>NZ_MCNV01000024.1 GCF_001718195.1 Paraburkholderia nodosa
GCAAAGAAAGTAGGTGCCGCCCCGCACAGGGGCAACGCATGCAGACCAGCGCGAAAGCAAGTTTCAAATATGAACAACAGGCGAAGGCACAACAACAGCCGCCGCCACAGGCGAATCAGCACCAGAAAGCGGTGCAATCCGCTTCCGCCTCTCCCCAGTAGGCGCACTCCCAAAAGCATCCCGATAGCTCTTGCTAAAGTGACAAGCCGACTGAAACCCGCAGGCCATCGTAATCTGCATGATCGACATATCGGTCTGCAGCAGCAGCTCACGCGCGCGCCGCAAGCGCAGCGTTAAATAGTAATGCGTAGGCGTCATGCCAAGATGCTCGTGAAAGAGCCGTTGCAATTGCCGCTGTGACATATTCGCAAGCCGTGCGAGCTCCTCCCGTGAAAGCGGCTCTTCGATATTGTTCTCCATAAGAGAGATGACCTCGAAGAGCGACTTGTTCGCGGACCCGAGCCGCGCGACGAGCGGCATGCGCTGCTGGGCAGACGTATCGCGCACATGCTCGACAACGAACTGCTCGGCGATCTGCGTCACGCGCGCAGTGCCCACACGTGCCGTGATGAGATGCAGCATCATGTCGAGCGGCGCGACGCCGCCGGTGCAAGTCACCCGGTCACGGTCGATGACGAAGAGCTCCTTGAGAAAACGCGTCGAAGGAAACTCCTCCTTCAGCGCCGACATGTTCTCCCAATGGATCGCGCAAGCATACCCAGCCAGCAACCCAGACTTCGCCAGCGCATAGGTACCCGTGCAAAGGCTGCCCAGCGCAACACCCATGCGCGCAAAGCGGCGCAGCGCAGCGAGATGGCCGGGCGTGGTGGCCCGCTGCACGTCGATGCCGCCGCAGACGAACACGATATCGGGTTGCCCCACGCATTCTGCCGGGCCGGTGTCGATGGAAAGCCCGTTGCTCGACGCGACCGGGCCGCCCTCCGGGCTGATGATCGACCACCTGTAAAGCGGCTGTCCGCTCAGGTAGTTAGCCATACGAAGAACTTCGATGGCGTTCGTGAACGCGATCATCGTGAAGTCGGGCAGCGGCATGAACGCGAAGTGCGCTAACGACGCTGTGCGATCCGGCAGCATGGGGGACGATTCCTTGTGATCGGTAGCCTGATGCCCAATGGAGGCCCGGTGAGGCCCGGGGGGCCGGCTACGCTACCGCAATTTTCGAATTTGGCGGGTCCAGTGTGCCATGCGGCAAAACCCTGAGTCATCTGGTCAATAAAGCCGGACGCGGGAAATAGGACGAGAGTGCGGGATTGGTGCACTGCGATGCACGATAAATAATCTGGATTGGGAAACATGGGGCACGGCGCACCGTTAGCGGGCGCTCTAACGTAGCCACTTGTGAAAAATGGACGCGAATGGCGGAAAAGGAAAAGAACGCGTCTGAATTTCGACGTTGAGCGCCAATTCGAACGACAAGAATAGAACCGTCGGTCCCCAGCCGGTCAAGCGGGTTCAAAGCCGCTCTCAAGCCAGTCGCGACGGGGCCTCCAGCCTTGCAGGAAGTCCTTCATTCATCGTCACGGAAGCCCTATGTCGAACACTCAACCTTTCTTCTCGCAAACGCTGGCGCAGCGCGATTCGGCAATCCGCAGCAGCATCCTGAAAGAACTCGAGCGGCAGCAGTCGCAGGTCGAAATGATCGCGTCGGAAAACATCGTGTCGCGCGCCGTGCTCGAGGCCCAAGGCTCGGTGCTGACCAACAAGTACGCGGAAGGTTATCCGGGCAAGCGTTATTACGGCGGCTGCGAATTCGCCGACGAGGTGGAAGCGCTTGCCATCAGCCGCATCAAGCAACTGTTCAACGCCGGCTTCGCCAACGTGCAGCCGCATTCGGGCGCGCAGGCCAACGGCTCGGTCATGCTCGCGCTCGCCAAACCGGGCGATACGGTGCTCGGCATGTCGCTCGACGCGGGCGGCCACCTGACGCACGGCGCCAGGCCGGCGCTTTCCGGCAAGTGGTTCAACGCCGTGCAGTACGGCGTGAACCGCGAAACCATGCTGATTGACTACGACCAGGTCGAAGAACTCGCGCAGCAGCACAAACCCAGCCTCATCATCGCGGGCTTTTCCGCATACCCGCGCGCACTCGACTTCGCGCGCTTTCGCGCCATTGCCGACTCGGTCGGCGCGAAGCTGATGGTGGATATGGCGCATATCGCGGGCATCATCGCGGCAGGACGCCATCAGAACCCCGTCGAGCACGCGCACGTCGTCACCTCCACCACGCACAAGACACTGCGCGGCCCGCGCGGCGGCTTCGTGCTGACCAACGACGAGGAGATCGCGAAGAAGATCAACTCGGCCGTGTTTCCCGGCCTGCAGGGCGGGCCGCTCATGCACGTGATCGCGGGCAAGGCGGTGGCGTTCGGCGAAGCGCTCGAAGCCAGCTTCAAGACCTATATCGACAGCGTGCTCGCCAATGCGAAGGCACTGGGCGAGGTGCTGAAGGCTGGCGGTGTCGACCTCGTCACGGGCGGCACCGACAACCATCTGCTGCTAGTCGATCTGCGGCCCAAGGGCCTCAAGGGCAATCAGGTCGAGCAGGCGCTGGAGCGCGCCGGCATCACCTGCAACAAGAACGGCATTCCGTTCGACGCCGAAAAGCCCACGGTGACTTCGGGCATTCGCCTCGGTACGCCCGCGGGTACGACACGCGGTTTCGGCGTGGACGAATTCCGCGAGATCGGGCGACTGATTCTCGAAGTGTTCGACGCACTGCGCACGCATCCCGAAGGCGACGCCGCCACGGAGCAGCGCGTGCGCCGCGAGATCTTCGCGCTGTGCGAACGCTTCCCGATCTATACGCAAGCCTGATTCTTCACACCACCGCCTTTCAATTCCATTCGCGAGTTTCGGAGCGGCTAATGAGCACTCTGCACGACAACAGCATCATCATCGACGGCCTGAACATTTCGAAGTTCGAACGCTCGGTGTTCGAAGACATGCGCAAGGGCGGCGTCACCGCCGTCAACTGCACGGTTTCCGTCTGGGAGGACTTCCAGAAGACCGTGGACAACATTGCGCAGATGAAGCAGCAGATTCGCGAGTACAGCGAGATCCTCACGCTCGTGCGCACGACCGACGACATTCTGCGCGCGAAGAAAGAGAACAAGACCGGCATCATCTTCGGCTTCCAGAACTCGTATGCGTTCGAGGACAACCTCGGCTATATCGAGGTGTTCAAGGAACTCGGCGTGAACGTCGTGCAACTTTGCTACAACACGCAGAATCTCGTCGGCACGGGCTGCTATGAGCCGGACGGCGGCCTCTCCGGCTACGGGCGCGAAGTGATCCAGGAAATGAACCGCGTGGGGATTCTCGTCGATCTTTCGCACGTGGGCGGCAAGACGTCGTCGGATGCGATCGCGTGCTCGAAGAAGCCGGTGACGTACTCGCACTGCTGTCCGTCGGGTCTCAAGGAACACCCGCGCAACAAGACCGACGAGCAGTTGAAGGAGATTGCCGACGCGAACGGCTTCGTGGGCGTGACGATGTTCGCACCGTTCCTCAAGAAAGGCCCGGATTCGACCGTCGAGGATTATCTGGAGGCGATCGAATACGTGGTCGATCTGATCGGCGAAGACCGCGTAGGCATCGGCACGGATTTCACGCAAGGCTACAGCACCGAATTCTTCGACTGGATCACGCACGACAAGGGCCGTTATCGTCGCCTCACGAATTTCGGCAAGGTTGTGAACCCGGAAGGCATCCGCACGATCGGCGAATTTCCGAATCTCACGGCGGCCATGCAAAAAGCCGGCTGGAGCGAGACGCGCATCAAGAAGGTCATGGGCGAGAACTGGATGCGCGTGTTCGGCGAAGTCTGGGGCGGTTGATCGCCGGGCCTGACCGTGCAGCATGGAAAGGCCATCATTACCAATAAGAAACCCTAACTAAAAACGCTCGTTGAGTCATTGGAGCCCCACGAAATGCAACCGCAACTGCCGATCGATGTCGATCCTGCCACCGGTGTCTGGACCACGGACGCGCTGCCGATGCTGTACGTGCCGCGTCACTTCTTCACTAACAACCACACAGCCGTGGAAGAGGCGCTTGGCCGCGATGCGTACGCCGAGATTCTCTACAAGGCCGGCTACAAGTCCGCGTACCACTGGTGCGCGAAGGAAGCCGAGAAGCACAGCATTGCCGGCATGGCCGTGTTCGAGCATTACCTGAAGCGTCTTTCGCAGCGCGGCTGGGGCCTCTTCACGATACGCGAAGCCGACCCGGCCACCGCGCGCGCGAAGATCGAATTGCGTCATTCGTCGTTCGTGCTCGCGCAACCGGGCAAGGAAGGCAAGCTTTGCTACATGTTCGCGGGCTGGTTCGCGGGCGCGATGGACTGGGTGAACGACACGACGGAAGGCGGAAAGAACGCGCCGCGTTCGCAATCGAAAGAAGTGCAATGCGCCGCCGAAGGCCACGCGCACTGCGTATTCGAAGTCTCGCCGATCGCCGCCTGAACGGCCGCGCGCCCCCCGCAATACAGGTCACACCGAAAGACTCGAACGCCAGAGGTCGTCTGCGATGCGCTACCCGAATCTGTTCAAACCCTTGACGCTCAATCAGCTCACGCTGCGCAACCGCATCGTCAGCACGGCCCACGCCGAGGTCTATGCGGAGCCGGGCGGCCTGCCGGGCGACCGCTATATCCGCTATTACGAAGAAAAAGCCAAGGGGGGCGTGGGCCTGGCCGTATGCGGCGGCTCGAGCCCGGTGTCGATCGACAGCCCGCAGGGCTGGTGGAAGTCGGTGAATCTCGCCACCGACAAGATCATCGATCCGCTCGCGCGTCTGGCCGAGGCCATGCACCGCCATGGCGCGAAGATCATGATCCAGGCCACCCACATGGGCCGCCGCTCCGCCTTTCACGGCGAACATTGGCCGCATTTGATGTCGCCTTCGGGTGTACGCGAGCCCGTGCACCGCGGCAACGCGAAGATCATCGAGGTGGAGGAGATCCGCCGCATCATCGGCGACTTCGCGGCGGCTGCCAAGCGCGTGAAGGACGCCGGCATGGACGGCATCGAAATCTCCGCCGCGCACCAGCATCTGATCGACCAGTTCTGGAGCCCGCGCACGAACTTCCGCACCGACGAATGGGGCGGCTCGCTCGAAAACCGTCTGCGTTTCGGCGTGGAAGTACTCAAGGCCGTGCGTGAAGCGGTGGGCAAGGACTTTTGCGTCGGCCTGCGCATGTGCGGCGACGAATTCCACGAAGACGGCCTCGATCACGAGCAGCTCAAGGAAATCGCGCAGGCGATGTCGGAAACGGGTCTCATCGATTATCTCGGCGTGATCGGCTCAGGCGCGGATACGCACAACACGCTCGCGAACTGCATGCCGCCTATGGCGCTGCCGCCGGAGCCGTTCGTGCATCTCGCGGCGGGCATCAAGTCGGTGGTCAAGCTGCCGGTCATGCATGCGCAGAGCATTCGCGACGCGGGCCAGGCCGAGCGTCTGCTCGCGAGCGGCATGGTCGATCTCGTAGGCATGACGCGCGCGCAGATCGCCGACCCGCACATGGTCATCAAGATTCGCGACGGCCGCGAAGACGAGATCAAGCAGTGCGTGGGCGCGAACTATTGCATCGACCGCCAGTACAACGGGCTCGACGTGCTGTGCGTGCAGAACGCGGCAACGTCGCGCGAAGCGACCATGCCGCACGTGATCGAAAAATCGCGCGGCCCCAAGCGCAAGGTCGTGGTGGTCGGCGCGGGCCCGGCGGGCCTGGAGGCCGCACGCGTGGCGCGGCTGCGCGGCCATGACGTCGTGCTGTTCGAGAAGAACGAGGCCGTGGGCGGCCAGATTCTGCTCGCTGCAAAAGCGCCCCAGCGCGAGCAGATGGCTGGCATCGTGCGCTGGTTCGACATGGAGACGAAACGCCTGGGCATGGATCGCCGCCTTGGCGTGACGGCCGACGAGAAAACCATCCTCGCGGAAAAGCCCGACATCATCGTGCTCGCCACGGGCGGCTCGAGCTTCACGCAGCAGGTTCCGGCCTGGGGCGTGGAAGAGGGGCTCGCCGTGAGCGCATGGGACATCCTCAGCGGCAAGGTCGAGCCGAAGCAGAACGTGCTCGTCTACGACGGCGTGAGCACGCATGCGGGCGCAGGCGTCGCCGATTTCATTTCGAGCCGCGGCTCGAAGGTCGAGATCGTGACGCCGGACGTGAAGGTCGCCGACGACGTGGGCGGCACCACGTTCCCGATCTTCTATCGCCGCCTCTATGCGCAAGGCGTGATTCACACGCCGAATTACTGGCTCGACCGTGTGTACGAAGAAGACGGCAAGAAGATCGCCGTGCTGCGCAACGAGTACACGGAGGAACAGGAAGAGCGCGCCGTCGATCAGGTGGTGATCGAAAACGGCAGCACGCCCAACGACGCCCTGTACTGGAAGCTCAAACCTGAGTCAGTCAATCGCGGGCAGGTGGACGTGCACAAGCTCTTCGCGGCCGAGGCGCAGCCTTGCCTTTCCGAAGAACTCGGCAATGGCCGCTTCCTGCTCTTCCGCGTGGGCGACTGCATCTCCCTGCACAACATTCACGGCGCGATCTACGACGCGCTGCGGCTCGCCAAGGACTTCTGAACCATGAATCCGACCTGGCTCATTACCGCGCTGCTATGGGTGTCGATGGCGGGGCTCGCATTCGCGGTCGCGAAGCGGGCCGCTTTCTGGCGGATGGGGCGTGCCGCCGCGCCTGGCTCCGTCGGCGTCGGCAAGCTGTTCAGTATCCCGAAACGTTATTTCGTCGATCTGCACCACGTGGTGGCGCGCGACCCGTACATCGCCAGGACGCACGTCGCCACCGCGGGCGGCGCCATCGCGGCGCTCGCGCTCGTGTTCGTCAACTACGGATTCGCGATCTATTCGCCATGGCTCGACAAACTGGTTTTTCTCGCGGCCCTCGCCATGCTGATCGGCGTGGTGTTCGTGTGGCGCCGCCGTCACGCGAAGGCGGTGCCGGCACGCCTCTCGCGCGGGCCCTGGAATACGCTGCCGTGGCTGCTCGGTTCGTTCGCGCTGGGCGTGGCGCTCTTCACGGTCGTACCGGCGGGCGCCATGTCGGGCGGCTTCGCGGTGCTCTGCGCGGTGCTGATCGCCGTGGGCGCGTTCGCGATGACGTTCGGCGCGGCGCGCGGCGGCCCGATGAAGCATGCCGTGGCGGGGCTGTTGCACCTCGCGTTCCATCCACGCCAGGAGCGTTTTTCGGCCACGCGCGAGGGCTGGACCGGCAACGGCACGGCCACGCCGCCCACGGCGCTGAAGCCCCCCGACATCGAAGAGAAGCAGGAATACGGCGTGGCGAAGCCCGTCGAGTTTCGCTGGAACCAGTTGCTGAGCTTCGACGCGTGCGTGCAGTGCGGCAAATGCGAGGCCGCGTGCCCCGCGTTCGCCTCGGGCCAGCCGCTCAACCCCAAGAAGCTGATTCAGGATCTCGTGGTCGGCATGGCGGGCGGCACCGATGCGGCCTATGCAGGCAGCCCCACGCCCGGCATCAAGGTCGGCCAGCATGCCGGCGCGCCGAATGCCCCGATCGTTTCAGGCCTGATCGAAGCGCAAACGCTGTGGTCCTGCACGACCTGCCGCGCCTGCGTACAGGAGTGCCCGATGCTGATCGAGCACGTGGACGCCATCGTCGATATGCGCCGCAACCAGACGCTGGTGCACGGCGAGGTACCGGGCAAAGGACCTGAGGTGCTTGCCAATCTGCGCGAAACGGGCACGGCAGGCGGCTACGACAAGGCCGCGCGCTACGACTGGTCGGTCGATCTCAACGCGCCCGTGGCGCAACCGGGCAAGCGCGTGGACGTCCTCGTGGTGGCGGGCGAGGGTGCATTCGACATGCGCTATCAGCGCACGCTGCGCGCACTCGTGACGGTGCTCAACAAGGCGGGCGTGAACTACGCGGTGCTGGGCGCGCGCGAAACCGACACAGGCGACGTAGCACGTCGCCTCGGCGACGAAGCCACATTCCAGCAGATGGCGAAGCAAATGATGACGACGCTCGCGTCGCTCAACTTCGCGCGCATCGTCACTGCCGATCCGCACGTCATGCATAGCCTGCGCAACGAGTATCGCGCGCTTGGCGGGCGTTACGAGGTGCTGCATCACACGACCTACCTCGCGGAACTCGCCGCGACCGGACGCATCGCGCCCAAGGCCGTGCAGGCGCTCGCGGAAAAGCGCACGACGTACCACGATCCCTGCTATCTGGGCCGCTACAACGGCGAGACCGAAGCACCGCGCAAGCTGCTCAGGACCATCGGCATCAAGATCGTGGAAATGGAGCGCCACGGCATGCGTGCACGCTGCTGCGGCGGTGGCGGCGGCGCGCCGCTCACCGATATCCCCGGCAAGCAGCGCATTCCCGACATCCGCATCGCCGACGCGCGCGCCGTCAATGCCGAAGTCGTCGCCGTGGGCTGCCCGCAGTGCACGGCGATGCTCGAAGGCGTCGTGGGTCCGCGCCCCGACGTGCTCGACGTGGCCGAACTCGTCGCCGCCTCGCTGGAGTGAATCGATGAATACCCTCAAACGAATCGATCCGCGCCGCCCCTTCGTCATTACGGCCGCGGGCCTCAGGCGCATCACGCTGGGCGAAGCCGGCAGCGCGGACACGAGCGATGCGCAGTGGCTCGCGCAGCACGCGCACGCAAGCGCAGCGAAGCCACGCCGCGTGGTGAGTCATCCCGATCATGTTCTGCTCGTCGTTGCGCACGCCGAACGCGGCGCGCTCGACGATCACGCGTGCCAGGCCATTGCCGCCGCCGCGCTGCTGGCCGATGCGCATACCGAAGTCGCGCTGCTCGTGTTCGGCGAGCTGAAGGACGATGCCGGGGCGCTCGGCGTGGACAAGCTGATCGAACTGCCTGGTTTCGAGCGCCGCACCTTCGCGCCGGAGAGTGCGTTGCGTGCGCTGCAGGCCTGCGCGGCGGCGCTCGCGCCGAAGCACGTGTTCCTGCCGGACAACGCCAGCGGCGACGGCGACCTCGGCCGCCGCTATGCGGCCGCCGCGGGTGCGAGCGTGGCAACTCACGTGGTCGAGATCGATGCGAAGCATGTGGGCGTGTATGAGCAGGCGAAGCGCGCGTGGGCCGCACGCTCGCTGCCGGAAGTGATCCTGCTCGCGCCGAACGCCGTCGAGGCGAAACTGCCTTTCGTCGGCGCCGGCGAACGCCTCGCGGGCGATTTCATCCGGCCGGCTACCGACCTCGCGTCGCCATACAAGGACCTCGGGCTCGAATCCATCGACGCCGCCCAGGTCGCACTCGAAGAAGCCGATTTCATCGTCTCGGCGGGCAACGGCGTGACTGACATCGCCGCGTTCGGGCGGCTCGCGGGCGCGTTCGGCGCGGCGATCGGCGCGAGCCGCGTGGCGGTGGACAACGGTCACTTCACGCGCGACAAACAGGTCGGCGCAACGGGCAAGACGGTCGAGGCGAGCGTGTATATCGCGTTCGGCATTTCGGGCGCCGTGCAGCACTTGCAGGGCATCAAGGACTGCCGCCATGTGATTGCCGTGAATCTCGACGGCAGCGCGCCGATAGCGAAGCGCGCCAACTTGACCGTGGTCGGCGACGCGCAGGGCACGATCGCCGCGCTGATCGAGCAGGTGCAAGCCGCACGCGCAAAGCGTGGCGAGGCGAGCGCCAACCGTGACGAAACGCATTCTGCAGGAGTCGCCGCATGAACGCACGCCATGATCCTCAACGTGGAATCGAGCGCATTGCGGTGCTCGTTTCGGTGGGGCGGCACCCCGTGAGCGGCGCGCCGCGTTACAGCCGCAACGACGCGCTCGCGCTCGACCTCGCGCGCACGCTGGCCGAGCGGCATCGCGCGCGTCTCGACGTGCTGCACGCAGGCGACGCCGCCGATGCCGCGCTCGCCGAATACCTCGCGCTGGGCGCGCACGAAGTGGAGGTGCTGGCCTGCACGCCTTCCGGCGACGCGGCACGGGTGCTCGCCGAGCGCGTGCGCGGCTACGACCTCGTGCTGACCGGCACGCGCGCCGAGGGCGCGCACGACAGCGGTATGCTGCCGTACGGTGTGGCGGCTGCGCTGGGCCTGCCGATCGTGGGCGGCGCGGTCGATATCGACGTCGACGTCACGACGCGCGCCGCCGTGGTGCGCCAGTTTCTGCCCAAAGGTCTGCGGCGCCGCGTGCAGACGGCGCTGCCCGCGCTGATCGCCGTGCATCCGCTCGCGAATGCCCAGCCCCGGTACGCCTATGCGCGGCTGCGCGCGGGCGCGGTACGGCCCGCGAGCGCAATGCGCGTCAGCGCAGCTGAATCGACTGACGCTTCCGCATGGACGGTTGGCCCGATCGAGCGTAAACCCGTGCGACTGGCCGCGGCGGAAAAACGCTCGGGCCACGCGCGCATGCTTTCGGCGACCACGACCGAAAGCCGGGGCGGCAACGTCGTAATTGAAGGGAGTTCGGTCGAAAAAGCACAAGTGATCCTCGCGTATTTGCGGGAGCATCAACTCATCGATTACTGATTTTGCTGGCCTGTCGGCAACGAACTGGGATGAAAAATCCGGAGCACACATGAAAGTAACGGCAGAGATTCGCGCGCTGATCGAGCGCCGCCAAGCGGGTTACAGCCTGGAGGCGCCTTTCTACCTGAGCGAGGAGATTTTTGCGCTCGATATGGAGACGATTTTCCGGCAACACTGGATCGAGGTCGCCACGGAAGCGGAAATTCCCGAACCGGGCGACTACGTGACCGTCGATCTGGCGGGCGACTCGATCCTGATCGTGCGCGACGACGACATGGAGGTACGCGCGTTCCACAACGTCTGCCGCCACCGCGGCGCGCGGCTGTGTAACGAAGAGAAGGGGTCGGTGGGCAATATCGTGTGCCCGTATCACAGCTGGACCTACAACCTCACGGGCGCGCTGATGTTCGCGGAGCACATGGGCGAGCAGTTCGACCGCTGCAAGCACAGCCTCAAGAACGTGCATGTGGAAAATCTCGCGGGCCTGATCTTCGTGTGTCTCGCCGAAGAGCCGCCCGCCGACTTCGCGGCGATGCGCGCCGAGATGGAGCCGTATCTGCGGCCGCACGACCTGGCTAGCTGCAAGGTCGCCGCGCAGGTGGACATCATCGAGAAGGGCAACTGGAAGCTCGTGATGGAAAACAATCGCGAGTGCTATCACTGCGTGGCGAATCATCCCGAGCTGACGATTTCGCTCTACGAATACGGCTTCGGCTACGCGCGCACGGACGCCAACGCGGAAGGCATGGACGCGTTCGAGCGCACCTGCAACGAGCGCGCGAAGCAGTGGGAAGCGATGGACCTGCCGTCGGTCGAAATCGAAAAGCTGCTGGATGTCACGGGTTTTCGCACGCAGCGCCTGCCGCTCGACCGCTGCGGCGAGTCCCAAACGCTGGACGCGAAGGTCGCTTCGAAGAAGCTGCTCGGCGAATTCCGCACGGCCGATCTCGGCGGCCTCTCGTTCTGGACGCAGCCGAACTCGTGGCATCACTTCATGAGCGATCACATCGTGTCGTTTTCCGTGATTCCGCTTTCCGCCGGCGAAACGCTCGTGCGCACGCGCTGGCTCGTTCACAAGGACGCGCGCGAAGGCATCGATTACGACGTGGAGAACCTCACCGCCGTGTGGAACGCGACCAACAACCAGGACCGCACGCTCGTGGAGTACTCGCAGCGCGGCGCGACGAGCAGTGCGTATGAACCGGGTCCATATTCGCCGTACACAGAAGGACTCGTTGAAAAGTTCTCGGCCTGGTATATCGGCCGCCTCGCCAGGCAGATTGGCGCATAACGCACACGCGTAAAGCAAAGAGAGCGGAGTTTGACATGATGCGAGACGCGGCCCAATTCAATCCACTCGACGCCAGCGACAGCCGGGTGACGCGCCCGGCGTTCTGGGGCGCGCTGCCCGAGCGATGGACGAGCGAGGTCGAGGAGACCCTCGTGTGCTGCCACGTATGGCAGGAAACGCACGATGTGAAGAGCTTTTTCCTGCGCTCGCCGCAGGGCCGCACGTTCTCGTTCGAGCCGGGGCAGTTCCTCACGCTCGAACTCGAGATCGACGGCGAGGCCATCAACCGGTGCTATACGATTTCGTCTTCGCCCGCACGGCCTCATACCATTTCCATTACGGTCAAGCGCGTCCCGGGCGGCAAGGTGTCGAACTGGCTGCACGACAACCTGCGGCCTGGCGTGTCGCTGCGCGTGCTCGGACCGGCCGGCGAATTCACCTGTGCGCGCCACCCCGCGCCGAAGTATCTATTCCTTTCCGCAGGGTCCGGCGTCACGCCGCTGATGTCGATGAGCCGCGCGCACCACGATCTCGCGGAGGACCGCGATATCATTTTCGTGCATAGCGCCCGCACGCCCGACGACATCATCTTCGCGCGCGAACTGGAACTGATCGCTTCGAGCCGCGCGAATTTCCGCACGTCGTTCGTTTGTGAGCGGGTGGGCGCACGCACCGATTGGTCAGGCGTGACGGGTTTTCTCTCGCTGCCGCTCCTGAAGTTGATTGCACCGGACTTCATGGAGCGCGAAATCTTCACCTGTGGGCCCGCGCCCTACATGAAAGCCGTGCGCGATCTGCTCGACGAAGCGGGTTTCGCGCGCGAACGCTATCACGAAGAGAGTTTTTCATTCGAAACGCTTACGGCGCAAGCCGAGGCGCCGGTGGAACAGCCCCCGGCGGAATCGTCGGTCGAAACGGCCAGCTTCACGGTGACCTTCGCGAAGAGCCGCCGCGAGATTCAATGCGGTGCACGACAGACCGTGCTCGATGCTGCGCGTCAGGCCGGCGTGCGCCTCGCTTCGTCGTGCAGCCAGGGCATGTGCGGAACCTGTAAGGTCAAGCTCGTTTCCGGGCAAGTGGAGATGAAGCACAGCGGCGGCATACGCCAGCGCGAAATCGATCAGGGCATGGCGCTGCTGTGCTGCTCGAAGCCGCTGTCCGACCTCGTCGTCGACAAATAGCGCGCACGTCGCGCAACGACAAGAACACGTCGTAAATCGACGTTAGCGGCAGATTGTGGCGGGCGAATCTGCATAGGCACGGGGCGCTTGCCCATATCACAGGAGATCGACCATGAAGCTGGCTGGAAAACTCTTTTGGACCGGTGTGTTATCGGCGATGGTGAGCTTGAACGCCCCGGCGTTTGCCGACGGCAAGCCGACCTTGAAGATCGGTTATGTCGAAGGCTGGGACGACAGCGTCGCGACGTCCAACGTGGCCGCACGCATCATCGAGAAACGCTACGGCTATCCGGTGCAACTCGTGCCGGTGGCCGCGGGCATCATGTGGCAAGGCGTGGCGCGTGGCGACCTCGACGCGACGCTTTCCGCCTGGCTGCCCGTCACACAGGGCGCGTACTGGGCGCAATTCAAGGACAAGGTGGTCGACCTCGGCACGAATTTCACGGGCGCGAAGATCGGCCTCGTGGTGCCCGACTACGTGAGCGCGAAGAGCATTACCGATCTCAACGCGGACAAGTCGGCGTTCGGCGGTCGCATCGTCGGCATCGACGCCGGCGCGGGCGTGATGCGCAAGACCGACGAGGCCGTCAAGCAATACGACCTCAGCTACAGCGTGATGCCGAGTTCGGGCAGCGCGATGACGGCCGAGCTGGCGCGTTCGGTGGGGACGAAGAAGCCTGTGATCGTCACGGGCTGGACGCCGCACTGGATGTTCGCCAAGTACAAGCTGCGCTTCCTCGACGATCCGAAGAACGTCTACGGCGCGGCCGAGCACGTGGACAACGTGGCCAACCCCGAGCTCGAGAAGAAGGCTCCGCAGGTGGTGACGTTCCTGAAGAACTTCCAGTGGAAGCCGGGTGAGATCGACAGCGTGATGCTTGCGATCCAGAACGGCGAAAAGCCCGACGCAGCCGCCGACACGTGGATCGCCGCGCATGGCGACCGTGTGAATGCCTGGGCGGGTACGCAGTAATCGCAGCAATCAAACGGCAGGGGGCCCGCCGCGGCCCCGCCAGATCAGCGCCCATCACGGGCCGCGCGCAGTGCGATTGTGCGCATGCAGCATGTGACCTTTCTGATGCGGCGCCGTGTCGCTTTTGCGCAAGCGTCTGTCGCAATTCGCCATCCCGGCAGGGATTTTTCTGGCAACTATGTAGACATACCGTGCGGGCCGGCGCCTGCCGTTCGAGGAGACGGAGTCGATGAAATCCCCCAAGATCGTGGTCGATGGATTATGCAAGGTGTTCGGGCCCAACCCGAAGCTTGCCCGTGAACTGCTCGCGAAGGGCGCGACGAAAGACGAGTTGTTCGCGAAGACCGGCTATGTGCTCGGCGTGAACAATGCGTCGTTCGAGGTGCACGAGGGCGAGATTTTCGTGCTGATGGGCCTGTCCGGCTCGGGCAAGTCCACGCTGATCCGGCTCATCAACCGGCTCGTGGAACCCACCGCCGGCAAGGTCGTCATCGACGGGCGCGATATCGCGGCCGTGCGCCGCTCTGAGCTGGTCTCGCTGCGCCGCACCGACATGAGCATGGTGTTCCAGTCGTTCGCGCTCATGCCGCAGCGCAGTGTGCTTGCGAATGCCGCGTTCGGCCTCGAAGTGGCGGGCGTGGGCCGCAAGGAGCGCGAGCGGCGCGCGCTGGCCGTGCTGGAACAGGTCGGCCTCGCGGCGTTTGCGCAGAAGCTGCCCGCCGAGCTTTCGGGCGGCATGCAGCAGCGCGTGGGCCTCGCTCGCGCGCTCGCGGTGAATCCTTCGCTCATGATCATGGACGAAGCATTCTCCGCGCTCGATCCGCTCAAGCGCAAGGAAATGCAGAACGTGCTGCTGCAACTGCAGAAAGAGCAGCGCCGCACGATCATGTTCGTTTCGCACGACCTCGAAGAGGCGCTGCGCATCGGCAGCCGTATCGCCATCATGGAAGGCGGACGCATCGTGCAGATCGGCACGCCGCAGGAAATCATCAGCAACCCCGCCGATGATTATGTGCGCGCGTTCTTCGACGGCGTGGACACGAGCCGCTACCTCACCGCCGGCGACCTCATGCAGCGCGAAGCCGTGCCGGTCATCCGCACGCTCGACGCGAAGAGCGTGGCCTCGTCGCTCAACGGCAGCGCCAACTATGCGTTCGTGCTGGACGCCCAGCGCCGCATCAGCGGTTGCGTCACGCGCGATGCGATCGGCGCCGCGCAGCCGTCGCTGAAGAAAGTCGAATGCATCACGCTTGGCACGCCGCTGGAGCAGGTGGTCTCGCGCGTGTGCGCGAACACGACGGCGCTGCCCGTGGTCGACGACGAAGGACGCTATTGCGGCTCCATCGATCAGGCCGCCGTGCTGAAGGTCATTACGCGAAATCGAGGTGCCGCCCATGTCTGAGATCATTCCCGTCGGCCAGTGGGTCGATCAGTCGGTTCACTATCTGCTCGACCACGACGCCAACAGCTTCGACGCCGTCGGCAAGGCAATCGAGGGCTTCGCGGCGTTCGTCGAGCACGGCCTGCAGGCCATTCCCATGTGGGCGCTCATGGCGTTCTTCATCGCGATCGGCCTGTGGCGCGTGGGCTGGCGCTTCGCGATCTTCGCCACCTGCTCGCTATTGCTGATCTACGCAACCGGCTTTTGGGATCAGACCGTCGTGACGCTCGGCCTCACGCTCTCGTCAACGGTGATCAGCCTCGTGATCGGTATTCCGCTTGGCATCTGGACGGCGAAGAGCAAGCTCGTGCAAACCATCGTGCGGCCCATTCTCGACCTGATGCAGACCATGCCGGCCTTCGTCTATCTGATTCCCGCCGCGATGCTGTTCGGTCTCGGCCGCGTGCCGGGCATTCTGTCCACGGTGATCTTCGCCATGCCGCCTGCCGTTCGTCTCACGAGTCTCGGCATCAAGCACGTGAACCGCGAGATCGTCGAAGCAGGGCAGGCGTTCGGCTGCACGCCGTGGCAGCTGCTGTACAAGGTGCAGTTTCCGAACGCGCTGCCGTCCATTATGCAGGGCGTGAACCAGACCATCATGATGGCGCTTTCCATGGTCATCATCGCTTCGATGGTGGGCGCGGGCGGTCTCGGCAACGACGTGCTCGCAAGCATTCAGCGGCTGGATATTGGCCTCGGCTTCGAAAGCGGACTTTCCGTCGTGCTGCTCGCCATCATCCTTGACCGGATTACGGAGAGCTTTGGCCGGGCGCCGGGCGCGGTGAAAGCGCCGCTGTTCTCCGGACTGAAGCAACTGATGCGAGTGCGTCCCGCAGTCGTAGAGGCGTAAGCGTTGAAGTAACACGATCAACCGTCGTTCCCGAGGAGCGCAATGTGACGATCGACATCGCCGTGCCCGAGCCCGAAACGCGCACGGCATCGTCTCTCAGACATTTCGGTTTCCTGACGTTGCAGAACTTCTCGATGATCGCGTTTTCGAGTGCGGTCGAGGTTCTGCGCATGGCGAACTACGTGGGGCGCGCGGACCATTACCGCTGGTCGATCTACTCGCTCGATGGCGCACCGGCCCGAGCAAGCAACGGCATCACCGTGCGCCCCGCGCAGGCGCTCGACCCGGCGTGCCTGCCCGACGTGCTGATTGTGTGCGGCGGCATACGCATACGCGAAATCATGAGCGACGGCGTGTGCGCCACGCTCGCCATGGTGGCGCAGCAGGGCGTGCCGCTCGGCGGCATCTGCACCGGTGCTTATGCGCTGATGGCGAGCGGGTTGCTGGATGGCTATCGTTGCGCCGTGCATTGGGAGGATCTTACGGTCCTGCATGAAGAGTTTCCGCGTGTGCGTTTCGCCGATGAGCTGTTTGTGGTCGATCGCGACCGCCTTACTTGCACGGGCGGCACCGCGCCGCTTGATCTGATGCTCGAACTCGTTGGTGCGAGTCTTGGGCAGAGTCTTGCCGCTAAGGTGTCCGAACAGTTCATTCTCGAGCGGATTCGCAGCTCGACGGATCTGCAGCCTATTCCCGTGGATGCGCGTGTGGGTTTTTCGCGTGCCGAGTTGGTGGAGGTCGTGCGGTTGATGGAGGCTAATATCAAGGAGCCTCTGTCGCTGGAGGAACTCGCGCGGCTCGTTCGGCTTTCGCAACGGCATTTGCAGCGGATGTTCAAGGCGTATCTCAACGTTTCGCCGACGCATTATTACTTGACGTTGCGCCTGAAGCGCGCGCGAGAGCTGTTGCGGACTACCGATACTTCGATTTCTCGTGTGACCGCTATTTGTGGGTTTAATTCACCCTGCCATTTTAGTAAGGCGTATCGGGTGCAGTTTGGGCATGCGCCGAGTCATGAGCGGCGCGGCGCTGATTGATCGGATTTTTTTGTTTTTTGGGCCTTTCCTTGTTTTCGCGGCGGTATGCCTGGGTTGCCCCTGTGCGGGGCGGCACCTACTTTCTTTGCGGCGGCAAAGAAAGTAGGCAAAGAAAGCCGCTCAAACCGCCAGCGCCTGCCACAGTTCACATCTCGACGTACATGGTGAATGGCTCCGGAGCGTCTGTCACCTCTCGCCCCCAAACGGAGTGACAAGGCGCTCATCCTTCCGGCGGCGCTGCGCGCGCCGAAGGGCATAACCTAAAACCAGTGGGGCACATGAGTTCTCGCGAATGCTCACGCGTGCCCGCTGGTTTCCCATGCAAACCACACCGCAGCGCGCGTAGCGAGCAGCGGGATGAATGAGCGCCTTGTCACCAACTTGGGTGGTGCGAGGTGACAGACGCTCCGGAGCCATTCACCATGTACGGCGAGATGTGAACTGTGGCAGGCATTAGCGGTTTGAGCGGCTTTCTTTGCCTACTTTCTTTGCCGCCGCAAAGAAAGTAGGTGCCGCCCCGCACAGGGGCAACCCAGGCATACCGCCGCGAAAACAAGGAAAGGCCCAAAAAAGCGCCCAACCGGCAAAAAAAGTCAATGCAACGAACCACTAACACCCACCTCGGCAAGCGCAGCACCCCCCTGCAATAGCGCATCGAGATCCGCCAACTGCACCGCATCCTGCCCACTACGTTGCGCACGAAACATAACCGGCGGCACCCCGAACTGCTTGCGAAACTCACGCCCAAGATGCGAAGCATCCGAAAACCCGCAACTAGAAGCAATATCAGCAACGGTGCGATCCGAACTCGTGAGTAACCAGGCGGCCGTCCGCAGACGCAACGCATTGGCAAACGCGCGCGGACTCTTCCCCGTCTCCGCCTTGAAAAGGCGTTCGAGTTGCCGCGGCGAGAGGTTCAGCTTGCAGGCCAGTTCTTCCAGCGGCACGTTGCGGCCAACCTGCTGCTCCATCAGCAGTACGGCGCGCTTCACCTTCGGGTGCGTGGCAGGCTCGAGACCGGGCGGATGAGGCTGAGGTGCATTGCCCTTTTGCATTTCGCCGACCAGCAAAATGCGCAGCGCCTTCTGCACAGTCGCATGATCGAAGTGGCGCAGCAAAATGGCAGCGGCGACGTCGATCGACGCGCGGCCGCCCGAGCAGGTAATGCGGCGCCGGTCGATCGCGAACAGACGGTCGGCGACGATGGCATCGGCATTGACGTTGGGGAAGCGCTCGATGAAGTCCCAATAGTGGAACCAGCTCACGCAAATACGGTGACCATCGAGCACGCCGGCGCGCATGAGCGCGAAAACGCCTGTGCAGATCCCGACGACTGTCGTCTCGCCGCCGGCCGCGCGACGGATGTACTGAAGCGTCGCTTCGCTGGCGTGCGGGCCGGAGTGCAGCAGTCCGCCCACGACCACGAGATAGTCGACCGGTTCGGCTTCGGCGAAGGTTTCCCAAGGCGCGATCTGGATGCCGCAACTCGCACGCACGGGTGCGAGCGTTTCGCCGATCACGCGCCACGAGCAGCGCACGGGCTTGCTGTAGTCGCCTTCGTCGGCAGACAGACGCAGCATGTCGACGAAACCCGAGAACGCGGTCAGCGTGAAGTTCGGCAGCAGCACGATGCCGAAACGGATGCGCTCCTTGGGAGCGGCGTCGATGGAAACGGCGGTGGCGAGTGTGTCGGACATGGAGGCACAGGAAAGCGACGATGCGGTTTTAGCCAAGCTTCCCCGATAAGGCCCCGAGGCGCTTGTCCGTTTCCGACATCGATCTTCGCAAAAGCGAAGTTTTGAAGGAATACACGCAGCATGGCGGGGCGGTTCCGCCGCTCTGGCGCGTTCATTCTAGCGGCGGCGCCGCCGCTTTGGTCAACTCCCTAGCGGGCACACGCCCCACGCTGCCCCTGTCCACGAGGCCTGCTGTCATGCCGCGCACCGCAACCGTCGAACTCAACAAACGCGCCTGTCACGGCGACGCCGAAGCCGCGCTCGCCCTGCTGGAGCAGAGCATGGCGCGCGGACACGGGCGTATCGGGCTGCTGCGCTATCTGCAGGCGCGTTGCGTGGGCGCGCCGCTCGCGCAGCGGCATCACGACTATGCAGAGCGGGTGGCGAGCAGGATGAGCGAGGGCGCGTTCGCGGCGCTGGCGGCACAGGCGCAGCGCCGCTACAGCATGGCGGCGTGAACGCTCATACGCTTGCTTACAGTACGACGGTGCGGCCGTCGTTGATGAAGACCCGGCGCTCGAGAAATACGCGCACGGCGCGCGCGAGCGTCACGCATTCCACGTCTCGGCCGACGGCCAGCAGGCGCTCGGGGTTCAGCGAGTGGTCCACCCGCTGCACTTCCTGCTCGATGATCGGGCCTTCGTCGAGATCGTCGGTGACGAAGTGCGCCGTCGCGCCGATCAGCTTGACCCCGCGCACGTGCGCCTGGTGATACGGGCGCGCGCCCTTGAAGCCGGGCAGGAAGGAATGGTGGATGTTGATGGCGCGGCCGGCCAGCCTCCGACTCGTTTCGTCTGAAAGAATCTGCATGTAGCGCGCGAGAATCAGCAGTTCCGAACCGGTCGAATCGAACAAGTCGAGGATGGCGGCTTCCTGTTCACGCCGCGTTTCAGGCGTGACGGGGAGATAGTGAAACGGCAGGTCATGCTGTTTTGCGAGCGGCTCGAAATCGCGGTGATTCGAGGCAATGCCCGCAATGTCCATCTGCAGCTCGCCCATGCGCCAGCGAAACAGCAGGTCGGCGAGGCAGTGTTCGAGCTTGGACACCATGATGAGCACTTTGGGACGCACCCGCAGGTCGTGAATGGCCCAGGTCATTTCGTGCTTGCGCGCGACGCTCGCGAACTCGTCCCGCAGGCCCGCGAGATCGAAGCGCTCGCCCGCGCCGGGCTGCATGACCTCGTGAAAGACGCAGCGCAGGAAGAAGCGCGTGCTGATGTCGTCGTCGAACACCGTGAGCTCGTCGATATAGCCGCGGTGCGCGTCGAGAAAGCCGGCGACCGCGGCAACCTGCCCCGCGGCGGCGGGGCAGGATAGCGTGAGCACGTAGCGGTGCTGCGGGTCTTCGGTGGGCATGCGCGTTCTCCTCGTGTCGTGGTGCGCCCGCTGCATCTTGCGCGTCGTGCGGGGGCGCTGGCTTGATGGCGCAAGTAAGCCACCAATCGGCATGCCGCACATAGAACCCACGCGCTGTATCGAGAGAATGAATACGCCAACCCAACGCCAAACCTGCACCAGCAACAAGAAGGTCGTTTTTGCCCCTATGGCTGTCGCGTTCCTCCTATCCGCCGCTTTTTTCTCCGGCAAGCATGGGCTGCGGCGATACGGGAGCGGAGATGGAGAGTTATCTGGGTCTGCAGGCTAGGGCGTTGAACGGGCAGTGTGCCGCGCTTTTTCGCGTGCGCACATCGGTCACCGATGTGTATATGTCGGTGAGCCGCTCAAACTACGGCAACGACGAACGGGCCGTGGTCGAAGTCGACTGCGCGCGCTTCCTGAGGCTCTGGCGTGCCGACCCGCGCAGCGAGCACGCCGGGCTCGCAGACGGCAATCCGCAAATATGGCGTGCCGACCCGCGCTTCGAACTGGCGGCCGAAGGTTTCAGTTTCGGCGAAGAAGATCCGGTGCCGCTTGCGGAAGTCAGTTGCCCGGCGAGCGCCGCCGTGCCGTATGTTGCGTTCACCGATGGCGTGATGCGGACCCTCTGGCTAGCCGCTTACTCAGCGAAGTCCTTTCCGGTGGAATGCGGCGTGAAAGACGCCGAGGCGCTGCAGCGCCTGGCTGGCACGCCTGGCAGCCGCTGGTTCAGCGTTGCCGAACTCGTTCCGCCGCAAGCCGCTCGAGCCCGTAAATGACGCGATAGCGTCAGTGTGCGAGCGCCCACATGAGCGACACGGAGAAGGCGCCCACCACGACGGACGCGCAGCGCTGGAAGAACGCGGGACGAATGAACGGTGCACGACCGTTGCGCGGCGCGGCGCCAATGGCGATCCACGTCAGGCCGATGGGAATCAGCAAGACCGCGAAGATCGCCATGGCCTGGGACCACGTCATGACGCTCGCGAACGCCGCGGGCGGGAAAATCGAGCCCGCGAACAAAATGGCCTTGGGATTGAGCACCGTGGCGCTGAACAGCGTGCGCGTGCTCACTACGCCCCTGGCCGAGGTTTCGATCGAGTTGGCCGTGAACCAGAGGCGCAAGGCGAGCCACGCCAGATAGAGGCTGCTGGCCACACGCAGCACCTTCGGCAGCCAGCCCAGCGAATGCGATGCATGGGTGAAGCAAAGCCCCCAGACGGTAATCGACACCAGGTAGCCGGCCAGTTCGGCTGCGGTCAGATGCGCGGAGCGGCGCAGGCCCTGCCGCAACCCGGCGGCAGCGAGCAGCGTGTTGGTCGGCCCCGGCATGAGCAGCACGATCGCACAGCCCGAGACCATCAGCCCGATGGTGGAAATGGAAAGCATGGGAGCGACTGGGGAATAGGGTGTTCGGATGATTGAAAGCCGACTGTAGGGCGTTATGGCAGCCAGTGACGAAAACTGTCCTGCGGCGCCCGCATTCTACGGCTTGCGCCGATATATGCCTATTTCAGCCGGGTTCGATGCGCTAAACCATCGGCCGATATTCGTGATGTTGAGAGCGGCATCTGCTTTGTCCAAATGCGTGCTTATGCCACGCGCCTAAATTATTGATTTCAATGCATCTCTTGATGCGTAACAAATCATTTCAAAATATTTCTTGTTTCACCCTAAATAATTCGCGACGCCCGCCGTTAAAGCACGCACGAGAACTTTGCCCAGAAAATTTTGCGGGTCGAGGAAAAATAAACATACGCCGTTCGGGGTCGAGAGCCCGCACGCTGCGGCCGCTATCGTCAACCCCTATGCCTGATTTGTCGTGGACCATGCCCGTGGCGCGCTGGTCCTTCTGGTCTTCCGCATCGGAAAGTGTGCCTGAGGTTGCGTTCGTCGATCCGATGATGCGCCGCCGCCTGAGCGCGCTTTCGCGGATGGCGCTGAAGGTGGCGGGCGACTGCGTCGATGCGCAAACCAGGCCGCGCCTGGTCTTCGCATCACGGCACGGCGAGTTGCGCCGCACGACGGACATTCTGCGCGACATCGAAGCACACAAGCCCGTTTCACCGAACGCCTTCAGCCTTTCCGTGCTCAATGCGATGACGGGGCTGTTCGGCATCGTGCGCGGCGACCGTTCGCCGGCTACGGCCCTCTCGGCAGGGGCACAGACGCTGGGCTACGCGCTGCTCGAAGGCCATGCGCTGCATACGGAAGACCCCGAAAGCCCGGTCCTGGTCGTCTACGCCGACGAACCCGCCGACGCGCGCTACGGCACGGTCGAGCAGGAAGTGCAGCGCGGCGCGTTCGCGTTGCTGCTCGATGCGAGCGAGGCGCCGCAAGGCCGGCTCGCGTGCTCCATCGCGGAAAACAAGCCGGGCTCGGCAGCACAGGCACGCCAATTCGCTACGCAAAGTGAAGCGCTGCATCACTGCCTGAGCGGCGGCGAAAGCGCCGCGTGGCAGGGCAGCGGCGGCACATGGCAATGGAGCTGGCATGTCGGCTCGGCTTGATTATGGCTGGCGGCTCTTCGCCACCGGCTTCAGTCTCGCGTTTTTCGGCGCGTGCGGGCTGCTCTTCTCGGTGATCGTCTTTCCGCTCGCAGCGGTCTGGCCGCATCGCGCTTCGCGGCAGCGCGCGGTTACCACCGTCATTCACTGGTTTTTCCGCTCGCTCGTGGCCGCCTTGCAGCGCGCGGGCGTCATGAAGCTCGACGTGGCCGGCGCGAACGCGCTGCGCTCGGGCGCACCCGCCATCGTTGTCGCGAACCATCCCACCTATCTCGATGTGGTGGTGCTGCTCGCGCTCACGCCTTCGGCCTGTTGCGTCGTGAAGAACGCGCACTGGCGCAACCCGTGCTTCTGGGGCATCGTGCGCGCGGCCGAGTACGTGAGCAACGCCGATCCCACAGGCTTCGTGCAGGACTGCGCGCGCCAGCTCGCGAACGGCTACAGCATGATCATTTTTCCCGAAGGCTCACGCAGCCCCGCGCCGAATCGCCTGCATGCGTTCTCGCGCGGCTTCGCGCATACGGCGCTCGAGGCCGGCGCGCCGGTTCTGCCTGTGCTCATGCACTGCGATCCGCCCGCCTTCACCAAGCAGATGCGCTGGTATCACGTTCCGCAGCGGCCCTTCCGCATGAGCGTGAACGTGCTGGCGCCCATCGGCATCCAGCCGCTCGCGCCGCGCGACATGCCTTCCGCACTCGCCGCGCGCAACGTTACGCGCACCATCGAGGCGCAAATCACACAGCACCTGTTTGACTATGGATACTTTAAAACTGGAAATTAAGCGGCTCCTGATCGAGGCGCTCGATCTCGAGCATCTCACGCCCGCCGATATCGACGACGACGCGCCGCTGTTCGACACCGACGGCGTGGGGCTCGACTCGATCGACGCACTGGAGATCGGCATCGTGCTGCGCCAGCGCTATCAACTGACCATCAACGCCGACGACGAAAACGTGCGCGGCTACTTCCGGTCGATCAACACGCTCGCGGCGCTCGTCGCGGGGCACACAAACGAAAACGAGGCGCTGGAAGCCACTGCAGGGAAAGGGGATTGAATCATGAACGAAGCTGAAATTCTCGACCGTATCCGCGAGATCTTTCACGAGAACTTCGATATCGATCCGGCGCGCGTCACGCCGGAGGCGCACCTGTTCGAGGAACTGGATCTGGACAGCATCGATGCCGTCGATCTGGCCATCAAGCTCCAGGAAATGACGGGCCGCCGCATCAAGCCGGAAGAGTTCAAGCAGGTGCGCACCGTGGGCGACGTGATCGTCGCGGTCGAGACGCTGCTCGTGACCCAGGCTTGAGGCGATTCGTGACGGTTCTTCGCGGGCAAGGCGCGGCTGAGCCTGCCGGTGCAGGTGAAAGCGACGCAGCAGCTGGCCGGGCACGCAGCAAGTGGCGGTTGCTGGCCAGTCTCGCCTACCCGGTCGTGATCCTCTGCGCGTGGCGCTGGGATTCGCCGCGCTTCGTGGGCTTGCTGCTGCTCGTTCTGCTCTGGATGCAGCGCGTGGCCGGCACGGGCGCGCTCGCGGCAACGCTGCGCAAGCTCACGCCGGTGGACTGGGCCGTTGCCGTCATGCTCAATGTCGCCTCGGTGGCGATCGTCATTACCAATAGCGAACGGCTCATGCGCCTGTATCCTTCGCTCGTGAATATCGGGCTGCTCGTCGCCTTCGGCGCGACCCTCGTGAAGGGCCCGTCGATGGTCGAAAAATTCGCACGCCTGACCTATCCCGATCCGCCCGCGCACATCGTGCGCTATACGCACCGCGTCACGCAGCTCTGGTGTATTTTCTTCGCTTTGAACAGTGCGTTTTCTGCCTGGACGGCGCTTGCCTGGCCCACGCGCGCCTGGTCGCTCTACAACGGCATGCTCTCCTATCTGATCATCGGTGCGCTGCTCGCCGGCGAGTTCGTCTGGCGCAAATGGATCATGCTGCCGCGTGCTGCGCGACGGGAGGCGGTGTGATCGCATTGCACGAGCTTCTCGTGACGCGTTGCCGCGCGCCGCGCAGCGTCGTTTGCGTCGATGGCGCGAACGTAACGGACTTCGATACGTTCCGTGCGCATGCGCTCGGCATCGCTGAGCGCCTGCGCACGCGGCCGGGCCTGCGCTTCGCGCTCTGGAGCGACGACCCGTATCTGTTCGCCTGCGCTTTGTTCGGTCTGCTTGCGGTCGGCAAGGTGCCCGTGATTCCGGCGAACGCGACGCCGGGCTATCTCGCCGAACTGAGCGACGCGTACGACGCGGTGCTCGACGAAAACGAGCTTGCCGCCTGGTGTGCCGATACCCCTGCGGTTCAACCCGTCGAGCCCGGCATGGCGATCGACGCGAACGCATTGCTCACGCTCTTCACGTCGGGCAGCAGCGGCACGCCGAAGCCCGTACACAAGACGCTCGCGCAGTTCGACGCGGAAGTGCATACGCTCGAAGCCGCGTGGGGCACGCTGCTGGGCGACGCGGCCGTGCTCGCGAGCGTGCCGCATCACCACATTTACGGGTTACTGTTCCGCGTCTTCTGGCCGCTGGCCGCGGGCAGGCCGTTCGCCCGCGCGACCTGTGCCGACCCGGCTCAATTGCAGGCGCGTATCGCCGAATGTTCGGCGCACTGTGCCGCGACTGTCGTCGTCTCGACGCCTGCACAGCTCTCGCGCTGGCCCGATCTGCCGGGGTTCGCGACGCTCGCTGCGCAGCCGCGCGCGTTTTTCTCGTCGGGCGGCCCGCTGCCGCTCGACACGGCGAAGCAATATGCCGCCACGTTCGGCGCCGCGCCGCTGGAGATCTACGGCAGTACGGAAACGGGCGGCATCGCCTGGCGCAGACAAACCGAAGCGCAAGCGTGGACGCCCATGCCGGGCATCGCCGTGCGCGCGGCCGCAGCGGAAGAGGGCGGCGCGCTCGAAGTGCGCTCGCCGCACCTCGGCCACGACGGCTGGCATCGCACCGACGACAAGGCCGCGTTCGATGAATACGGCCGCTTCGTGCTGCAAGGGCGGCTCGACCGCGTGGTCAAGCTCGACGGCAAGCGTGTGTCGCTCAGCGAGATGGAGAGCAAACTGCTGCTGCATCCCGGCGTTGCCGAAGTGAGGGCGGTACTGCTCGAAGGCGGCTCGCGCGAGCGCATCGGCGCGCTCGTGGTGCTCACCGCAGAGGGCCGCGAAACGCTGCGCCGCGACGGCCGCGTTCTGCTCCTGAAAGCATTGCGCCGCCATCTCGCCGCCTGGTTCGACACTGTCGTTCTGCCGCGCCACTGGCGCATTCATCGCGCGCTGCCAGCCGACTCGCGCGGCAAGGTTCAGGCACAAGCGGTTGCCCGCGCGTTCGCGGCCAGCGAAGAAGGGTTCGAGCTGCTCGCTCAATGGGACGACGCAGAAGGGCGGGCATTCGAATTACGCGTGCCGCACACGCTCGTTCATTTCGCGGGCCACTTTCCGGGCCTGCCGATTCTGCCGGGTGTCGTGCAGGTGGACTGGGCGATGCGTTTCGCACGCGACTGGGTGCCCGGCGTGCGCGCGCTCGCCTCGATCGATCAACTGAAATTCACCATGCCGGTGCCGCCGGGCGCGCTGCTCAAGCTCGTGCTCAAGCACGACGCCGCGCGCCGGCGCATAGCGTTCGCGTGGGGCGTCGGCGAGCGTGACTGCGCGTCCGGCGCTTTCGTATACAGGGAGCCCGCATGAGCCTCGCGGCCTGTATCGTCATTCCGATCTACAACCACAAGGACGCGATCGGCGGCACCGTGGCGAACCTGATCGTCCACGGCCTGCCGCTCATCGTCGTGGACGACGGCAGCGACGAAGCCACCCAGCAGGTGCTGGCGGACCTCGCGCGCCGCTACGCCGGCAAGCTCACGCTGCGGCGCCTGCCCGTGAACGGCGGCAAGGGCGCGGCGGTGATGGCGGGGCTGCGCGTCGCGCGCGACGCCGGCTATACGCACGCGCTGCAGATCGACGCCGACGGCCAGCACGACGCCGCGGACGTCCCGCGCTTTCTCGCCGCCGCGCAGGCCAATCCGCGCGCGGTCGTGATCGGCCAGCCCGTGTACGACGAGAGTGTGCCGAAAGCGCGCCTCTATGGGCGCTATCTGACCCACGTCTGGGTGTGGATCGAGACGCTCTCGTTCACGATTCGCGATTCGATGTGCGGCTTTCGCCTCTATCCGCTCGACCTCGCGTGCGCGCTGATCGACAGCGTGAAGCTGCCCGAGCGCATGGACTTCGACATCGAGATTCTCGTGCGCCTGCACTGGCGGCGCGTGGCGTTCGTCTCGATTCCGACCGCCGTCACCTACGCGGCCGATGGCGTCTCGCATTTCGACGTGCTGTGGGACAACGTGCGTATCAGTCGCAGCCATACGCGGCTCGTCGCAGGCATGCTCGCGCGTCTGCCGCTGCTGCTCGTGCATAAGGTCTTGCCGCAGGTTCTGGCACGGACGGCGGCTGCGGGCGACGGCAACGACCCGTGGTGGCGCACTGCCGAACGCGGCAGCCGGCTCGGCATGGCGCTGCTCGCCTGGAGTTGCGGCCTGTTCGGGCGGCGCTTCACCGCGCTTTGGCTGCATCCGATCGTCGCGTACTTCCTCGTGACGGGCCGCCCCGCACGGGACGCCTCGCGGCGCTATTTCGACCGGCTGCAGCAGTGTTCTCCGGAGCGCGAGACGCCGCGCCCCGGCTGGTTCACGGCCTACCGCCATATGCTCTCGTTCGCGCAATCGGGCTTCGACAAGCTGGCCGCCTGGACGGGGCGCGTCGGTCCGGCCGACGTGGAGATCGACGACCCACGCGCGTTCGACGCGTTGATCGCGAGCGGCCGCGGCGCGCTCGTGATCGGCTCGCATCACGGCAACCTCGAAATGGCGCGGGCGCTGGCCGTGCGCGGCGCGCAGACGAAGGTGACGGCCATCGTCTACACGGAGCACGCGAAACGCTTCAACAGCGTGCTGGCTACCGCCCATCACGATTTCGCGCAGCATCTCGTGCCGGTGAGCGACTTCGGCCCGCAAACGGCGCTGATGATGCAGG
Organism: Paraburkholderia nodosa; assembly: GCF_001718195.1. GTDB lineage: Bacteria > Pseudomonadota > Gammaproteobacteria > Burkholderiales > Burkholderiaceae > Paraburkholderia > Paraburkholderia nodosa_A. Next base: position 27,928 of record NZ_MCNV01000024.1, read on the forward strand.
AGCGCATCGAGCGCGGCGAGCTGCTCGTCATCGTCGGCGACCGCACGCCTGCGCGCGAAACGGGCCGTACCACCGAGGCGCAATTCCTCGGCGAGACCGCCGCGTTTGCTCAGGGACCCTATGTATTGGCGCATGCGCTCGCGTGCCCCGTTTATCTGTTGTTCTGCCTGAAAGAGCGCACGGGCTACCGGCTTTACTTCGAGCCGTTCGCCGAGCGTATCGAGCTGCCGCGGCGTGGCCGCGCCGAGCATATTGCGGCATGGGCGCAGCGCTTCGCGTCGCGCCTCGAACACTATTGCCGCAAGGCGCCTTACCAATGGTTCAACTTCTACGATTTCTGGGCGCGCCCCAGTGGGGGAGCGAATGGCAGAGACTGACCTGAAGGATGCCGGAGTCAAGGCGGATGCCGTGGTATTCGGCGGCCGCCATTTGACGATCGAGGACGTCGTGGCGGTGGCGCGTGGCGGCGCCGCCGTGCGGCTCAACGATGACCCGGCCTGGCGCGAACGCATCGCGCGCGGCGCGGAGTTTTTGCGCCGCCATCTCGAAGCCGGTGCGACCGTGTACGGTGTCAATACGGGCTACGGCGACGCCTGCGTCGTCGACGTGCCGATGGCGCTCGTCGAGGCCCTGCCGCTGCAGCTCACGCGCTATCACGGCTGCGGCATGGGCGAGTATCTCGACGACGCCTCGGCGCTCGCCGTGATCGCCGCGCGTCTGAATTCGCTGGCGTTCGGGCTTTCGGGCGTGCGACCGGTGCTGCTCGAACGTCTCGCCGATCTCATCAATCATCGCGTGTTGCCGCGGATTCCCGCCGAAGGCTCGGTGGGCGCAAGCGGCGACCTCACGCCGCTTTCGTATGTCGCAGCGGCGCTGGTTGGCGAGCGCGGCGTGCAGTTTCGCGGCGCGCCCTGCGAGGCACGCGACGCGTGGTTCGCGCTTGGCCGCGAACCGCTCACGCTCGCGCCCAAGGAAGGCCTCGCGCTGATGAACGGCACGGCGGTCATGACGGGCCTCGCCTGTCTCGCGTTCACGCGCGCGGCGCAGCTCTCGCGCCTCGCCGCGCGCCTCACCGCGCTCGCAACTGTAGCGCTCGACGGGCGAGCCGCGCATTTCGACGCGTTCATCTTCGAAGCCAAGCCGCACGCCGGGCAGGGCGAAGCGGCGGCCTGGATCCGCGCTGACCTGGCCGGCCGACCGGACACGCCGGGCCACCGCTTGCAGGACCGCTATTCGATCCGTTGCGCGCCGCATGTAATCGGCGTCGCGAACGACGCGCTCACGTGGATGCGCCGCGACATCGAGAACGAACTGAACAGCGCCAACGACAATCCGCTGATCGATCCCGACGGCGAGCGCGTGCTGCACGGCGGCAACTTCTACGGCGGCCATATTGCGTTCGCCATGGACGGCCTCAAGACGGCCGTGGCGAATCTTGCCGACCTGATGGACCGGCAGTTCGCCTTGCTCGTCGACGACAAGTTCAACAACGGCCTGCCGCGCAACCTCACGGGCGCGACGAGTGCGCGCGCGCCGATCAATCACGGCTTCAAGGCCGTGCAGATTTCGTCGTCGGCGTGGACGGCGGAGGCGCTCAAGCACACGATGCCCGCGAGCGTGTTCTCCCGTTCGACGGAAGCACACAATCAGGACAAGGTGAGCATGGGGACGATCGCGGCGCGCGACTGCTTGCGCGTGCTGCAACTCACGGAGCAGGTCGCGGCTGCCCACGCGCTCGCCACCGTGCAGGCCGCGCGACTGCGTCTGCGCGGCAATGCCGAGACCGTCATTCCCGAGCCGCTTGCCGCATTCATGGAAGACGTGGCCGCGACGTCGCCATTCGTCGACGAGGACCGTGCGCTCGAACACGAACTGCGCGCCATGACGGAGCGAATCGCAACCGGCGAATTCCTCGGGCCGAACGCGGAGGGCAGGCCATGAGCGAATCACGCAAGGTTGCGCCGATGTTGAGCGCGAGCGCGAATGTGGAAGTTCCGTTCCATGACGTGGACGCGATGAATGTCTGCTGGCACGGCCACTATCTGAAGTATTTCGAGTTCGGCCGCGCGGCGCTGCTGCGCAAGTTCGACTACGACTATCGCGAGATGCAGGCGTCCGGCTACGTGTGGCCCGTGGTCGAAGCGCATCTGAAGTATGTGCGGCCCGCCGTTTATGGGCAGCAGCTCGAAGTCTGCGCACATCTGCTCGAGTACGAAAATCGCCTGAAAATCGGCTACGAAGTCTACGATCGCGATTCGCGCACGCGGCTCACGAAGGGCTACACGATCCAGGTCGCCGTGAGCGCCGCCACGCAGGAGCTGCAGTTCGTCTCGCCGCCTGTCGTGTTCGAAAAGCTGGAGCGTGCATGGGCGCGTTGAAACGATGCGCGGCGGTGGCCGCACTGCTTGCGCTTCAGTCGATGTGGATGCCGGCGCAGGCCGCGACGGTACCTGCGAACGTGAGCACGGACGCCGGCGACGCGGCACTCGTCTCGCAGATCGCGTCGCGTCTTGCGCGCGCGAACGGCGTGCGTGCGCATTTCACGCAAACGCAGACGCTTGCCGCGATGAAAGCCCCGCTCGTCAGCACGGGCTCGCTGCTGTTCTTTCGCGAGCGCGGCGTGATCTGGCAGGTCGAAACGCCGTACAGGAAAACGTGGGTCATGCGCGACAGCGGTGTCACCGTGATCGATGCCAACGGTCAACCCGATCAGCGCACCCGGAACGGCGGCGCGCAGGGCGCGCGCGGTGCGGCAGAGATTGCGAAGATGATGCGGGCGATGCTCGGCGGCGACCTGAGCGGGTTGTACTCGCAATTCGACGTAGCGGCGCGCGGCACGCCTTCGCAATGGCAGATGCGCCTCGTGCCGCGCCAGCCGCAGATCGCGCAGGCGCTGCGCGGCATCGAGATGGAAGGCGGCGACTTCCTGCGCAGCTTGCGCATCACGTTCGCCAACGGCGACGTCACGCAGTATGACTTTAGCGGCAGCGCGCAGGTGTCCGAACTCTTGCCCGCCGACCAGAAACTTTTCGGAACGCCATAGTGAGTTCCTCGGAGCTTCGCACCGCAACCCAGCCGTGGCGGCAGTGGACGCTGCGCGCCATGTGGCTGCTGCTCTCGCTCGCGGCGGCGCTGTATTGCGCCTGGCGCTTTGCGGGGCCGACGCCCCTGCAGACGAACCTGCTCGCACTGCTGCCGGCAACCGAGGCCGACCCCGTGGCCGAAGAGGCCGTGGACCAGCTCGCGAGCGCGCTCGGCAACCGCGCCGTGCTGCTCGTGTCGAGCAGCGACGCGGCGCACGCGAAAGCGGCAGCGGGCCAACTGGGCGCGGTGCTGAGCGCGAGCCACGCGTTCGCTTCGGTGACGGCACAAGTTCCGCCATTCGACTTCGGCCGCATTGCGCGTTTCTACCTGCCATACCGCTTTGGCCTGCTCACGGCGCAAGACCGTGTGCTTGCGTCCGGGAGCACCGAAACGCTGCGCGGCGCGCTCGCCGAGCGCCTCTATGGCCTGCCGAACACGGGTCTCGCAACGTCGCTCGCCGACGATCCGTTCGGCTGGCTTCAGCACTGGCTCGCAGGGCTGCCGCTCGCGGCATCGAATCTCAGCATCGAGGACGGTTTCCTCGTTGCGCATCGCGGCAACACCACGAGCGTGCTCGTGATCGGCACGCTGCCTGGGTCTGCCTACGAATCCGACGTTCAACGGGGCGTGCTGCTTGCCGTCGCAAACGGCGAAGCGGCGCTCAAGACGTCGTGGCCCGACGTCACGGTCGCGCGCACGGGCGCCGTGTTCTATGCCGAGTCTGCGCGGCGCGCTTCGGAGCGCGATGTGCATGTGATCGGCATCGTTTCGGCCGTGGGCATCGCGCTGCTCATGCTCCGGATCTTCCGCTCGCCTCGGCTGATCCTGCTCGGTTTCGTTTCCACCGCGCTCGGCATCGTGTGCGCGCTCGCGGCCACGATGCTCGTCTTCGGCAAGCTGCATCTGCTGACGCTCGTGTTCGGCGCGAGCCTGATCGGCGAGGCGGTCGATTACTCCATTCAGTACTTCGTCGTCTACCTCGGCACGCGGCACGGCTGGGATTCGCGGCGCGGCGCGCGGGAGGTGCTGCCCGCGCTCACGGTGGCGCTCAGCACGAGCCTGCTTGGCTACGCCATTCTGACGTTCGCGCCGTTTCCGGCGCTCAGGCAGATCGCGTGCTTCGCCATCGTCGGCATCTTCACGGCTTTCGCTTCTGTTGTCTGGCTGCTGCCGAGCCTCTTGACGCAGCCCGCGCGCCGCAGTCCGCATACGCTCTTCGCGGTGGCCGCGGCCTCGCTCGCGAAATGGCAGGCGCTGATCGGCGGCCGTCGCGCGTGGGGCGTCGCGCTGGCGCTCGTTGTCATCGCCGTGCCGGGCTGGCTGCAACTGCGCAGCGATGACGACATTCATCTACTGATCCAACGGGATCCGGCGCTCGTCGCGCAGGAGCGCGTGGTGTCTAGCGCGGTGGGGGCCGACAACAGCGCGCAGTTCTTCGTCGTGCGCGGCGCGTCGCCCGAGGCCGTGCTCGAGCGCACCGACGCGTTGTGCGCGCGGCTCGGCACGCTCACGGGCGCGTCCGCGCTGAGCGGCTGGCAATCGGTGACATCGTTCGTGCCGTCCGAAGCGCGGCAGCGGGCCGATCGCGCGCTGCTCGGCGCGCATGTGTTCGCCGATCCCGCCGCCTTGCGCTCGCTGCTGGGCGCAGCGGGCTTTCGTGACGAGGTGGCGCAAACGTGGCTCGATGCCTGGGCGCACTCGCGCGCTTCCATGCTGCACGTGGACGACTGGCTTGCCGAACCCTGGTCGCAGCCGTTCCGCCACTTGTGGCTCGGCCGTTCCGCGAGCACGCCCGGTGCATTCGCGGCGATCGTGATTCCGCAGGGTGTGTCCGCTGCGAACGCACCTGCGCTGCTCGACGTCGCGCACGCGTTGCCCGGCGTGAGCTTCGTCGACAAGGCGGCGAGCGTGTCGCGGCTCTTCGGCGTGTATCGACAGGACGGCGCGATCTGGCTCGCGGGCGCGCTCACGCTCGTGCTCGCGCTGCTGATGTTCCGCTATGGCTGGCGCGGGGCCATCGCGGTCGCGCTGCCGGTGTGGCTCGCCATCGGCGTCACGCTCGCAGCGTTCGGCTATGCGCACGTGCGCATCAATCTCTTCAACATGCTGGCGCTGATGCTCGTGCTCGGCGTGGGTGCGAACTATGCCGTCTTTCTGCGCGAAGGCGCGATGCGCGCTGCCGCCGATCGCGGCGCCGTATGGACGGGGGTGCTGCTGTCCGCCGCGACCACGCTGCTCTCGTTCGGCATGCTCGGCATGAGTTCCATGCCCGCGCTCAAGAGCTTCGGCGCCACCCTGTCGCTCGGCATCATGGTGTCCGTCATGCTCGCGCCTATCGGCATAAGCGGAACAAGCGGCATGCCCACGAATCAACGGAGAAAGGCCTGATGGCGCTCCCTGTCTATTTGCATGCGCTCGGCATGGTCAACGCGCTAGGCGACGATGTACCTGCGATCGTCGCAGCGCTCGCGCGCGGCGAGGCGCCCGGCATGGGGCCGATCGCGACACGCACCGGTACGGCGTTCGCGGGCAGCGTGAAGGCGCCGCTCGACATCGCGCCGCCCGCATCGCTCGCCTGCTACGACTGCCGCAATAACCGGCTTCTGCTCGCCGCACTGGCACAGGTCCGCAGCGCCATCGAAGCCGCGCGCGAACGCTTTGGCGCGGGCCGTATCGGCGTCGTGCTGGGTACGAGCACGTCGGGCATCAGCGCCGCGGAAACGATGTTCACGCAGCCTGCGCATCAAGAAGCCGCTTCGACGTTCGACTACCGCCAGATGGAGATCGGCACGGCCGCGCCATTCGCCGCCGCGGCGCTCGATCTGCGCGGCCCGGCGTACACGATCTCCACGGCGTGCACGTCGAGCGCGAAGGCATTCGTCGCAGCGCGCCGTCTGCTGCGGGCGAACCTGTGCGATGCCGTCGTCGTGGGCGGCGTCGATTCGCTTTGCGAGCTCACGCTGCAAGGCTTCGCCTCGCTCGAATCGACGAGCCCCGTGCGAACCAACCCGATGAGCGCGCAGCGTCGCGGCATCAACATCGGCGAAGGCGCGGCGGTGTTCCTGATGACCCGCGAGGAAGGGCCGGTGATGCTCGCGGGCGCGGGCGAGTCGAGCGACGCCCACCATATTTCCGCGCCCGACCCGCAGGGCACGGGCGGCGAACTCGCATTGCGCGCGGCCCTCGCCGACGCGGGCATCGGCGCGGCCGCGATCGGCTACGTCAACCTGCACGCAACGGCCACGATCAAGAACGACCAGATGGAAGCGCATCTGATGGCGCGCGTGTTCCCCGACGGCGTGGCCGCGAGCGGCACGAAGCCGCTCACGGGCCATACGCTCGGCGCGGCGGGCGCGAGCGAACTGGGCCTGGCATGGCTCGCGCTCGCTCGCGACGACGTCGCGCTGCCGCGCCATCTGTGGGACGGACAAGCCGACCCGGCGCTGCCCGCGCTCGACCTGATCGAAGACGTGCGGCATTTGCCGCGCAACGGCGTGCGCCAATACGTGATGAGCAACTCTTTCGCGTTTGGCGGCAGCAACGTTTCACTCATACTCGGACGGTGATCGAGGCCATGAATTCCGGTCTTTCCTCCCCGACGGATGCGTTCCCGCCGATCGAGGCGATCATCCCGCACCGTGGCACGATGCTGCTGCTCGACTCGGTCGCCGCCTGCAGCGACGAATCGCTCACGGCGCTCGCCCGCGTGCGCGCCGATGCATGGTATGCCGACGAGCAGGGCGCGATGCCCGCGTGGATCGGCATCGAACTGATGGCGCAGGCGATCGCGGCCCACGTCGGCCTGTTGTCGATGCGCGATGGCAAGCCCGCGCGCCCAGGCGTGCTGCTCGGCACGCGCCGCTATGAGGCGGCGCAAGGGGCTTTCGCAGGCGGCGCGCCGCTCAGCGTGACCGTCAACGAACTGCTGCGCAGCGAAGAAGGCCACGGCGCGTACGGCTGCACCATCAGTCAGGATGGCAAACTATTCGCCGAGGCCACCGTGAAGGTGTATCAGCCGCGCGATTTTCAGACTTTCATCGAGGAGAATTCCAGATCATGAGCCGGCGTGTTCTTGTCACCGGCGCGAGCCGCGGCATTGGTCGCGCGATCGCCTATCATCTCGCCGCGGACGGCTTTGCCGTCACCGTGCATTGCCGCACGGGCCGCAACGAAGCGGATGCCGTCACGGCGGGCATCGTCGCACAGGGCGGCGCGGCCAGCGTGCTGCAGTTCGACGTGCGCGACCGCACCGCATGCCGCGCGGCGCTCGAAGAAGACGTGGCGGCACACGGCGCCTACTACGGCATCGTCTGCTGCGCGGGCGTGACGCGCGACGCCGCGTTCCCCGCACTGACCGACGAAGACTGGGACATCGTGCTCGAAACTGGCCTCGACGCGTTCTACAACGTCGTCCATCCGCTCGTCATGCCGATGGTGCGTGCGCGCAAGGGCGGCCGGATCGTGACGGTGGCGTCCGTGTCGGGCGTGACAGGCAATCGCGGGCAGGTCAACTACAGTGCCGCCAAGGCGGGGCTGATCGGCGCGACGAAGGCGCTCGCGGTGGAACTGGCCACCCGCAACATCACAGTCAACAGCGTCGCGCCCGGGCTCGTCGATACGGGCATGCTCGACGACGTGCCGCTCGAACACGCGCTCAAGGCCGTGCCGATGAATCGCGTGGGGCAGCCCGCCGAAGTCGCGGCCGTGGTCGGCTTCCTCATGTCCGACGCGGCGTCTTATGTCACGCGCCAGGTCATCGGCGTCAACGGCGGGATGGTCTGATGAAGCGCGTCGTCATTACCGGCATGGGCGGCGTGACCGCGCTCGGCGATCAGTGGGCGCAGGTCGAAGCCGCGCTCAAGGGCGGCGTCAACGCCGTCAAGCGCGTGCACGACTGGGACTATATCGAGGCGCTGCATACGCGCCTCGCGTGCCCGCTGCCGGCGTTCACTGCGCCTGACTATTACCCGCGCAAGAAAACGCGTTCGATGGGCCCGGTCTCGCTCTACGCCGTGCGTGCGAGCGAGCACGCGCTGGCCGACGCGGGCCTGCTCGACGATGCGTCGATCAAGGACGGCCGCATGGGGGTGGCGTACGGGTCCTCGGCGGGCTCGGTCGAGCCGGTGCGCGCGTTCGGCAAGATGCTCGAAACGGGCTCGATGAGCGATGTGACGTCGAACAGCTACGTGCAGATGATGCCGCACACCACGGCCGTGAACGTGAGCCTCTTCTGGGACCTCAAGGGGCGCATCGTGCCGACGTCGTGCGCGTGCGCTTCGGGCAGCCAGGCAATCGGCTACGCCTACGAGATGATCGCGAACGGCAAACAGACGCTGATGCTCGCGGGCGGCGCCGAGGAACTCTCGGGGCCCGGCGTGGCGGTGTTCGACATGCTCTATGCCACGAGCACGCGCAACGACGAGCCGCAACTCACGCCACGTCCGTTCGATGCCGCGCGCGACGGGCTCGTGGTGGGCGAGGGCGCGGCGACGCTCGTGCTCGAGGAATACGAGCATGCCGTGGCGCGCGGCGCGCGCATTCATGCGGAAGTGGTGGGCTTCGGCTGCAATTCGGATGGCGCGCATATCACGCAGCCCACGGCGGCGACGATGGCGGTCGCGATGCGTCAGGCACTCGACGACGCGCAGTTGGCCCCCGAAGCGATCGCGTATGTGAATGCGCACGGCACCTCCACGGATCGCGGCGACGTGGCCGAAAGCCAGGCCACGGCGGAGACCTTCGGCGCGCGCATGCCGATCAGCTCGCTCAAGAGCTATATCGGCCATACGCTCGGTGCCTGCGGCGCGATCGAGGCGTGGTGGACGATCGAGATGATGAAGCGCAACTGGTACGCGCCCACGCTCAACCTGACCCAGGTCGATCCGGCCTGCGCGCCGCTCGACTACATCCGGGGCGAGCCGCGCACGATAGACGCCGAACACGTCATGAGCAACAATTTCGCGTTCGGTGGCGTTAACACGTCGCTGATCTTCCGGCGCGCGCGTTGAGCATGCGGACATCGCTATCAGCGCGCTGCTTGCAGCGCGTCGTCGTGACGGGCATGGGCATCGTCTCGTGCCTCGGCAATACGCTCGACGGCGTTTCCTCGCGCTTGCGCGACGGACGCGGCGGCATCACGCGCGTTCAGGCGTGGCGCGACCGTGGTTTCGCGAGCCAGGTGGCGGCCGTGGCTTCGGTTGCGGGCGAAACGCCGTTCGAGCGCAAGGCCGAACGCTTCATGGGCGACACGGCGCGCTTCGCCTGCCACGCCGCACACAGCGCCATCGCCGATGCCGCTCTCGACGCACACGCGCTGCTCAGCCCTCGGGCCGGCGCGGTGGTGGGCTCGGGCGTCGGAACGATGTCCGCGTACGACGCGGCCATGGAAAGCGCGAACACCCGAGGTGTCGACCGCGTGCCGCCCTATACGGTGCCGCAGGCGATGAGCAGCACGACATCGGCGAATCTTGCGCACGTGTTCGGAATGGAAGGCGTCACGTATTCGCCTTCGTCGGCGTGCACGACTTCCGCGCTCGCGATCGGCCAGGCCATGCAGCTGATCCAGACGGGCCGCCAGGACATCGTGCTCGCGGGCGGCGCCGAAGGCTTGCACGACAACATGACGCTGATGTTCGACGCGATGGGCGCACTCTCGCGCGGGTTCAACGACACGCCCGAACGGGCGTCGAGGCCTTATGACGCGCAGCGCGACGGCTTCGTGATCGGCTCGGGCGCAGGCATCCTCGTGCTCGAATCGCTCGCGCATGCGCAGGCGCGCAACGCGCGCATCTACGCGGAGCTGACCGGCTACGGCCAGTGCACCGACGGTGCGCGGATGGTCGCGCCGCAGGCGGCCGGCATTGCGCGCGCAATGCGCGAGGCGCTCGCCGAGGCCGGCTGCCGCCCGGACTACATCAACACTCATGCGCCTTCGACGCCATCGGGCGATATCGAGGAGCTGCTCGCGTTGCGCACCGTGTTTGGCGGCGAGGTGCCTGCGTTCTCCTCGACGAAGGCGCTCAGCGGCCATCCGCTCGGCGCGTGCGGTGCGCACGAAGCCATTTACACGCTGCTGATGATGCGCGATCGCCGGATTGCGGGTGCCGTGGGCATCGAAGCGCTCGATGCGGCTGCCGCCGGCATGCCGCTCGTGCGTGAAACGCGCGACGCACGCATCGATACGGCGATGTCGGTTTCATTCGGGTTCGGCGGCAGTTGCGCCAGCCTGGTGTTTCGCGCCTGGAATGCAGTCTGAAGTTTCGGGCAACCCTGAAGATAATGAGGATTCCAATGAAAAAGACTTACCTCACGCTGAGCATGGCCGCGATCGTCAGCCTGACGTTGGCCGCTTGCGGATCGCAGCGCCTCACGCTGCCGATCCAGCCCGCAGCTTCGCTCTCGACGGCGAAAGCCGCGTCCAGCGCGGACCCCGCCGCGAAAATCGCCGTGTATTTCGGTGCGCAGCCGCATCCGGAAGTGGTGCGCCACGTCGGTGATGCCTCGCACTCCTTGCGTGTCGCCCGCGCGACCGACGGCGCCGAGGCCAGCTGCAACAAGGTGCTCGCCATGGCACTCGACAAGCTGCGCGCGGACGCCCACAACAAGGGCGCCAACGCCGTCATCAACGTGACCACGCGCTTTCACGGCAGCGAAACCGGGTCGGCCACCGAATACACATGCGGCGTGAGCCAGAGTGCAGCGGCCATCGCCGTCACAGGCGACCTCGTGGTGCTGCAAGCGAACTGAACCAACGGAGAAAAGCAATGAAGAAACTGTGGATGTTCGCCGCGCTGTGCGCGGCCTTCGCGACGTCGCACGCCTACGCACGCAATACCGTCGACACCTATTCGGTGGATGTGGCGCTGCAGAGCGAGCCCGGCAAGGTGAGCGACGACATTGCGTTGTACTTTGCGGGCCAACCGCATCCGGCGGTGAAGAAGACGCTGGGTCAGTTCTCCACGAACAAGAAGACGAACGCATTTGGCAAGAGCGACGAAGCGGCCTGCCAGCACGTGTTCCTTTCGGCCGTGCAGGAGCTGCAGGAACGCGCGCGCAAGGAAGGCGGCAACGCGGTCATCAACATCAAGAGCAACTACAAGAACGAACTGCGCGAGAGTGCCACGGAGTTCACCTGCGGCGCGGGCGCGATGATCGCCGGCGTGGCGCTCGTCGGCGACGTGGTGACGCTCAAGGGCGGCAAGTAACCCGCAGCAGGCGGCGGCGGGCGACCCGGCTCACGCCGCCTTCATGCCGCCTTCACGGCGGCTACGTTGACCAGGGTTTCGCGCCGCTTCCCGGGCTTGGGATGATGCAGGCCGAGGCGCTCGAAGAGACCGAAATCGGCGGCACGGCTCCACCACAGATAGGGCAGCGAAACATTGCGCTCCGAAAAACGGAAACCCGCTGCGCGAATCATTTCGAGGTAGCCGTTGGCGCTCTTCTGCACGTGCATGGGATGGCGGAACAGCAGGCGGATGACCCACGAGCGGATATAAGCCTCAGTGGATTCGGCGAAGAGCAGCACGCCGCCCGGCTTGAGCACGCGGTGGAATTCCGCGAGCGCGCGTTCCTGCTCGACGAGGTGATGGAAAGTCTGGTGGCAGAAGACGATGTCCGCGCTGGCCGTGGGTAACGGCAGGCTCGCGCAATCGCCGTGCAGCAGTTCGAACGCGGTTTGCGTCTGCAATTCGTCCTGACAGGTGCGCGCGGCACGCGCCGCCAGTTCGAGCGACGCCTCGTGATAGTCGACCCCGACGATGCGGCGCGGGCGGAAAGCCTCGGCCAGCAGGCGGAACGACTTGCCCTGGCCGCAGCCGACATCGACGATTTCGGGCGCGTCGGGCAACGGCACGTCGACGAGCCGCTTGAGGTCGTTGATCGCCACGCGCAGCACGTGGTGCTCCCACGTATGGGTGCGGAGAAACCAGATACCGAAGGCCGTTTCCGGGACGAACGGCACGTAATTTGATTCGGAAACCGACATATTTTTTCACCCGTTGCGAATGCGGTCATGGACGCGAATGGGCATTGTAAATGCAAGGGCGCAGCGAGGGGTGTCAGAATCACGGTTTCGCGCAGCAAAGTGCGCTTGCATTGGGCATACAGTCGTAACAGGACGTGACAGGACGTAACAGAGCGCGTCAGGACGCAGAGAAGGGAAAGGACTATGGAAAAGAGCATTGGAGAAGCCGTTACGCCGTCCACGCGACGCGAAACCGTCGACGTGGCGATCATCGGCGCGGGCCCCTCGGGCGCGGTCGCTGCGGCCCTATTGCGCAAGGCCGGACGCTCGGTGCTCGTACTGGAGCGCCAGCATTTCCCGCGCTTTTCGATCGGCGAGAGCCTCTTGCCGCAAAGCATGGCGTACCTGGAAGAGGCCGGCATGCTGCAGGCGGTGGTGGAAGCCGGCTTTCAGTACAAGAATGGCGCGCATTTCGTGTGGCGCGACGAGGTATCGTCGTACGACTTCCGCGACAAACACTCAGAGGGCTGGGGCACGACCTACCAGGTCGAGCGCGCGAAGTTCGACGATCTGTTGATCGGCTGCGCCGCGAAGCAGGGCGCCGAGGTGCGCTTCGGCCACACGGTGACGGGCATGCGCACGGGCGACGCGCCGGTGCTGGAGGCGATCGACGAAAACCAGGCGCGCTATGAAGTGCACGCGCGTTTCGTGCTCGACGCGAGCGGATTTGGCCGCGTGCTACCGCGCCTCCTGGATTTGGAGGCGCCCACCGGCATGCCGACGCGTGCCGCGATCTTCAGCCACGTGCGCGACGGGCTGCCGCTTGACGTCTTCGACCGCAACAAGATTTGCATCGCGACACACCCCGAGCACCGCGACGTCTGGTTCTGGATGATCCCGCTCGCGGGCGGGCGCTCGTCGGTGGGCTGTGTTGCCGATGCCGCTTTCCTCGACATGCCGCAAGCGGAACGCGAGGCGCGGCTGCGCGCGCTCATTCGCGAGGAGCCGACACTGAACCGTCTGATCGGCGACGCGCCGTTTCTCATGCCGGTGAACCAGATTGGCGGTTATTCGGCCAACGTCGAACGATTGCATGGCCCGGGCTTCGCGCTGCTCGGCAACGCGGGCGAGTTTCTTGACCCGGTGTTTTCTTCGGGCGTCACCATCGCGCTGCGTTCGGCGCACCTGGCCGTGAAGGTACTCGAGCGCGCGCTCGGCGGCGCGGCCGTGGACTGGCAGGCCGAATACGACGTGCCGCTGCGCAAGGGGATCGACACGTTCCGCGCCTTCGTCGAGCGCTGGTACACGGGCGAGCTGCAGGACATCATTTACTACCCGCGCCAAACACCCTTGATCCGTCGGATGATCAGCTCGGTGCTGGCGGGCTACGCGTGGGACGAGAGCAACCCTTATGTAGCGGAGCCCGTGCGCAGACTCACTTCGCTGCATGAGGCGTGCAAGCTGTCGTTGTAACGAGCGAAGAGGGGCGCACTGGGTTGGTCCTGCAGCGGGACGCGGGACCAACCAGGTTATCGCGGTTTCACTGGCCCGGTGGAGGAACCGCGCCTAGCTGGATCATCAGCCCGAGCGTGTCCATGAGGAGGCGGGTTTCCTTGATCCTGCCGTCCTGAAAACGGTCGATGACCATGCCCCAGACCTTGACGGCGCGCCCCGTAGCGTCCACGCCGAGGAACGCTCCCCTGTGCGTGCCCGTCCACTCGAAGCGGGTCAGCACGCGGTCGCCTTCCGTGAGTTGTTCCTCGACGCGCCAATGCATGTCCGGGAACGCGGCTCGCATCCCTCGTACGACCTCCTTGAGGCCCTCGATACCGGGACCCTGGCTGGGGAACGGCACCTGCTCGACCATGTCCTCCCAGAAAAACCGCTCTGCGGCGTCGATCTGCCCTTGATTCAGGACTTCCTCGATAAACGCGCGAACCCTATCGCTTGTTTCATGCATGGAATGAACGTCTCCTGGTTGGCGAAATTGGGAAGTGAAAGCCGGTTGCTGCAGAGTAGACGGCCAAGCGCGACGACGTGCGTCGGAGTCACGCGAGAACGTGCGGTGGCGCACATTTCCAGGTTTGACTGTCAATGACTTTCATCAGGCTACGTGGCCGATGGCTGTGTTGCCTGTGAGCTTCGCGCGCCGGCGGATGGCATTCACCTCTTTGGGCGTCAGCCCGAGCGAAGCCAGAAACGCTGCATGCGAGTCGGGGTTTTCTGCCTCGAACTCTGCATGCCACCTGTCCATCTCCGCATCGTCGAAGCCGGCGCTACGCAGCATCGCAACCCACGCGTCTTTGCCACGCTTCTTTCCTCTCCGACGAAACGATGGTTGCGCGAGCAACGTCGCAATTGCGTTCTGACGCTGTTTGAGACGCGCGATTTCCTCCGTTAGCACCATCAAATGCGTTTCAAGGATCTGGGCGGCTGCGTCTGCCTCGTTCGCGAGGACGTCGCGTATTGCGGCTAGTGGTAATCCGGCGGCCCGGTACGCGCAGATTGCGCGTAGACGTTCGCGTTGCGTCTCATCGTAGAGCCGGTAGCCCGCGGTGCTGCGTGCGACCGGCACTAGCAAGCCCAGCGTTTCATAGTGCAGCAGCGAGGAACGCGAGAGTCCCGCCTCGCGTGCCAGTCGTCCGAGAGTGAAACGAGCGAGACGTGTCATGACGGCAAGGGAAGTCTATCGGGTGAGAGAAAGAACAAGCGCGCTTCGGGCCGGTTCAGCTTGGCGGGCGAATAGTACGCGGCGACAAGCGCGCGGCAATCGCCGGAAAAGGCTGGTGCGTGTGCGAGAAACTCATCGAACGTGTGCAATGAATCCGATGCGCCCGCATGCGCCATCAGCCGGACCAAGGCTTCCGTAATTGTACGGTGGTATCGGCCCGGCGCGCCGAGATGCGTGGCGTATTGCGCGATACCGGCACAGGTGCGCTCGATCGCCTGGTCCAGCGGGAAGCGCTGCAGGTGTATCCACGCCACGCGCAGATGATTGCGATGATTGAACGCGGCCGGTGGCAACCTGCAGCTTAGAAAGGCTTCGAGGAAGGCGTCGTCGGTGAGATCGCGGGCGGTTTCCATTTCGATCGATACCCTGTCCGTTGAACAGGGTATCGATCGTGAAGGTGACTACGGTAGTCGAGTCAAGCGCCTTCGTGCCGCTTCGGCTCACTGGTGCCGTCGAACGCTCAGGCTCAATGTGTTGCATGAGGCGTGAAAGGCCTTCTAGCCCATCGAAAGGGGCGCATGGCGGCTTGTTGGTTGCAAGCGCCTCATGTCTGGTCTGAGGGAGCGATGAAGCATTATGTCAAGCGGCTCTCGACTAAAAATCGGTATAGGTCTCGCCAAGAATGTCGGCCTCAACGGCACCACTATATTTAACGCCGGAGACTGAAACGGTTTCGTGCTTTTTCGAGTCATGCCAATTCGTACCCGCAAAGCGATGGACCTTGGCGTTTTGACTATGCTCCCCCTTATGAGGCTTGAACGCCGGATTGCCCTTGATCGCGTTCTCGATCGCGGCCGCCAATCAAAAATTGCCGAAGAACCCGCGCGCCGCGACCATGCAGAACGGCGCGACGATGTCGGCGTGGTAGACCTGAAGCACTGCGGAAAGCCCACCATCCGTTGCACCACCCTGAACCGCCTGCGCGGCGACTGCCGCCTTGGCCTGAGCGAAGCCAGCTTTGACCGCGGCAAACGGATCGTTCGCGCCTGGCGCCGAGTCGACGTCGAGCACGCTGGTCAGGCCCGGCGCGACGTTGGCGTGCTTCCAGTAGGCCTGCTCGATCGCCGCATTGAAAAAGAACACCATCGGGTCGAGGTGGCCGCCGCATAGCAGCACGGGCGAGTGCGGCACCCAGTTGCGCAGATCGTTGCGCCTGAACGCCTGGCGCAGCGGCTGGGCCGGGCTCGCAGCGGGGGCCATCGCGGCGGTCGGCGTGGGAAAGGCGCCATCGGGATTGGCGATGGCGTCTTCGAGCATGCTCAGGCGATAGGCATTGCGCACGAGATTCGCGGTGCCGAATCCCATCGCGAAGAGCGGCGTCAATTCAGCGGGCGCCAGGGGCGGCGCGAGAGGCGGCGTCAACGAAGCGAACTGTGGCGCAGGCGGCGTGCTGCTGAAGAGCTGCGTTGCGGGCAGTTTGCCTTTGGCGAATAGCGTGTCCATTGACGTGACGCTCGGCAGCAGGTTCTCTATCCCAGGGGCATAGGGCGCCTCAAAAAAGTCGCCCGGCTTGCGATAGATATTGCCGTAGGCGTGCTGGTAGCTCGTGGTCACCAGCACCGTAAAGATCGTCGAGCCGAGGTCGACCTCGCCCTGGACGAGGGCATCCGCCATGGCGCCCAGCGCATACGGACCCGAGCCCGGCGCGGAAGCCGTGACGTTGATGCCGGCCGCCTGCAGCGCGCGGTGGGTCGCGAGCGCCACGTAGCCGCCTTGCGAATATCCAGTGACGAACAGCTTGCCGTTCTCACGCGTCTTGTTTGCCGGGTCGGGAAGGGCCATGGCGAATCGGGCCGCGCGCAATGAGTCGATCATGTCGGCGGATTGCTGGTCGCCGTTCAGATAGGGGTGATACGGCAAGGGGGAGCCCGAGTAGCCGGCATAGTTGCTAGCCACGACGAGATAACCTTGCGCCGCGTAGATCGCCGCCACCGCAATGCCTTCGCCCGCGCCGTCACCGTTGGCCGGGTCCGCTTGAGTAATGTCGGCGATGTTGTAGTTCCGGTAGGTCGTAGTGCCGTGTGCGTACAGCATGAGCGGACGCGGCCCCGTACACGAGGCGCCGCCGCCGGGGATCATCAGCGCGGCGCTCGACATGGTGGGTTCGCCTGCGCCGCCTATCGTGAGGTAGCGGAAGTACTTGATTTCGATGTCGCAGCGCGGCGTGCCGGCGACTTGCAGCAATTGCTGACCCGTTGCGTTCGTGTTTAGCAGTTTCGTGAAGTCGCTTGCGCTCAGGCGCAAGCTTGTTCTCTGCTCGACTAGCTGGCCGCGGAAAAAACAACTCAAGCCGCTGCATGTCGAGGCGGCCTGCACGACAACACTGGCACTCGACAAAAGGAAAGTCAGCAGTAGCCAACCCGTCTTAAGCATCGCTCCTCGCATTTCACGCTCCGTTTTTGCTGGTGTTCGGAAAATGGGGCTGCCTTGCAGAGTGAAACGAGTATAGGTAAACGAATTCGGCATTTGCTACTGGTTGTGGGAACAATTTTCCAGTGAAGTGCTTGATGAAGAGTGTGCGCAGGTGTTTTCCGGATGATTGGGATCCTATGTAATAAAACGTCTATTGTTCATAAAATAAAAGGCGAATTGCGATCCGACGGGCTACTATCTACTCAGAAGGATCACACATTCAACTACCAGGAGATTGGCAATGCCTCTCGTTTTCTCGAACATCAAGACAGACTGGGACAATGCGGTCGCATTAGGCGGAATCCTCCCCGCGGCAGCTACCTACGATGACGCGACAGACGAAGGCGGCACCCTTATTTACTTGCCATTCGAGATTCAGAACGAGGAATATCACATCACCGTACCGCTTGCGAATGGTGGCGTGGCGAATTCCTGCCACGTAACCGCAGAGCGGCCGGCACCCATTCATCTCGATACCAAAAAAGGGAAGAAAGCCGGGACGACATACACCGTGAAGAACAAGCCGAGCGCGTATTACGATTTTGTTATTAGTGGGGGGGCGGTGCCGAATGTCGTGTTTTCGCACACAAGCAAAGTCGAGATCCTCGGAAAGGGGCCTCAGAAAGTCTTCAGTGCTAGTTTTACAGGCGTCCTGACCAACGCGGTGCAGGATATCATGCGCGCCTTTGCGCTACATATGCTCAGCCTCGGATCGGCGCACGCAACGCCGGGCTGACATTCAGATCGAAGCGAGCGATTTCGGACGTATCGCTTTCCCTTTGGCGTAGCGCCGGGCGTCCTTGCGTCGCCGACCGCGCCCTACGGCACAAGCGTAGTTACCTGCCCCGGCTGCACCACTTTGATCACGCCGCCCCAAATGCAAACGAGCGTACCTTGAGCATCCAGCGCCGGCATGGCGCCCAGCGTAACGGTTGGCGCGCCGCCGGGAATCCACGGCGACGGTGTAGCCGGAACGCAGGGCATCGGCGTAAACACACCCGGCGCCGCGGCGGTCGCGGCGATCACTGTGGGATTCGCCGGGCTTTGGCACAGCGCGAACGGCGTGATATTGGCGATGGGAATCGAGTCGGCAATCGTCGCGGCGGGCACGCCGCTCACTAGCACGCGATTGACGGGGAGAACGTTCAGCGTGCCCGGCGCGCCGCCGAACGAGCATTGCAATGTGGCACCGGCGCAGACTTGCGGACTGGTCATGATGTACCTCCTTGTGCGTTGCCTGCGCGAGAATCAGGCCGAAGACGGATTGGCGAGCGACTGCCACCATTGTTTCCAGCGCGGCAGCGGCTTGCCGTCCGCCGCTAGCGGGCGGTTGTCGTCGGTATAACGTTTCGCCGCTTCGAGCGGTTTTCCGGCACTGAACGGCTGCCGCAGAGCGAGGCAACCATTCGGATGGAATCGTTGCAAGACCCCATGCAGCTTGCCGTTGCGGTAATGCGCTTCTTCGAGCAGCGTGCCGTCGGCCAGCCAGGTGCGCGATACGCCGTGCAGCACGCCGTTCGCGTAGTGCTCCTCGCGCTGGATCTTTCCATCGGGGTGGTAGAAAAGCGCCTTGCCGTCGAGCTTTCCGTTCGCATACTGCACTTGCGCTGAGGAATTGCCCTCAGGATAGAAATAGGTAGCCGGGCCGCTGAGCACGCCGTTAGCGTAACGCATCATCGCGACGGGGCGTCCTTCCGTCTCGATGCGCACGGGGCCGTGCAGCGCGCCGCCCAGCGTCGCGCCTTCAATGCGCGTGTCGTCGCGTTCTATCGTGACCGGTCGAATCGTCTCCATGCTCGCCTCAGTTGATCTTCACGATGCCGCCCTTGACCACCAGCATGCCGCCGCCGTCCACCGTCTGCTGTACGGCGCCCTTGTTCGTCACGCTCTGCGCCTCGTTCGAAAGCGTGCCGTCCGACTTGTTGGTCAGCGACGTCCCGGCCTGATTCGTGAGCGACACGGCGGCCTGATTCGTCAGCGACGCGTCGCTCTTCGCCGTGAGGTTGCCCGTGCTCTGCAGCGTTAGCGTGCCGCTCACCTTGATGGTGAGGTTGCCGTCCACAGTGAGCGTCATGTTGCCCGTCACTGTCTGATCGAGATTGCCGCCCACGGTCCGCGTCTCGTTGCCGCCGGCTTTCACAGTGCGTGCGCCTTTGATGTCGACGGTTTCGTCGCCCGTCTTGACGGTCGTGATGCGGTTGCCCTGTTCGACCGTGAGCGTATCGTTGCCTTCCTTGATCGTATGCGCGCGGTCGTTCTTGATCGTGCTCGTTTCGTTGTGGTCTATGGTCCACGTCGCGTCGTTGATCACCTTGGCGTTCAGGTCCTTTTGCGCCTGCAGGAAGATTTCCTCGCTGTCCTGTTTGTCTTCGAAACGCAATTCGTTGAAACCGTTGCCGCCTTTCGAGGTATTCGTCTTGATGCCGGATTGCGTCTGGTTGTCGGGCAGCGTATAAGGCGGCAGGTTCGCGCCGTTATACACGCTGCCCGTAATGAGCGGCCGGTCTGGATCGCCGTCGATGAAAGTCACCACGACTTCGTCGCCCACGCGCGGCATGAACTGCATGCCAAAGCGCTTGCTCGCCCATGGCTGTGCCACGCGAATCCAGCACGAACTCTGTTCGTCGTTCTGGCCGTCGCGGTCCCAGTGAAACTGAACCTTCACGCGGCCGTACTGATCCGTCCACAACTCCTCGCCGCTCTTGCCCACCACCGTCGCGGTCTGCGTGGGCATGAAGGGGCGCGGCGTCATACGCGCGGGCCGCCATGTCGTCGCGAACGGAAACGCTTCGAAGCGGTTGCGATAACGGTTGTGGTCGGCTTCGTGAATCACGCTGCGTACGACCCATTCGATGTTGGCGTCGCTCGATTCGTGATCGGCCAGCGTAAAGCGGCAACCCGGCGCCAGCGCGCGGCAGTCGCTTTCGCCAATGAGGATTCGTGTGGGTGCACGCAGCGCGTCTACGCGGTGCCTGGAGAGCGTGGAGCCATCGCCACTGGTGGCATAGCGCCCTGGGTACTCGTACACGCTATGCCCGTTCGACGCCGCCTGTGCCTGCGAATAGAGCTGCGCGGTCGGCGTCTCCCACGCGTAGTCGGTATGCGAGAAGAGCCCGGTGGCCGTCTCTTCGACGACCTCGCAATGGACGATCTGCGTCGATTCGCGTGTGCCGCTCGTGCCGCCTGTGTAGTGCAGTGTTGCGTCGCCGGGCAAGGGCGTGAAGGCGTCGTTGCTGTCGGCAATGACGAGCGTATGGCTGCCCGTATCGTGGCGGAAGAAATAGAACCAGCCTTCCTCTTCGCAAAGGCGGCTCACGAACGCAAAATCCGATTCCGCGTACTGCACGCACCATTCGCGCGTAGCCGGCGTGCCCGTGATGGAGATGGAGTAGTCCGTCAAGCTGTGCCCCCCGAATACGGCCTGGATGATCTCCTGCGCGTTTTTGCCCTGAAATATGCGGTTGTTTCGCGAGAGGGTGAGCAGCCACAACCACGAACGCAGTTCCAGGGTGAAGTGGCTGGCATCTATCGTCGAGGGCAGCTGCGCGGCGCGCGTGCAAACGGCGTCGATGAGCCGAGGCGATTCGCCCCACGCGAGCGAGAGCGTTGCATGGTTGGCCGTCATGCCCGAGAGCGCGGGCGGCGGCAATCCGCCGTGAGCGTGCAGCGTCAGCGTGGTGGGAGCGTCCAGTGCCTCGCGCGCTTCGAAGCTGGCGGGAAAGAGGGTGCTGAACGCGTTGCCGGTGAGGCTGATGCGCGCATCGGTGTCGGCGGAGATGGGGCGGTTCATCGCGAGGGTAGTGTTTCGTGGCCGGTGGTGTGCATCGTCATTCGAGCGCCCACTGCGCGAGCGTGCCGACCAGCTCGTTCATCAGCACGTTGTCGATCTCGCGCGCACCACCCGCGGCGCGGCAGCGCGCGAGCACGGCGTCGATGATCCTGCTGTCGAAGGCGAACTGTTTGCCCGTTGCATCGCGGTACCGCATGCGCAGTTGTTCGAGCTTCTTTTCGATGATGGCGCGCAGCACCGTGTCGTCGAGCGCCGCATAAGGCACGGCGGTCATGCGCGCGAGAAACGCCGGGCGAAACGCGTGCAGCAGTTCTTCGTGCAGCCGCCGCGCAAAGGCGTCGGTGGCAAGCGTTGCGGCAGGCGTATTGAGCAGCAATTCGGCGCCGACGTTGCTGGTGGCGAGGATCACCGTGTTGCGAAAATCCACCACGAGCCCGGTGCCGTCTTCCATGACGCCCTTGTCGAAGACGTTGTAGAAGGCTTCGAGCACGTCGACATGCGCTTTTTCGATTTCGTCGAGCAGGACGACGCTATAAGGGCGCCTGCGCACCGCCTCGGTGAGCTGGCCGCCGCTCGCATAGCCCACATAGCCCGGCGGCGCGCCGCGCAGCTGCGAGACGGCATGCGCTTCCTGATACGCGGCGAGGTCGATCACGATGAGATTGCGCTCGCCGCCATAGAGTGCATCCGCAAGGGCGTAGGCCGTCTCTGTCTTGCCGACCCCCGTTGGTCCCACGAGCAGGAAAACGCCTACCGGGCGCAACGGGTCGGCGAGCCCCGCGCGCCAGGCCTGGATGCGCATGGCGATGCGGTCGAGCGCCCCGTCTTGCCCCACGATACGCTGCGCGAGACGGCCCTTGAGCGTGCGCACGGCGTGCGCTTCGTCGGCGAGCATCTTGCCCACGGGAATGCCGGTCCAGCTTGCGATCACGGCGGCGATGGTTTTCGAGTCCACGCAAACCGGCACCATGGGGTCGTCGTCGCGAATCGCTTCGAGGCCGCTTTCGAGGCGCGCCAGTTCGGCGGCGAGGTCTTCGCGCGGGTCCGCGGCCTCGTTGTTCTCGTTCGCGTCCGCGTTCTCTGGCGGTTCGTGCGTGCCTTCGTTGAAAGCATCGCGAGGCGCCGCGTCGAGGGCGGCCAGACTCGCGCGTACCGCGAGAATCTCACGCACGGTAGCGGCTTCGTCACGCCAGCGTCCCTCAAGCGTCTCGACGAGCGTGGCGTTGTGCGCATGTTCGGCTTCGAGCGCGGCGAGACGCTGCGTGTGATTCGCGCCGAGTACCGTTTCCGTGCGCAGGCGCAGCAGCTCGTCGTCGAGCGCGCGCTGCCGGTGCCTGGCCGCTTCGAGTTGCGGCGGCGTGTCGTGCTGCGCCAGCGCCACGCGCGCGCAAGCGGTATCGAGCACGGCGATCGCCTTGTCGGGCAACTGGCGCGCGGAGATGTACCGGTGCGAGAGTTTCACCGCATCGACGATGGCGGCGTCGAGGATCGTCACGTTGTGATGCGCTTCGAACTTTTGCGCCAGCGCGCGCAGCATCGCGATGGCCGTCGGCTCGTCGGGCGCCTCGATCTGCACGAGCTGGAAGCGCCGCGCGAGCGCGGGGTCGCGCTCGAAGTACTTCTTGTATTCGAGCCACGTCGTGGCCGCGATCGTGCGCAGCTCGCCGCGCGCAAGGGCGGGCTTGAGCAGATTGGCGGCGTCGCTGCCGCCTTCCGCGCCGCCTGCGCCGATCATCGTATGTGCCTCGTCGATGAAGAGCACCACCGGTCGTGGCGAGTGCCGCGCTTCATCGATCACGGCGCGCAGACGCCGCTCGAACTCGCCTTTCAGGCCCGCACCCGCCTGCAGCAGCGCGAGGTCGAGCATGCGCAGCGAGACTTCCGCAAGCGGCGGCGGCACGTCGCCCGCCGCGATGCGCAGCGCGAGACCTTCGACCACGGCCGTCTTGCCCACGCCCGGCGCGCCCACGAGCAACGGGTTGTTCTGTCGCCGCCGCAACAGGATGTCGAGCGTTTGGCGAATCTCCGCATTGCGTCCGATGATCGGGTCGATGCGTCCGGCCCGCGCTTCGGCGGTGAGGTCGAGCGTGTATTGGTCGAGCAGGGCGGGCGCTGGCGCCTCGGGCTTGAGGGCACCGGTCAGCACGGGAAGGCTCGCGCTGTCGTCCATGGCCGCTTCGAGCGGTGCGATCGGCAATGTCGACGCAAGCGGCGACATCGCTTCGATAGGCGCGAGCCAGACACTCATATTGGCGCGCAGCGCGGCGCTCGCCACGCGCAGCAGCGTGGGCGCCCCATGCACGGCGCGTGCGCGCAGCGTGTCGTTTTCGAGCAGGGCGATAAACAGCGTCGCCGCGCGCACGCGCGGTTGCTGGAGCACGACGGTGGATTGCACGAGCGCGTCCTGGAGCCACACGAGCAGGTCGGGCGAGAACGACGGCATGCCCGTGTTGCCGCGCTTGAAGCGCGCGATCGTCATGCGGATCTCGGCGCCGAGCGCGGCGCGGTCCACGCCGAAGTGCGGCAGCACGCACGCGAGATCGCCGCCCTCGGGTTCGGCGAGCGCGAGCAGCCAGTGTTCGATTTCGACCACGAAATGTGTTTCGCGCAGGCATTGCTGCGCGGCGCGTTCGAGGGCTTCGCGCGGCTCGCGCTCGAGGCGCGCAACGAGCGTCTTGAGATCGAGCGTCACGGCCCGGTACGCCCCGGAACGTCTTCGGGCGCGAGGCGCGTGAGGCGCGCGGGCGCCGATTCCGCGGCGCCGGCCCAGGCGGTCCAGCCGAGCCTCGGCGGCGCGTGCCGCGAGAGGCGCGCGCGCGGCAATTCGCCCGCGGCGAGCTGCAGTTCGAGATGCACCTTGAGTTCGGCGCCGAACCATTCGGCGGCCAGCGAATTCAGTGCTTCGTGAGCGGGCGCGCTGGGCAGGAAGGCTTCGTACTGCGCACGCCTGAGCGGACCCAGCCGCACGCGTATGCCCTGGTGTTCGTCCCAGATCCTCGTGCCCGCGACGGCATCCTGACCGAGCCGCCGGTTGCGTCCACCGGAGCCGATCGCCGTGCGGCTCGCCGGAGGCAGCGTGCGCCAGCCGCCTTCGAACGGCGTCGAGCGCACGTGCACGCGGAAATGATGCAGCACCATGACGTCGAAACCCGCGATCGAGCGTCGACGGTTCGCGAAGAGGCCCGCGCGCGCCAGCACGGCGCGCAGGTCGAGCGGCTCGGGCGGTATTGCGGCTTCCTGCCCCGCGCGGTTGTACGAGGCGCGCGAGTTCAGCGAGGCGTTGCCCGTCAGCGCGCGCAGCACGACATCGGCCGAGCGCTGCATCGTGGCGGGCAGCGGCTCGGCGCTGCGGTACTTGCGCTGTGCACGATAGAGCAGCGCCAGCAGCCGGTGCTGGAAGATGTCGAGATACGCCGCCGCCGAGCGGTCCTTGCGGCGCAGACGGTCCTGCAGCCATTCCTGCCATGCACCGGGTAAGGGGCCGTTCGGGCCGCCGAGCGCGAACGCGTTGACCTGGAGCTGGGGCGGTCCCGCATGTCCGGAGTGTGCGGATGCTTCTTCGCCCGCCTGAGGCGCAAAGGCGAGCGAGCGCGGTAAGCCGCGCCGCAATGGCCCGAGCGCGCTCGCCGGAAACGCGGGAGACAGATTGCCGCTCAACGCGAGCGCTTCCTGGCCGGGGTCGAGCCCGGTGCCGAGCGGCTGCGCGTGCGGCTGCAACAACTCGAGCAGGCGCACGGCCTGCGTGAATTCGAACGCGTGCGGTTCGTCGAACAGCCGCTGCGTCAGAGAACGAGCGGGCTGCCCATCGTCGGCCGCCATGTGCGGATCTCCCGACCGTCGCGCACGAGCGAGGTCTGTACGAAACGGTTGACGCTCGCATAGAGCGAGAAAAATTGCGCGAGCACGCCGGAAAAGAGCACGGTGCTCGCGCCGACAAAGCTCGCTTCGTCGAGTTCGATTCGCACGCCGAGTCCGTTGCGCCAGCCGCGCCAACGGTCCGTACCGACATGCGCGACGATGGGTTCGCTCGACACGGCCACGAGCCCCGCGATCTGGCGCTGCGACGGGGCATGCGCGCCGAGATTGTGGAGCATCAGCATTTCGCGCAGCGACTGCAGCGCCTGCGGGCCTTCCACGATCGACGTGTGATTGAGCACGAGTTGCGACACGAGGCGCCAGCGCGACGTGCCGTCGAGCGCGGCCACGATCTGCGGCGTGGGCCGATGCGCAATGCGCACGCTCGCCACGGGGCCCGGCACTTCGAACGACAGCGCGGCGCCCGGGGCGAGCCGGTGGGCCAGATGACGATTGGTACACAGTAGATCCGCAGTGAGCGTGCGCGCTGCGGGCGCGGAGGGATTGAAGCGCGTATCGACGAATGTGAGCATGACATCGCTGCCGGGACGTGACGGATGCAGCCCGCTCACGCGCCGCGCGTACCAGTACACAGCCGAATCCGCGCCGTGCATCGAGCCGTACCAGGGCGGCACGTCCGTGACCGTGCGGCCCGCCACGGCGCGCACGTTGCGCACGGCGTAGATCTCGGTGCTCGATTCGCGGTGCGCGTCGGGGCTCACGCGCATTTCACGCGCCGTCCCGTCGGGCCGCAAGGGTTCGGAGGTGCGCGCGAACAGATTGAGCGCGCTCGCGCAGCCGAGCTGGATATCCTGCGTATGCAGCGTGAAGCGCCCGCGCGGGGCGGCCGTGAAGCCGATCACGAGATCGAGGCTGTCGAGTGCATCCGCAGGCGGCTTGAACGGCAGATCGAAGAACGCGAACTTCTCGGGAAAGGCGAAGTACTCGACGAGCAGTCGGCAGGCCGGATGCGCACCGTCTTCGAGCGGCAGCAGCGCGTCTTCCTCGTCGAAGCCAACCGGGGAGGGCAGGCCGCGTTGCGCCTGCAACGTACCCTCGGGGGTCTGCAGCCAGGTGGCGGCGCTGTGTGCGCCGAGCAGGTCGTAGAGCGCGGCGGAGGTGACGGGCGACCCCGTGAGGCGCACGCGCAAGCGCTCGATCGGCAGCGCGCCCAGCTTGTGCGGCCCGATGCCCCGCAGCGTGAGCCGCAGCGCCGACTGCAGCGACGCATTGCCGGTGAGCGCCTGGGCTTCCTCCGCGTCGAGCAACTGGGCGGCGGCGAGGGTGATCGGCCAGAGCGTCACGTCGCTGCACGTGCGCCAGTGGATCGTCGCGCCGCTCGCGTCCACGTGCATGAGGGTCGTGTCGCGCGGCACGCGATAGCCCGCGGCGATGCTGCCTTGCGTCGGATCGGGCTCGAACTGCACGATCGTCATGGAAGGCACCGGCCGCGACGCGTAGGGATAAAACTGTTCGAGAAGGCCGTCCGTGAGCGTGGTGTATTCGTCGTCGAGCGTGCGCTGGAGGCGAGCGGTTAGCACCGCGAAGCTTTCGATCAGGCGTTCGACGTTCGGATCGGCGCTCTCGCCGGGGCCGAGTTCGAGCCGCCGGGCGATCTTCGGATAACGCTGCGCAAAGCCTTCGCTCGCGCGGCGCAGATAAGTCAGCTCGCGCTGGTAGTAGTCGAGCAGTTGCGCATCAAGCGAGTCGTTCATCGACGATCCCGATGGACTGCGTTTCGCCATCCTGCCCGGCGACATAGGTGACGACGTGCTCCACGCCGTCGCTGCCGCGCAGCGTTCCCCGAATGCGCAGGCACAGCCGCCATGGCGCGGCGGCGTCCGCTTCGATTTTCACGCGCGGCTCGCGAAGGCGCGGCTCGAACGCGCGGATCGCCTCGACCACTTCGCGCTCGATCACCGCCCGGTCCTCCGCGCGTGCCGCGCTTTGGCCGCTCCAGTCGGGCAGGCCGTAAAGCAGGACGTCCGGCGCGCGCGGCAGGCGTGGCGTGCCGCGGCGCGTGTTGAGAAGGCGCAGCAACTCCGCGCGCACCGACGCGCGCAAGCCGGCCGCGTCCAGTGTGCGCGCGGCGAGCTCGTCGACGGACTCGTGCGCGTCGAAGGGCGCGTCGTCGGCCAGCCGCTCGAAGAGCGGCATGGGCGCGATGGCGATGAAGGCGCGGACGTTCGCCATAGGCGGTGCGCGCTAGGCTGCTGCCTTCACGACCTTGTTCGCGGCCAGGTCCCACGTCGTGGCCGCGGTGCCTTCCTTGGTGGCGTCGTCCTTCTGCGCGGTGAGTTCCCACTTGATCTTCGTGAAGTTCAGCGAGAGGGTTTCCACGGGCTTGCCACCCGCGCCGCCCGACACGCTCACGTTGCTCAGCACGACGTTGTTCAGCGTATAGGTGATGAACGGCATGATCTTGCCGTCGCTTTCGGCGGCGTTGCGGCCCACCACGATGGTCGCGCTCGCGATGGCCTTGCCGGAGCAGCAATATTCGTTGAGCGTGGGCGTGGCGACGTCGACGAACTTCGTCACGGTGAATTCGCCGAGATGGGGCTTGCCCGAGGTGCGCTCCGAGTTGCTGACGTCGTTGGTGACCTGCATCGCCACGTTGTGGCTGTACGACATCAACTCGATCTTGTCGGTATAGCCTTCCAGCGTGCACTCGCCTTTGATGTCGCTGCCGAGGTCGAGAATGATCGAATCCATGGTTTGCTGCTCCCGAAGCAGTAAAGAACCGCGCGGGCCGCGTGCGCGGCGCCAGGCGCGTTCAGGGACCAGGGGCGCTCATGCGCCGCCTGGCCGTCGTCTGTTCATCGAATCGCTTTTTTGCGGGTGGATCAGGCGGCCGCCGGCGGCGGCAGCGTCGCCACGAGCCGTATCGAGGCAGTGAGTTCCTCGAGCTGGAAGTGCGGCCGCAGGAATACCGTCGCGCGGTACGCGCCGGGTTTGCCCGGCACATCTGTCACGTCCACGCGCGCCTCGCGCAGCGGATACTGGGCCTTGATTTCCTGTGGCGCGTTGTCGTTCACGAGCACGTAGTCGGCAATCCACGTGTTGAGATAGGCGCGCACGTTATCGCGCGTCATGAAACTGCCGACCTTGTCGCGCATGATCGCCTTGATGTAGTGCGCAAAGCGCGACGCCGCGAGGATATACGGCAGCATGGCCGAAATGCGCGCGTTTGCCGTGGCCTCGGGCGTGTTGTAGAGCGCCGGCTTGCAGGCAGTCTGGCCGCCGAAGAACACCGCGAGCCCTTCGTTCTTCTTGTGCACGAGTGCAATGAAGCCGAGCGAATCGAGCTCCTTTTCGCGGCGGTCGGTGATTGCCACTTCCGTGGGGCACTTCATGGCCTTGTCGCCCGAAGCCGTCTGGAAGATATGGTCCGGCAGGCGCTCGACCGCGCCGCCGCCTTCCACGCCGCGAATCGCGGCGCACCAGCTGTACTGCGCGAACGCGTTGGTGATCCGTTGCGCGAGGGCATAGGCGGAGTTGCCCCACAGGTACTTCGAGTGGTCGGTGCCGTCGACATCTTCGAAGAAGTTCATGCCCTCCACCGGATTGCTGTCCGGATGATAAGGACGCCGCATCAGGATGTGCGGGAGCGTGAGCGCAACATAGCGCGAGTCTTCGCTCTTGCGGAATTCGCGCCAGCGGGCCATGTCGATCGTCTCGAAGACCTTCGAGAGATCGCGCGGCACGCCCAGCTCCGTGAAGCTCGACATGTCGAACAGCTGCGGGTGTGCCGCCGAAATGAACGGCGCGTGCGCGGCAGCGGCCACGGAGGCGAGCTTTTCGAGCAGGCTCACGTCAGGCGTCTGGCGCGTGAAGTAGTAGTCGCCCACCAGCACGCTGAAGGGAAAACCGCCGAACGTGCCGTATTCCTCTTCGTAGATCTTCTTGAAGAGCGCGCTCGTGTCGACGTCGATGGCCTTCTCGAGATCGTTCTGCAGGTCTTTCTTCGAAGCGTTCAACAGGCGCAGTTTCAGGCGCGTGCCCGTTTCGGAGCCCTTCACCAGAAAATGCAGTCCGCGCCACGACGACTCCAGCGCCTGCATGTCGGGGTGATGCAGCACCTCGTTGAGTTGCTCGCTGATCAGCTCGTCGATCTTGCGGATGTGATCGTTGATCATCGCCACCGTGTCGCGGCTGATGGTCATGTTCTTGTCGAGCACCTGCAGCGCGAACTCGGCGAGCAGCTCGCGCGCGTGCTGCTGCTGCTCCTCGTATTGCGCCATGCGTCCTTCGTGCACGATGCGGTCGAGCAGCGTGACCGTACCCGCCTGCGCGGTCGCGGCGGCCTGTATATCGGACATGATTGTCTCCTCGCGTTGGGCTTAGCTGGCCGGCGTGTCACTGGAAGGGCTGGCGGGTGCAGCGGCGTCGCCCGCGGGCGGCGGCAGCTGCGCAGTCGGCGTGTCCAGCGGGTGGGCCGAGCGGATTTCGCTCAACCCCTTCGGGTCATGGACCACTTCCTGGAGCAGCTTGTCCAGTTCGTCGTTGCCGTCGAGCTTGGTGAGGAGGTCGCGCAGGCGCAGCCGCGCGTCGTAGAGCTGTTTGAGCGGGCCGATCTGCTGGACGATGCTCACAGGATCGAAGTCGTCGATATGCTCGAACTTCAGGTCGACGTTGATCTTGCTGCTGTCGGCAGCGAGCGTGTTGTCGACCTGCAGCGTCACGCGCGGCCCGATCGACTTCATCACGTCGTTGAAATTGTCGCGGTCGATGTCGACGAAGCGGCGCTCCGTCATTTTCGGCAACGGCTCGACAGGCTTGCCGGACAAGTCGGCAAGGATGCCCACGACGAGCGGCAGTTCACGCTTTTCGATGGCATTGCCCGTTTCGACGTCGTACGTGATCTGGACACGCGGCGGTCGGTTCCGTTCGAACCAGTGCTGGGTACTGTCGGCCATGGTCACCTCGGTGGCGGTCGTTCTTCTATTGCATTGTGTAACGGGAGAGATGCACGTTTGTCGTCAATCTAGCCTTTTCATGATGCGTTTTCTTTAAGACGACAATGCCCCGCAAAACGTAATTAAACGATTGCCAGGTGTATTCCCGGTCCTTCAGAAAAAGCACAGCTAAAGCATGCCCCGGATTCGTCAGACGAGAGCATTCACGGCGTCAGGCGTTCGCGCTGCGTGCGGCTTAACCTTGTCCTTCGTCGCGCACGTCGTGAAGATAGACGGTCACGACTTTAGGACAGTAAACGCGGAATTTCAAAGTATATTTACGGCGCATAGACTCATTTCCTTTCAAGTTTATTTGCGCATTGTTTTTGAATTGATCGATTAGAAAATCGTTATTGCAATTTTGCGTGGGGCGCTTGTAGACTACGCGCGAAACAGCTTGCGCTGCAGAACATGCGCCTTGATTAGAAATACGAACTAGCATGAGCTATCCTGCGCGCGGGCAGGAGGCATCGCGGACAAGAGGCGACGCACACAATGGGGATTGCGCAGTGATCACCACGTTATTCGCCGGCGCGTCGCGCGCCGCGAAGCCGTGCGGCTGGCGTGCCGCCGCGCTGGCGTTCGCGCTCGCGCAGGTGCTCGCGGCGTGTTCGTCGCTGCCCAAGGTACAGGTAGATACCCTGGCCATTGCCGTCTCCACTCAGGCGAATCAGGACACGCCCATTGCCGTGGACGCCGTGCTCGTGCGCAATCAGCAACTGCTCGACGCGTTGCTCGGCCTGCCTTCGGCGAAGTGGTTCGCTCAGCGCGATCAATGGCGCCGCGATCATCCCGAAGACATCACGGTCGTGTCGTTCGAAGTCGTGCCGGGTCAACAGATCGCAGCGGCGCCGTTTCCGTTTGGCGGCAAGCGGGGCGCAGGCGTGGTGGTGTTCGCCGACTACCAGACTCCGGGCGCGCACCGCGTGAGGCTCGATACGGGGCCCGCTCACGCGCTGCTGCTGCTCGGCGACCAGGATCTGAGCGTGCAGGCCGCACATTGAGCAGCCAAACGGTGTGACGCAACGGTGTCATGTAGTGGCGCGCCAACACTGAACGACGAAACGTTTAGCGATAGAAAGCAAACACATCATGCGTACTTCGTTTCCCGATCCGGTCTGCTGGTTCGACGGCATGCCCTTGCTGCCGCAACATTTCCAGACCCAGGCGCTGCACGCGTCGGGGCACGCCGCCTTGCTCGCCGGCGCCGCGCGCGCGCATTACTGGGGCGTGCTCTCTCTGGAGCACGACGCCGCGGGGCTCGCCCAGGGGCTCGTGCGCATCAGCGCGCTCGAGGCGATTCTGGCCGACGGCCTCGCCATTCGCCACACGCCGCACGATCCCGTGCTGGAGATCGACGTAAGCCACGCGTTCAGCGCGCCGGACGAGGAAGTCACGATCTATCTCGCGGTACCACCGCTGTATCGCGGCGGGCAGCTCGATCCGCAGGCCGGGCGCTACACCCAGCGCGAGAGTCCGGATGTTCCCGATCTTGTCTCGGGTGGCGAGCCGGCTTCGATCACGACGTGGACGCCGCGGCTGCATCTCATGACGGATCTCGGCCGTCACGAATTCGACCGCCTGCCGGTCATGCGCGTGAGGCAGCAGGGCGGCGGCGTGGCGATTGCGGACTACGCGCCGCCTTGTCCGTTCGTGCGCGCCGACTCGGTGCTCGGGCAACGCGTCATGCAGCTGCTGCTGCGCGTGCGCGAAAAGTGCGTGTTCCTGGCCGGACGTCTGCAGGCCGCGCAACGCGCGGAAGAGCGCGACGATTCGGCCCAGATCGAGCGCCAGCTTTGCGCGCTCTGGAGCCGTCTGCCCGAAGTGGAGGCGACGCTCGTCACCGGCATCGCGCATCCCGCCGAACTGTATCGCGCCGTTGCGGGCATGACAGGCGCGCTCGCGGCGCTGCGTCCCGCGCGCGGCGTGCCCGCCTTCGCGACGTTCGATTACATGGCGCTGCTCGCGTCGTTCGAGCCGCTGCTCGCGTGGGCGGACGAAGCGCTCGCGACAATCCGCCAGGGGTATCGCGTACGCGCGTTCACCGAGGAAGGCGGCAGTTTCTGGATTGCGCCGCCGTTCGAAAGTGGCGGCAACGTGGCGCGCGAACTCGTGATCGGTTTGCGCATGCCGCCCGACGCGGGCGAGCACGACGCGAGCGTGTGGCTCGATCATGCCGTCGTCGCGTCGCGGCCCTACGTGCCCACGCTCGCGCGCCAACGCATGCGCGGCCTCGCGCGCCGGCGGCTCGCGCGCGAGGAGCGCGCGGCCTACGCGACGGGCGACGACACGACGCTCTTCGCGGTGGCCGTGGAGGATGCGTGGTTCGACCGCGCCCAGCCGTTGTGCATCGAAGTCCGTACGACCGTACCGGGTCGCGCGCCCTGGGCGGTGCAACTCTTCACGCCCACGGGCGACGCCGCCGACGACGCACGCCAGGGGGGAGCCGATCATGCTTGATGCCAGCGACCCGACCGACGAGCGCCTGCCGCTCATGCGCGCGTTCGTCGTGGCGTTCGCGTTTGCGGAGAACGCGCGCTTGCGCGCGGTTGCGCAGGCGGCGAATGCAGCCAGCGCCGCGAATGCCGCGAGCGCAGAGACGCCCGCCGATCCCCAGCGCGATGCCGACGCGCTCGCCACGCAACTGCAGTCCGCCACACGCAAGCTCGCGCGCGATGCGATGGCCTGGACCGGCGCGGCGGCCGAAGCGGACATCGCCGCCGCGCAGTACGCCTATGTCGCGCTGCTCGACGAATTGCTGCTGTTTTCGGCGTGGAATGGCGCGAGCGCATGGGAAACGCATCCGCTCGAAGCGCGCATTTTCGGCACGCGTGCGGCGGGCGAGCGCATTCCGGCCGCCATCGAAACCTTGCTTGCGCAGCGCGATCCGGCGCAGCGCGATCTCGCCAACGTCTATCTCGCCTGCCTCACGCTAGGCTTTCGTGGCCGCCTGCGCGGCGAGGCGGGCGCCTTGCGTCACGACCAGTTGCGCCACGCGCTGTTCGCGTTCGCCATGCAGCGCGACCCCGAGCCCGACCGGCTTGGCGCGCCGCTCGAACGCGCCGCGCTGGCGCCGCGCGAAACCCGTCTGCTCACGCAGATGTTTCCAGACCGCGCACGGCTCGCGCTATTCGTGGGCGGCGGATTCGCGGTGCTGCTCGGTATCTCACAGTTGCTGTGGCTCTACGCGACGGCGCCCGTGCGGCCATCGCTCGAACAGTTCGAAACGGTCTCGTTGGCGCAAGGGCGTCCGGCGCAGGCGAGCCATACGAGTACCACGGGCATGGTGCTGCCGCGCGCACGGACGGTGCGCAGGCTGCGTCCGGCGGTTCCGCCAGGCGACGTTCAGGCTGCCATGCCGCAAAGTCAGGACATGCCCGCGGCGGCTACGGTCTCCACGACGCCGCCCGCCACGCTCGCACTCGCCGCACGGCGCATCGTCACGGTGAGCGCGCAGAACGCCGACGAAGGCAGCGAAGACAGCGAAGACAGCCCGGACGCCACGCCACGCGGAGCACGGCCATGACGACCACACTCGTAGTCGTCCTGATCGTCCTCATCGCGCTGTTGATCGTGGGGCTCGCGGCCGTGCTCGTCATGCGCTGGCTGCGTGGGCGCGACGAACGCAGGCCACTGCGCAACTTCTCCGCGATGATGCGCACGGCGCACAACGCGATGGGCGTGCACGATCCATACTCGGTGCCGCGCGTGCTGGCCACGGGCGCACCGGCGGCGCTCGACGCGCTGGCGCTCAGCTGGCGCCTCACGCCCGTTGGCGAGCCGGCGTGGTTCGGCAGGCTTTGGCACGACGCCGAAGGCATTCTGATCGCCGAGCCGGGCGAGTCGCTCGGTGCGCGTGCGGCCGCCGAACGCCGGCGCGGCTCGACCGGCGGGCGCTTGCTGCGCGGTCTGCTGCGCAACCGGCCGGGCCGGCCGCTCGACGCGCTCGTGTGGGTGATCGCGCTCGATACGCTCATCGACGAAAACGGGACCGCGCGCGCGGACACCGACGCGGCGCTCGAAGCCTCGCGCACAGTGCTCGCGCTGCAGCGTCAACTGGGCCAGATGCTGCCGCTCTACGTGGTGGTGACGGGCTGCGACGCGCTGCCGGGCTTCGATGCGCTCGCGGCCAGGCTGCGCCGCGAACGCATCGAAACGCCGCTGGGCTGGGCCTCGCCGTATGCGCCGCGGCGCGCCTTCGAAGCCGCGTGGGTGGACGAAGCCTTCGCCGACATGAGCCGCGCGCTCGCGGCGACGGTCACCGAAATGGGCACGCTCGACGGCGCGCTGGACGGCGACGTCTTCCTGTTGCCGCAGCGCATCGACACCCTGCGCGAGCCGTTGCGCGAGCACATCGAGCCCACCTTGCGCGGCGCAGCCGACGGCACCGCGCCGCTCCTGCGCGGCATCTGGTGCGTGGGTGCGATGCCGCAGGCGCAGGAGCGCGAGGAGCCCGCCATCACGAACGCGGCGCGCAGGGAGGCGCGCGCCGCAGCGGCGCCGGCATTCGCGTCGCGCCTGTGGCACGACTTGCTGATGCCGGGGCAGGGGCTCGCGCTCGCCATTCCGCGCGTGCTGGCGCTGCGCATGCGTCGCTACCGTATCGCCACGTTCGCAGCGATCGCGTTGGGCGTGTGCTGGTGCGTGGGCCTGGGCGTCGCCACCTGGCACGTGCGCAGCGACGCACGTTTGCTCGCGAGCAGTTACGACGCGCTCGCGCTCGCCAGCGTCGCCTGGCACGAAACGGGCACGAGCAGCAGCGAAACGGCGGCGGCGAACGCGCTGGGCAGCGCGGCGAACGCCTTCGTCAAGGTGCCGCGTTGGCAGCTCGCCACGCCGTTCATGCCGCTGTCGTATTTCGGCCTGCGCCGCCGGCTCGACGACGCGCAATACCACGTGCTGAGCGGGCTCGTGTTCTCGCCGCTGCGCGCGCGGCTCGTCAGCCGTCTCGCAGAACTGAACTGCGACGGCGCCAACGAGTCGGGCGACAACGCGAGCCTCGTGGCCGCCGCGCGGCGTCCCCAGGACCTGCCCGAGTACACGCAGGGCACACGGCTCGTCACGAACGCGGCGCAGACCGAGCGGCTGATCACGAACTACAACGAACTAGTGGAACGCGATTCGGGCAACACCGTGATGCTCGCTCAACTCATGCGCGGTGCGGTGGGCGTGAGCTTTTCCCCCGATCATGTGGCCGACCGTGCGGGGCTGGACGACGCCATACGTGCGACTGCAGTGGAAGGCGGCGAACTGTCGTTCGACGGCACCGAGGCGCGCGCCGCGCACGCACGGGCGAGCGTGTGCTTCGAGGAGACCTTCGATCGCTGGTTCGACGACATCTATCAGGACTCCTCGCTCACGACGAACGCCGCGCAAATCCAGGCCATGCTCGCCGATCTCAAGGCGCCCGGCGCCGTGCCGACCACCGCCTCGCTCTCCGAACTGGCCACGCGCATCGACACGCTCGCAACCCAGGTCGACACCGCGGACCACGGCTGGGCGGGCACACATGGCCAGGAACTCGTGCCGGGGCTCACGGCGACCTTCGACACGGCAAAGGGGCTGCGCCTGATCGGCGCGACGCCGGTGGCGAGCGTGCTGGAGCACGAACAGAGCGAACAAAGCGCGTTCGCGGCGCGCTGGCTCGCGAGCGGCAACCTGCCTGGCGTGCTGGCCTCCAATCCCACCACAGGGCTGCAACTGGCGCCGGACCTGCTGCCGCTGCGCGACGCGTTGCGCACGCTGCTCGGCCAGTCGTTCGTCGCGGGCGAAGGCAGCGCGACGGCCGAAATTCGCGGCGTGGATGCCGGCTCGGCGCAGCGCGCGCTGGCGATCCTGCCCGCCTACAAGCAATACTCCGCAGGGCTTCTTGCGCAGGCGCCCGAAGCGTGGCGCGGCGCGCTGCTCGCCGCGGCGGGCAATGCGACCGTGCACAGCATGGTGGCCGCACTGTCGGCACCCGTTGCAACAGCGGCAACATCGGGCGGCGGCGCGCGCAACGTCGCCTACGCGCCGCAGACGCAGGGCGCGTCCTTCGACATGCTGCGCAAGAATGCGACCGATCTCGTGGAAGCGTTCGACTCGCTCGGCCGCGCCGATCTCGCGCAAGCCGTCGCCCTGCGCGTGAGCGATGCCGCGCTCGATGTGCTGCGCTCGACCGATGTCCAGTTGCAATCGCTCGAACCGTTCCGCCCGCTGCGCGGCGACTTCTCGGCGTGGAACGGCAACGCCGGCGGGTCGATGCGCGCATTCGGCGCCGCTACGCCCGAAGCGCTGCAAACCTACCTTGCCGCGCAGTCGAGTGCGGTGGCGGACACGGCCACGTTAGCGTCGAGCGCGCTCGACTGGCTGACCACGCAGAATCCGCCGCTCTCCGCTGCGGACGCTCGGCTCGTGGCGCGCTGGAAGGCGCTCTTCGCGGACCTCGCGCAATACCGCGCGCGCAGCCCGGCGAGCGCACTGGTGGCGGTGCCGTCGATCATCTCCAACCAGCTCGACAAGATGGACCTCGACACCTGCAGCGCTTCGCTCGCGCAGGTGGACGTGCCGGGCTCGGGCGATATCGTTGCGAGCGCGGGCATGCGGCTCGTCTCGTCGGCGCGCGAACGCTGCTACCGGCTGCAGATCGGCACCGGCGGGGAGGCCTACGAACAGTTGCGCAACTATTTTGCGCGCTACCTGGCCGGCCGCTTCCCGTTCTCAGCGGATGCAAACGCCCAGGCCGCCGACCTGCGCCAGACGGCGGCCTTCGTGGCGCTGCTCGACGCGAAGCTCGCGGACGCGCAACGCGGCATGAGCGCCGCGGTGGCGAGCGGCGGCCCGCAAGCGGGCGCGCAGCAGTTTCTGGCGAAGCTCGCGCGCGCTAAGCCCTGGCTCGACGCGCTGGTGGCGCGCGGCGCTGACGGGGCGCTCGTGGGTGTGGACGTGGCGGTGGATTGGCGTATCGATCGCGCCGACGAAGCCGGTGCGGACCAGGTCATCCAGTGGTCGCTCGCGAGCGGCAGCCAGACGCTCGCCTGGCCCGCCGCGGCGGGAACGCCGCTGCGCTGGGCGCCGGGCCAGCCCGCCGCGCTGAGCCTGCGCTGGGCGAAAGACGGCCCGTGGCGGCCCATGCAGGACGCGTCGCAGCCGACGCTCTCGGTCGACGGCGAAGCGGCCACATGGGCGGCAAACGACACGTGGTCGCTATTGCGCCTCGTGCGCCTGCATGCGGTGCCGGACGACGGCGTCGATACCGGCACGGGCGCGGGCAACGCGCCTATGGTGCTGAGCGTGCCGGTGCGCGACCGCAACGGCGGCACGCAAACGGCGCGCATGTTCATGCGTGTGGGCATGACGGGCGCGTCGAAAACGGCGCTCGCGTGGCCTGACCTGCCGTATGCGGCGCCGGGCTACAGCGCATACGGCAGCCCAGCGTTCACCTATGGACCGTATCCGTCGAGCACACAAGCGGGGCGCGGATGAACCCGGCATTCGACATCGAAGCACTCGTTCAACCGATACCGGGGGGCGCGCCGGCCGGCGTTTCGCTCCTGCACGACGCCGCCTTCGACGCGATCAAGGCGGCGCGACGCGAGGACGATCCGGCATTGCCTGCGGGCATCTGGCAAACCGCGCTCAAGGTCGCGGACTGGGCCGCCGTGGAAGCGGGCTGCGAGGACCTCCTCGCGCGCCGTAGCAAGGATTTGACGCTCGCTGCATGGCTGGGCGAGAGCTGGCTGCATCGATACGGATGTGTTGCCTTGCCGGATTGCTTCGTCTTGCTGAGTGAATTGTGTGTGCGCTATTGGGACGACATTCATCCGTTGCCGCGCGATGGCGATTTGGGCTTTCGGGCCGCGCCGCTCGCCTGGGTGGCCCAGCAGTTCCCGACCTTGCTCGGTGGGCGGATCGCGTTGTGCGCGGGGCCGGATGGATCTGCGCTGACGCTTGCGCGCTGGCAGGGTGCGCAGCGCGAGGCGGTGGCGGTGAAGGACCGCAAAGACGTGCCGGCCGCGAAGCGCGAGGAGGCTGCACGCGTGGCGCAGGCGTTGGCTCAGGCTGCGCATGCGGCGGAGCCTGCCGCGTTGCGCGATCAGTTGCAGGCGCTGCGCGCGGCGCGTGGGCCTATTGCGAGACTCGATGCATGGTGCACCGAGCGGCTCGGCGCGGAGGCGCCGTCGTTCGGGGTGCTGCTGGAAACGCTGGAACGCATGGAGAGCGTCTTGCGCGACTGGCTCACGACGCATCCCGAGTGGGAGGACGTACCAATGGTTGACGTTGCAACGATTCGGGAGAATGCGGTTGTCGAGCCTGCAATGATTCAGGTTGCTGCGGCTGTAGGGGTGCCGGAGCCGGCTGTGCCGAGGAGACTGGATGCGCCGCAGTCGCGTGATGAGGCGTATCGGTTGCTCGCTATCGTGGCGGACTATCTCATGCGCTATGAGCCGCATAGTCCTGTGCCTTATATGCTCAAGCGGGCGCTTGATTGGGGCGGGAAACCGTTGCCCGAGTTGCTCGCCGAGTTGATGGCCGGTGAGCGTGGCAGGGCGCTGGGGGCGGCGCTTGGGTTGTTGCCTGAGAGTGGACAAACGCAGTAGGCGAGGCGTGTCCCCGATTCATGATTGGAGATGACCGAAATGTCCAAATATGCTGCCCAGATCATCATCAATGTCCTGTCTGGTAACAACGACGGCACCATTCTGAACGGAACCCAATCGATCGTGGCCAAGGGCGTTAGCCAAGGGGTGCCGACTTACGTCTTTACGGCAAACACGGATAGCCCGCAAGCGGTGTCCCAGGCGGCGGCTAACCTGATGCAGCCGTGGCGCCTCTATATACGCGGTCACGGATCCGTTTCGAGGCAAACGCTGGGCGGGGTGGACGCTGCGCTGTTAGCCCAGTACCTTTCGCAATGCGGACTGGCCGGCAACTTGCCGGCCATCGTTTCGGTCACGGCTTGCAGGCTGGCATTGGGAAAGGATCAGGCGAAGGACCAGATTCCGTACGTTGCCTCCGGAAACAGCTACGTTGGCGACCTGCACCGGATTCTCGGTCAAACACACGGAATCTACGTGAGCGCGAGCGGACGCACGATGAACAATGCGGTGATCAATCAGGGGGCGCGCATCGGAAGGAAACTCACGAAGAATCCGGTCACAAACCAGCGGCACCCCAATCAGCTCTTTTCCAAGGTCGTCTTCTATTGGGACGAGCAACGCGCGCAGCGCTTCGGATTTGCACGCACGGAAATGGATATCGACGAAGACGCGGACTATATGGATATCGATGAGGACATGATGGACATAGGCTAGGGCCGCCAGGCCTCGCCCTCAGGGAAGGTGTGCTTCTCGAGTGAGTCCAGCTTCATTTCGATGCTATACCCAGGCTTCTGAGGCGGCATATAACGCCCATTCCGAATCACAACAGGATCAACAAAATGCTCATGCAAATGATCGACATACTCGAGCACGCGCTTCTCCAGCGAACCCGAAACACACAAGTAATCGAACAGTGAAATATGCTGCACATACTCACACAGCCCAACGCCGCCCGCATGCGGACAAACGGGCACACCAAACTTCGCCGCCATCAGCAAAACGACGATGACTTCGTTAAGTCCACCTAACCGACAAGCATCCACCTGACAAAAATCGATCGCCTGCGCCTGCAACAGCTGCTTGAACATCACGCGATTGTGACAGTGTTCACCCGTGGCAACCCCAATCGACCCCAAACGCCGGCGAATCTCCGCATGGCCGAGAATATCGTCGGGGCTCGTCGGCTCCTCGATCCACCACGGATCGAATTCCGCGAGCCGCCGCATGTTCGCCACCGCTTCGTCCACGTCCCATACCTGGTTGGCGTCCATCATCAGCTTCAGGTTTTCGCCGATCTCCTCACGCAGAATGCGCGCGCGCCGCACGTCTTCGTCGAGATTGCCGCCCACTTTCTGCTTGAAATGCGTCCAGCCAAGCGCGACGCCTTCCCGTGCGAGGCGCCGGATCTTGTCGTCGTCGTAGCCCAGCCAGCCGGCCGAAGTCGTATAGGCGGGGTAGCCCTGCGCGAGCATTTCCACTTCGCGCGCGCCCTTGGTCTTCGCGTGGCGATGCAGAATGGCCAACGCTTCGTAAGGCGTAATCGCATCGGTCACGTAGCGAAAATCCAGGCAGCGTACGAGTTCCTCCGGACTCATGTCCGCGAGCAGTTTCCATACGGGCTTGCCAACCGATTTGGCCCACAGGTCCCACACCGCATTGACGACTGCCGCCGTTGCCAGATGAATCGCGCCCTTGTCGGGGCCGATCCAACGTAGTTGGCTATCCGAAGTAAATGCGCGCCAGAATGCGCCCATGTTCGCAGTAATGTCTTCGAGCCGCTTGCCGACGATGAGCGGCGCTAGCGCGTTGACCGCCGTCACGCAGATTTCATTACCGCGTCCGATCGTGAACGTGAGCCCGTGCCCTGTGAATCTGTCTGGAGAATCGGTTTCGAGCGTGACGTAAGTGGCGGAGTAGTCCGGCGCGGCATTCATGGCGTCGGAACCGTCGAGCGAACGCGAAGTGGGAAAGCGGATGTCGCGAACGGATAGCTTGCTGATCGTAGTCATTCGAACTCCCCGGTGAAGGGACGGCTTTCGGTAGGGGAAAACCAGACGTTTGCACGCGTTGACAACGCTGAATCTGCTACCTAGCATGCTAGCATGTCTTCTTAAAATCAAGCGTGCCGTGAACTCTTCATCCGAAATGGCGAGTGTTGGCGATCCTTATGTCGCACTGCAAAAGATTAGAGGCGGCGAGCGCGGCAGCCTGACCGATGCAGTCGAGCACGCACTGAGAGAAGCGATTGTGACGCTCGCGCTGGAACCCGGGATGATGATCGACAAGATGGCGGTCTGCGAACGCATGGGCGTGTCGCGCTTTCCGGTT
This sequence comes from Paraburkholderia nodosa, assembly GCF_001718195.1. Taxonomy (GTDB): domain Bacteria; phylum Pseudomonadota; class Gammaproteobacteria; order Burkholderiales; family Burkholderiaceae; genus Paraburkholderia; species Paraburkholderia nodosa_A. Next base: position 68,624 of record NZ_MCNV01000024.1, read on the forward strand.
TCCGCCGCGCTCGCGAAGCTCGCGCATGCGGGTCTCGTCGAAGTTTTGCCGCAGCGCGGCACGCGCGTCAAACCGATCGCGCTCGACGATATTCGCCAGCATCTGTTCATTCGCAGCGCGCTCGAAGTCGAAACGGTGCGCGGAGTCGCGCGCATGAAGGACCGTGCCACGATCGACGCACTGGCAGCCAATCTCGATGAGCAGCGCAAGATTGCCGGTAATGGCCAGCGTCTCGAGTTTCATGAGCTCGATCTGGCGTTTCATGAAATCCTGTTAGACGCGGTGAATCTGCCGCGCGTGAAAGAGATCGTCGCGGTGTCGCGCAACGCGCTGGACCGCGCGAGGCAACTGCTGGCGAGTCCCGAGCGTCTCGTGCACACGCTCGAGGAGCACGAAAGGATTTTCGAAGCCATTCGCGCCGGCCGTGCCGACGCAGCGGCCAAAGCAATGCACGACCATCTCGATCAGGTCATCGAGGAATTGCGCCGGTCCGCGAAAGAACGGCCAGATCTCTTTGCACCTTGAGCACTTTGGTCGTACGTCGAGCAATGCTCATCCTTCAACCCCCTTTGTGCAGCGCTGCAAGCCACGCCGCGCACGCAATCAAGAGGCCCCGGTAATGTGTCTGGCTTTTCTTCGCGGATCAGCGCCATGACGCCGCTCATCTCCGTCAACAAGCTGAGCAAGAGTTTTCCCGGCGTGAGAGCGCTTCACGAAGTGCAATTCGATCTCATGGCGGGCGAAGTGCACGCGCTGATGGGCGAGAACGGCGCGGGCAAGTCGACCCTGATGAAGATTCTCGCGGGCGTGTATACGCGCGACTCGGGCGACATTCTCTACGATGGCAAGCCTGTCGCGTTCGCGAGTCCGGGCGAGGCCCAGGCCGTGGGCGTCGGCATCATTCATCAGGAACTCCAGCTGATGAATCATTTGACCGTCGCGCAGAACATGTTCATCGGCCGCGAACCGCGCGGGCGCCTCGGGCTCTTTCTCGACGAAGACAAGCTCAATGCGCAGGCGCGCGAGATTCTCGCCCGCATGCACGTGCACCTCGATCCGCGCACCGTGGTCGGCTCGCTCACGGTGGCAAGCCAGCAGATGGTCGAAATCGCCAAGGCGCTGTCGTTCGATTCGCGCGTGCTCATCATGGACGAGCCGACTTCCGCGCTCAACGACGCGGAAATCGCCGAGCTTTTCCGCATCATTCGCCAGTTGAAAGAGCGGGGCGTGGGCATTGTCTACATCTCGCACAAGATGGATGAGCTCAAGCAGATCGCCGATCGCGTCACCGTGCTGCGCGATGGCGAGTACGTCGCCACCGTCGCCGCCGCCGATACGAGCGTGCAGGCCATCATCGGCATGATGGTCGGCAGAACGCTCGCCGATGTTCCACCGTACCAGGGGCCGGCGCACCAGGGCGAAGTCGCGCTCGACGTGAAGCATCTGAACGCGGGCCCGCTCGTGCGGGATGTGAGCTTCACGTTGCGCAAAGGCGAAATACTGGGCTTTGCGGGACTCATGGGCGCCGGCCGCACTGAGGTCGCGCGCGCCGTGTTCGGCGCGGACCCGGTCGAATCCGGCGACATCTTCGTGAAAGGCGCGAAGGTATCGATCAAAACGCCGAGCGATGCGGTCGCGCACAGCATCGGGTATCTCTCCGAGGACCGCAAGCGCTTTGGTCTCGCGACCGGCATGGACGTCGAATCGAACATCGTGATGTCCAATCTCGGCAAGTTCCTCTCGCTGAACGTGTTTCTGCGTCGCATGCAAATCCGCAAGACGGCGGCGCATTTCATCAGTCTGCTCGCCATCCGCACGCCTTCCGCTACGCAGCCGGTGCGTCTGCTGTCGGGCGGCAACCAGCAGAAGATCGTCATTGCGAAGTGGCTGGAGCGCGACTGCGACGTGCTTTTCTTCGACGAGCCCACGCGCGGCATCGATGTCGGCGCGAAAAGCGAGATCTACAAGCTGTTGCGGGCGCTCGCCGAACAAGGCAAGGCGATCGTGATGATCTCGTCGGAACTTCCGGAAATCCTGCGCATGAGCGACCGGATCGTTGTGATGTGCGAAGGCCGTATCACTGGCGAACTCTCCGCCAGCGAGGCGACCCAGGAGCGCATCATGCATCTCGCGACCCAGCGCGAAACCCTGCAAGCGGCATGAGCCTCAAGAGGTCGAATCCATGACTATGCAATCGGATACTGCGGCGCTGACCGACCAGAAACGGTCGTCCGGCATCAAGGCGCGCATTTTCTCGCCCACTGCGCTGCAGAAAATGCTCGCGTTCGCGAGCCTGATCCTGCTGCTGATCTTTTTCAGCTTCGCTTCGCCTGCCTTCATGCAGATGGACAACATCCTCGGCATTCTGCAGGCCACCGCCGTGAACGGCGTGCTCGCCATTGCCAGCACGTTCGTCATCATCACGGGCGGCATCGATTTGTCGGTTGGCACGCTGATGACCTTTACCGCGGTGATTTGCGGCGTTTTCCTGACCTACTGGCATTTGCCGATGTGGATCGGCGTACTGGCGGCAATCGGCACGGGGGCGGTGTGCGGCACCATTTCCGGCACGCTCACGGCGAAGATGAAGATCCCGCCGTTCATCGCCACGCTGGGCATGATGCTGCTGCTCAAGGGGCTCTCGCTCGTCGTCTCGTCCGACAAGCCGATCTATTTCACCGACACCGAAAACTTCTACATGATTTCGCAGGACTCGCTGATCGGCTATTTTCTGCCCAGCGTGCCCGTACCGAACGCCGTGTTGATTCTGTTCGTGCTAGCCATTGTGAGCTCGATCACGCTGAACCGAACGGCGCTCGGACGCTATACGTTCGCGCTCGGCAGCAACGAAGAGGCCGTGCGCCTTTCAGGCGTGAATGTCGATCGCTGGAAGATCGCCATTTATGGCCTTGGCGGCGCGATTTGCGGCATTGCGGGACTCTTGATCGCTTCGCGCCTGAACTCGGCGCAACCGGCACTTGGCCAGGGCTACGAGCTGGAAGCCATTGCGGCCGTGGTGATCGGCGGCACGTCGCTGAGCGGCGGCTCGGGCACGATACTCGGCACCATCATCGGCGCGTTCATCATGAGTGTGCTGACCAATGGCTTGCGCATCATGTCGGTCGCACAGGAATGGCAGATCGTGGTGACGGGTCTCATCATCATCCTCGCGGTTTACGCGGATATCCTGCGCCGCAAGAAGACTTAGAAGAGGAGACGGAAGAAGCACGGAGAGAACGGGGAGTAAAACAAGGCTCCCTCAACGGCTGGAGGTCTATGGCCCACCTTAGGAGGAGAAATGTCATGTTGAAAAGAAAACTGATCAGTGCCGTAATCGGAGTGGGCGCGCTCGTGGGCACGTCCAGCTTGGCCTATGCCGAGGAACCCTACATTCCGATCATTTCGAAGGGCTTTCAGCATCAGTTCTGGCAGGCCGTGAAATCCGGCGCGGAACAGTCGGCGACGGCGAACAACGTCAGGATCACGTTCGAAGGCCCTGAAACCGAGGCCATGGTCGACAAGCAGATCGACATGCTTTCGGCCGCGCTCGCCAAGAAACCGCAGGCGCTCGGCATCGCCGCGCTCGACAGCAAGGCCGCCGTTCCGCTGCTCAAACGCGCGCAGTCCAGCAAGATCCCTGTGATCGCGTTCGACTCGGGCGTCGACAGCGATATTCCGCTCACGACCTGCGCCACGGACAACCTCGCCGCCGCCGCGCTCGCCGCCGACAAGATGGCGGAGATGATCGGCAATTCCGGCGAAGTCGGCGTGATCGTGCATGACCAGACGAGCCGCACGGGTATCGACCGCCGCGACGGCTTCGTCAACGAGATAAAGACGAAGCACACGGGCATCAAGATCGTTTCCGTGCAGTACGGCGCGGGCGACCACCTGAAGTCGGCGGAAATCGCCAAGGCCATGATTCAGGCGAACCCGAACCTCAAGGGCATTTTCGGCGCCAATGAAGGCTCGGCGGAAGGCGCGGCGATCGGCGTGAAGGAGTCGGGCAAGAAGCTGGTGCTGATTGGCTTCGACTCGGGCAAGGAGCAGAAGGAGGCCATCATGTCCGGCCTGATGGCGGGCGCGATTACGCAGAACCCGGTCGGTATCGGCAAGTGCGTCGTCGATTCCGCGGCGAAGGCGTTGAAGGGCGAAACACTGCCCAAGAAAATCGACACGGGCTTTTACTGGTACGACAAGACCAATATGAACGACCCGAAGATCGCGGCGGTGCTTTACAACTGATTGATATCGGTGTGAGTCATGTGCAGGGAGAAAGGAAGAGCTGAGGCTCTTCCTTTTCGTTTTACGCGTCTGCGGCGCACTTCACTCGGAAACCGCCGCCCCAGCCGGCGAGCGCCGGGGAGTACGCGAACCGTCTTTCGAAGCGAACACGTAGTAGGTCAGCGCTGTCGCGACGAGGCCAACCATCCACGAGACATCGGCGCCGCCGACGATCGACGCCAGCGGGCCGTGGAAAAAGCTCTCCGCCATGAACGGCACCTGCACCGCAATGCCGAAGAGATAAATGGCGATGGCCTTGAAGTTGAAGGAGCCATACACGCCGCCGTGGCTGCTCACGATTTCCGCGACGCGATAACGCCGGTTGTTGATCAGATAAAAGTCGACCAGATTGATCGCGACCCACGGCGCGAGGACGATGCGCATGGCAAAGATCGCCGTCAGGAAGATCGCGATGAAATTGCTCGAGGCCCACAACGCCGTGACGGTAGAGGCGACCAGCAGCGCGCTCGAAAAGACGATGCGCACCGCGCGGCCAGGCACCCAGTCGGGGCGGAAGGTCTGTGCGGCGGTAATGAACGACAGCACCCCGCCATACAGATTCATGCCGTTGTGGCCAATGATGTTGACCAGGAAGAGGAAGATCAGCACATAGCCGAACATGCCCGTTTGCGTGCGGATGGCTTGCATGGCGTCGATGGAATGACCGGTGCTGACCGCGAGCACGCCAAAGAGAAACGCGAAGATGGTGCCGAGCGAGGTGCCGAAATACGTGAACGCAAAGGTCTTCGCAAAGCCCGCCGAGGTCGGCAGGTAGCGCGAATAGTCGGACGTGTAGGGCGCGAAGCTGATTTGCCAGACGGCGCACAGCCCGAACATCGCGAACCAGTTCGACACGTCGAAATGACCCTGCTGCAGGATTTGCGCGTCAAGACCGGGGGCCATCATGATCATGCCGATCAGGAGCGCGCCGCCCATGAACCACGCGCCAATCTTGTTGAAGCGGTGAATGAAGTGATAGCCGATCACGCCGACGAGCGTCGCGAGAATCGCGCCGAGCACGGTGCCTACCGGCACGGGCACCGCGGGCGCGGCGGTGTGAAGCGTCTTGCCCGCGAGGATGATGTTCGAGACGAAGAAGCCGAGATAGATCAGCGTGGTGAAGCTGACCACGAGCAGCGAGCCATAGCGGCCGAATTGCGCGCGGCTTTGAATCATCTGCGGCACGCCGACGAGCGGGCCTTGCGCAGAGGTGAGGGCGTGAAAAATGGCGCCAAAGAATTGCCCGGCGACGATGGCGAGAATCGCGCTCATCACGTCGAGGTGAAAGACCAGGACCGAAGTCGCGCCGGATATCACCGCGAGTGGCGCGACATTCGTGCAGAACCACAACGTGAACAAATCGACTGGCTTGCCATGCCGATGCTCGGGAGCGACATACTCGATCGAGTTGCTTTCAATGGTCAGAACGCTGTTGTCGTTCGCCGGGTTTTTCATAGTGTCTCCATCTTTATTGCACAGGCCGAGCCACGCCACGAAGGTGGCGCGGCATGGCCTTGAACGGCTTTGAAGCGGCTTTGGAACGGCTTTGAAGCGGTGCAGCGGGGAACGGATCAGCGCATCACGAACGGATCGCTGATCGGTTCGTCCGAGGTGCGCAGCCACACGGACTTCGTCGTCGTGTATTCGAGCGCGGCAGCCATGCCGCCCTCGCGGCCGTGCCCGGAAAGCCCGAAGCCGCCGAACGGCACGAGCGGCGACACCGCCCGATAGGTGTTGATCCAGACGATCCCCGAGCGCACGCGCCGCGAAACGCGATGTGCCCGCGTGAGGTTGGTGGTGAAGATGCCCGCCGCGAGTCCGTAGGCGGTGCTGTTCGCCTTCTCGATGGCTTCCTGTTCGGAAGCGAACGTATCCACCGAAAGCACGGGGCCGAACAACTCCGTCGTGATGCTGTGCGCGTTGCTCACGCCCGAGCAGTCCAGAATTGTCGGCGCGTAGTAGTAGCCGTCGCGCGCCAGCGCCTTGCCGCCCGCGAGCACCTTCGCCCCCTGGCTCACGGAACTCGCGACGATCTTCTCGATGTTGCGCAGTTGCCTTTCGGTGCAGAGCGGCCCGTATTCCGTCGTCATCTCGTTGGGCGAACCCACGCGAATGCGCGAGACGCGTTCGACAAGCAACGCGAGGAATTCGTCCTTGACGGATGCCTCGATCAAAAGACGCGAGCCCGCCACGCAGCTTTGGCCGCTTGCCGCAAAAATCGCCGCGACTTGCGCATTCACCGCGCTCTGGATATCGGTATCGGCGAACACGATGAATGGCGACTTGCCGCCCAGTTCGAGCGAGACCTTCGCAAGATTGTTCGAGGTGTTCCTGACGATATGCCGCGCGGTTTCGGGGCCGCCCGTGAAGGCCACCTTGTCCACCCTGGGATGGCTGCTGAGCACCGCGCCGCATTCCGGCCCGAAGCCGGTGATCACGTTGACGACGCCCGGCGGAAATCCGGCCTCGTGCACGAGCCGCGCGAATTCGAGCAACGGGCCGGGCGCTTCCTCGGAAGCCTTCAGAACGACCGTGCAACCGGCGGCGAGCGCCGGCCCGACCTTCACGGCGGAAAGAAACAACTGGCTGTTCCATGGAACGATGGCGGCGACCACGCCGACGGGCTGCCGTTCGAGCCAGACCTGCATGTCCGGCTTGTCGACGGGAATGTGGCTGCCTTCGATCTTGTCGGCGATTCCCGCGTAGTAGCGGTAGTATTCGGCCACATAAGCGATCTGGCTCGACGTCTCGCGAATGATCTTGCCGGTGTCGTTCGTTTCAATTTCAGCGAGCCGCGGCGCAGCCTTTTCGACGAGCCCGGCCAGCTTGTGCAACAGCTTGCCGCGCGCCGAGGCGGTGAGGCCGGCCCACGCGGAATCGGTCAACGCGCGGTTGGCCGCTTCGACGGCGCGGTTGACCTGCTCCGTGCGCGCTTCGGGCATTTGCGTCCACACGTTGCCCGTGGCCGGGTTCACGCTGTCGAACGTCGCGGCGCCCGGTTCGAACTGGCCGTCGATATACAGCTGAAAATGAAAGTCCATGGAATCCGCCCCTTACCTGAATGCAGGCATGACGTCGTTGATCATGCGCTCGAGTGACGCCTTCTTGCGCTCGAAGCTCATGCCCGTATCGATCCAGAACGAGTACTCGTCGAAGCCCAGTTTCTCGTAGGCCCGCAGACGCCCGATCACTTCCTCGGGCGTGCCGATGACGTTGTTCTTGCGCATCGCCTCGGGCGTATAGAACGGGTGAGCGGCGATCTCTTCCTTCGTGAGGGGCTTGATCATGCCGCGGCTCACAGGGCGCTCATTCTTGAACCACGCGCCGAAGTAGTTGTAGAACGTGTTCACTTCGTCGGCGGCGATCTGCGCGTCGTCCTCGCTGCTCGCCACGTACGTGTGGCGCAGCAGCATGATCTGCGGGCGCGGCACGTTGCTGAACTTCTCGCACGCGGCGTTGAAGTGGCCGACGAGCTTCTCGACCTCTTCGTCGCCGAAATGCAGCGGCGTGACCTGCACGTTGCAACCGTTGGACACGGCAAATTCGTGGCTGTTCGGGTCGCGCGCGGCCACCCAGATCGGCGGATGCGGGCGCTGCAGCGGCAACGGCGACGACGTCGTCGAGGGGAATTTCCAGAACTCGCCTTCGTGCGCGTAATCGCCTTCCCACAGCTTTTTCACGGCGGGAATGAGTTCGCGCATGCGTTGGCCCGCGCCCCACGCGTCGAGCCCCGGCATCAGGCGTTCGTACTCGAACGAGTATGCGCCTCGTGCAATGCCCAGATCCAGACGGCCGTTCGAGATGATGTCGGTCATCGCGGCTTCGCCGGCGAGCTTGATCGGGTGCCAGAAGGGCGCAATGACCGTGCCCGTGCCGAGCCTCACGTTCTTCGTCTTGTTGGCGAGGTCCGCGATGTTGAGGAACGGATTGGGCGCGATCGTGAAGTCCATGGCGTGGTGCTCGCCGGTCCAGATCGCATGCATGCCGCCGCGATCGGCGATCTGGCACAGCTCGATCATTTCGTCATACAACTGCTTCTGACTGGTCTGATCGGAGACGCGCTCCATGTGAACGAAAAGTGAGAATCGCATGATGGAACCTTTCAGGAATGAAGCGGGCGGACTGTGCCGTTGCTATGGTCGCCGAAGTACATCCCGTAGCTCTTCAGTTCGCTTTCCTTGCGGTAGCGCTGGAGCATGCTGGCGAGTGCGCTGTCCTGGAACGCTTGCGTTTGCACGTCTTCCAGACTAACGAATTGTGCCGAGGCGTCGCCCGCTGCGGCGAGTTCATCCGGCGCGCTGCACAGGAACGAGATGTACTGATAATGGGTTTCGGTATTGTTGTAGACCGAATAGATGAAGCTTGCCGATGCATCGGGCTGGTACTTCGTGAAGATCTCGGCGAGCGCCTTGTCGGCGCCTTCCTTGCCGATCTCTTTCGAAGGCAGGCCCCATTTGCCGTCTGCGTTTTTCACGAGCAGCACCTTGTCCTCGCGCGCGATGATCGCGCTCACGATGACTTTCGGACCCGCGATGACTTCCGCCGATACCCTGGCCGGCGTGAAATAACCGCCGCGATAGTAGCCGAGGCCAGCGAACCCCGCGGAATGAAACGCCTCGACCCGGCCGACGATCAGCGCGTGGTCGCCCGCGTCGATCACGGCGTGCGTCGTGCAGTCGAACCAGGCGCTGACGTCGCCAATGAGCGGGTTGCGGTTGGCGCTCAATTGCCAGTTCACGTTGGCGAAGCGGTCGTCGCTCGGCCGCGCGAACGTGTTGGACAAATCCTTTTGTCCTTCCGCGAGGATGTTGATGGCGAAGTGGCCCGCAGTGGAAAACGTCTGGTAATTGCTCGACGTCTTCGCAATGCTCACCAGCAGCAGCGCGGGGTCGAGCGAAACGGACGAAAACGAATTGGCGGTGAAGCCGAGCGGCTTGCCGTCGTCCGTCGCGGTCGTCACGATCGTCACGCCCGTCATGAACGCGCCGAACGCGTCGCGCAGCTCGCGCGTGTTGATCTTCGCGGCTTGCGGGTTAACTACCTGGCTCGTGTCTTGGCTCATTTCACACTTCCACTTCGTGGTTTTCCGCCTGCGGCTCCGTCTGCAACCAGGCACGCAGCGCGCGATTGACTTCGTCGGGCGCGGTGAGGTTCACCATGTGGCGTTCGTTTTCGATCACCACGGCCGTGCCGTTGTGCGCGGCTTGCGCCATCTGTCTCGCCATCTGCGGCGTCGAGTTCGGATCGTCGGCGCCGGTCAGGACGAGAGCAGGGCAGCGAATCGTCTGCCAGCCGTCGGCGTACACGTCGTCGCCGCCCGCGAACGCCGTGTAGGCCGTCGCGTAGCCCGCAAGGTTCACCGACTTCAGCCACGACTCGACCTTTTGCGCCGCCACTTGCTGGGCTTCGTCCGCGTTGAACCAGCGTCGCAGCGGCGTATCCACGTCGATGGTGCCCGAGCGCAACTCGGCGGCGCGCTGCAGCACGGCTTCGCGCGCCGCTTCGGTACGCCGGTACACACCGTTCAGGACTGCCACACGCTTGACCAGATCGGGACGCGTGACCGCGACGCCAGCCGCGATCAACGAACCCATCGAGTGCCCCGCCAGATTGACGGGACCCCCGTGCAGCGCCTCGACGAAACTGGTTGCCCACTCAACGAACTGCGGCAAGCCGGCACCCGCTTCGAGCGCATCGCTTCGACCGTGGCCCGGCATGTCGACCGAGATCACGCGGAATTCGGCCGAGAGGTCTTCGATCTGCGGATACCACGCGCTCGCCTGCATGCCCACGCCGTGAATCAGCACGAGCGGTTCGCCCGCGCCTTGCTCCAGATAGTGCGCGACGCGCTTATTTGACAGCTGCAGGGTTCTTGACGTCATTTCCGAGCTCTGCGAGGTCTTTGTAGCGATCGCCAATGCGGTGATGCGGGCGGCCACCCGTTGCGGCGCCAATAGCGACCACGAGTTCGTCGGCGGCTGGTGCATCGGCAATCGAGAACTGGAGCGTGAGATAGTGCGAGCGGCGGCCTTCGTCGTTCTTGTCCATCATCGGGATGAGCAGCGGCGCATTGGCCGGGCCACGCGTGTTGTTGAACGCGAGATACGACTTCGCGCCCACCGCCGAGCGATAGATATTGCCGAAGTGCAGGGTGTGGATGAGCGCGGACGCATGCTCCAGTTCGCCCGCAAGACCGACGATGGCGCTCTTGCCGAACGCTTCGACCGCTTCGCCCGAACCGGCTTCGTCGAGGATGAGCTTCGTGAGGTGCTCGCTCAGTTGCGGCGCGATTGCGCGAATCTCGGGCGAGAGGTCTTCCACGTACCCGCGGCCCGCCCACGGGTTCTTGATCACCGCGACCGCGCCGATCATTTTCAGCGGCTTCGCAGCGGCCTTGTCGCCGTCTACGAAGACGTTCTCGACATGGAGGATGGATTTGCGAATCAGGCTCATGGCAACTTCCTTCGTACGTTGATTGTGTGAAGCATTTTGGTATACCATGTTACGGCATGCCATGAGTGTTAACCCGATAGCTCACTGTGAACCCCTCTGCCAAGGGATTGCCGCTTTTTCTTGATGAATCCGACGATGAAAAACGAGGAGGAGAGATGACTGCATACTGGATTGCACATGTCACCGTGCTGGACGCCGCGAAGTACAAGGACTACACGGACATCGCGCCGCTGGCGTTCAAGAAGTTCGGCGCCGTATTCCTCGCGCGCGGTGGTGCGGCGCAGGTGCTGGAAGGCGAGTCGTTCGCGCGGCACGTCGTGATCCGGTTCCCCGATATGCAAACGGCGCTCGACTGCTACCACTCGCCGGAGTATCAGGCGGCCAAGGCGAAGCGCGATGGCCATTGCGTGGCGCAGATCTCGATCGTCGAGGGGCTGGAGAACTGACCGGGCCGTTGCGGAGGGGCGCAAAAGGGGCAAAGCGCAGGCAGAAGGAAAGCTGGGCGTCAGTTGCGTCATAATATGGCATTCCATGTCCGCGTCCTTGTGCGCGGGCTTTCGTCCTTCTCCTGTTGCCGCCTATGCAAGACCTCAAAATCGATCGCAATGCCAAGACCCTGCGTGAGCTCACGCTCGACAAACTGCGCGGCGCGATAGTCCAGGGGTATTTCCGGCCGGGCACGCGCCTCGTCGAACGCACGCTGTGCGACGAGCTTGGCGTGAGCCGCACGGTGGTGCGCGAGGTGCTTAGGCATCTCGAGACCGAGGGGCTCGTCGAGACCGTCGCGCGGCAGGGGCCGATCGTGGCGCGGCTCGATCCCACGCAAGTGGGCGAGATCTACGAGTTGCGCGGATTGCTCGAAGCCAATGCTGCCCGGGCCTGCGCCGAGAACGCCACGCCCGAAGTCGTGCAGCGGCTGCGCGCGATCCGCGCGATCATCGAGGATGCGTTCGAAAAGCGCGACCTGCCGCGCGTGGTGGAGCACACCGAGCGCTTCTATGAAACGCTGTTCGAAGCCGCCAACAAGCAGGTGTCGCTCACGGTCGTCAAAACGCTCAACGCGCGTATCAACCGCTTGCGCGCGTTGACTATCGCGATGCCGGGGCGCGGCGGCGACTCCAATCGAGAGATGAACCTGCTGCTCGACGCCATCGAGCGGCGCGACGGCGAAGCGGCCTCCGCGGCGTCGTTCGCGCATATCAAGCGCGTCTCCGAGCTGGCGCTATCGGCGCTCGCCCAGCAGAACGAAGGTCTCAGCGACGCCTGACGCTCTAGCTGACCCGCCAGCCTAAAAAGGCCGCCGGCACACGCTGGCGGCCTTTTCTTTTGTCTGCTCAATTCAGGTCGATCGGGCGCAGCCGAAAGCATGCCAGCGCGCCCGCGAGCGATCTCATGGTATTCCATAATACGCAATAGTTTGTTGTGGGCCATAAGATGGCATACCATAATCTCATCGAACGCGAACTCCGGCGATTTTCCGTATCGGCTGAGTCGCCGGATGGAGCATGAATTCCATGAAGCCTGCTTTCGCCTCCGAACATGGCGTCTCGCGCGCGCAGCGCGGTCGAACCGCGGGCACGTGCTACAGCGTGTACGCGCCGCAATCGAGCGCCGCGTGCGAAACCGTGGTGCTGATCCATGGCGTCGGCATGAATCAGAGCGTGTGGGCGCCGCAGATCGATGCGTTGTCCGAATCGTTTCGCGTCGTCGCCTACGACATGCTGGGTCACGGCGAGAGCGCGCTGCCGAGCGCACAGCCCACGCTCGACGAATACGCCGCGCAGCTCGAGTCGCTGCTCGATGCCATCCAGGTCGAGCGCGCGCACGTGGTGGGGCATTCGATGGGCGCGCTCGTCGCGCTCGAATTCGCGCTGCTCAATGCGTCGCGCACGTTGAGCGTCGTTGCGCTGAACGCGGTGTACGACCGCACGCCGGCGCAGCGCGAAGCGGTGATGACGCGCGCGGCGAGTCTCGGCGAAGCGCCGGCCGCAAGCGGCGTGGACGCGACGCTCTCGCGCTGGTTCGGCCACCCGATCCCGGGGCATCTGACCCAGGCGGCGCAAGCGGTGCGTGCGCTGCTGCTCGCCGTCGATCCCGTGGGCTACGCGCGCACGTACCGTCTTTTCGCATCTTCCGACGCCGCGCACGTGGGCCGTCTCGCGAATCTGGAGGTACCCGCGCTCTTTCTCACCGGCGAGTGCGATCCGAATTCGAGCGCGCAGATGTCGCACGCAATGGCGTCCGTCGCGCCGCGCGCCCGCGCGGAAGTCATTGCGAACGCGCGCCACATGATGAACGTCACCGACCCGGAACGCGTCAACGCAAGCCTGCTCGCGTTCCTGGCCGTTGCGTCGGCGACGCAGGCAGCCAATACCGCAGCAAACACAGGAGAACGCCATGGCTGAGCCGATGACTGCCCAACCCGCGCAACCGGCTTTCGATATCGCCGAATTTCGCCGCGCGCTGGGCGCGTTCGTGACGGGCGTGACCGTCGTCACGACGATCCAGCCCGACGGATCGCCGCGCGGCTTCACGGCCAACTCGTTCACCTCGGTGTCGCTCGACCCGCCGCTCATTCTGGTGTGCATCGCCAAGACGGCGTCGAGCTATGCGGTGTTCTCGCAAACGGGCCGCTTCGCGGTGAGCGTGCTCGCCGAAGACCAGCAGCAAGTTTCGGGCGTGTTCGCCTCGAAGGCCGCCGACAAGTTCGCGCAAGTGCCCTGGAGCGCGCGCAAAACGGGTGCGCCCGTGATGGACGGCGCGGCGGCGAGCTTCGACTGCACGACGCATGAAGTCGTCGACGCAGGCGACCACATCATCCTGATCGGCCGCGTGGTGGACGTCGTGCAAACGAGTTCGACGCCGCTTGGCTACTGCCGCGGCGCGTACGTGAACTTCAGTCTCTCGCAGGATGCGCTGGCTGCAGCCGGCGTGCGCGCGAAAGTGGGCGCGATTCTCGAGCATCGCGACGACCTCGTGCTCATCGACACGCCCGAAGGCGTGGCGTTGCCGACGGGCGTCAAGCTCGAACCGGCCAGCGACGCGGCGAGCCTGCGCGGCGTCCTCGCGAAGCTCGGCCTGCGCGCCCATCTCGACTTTCTGTTCGCCGTGTTCGAAGACGGCAGCGGCAAAGGGCCGAGCGAGCATATCTACTACCGCGGCCGCGTGATTCACAACGGCTCGCCCTGGCTCGACAGCAGCATCCGCATCGTGCCGCTCTCGCAGATTCCTTGGGACGAATTGAGCGACGACGCCGTGCGCTCGATGCTCGAACGGTATGTGCGCGAACGCAAGCAGGACGCATTCGGCATCTACGTGGGCGACAGCGAAGCCGGCACCGTGCAGCCGCTCGCCCTCGCGCATTGACGGCACGGCACCGAACACAACCATGAAGAAGCCGGCGCGTCTTCCCGCAGCCGGCCTGACGAAGCGACAACCAACCGTATCCCCGGAGATAGCCATGAGCAGCAGAAGCACCTCGTTTTTCGCGCCGATGTTCATTGCGTGCGCAGCGACACTCGCAGCAGCACCCGCACTGGCCGCGGACCCCATCGTCTTCACGAGTTGGGGCGGCACCACGCAATCGTCGCAACAGAAGGATTGGGCGCAGCCGTTCACGCAGGCGAGCGGCATCACCGTGCTGATGGACGGCCCGACCGACTACGGCAAGCTCAAGGCGATGGTCGACAGCGGCAACGTGAGCTGGGACGTCGTGGACGTGGAGGGCGACTTCGCCTATGCCGCGCAGAAGGCCGGACTGATCGAGCCGATCGACTATTCGGTGGTGAAGAAGGACGAGCTGGACCCGCGCTTCGCGTCGCAGGCCGCGGTGGGCAGCTTCTATTACTCGTTCGTGCTCGGCTACAACAAGGCGAAATACACGGGCGCGCAGCCGCAAGCCTGGGCTGACCTGTTCGACACCAAGCGCTTCCCGGGCAAGCGCACGTTCTACAAGTGGTCGGCGCCGGGCGTGCTCGAAATCGCGCTGCTCGCCGACGGCGTGCCGCCCAACAAGCTCTATCCGCTCGACCTCGACCGCGCGTTCAAGAAGCTCGACACGATCAAGAGCGACATCGTGTGGTGGAGCGGCGGCGCGCAGTCGCAGCAGCTGCTCGCATCGGGCGAGGCGCCGATCGGCATGTTCTGGAACGGCCGCCTGCACGCGCTCGCGCAAACCGGCGTGCCCGTCGGCATTTCGTGGGACCAGAACCTCACCGCCGCCGACATGCTCGTGATCCCGAAGGGCGCGAAGCACCGCGACGCGGCGATGAAGTATCTCGCCGCAGCGACGAGCCCGCAGGCCCAGGCCAAATTCGCGGCCGATACCGGTTACGCGCCGATCAACGTGAAGTCGGCCGCGCTGATGTCGCCGGCCATGGCGAAGACGCTGCCCGATCAATACAAGGCATCGCAGATCAATCTCGACATGAAGTACTGGGCCGAGAACCGCGATGCGATTGCGAAGCGCTGGTACGCGTGGCAATCGAAGTAAGCGAGTCCCGTCGTCGCGAACCGGTTCAAAAGGAAACACCATGCCTAACGTATTGAGTACCGTCGCGCAACCAGCCGCGGCGGCCACGCGCAAACGGCGCGACTGGCGCAGCATGCGGCTGCTGGCGCCCGCCATGCTGCTGCTCGTGATCTTCTTCCTGCTGCCGGTGCTCTCGCTGCTGCTGCGCAGCGTGCTGGAGCCGACGCCGGGTCTGCACAACTACCAGCAGTTGCTCGGCTCGACCACGTATTTGCGCGTGTTCGGCAATACGTTCCTCGTGGCGACGGTCGTGACGCTCGTCACGCTGCTCGTCGGCTTTCCGATGGCGTGGCTGCTCGCCATCGCGCCGCGCAAGGTCAGCGCCGTGTTCTTCGCGATCCTGCTGCTGTCGATGTGGACCAACCTGCTCGCACGGACCTTCGCGTGGATGGTGCTGTTGCAGGAAACGGGGCCGATCAACCGTATGCTGATGGCGATCGGCGTGATCCATGAGCCGCTCTCGCTCGTCAACAACTTGACGGGAGTCACGATCGGCATGACCTACATCATGCTGCCGTTTCTCGTCATGCCGCTGCACGCCACGCTGCGCAGCATCGACCCGTCGACGCTGCGCGCCGCCGCCGTGTGCGGTGCGAGCCGCTGGCAGGCCTTCTGGCGAATTCTCGTGCCGCTCGCCATGCCGGGCGTCGCCTCGGGCGCGCTCATGGTGTTCGTGATGGCGCTGGGCTACTTCGTCACGCCCGCGCTGCTGGGCGGACCTTCGTACATGATGCTCGCGGAACTCATCGCGCAGCTCGTGCAGGAACTCTTGAACTGGGGCCTCGCCGGCGCCGCCGCATTCGTGCTGCTCGCCGTGACGCTCTCGCTCTATGCGCTGCAACTGCGCTTTACGCGCAACGCGCGCGCAAGTCTCGGAGGGCGCTGACATGTTGCTCGATTTCGATCGCCTGGGCGCGTTGCGCTGGATGTTGCTGGCCGTGGGCGGGGCCGTCGCGCTGTTTCTCCTGCTGCCGATCGTCTTTATCGTCGCGCTCTCGTTCGGCGACTCGCAGTGGCTCATCTTTCCAGCGCCGGGCTGGACGCTCGAATGGTACCGGCAGCTCTTCACCGATGCGGGCTGGATCGACTCGCTGCTCACGAGCGCGAAGCTCGCCGTGATCGTCACGGTGCTTTCCGTCGCCATCGGTTTTCTCGCTTCGCTTGCGCTCGTACGCGGCAAGTTTCGCGGGCGCGGCGCGGTGCAGGCCTTCTTCATCACGCCGATGGTGCTGCCGGTCGTGGTGCTTGCCGTCGCGCTCTATGCGTTCTTCCTGCGCGTCGGCATGAACGGCACGATGACGGGTTTCGTGATCGGCCACCTGATCATCGCCTTGCCGTTCTCGATCATCTCGATCAGCAATTCGCTCGCGAGCTTCGACACGTCACTGGAAGACGCTGCGCTCATTTGCGGCGCCTCACCGCTGATGGTGAAGCTGAAGGTCACGCTGCCGGCCATCCGGCTCGGGCTCTACGCCGCGGCGATCTTTTCGTTCCTCGCATCGTGGGACGAGGTGGTCGTGTCGATCTTCATGTCGAGCCCGACGCTGCAGACGCTGCCCGTGCGGATCTGGTCCACGCTGCGCCAGGACCTGACGCCCGTCGTTGCAGCGGCGTCTTCGCTGCTCGTCGCGTTGACAACGTTATTGATGCTGGCGGGCGCTCTCGTGCGCCGCGGCCGCTAATCGAGGTAAACAAGCCATGACTGCTTTCCTGCAAATCCAGCGCCTGCGCAAGACCTACGACGACGTCGTCGCCATCGACCAGGTGTCGCTCGATGTGCGCAAGGGCGAATTCATGACCTTCCTCGGACCGTCGGGGTCGGGCAAGAGCACGACGCTCTATATCGTCGCGGGCTTTCAGGAGCCCACGGAAGGGCGCGTGCTGCTCGACGGCAAGCCGCTGCTGGCGGTGGCGCCCAACAAGCGCAACATCGGCATGGTGTTTCAGCGCTATACGCTCTTTCCGCATCTCACGGTGGGCGAGAACGTGGCGTTTCCGCTGCGCGTGCGCCGCCGCCCCGAAGCCGAGGTCAAGGCGAAAGTGGAAAAGATGCTCAAGCTCGTGCATCTTTCCGAGTGCCGCGACCGCATGCCCGCACAGCTCTCGGGCGGGCAACAGCAACGCGTGGCGATTGCGCGCGCACTGGCCTACGATCCGCCCGTGCTGCTGATGGACGAACCGCTCTCGGCGCTCGACAAGAAGCTGCGCGAGGAAATCCAGCTCGAATTGCGCCGCATTCACCAGGAGACGGGCGTGACGATTCTCTACGTCACGCACGACCAGGAAGAAGCGCTGCGCCTCTCCGACCGCATCGCCGTGTTCAACAAAGGCCGCATCGAGCAGGTCGGCACGGGCGAGGAGCTTTACGCGAACCCGGCTTCGCGCTTTGTTGCGAGCTTCATCGGCAATTCGAATTTCCTGCCCGTGAAGGTGACGAAGACCAGCGAAGGCCGCATGAACGGCGTGTTCCCGAATGGCCATGAAATCGCATCGGACGCGTTCAATCCGTCACTCGCCGCCGGCGACGACGGCACGCTGATGATCCGCCCGGAGCAGATGCGCCTCAGCTCGCTGCAAGGCGCAAACGGCACGACAGGCTTGCCCGTAACGGTGCGCGACGTCACCTATCTCGGCGACGCCATGCACTACGCGGTAGCCACGCCCTGGCAGCAGGAGATCTCGATTCGCATGCCGGCGGCGCATCGCCACGACGGCGGGATCATGATCGGCACGCAGGCGCTCGTCGACTGGGACGCGCGCGACGTGCGCCTGTTCGCGCAAGCGTGATGGCGGCTGTCATGAGTGACGCACTGCCATCGCTGCGGGTCGAACGCCCCACGGCCACCTTGCGGGAACTCGCGCTCGAAAAAATGCGCACGGCCATTCTGGAGGCGCACTTTCATCCAGGCGAGCGGCTGGTCGAGCGCTCGCTGTGCGAAATTCTCGGCGTGAGCCGCACCGTTGTGCGGGAAGTTTTGCGGCATCTGGAAACGGAGGGTCTCGTCGACTCGATTCCGAACCAGGGGCCGATCGTCGCCGTGCTCGACTTCGAGACGGCGGCGGAGATCTACGAAATACGCGCACTCCTTGAAGGCGAAGCCGCCATGGCGTGCGCGCAGCATGCTGACGAGAGCATCGTCGCGGATCTCGCCGGCTTCATCGACCGGATCCAGGCGGCCTTCGAAGCGCAGGACCATCATGCCGTGCGAGCACTCACCACGGCCTTCTACGAGCGCATGTTCATTGCCGGGCAAAAGCGCGTGGCCTGGGAGACCGTGCAGTCGTTGACGGCGCGCATCAACCGCTTGCGGGCCCTGACAATCGCTTCCGATGACCGCGGCCGCCAGGCTGTCGATGAAATGCACCGCATCCTGAGCGCCATTCAAGCCGGCAACGCGACCGGCGCACGCGAGGCCGCGATCGCGCACGTGGACAGAGTGGCCGAGATTGCGCGCAAGCTGCTGGCGGAGGGGCACGAGCACGCGTCGTGGCGCCAGGCAGGATAACGCAGCCTGGCTGTACTGACTATTGGCGTGCTCTGCCTGAGTGGGCCATCAACTTTTTATGCATCGAAGGAAAGTCACGTGGAATTGAAGACCCTGTTGAAAGACGCGGCGCTGTTGCGCCATCAAGCCTATATCGATGGGCAATGGTGCAAGGCCGACTCGGGCGCGAGCTTCGACGTGTTCGACCCGGCGACGGGCGCGTCGCTCGGCAGCGTGCCTTTGATGGGAGAAGCCGAAACGACGCGAGCCATCGAGGCGGCCAATGCCGCGTGGCCGGCGTGGCGCGTGCGCACGGCCAAGGAGCGTGCGGCAGTCATGCGCCGCTGGTACGACCTGATGATCGAGCACGCCGACGATCTCGCGCTGATCCTGACCGCGGAACAGGGCAAGCCGCTCGCGGAAGCGAAAGGCGAGATCGCCTACGGCGCGTCGTTCATCGAGTGGTTCGCCGAGGAAGGCAAACGCGTGGCGGGCGACACGCTAGCGACGCCCGCTTCGGACAAGCGGCTCGTTGTCATCAAGGAGCCGATCGGCGTTTGCGCCGCCATCACGCCGTGGAATTTCCCCACGGCCATGATTACCCGCAAGGTGGGCCCGGCGCTCGCGGCAGGCTGCCCGATCGTCGTGAAACCTGCGGAAGCCACGCCGTTCTCCGCGCTCGCATTGGCGGTGCTGGCGGAGCGGGCCGGCGTGCCCAGGGGCGTGCTCAACGTCGTCACTGGCGATCCCAAGGCGATTGGCGGCGCGATGACCAGCAGTCCCGTGGTTCGCAAGCTGTCGTTTACCGGTTCGACGGGCGTCGGGAGATTGCTGATGGCGCAAAGCGCGCCCACAGTGAAGAAGGTGACGCTCGAACTCGGCGGCAACGCGCCGTTCATCGTGTTCGACGACGCGGATCTCGATGCCGCGGTGGAAGGCGCCATCGCCTCGAAGTACCGCAACAACGGGCAAACGTGCGTCTGTACGAATCGCTTCTACGTGCATGAGCGCGTGTACGACGCGTTCGCCGCGAAGCTCGCGACAGCCGTTAAGGGGCTGAAGGTCGGGCACGGTACGGAGGGCGGCGTCACGCTCGGACCGCTCATCAACGAGGCAGCGGTCAGAAAGGTCGAAGCGCATATCGCCGATGCAGTGGACAAAGGCGCGACGCTCGCCACGGGCGGCAAGCGCCACACGCTCGGCTACGGCTTCTTCGAGCCCACGGTGCTGACCGGCGTCACCGCGCAAATGGATGTAGCGAGAGAAGAGACGTTCGGCCCGCTCGCGCCGCTGTTCCGTTTCTCGAGCGACGAAGAAGTGGTGAAGCTCGCCAACGACACGGAGTTCGGCCTCGCCGCCTACTTCTACAGCCGCGATATCGGCCGTATCTGGCGCGTGGCCGAGCAACTCGAATACGGCATGGTGGGCATCAATACCGGATTGATCTCGAACGAGGTCGCGCCGTTCGGCGGCGTCAAGCAATCGGGTCTGGGCCGGGAGGGGTCGCACTACGGCATCGATGATTATCTCGTCATCAAGTACCTGTGCATGGCGGTTTGATCGCCGGATTCACACAAAAAAGAATGGGGACACGCCGCCATGAATACGTCGTCATCAAGCAGCGCCGAGGTCGCGCTGGAACGCGCGCAAAGCGAAGCGGACTACCGCTTCGATCCCGCTTCCGTTGCGATACCCACTCGCGTGACGGTGCGAGTCGTCGCGATCTGCCTTGCGATGATCCTTGCCGAAGGCTATGACGTCGCGATTTACGGGGCGGTGCTGCCCATGCTCACGCATGGCACCGACTGGTCCTTGTCGGCGCTGCAACTCGGCGCGATCGCAAGCTGCTCGCTGGCGGGCATGATGATCGGCGCCATGGGTGCGGGCACGCTCAGCGACATGATCGGCCGGCGCCGCATGCTGCTCGGCAGTGCGGCGCTTTTCTCCGCGATGATGGCGGCCGCCGCGCTCGCGCCCACGCCAGCCTGGTTCGTCGTCGCGCGGATCGTGGGCGGACTCGGGCTTGGCGGCGTCGTGCCGACCGCGGCGGCGCTCACGGTCGAATACTCGCCGCCTGGGCGCCGTTCTTTCAACTATGCCTTGATTTACACGGGATATTCGCTGGGCGGCATTCTGGTCGCGCTGCTCGCGATGAACTGGTTGCCGACGCACGGCTGGCGGTTGCTGTTCGGTGTGGGCGCCGCGCCGCTCATCCTCGTGGCGCTCACGGCGCGCCATTTGCCGGAGTCGCTGGAGTTCCTGCTGGCGAGAAACCGCATCGCAGAGGCACGCGGCGTTGCACAAGCGCTCGGCATTCGACATTCGGCGCTAGAGAACGAAACCGGGGCGCGGGCCGTGCACGCTATGAATGCTGAAAAAGCCGCGCCGATTCGCGCGCTCTTCGACGCGTCCACCGTGCGCGCCACCCTGGCGTTCTGGATCGCGATGTTCATGGGCTTGCTTTTGCTCTACGGTCTGAGCACCTGGCTGCCGCAACTCATGCGCAAGGCCGGCTTCCCGCTCGGATCGAGCCTTGCATTGCTGGTGGTACTCAATTCAACCGCGGCTTTGGGCTCGCTGCTTGGTGGCGCGGTGGCCGACCGCCTGGGTTCGAAGTGCGTGGTCAGCGTGCTCTACCTGCTCGCCGCAGCCAGCCTGTGCGCACTGCCGTTCGCCCATGGCACGCTGCAAACCTATGTGCTCGTGGGCATTGCCGGGGTAGGCACGATCGGCAACACGATGCTGCTTGGCGCGTACATCACGCGCTACTATCCGCCCCGCAACCGGGCGACGGGCATTGGCTGGGCGCTGGGAATAGGGCGTTTCGGCGCAATCGCCGGGCCGCTGATCGGCGGCGCGCTGGCACAGGCGGGCGCGCCGCTGCCGTGGAACTTCTACGCATTTGCGGGCGCGGGCCTCGCAGCGGCGCTTGCTGTGCTTGCCGTTCCCAGGCAGGTTGCAGATAGCGAGTAACTCAATGCTGAAAGTGAAAAGCGGAGACCGGATTCAATATCCGGTCTCCGCTTTTTTTACCGCTTCAATCGTGCGCGTTGCGCCTTGCCCTATGCCACTGCCATTCCGCTCGTCGCGGCAATCGCCCATTGCGGCGCATCCTGCAACGCAACGGGGCGCAGGAAGCGCTCGATGGCCGCATAACCGACCGAGGTGGTTTGCGGCTGCGTCGAAGCGGGCCACGGGCCGCCATGCTGCTGCGCATCGCACACGGCAACGCCCGTCGGCACGCCGCCGAACAGCACGCGACCTGCGATACGTTGCGCAGCGACTGCGAGCGCACGATTTTCCGGCGTATCGGCTTGCGCGCCCCACAGCGTGACCGTGAGCGAACCTTCGACCGCGGCGAGCACGTCGAGCGTCTGCGCTTCGTCACGCACCTTCACGATCAGCGCGGCCGGGCCGAACATCTCTTCGTGCAGCGCCGCGTTGGCGATGAACGTCTGCGCGTCGGTTTCGAACAGACGCGGCGCGGGCGCTGCGGATTGCTCGTCGTCTGCCGGTGCGGCCAGACGCACGCGCACGCCCGCCTGGCTCGCGATATGCGCCGCGGCGCCTTCGAAACCGTGGCGCATGGCGGACGTGAGCATGGCATGCGGCTTTTGCGCGGACAACGCTTGCGCCAGCGCCTGTGCGAAGCGCTCGCCGTCGGCGTCGTCGCGCACGACGATCAACCCGGGGCTCGTGCAGAACTGGCCGCAGCCCATCGTGATCGAAGCGGCGAGGGTGGCGGCGGGCGTATCGACGCCTTCCGCAAGGGCTTGCGGCAGCACGACGAGCGGATTGATCGAGCCGAGTTCCCCATAAAACGGAATCGGCCGGCGACGCGCATTGGCCGCGCGCCACAGGGCCACGCCGCCCTGATACGAACCCGTGAACGCCACCGCCGCGACATCGGCGTGACCGACGAGATGCACGGCCGCTTCGCGCGACGCCTGATCGACGAACGCGATCACGCCTTCGGGCAGGCCTTGTTCGCGCAGCACCCGCGCGGCGAGCGCATGCACGCGGCGCGACAGTTCGGGATGGCCCGAGTGCGGCTTGACGATCACCGTGCAACCCGCGGCGAGCGCCGAGGCCGTATCGCCGCCGAGCACCGAGAACGCGAACGGGAAATTGCTCGCCGAGAACATCGCCACCGGCCCGAGCGGCAGTTGCACGCGCGTGAGGTGCGGGCGGCCTGCTGGCGGCGCGCCGGGAACGGCCGCGTCGTCGACGTGGCGATTGGCGATGCCTGCTTCCACGCGCTCGGCAAAGCCGCGCAGTTGAAACGCGGTGCGCGCGAGTTCGCCATTCAAACGCGCGGCGCCAAGCGACGTTTCTTCGTCCGCAATGGCGACGAGCTGCGCGGCGTCGCGTTCGAGCGCGTCGGCGAGGCCGCGCAGCAGGGCGCTGCGCACGGCACGCGAAGCCGCGCCGTAAAGGGCCTGTGCTTCACGCGCGAGCGCGGCGGCTTCGTCGATACGCGCGAAAGACGCGTTGTTTTCTGTCTGCATTCCGAATTCACTCCAGATTAAAAAAGACCGCGCTCGGCGAGATTGGTATAAAGAGCGCGCACGCCGAACGTCCACGGTTCGATTTCGGTGCAAAGGCGCACGGTGTTGACGATGGCGCCAAGCGGCGGCGCGCTGATCGTGACCCGGTCGCCAAGGTGATGCGTGAAGCCGCCGCCGGGCGCGTCGCGGTCCTTGATCGGCGAGAACATCGTGCCGAGGAACAGCATGAAACCGTCCGGATACTGATGGTGGCGGCCCCATGCCTGCGAAACGAGGTCGAGCGGATCGCGGCTGATTTCCTGCATGTGGCTCACGCCTTCGAGCAGGAAGTTGTCGTCGGCGCCTTCCACGCGAAGCGAGACGCTGGTGGTACGAACCGCGTCGAGCGTGAAGCCTTCATCGAACAGACGAATGAACGGACCGATTGCGCACGAGCCGTTGTTGTCCTTGCATTTGCCGAGCAGCAGGGCCGAGCGGCCTTCGATGTCGCGCAAATTGACGTCGTTGCCGAGCGTCGCCCCGACCACCTCGCCGCGGCTGTTGACCGCGAGCACGACCTCGGGCTCGGGGTTATTCCACGCCGAGGCGGGATGCAGGCCGATATCGGCGCCGAAGCCCACGGAGGACATCGGCTGGGACTTCGAGAACACCTCGGCGTCCGGCCCAATACCGACTTCCATGTATTGCGACCACGCACCACGGCGCTGAAGTTCTTCCTTCAGCTTGATCGCGGCCTCGGACCCCGGCTTGATTTTCGAAAGATCGGCGCCGATCAGCTTCGTGATTTCGGTGCGCACGTCCTGGGCTTTGGCGGGATCGCCACCGGCCTGTTCTTCGATCACGCGTTCCAGAAGACTCACGGCGAACGTCACGCCACACGCCTTGATGGCCTGCAGATCACAGGGCGCGAGCAGCCAGGGGCGATCCGCGGGGCGATCGCCCGTGAAGCTGTGTTCGAGCAGCGCCTCGGCCGTGCCCAGCGGCTCGCCTGGCGTATGCCGCACGACATCGAGCAGATCGTCGTATTCGAACAAGTCGGCCGTGGTGGGGGCCACCTGCGAAATATCGAAGACCATGCCGCCGCGCACCACGACGACGCACGGCCCGTCACCCTCCGGCGTGGGCCGCCAGACACGGCCGACGAGCAGCGCGCTATCGAGATCGTGCGGGAGATAAGCGGATGTTGAGGACATGGCGGGCGTTCCGGATTGAGCGTGGCGACACGCATCGTAGGGCGGATGCGCGTGCGCGTCCAAAGGAACGCCTCTTTGTCCAACTGGCTGGACGATCGGCCGCCGCGGAAGAATGACCCGGCGACGGCCCGTAATGCGGGTTAGAACAGGTGCTTGATGCCGGCCGACACCGCAACCTGATTCGAGGTTGTCGAGGGCGAGAGATAGCCGATGTCCGCGACTGCCTGGCGGCCCCACGAATCGACCCCGCTCGCATGCTGGTAGGCAGCCGTCACATACAGCTCGGTGGCTTTCGAGAGCGAGTAGCCGGTGCCCAGATTCCACTGCTCGTAGCGCGCGCCGCCCGTACCGTTCAGGTTGCCGCCGTTCGTGTAATCGAACGAAGTGCCGACGCGCAGGAAGGGCGTGACCTGGTAGCGCACGCTCGCCCCCACCGTATTGAACGAGGCCGTGCCATGGTAGTTCTGCGTGTTCAGCGCGGCAGTGGCGCCGAGATCGCGGTATTGCGTGTTCGACCAGGCGAGGCCCAGGATGGCGGAGCCGATCGTCCAGGTCGAGGCCACGGCGACCGTCTGTTGCGTGCGGGCGGACGCGAATCCCGAGATGGACGGGTTCGATGCCGGCGTCGTGGCGGACCCGGCGGAGCCGAGATTGTTGCCGGTGGCACTCGCATTCGCATTGGTGCCATAGAGCGAAGTGTTCGGATTGCGCGCGTTGATGATCGATGCCGCGACGGCAACGCTCGGCCCGGTATAGCTGAAGCCCGCGGACCAATACTGATTCTGCGTGAAGTTGCCGGCTATTCCGCCCAGGCTGTACAGCGCGCCGAACCGGAATCCTCCAAAGGAGTCCGAACTGTACTTGACCGCGTTGTTGATGCGGTGCGTGAAATTCAGATTGTCATAGTCGGCCGGATGGATCGCGAGGTTGCCGAAGTACCAGGCATAGAGCAGCGGCGACACATAATCCACCGCGGCGTCCGACTGACGCCCGAGCGATGCGGTACCGTAGTTGGGCGCGGTGACCCCGATCCAGGCCTGACGGCCGAACAGGGTGCCGCCCTGGCCGAGCGTGCCATTGCTGACGCTGAAGCCGCTTTCGAGCACGAACAGCGTCTTCACGCTGCCGCCCAGATCTTCGATGCCTTTCAGGCCCCAGCGGCTCGAACTCGGGCCCGAGGTGCCGCTGTCGAACTGGGCGACCTGCCCGCCGCCTGTGGGCTTGCCACCGGCAGGCGTTGCCGCCGTCTGAACGTTGTTCGTGTACGTCACGTTGCCCGTGACGATCCCGTAGAGCGTCACGCTGCTTTGGGCATAGGCGGCGACGGGCGACAGTGCGATGGTAGTGAGCGCGAGAAGTGTTTTTTTCATGGTTGTGGGCTTGTCAAGCCGTGGTCGAGGCTAAGGCATCGGAAACATCGAAAGAGTTAATGCGGGAAGTAGTCGGGCAGGCGATAGCCCCGGTAGGTCGGGTTGCGCAGGATTGCCGCGCGGAATTCATCTGAACGATAGGCCGCGACGATATCGGCCGTTTCCTGCGAATTACGGTTCGCCGATTTGACGACCACTTGATTCACGTAAGGTGAGCGCATTTGCTCGAGTGCCAGTGCTTCGGTCAGACGGTGCCCGCTGGAAATGGCGAAGTTGCCCTGGATGGCTGCGAAATCGACGTCTTCGAGCGCACGCGGCGCCTGTGCGGTTTCGAGCGGGACGATGCGAATGCCGGCGGGATTGGCGACCACGTCACGCTCCGAAACATCCACGGGATTGGGATTCTCGCGAATGCGGATCCAGCCAATCTCTTGAAGAATCTTGAGCGCGCGTTCGAGGTTGACGGGGTCGTTTGGCACAGCGACCGTTGCGCCGGCCTTCACCTCGGAGAGCGAATGGTGGCGGGTCGAGTAGAGGCCCATGGGGGGCGTCGGCACTTGCACGACGCTGACAAGGTCGGTGCCGTTCCGGTCGTTGTATGCCTTCAGATAGACGCTGTGCTGCATCACGTCGGCGGCGATTTCGCCGTGCCACACAGCCTGGTTCGCTTCAAGCCCAGTGCTGAAGTTCACGTACTGGATGGTGTAACCCTTGCGCTTGAGTTGTGGCTCGACGCCTTCCCGGAATTCGTCGGCATACGGTCCGGGAACAAAGCCGACTCGCAGCACGTGCGCGGCATTTTCGGCGGCGTGGGCAGCCGGCGATGGCAGCGCAAACAGCGTGATAATGGAGAATAACGTTTGGATAACTAATCGATGTCGCATGATGTGTGACTTGATGGTTTGGAAAGGCCGATTATGGTTGGGCCCTTTGCGGACGGCCAATATTTAATCGAGATTTACATATCGGCCACGCGCAGGGATTACGAGGCGGCGTGGTTATCTTTAGCGGGAATTAGAAGCGCAGGATTCGATGGTTTTCACGCTGCCGCGCGGCTTATAACATTGGCTTCTTTCTATCTATTGCCGAGGCAGCCACGCATGAACGCACGCCGCAACTTCATTCGAATCTCAGCCGCAGCCGCTGCGCTCGCCGCGTTGCCGGTGCTCGGCGCGCTTCCCGCGCGCGCGGCCAGCGCATCGCGTACGTTGCGCGTAGGCAATCAGAAAGGTTATCTGAGTTTGCTGAAAGGACGCGGAACGCTGGAGAAACGGCTTGCTCCCCTCGGCGTCGCGGTCACATGGACAGAGTTCGATGCAGGCCCGGTGCAACTCGAAGCCCTCAACGTAGGCTCGATCGACTTTGGCGACGTGGGCGAGGCGCCGCCCATCTTCGCGCAGGCGGCCGGTGCGCCGCTCGCTTATGTCGCGGCCACGGTGCCGCGGCCGCAGGCGGAAGCGGTGCTCGTGCCGCACGCCTCGGCCATTCGCAGCGTGACTGATCTCAAGGGCAAGACCATCGCGCTCAATCGCGGCAGCAACGTCCATTATTTCCTCGTCAAGCTGCTGCAGGCGCACAACATTCAGTATGGTGACGTGAAAATCGTGTTCCTGGCGCCCGCGGACGCGCGCGCGGCGTTCGAGCGCGGCGCCATCGATGCGTGGGTAATCTGGGATCCGTTTCTCGCCGCCGCGCAAAAGACCCTCGATGCGCGCATTCTCGCCGATGCGAGCGGCGTGGTCGGCAACCGCGCCTACTATTTTTCGTCGCTCAGCTACGCAAAACAGAACCCGGATGTCATCAAGATCCTCATCGACGAATTGAGCCAGATCGATCAGTGGGGGCAGGCCAACCGGGCCGCGCTCGCCACGCAGCTTGCGCAAGTATGGGGCTTGCCGAACGACGTGGTCAGCGAGGCGATCGGGCGCGCGCAGTTCGGCACGGGGCCGATCACGAAAGCCATCCTCGCCGAGCAGCAGCAAATCGCCAATACCTTCTTCGACCTCAAGCTGATTCCGAAGCGCGTGAACGTGCTCGAAGCGGCAGCGCCAGGCATCGTTTAGCGTGACGATTTTTCATCAGCCCCGGCCGCTCCCGCGCGCCGGGGCTTTCTCACAGCTCACAAGCCCAGCGCGCGGCGCGCCGCCATGGTACGCAACAAGCTGTTGGACGGCGCGTGAATGCGCGCGCACTGCACGTTGCGGTGATGGCGCTCGAGCGGATTGTGCCGCGCGATCCCATGATTGCCCGCGAGTTCGAGCGCGATATCCACGGCCTGAATCGCATTGTCCACCACGTTATGTTTGACGACGGCGGACAACTCGGCGGGCGCCGTACCTGCGTCGATCGCGTCGGCATGGGTGCGCAGCAGCCAGTCGTTGCTCGCCAGCAGCATCTCGATGCGTCCCATGCTTTCCTGCACGATGGGAACGGTGGCGAGCGCCGCCCCGCCTAGCGCGGCAGGCTTGCGCCCGGTGAGGAAAGCAAGCAGCCAGTCGCGCGCGGCGCGCGCCGCGCCGTCGTAGACCGTTCCGACCAGACTGAAGTACCACGCCGTGGCGTGCGGATCGCGCTGCACGCCGAGATGGGCCGGTCTCAAGCCGACGACATCGTCGACGGCAATCGCCACGTCCGTGAACACCACGTCGTGGCTTGCGCTCGCCCGCATGCCGAGCGGGTCCCAGGTCTCTACGATGCGCACGCCCGCCGCCTCGCGGGGGACGAGAAAATGGCCTAGACGCGGCTCGGGTTCGTCGGTGCGTGCAAGCACGTTGATCCACGTGAGCAGGGGTGCGCCCGTGACATAGAGTTTGTGTCCCGTGATGCGCCACGAGGCGCCTTCGCGGTGCGCGAGCGTGTTTGGCAGGCCGCCGTGCGAGGGCGAACCGAGCGCGGGCTCGACCTGGGCCGCGTTGACGAGCGCGCGGCCTTCCACGCTCGCCCGCGTGAGGCGCTGCGCGAGCGCTGCGGGCCAGTTTCCCGTTTGCTCGCGCGCGTCGTGCACGATCATGGCGTGCTGGCTGTAGTGCATCGAGAGAATGAGCGCGACCGATGGATCGCCATAGGCGATTTCGGCGACGATCGCACGCGCCACCGCGAGCCCCGCGCCGAAGCCACCGTCGCTGCGGGCAATATTCGCGCGCAGCAGGCCCGCTTCGCGCAATGCGCGGAATTGCCCGAGCGGCGCGGTGGCATTGCGGTCATGCTCGTCGGCCAGGGCGGCAAACGCGCGGCCGAGCAGCGCCGCGCGCTCGATCAGCGCGGCGGCCTGGTCCTCGTCGCGCGCGAGCGCGGCGTCCGGAGTGAATGCGTTCACGGTGCTCTCCCTGGGCAATTAGCGTTCGCCGCCCGGCGCACGCGGGTCCTGCGTGGTGCCATGGCGCACGAGGCGTCCGAAGAACGGGTGACCGGGGTCGTTGAACCCCGGTGTCGAGGGATGGCCGCTCGCCACGAGCGAATCGACAAATGCTTCGTCATCCTCATCGAGACGATACTGTAGCGCGGGCAGATAGTCGCGCCATTGCGCTTCGGTGCGCGGTCCAGCGATCGCCGAAGTGATATAGCGGCTATTGAGCACCCAGGCCAGCGCGAATTGCGCGGCGGTGAGGCTGCGCTCCTTTGCATGCGCCTCTACGCGCCGCGCAAGCTCGATCGTTTCGGCGCGCCATTCGGTCTCGCTCAGGCGGCGGTCTTGCCGTCCCGCGCGCGTGTCGGCTCCGGGCTGGGCACCGGGCTCGTACTTGCCGGTCAGCACGCCACGCGCGAGCGGGCTGTATGAGATCACGCCAAGTCCATAGTGCCAGGCGGCGCTCAACTGCTCCGCCTCGACCTGGCGATTGGC
The DNA here is from genome assembly GCF_001718195.1 of Paraburkholderia nodosa. Lineage (GTDB taxonomy): Bacteria > Pseudomonadota > Gammaproteobacteria > Burkholderiales > Burkholderiaceae > Paraburkholderia > Paraburkholderia nodosa_A. Next base: position 98,289 of record NZ_MCNV01000024.1, read on the forward strand.
CAGGTTGTAGAGCGGCTGGCTCGCAACGGGCCGCGGCACGCCCAGCAGATCGGCCACGCGGCTGAATTCGGCAATGCGCCAGGCGCGATGATTCGACAGCCCGTAGTGTCTCAGCTTGCCTGCCGCGATCAGATCGCCCAGCGCACGCACGGTTTCCTCGACTGGTGTGTGGTGGTCCTCGCGATGCAGATACACGAGGTCCAGATAATCGGTATCGAGCCGCCCGAGACTCGCTTCGACCGCGCGGATCACGTGCTTGCGCGACGCGCCGGCCGCGTTGATCTCGCGCGGGTTGCCAACGGGGTTGCCGAACTTCGTGGCGAGCACCCAGCGGTCGCGTTGTCGCGCGATATGCCGGCCCACCACGCGCTCCGACTCGCCCTGGTGGTAGACGTCGGCGGTATCGATCGAATTCACGCCTTGCTCCTGCGCGGCTTCGATGATGCGTTCGGCCGTGGCGTCGTCGGTTGGTCCGCCGAACATCATCGTGCCGAGCGTCAGCGTGGATATTTTCAGGCCGCTATGGCCCAGTTGCCGGTAGTCCATGGATTTTCCTTGAGTCATTCAAACAGTGCGACGTGAGCGCGCTCACCGCGACAGCCAGACATCGGCGAAACTCGCGGCCGTGCCGTCGGGTGAAATGGCGTGGTCGCGCACACGCTTCGAGGCGAGCGTCACCCACTGCGGCGACACGAGATTCAGGTCCGGCAGATCGTGCTCCAGAATGCGCTGGATCTGCACGAACTGCTGCTTGCGCTTCGTTTCGTCGCTTTCCCGCGCAGCCTGCGCAAACAGGCCGTCGACTTGCGGGTTGCTGTAGTGCGAGCCGTTGGTGAAGGGCACGCCGGCGCGAAAGTTGTCGGTCGTGTACAAACGCGCTACGCCCACCACCGGATCGAACAGATTGCTCATGCCATTCACGGTGAAATCGAATTGCCGGTCGGTATAGACGCGCTTCAAATACGCCGCGAGATCCTGATTGCGGATCGTCACAGCGATCCCCACGCGGGCGAGCGCCGACTTGATGTATTCGCCCGTGCGGGCGGGCAGGTCGCCGATGGGCAGCGGGTCGAGCGTGAGCGCAAAGCGTGTGCCGTCCGCCTTGCGCGGATGACCGGCCTCGTCGAGCAGACGGTTGGCGCGCGCGATGTCGAACGGGTAGGGCGCGGGTGCCGCGTCATAGTAGGGGTTCGACGGCATCAGCGGGCTCGCGGTGGGCGTCGCGTAGCCGTAGTAGATGACCCTGCGGATCACTTCGCGATCGATCGCCGAGGCAATCGCCTGACGCACCTTCAAGGACTTGAGCACCGGATTGTCGAGATTGAACTCGATGCGCGCCACGCCCGCCTGAAACTCGTAGCCGCGTGTCTCGATGCCGAGCTTTGGATTGGCCTTGAGGCGGTCGAGGTCGGCGAGCGGCACGGGCGTATCGCCGCCGAGATCGACCGAGCCGTCCTCGAACGCCACCGCGCGCGCGGCGGGGTCGGCGATGATCTTCACGATGATGCGGTCCAGATACGGCTTGCCGGCGGTCCAGTAGTCGTCATTGCGCGCATATTCGATGTAGCTGCCGCGCACCCACTTGACGAAGCGAAACGGTCCGGTGCCGATCGGCGCGTTGTTGGCCGGATTCGCGAGCACGTCCTTGCCTTCATAGAGGTGCTTCGGCAGGATCGGCGTTTCCGAAGCCGAGAACGCGCGTATCAACCATGGCGTCGGCTCGCTGAGCGTCAGCACGACCGTATAGGGGTCCGGCGTGGCGATCGCGGTGACGTTCGCGAAGGTGGTGCGCGCTCGCGGATGCACGCGGCGCAGCGTTTCGATCGACCATGCAACGTCGGCCGAGGTAAACGGCGCGCCGTCGTGCCATTTCACGCCGTGCCGCAGATGAAACACATAGAGGCGGCCGCCGTCCTCGATCTCCCATGAGGTGGCGAGCAGCGGCTTGGGCTTGAGATCGAAGTCGTAGTCGAGCAAGCCTTCAATCACTTTCGGGCTGACCTTGAGGACATTCACTGCCGTCGTTGCGACATCCACGAGCGCAGTAGGCTCCGGCGTCACCACGAAATTGAGCGTGCCGCCGCGCGTTTGTGCGTGCGCGGCAACGTGAGCGGCCACGCTCGCCATGACGAGGAGCATGAGAACGACACGGCGTGGCGCCGTGCGCAGGAGGTGAGCGATCATCGGTTCGGCAACAGACGATAAGAGGAAATGGACGCTGGCAGGCAGCGCCGCTTTGGTTATCCTGCGAGCACGCCGGCACGCTCCGCGCGGCGGGCCAGCGCCGCCTCGAGCGGCGCCGGATCGACCCATTGCGCGAAGTCGAAATCGTCCGCGATAAAGCCCTGCTCAAAGAGAAAGCGCTTGAAGTGCGCGAGCGCGTCGAGCGCTGCGGCATCGAGTCCGATCGCGAGTTGCCGGTGCAGGCCCGCGCCATACGCGCGTGTCACCCAGTGCTCGGCGCTGCGCACTTCGCGGGCGACATAGCGCGTGACTTCGCCGGGATGCGCGCCAGCCCACGCGGCCGCGTCGAGCGTGCGAACCAGCACGCGTTCGACGAGATCGGGGCGTTCGCGCAGCAGTTGCGCATCGACCGTGAGCGGGCGCGGCGTACCGTTGTTGGCGTGCGCCCGCCGATCGGGATGCGCGCTGATGTCGACCAGCACGCGCGCGCCGAGCACGTTGGCGATATCGAGGCCCGTCGCACCCTTGACGAACACTACGTCGGCCTCGCCGCGCAGCAGCGCAGCCGCCTCGCGGGAAAACTCGTGAGCGCGCTGCGCATCGAGCCATTCGCCGAGCGGTGCCGAGTCGTCCGGTTTTGCGTGGGCGAGGCCACGGGGTGCATGCGGCAGATCCACGAGTTCGACCTCGGCTGACGAGACGCCGATGGCTTCGAGCAGCGTATGAAAGCCACGCAAAGCCGTGGCACGATGGAAATCGACGACGCCAGCGGCGGCATTGATCGGTAATCCGAAGCGGCGCCCCGCGAGCGAAGCGCGCGTGGGCGTGAGGTGCGAATCGAGCGTGATGAGCGCCTGGAACTCATCGACCCAGCTCAAACCGATGAGCCGTGTATCGCTGCCTTGCGCCCGCGCCCATAGCGCCGGTATGTTGCCGCCCTGGCGAAACGACCACGGCTGCGTATGCGTGAAGTGCGAGCGGCGAATGGCCGGGTCGTCGGCGTCCTGCAATGCCTTCACTTCGATGCCGTCGGCAGCGAATTCTTCCTGCAGCAATCCTTGCTGGGCGGCAATGCCGAATGGCGTCGGCGCAGGGCAACGGGTGTACCAGAGCAGCGTCATCAAGATTCCTCGGTGGCGAACAAGGCGCATTGCGCACGATCTCTGCGCGGGCGGCATGGAACAATCGATTATCGGCAAGCGCTTGCGGCGAGGTCAAAGAACGAATCGTGAAATAGGTTCGTGCGCGGAAGTGATTTACTTTGGCCGCAACCCCGTGCTGCCCGATTGCGCGAACCGCCGGCCAACGCAGAGATGCGAATAACAAAATGCGAATTCCGTGGTTAGTCGCGGGCAGTGCGCTCCCTATACTTTTCCTTTTGGCAAGACGCCCCGTGGCCGCCCGGGAATCAAACAATTCGCGGGCCTGACAAAAAGGAAAACTCAATGTCCGCTCTTCCCACTCAACTTCCGGTGCGCGCTCGCGCGGCCAGTCTGTCGTTGCAGGATGCGCTCGCCGACTTGCCTGCGCTCGCGAATGAAATCGGCAAAGAGGCGGCTGCGCGCGAAGGGCGTCGCGAATTGCCTTTCGAGGGCTTCGACGCATTCCGGCGCTCGGGGCTGGGACGCCTCCGGCTGCCGGTCGAATGGGGCGGCCTGGGTGGCTCGCTCGTGGACGAATTCGACGTGATCGCCACGCTGGCCGCGGCCGACAGCAATCTCGCCCACGCGCTGCGGATTCACTACGACCAGACCGAAGCGCTGCTGCTGTCGGCTCGCACGCCGTTCAACGATCTGCAGATCCAGCGCGTGATCGACGGCGCGATTTTCGGCGGCGCCTCGACCGAACTGGGGACGTCGCGTCCGGGCGAATACACCACGGCGCTTCGGCGCGACGGCGAGCATTACCGGCTCGACGGCCGCAAATACTATTCGACCGGCACGGCCTTTTCCGACTACGCGCGCCTGAGCGTGCTGAACGACGAGGGGCAACCGGTGGTGGCGATCGTGCCGGTGCGGCGCGAAGGACTCACGGTGCTCGACGACTGGGACGGCATGGGGCAGCGCATGACGGCGAGCGGCAGTCTCGTGTTCGAGAACCTGCTGGTGCGTGCGGACGAAATCACCGAACGCGGCTTGGCCACGCTCGCCGGCCGTCATGGCGGCGCGCTGCGACAACTCCACCTGGTGGCGGTGGCCGCCGGCATCGTTCGCAACGTGGTCGCGGATGCGAAGCGCTACGTGGTGGAGCATGGGCGCCCCGTACTGCACAGCACGGCGCCCTCCGCACGCGAGGATGCCTTCATTCAGCAGGTCGTCGGCACGCTCTCCGCGCACAGCCATGCGATCGACGCGCTGGTGCGCGAGAACGCCCGCACGCTCGATCGATCGGCGCAGGCGATCCGCGCGGGTGCGCCGGACGCGGATCAGCTCGTGCTGGAAGGCGCACTGGCGACGGCGCGCACGCAACTCGTGGTGAGCAAGCTGGCGCTCGAAGCCGCCGAGCGCCTGTTCGAAGCCGGCGGAGCTTCGGCCACTTCGCGCGCGCACAATTTCGACCGGCACTGGCGCAACCTGCGCACGATCTTCAGTCACAACCCTCTGCTGCACAAAGCGCGCGTCGTGGGCGACTACGCCCTGAACGGCGTGACGACTCACCTCACCGAAGGCCGCGTTTTTTGAAACCCACGATCGAGGGAGTGTCCAAAGAATGAGCCGAATTTCGTCGCGCCGCCTGCATCTGAACGTCAATATCCTGCATTCGGGCTTCGTGCCATCGGCGTGGCGTCTCGCCGATGCCGATCCCCGCGCATTCGTGGACGTGGCGCACTATGTGCGGGTCGCGCAACTCGCTGAAAGCGCGAAATTCGATGCGGTCTTTCTTGCCGACAACGCGGCGATCATCGACCAGATCGACTTCCGTCCGATCACGGCGCTCGAGCCCACGGTGCTGCTCGCCAGCATTGCGGCGGCGACCACGCTCATCGGCGTGATTGGCACGGCTTCCACGAGCTACAACGAGCCGTACAACATCGCGCGTCGCTTCGCCACGCTCGATCATGTCAGCCGTGGCCGTGCGGGCTGGAACGTCGTGACGACGGCCGATTTGCCGTCGGCGCGCAATTTCGGCCACGCTACGGTGCCCGATCACGCACAGCGCTATGCGCGGGCCGCGGAGTTCACGGAACTCGTCAAGGCCCTCTGGGACAGCTGGGACGACGACGCCTTTATCGGCGACAAGGCGAGCGGCCGTTTCATCGACGTGACGAAGGTGCGGCCCGTTGCGCACGAAGGGCGCTTTTTCAGGGTGCAGGGGCCGCTGAATCTTCCGCGTACACCTCAAGGTCATCCTGTGCTCGTGCAGGCCGGTGGGTCGGGGGATGGCCGCGATCTCGCGGCGCGTCATGCCGAGGCCGTATTCTCCGCTTCGCAATCGTTCGAGGAATCGGTGGCGTACCGGCGCGACCTCAATGCGCGCGCCGCAGCATACGGGCGCCCGCAGGGCGTGAAGGTGCTCGCGGGCCTCACGACGATCATCGGCGCAACCGAAGCCGAGGCGCTGCGGCGGCGCGACGAACTCGTCGAGCAGATTCCCTGGCGCTACAGCCTCACGCGTCTGGCCGGCACACTGGGCCTTTCACCCGATCAGCTCGACCTCGACGCGCGCCTGCCGGATAACCTCGCGCTACCCAACGGCGGCAATGGCAATCACACGTTTTTCCATGCCACGATCGCCGAGGCGCGGCGAGGCGGCCACACGGTGCGCGAGTTGATCCGCGCGCTCGCGGGCGGCGGCGGTCATCGCGTGATCGTCGGCACACCTGAGCAGATCGCCAACGATATCGAGCACTGGTTCAAGGGCGAGGCCGCCGACGGCTTCAACCTCATGCCGGACGCGCTGCCGGACGGGCTGGAGGCGTTCGTTGACGGCGTAGTGCCGATCCTGCAACGGCGTGGGCTCTTTCGAACCGAATACGAAGGCAATACCTTGCGCTCGCATCTCGGGCTCGAGCGGCCTGCCGTGGGCGTGGCGGCGATTGGCGAGGAGCTTCAGCGCGTCTGACGTGGGGCGCGCGCGGCGCGCTTCGGGCGCCGCGAGCATGCCACTCAGCGGCGCAGGCCGGCCTCGCGCAGCAAAGGCAGCACGCGTTCGCCAAAAAAGTCGAGGTCGGGCTGAAAATCGTAAAAGCTCAGTTGCACGCCGTCGACGCCTGCCGCGTGAAGCTCGATGATCTTGTCGGCCACCTCTTCAGGCGAGCCCACGATCGCGATGTTGCCGCCCACCGCGCGTGAGGCGGCCTTCGCACGATCTTCGAAACCGCCGCGCCAGGCATGTGCGTCGCTGTCGAAACGGTGAAAACTTCCCTCGTCGGCATGTGCGACGATGGCATCGTGATAGGCGCGTGCCTCGGCGGACGTCTCGCGGCAGATCACCATCGGGTTGATGAGCGTGCGCACCTCGCGCCCATACGCGCGCGCCGCGGCCTTCACGCGCGCGGTGTGCGCGGGCAGCGCTTCCAGCGCGCGATCGATCTGCGGTCCCGCCGGGCTCGTGATGAACACCACGTCGGAGTAGCGCGCGGCGAAGTCGATCCCCGCGTCGGAGCCCGTCGCGTTGATGAGCAGCGGGCGCCCATAGCGCGGCTTGGGCGTGACGTACGCGCCTTGCAGGCGCCAGCTCGAAATTTCAGGCTCGAAACTGAAGTTGTCCGGTTGCGCCCACAACTGCTGCACGGCGTCGAGAAATTCGGCCGCCATCTCATAGCGCCGGTCGTGCTCGATGCGGTTCCAGCCAAACATTTCGTGTTCGACGGCGCGGTGCCCCGTCACCACGTTGACGCCCCAGCGTCCGCGCGAGATGTGGTCGAGTGTAGCCGTGAACTTCGCGAAATGCAGCGGGTGCCAAGGCCCGTAGAGCACATGGGTCGTGGCGGCCAGGATGATGCGCTCGGTGCGCGCGGTCAGCGCCGCCAGCGTCATGAACGAGTCGAGCGCATGGCCGTCGAACACGCCGCCATAGCCGCCTTTCGGCAGCCATTGCGACAGGGCGAAAACGAGATCGAATCCGAGCGCTTCGCACTTCTGCACGAGCGCGGCGTTGTAGTCGAACGACCAGTCCGTACCGCGCGGCAGCGTCGATGCGCTCCAGCCGCCAGCCTGGATCGGCAGGAACAGCCCCAGCATGAGCGGCTGCGCGAATGCACGCGCCACGGGACTATCGGAGAAGGCGGCGGGGGAGGCTACAGGCACGAAGGGCGTCGACGCCACGGAGGAAGTGCGCGGCTCGGCCACGGGAATTTCGCTCAAGACAGACACCTTGGAGGTCGTTGCGGCGCGGGGCGCCGTGCTAGTCGATTGGTCGATCCATTGATTAAACACGTGCCGCTCGCGAATAACAAAGAAGCTTTTCTGCTTTCCAATTGCGTTGTCGCGCTGCTGCTTCGGCGCGGCGGGTCATATGGATAGCAGCATCGCTTGGTTAGCGCGCGAAGAGGCCGTTGCTACGATTGCAGCACTGTCGCCACGGCGCGAATTTCCCGGCTCGCGCAGATCGCAACGTTTAGCCTCTCGTAGCTTCACTGATATCGGAACGCATCAGCATGTCACGTTTGACCCGTCGTGAGTTTCTCATTGCAAGCGGCGCGGCCGCCGCCGCCGCGGGGTTGCCCGTGCTTGCGCGCGCCCAGGACGCCATCGCGCGCAAGCGCGGTGGCACGTTGAACGTGCTGATCAATCCCGAGCCGCCCGTGCTGGTATCGATCTTCCAGACCACGGGACCGGCGCTCGCCGCAAGCTCGAAGGTGCTGGAAGGACTCCTTGCTTATGACTTCGACCTGAAGCCACAACCGCAACTGGCCACCGCCTGGAGCGTGAGCCCCGACGGTCTGCGCTACACCTTCAGGCTGCGTCAGAACGTGCGCTGGCACGATGGCCAGCCGTTCACTTCCGCGGACGTGGCGTTTTCGGTCGATTTGCTCAAAGCGATACATCCGCGCGGACGCAGTACCTTTGCTAACGTGACGCAAGTGCAGACGCCCGACGCGAGCACGGCCATCATCGAATTGTCGAAGCCCGCGCCATTTCTGCTCAAGGCGCTCTCGGCGGGCGAGTCGCCGATCGTGCCGAAGCATCTGTACGCCACGGGTGACCCGCTCACGAACCCGCACAACAACGCGCCGATTGGCACCGGGCCGTTCCGCTTCAAGTCGTGGACGCGCGGCGCGAGCATTGTCTACGAGCGCAATCCCGACTACTGGGACGCTGGCAAGCCGTATGTCGATGCGCTCGTCTACAAGGTCATTCCCGATCCGGCCGCGCGCTCGGCGGCGTTCGAAACCGGCGCGCTCGATCTGGGCGGCGAGAACCCCGTGCCGCTCACCGACTTGCCGCGCCTCACGCAATTACCGCAGCTCGTGACGGAAACGCGTGGCTACCGCTTCCTCGAGCCTTTGGCCGAGATCGATTTCAATCTCGATCATCCGGTGTTGAAGGACCCACGCGTGCGCCAGGCCATCGCGCACGCCATCAATGCGCAGGTCGTGCAGAAGACCGTGGCCTACGGTTATGCGGACGTCTCGCCCACGCCCATCACGCCCGCCTCGCCGTATCACGATGCGCAGATCACGCCCTACGCGTTCGACCCGCATGCGGCCGAGGCGTTGCTCGATGCGGCGGGCAAGCCGCGCGGCGCGGATGGCGTGCGCTTCAAGCTGACGCACGATTACCTGCCGTATGGCGACATGTACCAGCGCCAGGCCGGCTACGTGAAATCGGCGCTCGCGCGCGTGGGGATCGACGTCACGGTGCGCTCGCAGGATCTGCCGTCTTTTCTCAAGCGTGTCTACGCCGACCGCCAGTTCGATTTCACGAGCATCGGCGTCAACACGCTGTTCGATCCGGCCGTGGGCGTGCAGCGCCTGTATTGGTCTAAGAATATCCGCCCCGGCGTGCCGTTCTCGAATGCGCCGCATTACAGCAGCGCGGAAGCGGACCGTCTGCTCGAAGCGGCGTCGGTCGAAATCGACGAAAGCCGCCGCGTGAGCCTCTACAAGCAGTTCCAGCAAACCGTTTACCGCGATCTGCCGATCCTCAATCTCGTCGCGCCGCGCATGGTCACGCTCGCCAACCGGCGTGTGCACGATCACACGGTGAGCGCGCAGGGCCTGGAAGGCAACTTCGCCGATGTGTGGCTGAGTGCCTGAGCGCGTGCCAAACGCGCATCGCACCCTCGACGGAGCCCAACGATGAGCCGAAGCGCCCGCTGGCAAACGATCCTGCGCCGCACTGCCTGGCAGGCGGTGCCCACGGTGCTGGGCATCGTGATCCTCAACTTCTTCCTGCTCAAGCTGATGCCGGGCGACGCCGCCGACGTGATCGCCGGCGAAGCCGGCTCCGCGACGACGGAAACGATGACGATGCTGCGCGCGAAGTTCGGGCTCGACCAGCCCTTGCTGGTGCAGCTCGGGACGTACCTGAAGCATCTCGCGCATTTCAGCCTTGGCTACTCGCCGCGTTACGACATGCCCGTGATGCAGCTGATTCTTTCGCGCTTGCCCAACACTTTGCTGCTGATGGGCGTGGCGCTGTCGCTCGCGCTCGTCGTCGGCGTGGCGCTCGGCGCCGTGATGGCGCACTGGGCCGGCAAGTGGCCCGACCGCGTGCTGTCGGTGTTCGCGCTGCTGTTCTATTCGACGCCTGGATTCTGGATCGGCCTGCTCGCCATCATTCTGTTCGCGGTCCGGCTAGGGTGGCTGCCGAGCGGCGGCAACATCACGATCGGGGCGGACCTGCACGGCTTCGCCTACGTCGCCGATGTCGCGAGGCACGTGTTGCTGCCCGCGGCGACGCTCGCCACCTTCTTCGTCGCGATCTACGCGCGCATTACGCGTGCCGCGATGATCGAAGTGCAGCGCCAGGACTTCGTGCGCACGGCGCACGCGAAAGGTCTGCATCCGTGGCGCGTGACCTTGCGGCACGTGCTGCGTAACGCGCTGATGCCGCTCACCACGCTCGTGGGGCTGCATTTCGGCACGCTGCTTGGCGGCGCGGCGGTAACGGAGACGGTATTCAGCTGGCCGGGGCTGGGCCGCCTTGCACTCGACGCGGTGCTGGCGCGCGACTTCAGCGTGCTGCTCGGCGTGCTGCTGCTGTCGTCGCTGCTCGTCATCGTCGCGAACGTCGTGGTCGATCTGCTGCAAGCATGGCTCGATCCGCGCATAGGCTAACGGAGGAACCGCAATGAGTTTCGAATCGCCGGATCTGCCGGTTGACGCACGACGTGCGGCCGCGCGCCAGGGTTCGCCGTGGCGGCGACAGTTGGCGTTCGCGCTGCTTGGCCGCCGCGGCGCCGAGCGCGACAGCGCGCCCGTGCGCCGTGCCGGGCACGCTTTCTGGCGCGCGTTGCTGCGCAACCCCTCGGCCTGCGCTGGCCTTGTGCTGCTCGGGGCATTTGTCGTGCTCGCCGTGCTCGCGCCGCGGCTCTACCCGGGCGATCCGCTCGACATGGTGGGCGGCCCGTTCGAATGGCCGGGCAGCGACCCGCAATTCTGGCTGGGCACCGATTCGCTCGGGCGCGACGTCGCAGCCGGCATCGCGCATGGCGCGCGCGTTTCGCTGCTGATCGGCGCGGCCTCGGCAGGCATCGGACTCGTGATCGGCACGCTCGTGGGTGCCACCGGCGGCTATTTCGGAGGCCTGATCGACGACGCGCTGGTGCGTCTCACCGAGCTGTTCCAGACCGTGCCGTCCTTTCTGCTGGTGATCGTGCTCGTAGCGATCGGGCGGCCCAACGTGGTGGTGATCGCGCTCGCCATTGGCGTTGCCTCGTGGCCCACGGTCGCGCGGATCGTGCGCGCGGAATTCCGCACGCTGCGGCGCTCTGACTTCGTGCTTGCGGCGCGCAGCCAGGGATTCAGCAACACGCGCATCATCTTCGGCGAAATCCTGCCCAATGCGCTGCCGCCCGTGATCGTCACGGCTTCGGTGATGGTGGCAAGCGCGATCCTCATCGAATCGTCGTTGTCGTTCCTCGGCATGGGCGACCCCAATGTGATGAGCTGGGGGGCGATGATCGGCGCCGGTCGCGATTCGCTGCGCACGGCGTGGTATCTCACGGCGATTCCCGGCGCGGCCATCGTCCTCGCGGTGCTCGCCCTCAATCTGCTCGGCGACGGCCTGACCGAAGCCCTCAATCCGCGGCAGCGGCAACGACCGTAAAGGTGCCACGTGAGCCAACTGCTGGAAGTACGCGATTTGCGCGTGAGTTTTGGGGCGCACGATGCGGTGCGCGGCGTGAGCTTCGACATCGCGGCGGGAGAGATACTCGCGTTGGTGGGCGAGTCGGGCAGCGGCAAGTCCGCCACGGCGCTTTCGCTCATGCAGCTCGTTCCCGAGCCAGGACGCGTCACGGGTAGCGTGCGCTTCGAAGGACGCGAGCTGCTGGGCTTGCCGCGCGGGGCGGTGCGCGATCTGCGCGGCAAACAGATCTCGATGATCTTTCAGGAGCCGATGACCTCGCTGAACCCCGTGCTCAGCGTGGGCGCGCAGATCGTGGAGACGCTGCGTCAGCACGAGGCGCTGTCGCGCCGGGCCGCTCGCGCGCGTGCCGTCGAGCTGCTCGATCTCGTGCGCATTGCCGAGCCGCAGCGCCGCTTCGACGACTATCCGCACGAGCTATCGGGCGGCCAGCGGCAGCGCGTGATGATTGCGATGGCCGTGGCGTGCCGCCCGCGTCTGCTGATCGCCGACGAACCCACGACCGCACTCGACGTGACGATCCAGGCGCGCATCCTCGAACTGCTCGACGCGCTGCGCCGGGAGCTGTCGATGTCGCTCCTGCTGATCACGCACGACCTGGGCGTCGTGGCCGATCATGCGGACCGCGTGGCGGTAATGCTGGCCGGGCGCAAGGTAGAAGAAGCGCCGACGGCGGATCTCTTCGCGCGCCCGCGCCACGCCTACACGCGAGGGCTCCTCGGCGCTTCGCTCAATCTCGCCGACGATCTGCACTACCGCTCGTGGACCTTGCCGGAAATCCGCCACACGGCACCGGCCGGTCGCGTGGATCGCACCGACGAGGAGGCGGGCTTCGTGGTGGTGCCGCGCAAGGTGCCCGAGTGTACGGCCTCGGGCCTTCAGACGACGGACGCCGCGCCGCTGCTCGCCGTACGCGACCTGCGCGTGGCGTACCCGCAGCGCCATGGCGCGCCGGCACTTCGCGCCGTCGACGGTGTCTCGTTCGAGATTGGCCGGGGCGAGTCGGTCGGGCTCGTGGGCGAGTCGGGCTGCGGCAAGTCCACGCTTTCGCGTGCGATCATGCGCCTCGTGCCGGTTGCGGGCGGATCGATCGCGCTTGACGGCACGGAACTCGTCCCGCTCCGCGAGCGCGCGTTGCGGCCGTTACGGCGCAAGGTGCAGATGGTCTTTCAGGATCCCTATGCGTCGCTGAACCCGCGTCGCACCGTGGGCGACATTCTCGAAACCGTGCTGGCTGTGAATGGGGTTGGCGAAGCGGCGGCGCGCCGCGTGCGTGTGCGCTCGGTGCTCGAACGCGTGGGCCTTCCCGCGGCGGCGCTCGCGCGCTTTCCGCATGAATTCTCGGGCGGCCAGCGTCAGCGCATCGGTATTGCGCGCGCGCTCGTGCTCGAACCCGCATTGCTGATCTGCGACGAGCCGGTGTCGGCGCTGGATGTCTCGATCCAGGCGCAAATCCTCAATCTGCTCGTCGAACTCAAGCGCGAGCTGGGGCTTTCCATGCTCTTCATTTCGCACGATCTTTCGGTCGTGCGCTACATCGCCGACCGTGTGCACGTGATGCAACAGGGCAAGATCGTCGAGAGCGGCGACCATCAGGACATCTGGCGCGCACCGTGCCATCCGTATACGCGTGCGCTGCTCGCTGCGATTCCAGGGCGCGAGCTGGAGGCCGAAGCGGCCTGAAGCGCGGGGTAGTGGGGCAGCGATCAGCTGCGATTCCGGTTTGGGTGCTTCAATGTGTATTGCACCGCCTTTGCCGGTTGACCGAGGCGATTCACGATGCCGAGCTCCGATCCACTACCGATGCTGGCCCCTATGACGAACCGTACCGAAATCAAGGCCCTCGTATTCGACGTCTTCGGCACCGTCGTGGACTGGCGACGCGGCGTCGCGAGGGAAGCCGCCGCTTTTCTGCAACGCCACGCGCCTCATCTCGACGCTTTCGAGTTCGCCGACACCTGGCGCCGCGAGTATTCGCCTGCCATGGAGGAAATCCGCAGCGGCCGCCAGCCCTACGTGCGCCTCGACGTGCTGCATCGCGAGAATCTCGTGAAGGTGCTGGCGCGCAGCGGTATTGCCGCAGCGACGGACGCCGAGATCGACGAACTCAACCTGGCCTGGCATCGCCTCGATCCATGGCCCGACTCGGTCGAGGCGCTGAATCGTCTGAAACGCCGCTTCATCATCGCTCCCTTGTCGAACGGCAACATCCGGCTCATGGTGGACATTGCGAGGCGCGCCGGCCTGCCATGGGATGCCATTCTCGGTGCCGAAGTGGTGCGCGCTTACAAGCCGTCGCCGCAGGTGTACACGGAAACGGCGGACATTCTGGGTCTCGCGCCCGCCGAAGTATGCCTCGTCGCGGCGCATAACGGCGACCTGGCCGCGGCGCGCCGGCTTGGCCTTTCGACCGCCTTCGTCGTGCGGCGGACCGAGCACGGTCCCGATCAGAAAACAGACCTGAAAGCGGAGCAGGCCTGGGATTTCGTGGTGAACGATTTAAACGAGCTTGCGAGTCAGCTCGATGCCTCGATAGATTGAGGTTTTAAAGGGCATTGTCAAAGCACACGGGCAAGCAGACACCGAGGCGTCTGCCTGCCCGTACTCAGATCGCCGCTGGCGCGGCGTTCACGTTGCGAGCGATCGTCGCGTTAGAAGCGATGGCGGATACCCACGGTCGCCACGGCTTGCGAGTTCGAATCCGAAGCGGAAACACCCATGATGTCCGCGTGAATCTTGCCCTCGCCGTCCACGACACGCTGATACGCGGCTTCGGCGTACAGGTCGGTGCGCTTCGACAGCGCGTAGTCGCCTTGCAGCGTGAACTGATGGAACTTCGGATTCACGCCGTCCAGGCTCGCGTCCGTGTACGTATAAGCGCCCGACACCGTGATTGCGGGCGTGAACGCATAGCGGCCATTGAGTTCAAAGTTGCTGAAGCGCGCGCTGTTGCCGGCGAACGATGTCGTCGCACCCGCGTTCGAAGAGTTGATGGCCGTGAGGTTGCTCAGCTGCGTTTGCGTGAACACGAAGCCCACGTTGGCTGCGCCGAAAGCGTAGTTCAGGCCGGCGCCATACGTGCGCTGACGCGATGCGGTGAAGGTGGCGTCGTCGCTGACCGCGCCGCTGCTGTTGATCGTCGACCCCGAGTTGTTTAGCTGAAGATAGCCCGCACCCGCTTTGAGACCGCCGAACGAGTATGTGGCGCCGACGCTGTATGCGCGGTTGTTCGCGAAGCCGCCCGCGGCGTTCGAGAAGCCGTACAGCGCATTGAACTTGAGGCCGCCGTAGTTCACGCTTTGGTACTTGAGCGAATTGCTCACGCGGAACGAGTTGTTGAGGTTGTCGTTGTCGTACGGGTGCGCGGCGAGCGTGCCGCCGTACTGCGTGCCGTTCAGCGACAGTCCGCCCAGGTTGTCGACCACGCTGTCGTACTGACGACCCAGCGTGACCGCGCCGGCCTGCTCGCTCGAAAGGCCGATAAACGCCTGGCGGCCGAACATGCGGCTGCCTTGCTTCGCCGCGCCCGTCGAAATGCTGAAGCCGTTCTCGAGCACGAAAATCGTCTTGAGGCCGCCGCCCAGGTCTTCGCTACCGCGCAGGCCCCAACGGCTGCCGTTGAGCGCGCCGCTCGACTGTTGCACGTTCGAGCTGCCCGACTGGTTGCTCGTGTACAGGACGCCCGCGTCGATCAAACCGTAAAGCGTGACCGAGCTTTGTGCGTGTGCGGCGCTCGCGAAAGAGGCTGCGGCGACTGCGAGGGCGGAAAGGGTGTACTTTTTCATCGTAACTCCATTGCTTTGTTATTCACTCGAAAGCGAGCGAGCGCGGAGCATAACGCGATATCCGGAATGATTTTCAGGAGTTGTGGCATGCATGCGACGATTATTGGCTAACATTTCCTTACCTGTTCCAGACCATTACATCGGCAGCCTGGTAGATCGAAATATGCGGTAAAACAAGGAGCTTTATGCATGCCCATGCGCTGGTCCAAACGCGCTATTTATCGCATTTTTATCGTAATTTCTGGAAAGATTTTGCGATCCATATTCCTGATTATTACCGTGAATGAATAACGCGAAGAAATACGCGTTGTTCCACGTTTCAAATCGACCGCACCGTTCGTTATCGTGGTTCCCGGCGACCTGGTGCGACGGAACTGCGCGGGAGCGGCTGAGGTAAAATACGGCCTTGATTCCTCATCCATGCATTCGGGCGCGAGCGCCCCCGCGTTCCCATGACTGACACCATCGTCGCGCTGCTCGCCCAGGCGAAGCAGCATTTCACCGCCGGCCGCATCGACGCCGCGGAGCACGACCTGCAATCGATCCTGCAAGCGCATCCTGATCACGCGGGCGCACTGGAAGCGATGTCATTTGTCTACGCAACGCGCGAGGATTACGCGGGCGCCGCCGAATTCGCCTGGCGCGCGGCACAACCGGCCGCAACGCCTCAGGAGCAGTTGCAGCAGGCCGCACGCATTTGCCAGCTCGCGCAGCGTCACACCGAGGCCGTCGCGCTCTACGAACGCCAGCTGGCGCTCGCGCCCGATCACGTCGAAGCGCTGCATGGCGCGGCCATGTCGCTCATCCAGCTGGAGGAGGCCGAGGCCGCACTCGCGTATCTCGGGCGTCTGGCGCGCCGGTATCCGCGTTCGGCGGAAGTGCACTACAACCGCGGCACGCTGCTCGGCGAGCTGGGCCGGTACGACGAGGAACTCGACGCGTATCGGCGGGCAATCGAACTCAAGCCGAATTTCGTCGCCGCCTACGTGAACCTGGGCGTCGCGTTGCGCGACCTGCATCGCTTCGACGACGCGCTGCGCCAGTTCAAGAAGGCCTTGTCGATCGACACGAACGACGCCGGTGCGCGCACCAATCGCGCACAGACCAATCTACTGCTCGGCGAATTCGAGCACGGCTGGCGCGAATACGAATGGCGCTGGCGCGACGGTACGATGACGCACGATTTCCCCGACGCGACGCAGTGGAAGGGCCAGCCGCTCGCGGGCAAGACCGTGCTCGTGCACGCGGAACAGGGTCTCGGCGACACACTGCAGTTCGTGCGCTTCGTCGACCGCCTGCATGCGAAGGGCGCGAACGTGATCGTGCGCGTGCAGGACGCGCTGCTGCCGTTGCTGCGGAACGTAGCGGGTGCCTCGAGCGTCATCGGCGACTCGTCGCAATTGCCTGCGTTCGACTACCACGTGCCGATGTTGAGCCTGCCGCACGCACTTGCGCTGCGCGAAGCGGATTTCGCGACTTCGGGCGCGTATCTCGACGCGGACGCCGACGCTGCCGCGCGCGCGTCGTGGTCCGATGTGATCGGCGCCGAGGAAGATGGCGACCGGCGGCTGCGTGTGGGGCTGGTCTGGTCGGGCAGCACGACGCACGTGAACGATCGCAATCGCTCGATGCCGCTTGCGGAACTCCTGCCGCTGTTCGACGCCAATGTGCGCTTCGTGTCGCTGCAAAAAGAGCTGCGCGAGCGCGACCGCGCGTGCATGGACGAACTCGTGCAGCGCGGCCGGCTGATCGACGCCGGCACGCGCCTGACGACGTTTTCGGCAACGGCTGCGCTCGTCGCGCAACTCGATCTCGTGATCGCCGTCGATACGGCGGTCGCGCATCTGGCGGGCGCGCTCGGCAAGCCCGTGTGGATTGCGCTGCCGTTCACACCGGACTGGCGCTGGCAGCTGAATCGCGACGACAGCCCGTGGTACGCCAACGCGCGTCTGTTCCGCCAAACGCGCCGCGGCGAGTGGGCCGACGTGGTGAGCGCATTGCGCACGGCGCTCGATGCGCGGATCGCCGCGCGTTAGACAACCGACGAACGATCGCAACAGAACGGCTGCCGCGTGCCGCGGCCAGCCTGTTGGCAATCGCCCAACATCGCCCGGCCAGGTGATGGTCGCGCCCAGACTCGCATCGCTGCGATGCACGTGGGGAAGGGCGCCGCGCGGATCGCTCCCGGATGGCATGACATCTGCATAACGTGCTGCAGGCGGCTTGCCGCTTGACCGTTCCGGCATCCGTCGTGCTCAGGGAAACCCCGTCGGCGACGGTTGCTACCAACGCTGAGCGCCCAAGGACACATGGAGCGCGCGAGCGCTGCGGATGCAATCGGGAGGCTGACGTGGACCCAACCTGGCTGGGTATGGCTGCCGGCACGATCGTGCTTGCGATCGCTGCGGCCGGCGTGACGGCGCACTACCTCCGTGAGCGCCGCCGCGCCGATTTCCTGCGCAATTTCGATCACCACGCATGGTGGCAGCGGACCCACGGTGCAGCCTGCGCTTCGGGTGGATTCGACACAGGCCGCTGGGCAGTGCAAACAAAAACGTGGCGGAAACAACGAACGGGGAATCAGGCCTCCATCAAGTAATGGAGGCCAGCGGGGGCGCGGGAAAAGTTGCGGGAGCGTATTGAACCTGCGCATCGGTTCAAGCTAGTTGCATCCTACGTGGCAATCGTTAGAGGAACCTCATCATGAAATCCCTTGCTAAAACCTTCGTTATCCTTACCATTCTGTCTGCTCCGGCTGTCTCGTTTGCACAATCGAACAGCGCCGTGACGCCTGAGCAGGTCCGCGCCGAGCTTATTCAGCTCGAACAGGCGGGCTACCGCCCAGGTGACGGCGACAATACCAACTACCCAGCCGACATCCAGGCTGCCGAAGCACGCGTGGCCGCGCAGAACGGCGGAAGCGGTTACGGCGGGATGGCAGGCAGTACGTCGTCCTCTGGCGCGCCCGCCGCCGGTGACAGCATGAAGCCGGTTTACTTCGGTCAGTAAGCCAGGGCGTTGACGAGCCCCTACCTTCCCATCGACGAATCGAGGGGCTCTTTTCGGGCATCAGCCGAGAAATGAGGGCCGGACCTACAAGCCCATTGCATGAAACCTGAAAAATTGCCAGGATTTTACGTCGACCGGGCATGCGGTATGCTGTGCACCTTTGAAAACGTTGAGCCATCGCTCATTTGACTGACATGTGGTCCATGACGCCATCACTGCGCTATTTGAGCGCTTTCGCAATCTGTGCGTTGTTCACAGCGTGCGGTCAAATGGCGTCCCGGCAAGCCGCGTGCAGCGGCGAATCCTGTCATATGCGCCACGAGGCGGTCCAATCCGGCGAGGCATCCTGGTATGCGGAGAAGTTCCAGGGCCATGAGACCGCGAACGGGGAACGCTTCAACACCGGCGCATTCACGGCTGCCCATCGAACCTTGCCGCTCGGCAGCTATGTGCGCGTCAGAGCGGTGGCAACCGGGAAGTCGGTCGTGGTGCGCATCAACGATCGCGGCCCCTATGTGAGAGGCCGGATCATCGATCTCTCGTATGCCGCGGCGAAAGCGCTGGGGCTCACCGACGCACGGTCGATGCGGGTGCAGATCGAACGTATAGGGAACACGCCGAACGCACAGACGGCGTCGGACGACGACGGAACCCTGACGACAGGAAGATGACGTGAGGGGGCCGTCACATCCTTGCCTTCACCCCCTTCTACATGGACAAGCCCGGTGCCTCACCCAATGGTTTGAGCGGCGCTTGCGCTGCCCCGCCTGAAATGACCCGGCTTCAGCGCCACAACGGCCACGAGACTGAGCGCGATGCCGATCATCACATAGAGTACCGACGCCAGCGGCGAACCCGTGAGCACGATGAGCCAGGTCACGAAAGTCTGCGCAAAGCCGCCAAAGATCAGGACGACGACGTTATTGACCACCGCGAGCGAGGTCGCGCGCGTGCGCTTGGGGAACATCTCGGCAAGCGTCGTGCAATAGACGCCGAGGAAGGTCGCACTCACCACGCCGATCACGATCTGCGCGACGAGCAGCCGGGAGACGGACGGCGCCGCCACGATCCAGGCATAGAGCGGATAGATCGCCACCAGGTAGGCGCCCAGCGAGCCGACCAGCAGCGTCTTGCGGTCATAGCGGTCGGATAGCGCGCCCGCGATCGGCGTGACGATCAGCATGACGATGGCCGCGATCATTTGCACCATGAAGCTTTCCGAAACGGGCAGCTTGAGCACCTGTTTCGCATACGTGACGGTGTAGCCGAACGTGACGTAGAATGTGACTGTGCTCGCCACCACCATGCCCATCCCGATCAGATAGTCGGACAGTCCGCGCTTGACGGCGGCCGCTTCCGCCGCGCGGGTGACCGGCGTCGCGTGGATGCGCGCGTAGGTTTCGTTTGCGTGGCGGCGCAGGTAGATGGTCAGCGGCGCGATGAGCAGGCCCACCGCGAACGGGATGCGCCACGCGCCCGCGAGTTGCTGCTCGGGCGTGAACGCCTGCGTGACCACCATGCCGAGTGCGGCGCCCAGCATCGTCGACATGAGTTGTCCGCTCATCTGCCACGAGCCGTAGAAGCCGGTGCGATTTGGCGGCGCCAGTTCGATCAGGAACGCCGTCGATGTGCCGAATTCACCGCCGATCGAAAAGCCTTGCAGCAGCCGGGCCACGAGCATCAGGACCGGCGCGGCGAGGCCGGCCGTTGCATACGTCGGCGCGAAGGTCATGATCGCGGCGGCCAGCGCCATGATGCCCATACCGAGCGTCATGGCCGCCTTGCGGCCGTACGTGTCGCCGTAAAGACCGAGCAGCACGCCGCCCACGGGACGCATGAAAAAACCCGCGCCGAAGAGGGCCGTGGTCAGCAGGATGGCGTTCAGATCCGCGCCCGCTGCGCCGTGCGAGGCCGGAAAGAACAACTTGCTGATGATCGGCGTCATCGCGGCGAAGATGGTGAAGTCGAACCACTCCATCGCATTGGCCAGCACGGCGGCCACGATGACAGGCTTGATGCCAGGTTGAGTGCCCATCGGCTATCCCCGGGTTTTGGTTGAAGGGAGGTCCAGCGTCGGTCGGTCAGGGGCGGGTGTCGGCTCGGGAAACACAGGTTCGCCGAGATTGAGCATCAGCCGGTTCGCCCACGCGAAGATGGCAATCGAATGGATCAGGTCGAGAATCTCGGCATCCGTAAGACCCACCTCACGCAATTCGCGCAGCTGGGCCGCCTCGATCTCGTCGGGGTGCTCGGTCAGCGCGGCCGAGAAGCGGGCGATCGCCTCTTCGCGCTTTGTCGTGCCCGCGCTGTGCGGATCGGCGAATACCTGTCGGATCACGTCGTTGCGCTTGGCGAGCTGCTCGAAACGCTGGGCATGCACCGATGCGCAATACACGCAGCCGTTGAGCCGTGAAACCACGGTGGTCGAGAGTTCCCGTTCCGCGCGAGGCAAGCCGCCGGGCGCGTACATGATTGCGTTGAACGCGGCGGAGCGCTGCCGCAGGATTTCCGGCTGATGGACGAGAAACCGGTAGTAGTCCGATACTTTTGCCTTGGGGTGGCTTTCCTCGAGAACGGCAATTTGACCCGCGGTGGCCTGGTCGAGGTCGACGACGTCGAGCCACGCGTCCCATTCGAGTGATTCGTTCGTGAAGCCGTGCGATCGGATGATGTCGCTCATGATGCGCGCTCCAGCTGCTTGAGGGCTTGCAGACCCGCGACGAGGCGCGTCTGGTACGACAGAAAGGCAATCAGCTGGGCGAGCGCCACCACGGCCGGCGTCGTCAGGCCGGCGGCGGGCAGCGTCTGCAGCGCGGCCTTGTCGCCGGCAACCGGATTTTCGATCAGCGTGCGCGTGAACGCGAGGATCGCGCGCAGGCGCGGCGCAGCAAGATCCTCGGTCGCGCCTGTTGCCACGGCGGCGAGCGTCGCTGCATCGACATCGTGCGCGGCCAGTTCGGCGCGGTAGTGGGCAGCGAGCGCCGGTGAGGGCGCGAGGCGGCTCGCATAGAGCGCGACGAGTAGCCGCTCGATCAACGTGAGGCCTTCCAGCGTGGGGGCGAACAGCGCGTCGTAGCTGCCTTGCGTCGCTTCCACCACTTTGGCGCGCTGGTGCCGCAATGTGCGGGTGGCCGAGTCGGGCGCCAGGTCGGCAACGCGATCGACGATGTCGTCAGTGTCGTATGTCATGGTCAATTCCGGAGAACGGCAGATTCACGCGCTCATTTCGCTTCGCGCTCGGCGAGTGCCGGAGGCGATGGCGCGGGCGTCCATTCGTCGCCTTCGATTTCCGGCTCGGCGAAGGCCGCCATGTTGGCGTAGTGCAATTCGACATCCTCTCGATAGAACGTGGCGGCAAGCCCTTGTGCGAGCCGCTTCGCGCCGTCGCTGACCGCCGGAATATCGCCCGACAGCGCGCCGTGCGAGAGCGTCGCGGGCGCGCAAAAGCAGTGAATGCGCTCGAGCCCGGGGCACGCGCCGGGCGTCTTTTCCTGGAATTCGAACACCGGTCCGAGGTCGGGCGAATCGGCAAGCTCGATGTCGTCGTCGCCGGCTGGCGCCGCGTAGCGGTCTTTCCACGCACGAACGTGGCGGGCAAACGGCGCGAACTCGGGGCGGCTCGTCAGATCGATGCGAAAGCCCGTTGCGAACACCAGGAAGTCCAGTGCGAAGTCGCCTTTCGGTGTGCTGACGTGCAGTTCGTCGTCGACCTGTTCGACACCGGTTATCGGCGCACCGAGGTTGAAGCGGGCGTTGGCGTGGCGCGACACGCGCAGCGTACTGCCGCGCGGCGGCGGCACCTGCTGCACGTTGATGTAGTGGCGGATGCGCCACTTCCAGTCGTCGGAGAGCGCGACATGGCCATGTGTGAGGCCCGGGTTGCCCGCGCCCTTGCCCTTGTTGATGCGCGGGATGTCCGCGCGACGGATCAGCAGATCGACCGAGGCCGCACCCGCTTCGAGCGCGGTGGCCGCACTGTCCATCGCCGAGGCCCCCGCGCCGATGACGCCGACGCGCTTGCCGCGCAGCGTGCCATAGTCCATGACGTCGGACGCATGGGCGTAGAAGCGGCGCGGCAGATCGCGCACGAAGGCCGGCACGGCAGGACCGCCCAGGCCGTCGCGGCCCGTCGCGAGGACGACGTGGCGCGCATGGATGGTCTCGCCGCCGGCAGCGCTCGTGAGGGACAGCGCGACGCTGCCGTTTGCGCACGGTGTGATGGCGGTGACGCGGTGTTCGTTGCGCACGTCGATGTCGAGCACATCGCGGTACCAGCGCAGATAGTCCATCCATTGCAGACGCGGAATCTTGTCGAGCGCGTCCCACGCCTGCCCGCCGAACTGCGCTTCGAACCACGCGCGGAACGTGAGCGAGGGCAGGCCGAGCGCGGGGCCGGTCAGCTGCTTCGGAGAACGTAATGTTTCCATGCGCGCGGTGGTGGCCCATGGACCTTCGAAACCGCGCGGCGACTGATCGTAAATGACGGCGTCGATGCCGAGATGGTCGAGCGCGGCGGCCAGCGCAAGCCCCGCCATACCGCCGCCCACGATCGCTACGTTGATCAAGGAGCGGCCATCGAGAGTGCGTTCGGGTATCCAGCGCTTCGCGGGCAGTTCGAGCCACGCGAGATCCTCGCGCAGACGGGCTTCGAGCGCGGCGAGACCTGCGGACGATGGGGTGGTCGGATTCATTACGGCAACGATTCCTTGGCGGCGGGCAGATCGCCATACAGCGACTGCAGGACTTGGGCGTGTTCGGCGCTCGCACGCAGCGCGAAATCGGGCAGCACAGCGCGAGCTGCGTCCGCGAGCGCGTCGATGAGCGTCACGGCCGAGGGGGGCAACGCGATGGCATCGCGCGAGATCACGCCGAAGAAATACGGAATGTCGGCGTCGATCGGGCGGATCGCGACACCGGCCAGCGGCATGCCGTAGGCGGTGACGGGTTCGAGCACCGAGATGCCGAGACCGGCGCGAACCGCGGTCAGCGCGTTCATCGACGAATTCGTCTCGATCAGCCCCGCAGGGGAAACGTCTGCTTGTGCGAACGCATGATCGAGCCGGCGGCGCAGGCGATACGGGTTCTGCATCGTGACGATGCGCCGGCCCTCGCAGGCCGACAGCGGCAGCCGCTCGGAGCGGGCTAGCGGATCATCGTCGCGCAGCGCCGCAACGCACGCGGATTGCCCGATCCAGTGCACGACCACGCCGCGATGCTCAAGCGGCAGGCTCGCCACGCCGATGTCGGCCGCGCCGGTGAGGACATCGTGCACGACCTGTTCGGGGGGCAGGCTGCGCAACTGGATCGTCTGCGCGGTGTCAGCGAGATCGGTGCGCGCGAGCGCGACGGGTACGAGGCCGGCGGCGAGGGCAGAAGTCGCGGCAATGCGCAGCGGCCGGCTTTCGCCGCGGCCGATTTCGCCGGCGCGCTTGCGGATCTGTTGCACGCCCGTCAGCACGTGCTCGACGTCCTCGTAGAGCAGGATGCCTTGCTCGGTCGGCGTGACGCGTGGGCCATTGCGCGTGAACAGCGCATAGCCGACCTCGGTTTCGAGCTCCTGGATCAGCCGCGTGATCGCTGGCTGCGAGCGCCCCAGCAGGCGGCCGGCGGCGGTGACGCTGCCGGTCGTGATCACTGCGGCGAAGGCTTCGAGCTGGCGTAGTTCCATCTTCCGGTTGATGTTGGGTGCACGAGAATGCGTAAAACACATTCTGACGCTGTAAGAATACGTTTTTCAAATAATTGATCTTTATATCGTTATTCCGGAAGAGGGGTTTCCCCTAACGACATTGTTCCTGTCGTGGCGTGGGCGGCAAGACTCGGCACCGGTTCTCAACGTGTGCCCGGATGAAGAAGCGGTGGTATCGGCACGATGGTCTTCGCTGAACGCGCGTCCTGCAGTCTTTGAGACGAAGACGGGGTGATCAAGGCTGCATCGATCATGCGCCTGTCACGTTTTGGCAGAACCTTCGGGAGACCGCCATGAAGATCGTGTTGCTGGTGGCTTGCTCAATGATCAGTTCAAGCGCATTTGCGGAATGCGCGACCAACAACCGTGGACAAACTGCAACGTGGGCATACCGCGTGGCGGTTGCCCCGGCAACCGTGCGTCCTTGCCGTGTACAGCAAAACGCGGCTCGGCGGGATATCGGACCAAAGTCTCATTGTTTTTGCCCTGGACGGCTACCACACTTGACGACTACGAGCGCCGTGACAGGACGGCGCCGATACTAACGCGCCGGGCAGCGCTGGTGGCGCTTCGAGCGCGCCGTATGCGCGGCACCTCAGCCAGCGACCCAAAGATCATTCCGATCTTCGCGCGAATCATCGGGGCACGTTGTATCGAAGAAGTCATAACCGGCGTGGGCAATCGTCCGGGAGCGGCAAGTCGGCTGGCCCCGTCATGCTTGAGCCGGCGCCGTGTCCAGCGCAGTGTGCAGATCCTTGCTGATCCAATTCGCGAACAGTGAGAGCGGGCAACGCAGAGGTGACCATGGCGCGCGCGTACCGGGGCGATGCGCAGGTCCGGCGCGTTGCGGGAGGCCATTCATGAGCGGACCGTTCTTTCCGGAGCATCGACCGTTACCCCGGGTTGCGGCACGCCGGGACCGCCTGCCGCTAATCTTCGTCGTCATTGCGCTGACGCTCTTCGCCGGCTGCAAGAAGGCATCGGGGCCGCCGGCGCTCGGCGCACCGGAAGTCACGGTGATGACGGTCACGGCTCAGGACACCCCGGTTCAGCTCGAGTTCACCGCACAGACGCAGAGTTCGCGTGAAGTCGAAATTCGTGCGCGCGTGGACGGCTTTCTCGACCGGCGGACCTATTCCGAAGGCGACAAGGTGAAGGCCGGCCAGACGATGTTCCTGATGGATCCGAAGCCATTTCAGGCCGCGCTCCAGACGGCGCGGGGCGAGCTTGCGCAGCAGCAGGCGCGGCTCACGGTAGCGCAGCAGAATCTTGCCCGCGTCAAGCCGCTCGCCGCGCAACAGGCATTGAGCCAGAAGGACCTCGACGACGCGATCGGCAACGAGAAGCAGGCCCAGGCCGCGGTGATTTCCGCCCAAGGGCAGGTCGAGACAGCGGAACTCAATCTCGGCTACACGACGATCAAGTCGCCGCTGGATGGACTCGCGAGCTATGCAAGACAGCAGGACGGCAGCTATCTGATCGCCAATTCATCCGGTCTCCTTACGTTTGTCTATCAGCTCGATCCGATCTGGGTGAACTTCAGCATTTCCGAAAACGAAATGCTCCACTTTCAGGACGAGATTTCGGCAGGCAAGCTGATCTTCCCGCCGAATAGCGAATTCGTCGTGGTCGTGCTACTTGCGGACGGCACGGAATTTCCGCAGCACGGCGCCATCAGTTTTGCGAATCCGGCGTTCAGCACCGACACGGGCACGTTCCTCGTGCGGGCCTCCCTTGCGAACCCTAAGGGCACGTTGCGGCCGGGCCAGTTCGTGCGCGCGCGCGTGACGGGCGCCACGCGGCCGAATGCCGTCCTCGTGCCGCAACGGGCCGTGCTGCAGGGCGCGAAGAGCCACTTCGTCTGGGTCGTGGACAATGAGTCGAAGGCGAAGCAGCGCGTGGTGGAAGTCGGCGACTGGAGCGGCGACAACTGGTTCATCAACGATGGCCTGAAGGCCGGCGAGCGCATCGTGGTAGACGGCGCGATCCGCGTCGTGCCCGACGTGCCGCTCAAGATTGCCGGAACGCTTCCTTCGACGCAGACCGGCGGCAAGGCAGTCGTCGAGAAGGGCGGGGCGTCAGCGCCGCAGGCGAGTGCGGGCACGCGCGCGACGGCGCCTGCCGCAAGCAGCGGCGCGTCGCAGTAAGGGGCGACTCGATGAACATCTCGCACTTCTGCATCGATCGCCCCATCTTCGCGTCCGTCATCTCGATCGTGATCACGCTCGGCGGCGCATTGACGATGCTCGCGCTTCCCATCGCCCAGTATCCGGACGTCACGCCGCCGCAGGTCACGGTCTCCGCGACCTACCCGGGGGCCAGCGCGGACGTCGTGGCGAACAACGTGGCGGCGCCGATCGAGCAACAGGTCAACGGCGCGGACAACATGATCTACATGTATTCGTCCGGTTCGTCCACGGGCAACTACACGCTCAACGTGTTCTTCGGGATCGGCACCAATCCGGAACTCGCCCAGGTCGACGTGCAGAACCGCGTGAACCTCGCGCTGCCGCAACTGCCGCAACAGGTGCAGTCGCAGGGCGTCCAGGTCCAGAAGAAGTCGAACGCTTTCATGATGGTGATCGCGATCTACTCTCCGGACGACCGCTTCGACCCGACCTATATCGCGAACTACGCAAACGTCTACGTGCTCGATACGCTCAAGCGGATTCCAGGCGCGAACCAGTCGTCGATCTTTGGCACTCCGGATTATGCGATGCGGATCTGGTTGAAGCCCGATCGCATGGCGCAGCTCGGCATTACCGCCGGCGACGTGCAAAACGCCGTGCGCGCGCAGAACCAGCAATTCGCGGTCGGCACCGTCGGCCAGGCGCCAACCGGCAACCCGGTCGAGCAGTCGTTCGCAGTGACGACAACCGGGCGGCTCGCGACGGCCGCCGAATTCGACAACATCATCATCCGCGCAGCGAGCAACGGCGCGGCGATCGTCCGCCTGAAAGACATTGGCCGGGCCGAACTGGGTCAAAAGAGCTATTCGAATCGCACCACCTTCCAGGGCAAGCCCGCGACGATCATCGCGGTCTACCAGCAGCCGGGTGCGAACGCGCTCGACGTTTCGAAGCAGGTACACGAGACACTTGCGCAACTCAAAACGTCGTTTCCTGAAGGGCTCGACTATCAGATCGCGTTGGACACGACGGATTTCACGCGTGCGTCGATCGCAGACGTGATCCATACGTTCTTCGAAGCGCTCGTGCTGGTGGTGATCGTCGTGTACGTGTTTCTGCAGAGCCTGCGCGCGACGCTCATTCCGGTGCTGGCCGTCCCGGTGTCGATCGTCGGCACGGCGATGGGGATGGCGGCGCTGGGCTTTTCGATCAACATGCTGACGTTGTTCGGCATGGTGCTCGCCATCGGCATCGTCGTGGACGACGCGATCGTCGTGATCGAGAACGTCGAGCGCAACATGACGGTATTCAAGCTCAGTCCGAAAGACGCGGCCAAGCGGGCGATGGACGAGGTGTCGGGTCCGGTCATCGCGATCGTGCTCGTCATGTGCGCCGTGTTCGTGCCGGTTGCGTTCCTGGGCGGGATCACCGGACAGTTGTACAAGCAGTTCGCAATCACGATCGCGATCTCGGTGGTGTTCTCGGGCATCGTGGCGCTTACCCTGTCTCCGGCACTGGCCGCCATTCTGCTCAAGCCCACGCACCATGAGAAAAAGGGCTTCTTCCGGTGGTTCGACAACCAGTTCGCGCGGATGACCGCCGGCTACGGGCGCGCCGTGCAGTTCATCATCCGGCGCTACGTGTTGGGCCTGCTCGTTTTCGGCGCCGTGATCGCGCTTGCGGTCCTCATGGGCAAGTCGATCCCCGGCGCTTTCCTGCCCCCCGAGGACCAGGGCTATCTGCTTGGCGCGATCATCATGCCGGACGCCGCGAGCCTCGATCGCACCGCGGCCGTGGGCGACAAGGTCACCGACCATTTCATGAAGCAGGCCGCGGTCAGCAGCATCACGATCGTGAACGGCTACAGCTTGCTCGACAGCCAGAACAAGAACAACGCGGGCACGTTCTTCGTCGGCCTGAAAGGGTTCGACGAACGGTACAAGTTCTCGAACATCCGGGAGCAAAACGCGCGTGCCGTGCTGATCAAGGCTTACGAAACGCTCTCGAAGATTCAGGAGGGCATCGTCGTACCGGTGAATCCACCGTCCATTCCCGGTCTCGGTACCACGGGCGGCAGCGAAATGTGGATCGAAAGCCACGGAGACGGCTCCATTCAGCAGCTCGCTGGCGTCGTGCAGGACTTCATGACGAAGGCGAAGGCGCGCCCCGAACTGACCGGTGTGACCACGACGTTCAACGCAAGCTCGCAGCAGTTGCTCGTGAACGTCGACCGCGACCAGGCGGAGACGCTCGGCGTGCCGGTCGAAGAGGTGTACAGCGCGATGCAGACGATGTTCGGCTCGCTCTACGTCTCGCAGTTCAACAAGGACGCGCGGCTCTGGCAGGTGATCGTTCAGGCCGATCCGCGCTACCGGCTCACGCCCGCCGACCTCGACCAGATTTACGTGCGCAGCCGCTCGAACAACATGGTGCCGATCAAGGCGGTGATGACTTACAAGTACGTCACGGGACCCGATCTGATCACGCGCTTCAACAACTTCCCGGCGGTGAAAATTACCGCGAATGCGGCTCCGGGCTACAGTTCGGGCCAGGTGATCGATACCCTGAAGGAACTCGCCGCGCAGATGCCGCCGGGCTACGCCGTCGGGTGGAGCGGCGAGGCGTTCGAAGAGATCAAGTCGGGTTCGACCGGGGGGCTCGTGTTCGTGTTCGGGATCGTCATGGTGTTCCTGATCCTCGCCGCGCAATATGAGAAGTGGTCGCTGCCACTCGGCGTACTCATGGCGGTGCCGTTCGCGCTGTTCGGCGCGCTGCTCGCGATCCTGCTGCGCGGCCTGAACAACGACGTGTACTTCCAGATCGGGCTCACCATGCTGATCGCGCTCGCCGCGAAGAACGCGATCCTGATCTTCGAGTTCGCCGTCCTGAACCGGGAGACGGGCAAGACGCCGTACGACGCCGCGCTCGTCGCCGCGGAAGAGCGCCTGCGGCCGATCGTGATGACGTCGCTTGCGTTCATCCTCGGCTGCGTGCCGCTCGCCATAGCACTCGGCGCCTCGCAAAACAGCCGCCATTCGATCGGCACCGGCGTGATCGGCGGGATGCTGGGTGCGACCGCCATCGCCGTGTTCTTCATTCCGATGTTCTACTGGGGGATCGAGTCGCTTGGTTCGCGCAAGGGCGGCGGCAAGGAAACGCCCAAGCCGGATAACGAAGCGCCACCACCGGCCTCGGGCGGCCCTGGCTCGCCGACCGTCACGCCGTCCGCGCGGCATGAGGGCGACTGACATGCGTGCCGCAGCCTTCACGCGCGTCGCCGCGCCAGTCCTGCTCATCGGCTTGCTGAACGGCTGTCTGCTCGGCCCCAACTACGAGCGGCCGAAAGTGGAGGTGCCGGCAACGTACCGGTTTGCTTACCCGGACGTGGCCGACGTCGCCAACACCATGTGGTGGGCGCAGTTCGACGACCCGGTGCTGAACGACCTGGTGAAGACCGCGCTGGAAAACAACCTCAACGTGAAACAGGCGGCTGCGCGTGTCGACGAGTTCATGGGACAGTTCGTGAGCACGCGCTCGGCACTGTTCCCGCAGGCGAGTGCCAGTTTCAGCGCGACGCGCGAGCGCGCATCGCAGAACGGGCCGACGCCGATACCGGCCGGCGTCTCGCCGGTCTTCAACGAGTTCCAGCCGAATCTGTCTGCCTTCTGGACCATCGATCTGTTTGGCCAGGTGCGGCGCGAAACCGAAGCGGCACGTGCCAACGTGAACGCGGCCGAGCAGAGCCGCCGCGCGACGATCCTGACGCTCGTCGCATCGGTTGCATCGTCCTATATCACGCTGCGCAGCCTCGACGCGCAGCTCGAAATCGCGAAGAGCACAACGGAGAGTCGCGCCGATTCCGTGCATGTGTTCACGCTGCGCCAGCAGTTCGGGCAGACCTCGGATATGGAACTCGCCCAGAGCCAGTCCGACTATGCGGCGACGAAGGCGACCATCCCGCAATTCGAGCAGCAGATCGCCCAGCAGGAAGACGCGATTGCGGTGCTGCTCGGCAGCAATCCCGAGCCGATCCTGCGCGGTCGCGCACTGGTGGATCTCTCGACGCCGGCCGTGCCTGCGGGCATGCCGTCGGACCTGCTCGAACGCCGCCCGGACCTGCTGCAGGCCGAGCAGAATCTGGTTGCGCAAAATGCGCTGATCGGTGCGGCGCGCGCGCTGTATTTCCCGCAGATCTCGCTCACGGGGCTCTTCGGATCAGTGAGTACGCAGTTCTCCAGTCTTTTCACCGGACCTGCTCGGGTATGGGCGTTCGCCGGCTCGGCAACGATGCCGCTCTTTACGGGCGGCAACATCTACGGTCAGAACAAGCAGGCCGACGCGCGTCAACAGGAGGCGCTGTTCGCCTACGAAAATGCGATAAGGGTCGCGTTCCAGCAGGTTGACGACGCGCTGATCTCGACGCAGAAGTCGCGTGAGCAGCTTGAGATTCAGAACGATCAGGTCGCCTCGCTGCGCAAGTATCTGCGGCTCGCGCGGCTACGCTACGAGGGCGGTTATACGAGCTACCTGGAGGTGCTCGATGCCGAGCGCAATCTGTTCAACGCGGAACTGCAGCAGACGCAGACCCGGGCCGCGACGCTGACAAACCTCGTCAATCTCTACATGGCGATGGGCGGCGGGTGGGTCGTGCAGGCGGAGCAGATGAGCGTGCCGCAACCGGCGAGCGGACCGCCTCCTGCACAGCCCGCTACGGCGGAACCCGTTGCGCAGGTACCGCAATGATCCTCGGAGGGCTTGATGCGAGCGCCGGTCCGTCGCTACGCTGAGGGAGGCGGATCGCGAGGAGATTGGTGCTGGAGACATGGTTATCCTTTATTTAACATAATGCAAATTATCGCAATTTTATATGTAAGAGCAAAGTAGTAGTGTCGTACTTGAGCAAAGTACAGATGTCGTACCCAGGTTCGATTTGAGGTACATGCTGGACGGTTTTCACGGATACGTGGAGCCGCCGATGGCCTGTACCGGGATGATCACGATGAGCATGCGCGAGCTGGACCGCCTGAAGGTGATCGAGGCAGTCGCCGAGGCACAGCTGATGCCCTGGCGAGCGGCTGAACGGCTAGGCATCTGCCGCCGTCAGGTCGAGCGCCTGGTGCTGCGGTATCGGGCATCCGGGGCATCCGGGCTGGTTTCGCGACGGCG
>NZ_MCNV01000025.1 GCF_001718195.1 Paraburkholderia nodosa
AACTCGTACACCGCGGCCGGGCAGAAGCGCGCTTCGGGGCCCGCGTAGGTGCGCAGGTTCACGTTCACGGGCACGCTCGCGTCCTTGAGCGTGAGGTGCGCGGGCTGGTTCTCTTCGTGATTCGTGTTCGAGATGAACACCGAAGACAGACGATCGAACGTGAGCTTGCCATCGGGCTTCGGATACTCGATCGGCTTGCACTGCGAAGCGGGCTTGAGCATCTCGTGGTCGCGATGCTGGTGATGCAGCGTCCACGGCACGTTGCCGCCCAGCAGCTTCTGCTCGATGCCCACCATCAACGTGCCCAGGTACAGGCCCTTGCTCATCCACTGCTTGAAGTTGCGCGCCTTGTACAGTTCCGTGTGGAGCCACGACTGCTTGAACGCTTCCGGATAGGCCGCGAGTTCATCGCTCTGGCGGCCTGCCTGCACGGCTTCGAACGCCGCATCGGCGGCCAGCATGCCGGTCTTGATCGCCGCGTGGCTGCCCTTGATGCGCGAGGCGTTCAGGAAGCCCGCGTCGTCGCCCACGAGCGCGCCGCCCGGGAACACGAGCTTGGGCAGCGACATCAGGCCGCCCGCCGTGATCGCGCGCGCGCCATACGACACGCGCTTGCCGCCTTCGAGGTACTTGCGGATTTCCGGGTGCGTCTTGTAGCGCTGGAATTCCTCGAACGGCGAGAGATACGGGTTCTGGTACGCAAGACCGACGACAAAGCCCACCATCACCTGGTTGTTGTCGATGTGGTACAGGAACGAGCCGCCGTACGTGTCCGACTCGAGAGGCCAGCCGGCGGTGTGGATCACGAGGCCGGGCTGGTGCTTCGAGGGATCGATCTCCCACAGTTCCTTGATGCCGATGCCGTAGACCTGCGGATCCGAGTCCTTGCCCAGCTTGAACTTCTCGTTCAGCTGACGGCCCAGGTGCCCGCGGCAGCCTTCGCAGAACAGCGTGTACTTCGCGTGCAGCTCCATGCCGAGCTGGAAGTTTTCGGTGGGCTCGCCGTCCTTGCCGACACCCATGTTGCCGGTGGCGACGCCCTTGACCGAGCCGTCGTCGTTGTAGAGCACTTCGGCAGCGGGGAAGCCCGGGAAGATTTCCACGCCCAGGGCTTCGGCCTGCTGGCCCAGCCAGCGCGTGACGTTCGCGAGGCTGATGACGTAGTTGCCGTGGTTCTTGAAGTTGTCGGGCAGCGCCCAGTTCGGCACAGCCTTAGCCCCCGTTTCGGAAAGAAAAAGGAACTTGTCCTCGGTCACGGGCACGTTCAGCGGTGCGCCTTGCTCCTTCCAGTCTGGCATCAGCTCGTTCAGGGCACGCGGATCCATGACCGCGCCCGAGAGGATATGCGCCCCGATTTCCGAGCCTTTCTCCAGCACGCAGACGCCGATTTCAGTGCCTTTCTCCGCGGCCAGCTGCTTCAGGCGGATCGCAGCAGACAGCCCGGCAGGACCGCCACCGACGATCACCACGTCGTATTCCATCGACTCGCGTGGGCCGTACTGTGCGATCAAATCAATCGACGACATATCCTCCTCCTTCCTTCCTTGCTAACTGAGCGCTCTAAACCGCCCGATCAAAACTGCACTTCGCTCAGCGCGAGCACGCCCGCGTCGCCCTTCGCGGCCAGGATCGACGTCTCGAGGCCGCCTGCCTGCGCGAGAATGTGCTCGGCGTAGAACTGCGCGATCGCGATCTTCGCGCCGTAAAACCCGGCGTCGTTCGCGAGTTCGCGTTGCGCGACGAGCAGCGCACGCGCCATTTGCCAACCGCACAGCACGATGCCCGCGAGCTTGAGATACGGCACGCTGCCCGCGAACACCGCGTTCGGGTCGCGCTTGACGTTCGCAACCACGTAGTCGACGACATTCGCCAGTGCGCGCGCGCCCTTCTCGAGCTGCTCGCGCATCGATGCCGCGGCCGCGCCGCCGGCCCGGCCGAGTTCCTCAGCAGTCCGATCGATCTCGCCGAGCAGCGCCTTCGCAACCGCGCCGCCGTCGCGCACCGTCTTGCGGCCGACCAGGTCGTTCGCCTGGATCGCCGTCGTGCCTTCGTAGATGGCGAGAATGCGCGCATCGCGGTAGTACTGGGCCGCGCCCGTTTCCTCGATGAAGCCCATGCCGCCATGCACCTGGACGCCGAGGCTCGTCACCTCGTTGACCATCTCGGTGCTCCAGCCCTTCACGATCGGCACGAGGAATTCGTAGATCGCGAGATTGCGCGCGCGCACTTCAGGATCGGCGTGGTAGTGAGCATGATCGCTATAGGCGGCGGCGACATAGGCGAGCGCGCGTGCGCCCTCGGTCATCGCGCGCATCGAACCGAGCATGCGGCGCACGTCCGGATGATGGATGATGGTCGCCGACTGTTTGAGCGAGCCATCCACGGGGCGACTCTGCACACGCTCCTTCGCGTACGCCACGGCCTTCTGGTAGGCGCTCTCCGCCACGCCCACGCCCTGCATGCCCACGCCGAAGCGCGCGGCGTTCATCATGATGAACATGTATTCGAGGCCGCGATTCTCCTCGCCCACGAGGTAACCGATCGCACCGCCGTGGTCGCCGTATTGCAGCACGGCCGTCGGGCTCGCCTTGATGCCGAGCTTGTGTTCGATCGATACGCAATGCACGTCGTTGCGCGCGCCGGGCGAGCCGTCGTCGTTGACGAGGAACTTCGGCACGACGAAGAGCGAGATGCCTTTCACGCCTTCTGGCGCGTTGGGCGTGCGAGCCAGCACGAGGTGAACGATGTTCTCCGCCATGTCGTGCTCGCCCCACGTGATGAAGATCTTGGTGCCGAAGACCTTGTACGTGCCGTCACCCTGCGGTTCGGCGCGCGAACGCACCAGCGCGAGGTCGGAGCCGGCCTGCGGCTCGGTGAGGTTCATCGTGCCGGTCCACTCGCCGGAGATGAGCTTCGGCACGTAGCGCGCCTTCAGTTCGTCACTGCCCGCGGTGAGCAGCGCCTCGATGGCGCCGTCGGTGAGCAGCGGGCACAGCGCGAACGAAAGGTTCGCCGCGTTGAGCATTTCGATGCAAGGCGTCGCGATCAGCTTGGGCAGCGCCTGGCCGCCGAATTCGGTCGGATGCTGCAGACCCTGCCAGCCGCCCTCGACATACTGGCGGAACGCCCCTGCGAAGCCAGGCGTCGCCGTGACCTCGCCGTCGCGCCAGCTGCTGGGCACGCGATCGCCTTCCACGTTCAGCGGCGCGATGACTTCGCCGGAGAGCTTCGCGCACTCGTCGAGCACGGCCTGCGCAGTGTCGAAACCAGCGTCTTCGAAACCCGGCAGGGTTGCGACTGCGTCGATGCCGGCCAGCTCTTTCAGCACGAACAGCATGTCCTTGACGGGGGCGTTGTAGCTCATGATCGGTCCTTCCAGTCACTCAGGGGTCAAAATGGATGCGCCGCCGGGCCAGGATCACCAGGGACACCTGGGTGGCCACCTTGCGGCAGTACAGGACGGATCGTAGCGTCAATCGGTCGCCAAACCAATGTCCAAACCGGACCACATGGTGACAATTCTGGCCACGTTATCGGCTGCTGTGCCCCGCCAACATGGCTGGGCGACCCGACTTTGCGCCGGGCGACGCTCAGGCGCCCAGCCGCTCAGCCTCGGCGGCGGTAGGTGCCGGGCGTGCTGCCCGTCCAGTGCCGAAAGGCGCGATGAAAGGCGCTGGGGTCGTCGAAACCCAGATCGCCGCCGATGGCCGCGATCGTGTCCTGGGTGTCGGTGAGGCGCTGGATCGCCACGTCGCGGCGCAGTTCGTCCTTGAGCGCCTGGAACGTGGTTTCCTCTGCGGCGAGGCGCCGGCAGAGTGTACGCACCGAGCAGTGCAGGCTGTCGGCCGCCGCTTCGATGGTAGGCAGATCGGGCAGTTGCGCGGCCAGGTACTGGCGCACGTTGTGGCTCACCAGCTGCTCGCTGAAGGTCTCGAAGATCCAGTCGCCGGGCGAGCGCGCGAGAAACGCGCGCAGGTTGCGCTTGCTCTGCCGGATCGGCATGTCGAGATAGGCCGCGCTGAAGCGCATCAGCGTGGCCTCGCGGCCAAAGCGCACGGGCCCCGGGAAGAAGTAGCGGTGATCGAGTGCGTGCGGCGGCTGCGCGCAGGCGAAATCGACTTGCAGCAGCGGGATCCGCTGTCCGATCAGCCAGGACGACACGCCGTGCGCAAGCTTGAGCGTCAGCTCCTGCCCGAGCGGCCCGATCGCGCCGTACGCCGGATTGGCGCGTAATGCCACCTGGGCCACGAGCCCCTGGCGGCGCGATTCGAGCCGGAAGTCGTCGAGCACGATGTGGAAAAACTGGTCGAAGCGATGCAGCGCCGTTTCGAGGTTGCGCGCATCGAGCAGGCTCAGGCAGAGAAACTTGAGCGTGCCGCTGCGCAGCGGCCGGCTGAAGATGCCGGGCATCTCGTCGTCGAGTTCGATGGCGAGCGTCTGGTAGAGCGTGGAGAACTGCTCTTCCGTCACGCGGCCGCCCGGCTTGGCGAGCAGTTCGAGCGCGATGCCCGCCTCGTTGAGATAGCGGCGGATCACGCTGGGCTCGGCGCCCGCGCCGGCGAGAAAGCCGTTGACGAGCGAGATGGGAACGGTGGCGCTAGGCGATGGCATGCATTGACGATGAAAGGCCGCGGAAACGGACAGACATCGGCGTCGGCCCGCGCGCCATTTTAAATCGGCGCGGCCGAAATTACGCGGCCGGGCCCCTCGCCCGCGCGAATGCATCGAACCACGCGAGACTTTCCGGGTTGGCCATGGTGTCCGGATTGGCCACCTTCTCGAGCGGCTGGCCGAGCAGAAGCCGCTTGATCGGCACCTCCATCTTCTTGCCTGACAGCGTGCGCGGAACGGCCTGAACCTGATGGATCTCATCGGGCACATGGCGCGCCGAGAGTGCCTCGCGCACGCGTGCGCGAATGCGCTGCGCGAGCGCGTCGCCCAGATCGACACCCGGGCGCAATACCACGAAGAGCGGCATCGACGAGCTGCGCCCCAGGTACTCGAGATCGACCACGAGGCTGTCGAGCACTTCGGGCACCGACTCCACCGCGCGATACAGCTCGCTCGTGCCCATGCGGATGCCGTGGCGGTTGATGGTGGCGTCCGAGCGACCGTAGATGACCGCGCCGCCGCGGGGCGTGATGCGCAGCCAGTCGCCGTGGCGCCAGATACCGGGAAACATGTCGAAGTAGCTTTCGCGGTAGCGCCGGTTCGCGTCGTCGCGCCAGAAGCAAAGCGGCATCGAAGGCATGGGCGCAGTGCACACGAGTTCGCCGACTTCGTCGATGCGCGCGTGCCCGGCTTCATCGAACGCCTCGACGCGCGCGCCCAGGCACCGGCACTGCATTTCGCCGAGATAGACCGGCAAGGTCGGCACGCCGGCGAGGAAGCAACCCGCGAAATCGGTGCCGCCGGAAATCGCGTCGATCCAGACGGGCCCTACCTGCTCGAGTATCCACGTGTACGCTTCGGGCGGCAGCGGCGAGCCGGTCGAACCGACCGCGCGCAGGCGCGACAGATCGGCCGCGGCACGCGGCTCGACACCGGCCTTCAGGCACCCCTGGAAATATGCCGCCCCCGCGCCGAAGAACGTCACGCCCGTCTCGCCCACGAAGCGCCACAGCGCCTGCGCGTCGGGATACGTGGGGTTGCCGTCGTAGAGGCAGAGCGTCGCGCCCGCGAGCAGGCCGCCCACCTGGCAGTTCCACATGATCCAGTTCGTGCTGGCGTACCAGTGGAACCGGTCGCCCGGGCTCAGGTCGAGATGCAGCGCGGTGAGCTTTACGTGCTCCACCACGATGCCGCCGTGCGAATGCACGATGGCCTTGGGCATGCCCGTCGTGCCCGACGAATAGACGATCCATAGCGGATGATCGAACGATACGTGTTCGATTTCGAGCGGGACGTTTCCAGCGATCGCATCGCGCCATGCCGTGGCCTGCGGGTACGCCTTCACGTCGGCGTCCGGGTCGAGCTGCGGGACGAATACGAGACGCGCCACGCTCGGCAGCTCGCGCAGCAGATGGTGAATCAGCTCGCGCCGGTCGTGTGGCTTGCCGCCGTAGCGGTAGCCGTCTACGGCGAAGAGCACCTTCGGCTCGATCTGCCGGAAGCGGTCGAGCACCGCGAGCGGCCCCATGTCGGGCGAGCACACCGACCAGATCGCGCCCACGCTCGCGGTGGCGAGAAATGCCACGACCGTCTCGGGCGTGTTCGGCATGAAGGCCGCCACACGGTCGCCGCGCGTCACGCCCATGCGCCGCAGCGTGGCCGCGCAGGCCGCGACCTGACGGCGCAGCTCCGACCAGCTCAATTCGCGCGTGCGGCCCGCCATGAGGCCGCTCTCGCTGCGCGAAAGGATCGCCGGCCGCGCGTCGCTCGCGAGCTGAAAGGCACGCTCGACGTAGTTCAACTCGACACCGGGAAACCAGCGTGCACCGGGCATCGCCGCATCGGCGAGCGCCACGCCGCGCGGCTCGCGCGAGGGAATCTGCGCCCAGTCCCACAGCGCGCACCAGAAAGCGTCGATGTCCTCGACTGACCAACGCCAGAGCGAGTCGTAGTCGTCGAACGCGAGACCGCGCGCCTCGCCGAGCCACTTCATGAACCGCGTTATGCGGGCGGACTCGACCTGCTGCGGTGCCGGCGTCCAGGCCGGAGCGGATGCGGGAACGGTTTCGTTCATCTCGTTGCGTGGGCTCGTGTGGCTTCGTTTGACCTAATGGTGCCGGAGCCGGTGCGCGTCGAACAATTCAGGGAAACCAGTGGAAGGTTTCCTATCGCGTTTGCTGGCAATGATGTCCGATAACGTCGCGCCTAATGACACATCAACTTGTAATTATTTCCAATAATTCGAATAAAAGAGGTGATTGAACACTTACGCGCGATCAATATTTTGCCTCCCGATTTAATCTAAGATTAATCGAAATTCACATGCGAGTTGTCCTGCACATATAGATCGAACCGCGAATTTACCCTGCGCCGCGCAATGCCTGT
Organism: Paraburkholderia nodosa; assembly: GCF_001718195.1. Classification (GTDB taxonomy): domain Bacteria; phylum Pseudomonadota; class Gammaproteobacteria; order Burkholderiales; family Burkholderiaceae; genus Paraburkholderia; species Paraburkholderia nodosa_A. The sequence continues at coordinate 6,997 of NZ_MCNV01000025.1, forward strand.
CTGCCGGCAAAGTCCGGCAAACGGCCCCATTCCGTACGCAATTGGCATAAGGCCCGTCATAAAACTGCAATCCACTGACGCCTTTAATTTGCCTAATTCCCGTCGAACCGCCTCTTCCTATCGGACCAAGGTCTTATTGTCATTTTGCGCGCCCCCTATCAGATTGAGCGCGTAGCGGCACGGGTTCCGCTCTCGCGGCATGCGATCCGCGCTGCAGATTCAGGCACCAGCATGTTGATGGGCTCGCGCGCAGCGCGAGATCTGCAACCCAGCCGGCTCGTACAGGAGATCGCGCATGTCCGAATCGACGTCTTCGTCTCACCCCGCGGCCAAGCCCGACAGCGCCGCCACGCCAGCCTCTGCCAACAAGTTGCGCCTTGGCGCGCTCACCGCCCTCGTCGTGGGCTCGATGGTGGGCGGCGGTATCTTTTCCCTGCCGCAAAACATGGCGGCCAGCGCCGACGCCGGCGCGGTGCTGATCGGCTGGGCGATCACCGCGGTCGGCATGCTCATGCTCGCGTTCGTGTTCCAGTCGCTGGCCATCCGCAAACCCGAACTCGACGGCGGGGTCTACGCCTTCGCGAAAGCCGGCTTCGGCGACTACATGGGCTTCGGCTCGGCCTGGGGCTACTGGATCAGCGCGTGGCTCGGCAACGTCGGCTACTTCGTTCTCCTGTTCAGCACGCTCGGCTACTTCTTCCCGGTGTTCGGCGAGGGCAACACGCCGATCTCCATCGTCTGCGCCTCGGTGCTGCTCTGGGCGCTGCACTTTCTCGTGCTGCGGGGCATCAAGGAGGCCGCGATCGTCAACCAGATCACCACGGTCGCGAAGCTGGTGCCGCTGTGCCTCTTCATCATCATCTGCGTGTTTGCGTTCCGCTCCAGCACCTTCACGGCCGACTTCTGGGGACAAATGAATCCCAAGCTCGGCAGCGTGACGAACCAGGTCCGCGGCATGATGCTCGTGACCGTGTGGGTGTTCATCGGCATTGAAGGCGCGAGCATCTTCTCTGCGCGGGCGGAAAAGCGCAGCGATGTCGGCAAGGCCACGGTCATCGGTTTCGTCGGCGTGCTGCTCCTGCTCGTGCTCGTGAACGTGCTGTCGCTCGGCGTACTCACGCAGCCGAAACTCGCGGCACTGCAGAATCCTTCGATGGCCGGCGTGCTCGAAAACGTGGTCGGCCACTGGGGCGCGATTCTGATCAGCGTGGGCCTCGTCGTGTCGCTTGCGGGCGCACTGCTCTCGTGGGTGCTGCTGTGCGCAGAAATCATCTTTTCGGCCGCGCGCGACCACACGATGCCTAACTTCCTGCGCAAGGAAAACGCGAAGCACGTGCCGGCCAACGCGTTGTGGCTCACGAACGGCATGGTGCAGATCTTCCTCGTCATCACGCTGTTTTCGAAGGGCACGTATCTCTCGCTCATCTATCTCGCTACCTCGATGATCCTGCTGCCCTACTTCTGGTCGGCAGCCTACGCATTCCTGCTCGCGCTGCGCGGCGAAACGTATGAGGCCGACAGCGGCGAGCGCAACAAGGACCTCGTCATCGCGGGCGTCGCCGTAATCTACGCGGTCTGGCTCATTTACGCCGGCGGCCTCAAATACGTGCTGCTCTCCGCGTTGCTCTACGCGCCGGGCATCGTCCTGTTCGCACGCGCAAAACGCGAGGTCGGCCAGCCCGTATTCACCACCATCGAGAAGTTCGTTTTCGCCGCTGTGCTGATTGGCGCATTGCTGGCGGCTTTCGGCCTGTACAAGGGCTTTCTCACCCTTTGATTCGAGGAGTCTCATGATGAGTACGGACACTGTCGCCTTCGGCGTCAATTCGGAGGCAGGCAAGCTGCGCAAGGTCATGGTGTGCGCGCCGGGTCTCGCGCATCAACGCCTCACCCCCAGCAACTGCGACGAGCTGCTCTACGACGACGTGATCTGGGTCAGCCAGGCGAAGCGCGACCACTTCGACTTCGTCACGAAAATGCGGGAGCGCGGCGTAGACGTCCTCGAAATGCACAATCTGCTCACGGAAACGGTGCAACACCCCGAAGGGCTCAAATACATCCTCGATCGCAAGGTTCGCCCCGAGACCGTGGGCGTGTCGCTCGCCGGCGAGGTGCGCAGCTGGCTCGAAGGGCTCGAGCCGCGCAAGACCGCGGAATTCCTCATCGGCGGCGTGGTCGCCGAAGATATTCCGGATACCGAACAAAGCAAGATCCTCAAGGAATTTCGCCGCTATCTGGGCTATTCGAGCTTCGTTCTCGCGCCGCTGCCCAACAGCACCTTCACGCGCGACACGACCTGCTGGATCTACGGCGGCGTCTCGCTCAACCCGATGTACTGGCCGGCGCGCAGGCAGGAAACGCTGCTCACCACGGCCATCTACCGCTATCACCCCGAGTTCGCGGGCAAGGACTTCCAGGTGTGGTACGGCGACCCCGACGAGGACCATGGCGCGGCCACGCTCGAAGGCGGCGACGTGATGCCGATCGGCAATGGCGTCGTGCTGATCGGCATGGGCGAGCGCACGAGCCGCCAGGCGATCGGCCGTCTCGCGCAGAACATCTTCGCCAAGGGCGGCGCCGAGCGCATTGTCGTGGCGGGCCTGCCCAAGTCGCGCGCGGCCATGCACCTCGACACGGTGTTCAGCTTCTGCGACCGCGACCTCGTGACGATCTTCCCGGAGGTGGTCAACGAGATCGTGCCGTTCTCGATTCGCCCCGACGACAAGAGTCCCTCGAAGCTCGACCTGCGCCGCGAGGAGAAGCCCTTCGTGGACGTCGTGGCAGAAGCGCTGGGCTTGAAGAGTCTGCGCATCGTCGAGACCGGCGGCAACGCGTTCGCGGCCGAACGCGAGCAATGGGACGACGGCAACAACGTGGTGTGCGTCGAGCCCGGCGTCGTGATTGGCTACGACCGCAACACCTATACGAATACGCTGCTGCGCAAGGCCGGCGTGGAGGTCATCACGATCACGGCGAGCGAACTGGGCCGCGGGCGCGGCGGCGGCCACTGCATGACTTGCCCGATCGTGCGCGACGCCGTCGATCTCTGAGCGCCGCCCCTATTCGCATTCCCACTGCATTCCCACTGCATTCGCAACGGAGAAACGACATGGCTTTCAACCTGCGCAACCGCAGCCTGCTTAGTCTCATGCACCACAGCACCCGCGAGCTGCGTTATCTGCTCGACCTCTCGCGCGACCTCAAGCGCGCCAAATACACGGGGACCGAGCAGCAGCACCTCAAGGGCGTCAACATTGCGCTGATCTTCGAGAAGACCTCCACACGCACGCGCTGCGCGTTCGAAGTCGCGGCCTACGACCAGGGCGCGAACGTCACCTATATCGATCCGACCTCGTCGCAGATCGGCCACAAGGAAAGCATGAAGGACACGGCGCGCGTGCTGGGCCGCATGTACGATGCGATCGAGTATCGCGGCTTCAAACAGGATATCGTCGAGGAACTCGCGAAGTTCGCCGGCGTGCCGGTATTCAACGGTCTGACCGACGAATACCACCCCACGCAGATGCTCGCCGACGTGCTCACCATGCGCGAGCATTCGGACAAGCCGCTCACGCAGATCAGCTACGCGTATCTGGGCGACGCCCGCAACAACATGGGCAACTCGCTGCTGCTGATTGGCGCGAAACTCGGCATGGACGTGCGCATCGCGGCGCCGAAGTCGCTCTGGCCGCACGACGATCTCGTGGCGGACTGCAAGAAGTTCGCCGAGGAAAGCGGCGCGCGCATGCTGCTCACCGAAGACCCCAAGGAAGCCGTCAAGGGCGTGGATTTCGTGCACACCGACGTGTGGGTCTCGATGGGCGAGCCCATGGAAGCCTGGGGCGAACGGATCAAGGTGCTGCTGCCCTACCAGGTGAACATGGCGCTCATGAAGGCGAGCGGCAGCGCACAAACGCGCTTCATGCATTGCCTGCCTGCCTTCCACAACAGCGAGACCAAGGTCGGCAAGCAGATCGCTGACAAGTATCCCGAGTTGAAGAACGGCGTCGAGGTCACCGAGGAAGTATTCGAATCGCCGCTGAATCTGGCCTTCGAGCAGGCGGAAAACCGCATGCACACGATCAAGGCGATTCTCGTTTCGACGCTCGCCGACATTTGAGCCGTACCGCTCGACGGCGCGCGTGCGCCGCGCGGCCGGGTTGCAAACCCGGTAATGCGGTGCATGCGCCCCGCTTCACCGACACGCATCACCTTGGGAGTCAGACATGCGAATCGTGATTGCGCTTGGCGGCAACGCGCTGCTGCGTCGCGGCGAGCCGATGACGGCAGAGAACCAGCGCGAGAACGTGCGCCTCGCGGCCACCCAGATCGCGCAGATCGCGCAGGGCAACGAACTGGTGATCGCCCACGGCAACGGGCCGCAGGTCGGCCTGCTCGCGCTGCAGGGCGAGGCCTACAAGGACGTGCCCGGCTACCCGCTCGACGTGCTCGGCGCGCAGACCGAGGGCATGATCGGCTACATGATCGAGCAGGAACTCGGCAATCTCCTGCCGTACGAGGTGCCGTTCGCGACCATCCTCACCCAGGTCGAAGTGGACGCGAACGATCCTGCGTTCCAGCATCCGAGCAAGCCGATCGGCCCGGTCTATACGAAGGAGCAGGCGCAGAAGCTCGCCGCGGAGCGCGGCTGGGCCATCGCCCCGGACGGTGACAAGTTCCGCCGTGTCGTGGCGAGCCCGCGGCCGAAACACATCTTCGAGATCCGCCCCGTGAAATGGCTGCTGGAGCGCGGCACGATCGTGATTTGCGCGGGCGGCGGCGGCATTCCGACGCTCTACGGCGAAGGCCACAAGCTGGGCGGCGTGGAGGCGGTGATCGACAAGGATCTATGCTCCGCCCTGCTCGCGCAGGAGCTGGAGGCCGATATGCTCATCATCGCGACCGACGTGAACGCCACGTACGTCGACTGGAGCCAGCCGTCACAAAAGGCGATTGCGAGCGCGCATCCCGACGAACTGGAGAAGCTGGGCTTCGCGGCCGGGTCGATGGGTCCGAAGGTCATGGCGGCCGCGGAGTTCGCGCGCAACACCGGCAAGGATGCGGTGATCGGCGCGCTGGCCGATATCGTGGCGATCACCCAGGGCAAGGCGGGTACGCGCGTGAGCACGCAGCGGCCGGGTTTGATCTTCTATTGAGGCTGGCCTTTACGGTTCGCGGGCGGCCGCCTCGAAACGGTGCCTGAAAATGCAGGGCGCGCACCGCAGCTGGCGTAGCCGCGGTGCGCGCCCTGTTGTGTAGTTGCGTGCGCCTATTCCTCGCGTGCGGGCGGCATGACCTGTGCGCTGATGGTGTGCTCGCGCCAGAACAGGTTGTTAATGTGTCCCTGCAAGCGGCGCAACCCCTCCTCGCTCGCGGCGTGGAAGGTGAGCAGCGCGCCGGGACGGCCCGCTCCCTCGATGCGCTGAATCGCGTCGTACGGCGGGAAACCGTAGCGCTCCAGAAACTCGTTGATTTCGGCGTCGGTGACGTGTTCGTCGATATTACCCAACAGCAGCTCGGCCATGGTCTACCCCTCGTGAGCGTTCAATCGTGATGATAGTGTGGTTTTATCCGGCGCGACGACAAGCTGCGCCGGGTCGGACGCGATGCCGCTCAGTACTTCTCCTGCACGTAACGGTAACGATAGTCCGGGTCGCGGTAGCCTTGTGCCTTCTGGCGCTCGGGCAGCGTGACCTTCTCGCGCGGCAGCGCCTTGTACGGAATGGTGTTCAGGATATGGCTGATGACATTCAGACGCGCGCGCTTCTTGTCATCGGATCGGACAACGAACCATGGGGATTCCGGCGTATCCGTCATGTCGAACATCTCGTCGCGCGCGCGTGAATAGTCGTACCAGCGGCTATACGACAGCAGGTCCATGGGCGAAAGCTTCCAGATCTTGCGCGGGTCGTTGATGCGCCCTTCGAGGCGCCGCGTCTGCTCTTGCTGGCTCACTTCGAGCCAGAACTTGATGAGGATCGTGCCCGAGTCGATGATGGCGCGTTCGATGAGCGGCACGCCGCGCAGGAATTCCGTGGCCTGTTCCGGCGTGCAAAAGCCCATCACGCGCTCGACGCCCGCACGGTTGTACCAGCTCCGGTCGAACACCACGATTTCGCCCGCGGCGGGCAGCAGCGGCAGGTAGCGCTGGAAGTACATCTGCGACTTCTCGCGCTCCGTGGGCGCGGGCAGCGCGAATACGCGAAATACGCGCGGGCTGACCCGATCGGTGAGCGCCTTGATCGTGCCGCCCTTGCCTGCGCCGTCGCGGCCTTCGAACAGGATGCATACCCTGAGGCGCTTCTGGACCACCCACTCCTGCAAGCGAACGAGTTCGCCATGCAGGCGCTCGAGTTCCTTTTGATAGGCCTTTTCGCTGAGTTTTTCTGCCGGCGCGGCTGCGCTCGCGGCCTTGACTTCCTCTTTCTTCGCCATTGAATCGCTCCCCGCTTCAGACGCCTCACACGAGGCATCCATCCACTATGGTGGGTGAACGAGGGGCGCGCAATAGGACTTTGGACTCAGGCCCTGGCCGTCTTGACCTCCGGCAATCACGCTCACCTAAGAGCGCGTCATTCGTGCGCGTAGTTGAACTCGGGCATGGCCTTCAGCTGGTCCTTGTCGGCCTGCAGCACGATCTGCTTGCTGTCGATGCGCAGGTCGTTGAACGGCACGGCCACGAGATGCTTGCCCAGACCGAGGAAGCCGCCCACGGAGAGAATCGCGAAGGCGCCCTGGTTAGGCGACTCGAGCACGATGTCGTCGATCGCGCCGATCTTGCTGCCGCTATTGTCGTAGACGTCTGAGCCCACGAGCTTCGAGGCGCGAAATCCGGTGCCAGACTGCACCGTCGCCATGCGCTGCACGGCGATCGATTGCGGTGCGCCCTGCGCGAGCGCGGCAGACGGCACGCCCAGCGCACAGCCGAACGTGCACCCGAACGAGACGACGAGCGCACACGCGCGGCGACAAGCCAGGTCTCGCATATTCAGCGGGCGATTCGATTGTGTCGTCATGGTATCCCCCTATCCCTTGTGCGAATGCACGGCGAATACCGCCTGAAGGCAAGCGCTGTGCCTGGCGCGCTCACGCCTGCGCGAGCCAATGCTCGATCAACGGCCCCCGTTCGCCGTAAATGGGATCGCTTGCGGGATACGGCAGCGCCTGCATGGCGCGCAACTCCGCCGACGTCAGCGCGTCGCGGCGGATGTCCCACTGTTGCCCGCGCGGATAGCCGCCCGCTACGCGAAAGCCGCCGGCGAGCGACAGCAGGCAATGACCGGTGCCGGCCGGCAGCAGCAGCGCGTCGCCGGCATGCACGCGCAGCACGCGCCCGCCCGGGCCGCCGAGAATCAGCTCGGCGGTGCCGGCGAACACGCCCAGCACCTCGTGCGCCGTGGAATGGAAATGGTGATAGTCGAATACGCCGTCGAGCCATTGTACCGGCCAGCCGTTCGCCTCGAAGCGTTCGTTGAATGCCCGTGCAAGGTCATGGGCGCCTGGCGCCAGCGCGCGCCGATAGACGATGACGGGAAGCCGGGCGTTGTTCGGCACCCAGCCGTGCGCGGCGAGGACGAAAGTTTCGACGCCGCTTTCGCGTTGGGCCGGACGGCTTTCGCGCAGTTTGCGCGGAAAATGAAAGGCGCGATCTTCATGCATCGTCTTACTCCCTCGCAACGCTGCCGCCCGCGGCGGCCGACGCGCCCGCCGCGCCGTTTGCCGGCTTTTTCGCGTGATGCGGTTTGTGTTTCGAGGAATGTGTCGTTCGCGTCGCCTGTGCGCCCTTGCTGGCGGGCACGCCCTTCTCGACGCCCTGGGTCGGCGCCGGGTACACGCCGTTGGCCTTCGCCCCGCTCGACTCGGTGGCGGGCGCCGTGGTCGGCCGATCCGCGCCGGTGTTGTCCTGCGCGAGCGCCGCGCCCGCCGCTGCTCCTTCCAGGACGAGTGCCAGCGCGAGCGCGCCGGGCACGAAAACCTTCGTCGGTCGGGTGTGCATGGTGATCGGTCCTCCTTCAGTACGTTGCGAGCCCGGATGCGAGGACCCCGCACAGTCGAAGCGAGCTGACCGCGCCGGTCCCGGCTTGATAAGCAGCAACCCGCGTACCGGCCCCGGCAGGCCCCGGCGACCTGCGGGGCACGGCGTTTGCGCCGAGCCGGGCAAATCGATTCGCGCGAAGGCGAGGCCGAGGGGCTGCGACGCCCCCTCTGGCGCACGCTTCGTGTATCCCGGAGAGGTTTATGCGTTCGAATTTCCTGCCCGCCGCTCGTGTTGGCCGCGGCCCCGAGTCTCATCTGCCGACCGAGGAGCCCGACGATCCGCATCGTCCGCCACCTCCTCCAGTACCGGACAGCGAGCCGCCGCCCGTACCGGAAGGCGATCCTCCGCCTGAAGCGCCACCCGAGCGCCTGCGCTAGCGCGCTTGCGCCGCCATGGCGCGGCAGCGCTCAGCCGGTGGCTCGCAAGCGGCGCGACGGGGCGGCCTTCACCTCGGGCCATTCGTCCATCACGCGGCCGGCCGATGGCGCGCTCATCGCCATGGCGAGATCGGGCTTCGTGTTCTTCGACTACGAAGCGAAAAAGGTCGTGCCGATGCCGCAGGCCTTCCGCGACAAGTTTCCGCAAGTCAATACGCTCGGCTGAGCCTGGATTCGCTCAGCGCGGCTGGAACATGATGAGCGCCATGCCGGCTAGCGTGAAGCCGATGCCGGCCCAGTCCCAGGGGCTCGGCCTGATCGCCTGGACGGCCCAGAGCCAGAGAATCGCCACGCAGACATAGACGCCGCCGTAGGCCGCATAGGTGCGCCCGGCGGCCGTGGGATGGAGCGTGAGCAGCCACGCGAAGAGCGCGAGCGAGGCAGCGGCGGGCACGAGGAGCCACGCACTCGCGCCTTCGCGCAGCCAGCGATAAGGCAGATAGCAGCCGATGATCTCGGCGAGCGCGGTCACGACGAAAAGCGCAAACGTCTTCATGGGCGGCGGCTAGTGGCTGGGGCGCCCATGGTAACGCAGGCGGCGAGGCCGCCTGCGCGTTCTTCGCAACGTACCGCTCTGTTCCCTTCGGGTCGCCTCAGGGCCGCTCGCCGCGGGCCAGCCGCGCTTCGATCTCGTCCACCACGGGCAGCAGATCGGCGACGCTGTCGATCACGTAGTGCGCGCCCGCCGCACGCAGGCGTTCCGCGGCCGCGGCGCGGCGGCGCGCGAATTCTTCGGGCGCGAGCGCGCGAACTTCTTCCTCGGTCAGGCCGAACGCGTTGCCGCTCACCGCGACACCCACCGCCCACGTCCCGCCGTTGATGCCCTCCTCGATGCCGACTTCGGTGTCGTCCACCTTGATCGCGTCGCGCGCGAGCCACACGCCGAGCTGCGGCAGCGTGCGGTAGATCATGTATGGCGAAGGCCGGCCCTCGGGCGTGTCGCCCGTGCAAACGATGCTGTCCGGATCGAAACCCTGAGCCTTCGCGCCCGGCACGATCTGGTCGATGATTTCGCGCGTGTAGCCCGTGGTCGAGCCGATGCGTACGCCGTCGGCACGCAGCGCGGCGGTCACGGCCGCTACACCCGGAATCACGTCGCTGTACTGCGCGGCCACGGCGACGTTCTTCGGCACGAAGACGTCGTACACGGCGTCGATATCGGCTTCGCCAGGCGCGTGGCCGTAGTGCGCTTCCCACGCCGCCGCGACGCGCGGCAGCGCCATCAGCGCCGCGATGTGCGGACGCTTGGCCATGCCCATCGGCCCGCGCGCCTCGTCGATCGTGATCGGCACGCCGAACTGCTCGAAGGTCTCGACGAATGCGCCCATCGGCGCGCGCGAACCGTAGTCGACCACGGTGCCCGCCCAGTCGAAAATTACTGCCTTGACGTGTTTCATTTCATGCGTCCTGCTAAGAAATCGATGATGTGGAGTCTTGACGATCTGTGCGTATTACGCGGCGAGCGCTTCGCGTGCGCCGAGGTCGACCGGCGCGGGCGCAGCGCTTGCCACGCCGAGCGTGCGCAGCGCTTCGCCGCACGCGGCCACGACGCGGCGCATGACGGTCTCGTCGAGTGCGCCGATGCAGCCGACGCGAAAGCTCTCCACGCTCGTCAGCTTGCCCGGATAGATGATGAAACCCTGCGCCTTCATCAGTTCGTAGAAGCGCGCGAAGTCGAATGCGGGATCGGCCGGCGAAAAGAACGTGACGATGATGGGCGAGCGCCAGGCTTCGGTCAGCAGCGGCTCGAAACCGAGCTCGCGCATGCCCTCGACGAGCACGTCGCGATTGCGCGCATAGCGTGCAAGGCGCCCCGGCTGACCACCTTCGAGCGCGTGCAGACGCAGCGCCTCGATGAACGCGGCCACCGCGTGCGTGGGCGGCGTGAAGCGCCACTGGCCGGTGCGGTTCATGACGTCCCACTGGTCGTAGATATCGAGCGCGAGCGAGTGGCTCACGCCCTTTGCGTTGTTCAGGACTTCCTTCTTTGCGATCACGAAGCCGAAGCCCGGCACGCCCTCGATGCACTTGTTGGCCGAGGAGACGAACGCGTCGCAAGGCAGCGTGCGCACGTCGAGCGGCACCGCGCCGAACGCGCTCATCGAGTCGACCAGGAGGCGCCGCCCCTGGCGGGCCGTCACGGCCGCGATCTCCTCGATCGGGTTCAGAATGCCCGAGCTGGTCTCGCAGTGGACGACGACGACATGCGTGATGTCCGGGTTCGCGATCAGCAGCTGTTCGACGTCTTTGGCGCGCGGCGGCAGGTAGTCGCCGGTGTCGTGCACGGTGTGCTCGCGACCCAGGTAGCGCAGCGTCGTGGCGATGCGCTTGCCATACGCGCCGTTGGCGAGCACGAGCGCGTGGCCATTGCGCGGCACGAAACTGCCGAGCATCGCCTCGACGCAATAACTGCCGCTGCCCTGCAACGGCACGCAGTCGTATTCACCCTGCTCGTCGCCCGCGATCTGCAGCAGCGCGGCGCGCAATTGCGCGGTCATGGCTCGGAAGTCGGCGTCCCACGAGCCCCAGTCGCGCTGCATCGCGGCCTTGGTCGAGGCTGCGGTCGTAAGCGGTCCGGGGGTCAGGAGATACGGCTCGGCGGGGGTGGTCATGCGGGCTCCAGTGGGCGTCGGGACAGTCGATCCCGACACGTTAGCGCAGCGCCGTCCATCGGTAAAATCGATATAATCGATGTCGATATAAGTTGAACTTATCCCCAGTTTTTCTCCTGTCGCCGGAGTGCTTCGACATGCAATACGCGCAATTGCGGGCTTTTCACGCGGTCGCCGAACACGGTGGGTTCTCACGCGCCGCGCAGGCGCTCTCGCTCACGCAGCCGGCCGTATCGGACCATGTGCGGCGGCTCGAACAGGATTTCGGGGTCAAACTCTTCGAACGCGGCCCTCGCGGTGTGGAACTCACCGAACTCGGGCGACGACTCTTCGCGGTGACGCGTCAGATGGTGGGGTGTGAGCGCGACGCGCGGCGGCTTCTCGAAGCGGCAGGCGCGCTCGAATCGGGCGAACTCGCCCTCGCCGCCGACGCGCCCGACCTCGCCATCAAGCTGATCGGCGCGTTCAGGCGGCGCTATCCGGGGGTGGTGATCAAGCTCTCGATCGCGAACGCGACGGAATGCATGCGCCGCGTCCTCGCGAGCGAAGCCGACGCCGCGATCACGGCCGCGCGTCAGGTTCACAGCCGGCTGCAGGCCCGCGTGCTGCGCGAGGAACCGCTGGTCGCGGTCGTGCCCGCCGAAAGCCCCGCCGCGAAAAAGCGCCGCATGACGTACGAGGAACTCGTGCGCGAGCCCATGGTGTTTCGCGAAACGCATTCGGTCACGCAGCAGTTGCTCGAAGCCGAACTCGTGCGCAAAGGACTGCAGGTCCAGCCCGTGCTCTACGTGGATGGCCGCGAGGCCTTGCAAACGGCCATTGCGCAGGGCGTGGGCGTGGGCGTGATCGCGCATGCGGAATTTGGCGAGTCGCGGCGCATTCGCATGCTGCCGCTCGTGGACTGCCAGGTTCGCATGGTCGAATCGCTTACGCGCCTCGCCGACACGACCTCGTCGAATCTGCTCGACGCGCTCTTTGCCATTCCGCTCGATTGAGCGGCGGGAGGGCCGTCAGGACACCACGATAGCGGTGCCGACGGCATGGAGCAGATCGCGCAGCGTTTCGGCCTGCTCCATGCGCGCGCCGTGGCGCAGGTGAATCCGCAGCGCCCGGCCCGCGATGCCGTCGACCGGGCGCGCGAGCCACAGCTCGACGGCGAGCCCGAGGCCGTCGGGGGCATCGGGCACGACCGGTTCGACGACGCGCGGCTTGAAGGAGGCGGATTCGGACATGGCGAGACCTCGTCGGTGGCGGGATCGACTTCATCGTAGCGAGGCGGCACGCCCGCGCCAAACGAGAAATCCGCGTATGCAAATGAGCGCCGCCCCGCAATGGATCGCGCGGGCAGTGGCATGCCCGACCGCTCGCATTGCGCGCCGCTTCGTGGAAGCCGGCGGGGTGCCTTTTTTACCAGCAGCGTGTGGCCGCGAGTGGCAAACTGGACGCATCGTTGCGCGGCCCTTGGCCCCTCTGCCTGCAACGAGATGGGAGGACCTCTTCATGGAACGCCCCTTTACCGATCGCCGCGAGGCGGGCCGTTCGCTCGCCGGCCCGCTCTCGGCCTACGCGGGCAGACGCGACGTCATCGTGCTCGCGCTCCCGCGCGGCGGCGTGCCCGTAGCCTATGAAGTCGCGAAGGCGCTGCAGGTGCCGCTCGATGTCTTGCCCGTGTGCAAGCTCGGCCTGCCCTGGCAGCCGGAACTCGCCATGGGCGCGCTGTCGTCGAACGGCGCGCAGTACGTGGACAGTGCGCTCGTACGCAGCGCCGGCGTGAGCGAGGCCCAGTTGCAGAGCGCCATGGCGCTCGCACGCATCGAGCTTGGCCGGCGCGAGGCGCGCTATCGCGGCGAGCGTGCTCCGCTTGCGGTGGCGGGCCGTGTGGCGGTCATCGTCGACGACGGCATGGCCACGGGCGCGTCGCTCAAGGCAGCGGCGCTCGCGCTCGCCACGCTTGGCCCCGCGCGCATCGTCGCAGCGCTGCCGGTCGCGCCCTCGGGCTCGCGGGACCGGCTCGGCAAGACGGTGGACGAATTCGTCTGTGCGCGCATGCCCGAGGCGTTCTACAGCGTCGGCCAGTTCTATCTCGACTTCGATCAGGTCAGCGACGACACCGTGCGCGAGCTGTTGGCTCAAGCTGCGGCGAACGACGCGCGCGGCGACGCGCAGAGCTAAGCCGCGCCGGTTGCGCCGCCGCTGCACTTGCGCCTTATTTCACCGGATTCGACGCCGCTTCGCCCACCACCGTTTGCCAGGGCCGCACGCGCCAATGCTTCACGAGCCCCGAAAGCACGTACGGGTCGGCGCGCGCGAACGCTTCGGCCGCGGCCGGACTGTCGCCCTGGAAAAGCAGCAGCGCGTTGTCGACGGGATCGGCAACCGCACCCGCCAGGAGCAACTCGCCGCGTTCGACAGCCGCCCATGCCAGCTTCAGATGCGCGCTGCGGTGTTCGGGGCGGCGTTCGAGGTAGTCGTCTGCGAGTTCGTACATCAAGAGGTAATGCATGCGCGTTCTCCGTGTCGTTGCGGCCACGCCGGACTGGGTCGACGGCCGATAGCGAACATTGTGCAGCAGCGCGCGCGTCAACCGAACACATCGCTACGTCGTTTTAATGGCAGCTTTGCCATAATGGCGGCGCGCGCGAGGCGCACCGGCCTTTATGGCTGGCCGCACGTCAACTGAGAACGTCCAAAGTCAAGGGAGTGAACGATGAAGATCCAATCCGTCATTGCTGCAATCGTGCTGGGCGGCGTGCTGGCCGCGCCGGCGTTCGCACAGACCGCCGCACCCGCTTCCGCGCCGGCGGCGAACAGCCAGCAGAACAAGATGAAGGCATGCAACGCCCAGGCCGGCGACAAGAAAGGCGACGACCGCAAGGCATTCATGAAGCAGTGCCTTTCGACTGCCGGCGCTCCGGCTCCGACGATGACCCAGCAAGAGCGCATGAAGGCGTGCAACGCCCAGGCCGGCGACAAGAAGGGCGACGACCGCAAGGCATTCATGAAGACCTGCCTCTCGACGAAGAGCTGAACGAAGCGGGTTCGGGAACGCTCCCGCACCCGCTTGCACTCGCAGGATCCGCGCGCCGCAGCCTTTGCTGCGGCGCGTTTTTTTATGCGCTGTTTTTGTGCGTTGCAGCGCCCGTGTCCTCGGTTGTGCGAATCATCGTCGACGGATGCGAAATCGCGCAGGTTTGCGCGGATTTGCGTCATCACCCGCATTCGGACGTGCCGTTTTTCTCCTATGATGGCTGCAGCGGCGGCCCCTCCCCGCGAAATCACACATTAGCCATCGGGCTGCCGCGTTGACGTTGATGCCAATGGCATCGAACGGAGGCGCAGATGGCATGGAGACACAAGAACCGCTGGTTTCGCCGCTGGCTCATGGTGATCACCTTCTGGCTCGTGCCGGTGATGATCGTCGCGGTGCGCGAGGTTCAGGACGAGATGGCGTATAACCGCGCGGATCTGCAGCGCGCGCTGACCTCCTGGACCTTCACCGACGCCGAGCGCGACGCCGGCGCCCCGCTGCGCTGCCACGGCACGCCCGAAACCGCGCGTGCAGCCGGCTGCCCCGCCGCGGTGCTCGCGGCGAACGCACAGCGGCAGCAGGAAGCGCGCGACGAATACGCCGTGCGGCGCACGACGCTCGCAGGCTACCTGTGGCACGCGTTCGTCGGCTACTGGGTCGTGCCCGCTGCGGTGCTGCTCGCGATCGGCGTGCTCATCGGCGGGGTGAAGCGCGCCTTGCGTCGGCCCACGGCCAAGCCCGTGCCGGAGCGCTAGCGCGTTTCGTGCATGCCCCAGCGCACAGCGGTGTGCTGCGCAGCCTCAAAGAGCGGGTCGGGACGTTCGGGTATAACGACGGGACGCCGTGACATCGCGGCGCCCGGCAACTAGAACGGAGAACAAGATGAACGCATCTCGCATGCTTTTGAAGGCTTCTGTCGCAATCGCCGTCGGCGTCGCGACACTCTCGGGCTGCACCACCACCGGCAGCCAGGCCCCCAGCCCCGCGACCAATGCGTCGCGCGCAGACTCGATCAACTCCGACGTCGACGCCACCCTGTCGCGCCTCTATCAGACGGTGCCGGGCTCGCGCGAACTGGTCGGCAAGGCTCGCGGCATTCTGGTGTTCCCGCGCGTGATCCAGGCGGGCATCGGCGTCGGCGGCGAACACGGCGACGGCGCGCTGCGCGTGGGGGGCAGCACGGTTGGCTTTTACAGCACGTCGTCGGCGTCGGTTGGCGCAACGCTCGGCGTGCAGTCGAAGTCCGTCATCTATCTCTTCATGACGGAAGACGCGCTGGCGAAATTCCGCAATTCGAGCGGCTGGTCGGCAGGCGGCGACGCGTCGGTCGCGCTCGTGAAGGTCGGCGCGAACGGCTCGATCGACACCACCACGGCCACCCAGCCCGTGCAGGTCTTCGTGCTCACCAACAGCGGGCTGATCGGCGACCTCTCGCTCGGCGGCACGAAGATCACGAAACTCGAGCTCTAGGCGCCCCGCGAACGTCCGTGCGCTCAGCTCGCGGACGTATCGATCACCTTGAAGCGCGAACGCTTGTTCGCGCGAATCACCGCCTCGTACGCCTGCACGTACTCCTGCGCCATGCGGTGCGAGGTGAAACGCTCTTCGAAGCGGCGCCGCACGCCGGCGCGCGGAACGCGCGCGATGCGGTTCACCGCCGCCACGGCGCCGATCTCGTCCTCGACGATAAAGCCCGTCACGCCCTCTTCCACCACCTCCGGTACGGCGCCGCGATTGAACGCGATCACGGGCGTGCCGCACGCCATCGCCTCGATCATCACGAGGCCAAACGGCTCCGGCCAGTCGATCGGGAACAGCAGCGCATGGGCGCCGGAGAGGAATTCGGCCTTCTGGCTGTCGTTGATCTCGCCCACGTACTCGACGTGCGGCAGCGCTAGCAACGGCTTGATGTCGCGCTCGAAATACTCGCGGTCGGCTTCGTCGACCTTCGCGGCGATCCGGATGAGCAGCCCGCAGCGCCCGGCAATGCGTATCGCCGTGTCGACGCGTTTTTCCGGCGAAATACGGCCGAGAAACGCAAGATAGCGCTGCTCCACAGGCTGCGGCGTGTAGAGCGTCTCGGGCAGGCCGTGGTAAACCGTGCGCAGCCAGCGCGCTTGCGGCATCGGCTGGCGCTGTGCATTGGAGATCGAGATGACGGGCGCGGTGTTGAACGTATCGAAGACCGGCTGCTGCTCGGGCAGGTCGAGACGGCCGTGCAGCGTCGTCACGAACGGCGTTTCCTGGCGCTTGAACACCGAAAACGAGTAGTAGTCCATATGGAAATGCAACACGTCGAACTGGTCGGCCTGGCGGCGCACCATTTCCATGAGGAGCATGTGCGGTGCGATACGGTCGCGGATGCCGGGGTCGAGCCGCAGCGCTCGTGGCCACACGGGCTCGAGCTTCGCGCTCGTGAGCGAATCGCCGCTCGCGAACAGCGTGACGTCGTGCCCGAGTTCGACCAGCGCTTCAGTGATATACGACACGGCGCGCTCGGTGCCGCCATAGAGCTTCGGCGGGACCGATTCGGTCAGCGGGGCGATCTGCGCAATTCTCATCGTGTGTCTCCAGGAAACGGGGCCGCGTTGCCCGTTCTTGCGGTGCCGGTCATTCTAAGCCAGGTCCGGGCGGCCATCGGCGACGCAGCAGTTATCCCATTATTCGGCAAGCCGGGCTCGCGCGCCGCCAGTCTTTCAATTTCTATACGGTGTTACAAGCCGAAACAACCCCTGCGTTTGCCCTACCGGCCTATCTGGCGGGCCATTTCCAGGCCGGCACGTCGAGCGTGTCGGGGTCGGCGAACCCGGTTGCGCCGAGGCGCCGTTCGAGCACGACCGACTGGCTGCCGGCCTCGCGCTCCAGCGCCGCCACGAGCCGCGCCGCGTGCGAGACGACGATGATCTGCGAGTGCCGCGACGCCCGCGCGATGAGCCGCGCGAGCGACGGCAGTAGGTCCGGATGCAGGCTCGTCTCGGGCTCGTCGAGCACCAGCAGGCCCGGCGGCCGCGGGCTCAGCAGCGCCGCCGCGAGCAGCAGATAGCGCAAGGTGCCGTCCGAGAGCTCCGCGCCACGCAGCGACCGCAATAGCCCCTCCTGGCGCAGCGCTACCTCGAAGCGCCCTTCGTGATTCACGACTTCGACGCGCGCGCCCGGAAAGGCGTCGCCGATGGCGGTATCGAGCGCCTCGCCGTCGCCGATCTCGCGGATCGTCTGCAGCGCGGCGGCGAGGTTGGCGCCGTCGTCGGCGAGCACCGGCGAATGCGTGCCGATCTGCACCTGGCGCGCGCTCGCGTGCTCGTCGGTGCGGAAGTGGTCGTAGAAACGCCACGAGCGAATCTGCTCGCGCACGGCGATCATTTCGGGTGCGCTGCGCGGGTCGGCGTACTCGGTCATCATGCTGTCGAAGCTCGCCACGGGCTGCGCGAGCGTCGTCCATTCGCCCGCGGCGTCGCGGATGCGGATCATCGGCCCCTGGCGATCCACGAGCAACGCCGAGGGCCGCAGGATCGGCCCGCTCCAGATGCATTCGCGCTTGATCACCGGGTCGAGCGAAAACTGCGAAGTGGACGAAGGCAGCGGCAATCCCAGATCGATCGCGTAACCGAAGGCGTCGCCCGCGAAGCCCAGGCGCAGGCTCACCGCATCCTTGCGCACCGTGCCCTGCACCGCGTATTCCCCAGCGGTGACGGCGCGCGAGAAGCGCTCGGGGCCCGCCCACAGCGTGGATTGCAGGCCGCCCTCGCGCGCCAGCGACGGGATCACGCCGCCGCGGGCGGTGAGCGCGAGCAGACGCAACGCGCGATAGAGATTCGACTTGCCACTGCCGTTCGGACCGGTCACGACGTTGAGCGCACCGAGCGGCACGATGAACTCGCGCAGCGAGCGGTAGTTGGCGATGGCGAGCGTAGTCAGCATGAAGGTGCGCGGGGTGGCGTGGCAGTCGCACTGCGGATGCGTGGATCAGCCACGCATCATACGCAATCGTGCCGGCGCGCGAACCGCCTGTGCCCCGTATCGTTCAGCGCGGCTGGGGCACCGCCGCGAGGTCGCGCAGGAAGGTGTCTCGCCACACGCCGAGGTCGTTGCGTCTGAGCGCCTCCATGTTGGTCTGGTAGCGCGCCTGGCGCTCTTCGAGCGGCATCGAGAGCGCGCGTTCCAGCGCTTCCGACATACCGGTCGCATCATGAGGATTCACGAGCAATGCGCCCGTGAGTTCGGCCGCCGCGCCTGCGAAGATCGACAGCACGAGCACGCCCGGATCGCCGGGATTCTGCGCGGCCACGTATTCCTTGGCGACGAGATTCATGCCGTCGTGCAGCGGCGTCACATAGCCGATCTGCGACTCGCGAAAGAGCGACATCAGTTTCCAGCGGTCGTACTGCTGGCTCAGATAGCGGATCGGCGTGTAATCGAGGCCAGAGTAGCGGCCGTTGATGCGCCCGGCTTCCCGCTCCAGTTCCTCGCGTATCACCTTGTAGCTCGCGACATCCGAGCGTGTGGGCGGCGCGATCTGCACGAGCGTGACCTTGCCGCGCCATTCGGGCGACGTTTCCAGCAACTGCTCGAACGCATGGAAACGCTCGACGAGCCCCTTCGAATAGTCGAGCCGGTCCACGCTCATGATGAGCTTGCGCCCTTCGAGACTCTGCTTGAGGTCGAGCACGTGCTGGCGGCTTTCGTAGCGCGCGGCCTGCTCGGCGATCTCGTCCGGAAACACGCCGATGCGGTAGACCCCCGTGCGCAGCTTGCGGCCATACGCCTCGACCTCGCCGTGCTCCGGATTCTCTGCGCGCTCGCGAACCTTGCCGCGCGCCTCGCGCGCGATGTAGTCGTGGAATGCCTGCTGGTCGTTCTGCGTCTGGAAGCCCAGCAGGTCGTAACAGCACAGCGACCTGACGAGTTCGTCGTGC
This sequence comes from Paraburkholderia nodosa, assembly GCF_001718195.1. Lineage (GTDB taxonomy): Bacteria > Pseudomonadota > Gammaproteobacteria > Burkholderiales > Burkholderiaceae > Paraburkholderia > Paraburkholderia nodosa_A. Next base: position 26,025 of record NZ_MCNV01000025.1, read on the forward strand.
GGCGGAATGGTCTGCAGCACCTGCGGCGAAGGAAACGGAATATGCAAAAAGAAGCCGATGCGGTTGCGTACGCCTTCCGAGCGCAGCGCCTCGGCGAACGGAATCAGGTGGTAGTCGTGCACCCAGATGTTGTCGTCCGGGTGGATCAGCTTCATGAGCTTGTGCGCGAGCCACGCGTTCACGCGGCGATAGCCCGCGTATTCGTCGCGCTCGTAGCGCGCGAGGTCGTTGCGGTAGTGGAACACCGGCCAGAGCGTGGCGTTCGAGAATCCGCGGTAGTACTGATCGTAGTCCTTGCGCGTGAGGCCGACGGTCGCAAAGGTGACGTGGCCTTCTTCGACGAGCGTCGGCCCCGCGTTCGCCACCGTCTCGCTCACCACGTCGCCGCTCCAGCCGAACCACACGCCGCCCGCGTCCTTCAGCGCGCCGAATACGCCGACCGCGAGGCCGCCTGCCGAGCCCTTGGTCTCCGTCGGCGTCGCCACGCGGTTCGAGACGACTATCAGTCTGCCCATCTTGCTGTTCCTCCTCCTTTCCCTCTCGACCGCTGACAGCGGTTATCAACCATTATCGCGGCGGCTTTCGGTCGCCGGCTCGCGGGCGTCGGTGGCTTGCGCTGCCTCAGCCCCCTTAGCCGCTTCGGATGCCGGCCGCGCCGGGCGGTGCGTCTCCAGCTCCTCGCCGTCTCCCGGCACGCGCGTGCCCGTCACGGGATCCGCCTCCGTATGGGCCGCCGTGCTCGCCGCCGCCTGCCGCGCGGGGCGGCGCACGAAGGACGGCAGTTCCCCGGTGCTGCTTTCGAGCTCCGCCGAAACTTCAGCGCGCGCACGCGGCAGGAACTGCGGATAGTGCTCGTTGACGAAATCGAGCAGCCCTTCGCGCACGCGGCAGCGCAAATCGAAGTTCAGGCCGGAGTCGCGCGAACTCACCAGCACGCGCACCTGCATCGCGCGCTCGTTGGCGTCGGTGACCTGTAAAACCTGCACACGGCGGTCCCATTCGGGCGCACCGTCGACGATGCGCGCGAGCGCCTCGCGCAGCGGCGCGAGCGGCATGCGGTAGTCGAGCCACAGAAACACCGTGCCGATGATCTGCGAGCTGCTGCGCGTCCAGTTCGCGAACGGATTCTCGATGAACCATTGCAGCGGCACGATGAGCCGCCGCTGGTCCCAGATCCGCACCGAAACATAGGTGCCGGTAATTTCCTCGATGCGCCCCCACTCGCCCTGGATCACGACCACGTCGTCGAGCCGGATCGGCTGCGAGAGCGCGATCTGCAAACCGGCAATCAGATTCCCTAGCACGGGGCGTGCCGCGATACCGGCGACGAGACCGGCAACCCCGGCCGAAGCCAGCAGGCTCGCGCCGATCTGCCTCACGTTCGGGAAGGTCATGAGCGCCGCGCCCACGCCCACGATGATGATCAGCACCATCACCGTACGCGCGAGCACGCGGGCCTGGGTGTGGATGCGGCGGGCCTGGAGGTTGTCGGCGATGTCGAGCGGATGGGCGGCGATGATGGCCTCGCCGATCGCCGCCGCGCAGCGCACCGAAAGCCAGGTGATCGCGGCGATCAGCGCGAACGCGCACAGCTCGCGCAGGCCGCTGATGTGCCGGAGCGTGTCGGGCGCCTGCCACCAGACGAATTCGATCGCGAGGATCGCGAGCACGACGAGCGCCGGTTTGCGGATATAGCGCAGGAACACGCTGACCCGCGGATACGGGCGCGCGATGCGCAGCAAGACGCGGCCGCCGACCCAGTGCAGGCCGAACGCGAAAACGAGCGCGAGCGCGCTCACGAGCAACGTGCCGAGCCAGTCGTGCAGCGGCGCGTCGGTGAAATGGGAGAGATCGTCGAGTGTCGGCATCTGCGGCCAGTTCCTCCTGAGCATCCTGAGCAAAGGGCGACTCTTGGAAACGGCACGGGCGCAGGCCCGCGGACGGCCTCGGCGAGGGTGAACGCTGGCCCCGCTGCGGCCTCGATGATGAACGGCGCGGCGGCGGTCGGTGCCGCGCCGTGTTTGCAGCTATATCTAACTACGGACTACGGGTTACGACTTGAACCCGCCGGCTTCAACTCCCGCTGCCGGTCTTGCAGGGAAACGCCTTGCCCAGCCCGAGCGAAATGGCAGTACTGGCGTTGTAGCCGGCCACGTTCGGGTTGTCGGCGATGTACTTGCGCACCGCGTCGGTGAGTTGCGCCGAGCGCGCATCGGGCGGCAGGCAGAAGTATTGACCCACGCGCGGCCCGGTAGTGCCGCCGATGGCGTCGATGGTGTTGAAGATGCCGTCCGCGGCACCTTCGATATAGGCAGCGCATGCACTGCGCGAAGCCACGTCGGTCTTCGTGCAGAGCCGGTTGAGGTCGCTTGCCGTGAATGCGAAAGCGGAGAGCGGCAACGCCATCGCGCCCGCACAGATCAGAACCCGCAGCATGGTTCTCCTTGAGTTGTCATGGGGAGCGGCGCATCGAGCGCCGCCGGGCGGCCGCGTTGGTGCAGTGCGGCCGTCTTAGCCCCATTATTTTGCACTGTTTTGCGGCGCTGCCGGGCTCGCCGTGGAGAGGCCAGCCTGCGTCATGCGCGCCGTGAGGTCCTTGATCGCATCCGGCGCCTTGTACTGGCGCGCGAAATCGAGCGCCGTCATGCCGATCTGGTTCTTCGCGCCAAGCGTCGCGCCGTGCTCGAGCAGCATCTGGAGCGTCGTGAGATGGTCGCCGCGTGCGGCCATCATGAGCGGCGTCGTGCCGTTGGGCGACAGCGCGTTGACGTCGGCCGAATAGCCGATCAGGAGCTTCGCGACGTCGTCGTTGCCGTTCGCGGCGGCGTAGTGCAGCGGCGTCCAGCCCTTCTTGTTGACCTCGGCACCCTTGGTAATGAGGAGCTTCACGAAGTCCACGTCGCCGTTGAGCGCGGCGAGCATCAGCGCGTTTTCGCCTGCGCGGTCTTCAGCGGCGATGTTCGTCTTCGGGTTGTCGAGCAGCACGGCCCCGACCTTGTCGGACTTCTCGCGCGCGGCCAGCACGAGGAGCGGCATGCCCTGGTCGTCGGTGGCATTCGGGTCCATGCCTTGAGCGAGCGCCTTTTGCACGCCCTTGTCGTCGTCGAACTTGACGCTCTTGATGAGCGAGTCGATCGGAGCGGCATGCGCCGCGGCGCCGAACAGGGTGGCGGCGACGCCGAGCACGAGCGCGGCGGCAGTACGGCGGACAGGGTTGGCGGCGTGCGGAAGCGGTTTCGAGTTCATGTCAAGCCTTAACGTTATCTGCTATCTCGTTGATATTTAAAATCATTGACAGCACGCGGTTCGCGATTCAGGCCTGCGGCTGGATCTTGAAGAGCCGGAAAAAGTTCTGCGTGGTGACAGCGCCAAGTTCGGCGTCCGGCAATCCGCGTTGCTGCGCAATGAATCTTCCGACATGGCTCACGTACGCAGGTTCATTGGGTTTGCCACGAAATGGCACCGGCGCGAGGTACGGCGAATCGGTTTCGATCAAAAGACGCTCGATCGGCACACTGCGCGACACTTCCTGCACATCGGTCGCGCTCTTGAACGTCACGATGCCCGAAAGCGAGATGTAAAAATTCTGCGCGAGTGCGCGCTCGGCAATCGCCCACGGCTCCGTGAAGCAATGCATTACGCCACCCGGTTCGCCCGCGCGCTCCTCTTCCATGATGCGCAGGGTGTCGTCCGAAGCGGCTCGCGTATGGACGATGAGCGGCTTGCCCGTGGCGTGCGCCGCGCGAATGTGCGTGCGAAAGCGCTCGCGCTGCCATTCCATGTCGGCGATCGTGCGCTCGCCCAGGCGATAGTAATCGAGCCCCGTTTCACCGATCGCCACCACTTTCGGGTGCGCAGCCAGTTCGACCAGCTCGGCCACGGTCGGCTCGCGCATGTGCTCGTGGTCGGGATGCACACCGACCGACGCGTAGACGTTCTCGTAACGGCTCGCGATGTCGAGCACCGAAGGCAGCGTCTCGAGGTCCACCGACACGCACAGCGCGTGCGTGACGGCGTTCGCGCGCATGTTCTCGAGCACCTGCGGGAGGCGGTCGCCGAGGCCCTCGAAGTTGATGTGGCAATGCGAATCGACAAACATGGATGGTCCTGCGATGGAAGATTCGGGCCTGATCGGGTACGTCAGCGCCCGTCAGGCGAACAGTTCACGATAGCCGAGAAAGAGTTCCTCGAACACGAGGCGCGCATTCAGCGGATGGTTTTCCACGGCGCGCTGGCGCGTGACCGTCTTCAGGTAGCGCGCCAGCGCCGCGGCGTCGAGCTTCGCGGCGCAGCGCGCGAGGCCGCCGGCGGCCTGCGGAAAGTAGCGCGGGCGCCCCGCTGTGCGTTCGGCGAGCAGGTCGTAGACCCAGCGCTGCAGCCAGCCGAGCACGAGCGGCACCGGCAGCTTCTGCAGCGTCTCGCCGCACGCAAAGGCGTCGCAGGCGGGGCCCGCCGCGAGCTGGGCCAGGGTCCAGTCGCGCAGCGTGCGGTTTTCGTCGTGCGCGAGCGCGAGCGCCGCGAGGGGCGCGCCGCCGGCTTCGGCGAGCAGCGCCGGCGCGTCGTCCACGCCCTGCTGCGCGAGCCAGGCCGCAGCGGCTTGGGGCGCCGGCGTGCCCATGGGCCACTGGCGGCAGCGGCTGATGATGGTCGGCAGCAGGCGGTCGATGCGCGCCGAGACCACGAGGAACACCACGCCCGCGGGCGGCTCTTCGAGCGTCTTCAGCAGCGCGTTCGCGGCGGCGACGTTGAGCGCCTCGGCCGGATACAGGACGACCACGCGCAGGCCGCCGCGATGCGAGCCCACGCCCGTGAAGTCGAGCAGCGCCCGCACTTGCTCGATGCGGATTTCCTTGCTCGGCGCGCGGCCCTTCTTGCCCTCTTCGCCGTCGGCCTTTTCGGCTTTGGCCTCGTCGTCGCCGGCCTGGCCGATTTCGCCCGCCAATGCCTCGGGCACGACGATGCGGTAATCCGGATGATTGCCTTGGACGAACCAGTTGCAGGCCGCACAGGCGCCGCATGGCTCGCCATTGGCCTGCGGCGCTTCGCAGAGCAGCCCCTTCGCGAGATGCTGCGCGAACTGGAGCTTGCCGATGCCCGCCTGGCCATGCAGCAGGAGCGCGTGCGGCCAGTGGCTGCGCAGTTGCTGCAGGCGTTGCCAGTCGTCGGTTTGCCAGGGATAGATCATCTTCTGAATCAATCTGTTAAGCGGTCTTCTGCAGAATTCACATGAAGATCGCGCAGCCCTATAAGAGCGCCAAATATCGCCTTGAAATCAAAGCGCTGCGATCACTTGCTCGAGTTTTTTGCGAATCGCGTCGATGCCCTGCGACGAATCGACGATCGCAAAACGATACGGCGCCTCTTCCGCGCGGCGCAGGTATTCGGTGCGCGTGCGCTTGAAGAACGCATCGGACTCGCTTTCGAAGCGATCGGGTTCGCGCGCCGCGCCGCGCCGCTCGCTCGCCGTATCGGGCGGCAGATCGAACAGCACCGTCAGGTCCGGCTGGAAACCGCCCTGCACCCAGCGCTCCAGTGTTTCGAGCTTGTCGCGCGGCAGCCCGCGGCCGCCGCCCTGGTAGGCGAAGGTGGCGTCGCTGAAACGGTCGGACAGGACCCAGTCGCCGCGCGCGAGCGCGGGCTCGATCACCTTGGCGAGGTGCTCGCGGCGCGCCGCGAACATCAGGAGCGCCTCGGTTTCGAGGTCCATCGGCTGATGCAGCACGAGTTCCCGGATCGACTCGCCCAGCGGCGTGCCGCCGGGTTCGCGCGTCATGACGACCGTACGGCCCGTCGGCGCGAGTTTCTGGGCGAGTTGATCGCAAAACCAGGCGAGATGCGTGGTCTTGCCCGCGCCGTCGATGCCCTCGAACGTGATGAATCGGCCCCGCGCCATTTAATTTCCCCGGATGTATTTGTCGACGGCCTTGTTGTGGTCGACAAGATTGTCAGAAAAGACGCTGCTGCCGTCGCCGCGCGCCACGAAGTACAGCGCAGCCGTCGATGCCGGATTGAGCGCCGCCTGGATCGCCGCGACGCCGGGCAGCGCAATGGGCGTTGGCGGCAACCCAAGGCGCAGGTAGGTATTGTAAAGAGTGTCCGACTGCAGATCGCGCTTGCGCAAATGCCCCGCGTAGTTGTCGCCCAGACCGTAGATCACGGCGGGATCGGTCTGCAGCGGCATGCCCACTTTCAGGCGATTCGAAAACACGGCCGCCACGAGCGCGCGGTCGGCGGCGCGGCCCGTCTCCTTTTCGACGAGGGACGCGAGCGTCAACGCCTCGTAGGGCGACTTGAGCGGCAAGCCGGGGGCGCGCGCGGTCCATGCTTCGTTCAGACGCGTCTGCATCAGGTGATACGCGCGTCGATAGACATCGAGATCGCTCGAGCCCTTGTCGAACAGATAGGTGTCGGGGAAAAACAACCCCTCGCCGCTGCCGTTCGGCGCCGGCGGCGCGCCGATCGCGGCGAGCAGCTCGGCGTCGCTCATGCCGGCCGTGTCGTGGCGCAGTGCTGGGTTCGCGTCGAGTTCGGCGCGCATATGCTTGAACGTCCAGCCCTCGATGATGGTGGCGACGGACTCGTTCACGTCGCCGAGCGCCATTTTCTGCAGCACCTCATAGGGCGTGATGCCCGCCTTGAATTCGTAGTTGCCCGATTTGAGCTGGCTCTGCAAACCGAGCACGCGCGTCATGAGCACGAAAAGTTGCGTCTGCACGGGCACGCCGCCGCGCCGCAATTGCAGCGTGACACTGCGCACGGTGCTGTGCGGCTTGATGGTGACGTCGAGCTGTGGGGCGGCCAGTTCGAGCGGCGTGGTGGCCCAGCGCCACACGCCGCCTGCCGCGGCGGCGCCAATCACGACTAGCGCGGCGCCGGCAACAAGGCATTTCTTCAGAAGGGACATGGAAACACGACTCAGGGGGACCTCATATAATAACTGCTTGCCTTCGCTAAAGTCAGGATTGACTGTTCCCCGAATCCATGAACTCACCGCTCGATCCCGCTTCCACGCTTTCCGCTCCTGAATCCACGGCCGACTTCGACGCCGTTCTGAAAGGCGGCGCCTACGCGATCCTGCCGCAGTTCGGCGTGATCGACGCCAATGGCGACGACGCCGCGACCTTCCTGCACAGCCAGCTCACCAACGACGTCCAGCATCTCAACGTGGCCGGCGCGCGCCTCGCGGGCTACTGCTCGCCCAAGGGCCGTCTGCTCGCCTCGTTCCTCACCTGGAAGACCGGCGACACGATCCGTCTCCTGATCTCGAAGGACGTACAGGCGCCGGTGCAAAAACGCCTGTCGATGTTCGTGCTGCGGGCCAAGGCCAAGCTCACCGACGACAGCGACAAGCTGCTCGTAGTGGGGCTCGCTGGCGACGTGCGCGGCGCGCTCGCGAGCGTGTTCGACGCGCTGCCCGACGGCGTGCACGTGAAGGTGGACGACCCCGCAGGCACGCTGATCCGTGTGCCCGACGCGGCCGGCGTGCTGCGTTACCTGTGGGTCGGCCCGAAGCAAGCGGTGCAGGAGCGCCTCGCGAAGCTCGAGGGTTTGGTCGAGCGCGTGTCGCCGGCGGTGTGGGACTGGCTCGACATTCGCGCGGGCGAGCCGCGCATCACGCAGGCCGTGAGCGAGCAGTTCGTGCCACAGATGGTCAACTACGACGTGCTGGGCGGCGTGAACTTCCGCAAGGGCTGCTACCCCGGCCAGGAAATCGTCGCGCGCAGCCAGTATCGCGGCACGATCAAGCGCCGCACCGCGCTCGCCAATGTGGCCGCGAATCTGGACGCCGCGCATGCGGGGGCCGAGCTTTTCCATTCGGACGACCCGAGCCAGCCGTGCGGCATGGTCGTGAACGCCGCCGCCGCGCCCGAGGGCGGCGTCGATCTGCTCGCCGAGATCAAGCTTGCCGCACTCGAAACGGGCAGCGTGCATCTCGGCGCCGCGGACGGCCCCGCGCTGCGCCTGTTGCCGCTGCCGTACGCGTTGCCGGCCGAAATTTGACGCTGCGCACCGCGTCCATTGCACGTGAGGCGCCCGGCGCCTCACGTTGCCTGGGCATGGCCCCAGACCCGACCCTGCAGGGGCCAGTTCCATGTGCCTGATCGTGTTCGACTGGCGTCCGCGCGCGCGCGCCGGCGCGCTTTTCACGCTCGCGGCCAACCGCGACGAGTTCCTGCGCCGCACCGCCGACCCGCTGCACTGGTGGAACGCCTCGGACGACGTCACGTCCCCGGGCAGTTCGGCAACGGGCGTGCTGGCGGGCCGCGATCTCGTCGGCGGCGGCACGTGGCTGGGCATGACGCGCCGCGGCCGCTTCGCCGCGCTCACGAACTATCGCGCGCCGAACGACATGCGCCCCGACGCGCCCACGCGCGGCACGCTCGTCTCGCGCTGGCTCACCGGCGCGCAAGGTCTGCCCGATACGCCGCTCGGCTATCTCGACGAGATTGCGCGCTCGGGCGATCTCTATAACGGCTTCAATCTGATCGTCGGCGACTGGACGCGGCGCGAGCTGGCGTGGTACTGCAATCGCGCGGACCGCGCGCCGGCCTTGCTGCCCGAAGGCACGCACGGCATTTCCAATGCCGTGCTCGACACGCCGTGGCCCAAGCTCGTACGCAAGCGCGCAGAACTCGCACAGCTCGCGACGGGCGACGCGCAAGTCCCACTCGCGCGGCTCGTAGACATGATGCGCGACCCGCAGGTCGCGCCCGACCGCGAGTTGCCCGCCACGGGCATTTCGCTCGAACGCGAACGTGCGCTTTCCGCGGCATTCATCGAAACGCCCGACTACGGCACACGCGGCACCACGGCGCTGCGCGTCACGCTGCGCGGCACCCTGCTGGATGTGGAAGCGCTAGAGCGCAGCGACGACGACGGCGCGCATCGCGTCGTCCGCCCGGGCGCCTTCGAGCGCCACGAAACCTATACCGTCGAAAGAGGCTGAGCGCGTTTCAGTCGCCCGTGCCGTACGCGACGCGCGGCGCGTGCGCGGCCTGCTGCTGTGCGCGCCGCGCCTCGTCGATGAACGCGCCCATCTTGATGAACTCGTGGATCGTGCCGTCGTAACGCACGAGCGTGACCACCGCCGCGTTTATTGCGGCGCTTTCTTGACTTCAGGTTTGAGCGAGAGCGGATCGGTCGGGTTGCGCAATGTTTCGATGTCCTCATGACGCAGCTTCACCGAAGGAAGAATCTGCGGATGCGTGAGGATATAAAAGTGCCCGTCCCGCACGGCGTCGAAGGTCGCCTTCGCGACGTCGTCGGGCGTGAGCTTGCCGGAGCGCACCGCGCGCTGCAACTGCAGATCGGCGGCTTGCTGCGAGCGCGTGGGTGGTTCTTCGTTGCGAAGATCGTCAGGGCGGGCGCGCTCGGCGTTCGCGATGCCGGTCGACACGAAGGCCGGACACAGCAACGAGCAACTCACCTTGTCGGTCACGTTCTTCAGGTCGTGATAAAGCGTCTCGGTGAGCGAGACCACGGCATGCTTCGACGCGTTGTACACGCCCATGGCGGGCGGCGAAAGCAACCCCGCCACCGACGCCGTGTTGACGATATGCGCGCGCTCGCCCTGCGCGAGCATGGCTGGCGTGAAGCTGCGCACGCCATTGGCCACGCCCATTACGTTCACACCGAACACCCAGTCCCAGTCCTTCGCGGTGCTTTCCCACACGAAGCCGCCGGTGCCGACGCCCGCGTTGTTGAAGAGCAGATGGACCTTGCCATACGCGTCGAGCGCGGCCTTAGCGAGTGCGTCGACCTGCGCGGCATCGCGCACGTCGGTGCGCACGTCGATGGCCTGCGCGCCGCCTTCGCGCAAGGCATTGACGGTTTCGTCGAGCAGCGTCTGATCGACATCGGCGAGCACGAGCTTCATGCCGAGCGCTGCGGCCTGTTGCGCGAACGCGCGGCCAAAGCCGCTTGCCGCGCCCGTGATGACAGCCACGCGGCCGTCGAACTCAAACGGTTCGGACATTGCGAATCCTGCGGTGAAGGTTGCGGTGAACACTGCGCACGGAAAAGCGAAGCGCCCCTTCCCGGGCGCTTGCGCTCACACTCAGATAGTTAGATCAACTTGACGAGCTGCTTGCCGAAGTTGTGGCCTTTGAGCATGCCGAGGAACGCGCCGGGCGCGTTCTCGAGCCCCTCGGCCACGGTCTCACGATACGCGAGCTGCTGCTTCGCGACCAGCGTACCCAGTTCAGCGAGCGCCTGCGGCCACACTTCCATGTGCTCGCTCACGATGAAGCCCTGCGCAAGCAGGCGCTGCGTGAGCAGCAGTTGCGGATACTTGAGCGGCATCGGCTCGCCGTCGTAGCCGGCGATCATCCCGCACAGCGCGATGCGGCCGAACGCGTTCATGCGCGCGAGCGTAGCGTCGAGCACCGCGCCGCCGACGTTCTCGAAGTAGCCGTCCACGCCGTCCGGCGTCGCGGCCTTGAGATCCTGATAGAGATTGCCGGCCTTGTAGTCGACGCATGCGTCGAAGCCGAGCGTCTCCACGACATAGCGGCATTTGTCCGCGCCGCCCGCGATACCCACTGCGCGGCAGCCCGCGCGCTTCGCAAGCTGGCCGACCACGCTGCCCACCGCGCCGCTCGCCGCGCTCACGACGACGGTTTGCCCCGCCTTCGGCTCGATGATGCGATTCAGGCCGTACCACGCGGTGACGCCCGGCATGCCGACCGGCCCGAGGTACGCGGAAAGCGGCACATGCGTCGTATCGACGACATGCAGGTCACTGCCGTTCGAGGTGCCGAACTCCTGCCAGCCGAACATGCCCACGACCTTGTCGCCGACCTTGAACTTCGGGTTGCGCGATTCGACCACCTCGCCCACCGTGCCGCCGATCATCACCGAGTCGAGCGGCTGCGGCGCTGCGTACGACTTACTGTCGTTCATGCGCCCGCGCATGTACGGATCGAGCGAGAGATAGTGGTTGCGCACGCGCAGCTGGCCCTCTTCGAGCGGTGCGAGCGGCGTTTTGACGAGGCGGAAGTTATCGACGCTCGCGGCGCCTTCCGGGCGCGAAGCGAGCAGGATCTGGCGATTGGTCTGGGTCATGGCATCCGTGTTGCTTCGTTGGGCGCGGCGAGGCGTTGCACGCCTGCCGCGCGAGAGAACAGCACCCGGGTGCGCACGAGCAAAGCCCTCGCACGCGCCCGATTGCGCGTTTAACCGTCGCTCGGCCCCGGCCGCGCGCTGGGGTCGCTGCGCAGACGCTGACGCGTCACGTCACGGCCCACCGCAAGCCGGCGCATGTACTTGAAGGTGCCGAGCGCCTTGGCGACGAAATGGCCTTCGCTGTCGCGAATCTCGCCTTCGCAATAGGCCATGGTAGTGGAACGGTGCAGCACGCGGCCGGTGGCGCGCAATTCGCCGCGCCCCGGCTGCATGAAGTTCACTTTCATTTCGACGGTGACGACGCCCACGCCGTCGGCGGCGACGCTGCGCGCGGCCATGGCGAGCGCGATGTCGGCGAGCGTCATCGTGACGCCGCCGTGCGCGACGTCCCATGTATTCAGATGCCGCTCGGCGAGCGGCAGCACGACTTCGCTCGCGCCGTCACGCGCGCTCACGAGTTGCGCGCCGAGGTGCTCGACGAAGGGACTCTCGATGATCGTGAGCGATGGTTGCGGTTCTTGAGCGTCTTCGCTTTTTGGCGCGCCGCCGCCCTGCGATTGATCTGCGGTACCGGTCATGATGCGCGTTAGACCACGTAATCCACGCACTGACGCGACTCGACCACGAGCTTCGCGAACTGCTTCACGACGAGATGCTCGGGGTGGTCCTGATAGCCGTCGAGCGCGGCCTGGTCGGCGAAGTCGGAGACGAGCACGAGGTCGAATGTGGAAGCGAGGCCCGGCTCGGCCACACCGACTTCGAGGTGCAGCGTGCCCGGCACGAGATCGCGGCAGCCTTCGAGCAGCGCCTTGAACTTCACGACGTTCTCGGCGCGCGTCGCGCCTTCGGCCGACTCCTTGAGCTTCCACATCACGATATGACGAATCACGAACTCACCTCTTTCAGTCTGCATGGGAACAGGCGCCGCACCGTGCGCGCGCCGATAGCCGTCATGATACCCGCAGCGGCACGGGTGCGAGAGCGGCTCGGCACGCGGAAAGCCGCGGGAAAGCGGTGGTGTGGCCGAGGCGGCGGCAGACTCTCGCGAGTCCGCCGCACCGTGCATCACACGACCTCGAAGAGGCCGGCAGCGCCCTGCCCGCCGCCGATGCACATCGTCACCACGACGAACTTCGCGCCGCGGCGCTTGCCTTCGATGAGCGCGTGGCCCGTGAGGCGCGCGCCCGATACGCCATACGGGTGACCGACGGCAATTGCGCCGCCGTTCACGTTCAGACGGTCGGCGGGAATGCCGAGCTTGTCGCGGCAGTACAGCACCTGCACTGCGAACGCTTCGTTCAGTTCCCACAGGCCGATGTCCTCGACCTTCAGTCCCGTCTGCTTGAGCAGCTTGGGCACGGCGAACACGGGACCGATGCCCATCTCGTCCGGTTCGCAGCCCGCCACGGCGAAGCCGCGGAAAATGCCGAGCGGCTGCAGGCCTTCGCGTTCCGCGACTTTCGCGTTCATCACGACGCAGGCGCTCGCACCGTCCGAGAACTGGCTCGCGTTGCCGGCCGTAATAACGCCGCCCGGCATCGCCGTGCGGATCTTCGCAACGCCCTCGAGCGTGGTGTCGGCGCGAATGCCTTCGTCGGCGGCGATCGTCACTTCCTTCGTGACGAGCTGCCCCGTGGCCTTGTCGGCGACACCGGCGAGGACCGTCATCGGCACGATTTCGTCGTTGAAGAGACCGGCTGCCTGCGCGGCCGCCGCGCGCAGCTGCGACTGCACGCCGTACTCGTCCTGGCGATCCTTCGAGATTTCATAGCGCTTCGCGACGTTCTCGGCCGTTTGCAGCATGCTCCAGTAGATTTCGGGCTTGTGCTGGTTGAGCCAGCCTTCGGCCACCATGTGGCGGTTCATCTCGTTCTGCACGCACGAGATCGATTCCACACCGCCCGCGACGAACACGTCGCCCTCGCCCACGATCACGCGTTGCGCGGCAAGCGCGATCGTCTGGAGTCCAGATGAACAGAAGCGGTTCACCGTCATGCCCGGCACGCTCACGGGCAGGCCCGCACGCAGCGCGATCTGGCGCGCGATATTCGCGCCCGTGGCGCCCTCGGGGTTCGCGCAGCCCATGATCACGTCTTCCACGCGCGCGGGGTCGATCTTCGCGCGCTCGACGGCGGCTTGCGTCACGTGCCCGCCGAGCGTGGCGCCGTGCGTCATGTTGAAGGCGCCCTTCCAGGATTTGGCGAGGCCCGTGCGGGCGGTCGATACGATTACGGCGTCAGTCATGCGATGTCTCCCACTACGAATATTGAATCCACAGGATGTCTTTGATTGGACGTTCAGGCGGACAGTGCCAGCACCTCGGCCGACTGCGCGCGCTTCACACCGGCCGCGAGCAACTGCTGCCACGCGGCGGCAAGCGAGCCGTTCAGGTCGATGGCGCGCGAGGCGTCTTCGATCAGCACGGTTTCGAAGCCGGCAGCGCGCGCGTCGAGCGCGGACCACGCCACGCAGTAGTCGGTCGCGAGGCCGCAGCAGTACACGCGCTTCACGCCTACGTCGCGCAGATAACCCGCGAGGCCCGTCGGCGTCTTGCGGTCGGCTTCGAGAAACGCGGAGTAGCTGTCCACGTCGGCGTGATGGCCCTTGCGGATCACCGCGCGCGCGTGCGGCACGTCCAGGTCGCGATGCAGCGCCGCGCCTTCGGTGCCCTGCACGCAATGCACGGGCCACAGCACTTGCTCGCCGTAGGGCAGCGCCGTCGTCTCGAACGGCGCGCGCCCCGCGTGGTTGGCCGCAAATGAAACGTGCTGCGCCGGGTGCCAGTCCTGCGTGAGCACCACGTGGCTGAAGCCCTGCGCGAGCCGGTTCGCGACCGGCACGACTTCATCGCCACGCGCGACAGCAAGCGCGCCGCCGGGCATGAAGTCGTATTGCAGGTCGATCAGCAGGAGCACGTCGTCTGCGCTTCTCATGATGTTCGTCCGCCTGCTCGTCCGCTTTTGCGTCCGTAAGTGATGCTTAGTTGAACGTACCGCCACTGGCAGCCAGTTCGACGATCGAAGGCGCGACTTCCCACGCCTCGCCATTGCGCTGCTGCGCATAGCGGCGAATCGCGCGCTCGACGTTGTAGAGGCCGACCGTGTCGGCGTACAGCATCGGGCCGCCGCGCCACAGCGGGAAGCCGTAGCCCGTGAGATAGACCATGTCGATGTCCGACGCCTTCGAAGCGATGCCCTCTTCGAGAATCTTCGCGCCTTCGTTGACGAGCGAGAACACGAGACGCTCGACGATTTCCTCGTCGCTGATCTTGCGGCGCTCAACACCGGCTTCCTTCGAGTACGCGACGATCATCTCGTCGACGAGTTTCGAAGGCAGCGCGTTGCGCTCGCCCGCCTTGTAGTCGTACCAGCCCGCGCCGGTCTTCTGCCCGAAGCGGCCGGTCTCGCACAGACGATCGGCGATCTTCGAGTACTTCATGTCCGGGTGTTCCTGATAGCGGCGCTTGCGAATGGCCCAGCCGATATCGTTGCCGGCCAGATCGCTCATGCGGAACGGGCCCATCGCGAAGCCGAACTTTTCGACTGCCCGGTCCACTTGCGCGGGCAGTGCGCCTTCTTCGAGCATGTAGAGCGCCTGACGCACGTACTGCTCGATCATGCGGTTGCCGATGAAGCCGTCGCACACGCCCGACACCACGGCCGTCTTGCGGATCTTCTTCGCGACCTGCATGACGGTGGCGAGCACGTCTTTGGCCGTTTCCTTGCCGCGCACGACTTCGAGCAGCTTCATCACGTTGGCAGGACTAAAGAAGTGCAGACCCACCACGTCCTGCGGACGCTTCGTGAACGCCGCGATCTTGTCGACGTCGAGCGTCGAAGTGTTCGAGGCGAGGATCGCGCCAGCCTTGGCGAATTCGTCGAGGCGCTTGAACACCTGCTCCTTCACGCCGAGTTCTTCGAATACTGCCTCAATGATGAGATCGGCTTGCTTGAGGTCGTCGTAGGAGAGCGTCGGGCTGATGAGCGCCATGCGCGCCTCCAGCTTCTCCTGCGTGAGCTTGCCCTTCTTGACCTGCGCTTCGTAGTTCTTGCGGATCGTGGCGAGGCCGCGATCGAGCGCTTCCTGCTTCGTTTCCAGCAGCGTGACCGGCACGCCCGCGTTGAGGAAGTTCATCGTGATGCCGCCGCCCATCGTGCCCGCTCCGATCACGGCCACCTTCTGGAAGTCGCGCGTGGGCGTGCTCGACGGCACGTCGGGAATCTTGCTCGCGGCACGCTCGCCGAAGAACGCGTGGCGCAGCGCGCGGCTTTCCGGCGTCTGCACGAGTTCGAGGAAGCATTCGCGCTCAAAGGCGAGGCCCTTTTCGAAGCCCTGCTTCACACCCGCAGCAATGGCGTCGACGCACTTCACCGGCGCGGGATAGTTCTTCGCCATCGCGCCCACGGTGTTGCGCGAGAACTGCAGGAAGCCTTCGGCGTTCGCGTGTTCGATCTTGCGGTTGCGCACGAGCGGATGCGGGCCCGGCTTGTCGGCCGCCTTGCGCGCGAATGCGATTGCCTCTTCGAGCAGATCGCCTTGCGCCATGGCGTCGAAGAGCCCCGAATTCGCGAGCTTTTCGCTCATCACAGGCGCGCCCGTGACGATCATGTTGAGCGCGGCTTCCAGGCCGATCGCACGCGGCAGACGCTGCGTGCCGCCCGCGCCCGGCAGAATGCCGAGCTTCACCTCGGGCAGCGCGATCTGCGCGCCGGGAGCAGCGATACGGTAGTGCGCGCCGAGCGCGAGTTCGAGACCGCCGCCCATGGCCACGCTATGGATCGCGGCCACGACCGGCTTCGCGCTCTTTTCGACTTCCTTGATGACCGTGTGGAGCGTGGGCTCCTGCATCGCCTTGGGCGTGTTGAATTCGGTGATGTCCGCGCCGCCCGAGAACGCCTTGCCGGCGCCCGTGATCACGATGGCCGCAACGGCCGGATCGCTAGCGGCGCGCGCGAGGCCCTCGACAATGCCTGCGCGGGTCGAATGCCCGAGGCCATTGACGGGCGGATTATTGAGCGTGATGACGGCGACGCCGTCGCGAGTCGTGTAGTCCACTGCCATTTGCCTGCCTCCATGCTTGCGGGCCGCGATGTGCGTCGTCGGTTTCATTGTCCGACATTCCCGGTCAGCAGGCAGAATACCCAAAAAAGAACGTTCGTTCAATTTTTTGCTGCGCTGCGGACGCCAGGGTTTGTACTGAACCCACGAATCTGGCGGGTTGACCGGTAAAGTCGGAAGAAAAAAACGCAGCCAGATGGCTGCGCCGGAGAACCTTGCGCGGCTGCGCGGGCGGCTCGGGGTGGCTTATCCGCGCTTCGCGGCGTCTTGCGCCGGGTCGAGCGGACAGCCCTCCACGGCCAACGCAGTCGGTAGCACATAGGCGCGGAACTGCTCGCGCAGCTTGAGCTTTTGCAGCTTGCCCGTTGCCGTGTGCGGCAATTCGTCGACGAAGACGGCGTCGTCGGGCAGCCACCATTTCGCGACCTTGCCTTCGAAGTGCGCGAGCAGCTCTTCACGCGTCACCGCGGCGCCAGGCTTCTTCACCGCGACGATGAGCGGCCGCTCGGTCCAGCGCGGATGCGCGCAGGCAATGCACGCGGCCTCCGCGATGGCCGGATGCGCCACGGCGATGTTTTCCAGGTCGATCGAGCTGATCCACTCGCCGCCCGACTTGATCACGTCCTTGCTGCGGTCGGTGATGTGCAGGAAGCCGTCGGAGTCGATCGTGGCGACGTCGCCCGTGGGGAACCAGCCGTCCACGAGCGGCGAGCCGCTTTCCTGGCGGAAATAACGATCGATCACCCACGGCCCGCGCACGTGCAGGTCGCCGAACGTCACGCCATCCCACGGCAATTCCCGCCCGTCTTCGCCCACGATCTTCATGTCCACGCCGAAAATCACGCGCCCCTGCTTTTCGAGCAGCGCCTGCTGCGCTTCGCGCGGGCGCTCCGACTGCTCCCAGTTGAGCCTCGAGAGCGTGCCGAGAGGCGACATCTCCGTCATGCCCCACGCGTGGATGGTCTGCACGCCGTAGTCGTCCTCGAAGGCGCGCTGGATCGCCGGCGGGCAGGCCGAGCCGCCGACCACCGTGCGCTGCAGCTTGGTAAAACGCACGCCCGCTGCGCGCACATACGCCAGCAAGCCGAGCCAGACGGTGGGCACGCCGGCCGAGGCGGTGACGCCTTCCGCTTCCATGAGTTCATAGAGCGACTTGCCGTCGAGATCCTTGCCGGGCATCACGAGCTTCGCACCCGTGAGCGGCGCCGCATGCGGAATGCCCCATGCGTTCACATGGAACATCGGCACGACCGGCAGGATCGCATCGCGCGCGCAAAGCCCCATGGCGTCGGGCAGCGACGCGCCATAGGCATGCAGCACCGACGAGCGATGCGTGTACAGCGCGCCTTTCGGGTTGCCCGTGGTGCCGGACGTGTAGCAAAGGTTCGAGGCGCTGCGCTCGTCGAGTTCGGGCCACGCGAAGTGGCCGTCCTGCGCGGCGAGCAGCGTTTCGTAGCAGAGCACTTCCGTGCGCATTGCCGGCCGGTGCGACTCGTCGCACAACGCGATCCAGCCGCGCACGCTCGGGCATTGCGGCGCGAGCGTGTCGACGAGCGCGGCAAACGTGATGTCGAACAGCACGTAGCGGTCTTCGGCGTGATTGACGATCCACGCGATCTGCTCGGGAAAGAGCCGCGGATTGATGGTGTGGCACACGGCGCCGAATCCGGTCACACCGAAATAGGCTTCGAGGTGCCGGTAGCCGTTCCAGGCCAGCGTGCCGACGCGCTCGCCCGGCGCCACGCCCAGCGCAATGAGCGCCTGGGCAAGCTGCTTCGAGCGCACCTCGCATTCGCGGTAGGTGTAGCGGTGAATATCGCCCTCGATGCGGCGCGAGACGATCTGCGCGTTGCCATGGTGGCGCGCCGCATGCGCAATCAACGACGGGAGCGTGAGCGGCACATCCATCATCTGTCCCAGCAGCGGCGCAGTCATCGGTGGCGGTCTCCTCGCGTTTGATCGGCTTTGTCTGGCGTTGTCTTTGGCGCATCGGGCTGGCTCGCCGGCAAGCTTCGAACGTGCCCCAGCACGCCGGCGGGTGCGGACTTACAATATCGACTATTCAACAGGCCCTCAATATGTCGTTTTCACCAGGCACTCCCGACTCCCAAGGCGGCTCGTCCGCTACGCACCCGCCCGCCACCGGTCCGCTCGCCGACTTCGAACGCGCACTGATCGTGCCGCGCGACGACGCCTTCGCCGCGCTCGGCGCACGCTTTTTCACGCGGCTGCCCGGCGCGCCGCTGCCTGCGCCTTACGTTGTCGGCTTCTCGCAGGCCATGGCCGCGCAACTCGGGCTCGATCCGTCCGCCGTTGCCGACCCCGCGTTCGCCGGGTTCTTTAGCGGAAATTTCACGCGCGAGCGCTCGCCTTCGGCCATGTCTTACGCAACGGTCTACTCCGGCCACCAGTTCGGCGTATGGGCGGGCCAACTCGGCGACGGCCGCGCCCTCACGCTCGGCGAGGTCGAGCACGAGGGCAGGCGCAACGAGATCCAGCTCAAAGGCGCGGGCCGCACGCCCTACTCGCGCATGGGCGACGGCCGCGCGGTGCTGCGCTCGTCGATCCGCGAATTCCTGTGCTCGGAGGCCATGCATCATCTCGGCATTCCGACCACGCGCGCCCTCACGGTGACCGGCTCCGACCAGCCCGTGCGCCGCGAAGAAATGGAGACGGCCGCGGTCGTCACGCGCGTGTCGCCGAGCTTCGTGCGCTTCGGCCACTTCGAGCACTTCTATTCCCACGACGACGTGGACGCGCTGCGCGCGCTCGCCGACCACGTGATTGCGCGCTTCTATCCGCAACTGCGCGAAGCCGACGACCCGTACCTCGCCCTGCTCGACGAGGCGGTGCGCACCACGGCAGCGCTGATGGTCGAGTGGCAGGCCGTGGGCTTCTGCCATGGCGTGATGAATACCGACAACATGTCGATCCTCGGCCTCACGATCGATTACGGTCCGTTCGGCTTCATGGACGGCTTCGACGCCAACCACATCTGCAATCATTCGGATTCGCAGGGCCGCTACGCGTATCGCATGCAGCCGCAGATCGCGTACTGGAATCTCTTTTGCCTCGCGCAGGCGCTCGTGCCGCTGTTCGGCGCGCACTACGACATCGCCGACGAAAAGAAGCGCGGCGAGCGCGTGGTAGCCGACGCGCAAGGCGTGCTCGAACGCTTCAAGGGGCACTTCGCGCCTGCGCTCGAAGCGCGCATGCGCGCGAAGCTCGGCCTCGAACACGAGCGCGAAGGCGACGACGCGCTCGCGAACAAGCTGTTCGAAATCATGCATGCCAACCGTGCCGATTTCACGCTCACGTATCGCCATCTCGCGCGCGTCTCGAAGCATGACGCGAGTGGCGACACGCCGGTGCGCGATCTCTTTCTCGATCGCGCCGCCTTCGACGCGTGGGCTGCCGACTACCGCGCGCGCCTCGCGCACGAAACACGCGACGACGCTGCGCGCGCCGAGGCGATGAACCGCACGAATCCGAAATACGTGCTGCGCAATCACCTCGCGCAAACGGCGATCGAGCGCGCTGCACAGAAGGACTTCAGCGAAGTCGAGCGGCTCGCCAGGGTGCTCGAGCGACCATTCGACGAGCAGCCCGAAAACGCGTCGTACGCAGGGCTGCCGCCCGACTGGGCGAGTTCGCTCGAAGTCAGTTGCTCTTCGTGAGCGCGCCCCCATCTACGTGATCCTTGTTTCCCACCCGACAGGAACCCGACATGAGCCAGGACGACCACAACTCCCCCTCCTACCCCGGCTACCAGTCCGACGAGCAATGGCGCGAGCAGCTCGACGAAGGCCAGTATCAGGTCACGCGCCATGCGGCCACGGAGCGCGCCTTCACGGGCAAATACTGGGATCATTTCGATCGCGGTGTGTATGACTGTGTGTGTTGCGGCACGCCGCTCTTCGAGTCCGACACGAAATTCGACGCGGGTTGCGGCTGGCCGAGCTACTTCCGCCCGATCAACGGCGAGGTGATCGAAGAGAAAACCGACCGCACGCACGGCATGCTTCGCATCGAGGTGCGCTGCAAGAACTGCGGCGCGCACCTCGGCCACGTGTTCGAGGATGGTCCGGCCCCGACGGGCCTTCGGTATTGCATCAATTCGGCTGCGCTACAATTCGAGCCCAAGTGACGTTGCCAAGGCAGCCTCGCGCCCCGCGCGGGGCCCAATGCGGCCTTGACAACTTCGTGCCCTCTTTTGCCGGGCTCAATTCGTCAACTCTCAGGCCGATAATGAAATTCCTGTTTGATCTGTTCCCGATCATCCTCTTTTTCGTCGCCTTCAAGCTGTGGGGCATCTTCACGGCTACGGCCGTGGCGATTGGAGCTACGCTCGTGCAGATCGCTTGGGTCGCGTTCCGTCACCGCAAGGTCGACCCGATGCTGTGGCTTTCGCTGGGCATCGTCGTCGTGTTCGGCGGCGCCACGCTAATGCTGCACGACGAAACCTTCATCAAGTGGAAACCCACCGTGCTCTACTGGGCGTTCTCGGTCGTGCTGCTCGTCTCGCAGATGGCCTTCGGCAAGAACCTCATCGAAGCGATGATGGGCAAGCAGATCACCCTGCCGCCGCGCATCTGGACGCAACTGAACTTCGTCTGGTCGATCTTCTTCGCGCTGCTCGGCATTCTCAATCTCTTCGTGGCATTCCACTTCTCCACCGACGCGTGGGTCGACTTCAAGCTGTTCGGCGCGACCGGCATTCTCGTGGTGTTCATCGTCGGCCAGAGCCTGTGGCTTTCGCGTTACATGAAGGAAGAAGAATGAACGACGTCTTTCTCAACGCCAGCCCCGCCGAGCGCATGGCGCTCATCGAAACGCGCCTGACCGCGGCGCTCACCCCGGTTTCGATCGACGTACGCGACGACAGCGCGCAGCATGCCGGACACGCGGGCGCCGCTGCCGGCGGTCACTATCATGTCACGATCGTTGCGGGCGCATTCGCGGGGAAAGCCCGCGTGGCAAGGCATCGCATGGTGTATGATGCGCTGGCCGAGGCCATGCAGCGCGGCATCCACGCTCTCGCGATCACGGCGCTCACGCCCGAAGAAGCCGCGGCGCTGCCCCGCTAGCCCACGTTAGATTTCGACTTTTTTGTTCGCCATTTTGGTTCGCCCCGTTAGGACTTTCCGATGACCTTGAAGAAGACCCATCTCTGGGTGTTGCTGGCTGCCTGCGCGGCGGCTCCCGCCTTTGCGCAGAACATCGCCGTCGTGAACGGCACGCCGATTCCCAAAGCGCGCGCCGATGCGCTGGTCCAGCAGCTTGTCCAACAAGGCCAGCAGGATTCGCCGCAACTGCAAATGGCGGTGCGCGAGGAGCTCGTGAACCGCGAAATCC
Organism: Paraburkholderia nodosa; assembly: GCF_001718195.1. GTDB lineage: Bacteria > Pseudomonadota > Gammaproteobacteria > Burkholderiales > Burkholderiaceae > Paraburkholderia > Paraburkholderia nodosa_A. The sequence goes on from NZ_MCNV01000025.1 coordinate 47,562, forward strand.
TCATGCAGGAAGCCATTCGCGAGGGCATTCCGAACAACCCGGACGTGAAGGCGCAAATCGCCGTGGCCCAGCAGACCGTCGTGCTGCGCGCGCTGATTCAGAACTTCGTGAAGAACAACCAGCCGACCGACGCCGAAGTCAAGGCGCGCTACGACCAGTTGACCAAGGATGCGGGCGGCAGCGAATACCATCTGCACCACATCCTCGTGGACAACGAGCAGCAGGCCAAGGACCTGATCGCGAAGATCAAGGCCGGCGCCAGCTTCGAAGACCTCGCGAAGCAGTACTCGAAGGACCCGGGCTCGGCCAAGAACGGCGGCGACCTCGACTGGTCCGATCCGAAGGCCTATGTGCCGGAATTCGCGGCTGCGGCCACGCATCTGCAGAAAGGCCAGATGACCGATACGCCGGTGCACACGCAGTTCGGCTGGCACATCATCCGCGTGGACGACATCCGCCCGGTCACGCCGCCGCCGCTCGAGCAGGTGCGCCCGCAGATCGTCCAGCAGATCCAGCAGGAAAAGCTGCAGGCGTTCGAAGAGAATCTGCGCAAGCAGGCGAAGATTCAGTAAGGCTGCACGCGGCTCCAAGTACTGCAAAAAACCCCGCGACCTTCGAAGGCGCGGGGTTTTTGTTTGCGGACTACGCGTTGAGCTCGTAGCTCGTGCTGCGCCCGCCACCCTCCGTCTTGCGCAACACGCCACGCGCCACCAGGTCGTTGATGTCACGCAAGGCCGTATCGGACGAGCATTTGGCAATAGCCGCCCACTTGCCGCTCGTGAGCTTGCCGTCGAAGCCGTCGAGCAAGCGGTTCAGGAGCTTGACCTGGCGCTCGTTGAAGGGCGTCGTGGCCCACTCGCGCCAGAAGCGCGCCTTGGCGAGCACCGCGTCCAGCGTAATTTGCGCCTGATCGACCGCGCGATGCAGCGCGTCGAAGAACCAGGCGAGCCAGAGCGTGACATCCATCGAGCCGCGCTGCGTGCGCTCCAGAATGTCGTAATACCCTTTGCGCTCCCGCTGGATCTGCGCGGAGAGGCTGTAAAAGCGCTGCGCACTGCCGTCTGCGCGCGCGAGCAGCAGGTCGCCGATGGCTCTTGCCACGCGGCCATTGCCGTCGTCGAACGGGTGCAGCGTGACGAACCACAAGTGGCCGAGGGCCGCCTTGATCAACGGCGGCTCTTGCGGCGGGCCGTTGAGCCAGTCGAGAAAGCGCTGCGTTTGGGCTTCCAGCCGGTTCGCGGGCGGCGCCTCGAAATGCACGCGTTGACGGCCGATCGGCCCCGAGATCACCTGCATGGGCCCGCTCGCATCGTCGCGCCATGCCCCGACGTTGATGCGCGACAGGCCCGCGTAGCCCGTGGGAAATAGCGCGGCGTGCCAGCCGAACAGGCGCTCGCGCGTAACCGGCGCGCGGCTGTTGGTGGTCGCGTCGAGCACCATCTCCACCACGCCTTCCACGTGGCGGTCCACCGGCGCGAGCGCCCCGATGTCCACGCCCATGCGACGCGCGATGGACGAACGCACGGAGGCGACGTCGAGCTGCTCGCCCTCGATCTCGCTGGTCTTGAGCACGTCCTCCGTCAGGGCCGCGAGGCTCGCCTGATCGCGCAGCGCGAGTCCCACATCGGCCAGTCTGCCCACCAACAGGCCCTGGGCGCGGCTGACCTCGGCCATGGGCTCGGCGAGCGCCGCCAGATCGAAGCGCCATTGAGGCCAGTCGCCCGCTTCCCAGATGTAGGTGTATTCGCCGCTATTCATGCGGCGATTATGAGACGTATTCGCCGCACGCGCAAGCCAATCACCGCAAAATGTGCGGCGATTAATGTCGATTTTCGCCGCAAGGTCCCGCCGGCCAACGCTCAAAAAGCACAAACCCCGGTCCGCACTCGCAATCGAGGCAGGACCGGGGTTTTCCGCCGGGGCGAGTTGTCCTGCTCCGGCGTCAACCGTCCGCGAAGTTCGCGTGGTTCGCGAGGCGCATTAGCCCACCCACTTGCGCGCGTTCTGGAACGCACGCATCCACGGGCTCGCCTCGCCCCAGGCTTCGGGGTGCCAGCTCATCGTCACCGTGCGCTGCACGCGCTCCGTGTGCGGCATCAGCACCGTGAAGCGGCCGTCGGGCGTCGTGACCGACGTGATGCCTTGCGGCGAGCCGTTCGGATTGAACGGGTAGGCCTCGGTTGCCTGGGCGCGATGGTCGACGTAGCGCATCGCCACCGCGACCTTCGCGATGTCGCCCTGCTGCGAGAAGTCCGCGAAACCTTCGCCGTGCGCGACCGCCACGGGAATGCGCGAGCCTTCCATGCCGTTGAAGAAGATCGACGGCGAGCCCTGCACTTCCACCAGCGAGAAGCGCGCTTCGAACTGCTCCGACTTGTTGCGCGTGAACTTCGGCCAGGCTTCGGCGCCCGGGATCATCGAGGCGAGGCTCGACATCATCTGGCAGCCGTTGCAGATGCCGAGCGCGAACGTGTCCTGACGGGCGAAGAAGGCCGCGAACATGTCCGCGAGCTTCGCGTTGAAGCGGATCGTCTTGGCCCAGCCTTCGCCCGCGCCCAGCACGTCGCCGTACGAGAAGCCGCCGCAGGCCACCGCACCCGCGAAGTCGGCGAGCGTGGCGCGGCCTTCGAGCAGGTCGCTCATGTGGACGTCGTGCGCGTCGAAACCGGCGCGGTCGAACGCGTAAGCGGTTTCGAGGTGCGAGTTCACGCCCTGCTCGCGCAGGATCGCCACACGCGGACGCGCACCCTTGCCGATGAACGGCGCGGCGACGTCCTCGGCCGGATCGAACGTGAGATGCGGCTGCATGCCTGGATCGGCGGCGTCGAGGAGCGCGTCGTATTCGGAATCGGCGCACGCGGGATTGTCGCGCAGACGCGCAATACGCCAGCTCACTTCGCTCCACACGCGTTGCAGCTCCGCACGCGGCGCTTCGTAGATGCGCTTCGCGTCACGGTAGATTTCGATCGAGTCGCGATTGTTCAGCGTGCCGATCACGTGCGAGCACACCGAGAGGCCATGCTGACGCAGCACGCCCATCACGACGTCGCGCTGCTGTGCCGGCACCTGGATCACGGCGCCCAGTTCTTCGGAGAAGAGCGCGCGCAGCGTGCGGTCTTCGCGGCGGCCGCTCGTTTGCTTCGCCCAGTCCTTGGCGTCGCCGTAGTCGGACTCGTGCTCGCTGTCGAGCGCGAGCATGTCCACGTTCAGCGACACGCCCGTGTGACCCGCGAAGGCCATTTCGCAGACCGTCGCCCACAGGCCGCCGTCCGAGCGGTCGTGGTACGCGAGCAGTTGCTCGTTCGCGTTCAGTTGCTGGATGGCCGTGAAGAACTGCTTGAGGTCTTCGGCGCTGTCCACGTCGGGCACCGCGTCGCCGACCTGCTGCGTGACCTGCGCGAAGATGCTGCCGCCCATGCGGTTCTTGCCGCGGCCCAGATCGATCGCGATCAGCACCGACTCGCCCGCCTCGTCGACGCGGCGCAGTTGCGGCGTGAGGTGGCGGCGCACGTCGTCGACCGGCGCGAACGCCGAGATGATGAGCGATACCGGCGCGACCACTTCCTTCGCCACGCCTGCTTCGTTCCACTTCGTGCGCATGGAAAGCGAATCCTTGCCCACCGGAATGCCGATGCCCAGCGCCGGGCACAGCTCCATGCCGATCGCCTTCACGGTGTCGTAGAGCGCCGCGTCCTCGCCCGGTGCGCCGCACGCGGCCATCCAGTTCGCGGAGAGCTTGAGCTTGTCGAGCGACAAAATGGGCGCGCTGGCGATGTTGGTGATCGCCTCGCCCACGGCCATGCGGCCCGATGCGGGCGCATCGATCACGGCGAGCGGCGTGCGCTCGGCCATCGTCATCGCTTCGCCCTTGTAGCCCGCGTAGTCGAGCGCGGTGATCGCGCAGTCGGCCACCGGCACCTGCCACGGGCCGACCATCTGGTCGCGCACCGTCGTGCCGCCCACCGAGCGGTCGCCGATGGTGATGAGGAACGACTTGCTGCCCACGGTCGGGTGGCGCAGCACGCTCTTCGCGACTTCGTCGAGCGAGACGCCCGTGACTTCGACCGGCGCGAGCGGCACGCTCGCGTGCTCGACGTTGCGGTGCATACGCGGTGGCTTGCCGAGCAGGATGTCCATCGGCATGTCGACGGGCTGGTGGCCGCCGTTGGCCGCGAGCGCCTGCTCGTCGGTGTCGATGAGCTTCAGGTCGCGCGCGTCGGTCGCGACGCCCACGACGGCGAACGGGCAGCGCTCACGCTCGCAGATCGCCTGGAATTCGGCCAGATCGGCGGGCGCGATCGCGAGAACGTAGCGTTCCTGCGACTCGTTCGACCAGATTTCGCGCGGCGAAAGGCCCGACTCTTCTAGCTGCACCTTGCGCAGCTCGAAGCGCGCGCCCTTGTCGGCGCCGTCGACGAGTTCCGGGAAGGCGTTGGAAAGGCCGCCCGCGCCCACGTCGTGAATGCTCAGGATCGGGTTGCGTTCGCCCAGCTGCCAGCACGAATTGATGACTTCCTGCGCGCGACGCTCGATTTCCGGGTTGCCGCGCTGAACCGAGTCGAAGTCGAGTTCGGCGGTATTGGTGCCGGTGGCCATCGAGCTGGCCGCGCCGCCGCCCATGCCGATGCGCATGCCCGGGCCGCCGATCTGGATCAGCAGCGTGCCGGCCGGCAGGTCGTGCTTGTGCGTGTGCTGCGCGCTGATGTTGCCGAGGCCGCCCGCGATCATGATCGGCTTGTGATAGCCGCGCACGGTGCCCGCCACGTTCTGCTCGTAGGTACGGAAATAGCCGCCGAGGTTCGGCCGGCCGAATTCGTTGTTGAACGCGGCGCCGCCGAGCGGGCCGTCGATCATGATCTGCAGCGGCGAAGCGATGCGGTCCGGGCGGCCATAGGCGCCCTGCGTGTCGGCGGGGTTGCGCAGCGCGAGCGGCACGGCCGCGTCACGCGCGTCTTCCCATGCTTCGCGCGCGTCGGGCAGATCGAGGTTCGAAACCGTAAAGCCCGTGAGACCGGCCTTTGGACGCGCGCCGCGGCCCGTCGCGCCTTCGTCGCGGATTTCGCCGCCCGAGCCCGTCGCCGCGCCCGCGAACGGCGAGATCGCCGTGGGGTGGTTGTGCGTCTCCACCTTCATCAGCGTGTGCGTGAGTTCGGTGTGGCGGCCGTACTGTTCGCCGAGCGTGCCGTCGGCGTGGTTCTTGCGCGGGAACCAGCGCTCCGCGACCGCGCCTTCCATGATCGACGAGTTATCCGAGTAGGCAACGATCGTGCCCTGCGGGCTGATCTTCTCGGTGTTGCGGATCATCGCGAAAAGCGACATATCCTGATCCTGGCCGTCGATCGTCCAGCTCGCGTTGAAGATCTTGTGGCGGCAGTGCTCGCTGTTGGCCTGCGCGAACATCATCAGCTCGACGTCGGTCGGGTTGCGCTCGAGCTTCTTGAAGTTGTCGACGAGATAGTCGATTTCATCGTCGGCGAGCGCGAGGCCCAGTTCGCCGTTGGCCGTTTCCAGCGCCGCACGGCCGTGGCCGAGCACGTCGACCGTCTGCATCGGGCGGGCCGGCAGTTCATCGAACAGATGCAGTGCCGCGTCGCGCGAAGGCGCCACGCTTTCCGTCATGCGGTCGTGCAGCGCCGCGGCGACGGCGGCGTGCGCCTCTTCCGGGAGCGTCTTCTTGCCGCCGAGCAGGCCCGACTTGAGCACCACGGTGTATTCGACGCCGCGCTCGATGCGGCGCACCTGCTCGAGGCCGCAATGGTGCGCGATGTCCGTGGCCTTGCTCGCCCACGGCGACACCGTGCCGAAGCGCGGCACGACGAGGAACGTGAGCGCGCTGCCGCGCTCCTGCGGGGCCGCGAACGGCGCGCCGTAGTGCATCAGCGCGTCGATCTTCGCGCTGTCGTCGGCAGAGAGCGGCTCGGCCGAATTGACGAAGTGCAGATACTGGCCGTGCACGCCGACGATGTTGGCGTCGATACGCTGAAGCGTCTCGAGCAGGCGGGTCTGACGGAAGTCGGAAAGGGCCGAAGCGCCGGGGAAACACGAGAAGTGGGCCATGGACTGGGGCGTTGCGTCGAGGTTGCGTCAGAGTTGCGTCGCGGCTTCGCCTCGCGCGAAACACGTCGCAAGGTGGCGATGCGTCGCGCGGGGGATGGCGACGGTCAGGCGAAGGGAGACCGCGATTATAACCCGGAAGGCCTGTCCTGACCGCCCCGGTGGCCGTGCGACACGCGTGTGGCAAGCCGGCCTCGCGCATGGCGACGCGGACGCTTTCGCTGCTATGATTGCGCGTTTCGTCTGATCGGCGCACCCGGGCATGGCTTCGGCGCGCCGCACGCCCCACCTTCGGCAGGACGCCCTCACCCGAGCGAGCGCCGCCTGCCTGCAGATCGTATCGTCATGGATGTCATCGTCATCGGCGGCGGAATCGCCGGCATCGCTACCGCCTGGCAGCTGCGCGCGGCCGGGCATCGCGTCTGCGTAATCGAACGCCACGCCACCGTTGCGCAAGGCGCGACCTATGGGCATAGCGGCATTGCGCTGCCCACGCCGCTCGACGTCTGGTTCGGCCCCACCTTCCTGCGCAATGGCCGTCAATCGTCCGGCGGCGTGATCAGCAAGACGGGCTGGCGCGGGCACGCGCACGGTTTCGTCAAGCGCCTCGCCACGCTGCACGGCTCCGAGGCGTTCGCCGGGCGCTATGCGCTGCTGCGCCCGCTCATCGACTCGGCGCAAGCGGCGCTCGCCGACATCGACGCGCGCTTCCAGCTCGACTACGAGCAGCGCGACGGCCTGCTCTACCTCGTGCGCGGCAACGACGAATGGTCGCTCACGCAACCGGCCCTCGAACTGCTGCGCCGCTTCGAGACGCCTCACCACGCGCTTTCGCCCGCGGAATGCGTGGCTTTCGACCATGCCATCCCCGCCGATCCGCCGTTTGCGGGCGGCGTGCATTTCGAAACCGGCCGGGTGGCCAACTGCCCGCTCTTCGTGAAGCTGCTCAAGCAGGTGCTCGACGCCCAAGGCGGCGTGCAGTTCGAGATGAGCCGCGAGGTCAATGCGATACGCCTGGAAGACCGGCGCGCAGCCGTGGAGCTGGCGCCGCCGGCGCACGAAGCGGGCCGCTCGCGCGACGTCGAGGTGATCTCGGGCGACGCCGTCGTGGTCGCCGCGGGCGTGCAAACGCCGCGCCTGCTTGCGCCGCTCGGCCTCAAGGTGCCGTTTTATCCGTTGCGCATGCACACGCTCAATTCGCCGGTGGCACACGAGGAATGCGTGCCGCAGACGACCATCGTCGACGCCGGCAAGCGCATCGCCATCGCGCGCATGAATCACCGGCTGCGCATATCGGGCGCCGCCGTGCTGCTGCGCGCACAGGAGGTCGATGACGCGCTGCCCGAGGGGCTCACCGAAGACGCCCTCGCGCTGCTCGGCGAGGCGTCGCGCGACTGGGCGCCGGGCGCCGCGCGCATTTCGGCGGCGCTCGCGTGGGAAGGCATGAAGCTGCTTTCCGCCGACGGCCTGCCGGCGGTCGGCAACGTGAGCCATCCGCGCCTGTACGTCAACGCGGGCCACGGGCCGGCAGGCTGGGCACTTTCGCTCGGCTCCGCGCGTCTCATCGCCCAGCAGATCTCCAACGCGGCGCCTGACCTGCCGGCCGATACCATCAAGGCGCTCTCGCCGGGCCGCGATTGAGCCGCGCACGCGTGTGCGGCATTGCCGCGCCGCCGCGCCAGTCCAGCCCGCGCCTGGGGCGTGCCGTCTGAAGGCATGCTCGGGTATCGTTGCGATGTCGCCTCCGAGGACCGCATCGCCATGACGCACGCTCTACATTCCTCCGGCGCCGGGCAACCGGTGCTCGTCTACCCGCACGATCGTGCGGTCCCGCTGCTTACCGTCGAACCGCTGCGCGAGGCCGAAGTCGCCGCGCAGTCAGCTCTGCCTGCCCACACGCTCATGGCGCGCGCAGGCGCCGCCGCCGCGCACTTCCTGAGCGAGCAACTCGCGCACGCGCCCTCGTCGGCGAGCGACAAGCCCGTCTGGTTCGCCGCCGGGCCCGGCAACAACGGTGGTGACGCGCTCGTCGTCGCCACGGAGCTGCATCGCGCGGGCGTCGCCGTGGAAGTCTGCATGCCCGTCGAGGTCAAGCCCGACGACGCGCGCTGGGCGCTCGCCGAGGCGCGTGCGGCGGGCGTGCCCATCGCCGCGTCGGTGCCCGGATCGTTCGATGCATACGGCTGGCTCGTCGACGGCATGTTCGGCATCGGCCTTGCGCGCGGGCTCGAGGGCGTGTTCGCCGAACTCGCCGTAACGCTCTCGGCACGCGCGCGCAGCCATGGCCACGTGCTCGCGCTCGACGTGCCGAGCGGCCTCGACAGCGACACAGGCAACGTCGTCGGCAGCGGTCCGGCGGTGCGCGCAACCCATACCGTGACCTTCATCGCCGCCAAGCCCGGACTGTACACGGGCGTTGGGCGCGACTACGCAGGCGCCGTCGCGGTCGCGCCGATCGGCATCGACACCGCAGGCACACCGGGCGCCGCACACCTGAACGCGCCCGCGCTCTTCGCCGCCGCGCTGCCCGCCCGCGACTTCGCCACTCACAAGGGCACGTTCGGCACGCTCGCCGTCGTCGGCGGCGATACCGGCATGTGCGGCGCGCCGATTCTCGCGGCGCGCGCGGCGCTCCTCACCGGCGCGGGCAAGGTTCACGTGGGCTTTCTCGGCAGCGACGCGCCGCCCTACGACGCCCCGCACCCCGAACTCATGCTGCACGCGGCGGCCAGGCTCTCGCTCGGCGCGATGGACGCCGTCGCGGCGGGCTGCGGCATGGGCGGCAGCGCGTCGGCGCGCCAGCTCGTGGACGCCATCCTGCGCCTTCACGCCCCCGTGCTCCTCGATGCCGATGCGCTCAATCTCGTCGCGCGCGACGAGGCGCTCGCGGCGCACGTCGCGCAGTCGGCGACCGCGCGCGGCGCGCCTTGCGTGCTCACGCCGCATCCGCTGGAAGCGGCGCGCCTGCTCGGCTGCGACACCGCCGCGGTGCAGCGCGACCGCCTCGTCGCTGCGCGAACACTTGCGGCCCGCTACGCGGCGGTTGCCGTGCTCAAGGGCAGCGGCACCGTGGTCGCCGCGCCCGACGGCCGCGTCGCCGTCAATCCCACCGGCAACGCGGGCCTCGCTACGGGCGGCACCGGCGACGTGCTCGGCGGCATGATCGGCGCGCTGCTGGCCCAGCGCGTGCCGCCCTATGAAGCGGCGCTCGCGGGCGTCTACCTGCACGGCCTCGCCGCCGATACGCTGTGCGCACAAGGCGACGGCCCCGCGGGCCTCACGGCAGGCGAACTCGCGCCAGCGGTGCGCAAGCTCATGAACCGGCTCTTTTACGCGCCGTCTTATGCCGCCTGAAGCCGCATGCCGCGCGTCCGGTCGCACGGCACGCGGCTTGCTTCACGGCGACGCTGGCCGTACCTCCCACTCCCGGCACAGCCGCAGGCATCACAACGCTGCGCAGTGTCGCGCGAGGCCGCTATACTGATCCTCCGCACGCCGTCTTCTACCGGAGGCGGCCCGTGCTTGCCCGCGGCGCGCGAAGCGCGCGTTCGGCCAGACCGGCGAACCGCACCTGCCGCCCTCCATTCGTGATCCCTCGCTAGACGAACATGACGAATCCGCTCCCCGCCTGGTCCGCGCTACAGACGCATTACGAACAGATCCGCGACGAAAAGCTGCGCGACTGGTTCGCCCCCGCCAACGACCCTGCGCCGACGCGCGCCGAACGCTTCACGTTCGCAGGCGCCGGTCTCGGCGCCGACTTCTCGAAGAACCGCATCACCGACGCCACGCTCAAGCTGCTCGTGCAGCTCGCTCGCGAGGCCGGCGTAGAAGCGCGCCGCGATGCGATGTTCAAGGGCGAAGCCGTCAACCCGACTGAAGGCCGCGCGGCGCTGCACACCGCCTTGCGCGCCACCGAAGCCGACGCCCCGTACCACGCCCAGATCGCCGCCGAACGCGCGAAGATGGCGAAGTTCGCCGACGCCGTGCGCAGCGGCGCATGGACCGGTTACACAGGCAAGCGCATCCGCCATATCGTGAATATCGGCATCGGCGGCTCGGACCTCGGGCCGAAAATGGTCGTGCACGCGCTCAAGCATCTCGAGCTGCCCGAGATCACCTCGCACTTCGTCTCGAACGTCGACGGCGCGGACCTGTGGCGCACGATTGAAGACATCGATCCGGAAGAAACGCTGGCGATCATCGTCTCGAAGACGTTCACGACGCTCGAAACCATGACCAACGCGCTGTCGATGCGCGACTGGTTCGTCAAGCACGGCTGCCCGCAAGGCGAACTCGCGAAGCACTTCGTGGGCGTCTCGGCCAATCCGGCCGAAGTCGTGAAGTTCGGCATCGCCAAAGAAAACGTGTTCGAGATGTGGGACTGGGTCGGCGGCCGCTATTCGTTGTGGTCGGCCGTGGGCCTCTCGATCATGATCGCCATCGGACCGCAGCAGTTCGACGAACTGCTCGCCGGCGCGCACGACATGGACAAGCACTTCCGCGAAGCGCCGCTGGAGAAGAACCTGCCCGTGCTGCTCGGCATGATCGGCATCTGGTATCGCAACTTCTTCGGTTCGCAGAGCTATCTCGTTGCGCCCTACTCCGAAGCGCTGCACTTCCTGCCTTCGTATCTCCAGCAGCTCGAAATGGAGAGCAACGGCAAGTCGGCGCGCCTCGACGGCAAGTTCGTCGATTACGCGACCTCGGCGATCACCTGGGGCGAGCCCGGCACGAACGGCCAGCACGCGTTCTTCCAGATGCTGCACCAGGGCACGACGATCGTGCCGATCGACTTCATCGCCGTCCTCACGCCCGAGCATCCGCTGGCCGACCATCATCCGAAGCTGCTCGCAAACTGCTTTGCGCAGAGCGAGGCGATGATGCTTGGCCGCACCGAGGAAGAAGCGAAGAAGATTGCCGGCCCGGACAAGCCCGAGCTCGTGCCGCACATCATGTTCCCCGGCAACCGCCCGACCACGACGCTGCTCGTCGATGCGCTCACGGCCCGCTTGCTTGGCGCGCTGATCGCGCTCTATGAGCACAAGGTGCTGGTGCAGGCTTCCGTGTGGGACATCAACCCGTTCGACCAGTGGGGCGTGGAACTCGGCAAGATCCTCGGCAAGGTGGTGGAAGCGGACTTGAACGCGGCAAGCGCCGATGTGAAGCCGCACGATTCGTCCACGGCCGCGCTGATCGCGCGCGCCCGTGCGGCGCTCAAGCGCTAAATCGGGCAGAAGCGGCGTGCGCGTGCACTGCGCACGCCGTTCACCGGACAGACGTTAACGCCCGGCTTCGACATTGCTCGCGTTGCGCGAGGATGCCGCGCCATGCGGCGCGTTGGGCACGCGGTGGCCCGCTTCGATCGTGATGATGGCGTCGCAGCGTTGCGCGAGATCGACGTCGTGGGTGACGAGCACGAGCGTCGCCCCGTTCGAGCGATTGAGTTCGAACATCAGGTCGATGACGGCGTGGCCGGTGGCGGCGTCGAGGCTGCCAGTGGGCTCGTCGGCGAACAGCACCGCGGGGCGCGTCACGAATGCGCGGGCGAGCGCCACGCGCTGCTGCTCGCCGCCCGAGAGCAGCTTCGGATAGTGGCCCGTGCGCTCGGCAAGACCCACGCGCTCGAGCAGCGTGCGCGCGCGGGAGAACGCGTCACGCGTCGACATGCCGCCCTGCAGTTCGAGCGGCAGCGCGACGTTCTCCAGAGCGGTGAGATGCGGCATCAACTGGAACGACTGGAACACGAAGCCCACCGAGCCGTTGCGCAGCGCCGCGCGCTGATCTTCGGCCATGCCGGTAAGCTCATGGCCTAGCAGGCGCACCGAACCCGCGCTCGCGCTGTCGAGGCCGGCCAGCAGGCCGAGCAGCGTCGACTTGCCGGACCCGGAAGCGCCGACGATCGCCACGCTCCCGCCCGCCTGCACGGTGAGGTCGATGCCGTCGAGGATCGTCAGTTCGCCGGTCGCGTCGGTGACCCGCTTGGTCAAACCCCGTACTTCGATGACTGGATCGCTATTCATTCGCACATGATGACGCACAGGTTAGCCGTGAACCAGAAGCGCGCCGCGCGGCGCGCCGCCCTTTCCCGCGCTTGGTCCCGCTTCAGCGCGCTTGCCGCTATCGCCACCTTGACCGCTGCTGCGTTGCTGGGCGCCTTATGCGGCACGACCGGCACCGCGCTCGCTGCCACGCCCGTCTCTACTGCCAACGCGGCGACAAACCCCGCCGCAACGGCGAAGCCGAACATCGTCGTGCTCGGCGACAGCCTTTCGGCCGAATACGGCCTGCCGCGCGATACGGGCTGGGTGGCCCTGCTGCGCCAGCGGCTCGCCAGCGAGCGAATCGATTATAACGTTGCGAATGCGAGCATCAGCGGGGACACGACCAGCGGGGGACTCACGCGCCTGCCGCTCGTCATGCAGCGCATCAAGCCCGCAATCGTGATCGTCGAACTGGGCGCAAACGACGCACTGCGCGGCGTACCGCTCACGACGACCGAGAGCAATCTGCGCGCCACCGTCGCGCAGATCCGCAAGGGCGGTGCGAAACCCGTGCTCATCGGCATGTACGTGCCGCCCAACTACGGGGTCGACTATACGCGTGACTTCCACGCCATCTACGAGCGGCTGGCGAAAGAACTGAACGTGCCGCTCGTGCCCTTTCTGCTCGCCGGTCTCGCCGACAAGCCCGAACTCTTCCAGGCCGATCAGATCCATCCCACGCAGCAGGCACAGCCTTTGCTGCTCGATAACGTGTGGCCAACGCTCAAGCCGCTGCTAGGCAGCGGCGTGCGGCGCTGAGGCGGCAGCGGGACAAACGCGCGGGCGTCCTCACCGGGCGCCCATTCCCAGGGCCCCGCCCTCGGCGCGTTCAAGCCGCTCGAGCCTCTCGGCCAGCGTGGCGGCGGGCAACCGCGTCCCGCCATTGGCCACCGTTTGCGTCAGACACGCGAGCCCGCGAAGTTTCGCTGTCTGAATCCGACCGACCCTGACTGGAGGGAAGAAGCATGAAATATTTACCTCTCATTGTCGTTACGGCAGCCCTTGCTGCCTGCGCCAATCAGCCAATGCCGAGCGGAGCACAGTCCGTCGGCACGAGCCAGCAACCGCCTGCGACGGTTGCCCAATGCATCGCGCAAAAATGGGCCGACAAGTCGCAACAGCAAGTCGTCTCGCAGTCCGTGCTCGCCAACGGCCAGGCTGTCGACGTCTACGTCCCTGGCCAGCAGCCGCCTAACGGCGCAGCCGCAACGGTGCGCCCGGCATGGAGCGCCAGCGCGAAGACGTGGGTCGGCTTCCGCTCAGGCGGCGGCGCCGGTGGAGACGCCACCAGCGACATCAGCGCCTGCCTCTGATTTCGCGCTCGCCAGAACGCAAAAAGCCCCGCGATGTCTCGCGGGGCTTTTTTTACGCCGGCTCTCGACGCCGGCGGGCGGATACGCGGATCGGGCTTACTGGGCGTTGTCGCCGTCGCCCGACTGGCTGGCCGAGCTGAGCGAGCCGTAGAGCTTCACCTTCGCGCGCTCGCGCAGCGCGTCGAGGTACGCCTGCACCTGCGACTGGCCGTCCACCTGGGCCAGCTGCTGCTGCGCGGCGGCCAGACGCGGGCCTTCTGCGGCCGCACCGTTGGTCACGCTGTTCACGCGGTAGATCGCATAGCCGTCGTTGCCGAGGTCCACGCCCACGTAAGCGGGCAGCTTCTGCGCATCGGCCTTGAAGACGGCGGACAGCGCGCTGGGCGGCAGGCCCTGTGCGTCGTTGCGCGACACCTTGAGCGCCGACGAGAAACCGTCGGTGGATTTCGACTTCTGCAGCTCCGCGAGCTTCGCCTCGCCGTCCTTGTGCGCGATGTCGGCGGCCTGCTGCGCGACCACCTTCCGGCGCACCGCGTCCTTGACCGCGGCGAACGCGGGCACGGCGGCCGGCTGGTAGTTCGTCACGTGAGCCGAGATCAGCGTGTTGTTGCCGACATCGATCGCCTGGGTGTTGTTGTGCTGGTTCACCGAGTCGCTCGCGAATACCGCGTCGAGGAACTTCTGGTTGTTCAGCGGGCTGTCCGGCGGCAGCGCTGCATTCGGCTTCGGCGTGACCGTCGCCGTCTGGATCGTCAGCTTGTACTTGTCCGCGGCCGGCTGCAGGCTCTTGGCCTGCTCGTAGACCACCGACGTAAAGCCATCGCTCGCGTCGGCGAGCAGCTTCGCGGCTTGCTGCGTCTTCACGTCGTTCGTGATCTGCGCCTTCACGTCGTCGAACGGCTTCGTGACCGCCGGCTTCAGGTCCGTGACCTTGACGATGTGATAGCCGAAGTCCGACTGGATCACGTCGCTGATCTCGTCCTTCTTGAGCTTGAAGACCGCGGCGTCGAACGCCTGGCCGCCCGCGATCATGCCTGGGCCGAAGTAGCCGAGGTCGCCGCCCTTCGAGGCCGAACCCGGGTCCTGCGATTCCTTCTGCGCGATCTGCGCGAACTGGTCCGGATGCGCCTTCACTTCGGCGAGGATCGATTCGGCCTTCTGCTTCGCGGCGTTGCGCGCGTCGGCGCTCGCGTCCTTCGGCACCGTAATCAGGATGTGGCTCGCGCGCACTTCTTCCTGCGTGCGGTAGTGCGCGATGTTGTCGTCGTAGTACTTCTTGAGATCGGCGTCGCTCGGCTGCACGCCGGCGGCAACCGTCGCCGCCGAGAGCACGAGATACTGGATCTGCGCCGTCGCCGGCGTGGCGAACGCGTTCTTGTTCGCGTCGTAGTACGCCTGCAATTGCGCGTCGGTCGGCTGGACCTTGGGCGCATAGTCGCTCGTGTGGAACGCGAGGCCCTGCACTTCGCGCTGCTGCTCCGAGAGGCCCGTGAGCTGCTGCGCGAGCGCCTTCGGCGTGAACGCGCTGCTGATGATCGACGCCGGCAGTTGCTGCATGGCGAGGCTATAGCGCACGCGCTCGTCGTACTGCTCCGGCGTCATACCCTGCATGGCGAGCAGCTGCTTGTACTGGTCGAGGTTGATCGAACCGTCAGGATTCTTGAGCGACGAGATCACCGGGTCGGAGAGCAGCGCGCGGCGCACGGCGTCGTCCGAGGCGGTCAGGTGCAGGCGCTGCGTTTCGTCCACGAGCACGCGCTGCTGGATCAGACCGTCGAGGATGTCCTTGCGGTGCTGGGGCGTGTCGAACATGCTCGCATCGAATTGCGCGCCAAGGACCTGGCGGGCCTGGTCGAGCTGCTGGCGCGCGGCGTTGTCGTATTCGACACGCGTGATCTTGTGCCCGTTGACGCTCGCGACGTTCGCGCTTTCATCGAAGAAGCCCCGGAAACCTTGAATACCGACGAAGCCCAGCCCTGGCAGGACGACCAGGAGCAGCATGAACATCATCAGGCGTTTGTGATTGCGGAAAAAGTCGAGCATGCGTGACCAGACGTTGAGGGCGCCAAAAAACGGAACGCCCGATATTACAACAGCGGCCAACAAAAAAGGCGAACCGGAGTTCGCCTTCTTGTCGAGATATCCTTGGCGGAGCGGACGGGACTCGAACCCGCGACCCCCGGCGTGACAGGCCGGTATTCTAACCAACTGAACTACCGCTCCGTGCGGGTGCGCTACGTACCGGAACTGAAGCTGTGGTGGGTGCTGAGAGGCTCGAACTCCCGACCTACGCCTTGTAAGGGCGCCGCTCTACCAACTGAGCTAAGCACCCAGCTTCATGCTTTCCTGCGCTGCTTCCTGTAGTGCGACTTCTGCTGCGCTACCCATCAGGTAGCGAGCCCGCTAGTTTAGCGCATCCTTCAACGCTTTGCCAGGCCTAAATTTGGGCACCTTCGCCGCCTTGATCTTGATCGCGTCGCCAGTCCGCGGATTGCGGCCCGTGCGCGCCGTACGCTTGCCGACGGCGAACGTGCCGAAGCCGACGAGCGTGACCGAGCCGCCCTTCTTGAGCGTGCCTTTGACGCCGCCGATCACGGCGTCGAGTGCGCGCCCCGCAGCCGCCTTCGAAATGTCGGCTTGTTGCGCGATATGGTCAATCAGTTCCGTTTTATTCATTCCAGCCCCCGAGAATGTGTTTGGGCAAACGTAAGAAAGAAGGTCAACTTATTGGATAGACGTCCCCGGCATAGCGCGGGGCCCGCTCATTTAACGGGGCCGCAAATGCCGTGTCAAGCGGGGTTGAGCCTGATTTGGCGCGGGATTCGAGGGATTTTTTGAGGGAGTCTTCGAACAAGTGGGAAAAGGCCGAAAAAAGCGCTGGTTGTCATCACAACGTCAAGAATCGCGACGCAAGCAAAAAGCCCGCGGACCATGCCGCGGGCTTTTTGGGGTCCAACGCGCCGCGCAGGAGCGCGGCTTGTCGAAGGCGTACTGAAGGTGCACCGAAGGCTTAGTGCTTGACGACTTCCGTCGCGCCGGCGTCCTTCGATTCAGCCACGGGCGCTTTGGCGTCCTCGGCCTTCACTTCTTCTTCCGGCAGCGGCTGCGGCACACGTTCGAGCGCGAGTTCGAGCACCTTGTCGATCCAGCGGACCGGCACGATTTCGATCGAGTTCTTCACGTTGTCCGGAATCTCGGTGAGATCCTTGACGTTCTCTTCCGGGATCAGCACGAGCTTGATGCCGCCGCGATGCGCCGCGAGCAGCTTCTCCTTCAGCCCGCCGATCGGCAGCACTTCGCCGCGCAGCGTGATTTCGCCCGTCATCGCCACGTCGGCACGCACCGGAATGCCCGTGAGCACCGACACGAGCGCCGTCGTCATCGCACCGCCTGCGGACGGACCGTCCTTCGGCGTCGCGCCTTCCGGCACGTGGATGTGGATGTCCTGCTTCTCGAACGCTTCGTCCTTGATACCGAGACGACGCGATCGCGAACGCACCACCGAGCGTGCCGCTTCGACCGATTCCTTCATGACGTCGCCGAGCGAACCCGTGCGGATCACGTTGCCCTTGCCGGGCATGACCGCCGCTTCGATCGTCAGCAGATCGCCGCCGACTTCCGTCCACGCAAGACCCGTGACCTGACCGATCTGGTTTTCCTTCGCGGCCAGACCGAAGTCGTACTTGCGCACGCCGAGGAAGGTGTCGAGATTGGCGCTGTCCACCGTGACGGCCTTGTCGGCCTTCTTCAGCAGCAGCATCTTCACGACCTTGCGGCAGATCTTCGACACTTCGCGCTCGAGCGAACGCACACCCGCTTCACGCGTGTAGTAGCGAATGATGTCGCGGATCGCGCCTTCGGTCACCTCGATCTCGCCCGGCTTCAGCCCGTTGTTCTTCTTCTGCTTCGGCAGGAGATAACGCTGGGCGATGCTGACCTTCTCGTCTTCCGTGTAACCGGACAGACGGATGACTTCCATCCGGTCGAGCAGCGGCGGCGGGATGTTCAGCGAGTTCGACGTGGCGACGAACATCACATCGGAGAGGTCGAAATCGACTTCGATGTAGTGATCGGCGAACGTGTGGTTCTGTTCCGGATCGAGCACTTCAAGCAACGCCGACGACGGATCGCCGCGGAAATCCATGCCCATCTTGTCGACTTCGTCGAGCAGGAAGAGCGGATTGCGCACGCCGACCTTGGTCAGGCTTTGCAGGATCTTGCCCGGCATCGAACCGATGTACGTACGACGGTGACCGCGAATCTCGGCTTCGTCACGCACGCCGCCCAGCGCCATGCGCACGAACTTGCGGTTCGTTGCGCGCGCAATCGACTGCCCGAGCGAGGTCTTGCCGACGCCCGGAGGCCCGACGAGGCACAGGATCGGCGCCTTGACCTTGTCCACGCGCTGTTGCACCGCGAGATACTCGAGAATGCGTTCCTTCACCTTCTCGAGACCGAAGTGGTCTTCGTCGAGCACGGCTTCTGCATTCGAGAGGTCGTTGTTGACCTTGCTCTTCTTGCGCCACGGCAGGCCGATCAGCGTGTCGATGTAGTTGCGCACGACGGTCGCTTCCGCCGACATCGGCGACATCAGCTTGAGCTTCTTGAGCTCGGCGTCGGCCTTCTTCTTGGCTTCCTTGGGCATGCGCGCAGCCGTGATGCGCTTCTCGAGTTCTTCGAGATCCGCACCCTCTTCGCCTTCGCCCAGTTCCTTCTGGATGGCCTTGACCTGCTCGTTCAGGTAGTACTCGCGCTGGCTCTTTTCCATCTGGCGCTTCACGCGGCCGCGAATGCGCTTCTCCACCTGGAGAATGTCGATTTCGGCTTCGAGTTGCGCGAGCAGGTGTTCCAGACGCTCCACGACCGGGAACATCTCGAGGATGTGCTGCTTCTGGTCGAGCTTGAGCGGCAAATGCGCGGCGATGGTGTCAGCAAGACGACCGGCCTCGTCGATGCCCGACAGCGACGTCAGGATCTCCGGCGGGATCTTCTTGTTGAGCTTCACGTACTGGTCGAACTGCGAGACGATCGCGCGGCGCAGCGCTTCGGTTTCTGCGCTGTCGGCGTGGTCCGGTTCGAGCGGCATCACTTCGCACGAGAACTGCGTTTCCTGCTCTTCGATGGAAAGCGTCTTCGCGCGCTGCAGGCCTTCCACGAGCACCTTCACGGTGCCGTCGGGCAGCTTGAGCATTTGCAGGATGTTGGCGACACACCCTACTTCATACATGTCTTTTTCGGTCGGCTCATCCTTCGCGGCGGTCTTCTGCGCGACGAGCATGATGTGCTTGCCGCCTTCCATAGCCGCTTCGAGGGCCTTGATCGATTTCGGTCGGCCCACGAAAAGGGGAATCACCATATGCGGGAAGACGACGACGTCTCGCAGCGGCAGCAGCGGGAGCGTGGTGCGTTCCGGCGGGAGGAGTTGGGTTCCTGACATTTCATTTCCCCATGAGTGGAATCAATTGTTCGGTAATTGAGGCCTGAGATACCGATTGCAAGCCTCGCGCGTGTGGGAAAAGTTCAGTGACTCCAAAATAGTGCGCCATCGACCACAAGATTAAACGAAAAAGCCGTTCATCCCATTGTATGAACGGCCCTTTTCCGGAACTCTTTAGCCGATCACCACCATCAGTTCGACCCTGCAACCTTCGGAGCGTCTTCGTAGATCAGCAGCGGTTTGCCGTCGCCGTCGATCACGTTGTCGTCGATGATGACCTTGCTCACGCCCTTCATGGCCGGCAGCTCGTACATCACGTCGAGCAATGCCTGTTCCAGGATCGAGCGCAGGCCACGAGCCCCCGTCTTGCGGCGGATCGCCTTGCGGGCGACGGCCTGCAGCGCAGCCGGGCGAATTTCCAGCTCCACGCGCTCCATGTTGAAGAGCTTGTGATACTGCTTGACGAGCGCATTCTTCGGCTCGACCAGAATCTTCATGAGCGCGGCTTCGTCGAGCTTGCCGAGCGTGGCGACCACGGGCAGACGGCCGATCAGTTCGGGAATCAGGCCGAACTTGATCAGGTCTTCCGGTTCCGTTTCGCGCAGCACTTCGCCTGTGTCGCGCTCCTGCTTGCTCTTCACGCTCGCGCCGAAGCCAATGCCGGTCTTTTCCGTACGGTCGGTGATGACCTTTTCCAGACCGTCGAACGCGCCGCCGCAAATGAACAGGATATTGGTCGTGTCGACCTGGATGAAATCCTGGTTCGGATGCTTGCGGCCGCCCTGCGGCGGCACCGAAGCCATCGTGCCCTCGACGAGTTTGAGCAGCGCCTGCTGCACGCCCTCGCCGGACACGTCGCGCGTGATCGACGGGTTGTCCGACTTGCGGCTGATCTTGTCGATTTCGTCGATATAGACGATGCCGCGCTGGGCCTTGTCGACCTCGTAATTGCAGTTCTGCAGCAGCTTCTGAATGATGTTCTCGACGTCTTCGCCCACATAACCGGCTTCGGTCAGCGTGGTGGCGTCGGCGATCACGAACGGGACGTTCAGAAGGCGCGCGAGCGTCTGCGCGAGCAGCGTCTTGCCCGAACCCGTGGGCCCGATCAGCAGGATGTTGCTCTTGGAGAGTTCGACGTCGTCCTTCTTGTCGAGATGCTTCAGACGCTTGTAGTGGTTGTACACCGCCACTGCGAGAATCTTCTTCGCGCGCTCCTGCCCGATCACGTACTGGTCGAGGATGTCGCGGATCTCCTGCGGGCTCGGCAGGTCCGAGCGCGACAGCGCCGCGTCGACGCCGGCACCGGCGGCTTCGTCGCGAATGATCTCGTTGCACAAGTCGATGCATTCATCGCAGATGAATACCGACGGACCAGCGATGAGCTTTTTCACCTCATGCTGGCTCTTGCCGCAGAACGAGCAATACAACAGCTTCTCGCTGTTAGAACCTTTCTTGTCCGCCATGGATAAATGAGCCTCCGGACACTCTGTTACATGATACGCCGTTTCCCCCGGCGAGGCCGGAGGGTGCGTGAACCGCTTGCTGTGACGGCGTTGGGGGCCGCAGGCCGCGAAGCGCGTTTGCCGATTATTTCACAAGGTCTGCGCGGCGTCGGCTATCCCCTTTTGTACGGGGGCCGAGCTGTTCCTTTACGTGCCGTTGTCACGGCTTGCGCGCCCTTCGCAGGGTCGGACGCGCAAAACCGCTCGCAGATCAAGGACGCTTGTGCAGGACCTGATCGACGAGACCGTAGGCCTGGGCGTCGTCACCCGACATGAAGTTGTCGCGATCCGTGTCGCGCGCAATGCGCTCGACCGGCTGACCGGTATGGTGCGCGAGCAACTGGTTCAGGCGCTCCTTCAGGTACAGGATTTCGCGAGCCTGGATTTCGATGTCCGAAGCCTGGCCGCGCGCGCCGCCGAGCGGCTGGTGAATCATCACGCGCGAGTTCGGCAGCGCGAAACGCTTGCCCTTGGCGCCCGACGCCAGCAGGAACGCGCCCATGCTGGCCGCGAGGCCCATGCAAAGGGTCGAAACGTCCGGCTTGACGAACTGCATCGTGTCGTAGATCGCCATGCCGGCCGACACCGAGCCACCCGGGCTGTTGATGTACAGGCTGATGTCCTTGTCCGGATTTTCGCTTTCCAGGAACAGCAGCTGGGCGACCACGAGGTTGGCCGTCTGGTCGTTCACTTCGCCGACCATGAACACCACGCGCTCCTTGAGCAGGCGCGAGTAGATGTCGTAGGAACGTTCGCCGCGGCCGCTCGTTTCGACGACGATCGGCACGAGGCCGAGCGCCTGCGGGTCGAAGTCCCGCGACGAGTGGGAGGTCAACGTATCCAGCGATTGAGCGCGAATGGTCATGCGATGCATCCTTGTCTGGAAAAGTTCTTCTATATACCCGTATGGCGACGGACCCCGGCTAAATCAACCACACGGACAGCATGGCTAAAACCTGCGGATGCAAAAACGGCGTGCTGGCCGTCGGTCGCTCCGACAGCCGGCACGCCGTAGCGGGCAGATTTAAGCCTGCGCCGTCGCGCTTGCCAGTTCTTCGAAGCTAACTTGCTTGTCCGTCACCTTGGCCTTGCCGAGCACGAAGTCGACGACGTTCGATTCGACGACATAGGCTTCCATTTCGGCCAGACGCTGCTGGTTGGAATAATACCAGCGCACGACCTCCTTCGGGTCCTCATAGCTTTTCGCGAATTCGTCGACTTCAGCACGGATCTGCTCCGGCTTCGCCTCGAGGCCGTTGGCCTTCACGAGTTCGGCGAGCACGAGGCCGAGCTTCACGCGGCGCTCGGCTTGTTCCTTGAACATTTCGGCCGGGATCGGTGCGTCCTTGGCGTTGGGCACGCCACGCTGCGCGAGGTCGGCGCGCGCCATTTCGACGAGGCGTTCCTGATCCTGCTCGACGAGCGCGTTCGGCACGTCGAGTTCGGCGATCTTCAGGAGCGCGTCCATCACCTGGTTCTTGACGATCGACTGGGTGCGGCGCTTCGCTTCGCGTTCGAGGTTGTCCTTGATTTCGGCGCGCATCTTCACGAGGTCGCCGTCGGCGATGCCGAGCGACCTGGCGAATTCAGCATCGATTTCCGGCAGGTGCGGCCACTCGATCTGCTGCATCGTGATCGTGAACTTCGCCGTCTTGCCGGCGACGTCCTTACCGTGATAGTCCTCGGGGAACGCGAGGTCGAATTCGCGCGACTCGCCCTTCTTCAGGCCGATTGCCGCCTTTTCGAATTCCGGCAGCATGCGGCCTTCGCCCAGCACGAACGCGAAGCCTTCCGCGGTACCGCCCTGGAACGCGACGTCGTCGATCTTGCCGACGAAGTCGACCGTCACGCGGTCGCCTTCCTTCGCTGCGGTGTCGGCGCCGCCGTCACCGTGCTCGCCAGCTTCGCCGCGAGCGTGGAAGTGCACGCGCTGCTTGCGCAGGATGTCGAGCGTGCGGTCGATTTCCGCTTCGGTGATGGTCGTGGTCGTGCGCTCGATTTCGGCCGTCGCGACGTCGCCGAGCTTCACTTCCGGGTAGACCTCGAAGGTCGCGTCGAACGCGTAGTCGCCTTCAGCGGCTTCCGACTTCGGTGCGAAGCTCGGCTGGCCGGCGACGCGCAGGTTCTCGGCGCGGCTGATGTCGAAGAATTCCTTGCCGACCTTGTCGCTCAGGACTTCGGCTTCGACCTGGCCCGAATACTGCTGCGTGACCATCTTGAGCGGCACCTTGCCCGGGCGGAAACCCGGCATGCGCACGTTTTTCGCGAGTTTACGGATGCGCGAATCGATTTCTTTCTGCACGGCGTCCTTCGGCAGGGAAATCGTCACGCGGCGTTCCAGCTTGCCGAGGTTTTCAACAACGTTAGCCATGGCTTCAATCGTCCTAAAATTGTTCGAGCGAATCAGTAATCTGTGGTCTTTGCGAGCCGCGGTCCGCCTGGATCCGATGTGGTCCAGCAACCCGCTTTGGAGCTGAACGCAGGCGCCTCGTGCGCCGCTCAACAGCGCCGAAACGGGCGGCTTGCGGTGCGGTTGCGTCAAAAGAGCCAAGTATTTTAGCAAACTATTTCCCGGTCCCACTGGAATTGCCGTTTGAGTGTGCTATGTGGCTGTTTTTGACCCGGTTTCGACCTGCTTTTGAGCCGCTGCGAGCCTCAAATGCACTCCGATGCGCGCTATCGCAACGCAGCTATCCAGCCCACCCGGCGAGGCTGTTAAGCTTACGCTCGCGCCGGACGCCCCACCGGCCGCAGCCGCTCCCAACACAATTCTTCCAGCAGAGACACCATGCCGAATTCGTCGACTGACGCTCCCGTTATCGTCATTGCTCCTGATTCTTTCAAAGGCTCGCTCAGCGCGGACGGGGTCGCCGCCGCGATCGCCGAGGGCATCCGCCGCGTGCGCGCCGACGCCGACATCCGCATCCGCCCGATGGCCGACGGCGGCGAAGGCACGCTCGACGCGATGCTGTCGATGGGCGGCGAGCGCCGCGTGCTCACCGTGGAAGGCGCCGCGGGGCCGAAGCGCGACGCCGCGGTGGGCCTGCTGCACGACGGCAGCGCGATCGTCGAAACGGCCGAGATCGTCGGCATCACGGACCCCGTGGGCATGGGCGTGCCGGTCGACGCGCGCAGCACGCGCGGCATGGGCGAGGCGATCCGCACACTGCTCGACGAAGGCGTGCGGCGCTTTTACGTGGCGCTCGGCGGCAGCAGCACCAACGACGCCGGCGCGGGCCTGCTCGCGGGCCTCGGCCTGCAACTCTTCGATGCCGCCGGCAAGCCCCTCGAACCCACGCCGCAAGCGCTTGTGCACGTAGCGCGCGTGGACGTTTCCGGGCTCGACGCGCGGCTTCGCGAGGCATCGTTCGTCGGTATGTCGGACGTGGACAATCCCCTTACGGGCGAGCATGGCGCAACCGCCGTGTTCGGCCCGCAAAAAGGCGTGACGCCCGAGCAGGTCGCACCGATCGACGCGGCGCTCGGCCGTTTCGCCGATCAGCTCGAAGCGGCGCTGGGCCGTCGCGTGCGCGACGAAGCCGGTTCCGGCGCGGCGGGCGGCCTGGGTTTCGCGCTGCGCATGCTCGGCGCGAGCTTCGAGCCCGGCGCCGAAGTCGTTGCGCGCACCATCGGTCTGGACGAAGCACTCGACCGCGCGGACTGGCTCATCACCGGCGAAGGCCGCTCCGACGTGCAAACGCTGCACGGCAAGGCGCCGTTCATCGCCTGCCGCCGCGCCGCGGCCGTGGGCGTGCCGGCCACGCTGCTCTCGGGCGCCGTGGACGCAGCCGCCCTGCCGCGGCTCGCGGAGCATTTCAGCGGCTGCTTCTCGCCCGCGCCGGGCCCCATCACGCTCGAAACCGCGATTCGCGACGCCGCACGCCTGCTCGCCAACGAAGCCGAGCAGCTGGCCCGCCTCAAATACGCTGCGCGTACATCCAACTAAGATCCGGGCAGACCGGCCGGGGCCCGCCGCCCCGGCTTCGTCGCCCGCATCCGCGTGGCCAGGTCGCGGCCAGATTCTTGACCCTCGGCGCGACACGCATTCCACAGTAAGCGATTAATAGATTCGTGCACCGCACCGGATGCGCTGGACAAGGGTTAGGATGCGTTGACCGGCGCGCAAGATGGGGCAACAATCATGGAATCGCGACACGTGTCGCGCCCTTCCCAAGCGACCAGACCAGGACTCCCATGAAGGCAAGCAAAGCCGGACTCGAACAATTCCTCACCTATCGGCTGCATGTCCTGAACAAACTCTCCGAACGTGGCGCGAGCGAACGCTACCAGGCGAAGCTCGGCATCACACTTCCGGAGGCTCGGCTCATTGCAGCTGTGGGGGCGTTCGGCCCGTTTTCCGTGATGGAGCTTGCGCGTCACGCAAATCTCGACAAGAGCCAGGCAAGCCGTGCAGCCGAGGCGCTGATGCGCCGCGGCCTCATGCAGCGCGACACGAGCGAGGAGGATGGACGCCTCGTGCTCGTTTCGCTCACAACCGACGGACGCGCGCTGTATCGCAAGGTCATGCCCATCGCGCGCAAGTGGAATGTCGACCTCTTCGCGAGCCTCGACGACAAGGAACGCGACGCACTCGCACGTGCGCTCGACAAGGTGATCGAAGCCATGCAGACCGAACCGTAAGGCAGTCCGAACAAGCAGAGGCAATAAGTCAAACAGATGGCGGCCAGAGTCAAGCCGCCATCGCGAGTGCTTCGCGTAGAACGCGCCCAAGCCGCGCACAAACAAAAAGGCCATGTACCGGAAGGTACATGGCCTTTTTACTTTGGTGCGTGAGGCCGGACTCGAACCGGCACACCCTTGCGGGCGTCAGGACCTAAACCTGGTGCGTCTACCAATTTCGCCACTCACGCGAATTCTTTGCGCTTGTCTTCTTGCGCCCGGCAGGACCGCTGCCAACAACGCGTGCGATACAACCCTGTGCGACATGCCGACTGATCGAGTCCTCGTGAGACGCCGGGCGCGGTGTTGTCCACCTCGCCCGCAATACAGCCTGCTTTCTGACTGCGCCCGCCGGCAGCGATGCTTCATTATGGGCCGGCTGCGCGATTCCAGCTAAGCGTCAGAAAGCGCAAGCGCGAGATTCTAACCGATTGACTGGCGCTTGTCTGCATCCCGAAAACAGTGCACGACGGGGCACGACAGCGCATCGACCCACGCGCCGGGGCGCCCTCCAGGGCCGGCCGAAAGCCGCGCCGATGCTAGAATCGCGGCTCTACCGTCGCGGCGCGCGCTGGCCGCCGCGCAAGCCGCTTCGCCCCACATCTCCGAACGCCGTGAACTTCGACGACTACTGCCTGCAAAAGGCGGCTCCCCCTGGTTCGAGCACTTACTATGCGCTGCGTCAGGCCCGCGCTGCGCGCCAGCCGCTCCTGACCGCCCTCTTCGCACTGCGCCGCGAACTCGAGGAAACCGCGAAAGAGACGAGCGATCCCACCGTCGGCCGCACGAAGCTCGCCTGGTGGCAAAAGGAACTGGCCGCGCTCGCCGCGGGCAAACCCGCGCATCCGGTCACCCAGGCGCTCGCCGCGCATCTCGGCGATGCGAGCGCCGTCTATCCCGATCTGCAAGCGCTGCTCGCCGGCTTCGAGATGGACTTCGAGCAGGCGCGTTATCTCGATCTGCCGAACCTGCGCCGCTATATGCAGGGCGTGGGTGGCACGTTCGCCTCCCTCGTCGCGCAACTGAGCGCGCGCACCGACGAGGACCGCGAGAACGCCGCACGCTGGGCCGCGCCGCTCGGCAACGCGCTGATGCTCGCGCAGTTCGTGCCGGAAATCGGCAACGACGCGCGCCATGGCCGCATCTACGTGCCCATCGACGAACTGCAGCGCTACAACGTCACCGCCGCCGATCTCATCAACCGGCGCTATAGCGCGGAGTTCACCGAGCTGATGCAGTTCGAGACCTCGCGTGCGCGCGAATCGGTTCAGGCAGCGCTCGACGCGATTCCCGCTTCGGCACGGCGGGACCAGCGCACCTTGCGTGCGCTCGCTGCGCTCGAACTCGCGTTGCTCGACGAAGTCGAGCGCGAAGGCTACCAGGTGCTGCATCAGCAGATCGTGCTCACGCCAGTGCGCAAGCTCTGGATCGCCTGGCGCGCCGCGCGGCGCGGTTGACGCCCGCGCTACGCGCGCAGCAAGGGCAGCGGCTCGAAGCGCTGCTGCAGCGCGGCCTGCGCGTCGAGGCCCCACCACGGGCCTAGCACGGTCGCATAGATCTGCCTGAAATCGACGCCCACCGGCAGATTGCCGTTGCCGTCGAGCCGCGTGAGTTGCGGCGCCTGGCCATAGAGCCCGCCCGCCACCCGCCCGCCCGCGACGAAGTGCGCCGAAGCCGTACCGTGATCGGTGCCGCGGCTTTGATTCTCGCGCACCCGCCGCCCGAATTCCGCATACGTCACGATGAGCGTGCGGTCCCAACGCCCGAGTTCTGCGAGCGCCGAGCGCATCGCCGCCATGCCCGTCGCGAACTGGCGCAGCAAGTCGGCGTGACGCTGCGGCTGGTTCTGATGCGTGTCGAAGCCGTTCAGCGTCAGACGAATCACCGCGACACCGCGCCCCGCCATCGGCGTACCTTGCGGGGTGTCGCTCGAGGCGAGCGCCTGCATGGCCGTTTTGATCGAGGTGCCGAACGCGCCTGGCGGAAACGCAGTCTTCAGCGCGTAATTGCCCGGGCGGGGACGCAGCGCATCGGCGGCATGCACGATGTCGTTCTCGACATCGAGGATATGCGCGAGCGCGGGATTGCGTTCCTTGAGCGAGACCGGCGTCACGAGGCGCGAATCGCGTGCGAACTGCGCCGGATTGACGAGCGCGATGGCGCGCGCGCCGTTCGAGAGCGGCCCCATCTCGGCGCTGCCGAGCACGAGCGCATCGGCGGCGAATCCGGACGGCACCGGCTCGCGTGCAAACGCGCGCGTAAGCCAGCCCTCGCGCAGATATTCGTTGGAGCGCGAAGCCGTGTCCCAGATCTCGATCGATCGAAAATGCGAAAGATTGGGCTGCGGGTAGCTCACGCCCTGCACGATCGCGAGCTCGTGCGAGCGCCACATCGGCATGAGCGGCGCGAGCGCCGGATGCAGCGCCGTGCGCTCGTCCAGTTGAATCGCCTGTGCGCGCGGCACGCCGATCGTTTGCCGGTAGCTGTAGTAGAGCGGATCGGCAAACGGCACGACGGTGTTGAGGCCGTCGTTGCCGCCCTTGAGCTCGACGAGAATCAGCAGGTTCTCGTAGCCGCTCGCCGTGCCCGCATGCATGGACACCGTGCCTTGCGCGCGCGCAGCGCGAGGCAACCATAGCGTAGTACCCGCCACCGCGGCGGCCGTCGCACCGGCTGCAAGAAAGTCGCGTCGCTTCATGGCTTGCCTCGCTCGTCAGTGCGGCGGCGCACATTGCCGCCAGGGATTCGGCTATTCGTATTCATTGCTTCACTTCAACTGATACACCGGATCCATCAGCAGTGCCTGGAGATACGAACCCGCACGGCTGCCAACTGCAATCGCATCGACGGGCGCCAGCGGCAGGACTGCATGCTGCATTTGCAACTGCGCGGACAAGCCTGGCGTGGCATCGGCGGTGAGACCGTAGCGCGAGAGCCAGCCATCCAGATCGAAGCGCATGCCGCCTTGCAACGCGTCACGCCGCATCGCGTTCGGCGCGTTCTGCATGTTTTGCGGCAGGCTTGCGGCGATCCTGGTCGCTGCGGCCGAAGCATGCGGCCGCCCTGCTTCCGTCGCACGAAACAGCTGCTCGACGAACTGCTTGCGCGCGAGCAGCGTCGAGCTATTGATCCACGATGCCCCGCCGGGCCACCCCTTCACGTTCGGCGGATAGAACAGGTTCTCGCCCAACGCGGCCGAGCGGCGCGCGAACGGCAGCGTATCGCCATAGGCCACATCGAAGCGCCGCAGCGTGCCGACGATGAACTCCACAGGCGAACTGACGAGCACACCCCGATTGCGCTCATCCCAGAACGCGGGAGTGACGAAGAGCGCGCGAAGCGCGGCGCCGACGTCATAACCGCTTGCGCGAAAACGATCGGCGACGCTTGCAAGCTGCGCATCGTCGGGCGTCGCGGAGATGAACTCGCGCCAAAGCCTCGCCGACACATACCTGGCAGTTTGCGGCTGCATGAGCAGGATGTCGAGCACCTGGTCGCCGTCGAACGGCCCGCTGCGTCCCAGCACGGTCTTCTCGCCGTCGTCGTGCAAATCGGCGCGCCAGACGAACGCCTGGGTGTCGGGATCGAGACTCCAACCCGTGTAGGCGCGCGCCGCTTCGGCAACGTCGCGCTGCGCGTACTGTCCTTCGCCCAGCGTGAACAGCTCCATCACTTCACGCGCGAAATTCTCGTTGGGCCGGCCCTTGCGATTGCTCGCGCCGTCGAGGTAAAGCAGCATCGCGGGGTCCTTCGCGACCGCATGCAGCATGCTCGCGAAACTGCCCAGCGCATCGCGCCGCAACAGCGCGTTTTGCGCGGCCATCAACTGCGGTTCGCCGACTTTGTCCTGACCCGAGGTGAAGTGGTTGTGCCAGAAGAGCGTCATGCGCTCGGTCAGCGGCGAAGGCGTGACGAGCATCTCGCGCAGCCACCATGCGCGCAATTCGTCATAGCGCGCACTGCGCTGGCGCTGCGCTTGCTGGCGCTCTTCAGGGGTCCACGCGTTGCGCTGCGCCCGACTCGGCGGGACTTCGGCGGTCCACGCGGGCAGCGGCGTGAGCGCCTCGCGGCGCGCGCTGCCGACGAGCCGCGCGACAGCCTGCTCTCGCGAGAGCCCCACGTAAGGCTCGACTTCGCTCTCGCGCGGCGCGAAGCCCGTGCGCACGAGAAGATGGCGGGCGTCATCGGCATCGAGCAGTGCATCCGCGCCGTCGTCGGGCGCCGCTGCGCGGGCGGCGGACTGCGCGCTTGCCTTCGACCGTCTGGAGTCGCTCATGATGAATGGGCGCACGACGAAACCGCCGGCGCAATCATTAAAGGTACCGGCTTAACGGCTGCGACGAAACGGATGTTGACAGTGCAATTGCTACGGTATTTTTCAGCGCGTTTCGGCGGCGCAAGTGCGCGAATGCGCGCTTCGAAGCCGATAAAATCATGAAAGGCGTGAGAAAGGCGTGCATGAGGTGCGAAGAGAAAATCGCGTAAACGTTATTGCGGCACTTTCGCAGCAGAGCGGCATTTACACCGCCTCAGCGGCATTAGCGCTTGTACAGTTCGCGCACGGCGTCTTCGATGTGCTGGCGCAGGAGGCGCCGCTCATCAGGCGTCATATGGCCGTCGCGGCGACGCTGATCGAGATCGGGGGGAACCGCGGGACGCTGGTTGATGTCCGACGCGGGGCGCGGGATCGTGTCGCTGCGTACGCGCCGCATCGACGATTTGCCGAACGGCGAGCGAGCGGAGGACTGCGAGTTCTCGTAGCGGTCTGCGGAGGGCTGGGCCCGGGCCGGCACCGACTCCAGTGCAGCCGCCACGCCACCGGCTAGCGCCAGTGCAAGCATGGTGTGGCGCATTGTCGGCCTGACCCCTCCCATCGTTTTGTTCCCTTCTTGACGCGGCAAACGGCTACCTCGAATACATGTGCGAACCCGGCTCGGCGCGGGCATGAATTTTAAAGTCGAATGAAGTATCTACCGAACTGCCGCTTTCCGTAAAGAAGTCTATCTGTCGGTGCTTGCGGTCGTGGCACAGCACGGGTAAATTTTGTAACTGACTGTAACCTGATAATTGGTGCAAACTCGCACCACTATCCAATCGCGCTAAGATGCCAGGCATGGAAACCAAAAACCCGTCCAAAATTCTCGTTGTCGATGACGATCCCCGACTGCGGGACCTGCTGCGCCGCTACCTCGGCGAGCAAGGCTTCAACGTCTATGTGGCCGAAAACGCCCCCGCCATGAACAAGCTGTGGGTGCGCGAGCGTTTCGACCTGCTGGTGCTCGACCTCATGCTGCCAGGCGAAGACGGCCTGTCGATCTGCCGCCGCCTGCGCGGTAGCAACGACCGCACGCCCATCATCATGCTCACCGCCAAGGGCGAGGACGTGGATCGCATCGTCGGCCTCGAAATGGGTGCCGACGACTATCTGCCCAAGCCTTTCAACCCGCGCGAACTCGTCGCCCGCATTCACGCGGTACTGCGCCGTCAGGCGCCGTCCGAACTGCCGGGCGCGCCCTCGGAAACCACCGAAGTGTTCGAGTTCGGTGAATTCGCGTTGAACCTCGCCACGCGCACGCTCACCAAGGCCGGCCAGGAAATTCCGCTCACCACGGGCGAATTCTCGGTGCTCAAGGTGTTCGCGCGTCATCCGCGCCAGCCGCTCTCGCGCGAAAAGCTCATGGAACTGGCGCGCGGCCGTGAATACGAAGTGTTCGACCGCAGCCTCGACGTGCAGATCTCGCGCCTGCGCAAGCTCATCGAACCCGATCCGGGCAGCCCGCGTTTCATTCAAACGGTCTGGGGCCTCGGGTATGTGTTCATTCCCGACGGCGCCGCGTGATCCTGAATGGTGTCTCGTTGTCTGCACTGCCTCTGTTGAAACGGGAAGGGCCCATGCGGATTGACCGGCGTTTGCTCACGCTCGCGTTCGGCGATCTGTTCTGGCGCACCTTCCTGCTGATCGCCCTTCTCATCGCGGTCAGTCTCGCCGCGTGGTTCCAGAGCTTTCGCGTGATCGAACGGGAGCCGCGCGCGCAGCGCGTGGCGCTCCAGCTCGTCGCGATCGTGAAGCTCACGCGCACCGCACTCCTCTACTCCGATCCCGATCTGCGCCGCGCACTGCTGCAGGATCTCGAGAGTAACGAGGGCGTGCGCGTGTACCCGCGCGAAACCACCGACAAATACAAGCTCCAGCCCGATGAGTCGCTCAATCGCCTGATCGAGCACGACATCCGCGGCCGTCTTGGCGACGACACCGTGATCGCGCAGTCCGTGAACGACATTCCGGGCGTGTGGATCAGCTTCAAGATCGACGAAGACGACTACTGGGTCGCGCTCGACCGCGACCAGCTCGACAACGTCACCGGTTTGCAGTGGGTCGGATGGGGTGTCTCGGCGCTTGCGCTATCGCTTTTCGGGGCGGCCTTCATCACGAGTCTCGTGAACCGGCCATTCGCGCGGCTCGCCATGTCGGCGCGCATGCTGGGCTCGGGACAGCCGCCTGCGCCCTTGCCTGAGAGCGGCATGGGCGTCGCGGCCGAAACGAATCGCTCGTTCAACCAGATGGTGCGCGACCTCGAGCAGTTGGAGGCCGACCGCGCGCTGATGCTCGCGGGCATCTCGCACGATTTGCGCACGCCGCTCGCGCGCCTGCGCCTCGAGACGGAGATGAGTCCGTCCGACCAGGCCACCAAGGACGCGATGATCGACGACATCGAGCAGATGGACATGATCATCGGCCGCTTCCTCGATTACGCTCGGCCCACCCAGCGCATGCCCGAGCGCGTCGACCTCTCGGTCATCGCCGGCGAGATGGCCGCGCGCATGGCAAGCGAAGACGGCGTGCGTCTCATCACGCGACTCGCGCCCTCGGCCATGATCGAAGCCGACGACACCGACATGCGCCGCGTCGTGGGCAACCTGATCGAGAACGCGCGCAAGTACGGCGCGAGCGAAACAGACGGCATTCCGCACATCATGCTCGAAACGCGCGTCTCGCATTCGCGCGTCGAGCTCTCGGTGGTCGACGAAGGCCCGGGCATTCCCGAGGATCAGCTCCCGCTCGTCACGCGGCCGTTTTACCGCGTCGATACGGCCCGCACGCAGGCCAACGGCACGGGACTCGGCATGGCCATCGTGCAGCGCCTCGTGGGCCGCTATCGCGGCGCGCTGCGCCTGCGCAACCGGCTGCCGGGCCCGGGCCTCGAAGTGACGATCGAGTTCCCGCTCGCCAAGGGCGCCTGAGGCTCGTCCCCTCCTGATCGAGACCCGGCGGCGGCGCACCGCCGCACCACGCGCCGCCCGCACCTGCGACAATCGTTTTCCTGGGCACGCCACGCAGCGCGTGGCGTCAAAGCGGGCCGCCCGGCCCGTCTCTCGTCTGAGGACCTCCGCCATGAAAACCGTCGGCGACAAACTCGAAGCCTTTACCGTCACGGCCGCGAAGCCCGGCTTCAACCATCCCGAAGAAAACGGCGAGTCGGCGTTCACCGAGATCACCGAGCAGACCTTCGCCAACAAGTGGAAGGTCATCTACTTCTACCCCAAGGATTTCACGCTCGTTTGCCCCACCGAGATCGTCGCGTTCGCACGGCTCATCAAGGAATTCGATGACCGCGAAACGGTCGTGATGGGCGGCAGCTGCGATAACGAATATGTGAAGCTCGCCTGGCGACGCGAGGACAAGACGCTCGATCGCCTCAATCACTATTCGTTCGGCGACGTGAAGGGCGAACTCATCGATCAGCTCGGCATACGCGACAAGGAAGCGGGCG
Organism: Paraburkholderia nodosa; assembly: GCF_001718195.1. Taxonomy (GTDB): domain Bacteria; phylum Pseudomonadota; class Gammaproteobacteria; order Burkholderiales; family Burkholderiaceae; genus Paraburkholderia; species Paraburkholderia nodosa_A. The sequence goes on from NZ_MCNV01000025.1 coordinate 80,364, forward strand.
TGGCGCTGCGCGCGACGTTCATCGTCGATCCCGACAACACGATCCAGCATGTCACGGTGAACAACCTCAACGTCGGGCGCAGCGCCGAAGAAGTGCTGCGCGTGCTCGATGGGTTGCAGACCGGCGAGCTGTGTCCGGACGGGCGCGAAGTCGGCGGCGGAACGCTCTAGGTCTCGCGCCGTGGCGCATCACGTCTGGCTCGCGGCGGTGCGGGTGGGCAGACGGTTGCGTATGGCCGTTTCGAGCGGCCGCTTCCACTCGAGCACGCGCTTTTCCAGCACCTGCCACGACAGATGGGCGAGCAACACGGCCAGCGCGAACTGCAACACGAGCGCGAGGGCCGGCTGTGCAATATCGGGCACATGGAGCCTCGCATAGAGCCCCGGCGCCATGCCAAGGCGCGCCGGCACGAGGTTGTGAAACAGATAGAAGCCGTAGCTGATCGTGCCGAGATATGCGAGCGGCCGCAGTTCCAGCGCTGCGACCAGTACGCTGTCCTGTCGGCGCACGAGCCACAGGAACAGCGCGCCGAGCGAGAGCGCGAGCCCGATGTCGAAGCAGCCCGGCAGCATCGTCACGCTCGTCACGCCTTCGGCGCAGTCAGCACAATCGGCGCGCGCCAGCGCGAAGCCGGCAACCGCCGCACACGCCCCGACGAGCCACAACGCGCTCAACACCCCCGGGCGTAGTGGCACGCGCGCGCCGCCAATCGCCAGTGCGCCACCGAGCGCAAGCATGGCGAAATTCCACGGCGAGAATGCGTAGATGAGCGGCGCGATCGCCCCTGCTTCGTAGAGCGCGAGATGCGCGCACGCCGCCGCCGCGATGACCACCGCGCAGAGCGCGAGATGGCGCGACGCGCGCACGAACAGCAGCGCAAACGGCGCGACGAGATAGAACTGCTGCTCGACCGCGAGGCTCCAGAAATGCGACACGGTGCCGGGCCAACCGTCGTGCACTACGCCGATCCAGTAATTGGAGAGGAATACGAAATGCCAGGCGAGCCCGAGGTCGACATCGCGCTGATAGAAGCTCGCATGCGCGATGGTGAGCGCGACGAGCAGCAGGTAATACACGGGAAAAATGCGCAGCGTGCGCTTCATGAAAAAGACGTACAGCAGCGCGGCCGTGCGCGCGCTGTGCTGCTCGATGCGGACCCGATTGCGATGCAACTCACCGATGATCAGATAGCCGCTGATCAGAAAGAACAGCCAGACGCCGATCTTGCCCGCATCGACCGCGTCGACGTGGGCCTTGTGCGAGAGGAACACGAGCACCACTGCCAGCGCCCGCAGGCCATCGAGGCCTTTCACGCGTCTTTCAACTCCCGCCATCGTCCTCCCCACTTCCGGATACCGCTTCAGTATGGGACGAAAAAAACGGAAATTAATCGGCAAGAAAAGCAACGGCGATGATTGCAGCTGCAATCATCGCCGTCAGGTGCGGAGCAGGCACGGGTCCTGCTCGCGCCGTTCAACCCTTCAAAATGACGGTTGAATAACCGCTCATGCGCGCAGCAGCAGTACCGCCGCCTGCGCTTCGATCCCTTCGCTGCGGCCGAGATAGCCGAGCTTTTCATTCGTCTTCGCTTTCACGTTGACGCGCTCGACCGGCAGGTTCAGGTCTTCGGCGATCGTCTTGCGCATCGATTCGATGTGCGGCGCGAGCTTGGGCGCCTGCGCGATCACCGTGGTATCGACGTTCATGAGCGTGAAGCCCGCCTCCTGCACGCGGCGCAGACATTCGCGCAGCAGCACGCGGCTGTTCGCGCCGTAGAACTGCTTGTCGGTGTCGGGGAAATGGCGGCCGATGTCGCCGAGCGCGGCGGCGCCGAACAGCGCATCGGTGATGGCGTGCAGCAGCACGTCGGCGTCCGAGTGGCCGAGCAGGCCGCGATCGTAGGGGATCGTCACGCCGCCGAGCACGAGCGGGCGGCCCGGCACCAGCGCGTGCACGTCGTAGCCTTGTCCGATTCTGATGTCCATGTTTGGGGTTCCGGGTAAAGGGATTGCGGCGCGCTTACTCCGCGGGCCGGCTGAGGATCGCTTCGGCGAGCGCGAAATCTTCGGGGTACGTCACCTTGAAGTTGCGCAGGCTGCCCTGCACGAGTCGCGGCGCGTGGCCGAGCCACTCGATCGCGCTCGCTTCGTCAGTGAGATCGTGGCCGTCCTGCTGCGCGCGCTCGATGGCCGTGCGCAGCATGCCGATGCGGAACATCTGCGGGGTCTGGGCCTGCCAGAGGCCGTCGCGCGATTCGGTGCGCGCGATATGCGCGCCGGGCGCCGCGGGGTCCTTCGGCGCGACGCGCTTGAGCGTGTCGGCCACCGGCAGCGCCATGATGCCGCCCACGGGGTCGTCCTTGAGCGACTCGACGAGCGCGCGGATCAGCGCCGGCGTGATGCCGGGACGCGCGGCGTCGTGCACGAGCACCCAGTCGTCGTCGGTTGCGCCGAATTCGGCGAGCGCGGCGAGGCCGTTATAGACCGTAGCCTGGCGCGAGGCGCCGCCGCAGCGGCGCACGGCAAAGCGCAGGCCGCCGAAGCGCCGGGCGTCGAAGTGGTTATCGTCGGGAGAAATCACCACGAGCGTCTGCGAGAATTCGTTGCAGGCGTCAAAAGCGGCAAGCGTATAGTGCAGGAGGTCGCGTCCGGCAACGATTCGATATTGTTTCGGCATGGCCGAGCCCGACCGGCTGCCGGTACCGGCGCACGGAATCAGGGCAAAGAGGCGTGAAGTCACGGTGTCGCGAGCCGCATGAGTCAAATTAAAGGACGGATTTTATAATAGGTCCCTTGCCCGCACGCCGGACGCCCGCAAAACGGCCCTGGAATGCCCGCGCAACGTAAGGAAAAGCGCGCCGAATTCACTTGAAGACCGCAAACCGGCCCCCATATCCCGGTGTTGCACCGTGCCCGAACTGAACTGGCCACCATACCGACACAAGCGCCGACACAAACGTCGGCCACCCTGTTGCCCATGTCCGATATCGCCGCTTCCTCGCAATCCCCGTCCCCCGTTGCCGTCGTCAAGCCGGGCCAGCGCTACGCGTTCGATGGCACGCACGGCTCGTCCGACGCGCTCCTGATCGCCCGCTACCGCGAGGCCGCGCGCGCCAGCGCCGCCCGTGCGCCGCTGCTGGCCGTGATCTGCGCGAGCGCCGTGGACGCGCAGCGCCTCGCCCAGGAGATTCCGTTCTTCGCGCCCGAGGCGCGCGTGCGCCTGTTGCCCGACTGGGAAACGCTGCCGTACGACACGTTTTCTCCGCACCAGGACCTCGTTTCCGAACGCCTCGCGACGCTGCACGATCTCGGCGAAGGCCGCTGCGACATTCTCATCGTGCCGGCCACCACGGCGCTCTACCGCATGCCGCCCGCCTCGTTCCTCGCGGCGTATACGTTCTCGTTCTCGCAGGGCGAACGCCTCGACGAAGCGAAGCTCAAGTCGCAGCTCACGCTCGCGGGCTACGAGCACGTGAGCCAGGTGGTGCGCCCGGGCGAATATTGCGTGCGCGGCTCGCTCATCGACCTCTTTCCGATGGGCTCGCCGCTGCCCTACCGCATCGACCTCTTCGACGACCAGGTCGACTCGATCCGCGCGTTCGATCCGGACAGCCAGCGCAGCCTCTATCCCGTCAAGGACGTGCGCCTGCTGCCGGGTCGCGAGTTCCCGTTCGACGAAGCCGCGCGCACGGCGTTTCGCAGCCGCTGGCGCGAGGTGTTCGAGGGCGACCCGAGCCGCGCGACGATCTACAAGGACATGGGCAACGGCGTGCCGTCGGCGGGCATCGAATACTACCTGCCGCTCTTTTTCGAAGAAACGGCCACGCTCTTCCACTATCTGCCGGCAAACGCGCAGCTGGTGTTCTCGGGCGACCTCGACGCCTCGATCCGCCGCTTCACGAACGACACGAAGCAGCGCCACAACTTCCTCTCGCATGACCGCGAGCGGCCGATCCTGGAGCCGCAGCGACTCTTCCTGACCGACGAGGACTTCTTCACGTTCGCGAAGCCGTTCGCACGTCTCGTGCTGCCCGCCACGAGCGCGGGCGGCTGGGCCACGGCGCTGCCGAACCTCGCGATCGACCGCCACGCCGACGACCCGCTCGCGTCGCTGCGCACGTACCTCGAAACGACGAAGAACCGCGTGCTGTTCGCGGTGGAATCGGCGGGCCGGCGCGAAACCATCGCGCAGCTGCTCGCCGACAACCATCTGCGCCCCGCGGGCGCGGACAGCTTCGAGGACTGGCTCACCGGCGACGAGCGTTTCACGATGGGCGTCGCGCCCCTCTCCACGGGCTTCTCGCTGCCGGGCGAGGAACTCGCGGTCATCACCGAGACCGAGCTTTACGGCCCGCTCGCGCGCCGCGCCGGGCGCCGTCGCCAGGAACAGGCGAGCAACGTCGATTCGATGGTGCGCGACCTTTCCGAGCTGAAAGTGGGCGATCCGGTGGTCCATGCGCAGCATGGCATCGGCCGTTATCACGGTCTGGTGACGATGGACCTCGGCGAAGGCGACACCGAGTTCCTGCACCTCGAATATGCGAACGGCAGCAAGCTCTACGTGCCGGTATCGCAACTGCATGTGATTTCGCGCTACAGCGGCGCCGATCCCGATAGCGCGCCGCTGCATGCGCTCGGTTCGGGCCAGTGGGAAAAGGCGCGCCGCAAGGCCGCGCAGCAGATCCGCGACACGGCCGCCGAGCTTTTGAACCTCTACGCACGCCGCGCCGCGCGCGAGGGCCACGCGTTCGCGCTCGAGCCGCGAGACTATGTCAAGTTCGCGGAGAGTTTCGGTTTCGAGGAAACGCCGGACCAGGCCGCCGCGATCGCCGCGGTCATCGGCGACATGACGAGCGGCAAGCCGATGGACCGCCTCGTCTGCGGCGACGTGGGCTTCGGCAAAACGGAAGTGGCATTGCGCGCGGCGTTCATCGCCGTGATGGGCGGCAAGCAGGTGGCAATCCTCTCGCCCACCACGCTGCTCGCCGAGCAGCACACGCAGACCTTCACGGACCGCTTCGCCGACTGGCCCGTGCGCATCGCCGAGCTGTCGCGCTTCAAGTCCGCCAAGGAAGTGAGCGGCTCGATCCAGCAGATCAACGACGGCAGCGTCGATATCGTGATCGGCACGCACAAGCTGCTTTCGTCCGATGTTCAGTTCAAGCGCCTCGGGCTCGTGATCATCGACGAGGAACACCGTTTCGGCGTGCGTCAGAAGGAGGCGCTCAAGGCGCTGCGCGCGGAAGTCGACGTGCTCACGCTCACCGCCACGCCGATTCCGCGTACGCTCGGCATGGCGCTCGAAGGCCTGCGCGACTTCTCCGTGATCGCGACCGCGCCGCAAAAGCGCCTCGCCATCAAGACGTTCGTGCGCCGCGAAGAAGGCAGCGTGATTCGCGAGGCCATGCTGCGCGAACTCAAGCGCGGCGGTCAGGTGTACTTCCTTCACAACGAGGTCGAGACCATCGAGAACCGCCGTGCGATGCTCGAAGCGCTCGTGCCGGAAGCGCGCATCGCCGTGGCGCACGGCCAGATGCACGAGCGTGAACTCGAAGCCGTGATGCGCGATTTCGTGGCGCAACGCGCGAACGTGCTGCTCTGCACGACGATCATCGAGACCGGCATCGACGTGCCGACGGCGAACACGATCCTCATCCACCGTTCCGACAAGTTCGGCCTCGCGCAGCTGCACCAGCTGCGCGGCCGTGTCGGGCGTTCGCACCACCAGGCGTACGCGTATTTGCTCGTGCACGATCCGCAAGGGCTCACGAAGCAGGCGCAACGCCGGCTCGAAGCCATTCAGCAGATGGAGGAACTCGGTTCGGGCTTCTATCTGGCGATGCACGACCTCGAGATTCGCGGCACGGGCGAGGTGCTCGGCGACAAGCAGTCGGGCGAGATCCAGGAGATCGGCTTCCAGCTGTATACGGACATGCTCAACGACGCCGTGAAGGCGCTGAAAGACGGCCGCGAGCCCGATCTCAACGCGCCGCTCGCGGCGACCACCGAGATCAACCTGCACGCGCCCGCCATCCTGCCCGCCGACTATTGCGGCGACGTGCAGGAGCGCCTGTCGCTCTACAAGCGGCTCGCGAACTGCGAGCACGACGATTCGATCGACGGCATTCAGGAAGAGCTGATCGACCGGTTCGGCAAGATGCCCGCGCAAGCGCATGCGCTGATCGAAACGCACCGTCTGCGTCTGGCGGCCAAGCCCCTCGGCATCACGAAGATCGATGCGGGCGAAGCGGTCATCGGCCTGCAGTTCGTGCCGAATCCGCCCGTGGACGCCATGCGCATCATCGAGATGGTGCAGAAGCACAAGCACATCAAGCTCGCGGGGCAGGACAAGCTGCGCATCGAAACGCGCAGCCCCGATCTCGCGGTACGTGTTGCGACCGTGAAGGAAACGTTGCGCGCGCTCGGTGCGCCCAATCGCGCTGGCGCATCGCGCTGAACGCCTTTTCATCATCTTCGGACGCCCGCGCGGATTGCCCTCTGCGCGGGCGTTTTCACGTCATGCTGCAGCGCGCCATGCGCAGCGCAGTCGCCCGCTGCGTGGGACGCGATACGGCTCGCGGCTTTGGCTTGCCGTATTCTTTTTGGGTAAGATGAAGAATACAAGCAAGCTGGAGTCCAACATGTCCCTCGCCGCTGAAGCAGCGCAGTCGTCCACGCCTTCCGCCTCCCTTCCCGCCTCGCTTGCCTGGGTCACCCGTCTGGTTTCGATGGATACGGTCAGCCGCCATCCGAATCTCGGCCTGATCGAGACCGTGCGCGACGATCTGCGCGCGCGCGGCATCGAATCGACGCTCACCTATGGCCGCGACGGCAAATGGGCCAACCTGTTCGCCACGATCCCCGCGCACAACGGCGAAACGAACGGCGGCATCGTGCTCTCCGGGCACACCGACGTGGTGCCCGTGGACGGCCAGAAATGGGACAGCGACCCATTCAAGCCCGAGATTCGCGACGGGCTGCTCTATGGCCGCGGCACCTGCGACATGAAGGGTTTCATCGGCGCGGCGCTCACGCTCCTGCCGGAGATCCAGCAGACGAAGCTTGCCAAGCCCTTGCACCTCGCGCTCTCGTTCGACGAGGAAGTAGGCTGCGTAGGCGCGCCGCTCATGATCGAAGAACTCGTGAAGCGCGGCGTGAAGCCTGAAGGCTGCATCGTGGGCGAGCCCACGAGCATGCGCCCCATCGTCGCGCACAAGGGCATCAACGCGTACCAGTGCTGCGTGCGCGGGCAGGCCGCTCATTCGTCGCTCACGCCGCGCGGCCTGAACGCGATCGAGTACGCGGCGCGCCTCATCTGCTACATCCGCGACATGGCCGACGAGTTCCGCGCGAACGGTCCGTTCGACGAGCTTTACGACGTGCCGTTCACGACCGCGCAGACGAGCACGATCGAAGGCGGCAACGCGATCAACACGGTGCCCGCCGAATGCCGCTTCGCGTTCGAGTTCCGCAATCTGCCGACGCTCGACCCCGACACGATCTTCGCGCGCATCGAGCAGTACGCACGCGAAACGCTGGTGCCGAAGATGCAGCGCGAGCACGCGGTGGGCGCGATCGAGTTCACGAAGATCGCCGCCGCCCCCGGCCTCGACGCCACCGAGCAGGCCGCGATCACGCAGCTCGTGCGCGCGCTCACTGCCGATCAGGCGCGACGCAAGGTGGCCTATGGCACCGAGGCGGGCCTGTTCGCACGCGCGGGCATTCCGAGCGTGGTGTGCGGCCCCGGCGACATCCAGCAGGCGCACAAGCCGAACGAATACGTCTCGCTCGAACAGCTCGCGGCCTGCGAAGGTTTCCTGCGCAAGCTCGTGCACGGCATGTCCGTCGAAGCCCTGGCACAGTAACCACGTCGGACGCGCACCATCATGTCCACCGCCGCGCCGCTGCCCACCAGTCACACGATCGACGGTGAGGCGATCCCCACGCTCGACGAGATCGCCTCGCAGCATTTCGCGCTCGCGCCGTGGGTACTGCGCACGCCGGTGTTCGACCGCCACGATCTGTCCACGCTCGAAGCGACACTCGTGAACTTCAAGTTCGAGCTGCTGCAGTCGAGCGGCACCTTCAAGGTGCGCGGCGCATTCACGCATCTGCTCGCCCTCGACGCAGCGCAACGCAGCGCGGGCGTCACGTGCGTTTCGGGCGGCAATCACGCAATTGCAGTGGCGTACGCGGCGATGCGCCTTGGCATCAGCGCGAAGGTCGTGCTCTTTCGCTCCGCGAGCGCGGCACGCGTCGCGCAGTGCAAGCGCTTTGGCGCAGAAATCGTCGTGGCGGGCAACAGCAGCGAGGCGTTCGAGATCGTGCGCCGTATCGAGACCGACGAGGGACGCTATTTCGTGCATCCCTTCAACGGCTATCGCACGGTGCTCGGCACGGCCACGCTCGGCTACGAATGGGCCACCCAGGCGCCCGATCTCGACGCGGTCGTCGTGCCCATCGGCGGCGGCGGGCTCGCAGCGGGCGTCGCCACCGCGCTGCGGCTCGCGAATCCGCGCGTGCACGTGTATGGCGTCGAGCCCGAGGGCGCGGACGTGATGGCGCGCAGCTTCGCCGCGAACCATACGGTGCGCCTGACCCACATGCACTCGATCGCCGACTCGCTCATGGCGCCGCATGCGGAGCAATACAGCTATACGCTGTGCCGCCGTCATCTCGAGCGCGTCGTTACGGTCTCCGACGACGCCTTGCGCAGCGCGATGCGCGTGCTCTTCGAGCAACTCAAACTCGCCGTCGAGCCTGCTTGCGCCACCGCCACGGCGGGCTTGCTCGGGCCGCTGCGCGACACGCTGCAAGGCAAACGCGTCGGCGTGCTGCTGTGTGGCACCAACACCGATCCAGCGACCTTTCACCAGCAGATCTCGCTTGCGCGCTAACTCAGCGCACGCGCGGTGGGCACGCCGCATGCGTTCGCCGGGACTCCGTCGCCGGTCCCCGTCAAAAGGTCAGGGAATGTCAAATTGCTACCGCGATACGGATGCGTTCGCTATGATTGCGCCAATACGCCGTATTGACCCCAGCCCCGTGCTGCACCATTCAGGGAGAGCCCGCTCATGAGCATCGTCCAGGAGTTCAAGGAATTCGCCGTCAAAGGCAACGTGATGGATCTCGCCGTCGGTGTGATCATCGGCGGTGCGTTCTCGAGCATTGTCAACTCGATCGTGAAAGACCTCATCATGCCGGTCATCGGCGTGATCACGGGCGGCCTCGACTTCTCGAACATGTTCGTTCGGCTCGGCCATATTCCGGCCAGCTACAAAGGCAACCCCGAGTCGTACAAGGATCTGCAGACCGCGGGCGTGGCCGTGTTCGGCTATGGCTCGTTCATTACCGCGGTGATCAACTTCGTCATTCTCGCGTTCATCATCTTTCTGATGGTGAAGTTCATCAACAAGCTGCGCCAGCCGCAAGCCGCCGCGCCCGCCGAGCCGCCGCCCACGCCGGAAGACGTGCTGCTGCTGCGCGAGATCCGCGATTCGTTGCAGAACAATCCGCGCTAAGCCCGCACGAGCGCCCAGACAAAAGCCCGCGCCGCCGCAAGGTCGCGCGGGCTTTTTTGTGCCCGGATCGAGACAGCGTCAGGGACGAGGCGCGGCGGAATCGGACTCGGCCGCCGCGCTGCGCGCCGCTGCGGCCTCTTCAATGAGCCGTTCGAGCTGCTCGAAGTTGACGGGCTTCGTGAGGTGCGCGGTAAAGCCCGCTTCCACGCTGCGTCGAACGTCGTCGTCGGTGCCGAAGCCGGTGAGCGCAACGGCGGGCGCCGTTGATTGCGCACGAAACGCCCGGATGAAGTCGATGCCCGAGCCATCCGGCAGGCCGATATCGCTCACCACGAGGTCAAAGGCCATGCTGGCCGTGAGCGCGAGCGCGCCGGCCACGCTGCCCGCCACCGCCACCTCGTGGCCGCCCGCGCGCATCAGTTGCGACATGACCTCGGCGGTGTCCTCGTGATCTTCGATCAACAGGATGTTCATCGCGCCCACCGGGTGCCGCCCGCGCAGTTCGGCGGTCGCGGCCGCCCCTTCGCCTCGCGCCGCAGTCGGCAGCACGATCGTGAAGGTCGCGCCACAATGCGCGCCGGGGCTCTTCGCGCTCACGTTACCGCCGTGCGCCTCGGTCAGCGCCCGCGTCACGGCAAGGCCTAGACCGAGTCCGCCGAACTGGCGCGTGAGATTGTGGCTGCCCTGCTCGAAGGCATGAAAGAGCTTGCCGATCTGCTCGGGCGCAATGCCGATGCCCGTATCCTCGACCTCAATCTCTACCTGCATGCGCTCGTCGCGCGTGCGCACGTAGATGTGGCCCCCGTCTGGCGTGAACTTCGCGGCGTTGCGCACGAGGTTCCAGAGCATCTGCTGCAGGCGCGCACGGTCGCCGCGCACGTAATGCTGCTGCGCGCGCAGATCGACGTGGACGTCCTGCTGTTTGATCTGGATTTCGCTATGGAAGAGCTCGAGCACGGCCTCGATCACCTCGTGGACATCGACGGTCTCCAGCGCAAGGCTCAGCTTGCCGTTGGCCACGCGCGTGAGATCGAGCAGGTCGTCGATCAGACGCGCCTCGAGCTCGATATTGCGGCGGATCATCAGCACGCCCGCGCGCGCCGCATCGGGCAGGCCCGGGATCTGCTCCAGCAGACGCGTGCCCGCGAGCACCGGCGTGAGCGGCGTGCGCAGCTCGTGCGAAAGCATGGCGAGGAAGCGGTCTTTCGCGCGGTTGGCTTCTTCGGCGGTCTGCCGCGCGGCCTGCTCCGAGGCGAGCAGGCGCTCGCGCTCCTGGGTCGCTTCACGCTGTGCGTCGATGTCGGTGCAACTGCCGAACCATTTGTTCACGCCGCCGCGCGGGTCGCGCATCGGAACGATTCGGACATCGAACCATCGATAAGCGCCATCGTGGCGGCGAATCCGCAATTCGTGGCGATAATCGGCGGCGCCGCTGCTCACGGCCCTGAGCCAGGTGTGGCGAATCTCTTCGCGGTCGTCGGCATGCACGGCGTCGAGCCAAGCGAGACCGTGTGACTGGCCCGCGTCGAGACCCGTGTAGTCGAGCCACTGCTTCGAGACGAAGTCGCAATTGCCGTCCGCGCCGCAGGTGAGCACGAGGTGCGGCAAGGCTTCGGAGAGCGTGCGATAGTGCTCTTCGCGGTCGCGCAGGAGCAGCGCTTCGTCGGAGGCGCGCTGCAGCGCGACCTGCGATAGCACGCGCGCGACGGCTTCAGGCAGATAGTCGAGGTAGTCACCCGATTTCGGCACCACGTCCGAGACGCCCGCGCGCAATGCGGCGATCACGCGGGACTCGTCGGTGAAACCGGTCACGAGAATGGCCGGCACGCGCACGTCGTCGGCACGCAGACGGCGGAAGAAGTCAAGGCCCGTTTCCGCGCCGTCGAGCTGATAGTCGAGCACCAGCACGTCGGGCGTTTGCACGGCGAGCAGCGCGCGCGCCTCCCCGACACCTGTGCAGGTGTCCACGCGCGCCCCGGCGCGCAGCAGCGATTTGCGTGCGAGGCGCAGGATGCCTTCGTCGTCGTCGACGACGAGCACGCGCGCGCCGTCCAGCATCGTGGGTTCCTCAGTCATGCGCGAAGCGTCCCTTCGGGCACGGGTCCGGTTTGCCGCCGTTCTTGCCGCCGTTGTTCCATTCGATTGCCAATGCGTGATGAATCCATGCTTGATGCATGCGTAGTGCGTTATCGGGCGCCGCCCGGCCGGGGCTGAACGAAGCGATGTCCCGGCGGCAGCTTGACGACCTGGAGAAAGAAGCCGAGCCGGCGAACGGCCTCGATGAACGCGTCATATTCGACCGGTTTCGTGATGTACACGTTGCAGCCGAGTTCATAGCAGCGTTCGATTTCGCGCGGGTCGTCGGTGGTCGTGAGCACGATCACCGGCACCGACGCCGTGGCGGGCTCCGCTTTCAGGCGCCGCAGCACCTCGAAGCCGTCCACACGCGGCATACGCAGGTCGAGCAGCACGACAAAATTGCCGAGTGTGTCGCGCGACGGCCAGTTCGCGTGCGCAGCCGGGTGATCGCCAGGGGTGCCGAAAAAATAATCGAGCGCCTCCTGGCCGTCGCGAAAGCGCAGAAAACCGTTCGAGATCCCCGAACGCCGCAGGTTACGCTCGACCAGCGTGGCGTGCCCGTCGTCGTCTTCGATCAGCACGATGCTGACCTGTTCCCCGTTCGTCATCTCGACTCTCCTACGACCTGCATGAATTTTTTAAGGCTTGTTGAAAGCTTGCCGCGCAGCGGGCCAGAATACCCGCTATGTGGTACGCAACGGCTGGTCCGGCAGCGCGACGAAGAACGTCGAGCCCGCGCCCTCAGTCGATTCGACCCAGACGCGCCCGCCATGCCGCTCCGCAATCCGCCTGGCGAGCGCGAGGCCGGTGCCCTGCCCGGGCGATTCTCCGCCGTGCAGCCGCTGAAAGGCGCGGAACAGCTTCGGCAGATACGCCTGCGCGATACCGACGCCATTGTCGCGCACAAAATAAGTCCGCGTACGTTCGCCAGGCGCTCCGCCCGCTGATTTTCCGGGGTCCTTTGCCGCGCTTTTGCCGGGTTCGCCGGCGGATTGCGCGCCGGCCTCCAGCGCGCCGATCTCGACCCGGCCCGGGCGCGCGGTATCGAGATGCTGCAGCGCGTTTTCGATGAGGTTGCCGAAGATCTGCTCGAGCGCGGCGGGATCGCCCCACGCGGGCGGCAACTCGCCCACTTCGATACGCGCGGCCTTCGTGCGTTCCTCGGCGAGGCCACCGAGCACGCGCTCGACGAGCCGCGCGACGTTGACGCGCTGCCAGCGGTATTCGAGGCGTCCGGCGCGCGAGATGCGCAGCAGCGCGTCGATGATGGCCGCCGCGCGCGCCACCGCCTGACGCAGGTACTTCAGCGATTCGTCGACATCGCCGTCGAGCACTTCGGCCATCGCGCGATATTCGTGCTCGGGCAGCCCCGCCGCGTCGACCTGCGTGCGCAAGTCGTCGCACGATACCTGCAGCTCCTTCGAAAAACCCTGCAGGTTCACGAGCGGCGAGCGCAAATCGTGCGACACGCTGTAGATGAACATCTCGTTGTCCTGACTCTCCTGGCGCAAATGCTCGTTGGCGCTCGCGAGATCCGCGGCGCGCGCCTGCAGCTGCGCCTTCAGCGCGGTCTGTTCGCGCTCGGCCACGCGCAGACGCGCGCTGGTCTGATGCAGCACCGCATCGAGCGCCGCGATTTCATCGTCGCCGGAGAGCGGCGGCGCGAGCGGCGCCCCATCGCCCAGACGCTCGGCGTTCGCGCCGAGCGCGGCGAGGCGCGCACCCACGTTGCGCGCAAACGCCATAGCCGTGAACGCCCAGATCAGCATCGAGCCCACCACGGCGAAAATCAGCGCGTCCTGCTGGCGCTCGCGCGTCTCGCGCAGCATTGCGGCGCGGGCCTCGTCGAGCCGCGTCTCCTCGGCGATGAACTCGCCCAGCACCTCGCGCACCGTCTCGATCTCGGGCGGCATGCCGTTGGCCGCCGCGCGCGCAAACGGCGCGCTATGCCCCGTGCGCAGCGCATCGGCGATATCACCCGCTTCCTTGCGCCATGCATAGGCGGCGTCGCGCATGCGCTCGACGCGTGCGAGCTGGGGCGGATTGTCGGCGACCATGCGCGCGAGCAGCGTGATGCGATCGGAGAACTCGGTCCAGACAGCGTGACGATCGATGAAGGAAGGGTCTTCGAGCACGATGCCGGTGCGCACGCGCGCGGCTTCGCGCAGCAACGGGTCGACGAGACTGTTGGCTTGCCAAAGGATTTGCTGCGTGTTCTCGGCGCGTTTGGCCGCGAGCGCGGCCTTTCCCTGCGTGTCGAACACGACGCCGAGCAGCGCCAGTTCGACGATGCTCGGAATCGCGATCAGCAAGAGCCCCTTGGCGAAGAGTTTCATGTCGGTCCGGTTCGGTGGCGGGTCCGGGCGGCGCGCCGTGCTTTTCGCCATGCTTTTTGCAATGCGTTTTGCAGGTACTCGCGCCGAATGCGCCCTCGCGATGCCAGTTGGCTGAGGGCGCCCTGGGGCAACCGCGGGCACCAGAACCGCAACATTATCTGCGCGATTTTTCAGGATGACAATGTATGTGACACCCCACACCTCCCGTCGTGGAAAACCCGCTTTTTTGCGGCAATTCGCCACACCGAGCGCACACACAGGTCTATTATTGAGACGGAGACAAGCGAGAGAGCGCCGGGATATCTACATGAGCGCGACGTGCGATCCGGCATGGCGTTTGCGAACGCGATGAGGGTTTTGAAACAGGGGCAGCAAACCGCGCCGCGCAGGCCGGATCGCTTCAGGCGGTCCGCGCGCCGTCAAAGCGGACCGTCCCCATCTCTATCCTCATGAACACTGCAAATCCGTGTGCTATAAAGGATCGACGTGCGGCGCACCAGTCCGGGAGTGGTCGCATGGGAACGCTGCGTGTACTGCAATCCACCTTTTTCAGGCGAATTTTTATGTCCTTCCCGAAAAAGCGCAAACGCGTCAAGGCAGACGGCGATGAGTCATTTCTCGCCGTGCTGAGTCATTTCAAACCGTTCGGCCAACTCGATACCAAGATCGCGCGTGCGCGCGCGCAGGACGAGCCCGTGCTCTATGCGCATATCCTGCCGGGGCTCGACGTGCTCCTGTGCAGCGTGCGCGGTGCGCAGCCGCCCTATCCGGGCACGAGCGAGTTGCGCAAGCGCTGCATCGAATCGATCGCTCACGCGCTCGAGCAGCCGATCGAAGGCCTCGAAAACGGCGGTTACTGGTACGAGGCGGACGGCTTCGGCTTTCTGGTGTTCGCGAGCCGCGCGCGCGGCCGGGTCCTGCCCGAGTTCGGCGCAGCGCGTCCGACCATGACCACACGGCGCGTGACGCGCCGCCAGGACGCCGCCGGCGACACCGCACCGCGCTCGTTGCGCTAGGGCGCGCTACCAACGAAGTTCACCATGCCACTGCGCCGGTCGATTGACCCGGCGCAGTGGTTTTCCGCCTAAGCCTCCTGAGTCAGCTTCCCTTGTAGAGCGGCTCCTGCCCTTGCGTCGGCTTACCCGCCGAGGCGGGCGACGGCGCGTTGCGCGTGGCCGGCCCCGCTTTCGCGCCCTTGTCACCCTTATCGCCCTTATCAGCAGCGGCGCTCGCGCCCGTGCCGGCGCTGCCGAGGTCGGGCTTCGGCAGCGCGTGCATTTTCTGGCCCGGCGGCGGCGCCACGGGATGCTGATGCATCTGCGCGAACAGCGTGTCGCACGGCAGCGGCTTGTTGTTGCTCGGTGCGATGAGCGGAATCAGTGCAGCGAACGGGTTGATCAGCCCGAGCCCGATCATCGCCCCGCCGCGCAGCGCAAGCGCCGTCGCATCCACGCCCACGTGCGGGTTCTTGAAGGTGCCCTTCACGTAGAGCGGCGAGCGCAGCGTGAAAACGCGAAAGCCCTTGGTATGCGGATGGACCTTCATGTTCATCGACTCGTCGCGCAGATCGATCGGGCCGTCGATATCGATCACGGCGTCGTCGGTGTCGAGAGCGAACACGCGCGGATCGAGCACGCCGTTGGTGGCGACGAAATCGGCCGCGGCGCAGTTGATTTTCACGTCGCGCGAGCCGAACAGCTTTTCGTAGACCACGTTCGCCACGTTCAGGCCCGCCGCCTCCATGAGCAGCATACTGATCGTGCCCTGCGTGACGAGCAGCTTCACCTCGCCGTTCGAGGTCGCAGCGAGCGCCGCCGGCGAGTTGCCGGTAGCCGTGAGCGAAGCGTCGCCGTTGATCTCGCCGAGCGCCGACTGCATCGTCTTGAAGTTCGGGAAAAGCTGCTTGAGCTTCAGGTGGCGCACCTCCAGCGTGCCGCGCGCCTTGAGCGGCGCGCCGCTGCCGTCCAGGTTCAGCCGCGTGCCGAACGTGCCGCCTGCCACGCCGAACTGCAGCGGGTCGAGCACGAGCACGCCGTTCGTCATCATGACGTGCGTGTAGAGATCCTGAACCGGCAGGCTGCCCTGCTTGATGATGCGCCGGCCCGTGAACTTGACGTCGGCGTCGATGGCGTTCCAGCGGTCGGTGCGGAACGGCTCGACCGGAATCACACGATCGGCCGGTTGGGTCACGGTGTCGCCGCGCTTTTCCTTGCTCGCTTTGCTGTCGGCGCCGATGATCGGCGCGAGGTCCGAGAACTGCAGCAGGTTCGACACCAGCTGACCGGACAAAAACGGCCGTGGCGTGCGTTGTTCGTAGACCACCGTGCCGTTCAGATCGCTGCCGCCGACGCGGCCCGTGAAGTTCTCATAGCGGAACACGCTCGCACCGCGCTTGAAATTGCCGACGAAGCGGCCTTCGGTGGCATACGGCGGCGTTTCGGGCAACGTCACGCCGGTGAGGTTGTAGAGATGCGCCAGGCTTTGCCCCTGCAGCCACAGGCGCAGATCGACGGCGGCCAGATGCATCGGGTCGGTGACCGTGCCGACCAGCGCGATGTGCATGTCGCCCACGCGCACGTCGGCCTGGATCGGGAACGGTCGCTTCGCGTCCTGCAGGGCGAGCACGCCGCCGAGTTTGCCATCGCCCGAAAGCGCCGTCTTGCCATACGTGCCCTTGATCGTCCAGCCGATCGCGTAAAACGGCTGTTTCACGGGCGGCTGCGCGGGCGCCGCGCCCGAGCCCGCCACAGCGCCGCTGGCGCCGCTCGCGGCGAGCGACTGCGAGCCGGCTGTGGGCGCGCTTGTTGCGCTCGACGTACCCGTGGTTGCGCCGGCAACACTCGCGGCCGCCGGCACCCCCGAAGCCGCCGAACCGCTAACCGCACCGCTGGCGGCGCTGGCGGCGCTGGCGGCCGCCGCCTCCGAAGCCTGCTCCTTGTTGACCTGCTGGGTCAGCCGGTTCGCGCCCGCACGTCCGATGACCTGCTCGGAGCCCCGGCGCGACGCCGCTGCCTGCTCCTCCATCACCTTGCCGATCGGGATACCGTGGCCGAGCAGGCTCACCCCGATCTTCACGTCGGTTTTCGTCTGCTGGTCGCTCACGGCGATATTGCCGCTCGCGAACGTGATGTCGTGCAGGTCGAGCCGCCACGTCGACGGCCCGCTCGAGGCGGGCAACTTGAAGGTCCAGTTGTTGCGCCCGTCGACGAGGCGCTCGACGTCGATCGA
This sequence comes from Paraburkholderia nodosa, assembly GCF_001718195.1. Lineage (GTDB taxonomy): Bacteria > Pseudomonadota > Gammaproteobacteria > Burkholderiales > Burkholderiaceae > Paraburkholderia > Paraburkholderia nodosa_A. The sequence continues at coordinate 97,527 of NZ_MCNV01000025.1, forward strand.
CGGATTCACGAGATTGATCGCCGGAATCACGATGTCGTGCGCGAGCAGCGGCAGCACGGCCACCTCGAAGTCGATCTCGTCGATCGTGGCGAACTGCGGGGACCTGGTCCAGTCGGGATTGGCAATCTGGATCTGCGTGGCGGAAAAACGCGGCCAGGGCACCCACGCGCGCCAGCCCGTTTCACCGGGCGGCCGCTGCCAGCCTACCTTGAGGTCGCCTTCGATTGCGAACGGCCGCCCAATGGCCTCGGTGACCTTCTCGTTCACGTAGGGTTTGGCGTGGTTCCAGTCGAATGTCAGGATGAAAACGACGAGCACGACAATCAACACGACGACAACCGCGGCGAGCCATGCGATGATCCTGGCGAGCGTGCGGCCAAGGCGGAAAGGCTTGGGCTGCGATGACGTCATGCGTACTCCACGTTATGCGTTGTTGTATGGCCTGCTATGTTGCAATACCGCAAGAGCAGTCAGCGTGCCCGGTTACATCGGCATGTCTGCCTCGCACGATCTGTATGCCGACCCTGTTTGCAATCTTTCGATGCTCAAGCACAACCCGCTTCCCCCGCCCCAAACTGATGGCGCGCCGCTCGTCGAGGCGCACCGGGTCGCGCGGCGCGATGCGCAACGCGGCCAGTGGCTGCTGCATCCCACCGATTTCGCCCTGCGGGCGGGCGAGCGCGCCGTGCTGACGGGACCGTCCGGCTCCGGCAAGAGTGTGTTCCTGCGCGCGCTCGCGCTGCTCGACCCGCTCGACGGCGGCGACGTGCGCTGGCATGGCGAACCGGTCACGCGCGGGCGCATTGTCCACTATCGGCGGCATATTGCGTACCTGCGGCAGCGGCCCGCGCTGCTGGACGGCAGCGTCGAGGACAATCTGCGCTACCCCTATACGCTAGCGGTATACCGCGACGCGCGATTCGACCCGGCACGCGTCGGCGCGCTCTTCGCCGCCACCGGCCGTTCCAGCGACTTCCTCGCGCGCGACACCTCCGAGCTTTCGGGCGGCGAAGCGCAGATCGTGGCGCTCGTGCGCGTGCTCCAGCTCGACCCCGAAGCGCTGCTGCTCGACGAGCCGACCGCGTCTCTCGACCCCGAATCGGCGCGCGCCGTCGAAGCACTCGTCGCGGGCTGGTTCGACGAAGCGCGCACGGCGCGCGCCACGGTCTGGGTCTCGCACGATCCCGCCCAGGCACAGCGCGTAGGCGCGCGGCATCTGGCGATGCGCGCAGGTGTGCTCGAAGAACCCGCCACGCGCGCGGCATTCACACAGGGAGCCGCACAATGAGCCCGGGCGTGCTGCAGAACCTCGGCATCGGCGACGTCGCCATTGCGGCGCTGCTCGTGTTCGTCAACGGCGCGGTCTCCGTGCTGCTCAAGCTCGATCTCGAACGCAAGCTGGCGTGGGCCGCCGTGCGCACCGTCGTGCAGCTGCTTGCGATCGGCTACGTGCTCGGCTGGGTGTTCGCGTTCAACCGCTGGTACGTCGTGCTGCCGCTCATGGCACTCATGACGCTGATCGCGGGCTTCGCAGGGGCGCAGCGCGGCGCGCGCACCTATGGCGGGCAACGTGCGGACAGCATCGTGTCGATCTGGGTGAGCGCGTGGCTCGTCGCGGCGGTCGGGCTGTTCGTGGTGATCCGCATCCGGCCGTGGTACGAGCCGCAATATGCGATTCCGATCCTCGGCATGATTCTCGGCAACACGCTGACAGGGGTGTCGCTCGGCGTGGAGCGCATGATGCAGGAGCTGACCGCGCGGCGCGATCGTGTGGAGAGCGCGCTCGCACTCGGCGCGACACGCTGGGAAGCCGCGCAGGCGAGCGCCCGCGAGGCCGTGCGCGCCGGCATGATTCCGACGCTCAACCAGATGGCCGTGGTCGGCGTGGTGAGCCTGCCCGGCATGATGACGGGCCAGGTGCTCGCGGGGCAATCGCCGCTACAGGCCGTGCGCTATCAGATCGTGATCATGTTCCTGATCGCGGCTTCGTCGGCGCTCGGCACGGTGGGCGCGGTGCTGCTCGCGTACCGGCGCCTCTTCTCGCCCCAGCATCGCTTTCTCGCTGCGCGGCTCATCGAGCGCAAGGCACGCGCTTAACGCCGGGGCGCCGTGCGCGGCCGGCGCGCGTTGTGCGCCTCGCCGGCCATCCCGCGCTCAAGGCGCGCCCTAGCGCTGCGCCGAGATGGTGATCTGCGTGCCGTCGCCGAGCTTGAGCGTCTTCGCGGTGCCATTGGTCGGCATCGTAAGGTGGGCGACTTCGCTATGCGCGACCACGGCGGGGCACGTGATCGAAGCGCCGTTGCTCGACACCGACTGCGTGCCATGCGGCGCCTGGGCGCGGAAGCTCACCTGCACGGTGGCCGTGCCATTGCTCGCGACGATTGGCGCAAGACGCAACTGGGTCTGCCGGACCATCGCGCCGTTCGCGTCGAGCGGCAACGAAGCGTAGTCCGGGCAGCCTTGCGGCGTCGCGACCGCGCCGCCCGGCGGCGTGGTCCGCCAGGTGAAGTCGTCGGTATCGCCCGAACGCAGCGTGCGGGTCTCCTGGGCGTCGCCGAACGCCTTCGACGCGACCCGAACCGTATAGCGGATCGGCCCGTCGGTTGCGGCCTTCGAGGTGACCGTGATCGGCGTGGCCGCGAGTGCCGGCAGCGCGATCGCGCAGGAAGCGGCGAGGACAAACTGGACGAGCGCCGCGTGGCGGCGGCGAGTATGGCGGGAGCTGCGGCAAGGCATGCGTCACCTCCTGGCGGGAACGGCCGCGCCCGCGAGCGAAAAGCGGCGTACGCAACGAACGCGGCGAGCCGCGAAAACGCGAGGTACGACGCTCCGCTCCCGTGCGGCGGATGGTCTGTTAGCAGTCTAGCGCGCTGCGCGCTGCCTTGCGCCGAGCACATGCATCGAGCGGACCAGGTTTTATCCTGCTTGTCATCGCGAGCGATTTGCTTGCCGTGAGACGACGCGCGGCTGGCTTGGGGCGGCGTCTGCATGGTCGACGCGCCATGCATACACGGCACGCGCCAACCCTCACCTGGTGCCGCTACTTGCCGGCGGTTTCGAGACCCAGCGTCAGTTCCGCCGTCAACGTCTGGCGCACGCGCCCATAGGCGGCCCAGGGGTCGGCTTGCCCGATCTGCGCGAGGCGCGCGTCGATCGTCGCAAGCGTCCATTGCGCGCCGCCCGTCGTCGCCTCCAGTTCGTCCCAGCCGATCGGCACGGACACGCCCAGGCCCGGCCGCGCCCGCACGCCATACGCGAGCGCCGTGCTCGCCCCGCGCGCATTGCGCAGATAGTCGACGAAAATCTTCTTCTTGCGGTGTTCGGGGCCCATGGTGGCCGTGATCTGCGTGGGCCAGACGGAGGCCAGATGCTGCGCAATCGCACGGGCGAACGCCTTTGCGTCGTCCCAGCCCGCCTCCGGCGTGAGCGGCACGACGATATGCAGCCCCTTGCCGCCACTCGTCTTGCAAAACGATTCCAGCCTCAGCTCCGCAAGCAAGGCGCGCGTGGACTGCGCCGCCTCGATCATGCGGTCCCAGCCCAGTGCCGGATCGGGGTCGAGGTCGAACACGACCCGATCCGGCCGCTCGATGTCGTGGACGCAGGCGTTCCACGTGTGCAGCTCGATGACATCCATCTGCGCGGCGCTGATCAGCGCTCGCGCCGTATCGATCGTGAGCAGCGGCGGATGGCCCGGGTCGAGCCCTTCGTGTTCGCTGAGTTCGGGCAGCGGGGCGCGAGCGCGATGGCGCTGAAAGAACATCTCGCCGCTCAAGCCCCGTGGTGCACGCACGAGCGACACGGGGCGATCGCGCAGATGCGGCAGGATCCAGCGCGCGGCGCGCTCGTAGTAGCGGACGAGTTCGAGCTTGTGCGTGCCGCTGTCCGCATCGATGACGCGCCTTGCGCTCGTGATGCGTATGCCGTCGATTTCGCTGTCGGCCGAGTCGTCGCGCCGGCGCCGTGCGCTACGAGGCAAGCGGTGCACGGACGCGCCAGGCGTGGCCGGTGCGGCGGCGTCCAATGTCGGGGCCCGCTCGCCGCGCGGCGTTCGGGCAGATGTCGTGGTTGGGGCCTTGCGAGCGTCCTGCATACCGGTTCCCCTGGCGCCTTGGCGCACATGACGCATCGCGCGACGCGAGTCGCGACACGTTCGGTTGACGGCACGCGGCGGCCGCCCCCGTCGGATCGCCGCATGAACTTTCATTGTGCCTCGAATGGGCGCTTTCGTCGCTGTAAGGTGTTCGCAAACGCACGCCAAAAACAGGGAAGCATCCGCCAGGCGCGCCAACGCGACCGGCGGCGCAGGCGACCGCAGCGGTCGGCGGGACGTTACAATGACGGGCTTTGCCGCGCACTGCAGGGAGCACTGCGAGGTCTTGCACGCACACGCGCGACTGCGCCCTTATTCATCCGATCGATCCGACGACGCCGTGCGTCGGCTTTGCCCGTCCTGCCATGAACCTCGTCATCCAGAGTCCCGCCCCGCTCGACATCGTCCATCACAAGCCGCTCCTCGGCCTCGCCCGCGGCAGCCGCCTCGCGCCGATCGACGCCCACGCGCTGCGCATCGAGAACGCCGAGCCGGCCCAGCGCGCCGACCTCGAGGTCTACTGCGGCACGCATCAGCTCGACTATGCGTTCGTCGACGCCGGCCGCACGCTCGCCGATTTCGGCCTGTTGGCAATGGACATGGACTCGACGCTCATCACGATCGAATGCATCGACGAAATCGCCGACTTCTGCGGTCTGAAGGCCGAGGTCGCGGCGATTACCGAAGCGTCGATGCGCGGCGAGATCAAGGACTTCAACGAAAGCCTCACACGCCGCGTGGCGCTGCTCGAGGGGCTCGACGCGAGCGCGCTGGAGCGCGTGTACGAGGAACGCCTGCAGCTCTCGCCGGGCGCCGAGCCGATGCTCGCGGGCGCGAAGGCCGCGGGGCTGAAGACGCTACTGGTTTCCGGCGGCTTCACGTTCTTCACCGAGCGCCTGAAAGCGCGTCTCGGGCTCGACTACACGCGCGCGAATACGCTAGAGATCGTCGACGGCAAGCTCACGGGCCGCGTGACGGGCGAGATCGTCAACGCCGACGTGAAGGCGCGTACGCTCGTCGAAGCCTGTGCCGAAATCGGCATCGACCCGCGCCGCGCAATCGCGATGGGTGACGGCTCGAACGACCTCAAGATGATGGGCGTGGCCGGTTTGTCGGTCGCGTTCCGCGCCAAGCCCGTGGTACGCGAGGCGGCGAGCGTCGCGTTCAACTTCGTCGGGCTCGACGGCTTGCTGCGTCTGTTCTGATTCGGGTTTCGCGGCAGGCAGATACGCCAACCGCCGCTCGTGTCCTTGTGGACGCGAGCGGCCGTTGTGGCCTTATGCAGGTTATTCAGGCGTGCTTGTTTTTTCCGCGAGCCTGGCCAGCGAGCGCTCGATATCGGCGCGCAGATCGGCTTCGTCTTCGAGGCCGATGTAGAAACGCACCAGCGTGCCGCGATGCGGCCAGCTCTCGGCCGTGCGCATCGAACCGACGTCGTACGGCATTGCCAGGCTATGCGCCCCGCCCCAGCTCCAGCCCAACGCGAAGAGTTCGAGCGACTCACAGAACGTGTCGATCTGCGCCGCGCTATAGCGCTCGTCGAACACCACGGAAAAGAGACCGCCCGCGCCCGTGAAGTCGCGCTTGTAGAACTCATGGCCCGGGCAGTCTTCGAACGCCGGATGCAGCATCACCGCGATTTCGGGGCGCGTCTTGAGCCAGCTCGCGAGTCCGAGCGCGGTGCGATCGTGCGCCTCGAAGCGCGCCTTCATGCTCGGCAGCGCGCGCAGCACGAGCGAGCAGTCGTCGACCGAGACGCCGATGCCAAGCCGCATGCGCGCGGCCTTCAGCTTGAGATAGAGATCGCGGTCGGCCGTGATGGTCGCGCCCATGAGCACGTCGCTGCCACCCGATTGATACTTCGTGAGCGCCTGCACCGAGATGTCGATGCCGTGCTCGAACGGCCTGAAAGCGAGGCCCGCCGACCACGTATTGTCGATGGCCGTCACGACGTTGCGTGCGCGCGCCGCCGCGGTGATCGCGCGCACGTCGGGCACTTCCATCGTCACCGAGCCGGGCGCTTCCAGCCAGATCAGCTTCGTGTTCGGCTGGATCAGCTCAGCGATGCCCGCGCCGATCATCGGATCGTAATAGCGTGCCGTAAGGCCGAAGTCTCGCGCGAGCCAATCGCCGTGGTCGCGGTTCGGCGAATAGACGTTATCGGGAATCAGCACATCGTCGCCCGACTTCAGCAGTCCGAAGTAGACGTTCGAGATGGCCGAGAGGCCCGAGGGTTGCAGCAGCGCATGCTCGCCGCCTTCGATCTCGGCGATGCGCTTTTGCAGCATGGCCGAGGTGGGCGTGGCGTGCAGGCCGTAACGCCATTGCGCATCGTTGCGCCAGTCGAGCGCGCGAACCGAAGCGAGGTCGGGAAACACCACGGTCGACGCCCGCGTGACTGGCGCGGCGAACGACTCGAAGCCGGGCGTGAGGTCGTCTTGCGGATGAACGATGCGCGTCTGCAATGCGCGGCTGGAGTCGGATTTGGTCATGTCGGAGCGTATTCGGTTGAGGCGCGATGACGTTGCGGCGCGCGGCTTGCGCGATGGCGCGCGCAACGCCGCATACCGAAGAGTAACACCCGCAGCGGCGCTTACTGCCCGAGGATGAGATTGCTCACGCCGTTCACGGCATGTGCGCCGTTCGACGTCGACGCGCTCGCGCTCGCCGCGCCGGTCGACACGGCCGGAGCCGCGGCGCCCGCCGCGAGCGGCTTCAGATCGAACGGCACCGGATGGGAATCGTCCGGGTCCATGCGGTCGCCCGAAAGCGAGCCGTCCTCGGCGAACGTGCCCACCCAGTTGCCGGTGATATGCGTGCCGTCGTTCGAGTCCTCGGCTTCGAGCGTCGCGTCGGCGCGATCGCCGGCGATCAGGATCACCTCGCCGGTGTCCGTGAACTGGTATTCGCCATGCACGCCGGTCGGGTCGTCATCGCCGGCCTTGGCGCCGAGACGCATGACGATCTGGCGCTTGCCGAGCGTGCCGACGTATTGCGGCAGCTTCGCGAACTCGGGGTTCGGCTTGAGCGTGGATTTGACCGGCGGCTGCGCGCCTGCGTCCTGCGCGTGCGCCGCGATCGGCAGCGCGAGGACCATGGCCGCTGCGGCCACGGCCACGATCCAGCCGCGCGCCTTGCTGGCGCTGCGCTGTCGGGCGGCCGCGCGCGGCGGCCGCTGTGCTTGCGTCAATCCTTCCATCTGCATCCTTCCTTCACTTGCGCAGCGGCCTTGCGCGAGCCGCGAGCCGCGCGTCACGAGTCGGCGTCAAATCCGTTCGAAGATGGCCGCAATACCCTGGCCGCCGCCGATGCACATCGTCACGAGCGCGTAGCGGCCGCCGATACGCTGCAGTTCATAAAGCGCCTTCACGGTGATGAGGGCACCGGTCGCACCGATCGGATGGCCGAGCGAGATGCCCGAGCCGTTCGGATTGACCTTGGCCGGGTCGAGCCCGAGCTCCTGCGACACCGCACAGGCCTGCGCCGCAAAGGCTTCGTTGGCTTCGATCACGTCGAGGTCGCTGACCTCGAGACCCGCGCGCTCGAGCGCCTTCTGCGTGGCCGGCACGGGGCCGATGCCCATGTACGCCGGATCGACGCCCGCGTGCGCGTACGAGACGAGGCGCGCGAGCGGCTTCACGCCGCGCGCGCGGGCAGCGTCCGCGCTCATCAGCAGCACCGCGGCGGCCGCGTCGTTGATGCCCGACGCGTTGCCCGCCGTCACCGTGCCGCTCTCCTTCGCGAACACGGGCTTGAGCTTCGAGAAGTCCTCGAGCGTCGCGCCATGGCGCACGTGCTCGTCGGCATCGAACAGCACTTCGCCCTTCTTCGACTTGATCGAGATGGGCAGGATCTGATCCTTGAAGCGGCCTTCGACGACCGCACGCTCGGCGCGGCGATGCGATTCGAGCGCGAGCGCGTCCTGCGCCTCGCGCGTGATGCCGAACTTCTTCGCGATGTTTTCCGCCGTCACGCCCATGTGGATCGTCTGGAACGGGTCGTGCAGCGCGCCGGTCATCATGTCGACGAGCTGCGTGTCGCCCATGCGCTGGCCGAAACGGGCGGCCGGCATCGAGTACGGCGCGCGGCTCATGTTTTCCGCGCCGCCGCCGATCGCAATATCGGCGTCGCCGAGCAGAATGGTTTGCGCCGCCGAAACGATCGCCTGCAGGCCGGAGCCGCACAGGCGGTTCACGGTCAAGGCCGGCGCGTGCTGCGCAACGCCGCCGTTGATGGCGGCCACGCGCGCGAGGTACATGTCCTTGGGCTCCGTGTGCACGACATTGCCGAACACCACGTGACCCACCGCGTCGCCTTCCACGTTCGCGCGCGAGAGCGCTTCGCGCACCACGCGCGCGCCGAGATCCGTCGGCGAGAAGTCCTTCAGGCTGCCGCCGAAGTCGCCGATTGCCGTGCGCACGCCACTTGCCACCACTACTTCGCGTTCCATAGTCTTGCTCCTCGTCTTCCTGGATGGATGAATCTTGTTATTCGTGTGCTGCGCTTTCAGGCAGATTTGCCAGCAAACGCTCGACATCCTGGCGATACGGGATTGGCGCAACCGCGCCGAAACCGAGCGTCGAAAGCGCGGCGGCCGCGTTCGCATAGCGCGCCGCCGCGAACGGATCGTCGCCGGCTGCGAGCCGCGCGACAAATGCGCCGCCGAAGCAGTCGCCAGCGCCCGTGGCATCCACAGCCGCGACCACGTGGCCCGGCACGACGCGCCGTTCGTCGGGCGTCGCCACATAGGCGCCGTCCTTGCCCAGCTTCAACGCGACCACTCGGGCGCCGCGCGCGAGCAGGTAATCGAGGATCGCGTCGCGATCGTCGAGGCCTGTGAGCACCGCCACGTCGTCCCAGCTGGGCAGGCAGATATCGGTGAGGCGCAGCACCTCGTTCATCACGGCGCGGGCGCGCGCGAGCGGCCACAGTTTCAGGCGCAGGTTGGTGTCGAAGCTCACGCGCACGCCGTTGGCGCGGGCATGCTCGACGGCGGCGAGTGCCGCGTCGCAGGCGCTATCGCTGATCGCCACGCTGATGCCGGAAAGATGCAGCACACGCGCAGCCGCGATGATGTCGAGCGGCAGGTCGCGCGGCGTGTAACGGCTCGCGGCCGAACCCTTGCGCAGATAGTCGAAGGCATGGCCGGCCGGGCCATGCGAGACGAAGTAGACGCCCGTAGGCGCCGTGGCGTCCACCCGCACCGTCGAGGTGTCGACGCCTTCCCGCGTCCACAGGTCGGTCAGGAGGCGTCCGAAATGATCGTCGCCGACGGCCGAGACGAAACCCGTGCGTGCGCCCTGGCGAGCCGCCGCGATGGCGAAGTTCGACGTGTCGCCGCCAAAGCCCTGCAAATACTCGGGGCGGTCTTTCGACGCCTGGTTGAACTCGACCATGGCCTCGCCATAAGCGAGGACTTGCGGAGCGACGCTCGTCATGCCCCTCAGACCTCGCCCCAGAGATCGTGGCCATCCGCGCCGGTGATCTTCACCGAAACGAAGTCGCCGACCTTGTAGCGCTTCGATGCCTTGGTCGCCGGCGCGACATACACCACGCCGTCGATCTCGGGCGCATCCGCCGCAGTGCGGCCAATGCCGCCGTCGACGTTGATCTCGTCGATCAGCACCTTGAGGGTCTTGCCCACCTTGCGCTGGATGCGCTTGGCCGAGACCTGCTCCGCCACTTCCATGAAGCGCGCGCGGCGTTCCTCGCGCACGTCGTCGGGCAGCGCGCCGTCGAGCTCGTTCGCCGTTGCGCCTTCGACCGGCGAATAGGCGAAGCAGCCCACGCGGTCGAGTTCGGCCTCGCGGATGAAGTCGAGCAGCGTTTCGAACTGCGCTTCGGTCTCGCCGGGGAAGCCGGCGATGAACGTGCTGCGGATCGTGAGATCGGGGCACATTTCGCGCCAGGCCTTCACGCGCTCCATGACCTTCTCCGCGTTCGCGGGACGCTTCATGCGCTTGAGCACCTCGGGATGCGCGTGCTGGAACGGCACATCGAGATACGGCAGCACGTGGCCCTTGAACGGGCCTTCGGCCATCATCGGAATCACTTCGTCCACGCTCGGATACGGGTAGACGTAGTGCAGGCGCACCCAGGCGCCATATTGCGCAGCCAGCTCGCCCAATGCCGCGACGAGGTCGGTCATGCGCGTCTTGATCGGCTTGCCGTTCCAGAAGCCGGTGCGGAACTTCACGTCGACGCCGTAAGCGCTCGTGTCCTGTGAAATGACGAGCAGCTCCTTCACACCGGACTTGAAGAGGTTTTCCGCTTCGAGCATGACCTCGGCGACCGGGCGCGACACGAGGTCGCCGCGCATCGACGGGATGATGCAGAACGTGCAGCGGTGGTTGCAGCCTTCGGAGATCTTCAGGTACGCGTAATGGCGCGGCGTGAGCTTGATGCCCGCCGCCGGCACGAGGTCGACGAACGGATCGTGCGGTTTAGGCAGGTGGCTGTGCACGGCCTGCATGACTTCGCCCACGGCGTGCGGGCCGGTCACGGCAAGCACCTTCGGATGCACTTCCTCGATCAGGTTCGAGCCGCTCGCGCTCGCCTTCTTGCCGAGACACCCGGTGACGATCACTTTGCCGTTCTCGGAAAGCGCTTCGCCGATGGCGTCGAGACTCTCCTGCACCGCTTCGTCGATGAAGCCGCAGGTATTGACGACCACGAGATCCGCGCCGTCGTAAGACCCCGAGATTTCGTACCCCTCGGCGCGCAGCTGGGTAATGATCTGCTCGGAGTCGACAAGCGCCTTCGGGCAGCCGAGGGAAACCATCCCGACGCGCGGAGCAGGATTGCGGGAGGTCATTGATTCAACAGGGTTTTTCACGTGTACGTCCGGATGTGGGGCGCAGGGCGAAGGTAGCGCCGCGCGGGGTCAAGCCAATCCGCCATTTTACCCGTTTGGCGTATCGTGCGGCGCAGCATGGTGGATGCGCGCGTCGTGGCGCCGGGGTCGGATTGAATATGGACGGAATCAAACTTCGTTCAGCTATCGCTCGCCTGTGAACTGCGCATCCGGATAATTTTCGCCGAGTGCGCCTCGAGCACGGACAACGCAACCTGGACCGTTGCGCGGAGAGAACGAAAACATGAACGAGAAAATGGAACTGTTTCAGCCTGAACTGCTAAAGCCGGCGCGCGAGTTGAAAGCATGCCGCCGTGCCTCGAGTGGCGCATTGCGCGTCACCGGCCACAAGCCCACCGCCGCTGCGCTCGCGCGTGCGGGGGCCGGCCTCTCGCAAAGCGCGTTCGCGGCACTGCTGGGCGTTTCCACGCGCACGCTGCAGGACTGGGAGCAAGGCCGCCGCAAGCCGACCGGCGCCGCGCAAACCCTCTTGAGGGTGGCCGTGGCGCACCCTGAAGCGTTGCGCGACCTGCAAAGCGCTTGATGGCAAATGAGGGCGGCGGCATTGCACCCGCGCCAGCCGCCTCGCAAAGCGAAGCACAGCGCTCGCGCGGCAACGCGCCGCCACGGCGCGCCGGGTAAGCGACAGCGCACCGCGACCTGGCGGCGCGCGCCACCCGCCGTGTGCGCCGCGCCGCTTACTTCTTCTCTTCTTCGCCACCTTCAGGCGCGCCCTGTGCCGACGCCGCCGCGCCGCCCGGCGTCACGGGCTTGAACGGGAAGCTGCTGAACATGTTCTTCGCCTGGTTCTGCATCTGCTCCTGCATCTGCACGAACATGTTCTTCGACTGCTCGATGTAGCTCGTCATCATGCCTTGCATCATCGGCGCCTGCATGTTCATGAACTGCGACCAGACTTCGGGATTCATCGCGTTGCCTTCGTAAAGGCTCTTCGACTGGTCCGCGAGCTTGTTCTGGATGTCGATGAACGCCTGGATGTTCTTTTCCAGGTAAGTGCCCATCATGCCCTGCATCGCATGTCCATAGAAACGGATGATCTGCGACAGCATCGATGACGAGAACATCGGCAGACCGCCGCTTTCCTCTTCGAGAATGATCTGCAGCAGGATGCTGCGCGTCAGATCCTCGTTGGTCTTCGCGTCGATGACCTTGAACTCCTCCTGCTCCAGCACGAGTTGCTTCACGTCCGTCAACGTGATGTACGTGCTCGTCTCCGTGTCGTACAGCCGACGATTCGGATATTTCTTGATGAGACGTTCGGCGGTTTTCTTTGTAGTCGTCATGTGTCGCCCTTGTTAGCGCCAACGCGCGGCGGCCATTGCCGTCGCGCGTTGGTCTAGCCCGGAAACGGCCTGCCCCGGTGAGCAAACAGGCCCGCTGCCGTCCTCGATCCCAGCTTCGCGCGTCCCCTGCAGGCGCGCTGCGCTCGGGATCAGCCCATGTGCAACCCGCCATTCAGCGAGAAGTCAGCACCGGTTGCGAAGCCTGACTCGTCGGACGCGAGCCACGCCACGATCGACGCGATTTCCTCCGGCGCGCCGAGACGGCGCACGGGAATCGTCGCGACGATCTTTTCCAGCACGTCGGGACGGATGGACTTCACCATGTCCGTGCCGATATAGCCCGGCGAAACGGTGTTGACCGTCACGCCCTTGGTCGCCACTTCCTGGGCCAGCGCCATCGTGAAGCCGTGAATGCCGGCCTTGGCCGTGGAATAGTTGGTCTGCCCGAACTGGCCCTTCTGACCGTTCACCGACGAGATGTTGATGATGCGGCCCCAGCCGCGTTCGACCATGCCGTCGATCACCTGCTTCGTGACGTTGAAGAGGCTCGTGAGATTGGTGTCGATGACGGCCGTCCAGTCTTCACGCGTCATCTTGCGGAAGACGACGTCGCGCGTAATACCGGCGTTGTTCACGAGCACGTCGATTTCACCGACCTCGGCCTTGACCTTGTCGAACGCCTGGCGCGTCGAATCCCAGTCGCCCACGTTGCCTTCCGAGGCCACGAAGTCGAAACCGAGCGCCTTCTGGTCTTCCAGCCACTTCGCGCGGCGCGGCGAATGCGGGCCGCAGCCTGCGACCACCTTGAAACCCTGCTTGGCGAGGCGCTGGCAAATGCCCGTGCCGATGCCGCCCATCCCGCCCGTTACATACGCAATACGCTCTGACATAAACCACACTCCATTATCGTTTTCCGGCTGCGCCGTTCGCGGTTATTGGTCACCCCGCTGGTCACAAGCGCCGCAGCGGACCACTCGCGGTCCGCTCCGGCTGTGACATCAAGCGCGCTCGAGCGCGAGCGCCACGCCCATGCCGCCGCCGATGCACAGCGAGGCCAGGCCGCGCTTCGCGTCGCGGCGCTGCATTTCGTGCAGCAGCGTCACGAGAATCCGGCAGCCCGACGCGCCGATCGGGTGACCGATTGCAATCGCCCCGCCGTTCACGTTGATCTTCGACGTGTCCCAGCCCATCTGCTTGTTCACGGCCAGCGCCTGCGCCGCGAACGCCTCGTTGATCTCCATGAGATCGAGGTCGTTCACCGACCAGCCCGCGCGCTCCAGCGCCCGCTTCGACGC
>NZ_MCNV01000026.1 GCF_001718195.1 Paraburkholderia nodosa
CGTTGCGGCTCGGCCGGCGCCTTTTCGCCCTCGAACGACACATAGATGCCGTCGTCCTTCGCCTCGGCGTTCGTGGTTTTGGTCTTGAGCATGACGTTCGCGAAGCGCTTCGCGTTGTACTTCTCCCAGACCTTCACGAGATCGCGGTCCGCGCCGGCCATCAGGCCGTCGAGCATTTCCACGACGTCGATCTGCGCGCCGAGCGTCGCGTAGACGGTGGCCATTTCCAGACCGATGATGCCGCCGCCGATCACCAGCATCTTCTGCGGAATCTGACGCAGTTCCAGCGCGCCGGTCGAATCGACCACGCGCGGATCTTCCGGCATGAACGGCAGTTTCACGGCCTGCGAACCCGCAGCGATGATCGCCTGCTTGAACTTGACGATCTTCTTGCCGTTCTCGCCCACCACTTCCATGTGGTTCGGATCAAGGAACGCGCCCACGCCCGTCACGACTTCGACCTTGCGCGCCTTCGCCATGCCGGCGAGGCCGCCCGTCAGCTTCTTGACGACGCCCGACTTGAAGTCGCGCAACTTGTCCAGGTCGATTTGCGGCTTGCCGAACGTGATGCCGTGCGAGCCGAGCGCTTCAGCTTCGTCGATCACGAGCGCCGTGTGCAGCAGCGCCTTCGACGGGATGCAGCCCACGTTCAGGCACACGCCGCCGAGCGTCGAATAACGCTCGACCAGCACGGTCTTCATGCCGAGGTCGGCGGAGCGGAACGCCGCCGAGTAGCCGCCGGGGCCCGCGCCGAGCACGAGCATGTCGCATTCGACATCGGCGCTGCCACTGAAGCTGCCGGCTTGCGGGGCCGCGGTTTTCGAAACTTCTGCGGCCTTCGGTGCTTCAGCCGCCTTCGGTGCTTCGGCAGCCTTGGGCGCTTCAGCCTTCGGAGCCGGCGCCGCTGCGCCTTCCGACGCCTCGACCAGCGCGATCACCGTGCCCTGCGAAGCCTTGTCGCCGGCTTTGATCTTCACTTCCTTGACGGTGCCCGCGACGTCGCTGGGCACTTCCATCGTGGCCTTGTCCGACTCGAGCGAGAGCAGCGTCTGCTCCTTCTCGATGACATCGCCCGCCTTGATATTGACTTCGATGACGTCGATGTCCTTGAAGTCGCCGATATCCGGCACTTTCACTTCGACGAGACTCATGGTGTCCCCTACCCCTAAAGGATGACCGGCCGCGCCTGCCGCAGCGCGCACGTCGTGGACGTGCGGCGCGTTAGCGCGTGCCGGTCAAATCGGTTTTACAGAATCACGCGGCGGAAATCGCCGAGGATCGAAGCGAGGTACGCGTTGAAGCGCGCGGCCGCTGCACCGTCGATCACGCGGTGATCGTACGAGAGCGACAGCGGCAGCGTGAGGCGCGGCACGAACTGCTTGCCGTCCCACACGGGCTTCATCGCGCTCTTCGACAGGCCGAGGATCGCCACTTCCGGTGCGTTGATGATCGGCGTGAAATGCGTGCCGCCGATGCCGCCGAGCGACGAGATCGAGAAGCAGCCGCCTTGCATCTGGTCCGGCTTGAGCTTGCCTTCGCGCGCGAGCTTCGAGAGCTCGGCCATTTCCTTGGCAATGTCGACGAGGCCCTTCTTGTCCGCGTCGCGGATCACCGGAACGACGAGGCCGTTCGGCGTGTCGGCGGCAAAACCGATGTGGTAGTACTGCTTGAAGACGAGGTTGTCGCCGTCGAGGCTCGCATTGAACGCCGGGAACTTCTTGAGCGCCGCGACGCAGGCCTTGATGACGAACGCGAGCATCGTGAACTTCACGCCCGCCTTCTCGTTTTCCTTGTTCAACTGCACGCGCAGCGCTTCGAGGTCGGTGATGTCCGCTTCGTCGTTGTTCGTGACGTGCGGGATCATGACCCAGTTGCGGTGCAGGTTCGCGCCGGAGATCTTCTTGATGCGCGACAGCGGCTGCGTGTCGATCGGGCCGAACTTCGTGAAGTCGACCTTCGGCCACGGCAGCAGGTTCAGGCCCGCGCCGCCCGCAGCCGGTGCGGCTGCGGCGCCGGCCGGCGCTGCGAGCGCGCTCGTCATCACGCCCTTCACGAACGCGGTGACGTCGTCCTGGGTGATGCGGCCCTTCGGACCCGTACCCGTGACACGGGCAACGTCCACGCCGAGTTCGCGCGCGAACTTGCGCACGGACGGCGAGGCATGGCTCGGACGACGCGAGCCGCCTTCGCCTGCCGGAATGATCGGCGCCTGCGCGAGTGCCGAAGGCGCTGCGGCGGCAGCCTTGGCCGGCGCTTGCTGGGGCGCGTCCGACGGCTCTTCGACGTGCTTCGCAGCCGGTGCGGCGGCGGGTGCCACGGCGCCTTCTGCTTCGACGACGACGATCTCGGTGCCTTCCGACACGTTGTCACCGACCTTGACCTTGATTTCCTTGACGACGCCGGCCACGGGGCTCGGCACGTCCATCGTCGCCTTGTCCGATTCGAGCGTGACGAGCGACTGCTCCTTCTCGACGCGGTCGCCGACCTTCACGCCGATCTCGATGACCGGTACGTCCTTGTAGTCGCCGATGTCGGGGACCTTGACCGACTGCACGCCGCCGCTTGCGGCGGGCGCTGCAGCGGGGGCCGGCGCAGCCGCCTGCGCGGGCGCGGCGGCAGGAGCGGCCTTCTCTGCCTTCGCGGCGGGCGCGGGAGCGGCGGGCGCAGCGCCTGCGCCGGCGCCGTCCAGCACCAGCACGAGCGAGCCTTCCGACACGTTATCGCCGACCTTGACCTTCACTTCCTTGACCGTGCCCGACGCCGGGCTCGGCACGTCCATGGTCGCCTTGTCCGACTCGAGCGTGATGAGGGACTGCTCTTTTTCGACGGTATCGCCCGCCTTCACCAGCACCTCGATCACAGGAATGTCCTTGTAATCGCCGATGTCCGGCACCTTGACTTCGATCGCTTGACTCATTGTTAGTGTCTCCGGGGCCGCATACGACACGCCTCCCCGTTTCGGGGAGGCGCACATGCCATGCACAGGGGTGATGGGTTAGACGGTCATCGGGTTGGGTTTGGACGGATCGAGGTTGTACTTGGCGATCGCCTCGCCAACCACCTTGCGCTCGATCTTGCCTTCGTCTGCGAGCGCGTTGAGCGCTGCAACCGTGGTCCAGTAACGATCGACTTCGAAGAAGTGACGCAGCTTCTCACGCGTGTCCGAACGGCCGAAGCCGTCGGTGCCGAGCACCACGAACTTGCGCGGCACCAGACCGCGGATCTGGTCGACCAGCGCACGCACGTAGTCGGTCGAAGCGATGATCGGACCTTGCGTGTCCTTGAGCAGCTTCTCGACGTGCGATTCGCGGCGCGGCTCGCTCGGGTGCAGCAGGTTCCAGCGCTCGACTTCATGACCTTCGCGAGCGAGTTCGGTGAAGCTCGGCACGCTCCAGAGATCGGCTTCGACGCCCCAGTCGTTCTTCAGCAGGTCAGCGGCCGCGATCACTTCGTTGAAGATCGTGCCCGCGCCCATCAGCTGAACGCGCGGCGCCTTGGCGTTCGCGTCGGCCTTGCGGAACGAGTACATGCCCTTGATGATGTCGGCCGCCACGCTCTCGCCCTGCGGAATCGCCGGGTGCTCGTAGTTCTCGTTCATCACCGTGACGTAATAGAACACGTCTTCCTGGTCCTGCACCATGCGGCGCAGACCGTCCTGCATGATGACCGCGAGTTCATAGCCGAACGTCGGGTCGTAGCTCACGCAGTTCGGCACCGAAGCCGCCCACAGGAGCGAGTGGCCGTCTTCGTGCTGCAGACCTTCGCCGTTGAGCGTCGTACGGCCCGCCGTGCCGCCCAGCAGGAAGCCGCGCGAACGCATGTCGCCTGCGGCCCAGGCCAGGTCGCCGATACGCTGGAAGCCGAACATCGAGTAGAAGATGTAGAACGGGATCATGATCTCGCCGTGCGTCGAGTACGACGTCGCAGCTGCGATCCAGTCCGACATGCCGCCGGCTTCGTTGATGCCTTCCTGCAGAATCTGACCGGTTTCCGATTCCTTGTAGAACATCAGCTGGTCGGAATCTTCCGGCACGTACTTCTGGCCTTGCTGATTCCAGATACCGATCTGGCGGAACAGGCCTTCCATACCGAAGGTACGCGACTCGTCCGGCACGATCGGCACGACGCGCTTGCCGAGCGCCTTGTCCTTCAGCAGGATGTTCAGGATCCGCACGAACGCCATCGTCGTGGAGATCTCGCGGCCTTCGCCCGTGCCCTTGAGCAGCGGCTCGAATGCGTCGAGCGCCGGCACCGGCAGCGACTCGGCCTTCTGGCGGCGAGCCGGGAGATAACCGCCGAGGTCCATGCGCTTCTGGCGCATGTACTCGAGTTCCTTCGAGCCTTCTTCGAACGTGAGGTACGGCACGTCGACGATCTGCTCGTCCGTGATCGGCAGGCGGAACTGGTCGCGGAACTTCTTGAGCTGATCCACCTGCATCTTCTTCTGCTGGTGGGTGATGTTCATGGCCTGGCCGGCTTCGCCCATGCCATAGCCCTTGATCGTCTTCGCGAGGATGACGGTCGGCTGGCCCTTCGAGTTCGAAGCTTCGTGGAATGCCGCGTAGATCTTGTGCGGGTCATGGCCGCCGCGGTTCAGGTTCCAGATGTCGTCGTCGGACCAGTCGGCGACCAGCGCCTTCAGTTCCGGCGTATTGAAGAAGTGCTCGCGCACGAACGCGCCCGACTCCGACTTGTACGTCTGGTACTCGCCGTCGACCACTTCCATCATGCGGCGCATCAGCGCGCCCGACTTGTCGCGTGCGAAGAGCGCGTCCCAGCGGCTGCCCCAGATGACCTTGACGACGTTCCAGCCGGCGCCGCGGAACTCGCTTTCGAGTTCCTGGATGATCTTGCCGTTACCGCGCACCGGGCCGTCGAGGCGCTGCAGGTTGCAGTTGATGACGAACACGAGGTTGTCCAGACGCTCGCGGCCGGCCATGCCGATCGCGCCGAGCGATTCCGGCTCGTCCGTTTCGCCGTCGCCGAGGAAGGCCCAGACCTTGCGGCCGTCGGTCTTGGCAATGCCGCGCGCCTGCAGGTACTTCATGAAGCGCGCCTGGTAGATCGCCATGATCGGGCCGAGACCCATCGAGACGGTCGGGAACTGCCAGAAGTCCGGCATGAGCCACGGGTGCGGGTACGACGAGATGCCCTCGCCGCCCACTTCCTGGCGGAAGTTGTCGAGCTGCTTTTCGGTCAGGCGGCCGAGCAGGAACGCGCGCGAGTAGACGCCCGGCGACGAGTGGCCCTGCACGAACACGAGGTCGCCGCCATGCTCGGCGGAAGGCGCGCGCCAGAAGTGGTTGTAGCCGACGTCATAGAGCGTGGCCGCCGATGCGAACGAAGCGATGTGGCCGCCCACGTTCGTGTGCTTGCCTGCGCGCAGCACCATGGCCATGGCGTTCCAGCGCGTGTACGAGCGGATGCGGTGTTCGATGTCCTGGTCGCCCGGGTTCCTGGCCTGGTTGGCGACGGGGATCGTGTTGATGTACGGCGTGTTCGCCGAGAACGGCAGATGCTCGCCGTGCACACGGGCGAATTCGATCTGCTTTTCGATCAGGTAGTGGGCGCGATCAGGGCCGACAGTCGAAATGACGCCGTCCAGCGCTTCAAGCCATTCGGCGGTTTCCTGGGGATCCTCGTCCTTGTCGGCGGCAACGTACTTGAGGACTTCGTCGGGTACAGCGGACATGCTCGTCTCCTGAATATAGGGGAACGCTGTTGATCGGACCATGCGGGCGGCAACGCTTAAGACGTGACCGGGCCAACCGCAGCAGCTTCGGGGCGATTGTAATGACCCCCCTGACCATCGCGCAACAAAATTTTCGAATTGCGAGATGCGATTTTATAATGCGAAAAATTGCTGCAGCGCACGCTTAATCGTTCGCGCCCTTGAGCCGATAACGGCCAGTTTGCACCTGTTTATCGGCGATTTACGCCTTTTTTCGCGGCATTTCCGTGTCTTACGCTGAGCTACAATCCTTGCCATGTTGACCGAACGGCTTTTCGCACGCTCGGCGCGGCCGCCCGGAACGCCCGGCGAGTCGTCGCCGTCTCGCTGGCACCACGGACCCTGGTGGTCGAATTCCTATTTGCTGACGCCGCTCCTGTCGATCCTCGTGTTCCTGATCGTCATGAGCCTGATCTTGTGGAGCCTGAACCGCCGCGAGCAACAGCAGCAGGAAGACACGCTCTATCGCAACGTCGCATGGGCCCAGCAGCAGATCCGGCTATCCATGACAGGCGCGCAGGAGCAGCTGCAGGCGCTCGCTCGCGACCTCGCCGCGGGCCACAGCGATCCGCAGTATTTCCAGACGTCCACCACGGACATCATGCAGGGCCATCCGGAGATCCTCTATCTCAACTGGTACACGAGCCAGGAGGCGCCGCGCTGGCCCAACACGGCGATGCCGGTCTTCGGCCAGCGCCTCGCGAAGCCCAACGACGCGCAAATGGACGAGGCCGTGAAGGCCGCTTTCGCCGAGGCGCGCGCCACGCGCCGCCAGGTGTATTCGCCGCTTATTTACGACGACGTCGGTAACGGCTACATCACGCTGCAAACGCCGGTATACCGCGATCGTGAATTTCTTGGGTCGATCGCGGCCGTGTTTTCGGTCGAAGGCATCCTGAAGCACGACATCCCATCTGAGCTGTCGGCCAAGTACAAGATTTCGATCCTCGACGCGAACAACCGCGAGCTCGCCACGACCTCGACGCGCCCGCGCCTGCCGCGCGACGTCTATTACGACCTGCCGCTCGATCCGCCCGGCCAGGGCGTGTCGGTACGCGTGTACTCGTATCCGCAGATGACCAACTTCACGAACAACACGCTCGTGTGGCTGGTCGCGGGGCTGTCGTGTTTCGTGCTGTGGAGCCTCTGGAGCCTCTGGAAGCACACGCGCCAGCGCTTCGAGGCGCAGCAGGCACTCTACGCAGAGGCGTTCTTCCGCCGCGCGATGGAAAACTCGGTGCTGATCGGCATGCGCGTGCTCGACATGCACGGCCGCATCACGCACGTGAACCCTGCGTTCTGCCGCATGACCGGCTGGGACGAAAGCGACCTCGTGGGCAAGAACGCACCGTTCCCCTACTGGCCGCGCGACGCCTACCCCGAAATGCAGCGCCAGCTCGACATGACGCTGCGTGGCAAGGCGCCCTCCTCGGGGTTCGAACTGCGCGTGCGCCGCAAGGACGGCTCGCAGTTCCATGCGCGCCTCTATGTCTCGCCGCTCATCGACAGCTCGGGCCGCCAGACTGGCTGGATGTCGTCGATGACCGACATCACGGAGCCCAAGCGCGCACGCGAAGAACTCGCCGCCGCGCACGAGCGCTTCACCACCGTGCTGGAAAGCCTCGACGCCGCCGTCTCGGTGCTCGCCGCCGACGAAGCCGAATTGTTGTTTGCGAACCGCTACTACCGCCACCTCTTCGGCATCCGCCCGGACGGCCATCTGGAACTCGCGGGCGGCGGCGGCTTCGATTCGGCGAGCGCCTCTTCCGATTCGATCGACATGGTCGACGCCTTCGCCGGCCTGCCCGCCACCGCGCTCACCGAGAGCACGGCGGACGCGCAGGAGGTCTATGTCGAGAGCATCCAGAAGTGGTTCGAAGTGCGCCGTCAGTACATCCAGTGGGTGGACGGCCACCTCGCGCAGATGCAGATCGCGACCGACATCACCACGCGCAAGCAGGCGCAGGAACTGGCTCGCCAGCAGGACGAAAAGCTCCAGTTCACGAGCCGCCTGATGACGATGGGCGAAATGGCCTCGTCGCTGGCGCACGAGCTGAACCAGCCGCTCGCCGCGATCAACAACTATGCCTCGGGCACCGTCGCGCTCGTGAAGTCGGGCCGTGCCGCGCCCGACAACCTGCTGCCCGTGCTCGAGAAAACGGCGCAGCAAGCCGTGCGCGCGGGCATGATCATCAAGCGCATCCGCGAGTTTGTGAAACGCTCCGAGCCCAAGCGGCAGGCCACGCGCGTAGCCGACATCGTCGCCGACGCGGTGGGCCTCGCCGAGATCGAGGCGCGCAAGCGCCGCATCCGCATCGTGACCGACATGCGCTCGCGCATGCCCGTGATCTACGTCGATCCAGTGCTGATCGAACAGGTGCTCGTCAACCTCTTGAAGAACGCCGCGGAAGCCATGGCCGAAGCGCGCCCGAATGCGATCGACCCGGTGATCCGCGTGATCGTGAAGCGCGAAGGCGGCAACGTCTGCATCAGCGTGGTCGATCAGGGCCCCGGCGTCGACGAAGCCACGGCCGAGCGCCTCTTCGAGCCTTTTTACAGCACCAAATCGGACGGCATGGGCATGGGCCTGAACATCTGCCGCTCCATTATCGAATCGCACCGCGGGCGTCTCTGGGTGGTCAACAACGTCGAATCCGACGGCCACATCAGCGGCGCAACGTTCCATTGCAGTCTGCCTATCGGCGAATCGGACACCCTCTCGCGGAACACCGACGAACCGACTCCACAAACCGTTACGGGAGAGTCATGAACAGCCCAGTCACCACCCAGGAAACCGTCTTTGTTGTCGATGACGACGAGGCCGTACGAGACTCCCTGCGTTGGCTCCTCGAAGCGAACGGCTACCGCGTCCAGTGTTTCAATAGCGCGGAGGAGTTCCTCGAGTCATACCAGCCGGCGCAACAGGCTGGCCAGATCGCCTGCATGATTCTGGACGTGCGCATGCAGGGCATGAGCGGCCTCGAACTGCAGGAACGCCTGATCGCGGAAAACGCCTCGCTGCCGATCATCTTCGTGACGGGCCACGGCGACGTGCCGATGGCCGTCTCGACCATGAAGAAGGGCGCGATGGACTTCATCGAGAAGCCCTTCGACGAAGCCGAACTGCGCAAGCTGGTGGAGCGCATGCTCGACAAGGCGCGCAACGAAAGCAGCAACGTGCAGCAACAGCGCGCGGCCGCCGAACGCCTCGGCAAGCTCACGGCGCGCGAGCACCAGGTGCTCGAGCGCATCATCGCGGGCCGCCTGAACAAGCAGATCGCCGACGACCTCGGGATCAGCATCAAGACGGTGGAGGCGCACCGCGCCAACATCATGGAGAAGCTCAACGTCAACACGGTCGCCGACCTGCTGCGTCTCGCGCTCTCCAACAAGCCGCAACAGGCGCAGCAGTAAGCGCGTCTTTCTCCGGCAGCATTCGCGCGCCACGCCGCGCGAATGCTGCCGGCGGCGTCTCGCCGCGACCCTCTTCCCTCGCCCATCGTCCAGTCAGGCCGGAGCACGCCCGCCGCGCGGGTATAATGTCGGCCTTCGAATGGCGCCCGCCCCACGCGCGCCAGCGCTCGCGCCTACACGAGCCCGCATTGCCCACTCTCGACCCCGACCGACCATGACTGCCACTATCATCGACGGCAACGCCCTCTCCAAGAAACTGCGTGCGGAAGTCGCCATGCGCGCCGCCGCCCTCAGCGCCCGCGGCCATCAGCCGGGACTCGCCGTCGTGCTGGTCGGCGACAATCCGGCGAGCGAAGTCTACGTGCGCAACAAGATCAAGGCCTGCGAAGACAACGGCCTCTACTCGTCGTACGACCGCTATGCCGCGTCGCTTTCCGAAGCCGACCTGCTCAAGCGCATCGACGAGTTGAACCGCGACCCGAAGATCAACGGCATTCTCGTGCAGTTGCCGCTGCCGAAGCACATCGACAGCCACAAGGTGATCGAGGCCATCGCGCCCGAGAAGGACGTGGACGGCTTTCACGTCGCCAACGCGGGCGCGCTCATGACGGGCCAGCCGCTCTTTCGCCCCTGCACGCCCTATGGCGTGATGAAGATGTTCGAGGAATACAGGATCCCGCTCGAAGGCGCGAATGCCGTGGTGATCGGCCGCTCGAATATCGTCGGCAAGCCGATGGCGCTCCTGCTGCTCGAAAAGGGTGCGACCGTCACGATCTGCCACAGCAAGACGCGCGACCTCGCGAAGCACACGCGCGACGCCGATATCGTGGTCGCCGCGGTGGGCAAGCGCAACGTGCTGACCGCCGACATGGTGAAGGCCGGCGCGACCGTGATCGACGTGGGCATGAACCGCGACGACAACGGCAAGCTCTGCGGCGACGTCGATTTCGCGGGCCTGAAGGACGTGGCCGGCTTCATCACGCCGGTGCCGGGCGGCGTCGGCCCGATGACCATCACGATGCTGCTCGTGAACACGATCGAAGCGGCGGAGCGCGCGGCAGGCGCGTAAGCAACACGCGACGACGCGTGACAGCATGACGTTCCCGAAGCGGCCCCTCACGGGCCGCTTTCTTTTTTGCGGCGCCGCCCGCTCGCACGGCGACAGCCGCGATTGCGCCACCGCCCCCCGACATCTGTTAATTTGCTCGGATAACCCGGTTGGAAAGCGCGCCTGGCGCCCCAATACTCTGGCTATCGGGCGCGCGTGCCGCGCCCCGGTCCCCTAACCCGCGACAGACAGGAACAGGAAGCATCATGGCTACTACCCCCTCCGACAATCCGCTCCTCGACTTCACCGGACTGCCGCGCTTCGGCGAAATCCGCCCCGAGCACGTGACGCCCGCGCTCGACGTCCTGCTCGCGAACGCGAAGGCCGCGGTCGAGCGCGCCGCGCAACCCATGACGCCCGCGCAGTGGAGCGACGTGGTCGAACCGGTCGAGCGCGCCAGCGAGCCGCTTTCGCGCGCCTGGGGCGTGGTCGGCCACCTGAACGCCGTCGCCGATACGCCAGAACTACGTGCGGCCCACGGCGAGAACCTGCCGCGCGTGACCGAATTCTGGTCGAGCGTCGGCCAGAATCTGGAGCTTTTCAAGAAGTACAAGGCCATCACGAATCACAACTCGTTCGAGCTGCTCTCGGGCGAGCGCAAGAAGATCCTCGACAATTCGCTGCGCGACTTCCGCCTCTCCGGGGCGGAATTGCCCGAAGACCAGAAGCCGCGCTTCGCCGAACTGCAGGAGCGCCAGGCCGCGCTCGCCAAAGCCTTCTCCGACCACGTGCTCGACGCGACCAACGGCTACGCGTTCTACGCTACCAGTGAAGCCGAACTCGCGGGCCTGCCCGAGGACGCGATCGCCGCCGCGCGCGAAGCCGCCGAACGCGAGAACAAGGAAGGCTGGAAGTTCACGCTGCATTTCCCCTCGTACTTCCCGGTGCTGCAGTACTCGGAAAACCGCGCGATGCGCGAGACGATGTACCGCGCCTACGTCACGCGCGCGTCCGAACTTGGCCCCGTCTACGGCGGCGGCAACGCCGAATGGGACAACACAGCGATCATCGAGGAGCAACTGAAGCTGCGCGCCGAAGAAGCGAAGATGCTCGGCTACAACAACTTCGCCGAAGTCTCGCTCACGCCGAAGATGGCGGAAACGCCGGCTCAGGTGATGAGCTTCCTCGAAGACCTCGCCACGCGCGCGCGCCCGCACGCCGAAAAGGACTGGGAAGAACTGCGCGAATTCGCCGCGAGCGAACTGGGCCTCACGCAGATCGAGCCGTGGGACATGGCGTTCGCCGCCGAGCGTCTGCGCCAGAAGCGCTATTCGTTCTCGGAAAACGAAGTGAAGCAGTACTTCCCCGAAGACTTCGTGCTGCAGGGCCTGTTCAAGGTCACGGAAACGCTCTTTGGCGTGCGCATCCGCCCGGACAGCGCGCCGGTGTGGAATCCCGATGTGCGTTTCTTCCGCGTGGAAAACGCGGACGGCACGCTCGTCGCGCAGTTCTATCTCGACCTCTATGCACGTGAAGGCAAGCGCGGCGGCGCATGGATGGACGACGCCCGCTCGCGCCGCAAGCTCGAAGGCAACGACGTGCAGACGCCCGTCGCGTATCTCACGTGCAACTTCTCGGCCCCGGTGGGCGGCCGCCCTGCGTGCTTTACGCACGACGAAGTCATTACGCTCTTCCACGAGTTCGGCCACGGCCTGCACCACATGCTCACGCGTGTGGACGAACTGGGCGTGTCGGGCATCAACGGCGTGGAGTGGGATGCCGTCGAATTGCCCTCGCAGTTCATGGAAAACTTCTGCTGGGAATGGGACGTGGTGCGCGAAATGAGCTCGCATGTCGAGACGGCCAAGCCGCTGCCGCGCGAACTCTTCGACAAGATGCTCGCCGCGAAGAACTTCCAGAGCGGTCTCGGCACGCTGCGCCAGATCGTGTTCTCGATGTTCGACATGGCGCTGCACGTGGACTTCGACGCTTCGAAGGGCAAGAGCGCGAACGACCTCGCACGCGAGATCAACGAGCGCTACCACGTCATTCCGCAGGCATCGTTCTCGCGCTGGCCGAACACGTTCAGCCACATCTTCGCGGGCGGCTACGCGGCCGGCTATTACAGCTACAAGTGGGCCGAAGTGCTTTCCGCCGATGCCTATGCGGCCTTCGAGGAAGCCGCGCAGGCCGCGAAGTCGAGCGTGCTCGACGAAGCGACCGGCACGCGCTACCGCAAGGAAATTCTGGAAGTGGGCGGCAGCCGCCCGGCGATGGAATCGTTCAAGGCCTTCCGCGGCCGCGAGCCGAACATCGACGCGCTGCTGCGCCACAACGGCATGGAGCAGCCGCCGGCACGGCAGTGAACGCGTGACTCGCTCGTAAGCGATCCGAACTAAAACCGCGCATGGGTGTGGAACCCATACGCGGTTTTTTATTGCCCCGCGTTTTATCGATACAGCCTGAAGTCGACGCTTGGCGGCCGACCTTCGAGTGCAAGCACCGCGCGCTGCGCGGGTTGCCGGCTCACCACCCTGCCCCGGCTCACGACCGCGAGCCGCGCCGCGCGCAGCCGGATCGCCTCGATGGGATCACGCGCATCGAGCACCACGAGATTCGCCGCGCAACCGGGCGCCACGCCGTAGCCTTCGAGGCCGAGGATCGTCGCGGCATTCACGGTCACCGCGTCGAACGAGGCGCGCGAGGCCTCGGTGCCCGTCATTTGCGCGACGTGCAGGCCCATGTGCGCGACTTCGAGCATGTCGCCCGAGCCGAAGCTGTACCACGGGTCCATCACGCAGTCATGGCCGAACGCGACGGTCACGCCTGCCGCCATCAACTCAGGCACGCGCGTCATGCCACGGCGCTTCGGATAGGTATCGGCGCGCCCTTGCAGCGTGATATTGATGAGCGGATTCGCGATCGCCGCGACACCCGACTCGCGCATGAGCGGGATCAGCTTGCTCACGTAGTAGTTGTCCATCGAATGCATCGACGTGAGATGCGAGCCGGCTACGCGCCCATGCAGGCCCAACCGGTGCGTTTGCGCCGCGAGCGTTTCGATGTGGCGCGAGAGCGGGTCGTCGGATTCGTCGCAATGCATGTCCACGCGCAGGCCCTTGTCGGCGGCGAACTCGCAGAGCAGGCGCACCGATTCGGCGCCGTCGGCCATCGTGCGCTCGAAGTGGGGAATGCCGCCCACCACGTCCACCCCCATCGCGATCGCGCGCTTGAGATTGCCGAATGCACCGGGGCTGCGCAATACGCCATCCTGCGGAAACGCCACGAGTTGGAGATCGAGATACGACGCGACGCGGCGCTTCACTTCGAGCAGCGCTTCGACCGCGAGTAGCCGTGCGTCGCACACGTCGACGTGCGAGCGGATCGCGAGAAGCCCGCGCGCGACGGCCCAGTCGCAGTACTGCAGCGCGCGCTCGACGAGCGCCTCCTGCGTGAGATGCGGCTTGAGCTCGCCCCACAGCGCGATGCCCTCCAGCAGCGTGCCCGACGCATTCACGCGCGGCAGGCCGTACGAGAGCGTGGCGTCCATGTGGAAATGCGCATCGACGAACGGCGCACTCACGAGCGCACCCGCGGCGTCGATCTCCTCGCGCGCCGCGGTCGCGAGGTGCGGCTCCACCGCGGTAATGCGCCCCGCCTCGATGCCGATATCCACCGTGGGATA
This sequence comes from Paraburkholderia nodosa, assembly GCF_001718195.1. Lineage (GTDB taxonomy): Bacteria > Pseudomonadota > Gammaproteobacteria > Burkholderiales > Burkholderiaceae > Paraburkholderia > Paraburkholderia nodosa_A. The sequence goes on from NZ_MCNV01000026.1 coordinate 13,879, forward strand.
CCCGGCGGGATGCGCATGCGCGAGCACCGCGCGGCGAATGATCAGGTCCATCTGCGGCTCCTTGTTCTGGCGTGGTGGCGTGGCGCTTTCGTTTCGGCTCGCGTCGATTCTATCGGCGCCAGAATGGCGCCGCCAGCGGCGTGGCCCCCCTCCACGCGAAGGCGTCACACGAGCGCGTTCGGGCCATCGTCTTCCGCTGGGTCGTCGTCGAAAAGCGCGAACTGCCCGCGCAACGCCGGGCTCTCCTCTTCAAGCCGCACGCCCACGCCGAGCAGCCGCACCGCCAGCTTGCGTCGCGCGAGCCCCTTTTCGAGCATCAGCAGCAGGGTGCGCACATCGGTGGAACTGGCCACACACTCGACCGTCGTGCGCTGGAAGTCGGCGAAGCGGATCTTCACGAAGAGCTTGCGCACGGCGTGCGCGCAACCCGCGCGTTCGATGCGCGCGTCGAGCTGCACTGCAAGACGCTGGAGCTCCTCGCTGCACGCTTCGAGCGTGAGCAGATCGTCCACGTAGGTCGTCTCGACGCTCACCGACTTGCGCTCCTGATCGGCGCGCACGGGCCGGTCGTCCAGGCCGCGCGCGAGTTCGTAGAGCCGCTTGCCGAACACGCCGAAATGCCGATGCAGATCGAACAGCGACCATGTGCGCAGTTGCGCGCAGGTGGTGAGCCCGAGGTTTTCGAGCTTCGCTGCCGTGACCTTGCCGACGCCATGAATCTTGCGCACGGGCAGCGCAGCGATGAAGGCATCGACTTCAGGCGGCCGCACGACGAAGAGGCCATCGGGCTTGTTCCAGTCCGAGGCGATCTTGGCGATGAACTTGTTCGGCGCGACGCCGGCCGATACCGTCACGCCCACGGTTTCGCGCACGCGCGCGCATATTTCCTCGGCGATCAGCGTGGCGCTGCCTTTGCAGCGCGAGGCGCGCGTGACGTCGAGATAGGCTTCGTCGAGCGAGAGCGGTTCGACGTCGGGCGTGTAGTCCCGGTAGATCGCCATGATCGCGCGCGAGGCGGTGCGGTACTTCTCCATCGCCGTGGGCAGGATCAAGAGCTCGGAGCACTTGCGCATGGCGAGCGCCGAGGACATCGCCGAATGAATGCCGAAGCGCCGCGCCTCGTAGTTGCAGGTGGCGATCACGCCGCGCTGGTCGGGCCGGCCGCCCACCGCGAGCGGACGGCCGCGCAACGAGGGGTCGTCGCGCATTTCGACCGACGCATAGAAGCAGTCGCAGTCGCAATGGATGATCTTGCGAGCGGCGGCGGCGAGTGCGGCGGCGGTGCGCTCCGGGTCGGGTGCAGGCGGCGGCGGGAGGTCGGTAGAAGGCGAGTTCACGGTCCCGATACTGTACAAAAACACAGTATTATTTTCAAGACAAGTGTCCGCGCCCTTTGTCGGCTCCCGTACCGCTTCGGATCGGCCGGACCGTCTCTGGACTGCTGGCTGCGCGGGCCTATACTCGTGCGGACTGAACAGGCCACGAGCGTGAGGAACGAATCAATGAAGACGATCGGCGTGATTGGGGGGATGAGCTGGGAATCGTCGGCCGAGTATTACCGGCTGCTGAACCGCCACGCTAAGGCGCGTCTGGGCGGCCATCACAACGCGCGCAGCCTGATGGTGACCGTAGACTTCGCGCAGGTCGAAGCGCTCCAGCGCGCGGGCAACTGGGACGCGCTAGGCGTGCAGATGGCCGAGGCCGCGCAGCAGCTCGAACGCGGCGGCGCCGATATCGTGCTGCTCGCGACGAACACGATGCACCGCGTGCGCGCGGCAATCGAGGCGACGATTTCGATCCCCTTCCTGCATATCGCGGACCCGACCGGCCAGGCGTTGCGCGCCGCCGGCTTCACGCGCGCGGGCCTGCTCGGCACGCGCTACACGATGGAACAGGACTTCTACGTGGGACGATTGCGCGAGACGCACGGCATCGAAGCGATCGTGCCGAACGAACACGATCGCGCGGACGTGCATCGGATCATCTACGACGAGCTGTGTCACGGCAACGTCGATGCGCAGTCGCGGCGCGTGTATCAGCGCGTGATCGATGACCTCGCGGCACGCGGCGCGCAGGCGGTCATTCTCGGCTGCACGGAAATCACGCTGCTCATCGGGCAGAACGATTCTGCCCTGCCGGTGTTCGACACGACCGCGTTGCACGCGCAGGCTGCGGTGGATTGGGCGATTGGAAGCGAGGCAGGTGCTTAGCGCTATGACGCTCGTGGCTGCTTCGAGATGCAGAAAACAAAAAACCCGCTTGGAGCGGGTTCGTTGATTGGCACGAGGCCTTGCTGCTTCAGACGTTTGGTTGCGGGGGTAGGATTTGAACCTACGACCTTCGGGTTATGAGCCCGACGAGCTGCCAGACTGCTCCACCCCGCGTCCGTCAGAGAAAAGAATTATAGGGTGCAGAGACCGCTCCGTCAAGCGTCTTTTTCACATCACTGAAACATCACGCGTTCGGGCATCATCGAGCCGGCGATCACACAGCGGGAATTACTTCGGACAACCTGGCACATCACTGTGCCTGCACAGGTTCCACCAGCGTGCGCACCTCTTCCGCCCAGGCGAGCCACATCTCCTGCGTATGAATGCCCGCCTTGAGGATCGCGTACTGCAACTGCTGCCCGCGCGTGAGCGACGCCGCGTCGAAATCGCGCTGCTCGATCTCCCGATACGTCGCGAGCCGTGCACGATTTTCTTCGATGAGCCGCGTGAGTTCCTCGGCGAGGCCAAGCGGCCCGATCACGGCATCGGCGCGCAGCTTGAGCAGAAACACGTTGCGCGAGTCGAGGTCGAGCGCGGTCTCGCGCACCCAGCGCGCCACTTCATCCCGCCCGACCGGCAATACGCAATACACCTTCTTGCGCGACGCGGCGGCCGTCTCGTCCTCGATGACCGACACCCATCCCGCGTCGACCATGCGGCCCAACTCGCGATAGATCTGCTGATGGGTGGCGTGCCAGAAGTAGCCGATTGCGCGATCGAAGCGGCGCGCGAGGTCGTAGCCTGACGAAGGCTTTTCCAGCAAGGCGATGAGGATGGCATGCGGCGTCGACATGCGGCGATTCTAAACCACGCCTCGCCCGATACCGGATCTGTTGCGGATCGAATTTTCCCGCTATGCAACTGGTTGCATAGTTTCGACGGCTTTGCTATGTTTGAACCTGCCAGCCGGCGCGCACGCCGGCGCATCGAATCACGCGAGGGCAGCCGCACCCGGCGTCCCCGCCAGTCTAGGAGATATGGATGTCCCTGCCCGCCGTGCTGCGCCGCGGCCTGTCGATTCCGGTCGTCGGCTCGCCCCTCTTCATCATTTCGAATCCCGATCTCGTGATCGCCCAGTGCAAGGCGGGCGTCGTCGGCTCGTTCCCCGCGCTCAACGCACGGCCGGAGCACGTGCTGGGCGAATGGCTCGACCGCATCACCAACGAGCTCGCCGAGTACAACGCGAAGCATCCTGACGCCCCGGCGGCGCCTTTCGCGGTCAACCAGATCGTGCACAAGTCGAACGACCGCCTCGAGCACGACCTTGGCGTGTGCGCCCAATACAAGGTGCCGATCGTCATCACGTCGCTCGGCGCGCGCGAAGAGGTCAACCACGCGATCCACGCATGGGGCGGCATCGTGCTGCACGACGTCATCAACAACACGTTCGCGAAGAAGGCCATCGAGAAAGGCGCGGACGGCCTGATCGCCGTGGCCGCCGGTGCGGGCGGCCATGCGGGCACGCTCTCGCCCTTCGCCCTCATCCACGAGATTCGCGAATGGTTCGACGGCCCTCTGCTGCTGTCGGGCGCGATCGGCAACGGCAACGCGATTCTCGCGGCGCAGGCGGCGGGCGCCGATCTCGCCTATATCGGTTCGGCGTTCATCGCCACGCATGAAGCGAATGCCGTCGACGCGTACAAGCAAATGATCGTCGAGGGCGGCGCGGGCGATATCGTGTACTCGAATCTCTTCACGGGCGTGCACGGCAACTATCTGCGCCAGAGCATCGTGGCGAGCGGTCTCGATCCGGAGGCGCTGCCGCAGTCGGATCCGTCGGCGATGAATTTCGGCTCGACGCGCGTGAAGCCGTGGAAGGACATCTGGGGCTCGGGCCAGGGCATTGGCGCGGTGAAGAGCGTCCTGCCTGCGGCTGAACTCATCGCGCGTTTGAAGCGCGAATACGAGTCGGCGCGCGTGCGTCTCGGCGTGGTGAGCGCGCCGCTAGCCGAGCAGCGATCCGTAGAACAAGCCGCGCTCTGATGCGCAGCGCGAGGCGGGAGCGATCATGCCGCATCCGCCTCGCCTCGTGATGCAACGCCTTTTACGCGTGCGACTTCACGCGCGCGATCTCCTCTTCGACGTCGCGCAATTGATCCTTGCCGAAGTACATTTCCTCGCCGACGAAGAACGTCGGCGAACCAAATGCGCCGCGCTCGAACGCCGACTGCGTGTTCGCAAGCAGCGCGGCTTTCACATCGGCGTCCTGAATCGCCGTTTCGAATGCCGTGGCATCGAGGCCGTCCGCCTCCAGCGCCGCGCGGATCACGGCGGGGTCGTCCATCTTGAGGCCCTCTTCCCACATGTGCGCGAACATGCGGTCCACGTAGCGCTCGAACGTGCCGAAGCGCTGCGCCGCAATCGCGCCGCGCATGATCTGCAATGTATTCACCGGGAAGTGCGGATTGGGCCGATAAGCGCTCAGCCCATGCCGCTCAATGAAGCGCCGCATCTCGAGCATCATGAATTTGCGCTTGTTTTCGATGTCCGCGAACGCCTCGGCCGGCGAGCGATTGCCGCTCAGCTTGAAGAGGCCGCCAAGCAGGATCGGCACGTACTCGAAACGCACCTGCCGGCGCGCTTCGATGCCGCCGATCACCTTGTGGCACAGGTAAGCGTTAGGACTGCCGAAGTCGAATAGAAACTGCACCTTGATGTCAGCCATCGTGTCTCCCCTATGTGAATTCGCGCACCTTTGCCCGAGCGCGCCGACGTCCTAAGATACCTGAAACCGGGCCGCTGCAATCGACAGTGAGACAAGCACCATGACGCAAAAGAAAGCCGTATTGGTAATCGGCGCAGGCGACGCCACCGGAGGCGCCATCGCGCGCCGCTTCGCACGCGAGGGCTACATTGCGTGCGTGACGCGCCGCAATGCCGACAAGCTCGCGCCGCTCGTCGCGCAGATCGAAGCCGAGGGCGGCGAAGCGCACGCCTTCGGCTCGGACGCGCGCAAGGAAGAGGACATGATCGCGCTGTTCGCGGACATCGAAACGCGCATCGCGCCGATCGAGGTGGCGATCTTCAATATCGGCGCGAACGTGCGCTTCGGCATTACCGAAACCACGGCGCGCGTCTATCACAAGGTCTGGGAAATGGCCTGCTTCGCCGGGTTTCTGATGGGTCGCGAAGCCGCAAAAGTGATGCTGCCGCGCGAGCGCGGTTCGATCTTCTTCACGGGCGCCACCGCGAGCCTGCGCGGGCGCGAGGGTTTTGCGGCGTTCGCAAGCGCGAAACACGCGCTGCGCGCCCTCGCCCAGTCGATGGCGCGCGAACTCGGACCGCAGGGCATTCACGTCGGCCAGATCATTGTCGATGGCGCGATCGATACCGAGTTCATCCGCGAGAATTTTCCCGAGCGCTACAAGCTCAAGGAACGCGACGGCATCCTGAACCCCGAGCACATCGCCGACGCCTACTGGACACTGCACCAGCAGCCGCGCGATGCGTGGACACACGAACTCGATCTGCGGCCGTGGCTCGAGCAATGGTGAGGCAACTGTTGCCCGCCTGGCGAAGCAGGCGATAATGGCGGCCAAGTGCACCGAATGCACACCGTCACCCTACCGAGCCTCACATGAAAATCGCAACGTGGAACGTCAACTCCCTCAAGGTCCGTCTGCAGCACGTCATCGACTGGCTCAACGAGAGCAAGACCGACGTGCTCTGCCTCCAGGAACTCAAGCTCACCGACGACAAGTTCCCGCGTGCCGAACTCGAGGCGCACGGCTATCGCAGCTGGTTCGCGGGCCAGAAGACCTATAACGGCGTGGGCATCCTCGTGCGCGAAGGCCTGTTCGTCGACGAGGCCACGGTCGTGCGCAACATTCCGGGCTTCGAAGATCCACAGCAGCGCGTGATCGCCACGACCATCGGCGACGTGCGCGTGGTGAGCGCGTATTTCCCCAACGGCCAGGCGCCCGGCACCGAAAAGTTCGCGTACAAGCTGCAATGGCTCGACGCCATGCACGACTGGCTCGCGCAGGAGATGCAGCGCTATCCGAAGCTCGCGCTGCTCGGCGACTACAACATCGCGCCCGAAGACCGCGACGTGCACGATCCAAAGGCCTGGGAAGGCCAGAACCTCGTCTCGCCCGAAGAGCGCGCGCAGTTTCGCCGCCTGATCGAACTGGGTTTCGTCGATGCGTTCCGCCAGTTCGAGCAGCCCGAAAAGCTCTTCACGTGGTGGGACTATCGCATGTTCGCGTTTCGCCGCAATGCGGGCTTGCGCATCGACCATATCCTGCTCTCGCCCGCGCTTGCCGGGCACCTCACCGCGTGCGAAGTGGACAAGGTGCCACGCAAGTGGGAACAACCGTCCGATCACACACCGGTGATCGCCACGCTCGATATGGCGGGCTGAACGCGCGCCTTACCAGTTCCCCGCGAGCGTGGTCCACAGAAAGCGATAAACGAGGGCGTCATACTCCGCGCGCTCGAGCGAATCGCTGCCGGGGCCGTGACCGCCTTCGGTGTTCTCCAGATACCAGACGTTCGCATGCCCCTGCTGCTCCATGCGTGCGACCATCTTGCGCGCGTGTGAGGGGTGCACGCGGTCGTCGCTCGTCGAAGTCGTGAACAGCGACGGCGGATACACGACACCGGGCTTCACATGGTGGTAAGGCGAATAGGCGGCCAACGCACGCGACTCTTCGGCATCCTCAGGATCGCCATATTCGTCGATCCATGACGCACCCGCATGCAGCAGCGGGTAGCGCAGCATGTCGAGCAGCGGCACCTCGCACACCACGGCGCCGAACAGCTCGGGGCGCTGCACCATGCACGCGCCCACGAGGAGCCCGCCATTGCTGCCGCCCTTGATGCCCAGTTGCGCGGCGCTCGTGTAGCCATCGGCGATCAACTGCTCAGCCACCGCGATGAAGTCGTCGAACGAGCGCTGGCGATGCTCGCGCTGCGCCTCGACGTGCCAGGCGGTGCCGTACTCGCCGCCGCCGCGGATGTGCGCGATCGCCACCACGCCACCCTGCTCCAGCCAGCCAATGCCCGAGCCGACGAGGTATTGCGGCGTGAGCGCGATGGCGAAGCCGCCGTAGCCCGTGAGCAGGCACGGCGACGCCTTGCGCGACTCGCCTTCGAGTACGGCCTTCGGGCCGATCACGGTAAACGGGACGCTCGTGCCGTCCGCCGAGCGCGCGTGCGAGCGGATCACCGCGAGCGGGCCGGAATCGAACTGTGTGGGCCAGCGGTCGAGCAATTCCCACTGCTGGAGATCGGTTTGCGCGAGATCGGCGAGCCAGTATTCGGGCGGCAGCAAGTAGTCGTCGACATCGACGAATACCTCGTCGTTGAGCGTGTCTTCGATGGGCGAGACATCCACCTGCGAACTCGCACGCGCAGGAAACACGCGCGACTCCCAGCGCCATGCGCCATCGTCCTGCTGCGGCTGCCATAGCATCGTGCGGCTTTCCACATCATCGAGCCAGGAGACGATCAAGACGTTGAGCGTATTGGTCCAGTCGCACGCCGACGTAACCGGCGTGGGCGTGAAGAGCGTCGTGAACGCGCGATCGCCCGCGAGGAAAGCGTCTTCGCGGATCAGGAGCAACGCACCGCCCTTGTACGTCACGCCCGCAACGCTCCAGTCGAGGCGCGGCTCGAGCAGCAGCCAGCCGTGCCACGCGCCGACCGAGACATGCGTAGGCACGTCGTACACCTGCCAGACGCCGCGCTCATCGAGACGATAGGTGTATGAATCGAAGAAGTCGACACTGCGCACCACGTCGTGGCGCTTCTCGACCGGATCGTAGTCGCCCTCCACGCTGATGTCGTCGAACTCGCCGCTGAACACCACGGGTGCGTCGGCGAGCGCGGTGCCGCGCGTCCAGCGGCGCACCTCGCGCGGATAGCCCGAGCGCGTGAGCATCTTCTTGCCGCTCTTGCCGCCCGCGTCCCATCCCAGGTACACGGTATCGCGATCGATCCACGAAATGATGTGCTTGCCTTCCTTCGCGATGGCGAAACCATCGTCGAGGAACTCGCACTTCACGATGTCGAACTCGCGCACGATGACCGCATCGGAGCCGCCATCGGAAAGTTGGATCAGCGCGCGGTCGCCGTCAGGGTAGAGGATGTCGATGCCGGCGCACACCCATGGCATGCCTTCTTTCGCGCCGAGCGCGTCGAAGTCGATGAGCGTTTGCCACTGCGGCTCGTGGGCGCGCCAGTCGGCCCAAAGCGCGCGGCGCCACAGGCCCTTGGGATTGTCTTCGTCCTCCCAGAGATCGTAGGCCCATTCCTGCCAGCGGCTCGGGATCACGGGCCGCTCGCGCGGCAGGTAGGCCTGCGCGAGGCGCTTCTCGAGCGCCACGAAGCGCGCACCACCTTGCCACGCGGCGCGCGTGCGCGCGTTCTGCGATTCGACCCAGGCCATGACGGCAGGGTCGTCGAGCGATTCGAGCGAAAGGAACGGATCGGCCTCGGTGGGCCAGGGAGAAGTCACGGGCATGATCGGTCGTCGACAGGAAAACAGCGTCGATTATGCCCTGTGTGCGCGCCGATGCACTGCGCGCCGGGCCGGCTCGCGTGACGCGAGACCGGACCGGTGCCACAAGCTAGTACGCGCTCATTCCAGATTGAGTTCCTGGATCTTGCGCGTGATGGTGTTGCGGCCGATGCCAAGACGCTCGGCCGCCTCGACCTTGCGCCCGCGCGTGAAGTCGAGCGCCTCGCGGATCACGGCGGCTTCGAAGCGGCGCGAGAGTTCGTCCATGACGTCGGCGCTGTTTTCGCGCAACAGACGCGCGACTTCCGTGCGCAGACCGCTCTCCCACACGCTCAGCGGCGAGACAGCGGCAACGGCGCCGTTGGACGCACCGAACGCGGGCGTGCCGAACACCACGCCGCCGATCACGCCGGGCAAGCCCGCGCCGGCCACGGCGCCCGCAACCGGCGAAACGCCGCCCGCGCCATTGGCCGCCGCGCCCACTTCGGAGGCGGCCGAAGCATCGGCGAGATGCACCACCGCTCCCGCGGAGCCGTGCGCAGGCACGAGGTCAGGCGGCAGATCCTTGATCTCGATGGTCTGCGCGGGCGCCATCACGGTGAGCCAGTTCGCGAGATTCTCGAGCTGACGCACATTGCCGGGAAACGGTAGCGACGACATCCACGCGAGCGCCTCGTCCGACACGCGCTTGGGCTCCACGCCCAGCTCGCGCGCGCTCTTCTGGAGAAAGTGGCGCGTGAGCAGCGGAATGTCCTCGCTGCGTTCGCGCAGCGCAGGCAAACGCAGCCGAATCACGTTGAGCCGGTGATACAAGTCCTCACGGAACAGCCCCTGGCGCACACGCGTTTCGAGGTTCTGGTGCGTCGCGGCGATCACGCGCACGTTCGCACGCAGCGGGTTGTGCCCGCCCACGCGGTAGAACTGCCCATCGGAGAGCACACGCAAGAGGCGCGTTTGCAGGTCGAACGGCATGTCGCCGATTTCGTCGAGGAACAGCGTGCCGTTCTCGGCCTGCTCGAAGCGGCCCTGGCGCATGGCCTGCGCGCCGGTGAACGCACCGCGCTCGTGGCCGAACAGTTCGGATTCCAGAAGATCCTTCGGGATCGCCGCAGTGTTCAGCGCGATGAACGGACCGTTCGCGCGTGGGCTATGTCGGTGCAAGGCGCGCGCGACAAGCTCCTTTCCGGTGCCAGACTCGCCGGTGATGAGCACGGTGGCCGCCGAATGCGAAAGCCGCCCGATGGCGCGAAACATGTCCTGCATGGCCGGCGCCTGGCCAAGCATCTCGGGCGCTTCGGCGGGACGCTCGTCCCACTGCTGCTCGCCCCGCATGCTTTCGTCCACGGCGCGGCGAATCAGCTCGACGGCCTTGTCGACGTCGAACGGCTTGGCGAGATACTCGAACGCGCCGCCCTGAAACGCGGCAACGGCGCTGTCGAGGTCGGAGAACGCCGTCATGATGATGACGGGCAAGCCCGGCACGCGCTCACGCACGGTTTGCAGCAGCTCGAGGCCCGAGCCGCCCGGCATGCGGATGTCGGAGACGAGCACCTGCGGGCTGTCGTGATCGAGCGCGCTCGCGGCTTCGCGCACGTTCGAAAAGCTGCGGGTAGCGAAGTTCTCGCGGGCAAGGGCCTTTTCGAGCACCCAGCGTATCGATTGGTCGTCGTCTACTATCCAGATCGGCTTCATAAGTTCGGTCAGAAGTCCTGGTGGCGTGCGGTATCGGTAAATCTCAATTCAGGTCTAGCTATCGATTCAACTTTCAAGCGGCAGCAGTATCTGAAACTCGGTGTGTCCCGGCCGGCTATCCACTTCGATCAATCCGTCGTGCTGCTGGACGAACGTCTGCGCGAGCGTGAGGCCGAGACCGCTGCCATCCTCGCGTCCGGAGACGAGCGGATAGAAGATGCGGTCGCGAATCTCCTCGGGAATGCCGGGCCCGTTGTCAGTGATATGCAAGTCCAGTGCCAGCTTGCACAAGCGTTTGGAAATCGTGACCTTGCGCGCAATGCGCGTGCGCAATTCAATGCGCGCGTCGCCCTGCGAAATGCGTTCGCGCAGCGCCTGCGCCGCGTTGCGCACGATGTTCAGCAGTGCCTGGATCAACTGCTCCTTGTCGCCGCGTAGGTCGGGCACGCTCACGTCGTAGTCGCGCTCGATGGTGAGGCCGCGCGGGAACTCCGCGAGGATCACGGCGCGCACGCGCTCGCATACTTCGTGAATGTTCACGTCGCCGACGATATGCGGATGCCGGTGCGGCTCCAGCAACCGGTCGACGAGCGTCTGCAGGCGGTCCGACTCCTTGATGATCACCTGCGTGTACTCGCGCAACTCGTCGCGCTCCAGCGCACCGAGTTCGAATTCGAGCAACTGCGCCGCGCCGCGAATACCGCCGAGCGGATTCTTGATCTCGTGCGCGAGGTTGCGGATCAGATGCTTGTTCACGGCCGTGAGGTCGTGAATACGCTCCTCGCGGTCGCTGCGCAGATGCCGCTCGTTCTCGAAGAGTTCGAGCAGCACGTAATCGGGCGTGCTTTCGAGAAAGCCCACGACCACATGCACGTTCAGCGGCTCGCGTCCTGGGCGTTCCAGCGAAGCGTCGAGCCGCGTCGCGTGAAAGCGATGCTCGGCGATCGACGCGATCGTCGAAAGCAGCTCGTCCGCATTCGAGAAGAGATCGGACCACCCCATCTGCGCGAGCTGACGGCGCGAGAGATCGAGCATCGCCTCCGCCGACGGATTCGCGAAGGCAACGCGCAATGTGCGCTTGTCGAGCACGAGCACGACCGTGGGCAGCGCCTCGAAGCCGGGCAACAGGCCCGACTCGACGAGCGGCGCGTCGTCGGAGAGCGGTTCGGCGTGGCCCTTTCTTGCCCTGATCAGATTCTTGAGCACCATGTTTCAGGCCGGACGCCATGCGGCGCGCCAGCAACGGTCCTGGTCGTTAGTTCTGGTCAATACGCTGGTCAACTAGCGGGTCGATACGTCTCGTCGACGAGCGACAGGCGTCCCAACGAAAAAGGGACGGCACCGCCGTCCCTTGGAGACCCAACGCGCACGCATCCTGCGAGTCGAAGAAACTGAACCGGCGCTTCGCTGTGTAGCATGCAGCGAAGCGCCATCGCCAATTACAGCGAGTAGTACAGTTCGAACTCGACCGGGTGCGTGGTCATACGCACGCGTTGCAGTTCGCTTTCCTTCAGCGCGAGGTACGCGTCGATCATGCCGTCGGTGAACACACCACCGCGCGTCAGGAACTCGCGATCCTTGTCGAGCGCTTCGAGAGCCTGGTCGAGGCCGGCGCAGACGGTCGGGATCTTTGCATCCTCTTCCGGCGGCAGGTCGTACAGGTTCTTGTCGGCGGCTTCGCCCGGATGGATCTTGTTCTGCACGCCGTCCAGACCTGCCATCATCAGTGCCGAGAAGCACAGGTACGGGTTGGCGAGCGGATCCGGGAAGCGCGTTTCGATACGGCGGCCCTTCGGGTTCGACACGTGCGGAATACGGATCGATGCCGAACGATTGCGTGCCGAGTAAGCGAGCTTGACCGGCGCTTCGAAGTGCGGCACGAGACGCTTGTACGAGTTCGTACCCGGGTTCGTGATGGCGTTCAGCGCGCGAGCGTGCTTGATGATGCCGCCGATGTAGAACAGCGCGAATTCCGACAGACCAGCGTAGCCGTTGCCCGCGAACAGGTTCTGGCCGTCCTTCCAGATCGACTGGTGAACGTGCATGCCCGAACCGTTGTCGCCGACGACCGGCTTCGGCATGAACGTCGCCGTCTTGCCGTACGTGTGCGCGACGTTGTGGACGATGTACTTCAGTTGCTGCGTCCAGTCCGCGCGCTGAACCAGCGTCGAGAACTTCGTGCCGATTTCGTTCTGGCCCTGGCCCGCCACTTCGTGGTGGTGCACTTCGACCGGAATGCCGATCTGCTCGAGCAGCAGACACATTTCCGAGCGGATGTCCTGGAACGTGTCGACCGGTGCGACCGGGAAGTAGCCGCCCTTCGTGCCCGGACGGTGACCCGTGTTGCCGCCTTCGATTTCGCGGCCCGACGACCACGGTGCTTCATCCGAGCCGATCTTCACGAAGCAGCCCGATTGATCCGTGTTCCACTGGACCGAATCGAAAATGAAGAATTCCGGCTCCGGACCGAAGAAGGCGGTGTCGCCGAGGCCCGTGCTCTTCAGGTAGGCTTCAGCGCGCTTGGCGAGCGAACGCGGGTCGCGCTCGTAGCCCTTGCCGTCGGCCGGCTCGACCACGTCGCAGGTCAGCACGAGCGTCGATTCTTCGTAGAACGGGTCGATGAAGGCCGTGTTCGGGTCCGGCACGAGCAACATGTCCGAGGCTTCGATGCCCTTCCAGCCGGCGATCGACGAACCGTCAAACGCATGACCCGACTCGAACTTGTCTTCGTCGAATGCCGACAGCGGAACCGAAACGTGCTGCTCCTTGCCGCGCGTGTCCGTGAAGCGGAAGTCGACAAACTTGACGTCTTCGTCCTTGACGAGTTGCATGACGTCGGCCACGGATTTACTCATAACCTATTCTCCTGATTAACGATTTCGGCGAACGCTGCCGCCGTCCCAATCTTGTTTGATCCCCGCCGGCCTGCCCTGCTGCCCTGGCTGGCCGGCTGCGAATCGATCGGGACGTATAAAGCAGCTTCCGTGCCATGCATGCGCCAACGTGGCGCAAATCCCTTTCGCGACACGCACTTGGAGTCAAAAACCGTGCGCCGCGCTTTTATGAAGCCGCCACCGTGGCGGCTCATCGGCACCAAATTCGTGCAATCCCGAATTTGGCGCGCGAATCTCTCTTCATTATGGTGCAAAACACCTCGCATGCACCATTTCAATGCAACCCGCCCTTTGTGCCGCCCCATCCATCGCGCACGTCCGGTTTCACCTTGTCCGGACCGTCCAGCCCGCTCCGTCCCTACGCGCTAGAATGGTTTTTTGGTCCAACGCGAAACAGGAGATCCGTTGTCATGAGTACGCTCGAACAGTTGTACGCCCAGGCCGAGAAACGCCGCGTCGAGAACCAGCTGCCCTACGCGGGCGCGGTGTCGCCCGCAGAGGCATTCGAGCTTCTGCAGCTCGACCCGCGTGCGCGCCTCGTCGACGTGCGCACACGCGCCGAACTCGACTGGGTCGGCCGTCCCGTCGTGGGCGACGGCCAGTATTCGCATGTCGAATGGACCCGCTATCCGGGCGGCGTGCCCAACGCCGAGTTCCTCACCCAGCTCAAGAGCGCCGTGGAAGCCGACGCGCCAGTGCTGTTCCTGTGCCGCAGCGCCGCGCGCTCCAAGCTCGCCGCCATCGAGGCCGCCAGGGCCGGCTTCACGAAGGCCTATGACCTGCTCGAAGGCTTCGAAGGCGACAAGGACGGCCAGGGGCACCGCAAGACCGTTACGGGCTGGTGCTTCCGCGGCCTGCCGTGGATCGGCGCCTGACACCCTGAAACCGCCCCGCTCCAACCCAACGGGCCACTCTGAGCGCCCCGTGTGACATGCCGATGATGCGCCGCCTGCCCTCCCGCCGCACGCGGCCCATCTTCACACGCTGATTCAAAAACCGGCGCGCGGCGCGCTGCGGCGTTCGCGATCGGGCGTCCCCTCGCCCGGCGCCGCCGGCTCGACCACATCGCCGCCCAGCTCGTGCACGCCTTCACGCAGCTTCACGAAGGCGGCCGCCACGGCCTCGGGCTCGCCCTTCACGCCCAGATCGATGTGCCGGCGCGCATAAATGCCGCCGCGCTCCGCATCGCCCACGCTCGGCAGGCTAAACACCCGCACGCCCGGAAAATCGCGCTCGATGCGCTCCATAAGCGGCGTGAGCGTCGACTCCGGCAACTCGAACACGAGCAGCGACTTCTCGGCGTGCGGCGTCTGGTGATGCAGGTGCGCGTACTTCGTGTCGAGCACCCATTCGATCATCGGCCAGGCCATCACGGGAAAACCGGGCACGAAGTAATGATCGCGAATCGAAAAACCCGGAATCTTGTTGTAGCCGTTCGGGATGATCTCGCAGCCCTGCGGGAACGTGCCCATCTGGAAGCGGTGCAGATTCTCTGGCGACTGGTAATTCACGGGATCGGCGCCCGTGTGCATGTCGCGGATGCGCTCGCGGATCGCCGCCTCGGCGTCAGGGTGCAACGCGAGCGGCACGCCCAGCGCCGCTGCCGCGCACTGGCGCGTGTGGTCGTCCGGCGTCGCGCCGATGCCGCCCGTCGAGAACACGATGTCGCCCGAAGCGAACGAGCGCCGCAGCGTCTCGGTGATGCGCTCCGGATCGTCGCCCACGTACTGGGCCCACTCGAGCGAGAGGCCGCGCGCGCCGAGCAGTTCGATGACCTTGGGCAGATGCTTGTCGGAGCGGCGCCCCGAGAGAATCTCGTCGCCGATGATGATGACGCCAAATGCCATGGGCCGCCTCGTTGGTTTGTCTTGATGATTGAGCGTTAGTGCACGATCGTCACGTCGCCGGACGCCTGCTGCACATCGTGGGCACGCATGCGCTGCAGCGCCCGCAGGCAGTAGTGCCCGAACCAGAGCGCCGTGAACACCAGAATGAACGCATAGATCCAGATGGTCACCGCCGCCAGTACCGGGAAGAACAGCAGCAGCCACGCGGACACGGCCCAGATGGCCGTGGGCAGCGAGCCGAGCAGTCCGCTCACCACGCCGATCACGAGCAGCGGCAGCCGATGGCTGCGCACCAGCGTGCGGCGCTCTTCGACGGTTGCGTGCAGCGCGAGCGCATCGTAGGTCATCACCCGATACGTCAGCCAGCCCCACAACAGCGGCGGAATCAGCGCGAAGAACGGCGGAATGAGCCACAGCGGCAGCGTCACGATCATCACGATCAGGCAGACGAGCGTCGTGACGAGCGAATAGAACAGGCTGCCGTACCAACTGCCGCCGTGCCGCATCTCGAGCGTCCCGTACTGGCGCTTCGACAGATGGCGGATCACGCGCGGCATCGAAATCGCGACGATCAGCAGCAGCACCGTGATCACAATGAGCGGAATCGTCAGGATGATGACGAGAAACGGCGCGATCGTCGCGCGCAGCCAGCCGAAACCGAGCGCGTCGAACAGATGATAGAGGTAGGCCGTCGAGGACCAGTTCGCGAGCGCGCCGCGCATCAGGTCGAGCAGCGGCTGCCAGAACACGTAGAGCACGGCGCCCCACACCGCCGCCGCCACGAGAAATGGCACGAAGGTGAGCAGCAGCATGGCGGGATGGAACACGCTCGCGAGCGCGCGTCCGAACGAGCGCAACAGGTCATTCATGCGAGCGGAATACGGCGAAAAGGACGGGTGGAGAACACAGTGTCGGCGAAATCGGTGCGACCAAGCCGACAGCATAAACCACCGCGCGCATGGCGGGTAAGACGGGTGCGAGCAAGTGCAAGGACGCCGTGGCGGCGCTCAGGTCACGGTGGCGTCGTCGCGCGCCTCGGCCGGCGTGGCGGCGGCGGCGTGCGAACGCGAACGCAGGCGCCGCGCGATGCGGGTGAACGCATAACCCTGCTGCGCCCAGAAACCCTCGCCATAGCTCACGCCTTCGAGCTGATCGCGAATGCCCGTGGGCTCGATCTCGCGATTGAACGACGCGCTGCCGAACAGCATGTCCCACCAGGGGAACAGCACGCCGAAGTTGCAGCCATAGTGGGTGCCTTCGTGGCCATAGCCGACGGCGTGATGGCGGCGGTGAAAGCGCGGGCTCACCAGCAGACGCTCGCCGAGCCAGCCGAAATGCACGCGAATGTTGGCGTGCTGCGCGCTCTGCACGAAGTTCGTGAGCGCGACGAGCACCACGAATTGCGCGGGCGGCACGCCGATGACGAGTGCCACGGCGGCGAACATGCACGACTGCCCGATCACGTCGAGCAGGTGGTTGCGGTCGTCGCACCAGAGCGACATCTTGCGCTGGCTGTGGTGCACGGCGTGCAGCTCCCACCAGACGCCGTAGCGATGCGAAAGCCGGTGGTACCAGTAGCTGAAGAAGTCGAGCACCACGAGATAGATCGCGAACGCCACGAGCGGCTGCGTGCTCACGCCCGGCCAGAGATTGTCGAGGTCCACCGTCTTCACGCCCATGAGCCGCAGCGCGCTCTGCGCACGATCGAAGAACGGCTGCATCGTGAAGAAAAACAGCAGGTTCAGGATGCCGAGGCGCGTGACCCACGTGTAGAGCGCGTCGACGCCCACGCCCTTGCGGTCGCGCCACTTCTCTGCGGGCACGAGCGCTTCGAGCGGGCGCAGCAGCGCGTACATCAGGCCCACTTCGAGCAGACCCACGATCACCCAGTACAGTGCGTCGTAGGTGTCTTCGTCCACGTCCATCATGCCGACGCGGAAGAGCAGCGGCTGAATGACGTCGATGTAGAGGAGCGTTTGCAGCCAGGAGACGAGGTCGTCTGCCGACGCGATCACGGACTGCCCCGCGTGCGCGACGAAGGCCAGCAACGACGCCACCGTATCCATGCGCGCGCCCCCGTTGCCTTAAGCTCCGTTCGGCGCCGTGACGGGCGCGCGATCGTAGAAGTAGATGCCATGCGGCGAGCGGCCCACGGCGATGGTTTTGATGAGCTTCCTGGTTTGCATGTCGATGAGGCCGATGTGCTTCGCGAAACGGAACGTCACCCACAGATAGCGCTTGTCGGCGGTCAGCTCCATGTCGTCAGGGCCGGGCATCAGGCCGCTGATCTCGCCGGTCTTTTCGAGCGTGTCCTCGTCGATGATGCTGATGACGTTTGCCACGCGGCTCGACACCAGCACGTGGTGGCCGTCCACGAGCGAGCGGAAGTTGTGCGCGGCCTTGCCCACCTGGATCGTCTTCACGATCTTCTGGTTGCGCCAGTCCACCACCGCCACGTAGTCGGCGCCCGTCATGCCGACGAGCAGGTACTTGTCGCCGGGCGTGAGCCACAGGCCAGCGGGCGCGGCGCCGACCTTCATCTTCCAGAGCACCTTCTGCGTCGGCAGATCGACCGCGGCGATTTCGCCGGAAACCTGCAGCGAAACGAACACGGTGCGGCTGTCGTTCGTGAACGCCAGGTGGCTCGGCATGGCCGAGAGCGGCAGGCGTTTGGCGAGCGTGATGTTGCTGCCGCCCGCGTAGTTGTAGATGTCGAGGCGGTCGAGGCGCAGGCCCGTGGTCACGAACCACTTGCGGTCGGGCGAGAAGCCGAGCTGATACGGGTCTTCGACGTTTTCGACCCAGCGCTGCGCCTTGCCGGTCTTCGGATCGACGAACAGGAGGTTGTTCGACACCGAGTTCGCGACGATCAGCGAGGTGTTGTCCGGCGTGGGAAAGAGGTGGTGCGGTTCCTTGCCCGTGGGCACGGTGCCGACGACTTCGTGCGTCTTGTCGTCGATGAGGCTCAACGTGGCTTCGCCCGAATTCAGGACGATGATGTTGTTCGCGTAAGCGGCCGTGGAGGCGAAAGTGGCAACCGTCGCTGCGCAAGCGAGCGCAAACGTTGCGGCCTTGGCGGCGACGCGGCTAAAGGTGTTGTTGTTCGGCATGAAGAATCGTTCCCGGGCAGATTCGTGATTGTAGAACGTCTACCCGCAAGCAAGGTTGACGTAAAGCCCTTGAAATATGCAAGAGGCGCAATTGAGCGCCCCTTTTTCGAACAATTTTGAAGAACTGTTATGGCCCGCAATGCGCTTTATCGCTGCATCGATTCCCATACCTTGTGGAGGCGCTTGACCGAGACCGGCATCGGCGTGCGCAATTCCTGCGCAAAGAGCGAGATGCGCAGTTCTTCGAGCAGCCAGCGGAACTCCGAAAGACGCGGATCGAACACGCCGCCGCGCTGCGAGAGCCCGCGCTGGTACTGCTGCGCGAGTGGCTGGAATTCGGCGGCCTGGCGCGCGTCGCGCGCGGGGTCGGCGCGCAGCTTGTCGATGCGCAGCGCGACGCCCTTCAGGTAGCGCGGGAAATGCACGAGCTGTGCATAGGGCGTCTCCAGAATGAAGCGCTTGCTGATGAGCGCGTCGACCTGCGCCTGCATGTCCGCGGCCGGCGCGCCAAAGGCCTTGGCCTGCACGAGCTTCTTCGCCAACGATGCGTATTCCGCGAGGATCTGCCCGACCAGCCGCGCGATTTCCTGCGCGAGCAGCGAAAGGCGTCCGCGGCCTTCATCCTTGCGTGCGTGGAAGCTCGCGTCGTCGTCGGGCAGCGGGTCTTGCAGGCAGGCGCGATCGAGCGCGAGTTCGACCAGCTGGTCGCGCAGTTCCTCCTGCGTGGCGCGCGCCATGAACTGCATCGCCATCTCGCGCAGGCCCGGCAGGTTCTTCTCCAGGTAGCGGATCGGCTCGCGCAACTGCAGCCCGAAGAGCCGGCGCAGCCCCGCGCGATGGATGCGTGCGGCCTCCTCCGGCGAATCGAACACTTCGACGTCGCAATGCGTGCCGCGATCGACGAGCGCGGGATAGCCGAACAGCGTTTGTCCGCCGCGGCGGATTTCCAGCAGCTCGGGCAGCTTGCCGAAATTCCACGTCGTGAGGTTTTCGTAGAGCGCCGTGGCAGGTGCGGCGTCGCCCAGCGTGGGCGTATGTGGTGCATTGCTCTTTTGCGGCGCGTTGTTGCTTGCGATGCGCTCGCCCGGAGCGTTCTGTGGTGCTTCACCGCCCTGCGCATGCGTTTCCAGCGCCGCGAGCGCCGTCGCGCTCGCGAGCTTCTGGAATTGCTGCTGCGCCTGCGCGCCGAGTTCCGCGCGCAGTTGCGCGAGGTTGCGGCCCATCGCGAGCTGGCGACCGTGCTCGTCGATCACCTTGAAGTTCATGAAGAGGTGCGCGGGCAGCGTCTCCAGCTTGAAGTCGGCCGACTTCAGGGCGATCTGCTTTTGCTCGCGCACGTCGGCGATCAGCGCTTCCAGCAGGCCGCCGGCGCCGAACCGCTCGCCGCCCACGCGCTCCGCGAAGCCGGCCGCGTACTCGGGCAGCGGCACGCAGTGGCGGCGCAGCTTCTGCGGCAGCGACTTCAGCAGCAGTTGCGCCTTCTCCTTGAGCATGCCCGGCACGAGCCATTCGCAGCGGCGCGCATCGACCTGGTTGAGCGCGTAGAGCGGCACCGCGAGCGTCACGCCGTCGCGCGGCGAGCCCGGCTCGAAGTGATACGTGAGCGCCATCGCCACGCCCGACATCGTCATGCGCTTCGGGAACAGCTCGGTCGTCACGCCCGCCGCCTCATGGCGCATCAGGTCGTCGCGAGAGAGGTACAACAGACGCAGCTTGTCCTCGGGCTCGCCGCCCTTCCTCACCTCGTCGCGATACCAGCGCTCGAACGACGCGCCCGAGTAAATGCCTTCCGGAATCGCCTGATCGTAGAAGCCGTAGATCAGCTCATCATCGACCAGCACATCCTGGCGGCGCGACTTGTGTTCCAGTTGCTCGATATCGGCGAGCAGCTTGCGGTTGTGCGCGAAGAACGCGAGCTTCGTGTCGAACTCGCCCTGCACGAGCGCGCCGCGAATGAAGAGTTCGCGGGCGCGCGCCGGGTCCTGCTTGCCGAACGCCACGCGCCTGCGCTGATAAACCGGCAGGCCATACAGCACGCCACGCTCGAACGCGCTCACCTGCGCTGCGCGTTTTTCCCAATGCGGTTCGGAGAGCGACTTCTTTAACAAGTGCGCGCCGACCTTCTCCAGCCACTCGGGCTCGATCTTCGCGATGCAGCGCGCGTAGAGGCGGCTCGTTTCGACGAGTTCGGCGGCCACCACCCAGCGCCCCGCCTTCTTCACGAGCGCCGAGCCCGGCCACAGATGGAATTTGATGCCGCGCGCGCCGAGGTAATGCGGGTCGTCGTCGGCCTTCAGACCGATATTGCCGAGCAGGCCCGTGAGCAGCGCGTGATGGATCTGCTCGTAGGTCGCGTCGGCTTCGTTGATGCGCCAGCCATGCTCGCGCACCACGGTCAGCAATTGCGAATGCACGTCGCGCCATTCGCGCAGACGCAAGTGCGACAGAAAATTCGCGCGGCACGCATCGAGCAGTTGCCGGTTGGACTTCTTGTGCGCGACGGCCTCTTCGAACCAGGCCCAGATCTTGAGCCACTGCAGAAACTCGGAGCGTTCGTCCGCAAAACGCCGATGCGCCTGGTCCGCCTGCTCCTGCGCCTCGATCGGTCGGTCGCGCGGATCCTGCACCGACAGCGCGCTCGCGATGATGAGCACTTCGCGCAGCGCCTGCTCGTCGCGTGCGCCGAGAATCATGCGTCCCACACGCGGATCGAGCGGCAGGCGCGCGAGTTCGCGGCCGAGCGGCGTGAGCGCGTTGTCGTCGTCCACGGCGCCGAGTTCGTTGAGCAGCTGATAGCCGTCGGCGATCGCGCGGCCCGGCGGCGGCTCGATGAACGGGAACGTCTCGATCGCCGTGAGATGCAGCGACTTCATGCGCAGAATCACGGCGGCAAGCGACGAGCGCAGGATTTCCGGATCAGAGAAGCGCGGCCGTGCGATGAAATCCGCTTCCTCGTAAAGCCGGATGCAGATGCCGTCCGCGACCCGCCCGCAACGGCCCGCGCGCTGGTTCGCCGCCGCCTGCGCAATCGACTCGATCTGCAGCTGCTCGACCTTGTTGCGATACGAATAGCGCTTCACGCGCGCGAGGCCCGTATCGACCACGTAGCGGATGCCCGGCACCGTGAGCGACGTTTCGGCCACATTGGTCGCGAGCACGATGCGGCGCGCGTTCGACGGCTTGAAGACGCGCTCCTGCTCCTGCGCGGACAGCCGCGCGAATAGCGGCAGGATTTCCGTGTGCGGCGGATGGTGCTTGCGTAGTGCTTCCGCGGCGTCGCGAATCTCGCGCTCGCCGGGCAGGAACACGAGCACGTCGCCCGAGCCCTCGCGGCAGAGTTCGTCGACGGCATCGACGATGGCTTCCATCAGGTCGCGATCGGTGTCGCGCTGCGACTTCGCACCTTTTTCGCGGCCCGTCGTGCCCTGCGCGTTCTTCACCGCCGGGCTGTCTTCCTGCACCGGGCGATAGCGCACTTCGACGGGATACAGCCGGCCGCTCACCTCGATCACCGGCGCGGGCTTTTCCTCGCTGCCGAAGTGGCGCGCGAAGCGATCGGCGTCGATGGTCGCCGACGTCACGATCAGCTTGAGGTCGGGCCGGCGCGGC
This sequence comes from Paraburkholderia nodosa, assembly GCF_001718195.1. Classification (GTDB taxonomy): domain Bacteria; phylum Pseudomonadota; class Gammaproteobacteria; order Burkholderiales; family Burkholderiaceae; genus Paraburkholderia; species Paraburkholderia nodosa_A. Next base: position 35,764 of record NZ_MCNV01000026.1, read on the forward strand.
AGAATCTCTTTCAGATAGCCGAGCAGGAAGTCGATGTTCAGGCTACGCTCGTGCGCCTCGTCGATGATGATCGTGTCATAGGCCTTGAGCAGCGGATCGGTTTGCGTCTCCGCGAGCAAGATGCCGTCGGTCATGAGCTTGACCGAGGCGCCCGGCGAGAGATTGTCGGTGAAGCGCACCTTGTAGCCGACCACTTCGCCGAACGGCGTATTGAGTTCGTCGGCGATGCGCCGCGCCGTGGCCGAGGCCGCAATCCGGCGCGGCTGCGTATGGCCGATCAAACCCGTGCCGCCCGCGCCGAGGCCGCGACCCAGCGCGAGCGCGATCTTCGGCAACTGCGTGGTCTTGCCCGAGCCCGTTTCGCCGCTCACGATCACGACCTGATTCTGTGCGATCGCACGCGCGATCTCTTCGCGGCGGCCGGAGACCGGCAGCGCTTCGGGGAACGTGATGGGCGGAACCTTGTTCGGCTCGATGTGCGCGCGTGGTGCACGCGGCGGACGTTCGTGGCGTTCGGCGCGCGGCGCGCGATCACGTTCGCCTTCACTGCCGGGGCGCGGCGCGTGTTCGGATTTCGGCTTTGCCGATCGCTGCGGATTCGGCGGGTTCTGCGCTTTCGCCTGCTTCGGAGGCTGCTGCGCGCGCGGCGGTTGATTGCGCGGCGCCTCGGCGCGTGCCTCGCGCGATTCGTTGGAGCGATCTCGCGGCTCGTTTCGCTGCGCCGGGCGTCGATCGTCGCGCGCCTCGCGTCGCCTGGCCGGCTGAGCGGCGCTGCGCTCCGCACGCGGTTCGCCTCGCGATGGCGATTGTGACGGCGACTGCGGCGCGGCTTTCGTTTCGTTTCCCTGCTCAGGCTGCTGATGCAGTTGCTGATCCGGCTGCTGATCCAGTTGCTGATCCGGGCGCTGTTCCGCGCGCGGCGGCGTCTGCTGTTGCGCCTGTGGTTGCTTCTGCTCCGCACGCTTGTCCTGCACGCGCGCGCCGCCCAGCGCGCCGCCGCCCATCAGCGCGGCAAGCTTGTCCGTCGACGCGAGCTTTTGCCCGTCGCCATACTTCTGCGACGCGCCTTTCGCTTTCGCGCCGTCCTGCGCCGTTTCCTTCCCGGCCGGGGTGTTGCTGCCCTGCGCCGAGGCAGGTCTTTTGGGTACATTCGACATGGGGGCGCATTATAATCCCGGGCATGAATTCCCAAACCGACCTCGTCCCCGCCACCGCCAGCGCGCCGGCCTCCGCCGCCGCTGCGGATTCCGACTCGCAGATCATGGCGCAGCACGCGCAGTTCGTCGACTGGATGCGATCGGTCGCGCCCTACATCCACGCGTTCCAGGGCAAGACGTTCGTCGTCGGTTTCGGCGGCGAGGTCGTGCACCAGAACCTGCTCAACGCGCTCGTCGCCGACATCGCGCTCTTGCAGGCCATGGGCATCCAGATCGTGCTCGTGCACGGTTCGCGCCCGCAGGTCGAGGAGCAGATGAGCCTGCACGGCGTCGAGTCCGAGTTCTCGCACGGCATGCGCATCACCAATGCCCGCGCGCTCGAATCGGCGAAGGAAGCGGCCGGTGAAGTGCGTCTCGACATCGAGGCCGCGATCAGTCAGGGTCTGCCGAACACGCCGATGGCGCACGCGCACATCAGCGTGGTGTCGGGCAACTTCGTGACGGCGCGGCCGGTCGGCATTCTCGACGGCGTGGACTTCCAGCACACGGGCGTCGTGCGCAAGATCGACGCCGATTCGATCCGCCACTCGCTCGCGAGCCGCAAGCTCGTGCTGCTCTCGCCGCTCGGTTTTTCGCCCACGGGCGAGGCGTTCAATCTGTCGATGGAAGACGTCGCCTCGGCGGCAGCCATCGCGCTGCGCGCCGACAAGATCGTCTTCCTTACGGAAACGCAGGGCCTGATCGACGAGGAAGGCGAGCTGATCCGCGAAATGTCGCTCGACGACGCCTACAAGCTGCAAGAAGGCGGCACGGTGCTCGGCGACGAGGGCTTCTATCTGAAGCACTCCATTCGCGCGTGCCGCGGCGGCGTGGGGCGTGCGCACATCATTCCCTACGCGCTCGACGGCGGCTTGCTGCTCGAACTGTTCCTGCACGACGGCGTGGGCACCATGATCTCGTACGAGAATCTGGAAAGCCTGCGCGAAGCCACGCCTGACGACGTCGGCGGCATTCTCACGCTGATCGAGCCGCTCGAAACCGACGGCACACTCGTGCGGCGCGGGCGTCACCAGATCGAGCGCGACATCGACCACTTCTCGGTGATCGAGCACGATGGCGTGCTGTTCGGCTGCGCGGCGCTTTACGCGTACTCGCAGGAGCGTATCGGCGAAATGGCGTGCCTCACGGTCTCTCCCGAAGCACAAGGCTCCGGCGACGGCGAACGTCTCTTGCGCCGCATCGAGCAGCGTGCACGGGCGCGCGGCCTCACGCGCATCTTCGTGCTCACCACGCGCACCGAACACTGGTTCCTGAAGCGCGGCTTCGTCAAGGCAACGGTCGACGACCTGCCCGAAGACCGCCGCCGCCTCTATAACTGGCAGCGCAAATCGCTCGTGCTGATGAAACAGCTCTGAGCGCGCCGCCACCCACACATACGACTACAGGAGAAGCACAGCATGGCCCGTATGATCCAATGCGCGAAGCTCGGCAAGGAAGCCGAAGGTCTCGACTTTCCGCCGCTGCCGGGCGAACTCGGCAAGCGCATCTATGAAAGCGTCTCGAAAGAGGCATGGCAGCAGTGGCTCAAGCAGCAGACCATGCTCATCAATGAAAACCGCCTGAACATGGCCGATCCGCGCGCGCGCCAGTACCTGATGAAGCAGACCGAGAAGTTCTTCTTCGGCGAAGGCGCCGACCAGGCTTCGGGCTACGTGCCGCCGACCGAAGGCTAAGGCCTCGCGATGCGCACCGGGATCCGTCCCTGAGCCGCATCACGCAACCGGCTACCCTGCAAAAACCGCGCCCCCCGGCGCGGTTTTTTTATGCGCTTCATGCGCATTCCAGGCCGCGGAAACGGTTCCATCGAAACGGCGCAATCCCCCGCCGCGTGGGGCTTCCAGTCCGCGCCCCGAATCCCCGCAGATACTTGGGTTTGCGCGATCTTCCGTTATCGTGCTAACATGTGGCCTCGTTCAACAGGCATTAGCCATCAATTGCATTCGGCACGGCGCCCAAAAACGCCATCATTCCGAATGCGCATATGACAAAAGGAACGCTCCGCCACGCGGGCTTCTTTTTCGTTTCAGCGGCGCTTTGACCAGGCAATCCGAGGCACCTCGTGCCGGTCCAGCGTCCTCATGCGCCCTGCTCCCCAACCACGGCCACGCAGGCGCAACGTTAAACACAATTTGTCCGAGTGTCGTTTCGCGACACTTCAGCATTGCTTTCGTGCGCCGCTCGCCTTGCGCGATGCACCATCGGCCCGCCTTCGTCGCTGACGCAACGTGGCGTGCCGTGCGCGAAATGTCGCCGCTATCGCGAAACGGTACTCTCCGGCAACCGTGGCGGGCCCTCATGGGTTCGTCGCAGTCATTGGAGATGCAGACCTTGACCGCTTCCACTTCCGGCGCGTCGGCGCAGACCGACCTTACCCTCGACGACATCACGATCGTCGACAAAAGCCTCCTCAAACGCGCCGTCGGCGCCATGGCGCTTGGCAACGCCATGGAATGGTTCGACTTCGGCGTGTACAGCTACATCGCCGTCACGCTCGGCCAGGTGTTCTTCCCGTCGAGCAGCCCCTCGGCGCAGCTCATCGCCACGTTCGGCACATTCGCGGCCGCGTTCGTCGTGCGCCCGATCGGCGGCATGGTGTTCGGGCCGCTCGGCGACCGCATCGGCCGCCAGCGCGTGCTCGCGATGACGATGATCATGATGGCCTGCGGCACCTTCGCCATCGGCTTGATTCCCTCGTACAAGTCGATCGGCATTGCCGCGCCGGCGCTTCTGCTCGTGGCACGCCTCGTTCAGGGTTTCTCGACCGGCGGCGAATACGGCGGCGCGGCGACCTTCATCGCCGAATTCGCCACCGACAAGCGCCGCGGCTTCATGGGCAGCTTCCTCGAGTTCGGCACGCTGATCGGCTACGTGTTCGGCGCGGGCACGGTTGCCGTGCTGACCGCCGTGCTCTCGCACCAGCAACTGCTCGACTGGGGCTGGCGCGTGCCGTTCATGATCGCGGGCCCGCTCGGCCTCGTCGGTCTCTATATCCGCATGAAGCTCGAGGAAACGCCGGCGTTCAAGCGCGAAGCGGAACTGCGCGAGGCCGAAGAGCACACGCGCCCCAAGCTCACGCTGCATTCGCTCCTCACACAGCATCTGCGCCCCTTCCTGCTGTGCGTGGGTCTCGTGCTGATCTTCAACGTGACCGACTACATGGCGCTGTCGTACCTGCCGAGCTACCTCTCGGCGACGCTGCACTTCAACGAGACGCACGGCCTCTTCCTCGTGCTGATCGTGATGGTGCTGATGATGCCGATGACGCTCGCGTTCGGCCGCCTGTCCGACGCCGTGGGCCGCAAGCCCGTGATGCTCGCGGGCTGCGTGGGCCTGATCCTGCTGTCGATCCCGTCGCTCACGCTGATCCAGACGGGCGCCCTCGTGCCGGTGTTTTTCGGTCTCCTGATCCTCGGCGCGCTGCTCTCGTGCTTCACGGGCGTGATGCCTTCGGCCCTGCCGGCGCTGTTCCCGACCGCGATCCGCTACGGCGCGCTCGCCATCGGCTTCAACGTCTCGGTGTCGCTGTTCGGCGGTACCACGCCGCTCGTGGCGGCATGGCTCGTCCAGCACACGCAGAACCTCATGATGCCCGCGTACTACCTGATGGGCGCAGCCGTGATCGGCATCATTTCGGTGCTGGCGCTGCATGAAACGGCGCGCCGCCCGCTGCCGGGCTCGGCGCCGAGCGTGAGCACCAGGGCGGAAGCGCACGCGGTGCTACGCGGGGTGCGCCTCGCGCGCGAACTCGACGAGGAATACGCCGTCGCCAACGCCGTGCGCGCCTGATAGGGCACCACTGAAACGCAAAAAGGCCAGCTTCGTGCTGGCCTTTTTTCTTGCGCGCTCGCTTGAGCCTATTCGACGAGATTGACGTGCTCGACGTCCAATGCGCCGTCGTCGCCGATCGTCAGCATCGCTGCCGAGATCGGCAATTTGAAACGGCGCGGCCCCGCGCTGCCGGGGTTCACGTACAGCACGCCCTCGCGCGTTTCGAGCATGGGCTTGTGCGAATGCCCGCTCACGACCACAGCAATGCCTTCGACAGCAGGATCGCCCTGCAGGTCAGGTAATTCGTGGACCACCGCAAGCCGGACCCCAGCGAACGCGACGGTCGTTTGCGCTGGCAACGCCTCGGCCCACGCGCCATGATCGTTGTTGCCGCGCACGGCGGTGAGCGGCGCGATGGCCGCGAGCGTGTCGAGCACGCGCTGATCGCAGATGTCGCCCGCATGCACGATGGCGTCCGCGCCCTCGACGAAGGCGAGTAGCTCCGGACGCAGCAGATTGTGCGTGTCGGAAACCAGTGCAACACGTAGCGGAGGTAGCGGATGTTTCGCGGACATGACGTTGCGTTTCAGTTGAATCCTGCCGATTATCGCCGCGCTCACGCCTCGCCGTCGCCTTCCTCAGGCGCTGCGCCGACGTACACCGCGAGCCAGACGCTCGGCACGGTCGGATCGGTCCATGACACGCGATGACGGCAGTGCGCCGGGATGTGCACATAGTCGCCGGGCAGCAGGCGTCGCGGCGGCACTGCCGGGTTCTCGAATTCCAGCGTCGCCGCGCCGGCGAGAAGCGCCACCCATTCCTCGCGCGCATCGTCGTACCAGAACCCCGGCGGGCTCGCCTGGCCCGTGGAGACGATGCGCTCGATCAGCACCCCGTCACGCGAAACGAGCGTGTCGAAGCGCTCATCCTCGGCATTTGCGTCGATGCCTGCGAAGAGATTGCCGAATGCAACCGTGTTCGGTTCGTTCATGCCAATGCGCTCATTCGAGAGGTTTCAGGCCGTCGAGCAAGGTCGGCACCAGCTCGCTCACGGTCGGGTGGATGTGCATCGCGTATTGCAGCGTCGTATAGGGCGCGTCGGCCGTCATCGTGTCGATGAACGTGTGGATCGCCTCGTCGCCCTCGATACCGAAGATCGCTGCGCCGAGAATACGTTGCGTTTGCGGGTCCACCAGCGCTTTCATGAAGCCGTCCGTCTCGCCGCGTTCGCGCGCGCGGCCCACGCGCGACATCGGCATGGTGGCGATGAGCGCGGGTTTGCCCCGCTCGCGCACTTCGCGCTCACTCATGCCGACGCGCGCGAGCGGCGGATCGACGAACACCGCGTAGGCGGGAATGCGTGTGTCGGCGCTGCGCGCTTTGCCGTCCAGCAAATTCGCCGCGACGATCTGAAAGTCGTCGTATGACGTGTGCGTGAACGCACCGCGGCCATTCACGTCGCCGAGCGCCCAGATGCCCTCTACGCGCGTGCGCAACTGGCCGTCCACGGCGATGAGCCCGTGGGCGTCGCGCTCGATGCCCGCCGCGTCCAGCCCCAGATCGTCCGTGTTAGGCAGGCGCCCAGTCGCGAAGAGCAGATGCGAAACGTCGAGCGAACCACTGTCGAGCGCGATGCGCACGCCAGCCTGGCCATCCAGCGGCGCAACGCTGCGCGGCTCTGCGCCGAAGCGAAACTCCACGCCTTCGCGTGCGAGCACGTCCTGGACCGCGCGCGAATAATCCTCGTCCTCGCGTGCGAGGACGCGCTGCCCGCGCACGAGCACCGTCACGCGGCTGCCGAAGCGGCGGAACATCTGCGCGAATTCGAGCGCCACGTAGCTGCCGCCGCAGATCGCCAGATGCTCGGGGAGTTGCGCGAGCGCGAGCAGCGTCGAGTTAGTCTCGTAGCGGATCGTCTCGACGCCGGGAATGGCAGGAATCAGCGCGCGTGTGCCCGTGTTGATGAAGATCTCGGGCGCTTCCAGATCGACCTGCGCGCCGTCGTGCGCAGCCACGCGCACCGTGTGGGCGCCCGTGAAGCGCGCGTGACCCTTGAACACGGTGACGTTCGGCGCATGGCGCAGCCACTGCTCGACGCCGTCGCGCGACGCCCCGATGATGCGCTCCTTGCGCGCCTTCACGAAGGCGAGATCGACGCGCACGTCGGCGGGCTGCGCACCCAATCCGATTTGCACGCCGAAGTCCGCCGCATGGCGCGCAACGTGGGCGGCACGCGCGCAGGCGACGTAGGCCTTGGTCGGCGTGCAGCCGACGTTCACGCAGGTCCCGCCGAATGACGCGCGCTCGATCACCGCGGTCTTGCGGCCGCTCTTGCCAAGCCGCACCGCGAGAGGCGGCCCGCTTTGCCCCGTGCCGATCACGATCGCATCGAAACGTTGTGCCATGCCGCTCTCCTTTGCCGTTGACGCGAGTTGAGCCGCGAGTCGCGAAAGGCGGCCGATCGCGCCATCTTACGCGCGACGAATAGCCACCGCCCGCAGCGTGATTGTGCGAATCGGGTACGCATTGGCACGTATTGCGAAGGGGGCGCAGGGGCAAAAAAAGAGCCGCCTCGCACGTCGAGGCGGCTCACAGGGTGACGTCGCAACAGCAAACGGGCGAAGCCGCTGCGCGTCAGGGGGATCGGAGAACTTCGGACACGCTTGCGTCAGGCGTTCGGTGAATCCGTGACTGGATATTCAATCGTTGAAGTTGAGGAAGCTCCGCGTGCGTGCAATCAGCACACAATCAGTGCACACAATCGGTGGCCGCACATTCTCCGTGGCCCGCGTTCCAGAGTTCGCGCGAGCGCAGGAATGCGGCGCGCGCTCCGCGCGTCGCCATCATCAGGCCGATTTGCCCCATGTTGAAGTCGTGCGACACCATCAGCTGCATCAGGTCCACCATCGGCAGGACCAATGCTGGCTGATATAACTGTCGTTCGATAAAGGATTTCATGACCGCTCCCGCTGCATGCCCCGCGTCCTCCTGACGCAAGGTCATTCCATGGTTGTCATTCTAGGAATGCGGCGTGCGTGGATAAATGGGCCGCCAGCGAAGTCACTTGTCGAGAATCGCAAACAATCGATCCGAATGTGGAAACAAGGGGTGCGGCGGCGGGGTCCGCCGTGTTCGCCGGGCATCGCGCGCGGCCGCGCCACACGGCTTTGGGCGAATTCCGGCCGTGCGGACGCGCTTCAGTCGAGGGGCGTAGCGACGAATTCCGGCAGTGTCTCGGCACGTGCGGAAAGCGCGGCAATCGCCGGATATCGGGCGGGATCAGCGCAGCCGGGCAGCATGTACTGGTTGAAACGCCACGCTACGGCCGCGGTGATGTCGGCCTGCGTGATGCGGCCCGCGCACAGCCAGCCGTCGCGACCCGCAACGAGTTGGTCGAGTACGGTCCAGGCCGCGTGCATCTGGGCGTTCACGCGCTCGAACCACGGCTCGTGCTGGCGCTCGGCGGGGCGCAACTGGCGTTCATAGACCTGCTGCACCGTCTTTTCCATGGCCGCGAGCGCGAAACCGTTCACGCGCAGCGCGAAGGTCCGCTCCTGCGCCTCCTCCGGCATGAGCCGCCGCGCGGCGGGCACTTTGCGGTCCAGATAGTCGAGGATCAGCGTCGAGTCGATCAACTGGGTGCCGTCGTCGTCGACGAAGGTCGGCGCCTTCACGACGGGATTGATCCGAGCAAATTCGTCGTACTGCCGAAATACCGAAATGCTGCGGTGCTCGAACTCGAGCCCCAGCACATGGAGCGAAATCGCGACGCGACGCACGTAGGGGGAGTCCATCATACCGATCAACTGCATGGGTTCACCTCGAACAGTAAAAAGGGATCGGACGTCGATCTTGCAGGAAGCCCCATCGCATTTCAAGCCACGTTGAGCATCCCGGAACGGCGCCACGGCAACGCGGTCGTTGTGCAAAAACACACCGTGTCGATGTGCCACGTCCGGCTCGCCGCACTGTAGGGCTACATTTGTTAGCAGACGTCGAATCTGACGCGTCGCGGCATTGTTGCGCCGCAGCGCTTCACCCAGCGTACCGGCGCCTTTTTACCGTGCCGCGCTGCTCAAGGCGCAGCGGCGTGCGGGGTGCAAGCAAAGGATGCCGAAGCATCAGGCAGACCGCATGAAAGCGGGTTTTTGCGCGCCGCATGTGCTGCAGTGCATCGCCGGGAAACTCCTGGATTCGGACGCCGAACGGCTGAGATAGTCTCAATGCACAAGGAGACGGAATCATGAGACAAGCATTCAACGTTGGTGTTGTCATCGTCCTCGCACTCCTCCTCGCGAATCGTGCCATGACACGTGTGCAGGCTCACGAGGCTGGCTCGCTTACCTGTGCCCAGGGCTCGGCACTCGTCAAGGCCGAAGCCCTCGTGCGCGGATTCGGCGAACACGGTGCGAGCGCCCAGAGCGAAAACTTCCTCTCTTCCTGTCTCGTTTCAGGCCAGGGTCAAGTCGGCGACCTGATCGCCCACGACTGAGCGCCAATGACTGAGCGCCCACGCCGCGAGCGCCCAGCCGCGTTTCGCGGCGTGGGCGCGGTTTAACGGCGCGACACGTGGTACCACGCTCGCTCGCGGCCCCACCGCCGGAGCGCGCTCATGACCATCCCCCGAACGCCGTTCAGCATTCGGCTGGACAGGGTCACACGCCCGCCACTGCGGACCTCGATGTCCGCGGCCGCCCCGATTACCGACCCGAAGCCAACGCCTGGCTACCCGACACCTTCGCCCTTGACTTCAGGTGCGACAAGTCGTCGACTTGCGCTGACGCCCGTAAGTTCACGCGCATCCGCGCCACCCGAAGTCGATACCTCCGCAGGCATCGCTCAGTCGCTCCCGCTCGTTGACGCAGGCGCGGGCGGTTCCACAGCGTCAAGCAAACCCGGCGCGCCGGGACGCACCGCTGCGGGTTGCCAATTCCCCGGGTTGGCGGCGAGAATGCTCGCGGACCACGGAGAATCTATGAAAGGTTGCATCCTGTTGTTTGGAGTCAGCATGCTGGCGGCGTGCACATCGGTAACGGCCGTCAATTCGAGACAGGATGGGCATCTCACCGTCACGAGCCGCGCGCGCTGGGAGCTTGTTTCGTGGAACCACGTGCGCGCAGTCGGGCTCAGCGAAGCCGAGGACTACTGCGAAAAACGGAAGAAGCAGTTGCACACGGTCGAGATCCACAGCGAAGGCGTGCGCGGCATGACGTCCCAGACAGTAGAAGTCATCTTCGACTGCATCTGAGGGGGACCGCATAGTCTTCTCGGCATCCGCGTCAAACGGGCGTTGCAGCCCGTTAGCGCGCTATTGCAGACCAGATTGCTCGAGATAGCGCAATAGTTTGTTGTCGTTCACCCTGATACCCAAATCGCATGAGCGCGCTAAACTGACGATACATTTTGTTACGTTTAGGGCCGCGTCATGTTGACCGCATTCTTTATCGCCTGCCCCTTCGGCATCGCGGCATTGTTCGGGTTCGCAAGGCTGATCAATCCTCTCACCGGGAAGATCGGTAGTCGTTGATTGCGCAAGCGCCCGGTTGCGGCGCAGCGCCCGACTGATCCTCGCGCCGCCATTCTGCGCGGCTGCCTCGGGCTTTTCCCGCCCTATCCTGTTTTTCTCTTCGGTGTAGCCAGATCCCTTCGTGCGCCCGCACGGATTTAGCCATGCAAATGAAAAACCCGCGAAGCCTGAAGCTATCGCGGGTTTCGGGAATCCAGCGGCATTCGCTGGAACAACAACATCTGGTGCCGGGGACCGGACTCGAACCGGCAAGCCGTAAGGCGGCGGATTTTCGTCACACCACGTCTTTCGACGCCACGCGCCATGCATGGGCGCGCGTTCGTGCGCTGGACTATGCCTTCACCGTCGCTGAGCGCCGCGTAATCTCACGCCGCGCCTGGCCTTAGGCGCCCCCCGTCTAGTCTCTACACCTTCCTGACCACCGCTTTGCGCGGCAGCCGGCTTGGCTCGGCGTTGCCTCGGCGCCTCGCGCGCGACGCGCTTCCAGGCCCAGGGGTTTCGCCGAATTTGAGGGGTTCTGCACCGGCCGTTTCCGGTCGGGCACTCAATCGTTTCTTAAGTCCGCTATGTTTACCAATTTCATCACCCCGGCAGGGCGGACGCGATTCTACCATTGCCCGGCGCACCTCCCAAAGGCGGGACGGGGGACCGCATCCGTCATCTGCCGGTCATACGCATTTTTCATAATCGGCCCCATCGAAAACGTTTACATACGACGCCGGGGCCGATCGCATGACGCCAACCATCAAGGATGTCGCCGCACACGCCGGATTCTCGATCGCCACCGTGTCGCGCGCGATCAATGCGCCTCATACGGTCAACCCCGTCACGCTCGCGCGGGTGCGCGAAGCAATCGACGCGCTGAAGTTCCGCCCGAACCCGCTCGGCCGCCAGTTGCGCGGCGAGCGCACGCGTCTGATCGGCGTGGTGCTGCCCACGCTCGCCAATCCGGTGTTCGCCGAGTGCCTGCAGGGCATCGACGAACTCGCCGCGGCGCAGGGCTTCCGCCTCATGCTGATGACCACGCAGTACGACGCCGAACGCGAGCGTCATGCGATCGAGACGTTGCGCGCGCAACGTGTCGAGGGGCTGATCCTGACCGTCGCCGACGCCGACACCCACCCCCTGCTCGACGAACTCGACGCGGACGGCCCGCTCTACGTGCTGATGCACAACGACACGAAACGGCGCCCTTCGGTGTCGGTGGACAACCACCAGGCCGCGTGCGACGGCGTGCGCATGCTCATCGCGCACGGCCATCGCCGCATCCTCATGCTGGCCGGCACGCTCGCCGCCTCCGACCGCGCGCGCCAGCGCCATGCGGGCTATGCACTCGCAATGCAGCAGGCCGGCCTCACGCCCGCGCCGGCCCTCGAAGTCGATTTCAACGCGCAAGAGCTTGCGCCTCCGGTGCTCGCACATCTGACGAGCGGGCCCGCGCGGCCCACGGCCCTCTTCTGCAGCAACGACCTGCTGGCCATGGTCGTGATGCGCGGACTGCGCCGCGCCCGCCTGCGCGTGCCGCAGGACATGTCGATTCTCGGCTTCGACGGCCTCGCGATGAGCGAACTGCTCGCGCCGCCGCTTGCGAGCATCGGCACGCCGAACCGCGATATCGGCTGCGAAGCGTGGCAATGCCTGATGGCGCGCATCGGCGGCCAGTATGCGGGGCCGCTCGCCAATACGCTGCCGCACACCTTGCGCACCGGCGGCACCATCGCGGCGATCGCGCACGCGCCGCTCGGCGCGCGTGGAAGCGCGATCGATCGCGGCCTCGAACTCGGCGGCGCGCTCTCGTGAGTCAGTGGCGCGTCTGAGGAACAAACCGAACCAGCCGAACAATCCGGGGCCGTGCACGCACGCGGCCCTCATCCACCAGAACGCTCTCGCAACCGACCTGGAGACCTGCCTTGACCAGCCGACTCGCCTTTGCCGGCCCGCTTTCGCTTGTGCCCGTGCGCGCCGTCCTGCGCACGCTAGCCGCACCCGTGCGGCGCCTGACCCGCTTCGCCCGCTCCTCCCGCGCGCTGCCGCTCGCCGCGAGCGCCGCCGCCCTCGTAGCGGGATTTGCCGCGCCACTGACGGCGCAGGCCGATCAGACCGCCATCTGCTACAACTGTCCGCCCGAATGGGCCGACTGGGCGAGCCAGATTCAGGCTATCCAGAAAGAGACCGGGATTCGCGTGCCGTTCGACAACAAGAACTCCGGCCAATCCATCGCACAACTGATGGCCGAGCAGAAGAGCCCGGTCGCCGATGTCGTTTATCTCGGCGTGTCATCGGCATTCCAGGCGAAGGACAAGGGCGTGATCACGCCGTACAAGCCCGCGCACTGGAACGACATTCCCGCCGACCTGAAGGACCCGCAAGGCTACTGGTTCGCCATCCACTCGGGCACGCTCGGCTTCTTCGTCAACAAGGACGCGCTCGAAGGCAAGCCGGTGCCGCGTTCGTGGGCCGATCTCCTCAAGCCCGAGTACAAGGGCATGGTCGGGTACCTCGATCCGTCGAGCGCCTTCGTGGGTTATGCGGGCGCGGTAGCCGTGAATCTCGCGTTGGGCGGCACGCTCGACAACTTCCAGCCCGCTTTCGAATGGTTCGGCAAGCTCAAGGCCAACCAGCCGATCGTGCCGAAGCAGACCGCCTACGCGCGCGTGCTGTCGGGTGAGATTCCGATCCTGCTCGACTACGACTTCGACGCCTACCGCGCCAGGTACAAGGACCACGCAAACGTCGAGTTCGTGATCCCCAAGGAAGGCACGATTTCGGTGCCCTACGTGATGAGCCTCGTGAAGAACGGCCCGCACGAAGCGAACGGCAAGAAGGTGCTCGACTTCGTGCTGTCCGACGAAGGCCAGAAGCTCTGGGCCAATGCCTACCTGCGCCCGGTGCGCGCAAGCGCGCTCTCGCCGGAAGCGGCTTCGAAGTTCCTGTCCGCGAGCGATTATGCACGCGCAAAACCCGTGGACTTCGCGAAGATGGCGGCGCAGCAGCAGGCGTTCGGCGAGCGCTATCTGCAGATCATGCACTGATACCCCGGCCGATCACTTCCATGCATGACCTCACTTTTCCGCTGCGCTGGCGTGTGGCGCTCATCGCGCCCGCGCTCGCGGTGTTCCTCGCCTTCTGGCTGCTGCCGATGATCGCACTCGTGCAGGTGAGCGCCGACGGACACTTCTTCGAGACTTATCGCGCACTCCTGACGAATGGCCGTTACATGAGGAGCCTTGGCGCGACCATTGCGCTCTCGGCCGCCGTGACCGCGGCAACGCTCGTGATCTCCACGATCTGCGGCCTTCTGCTCGCACGGCGCACGTTCGCGGGGCGGCGCGCGCTCGTCGCGCTGCTCACGTTTCCGCTGGCGTTTCCGGGCGTGGTGGTCGGCTTCATGGTGATCATGCTCGCCGGCCGCCAGGGGCTCATCGGCGCGCTCTCGCTACGGCTCACCGGCGAGCGCTGGGTGTTCGCGTACTCGATGGCGGGACTCTTCGCGGGCTATCTGTACTTTTCGATTCCGCGCGTGATCGTGACCGTGATGGCCTGCGCAAGCCAGCTCGACGGCTCGCTCGAAGAGGCCGCGCGATCGCTTGGCGCGTCGTCGTGGCGCGTGCTGTGCGATGTGATCCTGCCCGCGCTCGCGCCCGGCCTCGTCGCCGCAGGAGCGATCTGCTTCGCGACCGCGATGGGCGCGTTCGGCACGGCCTTCACGCTCGCCACCGACATCGACGTCCTGCCGATGACGATCTATACCGAGTTCACGCTCAACGCGAACATGGTCACCGCAGCCGGCCTCTCGATCGTGCTCGGTCTCGTGACGTGGGCGGTGCTCACGCTCGCGCGCAGCGTGACGGGCGCGGCCGTCGCGGCCACGGCATGAGCACGCTGTGGTTTTCGAGGACTCCAGAATGAATTCGGTCGTCAATCCCGCCGCAACGGCTGCGCAAGACATGCACGAAGCGCCCGGCCAGCCGCCCGCCGCGCGGCGGCGCTTCGCCCGGCCCTCGGTGCGCGCATGGATTGCGTGCGCGCAATGGCTCGTCACGCTCGCCACCTGCGCATTTCTCATCGTGCCCGTGGTGATGTCGATCGTCGCGGGGCTTACCGTCAACTATTTTCGCGGCGTCGCGAGCGGCCTTACGCTGCGCTGGCTCGACCAGGTCTGGGCGCAGTATCACGCGAGCGTCTTTCTCTCGCTCGAAGTGGCGGCCGCCACGCTCGTCATCACGCTCGTGACCGGCGTGCCCGCGGGCTATGCGCTCGCACGCAGCCGCACGCGCCTCTCGCGCCTGATCGAGGAATTGCTCGTGCTGCCCGTTGCGCTGCCCGGCCTCGCTTCGGCGCTCGCCCTGCTCGTGGTGTACGGCGGCTTCAGCACCTTTCGCATGAGCGCGGCATTCATCGTGGTCGGCCACGTGGTGTTCACGCTGCCGTTCATGGTGCGGCCCGTGGCAGCCGTGTGCGCGTCGGCGGACCTGCGCACGCTCGAAGAAGGCGCGGCGAGCCTCGGTGCGAGCTTCTGGCAGCGCTTCACGACCATCGTGCTGCCCAATGCACGGCCCGGCATCGTGGCGGGCGCGCTCGCGGTGCTCACGCTTTCGATCGGCGAATTCAATCTCACCTGGATGTTGCACACGCCCGACACCAAAACGCTGCCAGTCGGCCTCGCGGACACTTACGCGTCGCTGCGCATCGAAGTGGGCAGCGCCTACACGATCCTCTTCTTCGTCATGACGATGCCGCTGCTCGTGGCGATGCAATGGCTCGGCGTGGACGTGCCCGGCGCCTCGGGAAAGCCCACTGGCAAGCAGCGCCTCGCAGGCCAGCAAAATAGCGACAAGGATTCCGAATGAAACTCGAACCGATCCCGATTACGCTCACGCGCTGCGCGAAGACGTTTCGCGGCACGCGCGTGCTCGAACCGCTCGACCTCGCGATCGGCGCCGGCGAAACGCTCGTGCTGCTCGGCCCTTCGGGCTGCGGCAAGACCACCACGCTGCGCATGATCGCGGGTCTGGAAACGCCCGACGCCGGCGGCCGCGTGGCCTTTGGCGACGAGGACGTGACCGCGCTGCCGATCGAGCAGCGCAAGGTCGGCATGGTGTTCCAGAACTACGCCCTCTTTCCGAACCTCGACGTGCGCGGCAACATCGGCTATGGCCTGAAAATCCAGCGCGTTCCCGCCGCCGACGCGCGCGCACGCGTGGACGAATTGCTCGCGATGATGCGTCTCGAAGCGCACGCGACCAAGCCCATCAACCAGCTTTCGGGCGGCCAGCGCCAGCGCGTGGCGCTCGCACGCGCGCTCGCGCCACGCCCGCGTGTACTGCTGCTGGACGAGCCGCTCACCGCGCTCGATGCGCGCCTGCGCGACACCTTGCGCAGCGAGATGAACGCGCTGTTGCGCGAGCTGGGCGTGACGACGGTCTACGTCACGCACGATCAAGCCGAGGCGATGGAGCTGGGCGACCGCATCGTCGTGATGAGCGCAGGCCGCATCGAGCAGATCGGCACGCCGCGCGAGATCTATTTCCGGCCTGCGAGTCGTGCGGTCGCGCAGTTCGTCGGCACGCTCAACCGGATCGCCGGAGAATGGCAAGGTGGCATGCTGCGCACGAGCGGCGGCGCCGTGCCGGCCGGCCCGTACCAGACGAGCGGCGCCGCCGAGCTGTATTTCCGCCCCGAAGACGCCACGCTCGCCGACCCTGTCGGCGCGCAGCTACGCGGCGTGATCGAGCAGGCGACCTTTCTCGGCGAGCGCACGCGGCTCACGATCGGCGGCGCGGCGCCCGATGCCCTGCTCGTCGACGTGGCGGGCCGCGTCGAGCTGGCGCGCGGCACGCCGGTCGGCATTTCGATTGCCCCTGAAGCGCTCATCGCGCTCGCGTAATTCTTACTCAATGAGGACTACCATGCTGCTGGCCCAGATCAGCGACCTGCACATCAAGCCACCGGGCGCGCTCGCCTATCGCCGCGTCGATACGGCCGCGAGCCTCGCACGCACCATCGCGCGGTTGAACGCGCTCACGCCGCGCCCCGACGCGGTGCTCATGACCGGCGACCTCGTCGACCAGGGCTCGGTCGAGGAATACCGGCACCTCAAGTCGCTGCTCGACACGCTCGAGATTCCGTACTGGCTCCTGATCGGCAACCACGACGCGCGCGAGCCGCTGCGCGAAGTATTCGCCGATCGGCCCGAACTGCGCGAAGGCGGCGAGTTCATCCAGTACGCCGTTGACCTCGGCGCGCTGCGCGTGATCGCGCTCGACTCCATGCAGCCGGGGCAAAGCGCGGGCACACTCTGCGCGGCACGCCTCGCGTGGCTCGCGCAGCAACTCGACGCGGCGCGCGGCAAGCCCGTGATCGTCGCGCTCCATCACCCGCCGTTCGACTGCGGCATTGGCCATATGGATGCGATCCGGCTCGACGACGGCGCCGCGCAGGCGCTCGAAGCGCTCGTGGCGCAGCATCCCAACGTCGAGCGCGTGCTGTGCGGTCACGTGCACCGGCCCATGTTCGTGCGCTTCGGCGGCACGATCGCTGCGGCCGTGCCCGCGCCGGCCCACCAGGTCACGCTCGACCTCGCGCCCGACGCGCCCTCCACCTTCACGCTGGAGCCGCCCGCCTTCGCGCTGCATCGCTACGATCCGCGGGGCGGGATCGTCACGCATCATGGCTACGTCGATCCATTCGACGGACCGTATCCGTTCTACGAGCCCTCGGGCGAGCTGATTGCCTGAAAGCGCGACAGGCGGCCCGCTCCCGGGCCGCCAGCGCGATTGTGCGCGCTCCGGTATGATCGGCACGCTCGAAGCCTGCCTTTCGCATCACCGGGCGCCGCCCGCATCGCACATGTCCACACCTGATTCCGCAACCGCTGGCGCAAGCCAGTCGCTGCGCGGCCTGCTGCTCCTGCTCGCGACCATCGCGGGCGTCACGGTCGCGAACATCTACTTCAACCAGCCGCTGCTCGACGATTTCCGCCAGAGCTTCCCGGCCGGCGCCGCGTGGATCGGCGCCGTGCCGGCCGGCACCCAGCTCGGCTACGCAGCGGGCATGCTGCTGCTCGCGCCGCTCGGCGACCGCTACGACCGCCGCCGCATCATCCTGCTGCAAACCGCCGGCCTGTGCGTCGCGCTGCTCGTCGCGGCCACGGCGCCCTCGCTTGCCGTGCTGGTCGGCGCGAGCCTCGCGATCGGCATCCTCTCCACCATCGCGCAGCAGGCCGTGCCGTTTTCCGCGGAACTCGCGCCGCCCGAGGCGCGCGGCCACGCGGTGGGCACGGTGATGAGCGGCCTCTTGCTCGGCATCCTGCTCGCGCGTACCGCGGCCGGTTTCGTCGGTCAGTACTTCGGCTGGCGCGCGGTATTCGGCGCGTCGATCGTCGCGCTGCTCGTGCTCGCGCTCGTCATCGTGAAAAAGTTGCCGAAGAGCCAGCCGACCTCGACGCTCGGCTACGGCAAGCTGCTCGGCTCGATGTGGCATCTCGTGCTGGAGCTGCCCGGACTGCGTGAAGCATCGGCGACCGGCGCCTGCCTCTTCGCCGCGTTCAGCCTCTTCTGGCCCGTGCTCACGCTGCTGCTCGCGGGCGAGCCGTTCCATCTCGGGCCGCAGGCGGCGGGCCTGTTCGGCATCGTCGGTGCGGCGGGCGCGCTGGCCGCGCCGATGGCGGGCCGCTCCGCCGACAAGCGCGGGCCGCGCGCTGTCATCACGATGTCGATCGCGCTGATGGCGCTCGCGTTCGTGATCTTCGCATTCTCCGGCACGAGCCTGATTGGCCTCGTGATCGGCGTGATCGTGCTCGACGTGGGCGTGCAGGCCGCGCAGATCTCGAATCAGTCGCGCATCTACGCGCTGCGCCCCGAGGCGCGCAGCCGCGTGAATACGGTGTTCATGGTCTGCTACTTCATTGGCGGCGCGACCGGTTCCGCCGTGGGCGTAACCGCGTGGCACGCATTCGGCTGGATCGGCGTGTGCGCAGCGGGCATCGCATTCACGGCGCTCGCCGGCTGGATTCACCATGCAACGCGCCCGCGCATGGGCGCGGGCGCGCGGACTTCTTCCTGAGGGCTGGCGTCAGGCGTTATTTGCTCGCATACAGCAAATCGGTCATATCGTCGGCGTGCTCTTCCTCCGTCGCGAGGATTTCCTCGAAGATGCGTCGCGTCGTGGTGTCGTCATGACCGAGATAATTGATGATCGCGCGATAGCTCTCGATGGCGATGCGCTCCGCGATCAGATTCTCGCGGATCATGTCCTTCAGGTCGACCCCTTCCTTGTATTCCGAGTGCGAGCGCTCGAGCAGCGTTGCCGGCGAGAAGTCTGGCTCGCCGCCTAGCTGCACGATCCGGGCCGCGAGCATATCGGCGTGCTGCTGCTCCTCGGTCGCGTGCTGGAGAAACTCGGCCGCCACCGACTCGGACTCGATGCCCTTCGCCATGAAATGGTGCCGCTTGTAGCGCAGCACGCACACGAGCTCCGTGGCGAGCGAATCGTTGAGCAACTTGAGCACGGTCTCGCGATTCGCGGGGTAGTCCGACGTGACCGGCCCCTGGTCGAGATTGCGGCGCGCCTCATCGCGTACGCGCTTGAGATCGAACTCAAACGAAGCGTGTGTCTTCGACATCTGACTCTCCTTCGAACATGACATGCATGAGTGGGATTGGGTTTCGCATGCGCGCGTCATCGGTGCATCACGCCTAGCAGCAACGTGACGACGAAGACCACGAGGAAGATATAGAACAGGATCTTGGCGATTTCGGCCGCGCCCGCAGCGATTCCCGTGAAGCCGAACACGGCGGCGATGATCGCGATGATGAAAAACACGATGGCGTAGTGAAGCATGGCGTAGTCCTCCTTGTGGGCGGATGTGCTGCGCTATGTCGCGCCTGCGTCAGCGCTAGCGCAAGCCGCGGACCCGACGCCTGCGCACACGCAGACGCATGGCGGCACAAATGACCGGGCACGAGACATGCTGGAGAGTGATCTCCTTTGACACCGTGGAGGACTTCCTCATGAAACGCCTGATTGCCCTCTTTCTCGTTACCGCATCGCTGGCAGCGCTCTCGGCCTGCAACACGATGGCGGGTGCCGGCGAGGACGTTTCCGCAGGCGGCCACGCCCTCACGAATTCGGCGGAAAAGGCAAAATAGTGTCCGGCAAACGGTAAAGGCGCCGGAATGACGGCTAACGCGTGCGCGTAGCTCGTACGTACGCTACCGGCATCGATCACCGGTGAACGACGAAGTCGCGGCCGCTGTGCGCCTCGCAGGCGCAGCGGCCGCGCACGCAACGCGGCGCGACGACGCGAGGCGCGTCGCGAAGGCAGGATGAACTCAGGCAGTGCGGCGGCGGTCGTCGAACAGGAACGACAGACCCACGCTGCCGAGAATCAGCACGGTCGCGACAACGGTTGCGCTCGTGACCGGCTCGCCGAGCAGCAGCGCGCCGAGTGCGACGGCAACAACGGGATTCACGTACATGCAACTGCTCGCGACGAGCGGGCTGGTATGGCGGATCAGGTAGCCATAAGCGACGTAGGCCGCCATCGTGCCGATGAAAAGCAGGTAGAGAAACGCCACGAGCGGCAGGAAATGCAGCTCGCCCATGCGTTCGCCGCTGATCCACGCGACCGTCGTCGAAATGGCGCCGCCCAGGCCGATCTGCAGCGCCGTCGCGACGAAGAGATCGGTCGGCAACGTGAGCTTGCCCGCCAGATGCGCGCCGATTGCCCAGAAGAGCGCGCCGCACAGAATCGCGAGGCTGCCGCCCGCCGAGCCGGCCGCGGCACCGCCGTGGCTCAGGATGGCAATGCCGACGAGGCCGAGCGCGACCGCGGCCCATTCGGCCTTTGCCACGCGCCGCCCGGTGACCGCCGAGATCACGGTCGCAAAGAGCGGCACCGTGGCGACCATCACGGCCGCCTTGCCGGTGCCCACTGTACGCATGCCGTAGGCGAGCATGCCGCTCGACAGGCCCACGAGCAGCGTGCCCACCACGCCCGCGTTGCGCACTTCGAGCAGCGTTGGCATGACGGGCCGCCGGCGCATGGCGAAGACGAACAGGCCGATCCCGGCGAGCAGATTGCGCAAGCCGGAAAGCAGGAGCGGCGGGAAAGAATCGAGCGCGACTTTCACGCCGAGATACGTCGAGCCCCAAACGAAGTAGACGACGGCGAGCGAGAGCGCAACGCGCCCGGTGCGCGATTGCGGCAGCCGTACGGCACGCGCGAAACGCCATAGCGCGGCTGCGACCTGCTTGGCCCCGGCGAATAAAGATTGAGTGTTCACGTGGAAAGGCAAACGGGGAGGCATCGTCAATTCACCGCGGCAGGTGAAAGGCAGGACCGCGGGCGCCCCGGCAGCAAGGTGGCGGGACGTGTGAAGCTCGACGGCATGGTGCAGATGCGCAAAAACGCGAAAAAAGACGGAGTACGAAGGACACCCGGGACGGGCGAAGCGCATTATGCAACAACGCCGGGTGTTGCGGATGCTTTCAGGATGCTTTATGCGCAGCGATTCGTTGCGTGCGCGTCACAGTGTGAGCGGCGCAAGCGAGGACCGTGGATCGCGCACCAAATTGCCGTGTAACGGCCGCGTTGCGCCGCGCTGGGAAGACCGTGCTAGCATGACAAAACCTTTCGCTTAACTTTCACCAACCGGATTTCATACACGCCGCTCGCCATGCTTTCGCTCGTTTCGCGTCCCGTATTCGCCTTGCCGCCGCGTCATTTGCGCGGCGCGTCGGCACGCGTACGCGCCGAGCGCGAGCGAACCGCGCCGTGGCCTCTCGACACCCGAGCGCGCGCCCTAGCTACTCTCTCCGCTCCGCTTTACGCCGCCCGGCGTCCGCACTGAATCGCCTCCCCAACCCATCGGAGCCGGTCGGTCGGGCTCCGGGCCGATCCGTTACACCGCCGTTACGCCCCGCTGCGGCCCGCGCCCGATTGCGCGAGTTCGCTCCCAGCCCTCGCCGTTACCTCGAATCTTTTCTGGATCGCAAGGAAGACTGCCATGTCGAAGAAAATCCGTTACTTCACCGAACTCGATGTCGCCCGCCTCGAAAAATGCGCCGCCGAACCCGGCGCCGCGCCCGCGCGCCAGGCCATGCTCGACGAACTCCTCGAACACGCCGTGATCGTGGAATCGCGCGACATGGCCGCCAACGTCGTGACGATGAACTCGCAGGTCACGCTCGTGGACGAGCGTAACGGCGCATCCCTCACGTACACCGTCGTCTATCCGCATGAGGCGAACGTCGACGCCGGGCGCCTGAACGTGTTCTCACCCGCGGGTCTCGCGCTCCTCGGCGCGAAGCGCGGCAACGCCGTGCGCTTCACGACGCCGGGCGGCGCGGTCGAAACCCTGAAGATCGAGCGCATCCTGTTTCAGCCGGAAGCTTCGAAGGATTTCACGCTGTAAACTCGGCCCATACTACACATCGCGACACCCCGCGCCTGACACATCGCGCGCGAGATGGCACTTGCCAGATCGTCGCAGCGCGGTGTATCGTTTGGCCTTGCTTACGCGGGGGTCCTGCGTCATGCGCCGCATCGAACGAAAGTCGTGCAGCGTATTTCGCGGGTGAGAAATACCCTTTGAACCTGATCTGGATAATGCCAGCGCAGGGAAGCGTCCGGACTTCGCAACATCGCTCAGCGCCTCACCTCATCACAGCGAAGTCCGTCCACGTTCCGTCTCGTCTCCTGCTAAGCCGCTGTTCCCACTTTGCTTTGCATGGAGAGAGAGACGCATGAACGCGAATCCGAAGTTCATTTCCGCCAACGCGCACGTCGACGAAGCCGCGATCGCGCCGCTGCCCAATTCCCGCAAGATCTACGTGACCGGTTCGCAGCCCGATATCCGCGTGCCGATGCGCGAGATCACGCAGGCGGATACGCCCACGGGCTTCGGCGGCGAGAAGAATCCGCCGATCTACGTCTACGACACCTCGGGTCCGTACACCGACCCTGAAGCGAAGATCGACATTCGTGAGGGCCTGCCTGCGCTGCGTCAGGGCTGGATCGAAAAGCGCGGCGACACCGAAGCGCTGCCGGGCCTCTCCTCCGAATACGGCCGCGAGCGCGCCGCCGACCCCGCGACGGCCGAACTGCGCTTCCCCGGCCTGCACCGCACGCCGCGCCGCGCGAAGGCCGGCAAGAACGTCACGCAGATGCACTACGCGCGTCAGGGCATCATCACGCCGGAGATGGAATACATCGCGATTCGCGAGAACCAGCGCCGCGCCGAGTATCTGGAAAGCCTCAAGGCGAGTGGCCCGAACGGCGCGAAGCTCGCGGCGATGATGGGCCGCCAGCATCCGGGCCAGGCGTTCGGCGCAGCCGCCTTCGGCGAGAACGCGCTCAAGGCAATCACGCCCGAGTTCGTGCGCGACGAAATCGCGCGCGGCCGCGCGATCATTCCGGCGAACATCAACCACCCGGAAAGCGAGCCGATGATCATCGGCCGCAACTTCCTCGTGAAGATCAACGCGAACATCGGCAATTCGGCGGTCACTTCGTCGATCGGCGAAGAAGTCGACAAGATGACGTGGGCGATCCGCTGGGGCGGCGACACGGTCATGGACCTCTCGACCGGCAAGCACATCCACGAAACGCGCGAGTGGATCATCCGCAACTCGCCGGTGCCGATCGGCACGGTGCCGATCTACCAGGCGCTCGAAAAGGTCAACGGCAAAGCCGAAGACCTCACGTGGGAAATGTTCCGCGACACGCTCATCGAGCAGGCCGAACAGGGCGTGGACTACTTCACGATTCACGCGGGCGTGCGCCTGCAATACGTGCCGCTCACCGCGAACCGCATGACGGGCATCGTCTCGCGCGGCGGCTCGATCATGGCCAAGTGGTGTCTCGCGCATCACAAGGAGTCCTTCATTTATGAGCATTTCGAAGAGATCTGCGAAATCATGAAGGCATACGACGTGAGCTTCTCGCTCGGCGACGGCCTGCGTCCCGGCTCGATCTACGACGCCAATGACGAAGCGCAACTCGGCGAACTGAAGACGCTTGGCGAGCTCACGCAGATCGCGTGGAAGCACGACGTGCAGGTGATGATCGAAGGCCCGGGCCACGTGCCGATGCAGCTCATCAAGGAGAACATGGATCTCCAGCTCGACTGGTGCAAGGAAGCGCCCTTCTACACGCTCGGGCCGCTCACCACCGACATCGCGCCGGGCTACGACCATATCACCTCGGGCATCGGCGCTGCGATGATTGGCTGGTTCGGCACGGCCATGCTCTGCTATGTCACGCCGAAGGAACACCTGGGCCTGCCCAACAAGGACGACGTGAAGGAAGGCATCATCACGTACAAGCTCGCGGCGCATGCGGCCGATCTCGCGAAGGGTCACCCGGGCGCGCAGGTGCGCGACAACGCACTGTCGAAGGCGCGCTTCGAGTTCCGCTGGGAAGACCAGTTCAACCTCGGCCTCGATCCGGACAAGGCGCGCGAGTTCCACGACGAAACGTTGCCGAAGGACTCGGCCAAGGTCGCGCACTTCTGCTCGATGTGCGGCCCGCACTTCTGCTCGATGAAGATCACCCAGGACGTGCGCGACTTCGCGGCCAGGCAAGGCGTGAGCGACGACGAGGCCCTCAAGAAGGGTATGGAAGTGAAGGCGGTCGAGTTCATCAAGCAAGGCGCCGAAATCTATCAGCGCCAGTAAGCGCTGACTTCGGGCTGACTCAGGGCTCACTACGCCCCGGCGGGCGCTCGCCGCCCGCCGAAACATTTACTAACGATTCCCACAACTCTCTGACAAGCGCACACACCCTGATACGGGTCGCGTGGCTAGCATGAGGGTGTCGAAGGCGCAGCGTGCGTGCCAGCGCACGCCGCACCGCACACTCGAACGCATCATGCGTAGGGAGTCGAAAAATGAATACGCTCAAACGTGCACGCACGCTACTCACGGTGACGACACTCATCGCCGTGCTGGGCAGTCTTGGCGCTTGCGACAACATGTCGAGACGCGACCGCGATACGGTGATCGGCGCGGGCGTGGGTGGCGTGGCCGGCGCGGCGATCGGCGGCAATGCGCTCTCCACCGTGGGCGGCGCAGCGGTGGGTGGCGTGATCGGCAATCAGGTAGGCAAGTAAGTAGCAAACAGGCATAGAGCCAGTACGGATCGACGATGCGGCTGCACGACGGGCTGCACGATCGAAGCGACGGCACAGAACAGAAACGACACGACAGGCAACACGCCATCCACGGCGTGCATCAGGGAAGGATGCGCGGCGCAGACCCTCACGGGCTGCGCCGCGTTTGCTTGGGTCGCTGGCGTCGCGGCCGCAGGACTGCGCGAAATATTCGGTTAACGACGCATCGCGCAAAGCGTGTTCGCACGGCGTAAGCTCGAACGAATCAGACGGCCCGAGCCTGATGGCGATCATCCTGCGCGGCCGTTCGCCACTCGCGGAGCCCGCCATGAAACGTCCGTCTGTGCTTGTGATCGCCGCCGCGAGCGCGCTCCCCGCGCTTTCCGGCTGCTACTACTACGCCCCCTACGGCTACCCGCCCTACTACTACGGCACCGTGCCCGTCGCCGCCATACAGCAGGAAACCGCGGTCGTGCAAACGGCGCCGAACCCCGCGCCTGCCGCCGTGCCCGACGCGCAGTATCCGGGACCGCTCTATCCCTCGCCGCCGGTTGCGATCGCCGTGCCTGCGTGGCCGGCCTATCCAGCATCTCCAGCGGTCTACCCCCCGACCTATCCCGCCTACTACCCTTACCCTGCGTACGGCTGGGGCTGGGGCGCGCCCGCCGTCTCTTTCGGCTTCGGCTACTGGGGCGGCGGCAGGCACTGGCATCACTGATGTTCACGCACCCAGCCACGCCGCGAACTGCGCCACAAAACGGTGCCGGACCGTACTTTCCCTCCTTGACGCTCCCGTGTCGTTATCTATCCTCCAAGTGGGCTAGCGGGGATTGAAGCAGCGCCTTAACTCGGCCGCCTGGCCGGGCCCTGAACTCCACAGCCGACGACGCGCCCCGGCGCATGCTGCCGCACTGCTGCGCCGACAACGAACCAGCATAAAGGAGACGTGATGTTCCACCAGCTGTTGACCCCCATCGGCAATTCGCTGCTGTTTTCGTTTCTGATCGCCGTGCTGCCGATTCTCACCGTGCTCGCCCTGCTCGGCTGGGCGCGGCGGCCTGCATGGCAAGCCTCGCTCGCGGGGCTCGTGGTCGGTCTGATCGTCGCGATCGCCGGCTGGCAGTTTCCGGTCAATCTCGCGATCAACTCGGTGCTCGCGGGCGTGGTGTTCGCACTCTGGCCGGTGATGTGGATCGTCGTCACGGCGATCCTGCTCTACAACATCGCGCTGCGCTCGGGCCGCTTCGCGGCGTTTCGCATGTGGTTGCTCGACAATCTGCCCAACGACCGGCGCATCGTGCTCGTCGTGGTCGGCTTCTCGTTCGGCGCGCTGTTCGAAGGGATTTCCGGCTTCGGCACGCCTATCGCCATCACGAGTTCGCTGCTCATCATGCTCGGCTTCCCGACGCTCGAGGCCCTGACCTTCACGCTCATCTTCAACACGGCGCCTGTTGCGTTCGGTGCGCTCGGCGTGCCGATCACGGTGCTCGGCGCGGTCACGCACCTGCCCGCCGATCTGCTCGGTCAAATGGTCGGCCGCCAGTTGCCGTTCTTCGCCTTGCTGCTGCCGTTCTATGTCATTGCGATCTACGCGGGCATGGGCGGCATGCTGCGCATCTGGCCGGTGCTGCTCGTCTCGGGCGGCAGCTTCGCCCTCACGCAGTTCATCACCGCCAACTTCATCAACTACAGCCTCACCGACGTGCTCTCGTCGCTCGTCTCGCTGATCCTCACCATCCTGTTCCTGCGCGTGTGGAAGCCCGCGCCCGATCCGCGCTTCGCCATCAAGGTCGATCGCGCGAAGGAAGCGCGCGGCGCCGTGACGGGCGCGCAGGGCTGGTATCCGTGGATCATCGTCGCGGCCGTCGTGATCATCTGGACCGTCGCGCGGGTCTTCACGATCGGCGAGGTGAAAGTGCCGTGGCCGGGCCTCGACAAGGCCGTCTACATCACGCTCTACAACACGCCCTATGGCGCGATCTGGGACTTCCAGCCGCTCGCCACCGGCACGGCGATTCTCGTCGCGGCGATCATCACCGCGTTCGTCGTGCGCCTGAAGCCCGCCGATTTCGGCGTCGCGATCGTCGATACCTGGGTGCAGACGCGCATCGCCATCCTCACGGTCGCGACCATCGTCGGGCTCGCGTTCCTCATGAACTACTCGGGCCTCACCTATACGCTGGGTCTCGCGGTGTCTTCGGTCGGCGCGTTCTTCCCGCTCGTTTCGGCCTTCCTCGGCTGGGTCGCGGTGTTCCTTTCGGGCAGCGACACCTCGGGCAATGCGCTGTTCGGCAACCTCCAGGTGGTAGCCGCGAAACAGCTCAATCTCAACCCCATCCTGATGGCGGCGACCAACTCGTCGGGTGGCGTCATGGGCAAGATGATCTCGCCGCAAAACATCGCGACGGGCGTCGCCACCACGGACCTCAAGGGCCAGGAAGGCATTGTGTTCGCGAAGACGTTCAAGCACTCGATCCTGTTGACCGTGTTGCTCGGCATCCTCGTGTGGCTGCAGCAGAACGTGCTCACCTGGATGATTCCGCACTGAGTACGGCTCGCGCGCGGGCATGAAAAAACCCGCCTGCGCGGCGATGCGCAGGCGGGTTTTCTTTTGCGGCCTTGAGCCAGACAACGCTGGCTCGAGCGTGCGCGCAATGTTTAGTGCAGTTCGTCGACCACGAGGCTCATGATCTCCTGCGCCGGACGCGACGAGTCGATCTGGCCACTGTCGTCCACGATCGCGACGCGCGTCTGGTTGTCCGTCACGGCGCGCACGTTGAGCTTGTACTGCTTCGCGGTCTTTTCCTTGCGGCCGTGGAAGATCTGGTTCCAGAAGCCCTGCTCGTCCGAGCTGTGGTCCTTCGGATCGACATAGCGCACGTAGTAGATGCCCTTCGTGCGGTCGCGATCGTCCACCGTGAAGTTGGCGCGGTCGAGCGCGATGCCCACGCGCACCCATGCGCGGTCGTACGGCTCACCGAGCGTGAGCTCCGACGAAGTGTACTGACCCGACGTGCCCTGCGCGTTCGACGAGCCGCTGCCCGATTGCTGGCCCACGGCCGCGACGTTCTGCGCGGCCATGGCGGCCGCAGCGGCGTCCGGAGCCTTCGACTTCGCGTCGGTGCCCTTGCTGTTGGCCTTGGCGTCGGCTTCGGCCGCGACCTGCGCGTCGGGCACGCCCGGCTTCGCGTTCGCGAGCGTCATCATGAGGCGCTTGAGGTACTCGGCTTCGAGCGCGGGATCGTTGGGCTTCGGCACCCACTTGCTGGTGTCGTTGTTGGTGCCCGAGAGCTGTTCGCTCAGACCCTTCTGGCTGATGAACACATAGGTGCCGCCGCTGGGCGACGTTTCGAGGCGCGTGCGGTACTTGTTGCGCTCGGCAGTCACGTACGAGTTGCCCGTGGCCCACGAGAGCGTGTTGCGGATGAGGCCGTCGCTGATCTTCGGATGGGTTTCGTTCCAGTCCGTTTCCATCACGCCCTTGTCGCGCTGGTCGACCACGAGCAGGAAGCCCTGTTCCTGCCAGAAGCGGCGCACTTGCGCCCAGACCTGCTCGGGCGTGCGGCTGTCGATGACGAGCCAGCTTTCCGTGCCGTCACGCTGGATATGCATGCCCGGCACCTGCGGGACCACCTGGGCCTCGTCGGACTGCGGCGCGGCGGCCTGGGTCTGCTTGAGCGAGGACAGCGAGGTTTCGCCGCCCTGCGGCGCGAGCGAGCGCTGGTCGGACGCTTCGTCGAGCATGTTCGGCGGCACAGCGAGCGAGGACTGCTTCGCCTTGGCGTCACTACGGTAATCGATCTTGCCTGGCGTCGGCGAGCTGCAGCCGGCGACCAGCCCGCCCGCCATCAGAAGCGCGAGCGCGCGTGCGGCAAGACGTTGATGAAAATCACTCATGTTCGGGTAATCCCTTCGGCTACGCCACGGCCAGTTTCCGTGGATCAACCAAACATTTTACCGGTCCGGCGGCCCGCTGTGCAAAAACCACGGGGTGGCACGCAATCCAGGCCCGATATCCGCAGCGGCGACGCGCGCCGAACCGCGGTCGCGGCACTCCAGACCGACCGCGCCTTAACATTCATCCACATTCGATCCGGCGCGGCGAACCTACTGAAAAGCCGCCAATTTCCTTTTGGATCAACGCATTAACTCCTCCCCACGCGCAAACGCTGCTTTGCGCTGTGCCGCCCTCCCGGCCTGGGACGCTCGCAAGAACGACCCCGGTGCTAATTTCATCTCGAAATCTCAAAAAAGATTCGTAAAAAGCAGGACCGGAGAGCGTCATGAAAATTTGCAGCCTCACCCAGGCGGGCCGCGCCGCAGCCTTCGCCTGCGCGCTCAATTGCCTCGGCTTCGCCGCCGCGCCGGCCCGGGCCGCGCTCGGCGACACCGCGACCGTACCGGCCGGCGCCGCCCAACGCAGCATCGGTGGCGGCGCCGGCCGCGTCGTCAGCTACGTCGACGACAACGGCACGACCATCAACGCCTATGTGGGCAGCGCGGCCGGGACGGTCTTCGCGTACACGTGGCAGGGGCCGGCTCAGCCCAACGTGGGGGCGCTACTGGGCCGTTACGCAGCCGACTGGCGCAGCGCCGCCGCGGCGCTTCACGCCACCGGCCACAACGGCCTGCACGCTGCGCGCGTGGACGGCGCTCAGGTCGTGGTCGAGACGGCCGGCCACATGCGCGCCTACGTGGGACGCGCGTGGCTGCCCGCCGCACTTCCCGCTGGCGTGAGCGTCGGGGATCTCCAATGAAGGCCCGCTCCCGGCGCCTCGCCCTCGTCGCCCCCCTCGCGCTCTTCTCGCTTTGCGCCGCGCTCACCGCGTGCGGTGGCGGCGATGCCGGAACCGCGTCCGCGAGCACAGGCGCCGCGGAACCCGCCAGCGCCTCAACTCCCTCGAGCGCGCCGTCGACCGCCGGCACGAGCCGCACGATTCCGCAATCGACCACGCCCAATGTCGTGGCCGTCACGGTGGGCCCGACGCCCACCTCGACGCGCAACATGCTGATGACGAGCGTCACGGTCTGCGTGCCGGGCACCGCGGACTGCGCGAGCGTCGACAACGTCCAGGTCGATACCGGCTCCCAAGGCCTGCGCCTGCTCGCTTCGGCGCTGCCGGCAGGCTTCTCGCTGCCCCCCGTGCCAGCCGGTGCGGGGGCCGACGTCGCCGGCGAATGCGCCGCGTTCGGCACGGGCTACACGTGGGGCACGGTGCGCAGCGCCGACGTGAAGCTCGCGGGCGAGACTGCCGCTTCACTGCCGATCCAGTTGATCGCCGACCCGGCCGTGCCCGCGTCAGCGCCGGACGGCTGCGCCGGCAGCGGCCTCGCGATGAACAGCGCCGCCACGCTGCGCTCGAACGGCATTCTCGGAGTCGGGCCGTTCAGCGCCGATTGCGGCGTGTCCTGCGTCAGGGCGGCAGCCACGCCGTGGTACTACGCCTGCCGCGCGAGCGGCTGCACGGCGAGCGCGCAACCGCTTGCGCAACAAGTCAGCAACCCGGTGGCGGGCTTTGCCACCGACAACAACGGCGTGATCATCGACCTGCCGCCCCTGGCTGACAGCGGCGCGTCCGGGGTGAGGGGGGCGATGATCTTCGGCATCGGCACACAGGCGAACAACGCGCTCGGCAGCGCGACGGTGCTGCGCGCGAACTCGGGCACCGGCTATGTGAAGACGACGACATCGGACGGCACGGTCTACTCGCTGAGCTACCTCGACACGGGCTCGAACGCGCTGTACTTCAACAGCCCGACGATGACGCGCTGCGGGTTCTGGTATTGCCCGAGTTCGCCGGTCAGCCTCGGTGCGACGATAGCCGGCATCGACGGTGTGGGCGCTTCCGTGACCTTCGCGGTCGCAAGCTCGACGACGCTGCTCGCCACCGGCAACTGGGCCTTCAGCAATCTCGCTGGCTACAACGGTCGCGCGTTCGGCTGGGGACTGCCGTTCTTCTTCGGGCGCCGCGTGTTCACGGCGATCGCCTTGCAGGACACCCCTGCAGGCAGCGGACCATTCTTCGCGTTTTGAGCGCGCCGGCGATCACCCAAGCCTTGTCAGCCACAAACGACGAAGGCCTCTTGCGAGGCCTTCATGAGCGCAGAATGCGCCAACGACGGGGCTGCCGTAGCAACGCCACGGCGAGCAGCGTGCGTTCGTTTTAATCGTTCGAGGCGTTCGGGTCGGGCGTGGTCTTCGCGAGCTTAGGCGGCGCGAGCCACCGGAACGTCGCGAGGCCCGACTCGTTGAAGGTGCACTCCGCGGCCGCCGGTGTGCCGACGGCCTTCTTGATACCAAGCTTTGCGACCAGCGCGGCGACCGGCGTGGTCGGCTTGCCCTCTGGCGTGCCGCCTTGGGCGACCGGAGCGGTGGGAACCGAAATCGTGCCGGGCAGCGCCGCCGCCTGCACCATCGGCGCCGTGACCGTGGGCGCCTCGTTGGCGCCCTGCGCCGTGGTGGACGCCGCCGCCGATGCGGCCGATGCGGCCGACGCCGCCGACGCCGACGGCGCCGAGGCGACCACGGCGGCCGAAGCCGCGCCGTTCTCGAGCTGCCCTTCGACCACCACACGGGCGCCACGATACGTCGTCGCGCTATGCGTGACCTTGAGGTCGCCGAGCGTCGTCTCGGCAAGGCGGCTACGCATCGCCTCTTCGCAGGCGCTGGTGTTGCGGTACTGCGCCGCGCATCCCGCGAGCAGGGTGACGGCGGCCGCGAGGCCGGCGAAGCATGCGTTACGTGTGTTCATCGCTCATCCGATTTTCAGGCTGCGGCAATTGTAGCGTACGGGGCGGGGAATCCCTGACGGCGCTCGCGCCCACCTGCGACCCTGCTATCATCGCTGCTGTATATCCGTACAGTGCCACGCGTGCTTCCCGACTCTCCCGATCCGTTCTATTACCTCGCGAACTTCGAGCGTGCGCTAGCGTGGCTCGACGCGCGCTGCGCCGACCTGTTCGACGACGCCGAGCGCCGCTTCGCCGACGAATTCATGCAGGTGCCGCAAGCATCTCGCGCGCTCTTCGTGCGCATGCTGATGCGTAAGGGTCCCTATTTTCGCGCCAGCCGGCTCGCGTACGACGAGATCGGCTGCCCGCGCGCGGCTGCGGCACCGCTCGTCGCGGCGGGTTGGCTCGACGACGCGCCCGCACTCGATCTCGGCGCGCTCGCCGCGCTCGTGACGAAAGCCGAACTGCAAGCGCTCGCCGAGCGACTTGGCATCGCGCTCGAAGCTCGCGCCACGCGCGCGGCAACGCTCGAGGCGCTCGATGCACACTATGCCGCCGCGCCCGAACCGCGCGACTGGCGTGCGTGGTTCCCGGCCTCGTCCGACACTGTGCTTTTGTTCGCGAGCGCCCCGCTCTGCGAGCGCCTGCGCCTGATGTTCTTCGGCAACCTGCATCAGGACTGGTCGGAGTTCGTGCTCGCCGACCTCGGCGTCTTTCGCTACGAAAGCGTGCCCTTCGATCACGCCTCGCGTGCGTTCCAGCGACGCGAGGACATCGACGCGTATCTGGCGCTGCGCGATTGCCGCGACGGACTCGAGAGCGCCGCCGAGACCCAGGACTTCAACGCTGCCGGCGCCATCACCGCAACACTCGCAGCACTCGACGCGCTGGCCCCGCGCACGCAAGCGAACGCCTGGCTGCGCGCTCGCCACGACAAGCTGCGTCACGCCGCGGGGCTCGCCGCCGAGCGCGCGGGCGAACCCGAACTCGCGTGGCGCGCTTATCTCGACTGCGCTCACCCTGAATCGCGTTACCGCCGCGTGCGTGTGCTCGAACAACTGAACCGACGCGAGGAAGCGCTGGCGCTCGCGCAGACCATTGCCGATGCGCCCGCAAACGAAGAGGAAGCGCAGCGCGCGGCGCGCGCGCTCGGGCGTCTCGCGCGCACGCGGGCGAAGTCGAAGACGAGCGCCGGGCCGGGGTTCGCGCAGCTCGAACTCGCGCTGCCCGCGGCGCCTGGCGCACTGCGCGTCGAGGAAGCCGCGCGCATCGCGCTCGCCGCGCCGCAAGCGCCCGTGTTCTATGTCGAGAACACGCTGATCAACGCGCTCTTCGGCCTGCTCTGCTGGCCCGCGCTGTTCGCGCCGATGCGAGGCGCGTTCTTCCACCCGTTCCAGCGCGGCCCCGCCGACCTGCACGCCGCCGACTTCGTCGCACGACGTGCTTCGCAGTTCGAAACATGTCTCGCCGAACTCGAAACGCACGCCTACCGCGAGTCGATTGTGCGCCGCTATGCGGAAAAATCCGGCATCCAGTCACCGTTCGTCGCGTGGCCCGCATTGAGCGACGAACTGCTCACGCTCGCCCTCAACTGCTTCCCCGCCGCTCATCTGCGCCTGTGGTTCGAGCGACTGCTGCGCGAACCCGTCGCGAACCGCTCGGGTCTGCCCGATCTCGTGCGCTTCTGGCCGCACGAGCGGCGCTACGAACTGATCGAGGTGAAAGGCCCCGGCGACCGCTTGCAGGACAACCAGCGCCGTTGGCTGGCCTATTGCGTGCAGCACGGCATGCCGGTTTCCGTATTGCAGGTGCGTTGGCCCAACCTGCACGACGCAGCCGAAGAAGCAGAAGAAGCCGTCGAAAACGCCGGCCAGGCGCTGCCCGCGCCATGAGCTACACGGTGGCCGTGCGCACGCTGTGCGAGTTCACCGCGAAGCGCGGCGACCTCGACTTGCGCTTCACGCCCTCGCCCGACGCAAGCGACGGCCGCGCCGGCCACGCCGCCATCGCCGCGCGGCGCCCGCCCGGCTACGAGACCGAGATCGCGCTTTCCGGCACGTTCGAATCGCTGAGCGTGCGCGGCCGCGCCGACGGCTACGATCCCGCGCGCCGCAGGCTCGAAGAATTCAAGACCTATCGAGGCGACCTCGATGCGATGCGCGAGAATCAGCGCGCGCTGCACTGGGCGCAGTTGCGCGTCTACGGCGCACTTCTCTGCGAAAAACTCGGCCTCGATGGGCTCGAACTCGCTTTGGTCTACTACGACATCGGTTCGGGGCGCGAGACGGCGCTCGTCGAGCATGCGAGCGCGCGGGAATTGCGCACCGCGTTCGAAACGCAATGTCGTCGCTTCGTTGCATGGGCCGAGCAGGAAAACGCCCACCGCGCCGCACGCGATACCGCGCTTGGCACACTGTGCCTGCCGCATCCGCAGTTTCGACACGGCCAGCGCGATCTTGCCGAAGCCGTCTGGCGCGCGGCGACACAGGGACGCTGTCTGCTCGCGCAGGCGCCCACCGGCATCGGCAAGACCATCGGCACGCTCTTTCCGCAGTTGAAGGCGTGCCCGCGCGCAGCGATCGACAAAGTCGTATTTCTGAGCGCGAAAAGCTCTGGGCGTCAGTTGGCACTCGACGCGCTCGCTACGCTGACAAGCGCGCAAGACGAAGCAAGCGCCGAAGCGCATCGAACGCCCGTGCCCCTGCGCGTGCTTGAACTCGTCGCGCGCGAAAAGTCGTGCGAGCATCCCGAAGCGGCATGTCATGGCGAATCGTGCCCGCTTGCGCGCGGCTTTTACGACCGTCTGCCGGCCGCGCGCGCGGCGGCGCTCGAGCGCGTGCGGCTCGACCGCGCGGCACTGCGCGAGGTGGCGAGCGAGCATGCCGTCTGCCCCTACTACCTTGGCCAGGAGCTGGCGCGCTGGAGCGACGTGATCGTCGGCGACTACAACTACTGGTTCGACGCGAGCGCCATGCTGTTCATGCTCGCCGCGCACAACCAGTGGCGCGCGAGCGTGCTCGTGGACGAAGCCCACAACCTCCCCGAGCGCGCCCGCGCGATGTATTCGGCGGAACTCGTGCAAACGCGCATCGACGCCGTGCGCCGCGCCGCGAGCGCACCGCTCAAGCGCGCGCTCGCGCGCCTGCAGAAGCACTGGAACGCGCAGAACGCCATGTTGCCCGGCGCCTGGCGCGCGAGCGACACCTTGCCCGAAGGCCTCGTCGCCGCGCTTGGCGACGTGATCGGGGCGATCGGCGACCAGCTCGCCGAACCCGCGCTCGTGCGCGATCCCGAACTCGAGCGCTTCTATTTCGACGCCCTGCACTTCACGCGCATTGCCGAACGCTTCGATACGCATTCACTCTTCGACGTCACGCCATTGGCGCATCAGAACGCGCGCCGCCCGCGTTCCACGATCGCCATCCGCAACATCGTGCCGGCGGATGCCTTGCGCCCGCGCATCGCCACGGCACATAGCATCACGCTCTTCTCGGCGACGCTCTCGCCCACGCATTACTACAGCGACATGCTCGGGCTGCCCGCCAACACGGTGAGCATCGACATCGACACGCCATTTCGCGCCGAGCAGCTCGACGTCCACATCGCCCGCCATATCTCGACGCGCTATAAGGACCGCGGACGTTCGCTCGAAGCGCTGGTCGGGCGCGTGGCCGCGCAATTTGTCGAACGCCCCGGCAACTATCTGTGTTTTTTCAGCAGCTACGACTATCTGCAGCAAGCCGCCGATGCGTTTGCGGCGCGCCATCCGGAGGTGGAAGTCTGGCTCCAGTCGCGCACCATGGACGAAGCGGATCAGCAGGCCTTCGTCGCGCGCTTCGTGGAAGGCGGCTGCGGCATCGGTTTCGCGGTGCTGGGCGGCGCGTTCGGCGAGGGCATCGATCTGCCGGGCACACGTCTCATCGGCACGTTCATCGCGACGCTCGGCATGCCGCAGGTGAACGCCGTGAACGAGGCGATGCGCGCACGCATGGATACGCTCTACGGCGACGGCTTCGACTACACCTACCTGATTCCGGGCCTGCGCAAGGTCGTGCAGGCCGCCGGGCGCGTGATCCGCACCGAGCAGGATCGCGGTGTCGTACACCTGCTGGACGACCGCTTCGCACAGCCCGGCGTGCGCGCGCTGCTGCCCACGTGGTGGCGTATCGCCACGAGTTAATCTGGATTCCAGATCAATCGTAACGTAAAAAACTGGCGCACGTTTCGGTGCGCCAGCCGTTGCTCCACTCAATCAAACAGGCTTCGCCTTGCCCCCGCCCTTGCCGCTCTTCTTCGGAGGCGGGGGCGGTGGATCGCCTTCCATGTCGTCGGCGGCCATCTCGCTCGCGATTTCGTCGACAGGCGGTGCCGCCGTTTTCTTGGCCTTCTTCGCCGGCTTGCTCTCCTTCACGTCGGGTGGCACAGCGATCTTGCTGATCGTGACTTGATCGTTCGTTTTGTCGTAGCCGATCTCGACGGTATCGCCCGACTGCAGCGCGTCGCCGAGTATCTCTTTGGCAAGGCGCGTTTCCACTTCCTGGCGAATCTGCCGCTTGAGTTCGCGCGCACCGAACTCCGGCTGATAGCCGGCCTCCACGAGATGATCGACGAGCGTCTGACCCATCAAGAGCGTGATGCCCTGCGCGGCCGCCGTGCGCGTCACGCGCTCGAGTTGGATCTGCACGATCGCGCGGATGTTCTCGCGCGAGAGCGCATGAAACACGATGATCTCATCGATGCGATTGAGGAACTCGGGCCGGAAGTGCCCCTTGAGCACCTTCATGAGTTCGGCACGGATCGTCTTGTCGTCGAGCCGCGACTTCTCCGGGCGCTCGAGGTTGTCCATGATGATCGACGCGCCCAGGTTGCTCGTGGCGATCAGGATCGTGTTGCTGAAGTCGACTACGCGGCCTTTGCCGTCGGTTAAGCGACCGCCGTCGAACACCTGCAGCAGGACGTTGTAGACGTCGGCGTGCGCCTTCTCGATCTCGTCGAGCAGAATCACGCTGTACGGGCGGCGCCGCACGCGCTCGGTAAGCTGGCCACCCTCGTCGTAGCCCACGTAGCCCGGCGGCGCGCCGATGAGCCGCGCCACCGCATGACGCTCCATGTACTCGCTCATGTCGATGCGGATGATCGCCTGCTCGTCGCCGAACACGGTTTCCGCCAGCGCCTTCGCAAGCTCGGTCTTGCCTACGCCGGTCGGCCCGAGGAACAGGAAGGTCGCGATCGGCCGGTTCGACTGACCGAGTCCGGCGCGCGAAAGACGTACGGCGTCGCTTACGGCGACCACGGCATCTTCCTGGCCTACCACGCGTTCGCGCAGCGTCTGTTCCATCTTGAGCAGCTTCTGGCGCTCTTCCTGGGTGAGATCCGCGACCGGAATGCCAGTGAGCCGCGACACGACCTCGGCAATCGACGCCACCGTGACTTCGAGCGTTTCCGAACCCGTCTTGCGCTGCCACGCCTCGGTCAGCTCTTCGAGCTTTGCCTGCTTCTCGTTGATGCGCTCCTCGAAACCCTTAGCCTCGTCGAAGCGCTTGCGCGACGCCGCGTAGTCCTGCTCGCGTTTGAGTTGCGCGATCTCCGCTTCGAGTTCCTGCATCTCGGCGGGACGCGACGTCGAACCGATGCGCACGCGCGCGGCTGCCTGGTCGATGAGATCGATCGCCTTGTCCGGCAAGAAGCGTGACGTGATGTAGCGATCCGACAATTCGGCCGCGGCCACGAAGGCGTCGTCGGCGAAGGTCACCTGATGGTGGGCTTCGAGCTTGTCGCGCAAACCGCGCAGGATCACGATGGTTTGCTCGACCGTGGGCTCCGGCACGAGCACGGGCTGAAAGCGCCGTTCGAGTGCCGCGTCTTTCTCGATGTACTTTTGATACTCGTTCAGCGTCGTGGCACCAATGAGGCTCAACTCGCCGCGCGCCAGCGCGGGCTTCAGCACGTTGGCAATATCGAGTCCGCCTTCGCCGCCGCCCTGCCCCGCGCCAACGATCGTGTGCAGTTCGTCGATGAAGAGGATCAACTCGTCGTGTTTCGCGGTCACTTCGTCGATCAGCTGCTTCGCGCGCTCCTCGAACTCGCCGCGGTACTTCGCGCCCGCGACCATCGAATTGATGTTCACCTCCACGAGCCGCTTGCCGCGCAGCACCTCCGGCACGTCGCCATTGACGATGCGCTGTGCGAGCCCTTCCACGATGGCGGTCTTGCCCACGCCCGGTTCGCCGATCAGCACCGGGTTGTTCTTCTTGCGCCGCGCGAGCACTTCGATCGTGCTCTCGATTTCCTGCGCGCGGCCCAGCACCGGATCGAGCTTGCCTTTCCGTGCCATGGCTGTCAGGTCCCGGCCGAACTTGTCGAGCGTGGGCGTGCCCGTAGGCGCATCGACGCGGCCATCTTCCGCGCCCTTGCCCACGACCTTCACGACCTTCTGGCGCAGCGCCTCGGGCGTCACGCCGTACTTCTTGAGCAGCGCGCCCGCAATGCTGTCGGGCACCGCGGCGAGTCCGATCAGCAGATGCTCGGGGCCGACGTACGAGTGACCGAGATCGCGCGAGGCCTGAAACGCGAACTGAAACGCTTTTTTCAGGCGCGGCGAAATCGTCATCTTGTCGATGGGCGCGTCGGGTGAAGCCGTGCCCTTTTGCGCGTGCTGATCGATATAGCCTTTGATGTCCTGCGGCGAGAGCTTCAACTCCTTCAGGAGTGCGGCGCAAACATCGGTGTCCGCCAGGACGTACAGCAGGTGTTCCGTGTCGAGTTCATTGCGCTGCAGTTCATGGGCTTTTTCCGCGGCGCGCTGCAGGATCTCGAGCGTCTGCTCGCTGAAGGCATCGGTCGCGTCCACGGATTCACGCGGCACCTCGGCGGCGAGGTCGTGCCCCTCGTCGTCGTGCTCGTCCTCGCCGCCTTGTCCACCGAAAAAGCGTGACAGGCCACTGCCGCCCAGCAGCGAATCGAACGGGTTGAGCATGCTTTGGTGACGCATCAGATGGCGGTAGTCGTAGTCGCAGATCGACATGGACTTGCGCTGCCCGTTTTGCACGACAGTCACGCGCGCGACTGCAGGCCGGGAGTTACAAATTTCGCAAAGAGTGGGCATGGTCGGCTTGTCTCCGAGGGTTCGGAATCGCGCCGCCGAAGTTGGCAAAACGCTGGCACAACCTCGCGGCATGATTCGGTGCAACGCGAGCGCTCATTCAGCGGTTGCACCAGCAAAGCGACAAATCGGCGAGCACGCGCTGGAACACGACGACGCGGTGCTGTGGCTGACGATGACCTTGCGGACGGCATGAATCGCACGTATCGCGTGCGCATGCCGCCATGCACAGGTGCAAACGATTGTGGCAGGAAACGATCGCCGGCGCGTCGAACATGCGCCGCTCGGTGCGAGATGCTTGAGCGCCCACAGCAAAGAAAAAGGGCGGGACATGAGTCCCGCCCTGAGAGCGCGCTCGGCGCGCGCGAGGAGAGCAACTGCGCGTGGCAGTCATCCGCAAAAATTACGCCGCGGTGTCACGCGCGATGGTTTGCAATCGTGCGCGCCACGCTTTCTCAACGGCGGTTCGAGCCCGACACCACGTCGATCCACACGGCAAGCACGAGAATGCCGCCCTTCACAATCATCTGCCAATACGCGTCCACGTCGAGCATCGACATGCCGTTGTCGAGGCTCGCCATCACGAGTGCGCCGATCAGCGCGCCATACACGGTGCCGGAACCGCCGCGCATCGACGTGCCGCCGATAAAGCAGGCCGCAATCGCGTCGAGCTCGCCCATCGTGCCCGCCGAGGGCGAACCCGCCGCGAGACGCGCCGTATTGACGATACCCGCGAAGGCACACATGAGACCCATGAGCGCGAAAATGACAAGCTTCACGCGGTTCGTGTTCACGCCCGAAAGGCGCGTGGCTTCGAGGTTCGAGCCCACCGCGTAGATACGCCGGCCGAACACGGTTTGCGTGGCGATCCATGTGAAGATACCGAGCAGCGCGAGCAGCAGCAGCACGGGCACCGGAATGCCGCCATAGCTGTCGAGCATCAGCACGAAGGCAAGCAGGATCGCACCCGCGCCGACGATCTTCACGCCGTCTTGCCAGAGTGGCACGACGCTCAGCTGATAGCGCCTGCGGTTCGCACGCTGGCGCACCGTAAGCACGGCGAGCAGCACGAAGAGCGCGAGCGCCAGCACGTCGCCCGCCACGCGCGGCAAGTAGCCCTGGCCGAGAAACACGAAGTGATCGGACACCGGCGCGATGGTCGAGCCGCCCGTGATGCCGAGCAGCACGCCGCGAAACGCGAGCATGCCGCCGAGACCCACGATGAACGACGGCACGCGGCGGTACGTCGACCACCAGCCGTTGAAGAGCCCGACGAGCACGCCAAGCACGAGCACCGCCGGCACGGTCACGCCGATCGGCCAGCCGCGATTCACATCGAGAATCGCCGCGACGCCGCCGAGCAGGCCGAGCAGCGAGCCGACCGATAGATCGATCTCGCCCGCGATGATGACGAACACCATGCCGCACGCGAGCATGCCGGTAATCGACATCTGCCGCAGCAGGTTAGACACGTTGCGCGGCGTGACGAACGCGCCGTGCGTGAGCAGCGAAAAGAACAGCCAGATCACCGCTACTGCGAGCAGCAGCGCGAGGATCTTGTAGCGGGCGAAGAGTTGCTGGAAACGCATGGCGAAGCCATTACCGCCTTGCGGCAGGTCTTCGCGTGCGCCCTGGGTCGTGACGTCGGGGGTCATACTGCACTCGCTGTATCGGGTTGGGCGCGCACGCTCTGGATCGCTGCGCCGAGAATGTCTTCCTGGGTGAGGTCGTCATTGACGAAGTCGCCGCGCAACTCGCCCTCGCCGATCACGAGCACGCGGTCGCTGATGCCCAGCACTTCGGGCAATTCGGACGACACCATCACGATCGCCACACCGCGTTTGGCCAACTGGAAGATCAGTTTGTAGATCTCGTACTTCGCGCCGACATCCACGCCGCGCGTCGGCTCGTCGAGGATCAGCACCTTCGGGTCGGTGAGCAGCATCTTGGTGAGCACCGCCTTCTGCTGATTGCCGCCCGAGAGGCTCGCAATCGACAGCATGGGGTTCGCCGCGCGCACCGAAAGGCGCTGCATCTCCGTGCGGATCGTATCGAGTTCCGCGGCCGTGTCGATGCGGCCGTGCCTCGAAAAGCGCTGCAGCACCGAGAGCGTGATGTTGTGGCCCACGCCCAGTTGCGGCACGATGCCGTGACGCTTGCGGTCCTCGGGCACCATGGCGATGCCCGCGTTGATCGCGTCGAGCGGCGAACGGATTTTCAGCGGCTTGCCATCGAGCAAGACCGTCGCGGTGCATGCGCCCGCATACGCACCGAAGATCGCCTGCATGGTTTCCGTGCGGCCCGCGCCGACGAGTCCGGCCACGCCGAGGATTTCGCCGCGACGCACCGAGAACGAGACGTCGTCCACGCGCTTGCGGCGCGGATTCGTCACGTCGTAGCAGGTCACGTTGCGGGCCTCGAACACGACCTCGCCGATGTCATGCGCCTCGCGCGGAAAGAGATTGCGGATCTCACGCCCCACCATCTGCGCGATGATCCGATCGGTCGTGAGCGTCGCCATCGGCTCGGTGGCCACGTGCCGGCCGTCGCGAATCACGCTCACCGTGTCGCACACGGCTTCGACCTCGTCGAGCTTGTGCGAGATGTAGACGCACGCCACGCCGCGGCGCTTCAGGTCGCGCACGATGTCGAGCAGGATCTTCGTTTCCGCCGCCGTGAGCGAAGACGACGGCTCGTCGAGAATCAGCAGCTTCGCGCGCTTGTTCAGCGCCTTCGCGATCTCGATGAGCTGTTGATGGCCGCCGCCATAGTTCATCACCGGCTGCGCCACGTTGATGGCGTCGATGTTCAGCTCGCGCAGCAATTCGTCGGCGCGCTGGTACATCGCCGCGTAATTCATGCGCCCGCCCGGCAGCGTGATTTCGTTGCCGAGAAAGATGTTCTCGGCCACCGACAGCTCGGGCACGAGCATCAGTTCCTGGTGGATGATGACGATGCCCGCGCGTTCGGTGTCGCGCACGCTTTGCGCTTCGAGCGGCGCGCCTTCCCAACGGATCTCGCCGCTCCAGGTGCCGTGCGGGTACACGCCCGAGAGCACTTTCATGAGCGTGGATTTGCCGGCGCCGTTCTCGCCGCACAGCCCCACGCATTCGCCGGGTCGCACGGTGAGGTCGATGCCGTCGAGCGCTTTCACGCCCGCAAAGGACTTGACGATGCCGCGCATCGTCAG
Organism: Paraburkholderia nodosa; assembly: GCF_001718195.1. Classification (GTDB taxonomy): domain Bacteria; phylum Pseudomonadota; class Gammaproteobacteria; order Burkholderiales; family Burkholderiaceae; genus Paraburkholderia; species Paraburkholderia nodosa_A. The sequence goes on from NZ_MCNV01000026.1 coordinate 77,414, forward strand.
CAAGGATTCGGTCATACGCTGGTTACTCGCTGCGATGGCCCGCGCGCGACGCAGTAGCCACATTCGTGGCCACACTCGTGGAGCGCACGGGCCGTCAGGCCATGAGCGTTACTGGCTTGCCAGTTGCGCCTGCGTATAGAAGCCGTCCTTCACGACGACGTCCACGTTGCTCTTCGTGAGCAGCGTCGGCTGCAGCAGCACCGTATCGACCTTCTTCTTGCCGTTGTCGTACTGCGCGTTGTACGCGGGCTTCTGGCCCTTCGCCAGATCGACGGCGAGCTTCGCGGCTTCGCCCGCGATGAGCTTGAGCGGCTTGTAGACCGTCATGGTCTGCGTGCCCGCCACCACCCGCTTGACCGCTGCGAGGTCCGCGTCCTGGCCCGACACGGGCACCTTGCCCGCGAGATGCTGCGCGGCGAGCGCCTGGATCGCGCCGCCCGCCGTGCCGTCGTTCGAGGCGACGACTGCGTCGATCTTGTTGTTGTTCGCGGTGAGCGCGTCTTCCATGATGCGCAGCGCCGTCGACGCGCTCCACTCCGGCACCCACTGCTGGCCGACCAGCTTGATGTCGCCACGGTCGATGGCCGGCTTGAGGACCTTCAGCTGTCCTTCACGCAGCATCTTCGCATTGTTGTCGGTCGGCGCGCCGCCCAGCAGGAAGTAGTTGCCCTTCGGCTGTGCATCGTAGACGCCCTTCGCCTGGAGCTCGCCCACCTTCTCGTTGTCGAACGAGATGTACGCGTCGATGTCGGCGTCGAGGATCAGGCGGTCATACGAAACGACCTTGATGCCCGCCTTCTTCGCTTCGGCAACGACATTGGTGAGCGCCTTCGAGTTGAACGGCACGATCACGATCACATCCACGCCGCGCGAGATGAGGTTTTCGATCTGCGAGACCTGACGCTCTTCGCTCGCGTCCGCCGACTGCACCGACACCTTCGCGCCCATCTTTTCCGCGGCGGCGACGAAGTAGTCGCGGTCGCGCGACCAGCGCTCGACACGCAGGTCGTCGATGCAGAAGCCGATCTCGGGATGATCCTTGCTCGCGTGCGCGAGCGGTGCAGCAAGCGACAGGCTCGCGAGCACGGCCCCGCATACGAGCGAACTCAGAACCGAACGACGTTTGGCGAAATTCATGTCTCCATACTCCTCTTGATGCCGGTGCGCAGGCGCGCGCGAACGCGTCGCCGCCGCGGCGATGGTTATCAGGGTGCTGCCGATGTAAATGCGGAACACACGCGAAACAGCACAGCGTGCGGTATAACCGTAGGACGACTAATCAGCTGCACGACTACACTGGCCGTGCAGTTTTTTCTTCGCCGGCGCCGCTAGTCAGGCGCCGGTGGCGAAAACCGGTTCGAGCGCGCGATACAGCGCGCTAAAGGTTGGACGGCGCGCCTCGCGATACCAGGCGTGGCGTGCGGCGTCAGGTTCGCGAATCGCCAGCACGGGCGGCTGCGGGCACACTTCGTCGAGCGGCGCGCCCGGTTCGAGCGCGAGATGCGCGAGGCGCGCGGCGCCAAGGGCCGGCCCCACCTCGCCGCCTGCGCGCAACGTGAGCGCACGGCCGCTGATATCGGCGAGCATCTGCGTCCACCAGGCGCTGCGCGAGCCGCCGCCAATTACCGTGATCGTGTCCGGCACGAGCCCCGCCGCATGCAACGCATCCATGCCGTCGAGCAGCGCGAAACCCACGCCTTCCAGCGTTGCGTTCGCCAGATCGGCGCGCGAGGTCTGCGGGGTCATACCGTAGAACACGCCCTTCGCGTTGACGTTGTTGTGCGGCGTGCGCTCGCCGCTCAGATACGGCAGGAACCACGGCCGGCGCGCGTCGCGCTCGGCGTTCGAGTTTGCCTCGGCGTCGGCGAGCAACGCGGCGACGCTTTCGTAACCCGTCAGTTGCGCCGTGAAGTCGAGGCAGCTGGCCGCGTTGAGCATCACCGACATCAGGTGCCACGTATGCGGCAACGCATGGCAGAAGCTGTGCACCGCGGAATCGGGATTGGCGAGAAAGCCGTCCGAAACTGCGAAATAGACACCGGAAGTGCCGAGCGAAAGCATCGCGTCGCCGGGCCGCACGATGCCCACGCCCACGGCGCCCGCCGCGTTGTCGCCGCCGCCCGCCACGACCGGAATTTCGCGCAGGCCGAATTGCCGCGCGAGTTCGGGCCGTAGCGTGCCGGTCACCCGGTTGCCTTCGAATACCTCCGGCATTTGGGCGCGCGTGAGGCCGCACGCTTCAAGCAAGGTCTCGCTATAGTCGCGCTTCGCAATATCGAGCCACAGCGTGCCGGCGGCATCGGAGGGATCGGTGGCGAACACGCCCGTGAGCAGCCAGCGCAAATAGTCCTTCGGCAACAGCACGTGCGCGATGCGCGCGAAGATCTCAGGCTCGTGCTTGCGCACCCACAACAGCTTCGGCGCCGTGAAGCCCGGCATCGCGAGATTGCCCGCGATGGCGTGCAACTGCGGTACGGCGCGCTCCAGCTCGAGACATTCGGTATCCGAACGACCGTCGTTCCACAGTATGGCGGGACGCAGTACCTCGCCCTGCGCGTCGAGCAGCGTCGCGCCGTGCATCTGGCCGGTCAGGCCGAGCGCCTCGATGCGTGCGGGGTCGAAGCCGCGCCCGCGCGCCTCGTCGATGAGTGCGCGCAACGCGCTCTGCGTGGCGAGCCACCAGTCTTGCGGCGCCTGTTCGGACCAGCGCGGCTGCGGCCGGCTCACGGTGAGCGGCTCGCTCGCGCTGCCGAGCACATCGCCCGCGCGATCGAGCAGCACGGCCTTCACGCCCGACGTGCCGAGGTCGATACCGATGAACATGTCTCCGTCCTGATTTTTTGCGTCAGTTTGCCTTCAATCGCAAACGGCGCAATTGCGAATTTGACGGCGCGCGCTAATGATTTTTCGCGCGCCGTGGCACGGCTAGCGCTGGCCGTAGATGGCCTGGTTCACGACATTCTCGAGCCGCTCCTGCTGGCCGCTCGCGTGCTGCGGATTCATGCCGTGCGAGATTGCGTCGGCGGCGAGCGACGAGAGCGAATAGCCGCCGGCGAGAATCTTGCGGCCGAACTCGCTGTCCCAGCCCGCGTAGCGCTGGCTGCGGAACTGCTCGAGCCGGTCGTTTTCCACGAGCGCCGCACCGCGCTCGAGCGCCAGCGCGAGCACGTCGATCGCACCCACGTGACCATAGAACATGTCTTCCGGATCGCTGCTCGCGCGGCGCACCTTCGCGTCGAAGTTCATGCCGCCCGTGGTAAAGCCGCCGTGGCGCAGGATCTCGTAGAACGCGAGCGTCAGTTCTTCGACGCTGTTCGGGAACTGGTCCGTATCCCAGCCGTTTTGCGGATCGCCGCGGTTCGCGTCGACGCTGCCGAACACACCCAGCGCGAACGCGGTGGCGATTTCGTGGTGGAACGAGTGGCCTGCGAGCGTCGCGTGATTGGCCTCGATATTCACGCGGATTTCGTTTTGCAGACCGTATTGCGTGAGGAAGCCGTGCACCGTCGCAACGTCGTAGTCGTACTGGTGCTTGGTCGGCTCCTGCGGCTTCGGCTCGATCAGCAGCGTGCCGGTGAAGCCGGTGCGGTGCTTGTGCTCGACCACCATCGAAAGGAAGCGTGCGAACTGCTCGCGCTCGCGCTTGAGGTCGGTATTGAGCAGCGTGTCATAGCCTTCGCGGCCACCCCACAGGACGTAGTTCTCGCCGCCCAGCTTGCGCGTCGCGTCGAGCGCATGACATACCTGCGTGGCCGCGTAGGCGAAGACTTCGGGGTTGGGGTTGGTCGCGGCGCCGCCGGCGTAGCGCGGATTCGAAAACAGGTTGGCGGTGCCCCAGAGCAGTTTCACACCGCTCGCCTGCTGGCGCTCGCCGAGGTAGTCGACCATGCGCTTGAAGTTTTCCGTGTAGTCCTTCAGGTCCTTGCCTTCCGGAGCGACGTCGGTGTCGTGGAACGTGTAATAAGGCGTGCCTAGCTTCGAGAAAAACTCGAACGCCGCGTCGGCCTTCTGGTGCGCGCGTTCCATGGCGTCGCCGGGCTGCTGCCACGGGCGGTGAAACGCGCCCTGCCCGAAGATATCGTTGCCGGGCCAGACGAACGAATGCCAGTAGCACACGGCAATGCGCAGATGCTCCTCGAGCGTCTTGCCGAGCACCTTTTTGCTACGGTCGTAGTGATGGTACGCAAGCGGATTGTCCGACTGCGGGCCTTCGTATCGAATGGCGGGAATATGTTCGAAATACGACATGATGTCTCCAATGTTGTTGCAGCGCAGCGGCGCAGCGTGCATCCCTCTGTGTGACGCCATACTGCCCGCGACGCGCAAAGCGCGGCAATTGCGAAATTGCGTGAGACCTCTAACGTTTCCTGCCGACGGGCGCGACCGGCCTGCCCGCGAACCCGAATCTGGGCCTAAAATAACCGGACGCTTAAAATGACGCGCCGCAGGCGCCAGAGACATCGTAGCGCGGTGCACCTTGGCGCGCACCGCGCCCGAACTGGAGACATGGCGGTTTTCCGCCGGCGATCCGCGCCGGGCGAACAACCGCCGACCCGACATGACCCGTGCCCCCGCTTCCCAGACACCCCACCGGATCGCGCTGCTGTTCAACGCGAATAAGGTGTACGACCGCGAGATCATTGCGGGGATTGGCCACTATCTGCGCTCCACGCGCGTCGCATGGGACCTCTTTCTCGAGGAAGACTTCCGCTGTCGCCTCGCGGGCATCGAACGCTTCGACGGGGACGGCATCATTGCCGACTTCGACGACCCCGACGTGGCCGACGCCCTGCGCGGCTGCCCGCTGCCGGTGGTCGCCGTGGGCTCGTCATTCGAAGACGCCGCCCAGTACCCGGCCGACGTGCCCTATATCGCGACCGACAACCGCAAACTGGTCTCGCTGGCCTGGACGCATCTGATCGGTGCGGGCCTGCCGAACCTCGCGATGTACAGCCTGCCCGTCGCGCAGGAAAACCGCTGGGCGCAGGAGCGCGAACTGGCGTTCCAGGCGCTCGCCCGCGAAGAAGGCGTGCAGGCGCCGATCTACCGCGGCCAGGCCACCAGCGCCAGCGCCTGGAACCAGGCCATCGAGCAGTTGAGCGTCTGGCTGCACAGCCTGCCCAAGCCCGTGGGCGTGATCGCCGTGACCGACGCACGGGCGCGGCATTTGCTCCAGGCGTGTCTGATTCACGGCATTGCCGTGCCCGAGCAGGTGGCGATCATCGGCATCGACAACGATCCGCTCACCCGCACGCTCACGCGCATTCCGCTCTCGTCGGTCATCCAGGGCACGGAGGAAATGGGCAAGACCGCCGCGCACTTGTTGCACCAGATGCTGCGCGGTGCACGTTTTCCGGGCCAACGCATTCTGGTGCCGCCCGTCGGCATCAACGTGCTCGAATCGACCCGCCACGAACCGCTGTCGAGCCCGCATGTCATGCGTGCGCGCCACTTCATCCGCCAGTACGCCTGCCAGGGCATCAAGACCGAGCAGGTGGCCGACTATGTCGGCGTATCGCGCTCGTCGCTGGAAGACTATTTCCGGCGTGAACTGCAATGCACGGTCCACCAGGAAATCCTGCGCCACAAGCTCGACGCCGCCAAGGCGATGCTCGCGAGCCGCGACGCCTCGAGCGCGGAGGTGGCGATCCGCTGCGGATTCACGTCGCTGCAGTACATGTATGCCGTATTCCGGCGCGAACTGGGATGCACGCCGCGCGAATATCAGGACAGTGTCGCGAACGCTTCGGGCCCACGCCTGTCCACTTGATGAAGCGGCTTCGGCCATCCCGGACAAACACGCTTTCTTCATACGTTCCCTTCACCTCATGAACACTCTTGCTGCCCATCTGACTTCCGAACCGTGGGGCGCCCTGCCCGGCGGCGACGCCGTGCGGCTCTACACGCTGCGCAACGCGCAGGGCATGAAGGTGACAGTCAGCGACCTCGGCGCCACGCTCGTCTCATGGCTCGCGCCCGATCGCGCCGGCCGCCTCGCGGATATCCTGCTCGGCCACGACACGCCGGCGGACTATCTCGCCGCCACCACGTACATGGGCGGTCTGGTGGGACGCTGGGCCAACCGCATCGCCGGTGCGCATTTCACGCTGGACGGCATCGACTATCCGCTCGATCGCAACGAGAACGGCAATCTGCTGCACGGCGGCGCGAACGGCTTTCATCGGCAGATGTGGCAGGTGGAAGAGGATCGGGGCTCGCTGGTGCTGCGACTCGACTCACCCGAAGGCGACGGCGGCTTTCCGGGCAACGTGAGCGTGCAGGTGCGCTACACGCTCGACGACGACGGCACGCTGACGCTCGAATACGAGGGCGTGACCGATGCGCCTACGCCGCTCAATCTCACGAGCCACGGCTATTTCAACCTCTCCGGCGAGGCGAGCCCGGACATTCGCGGCCACGTGCTGACGATCGACGCGGACGCCTTCCTCGAAGTCGACCCGCAGTTGATTCCCGCGCGCATCGCCGACGTCTCGGGCAGCGCCTTCGACTTCCGCCATGGCGCGCCGCTCGGCGCGCGGCTCGACTGGCCGAACGCCCAGCTCGAGCGCGCACGCGGTTTCGACCACTGCTACGTGCTGCGCGCACCCGAGAGCACGGCAGGCACGCTGCACGCCGCGCCGGGGCGATGGCCGGTGCGGCCGGTCGCGCGCGTCTACGAGCCGGGCAGCGGACGCGAGCTTGCCGTCTCGACCGACCAGCGCGGCCTGCAGCTTTATACGGGGAATTATCTGGAGGGACAGCCGGGACGCCGGGGCGCGACGTGTGCGCGCTATGCGGGGCTGTGCCTCGAAGCGGGCGGCTTCCCGAACCAGATCAACATGGAAGCGCCCGCCTGTGACGAAGTGGTGCTGCAGCCCGGCAAGACCTATCGGCAGGTCACGCAATACCGCGTAAGCGTGCTCGCCTGAAGCCGGGCGCGAGGCCTTACGACACCTTGTCGTACTGATACACGCCGCGGCCGGTCTTGCGGCCGAGCTGGCCCGCCGCGACCATCTCGCGCAGCAGCGGGCACGCACGATACTTCGAGTCGCCGAAGTCCTTCAGAAACACGTCCATCACCGAAAGACACACGTCGAGGCCGATCAGGTCCGCCAGCGCGAGCGGGCCGATCGGATGATTGGCGCCGAGCTTCATGCCGGCGTCGATTTCCTCGGCGCTCGCAATGCCTTCCGCGAGCACGAAGAACGCTTCGTTGATCATCGGCACGAGAATGCGGTTCACCACGAAGCCCGGCGCGTTTTTCACGGCGATCGGCGTCTTCTCGAGGCGCAGCGCCATTTCGCGCACCGACTCGGCGACCTCCGGGCGCGTCTGCAGGCCGCGGATCACCTCGACGAGCGGCATCATCGGCACCGGGTTGAAGAAGTGCATGCCTATGAAGCGCGACGGGTCGGCAAGCGTGGTCGCGAGGGCCGTGATCGAGATCGACGAGGTGTTCGACGCAACGATCGCGTCGGGGCGGGCCGCGGCTTCGATCTGCTTGAGAATGCGCGTCTTGAGCTCGGCGTTCTCGGTCGCCGCCTCGATCACGAGATCGACGCTCGCGAGGCGCTGATAGTCGGTGGTCGTTTCGATGCGTGCGAGCGCGGCGTCGCGCGCGCCGGCTTCGAGCTTGCCCTTCGAGACGAGCCGCTCGAGGCTATGGGTGAGCGTGGCGACGCCCTTGGCGAGCGCCGCATCGGTGACGTCGATCATCACCGCCTTGAGCCCCGCCACCGCCACGGCCTGGGCGATGCCGTTGCCCATCGTGCCTGCGCCCACGATCCCTACCGATTCGATTGCCATGCCTCGTCCTCACTCCTTGTCTGCGACTCCGGCGTGTCGCTATGGAAAATGCCGGTCGTGCGGCGCAATGCGTGGTGCACCGCACCAATACCCACAGTGTAACGGGTTGCGGGAATCGACTGGCGCCCGCGTGACGGGGAGGACCTGCGGCGAAGCGCCTGCGCGGCGGCGTGAAGACCCTGCCGGTCAAGCGCCGGCGAGGCGGCCGTACTCGATTGGCGTGCGCGTATAGAAGAGTTCGACGCCGCCCGCTTCGAGCGTGACGAGGAGCGCGTCGATAGAGGGCTCGTCGGCGACGATCAGCACCACGGCGGGCTCGTCGGCCAGATCGAAGAAGTGGGCGGCGTGCATCTTTCCGTGGGCGTCGAGGCCTTCGTAGCCTTCCAGCACGGTGATGCCGAAGACGCCCTGCGCACGCGCGGCGTCGATGATCCACGCGACCGCCGACTTGTGGCCCTTCTTGTGCTTGCGGCTCGTATAGAGCGTGAGTTGACTGCCTGCGGGCATGGGACCTCCATGCAGTCGGAAATCCAGTCATTGAGCGCCGCGCGACAGGCGGCATGCAAAAAAATTCTAGCACGCGTCCTGACAGACGCCGGGATGCCCGCTGGCACCCTAGAAGTTGTACTGGAAGTAGATCTGACTGAAGTTCGTACCCGGATTCGGCGCCTTGATATCCGCGTTCGACAAATGCTGGAAGCGGAACCCGGCCTGATAGTTGCCGTGCTCGCCGAACTGCGCACCAACACCGACCATGTCGACGAACTGGAAGGACGTCGACGTCGCGCGATCGGGCGTCTGCCGGACGTGCGAGAGAAAGTGAAAGCCCACGCCCGCCTCGATGAAGGGCTTGAACCAGCCGCTGTCCTTGATGAAGCGAAAAACGGGCGTCACGCCGTATTCCCAGATATGCGAGTAGACGGCGTCCGGCGCATTCAGCTTCCAGTAGGCGACATGCGCTTCACCAACCAGCGTGAAGTGATACCCGCCGATGTGCCACCACTGCAGGCCCGGATCCCACACCAGGCCGAGGTCGAGCTTTTTCACGTCGTGGTCCGCTACGCCCGCTCCAAGCTGCACGCCAAACGTGTTGTCCGCCTGCGCGCCGGCGGCGCCGAGGGCGCACAGCGCGGTGAGCGCCCAACGCACTGCATGAGCGTGCCAGACGAATCTTCTTACTTTCATAGCTTTCCCCGATTCGATCGATTCAGCATGACGCCATGCATCGGGCACAACCACGATTCGCGCAGGTTCGGCACCCGCACAAATCCCATACGAAATGCACTACGCGCTTGTCACCTGGACAGAACAAATAGCATCACGCCCCAATGTTCACTAATGACTGGCGCACATATGAGAGCGAAGTTTAGCGTCGAAAAATCGAACACGCTCGCTGGCGAGCCAACAGATCACCCCACTGCAAGGCCCTGTAGCTTCACAATGACTGACTGCCAGCTTTCAGTTTCGATTATTGAGGCGAATAAATGGTGCTGATCGATTATTGACGGAAGGATTTGCGAAATAGGACTCACCTCGTTAACGAATCCGTCTCAATTACGAGTTTTAGATTTACCGGGCATTCAGATCTCTGAATAACGATTTTCAGACTTGCTGGTCGTCCCGATATCCCCCTGCGTAAAACCGGCATGGCGCCTGGACCCGGGTATTCCCGAACATCGCGGAATGCGCTGCGCAGCTGTACCCAAATTGAGGACAGACAGCGCGCAGGCGCCTCGCATAATCCGCGTGAATTGTGATCCGCGGCAAACAACAACGTCATAACCCTTGCCACGCTCACGTCCCGGTGCTTAGGAGGAGACACATGAGCCCAATCCCGCAAGGGCATGCTTCGCGCGTGCCGCAAACGTCCGCGCAGGCACAGTCAAACTGCGCAGCCGCCACCGAACAAGTCACGCGCAAGGTCTCGCGCCATTTGCTCGGCTTCCTGTTCCTGCTGTTCGTCGTCTCGTTCCTCGACCGCATCAACATCGGGTTCGCAGGCCTGACGATGATGAAGGACCTCGGCCTGTCGAGCACGCAGTTCGGCTTTGCCACCACCCTCTTCTACGTCGCCTATATCGCGTGCGGCATTCCGGGCAATCTGATGCTCGCGCGCGTCGGTGCGCGCCGCTGGATCAGCTTCATCATGATTGCGTGGGGCCTCGCCTCCACCGCGACGATGTTCGCCACCAACGCCACCACGCTCTACTGGCTGCGCATGCTGGTTGGCGTGACCGAGGCAGGCTTTCTGCCCGGCATGCTGCTCTATCTCACCTGCTGGTTCCCGAGCGCGTGGCGCGCCCGCGCCAACGCGCTCTTCATGATCGCGATGCCCGTGACGGCCGCGCTCGGCTCCGCAGTCTCAGGCTTCATCCTCAAACTCGACGGCCATGCGGGACTCGCCGGCTGGCAATGGCTGTTCGTGCTCGAAGGCATGCCGGCCGCACTGCTCGGCTGCGTGGCGTTCTTTTATCTTGACGACACGCCGCGCGCCGCGCGCTGGCTCAGCGAGCAAGAAAAACGCACGCTCGAAGCCGCGCTCGCCGAACCGGCCGACACCCTCGCTGCGCCTAAGGCGCAAGCAGCGAGCGAACGCAGCCTCTGGCAGCAACTGCGCTCGCCCGTGGTCCTGCGCTTCGCGGCGGCGTACTTCTGCCTCGTCAATACGCTCGCGATGGTCGCAGTATGGGCACCGCTGATCGTGAAGGGCTTCAGCGCCGGTGCGAGCAACGTCACCGTGGGCCTCGTCGCGACGATTCCGCAGATCGTCACCATCGTCGCGATGATCGTGTGGGGGCGCCGCTCGGACAGGCGTCAGGAACGCAAATGGCACCTCGCCGCGCCGATGCTGCTTTCCGGGCTTGGCTGCGTGCTGACGGCGCAAGGCGGCGCGCCGCTCGTGCAGTTGCTTGGCGTGTGCCTCGCATCGGCGGGGTCGTACACGGCGATGTCGATCTTCTGGACCACGCCCGATCAGGCGTTCACGCCGCAGGCGCGCGCAGTGGGTATCGCCGTGATCAATGCGATCGGCAATATCAGCTCGGCGGCGAATCCGCTCGTGGTCGGCTGGCTCAAGGACGCGACGCACAGCTATGCCGCGGGGCTCATCTATTCCGCGGTGCTGCTCGTGCTGGGGGCGGTGATCGTCGCGACGTTGCCGATCGGGCGCGCTGGCCGCAGCGATCGGGAGAAGGAAGTGAAAGCCGTGCCTCGCGCGGCGGCTTGAGCGAACTTCAGAATGCAACTCGCGCGACGGTGAGCGTCACGCGATTTCGTTAAACCGGCGCGCAAGGCAGTGCGTTACGCGCCCTACGCTGCTAGCGTTCCGCGCCTGCGCCGCTGCGGCGCGCGGTGAATCCCGGCAAGCGCTTCACGAAGCCGGTGGCAAGCGCGGTGCCCACAAGAATCGCCGCGCATGCCTCGACCATGCCCATCGACACGCGCTCGCCGAGAAAGAGCGCGCCCCACAGAATGCCGAAAATCGGGATCACGAACGTCACCGTGATCGCGCGCGCCGGGCCCACCGCTGCGATCAGGCGGAAGAACAACAGATACGCGATGCCCGTGCACGCCACGCCAAGGCCGAGCACCGCGCCCCATGCATGCAGCGAGATGGGAGTAGCCGGCCAGGTTGCCACGGCGAACGGCGCGAGCACGAGCGTCGCGCCCGTCATCGTCCCGGCGGCGACCGTGAGCGGATCGACGCCCGTGAGATGGCGCTTCGTGTAGCTCGCGGCAACGCCATACAGCGCCGCAGCAACGAGCGCCGCGAAAGCGGCAAGCGCGGCGCTGGTGGATGATGCGCCGTCGCCGGCGTGCGTCACGACCTGATCCCACACCAGTGCGAGCACACCCGCGAAACCGATCGCGAGACCGACCACGCGCAGGCCACTCAAACGATCCTTGAGCCAGACATACGCGACGACGGCGCCCCACAGCGGCGTGGTCGCGTTGATCACGGACGTGACGCCCGCGGAGAGCGTGAGTTCGGCCCACGCGAAGAGACAGAACGGCGCGGCCGAATTGAGGATGCCGACAATGAAAAGCGGCCACGCGCGTTCGCGCAGCGTGCCGAGCGCTTCGCGCGCGGGGCGGCGCGAAAACAGCACGAGCAGCAGGAACAGCGCGCCGATGCCGACGCGCAACGCCATCAGCGGCGCGACGCCGAAGTCGGTCACGCCGACGCGGATGAACAGAAACGACCCGCCCCACAGGGCGGCGAGGAGGACCAGTTGCGCGAGTTCGATCGGGTTCATGTGAAGTGGCGCTGAGTGAGCACGGATTTGCGCGCGGGCGCGCGATTGCACGAATCACCGGCGCGAGGGTATGCGTATCGTAAGGCGAGCGGCACGCGCCGTATAACGAAGGATTCTCACCGATATGTGAGAAAAATTAACAGCCGGATCTTGCGGTCTCGTTCGTGCGCTTCTGTGCTTCTTGTTTTTTCGCGGCGCACAAAAGACAAAGCCCGCGTAATCTTTCGACTACGCGGGCTCTATTTCTGGTCGGGGCGAGAGGATTTGAACCTCCGACCACCTGCACCCCATGCAGGTACGCTACCAGGCTGCGCTACGCCCCGAGAGCTAGAAAGTATAACAGAGAGTTTCCCTAATTAGAACCGCTTCGCACGTAATTCGTGAACGACTCACATGCATGCCTTCAGCGGGGTGTTTCAGCGCCCGAGCAGATCGAGCACATGCAGCAATTCCTTGCGCAACTGATCGACGTCCACGAGGGCGGTCTTGCCTTCGGCGACCGGTGCCCCCACGGTTTCCGACTGCCCGGCTTCGTCGACTGCCGCCCCATGCGAGTCGAGCCGATTGCGCGCGCCGTTGATCGTGAACCCCTGCTCGTAGAGCAGTTCGCGTATGCGACGGATCAGCAATACCTCGTGATGCTGGTAATAGCGACGATTGCCGCGCCGCTTCACCGGCTTCAACTGCGTGAACTCCTGCTCCCAATACCGCAGTACGTGAGGCTTCACGCCGCACAGCTCGCTCACCTCGCCAATGGTGAAGTAGCGCTTGGCGGGTATGGGAGGCAAGACGACCTTTTCGCTTGTCGATGTCATCGCCGGGTTGCCGTCGTGGGGGTTGCGCAATGAGGCGTCGCCGCCTGGGTCCTTGAAGTCCGCTATTTCTACTTATACGTTCACGCCCGCCAGATTGCCACCAGCGCGGGCAAACAACCTCAACGCATCAACGCGGGAAGCTCGCCTCGGCACCGCTCTCCACGAGCGCCTTCAACTTCTGGCTCGCATGGAACGTCACCACGCGACGCGCCGCGATGGGTATCGCCTCGCCCGTCTTCGGGTTACGGCCGGGTCGTTGCGGCTTGTCGCGCAACTGAAAATTGCCGAAGCCGGACAGCTTCACGCTGTCGCCGCTTTCAAGCGCGTCGCGAATCACTTCGAAGAAGGCTTCGACCATGTCTTTCGCTTCGCGCTTGTTGAGACCGACGTTGTCGAACAGCAGCTCAGCGAGTTCGGCTTTCGTCAGCGTGGGCGTGTCGTTCGTGGCGCTTGCCGACGAGGCAGGAATGTCGCGAATCATGGCGCTACGCTGTGCCGCAAGAAGGGCTTCGAAATCACTCGAGTTCATTTCGTTCATCTATCTATGAAATGGCGCGCTGCCGGTTGCGGGGTTGACGTGCTGCCTCGCAAACCGGAAGCCGATGTCGGTACGTGAAGAGCCGAGGAGCTTATCCGCGCAACCGGGCGCCATACACTCGAGCCAGGCGATCCACCAGGGACTTGATGGCCATATCGACCGTTTCGTCCTGAAGGGTTCCGCCAGTATCTTGCAGGGTCACCCGGAAGGCAAGGCTTTTCTCGTCCGCGCCAAGTCCGGAAGTATTTGATTTTGCACGAAATTCATCGAAAAGCGCAACCCTCTGCACAATCCGGCAAGGCTCGTCTTGCATGCCCTTCTGGAACTCGTCGAGCAGTGCTTGCACCTCGATCTTTTGATCGACAACAAGAGCGATGTCACGGCGGACCGGCGGGAATTTCGAGACTTCGCCAGGCGTCGGCAGTTCGCGCGCCATCAGTGCGTCGGCCTCGACCTCGAAGAGCATCGGTGCATGAGGCAGGTCGTACTTCTGCATCCAGCGCGGATGCAGCTCGCCAATCCAGCCCACCGCACGGCCATCGATTTCGATGCGCGCGCTACGGCCCGGGTGCAGCGCGGGGTGTTCTGCCTTCACGAAACGCGGCGTCTTCGCGGCGCCAAGCGCTGCGAACAGCGCTTCGAGATCGCCCTTCACGTCGAAGAAGTCCACGCCGCGCGCTTGCGCGCCCCACTGCTCTTCGAGCGCGGGACCGTAGGCGAGCGCGCCGATCATCTTCGGTTGTGCGAAGCCTTCCACCGTCATCTCGCTCGCCTTGATCGACGGATCGTGCAGGAACACACGGCCCGACTCGAACACGCGCACGCGGTCGGCGCGGCGGTTGAGGTTGTGGCGCAGCACGTTGATGAGGCTGCCGAACAGCGTCGTGCGCATGACCGAGAGCTGGCTCGCGATCGGGTTCAGCAGCTTGACGGGATTCGCGTTGCCCGCGAAGTCCTGTTCCCATTCGGCATCGACGAAGCTGAAATTGATCGTCTCGGCGTAGTCGCGCGCGGCGAGCGCGTGACGAATGGCGTGGATCGAGCGGCGCGTTTCATTGGTCGCGCGCATTTCGCTGCGCGCCACCGGCGGCAACGCCGGAATCTTTTCGAAGCCGTAGATACGCGCGACTTCTTCGATCAGGTCTTCTTCGATCTCGATGTCGAAACGGTACGGCGGCGGCGTGACGCTAAAGCTCTCGTCGCCCGCATTGTCAACGCTACGCGTGAACGTGAGGCCGAGGCGCGTGAAAATCTTCGCGATCTCGTCGGCGCCGATCTTCACGCCGATGATGCGGTTCGCGCGCGCCACACGCATCTTCACCGCTTCGCGCTTGGGCACGTTCACGGTTTGATCGTCGATCGGGCCGGCTGCACCGCCGCAGATATCGAGGATCAGCTGCGTGATGCGCTCGATGTGCTCGACGGTCGTCGACCAGTCCACGCCGCGCTCGAAGCGATGGCCTGCATCGGTCGAGAAGTTGTAGCGGCGCGAGCGGCCCCGAATGCTGTCCGGCCACCAGAATGCGGCTTCGAGATAGATGTTCGCGGTGTCGAGCGTGACGGCCGTGCTGTCGCCGCCCATGATGCCCGCGAGGCTTTCGATCTCGCGGTCGTCGGCGATCACGCCCACGGTTTCGTCGACTTCGACGGTGTTGCCGTTGAGCAGCTTCAGCGTTTCGCCCGGCTTGCCCCAGCGCACGTCCATCGAGCCGTGGATCTTGTCGAGATCGAACACGTGCGACGGGCGGCCCAGTTCGAGCATCACGTAGTTCGAAATATCGACGAGCGCCGAGATGCTGCGCTGGCCCGAACGCTCGAGGCGCTCGACCATCCACATCGGCGTCTTCGCGTGCGCGTTCACGCCGCGGATCACGCGGCCCGAAAAGCGGCCGCACAGGTCCGGCGCCGAGATCTTCACGGGCAGCTTTTCATCGAGCTTCACTTCGACCTTCGGATACACGGGCGCCTGCAGCGGCGCGCCGGTGATCGCGGCCGTTTCGCGCGCGATGCCATACACCGAAAGGCAATCGGCCTTGTTCGGCGTGAGCTTGATTTCGAAGATGGTGTCGTCGAGATTTAGCGCTTCGCGGATGTCCTGGCCGATCGGCGTGTTTTCCGGCAGGATCATCAGGCCGCTGTGGTCTTCCGAGAGCTTCAGTTCACGCGCGGAGCACAGCATGCCCTGGCTTTCCACGCCACGCAGCTTGGAGAGCTTGATCGCGAAAGGCTTGCCGCCTTCTTCGGCGGGCGGCAGCTCGGCGCCCACGAGCGCCACGGGCACCTTGATGCCGGGCGCGACGTTGGGCGCGCCGCATACGATCTGCAGCGTCGCGCCGGTGCCGGCATCGACTTGCGTGACGTTGAGCTTGTCCGCGTCCGGGTGCTTGACGACTTCGAGCACACGGCCCACGACGATTTTCGTGGTGGGGGGCGCCGCCGGGCTCAGGCCTTCGACTTCGAGGCCGGCCATGGTGAGCGCGTGGGCCAGTTCATCGGTCGTGAGCTTCGGATCGACAAAGCTTCTCAGCCAGGATTCGGGGAATAGCATTTGGTTTTACGTTCCAGACAGATTGTGACCGTCGCGTAGGCGGATGCTCGCGCACCTTCTACAGGTGCTGCGTCCGCCTCGCGCACTGCAAGCGAATGCGTCGCCGCTCTACGCGAACTGACGCAAAAAGCGCAGATCGCCTTCGAAGAACAGGCGCAGGTCCTGCACGCCATAGCGCAGCATCGTCAGGCGTTCGAGGCCGCTGCCGAACGCAAAGCCGATGTAGCGCTCCGGGTCGAGGCCCATGTTGCGGATCACGGTCGGATGCACCTGGCCCGAGCCCGAGATCTCGAGCCACTTGCCGGCGTTCTTGCCTTGCTCGAACATCATGTCGATTTCGGCCGACGGCTCCGTGAACGGGAAGTACGACGGACGGAAGCGCACCTGAATGTCGTCACGTTCGAAGAACTTCTTGAGGAAGTCCGTGTAGACACCCTTCAGGTCTGCGAAGCTGATGTTCTCTTCGATCCACAGGCCTTCGACCTGATTGAACATCGGCGAGTGCGTGGCGTCGCTGTCCACGCGATACGTGCGGCCCGGCACGATCACCTTGATGGGCGGCGTGTGCGTGCGCGCGTAGCGCACCTGCATCGGACTCGTGTGCGTGCGCAACAAAAGCTGTCGGCCATCGGCGTCCTTGCCGTCCACGTAGAACGTGTCCTGCATGGAGCGCGCCGGATGGTTCTCCGGGCTGTTGAGCGAGGTGAAGTTGTACCAGTCGGTTTCGATCTCCGGACCGTCGGCCACGTCGAAGCCGATCGAGCCGAAAATGCGCTCGACGCGTTCCCACGTCTGCATCACGGGGTGCAGGCTGCCCGTGCCCGTGCCGCGGCCCGGCAGCGTGACGTCGATCGCCTCGGCGGCGAGACGCTGGTTCAGGAGCGCGTCCGCGAGCGCCTGGCGGCGCGCGGTGAGCGCGGCTTCCACTTGCTGCTTGACGGCGTTGATGCGCGCGCCTTCGGTCTTGCGCGTTTCCGCGTCGAGCTTGCCGAGACCCTTGAGCAGTTCGGTCAGCGCGCCGGACTTGCCGAGAAAGCGGGCCTTTTCGTTTTCAAGCGTGTTGACGTCGGGGGCGGAGGCGAACGCGCTTTGCGCGTCGGCGACAATCTGGTCCAGATCCATTGATCCCATCTTTTCAGCGTCAGAGTTTGAGACTTGGAGCCTCTCCGCGCTCACGGCACGCCATGATGACGCCTGGCAATGACGGCGCGAAGACACTCCATGAAGCGGCGCAAGAAGCGTAATTACCAACAAAAACGGGGCTCGGTGAGGAGCCCCGTTTTTGTTGCAGCATCACCGAGACTACCGGAATGTCTGCTGCAACGAACCTGCGCAATACCTGCTATCAGGCAGCGACGGCGGCCTTCACCTGCTTGACGATCGCAGCAAATGCAGCCTTGTCGAACACAGCCATGTCAGCCAGAACCTTGCGGTCGAGTTCGATCGAAGCCTTCTTCAGGCCGTTGATGAACACGCTGTAGGTCATGTCGTGCTGACGCACCGCCGCGTTGATACGCGTGATCCACAGTGCGCGGAACACACGCTTCTTGTTGCGGCGATCGCGGTAGGCGTACTGGCCTGCGCGCATGACCGCCTGCTTGGCGATGCGATAGACGTTATTGCGACGGCCGCGGTAACCCTTGGCCAGGTTGATGATCTTCTTGTGGCGGGCCCGTGCGGTAACCCCACGTTTGACTCGAGGCATGTTTCGCTCCTATGAGTTATCGGTTGAGGATTACGCGAACGGCAGCATTGCGCGCACGGAGTTCAGATCGGAATCATGAACGGCCGTTGCACCACGCAGATGACGCTTGTTCTTGGTGGTCTTCTTGGTCAGGATGTGACGCTTGAAGGCTTGACCGCGCTTGACGGTACCGCCCGGACGAACCACGAAGCGCTTCGCAGCGCTCTTCTTGGTCTTCATCTTCGGCATGACAGACAACTCCATTATTTGATGGACATGGGTGTGCGGTTGGCGCAGTGTTCACACACCTTGCCGGGACTCCGCCCTTCGAAACCCACTCCACTTGTTTTGGCGACTGGCTGGCTTTTTAAAACAAGCTCGCCGCCGCTTCCAGGAAAAACGCCCGTTTGCCGCACTTCACGTGCAGCGCGCGGGCGCCGTTCCGGAACCTGCTTGCCGCCTCCTGCGCCTGGGCGCCGAAGACGTCATTGAAAACTGCATGTTGACCGCCGCGCAGGTCGAACCGCGCGGCACGCCAGTTACTTCTTCTTCTTGGGCGAGAGCACCATGATCATCTGGCGCCCTTCCATCTTCGGCATTTGCTCGACCTGACCGACTTCTTCGAGGTCGGTGCGCAGGCGCTCGAGCATGCGCATACCGATTTCCTGGTGAGCCATTTCGCGGCCCCGGAAACGCAACGTGATCTTCGTCTTGTCGCCATCGTCGAGGAAGCGGATGAGATTACGCAGCTTGACGTTGTAATCGCCATCGTCTGTACCCGGGCGGAATTTGACTTCCTTGACCTGGATGACCTTCTGCTTGAGCTTGGCCTCGTGCTGCTTCTTCGATTCCTGGTACTTGAACTTGCCGTAGTCCATGAGGCGGCACACGGGAGGCACCGCCTGCGGGGCAATTTCAACCAGATCGACGTCCTGCTGTTCCGACATGCGGAACGCATCGGCCAGTTTTACGATGCCGAGCGGCTCGTTCTCGATTCCGACGAGACGCACCTCGGGTGCAGTGATTTCACCGTTGATGCGATGCGACTTATCCGTAGCGATGTTACGTTTCCTCTAAAAATTAAAAAAACGAGCCGCGCTGCCGCAGTGGCTTACCTGAACGTCTTGATGTCTTCCGCAAGACGCGCTGTAAAGGCATCGACGGGCATGACACCCAGATCGACGCCGCCACGGGCACGCACGGCTACCGTTTGTGCTTCACGCTCCTTGTCGCCGACGACAAGCAGGTATGGGACCTTCTCAAGCGTGTGCTCGCGTATTTTATAGCTAATTTTCTCGTTGCGCAAATCGGCCACCACTCTAAGCCCTTGTTTTTGCAACGATTGGACCAGATTCGCGGCATATTCGGCCTGACTTTCCGCGATATTCATCACAACGGCCTGCACCGGAGCGAGCCACGGCGGCATCGCGCCGGCATGGTGCTCGATCAGAATCCCGAGGAAGCGCTCCATCGAACCGAGGATGGCCCGGTGCAGCATGATCGGGCGGCGGCGGCTGTTGTCCTCGGCCACGTACTCGGCGCCAAGGCGCTCCGGCAGGACCATGTCAAGCTGCAGCGTACCGCACTGCCACGAGCGGCCGAGCGCGTCCTTGATGTGGTACTCGACCTTCGGACCGTAGAACGCGCCCTCGCCCGGCAGTTCTTCCCACTGCAGACCGCAGGCCGTGAGCGCCTCGCGCAGGCCCTGCTCGGCGCGATCCCACGTCTCATCCGTCCCCGCGCGCGAATCCGGGCGCAGCGAGAGCTTGATGTCGATGTGATCGAACCCGAAATCCTTGTAAATGCTCATCGCCAGCGTGTTGAAGGCGATCGACTCGCTGATGATCTGATCTTCCGTACAGAAGATGTGCGCATCGTCCTGGACGAAGCCGCGCACGCGCATGAGGCCGTGCAGCGCGCCCGACGCCTCGTTGCGGTGGCACGAGCCGAACTCCGCGTAGCGCAGGGGCAGATCGCGGTACGAGCGCAAGCCATGGTTGAACACCTGGACGTGGCCCGGGCAGTTCATCGGCTTGATCGCGTAGTCGCGCTTTTCCGACTCCGTCGTGAACATGTTTTCACGATAGTTCTGCCAGTGACCCGACGCTTCCCAGAGCGAACGGTCCATGATCATCGGCGTCTTGATTTCGTCGTAGCCGGCCAGGCGCAGGCGGCCGCGCATGTACTGCTCGACCTGCTGCCAGAGCGTCCAGCCCTTCGGGTGCCAGAACACCATGCCCGGCGACTCGTCCTGCATGTGGAACAGGTCGAGCTGCTTGCCGAGCTTGCGGTGGTCGCGCTTTTCGGCCTCTTCGAGCATGTGGAGGTACTGATCCTGGTCTTCCTTCTTCGTCCAGGCCGTGCCGTAGATGCGCTGCAGCTGCTCGTTCTTCGAGTCGCCGCGCCAGTAGGCGCCCGCGACCTTCATGAGCTTGAAGACCTTCAGTTTGCCCGTGGACGGCACGTGCGGGCCGCGGCACAGGTCCGTGAAGCCGCCGTGCGAGTACAGCTTGATTTCCTGGTCGCCCGGAATCGACTCGATGATCTCGGCCTTGTACTTCTCGCCGATGCTCTTGAAGTAGTCCACGGCTTCGCCGCGCGTGACGACGCGGCGCGACACCGGCTCGTCCTTCTTCGAGAGTTCCTGCATGCGCTTTTCGATCTTCTCGAGATCTTCGGGCGTGAAGGGACGGTTATAGGCAAAGTCGTAGTAGAAACCGTTGTCGATGACCGGTCCGATCGTGACCTGCGCTTCCGGATACAGCTCCTTCACCGCGTAGGCGAGCAAGTGCGCCGTCGAGTGACGGATGATGTCGAGGCCGTCGGCGTCCTTGTCCGTGACGATGGCGAGCGATGCGTCGCGATCGATCAGCGTCGACGTATCGACCAGTTCGCCGTCGAGCTTGCCGCCGAGCGCCGCCTTGGCGAGGCCGGGGCCAATCGAAGCCGCCACTTCGGCGACCGTGACGGGATGATCGTACTGTCGAACCGAACCGTCGGGCAGACGTATCGCAACCATGTTTTTCTCCAGAAGTGCCGCGCAGGCACATCGTATTGTTCGTGGGGAACAGACCGCGGAAAACTTCGCAGCGAAAAAAAATGCGGCCCCGCTTTCGAGGGGCCGCATTCACTTTTCAAACCTGACTGCAGAGGCGAAAGAGGTCCTCGACTAGCGTCGCTCCGAAGTAGTTTCGGTAAACGTTCGCGGTGTCATAACCGTATTCGCCTTATGGCTGCTTCCTTTGCAGGCGCAGCGCGCTGTGTGCATTTACTGCCTTGAGCCCCCAGCAAAGCCAAGGATTCGATTTCGTTGGTAGGCTCGATTGGACTCGAACCAACGACCCCCACCATGTCAAGGTGGTGCTCTAACCAGCTGAGCTACGAGCCTGAAGAAGGAAGATTATATGAAGTAGCCGCAGACTTGGCAAGCATTTTTTGCAGCGCGGCAATCTTTGCCTGCCTCGTCTGGCCGCCTCAGCCCCTGCGCGACGCCCGCTGCACTCCGCCCACCTCGCCGAGCAGCACGCATGCGCGCTGGATCTGCGCCGAACTCGACACTTCCACCGTGAACTGCATGTACGCCGCATTGCGGCGAGACTGCGTCTTCACGCCGATCACGTTCATCTTCTCGCGCGCGAACACTTCGGAGATGTCGCGCAGCAAACCCTGGCGGTCGGTCGCCTCGATCGAGATATCGACCGGGTAGACCGACTGACCGCGCCCGCCCATCACGTCGGCGGACCACGTGGTGTGCAGCACGCGCTCGGGCGCGCGGGCGGCCATGCGCCGGAAGGTCGGGCAGTCGCTGCGATGGATCGACATGCCCTTGCCGCGCGTGACGAAACCGCTGATCGCGTCGGGCGGCGCGGGCCGGCAGCAGCGCGCGAGCTGCGTAAGGAGCGCGTCCACGCCCACCACCAGCACGCCCGACGATCCGCCATGCGCGACGTTCGCGCCGCTCGCGCGCTTGGTGAGCTGCTCGGGCGTCTCCTCTTCGGGCTCGGCCGCGGGCGCGTCGTGCAGCGCGTGCTCGACGTTGCGCAGGCTGAACTCTTCCTTGCCGACCACGCTGAAGAGATCGTCGGGCGACTTGAAGCCCAGCTTGGCCGCGAGCTGATCGAGACTGACCGACGTGCGGCCCTCGCGCTGCAGCGTCTTTTCCACCATCGCGCGGCCGTTGGCGATGTTTTCCTGCGCCTCGATCGCGTTGAACCACGCGCGGACCTTCTGGCGCGCACGCGGGCTCTGGAGATAACCGAGCTGCGGATTGAGCCAGTCCCGCGACGGGCCGCCCTCTTTCACCGAGACGATTTCGACCGTCTGGCCGTTGCGCAGCTGGGTGTTGAGCGGCACCATCGCGCCGTCCACGCGCGCGCCGCGGCAGCGATGGCCCAGTTCGCTGTGCAGGTGATAGGCGAAGTCGAGCGGCGTTGCGCCCTGCGGCAGCGCGATCACGCGCGCCTGGGGCGTGAGGACGTAGATGTGGTCGTCGTCGAGGGTGGCCTGGCGCAACTGCTCCCACGGCTGGCGTCCATCCGACACATCGTCCTTCCACGCGAGCAGCTGGCGCAGCCACGCGATCTTCTCGTCGTAGCTGCTGCTCGCGCTGAACTGGCCGCCGTAGCCCTTCGCACCGGCTTCCTTGTAGCGCCAGTGCGCGGCCACGCCGTATTCGGCGAACTGATGCATCTCGTGCGTGCGGATCTGCACTTCGAACGCGCGGCCGTCGTCGCCGATCACGACCGTATGCAGCGAGCGATAACCGTTGGGCTTGGGCCGCGAGATGTAGTCGTCGAATTCCCTCGGCACCGGCTGCCAGAGGTTGTGCACGATGCCGAGCACCGTGTAGCAATCCTTGATGTCGGGCACGATCACGCGGAACGCGCGCACGTCGTAAAGCTCGGAGAAGTCGATCTCCTTGCCGCGCATCTTCTTCCAGATGCTGTAGATGTGCTTGGGCCGCCCGCTCACCTCGGCCTGGATATGCGCAGCGGCAAGCTCGCTCTGCAGCCGCGCGATCGCCTCGGACACGTAGCTCTCGCGCTCCACGCGCTTTTCGTCGAGCAGCTTTGCGATGCGCTTGTAGGTATCGGGCTCCTGGAAGCGGAACGCGAGGTCTTCGAGTTCCCACTTCAGTTGCCAGATGCCGAGGCGGTTGGCGAGCGGTGCGTAGATTTCGAGCGTCTCGTGCGCGATCTCGGGCGCCGGCTTGATCTTCGCCGCCGCATAAAAGCGCAGCGACTGCAAACGCGACGCGAGTCGGATCAGCACGACGCGAATGTCCTGCGCGAACGCGAGCAGCATCTTGCGCAGCGACTCGACCTGCGCGCGCCGCGCCGCCTGGGCGTCGCGACTTTCGCGACCCGCTTCGGGCACGGCGTGCTGCGCCGCGCGCAGGCTCACGGTGCCGAGCCGCAAGAGCTTGCGCACGTCGAACACGAGCTTCGCGACTTCCGCGCCGAAGCGCGCTTCGAGCGCGCCTTCCGGTTCGTCGAGATGCGGCGCGAGATTGAAGAGCGCCGCGGCAAGCACCGCAGGCGGGTCGACATTGAGCCGGCTCATGATGACTGCCGTGCCCTGCGCATGCTCGATGAGCGGCTCGCCCGTGGAAAGACGTGCGTCGCCGGCGTGCTCGCGCACGAACGCAAGCGCGTCGTCGAGCGAGGGCAGCGCGCCGGGATCGGCGGTAACCGCGGGGGAAGGAGGAACGGTGTCGCTACTCATGAGGCGATGCCCACCGGCTTGCCGGACGGGCGACAACGAAAAGGATCAAACCAGCTGCTCAATCGCGCTGCGCAGCCACCACGACGATCTCGACCAGGCATTCCGGATTCGCGAGCTTCGCTTCGACCGTCGCGCGCGGCGGCGTCGCGCCTTGCGCAACCCACTTGTCCCACTCGGCGTTCATGCCGGGGAAATCCTTCATGTCGGCGATATAGATCTGCACCGAGAGCAGCAGCGACTTGTCGCTGTTCGCCTCACCCAGCAGACGGTCGATGTGGCCGAGCACTTCGCGCATCTGGCCGCCGATGTCCTGCGTCGTGTCTTCGGCGATCTGGCCAGCCAGGTAGACGGTGCCATTGTGGATGGCGGTTTCCGAGAGACGCGGGCCAACGTGGTGACGAATGACTGCCATGAAAATTCCTGTTGAGAAGTGAAAAACGGTCGACTTCCGGGCCGCTACGATCCAGCGCGCATCGGCGCGCGCCGGAATATGCCGGCCAATCTCATATTATGACGCGCGAAGGGCCTCGCCGTCGAAGAAACGGCGCGCGATCGCGATCTGGTCGGGCGCGAGGAAGGCCGGCGCGTGCCCGACGCCCTCGATTTCGACGCTCGATACCTGGCGCCCGGTCGCGACCATCTTCTCGACGGTTTCACGCGAAAGCAGGTCCGAAAGCGCGCCGCGCACGACGAGCACAGGCCCTTCGAACGCAGCGAGCGAGCGCCACAGGAACTTCTCGCCCTCCTCGTTCTGCTCGGGCGTGATCGACTTGAAGGGCTCCGCAATGCGCGGGTCGTACCGGTAGCGCCACGTGCCTTCCACTTCATGCAGCAACGGCGTATTGATCTCGCGCCATTCATGGGCACTCAGCGGACCGAACGAGGCCGCGAGAAGCGCCGCGTTGTCGATGCCTTCCTGGAGCGTAGCGAAAGACCCGCCTTGCCCGACGTACTCGCCGATGCGCGCGAGCGACGCGGGTTCGATATGCGGCCCGACGTCGTTGAGCAGCATGCGGCCGATGGGCGCGCCCGGCAGCCCCGCGAGCGCCATGCCGATCAGGCCGCCCATCGACGTGCCGAACCAGTCCACCTTCTCCACGCCGGTACGTGCGATCAACGTGACCATGTCGGCCACATACTGCGCGACGCCGTAGCCGCGCGGGTCGAGCAGCCACGATGACAGCCCCCGCCCTGCCACGTCGGGGCACACGACACGATACCGGTCGGCCATCGTGGCCGCGAAGCGGTCGAAGTCGCGCCCCGAGCGCGTGAGTCCATGCACGCACACGAGCACGCGCGGGTTGGCGGGGTCGCCCCACTCGGTGTACGCGATGCGGTGCAGGCCCGCGGGACTGAGACACTGGACGTATTGCTGGCGCGGCACTGCGGTCGATTCGGTCATCGCGGAATCCTCGCTCGAAGGCGCATCAAGGCTTTCGGCCGATTGTAAACGGCTTTGCCGCACGGCATCGTCGGTCAAGCCGCACGCGGACCGTGCGCAAGCCATGCGCAAAAACGAAACGGGCGAGACCGAAGTCTCGCCCGCCGCCAATCGTGCTTACGCGACGACGTTCAGCCCACGGCGCTCACGTCGAGCGGCGCGCCGGTCTTCGCCTTGATCTCGTCGATCGTGACACCCGGTGCGAGTTCGGTCACCTTCAGACCCGCATCGCTCACTTCCATCACGCCGAGGTCGGTGATGATGAGATCGACCACGCCCACGCCCGTCAGCGGCAAGGTGCAGGCCTCGAGGATCTTGTGCTGGTCGCCCTTCGCGACGTGCTCCATCAGCACGACCACGCGGCCGACGCCCGCCACGAGGTCCATCGCGCCGCCCATACCCTTGATCATCTTGCCGGGGATCATCCAGTTGGCCAGGTCGCCCTTCTCGCTCACCTGCATCGCACCGAGGATCGCCAGGTTGATGTGGCCGCCGCGAATCATCGCGAACGAGTCCGCGGACGAGAAAATCGACGAACCCGCCAGCGTTGTCACGGTCTGTTTGCCGGCGTTGATCATGTCGGCGTCCACTTCGTCTTCGGTCGGGAACGGGCCGATGCCGAGCAGGCCGTTTTCCGACTGCAGCCACACTTCCATGCCCGCGGGCACATGGTTGGCCACGAGCGTGGGCAGCCCGATGCCGAGGTTCACGTAGAAGCCGTCCTGCAGTTCCTTCGCCGCGCGCGCGGCCATTTCGTCACGATTCCAAGCCATGGTCGGTCTCCTTCCTCAGTTGCCCGCGGGTTTGCCAGCTGCGGCGCGCACGGTGCGTTGTTCGATGCGCTTTTCCGGGTGCGCGTTGAGCACGATGCGCTGCACGAAGATGCCCGGCGTATGAACGGCGTCCGGATCGAGTGCGCCGTTCTCGACGATCTCTTCCACTTCCGCCACGGTGATCTTGCCCGCCATCGCGCACATCGGGTTGAAGTTGCGCGCCGTGCGGCGGAACACCAGGTTGCCCGACTTGTCGGCCTTCCATGCCTTCACGAGCGCGACGTCTGCCGTGAGCGAATGCTCGAGCACATAGTGCTTGTCGCCGAACTGGCGCGTTTCCTTGCCTTCGGCGATCAGCGTGCCGAAGCCGGTATTCGTGAAGAACGCCGGGATGCCGGCGCCGCCCGCGCGCAGCTTTTCAGCCAGCGTGCCTTGCGGCGTGAATTCGAGTTCGAGTTCGCCCGACAGATACTGGCGCTCGAATTCCTTGTTCTCGCCCACGTAGGAGGAGATCATTTTCTTGATCTGGCGCGTCTCCAGCAGCAGGCCGAGGCCGAAGCCGTCCACGCCTGCGTTGTTGCTGATGCAGGTGATGCCCTTCACGCCCGTATCGCGCAGTGCGGCGATCAGGGCTTCGGGAATGCCGCACAGCCCAAAACCGCCAACCGCGAATGTCTGGCCGTCCTTGACGATGCCCTCGAGCGCGGCAGCCGCGCTTTTATAGACCTTGTTCATCAGTGTGTCCCTTCCTCGAATGGAAATCCGCCAATCCGGTTTGTCGCGCGGACGTCTGGCGCGTCCGGATGTTCAATTCTAGTCATGCCCCGGCGGCGCTGCCGTGAAGCCGGCAGCCCGGCCGGGCCGTGCGCACGGGCCCAAACGAGCCGCGCGAGCCTGGAAAACTGCCCCTCCGATGGGTGCAAAGCGTACGCTGGCCCCCTGTTGCGGCACAATACGCAAAACTACATAAAGCAATACCCGCACCGTCCGCCATGGCTGCTCCCACCCAATCCGTCGAACGCTCCGCGCTCGACTACCAGACCGCGTTCCATCTCGCGCCCATCGGCCTCGTACTGGCGCGCGAGCGCACCATCGTCGATTGCAACGACCAGGTCGCCGCAATCTTCTGCTGCGTACGCGAGGCGCTGATCGGCCAGTCGTTCCAGGTGCTCTACCCTTCCGCGGACGAGTTCGAGCGCATTGGCGCACGCATCCCGCCGATCATGACGGCGCAAGGCAGCTATGCCGACGACCGCATCATGAAGCGCGCCAACGGCGAACTCTTCTGGTGCCACGTCACGGGGCGCTCGCTCGATCGCGCCGAGCCGCACGCGGCGGGCGTCTGGACGTTTGAAGACCTGAGCGCGACGCGCCGCGTGGCCATCGAGCTCACGCCGCGCGAGCGCGAGATCGCCGCGCAGCTCGTTACGGGCAAGACCAGCAAGCAGATCGGGCGCGTGCTCGATATCAGCCCGCGCACCGTGGATGTCTATCGCGCGCGCCTCATGCGCAAGTACGACACCGGCAACGCCACCGAGCTGCTGCAGCGGCTGCTCGGCCAGTAAGGACGCCAGGGCCGCGCACTGCGGGGCAGCGCGCGACATCGGGGCGCTCAACCTATCCGGTCGGACTTCACCAGTCCCGCATGCTCGATGGTGGCGCGCAACATATCGGGAATCGGCACCGATTTGCCTGCCGCGTAGTCGATCCACACACAGCGCGCGTTCCCGCGTGCGTAGAGCGTGTCCGGCTCGTCGGCGCGGCGCAACTCGAAACCGGTGTCGAAGCTGCTGCGGCCGGGCTGGCCGACCGTCATCGTGCAGACGATGTCGCCGGGGTAATGCAGTTGCTTGAGAAATTCCATCGAAGCATTGACGATCACGGGGCCCTGTCCGTCGCCGCTCTCCGAGGCCACGCCAAGATGCTCGAACCAGGAAATGCGCACCTGCTCCATGTAGCGAAAATAGACCGTGTTGTTCACATGGCCGAACGCATCCATGTCGCCCCAACGGATCGGCATGGTCATTTCAAATACGGGGTGGTAGTCACTCATTGCACTTCAACTTCGTGTTGTTGCGGAAAACAGAATGCCGGGCGCCGGCCGGACTCGCCTCAGTTCAGGTGAGCCCGAAGCCGTCGTCGGCGGTGATGATCGAACCGTTGATGAACGACGACTCGTCGGCGGCGAGCAGCAGCAGCAGGCCGTCCAGGTCTTCGGGTTTGCCGACGCGGTGGCGCGGCAGCATCGAAACGAGCTTTTGCCCCTGCTCGGTCGACCAGTGGTGGTGGTTGATCTCCGTGTCGATGTAGCCCGGGCAGATCGCGTTCACGTTGATGCCGTGGCGGCCCCACTCGAGCGCCATCGCCTTCGTCATGTGGACGACCGCGGCCTTGCTGATCGCATACAGGCCGATTTGCGGCAGCACACGCAGTCCCGCCACCGAAGCGATATTGATGATGCGGTAGGCCGGCTTCGGGCCGCCGCCGTTGCCGCGCATGATCATCCGTTTGGCCACTTCCTGGGCCACGAAAAAGGCGCCACGCGTGTTGGTATCGAACACGTATTCGAAGTCGGCGGGCGTGACGTCGGCGAGCTTTTGCGTCGTGGAGACGCCCGAGTTGTTGACGAGGATGTCGATGGTCCCCGCCTCGGTTTCCGCGTGCGCGACCGCCGAGCGAATGCTCTGGTAGTCGGTCACGTCGAGCGAGACGACGTGCGCGGCGCCCCCGCTCGCCTCGATTTCGGCGCGCAGCTCCTTGAGCCGCTCCACGCGGCGACTCGCCAGCACGACCTTTGCGCCCGCCTGCGAGAGCACCTGGGCGAAGCGCTTGCCGAGCCCGCTGGAGGCCCCCGTGATCATCGCGACCTTGCCTTCCAGATTGATCGAACGGCCCATTTCCGGTTCCTGTTCAGAGGTAAATAGGCGCCAGAACGCGGCGGGGTCGGCCCGCCAAATCTGACGCCACAGAATAGAACGGTCGTGCTAATGTTAGCCTGTTGGGTTGCGGCACGGGGAACGTTACCCGACAATACGATCCCGAAAAAAGCATTCTAATGGCAAGAGGAGCATTGATGACCCCCGCAAGTCTTTTAGAGCAATACGGCCCACGCGAGTCGATGGAATACGACGTGGTGATCGTCGGTGGCGGTCCTGCCGGGCTGTCTGCCGCGATCCGCCTGAAGCAACTGGCCGCGGAGAAAGGCGCTGAGATCGGCGTCTGCGTGCTGGAGAAAGGCTCGGAAATCGGGGCGCATATCCTCTCGGGCGCGGTCATGGACCCGCGTGCCCTGAACGAGCTGATGCCGGACTGGAAAGAGCAAGGCGCACCGCTGAACGTGCCCGTGACCGAGGACAAGTTCCTTTTTCTTTCCGAAACGGGGGCTACGGCTGTGCCGAACTGGGCGCTGCCCGACAACTTCAAGAACCACGGCAACTACGTCATCAGCCTCGCGAACGTCACGCGCTGGCTGGGCCAGCAGGCCGAAGCCCTGGGCGTGGAAATCTTCCCGGGCTTCCCCGCTGCCGAAGTGCTCTACAACGACGACGGCTCGGTCAAGGGCGTCGCCACCGGCAACGTGGGTGTGGGCAAGGACGGCGAGCCCACCGAAAACTTCCAGCTCGGCATGGAGCTGCACGCCAAGTACACGCTGTTCTGCGAAGGCTGCCGCGGGCACCTGGGCCGTCAACTGAACGAGAAGTTCAAGCTCGGCAAGGATTCGGACCCGCAGGTCTACGGCATCGGCATCAAGG
>NZ_MCNV01000027.1 GCF_001718195.1 Paraburkholderia nodosa
GGGTTCGATCACGCCGCACACGCACTTCACGGCTGAAGTGTACGTGCTGAGCAAGGACGAAGGCGGCCGTCACACGCCGTTCTTCAACAACTACCGTCCGCAGTTCTACTTCCGTACGACGGACGTGACGGGCTCGATCGAGCTGCCGAAGGACAAGGAAATGGTCATGCCGGGCGACAACGTGTCGATCACGGTGAAGCTGATCGCTCCGATCGCGATGGAAGAAGGTCTGCGCTTCGCAATCCGCGAAGGTGGCCGTACCGTCGGCGCCGGCGTGGTTGCAAAGATCATCGAGTAAATCGGGTAGAATACCCGGCTTGCTGTAGAAGTTGATGTACCCAGGGACCACCTCGCGGCGCCTTGCCGCGGGGTGGTCCTGCGCTCTTTATATCGTCTGGCGGCGCAAGTCCGCCTCGCTCTTTTCAAGGAATCATCATGCAGAACCAAAAAATCCGTATCCGCCTGAAGGCTTTCGACTACCGCCTGATCGACCAGTCGGCTGCTGAAATCGTCGACACGGCGAAGCGTACGGGTGCAATCGTTCGTGGCCCGGTGCCGCTGCCCACGCGCATCCAGCGTTTCGACATCCTGCGCTCGCCGCACGTCAACAAGACGTCGCGCGATCAGCTCGAAATCCGCACGCACCTGCGCCTGATGGACATCGTCGACCCGACGGACAAGACCGTTGACGCGCTGATGAAGCTGGACCTCCCGGCTGGCGTGGACGTCGAAATCAAGCTGCAGTAAGAGCCTCCAGCGCCGCCAGAATCTTCGGGTGGCGCTAAGTCTTTGATTGCTTGCGGAAAACGAAAAAGGACGTTATACTTGACGTCTTTTCGCGCGTTTGCGCAAAAAATCGGTGTGTCCCCTTCGAGCCTTTACCTCGAAAACATGCCGGTACTTTGTAAATTAGCCCCGACCAATCGCAGTCGGGAATGGAGAAAACGATGAGCCTTGGACTCGTAGGTCGCAAGGTTGGCATGACCCGTATCTTCACGGCCGAAGGGGATTCGATTCCCGTGACCGTGCTGGACGTGTCCGACAACCGCGTGACGCAGATCAAGACTGTTGAAACCGACGGCTACACGGCCGTGCAGGTTGCTTTCGGTACTCGCCGCGCATCGCGCGTGACGAAGCCGCTCGCAGGTCATCTCGCCAAAGCTGGCGTTCAAGCCGGTGAAATCCTCAAGGAATTCCAGATCGACGCCGCTAAGGCCGCCGAACTGTCCGCTGGCGCCGTGATCGGTGTGGAACTCTTCGAAGAAGGCCAGAAGATCGACGTGCAAGGCACCTCGATCGGTAAGGGCTACGCCGGTACCATCAAGCGTTACAACTTCGCTTCGGGTCGTGCTTCGCACGGTAACTCGCGCTCGCACAATGTGCCGGGCTCGATCGGTATGGCGCAGGATCCGGGTCGCGTGTTCCCGGGTAAGCGCATGACCGGTCACATGGGTGACGAAACCGTGACGGTGCAAAACCTCGAAATCGCCCGTATCGACGCAGAGCGCAAGCTGCTGCTGGTCAAGGGTGCCGTGCCGGGTGCAAAGGGCGGCAAGGTTTTCGTGACGCCCGCCGTCAAGGCGCGCGCCAAGAAAGGAGCGCAATAATGGAACTGAAGCTCCTGAACGCTAATGGTCAGGAAGGCGCAGCTGTTAACGCGTCGGACGTCGTGTTCGGCCGTGACTACAACGAAGCGCTGATCCACCAGATCGTTATCGCCTACCAGGCGAACGCGCGCAGCGGCAACCGCGCGCAGAAGGACCGCGAACAGGTCAAGCACACCACCAAGAAGCCGTGGCGTCAGAAGGGTACGGGCCGCGCTCGTGCCGGTATGTCGTCGAGCCCGCTGTGGCGTGGCGGTGGTCGCATCTTCCCGAATTCGCCGGAAGAAAACTTCTCGCACAAGGTCAACAAGAAGATGCATCGCGCAGGTCTCTGCTCGATCTTCTCGCAGCTGGCCCGCGAAGGCCGCATCTCGGTCGTCGAAGAGCTCTCGCTCGAAGCGCCGAAGACGAAGCTGCTGGCCGAAAAGTTCAAGGCCATGGGTCTCGAATCCGTGCTGGTCATCACCGACACGGTCGACGAGAACCTGTATCTCGCGTCGCGCAACCTGCCCCACGTGGCAGTCGTTGAGCCGCGTTTTGCCGACCCGCTCTCGCTGATCTACTTCAAGAAGATCCTGATCACGAAGGCAGCGGTCGCCCAGATCGAGGAGTTGCTGTCATGAGCGAGATTCGCAAGAACGATCATCGTTTGATGCAGGTCCTGCTCGCACCGGTGATCTCCGAAAAGGCGACGCTGGTTGCGGAGAAGAACGAACAAGTCGTCTTCGAAGTCGCGCCGGACGCGAACAAGCAGGAAGTCAAGGCTGCTGTCGAGCTGCTGTTCAAGGTGGAAGTCGAGTCCGTCAACGTGCTGGTCCAGAAGGGCAAAGCCAAGCGCTTTGGCCGCTTCAACGGCAAGCGCAAGGACGTGAAGAAGGCGTATGTCTGCCTGAAGCCCGGCCAGGAAATCAACTTTGAAGCGGAGGCCAAGTAATCATGGCAATCGTGAAAGTTAAGCCGACCTCGCCGGGTCGCCGCGCGATGGTCAAGATCGTCAACAAGGACCTCCATAAGGGCGCGCCGTTCGCGGCACTGCTCGAAAAGAAGTCCTCGACGGCTGGCCGTAACAACAACGGTCGCATCACGACGCGTCACCAGGGTGGCGGTCACAAGCAGCACTACCGTGTGATCGATTTCCGTCGTACGAAGGATGGCATCCCCGCGAAGGTGGAGCGTCTCGAGTATGACCCGAACCGTAGCGCGAACATTGCGCTGGTTCTTTACGCAGACGGCGAGCGCCGCTACATCATCGCGCCGAAGGGCGTGACGGTTGGCACGCAGCTGATGTCGGGTTCGGAAGCGCCGATCCGTGCAGGCAACACGCTGCCGATCCGCAACATTCCGGTCGGTACGACGATCCACTGCATCGAAATGCTGCCGGGCAAGGGCGCGCAAATGGCGCGTTCGGCTGGCACGTCGGCAATGCTGCTGGCACGTGAAGGCGTCTACGCGCAGGTTCGTCTGCGTTCGGGCGAAATCCGTCGCGTGCACGTTGAATGCCGCGCAACGATCGGTGAAGTCGGCAACGAAGAGCACAGCCTCCGTCAAATCGGTAAGGCTGGCGCGAACCGCTGGCGCGGTATCCGCCCGACGGTCCGTGGCGTTGCAATGAACCCGGTCGACCACCCGCACGGTGGTGGCGAAGGCAAGACTGCGGCTGGTCGCGACCCGGTGAGCCCGTGGGGCACGCCGACGAAGGGCTATCGCACCCGCAGCAACAAGCGCACGACGAGCATGATCGTCCAGCGCCGTCACAAGCGTTAAGGAGTAGGCAATGGCACGTTCTATTAAGAAAGGTCCGTTCTGCGACGCCCATTTGCTGAAGAAGGTTGAGGCGGCTGCAGCTACGCGCGACAAGAAACCGATCAAGACCTGGTCGCGTCGTTCGACGATCCTGCCGGACTTCATCGGTCTGACGATTGCCGTGCACAACGGCCGTCAACACGTTCCGGTGTATGTCACGGAAAACATGGTCGGCCACAAGCTTGGCGAGTTCGCATTGACCCGTACGTTCAAGGGTCACGCGGCCGACAAGAAGGCCAAGAAATAAGGGGCAATCAAGATGGAAGTGAAGGCAATTCATCGCGGTGCCCGCATCTCGGCGCAGAAGACGCGCCTTGTGGCTGACCAGATCCGCGGTCTGCCGGTCGACAAGGCACTGAACGTTCTGACGTTCTCGCCGAAGAAAGCGGCTGGCATCGTGAAAAAGGTTGTGCTCTCGGCGATCGCAAACGCGGAACACAACGAAGGTGCTGACATCGACGAGCTCAAGATCAAGAGCATTTACGTCGACAAGGCAGCTTCGCTGAAGCGTTTCACCGCGCGCGCCAAGGGCCGCGGCAACCGCATCGAGAAGCAATCCTGTCACATCACTGTGACGGTCGGGAATTAAGGAGCCATACGATGGGACAGAAAATTCATCCGACTGGCTTCCGTTTGGCCGTCAGCCGCAATTGGGCTTCGCGTTGGTACGCGAACAACAACAATTTCGCGGCGATGTTGAAGGAAGACATCGGTGTTCGTGAATACCTGAAGAAGAAGCTGAAGAACGCTTCGGTGGGCCGTGTTGTGATCGAGCGTCCGGCAAAGAACGCTCGTATCACGATTTACAGCTCGCGTCCGGGTGTGGTGATCGGCAAGAAGGGCGAGGACATCGAACTCCTCAAGGCCGAACTCCAGAAGCGCATGGGCGTTCCGGTTCACGTGAACATCGAAGAAATCCGCAAGCCGGAAACCGATGCTCAACTGATCGCCGATTCGATCACGCAGCAGCTCGAGCGCCGCATCATGTTCCGTCGCGCAATGAAGCGCGCGATGCAGAACGCGATGCGTCTGGGTGCCCAGGGCATCAAGATCATGAGCGCCGGCCGTCTGAACGGTATCGAAATCGCACGTACCGAGTGGTACCGCGAAGGTCGAGTGCCGCTTCACACGCTGCGTGCTGACATCGACTACGCAACCTCGGAAGCGAAGACGACGTACGGCATCATCGGCGTGAAGGTTTGGGTCTACAAGGGCGACACGCTCGGCCGCAACGACGCACCGGTGGTGGAAGAAGTCGCCGAAGAAAAGCGTCCGCGCCGCAACGCGCGTCCGGGCGATCGTCGTCCGCGCCGTGATGGCGAAGGCGCACCGGGTGCCCGTCGTGGCGCACCGCGCCGTGGCGCCGGCGGTGACGGCAAGAGTGGAGAATAACGATGCTGCAACCGAAACGCAGGAAGTATCGCAAAGAGCAGAAGGGTCGTAACACCGGCGTCGCAACGCGCGGCAACGCAGTTTCGTTCGGTGAATACGGTCTGAAGGCTATCGGTCGTGGTCGCCTGACCGCGCGTCAGATTGAAGCAGCGCGTCGTGCAATGACGCGTCACATCAAGCGTGGCGGCCGCATCTGGATCCGTATCTTCCCGGACAAGCCGATCTCGCAAAAGCCGGCGGAAGTGCGTATGGGTAACGGTAAGGGTAACCCTGAGTACTACGTCGCCGAGATTCAGCCGGGCAAGATGCTGTATGAAATGGATGGTGTGTCCGAAGAACTGGCCCGTGAAGCCTTCCGTCTGGCTGCAGCCAAGCTGCCGCTGAAGACGGTCTTCATGGTTCGCCAGCTCGGCGCCTAAGGAGTGATCGATGAAGGCATCTGAACTTCTTCAGAAAGACAAGGCCGCGCTCGACAAAGAGCTGTCGGACCTCTTGAAGGCGCAATTCGGCCTGCGCATGCAACTCGCGACCCAGCAGCTCACCAACACGAGCCAGCTGAAGAAGGTTCGTCGCGACATCGCACGTGTGCGGACCGTCCTGACTCAGAAGGCGAACCAGAAATGAACGAAAGCGTGAAAACCTCGCTTAAGCGGACGCTGGTCGGCAAAGTCGTCAGCAACAAGATGGACAAGACGGTCACCGTCCTGGTCGAGCGCCGCGTCAAGCACCCGATCTACGGCAAGTACGTTGTGCAGTCGAAGAAGTACCACGCGCACGACGAAGCGAACACGTACAACGAGGGTGACCTCGTTGAAATCCAGGAGACCCGTCCTCTCTCGAAGACGAAGGCCTGGACCGTGTCGAAGCTGATCGAAGCAGCACGCGTCATCTAAAAGTGACGCAACACCCCGGGGAGCCATTTCCCGGGGTGTAGAAGTAATTGAAATCGCTGAAGATTTCGCTTGCTAGACCAAGATTATCGAGTTATAGTCTTGGTCTTCCCTACTTATTGGTTTGCTGTTGGCAAAGCAGCAGGCGGATGTAGGTGGGGAAGCAGATTCGGGCGCCAGTCCGGGTTAGCAAGATTCACCGGAATGCGATGGCCGGTTTCGTTTGCCGTCGCTGCTGTTCTTACCCAAGCAGCTGAGCGGTCGTTCTAGTGGCGGCGCGGCTGACGGGACCAAGACTGACCGGATGTGCCATGGTGGCGCGACCGGATTAAGTTGGGAAAGATAAACCATGATCCAGACCGAAACTCGGCTTGAAGTAGCCGACAACACGGGTGCACGCGAAGTTCTGTGCATCAAGGTGCTCGGCGGCTCGAAGCGTCGTTATGCCAGCATTGGCGACATCATCAAGGTGAGCGTCAAGGAAGCAACGCCGCGCGGGCGCGTGAAAAAGGGCGAAATCTACAACGCTGTTGTGGTTCGCACTGCGAAGGGCGTGCGCCGTCAAGACGGCTCGCTGATCAAGTTCGATGGCAACGCCGCCGTGCTTTTGAATACCAAGCTTGAGCCGATCGGCACCCGTATCTTCGGGCCGGTTACGCGTGAGCTGCGTAGCGAACGATTCATGAAGATCGTTTCGCTGGCGCCGGAAGTGCTGTAAGGAGCCGCGATGAACAAGATTCGCAAGGGTGACGAAGTTATCGTCGTTACCGGCAAAGACAAGGGCAAGCGCGGCGTCGTGCTGGCCATCGGCGAAGAGCGCGTCACTGTCGAAGGCATCAACATCGCGAAGAAGCATGTGAAGCCGAACCCCATGAAGGGTACGACGGGTGGCGTGGAAGCCAAGGCAATGCCGCTGGCTATCTCGAACGTCGCACTGGTCGACGCGAACGGTAAGCCGTCGCGCGTGGGCATCAAGGTCGAAGGGGACAAGAAGGTTCGTTTCCTGAAGACGACCGGTGCTGTTCTGAGCGCCTGACGCTGCGGAGTAAAAAATGGCACGTTTGCAAGAATTTTATAAAGAGAAGGTCGTTCCTGGCCTGATCGAGAAGTTCGGTTACAAGTCGGTCATGGAAGTGCCGCGCCTCACCAAGATCACCCTGAACATGGGTGTTGGTGAAGCCGTCGCTGACAAGAAGGTCCTTGAGCACGCCGTTGGCGACCTCACGAAGATCGCCGGCCAGAAGCCCGTCATCACGAAGTCGCGCAAGGCAATCGCCGGCTTCAAGATTCGCGAAGGCTACCCGATCGGCACGATGGTTACGCTGCGTGGCAATGCCATGTACGAATTCCTGGATCGTTTCGTGACGGTTGCGCTGCCCCGCGTGCGCGACTTCCGTGGCGTGTCGGGCAAGGCATTCGACGGCCGTGGTAACTACAACATCGGTGTGAAAGAGCAGATCATTTTCCCCGAAATCGACTACGACAAGATCGACGCGCTGCGTGGGCTGAACATCAGCATCACGACGACCGCGAAGACCGACGAAGAAGCAAAGGCACTGCTCGCCGGCTTCAAGTTCCCGTTCAGAAACTGAGGTTACCGTGGCTAAACTGGCACTGATCGAACGTGAAAAGAAGCGCGCTCGTCTGGCAGCGAAATTCGCGCCGAAGCGCGCAGCGCTGAAGGCGATCATCGACGACCAAAGCAAGTCGGAAGAAGAGCGCTATTCGGCTCGCCTGGAACTGCAACAACTGCCCCGCAACTCGAACCCGACTCGCAAGCGTAACCGCTGCGCACTCACGGGTCGTCCGCGTGGCACGTTCCGCAAATTCGGTCTCGCACGTAACAAGATTCGTGAAATCGCGTTCCGTGGTGAGATCCCTGGCATCACCAAGGCGAGCTGGTAATAGGAGAAACATAAATGAGCATGAGTGATCCTATCGCCGATATGCTGACTCGCATCCGCAATGCGCAGATGGTCGAGAAGGTTTCGGTTGCTATGCCCTCGTCGAAAGTGAAGATTGCGATTGCGCAGGTTCTGAAGGACGAAGGTTATATCGACGACTTCGCGGTGAAGACCGAAGGTGCGAAGTCGGAATTGAACATCGCGTTGAAGTACTACGCTGGCCGTCCCGTTATTGAGCGCATCGAACGCGTCTCGAAGCCGGGTCTGCGCGTGTACCGCGGCCGCAACGAAATCCCCCAGGTCATGAACGGCCTTGGTGTGGCGATCGTTTCGACGCCGAAGGGTGTGATGACGGACCGCAAGGCGCGCGCTACTGGCGTCGGCGGCGAAGTTATCTGCTACGTCGCTTAAGGCCTAAGGAGAAGAAACATGTCTCGAGTAGGTAAGAGCCCGATCGCGCTGCAAGGCGCAGAAGCGACGCTCAGCGACGAGAAGATTACCGTCAAGGGCCCGCTGGGTACGATTTCGCAAGCTGCGAACCGCCTCGTGAAGGTGGTGAACGACAACGGTACGCTCAAGTTCGAGCCGACCGACGAAAGCCGCGAAGCCAATGCGATGTCGGGCACGATGCGCGCGATTGTCGCGAACATGGTGCAAGGCGTGACGAAGGGTTTCGAGCGCAAGCTGACGCTGGTTGGCGTTGGTTATCGTGCTCAAGCGCAAGGCGACAAGCTGAACCTGTCGCTGGGTTTCTCGCACCCGGTGGTGCACCAGATGCCGCAAGGCGTGAAGGCTGAAACCCCGTCGCAAACGGAAATCGTGATCAAGGGGATCGACAAGCAACAAGTTGGCCAGGTCGCTGCGGAAGTCCGCGGCTACCGCCCGCCGGAGCCCTATAAGGGCAAGGGTGTGCGCTACGCCAACGAGGTTGTGATCCTCAAAGAAACGAAGAAGAAGTAAGGGTGCGCAATCATGGATAAGACTCAATCTCGCCTGCGCCGCGCTCGTCAGACGCGTCTCAAGATCGCTGAGCTGCAGGTCGCGCGTCTGGCCGTGCATCGCACGAACACGCACATCTATGCGCAAGTGTTCTCGCCCTGCGGCACCAAGGTGCTGGCCAGCGCGTCGACGCTTGAAGCTGAAGTGCGTGCGCAACTGGCTGACCAGTCGGGCAAGGGCGGCAACGTCGCTGCAGCCTCGCTGATCGGCAAGCGTATTGCAGAAAAGGCTAAGGCCGCCGGCATCGAATCCGTCGCCTTTGACCGCTCGGGTTTCCGCTATCACGGCCGCGTCAAGGCGCTGGCTGATGCTGCGCGCGAAGCCGGGCTCAAGTTCTAAGGAAGGAATTCGTCATGGCAAAGATGCAAGCGAAAGTTCAGGCTGACGAACGCGACGACGGCCTCCGCGAAAAAATGATTTCGGTCAATCGCGTGACCAAGGTTGTGAAGGGCGGCCGTATTCTCGGCTTCGCCGCTCTGACCGTGGTTGGCGATGGTGATGGCCGCGTCGGTATGGGCAAGGGCAAGTCGAAGGAAGTGCCCGTCGCTGTCCAGAAGGCGATGGAACAAGCTCGCCGCAACATGTTCAAGGTGCCCCTGAAGAACGGCACCCTGCAACACGAAGTGCACGGCAAGCATGGCGCATCGGTCGTCCTCCTCGCTCCGGCGAAGGCAGGTACGGGCGTGATCGCCGGCGGCCCGATGCGCGCAGTGTTCGACGTGATGGGCGTGCAGAACGTCGTGGCCAAGAGCCACGGTTCGACGAACCCGTACAACCTCGTTCGCGCCACGCTGGACGGTCTGCGCAAGCAGTCGACCCCGGCTGACATCGCGGCGAAGCGCGGCAAGTCCGTCGAAGACATTCTGGGCTAAGGGTGGGTACCATGTCTGAAAAAACTGTCAAGGTTCAGCTCGTCAAGAGCCTGATTGGGACCCGCGAAACGCACCGTGCCACTGTGCGCGGTCTCGGCCTGCGCCGCCTGAACTCGGTCTCCGAGCTGCAGGACACGCCGGCTGTGCGCGGCATGATCAACAAGGTCTCGTACCTCGTTAAGGTCATCGGCTAAGCGGTCGACCAAAGACTCCAGGAGTTGAAAATGGAATTGAATAACCTGAAGCCGGCAGAAGGCGCGAAGCACGCAAAGCGTCGCGTCGGCCGCGGCATCGGCTCCGGCCTCGGCAAGACCGCTGGCCGTGGTCACAAGGGTCAGAAATCGCGTTCGGGCGGCTTCCACAAGGTCGGCTTCGAAGGCGGTCAGATGCCTCTGCAGCGTCGTCTGCCCAAGCGTGGCTTCACCTCGCTGACGAAGGAATTCGTTGGTGAAGTGCGCCTCGCCGACATCGAGAAGCTGCCGGTCGACGAAATCGATCTGTTGGCTCTCAAGCAGGCAGGCCTCGTGGGCGAACTGACCAGGAGCGCGAAGATCATCGCTACCGGCGAGATCAAGCGTAAGGTCGTCGTGAAGGGTCTGGGTGCGACGAAGAATGCGCGTGCTGCGATTGAAGCAGCAGGCGGTTCTTTTGCCGAGTGATTGTGAGTGGTGCGTGCGGGCTTGCCCGCCGTCACTAGCATCTGCATCGGAGAAGCTACTTGGCTAACAGCCCGAGTCTCGCAAAAACCGGTCGCAGCGCTCCGAAGTTCGGCGACCTGCGCCGGCGTGCAGTGTTCCTGCTGCTGGCGTTGGTCGTTTATCGTATCGGCGCGCATATTCCGGTTCCGGGTATCGATCCGGACCAACTGGCGAAGCTCTTTCAGAGCCAGTCGGGCGGCATCCTTGGCATGTTCAACATGTTCTCGGGTGGCGCACTGTCTCGGTTCACGATCTTCGCGCTGGGTGTGATGCCGTATATTTCGGCGTCGATCATCCTGCAGCTGATGGCGATCGTCTCGCCGCAGCTGGAAGCGCTGAAGAAGGAAGGGCAGGCTGGACAACGCAAGATCACGCAGTACACGCGGATCTTCACGGTGGTGCTGGCGACGTTTCAGGCGTTCGGCATCGCGGTCGCGCTGGAAAACCAGCCTGGCCTCGTGATCGATCCGGGCATGGTGTTCCGCTTGACGACGGTCGTGACGCTCGTAACGGGCACGATGTTCCTGATGTGGCTTGGTGAGCAGATCACGGAACGCGGGCTTGGCAACGGTATCTCGATCATCATCTTCGGCGGGATCGCGGCAGGCTTCCCGAATGCGCTCGGTGGGCTTTTCGAACTGGTTCGCACCGGCTCGATGAGCATCATCTCGGCGATCATCGTGGTCGTTCTGATCGCAGCCGTGACTTACCTGGTGGTGTTCATCGAACGCGGCCAGCGCA
Organism: Paraburkholderia nodosa; assembly: GCF_001718195.1. Classification (GTDB taxonomy): domain Bacteria; phylum Pseudomonadota; class Gammaproteobacteria; order Burkholderiales; family Burkholderiaceae; genus Paraburkholderia; species Paraburkholderia nodosa_A. Next base: position 10,904 of record NZ_MCNV01000027.1, read on the forward strand.
AGATCCTCGTGAACTATGCGAAGCGCCAGGTCGGTAACAAGATTTACGGCGGGCAGTCGTCCCACCTGCCGCTCAAGCTGAACATGTCGGGTGTGATTCCGCCGATCTTCGCGTCGTCGATCATCCTGTTCCCGGCAACCATCCTGAACTGGTTCAGTTCGGGTTCGCGAACCGGCTGGTTTGCGGACACGCTGCACAACGTGGCCGAAGCCCTCAAGCCTGGCCAGCCCGTGTACGTGTTGCTGTACGCGTTGGCGATCGTGTTCTTCTGCTTCTTCTACACCGCACTGGTGTTCAACAGCAGGGAAACGGCCGACAACCTGAAAAAGAGTGGCGCGTTCGTACCTGGCATCCGTCCGGGCGATCAGACGGCACGCTATATCGACCGCATCCTCACGCGTCTGACGCTGGCCGGTGCGATCTATATCGTGTTTGTTTGCCTGCTGCCGGAGTTTCTGGTGCTGCGCTGGAATGTGCCGTTTTATTTTGGTGGAACGTCGCTGCTGATCATTGTCGTCGTCACAATGGACTTCATGGCGCAGGTGCAGTCGTACGTGATGTCGCAACAATATGAATCGCTGCTCAAGAAGGCTAACTTCAAGGGCGGCGGCGTCCCGATGCGTTAAAAGGACCTATGGCCAAAGACGATGTAATCCAGATGCAAGGCGAGGTTATCGAAAACCTCCCCAACGCAACCTTCCGGGTGAAGCTGGAAAACGGCCATGTCGTTCTGGGACATATTTCCGGAAAAATGCGGATGCACTACATCCGCATTCTCCCGGGCGACAAGGTGACGGTTGAGTTGACGCCTTACGATCTGTCGCGTGCGCGGATCGTGTTCCGGGCGAAGTGATTTAGGAAAAAGGGTAATATCATGAAAGTGATGGCATCGGTAAAGCGCATTTGCCGCAACTGCAAAATCATCAAGCGCAACGGCGTCGTTCGCGTGATCTGCAGCTCGGACCCGCGCCACAAGCAGCGCCAAGGCTGATTAGCGCGCTTGCGCTTTTTGTTTGAGGAAAAACAATGGCTCGTATTGCAGGGGTTAACATCCCGAACCACCAGCACACCGAAATCGGCCTGACGGCAATTTTTGGTGTTGGCCGCACGCGTTCGCGCAACATCTGCGTGGCCGCCGGTGTGCCGTTCAACAAGAAGGTCAAGGACCTGAACGACGCGGATCTGGAAAAGCTGCGTGAGGAAGTGGGCAAGTTTGTCGTCGAAGGCGATCTCCGCCGTGAAGTGACGATGAACATCAAGCGCCTGATGGACCTCGGCTGCTACCGCGGCGTGCGCCATCGCAAGGGCCTGCCCCTGCGTGGCCAGCGTACGCGTACCAACGCACGTACGCGTAAGGGTCCGCGCCGCGCAGCACAGTCGCTGAAGAAGTAAGCGGAACTGAAAGTTACAGGAAAACGTAATGGCTAAGGCTTCGAACAACTCCGCGGCGCAACGCGTTCGCAAGAAGGTTAAGAAGAACGTCGCCGAGGGCGTGGTTCACGTTCACGCGTCGTTCAACAACACGATCATCACGATCACCGACCGTCAAGGCAACGCGCTTGCCTGGGCAACGTCGGGCGGTCAGGGCTTCAAGGGTTCGCGTAAGTCGACGCCCTTCGCAGCTCAGGTCGCAGCTGAATCGGCTGGCCGTGTTGCAATGGAATACGGCGTCAAGAACCTCGAAGTGCGTATCAAGGGCCCCGGCCCGGGTCGCGAATCGGCGGTGCGCGCGCTGCATGGTCTTGGCATCAAGATCACCGCGATCTCCGACGTTACGCCGGTCCCGCACAACGGCTGCCGTCCGCCGAAGCGCCGCCGTATCTAAGGCGTCGCTTTAGCCGAACGCCTGAGCCGCCGGAAACGGCGACCCAGGCTCTCGGCGTTATTGAATTGACTAAGCCCACCGTTCGGTTCAAAGAGCCGGACTAGCGCGAAGGCCGGCGTTTAGCCCTCGCGTGATCAATTATCGAAGGAAAGCAACGTGGCACGTTATATCGGCCCGAAGGCCAAGCTGTCCCGCCGTGAAGGCACCGACCTCTTTCTGAAGAGCGCACGCCGCTCGCTCGCCGACAAGTGCAAGCTCGACAGCAAGCCGGGTCAGCACGGCCGCACCTCGGGCGCACGTACGTCCGACTACGGCACGCAGCTTCGCGAAAAGCAGAAAGTGAAGCGTATCTACGGCGTGCTCGAGCGCCAGTTCCGCCGCTACTTCGCGGAAGCTGACCGTATCAAGGGCAACACCGGCGAAAACCTGCTGCAACTGCTCGAATCGCGTCTCGACAACGTCGTGTACCGCATGGGCTTCGCTTCGACCCGCGCTGAAGCGCGTCAGCTCGTGAGCCACAAGGCTCTCACGGTGAACGGCGTCGTTTCGAACATCCCGTCGATGCAAGTGAAGGCAGGCGACGTCGTCGCGATTCGCGAAAAGGCGAAGAAGCAGGCGCGTATCGTCGAAGCCCTCTCGCTCGCAGAGCAAGGCGGCATGGCAGGTTGGGTGTCGGTCGACGCGAAGAAGTTCGAAGGCACGTTCAAGAGCATGCCTGAGCGCAGCGACATCGCTGGCGACATCAACGAAAGCCTGATCGTCGAATTGTATTCGCGGTAATCGGATTGACGGCCGGGGTAACCTCTGTGCTTCGCGCAGGAGGCGGCCTCGGCCGTTTTTTTCAGGTTGTTGCCATCTCAGCCTTATCGGTGTAACGAGCCGAGGGTATTGAAAAGGAAAACCTATGCAAACCAGTTTGTTGAAACCCAAGATCATCGCTGTGGAATCGCTCGGCGACAACCACGCGAAAGTGGTCATGGAGCCGTTCGAACGCGGTTATGGCCACACCTTGGGTAACGCGCTCCGGCGCGTGCTGCTGTCGTCGATGGTGGGCTACGCGCCGACCGAAGTGACGATCGCAGGCGTCGTGCACGAATACTCGACGCTCGATGGTGTGCAAGAGGATGTGGTCAACCTGCTGCTGAACCTGAAGGGTGTCGTTTTCAAGCTGCATAACCGTGACGAAGTGACGGTTACGCTGCGCAAGGAAGGCGAAGGCGTTGTCACCGCTGGCGACATCGAACTCTCGCACGACTGCGAAGTGATCAACCCCGATCACGTGGTTGCGCATCTGACGAAGGGCGGCAAGCTCGACGTGCAGATCAAGATCGAAAAGGGCCGTGGCTACGTGCCGGGCAACGTGCGCCGTTACGGCGAAGAGTCGGCCAAGATCATTGGCCGCATCGTGCTGGACGCGTCGTTCTCGCCGGTTCGCCGCGTGAGCTACGCCGTGGAAAGCGCGCGTGTCGAGCAGCGTACCGACCTCGACAAGCTCGTGATGAACATCGAAACCAACGGCGTGATCTCGCCTGAGGAAGCGATCCGCCAGTCGGCCCGCATCCTCGTGGATCAGCTGTCGGTGTTCGCGGCTCTGGAAGGCACAGAAACGGCCGCGGAAGCGCCTTCGCGCGCCCCGCAGATCGACCCGATCCTGCTGCGTCCGGTGGACGATCTCGAACTCACGGTTCGCTCGGCGAACTGCCTGAAGGCCGAGAACATCTACTACATCGGCGATCTGATCCAGCGCACCGAGAACGAGCTGCTCAAGACCCCGAACCTGGGTCGCAAGTCGCTCAACGAGATCAAGGAAGTGCTCGCTTCGCGCGGTCTCACGCTCGGCATGAAGCTCGAAAACTGGCCGCCGGCTGGTCTCGACAAGTAAGAAGTCTGGCACGGACGCGGATTTTCCTTTAAAATCCGCGTCTTGCCTTTTTCACGTACCGGCCCGTGCCTTGGTAGTTGCAGGGCGATAGAAGAGCTGGACCAAAACTTTGTTTCAAGGAAATTGAAATGCGTCACCGTCATGGTCTGCGGAAACTGAACCGCACGAGCAGCCACCGTCTGGCAATGCTCCGTAACATGTCCAACTCGCTCATCGAGCACGAAGTCATCAAGACGACGCTGCCGAAGGCGAAGGAACTCCGTAAGGTTGTCGAGCCCCTCATCACGCTGGGCAAGAAGCCGTCGCTCGCAAACCGTCGTCTGGCGTTCAACCGCCTGCGCGATCGTGACTCGGTCACGAAGCTGTTCGACGTGCTCGGTCCGCGTTTCGCGAACCGTCCGGGCGGCTACCTGCGTATCCTGAAGTTCGGTTTCCGTGTTGGCGACAACGCACCGATGGCACTGGTCGAACTGCTCGACCGTCCGGAAGTCGCGGAAGAGAACGTCCAGGAAGCGGAATAAGCTTTCCGTCGCTCGATCCCCGGATTGAGCGGCATGCGAAAAAGCCAGGCCTAGCCTGGCTTTTTTGTTTTCCGGCGTGGATGAAAGCGCGCCGTACCGTGTTTGCCGGTTGCAGTCCCCCTTTGCCACACGGTGCACGAGAGAAGCCGATCGGCGCCGATGGTACGATTGCGTTCTGCCCCGAAGCCCGTTTGCCGTCGCAAGCGGGCACCACGCCGGAGTTCGTCGTGACCCTCAATGTGACCCTGATGCTGACTACGGTGCCCGATGAGGGCACCGCCGAAACGCTCGCCGCCGGAGCGCTCGCGCAGCGTCTCGCCGCGTGCGTGACGCGCCTGGGCGCCGTGCACTCACAGTATCACTGGCAGGGCAACATCGAGTCGGGCAACGAGATCCAGCTGCTCTTCAAGACGAGTCTCGCCCGCGCGGCCGAGCTCGAACAGTTCATCCAGACCCAGCATCCCTACGAGACGCCCGAGATTCTCTCGTGGCAAGCCATGGCGTCGAACGCCTACGGGCAATGGGTCAATGCCGAGACTCAGCGCACCCTTCATGTCTAACCGCTTCGATCGGCGCTTGCGCGCCAAGCCGTACGCTACGCTGTCCAGCTTTCTGCTGCTCGTCTGCGCTCTGCTGCCGATGCTGCTCGGTGCGTCGCTCGCGCGTGCGGCCGACGACGACTTCCTGCCGCCCGACCAGGCCTTCACGTTCAGTGCGAGCGAAGCGCCGGGCATGGTCGACGTGCACTTCAAGATCGCCGACGGCTACTACATGTACCGCGAGCGCTTCGCCTTCGCAGTCCGCAACGGCACGGCGCAATTGGGCGAGGCGCAAATCCCGCCCGGCCACGTCAAGTTCGATCCGACCTTCCAGAAGAATGTCGAAACCTATCGCAGCGAGCTGACGATCCGCGTGCCGGTGCAGAAGGCGAGCGGTCCGTTCGATCTTGCGGTGACATCGCAGGGTTGCGCCGATGCTGGCATCTGCTATCCGCCCGCGGAACACGTGTTCCACGTGAGCGGCGCCGCTTTGCAGGCCGCGACGGCTGGCCAGAGCGCCGTGCCGGGCGCAGCGAACCCGACGCCCGCGCCTCAGCCGCAAACCACCGCGGTACCCGCAGCAGGTGACACCGAAGAACCCTGGTACGAGCGCGCCACGAGCGCCGACTACGCGCAATCGCTGTTGCAAGGCGGCGGCTTTTTCGCCGTGGTCGGCCTGTACTTCGTAGCCGGCATGGTGCTGAGCCTCTTGCCCTGCTCGTACCCGATGATCCCGATCCTGTCGGCGATCATCGTCGGTGAGGGCGAGCGCGTCACGCGCTCGCGCGGCTTCGCGCTCTCGTTCGTCTACGTGCTCGGCATGGCGCTCGTCTACACGGTGCTGGGCATTGCCGCTGCGCTGGTCGGGCAGAGCCTTGGCGCTTGGCTGCAGAACCCGTGGGTGCTGGGCTTGTTCGCAGTGCTCCTCACCGCATTCGCCGTCATGCTGATCGCGGGCTACGACATCGCCCTGCCGCAGCGCTGGCAGGACGGCGCCTCGCGCGCCACCCAGGGCCGTTCCGGCGGCAAATTCGCCGCGGTCGCCGTGATGGGCGCGCTTTCCGCGCTCGTGGTGGGCGCCTGCATGACCGCGCCGCTCTTCGCGGTGCTGGCGTTCATCGCGCACACGGGCAACGCCGTGCTCGGCGGCGCGGCGCTCTTTGCGATGGGCCTGGGTCTCGGCGTCCCCCTGATGATCCTCGGCCTCGGCGCGGGCTCGCTGCTGCCGCGTGCGGGCACGTGGATGGATGGCGTGAAGGTGTTCTTCGGCGTCGTGCTGCTCGCGGCCGCGCTCTGGATCGTCTGGCCGGTGCTCGGCGCCACCGCGCAGATGCTGCTCGCTGCCCTCTGGCTGCTGCTCGCGGCCGCCGCGCTTGGCCTCTTCACGCCGAACGCGGGTGCGGCCAATGTGTGGCGGCGCCTCGGGCGTGGCCTCGGCGCTGCGTTCGCGATCTGGGCGGCGACGCTGATCGTCGGTCTTGCGGCGGGTTCGACGGATCCGCTGCGTCCGCTCGCGGTGCTGGCCGCGCGCGTGGGCGGCGCGAGCGATGTTGCCGCTGCAGGCGCGGCGCAGTCCGGCGGCGCCAACGAAGCGAACGCGCTGGTGTTCGCGCCCGTGCGCTCGCCCGCGCAACTCGATGCGGCGCTCAAGACCGCGGGCAAGCCGTCGATGCTCGACTTCTACGCCGACTGGTGCGTGAGCTGCAAGGAAATGGAGAAGTTCACCTTCAGCGACCCGCGCGTGCAGGCGCGCCTCGCGGAGCTGGGCCTGTTGCGCGCCGATGTGACCGCCAACAATTCGGACGACCAGGCACTGCTCAAGCGCTTCGGCCTCTTCGGACCGCCGGGCATCATCTTCTTCGATACGCAAGGGCGCGAAGTGCTGCGCGTGGTCGGCTACGAAAATGCCGACCGCTTCCTCGCGCGTCTCGATCGCGTGACGGCGCCGGCGCCGCAGACGCCGGCAGCGCCATCGGCCTGATCGGCGGCAAGGCGCGCGCGTGAGAACGCGCCTCGGCCCAAAAGCAAAAAGGCACGTCCATGGACGTGCCTTTTTTCATGCGACGCGTGCAGTGCTTACTTCTGTGCGCGCAGCAAACGCGCGGCGTCTAGCGCGAAATACGTGAGGATGCCGTCGGCGCCCGCGCGCTTGAACGCGAGCAGCGATTCCATCATCACCTTGTCGTGATCGAGCCAGCCGTTTTGCGCGGCGGCCTTGAGCATGGCGTACTCGCCGCTCACCTGGTACACGTAGGTCGGAAAGCGGAATTCGTCCTTCACGCGGCGCACGATGTCGAGATACGGCATGCCGGGCTTCACCATCACCATGTCGGCGCCTTCCTCGATGTCGAGGCGCACTTCGCGCAGCGCCTCGTCGGAGTTCGACGGGTCCATCTGGTAGGTCATCTTGTTGCCCTTGCCCAGATTCGACGCCGAGCCCACGGCATCGCGGAACGGACCATAGAACGCCGAGGCGTATTTGGCCGAGTACGCCATGATGCGCGTGTGGATGTGGTTCTCGCTTTCGAGCATCTCGCGGATCGCACCGATGCGCCCGTCCATCATGTCCGAAGGCGCGACGATATCGACACCGGCTTGCGCCTGCGCGCGCGCCTGCGCGACGAGGATTTCGATGGTCTCGTCGTTGATGACGTAGCCGTTCTCGTCGAGCACGCCGTCCTGGCCGTGGCTCGTGTACGGGTCGAGCGCGACGTCGCAAAGCACGCCGAGGTCGGGGAAACGCTTCTTCAGTTCTCGCACGGCGCGCGGAATCACGCCGTCGGGGTTCGTCGCCTCGATGCCATCGGGCGTCTTGAGCGCCGGATCGACAACGGGGAAGAGCGAAAGCACCGGAATGCCGAGTTCGACGCACTGCTCGGCGACGCCCATCAGCAGATCGATCGACACGCGTTCGACGCCGGGCATCGACGGCACGGCTTCGCGCACGTTGTTGCCCGCGATGACGAATACGGGGTAGATCAGGTCGTTCGTGGTGAGGAGGTTTTCGCGCATCAGACGGCGCGAGAAATCGTCACGTCGCATGCGGCGCGGACGATGATGCGGATAGAAGCTCATGTCGGCGGATATCTTGAAACGGGATGGGTCCCGGGGCGCAGGAAACTTTTCGGGACAATGGTATATCATACCGATCGAGCGAGGCGCCTGGCGCCGAGCTCCCCGCTTCTCCTCCCTGAGCGGGTGCCTGTCGTTTTTCGATAAGGCTGTTTAACCCGCCGGAAATCACGGCGGGTTTTTTTATGTGCGCCGAAAGGGCGCGTGGCAAGGCCCCGCGGCGCAAGCCGGAACGGGCGCTTGTGCCAGCGTTTGGCGTGGTCTGTATGCGGTAGCGCACATAGCGCGGAAAATGCTGCGCCGGCCTTGCGAAAAGATATGATGAAAGCGCATGAAAAGCCCGACACTGTCGGCTTTCAGACGACTGAGGGCCTGCCCGAAGCGACTGGCCCGAGGTGCGCTATTCCGCTTGCGTGTCGGTTTCGCCGACAGCTTCCCGCGGCACAATCCAGCTCTCGATTACGGCATGCGCCTCGTCGAGCCCCACGCGCTTGAGCGCCGAAAAAAGCTGGGCGCTCAGCTTCCCTTCGTAGCCTTGCTTGCTGTACTCGTCGAACGCCTTGTTCGTCGTGCGCAGCGCGAGCAGGCTTTCTTGGCGCGTCAATTTGTCGCACTTTGTGAGGAGTGCGTGGATCGGCTTGCCCGTCGGTGCAAACCACTCGATCATGCGGCGGTCGAGGTCGGTGAGCGGGCGGCGGGCATCCATCATCAGGATGAGGCCCGAGAGCTGCGCGCGCGTTTGCAGATACAGCGAGAGAAGTTGCTCCCAGTGCGCCTTCGCGGCGGCCGGCACCTCGGCATAGCCGTAGCCGGGCAGGTCGACGAGATAGCCCGCGGGTTCGTCGGCGGGGCCGACCGAGAAGTAGTTGATGTGCTGGGTGCGGCCCGGCGTCTTCGAGGCGAAGGCGAGCCGCTTCTGGTTGCACAGCAGATTGATGGCGGTGGACTTGCCGGCGTTCGAACGGCCGGCGAACGCGACCTCGGGCCGCGCCGTAGCGGGCAGGTCGCGCAGATGATTCACCGTCGTGAAGAAGCGGGCTTGGTGCAGCAGGAAGGCCATCGGAAAAGGACCACAATGTGAGACAACGCGGCGGGTGGCCCGCCGGGCCCGGACGCGCCCGGGATGGATTCTGGGATATCGGGGGCAGGCCCGACTGGCGCCGTGGCGCCTTGCGCGCTATTGTACAATGCGATGGTTTACTGAATACCAGCAAGGCCAGCGCGGGCCTTTCGAGGTAGATCGGTCGCTGTCGTACATTGCAGAACCTGATTCCCACAAGACGAAACAAGGTGCGCGAATGAATCGACTGGGCAAGTGCTTGAAGGTATTCGAGAGTGCGATAGCGTCAGGTCTTACAGCAGGTTTATTCATGATGGCGGGGCAGGCAAGCGCGGCGGATCAGGGAACGCCGGCCAAGCCCGACGTCGCCCGGGGGCAAGCCATTGCGGCGCAGGTCTGCGCGGCCTGTCACGCGGCCGACGGCAACAGCTCCGGCGGCGCGTATCCCAAGCTCGCCGGGCAGCACGCCGACTATCTCGTCAAGCAACTCAAGGACTTCAAACCGCAGCCTGGCGGCAAGCCGGCGGCGCGCGCAAACCCCATCATGGCCGGCTTCGCTGCCGCGCTGTCAGACCAGGATATGATCAACGTCGCAGCCTGGTTCGCCTCCCAGACACCCAAGCCCGGCTACGCGCACGACGCGAAGACCGTGCCGTTTGGCCAGTCGATCTGGCGCGGCGGCATCGCCGACAAGGGCGTGCCAGCCTGTGCAGCGTGCCACGGACCCACGGGACAGGGGATTCCGATCCAGTTTCCGCGCCTTTCGGGCCAGTGGTCGGAATATGTCGTTGCACAACTCAATGCTTTCCAGCAGGGCACGCGTAACAATAACGATCCGATGCGAACCATCGCGCACCGGCTCTCGGACGACGAGATCAAGGCGGTCGCCGATTACGCCGCCGGCCTGCATTGAGCGCAGCAGGTTCGCCGCGCGTGTGATCAGCAGTCTCACGGCGCGGCTGGCCGGAAAACAAGAAAAGGGTGAGGGCGTCGTCACGCTGACGGCGCGCCTGCACCCTTTTTTGCTGTAGCGCCTCATCGGCAAGAAAGCAGCAAGAGCGAAAAAGCGGAGTTTGAATGAGCGTCACCACGCAGGGTTTGCAGTTGAATGTTCGCCAGAAGGCCGTGAAAAGCGCCGTCGAGCTGATCAGTTCGATGCGCTTCGCGATTGCGCTGCTCGTCGTGCTCGCCATCGCGAGCATCATCGGCACGGTGCTCACGCAGGACGACCCGTACCCGAACTACGTCAACCAGTTCGGCCCCTTCTGGGCCGACATCTTCCGCTCGCTGAGCCTCTACACGGTCTACAGCGCGTGGTGGTTCATGACGATCCTCGGCTTTCTCGTGGTGTCGGTTTCGCTGTGCGTGATCCGCAACGCGCCGAAGATGATCGCCGACATGAAGAGCTGGAAGGACAAGGTCCGCGAAGGCAGCCTGCGCGCGTTCCATCACAAGGGCGAGTTCGCGGTGGAGGGCGGCACGCGCGAGCAAACGGCCGCCACGCTCGGCAAGCTGGCGGGGCGCATGGGCTACCGGTTCGTCACGCGCGAGAGCGATGGCGCCACGCTCATCGCGGCCAAGCGCGGTGCGCTCACGAAGATCGGCTATATCTTCGCCCACCTCGCGATCGTGATCATCTGCCTCGGCGGCCTGCTCGACAGCAATCTGCCGATCAAATTCCAGATGTGGCTGTTCGACAAGACGCCCATCCGCAGCAACGCGGTCATCAACGACATTGCGCCCGAGCACCGGCTCTCGCAGTCGAACCCGACGTTCCGCGGCTACGCCTGGGTGCCCGAGGGCCAGTTCGTTTCCACGGCCATCCTCAACCAGCCCGACGGCTCGCTGATTCAGGACCTGCCGTTCTCCATCCAGCTCAACAAGTTCATCGTCGACTACTACTCGACCGGCATGCCCAAGCTCTTTGCGAGCGACATCGTCGTGATCGACCACAAGACGGGCCAGCGCGTTCCGGCGCGCATCGAGGTGAACGAGCCGTTCGAGTACGACGGCGTGTCGATCTATCAGTCGAGCTTCCAGGACGGCGGCTCGCAGATGTCGATGACGGCGTGGCCGATGTCGGGGGCGAGCGCGAAGCACTTCCCGTTCGGCGGCACGATCGGCAATTCGGCGCCGCTCGCGGTGCCCGCCGGCCAGACGGTGCCGGGCGTGGATGGGCAGACGATCGAATTCGCGGACTTCCGGGCGATCAACGTCGAGAACATCTCGAACGGCAGCGGCGCGAACGACGCGCGCGGTGTGGCCCACCAGTCGCTCAAGGAAGCGTTCGACGAGCGCCTCGGCTCCGGTGCGAAGAGCTCGAAGCCGCTCGATCTGCATAACGTCGGCCCCTCGGTGCAGTATAAGGTGCGCGACAAGAACGGCCAGGCGCGCGAGTACAACAACTACATGCTGCCCGTGGACGTGGGCGGCGGCGACCGCATGTTCCTCGCGGGCATGCGCGAGAATCCCGACGATCCGTTCCGCTACCTGCGTATTCCCGCCGACACCGGCGGCACGCCGAAGGAGTGGATGATGCTGCGCGCGGCTTTCGAGGACCCCGCCTTGCGTGCGCAGGCCGCGAAGCGTTTCGCCGCGCGCTCGGTCCCCGATTCGAACCGCGAGTTGCAACAGCATCTCGAAGACAGCGCCGAGCGCGTCTTGACCCTTTTCGCGGGCTCGGACGCGCCGCAGGCAGGTGCTGCGGTTGCTGCAGGCGCCGCTGGCGGCTTCCAGGCCGTGGCCGCGTTCATCGACAAGTCGGTGCCGAAGGAGCAGCAGGAAAAGGCCGCGAGCCTCCTGCTGCGCATGCTCGAGGGTGCGACATGGGATCTCTGGCAGCTCGCGCGCGAGCAGGCCGGCGAGCCCGATCTGAAGCCCGATGCCGACGCCGCGCGCTTCGTGCAGGACTCGATCAACGCGATATCCGATAGCTTCCTGTATGGATCTCCTGTCTATCTACAGCTCGATTCATTCAAGCAGGTGCAAGCTTCGGTATTTCAGTTGACGCGCGCGCCGGGCAAGAAAGTCGTGTATCTTGGCAGCCTGTTGCTCGTGCTCGGCATCTTCTCGATGTTCTACGTGCGTGAGCGGCGTCTGTGGTTCTGGCTGAAGGACCGGAAGGGGCAGGACGGTCAGGACCACGGCGTCGACGTCATCATGGCGATGTCGACCGCCCGCCGTACCCTCGACTTCGAGAAGGAGTTCGCCCGTACCTGCGATGCGGTCGGCCGTGCGCTAGGCGCGGCGCCGCAAACGGGCGCCGCGGACGATGCGGGCGACACGAACGGCAGCGGCACGGACCGTGCGCCCTGATTCACGCACGTGATTGCAGCCACTCACGATCAACACCGGTAAGCCCATGGACTTGTCTCAGGTTTCCTCCTCCGCGAAGGCTCGCCGCGCCGAACGTGCGCAGGTGGCCAATGCCGCTGTGGCGCACGGCGCCGCGACTGCCCGTGATCCGCTCGCCGGCGTCCTGTTCGACGAACGCCCTTTCCTGCGCCGCCTGACGGTGGTGGACTGGCTGTTCGCACTGGCGCTCGTGGCGGGCGCGGGCTTCGCGCTCTCGCGCTACCACGCGCACATGAACTACTACGACAAGCTGGTGCTGTGCGGCACGACGCCGGCGCTCGTCGTGCTGGGCTGGCGCTGGAAGCCGGCGCGGCTCCTCATGGCCGGTATCGCGGTGCTCGCGCTGTTCGCGATCCAGATCTACCAGGGCGACCTCGCGCGCGCGGATCAGGCGTTCTTTCTCAAGTATTTCCTCTCCAGCCAGTCGGCCATTCTGTGGATGAGCGCGCTGTTCGTGCTCGCCACGCTGTTCTACTGGATCGGCCTGCTCTCGCGCTCGCCCTCGGGCGGCTCGATCGGCTCGAAGCTCACATGGGCGGCGGTGCTCATGGGCTTCGTCGGCCTGATGGTGCGCTGGTACGAGTCTTATCTCATCGGCGCGGACGTCGGGCACATTCCCATCTCGAACCTCTACGAAGTGTTCGTGCTGTTCAGTCTCATCACCGCGCTCTTCTATCTGTATTACGAAAGGCACTACAACACGCGCGCGCTCGGCGCGTTCGTGCTGCTCGTGATCAGCGCGGCCGTGGGCTTCCTGATGTGGTACTCGATCTCGCGCGACGCGCAGCAGATCCAGCCGCTCGTGCCCGCGCTGCAGAGCTGGTGGATGAAGATCCACGTGCCGGCGAACTTCATCGGCTACGGCAGCTTCGCGCTTTCGGCCATGGTGGGCGTGGCGTACATCATGAAGGAGCGCGGCGTGCTGGCGGACCGTCTGCCCGCGCTCGAGGTGCTCGACGACGTCATGTACAAGTCGATCGCCGTGGGTTTCGCGTTCTTCACCATCGCGACCATTCTCGGCGCGCTGTGGGCGGCGCAGGCCTGGGGCGGCTACTGGAGCTGGGACCCGAAGGAAACCTGGGCGCTGATCGTGTGGCTCAACTACGCCGCCTGGCTGCATATGCGCCTCATGAAGGGCCTGCGAGGCGGCGTGGCGGCCTGGTGGGCACTTACCGGGCTGCTCGTCACGACCTTCGCATTCCTCGGCGTGAACATGTTCCTTTCGGGCCTGCACAGCTACGGCAAGCTGTAACCGAATCGGCCTGCAAGACGAACTAACCGTCGGATGCCTCGCGCTCCGACGGTTTTTTTTCGTCCGCCGGGAAGTTTTCTGCGAATTGCGCGTTTGCCCGCTTGAGGTCATCCCGTCGATCCACGTCGTGCACAGCACGGCAGGACGGGTCGAGATACGATCAATGTGCTGGCGGCGCACGCCACGCAAGAAGCAGGAGCAGCGATATGTGGATCAAGCGGAGCAGCAGGATCTTGCTCAACGGTGACGACATCCCCGCGAGCGAAATCACGCCGCAAAAGGTGTACGAACAGCGTCGGCGCATTCTGCGGGCCGCGGGCGCGCTTGCGCTCGGCAGCATTGCGGGGCCGTTCGGTGCAAGAGAGGCGTTTGCGGAATACGCCCCCGGCGACCCGAAGGCGCAGAAGCTCGCCGCGCAGACGAACACGAAGTTCGTCGCGCTCGACAAGGTCACGCCCTACAAGGACATCACGACCTATAACAACTTCTACGAGTTCGGCACCGACAAGGGCGATCCGGCTCAAAACGCGCACACGCTGCGGCCGCGTCCGTGGAAGCTGAGCGTCGAGGGCGAGGTGAAGAATCCGAAGGTCTATGACATCGACGAGATTCTCAAGCTCGCGCCGCTCGAAGAGCGCGTGTACCGGCATCGTTGCGTGGAGGGCTGGTCGATTGTCGTGCCGTGGGTCGGTGTTTCGCTTTCCGAACTGATCCGCCGCGCGCAGCCCACGGGCAACGCGCGCTACGTGCAGTTCATCACGCTCGCCGACCCCTCGCAAATGCCGGGTCTCGCCGAGCCGATTCTCGACTGGCCGTATTCCGAAGGCCTGCGCATGGACGAAGCGATGAATCCGCTCACGCTGCTCACGGTCGGCCTTTACGGCCAGGTGCTGCCGAACCAGAACGGCGCGCCCGTGCGTGTGATGGTGCCGTGGAAGTACGGCTTCAAGAGCGCGAAGTCGCTGGTGAAGATCCGCTTCGTCGAGAACCAGCCGCCCACGAGCTGGAACAAGTACGCGCCGAACGAGTACGGCTTTTATTCGAACGTGAACCCGAACGTCGATCACCCGCGCTGGAGCCAGGCCACGGAGCGGCGTATCGGCGAAGACGGCTTCTTCCAGCCCAAGCGCAAGACGCTCATGTACAACGGCTACGGCGACCTCGTCGCGTCGATGTATCAGGGCATGGATCTGCACAAGAACTTCTGAGCAACGAGCTTGATGGAGCGAGAGATGGAATCGACGACGACACCACAGGCCGCCGCGCGCGTGGGGGCGGGCCAGGCGCGCCCTGCGCGAAAGGCGGGTGTGGCGAGCGTGACGGGCCCGCGCTGGCTGCCGTGGGCGAAGGTGGCGGTGTTCGTCGCGGGGCTGTACCCGCTTGCGCGCCTCGTGCTGTTCGGCTTCACGGACGGGCTCGGTGCGAATCCGATCGAGTTCATCACGCGGTCCACAGGCCTGTGGACGCTGGTGTTCCTCTGCATCACGCTCGCGGTCACGCCGCTGCGACGAATCACGGGCTGGAATACGCTGGTCCGCTTTCGACGCATGCTGGGCCTCTTCGCGTTTTTCTACGCGACGCTGCACTTCACGACCTACATCTGGTTCGACAAGTGGTTCGACGTCGCCGCGATGCTCAAGGACGTGGGCAAGCGGCCATTCATCACGGTGGGTTTTGCCGCGTTCGTGTTGCTGATTCCGCTCGCCGTGACGTCCACGCGCGCGATGGCGCGCCGGCTCGGACGGCGCTGGCAGACGCTGCATCGGCTCATCTACGCGATCGGCGTGCTGGCGATTCTGCACTTCTGGTGGATGAAGGCGGGCAAGCACGACCTCGTGCTGCCCAAGCTCTACGGCGCGATTATGCTGGCGCTGCTCGGCTGGCGCGTGGCCGTGTGGCTGCTTGCGCGCTGGCGTGCCGCGCGCCCGGATGCGGGCGCCGCGTAGGTGCAGAGCACGCAGGCAGGCAAATAAAAAGCGACGCCGAGGCGTCGCTTTTTTCACGGGCGGGCGGACGAAAGACTCAGTCCGGCAGCACGCGCTCACTGGCGAACAACTCCGCCACGTTTTCGCGCTCGCGCGCGAGATGCACGCGCTTGCCGTCGACCATCACTTCGGCGGCGCGCGCACGCGTGTTGTAGTTCGAGCTCATCACGAAGCCGTAGGCGCCCGCAGAGCGGATCGCGAGCACGTCGCCCGGTTCGATCGCGAGCGAGCGTGCGCGGCCCAACCAGTCGCCGCTTTCGCACACCGGGCCGACCACGTCGTAGGTTTGCGGTGCCGACTGGCGCGCAACGACCGGCTCCATCGCGTGATACGCGTCGTACATGGCGGGACGGGCGAGGTCGTTCATCGCGGCGTCGACGATCGCGAAGTTCTTCTCCGAGCCTGGCTTCAGGAACTCGACCGTGGTGAGCAGGATGCCCGCATTGCCCACGAGCGAGCGGCCCGGCTCGAAGTACACCTCGCGCGCCTTGCCCGTTTTCGCGCCATACGCCTCGATGCGGTCGAGCACCGTGCGCACGAACTCGCCGATGTCGGGCGGCGTTTCGTCGTCGTAGGTGATGCCGAGGCCGCCGCCCACGTCGATGTGGCGGATGCTCACGCCGTCGGCTTCGATCTGGTCGACGAGTTCGAGCAGCTTATCGATGGCGTCGAGATACGGCGCGATTTCGGTGATCTGCGAGCCGATGTGGCAGTCGATGCCGACCACGTCCAGGTGCGCCATGGCCGCGGCCGCGCGATAGGTCGCGCGCGCTTCGTCGAATGCCACGCCGAACTTGTTCGCCTTCAGGCCGGTGGAAATGTACGGATGCGTTTTCGGATCGACGTCCGGATTCACGCGCAGCGAAACTGGCGCCTTCTTGCCGAGCTTGCCCGCCACCTCGTTGAGGCGGTCGAGTTCGGGAATCGATTCGACGTTGAAGCACTTCACGCCCGCTTCGAGCGCCTCGCGCATTTCGCCGGCGGTCTTGCCGACGCCCGAGAACACCACGTCCTGCGCTTTGCCGCCTGCCGCGAGCACGCGGGCGAGCTCGCCCGCCGAAACGATGTCGAAGCCCGCGCCTTCGCGCGCGAACACGTTGAGCACGGCGAGGTTGCTGTTCGCCTTGACCGCGACGTGCACCTTGGCGCGGCGGCCGGCGCAGGCGTCGGCGTAGGCGTGCCATGCAGCGGTGAGCGCCGCGCGCGAATACACATAAAGCGGCGTGCCGTACTGTGCGGCGAGATCTGCGGCCGAGACGCCTTCTACGAAGAGCGTGCCGTTATCGCGGTGAAAAGCGGACTGGGTCATGCGAGCGTTTTTACTGGGTTGGCGTGGCGTCGGAAGCCGCCTGCGGGCTGCCGGTGGTCGCGGGTGGGGTGCCGAGTTCGGTGTCCGGGGACAACGACAGCGGCGTGCCGGAGGTGTCCGGAATCGTGCCGATGGGCGCCGATGCAGACTCGGGAGCGCTCGCGGGCGTCG
The DNA here is from genome assembly GCF_001718195.1 of Paraburkholderia nodosa. GTDB lineage: Bacteria > Pseudomonadota > Gammaproteobacteria > Burkholderiales > Burkholderiaceae > Paraburkholderia > Paraburkholderia nodosa_A. The sequence continues at coordinate 27,874 of NZ_MCNV01000027.1, forward strand.
CGCCGGTTTCCGGCTGCGTGGTTTCGAAATTGGGCTTGGGCGGAAGCGGCGGCACGGTGGGCATGTAGAGCGCGCCGCGCTGGCCACAGCCTGCGAGCGCGACGGCGCCGATCGCAAAAGCCGCTAGAATCGCGCGGGGCGTCCATGCGCTGGGGGCCGCTGCGCGCGTCCGGGAAATGACACGCATAATTGTCCCTGAATGAATAACCGGTGGAGTTTAGCATGCCAGACAATGACTACCTGAGCCGCGCGGAGGCCGTGCTGGCGGCCGTAGAGCGGGCCGTGGACGAGGCCGAAGCGGACATCGAACTCGAGCGCAGCGGCAACGTTCTGACGCTCGAATTCGAGAATCGCACGAAGATCATCGTGAACCTGCAGCCGCCGATGCGCGAAATCTGGATCGCGGCGAAGGCGGGCGGTTTCCACTATCGCTTCATCGACGACAAATGGCGCGACACGCGCACGGGCACCGAATTCTTCTCGGCGCTCACGGCCTATGCAACGGAGCAGTCGGGCGAGCCGGTACGGTTCGAGCCATAAGCGCGCAAGCGTGAGCTCATAAAAGAAACGGGCGCGAGTCGCAAGACTGTGAACTGAACCCCAAGAGTTGGACATAGATCCGACCCTTGGGGTTTTTTCATGGCCATTGCTGCGGTGTGCCTCAGTGCCCGCGGAACAGATTCATGATGTCTTCCTTCTCCTTCGCATTCACGTGCTCGGGCGTCGGATCTGCACCGGCATCGTCGGCGCCCGATGCGCCGCCAGCCGACGCCTCGAGCGCCGCCTGACTGATGCCCACTGTCGAGACGAAGCCGTGGCCCGGCGTGGCGTCGGCGTAGTAGAGCTCGTCGCCGAGCGTGACGATGCCGTCCGGCATCGCCATCTTGTACTCGGGCACGCCGCTTAGCGCCTTCTGCATGTAGTCGATCCAGACCGGCAGCGCGAGACCGCCGCCCGTTTCCTTGTCGCCGAGGCTGCGCGGGTTGTCGTAGCCGATCCAGGCGATCGCGGCCAGCGTGTGCTGATAGCCCGCGAACCACGCGTCGCGCGAGTCGTTGGTCGTGCCGGTCTTGCCGCCCAGGTCGGTGCGCTTGAGGACGTTCGACTTCGCGCCCGTGCCGCGCTGCGCGACGCTCTGCAAGAGGCTGTTCATGATGTACGCGTTGCGCGGGTCGATGGCGCGCGGCGCGTTCTGCTCGGCCACGAGCGGCTGCGCCTGGGCGACCACCATGCCGCGCTGGTCGGTGACTTCGGCGATCAGATACGGATTCACGCGATACCCGCCGTTGGCGAACACCGAGTAGCCGGCGGCCATCTGCAGGGGCGTGACGAGACCCGCGCCGAGCGCCATCGGCAGGTAGGCGGGATGCCGGCCGGCGTCGAAGCCGAAGTGCGTGATGTACTGCTGCGCGTACTTCGTGCCGATGTGGTTGAGGATACGGATCGACACGAGGTTCTTCGACTTCATGAGCGCCGTACGCATGCTCATGGGGCCGTCGAAGCCGCCGCCGTAGTTCTTCGGCTCCCACGGCTGGCCGCCCGTTTCGGCGGCGCTGAAGAAGAGCGGCGCGTCGTTGATGACCGTCGCCGGCCCGAGCCCCTTGTCGAGCGACGCCGAGTAGATGAACGGCTTGAAGCTCGAACCCGGCTGACGCCACGCCTGGGTGACGTGGTTGAACTTGTTCTTGTTGAAGTCGAAGCCGCCCACGAGCGCGCGGATCGCGCCGTCCTGCGGCACGATCGAGATGAATGCGCCTTCGATTTGCGGCAGCTGCGTGATCGACCAGTCGCCTGCGTTGTTGCGCGCGAGGCGGATGATCGCGCCCGGCCGGATCTTCTGCGACGGCTGCGCGCGCGTGGAGAGCGCGAACTGCGCGAAGCGCAGCCCGTCGCCAGTGACGCTCGTAGTGTTGCCGTCCATGAACGTGACCCGCACTTCCTTCGGGCTCGCCGCCGTGACGACCGCCGCCACGAGTTCGCCGTTGTCGGGGTGCTCGACGAGCGCGTCGTCGATGGCCTGCTCTCGCTCGTCGCTGTCCGTGGGCAGGTCGATGAACGCCTCGGGCCCGCGATAGCCGTGGCGCCGTTCGTAGTCCATCAGTCCCCTGCGCAGCGCGCGATAGGCGACATCCTGATCGGCGGAGTCGATGGTGGTGACGACGTTCAGTCCGCGGGTGTACGCCTCCTCGTGGTACTGCGCGTACATCATCTGGCGCACCATTTCCGCGACGTACTCGGCGTGGACGCTGAATTCCTTGCCCGCACCCTTGACGACGAGCGGCTGCGCCGCGGCCTCGTCGTACTGCTGCTGGGTGATGTAATGCAGCTCGAGCATGCGCTGGAGAATGTACTCCTGGCGCACCTTCGCCCGCTTCGGATTGACGACCGGGTTGTAGGCCGACGGCGCCTTGGGCAGCCCGGCCAGCATCGCGCACTCGGCGAGTGTGAGATCTTTCAGATCCTTTCCGAAGTACACGCGCGCGGCGCTCGCGAAGCCATATGCGCGCTGGCCCAGATAGATCTGATTCATGTACACCTCGAGAATCTGATCCTTCGAGAGTTTCGACTCGATCTTATAGGCGAGCAGCATCTCGTAAATCTTGCGCGTGTAGGTCTTTTCGCTCGAAAGGAAGAAGTTGCGCGCCACCTGCATGGTGATCGTGCTGGCGCCCTGGGTGGCATGGCCATTGGTGAGCGCGACAAAGCCCGCGCGCGCAATGCCGGCGAGGTCGACGCCGCCGTGATCGTAGAAGCGCGCGTCTTCGATGGCGAGAATGGCCTTCTTGAGGTTGTCCGGCACGTCCTTGAAATGGACGATGTCGCGCCGCTCCTCGCCGAATTCGCCGATCAGCACATGGTCGCGCGTGTAGATGCGCAGCGGCACCTTCGGGCGATAGTCGGTGAGCGCCTCGAGCGACGGCAGGTTCGGTGTCGCCACGACGAGCGCGTAGCCGAGTACGAGCGCCACACACACCACGCCGGCGAAAATGAGGCCGAAAAAGGCGATCAGCAGCGTGGCCCACCACGGGCGCTTGCGCCGCCGGGGCGGCTCGGGCGGCGTGGAAGGCGGTACGGACGAAGGAAGCTGATCTTGCATACGAACACCAGAAAAACAGTCCCGCGATTATAGCCGCCGCTCGCCCGCTGGCTTTCGATACGCTTACATGGACGGCGCGGGCGAGCACGCGATCCGCTGTTTCTGTCGATGCGTCCGCTGACGCCTCTGCTGATATTCGCACTGTAGACGCGCCCCTGGCGCGTGGATAGCGCTGGCGGCGACCGTTGGCCGTTCGGCCGAGTATTCGTGCGCCACCGCGATTCGCACAATTTCTCCATCGACGCGCTGCGAACGGTTTGCGGCGCGCGGACGTACGGGAGGGATGCGATGGGTTTCGGGAATCCGCTGTTGTTGGGCGCTCGCCGGTTTGCCGCGGGTGTGGATTTAAGCGCGCGCGGGGTCACGCTGGTGGTGTTGAGCCAGCGCATTGTCGGGGCGGGGCCGGTCCGCCTCGAATGGCTGGCGAGCGCGCCGCTCGCGCGCGAGGCGCTCGCCGGCGCGGAGATCGTCGACCGGGCGGCCATCGTCGCGGCGCTTCGCTGCGTGTTTGGCGAGTTGCCGCGCGCCAGCGCGGCGGCGTCGCTGCGTTGCGCCATGGCGCTGCCCACGAGCGCGACGCTCGTCGCGACCGTGCCGCTTGCGCGTCTGGCGCCGGCGGGCGCGACGGACGAATCGGGTATTCACGCAGCGCTGGAGCCGCTCGTGCTGGCGGAGGCGGAGCGCACGGCGGGCGTGGAGCGCGGCGAGCTGGCGGTCGACTGGAGCGTGCTGCCGGCCACCCCGCGCAGCCGCGAAGCACAGGTGACGATCGCGGCGACGCCGCGGCAGCATCTCGAATCGCGCATCGAATGCGCGGCTATGGCGGGCATCACGCTGTGCGCCGTGGACGGCGAGGCGCACGCCGCGTTGCGCGCCATGCGGCACGCGGCGGTGTACGAGTTGCCGCCGCACGAACCCTGGGTGGCGATCTGGGTCGGCCCGGAAGGCGTGCACGGCTGGTTGCTCGTCGACGACTCGGTCATCCGGCACATGCGCTTTCCCGCGCTCGAACATGCCGATCTCGTGGAGGCGCTGCACGACCTCGTCGACGGCGAGCAGGCCGGCTGCGTGCAGGTCTCGGGCGAGCTTGCCATGCTTCGCGGCGCAAACTTCACGATGGCCGACATCGGCGACGCGCTGGGTGCGCCAGTGCTGCCGTTCGAATGCGCACCGCTGGCCGACGTCGAGTGGCCGCTCGCGGCGACGCTGTTGCACGATCCGGCGTGCGCGGTGGCCTTCGGGCTCGCGCTGCGCGGGGTGGCGGAATGACGCTCGCGCGCGCTGTGCGCGGCTTTCCGGGCCGGGCCGTCGGCGGTTTCAACTTGCTGCCGTGGCGGCGCCGCGCCATCCGCAGGAGGCTCCGCTGGCGCCTGCTCGAATGGGGCGCCGCGGCGCTTGGCGGATGCGCGTGTGCGCTGGGTGTCGTGCTTTGGCAGCGCATCGAATGCAGCACGCTCGAGGTTCGGCGCGAGGCGCTGGAGCGGCCACTGGCGCAGTGGCGCGCACCGCTCGCCGAGGCGCAGCGCCTCACGCGGGAGATCGAAGCGCGCCGCATCGGCGATCGACTCGCCCGACAGCACGCGCAGGCGACGGCGCGCTTTTTCGCCCTTGCGGACGCGTTGGCGAGTGAGCCTGCTCCAGGCGTCGGCTTGCAGCAGCTTGCGCAGTCCGCCGATGAAACCGATCTGCAGGCGAGCGCGGCGGACGAATCGGCGGCTGCGGCCTGGCTCGGACGCCTGCGCTCGCTGCCCGACGTCGAGGCCTTGAGCGTGCGCGAACTCAAGCGCGGCGTGCCGGCTGGCGCTGCACGTGAGCGTGTGCCCGATGGCGAACCGATTCGCGTGGCAGCTCATCTCGTCTGGCAAGGCGCGAGCACTGTGCCGCAGGGCGGCGCACCGCGAGTGCGCGAGGCGTCCCGAGCGTCGAGCGGCGCCGCCGCGAAGGAGGCGACATGAGCACGATGCCTGCGCACGCTGGACAGGAGCGGGGGCTTGTTTCGCCGCAGTCAGGCAGGGGCAGCGCATTGCGCGGATGGCCGCCGCTTCACGTGTGGAGCACGCGCCGCCGCCGGGCTGTCGCGTCGATGATTGCCGTGCTGGCTCTCGCCGCCGCGAGCGTCGCCTGCATCGTCGGAGATCCACTCGGTGTGAATGCAGCTCGCGCCGAGCTGCGAACCGCTCAAAAGCGCTACGGCGATGCCCAGCAAGTCCTGGCGCGCCTGCCCGCGCTGCGCGACGCTGCGGCGCGAACGGCTTCGCGTGCGCCGCGCGCTGGCAATTCCGCCGACGATATTCGCCGCATCTCGCAGCTCGCCGCGCAATCGGGCCTCGTGCTGCATGCGCTGGAGCCTGGCGTTGCGGGCGGCGCACAAGCCGAGGCGTTCCGGTCGATCAAGCTGGTCGCGCAAGGCAGCTTCGCGCAACTGCGTGGACTGCTCGAAGGGTTGGCGCGCGAGCCGGCGCTCACGGTGCCATCCGGGCTTGCAGTCCGGCGCACGGGAACCGGTTTGTCGGTCTCGGCAACGTTGCGTGTGTACGATGCGCTTCCCGCCGTGCCGCTGGCGGTGGCTCCGGGAGCGGCGGCTCGCGATCCCTTCACGCATGCGGCTGCGGCCGGTACGGCGGAAGACGGGTGGCGCCTTGCCGGCATCCTCCAGGATCGGCAGCGCATCGTCGCGCTGGTGGAAACGCCTGATGGCGTCGTGACCGCGCAGGCGGGAGAGGCGATCGGCGACGCTCGCGTGCTGGAAATCAGGCCGGCGAGGGTTGTCGTCGCGGCGGGTGGGACGACGCGCGCGCTCGGCTGGGCGGAGCCGGTGAAATGAGCGCGCTGAAGCGGACCGTTGCCGTCCTCGCCCCGTTGATGGTGAGTGTTGCCGCGGGCGCTGCATGGGCCGCGGTGCCTCAGCCTCGGCCTGGGTGGGCACATTCGCCGGCGGCGCTCGCGCACTACGAAGTGCCGCCGTTGCCCGATGGTGCGGCGGAGCCCGCAGCGAAACAGTGGACCGCCAATCCGTTCGTAGGAGGCAGCGATGCCCCGATGCCCGAAGACGTTTCGCAGGCACTCGCAGACGGCGGCGCTCACGTATCCCAACCCGCAGCCGAACCTTCGCGCGAACCCGGCGACGCGTCGGCAGCCGGGCCGCTCGAAGGGCCGCCCGTACCGCTGCGCGCGCCGATGCGGCTTGGCGACGCGGCGGCAGACAACGACGGTTTGCCGCCAAACCGGCCGATCACGCTCAACTTCCAGCGCGCTGAAATCATCGCCGTTCTGCAAGCGTTCGCCCAGTTCACGAAGCTCAATATCGTCGCAAGCGAACGAGCGCGCGGCCAGGTGACGTTGCGCCTCGACCGCGTGCCGTGGCGTACCGCGTTCGACCTGCTGCTCGAGGCGAACGGCCTGGCGATGTCGCGCATCGGCGATGTGATCTGGGTCGCGCCCGCCGCGGAGCTGGCGGCGCGCGAGCGGCAGCGTTACGAGGCGCACGCCCGGGCCGCGGAGCTGGAGCCGCTCGCCAGCCGCTCGTTCGAGCTGCATTACGCGCGCGCCGAGGAATTGCGGCGTTTCCTGACAGGCACGGGGTCACAGCGCGCACTCTCGAAGCGCGGCACGGCGGTGGCGGACGCGCGCACGAACCTCCTTTTCGTCACCGACCTGCCGGCGCGACTCGACCAGATCAGCGAGCTCGTGTGGCGGCTCGACGCGCCCGCGCGTCAGGTGCTGATCGAGGCGCGCATCGTCGAAGGAGACGAGGGGCTGTCGCGCGAGCTGGGCGTGCGTCTTGGCGTAACGCCGGTGAGTGTGGACGGCTCGACGGCCCGCGGCTTGACCGCCCGAGCCGACGGCACGGTGTACGACCTCGCGGCGGGCCCGATTTCCGGCTTCGAGCCTGCAGGCCTTGGGCTCACGCTGCTGGCCGCGCGCGCCACGCGCCTGCTCGACATCCAGTTGAGCGCGCTCGAGGCCGAAGGGCGCGGGCGCGTGGTGTCGAGTCCGCGCGTCGTCACCGCCGACCGCACGAAGGCCGTCGTCGAGCAGGGCACCGAGCTGCCTTATCAGGCCAAGGTCGGGCAGGGCGTTTCGGGCGTGCAGTTCCGGCGCGCAAGCCTGAAACTCGAAGTCGAGCCGCAGATCACACCCGATGGCCGCGTGATACTCGACCTCGATGTGGCGAAGGACAGTGTCGGCGAGCAAACGGCCGCCGGGCCTGCAATTAACACCAAACACGTGCAGACGCGCGTGGAAATCGAGGACGGCGGGACGGTCTCAATTGGCGGCATCGACGCGACGGATGACCGCGATGATGTGACGCGCGTGCCACTCCTGGGCAAAATACCGGTTCTGGGCGCGCTTTTTTCGCATCGCGCGCACCGGAATCAACGCAGCGAGCTGGTGGTATTCATCACGCCGCGCGTCGTGGAGCCGAATTGACCCTGATTGATCGGGCGACCCGGCCGCAAGCGCGAAGCCGCATGCTTGCGGGGCCGGAACACCGAGGCCGCAGGCTCGACAATGCCGCCGCTTTGCCAGTAAGCTGCGGCACCAACCTTTCGTAGGAAACGCTGCAAGTGCGGGACGCAAACGCCAATGTATTTTTCGTAGGGCTCATGGGCGCCGGCAAGACGACCGTGGGCCGGGCGGTCGCGCGCCGGTTGGAGCGCCCGTTCTTCGACTCCGATCACGAGATCGAGGCGCGCACGGGCGCGCGCATCCCGGTGATCTTCGAACTCGAAGGCGAAGCGGGCTTTCGCGACCGCGAGGCCCAGATGATCGAAGAGCTCACGGGGCGTGAAGGCATCGTCCTCGCGACCGGCGGCGGCGCGGTGCTGCGGCCCGAGAATCGCGCGGCGCTCAAGGCGCGCGGCTTCGTCGTGTATCTGCGCGCGCATCCGCACGACCTGTGGCTGCGCACGCGGCGCGACAAGAATCGTCCGCTCCTGCAAACCGAAGACCCCAAGGCGCGGCTCGAAGCGCTCTACGAAGTGCGCGACCCGCTGTATCGCGAAGTCGCGGACTTCGTGATCGAAACCGGCCGGCCTTCCGTCAACGGACTCGTCAACATGGTGCTGATGCAGCTCGACATGGCCGGCGTCGTGCGGGCCACTGCGCGCGAGTAGGGCGCAGGTGGCGCAGTGAGTCGCGCAGTGAGTCGTGAAGCAGGCAGTGCATCGGAAACCCAAAAGATTCAGAGCATGATTACCGTCAACGTCGAACTGGGCGAGCGCGCCTACCCCATCCATATCGGCTCCGGCCTGATCGGTCAGACGGCGCTCTTCGCGCCTCATATCGCCGGCAAGTCGGTCACGATCGTGACGAACACCGTCGTCGATCCGCTCTACGGCGAGACGCTGCGCACCGCGCTCGCGCCGCTCGGCAAGGACGTCAATACGGTGGTGCTGCCCGATGGCGAGGCGCACAAGAACTGGGAAACGCTCAACGAGATCTTCGACGCGCTGCTCACCTCGCGCGCCGACCGCAAGACCACGCTCATCGCGCTGGGCGGCGGCGTGACGGGCGACATGACGGGTTTCGCGGCCGCCTGCTACATGCGCGGCGTGCCGTTCATCCAGGTGCCGACCACGCTGCTTTCGCAGGTCGATTCGTCGGTGGGCGGCAAGACGGGCATCAATCATCCGCTCGGCAAGAACATGATCGGCGCGTTCTACCAGCCGCAGGCCGTGATCGCCGACATCGGCGCGCTCGCCACGCTGCCGGAGCGCGAGCTGGCGGCGGGCATCGCCGAGGTCATCAAGACCGGCGCAATCGCCGATGCCGAATTCTTCGACTGGATCGAAGCCAACGTCGAATCGCTCAACCGTTGCGAGCCCGAAGCGCTCGCGCACGCCGTCAAGCGCTCGTGCGAGATCAAGGCATCGGTCGTGGCCGCCGACGAGCGCGAGGGCGGCCTGCGCGCCATCCTCAACTTCGGCCATACGTTCGGCCACGCGATCGAGGCCGGGCTCGGCTACGGCGAGTGGCTGCACGGCGAGGCGGTGGGCTGCGGCATGGTGATGGCGGCGGACCTTTCGGTGCGCATGGGCATGCTCGACGAAGCCTCGCGCACGCGCCTCGTGCGCGTGGTCGAGGCCGCGAAGCTGCCGGTGCGTGCGCCCGCGCTCGGCGCGGACCGCTATGTCGAGCTGATGCAGGTCGACAAGAAGGCCGAGGGCGGGGCGATCAAGTTCATCCTGCTCAAGCGCTTCGGCGAGACGCACATCGGCCGCGCGCCCGACGAAGCCGTGCAGGCCACGCTCGCCGCCGCGACGCAGAGCTGAGGCGGCGCCGGCGACAACCCCTTGCGGAGGAACGGTGAGCGACACCCGCAGCGACAACCGTAGTGATCCCCGTAGTGTTCAGGAAGGTAACGACGCGCATGGCGGCGACGCCAGCGCCGCGCTGATCGCGTCATTCGAGGCGGGCCTCGCGCCTTACGCGGCGCACGCCTCGCGCACGCGCGGGCGGCGCTATCCCGAGCCGCCGCCCGCCGCGCGCAGCGAGTTCCAGCGCGATCGCGACCGCATCGTCCATTCCACGGCGTTTCGCCGCCTCGAGTACAAGACCCAGGTGTTCGTGAATCACGAGGGCGATCTCTTTCGCACGCGGCTCACGCACAGCCTGGAAGTCGCGCAGATCGCCCGCTCGGTCGCCCGTAACCTGCGCGTGAACGAGGATCTGGTCGAGGCGATCTCGCTCGCCCACGACCTCGGCCATACGCCGTTCGGCCATGCGGGCCAGGACGCGCTCAACGAGTGCATGCGCGAGCACGGTGGCTTCGAGCACAATCTCCAGAGTCTCGCGGTCGTGGACGAGCTCGAAGAGCACTACGGCGCGTTCGACGGCCTGAACCTGTGCTTCGAGACGCGCGAAGGCATTCTCAAGCACTGCTCGCGTGAGCATGCGAGGCATCTGGGCGATCTGGGTGAGCGTTTTCTGCTCGGCCGGCAACCGTCCATCGAAGCGCAGATCGCCAACATCGCCGACGAAATCGCCTATAACAACCACGACGTCGACGACGGCTTGCGCTCGGGCCTGCTCACCATCGAGCAACTCGCCGAGGTCGAGCTCTGGCAAACGCACTACGACGCCGCGCGCGCCGAATATCCGCAGATCGAGGGCCGTCGGCTGATTCACGAGACGGTGCGGCGCATCATCAACACGCTGATCGTCGATCTGATCGGGCAGACGCGGCGCAATCTCGCCGAGTGCGCGCCGCAGTCGCTCGACGACGTGCGCGCGGCGCCTGCGCTCGTCGCGCACAGCGAGCGCGTGGCCGCGCAGGCGGCGGCGCTCAAGCGCTTCCTGTACCGCAACCTGTACCGCCACTATCGCGTGATGCGCATGGCCAACAAGGCGCGGCGCGTGGTGAAGGGGCTGTTCGAGGCGTTCAGCGAAGACTCGCGCCTGTTGCCGCCGCCGTACCAGACGCAGGACGCCGCCCTGCAGCCGCGGCTGATCGCGCATTACATCGCGGGCATGACCGACCGCTATGCCCTGAAGGAGTACCGCCGCCTCTTCGTCGTCGCCGATGACGTTTGAGGGCGCGGCTCGCCCCTCTCACCGCCCCTGCCGATTCCGGGAGCCGATTTGATCAAGTCCTGGCCGTATCCGCGCGTTGCCGCGCACCGAGGGGGCGGCACGCTCGCGCCCGAGAACACCCTGGCGGGTCTGCACACCGGCGCGAGCCTCGGCCATAAGATGGTCGAGTTCGACGCCAGGCTCTCCGTCGACAACGTCGCGTTCCTGCTCCATGACGACTCGGTGAATCGCACGTCGAGCGGGCACGGCGCGGCCGCGTCCATGCGCTATGCGGAACTTGCCGCGTTGGACGCGGGCAGCTGGCGGGACGCGCGTTTTGCGGGCGAGCCAATGCCGACGCTCGCTCAAGTCGCAGCGTGTTGTCGCGAGCTGGGGCTTGCGGCGAATGTCGAGATCAAGCCCTGCGCGGGTCGCGACGTGGAGACAGGGCGCATTGTCGGCGCCGAAACGGCGCGCCTATGGGAGAGCGAAGCGCGGGCAGGCACGCCGCCTTTGCTGTCGTCGTTCTCTTATGCGGCGCTCGAGGCGGCGCGCGAAAGCGCGCCGGAACTGCCGCGCGGGCTGCTATTCGAGCGGGTGCCCGCCGACTGGCGCGAGCAGACGGCGGCGCTCGAGTGTGTGTCGCTTCATGCGAGCCATCGCCATCTGGACGAGGCGCTCGTCGAGCGCATCAAGTCGGCGGGGCTTTTCATCCTCGCCTATACGGTGAACGAACTCGACCGCGCTCGCCAACTCGTGAGCTGGGGCGTCGATACGGTCTGCACCGACCGTATCGACCTGATCGGGCCGCACGCGCTCGACGCCTGAGGGCCCGGGCCGGGCGGCCGGTGCCCGGCTCCTCCTTCAGCGGCGCGAGAGCAGCGCGCCCAGTACCAGCGCGACGCCGCCGGCAATCGCTACGGCCTGCCAGGGATTGCGGTGTACGTAGTCGTCGGCGCCGGCGATGGCCGCGTCAGTGTGGTCGCGCGCGGCTGCACGCGCGACTTCGAGCCGCTCGCGGGCGGCGTCCAGACGCTTGCGGATGTCGGCGCGCAGCGCAGCTGCATCGGCCTGGGTTCCTTCGCCCAGCGTGTTTTCCAGCTCGGCGAGCAGATCACGCAACTCGTCGGTGATATCGGCGGCGGCGCTGCGGCCGCGGCGTGCAATGCGCCGCGCGTGTCGGCTCGTGCGCGTCCAGGAATCTCCGAGGGCTTCTCGCGTGTTCGGAAAGGCGCTCATGTATGGCTCCGTCGTTGAAAAGTCACAGGTAAAAGGCTCGCCGCGGCGCGCACGAAAAAGGGCGCGGCAGGGCGAGGACCGGAGTGCAAGTATTGCGCAATTCCAGTGCCCGAGCCTTGAACGCGCGCAGCGAGCCGGGCGCAAACGCCCGCCAGGCGGGGCTTCCTTCTCTGGTGACAAAACAGGTGATTACGGGGACAGCACGCTTTTTCCCAGAGGCATAGAATCAGGATAAGCCCATGCGAAGGCGGGGAAAATCGATGGAGACGCGAAGACGGGAAGGGCACGGCCGGGCGGGAAACGCCGCCCTCCGCCAGACGCCGCAAGGGCGAGGCGAAGGGCCGGCGCGAGGTGGTGCGGGGCGCCGAAGGGCGTCAGAAGTTGTAGCCGACCTTCAGGTACGTCACGAGCGGGTTCAGGTGAATCTTCGATTCCGCGACTCGCTGCGTGCCGAACTGGTTGTTCAGCGTCGTGTGGTACGTGGCCGTCACGTTGATCGGGATGTACGAGAGCGAGAAACCGGCGAACCAGTGCTTCGTGAAGTTGTAGTTGAAGCCCAGGTTAAACACGGGGGCCCAGGAACGATCCGTCGAAACACTGGTCGGACCCCCAAGCCTCTCTTGTTCAAAGGCGCCGTTGGTGATCTTCGCGTCGGTGAACCAGGCGTAGGTCACGCCGACGCCGAGGTAAGGACGGAATTTGGCTTCCGGGCTGTTGAAGTAGTACTTGAACAGCAGCGCGGGGCTCCACAGTTTTGCCGAGCCGACCTTGCCGTAGCTGCTGAACATGCCGCCGCCGGAAATATCGAACTTCGGCGGAATGCCGAGTTCGGCTTCGGTCGCGAAGTGGTCGGTGATGTAGTAGCCGAGGGAGAAGCCCACGGTGTCGGCCGAGCCGACGCTGGCGCCGGTGTTCGGAATGGCCATGTTGACGGGCGTGCCGCCGACACTGTCGATCTTGAGCGGATCGCTGGTGTCCTGCGGCATGAAGCGGAACCAGCCGGTGGTGACGTAGAACGTGTTTGCGGATTGTGCGTGTGCCGCCGTGAAACTGGCGAGCGCGGCGACCCCTGCCAGCGCCTGTTTTAATTTCATATTAATTGCTCCTCCATGAAAGGCCCGCTCATTATGAACACAACGTTTGCAACAAACCAGACGCGACCGTTAGAGCTTTTTTACTAAGCGCCGCGAGCTTTCCGCCGAAGCCGCATGCCAGCGAGAACTAGCGCTGGTGGGGCCTGGCGGGTCTGCGGGTATTCACCAACGGAACCAGGAAAATCGAGCATGGCACGGCTTGCACGTCTTTATGTTCCCGATCAGCCACAGCATGTGATCCTGCGCGGACTCGATCAGCAGCCCGCGTTCGTCGATGACCAGGACTACGAACTGTTCATCGACTGCCTGAAGGCCGCGGCGCGCGATCATCATCTGGCGGTGCATGCGTGGGTTTTGATGCCCGGCGCGGTGCAACTGCTCGTCACGCCTTCCGACGAATCCAGCCTGCCCAAGGCAATGCAGGCGGTCGGCCGGCGCTACGTGGCGCATTTCAACCGGCGCTATGCGCGTCGCGGCACGCTCTGGGAGGGGCGCTACCGCGCGACGGTCATCGAGGGCGAGCGCTTCTTCCTGCTGGCGAGCCGCGTCGTCGAGCTCGCACCGGTGCGCAGCCACCTCGTGACGGCGCCCGAAGACTATCGATGGTCGAGCTACCGGCATCACATCGGCCTCACCGTCGACAGCCTCATCACCGACCATCCGCTGTACTGGGCGCTCGGCAATACGCCTTTCGAGCGTCAGCGCGCGTATCGCGAACTCTGCGAGCAGGTGCTCGACGAACGCGAAACGACACAGCTCATGCAGGCCACGCTCAAGGGCTGGGTGCTCGGCAGCGACACGTACCGCGATTGGGCGTCGCGCACGGCGAACCGGCGCGTCTCGCCGCTGCCGCGTGGGCGCCCGCGCAAGGTGCGCGAGGCGCCAGGCACGCCTGCGGCGACGCCGGGCGCCGTTGGCGCCGCGGCCACCGCGAGCCCGGCTTCGACGCCTGCGGCCGGATCGGGCGGGGCCGGTGGTCAGCCGGCGAGCCATGGCGCGACTCAATCTGGCCCCCATTCTACCTCGCACGCCGGCGCCAACCCGGCCGGCTCGACCTCGACGCAGGGAGGAGGTCACCCTGGGAGTGGTTCCGCTACAACATCGGGTGGAAATCCGGGTGGCGCGGGCGGCCATTCCGGTGGTTCACAGGGTTCCGGCAACGGGGGCTCCTCCGGTTCGAGTTCGGAACACGACGAACGCAAGCCGGGCACCGGCACTCACTGATTGCTTTTCGGATCAAGTGTTTACGAAATAAACGGCATCCCCGGATGCCGTTTTCTTTTGCCCGAATTTAATATGACCCCAATAAAAAAATGTGCGAATGCACCAACTCGATAATTGGGGTTCGAACATCACGTTTTATTTGCATCCCCTTGATTCGTCGCGTATATTCGCCTTTCGGCTCTCCTGGGCGCATAACGCGGGAAGCACGTAGTACCCGCGCAACGCCGTACAGCGGTCACGTAAGCGGCGTAAATCAAGAAAACGGATTCAACGGCTGGCAACGGCCCCACTCTGACGGTGTCCCCATGAACGATCACCAGCAGCGCGCCGCGGTGCCCGCCGCGCAAGGTCTCTATGACCCGCAAAACGAACACGACGCATGTGGCGTCGGTTTCGTCGCCCATATCAAGGGCAAGAAGAGCCACGAAATCATTCAGCAAGGCCTGAAGATTCTCGAGAACCTCGACCACCGGGGCGCCGTGGGCGCCGATCCGCTGATGGGCGACGGCGCGGGCATCCTGATCCAGATTCCGGACGCGTTCTACCGCGAAGAGATGGCCAAGCAGGGCGTGACGCTGCCGCCGTTCGGCGAGTACGGCGTCGGCATGATCTTCCTGCCGAAGGAACACGCCTCGCGTCTCGCCTGCGAGCAGGAACTCGAGCGCACGGTGCGTGCAGAAGGCCAGGTCGTGCTGGGCTGGCGCGACGTACCGGTCGATCACGCCATGCCGATCTCGCCCACGGTCAAGGCTAGCGAGCCGCTGATCCGCCAGATCTTCATCGGCCGCGGCAAGGACGTGATGGTTACGGACGCGCTCGAGCGCAAGCTGTACATCATCCGCAAGACCGCGAGCCACCGCATTCAGGCGCTCAAGCTCAAGCACGGCAAGGAATACTTCGTGCCGTCGTGCTCGGCGCGCACGGTCGTCTACAAGGGTCTGCTGCTCGCCGGCCAGGTTGGCGTGTATTACCGCGACCTGCAGGACGAGCGCGTGGTGTCGGCACTGGCGCTCGTGCACCAGCGCTTCTCGACCAACACGTTCCCGGCGTGGGAACTGGCTCACCCGTACCGCATGATCGCCCACAACGGTGAAATCAACACCGTGAAGGGCAACGTGAACTGGCTGAACGCCCGTACCGGCGCGATCGCCTCGCACGTGCTCGGCGACGACCTGCCGAAGCTCTGGCCGCTGATCTATCCGGGCCAGTCCGACACCGCATCGTTCGACAACTGTCTCGAACTGCTGGTGATGGCGGGCTACCCGCTCGTCCACGCGATGATGATGATGATCCCGGAAGCCTGGGAACAGCACACGCTGATGGACGAGAACCGCAAGGCGTTCTACGAATACCACGCTGCGATGATGGAGCCGTGGGACGGCCCCGCCGCGATCGCGTTCACCGACGGCCGCCAGATCGGCGCGACGCTCGACCGTAACGGTCTGCGTCCGGCGCGCTACATCGTCACGGACGACGACCTGGTCATCATGGCGTCGGAAGCCGGCACGCTGCCGATCCCCGAGTCGAAGATCGTCAAGAAGTGGCGTCTGCAGCCGGGCAAGATGTTCCTGATCGACATGGAACACGGCCGCATCATCGACGACAAGGAACTCAAGGACAACCTCGCCAACGCCAAGCCGTACAAGAGCTGGATCGACGCCGTGCGCATCAAGCTCGACGAGATCGAGCCGAAGGCGGAAGACGTCGCGACCGCGCGCGCCGAAGCCGCCGCCCTGCTCGACCGTCAGCAGGCGTTCGGCTACACGCAGGAAGACCTCAAATTCCTGATGGCGCCGATGGCGATGTCGGGCGAAGAGGCGGTCGGTTCGATGGGCAACGACTCGCCGCTGGCGGTCATGTCCAACAAGAACAAGACGCTCTACAACTACTTCAAGCAGCTCTTCGCGCAGGTCACGAACCCGCCGATCGACCCGATCCGTGAAAACATGGTGATGTCGCTCGTGTCGTTCATCGGCCCGAAGCCGAACCTGCTCGACACCAACAACATCAACCCGCCGATGCGTCTCGAAGTGTCGCAGCCGGTGCTCGACTTCAAGGACATCGCGAAGATCCGCGCGATCGAGCAGTACACGGGCGGCAAGTTCAGCAGCTATGAGCTGAACATCTGCTATCCGGTGGCCTGGGGCAAGGAAGGCATCGAAGCGCGTCTCGCGTCGCTGTGCGCGGAAGCCGTCGATGCGGTCAAGTCGGGCTACAACATCCTGATCGTGTCGGACCGCCGCGCGGACCGCGACAACGTCGCGATTCCCGCGCTGCTCGCCACCTCGGCGATCCACTCGCACCTCGTGCAGCACGGCCTGCGCACGAGCACGGGTCTCGTCGTGGAAACGGGTTCGGCGCGTGAAACGCACCACTTCGCGCTGCTCGCCGGTTTCGGCGCGGAAGCCGTGCACCCGTACCTCGCGATGGAAACGCTCGCGCAAATGGCGCAGGGCCTCAAGGGCGACCTGTCGGGCGAGAAGGCCGTCTACAACTTCACCAAGGCAGTGGGCAAGGGCCTGCTCAAGGTGATGTCGAAGATGGGCATCTCCACGTACATGTCGTACACGGGCGCGCAGATTTTCGAAGCCGTCGGTCTGGCTGACGATCTGATCGCCAAGTACTTCAAGGGTACGGCCTCGAAGGTGGGCGGCATCGGCCTGTTCGAAGTGGCTGAAGAAGCGATCCGTCTGCACCGCGACGCATTCGGCGACAACCCGGTTCTCGCCAACATGCTCGACGCGGGCGGCGAGTACGCCTACCGCGTGCGCGGCGAAGACCACATGTGGACGCCGGACGCGATCGCCAAGCTGCAGCACTCGGCGCGCAGCAACTCGTACCAGACGTACAAGGAATACGCGCACCTGATCAACGATCAGACGAAGCGCCACATGACCTTCCGCGGTCTGTTCGAATTCCGCCTCGACCCGGCGCGCGCGATCTCGATCGACGACGTCGAGCCGGCCAAGGAAATCGTCAAGCGTTTCGCCACGGGCGCGATGTCGCTCGGCTCGATCTCGACGGAAGCGCACGCCACGCTGGCCGTTGCGATGAACCGCATCGGCGGCAAGTCGAACACGGGTGAAGGCGGCGAAGACGAGAAGCGCTACCGCAACGAACTGCGCGGCATTCCGATCAAGAACGGCGACACGATGCAGTCGATCATTGGGCCGGAAGTCGTCAAGGACATCCCGCTCAAGGATGGCGACTCGCTGCGTTCGAAGATCAAGCAGGTGGCGTCGGGCCGCTTTGGCGTGTCGGCGGAGTACCTGTCGTCGGCGGACCAGATCCAGATCAAGATGGCGCAGGGCGCGAAGCCGGGCGAAGGCGGTCAGCTGCCGGGCCACAAGGTTTCGGAGTACATCGGCAAGCTGCGTTACTCGGTGCCGGGCGTGGGCCTCATTTCGCCGCCGCCGCACCACGACATCTACTCGATCGAAGACCTGGCGCAGCTGATTCACGACCTGAAGAACGTGAACCCGGTTTCGTCGATCTCGGTGAAGCTGGTGTCGGAAGTGGGCGTGGGCACGGTGGCAGCCGGCGTGGCGAAGGCCAAGGCCGACCACGTCGTCATCGCGGGTCACGACGGCGGCACGGGCGCCTCGCCGCTCTCGTCGCTCAAGCACGCCGGCACGCCGTGGGAGCTCGGTCTGGCGGAAACGCAGCAGACGCTGGTGCTGAACCAGCTGCGCGGCCGTATCCGCGTGCAAGCCGACGGTCAGATGAAGACGGGCCGCGACGTGGTGATCGGCGCGCTGCTCGGCGCGGATGAATTCGGCTTTGCGACGGCGCCGCTCGTCGTCCAGGGCTGCATCATGATGCGCAAGTGCCACCTGAACACCTGCCCGGTCGGCGTGGCGACGCAAGATCCGGTGCTGCGCGCCAAGTTCTCGGGCCAGCCCGAGCACGTCGTCAACTTCTTCTTCTTCATCGCTGAAGAAGTCCGCGAAATCATGGCGCAACTGGGTATCCGCAAGTTCGACGATCTGGTCGGCCGCGCGGATCTGCTCGACACGCGCCGTGGCGTGGAGCACTGGAAGGCGAAGGGTCTCGACTTCTCGCGCGTGTTCTACCAGCCGTCGGTCGGCGCTGAAGTCGCGAAGAAGCACGTCGACACGCAAGACCACGGTCTGGACCGCGCGCTCGATCACACGCTGATCGAGAAGGCGAAGGCGGCGATCGAAACGGGCGAGCACGTCTCGTTCATCCAGCCGGTGCGCAACGTGAACCGCACGGTTGGCGCGATGCTCTCGGGCGTCGTCGCGAAGAAGTACGGCCACGACGGTCTGCCGGAAGACACGATCCACATCCAGTTGAAGGGCACGGCGGGTCAGAGCTTCGGCGCGTTCCTCGCACGCGGCATCACGCTGGACCTCGTGGGCGACGGCAACGACTACGTCGGCAAGGGCCTCTCGGGCGGCCGCATCATCATCCGTCCGACCAACGACTTCCGCGGCAAGTCCGAAGAAAACATCATCTGCGGCAACACGGTGATGTACGGCGCACTCGAAGGCGAAGCCTTCCTGCGCGGCGTCGCGGGCGAGCGTTTCGCGGTGCGTAATTCGGGCGCGACGGCGATCGTCGAGGGCACGGGCGACCACGGCTGTGAATACATGACGGGCGGCACGGTGGTCGTGCTCGGCGAAACGGGCCGTAACTTCGCGGCGGGCATGTCGGGCGGTATCGCCTACGTGTACGACCCGGACGGCACCTTCGCCGGCAAGTGCAACAAGTCGATGGTCGCGCTCGACCCGGTCCTGCAGCAGGCCGAACAGGAGCGCACTGTGGACCGCGCACTGTGGCACACGGGCCAGACCGACGAAGCGCTGCTCAAGGGACTCGTCGAGCGTCACTTCCAGTTCACGGGCTCGACGCGCGCCAAGGCGCTGCTCGAGAACTGGGATGCGGCGCGCCGCCAGTTCGTGAAGGTGTTCCCGACGGAATACAAGCGCGCACTGGGCGAACTCGGCGCGAAGAAGGCGAACCAGGAAGAACTGGCCGCCTGATCCGCAAGACGACGACTGAACGAAGACGAAGCGCCCGCCGCGCTCACTGAAGCGGCGGCGGGCGCGGTCCCCTCACCGAATAGATAGAGATAGACGAGAACCCTATGGGTAAGGCAACCGGTTTTCTCGAGTTCGAGCGCCAGCATGAGGCGTACGAAGCACCGCTCACGCGCGTGAAGCATTACAAGGAATTCGTGGCGGCGCTCTCCGACGCCGACGCGAAGATCCAGGGCGCACGCTGCATGGACTGCGGCATCCCGTTCTGCAACAACGGCTGCCCGGTCAACAACATCATTCCGGACTTCAACGACCTCGTGTTCCGCCAGGACTGGAAGAGCGCGATCGACGTCCTGCATTCCACGAACAATTTCCCCGAGTTCACGGGCCGCATCTGCCCGGCGCCCTGCGAAGCGGCGTGCACGCTCGGCATCAACGACGACCCGGTCGGCATCAAGTCGATCGAGCACGCGATCATCGACAAGGCCTGGGCCGAAGGCTGGGTCGCGCCGCAAGTCGCGAAGCACAAGACGGGCAAGAAGGTTGCCGTGGTCGGTTCGGGCCCCGCGGGCCTCGCCGCCGCACAGCAGCTCGCGCGCGCCGGTCACGACGTGACGGTGTTCGAGAAGAACGACCGTATCGGCGGCCTGCTGCGCTACGGCATCCCCGACTTCAAGCTGGAGAAGTGGCTGATCGACCGCCGCATGCGGCAGATGGAGGCCGAAGGCGTGACGTTCCGCACCAACGTGTTCATCGGCCGTGGCGAGTTGCCTGCGTACATCGGCAACACGGCGAAGGAAACGATCTCGCCGGACGAACTGAAGGACCAGTTCGACGCCGTGGTGATCGCAGGCGGTTCGGAAACGCCGCGTGACCTGCCGGTGCCGGGCCGTGAACTCGAAGGCATCTACTACGCCATGGAGTTCCTGCCGCAGCAGAACAAGGTCAACGCCGGCGACAAGCTGCCGAACCAGCTGCTCGCCAAGGGCAAGCATGTGGTCGTGATCGGCGGCGGCGATACGGGTTCCGACTGCGTGGGCACCTCGAACCGTCACGGCGCGAAGAGCGTCACGCAGTTCGAACTGCTGCCGCAGCCGCCCGAGGAAGAGAACAAGCCGCTCGTGTGGCCGTACTGGCCGATCAAGCTGCGCACGTCGTCGTCGCATGACGAAGGCTGCTCGCGCGACTGGTCGGTCGCCACCAAGCGCCTCGAAGGCAAGAACGGCAAGATCGAGAAGCTGATCGCCGCACGTGTGGAGTGGAAGGACGGCAAGATGGTCGAAGTGCCAGGCTCGGAATTCGAAATGAAGGCCGATCTCGTGCTGCTCGCCATGGGCTTCACGCAGCCGGTTTCGCCGGTGCTCGAAGCATTCGGCGTCGAGAAGGATGCGCGCGGCAACGTGCGTGCCTCGACCGAGGGCGAGAAGGCGTACTACACGTCGGTCGACAAGGTCTTCACCGCCGGCGACATGCGCCGCGGCCAGTCGCTCGTGGTGTGGGCGATCCGTGAGGGCCGTCAATGCGCTCGCTCGGTCGATGCGTACCTGATGGGCAGCTCGGAGTTGCCGCGTTAAATCCGGTGTGTCCCGCTATTCGCTGGGACGCACGGGAGACGGCAGGAGACACGAAGCCAGAAAGCCGGGCATCCGCAAGGATGACCCGGCTTTTTTACGTCTGCGCGCGAGAGGATTACCATGACGCGATTGCCCGACCGAACGAGGCCCGCCGATCATGTCCGAAGCCCGCGAGACCGATCGTGACACGCAGCAATGGCGGCGCTGCTTCATCGCGCTTTCGCCCACTGCGGCGTCGCGCGATGCGCTCGCCGCGCTGGACGTGCCGCCCAATGCGCGGCGCGTGCCCTATGCGCAACTCCATCTGACAGTGACGTTCATCGGCGCAATGTCGTTCGACCAGGGACACGTGCTCTCGCGGCGCCTCGCCGAGCACGCGCCGCTCCTCCCGCCCGCTGAAGTCACGCATATCGAATGCTGGCCGGGACGCGCCCATCCGCGCCTCATGGTGGCCGTGCTCGCGATGTCGGATGCGTTCACGGCGCTCGACTGGCACGTGCGCTCACTCATGGGAGACGTGGGATTGCCGCTCGACGCACGAGCGTTCCGTCCGCACGTGACGCTCGCGCGCTTCGCGCGCGACGCCGTGGGCGCGCCGGCGCCAAGCGGCGGCGAAGCGCTGCCGCCGTTGTGCTTCGAGTCGCTGGTGCTGTATTCGAGCACGCTGGCGAGGCAGGGCGCGCGCTACGAGGCGTTGGCGAGCGTCGCGCTCGATTGAGGTGTCGCCCTGCGTTGGAGTCTCGACCGACGCTTAGTGGCGATACCGCGCCAGCGTCAATCCATCGAGATCGATTTCCGGCGCGCGCTGCGTGACGAGGTCCGCGAGCACGCGGCCCGAACCCATCGACATCGCCCAGCCCGTCGAGCCGTGCCCGACGTTCAGCCACAGGCCATCCACGCCCGACGTGCCGAGCAGCGGCGCGCCGTCCGGCACCATCGGCCGGCGCCCCACCCAGAATTGCGCCGACGAAGGCGTCGCGGCGTGCGGGAACCAGTCGTCGAGCACCTTCATGAGCGTTTGCAGCGCCTGCTCGCGCAGCGTCGCGCGGTGGTCGCCCAGTTCCGCCGTCCCCGCCACACGCAGATACGGGCCGAAGCGCGTGATCGCCGTCTTGAGCGACTCGTCCATGAGCGCGGCGCGCGGGGCCTTCTGCTCGTCGACCACGGGCAGCGTGGCCGAATAGCCTTTCACCGGATACAACGGCACGCGCACGCCAAGCGGCGCGACGAGCGCCGCGCTCTCCACGCCCAGGGCGACCACCACGGCGTCGGCGGCGAGCGTGTGGGGCGTGTCGTCGGTGGGCTCGCTGCGCTCGGCCGGGCGCAGCACCTCGGCCGGCGCGCGGCGCTGCTCGCGCCGGTCCTTGCGGTTGTTGGCCGTGCGCCGCCCGGGCACGGCGCGCACGCGCACGCCGTTCACCCTGCCGCCCGCGGCTTCGAGCGCGAGCACTTCGGTATCGAACAAAAACGTGACGCCGCGTGATTCGCAGACGGAGCGCAGCTCGCGCGTGAAGCGTGCGCAGTCGCCGGCTTCATCTTCCGGCAGATAGACGCCCGCCACCGGTTTCACACGTGACCACGCAAGCCCCGGCTCGACCTGCGCGCACGTGGCGGCATCGAGTTCGCGATAGACGATGCCCGCATCGCGCAGCACGCCGAGCGCCGGTTGCGCGAGCTCGAGGTCGTAGTCGCTGCGAAAGAGCTGCAGATAGCCCTGGCTGCGCCCGTACTCGAACGCGTGCGTGGCGCGAAACGCGTGCAGGCATTCACGGCTGTAATAGGCGATCCGCTGCATGCGCTGCTTGTTCACGCGAAAGCGCGCGAGATCGCATTCGCGCAGCCAGCGCGCGATCCAGCGCCACTGCGCGGCGTCGAGCGTGGGACGGAAGATGAGCGGCGAGGTCGGCTTGAGCAGATACTTGATGAGCTTCGCGGGCATGCCGGGCGCGGCCCACGGCGTGACATAGCCGGGCGCGATGACGCCGGCGTTGCCGAAGCTCGTGCCGAGCGCGACGCCCGGTTCCCGTTCGACGACCGTGACGTCGCAGCCTCGTTCGCTCAGATAGTACGCAGTAGCGACGCCGATCACACCGGCGCCGAGGACGATCGTTTTCATGCCGGTCGCACAACAGGGAGGGACGGTCGGTATTGCAGCATGTTCGCGCTCATCGTGCAGTGGACTCCGCAGACGCTCGCTCCCGGCAGCAGGCACTTCCTCGGTCAGCGTCTTGCCCTTCGTCTCCGGCAGGCACAGCGCCGCGACGATCACGAGCAGATAGCCCGCGCCGGCCACCACGCCGATCGCCTTCACGAGCGAGGTGGTTTGCGCGAATGCGCCTACGAGAATGGGGAAAAACGAGCCGAGCCCGCGTCCGAGGTTGTAGCAGAAGCCCTGGCCCGAGCCGCGGATCGCGTTCGGGTAAAGCTCCGAGAGGTACGCACCCACGCCCGCGAAAATGCCTTGCACGACGATGCCGAGCGGAAAGCCGAGCAGGAGCATGGCGGTGTCGGTGATGGGCAGCATGGTGTAGGCCATGCCGAGCGCAAACGAGCCGATGGCGAACAGGATGAACGACGCGCGCCGGCCGATCCTGTCGCACAGGATCGCGCCGACGATGTAGCCCGTGAACGAGCCCACGATCAGCACGATCAGATAGCCGCTCGTGTTGAACACCGAGAGATGGCGCACCGTCTTGAGGTAGGTGGGCAGCCAGGTGGTGATCGCGTAGTAACCGCCGAGCATGCCGGTGCACAGCGCGCTGCCGAGCAGGGTGGTGACCAGATGCGCGGGCGCGAAGATCTGCATGAAGTGGCTTTGCACCGCGCCGCTTTCGCGCGCCCGGCGCGTGGCGACGAACACGTCGGGATCGCTCACGTTGCGGCGCACATAGAGAATCCAGAGCGCAGGCACGATGCCGATCCAGAAGCACGCGCGCCACGCGTATTCCTCGGGTAGCAGGGCGAAGAAGGCCCAGTACAGTATGGCAGCCGCGCCCCAGCCGAACGACCAGCTGCTCTGCACCGTGCCCACGGCTTTCGCGCGATGCTGCGGCGAGCGGATCGTTTCGGCCATCATCATCGTGACGACCGTCCATTCGCCGCCAAAGCCGATGCCCTGCAGCGTGCGCGTGGCGAGCAGTTGCCAGAATGAATGCGTGAAGCCGGAGAGGCAGGTGAAGAGCGCGAAGGTGGCGATGGTCCACTGCAGCACGCGCACGCGGCCGTAACGGTCGGCGAGGATGCCGGCGAGCCAGCCGCCGATCGCCGAGGAGATCAGCGAGCTGGTCGCGATCATGCCGGCCTCGCTCCTGGTCATGCCCCAGGTCGCGATGAGCGTCGGGATCAGGAACGAGTAGATCATGAAGTCGAACGCGTCGACGGCGTAGCCGCCGAATCCCGCATAAAGCGTGCGCCGCTCGCGCGCGTTCAACTCGGTGAACCAGTGAAAGTAGCCCATCGCGTGTCTTCCCCCATATTTGTTGTGCGCGCAACGAACCGGGCTGAGCGGCGCGTGCTGCGCAAGCGACCCGGCTGGCGCAGACGCGTTGGGTGGCGTGTGCGCTTGACGCTGGCGGGCTGTGCGGTGCGACGCCGCCCGTCTCCGGTGTGCTGGAGGGGTATTTTACGGTGCGAAACCGCGCTGAGGCGAGGGGCAATTTGGGGGCGCCGGCTATCGTTGTATTCCGATATTTAGTTCGGGTTTAGTTCGATAGCGAGCGAACGATGGCGCGCGGGAACCGCAAGGCGCTAGAGCGTGAGCCCGCCATCGACATGAATCACCTGGCCGGTGATGTGGCGCGCGGCATCCGAGAGCAGGAAGGCGATGAGTTCGGCGACATCGGCGGGATCGGCCACGTGGCCGAGCGGTGTTTCCTGTGCCGCACGCTCCCACACCGCCGCGTTTTCCGGCGCGGGGCCCTTGTCCTTGCGCGTATAGCCGGGCGCGACGCAGTTCACGGTCACGCCGTGCGGCGCCAGTTCTGCCGCGGCGGTTTTCGCCAGCGATTCGAGCGCGGCCTTCGCGGCGGCGGTGGCCGCGAAGGGCGCGCCGGCGCGGTAGCGGTGCGCGACGAACGAGCTCAGCGCGACCACGCGGGCGCGCGCCGAGCGTTCCAGCGCCGGCTGCGCGCGTTGCACGAGCCCGGCGAACGCGGCAGGCATGGCCGCGAAAGCGCCTTCGAGCGACGCGGCGTCGAGCGCGGCGAGCGTCTGGCGCTGCGCGTGCCCGGCGTTGGCGACGAGCTGGTCGAGCGAGCCGAAGCGCGCGAGCGTGGCGTCCACGAGCGCGCTCGCCTGGCCGGCCAGCGCGAGATCGCCGTACGCGGTGGCGCAGGTCGAGCCGCGCTGCTCGCACCCGGCGGCAACGGCGGCGAGCCGGGCGCGCGATGCCTCATCCGCGCCGCGCGTGTGCAGCATCAACGCTACACCCGGCGCCGCGAGGCGACGCGCGAGCGCCGCGCCGATGCCCGAGCCCGCGCCCGTGATCAGCACGACGCGCAGCGCGCTTGCGCTCACGCGGCAACCCGCTCTTCGGGCATGCGCTCGATCTCGAGCGTTTCGTGGTGGTACGCCGCGAGCGACTCACGGTGCGCGACGCTCACGATCGCTGCCTTGGGCAGACGTTCCATGAACAGCTTGTAGAGACGGCTTTCGTTGTCGGGGTCGAGCGCGCTCGTCGCTTCGTCGAGGAACAGATAGTCGGGCTTGTGCAGCAGCACGCGCGCGCCCGCAAGGCGTTGCTGCTCGCCCGGCGAGAGCACGCGCGTCCAGTGCGCCGATTCGCCGAGACGATCCACGTACTCTTCGAGGCGGCAGGCGCGCAGCGCTTCGCGGCAGTCTTCGTCGCTGTAGTCGTCGGCAGGCGACGGGTAGGTGAGCGCTGCCTTGAGCGTGCCGATGGGCAGATAGCTCTGCTGCGGGATGAACATCATGCGCGCATCGACAGGCGCGTCGATCGAGCCTTCGCCGAAGGGCCAGAGGCCCGCGAGCGCGCGCATCAGCGTGCTCTTGCCTGCGCCCGAGGGGCCGCGCACGAGCCAGCGCGAGCCCGGCTTGATGGCGATGTCGCGCACTTCCGAGAGCGGCGTGCCGTTGGGCAGCGAGAGCTTGAGATGCTCGGTGGCGAGCTCGTTGTTGTCGATGAAGTGCAGGTTGATGCCGCCGTGCTCGGTGGCGGGCGAGACCGATTCCTTCAGACGCGGCGAGTGCACCACACGCACGAATTCGCGCAGACGATTCACGGTAGCGCGCCATTCGACCAGCGTGGAGTAACTGTTGATGAACCACGAGAACGAGTCGCTCACGGTGCCGAACGCCTGCGAGATCTGCATCAGCACGCCGAACGTGAAGGCGCCCGCGAAGTAGCGCGGCGCGGCCACCACGAGCGGGAAGATGATGGCTATCTGGCCGTAGAAGCTCAGCACGAAGGTGAGGCGCTTCGTGTATTTCATCACGCGCCACCAGTTGTCCTTGATGTGCGCGAAGAGGCCCTGCGCGTTGCTGCGCTCGGTGTCCATGCCGTCGTAGAGGGCGATCTGCTCGGCGTTTTCGCGCAGGCGGATCAGGCCGAAGCGGAAGTCCGCTTCCACCTTTTGTTGCTGGTAGTTGATCGACACGAGCGGGTGGCCGACCTTCTGGATCACGAGCGAGCCGAACACGGCATAGAGCGCCGCGGCCCACACCATGTAGCCCGGAATCGCGAGCGGCTGCCCGCCCAGCGTGACGGTGAGCGCGCCCGCGAGCGTCCACAGGATCGTGATGAACGAGATGAGCGTGACGACCGTCGAGAGCAGGTCGAGCGTGAGCGAGAGCGTGGTCGTGGCGAACGACTGGAGGTCGTCGCTGATCCGCTGGTCGGGGTTGTCGGCGAGGCGGTCGCGCTCGATGCGGTAGAACGCGCCCTTGCCGAGCCACTCGTTCAGGAACCGCGTGGTGAGCCACTGACGCCAGCGAAAGCCGAGCATCTGGCGCAGATAGCGGCCATACACCGCGAGGATGATGAAGCCGAACGCCAGTTCGGTGAAGGTCATCAACAGCGGCGGGAAGCGCTTGACGTCCTTGGCCTGCAACGCGTTGTAGAACTCCGCGCTCCAGCCGTTCAGGCGCACGTTGATCCACACGACGAGCAGGTTCATCACGATGATCGCGACGAGCAGGCCCCAGGCGATCCAGCGTTCCTCGGAGACCCAGTAGGGCTTGATCAGGCTCCACGCGGTGATCTTCTGATGCTCGTTCTGATCGGGCGTGGCGCGGGCAGGTTGGTTGGTCATGTGCGTCCTGAAGGTGTGGCGGCCCGCTGGGGGCATGCGCCGCGCGCCGCACGGCGGCAGCGTTGCAGCGATTCTGTCGTCGGGCGCTTAAGTGAGTCTTAACGGGCCACAGGCGGAGCCAAAACCGGCGCGAGGCGTGGAGACAAAAGCGCACGCTGGCGCCGCCGTAGCGTGGCGCTCATTGTCTCACCGCGCGGGCTCGCGAGGCGAAAGAGGCGGGTTCAGGGCATTGTGCCAGACCACGCCCCCCGGTTCCGCCGAGGTTTGCGGGCCGCGCGCGTTTTGTGGTCTAATCGTCGTTGACGAAACAGGGGTGCTTCACCGGTATGCCGGGCATGCCGCCAGTGAGGCTGAGAGAAACCCTTTGCACCCGATCCGGGTAATACCGGCGCGGGAAGTTTCCAGAAAGTCTTACCGGAGCGCCCAGCCTGGGTTTTGAAAAGGCGGGGGCGCCAGGATTCCCGCCGGGCTGCGCTTTGGGCGCCTGGGTTCGTATACGCATTCCGTATCGGGCCGTTTGCGCCGCATAGCCTCCACGGTCGGCCTTGCCAGCCGGTTTCGTCCTTGGGTACGTCTGCTGCTGCCGTACGGAAAGGATACGATGACCGCCTATTCTCTTTGTTCCCCGATTCTTATCGCGTTCGCCTTGCCGTTCGCCTTGCGTGACGGAGCATCGTCATGAGCCGCGCCCGCAACCCTGACGTGGGCAGCGTGCCCGACTTCGCCGTGCTCGGCGGCGGCCTGAGCGGCCGGCTCGTCGCATGGCGTCTGGCCGGCGAGGGCCATCGTGTCGCGCTTTACGAGCGCGGCGGCCCCGAAGGCGGCGAAGCCGCCGCCTGGGTCGCGGCGGCCATGCTCGCGCCGCTCGCGGAGGCTGCCGTCGCCGAAATGCTCATTACCGAGCTGGGCGTCGCATCGCTCGAAACCTGGCCGCGCATTCTGGCCGAGTTGCCGGAGCCCGTGTTCTTCCAGCGCAACGGCACGCTCGTGGTCTGGCATAGCGCCGATCGCACCGAAGCGCCGCTCTTCGAGCGCCGCGTGCGCGCCAACGCGCCGCGTTCTCTCGCCGATGCCAACTTCGTCGCGCTCGCCGGTGCGCAGCTCGACGCCGCCGAACCGGCGCTCGCGGGGCGCTTCGCGCGCGGCTGGCTGCTCGAAGGCGAGGGCCAGCTCGACAATCGCCAGGCCCTGGCCGCTCTGGCGGCGGGGCTCGCTGCGCGCGGCGTGGAAACCCACTGGCACACCACGGTCGACGAGGCCAATCCGCCGCCCGCGCGCGTGACGATCGATTGCCGCGGGCTGGGCGCCAAACCTGCGCTGCCGGGGTTGCGCGGCATTCGCGGCGAAGTCGCGCGCGTGCACGCGCCGGGCATCACGCTCACGCGCCCGGTGCGGCTCCTGCATCCGCGCTATCCGCTCTATATCGCGCCCAAGGAACACGATGTTTTCGTGATCGGCGCGACCGAGATCGAAGGCGAGGATCGTTCGCCCGTGAGCGTGCGCTCGGCGCTCGAACTGCTGAGCGCGGCGTTCGCGGTGCATCCGGCGTTCGGCGAAGCGCGCATCCTCGAGTTGAACACGCAGTGCCGCCCGACGCTGCCCGACCACCGCCCGGCGCTCATCTGGGACGGCAAGACCACGTTGCGTGTGAACGGTCTCTATCGGCACGGCTTCATGATCGCGCCGGAAGTCGCCGACGAAGCCGCGCGCTTCGCCCAGGCGCTGCTCGATGCCCGTGTGAGCGATGCCGAATCCTTCGAGTCGCTGCGCCGCGCGTCGCGATGGGGCGACATGCTGCACGCGCAGGGCGCGCACGAGCCGGCCTGACGCCTCACCAGAAATAATCCGCAGTTTGAGAACGTATTTGCCATGGACATTCAAATCAACCAGAAGCCGATCACGCTGCCCGAGGGCGCGACTGTCGCCGATGCGCTCACCGCATTCGGCGCGCGTCCGCCGTTCGCCGTCGCGTTGAACGGCGATTTCGTGGCGCGTACCCAGCATGGCGCGCGCTCGCTCCAGGCGGGCGACCGCCTCGACGTCGTGAGCCCCGTGGCCGGCGGCTGAGCCTCGCTCGCCCAGGCCACCGGTCGCGCGCATCGCATACACGGCGAGCGCGTTCACGACACCGCCAAGGATTCCGACCCATGACCACCACAACCACTGCCGACGCGCTCACGCTCTACGGCGAAACCTTCGCGAGCCGCGTGCTGCTCGGCACGTCACGCTATCCGTCGCTGCAATCGCTCGCCGACTCCATGGCTGCCGCGCGCCCCGGCATGATCACCGTCGCGCTGCGCCGCCAGATGAACGAGGGCACCGCCGAGGCCGGCTTCTTCGATCTGCTCAAGCGCCACGGCGTGCCGCTCCTGCCGAACACGGCGGGCTGCCTCACCGTCAACGAGGCGGTGACGACGGCGCACATGGCGCGCGAAGTCTTCGAAACCGACTGGATCAAGCTCGAACTGATCGGCGACGACTACACGCTGCAGCCCGACCCGGTCGGCCTGATCGAGGCCGCGTCGCGCCTCGTGAAGGACGGCTTCAAGGTGCTGCCGTATTGCACCGAGGACCTCGTGATCGGCCGGCGTCTGCTCGACGCCGGCTGCGAGGCGCTCATGCCGTGGGGCGCGCCGATCGGCACCGGCAAGGGCGTGATCAACCCCTACGGCTTGCGCGTGCTGCGCGAGCGCTTGCCCGATGTGCCGCTCATCGTCGATGCGGGCCTGGGCGTGCCTTCGCACGCGTGCCAGGTAATGGAGTGGGGCTTCGACGGCGTGCTGCTCAACACGGCCGTTTCGCAGGCCACGCACCCCGAGGCGATGGCGCGCGCGTTCGCGCTGGGTGTCGAGGCGGGGCGCGCCGCGTTTCTCGCCGGACCGATGGCCGAGCGCGAAGCAGCGGTCGCGAGCACACCCGTGGTCGGCATGCCTTTCTGGCACCAGGATGGAGACAAGCGATGACTGAAACGCTGCGCCTGCAGGACCGCGAACTGTTCTGGCCGCCCGCCGACGAACTCACCGAAACGGCGGAGCGCATCCGCGCGCGCCTGGGCGACTGGCAGCCCACGCATGCGCCGTGGCGCATCTGTCTCACGCCGCCCGACGCGCCCAACGGCGGCGATCTGATCATCGTGACCGACGCGGCGCCGCATCTGGCCAACATCGCGCGCTGGATGACCGACGGCGCGGGCGTGATCGAAGCCGCGGGCGAAAACCCGAAGGCGGCGCGCGCCACGCTGCATCTGGGCGGCGAGCGCTACGCGCTCGAAGGCGAGCTGGCGGAAGACTGGATCCCGGCGCTGGCGGCGTTCCTCGACTGCGGTTTCGATCCGCACGACGCGCTCGTGCTCGCGCTCGCCTGGCGCGACGGCGACGAGCAGCAGGCTGACGCCTGGCCCGTCGACATCGAGCGTTTTCCGCGGGTGTTGGGCCTGCCCGACGCGCCCGCACAGCCGTTTGCGCCGTGTCCCGCGAAGCTTGGCTTGTATCCCGTACTGCCCACGGCCGACTGGGTTGAGCGCGTGCTCGACTATGGCGTGAAGACGGTGCAGTTGCGCAGCAAGCAGCCGAAGTCGCCGGCGCTCACGAACGAAATCGAGCGCTGTGTTGCGGCGGGCCGCAAGCACGACGCGCAGCTCTTCATCAACGATCACTGGCAGGAGGCCGTCGCGGCCGGGGCTTATGGCGTGCACCTCGGCCAGGAAGACCTGCGCGAAGCCGACCTCGGCGCGATCGCGGCGGCGGGCGTACGTCTTGGCCTCTCGACGCATGGCTA
This sequence comes from Paraburkholderia nodosa, assembly GCF_001718195.1. Taxonomy (GTDB): domain Bacteria; phylum Pseudomonadota; class Gammaproteobacteria; order Burkholderiales; family Burkholderiaceae; genus Paraburkholderia; species Paraburkholderia nodosa_A. The sequence goes on from NZ_MCNV01000027.1 coordinate 58,666, forward strand.
CTTCGAGATGCTCACGGCGCTTCACTTCCGTCCGAGCTATCTCGCGTGCGGCGCCGTGTTCGCCACCACGACCAAGGCCATGCCCACGGCGCCCCAGGGCCTCGCGCGTCTTGCCCGCTACGTGAAGCTGCTGGACGGCGTCGTGCCGATGGTGGCGATCGGCGGCATCGACGACAATGTGCTGCCCGAGGTGCTCGCCACGGGCGCCGGCAGCGCGGCGGTGGTGCGTGCTGTGACCGAGGCGGCCGACCCGGCTGCCGCGGTTGCTGCATTGCGCAACGCGTTTACGCAATAATGGTCCGCCCTGGCATCGGGCTGCGCCGCGTGCGCGACCCGGGGCCAAGGGGGCCGCAACCCGCAGCAGCGGGCGCTTGCGGCTTACATCGGCGGGTCCGGGGGCGTCACGGCAGGTTTTCCACGATGGCCCTATAATCCCGCCTTCGTGTAAATGGACTGTCAGACCACGTGCCCTCAACCTCTGAGACCCTACTGGAGCTGCGCGACGTCGACTTCGGCTACGGCGACCGGCTCGTCCTGTCCGGCCTGAACATGCGCTTCCCGCGCGGTCGGGTCGTGGCAGTCATGGGCGGTTCTGGTGGCGGAAAAACGACAGTGCTGCGCTTAATCGGCGGCCTCGTTCGCGCCCAGCGCGGCCAGGTGCTGTTCGGCGGCCAGGACGTCGGCGCGCAATCGCGCGACGGCCTCTACGCCCTGCGCCGCAAGATGGGCATGCTCTTCCAGTTCGGCGCGCTCTTCACCGACATGTCGGTGTTCGAGAACGTCGCCTTCGCCTTGCGCGAGCACACCGACCTGCCCGAAGAGCTGATCCGCGACCTCGTGCTCATGAAGCTCAACGCCGTCGGCCTGCGTGGCGCGCGCGACCTCGCGCCTTCGGAAATTTCCGGCGGCATGGCGCGGCGCGTGGCGCTCGCGCGCGCCATCGCGCTCGACCCCGAGCTGATGATGTACGACGAGCCATTCGCGGGTCTCGACCCGATTTCGCTCGGCATCACCGCGAACCTCATCCGCACGCTCAACGACGCGCTCGGCGCAACCTCGATCCTCGTCACGCACGACGTGCCCGAGTCGTTCGCGATCGCCGACTACGTGTACTTCATGGCGAACGGCCGGGTGCAGGCGCAGGGCACGCCCGCCGAGCTGCGCGCCTCGACCGACCCGATCGTGCGCCAGTTCATCGACGGCGCGCCGGACGGCCCGTTCCGGTTCCATTACCCGTCGAACCTGCCGCTCGAAGCGGACTTCGGCATTGGCGGAGGCCGCTCATGATCGGCGCCATCAGCTCGATCGGGCGCACCGTGCTCGAAACGATCGCGCGCGCGGGGCATGCCACGCGCTTTTTCGTGCGCCTCGTCCTCGAATTCTTCCCGTTGCTGCGCCGGCCGCGTCTTGTCACGAAGCAGATCCACTTCGTCGGTAATTATTCGCTCTTGATCATTGCCGTGTCGGGCCTGTTCGTGGGCTTCGTGCTCGGGCTGCAGGGCTATTACACGCTCAACCGCTACGGCTCCGAGCAGGCGCTCGGGCTGCTGGTCGCGCTCTCGCTCGTGCGCGAGCTCGGGCCCGTCGTCACCGCGCTGCTGTTTGCGGGCCGCGCGGGCACCTCGCTCACGGCCGAGATCGGCCTCATGAAGGCGGGCGAGCAACTCACGGCCATGGAGATGATGGCGGTGGACCCCGTGCGCGTAGTGGTTGCGCCGCGCATGTGGGCAGGCGTGATCGCCATGCCGATCCTCGCGGCTATTTTCAGCGCAGTCGGCATTCTGGGCGGCTACGTGGTGGGCGTGCTGCTGATCGGCGTGGACGCCGGCGCGTTCTGGTCGCAAATGCAGGGCGGCGTGGACGTCTGGACCGATGTGGGCAACGGCGTGATGAAGAGCATCGTGTTCGGCTTCGCCGTGACGTTCACCGCGCTCTATCAGGGCTATGAGGCGAAGCCCACGCCCGAGGGCGTGTCGCGCGCGACCACCAAAACGGTCGTGTACGCGTCGCTCGCGGTACTCGGCCTCGACTTCCTGCTCACCGCGCTGATGTTCAGCTAAAGACGCCGGGCAGCGACCCGGCCGCGCGGCGCGCACAGGAGCGACGCCGCAATGGATTCTCATTGGGATGACGATGAAAAAGAATGCTCTCGACTTCTGGGTCGGTCTGTTTGTGGTGCTGGGCTTTATCGCGCTACTGTTTCTTGCGCTGAAGGCCGGCAACATGAGTTCGCTGTCGTTCCAGTCCACCTACCCGGTGAAGCTCAAGTTCGACAATATCGGCGGCCTCAAGCCGCGCGCGCCGGTGAAGAGCGCGGGCGTGACCGTGGGCCGGGTGGCCTCGATCGGCTTCGACTCCAACGCCTATCAGGCGCTGGTGACGATCAACCTCGACCAGCAGTACCAGTTTCCGAAGGACACGTCGGCGAAGATCCTGACGTCGGGTTTGCTCGGCGAGCAGTACATCGGCCTCGAACCGGGCGGCGATTCGGAAATGCTCAAGGCCGGCGACACCATTTCGATGACGCAGTCGGCCATCGTGCTCGAGAACCTGATCGGCCAGTTCCTCTATAGCAAGGCGGCCGATTCGGGCGCCGCGAAGCCGTCCAGCGGCGCGAGCACGGATGCGGCGCCTGCTGCAGCACCCGCGCCCGCACCGGCTCAGGCGCCTGCACCGGCGGCTTCGGCGGCCCAATAAGAAGGAGAAAAAGAATGACGACCATACGCATGCGCGCCATTACGCTTGGCGTCGCAGCGCTTGCACTCGGGGGTTGTTCGACGGTGCAGACGCCATCGAAGGAAGATCCATGGGAAGGGTTCAACCGCACGGTGTACACGTTCAACGACAAGGTTGACACGTACGCGCTCAAGCCGGTGGCGCAGGGCTACGTGAAGGTGACGCCGCAGCCCGTGCGCGACAGCGTGACGAACTTTTTCGCGAACATCGGCGACGTGTACAACGCCGCGAACAACTTCCTGCAGCTGAAGATCACCGATGGCGTCGAGGACATCATGCGGATCGTGATCAACACGGTCTTCGGCCTCGGCGGTCTGTTCGACGTCGCGACGCTCGCAAAGCTGCCCAAGCACAACCAGGACTTCGGTCTCACGCTCGGTCACTATGGCGTGCCGCCCGGCCCATACCTCGTGCTGCCGCTGTTCGGTCCGAGCACGGTGCGTGATGGCGTGGGCCTCGTGCCGAACTACTTCATCAACCCGCTCACCTATGTGGATCCGGCCGCGCTGTCTTGGGGCCTTTACGGGCTGAACGTGGTGAGCACGCGCGCCAACCTGCTTGGCGCGAGCGACCTGCTCGAAGGCGCGGCGATCGACAGGTACTCGTTCATCCGCAACGCCTATCTGCAGCGCCGCCGCTATCTGCTGTCGGACGGCCGCGCGTCGTCGGGCAACAGCAATCTGCCGGATTACGGCGATGGCGCGCCGCTGCCGAAGTACGACGACACCGACGAGGGCGCGGCGGCCCCCGCTTCGGGTGCGGCTGCCGGTGCGGCAGTGCCCGCTTCGGGCACTGCGCCTGCGGCCACCCCGAATGCGGCCAGCATGGCACCCGCCAACCCCAACGGCGCAACGACCGCCCCGGCCACGCTGGAAGGCCCGGCCGGCGCCGCGGCGCCCACGGGCGCGTCGGAAACCACGGTGCCGGGCGACCAGATGATTCCGCCCGCGCGCATCGGCTTCCCGAGCATGCTGCGGCTGCACTGAGCGCTGCGCTCCAGCGTGCTGGAACGCCTCGCCGGAGCGTTCGTCTGACGTATACGTCTGACGTAACAAGCAGAAACGCTTGTCGCACTTTGCTGGCGGTTTTGACACAGCGCGATAGATCTCGCGTGATATCGTTGGTTCCAACGGGGCGATGTCCCCCAACTAGCAGGGCTCGAGATGAAAAAATTCTTTCTGTACCCGTTTTTCGCCATGTTTCTTTCGTTTGCCGGCGGCGCATTTGCCCAGACGGTAGACACCAGCAATCCCGACGCGATGGTCCAGACGGTCACGCAGCAGGTCATGAGCCAGATCAAGGGTGACAAGTCCATCCAGTCCGGCGACATCAGCAAGATCACGCAGCTCGTGAACGAAAAGATCCTGCCGTACACCGATTTCCGCCGCACCACGCAACTCGCGATGGGCCGCAACTGGCGCACGGCCACGCCGGAGCAGCAGCAACAGGTCATCGAACAGTTCAAGACACTGCTGATCCGCACGTATTCGGGCGCGCTCGCCCAGGTGCGCGACCAGCAGATCCAGTACAAGCCGTTCCGCGCGAACCCGGACGACACCGACGTCGTGGTCCGTTCGACGGTCATGAACGGCGGCCAGCCGATCGAGCTCGACTATCGCCTCTACAAGACGCAGCAAGGCTGGCGCGTGTATGACATCAACGTGCTCGGCGCGTGGCTCATCCAGGCGTACCAGCAGCAGTTCCAGGAAAAGATCCAGCAAGGCGGCGTGGACGGCCTGATCCAGTTCCTCACGCAGCGTAACCAGCAACTCGCATCGGGCAAGGCGACCTCGTGAGCGAGCGTTTCGCCACCGGCGCCAACCTGACCCACGAGAGCGCGAAGGCCGCGCTCTCGGCCGGGTTCGCGCAGATCTCGGCGGGCGCAACCGCCGTGGACTGCGCGGCGCTCACCCAGTTCGATTCATCGGCGCTCGCTGTGCTGATCGCGTGGCAGCGTGCCGCGCGTGAGCGCGGCGCTTCCCTTGCCGTGCTCAACATGCCCCCCGCGCTCGCCTCTCTCGCGCGCGCCTACGGCGTCGATTCGCTTCTCAACGAGCGACATTGACCCGCGTCGCCTGGCCGGACGCTAGCGTTCAAGCGGGATCACACCGCATTGCCGGGCCGACGCCGTTCCCCTCCAGGGCCAGGCCGCGCTTCCCGACTTGGCCTATAATCAACCGTTTTTTGGGCGCTGCCTCGGCGCAAAAAGTGCCGCCTGGTACGTAATAAGCGTGCAGTGAGACAGCAAAGCCGGCCTGATAAGCCGTCCCCAATTCCGGTCTTCCCCGCAGCATTGATGCACTCTTGAGCCGCGCCGTTCGCAAACGGGCGGCGTATTAGTCATGCCAGCCATAGAAATCCGTAACGTCAAGAAGCGCTACAGGTCGCTTCAGGCGCTCAAGGGCGTCAGCTTCACGGTCGAAGACGGCGAGTTCTTCGGGCTGCTCGGCCCGAACGGCGCGGGCAAGACGACGCTCATCAGCATTCTTGCCGGCCTCGCGCGCGCGGACGAGGGCTCGATCGCCGTCCGCGGCCACGATGTCGTCGCCGACTACCGCAACGCCCGCCGCAACCTGGGCGTCGTGCCGCAGGAACTGGTGTTCGATCCGTTCTTTACCGTGCGCGAGACACTGCGCATCCAGTCCGGCTACTTCGGTCTGCGCAACAACGACGCGTGGATCGACGAAGTCATGGCCAATCTCGATCTCACAGAGAAAGCCGACGTGAACATGCGCGCGCTGTCCGGCGGAATGAAGCGCCGCGTGCTCGTGGCGCAGGCGCTCGTGCACCGGCCGCCCGTGATCGTGCTCGACGAACCTACCGCCGGCGTGGACGTGGAACTGCGCCAGACGCTCTGGAAGTTCATCGCGCGCCTGAACCGCGAAGGGCACACCATCGTGCTCACCACGCACTATCTCGAAGAAGCCGAGCAGTTATGCGACCGCATCGCCATGCTCCGGCGCGGCGAGATGGTCGCGCTCGAGCGCACGAGTGCGCTGCTGCAGCGCTTCGCCGGCACGCAGCTGTTCCTGCGCTTCTCGGAAGGCGTGCTGCCGAGCGATCTGCGCGCGCTCGAAGTCGATCCGGCGGGCGCCAGCGCACACCAGCATCTGCTGCGCCTCGCGAGCTACGACGACGTGGAGCGTATTCTGGCCAAGTGCCGCGGGAACGGCTGCAAGCTCGAAGAAGTGGAAGTGCGCAAGGCCGATCTGGAGGATGTCTTCGTGCAGGTGATGAACGGTCCTGAAGTGGTCGAGGGTCTCGCATGAGCGGTTTCCGTACGCTGTTCTACAAGGAAGTGCTGCGGTTCTGGAAGGTCGCTTTCCAGACCGTGCTCGCGCCCGTCATTACCGCGCTGCTCTATCTCACGATCTTCGGCCATGCGCTGCGCGGCCACGTCGAGGTGTATCCGGGCGTGGAGTACACGAGCTTCCTGATTCCCGGCCTCGTGATGATGAGCGTGCTGCAGAACGCCTTTGCGAACAGCTCGTCGTCGTTGATCCAGTCGAAGATCACGGGCAATCTTGTATTCGTGCTGTTGCCGCCGCTCGCTGCATGGGAGATGTTCGGCGCCTACGTGCTCGCCTCGATCGTGCGCGGCCTCGCCGTTGGCGCGGGCGTGTTCGTCGTGACGATCTGGTTCGTTCCGATGAGCTTCGCCGCGCCGTTCTACATCCTCGCGTTCGCGGTGCTCGGCTCGGCGATCCTCGGCACGCTCGGCCTGATCGCCGGGATCTGGGCGGAGAAGTTCGACCAGCTCGCGGCGTTTCAGAACTTTCTCATCATGCCGCTCACGTTTCTTTCGGGCGTGTTTTATTCGACGCATACGCTGCCGCCCCTGTGGCGCGAAGTGTCGCGGCTCAATCCGTTCTTTTACATGATCGATGGCTTCCGCTTCGGGTTCTTCGGCCTGTCCGACATCAACCCGCTCGTGAGCCTGTCGATCGTTTTCGTGTTTTTCGTGGCGCTGGCCACGCTCGCCATGCGTTTGCTCGCGAGCGGGTACAAGCTGCGTCACTAAGCAGGAGCCATACTCATGTTGCCGACTCCGGAACAGATCAAGCAGTACATCTCGGCAGGGCTCGCGTGCGAGCACCTCGAAGTCGAAGGCGATGGCCAGCACTTCTTCGCGACGATCGTCTCCTCAGCATTCGACGGCAAGCGCTTGATCCAGCGCCATCAGCTCGTCTACGCGGCGCTCGGCGACCGCATGCGCGAGGAAATCCACGCGCTCAGCATGAAGACGCTCACGCCCGCCGAATGGCAGAACGCATAATCTGGAATCTCAGTGCGAATTACCCAGGACAAAGACGCCGCCGCGAGCGGCGCAGCTCAACACCAAGCGACCCTGCAAACCGGCCGCACCGATCAGGAAACCTCAGGCATGGATAAACTCGTCATCGTCGGCGGGCAGAAGCTCGCAGGGGAAGTGGCTGTTTCCGGTGCAAAGAATGCGGCGCTGCCCATTCTCTGCGCGGGCCTTCTGAGCGCGGAACCCGTTCATCTGGACAACGTGCCCGACCTTCAGGACGTGCGCACCACGCTCAAGCTGCTCGGCCAGATGGGCGTGCGTACCGAGCAGAACGGCGCGCGCGTGCAGCTCGACGCCTCGAAGGTCAACAATCTCGTCGCGCCGTACGAGCTCGTGAAGACCATGCGCGCGTCGATCCTCGTGCTCGGGCCGCTCGTCGCGCGCTTCGGCGAGGCGAAGGTGTCGCTGCCGGGCGGCTGCGCGATCGGCGCGCGCCCCGTGGATCAGCACATCAAGGGCCTGCAGGCGATGGGCGCCGAGATCAACATCGAGCACGGCTTCATCGAGGCGCGCGCGAAGCGCCTGAAGGGCGCGCGCATCGTCACCGACATGATCACGGTCACCGGCACGGAAAACCTGCTGATGGCCGCCGTACTCGCCGATGGCGAAACGGTGATCGAGAACGCCGCGCGCGAGCCCGAAGTGGGCGACCTCGCGCACCTGCTCGTGGCGATGGGCGCGAAGATCGAAGGCATCGGCACCGACCGCCTCGTCATTCAAGGTGTGGACAAGCTCCACGGCGCGCACCACACCGTCATTCCGGACCGTATCGAAGCGGGCACGTTCCTGTGCGCGGTCGCGGCCGCGGGCGGCGACGTCACGCTGCGCCACGTGCGTCCGCACATCCTCGACGCCGTCACCGACAAGCTGCGCGAAGCGGGCGTGACGATCGAAGAGGGCGACGACTGGATGCGCGTGCGCATGCACGAGCGCGCGCGTGCCGTAAACGTGCGCACCTCCGAATATCCGGCGTTCCCGACCGACATGCAGGCGCAGTTCATGGCGCTCAACACGATCGCGGACGGCACCTCGCAAGTGGTCGAAAACATCTTCGAAAACCGCTTCATGCACGTGCAGGAACTCAATCGCCTGGGCGCCCACATCACGATCGACGGCAAGACGGCGCTCGTCGCCGGTGTCGAGAAGCTCTCGGGCGCGAAGGTGATGGCAACCGACCTGCGCGCCTCGGCGAGCCTCGTGATCGCGGGCCTGTGCGCGGACGGCGAAACGCTGATCGACCGCATCTATCACCTCGACCGCGGCTACGACCGCATGGAAGAGAAGCTCACGAAGATCGGCGCGAACGTGAAGCGGATCAAGGGGAGCGCGCAATGAGCACGGTCGAGTCGAGGCCCACGCCGGCGGCCGCGGCCAGCGCGCCGCTCACGCTTGCGCTCTCGAAGGGCCGCATCTTCGAAGAGACGATGCCGCTGCTCGCGGCGGCCGGCGTGCATGTGACGGAAGACCCGGAAACCTCGCGCAAGCTCATTCTGCCGACGACCGACCCGAACCTGCGCGTGATCATCGTGCGCGCGACCGACGTGCCCACCTACGTGGAGTACGGCGCCGCGGACTTCGGCGTGGCGGGCAAGGACGTGCTCAACGAGCACGGCGGCGGCGGCCTGTATCAGCCGATCGATCTCGACATCGCGCGCTGCCGTCTTTCGGTGGCCGTGAAGGGCGGCTTCGACTACGCGAACGCGGTGCGCCAGGGCGCGCGCCTGCGCGTGGCGACCAAGTACACGGAAGCCGCGCGCCAGCACTTCGCGGCCAAGGGCGTGCACGTCGACCTCATCAAGCTGTACGGCTCGATGGAACTCGCGCCGCTCGTGGGCCTCGCCGACGCGATCGTCGACCTCGTCAGCACGGGCGGCACGCTGCGCGCGAACAATCTGGTCGAGGTCGAGGAGATCATGGAGATCTCGTCGCGCCTCGTCGTGAATCAGGCGGCGCTCAAGCTCAAGCGCGCCGCGCTGCGGCCGATCATCGACGCGTTCGAACGCGCGTCGCGCGGCACGCAGGCGAGCTGACCGGGTAGAAGCAAAGGGCAGGCGCAATGACGCGCCGCCTCGCGCGCAGTGCGCCTCAAACGGTGCGGCGCGCACAAACGTAACGGATGGATACCAGCATGGCTATCACGATGCGCAAACTCGATTCCGGCGCCGAAGGCTTCAAAAAGGCGCTGCACGCGGTGCTCGCCTTCGAGGCGAGCGAGGACGAGGCCATCGAGCGCTCCGTCGCGCAGATTCTCGCCGACGTCAAGGCGCGCGGCGACGCCGCCGTGCTCGACTACACGAACCGCTTCGACCGCCTTGCCGCCCCGAGCGTCGCGGCGCTCGAACTGCCGTTCAGCGAACTCGAAGCGGCGCTGGAAAGCCTCGAGCCCAAGCAGCGCGCGGCGCTCGAAGCCGCGGCGGCGCGCGTGCGCGGCTACCACGAGAAGCAGCGCATCGAGTGCGGCTCGCATAGCTGGCAGTACACCGAATCCGACGGCACGGTGCTCGGCCAGAAGGTCACGCCGCTCGACCGCGTGGGCCTTTATGTGCCCGGCGGCAAGGCCGCGTATCCGTCGTCCGTGCTGATGAACGCCATTCCCGCGCGGGTCGCGGGCGTACGCGAAATCATCATGGTCGTGCCCACGCCGGACGGCGTGAAGAACCCGCTCGTGCTGGCGGCAGCGCTGCTCGGCGGCGTCGATCGCGTGTTCACGATCGGCGGTGCGCAGGCCGTGGCGGCGCTCGCCTACGGCACGGACACGATCCCCGCCGTCGACAAGATCTGCGGCCCGGGCAACGCCTATGTCGCGTCGGCCAAGCGCCGCGTGTTCGGCACGGTCGGCATCGACATGATCGCGGGCCCCTCGGAAATCCTCGTAATTTGCGACGGCACGACCGATCCGCGCTGGGTGGCGATGGACCTGTTCTCGCAGGCCGAGCACGACGAGCTCGCGCAGTCCATCCTGCTGTGCCCGGACGAGAGCTTCATCAAGCGCGTGGAAGACGCCATCGACGAGCTGCTGCCCGCCATGCCGCGCGCCGAAGTCATCGCCACGTCGCTCACGAATCGCGGCGCGCTCGTGAAGGTGCGCGACATGGCCGAGGCCTGCGCCATCGCCAACGAGATCGCGCCGGAGCACCTCGAGATCTCGGCGCTGGAGCCGCAGAAGTGGGGCGCCGAAATCCGCCACGCGGGCGCGATTTTCCTTGGCCGCTACACGAGCGAGAGCCTCGGCGACTACTGCGCGGGGCCGAATCACGTGCTGCCTACGTCTCGTACCGCACGTTTCTCGTCGCCGCTTGGCGTCTATGATTTCATCAAGCGTTCGAGCCTCATCGAGGTGAGCGCGGAAGGCGCGCAAACGCTCGGCGAGATCGCGGCCGAGCTGGCCTACGGCGAAGGCCTGCAAGCCCACGCGCGCAGTGCCGAATTCCGCATGAAGCAGGTGTAAGGCACGCCTCGCAACTGGCAGAAGCCGGTTGAATGCGCCGCCGCGCAGCATGGAGACGTTGCGCGGCAGCAAGTCCCGCGAGTGCGCGGGGCGCAGCAGTTGGCCTTCAGTTTGACCCGCACGCAGCAGAGACCACGACGATAACCAGGGCAGCCGGCTTGCCGAGCTGCCCGTGCCGGCGGCCCCGCTTTCGCGAGCCGCCTTTCGACATGACGACACCACAAGACATCATCCGTCGCGACGTGCTCGCGATGACGAGTTACCCCGTGCCCGACGCTTCCGGTTTCGTGAAGCTCGACGCCATGGAGAACCCGTTTGCCCTGCCCGCCGACCTCGCAGCGCTTCTGGGCGAACGCCTCGCGGCGGTCGCGCTCAACCGCTATCCCGCGCCGCGCCCCGAGGCGCTGATCGCGAAGCTCAAAGAGACGATGCGCGTGCCCGCGGACTGCGACGTGCTGCTCGGCAACGGCTCGGACGAGATCATCAGCATGATCACCATGGCGTGCGCGAAGCCGGGCGCGAAGGTGCTCGCGCCGGTGCCGGGCTTCGTCATGTACGCGATGTCGGCGAAGCTCGCGCAGCTGGAATTCGTCGGCGTGCCGCTCAAGAGCGACTTCACGCTCGACCTCGAAGCGACGCTCGCGGCCATTGCTGAGCACACGCCTGCGGTGATCTGGCTGGCCTACCCGAACAACCCCACGGGCACGCTGTTCGACGACGCCGACATCGAGCGCGTGATCGCGGCGGCGAAAGAAGCGAAGAGCCTCGTGGTGATCGACGAGGCCTACCAGCCGTTCGCGATGCAAAGCTGGATGCCGCGCGCGGGCGAGTTCGACAACGTGGTCGTGATGCGCACGATGTCGAAGCTCGGGCTCGCGGGCATCCGCCTCGGCTATCTGGCCGGGCGGCCGTCATGGCTCAACGAGTTCGACAAGGTGCGTCCGCCCTACAACGTGAACGTGCTCACGCAGGCGGCGGCGGATCTGCTGCTCGATCATGTGGACGTGCTCGATGCGCAGGCCGCCGAATTGCGCGCGCAACGTGCGACGCTGGCCGCCGAAGTGGCGAAGCTGCCGGGCGCCGAGGTGTTCGAAAGCGCGGGCAATTTCCTGCTCGTGCGCGTGCCCGACGCGGCGGCAGTTTTCGACACGCTGCTGTCTGCCCGGATTCTGATCAAAAACGTGGGTAAAATGCACCCATTGCTTGCGAACTGCGTGCGCCTGACCGTTGGCACCCCCGACGAAAACGCGCAATTGCTCGCCGCCCTGAAGCTCGTGCTCCGTTAGGCCGATGCTTCGTTCTCCCACTCTCCTGTTACGGGCTGTTTGAAGGATATTGCCATGCGCGTCGCGCAAGTCGTTCGCAACACCAGCGAAACGCAAATCCGCGTGAAACTCAATCTGGACGGCACCGGCGAGCAAAAGCTCGCAACCGGTGTGCCGTTTCTCGACCACATGCTCGACCAGATCGCACGACACGGTCTGATCGATCTCGAGGTCGAGGCGCATGGCGACACGCACATCGACGACCACCATACGGTGGAAGACGTCGGCATCACGCTCGGCCAGGCGGTGGCGCAGGCCATCGGCGACAAGAAGGGCATTCGCCGCTACGGCCACGCCTATGTGCCGCTCGACGAAGCGCTCTCGCGCGTCGTGATCGACTTCTCGGGCCGACCGGGCCTCGAATTCCACGTGCCGTTCACGCGCGCGCGCATCGGCACGTTCGACGTCGACCTGTCGATCGAATTTTTTCGCGGCTTCGTGAACCATGCAGGCGTGACGCTGCACATCGACAATCTGCGCGGCCTCAACGCGCACCATCAGATGGAAACCGTGTTCAAGGCATTCGGCCGCGCGCTGCGCCAGGCGGCCGAACTGGACGAACGTCAGGCGGGCAAGATTCCGTCGACGAAGGGCAGCCTCTAGGCGACGCCTTTCACCGACCAGAAGGCCGGCCGCGCTACGCGCACTGTGCCGGGCGCATGCCTGGGCAGGACTTCGAGCGCGCCGCGCCGGGGCCGTCGCCCACATGCTGCGTGCGCGCCACATTAGCCATTCGGCTTATGGGCTCGCACGCGCCGACTGGCGTACATTGACGGCTTCGAAGGCAGATCAGGGCACATCGCGGCGCACATGCGTCCACACAGCCAAGGGCAAGGCCTTTTGAACAGGCCGGATTCGAGATGAAAACTTCAATTGCGATTGTTGATTATGGAATGGGCAACCTGCGTTCGGTGGCCCAGGCGCTGAGGCAGGCCGCGCCGGAAGCCGACGTGGCCATCGTCGAGCGTCCCGAGGCGATCCGTGCTGCCGACCGCGTGGTGCTGCCGGGGCAGGGTGCGATGCCCGACTGCATGCGCAGCCTCGCCGAGTCGGGCCTGCAGGACGCGGTGCTCGAAGCCTCGCGCACGAAGCCGCTCATGGGCGTGTGCGTGGGCGAGCAGATGCTGTTCGACTGGAGCGCGGAAGGCGGCACGAAGGGCCTGGGCCTGCTGCCCGGCAAGGTCGTGCGCTTCGATCTGGAAGGCCAGCTGCAGGACGACGGCTCGCGCTTCAAGGTCCCGCAAATGGGCTGGAACCGCGTGCGTCAGGCACGCGCGCACGCCCTGTGGGACGGTGTGCCCGACGAAAGCTTCTTCTACTTCGTGCACAGCTACTATGTGGTTCCGGCGGATGCGTCGCACACCGTAGGCGAAACGCCGTACGGCGCGGCCTTTACCTCGGCAGTGGCGCGGGATAACATCTTCGCCACCCAATTCCACCCGGAAAAGAGCGCCGCTGCGGGTTTGCGCGTCTACCGCAACTTCGTCCACTGGAACCCCTGATTTCCTGCGGCGCTGACGCTCACAGCCGCCTTCGCGCACGCGCGCCGCGGCATTAGATTTGCGTTAGCAAGGCTGCCGAAAGAGTTGTACTAAACTAGCGAAACGGCGTCGGATCGGGCCTTTTTTCCGCCGGCGCTGCAGACTTCAACCCCATTCCCAGACACACCCGAAGCTATGCTGCTGATTCCGGCCATCGATCTCAAAGACGGTCACTGCGTGCGCCTCAAACAAGGCGATATGGACCAGGCGACGATTTTCTCCGAGGAACCGGCGGCTATGGCCCGACACTGGGTCGAGCGCGGCGCGCGGCGCCTGCACCTCGTCGACCTCAACGGCGCGTTCGCCGGCAAGCCGAAGAACGAAGACGCGATTCGCGAGATCATCCGCGAAGTCGGCGACGAGATTCCCGTGCAGCTCGGCGGCGGCATCCGCGACCTCGACACCATCGAGCGTTACCTCGACGACGGCCTGTCCTATGTGATCATCGGCACCGCCGCCGTCAAGAATCCGGGCTTCCTCCAGGAAGCATGCACCGCATTCGGGGGCCATATCATCGTGGGCCTCGACGCGAAAGACGGCAAGGTCGCGACCGACGGCTGGAGCAAGCTCACCGGTCACGAAGTCGTCGATCTCGCGCGCAAGTTCGAGGACTACGGCGTCGAGTCGATCATCTACACCGACATCGGCCGGGACGGCATGCTCCAGGGCATCAACATCGAAGCGACGGTGCGCCTCGCGCGCGCGGTGAAGATTCCGATCATCGCGAGTGGCGGGCTTTCCAACCTCGGCGATATCGACGCACTGTGCGAAGTCGAGGACGAAGGCGTGGAAGGCGTGATCTGCGGCCGCGCGATCTACTCGGGCGACCTCGATTTCGCTGCCGCGCAAACGCGCGCAGACAGCCTGCGCGAATCGGACGACGCGTAAAGCGTCGAATGCCGGCCTCCGTCACTGGAGGCCTTTTGTTTTGGCGCTGCGCCGCCATCTCCAAGGGGACTGGCGCTCGCGCGGGATAATTTCGCCTCAGGGCGCAAGGCACGGTGCAAAGCGCGCGACAATGGGCTGCGCGCCACGCCCGAACCGGGGCCGGCAGCCTTCTCGCGAAAGGTGCTCGCCGCACACACACCGACTGGCAACTTCGGCAAGATCATGGCTCTACCCAAACGCATCATCCCCTGCCTCGACGTGACCGCCGGGCGCGTCGTCAAGGGCGTCAATTTCGTCGAACTGCGCGACGCGGGCGACCCCGTCGAAATCGCGCGCCGCTACGACGACCAGGGCGCCGACGAACTCACGTTCCTCGACATCACCGCGACCTCCGACCAGCGCGACCTGATCCTGCCGATCATCGAGGCGGTGGCTTCGCAGGTCTTCATTCCGCTCACCGTGGGCGGCGGCGTGCGCGCCGTGGCGGACGTGCGGCGCCTGCTCAACGCCGGTGCCGACAAGGTCAGCATGAACTCGTCGGCGGTCGCCAATCCGCAACTCGTGCGCGATTCCTCCGACAAATACGGCTCGCAGTGCATCGTCGTCGCCATCGACGCGAAGCGAACGTCGGCGCCGGGCGAACCCGCGCGCTGGGAAGTGTTCACGCACGGCGGGCGCAAGGCCACGGGCATCGATGCCGTGGAATGGGCGCGCAAGATGGCGGAACTGGGCGCGGGCGAAATCCTGCTCACGAGCATGGACCGCGACGGCACGAAGAGCGGCTTCGACCTCGACCTCACGTGTGCGGTGTCCGACGCGGTGCCGATTCCCGTGATCGCCTCGGGCGGCGTGGGCGGCCTGCAGGATCTCGCGGACGGTATCGTCAAGGGCCGTGCCGACGCCGTGCTGGCCGCGAGCATTTTCCACTATGGCGAGCACACGGTGGGCGAGGCAAAGCGCTTCATGGCCGACCAGGGCATTTCGGTGAGGATGTAACGCGATGAGCCACACTCAAACCGGCAAACCCGACAACGACCTTGCCAACGCCAACTGGCTCGACAAGGTCAACTGGGACGCCAACGGCCTCGTGCCCGTGATCGCGCAGGAAGCGACCACCGGCGACGTGCTGATGTTCGCATGGATGAACCGCGAAGCGCTCGCCAGGACGGTCGAGCTGCGCCGCGCCGTGTACTTCTCCCGCTCGCGCCAGCGCCTTTGGTTCAAGGGTGAGGAGTCCGGCCATGTGCAGCACGTGAGCGACATCCGCCTCGACTGCGACGAAGACGTCGTGCTGCTCAAGATCGAGCAGGTCTCGGGTATTGCGTGCCACACGGGCCGCCACTCGTGCTTTTTCCAGCAATTCGAAGGCACCGTCGACGAAGGCCGCTGGGTCGCCGTCGACCCGGTGCTGAAAGACCCCGAACACATCTACAAATGACGCAACTGAATACCAACGACACCTTGCTGCGCCTCGCGGCGGTGATCGACAGCCGCAAGGGCGGCGACCCGGACGCCTCCTACGTCGCACGCCTCTTTCACAAGGGCGACGACGCGGTGCTCAAGAAGGTCGGCGAAGAGGCTACCGAGGTCGTGCTTGCCGCGAAGGACGTGCGCCAGGGCGGTGCACGCAAGGCGCTGGTCGGCGAGATGGCCGACCTGTGGTTCCATTGCCTCGTCACGCTCTCGCACTTCGATCTGAGTCCTGCCGACGTGCTCGCGGAACTCGAACGCCGCGAAGGCCTTTCGGGTCTCGAGGAAAAAGCGCTGCGCAAAAGCCGCGAGCGCGAAGAGAACGGCGACTGAGGCTCAACGCTGCGCACAGCGCTCCACAGAGGGAGATGAACGACATGTCCACGTCCGGCGATTACCCGCCCCCTTCGTACCGCAACGGCGTCGACGCGGACCGTTTGCGCAGCCTGCGGACTTTCACGCACGTGCTGTACGCGCTCTATGCGGTCTACTGGCTGACCGGCGGCATTTCGGTGCTGGTGGCCATCATCCTGAATTACCTCAAACGCGACGAATCGCTCGGCACGCCTTATGAGCAGCACTTCACGTGGCAAATCCGCACGTTCTGGCTCGGGCTGGCCGGCCATCTGATCGGCGGTGTGCTCATCTTCGTGCTGGTCGGCATTCCAATTTTGTGGGCTGTCGCAATCTGGACGTTGTACCGTATCATCAAAGGCTGGCTTTACTTGTACGACAACAAGCCGCTGCACAACCCGCGCGCCTGGTTCTGAGGGCTTTCGGGCGCGCGTGCGGTTTTGCTCACCAGGAGCGCCATGAGTCACGACCGCAGCACCTGTCTCTTCTGCAAGATCGCCGACGGCCACATTCCCAGCACGCGCGTGTACGAGGACGAAGAGTTCGTCGCCTTCCGCGACATCCGGCCCGCAGCCGAAACTCACGTCCTCGTGATTCCGCGCCAGCATATTTCCACCCTTGCCGATTGCGGTGAAAACGACGCACCGCTGCTTGGTAGAATGTTTGTATTGGTCGCACGGCTGGCCAAAGAGCTGGGCGTCTCGTACACGGGTGGCGAAACCGGGTTTCGCACGGTGGTGAATACGGGGCCGGGCGGCGGGCAGGAGGTCTACCATCTGCACGCGCATTTGCTGGCTGGGCCGCGTCCGTGGCACCGCATGGGCTGAGTGCCGGCGGCGGGGAAAGTCGGTATAAATGACGGATGGCGTGGTTCTCACTAAAGCGTCGCGCTAAAGGGTCGCACGCCACGACCATGCAACATCGAACAGGCACAATTTATCGCGTCGCGCACCTCGCGCGGCGGCGGGGTTAAGGAGAGAGTCAATCATGGGTTCGTTGAGCATCTGGCACTGGCTGATCGTCTTGTTGATCGTTGCGCTCGTCTTCGGCACCAAGAAGCTGCGCAATATCGGTAGCGATCTGGGCGGTGCGGTGAAGGGTTTCAAGGAAGGCATGCGCGAGAACGAAGGCGCCGGCGCCGACACGCAAAAGCGCGAACTCCCGGCCGACGGCGGTGCAGTCGACGTCGAAGCCAAGGACAAGACGCAGCGCTCGAACGACTTCCGCTAAAACGCGTGGCGGCCGCCTTTTTCGCCGCCACAAGTTTTTCCGCATGTTTCCCGTTCGTTTCCATTAAGGCAGCCAAGGCTGACGGAAAACTCCATTCATGCTCGATCTCGGTTTAACCAAGATGGCGCTGATCGGCGTCGTCGCGCTGGTCGTTCTCGGGCCGGAGCGGCTGCCGCGGGTCGCACGCACGGCCGGCGCGCTGTTCGGTCGCGCGCAGCGCTATATCAACGACGTCAAGGCGGAAGTCACGCGCGAGATCGAACTCGACGAGTTGCGCCGCATGAAGACCGAGTTCGAAACGGCGGCGCAGAACGTCGAGAAGAACGTTCAGGACAATCTGCGCAAGCATGAAACCGAGTTGAACGACGCGTGGAACGCGGGCACCTCGGTGTCGCCGAGCATCGCAGGCGGCGCGGATCCTGCCAGCCTGGAAGGCGCTGCCGCCAATGCCGCGGATGCCGTCGCCACGCAATCGGGATGGCGCTCCGGCAACGCGGGCGCAAGCGGCGCGAAACGCAAGAACTGGCGCATGAAGCAGAGCGCCGCGCCGGTCTGGTACAAACGCGCCACGCTGCGCCGCACGCGGGTGCAATCGGGTGCTGCACGCGTGGCGCAGCACACGCCGGCGAGCCTGCGCCGGCCCACGCGGTTCTTCTGACGCGGATCCGCCTTTGCGCACGACCATTTCCAACAGAGGGCCGGTGTGAGCGACCCCCAGCAAAAACTGGAAGAAGGCTCCGAAGAGACCTTCATTTCCCATCTCGTCGAACTGCGCGACCGCATCATTCGCGCAGGCGTTGCCGTGATCGTCGTGTTCGTCGGGCTCGTCTACTGGGCGCCCGACATATTCCGGCTGCTCGCGCGTCCGCTCATGCAGAACCTGCCGCGTGACGGCAAGATGATCGTCACCGACGTGACCGGCTCGTTCTTCGTGCCCATGAAGGTCACGATGCTCGTGGCGTTCGTGATCGCGCTGCCGGTCGTGCTCTACCAGATCTGGGCGTTCGTCGCCCCAGGCCTCTACCAGCACGAAAAGAAGCTCGTCGCGCCGCTCGTGGCAAGCAGCTACACGCTCTTCCTGTGCGGCATGGCGTTCGCATATTTCGTGGTGTTCCCGACCATCTTCCGCGTGATGGCGCACTACAACGCGCCGCTCGGCGCGGAGATGACGACCGACATCGACAATTACCTGAGCTTCGTGCTCACCATGTTCATTGCGTTCGGCGTGACCTTCGAGGTGCCGATCATCGTCGTGCTGCTCGTGCGCATGGGCGTGGTCACCGTGAAGAAGCTCAAGCAGATCCGGCCCTACGTGATCGTCGGCGCGTTCATCGTCGCAGCCGTGGTGACGCCGCCGGACGTGTTCTCGCAGCTCATCCTCGCGCTGCCGCTCATCCTCCTCTACGAGGCGGGCATCATCGCGGCGCGCATCTTCATCGGCACGGGCGAGAAGAAGCCCGCGGACGAGAGTCAGGCGGCGGGCTAGCCCCGCGGGCCTGGCGGAGGAAAGCCGCAGGAAAGCAAAAGGCCGCGAACCCACGTTCGCGGCCTTTTCGTTTTCCGGTTGCGAGTCCGGACGCGGGCCGGGCGCGATGCCCCGCCTGCGGTGGGATATCAACCGCCGTCGTCGCCTTCGCCGTCTTCCTGAGCCGGCTGCTTCGGCGGCGGCGGGCGCTTGCCGATCAGTACGTCGAGATCCATGTCCTTGTTCTTGCGCACGAGGTGGACCTTCGCGTCGCTGCCCGGTTTGATTTGCGCGATGACGTTCAAAAGGCGCGTGGTGTCGGTGATGGCCTCACCGTTCACCGAGGTCAGGACGTCGCCCGGCTTGATGCCGGCCTTGTCGGCGGGGCCGCCCTGCAGCACGCCCGCGACGATCGCGCCCGACTTCTCCTTCAGCCCGAACGAGTCGGCGATCTCCGGCGTCACGTCCTGTGGCTCCACGCCGATCCAGCCGCGCGTGACCGAGCCCGAGGTGATGATGCTCTCCAGTACGCTGCGCGCCGTGGAAACGGGAATCGCGAAGCCGATGCCGAGCGAGCCGCCCGAGCGCGAGTAGATGGCGGTGTTGATGCCGAGCAGGTTGCCGTTCACGTCGACGAGCGCGCCGCCCGAGTTGCCCGGATTGATCGGCGCATCGGTCTGAATGAAATTCTCGAACGTGTTGATGCCGAGATGATTGCGGCCCAGCGCGCTGATGATGCCCATCGTGACCGTCTGGCCCACGCCGAACGGATTGCCGATGGCGAGCACGACGTCGCCCACGCGCGTCTGATCCATGCGGCCGAGCGTGATGGTGGGCAGGTTCGGCAGATTGATCTTGAGCACCGCGAGATCCGTTTCCGGGTCGATGCCGATCACCTTGGCGTTGGTGGTGCGGCCGTCGGAAAGCGCGATTTCGATCTGGTCCGCGCCGTCGATTACGTGCTGGTTCGTTAGAATGTAACCGTCCGGACTGACAATGACGCCCGAACCGAGGTTGGCGGCAGGCTGCTCCTGCTGCTTCTGGTTTTTGTTGCGATCGCCGAAGAAATAGCGAAATAGCGGATCGTTCTGGCGAGGGTCGGGCGGCAGCGACCCATCCTTGCTCGAGAACACGTTGACAACCGCGGGCATGGCCTTCTGGGCGGCGTCCGCATAGGAGCCCTGGGCGGCGCCTCCACCGATGCCTGGCGCCACTTCCCGCAGTGCGACGATCGGTTCGGCAAGCTGCTTGCCGAACTGCCCCTGGTGCTGCAGCCACTGCGGTTTGAGCGTGGCGATGATGAACATCAACGCCAGCAGGACCGTCACCGCCTGGGCGAAGAACAGCCAAAAGCGTCTAAGCATCTGAAGATTAGAGGATTATATGGATCGGATCGAACTGGAATTGTATCTGAACAATCTTCTGGAATCCGCGCGGTTCAAGGACTACTGCCCCAATGGCCTGCAGGTCGAAGGGCGGCGGCGCGTGGAGAAGATCGCCACGGGCGTGACCGCCTCGCTCGCGTTTCTCGAAGCCGCGCTCGAGTGGGGCGCCGACGCGGTGCTCGTGCATCACGGTTACTTCTGGAAGAACGAAGCCCCGCAAATTACGGGCCGCAAGTACCGTCGCCTGAAGACGCTGCTCGCGAACGACATCAACCTGTTCGCCTACCATCTGCCGCTCGACAGCCATCCCGAACTCGGCAACAACGCGCAGTTGGGCGCCCGGTTCGGCTGGATCGGCGAACAACGCTTCGGCGACCAGGATCTTGGCTGGATGGCCACGCTGCCCATGCCGATCACGCTCGCGCACTTTACCGCCGAGGTCGAGCAGACGCTCGGCCGCACGCCGCTCGTGCTCGGCGACCCCGACTGGCAACTGCGCCGCGTGGCCTGGTGCACGGGCGCGGCGCAAAGTCTCTTCGACGCGGCGATCGACGCTGGCGCCGACGTCTTCCTCACCGGCGAGATCTCCGAGCCGACCACGCACACCTCCGCGGAAAGCGGTGTGGCGTTCCTCGCCGCAGGCCACCACGCGACCGAGCGCTTCGGCGTGCAGGCGGTGGGCGCGCACCTCTCGGAAGCCTTCAACATCGAGCATCTTTTCATCGATATCGACAATCCCGTTTGATTGCGTATTCGGCGCAAATTGTCGTGGCGCAGCATCGTTTTATTCATGAGGCATTTACAAACTGAAAAGAAAGTGGCCCTCTTTTCTGCGGGAAAACCCCGAGATATCAAGGACTTCCGAGGCTTTTTCGAGAGCGCCCCTTGTAAATGCCAACTCCATTCGAGCAAACTAGCGTTCGGCAGCACCGCGGGTAAGCTGGCGTGACGGAAAAATCCAACTCAGAAGTGGGGCGATGTGATGCGAGACAACGAGAATGACCGCGTCGATGGCAGCCGCCGAACCTGGCTGATTGCGACGTCCGTAGCAGGTGGCATTGGAGGCGTGGCCACTGTCGTACCTTTCGTAGGTTCCTTTGCACCATCCGAAAAAGCCCGCGCCGCCGGCGCGCCCGTCGAAGCCGATATCACGAATCTGCAGCCCGGCTCGATGATGACCGTCGCCTGGCGCGGCAAGCCCGTGTGGATCCTGAATCGCACGGATCGCATGATGGCCGACGTGAAGAAGGCCGATCCCGATCTGGCCGACCCGAACTCCGAGCACCCGTTCTCGATGCCGATGCCGGAGTACTGCATGAACGAATTCCGTTCGCGCGCCGAGCATCAGAACATTCTCGTGGCGGTGGCCGTCTGCACCCATCTGGGCTGCACGCCGACGGCGCGCTTCCAGGAAGGCCCGCAGCCGAACCTGCCCGACAGCTGGCCGGGCGGCTTCCTGTGCCCGTGCCACGGCTCCACCTACGATCTCTCCGGTCGCGTGTTCAAGAACAAGCCGGCGCCGCAAAACCTCGACATTCCCCGCTACATGTTCGCGTCCCCGACGCAGATCGTGATCGGCAAGGACGAAAAAGGAGAAGCGTGATGGCGACGGGAACCGAAAAGGACGTGGTGGAAACGATCGGCGCATCTTCCGGCCTGCAGGGCTGGATCGATAAGCGTTTTCCGATGACGGCGAGCTGGCGCGCTCACGCTTCTGAGTACTACGCGCCCAAGAACTTCAACTTCTGGTACTTCTTCGGCTCGCTCGCGCTGCTCGTGCTGGTGAACCAGATCATCACCGGTATTTTCCTCACCATGAATTACAAGCCCGATGCGACGCTCGCGTTCGCATCGGTCGAGTACATCATGCGCGAGGTGCCGTGGGGCTGGCTCATCCGCTACATGCACTCCACGGGCGCTTCGATGTTCTTCGTGGTCGTGTACCTGCACATGTTCCGCGGGCTGCTGTACGGCTCGTACCGCAAGCCGCGCGAACTCGTGTGGATCTTCGGCTGCGCGATCTTCCTGTGCCTGATGGCCGAGGCGTTCTTCGGCTACCTGCTGCCCTGGGGCCAGATGTCGTTCTGGGGCGCGCAGGTGATCGTGAACCTGTTCTCGGCGATTCCCTTCATCGGCCCCGACCTCTCGCTGTGGATTCGCGGCGACTACGTGGTGTCGGACGTCACGCTCAACCGCTTCTTCGCGTTCCACGTGATCGCCATTCCACTGGTGCTGGTCGGGCTCGTGATCTGTCACATCATCGCGTTGCACGAAGTGGGCTCGAACAACCCCGACGGCATCGAGATCAAGGCGAAGAAGGACGCGAACGGCGTGCCGCTCGACGGCATCCCGTTCCATCCGTACTACTCGGTGCACGACTTCATGGGCGCGTGCATCTTCCTGATGATTTTCGCGGCGATCGTGTTCTTCGCGCCGGAGATGGGCGGCTACTTCCTCGAGTCCAACAACTTCGTGCCGGCCAACCCGCTGCAAACGCCGCCCGAAATCGCGCCGGTCTGGTACTTCACGGCGTTCTACGCGATGCTGCGCGCCACGACCGACCCATTCAAGATCGTGCTGATGGTCGTGATCGCGCTGCTCGGGCTGCTCGCGCTCGTGCGCGCCCGCGGCAAATGGCGCGCCGGGCTGCCGGTGCTGGCGGTGCTCGTGATCCTCGCCATGTACTTCACCGAGTCGAAGTTCTGGGGCGTGGTGGTGATGGGCACGGCGGTGATCTCGCTCTTCTTCCTGCCGTGGCTCGACCGCTCGCCGGTGAAGTCGATCCGTTACCGGCCGTTCTTCCACAAGGTATTTCTCGGCATCTTCGTGCTGGCGTTCCTGACGCTCGCGTTCCTCGGCACGAAGCCGCCATCGCCGGCGGCCACGCTGATCGCCCAGATCTGCGCGCTCGTCTACTTCGCTTTCTTCCTCGGCATGCCGTTCTGGACGCCGCTTGGCACTTTCAAGCAGCCGCCCGAGCGCGTGCGGTTCAAGCCCCATTAACTGACGAGCGAGGAAGATATGACGAAACGTTCTCTTTTTTCGACGCTCGCGAAGGTGAGCATACGGGCTGCCGGCGTCCGGGCCGGCTTGGCCGCGCTGGCGTTCTCATGCGTCTTTGGGGTCGGATCTGTCGCGGCGCAGGAAAACATTCCGCTCGACCGCGCTCCCGATAACGGCGAAAATCTTGCTTCGCTGCAACACGGCGCCAAATTGTTTGTAAACTATTGTCTGAATTGCCATAGTGCGAACTTGATGCGCTATAGCCGGTTGCAGGTTCTCGGCATTCCGCAGAAGCAAATCGAAGATAATCTGTTGTTTACGACCGACAAGGTCGGCAACACGATGTCCATCGCGATGCGCCCGGACGACGCGAAGGCGTGGTTCGGCGTAGCGCCGCCGGACCTCTCCGTGGAAGCGCGGGCGAAAGGGCGAGACTGGCTGTACACGTACCTGCGCAGCTTCTACCGCGACGACACGCGGCCGACTGGCTGGAACAATCTGGTGTTCGAAAACGTGAGCATGCCGCACGTGCTGTGGCAGTTGCAGGGCATCCGCACGGCGAAGTTCGAGGACACGACGGACGAGGAAACCGGGGAAAAAGTCCGTCGCTTTGCCGGGTTCCAGCAGGTCACGCCGGGAACGCTCTCGCCGGTGGATTATGATGCCGACGTGGCCGACCTGGTGGCCTACCTCGGCTGGATGGCCGAACCCGAGCAGAAAACCCGCAGGCAGCTTGGCGTGTGGGTGCTCTTGTTCCTCGGCGTCTTGAGCTTTTTCGCGTGGCGATTGAACGCCGCGTACTGGAAAGATATCAAATAGGCACGTCCTGACCGACGTGGGGCCGGTGCGACGAGATGCCGTCTGACGGTTCAGGGACCGTCAGACGGTTTTTTCGCCCGCTGGCCTTTTGGGTTTATTGAGGAAATGTAAATCATGATGGTTCTGTACTCCGGCACTACCTGCCCGTTCTCCCAGCGTTGCCGGCTGGTGTTGTTCGAAAAGGGCATGGACTTCGAAATCCGCGACGTCGACCTGTTCAACAAACCGGAAGACATCGCCGTGATGAATCCGTACGGTCAGGTGCCGATTCTGGTCGAGCGCGACCTGATTCTGTACGAGTCGAACATCATCAACGAGTATATCGACGAGCGCTTCCCGCATCCGCAGCTGATGCCGGCCGACCCGGTCCAGCGCGCCCGCGCGCGTTTGTTCCTGCTCAACTTCGAGAAGGAGCTGTTCGTGCACGTGAGCACGCTCGAAAACGAGAAGGGCAAGGCCGCCGAGAAGAACCACGAGAAGGCGCGCCTCGCGATCCGCGACCGCCTCACGCAGCTCGCGCCGATCTTCCTGAAGAACAAGTACATGCTGGGCGAAGAGTTCTCGATGCTCGACGTCGCCATCGCGCCGCTGCTGTGGCGCCTCGACCACTACGGCATCGAGCTGTCGAAGAATGCCGCGCCGCTCATGAAGTATGCCGAGCGCATTTTCAGCCGTCCGGCGTATATCGAAGCGCTGACGCCGTCTGAAAAGGTCATGCGCCGTTAAGCAGTATCCTGGCAGTTGCAGGTAACAGAGGCGGCGTACACAGCGTGGGTGTGGACGCCGCCTCGTGAAAGGATTGTTGATGCAAGAGATTTCCACCAAGCCGTATTTGCTGCGCGCGCTGTACGAGTGGTGCACGGACAACGGCTTCACGCCGCACATCGCGGTGCGGGTCGATAACCGCACACGCGTGCCGCGCCAGTTCGTGCGTGACGGCGAGATCGTGCTGAACATCAGCTTCGAGGCGACGAGCCAGTTGCAGATGGGCAACGAGATGATCGAGTTCCACGCGCGCTTCTCGGGCAAGTCGCACAAGATCGAGGTGCCGGTGTCGAACGTGCTCGCGATCTACGCCCGCGAGAACGGTCAGGGCATGGCGTTCCCGGTCGAGTCGCCGCCCGGCGACGCCGACGACGTGCTGTCCTCCGAGGACCACGAAGAAGCCGAAGCACATGAGGCGCCTGCAGTGCGCGACGAACCTGCCGAGGAACCCGCCGCGCCGCTCGCGCCGGTCGCGACGCGCGCCGCCGACAAAGATGACGATGGCGGCAACAAGGGCGGCAAGGGCCACCTCAAGATCGTTAAATGAAGTAGAATAGCGGGCTACGCCGGCTTAGCTCATCTGGTAGAGCAGTTGATTTGTAATCATCAGGTGGCGGGTTCGAGTCCTGCAGCCGGCACCATATTCGAAGCAATGCGTCAAGACAAAGGGTTACGTGAAATTCACGTGACCCTTTGTGCTTTCTGCACCCGCCCGCACCAGATTCCTCACTCCGCCCATTGCGGATCGCTCGTGAACATGATCGTGAGCCAGCGGTGCGACTCGTCGCCGCCGATGGCCCGGCCGATTTCGTCTCGGATCGCGTCCCATTCGGCGATGCGCTTCGCCGGCATGTCGGGCGGCACGACGAAATACAGCTCGATCTCGCGGGAGCGGCCCACTTTCGCGACATAAGCCCGGTAATACTCGAAGGCGTAGCGCTCGACGAAGCGTTTCGCGACGGCATCGACATGCTGCTTGAGATCCGGGGGCGCCACGAGCAGCACATCCAGCAGCGCCTGGCGGATCTCCGCGAGCGGAATCGGGATGATCACCACGCACACCACCACGAGCGCCGCCGGGTCGACATAGGGGGTGAAGCGCTCCCATGTCGTTCCCTGAATTGCATAGCCGACGCTGAAGGCGACCAGCAGCGCCGCTGTAATGCCCGCGGACATGATCCATGACTTGATATCGAGGCGCACGAAATCCGAGTGGATCCGGCGGTTCGCGCGCGATTCGAATACCGCCATCGCCGCGCAGGCACTCACGGTGAGGACGGCGTAGACGAGTGCGGGACCGAAGTGCAGTTCGTGGCCGCCGGAGAGCAGGTTGGTGATGCCGTTGATCAGCGCGTAGACGGCCACGCCCACGAGCAGCGTGCTGTTGAGCCCGAGCACCATGGGTTCGAGATGCCAGAAGCCCATGGTGAATCGCTCGCGCCATTTGCGCGGCAGGTCGACGTTGACCGCGTACGAGGTGATCAGTCGCACGACGGCGAGTGCGAGCGCGCTCATGCTCGCGTCGACGAGCGAATAGACTCCGTCGAACACAATCGAAAACGAGCCGGAGATCAGGCCGAACAGAATGCCGATGAGGGCGATCACCAACGTCGTGGCGATCGATAGCGTCAGCACGCTGCTCTCGTCGGAAGCACTGAAGAAGCGAAGCCGTTCCATGATGTCTGCCCTGCGCGAGGATGAGCAAGACTAGCCGACTCGCCGGGACGCCGTCTCGGCGTTGCGCGGTCAGCTTGCTTCGCGCGCCATCGAGTCGGCGCGGCCTTCCACGAGGTCGATCTCCTGTGGCGACAGGCCGAATGCCGCATAGAGGCGTCGATCGATCTCGCGCGCGATGCCGTCCGCTTCAGCGGCGTCGCATGCGGACTGCCCGGCGCGCAGCAAGCGGGTCACGCAGTCGGCGACTTCGCTGCGCACCGAAGCGCCGCCCGGCACGGGCAAGGCGTCGATCATCGATGTCGTGAACGCCACGCCGCCGTTGTAGCTCGACGCGCCGTACTTCGCGCGGATCAGGAACACCGAGAGCGGGCAGTTGAGCAACGCCGCCGCGAACTTCAGCAGGTCCTCGTCGTCCGAGCGCAGGATCAGTGTGGTCTTGCCTGGGATCGTGTCGCCTGCGAGATCGAGCGTCGCATCGAGCCGTGTGAGGCCTTTCACGATCACCTTTTTCGCGTTGGCTTTCGCGCCGTAGCCGTTCCCGAACGTCGACGCGAAGCGCTCGCGCTCGACCACGGGTGCCTCGTAGCGTCGCCCGAGATAGGTCATCGGCTTGCTGCCCCAGCGCGAGACGTAGCGCCCGAGCGTGCCGGTGTTCACCACGCGGTAGTGTTGGTCCGGCTGGAATCGGCCGTCGGCCGCTTCGACGAGGGGCGCGAGCCGGTAGGCGTCCGACGTCGCACAGGCGTTCTCGCAGGGCAGCAGCGAACCGAGTGTGGGGTGCGCACCGGCGAACCGCTGCACGAACGCGGCGTGCGGCGAGAGCAATGCGTCGAGCGGCCATGGCGCCTCGAGCGAGCGTTTGTCGGTTTGCGCAAGCTCGGTGAGCGTCTCGCGGTCGATGCGCGCGGTCGCGATGGCAGGCGTGCCCGACTCGCGAAAGAGCGTGATGATCGAATCCACACGCGCCTGCTCGAATACGTCGCGGCCGAGCCTGACGATGCGTTCGATCTTGTCCAGATGCCGTGCGCGCAACGCATTGCCGAAGGGCTTCGAGAGCCACTTGTCGGGCGTGAGATACGCCATCGCGCCGCCTGGCCTCAGGAGCGCGAGGCCGAGCTCGATGAACACGATGTAGAGGTCCCAGTTGCCCCGCGCGCTCGGCCAGCGCTGCGCCAGCCGCTCGCGCAACGCGCGCTGGCCCTGGTTGATCATGCGCTCGGAGTCGATATAGGGCGGATTCGCTATGACGGCGTCGAAGCGCTCGAAGTCGCCTTCGTCGGTGAGGAGGTCGGCGAATTCGATGCGCCATTCGAACGCCGCGGCGTTTTCGGGGGGCGTGTCGGCCTGGTGGTTCGCGAGGGCGTTGCGCAACGCTTCGCGCAATTGCGCGCATCGGGCGATTTCGGCGTGCCTCGCCGCGGCTGTAGCCGTCGCCCGCAGTCTAGCCGCGCTGGCACGATAGTTCGCCACTGGCTCAGCGTAGCCGCGCAGCGGCGTATCGAAGTCGAAACGGCTGAGCGTCGCATTGCCTGCTTTGAGGTTGGTCTCGAGGTTCGGCAGAGAAGCGGTGAAATCGGCGTGTTCGAGCAGTTCGATCCACAGCCGCAGGCGCGCCATGCCGACCGAATCCGGGTTGATATCCACACCGAAAAGCGAGTGCTCGACGATGTCCCGCTTGACACTGAAGAGCGCGGCTTCGATCTTGCGGATGGTCGTGCCATCGCGCTCGCGGGTGAGCGGTTCGCCGTTCGCATGCGTCACGCAA
The DNA here is from genome assembly GCF_001718195.1 of Paraburkholderia nodosa. Taxonomy (GTDB): domain Bacteria; phylum Pseudomonadota; class Gammaproteobacteria; order Burkholderiales; family Burkholderiaceae; genus Paraburkholderia; species Paraburkholderia nodosa_A. The sequence continues at coordinate 86,849 of NZ_MCNV01000027.1, forward strand.
AGCCGGTCCGCGGTGACGTCGATGCGGCAAGCGCTGAGTGCTTCGCGGTCCTGCGCGTTCAGCAAGCCGAGGCGCACTTTCAGCGCCAGCAACTCGTTGAGCGCTGAAACGAGCAGATGCCCCGAGCCCACTGCGGGATCGCAGATGCGCAGCGAGTCCAGAATCGCGCGCGCCTCGTCGCGGCTTCCGATCGATGCGCCGATCAGTTCGGATAGCTGATCGATGTTCGTGCAGTGCCAGCCTTTGGCGCGATTCAGCCGATTGAGCGCCGCCTGCGTGATGGCGGGACGGGCGAGTTGCATCGCGACGCTGCCGGGCGTGTACCAGGCGCCGTCGCGGTATCCGTTGAGCTTTTCGAAGACGAGCCCGAGCGAAGAGGCATCGAGGCAACGCCTGTTCGCCACGGTTGGCTCTCGCGCCACCAGACCGGCGGAGAAGTCGAAGGTGGCGAGAAAATCGAGCAGATAGGCAAGCGTGTGCCGCTCGCCGCTCGCATCGGGGAGCACGGTCGCCTCGTACGGCGGCAGCGTGGCGCGATCGTCGAGCATGCTCATGCCGAGCAGGCTACGGTCCAGGTCTTGCGGCGCGAACCGCGAACCGTCGAAGCGGGGAAGGTGAGCGAAGCGGGCTGGCGGCGTGTCGTCACCGGCGCCGAGGACGGTGTCGCACAGCGCGTCGAGATCGCTGAACGAGCGGATGCGTTGGGCGTTCAGGAACGCGTAGGCCGCATCGTCGCCGTGGAGCGTCAGCAGACGCGTTTCGAGCACCTTGAGAAATACGAGGCGGCTGATCCAGGCGATGCAAAGCCGGAGCGCGAGTTCGAAATGGTCGGTCTTCGGCCCCTCGCCTGGGCTCTCTCCGTCGCAGGCGGCGAGGCGCGACAGCGCGAGTTCGATCAGCGCGCCGGGCAAACGCTCGTGCGGCGCGGGTCGCGCGACGGTGCGCCTCATGCCGGAAACGCTCTCCCGCAACCCGACGATATGCAGCAGTTCGGCGTAAAAGCCTTCGTCGAGCCCAGCACCGGCGCTGGCGCGGCGCGTGCGCGGTTTGCGCGCGCGGCGTGTCTGCTGGGTGGTTGCTGGCATGGTCTCGTGCGGGTGGGCCTGGCCTGACGGGGCGCGGTCGGCGCCCATTTTACTGCCGGGCGGGCGCGTTTCGTCCTACGTCGTCTGGCCTGGTCGACGCGCCCGCCCGTCTGAGCGATCATCGTTGCGAAGGCGACGTGGCGGAACGCGCCGCGTCGCTCTGCTATATGATGGCGCCCCGCGGCGGCAACCCGCGGGCCAGGTACGAATCGACGAACTGGCCCGCCGCACCGAATATCCGACTATGACCGAACATCCCACTCTTACCTGGCCCGACACCGAAGGCCCGCGCACGGTGCGCTGGCGCTCCGAGGCTGGCGTGCCGGCGCCCAAACGCGTGGTCATCGCCGACGATCGCACGACTGCGGACGCTGCGTACCGCCTTGCCTGCGAAGGCACCGCCCTCCTGTGGCGCGGCGACTATCAGAACGCACGTCAGCTGCTGCAGGCCATGGCGCGCCGCGGGGAGCGCAAACCCCGCAAGGCTGCGCCGCCCAAGGCGCCGGCTTCACCGCTCGAAGCGTTTCATCTGCATCGCCAGGTGCAGGCGCAGCGTGCCCGCACGCTCGGCATGGTGCTGATTCCGCTCGAAGGCGACTACAGCATCAACCTGCGCCGCGCACCCGACGTCCGGCTCGCGTGCGAAGAGGCGTGGGGCGCGGCCGATGGCGAAGCTTCCGCGGCGTCGCTGCGCGAAATTCTGGGTCTGGTCGGCGCCCACGAATGGCGCAAGAAGGGTGTCGAGATCGCGGCGCTGAACGGCGCGCGCATTCATCCGTACTACGGTGTGTTCTCGCCGGTGCGCGGCGAATACGTCGATCTCGTCGCGCGCACGGCGCTGCCGTCGCTCGAAAAGGCCTTCGACATCGGCACGGGCACGGGCGTGCTCGCCGCCGTGCTCGCCTCGCGCGGCGTGAAGAACGTGGTCGCGACTGATCAGGATGCCCGCGCGCTGGCTTGCGCGAACGAGAACCTTGACCGCCTCGGCTACGCCGCGCAGGTCGAGGTCGTCGAGGCGGATCTGTTCCCGCCGGGGCGCGCGCCGCTCATCGTCTGCAATCCGCCATGGGTGCCGGCGCGGCCCGCGTCGCCCATCGAGTACGCCGTGTTCGATCCCGAGAGCCGCATGCTGCGCGGCTTTCTCGGCAGCCTCAAGGATCATCTCGAGACGGGTGGCGAGGGGTGGTTGATTTTGTCCGACTTCGCGGAGCATCTCGGGTTGCGCACGCGCGAATCGCTCATCGAGATGATCGTGGAGGCGGGGCTCGAAGTGGTGGGCCGGGAGGACATTCGCCCGCGGCACCCGAAAGCGTCGGATCCGACCGATCCGCTCTATCGTGCGCGCGCGGCCGAACTGACGTCGCTGTGGCGCCTCAAGGTGCGCGCAGAGTGAGCCGGAGGGAAAAAGCGTTGGCAAAAAAGAAGAGGCCGGGCCGCTAACGGCCCGTGCGGGTATCGAGTATCGGCGTCGGCGGCCTGGCTGCCACGCCGGGTGTGCGTCAGATTTACATCGGCTTCAGCCCGGATAGGCCTCGTCGACCTTGAGGCCTGCCAGCTTGAAAATCACGCGCAGCGTTTGTGGCTTGATATCGCGGCGCGACGCCAGTGCCGACATCACGAAATCGAGCACCTTCGCGTACTTCAGCAGAATCAGGCAGGTCTCGAGATCCGAAGGGCCGTCGCGCATGCTTTCCGCGACCCGCAACATCTCCACCGAGATGTCGCGCGCCATTTCCAGCTCCAGTTGCTGCTTTTCCGTCCAGTCGGGAACCGTGACGAGTTTCGTAAGCAGTTCCTGGAATTTTTGCTCTGCGTTTCCGTCAGGTATCGTATTCATTGCATGCCCCATGCAAGGCCGCACAGCGTCGCGCGCTCTTTGCGCAGCGAGGACTGCGCCAGCCTGATTCATCGCAACCGGCACTCCCGGTGCGACCTCCCAATGCGCGCCTGTCGATTCGTTGCCGGCCGGTCGCGCTGCGTTTTGGTCCTTTTTTTGGGCATCGGGGACGAAAAAATCCTCGTGTCTCTTCTATTCAACCCCTCCCTGCTGTTCGCACGTGGGTCAGCGTGCCGGGACGCTATTACGACACTGGCCGCTCTTATGGGTTCGGCAGCCTCGACTCGCTTTTTTCGTAAAATGACAGAATTACTGCAACCCTTCTGTCGCCTGTCGCACGTTTCGCGACATACCACGCCTTTCATCCGATCACGCCGATGTCCAGCAAGACCTACGAAGTCCGTCCGAACCAGTCTGTCGAACTCCTCAAGGAGCTCCACATCCTGACGCGCGACGGCAAGATGAACCAGGACAGCCGCCGCAAGCTGAAGCAGGTCTATCACCTGTTCCAGTTCATCGAGCCGCTGCTCAAGGACCTCAAGCAGGATGGCCGCGACGTGACCCTCGTCGATCACGGGGCGGGCAAGTCCTATCTGGGCTTTATTCTCTACGACCTGTTCTTCAAGGATCAGCGCGACAGGTCACACATTTATGGCATCGAGACGCGCGACGAGCTCGTGCAGCACTCGCAGGAACTGGCCAAACGGCTGGGCTTTGGCGGGATGTCGTTCCTGAACCTGTCGGTCGCCGATTCGATCACCTCGCCGCAGCTGCCGCCAACGGTCGATATCGTGACGGCGCTGCATGCCTGCGACACCGCCACCGACGACGCCCTGCGCTTCGCACTCAAGAAGCACGCGCGCTACATCGTGGTCGTGCCGTGCTGCCAGGCCGAGGTGGCGGGAGTACTGCGCCGCAACAAGGGCAAGTCGCTCGGCCAGGCACTCACGGAGATCTGGCGCCATCCGCTGCATACGCGCGAATTCGGCAGCCAGATCACCAACGTGCTGCGCTGTCTGCAACTCGAGGCGCACGGCTATCAGGTGAGCGTGACGGAACTGGTGGGCTGGGAGCACTCGATGAAGAACGAACTCATCATCGCCCAGTACAAGGATTTGCCGAGGCGCCGTCCGGCGGAGCGGCTCAACGAGATTCTCGAGACGTTCGGGCTGGCGGACCTGCGCGAGCGCTTTTTCGCCGACGAGGGCGAGGCGGCAACCGAAGGCTGAACTCGTGAGCAGCGCGGCGTCAGTCGCGCTTGCTCATCCACTCTTGCCAACCTTCGAAGCCGAGCTTGCGCAGCGTTTCCTGGTTGCGTTCGTAGATGTCGGCGGCGTCGGGGAATGCCTCGACTGCGCGTTCGATGCTCGCTTCCCGCAGCAGATGCAGGATGGGGTAAGGCGCGCGGTTCGTGTAGTTCTCGATGTCGTCGGGCTCGGCGCCCTCGAACTGGAATTGCGGGTGAAAGCTCGCGACCTGAAGCGTACCTTCCAGCCGCAGCTGCTGCACGAGGCGCTCGGCAAACCAGGTCGCGTCATTGAAATCGGCGAAGTCGGCAAGCGTGTGGGGCAGGATCAGGAGCGTCGTGTCGATCTCGGTGGCATCGGCTTGTGCCAGCGTTTGCAACTCGCGTTCGAGATCGGTGAGGACACCTTCCAGATCGGTCGCCTCGCTGATCACGTAGCGAATCTGGTTCTTCACGTGCACGCTTTTCGCAAATGGGCAGAGGTTCAGCCCGATCACGGCGCGCGTGAGCCAGTGGCGGGTCGCTTCGAGAATGGCGGCGTGGTCGGGGGACAGAGCAGCGGTTTCGTTCATCGTGACATTTTACGGGCGGCTAGCGCCCGGGACATGCCGCCTCGATCAACAGCTTTGCCATGCGCGGCGCAGCGAGAATCGCGCCGCACCCGGGGCCGTAAGTCTGGCTTGCGGCATAGATGCCTTCGACGAGCAGCGCGAGTTCCTCGGCGAGCGCGACCGGGTCTTTGGCTCCGGCTTCCTGTGCGAGCGCGGTGAGCCGCGCCATGAGCCGCGTCTTGTTGTTGTCGACGCTGCGCCGCGCGGGGTGGGTGGCGTCGGGAAATTCGGTCGCGACATTGACGAACGGGCAGCCGCGATAATCCGGCACCGAGGCGCGGCGCGCGAGGTCCTCGAAATACTGCACCAACTGCTTTGCCGGTTCACCCGGATGCTTCGCGAGACTTTCGTCGAAGCGCTCGAAAAAGCGCACGTCGCAGCGCTGCAGGTAGGCGACGACAAGATCGTCCTTCGACGAAAACTGCCGGTACAGGCTCATCTTGTTGACGCCGGCGCGCTCGACTACGGCCTCGATGCCGACCGCGCGCACGCCTTCGCGATAGAACAGCTCATCGGCGGCGCGCAACAGGTGCTCGTGCGCGCGTGCACCAGCCGTCTGCGCGCGGGGGCGGGGCGTGCGGGAAGCGGTGCTAGCGGTTTCCTCGTGGCCTTCGTGTTTCATGAGGGCTTCTCGCGATCAGGGTGATTGCTTGACATGTTACCGAGCGGTAACTACTATCGCAACACACTTGTGACCGATCGGTAACAATCAAAGCGATGGCGAATCGTCGCGGCGAGCGGTCATGCCAACGAAAACATCGGCATGTCGAACCCGGCGCGCCGCGACAGGAGCACCAATGGACTGGGCAGCGAGGCGAATAGGCGGACGTTTCCACTACGGATGGCTCGTCGTGGCGGTGGTGTTTCTAGTGTTGCTGGCGGCGGCCGGCACGCGTGCGACGCCCAGCGTGATGATGGTGCCGCTCGAGCATCAGTTCGGCTGGAGCCGGGCGACGATCTCGCTCGCCATCTCGGTGAATATCGCGCTCTACGGCCTCATGGGCCCGTTTGCGGCGGCGGCCATGCAGCGCTTCGGCGTGCGTCCCACGCTGCTCGCGGCGCTCGGCACCATGGCAGCGGGCGTGGCGCTTTCCGCGCTAATGACGCATCCGTGGCAGATGATCCTGATTTGGGGCGTGATGGTGGGCGGCGCCACCGGCGTCGCGGCGCTCTCGCTCTCGGCGACCGTCGTGACGCGCTGGTTCCACTCGCACCGCGGGCTTGCCATGGGCATCCTCACCGCGAGTTCGGCCACGGGCCAGCTCGTGTTCCTGCCGCTCCTCGCGGCGATCGTGGAGAAGCACGGCTGGCAGTCGGTGGTGCTCGTGGTCGCGGTGGCCGCCGCTGCGGTGCTGCCGCTCGTGCTGTTCCTGCTGCCCGAGCGGCCCGCGAGCGTGAATCTGCGCCCGTTCGGCGAGGACGAGAGCACGCCCGTCGCGCCGCCCGCGCCGCATCAGAATCCGCTGAAGATCGCGTTCGACGCGCTCTTCTCGGCGAGCCGCACGCGCGACTTCTGGCTGCTGTTCTTCAGCTTCTTCATCTGCGGCGCCAGCACGAACGGCTACGTGGGCACGCACCTCATCGCCATGTGCGGCGACTACGGCATGACCGAAGTGCAGGGTGCATCGCTGCTCGCGACGATGGGTATTTTCGACCTGTTCGGCACGACGCTCTCGGGCTGGCTCTCGGACCGTTTCAATAGCCGCTTGCTGCTGTTCTGGTACTACGGGCTGCGCGGACTTTCGCTGATCTATTTGCCGCACGCGTTCGGCATCGACTTCTTCGGGCTGCCGATTTTCGCGGTGTTCTACGGCCTCGACTGGATCGCGACGGTGCCGCCGACCGTGCGGCTCGCCACCGATGTGTTCGGCAAGGAGCGCGCGCCGATCGTGTTCGGCTGGGTCGTGGCGGGCCATCAGCTCGGCGCGGCATTCGCGGCGTTCGGCGCAGGCCTGCTGCGCTCGAGCCTCGGCACCTATACGGTGGCGTCGATGATTTCGGGCGGCCTGTGCCTCGTGGCGTCGTTCCTCGTGCTGCGCATCAACCGCGGGCCGCGCGCCGTGGGCGTGCAAACGGCCTGACGCGGCCGTAGCGACTTTACAGCGCCGGTTCGCACTTCGGCGCACGCCGACAGGCGACGCATCAGCGTCGCCTGTTGCGTTTGAGCGGATTTCACGCGCTGCGGTTATTCTAATGACCCCCGGGCAAGCCGCCCGTCACCCCAAGGACACACAAGGCATGACGAAGCACAAACCCGCACCGACAGCCGTGCCCATTCACGAACTCATCGCCGGCCGCTGGAGCCCGCGCGCCTATTCGAGCGAGCCGGTGAGCCGCGAGGCGCTGCACGCGGTGATCGAGGCGGCGCGCTGGGCGCCCTCCGGCTACAACCTGCAGCCGTGGCGCTTTATCGTGTTCGACCGCAGCGCCGACGAAGTCGCGTTCAAGCGCGCATTCGCGACGCTCGTGCCGTTCAACCAGCAGTGGAACGCGCCGGCGTCGGTGCTGATTGCGGTGACGGCACACACGCTCAACGCGAAGGGCGAAGTCAACCGCACGGCGCAATACGATGCGGGCGCCGCAGCCATGTCGCTCGTGCTCCAGGCGCATGCGCTGGGTCTCGCGGCGCACCAGATGAGCGGTTTCGACGTCCAGGCGTTCCGCACGGAATTCGCGCTGCCCAACGACGTGGAGCCGCTCTCGATCATCTCGATCGGCCACTACGGCGAAGCCGAGAAGCTGGAGCCTGTCCTGCGCGACCGTGAAAAGGCGGAACGTACGCGCTCGGCGATGGGCGACATCGCCTACGCGAACGCCTGGAAGCAGCCGTTCAAGGGCTGAGCCGGGAGAAACCCCGCGCTTATGAGGGGTTGCGAGCTTTAGCGAAAACGCGCGGCATGGCCCGCGCGTTTTTTCTTGCGGGGTCGCATCGTGGGCCCGCGGTTGCCCCGCGCGGCGCTTTCGTGCTACAAAGCCGATCCCCCCGACCTTTCCTCTCTTGCGCGCGCATTCGCTGCGGCGCGCTCTTGCCATGACCAGCTTCTGCGCGATTGACTTCGGAACCTCCAATTCGGCGGTGGCGCTCCCGGCAGCGGCCGACGGCGCAATGCGCCTCGCGCCCGTGGAAGGCGCACACACCACGTTGCCCACGGCGGTGTTCTTCAACGTCGACGAACACACGCGCGAATTCGGCCGTGCGGCGCTCGCGTCCTATATCGACGGCTTCGACGGCCGGCTGATGCGCTCGATGAAAAGCATCCTCGGCTCGCCGCTCGCCGAGAGCACGACCGACCTCGGCGACGGCAGCGCGATGCCCTATACCGAGATCATCACGATCTTTCTGGAGCACCTGAAACGCAGCGCCGAACGTTGCTCGGGCACGCCGATCTCGCGCGCGGTGCTCGGCCGTCCGGTGTTCTTCGTCGATGAAGACCCGCGCGCCGATCAACTCGCCCAGGACCAGCTCGAAGCCGCGGCGCGCCGGGTGGGCTTTCGCGAGATCGAGTTCCAGTACGAGCCGATCGCGGCGGCGTTCGACTACGAGTCGCGTCTCGCGGAGGAAGGGCTCGTGCTCGTCGCCGACATTGGCGGCGGCACGTCGGACTTCTCGCTCGTGCGCGTGGGGCCCGATCGCATGACGCGGCTCGAACGCAAGGACGACGTACTCGCGCACCACGGCGTGCACGTGGCGGGCACCGACTTCGACCGCCGCGTCGAACTCGCGACCATCCTGCGCGAACTGGGCTACCAGTCGCTCGACCCCGAAGGCCGCGAGGTGCCGAACCGCATTTATTTCGATCTGGCGACGTGGCATCTCATCAACACGATCTACACACCGAGGCGCGCGACCGAGCTGAAGCTCATGCGCCACCTGTACACCGATACGCGCCATCACGACCGGCTGATGCGGGTGGTCGACGAACGTCTGGGTCACGCGCTCACGGCGCGCGCGGAGGAGGCGAAGATCGGCGTTTCGGCCGGCGGGGAGACGATGATCGACCTCGAGGCTGTAGAGGCAGACTTGCGTCTGGCGTTCGGCGACACGCAACTCGTCGAGGCGGGGCGCGAGGAGACGCGGCGTATCGTGCAGGCCGCGCGCGAAACGGTGCAGGCAGCGGGGGTCGCGCCGGCTCAGGTGAGTGCGCTTTACTTCACGGGCGGCTCGACCGGCCTCGCGTTCCTGACGCAGGCGCTGGCCGAGGCGTTTCCGCAGTCACAGGCCGTGTTCGGCGATCGTCTCGCCAGCGTGGCGACGGGTCTCGGCATTCACGCGCAGCGCCTTTTCGGCTAAACGCACCAGGCGCCTAAACCTCGCGCTAGAGCGCCAGGCAAGAAAAAACCCCACCTTCCGGAAGAAGCATGGGGTTTTTCGGTAAGCTTGCTAGCGAGGAACTGCGCAGAAGTTGCGTTCAGATCCTAAAGCCGTAGCAGACCGATGAGCGCAGTACTTAGACCGGCTTGATGTTGGCAGCTTGCTTGCCCTTCGGGCCCGTGCGCACTTCGAATTGAACCTTTTGGTTCTCTTGCAGCGTCTTGAAGCCGTCAACCTTGATTTCCGAGAAGTGCGCGAACAGGTCTTCGCCGCCGCCGTCCGGAGTGATAAAGCCAAAGCCCTTAGCGTCATTGAACCACTTGACGGTACCGGTTTCCATATTACTTTCCTAAAAATGAATGAAGGCCGAAGCCCGAGAGGTGCACGAAAATCAAGGAAGGGGTATGGGACCAGCCGGAGTACCGTTGATGGGCGAACTACGAAAGACCAATTCACACTCGCCGCTTGAAATCCTGCCCGAACTTTATACGGCTAAATGGCAGGAAGGTCAACTAGGTCCCCGGGAAAGTTCGTATTTTTTTGCCACAGGGTCGAAACGAACCCTTACAAAGCTTGATAAGCAAATGACTTTTTTGTATTAGGCCGTCGTTTTCGACGCCCTTCCATGGTGCAACCGGTTAAACTACGCGCCGCGCAGAAGTTGCGCCTACAGGCGCAATCTTTTGTGCGGAGGTACGACAACCGCAGCAAACCCGCCCGCACAACAGACGGGATAAACGCGGTGTCGAGCTGCTCTCGAAACAGGAGAAGACGTGAAAAGTTCTATTCAACGGAACATCGGCCCGTTCGCGCTGATGTTCACCGGCCTCGGGTCGATCATCGGTTCGGGCTGGCTGTTCGGCGCGTGGAAGGCGGCGAAAATTGCAGGTCCGGCGGCGGTTTGCGCCTGGATCATCGGCGCCGTGGTCATTCTGGCCATCGCGCTCACCTATGCCGAACTCGGTGCGATGTTCCCGGAGTCGGGCGGTATGGTCCGCTACGCCCGCTACTCGCACGGCGCACTGGTGGGCTTCATCAGCGCGTGGGCGAACTGGATCGCCATTGTCTCGGTGATCCCGATCGAAGCCGAAGCCTCGATCCAGTACATGAGCACCTGGCCCTATGCCTGGGCGCACGCGCTCTTCGTCGACGGGTCGTTGACGCATTCAGGGCTCGGGCTCTCCGCGATTCTCGTGATCATCTACTTCATGCTCAACTATTGGGGCGTGAAACTGTTCGCGCGTGCCAACAGCGCGATCACGATCTTCAAGTTCATCATCCCGGGTCTGACGATCATCGGCCTGATGGCGGGTAGCTTCCACCAGGAAAACTTCGGCCAGACGACCTCGTTCGCCCCGTACGGCTGGTCGGCGGTGTTCACGGCGGTTGCCACGAGCGGCATCGTGTTCGCGTTCAACGGCTTCCAGAGCCCGATCAACCTCGCGGGTGAAGCGCGCAATCCGGCGAAGAGCGTGCCGTTCGCAGTGATCGGCTCGATTCTCTGCGCGCTCGTGATCTACGTGCTGCTGCAGGTCGCCTATATCGGCGCGGTCAATCCGGCCGACGTCGCGAAGGGCTGGAACACGTTCAACTTCAAGTCGCCGTTCGCGGAACTCGCG
>NZ_MCNV01000028.1 GCF_001718195.1 Paraburkholderia nodosa
GATTTGTCGACGGCGAACTGGTGGGAAACGCCTGGACCGAAGTCGGCAGCGTGGCGATCGGCGACGTGATCACGCGCGTGTCACGTGATGGCGCACGCTGGGTGGTGAACGGAGAGAAGTACTACAGCACGGGCAGCATCTTCGCTGACTGGATCGACGTGTTTGCGCGCCGCGACGACACGGGCGAAGACGTGATCGCGGCCGTGCGCGCGAGGCAGCCCGGCGTGACACATCACGACGACTGGGATGGCTTTGGCCAGCGCACGACGGGCAGCGGCACGACCACGTTTGTCGCCGCCGAGGTGGACGAGATCGACATCATCGATTTTTCGACGCGCTTCAAATACCAGACCGCGTTCTACCAGCTGGTGCTGCTCGCCGTGCTCGCGGGCACGGGCCGCGCCGCGCTGCGCGACATCTCGCAGGAGGTGCGTTCGCGCCGGCGCATCTTTAGTCATGGCAATGCGCCTTCGTTCGCGCAAGATCCGCAGGTCCAGCCACGAGGCGAACGTCGACGCCGAACTGGATTCCGCACGCGGCCAGAGCGCGATTGCCGAGGTCGCTGCGGAAATGCCCGGCCGCCACCGCGTGCTGCAGGTGGACATTCGTCGCCGCCACCACGCGCACGTCGATCGGAATACCGTGCTGGGATCCAAGCCGCACGACCTCGCGCTCCTGCATCACGCGCAGCAGCTTGACCTGCATCGACAGCGGCAGGTCGCCGATCTCGTCGAGGAAGAGCGTGCCGCCGTTGGCCGCCTCGAACCAGCCCGGCTTGGCGTTGAACGCCCCCGTGAAGGCGCCTTTCTCGTGGCCGAACAGTTCGCTTTCGACCAGCGTTTCAGAAAACGCGCCGCAGTTGACCGCGACAAACGGCTTGTCGCGCCGCCCGCTCAGGCTGTGGACGTGGCGCGCGATCAGTTCCTTGCCCGTGCCGGTCTCGCCGATGATCAGGATATTTGCGTCGCTGGGCGCGACCAGCTGGATCCGCTCAAGCAGTTCGATCGAGCGGGGATCGACGAAGACCTGCGCGCGTGCACGGATCGAGGCTGATGCCCAGCAGACGCGGCGTGCCGCCCTAAGAATGCTGACGCGGCACCAAACCCAGCCATGCAGCAAGTTCGCGGCCGCTGCGAAAAGATCCGGCGTTGCCGATCGAGGCTGCGAGGGCCGACGCGGTAAGTGGCCCGATCCCGGGTATTGTTTCGAGAAGCCGACCGGGCGCATCCGTGCGATGGATCGCGCGGATACGACCTTTGAGCTCAGCCACCTTGCTGCCAAGTTCGCGCAAGTGCTCGACGAGCATTTGGATTAACGCCCGGAACGGCTGAGAATGTCCATCATCACGTGTGGAAGGAGCGGCCATGGCCCGTTGGCCACGCAGTTGGATACCCTGTGGCACCACGATGCCGAATTCGCCAAGAAGCCCGCGTATTTGGTTGGCAAGTGCTGTGCGTGATTTGACTAGGCCGGCGCGTGCGCGATGCAGCGACAGCACTGTCTGTTGCGCCTGCGTCTTGAGCGGTACAAAGCGCATGTTTGGTCGCGTTATCGCCTCGCAGATTGCTTCGGCGTCGGCCGCGTCGGTCTTGTTGCTCTTTACGTAAGGCCGGACGAACTGCGGGGCGATCAGTCGAACGGTGTGTCCGAGCTTGGTGAGCTCAAGGCCCCAGTAGTGCGACGAGGCGCACGCTTCCATGCCGATTACACACGGTTCGAGCGTAGCAAAATACCGAAGTACATTCGCGCGTCTTAGCTGTTTGCGTACAACGATTTCGCCTTGCGAATTCACTGCGTGAGCCTGCATCACGCTCTTGGCCAGATCCAGTCCAACAGTCGCTATATTCATGATGAACGCTCCTTTGCCGTGAACGTCACGACTTCTCCACTTTGGCATAAACCCCTCGCTGGGTAGCGGGGGTCGTCCATCACATCAGAGCCGACGGCTGGCCTGCCGGTAGGGCTTATCGACGCCCGGACTGCGCGAGAAGGGCTTCCACCACGTTGAAGCCGACGCAGTCGGCCGGATCCAGCCGGCGCAGCTTCGCAAGGAGCCTCAGGGCAACCGCGCGTTCGCAGCGGCGAACGCTGATAAAGGCCAGCGCCTTCAGCGTGAAGAGCCAAAAGCGTGCCGGTCCAGGAATCGTGAAATCTGTGTCGCCTGGCTGTACGGCACACCAGTCAATGTCAATTGACGCTTCCCGGGCTGCAGCTGTCAAAGCCTTGGTTGCAACTTCCTTCGCCTCGCCAAGTTCGCCCCGGTTCGCGTGAAACTTGTATAGCAGATAGTAGGGTGGCAGGCAGCGCGGGTGAGAAAGAACGGCGGTCCACAATGCAGCGGTCACATCGTCCCAGCGGCCGCCACGTGTGTCCTCGATTAAGCGCAATACGGAAGGAGGCACGGCGCCGCCAAACAGATCTGCCGACTCAATGCCAGTAAGGATATTCATTGATTTGCTCCGAAGCGATAAGCCTTCTGCACCTTCCTGTGGTAGGCGGAAGCCGAAATGACGAGGTCGTTTTCGTCTATCCGAACTTGAACTGGATTCCGTGACCACCCCTCGGATACTCCCAGGAAAGGTTGTGGTGTTCCCCGCATAGAATGCGACAACTGCCGCATTCAAGGCAACCGTCGGTAATTAGTGTCACGGCGCCGTTGTTCTCATTCCGATAACAGGAAGCGGGGCAGACGAACGTACAGCTTTTATCGCTACATTCATTAATGCAGGTTTCGGGATTTCTTATTTGGACGTGTGGCCGGCCAACGTCAACGCGGTAACGGTTTTGGAATAGCTTCTCGTCGATGTTCACAGTAAGTCTGGTCATCGGAAGGCCCTCCAGAGTTTGTATGCGTCGCCCACCAGGCCTGTTAGTGAGCGACTTTTGCGGAAGCTCGCCATGACATCCACTTTCTTTGTCTGCTTGTCCACGCCGTCGACCGTAATCATTGTCCGAGCCGCTTTAGCGACTAGATCAGGATATGTGGTGAAAAACTGCGGATTGTGATGCAAGATCTTCGGCATGTCTCGGTACTTGAACAGGTCCTTCATCACGAAACTCTTGTCGAGCGCGGCCTTGTACCCGGAGAGGGCGCTAGCCCGATAGCTGTGGCCTCCGGAGGCTTTTGTGGTTATCGCGGTCTCCGCGGCGAGACGTCCTGTCGTCATGGCAAGATTAGAACCTTCGCGATGTACGGAATTGACGAAGCCACCGGAATCGCCGACGATCATCCAGCCGTTCCCGTACACTTCCGGGATTGCATTGAAGCCCCCCTCGGGGATCAGATGCGCACAGTACTCCTTCATTTCACCGCCGGCGATGAGCGGGGCGATGGACGGATGACGCTTCATTTTTTCAAGTAACACATATGGGCTTGTACGGTTCGAGTTGTTTTTGAAGTCGCTCAGCATACAGCCGACGCCGATTGTCAGCGACTCCTTGTTAGTGTACAAGAAGCCGGTTCCAGCCATGCCATCGGTGATTCGGCCGACCATCTCAATGACGACGCCTTCGTTATCGGCAACATTAAACCGCTGGCAAATTGTTTCCTCAGGCATAAAGAGAATCTCCTTCACAGCCAGCGCGACATTGCCCGCCTTGATTTCGCCGTGAAAACCTGCCTTACGCGCCAATGTCGAATTGACGCCGTCCGCGAGGACCACGATGTCCGCATAAACTTCACCGTGTTGGCGGTCGCATTGCACGCCGACAACCTGGTCTCCGTCCATTATCAGGCGATTCACGGTGGTCTCGCAGATCAGCAAAGCGCCTGCTTCACGTACTTTCGACGAAAACCACTTGTCGAACTGTGCCCGTATGATCGTGTAACGGTTATATGGGGGATTGTTGTAGTCTTCGCTGCGCGCGTGCGTGCCCACAAACGAGGTATCGTCGAGCATCCACAGGCGTTGCTCGATGATGTGGCGCTCGAGAGGGGCATCGTCACGGAAGTCCGGAATGATCTGTTCCAGTGCATTGGCGTAAAGGATCGCGCCCTGAACGTTTTTGCTTCCGGGATACTCGCCGCGTTCAATCTGAAGCACTTTCAGGCCGCCTTTCGCCATAACGTAGGCTGCGGCGTTGCCTGATGGTCCAGCTCCGACCACAATGGCGTCGAATTTGGGGGAGGTTATCATGTTTGTTTTCCTTACGAGTCTAGCCGCTGCGGTATCAGGTGCTGCTTAAAGGCCTGTGTTAGTTCCGGTAGTACGCGCATTGCGTCCCCCACAACGCCGTAGTGTGCGTAATCAAAAATCGGTGCGTTTGGGTCGGTGTTGATCGCGACGATGACGTCAGAGCTTTCCATTCCGACCCGATGCTGGATCGCACCAGAGATTCCCGCGGCGATATAAAGCTTGGGCCTGACAGTTTTGCCGGTCTGTCCGATCTGGCGTTCGGCTCGGACCCAACCCGCCTGAACGCATGGGCGGCTCGCGCCGACTTCGCCACCGAGCACCTGCGCCAGCTCGAATAGCAGCATGAAGTTCTCGCGATTCTTGAGTCCCTTGCCGCCGCTCACGATCACGTCCGCGTAGGCAAGGTTGATTTGATCACTTGTCTCGTCAGGGATGAAGTCAAGCAATTTGGTTACTATATTGGCCTCGATCATCCCGAGCGTTTCCTGCACGATCTCGCCACTGCGGCCTTGCTGCGCCGGCGGCATGGGCATGACTCGTGGACGCACAGTCGCCATCTGAGGGCGGGATTCGAGCGTCATGATCGTACAAAGCAGAGAGCCGCCGAAGGTCGGCCGCGTCGCAGCTAGTACACGCGAGGCGGGATCGATATTCAACTCAGTGCAGTCGGCTGTAAGGCCAGTCAGAAGCCGTGTTGCGACCGAGCCCGCGAGATCTCGGCCCATTGAAGTCGCACCGAGCAACAGTATCTCGGGGCAGTACTTGCTAGCCAGATCTGACAGGCCTTTCGTGAACGGTTCGTTGCGATAACCGCGCAACACCGGATCGTGGATGACATACGCTTTGTCCGCACCCAAGGTGAACGCCTCAGCGGCAAACTGCTCGAGTGGCTCTTCAGTACCACCGAGTACCGCGACAGCGACGTCGCTGCCGAGTTTATCGGCGAGCTTGCGAGCCTCACCGACCAGTTCCCACGATACGCTGTGCGCACGGCCACGATCGTGCTCGATGAAGACCCACACGCCCCGATAGTCTTTCATACGGTCGCGGAGTTCTACGTTGCAGCCGTTAGCGTGTGCGATCGGCTCGGCCGGTTTTTGTTTCCAAGCAACAAGCGAATTCATGCATTCCTCTCCGTGAGCCGCAGGTCCATCTCTAGCGTCGGATGGCGAGTAAAGATCTTACGCACAAGTTGAGCCGCCGCGTCCTGGAGACTCGACTCGTCGAATTCGATCATCTCGGTATCTTCTGCACGCGGCGTTGCGCCGAACACCTTACGTACGACGGTAGGTGAACCCTTCAGCCCGATCTTGCTGGCGTCATCGATCCCGGCCTGCTGGCGGTTCCACTTGCGCACGGGGAAGCCAGCGGCATGGATTACTCTGGGCAGTGTTGCGAAACGCAGATCGTTCGTGTTCTCAAGCATCGTGACAAGGCACGGCAACGCCGTCTCGAGTACCTGAACGCCCCCTTCAGCACGGCGTTCGGCCATGATCGTGCGTCTGCCGAGGTCGATCTCGAGGATTCTCGACACGTAGGTAAGCAGTTGGATGTCCATGCGCGTCGCGATGCCCGGGCCGACTTGGGCTGTATCACCGTCGATCGTTTGTTTGCCTGCAAAGATCATATCCACTGAGCGTTCACTCGCGATCTGGCGGATCGCGGCGGCCAACGCATAAGAAGTGGCGAGCGTGTCGGCGCCGGCGAACGACCGGTCGGTGATGAGCACGGCGTCGTCTGCACCGTAGCTGATGCATCTACGCAGTGCGTCCTCGGCCTGTGGTGGTCCCATAGAAAGTATCGTGACCCATGCGTCGAAGCGGTCTTTTAGCCGTAACGCTTCTTCTAGCGAGAAGAGATCGTAAGGATTGACGATTGCCGGCACGCCTTGCCGCATGATGGTGTTGGTCACAGGGTGAACCCGAATCTGGGCAGAATCCGGTACTTGCTTGATGCAAACGACAATATGCATTGAGATTCTCCTAATCAGACGCCGCTGGGTGCCGACTGCGACGCGCACAGGCTTTTCAGGAAGACGACATGGCGGTCGGCGGCCTTCTAAAGACTTTAAACACTCGTTGTTTAGGGGGCGCGGATACAACGAAGTCGTCGCAGGCCTTCCGCAGCAAGCCGTGATAGATCAGCCGTCGTGGAGGGCGGCGCGTCGTCCTGTTGTTCGATGTACCGAAAGAAACGTTTCATGATGTGCAGGCGGTTCAACTTCACTATCCTTTTGTCGAGGGCAATGCAAAAGAGACGCGGAAATCCTCCATAGATGAAAACGGACGAAGTCTCGGATAAGTCCTTCCATGGGTTTGCTCCTCCTAAGTCCGTTTCTCGCTATGAGCGGCCTCCAGGACGCTCTGACTCGCGTGCTCCGTACCTCACTCAAAAAGCGGCGGAGATCGATTGCGCTAGGCGCCTTCTTATGTCGCGTGGCGAAGGCGCGGATGTGCGGCGGCAGTAGCGGCACAAGCCGCTCCGATACCTTCAGGCCCGAAGCGTCATATGCGTCACGTTCGCCTTGAGACCCAGAATGGTTGCCTAGCACTGTAGACCGTTGCCGGCAGACCTCTGCAGGATCGAATCCTTCGTAGGTTGCGACGTGTTTGGAAAGGCCGTCTGTGTGAATTCGCGCTTCGTGAGTAAAAATGCCTCGACCGATGATGCTTTTTCCAAAGGAGACGGCTCGGCCCGACGCATGTTCGACCAGCAACGAAATACCGGGCGGCGCGTTAGTGTCGACGCCGGTATCTCGTCGCAGAAGATGACGTGCTCCCATCACGACTTCCTCTAGCGCCGCGTTGCCGGCTCGCTTGCCTAGACCGTTGACGGTGGTGCTGGCATGTGTTGCGCCTGCCGCAAGGGCCGTTAACGTGTTGGCTGTGGCAAGCCCGAGATCGTCGTGCGCGTGGATTTCGATCTCGAGGTCCACGGCAACGCGCAGCGCCGCAATCGCCTGGTATGTCTTAAACGGATCCAGCACGCCGACCGTGTCTGCGAAACGCAAGCGCTGAACCCCTTGCTGCTGTGCGCATTGAGCCACTTCGATGACAAAGGAAGGATCCGCGCGCGAGGCGTCTTCCATGCCGAGAGAAATGGTTGCGCGACTTCCGATTGCTATGTCGACTATGCGGTCAATTTGACGCAGAACGCACGTACGGGACTGCTGCAGCTTGTGGCGCAGATGAATATCCGAAACAGGGATGGAGAGGTGAGCGATATCGGCATTGCAACGCAATGCCGCCGCGAGGTCGCCTTCGGTGAGGCGTCCCCAAACGACTATACGAGAGTCGAGACTTAAGCCGGAAATTTCCGCTATGCACGCCATTCCCTCGTCGCCCATTGCGGGAACCCCGACTTCGAGTTCCGTCACGCCGGCCTGAGACACGGCGCTCGCGATCGCGCATTTTTTCTCGGCGCGAAATGCGACTCCTGCAGTCTGCTCATCATCGCGGAGCGTCGTGTCATTGATAATTGGAAGATGCATGTCAAGTCTCTCCAGAGGTGTCGATTGCGCCGCAAACATCGTGCCAATGGGACGTTCCGGCCGGAGTATGGTTCTGTTTGAACCTGAAAGGCATCATGTCGGGATTCGGAGTACTTGGTGTGATAAGTCGCGTCGGGAATGTGCCATTCCCAACAGTGTCGCGCTTGAATCTGGCCGATCGGGTTATCGGCGAACGCGAAAGCGGTTGCTTTGATCGCGAGTAATTCAAATGAATAAGAACTGAGACACAGCGCCAGCGTGGCTGGACTACCCATGTGTCATGGTGACGGAGCACACGGCGATGCTCTCGGCTTCAAGTATCGTCCACTCGCACATCGTGCGTTTTCGCGATGGCATGGATTTCGCTGGGAGCAATGGCACACCCACCGTTCATTGCGGAGAGATACCATGCACGACTGCGCGAATGCCGGCGCTCTGATCTTGGCCGACGGCGCCAGAGTCACACACATCATGCCATCGGTGTCGGCCGCGGATCCACTTGCCGGATACGGCCGCCCCGATTCAAATGGCGCACCAGCCGGGTCAAGTTGCTGTTCGACCGACGCACCAGAGAACATCAATGCGGAGGTGTGGGAAAGGATCAGAGATCACCCGTGTTATTCGGAGGAAGCGCATCGCCATTATGCGCGCATGCATGTCGCAGTGGCGCCCGCCTGCAATATCCAATGCAACTACTGCAACCGAAAGTATGATTGCTCGAACGAGTCGCGGCCTGGTGTGGTATCAGAGAAGCTCGCGCCGGATCAGGCCGTGAAAAAGGTGATGACCGTCGCCTCGAGGATTCCGCAATTGACTGTCGTCGGGATCGCGGGCCCGGGGGATGCACTGGCCAATCCGAACAAAACGTTCGACACCTTTCGTATGCTTCGCGAACTCGCGCCGAAAATTAAGCTATGTCTTTCGACGAACGGCCTTTCTCTGCCTGACTATGTCGACGAAATTTGCGATTACGGCATTGATCACGTGACGATCACTATCAACATGGTCGACCCTGTCATCGGCGAAAAGATCTATCCATGGATCTTTTGGGATCACAGCAGAGTCACGGGCGAAGAGGCCGCGCGAATTCTGCACGAGCGGCAGATGCTAGGGCTCGACATGTTGAGCGCGCGTGGCGTACTTACGAAGATCAACTCGGTACTCATCCCTGGCATCAATGACGAGCACCTGGTCGAAGTGAATCGTGAAGTAAAGCGGCGGGGTGCGTTTTTGCACAACATCATGCCGCTGATCTCGGATCCTACGCACGGCACGTATTTCGGTGGCCGTGGCCAGCGCGAGCCTACCGCTCGCGAGTTGAAGGCCGTGCAGGACGCCTGCATGGGCGGCGCGGCCCTAATGCGCCATTGCCGGCAATGTCGTGCAGATGCCGTAGGCCTTCTGGGCGAAGACCGCCATCACGAGTTTTCGCTTGCAAGCATCGAACACATGGACGCCGTGGACAAGCTTGATCTTGGCAGTACACGTCAACGCCGCGTGGACGCCGCAAGCGATGGAGAGCGCGAGATGAAACATAAGACACGAAGCTTGTCAGGAGCGACCCAGGTGCTAGGCGATGTCGAGGTGCGGATTGCCGTTGCGACGAAGGGAGATGGGCTCGTCAACGCACATTTCGGCCACGCTTCCGAGTTCCAGATTTTCCAGGTCAGCGCCGCTGGAGCCCTCTTTGTCGCGCACCGCCGCGTGGGCGCCTATTGCCGCGGCGGCGATGGCGATGAGGATGACTTGCGGCCGATCGTACACGCGATCAACGATTGCCATGCTGTGCTGGTTGCAAAGATTGGCTTGTGCCCACGGAAGTCGCTATTAGAAGCGGGAATCGAACCCGTGGATATGTACGCCCACGAACCAATCGAAAAAGCCGCGCTTGCATGGCTCACCGATTATTGTGGCCGTCTCACGACTGGCGAAATTGACCACGCGGACCGCGGCGACGCGACAATCCCACAGATCGGGTTGACTAAGGTGGGAGAAGACGCCCCTGTTTGAGCGGCAGGTAGCGCAGTCGTCCTGACGTGCTCGGTTACACCGAAAATCATCACAAGGAGTGCATGGTATGGCCCTAAAGATCATTTCCTCCGCCTGCACTGGCTGCTCGGCTTGCGAGCCACAATGCCCAAACGTCGCCATCATCGAGAAAGGCGGCGTCTTCGCAATTGATCCGAGAAAATGTACCGTGTGCGAGGGGCAATTCGATAGTCCGCAATGCGTGGCGGCGTGCCCTGTGGACGGGTGCATCGTGCCGGCCTAGCGCTCTGTTCCGCTTGCCTTGCGCAGTGTACCCGACGATTGTTCAATTCGACGATTTTTAAATCATGTTGCCAAATTTTGCAGTGACACCCGCCGCCGAAGAGTTCCTTCACCGTATCGTGCGCTTTTCCGGTCTGCCATCCGGTGCGGGCGTTCGTATTTGTGTGAGTACTTGCGGTTGCTCCAGATACGAAGCCGGACTGAGCGCCACGGCCGATGCGCAGCCCGGTGATGAGACTACGGAGATCAATGGACTGCGGATTTTCTTGCCGGCAGAAACTCGGCTGTTGCTCGACGGCTTTACCGTCGACTTCGTCGAAACACAAGACAGGTGTGGCCTTGCATTCAAGAGTGGCAATCATGCATTTGGCGCCGCCGCGCGCGCGCGGCGGCGCAGGCGAGTTGAGCGTCTCGCGCATCGACGCGAGTGCGATCGGACGCCGACGTAACTCATTGCCACGGGAGGTGTCATGAAGCGTGCATCCCGGTATTTAAATGAGCTGGGCGTGAGGGACGTCGAGAGCGACGATGCAGTCGAACTTGCTTTTCCACCACGGTTCGCCGTTGGCGAGCGAGTGATTGCACGTGCCGTGATTCGTAACGACGGTACATACAACGGTAAGGCTATGGGGGAGCTGCTCGTGAGCCAGGGCGATGCCGGTTATGTCACTGCAATCGGCACGTTTCTGCAGCGGTTCTACGTCTATGCGGTTCACTTTTTCGAAGGAGACCGCCGCGTTGGAATGCGCGCGAAGGAGCTCTGCACGCTCGATCGCCTGCCGCAGGACGTGCTCGCCCAACTGGGGAGCCGCGCCGACGCGCTTCGCTGGATCGGTTCGTGGCACGCCGATATGGAGAAGGAGAACTGCGCGCAGATGCCGACGCTAAGCGCTGAGCGCATTAGCGAGCCGTTCGATGATGGTGGACTCCCTTAACTCAGCCAGTTTGTGTGGGATAAGGCGGGATCGTACTGCGCACGTGCGGCATGTCCGCCGGTTGTTGCAGCCATACGTCTGGTGGCGCGAATCGCTTAACCAACCCGGGAGATATCAACGTGAAGGTCACAATCCGAAAGGATGACAATGGCGTATTCAGGGCCTATGTTCCGAAGAAGGATGTCGAGGAGCCAATCGTCTACATCGATGGAGCGCAGCTTTGGGGTGGACGTATTACGCTTGCTAACGGCTGGGAGTTTCAGTTGCCCGAACTTGCGAGCGACACCTCGCTTCCGGTAACTGTCGAGGCGCGGCGCGTGTCAGGCGGGTGGGAATGACATGGGCCTTACTGTGGAGCAGATTCATGCGATAACTGAGCTGGTTTGTACCGAACCGACGCTGCAGGAAGCCGCGGTAATTTGGCGAAAGCGCTATCCCGATGTGCGTATCATTCGGATCACCGCAGTCGAGCTAAGCGATGAGAAGCCCTTCCTCGAGTTCCGTGGTCGCCGGGTCTATCTAGCGACATGGACCGGCTTTTGCATTAATGTGACCACGGAGGCAGCGCAAGCGGATATGCTAATATTGGCAGAAGAGGCGTTTTGCGATGGCGACTGAAGAATTCGCACTTTGCGAGCTTGCATACCACACTACGGCGATCTAGTGTTTTCCCGGGCTTTTGAGTCGTTGGAGCGGTGGTCCGACGCTCGATTCGTTCGAGCTTACGGTCGCTCGGCGCAGCGATGCCGTTGTCACGGTGAATCGACGCTCGGCAGCTCGATGACCCTGCGTGTGCTGGGCATCGGGCTGGGTGACGCAATTACCAGCGCACCCTGCACATCTCATCCCATAGATTGCACATGGATTATCTTGGCCGGCTTAGGGCCTCGCATGTATTTGCCGATATCAACTGCCTCGACGTGAGGAGGACAGTGCAGAATATCGGTGAGCGGACGTACGCAATTAGTCAGTGACGGCGAACGCTTGGCCTACGAATTGCAATACCGGTTTTCGGTCACGGGAAGGTGGGTTGACCGTCGGTGTCTCGCGGTTTTCGTGTGCCGTTTAAGGCTGGCTCCGGGTCAGCTCGCCGCCTCGTTCGGCATCGCGCACGTAGGATGCCTCGATGAACCAACTGCCAAACGCAACATGTGGAAACCTCGCTAGCGCGAGGCGTCGGGATGTTAGGCGGTGCTATGCATCATAGAACAATAGGAATCACGCGCTCTATGCCGTCTTCACCTGCACTGTGTTCCGCCTGGGCCGCCAACGAAGACGTATCGGGTCCACCAACTTGGATTGTGGTTATCGGCGGAAATATAACCGCCATCTCCGTTGCTGAATGGACCGGCCGCGTGGTAGCAGGTCGATCGCACCGACAAGTGCGGATCATCCCAGGCAGCAGTGTCAGCGAGGTTGTAGTAGTAGAGGTTGCGCTGGGTTGTAGTAGTAGAGGTTGCGCTGATAAGCTGCGTGGCCATATAGTGGGCTGTCCCAACTACCACTACCGGCGCCTGGCCAAGACGTAAGCCCAGTTGTTTCTGTACCAAACGAAATCAAGGTCGCGTTATGACTGTTCTGTCCGCCTTGATAGAACTCCGCGGGGTAGTAACCAATCGCCACGCCGTCACGAAAGAGCCACCAGTTCCCGTGTGCGTCGCGATGATATCCGGCACTGAACTCGTGCTGTTGACCGCCGGGAGAACTGATGTCAACTAACGCGCCCCCGAGTACCGCTTTCTCCGAAACCTGCACGAAATCCCCGCAGCTGTTGTTCCAGCATCCGGTGTTCACGTAGTTATCGGCGGTGCTGTAGATGAAGAAGTGCGGCAGATTGTCCCCAAACTTGGAAGGCGAGACTACCCAGCCAGTCTCTTCTGACTGTAAAGGGTTTGCACCGCCGGCTCTGTCTCCACCAATAATCCAGATCTGGGACAAACTAAAGAACTGACCCGCCGCAGCATCCACTTTCGGATTCCAGACATTGAACGTGACGTTGCCCCCGAGATTCTCGACGTTTTGCTCGAATGTCGCATATTTGTGTGTATAGGTATCCGCGGAGAGTAATTGACTCGCGATAAAGGGTGCATTCGCTGATTCGCTGCTTGACGGGAGCCTGGTCATCGGTGGAGGCGCCTTTCTGTGATATGCATCTACTGTCGGAAATCGACTAAGCTCTTCCAGTGTGACTCTATTCAAGGGGACGCTGCCCGTACCACAGCTTGGCGTATTCACGCCGTTTTGCAACTGTTCCGACGACCCTACCGATCGGCTGGATAAGTCACCGTTGAGGTTTGTCGCTGACGCTAACTGTGGAGGTGTTGCTATTTTCCTTATTTGATATCTCCGGACAGCAGGTTGCTCCATCACCGGAACGCAGTCATAGGTTTGGCCGTTCGCAATAAAGCTCCCTGAGACGTGTACTCCGTTGTAACGTTCAATAATCGCTTGGCGCATCACTTCGAAAGCAGACGGATCATTGACTTTGTAGGTGCGCGATATTGGAGGCTGATTGTCTGACTCAAGATGCGCCCCGGACCCTCGGCAAGGGTGGCCAATAAAATCCTGAGCGGCGGCAGCTTTCGTGTCAGCCATGAATCTGTCAAATGATTCCATATGGGAATCCATGCTCTGCGAGTATGCGGGCATTGTCCATGTTGATATCCCGATCAGGAACGCAGAAGAGACATATTGAATTGTGTTTGCAAGTCTACCGAGTTGTTTCCCGTTGCGAGGATTTACAACGAGGAATTCTTGTGCACAGAGGTAAATAGACTGCGGCGACATATGATTTTCCTTGGACTTAACTTTTTTGCAAGCCAGATATGGAATGACAGGCGCCGGCTCATTGTGGCGTTTCAAGGTCGATTCAATAATTGCATGCGCTCAGCCGCGGAATAATTGCTCAAATGCCCTTCACGAGCGGCCTGGCGGCGTGCTGCCGTAATGAGTGCCTTGTTGCGTGGAGGGGCGGACGGTGCGCTGACCTGCTTATCCATCGCATTACTGCTACAGCGCGGACAAGACGCCAACGAATTGGTGCGTACAAGTGTCTCGAACCGAAAATTGCAGTTGCGGCATACATAGTCGTAAAGCGGCATGAGAAGTTTTCCTCAATGGGCAAGGTTGTGCGACGGAGCATCATCGGCGAAACGCGACGATTCGCACATGCCGTTTTTGAGTCGGTCTACCGTTAGCAGCAGCTGTAGTCCAAAATCCGTGGCCATGTCGAAAGCGGTTCGCCCATCTGGCGCGACCAAGCTGTTACTCGCACCAAGGGATATTAGCAACCACATGACGTCGACTCTGCCGTTGGCGGCTGCCTGCATCAGGTATGTGACGTCGTGCGCATTGGCATGATCGACATTAAGACCGGCACTGATCAACCGTAGAATCGGTCCGGGCGTTCCGCATAGACATGCGTACCATAGCGCATCGTTTCCGTTGTCGTCGAGCGCACTGACGGGTGCACCTTCGTCGAGCAACGCGGCGACGATACGGTCTTCCCCATGCATCGCTGCGAGCATCAGCGGCGTTATTCCGTCAACGCTGCAGGAATGAGCATCCGGAAAGTCGTGTGCCGACAGCCATCTAGCGACTGACGAACGTGCACGAGCTTGCAGACCCTCATCAGCGTGCGGGAGGCTTTGAGCGTTCCCTTTTCGACGTGCGGCATCATCGATTAGCAGTGCCATGGAAATTCTCCAGTTAGATTACGTGAGCGTTGTGATAGCTTGTGTGCATGGTGGATTCTTCATGAGGAAGCACCGCTGCGGAATGCAACCTAGACCGGTCTGTTTTCGTTAGGATCACGGACTGGGCCCATCAGTTCGAGTCCATGCGCGTAACTGATGGGATCGAAACACAAGTCGAACTTCGACCCGGCGTCGGCGACGGCGTCGAGTTTTCCCGCTGTGTCCTTTTTCTTCAGCTCTGCCTTGTCGAGATACAGGAGCTCAAGTATTTCGTTGTAGACCGTCGATTCCACGATAGGGAGGACATAGAATACTGCGCCCTGATAGTGCGCCTGATAGCGGCTCGAGAGATCGATGTTGTCGCAGAACAGAAAGTACTTTCCGTTGGGCGAGAGTGCGTCTCCCAACACTTCGGCGACGTCTTTCAGATGTTCGAAGCTCAATAACCACCCCGCGAAAAATATGAGATGCGGGTTGCCGACGTCGGCCACTGCCATGACCTGCTCGCAAGACAGCTCTGGCGGGCGCGCTTCATCAGCGAGTTGCGGTCCGAAGCGCAGCGCGAGTTCGCCGCGAAAACCGATGCGCCGAGGTGTACTGGTTGGACCCTTGAACACTGCATTGAGTAAACGGCCCTCGAGTTGCAAGCGGGCGAAAACGGTCTGGTCAAGTTCCTTGTCAATAGTCATATCGTTCATTAGGTTCTCCTCTTAAGTTTGAATAACTTGTGAATTGGCAGTGACAGTTCGCAATCGGTCAAGAAGGATGGAGTTTCACTTGCAACTTTCGTACCACCACATCCCTCCCTCCCTCCCTCCCTCCCTCCCTCCCTCCCTTTCTGGCCCACTGCCATTGAGCGAGGTGGGCCGAAAATGGTGGTGAAAATCTGGTTTGCGACAACAACGCACGATTTGTCAGGAAGCCGACGCTGCGAACGTCGGTAGGCGCCATGCCGACATGTTTTCTCAAAGCGCGATGTGCATGGCATTTCAACGATTCTGGAGTGTTGGCATAGAAACTGCACTATAGCGATCCGCGCGGACACCATCCGGCCAATGCGTGACTCCACAGAAGAAGATCATATGGACACTGCACGCTGAGGACATGATCGCGGCTTTGCAGCCTTGATTGGCAACCTTGGTTTAATCCTTCTATCTCAATGGAGTACCACGATGGCTCAACTTCGGCAGATCGCATTCTACGGAAAGGGCGGGATTGGAAAATCGACCACGTCGCAAAACACGCTCGCGGCGCTCAGCGACCTTGGGCAAAAGATCCTCATTGTCGGCTGCGATCCGAAGGCAGACTCGACACGGCTGATACTGCACGCGAAGGCGCAGGACACAATTCTCTCTCTCGCGGCGGAAGCCGGCTCTGTGGAGGACCTCGAACTCGAGGATGTCATGAAGATTGGCTACAAAGACATACGCTGTGTGGAGTCGGGCGGTCCCGAGCCGGGTGTCGGCTGCGCGGGTCGCGGTGTGATTACGTCGATCAATTTCCTGGAGGAGAATGGCGCCTACGACGGAGTGGACTACGTCTCATACGATGTGCTGGGCGACGTGGTGTGCGGAGGCTTTGCAATGCCAATTCGCGAGAACAAGGCACAGGAGATTTATATCGTGATGTCAGGCGAGATGATGGCTATGTACGCTGCGAACAATATCTCAAAAGGGATTCTCAAGTATGCCAACAGCGGTGGTGTGCGTTTGGGCGGCCTCATTTGCAACGAGCGCAAGACCGACAAGGAACTCGAGCTTGCGGAATCGCTCGCAGCGATGCT
Source organism: Paraburkholderia nodosa (assembly GCF_001718195.1). Taxonomy (GTDB): domain Bacteria; phylum Pseudomonadota; class Gammaproteobacteria; order Burkholderiales; family Burkholderiaceae; genus Paraburkholderia; species Paraburkholderia nodosa_A. The sequence continues at coordinate 16,311 of NZ_MCNV01000028.1, forward strand.
CGGCACACGTCTGATCCACTTCGTGCCGCGCGACAACGTCGTGCAACATGCGGAACTACGCCGCATGACTGTGATCGAGTACGCGCCAGAGAGCGCACAGGCCGGCCAGTATCGTGCGCTTGCAGAGAAGGTGCATAACAACGCCGGCAATGGCGTGATCCCAACGCCGATCACGATGGACGAACTCGAAGATCTCCTGATGGAAAAAGGAATCATGTCGCAGGTCGATGAGGCGAAGGTTGGCAAGACAGCGGCTGAGCTGACCGCTTGACGGCTGCGGGGATGACGGTTGCCGTGCGGCGTACGGCAACCGATCCCGGCGATCCCATTTCTCCACTTATGGATATGTAATGACCGAAACGGTTGAAGAACGTAAGGCCGCTCACAAGGCTCTCATTGACGAAGTGCTGCGAGCTTACCCGGAGAAGATGGCCAAGCGGCGGGCCAAGCATTTATGCACTTTCGAGCAGGGTAAGCCGGACTGTGGGGTGAAGTCCAACATTAAGTCGCTGCCTGGTGTGATGACGATTCGCGGCTGCGCATATGCCGGTTCGAAGGGCGTGGTCTGGGGGCCGATCAAGGACATGATTCACATCAGTCACGGACCAGTCGGCTGCGGCCAGTATTCGTGGGGTTCGCGCCGCAATTATTATGTCGGAACAACCGGAGTCGATACGTTTGTCACAATGCAATTTACTTCTGACTTTCAGGAGAAGGACATTGTGTTCGGTGGCGACAAGAAACTCGACAAAATCGTCGATGAGATTCAGGAGCTGTTTCCGCTCAACAGAGGCATATCAGTTCAAACCGAATGCCCGATCGGTCTGATCGGCGATGACATCGAGGCAGTTTCGAAGAAGAAGAGCGCACAGTATGGCGGGCACACAATCGTACCCGTACGCTGCGAGGGATTTCGCGGCGTATCGCAGTCGCTTGGGCATCATCTCGCAAACGATGCGATTCGCGATTGCGTGTTCGACCGTGTCGATCCGAATAAATATTCCGCGCTCGAGTCAACTCCGTACGACGTTGCGATCATCGGTGACTACAATATCGGTGGCGACGCATGGTCAAGCCGCATTCTCCTTGAGGAGATGGGTTTGCGCGTTATTGCGCAGTGGTCGGGCGACGGCACGCTCGCTGAACTGGAGAATACGCCGCGCTCAAAGCTTAACCTGCTCCACTGCTACCGGTCAATGAATTACATAAGCCGGCATATGGAAGAGAAGTATGGTGTCCCTTGGCTCGAATACAACTTTTTTGGTCCCACAATGATTGAAAGGAGCTTGAGAGAGATTGCGAGCCGATTTGACGACACGATCAAGACCAAGGCCGAGAAAGTGATCGCCAAATACCGTCTGCTCACGGATGCGGTAATCGCGAGATATAAGCCACGCCTCGAGGGTAAGAAAGTGATGCTTTTTGTAGGCGGCCTTCGCCCGCGCCACGTCATCGGGGCGTACGAAGACCTCGGCATGGAAGTCATTGGCACAGGCTACGAGTTTGCCCACAACGATGACTATCAGCGCACTACGCATCACATTCACGACGGCACGCTAATTTACGACGACGTGACCGGCTACGAATTCGAGCGGTTCGTCGAATGCATGCGGCCGGACCTCGTAGGTTCAGGAATCAAGGAAAAGTACGTCTTTCAGAAGATGGGTGTTCCTTTCCGCCAGATGCACAGTTGGGATTATTCAGGACCGTACCACGGCTACGACGGATTCGCGATCTTTGCGCGCGACATGGACATGGCAATTTCGAGTCCTGTCTGGAATCTCTCCAAGTCACCTTGGAAAAAGGCAGCGTGAGCCAGGTGGCCCCGTTGGCGGTACGGCCGTGTCGCCGGACGGCTCTTCAGGAAATCGATTCAGGAGCGAGTCATGCCCCAATCAAGCGACAAAATTCTCGATCACGAACTGCTCTTTCGCGAGCCGGAATATCAGGAGCTTTTGCGAAACAAGAAGCAACATTTTGAGTTTAACCATCCTGATGAGGCGGTGAGAGAGGTTGCCGAATGGACAAAGACTGAAGACTACAAGCAGAAAAACTTCGCGCGCGACTCGCTAACCATCAATCCAGCGAAGGCCTGCCAGCCTCTGGGGGCGGTATTTGTGGCAAACGGCTTTCATAAGACACTGCCGTTCGTGCACGGCTCTCAGGGCTGCGTGGCCTATTATCGCTCACACTTTTCGCGGCACTTCAAGGAGCCGACGTCGTGCGTGAGTTCGTCAATGACCGAAGACGCGGCGGTTTTCGGGGGTCTCAATAATATGATCGACGGTCTGGCGAATGCATACAACCTTTATAAGCCCGAGATGATCGCCGTATCGACGACCTGCATGGCAGAGGTCATCGGTGACGACCTCGATGCATTCATCAAGAATAGTAAGCAGAAGGGAAGCGTTCCGCAAGACTACGACGTGCCGTTCGCTCACACGCCCGCGTTTGTCGGCAGTCATGTGACGGGTTACGACAACGCTCTACTGGGCATTCTCAAACACTTCTGGGACGGCAAGGCCGGTACCGCAACACCACTCATACGTGTGCAGGACGAGAGTGTAAACTTTATCGGTGGCTTTGACGGTTTCGTGGTGGGCAACATCAAGGAGGTTCGACGTATCTTCGATCTGTTCGGCGTGAACGTCAACATCATCTGCGATCCTTCCGACACATGGAACACACCAACGGATGGCGAATTCCGCATGTACGAGGGTGGGACCACGAAGGAAGAAGTTGAACGTGCCCTGAATGCGAAAGCAACGTTCATTTTTCAAGAATATTGCTGCGAAAAGACGGCGAAGTATATCGCGGAACACGGCCAAGAGGTAATTGTGCTTAATTCGCCAGTCGGCGTTTCTGGTACCGACCATTTCCTCATGGAGATATCGCGTGTCACGGGCCGACCGATTCCGCCTGAACTGGAAAGGGAGCGGGGGCAACTCGTTGATGCAATGGCGGACAGTCAGGCTATTCTCCATGGCAAACGCTATGCGCTCTACGGCGATCCCGATCAGATGCTAGGTTACACGCAATTCCTGCTCGAGCTCGGTGCAGAGCCGGTGCATATTGTGTCGACAAACGGTAACGACGGCTGGGCCGAGAAGGTCAAGGCGTTGTTGGACGCGTCGCCATACGGTGCGGGATGCAGCGCCTATCCGAAGCGCGATCTCTGGCATCTGCGCTCGCTGCTATTTACCGAACCAGTCGATTTCCTGATCGGCAACACTCATGGGAAATACTTGGAGCGTGATACGCGAACACCGCTAGTGCGACTCGTGTTTCCTATTTTTGACCGGCACCACTATCACCGTTTCCCGACGTGGGGATATGAGGGAGGATTGCGCGTTCTATTGGCACTACTTGACGAATTCTTCGAAAAGCTCGATGCAAGTACAATCGACATTGCAAAGACTGATTACAGTTATGACATTGTTCGCTGATGACAGAATGATTGTTGCCTAGACTTGGTTTGCCCAGGCCCTCGACGTGGGCGATCGTGCGCGGCCGCTCGGCGGATCGCGGTCCGCACGATTTTTTACTAGTTGTCCACAGCACGCGGGTATGGCCGCGCTCCGTAGTCCGATTAGCAACTATCCTCTAAAAGCCCCTGCTGGAAGTTGTAAATCTCGATGAATTGACTTGATGCAATGAAAGAGGGCAGGGGAAGTAAGCCCTGCTGGTGTAGAGCGGGATTCGCGCGCTCATCTTCTCCGAGGAGCACGCAAACGGACGCGTCTGACACAGCCCTCCGTGGACGAATACGACGCTAGGTGTCCGCCTGGACATGGTTCTTGAGCTGGGCGAGAAGAACTGGAAGCTCCGCCCGTTCGCCACGTCGATCCCGATCAATTTGATCGCCGTGAAGTTTGTTGCGATTTCGAACCGTCGTCCAGGACTGAGGTGCAGCTGCCTATTTCCGGCGAGTTGAGCGGCCGTTTTGGTGAAGTCGACCAGGCTAGGGGGAGTGCGGCGTAGAGTTCAATTCTACCGCGACTGTTCGAGATCGGACTAGGCGCGTCATTCTTGCACATCGAATCGCCTCTTCGCTGCAAGCTTGGGTGCTCAATGGATGCTCAATTCGTATCGGGAAGCGTGGGCGATTTGAGCCGGGCGCGCCAGTGCTTGGGGGAAATTGGTTGGTAATGATCGAGTACCGCGTGCCGGCGTGATTGTCGCTTCAATACCTCAAATAGCCGGGCGAAGCCCACGTAAAGCACGGAAAGGCACGTGTCGGCAAGTCTGCTGGCCGAAGGCGCAGGCAAGCAGTCTTTTCCGGCGCCAGTGGCCCTGTCAGGATCAGGTTCTGTGCATTGCGGATCCAATCAAAGCTGGCGAGCGACGAGACCCTTGTCGAGTCCGCGGCTCTTGCCGACAGCGTCTGGCATCGAGATTGAACCCGGTACGCGTGTGCGCGCCACGGTATGGCGTCAATCCAGCGCAGTTGCGACTGGTGCTCCGCAGGCTGATGCCAGCATGATTGCTTGCCCAGCGGTACTCACATATGGCTGGGCAACGGGTGTTAGGTGACTGAACGAACCCGTAAGTGCGTTCATTCTGGTACTGTTGATACCAGCGCGCAAACCAACCTAGGCTTGCACGACTCTCATTGCATTCGGTGGTCCGCGCGTCGCCGATTCACCATCTTGTTCTGCATCGAGACCACGTGCAAGCGGGATAAATATCAGGCTGCTACGATGTTAGCGCGGACATGAGGAAAATGATTCACTTCGGCCGCAGGATGTTGATGCGATCGGACTTTCAATCACGAAGCGCGGAAGCGGGGTATCTTCCTCATAGTCGATCTGCGTGCCGATAAAATAACGTAGGTTAGTCTCGTCCACGAACACAGTGAGGCCCTGTGTAAGCACCTTCGTGTCGGAATCGCTTACGGAGTCAACCAGGACAATAAAATATTCCGGCTGTCTTCCCGCATGAAATTCGGCACGCAGTCGAATATAAAGCGGCGCTTCGTGGCTCTGCGCGACAAGCTCGGCGGCTTCTTTTGCTGCTCGGGCCGTGAACGTAAAAAATTCACACGCGGGTTCTGTCGATATGCTTGATCGTTGGGAGATCATAGATTTTCCTGGAAAATTAATAGAGAACTATATCCGTCTCTACAATGTGAATCTGCACGAGGAAGGAAAGCAAGTACTGCGCCACATCGCTCGCAATACTATCGCTCAGATACGGAATTAGATTGCTGAGGTGAGTGTGCAAGAGTGAAGCAATGCGCGGAACGCCAAGGTGGAGATCTCCTTGCGCCATAGCAAACAAGTGAGCGAGATCCGGGGCGCGAGCCTTGCGACTCATCGCGAGTCGATACACGTCCTCTTTAACCAGTTGAAGTTTGCGATCTTGGACGTCTACATTCGACGTTAAACTAAGTTTATCCTATACACAGAGAAACTAGCGCCACGCTCGGGAAACGCAGGCGGAACAACGGCGCGAAGTTAGCAGAAATAGAATGGTTGGCGCAGGCGACTCTCGCTTGGGGAGAGCGAGTTGCACGGATAACGCATGAAACAACGATACATTTTTTGGATGACATCTAATTCTTCGGATGGGAGATGAGTGAAATGAAATTGATAGAGCATCCAGTCGTGGCCCAGAAGGGCATAGCCGTCTTGGATTCCGTAGACCGCGCGATCCTCAGACACTTGCAGCAAGACGCCTCGCTATCGATTGTCAGCCTTGCAGCGAAAGTGAAACGCAGTGCTCCTGCGTGCCTGCGGCGTGTGGAACGACTCAAGGAGACGGGACTGATACGAAGAGTCGTCGCACTGCTCGACGCGAAGGCTCTAGGCGCGGGCATGTTCGCCGTAATCGGGATCGTGCTGGACGGCTCGACGCCCGAGGCGTTTGCCTCATTCGAGAAAGCGGCGCAGAAGGTGTCTGGCTGCGTAGCGTGCCACGCAGTGAGCGGGAGGTTTGACTATATCTTGCTCGTTCGAGCGCGCGGCAACGAAAGCTTCAACCGGTTGCATGCTGCACAAGCGTTGCAACTGCCGGGAGTACGGGAACTGCATAGCTTCAAGGTGTTAAAGGAAGTCTTATCGACGCAGGCGATACCGCTGTAACCGCAAACGCTTGGAAAGGTAGTCTTGACCTGTGTCACTCATCAGACAGGTTCTAGTCGTAACCAAACGACACGCTTCGAATCGCCCCGCTGGCTTTCGCAGACCAAACTCGTGACGGATAAACTATTGACCTATCCGGCGACCAAGTCCGTTCTTAGTGGCCCGAGCAGACTGAGTTGCGCCAGCAACGTCCCAACTCATGTTCAGTAAAGTTTCGCCGGCAACCGAAGCGGATGCGCTTCGCGCAACGCGCCACGCTGTCACAATCCAGACAATCCCGACGATTCAGACAAAGGCAACGTGAGACCGGCCCCCCCTGTTACGGTGATCGGGAATGGCGATGCATGCCACAACACCTTCCAGGTTTAGGTGGGACAGGCACGGACCTTGCGTGCCGTCGGCCGCTAAGTTAGAAGGCGCAGACAAGTTAATACCTTTCGTCAATTTGAAAGCGCTTAACGATGGCATATAAAACTCGCCGCCTCGCTACGCACGGCTTTGCGGCCAACTTTGTCATGCGGAGCAACAACATGAAAGTACTGATCGATAAACTGCACCGGCTTTCGTCGGCTGAGGACTTCTTCCGATTCTTCGCCATCTCATATGACGACAAGGTGGTGGACGTAAGTCGATTACATATACTAAGGCGTTTCTTCCAGTACATCAGACAGTCGGAGGACCTGTCCGCGGATCACGACGCAACCTTATTCTTGGTTTATCGAAATCTCCTGCTGAAAGCGTACAACGACTTTGTCATTTCCACGCCCGCTGAGCAAAAGGTGTTCAGAGTTCTTCAGGAAGCCGACGGAGAGCGTCATATCTCTCTTGATAGCCTGCGTGAATCCCTGCCGGCTCGGGCTAACAATTGAAGTTGGTGAGCGAGTCATATTGGTGCTTGTCTGAGTCGTCACGATGCGACTCATCGCTTGATGCACGTTGTGAACTTCGGTTGACTTGTCTTTTGAACATCTGCCGGGAGTGGTCCATCAGCAGCCTCAAGTCCGGCTGACGAGCGGACAGGAGCGGTTTCGATGCTTTCATTGCCGTCTTCGTCCCCGCACGTCATTTCTGTTGGCGGAACAGCGCTTTACACAACTCATAGCGGAGCTTATGCGTCTGGAACGATGGGTGGAAGAAGGAGTCCTGTGGGCGACAGGGGGCGGCACTCGCCCCTACGGACCAATGCCGCCGTGGCAATCTGCGCTAAGGTCCTCTGCGGGTCCATCTGGGCGCGGCGTGCCCGACATTCCCTTTGATGCAAAGGCGGAAACTGGGGCGCTTATCTACGGCACGGCAATGCCTCGCCGTTTGGCGGAACAAGCTTGGCCTCACCGAGATTCGTCGGGCTCTTCGCTCGCTTGCTGTCAGCCAGTGACAATACATTCGGTTTCCCCGGCGCATCGATATATAAGACTGCGGCCGCTAATCCGCCGGCGTTTCACGATGTAGTCAAAGGTAACCACGGCTTTCTGGGTCACGGGTACCGCGTCGGCCTAGGCTGGGATTATCCGACCGGTTGGGGAAGTATTGATTTCGCGGGGGGCAGGGATCGGTGCCAGCGAACGTGCCTTGTGCGGCTCCGGAGTGGACTTCTTCGGCACGTTCAACGGGAACAGGAAAAGCATTGCGGTCGATGTGAAAGACCCGCGTGGCGTGGAAATCGTCCACAAGCTGCTTGCCGCGGCTGCGGTGTTCAGCGAAAACTTCAAGAGTGGACAAGCTAGGCCTCGGGTATGTCGCGCTTTCCAGGGTCAATCCACGTCTCGTCTATGCGTCGCACAAGGGGTTTCTGCCCGGCCCGTACGATCATCGCACCGCGCTCGACGAAGTCGTGCAAATGATGGGCGGACTCGCTTACATGACGGGGCCCGAGGGCAGACCGCTAAGCGCCGGGACGAGCGTCAACGACATCATGGGCGGTATGTTCGGCGCAATGGCGGCGCTGGCTCAACGCGAAGGCACGGGCCGCGGTCAGGAAGTGCCCAGCGCGTTGTTCGAGAACAATGTGTTCCTCGTAGCCCAGCACATGATGCAGTTTGCCGTGACGGGCCAGGCCGCGGCGCCGATGCCGAACCGCATTTTCGCGTGGGCTGTCTACGACGTGTTTTCGGTCAAGAACGGGGAGCAGATTTTTTGGTGGTGGTCTCCGATACCCAATGGGCACTGTTCTGCGACGCTTTCGGGCTCGCCGAGGTGACTTTGCCGTCCGATGCCAGTGGCGCAGGGCGGCCCATCGAGACGAGGACGCCGCTGCGGCCCTTGACGCTCGGCGGCGAGCGCTTGCAACTGCGCGCGGGACCGCCCTCACTGGGTCAGGACACGCGAGCGCTTCTGATGGGTCTCGAATACAGGCCGGAGGATGTGAGGCAATTGACCGAGTTCGGTGTCCTCAAGTGTGCGTACAGGCAGCCTGGCGATGCGTCGAAGCCTTCGGCGAACGAACTCGCCAGCGCCTGAAGCAGCCACGTAACACGAAAGACACATGGAATCATCGAGCCGCGGAAGCAGGAGAGGCCGCCGCGCGGAGAAACGACATGACATCCATCTCATCAAACATCGCAACGGGCAGCGCGTTCGCGTCCGCTCATGTGCAGTCCGCGGTCAGGAAGGCGGCGTGGCGTTTCATTCCGCTGATCGCGCTTGCGTACTTCTTCAACGACCTGGATCGCACGAGCGTCGGTTTCGCGGCGTTGACGATGAATCGCGATCTTGGTTTGACCGCCACACAGTTCGGGTGGGGCGCGGGCATCATGTTCGCCGGGTACTGCGTGTTCGAGGTTCCGAGCAACCTGGCGTTGTACCGCTTCGGTGGGCCGCGCTGGCTCGCGCGAATCGTGATCACGTGGGGCTTCTTCGCAGCGGCAACAGCGCTGGCCGTGGGCCCAAAGAGCTTTTACGCGATCCGGCTGCTGCTGGGCATCGGCGAGGCCGGCTTCTGGTCTTTCGATCGTGCTGGGTATCACGACCTTGCTGACCTTTTCCCTCTACGCCTTCGGTCGCGGAGATTAAGAATGGAGCCACGTCCCTCGTTCCGACGCCCTCAGGTCCTCGGCGCTCTCGCAACATCGATGTTGTTGCCCGCTATCAGCGCGCGTCTTGCATTTGCAAAAGAGGAAACGCATTCCGTGAGTATAACCAACAACTAGCTGCCCCGTTAGTGCCGACTGGCTCGCCTCCGGTGGCGAAGGGGCGCTCGAACCCGATATGCCGATCATCGACGCGCATCATCACTTTTACGAACGACCGGGCTGGACCTACCTTCTCGACGAGTACCTCGAGGACGCGCGCACGGGTCATAACATCACCGCCTCCGTGTTCATGCAGGCGCTGACACGGTATCGCGCCTCTGGTCCGGAGTCGTTGCGCCCGGTCGGCGAAATCGAATACGTGGCTGGCGTCACCGCGGCGTTGCAAGGCGGCAAGCCACAGGTAGCGAAAGGTATGATCGGCTACGCGGATCTTCGACGGGGCGCGGCGGTGCGCGATGTTCTCGGAGCGGAACTGCACGCCGGCGATGGCCGGTTCTGTGGCATTCGACATCTCGTTACATGGGACGCGGACCAGACACTCGCCAATCCCTTTTCGGCGCCGCCGCGAGGGCTGCTGCTTGACCCCGACTATCGGGCGGGCGTTGCACAACTGGCTCCGCTGGGCCTGTCGTACGACGCATGGCTATTCTTTCCGCAATTGCCGGAGCTGTTCGACATGGCAAAGGCCTTTCCGGATACACCTTTCATCATCAACCATTGCGGCGGTGTCGTCCGCATCGCGTGCTATGCGAATCAGCGCGTGGAAGTGTTCGATGCCTGGTCCCGTTCGATGCGCATGCTCGCCGGGTTGCCGAATGTTTATGTGAAGCTTGGTGGCCTCGGCATGCGTATGAATGGCTTCGCGTTTGAAAAGGGCGAACGTCCGCCGTCATCGGATGAGCTGGCGCACGCGTGGAAGCCTTGGATGCATACGTGTATCGAAGCGTTCGGTGCGGAGCGCTGCATGTGCGAGAGCGATTTCCCTGTCGATAAGGGATGCCACCCATTCAGAAACGGTTGGAACGCTTTCAGGAAATTGACTGCGCAAGCTGGCGCCGATGAGCGCGAAGCACTGTTCCAGGGAACGGTGAGCAAGGTCTACTGCCTTATGTAGCGCGGCGGATGCCTGCCGCGTGGACGGACACGCTGCGCTAGTAGTGGAACGGATTGAGCGGATTTGATGAGCAAATCGCCCGGATCGAGCGACGTATGCGCGAGTGGAAAAAGGAAGACAGGAATGTCAAGAAGGCATTTCGCGGCGGGCGCGAGTGTGCTGCCTGGACGGGGGACTGGTGCCAAACAGGTACTGTTTCCGGCACGGAAGCTAGCATGCAAGACGATAGCACGTTGTATGTAGGGCGCGACGTTCATAAGGATTCGATCATGGTTGCCTATGCGGTCGGTATGAGCGATGTGGAACTGCTCGGCAAGATCGGCACGTCACAGATGGAAGATGATCGCTTATGCAAACGACTGCAGTTCAAAGCGACGCGCATCCGCATCGTCTACGAAGCAGTTCCACGCGGCTATGGCCTTTGCCGGCGACTGATGCAGAAGGCCTCGACATGTTGTATGTGCACCATCGCTCATCCCGCGCAAACCCGGCGAGCCCGTCAAGACCGACCGGCGTGACGCCATCAAGCTGGTGCGTTCGCTGCGAGCGGGCGATCTGTCCGCGGTGCATGTGCCATGCGGCGGAAGATGAAGCGTGTCGCGATCTGGCCAGTGCTTGGTCATCGGCGCGAGAAGACCTTAAACAGCTGCGATGCGGGCTGAAATCGTTCCTGCTCCAGCATGGTGTGAACTACATTGGACGTGCGGATTGGGGGCCGACACACCGACGCCGCTTGAGCACGCGCAAGTTCGACAGCGGCTGGCGTTCAATGAACACCGCAACACGATCGAGGATCGCCTAGCGCAATGCGAACGGCTGGAAACCGCGTTCCGTGATGGTGGCGATTGTTTCAGTCCGGTCCATCAGCATTTCGCTCTCAAGCGACGCGTCCTACGTGCCTCACTTTATCGCAAACAGCTTGCCGGCGCGCATTTATTCATTGGGGCCACAAGATTGCGGTGCGATCGAGCCGGCATTCGGTCACATGAATGCCGGCGCAAGTTCGATTTGTTTAATGACAAAGCGACCGGAAGCCAGTCCATCCCAGAAAGCTTACTTTGCGCGATCCGTTACATAGTAGGACACCGGTGCATCAATAATCTCATGAGCTATGCCAGTCACCATTCCATTTGCAGAAGCCTCATCTGGACTGAGAACCTTTCTGTTATTTTCACTGTAAATCATTGAATTTATTTCCTTGCCGTTCAGGTTGGTGCAACTTCTGTAGATATCTGAAAGCATTTGCTTGACGGTATCCAAATTTTCCGTGGCAACATTGAGCTGATCCGGCTGAAACCTGTTGCTCAGGTCTATGCTTGGCGGGTGCAGAATAAAGCGTCCCCCAGGAAAGGAGAGGCGATCCTGAGCGCCGCAAAACATCATCGTAGCAGCCGACATCACCGTGGCTAAATTAACTGTTATTACCGGAACCCTCGAACTCTGGATGGCGCGGTAAGTAATATACCCCGCGTCCGTATCTCCACCACCGCTGTCGATGTATAGATAGATCGATTTTAGCTTCGGGTACTTCGCGTTCAACTCGTCCAGCGCCGCTATCAAGTCATTCGCCTTTTGAATTGTAACGGGCCCTGTATAGAATATTTTGCTATTCAATACGTCGTATCTTCGATCCGCTTCCGGGATAACTTTTGAGAGGTAAGCATGGGCCGGCACCCCATAAAGAAAAAATAGCAGCAACGTGCCACGAATAAGAATTTCACAAAGAACTCTCATATTTTTCCTATTTGGAAAGGAAATACTGATTAATTAGCCCGTCGCTTATGTCGGAGCAGACGGACGGATCCTACAAACGATAGACATCGACACGCCCAGGGAAACTTGCCGCTTGGCTCGGGCTCACGCCGCAACATCATTCATTCGGAGCAAGGGCTAGCCGGGATCACCAAGCCACGACACCGATACATTTGCTCGAAGCGTGCCCGCCTCCGTGAGCCCGCTGCCGATGGTCTTGGCTTAGGTAATCGTGCAGATGGGTGCATACAATCGCCGAAGCTGCAAGGATTGTCCTCATGATCTAAAGCTCCGCTCTAGGTGTTGTTACGTTTGACGTTCCCCAAATTGTCGGAGCGGGCGGGCTTCCGACGACACTTCCTTCATTCAAGGCCTATTGACTCACAGTCGGATCGAACGCCGGAATTCGCGCGTGGCTACCTTCGCGCGTGCGCTAGCTCCGCGTGCGTCCGGCAAGACGGCGCACCATGCTGTTATGGCGTCAATGGCAAGCGGCTCCCATTTGTGCACCCACGCACGCAGCACGGCGTGATTGCCTTCCTGTTCGATGGCCATGCGAACGAGCTCCTTGGCCCAACGCCGATGCCGCTCGGTGTCAATGAGCTGCGCATCGGTAAGAAGGCCGAGTAGGATATCGCCGTTTTGGCGCGCCGTGACGCCGAGGCCGCGCAATACGGTCTCTTCCACTGCCGGGCGTACCACGAGATTTAGCGCGACAAAGCATTCAGCCCAGTCCCACGCGGTGAGTGCTTCTTCAACTAGTTTTCGCCAGCCCTGCCAAGGCGGGTCGAGTTCCCAGCGGCGCCGCTCATCGCTGCCGAAGCCGAGGTCCGCAAAAGTCAGGGACAGTTCTTTGGTGCGATACGCGGTGTGCGTGAGCCAGCGCAGAGAGTCAGCGGTCTGGTATGCGGCACAGTTGGAGATCGTGGAAGCGGGGGCCATCTGGACCAGATACGCTGAGCCCATCTGCAGCGCATGAAACAGGAAGCGAGCGGGGGTATAGACGCGTGCGAGCGAGGCCGCCCATGGCCGGGCGAGTTGGGCGTCGTGACCGCGCGTGGAGAACTGGTCGAGGAGACCATATACGTAAGTTTCCTGACCATCCTGCAGCAGGTTGTACGTGCGATAGACGATCTGGTCTGGATCACGAAATGCGTTCCAGTCGGGATGTCGCAGCGGCGAGGCGTTGCGGTTGCGCTTGAACCATTGCGCCATTTCGAAGTTAGGGTCCAGTTCGAAGGGGGCGTCGGGGTTGTCGGTGGTATAGTGCAAGTTCGTCGAGACGATCTCATACTCGCTTGGCTTGCGCCGCCGCGCGGCTAGATGGCTCCATGTTTTCAGCGGCTTGAGGACTTCGGGCTCAGTCATGCTCGTCTCCGGTTAAAGCGTTTTCTCGTAGTAAAACCGCACGTAGCATTCGGTTGTTTCGATGCGGCCTGAAAACGAGCTGAGGCTGACTTCCAGCTCGCACATCATGAACGGTCGGCCAAGCGTTTCCTCAAGCGTGGAGCGGCGGAGGATCAGTTCGCCATCCGTATCGATGCGCACATACGCGAATTTGTCGTCCACGCGGATCGTCTTGCCGGGGTTGTCTTCGTGCGCGGCTTCGATGACGCCCGCCGTAATGTTGCCCGCACGAAGCACGGGACCCACGCGGTTGTTGCGGTAAGCCAAGGCGGTGGTTTCGGTGGTCATGATCGGTTCTCTGTGACGTTCAGGAATGGGCAAAGAGGGTTTCAACGCTGCCCACCGCAACGAGAACGTCTTCGCCCTCGATCTTTGCGGGGTATTCGCGAAGCCGGGAGTCGCCAGGATTGATTCCTTTGCCGGTATTCACGTCGAAGGTCCATTGATGCGCGCGGCACATCAGCACGCGGCCGTCGAACTTTCCTTCCCCGAGCGGAATCGCCTGATGCGGACAAGCGCCCCGAAAGGCGTGCGGCTCGCCGCCTTCTGAGTTCACCACCACAATCACGCGGCCATCCACCTCCGCTTCGATCATCTCGCCTGCCCAAAGGTCGTCGAGCGTGCAGACTTTCTGGTACTTCATTTCGACCTCATTCGTCGCAAAAGATGAATTCGAGCGTTTCCATCGGCTTGATATCCGTCTCGCGGAGCTTTGCGTCGCGCGCGTAGAACTGCCCGGCGCCCTGGCGCCGCACGCGCACAACCTTGTCAGGCCGTGGGATGACGCGTCGGCCCACGGAATGGAACGCGGCGGCGGCCGCAACTTCATCCATCGTATTGCCGGTATCCACCGGCAACAGCTGCAATACGAAGTCGTATTGAAAATTTGAGATCACATGGAAGAGTGCCATGTCGTCCTCGTTTGCGTGGCAGCCTCAGGCGGCTTGTTTTGTTGTCACGGGTCCTCGGTACGATTCGACCCATGCATACTGGTGCGCGTCGTCGCCCATTTCGCCCGGCGCGAGCCCCATGTAGTTCAACGCGCCCAACAGGTCGGGTGGCTGGATATGACCGGCGAGGAGGCGATCGACGAGCGTGAGGTGATCGCGGTAACGAACCGGGTCCTGCTGGAAGACCCAGCGGTCGATTTCCGAATTGAAGTGATACCTGCGGCCGTTATGGTCTAGAGGGTAGTCCTTCACGTTCCAGCCATCGCCCGGAATGGCGCAAATGGGCAACTGGCTCATGTTGCAGAGGACAGGCAGCGTTTCGGGCATCGTAAGTTCCCGGCGGCCGAGGAGCAGGTTTTCGATAATGACGTCCCATACCTTGCCGAACGAGTTGTTCCAGCCGGGATATTTTTCTTCCAGCCAGTCGCGGCATTCGGGCGTCACGCCAGCTGCGGGGTCCCACCAAACCGTGGGACGCCAAAACCAGATGCCTAGCTGATAGGCGTGGTGCTGGTAATCGAATTCATTGATCAACTGGTCCCAGTACCAGGGCAAATCGAGGCCGAGATCGATGAGTGTCCGCTCAAACTGACTGACGATCCACTCGCGCGCGAATTCCTTGAACGACTGGTTGCGGTGCTCGATCGGCGTGGCGTAGTCCATCGACGATCCCGTGAGCAGACAGAACAGGCGCCATGTCCGTGCGATTGCGACATCCACGAGCTTCTGGGCCTCCGTCTTACGGCCGTTTGCAATCAGAATGTGCAGCGCCGGGCCGCCGATTTGCGCATGTCGCGATTCGTCCGTTTGAATGCTGGAGATCAGGCTTGCGAAAGTGAAATCGCCGACGTTGACTGCGTCGGCTGCCAGACCGAGGAACTGTACATTGGTGAAGCCCGTTTCGAGCGCGAAGGTGAGCATAACCGCGATCTCGATCGCGCTGCGGGACATAAAAAGGTCGTCAAATGTGTTGCGGGCGGCAATTGCACCCCACTGGTTCGTGTGACAGGCCTTGTGCGCCCAGTCAAACTGCCTGTCTTTTGCACAGTAGTCGTGAGGGAAGTAGAGCTGCAACTGCCCGTGACGGTTTTCGTCGAGCATGCCGAAGGTGGCCATGTTGCGCATCCCTGGTGCACGGCCGAAGCGAACCATGCGTGCTTCGGCGCTCATTGCCGCATACTCGCCGAGTGCAATGGCGCCGTAATGGGCCTTAAGGATGGAAAGCCAGCCTGGATCGGTATCCTCGAAGCTGCGGCAGCAATTCAGGGCTGCCTTCACAGCATAGGCACCAGCGTCTTTTTCGCGCTGGATACGGACGTACTCGGGATACGACGTCTTGTACGGCTCGTCGTAGCTCTCCCATTGGACCATCGGAATACCTTGTGCGCCAGACATGATGTCGGGAAAGAGATCCGAATCCGACACGTAGGACGGGGTCCAATTGTTGGCGCGGGCGATGTCGTACCAGTCGACGCGTTCCAATAACGCCATGGTCAAGTCTCCTTCGTAAGTCGCGATTTGGTTTGCCGGAGCACTATTGCATCCGCCGGGCGGGTTACCTCAGAGCAAAATCGGTGCCAATGTGCCGACCTGATTGCATCGGCGAGGAAGAAGTCCCGGGAAAGGGAGATCGAAGATATACGCGCCCGTTGCCGGGGGGGCGATCCGAATGCGCTAGTTTCCACGGGCGAGGAGTTAGAAAACCAGCAACGCGGGCAAGCGCGAAAGCTGCCGCGTGACACAAGGCCGGTACCAGGTCTTTTTTCGCAGGACCGAATCCACTCGGCATTAACTGAGAGTGCGTCCCGGGTCCTTCTCGTCGAGGGATTGTTCTGTCTGCCGGCATAACCACAGACCGAAGCCCCCGATCCTTGATTCCGAATGAGTTAGCGCGTCTGCCGCGACCTGAATGCACTAGGCGGGAATGTCTGGATTGTTATATAGATAACGCGCAATGTGGCACTTCTTCGACAAAAACTCGGACAACGTTAAAGCGAACTGTCGCGGTCAACTGATTCCGCGGAAGAAGGGTCTTTCGGTGACGGTGTTGCCTTGTAGGCGGTGGGCAACAGGCGAGCCAGCGTGGAGTGCAAGCACTGGAATGTTCGAGAAGACGAATACTGGTAGCTATTGCGCCGGGCCTCATTGTGGTTTCTGAGCTGCAATGCGGAGCTCTGACATGGGGAGGCGTTCAGCGACTACAGGCAGCCGTGTATCCAATAAGAACATCGGCAGTACTGGTCTGCGCGTAGCGTTGACAGTAATCGAGATTGACTTAGCTAGCTCAACGAGCCGATAGATCCGGTCGCCACCGAGCCGCACGGCGATTTCGATCAGCGTGGGACCGTCGCGCGTCATGCGCACTTCCGCATGAAACACGCCCAGCGTCAAGCCGATCTGTCTCGCCACCGTTTCGACATACGCGCTCAGCCGAGCTGGGTCGCGCTCGTCGAGCGTAGCGTCGACCACATGTCCCATCTCGACGAAGTACGGCTCGGGCCCGAGGATCTTTTCGGTAACGGCAAGCACGCGCGGACCGAGTGGACCGACGTAGCCTTCTACGCTGTACTCGGGGCCGTCGAGATACTTTCAAGCATCATCGCTTGACCGACTTCGCGGCCCATGTCCGGCACAGATCGATTCGCAACGCTGCGGATTATCGCGTGCAACTGCGCGAGGGAATCGACGCGGCGCACCAGTAGGCTGCCGCAACCATCGACCGCCTTCACTATGGCAGGAAATCCGACGTGCGCCGCCGCGCGGGCGACGTCGCCACGCTTCGCGATCGACGCGAAACGCGGGACGGCGAGCCCGGACATGCTAAGTCGCCGACGGCAACGGTATTTGTCGCGTTGTGAGCGCGGCCGCTTCGGGCGCTAGATGAGGTAAGCCCAATTGTGCGGCCGTCTGCGCGACGATGTCGACCGCGTACTCAAAGCCGGCAACGAGCGCGTCGATGCCTCCGACTGTCCGCACCGCCGCAGCGACGTCATCAGCCGAGCCAGTGTCGACACTCGTCAGCGACGCGACGGTCCGTAGGTGCGTTGGCGGCACGATGCGAGTATCTGCGCAGAACGCGTGTACCGGATGCCCGAGCCGCTGCGCTGCAGCGACCGGCGCGGTGCCCGATGAGACGGGCTCTACTACGACAGTAGCCATGATGCGCTCCTCATGCGACGACCACCTCCGACTGGCGCCCGGTTTCTGCCTTCAGTTCGTCGAAGTAATCGCCGACCAAGCAAGTTGCGCAGATGCATTTCGGCCTTGTCGATGCCACCCCATCCGTCGATCGCCCGCTGGAGGGAGGCGCACATCAGACCGTCGCGGTCGCGCGGTTCGTCGTATTGGATATGGCCAAGTGAACCCTTAACGGTGTGGTGGCCGAAGGCTCGACCCGCAGCCTCGGTGATCGTCTTATTGTAGCGGCCCGAATACCATTCGACGAACCAGTTCCACACCATCGTCGGCAACGGGCCATCGCGTTCGATGCTGAGATACAAGTAATTGATCAGCTTGCTGGTCGAGTGGAGCGGCTGAATGGTGTCAATCCGTTCGGCGGTGAGGTCAAATTTTTTGATGTCGCGCAGAAAGAGTCCTTCGTGGCCGTATTGCTCGGCGAGGTATTGCGAGAGGATCTGCGCGAGTTGATTGTCCTTGAAGCCAATCTTGTAGAGCGCGAATGCATCGATTTCATTGTTCAGGCGGATGCGCAGCACTGTCTCGACGAGATGCCGCCGATAGTATTCGCGGTCGATCCGTTCGCCGCGGTGAAACGCGGCGGTGTCGGGCGAGGCGGAAAAGAGCGCCTGCATTTCACAGTCTGCAACCGGTTCGAAACGGGCACGATCTTGGTGGGCCATTTTCAGTCTCCAGTAAAACTACATGAAGGGAAACAGCATCGCGAGCGCGACACATACAACGACGAAGCGAACCATCCCTAGTTAGTGTCTCGGCAACATTCGAAGACTTGGAAGAAAATGCAGTGCGAGACGACGATCCAATTGCCGGCAACACTGGCCTATTTTTGGCGACAGCAGGCTGTACTGGCGCAGACCACGAGCAACGTGCCGATGCTTTGCAAGCCCGTCATAGGCTGACCGAGGACGATAAAACCGATTGCGGCGGCAATGGCGGGTTCGACGCTCATCAGAATGCCGAACGCGGACGCCGTCATGCGCCGCAGCGCGAACATTTCGAGTACGTAGGGCAGGAGCGGCACGAGTACCGCGAGATATGCGGCGTCAATCAGTTGAGCGGCGGGGCAGATGGCCACCGCTTTGCGCAAGACCAAACGGCGTGGTGACAAGGGCCGCGACGATCAGCGACATTGAGAGCCCCTGCAGGCCATCGAACAGCGTGCCGACTCGTTTCATCATCACGATGTAGGTTGCGCAGCCGAGCGCAGCCCCAATCGGAAAGACCAGCGCGGCGAGCGAGGTGGTCCATATGCCGCCCTGCCGCGCAATCAGGACGACGCCGACCATCGCCACCATGGGCCACACCACACTAGCATCCGGAATTTGCGGATGTCGGCCATCGCGACGAAGAGGGGGCCAATGAAGCTGATGGCGACTCCGAGACCAAGGGGCACGCGTTGCACGGCTTCGAAGTAGCACAGCATCATGCCGGCCATGGCGCTACCGAGAACGAGAGCGGCGATCCAGCGCTGTCGGGAGTAGGCATGGAGCGGCGGTCGCATCGCGATCGCGAGTACCAATCCCGCGAAACAAAGACGCAGCCAAGTCGTGCTGAGCGTACCGTATCGGATCATCACGGGTCGCGACAATGCAGCACCAAGCTGCACGCTGCTGCACATCGATGCGATAGCCATGGCAGGCGCGAGCACGCTGGAAAAACGTTGCGAAGACGGCTCAGAACCAAGGGCGTTAGCATCAAACGCATCGCCGTTAACTGGCTCAAGCCCGGTGTCGATACGATTCGCTTGGACGGCATCTAAATCTTCGCTCATACTCGGCTTCGTGGCAACGACGGGAGAATCCTAACAGCGCAGATCCGCTTCGTATGAGCCATTAATATTTTTGAGCGCATCAATCATATCGATGATTCGCGATCCAGAAAAAGCTTGTTCTGCAGGTAAATGGTTTTGTCGCGGTAAGATCGGAGCGCTAGAATGCACGTCTTGTGAAGTGACGGAACCGACCGCACGCTTCTCGGCAGGAGTGGGCTTGCGCGGGAGCGCCCGGTAACAAATCGACACAAACCCAACCGACGCAGCGACTCTTTGGAAAGGCATCCCGTGCATCAGTGAGGTGTATTTCAACAGCCTGCTAGATACTATGGAAGGGCCGCGGAAGTAAGCCTCCTGGAGTAAAACGAGGATTCCGACACCCGTTTTCCGAGGTGGTACGCAAATGAATGCGCCTCGCACGGCCCTTCATGGGCAGGATACAACCATCACCGGATCGCTGTACGTCGCCTTTGAACTGGGTGACAAGAACTGGAAGCTCTCGCTGGGCGATGGAGTGCACTCCCGAGCCGCTGCACAGTGGCCGCTGGCGATACGGCCGCGGTCTTTACGGCGATTTCAAAAGCCAAAGCGCGCTGTCATCTGACCATCGATGCCCCGGTGCGCAGCTGTTATGAAGCCGGGCGTGACGGCTTCTGGCTTCGCCGCTGCCTGGAAGCACATCAGATCACGAACCTGGTGGTGGATTCAGCCAGTATCGAAGTGAACCGGCGCAGACGTCGCGTCAAGACCGACCGTCTCGACAGCGACAAGCTTCTGTCGATGCTGATGCGTTACTACGGTGGTGAGCGCCGGGCTTGGGCGGTCGCACGTATCCCCACCCCCGAACAGGAAGATGAGCGGCGGGTACACCGTGAACTCGCTCGCCTGAGGCAGGAGCGCACTGCCCATAGCAACCGCATCCGCTCGCTGCTGTACTCCACAACCTGCGGCCCGAGCGAATCGGTGGCCGCGCGTGGGCGCACTGGTGGACGCAGCACACTGCACAGCTGTTGCCTGCCCTGCGCTCCGAGATCGAACGCGAATTCGAACGGCTGTTGCTCGCTGCCAGGCCAGATCAGGGCGCTCGAGGTACAGCAGCAGCGCGAAGTGCGCAGCGGTGCGCAACCCGCGATTGCGCGGCTCGCGCTCCTTGCGGGTATCGGCACCGGCAGTGCCTGGGTCCTGATCAGGGAACTGTTTGGTTGGCGGCAGTTTCACAACCGCCGTGAAGTGGCCGGCTGCCTGGGCTTAGCCCCGACGCCCTATGCCAGCGGCACCAGTGAAGTTGAGCAGGGCATCAGCAAGATCGGCAACAAGCGAGCGCGATGGCTGATGGTGGAACTGGTTGCGCTTCCAGCCCAGCAGCCAGCTAAGCGATTGGTTCAACGAGCGCTTTGCAGGCGGCGACAAGCGTATGCGACGCATCGGCATTGTGGCACTTGCCAGACGTCTGGCGGTCGCGCTATGGCGCATTCGGCGAGATTCCCCTCGGGGCAACCCTCAAGCCCCTGCGAAGAAGGTGACAGCGACCTGAGTAGCCAACGTCGAGCGGCAGCAGCGTTTGAAGGTTCGGCGCGCCCGGACAGTAAGCGGGTCATCTTCGCAGGTGACCGTAGTTCTAGATGGGGCGCGTCCATAAGGGGCGGTTCCAGCGCCTTGCGCATGCGGTATGTGGTGCCCGGTCTCGTGCCGGAACGGATAGAAGTTGGTCCGGTCAAGTGCCCGGACTTCAGACACCCCGACCTCACTACTGTTCTCGCTTGATATGGAGGATTGCAAAACATCTGATCGAGCAGGTTGTCCACGGCCAGCGTCGTGGTCGTAACAGACGACCCCGCCGGCCGGCCGTGGATAACCACCTGTCGCGCTCGGGAGATAACTGACGGGAAAACGGATCGCGAAAGGGCTTGACTTCCATTGCACCATAGAAGTCTTACTGTGTCACAAAATCTGTTTGCGGCAAAGCGATACCTGGTCGCATTGAATACTATAGACTTCGGGCGATCGATGAGAGAAGATGTCGACGAATTTGAGACATATCCGAATCATCTTGGGCAGGCGTTAGGGCATGCCGATCGCCATGCCGGCCTCAGCGGCTACTGTTCGGGCTTGGTTTTGCCCCTGTCGCGCAAGAGTGTCGAGCCAATGGCCGCGCACATTGACCCACTTCACGCGAGTGCGAAGCACTAGTCTCTCCACCACTTTGTAGCCAGGGCAGACTGGTCTGACCGTGCGGTCTTGCAGCGGGTACGAGAATGGGTGATGCCTGCGTTAGACGCACACGCAGCCGAAGAGAACGGTTATTACTGGATTATTGACGACACCGGTTTTCCAAAGAAGGGACGTCATTCGGTCGAGGTGGCACGTCAGTACGGCGGGCAGCTCGGAAAGCAGGACAACTGTCAGGTCGCCGTAAGCCTGTCGATCGCGACGCAACGCGGCAGTCTGCCGATTGCCTGGCAGCTGTATGTCCCCAAGGAATGGATTGACGACCGTGAACGAGCGCGTTATGCCGGCACTCCCGACGATCTCACCTTCGAGACGAAACCACAGATTGCGCTGGCCCAACTTCGAGAGGCTATAGCATCCGGCATTGCACCGGGCATTGTGCTCGCAGATGCCGGGTACGGCGATAAAACCGCTTTTCGGGAAAGCATAACTGAACTGGGTTTGTTGTATGCGGTAGGGATCCGGCCTGGCACTTCAGTGTGGGCGCCCGGTATGGAGCCGCTTCCGCCCAAGCCCTGGAGCGGGCGCGGCAAGCCGCCGACATTGTTGCGCCGTGCGCCCGGCCACGAGCCGATCGCCGTGAAGGAGCTGGACATGCAATTACCCGTGAACGCCTGGCAATCCGTAACCTGGCGGGAAGGCAGCAACGCAGCACTATCCTCACGCTTTGCCGCCGTACGGGTTCGTCCCGCACATCGCGACTATTGGCGAAGCGCCGTCCGCGACGAAGAATGGCTGCTCATCGAATGGCCCGATGGCAAAACGGAGCCGCTCAAATACTTTCTCGCTACCGCCCCCGAGGAAGCGACACTTGAGCAGCTTGTGTTCGTGACCAAGATGCGCTGGCGCATCGAGCGCGACTATCAGGACCTGAAACAGGAATTTGGGCTCGGTCATCATGAAGGGAGGGGCTGGCGTGGCTTTCACCACCACGCCACACTGAGTATCGCCTCGTATGCGTTTCTGATGGCTCAGCGACTCCGAATGCGACCAGATGGACGCGATAAAAAACTTCCTTGAACGCGCGCTGCCTGCCCTTCCTCCGGATTACATCCCGCGGGGCAGTCCAGCGCGCTCAACGCCACATTCCTGATTCCATCACTACGTTGCGCATCCTGCTTGGACAAAGACTCATGCAACGATGGCTCTCTTCCTGCGCGGCAATAGAGCGCGCAACTAATTATGTGACACAGTAAGACATAAGGATATATGAGCTTCCCCAGAATTTTCGCCTTCCAGTAGGTCATGTGTAAACTCGACCCGAAGGAAGGAAAGAATCGATGTTCAAGGTACCAAAGCAGGCATACACCGCTGAGTTCAGGACGATCGCGGTAAAGCGAGTGAAGAACGGGCAAAGCGCGCGGGATGTTGCTCGTGAACTGGGGATTTCCCACCAGTCGCTGCGCAACTGGGTCAAGGCCGATGAGGCAGGCACACTCAATGTCCCGGGGACAAAGGCTGCCACGCCGGAACAGATGGAGTTCTCACGCCTGCGGGCTGAGGACAAGCGTCTGCAGATGGAACTTGAAATCGGAAAAAAAAGCGGCGGCGTTGTTCGTGAAGGACCTCCTGTGAAGTATGCCCGGATTGATTCGCATCGCCGGCACTATCCGCTGTCGGCGCTGTGCGGGTCCTGTCGGTATCGGACGTGGATGCGCGGCGGCACGCCCGGGCGCGAGCGTCTCACAGAGGCCCAGTTGCTCGCCCTGATCCAGTCTATCCACGCCGCGGTCAAGAACGCCTATGGCTCACCACGGATGACCGAGGAAGTTTGCGCACGCGGCTTTCCGGCCTGCAAGGAGCGGGTCGAGCGGCTCATGCGCGAGAACGGCATGCGGGCTCGGCACAAGCGACGTTACCCTGTCACGACGAACTCGAAGCACAAGCTCCCGGTCGCGGAAAATCTGCTGGGGCGCGATTTTCACGCCGACAGCGCCGAATCAGGTCTATACATCGGACATCACGTACATCTAGACCGATGAGGGCTGGCTGTATCTTGCGATCGTGCTGGACCTGTTTAAGCGGGAAGTTGTCAGCTGATCGATCAAGCCGCGCATGACGGCTGACATCGTGACGGACGCGCTGACAATGGCATGGTTCCGACGCCAGCCCGAGCCCGGCGCGCTGCACCATTCGGACAGGGGTAGCGAATATGCCAGCGACGACTTCCAGCGCAAGCTGGCGCAATACGGTATGTGCTGCTCGATGAGCCGCAAGGGAAACTGTTGGGACACGCCCCGACGGAGAGCTTCTTCAACAGCCTGAAGAACGAACGGGGGCATGCTACGCGATACCGTACCCATCAGGAAGCGATGGTGGACCTGTTCGGATACTTTGAAGTGTTTTACAACCGCGGTCGCCCTCATTCGTCGCTCGGCTTTGTATCGCCGGTTCAGTTGCTGCAAGACTGCATCAAAGCTCAGCAGGCCAAGGATGTGGCCGCGTAACCAGAAAACTCTGGAAGGCGAAAAACCGAGGGAACCTCAATGCTGGCGTCAGATTTGAGAGACAATAACAACCATTCGGCCAACCAAACGCTCGATCAAATCGAATTGCCAAGGGCGGCCACGCCATAGCCTCGAAATTCCTTGACGATGGCGAAATCCCGCCACGATCAAACCAGCATTCAATCGCTCCGCGTAGTGCACGACACTGTCGACCACTGTACCGTGAGAAAGGTAGCCGCTCGCCCTAATGCCTTTGCTTTTCAGACGACAAAGCGCGTTGTCCAGCAACTGTGATGTATTGCTTAAATATGTTGAATAAGCAAGGTCGGTCACGATCCCAGCTGTCGATATGAGTGCAGTGGAAATGTCGGCAACAGCAAGCACATGGAGTTCACCCGCTCCTTGCCAGCGCAGCTCGGGAATACGATTCAGAGCTTGCTGGCTTTCTTCCGATCCGTCGTAATAAACAAGAATGCTTTGATAGTCAGACACTAGGAGTCCGTTAGACTTGTGAAGTTGATAATTCGCGAATCAATCGTATTACTTCGTCGAAATCCGGCGTCCGATGCTATGGGAGAGGGCTGCGGCGGTAGGCCAGACTGGGGAAACTAACCCCCAATGACTTTCCGCCTTGGGAGACGGTCTACCAGTAGACGCAGCGCTGGTTCCAGGCAGGCTGTTTCAAATAAATGGTAAGTGTCTGCGGTTGATTATCTGCGTGACGCACGATCGCCGGGGTCAGTGGGGGCATTCTCGATGGACGCGCTCTGCAGTCGAAGTGGTAGCGTGGTCCACGCGCAGGCTATGACGGGTAGTAAGCTCATATACCCTGCCCGTGCGTACATTTGGGCAACCACTGGGCGCGCATGTCACGCCGCCCAGTGAACAGGAGCGTGCATAGATCGGGAACTGGCGCGACAGGTCGAGCAGGCTACGGGGGAGACGGTGAGAATCGCGTTCGCTGACCAAGGCTACACCGGCGAAGAGCCCACAGAAGCCGCTCGCGATGAAGGCATCGAGCTTCGCGTGGTCAGGTTGCCGGAGGCAAATGAAGGCTTTGTACTGTTGCGGCGTCGTTGGGTGGGGGAGCGCAGTTTCGGCTGGCTCAACCGCCTCAGACGACTGGCCAGAAACTACGAGGGTTTGCCCAAAACCTTGGCTGGTTTGCATTTCGTCGTGTTCTCCCTGCTTATTCTCTTCCACTGCGCAGCCCTTAACAGAGCTGCAAAGCGCCTTCTAAGCTGGCTGTTGGGTGATCTGCTGGAACACCTTTCAGCAAGCCCAACAATTTTATGAAGCCGTCTCTAAGCCTTTGAACAATTCCGTGCCAGAACGCTGTGCATCCTCGCCCAAGTCATTGTTGTCTCAGAATTCGCCACGTGTACTAGTTTCTCATGAAGTTCAGAAGCTGACGAAGGATCGATTATTCCGTTTTTGATCATCTGCGGCGCGAGGTCACTCAAGCTCATCGCGTAAAGCAACCTATCTTTGGCTGAATTGAGTAACGGGTGATATAAGCGGTAATGTTCAATTGTCAAACCGAGATTCCTGATAACACTCTCCATACGGAAGGCGATATTGTAATCACGGCCGTTCACGATAAAACAAGATCTTAAGATTCTTATAAACTCATCGATTGCTTCAGACGGTGGAAAAGAGAATGAGCCGTCATGAATCACCGGCTCTTCGCACAGCAAATGGCCATCTGGGCGGAGCGCATTCACCATTTCACGAATCGCGTGATCAGCATCCGCCACATGATGGAGCACCATCCGACAATAGACTAAGTCATATGAGTTATCCAAATGATTTAGGCAATTAACGTCACCTTCGAAAAAGCGAACATTCTTGAAACCATTTTCTCTTACCAATTCGCGGGACGCATCTAGCTGCGCCGGACTGTTATCTATAGCCGTCACCGTTCCTTGATGTCCAACCGCGCGCGCCAGATTCAGTGTCATTGCGCCACTACCGCAGCCAACTTCAAGGATCTTCCTTCCGCGAAGCGTGCCGGCTCTGCTTATAAGGTCGACACTGGACTGTTCGTATAACCGGCTTTGGATGCCGAGTCTTAGCCTGGCACTGTCATCCGTTTTTATGATGTAGCCCATATTGCCTCATTGAGAATTCTTAATTTCGATTGAGTGACGCGGCTTTTGCAACCGTTATGCTCTCGTCTTGGCCCCTGGTGATGTGCCCTCGGGTTTTCGCATTTCAGGGGCCGTCTTGCGAAAGACGACGCGGGCGCTGCGGATGCGAATTTTGCGCCGATTGCAGCGGCCCTGCCCGCAGACTCTGGTCCATTGGTGGCGGTTGGCACGGACCTTGATGGGGCATCAGTCAAAGGGCCGTTGTCTAGCTGAAAACGGTGGTCCCGATACGAAAGGGCGCCACCTTTTATCGCCTCCATTAGAATCTCGCTTGCTTTGAAGTAACGTTCTGGCACCGCGTCCACATCTATCCCGAAGTAACCTCGCTTGATCGGAAGAGAGCCGAGCCTGTGCTGTTTCGAACCCACCACCGTTCAGGTGATAAAGCATGCAGATCTCTTCAAGCGCAAGTAGCGGATGACGAAGGCTATAAGCAGCATGACTAGAGGGCCGAGACGAAGTTACGCGGCGCGCTGTGCGACGCTCGACAGGAACGGCGTCGTCAATGCGCCGTAAAATGGTGCTCCGCCAGAGGGTAGGCGTAAAAGCCTCGCTGTTGACAGGCTTCGGCTAGCCCGAGGCGGTCCACGTATTGTTGTCCAATTGCGCAAATCGTCGTCGTCCAAGATGCCGAAGGCCCGCTTAGGCGGTAAAGCGTTTCTCATTCAACTCTCTCCAACTTATATCCGGATACCGGCCTAGATTGAGGTGAATCAGGGTTTGCGGGTGCGATTACCGTTTTGGTCGTCGCGCTCCAGCCCATAGACATCCCCCTCAAGCTCCGTCGCTTCTGCCAGAACTCCGGTGATAAGGTCCATATCCTTGGCGGTCAAGGTGAGACCTGAGATGGCGACGTTCGAGGCTAGATGAGTGCGGTCGCGCGCGCCGATGATGACGGCCGCCACCCCCGGTCGGTCGAGCATCGCAGCGCTGGCGACTGTGGCGATGTCGGATCCGTGCCGGTCCGCGATCTGGCGGAGCATTGTCAGAAGGGCCTGGAATAGATCCCAACCGCCGATGTCGTCGATAATCCGCTTATATTTGACCAGCGAACGGTTCTCCAGCTCCCATGTCGGTTCCGGTGCGCCGAACCATCTGTCGGCGAGGAAGCCGCCTGCCACGGTTCCATAGCACAGAAGGGGGATACCGTACTCGACTGCCGCCGCAGCCATCCGCCGCTCTGGACGTCCGTCGAGCAGCGAATACTGCACCTGCATGCAGGTAAACGGCACTCCTGCGTTCACGATCTCCAGCATATGGTAAGTGTCGAAATTGGTGCCGCCGATCTTATCAATCTTGCCGGCGCGGCGAAGATCATCGAGCCACAGCGCCACCTCGATCCAACGTGGCTCTCGGTATTCCCACCAGTGGAGTTGTACGAGGTCGAGCCGCTCCTGGTTGAGGCGTTGCAGTGACTGGTCGATCACCCTCTCGACATAAGACTTGCTGATGCGCCGTAGTATGTCTAAATGCGGCACAAATTTGGTATGGACTTTGATTCGGGCGAGGGCCTCTTCCCCTCGCAGATCGCGATAGCGCCTTCTAAAATGACCGATCAGTTCTTCGACCCCGGTATAGATGTCGGCACAGTCGAAGGTGGTTATTCCGGCATCCGCGAAGGCCACCAGGTCCGCCACGGGATCTTCGCTTCGGGGCGTGCAGTGGCCACTCGCGAGTTGCCAGCCTCCGTGGATCACTCGTGAAATCTCGTAGTTTGGGGCGAGCTGGATACTCTGCATCTTAGTTGCGCCTTATAACGGTCATCATGGTGCGGCCCCGGTGTGCTTGCGAGGGGTTGAACTGGCATTGCCAACGCCGATCGGATAACTAACCATATAGGAGGAAAGCCGACCGATCGGGAGGTTGGCGCGCTTGGAATTCGCTGAGTATGGACATGCGGAAGGCTGATACGCAGGCCTGCCACTCCTAAAGCCTCCTGCCGTTCCCCGATCCGTTCTATGGCCATTTGTCCGACCTTGACGTTCATACGACCCGCTCCAGCATCATCCGACCAGCTTCCGCGTAGTGCCGCTGGTGGACCATGGCGTGTTGCGCAGCCGCCTGCAGATCGCGCAGCCGCCGCTGAAGTGGTGAAGATTCATACACTGCGACACCGCCGGCCAGGGTAAAGCAGGCATGCGCTGCGCGGGCACAGATCGTCGCAATCCAGATTCCAGTCTGTATGCCCTCGCTGTACAGCGCTTGGCCATTCAGCGTGCCGGCCAAGGCGTGCCGCCAGTGACTCTCCGCCTGAACCTGCATGGCCGCCCGCGCCGCACGCACATCTGCCTCAATTCGGCCCAGCTCGCCCAAGACCATCTCCGAGTCGCGCATAGGAGCCGGCGCTCGAAGTTGTTGCCTGCCGCTTTGGGCGAGCTCGGCAACATCCGACAACGCGCCCTCCGCGATGCCTACGCAGACCGCGCCAATAAGCACCGACTGGAGGTGCCGCCAAGCTTGATAAAGCGGTCCCGGTTCGCATGATGCGCCAGCCGGAAAGTCGAAAAAATTGGCCTCCGACGCGAGTACGTTCTGTAGGGCTATGTGGTGACTGCCGGTACCTCTGAGGCCGGAGGCGTGCCAAGTGTCTTCAATATGCCAAGCCGAGGCCGGCAAGGCGACACCCCGGACCAAGGCTGGCCCGGCATCCCCTGCCGGGCCAAGGAGTGGCTTTCCTCCTTCCGACATGACACACAGACCCGCCATCCAGTCGGCGTTGCGGCAACAACTGGCGAACGGCCAACGGCCGCTGATCTGCCACCCACCTGGCACTTTCTCGGCGGTGCCTCCAGGCATGGATACGCTAGCTATGATGATGTCCGACTTCTCCTGATACATCAGATCGTAAGTCTGTCTCGGCAATCGAGGGCTCATAATTGCCGATGAAATGCCGATCATCGCGGTCCAGCCGACTGACCCGTCGAGCCGAGCCAACGCGCTGATCACTTCCATTCCCCAAGGCAAATCTAACTCTAATCCTCCACGGCTGCGTGGCACGAACACGCGGAACACCCCGATCGATCGCAATTTCTCGATAAGGTCGGACGGCATGCATCGTCCGGCTTCGATTTCGGTTACGCGCGCGAGCATGTCCGGGGCAAGATCGCGAATCGCGTCGAGGATCCGACCGGCTGCAACTGACGAGATCTCCAGGCCCTCGTCGTCAGAGGGGGCTTGAATTTCAGCTTGATGCCCCTTTGGCACCGGGCGATCTGACTCGTGTAGAGCATTACTTTGCTTCATTAGTTTCAGCATGTGTCTGATTAATTAAATGAGCGAGCATGCCTTCACCTATGACAGGTTCAGTGCGGCGGTGGTTAGTTGTTGCGCCTTACGTCATGATTGACCAGCATTACGCGGTTCTCGTGCTAATCGCCTACCCGGCTGCAGTCTATATGCTATTGGTTCTGTGACGGGCAGCGTGCGTTCATTTCTGTGGTTTATGTGGCAAGCATCAATTGTGGCTGTAGGCGGGGGATTGGTGAGCCGGACCATGGGTTTTCCTCCTGTGCGCTTAGCGTGGTTGGAATGCAAGACCCGCGCAAATAGGCACTCGCGGTTCGGCCTCGGGTTGACAAATCTATTGTTCGTCGACGGATCTAATACTTTATACACACTTTCAGAAAGTCTGCCTCGCGTTCAGTAGAGACGCAAGGCAATTAATATCAAAAGAATTGAAATGTCGTTCAGTTATAGTAATGTCGCAATCATTGCATCGCCGAGAGATGACCGCTCAGATATTCCAGTTGACGGTTTCGCGTTCACCGCGCGTGACAATCGTCTTATCCACATGGCGTTGAGCTGTATGCTTGCATGCTGGAAGTCGATCGGTGCGGCGCCGTCAAAACCCGGCGCGAGCGATGCTAACCCGCGTTTAGATTCTTAACGGCAGGCCAGCCACACCTCAGCAGAAAGCATGCTGCCAAGGAGTAAATGTAGCGAAAAAAGGCGCGTCATGCGGGTGGGCATGACGCGAAGGGAATAACCGCCGATGTCGACCCAACTGCGTTAATGTCCGACTATCAGGACTAGCGAGGGCACTGTAACGTAAGATGTCTCGATGAAGAAAAGAAAATCGCTTTATCACGGCCACCGCTTCCCAGCGGCAATCATTAGTCTCGCGGTTCGGTGGTGTTTCTGGTTCCAATTTAGCCTGTGTGATATTGAAGAACTGCTGTTCGAGCGCGCTGTCGTTGTCAGTTACGAGACGGTGCCGAAAACAGCCATCAACCTACGCGTGAGCGCGAACGCCGGATGCGTGGTTTCCGCGATCCTGGTCGCACACAAGCGTTCTTATCGAGCTTCGGACCGATTCGCCAGCACTTCGCGCTCAAGCGACATTTACTGCGTGCATCACTCTATCGCAAACAGCTCGACGCACGCTCTGCCGGGTGGCATCGCTTCACTAGGCTCACCCAAGATCCGTCCAATTTCTGAGCGAATGTACGTCCTGTGCGCTCTTGCATCTCGTACCTTAACGTGACAACGCCAATTCTACGGGTGAGCCCGTCTCCCAAGAACCATATGATGCATATCAACGTCGATGTCGAGTCGCATGAGTATCTTTGCGAATGCAGGTGCGCAAGCGTGCGGCAAGCCGTTAGCGCGTGGCGCACCGCGTTTACTAACATTTTCAAAGTATTGTCACAATGACGAGACAGTACGAGCATGAAATCCAAACGTCATCCCTATGGCCGGAAACTGGATCACGTGAGGTTGCAGGCAATGCGCCAGCAAGCAGTGAAGCCGTTGGCGAACGACAGGACGTGGCGAGTGTAGTGGCGGCCTGCGGGGTGAACGAACGCAGCGTCTATCGTTGGCTGGCCGACTTCGCCAACGGCGGACAAAGCGCCTTGCTCGTCGAGCCGGTCCTCGGCCGGGCGCCAAGGTCACTGCCGAGGAGATGCGCTGGCTGGCGCAAGCCGTACGGGGCCTCACGCCGTTGCAGTTCAAGTTTTAATTCGCACTGAAGCTGGACGACTATGAAGAATATGATCGACACCGACACGATGGAGCGGCGCGAGCGAATCCGAAAAAAGGCCTTCGAATTCGCCGAAAGCGGTGCCTTTACCAATTGGCAAGCAATTGGGGTGGCGCTCCGCTCACAATTTCCAACTAGTCACGTGGAGGATATCCTCGCGAGCCCATTCTGTCGTCTGGATCTGAATAATCGATGCGACAAAGCCCGCCGTCACGATCTGTCCGATAAAGATATTCACGAGCGAGACGGCAAGCAAGGAGGCATTGAATAGCGATCAACCGATCTTGCGCGAGATGCTCAATGCGTTGCGCTGGATGGCTCGCGCTTGGGCGGCGTGGCGAGTGCTGCCGACCAATTTATACGCCGTGGCAACTCGTGTACCAGCAGACACAACGATGGCTGGCGGCCGTCTGTTTGGCTTTTTCAAGTCGAAGGCGGTTAGAATGAGAGGGTGAAGAGGAACAAAACGCCGTACTATGGTTTGCGTTTTCCGGCCGCGATCATCAGCTGCGCGGTACGCTGGTACTACCGCTTTAACCTGAGCCTGAGCGACGTGGAGGAGTTATTGCTCGAGCGCGGCGTGATGGTCAGCTACGAGTCGGTGCGAAACTGGTGCGACCGGTTCGGGGCCCACGCGGCGCGGGAAAGCCGCGCGCGCAAAGCCTGGCTCCACCTGGCATCTCGATGAAATGTTTGTGAAGCTGCGCGGCGGGTCGTACGTGCTGTGACGCGCGGTGGACGAACATGGAGCAGAGCTTAGATGTGCTGCTGCAAGAGCGCCGCGACAAGGCTGCGGCCAAACGCTTCTTCAGGGGGGCTCTGCTCGCACCCCCGGTGCCCACGAAGATCGTTACCGACCAGTTGCGGAGCTACCCGGCAGCCAAAGCGGAAGTGACCGAGCTGGTCGGTGTGAAGCACCTCTTCGTGAAGGCCTCTGCCGGGGTCAACAACCGCGCCGAGAATAGCCACCAGCCCACGCGCGGGCGTTAGTGTCAAACGCAGGGGTTTCGCGATCCACACCGAACGCAGGCGTTTCTTACGCGCTTCGGACCGATCCGTCAGCATTTCGGCGTTGCCCCGGCATCAAATGAGCGCAGCCTGCCATAGAGCTGAACTTCAGGCGCACCTGCGCTGCTGGTTTGAGTGGACTGGTACGAACTGCATGGTTATCTGATAAGGATGCCTATTGTTAATGGGGTTTGGCAAACTCCATCGCTTAACTTGACAAAGCCAGACAAGGCATTCCAGACGTGGAAGCCGACCGCACCGAAGGCGGCCGGTTCGAACTGATCGCATCGACTAGCACGGAGGACAGAATCAGGTGAAAGGCGATACGTACAAGCACCTCATCGCCGAGTTGCAAAAGTTGAACCGGCGCATTGAGAGTGCGAGGCAGGACGAACGGCAAAACGTTTTGCGGGAGATTCGTGAGAAGATGACCGAGTGGGATATTACTTCGAACGAGCTCCGGCGATATCGACGTGGCACGTACCACATGAAGCCGGTTCTCGCGAAGTACCGAGACCCGGCCACTGGCCGCGAGTGGAGCGGCCGGGGCCGTGAACCGGCCTGGATCGCTGGCAAGGATCGCAGTCTGTTCCTCATCGAGAGCGACGATGCACCAGCCGGCACGCTGCGGGCCGTTCGCGCTGGTTAACTCTCTCTCGGCCTGCGCTACGTCGAGCCTCGTTGCGAGTCTCTGGCCAGGTGCGGCCGCACGTAGGCGCCCGCCGCGCGGAGTTCATCTCGGTTTCGGTTTGTGCCTGTGGCCGTTTCCCTGATTCGCCGTCCTGTCACGCACAATAGCTAACCCGCTACGGCCATCAAGGGCCGCGCGGAGCTGCGACGCGTCGAGCAGGGACTGTGCGAGACGCTCGGAATTCCGAGCGCGGTAGGATGATATCCTGAGCAGGGATGATCGCGTCCTTTTTGACTGAAGCGTAAGTGGCGGATGAAGCAGCTGCTAGTTCGAGGCAGAGCCGGCCATCGACGGTGAGATTTTTTGACAGTCGCAGGGTGAACCTTTGCAAGATAATCTGCAACGCCAATTTATGGTAAGACGAAACGCTTCAACAGCGTGTTAGACGCTCAATGGCCCCGGCTACCGGGCGAGGGATAACCGACAGGGCGGCGCAGACAATCAAGCGACGCCCGAAGGGATCTGTCAGATTTTTAGTTGCGGAGGTCATAAGACTACTAAGATTTTGGAAAGTGCTCTGCATGACTACATGAAAAGTCTTGTTTTCGTGCCGTTTGGCACGAAAACCCGCAGCGTGCTCATGCAACATGCATTACTCTCCGCGGTATGTAGCCACCTGCTCCATCAGTTGGCGCTCCGAGCGAACGCTGTAAAGCATCCAGACTAGCATGGCTCGCAGCAACTTCCCTGGCGCGACGCTCGACCGTCCAAGCGTGGTCAAGTTCATCTTTTCCATGTGTTCCATTGGATACCAAATAAGGTGCTTTTTCAACGATACAATGGACTAAAAGGGGCATCAATATGATTGAAGTATCCAGAAGAAATAACCATTTATATAAAGCGAATTGGTGCTGCTAGGATTTGTGCCTCATCGTCACTGAGCCGTGTATGAGCGAAGAATCGGATTCCGTCCGCGTAAATCGTAGTGCAAGTGGGCCCGCGCCTATCATGGCCATCGCGTCGATGTGCAGCGTACAGCTTGGTGCCGCGTTGCCGCGGCCCGTGATGGCACAATATGGTACGTTCAGCACGACTTGGGTGCGCCTTTGTTTCGCGGGCGTGGTACCGTCAATCGTGGTGCGACCGCCGCTTCAACCTTCTCCGGCGGCGCTGGGTCGCCGCCATCGTCCTCGGTAGTGCGATGGCGGGCATGACGCTGTGCTACTTCGAAGCCGTCCGGCGCGTGCGTGTCACTCGGTCTTGCAGTCGCCATCAGCTTTCTCGGGCCGCTCTCCTTCGGTCGGTAGCCGCAAGTTCCGCATGCAGTGTGGCCCGTGCTTGCGCTGGCCGGCGTCCTGCCGCTTGCGCAGCAGGACGGCATGTAGGTCCCCTGGTTCGGGGCGCTCGTGTTTCCGATCGGGTCTGCGAGAAATCGTCAAGAATGGTGTATGCGGGTCGGTGGCATGATCAGGCGGCCAGCGCTTGATGGCCAGCATCGGATGTGGCCGTCAGACATAGGCCCACGCCAGCAGACTGTATCTTGGCATCGAACGCGACGGCCCGCTGCCGACGACGGTGTGGAACCGCTTCGTCGAATGGTAATCGGACCGCTATAACAAGACGGTCACTGAGGCCGCGGGCCGCGCCTTTTGTCTCGACACCGTCAAGGGTTCGCTGGAAAGAAACCTCGATCTTCTGCATGACTTGATCCAGCGCACGAGCGATTCTGGCATCTCCCGCTAAGGGGGCGATTAGCATGGTTTGATCAAAACGTGCAAATCGCATGAGGGCAAAGACGCAAAACGGTAGCGCTGGAACGGAACTTCCTGCACTTCGGCTCGGGCAGTGGCGGCGAAAGGGTTGCCGCAATCTACGCGCTGGTCGCCACGGCCAAGCTGAACGGACTCGACCCCGAAGCTCTGCGCTACGTCATTGCATGTATCGCCGATCATCCAGTCAGTCGCGTCGGCGAACTGCTTCCGTGGGTAATTGCCGATCATCTCAAGAACGACCACGCCTGAGAATCCTCAAGCACTCACCGGTGTCAAGAACGGCCTGCACCGTACGCTTACGCGAGGACGGGAGGCGGCCACATCACTCGGTGGTGACGGCGAAGTTTTTGGACGCGAAAGACAGACCACTAGGCGACGACGTGATCTCGAAGCCGTACTGAACCTCACCAAGCACGACGTCATCGAAATAATTCCGCGACTTGAGGTAATTCATGAACGCCAGCACGTCGAGCGTGGTGTGGTCGGTCTTTGTTGTGCGAAGAAACGAATAGACCGTGTTACGGCCGTTGCTGCCCACGTAGACATTCCAGGTACCACCCGACAGCGGGACATCTTTCTGAATTGGGATCGCACAGCCGGAGAACGTCCAGTTCGCGGAAATCGGTTTGACGTTGCCGCAGCCATCAGGCAATCCGGTATAGTTGAGCCAGACCATGATTTCGTGCGCATTGTTTCCGGCCCAGATATCGAAGGTCGATTCCCAAGCGCCGCCGTAAGGCGTGGTCGATGAGACGACAGCGGTCAGCGAGTTAAGCGAACTGAGTGGCTTGTTGACCGCGTATCCGATGTGCGGATAAGACTTGATGTGGCCGGTGTCGGGTTGTTTTGAAGAGACGCCCCAGTCAACGTTGCTCTTGGCCCAGATCGTCTGCTTGCCTGCGGCGACACCTTGGCAGGGCGCCCAAACGTCATTGTTGAACGTATAGCTACCGTAGGAGCTAGAAGCAAAAAGGAGATCGGCCGGATAGCAGGACGAGGCTTCGGGCGAAGTTGCAGACCAGCCATCGGCCTGTGCTTCTGCACTGCAAACCATCAAAACTGTGGCGGCACAGCCGGCGAGGAATGGCGTTCGCGGCATAAGGTTGCTGTCTCCTATACAGTGGATGATGTCAGTCGAGATTGGTCTCTCTTGGCTTTTAGGGGATATGAGCGGTAACTTTGCGGAACTATCATTCACTCATCCTGTTGCCACTTTTGACCGCCGGTCGGAACCAGCGGCGTTGGTCAAACGGGAACAGAACGTAGTCGCGAACCGTATGCGGTTCCGGTTGGTTGCGAAGACCCACTTCCGGCCATTCCTCTTTATCCGGCCAGTATGCCGTGCGAAAAACCGTGTCCCAGATGGTGGTGAAGAACCCATAGTTTTGGTGCCGGTGATGCGACTCCATTGAGTGGTGAATGCGGTGAAACTGGTTATCGCCGATGATGTATCGGAGCGGCCCGAGATTCACGCGCGTGCTAGAGTGAGAAAGATGTGCCTGAAAACTAATTAGCGTCATGGCAATCGCGGGCACGACACCGGAATTGAAGTGGATTAGCGCGAGTGGCAGTGCTACAAACACCGCGTAAACAAGCGGTTCGGAAATGTGATGATTACAGTTCCACGCGGTCAGCTCGCGGATCGAGTGATGAGTGGCATGCAAGCGCCACAGGAGCGGAATTGCGTGCTGTGCGCGGTGCATCCAGTAGTAAAAGAAGTCGCCGGCAATTGCAACCAGGACGCCAGAAAGAACCGCCATAAACACGCCGACAATCGTGTTGCCGGAATGGAACAACGCCCCAAAATCGACTGTCAGGAGTGGTTTCACCCCTAGCCACTGCAGCCCCATAGCGTAAAGGTGCCAGATTAATGCACCACAACCAATGCGGATTATCCAGTTCCGCACGCCTCGAATGTATGACGCAAAACTGTAGCGGTAGGCCGGATAGATCAGCTCGAGTACGACGCAGACGTTAGCGAACACCATCACGAGCTCTAATGAGCTCACGAAGAACCGGGCCATCTGATCAATATCGACAACGTGCATTCATTTGCTCCGGCGAATCGGCGCTCTATGCGCGAGCCTAGATTAAAGCGGTAATCGTCAGGCAGCCGCCTTACAGCTGTCGCTTCACCGGTCCGAAACTATTTGGTCCGGCGCATCCTATAAATACCGATTCGGCATGCCATTCGATGTGAGGGTGGTAGTGCGCGGGTTGCACCTAGCAGATCAAGCAACATCAGTACCGTAGTACTTCAAACCATATCAAACTATAACCGTGACGACTGCACGGTAAGTTTTAGTATGCATCGCTTCGCGCCATTGCGAAAATCAATTGTTTGGATAGGAAACATTCGTATTCTAAATGCCGTTTTCGCTTCCGTCGTAAGTACTGGCGGCATTCAGCCACAGCTGACTTGCCGCAGGAGTTGATTGCCACACTGTTCACCGATCCTGCTCTTCTGCGGATAGGACGGCAATCTCATCGCGGCCGACCGTCCT
This sequence comes from Paraburkholderia nodosa, assembly GCF_001718195.1. GTDB lineage: Bacteria > Pseudomonadota > Gammaproteobacteria > Burkholderiales > Burkholderiaceae > Paraburkholderia > Paraburkholderia nodosa_A. The sequence continues at coordinate 53,337 of NZ_MCNV01000028.1, forward strand.
TCCTATGCCGTCACAGTTGGGTTGGCGCGGCACGAAACCCACAGCAGCGAGTCCGTCTCTCAAGGACATCTGGGCACTAGGAGACGCGAGAAACCACAGCTGGCATTCAACGATTTGACTTCCCTGCCTGATGCACCGATATCGCCCTACATCATAGTTGAGCGGATGGGCAAGTGCGGAAGAGCCAACGGCCGTTCGGTGAAGGGGCCTGTATGGTCCAGCGACGTGGTGTCCTCGGGGCGGAAATGTCCAAAGTCCCGGTGCCGGACTGACAACGTGACAACGCCGACGATTAGCGGCTGATAGTGCAGTCTGGTTCTATGTGCGCGTAAGCGATCAGGTCTGGCTAATTGCGCATCGTCAGATGCCTCGATTTTACTAAAACTTTCTGAGGGATTTTGATGGCGCAGAACGGTCCTCTTCGAGGCGCCATTGCGCGCGACCGTCCGCTCAAATCTTCCGTGAGGAACGGACCGTGTCACGTCGGAAACAGATATCTGACAACCTCTTGTCTAGTCTCTTCCACTCCTATTACGTCAGTAATCAGTCCATCAGCCTTTAAAAGATTAGGATTCTGGATCTCGTCAGATAGCTTCCGCATCGTGTCTTTAATAGCGCCTTCAGCACCAGACATCAGTTTGCCCATCGTGTCCGGGCTAAAAACGCCGATGTGTGCGTGCGGATACGCCAGCACGGCTATTGGATCGAATCCGGGGCCGCTCATCGCATACACACCGCCGGTGTAGGCTTTTCGGACGACAAGGAGTAGCTTAGGTACGTGGCATCTGACATGTGCTCTGAACAACTCCGCTGCTGCCAAAAATATGCCGCTACTTTCAGCTTCCCTGCCTATCATGAACCCGGGAACGTCGGCAAGGAAGATGATTGGCATGCTGGTCTTTGCAGCTATGTTTATCATTTTTGCCATCTTGGCCGCGGATTTCCGGTGGATGGCGCCGCTGTTGAATCGCGGGTTGTTTGCCACGATTGCCGCGAAATGTCCCTTAATGCGCGCATAGCCCGTCAATGCTTCTCGTGCGTATTCGGCGTTTGTTTCAGTGAAGCTGCCTTTGTCCACAAAAGAAAGCAGCAAATGATGCATGTCATAGGGGGTGCGATGATTGGACGGAATCAAATTTTCAAAATCGACTGCGTCGGGTTCCTCATATTCAAGCGTGGTCGACGGTGTGCCTTTGACGAGGCAGCGTAGAAAATCTCTTACGCATTCAAACAAATGGCGTTCATCTTTGAACGCGAGCTGAACTGACCCCGAGCCCCGGCAGTGAACGTCTGTTCCGCCAAGCGAATGAAGATCCGACTGCTCAGCCAGCATCGCCTTCACCATATCCGGACGGCCCATACATAGAGCCCCTTTCTCAGTCATCAAAACCAGATCGGCGAGCATGATCGGAAGAGCCAACGGGCCTGACGTCGGTCCTAGTATTGCTGAGATCAGCAGATTGGCTTCTGCTAACTCTGCGAGCGACGCGCTGACCCTGCCCATCCCTGCTGGAGACAAAAGCAATCTCGACATATCTGATGAAATTACTTTCGTTGTATCGAAACTGCCCACCTCTCCCGGATGATCCTGAATGTATATCAACGGAGCCCGCTGGTCCCGGGCCTGATTCACAGTGCTTATGATTTGCTCGGCAGTACGCCATTGTCCGGTTCCATTGAACATACAGTCTTGTCCACGATTCATGACCAGAAATGACTTGACCGAATTGATTAGTCCCTCGCCGCAGAGGAAGTGGGCGTCCGCTCTTGGATCATGTTCGACAAAGCTACCCGCATCAAAAAGCATGCCAACTCTTTGCAACGAAATCTGCATGAACTGTTTACCTCCTGGCAGTGCGTGAGCGTTTGGAAGTCCAGCGCCAGCGCGATTGAGAGTCGCGTACGCTACGAAGCAAGAATCTCCTCCACAGCGGCCGCCATCAGAAGGAGCCGGCGGTCTTGGCCACGTGCGGCATCAAGGCTCAATCCCACGGGTAATGCATCGTTCGGCGCCACAGGCAAGGTAATGGAGGGCATTGCGACATTGCTTGCGAGGTCGGTGTTGCGTATTACGTCTGCGAACAGTCCCGGACGCTGTGCATCGCTAACGTGAGGAGTGCTGCGCGGGACAGTGGGATAAGCTAGAAAATCGATCCATCGAGCGTTGAGCAGCGCATTCATTTGTAGCCGCAAGTCGTTAATGTTCTGCACTGCGGCGGAATAGTCTTTCGCGGAAATCAGACTTCCGTCAAGGTGTTGATGAATGATGCTCCTCACGCACTTGTCATGGATGTTGTCGAACACAGCATTAACCCTGCTTCCCCATCCAAACGAGAGCAGTGCGCGCGGAAAGTCCGTAAAAAATTCGTAAACTGGAATAGTAAAAGTGCCGAACTTATTTAATTCTGAAACAACAGCGTCATCGAGGTCGACGCACTGAAAGCCTGCACGAGTGAGACGCCTGATCGCCTGCCAGGAATGCTTCCGAACATCATCATCCAAGTCGTTCCACATGGAGCTTGGAAGACCGATTCGACAGCGAGTATTTGTTTGTTTTGACGGGCTTTGGCTATCGGAGCTCAGCAAGTCGTATAGAAACAATGCGTCTTTTGCCGAACGCGTCAGGAGGCCCGGTGAATCCTTCGTGCGTGAAACCGGAATGATCCCGGATGAAGACCACCGGCCACTTGTTGGTCTGAAACCGACTATGCCGCAAAAGGCTGCGGGTATCCTCACCGAGCCGCCAGTGTCGGTTCCGATCGCCATCGGGACAATACCGGCTGCCACAGCTGCGGCGGAGCCGCCGCTGCTTCCGCCGGCCAAATGGCCCGGAGCCGCCGGATTGCCCACGGTTCCCCAATGGGGATTGACGGACGTGATTCCAAAGCTCAGTTCATGCATGTTGTTCTTGCCGGCGACGACGGCACCGAGGGATTTGAGCTTTCTGACCACAAGTGCGTCGCGTGTGGCTATACAATCTACCATGCCCGGTGTCCCGGCGGTTACAGGGAGTCCCTTGACGCAAATATTGTCTTTTGTAGAAAAAGGAATGCCGTAGAGTGGCGCGCCTCGCAGATTGTCCCTCGCCCTCGCGAAGTGAGCCTCCGGACTGCGAGCACGTATGAAGCAGTTTAGATGTGTCTGGTTAGCGTCTGCGTTCAGTGCGCGATCCCGGATCTCTTCCGCTGTAACTGCTCCAGACCTTATGACGTCGCGAAGTGATTCAAGAGTGTTGTGAAAATGCATGAAATTTTGCAAGTGGGAGGTCGGGGAGTGCGATATTAGTAGCTGTAGGCACTGCGTATATCGTCAAGAGGGTTGCCAGGCAAAAGATCACCCCCGACGCTACGTATAACGGCGCATGCGCTGTTGATCGCTGTCTGCACGGCTCCCTCAACCCACCCACCGGTGAAAGAACAGCCGCATCCTGCCAAGTAGAGTCCTGTATCGCTTGCTGGATCGTTTGCCGTCTGAAATTGAAAAAAGAGACGCTGCGAATAGACGTCCTCGCCGGGGTAGTTGAGCTTGAAGGCGCCGGACGAATGCGGGTCGGTCAGCCAGTCATGATGGAGGACGCAGCGTTCATAGTCCTTATCTGCAGGGACGAGGTGACGCGCAAGTTCTGGATGGAAGGTTGACAGGTCGTCGACGAAGCACTCGCATCGCTCTTTTTTGTCCGAAACGCTCAGCAACTTATGAGCGTCGTCCTCCCAAGTGTAGCTGAGCAAAACCACACCCCGACCATCTGGGTTGTGAGGTTCGTAGTCAAGGCAGTATACGCCTCGTGCGAAGCTGTCAGACTGGATGGTTATGGGCAGTTTCTTGTTTATCCAGAACTTGTCTCGGGTGAGCATGAAGAGTTTTGACGATCCGGTCAGATGAGTTTCTCTGACTGCTCTGGATACGTCGCGGCTGAGAAACGTTTCATCATCTGTCAAGCAATGAACCATCTGCATCGCCCTGTTGTTGCTGGTGACGATCACCCGGTCAAAGGTCGAAATTTCGTTATCGTCGGTCACGATCTTGATCTCTGAACCTTCTTTGTAGATGCGACCGACGCCGCTGAAGCGAACTCGTTCGGAAACGGTGTTGCCATAAATATTCTCGCCTGCAATGCGTTCAGCCAGTGTTGAAATTCCGCACGAGATGAGGCGTTGATCGTCCATGTAACCGTTAATGACGAGACGCAAAATTTCAGTGAATCCGGCCTGATAGACAGGGAGAAAACCACCTGAGCCAATCCCAAGGGACCCAAACAGTTCGAAGTCGTACGGCCTTTCCCAAGCGGTACCTCCAGGCGGGCAAGGACCCGTGAAAATGGTGACGATGGCGGCATAGAACGAGCTGTCGCGAAATAAATCCAGCCATGTTTGCCACGCGGTGCGTGCTTCGTTCAAGCGCTGCGATTTTAACATGGCAGTAATTTCGGCTGGCGCGACGAGAGCTGTGCCATTGATCACGCATCCATCCTGCAAAAGAGCTCTCCACCCTTCGTGTACACGCCTGAATAGAGGCGGCGGTGGATTTCCGGCCGGCCAGATATGGCGGACGCCGCGATAATGCAGTTCCGTATCAACGACTCCAGGATCGGGGAACGATGCTGTGGTGGGAATATCATACCGGTCAAGGTAATGAAAAAGACCGGTCGAACTTGGGGGAAACCGCATTGCGCCCATTTCGGCGATGAGATGTGGGTGCTCTGAATCAAACGCCTGTGACCACAACCTGCCGCCAATACGATCGCGAGCTTCAAACACAGTGACGTCGCATACACCTGCTCGCATCAGTTCGTTCGCGGCCAGAAGGCCGCTGATGCCAGCTCCCACAATAGCAACGCGTGGACTTGCGATATTCGAGGAGAGAGTTCCGATGGCCCCTACAGATGCGCCCCGGTCCAAAAACGGAGCATAGTCATACAGTAGATCGACGGTAGTCGATGGTACTTTTGAAGATGCGACGCAGTTTTTCATGAATTCCTCTCCTGTAATGGCAATGCATCGACGCGAAAGACGATGATGGCGGGAAGTGACGCACGAATCTCGATAGAACGGGGCGAGATCCTATATTTCGTTTCCGATAACGTGTTGCTCGTCAGTAGAAAATGCCGCGCCGGAATGTCTATGCAATCGACGATAGCAATCTGCTGTAGCGAAATCAAGCAAGTAAAATTGATGTCTGTAGCAATCTGGAAGCGGGCTATGGATAGTTGTGCCGATAGTGTGAAAATGGAGATGCTATACCTGAGGTCCGACAATGTGCTCTGGGTCAACCTTAAGGGCGCTGACAACGATGGTCTTTTCATCGGGTCAGAAACCTCGTCGCGCCCGCGCGTTTGCGAGGGTCACGGCGCCAGCACCTTGATCTAGGTGCCATTGCAAGCGTTTGACGCTTCATCGTCCTCTTGTCCATCTCATTGCCTGTGAGCTCAAGAGCGCTCGAGGAGCACGACCGGTGGACCTTCCAGCGTTGGCTTCCCTAACTGCAAAAGGGTGGGTTAGGCGTGCTCGACGAAATCCAATGCCAAGCAGCGCATCGCTCGTCCTCGCACGGCAATCATGCTGACGCACGGGTGCCGGGGAGTGTGTATTTTGAATAGACGAAGACATCGCTACTGCACAGTTGGACAACCAGGTTATGACTGGTCTTTTGGCGTCCCCTGATGATTTGCACCCAGCAACATATACATCGCCGGTACCACGAACAGTGTGAACGCAGTGCCGATCGATAGTCCGGTGAAGATCACCAGACCCATTGCGTTGCGGCCTGCTGCGCCCGCGCCCGAGGCGACGACTAAGGGCAGTACGCCGAGCACCATGGCGACCGTCGTCATGAGGATCGGGCGCAAGCGTGCACCTGCCGCTTCCTCCAAGGCTTCTCGCTTGCCGCGGCCCACGCGCTGAAGCTGGTTCGCGAACTGCACGACAAGAATCGCATGTTTGCTGACGAGTCCCATGAGCGTGACAAGTCCAATCTGCGTATAGATATTGAGCGTCGAAAAGCCGGCATTGATGAAGACGAGAGCACCGAAGAGCGCCATCGGGACGGACACCAAAATGACCAGGGCATCGCGGAAGCTTTCGAATTGCGCTGAAAGCGCAAGAAACACGATAATCGTCGCGAACATGAGCGTGACCGAGGAGTTACCGGACTCTTGCATGAACTGGCGCGATAGCCCTGCGTAGTCGGTGTTGTAACCTGCCGGAGCTGCTTCGTTCGTGGACTGACGAAGGAAGTCGAGAACTTCGCCCTGGGAGACGCTAGGTGAGATCACAGCGGAGATCGTTGCCGCATTGAGTTGCTGGAACCGATTGATCGATTCAGGGACGACTGCTTGCTTCAGGTGCGCAACCGTCGATGCCGGAATCATGCTGCCGTCCGGCGTGCGCAAGTAATAGTCGAGTACCTGTGACGGATTCAGTCGATCTATTTGCTGGACTTGCGGAATCACCTTGTATGAGCGGCCAGCGATCGAGAAATAGTTTGCGTAGTTACCGCCGAGTGCAGCGCCTAGCGCCTGTCCTACATCGCTTTGCGTGAGGCCGAGTGACGCGATTTTGTCGCGGTCAACTATGACGACCGTTTCTGGCTTGTCGATCCTTAGATCGCTATCAATAAAGAGAAACATGCCACTTGCACGCGCTTTCTGGAGTACGGCTTTCGTCACCTGGTCGAGATTCTCGAAGGGCTCTGTCGTGCTGATCACGAATTGCACGGGGAAACCCTGTGCGCCCGGCAAAGGCGGGAACTGGAACGCGGCGACACGAGCACCAGCAATGCCATTCCACCTCTGCTGGAGCTCCTGCTGTAGTTCGGTTGCGCCTCTTTTCCGCTTGTCCCAAGTCTTGAAGAGAACGCCACCGAAGCCCTGATTCAATGTTGGCAGGCCAGTTAGCTGAAACAGCTGGGCATATTCGGGCAAGCGCTTCGACATTTCTAACACCTGATCGGCGTATGTCTGCATTTGCTGGACTGTGGCATTCGGCGGCCCCTGGATCAGCGATAGGACGATGCCTTGGTCCTCCTGCGGCGCAAGCTCTGCCTGCGAAGTCGAAAAGAGATAAACGGTTCCGCAAAGCAGCATAACTCCCATGACGACGAACACGGAAGATGTGTCGAGGGCCGCATGCAAGAGCCGCGCATAGCCGGCATGCACACGATCCAGCTGTCGATTGACGAAAACGGCGAAACGCCCGGACTCGTGCACATTTTGGAAAATGCGCGAGCACATCATCGGCGACAGGGTTAGCGCAATCACGCCTGACACCGCGACGGCGCTCGCAAGGGTGAACGCAAATTCAGTGAAAAGGGTGCCTGTCAGGCCGCCCTGAAAGCCGATAGGCAGATATGCGGCGATCAGCACGGCGGTCATTGCCAGAATCGGGCCGCCAAGCTCGCGCGCGGCAGTTAGCGCGGCTTCCATGGGAGACTTGCCTTCATTCATGTGGCGGTCGACGTTCTCGACGACGATGATCGCATCGTCGACCACCAGCCCAATCGCGAGCACCATCGCGAGTAACGTCAACAGATTGATCGAGTAACCGAGCAACTGCATCATGGAGAACGTGCCAATCAGCGAAAGCGGCATCGCGACCACGGGTACGATGACGGCGCGCAAACGACCGAAGAAGAGGAAGATAACGGCCGTGACAATCAGCAACGTCTCGACGAGCGTCTTCACTACTTCATCAATCGCGCTGTTGATGAAGTCTGTCGCGTCGTAGACGATATCACCAGCCATCCCCGTCGGGAACTGCTTCTGCAGATCGGGAAACACGGATTTAACGCGTCTGGCCACATCGAGCACGTTTGCGTCAGGCGCTACCTTAATTCCGATAAATACAGAACGCTTGCCGCCAAATGCGACGCTGGAATCATAATTGTCCGCGCCTAGCACGACATTGGCAACGTCCTCGAGACGCACGATCACTCCGTTCTTTTGTTTGACAGCCAGTTTCTGAAAGTCCTCCACCGAACGGACGTCGGTACGCGCGTTTAGACTGACGCTGGTCATCTGGCCTTTTGTTGTGCCGAGTGTCGCGAGGTAGTTATTGTTGTTGAGTGCTGTGTAGACATCAGAAGCAGTGACATTGTGCGCTGCGAGCTTGGTTGAATCTAGCCATGCGCGCAATGCGAACTGGCGACCGCCCAGTACTTCCGCGGTCTGCACGCCCTGAATGGAGTCGAGCTTCGGCTTCACAACGCGCAGCAGATAGTCGGTGACATTGTTGGGCGGCAGCACGTCGCTGTAGAAGCCCATATACATCGCGTCGGTGGTCTGGCCCACCTGCATCGTCAGCACCGGCTGCTGGGCCTCGCGCGGCAACTGGTTACGCACAGACGCTATCTGTGTATTGATCTCGGTGAGCGCGCGGTTCGGATCATAATTCATGCGTAGCGTCGCGTTGATCGTCGACACGCCCGTGCTGCTTTTCGACGACATGTAGTCAATGCCCTGCACCTGAGCGATGGCGGCTTCTAGCGGCTGCGTGATAAACCCAGCCATTGTGTCGGCGCTCGCACCGTAATAGGAAGTGGTAAGCGTGACTACGCCCGTCTGGGTTTGAGGATATTCACTGACCTTCAGCGTGGAGAGCGAACGCAAGCCTAGTACGAGGATCAGCACGCTCAGTACTGACGCGAGGACTGGCCGGTTGAGAAAAATGTCGGTGAATTTCATTGGGAGGCCTCTCACTCCTCCTGAGGCGTCGGAGCAGGACTGTCCGCAGGCAGCACACGATTATTGATGATGAGCGGTGTGCCGTTCTGTAGCTTGAGCTGACCGCTCGTGACGACCTGCGCGCCTTCGTCGAGACCCCTCAGGATCGCCACCTGATCCCCGCGCGTGGGTCCCGGCGTCACGAATACCTGTTGCGCCACCGGCATTGTTTTACCGTGCGCGTTTTTTTGCTCGCGCCGTCTAATGACGAATACCGTTGCACCGTACGCATTGTGCGCGATCGCGGTTTGCGGCAAGGTCAGATAGCGCTGCTCGCTACCCACATCTATCTTCACGTTCGCGTACATGCCGGGCAACAGCTTGCGCTCGTGGTTGTCCAGGACCGCTTCGATCTGAACGTTGCGGGTTGTGCTGTCCACGCGCGGATTTATCGCGCGGACTTGGCCACCGAAGCTAAGGCTCGCAAATGTGCTTGTATTTACGGAGACGTGCTGTCCGGCCTCGAGTTGCGCCAGTTGTTCCTGGGGTAGGTGAAAGTCGACGTAAATGGGATCGACGACTTGCAGGGTAACAATTGCGTCCCCCGGGTTGATGTACTGGCCGGGATTAACGGTGGTGATCCCCACGCGTCCTGCGAAAGGTGCGCGAATGGTTTTCTTGGCGACGAGGGCAGCTTGCTGTTCGACTTGCGCCCGTCTGCTCTTCAGTTCGGCTGTGTCGGCATCCAACTGGGCTTTTGAAATGGCCTGTATGTCATACTGTGCCTTGTCGCGCGTGTAAACCGTTTGCGAAAGGTCCGCGGCAGCTTTTAGCGATGCGAGCTGTGCGCGATCAGAGTCGGCGTTGAGGCGCAGGAGAACCTGTCCGGCCTTCACCTCCTCACCGGAACTGAATTCGAGCTCGCGCACGAGGCCTGCGACTTCTGTCGTCACGTCGACGCCGCGCACCGCGCGTAGGCTGCCCGTGGCGGAAAGCTGCGGCTGCCAAGTCTGATAGCTGACCACAGCTGACGTGACCGTGGCGGCGGCCATGCCATCGCGCATCATGAACTTTTTAATCATATGCGCTTTGTAAAGATTGAAGCCGATCAGCGTGCCGAGTAGACTGCCCACGCAGATCAGCATGATGGTCATCCGTTTTCCTGTTAGTCTTTTCATCGTCATCGTAGTGTCCTTGCACGGCAAACTCACGAGGCACAAGCGTCTTTGGCGCGCTACCCGTGAAACGTATGCGGCGGCAGCAATCGTCATGAGCAGTCACTGGGAGCGGGCGCCGGCGTTTGCATGCCCAGCATGCCCCTTCTCGTCATACGCCGTGTCATTCCACCAACCGCCACCCAGTGCCTGGAATAAAGCAGCTGTATCTGCATAGCGAGCTGCTTGCGCCTGCGCGAGATTCACGACGGCCTGCTGATATTGGCGCTGTGCGTCGAGCAGCGACAGATAGCTGACTCCGCCGACTCGAAACTGTCCGCGCGCCACATCCAGTGAACTGCTAGCCGCGCGCCAGGCGTCGGTTTGGGCGGCAAGAGCAGCCGCGTCGTGATCGAGTGCGCGCAACGTGTCCGCCACATCTTCGAATGCGAGCAGCACGACTTGCCGATATCGCGCGTTGGCCTCGTCAAAGGCGGCTTCCGCCGCTCTTTTTTTTGCGGTCAATTGCCCACCATGGAATATTGGTTGCGTGAGTCCCGCGCCGATGTTCCAGATCATGTCGGCATACTTCAGCATGCCAGCCGGCGTTAAAGACTGTGGGCCGTAATTCGCGGAGAGCATGAGTTGTGGATAGAGGTTTGCCGTGGCGACACCGACCTCGGCGCTCGCCTGGTGCAGCACGGCATCAGCGGCCAAAATATCCGGCCGCTGCCGGACCAGCGAGGAAGGCAGACTGACCGGCAAGGTTTGCGGTAGTGTGAACATCGACATCGTGAATTCGGACACACCTGCTTCGCTCGGTAATCTGCCCGAAAGCACGGCAAGCTGGTGTCGAGTCCGATCGAGCGACTGCCGCAGCAGCGGTAGCGTCGCCCGTGTTTGCGCGACTAACGTCTCTTGCGAGAGCACGGCAATCCGGTCCGCACCGCCGAATTCGAATTGCTTGCGCAAAACGCCAAGCTGCGTCTCCTCGTCGGCTACGATGTTCTCGGTCGCGCTGATCTGCTCACGCAGCGACGCTTCCTTGACGGCAGTCGTCACGATGTTTGCCGACAGTGCTAGGTAGGCGCCTTGCAGCTGAAAGCGCTCAAAATCGACCTGCGCGCCCTGCGATTCGAGCTCGCGCCGAACTGCACCAAACAGATCCAGATCATACGAAACACTTACCGACGTGTTGTATAGAGTCAGTATTTTGTTGATGTTGGGCTGCCCCAACGTCGCGCCGTTCAGCTTCTCCCGTATCGCGTTGAGCTTGATATCGACAGACGGGGAGAGTGCGCTGCCTGCTTGTGCGCTCATATTCTCGGCGGCCTGGCGTAGCGCGGCACTGGCTGCTGCGATCGTTGGGCTATTTTTAAGTGCTCCGCTTATCAGCGTGTTGAGCGGCTCGCAGCGATAGAGCGTCCACCATTGAGCGGGCAGGTCGCCGCCGGCCGCAAACCGCTGCTCGAGACCCGCCTCGCCCTGCGACGAAGCCGTGCGATCAGGTAAAGGCGTTGCTGTGTAATGCTGAATCGCGGGTGGCGCTGGCGTGTGGTATTCGGGGCCGACCGTGCAGCCGGCCAGCGAGCCGAGGAGTGGAAACACTACAGCGATTACTGCGGCACGCGTGACAACCCGGCCTGTTGTGCAGTGAAAAGCTATCGCGCTGGATTGCGGATGCAAACGTGCACGACCGGAGCCGCATTGGACCTCGTCATTCATCTATCTACCTGGCTTGCGAGCGATGGGTGTTCTCAATTGTTGGATGCAGAACTCCTCCAGTTTCAACGGTGTTGCTGCGAGCGTGTATGCAATCACGAATGATGGCAACGGTCTGAACTGCGGAGCCAATTCAGGACCATATCGGCACCTTCGTCGATGGACTTGCAACATGTGTCGATGAAGACGTCCGGATCCGTCGGCGCCTCATACGGGGAGTCGATGCCGGTGAAGCGCTGGATTGCGCCGCGCCTTGCCAGCCGATACAACCCTTTAGGGTCACGGGCTTCCGCCGCGGCTAAACTCGCGTGGACATGGATTTCGGCGAAGTTACGGCGGCCCGCCGTAGAGCGGGCGAGTTCCCTATCGCGGCGGAACGGCGAGATGAGACATACCAAAACTACGATGCCGGCGTCGGCCATTAATTTTGCGACCTCTGCGACGCGCCGTACGTTCTCGTGACGGTCTGCATCGGTAAAGCCAAGGTCTTTGCATAGACCGAGCCTGACGGAGTCGCCGTCAAGAATGTAGGTGAGTCGGCCAGCTGTATGGAGACGCGCCTCCACGGTGTCAGCAATAGCCGACTTTCCCGCGGCTGATAGGCCGGTAAACCAGAGAATGGCCGGCGTTTGCCGAAGCAAGCGTGCTCTTGCCTCCGGGGGAACCCGGAAGCCGTGCGCATACAACTCTGAAGTGGAAGGCTCATTCGCCATACTTGCCTACTTAGATCGGTCCGGTCGGGGCATGAGCTAGCGCTCACTTGTTGCGGCATTGCGGTGAAGATCCAAAGTCATGCGAGTCCAAAAGAGACCGGCTCATCGACTGACGCCGAAATCTCGTCTCTGCATGTCTTGGTAAATAGAAGACCATTGCACCAAACGTGTTCGACACGTCCCCATTCACACGCCGACGCAGCATCGGGAAAAAAGCCTCGTCCCAGGTGGTTGGCGCTGGTGTTGCACAGCAAGGGAAGGCCTGTGAGCTTCTCGTATTCGATTAGCAGCTGCGCAACAGGGTGTTCGGATGACCTTGCAATGGTCTGCAACCGCGCAGAACCGTCGAGATGCACGACGGCAGGTATCTTGTCCCGCCATTCGTCGCGTGTTTGATGATCGAACAGCATGTAGGGGTCTGGAGTGCCGGGGAGAAATACAGCAGGCGCCCGGTCTTCAAGACATATAGGTGCCACAGGACGGAAATATTCCCGATGCTTGACATCGTTGAGAAGAGCCTTCATGCTCGGCGAAGTCGCAGCGGCGAGAATACTTCTCGCCCCAAGTGCTCGTGGGCCCAGCTCGGCGCGTCCGGCAAGGAAAACGACGGGTCTATTTTCGGCGAGAATATGTGCAAGTTCAGCTAAGGAACAAGGCGACGCAGACCAGCCGGGCACTCGGGTGCCCGTTTTCATTGCGGGGCCGCTATATACCGACCACTCTAACGGCATGAAGCCCTCGTTCGCGGCTATCGCGCAGCATGCGGTACCGATCGCCGAACCGCTGTCGTTCGGAAAGGGCGGAATCCAGGTAGCATCGAACAAGCCACTTGTGCGTAATGCACTGTTCCATTTGATATTGAGCCCGCATCCGCCGGATATGCACAGGTTGCGCGGCCCGGGAATACAATGCTGCCGCAGGGCCTTCTCCATTTCGCGGACGAGTAGGCGTTCAAGGAAAGTATGGAAAGAGGCGAGTACGTCTTCGGGAGGTTTAGCTTGCAGGTCCGGCACGCATGCGTGGAAGAAATCGCGTATCGCTGCGAGCGATGTACTCGGAAGGTGGAGATTCTGGCGATAGTTTCGCGCGAGTTCTGTGTCGCCTGCGAAGCGTTCCAGGTAAAGGTGACGAAATATATCAATGATGTCTTCGTCGACTGACCCCAGCGCGATGTACGCCATTAGCTTGCCAGCCACTCCCAGGTCCCACTCAGCACCCGCCGCCTTTGCGTACGGCCCGAAATGATGTCCGGCCGCTGCATACATTTGACCGATGATGGGGAACAGCTGGTCAATGAGCCGCACGTCGTCGCGTCCTACATGATACAACCGTGGCACCATGCCGCCATCCCACACTAGGCATAACGCAGGTTGCCCTAGTTGTGCGAATGGACTCGTGCAGTATGCGGCGGCGACATGGCCGGACACGTGAGGGTAGCTCCTGTATCGATATGACTTGCCGCCGATCAGCAGCCCAGTGCCGTCGACCGAAGCCAGAAGATCGCCGTTTCTTCGTTCCGTATAGGGGGCACCCTCGAGGACGATTGGGGTGGGGCCGCTCAGCGCCTGGAACTTTGACGTCACTTCGCCGTCCCAGCCGTCTATCACAAATTCGTCGATGTCGTCTGTCTGTAGACCGTGCTCGGCTAATGCGGTTTCAATTGCATCGAGGTTCCATATAGCGTGATATCTCGGATTGTTGTCCCGCTTCTCCTGTTCGATGCAAAAAAGGAGCTTTCCATCTTCGACAACGGCGATCGCTCCGTCGTGTGTCAGCTTGAGGCCACAGATGCGCATGGTATCTTTCACCCTAGCGAGGTAAATCTGATTGATGGGAAAAATGCACTGCGTTCTGGAAGCGTGCGAGCAGGCAATCCTCGTTGGACGACTGGCCGACGCACTCGACTCGCTCAATCTCGGTGAACCGTTCGTTTAGCATCTTCAGCACCGTTTCGGCACCAGCAATATGTCCCCAGCGTCGACAATTGGCGTCACGTGCTGAACCGAATATCAACTGGCCCTCAGGCGCGAGTACGCATGCCAGATTGCGGATAGCATCTCGCACTTCGGCGATGTCGGCGAGATAGTAGAAAACCTCCGCGACTACGATCAGTTCGAACCGCTCTGCGCTAGAAAAGTGCTGGACGTCTGCAACGATCCAGTTCACGTTCGGCGGGTAATTTAAGCGCTTGCGTGTTCTCGCAAGCGCTTGCGGCATCACATCCATCACGGTGAGCCGCCCACAGTATGGCGCCAATTTCTCTGTGAACGCGCCCCCCGCACAACCAACCTCAAGGGCATGGGCAACGGGGCCTTTAGAGAGGGATAATCGAAGCATGTGCATATGACGCTCATGCTCGAACGGATTACTGTCCAGTTGCCACGGGTCGTCCGCGTCCAACTCCCGTCGCAGCAAGTCAAAATGCGTTACGGTTTTCAATTTAGTTACCCGAGAGTGTGCGTTCTAATCTCGTTGCAGGACAGATCGAGCCGCTGACCGCATGTCCGGTACAGATGCAGGCGAGTCATAGCTCAGGGCCATTGCGTTCGATTTCAGTCCCGTGCGGCCACTCACTCATAGCCCTATCAATTGGCAAAATCACCGCCAGTACATCTTCAACACGTGTTGCCGGCAAATCGAGGTGAACGTTGGGAAGCGTTGAACGGACGCGAACTCCTGGAATGATCGTTCCCATTCCATGTCGACACAACCTCGTGAAGTGGTTCTTCAAAGCATGGCGGACGGTGCCAAATGCGAATGGCACGCGAAGCCCCTGCAATACAGGATACATCGCGCGAATGGATTGGCTAATTCCGAGCCCCTCGAGGTCTGGCCGCACTCCATACAGACCCAGTTCCGCCACCAGCACATCGGTTGTGCCAACCTTGATGAAGCGGCGCAACGAACCCATGTGCGCCGCCACACCTTGCGAATCGTAGGCAATTGCGCGGAGTTCGGGCCTCGCCCCGGCCCAACTTCGACCGCCATCGAACGGCTTAGCATTGAACGGTCCGGTCGGGCCATACGTCGTCCGAAAAAACTGGGCCAATTCGAGATGATCGGAAAGCTGGAGCTCATTTTCCCAGCACAGTTTCCACTGCACCTTTGAAGACATGGAAAGATACCTTGTTCAATTGCGTCTACGCGCAACCAGTGGCGTGCGATTACCCAGGAGGTGGAAGCCTCGCGTTCGGGATGTTGCGCCAGTAGGGAACGCAAGATCGTAAAATTAGTCTTTCGATAGCAGACTTGTTTGAAGGATAGATTTGGTGCTGCTTCTATGGAAATGAACATGGGCGAACATGGATCCTGCCATTACAGGAAAGTCCACCTCTCGCTGTTTCAAAAAATCTCTCATGCTTCCCGCCACTGAAGTGACATTTCAACTCGTCGAAGTTGAGTACGGTCTGCTCCAGAGGCCGTACTTCCTGCCTTTGAAGAACTGTCCTGTGAGAGCAGGGATGCATGGAAGTCCCAAGGTACGTCTGTACCGCTTCCATGCATCCGGCGGGATCATCGAGGAGGTTTTCATAGTCTATTGAAAGCAGATTCTCTGGCGCGAAAGAGTCGACGACTTGACGATGAAAATCGTCTGCAGCTTTGAAGTAGGCTTCGCATAATTCAATGGTCAACGCGACCTGAGGAGGCGGAGCTGATCCATTGTCCGAACCGTACTTCAGCCATTCACCACTTTGTCTCGCTTGCACCAGAGATCGCAGCGATTCCAGCGTATTCCTGCGGACTACAAGCATTGCCTTCAGGCATGGCCACCGTGCCAATTCCTCAAAGAATCCTGGGCGTTCCAGAAATTGCGGCTGATTGATCTTGCAACCGATATGCGTGGCGTGTGCCTTTCCCTTTTGGACCGGATAGCGAAGATAGGCAAGCTCGAGAAGTTCCAGATTGCTGCACCTGAGCCGGTTGGTATCAGGCCAATTGGTGTCATAGGTGTTGAGCAACTCGCCATTGCTCAAGACGCTCGGATGAGCATTCAGCAGTTCTTCCAGATAGTGAGTGCCGGTTCTGGGCATCCCGAGAATCACGAATGGCTGAGTTTTCGGCATCAAGTGGGTCATGGCGTGCATTTCATTAGGTTGAAAGCGGTGGTTCGGGTGTAGCCCCAGTCTGACGCTTGTCACAAGACTGCTGCTGAGGCGCAACGCCGTCGGCATCAAGACATCAGCCGGTGGCGGACCAGTGTCGCAGACAGGAAGAACGGCAGTATTGTGTAGACACAAAGCACGCCCAGATGCAGCCCCATTCCGCCGACCGGACGTGCAAGCATCGCCGGACGGATCAATTCAACGGAGTGGGCAAGCGGCAGGAACTGTGCAAGGTCTTGAAGCGCGCCGGGCAGTTGGCCCACAGGGAAGACGACACCACTCAGGAACAACATGGGCGTAAGCACAAGCGTCTGGTAGAAAACGAAATAGTCATAACTCGGCGCGATCGCAACGAGTACCATTGCCACGCTCGCGAAAGCGAGGCCAGTCAGAAAAACGACAGGGATCACAGATACGATGCTCGAAAACGCCGCGTAACCGAGCGTCGCCGCAACTACCATCACGGCGGAGCCCGCGAGAAGGGCTTTTGTAGCGGCCCATGCCAATTCGCCAAGAATGACATCGCCAATTGTTAGTTGGGTACAGAGCACGGCTTCCCACATGCGCTGAACTTGCATGCGAGCGAAGGCAGCGTAAATCGTTTCGAAAGTCGCTGAGGTCATGGCGCTTGTCGCAACCATTCCAGCCGCCAGGAATGCAATGTAAGGAGTGCCATCGATGTGACCTATCATTATTCCGACGCCGAAGCCGAGACCGAACAAGTACATCATCGGGTCAGCCAGGTTGCCGAGAAGGGAGATAAGTGCCGCTTTTCTCCACGCCAGATAATTGCGCCGCCATACTGTGCGCCAGTTCCAGGCGTTGCCGGGTAGAGTAATCAAAAACACTTCGCGCATCATTCAATCCTTCATTTCTCGTCCGGTCAGCCGAAGAAAAACGTCCTCCAGGTTCGCGGGACGTTGCACAATACGCAGACCGTTACGCTCACGCAGTCGCGCGCATACATGTTGTGGATCGGCCGTGTAGCAGAAGAGTGCATCACCGCTAACCTCTGTACGCTGCGCAAACGGCATGAGCAGCGCTTTGAGTTCATGTGGGTTGCCGCCGTATATCTCGATAACGTGACTTCCAATCTGCTCCTGGATTAATGCATTAGGTGCACCCTCAGCAATGCTGCGTCCCCTGTCGATTACACATAGCCGATCGCACAATCGCTCTGCCTCTTCCATGAAATGGGTAGTGAGAAGAATTGTTTTGCCGCGTGCGAGTAAACAGCGCAAACGATCCCAGATGAGGTGGCGCGCATGCGGATCTAGCCCGGTTGCCGGTTCGTCCATGACAATAAGTTGCGGATCGTTGATGAGCGCGCGTGCAATGGTTAGGCGGCGCTTCATCCCGCCCGATAACTCTGTGACGCGTGCGTGAGCCCTGTCCTCAAGACGTGCGAAGTGCAGCAAGGATGGAACGACCGCCTCGATTTCGCCTTTGCTCATCCCAAAGTAGCGCCCGAAGAGTTTCAGGTTCTCGCTCACACTAAAACCTGGCTCCAAGTTGTCGAATTGCGGAACGACACCAATGCGCCTCCGCGCCAGGCGTGCCCGCGCTGGCACCGGTTCTCCGAGGACGGTAATCACGCCTGCGTCAGGCAGCGCCATACCCAGCACCATTCGCGTGGTAGTGCTTTTGCCGGCACCATTAGGCCCGAGCAGACCGAAGCACTCGCCCGGCTCTACACGGAAGGACAATCCGTCGACGGCAAGCTTACCGCCATAAGATTTCCTTACGCTGGAGAAGGTGATCGCTGCATTAGACATGGAGCCGGAAATGTATACAGACCACTGTTTAAGGAAGATTCCGTAGCGCGCGATGCTACGCATTACTCGCTTTTGGGAACATGGTGCTCGTCGCGGTCTTGGACGGCAGAACTGCGGGAGAGCCAGTCACTGTTGTCCAATGTACATAGAGCGTATGCCTTTACAGGAAGCAGGAGCAAAAGATTTATGAGTGTGTGCACTGAAAATCCGAGAAATCGAAGCTCGCGAGCGCGAATGGCCGCAACGGAGCAACGGACCATCGTCATTGAAGCAATAACGAAGCATGCCTGCCAAGGAGCAGTGGCTGTGAGCGCGATCTGCAGAAAGCCAGAGATCATTGAAATGGCCAGCAGCAGAGAGCCAATGTTCTGCGCTACCACATCAAGAGTTAGGTAGCGGTCAAGACGAGGCAAAAGGCGAAGGGCGAGCAGCGTGTCGCGATAGGTACTGCGCGCCCAGCGCAGTTGCTGGCGCAGGTATGGTCGCAGCCTATCCGGAACCACGGTCGCGGCGACTGCATCTCGAACGTACTCCGTCCGATAGCCCGCCGCGAGCATCAGAATTGTCAGATGGCGGTCTTCGCCGAAATCGCTGCGCTTGCCCCGGAACATTTGCGTTTCGTACTGGTCCAGCAGCAGCAGAAGCGCTGTGCGCCGGTATATTGCACACGGTCCGCAGCAGCACATCACGGCGCCAAAGCGAGCTTGCGCCGCGCGCTCCTCGTTGCACGCAAGCCAGTATTCCATATCGATCAGGCGGGTCAGCCACGTGTCGCTGCGATTGCTGGCTACCAATTGACCCATGGCTGCACCGACCGATGGGTCGCTCATTGTCAGCACGAGTTTCTTTACTGCGTCCGGCGCCAGAGTGGTGTCGGAATCTACGTTAAGTATGAGATCTGAGGTCGAAGAACGTATCGCGGCGATTTGCGCTTTACGCTTTCCCACATTCTGTGGAAGAAGCAGTACCTTGAATCGCGGATCATGCTCGTGCTCCCGATACACCACGTTCAACGCATCGCGGTTGGCGGATCCATCATCGACTACGTGAACCTTGATAGCGCCCGCGTAATCCTGGGCGCCAATCGAGTCGAGACACGCCCGCAGCGTTTCGGGGTTTTCGTTAAAGCACGGGACGATGACGTCGATGTCCGGCAAATACTCTATGTCGAATACCTTGATGCATGCAGGTGGGCCGCCGCTAGTCGGTAGAGTGTGAAGAACCTGCGCGCTTTTATAGATGGCCGAAAGTGACGCGTATAGTAGGACAGATGTCGTGTTGATTGCGGCAGGAATGTTCATCGGGTCAGTGTGCTAGGAGACGTTGGGATTCTCAGTACAGGCCTGCCGTGAGCGATGGCGCGGGAGTCAGGCGCGGTAATACCATCCAGGTTCATGCATGATTCGAGGGGCAATTATTCTCGTGCCTGTAGAGTTGACGTTTCTCCATGGGGCAGGAAAGACGCTGTTGTGGCGTACGAGAGAAATTTCCAGTAACGCACCTCATGGTAGCGAGGTCGCCCAGGACGCTTCCATCGGTATCGGCTGAAAGTCAGATCAGCCAACGCCTGCTTCTGGGTCAGTATTTCCTTAGTTCTATCCATGATCGTCCGCGCGCGGACCACGCGCATACTTGAAGCTGTTGGTGAAACGTCTCTAGGGGAGCATATCGTCCACTTGTCGACCAGCTTGGGGTCAGAGATACTCGTAAAGCGAGATTTTCCGTTGAACTTACGGAAGTGAACCGATGACGAAGCCCCTTTTCTTCAATCCTGGAATCAGGCGTGATAGTGCAATGACAGTCTGCGCGCGCGAAGCATCGCGATGATGCAAGTCGCACTCTTCGGGAGGAGCCCCGTCGTGCAGTAATACGATCGAGCCGGGCAGCACTGATGCCAATACGGAATCGACAATCGCCTCGGCGCCCGGACGGGACCAGTCTCGTGGATCTACCGACCAGTGGAGTGGCATTAGTCCCGATTTCATGGATTCGGCGATAACGTCGTTCGTCCATTTGCCATATGGCGCACGCATATATCGCACCCCTGCCGCTGGACAAGCACGCTGGATAAGCGCGTTCGCTTCTGCTATCTCGTGCCGTATCTGATCTGGCTCACATTTCGACAAATCCCGATGGGAGAGACTGTGATTCGCGACATCGTGGCCTTCGGAAACCATGCGCCGGATAAGTTCCGGATACTCCGCCGCGTAGGCACCGAGTACGCAGAAGGTTGCCGGTACCTGTTGCCGCGCCAGCAGATCTAGTACTTTCGGCGTCCATATCGGGTGCGGTCCGTCGTCAAAGGTAAGGTAAACCTTACGCTCACCGTTACGCTTACGCTCGTTTAGCACTTCCGCAATAAATTGCGGCATTTCCCAATCGCTGAGTCTTCTCATGGTCTTTCACTCATCTTTTGATGAGTCACCGTCTACCCTGGAACCGTCCCCAGTCGCAACGCGAAATGCGGCGTAGCAGATCAATATCTGGGAGTTGATGTCGAGTGTCGTTCAGTAGAACGACATGAATACTCATATTAATGACTTGCATGTCAAGCTGAATTGCCGTAACTTTGCGGTACCTCAATAAATTTGTACAATCGATTGTTTCGATATGTGTCATCCATAACGCGGATAATTAAAGATGCGCTTCAAAGGCCTCGATCTGAATCTTCTCGTCGCGTTGGACGCATTGATGGCGAAGCGTAACGTCACGCTCGCGGCACGCGACATCAATTTGAGTCAGCCTGCCATGAGCGCAGCGGTGTCGCGGTTGCGAGACTATTTTCGCGACGACCTCTTCGTGATGAGAGGCCGAGAATTCGTGCCCACATCACGAGCGATAGAGCTTGCCGGACCGGTGCGGGAGGCTCTATCGCATATCCAGCTTTCCATCATCTCGCGCGACGTTTTCCAGCCGGCCAAGTCGGATCGCCGGTTCAGGGTCTGCCTATCTGATTTCATGACGCTCGTCTATTTCCAGAAGGTCATTAAGCGCGTTGCACGCGAAGCTCCCGCGGTCAGTTTCGAATTGCTTTTCCCAGATGACGAGCCTGGGGATTTGCTGCGGCGTGGCGACGTCGATTTTTTGATTCTGCCCGATCTATTCCTGCCGGATACTCACCCGAAAGCGCCGCTCTTCGACGAGAAGCTTGTGTGTGTCGGCTGTCCTGCCAACAAGCAGTTGTCGGAGCAGCTTCCGCTCGACCGGTATATGTCCATGGGACACGTGACGGTGAGGTTCGGGCGGGCACGCAGGCCTTCGATCGAAGAGTTTTTCCTACTGGATCTCGGTCTCAAACGGCGCGAAGAGGTCGTCGTCCCGACCTTTCACCTCATTCCGTCGGTGCTAACGGGTACCCGTCGCATTGCGACGATCCCTTTGAGGCTCGCTAGGCATCTCGGGGAAGCCTCTCCTCTGCGGATCGCCGAAGTACCGCTTCCGCTATCGACTTTTACTGAGGCTATCCAATGGCCTGCGCTGCATAGCGGTGATCCTGCAAGTATCTGGATGCGCGAGCTATTGCTGGAGGAGGCGCAAAGTCTTGCGTAGCGTGATGTCATGTGTACTGCTATTCGGCGAGCCCACACTCTCTGCCAGCGTGTAGCGGAAATCGCGCAACGTCGCGCGAATTGCCCTGTCGACTTCTTCCTCCGATGCGCCGCGATAGCGGAAGCGTGCGAGGATGTTGCCCGAGCAGCTGGAACCGTTGAATAAGTGACGTCTCGCCGGGAGCACAGCTTCGTAAAGCCCCGGGATAGTGTTCGGCAATTGTGCGTCGACGAATATCTTGCCGACTGGCTCTGGCAGCATCAGGAATCCACCGCGTGTGATAGAGGTTGACGCGATTAACGCCGCCTGCGCCCGTGCGGCGTACCGCGCTTCGTCACCTGATTGGTGAGTGACCCAGAGGTCGAAGAGGTCGACGCCGTACAATTCATGGAAGAGAAAGGGAATTTCCCCGCTGCCGACACGGGCACCGACATCCAGAAAATAGAATCCGTCGCAAGCTCCGATTATCTCGAGATGAAACGGTCCATTGCTCAAGGCGAGCGCTTTCAGGCATGCCGCCGCGAATTCAAGCACCGCATCATTGAGCGGCCCCGGGTCGAGCATCACCGAGCCTAGGGGTTTTCCTTGTGCAAACTGAAGACGGTTGTTGATGTAGCGGGACGCGCGCGCAATTACCCATGTGTCGTCTCGCACGAAACCGTCAACGTGATAGACGGGTCCTTCGATGTACTCCTCGCACTCGTACTCAACCAGCGGTAGTGTCGGCCACAACATATCCAATCGCGCACGGGTGTCGATGCGCGGTACGTCTAGGCCTGCCGCGCCGGTACGTGGCTTTACCATGATCGGAAAGCGCATCACAGGGGACGAATTTGCTTTCGCAAAGGCCACATCTTCCAACGCTGCAACGCGTGGCACACGCAGGCCCGCGGCAGCAACGGTATGCTTCATAGCGGTCTTGTCACGAAAGCGGACGACGGTATCTGGCAGATCGCCAGGGATATTGAACGAATTGCGCAGTCGCGCGGCCTTCAGAAGGTCGAATTCGGACAATGCGATCAGCCTGTCGATGCCGCCGAGCGCCGATTGACAGGAGCTCATGGCCTTATGCAGCGCATCTTCATCAAGGATGTCTGCTAGCTCTTCGACATGCGCGGTTTGAGAGGCGTCGAGCGCAGCCGCGCCGTTCGGCGTGCAGATGTAAGCGACGTTATTCGTCGCGTGATCGATGTAGCGATGGTAAGCTGCAAAGCCGTCGGACCATCGGTTAAGCACGACTATGCGGCTACGCGGGGCGTGTTTGTTGGTTGTCATGAAGGGCAAACCGTTCAGATATCGTTACAGGCGCGGCCGGATCCGAGCGCTCTCAGCGCTTCAGCAAGGCGCAAATCAAGGTCGACCGATCAGGCGCGATGAACAACACATGGCCGACACGGCCGCTCGTCGCGGGACTGAGCCGCCGATTGAGAATGGACCACCACCTCCTGGAAAACTGGTATGGCGCGAACGCGTTCGACGGCGGCCGCGTCGCCTACCGGTGCGAAGAACCGCACGCCGCTGACACACAGGGCAGGTCTTGCATCGACGTCGGGGGCTGGATCAGGATCGCCGAGGTGGCTGCGTATCGCTAATTCCGGCAGAGAGATTGACCTGCTGAGTTCGATGAGCCGATAGGTGCGATCACCTCCGAGGCAGGCCGCGATCTTGATCAGCACCGGACCGTCGCGTGTTATGCGCACTTTGGCGTGGAAAACACCGAGGGTCAGTCCAATCTGCGCCGCGGTGTGCTCGACGTAATTGACGAGCGCGGCTCCTTGGTCCGCGCTCAAAGAGGCTTCGACAAAGTGGCCCAATTTTGCGAAATTCTGCTCTGCGCCCAAAAGATTTTCGGTTACTGCGACGACGCGGGGTCCGTGCTGGCTGCTGACGTAGCCTTCGATGCAGTACTCTGGGCCCTTCAGATACTGTTCAAGGAGCAACACGTTGCCGGCCTTGTGGCCGATATCGACAACGCCGTGATGCATGGCACACTCGACCGCAAGTTGCAACTGGGAAAGAGAATTGACGTACCTCACATGCATGCCGCCGCGGACAGGCTTGAGGACGGCTGGAAAACCTACGTGTAAAGCGGCTGTTATGACGTCGCGACGATGTGCGATGAGGGCGAACTCAGGAACCGCCAGTCCGGCGGCGGCGAGATGCATGCGGCTGCGATATTTATCACGCGTGAGTGCTGCCGCTTCCGGCTGCAAATGGGGAAGACCAAGGAGCGCCGCTGATTCAGCTGCTACGCCGGTTGCGTATTCGCAACCGGGTACGATCGCATCGACGCCGATGGCGCATGCGGCGGCCGCCACGGCGTTCGGCGAGGCAGTGTCCACCATCGTGTACGACACCGCGGCGGCCTGCAGTTCGCGTGACAGGGGGGGCTCATCGCTTTTGGCCGAAAATACGTGGGTGGCCACGCCAAGGCGCACGGCTGAGGCGACCAGTGCGGTCCCGGACGAGCGCGGCTCTATCACGATGATGGCGGTCATTTGATCGCTGCCTGTTCAGTGCCGGTTTCCGGCCGGGGTAGGGTCGCCACACGCAACTCTTCGAAATACTCGTGAATCATTCCGACAAAGTTGTTCAAATAGATTTCTGCTTTCTCCATTCCGCCCCAGCCACCGATCGCGAGCTTCAGAGCGATCCATGTGGAGTCTTCCAAGCTGCGCGATTCGGCGTACTCAATGTGGCTGAGTGTACCCTTTACGTGATCGTGCCCGAATGCGCGCGCGGCTGATTCCGCGATGACCTTGTTGTAGCGGCCCGAATACCATGCCTGCAACCAGTTCAAGAGCATCGTAGGGAGCGGGCCATCGCGGACAATGCTGAGGTAGAGATATCCGATTAGCTTGTCTGTGCTATTGAATGGTCTAATGCTGTCCACGCTTGCTGCGGTCAGGCCGAACCTCTCGAGGTCATGCAGAAGAAGGCATTCTTGCCCATACTCTTGTGCGAGGTGTTGCGCCAGCATCTGCGCGAGCGAGTTGTCCTGGCTGCCTATCTTGTAAAGCGCGAATGCGCCTACCTCGTTGTTGAGCCGGATGCGCAACACGGTTTCGACGAGATGGCGCCGATAGTACTCACTGTCGATCCAGTCGCCGCAGTGGAACGCAGCGGTTTCCGGCGAAATTGCGAGTGCCTGGTCCATGGCATGCTTGGCAAGCTCCTCGAAGCGAACCCGATCGTTGGGTGTATTCATGTGATCTCCAGATAGGATGAGAAGGAGCGAACGCGGCGCGCTGCGTAGCGGGTCAGCGGCGAATAAACCGGAGACACGAACTGCTCGTGGCACGAAGCAATGGTGGCTCGCTAGCTTCGCGAAAGTCCCCACGCTTGGCCTCGAAGCAGCGCACCGGACGCCGTGCAACGAGAGGGCGTTGAAGGCCGACCGCTCTCGGGTGGCCCCAAATTGGGTCGCTCTTTGCAGAGCGGTCTGCTTTGGCAAACGCCATCGCATCGAAATGATTGCTGTCAACCGACAACTGACCCAATCGTTTCCTTAAACACAGCGAATGCTTTTTGTAACAGGTATCTAGGCTCCATTCCCATTCGTTTTTTGCTCACCCATGCTCTCGACTTGGGCGACGGAAGGATACTAACTGCAGCGGTATGCGTGGTATAAGCTGATAATGTTTATGTTTGCATGAGGGAAATTGATGATTCGCGATCTCGACAGCACACTACTGCGTACGTTCGTGACGGTAGTGGAAGCCGGCAGTGTGAGCAATGCTGCCATGGAGCTGCATCGTACACAGGCTGCCGTCAGCATGGCCCTCCGGCGGCTCGAAGACGAAGTCGGCCAGCGCCTCCTTGAGCGTTCACCGCGCGGCGTGAAGCCGACCTCTGCGGGCAATGTTCTGTTGCCGTATGCACACAAGCTGCTCGAAATTGGCCTTGCGGCGCGTTCCGCTCTTACTTCGGGTGAAGTTGCGGGTACCGTGAAAATTGGACTTCCCGAGGACATCGCGATGAGTCACCTCCGCCATGCACTGCGGCAATTTTCGACATTGTTTCCTGATGTAGCCCTGGAGATCGTCGTTGATGCGAGTCCGGCCTTATCGCAGCGGCTCATGAGCAACACACTCGATTTCGCGATTGGTGATCCAGCCCAGATCCCCGCGGAACCGCTCGTCACCTGGCGACATCCCCTTCGCTGGGCGGCTGCGCGCACGCGCAATGATGATCTCGGAGACGGTCCGCTGTCGATTGTTGCATTCGGCGGTGCATGCAGGTGGCAGGAGAGCTATTTTGCCACGTTGCTTGAAGCAGGTATCGCTTGGCGCGTGGCCTGCAAAAGCACGAGCCTCTCTGCGGTTCAGTCAGCCGTTGAAGCTGGGCTCGGCGTTGCGCTACTTCTGGATTGGCAGGTGCGCCGCGATACGATGCGTGCGATCGATCCCAGCGCAGTAGGGTTGCCGCTGCCGCCGGTGGCGGAATTCGGTCTCTTTAGTCCTGGGCGATTAGAAGACCGCTCGTCTGCGGCCAACGCACTTCAGCGTTTTCTCTTCCGTTCGCTGCAATTGAGTACTCTTGGAGACGGTGTACACGACGGAGCGTCATCAGGCTTGCCACTGCGTGCTTCAAACTAATGAGCCTCTGAGGTAAAACGCGTCGAAGGGCCGAACTTCGGCGCGCCAAATGGAGGTTCAGACGATAACGTCCTGTCTTTTGAATCCAGCATCAACGCTACGTGAAGCGCGTTCTCTAATTCACGCGCAGTCATGCTATTTCCCCACAAATCAAGTGCGACTCATGCATTTAAACATAGACTGCCGCACAAATCTAAATTTGTCGTAAAACCAACGCTTTCTTTCGGTAGTATCCCATCTGCGCACAAAGATACCTCGTGTTTTTGTCGTATTTCTGACACCGCGACTCCGATTGTCGCGTCTCTGTCTGTTTTGTCGGCTTTCGTGCCCGTTGCGATAAGAATTCACCGTGGCTTGCGCAAATGTAGCGCCGCCATTCATTGTGTTGGGACCCGGGTCCCGCGGCGCTAACGTGCAATTTCCGGAGTTCAGATCTATGTCGCAGCTCGATGTCAATGAGAGTCATCTCAATTTTGATGTGGTCTACAAAGTAGTAAAGACGTTGACCTCGTCACGAGATACCGAAAGGACGTTGGAGAGATCTTTGCATTACCTCTCATATGCGTGTGGATGGCGCTCCGCGTTTATTGCGGTCACTGAGCCAGACGGCCATCTGGGCGGCCTGTGTGGCACGGGGTTGTCAGCGGGCTGGCGTGAACGTCTGCGTTTCTTGCCCAATGACGGGGTATTGGGGCGAATACACACAAACGACTCAGCCGTCGTGGTGGCGAGACTGCGTGATGAACCACTCTTCGTGGACAGCATCGATATCTTCGACGGATTGGAAGGTGAGCATGTGGCACTGCTCGGGGCGCCGATCAGGTATGAAGGGCGGCCGCTCGGCGTACTTGTTGCGTTCTGCGAGAACACGGACGGACAGCGCGCCTTTGCGAGCGACCTCCAACTCATGAAGGTCGTCGCGGCGCCGATGGGCCAGGCACTTCTGCTTGATCGTGCGTCGGGACAGATGGGCCAAACCGCGCGACAGGAGATGAGACGAGCGGTCAACGCAGACCAGACTTCGTCTCGTATCGACAATGTGCTCGGAGAATCTGCCGCCATGCAACGCGTCTTTTCGCAAGTTCATCAAGTAGCGCCAGCGCGGACGACGGTGCTTTTGCGCGGCGAGAGCGGAACTGGAAAGGAGCTGATCGCGCGCGCGATTTATGGGTTATCGCCCCGCAAGGGCCGGCCGTTCATATCGGTGAACTGTGCGGCGCTCACTGAAACACTGCTAGAAAGCGAATTATTCGGCCATGAGAAGGGAGCGTTTACCGGTGCGCAATATCAACGCAAAGGGCGTTTTGAACTGGCGCACGGTGGGACACTTTTCCTCGACGAGATCGGCGACATCTCGCCTTCGTTCCAAGCCAAATTGTTGCGAGTTTTGCAGGAACGAGAGTTCGAGCGGGTGGGTGGCACCACCCCGGTAAGAGTCGACGTGAGGCTGATCGTTGCCACGAACCGCAACCTCGAACAAATGGTGAAGGCGGGGGAATTTCGTGCGGATCTCTACTACCGCATCAACGTCGTTAGTATCCTTTTGCCGCCGTTGCGCGAACGCCGTGAGGACATTCCGGCAATGGCGCAGCACTTTTTGGATCGCTTTAACCGCGACAATCGTCGATCTTTGCATTTCAATGAACAAGCGTTTCGGGTTCTTTCCAGCTGCTACTGGCCTGGCAATGTGCGCGAGCTGGAAAATTGCGTTGAGCGTACCGCGACCATGGCGGATCACGACACGATAGATCGATTTTCCTTTCTGTGTGAGAGAGGCCGGTGCCTCACCAAAGAGCTACATTACATCGAACGAGAAGACGCTGTGCGTGCTGCCCGCACGTTGGACGCTACAAACAGTGAAGTGCCGAATGCCCTGGCGAGTGTAAGTGCCGGTGATTGGAATGGGCGTAGCTTCGATACGCCAAGCGGTAGCGACATGCCGGGCAGCGAGCGGGAACAGCTTGTGTGGGCAATGGAGCGCTGTGGATGGGTGCAAGCGAAGGCCGCACGACTCCTACATATCACGCCGCGGCAGATCGGCTACGCACTGCGTAAGCACGGGATCAAGCTGCGCCGCTTCTGAAGGCAGCGGCGGTTGCGCGGATGCATTTGGAGAGACTGGGCGAGAAGGCTACCGGCAGGCTCTCGCGTGTCGCAACATTGTAGTGATTGGTTCAACTCCTTCAACGCAGGTAACAAGGACGACAAATCCGGCTTCGGCATAGCGTCACTATGACTGTTAGCTTGGGCTACGATGGTGGTACGCAATTTGCCTGTAGTCGTGGACTTCTATTGTCAGGACTCTACGATGTGGCTAAAGACGAGCGCTGTCGAGATCTTCAACGAACCGGGTTGCGCAAAGAACCTCGCGAAGAGCGAAAAGGAGCGCAAGCAAGGCTGTTCGAAGCAGGTTTCGCCGGGGGCGGCCGCTGGCGGATGCGCATTCGACGGCGCGCGGATCGCATTGCAGCCCGTGGTCGACGTTGCACACTTGGTGCACGGGCCTATTGCATGTGAAGGAAACTCTTGGGACAACCGCCATTCGGCATCGTCTGGGCCGACTCTCTACCGCACCGCGTTCACAACCGATATCAATGAACTCGATGTAATTTACGGCGGTGAGAGGCGGCTTTTCAGGAGTCTGCGTGAAATTTTCGAAAAGTACGATCCGCCTGCCGTGTTCGTCTATCAGACGTGCGTGACCGCATTGATCGGCGATGATATAGACGCCGTATGCAGGCACGCGTCGGCAAAGTTCGGTAAGCCCATCATACCGGTGAATGCGCCGGGCTTCGCAGGATCCAAAAACTTCGGCAACAAGCTCGCAGGGGAGACGATCCTCGATTACGTCATCGGCACGCGCGAGCCGGCGTACAAGACACCATTCGATATTAATCTTATCGGTGAATATAACCTCTCGGGCGAGTTGTGGCAGATAAAGCCGTTGTTCGAGGCGCTCGGCATCCGGCTCCTGTCCTGCATCTCGGGAGACGGCCGCTACAGCGAGATCGCGAGCGCACACCGCGCGAAGGTCAACCTGGTGGTGTGCTCCAAGTCCATGCTCAACGTTGCGACAAAAATGCAGAAGCGCTACGGTATTCCATACCTCGAGGGTTCATTCTACGGAATTGGCGACACGAGCGACACGCTGCGCGGGGTCGCGAGGCTACTGGTGGAGCAGGGTGCGCCGGACGATCTTATCGTGCGCACCGAGCACCTTGTCAAGGCAGAAGAGGCGCGCGTATGGGGGCGCGTTGCCCCGTACAGGCAGCGGCTCGATGGCAAACGTGTGCTGCTCATCACGGGCGGCGTGAAGTCATGGTCAGTGGTCGCGGCGCTGCAGGAGGCCGGGCTCGAGATCGTCGGCACTAGTGTGAAGAAAAGTACGGATGGGGATAAGGAAAGAATCAAGGAGATCATGGGCAATGACACGCGCATGGTCGACAATTTGACGGCGCGCGAGATGTACAACATGCTCCGGGATGCGAAGGCGGACATCATGCTGTCTGGCGGGCGCTCGCAGTTTGTCGCGCTTAAGGCGCGCATGCCCTGGCTCGACGTGAATCAGGAGCGACACCATCCGTACGCTGGCTACGAGGGCATTGTTAAATTGGTGCAGGAGATCGACCGCGCAATCCAGAACCCAGTCTGGCAGCAGGTGCGTATTCCTGCGCCGTGGGACGACGAAGAGGTAGTGCATCGCGAGGGGATTCTTAAGTCTTCCACGCACATCAATCCGATTCCGCGGGGCGCAGACGGTGAGGCATACGATTGGAACCTCCGCGCGGCGGTATCGAGTTGAGTTTCGGAGTGGAGCACATATCATGGCGATAGTCGTCGAGTCAGAAAAAGCCTGTACCGTTAATCCGCTAAGAATGAGTCAACCGCTCGGCGCGACGTATGCAGCCATGGGGCTTGATGCATGCATGCCGGTAATGCACGGCTCGCAGGGCTGTACGTCGTTCGCGCTCGTACTACTGGTGCGCCATTTCAAAGAAGCCATTCCGCTGCAAACAACGGCGATGAGCGAGGTCACCACGATTCTCGGCGGATACGAGAACGTAGAGACAGCGCTGCTGAACATTCGCAAGCGCGCGGCGCCTAAGATCATTGTGCTCTGCACGACTGGCCTGACTGAGACGAACGGCGAAGATGTGGAGGGGCACCTTGCGATGGTGCGAAAACGCAAGCGCGAACTGGACGATACTGAACTCATCCTCGTATCGACACCGGACTATATTGGTGCCTTTGAGGACGGCTACAGGCGCGCGGTGACCGCGATCGTCGAGACACTGGTGAAGCCGTTGCCGACGATACCTCAGCAGATCAATCTGGTGCCGGGCAGTCATCTATCGCCTGGTGACATCGACGAGCTTCGGGAGATTATTTGCGCATTCGGGCTGGAGCCGATTGTGCTTCCAGATGTTTCCGGCTCCCTCGACGGCCACCTTGATTCTGCGTGGCGTGGGACGACGCTGGGCGGAACGACGATTGATCAGATCCGTGCGGCGGGGGCGTCGTCATTCACAATTGGCGTTGGTGAGCAAACGCGCGACGCCGCCGAGACGCTCGAAGCAATTGCCGGCGTGCCGTTCGAGATCCTCGAGCGGCTAACGGGGCTGGAGCCGAACGACCGGTTCTTGCAACGTCTTGCACAACTTTCGGGGCGTGCAGTCCCGGCCCGGTATCGCCGGCAGCGCAGCCAACTACTGGATGCGATGCTCGACAGCCATTTTTACACGGGTGGTCTAAAAGTGGCGATTGGTGCGGAGCCGGACATGCTGCTTTCGATCGGTTCGCTGCTCCGTGAAATGGGTGCGGAACTATCTGTTTGCATCAGTACCACTGCTTCGGCATCGCATGCGCTGTTGCCGGCAAGCGAAGTCATATTGGGGGACTTGGAGGACATGGAACGAGGCGCGAGTAACTGCGACCTGCTGATCACGCATTCGCACGGCAGGCAGATGGCCGGTCGCCTCGGAAAGCCGCTGATGCGCGCGGGCTTTCCGGTGTTTGACCGCGTCGGCAACGCCCATCGTTGCCAGATAGGTTATCGCGGCACAATGAATCTTATTTTCGAGATTGCCAATCTTATGTTCGAGAGGATCTCGCAACCTCATCCCGGCGACTGGAAACTGCCGCAATCATCGGGCGGCCTTGATGTTTCGGTTCAGGGTTAGGTTTAAGAGAAGGGTGTTACATGCCGTAACTTGAACTTGATGAGGAGACCAGCGCATGAAGATCGCCTTTGCGACACAGGACAAAGTGCACGTCGACGCTCATTTTGGCTGGGCGAAAGGCATTGCGGTATACGACGTGACGACGGAAGGACATTCACTTTTACAGATTTTTGATTTCGGCGACAAGCTGATGCAGGACGGTGATGATGAGAAACTTGCGCCGAAGCTCGAAGTGATCCGCGACTGCGCGATCTTGTATGTCGCGGCCATAGGCGGTACGGCGGCTGCGCGCGTAGTAGCGCTTAAGGTCCATCCAGTGAAGGTGCCGCAGCCATTGCCGATCGAAGAGATTCTAATCAAGCTGAGCAGGGTTCTGAAAGGCACGCCGCCTCCGTGGTTGCGCAAGAAGCTCACCAGGGAACGTGGCACATCGTACGATTTTGCGGGGGATGACGAGTTGCCCCCTGGCTAAAACCGATCTCCCTAGTATGACGGTTCTTGTTGCCAGTGACGCCTGTAGTGCGTCGTCCGATAAGGAGGACATGATGTGCAACGACTCGCGGGAACTTAAGACGCGCCTGAAAAAACTCAACGCGTTGGCCACGCAGGCCAAGATGGATCTGCATGATCTGTCAGAAGATCTACCAACGGGTTGGGAGCAGATAATGGTAGTCGCGCAACGCTGTCACGACGCGCATGCGGCGTTGATGCAGGCACGTCAGACCGCAGTTTCGGCTTCCGATTAAACTCCGGACCTTCAAATGAGCCATCCTTTTAGTGTGATACTCCCAAGCGGAGAGGCTTGGATACCTCACTTTGTTGATTCACTCGACGAACAAAAGTGCATCGGTTGCGGGCGATGCTTCCGGGTTTGTTCTCGCGGCGTACTTCAACTGTTAGGCATCGATGAAGCTGGCGATCATGTTCCACTGGATGATGACGATGAAGAGGAGGACGAGCATGAAAAGAAGGTCATGACAATTGCGCATCGAGGTCTCTGCGTTGGCTGCACGGCATGTGCGAAGATATGCCCGAAAGGGTGCTACACACATGCTGCGGCTCAAGTGTGAGCAAGCGAGAATTCCTATGGATTACTACGCGGTGTTAATGCGCCATGCGGAAAGCCCGGACGACTTGACGGTGCTTGCGGTCGCCGGTGTGCTCGCGGCGGCGCTCGACGAAGGCGGTACGGAAAGATTGCCTATCCCCGGACTGGATGCAGCGGAGACACACTGGATGCTTGCTCGCTGGTTCCCTGATGCCGAGAGTTCTCTGGGTCTTTACTTTGGCGCGTCGGCTGCAGATTCACAGCTAGGACCGTCTTATGACGACATCGATCTTGTAATGTTGTTAAAGACACACGCCAATCCGGGGGCAGGCACAACGACCGAGATCAATTGCATTTCTCACGCGCTGGTCTACGCTTGCGCAGGCAAAAAACATCTGTGGCAGGAGTTGCGCCTTTCTTCGCGCGGCGAATTGTCGGCGCTTCTCGAGTACTGGTTTCCGGCGCTTGCTGAAAAGAACGTTCACGGCATGAGGTGGAAGAAGTTTCTCTACAAGGAACTTTGCGGGACCGAGGCGTTGAACGTCTGCCGGGCCTCAAGCTGCGGGGAATGTGCGGAATATTCCAGTTGCTTTGGGCCGGAATGAATGTGCGGATCAGTGGCGACTCCGATTGACGTAGGTATATTTGATTCGTTTCCCTGTCGGTTGCAGGAAGAATCGCGTAATGTATGTGATTTGGTGGGCAGTACGGAGAGTGATATGAAACGAAGACCATTAGGGATATTAACGTTGACCGACGGGGGCAGTTATGAAGAAGCTAAAGAGGGTGCTGTGTGGTGCTCTGATGGTCGCTGCGCTGGTCGGGGCGGCGGTGTTGGCTGCTGCTTCGGATAAGGAATGCACGTGGCAGGATGCGGAAAACCCTTTAGAGAGTTTTACCCTCCAATGGTGGCCCGGCGGGGGGGAGGAGTTCACGCGGCGGAGCGAATGGACTGAGTATTGAGCTTCACCAATGCTGACGGGTGAAGCCTATGCCAGTTGGTGTCGATATCGCAAAAAAAGTCTTTCAGGTACACCACGTGGACGAAGAGACCGGCGAAATCGTCAACAAGCCGATCAAACGGGCGGAGTTTCTCGCGTACTTCGCAAACCGCGCAATCGAGCAGATGAAGAAGCGCCGGCCACTGAACGTCGTGATCGTTGCACTGGCGGACAAGATGGCCCGTACCATTTGGGCCATCCTCGCACATGGTTGTTCCTATCGGAGTGGATATGTGGGCGCCAGGCCAGTTTGAGCGATTTTCGAACGCACATGAAATCAGCTCTGTAGTCGGAGGATGGGACGTCAAAAGGTTGCGCTGGCACTTGAGAGTGATGGCAAAACATGTCGGACCGGGACTCGCCAAACCTGAATGTCCTTTCGGGCTAAAAGCCCGCGACGAAAATGAGGCGCGAGTCAGCGGAATCCATAGGGGCCCGCAGTGAAACACTAGCTGCAAAGGCCAGATATAAAGCTGCAGCCGTTCCTGTTACGTCAGAACACTCAAAGCCCTTCGCAAAAGGGCGGCGTCCATATAAAGGACATGGCCAAGCCAATACTCGACGACGAACTGTGGGCACTCATCGAACCGCTGCTGCCCCCTCTCAAACCACGGCGAACCCGTTATCCGGGGCGCAAGCCGCTCGACAATCGTGCGGTGCTCACCGGCATTCTCTTCGTCTTACAGACAGGCCTGCGTTGGGACCTGCTACCTCGAGAGATGGGGTGCGGCAGCGGCATGCGTTGCTGGCGGCGCCTACGTGACTGGCAAGCCGCTGGCGTGTGGGAGCATTTGCACGAGGTGCTGCTTGGGCGATTGCGCGCAGCCGAGCAAATCGACTGGCCTCGCGTCATCGTCGATTCCTGTTCAATCCGCGCTGTGGGCTCAGGTCAAAAACAGGACCAAATCCCACAGACCGCGCGCGACCCGGTTCAAAGCACCATCCCATCACCGAAGCGCAGGGTATCCCGCTCGCGGTGATTCTGACCGTCGCGAACCGCAATGACGTCACTCAACTTCAAGCGCTGGTCGAGGCATTTCCGGCCAAGCATGGCAGACCATATCAAAGCCTCGGTTCGTTCAGGGCGACAGAGGCTACGACCACGACAAATATCGACGTCCACTGCATGCTGCCGGCATTGCAACCGAAATCGCTCGACGTGGTCTGCCTACATAGTAGTGGGCTAGGCAAAACACGCTGGGTTGTTGAGCGGACCATCTCGCGGCTTCACAACTTCCGCCGACCGCGCATCCGCTTCGAACAGCTCGCTTCCATCCACAAGGCTTTCCGCTGCTGCATCATATGTTGGCGACACCAGCAAAAGTCATTCTGTTAACACCTCTTATTGCGCCAACGGCGGATGGAATACCGGTGGCCGTGATCACCTATTTCGGCTTTTCCTTAAGTTCCCTAACCTAACCGCCCTTGCCAACGTAAGCTCGCTTTTGGCACAAATCACGACTCATAAATGTGCTTGATGCATCCAAAAAAAATAGCGACTTATACGGAACGAACCCGCGCTGTTACGATTCGTACATCGTTGCCACGGGGCTAGGTGCGAGCGCGGAGTTGGACGCCGTCCACGCGAATTGCATTGCCACAGGGTTTGCGCTGGTCGCACACGGCGATCTGTCGAATCCAGCGTGCGCGGAGTTGTCGCGGCCCGTGACAAGCTAGTTCAGCGCGCCTCCGATGCCTTTTTTGTTCGCGAGCTTGGAGCTCGAGAGCGTGATGCGGCGGCCGCGCTGGATTGCCACTGTCCGTGTGTCCTCGCAAGGATGGCCCTGTCTACTTCGAACCGGTCAAAGTGTGCTAGGGCGGTCTCGCAATAGCAGTCGCCATCTGCGTCGTAGGGCGGCTCCGTGTAGCGACGGTCAGGATATTTGACCACCTCGTTCACCGAGCTGGTGGTCGGAATCGGCTCAGCAGCTCGGCTGCCTCAACTGCATCGTGATGATGAGGCGGATGGGCGCGCTGTTCCATGGTCTGCCAAGGCCTCTTGACGTCGCTGTTCATCGCCACGCCGTTCGTTCTTCTGCAATGTGGCGGCCATGGCCTGCCGTGCAACTGATTGCTTCCCACCGTTGCATGCGTAGCGATCGTGTTTCCCCTCATGCGGTCCTGCTGAAGTTTGACGACGACTTGCGAACAAAGCGGCAGCTGTCCACAACGTAAATGCGCTGTGCGTGTTGATTCAACTGCCGGCAAATCCACATAGACTGTTAACCTAACAAGAACAAACCGTATGGCTTTACGTCGCATCGCAACCGCATTACTGCTGGCTGGATTGATTACCGCCCATACCGCGCAGGCAGATGTGATGCTCAATTTCGTCGATGCCGGCATCGATCAGGTCGCCAAGGCGGTCGGCGCGGCGACAGGGAAGACGATCATTGTTGACCCGCGCGTCGAAGGGCGGCTGAATCTCGTCTCTGAGCACCCTGTTTCCGAGGATCAAGCATTGAAAACTCTGCAGTCTGCGCTGCGAATGCAGGGTTTCTCGCTGGTGCAGGATCACGGTGTGCTCAAGGTCGTGCCCGAAGCGGACGCGAAAGTGGAGGGTGTGCCGACGTACATTGGAAATGCGCCTTCGGCACACGGCGATCAGGTCGTCACCCAGATCTTTCGCCTCAGGAACGAATCGGCGAACAACCTCCTGCCAGTGCTGCGTCCGCTTATCTCGCCGAGCAATATGGTTGCGGCCTATCCATCGAATAATACGATCGTCGTCACGGACTACGCTGATAACGTCCGCCGCATTGCGCAGATCATCGCGGGCGTCGATTCTGCGGCCGGCCAGCAGGTGCAGGTAGTGGAACTGAAGAACGCGAATGCGACCGACGTTGCGACGCAGATGACCAAGATGCTCGACCTTGGGTCGATCGGCAATACGGATGCGACGCTGAAAGTCTTGGTGCAGGCCGATCCGCGCACGAATTCGCTAATGCTGCGAGCGTCGAACGCAGTGCGCCTCGCGGGGGCGAAGTCGCTGGCGAAGCAGCTTGATGCGGCAACCGGGCGGCCCGGTAACATCCACGTTGTGCAACTGCGGGGCGCGGATGCCAGGCGTCTTGCGAAGACGCTGCGCGGCATGCTCGGCAAGGGCGGCAATGATTTGATGTCCACAGGGGGCGGTGGTGCCGCGAACTCGTTCAACCAAGGAAACATGGACTCGTCGGCGGGCACGCCGGGCCAGCCCCCACTGCCAGGCGGATCCTTGGGCGGTTCGTCATTCTCGTCGATGGGAAGCAATGGACTTGCAGGCGGCGGCAACAACGGCAGTCAAGGTAACAACGCGGCGTTTCTTGGCGAAAAGGAAGGCGGTGACAGTGAAGAGAACCAGCCCGGCGGGATGATCCAGGCCGATCCGGAGACGAATTCGTTGATCATTACCGCGTCGGACGCCGTCTACGGCAATCTGCGCAGCGTGATCGATCAGCTTGACGTCCGCCGCGCGCAAATATATATCGAGGCGTTAATCGTCGAACTGTCGGCGACGACAAACGCGGACCTCGGCATCCAGTGGCAGGGTGCGCTGCTTTCGAATGGTGGAAACAACGGTCTCTACGGCAGCTCCAACTTCAATTCCAACGGCAGCCAGGGCATCGTGAACCTGACTGCGCAGGGGGCGATCATCGCGAACGCCCCCGCCGCAGCGCTCGCGACGAAGGGCGCGGACCTGCTGAACAACGGCCTGAACGTAGGCCTGCTGCACCGCTTCGGCGACGTGTTCGGTCTCGGGGGGCTGTTGCAGGCGCTGTCGCAGTCGAGCGACGCGAACGTCCTATCGACACCTAACCTCATCGCGCTCAATAACGAAGAGGCGAAGATCGTCGTTGGCTCGAACGTGCCTGTAGTGACGGGTTCATACGCCACGCCGACCGCGAATGCCGCAACGTCCGTGACCGCATTCAACACGTTCGATCGACAGGATGTCGGGATCGTGTTGCACGTGAAGCCGCAGATCACCGACGGTGGCATCATAAAGCTGCAAATCTATGCCGAAGCTTCGTCCGTCGATTCGGCATCGACGAACAATCAGGGCGGCGTGACAATCAACAAGCGCTCGGTGCAGTCGACGGTGCTGGCCGATGATGGCGAGATCATCGTGCTCGGCGGCCTGATAAAAGATGGGTACGCGAACGGCAACAGCAAGGTGCCGCTGCTAGGCGACGTGCCGTGGATCGGCCAGCTGTTCCGTTCGGAGCAGAAGAGCCGCGAAAAGACGAATCTGATGATATTCCTGCGTCCGGTCATCATCGACGATCGGGATAAGGCGCAGGCTGTCACGTCGAACCGCTACGACTATATTCAAGGTGTGCAGGGCGCGTATCGTCAGGACAACAACCTGATGAAGGACGACGACGACCCGGTCGTGCCGCAGAAGCCGGTAGGCCCAAGTCAGGGCGGGTCAACCCTGAATCTATTCGATCTCGACAAGATGCGTCGCCAGTAGATCGATGTCTTGGTTTTCATGTTGGGATGCCCCCCTATGCGGTTCATCAAGCGTTAAGGGCTGACTTGTGTTCGGAAAAGGTCCCGTCGCATGGCGAACAGGACGTCGTAGCGTCGCCGTGCCAGTGAAATGAGCGCTTGGTTTTGTCGCTTGGACTGCTGGACTTTGCGTGCGTAGAGAGGGCCGTAAGATAGGTCTCTAAGGCCACGAGGGTCGATAGAAGCAAGTCGCCGAGCACGTTGTTGCAGCGCTTGGACGGGGGCTCGGCACGGATAGAGGAGCCTGAACGCCGGGAAACTGGTGCGACGCCAGGTGGGTCGCCAAGTGACCTGCCGAATTGAATGGTTAATGCAAGGCCTCGGCGAGGGTCTGGCGGCGGTTCTGCCTCCGACTCCCGGTATTTTTGTCAGGACTGGCAAAAGAAGTGGTAACAACCAACCGCTTAACATCGGCGGCGATTTCGTCGCGTTGTTGTGTTGAATTGCACCGGATTCGCCGCGATGGATCGGTGTACTTCCATTTCAATGGAAGCGCCTGCTTGTTGTATAGAGGTGGCTTCGAGAATTCGGACAGTACGTTGAGTGGAAAGCTGGGGCGTGAGTCGGCCATAATGGCCGGCAACAAGGAACCAGAAGATGACGAAACGAAACCGACGGACCCACTCACCAGCGTTCAAGGCAAAGGTGGCCCTTGTCACGGGGCGGCGTAATCGAGCCGGGGATGGGCGGCGTAATGGAGCCAGCAGAAACGGGGGTAAAGCGCAGATTCGAACGGCTTCAAGAATGCCGTTTTTTGCCCGATTTGGCAACCGCGTTTTCACTGCTCGCCGGCATCGGTTTGGGCTTGCGGAAGCTCTCGCCCTCGATCACGACGCGATAGGCGCCGTGGCGTAGCCGGTCCAGCGTCGCGGCGCCCAGGATGCGGTTGTCGGGAAACGCGTCGCCCCATTCGCTCAGATCTAAATTTGACGTGACGATCGAAGCCGCTCG
>NZ_MCNV01000029.1 GCF_001718195.1 Paraburkholderia nodosa
GCGCGCACGGCCGCGATCACGTCTTCGCCCGTGTCGTCGCGGCGCGCAAACACGTCGATCCAGTCAGCGAAGATGCTGCCCGTGCTGTAGTACTTCTCTCCGTTCACCACCCAGCGTGCGCCATCACGTGACACGCGCGTGATCACGTCGCCGATCGCCACGCTGCCGACTTCGGTCCAGGCGTTTCCCACCAGTTCGCCGTCGACAAATCGCCTGAACCAGACGTCGCGCGCCGGGCCTGGCTCCGCGTTGAGCCGGTCCTCGACGAACGCGAAGTGGCCGCGCAGTGCCTGCGGCAAATTCGAATCCGCCTCGGCCAGTTCGATCAGCAGCTGAATCAGTTGCGGCAGCGAAGCCCCCGCGCCACCATGCTCGACCGGCACGCGAACGGCGCCGAATCCGGCGGCCTTGAGCCATTCGATCTGCTCATAGGGCAGGCTGCGATCGCGCTCACGCTCGAGCACGCCCTCTGCGATGCGGGCGAAAACGGGTCGAAAACGTGAAGCGAGACGCTCGTAATCCGTACCGGGAGAAAGAACGGGAGCAAGTGCCACCGTGCTGGCGAGATTCAATGCGGTAATAGGGGCTCCAGGTACCGGCTTGATGGGTGGCCCGTGTTCGGGCCTCGTTCCTTACCGATAAAGCAGAAGTCATGCCAATCGTTGGCCGGGGACCAGGTGTGCGCAGGTCGGGAAAACCGCATGCGTGTTGCTGGTTCAGCAACAGCATGCAGCTGATTCACTGCTGGATTTGCAGCGATGCCTGAGCGATCTCGTGATGCCCGGACTGGTCACTGGCGTCATCGCTGCCCGCCTGTTTCGCGACAGTGCGGCCAGCCGCCAGCTATGGACCAGAAATGTAAGCGCAAGCTTCCCACGACGGTATAATTGTTCCATTCGCTTTTCCTTCCCCAATCATAGCTGACCCGCGCCTTCGCGGCGTGCGCACCCATCGCGTATGGGCGAAAGCGATGAAACGACCTGCAGACATCTATCTTCGTTTCCTGCAACTGACTGAAGCCATTCGTGGCTTGCCCACGCTGCCAGCGCTTGATCCGCTTGAAGAGAAGATTCTCGAGTTCGTGGCTCGCGCGTCACAGAACAAGGACCGGTTGTCGGTCCGGGACATGATTGGACACGGTGAACTGGGCTCTCCTGCGACACTTCACGGTCGCATCGCGTCCATGCGCGAGAAAGGATGGCTCACCCTCTCCGACACCGAGGACACCCGGCGCAAGCAGATCGAACTCACGCCTGCCGCGCTGCGCTACTTCGACAAGCTCGCCGAAGCGCTCTCGAAGGCAGCGAAGGGCACCTGAGCCGGCGGCATACCCCGCGATCCCGAGCCCGCCAATAGAGGGCGTTCTGCCCGGATCGGCTAATCAAGGCAGTTGTCCCCGTTCAGCCGTGCTGCGTGATTGCGAGCGGCCTTCCCAATCGCACAGAAATCGTTCGCGATCCGAAGTAACTAAAAAAGAACCCACGGACCATATCGGGCAGTGGGTTCGCAAACACACGCCAAAAGCTCGGGTTTTCACAAACCGTCATAACTTTTGGAACAGTAAACATACCGGGTTTGCGAGGCCAAGGCAACCTGGCAGTGGCTTAAAACAACGCCCAGGGGAAGCTTAGTTCGGTATTTTTGCGCCTGTCACAAAAAGGGCCCCGCTACCGTCTCGAGGCTGCGGTGAGCCGCCAGCAAGTGCATCTGGTTTCGACAAAAGCAGGTTCCAGAACATCCAGACCCGATGTAACGCCTGCAGGAGCGCCCACCGCCGCGGACCAGACGTAGTTACGTCGCCTCACGCCATGCAGAAAAGCGATGGCCGGATTTTCGCCGCGGCTTTGGCGCCGTTGGGCGGATCGTCAGTCAGGCGCCCATACAGGGCCTGCCAGTCGACGGCAAGCAACGGGATCGTCCTGTCATTGCGGGACCAGTACGCGAGAAAGCGCGCCCAACCCTCGAGGAAAAAGCCCACGCCGGGACTGAGCAGGCACGGAGGTCTCGCCACAAGAGGCACCCGGGCCGCAGGAAATATCGAACAGAGCGTTTCATACGACGGCAGTGCGACAAAATCCGTTTCCTCGCGTTGCAGGGCGTCGCGAAACATCGGGTAGGACAGCAGCCATGAACTGACTGACGGACTGCCACCCTGACGCGAAGGCAGATTCAATTCCGGAAGGCCCGGGTGCAGCGTAGCCATGCTGATCTCCATTCGTTATAAAAATAATAACGAATGGCTGCGCTGCGTGCAAGGGTCTGCCATGGGGATGAAGCGACGCGGCCCTGTCCGTCACACTTGATCAGGCGCCCGGGACGCGGGGAAGCGCCATACGGACATGCCAGGGCGCTTTGCTCCCACTGACATCAATGAGACTAAATTCCTGCACCGAGCAACTCGAATATGCGTCTCATATCTTTCCGAATCGTGGCGGGTGGGCCCGCAAACAGGAATGGCTTTTATTCAAGTATTGGCCGCGGGCATGCGATTGTTATCGATGCCCGCCGAGGTGATCTATTTGTAAATCAGGAACCGGTCGCGATTCTTCGCGTCCTTGATCCATGCATGGACGCCCCCAGTTTGCCAAGCGCTCAGTTTGTGACAGGTTATAGGTCAAGATTGCAGCCATGCATTCGGACTTCGCACGGCACTCGCCGGCGGTCCCTGATGGAATTTGCTGGTCAAGGTCTCATCAGTTTGGCGTGCTCTCGCGCACACTGGATCAATCAGATTTTCTTGACCACGGTCTTACCTATCTCGCCATCACATCTTGATAGCCTGTGCAATCGGCTGAAGTCTCCTGCTGTTCGTTACAATTTATAGGTGCATCGAAGTTTATGCCGCACTCGCGCTCGCCATGTAGTCACTTCGGAACTCGCGTGCATGAGTCAATAGTGCCCACACGACGCGCACGTTCTTGTTTGCGAGTGCTACCGCGGTAACATTCGCGTTGCGCCGCTGCAGCAAGTTATGCAACCAGCTCTCCTTATCTTCTTTCCGATTGGCCGCGTAGATGACTGAACGCGCTCCATGTATCAACAGCGTCCGCAAATAGGTGTCGCCTCGCTTGCTTATGCCCAGCAGCACATTCTTGCCGCCACTGGAGTTCTGTCTGGGCACCAGACCCAGCCATGCAGCAAGCTGGCGCCCGTTTGCGAAGCTCTTGGCATCACCGATAGAGGCCACTAGCGCGCTCGCAGTAATCGGACCAATGCCCGGCACGCGCGCGAGCCTGCAGCTGACTTCGTTTTCGCGGTGCATCACCCGGATTTGCGCTTCCAGCTCACGGACCTGGCGGTCGAGTTCCTTCACGTGTTCCAGGAGACGCTCAATCAGCTGCCGAAAGGATCCTGTCAATTCGTTGGTCGCGTCTTCGAGCAAGCCGGGTACTCGCCCGGCGAGGTGTGTGATTCCTTGTGGGATAACAAGCCCAAACTCACTTAGCAGACCGCGTATCTGGTTAGCTTGTGCGGTGCGCGCCCGAACGAAACCTTGACGGACGCGATGCAGCGACAGCACCGACTGCTGCTCAACGTTCTTGATCGGGACGAAGCGCATGTTCGGCCGCGCGACGGCCTCGCAGATAGCCTCGGCATCCGCGGCATCATTTTTGTTTGCCTTCACATACGGCTTCACGAACTGCGGCGCCATCAGGCGCACAGTATGTCCCATGCCCTGCAGCTTTCTAGCCCAGTAATGGG
Organism: Paraburkholderia nodosa; assembly: GCF_001718195.1. GTDB lineage: Bacteria > Pseudomonadota > Gammaproteobacteria > Burkholderiales > Burkholderiaceae > Paraburkholderia > Paraburkholderia nodosa_A. The sequence continues at coordinate 3,703 of NZ_MCNV01000029.1, forward strand.
CGCTACCACATGCCTCCATTCCTATAAGACACGGCAGGTTGGCAAAGAACGCCGCCATCTGATCACGCTTTAGCACTTTCTTCAGCACGGCTCGACCGTGCTCATTCACGCCATGAATTGCAAAAACGGTTTTTGCCAAATCAATGCCAATCGTCGTAATCTTCATGTTGGGCGCCCTCCTCGATTAAGTGGTAGCTTCGACACTTCCACTTTGGCACACCGATGCCGTTTCGGGTGGGGGCGCCCATTCCATTAGTTTGGCGCGCGTCCCCGCCCGGACCAGGTAGCAGGATCGCGATATTTCGCAGTCAGTGGACCGTGCGCGACCCTTGGTCTGCCGCGTCGGCTCCCGAAGATATCCCGCTCGGTATATCCGAACTCCACAACCTTTGCACGTATATCGGCAAGCACCGTGTCGAACTCCTGCTGCCGCATAGCGGCCGCCTGACTCTTGAGTTCGTCAAGTTGTGCTTTCAGTTCCTTGTACGTTGCCACGGACTTCCCCCATGTGGAGTCCTCGCGGTCATGATAGTGACTTTGTCACGGCATTGATCCGAATCGGGATGACCGATCGACGAGTCCGGCCTTGGGCCTGTGTCCGCGAATTCGCAAATCACGGGCAATATTCGGCGGCCGTTCCATGACGAACGTTCACACTCTTTTGCAGGGATGGACTGACGCGTGGCCAGTTCGTTCCAGCGCTTTTTACGAGGGTCGGCGGACACGACGGACCCTTGAAGCGGCGCATCATGCAGTTTTGAACACCGCGCACACCTTGTCGGCCACGCGAGCAATGAACAGGACAAGGCGGCAAAGGCTGCGCATTGCGTTATCCTGAAGCGTCCGCCCAAAGGGAACACGCATGAAGCTTTCGAAATTCCTGTTACTGATGGCAGTGCCGCTGTCCACCACCGCTTACGCGCAAGCCTCGCAGACGTTTCACTTCGGCGAAGGCCAGGACTCGCCGCAACGTGCTCGTACCACTTCTCCTCCGCCACTGCCCGCAGCCCAGACTACGGAGCCGCTGCCCCAGGGTGAGCCGCATCCGCACACGAAACCGACGTTAGAGTCCCAACCAAAGGCGAAATCGAAGTCGAAGCACCGGCAGCACCATCGGCACCATCCAATCCACCCGTCACCGCTTCAGAATCCGTATTCACATCCTTGAGCCGGGCAGCACGCAAATCGTGTGTCAGCCATGCAGAGAATGATTGGACTATCTGGCATTCCTCGCCGGCTGTCGCACAATTAATTCGCTATACGAATTGATATGAGGTGACGACACTCAGTGACCAACGATGAAGTTTCACCAGAGTCGACATTACAGCTCGAATGATTGCAATTTCAACGGCCGCCCAGACTGTTTTGCGTAATCTATTGAACGCGTCCGTAGTCCAGCCCGTACTCATATTCGGTGCACGGTAGCTGGCTAAGGATCCGACGCGACGCCATTGAAGGACAGTGCCTGTGGGATGCGCGAACAACCGGAATGACGGCATCCACACACGGAACGCGCGGTGACGGGATGGCATACAGCACGGGGGTTGATCATACGTATTCCGGGCCAGTCGGAGCGCGACATGGCCCGTCAGGCGGCAATGCTTTCCTCAAATTCGAATAGCGCTCCCTCGTGAGCCTCGAGCATGGTGCGTATATCGGGCAGCGCACGGCGAACCATTGGGCGCGCAGACCTCGGGAGATTCGAGCAGGCGAGCTCGATATCGCCGCTTCTGTGCTCGCCGAGCATCGCGAGCATCACGCACGCCTGCTGGATATCTTTCTGCGACTTGACCAGCATGTTGGTGCGCAAGCGTGAAACGAGGATCTTGTGGATCGCGAAGCGTGCGGGGTCCGGCACACGAACCGGCACCGCGCCGTGCCTTGAAAGCAGCGTGCCCATGTGGGACTGGCCGAGCAGGTAGGCGAGATAAGGCATGCCGCTCGCATGCGCACCGAGCTCTGGAACAGCGACGGTCGGAAATGTGTTGTCCTTCGAAGGCACAAGCAGATCGACGTGAAAACGCGTCCGACCCGCCTGCTTGAACGACGTGGACGGATCGCCCCTGTTGAACCCCGGCACCGGCACGAAGTCGATTCCGGTTTCTTTCAGGATTTCGAGCAGGCCACCTGACGGCACACCCTGTAGCGCGAGCTGGCGGGCGCGCGCGATATCGATGTCCTCGGTCTCGTAGGCAAGCGCCTTGATGCCAAGGCTGTTGAGCAGAACCGCGTACGCGTGAGAGCCCACGAGCACCGCGCCGGCCTCGAAAAGTCCGTAATTGTGGAGGACCGCCATGGTCGCGTAGGTCTTGTTGTCGGCAATCTGGAAGCCGAGCTTCGCGAGCTCCCGAATGCGGCTGATGAGGTCTTTGGACTGCTCGATCTGTGCCATCACCGCAGCGACGCGCTCCTCGGCCGCCGGATCGCCCTTGGGTCCGCCAAGACTCTCCTGCTGCCGCTTGCCCTCCGCGTTCATGAACTGCCGATAGTAGTAGACAGCGTTCCCGCGATGGTGCTCGGTGATCGTGCCCGGCGCACCCACGAGAACCCGCCCCTGGCTGGCGGCCGCCTGCTCGACGTTCGCGTACTGGGAGCAAAATGCCTGATCGTGTCGCTGGTAAAGAGGAAGTCCGTGCATGCCAGAAAATTGCAGTAATTTTTTGGATTTTACTGCAAAAGGCGAGTTCGTGATTGCAGTAATTTTATGAAAATTACTGCAATCAACTTGGAATTCCTCAGGCCACCAACCCCTCGCCTGTCCGATACCCCAGGCGAACGGTACAAGGTTACCCGGCGGTACCGGGCGCATCGGTTAGGATTTGTTCGGGCCATGCCCGGTCCGCGACCTCATTGTCGGACTTCTCACCACGCACCGGCTGACGAATCGCCGACGTCTCGAATTCATGTTCCGGCGCATCGCTGGGCCAACGTCTGTGGCCCCGTCCGCGTGCTTTAGCACGCCGAGGGCCACCCAATGCCTGCGCGCGGGCATCGGGTCTCACCAGATGCAGGACTTCGAAGCCTGTTAGCCGATTGATGAAGAGAATGACGCAAACTTACGTTTTTCAAATTCCGGTTGCGGCAGTCGATCGCGCACGTCCATGCAGAACGTCGAGCCACGATTCTGGCTTTCTATCAATCACCTTTTCCCGGTTTCCGACATGAGCTCGCCGCACGTCTTGCATGTATAAGAGGCGTATCCGTGCGAGTCCCTGCCGTTGTTCACCAGTCCGGTCGTGCGAATCGAGTCCCACTGAGAAGAGTACGGTTCATCGTCATCGCACGCCACCTCTTCGCCGTCGTGTCCGTTGACGCACACGAAGTATCTACGTATCAACGTCGTCATCGCTGCCCTCCTGCGGCTTACGGTTACTGCGAAGCGGCGCTCCAGCCGCGCGAGCTGGCCGTACAGGCCCATTCGTGCAGGTTCGCGTTCCTGAAGAGTCGTGTCCTGCACCATCCGCTCCGTATTGCGCTGTCCATTCATCCCGCGAAGGACGTGAGCGCTAGCGAATCGCCGTCCACGAGATGGCCAGGCTGGAATCCCGGTCAATTGTTTGATAATTTTCAATGCCGAGGCCTGCGGAAAAAAGACGCCGCGCAAGTGACGCGCCGCATTGCCCGGCGCCAGCTATCCGATGGCCCTTGCATGACCGTCTCCGTCAAGGACCGGCACACGCAGCGCGGCGCCGCAGCCTGGGTGACAAAGCGGCACGCCAACGTGGTCGGCACGTCCACGGTCCGGAACGGAGGGATGCATCCCTCGAAAGCGCGAAGATGTCCGGCGCAGTGTAGATCCCGTGGTGCGTCGCGCAACGATGCTGGAGATAATCGTCCAATACTGGCTCAGCATTGCGGTTCGGGCCGGCTCAACCGCGTGTTCCCATTAGAGCGAAGCGCGCCAGGCTGCCCGCCTGCGACCGCAGTTCCACCCGCGGAGCAGGACACGACGGGCAGCGCAAGTCGCGCAACGGCGCGTCGGATAACCGCGTCGACTTTGGGAGTCCTAGCCTACGGGACAGGCCTTAAAAATATACGACTCCAGCATTCCGCTACAGGGAAGTATGGTCGGTCCACACCGGTTTCACAACATGCAGTGAGTTCTTCTTCCCCGTTCCGCTAAACGCACGCGCACGTGCCGGGCTTTGGCCTGTCGCGCGCCCGTCGAAACGTCCGCGTAGGTTAGCGACGAGTCATTCGCCCGCTCGCCGACGCGAAACTGTTGAAATGCCGGATCCCAGGACGCAGTGTGACTCTGGACTTCGGGAATCCCCGCGGCGCAGAAATGTTCTTTGGCGGTCGGTCAGTCTGGTGACGCAGCTGTTGTGACAGCGCACGCGCCTCACACGTCGAATGCATGCAGTGCCCGCAGGCAGCTTCGGGCAGATGCAGGCCGGAGCTGATCGCGACGGCTCAGGCATCACACCGCCCACTCACGCGCCACGGTATCAACGTTTCAGTGCAGCCGAGCGAGGGTACGAAGGAGCGAATCGCCGTCCCGCGTAACGCGAGGCCGTATGGCCCCGCCAAGTGTCTCCAGGGCAACCAGCTGGCGTTCGAGCAGGGTGTGGCCACGCTTCTGGCCACGGCGGCGGCGGTCGAAGGCTCGGTACCCAGTTGCCGGGTGACGCTACGCATCATCCAGATGCCGATACCGAGACGGACAAGCGGGTTCGTGCCCAGTTCGACGCGGTATCAATCCCGAAAAGGCCGGCAACCCTGTATCGATTAAACGAGCACGTGCAAGTCAGGTTTCATGGTGCGATGGATGTCTGGCCCTGACGCCCGGGCACGCGAACAGCGCAGTACCTGACTCGGTTATCGGCGGCATCATTTATTTCTTCATACAAATTATGCGTTTTCGCCGCGAGAATTTTTTTACAACGGAGGTCCCTGGAGCAGTCAGCATTGTCCGATTCAGCCGCGCACAGTCATGGTGCGCGGGAAATTACACGGCTATCCTGATCGACGGCAACGACGCTTACGCCGCAGGCCAGATTCCGCGCGTTCGCGACTGCGCCAGTCTCTTCCCCTCCCTGGTAGCGAGCGGTCGCACAACGCCAGTTGCCGACATTTTTTGGAATCCATAACATCGGCAAAGATCCAGGCACGAAGGTCCCCCGCAGGGTGACCCGCGCCTGGCGTCGTTATCCGACCACCCGCGCCTCAAGCCCGCTGCGTACCGCCAGATCGAAACGCTCAGGGCGAATATGGAACACCGTCGCCTCGCACGCACGCCCGTCAGCAAGTCGCGAGGTCCGGCGCAGCACGAGCAGCGGCGCACGCGGGGACACTTCCAGATACGCGGCGATATCGCTCGCTGCGGCAACCGCCGTGATGGTCATGTCGGCATCGACGATATGCCAGCCCGGCAGCCGTTCGAGCATCTCGTACGACGGGAGAGTTTGCGCCTCCTCGCGCGAAATGACACTTGCTTCGGGCAGCAGGCAGGTCTGCGCGAGCGCGACAGGCGCGCGATCGACGCGGTGCAGGCGTTCGAGATACACACAATGCGTGACATCGGCGGCGAAGGTCTCGCGCAGGCCGGGCGGCACCGCGCACGCTTGCATGCGCAGCAGTTCCATGCTCGCCCGCGCGCCCTGCGCCGCGAGCGAGTCGTAAAAGCCGCGCAACACGTCGAGCCGGTGCTGCAGACGCCGGGGCTTCACGAACGTGCCCTTGCCCTGCTTGCGCTCCACGACGTGCGTCTCCACCAGACGGCCGAGCGCCAGCCGGACAGTCACCCGACTCACGTCAAAGCGCTCGCCCAGTTCGGCTTCCGACGGCAACTTGCCCGACGGCTCATAGATGCCCTGCCCGATTTCCTGCTCAAGCGTCGTCGCGATCTGCTCATAGAGCGACGTCACATCTTCCCGCACCAACATGATTCAAGTCCCTCGCTGCACTCGCGTCACGCCCTGTACACGATTCGCGATATCGATATGAAAAGCAATTGGATGGCCTCACTTGTATTAATACGTATTATGCCATCCAGACCCACTGACGATAGCAGCATCGGCTCGAATAACGAACGCAGGAAAGCATGACCGTGACCGACAGGATCCTCGACGCGCCGCCGCTTGAGCGCCCACCACATGATGGAGCGGCCCTCCATACGCGCGAAACCTTACCTGCTGGCGCTTACGGCCACACCGGCTCGCGCAGCGGCGCCGCGCTCCTGCGCGCACGCCTTGGCTTCGTGGCCGCATGGTTCGCCTTCATCGCGCTCGCGTGGCTCATACCGACACCCACCGGACTCGACGCGAACGGCCAGGCCACGCTTGCCGTGGTCGCGTGGGTCGCGATCGTCTGGGTGACCGAGGCCATTCCCGTCGGCGTGAGCGGCATATTGATACCGATGCTGCTTGTGCTTTCACACGCGAGTCCGGGGTTTCAGAAGGCCGCAAGCGGTTTTGCCGCGCCCGTCGTGTTCCTCTGCCTCGCGGCATTCCTCTTTTCAGCGATCATGCAGGCAAGCGGCCTCGACCGCCGCATTGCGCTGGCGCTGCTCGAGCGCCTGAAGGTGCGCACCGCCAACGGCGTGATCTGGGCAATGTTCGCCGTCAACTTCGTGATGTCGATGGTCGTGCCGGCCGCGAATGCGCGCTCGGCCGCACTGCTGCCCGTCACCAACGGCATCGCCCACCTGTTCGGCGATTCACCGCGCGAGCATGCCGCGAAAAAGGCCATCGTGATCCAGTCGCTTGTCTACGGGGCGATGATCAGCGGCATGTGCATTCTCACGGCGCATCTGCCGAACATGGTCGTGTCAGGCCTGCTCGAAAAGCAGCTCGGGATCCACATTTCATACTTCACGTGGTTCAAGCTCCAGTGGCCGTATCTGGGCATGTTCGCGATCACGCAGTGCTGGGTCCAGTACTATTTCCGCTCTCGTGCCGTCCAGATTCCCGGCGGACGCGCCGCCATCGCGACAATGCGTCGCGCACTCCCGCCTGCCTCGCGCAATGACTGGCTGGTGCTGGTCCTGTTCGCGGGCGTGGCGGTCCTGTGGGCAACGGAGCCGCTGCATCACCTGTCGTCGGAAATCGTCGCGCTGATCGCGCTTGCCATCCTGTTCGCGCCAGGCGTGCTGCGCTTTGGCTGGGCCGAAGTCGAGCAGCGCACGATCTGGGGCACGCTGTTCCTGCTCGCGGGCGCGCTCTCGTTGTCCTCTGCGATCAGTTCGTCGGGGCTCGCCCAATGGGCCGCCGATCACATCTATCGCGTCGCGCACGGTCATGGCTGGTGGCTCGCCATTGGCATCGTCATGGCCGGTACGCACATCATCCGTATCGGCATGCTGTCCAACGTCGCTGCTGTCACCATGATCGCGCCGATCGCGCTTGCGCTCGCTCCGCGCCTTGGCCTGCATCCGGTTGCGTTCACGATGCTGGTCAGCGACACCGACAGCTTCGCCTACCTGCTGCCCACACAGATCACGGCGGGCGTCATTGCCTACAGCAGCGGCGTGTTCACGACCGCCGATTACGCCCGCGTTGGCGTGGTCTCGGTGCTGATCGCGATCCTGTACGGGCTGTGCGTGATCGCACCGTGGTATGCGTTCATGGGCGTGCCCGTCTGGGACGCGTCCGCGGCATGGCCGTTTGCGCATTGATACTTGCGCGCACTCGCATGGTCACGTGCGCGCGATCCCTTACCCGTCTTGTCGACACCCACCCCAGATGAGCGAATCGAACGAAACCGGTCTGCACGCCCGCGCGCGTGCCCTGCGCGAGCGCCTTGGCGAGCATGTCGCCCCTGCCGGCCTCTATGAACAACTGAAACAGCGCCCCTTCGCCGGCAGCGTGCGTTGCAGCGTTTCGCGACTCGAAGCGGGCAGCTGGGCCGAAGTCGTGCTCGACTACGAAGTCGGCTCGTCAGGCATTGCCGATGGCGGGTGGCTGAAGACCGCGTTCAAGTTCTACTCGGACTGGGCGCTTTTCCAGACAAGCGACCCCACCGCGGCGAACTACATCAGCGCCGAATATCATGCGGCGCCGCTCGTGCCGGGCCAGAGTCCCGCCACGGTGCAGGCGCTCAATGTGCGCTTCGACCAGAAAGGCCACGAGCGGCCGTACCAGAAGGCCGTGATCGTCGATGTCGTCGACGGGTATCTGAACGCAGGCGACCGCATCGTGATCCGTCTTGGTGATCGCCGACGGGGTCCCGGCACGCGCATCCAAACGTTTTCCGAAGACGATTTCCGCTTCCGCCTCTACGTCGATCCGCTGGGCACGTCGCGCTTCGTTGCAGTGCCTGGCGACATTGCCATCGACATCCATCCGGGCGATCCAACGGACGTACTACTCAACGGGCCGCGCTTCGTGCGTCCTGGCGAGGCTGCGCCGTTTCGCCTTGCGTTGCAGGACCGTTGGGGCAACGCATGTCGCGAGCTGGGCGCGAACGCGAAGGCACGGCCGGTAGTCGTCAATTCGATCGCCAGTTTGACCGCCAACGTGATCGCCCGCGACGCAGAAGGCACAACGGTCTATCAGCGGGAGCATGCATTCCCGACGCAGGGATTCGCGACGCTCGCGCTCGACGACCTCCCAACGGACCGGGGCACGCTGCACATCGTCGCAGATGTGCCCACGCGACCGGAAATCCGCGCAGCCGTTGCCTGGCTCACGGTCGACGCCACACTGCCCTCCCCGCGCGCACTCTATGCCGATCTTCACGTCCATGCGCACGACACGGTCGGCACCAACAGTCCCGCATGCAACGCGCAGTACGCGCGCGATATTGGTGGAATCGACATCCTGGGTTATACAGCGAACGACTTCCAGATCACGGATGCGAACTGGCAACTGGGCGTCGAGGCCGTCGATCAGTTTAACGAACCCGGCCGCTTCGTCGTCTATCCCGTGCAGGAGTGGTGTGGCAGTTCGACGGCGGGTGGCGACCACAACGTCGTATTTCTCGGCGACGAACGTCCCGGTTTTCCGTACAACGCGCGCGGTGAGCACAACCGCACCCTTGTGTGGAACGAGGACATGAAAGGCAACGCGGTCGAACTCGGTCGCTGGCCCGTCGAGGAACTGTGGGATGCCTACGCCGACGACGCCGAACACCACCTCGTCATGCCGCACGTTGGCGGGCGGCGCTACATTCCGGACTGGCACCATCCGAAGCTTGAGCGGCTCGTCGAAATCGCTTCGACGTGGGGCCACTTCGGCTGGCTCTACCAGGACGTCATCGCACGGGGCTACCAGCTCGGCGTGGCTGCGAGCGGCGACGAACATCGCGGACGTCCCGGCGGCGGCGCGCCCGGCGTGCAGGTATTCGGCGTGCATGGTGGTCTGACGGGCGTGCTCGCCGATGCACTCGACCGGCATACGGTCGGCCAGGCCTTACGCTCACGCCGCACGTGGGCGACAACAGGCGAACACAGCGCGCTGCTCGTGCGCAGCGGCGATCACTGGCAAGGCGACGCGTTCACGCAGCGCGGTCCGGCCACGCTCGATTACCGCCTGCTCGGACGCGCCGGCTGGGAATACGTCGCCGCCTATGACCACAATGGCCTGATATGGGAGCGGAACCTGCATGAGGAACTCGGCTATGCTGAGCGTCTGATCCGCGTGCGCTGGGGTGGTGCGCGCATTCGGGACCGGTATCGCTGGGCGGCGTGGCGTGGCCGCATCCGCATTCTCAACGGCACGATTCACAACTTCGGTTCTCACGGCTTCGAACACGTCGAGGAATCCGCGTGGCGCACAGGCGCAACGGACATCGAATTCAGTAGCGACACGTACGGCGACGCGGACAGCATCGAGATCGATGTGAGCAATCTGGCCGCGGCGACCATCGTGATCGAAGGCACCATCGACGGCTTCGTGAAGGTAGGCGATCCGCTCGCAGGCAATCCATTCGCGCATGCGCCCGCGTTTCGCTTCGAGATTCGCGGCGCGGATCTGCTTGCGCGGGGTAGCGCAACATATGCGCTCGGCGGCACGGAGTTGTTCGTCGCGGTCGAGCGACTGACCGACAGGCCGTTGCCGGTCGATCTGGCGGGCAGTGTCGAGGTTGCCGCGCAGAACGCGCCGTTTGGTTTTCGTCCGGTGTACTTCTTCGGGCGGCAGCGTGACGACAGCAAGGTGTGGTCGTCGGCGCAGTTCATTACTTTTGACCAGGTTCGCCGCGGGCGCAGGTGAATAGCGCTCGCAGCGACCGGCTCCGGTTTGAATCCGCCATCTAGTTGTGAATCAGGAACCGGTCGCGGTTCCTGACGTCCTTGATCCAGTTCGGCGCGCGCCCTCTGCCAGACCAGGTGGCGCCGCTTGCCGGATCACGGTATTTCGCTGGCAGCGCGCCGCCTGAACCTCTCGGCCTGCCGCGGCGACGTCCAAAGATGTCCTGTGGTGTATATCCGAAATAGGCCACCTTTGTACGGATATCGGCAAGGACGGCGTCGAACTCCTCCTGACGGACTGCTGCTGCCTGATTCTCCAGCTCGGCGATCTGCGCTCTCAGTTCCCTGTACGTTGCCACGAAGCGTCTCCCGCATATGGAAATCACTGGGTCATGATAGTGACTTTCGTATGTCGCTGATCCGAACTGGGACGACGGTCGCCGGGCATTGCGTCAGGCTGGTGTCGGTGGATTTTTTTGCAGATAGAGGTGCCTCGCGACTCCATCCACAATGGCGGACGCTCGGGCGTCGTGAATCACGATGGAGAGGAGCAAAGCCGGTGCCGCCTACCGCGGTATGCAGATTCATGGAAAGCCAGATGCTTCACGCGCAGCCTCAGCAAGTCAGTATGACTCCCATTCGGCGAGGCTGGCCGCCGTGGGGAAGTTTGCGCGGGTTAGCATGGCTGCCAGAGCCGCATTGAGTGGCGACGGAACCGCCACTCAACGGTGTATTCCGCCGCGGAGGCCAGCATGGAAGACGATAGCACGTTGTATGTGGGGCTTGATGTCCACAAGGACTCGATCACGGTTGCCTATGCGATCGGCATGGGCACCGTCGAACTGTTCGGCAAGGTGGGCGCCATGCAGATTGATGTCGACCGGCTCTGCAAGCGACTGCAGCAGAAGGCACGGCACATCTGCTTTGTCTATGAAGCGGGCCCATGCGGATACGGCCTGTATCGAAGGCTGGTCGATAAAGGCTTCGACTGCATGGTCTGCGCACCATCGCTCACCCCACGCAGGCCGGGTGATCGTGTCAAGACGGACCACCGTGACGCGATCAAGTTGGTGCGCTCCTTGCGCGCCGGCGACTTGTCGGCGGTACATGTACCAACAGTTGAAGACGAAGCGTTCCGCGACCTGACCCGCGCCTGGTCGGCGGCTCGAGAAGACCTGAAGGCAGCACGCTGCAGGCTCAAATCGTTTCTGCTTGCCCACGGCGTCCATTATCTCGGCCGTCCCAACTGGGGACCGACACACCGACGCTGGTTAAGTACGTTCTCATGCGACAGCGCCTGGCAGCAACTGGCGTTCAACGAACATCGGCGCACGATTGAAGACCGGCTCGCGCAATGCGAGCGGCTGGAACTGGCATTGCGCGAAGCGGTAACTAACTGGCGGTTTTATCCAGTCGTACTTGCCCTGCAGGCCATGCGCGGAATCAACTTTACGTCGGCGATCGGACTGGTTTCGGAGCTGGGCGACCTCGCGCGCTTCGAACATCCGCGGCAGTTGATGGCGTGGATTGGCGTGACGCCTTCAGAACATTCATCAAGTGGGAAACGACGGCAAGGCAGCATTACGAAGACCGGCAACAGCTACGCACGTAAGCTGCTGGTGGAATCTGCCTGGAGCTACCGGCATCCCGCCCGAACAGGCGCTGCTGATCTCTACTTCCGAACTGGGCGCTTTTTCACTTGCGCCGTGACTTTACCTGGCCTCGACGTACGGTCTGACAGGTCAGTCCCATGCTGCACGTCGATTTTTGCCGCCGACAGGCGTTCGTGGTTCGAAGTGGCGATTGACGGTTAGTTGCATCTGGTACTCATGATTCCCGGTGCTGTTTGCCCGGGAGTCCCACCTGACCAGGAAGCTTCGCCGCGCGGCACACAGTCTTGCGCGGACGCACCGTTCCGATGAGTTCGTCCGCTGCGCAGCGTCGGGCGAACTCATCGGAGTGATAGAGGACCGCCGGAACCATCACACTGGGCGGCCGCTTTCGTCTGGACCCGCCACCGAACTCGCTGACCCGGTCATGCAAATTAAATCGGGTGGGCGCTCTTGATCCCGGGGTGACGATCTCAATATGACGTGTCAAATCCAGATCAACCGCCTACCGGACATGCCCAACAAGAAGAACTCTCGATCCACGCGTCGGCCAGTTGCCGGAACGCACGCAAAGTCGCTCTATCTCCCGATGCCCCGCCACGAAGCCTCGGATCTCGCACTGCGTGCACGGATCGCGCTTGAGCGTCTGCGCAATGGTGTGGCGGACCGCTCCCTCGTCAATCTTGTCTCGCAGGTGGCTATCATCACGAGCTTCATCAGCCGGGCGGGACACGGGCAGCTCGATATCGCGGAGATCGAAAGTGTTGAGCGTGGCCTCGGAGAGGTACTTAGCGAGGCCGATCACACCGGAGGTGGCATGTGTCTGAATCGTTGGTCGCGGGACTCACGAACGTGATTAACGAGTACGACCGCCAGCTCTGCGCGACCCGGATGGAGATCGTTGTCCGGGCGAGTGATCACCTTGGAAAACTTGTTGCTCTGGCTGCGAGAGACACGCACACCAACGACAGTCAACTCCAGGTTGCACGGTAACTTCACGTCGGATCGCGTGCCGGATTCACGGATCCGTCAGGGCGACATGCATGAAAGCTCGCCGGACAAGTGAATACGCACGGGCGAGAGAAGGTCGCGTGCAAACGTCATACGGTTGGTATTCGCCAGCCCGATGGTAACCAGCCCCCATAGATAGAGACCAAACCCTGCGCGTGTGTCGCGAAGTAAAGTGGATCGCCAGCGGTACAGCCTGCAATTGTCTGGGAAAGCGCGCAAGCGCTCACAACAGACAATCCAGTAACGCTCAATGCAACGAAGACAGGTGCATCCCGCGCTACACTGCGTCCACATCCCTGCTTAGTCCTGCGCGCGATAAATTGTGCGGCTGACAACCACGTCCCCAAAGAAAAAAAACCACATGGAAATCCGCGTCGCTTACGAACACAGCCTGGCGTCCGCGCCGGAAGAATTCATCGTTCTGGTGCCCTCGCAGCTCGTGACCGATATTCCCGCGAACGTGCCGCGCGCGCTGTTGCCGGAGTTCATCACCGGCCTGATCGTCGAACGCTCCCCGACAATCGGAAAGATTCGCAATCTCATGATTCTCTAGCAGATGGTGATCCCGCGGTGACACCTGCCTGACGAACGGCGTTGTTGCGCGGCCTCGAAAAAACTCAGAAAAGGCTTGGTTGCCTGATATCGCGCGCTGGAGGCAGTGACGGTTTCTGGCGTCTTGCGCCTGCGCGTCGGCGAGCGAGACGACGTACGTGGGCAACCAGAACGAAATGCGCGTCCGCAAAGCTGAGCGTGAGCCTGAACTGCGTCAGCCCATCCGGTCCGATACCGGGCTGCGCCCGCAGCGAAGCATGCATGTCGAGCCGACGAGCACGGTCCACGAGCTGTGCACGGCTCATACCCGGCCACGCGAGCGAGATCAGCCGACTGACCACCGAAGGAATCGACTCCGGTGGACAATCAGCCGGCAACGCTAGAGAAACAAGCTCGAAACGGTGTGCCATCGGGTTGAAGGCGTACGGTTCTGTGTCCGTGCTTCCTCATGTACATACGTGGCGTCGCCCAGACGGAGGCGATGCACAAGGGGTCCTGAGTGATCAGTCGTAGCGGGACGCCAAAGCACTGCGTTCGGCATCTTGCTCCGCCAGCTACGACTGGATCGCCCGTTCCCCGTTACGCCGCGGCGACTTCAGGCGTCGCTGTAGTCTCAACTGCGGCCGGTGCCTTTTTGGCTGCAACCTTGCGCGGCGCCGAAGCCTTTTTCGCGGGTGCTGCAGCCTTGCGTCCACGCACACCCTTTGCGGGAACAGCCGCTGCCCGGCCAGCCTTTTTCGTCGCGACCGTCGTCTTCGCTGCCTTTTTAGCCACGACACGTTTCGCGGCAACTTTCTTCGCAGGAGCAGCCTTCTTCGCGGGAGCAGCCTTGACGCCGGCGACCTTTGCCGTTGCACCGGCTTCGATCAGGAATTTCGAACGATCCTTGACATCGCGAATCCAGAGCGGTGCAAGTCCTCGGCCCGACCAGGTCGCGCCCGTTTTCGGATCCGCGTATTTCGGCGCAACGTGATGCACGGCCGCCCGCGGGGATTTTGCTGCTGCCTTCGCACCCGTAGCCGGCTTGCGACCGCGCCGTTTAGCGACAAAGCCTTCAATATCGGCAACAGTCAGTCCGTGCTTGTGCATCAGTTCACGGATTTTGGTCAGGCCCACCGACGACTGCTTTTCGGCAATCGCTACTGCCTGCTTCTGGAGTTTTGCAATTTTCGAGTTGATTGCGTCCAAGGTAACCATGTCTATTCCTCCCTGTGGGGTTTACCGTCCATGCGATCCTGGAACTTCCCTGGCTTATTTCCCAGGCACTTCGAAGTTCGGTCTGCCCGTCAGAATTGACGCCATCGTCGCGGTCGTGATTATGACTTCATCAGTACGCTCGTGCAAATTTATCGCACGGTGCGCAGCGATTTAAATTGTCACTGGAGATTAAAATTGAGCTGCGTCCGGTGTTGCCGGCGGGTACTACAACGCTCCTTTTCCGTTCGAATGCTACCTTGCAGCAAAACACTCAATTCTCAATTGTCCAGACATGTACGCACGAATCATCGATCCTGTGAGCGAAGCTCCTCTTCTTTCCACAGGATGAATCGTTCACGCTACAAAAGATGACGTAAGGTGCGCAAGCAAACCTGGCGTCGCTTGCGGATTGATTTATACTGGGTTCACACCTGTCGCCAGTCGCGACACCTGCCGTGTGCCGTTCCCAGCAAAACGATTAAAAGTGCTCCACCCTCTTCGCGCCTGCAGCATGGGCAGCGTTGGGTCGCGTGGTATCCTGGCGGCACGCGATTTGCAATTACCTGCTCAACAACAGATTGTTGCGCGGAGAGTACACCGAATGGATGAAAGAAAGCGCGAAAGCATCGTTGCCTATCTACGGCGGCGGATGGCTGAATTTGGAATCAAACCGGAAGACATCGCCACGTCAATTGCGGCAGATCAGGAGCGGTTGCGGGCAGTGCGTTTCCGCGACGCCTCTGGCAATTCATGGGACGGCAAAGGCGCTCCGCCACAATGGGTGGTCCAGGCGACCAGCGCCGGACAGTCTCTTGAGCATTTTGCAATTGATTCGGCATCGACCCAGGAACCTGGCAAACGCGCCGGTGCCGACTGGCGCAACGACCCGTTTGCCGGCACCAGACTGGCGAAAATCAAAACAGAGGGCGTTGGCGCCTGAGAGCTGGACCGGAACCAGCTAGAATCCAGCGTCAGGAATCACCCTCGTTGCCCCATCGGTTCGGACGTTTACGCGATTTCATTCCTGGCAGATGAGGGGCGCAAATACTGTTACAGGGTGAAAGGCTGCGCCCCATTTCTGGACGCAAGAAGTTGGAATTCCGGAGTCCGACCAAGTTAAGGGCAACGATTGAATCATGAAAACATCAGGAAAGCCTTGCGCATCATGTCCCTGGCGTCGCGCTGCGGGTGCAGGAGATATTCCAAACTTCGATCTCGCTCTGGCAGAGAAGCTGGCCGATACGTGCCCTGATGACCGCGGCATGGGGCCCGATTTTGGAGCCAGCATGTTTGCGTGCCATCAATCCAGGGAAGGAGAGGAATTCGCGTGCGCGGGATGGTTGGCGAAAGTCGGACACCACCATCCCGCAGTGCGCCTGGCAGTGGTCTCTGGTCGACTTGATTCAGCGGCACTGGAGCCTGGCGTAGACTGGCCAGAACTGCATGACAGCTATCGGGAAGTGCTGGACAAGCTGCGTGCAACGTCGAATTCTGGAGACGAGGCCAAAGGAGATGAGTCTGCAGTGAAAATCGGGTGATCCAACCGCCTGCCCCGGTGATGAACATCATCTTGCCCGCTACGCGAATGGGCTCCAGTAAGTCGGCCACGCTTACGTATCACCCAGGATAGCCCGAATTCTCTGATCGTATGGCACTTTCAGCACTTCCGCGACAATCGCCGAGCCTGCTCCGGGCTGGGCGGGATTAAACAGATAGTTGTACGAATGAGGGAGGATGGCGCTTGGCATCTTAAGGAGCAGTTCCTGCCCGGCTGCCAGCCATTCGCTACCGGCGGCCTGCGTCCAGTCCGCGTTCTCACGCCAGTCATCCGGGATAACGTTTGCCGTGAGTTCCGCGATCGCGGCGCCCTCCGCAATTTCCACGCGAAGCAGTTGATAGTTATCAGGCAACGCCTGCGGAGACCCGAATTCGTGGTGCACCATGGTCTCAAGCAGCGCAAGCGCGGGATTTTCCGCCAGATAGACGACGGGTTGCCCCTGGTAATGCCACCGGCCAGACGCCCTCAACCCGCCTATGCCGCGAAGGTCCGCGTAATTACTGATCCTCCAGAATTCCATCAGGCGAAGTATCCCTCGTCGATCTGAACCAGTGCATCCTCGACAAGCCGTGCACCGTGTTCAGTTGCGGCCATCTCAAGCGGCGTTTTCCCGGCGAATCGATCTTTGCTGCCGCGAAGCCAGTTCATGGCTTTTTCCGGATTTCCAAAGACCGTCTCCGCCTGTGCAACGATCCTTGCAAGGCGGATGGCCTTGTCCGACTCGTCAGTCGAGAGCCGCTCACCATTCTGGCGACGATGTGAGAGCGTTCGACGCGGAATGATGAAGAGCAGCTCTTCAGCCTTGAGGCCGTGCTCGCCCAGGCGGTCGAGCACCTCTACGCCGACGCGCTCGGTCGCGAGCGCAGCAAGGTCATTCCCGGACCGGATGTGCGCCTGGAGCAGGTTTCCCAGCAGCGAAAACTCGGTATGTCGCGGGTTGCCCCGTCCAGTGGGACGATATTCAACGGTAGCCATGGACCCTCCAAGCAAAATGCCCAATCAATACGGGCATTTTGCCACAGATTGAGCTTGCCTGTTGTGCAGTCTGCGCGGCACCGATCGCGGGCGACCGCTGACTTACGGCAAATCCGCTCTCCGCAGCCCGGCACAGCCGACCGGCGCCTCCGACGTGACTTTCCAGGATAGAGCAGCTACGATAGCTGTATATTTATACAGTATTTTATGGAGGCACCATGGCGCTGTCACTACTGGACGTCGAGGCCAATCCATCCCGATCTGTTCCGGTCGAGCGCCCCGCCTGCCTGATCGGCATTCAAGCGTGCCGTCTACTGCCTGGCCACGACCCCATTGCCAGGACGCCGCTCGCGAGATATTCAGGATACCTTTTGATATGAGGCTTAGCGCACATGGATGCGTTGTACGACAATCTTCCCACCATGAAATGGGACGAACAGCACGCCGACCTGGACGATGGATATGAGGGAGCGCGACGAACTCCGTTTCAACCACAAGCCACTCCACAGCTTTCTTATGCTGCCTTGAGCGGGTGCTCTTTCAGGTAGGTTTTTAGCGCGTCATTCATGCGCGTCTGCCAGCCTGCGCCGGTTGCACGAAACGCCTCCAGAACCTCTGCGTCATAGCGCATCGTGACCTGCTCTTTCGGATTCTCCTTCGGCGGGCGGCCCATGCGCTTTTGCATGACTTCAGCGAATGGACGCGCGCTGGCGAAATCCGCAGCCGTCCATTCCGGGTTGTCCGGATCGGACTCGATTCCGCGCTGGATTGCCGCTTCCTCTGCGGCGGTGTTGCGTGTCAGCTTAGCTTTGCTCATAAGCGTCAATCTCCGTGTTACTCGCCTTGCGCAGGCTGATGATGCGCATGGTTTCGTCGCGGGGCGTGAAAACCACGCTATACAGCCTGCCCCCTAACAGGGCGATGCCCCTGTACCGATCCTCTCCGTACTCGTGCCGAATGTCCTGGACCACCAGCATCCCATCCCAGTCGAGCCGCGCAGCCTCGGCGAGTGATACGCCGTGCTTTTCCTGGTTCGACGCGTCCTTCGCAAGGTCAAATGTGATTCGCATGCAACTTATTGTAGTGTCGAAAAATAGGAGCACGCAAGGACTTTCTGGAGTTACAGAAAGTGCGTCCTGGCGCAAGATCGCAGTTCAGCATGATTTGAATATAAAGCAGTCACGCACCGACTGACCGCGTGACTTTTGCGAGCAGACCCGACACGATTACTGTATATATATACAGGCATTCTTTGGGGGCACCATGGCGCTACCGCTACTGAACGTCGAGACGATACACCCGGATCTGTGTGGCGAGCCTCGCAACTGGCTTCGGCGCACGGCCGCACGGTGACGAGCGGACACGAGGCGCTCGACGCGGAGTTGCCGGTCCGATCGAGCATCAGAGGGTTGGCTTACCGTCCTCGGAGGGCTTCGGCCAATCCTGTGCCGGTCGATCGGATTGCGCCTGTGGCAGTGGATCGGCGGGCGGACAGGCGCCAGACGTGCCGAGCGTGTCCTGCACCTGCTGGTCGACGCGAGCGTGGCGATACTGATCCATCGCCCGGTTCAGTTGCTCGTCGCTGAACTGCACGCGCAGCCCTGCGTCCACGGCCACCCTCGCGGCCGCCATCTGGTGCGCGTCGTCGCCAGTCAGTTCGAGCGTGCGGCCGAACTTGCCCTGCGCGAGCCGCAGCCCGGCTTCGATGGCGGACCGCTCCGCCTGCAGCACCTGAACGCTTGTGCCACGATCACGAACAATGTCGCGGCCGTCATGCCGGTAGGTAACGTCGCCACGTTCGTTGACCGACCAGGATAGGCCCGGCGAGCGGAAAATGATCGCATTGTATTCGTCCTGCGCGTGCTGCCGTGGCGTGTTCGGCCGGATCACGTTGAACGCCTCGCCGCCGATCTCGGCATCGACCTTGACCGCGCCCGATACACGCTCCGGGCCCGCAGTGCGTCGCAACTCCTCGAGCGCGCGCTCATCGCCCTCTTCCGCCCGCGTGCGCAGCCAGCCGGAAAAGCTCAGGCCGCCTGCGGCTCCGAATTTTTCCTTGAGTGCCGCCCGCTCGCGTGAGATCGACTCCCGCAGCGCGTCGTCGCGGCCCAGCTGCCCGGCGCGTGCGAGTGACGTCGCCGCTCGTCGACCAGCCGGTGTGAGCCGCACATCCTGCCGGATTTCCGCGCGCCTGGTGTCGAACGCTGCGCGGATCTCAGCGCGGCGCCACTGTTCATTTGCGCGCTGTGTGAGCCACGCGTCGCTACGGGCCACGACATGCGCTTCGCACGCGACCGAGTATTCGCGCCAAAGTGCCGCGCGTGGCAGCTCGCGCGGAGCCGGAACCGGCTCACCGGCCTGCTGTCGCTCATACACTGCGCGTAGCAATGGTGCGGCTTCACGCCACGACAGATTCAGTTCTTTAGTCAGGAAGTCCGACACGTTGAGGTTGCGCGAGCCCGCGCGGATACGATCGGCGCCGTCGCGGCCCGTCGTGACCGCATATTTCGCGGGCCGCACGCCATGGGTGTGCGACAGTTCGGCAAGCAGGCGACTGGCATCGAGACCCTGGCGAATCTCACGAAACTCAGTGTGCTGACTACCTGATTCATCGCGCTGCCGAAGCTCGCGCGCGAGTTGCGAGACCACGTTGTCCGAGACGCGGCCCGTGTGTCGCGGTGTGGCATACGTGGCGTCGTCGGCGCGAGAGCGGCGCGACCGGTACGCTGGAGCATCAACCGCGAATGCGTCCGGCGTCCGCAGGATTCGCCGGCTTGCCTCGAACTCGAATGACGCGTCGATCGAGTCGAACCGGTCTGGAAACGCGTCTCGCCGGTTGCCGGAAAACCAGCCTGGCGGCGACGTGCCGGATGGTGTCCATGCCGGATGCGACCGCATCATTGGCAGGCTGTCGAACGGATCGCCGAACGCATAGTGCCTCTCAAGCGCACGGTGGTACGCGTCCAGCCCGTCGACTGGGGGGGCTGCGTGCCCTACTCGTTGCGCTGCAGGCTCTCCATCGCGATCTGCAGCCCGTCGCAGGCCGTGCGCGGATACGGCGCCGTCTGGCTCCAGCTGGTGAAACGCATGATGCGGCAATAGCACTGCAGATCGATGTCTGATGCCGTCCACAGGGCGGCCGGGCACGTTTCGCACAGAGTTGAAGGGTTCGGGCGCCGGGTACGCCCCACCTGGGATAAGGTCAAACTCGGCATCGAGCCCGCCGTATCCATCGTCGAAGGGTTCGGACGTGTCGTGTTCTGATTCGCGCGCGCCTGGCCCGTCGACGACGTCGGGCGGCTGGGCGCCGAATTCAAATGCGCGTCCGCTTCGTTGAAGGTGTCCTGCGAAGCCGGGTAGGGAGTCGTCTGCTCGTTCATGATGTACCTTCAGATGTTGTGCGTAGAAGCCGCGTTCGAGATCTGCAAGCATCAGTTCGCGGTCGTGGGGCGAGGATTCCTGGTAACGCTGGTACTGACGGCTACCGCTGTTGAGATACTTCACTTCGCGCGCGCGGGTGGTGTACCACTCATCGAGCACTGTCGCTATATGCGCTGGTGTGCGTCTGGGCGCAACGCCAGCCTCATAACAGTCGGCCGCATCTGCCGACAGCGCCTGCAGCTTTTCGGCGGTCGGCAGTGCGATGAATTCAGGCGTGAATACGTATTCCTTGAGGTTCACGCCCTTGTCGGCGCCAGCCGGCTTCACATTCAGGTAGGCGCTGTCGAGACCGGTATTGCGCATGCGCACGGCACCGTGCTCGTGCAGCAGCGCCATGAAATCCGCATGGGTCTCGATCTGGCGATCCAGCACCGCGTCGAGAATCTGTTCCTTCAGCTCGCGACTGTTGGAACGGAACAGGTCGCCACGGTAGCGGCTGATCATTTCCGATGCGTCGGTCAGCAGCGTGCGCCGGTTGTCTTTCGGACTCGCAAGGCCATACCGCGCGTTGACATGCTCCTGGAACGCGTCGATGAAGCTCAGGTTGGAGCGCACGTAGCCGAGCGGTTCCAGGTGCCTTTCAGCCAGCAGGTTCCAGCGCGGAATGACGATATGGATGTGTGGCTTGCGCTCAACCAGTTCGCCAGTCCGCTGGTCCACATAGCTCTTGATCCGGGGCAGGTGTGCCTCGGCATAGAAGCTGTATTCGTCCGGGCGGTAGGCGTGCAGCGCGAACGCCTCGAACTCCCGCACGATCTGAAACATCGTTTCCCGAGTGACGTGATCCTCCTTGAAGGAGAGCGTGATGGACAGGTAACGTTCGACACCGGGTGCGGCACTGATCGACTGGATCACTGCGTCGGTCAGGTCGAGATCACCGGCGAGCACCACACGTTCGTCAAGGTCATCGCGATCCAGGTCGCGGCCAACCTTGCGGCCTTCCTCGAGGTACTGCTTCACGCCGTCGTGACGGCCGTCCACTCTAATCAACACGATGGAGATGGGCCTTCAGCAGTTGCGTGATCAACTCCAGCTCGTCGACCAGGGCGACAAACGTGGATTCGGATAGCTGGCCAGCCACGCGCGCCGTATTCGCCACGTGGACCAGCTGGTTCAGGTTGTTGCCGGTCTTGTTGATCACGTACATGATCCGTTGTCGCTCAATGGTCGCGGGTGGGCGCGCGACGATCTGCGTGCGGTTCGTCAGGATGCATTCGCGCAAAAAAACAGACGGACTCATGCCGGAGCGTGCGACCTTTTCATTGAAGACCTGCCACTGGTCGTCGGTGAGCCGCGTGCTGACAGGCCTGCCAAGGGCCTTCTGCGCTTTTTTGCGACCACGGCGCCTGGCTTCCGCCACAACATTGAGATCGTCTGCGCTCATCGCATGTTTTCCGTTACCAGAGAGACATCGGGCGGCGAACTGCCGCCACCGGCGTGCAAGAGTCAGGGGCCGTACTGGGTTCGCCCGTATTGCGAATTGACTGGCCCCTTCACGTCACTCCCGGCCGACTGGCACTGGTTCAGGAAATCGCCTCGCGCGTTGGCCGTGCCGCCCTCATCGAAGTGACCGTGGTGAAAGCGGACGATGGAAAAGTAGCCCGCCTCGTATTCGGCGCATGTCTTGCCGCCATTGCCACCCATGATCAAACCGGCAAGACAGAGCACCGCGCCACACGCATCCTGGTTATCATCGGCGTGCGACGACGGCGTGGCGAGCGCACAGACCAGTGCCGCGCTGCACAGCGCGGCCGCAATCGACCGTCGTTTCATTGCGTTCATGATCTAAGGTTCCCCTCCATGAGATGCGGTGGTTTTCGGCTAGGTGAGCGTGTGTGCCAGACGGGCAACGACCCAGATGAGCGCGGCGCCCGCGCAGAACGCAATGCCCATGAAGGCGACGAGCGATCCGGTTGCTGCAACTGCCGGATTCGTGGGCACGACGCGACCACGCGATTCAACGGCAGCCCGCAGCCGCGCCAGTTCGTCCACGACATCCGCTGTTGCCGCACGTCGCGCCTGGTCAGCCGCCTTCGCGGCTACCTCGCCGATGAACGCCTGGCGCGATTGCGTGAGCAGCTTCGTCAGTTGCGTGTTCTCCTCGCGCAGCGCCTGCACCGTCGCGGTCAGTTTCTGGTCAGTGGACTCCATCAGCGCGACAACATGGTGTTGCGCATCCACGACCTTCATCTGCTCGATCAGGATCTCCGCGAGCACGGCCAGCTCGTTCGACGCCGGCATCGTGGCGATCACCCGGCCCAGGCGCTCAGACGCTCGCCCGGCGTGATCCGGCTGCGGCGTCGGCTCGTTCATGCATCGACCCCTTCCATCAGTGCGGTAAACGCCTGGTCCATCAACGGCTTGATCGACTGCGCCTTGCGCTTGAGGCCAACCAGCCTCACGAGACGGTCCTTCTCAGAGGCGCTCGCAGCGTCGATCAGTTGCGCCTTGTAGTCCACCCCGTCTGTCGCAATATCGTGGATCGTACGACCGGCGGCCGCCGCAAGCGCAAACACGTCGTTCTTTGGGATCAGCGCATCCTGATTCAGTTCGAAAGTCCGCTCCCTCTCATGCAGTTCGAACAGT
This sequence comes from Paraburkholderia nodosa, assembly GCF_001718195.1. Classification (GTDB taxonomy): domain Bacteria; phylum Pseudomonadota; class Gammaproteobacteria; order Burkholderiales; family Burkholderiaceae; genus Paraburkholderia; species Paraburkholderia nodosa_A. Next base: position 26,762 of record NZ_MCNV01000029.1, read on the forward strand.
TGCCCGAAGTGCCGGCGCAGCGTTACCTCGCGGTCCTCGCTCCTGACCAGATCGACCTTGTTGAGCAGCACACGGATGCGCCCAGGCTCGACGCCGAGATCCGCGAGCATGTTGATCGTCTTCATGGAGTCCTTCATCTGCTTGCTCTCCGGTTCGACCGGCACAACGAAGCACGCGTAATCCTCCTGTGCCCCTTTGGCACCATTGAGGCGGTTGAGATACTCCTCGACGTTCGATGCACCGATATCGACCAGCAGATCACGGCCGCGCATCAGCTCGTCATGCAGTTCGTCAAAGCGCGCGGCAATCATCACCTCGACCTTCGGGCCGGCCGAGTCATCCGTATTGATTGACTCAATCTGGCGTACCGACATGGACGGCAGCCTTGGCGCGAGCAGTTCGCGGGTCACGGTAGTCTTGCCGACGTTGCCTGAGCAGCTCACGATAGCCATACTCATTTTCCAATCCTTATCAATATTTGGAGTGCCGCCACTTACATCATCTTCGGTGCCATGCCGCCTGTCTGCGCTTGCGCAGGCAGCGGGATGTTCGACGGGCCCTGGGCAGGCGCGGCCTTCGGTGCCATCCACGCCGCATGCAGCTCGGCCGCGCGCCTGTCGATCTCGGCCGGGCCGGCGTCACGACCCAGTTCGCCGCGTGCAATCCGGGCCTCGATCTCCGTGCCCGCCTGCATGCGAGCATCGAACCGGCGAATCACCTCGGCACGCATGCGCGCGGGTGCCCGCTCAAGTGACTTTTCGAGGACTTCGCGCAACTGCGCGACGGTTTTGAGTGCTTCAGGCGTGGGCGCTGCCGCCATGTCCGCAGCAGGCGAGAAACGCGCTGCGCTGGCCGCCGCTTCCGGTTTTGGGTTTGACGGCGCGGCCGCTGGATTCTCCTTCGCCGGGTTCGTCTTCTGCGCGACATCCGGCGTCGGCGACGTTCCGGCCTTGATCGTCAGCGCCGCACGTTCACGCTTCACGGCCTCGAGCAATGCCTCGTCGCTCTCGGCGGGCCTGAAGCCCTTTACATCCACACCCGCGAGGGACGCTTCGATCCACGCGTTGCGGCGGAACGTTTCGCTGCCGCGCACCACGATCGAATCCCAGTTCTTGGCCTTCGCTACTGCCATCATGTCGGCAATCGTTGAGCGATCGTTCTGCCGGGAGTACAGGCGTGCCCCGACATCCTCGAAGTGCGGCTGCGTGGTCGCTGTCGGATCCCGCTGCGCGCCCGACGTACCCAACCCGGCCTCCATGCCATCGAGCTTCCAGAACCGGCCATCCTTCACCATGTAGCGCGCCGCGATATGGGCGGGCACGTCGTAGCCGTCTTTCGTCACGACCGGCTTGCGTGAGGCAGGATCGACGCCGATCTGGTTGTCGCTGCTGTCGGCGATACCCGCAACGCCAGCCTCGTGCGCGTCTGCCGCTGCACCGGCGTCGCCCGCGTGCAGCCCTGGCATCGGCTTGCCCTGTTCGCGAAGCAACCGCTCGGCGGCCACTCGCTCGCCCTCGCGCACCGTGCGCACGCGCTCCAGATCCTGAGTCGACACGGAGTCAAACGCCGGGCGCTCCGGATCGTTCGCCGGATTTCTTGCGTCCGTTTCATTCTGCGCGGGCGTCTGCGTGCGCCCGATCTGCGTGTCGATCATGCCCGACACCGCCGGTGTGTCCATCGACGTATCGTTCGCAGCGCGGCCGGGCTGAACAACGGGTTCGTTCGCCGCCGCCGCGTCGACAGTCGGGCGAGCGACGTCCTCGTTGCCGGGCACGGCATTTCCTGTGATGCCACGGCGGCGCATTGCGTCGTTGATTGCCGCTGCATCGCCGACGTCGGCAAAGGTCACCAAATCGCCATCCGTCTTGACGTCCGGCTGCGCCTGCGAGGCTGGAGATTGCGCCAGTGATGCATCGACCTGCCTGTCGAGTGCTTCGCGCACGTAGGTCACGAACGGCTCGCGGGCGGCCGGCGACAGAAACGCAAGCTCTTGATCAAGTGCGGCGGCAACTTCAGGCGCGGTCTTGCCTTTCCCGAACTCCTCCCTGATACGCCCCGTCATCCCCCGAAAGTCGGCCAGGTCTTTCGCCACCATCGACCAGTCCGTTCTGTCCTCCTGCTCACTACCGGTCGCGGGCATCGTCGCCACCGGTTCGAACGCTTCGGCGATGTCCGCGAAGGTGGCAATGCCGTCGCTGCGCTCTGGCTCGCGATGGCGATGCCGGTTTTGCGGCGCGACGCTTGCCCCGTCAACCGGAAGCGCGTCGTCCACCGGGTCGGAATCCGTCACGTCGCGCGCAGGCGTGCGCTCGTCGATTTCCATCGGACTCAAGCCCGCTTCATCGCGAAGTTTGGCCAGCGCTTTGGCTGCCCGTGGCGGCAGGGTCTCCGCCGCAAAACCAGTGCGGTTGCGGATCTGCTCGCCAATCGCGCGCTCGCCATCAACAGCGTTGCCGGACTTGCGCCACGCTTCACGATGGATCGACTCCAGCCGCTGCTCAAGTGCAAGCGTATGGTTGACCTCGTTGCCACGCAGCGTGACCGCTGTCGTAATCGACTGGATCATTTCGCGAAAGCGCCGGCCGAGCGCCGCGTCGTCGAGCTTCGGCTGTGCAGCCTGCTGGCCAACGCGCGCGCCCCGTCCATACAGATGCTGCCGGTCGGCGAAATACTGGTGCCGCGCGTGGACACCGGCTTCCCGCACTCCGTCAATCATCTCGAACGCAGAGGCACCCTGCGCGCGCAACCGGTCCCGTGCCTCCAGTCCCGCCCTTTCCGCGGCGGCCTGAAGGGAGTCCCGCACGAAGGCGCGGGACTCATCGAGCGGTTGACCCATTAGCTCGCTCAGCCGCACGGCTTCCCGCTCGATGTCGGCTTCACTGCCGAACAGCGTCTGCGGCTGCCCGCGCACTGCTCCGGGTGCCTGCCCTGCCTGCGGCTCTTGCGTCGGCATCCACCGCGCAAAGGGCGCCACGTTAGTGCCGCGCGGCACGTACCATTTTTTCGATCGCCGGTCGAACCTGGCGCCCAGATCGTGCGCCGCGTCCTTCTCCCTGAACGGGACGTCCAGATACGTCCGTTTGCCTTTCGGCCTGTTCGGGTCAGCCATGTGATACCTCCTTTGCCTCGTTGTCCGCCGGCGCGACAGACGCGAGCGCCGGTTCAATCCGGTCCTGGACAGCGTCATCCCCGCCTGCCACGTTGAAATCGATGCGGATGCCCGCGAGCATTTCGCGCACGTCCTCGCGCATCGCGACGCCAAGCTCGGCCAGGTCAGCCTCGAAGCCCGCGAGCGCCATGCCGGTCGCGAGTGGCCCGGGCGCGCGTTGGTCGAGCACGAGAAGCTCGGCCGCGGTCAGCGGCTTCGCACCGGCCTGACGTGCAAGTCGGATTTCGCCAGCGGCCCTCGCGGACAGCGCCGCGTGATACGTCTCCGGGTTGTGCGTCGGGATGCCGTTCGCTCGCAGCTCACCGGCACGCCAGGCCGCCTTGATTTCGTCTTCGGTGGGCAGGCGCTTGTTGATTGCAGCGAGCATCGGACTGACCGAGCGCATGCGGTCGATGAACAGGTCATCCTCGTAATAGGTCGCCTTCTCGCACAGGATCGGACGCTGGAAACCAAGCACGATTTCCTGGTCCTGCTCCATGCGCTTCAGTTCCTGATCGAGCATCAACGCGCGGCCCTGATCCGACGTGTTCGTGCCGGTCGACGTGTTGCGGCCGTGATTACGGCTTTTCGAGGTTGCCTTCTCGGTGAACGTCCCCAGCGTCTCGGACAGTTCCTTTGCATCCTGCTGGTTGCCAGGCGCGTACGCCACCAGCACTGCGTGGTTGGTGATCAGCGTGCGCGCCCCGGCCGGCCCGTACAGATCGTTCGGCTCCAGCTGCGCCTTCGACTGCAGGATCGTGAGCAGGCGAATCCAGTAGCCCGCGATGAACGCGTTGCCCTTGTCGAGTACCTCGATGCGACCGAGCGCGGTAAATTCGTCCCCCACGCCAAGACACTGATATTTGATGGCCGGATCGTCGCCCGGCAGCACGTCGAGGTTGTCCTCGATCCACTGCGTGTAGAACAGGTTGCCGAGCAGGCTCGCGACGGCAAGCTCACGCACCGGCAGCACAACGTAGATCGACATCAGCTCGCGCCGCACGCGGTCGAGCTCGAAGTCGCATGCGCTCGTCGCCTGGTCGACGATCGGGTTGCTGAACAGGCGCAGACCGGCGTTAAACGTCGCAACAATGTTCAGCATCGTCTCGTCGGGCGAGGCCAGCACGCGCGAGAGCGCGCCCAGGCAATCGCCCGACAGCGGCACCCCCTTCTGCGGCTCGTGCTGCATCAGATCCGAAAGGTGCTCACGCACTTTCTTGTCGGGCGTGGTCGCGAGCCGCAACACCTGTCCGAACGTACAGTCACCCGTCATCTCCATCAGGTAGAGCGCGAAGCCCATGAACAGGTCACTCGCCTGCTCATAGAAGAACTTGTTGCGACCGTCGGTCGTGTGATACAGGCGCGCTGCAATCGCCTGCAGGCGACCGACCCGCACGAAGGATGCACTCTTCGCAATCCTGAAAAGCGGATTCCAGCGGTGCGTGTAGCCAGTGTGATCAAATGGCGCCCAGCGAAACACCTGCTGGCCGCAGGCCTGCCGGTACCGCGACGTCAGGTCGTAGTTCTCTCCCTTCACATCGAGTACGACCACCGAATCCGGAAAGGTGAGCAGATTCGGGATCACAATGGCTGCACCTTTGCGTGAACGCGTTCGCGCAGCAACCATCACGAACTCCGTTCCGCGGAACGTCAGGTACTTGCCCTTGTACCGCCCTACGATGATCGACGGGTCGCGGTGATCGCCCTTGCGGCCGCCCCTGTTTCGACCGCGCCCGTTAGCCTCATCGAGCAGGCCGTACCGCCGAACCTCGTAGCTGTAGGCGAAGCGGGCATCGCCATGCAGTTCGCGCTTCGGCTTCATGACCAGCGCCGCGACGATCGCCGCTACCGGCACAAGCGGCACGATGACCGATGCCGCTGTCGCCATCAGCAGCGAGCGTTTCACCGCCTTCACGTCGCCAAAGGCGCGCCAGTAGTCGTGCAGCGTCCACAGCCCGATTGCGGAGTCCGGCAACTTTTCCAGCTTCGCAAACAGCATCGCGCCGACGTACTGGCCGGCCGCAGCGAGACCGATCAGAACCACCAGTGCAAGCAGACCGGCCGCGATGACCCGGTCGGCAAGCGTCGCGGTTTTTAGCAGCACGGCGCTCGCACACACGCCCCACAACGCGCACGTCACGACGACGAGAGCAATCACGGCCCCCATTTCGACAGGATCGCTGATCGCGTCGAGATGAAGCAGACGGCCGGCGGCGAAAACGACTGCGCCGGACACAATGCCAAGCAGGCCGCCAACAAGGAGACGGGCTTTCATGCTGACGCTCCCGCTGCCGCTGCCGCGTGCGTCTGCCGCTCAAGGGGTTCCCGGCCGGTGTGCCTGCCACTGTCACCAATGGCGGAATCGTTCGATCGCAATCTCATGCATCACCTCGCAGCAGCCTGTTTTTACTGACCGGATCGAACCAGATTTCTGTCAGGTCCCGGTTCTCCATAAACAGGACCACGTCGACCGTCATGCGGATCTCGCGCATCAGGTAATCGAACGGGAGCGTCTGGCCGACCGGGCTTTGCTTGACCAGCGTGGCGATGCGCGTGAGCGTCGCGATCGAGTCGTTCGCGTGCACCGTCGTCAACCCGCCCTGGTGTCCGGTGTTGAGCAGCGTCAGGTAGTCCCAGGTTTCGTCGCCGCGCAACTCCGCAAGCAGCACGCGATCGCATTTCATGCGCAACGTCGCCTTCACCAGGCGTCGCGCTGGAACCGCCTCGCTGTAGAAGAGGTGAACGTGATTTCGATGCAGTGGCAACGGCAGCTCGTGGGTATCCTCGATCGTCGCCAGACGCGCCTCGCGCGGAATGATCGGGATCAGGTCCGCCAGCGCCTTCATCAGCGTGGTCTTGCCGGAGCCCGTGCCGCCCACGAGCACGATGTTCAGCCGGTTCAGGATGGCCAGCCTCAGAAACCGCACGACATCGCGCTGCGCGAGCGCGTCGAGCATCTCATGCTGGAAGCGCGCCAAGCCATAAGCGCCCAGCGCCCGGGACGGATTGAACACCGCAGTGGCACGACTGACGTCCATGCCCTCTGAGCCTGCCCGTGCCGCCGCAGCGTCGATCTCGCCCGGCGTCATTGCGCTACTACCGCCGGGTCCGCCCCGGACCACATCACGGAACCTGGCGAACCGCCCGGCATCCGACCACTGCTGTACCGAAAGGCGCGTTGAATTCGGCACGCGAATCGTCAGCGACACAGTGCCCGGCTCGCACGCCGGTGGAATCACGATCTGGCCGCGCTCCCCGTCGGGCAGGCGCACCGGCTTCTCCGGCTCGGCCGCCGATAGCGGCGGCTTCGCCTTGTTGTAGATGGCCAGAGCCAGTGCAAACTGGTTCAGCATTTCCAGCGACGCATTCGGAAGATCATGGCGCTGCCAGCCGTCGAGCGTTTCGGTCCAGCCTTCATACGGACGGTTAATCGCAAACTCGGTGACGCCGGGCATCGCCAGCATTGCGGCGATGCCGAGTGTCTTGAGGTGACTGCGTACCGTAAGACTGTCGTCGTATTGCATACTCATAAGCAGCTCGAATTAAATGAATCAAGGCGTCGCCAGTTCGTACACGTCGGAGAAGTCCACATCGCGCGCAACGAAGATCGTCGTCATCGACCCGTACTGCGAATACGCGGTCGGCGGCACGTTGATGGTGTTGCGCAGTGCTTCGGCCGCTACCTCACCACCGGCATTCGTGGTGTTGTTAAACTGGATGCTGCTACTGCCCGAGTTCGCGGCCAGTGTCGACAGCGCCTGACCGGCATCGCTGATCAGGCTGACCATCATGGCGCCGCCAAACCGCGTCCAGAAGTGGTTGTCGACGTAGGCCGGCAGGCCACTGCCGCCGAGCGCATCGGCCGCCGGCGAATCGAGTTGCACCTTTACGCCATCAGGCGTCGTCAGCCGCGTCCAGATCACGAAGATCCGCGCCTGCCCCTGCATCAGCGCCTGCCGCTGCTCGCCCACGACCTCGGAGCCACGCTCGACCAGCAGCACCTTGCCGTTCGCCGAGTACACATCTTTCGCCACGTGGCAGGTGGTCATGCCCGGGTAGTCGGTCACGATCTCCGCACCCTGCACGCACGGGAGCGTCGTCCCCGCAATCAGCAGGAAGTCTCGCGACGGCATCAGTTCCGCCTTCACCGTTTCCAGCTTCGATGGCTGCAGCTTGCTGTCCAGTCCATCCTTCGCGAATCCGGCATGCGAACCGGTCAATCCGGGCGTGCCACCAGGGGCTGCCGCGTCGGTCGTCCTCTCATCCTTTGATGTGAGCAGCACGTCGCCATCGAGCTTGCGTTGCGCCGGCGTCTCGGCGGCGCTGGCCGCCGTCGCTGCAGCGGCGCCGTTTCCATTCACTGCACTGGCTGCGTTCGCATGCGCAGGTGTAGCAAGCGCCGCGCTTGCTACAGCCGCTTCCGACGCCATCGCCGCTTCCTCTGCCCGCTGCTTTTCGATCTTTGCCTTGTCGCGCGCAAAGTCGTGCCGGTCATCTGACGGCTTGTCCTTTGCCGCTTCCGCCCTTGCCGCCTCGGACTCGGCGTGATGCTGCGCCGACCACCGTTTGATCGCGACACCCACTGCGATCGCACCGAACAGCAGGACCAGCACCATCCCAATGACGATCGGTAACATCCGGAACGGGCTCTTGCGCTTCGTGCGGCCAACACCCGGCACCCCGCGCTCGCCTATGCCGGCGGGCTCGACCGGTGTCGGGTTCGCCGGGTTCGGACCGCTCAGATTGATATCGTCACTCACCGCCCGCCTCCTTTTGCTTCACGAGCCGCACCGTGCCCGGAATCGTCGTGCCTGTCGGGTTCAGCTGGCCGTCTGGCCGGTATGCATTGTTGCGAATGCCGAGTACGGCGTCCCCCAGGCGCAGGTTGAAGCGCTGCGCCGTGTCGTGCACCACCAGCACGGGGCCGCGCACGTCATCAGGATTGACGAGCGCTTCCTTGCCGTCCCCGTACACGCGATAGATCTGCGGCAGGTCGCGGCTCGTACTGAACTCGAAGTAGGTAAAGCGGCCGTCATCCCACAGCGCCGTTGGCGCGAGTGTCGTATCACCATGCATGTCGTAATTGAAGTTGCCCACGCCAGACGCGCTGACGGTCTGCGCCAGCAGTGCCCGCGCTTCGGCCGAGCGCACCGCGGCCGCCGCCGACGCCTTTGCACGCGTGTCCGGATAATCGAAGGTCAGCGACCAGACTGCTTCCTCGTGCCTCCTGACCGGGACCAGCTTGAGCACATAGCGACGTCTGTTCGTGAGCAGAATCAGGTTGGTGGCCGCCTGCGGTGCCTTCGGCTTGAAGAAGAAGCCGTTGCCGGCTGGGCCAGCCGTCCATGCCTTGCCGTCGCCCATGCCGCCGCCGTCGATCTTTTCGCCTTTCTCGAAGACGAGGACAGTCGCCTCGCCCGGGCGATAGGCGATCCGGTACGTCTCATTCGGGTCATACACGGCGCACGCAATGTGCCGGTCGCTGCCGCATGCACCGGGCACGACTTCGGCGACAGCCGGTAGCCACATGCCGAATAGCGCGGCAGCGATCGACGCTGCAGTAAGCGCTTTCGGGAACCGGATGGTCATGGATTGGCCCCTCCGGCCGGTGCACTCAACGACATACTCGACGGTGCCGACTGGGACGATGTGGCCGCGGACGGCATCGGTGTCGCGCCGTCTGCGGTGCTGCGCGTCCAGTCGCGGTCAACCGAGTAGCTGGTGACACGAAAGCCCGTTGGATTGAGCTCCTGTTCGTCGCTGCGGGTCGGCAGATCGCCTATCTCGTAGGTGATCGTCGCGACCCAGTATTCGGTTTTAGGCGGCGGTGACGTCGAGCCGCCCTGCGACGGCAGCGAAAGCATCGTCTTCGAGAAGAACACCTGTGCGGTGGATCCGACGAACGTAATTGCACCTGGGCGCACAATCACGCGATATTTGTCGGTGAGCACGTTTTGCGGCGAGTTCTTGCGGTTGTAGAGCGCCGCGTACAACGCCTGCTCGCGTGGTGAGTTCATCAGCGTCACGGTGTCGTACGCGTCCTGGATCGTGTACCAGTCGTACTTCTCACGTAGCTTCACATACGTGCGCAGTGCTGCCCGCACCTCGAGTTCACCGAACGTTACGGATCCACTGTGCGCGACATCAATCACCTGCACGTCGCCGGTCGCGGTGTTATCCTTAATAATCACGGGTGGTGACGGTCTCTTTAGTTGTACTAAGGCTGACGAGCCAAGAATAGAGATAAGTGCGATGAACATGGCCCCGCCCGCAACGCGCCATGCAATCTTCGTCATGTTTTCCTGCAGCTGCTGCCGGGACTTCTCGAACGAGAGCGCTTCCCTGAAATACATCCGCGCCATCTCGCGCGGCTCGGCGTCGGCGAGTTTTGCCGCAATGTGCTGCAGCGCGGCCGCGCAATTGCCGTCGACGGCAACCGCGACTGGCTCAGCCTGCACCCGCGCCGGCTTCCATGGCATCCATTTCATGGCGCACTCCCCTGTGTCGCATGGTTGACAGGCATCCACGGCCCCTCAGGTTGGGTCGGCTTTGGCGCCGACGAGCACGCAGCAAGCAGCGCGGCGCCGAAAAGCACGACGACTAATTTCACGTCAATCTCCGATCGGGGTGTAGTGTCCGCCGTCGCTGGCTGCTCCGACGGACGGCGCATCATTTACTTCGAGCGTTCAAACTCGGCACCGGGAACAACAAGATGTCCAGTTGCCTTGTCGATCGTGATGACGTACGGAACCCCACCACTTACAACCATCTTTCCGTCCTGCGCTACTGCTGGTTCCCGCACGATTTTCCATTTATCCGCTTCGCCATCGGCACCGAGATTGGGAACCTTGTGTGAAACGTAGAAGTCGTCTCCATCACCATTCCGAGCAATGTTCACTTCGAACCAGCCGTTCTGGCTGACGCGTTTCCATGTGCCCACAAATTCGTTGCCGTCATGCTTACCGCAACCGAATTGTGTCAATGAAACAATGACCACAACTGCCGCAGTCATAAACCGGATGGCCCTCATCGATTCCTCCTGGTAGTAGTCAAGATCAGGCGCGGCCGATTGAGTTAGTGGACGCTGACGATGCGTCACCTCTGGAACCACCCATCAGCTTCATCGCCCTCATGGCTCCACTGGCCGCGTTGCCGATCTTACCGACCATCGATGAGATACCTACGCCACCTGCCAATTGCGATGCAAGTGACGGCATGCTCAGCGACACCACGATGAACACCAGCCCTGCAGCGATAATCTTTCCCTCAATGGTGTAGGTCAGCATGACATCGCTGACACTGAAGTTCTTCGGCAGCATCGAGGTCATAAAACTCACCTCGATTGCACCCACGGCACCGAACAGCGCAACGAGCAGACCATAGTTCAGGCATTGCCCAACCCAGTTTTGGAAAAATTGCCGCGTGGCAGGAAACAGCGCCGCAACGATGAACGCAGGCCCTAGCGCAAGCAGCAATCCAAGTGCGAACTTCGCAAGGATGATGTAGGCCGCAGCAATAGCAAGAAATGGCACACCAACTAGGAGGATGCAGAGTGCGAGCACTGAAACCTCGACGAATAGACCAACATCAGTAACGCCTAATCCGTTGTACATGCTCTTGATAGCGGATATATAGAGATTCAACAGCGTATCGAGCCCACTACTCAGGCTGTTGCCACCCATCAAGGCACTACTTAGATCGTCCCCGAGGCCATTGAAGAACGGCACCACGTACTCGCTGTAATAGCTGATATTCATCCCGAGCGTGAGCACAGCCGCCCACCCTGCCATCTTCAGCAGGAAGTCGGATATCGGGCTGTCGTTGTGGCCACGCCAGTACGACACGAGTACGAGCAGGACATAGAGACTAAAGCAGGCAGCGACCAGCGGACTGATGAGTGAGATCATCCGGGCCGAGCCGGTATTGATCGTGTTCAGCACGTTCTGATCGAACGAGTTGAACATTTCGGTAAAGATTTGCAGTTGCACGATCGCACTCCGCGTTATTGATCGGCGTCGTCGTCGCCGTTCAGCCGTTGCTGCATGTCGTTATGGGCAGCCTGTTGCGCGAAATCCTTCTCCGCATCCTGAAGTCGCGCCGCGAGATCGAGGCGCATCTTTTCCGCGTTGATCGACGAGTTCTCTGCCGCCCACCGGTTTTGCAAATCGGCGTTCGCCGCCGGATCCTGCGTGAGGTTTGACTGCTGCATCAGCTGCTGGATGTTCGTCAGCCGGTCGATCGACGCCTGATACGAGCGCATCGCCATTGCCTTGTTGGCGGCCAGAGTATCGTTCAGACGTTGCTGCCCGGGCGTGTACGCGGTCATCCCCTCCTGGCTCTCGATACTGCTGGCGAGGCCGCTGATTCCGTTCAACTGTCCGCTCTTCACTTCGTCGTAGACCGACTGCCACTGATCCGGCAGGTAGTTGCGCAGCGACGGGTCATTGAAGATGTTTCCTAGGCCGCGATTGCCGATCGTCGACTGGTACTGGTCAGAGAGCAGGCTGTATTGCTGCTCCAGCTGCTTGACAGTCGAGATCGCCTGCGCGATCGCCTGCAGGTCGATCACCGGGACACCCTGCGCTTGCGCTGCCTGCATCGTGAATGTGGCCACGATCAATGCGGCGCCCGTCAAATTGCGAATAATTTTCATCGTCGCGCTCCCAAGCTGGACTGCTAGGATGTTCGCCCGTCGCTGGCTCGATCGACGACGAGCGCTGAAGATCGTGTGTCGTCGTCATTCGGTTTCCTCAACAACCTCGGCCTCGTGCTTTCGATCGCGTTTGCCCTTGCGGCGTGCCTGGAACAGCTGCATTCGCAGGTCCGTGTCGCCATGTGCGTCGCGCGTGCATTCTTCCCAGATCGCAACGTTGTCCAGACTGCTGGAAAGCACCGCGATCTCGTCGTTCATGCCGCCCAGGTCCAGTGTTGCAAACGCCGACTGGTTGCTCTGCTTGATCAGGAACGTGCGGGACTCCTTCGACAGCCTCTTGAGCGTGTCGAATTCGCGGTCGGTCAGGTTCAGGAGCTTGTAACCGTCGCGCGTCGCGTCCGGGTTCGGCAGATAGATCTTTGTCGCCGTCAGGTCGCGGATCTCGGCGAACACCGGACACTGGATTGCGTCCTCCGGCGACTGCGAATCCAGGATCAGGAATTCGTCTGCCTTGCGGCCCGTCTTGAGCGACTTGCGGATCAGCTCCTGCGTGGTGGGGTAGCTGGCCGGCAGCCAGAATTCGGCAATCACCGTTGCGAGCAGTCCGCCCCTCTTCTGCATCTGGTCCTTGAGGTACAGCAGGTGTGCAAGCACCGGCTCCGTGGCGGCATAGTCTTTCTTCAGGAAGTCAGTGACGTCGAAACCGATCCGGCGCACCTCGGCAATGTTCGTCAACGCATCCGGTATGTTGTCCAGCGCCCACGAGAATCGACCGTTAGTTGCACCACACCACTGGCTAAGACGGACCCACAGGCCGTTCTCGTCGCCCGTATCCGGGATCGACTCCAGCAGGCGGCTGAAGGTTCTGTGCTCGATGTTCTCGAGCTTCATGACCGTGTCGACCGCGTGCTTGATCTGCCGCTGGTCGTCAGCACTGAGCTTGCCGTTCTCGTCGCGGCAGCAGGCACCCACCAGGTCGTAAAGGTGCGCGAGGTTGCGCTTCGTCTCGGGCAGGCCAAACGGCGCAAGACCGGTCGGCTCGCCTTCGCGCAGCGTGTAGTAGACAGCTCCCATCTCCTCGAGGAAGATCCGCAGACCCTGATCGAGATCGAGCGCGAAGATCTTCGGGTCGAACCGCTCGAGGAAGGCGAGCAGCATCGTCTCTAGGGTGGTCTTGCCCGTGCCGGTCGAGCCGAGAATAAGCGTGTGGCCGGCAACCTTCTCGCCCACGCTGTCCTCATCCAGGCGCGAAGCGTGACAGTTCAGGCTGAACAGGCTTTTCGCAACGGTCTGCACCGGCATGAGGGCCGAGCCATCGCCGAGCGGATTGCCGCGTGCCTTGCCGGCCGAATAGGTATGCATCGAAAACGACGACGCGAGACTGCGGGTCGATTTCGGCATCGGCCGCGGCTTCGTCCTGAATCCCGGCACCTGGCTCATGTACGTGAACGGTGCCGATGCCGTCGCCTTCACGAACTTGAAACCGCAATCGTTCAGCGCCCGACTGGTTACGTACGCGCCGTTGCTGATGGCCTTCTCCGGCGTGTCGCCGTACACGACGAGCGCCCCGTGATAGTCGCCGAATGCGAGATCCCGACCGGCGATCAGCGCCACCGCATCCTCCAGTTCCTTGATCTGGTGTTTCGCCTTGTCCTCGACCGACCTCAGGTGATTGATCTGGTCTTCGATCGCCTTCATCGCTTCGGCAGTGCTCAGACAGCCCAGGCTCTGCGTGAAGGTGAATTCGACGGGCAGCGACAGCAGCGGATTCGTCTGCCCCCAGCCGGCCTTCGGAAAATCCTTCAGGTCGTAGCAGACCGCGAACCGGGTTGAGCGATCGGTGCGGATCTCAACCGTGTCGTAGTGGAAATGCAGGTGCGACGTCGGGATCAGGTCGCGTCCGGTGGCCTGCGTGACCGGCACGCGCTCGTCGACGCCATTCACGAGTTCGCCAATGAACTGATACGCCTCCGAGAACAGGATGCCGTTGTGCCCGTATGCTTCGAGCAGTTGAGGATCGTAGGCAACGATAGCCTTCATCAGTCCCTCGCCCAGCTCCTCGAGCTCGCGCACCGTCTCGTCCAGGTCGTCGCCCTGCAGGATCGCGGTGATGTAGAAACTGTTCTCGAAGTGATCGTGCCTGCGGAAACGCCGCAGGTATTTGTCGACGGCCTGCTGGATGAACGGATTGTAGAAGCGGTACTCGTCGCCGAACGAGATGCTGCGCCGACGAAACGTGGTCCACAGCGACAGGCGATTACCTTTCTCCAGCGTCATCGCGGCCAGCTGACGGTTCCAGCCGTCGTAGCGTGCTTCGATCTCGCCACGGCTCACCGATTCGAACGGCACGCCGTTCACGCGCATCACCAGGAAGGCGCCGCCGTTGTCGACGCTTGTCACCGTTTCCGACACCGGACGGCCGATGCGCGGCAGCTTGTCCTCCGCGGACGTAACAAGCCGGTTCAGTTCGTTGGTCACGCGCATGCTTCGTCTCCCGCGTACGGCATGTCGTCCGCGCCGCAAATGCGACGGCGCTCCTCCGCGAGCCGGCGAAACACGTCATACATTGTCTTGCCCGAACCGGGAGCACCAGCCGTCATGGCGTAGCCCACAATAGGCGTGCACGCACTGGCAGCGCCATCTGTTGACAGCGCAGGATTGTGCGCAGGCTTGCGGTCATTCATCTTCGTCCTCCTCTGCCTGCGCAAGCAGGCGCTGACGCAGCGCCTCGAAGCGCTCAAGGTCCCGGCCGCGCGAAAACGAGCGGGTGTACACGTTCAGGTCGCGGCCATACCGCATCGGTGCGAGCGTGTATGTCCTGCCGAATACCGACACACGACGGCGGTCCAGCCAGCAGCGAAATTCCAGCCACGTCAGGCGCAGTGCCTGGTCATCTGTCTCGCAGACATGCCGGAAAAACAGGAAGACGGGCACACCAGCCGAGCCTATCAACAGACCACCGGGACCGAGCACGAACCCACCGACCATACTGGTGATCAGCGATGTACAGCCGATGATCAGCGCCGGAAACATCGGGACGCCGCCGATCATCGCGGTACGGTTAAGACCCGCGTAGGAGGGGTACAGCGTGCGTTCGTCTTCCATGGTGATTCAGGCGAAGAGTCCGAAAGCCCAGCCGGCGAGCACGAGTGCCGAACCCACGCCGGCCACCTTCGCGATGCCGCCGCCGAAGTCATGAATCCAGTCGGCCTTGTTGGACCAGCACTGGACCCCAACCCACAGCAGATACGAACCAGCCATCACGCCACAGAATCCGTAAAACCATAGCGTGAAGGTGTTGGCCGCCGACGTGCCCGCTGCCAGGCCACCGCCCGCCCGGGCTCCGCGGGCGGCCATCGACATGACCACGGCGCCGATGCGCCCGGCATTCCTGCCACGCAAACGCACCAAAGCCGCGGCACGGCCGGTCAAGGGTTCGAGAAGAATCTTCTTCATCTGCCTGCTCCGTCAAAAATCGCCCAGGGCGTCCCAGGCTGGATGGTGATTGACCTGTTGGGCGTGCTCGGCCCCGGTGTCGGTGCTCACTGAGTCATCGGCCCGCCGCACACGGGCCGGGTGCACTACTGCGCGCGATGCTGTATGCACAACGGGTGCCTTGCCCTCCGGTACGACAGCGATCGGCGGCACGACAGCAGCGCTGGCTTCGCTATCGGGGACGTTCGCAGCCACGCGCTGGACATAACTCGTGCCACCCACATCCGGTTTGAAGCCGCGCGTGAAATTGCCGCTGTAGTAACAGCTAAGCGCCGCACGCACGGCATCCTGCGGCACGCGTCCGCCGGCGGCCGCGCGGGTGTAGCATTCGGCGAGGATGGCGCCGCCCGCCCGCAGGTTCGCGCACGGATCGAACGCGGTTTCAGGGGTAAGGCCATAGATCCGCAGGTTCGCGCGATTGACCTGGGCCAGGCCCATGCTGTAGTTCCAGCCAGCCGCCTCAAGCGCGCGCACGGTCGCCACCGCCTCGTCGCGGTTGCGCGGTTGGCGCACCAGGTGGCCGCCGACCACGCCGATGGCGAAGGGATTGAAACCGGATTCGGCTCTGACGAGCGCCTGCAGGGTGGTCGGATAGACGGCCGGGGCGCATTGCTGCGCGAGCATCGCGAAGTCGACTGGCATCATGACCGCTCCGTTGCGGGCCCAAACACGAGGCGGGCTTTCATGTGGCGCCTCGGTCGCGCCTGAGCCGACGCGCGACGCCTACAGCGACGGCAACCGCGACCGCAGGCAGTTGGGGCGTCACCCGCTTTGCAGCCGTACCGCCCATGCCCGAGTCGAGAGCGGCCGGAACAATGGCCGATAGCGACAGCCCCTGCATCCGCTGGTCGACCCAGCGTACGTAGTGTTCGAGAAGCCAGCCCGGACCGCCGCAGCCCCAATCGGCGAGCACGCCCAGCTGCAACAGGCCAATTGAGCCCCGTTTTACAAGACGATCTCCAAAGAGGTTCCGCATGGCTCACCCCCCTCGCTTCTCGCGCGGCCAACCGCGCCTGTAGGCAACGCAGCCGATCGCGGCCCAACCCAAACCCACGATCGCCACCGCAAACAGATCACGCGGCGATGAATGCCGCTCAACCAACCAGTACGCGAAGCCAAGGAAAGACGTCACCGCCACGAACAGCAGCAGTGCGCACACGCCCTTTTGAATCAACCCGAAAACTGCGCCCATTTCCGTGCCCTCCGATGTGGTCAGTTCCCACGGGCACGCCATCGGCCCGGGGAGCCCTTCCTGCTATCTCTCCTGTCCAGCATCACACACGCGAACGAAGCCGCGACAGGCCAACTCGTGCATTGGCTGGTCGAAGAAGCGGCGAGTTGCGATTTCGACGTGCGATGCGCATACGGATGAGCTGCACACACCATTTCGACTGGCGCACAGACCTCACTCAGGTTTCCTTATCATATAAGTAGGACTGCTTTATATATAGCGACTGAAGATTCGCACTGCACTCTCATTCGATGGAGATCACTCAATGGCAACAGCGAAGGCCGTGCGCGTTTGCCGCGATGCGCGGACCGTAGTTCGTGCCGTCAGCTTCAGCAACGAAGCCCGCTTGAAGTCGCCGCTTTAGTTGCTCACCGTCGCCTACCCCTCCCTTTCCGGTGGTACTGCGTCAGATACGGGCGGCCGCACAATGAGCATGTCCTCAACTTGCCTTTGGACCGTTCCGGCAACACTCCGCTTACGATAGATTGGGCGGCGTCTGCGTTGATTCCCTCAGCTTGATACCGGGACGCCGCATCGATCGAATTCATGCCGAACCTCTTCCAGGGTTTTGAGTGCCATTCAAGCCCCTCTATACTGAGCAAGTTTGATCACATTTGCAGAATATAGGCACGTTTGTGCCACTTGTCAATTTTAAGAACATTTATGCCAGAAACCTTTGGCTCGCGACTTATTGCGGAACGCGAACGGCTCGGATTTTCCCAAGGCGAGATGCATGCAATATCCGGCGTCAGTCGTCGTGCGCAATTCAACTACGAACAGGGCGTGCGTCTGCCTGATGTCGGCTATCTGGCGGCTCTCGCTCAGCGCGGCTTCGACATTCTGTACCTGGTGACGGGAACCCGTGTGATGCGCCACGGCGCTGTCGATGAACATATGCTGTGCCGCGTCCTCGTCTCGGTCGATATCGCGCTTGAAAAGCGTCCCATCGACACAGAGAAAAAGTCCAAACTGGTCGCCCTCATTTACCAAAGTGCCGCCGACTCCGGTCAGGTCGATCAGTTGCTCGTCAAGAAAGCAATCGATCTCGCCTTTTAGGCGACCTCGCTTTTCACGCGTGCTCCGAAACGTGCCGCGTAGTCTGCGGCGCCCTGACAGCAATGCAGGCGTCGCGTAAGGCATCGCCGATCTGGTTCGCAAACGCCACAGCGTGGGCACCGCCCCCGTGAAGGCACAGTGTCCCTGGCTGAATTTTGATGCAGCGGCCATCGATTGCCTTGATCCGGCCATCACGCACCATGCCCAGCGCCTGCTGACACGCCGCTACATCGCTATCCAACACGGCATTCGCCTGCGATCGCGGCACAAGCTTGCCTTCCGGGGTGTATGCGCGATCAGCAAAGCCTTCGTCAACTGCAAGCAATCCCGCTTCACGGGCCAGGCGGACGAGCAGACCACCAGCGAGTCCGTAGATAAGCAGCCCCCGGTCGTAGTCTTTTATCGCCTGCACGATGGCGACGGCGAGCTCGTCGTTTACCTCAGCCATGTTGTAGAGTGCCCCATGAGGCTTCACGTGCACCAGGCGGCCGTTGAGGCCCGCCACGACAGCCGCCAACGCACCCACTTGATACTGCACGCCGGCATAAACTTCGTCAGCCGGTAGGTACATCGGTGCGCGGCCGAAGTTCTCGCGATCAGGAAAGCTCGGGTGCGCTCCAATTGCGACGCCTTGTCGAATCGCCTCTGTTGTGACCCGTCGCATCGTCAGAGGGTCGCCAGCATGCCAGCCGCAGGCGATGTTGACCGAACTCGCGAGCTTGATCAGCTCGAAGTCATGCTCAAACCCTTCGCCGAGATCGACGTTCAGATCGATTGACTTTGCATTCATTTCTTCCCTCACATCAACTCTTACAGTACTTTCGCAGTGCGTATCAACCGAAATCGCACCATCACCAACCACCTCATTCCTCGAGTTGCACACCTCGCTGCCGCGACAACGAAAACAATCCTGGCTCGTTTATTCATCCCAGACCGCCGCGTCGAGTGTTTCCACCACTCCCAGCCGGCACCCAGTGCCGGCCGGAGCAGTCTGACGATTAATGTAGGCATCAAGAATGGCCTGACCAGCTGGCCCCACCCTACCCAGCCACTCGCGCGCCCTAGCCCGGCCTTCGTTCTGCAGCGTCGCGCGCAGCTCTGGCGAAATCGGATCCTCGATGACCACGCCGTTATTCCTCATGTGCGCATAGTTGATCGCCATCCGTTCAGGAAGTGCTTGCCATTCCGCACTCTGCACACCACGAGCAGCAGCTGTGATTTGCCGCTGCCGCTGGGCCGACTGCGCTTTGAAGCGGCTCTCGCTCATCACAAGAAACGAAACCGGGAAGGCGTATCGAACTGCAGCGAAATTCGGAAGTATGCCGGCGAGGGTGTTACCGACCGATCCGTCCCCGGAAGACAGCACTGCATTGATACCACCCTCGCCAACTAACGACTTGACCTGCTCCATAGGCAAACTGGCCGCCTGTGCACCCACGTTGCCCAGCACGGTCGCCGACGTTTCGTCATAGGTACGAACTTTCAGATGCGTGATATCGCTCGCGTTCTTGAGAGGCGTGAGCGACCAGAGCCCCGTGGGCGGCCAGGGCGACACCACCAGCAGATGCAAACCGACTTTCGCAAGCACGCGACGATAGGCTGGCTCCGCAATGCACGCCAATGCTTTCGCGTCCGCTTCGCTACGCGCAAGAAATGGCAACGTTGACAGTTCGAACAGCGGATCGAGGGCGGCCAGATTGCCACCGAAGATGTCTGCTGCGTCGACATCGCCCGCTCGTACGTCGTCGACCAGCTGTGCCGCGCGCCTGCTTGTCCGATACTGGATGTGCGGCGCTATGTAACCTTGCGTTTCCGTTGCGACGTGTTCGGCGAACGAGCGAAGACCGTGGCCTGATACGGTGTCCTCAGGGTATGACGTGACCATCGACCAGTACACTTGCTTATCTCCGAGAGCTGCGCGTGACTCACTAGCGACCAGCAGGCACGCTACCGCGAAGCAAACGGATCGAGCGAGAATCGTAGTTTTCATCGTCAGGAATAGAAGAACCGGCTCGCAAACTTGGAGTCAATTTAGCCGACAAGCCTGCGTAAATTCCACTTTCTATTTTCTATTCCCAACACCTGAAAAATGTGATAACCCTATATGCGCGACCAATTGTTTAGTTAATCAATCCGCATTTAAAAGCAAGTGCTACCGCTTCCTTGATGTGAGAGACACCCATTTTTCGAGTAATCCTTGGGTATACGACCTGTCTGACGTGGCGCGCACGCATATCCAGTGCGGTAGCGATCGTCTCTGCAGAGCTGTCCTTCCAATGCAATAAGGCACGCAACACGGTCAACTCCTCACCAACGAGTTGAAACTGTCCTGCAAACTCGCGCAGCTGATTCAGCCGCCAGTCCGACAGGGCGCCAGCGGCGCTACGCCACCTGTTCTGATTGCGCGAAAGGATCCCATCGCCATCGGCGCAGTTCGCCCCGACAGCTGCCTGCAGAATTGTTAATGTCGATCTCGCGGGCTCGTGCACTGGACACGTGAGCATGCTGTACAAACCATGGCCCTGCGCTTCCTGAAGTAACCAGTGTTCTGTCGCTCCGTTTTGAAGATCAGATGTCGTTACCGGAGATGCGTTTCGCTTCGCATATTCGAGCAATGGGTCATTCATGTAGCCCGATCGATACACGTACTTCTGCATCCAAGCAGGATCGCATCCGACGAGATACCGATGCTCCGCCCTGTCGCCACGACTATCGAAATCGATCCAGGTGATGCAGTATTGTTCAGCACCAAGCGAACTAGAAAGGTCATCCAACAGCGCTGCGAGATCGTATTCATTGGTGCAGGCAGGCATGCTTGCCAGCACATCGTCGACGCTCACGGATCGAACGCGCCGTGGCGGGCGCTTCCTCCCATTGAACGTCTGTCGGCACGCACTCTTGATCGCATCGTAGGCCGGCGCGAGAATGTCGCCCCACGGATCAGCGCCCGAAAATTCCTGCAGCGCCCGCTCGCCCCGCAGCGGTAGAAGGAGCGTAAGACTCACATCATCCGGACGGGAGATCACGCGCTCGAGGATCAAGCGTCCCTCGCCATAATCCCGCAGGCGCAAAATGACGCTATCCGACCCGCCCCTCTCACGTCGTTGATACACGACGTTCGCGCGAGCATTTGGTAACTTTTCGACCACCGAGCCGAACATTACTGACCTACCTTGAGCATTGCCGTTAGTTCAGTGATCGGTGCCGGACGACCATAAAGGTATCCTTGAAGTGACACGTCCTTGAAACGCGATAACCATGCTGCCTGCTCCCGGGTCTCGACACCTTCAACCACCAACGATAGCCCGACGTCCCGCGCAAGCCGAACAAGATTTTCAACCAGGGCCGCTGCCATCTTCTGGCCCGGCGCCGCTTCGGTGAATTGCCGGTCGACCTTGATACCGTCGACGGTCTGCGAGGTCAGATGCGATAGCGACGATTGACCGGTGCCAAAATCATCCAGCACAACCCTGACGCCCAGTCGGCGAATATCCTGAAGCCGTGATCGCAGTTCGCGGCTTCCGGAAAGCACCGCCGTTTCGGTTATCTCGAGCTGGAGTACATCGGGATCCATCAGATTGTCGTTAAGGCATTCCTTGATGGTGTGCGCCAACCCTCCCCGGGCGAGTTGAACCGGCGACACATTGACCGACAGAAAGAGCCGGTTGTCACTCGCTTCCTGCCAGGCCTGGAACTCGCGGCACGCCTGCCGCAAGACGTACTCACCAAGTTGCACTATCAGACTGGAGGATTCCGCGAGGGGGATGAACTGGTCGGGTTTCAATACGCCCTTCTGCGGATGCCTCCATCGGACAAGCGCCTCTACGCCGCGTAGCGTACCTTCGACGCTAACAATCGGTTGATAGAGCACGAAAAATTCACGATTGGTGATTGCGTATTGCAACGCCTGCTGTCGCTCGATCAGCGATAGCGCGCGATCCGAAAGGTCACGGGTATAGATATGAAACCGACTTTCCCCGCCCTGGCGACCACGTTCTTTGGCCGCATACATCGCCAGGTCAGCTTTCGACAGTAGTCCAAACTCGCTGTCATCCGGATCGCTATGCAAGGCAATACCGATGCTGACGTTGACGGTGTAGTCGTGACCACGCATGACGAATACACGTTTGAACGCCTGAATGATATCGACAGCTATCCGTTCGGCGTGCGCGAGTGCGTGCTCGCCTCGCAGGACGTACGCGAACTCGTCGCCACCTATCCGCGCGAGCAAATCTTCTGATGTCGCACACTCTTGAAGACGAAAGGCAACGTTACGCAACAGGTCGTCCCCAACCTTATGCCCCAACGTATCGTTGATGACCTTGAAGTTATCCAGGTCGACGTATAGGAGCCCTACCATGCCTGGTTCTTCATTGCGCATCCATCGGCGCGCGGTTTGCAGCATGAGGTGCCGATTCGGCAGTCCAGTTAGTGAGTCCGTCTCGGCCAGTTTCCGAAATCGACAGGTCACTACCACCTGCCAAGCAGCAGCAGCCAAAAGCGACAGGCTCAAAAAGGAGGCGATCGCACAGTAGAGCACCTTGGCTCGGCGATACGGAGCCAGTGCGTCCTCGGCCGAAACGCCCGCGACTACTGAGACGGGATACGCAGACAGATGGCGATATGAAACTACACGCTGAACGCCATCCACCGGATCCTTAACAACCTTTCCCTTCGCTCCGGTCATTGCCGAATAGGCCGAGGCGGGTGGCCCATTGGGCGACGCGGGCGCCCCACCGGCCAGTCGCGATAGCAAATAGCCGTTGTCGGACAGCACAGTCAGCATCCCGTGGAGGCCAAGGCCATCAAGGTTGTAGAACCCGTCAGTCAGAAAATTTGGATCTTCTGAGACAACGACCACCCCTGCGAATGTACCGTCAAGATGATTGAGTCGGCGGGTGAACTGAAGGGTCCAGTGTGACGAAACGCGTCCGAGCACTGGCTGGCTGATATAGAGCCCGATGTTCCCTTTCTCATGAACCCGGAAGTGCAGCCGATCTGATAGGTTCACGGCGCGCGCGTCCGGCGTCGTTGTTTGCACAACCTGCCCCGCCGCGTCGACGATCGTTACCTGTAACGCTGTATCGGCCGAGACAAGCCCTCGCTGCTTGTAGTCGGAGAGCGAAAATGTCGCCGGCGAACGCTCGTACTCATACCTGACCCACTGCACGACTACATCGGCGTCGTGAACAGTTTTTGCGATGTGCGCCGCGAAGGCGCTGGCCAGCCGTGAACTCGTGACGGCCGCGGCGGTATGGGCCTGCTCACCCTCGTCGTGAATACGTTGAACGGTAACTGCCCAGATAGACGCAATTAACACCAGCGCGACAAGCGGGAACGTGAAAGTGCGGTCCGCGTAGGCGCTCAAAACTTCGGCCAGACGACCAGGAGCCAAGGCAGCTCTCTGCAATTTCGACAAGGCCATCGCTGGTTCCCCTAAGACTTCAACGACACGAATAGTCTGAGGAAGAACCTGTTCAAATCGTGGAACGGTTACAAACTGTTTCTCATTATGTGAAATGGATATCTACTGCTCCCGCGGTCTTTCACGCCGCCGGCAAGGCGGCTAGTACCGCTGACGACGGCGCGCGCCGGCCAATGTTCTGCTGCCGGAATGGGTCATGTGACGGCCGCCGCAAGTTCGCCCGTCCCGTCGGCAGTTTCCGGAGACCGCCACCCAGCGATCATGCACCACACATGGGCGCGCGGGAACGCTACAAATTACGTTCTTTTTGCTACAACGTGCAGGCGAATGGGGACAAAAGCACTGTCGCCCATCGGTCAAGGTCGGAATGGCGAACGGGCCACGCGCCGGCACCCTGCTTTTCGTGAAACATTCCTCGGCGATCACTGTGCGAGCCTTGCCAGACAACGATTTTCGCCGACACGGCATGCGCCATGGAATGTTTCACGGGGACGACAGATTGGCCCTATTATCGCCTGAAGGTTCCCTAGGTTTCTTCGGCCCTCATCGCGATCGGGTTTCGCAAAGTGCCGCCTAGAGCGGATCTCAACAACCGGTTTTTGTCGTTCATCGCAGATTACCGGAGAACGCAGCCCAAGTCAGAAGGACTCCTGAATGATGTTTGATGCTTGATGCGAACCGGACGATCCTGACGGGTGTGGAACAACCGGGTATCTGCGGAGGCCCCTGTATGCGAACCACCCTCGATATAGATGACGACGTGCTCGCCCTCGCCCGCGCGCGCGCCGACCGCGAGCACGTGTCGATCGGCCGCGTCATCTCGCAGCTCGCCCGCACGGCGCTGCAGCGCCCTTCAGCCGCAACCACCACGCGCGACGGCCTGCCGGTATTGCCATGCTCACGCCGCCGGCTCCGTCACGCCCGAACCCGTCAACCAGATGCCGCGACGAGGCACCCTGATGGCGTATCTGCTTGACATCAACGTACTGATTGCGCTGCTCGACGCCGGGCACGTACAGAGCGAAGCTGCACACGAATGGTTCGGTCGGGTCAACCACCCGGCGTGGGCAACCTGCCCGTTGATCGAAAACGGCGTGCGCATCATCGCGCTACCCGAAAGCAATTGAGACGTCGGCCGCGGTCGCGCCACTCGTCGCAAAGCTGCGCGCTCATCCTGGCCACATCTTTTGGTCCAACGGCCTGAGCCTGCTCGATCGGGAGCACGTCGACGCGAGCCGCATCCTCGCGACCGACCAGGTGACCGACACGTACCTGCTCGCGATCGCGCGCCTGCATGAGGGCGCCTTGGGCACCTTCGACCGCCGGCTGGTGGTCGATGCGGTGCCGGACGGTGCGCGCCACCTAGAAGTTATTAGTTGATGCTGGCGTGGAGGCTTGATGAATGATATTTCCTGCTCATGCCAAACGATCATCTCCGGGCCGACACCACGATTCGCACCCGCACACCGCAGGCAAGACTGAACCGCGGCATCTCGGCCGCCCCGACCGCCGGCTGCGCGCAACCATCCCCGCGCAAAACAGGCTGCTAACGACTTGCAGATCGCCTCGCACGGCTCACGGTAAATGCCGGCACCGCCTTCTCCGGTCAGTCTCAACGACATCATGCAAGGTTGCCGGCGCGCTGAACCGGCGGGTCTCTGATACGCCAAGCCAGAAGCTCCACGGGCCCGCATGGCGTCGCCGACACCGTGCCGGCGAAGGGCCGGCGGCGGCGCTTTGAATTAGCGTTTGGCGGACGGCGATGCACTAGGTGGGCACGCCTAGCGATCGACCTCAAGTCAGGATGACGGGAACACTGGAGGCCATGGATACTGGCGTTCGAGTTGCTTGGCGTGTTCTTCCGTCACATGGTCCATTCGACGGAACGTCTTCCAGACAGGCAGGCCTCGTTTAAGCCTGTTCTCATTCAGGCAACACCTAACCTGCAGTTGGCGTAAGCACAGGTCGCCAAAGTGTCGGTACTACTGACACATCACGACGTCGCCTGAGCCATGGCCGCTATCCGGAGGTTCAGCGTGTCAGTAATACTGACACCTCGACATCCGCTCGAGGTACAACGTGCAGCGCGGGTCAAGCCGCACCGAAAGACCGAAGTGTCGGTACTACTGACACCGCACGACGTCGCCCGAGCCATGGCGCTATCCGGAGGTTCAGCGCGTCAGTAATACTGACACCTTGACGTCCGCTCGAGGTACAACGTGCGGTGCGGGTCAGGTCGGAACGAAAGGCCGAAGTGTCGGTACTACTGACACCGCACGACGTCGTCCGAGCCGTGGGGCCATGTCGGGTTCAGCGCGTCGAAACCTCGCGGGCACGCGCTCTCCGAGCGCTCCCTGTAACTTCCCTTATTGCCGACACTCTAGTGTTACGGGCGTATCGCTTTGGGGACGAAAAAAACCCGCAAAGTTGCGGGCTTCTGTCCAATAAGTTCGATTACTGCTGCGCGCTTGGTTCTTCCCTGTAAAGCTCGCTGATAAGTTGCCGGATTCGAGTCTCTTGAATTTCGCTAAGGGACCCGGTCTTGATTTTGACGGTGAACGAGTTCACGTCCTTCGTAATGCTCCCGGCCTGTTCCTTTCCCGAAAAGAACTTCGCGATACTCCGCTCGCGGGCCGCCGCTCTCGAACCCTGACGGGTGGCCTGCGCTACGATCGCGGCAGCATATCGTCCCTGAAGAATTTCTCCTTTGACAACGTCTGGCCACAAGTCCTTTGCCGCAGCCAAACCGGCAGCGCCATGCTTTTTGATAGCCGACACAATTTCTTCTGCAGCATTGCACCCAAGCAGCGCGGGCTGCAAGTCCAATTGATCCTTAATGAAATCAGGCAGCTTGTCGAACGCCAAGAACTGATACAGTCCGGTGCGAGACATACCGAGGGACTCGGCGAGCCGCTTTCGATTCGGAAACTCTGCTTCCGCACGACGCAGCGAAATCGCAATTTCATAATCGGCTAGGTTGGACCGCCCGATGTTCTCTACCAACGCAAGAACAACCATGTCCTCATCAGAGCAGTCGACTATGACCGCCTTGATTTGCTCCATGCCCAACATCTTGTGCGCACGCAATCGCCGCTCGCCAGCGACCAGCTGGTAGACGGAATCAACGCGCCGCACCGCCACCGGCTGAACCAACCCCTTTTCGCGAATAGACTCGGCAAGATCCGAAAGCTCGGCCTCGGCAAAAATCCGCCGCGGTTGCCATGGATTAGGCACAACCTCCGCAACAGGAATCGTTGCCTGGCCACCACTCGCTTCCAACTCTTGAATTTTGAGTTGTGCGGCTGCCAACGCCCCTGCCATCCCAGGCCCTGTCTTCGGCTTCTCGACCGCGAGCTTGGTCGCGTCCATCTCATCGTCAGAGATTGAGGACGTCTTCCGGAGGTTGGCGGTTTGGAGAGCCATACGGTCACGAATACTGCTCATTGTGCGAGACTCCATTCGTCGATGTACATGTTGTCAATCCACCTGCAGTATTCAACCAGTGGTTGGCGTACACGCTGCACCGTCTTTGAGACCCCGTCGGATTTGCTGAGGTCAAACACTGTCGAGAGCGCGAGCGCGCCGTTGCTCATCACCGAACTCGCGGGAATCTCGGTGGTGGTCAGCCAGTCTTCGTAGGCGCGTTGCGTCCACGAGCGTACGATGGGTGCTGACGACGTCGGGCTTGTATCCACCTTCGACAGAATCACGGAGATGAAGTCGTAGACCTTGTCTGACTCCTTCTCCATGAAGTTCGCGGCAATATCCGAAAACAGCCCCCAGAACGATACCGAGCTGATGAAGTCCAGGCTCTCCGGCACCAAGGGCATCACCATCGAATCAGCTGCCATCAGCGCGTTCAATGTGAGGTAGGAGAGGGAGGGAGCTGTGTCCAGAATGATGTAGTCGTACTTCTTGCGCAGCGGCTCCAGGCCTTTGCGCAGGATTGCCCAAAACTGATAGCTCGGGCGAGTCTTAAGCATCGAGGGGATGAAGAACTCAGCACTGAACAGCGATGGATGCGCGGGAATTACATCCAGCCCGTCCCAGTAAGTTTCCTTGATGGCAGATTCCAGTCCGCCTTCCATCTCCTCGTTATAGATAAAAGGCAGAACGGTCGAATCCTCGTCGACCTCGTTCTCGGCATAGAGTCCACAGAGTTCGGACAGAGAGGCCTGCGGGTCCAAGTCAACCACGAGCACCTTCCGTCCGCGCAACGACAACCCTTGCGAGATGCACATCGTCGTCGTGGTCTTCGTCGACCCACCCTTGAAGTTGGCAACCAGAAGAATCTTGCCGTCGGCGTCGCGACCAGTCACGAGCGGCGACTGATAGATTTCCGACAACTGTTGTACGTAGGTACGCGCCTCGGCCAAGGTGAACAGGCGGCTACGGCCCGTGCCGTGCGCAACGCCCGGCGGCAACGCGCTTCCTTCCCGCGTCGCTTGGTAGTGGAGCTTGGTTCGGTCCAAGCCGCACAGGTCTGCCACTTCGGCAGTCGTAAAGTTTGGCGGCGCCTTTCGCGGCCTCGGCGTGAGGATTTGCTCGCGCAGCTCCGCCGTCAGCCCGTCCAGTTTTTTCGCAAATTTGGCAATCTTCGCCAGGGGAACCTTGCGTGTGATAGCGGGAAATTCGGCTTTAGACATGGTTTTTACACTTTCACCGGAAATCGGGACGAAGCGTAGAATACTCGAAAACATTAGAAAAATCGCTTCCAGATAGTAAGTTTCTTAAATTTTCCACCTAACCCATTGGAAAACAACACAAAAAGATCGAACGAAGCAACGGAAGGGCCAGAATTGGCGGTTCGTGCGCAAGCATTCCGACGTTTCATGGTGAGAAAAATTGTTGAAATTCGCTGGAGGAGTCGGTGGAGGAGGGGTGAAGGTGGGTGAGAAGAATTGTTGAAATCTGCCAATTGATGCGCCCTGCCTCGCACTTTCAACAATTTCTCTCACCATCCAATTGCAGGCATATCGCCTTGGCACACAACGCGAGGCACCTTTGCCTCAGAAACCTCCTCCGCAGCCTGGTCGTAAGTCGCCCGGCAGCCCATAACGTAAGCGTTGAACGCAGGGTCGACGGCAACTTGCCTACAAAAGTGCTCACCATCGTCCACCGGCTATCGACTTATCCACAGATGCCCAGACCGCAACCTGCCGTGCGGCGAGCCTTGTTACGGTTCATGCCGGTAAACCGAGCAGCCCAGCTGCGCTGCGCCACAAAAGCACTCACCATGCTTCAACAAAACGACTCACCCATTTCGAGCGATTTTCGGCCGAGGACCCCGTCAGGTAAGGCTTTCCGCAACCGGGTGCAACATTCAACAAAAATGCTCACCGTCAATCTGCGGCCACAGAATCCCTCACTTTGCGCTGGTAAACTTCTCACGCTCGCAATGGATTTCTCCTCACTTTCGGTCCACAAAAGTCCTCACCTCAGGCACAAAACTGCTCACCTACATGGGACTAACCCATTGTTTTTAAGAATCTTTGTTTTTCGCTGTAGTTTGTTCGTTCGTTTTGCTTTTTAAGAGATTCTGAAAAACATACAACCGTCGCCCCGAGGCTTTCTGCCTCTCGAAAGCAGAAAGGTGAGCAGATTTGTTGAACGGACATGTGCCTAGAGGAAGGTGAGCAGATTTGTTGAAACGGTCCCCGTCATGGTGAGTCTTTTTGTTTTGACATCTCACCTACGTGTGCTACAGTCTGCGCGACCGGCAACTAGGGACAGGCACCTCGATGGCAAACAACATCATGACGCGCGCAACCTCGCGCCAGCTGTCGTTTGAGCTGTTCGAGGAGATGCTCGCCACCGATACGCCAATCAACGAATCGACGAAGGAGATTGGCTATCAGCGTAACAACGTTTTTATCGACATTACCGATGTTGGCATTACAGCCAGGCGATTCCTGGATGCAGCGCACTTCATCGTGGCGCAGGAGCCGACCACCCCGAAGGTTTATGACGTCGAGCTGAGCTACTTCCGATGGCTCATGCGTTATGACAGTTACAACTACAAGCACCTGCGAACAGTGGTGTCCGAGGCTCAAAAAGCCTTAATTCAAGTTTCGGCCTCGCCCCCTGGCAGTACGTCCGCGGAGGACGAGAAGTGGGTGTCCGTACAGCTCATCGGTATCGTGGGTATCGACAAAGGGCGCATCACTTTTGCGGTTCCTGAGCCGCTCATTCCGCACATCAAGGACCCGGTAAAGTCGCACTGGTTGAGTCTGAGAATCACCTCTGCCTTTACGCTTACCTATGCTCGAGCCATTTACGACCACGTCATCGGTTACGTGGCGGAAGGCATAACCGAGTGGATCGAAATCGATGTGGTACGTGCTTGGCCAGGGAAGGCTGCGTCGACTGCAACCGAATTCAAGTATTTCAAACGCGACAACCTCGACAAGGCGGTTAAGCAGATAAACGCAGTCTCGGACATCGATCTGAGCTACGAGACTCGCACCGTGAGCCCGAAGTCGAAAAAGATTGACCGGATTCGTTTCAGGCTGACGCGAAAGGAAACCGCTGGGGCCGTTCGAGCGAGCCTGCTTGGCGCGCAAGAGATATACACGACGCTGAAGAACGAATTCGGTTTCACAGAAAAGCAGTTCAACACCATCTCGCAAAACCGCGCCGTGTGGTCGGATGAGCGTATTCTTCAGGCGATCGAATACACCCGCGCCAAGGTCGACTCCGGCCAAGTCAAGAAGAGTCCGGGCGCCTACCTGCTAAAAGCTATCACCGACGGCTACAAGCTATCGGACGCTGATCGCAAAATGCTAACGGTACAGCAACAGCAGCAGGAACAGGAGAGGGTGGAGTTCAGCGCGAAGCAATTGGCGACAGCGGCCGTCGCCGCAAGCACTGCGGCGGCAGAGGAGCGCAGCAAAACACAGACCGTCGAGAATGCTGACCTCGGCCGTGAGGCGTATCACAAGGCGGACGGTAAGGCGCAAAAAGACTTCATGCGTTCCTTTATCGCCTCCGCGGCCGGTAAACTGGCCATCAAGCGGGTGAAGCTCAACCCGGCGACGATTCATGAGTCGGACGTGCTGGCGCATAAGGATCTATCCTTTGCGCTCTACTCGTTCGTGTTTCTGCGCACCAAAGCGAAGGCCGCCTCCAAGGCTTAACGGTACGCGAGCTCTCGGCTTTACACCTTGTAGACCTGCTCAGCATCTCCCTCTAGCTCGCTAGCTCGCATTCGCGGTTGTTGCGTTAACCGAGACCGTTTCACCACCATGCTTCTCGTGCGGCAGCTGAAGGTGGCCGCGTCGCGGATGCACCTCCACGCTTTGCCTATTGAGTTGGAGACAGACCGGTTGATGGGTAGCGCGCATATCGATCTTCCACTCGATCTCGCTTTATGACGGGTATTCACCTTCCGCAACAATTCGTCCGGATTGCCGAGTTATAGGTCGGGTGCGTGAGAGACCTGATCGAATGGCATTGAAAATAGAATGGCGATTTTCCTAGCTGAGATTTCGCATCGCGTGCAAGCGAAAATCCGCATCAGCATAGTTGGGCATCAGCAGGGATCGATCGATAGCTGTTAGAACGCACCGTGGTGCGATCGCCGCTATGCGTTACCGAACCCGCGCGTCGTGAAGCAGGAGGCCCGAGGCGCCCAGTCAGGCAAGAATACTGCCGACCTGCCTGTTTCAAGCGTGATGGATCACATGCGGCAAATCTTGTGGGTCGTCACCCGCAGGTGAGTGATTTCCGCCTCGCAGTTCGTCGACGCGCGGCGGGCGTTGACGAGCTCGTGCATCACCCGCCCGCTTTCCAGTTCCCGCTTCCCGATTGCCAACTGCATCTAGAAAGCATCCCCTCGAGTCTGCGCGGGCGAAACATGCACGGTCATGGGAGTGGATCCAGCCCGGCGCGGTCTGCTGCTGGGCGCCAGATACACCCGAGCCCGGCCCGGTCGCACAACAAGGCCCAAGCCGAGTAAGGGATTGCGGCGTCTTCGCTGATCCAGCGGCGCACCTGCCGACCGCCGTATTCTGACAAGCCGAGATAACGCGCAACCGCGCGTCCCGGCAAGCCGGTGCGACGGATAACCTCCTGAATTTCGGCTCCGTTCGGCTGTTCCCAGCCGTCCTCCGCCGATCGCAGGCAGGCGGCCCGGATTTCAATTTGATAGCTCATCCTTACCTCGAACCGCTAATTCTTCCATGTACTTCGTGACGATCCAGTCCCGACGGCTTACGCCGAGGGGGAAACATGCGCGCTGTGGCGCTTGACGACCCCGGTTGGTGGCCGCCTTGGGCTCTACCGCATCGTCCCGCCGCTTACGCGGCGCTCCGGTGCTCTTCCCATGTTCGACTTGCGGTCATGAGGACACCGTGCGCCTCGATCCGAGCATGCGGCGCGCGATACTCCCGTGATTATCCAGCCCCCACGGCTCGCGCCGCGGGGGAAATACGCGCCCTGCGGGCGCTTGACGACCCCGGCCCATGGTCTGCCTGGGCTAAACCGGATCGTCCCGCCGCTGACGCGGCGCGCCGGCGCTCTCCCCATGTCCGACGATGCGGCCACGGGGGACCCCGTGCGCCTCGATCCGGGCGCGCGGCGCGCGCGATGCTCCCGTGATTATCCAGCCCCCACGGCTTACGCCGCGGGGAATACACGCGCCCTGCGGGCGCTTGACGACCCCGGCCCATGGTCTGCCTGGGCTAAACCGGATCGTCCCGCCGCTGACGCGGCGCGCCGGCGCTCTCCCCATGTCCGACGACGCGGCCATGGGGGACCCCGTGCGCCTCGATCCGGGCGCGCGGCGCGCGCGATGCTCCCGTGATTATCCAGCCCCCACGGCTTACGCCGCGGGGAATACACGCGCCCTGCGGGCGCTTGACGACCCCGGCCCATGGTCTGCCTGGGCTAAACCGGATCGTCCCGCCGCTGACGCGGCGCGCCAGCGCTCTCCCCATGTCCGACGACGCGGCCATGGGGGACCCCGTGCGCCTCGATCCGGGCGCGCGGCGCGCGCGATACTCCCGTAATTATCCAGCCCCCACGGCTTACGCCGCGGGGGATACACGCGCCCTGCGGACGCTTGACGACCCGGGCTGGTCGGCCTGGGCCGTACCGGATCGTCCCGCCGCTTACGCGGCGCGCCGGCGCTCTCCCCATGTCCGACGATGCGGCCATCGGGGACCCCGTGCGCCTCGATCCGGGCGCGCGGCGCGCGCGATGCTCCCGCGATTATCCAACCTCCTGGCCTGCAGGGGGATGGACGCCAGCGCGCGGCAGTTCGGTTAGCGTCGCGACAGATCGCGAGGCTAACACGGTGGCGGTTGCTGGTTTCCAAGCGCCTTGCGGACGGCGTCGACCTGTTCGGGCGTGAGCCGCGACACCGCTACAGACGTGGCGCGCTCGTAGATCATCAGGCCGTACACTTCAGCCAGGGGGCGCGCTTTCGCACACAGCGCCCCGCCCTGGCCACGCGATTCCTGTGCGCACCAGTAGTTGATTGCCTGTTCAATTTCAGTAATGGTTAAGACGGTAGTCATGGTTGCGTCACGGGCCCGCGCGATTTCTACGCGGGCGTTGAATATTATTAAGGATGTCAAAATTTAATGCAGATTCCCGTCGTGCTCCATGAGCGTGGCAACAGGTGCGTAGGGTGGCACGCGCTCGAAACCAGCCAGGGCGACGCGGGCGATGGCGCGCAATTCCTCGCGACGCATCTCTACCGGATTGCCGTTGTGATCGAGCATGCTGGCAATGCGCCGGAGCGCATCGGCGGATTGTGCCGCCGCGTCAGCCGACAGGGCCATGCGATATAGTTCGCCGCGAACGATGTCACGGTCTCCGTACTGCCAAACAGCCAGGAGCGGCAGCAGCGCGGACAGCCACGTAGGACGGGTGTTGAGCAGATCCATGTGAGATCCCCTTTCTGGGTGCGCCCCGACCGCAAAGCCGGGGCGATCCGGTTAGCCGCGCAGGCGGCGCAGTTCGTCAGCCAGCACCCACAAGGCACGATTCAGACGGATGTTTTGATCGATGCCCGCGACGGCTCGGGTCGTGGTCGCCTTGCCCTTCGCGTTCCGACCGTGCAGCCCACCGCGAATCATGTTTTCCTGCACACGGTTGAAGGTGGTCCAGATATCGGAGCCCTGATCCTCGACGCGACGCGGCGCGAGAATCTGCCGTTCCGTCACTGGCACAGGCGCGCCCTCGTCGTAGCGCAACGCGAGCGCTGCGCGGGCGAAGGCGACCTGTTCGCCCTCATCGAGCACCGTTGCCGCCATCCCTTCGCGTTGCGCTGCCGTCTCATCAAAGCTTTTCACCACCTTGAATGCGCCTTCGATGACCTCGCCAATCACATCACCCTTGTGCGGGATGCGGATATCGTTCGTCACGTTGCCGCATACGATGCCGTTCTGGCAGGCCCAGCGAATCATTCCGGCGATCATCTGGTAGCTCGATGCGCCATTGTGCGAGTTGACCAGGATAACCTCGTTGGCTTCGCGACCGCCGATCTGGTCGGCATGCCTCAGGCGGATCATGTGCTTGGTGAAATCGCGCATGTCTTCATTGCGCACTCGGGTCTGGCAGACCATGAAAGGCTGAAACCCTTCCTTGCGCAGGGCGTCGAGTACATCGACTGTCGGAATGTAGCTGTAGCGCGCCGAACGGCTTTCGTGCGCGGTGTGGGCAAGAATGGAAGGCGCAACCTCTGCAATCTGGTCATTCGTCAGAGGATGCTGCGAACGCAGCGCGACGGCATTCCCGCTAAAACGAGTTGTAAGCTTGTTCATTTGATTCCCCAATGAAGGAGCCAACCCGGCCCGGGGGCCGGGGCCGGTCGGTTAGTCGATGGCGCGCAGGATGTTCGCGGCTTCAACGTGCTGCGTGGCGAACTCACGCAACTGGTGGTAACGCTCGATGATCGTGTCATCAAGGGTCTTTTCCGCGAGGTGACAGAGGGCGAAGAGGGTGACGGTAATGCCGAAGGCATCCGCGCCCATCATGTCGCTGTAGCCGTTCATATGCCAGCGCACATGCACGCGGCCCGAATCGGCCGGAGCCATGTAAAAGCCGTCATTGGAGAGGGAGAAGAAATGCCAGAAACCTCCCTCGTATCTGCTGCACAGACGAGCGGCCCAGTCATACACCAAGGATTCCCCTGTGAGGTAGTGACGACCGAGGTAGCGCAGTAGCACTTTCAGGCGCAACTCGTCGGGAACGACAGAAGAAGTAACGCGGTTTTGAACTTCAGTGGTCATCGGATTTCTCCGGTTCGGCCATCGCTTCATTGCGAGGCACACGTTTATATTAGGGCTAAAAGCCCTAACTATAAATGAATGATTACGGCTTTTTGATTGGATGTGTATACTGAAATAGATGATAAATCATATTTTTCAATTGCCATTATAAGGGCTAAAAGCCCTATATAATAGAGTTGTGCCTCGCAATGAAGCGATGGCCGAACCGGAGAAATCTGATGACCGAACCCACCTCGAACGCAGCCGGTGGAATTCAGTACGTTCCATACAACCGCCTTTGCCTGTCATCCCTGAACGTTCGCAAGAAAGCGCCGACCGGCATCGAAGCCCTGGCCGAAACCATTGGCGAAAAAGGCTTGATGCAGAACCTCGTCGTGCATGAAATGAAGGGCCGCGCGAAGTTGCCGAAACTTGGCGTATGCGCGGGCCAGCGCCGCCTGGCTGCACTCGACCTTTTGGTTGAGCAGGGGCGGATTACTAAAGACTACGAAGTACCTGTCCTGATCGTCAGCGAGGGCGAAGCCGTCGCCGCGTCGCTAATCGAAAACCGCGAACGTGAGGCGATGCATCTGGCGGATGAGTGCGTGGCATTCCGGCTGCTGATGGAGGAAGGAAAGAGCGTGGCGCATATCGCAGCGCTGTTCGCGGTGCCGGATGTTGCGGTACGCCGCGCGCTGAAAATCGCCAACCTTTCGCCGTCACTGCTCGACCTGTTGCGTAATGACAGGCTCGACTACGAACAGGCGAAGGTGCTGGCCCTGGCTGATGACCGCGCGACGCAGGAACGCGTATGGGGCGAAGCCGTCAATAGCTGGCAGCGCCGACCGGACGAGTTGCGCAAGGCCATCACGCTCGCGGCAATCGATGCACGCGAAAGCGCCCTGGCGCGGTTTGTTGGCCTGGACGCCTACGAGGCGGCAGGCGGACGCGTGAGGCGCGACCTGTTCAGCGACGACGCAAACGCGGGATACCTGGAAGATGCCGAACTGTTGCACCGGCTCGCAACGGAACGGCTGATCGAGCTATCCCAGGCGGTCGGAAGGGAAGGCTGGCAATGGATCGAGGCACGGACGCAATACCCGGCGATGGAGATCCTGCGTTGTGGCCGGATCGGCTCGACCACCCGCAAGCCGACGAAGGACGAGAAAGCCGAACTGGCCGCGCTCACCGCAACGACCGACGCCGCTCAGGCCGCGCTAAACGCGTACAACGACGAGGACGGTGAGCCGGACGAAGAACGGGGCGAGCGTCTGGAGGCTGAGGCCACGGCGGCGACGTTTGCCGTGGACCAGTACGCGGAGCGCTTCGAGGCGTTCGACCCGGAAGAGATGAAGCAGGCAGGCGCATATGTCTATCTCGATGACGAGGGCCGAGTCTGTATTGAGCGGGGGCTGGTGCGACGCGAGGAGGCACCGACTGCGCAGGCACGCGCAACGCACGCGGTGAGCGCAGGTGCGGCGCGCGCACCGAAGGAGCGTCCGTTGCACGGAGAGAAGCTGTGCAAACGATTGACCGCGCACCGTACCGCCGCCGTCCAGATCGAGCTTG
The DNA here is from genome assembly GCF_001718195.1 of Paraburkholderia nodosa. Lineage (GTDB taxonomy): Bacteria > Pseudomonadota > Gammaproteobacteria > Burkholderiales > Burkholderiaceae > Paraburkholderia > Paraburkholderia nodosa_A. Next base: position 62,555 of record NZ_MCNV01000029.1, read on the forward strand.
CGCAGCAACCGACCGTAGCCCTTGCTGTGCTGATGCAGCGCATGATTCCGGTCGTTTTCGATGACGTGTACGGGCGCGCGTATTTGGACTACGCGGTCAGGATCGACGTGCACACGACGCGCGAGGCGCTGGTATCGAATGCCGACGACATGGGCGAGAGCGTGGCCTGGGAGGCACTGGAAGGCGAACGCGAGAAGTGGTCACGCATGCTGCCCAGGCGCGCGGCAGACCTGCTGCCATGGCTGCTGGAACAGGGCGAGGACGTGCTGTCGAATCTCTTCGCGTTCTGCGTGGCGGCGACGGTGGACGGGATCAGCAGCGCAGACCGCCCGCACGCGGTGAACGAGATCTCGAACACGCTTGCGGTGGATCTTTCGCGCTACTGGAAGCCGACGCGCTCCGGGTATTTCGAACACGTGGCGAAAGACCGGATTGCTGCCGTTGTGGGCGAAAGCGTATCGCCCCAGGCGGCAAGCGAAGTGCGCGGCATGAAGAAGGACGCTGCAGCGACGACGGCGGAACTTCGCATGACGGACTCGGGCTGGCTGCCGGAAGTGCTGCGTAACCGGGAGGTACCGGAGCGCGTCACGTACGGCTACCACGAGGATGACGAGGAGGAATACGACGAAAACGGCGACGCCGCTGCAGCCGAAGCGGACGGAGTGTCCGAAGCGCAGGCCTCGCCTGGCGAGGAGGAAGACGCGCCGTACTGAGCGCGCGTCGCGCGCATTCGAGTAGTCCACACGAAGCCGTCCGGATGGAAGTCCGGGCGGTTTTTCATTGCACGTGCGAATGCAGGGTCAAATTACCGGCGCTCATGCCGGTTGGTCTTTTTCGGGGGGCACCGGGTCGAACGGGTTGGGCCAGTACTGTTTGACCTTGGCATCTGCGCGCGCTATGCGTTGTTCGTGCGTCAACAGGTGTTTCTGCTCAAGCGTCAGTTCTGCGGTGAGCCAGTCGTCGGGCAGCTTTGCACCGACAGGCGCAATCGGGCGCCGCTCACGCACCGCGGGGCGCGCGGCCGCCACAGCCGGGGCCACGCCAGTTTCACTGTCGGGCACACCGCGTTCGGCTGCTACCGGGTTAGCCGCCTGCCTTGGCACGTCTGCGGGAGCGCGACTGACTGCCGGGCCAGTTTCCGCCTGTGGCGCGCGCGTGAGGCGGGACACGATGCCCCGTTCGCGCCGGATTCTTTTGAGTGTCAGAGCAAAGGTCTGATAGGTGAAGACGAGTCCGGTTGCGGCGAGTTCCTGGATGATCGCGGCGTACCGGACGCCCGAGCGAATGGCACGTTCAACGCTCTCGAACACGTCGCGAAGCTGGGCGGTCTTGGACCGGCCATCGGACGAAGCCGCGAGGGTGTCGAGGCGTTGCGCGCGTTGTACCGCAATCAGGGCGTCCATTTTGAGCGCTCACGTCAGGGGGAACGGACACAGTATGCCGCGAATGATCGAAAGGTGCATCCTATCTGTTAGGTATGCGATCTTTCATGATCCGCAGGCCGTCCAGAAATGATTGAGCGTCGATTCATTTTGGTCCATACGTGATCTATCGACCGGCGCTTGGCTGCGGGGCGAGGCACGACGTATATGTAGACGGAAATGCTGACGCATTTCCGTCTACATATAGCGTGCTCCAAGGGGATACCCCTTGGAGAACCCGGCAGCCGCCGCCAACGAGCGCGCTCGGCGCTGCTTTGCAGACAGACCGGTGGCACGTGCGTCTGGGCGCACCAGGAGTTTTTCACCAAAGGAATTGTATGCGCATCTTCGCAAAGGCGTCGGCGTGCGCGATGTCCGTGAGCACGAAATTGGCGTGCTCCCAGCTGTGCACTTCGGGCTTTTCATGCGCGGGCGGCGACGGGACCCTGGCGACGGCAGTATATTCTCAGCATTGTTCCTGGGGAGTCCGATGAAACTCAATTCTGCAAGAATGCTTGAGATCATGGAGTCGAGCCGCGAGTACCTTGCGGGCGAGCTGGCCAGGCGATTCGATACGTCGATGGTGCAGATCAACGACATGCTTTGCACTCTTGCCGAAGACGGTCTTGTGCGCATGAGCAGTCAGTCATCACGCATCGTCCGCCTTCAACGGCTGTCGTTCGCGCCCCGAACCATTGGCACCGCTTGTATCAGACACGGCTACACGCGCAGCTGTATCCATCCCACCGTTCGCCCGCCAGATGCATGGCGGGTTTCTGGACTACAAGGCTTCGCTCCTGCGCGTGCACAGCCTCGCAATGCTCGTCCGACTCTCACACTGAGCGCAACATGGAACTTGTCGAGCGGGATCACCCCGGGACGGTGAGGCGACATCTGAGTGCTGAAGAAGCTGCAGCTGTGCGGCGGTTCTGCGGCGACGGACAGCAAGTGCGGCCTGAGGACGTCAGACTCGTGGAAGCCGTGCTCGAAGAGATGCACGACGGACGACATGTGCGTCTGTGGCTCGAGTGCGACTGCGTCAGAGCACCCGGTGGCCGGCCGCGGTTGACCGCTCGGATGCGTGAAGACGGCCCGCGTCATTTCGTGCGCATGCATCAATACGGCGAGCACCACTGCGCCCTGGCGTCGTTCCGGCAGACACCGGAGCCGGAAGACGTTGAGCCGGACGATGATTGCGCGCGCCCTGGCCAGCACAATCCGCTCAGACCAGTGGGCGACGCGCTTGACTACCTGGATGATCTGAATGAAGGCGCGGCACGACCGGGCGGCTCGACGGGATCAGGGGGCGGCGTTGGCGAAAGGGGGCGCCGCCTGCCGCGGCTCGGACGCATCCTGCACACGCTTCTTGACGACGCCGGGTTCGCACGGCTGCACGTCGACGCGTTAAATGACAAGTCCAGAACGTGGGAGCGGCTCGAGGCATATGCAGCAGATCAGGCGCTGAGCCCGCAGCTATCACTCTCGCAGATACTCTATTTCAAGCCATGGACACATCTCAACGAGAAGATGACAGAGGTCGACGCCCTGGTATGGCCGAAAAAGAAGGCACGCAGTGCGCTACTGCTGTTCGTCGCCGACGAGCTTCGCGCAGGCGCTGCAATCAAGAAAACGAGCATGGGCGAGTGCATTCTTCGCCCGGAAAAGGGTATCCGCGCCGGAGGCCGCGATCAGCGACTGACGCAGCCCCCTTACTGGGTGCTCGGCGTGGTAGACCGCGATCGCGACGGCAACGCGCGCGTTCGGGAAGCGTTCGCGCAGCATGCGTATTCGTTTGCGCGCCCCGTACCTCTGGACAGCCGGTATGAGCGAGTCACGCTGAAATTGCTGTTCGACGTCATGGCGTGGGTCAAAAAGCACGGCGTTGACGTGACGCTCTGGAAACCGCTCTTTGACCGGGAGGTGAGGCGGACCGACGCGCCGAGCCAGTGGTGCCGCCCCGACTTTGAACTGACGTTCCGATCGGTGGCAGCGGTTGGCGTTGCGGCACGGCTGCACCGTATCGTCATCGAGACGATGGGCGCCGACGATCCTGACTACCTCGAGCGCAAGTTGCGTACTCAGGAAATCATGAAGCGCCGCGGCATTCTGATCGAGCATCGCGTCGCTGATGATGCTGCCCAGAAGGAACGGGACGACGCGTTTTTCCGCAGGGTCGCAGCAAAGATCCTGCATCTCGCCGGTGTTTCGCAGACCAGGCCAGTCTGAACGATTCACGGTGCCCCGTCAGCCGCTCATCTTTCTGATTGATGCTCCGCTTCTTGCCGGCGACTCACGCGCCATCACCAGCGCGACGCCGACCACGACGCCTGGGTAGCGGCCATGCTGGGGGGCGTCACAGCTTGCCGACCGTTGTGAATATCGTTGCGGCCGTGCGCAATGGTTGACGGCTGCGGGGCGCCCATTACCGAATGCGCCTTTTTCAACATTACCGGGCCAACTGTCAAATCCCGTCTGCTGCCAACCGCGATGGTCGTCCGGCCGATAAATGCGACTAACGGTCTTTCGGCGCCCAACCTCCCAGCATAGGCAGACGGTGCAAAACCCCCGTCTCCAGCAAGTGAGGTAACTGCGGGAGTGGTGTACCTCCTGACGTGTCGGGCTCGTATCGATCCGATGGCCTGACGCTTGGCAGCGAGACGGGCTTCCTGAGCGGCGAGGGCGGAACTGGTCGCGCACGTGCGGCGGCCCGGCGCGCCCGGGCGTCGCTGCCCCCGGCGCGGGACACGCGGCAGGGCGGCCTTTTCTGATCAGGATGGCGCGCTTGCGGAGTGACCGGTGGTAGTGGCCGTGGTGTTCCGCTTCATCCATGACACAGTTACGTCCCTGCTCCCTGTACGAGGACGTCAGATCGCGGATTGGCCGCTCATCAAGTCCGTGGCTTTGCGACCATCAGCGCTCGCCGCCCGGGTCAATTTAAACTTCCGAGGCTTGACGACACCCCGGGTACGGACTGACGGAGGCGGGAAGATGTGCGCTCACAGCGAGATCAGCGAGATCAGCGAGATTGCGATGGAATCCGCATCGACACGCGCAAGCCGCGTTGCGTATGCGTGTCGGTGGGTGCCAGACTCACTTCGGCACCCATCCGCTCGGCAATCGTCCGGACGATTGCCAGTCCGAGCCCTGAGCCGATCTGCTCGTTACCCGGGATGCGATAAAACGGATCGAACACACGAGCACGCTCGTGCGGCGAGATGCCCGGGCCGTTGTCGGTAACGGTCAACAGCGCCTGACTTCCTGTCTCCCGGACGGCCAGATTGACTCGTCCCCTGTCTGGCGTGTAGCGAATCGCGTTGTCGACGAGATTCTTGATCAGTGTCGTCAGCTCGATGCTGTCGACGCTCACTCGCACATCCGGCCCGTCTTCGACGCCGATATCAATATGCTTCGCTTCAGCAAGTGGCATCAGGTCTTCGAGCACACGCCGCCAGGTCGCGTGGACCGACACCGGTTCCATGGGCCGCGCTGTCTTCGCCTGTATCCGTGCGAGTGCGAGCAACTGCTCGATCAGATTGCGGCTGCGCTCAAGGCCGCCGCGCAGCGTGGTCAGGCGCGCGCGTGCGTCAACAGGTAGATCCGTCTCGCCGAGCCGCTCCGCCTGCAGCGACATCGCCGTGAGTGGTGAGCGAAGCTCGTGCGCTGCGTCGGCGACGAAGCGGCGCTGCGCATCGACCGACTGCGCCACACGTCCGAGCATCCGGTTGATCGCCACGACGAACGGCCGCACCTCGGCGGGCAGGTGATCGGTCTCGACTGGCTGCAGGTCGTGCTCGCTGCGCGCGTCGATTTCGGCCGACAGCGACGCGACCGGCCGCAGCATCTTGCGTACGAGATCGGCGACGACCAGCAGCAGAATCGGCAGCAGGATGATGAGCGGCATCGCTGTCCGCCATGCGCCTTCGCGCGCGGTGTCATCCCGCACGCCCGCATCCTGGGCGACTGCGATACGCTCGCCGTTCGCGAGCGTGTGAATCAGCACGCGCAGCGTCTGTCCGTCCGCATCGAGCGTATGGAAACCGTCCGGCAGCGTCGCTGCACCGGCGAGTCGCCGGTCGCTGGCAGCAAGCGGCGCCCCGTCGCGGTTCAGCGGTTCGACGATCACGCGCGGTACTTCGTCGCTTTCCGGCGTGCGTGTGGCGCTGCCGGTCGGCGAAGCAGGCATCGGCGCGCTCTGACGATCGAGCAGCGTCGCAATCTGACGCAGCACGTCGTCCTGGAATTCATGTGCCTCGACGTACGCCGACGAGAACGAGAAGGCCGCCGCCGCGGTCGCGACGACCAGGATCGCAACCGAGAGCGCGACTGACAGGCGGAACTGGATCGATTCTTTCAGCCGTTTCTTGACACCATCCATCCGACACCTCTGACGTTCTTGATCACAGTGCTGCCGAGCTTGCGGCGCAGCGAGTGGATCAGGACTTCGACTGCGTTGCTTTCGACTTCCTCGCCCCAGCCGTAGATGCGGTCCTCGAGCTCGCTGCGCGACAGGATCGCGCCGGGGCGTACGAGCAGCGCGCGTAGCAACGAAAACTCACGGTTCGACAACTGTACCGGCGTACACTCGCCGACCGCGACTTCGCGTGTCGCCGGGTCAAGCGACACGATGCCGTTGCTCATCACGGGCGCGGCCGAGCCGACCTGACGCCGGATCGCCACGCGAATCCGCGCGAGCAGTTCGGCCATTTCGAAGGGTTTGAGGATGTAATCGTCGGCGCCGCCGTCGAGCCCGCGCAGGCGGTCGTCGAGGCCGTCTCGCGCGGTGATGATGATGACCGGTACCGCGCTGCCCTTCGCGCGGATGCCGGCCAGCACACCGAGGCCGTCCCGGCCGGGCAGGCCGAGGTCGAGCAGGATCAGGTCATAGCGCTGCGCGGCGAACGCGGTCAGCGCGAGCGCGCCGTCCGTGACGCGATCCGCCGCGTACGACGCGTCCTTCAGCGCAGCCTGGACAGCTTCGCCAATCATCGGGTCGTCTTCGACAAGCAGTATTCGCATGCCTCCACTCCACGAGCGATAGCCGGAATCAGCGTCTGTGATTTTCGCATGCGCGTCACGAGGTCTTGCCGGCGAGCGTGTCGAACGTGTGCAGGAGGTCGTCCATCGCGGCAGTGCAGTCGCTCTGCTGCGGGTGGTCGGCGCGCAGCGCTTCGAGCGCGCGGTCGATCGCCTTGTCGAGTACGTGCCAGTCGCCGGCCGCGCGTGGCTTCAGGCCAGCTTCAGCCTCGTCCCATGCGATCTCGAGATCCTTGATGCGTGTCTTGCCGCCAGCCAGGTCGCCCCTGGCAACGAGAACGGACACATCGGTCGCGATCCTGCGGAACTGGGAGAGGTCGCCGAGCTTCGACGCGCTTGCGGGCGAACCGCCCTGTGCGGCGGCGGACGCCGTGGTCGATGCGGCGGCGCTGCCGGTCTGTCTGGAGCAACCGGCCGCGAGGCCGAGCGCAGCGCACACGGAAACGGCAACGAGCAGACGCGAAAGCGTGGTGGGATAACGCATGAAAAATCCTCGATTCGATGTTGAAAGAAACGTGACGGTCACTCGGCGCTCTCGACGCGCGCGCGGCTACTCGCGCCGATCTGCGCGACGGCGACGAGCACGACGATCACGGTGAGGAACAGCAGGCTCGTCGAAGCGGCCCCCATGCCGAACCCGCCGTAGCTGCGCGACTGCGTGAGCAGGTCGCCGAGCGAGGCCCCGAATGGTCGCGTCAGGATGTACGCGATCCAGAACGTGAGAACCGCGTTCGCGCCGATTCGCCATGCTGTGTAGACCGCAGCCAGCAGGATGCCGAACGACATCGCGCCGAGCGAGAAGCCGAGACCCAGCGCTTCGGTCGCGAGATCCCCGGCGGCCGTGCCGAGCGCGAACGTGCAGAGGATCGCGGCCCAGTAGAACCCTTCGCGACGCGCCGTGTCGATCGCGTCGATCGCCAGGGTGCCCTCGACGCGATACCAGATCGCGAAGAATGCCGCGAGCACAATGGCGAATACGCCCGTGCTGATGTAGAGGCTGACACCGAGGCCGTCGGTGAGCAAATCGGTAATCTGCGTGCCGACGACGCTCACGAGCACGACCGTAAGCCAGTAGATCCATGGTGTGTACCTGCGCGTGCGCATCTGCAGAATGAGCGCGATCGCAAGCAGCGACGTCATCAGCGCGCGCGTTGCGCCTTGTCCCCATCCCGCGTTGACCGCGAGAAAGTCGGCACCAGTCTCGCCGACCGTGGTCGACATGATCTTGATGATCCAGAACGCGAAAGTGATCGCGGGCACCTTGTTGAGCCAGCGTGTCGCCGGTCGATCGGACGTGTAGGTCATGCGGTGGCTCCTCGGAAATCGGGTGACAGACCTGCAGTCTGAACACTCAGACTTAGCAGATCCTTAGCCGGGTTCTTCGGGAGCCGCTTCCCCGCTCATACATTTACGGCAGGTGGGCGTTAAACAGGGGGCATATCGACTTGGGCCGGTTCGTCACTTTCCGGTGGGCCGCTGCGAACGGGCGCTTAATCGCCAGCGCCGAACTTCGGCGACGGCACGTCCGACAAAGGGCTTTTCCTCGGGCAGGTCACGTCGCCGCGTGGCGGTCTGGCGAGCAATGACAACGGATGCGGTTTTCTGATCTGTTGCCCCCGACGTAAGCGTTGACGACGTGTGGGCACACTTCGCCAGGGTCGTTCGTCGGCGGCTTACGCCGAATTTGGGAAAAGGTATAGGAGTTCAGCGTTTGACGAAGTCCAGACGTTCGGCAGCAGCCGACCCCATCCGGTCATACGCAACGGATTGCCCGAAGGCAGCTGTCGGAAGGACAGCGGTCATTCCAGGCTTGCCGCCTGCCGCCTGCCGCCGCTCCATGCGACGCGCTCACGTAAGGCGATAAACCTTGCGCGCGGTCCCGCGGAACAAAGCCTCGCGTTCGCCAGCGCTAGCGTGCGCAGTCAACTTCTTGAAGGCGTTCCAACCGTTGCTGAATGGATAGGAACCCTTGTCCACCGGGAAGTTGCTCTCGAACATGCAGCGCTCTGCACCGAACGCCTCGATACATGTGTACATCCATGGCTTCCATGTTTTGGCCAAATCGTCCGAGGACGACGGACGTTCGCCCTTTTCAAACTCGAAGCCATTAATGCGCATGCCGAGGCCGCCCACCTTCACATAGACATTCGGCAACTGGGCGAGCGTACGCATCGAGCGGGACCAGGCATCAAACACTTCTGCGCGCTGATTTGCATAGCTGGCAATCCGGACCACGCCTCCGCAATGGTTGATGATGAAAGGCGTATCAGGATAGGCCTTCGCCAGGTCGAACAGCTCCGGCAACTGCGGGAAGAATAGCCATGCGTCGTACGACAGGCCCAGCGGAGCCAGTTGTGCGACGCCTGCCCGGTAGCCGGAGTCGAGCAGCAGCCCTCGAGGCGCCGCCGACAATGGATTGACGAGCGTCTGGTCAGCATCCCAGGTAACGAGATGTCGAACGCCACGGAACCGACCATCTCCGGCATGCAGTTCTGCTTCGAGAACATCGCGAACCGCCGCTCCCCTGCGAAGATCTGCATAGCCGACCATACCCTTCGCAACCTCCGGCTTGCTTTTTTGCAAAGGTGCCGTGACGCCAGCAACATACTCGATTTCTCCGACCGGGCGCAGCGACTCAGGACCAGACGGGCGATATCGTGTCAGCCCCTGCATGAACACCGACGCGGTGAGGTTATGGCCCGCTTGCGCGTCCTGAAGATACTCATCGAGAAGATAGGTCCAGCCCGGACGATCATAAAAGTGATGATGCGCGTCGACGATCGGCAGGTCGGGCTCAAGCGCCGCTTCGGTGCCGGAAGCGAGCCAGTCAGCCCGAACGGAAAGATAGTTGCTGGTTGTACTCACGGGATGCGTTTCCTCTCTTGCAAATGCCTGACGCAGAGTGACAGCGGGGAAAATCAATGATGCTGCGGCAGCGCCAATCAGCTGCCGGCGCCGCGGCGAAGGGCATTTGTTCATTCCTGTTCCCCGCGGCCAAAGGCATAAAGCGACAAGGTCAGCAAAGTCGTGATGCCTAGCACGATCGAAAGACCAATCATGCCGGCCGAGAACGTACCGAAACTGTCCTTCAGATAACCCACCAGGTACGGTCCCGCAAATCCGCCGAGCGCACCAATGGAGTTAATGAAGGCGAGGCCACCCGCAGCCGCCTGTCCGGAAAGGAACCGGGCCGGGAGCGTATAGAAGATCGTGCGGCCCGCAATCGTACCGATCAACGCCAGCGTAATGCCGGTCATGGCCGGAACCAGTTGATGGAAATACGTCGAGACACCCAGCGCAATCGCACCAATCAAAAGCCCTGCGGCGAGATTGGCGATCGGGCCGCCGCGACGATCGACCCGCTTTGCCCACCAGAGCAATGCGATTGTGGCAAAGAAATAAGGCACGGCCGACATCCAGCCGGTCTGCGTCACGCTCATCCCGTGAGCCCTCAGCATCTGAGGCAGCCAGATACCGATGCCGTAAGAGCCCATCGTGAAGCCGAAGGAGATCATCGCAAGAATGTAGGTGCGTACGTCCTTCAACGCTGCGACGAAATTTTTCTTTTTCTGACCGGACGCGCCTTCCCGATCGAACGCGCCTTGAAGAGCTTGCCGTTCCTCCTGGGACAACCACTTCGCATCGGCGGGTTTGTCCGCCAACATTTTCAGTACCAGAAAACCGAGGACACACGCGGGCAGTCCTTGAACGATGAACATCCACCGCCAGCCCGCCAGTCCCAGGACACCGTCCATATGGAGCAGTCCCGCGGACAGCGGACCACCGACGAGCGACGACAGCGGCGTGGAGACGGTGAACCATGCGAGCACGCGAGTGCGATAGCTAGCCGGAAACCAGACCGCGAGAAAAAAGATCACACCCGGAAAGAAGCCGGCCTCACCGATACCGAGCAGCAGGCGGATCACGTAGAAGCTTTTTGGCCCCACGGCGAGCGCGGTTGCCGCTGCGAAAAAGCCCCACGTGATCATGATGCGGGCAAGCCAGCGTCGCGCGCCGAAGCGGTATAGCGCCAGGTTGCTCGGAACCTCGAACACACAGTACCCGGCGAACATGATGCCCGCACCCCAGCCGAATTGCGTGGCGCTCAAGCCAAGATCGTGATTCATCGTCAACGCCGCGAAACCGACGCTGGTGCGATCAAGATAATTGAAGAAATACGCAAGCGCGAGTAGCGGAATGAACCGCCACGCGGCTTTTCTAACCGCAGACTGCTCGACGGTGGAAGCCACCACGCTGCCTGTCGTGGTGTTCGATGAAATGGATGTCATGTCTCGTCTCCAGACGAATCAAGGCGCGCAGAAGGCTCAGTGGCCTCTGCGGCTCGGTGATTCTTTGTGGGTGTTGCAACGTCAGGCGCTGGCGAGTTCGTTCGCCGATGGGTTCGACGCATCGCCAGGCTGAGCGTCCTGACACTTGACGATCCCGGCCTCGGTCAACTGCCTGAGATCCTCCGGCGTGTAGCCGAGACCCGTCAGCAGCGCCTGGGTATCCTGACCCAGCGAAGGCGGCGCCGCACGCAGGTGCAGACGCTCACCGCCAAGCGTCAAAGGCAGCAGCGCAGTCCGCGTCGCAATAGCCTGCCCTGCGCCGCTTGCGTCGGGCGGCAAAGTCACCTCGGCGAGTCCGCCGGTAGCGAGCAGGTGCGGATCATCGAACAGATCCTGCGGTTTCGTGATCGGCGCATACGGCAGACCGCAGCGCTCGAAGATTGCGCTGATCTCGGCAGCCGAGAACGCTTCCATATGTTTTCGAAGCTGCGGCAACAACCATTCACGGGCCTGCACACGCTGATTGTTGGAAGCGATCCGCTCATCAGCCTTGAGTTCTGCAAGCCCGAAAGCGTCGCAAAACAGGTGCCATTGCGTATCCGAGACAACCGCGAGGAAGATCTGCTCGCCGTTTTTGACCGAGAACACGTCATAGACCGCCCATGCTGAAATGCGGCTCGGCATCGGTGCCGCGGCCTTACCGGTCACCGCGTACTGCATCATGTGCTGGGCGACGAGAAATACATTGTTCTCGAACAGCGCGCTCTGTACTTCCTGACCACGCCCCGTGCGTACGCGTTGAGCCAGCGCTGCCATCGCACCGATCGCGCCGAACATTCCACCCATGATGTCGTTGACACTCGTCCCTGCTCGCAACGGTCTGCCGTCGGGTCCGGTCATATAAGCGAGGCCGCCCATCATCTGCACGACCTCGTCGAGCGCGGTGCGATGATCGTACGGGCCGGGCAGAAAGCCCTTATGCGACACGTAGACAAGACGCGGATTGAGCCTGGACAGCGCGGCGTAACCGAGGCCGAGCTTATCCATCGTGCCGCTCTTGAAATTTTCGCTGAAAACGTCTGCACCACCAAGAAGCTTGTGCACGATTTCGACGCCGCGCGGATCTTTTACGTCGACCGCGATACTCTTCTTGTTGCGGTTGAACGTGCTGAAGAAGCCCGCGCCGGAACCGCGCAAAACACGTGTGCTGTCGCCGGATATAGGCTCGACCTTGATCACTTCCGCGCCCAGGTCCGCCAGCACCATGCCGCATGTCGGCCCCATCACCATGTGCGTCATCTCGACGACGCGTACGCCGCCATACGGCAGATTCTGGTTTGCTTGCACGTCGCTCATTGCGCTACTCCAATCAGGCAGCCTTCCGGTTGCGGCGCGCTGGGCGCGCGGCCATCCGCATACGCGAATCCCTTTGGAAGACCCGCGTCCTGCACGTGTCCATATAACGCTTCGCCAGGCAGTGCCTCCGCGAGAATGGCGCGCGCGGCAATGAGCCTGTCGATGTCCACACCGGTGTCGTAGCCCATCGCTTCGAGCAGAAACGCCAGATCCTCGGTCACGATGTTGCCGGTGGCGCCTGGCGCATAAGGACAGCCGCCCAGGCCGGCCTGACTCGAATCAATTGTCGTCACACCGACCTCGAGCGCGGCGACGACGTTCGCTAAACCCTGTCCGCGCGTGTTATGGAAATGTGCGCCGCCAGCCTTCGCGCCGAATTCCGATTGCAACCGACGGAACAGTCGGCGAACCTGTGCCGGATTCGCATAGCCGCCGGTATCGGAGAGGCCAATTTCGTCGACGCCGCTCTCGGCCATTGCCTGGCACATGCGCATCGTTTGATCGTCGCTCACGGTGCCCGCAATCGTGCAGCCGAAGGCAACGGAAACGCCTGCCTCGATTTGCACGCCCGGAAACTGTTCGTTGCGAAGCGCGACGATATTGCGGACTTCTTCGATCATCTGCTCGTTGGTTTTCCGGATATTGGCCAGCGAATGTTCGTTGGTCACCGAAACGGGAAGCGTCACCTTATGCACACCCGCTTCGAAGGCGCTCTGGCTTCCACGAAGATTTGGTGCGAGAACCGCGACGTGCAGATCCGGGATTGAGAGGGCATGCACCACGACTTCGCGGATGTCAGCCATCTGCGGCAGCAACTTCGCCGGCACGAACGATCCCACTTCGATTTCCTTGATTCCCGCAGCCGCGAGTGCGGAAATCCATCGCAGCTTCGCAGCAGTGGGCATGACGCTCTTGATGCTTTGTAGACCGTCGCGCGGCCCGACCTCGCTGATCAGCACCTTCGGACTTGAAGTGCTCATATTTGGCTCCTTAGTTCTGGCAGACAGACCAATGTTGCGTTAGACAGAACTATAGGCGCATCCAAACACCCGCGAAAGCGGGGTAAACCCACGGAAATAGAACTTGAGTTCTGTCAGATAGAACGATACGATGCCACTTATGATCAAGACGACCAAACACGCCGTGACCGCTGATGCCCTTTCAACGCCTGAGCCATCCGACACTGCCAATGACAGTTCCAGCGGCGTAGCTGTGCTCGACCGTGCGTTCGCCATCCTCAACGCGTTCGGGCCGACCGACGACCAGTTGACGCTTACCGAACTCTCGCGGCGCACGGGGTTGTACAAAAGCACGGCCTTGCGCCTGCTGGGCGCGCTGGAGCATGGAGGCTTCATCCGAAAAATGAGTGACGGGCAGTACGGCGTCGGCCACCAGCCACTACGGCTCGCCGCGCTCTATCAGCGATCCTTCCAGGTCGGGCCCGTTATCGAGCCGTTGCTTCAGCAATTGAGCCGCGACCTGGGGGAAACGGCGTCGTTCTATGTGCGGCAGGGCGATCATCGACTGGTGCTCTATCGTGTCGAGCCGACGAGGAGCGTGCGTGTGTCAATTCGCGTCGGCGAAGAGTTCCCGATCGACAAAGGTGCCTCCGGCAAGGTGCTGCTCGCTTTCACTGAGGCACAGGATCCTCGCTGGAGCGAAGTGCGCGACGCTCTTTGGGCGGCGTCTTTTGGTGAACGCGATCCCGAAACCGCTTCGACGTCCGTCCCCGTGTTCGACTCGACTGGCGAGTTGGTGGGTGCGCTCACGCTGTCGGGACCGAAAGAGAGATTTTGTACTCCTTCGACCATCGACGCGGCCGTTGCGGCCTTACTTGTCAGTGCAAAACGCGCGACCGTTGCGCTCGGCGGCAAGGGTGGTCGATACGATGCCAGCATCGCGGAATTTGCTAATAGAAGCTGAAGTGGGGACGCTCACGGCGGTCGCTCGTGAATGGTCGACCGCTCGCATTGAATTGCCGAACTGCCATGTCAAGCCCGGCGCGATTTCGGGGACGATGGTACTGGTACTGCGACCCGCGCCCACAAGTGCTCGTCCAGATTCCCGGCCGACCGGTCAGGCCTAGTGGCACGAAACGGGACGCTACCTGCGCGCTCGTTCGCCGCCAGGCGGCGGAGTAACTGTTTGCGGCCTCGGGTCGAAAGGCCGCGAACGCTACCAAAGCTGACGGTCAGGCAGGCAGAGCTAAGGTCTGTTTCTGGCCGAGACCAGCAGTTCGCCGTACGACTGTCGGTAAGCAATGGGGCTACCCCGCGACCGCTGCGAACCGGGCGCGGGCCGACACTGCTGCGACGACGTCGCCCCAACAGCCCGGGTTGGCTGACCGGTGGCGTGATGACAATGCGCCGCCGCACCGCGGGCATCCGCGATGCCTGGCCGGCGTGGATGCGTTCCAGCCAGCACGTGCGGTTCGGACTGAGCCGCGCGCGCCTGCCATGGTGACGGGTACACCCTGGCAAAAAAACTGCCGACAGGGCAGCCAAAGCATTCATCGCGTGTCGCCCGGCGTCCGGTCCATGCATCGCGCCTCGGATAAAATGCCGGGACTGCGACACTGGCCGAAATGCCTCACGAGCGCGGCGTAGCGCTGAACGTCGACGGCAACGGAAACGCCAGCGCGAGTGAACTGCATCGCGGTTGCCGCATACTGCACGGACAAATCATGAAATTCGATCATCCTGATCCCGAACTCAACAATCCGTTAACTGACGAAGAGCTGGAATTCCTCGAACGCTTTCTTTCGGGCAATGCCGTCTGCGACGATGCGATGGGTGCGGTCATGTTGCATGGATTTCTGACTGCCGTCATCTCCGGACCGAACGCGATCATGCCGGGCGCGATCCTTCCCTGGATCTGGGATGCCAGGCACGCAACCCGTCAACCCAGATTCCTGTCGGCAGGCCGGGCTCGCAAGGTCACAGGACTGATTTTTCAGTACTGGAACGACATCAACGACACCCTGAATCAATGCCCCGACCTGTTCGAACTCCCGCTGCGCACGAGCGTATACGAGGGCGAAGAGGTTCCCGTCCTCGACGAATGGTGCGAGGGGTATTGCAAGGGCATCGACATCGACCGGGAGGCCTGGGAGCCGCTGATCGAACGGCACCCCTGGTGGTTCAATATCATCCTGCTGTTCGGCACCGCCTCCGGATACGAGGAGTTGGCGCGACGGGACTACACGGTCGGGCAACGCCGGTCGTTTGTCCTCCAGCTCGCAGCATCGGTACTCAATATCCATCGCTACGTGTGTGAGGAACGTCGGAGATCGCTGGAGCAGGGCGAGCAGCCAGGTGCGATTCCGGCGGGTTCGTGGTCGAAAGCCAAGCCGGCGACGCAGATCACCGCGAGGAATCGGGCCGCGCGGGACGGGAGCGTGTCCAAAGATGTGTTCCTCGTGGATTCGATCGGTCGACTGACGGACGACGCGTTTCACCCGCTGGCATTGTCCCCGCTGGCTACGCGCATCACGCGTGGCGGCACGTCTGTCGATGCGCACATCTATCGCGCCGGCGATGAAGGTCGCGACGGCTGGATACTGGAAATCATCGACGCGTCCGGGACGTCCACCGTCTGGGACGAGCCGTTCCCGACCGATGGGGCTGCGCTGGCCGAAGCATTCAGCACGGTCAACATGCGCGACATCGCCCCGGTAACCGGTAACGGACCGGCGCCCGCGTCGCAATGCTGAGCGCGCCCGCACCCGGAAGGGCCTGGCGTTGCGCGCGGTGAACGGATGCGTTGCCCGGCGATGTCATGTGACGTGCTGCGAAACAATCCGTCCCACGACCAGGACCGGTCATTTTTCCCACGGCGCAGCCGATACGTGATCGTTTCCGTCTGCATTTGAAACCGGGCCTTCCCCATCATCTGTTCATGTCCTTGACCGATACCGATCGCCTCTCGCCAAGAATCACCCCGGCCGGCCATCTGCTTGCCGCACCCGACATCGAGGCGCCTGCATTACCCGATGACGTAGCGCTGGGCGCAGCTTTCGCGCGCGGCGCCGGTCACGGGCTGCTCTATCTGGGAAGCGCGACCATCGGGCGGGCATTGCCGCCCGCCTGGGCGTGGTGGCGAGAACTGGGAGCCCGCTATGTCACGGCCCTGTGCACTACGACGGAAAGTGGGGAAATCGCGGTCGCAGAGCCAGACCCAACGGAGCTCGGCACACTGATCGACGACGCGCCACCCATGACGGGTGCTGAATATCTCACTCCGGATGTTCTGGCGGCACTGTGGAGCGAAATCGATGGCGCCCTGCGCGACGAGCTCGCTGAATCGGGAGAGTCACTTCAGGCATTCCTCAGGTCGCGTCATCCTGCATGGAATCTGGTGGGCCGGGTTCACTTCAACCTTGCCGAAAACCGCAAGGATCCCGAAGCACCTTTCGCGTTCCTGGCTACATACGCTGCGCGCCTGTCGGCCCATGGCAAGACGCAGCATCAACCCCTTTCGCGGGCGCTCGAAGAGTTCTCCGGTGCGCGCAACAAGGCACAGCTTCTCTCCCTCCTGATGCCGGTCCAGCGTGCCGCTGAACGCTGCGACTGGTTGCGCGCGATGGTTGAATCGCGCGAAATCTACCACCCGTTGCGCTGGATGCCGGCCGACGCGTTTCGCCTGCTCTCCGATTTGCCGGCCCTGGAATCGGCCGGCATCATGGTTCGACTACCGGCGAGCTGGGCCGCGGGACGCCCCGCGCGGCCCGCGGTCAGGGCGAGCGTCGGGACGCGGCCTCCGTCACGCCTGGGCAGGGAAGCACTGCTCGACTTCAGGATGGAGGTGTCGCTCGATGGCGAGGCGTTGAGTCCGGCCGAGATCCGGAGTCTGCTCAAGGGGGCCGACGGCCTTCAGTGGATTCGCGGGCGCTGGATCGAGGTGGACACGAAGAGGCTGGGCCGCCTGCTTCAGCGCTTTGAAGGTCTGGAAAAGGCCGCGCAGGCGGGACTGCCGCTGAACGATGCGCTGCGTCTGCTGGCGGGCGTCTCCGGTGATGAAGATGACGCGTTCGGCGAGCGCGACTGGGCGCAGGTCGTGGCTGGCGACTGGCTTGCACAGATGCTGCAGCAGTTGCGCCAGCCGGAAGGGCTGGCGCAGGTCGATCCGGGTCCCGATCTGAAAGCGCAGCTTCGACCGTACCAGCAGGCCGGTGTGCGCTGGCTCTACCTGCTCAGCCAGCTCGGGCTCGGAGCGTGTCTTGCCGACGATATGGGTCTCGGAAAGACGATGCAGGTCCTCTCCCTGCTACTGATCCTCAGGCGCGACCCGGTCGACCCGCGCCCGAGCCTGCTGGTCGCCCCGGCGTCCCTGCTGGCAAACTGGGCCGCGGAAGCGGAGCGTTTCGCGCCGGGCCTGCGCGTGCTGGTGGTGCACCCGTCCATGACGCCTGCCGACGAACTGCGCGCCCTGGACAGCGCCCGGCTCGCGCAGACGGACCTCGTTATTACCAGCTTCGGCTCGCTGCTGCGCCAGCCCGTTCTGGAAACAATGCAATGGCGCGTCGCCATTGTCGACGAGGCCCAGGCGATCAAGAACCCCGGCGCGCGGCAGACGAAACAGGTGAAGAAGCTTCAGGCCCGCTCACGCATCGCCCTGACGGGCACCCCGGTGGAAAATCGCCTGTCGGATCTGTGGTCCATTTTCGATTTCACGCATCCCGGCCTGCTGGGCTCGGCGAAGGACTTTGCCGGTCTGACCCGGCGTCTGGCAAAAGCCGAACATTTCGGCCCGCTTCGCACTCTTGTGCGGCCCTACATCCTTCGTCGCCTGAAAACAGACCGGCGTGTCATTACCGATCTCCCGGAAAAAACCGAACTCAAGGCGTGGTGTCACCTGAGCCCCATCCAGGCCGCCCTGTACGAACGCGCGGTCAAGGACCTGGCTGCGGCGCTCGATGGTACCGAGGGCATTGAACGTAAAGGGATCGTATTAAGCTACCTGATGCGGTTCAAGCAGATCTGCAACCATCCGTCCCAGTGGCTTGGCGATGCGGCGTGGCAGCCGGAAGCCAGCGGCAAATTCGCGCGGTTGCGCGAACTGGTCGACGTGATCGCAGCGAAACAGGAAAAGGTGCTCGTGTTTACGCAGTTCCGCGAAACCACGGAGCCCCTGGCTGCCCACCTCGGCTCGCTTTTTGGCCGGGAAGGTCTGATTCTCCACGGTGGAACGCCCGTCGCCAAACGCCGCGAACTCGTCCGGCAATTCCAGGAAGATGAATCGGTTCCGTTCTTTGTGCTTTCGCTCAAGGCGGGCGGCGCGGGGTTGAATCTCACTGCCGCCTCCCACGTGATCCACTTCGATCGCTGGTGGAATCCGGCGGTCGAGAATCAGGCGACGGACCGGGCATTCCGCATTGGCCAGCGCAGGAATGTTCTGGTACACAAGTTCGTTTGCCGGGGTACGGTCGAGGACCGGATCGATCAGTTAATCGAAACAAAGCAGCAGCTGGTGAAGGATGTGCTTGAGGGCGGCGCGGAGCTGCTGCTGACCGAGATAAGTGACCGCGAACTGCTCGATCTGGTCAGGCTCGATATCCATTCCGCGCAGGCAAACTGATCAGGGAGAGGAACGCCGATGGCTGACTACGGTGGATGGAAACCCTACGTCCCGGTGGCCGAGCGCAGAAAGCAGGCGGAGCAACTGGTTGCGAAAGCGATCAAGTCCGGCAAGACGCTGTCGCCCATCGCACCCTATCGAGGGGCCATTGCGAAGACCTTCTGGGGCAAGGCATGGTGCGATAACCTTGAGCACTACAGTGACTACGCCAGTCGCCTGCCACGCGGTCGCACCTATGTGCGCAATGGTTCCGTGATCGATCTTCAGATTTCGACGGGCAGGATCCGCGCACAGGTCATGGGGTCCAGCGTGTACGAGATCGAAATCGATGTCACAGCCTGCCCGGAAAAACAGTGGCGGGCGTTGAGTGTCGAGTGCGCATCGTCGGTTGACTCCATGGTCGAACTGCTGCAGGGCAAGCTGTCGGCTGCGGTGATGGGCCGCATCTGCAAGCCGGGCAGCGGGCTCTTCCCCGCGCCGAAGGAGATCAAACTCGGCTGCAACTGCCTGGACTGGGCGGCGATGTGCAAGCACGTCGCCGCCGTACTCTATGGCGTCGGCGCGCGGCTCGACCAGCAGCCAGAATTGCTCTTTACGTTACGTGGTGTCGACCCTGGCGATCTCGTCAGCAGCACCGGTGCGAACCTCTCCGGGGCAGGAGCCGGCCTGGCGTCCGGCAAGGTACTCGACAACGTGGACCTGGGGGATGTGTTCGGGATCGTTATCGACACGGAGCCCTTTGCCGATGCGCCCCCGGCCCGGAGCAAGCGCACGCGCAAGGAAACCGCCTCACAAAAGGCACGCACGCCGGGATCGACGGCATCGGAGGCGTCTTCGAACGCGAAAGTGACACCGAAAGGCAAGGCCGTGCCGCCAGACGTGAAAGCCAGTGCTTCTGCCGTGAAGAAGCCAAAGGGTAAAACCGACCCCGGCGTCTCGAAGGCGACACGTTCGGCTGCATCCCCAAAGCCCACTGTGCGTGCGCCCGCTGCATCGAAAACCGCGAAACGCCGCGGGTGATGTCTGCGGCGACGCATCACCGCCTGGTCCGGCGACTGATCGCGCTCTCGAAGTTTGCAACTGTTACGGAAAGCACTGTGTCGAACAGCGCAACTTCAGTCATGCGAAGGGAAACTGTTCACCGAATTCGCCGATATGGCAAAGATGCGATGCACCACTACTCGCGCCATCCTGCCAGCAGTGCAACTGGATGGCCGGAGGTTCGAGCAACGACGCGGGATTCGCATTTGGCTGGAGTCGCAATGCAATCTGCGTTGTCGTAACTTGGGCAGGTCAACACGGGTACGGCGCCAGGACGCGCGTGCAACGCGCGATGAACGTGCCCGGTGACGATGCGCTCAACGTTGTGATGTCCGGATAGAAGAAGTCGCAAGGCGTCAGTCGTCTGCATGCCGAAAAGTTCGAGATGGGGGATGCCGGTGCGAAACGGCGGATGACGCATGGATGACAACCGGTCGGTTCACGTATTCGACGAGCTCGCGTTCCAGCCACAACTGCGCCGCCGGACCGGTTTCACCGTGGCGGGAGCCTGGGACTCTTGTGTCTATCGCAAGGATGCGCACATAGCCGACATCGACGCCGAAAATTGAGTCCACCCGCGCATGTTAGCCGCGGTTGATTGTCGAGCGCGCCGCGCAGACATCTGCGGTCATCGTTGGTTGCCGGGTAAGACCATATTGGGGTGCGTCAACTGCGCCAGCAGTTGCAGCATTTCGTATTCTTCCGGGAGACCCTCGTCCGTG
This sequence comes from Paraburkholderia nodosa, assembly GCF_001718195.1. Taxonomy (GTDB): domain Bacteria; phylum Pseudomonadota; class Gammaproteobacteria; order Burkholderiales; family Burkholderiaceae; genus Paraburkholderia; species Paraburkholderia nodosa_A. The sequence continues at coordinate 82,994 of NZ_MCNV01000029.1, forward strand.
AGATCTCCGGTTATCAGGACGAGCCGAGGCTCTGGATTCAGGCGGTTCGATCCTGTGGCCGCTGTAGCGAACGCCGCGCCACCGCCGCGCTCGCAGTAGAGATGTTAGAGCGGACCTAAATGGCTGGCGCCGCGCCAGTAGCGCAACCGCGGGGCCGAGGCGCCCCGCGTTTTCTCCCTTTCGCGTGAGCTACCCGGACGCGATGGTCTGCTTCCGTCCTCAGACGCTAAATCCCGCAACTCGCATCATCTGGCGCGACACTGCGCTGCCAGAGCCTTGCGCATCGAATTGTGCGCGAAGGCTCGCGTCTGCCTTGCGGGTCACGCCGCGGTGCATGGCCACAATTAAAGCGAAAAGGGCGACGAGAAACATCGGTGTGGCAAACATCGTATTGCTCCCGGATGTTGGAACCGGGTATGTGTTCGGCGATGGTCGTGTGCGATCGCGTTGCACTGTCGTCGGAGATCGCGGTCCCATCCCCTCGCGTGACCCCGCCAAGGCCTTCACGATGCCCGGATTGCGTCGGTCGGGGCTAGGTGCAGTTCCCTCAAGGCCATGCGCCGCCCACGTGAATCGCGTCTGTCTCTGCGTAGACTGTCATCCACCGCAGTACCGGTCACCGTAAGGCTCCCATAAATAATATGTCGCAATATGACATATGCAGGTGCGCGGCTCAACGACGAGGATGCCGAAGTCGACTCGCAACGGATGGCTGGGACTGTGTTTGTCTATGTGCTGACGCTCTGGGTCGATGAGGTCGATGAACTGATCTTCCTGCATGCCGCGTTTCCGCGTTGGGTGGAAGTGGAACTATCTTCCGACTGGCATCCGGCTTTTGAGTACGCTGTTGCTGGGCTCGGACGGTGCGATCGGGCTGCTGGTCTCCGCCTTGCTGGTCGATTTCTTTCATTACTTCCCGAACGACCCCGTGCGGGCAATCGCGGGCGCGATCTTCAGTTCGGCCGGCCCGTACGCGGTCCATCGCCTCGCCCTGGAACGCTATGGCCTGAAGGCGTCGCTGACGAATCTCACGCCAAGGCGCCTTATAGTGCTCGCGCTTGCTGTCGCACTCACGAACTCGACGCTGCATCATCTCTGGTTCGCAATGACGGGCAGTACGCAGGACATCCTGCAGAGTTTCTTCACGATGTTTGTGGGCGATCTGCTGGGCGCGCTGATTCTCGTCTATATCGTGAAGGGCACGCTTGCCCTGCTGCCCAGGCATCCCAGCCAGTCCTCACGCATGACCGACGGCATGTTCAGGATCCGGCTAGCCCTTGATCTCGCCTACAACAACCGCCTGGCTTGACGGCAGATATGGGGCGCACGGCCCGTCCGGGCTCGAACAGGGCCGTTGAAGGCTCTCACACTTGCGGGATTGAGGGCGTGAGTCGGGGCAGGCCGCCCAGCATTGAGTGCGCCTAGCGGTCGTCGCGAATCGCGACACTGCAGCCTGGGTGCAACACAACGTCGAGACGCACGATGGCGACAATCGTACATAGCGCCACGAGACGGGCTGCGATTGCGCCTCATCGCAACCCCTTCGTCACGCTAGCGTGGAGCCTGATTGTTATATGCATTCGTTAGTGCAACGTGAATGCTGAACATCCCGTTCGTGAGGCGGGAATCGCCTGGCCGTTTCGGGAGCAAAGCCAGCAATCCCTTCATCGCATACAGCATGATTAGCGTGCCGGCGAGGTCGCCCACAAACATGCTGAACAGGCTTTCGGAGAAATGCCCCGTCGCACCGGTCAACGCAAACCAGAGGTGATGTAACAGCGGATTCGCGACCGAATACGCGACGGCGAGCACAAGAAGCCGGGTCGGCGAGTGTCAGCGGGCGGAGTTATAGAGCCAATTCGGGGGCGGCGTAATCGGGCCACCTGATGGGCGGCGCAATAGAGCCAGTCCAGGGGCGGCGTAATCGAGCCACTGCATGGGCGGCGCAAAGGAGCCACCCTGCGGGCGGCGTGCAGAAGCCAGCGGTAGCGGGCACAAGCGCAATTCGAACTTTCCAAGTCGGTACGCTCCGTTCATTTGAACGGAGCGCCTATGGCCAACAGGAGGTTCGAGTTGTTTGAGTATCGTCACATCCTTGTGCGCATGCGACGCGGTGATTCCGACC
>NZ_MCNV01000030.1 GCF_001718195.1 Paraburkholderia nodosa
GTGCGCCCGCGTCTACATGCAGCAGCTCCATCGGCAGAGTGGCCGGCTCGCCGAGTGGGTGCGCGCCATGCTCACGCGCCGACACTCGAACGTCGTGGCCTGCGCGCTGGCGAACAAGCTGGCGCGCACCGCCTGGGCACTGGCGACTCGCCACGGCACGTTCGATGCGCGACCGGGCCTCAACGCGCCGGCCTGAGCGCCCGATCCCCAACCACGCTTTACCGCAGTCCCCCACCTGGTTTTGCGACCGCTGAACTTTGATGACGTGAACGGCATACCGGCCTGACGGACAACCTGTTAAAAAAATCGGCTCTCGAAGCCGCGGCGGTTTTAAGGACCATCAGGCGCGACTCTCATCGTGGCGCGGGGAGTGATCCCCACAACGACGCCGGATAGATTTAGGCAAGCCAACCACAACGTCAACGATCAAGGTTGCAAAAACGGGGGTGACCATAGATTTTTTTTGTCCTTATTTTTCGATCGCGCTCTGGGAGGCGGCAGCGAACGCGGGCGGCGTGGGGAAGTACACGCCCGCGCGCTGTGCCGCATTGGCGATGTGCGCCTCGATCGCCTCGCCGGCCGCCGCCGAGTCGCGCGCCTTCAGCGCCACCACGATCAGGCCGTGCTCGCGATGCGTGGAGAGCACGCGCTCGCGCCGGTAGAACGGCATGCGCTGGCTCTCTTTCATGATGTCGGCGCTGCTGCGCAGGATCGATTCGATCGCCGCATTGCCCGCGAGATTCACGATACGCATGTGGAACTCGAAGTCGAGCTGCGCGGCTTCGTCGAGTTCGTCGCAGGCGAGGGCGCTGTGCAGCGCCTCGGTGTTCGCTTCGAGCCACGCCACGTCGGCATCGCCGATGGCGAGCGCCGCCATGCGCGCGGCGAAGCCTTCGAGCGCGTAGCGCATCTGGTAGGTGTCGGGCAGCGACGACTGATCGGCGAAACGCCACGGGTGAGCGTTGGTGGCCTGCGCGCTCGTCACATACACACCCTTGCCCGCGCGGATCGACAGCATGCCGAGCGCTTCGAGCGTCGAGAGCGCTTCGCGCAACGACGCGCGGCTGATCGCCAGCTCCTCGGAAAGCTGCCGCTGCGCGGGCAGCAGGCTGCCGACCGGATACAGGCCGCCCTCGATCCGTTCGCGGATCGTGGCGATGGCGGCGTCGGTGACGGTGTGCGGAACGTTCTTCATCGGATGGCGCGGGCAGCTTTCGCGTGGTCTGACCGGTATTGTAGTCCCGTCACGAGCACCCGCATGGTGCATCGCGTCAACGCCCGTGCGCCGTGGGACAAGGCGTGGCGCTCCGGCCCGCAAACTGGTCAGACCGCGCAAGGGTAAACACCGCACTTGCCAACCTTGACTCCGGTATATCGGCTTCCTACTATCCGCCATAACAGTGCTGGTCAGACCAGTCAGAACAGTTGCTCCACCCCTGCTCAGTAGGAGACAGTCGTGACGAAGTTCTTCAATTCGCTGTTTGGCCGCGTAGTGATCGCCCTCGTACTAGGCATCGTCGTAGGCGCGGTGTTTCCGCATTTCGCTCAATCGCTGCGCCCGTTCGGCGACGGCTTTCTCAAGCTCATCAAGATGGTGATCGGGCCGATCGTGTTCTGCGTGGTCGTAAGCGGCATGGCGCACGCGGGCGACCTGAAGAAGGTGGGCCGCGTCGGCCTGAAGTCGGTGGTGTACTTCGAGGCGATGACCACCGTCGCACTCGTGATCGGCGCCGTGCTCGCGTATGTCACGCGTCCGGGCGCGGGCATGAACGTCGATCTGCACTCGCTCGATGCGGCCTCGCTTGCGACCTACACGGAGCACGCCAGGAGCCTGAAGGACACCGCGGGCTTCCTGCTGAAGATCATTCCCGACACCGCCTTCGACGCCTTCGCGAAGGGCGACATCCTGCAAATCCTCGTATTCTCGGTGTTGTTCGGCAGCGCGCTCTCGCTGCTCGGCCCGAAGGCGCAGCGTGTGAACAGCCTCATCGACGAACTCTCCCAGGTTTTCTTTCGCGTGATGGGCTTCATCATCAAGCTCGCGCCGCTCGGTGTGCTCGGCGCGATCGCGTTCACGACCGGCACCTACGGCGTCGCTTCGCTCAAGCAGCTTGGGCTGCTCGTGATCGTGTTCTACGCGAGCTGCGTCGTGTTCGTTGCGGTCGTGCTCGGCATTGTCATGCGGCTGGCGGGCTTCAACGTGTTCAAGCTGATCCGCTACCTGCGCGAAGAACTCTCGATCGTGCTCGGCACCGCTTCGTCCGACGCCGTGCTGCCGCAGATCATGCGCAAGCTCGAATGGATGGGCGTGAAGGATTCGACGGTGGGCCTCGTGATCCCGACGGGCTACTCGTTCAATCTCGACGGCTTTTCGATCTACCTCACGCTCGCCGTGATCTTCATCGCGCAGGCAACCAACACGCCGCTGTCGATGCACGACCTCATCGTGGTCGTGCTGGTGTCGCTCATCACTTCGAAGGGCGCGCACGGCATTCCCGGCTCGGCGATCGTGATTCTCGCCGCCACGCTCTCCGCCATTCCCGCGATTCCCGTGCTCGGCCTCGTGCTGATCCTGCCGGTGGACTGGTTCGTCGGCATCGCTCGCGCGCTCACCAACCTGATCGGCAACTGCGTCGCGACGGTGGTGGTCGCAGTGTGGGAGCACGACATCGACAAGGCGCGCGCCAGGCGTGTGCTGAACCTCGACGAAGGCTTTCTCTACGTGCCGGCGGGCGACAGCGACGCAGACACGGCGCATGGCGAAAACGGTGCGCTCGGCGGCAAGCACGCGCACGCCTGACCCAGCACTCGGCATTCGTTTTCCTTCGATCAACTGAACAACCCACGCGAACGACACCATCATGGCCATTCCGACTCTCGACCCCAATGCTCCCGCCTTCACGCGCCGCTACATGAACCTCGCCGATCCGCGTCTGGGCGCCCGCGCGCTCCACGCGAGCGACGAGTTCTTCGCGCCGAAGGAGCGCATGCTCGATCCGCAGCCGGCGGTCTTCATCCCCGGCAAGTACGACGACCACGGCAAGTGGATGGACGGCTGGGAAACGCGCCGCAAGCGCACGACGGGCCACGACTTCTGCATCGTGCGCCTCGCGCGCCCGGGCGTGATTTACGGCCTCGATCTCGACACGAGCCACTTCACGGGCAACTTCCCGCCGGCGGCTTCGATCGAGGCGTGCTACGCGCAGTTGGGCGACGACGATACCCCCAGTGACAACACCGACTGGCAGACCATCGTCCCCGCGACGACCTTGCAGGGCAACCAGCACCACTACGTCGAAGTGAGCGATACGCGCGCGTTCACGCATTTGCGCGTGAATCTCTATCCCGACGGCGGCCTCGCGCGTCTGCGCGTGTACGGTCAGCCCCGGCGCGACTGGAACACGGTGGAGCGCGGCAGCCTCATCGATCTCGCGGCGATCGAAAACGGCGCTTATCTGGTCGCGGCCAACAACCAGCACTTCGGGCTCGCTTCCACGATCCTGATGCCCGGCCGCGGCGTGAACATGGGCGACGGCTGGGAAACGCGCCGCCGCCGGGAGCCGGGCAACGACTGGGCGATCGTGGCGCTCGCGCGGCCCGGCATCATCCGCAAGGTCGAAGTGGACACGGCGCACTTCAAGGGCAACTACCCGGACCGCTGCTCGCTGCAGGCGGCGACCGTGACGGGCGGTACCGACGACTCGCTCGTCACCCAGGCGATGTTCTGGCCGGAACTGCTCGCCGAGCAGAAGCTCGAAATGGACAAGCAGCACGTGTTCGAGAGCAGGATCGCGGCGCTCGGCCCGGTCACGCACGTGCGTTTCAACATCTTCCCGGACGGCGGCGTCTCGCGCCTGCGCCTGTGGGGCGAACTGGCTTAAGCGAGGAGCCGCGATGCAGATCCTGCACATGGAACCCTTGACGCGCCAGGCGTTCGCGCCGTTCGGCGACGTCATCGAACTCGAAGGCGCGCGTCATTTTCCGATCAACGGCGGCACGACCGAGCGCTTTCACGATCTCGCCGCCATCGACGTGAACGAGGCGGGCGGCCAGCCCATCGTCAGCGTGTTTCGCGCCCAGCCGCGTACGTGGCCCGTCGAGATTGCGATGATGGAGCGACATCCGCTAGGCAGCCAGGCGTTCGTGCCGCTCGGCGAAGCGGACTACGCGGTGGTGGTCGCGCCCGCGGGCGAGTTCGATCCGGCCGGCTTGCGGGCGTTCTGGGCCGGGCGCGGGCAGGGCGTCAACTACGCCAAAGGCGTCTGGCATCACCCGTTGCTCGCGTTCGGGCGCGTAAGTGACTTCGTCGTGATCGATCGCGGCGGCACGCAGCCGAACTGCGACGAGATCGCGCTCGCGCGGCCCTGGCGGCTCGCGCAAGCCGACACGGCACTCGTGCCCGCCTGAGGGCCGGCCCGTTTTTCGCCAATACCGGCTCCCCAAACGAAAACGCCACGGCAGATCTGCCGTGGCGTTTCCTTTTCTGCAGCCTGCAAGCCGCAAGCGGCGGTCAGTGCTTGCGGTGCGGGCAGTTTTCCTTCGTGCATGCGCCGTAGAGCGCGAGGGCGTGCTCCTGGAGCTTGAAGCCGCGCTCCGTGGCGATCATTTGCTGGCGCTTTTCGATTTCGGGGTCGAAGAATTCTTCAACGATGCCGCAGTCGAGGCACACGAGGTGGTCGTGGTGACTACCCTCGTTCAGCTCGAACACCGCCTTGCCCGATTCGAAGTTGCTGCGCGTGAGCAACCCGGCCTGCTCGAACTGGGTGAGGACCCGGTAGACCGTGGCGAGGCCGATATCGAGCTCCTCGTTCAGCAGGTTCCGGTAGACGTCTTCGGCGGTCAGATGGCGCACGGGGCTGTGCTGAAAAATCTCCAGGATCTTGAGGCGAGGCAGCGTCGCCTTGAGGCCGATGTTCTTGAGATCGGTTGGATTGGTCATGACGATAAGTCCCTGGAGTACAATGCTAGGTTGTTATGTTAATGCGTTTTTGCCGTTCCGGGCATTTTCGCCAGAACTTCGAACGATCTTCTACAGAATACGCGCGGCTTCGCGAAAAGCCCGCACGGTGAGGGAAATGATTCCAGAATTCACAACGATCGGCCGGCGCATGCACGGCGGCCGCCTGGCGTGCACCCTGCTGGCTGCGGCCGCGTTCGCGGCGCTCGCCGGCTGTAAAACATACGACAGCGTGACGCAGCGCGTCGCCCAGAGCATTACGCCTTACCGCATTACCATCGTGCAAGGCAATTTCGTCTCGGCGGAAGCCGCGGCGCAGATGAAGGTGGGCATGTCGCGCGCCGAGGTCAAGCAGCTGCTCGGCACGCCGCTCCTCACCGACATGTTCCATGCGAATCGCTGGGACTACATCTTCTATTTCAAGCGCGGCTCGACCGCCGTGGTCCAGCAGCGTGACTTCGTCGTGCTGTTCGAAGGCGACCGCGTAGCGAGCTGGTCGGGCGGCGAAGACCTGCCCTCGAACCTCGAACTGCTCGCCGAAATCGACGGCGACCGCACCGGCAAGAAGGCCGTCGCGGCCGCGCCGGCCTCGGGCGCTTCGGCGCCGGTGGCGGCTGCAGCAGGCGCGCCCGGGCAGGCTTCGAGCGCGACCGGCCCGACGGTTGGCGACACGGCGCGCACGCCGTCGTCCGAACTCGGCACCGCGACCAACGCACTGCCGCAGGACGCCAACGCACAGGCGGCCGCCGCCGCGAACCGCGCCACGGAAGCCGTGCAAACCCCGTCGGGCTTCACGCCGTCGGTGCGCGCGGGCAATCCGCAGTCGTCGGCGCTGCCGCAGAACGTCGGCACGATGCCATCGCAGGTTCAGCTGCATCGTCAGCCGCAGCCGCAAATCCAGGGCGTGCCGCCGAGCAACCCGGTTGGCCCGACCGCCGGCGCGCAAGGCACAGGCGATACCAATGCGGCGCCGTCAGGCCCCGCACGGGATTCGTCGCTCGCCGCGCCACCCACGGTGCCGGCCTCGGGGGCCGCTGCGGCTCCGAGCAACTGACCCGGCTGACCCAGCCGGTAACACAAGCAGGGCGTCGTGCGCGAGGCGCGCCACGCCTCGATCCGGCGGCCGGGGTGTCACCACCACCGGCCGCCGCGTTTTTTGGCGGCGGCGCTGCGTGGCGCCTGGTAGGACCCGGCACCGCGGCCCGCGACACAATGGCAGGAAGACTCATGAAAATCGCAATCGCGGGGGCATCGGGCCGCATGGGCCGCATGCTTATCGAAACCGTCCTGAATTCGCCCGACGTCACGCTCTCGGGCGCGCTCGTGCGCAAGGGCTCGGCCGCCGTCGGCCAGGACTCCGGCGCGTTCCTCGGCAAGGACACCGGCGTGCGCATCACCGACGACATCGAGCAGGTCTTCGCGCAAAGCGACTGCCTGATCGACTTCACGCGCCCCGAAGGCACCCTCGTGCACCTCGAGGCGGCGCAGCGCCACGGCGTGAAGATGGTGATCGGCACGACCGGCTTCGACGCCCAGCAAAAGGCGCAGCTCGGCGCGGCCGCGCAGAAGATCGGCGTCGTGTTTGCGGCCAACATGAGCGTGGGCGTGAACGTCACGCTCAAGCTGCTCGAATATGCGGCGCGCTTTTTCGAGACCGGCTACGACATCGAGATCATCGAGGCGCACCATCGCCACAAGGTCGACGCGCCCTCGGGCACCGCGCTTGCGATGGGCGAGGCCGTGGCGCACGCACTCGGCCGCAATCTCGACGAATGCGCCGTGTATGGCCGCGAAGGCGTCACGGGCGAGCGCGACCCCTCGACGATCGGGTTTTCGGCGATTCGCGGCGGCGATATCGTCGGCGATCATACGGTACTGTTCGCGGGCATTGGCGAGCGCATCGAGATTACGCACAAGTCCTCGAGCCGCCTGTCCTATGCCCAGGGCAGCGTGCGCGCCGCGCGCTTTCTGCAGGACAAGGCCCATGGCCTGTACGATATGCAGGACGTGCTCGGCCTGCGCTGAGCGTTTCCCCTACGGTCCGGCGCCTGCGCCGGACCGACAGTGAGCGAGGTCCGATGGCAGCGAGTTCCGGAGTCATTCACTATCTGCAGACGGGCGACGCGGTCACCCACGCGGTTGCGTGGGTATTGCTCGCCATGTCGGTCGCGAGCTGGTGTTTCCTCATCATCAAGAGCTGGATCCTGCTGCGCGCGAAGCGCCAGGGGCCACGCGCCATTGCGCGCTTCTGGCAGGCGCGCACGCTCGCGGACGGCGTTGCCGCCATGCGTCCGGTCGACCGCGAGCGCGTGTTTCTGCCGCTGGCTCAGGCGGCGCTCGCCGCCGAGGAAGCCGACGCGCCCGGCGTGATGCTCGCGCGCGTGGATCGCGGCGAGCGCGTCCTGCGGGCGCTGCGCGGCGCGCTGCAGGCGTCGCAGCGGCGCCTCGAATTCGGCCAGGTCCTGCTCGCCTCGGTGGGCAGCACGGCGCCGTTCGTCGGTCTGCTCGGCACCGTCTGGGGCATCTATCACGCGCTCGGCAGCATTGCCGCGAGCGGCCAGGCGATGATCGAGAACGTGGCTGGCCCGGTGGGCGAGGCGCTCATCATGACGGCCTTCGGTCTCGTCGTCGCGATTCCTGCGGTGCTCGCCTACAACGTGCTGGGTCGCCTCGTGCGCCAGCTCTGCGACGATCTCGACGGCTTCGCCCACGATCTGCACGCCTATGCCTGTGCGCCCGAAGGCGCGCCGCTGCGCCGCGAAGGTGCGCACGGCGCGATGCGCGAAGGCGCGCGCGCCGAGTCGTAGGAGGCAACGCGTATGGCATTCGGCGGACTCGAAAAGAAGCGCGATACGGCACCGATGTCGGAAATCAACATGACGCCGCTCATCGACGTCATGCTCGTGCTGCTCGTCATCTTCATCATCACGGCGCCGCTCTTCTCACACGCGATCCGGCTCGATTTGCCGAAGGTCGCCGCCGAGCCGGCGCAGCAAACGGCGCAGACCGTCACGCTCTCCATCGACGCCGCCGGCAAGCTCTACTGGAACGCCCAGCCCATCACGCTAGACGAACTGCGCGCGCGCTTCACGGCAGCGGGCAAAGAGCCCGAGTCGCAGCAGCCGGAGCTGCAACTGCGCGCCGCGCGCGAGACGCGCTACGACGCGATCGCCCAGGTGATGGGCGCTGCGCAGCAGGCCGGTCTCACGCGCTTAGGCTTCGTGACCGAGCCGCCCGCCGGCGCTCACTGAAGACGCCACTGCGCACGCCGCTGAGCGCGCGCCAGTCAACGGTATAATCAACGTTTCCTTTAAAAACGGGCCCAGCGAAACCGCCGCAATCTGCCGGTATCGTGAACGGCCGGCCCGGTGCATCCGGCACCGAAACGGCCCGTTTCCAGCGTTCACCATCCACACCATGCTCGAAAAATACGTTCCCTCCGACGTCGAATCCGCCGCGCAAGGCGAATGGCGCGCCACCGACGCTTACCGGACGGCCGAGAAGACCGACAAGCCCAAGTTCTACTGCGTCTCGATGCTGCCGTATCCGTCGGGCAAGCTGCACATGGGCCACGTGCGGAACTACACGATCAACGACGTGATGTACCGTTACCTGCGCATGAACGGCTACAACACGTTGATGCCGATGGGCTGGGACGCGTTCGGCATGCCCGCCGAAAACGCCGCGATGGCCAACAGCGTGCCGCCGGCCAGGTGGACGTACGACAACATCGAATACATGAAGGGCCAGATGCAGTCGATGGGTCTCGCCATCGACTGGTCGCGTGAAATCGCCACCTGCAAGCCCGACTACTACAAGTGGAACCAGTGGTTCTTCCTGAAGATGCTCGAGAAGGGTATCGCCTACAAGAAGACCGGCACGGTGAACTGGGACCCGGTCGATCAGACGGTGCTCGCCAACGAGCAGGTGATCGACGGGCGCGGCTGGCGCTCGGGCGCACTGGTGGAAAAGCGCGAAATCCCGATGTACTACCTGCGCATCACGCAGTACGCCGACGAACTGCTGAACGACCTCGACGGCCTCGGCTGGCCCGAGCGCGTGAAGATCATGCAGCAGAACTGGATCGGCAAGAGCTTCGGTGTGAACTTCGGCTTCCCGTACGAGCTGGATGGCGAGAAGAAGCTGCTGCGTGTGTTCACCACGCGCGCCGACACGATCATGGGCGTGACCTTTGCGGCGATCGCGGCCGAGCATCCGCTTGCCACGCGTCTCGCGCAAGGCAAGCCGGAGTTGCAGGCGTTCATCGACGAATGCAAGCGCGGCGGCGTGGCGGAAGCCGACGTCGCGACGATGGAAAAGAAGGGCGTGCCCACGGGCTTTACCGTGACGCACCCGCTCACGCACGAGCAGGTGCCGGTGTGGATCGGCAACTACGTGCTGATGAGCTATGGCGAAGGCGCCGTGATGGGCGTGCCGGGCCACGACGAGCGCGATTTCGCATTCGCGCAGAAGTACAACCTGCCGATCAAGCAGGTCATCGCCGCAGAAGGCGAGACCTACTCGCTCGACGGCTGGCAGGAATGGTACGGCGACAAGGAACGCGCCGTTTGCGTGAACAGCGGCAAATACGATGGCCTCGCCTACACGGCGGCCGTGGACGCCGTCGCGGCCGACCTCAAGGCGCTCGACCTCGGCGACAAGCAGGTCACGTGGCGCCTGCGCGACTGGGGCATTTCGCGCCAGCGCTACTGGGGCACGCCGATCCCGATCATCCACTGCCCGAGCTGCGGCGACGTGCCGGTGCCCGAAAAGGACCTGCCGGTCGTGCTGCCGGAAGACCTCGTGCCGGACGGCACGGGCAACCCGCTCGCGAAGTCGGAAGCCTTCCTGAACTGCAAGTGTCCGACCTGCGGCGCCGACGCGAAGCGCGAAACCGACACGATGGACACCTTCGTCGACTCGTCGTGGTACTTCTACCGCTACGCTGCGCCGGATGCCGTGAACATGGTCGACGAGCGCACCGACTACTGGATGCCGATGGACCAGTACATCGGCGGCATCGAGCACGCGATCCTTCACCTCTTGTACTCGCGCTTCTGGGCGAAGGTCTCGCGCGACCTCGGCCTCGTGAAGTTCGGCGAGCCGGCGAAGAACCTGCTCACGCAGGGCATGGTGCTCAACGAAACGTTCTATCGCGAAGACGCTGCGGGCAAGAAGACCTGGTACAACCCGGCCGACGTGACCGTCACGCACGACGACAAGGGCCGCCCGATCGGCGCGACGCTCAACAGCGACGGCCAGGCCGTGGTGCTGGGCGGCGTGGAGAAGATGTCGAAGTCGAAGAACAACGGCGTCGACCCGCAGGTGCTGATCGACCAGTACGGCGCAGACACGGCGCGTCTGTTCACGATGTTCGCGGCGCCTCCCGAGCAGCAGCTCGAATGGTCGGGCGCGGGTGTGGAAGGCGCAAGCCGCTTCCTGCGCCGCGTGTGGGCCTTTGGCCACGCGAACGCCGAAGCGATCCAGTCGCGTGCCTCGTTCGACGCGGCGGCGCTCACGGACGTCGAAAAGGCGCTGCGCCGCGAAGTCTACAGCGTGCTCAAGCAGGCCGACTTCGACTACCAGCGCCTGCAGTACAACACCGTCGTATCGGCGGCGATGAAGATGCTCAATGCCATCGACGGCGCCAAGGGTGCGGGTGCGGGCGTGCAGCGCGAAACGTTCGGCGTGCTGCTGCGCGTGCTGTACCCGGTCGTGCCGCACATCGCCTTCGAACTCTGGAAGGCGCTCGGCTACGGCGATGAATACGGCACGCTGCTCGATGCACCGTGGCCGAAGGTCGACGAAAAGGCGCTGGAGCAGGCCGAAATCGAACTCGTGCTGCAGGTGAACGGCAAGGTGCGCGGCGCCGTGACGGTGGCCAAGGACGCACCGAAGGACGCGATCGAGGCGGCTGCACTTGCGCACGAGATGTTCGTCAAGTTCGCGGAAGGCCGTGCACCGAAGAAGATCATCGTCGTGCCGGGCCGCCTCGTGAACGTCGTGGTCTAACGAGGCAAACCAAGGCCATGTGAGCGGCGTAGCGCGTGAAGCACCGCGCGGCGCCGCTCAGCCGACACCGGCGACTCTGTCGCGAACCCAGGGAGTCCATGTGATTCGCAGATCGTTTCTCAGGTTGTTCCCGCTCGTGGCGGGCAGCGCGCTGGCCCTCTCGGCGTGCGGCTTCCAGCTGCGCGGCGAGGAGAACTTCGCCTTCAAGCGCCTCGCGGTCGTCGGCGCGCCGCCGCCGCTCGTCGGGCGCCTCTCGCGTATGGTCGAAGGCGGCAGCGATTCGGTGGTGGTCGACTCGGTGGCCAACGCCGACGCCGTGCTGCACATATCCGAAGGGCGCAGCTTCAGCACGCTCACGCTCAATTCACTCGGCGCAGTCGTGGAATATCAGGTCAACTATTCGCTGAACTATACGCTGACCAGACCGGATGGCAGCGTGCTGATCCAGCCGAGCGCCATTTCGCTGAATCGCGCGATGACGTACAGCGATCAGTTCTCGACCGCCAAGACGCAGGAAGCCGATCTGCTGTTCACCGACATGCAGAACGACGCCGTCGACCAGCTCATGCGGCGCCTTGCCGTGCTCAGAACGATCAACCCGACGCCCGATCAGGTCGTGCCGGGTGTCGCGCCGCGCGCACCGCTGCCGCCGCCGCCGCTGTAATGCGCGCGGTTTCCATCTACTGAGCGACCTTCGACCGAGCGCCATGCAACTGCGACCCGACGCACTCGAACCGCACCTCGCGCGAGGGCTGGCCGGCCTGTACGTCGTCTATGGCGACGAACACCTGCTCGCCCAGGAGGCGTGCGACCGCATCCGTGCGGCTGCGCGCGCGGCGGGCTTCACCGACCGTTCGGTGTTCACCGTCGAGCGCGGCTTCGACTGGAGCTCGCTCCTCGGTGCGAGCCAGTCGATGTCGCTATTTGGCGACCGCCAGCTGGTGGAGTTGCGTATTCCGTCGGGCAAGCCCGGCAAGGAAGGCGCGGACGCGCTCAAGACGCTCGCCGCTGCCTCGAATCCCGACGTGCTGATGCTCGTTACGCTGCCGCGCCTTGACGCCGCCACGCAGAAGTCTGCATGGTTCACGGCGCTGGCTGATAGCGGCGTCGCGCTGAAGATCGATCCCGTCGAGCGCACGGCACTGCCGAACTGGATCGGCCAGCGTCTGGCGCTGCAAGGCCAGCGCGTGGCGCCAGGCGAGGACGGCCGGCGCGCGCTGCAATTCGTGGCAGAGCGTGTGGAGGGCAACCTGCTGGCGGCGCATCAGGAAATTCAGAAGCTTGGGCTGCTTTATCCGCAAGGCGTGCTGAGCTTCGAGCAGATTCACGACGCCGTGCTCAACGTCGCGCGCTACGACGTATTCAAGCTCAACGAAGCGATGCTCACAGGCGACGTTGGTCGTCTCGCGCGCATGCTCGACGGGCTGCAGGGCGAAGGCGAGGCGTCGGTGCTGGTGCTGTGGGCCGTGGTCGAGGAAATCCGCACGCTGTTGCGCATCAAGCGCGGCGTGGCGGCGGGCAAGCCGCTCGCCATGCTGCTGCGCGAGAACCGCGTGTGGGGGCCGCGCGAGCGGCTCATCGGGCCGGCGCTGTCGCGCTTGAGCGAAGCGACGCTGGAGCGCGGTCTCGCGCTCGCGGCGCGCCTCGACCGCCAGGTCAAGGGGCTTTCGGGTCAATCGCGCGCGGACTGGCGCAATGCGCTGCCGCCCGATGCCTGGGACGGCCTTTTCGAACTCGCCATGACCGTGGCCGCGCCACGCGAAGGCGCACCGCAGGCGCGCGCCGCTGCCGGTGCGCGCGCCGCTGGAGCGCCACCACGCGCGCAGCCGGGTGCTCAGCCAGCTGGCCCAGCCGCGGCAGCCGCCGCCGCGGCCGCGGCCCGACCGCGCACCGCAGGGCCGTCGCGCCGTCCGGGATAAAGCGTTCCGCGCTTGCCTGAACCGGCGCGTCGGCGCCTGCCTCATGCCGCGCCGCGCGGCCGGTGCACCTGCCGGGCCGCCCGGCCACGTCCAGCAAACCTTGGCGGCTGGCCTTAAAATCGGCCTGAACCGCTTTGAATCGAACCGCGCCTGGGCAGCTCATCTGACTGCGCCTCACGCGCCGCATGACGAAAGACACTATGGATATCGACCAGTACATGACCGACCTCGGCCGCCGCGCCCGCAACGCTTCGCGCGCGATGGCACGAGCCACGACGGCCGCGAAGAACGCGGCGCTCGAAGCGGTGGCGCAAGCCATCGAGCGCGACGCGCAGCAGTTGAAGGATGCGAACGCACGCGACCTCGCACGTGCGAAGGAAAAGGGCCACGACGCGGCGTTCATCGACCGTCTCACGCTGTCGGACAAGGCGCTCAAGACGATGGTGGAAGGCCTGCGCCAGGTGATGGCGCTGCCCGACCCCATCGGCGAAATCAGCAACCTCAAGTTCCGCCCGAGCGGCATTCAGGTGGGGCAGATGCGCGTGCCTCTGGGCGTGATCGGCATCATCTACGAGTCGCGGCCGAACGTGACGATCGACGCTGCCGCGTTGTGCCTGAAGTCGGGCAACGCGACGATTCTGCGCGGCGGCTCCGAGGCGCTCGAATGCAATACGGCGCTCGCGAAGCTGATCGGCGAAGGGCTGGCTGCGGCGGGATTGCCGCAGGATGCGGTACAAGTGGTCGAGACTGCCGACCGCGCGGCCGTGGGCAAGCTCATCACGATGACTGAATTCGTGGATGTGATCGTTCCGCGCGGCGGCAAGAGCCTGATCGAGCGCCTGATGGCAGAGGCGCGCGTGCCGATGATCAAGCACCTGGACGGCATCTGCCATGTGTACGTGGACGACCGCGCCGATCTCGCGAAGGCGCTGACCGTGTGCGACAACGCCAAGACGCACCGCTACGGCACCTGCAACACGATGGAGACGCTGCTCGTGGCGCGCGGCATTGCGCACGACGTGCTGCCGCCGCTTGGCCGCCTGTATCGCGAGAAGGAAGTCGAACTGCGCGTGGATGCTGCGGCGCGCGCGATTCTCGCCGACGCGGGCGTAGGTCCGCTCGTGGACGCGATCGAAGAGGACTGGCGTACCGAGTATCTTGCGCCGGTGCTGGCGGTGAAGGTGGTCGACACGCTCGACGACGCGATCGAGCACATCAACGCCTACGGCTCGCACCACACCGACGCGATCGTCACCGAAGACCACGACCGCGCCATGCGCTTTCTGCGAGAAGTCGACTCGGCGAGCGTGATGGTGAACGCCTCGACGCGCTTCGCCGACGGCTTCGAGTTCGGCCTCGGTGCGGAGATCGGCATTTCGAACGACAAGCTGCATGCGCGCGGCCCGGTCGGCCTGGAAGGGCTGACCTCGTTGAAGTACGTCGTGCTCGGCCACGGCGAAGGCCGTCAATAGTCACGCATCGCTCGGGGCGGCGCACGGCGTAGCGCCCCGCCTCGTTGCACAATCGCTCACGAAGAAGAAAAAATAATGTCGATGCTCTGGGTCAAGACGTTTCACATCGTGCTGATCGCCTCGTGGTTCGCGGGCCTGTTCTACCTGCCGCGCATCTTCGTGAATCTCGCGATGGAAACCGAGCCTGCGGCCGTCAAGCGCCTGCTCATCATGGCGCGCAAGCTCTACCGCTTCATGACGATGATCGCCGTGCCCGCGCTGCTATGCGGACTGTGGCTGTGGCTCGTGGTGGGGATTGGGCGCGGCCAGGGCTGGATCCATGCGAAAGTGGGCGTGGTGGTGCTGCTCATCGTCTATCACGCGTACTGCGGACGTTTGCTCAAGACCTTCGAGCGCGGCGAAAACCGCCGCTCCGACAAGTGGTATCGCATGTTCAACGAGCTTCCCGTGCTCGGCATGCTGGCTGCGGTGGCGCTGGCTGTCATCAAGCCGTTCTGAATCACTGACGCACTCACGCCGCCACCGCGGCGCGTAATTCAGCTTTTTCCCGCGCGCGGGCGCCGTCAGATAGCGCCCGCTGTCTCGCGGCGCATGCGGGCCGCTACGACACGCCAGCTGCACGCCTGCTTCACGAGCACGTCAGTGAAGCGATACTCGATCGCCTCCAGGCCTGCCGCAGGTGTGTAACCGTAGATGCCGCTCGCCACGGCGATATTGTCGAGCACCTGCAAACCCGCGTCGCTCAGCACGTGCGCCCCCGATATCCGATAAATCTCGGCGGATAGCCTGAAGTTTAATATTTATTGAAAAATACCTGACAATTGCGGATGCAATTGGGATTGAATTGTAGGATTTCTTAAAAGGCGTAGGAGATTTTTCTCGTATAAAGACAAGGCTGTTTTTCTGTAATGCGATTCCGTCTAATTGGTGAAAATAAATGGAAATTTCCTGCTGCCTCTGCGGTTCTTATCTCGACCTTTGAGAACATTGCTGACTCCTGCGAACTATTGCTATTGCCTTTGCTGATTGTGTGCCTCGGCCCTTTTTCATCGACCTTTTTGCTTTAAGAGTTCTCTTATTCTCCCTGTGACTTCGAATTCGTAAAGTTGCTCCTGTAATCGCGTATTGGTCCGATAAATCTGTAGGGAATCCCTCAGTTGTCGGAATTATCGAGCCATGGCGTGTTCGACGCAGATCGTTGGCTTTAATGGGCCAGATGATTTTCTTTATAGAAGGGCGACGCACGACTCGGTGACGCTGGGCGGCACGGATGCGACCACGCCGGTGGCCTTGCACAACGTGGCGGCGGGCGCAGTCTCGGCGACGAGCTTCGACGCGGTGAACGGCTCCCAGTTGTACAACCTGGCCAGCTCGACGGCGGATTCGTTCGGCGGCGGCTCGACGGTGAACAGCGATGGCTCGATCTCGAACCCGACGTATAACGTGGGTGGAGACACCTACAACAGCGTAGGTGGGGCGATTACGAACCTCGATGGCCGCGTGACACAGAACACGACCGACATCACGAACCTGCAAGGTGACGTCACGAACATCAATGGCCAGCTGGCCGATGCAGTGATGTACGACACGTCGAAGCACAGCTCGGTCACGCTGGGCGGCACGGAATCGACGACGCCGGTCAAGCTGCCCAACCTGCAGGACGCTGAACTCTCGGCGTCGAGCACGGACGCCGTCACGGGCTCGCAGTTGTACGCCACGAACGTCGTGGTCTCGAACCTGAATCAGCAGATTCAGAACATCAGCGTCAACGGCACTGAGTATCTGTCGACCACTACGACGAGCGGCGCGGCTTCGGCCACGGGCGCCAGCTCGATCGCGGCAGGCGGCGGTGCGATTGCCTCGGGTCCGAACGCGACGGCGATTGGCGACTCGGCGAAGGCCACGGGCAACAACTCGGTAGCGCGCGGTGCAAATTCGATCGCGGACGAGGACGACACCGTGTCCGTGGGCTCGCAAGGCAACGAGCGACGGATCGCCCATGTCGCGAATGGCGTCAACGCTACCGATGCGGTGAACATGGGGCAGCTGCAGAGCGGCTTGAATGGGCTCCAGAGCAACGTCAACTCGGTGGCGCGCAACGCCTACGGCGCTATCGCGGCGGCAACCGCGCTGACAATGATGCCGGAAGTCGATCAGGGCAAGACCGTCGCGGTGGGTATCGGCACAGCCAACTTCCAGGGCTATCAAGCAGTGGCGCTCGGCGCATCGGCGCGCATCACACAGAACCTCAAGGTGAAAGTGGGCGGCGGTTATGCATCGGCAGGCGGTGCCACGGTCGGCCGCGGTATGTCGTACCAGTGGTAAGCGTCTGAGGCTTAATCGGTTGCGGTCTGGGCCGAAATGCAGAGCGGACTCCCTCGGGAGTCCGCTTGTTTTGTTGGGCGCCTTCTGGTCCGCCATTAGCCATTCGGGTCCAGCCTTCTTCGCGCGATGATCTCCTTGGCATCTGCGAGTTTCTCTGCCAACTCCGGACCGCGCTGCAGCGCGACCCCCACCGCGAGTATGTCGCCGATCGCGAGATGCGACGTCCGCGACGTCATCGGGGAGAAGACGTCGGTGTCTTCGTCGACATTCGCGTGCAGGCCGACGCTCGCCAGGCGCGCGAGCGGCGACGTGCCATGCGTGATGGCGATTACCTTTGCGCCGCGATCGAGCGCCGTGCGCGCGGCATCCACGATGTCGCGCGTGCGCCCCGTGTTCGAGATCGCCACCACGACATCGCCGGGGCCGAGCAGCGCCGCCGACATAAGAAACGTTTGTGGGTCCGAATACGCGACGCTAGGCATGCCGAGGCGAAAGAACTTGTGCTGCATGTCCTGTGCAGCGATGCCCGAGCCACCCGCACCATAGAACTCGATACGCGCCGCGTGCGCGAGCAGGCCAATCGCCGCGGCGAGCGAGTCCGTCGAGAGATTGTTGCGCACCTGCAGGAGCGCGCCAATGGTGCGGTCGAGCACCTTGGCCGCGACGCCCGGTACCGGCTCGTCCGGGCTCACGTCGCGGTAGACGGCCGGATGTTCTGAGGGCAGATCCGCGGCAACGGCCTGCGCGAGGCGAATCTTGAACTCCCGGAATCCGGAAAATCCCAACGCATGGCAAAACCGCGCGATGGTCGGCTGGCTCACGCCTGCGCGCTCGGCAACCTCGGTCATCGACAGATCGAGCACCTCGCGAGGCGCCTGAATCACGTAATCGGCGAGCTTGCGCTCCGAAGGGCGCAATTGCTCGCGCATGGCTTTCACCTGGGACAGCAGCATCAGGAAACTCGCACTATGCTGAAAGATCCGTGGACTATAACGGATCGGACGTTATGTACAAAAACTACAGGATCGACGTTTGCTCCTTTTCAGTTCCTGCGCGCATCAACGCGCAAGGCCTGTAAATAATGAGACTAGGCGGTCGTTTACCGTCGCACTCCCAGGGTCTTACCGGGATTGTCGTCGTGTAGTTTTTCTACTAACATCGCGCCATCGCTGTCTGGTGCGCCCAAGGGCGCACCAGATCTGGCCCCGAGCGTCCCCGCCGTGACAAGAAGGAAGGAGATTCGATGGTTTCCCTGCATTCTCAATTGATGAAGGTCACGCAGCGCGTGATCGAGCGCAGCAAGCCCACGCGCGAGGCCTATCTGGCGCGCATCGCGGCGGCTCAGGACCGGTTCCCGGCGCGCGGCGCGCTCTCATGCGCGAATCTTGCCCACGGTTTCGCCGGCCTCGAGGGGCGCGACAAGATCTCGATCAAGTCGATTCGCGAGCCCAATATCGGCATCGTCTCGGCATACAACGAGATGCTCTCGGCTCACGCGCCTTACAAGGATTTCCCCGACATCATCAAGAAGGCGGCCCGCGAAGGCGGCGGCGTCGCGCAGTTCGCGGGCGGCGTGCCGGCGATGTGCGATGGCGTCACGCAAGGCAACGCCGGCATGGAGCTGTCGCTCTTTTCGCGTGAAGTGATCGCGATGAGCACGGCCGTCGCGCTCACGCACAACATGTTCGATGCGGCGCTGTGCCTGGGCGTGTGCGACAAGATCGTCCCGGGCCTCCTGATCGGCGCGCTGCAATTCGGCCACCTGCCGACCATTTTCGTGCCCGCCGGCCCGATGACGAGCGGCATCACGAACGACGACAAGGCCAAGGTGCGCCAGCAGTTCGCCACGGGCCAGTGCGACCGCGCGGCGCTGCTCGAATCGGAGGCCGCCGCGTATCACGGCCACGGCACCTGCACGTTCTACGGCACGGCCAACAGCAACCAGATGCTCATGGAGATCATGGGCCTGCATCTGCCGGGTTCGGCCTTCATCCATCCGCATACGCCGTTGCGCGACGAACTCACCGCTGCGGCGGCGCGCCGCGTGCTCGAGCTCACCGTCGAGCGCGGCCACTACACGCCGATCGGCCACGTGGTCGACGAGAAGGCCGTGATCAACGGCATCGTCGCGCTGATGGCGACGGGCGGCTCGACCAACCACACGCTGCACCTCGTGGCGATGGCGCGGGCGGCGGGCATCATCATCGACTGGAACGACTTCGACGTGCTGTCGGACGCCGTGCCGCTGCTCGCGCGCGTCTATCCGAACGGCAAGGCCGACGTGAACCATTTCCACGCGGCGGGCGGCATCGCCTTCCTCGTGCGCGAACTGCTCGACGGCGGGTTGCTGCACGAAGACGTGAATACCGTCGCGGGTCGTGGGCTGCGTCACTACACCGAGGAGCCGAAGCTCATCGACGGCAAGCTCATCTGGGTGCCGGCGGTCGAGAAGAGCGCCGACGAGACCGTGCTGCGTCCGCTGCCGACGCCGTTCCAGCCGGACGGCGGCCTGCGCCTGATGCAGGGGCGTCTGGGCCGCGGCGTCATCAAGGTTTCCGCGGTCGCGCCGGAGCGCCGCAAGGTGCGTGCGCCCGCCATCGTGTTCGATTCGCAGGAAGCCGTGCAGGAAGCGTTCGACCGCGGTGAACTCGAGCGCGATTTCGTGGCCGTCGTGCGCTTCCAGGGCGCGCGCGCGAATGGCATGCCGGAGCTGCACCGCCTCACGCCGTTGCTCGGCGTGCTGCAGGACAAGGGCTTTCACGTGGCGCTCGTGACTGACGGACGCATGTCGGGCGCGTCGGGCAAGGTGCCCGCAGTCATCCACGTTTCGCCGGAAACGCTGCTGCACGGCCCGATCGGCAAGGTGCGCGACCGCGATACGATCGTGATCGACGCGGTGGAGGGCGTGCTCGACATCGAAGTCGATGCTGCCGAGTGGGACGCCCGTCCGGTCGCGCAGCCCGCGCATCAGGAACTCAATGAAGTGGGCTTTGGCCGCGAGCTGTTCGGCGTGTTCCGCGCCACCGCCGCGCCGGCGGAGCTGGGCGCCACGGTGTTCGGTCCGCTCGTGGGCGAGCAGGCCGCGCCCGCACCGGCTGTTGCAACTGCGCATGCGCCGGCCCACGCCGCGAACTCAATTCATCATCAAGGAGCCTGAACATGGCAAATCGCACAGTCGCCGACATCGTTCGCCTCGGTCCCGTCATCCCGGTGCTCGCGTTCGATACGCCGGAGCAGGGCGAGCACGTTTCCCGCGCGCTCCATGCGGGCGGCGTGAAGGTGCTCGAAATCACGCTGCGCACGAAGGCCGGCCTCGAAGCGATCGAGCGCGCCGCGAAGATCGCGCCGGACATCGTCGTGGGCGTGGGTACGATCACGAAGCCTGAGCACTGCGCGCTCGCGAAGCAGGCCGGCGCACAGTTCGGCGTTTCGCCGGGCCTCACGCGCGAGATCCATCAGGCTTCGCTCGACGCGGGCCTGCCGCTGCTGCCGGGCGTGATGACGCCGACCGACATCATCGTCGCGATGGAACTGGGCTACGAGATCGTCAAGTTCTTCCCGGCGGTTCCGGCCGGTGGCCTGAACATGCTGCAGGCCTTCCACGGCCCGTTCCCGACGCTGAAGTTCTGCCCGACGGGCGGTATCAGCGCCGAATCCGCGCCGACCTTCCTCGCGTTGCCCAACGTGGTCTGCGTGGGCGGTTCGTGGCTCACGCCGAAGGCCGCCATCGCCGCGCAGAACTGGGACGAAGTCACGCGCCTTGCGCACGCCGCGAGCGAGCTGTCGCGTCCGGTGCGCTAAAAGAACGCGTCTCTTTGATGCGCTGACGCGCGCCGCATGCTGCGGCGCAACGAAGACCGGAATGCCGCGCCCCTTGGGTACGAGAGGCGTGCAACGAGCCGCGCAAACGGCGCCTTTCAGGCGCGCGCTTTGCGCGGCTCGCGTGTCTTTCAAGCACGCTGCACCAAAAGTCGTTATAAGCTCTACAATCCCCGGCCCGGCGACGGCCGGCTTTTGTCCCGCGCGCGCCGCTGCGGCGCTCATCCGTCGCCGCACAGGGCAAAAGGACTTCGAACAACTACCTGGAGAGGAGCCTCATGGGAGTGGCCCACGGCAGCATGCTGCTGATTTACGCGCTCGTCGCGATCGCCGCGCTGATCCTGCTGATCACGCGCTTCAAGGTTTATCCGTTTCTCGTCCTGATCATCGTTTCGCTGCTGCTCGGCCTCGCCGTCGGCATGCCGATGGATCAGATCGTCAAGTCGTTCGAAACCGGCAACGGCAACACGCTCGGCCACATCGCCATCGTGGTGGGCCTTGGCACGATGCTCGGCAAGATGATGGCGGAGTCGGGCGGCGCCGAGCGCGTTGCCACGACGCTCATTCGCTGGTTCGGCGAGAAGAACATTCACTGGGCCATGATGGTCGTTGCGATCATCGTCGGCCTGCCTGTGTTCTTCGAAGTCGGCTTCGTGCTGCTCATTCCGATTGCGTTCAACGTCGCCAAGCGCACGGGCAAGTCGCTGCTGCTGATCGGCCTGCCGATGGTGGCGGGCCTTTCGGTCGTGCACGGGCTGATTCCACCGCACCCGGCCGCACTTCTCGCCGTGCAGGCGTATCACGCCGACATCGGCAAGACCATCGCTTACGGCCTGATGGTGGGCGTGCCCACTGCGATCATCGCCGGGCCGCTTTTCGCGCTCTTCATTCACCGCTACATCAAGCTGCCCGAGAGCAATCCGCTTTCCGAGCAGTTCGTGAGCAAGGCCGACCCCAAGCCCGATAGCGAGCTGCCGGGCTTCGGCGTCACGCTCTTCACGATCCTGCTGCCCGTGATCCTCATGCTGATCGGCAGCTGGGCCGATCTCGTGTTCGAGCCGAAAACGTTGCCGAACAACTTGTTGCACTTTATCGGCACCTCGGACGTCGCGCTGCTGATCGCCGTGCTGGTAAGCTTCTGGACCTTCGGCGCGCAACGCGGCTTCACGCGCGAGCAGATCCAGAAGTTCTGCGGCGACTGTCTCGCGCCGATCGCGGGCATCACGCTGATCGTGGGCGCGGGCGGCGGCTTTGGCCGCGTGCTGATGGACAGCGGCGTGTCGAAGCAGATCGTCGAGCTGGCGCAGAACGAACATCTGTCGCCGCTGCTGCTCGGCTGGCTCGTCGCCGCGCTGATCCGTCTCGCCACGGGCTCGGCCACGGTCGCCATGACCACGGCCTGCGGCATCGTCGCGCCGATCGCGTCGGCCAGCGCCATGACCGTGAAGCCGGAGCTGCTCGTGCTCGCCACGGGCTCGGGCTCGCTGATCTTCTCGCACGTCAACGACGGCGGGTTCTGGCTGATCAAGGAGTATTTCGGCATGAGCGTCGTGCAGACGTTCAAGACATGGTCACTACTGGAGACCATTATTTCGCTGCTGGGCCTCGGGCTTACCTTCGCCCTCGCAGCGGTGGTGTAACGCGCAACTATGTTGCATGGGACCGGAGTCAGCGCTAAAGCGCTCACTCCGTTCGACAGGAGCAGTAAATGATTTTGATAGCGATGGGCGTGTCGGGCGCAGGCAAGACACGCATCGGCGAATTGCTCGCCGAGCGCCTCAAGTGCACCTTCACCGACGGCGACGCCTTCCACAGCGAAGCCAACAAGAAGAAGATGCACGACGGCATTCCCCTCACCGACGACGACCGCTGGCCGTGGCTGCGTACGATTCGCGCGGCGATCGAGGAGAAGCAGCGCGCCCACGAAACGGCCGTGTTCACCTGCTCGTCGCTCAAGCGCTCGTATCGCGACGTCCTGCGCGGCAACGACCATGACGTGTGCTTCGTCTACCTGAAGGGCTCGTTCGAAGTGCTGCACGAGCGCCTCGCTTCGCGTACCGGACACTTCTTCGACCCGTCGCTGCTGCAAAGCCAGCTCGACACGCTCGAAGAGCCGGGCGCGGACGAGGCGATCGAGGTCAGCATCGAGCTCACGCCCGAGCAGATCGTCGACGAGGTGATGAAGCAGATGCAAACGCGCGGCAATCAGGCATCCTGATCTCGCGGCTATGCACGATCATGCGATCGTGCGGCGGTAAACGAAAAAGCGCTCGATTCGATCGAGCGCTTTTTTTATGGCCTTGCGATGTCGCGATTACGAAATGCGCTTCGCCAGTTCCGCCGCCTTGCCGACGTACGACGCAGGCGTCATCTCCAGCAGACGCTTCTTCGCGTCCTCAGGAATCGCCAGACCGTTCACGAACGTCTGCAGCGCTTCGCGCGTAATGCCCTTGCCGCGCGTGAGTTCCTTCAACTGCTCGTATGGGTTCTCGATGCCGTAGCGGCGCATGACCGTCTGCACCGGCTCGGCCAGCACTTCCCACGTGGCGTCGAGGTCGTCGTTCAGGCGCTGCGGGTTCACTTCGAGCTTGTCCAGACCGCGGATCAGCGCGTCGTACGCGAGCAGCGAATAGCCGAGTGCGACGCCGATGTTGCGCAGCACCGTCGAGTCGGTGAGGTCGCGCTGCCAGCGCGAGACGGGCAGCTTGTCGGCGAGGTGGCGCAGCGTGGCGTTCGCGAGGCCGAGGTTGCCTTCCGAGTTTTCGAAGTCGATCGGGTTGACCTTGTGCGGCATGGTCGACGAGCCGATTTCGCCGGCCTTCGTCTTCTGCTTGAAGTAGCCGAGCGAGATATAGCCCCAGACGTCGCGGTCGAGGTCGAGCAGGATCGTGTTCGCGCGCGCGACGGCGTCGAACAGTTCCGCCATGTAGTCGTGCGGCTCGATCTGGATCGTGTACGGGTTGAACGTGAGCTTCAGGCGCTGCTCGACGACTTCCTTCGAGAAGGCTTCCCAGTCGAATTCCGGATACGCCGAGAGATGCGCGTTGAAGTTGCCGACCGCGCCATTCATCTTGCCGAGCAGTTCGACCTTCTCGATGCGCTGGATCGCACGCGCGAGACGCGCCGCGACGTTGGCGATTTCCTTGCCGAGCGTCGTGGGACTGGCCGGCTGGCCGTGCGTGCGCGAGAGCATCGGCTGCTCGGCGTGCGTGTGCGCGAGCGCGACGAGACGCTGATGCACCGAGCGCAGCGCCGGCAGGATCACGTGCTCGCGTGCGCCCGCGAGCATCAGGCCGTGCGACGTGTTGTTGATGTCTTCCGAGGTGCAGGCGAAGTGGATGAATTCGCTTGCGCGCTCCAGTTCCGGCTGACCCTTCACCGACTCCTTGAGCCAGTACTCAACGGCCTTCACGTCGTGGTTCGTCACGCGCTCGATGTCCTTGATGCGCGCGGCGTCGTGCGCCGTGAAGTTTTCGGCGAGCTTGAGCAGGAATTGCTCCGAGGCTGCCGAAAAGCGCGGCACTTCCGCGAAACCGGCCTGCGAGAGCGCGATCAGCCAGTGGATTTCCACGGTCACGCGGTTGCGCATGAACGCGGCTTCCGAGAGCCAGTCGCGCAGCGCTTCGGTTTTCGAGGCGTAGCGGCCGTCGAGCGGGGAGAGCGCGTTGAGCGCGAAGAGGGTATCGGGACGAGTGTCGGACATGATGGGGACGTAACGTGGCGCGTTACGCTCAGTTGGCAGTCGGTTGCAGTCGGATTCGAGACCGCGGGAACCCGAGATTTTATCACCTTGCCGACAGTGGCCGAGGCCGACGCTGTCAGCAACGGCAAAGCGCCGGCCTGGGACGCACCCCGAGGGATTCAGTCGTATCGGCCTGTTAACGAGATGGCACGTTTTGAGACGGATATAGAGTGCCCTCACGTCAAAAGTTTGCGCTTAATCAAATACCTGCCGCCATGACTCCCGATGCTCCCATTCTCGCTACCGGCCAGGTCGCTGACCTGGTCGAAGCCGGCCTGGCTTGCCACCGCGTGGGCCGGATCGACGACGCCCACCTTACTATCAGTCCGCGCTCGCGGCGCACCCCGAAGATCCCGGCGCACTGCGCTATCTGGGCGTGATCGCGCTAGGCCACGACCAACTGCAGGAAGCCGCCGCGCTGATGGATCGCGCGCTCGCGCAGAAGCCTGACAGCGCCGAATATCTGGCCAACCGTGGCGTGGTCGCGCACCTCGCCGGCGCGCTCGGCAAGCCCGTTTGGGTGCTGCTCGCCGCGCAGCCCGACTGGCGCTGGGGCAAGGATCGCGCCGATTCGGTCTGGTATCCGTCGGCGCGCGTGTTTCGCCAGTCCACGCTCGGCGACTGGCGCGGCGTGGTCGCCGAACTGGAAGCCGCGCTTTCCGGGGCTTCCCGCTAAGGCGCCCGGCCGGCGCGCCGCGCGAAATTCGCCTGCGGGCGCCCAGGCGTGCGCTCGCGGGCCTAGAATGCGGACTTCTCATCCGCTCGCTGGCCCCGCATGGAACTCAAATGGCTCGAAGACTTCGTTTCGCTCGCGGAGACGCATAGTTTCAGTCGCTCGGCCGAACTGCGCCACGTGACGCAGCCGGCTTTCTCGCGCCGCATCCAGGCGCTCGAAGCGTGGCTTGGCACCGAGCTGATCGATCGTTCGGTTTATCCAACGCGCCTCACGGCTGCGGGCCAGGTCTTCTACGAGCAGGCGCTCGCGATGCTTTCGCAGTTTCACGAGGCGCGCACCCTGTTGCGCGGCCACACGGCCACGCCCGCGGCGACGATCGAGTTCGCGGTGCCGCATACGCTTTCGCTCACGTACTTTCCACGCTGGCTGCAGCGCATCGAGGCGAAGCTCGGCCGCATCCACACGCGCCTGCGCGCGCTGAACGTGCACGACGCCGTGCTGTCACTCGTGGAAGGCGGATGCGACCTCGTGATGGGCTATCACCACCCGAGCCACCCCGTCACGCTCGACCCCGCGCGCTACGACACGCTGACGCTCGGCATCGAGTCGATCAGCCCGTACTCGGCGCCGCAGCGCGCGGGGCGTGCGCGTTACACGCTGCCCGGCACGCCCGATGCGCCCGCACCGTATCTCTCCTATACGCCGAACGCGTATCTCGGCCGCATGACCGAGGTGATCGTTGCCAACGCACCGGCGCGGCTCTATCTGGACCGCGTGTACGAAACGGACATGGCGGAAGGCCTCAAGGCGATGACGCTGGCGGGTCACGGCATCGCCTTCTTGCCGCACAGCGCGGTGGAAGACGCCGTGGCCCAGGGCGAACTGATCCGCCTCGACCGCGGCACGCGCGGCGTGCCGGAGGGCCAGTTCACGCTCGACATGGAGATCCGGCTCTATCGCGACAAGCTCGCGACGCAGGGCGACGATGCGCGCCAGGCGCTCGTGCGCGAACTGTGGGAGGCGGTCAGCGAGGAACTTGCGCAGGGCAGGCGCTGACGAAGCGCAAGCTGCACACACACAACAGCCACGCAAACAGTCAGGCTATTTCAGTCTGTAAGGCCTCAACACTAGCCGCGCGACACGTTTTTTCGACTTCGGGGATGTTATGCACGAAAAGCATAACGGGATGATCAAACGGCATTGGATTTCACGTGGGCGTTTTCTGACAATGGCACCACTTGTTCGATCGGAGCGTTCATGTCATCCCAACTGCAGTCGGTTCCTTCCTATCTCCACGCCGACGATCTCGGCCCCTGGGGCAACTATCTTCGTCAGGTCGACCGCGTGGCGCCGTATCTCGGCTCGCTCTCGCGCTGGCTCGAAACGCTCAAGCGTCCGAAGCGTATCCTGATCGTCGACTGCCCCATCGAACTCGATAACGGCACCGTCGCGCACTTCGAAGGCTATCGTGTCCAGCACAACGTTTCGCGTGGTCCCGGCAAGGGCGGCGTGCGTTATCACCAGGACGTTACGCTCTCCGAAGTAATGGCGCTGTCCGCGTGGATGTCGGTGAAGAACGCTGCAGTGAACGTGCCGTACGGCGGCGCGAAGGGCGGTATCCGCGTCGATCCGCGCACGCTGTCGCGTGGCGAGCTCGAGCGCGTGACGCGTCGCTACACCAGCGAAATCGGCATCATCATCGGACCGAACACCGACATTCCTGCGCCGGACGTCAACACGAACGAGCAGATCATGGCGTGGATGATGGACACCTACTCGATGAACCAGGGCCAGACGGCCACGGGCGTCGTGACGGGCAAGCCCATCTCGCTCGGCGGCTCGCTCGGCCGTCGCGAAGCCACGGGCCGCGGCGTGTTCGTGGTCGGCTGCGAGGCTGCGCGCCGCACGGGTCTTTCGATCGACGGCGCACGCATTGCCGTGCAGGGCTTCGGCAACGTGGGCGGCATTGCCGCGCGCCTGTTCCAGGAAGCCGGCTCGAAGATCGTCGCCGTGCAGGACCATACCGGCTCGCTCTACAACTCGAGCGGCATGAGCGCGGAAGCGCTGCTCGAGCACGTTGCCAAGACGGGCGGCGTGGCAGGCTTTGCGGGCGCCGAAGTCATGGCGAACGACGAATTCTGGACCGTCGAAACCGACATCCTCATTCCGGCCGCGCTGGAAAACCAGATCACCGAGAAGAACGCGGGCAAGATCCGCACGAAGATCATCGTGGAAGGTGCGAACGGCCCGACCACGACGGCAGCCGACGACATCCTGCACGACAAGGGCGTGCTCGTGATCCCCGACGTGGTGGCGAACGCGGGCGGCGTGACCGTTTCGTACTTCGAGTGGGTGCAGGACTTCTCGAGCTTCTTCTGGACCGAGCACGAAATTAACGAACGTCTGGAACGCGTGATGCGCGAAGCCTTCACGGCGGTGTGGCAAGTGTCGAGCGAGCAGAAGGTCTCGATGCGTACCGCGGCGTTCATCGTGGCATGTAAGCGCATCCTGATGGCGCGCGAAATGCGCGGTTTGTATCCCTGATCGCACCCGGTCGGCAGGCGTCGCGACGCTGCACGCGGCGCCAGGCAAGGCGCGCAGCGAAGTGACGAATCCGTGACTGCACCGTGACAGGTTTTTGCGCTGCACATCAAGGCGCATAGAAGGCGGACGTCCTCCACAAGGGGGCGTCCGCTTTCGCACATTCAGGCGTTGCGCCAGGGTCACTCTTGATGCTTTCAAAAAAATTACTTTGATAAACTGGCGGCGGTTCTTGTACCGGAGAAAACAATGCAAATGAAAAAGACCGCCGCACTGCTCGCACTCCTTGGTTGCGTCGCCACCAGCGCTTTCGCGCAGGACGCGGGCACGCTCAAGAAGATCAAGGACACGGGCGTCATCTCGCTGGGGCACCGCGAGTCGTCCATTCCTTTTTCGTACTACGACGACAAGCAGAATGTGATCGGCTACTCGCAAGACTACGCGATGAAGATCGTCGAGGCCGTCAAGCAGAAGCTGAACATGCCTAACCTGAAGGTCAAGATGGTGCCCATCACGTCGCAGAACCGTATTCCGCTCGTGCAGAACGGCACGGTGGACATCGAATGCGGCTCGACCACGAACAATGCCGAACGTCAGCAGCAGGCCGCGTTCTCGAACACGATCTTCGTGATCGGGACGCGCCTCATGACGAAGAAGGATTCGGGCGTCAAGGACTTCGCCGACCTCAAGGGCAAGACCGTCGTGACGACGGCGGGCACGACGTCCGAGCGCCTGCTGCGCAAGATGAACCAGGACAAGAGCATGGGCATGAACATCATCAGCGCGAAGGACCACGGCGAGTCGTTCATGACGCTCTCCACGGGCCGCGCAGTGGCGTTCATGATGGACGACGCGCTGCTCGCGGGCGAGCGCGCCAAGTCGAACAATCCGGGCGACTTCGTGATCGTCGGCCAGCCGCAGTCGCGTGAAGCGTACGGCTGCATGATGCGCAAGAACGACCCCGAGTTCAAGAAGGTCGCCGACGACGCCATCGCCAAGGTCCAGACCTCGGGCGAAGGCGAAACGATCTACAAGAAGTGGTTCGAGTCGCCGATCCCGCCGAAGGGTCTCAACCTGAACTTCCCGATGAGCGAGGACATGAAAGCGCTGTTCAAGAACCCGAACGACAAGGCGATCGATTAACACGGCCCCGGCCGTTCGACCCGCATTTAGCGTTTAGCACGGAACGGAAGAAGCGCCGCTTCTTCCGTTCTTTTTCTTGGAGTCTCTTGATGTCCTATCACTGGAACTGGGGCATTCTGCTCAGCCCGGTCTCGACGGGCGAACCCACCACGTACCTCGGCTGGATCCTCTCCGGCCTCTGGGTGACGGTCTCGGTGTCGCTGTGCGCGTGGGTGATCGCGCTCATCGTCGGGTCGTTCTTCGGCGTGCTGCGCACGGTGCCGAACAGGTTTCTCGCGGGCGTCGGCACAGTTTATGTGGCGATCTTCCGCAATATTCCGCTTATCGCGCAGTTCTTCATCTGGTACTTCGTGCTGCCGGAAATCGTGCCGCAATCGATAGGCAATGCGTTCAAGCAATCGCCGCCGGGCGTGCAGTTCTTCTCGGCGTCGGTCGTGTGTCTCGGGCTCTTTACCGCGGCGCGTGTATGCGAACAGGTGCGCTCGGGCATCAACGCGCTGCCGCGCGGCCAGCGCGCAGCCGGCCTCGCCATGGGCTTCACGCAGTGGCAGACGTACCGCTATGTGCTGCTGCCGGTGGCGTACCGCATCATCGTGCCGCCGCTCACGTCGGAGTTCCTCAACATCTTCAAGAACTCGGCGGTCGCCTCGACGATCGGTCTGCTCGACTTGTCGGCCCAGGCGCGTCAGCTCGTCGACTACACGGCGCAGACCTATGAGTCGTTCATCGCCGTCACGCTCGCTTATGTGCTCATCAACCTCGTCGTCATGACGCTCATGCGCTGGGTCGAGGCGAAGTCGCGTCTGCCCGGCTACATCGGAGGCAAGTGATGCATCATTTCGACTGGAGCGGCATTCCGGGCGCGCTGCCCACGCTGTGGACGGGCGCGATCATCACGTTCAAGATCACGCTGTGCGCGATCGTGGTCGGCATTCTCTGGGGCACGCTGCTCGCGCTCATGCGGCTTTCCAGCGTGAAGCCGCTCGAATGGTTCGCCAAGGGCTACGTCACGGTCTTCCGCTCGATCCCGCTCGTGATGGTCCTGCTGTGGTTCTTCCTGATCGTGCCGCAGGTGCTGCAAAACGTGCTGGGCCTGTCGCCCGACATCGACATTCGCCTCGCGTCCGCGATGATCGCGTTCTCGCTGTTCGAGGCCGCGTATTATTCGGAGATCATTCGTGCGGGCATTCAGGCGGTGCCGCGCGGGCAGGTGAACGCTGCGTTCGCGCTCGGCATGCGCTATGGCCGGGCCATGCAATACGTAGTGCTGCCGCAGGCGTTCCGCGCGATGGTGCCGCTGTTGCTTACGCAGGCCATCGTGCTGTTTCAGGACACCTCGCTCGTGTACGTGATCAGCCTCGCCGACTTCTTCCGCACATCCACCAATATCGGCGACCGTGACGGGACGATGGTCGAGATGGTACTGTTCGCGGGCGCGTGTTATTTCGTGATTTGCGTGATCGCGTCGAGCCTCGTGAAAGGTCTTCAGAAAAAGGTCGCAAGATGATTTCAATTAAGAACGTTTCGAAGTGGTACGGCCAGTTCCAGGTGCTGACCGACTGCACGACGGAAGTGAAGAAGGGCGAGGTGGTGGTGGTGTGCGGGCCCTCGGGCTCGGGCAAGTCCACGCTCATCAAGACCGTCAACGGGCTCGAACCGTTCCAGCAGGGCGAGATTCTCGTGAACGGCGAGTCGGTGGGCGACAAACGCACCAACCTCTCGAAGCTGCGCTCGAAGGTGGGCATGGTGTTTCAGCACTTCGAGCTGTTCCCGCATCTGTCGATTACCGAGAATCTCACGCTCGCGCAGATCAAGGTGCTCGGCCGCGGCAAGGACGAGGCCACGCAAAAGGGCCTGAAACTGCTCGACCGCGTGGGCCTGCGTGCGCATGCCGACAAGTTCCCGGGTCAGCTCTCGGGCGGCCAGCAGCAGCGCGTGGCGATTGCACGCGCGCTGTCGATGGACCCCATCGCCATGCTGTTCGACGAGCCAACTTCGGCGCTCGACCCCGAGATGATCAACGAGGTGCTCGACGTGATGGTGGAGCTGGCCCAGGAAGGCATGACCATGATGTGCGTGACGCACGAAATGGGCTTTGCGAAGAAGGTCGCGCACCGCGTGATCTTCATGGACAAGGGCGCCATCGTCGAGGACGACCAGAAGGAAGCCTTCTTTGCGAGCCCGAAATCGGATCGTGCGAAGGACTTTCTGGCGAAGATCCTGCACTGAGGCTTCGTACGCTTCGAAAAAAAGCCGCGCTCGAATGATGCGCGGCTTTTTTTGTTTTGGGCGTGGCCCGGCTTACTCGCCCCAGGTCTGCAGTGCGTCCACCGCTTCCGGGTCGATCTCGCGCGGCTGCCCGGCGCACGGTGCGCTGGCCGACGCGTCGAGCGACGGGTTGGCGAGCTTGTCGAGCACCTTTTGCGGCACCGGCACGCTTGTCCTGGCGATCACGTCGCCGTGCTGGAACATCAGCAGGTCGCCGGGAGCGAAGCGCGTCCAGACCTCGTTGTCGGTGAGCGGTGCGGTGGCGATCACGGCCACGCGGTCCTCGGGCGTCGTGTACTTGGCGAAGTCGATGGAGACATCGGCATCGACGAGATGGGCCGTCGAGAACGGCCAGCGTCGCACGAGATAGTAGAGATGCGTCGAACAATGCGCGAACAGCGCCTGGCCGTTCGACATCAGGAAGTTGAAGACGCCGAACTGCGTGACCTCGCGCGTGAGCGACTCCAGCGCCGCGAACAGCTCGGCGAGCGGCGGCTGCGCACCGGGGAACGCCTTGCGCAAGCCTTGTAGCAGCAGGCAGAACGCGCGCTCGCTATCGGTCGTGCCAACCGGCTGGTAGACGCCCGACATCACCGGATTGAAGTCCTGAAGGTCGCCGTTGTGCGCGAAGATCCAGTGCCGGCCCCACAGCTCGCGCTGGAACGGATGACTGTTTTCGAGCGCGCAGTTGCCCTGCGTGGCCTTGCGGATGTGGGCGATGGTGTTGCGCGACTTGATGGGGTAGTGCTTGACCATCTCGGCGATCGGCGAACGTGCCGAGGCCTCGTTGTCGATGAAGAGGCGGCAGGCCTTGTCCTCGAAGAACGCGATACCCCAGCCGTCGGCGTGGTGATCGGTGGCGCCGCCGCGCGCCGCGAATCCTGTGAAGGAGAACGTGACGTCCGTCGGCGCGGCGCAATTCATTCCGAGAAGTTGGCACATGGTGCTGATGGTGCGTAATGCGACTGGGACGGCTGAGGCGGCGGCTGCAGTGGTAGGCGGGACCCGCCGTCGACCCGTTACAATGATGATTTTCCAAGCATATCACCGGCCTGCGGGTCGCCAATACGAAATTTGTCGGATGCATTGCAGGCCTGCATAGAAGGGCGCGTGCCGGGGGCGATGCAGCGCGGATTGTCGTGTGTACGCGACGGTGCGGGCAATGCACAGGTTGGATCGGCATCGATCGTCGCCGCGTTTTTCCCCGTGATATGCCCGGAATTTCCGGCAGCCTGAGCGCGTTTCAAGCGAACTTGCCGCCGTTCATTCATACCGCTGTTGGTTCACTACCGCGCCTGACTCTTGCCATGAACGCCTCTTCCCCCTCGACTCTCACGCTCGCCCGCCCCGACGACTGGCACCTGCACGTGCGCGACGGCGCGATGCTCGCGGCCGTGCTGCCGCATACGGCGCGCCAGTTCGGCCGCGCGATCATCATGCCGAACCTCAAGCCGCCGGTCACGACGACCGAGCAGGCCGCCGCCTACCGCGAGCGCATTCTCGCGGCGCTGCCGGCGGGCTCGACGTTCGAGCCGCTGATGACGCTCTATCTCACCGACAACACGCCGCCCGAGGAAATCCGCCGCGCGAAGGCGAGCGGCTTCGTGCACGGCGTGAAGCTGTACCCGGCGGGCGCGACGACGAATTCGGACGCCGGCGTGACCGACATCCGCAAGTGTGCGAAGACGCTCGAAGTCATGCAGGAAGTGGGCATGCCGCTGCTCGTGCACGGTGAAGTGACGAGCGCCGACATCGACCTGTTCGACCGCGAGAAGGTCTTCATCGACCGCGTGATGATTCCGACGCGCCGCGATTTTCCGGGTCTCAAGGTGGTGTTCGAGCACATCACGACGAAGGACGCCGTCGACTACATCCGCGCCGATCATGCCGCGCCCGGTCTACTCGGCGCGACGATCACCGCGCATCATCTGCTCTACAACCGCAACGCGATCTTCCAGGGCGGCATTCGTCCGCATTACTACTGCCTGCCCGTGCTCAAGCGCGAGACGCATCGCGTGGCGCTCGTGGACGCGGCGACCTCGGGCGATCATCGCTTCTTCCTCGGCACCGACAGCGCGCCGCACCCGAAGGGCCTGAAAGAGCACGCGTGCGGCTGCGCGGGCTGCTACACGGCGCTGCACGCGCTCGAGCTGTACGCCGAAGCGTTCGACAATGCGGGCGCGCTCGACAAGCTCGAGGGCTTCGCGAGCTTTTACGGCGCGGACTTCTACGGCCTGCCGCGCGCGACCGAAACGGTCACGCTGCGTCGCGAGAGCTGGACGCTGCCCGCCGAAGTCGAGGCGGGCGGCACGCCCGTCGTGCCGCTGCGCGGCGGCGAGACGATCGGCTGGAAACTCGCTTGAACGAGGCGGGGCCAGGTGTGGCTGCGGGCGCAACGGTTGGCCCGGCCGGCGCAGTCGATGCGCCCGCACCGATGCCCGCGCGCGCGCCTCGCCGGGCCATGCCGCTGGGCAGTTTCACCGACATCGACTGGGCCCGCCCGTGGTTCGCGCAACACGAAACGCGCGGCCGGCGCTGGCAGCAGGCCGCGCTGGCGGGATACGCGGCGTACCTGGATGCGCTGAACGCCGATGCGCTGGCCGCCGTCCAAATCACGGGCCGCGGCCGGCCGCTGCGCTTCATCGCCCAGGACGACCTGCCCGAAGGCTCGGCCTATGAGGCGCATATCGCGGCGACGGGCTGCGTGCCGACGCGTCACAACCTCCACGACTTCTTCAACGCGCTCGCCTGGTTCGCGTTCCCGCGCATCAAGGCGACGCTGAACGCGCGCCAGGCCGCGGCGATCGACGTGCTGGGCGTGGGCCCCACGCGCGGCGGCGTGCGCGACGCGCTCACGCTGTTCGACGAGAACGCGGTGCTCTTTGCCTCATCGGATGCGCCGCTGGTCGCGGCGTTGCGCGGCTTCGACTGGCGCACGCTGTTCGTGGCGCAGCGCGCTGGCTGGGAAGCGGCTTTCGGGGAGACGATCGGCGCGGCGCGCTGCGAAGTCCGCGTATTCGGCCATGCGCTGCTCGAAAAGATGATCTCGCCTTATGCGGCGTGCACGGCGCACGCCTGGGTGGTCGAGGTGCCGCAAGCGTATTTCACGTGGCCGCGCGCGCAACGCGACGCGTATCTGGACGAGACAGTGAGCGTCTCGCTCGCCGCCGATGCCACGCATGAGGCGCTCAATGGGCGCAGCTTTGCGCCGCTGCCGGTGCTCGGCATTCCGGGCTGGTGGGCGCAAAACGAGCACCCGTCGTTCTACGACGACACCACAGTCTTTCGCGCCGGCCGCCGGACTCGCTAAATGCCAGGCAGGCGGCAAGCGATCCGGCCCCCGGCGCGGCGCGCCAGCCCGTGCTAATATCGCGCCTCGCAAAGCAGGCCAGGCAGTCGCGGCTCCGAGGTTTCGGCCAAAGAGGCGAGGAAAGTCCGGACTCCACAGGGCAGGGTGATGGCTAACGGCCATCCGTGGCGACACGCGGAACAGGGCAACAGAGAACAGACCGCCGATGGCCCGATTTCGGTCGGGATCAGGTAAGGGTGAAACGGTGCGGTAAGAGCGCACCGCGTCTGCGGTGACGTAGACGGCACGGTAACCTCCACCCGGAGCAATTCCAAGTAGGCAGGCGCGCATCTTCGGGATGCAGGATGGGGCCCCCATTCCGTCTGCGGGTAGGAAGCTTGAGCGCGTCAGCAATGGCGCGCCTAGAGGAATGGCTGCCACGCGCGGCGCGTCTTCGGACGCGGCGTGTGCACAGAATCCGGCTTATCGGCCTGCTTTGCAGCCTCATTCATGCAAAAAGCCGGCGCGGTTCTTCGCAGAACCGCGCCGGCTTTTTCTTTTGCCGCCGATATTAAGCCGCGACGATCTCGAACGTATGCGTGATCTCGGCAGTCTTGCCGATCATGATCGACGCCGAGCAGTACTTGTCGTGCGAGAGGTTGATCGCGCGCTCCACGGTGGCTGGGTTCAGGTTCTTGCCGGTCACGGTGAAGTGGAAGTGGATCTTCGTGAAGACCTTGGGGTCTTCGCTCGCGCGCTCGGCCTTGAGCGTCACGCTGCAGCCGCTCACTTCCTGGCGGCTCTTCTTGAGGATCAGCACTACGTCGTAGGCCGTGCAACCGCCCGTGCCGAGCAGCACCATTTCCATCGGCCGCGGCGCGAGGTTGTGGCCGCCGCCTTCCGGTGCGCCGTCCATGTTGACGAGATGGCCGCTGCCCGTTTCGGCTGCGAACGCCATGCCGTCCTGACCCATCCAGCTAACTTTGCATTCCATATGCGTATGCCCCTGCGCGGTTTCTTGATTCAGATGGCATTGTAGCCCGCCCCTTACTGGTATGTCCGGGGGGCACGGCGGCGCGCGCCTTATGCCACCTGCTTGAATGTTGCGTCGCGACATCCTATCGACAAGGCGGATTTCCCTGACGCAATTAGGGGTTTCGCTCTAGCTGTCCTGGATGCTTTTCGCGGGCTGGATTTTCAACCCGCTGATTTTTAAGAAATTCTCTTCCGGTACGTCGTTTCGATTGTATTTCACATTGTGGTGTTAGATTTCGCAATGCAAATGTCCTTGCGCCGCACAAGGCCCGTCCGTATAATCCGTCTCATTGGTTGTCGTGCTTCACGACACCTCAGCATGTCTCCTCCACCCTCCTCAAAAGAGTGGATTAAGCCCGAACAAACGCGTTCGGGCTTTTTTTCGTCTGCCGCCCTCGGCTTGTCCCGTCCGTAACGCGCCGCAAGCAAATTTTTGACTCGCGACTGAATTTCCCTTTATAATCGTAGGTTCTCCGCATCCATGTCCGCGCGGAGACGGGGAAACTCGAACCAGGGAGAGCCTGCGCCGACGTCAACGAGCGTCACCATATAAGCAGGACCAAAACAGGGCACAGCATTTTTTTTGGATCGATCATGAAGACTTTTTCCGCCAAGGCACATGAAGTGCAGCGCGAATGGTACGTGATTGACGCGACGGATAAGGTTCTCGGCCGTGTCGCCAGCGAAGTGGCACGCCGTCTTCGCGGCAAGCACAAGCCTGAGTTCACCCCGCACGTCGACACTGGTGATTTCATCATCATCATCAACGCCGGCAAGCTGAAGGTCACGGGCAACAAGACCACCGACAAGAAGTACTACCGTCACTCGGGTTACCCGGGCGGTATCTACGAAACGACGTTCGGCAAGATGCAGGAACGCTTCCCGGGCCGCGCGCTCGAGAAGGCCGTCAAGGGCATGCTGCCGAAGGGCCCGCTCGGCTACGCGATGATCAAGAAGCTGAAGGTCTACGCTGACGCAACGCACCCGCATTCGGCGCAACAGCCGAAGGCGCTCGAGATCTAAGGGGAGCCCACATGATCGGTAACTGGAATTACGGTACGGGCCGCCGCAAGAGCGCCGTCGCTCGTGTCTTCATCAAGTCGGGCAAGGGCGAAATCGTCGTCAACGGCAAGCCCATCGCTGACTACTTCTCGCGCGAAACGTCGCTGATGATCGTGCGTCAACCGCTGGAACTCACGAACCACGGCACGACGTTCGACATCAAGGTGAACGTGACGGGCGGCGGCGAAACCGGCCAGGCCGGCGCAGTTCGCCACGGCATCACGCGCGCGCTGATGGACTACGACGCAACGCTCAAGCCGGCACTGTCGCAAGCTGGCTTCGTGACCCGTGACGCACGTGAAGTGGAACGTAAGAAGGTCGGTTTCCACAAGGCACGTCGCCGCAAGCAGTTCTCGAAGCGTTAATTTCGTATTGGCGCTTTGCGCCTGCGCCCCTCGCGGGGTGCAGCGCAGCTGCAAAAGCCGTCCGCGCTTCGTGCGCCGGGCGGCTTTTTCGTTTGTTTTTCGTTTTCGTCGGCGCGCCGAACGTGTGGCGCGCAAGCTGCGACAAGCTGGAGAAACCCCTTGATTTCGTGGGCTTAAGCACGATATCGGGAAGAGCCCTACAATAGCGGCTAGAAGCTTTTTTGGAGAGTTCGAATGAGCGCTGTCACCGAAACTACCGCGACCGAAATGCCCGGTCCCTTCGTTTTCACCGAAGCAGCGGCTGACAAGGTCAAGCAACTGATCGACGAGGAAGGCAACCCGGAGCTGAAGCTGCGCGTATTCGTGCAGGGCGGCGGCTGTTCGGGCTTCCAGTACGGATTCACGTTTGACGAAACGGTCAACGAAGACGACACCGTGATGAACCGCAACGGCGTCCAGCTTTTGATCGACTCGATGAGCTATCAGTACCTCGTCGGCGCCGAGATCGACTACAAGGACGATCTGAACGGCGCGCAGTTCGTCATCAAGAACCCGAACGCGACCACCACGTGCGGTTGCGGCTCGTCGTTCTCGGTCTGATCGATTTGCTGTAATAAGAAACGGGGCTTCGGCCCCGTTTCTTATTGGTGCGCGCCTGCTTAGCGCGGATAAATCGCACCCAGCACGCGCTCGCCGGCAGCCCCGGTTACGGCCGCGAGATTGCCAGGTTCGCGTGCCACGCAGCGCATGGCGAGCCACGCGAAGGCGAGCGGCTCCACCTGATGCGGCGGGACGCCGAGCGCTTCGGTGGTCGTGACCGGTACGCCCGCCACACCGCCCGTTTCAAGCGCCTTTTGCAGCGCGGCCATCAATGCGGCATTGCGCGCGCCGCCGCCGCAGACATACACGGCACGGCAATCGCTTGCGTGACGCTCGATCTCGCGTGCCACGCTCACGGCGGTCAGGGCGACTAGCGTGGCCTGCACGTCGGCGGGTGTGAGCGATTCGAAGCCCTTGAGCTTGTCGTCGAGCCACTGGGCGTTGAAAAGATCGCGACCGGTGCTCTTGGGCGGCTGCTGTTCGAAGAACGGTTCGTCCAGCAGGGCATTCAGAAGCGGCTGATGCAGATTGCCGCTCGCGGCGAACTTGCCGTTCTCGTCATAGGGCTTGCCAAGGTGCCGTTCGGCCCAGAGGTCGAGCAGAGCGTTGGCCGGGCCGCAGTCGAAGCCACGCACGGCGCCCGTCGACGAGAGCACCGTGATGTTGCTGATGCCGCCGAGGTTGCAGACCACGCGCGTTTCTTCCTGCGAACCGAACAGCGTCGCGTGGAACGCGGGCACGAGCGGTGCACCCTGGCCGCCCGAGGCGACGTCGCGGCTGCGGAAGTCGGCGATCACGTCGATATGCGTGAGTTCCGCAAGCAGCGCCGGGTTCTGGATCTGCACGGTGTAGCCTTTCTCCGGCCGATGCCGCACGGTCTGGCCGTGCGCGCCGATCGCGCGCACCGCGGCGGGAGGCACGGTACTTCCGCGCAGCAACTCGTGGCAGCACACCGCATAGCGGGCAGCCAGCGCGTTGCCGGCGAGCGCTTCGCGTTCGATCTCGTTCTCGCCGGGCTGCTGCAACGAAAAGAGTGCGTCGCGCAGTCCCTGTGCGAAGCCGACGAACGCCTCGGCCAGTACCACTGGCCGCTTGCCCGCCTCGAAGCGCACGGCAATGCCGTCCACGCCATCCATGCTCGTGCCCGACATCAGGCCGAAATACACGCCGTCGGCGGCGTGTGCGCTCTCGTTTCGTGCGTCGCGTGGCGCCACGTTGTGCTCCTTTATCAATGCAATTCAGTGCCCTGCGAGGCAATTATCGGCGTAATGCCTCTCGAGCGTAAGCCGAACGGCTGACTGCGCACCGGCGCGGGCGAGTCTGGCACCCAATTCCCGGTCCGAGGGCGGTGCAGCCTGGCTTCGCGCGCACAAACCGCAAACCTCGGCCCGGCGAGTCGAATCACGTAAAATTGCGGCCTAGACCCAGACTTAACGACAGAACCGATCGAAGCATGAGCAACGAGTCCACCTTCAGCAACGGCGCCAGCACCGGCGCAAAAGACGCCTTTCCGGTCACCGACGAAGTCCGTCACGCGCTCGCCGTCACGAAGCGCGGCGTGGACGAACTGCTGATCGAAGAAGAATTCGAGCAGAAGCTCGCCCGCAGCGCGGCTACCGGCAAGCCGCTGCGCATCAAGCTCGGCCTCGACCCGACCGCGCCCGACATCCACATCGGCCATACGGTCGTGCTCAACAAGATGCGCCAGCTGCAGGATCTCGGCCACAACGTGATCTTTCTGATCGGCGACTTCACTTCCCTCATCGGCGACCCGTCGGGCCGCAACGCCACGCGCCCGCCGCTCACACGCGAGCAGATCGAATCGAACGCGAAAACGTATTTCGAGCAGGCCGCGCTCGTGCTCGACCGCGAAAAGACCGAAATTCGCTACAACAGCGAATGGTCGATGCCGCTCGGCGCCGACGGCATGATCAAGCTGGCATCGCGCTACACGGTGGCGCGTATTCTCGAGCGCGAGGACTTCACCAGGCGCTTCCAGAGCGGCGTGCCCATTTCGATCCACGAATTCCTGTATCCGCTCATGCAAGGCTACGACTCGGTCGCGCTCAATGCGGACCTCGAGCTCGGCGGCACGGACCAGAAGTTCAACCTGCTCGTTGGCCGCGAACTGCAGAAGCAGTACGGCCAGGAGCAGCAGTGCATTCTCACGATGCCGCTGCTCGAAGGCCTCGACGGCGTCGAGAAGATGTCGAAGTCGAAGAACAACTACATTGGCATCAGCGAGAAGCCCAATGACATGTTCGGCAAGCTCATGAGCATTTCCGACGTGCTGATGTGGCGTTACTTCACGCTGCTCTCGTTCCGTCCGATGGACGAAATCGAAGGGTTCAAGCGCGAAATCGAAGCGGGCCGCAACCCGCGCGACTTCAAGGTGCTGCTCGCGCAGGAAATCGTCGCGCGCTTTCACTCGCAGGCCGACGCCGAGCGCGCGCTCGAAGACTTCAACCATCGCGCCAAGGGCGGCGTGCCGGACGACATTCCGTCGATCACGCTCGCGGGCGCGCCCCTCGCCATCGGCCAGTTGCTCAAGCAGGCGGGGCTCGTGCCGTCCACGAGCGAAGCGCTGCGCAACATCGAGCAGGGTGGCGTGAAGATCGACGGCGCCACCGTCTCCGACAAGGGCCTCAAGGTCGAAGCGGGCGAGTTCGTCGTGCAGGTGGGCAAGCGCCGCTTTGCGCGCGTGACGCTCACCGCATGATTGCGCTGATCCAGCGCGTGCGCCGCGCCGAAGTGCGCGTGGCGGACGGCGGCAGCGAGCGCGTGACCGGCGCGATCGGCCAGGGGCTGCTCGCGCTGGTTTGCGCCGAGCGCGGCGACACCGAGGCGAACGCCGACAAGCTGCTCGCGAAGCTGCTCGGCTACCGCGTGTTCAGCGACGCGGCGGGCAAGATGAACCTGAGCGTGCAGAACATCGACGGCAACGGCGCCCCCGGCGGCCTGCTGCTCGTCTCGCAGTTCACGCTGGCGGCCGACACGAACAGCGGTCTGCGCCCGAGCTTCACGCCGGCCGCCCCGCCCGATGAGGGGCGGCGTCTGTTCGATTATTTCGTCGCCGCTGCGCGCGAGAAGCATACGAGCGTCGAGACGGGCGAGTTCGGCGCCGACATGCAGGTGTCGCTCGTCAACGACGGCCCCGTCACGTTCTGGCTGCAAGTGCGCAACTGAACCATGCGCTTTTGACTATGAACACGGAAATCCTCTTTATCCGCCACGGCGAAACGGACTGGAACCGCATCAAGCGCATCCAGGGCCATATTGACATTCCGCTCGCGGAAAGCGGCCTCGCGCAGGCGCAACAACTCGGCGCCCGGCTCGCGAACGAAGTGCAATCGGGTGCTCGGCTCGACGCAATCTGGTCGAGCGATTTGTTGCGCGCGCAACAGACGGCACAGCCCATTGCCGAAGCCCTGGGTCTGCCGATTCAACTCACCGAAGGGCTGCGCGAGCGCAACTATGGCGCGTTTCAGGGCCACGACAGCGACGAAATCGCCGAGCGCTTTCCGGACGAGTACGCGCACTGGCAAACGCGTGACCCAGGCTTTGCGCCGCCGGAAGGCGAGTCGCAGCGCGAGTTCTACCACCGTGTGCTACACGCGCTCGAGCCGATCCTGGCCAGGCACCCGGGCGGCCGTATTGCGTGTGTCGCGCACGGCGGCGTGCTCGACTGCGTGTACCGCTTCGCGAACGGCCTCGCACTGGACGCGCCGCGTGCGTGGCCGCTCCTCAACACGAGCGTCAACGTCGTCGATTTCGAACGCGGCGAGTACGTGACGCAGGCGCGCGTCGTCGCATGGGGCGACGTGGTGCATCTGGGCGGCGTCAGTGCCGACGACGGCTTCAAGCGCACGCCCGAGGCGGGGCGCTAACCTGTCCTTTCAGGCAGCGCGGTGCCTGGCCGCGCTGTCCTGTTCTTCCTGCTATTCCCCTCCCTGCGCTGCTCCCGTGCCTCGCCAACGCTGCGGCCACATCGAATTCCTTTCCGTTCGCTTGCGGCTTCTTTCCAAAGCCCAACCACAAAGTTAAGCGTCCTGCTAACATTTGCCCTACCTTTGGGCGCGCTGGCCACCGGGCTCCAGGCCCGGCCCTGCGTTGAAGAGGGACGCGCGCGCATGACAAGCGTGAGGCCGCGTGCCGAAGGTACGGGTATTCCAAGAAAACACGCAGGAGAAAGTTCAATGACGTTCAAGCTTCACAAGCTGCTGCCGGTGAGCGCAGCGGTCATGGCGCTCGCAGCGCTGTCGGCCAGCAACACGGCGTCGGCCGACCAGGTCGTCAAGATCGGCCACGTCGGTCCGCTCACGGGCGGTTCGGCCCACCTCGGCAAGGACAACGAGAACGGCGCGCGCCTCGCCATCGAGGAAATCAATGCCAAGGGCCTGACGATCGACGGCCAGAAGATCACGCTCGCGCTCGACGCCCAGGACGACGCCGCCGACCCGCGCCAGGCCACCCAGGTCGCGCAGAAGCTGGTAGACGACAAGGTCGTGGCGGTGATCGGCCATTTGAACTCGGGCGCGTCGATCCCGGCATCGAAGATCTACAGCGACGCCGGAATCGTGCAGATCTCGCCGTCGTCGACCAATCCTTCGTACACGCAGCAGGGCTTCAAGACCACGTACCGCGTGGTCGCGACCGATGCCCAGCAAGGACCTGCGCTCGCCGATTACGCGGCGAAGAGCCTGAACGTGAAGACCGTGGCTGTGGTCGACGACTCGACCGCCTATGGCCAGGGCCTCGC
Organism: Paraburkholderia nodosa; assembly: GCF_001718195.1. Classification (GTDB taxonomy): domain Bacteria; phylum Pseudomonadota; class Gammaproteobacteria; order Burkholderiales; family Burkholderiaceae; genus Paraburkholderia; species Paraburkholderia nodosa_A. The sequence continues at coordinate 41,985 of NZ_MCNV01000030.1, forward strand.
GAACGAGTTCGAGAAGACGGCGAAGTCGCTCGGCATGAAGGTGCTCTCGCACGACGCGACCAACGACAAGGCCGTCGATTTCCGCGCGATCCTCACGAAGATCAAGGGCGAGAACCCCGACGCCATCATGTACGGCGGCATGGACGCCACGGGCGGCCCGTTCGCAAAGCAGGCCCGCCAGCTCGGTCTGCGCGCGAAAGTGCTGTCGGGCGACGGCGTGTGCACGGAAAGCCTCGCGGACCTCGCGGGCGCGGCGACGGACAATATCGTCTGCTCGCAGGCCGGCATGGCGGTCGAGCGTATGAACGGCGGCGCGGCATTCGCGGCGAAGTACGAGAAGCGCTTCGGTCACCCGATCGAATTCGATGCGCCGTTCACGTATGACGCGGTGTACATCGTCGTCGACGCGATGAAGCGCGCGAACGCCATCGACCACGCGAAGATCCTCGCGCAGATCCCGGGCACCGACTACAAGGGTGTGATTGGCGAGACGACCTTCGACTCGAAGGGCGACCTCAAGCACGGCGTGATCTCGCTCTACAACTACAAGGGCGGCAAGAAAACGCTGCTCGACGTGGTGAAGATGTAAGCACGCGGGCGCGCGCCGTTGCATCGGCGCGCTGCTCATGAGCCGGCCAGCCTGCGCGAGCGGGTTGGCCGTGTTTTATTGCGCATCGCCTACTTCGCGGGTGTTGCCGCGGCCCGCCGCCGCGCGCGTTTCGATACGCCGTTGACGAGCGCCCAGCGCAAGACCGGCGCGACGGCGAGCATGCCGGGCTGCACCATGGCGCGGCGCGCGAAGGCGAACGAGTCGAAGCCGAGCATCTGCTGCGCAAAGGGCGGCAACAGGTCGATGCCTGCGTTCCTGATCAGCGCGCTAGCGGGGCGCATCCCCGGGCGCGGCGCGGGCGCTTGCATGAGCACGCGCACCACTTCGAACGTGCGGTCGCTCGCGACGAGTTCGGGCTGCATCGATTGCAGATACGCAGCGATTTCGGCGCGCGAGCGCGGCACCTTCGCAGCGCCGAGCAGTTCGGCAATGCGCGCGACTTCGGCGTAGTACTGATCCTGCATCTCACCGGGCAGTGCGGGATTCACGAAGCGCAAATACGCGCCGAGAAAACTCGAAACTTCGGCCACGTGCACCCAGGTCAGCAGCGCAGGATCGCTCGCGCGATAGGGACGGCCATCGGGTGCGGTGCCCGTCACGGCGAGGTGGATCCGCTTGACGCGTTCGATCAGCGCCAGCGCGTCGGCGCGGCTGCCGTAAGTCGTGCCGGCGATGAAGGTCGCGGTGCGCCGCAGCCGCCCGAGGATGTCGATGCGAAAGGTCGAATGGTCCCACACACCGGCGAGCGCAAGCGGATGCAGCGCCTGCAGCAGCAGCGCGCTGACGCCGCCCGCCATCATCGCGGCGAAATCGGCGTGGACCTTCCAGCAAACGGCGTCGGGGCCGAAGAGGCCCGGGTCGCCCGGCGGATTCGAGTAATCGAGTTTCGGGCCGCTGCCCGTGGTGAGATGCGTGATGTTTTCGGCGAGCGTCATGCGCAGGCGGCGCACGAGCTGACCGGCGAGGCCGGTCGGTTCAGGCGCGTTGGGAGGGAGGCCGGCGTGATCGGACATCGTGCTCTCGCTCGCGCTGCGTTGGGGCTTGCGCGCCCTACGACGCGTCCGGTTCCCAGTCGCCGCCCGCCGACGCGTCGTCCGGCACCGTGAGGCCGAAGTGGCGGTAGCTCAGTTGCGTGGCTACGCGCCCGCGCGGCGTGCGCTGCAGATAGCCTTGCTGGATCAGGTACGGTTCGAGCACGTCCTCGATCGTGTCGCGTTCCTCGCCGATGGCGGCGGCAAGGTTGTCCACGCCTACCGGACCGCCGTCGAACTTGTGCAGGATGGCTTCGAGCAGCTTGCGGTCCATCAGGTCGAAGCCCACGGGATCGACGTCGAGCATGCGCAGCGCGGCGTCGGCGACCTTCGCGGTGATCGCGCCGTCGGCCTTCACCTCCGCGTAATCGCGCACGCGGCGCAGCAGGCGGTTGGCGATACGCGGCGTGCCGCGCGAGCGGCGTGCGATTTCGAGCGCGCCGTCCGGGTGGATCTGCGCGCCGAGCAGCGAAGCCGAGCGCTGCACGATGCGCGAAAGCTCGCTGGCGTTGTAGAACTCGAGGCGCGAGACGATGCCGAAGCGGTCGCGCAGCGGGTTCGTGAGCATCCCCGCGCGCGTGGTCGCGCCCACCAGCGTGAACGGCTGGAGGTCGAGTTTCACGCTGCGCGCGGCCGGTCCTTCGCCGATCATGATGTCGATCTGGTAGTCCTCGAGCGCCGGATACAGGATTTCCTCGACGACCGGCGAGAGCCGGTGAATTTCGTCGATGAAGAGCACGTCGTTGGCTTCGAGGTTGGTGAGCAGGGCCGCGAGATCGCCCGCGCGCTCCAGCACGGGGCCCGACGTCTGCCGCAGATTGACCCCCATTTCGCGCGCGATGATATGCGCGAGCGTGGTCTTGCCGAGGCCCGGCGGGCCGAACAACAGCACGTGGTCGAGCGGTTCGGACCGGCGCTTCGCAGCCTCGATGAAGATCTCCAGCTGGCCGCGCACCTTTTCCTGGCCGACATATTCGTCGAGCTGGCGCGGGCGCAACGCGCGTTCGAACGCTTCCTCGTGAGTCGAGGCGGGCGTGGCGGCGATCACGCGGTCGGCGCCGGCGTGGTTGGCGGCGAGTTTGTCGGTTTCGATCATGCAGCGATTGTACCGCGCAGACTCTGCGGCGGCGGGGCCGCCCCGGGCATCACGATGGCACCGCAACTAACAGCCAGCCTCGAGCGTGCGCGAGGGCGATCAGGCCTTGGAGAGCGCCTTGAGCGCGAGCTTGATGCCTTCCGAAACGCCGGTGCCGGCGGGCACGTTCTTGATCGCGGCCAGCCCTTCCTTCTCCGAATAGCCGAGCGCGAGCAGCGCGTTGAGGATGTCGTTCGCGTGGTCGGAAGGCGAAGCGGCGGCGGCCATCGCGCCGAGGTCCGCGCCGAGCTTGCCCTTGAGTTCGAGCAGCAGTCGCTCGGCCGTTTTCTTGCCGATGCCGGGCACGCGCGTGAGGCGCGCCGCGTCCTGCTGCGTGACCGCTTGCGCGAGGTCATTCACGCTCATGCCGGAAAGCACGGCGAGCGCCATGCGTGCACCGATGCCGCTGATCTTGAGCAGCTCGCGAAACGTCGAGCGCTCCTCATGCGAGCCGAAGCCGAAGAGCAGATGCGCGTCTTCGCGCACGATCATCTGCGTGAGCAACACGATTTTTTCGCCGGTGCCGGGCAGGTTGTAGAACGTGCTCATCGGCACGTCGACTTCGTAGCCGACGCCGTTGCAGTCGATGAGCAGGTGCGGCGGGTTCTTTTCCAGCAATACGCCGGCAATGCGACCGATCATGGCGGGTTCTGTGATGAGGGAAAGCTCAAGAGTGTAGCGGAGGGCAGGGCAGTCCGGAGCGCGCGGCCAGAACGTTCGCCGCCCGGCCAGGCGCATCGGCCACGTATTCAGCCTATCAACCGTCCGCGGCGTACCCGCATGCCCTTCTTCGCGAGCGCAGGCGCGAGCCCGCCGAGCGTGGCGAGCGCGTCGCCGCCGTGCGCGTGGCAGATCGCCATGCCGAGCGCGTCGGCGGCGTCGGTGCCGGGCGTGCCGGTGAGGGCGAGCAGGCGCACGACCATCTGCTGCATCTGTTCCTTGGTCGCGCGTCCGTAGCCCACCACGGCCTGCTTGAGCTGCAGCGCGGTGTACTCGGCCACCGGTACGCCGCCCGACACCAGCCCGCAGATGGCCGCGCCGCGCGCTTGCCCAAGCAGCAGGGTCGACTGCGGATTGACGTTGACGAAGACCTTTTCGATTGCGGCCTGGTCGGGCGCGTGCTGGCGGATCAGCGTGGAAACGCCCTCGAAGATGGTGCCGAGGCGCGTGGGCAGATCGGCATCGGCGGTGCGGATGACGCCGCTTGCGACGTACGTGAGCTGATGGCCGTGGCGCTCGATTACGCCGAAGCCGGTGACGCGCAAGCCGGGGTCGATGCCGAGAATTCTCATGAAATGCGGGGAAGACGGATGTGCCTGCGATGGTACAACGAACGGCACAGATGCCGCGAGCCTTGAAGGCGCGGGCGAACGAGGCGCGCCGCGCAAAGAAAAAGCCCGCGAGACGCAAGTCCGGCGGGCTTTGCACAAGCGGCGCGTCACGTGCAGGTGACGCGTCGCACGCAACCAGGGCGGCGAAGATCAGTGACGGAAGTGGCGGATGCCCGTCATCACCATCGCGATGTTGTGCTCGTCGGCGGCGGCGATCACTTCGTCGTCGCGCATCGAGCCGCCCGGCTGGATCACGCAGGTCGCGCCCGCGTTCACCACCACGTCGAGGCCGTCGCGGAACGGGAAGAACGCGTCCGAGGCGACTGCCGTGCCCGCGAGCTTGAGGCCCGCGTTTTCGGCCTTGATGCTGGCGATGCGCGCCGAGTCCACGCGGCTCATCTGGCCCGCGCCGACGCCCATCGTCATGCCGTTCGCGCAGAACACGATGGCGTTCGACTTCACGAACTTCGCGACGCGCCATGCGAACAGCAGGTCGTCCATTTCCTTCGGCGTCGGGTGGCGCTTCGTCACCACGCGCAGTTCGTGCGGCTGCACGTTCTTCGCGTCGAGCGATTGCACGAGCAGGCCGCCGCCCACGCGCTTCAGATCGAATGCGTTATGGCCGTCGCCCAACGCGATCTCGAGCAGACGCACGTTCTGCTTCGCGGCGAACACGGCCTTCGCGGCTTCCGAGAACGACGGCGCGATCAGCACTTCGACGAACTGCTTGGCGACAGCCCGCGCCGCAACTTCGTCCACTTCGCGGTTGAACGCGATGATGCCGCCGAACGCCGAGGTCGGGTCGGTCTGGAACGCCTTCGAGTAGGCTTCGAGCGCGTTCGCGCCGATCGCCACGCCGCACGGATTCGCGTGCTTGATGATCACGCACGCCGGGGCGTCGAACGTCTTCACGCATTCCCATGCCGCGTCCGAGTCGGCGATGTTGTTGTACGACAGTTCCTTGCCCTGCAGTTGCGTGTAGTTCGCGAGCGCGCCGGCGGGCGTCGTGAGGTCGCGGTAGAACGCGGCGCTCTGGTGCGGGTTTTCGCCGTAGCGCAGGTCCTGGACCTTGTCGAACGCGAGGTTCAGCACGGCCGGGTAGGTGTTGCGCGACTTGTGCTCGAGCGCTTCGGTGAGGCTCGTGAGGTAATTCGTGATCGCGCCGTCGTATTGCGCCGTGTGCGAGAACACCTTGGTCGCGAGGCGGAAGTTCGTGGCATAGCTCACGCTGTTGCCGTTCGCGCGCATTTCTTCCAGCACCAACGCGTAGTCGGCCGGGTCGACCACCACGGTCACGTCGCGATGGTTCTTCGCCGCCGAGCGCAGCATGGTCGGGCCGCCGATATCGATGTTCTCGATTGCGTCTTCGAGCGAGCACTCTTCCTTCGAGATCGTCTGGACGAACGGGTAGAGGTTCACGACGAGCAGGTCGATCGTCGGGATATCGTGCTTTTCGAGCGCGGCCATGTGCTCGGGCAGGTCGCGGCGCGCGAGGATGCCGCCGTGCACCTTCGGGTGCAGCGTTTTCACGCGCCCATCGAGCATTTCCGGGAAGCCGGTGTAGTCGGCCACTTCGGTGACGGAAAGGCCCGCGTCCGCGAGCAGTTTCGCGGTGCCGCCGGTCGAGAGGATCTTGACGCCGAGGTCTGACAGCGACTTCGCGAAGTCGACGATGCCGGCCTTATCGGAAACGGAGATGAGCGCTTGCCTGATCATGATGGGTAACGAGGTAGATTGCCGAGAGATCGAGGGGGCTGCGCCGAAGGTCCAGAAAAACGCAGCGGCGTTACAGCAGGCCGTGCTGCTGGAGCTTCTTGCGCAGCGTGTTGCGGTTGATGCCGAGATACTCGGCGGCGAGCGACTGATTGCCGCCTGCCTGCTCGAGCACCACCTCGAGCATCGGTTTTTCGACGCACGCCATCACCATTTCGTAGACGTCGTGCGGATTGCTGCCGTCGAGGTCCTGGAAGTAGATGCCAAGGCTCTCGCGGACGGATTGTTCGATGTTGTGCTTGCTCATGCTGCCAGTCGATCGGTTGATTCGTCGCTGCCGTCGCTGTCGTTGTTCTCGTCGTCGACGTAGACGAGGCGCTCGGAGCGCGCCTTCTGTTCGTCGAAGAACTGATTGACGGCGACGAGCTGCTCGCGCGTGGTGTCCAGCGTATTCATGCGGTGCCGGAACGTGTTGGCGCCGCAAAGGCCGCGAGTGTACCAGCCGATATGCTTGCGCGCAGTACGCACGCCCGTAAATTCACCGTAAAAAGCGTAGTGGTCCTCCAGATGCTCGTTCATGATCGACTGGATTTCGTCTACGCGCGGGGCCGGCAGCTGCTCGCCCGTCGCCAGGAAATGCTCGATTTCGCGGAACAGCCACGGGCGCCCCTGCGCCGCGCGGCCGATCATGATGGCGTCGGCGCCCGTGAGTGCGAGGACCTCGCGCGCCTTTTGCGGCGACGTAATGTCGCCGTTCGCGACCACCGGAATGCGCGCGGCGGCCTTCACCGCGGCAATCGTTTCGTACTCCGCTTCACCGTGATAGAGATCGGCGCGCGTGCGGCCGTGCACGGTGAGCATGGCGATGCCGCTTTCTTCGGCAATGCGCGCGATGGTAAGTGCGTTGCGGTTGTCGCGGTCCCAGCCCGTGCGGATCTTGAGCGTGACGGGCACGGCGTCGGGGCCCACGCCCACGGCGTCGACCACGGCCTTGACGATGCGCGCGACGAGCGGCTCGTTCTGCAAGAGCGCCGAGCCGGCCGCGACGTTGCAGACCTTCTTGGCCGGGCAGCCCATGTTGATGTCGATGATCTGCGCGCCGTTCGCGACGTTGTAGCGCGCGGCTTCGGCCATCATTGCCGGATCGGCCCCGGCGATCTGCACCGAGATCGGTTCCACTTCGCCCGCGTGATTGGCGCGGCGCATGGTCTTTTCGCTCTTCCAGAGCTGCGCGTTGGACGCGACCATTTCGGAGACCGCATAGCCCGCGCCGAGGCGCTTGCACAGCTGGCGGAACGGCCTGTCCGTGACACCCGCCATGGGGGCGACGAACAGGTTGTTACGCAAGGTGTGACGGCCGATAGTGAACATGACGCGCGGGCGAGGCCGGTACCGCGATCCGGATGGCAATCCGGCCGGCGCGGCGATCGGCGTGAACTTGAAAAAGGGGAAACGCATATTTTAGCGTAAGCGCGATGCGAGGTCGCGCTGCGCGGACCCTGGTCTTGTCCCGGAGCGGCGTTGCCGCGCTCAAAGAAAAGCGATGCGACCCTTAGTTCGCCTCAACGCCGCTGCCCGAACATCATCTGCCGCGCGAGCGCCGTTTTCACGGGCGGTGCGAATTCGAGCGCCGTGAGCGCGAGCCCGCGCAGCGTGGCGAGTGGGCCGAAATCGACGGTGAACAAGCGGGCGAGCGTATCCGTCGCGCCGATCGTCATGCGGCGGTCGAACGCGCGACGGCCGGCGAACTCGGCGAGTGCGCGCGGCGTGGCACCGTGCTGCGCGAGCGAATCGGCGAGCGCGTGGGCGTCGCGCAGACCGAGATTGAGACCCTGGCCCGCCACGGGATGCAGTGTTTGGGCCGCATTGCCGACCGCCGCGATGCGGCCGTGGCCGCAAACGAGGGCGTCGAGCGCGTTCAGGCCGAGCGCAAAGGCCGCGCGGCCGTGAACATGCGTGAAGCGGCCCATGCGCGCCCCGAACGCCACGCCGAGTTCGGCGAGGAAATCGGCGTCCGAAAGCTGCGCGCGGCGCTCGGCCTGCGCCGGGGAGCAGCACCACACCAGCGCGTAATCCGCGCCGCGCACGCCGCCCATCGGCAGGAGCGCGATCGGGCCTTCGCTGGTGAAGCGCTCCCACGCGACGTGCGGTTGCGGGGCAGCTAGCGTCACCACGCCGACCAGCGCCGTTTGCCCGTAGTCGCGCGTCCGTTTGGTTTCGGCGGCCGGCAGTGCGGCCTTGGCATCGGCTTCGTCGGCCTCTTCTGCATCGTCTTGCGCGTCGCGTGGCGGCGGCGTGCGATACAGGCCGCCCTCGGCGTTCACGAGGATACGCGTGCGCAGATGGCGCTCGACGCCCGCGCTCACGACCGGCAGCGTCACGCCGTCGTTCTCCACGACGGGATCGTGCGCCTGCGTGTGATGCAGCCAGTGCACCCGCGTGCCGCGCACGGCCTGCGCAAGCGCCTGAACGATCGCGCCGTAGCGCGCCACGTAGCCGAGCGCGGGCAAGTCGTAATCGTGGCGGTCGATCAGCGTGCGCCCGAAATGGCCGCGCTGCGAAACATGGATGCGCTCGATGGGCGTCGCGTCGTGCGGCCACGCGAGCGCTTCGAGCAGCGTGCGGCTGCCCTGCGAAACGGCGATGGCGCGCGGATCGCCGGCGCTGTCCTCGGGTTCGCGCGCGTCGATCAGCGCAATCGAGAGCCCTTGCGTGGCGCTGCGCCGCGCGAGCCAACCTGCGAGCGCGAGACCTACCGGCCCCGCGCCGACGATCGTCACATCGTGGTCGAATTGAGCGGGCGCGTTCGCGCCGGTGGGAGTGTCGTTCGCGCTGCCGGAAACTGCGTTCATGTCGTTTGCTTCGCTTCGTGTGGAATCTTCGCGTCTGCGTTTCCGTCTGCGTCAGGCGCCGCGTTGCGCGCCCTGCATGAGCGCTTCGATTTCATCGGCGGCAACGGGCACGCCGCGCGTGATCAGCTCGCAGCCCGTTTCGGTGACGATGGCGTCGTCCTCGATGCGGATGCCGATGTCCCAGTAGCGCTCGGGCACGTCCTCGGCCGCGCGGATGTAGAGACCCGGCTCGATCGTGAGCGTCATGCCGGCGCGCAGCGTGCGCCACGGCGGCGGGGCGTCGGGCTTGTCTGCGCTTGCCTTAACGCCACGTTCGCCGCGTTCACGATAATCGCCCGCGTCGTGCACATCCATGCCGAGCCAGTGCCCGGTGCGATGCATATAGAAGCGCGCGTAGGCGCGCTCGGTAATCACGTCGTCGACGCTCGCAAAGCGCTGCCGGTCGATGATGCCGGTATCGAGCAGCCCCTGCGCGAGTACGCGCACCGCGGCGTCATGCGGCGCCTCGAAATTCACGCCGGCGCGCGTGGCGTCGATCGCGGCCTGCTGCGCGGCGAGGACGATGTCGTACAGCTCGCGTTGCGCGCTCGTGAAGCGGCCGCTCGCGGGGAAGGTGCGGGTGATGTCCGAGGCATAGCCGTTCAACTCGCACGCGGCGTCGATCAGCACGAGGTCGCCTTCGCGCGCCACCGCGTTGCCCGCTGGGTAGTGCAGCACGCACGCGTTCGCGCCTGCCGCGACGATCGAGCCGTAGGCGGGCGCCTGCGCGCCGTGCTTGCGGAACGTGTAGAGCAACTCCGCCTCGATCTCGTACTCGCGCATGCCGGGCCGGCATGTCTGCATCGCGCGAACGTGCGCGAGCGCCGAAATTTTTGCGGCGCGGCGCATCGTGTCGAGTTCGTGCGCATCCTTGATCACGCGCATGTCGTCGAGCAGCGGCAGCAGGTCGTACGCGGCGGCCGGCGCCGTGACGCCGCTGCGCCCCTGCGCGCGCACCGCGTCGATCCAGCGCTTCACCTGCGCGTCGAAGCGATCGGAGGCCGCGAGCGCGTAGTGCAGCGCCGGACGGTTGGCGATGAACTGCGGGATGCGCGCATCGAGTTCGTCGGCAGGAAACGCGGCGTCGAAGCCAAACGCTTCGCGCGCGGCGTCCGGACCGAAGCGAAAGCCTTCCCACGTTTCGCGCTCAACGTTCTTCGCGCGGCAGAACAGAATGGCGGCGGGCTGGTTCTCGCCCGCGTTCGCGTCGAGCACGAGCAGCGCCTCGGGCTCGGTGAAGCCGGTGAGGTAGTAGAAGTAGCTGTCGTGCCGATACGGATAGTCCGCGTCGCGATTGCGCAGCGCTTCGGGCGCGGTCGGCACGAGCGCGACACCGCCGCCCTGCGCACGCAGCGCTGCAAGCACACGTTCGCGGCGCGCGCGATAGAGCGCCGCGCCGCCGTCGGGGCCGCGCTGCATGTCGGCTGCGTCGGCCACGCTGGCCGCAGGTTGGGCTTCGCTCGAGGCGGCCGGGGCGCTTTGCTTGAGGGTCGAGTCCATCGTGAGATTGTAGCGCTGGCTACAAAGGCGCGCGCTGGCTCGCGGTGACCCCACCCGCGCGCCGCTATGGCCGGGTGTTGTCTCTTGCTGACATCATTTGTAGGAAAAATCCTGCACTGCAACAGACGGCGCGTCAGAAAATTACGAATCCAACGTATACTTCGGCCGGATTCCAGAAAAGGCAGGTGGTATGAAACTTATCGGTTCGCTCGGCAGCCCGTATGTCCGCAAGGCGCGGATCACGCTCGCCGAAAAGAAAATCGACTACAAGCTGGTGCTCGAAAACGTGTGGGGCGAGGAAACGGCGATTCACGATTTCAACCCGCTCGGCAAGGTTCCGTGTCTCGTGATGGACGACGGCGAGGCCGTGTTCGACTCGCGCGTGATCTGCGAGTACGTCGACATGCTCTCGCCCGTGGCCAAGCTCATTCCGCCCGCAGGACGTGAGCGCATTGAAGTGCGTTGCTGGGAGGCGCTCGCCGACGGGATGCTCGACGCCACCGTGCTGATCCGCCTCGAAGGCACGCAGCGCACGCCGGAACAGCGCAACGAGGCGTGGGTGAAGCGCCAGGAGCGCAAGATCCACGAGAGCCTCGCCGCGATGGCCAAGGGGCTCGACGGCAACCCGTGGTGCGCGGGCAACCGCTACACGATCGCGGATATTGCCGTGGGCTGCGCACTCGGCTATCTCGACTTCCGCATGCCGGAACTGAACTGGCGCGAGGCGCATCCGAATCTCGCGCGCCACTTCGAGAAGCTTTCGCAGCGTCAATCGTTCGTCGACACGGTGCCGCAAGGCTGACGTCCAGTCCATCTGCAACTGACGTGACTTAAACAAAACGCCCGACGGCATGATGCGCCGTCGGGCGTTTTCGTTCAAGCCGCGGATCGCCTTCCTCAGACGATCTTTTCCTCGGCCGGCGCGAACGAATCGCTGCGTGCAACCGGCCACCACTTCTCGTACAGCTGATAGCGATAGCGGCCTTCGAGCAGATCGCCGGGCTTCAGGTACTTGAGCAGTTCCGACATCAGCTTTACTTCATACGACGACACGCGCCGCACGATGTGATGCGCGCGCAGATCCGATGGGCTCGCGAGACCCGCGGCCTGAATCAGCTCCTGCAGCGCGTGCAGCGTGTTGTGGTGGAAGTTGAAGACGCGCTCGCCCTTGTCCGGCACGTTCAGCGCGCGCTGGCGCACGGGGTCTTGCGTGGCGACGCCGGTGGGGCAGCGGTCCGAGTGGCACTTCTGCGCCTGGATGCAGCCGACGGCGAACATGAAGCCGCGCGCCGAGTTCACCCAGTCCGCGCCGATCGCGAGCGTGCGCGCGATATCGAACGCCGTGATGATCTTGCCGCTCGCACCGATCCTGATCTTGTCGCGCAGGCCGATGCCCACGAGCGTGTTGTGCACGAGAAGCAGCCCTTCCTGCAGGGGCGTGCCGATGTGATCGGTGAACTCGAGCGGCGCTGCGCCCGTGCCGCCTTCCGCGCCGTCCACGACGATGAAGTCGGGCAGGATGCCGGTTTCCAGCATCGCCTTGGCGATGCCGAAAAACTCCCACGGATGGCCGATGCACAGCTTGAAGCCCGTGGGTTTGCCGCCCGAGAGCTTGCGCAGGCGCTCGATGAATTCGAGCAGGCCGCGCGGCGTGGAGAACTCCGAATGGCGCGCAGGCGAGACGCAATCCTTGCCGATGGGAATGCCGCGCGTTTCGGCGATCTCGGGCGTGACCTTGGCCGCGAGCAGCATGCCGCCGTGGCCAGGCTTCGCGCCTTGCGAGAGCTTCACCTCGATCATCTTCACCTGCGGCTCGTTCGCGAGGCGCTGGAATTTTTCGGCGCTGAAGGTGCCGTCGTCGTTGCGGCAGCCGAAGTAGCCCGAGGCGATCTCCCAGATGATGTCGCCGCCATTTTCGCGGTGATATTTCGACATCGAGCCTTCGCCGGTGTCGTGCGCGAAGCCGCCTTTCTTCGCGCCCATATTGAGCGCGCGGATGGCATTCGCGGACAGCGCGCCGAAGCTCATCGCCGAGATGTTGAAGATCGACATCGAGTACGGTTGCGCGCGGTTGGCGCCCACGAGCACGCGGAAGTCGCTGCCTGCGAGCTTCGTCGGCGCGAGCGAATGGCTGATCCACTCGTGGCCCACGGCCTTCACGTCGAGTTCGGTGCCGTACGGGCGGCTGTCCACCGCGTTCTTCGCGCGTTGGTAGACGAGGCTGCGCTGGGCGAGCGAGAACGGCTTTTCGTCGGTGTCGTCCTCGACGAAGTACTGGCGGATCTCGGGCCGCACGAACTCGAACAGGAAGCGCAGATGACCCCAGATCGGGTAGTTGCGCAGGATCGCGTGGCGCTCCTGGAACATGTCGTAGAGGCCGAGCGCGACGAGCAGCGCGGGCACGATCATGCAGTACCACGACAGGCGATGGAGCGCGGCAGCGGCGGCACAGGCCGCGAGCAGCAGCACCGCGCCCCACATGGCGAGATAACGTCGGGAAAACATTGGGGGGAACTCCTCGAACTTGATGTAATGCGCGCGCCTGCTCTCCTCTTGTGAAGGGGCGGCGCGCGTGAGCCGCGCGGTTGCTGGGCGCGGCTTGCGGGAATGATGCCGCAAGTTCGTGAAACTGGCAGGCAAGCGGGCAGTGTCGTTCGAGCGGCCTGTGGGAGGCTTCAAAAGTCGGATAAAAAACGCGGCGCCCAGGGCGCCGCGCGGTGTTTCCTTACGTTTTGCCTGACGCAGCTTGCGTCACGCGGCCGTCGCCGCAGCAGGCTTCTTGCGCGGGACGCGCTTCCTTTTCTTCGGCGCTTCGGGCGGCAGCACGGCGGGCACGTGCGGCGCGAGCGTCGTTACCGCCTCGACGATGCCACCACCCAGGCAAACGTCGCCGTCGTAGAGCACCGCCGACTGGCCGGGCGTCACGGCCCATTGCGCGTCGGGAAAACGCAGCGTGAACTGGCCCGCGCCGAATTCGTCTGCGGTATGGAACGAGCAGGGCGCATCGGCCTGGCGATAGCGCGTTTTCGCGCCGCATGCATGGTCCTGCGCCGGCGGCTCGCCCGCCACCCAGCTCACGTTGCCTGCGCGCAGCTCGTGCGCGAGCAGCCACGGATGATCGTGGCCCTGCACGACGTAGAGCGTGTTCGAGGCCATGTCCTTGCCCGCCACGAACCACGGATCGCCGCTGCCGTCCTTGCTGCCGCCAAGGCCAATGCCCTTGCGTTGCCCGAACGTGTAGAACGCGAGGCCGATATGCTCGCCGACCACCTTGCCGTCGGGCGTCATCATCGGGCCGGGTTGGGTCGGCAGATAGCGGTTGAGGAAGTCGCGGAACGGCCGCTCGCCGATGAAGCAGATTCCTGTGGAATCCTTCTTTTTCGCGTTCGGCAGGCCGATCTTTTCGGCGATCTCGCGCACCTTCGTCTTGGGGATCTCGCCGAGCGGGAACATCGTCTTCGAAAGCTGCGCCTGGTTCAGGCGATGCAGGAAGTACGACTGATCTTTCGTGTGGTCGAGCGCCTTCAGCAGTTCGAAGCGTCCGTTGCTCTCGTTCTGGCGCACGCGCGCGTAGTGGCCCGTGGCGATCGTTTCCGCGCCGAGCGACATGGCGTGGTCGAGAAAGGCCTTGAACTTGATCTCGGCGTTGCACAGCACGTCCGGGTTCGGCGTGCGTCCCGCGGAATACTCGCGCAGGAACTCCGCGAACACGCGGTCCTTGTATTCGGCGGCGAAGTTCACGGCCTCGACGTCGATGCCGATCAGGTCCGCGACCGACACCACGTCGATCCAGTCCTGACGCGTCGAGCAGTACTCGCCGTCGTCGTCGTCTTCCCAGTTCTTCATGAAGAGACCGACGACGTCGAATCCCTGCTCCTTGAGCAGCCATGCGGTAACCGACGAATCGACGCCGCCCGACATGCCTACCACGACCTTACGTTTGCTCATTTCGTTGCTGCCTTAGTTCATCCCGGGTGCTGCCTTCGGTGCCGTCGCGTGCGTCTGGATGAAATCCAGCGGCACGCGCTTGCCGGCGAGGTAATCGTCGACACAGCGCATCACGAGCGGCGTGCGATGGCGCTCGCTTGCCGCGCGCATCTCGTCCACGCTCATCCACACCGTGCGGACGATATCCGGATCGAGCGCGCGATCCTCCGCCTCGGCTGCGACTCTGCCGCAGTATGTGAAGCGCACGTACGTTGCACCGCTCTCGCCGGGCTTGCCGAAGTGCGTCATATACACGCCGACCAGCGCTTCGGGCGTGAACGCATGTGCGGTTTCCTCGAGCGTTTCGCGCACTACGGCCTCGTGCAGCGTTTCGCCGGCTTCCAGATGGCCGGCGGGCTGGTTCAGACGCAGTCCAGATGGCGTGTGCTCTTCGACGAGTAGAAAGCGCCCGTCGCGCTCGACGATCGCGGCCACGGTGACGTGGGGTGCCCAGGTTTCCTCATTCATGGGCCGGTATTTTACCGGGACGGCGCGAACGCTGCCGGGGGCCGGATCGGGCCCCAGAGGGCACTTGCCTGGATCGGCTGGCACTGCCGACCGTCCGGTCGGACGACACGGCGTGTTGTGTGCATCGCACAAAAACGGGCAATTCCCGCTACAAAGGCGTCGCTGCTTTCGGTTAAAGTGGTGCCGTCGTTTGCCGTTGCAATGGATGCCGGCGCTTGAACGCCGTTTGTCGGCCTCCCTTCGCTCGATTCGAGCCAGAACAGCTAGAACAAGAAGGTCGAGGAGGAAACAACGATGCATATCGGAGTGCCCGCAGAGACGCGGGCGAACGAAACCCGCGTGGCCGCGACGCCGGAGACAGTCAAGAAGTACGTCGCCCAGGGCCACACGGTCACGATCCAGGCCGGCGCCGGCACTGGCGCGAGCTATCCCGACGAGGCCTACACGGCCGTGGGCGCGCAGGTCGCCGATGCGGCCACGGCCTTCGGCGCGGACCTCGTGCTCAAGGTCCAGTCGCCCACCGTCAGCGAATTGCCGTTCATGAAGCGCGGCGCGGTGCTGGTCGGCATGCTCGATCCCTTTAATGCGGAAAACGCCGCGAAACTCGCCGAGGCTGGCGTGACGGCCTTCGCGCTCGAAGCTGCGCCGCGCACCACGCGCGCGCAGAGCCTCGACGTGCTGTCGTCGCAGGCCAACATCACCGGGTACAAGGCGGTGCTCGTGGCCTCGAACCTCTATCCGCGCTTCATGCCGATGCTCATGACCGCCGCCGGCACCGTGAAAGCCGCGCGCGTGCTGATTCTCGGCGCGGGCGTGGCGGGCCTGCAGGCCATTGCGACGGCGCGGCGCCTGGGCGCGGTGATCGAGGCTTCGGACGTGCGCCCGGCCGTCAAGGAGCAGATCGAGTCGCTCGGCGGCAAATTCCTCGACGTGCCCTACGAAACCGATGAGGAGCGCGAAGCGGCCGTCGGCGTGGGCGGCTATGCCCGGCCCATGCCGCCATCATGGCTCTCGCGCCAGTCGGCGCTGGTGCACGAGCGCGCGAAGCAGGCGGACATCATCATCTCGACCGCGCTGATTCCGGGCCGCGACGCGCCGACGCTGCTGCCTTCGGAAACCGTGCAGGCGATGAAGCCGGGGTCGGTGGTGATCGACCTCGCGGCAGGACGCGGTCCCGTTGCCGACGAGGCAAGCGGCCGACGCGGCGGCAACTGCCCGCTCACGGAGGCCGACAAGGTGGTGACGCACCACGGCGTGCAGATCTGCGGCTACACGAACCTCGCCTCGATGGTCGCCGCCGACGCCTCCGCGCTATACGCGCGCAACCTGCTCGACTTCCTGAAGCTCATCGTCACGAAGGAAGCCACGCTCAACATCGATCTCGCGGACGACATCGTCGCGGCCACGCTGTTGGCCCGCGACGGCCAGGTCACGCGCAAGGCATGACGAGGAGGAGAACAAGAATGGAAGTCATCAACCATACCGTCATCAACCTGATCATCTTCGTGCTGGCCGTGTACGTGGGCTATCACGTGGTCTGGAACGTCACGCCCGCGCTGCATACGCCGCTCATGGCCGTGACCAATGCGATTTCCGCAATCGTGATCGTCGGCGCGATGCTCGCCACGGGCCTGACCGTGGGCGGACCGGGCAAGTTCTTTGGCACCTTCGCCGTGCTGCTCGCGGCCGTGAACGTGTTCGGCGGGTTCCTCGTCACACGGCGAATGCTGGAGATGTTCCGCAAGAAGGAGCCGAAAAAGCTCTCCGCCCCTGGCAGCAAGGAGGGCGCATGATGGGGCTGAACTTCGTGAGTATGAACGTCGTTACGCTGCTTTATCTGGTGGCGTCGGTCTGCTTCATCCAGGCGCTCAAGGGGCTGTCGAATCCGAAGAGCGCGCGCGCCGGCAACGTGTTCGGCATGGTCGGTATGGCCATCGCCATTCTCACGACCCTTGCGCTGATCGTGAAGGAGTCCGCACAGTTCGGCTCGAACCTCGGCCTGGGGCTTGCGCTGTTGTTCGCGGCGCTCGTGGTGGGCGGCGGCCTCGGAGCGTACGTCGCCGCGCGCGTCGAGATGACGAAGATGCCCGAACTCGTCGCGGCCATGCACTCGCTGATCGGTCTGGCGGCGGTGTGCATCGCGTATGCGGTGGTTTCGGAGCCGGCCGCGTTCGGACTGGTGGCAGAAGACGCGCCGTATCCGGGCTTCCTGCCGTACGGCAACCGTATCGAGCTCTTTATCGGTACGTTCGTCGGTGCGATCACGTTCTCGGGTTCCGTGATCGCCTTCGGCAAGCTCTCCGGGAAGTACAAGTTCAGGCTGTTCCAGGGCGCGCCGGTGGTCTATCCGGGCCAGCATCTGATCAACCTGATGCTCGCGCTCGGCATGATCGGCTTCGGCATCCTGTTCTTCCTCACGCAGTCGTGGCTGCCGTTCATCATCATGACGCTGATCGCGTTCGCGCTGGGCGTGCTCATCATCATCCCGATCGGCGGCGCGGACATGCCCGTGGTCGTGTCGATGCTGAACTCGTACTCGGGCTGGGCGGCGGCGGGCATCGGCTTCTCGCTGAACAACGCCATGCTGATCATCGCGGGCTCGCTGGTGGGTTCTTCCGGCGCGATCCTCTCGTACATCATGTGCCACGCGATGAACCGCTCGTTCTTCAACGTGCTGCTGGGCGGCTTCGGCGGCGAGGCGGGTGCGGCGGCGGCAGGCGGCGCGCAGGAGCAGCGTCCGGTGAAGTCGGGTTCGGCTGACGACGCGGCGTTCATGCTCGGCAACGCCGAGAGCGTGGTGATCGTCCCCGGTTATGGCCTTGCGGTGGCACGCGCGCAGCATGCGCTGAAAGAACTCACGGACAAGCTCGTGGAGAAGGGCGTGGACGTGCGTTACGCGATTCACCCGGTGGCGGGCCGCATGCCGGGCCACATGAACGTGCTGCTCGCGGAAGCCGAGGTGCCGTACGACATGGTGTTCGAAATGGAGGACATCAACAACGAGTTCGGCCAGACCGATGTCGTGCTGGTGCTCGGCGCGAACGACGTGGTGAACCCGGCGGCGAAGAACGATCCGAAGTCGCCGATCGCGGGCATGCCGATCATCGAGGCGTACAAGGCGCGCACGATCATCGTGAACAAGCGCTCGATGGCGGCCGGCTACGCGGGCCTCGACAACGAACTCTTCTACATGGATAAAACCATGATGGTGTTCGGCGACGCGAAGAAGGTGATCGAGGAGATGGTGAAGGCGGTGGAGTAAGCGCGGCTCGCATCAGACCCACGCGAAAGGCGCGCAGCGATGTGCGCCTTTTTCAATTGCGGCTGTGCTGAGCGCTCAGAGCGAAGGCGCATTCACGCGGCGCAGATAGTCGGCCAGGCGCCGCCCGCTCACATCGGGAAACTGCTCGAGCACTTCCACGTTCTCCATGCGCGCGATGTTGAAATTGCGGAAGTCCTCTCGCATTTCGCACCAGGCGCCCACGGTCCATTGCGCGCCCCAGTACACGAGCCCGAGCGGCCAGATGCGCCGCTGCGTATGCGCGCCGATGCGGTCGCAGTACGCGAAGCGCACGACGAGCCGCGTGTCGACGGCGCGATGCAGCGCGTCGAGCTTGTCCGAAAACGCGTGATCCATGTGATACGCGGGCGCGAACACGGCAAGCCGTTCCAGCACGGCGCGCTTTTCCGCGGGCATCGCGGCGGCGATCTTCGCCAGCGCGCCGCGTGCGCCGCTCGCGAGCGCCGCGCCGCCCCACGACTCGGCCATGCGAGCGCCTACCGCGAGCGCGGTGAGTTCGTCGGCGGTGAAGGTGAGCGGCGGCAGACTCGCGGTGCGCGCGAGACGGTAGCCAATGCCCGCCTCGCCCTCGATCGGCACGCCCGAGAGCTGCAGGTCGCGCACGTCGCGATAAACCGTGCGCGGCGAAACTTCGAGCCATTCTGCGAGCTGCTGCGCCGTGGTGAGACGCCGGCCGCGCAGCAGTTCGGCGATGCGAAAAAGGCGGTCGGCACGGCGGGTCATGGCAGGGCAGTCGCGAAGGCGGGCGCGGTGACTGGGATAAGCACAGATGATAGCGCCGGGCGCGCGTGGCGCCCGGCCGCGGCTTAGCCGAGCTTCGGCGCGTGCAGACCGACGCGGTTGCCTTCGGTATCAATGAAGAAGCCGATATAGCCGTAATTGTTCGGCAACTCCACCGCTGGCCCTTGCTGCTTGCCGCCGGCTTTTTGCACGCGGTCGAGCACGGCGGTGACCGATGGCTGCGCGTTCAGATACACGAGCACGCCCTTCGGGTCGGGCTTGGCGTCATGCGGATTGAACACGATGCAGCCGCCGGTTTCCGTATCGGTGTGAGCGAACAGCGCCATCGGCACGCCGCCGACCACCTCGCGCTGCAGCGCGGTGTCGAAGGCGGTTTCGTAAAAACGGGCGGCACGCTCCAGGTCGTGCGCGGGAATTTCGAACCACGAGATCACACGGGACAGATCGGTAGACACGGTGCAGCTCCTCGAAGACAACGGCGGACGTTGAATGGCGGCAGCCGGGCGGCGGCAGCCTCGCCGGATGGCGTAGAAGCAGTGTGCCAGGGGGCTGCTGACAGCGTGTTGTCAGTAGGTTTGACGCGCCGTGACGGGCGAGTCGAGGCGGCGGGTGGGAAGGCCACCCGCCATGCGCGTTTGCCAATGTCAGCTGGCGTCGTCGCTGCTGGCGGCGGGGTTCGCTGGACGCTGGCGCACGCTGCCCGCGATCAGGTCGAAGCGGAACAGGCGGCATTCGAGCGCGCCGTTGTAGAGCGGCGTCTTGGCAGCTTCGCGCAGGCGCAGCTGGCCCGGCAGCTTGCGGTCCGAGGTGAGGACGAACGCGCGCCAGCCCGTGAAGCGCTGCTTGAGCGCGTCGCCGAGCGCCTGGAAGAATTCGGCGTCGGGCGCCTCGTCCTTGGCGCGGCGAAAGCCTTCGTCGTCGTCGCCGCGCAGCTCGCGCGCCGTAGGGCGTGCCTCGCCGCGCGCGTTGCGCCCGCGCACCTCGATACGTTCGCCGTACGGCGGATTCGCCACGAGAATGCCGGGCGCAGCCGAGGGAGGCGTCATGTTGCGCGCGTCGAGCTGCTTGAGCGTCACGCTGCCAAAGCCCGCGCGCTTGAAGTTCGCACGCGCCTTTTCCAGCATGACATCGGAGATGTCGCTGCCGTAGATCAGCAGATCGCTGGTCTTGCCTTGGGCGAGATTGCGCGCCGTGTTCGCCTCGCTCTTGAGGTGTCGCCACGCGGCCATGTCGGCCTGCTTGAGCGACTCGAAGCCGAAGCGGCGATCGAGCCCCGGCGCGATGTCGAGCGCGACTTGCGCGGCTTCCGCGAGAAAGGTGCCGCTGCCGCACATCGGGTCGTAGAGCGGCGTGCCGGGCGTCCAGCCCGTGAGGCGCAGGATGCCCGCGGCGAGGTTCTCGCGCAGCGGGGCGGCGCCCTTGTCCAGACGCCAGCCACGCTTGAAGAGCGGCTCGCCCGAGGTGTCGAGATAGAGCGTGCATTCGTTCGCCGTGAGGAAGGCGAAGACGCGCACATCGGGATAGGCGGTATCGACGCTCGGACGCGCGCCTGCCTTGTCGCGCATGCGATCGCAGATCGCGTCCTTCACGCGCAGCGTGGCGAATTCGAGGCTGCGCAGCGGCGACTTGATCGCGGTGATGTCGATGCGGATCGTCTCGTTCGCCGAGAACCACTTCTCCCACTGCTGCTCGCGCGCGAGCGCATAGATGTCCTGTTCGCTGCGATACGGGCGCTGGGCGATCTTCAGGAGCACGCGGCTCGCAATGCGCGAATGGAGGTTGGCGGCGATGCCGCCGGCCCAGTTGCCGCGGAAATGCACGCCGCCGGGCACCTCGGCGCCGACCTGAAGTGCGCCGGGCGGCAGGCGCCGTTGCGCGGTTTCGGCCAGTTCGGCGGCGAGCGTGGCTTCGAGGCCGCGCGGGCAGGGGGCAAAGAAATCGAAAGACATGAAGGAGGATGGGACGCTGCGGGGAAGGCGCTATTGTACGCGGGTTGCGGGAGCGGCCAGGTACGGTTGCCTTTTGGCGCGCCGGGTCGGCAGCGCGGGCGTTGCGCGAGTCAGGCGGACGCCTTCGAGCCGTGCAGTTCGAGCCCGAGCGCTTTCACGACTTTCAGGATGGTCACGAAGCTTGGGTTGCCTTCGCGGGAGAGCGCTTTGTAGAGCCCCTCGCGGCTGATTCCCGTATCGCGCGCCACCTGCGCCATGCCGCGGGCACGAGCGATCACTCCCAGCGCATGGGCGATGAACGCCGGATCGTCACCCCCTTCGCGCAGGCAGGCTTCGAAGTATTCGGCGATGTCGTCTTCGGTCTGGAGATGTTCGGCAGAATCCCAGGGCCGGGTCTTGATCGTCTTCGCAGACATGGGTGCTTACTCCGTATCGAGTTCCGCGAGCATGCTGTGCGCAGCCCTGATGTCGGCTTCCTGGGTGGACTTCAGGTTGACGAACCATGTGTCGAATACCTCGGTCGTCCGGATCGTGAGACAGGGAGAAGTGTAATCCATAGTTGACTGACTGTGAACTGTGGTTCACGCGCGATGTGCCGCCGAAGCAGTTTCACCTTGCCGGTGCCGATAGGTCGACCCTACCGTCGTCGCTTCGATCGCGCATTATCGTCAGTCAAATTCCGCTACTTCATGCGTTCGCCGCCTCAGCAAAAAACGCCGCCTCAGCCGCCGGCGGCCGCCATCTGCGGACACGCGATGCTCGCCGCCGTCTTCGCACGCACACCAGCCTTCGTGCCATTCGAGGCCACACTCACGCGCGGAGCGGCCGCGAGCGCGCGCACGCCGCTCGCGATCGACTGCGAGAGCGCCTCGACCGCCTGCCGGTGGCCGATGACGAGCGCGTCGTAGCCGTCGCCCACCTTCTCGTTGAGCACGCTGCGGCAGGTCAGGACCGTTTGCGTGTCGAGCGCGCGCACGCTCCACACGGCGTCGATGAGCGCGTGCGAGCCCGGCCACGATTCGAAGCGCTGCACGTTCACGCTCACGCGATAGACGGGCACGCCCTCGGGGTGCGGCGAGCCGTACACGTCGATGGTGCCGAGCTGCTGCGTGAGGTCGCCGGAGAGCGCCCGGCGGATCTCGTCGCCGGGCATCGAGGACCAGCGCTCCTGCTCGAGTACACGCACCTGGTTGGCGTCGGTTTGCACGACGAACTGTGCCTTTGCGACCTGCGGCGGCACGTCGACAGGCGCCAGTTCGATCAGCCATTGGGCGTTGCCCGCGCTCGGCGCGGCCGCGGCGGTGCGACCCGTGTCGTCGCTCGGGCTGAGCGTGTAGAACCGGCTGGCGGGCGAACTGCAGCCCGCCAGCGCGGCGGCTATGACCAGCGCGCCGAGCGCGGCAAGGGCGGGGACGCGTCGGAACGTCATGGCTTGTCTCCAGATTTGCCGCGCAGCAGCGATTCGGGATGGCGCTCCAGATAATCGGAGAGCGCGTTGAGCGATTGCAGCGTACGCGTGAGTTCCTGCATCGCCTGGTGCACGTCGGACTGCAGCGGCGAATCTTGCTGCAGCGTGGACTGCGCGGCGTTGAAGGTCTTCTGCGCCTGGTCGAGCGTGCCTTGCAGCTGCGGCAGGATCTGGTCGTTCACCTTGCCGAACAGCTGGTTGGCGTTCTTGAGCGAGTCGTTCAGGTTGTTGCCGATCTTGTCGAACGGAATCTGATCGAGCTTCTTCGCAATGTCCGCGACCTGCAGCTGCAGTTCTTCGAGCGAGTTCGGCACCGTGGGCAGCTCGAGCGGGTCGTGGTTGAAGTCGACCGTCGCGGGGCCCGCCTTCGGGAAGATGTCGAGCGCGATGTAAAGCTGACCCGTGATCAGGTTGCCGGTGCGCAACTGGCCGCGCAGGCCGCGCGCGACGAGCCGCTTGATCAGCTCCTCGCTTTGCGGCGTATGCGGCGCGGGCGCTTCGCCGCGGATGCGGCGCGACAGGCGCAGCGGATAGAGGTCGATCGTCACTGGCATCGTGAAGTTGTGCTGTTTCGGGTCGTATTCGATCCCGATGTCGGTGACCTGGCCGAGCGCGATGCCGCGGAAATCGACCGCCGCACCCACCGAAAGGCCGCGCAACGACTGGTTGAAGTACATGACCACGCGTTGTGGCGCACCGTCCGGCTCGCGCATTGCCTCAGCCTCGTCGGAGGCCAGCGCGAAGGTGGCGCTGTCGGGCGCCTGGGGGCCCATGGACTGCCCGGGCGGAGCCTGGAACGCGAGGCCGCCCACCACGATCGTGGCGAGGGATTGCGTGTTGACCTTGATGCCGTTCGAATCGAGCTGCACGTTCACGCCGCTCGCGTGCCACCAGCGCGTGTTGGTGCCCACGTACTGGTCGAAGGGCGCGCTCACGAACACCTGCACCGTCACGCCGGTGCCGTCCTTGTCGAGCGAATAGCCCGTCACCTGGCCGACCTGGATGCGCCGGTAGAAGATCGGCGTGCCGATGTCGAGCGAGCCGAGCGTCGCACTGTGCAGGGTATAGCGATGGCCCTTCTCGTCGATGGTCACGGCAGGCGGCGCCTCCAGCCCGACGAAGTCGCTTTGCGACTCCTGCGAGCGGCCCGCGTCCGCGCCGATGTACGAGCCCGACAGCAGCGTGGTGAGGCCCGAAACGCCACTAGCGCCCACGCGCGGGCGCACGACCCAGAAGCGGCTGTCCTTCACGGCGAAGCGTTCGGCGTCCTTGGTGAGTTCGACCGTAACGATCACATGCGAAAGGTTGGGCGAGAGCTTGATGGCGCGCACCGAGCCGATGTCCACGTCCTTGTACTTGACCTTGGTCTTGCCGGGCTCGAGTCCTTCGGCGCTCACGAAGCTGATCGTGATGGTCGGGCCGCGCGTGGCGACCGACTTCACGACGAGCGCCACGCCGATCAGCGCCGCGACGATCGGCACGATCCAGACGAGCGAGGGCAGCCAGCGCCGCGGCTTGACGATCTCCGGCTCCGGCAGATTGGGCGGGGTCGGTCCTTTCGGACTATTCATGGGGTTGATCCTGTGTGTGTTGCGCAGGTTTGTGTTTGTCTTCGTCCACCGGATCCCAGATCAAGCGCGGATCGAACTGCATCGAGGCGATCATCGTCAGGATCACGACCGAGCCGAACGCGATTGCGCCGGGGCCCGCCGTGATGACCGCAAGGGACTGGAAGCGTACCAGCGCCACGGTTAGCGTGACAACGAACACGTCGAGCATCGACCAGCGCCCGATGAATTCGACGAGCCGGTAGAGCTTCGTGCGTTCCACGGGCCGCCAGGTCGAGCCGCGCTGCGAGGTGAACGCGAGCAGCGCGAGCACCGAGAGCTTGAGCATCGGCACGAGAATACTGGCGATAAAGACGATCACGGCAAGCGGCCAGTCGCCCGAGGTCCAGAAGTAGACCACGCCGCTCATGATGGTGTCGTCCTCTTCGCCGACGAGCGAGGTCGTATGCATCACGGGCAGCAGGTTCGCGGGGATGTAGAGCAGCGCCGCGGCAATCAGGAGCGCCCACGTACGCATGATGCTGTCCGGGTTGCGCTCGTGCATGGGCGAGCCGCAGCGTGCGCAGCGCACGTGGCCCCGCGCGCGCACATGCGCCTGCACGTGCCCGCAGGCGTGGCAGGAGATGTAGCCGGCGTCGCTGGCGGTCTGGTATTTCATCGGGGCCCCTTGGGCAGCGGGCGGCCGCGCGGCGCTGCCGGGTCTTGCGCGCCTGTACCGGGCTCGCGGATCTCGGGCTCGGAGAGCGGGTGCGCCGGTGACGGCGAGGCGGGCGAATGCGGCGTGTGCGGTCCGCCCGAGCCGGCGTCGCCGGCGAGGCCGCCCGGACCCGCACTGCCCCCGCGGGCCGCGCGGGCGGCGTCGCGCAGGCCGTCGGCAATGTCCCAGAGCGTGCGCGCATCGAACGTGACGACCACGGTGAACATCAGCGTGAGCGCGCCGAAGGCGAAGAGCGCGGTTTCGGGAATCACCCGCGCGAGGCTCACCATTTTCACGATGGTGATGAGCACGCCCAGCATGAAGACCTCGAGCATGCCCCAGGGCCGCACGAACTGGATGCAGCGCAGCACGTAGTCGAAGCCCGGGGGAATGAAGCCGCGCCGCACAGGCAGCAGGACGTAAAGCAGCGCTACCATCTCCGTGAGCGGAAAGAGGATGGTTGCGCAGAACACGATCACCGCGATGACCTCCATGTCCTCGTGCCACAGCACCACGAGGGCGCCGAACAGGCTCGACTCCGTAGTGATGCCGTTCGCATCGAGCTCGATGATCGGGAACGACTGGGCGATGATGAAGGTGACGAGCGCCGCGAGCGTGATGGCGCAGATGCGGTCGAGCTGGGACGCGGCGCTGCTGTAGAGCGTGGCGCCGCAGCGCGAGCAACGCGCTGACTGGCGGCCGAGCAGCCGCGGTTTGCGGTAGAGCGCGTCGCAATCGTGACACGCGATCAGTTTGTCCTGGGCCATGCGGGCAGGTGTTGCAAAACGACGTGAACGAAGGACGCGCTGCGGCGGCACACAGGCCGAAAGGTGCCGACAGCGCTTCGCGCCATGTTACCAAACGCGCCCGGCGGCGTGCCGGAACGAGCCGCGGGCCCCGCACGGGGCGGCTGCCGGAGCTGCGAACGGGCTGCGAACGGGCTGCGAAGTGTGCCACGTTTGTGCCGTGAGCGTGTGCGAGGCCGGCGGGGACCCGGCCCTTATCTCCAGATGTTTGCAGTCACCCAATTTGGACTATCTTTCGGGCATGGAGCATGCATGGCTGCGCAAGGTGGCCGCTGCCCATCCACGAAGTCAATGACTACGCAATCAAAGCGAGACGATCATGGAAGCCTTGTCGAGGTGGATTCGTTCTTACCGGTGGCGCCCGGCGGTCGGGGCCGCGGCAGTGTGGGCCGGCGCCGCTGCGGCGCTGCTCGCGGGCGCAGCCGCGCATGCGCAGCTCGACGCGGCGAAGAGTACGATCGTCGCTGTCTCGCGCCAGATGAACGTGCCGGTCCAGGGCAGCTTCACGAAGTTCGACGCGCAGATCGCCTTCGATCCGGCCAAACCCGCGGGCGGCAGCGCGAAGATCACGGTCGACACGGCGAGCTATGATCTGGGCGACCCGACCTACAACGATTCGGTGCACGGACCCGAATGGTTCGACGCGAAGACGTTCCCGCAGGCAACGTTCGTCTCGACGGCCATCGCACCGACCGCAACGAACCAGTACAGCGTGAGCGGCAAACTGACGATCAAGGGGCACACGCAGAACGTGGCGGTGCCCGTCGTGCTCACGCAGCAGGGCGGGACGCAGACTTTCGACGGCACGTTGCCGATCCACCGGCTCGCCTTCGAAATCGGCACCGGCGAGTGGAAGGACACCTCAATTGTGGCCGACGAAGTGCTCATCAAATTTCACATCGTCGTCGCGCACAAGTAGATGGACGACCCCGAGGAGGCGCTTTTGAACAAGCTCGTACTGATGGCCGCAGGCTGCGCCGTGTCGCTCGCCGCTCTGATGACGCAAGCCGCGCACGCCGCCGATACTTACCAGCTCGATCCGAATCACACGTTTCCGAGCTTCGAAGCCGACCACTTCGGCGGTCTGTCCACGTGGCGCGGGAAGTTCACGAAGACCACGGGCATGGTCACGCTGGACCGCGCGGCGAAGACGGGCACCGTAGACGTGACGATCGATCCGGCGTCGATCCAGACCGGCAATCCGCAGCTCGACCAGCATCTGGTGGGCGACGACTTTCTCGATGTCGCGAAGTACCCCACGGCCACCTACAAGGGCACGCGCATCGTCTTCAATGGCGATACGCCCAAGGAGGTGATCGGCGACTTCACCCTGCACGGCGTGACGCGGCCGCTCAAGCTCGAGATCGCGTCGTTCAAATGCATGCAGCACCCCGTGCTCAAGCGCGAGGTATGCGGCGTGGAGGCCGAAGCCGCATTCAACCGCGACGACTTCGGCATGGACTCGGGCAAGAAGTACGGCTTCAAGATGAAGACCACGCTGCATATCCAGGCCGAAGGGATCAAGCAGTAGGCAAGCGCGGCGAAGGCCGTTGCGTTGCGCAGGCACGAAAAAAAAGCCGGTTCGCGAGAACCGGCTTTTTTGCTGGTGCGCCGCTTACACCTGCGCGCCCGCGTTCGGATCGTTCGGATCGAACTTTTCCTTCTTGTCCTTGATGAGGTCTTCGCGTTTCACGCCGAGCCACATGGCGAGCGCCGCGGCAACGAACACCGACGAATAGATGCCGAAGAGAATACCCACCGTCAGCGCCAGGGCGAAGTAGTGCAGCGTCGGGCCGCCGAAGAAGAACATCGAGAGCACCATCATCTGCGTACAGCCGTGGGTGATGATGGTCCGCGACATCGTGCTGGTGATCGCGTGGTTGATGACTTCGGTCACGCTCATCTTGCGCTCGCGCCGGAAGGTCTCGCGAATCCGGTCGAAGATAACGACCGATTCGTTGACCGAGTAGCCGAGCACGGCGAGCACGGCCGCGAGCACCGAGAGCGAGAACTCCCACTGGAAGAACGCGAAGAAGCCCAAAATGATCACGACGTCGTGCAGGTTCGCGATCACGCCGGCCACGGCGTACTTCCATTCGAAGCGGAACGACAGGTAGATGACGATGCCCGCCACCACGCAGGCGAGCGCGAGCAGGCCGTCGGTGGCGAGTTCCTTGCCGACCTGCGGGCCGACGAACTCCACGCGCTGCAGCTGCACCTGCGGCTCAGCCGCCTTGAGCGTGGACATCACCTGGTCGCTCTGCTGCGCGGAGCTCAGGCCCTGCTTGAGCGGCAGGCGGATCAGCACGTCGCGCGAAGTGCCGAAGTTCTGCACCTGGGCGTCGCCGTAGCCGATCTTCGTGAGCGAGTCGCGCAGCGGCTCGAGCGGCACCGCCTGCGGATACTGCACTTCAATGACCGTGCCGCCCGTGAATTCGATCGACAGGTGCAGGCCACGGTGGAAGAGGAAGAACACCGCCGCGATGAAGGTAAGAAGCGAGATCGCGTTGAAGATCAACGCGTGCTTCATGAACGGGATGTCCTTGCGGATGCGGAAAAATTCCATGTTCGTGACTCCGTATCAGCGGGACGAGCCGGTGTTGTTGCCGGAGCCGCCAGTGCCGCCCTGGGCATCGCGGCGGCGTACGACCGGTTTGGCGCGTGCGGCGCCCTTCGCGCCGGCCTTGGCCGGTTCGCGCCGGGCGGCGCCGGTGGTGGCCGCAACGGCGCGGCCCGTGTCCGTGCCGGCATCGGCGCCGGCGAGCGCGGGCGTACCTTCATCCGGCTCCGGACGCCACACCTGACCCACCGCGAGCGACTTGAGCTTCTTCTTGCCGCCGTACCAGAGGTTCACGAGACCGCGCGAGAAGAACACGGCAGAGAACATCGACGTGAGAATGCCGATACAGTGCACGATCGCAAAGCCCCGCACCGGGCCCGAACCGAACGCGAGCAGTGCGAGACCGGCGATGAGCGTGGTCACGTTCGAGTCGAGAATCGTCGCCCAGGCGTGTGCGTAGCCGTTCTGGATGGCCAGCTGCGGCGGCGCGCCGTTGCGCAGTTCTTCGCGCACGCGCTCGTTGATCAGCACGTTCGCGTCGATCGCCATACCGAGCGCCAGCGCAATAGCCGCGATACCCGGCAGCGTGAGCGTGGCCTGCAGCATGGACAGCACGGCGACGAGCAGCAGCAGGTTCACCGACAGGCCGATCATCGAGATCGCGCCGAACAGCATGTAGTACGCGATCATGAACACGGCGATGGCGGCGAAGCCGTAGATCACCGAGTCGAAGCCCTTGCGGATGTTGTCCGCGCCAAGGCTCGGGCCAACCGTGCGTTCCTCGATGATGTCCATCGGCGCGGCAAGCGAACCTGCGCGCAGCAGCAGTGCGAGGTCGGCGGCGGCCTGCGGCGTGGGCTGGCCCGTGATCTGGAAGCGGTCGCCCAGTTCGGACTGGATGGTCGCCACCGTCAGCACTTCGCCCTTGCCCTTTTCGAACAGCACCATCGCCATCGGCTTGCCGATGTTGTCGCGCGAGACGGCGCGCACCGCGCGGCCGCCCGCCGAATCGAGGCGGATATTGACCGAAGGGCGCTGATGCTCGTCGAAGCCCGCCGAGGCGTCGATGATGCGGTCGCCGGTGAAGATCACCTGCTTGCGCAGGAGCACCGGCGCGGCATTGCCTTGCGTGAAGAGTTCGTCGCCCGGCGGCACCGGCGCGTTCACGTCCGGATGCAGGCCCATCGGGTCGGCGAGGCGCGCTTCGAGCGTCGCCGTGCGTCCGATGATGTCCTTCGCCTTGGCGGTGTCCTGCACGCCCGGCAGCTCGACCACGATACGGTCGTCGCCTTGCTGCTGGATCACGGGCTCGGCCACGCCGAGTTCGTTCACGCGGTTGTGCAGCGTCTGGATGTTCTGCTTGAGCGCGGCTTGCTGAACCGCCGTCTTCACGGCCGGCGTGAAGGTGCCGACGAGCTGTACGCCGCCTTCGGGGTTGTTCTGCGAGGACCACTGCAGTTCGGTGATGCCGCCCGAGCCCGCGAGAACCTTGCGCGCCTGCTCGGCCGTATCGGCGTCGGCGAAATTGACGACCACCGACTGGTTGACGCGGTTCACGCCGCCGTCGCGGATGTTCTTGTCGCGCAGGAGCGTGCGCACGTCCGAAGCGTCGGAGTCGAGCTTCTTGTTGAGCGCGCCGTTCATGTCGACCTGGAGCAGGAAGTGCACACCGCCGCGCAGGTCGAGGCCGAGGTACATCGGCAGCGCGCGCAGCGACGTGAGCCAGCGCGGCGAGGCGCTCTGCAGGTTCAGGGCGACGATGTACTGCGGGTCGTTCAGGTCGGCGTTCAGCGCCTTGTTCAGCGCGTCTTTCAGGCGCAGCTGCGTGTCCGTGTCGGCGACGCGCACGCGGATGTTCGCGTTCATCGACGAGTTGTCGAACGTCACGTCGGTCGCGCGGATATTGTTCGCGGCGACCGCGGCTTCGACCTGGGCGAGCGTGCCCGAGTCGAGCTTGACGGTGGCTTTACCGCTCGACACCTGGACCGCGGGCGCTTCGCCGAAGAAATTGGGCAATGTGTACACGAAGCCGATGACGAGCGCCACCAGCATCACGACATATTTCCAGAGGGGATAACGGTTCATTGGTTGACCCAACGGGGGAGGGGAATGGCCTTAAGCGCTGCGTGCGCGTCCGGCGTTGCCTTCGGGGCGTACCTGCATTGACGTTTGCCGGTCAGTGGCTGCGAGGGCGGGTCGGATGCGCGAGGCCGTTCTTTCGGAGGCAACGGCCTCGGGGAAACCGTGAAGCTTTACAGCGACTTGATCGTGCCCTTCGGCAGGATGGTCGAGACCGACGACTTCTGCACGGTGATTTCCGTGCCATCGGCGATTTCGACGCCGACGTAGGCTTCGCTGACCTTGGTCACCTTGCCGACGATGCCGCCGCTCGTGATCACTTCGTCGCCCTTGGCCATGGCCGCGAGCATGTTGCGATGTTCCTTCTGACGCTTCATCTGCGGACGGATCATGATGAAGTACAGCACGGCGAACATCAGAATGAGCGGCAGGAAGCTCATGAGGCTCGATTCGGCACCACCTGCTGCACTGCCTTGCGCGAAGGCATTGGAAATGAACGACACGTTGGTCTCTCCGTTTTTTACGATCAAAAAGCGAGCCGGTTATTCTACCACCGGCATTCATCGCGACGATGACGCAAAATTGGCTTTGCGATCAAGTGCTTATCGCGGATCCCGCCCCGACGCGACATGCATGCGCGTGAAAACCGGGGCGGCGCGAGCGGACCGCATGCCTTGTCCGCACCATTGTCGCGAAAGGTTATTGTAATATTTTGCGGGCGGCAGGTAACACCGTCTCAGTCCACGCCGCGTGCGCGCTGCTCGGCGAAGCGCTGGCGGAACGCCGCGAACGTCTTCGTCTCGATCGCCGCGCGCATCTCGCTCATCAGCTCCAGGTAGTAGTGCAGATTGTGGATCGTGTTGAGCTGCGCGCCGAGGATCTCGCCCACGCGGTGCAGGTGGTGCAGGTAGCCGCGCGTGAAGTTGCGGCAGGTGTAGCAGCCGCATTGTTCGTCGAGCGGGCGCAGCGAGTTGCGGTGCACGGCGTTGCGGATCTTGATGTCGCCGAAGCGCGTGAAGATCCAGCCGTTGCGCGCGTTGCGCGTGGGCATCACGCAGTCGAACATGTCGACGCCCGAGGCCACGCCCGCCACCAGGTCCTCCGGGGTGCCGACGCCCATCAGATAGTGCGGCTTGTCGGCAGGCAGCTTCGGCGCGATGTGTTCGAGCACGCGCATCATGTCTTCCTTCGGTTCGCCCACCGAAAGACCGCCGATCGCGTAGCCGTGGAACGGCATCTGCGAGAGGCCGGCAAGCGATTCGTCGCGCAGGGCCTCGAACATGCCGCCCTGCACGATGCCGAAGAGTGCATTCGGATTGCCGAGACGGTTGAACTCGTCGATCGAGCGCTGCGCCCAGCGCATCGACATGCGCATCGAATCCGCGGCTTCCTTGTGCGTGGTGGGCACGCCGTTGGTCGCGTAGGGCGTGCACTCGTCGAACTGCATGACGATGTCGGAGTTCAGCACCTTCTGGATCTGCATCGACACTTCGGGCGAGAGGAACAGCTTGTCGCCGTTCACGGGCGAGGCGAAGCGCACGCCGTCTTCCGAGATCTTGCGCAGGTCGCCGAGTGAGAACACCTGGAAGCCGCCCGAATCCGTGAGGATCGGCCGGTTCCAGCCCATGAAGCGATGCAGGCCGCCGTGCGCCTCGATCGTTTCCAGGCCCGGGCGCAGCCAGAGGTGGAAGGTGTTGCCGAGGATGATCTGCGCCTTCATCTCTTCGAGCTCGCGCGGCTGCGTGGCCTTCACCGTGCCGTAGGTGCCCACGGGCATGAAGATCGGCGTTTCGACCACGCCGTGATTGAGCGTGACGCGGCCACGGCGGGCGAGGCCGTCAGTGCCGAGCAATTCGAATTTGAGGCCGTTCTGCGGGCGTTCGCCCAGATACGTGCCGTGTTCGGCGCGTGCGTTGCTTTGATGACCGTCGGTCATGCGGTTGACTCCTGTGCCACCGGAAAATGCTTTGCATGGGACCGGAGTATGCGCTAAAGCGCCAACTCCGGATCGCGTGCTTTGCATGGGACCGGAGTAAGCGCTAAAGCGCCAACTCCGGATCGCAAGTCCGGCGCAGATGGTGAAAGGCCGCCGCGCGTTGGTTGTGTCGCGCGGAGGCTTGGGAAGCGTAAGTGTTACTTGTTGAGCGCGTCGTCGGTTCGAGTCAGCAGCATGGCGTCACCGTAACTGAAGAAGCGATAGCGTTCCGCAATCGCGTGACGGTACGCAGCGCGTATCGTCTCGATGCCCGCGAACGCCGAGACGAGCATCAGCAGCGTGGACTTCGGCAGGTGGAAGTTCGTCACGAGCCGGTCTACCACGCGGAACGTGTAGCCAGGCGTGATGAAGATATCGGTTTCCGCCTGCGTTGCCGCAAGCGCGCGGCCTGCGCGGTCGGCGTCGCGCGCGGCGGCTTCGAGCGCGCGCATCGAGGTCGTGCCCACCGCAATCACGCGGCCGCCGCGCGCACGGGTGGCCGCGATCTTGTCGACGAGCGATTGCGGCAGTTCGTACCACTCGCTATGCATCTTGTGCTCGGCGATGTTCTCCACGCGCACCGGCTGGAACGTGCCCGCGCCCACGTGCAGCGTGAGCGTGGCGCGCTCCACGCCTTGCGCGTCGAGTTGCGCGAGCAGGGCGTCGTCGAAGTGCAGGCCCGCCGTGGGCGCGGCCACCGCGCCCGGATTCTGCGCGAACACCGTTTGATAGCGCGTTTCGTCGCTCGCGTCGGCGTCGTGCGTGATGTAGGGCGGCAGCGGCAGACGCCCGTGCTGCTCGATCAGCGTGAGGCAGTCGTCCGGAAAGTGCAGCGTGTAGAACTGATCGACGCGCTCGCCCACCGTCACGTCGAACGCATCGGCGAGGCGCAGCACCGTGCCGGGGCCGGGGCTCTTGCTCGCGCGGATCTGCGCGAGCGCCGTGCGCGCGCCGATCAGGCGCTCCACGAGCACCTCGATCTTGCCGCCGCTCGCCTTCTGGCCGAAGAAACGCGCCTTCAGCACCTTGGTATCGTTGAAGACGAGCAAGTCGCCCGGCGCAATGCACGCGGGCAGGTCGGAAAAGCGGCGGTCGGTCAGACGCGCAGGTTGGCCTGGCAACTGCGTCGTGTTATCGACCTCGAGCAGACGGCTCGCGCTGCGCTCGGGCAGGGCGGTCTGCGCGATCAGTTCCTCGGGGAGGTCGAAATCGAAATCGGAAAGCTTGAACATGCGGCCTGAAGTAACGGAAATGCGCCGGAGGCCCGGCGCGCGGCGGCTTCGCGGAGCCGAACCGTCAAGCGGTTGTGCCCCAAAAAGCGGCTGCAATGGCCGTTCGTGCGTGACGAAAGGCTATGATTGCGGGACGTGCACGATAGCGATGCGCGCGGCGTGCCCGATGGCAGAGGCCGTCGCGCTGCACGCGCCGCGCCATGCCGGAAAGCCGATATTGTACTTGCGAAGCTGCCCATGCCCCCATCCGTTAGCCGATTGATGTCCGAAGCCGATTCCGCGAGCGAGGCGCCCGACGACGCGCGCAAGCCCGAGGACGGCGAGCGCAAGCGGCAAGCGGACGCGACGCAAGGGGCCGCAGCGCCCGCGCGCAAACGCGCCGCGAAGAAGTCCGCGGACAAGGCCGTGGAAGAAGCCGTAGAAAAAGCCGCGGCCAAAGACAAGCCCAAGCTCACCAAAACCGCCGACCGGCTCGCCAAACTCGGTCTGCGCAGCGACATCGATCTCGTGTTGCATCTGCCGATGCGCTACGAGGACGAAACCACGCTCACGCCCATCGGCGAACTGCTGCCGGGCGGCATCGCGCAAACCGAAGGCGTGGTGTTCGACAACGAGATCGCCTACCGGCCGCGCCGCCAGCTCGTCGTGAAGCTCGAGGATCACAACGGCGACCAGCTTCATTTGCGCTTCCTGAACTTCTACGGCTCGCAGGTCACGCAGATGGCGATCGGCAAGCGCCTGCGCGTGCGCGGCGACGTGCGCGGCGGCTTCTTCGGCATGGAGATGGTGCATCCGGCGGTGAAGGTCGTAGAGGGCGACGCGCCGCTGCCGCAGGCGCTTACGCCCGTATATCCCTCCACGGCGGGCGTGAGCCAGGCGTATCTGCGCAAGGCGATCGACAACGCGCTGTCGCGTGCGCATCTGCCCGAATTGCTGCCCGATGCGGTGGCGCAAGAATTCATGGAGCCGCTGAATCTGCCGCCCTTGATGGACGCCGTGAAGACGTTGCACCACCCGCCTGTGAACGCCGACGAGCACGAGCTGATCGACGGCACGCATCCCGCGTGGACGCGCATCAAGTTCGAGGAGCTGCTCGCGCAGCAACTGTCGCTCAAGCGTGCGCACGAAGAGCGCCGCACACGCGCCGCGCCCGCGATGGCGCGCCACGTCGCAGGCCGCAAGAGCGACGAGACGCTGCTCGCGCGGCTGCGCGGCGCGTTGCCGTTCACGCTCACCGGCGCGCAGGAGCGCGTGGTGGCGGAAATCGCGCACGATCTCGAACAGCCGCACCCCATGCAGCGTCTGCTGCAAGGCGACGTGGGCAGCGGCAAGACCGTGGTCGCGGCGCTCGCGGCGGCGCAGGCCATCGACGCCGGCTACCAGGCCGCACTCATGGCGCCCACCGAAATCCTCGCGGAGCAGCACGCGCGCAAGCTGCGCGGCTGGCTCGAGCCGCTCGGCGTGCAGGTGGCGTGGCTCGCGGGCAGCCTCAAGGCGAAGGAAAAGCGCGCGGCGCTCGAAGCCGCGGCGCTCGGCACGGCGCAGCTCGTGATCGGCACACACGCGATCATTCAGGAGGCCGTGGAATTCGCGCGTCTCGGCCTCGTGATCGTCGACGAGCAGCATCGCTTCGGCGTCGAGCAGCGGCTCGCGCTGCGTGCCAAGGCGCAGAACGCGAAAGCGCCTGGCGAGACGCATCGCGAGTTCCAGCCGCATCAGCTGATGATGTCGGCCACGCCGATCCCGCGCACGCTCGCCATGACCTACTACGCGGATCTCGACGTCTCCACCATCGACGAGCTGCCGCCCGGCCGCACGCCGATCCTCACGAAGCTCATTTCCGACGCGCGCCGCGAGGAAGTGATCGCGCGCGTGCGCGCAGCGGCGCTCACGGGTCGTCAGGTGTACTGGGTATGTCCACTGATCGAGGAAAGCGAGACGCTGCAGCTGCAAACGGCCGTCGAGACTTACGAAACGCTGGTAGCCGCGCTGCCGGAGCTCACCGTCGGGCTCGTGCACGGCCGCCTCGCTTCCACGGACAAGGCCGCCGTCATGGATGCGTTCTCACGCAACGAGGTGCAGCTGCTCGTGGCGACGACGGTCATCGAAGTGGGCGTGGACGTACCCAATGCGTCGCTGATGGTGATCGAGCACGCCGAGCGTTTCGGCCTCGCGCAATTGCACCAGTTGCGCGGGCGCGTGGGGCGGGGCAGCGCCGCTTCGGTGTGCGTGCTGCTGTACACCGGGCCGTTGTCGCTCACGGGCCGCGCGCGCCTGCAAACCATGCGCGAGACCACCGACGGCTTCGAGATCGCGCGCAAGGACCTCGAAATCCGCGGCCCCGGCGAATTCCTGGGCGCGCGTCAATCTGGCGCTGCAATGCTGCGCTTCGCGAACCTCGAGACCGACGCGTGGCTCATCGAGCCTGCGCGCGGCGCGGCCGATCGGCTGCTGCACGAGTTTCCGCTCGTCGTCACGCAGCATCTGAATCGCTGGCTCGGCGCCCGCGAGCAGTATCTGAAAGCGTAAAAAGTCCAACTGCGAGTCCATTGCGCGGAACCTGCGCGCGCCTACGCCGTCTGACCCTTTTGTCATGATCACGCCCCGCATAGGGGTGTTGATTATTGGCGAATCACCGCCATAGGTGTATAACTACAAACTATTGATTCACCTTTTTTGATTGGTCCCCGAATGACGCTCACTGAATTGAAATACATTGTCGCGGTAGCTCGAGAGCGCCACTTCGGACGGGCCGCGGAAGCCTGCTTCGTGAGCCAGCCGACCCTTTCGGTCGCCATCAAGAAGCTCGAAGACGAACTGAACGTGCAGATCTTCGAGCGCGGCACGAGCGAGGTGAGCGTCACGCCCATCGGCGAGCAGATCGTCACGCAAGCCCAGCGTGTGCTCGAACAGACGCTCGCGATCAAGGAAATCGCCAAGCAGGGCAAGGACCCGCTCGTGGGGCCGCTGCGCCTTGGCGTGATCTATACGATCGGGCCCTACCTGCTGCCCACGCTCGTCAAGCAGATGATCAAGCGCGTGCCGCAAATGCCGCTGATGCTGCAGGAGAACTACACGCTCAAGCTCATCGAGCTGCTCAAGCAGGGCGAAATCGACGTGGCGATCATGGCGCTGCCGTTCCCCGAAACCGGCCTCACGCTGCGCCCGCTCTACGACGAACCGTTCGTCGTGGCGTTGCCGTCGGGCCACGCGTGGGAACAGCGCCCGAAGATCGACCCGGACGACCTCAAGCAGGAAACCATGCTGCTGCTCGGCAGCGGTCATTGCTTCCGCGACCACGTGCTGGGCGTGTGCCCCGAACTGATGCGCTTCTCGCAGAACGCCGATGGCATCCAGAAGACGTTCGAAGGCTCGTCTCTGGAGACCATTCGTCATATGGTCGCGAGCGGCGTGGGCATTACCGTGCTGCCGCGCATGTCGGTGACCGAGGTGAAGCCGCACGCGGGCGGCGTGGATTCCGGGCTGCTGTCCTACGTGCCGTTCGACGAACCCGTGCCGGACCGCCGCGTGGTGCTCGCGTGGCGCAAGAGCTTCACGCGCATGCCGGCGATCGAGGCGATCGTCGACGCCATTCACGCCTGCGAGTTGCCCGGCGTGAAGAAGATCGAGGCGCCTGCCGAGGCTGCCTGACGTATCTCGCGCCGTGCGCTTTCGGGCTGCGCGGCGCGTTTTCCTTTCGAGCGCGGCAACCGCCCGCGCCACCATCCCCAGCCTTACTGCGACCCTAATAATCAACGCCTATTCGATAGATTGAATAAATCAAATTACAGATATCGATAGTCGTTGATAGAGTTTCCTCTAACCGATCTCAACCGGAAACCCCTGGAGGAAGCGATGCAAACCACCACCCCGAACACCCCCAGCACCTCGGCACGCACCTATTCTGGCCTTCGCACCGTGTGGTTCTCGCTGCTCGTCGATCGCGCGCTGTCCGCCTGACGGCCTCGCGCCATCCCGAAGCAGATTTCACCGAATTCCAGAACACACACGCAAGCAAGGAAGGAATCCAGCATGACCGACCGTACTCTCACCTCGGCAGCCGGCGCACCCGTCGTCGATAACCAGAACTCGCTCACCGCCGGTCCGCGCGGCCCGGTGATGCTCCAGGACGTGTGGCTGCTCGAAAAGCTCGCGCACTTCGACCGCGAAGTGATTCCCGAGCGCCGCGTGCACGCGAAGGGCTCGGGCGCGTTCGGCACGCTCAAGGTCACGCACGATATTTCGCGCTACACGAAGGCGAAAGTGTTCGGCGAAGTCGGCAAGGAAACGCCGCTCTTCATCCGCTTTTCGACCGTGGCGGGCGAGCGCGGCGCGGCCGACGCCGAGCGCGACGTGCGCGGCTTCTCGATCAAGTTCTACACGGAAGAGGGCAACTGGGACATCGTCGGCAACAACACGCCGGTGTTCTTCATTCGCGATCCGCTCAAGTTCCCGGACTTCATCCACACGCAAAAGCGCGATCCGCGCACCAACATGCGCAACAACGTGGCCGCGTGGGACTTCTGGTCGCGTCATCCGGAGTCGCTGCATCAGGTGACGATCCTCATGAGCGATCGCGGAATTCCGAAGAACTATCGCCAGCAGCACGGTTTCGGCTCGCACACGTTCTCGTTCATCAACGCGAACAACGAGCGCTTCTATGTGAAGTTCCACTTCAAGTCGGCGCAGGGCGTGGAGAACTACAGCGATGCCGAAGCCGCGCAGGTGATTGCTCAGGACCGCGAATCGGCGCAGCGCGATCTTTTCAACGAAATCGAAAAGGGCAATTTCCCGAAGTGGCATTTCCGCATTCAGGTGATGCCCGAGGCCGATGCCGCGAAGGTGCCGTACAACCCGTTCGACATCACGAAGATCTGGCCGCACAAGGACTATCCGCTGATCGACGTCGGCACGATCGAGCTGAACCGCAATCCGGAGAATTATTTCGCCGATGTCGAGCAGGCCGCTTTCACGCCGGCGAACGTGGTGCCGGGCATCGGCTTCTCGCCGGATCGCTTGCTGCAGGGGCGTTTGTTCTCGTATGGCGACACGCAGCGCTATCGCCTCGGTGTGAACCATCACCAGATTCCGGTGAACGCGCCGCGCTGCCCGTTCCACTCGTTCCATCGCGACGGCGCGATGCGCACCGACGGCAACCTGGGCGGCAACGTGAACTATGAACCGAGTCGTTTCGGCGACTTCGCGCAGCGTCCGCAGGCGGGTGAGCCGCCGCTCGCGGCCGGTGCGGTCGATCACTACGATCACCGCGAAGACGATGACTACTACAGCCAGCCGGGCGCGTTGTTCCGGCTGTTCGATGCGGGCCAACGCGAGCGGCTTTTCGCGAACATCGCCCGGCATATCAACGGTGTGCCGGCTCAGATCGTGGAGCGTCAGATCGAACACTTCCGCCGCGCCGATCCTGCGTATGCGCAAGGCGTGATCGACGCGATCGCGAAGCTGGCGAAGTAAGGACGCAGGCGCGGTTTGTTGTCACAACGTCAAGACAGCGAGCCGCGCCTGAAGCAGGAATTCGAGGGACGACCACAGGAGCATGATCATGACCCGAACGATGACGATGACGCTCAAGACGATGGGACCGGGAAATGCGGCCGCAATGGCGCGCACGCGTGCGCAAGGCACGCAGATCGTGCGCCGGATGGTGGGCTTTGCGATCGTGGCGAGCGGCTTCGTGGCGATCGCCACGCAAGCCTTCGCGCACCTGGCAGGGCGCTGAACGAGCCGGGCGCGTTGCTGCACAGTAGGGCCGGATGAGCCGGGTTTCTGATATTTCCAGGCTACACTGACGACCGATCGAGCGCTCGCGCGCCAGCTTTTTTTAAGGCGCAGGCGGGCACAACAGGATCGTCAAGCACGCGTAGTCTCACTGCTACACAAGGAGTCGTCATGGCCAAAAAAGCAACCGTACAGCACGTGAATATCGGCATCAGCGACAAGGATCGCAAGAAGATCGCGGAGGGTCTCTCGCGCCTGCTCGCGGACACCTACACGCTGTATCTGAAGACGCACAACTTTCACTGGAACGTCACGGGGCCGATGTTCAACACGCTCCACCTGATGTTCGAAGGGCAGTACAACGAACTCGCGCTGGCTGTCGACGCCATCGCCGAGCGTATTCGTGCGCTGGGCGTGCATGCGCCGGGCAGCTACAAGGAATTCGCGAAGCTCTCGTCGATTCCCGAAGCGGACGGGGTGCCGGCCGCGGAAGACATGATCCGCCAGCTGGTGGAGGGCCAGGAAGCCGTGGTGCGCACCGCGCGCGCGATCTTCCCGTCGACGGAAGCGGCCAACGACGAACCGACCGCCGACCTGCTCACGCAACGCATGCAGACGCACGAAAAGACCGCGTGGATGCTGCGCTCGCTGCTGGCCTGATGCCGATGCGGCGCCCGGGCGCTGCGCCTGAAGCGCGATCAGCACGATGAAAGGCCCGCCGGATGTCCGGCGGGCCTTAATGAGCAACTGTCTTACCTGTCAAGCCGTGTGGATGGATTCATCCCACGGCTTTCCTGTTTTTGCGATGGCGTTGAGGATAGTCAGCAGCTTTCTCATGCAGGCAACCAGAACAACCTTGTTCGGCTTGCCGGTGGCGACGAGCCGATGGTAGAAGGCCCCAATGACCGGGTTGAAGCGTACGGCCGCTAACGTCGCCATGTACAACATGCGCCTGACTGCGGCACGTCCGCCGAAGATCATTCGTTTGCCGCGAAACGCTCCCGAGTCGCGGTTGAAGGGCGCTACCCCGATCAGCGCACTGACCTCACGCCGCGTCAGCTTGCCGAGTTCTGGCACGTCGGCGATCAGCGTGGCGACGGTAGCGGGTCCTACTCCGCGAACACTGGATAGCAGTTCGACCAGGCCGGTGTGATGCGCCTTGACGTGCTTCGCCAGGGCAGCTTCAACAGCCTTGAGCTGACCTTGAAGAAC
>NZ_MCNV01000004.1 GCF_001718195.1 Paraburkholderia nodosa
GCGTGCGCGGGGTCTCTGACCGCGCGGGGTCCGGCACTGCCTCGCCATGGCGGCAGCACCAGTGTGGCCTTCGGCGAACTCCCAGCGCCTCGGCACCCCGGTCATCCCGCGACTTTCGCCGTGGGGCATGTATTTCGCGGCTCAATACCCGGCCCACGCGTACCCCTATCAACGCTTCGCCTGCATCCTTGCGGATACACACGCATGACTCGGGGCCGCCGTGGCTGGCTAGGCCTTCAACGTATGACTCTTTCATTCACAACACTCTGCCGGTTTAGACCGGCGCACGGGAGTCGAATCATGTCACAGCTTGCTCCGCTCCTCGCCCTTCACGCGCTCGCGGCTCAACGCGGCGACGGGCTGCGGCCTGAACTGCTCGCACTGTTCCTGCGCCATTCGCATTCGCATGCCGGACTCAGTGCGAGCATCGATGCCCCGAGCGTGGTAGACAATCAGGCGCCGCCGCAATGCGCCACGACGTTGGACTGCGCATCGAGCCAGACGGGAATGGCATCGAGCTTCGCTCCCGCGCACGGGCCTTCGACGCACTGCCCGTCTTCGAAGCGAAACAATGCGCTGTGATGCGCGCACATGATCACCTGGGCGCGATACGTTGGCACATGGCCGGGCTCGTAGTCGAGCGGCACCGAGAAGTGCGGGCAGCGGTTCGCGTACGCCCATACTTCGCCGGCACGCCGCACGACGACGACCGGCCGCCCCGCGAGCGCGGCGTCGATCACGCGCGCGCCCCCGTCGGGCACCTCGTCAAGGCAACACAGGCACACGGTCTGCATGGTTCACACTCTTTGCTCAGGATTGCCAAGATTCCAGTCCCACGGACGAATCTCTACGTGCTCGAACAACCCCGCCAACGTATAGGGATCGTCGCGCACGAAGCGCATCACGTCGTCGTATCCTTCCGCCTCGATCACGAGGAGCGTGCCGTTGAGCGCGTCGCAATGCGGCGCGAGCGTCGAGCCGCCCAGCCGCACGAACACCCCGCGTTGCGCGGCCGAGCGCAGATAGGTGCGATGCACCGCGCGCACGCGCTCGCGAACGTCGCGCATGCCGGGCTTGTCGGTGGCGAATACGGCGTAGTAGCGCGTGTGCGGTCTCATGCGCGCTCCAGCACGAAGTCGTAGCGCGCCTCGCGAAGGCCGCCCTCGAAGCCGAACTGCTGCGCGGCCGCCTCGCCCGCCGCGTGCTCGCGATAGTCGACGAGCAGCGAGGGCTTTACGCCGAACACCGCATCCGAATCCAGATACGGGTCGTTCTGGTTGAACAGGTGCGTCACGAGCGTGCTGTGGCTCGGCGCCGTGATCATGAAGTGCAGATGGGCGGGCCGCCACGGATGCCGCCCCGTGGCGTCGAGCATGCGGCCCACCGGGCCGTCGGTCGGAATGGGATAGCACACGGGCACGATGGTGCGGATCGCATAGCGGCCTTCGGCGTCGGTGCGATAACGGCCGCGCAGGTTGCCGTGCGGTTGCTCGGTGTCCTGCCCCGAGTACATGCCGTTGTCCGCCGTCTGCCACACGTCGAGCAAGGCGTTCGCGATTGGCTTGCCGTCGGTCGTCAGCACGCGGCCATGCACGAGGGCCGGCGTACCCGGCGTGAACGCCATGTTCTCGCCATAGGCGCGTTCCGGCATGCCTTCGATATAGAACGGGCCGAACACGGTCGTATCGGTCGCGCCGGAAGCGTAGCGGTGGTTGATCGCGTCGACGAGCATCGACACGCCCAGCGTGTCGGAAAGCAGGATGAATTCCTGGCGGACGACGTCGTCGCACATCTGGCCCGTCTCGGTCAAAAAGCGGATCGCGGCAAACCACTCCGCCTCTGTCGGCTCGACTTCGCGCACGTAAGCGTGCAGGTGCCGCACGAGGCTTTGCATCAGCGTGCGCAGGCGCGCGTCGGGTGTGTTCGCGAAGCGGCCCACGACCTGTTCCGTCAAGGCGCGTTCGGCTTCGGTGTCATGCATCGACATGGTTGTCTCCTTTCCTTCGTTTTGCGCGCCACGCTCGCGGCGTGGCACGGCCCGGCTAACGCGGCGCCAAGCCTTCCCACGCGCGTTGCAGCAATGCGCGGATCGCCGCGCGCTCCAACGGTCGCGGATTCGGATAGGCATTCGTACACGCGAGATCGGCCGCTTCGTCGAGGCCCGCTTCGGGCATACCGATCTCCGCGAGCGAAAGCGCAATGCCAAGCGACTCGTTCAACGCGTAGAGCCGTGGCCCGGCTTCGTCCGCCTGCGCTCCGCCGAGCGCACGCGCCACACGCTCGAGCGCGTGTGGCGCGGCCGCGTGGTTGTAGTGCGCCGTATGCGGCAGCATGACCGCATGCGTTTGCGCGTGCGGCAGGTTGAAGGTGCCGCCGAGCGTGTGGCAGAGCTTGTGATGCAGCGCCATGCTCACCGCGCCCAGGGAAGTGCCCGCGAGCCATGCGCCATACAGCGCGCGACTGCGCATCGCCGCGTCGTCGGGGCGACGCACGACACCGGGCAGCGCGTCGCCCAACGCGCGAATCGATTCTTCGGCCATCAGGCTGATCACCGGGTTCGCGTCCTCTGCGTAGAGCGCCTCGACCGCGTGCGCGATGGCGTTCACTCCCGAAGCCGCCGAAATGCCGGCCGGCAGCGAGACCGTGAGCGACGGATCGTAGATCACGGTGCGCGGCAGCACGCGCAGGTCGCGCCCGGTCTTTTTCAGACGCCCTTCGGTGAGACCGTAGATTGGCGTCATCTCCGAGCCCGCATAGGTCGTGGGCACGGCGACGATCGGCAGCGCCGATTCGAGCGCGATGGCCTTGCCAAGGCCGATGGTCGAGCCGCCGCCCACGGCCACGCAGCACTGCGCGTCCAGCGCCGCCGCTTTCTCGCGTGCGGCCCGCGCGACCTCCACGGGCACGTGCATGACCGCTTCGGCATGGATGCCCGCGGCGCGCTCGCCGAGCAGGCGCGCGACTTCTTCAGCGAGCGGCCGCTGCTCGGGCGTCGAGAGGATCAACGCGCGGCGCGCGCCCAGCCGCTCCACTTCTTCAGGCAACCGCGCGAGGTTGCCCCAGCCGAACACCACGCGCGACGGCAAGCCCTGAT
The DNA here is from genome assembly GCF_001718195.1 of Paraburkholderia nodosa. Lineage (GTDB taxonomy): Bacteria > Pseudomonadota > Gammaproteobacteria > Burkholderiales > Burkholderiaceae > Paraburkholderia > Paraburkholderia nodosa_A. The sequence goes on from NZ_MCNV01000004.1 coordinate 3,095, forward strand.
AAACGAAGCGATCCATACGTGCCTCAACGCTTGAAGTGGGGCGGCACCTGGGCGTCCACGTTGACCCACACCGAGCGGGCCTCCGTGTAGTCGTGCATCGCCTCGAAGCCCATTTCGCGACCGTAGCCCGATTGACCGACGCCGCCGAACGGGCTGCCCGGATTCACGCGCTTGTAGCAGTTCACCCAGCACATGCCCGCGTGAATCTTGCCCGCGATGCTGTGCGCGCGCGAGAGGTCGCGCGTCCACAGGCCGCTGCCGAGACCGTAGTCGGTGCCGTTGGCAATCGCGAGCGCTTCTTCGTCGGAGTTGAAGCGCAGCACGGTCACGAACGGGCCGAACACCTCTTCCTGCGCGATACGATCGTCCGGCGTCTTCGCCTCGATCACCGTGGGGCGCACGTAGTAGCCGTTGGCGAGCGCAGGGTCCTGCGGCGCGGTGCCGCCCGTGAGGACGCGCCCGCCCTGCTCGCGCGCCACGTCCACGAAGGCCTTCACGCGCTCCAGATGCTGCAGCGAAGTGAGCGGCCCCATTTCTGTTTCGGGGTCCAAAGGATTACCGACACGAATCGAAGTAGCGAGCGCCGCAAAGCGTTCGAGAAATTCGTCGGCGATGCGCTCGTGCAGCACCAGACGCGAACCCGCAATGCACGCCTGCCCCTGGTTGTGGAAGATCGCCCAGGCCGCGCCGTTGATGGCGGCGTCGAGATTGGCGTCGTCGAACACGATATTGGCGCCCTTGCCGCCCAGTTCGAGCTGCACGCGCTTCAGGTTGCCCTTCGAGGCCTCCACGATGCGCCGCCCCGTCGCCGTCGAGCCGGTGAAGGCGATCTTGCCCACGCCCTCGTGTTCCGCAAGCCGCTGGCCGGCCGTATGTCCGTAGCCCGGCACGATGTTGACGACACCCGCGGGAAAGCCCACTTCCGCCATCAGCTCGACGATGCGCAGCGTGGAAAGCGGCGTGATTTCCGAGGGCTTCAGCACCACCGTGTTGCCGGCCGCGAGCGCCGGGCCCATCTTCCAGCTCGTGAACATGAGCGGGAAATTCCACGGCACGATCTGGCCCACCACGCCAATGGGCGCGCGCTGCACGTAGTTGAGAAAGCCCGTTTCGACCGGAATGACCGAGCCTTGCAGCTTGTCGGCCATGCCGCCGAAGTAGCGGAAGCACGCCGCCGTGCGCGGCACGTCCAGCGCGCGCGAATCGCGGATCGGGTGCCCCGTGTCGAGCGATTCCAGTTGCGCGAGTTCTTCGCCGTTCGCTTCGATGGCGTCGGCCAGACGCAGCAGCAGGCGGCCGCGTTCGGCAGCCGGCATCGCCGACCATTGCGGGAAGGCGCGCGTAGCGGCGGCCACGGCCAGATCGATGTCGGCGGCGGTGGCGGCGGCGATCTTCGTGATCAGCGAGCCGTCATGCGGATTGAGCACGTCGATGGTGCCGCCCTCGACGGCGTCGACGAAGCGGCCGGCGATGAACAATTGCGTTTGCATGAGTCATTCCTCGGTTGATGCTTAAGGCTTGCTGTGTAGCTGCGAAGCTCGTTCAAAACTCGACCGGATACGGCTTGAGTTCGCCGCTCTCGTAGCGCTTGGGCAAACCTGCGGTCGCGTTCTCCCACACGAGCAGCATCGAGCGCTTGGTCGAATAGCCCTGGTGGCGGATATCGGCGGGCATGGCGCAAATGTCGCCCGCGCGCATGGTGATGCGTGCGCGCGGCGCGCCTGTGTTCTTGTCGCCGATGTCCCAGACGATCTCGTCGGAGAGCTGCAGGAACCATTCCACGCGGTCGTTGCCGTGGAAAACCGGCAGGATGTATTCCTCCGTGGTCGGGCAGAACAGGCTCTGGCCGCACACCGAAGTGACCGAGGGGTTCCATGTCACGTCCGAGCGCGAGAGGTACTTGAAGAGGTTGAACGCGTGCAGCTCGCCTTCGAAGCCGGGCTCGGCGTGCACTTCGGGGTTGTCCTGAGGCACGTCGGCGAAGGCGCGGTTCACCGGGAGGTCGTCGCGCAGCGGCGAGTCGCCTTCGAGGCCCGGCATGCGGCGGGTGGCGATGCGCGTACGCTCGATCGCGGCATCGTTCTCGCCATGCTTGCGGCCGAATGCGGTACCGGTTTCCTCGGGCGCGGCGAACGGGTCGAAGCCTTCGTTGGTCCAGTCGTGCAGGATCGCCTTGAAGGTCGCCATGATGGTGGGCGTTTCGAATGTCTCGATATAGTCCACGCCGGCGTCCTTCATGATGCCGTTGAACGAGCCCGCATACACGTCCACCTTGCCGTAGTGGTTGCGCGTGCCGAATACGTGATCGAAGTTCACCCAGCCGTAGAAGAAGCCCCAGGCCACGTCGCGCATCATGGCGCGCAGGAAGGCGTCGGCGGGGATGGCGTGCGTGCGCGTCTGCCCTTTCGCGGGCCACAGCACTTTCACGAAGTACTCGTCGCGCGTGAATTCGAACGCGCCGAGCGTGTAGCGGCGATAGCCGGTCACGGCGTCGGGCTCGCTCGCGCGCACGGTGTCGGCGGCGAAGCCTGCGGAATGGTCGAGGGTATCGAGGGTGGCCATGTCGTGTCTCCAGTAGTCGAGTGTTCGGATAGCGCGTGTTGTCAGTGCAGGCAGATATCCGCCCACTTCTGCACGGACAGTTCACCGGCCATGGTCTGCACGAGTGCCACGCCAGCCTTTTGCGCGCTGAAGCGATACGCGCAGCCGGCCGGCAGCAGCGCTTGATGGCCGCGGCGCAACACCACGTGGCCCATCTTGCGGCCCGCGGGCTGCTCGCCCGCGTCGACCGTGCCCGTACCGCCCTTGGGCGGCGTATCGAGCTTGATGAAGTCGATGCGCACTTCGCCATCCATCAGGATCGCGAACTCATCGTGTACGCAGGCGAACCAGCGCGATTGCCCTTCCGTGCGCAGCACCTCGATCACGTAGTCGAGGTTCTTGCCGACCACGACTTTCTCGTAGGGCGCAGAGCTTGCGGCGACTTCGAAGACATTGGAGAAAACATAGTGGCGGGCGTCGCCGCTCGTGATTTCGATCTCGCCCTTGCGATACTGCTCGAGCGAACCGAAGGCGGTGTGGAATGACGAATCGGTCATGGCTGTCTCCTGTTTTGGAAGGTTCGTTGGAATCCACTTTAGGAGCGCTGCGCGGCGGTAACAACCGGTGGCCAGGCAACTACGGCATTCGCGTTTCGCAAATAATCGCGGCAGGCGATCGTCGCAGGCGCTAGCGCACCCAGCCGCGCTCGATCAGCGGCACGTCCCAGGCGGGCTCGGGGCCCAGATACTCGGCCAGAAACTCCACCAGCGCCTTCACTTTCAGGGCCTGGCGCTGCGTGGAGGGATATACGGCGGCAAAACTCAATGCCGATAGGTGGTAGTCGGTGAGGATCGGCACGAGCGAACCGTTTAGGAGCGCCTCGCTCGCCACGAGCGTAGGCAGGCACACCACGCCGCCGCCCGTGAGCGCGTAATCGCGCAGCAAATGCACGGAGTTCGAGCGGATCATGCCGGGCAACTCCATCTCCACGACTTCGTCGCCGCGAGTCATCGTCCAGCGGTTGCGCGAGGGATAGCCCGAATAGAGCGCCGTGGTGTGCTGCAGCAATTCGCGCGGATGCTGCGGCGCGCCATGCTCCTCCAGATAAGCGGGCGTGGCGCAAAAGAGCCGCCGCACCGAAAAGAGCCGTCGCTCGATCAGCGAATCGGAAATCGGCGGGAAGATCTGGAAAGCGACGTCGAAGCCTTCTTCGATCGGATCGACCACGCGGTCGTTGACGATCACGTCGAGCTGGATGCCGGGATAGCGGCGGTTGAACTCGGCGAGCGGCGCGCCGAAATGGCCCAGCGCGAAGCCCGGCAACATCTGGATGCGCAGCCTGCCAGTGGGCGTGGCGCGCAGCTCGCGCATCTGGTCGGTCAGCTCGTTCACACGCCCCACCACCTCCGCGCACTCACGATAAAACGCCTCGCCGACTTCGGAGAGGCGCACGTGCCGCGTGCTGCGATGAAAGAGCGGCGCGTTGACGAACTTCTCCAGTTGCTGGATACGATTCGTCACGACCGAACTGGTCACGCCGAGTTGCCGGGCCGCCTCCGCGAAACTGCTCGTTTCCGCCACGCGCACAAACGCTTCGATGCTCAGGAATCGGTCCATGCTCCTCTCTTCTTCTCGGGTTCGGGCCCTTCAAGTATAGGGCCCGCCTCCGGGCGCTCGCGCCGCTCTGCACGGGCGGCGCGCACGCTACTCGGCCTGCCCCGCTGCGGGCAAGGGCGCGCCGGGGGCAACGGGGGCGGCGGCCTCGCTGCGCCGCAGCTTGGCGGGCGCGGTTTCCTTGAGGAAGAGGCTCACCAGTACGCCGAGGAACACCGCGCCGATCGGCAGCCACAAAATGTTCTGGATACCGAAATGCGCTGCCACGAATCCGGCGAGTGCGGGCGCCACGCCGCCGCCGAAGATTTCGCCCGCGCCCACCACGAGGCCGATCGAAGTCGAGACCATGCCGGCCGGCGCGGCTTCTGTGGCAACCGGCCCCGAGAGCAGCGAAACAAGGCCGAGCGTGAAGAAAGACGCCGCGAACAGCACCGCGAAGAGCGCGAACGGCTGCGCGCCGAGACCGCGAAACACGATCAGCATGACAGCAGTGCCCACAAAGCCGACGACGCTCGCGAGGCGCCGGCCCAACAGATCCGAAAGCCCCGGCAAGCCGAACTGTCCGACGAAACCGCCAAAGCCAATTGCCGAGGCCACCACGCCCATGCGCTGGGTGTCGAGCGAAAGGTACTGCGTGAGATAGAGCGGCAGCATGGCGCCGAGCACGAACACGCCCGTCATGGCGCAGAAGAGCGCGACCATCGCCACAGGGATATTGCGGCTGCGAATCACGTCACGCCAGTGGCCGCGTTCTGCCTTCGCCGCGGATGCGCCCGAATCAGGCGCAGGCGCGCCTTGCGGCTCACGGATCACGCGGTACATCAGCAAGCCGAGAATGAGGCCCGGCACCGAGACGAGTGCGAACACCCAGCGCCAGCTCATCACACCCAGCAACTGCGTCGCGATGATCGGCGAAAGCGCGAGCCCGAACAGCGCGAAGCCGCTTTGCTGGAGTCCGAGATTGAAGCCGCGTCGCTTCGGATGCGAGGCATCGGCGGTGGCGGCGAAGCTGGTCGGGCAGAAAGAACCCTCCGCCACGCCCATCAGCGCGCGCACGGCCAGCAGGCTCGCGAAGCCGCCTGCGAGGCCCGAGAAGCCCGAGAGCAGCGAGAACGCGATGATCGCCGGGATCAGCACCTTGCGCCGCCCCACCTTGTCGGACATGCCGCCCATGACCGCCGCGAACACGCCCCACGAAAGGCCCAGGATACCGATGCAATTGCCGACATCCTGCGCATTGAGGTTGAGGTCCTTCATGATGGACGGGAACAACGGCGCGATCAGCCAGCGGTCGAGGCCCACCAGGCCGAAGCCCAGTGCCAGCAGCGTCACGGCTTTCCATTCGTAGGCCGTGTCCCATGTGTTCGGTTTCATCTCTGTCTCCTTGGGCCGGCCGGATGCCGCGCCACTCGTTCATGGTCGAAAACGGGTGTGCGACGCGACGTGCGCCACTGCGCGGGACGCCATCGACATCGACGACGCAAAGATAGTCGCAAGCGCGGCGTGATCAGTACCGGATAACGCCCGAATACGTCATTCGCGGATCGCGAACAATCGGGCGCGCAAGGCCGCCGGGCACGGCAGACGGGACGCTGCGAGCGGGGCGCGCCACGCGTTGCATCGCGGCGCGCCCACCCCAGGACAATTACGGGTAGACGCTCGCTGGCGCGCGGGGCGGTAGGCTTTCAGCGCATGAATTGCACGGGCCCGAGCGATCTGCAGGCCGCCGCCGCGCGGATCGCGGGGAAAATCAGCGAGGAATGAGTGCGGCGCTCACGCTTTGCGCAAGTGCTCGGTATGCATGTCGCTCAGACGGCTCAGCAGGATGCCGTAGCCGGTCAAATGCCCGAGATAGACGCTCGTGAACACGCCCGTTGCGGGCAGCGCTTCGACAAGCGCATGCAGTTCACCGCGAGTCAGCGGCTCCACGAGTAGACCTGGGCGCTCCACCCGAAGGTCGGCCTGCGAAGCCAGTTGCCGGTGCACGTCCACGAGGCGCGCGAGGCCGAGCCGGTATGCCTCTTTCCATTGCGTATCGAGCGCCTCGTATTGCGCGTTGAACGTATCGAGCGTTTCAAGGAAGCCGACGATCGAATCGAACAGTTCGTGGTAGCACGCGAACAGCGGCAGGCGATCCCGATTGCGCTTCAAATGCGCCGACACCCACGACTGCTCGAGATCGGACTTGAGGAGATCGTGCGCCTGCTTCAGATTGCTGCTCGACACCCGCAGCGCAGCCGTCGCCGATTTCAGTTTCGCGCGGTCCAGCGTTTTCGTTGCGACCTCGGTGAGCAAGGCTTCGGCCTGTGCGTTGCCGTCGTTCACGAGCGTATTCGCCCAGAAGCCGTGATCGGGCGGAAAGGCAACCTGCTGGATGATGAAACCGAGCAGCATGCCGAGCACCACGCCGATCAGGCGCTGCTCCAGCAGCGGTATGTGCTCGCCCGTGTAGAGCACGAGCGTCATCGGCACGGTGATGCTCGTCATCTGGAACACCGAAGGCCGCATGCGCACGATCGCGAAGATCACGAGCGGCAGCAGGATCACGCCCAGCCACAAATGCGGCGCGGTCAGCCAGATCAGCAGCGTGCCGATCGGCATCGCGACGAGATTCGACATCACGCGTTTGTGGAAGTATCCGCGCGCCGCCGAGATGGAACTGCCGAGCGCGAGTGTGAGCATCGCCGAGCCGGAAAGCGCGACCGCCGCCTCGGGATACCCGCACGCGTACGGCACGCCGAATCCGATCCACATGCCGAGCGTGAGTTTCGTGTATTTCGCGAGTTCGGAGAGGGAAAAGCGTGCGAGCGCACGGCGAAACGGCGTGAGCGGTTTGTGGGCGTAGGAGATGGTGGCCATGGATGCCGTCGGTCGTTTCAGGCGGAGCGCCAATGTTAACGCGATTGACGCGACTGTTCCGGCACTCAGTCCACCTCAGACGATTCCGGAGCATTTTTCCACCCCGGATTTTTTTCCGATTTGTAAGACCAAACGTCGGCACTTTGTGCGAATGCCGGCCAGTGTTGGCTTTGCGGGCCGCGCTGCGCAAGGCGCATTCCTTGCGAATTATTTTCAATTTCTTTCGCGTTTTGTTCCTTTACCGTCATGTGCAACGGATGAAGTTCGCATTACGAACCCACTTTTGCGAACGTCTCCGCATCCCTCAAGCACTGGGGTCTGCCCATGACGACAACAACGAAGGTCTCCATTTGCCTGCCGACGTACAACCGGCCTGAACTGCTGGTTCGCTGCATCGAATCGTGCCTCATGCAAACGCATGCGAACATCGAGATCGTGATCGGCGACGACTCGAGCGACGATCGCACGCAGCAGCTGATCGCCTCGCGTTACGGAGACGACCCGCGCATCGCCTACCGGCGCAACGTGCCGGCGCTCGGCCAGGCGCCCAACGTGGCCAGCCTTTTCGAGCGGGCGAGCGGAGACAAGATCCTCCTGATCCACGACGACGACTATCTGCTCGTGCACTGCATCGAGAAGCTGCTTGCGCAGTGGGAGCGTTATCCGGATCTGGAAGTCGCGTTCGGCGATCAATACGAAACCGATCACGACGGGCGCATCATGCACGCGGCCAGCGAACGCATGAACATCGCGTATCACCGTACGGCCAGCGCCGCGGGACTGCAACACCCGCCGGGCCGCGTGGGCATCGTGCAGATGTTCCCCAACAACGGCTGGCTTGCCAATGCGGCGCTCGTCAAGCGCATCGGCTACGACGACCACTACGGCACCTGCTGCGATTACGTGTTCGGCACGCGCCTGTGCCTCGCGGCAAAGCGCGTGTGCTACGTGAACGAATACGTTTCGTGCTATCGCATCACAGACGTTTCGGTATCCCAGGCGACGCGCACGAGCATCAATGCCTCGTCGATCTCGGCGTGGCGTTTTCTCAACAGCCTCACGTTGCCGCCCGAACTCGAACCGGCGCGCAAGCTCGCCATGCGCCGGCTCGTGCCGATCGTTGTCTCGCTGCTCGCGCGCAATCGCGAGGCGCGCGCCGGGCTGCAGCTCGCACTCTGCAATCTCTACGCGTACCGCTTCGGCTTCAGCCCGCGACTCTACTATCACCTGCTGATGATCTGGAAAGCCACGCGGCGGCCCGGCGCGGAGCCCGTCGCCCTGTTGGGCATGAAGGACGAGCAGGTCGTGGATACGTCCCGAACGCGCATGCCGTAGCGAATGCATCACGCCGTGAACGGGGCTGCAGGTCTGGGGTGCACCTTTCGTGACGGGCTCGCAGTCGTCCGTCTCGTTGGAATACGCGCACATGGCGTTGGCGAGCGCACCTGTACATGGCGTCTCCTTGCCGGACCGGTAGTCGATTGGATTGCCTTTTAGTGTCGACAGTTGGATTCAGCATATGGCGAATTCCCGCCTTTCTCCGAGACCTTCTCGCGACCGTGTTGACATCTCCGTAACCGCCCTGCGATTTCGAGAGCGAAGCGGGCGGCGGATTTGTTACACTCCGCGGCGCTGCGCCCGGTCGCGGCGCCCCGGGGGAAAGAAAGCGCATGGATGAAGACGTCGGCGTACTGGCCGCCCTGGAAACGGGCGAGCAGTCGAGCGTCGCCGAGATTGTCGACCGAGTGGCGCGCGGCATCATCGAAGGCCGGCTCGTCCCGGCGACGACCCGAATTCGGTCGATCTCGCCAAACGCTTCGGTGTGAGCCCTACGCCCGTGCGTGAGGCGCTTTTCGCGCTCGCGCGCGAAGGCCTCGTCGACTGGTCGCCGCGCCGCCGCCCGCAGCCTGCGCTGAGCAAGCGCCCTCGCTGCGCCCCTTTTTTATTAACGCGGACACCGCGTCGAACGGGGCCTGCCGCCCTCCCCGCCAGGCTTGCCGAAAGGCCGGGGATACAACATACTTGACGATTCGACCGAATTCCTTCCGTATTCTCGTTCTACCGGGTTCTTTCTCATCATGAGCACAATTCTTGAAAGCCTTCCGACCGGCCAAAAGGTCGGTATCGCCTTCTCCGGCGGCCTCGACACCAGCGCCGCGCTGCACTGGATGAAGCTCAAGGGCGCCGTGCCTTACGCCTATACGGCGAACCTGGGCCAGCCCGACGAAGACGACTACGATTCGATCCCGCGCCGCGCGACCGAATACGGCGCCGCCGGTGCACGCCTGATCGACTGCCGCGCGCAACTCGTGGCGGAAGGCATCGCCGCCCTGCAATGCGGCGCGTTCCACATCTCGACGGCCGGCGTCACGTACTTCAATACGACCCCGATCGGCCGCGCTGTGACGGGCACGATGCTCGTGGCGGCGATGAAGGAAGACGGCGTCAACATCTGGGGCGACGGTTCGACCTACAAGGGCAACGACATCGAGCGCTTCTACCGCTATGGCCTGCTCGTCAATCCGGACCTGAAGATCTACAAGCCGTGGCTCGACCAGCAGTTCATCGACGAACTGGGCGGCCGCTCCGAAATGTCGGAGTTCATGCGCCAGTCGGGCTTCGAATACAAGATGTCGGCCGAGAAGGCCTATTCGACGGACTCGAATCTGCTCGGCGCAACGCACGAAGCGAAGGACCTCGAAAGCCTGGAAAGCGGCATCAAGATCGTGAACCCGATCATGGGCGTGGCGTTCTGGCGCGACGACGTCAAGATCGACCGCGAAGAAGTGACGATCCGCTTCGAGGAAGGCCAGCCGGTCGCGCTGAACGGCCAGACTTTCCCGAACGCCGTGGAACTGCTGCTCGAGGCGAACCGCATCGGCGGCCGTCACGGTCTGGGCATGAGCGACCAGATCGAAAACCGCATCATCGAGGCGAAGAGCCGCGGCATCTACGAAGCCCCGGGTCTGGCGCTGCTTCACATCGCGTATGAGCGCCTCGTGACGGGCATCCACAACGAAGACACCATCGAGCAGTACCGCGAAAACGGCCGCCGCCTGGGCCGCCTGCTGTACCAGGGCCGCTGGTTCGACCCGCAGGCCATCATGCTGCGTGAGACGGCCCAGCACTGGGTGGCGCGCGCCATCACCGGCGAAGTGAAGATCGAACTGCGCCGCGGCAACGACTACTCGATCCTCAGCACGAAGTCGGACAACCTCACGTATCAGCCGGAGCGTCTGTCGATGGAGAAGGTCGCCTCGACGTTCTCGCCGCGCGACCGTATCGGCCAGCTGACGATGCGCAACCTCGACATCACCGACACGCGCGAGAAGCTGCGTGTGTACTCGAAGGTCGGTCTGCTCGCACCGGGTGCGGCTTATACGCTGCCGCAGCTGAACGACGAGAAGAAGTAAGGCGTCGTCGCTCAAGGGAGAAAGGGAAGGCACTGGGCCTTCCCTTTTTTTATGTCTGCGCGGGTTTGCGACTGGCGTTCGAGTTACCCACAGATTTTGTTGGCAAGCTTGTGGAGAACACCTGGGACGAGTGCCCTAACTCGTTGATCGACTGGATGTTTTCCGCTGCGTGAGCGCGGAAGGCAGTGACGGACTGCGAGACCAGGCTGAAATACGCCCACCGACATATCAGCCGTCGAGCGTATTGAAGACACTCACTGCGCGGCAAGTTGCTTCATCTTCCCGTAGACGAATTGCCCGAAATACCACGACAGATCGGAGTGGTTGAGGATGTTCCCGTCGGAGAGCGCCCCCGCCTCGAGCTTCAGGCGGCGCAGCATGAGCTTGCCGGCCTGCGAGGCGATGTAGAGCCGCACCAGCTCCTTGCGGGTCTTCTCGTCGGCCGATTCGAAGTGCTCGCGGCCTTGCTTGACCTCCTCGTTGCGCTGCGAGCGCGCCTCTTCGTCGCGCGCCGCGATGCTCTGCTTCACCGCCGTGGTCGCGACCGTCCTGGCGGTCTCCTGAGCCGTCGCAGCCACGGCCAGCTCGCCCTGGATCGCCACCATCTTGCGCTCGGCCTCCGAGACCTGCCAGTTGTGGCTCAACGCCTTCATCAGATAGCCCGCAGGGCTCTTGGTCACCTTGCCCTGGTTGAGCCGGAAACGCGTGTATTCGATGGCCTGCTGGATGCGCTCGTCGGTCCAACTCATGCGATGCTCCGCGATCACGTCGAACTGCTTGTTGGAGAGGCCGAACTCCTCCTTGAGCGTGAGCAGCAGGTCGTGCGCGTCGGGCTGCCGCGAAAGCAGCGCGGCGACCGTGTCCTTGCGCTTCATCCGGAAGCGGATCTTGTTGATTTTGCGCGAGGTTTCCGAGTCGGCCCGGGTTTCGTAGCTGAGGTCGATGTCGGATAGCTCGTTGATCTGGCGCACCGCCGGATCGAGATACTTGGGCCGGAAATGCTTGAACTCCGACGCGCTCGTACCGAGTTTGCCGGGCCAGCGCCGCATGACGTCGAGCTCGATCCAGTCGGTCAAGCCGGCCGCCACGAAGGGCAACACATAGTCGTAGATCGCGCGCGCGTAGGTCTGCGAGAACGACGCCGTGATGCACAGGTTCAGCCAGTGATGCTTGTCGGGCCCGGTGATGTGGCGCAGCATGAGCGGCGGAATGCGGAACTGGATGCGCCCCTTGCCGATCTTGACGCTGCCCATCAGTTGCTCGGAAATCCACTGGTCGTCTTCGCTGGGCGCGCGGTCGGGCGGCGTGTCGGTCACCTCGATCAGCACGCGCTGCGCTTCCTTGATGACGCTCTGCAAATGGCGCACATTGCGGCTCTCATAGCGCATGAGCCACTTGAAGTAATTCAGGTCGACGTCGTAGATATCGCGCGGCGCGGGTTCCTGGGCGGCAATGAAATAGGCGGCGTCGATGAAACGGCGCGAAGACAGCCCAAGCCCATTGATGGCGACGAACACGTTGTTGCGCTGAAAACCGATCTCCCGCGTGCTCTCATTGATCGGCTGGCCGGACATCTCCTCAAAGAGACCCAGCGACATCTGCAGTGTTGTAGTCCTTCGCCCGCTCTCCTCCGACATACGCACGCTCTCCCCGTCGACATTGGCGGGCACTCTATCACTACGCAAACACAAGTCAACACAATAAACGTTACCTCAAACAGGCACCGGATTCGGCTCGCGCACAAAAAACGTACCTGATCGCACAAATATCTCTACAGCGGCGGCACATAAAACGGCACCCGGCCGCACATAAAACGGTGCAGCGAGCACATAGAACGGTGCTTTTGAAAGGCAAGTCCTTGAAAAACAAGAAAATGGGTGCGTACGTTAGTTGGTTGGTGGGTTTTTATCTTTAAGTAAACAAACAAACCGCTCACAAAAAAAGATGCTCAGTGCGAACTTTTTCGTGTTGTGTCTCGCGATGCAGTGAGGGAATTCAAGAGGAATAACCCTTCAAAGCCCCGCACGTAAAGGCTCTCGATGGCGGTGCATCGGGACTGGATTTGCTTTTCGCCCGCCGAAACCCATCGAAAGGTAACGATTTCTGTGCAGTTCCAGTGATCTATGGAAGTGGTTTATGTGCAGAACGTCTTTACGCGAGCCGACATCAAGTTGGATGCGGCAAAGGTGGTCGATGGGACGTTATTCAGAAGTGACTTTTCGGTGGGAGGAAGGAAGGCAACGGAATTTGTGCATGGCCGAGCGACGCCGTGATAGCAACGTTTTTTGTGCACATCCTGGAAGGCGGGCGGAAGGTAACGGTTATTGTGCGGTCGCCGTGTGATGATTCCGTCGTTTGCCGCCTGCGCGAGGTAACGAAATTTGTGCAGCGTTGGCGGTGAGATTCGTCCTGGTGGAACTGGGCTGCCTCGGGATAGCGAAATGGCAGCGGCATTGGGCGCGCAAGGGAAATCGGGTAACGGTTTTTGTGCCTTTACGGTGGTCGGCGCGTGCGCAGCAAGGCTTTCCCTGCGTGTACGGTAACGGTTTTTGTGCAATCGTGGCCGGCCAGGGTGGCTCGCAGAAATCTGGAAGCACAAAAATCGTTACCCGCCCGCTAGGATCAGGGGGCTAAGCGGATCAGCCGGTGAAACTGCACAAAAACCGTGACTGTGCGGGGCGCATGGGAGCGATGAAGCCAGCGGGGAATGATCTGAAGCTGGATTTGCACAAAAACCTCGACCGACATCGTCAACAACGAGGTGCTCTGGCCCCGGCGATTTGCACAAAAATAGGCAGACCGCAGCGAAAGGGCCTACAACGGCCTGGGCGACGTTGCCGGTTTTGCTGCTACTTTGCCCTTGGGAATGTCCCACGAGGGCAATATGGGCCGTTTTGAAGGGTCATTTTTTTCATATCGCCCTCAATTAGTGTGTTTTCATACGCTTTTGCTGTATTCTACGCTTTATCCAAATTCTGATAAAAAGCGTATTAATGGCGAAAACTATCGAATTGCCGTCGATCGATCGACGTGTGGATCTTTCCGCGATCACTGAATTTGCCGAAGAGGCCGGTCGTCTATCTGAAGAGCTTCGGGAGATGATGCTGGCGCCGCGGCCGCGAAAGATGGCGCCCACATTTACGTCCGCTCAGGTCGCAGAGATGTGCGGCATTGATCGCATCAAACTGAACAACCTGCTCGCCACCCGCGAGGGTCTTCCGCAAGGTGTGGCGCAAGGTTCCGGGCGCAGCCGGGTCTTCACGCTGCCGGAAGCGAGAACCTGGGTCCAGCAGGTCTCCGATATTTATCAGACACCGCTCCATACCGGGGTGCGCGACGCCGACGGCAAGGTGATCCTCGTTGCCAACTTCAAGGGCGGCTCGACGAAAACGACCACCACCATGTGTCTCGCCCAAGGCCTGACCTTGCGTGGTCGCAAGGTTCTGCTGATCGACCTGGATCCGCAGGCGTCGCTCACGGAGCTTTGCGGTCTGTATGCCGAAAAGGAAGTGACTGAGGATAGCACGGTCCTGCCGTTCATCTACGACCCGCATATGGAAGGCGGTCTGCTGAATTTTGTGCAGGAAACCTATTGGGACGGACTTGATGTCATTCCCGCGCACCCCACGCTGTTTTCCGCGGAGTTCCATATTCCCGGGACCGTGATCAAGAACCCGGGGTTCAAGTTCTGGGATCTGCTGCGCCAGGGGGTGGAGGTGCTGCGCAAGCAATACGACTACATCATTCTGGATACGGCGCCGTCGCTGTCTTATCTCACGATCAATGCGCTCATGGCCGCCGACGCGATGGTCATGCCGCTCGTGCCCGAAAGCCTGGACTTCATCAGCTCGGTCTCGTTCTGGAGCCTGTTTTCTGACCTCGCGCACACGATCATGGAACGCGGTGACGAGAAGACATACGACTTCGTTTCCGTCCTGCTTTCGAAGGTCGACTACGGCAAGACATCGTCTGCACCGGTTGTGCGCTCGTGGGTGCAGCGGACTTACAAGGACTGGGTGAACGCGCTCGAGGTGCCGGCCAGTTCCGCGATGAGTAACGGCGCACTCGCCATGGCGACCGTGTTCGACATCAGCAAGGGAGACCTCGCTGACAAGACGGTTGCGCGCGTGCGTCAGCCGCTGACTGATTACGTACAGTGGATCGACGATCTTTACGTCGAACAATGGAGGGCCGGCAAGTGAGTTCATTCCGCGACAAGATGGCGGCGAAGACCCGTGAACTCGGTTCGACGTCGGAGCGGCCAGCCGCCGAACGGCCGGCAGCCGTCGCTCCGGCCGAGCCGCCGCGCCGCAGCAGCGCGTTCAAGACCGGGCCCGGCATGCTCGGCGCGTTGGCGGTGGCGCAGCAGCGCATCCAGGAACTGGAGAACACGAGCGACAAGCTCATGCTTCCGGTGAACGCGATTCAGCCGAACCCGTGGCAGCCGCGCAAGATTTTCAGCGACGAGGGCCTTGCCTCGCTGGCCGAATCGATCCGCGAAGTCGGGCTCGTCGAGCCGATCGTCGTTCGTCGGGCGGAGAACGGCTATCAGCTGATCGCCGGTGAACGACGTCTTCGCGCGCACGCCCTGATTCAGGCACAGGATATTCGCGCCTCCGTGATCGAGTGCTCCGATCAGGACATGGCGGTGCTCGCGCTGGTGGAAAACGTCGGTCGCGAAGATCTCACCGACTACGAGATCGGACAATCGCTGCGCCGCGCCGAACGGGAGTTTCCGACGCGCAAGCGCATGGCGGAGGCGTTGGGAATGTCGCGCAAAGGCCTGTACCGCTTTTTGGCCTTTGAAAATCTGCCGGACTTCATCCGGCGCGATCTTGATTTGAATCCACGACTGCTCGGCGGCTCGGCTGCTGACGAGGTTGTTTCAGCAATCAAGAAGTACGGCTCGGCGGGTCTTTCGGCTGCGCGCGACTTGTGGCCGGCCGTGGTCGGCCGGACGCTGGACCAAGGCAAGCTGGCCGCGGCGATCGGAGCGCAAGCGAGTCGGGGGGAATCGACCGAAAGCGTATCCGAACGCAGCATCGAAAAGATCTTCTCGGGCAAGAGCCACGCCGGCAGCATTACCAAAGACACCAACAGCTTTACGGTGAAGCTCAAGACGGGTGTGCTGTCGGATGCCCAGGAGACGCAAATTCGGGAGCTGATTAGTCAGCTGTTCAATGTGAAGCCCGGCTGATTGGGCCTCGAGGCCGTTGATGTGGATGGAAGCCCGCTTCGGCGGGCTTTTTCTTTTTGCGGGTTAAGTTGTGTGTCGAGTTGACACACAGTTGTCTGGCGGGGCGAGCGTGTGTCGACTCGACACACGGGAAGGTGCGTCGTGGCCGGGACGTGTGCGGGCTGTGACGATGCCCTGTGCACGGTGCCAGGATTTCGGTTGCCGTCAGCTCGTCGAGGGTTGGTTGTTGGAGGTGAGCGTTTCCAGACGTTGGGTCCATCGACTTGCCCCGTGTGTCGAGTCGACACACGGCGGGGAGAAGGTGTTCGGCTTGGCTTGCGTCGCGTCGAGCCGAGTGGACGTCGAAAATGCCTGCGCTCCCCCCGGCGATCGGTCGTGTGTCGACTCGACACACGACCGATGATCGTGCCGGCCGAAAGACGCAACATATAGCCGGCTTGAGTACTGCGCCGGCGACGCCCGCGGACTGCTGTCGGCGTGGGGCGCGCTCGAAAACTGCGAGCAGCGGTCCACGATTTTGTCCGCGAGGGATTGGACGCTGTGTCGAGTCGACACACGCGGAGCGTCGCTGCAAACCGGAGAGTCATCAGACCGCGCGACGACGGGCACGGGGATGAGATCATCTCTCAAGCACTCTCATCGTTTCGCGTCCGCGAGGACGATGCATTGCCTGTTCGCTTGCAAGCCAACTTGCTACCCAGAACGGTGTGACGAGTCGACACACTGCCTCGACTTCCTCTCGGTCCCCGTCTGAGAGGATTGCGATCCAGGACACGCCCCATCGGTGCGAAGCGAGAACAAGGCATGAGGTCATCTCCTCGGCTGCACACATCCTGTGTAGCACGGGACCATGGTCCATCGCTCAGGTGCTGATCTGACGGCCGAGGCTGTGTGTCGAGTCGACACCCGCGGACCGTGGCGGCAAATCGGGAGGGCCATGGA
This sequence comes from Paraburkholderia nodosa, assembly GCF_001718195.1. Lineage (GTDB taxonomy): Bacteria > Pseudomonadota > Gammaproteobacteria > Burkholderiales > Burkholderiaceae > Paraburkholderia > Paraburkholderia nodosa_A. Next base: position 19,661 of record NZ_MCNV01000004.1, read on the forward strand.
GCGCACGACAACAAGCATGAGGATGTGACATCTCAAGCCGCCTCCATCATGTTGTGTCCGCGAAGACGATCCGTCGTCTGTTCGCTTGCTTGCTGAATTCCTACCCAGAACGGTGTGTCGAGTCGACACACGGTCGTGGTCTTCCCGCGGTAGCGGTCTCTGGCGAACGTGATCTGGGAGATGCCTCGTCGGGGGGCGCGGCTCGTGAGGAAGCGCATACCTCCAAAGTGCCTGGCGCCCGCCACGTGGAAACCCGCAGATGCCACTGTCCTGGGCGCCGGCCGCCACAGTTGCGATTAGCATAGCCAGCGCGTGCGTAGTATCGGGCGTGCCGGTGTGTCGACTCGACACACGGTGGACGCACTCAACGCCCTGCGGCTTCAAATGGGTCAGGCTGCTCGCCAGTGGAAAACGAGCGGCTTCAACAGTACCGGACGAGATCCCGCCGCTTCGAAGATCCGCAGACGTGCCATGTCTCGCATCAACTCCTTAAGAACGACATCGCCCACATTGATTTTCCCTGACACCTTCTCGGCGACGTGCGCCCCGTACGCGTCACATTCAATTTCACGCCTTGCGTTCATGCTCAAGCAGTGTGCACGCGCTGTTCGCTCGTTTAGCCGACGCTTTGCGCCGAGACTCCCGGCCGGTTGCCCTCGGGACCGGAGTAGCCACGCTTAACGGTGCCCGCGTGACGCGTCTTTTCGTACGGGTAGCCTGCAGGCAAGAGGCGAACCTGTTGCGCGGTATGGCAGCGGGGTAGTAGCACTCGTCAGGTTGACGTGGCACGGCGCCCGGTCTCCGCGCTCCCGCATCGAACTCGTTCTGTTATTCGTTGCTCAGCCGGCCAGCGACTGTGGAGCATGACTTCTCGTCACTGAGTAAGTAGCGTCCCGCAGCAAGTTTACAAATGCAACTAACTGCCAAATCCGCTCCCCAAAGATGAAGCAAGCAACACAAGGCACGCGCGCCCAATGCTCCCCCATAACGAGAAGGCAAACTAGCGATCAGCACGCCACCCATCAAGGAAATCGAACAGAGGCGCAGAGCAGCTATGGGAAGCCAGTGGGAAATCAGCCAACCGCCCAGCGACCTAAACGACGAGAACAACAGACACAGACACATCGCAGAAAGTTAAACGGCGCCCGCGCCTCAGAAAACGTGAAACAATTCACTCAAAACTGAGAAATCGGCAAAACGCCCATCCCACGGGCGCTCCACGCCTGAAACCATCCAAATTCTAGTACTTGTTTCACGGCGATAACGGACGTCCGACCCCGAAACACAGTGAGAATAGCCGCGAAGTCGCTAAATCCCCGCTCGTCGGCATCAATCGTATATTTCAATACGTATTTTGTAGTTTTCGAAAATTCGAGCCGACGTGACGCGCGAGCAGCGCTTCACCCACGCCGTACCACGTTACCTGAAGCCGCCCCCATCCGCGTCGATTAAAATTGGGCCCCATTGCCGAAGCCTCAGTCAGGGTTTCGATCCGGGACCACAGCCATGTTCAAATCGCCAGCGCGCATCACGCGCCGCTCGCGCGATAAAACAGCAATCGCCCTTTCTCCATTCAGCGCTCGCAAACACCAAAGAGGATACGTCGTGAAGTTCATCCACGCGGCAGACCTACACCTCGACAGCCCGCTACATGGCCTGAGCGCCTATCCCGATGCGCCGGTCGCCCAATTGCGCAACGCCACGCGCGAAGCTTTGCGCCTGCTCGTCGATCGGGCCATCGAAGAAGAGGTCGCGTTCGTCGTCATTGCAGGCGACCTCTACGACGGCGACTGGAAGGACCACAACACTGGCATCTTCTTCGGCCAGCAGATGGGACGTCTGCGCAAGGCCGGCATTCGCGTCTTCGCGTTGTGGGGCAATCACGACGCGGAAAGCGAAATGACCAGGAAGCTCACGTTGCCGGACAACGTGGTGGTGTTCAGTCATCGCAAGTCTGAAACCCACGCGCTGCACGACATCAAGGTTGCACTGCACGGACAGAGCTTCAAGGACAAGGCCGTGATCGAAAATCTGGCGGTGGGCTACCCGTCGCCGGTTCCCGGCTACTACAACATCGGTGTGCTCCACACCGCGCTCGAAGGCTATGCCGCGCATGCGACCTACGCGCCATGCACGCGTGCCGAATTGCACGCAAAGGGTTACGACTACTGGGCGCTCGGTCACGTCCACGAATTTCAGCAGTGGGCGGAAGAGTCGACCATCGTCTTCCCCGGCAATCTGCAGGGCCGGCACATCCGCGAAACGGGGCGCCGGGGCGCCGTGCTCGTGAGCGTCGAAGACGGTCGCACGCAGGTCGAGCGTCTCTACCTCGACGTGCTGCGCTGGGAGTCGGTGCGCGTCGACGCGAGCGACTGCGAAAGCGTCGCGGATCTGGCGCGCAAGATCGGCGCTGCGCTCGAAGCGCTCGTCTCCTTCGACGCGCATGTGCCCCGCGCAGTCCGCGTGACGGTGACGGGCAAGTCGCCGGCACATGGACTCTTTTTCGGGCGCGCGACGCAATTGCGCGCCGAAGTGCTCAATCAGATCGGCATCATCGGCAATGACAAGTTGTGGCTCGAAAAGGTCAAGCTCGAAACGAGCGCGGCCGATACGGCTGCCGCACAGAACGAGCAGATCGAAGCGCTCGCCGACCTCAAACTGCTACTCGAAGCCGCCACGCAAGACGCCGAATTTCTCGCGCTGCTCGAACGTGATTTACGCGCCTTTATCGGCAAGGTGCGCAGCGAAGTGAAAGAAGACGCGCCGCTGCTCGAACTCGCCCGCGACGGCAAACTCGCGTCGCTGGTGGAGCAGGTCGGCCCCGCGCTGCTTGCGCGGCTTTCCACGGGAGAATGACCAGTGCGTCTCAAGCAACTCGATTTGATCAAATACGGCAAGTTCACCGACACGACCCTGCCGTTTCCGCACGCGGCGCACGATTTCCACGTCATCGTCGGGCCAAACGAAGCGGGCAAGTCCACAGTGCGGACCGCCGTGTCGGAGTTGTTGTTCGGCATGCGCCTGCAAACGCCGCTCGATTTTCTCCACAACACACCGGAATTGCGCATTGGCGGCGTGCTGGAAAACGGCGCGGTCGAGCAACGATTTCATCGCGCGCGCGGCCGCAATTCGCTGCGCACTCCGCAGGACGACAAGCTACCCGACGATTTTCTCGCGGCATTTCTCGACGGCACGAGCAAGGAGTTCTTCGAGCAGATGTTCGGCCTCGATCATGTGCGGCTCGTTGAAGGCGGGCGCAGCATTCTCGACGCATCGGACAAGCTCGGCCAGGTGTTGTTCGAATCGGCGGCGGGTGTGGGCAGCCTCGGGCCCGTGCGCGAAGAGCTCGAGAATCGCGCGGCCGAACTTTGGGCTCCGCGACGCAGCGGCAGTGCGTATGCACAGGCGGAAACGTCGTTCGCCGAGGCAACGAGCGAACTGAAGGCCGCGCAGGTGCGTACGCGCGATTGGGTCGAGAAGAAAGACGCGCTCGAAGCGGTCGAACAGGCTATCGAGCGGTTGCGCGCCGAGCAGCGCGGTCTCGAATCGCAGCGCTCGAAGCTCGAACGCGTGCGCCGCCTCGCTCCCTATATAGAAGAGCTTTCGCTCAAGCAGCGCGAGTTGGCCGCATTGGGCGAGGTCGTCGATTTACCGCCCACTGCGCATGCCGATCTGCTGAAGGCGCAAGCCGACATTGCCGCCGAGCGCAAAGTGCAGGAAGCGCGCCAGGCCGATCTCGCAGGCAAAGAAGCCTCACGCGATGCGATCGAGCCCGATCGTGCGGCACTTGCACTCGCCGCCGAAATCGATGCGCTCGATACGCTGCGCGGCGAATGTGTCAATCATCCGCGTGAATTGCTGGTGCGTGAAACCGAGATCCGCAACCATCTCGACGCCGCATTCGCCGCTGCGGCTCAGCTAGGCTGGCCGGGTGACGAAGCCGCATTGCGCGCGGCGCTGCCCGGCGCGCTCGCGTTGAAGACGGTGACGAACCTGCTGCGCGATCACGGTCTTCGCGAGCAGGCGCTCACGACCGCGCGCGAGGGACACGATGAACAAGCGCGTAAGCTCGCACAATTGCGGGAGCAGCTTGTGCGCCTGCCGGGCATCGAAGTGCCGCACGCGTTGCGCGCCGCGCTCGACGATGCACGTGAATTGCGCAACAGTGTGACGAAGGAAAGCGCGCTCGAGCGCGAACTCGCAGATGCTCAGCGCACGGTCCAAGAGAAGCGCCAGCTGCTGGGCCAATGGAACAAGCCGGTGCCAGCGCTGCGCGCGCTCGACCTGCCATCGGCTACGCGCCTGGCCGCACTGCAAAAGGAAGAAAGCGATCGCCTGAGCGCGGTGGCCGCAGCGCGAGAAGCAGTCGCAGCCGCGCAAGAAGAGATCGAGCGTTTCGAATTGCAGGAGACGCATTTCACGCAGGGCAACAAGGTTGTCACGACTGCGCAAGTGCAGGCGGCGCGCACGCGCCGCGATAGCGCGTGGAACGAAGTCAGGCAGGCGCGCGTCAGCCTCGCGGATGGCGCACCCGTCGTGGACGACGCGATGCGCCTCGCCGACGAACTCGTCGACGCGCAACTCGGCACCTCGCAGGCGGCGGCCACATTGCAGAACTTGCGTCAGCAAGTCGAAACAGCGCGCGCGAATGCGCAGCGCAAGCTTGCGGCATTGAGCGAACGCGAGCGCGAGCTCGAAGCCTTTCGCAATACCTGGACGCAAATTGCCATTGATGCGCAACTGGCTGGCATGCCGATTGCGGACATGGGCGCTTGGCTCGCGAATCGCGAAGCGGCGCTCAATGCACAGAGCGAATGCGATCGCCGCGCGAGTGAGCTTGAAGCGCGTCGAGCGGCGCGCATCGCCGCGCATGCCGAGCTTCTCGAAACGTTGCGCCCGGTGGCGCAGGCAAACGAGGGCGACGCACTGACTACGTTGATCGGCATCGCGGAAACCGTCGTGCAATCGGCTCAGAAGAGCGCCGTGCAGCGCGAAGGTCTTGAAACGCAGATTCGCGACGCCGAACGCGCGAGTGAATCCGCGCAATCCCGTTTGACCATTGAACAGGAAGCCTACGCAAAGTGGCAGACGCAATGGCGAGAGGCACTCGCGCAAGCGAATCTCGGCGCTCGTGCGGCGACGCTCGCAGCAGCGGAAGGCGCTGTCGAACTCGCCAATATCATTGCGGCCGCTTTTTCGGACGCCGAAGCACCCCGTAACCGCATTCGCGCGATCCGCACGCAACTGGCGATGCTGGAAACCGACGCGCGACGCCTCGCCGAGGCGCTCGCGCCCGAATGGTCCGCGTCGAGTGACGGCATCGACGTGGCGCGTCAGCTCGCGGCGCGGCTGGCCGCCGCGCGCGAAACGGCAAAATGCCTCGCCCAGGCCGATGCGGAAGTGCAGCTTGCCCGCACGCGCGTGGCCGATGCCGCCGCGGCGGTGGCGGGGGCACAGGCGCGCATCGAGCCCATTCTGCAGCTCGCGGGCGTGAACGGAATCGATGCGGCATTGCCGCTCGCCGAGCGTTCCGACGCGCGCCGTGCGCTGTCGACAGCGATCTCGGCGGCGCGGGACACGCTCGTGCGCGAAGGCGATGGACTTGCGCAGGAGGCCATCGCGGCAGAGATTGCGGAGCAGCCCATTACCGAGCTGCCGGCGCTGCTGGCAACGGTGAACCAGAAACGCGAAGCCGGCGACCGTGCGTTGAGCGAGTGCCTGCAGCAGCAGGTCAGCGCGAGGCAGGCGTTCGAAGCCATCAACGGCCACGCCAATGCCGCGCTGGCCGAAGCAAAACGCCAGGAAGCCCTGAGCGCCATGGGCGAAGCCGCCGAGCAATATCTCGAAGCCGCGACCGCGAGCCGCTTGCTCAAATGGGCAACGGATCGTTATCGCGACCAGAAGCAGGGGCCGATGCTGCGCCGAGCAGGTGAAATATTCAGCGGACTCACGCTCGGTGATTTCGCGAGGCTCGTGGTGGATAACGAACGCAATCCGCCCGCATTGCATGCACGGCGCAGTAACGGCAAAACCGTGGAAGTGAGTGGAATGAGTGAAGGCACGCGCGACCAGCTTTTTCTCGCGCTGCGTATCGCGGCTCTCGAATTGCAGCTGGTGAGCAAGGCGGCGCTGCCTTTCGTTGCCGACGATCTCTTCATCAATTTCGACGACGAGCGCGCAAAGGCCGGTTTCGCGGCATTACGGAATCTCTCCGCGAAAACCCAGGTGTTGTTTCTCACGCACCACGATCACCTTTTGCCCATGATTCGCGAGATATTCGGCGTGCAGGTCAATGTCGTCGAATTGCAGCGCGCGCCTCTCGTCGCCTAGCGGTGCGAATGTTTCTCAATGGAAATTCATGGAGACATTGTTTGCGGAACGATCAATAGTCTGATCAGGAAACATGTTTTTCACTACAAAACATTCGTTTAAATTGCCAGCATGCGTGATTTGACTTCATAATCACCTTGTCTTTCGCGACGCCCATGCCGACAAGATCGCAATTCGATCGGCCAGTGATGGTTGAAGGGTGTCCGTAAAAACCGTGAATAAGGAGGTGTGAATGGTCACCCTGGATGCAATTCAATCGAAGATCGCAAAGCTGCAAAAGCAGGCCGAATCGATCGTGGAAAAACAAACGTCGGTCGGTCTCACGAAAATTCGCGATCTGATGGCCAAACATGGCCTGAGCGTGGCCGACATCGAACGCTTCGTCGGCAAGAAGCGTGGCCGCAAACCTGGCAAAGGCGTCAAAGCCGCAGGCCCAAAGCGCACCGTTGCGGCCAAATACGCCGATCCGAAAACGGGCGCCACGTGGACCGGCCGCGGCCGTGCGCCGGCGTGGATTCGCGACGTGAAAGACCGTTCGAAATTCCAGATCGACGGCAGCGCGGCAAAGGCCGCCACCAAAGTCGCACGCAAACCGCGCGCCAATGCGGCGGCGGTGAAAAAGACCGCGGCGAAGCGCGCCAAGGCCGCGCCCGCAAGGAAAGCCGCACCCGCAAAACGGGCGGCGCGTAAAACCGCAGGCCGTAGAGCCGCGGCAAAGCCGGCACAAGCCGCAGCGGCTGCTTAATAAAGTCGCTGAGAAAAGCGCATAAGCGAAATTCGCTTGCGAACCGGTGGCCGCGCCGGCGTTTCGACGCCCGCGGCCACTTTCACATGAGCGGCGCGAAACGACGCGCGCCTATTGCCCTGATCGTCACCGATGTCCGGTCTTTCGTTTTCCTCGGGGCTTCTCGCGCCCCATCTGCAGTCGCTCGACGGACTTCAATTGCTCGGCATTGCGGTTGCGCTCGTGCTGGGCGGCATGGTGAAGGGTGTGACGGGCATAGGCGTGCCGCTCGTGGCCATGCCCATCGTCACGCATTTTTTGCCGGTCAAGGAAGCGGTGCTGCTGCTGTCCATGCCGATCATTCTCGGCAATATTCCGCAGGCGCTGGAGGGGGGCGAAATGCTGCCTACCGTGCGCACTATCGCGGCGCCGCTAATTGGCACCGTGATCGGCAATGTGATTGGGGTTTCGGTACTGATCGCACTTGAGCCGCATCACGCCCAGGCGGCCTCGGGTGTCGCGTTGATCGTGGCGGCGTTGCTTTTGCTCGTCTCGCCGCGTTTCAAGCTCGCGCCTGCACTCGCGCGGCCGGTGGGATTCGCGCTCGGTTTCGGGGCGGCGCTCATGGAGAGCATTGCCGCCGTGCCGGGGCCGTTGCTCGCCATGTATCTGATCGCGTCGGGCGCCACGGGCCGCGCCTTCACGAAGCAGATTGCGATCATTCTCGTCGTTTCGGTCATCACGCTCATCACGACGTTCAGCCACGGCGCGCACGCCAATCTCGTCGATCTCGCGATTTCGGCGGCGGCCAGCGTGCCCGCCATCGCGGGCATGCTGCTCATTAGACCGTTGCGCGACAGAATGCATCCGCTCGCGTTTCGCGTGGTCGTGCTCGTGTGCGTGCTGGCCGCGGCCGTACAGATGATCGTCAAATCGCACGTGCTGTTTTGACGATCGCCTGATTCAATGGCTGATCGCTTCGAGCGAGAGCCCGCGCGTCACCGGCCCTAGCAGAATCATCACGATGCCCACGAGCATCGAAGCGCCGATGAACACCGCGACGCCAGGCACACCGTAATGATGGAGCAGGATGCCGATGGCGAGCCCCGCGAATGCGGCGGCGATGCGGCTCCACGAGTACACGAAGCCGACGGCGCGAGCGCGGATACGCGTGGGGTAAAGCTCGGCCTGGTAACCGTGATAGGCGTAGGACATCACGTTCGAAGCGAGCGTGAAGAGCACGCCCAGCACGATCAGGACCCACGGCTGCGTGGCTTGCGCGAATAGCGTAATCACCACCGCCATCATCAGGAGGCCGCCGACGATCTGCGTCTTGCGCTCCAGCTTGTCGGCGAACCACACGCCAATCAGCGGCCCGAACGGATTGGCGATGGCAATCACGAAGGCGTACGCAAGACTCTGCGTGATGTGGACGCCACGCGCAATCAGCAGCGTCGGCACCCATGCCGCGAAGCCGTAAAACCCGATCACCTGCGCCATGTTGAAGATCGACAGAATCACCGTGCGCCGCAAATACGGTGCACGCAGCACTTCGCCAAGCGAGCCGCGCCCGGCCTTTTCAAGCGAGATCGCCCCGAGCGGCGGCAACGCCGTGCCCGTTTCTGCCGTGACGCGCCGCTCGATGTCGGCAACGATACGTTCCGCTTCGTCCTCACGGCCATTGCGCGCGAGCCAGCGCGGACTTTCGGGAATACTCCGGCGCAGGAACCACACCACCACCGCGCCCACCGAACCGATCAGGATCACCACGCGCCAGTAGTCGAGGCCGATAGGATGCGTGTCCTTGAGGATATAGGCGAGAAACGCGACGACGGGCACCACGCTGAAGGTGATGAACTGGTTGACCGCATAGGCGCGGCCGCGCTCGCCGCTCGGGATCAGTTCGGAAATGTACGTGTCGATGGTCACGAGCTCGATGCCAATGCCGATGCCGGCAATGAAGCGCCAGATATTGAGCGCCTGGCCGCTCGTCTGAAACGCCATGATCGCCGTGCAGGCGATGTACCAGATCAGCGACCACGTGAAGATCATGCGCCGCCCGAACCGGTCGGCGACCTGGCCGAACGCGAGCGCGCCGACCCACAGCCCGGCGAAGGTCGAGAACACGAAGGTGCCGAAGCCGGCCACCTTGAGCGGACCGAGCGAGGAAAAGAAGCCGAGCGATTCCGGCGTGAAAAGACCCGAATGCACCATGCCGGGCGCGACATAGCCCGTGAAGAAGAGGTCGTAAAACTCGAATACGCCGCCGAGCGACAGCAGAATCACCATCGACCAGACTGTGCGCGACGGCGGCAGCCGGTCGAAGCGGGCGGCAATTTCCGCCGATTTTTCAATGGACATCCCGATTCCTCATTACATTTTGAAAGCGTGTGGGGAACAAAATGTGCCTGCATCGATGTGTTTGCATGGGTTGCGCGCGACGTATGCAAATGCTGAAACAGGCCATAGCACGCACTTTATGGGTGCCGCGACGTGGAAGCACCTGGTTGAAACCCAAATGCGTTGCGCTTATGACAATGCCGCTTATGCCAACGAGGGAGGCAATGAGTCGGCCGCGCTTTACGCGATGCTCGCGCCTGTGTGGCTCACGCGGTTGCGGCCGGCGTGTTTGGCCGCATACAAGGCGGCGTCGGCGGCTTCGATCAGCGCATTAGGGGACGACGCAACGATCGCGTCGCGCGTGGCGCAGCCCGCGCTCACCGTGACGAGGCCGCCTGCGGAGGGGGAGGGAATGCCGAGTTGCTCGACGGCGGCACGTGCGCGTTCGGCGAGCGCCGCGGCTTCATGTGCGCCGGTATCGGGCAGGACGAGCGCGAATTCTTCGCCGCCATAGCGCGCGACAAAGCCGCCGGGCGCGTGCCGCGTGCTCGCAAGCGTGGCGGCGAGCGCGCTCGCTACGGCGCCGAGACAGGCGTCGCCGTGCAGATGGCCGAAGGCGTCGTTGTAGTGCTTGAAGTGATCGACATCGAGCATCACTAGCGACAGCGGCTGGCCGCTGCGCGCGGCGCGCTCGAAGGCCTCGCGGAACTGCTCGTCGAAATAGCTGCGGTTGTAGACGCGCGTGAGCGCATCGCGTGCGGAGGCGCGGATCAGCGTGGCATGTTCTTCGGCGAGCTGACGATAGAGCGCCGTCACTTCCCACACCAGCACGCACACGAGCACGCCTGGCGCGAACATGCTGAACACGCGCGCGACATACCAGCCCACCGTGAAGCGCTCGATGCTGAGCGTATTGAGCGCGGCGTCGACGAGCGAGGCGAGCAGCGCCACCACGATCCACAAATCGAGCACGAGGCGCAGCCGTCCCTTGAGCAGCACGAGCGCGATGGCGATCAGGTTGAGCGCGCAGATCACGAGACCCGCGAGATTGTTCGCGATGGCCGACACCGGCGAGGGAGCAGGCGCAGCGTTCGCAACGTCGTGAAACGGCGATGCGAGATCGACGTGCGTGACGAGCACGCCGAGCAGGGCGGCGAGCGCCGCCGGGCCCGCGATCAGCAGCCAGCCGCGTGCGTCGAGACGTTCGCGGGCGAACGGCGGGGCGGGCAGGCGCTTTCTCACCAGTTCGGCGACGATGACGAGCGCGGGAAAGCCTGCGTGCCAGAACACCCACATCCATGCGGCGCTATTCGGGAGCGCGCCGAGCAGCCCCGTGCGCGCGAACACGCCAGGAAACATCAACAGCTGCAGCGCAACGGCAATGGCCGTGAACGCGTAGGCGCCGCCCAGCGCCGCGAGCATGGCCACGCGCGTAGCCGCGAAACGCGCGCCCAGCAGGAACGCCGCGATGCTCGACGTGGTGAATACGGCGAGCGCGCACATCGGCATGAACGGGGCGATGCCGGGCAACGCGTCGCGTGCACGCGGCGCCGCGAGCGCGAGCGTGAGGAGGATCGCAAACGCGCATATGCTGGCGAAGAGCGCCTGCCTGCGTGTTGCCGGACCGATCAGCAAGCCGTCCATATGATGACTTTTGGGTTGATGCGCAGCTCGAGCATGTGATCGTGGCGTGACAGCGTGAGGGCCGCTCGCGTCCGGAAAGCAGACTAAATTGACTGAAGGTATTGTGCTCCGAATCGGCTAAATAGTGGGGCACGGATGCGCGAGCCCAGTTATATTGAGTTTCGGTTATGAGCGCGCTACATTGGGCGCGCGAATTTCGGCATCGCGCGATCGGTGGTCGTCACGCGCGGGCGTGGCTCATGTAATTTGCATGTAAGGATTGCTGATGATGCATCGCGTATCGCGCGACCACCGCGAAGGCAATGGCTGGCTCGGCGGTCGTGCGGGCCAGACGAGGCTTGGCTGGTCCGCGTTGGGGTTGGCTTGCGTGTTCGGCGCGCTGGCTTTCGTTTTCGCTGTGCCGTTCGATGCACGCCTATGTGCCGTGATGTCGAGCGCGTGCCTCAATCTCTTCATCGTCGCCTTCGGCACACGGCTCTCGGCGGCGCGCGCGCCAGCCGGCGAACCGGTCTCGAAGACTTCGCTGCGCCTCTTGCGCCTCGCGTTCCAGCGCAATTCGGAGGCCGCCGACATGCGCGGCCTGCTGCGGTCGCTGCCGTGGCAAGGGTGGATCGCGCCGCTCGGCGCGCTCTTTTCGCTTGCGTTCGCCATCTCTGCGTGGACGTCCCCCGCCTATGCGCCAACGGTTTCGCAACGTGAATCCGCGCCTTTTCTCGTAGCGGGAGCCGCTGCGCTCGTCATCGCTTTTGCTGCGCTCGTGGCGGAGCGCTTTCATGCGCAGCGCGCCGCGCAGTCACGCGAATCCGCCGCGCTCGCGGGGCCGTTGCGTCTGGTGCTCGTCGCTGCGTTGAGTATGGCGGCTTCAGTTGCGGCGCTGGCTTATGCGGGCGAGGCGCTTACATGGCTAGTGCGTATCGTCGCCCTGCTTTCCGGTGTGATTGCCGTCGAACTCGGCCTGCGTGCGCTGCTCGCTGCGCTGGCAAAGCCCGGCGATGACCGCTTCCTGCATAGCACTATCGCGGGCGTGCTGAGCGTGCAGGCACGTCCGGTCGCCGCACTGAATGCCCAGTTGCGTATGCGTTATGGCATCGATCTGCGGCAGAACTGGGCGCTCCAGAGCTTCGTTCGCCTCCTGCCAGGCGCGCTCGCGGCCATGGTGGTGGCGGGCTGGCTACTCGGCGGCGTGACGATCCTCGGCCCCGACCAGCGCGCTGTGTACGAGCGCTTCGGCGCACCTGTCGCCGTGTGGCAGCCGGGCCTGCATGTGGGCCTGCCCTGGCCCTTCGGCCGCGCGCGCGTGATCGACAACGGCGCGGTCCATCAACTGATCGTCTCGGGCAGCGCGAACGACAGCAGCCGCGCCGCGCCTGCCGTTTCCGCCGATGGCGACACACCCGCGCAATTGAATCGCCTGTGGGATGTGACGCATCCCTGGGAGACGACTCAGGTGATCGCGGGCACGAGCGGCGCCCAGCAGGCGTTCCAGATCGTGAGCGCGGACGTGCGGCTCGACTATCGCGTCGGGCTTACGGACGCGGCGGCGCGCGCCTCGCTGTATCGCGCTGTCGCTATGGACGACACGGTGCGCTCGATCGCGAACCGCGAGGTCGTGCGTTACCTCGCGTCGCGCACGCTGCCGTCGCTGCTCGACACGCCGCAAACGGCCATGGCCGGCGCGTTGCGCGGCGCCGTGCAGCGCGAATTGGACCGGCTCGCGAGCGGCATCGAGGTCGTGGCCGTGGTGATCGAGAGCGTGCATCCGCCTGCGGGCGCGGCCGCCGCGTATCACGGCGTGCAGGCCGCGCAGATTCGCGCGCAGGCCAGTGTGGTGCAGGCGCACGGCTTTGCGGCGACGGCACTCGGACAAGCGCAGCAGCAGGCGATCGAGACCGTCGCGCTGGGTAGCGCGAACGCGGCGGACACGCTTGCCGCCGCGCGCGCCCAGCAGATCGCCTTCGACGCCGATGTGATCGCGCAGCAGTTCGGCGGGCCGGCATTCGGCTTCGAGTATTACCTGCACAGCCTGCAAAAAGGGCTGAAAAACGCGAGCGTGACCGTGATCGACGACCGGCTCGCGAGCGGCAGCCGCGCGACGATCGATCTGCGCACGTTGAGCCCGGCCGCGGCGGCTGGCATGAAGAAGGCGTGGTGACCCGTTACCCCATAGACAGAGTAAGGTGATTCGACAGTGAGCCTTTTGCATACGCACGGCGATGCGCATTCTCATCATCATCATGATCACGGCGCAGGCAGCTCGGGTGCCGCAGGCGGCCTCGCGCCCGTGAATCCCCGGCGTTTTGCGCTGCGCGTGGCGTTCGCACTGTTCTGCGTGATCGTCGCGCTCATCGTGGCGAGCGTCGTGCAGGTGCGCGAGGGCGAGGCCACCGTCGTCACGCGCTTTGGCGACCCCGTGCGCGTGCTGCTGCGGCCCGGTCTCGCGTGGCGCCTACCTGCGCCCATCGAGGCCGCGGTGCCGGTGGACCTGCGGCTGCACACGACGTCGAGCGGTTTGCAGGACGTCGGCACGCGCGATGGCTTGCGCATCATCGTGCAGGCCTATGTGGCCTGGCGCGTGCCCGCCAATGCGAACGACATTGGCCGCTTCGTGCGTGCCGTGCGCAACGAACCCGACGAAGCCGCGCGCCAGATTCGCTCGCTCGTCGGGTCGGCCGTGCAGACGACGTCTGCCGGCTTCGATCTTGCCTCGCTCGTGAACACCGATCCGTCGCAGGTCCGCATCGGCGCATTCGAAGAGGCGCTGCGCCGCCAGGTCGATGCGCAGGTGTACGCGGCCTATGGCGTGCACGTCGTGCAGGTGGGGCTCGAGCGTCTCACGCTGCCCGCCGTGACGCTGGCGGCAACGGTCGATCGCATGCGCGCCGAACGCGAGACCGTGGCCGCGCAGCGCACCGCCGAAGGCCTGCGCGAAGCGGCGCAGATCCGCTCGGACGCCGATCGCGACGCACGCGTGCTGATCGCCGACGCCAACGTGAAAGCCGCCGATATCGAGGCGCAATCGCGCAAGGATGCGGCGGCGATCTACGGCAAGAGCTACGCCGCCGATCCGCAGCTCTATACGATGCTGCGCTCGCTCGACACGCTCGGCACCGTCGTCAACAGCAACACGAACCTGATCCTGCGCACCGATGCCGCGCCGTTCCGCGCACTGGTGCAGGGGCCGCCCGGGCTCGGAGCGGCCGCGGCGCCGTCTGGGCAGATCGTTGCTCCCGCAACCACTTCGCGCGCGCGCGGGCACACGCCATGAGCACGAGCGACAACTTCCCGGCGCTCGGGCCCGGCGCACAGGCGGTGCGTCTGTCGTTCTGGTTCGTGGCGGCGCTGGCCGTGCTGGCCGCGCTCGCGTGGGCCACGTCGAACGTGCGCCGCATTCCCGCCGACAGCAGCGCCGTCGTGATGCGCTTTGGCGCCTACGTGCGCAGCCAGGGCGCGGGACTGCTCGTCGCGTTACCGCGGCCGTTCGAAACGGTGCTGCTCGTGCCGGGCAGCGAGCGTGTGCTCGAGAAGCGCATCGTCTCGCTTACCCGCGATCCGGGTGCGCCCGCGCAACTGAGCGATGCAAGCGACGCGCTCGCGGGGTCCGGCTACGTGCTCACGGGCGACAACGGCGTCGTGCAGGTGAGCGCGACGCTGTTCTACCGCGTGAGCGACCCTTACGCGTATGCGTTGCAGCTCGAGCATCTCGACGCCGCGCTCGAGCGCATCGTCTCGGCCGCGCTCGCGCAAACCGCCGCGCAACGCGACCTCGATTCGATTCTCGTCGCGCGCCCGGAGATGGTGGCCGCCGATCAGCAGATGGCCGCGCGCCGCGAGCAATTGCGCGGCGACCTCGCACGCGCGGTCCAGCGCCAGCTCGACGCGCTGACTGCCGCGCGTGCGGGGCTCGGCATCGAGGTCTCGCGCATGGATCTGCAAGCGTCGTTTCCAGCCTCGGCGGTCGATGCGTTCAATGCCGTGCTGACTTCGCTGCAGAACGCCGAGCGCGATGTCGCGCAGGCGCGCACGCTCGCGGAAAAAACGCGGCAGCACGCGCAGCAGAGCGCCGACCGCATCGTGCAAGACGCGCAAGCGAGCGCCGCGGAGCGCGTGGCGACGGCGCAGTCGGAAACCTCGACGATCGCGCAACTCGAAGCGGCGCTCGGCGCGAACCATGACCCGGGGCTGCTTGCGCGTGCGTATCGCGACCGCGTGCAGGCGGTGCTCGCGCACGCCGCGCGCGTGACGACGCTCGACCCCAACGACGCATCGAGCCTCGTGCTGCCGGGGCGCGCGCCATGACCACGCCATACGACACGCCGACGAGTCAGCGCGCACCCGGCGCCGCACAGGAAACCGGATCCGCGCACGCCCACGGCCACGCACGCGAGGTTCACGAAGCTCCCGCAGGGCCATCCGTCGCCACGCTCGTCATGTCGGACGCCGAGCGCCGCGCCATCACTCGCCACACGTCGCTCGCGCTGTTCGCGGGCGCATTGCTGCTGCTCTCGCTCGCGTGGCCGCATCTGGCGAGCGGCAGCGCTACGCTCGCGCAGGTGCTGGCTGCGGCGGCCTCGCTCGTGGTCGCGCCGCCCGTGTTCGCGGGCGCGTGGCGCAGCCTGAGGACGCCGAGTCTGCACGGCGTGACCGACCGCCTCATCGCGCTCGCCATGCTCGGCGCCTGGGCCGTGGGCGACATGACGACGGCCGCGCTTCTGCCCATCGTGATGACCTTCGGCCACGCGCTCGAAGAGCGCAGCGTGCTCGGCTCGCAGGAAGCGATCCGCGCGCTGGGCCGCCTCACTGCCGGCGACGTCCGGCGTGTGAGCGCCGCGGGCGCGATCGAGACTGTGCCCTATGACGCGCTTCGTCCCGGCGACGTCGTCGACGTGCTGCCCGGCTCGCGCGTGCCCGCGGACGGCATCGTGCGGCACGGCCGCTCGGCCATCGACAACGGGCCGATCACGGGCGAATCGTTGCCGCAGGACGCGGGCGAGGGCGCGCGCGTCTTCGGCGGCGCGATGAATCTGGACGGCCCGCTGCGCGTGGAGATCACGCACGTCGGCAAGGCCTCGACGCTGGGCAAGGTCGTCGAGTTGATGCAGCGTGCCGAAGCCGCCAAGCCGCCCATCACCCAGGCGCTCGAACGCTATATGGACGCCTATCTCGCGCTCGTGTTGCTGATCGCGGCGATCGTGTGGTTCGTGAGCGCGAACGCTTCGGCCATGCTGGCGGTGATCGTCGCCGCGTGCCCATGCGCGCTCGTGCTGGCAGCGCCTTCCACCGCGATCGCCGGCATCGCGGCGGGTGCGCGGCGCGGCATCTTGTTCAGGAATGCGGCCTTTATCGACGCGCTGGCCGAAATCGATACGCTCGTGATCGACAAGACGGGCACGCTCACGCACGGCGAATTGCGCGTGACGACGGTCATGTTGCAGCCGGGCGCGGACGAAGCCACCACACTGGCGCTGGCCGTGCATCTCGCCCAGGTCAGCGCGCATCCGGTGTGTCGCGCGCTGTTGCGCTACGGCGCGCCGGGAACGCCGCCAACCGAGCCGCCCCCGCACGCGCGCGAGATGCGCGGACTCGGCGTGCTCGCGACGATGCCCGAAGGTGAGGCGGTGCTGGGCCGTCATGATCTGCTCGAACGATACGTGAGCGCGCTGCCGCCCGCGCCCGCGCAGCTGGACGGCCCATGTGCAGGCATCGCGCTGAACGGCCGCCTGCTCGCATGGTTCGGTTTCGCCGACACGGTGCGCCCGGAAGCGCGCGAAGCGTTGGACGGAATGCGTGCGCTCGGCATCGAGCGTGCGACGCTGCTCACGGGCGACCGCGAGCGCGTGGCGCGCCGCGTGGCCGCCGAAGTGGGCATCGACACCGTGGTGGCGCATGCGCTGCCGCACGACAAGCTCGACTATGTGCTGGGCGAGATCGGCGCGGGGCGCCGCCCGATGGTGGTCGGCGACGGCCTGAACGACGTGCTCGCGATCAAGGCCGGCGCGACCAGCGTGGCGATGGGAGAGCGCGGCATCGATATCGCCGTGGCCGCTGCCGATATCGTGCTGCTCGCCGACGACCTGCGCCGCGTGCCGGACAGCGTGCGCCTCGGGCGGCGCTGCCGGCGCATCGCGACGGCGAATGCGGCGATCGGGCTGGCGTGGACGGTGGCCGTCCTCACGCTCGCGGCGCTAGGCGTGTTGAGCGCCGTGGCGAGCGCGGTGCTGCACAACGTGGGCACGTTCGTCGTGATCGCGAACGCGGGGCGCCTCCTGCGCGACGAATGACGAACGCCGTTAGTGCGGCACCGCCGTCAACGTGCGCAACTGCTCCAGCAGCTTCACCGCCGGGCTCGGCAGAATGCCGTGGCGCCGGCGAAACGCGGTGAGCGTGCGCCGGCCCTCGACTCCCGGCATGTCGAGCGTATCGAACACACCCGCCTTGCTTTCCGTGAGGTACATCGTCGATGCCATCCAGCTCAGGAACCCCGAGCGGGCCACGAGGCTCTTGAGCGCCGTGATCGAGCGCGTCTGCACCACCACGTTCGGCAGGCCCAGCCCGTGCGCCGCGAAGACCTGCTCCATGTGCTCGAACGGCGCAGTGCCGCGCGGCGGAATCGCCCATTGCTCGTTCAGGGTGTCCGCGAGCGCGAGGTCGGGTTTCGCGCGCAACGGATGATCGTGCGCCGCCACCACGTAGCTGCAATCCTCCCAGCGGCAATCGCCGATCGCTGCAATTTCGTCGGTATCGGGCACGGCCATGCTGAGCGCGAGATCGATCTCGCGTTTGACGAGCGCATCGGCGAGCCGGTCCCACACGCCTTCGAGAATTTCGACGCGCAGCCCGGGCCAGCGCCGCAGCACGCCGCTCACGGCGAGCGGCAGCACGAGGCTCGCAATGCTGCCCACCGCCCCCACGCGGATCGTGCCGCGCGCGAGGCCGCGCATGGCGTCGATTTCCTCGCGCGCCTGCTCCGCTTCGCGCTGCAGCAGGATGGCGTGCGGCAGGAGCGCTTCGCCCACGGCGGTGAGGTGCATGCCGCGCGAATGCCGCTCGAACAGCGGCGCGCCCACTTGCTCTTCGAGGCGGCGGATCGCGCGCGAGAGCGCGGGCTGGGTCACGTGCAGCGTTTCCGCCGCGCGCCCGAGACTGCCCGCCGAGACGATGGTCGCGAACGCCTGGAGTTGCTGGAGGTTGTAAGTCATGCCTAAAGGTAATGGCTTTTGGCGAAATCCGCAATTTTCGGTTACCCGTAGCGTCGCGATAATGATCCTCCATTGAACGACGCGCTTTTTTCGACAGGAGGCCTTGGATGACTGGCAGCGCGCCTCAGCAGAACCAGCAGAAGCGGGACACCACGGCACCCGGCGGCGCCGGCGGTGCCTATACCGTGCGCGACGCGGTCATCGACTTCGCCCGCCGCGTGGGCATGACCTCGGTCTTTGCCAACCCCGGCTCGACCGAGCTGCCCATGTTCCGCGACTTTCCCGCCGACTTCCGCTACGTGCTCGGTCTCCAGGAAGCGGTCGTGGTCGGCATGGCCGACGGCTATGCGCAGGCCACCGGCAATGCGGCGCTCGTGAACCTGCACTCGGCGGCGGGCGTGGGCAACGCCATGGGCAACCTCTTCACGGCGTTTCGCAACCGCACGCCGCTCGTCGTCACGGCGGGCCAGCAGGCGCGTTCGATCCTGCCGTTCGATCCGTTTCTCGCGGCCACCCAGGCCACCGAGCTGCCCAAGCCCTATGTGAAGTGGAGCATCGAGCCGGCGCGCGCGCAGGACGTGCCGCTCGCCATTGCACGCGCTTATGCGATCGCCATGCAGGAGCCGCGCGGCCCGGTGTTCGTGTCGATTCCCGTGGACGACTGGGACCAGCCGGCCGAACGCGTGCCCGATCGCGCGCTCGCGCACACCACGCGTCCCGAGCCCGCGATGCTGGCGAACATCGGCGCGGCGCTGGACGCGTGTGCGCGCCCCGTCTTCGTGGTGGGCGGCGCGGTGGATCGCGCGGGCGCGGCCGACGACGTGGTCCGGCTCGCGGAGCGCCATCGTGCGCGCGTGTTCGTCGCCCCCATGACGGGCCGTTGCAGCTTTCCGGAAAAGCATCCGCTGTTCGCGGGCTTTCTGCCGGCCATGCGCGAGCGCATCGTCGAGTTGCTCGGCGGGCACGATCTCGTGTTCGCGATCGGCGCGCCGGCTTTCACCTATCACGTGGAGGGCCACGGGCCGCACGTGCCGCCGGGCGCCGCGCTGTACCAGTTGATCGACGATCCGAACACCGCCGCGTGGACGCCCGAGGGCATGGCCGCCGTGGGCAATGTGAGGCTGGGCGTGCTGGATCTGCTGGAGCGGCCCGCGCCGGCCGTCGAGCGTGCGATGCCCGCGCGGCGCGCCGTGCCGCCGCGCGCCGTGCCGCCGGCTGCGCCGGGCGAGCGCATGTCGGTCGCCTACGCGCTGCAAACGCTCGCCGAAGTGCGCGACGCGGGCACGACCGTCGTCGAGGAAGCGCCCAGCTCGCGCCCGGTGATGCAGGCGTATCTGCCCTACGAGCGCCCCGGCACCTTCCTCACGATGGACAGCGGCGGCCTGGGCTACGGCATGCCCGCCGCCGTGGGCGTGGCGCTCGCGAAGCCGGGCGAACGCGTGATCGCGCTGATCGGCGACGGCTCCAGCATGTACTCGATCCAGGCGATCTGGAGCGCGGTGCAGCTCGAGCTGCCAATTACCTTCGTCATCCTGAACAACACGCGCTACGCAGCGCTACAGGACTTCGCTCCGGTGTTCGGCTTCGCGCCGACCGACCCGGTGCAGGGCACCGACCTGCCGGGGCTCGATTTCGTCACGCTGGCCGCGGGTATGGGCTGCCCCGGCGTGCGTGTGAGCGAGGCGGGGCCGTTGCGCGATACGCTTGGCCGCGCGCTGGCCGGGCAGGGCCCGAAGCTGGTCGAGCTGCTCGTCGCCTGAACGGTGCGTGCGCAACCTGTCGAATTCACGTAAAGCGAGGAAAAAGGACATGCAAACCGTAACGATGCTGATCGACGGCGAAGCGGTGCAGGCACGCAACGGGGCGACGTTCGAGCGCCGCAATCCGCTCGACGGCACGGTGGCGAGCCGCGCGCCCGCGGGCACGGTGGAAGACGCAGTCGCGGCGGTCGATGCGGCGGCGGCCGCCTTCCCGGTATGGTCGGCCATGGGCCCGAGCGAACGCCGCGTGCTGCTCACGAAGGCCGCGCACGCGCTCGAAGCCAAAGCCGAAGCGTTCGCCGCCGCGATGGCCGCGGAAACCGGCGCATCGGGTATCTGGGCGGGCTTCAATGTGCATCTCGCGGCAGCCGGCCTGATCGAGGCCGCCGCGCTCACCACGCAGATCGGCGGCGAGCTGATTCCCTCCGACGTGCCCGGCAGCCTCGCCATGGGCGTGCGCCAGCCGGCGGGCGTCGTGCTCGGCCTCGCGCCCTGGAATGCCCCCGTGATCCTCGCGGTGCGCGCTATCGCGTTGCCGCTCGCGTGCGGCAATACCGTCGTGCTCAAGGGCTCGGAGATTTGCCCGGCCACGCACGGTCTCATCATTGCGGCGATGCAGGAGGCGGGCCTGCCGCGCGGCACCGTCAACTTCGTGACGAACGCGCCCGCCGACGCGGCGCGCGTGGTCGAAGCCATGATCGCGCACCCGAAAGTGCGCCGCGTGAACTTCACGGGCTCCACGCGCGTGGGCCGCATCATCGCCGAAACCTGCGCGCGCTATCTGAAGCCTTCGGTGCTCGAACTGGGCGGCAAGGCGCCGCTCGTCGTGCTCGACGATGCCGATATCGAAGCGGCGGCGCACGCGGCCGCGTTTGGCGCGTTCGCCAATTCCGGGCAGATCTGCATGTCGACGGAGCGCATCATCGTCGACGAAAGCATTGCCGACGCCTTCGTTGCGCGTCTGGGCGAGCGCGCCCGCGCGCTGCCGCTCGGCGATCCGCGCAAGGGCCCGGTCGTACTCGGATCGGTGGTGGACATGAGCACCGTGGAGCGCTGCAACGCGCTAATCGACGACGCGCTCGCCAAAGGCGCGACGCTCGTATGCGGCGGCAAGGCCGAAACCACGCTGATGCCCGCCACGCTGCTCGACCATGTCACGCCCGGGATGCGCGTCTATCACGACGAATCGTTCGGTCCCGTAAAAGGCATCGTGCGTGTGCGTGGCGAGGACGCCGCGATTGCCTGCGCGAACGACAACGCGTACGGGCTTTCGTCGGCGGTCTTCACCCGCGATACGGCGCGTGCATGGCGCGTCGCACAGCGCATCGAGTCGGGCATCTGCCACATCAACGGGCCGACCGTGCACGACGAAGCGCAGATGCCGTTCGGCGGCGTGAAGGACAGCGGCTTTGGGCGCTTCGGCGGCAAGGCGGGCATTGCCGAATTCACCGAACTGCGCTGGATCACGATGCAGACCGCGCCGCGCCACTATCCGTTCTAAGGGCGCGCCATGCATATCGCCATACTCGGCGCGGGCGCGATGGGCTCGCTGTTCGGCGGCCTGCTCGCCGTTGCGGGCCATCGCGTCACGCTCCTCGACGTCGACGACGCTCACTTGAACGCGATCAACGAAGCCGGTCTGCGGCTCACGACCGATGCGGGCGAGCGCGTCGTCGCGAATCTCGAAGCGTTGCGCCCGGAGGCGGCGACCACGCCGGCCGATCTGTTGATCGTCTTCACCAAGACGCTGCACACGCAGGCGGCGCTCGGCGCGGCGCACGCCGTGCTCGGGCCGCAAACTGCGCTGCTGTCGCTGCAGAACGGCCTCTGCAATGCCGAGCGTCTCGCACAGTTCGCGGACCCGGCTCGCGTGATGATAGGCGTGACGACCTGGCCGGCCGACAAGAACGGCCCTGGCCGCGTGAGTTCGCACGGCCAGGGCGTGATCCGCCTGATGAGCGCGGACGGCGCGCATTCGCCCATGCTTTCCCGCACGGTCCAAGCGCTCAACGACGCCGGACTCGCCTGCAGCGCGGACGCCGATGTCTGGGCGGCGATCTGGGAGAAGGTTGCGTTCAACACGGCGCTCAACAGCCTGTGCGCGGTGACGGGCTGCACCGTCGGCGAGCTCACGAACGCGCCGGACGGCGAAGCGCTCGCGCTCAAGATCGTCGCAGAAGTCGCGGCGGTGGCGCATGCGCACGGCGTGGCCGTGAACGAGGCGCATGTAGCCGACAACGTGCGGCACGCGCTCGCGCATCACCGCGCGCATCGGCCTTCGATGCTCCAGGACGTGATCGCCGGGCGCAAGACCGAGATCGAGGCCATCAACGGCGCGGTCGTCGAGGCGGCGGGCATGCGTGCGATCGCCGTGCCATATACGACAGCGCTGCTGCATCTCGTGCGCCTCGTCGATGCAAAGGATTCCGTATGAAATAGCAGTCAACGTCGCACCACCATGACAAACGAATGACTGCGCGTCCACAGCGCAGCAAAGGAGACAATTCATGACTTATGCCACGCCCGCCCCCGCCTCGGGAGCGACGCCGCGCGAGAGCGACGCCATCGCCGGCGGCACGGTCGATATCGGCCGCACGCTCGACGAAGGCGCGTATTCCACGCTGCAGAAGTTCGCCGTGGTGCTGGCGGCCTTGTCGATCGTCGTCGACGGCTTCGACAGCCAGTTGATCGGCTTCGCGATTCCGGTGCTGATCAAGGAGTGGGGCATCACGCGCAATGCGTTCGCCCCCGTGGTGGCGGCGGGGCTGATCGGCATGGGCTTCGGCAGCGCATTCGCCGGCCTGTTCGCGGATCGCTTCGGACGCCGCTGGGCCGTGGTGGGCAGCGTGCTCGTGTTCGGCACGGCGACCTGCGCGATCGGCCTCGCGCCGAACGTGGCGGCCATCGCCGCGCTGCGCTTCATAGCAGGCTTTGGCATTGGCGGCGCGCTGCCGAGTTCGACGACGATGACAGCCGAATTCACGCCCGCGCGCTTTCGCACCTTCGCGGTGACGGCGACCATCGTGTGCGTGCCGCTCGGCGGCATGCTGGCGGGCATTTTCGCGGCGCAAGTGCTGCCGGTGTACGGCTGGCGCGGGCTCTTTTTCGCTGGCGGCGTGCTGCCCCTCGTGCTCGCGCTCGTGCTGCTCGTGGCGCTGCCCGAGTCTCCGCGCTTTCTCGCACGCCGGCCGAAGCGCTGGCCCGAACTCGTGCGCCTGCTCGGCCGCATGGCGCGCGAGGTTGCGCCGGACGCGGTGTTCACCGACGTGCGCGAGCAAAGCGCCGAAAAGCACGTGGGCTTCACGGCGCTCTTTCGCGACGGCCGCGCACGCGACACCGTGGCGATCTGGTGGGCGTTCTTCATGTGCCTGCTCGCCGTGTACAGCGCATTCAGCTGGCTGCCCGCCATGCTGACGAGCGAAGGTCTGAGCGTCTCGCTCGCCGGCTACGGGCTGAGCGCGTACAACCTGGGCGGCGTGATCGGCGCGTTGCTGTGCGCGCTCGCCATTGCGCGCTTCGGCTCGCGCGGGCCGCTCCTGTTGTGCTGCGCAGGCGGCGCGGCGAGCGCCTGGGTGATGCTCGGCGTGGGTGCGACCCAGCACACGGGCTTGCTCATTGCGGGTCTCGGCCTGCACGGCCTCTTCGTCAACGCGGTGCAATCGACGATGTACGCGCTGTGCGCCTACGTCTACCCAACGGGCGTGCGCGCGACGGGCACGGCCTCGGCGCTGGCATTCGGCCGCGTGGGCGCGATCCTGAGCGCGTTTGCCGGCGCGGTGGTGATTACCGCAGGCGGCGCGGCAGGCTATCTGACGATGCTCGGCGCAGCCATGGCGCTGGTGCTGATCGCGCTGGCCGTGGTGGGCCGTCATATCCCGAAGCGCGCGGGACAGCAGCGGATTTGATCCGTTCCCGAGACTGGACGATGGCGCGGGCCTGCGCCATCGCGTTCGGTCGGTCAGTGCATTCAATCAAGAGTACTAAAAAACGACGCACGACAAGGCGGCGCGGCTGCGTGTCGCCCTCTCACGCGTCGAATCGAAAACAACGTCCGGCTGGCGGCAAGTCCGCGAGACCGGAACACCAGGAGAACACGGAGATCATGAAACTTCGGATCGCAGCAGGGCTGGTCTTCGCTGGCCTCAGCGCGTCGGCGTTCGCGCAGGGCAGCGTTACGCTTTACGGCATCGTCGATACCGGCATCGAATATGTTTCACACGCGAACGCGGCGGGCGACAGCGTGGTGCGCATGCCCGGCATTACCGGCGAAATGCCCTCGCGCTGGGGCGTGCGCGGCAGCGAGGGGCTGGGCGGAGGGTGGTCCACGATTTTCGCGTTGGAGAGCGGCTTCAACATGCGCGGCGGCACGTTGAATCAGGGCGGCCGGCTGTTCGGGCGCCAGGCGTGGGTGGGCATGAGCAGCCCCTATGGCAGCCTGACGTTCGGGCGTCAGTACACCATGACGTTCTGGGCGATCGCCGACGCCGATCTGCTCGGACCGGACATCTACGGCGGCACCGCTTCGTTCGACCAGTACCTGCCGAGTTCGCGCAGCGACAACACGATCGTCTACAAGGGCAGCTACGGCGGCTTCACGCTCGGCGCGACGTGGTCATTCGGGCGCGATTCGGCCGGCACCGGCAATTCGCCGGGCCAGGGCACCTGCGCGGGGCCCGTGCCGGGCAGTTCGCAGTCTTGCCGCGAATGGTCGGCGATGCTGCGCTACGACCGCAATGGCTACGGCGTCGCCGCTGCCTATGACGAACAACGCGGCGGCCCAGGCGCGGCGGCGAACCTCTACGACGGCACGCCGACCTTCGCACTGACGAACCCGGGCGACACCGACGTACGCATCCAGCTCAACGGCTACGGCCATGTCGGCGCGCTGCGCATCGGCGGCGGCTGGCTGGGCAGGCGCGTCGACACGGTGTCGGCTGAAACGCCCAACGTGCATTCGGACCAGTTCTATCTCACGGCGCAGTATCCGGTGACGGCGGCCTTTATCGTCGACGGCGGCGTGTACCGCATCGTCAATAGCGACCACGACACGCGCGGCACGATTGCGGCGCTGCGCACCACGTATCAGCTGTCCAAGCGATCAGCCGTTTATCTGCAGGGCGCGTATCTGTGGAACAGCGCGAAGGCGGCCTACACGGTGAGCCAGGGTGGCGGCGGCACGACGCCCGCACCGGGAGCGGGGCAATTGGGGATCATGGCGGGTATCCGGCATAGCTTCTAGGAATGCGGCTGCCGGTGGCGTTGCAAACCCTCGCGTTGCACGCGGCCCTCGCCTGAACGAGGCGAGGGCCGCGTGGGCGATCAGAGACCGCTTACTGTCTTGACCGTCACCCACTGGCCGTTCTTCACCTGATAGACCGTGGACGAACCGTTCTTGAGCGAGCCATTCGCGTTGTACGCGATATGGCCGGTAATGCCGTCGAAGGCGATGCTTTGCATCTTCGCGCGATAGTCGTCGGGCTTGGTCGAATTGGCGGCCTGCATCGCCTTGATGGCGGCCCACGCCGCGTCGTAGCCGAACGGCGCATAAGAGAGCACGTCGACGCCATACTTCTGCTTGAAGCGGTCGGCGAACTTCGCGCCGACCGGCGTGCTGTCGAGCGGCCGGCCGTACTCCCACGCCATGGCGCCTTCGGACACGTCGCCCGCGAGCTTGACGAAGTCCACATCCTTCACGCCGCCGCCGCCCACGTACTGCGCCTTGATGCCGAGCTGGGCCATCTGCTTCATGATGCCGGCCGCCTGCGGGTTGAGGGCGCCCACGAAAATCAGATCGGGGTTCTTGCTCTTGATGTTCGTGAGCTGCGTCTTGAAGTCCGTCGCCTGGTTCGTCGTGTACTCGCGGTCGACGATCTCGCCACCGTGCGCCTTGACGGCCTTCACGAATTCGTCGGCTTCGCCCTGGCCGAACGCCGTGCGGTCGTCGATGACGGCGATGCGCTTGGCCTTCGTCGTCGTGACTGCGTAGGCGCCCGCGGTGCCCGCGTTTTGCGCGTCGCTCGAGATCACCATGAAGATGTTCTTGAAGCCGCGGCCGCTGATGACCGGGTTCGTCGCGGCCGGATCGATGTCGGGCAGGCCCGCCTTTTCGTACAGCTCGGAAGCGGGAATGGTCGTGCCCGAGTTGAAGTGGCCGACGACGACCGAAACGCCTTCGTCGACGAGCTTTTGCGCGACCTGCACGCCCACGCGCGGGTCGGCCTGATCGTCTTCGGCGACGAGTTCGAACGAGACGGGCTGGCCGTTGATCTTGACGCCTTGCGCCTTGGCGTCGTCGAGGGCCATCTTGACGCCGTTTTCCAGGTCTTTGCCGTAATTCGCGTTCGGTCCGGTGAGCGGCGCGGCAAAACCGATTTTCACGACGGTATCCGCGCGCGAGGCGAGCGGTGCAACAGCGAGAAGTGCTCCAGCGGCAACTGCGATAGGGGTAAGAGTCTTCGCAAAACGCATGTTGTTTCCTTTGTCGGCAAGCATGGGTCTACTGCTGTGGCGTGCATACCGGCCAGGCTTGCCCGCTTCGCGCGGTTAGCGGCCGGCTCACGACTCTCTTGTTCGCGTCGACTGCGGGTTGGGCTCCTCCAGAATAGGCGTGGAATCGATCGAAGCGCCCCGCACGCAAGACGCCGGGGCGAGACGCTGAGAGCGACTATAGGAAGCCAATATCGCTTCGTCTTGACCGTTCACGACGGCTTCCATGCGCATTTCTGCATAGCCGGCCGAATCGGGGCAATCAGGGCAAGTACGCCCTGCCGGGGGGAAATAAGGCGTAATAGAAATGTAATCGACATCCGCGCGGGGTCCGGTAAAGTCCCGCCATCACGCGCAATGCAGCACAACAATGACATCACGCCTGTCACGACGAGAATTCATCAAACTGACGATCGCGGTCGGCACGACCGTTGCGACCATTGAAACGAGCCCCGCGGCCTTCGCGAACGCTGCGCCTTGCCGGCTCACGCCCGAGCAGGAAGTCGGCCCTTACTGGATCGACGGCGATCTCGTGCGCCGCGACATCCGGGAGGGCAGACCGGGCGTGCCGTTGACGCTCGACATCGTGCTTACCGACGCGAGAACGTGCGCGCCGCTCGTTGGCGCGGCAGTCGACATATGGCAATGCGATGCGATGGGCGTCTACTCCGGCTACACGAAGATGGAACTTCCGCCCCCGCCCGATTTCGATCCGAAGGCGCCTGGCCGCCCGCCTGCGGGTCAGCCCCCTGGTCCGCCGCCCATGACGCCGCCCACGCTGCGGCCTACCGACCACCAGACCTTCCTGCGCGGCATTCAGCACACCGATCGCGCGGGCATCGTCACGTTCGAAACCATCGTGCCGGGCAACTATCCCGGGCGCACCAACCACATTCATTTCAAGGTCCGCACGGCACGCGCGTCGCAACCGCAGCGCACGCATGTTTCGCATGTTGGCCAGGTCTTCTTGCCGGAATCGCTGATGGTGACGCTGATGCAACTCGATCCGTATCGCGGCCACGCGATCCAGCGCACCACGCAGAGCGAAGACCCGGTATTCGTCGATCAGTCCGGCTCGACGATGGTCGCAAGCGCGAGCCCCATTGCCGTTGATGGCCGCGTCACCGGGTTGCGTGCGCGCGTGAGCGCGGTGGTCGATCCCGATGCGCAGCCGCAGCCGCTCGAACCGCTTCCGGGGCCTCACACACACTGATCCCGGCCGCACCGGGCGCGGGGCGGCAATGCTGGCCCAGGCGCGCTGATAGACTTCTTGCATGCAACACGGGAGAAGCGTTCGTGGGCGCGTTCGAGCGTGTCTTGATGCGAGCGTTCGGTCGACCCGAAGGCATCCTCGGCCGGCTCGGCGGCATGCTCATGGCAAAGATGAACCAGCCGTGCGCGGCATGGGCTATCGGCCTCCTCGAGATTCGCGAACACGACCGGGTGCTTGAAATCGGGTTCGGGCCTGGCGCGGGTATTCAGCTTCTCGCCGCAGCGGCACCCTCCGGGCACATTGACGGCATCGATCCATCACAGGAAATGCTGGCGCAAGCCACAGCGCGGAATGCCGCTGCAATCGCCCGCGGCCGGGTCGGTCTGCGAATCGGCTCAGTGGAGCGGTTGCCATGCGAAGCCAGCACCTTCGCGCCCGGTTTCACTGCGTATTCGGGACAAAAGCCCGGCGGGTTGATCGGACGACTAACAGCCGCTGGCTTTGTCGAAACGAAGCTTGTCGAAACCGAGAAGGCTTTTTGCGTGCTCGCTGTCGAACCATGAGCGAACAGGCAGGTAACGGCCATTCAGCAGGATCGCAGAACAAGCGTGTGCCTATTTCTTTCGCCTGCTCTTTTCGGGGTCCTGAAGGGTGCGAAGCGCATAGCACGACGCTCCATGCCGGCTCAGGAAGAGCCGGCATACACGCCATCGCGCGACCTCGTCAGACGAAAAAGCTTACGACCCGCCAAAGAACACCGGCTTCATCCCGGTCGGGCTGGTCGGATGGCCCATCTGCGACGAGCCGTTCATGGCAGGGCCGTAGCCGCTGCCCTGGCCGGCGGCACTAGCGTCGGCGGCCGGCATGCTGGAGGGAAAGTCGACGGTGTTCGCATTGGCCGGATTGAAGCCGGCTTGCTGAAGCTGTGCGATCTCGGCCTGTACTTGTGCGCGCGTCAGACCTCCATCCGACTGCGCCAACGAAGCAATTGGCACAGCCATGACGGCGACCGCGCAAACTGCGTGGACTAGCGTCTTCATAATGGTCCACCTCCGGGTTAGTGACACCGGCTCACACGTGCTGCAAACGGCCCGTTCATCCGAACCCTGGTTCGACCCCTTGCCAGACTTTGCAGCGCTCATACGTTATCGTTGTCCTCTGTTCCGATCGTATGCGCGGGTGATCGTTTTGGCCTCCACCATTTGATGGAGGCTCTCGAAATGGCGCGGCGGATCGTGTGGCCACGCGCGTCGAAGCAGGGATCGGCATTTCGATCCTTTCCCGAGATTGCCTGGATTGTTCGGGGGCGGATGGTCTAACGGCTGTTCCGCAAGGTCAGCTGATTCGTCACCGACCTGACTCCGCGCACCGATCTTGCCGTGTTGCCGGCGAGCGCGATCTGCCGGTGCTCAGGCACCCATCCCGTGAGCGTCACGACGCCGAGGCGCGCCCTGACGCGAATCCCTGAAGCATCCAGGTTCGGCGTCCGCCCAAGGGCGTTGCGGACGTCACGAGTCACGGCACTGTCCGGCCTGTTCTGAAGCCGCGACGTCGAGTACGCCACCCGATGCGCTGTCGCGCCAGCACCCGTGTTCTCACCTGTCTGCGCGCCAGCGTGGATCGAGCCACAACTCATGGAGACCGCAACCAGGATCGCGCAGATTTTGACGCTCACACCGCTCACTTTCATGCTCCCTTTCAGGCCAGCCCTTCGATTTCCCGCTATCTAGCCGCTCCATCACGGTAGAACGCGTCACTGGCGTCCACCATTTGCGAGAGTCCGGGCTGTTCGAGTGGATAATGCCCGGCGCTTTCGAGCATGACAACCTTCACCGGCACCCTCTGGATCCTCTCGAGGAACGGTTCGCTCGAGTGCAAGGGCGTCCAGCGGTCTGCTGCGCGCAATGCCACGCCAGGCAAGGGGCGCAGCAAGGTAGGGCCGCATCGCTTCGCCTGCAAAGCGGGCCGCCTCGTGAAACAGTTACAAGATAAGTATTGACGCTGGTCCATCCGGCAGGGTAATGTTCGCATCGAAGTTCAAGAAGTTCGATTGCTGTTCATCAATTGCTCGCGCTCCCGCGGTATTCGTTGTCCTCTCCCTCCTTGAAGCTTCACGCGCTCTTCAATAGAGCAATTTTTCGCATTTTTTTCTCAAGGATTCTTCATGGATACCGGCACCGTTAAGTGGTTCAACGACAGCAAAGGCTTTGGCTTCATCACCCCGGACAAGGGCGGTGACGACCTGTTCGCTCACTTCTCCGAAATCAAGAGCGAAGGCTTCAAGACGCTGGCTGAGAATCAGAAGGTGAGCTTCGAAACGAAGCAAGGCCCGAAGGGTCTGCAAGCGGCTAACATCAAGCCGCTGTAAAGTTGAAGGGCCCGGCCTCCTCAGACGGACGCCGGGTTGCAGCGACACCCTCGCGGAGCTTTGCCTCCCTCTGTTGGCGCGATCACTCCTGATTGGCATCTGTTTATTCAGCGGCTTGCCGGCGCCATACGCCTCGTTGCGCCTCATTCTCCCCTCAGGCTTTAACGCCCTTTTTTCGCTTTTCGACTGCTGAAGAATTCGGCTCGAATGGCTTTGAATCGGCGCGCCCGTGCGCGATTCGCACGGCATGTGCGCGCTCAAATATCATTAAAATTAAAATGCAGAACAAGCAAATTCAACATTACAACGGCTATGCCGTCCAATCCTCGGCGCATCGCTTGCCCGATGGTAGCTTTTCATCCAACCTGTCGCTCGAACCCATCGACGGCGAGCGAGCCGAAGGCCGCTACTCGTTCTATTCGCTCGATTACTTCAAGAGTGAAGAGCAAGCGTTGCAGCACTCGACCCAGTGGGCACGCAACTGGGTCGACACGCGCGGCTAAAGACGACGCCAAAGTGCGAAACACTCAACGCACCTGAAGCGCCAGGGCGGGTGCAGCAAAGCGCGCCCAATCATCACGCGGGACCCCGAACTGCGCGTCGTCGGCATGCGTCGCTGACAACACCCATTCCTTGTGGCCCCGCCGAGAGTGGCGGGATAAATAGCGGCCTTCGGTTACAATACAGGACTAGTTCGCTTCGCACAGCACCGACAAGACGCGTGTGGGTGAGTCGCGAGTCCTCCTTTGATTGATAGTCCAGCGATAACTGTGCTCGCTGGACTATACGCCCCGACGCGTATCGGTCCGGTATTGCGAGCCGCCGCGTTTTACCCATCCCCTCGCGTATCTCAGTCGCCGCCCGGACAGAGCGGTGACCATGACTTCCGGGACGCAAGGGCAGCCCGGCAATTTCATGCTCCCCATTGCCGCGCGAGCGCTTGTCGATCAACGCTCGCGACGTCTTCGCAATGCGGCGTCCGAACCCATGTCCCGCCAAATGATCAGGAATCTTGAATGGCCAAAGAAGAACTGCTGGAACTCGACGGTATCGTTGACGAAGTGCTGCCAGACAGCCGTTACCGCGTCACGCTCGACAATGGCGTGGTTGTAGGTGCGTACGCATCCGGTCGAATTCGCAAGAATCACATTCGCATCCTTGCGGGCGACCGGGTAACGCTGGAACTCTCGGTGTACGACCTGACGAAAGGACGAATCAATTTCCGGCATAAGGATGAGCGAAGCGGCGCCGCAACGCCAAGAACCCCATTTCGCCGTCGTTGACGGAGCGCGCGACCGTCGGCTGTGACCCTTACCTGTGCCACGACGCAGCGTGCACATCCATATCACGATTCGCCATGGCTGGTGGATCTCAACCAAGGAAAATAGTGACTACCGTAATTCTGAAACCCGACGAGCCCATGGAAGTTGCGTTGCGCCGTTTCCGTCGCTCGATCGAGCGCACCGGCCTGATTCCGGAGCTTCGTGCCCGGACAGCCTATGAAAAACCTACCGCGGTACGCAAGCGCAAAAAGGCCGCTGCTGTGGCACGCCTGCGCAAGCAGATCAAACGGTCGTTGCCGCCGAAGAAGCGGTACTGACCGCACCGGCATCTACCTGTGCCGACTGCCCCGATCCCATGGTGGCACTCCGCTGAACGCATCGACGAGGAAATCGATCATGACGCGCACCCTGGCGCTCAGCTGTCGACGGCTCGGGTACATGGCGAGTATGTCGATCTCGGCCAGCCGATAATCCGGCAACACGTGAACGAGTTTACCGGCACGTAGATCGTCGCCGGTCAGGAATGTTGGTTGCCAGATCACGCCTTGGCCAGCGAGCGCTGCCAAGCGTGCCGTGTCGCCGTTATTGGCATGCATGTGGCAGTCGACCCTCACAGCGTGGGTCTTGCCGCAACGGTCGATGAGTTGCCACTCATCGCCGGTGGCCGCATAGGTGTACCCGATGCAGCGGTGCTGCATCAGGTCCGCCGGCATGGCCGGTTGTCCGAAGTGGGCCAGATACGCCGGCGACGCGCACAGGATGTTTTGCGATGTCGCCAGCTTGCGGGCTGCGTGGCTAGTGGAGCCGGCGCGAGGCGGCGCGACGAATGCCTTCAGACCTGGTGGAGACGCTCAAAGCGATTGGCATGTATCGCATGTTCGTACCCAGGAGTCACGGCGGAATGGAACTGGATCTTCCGCAGGGGCTCAGGGTGATCGTCGAACTCGCAAAGATCGATGGGTCGTTGGGTTGGACCGCGATGATTGCCAGTGCAAGCGCGCTGATTGCCTCCCTGCTGAACATTCGGACCTATGATCAGGTGTACGAATCAGTTCCGGACGTCATACTCGCCGGGTCACCCCAGCCTGGGGGCACCGCACAGCCGGTGCCGGGTGGCTGGCGCGTGAGCGGGCGCTGGCCGTTCGCGAGCGGTTGTCAGCAGACCGAATGGATGGTGGGTTTCGGCACGATGACGAAAGACGGAAAGCCGCTTCCCGGTCACGCTGGCGAAGACGGGCCGCCGCTGGTGCGCGGCTTCATTCTCCCGGCGTCCGAATGGCAGATCGAGGATACGTGGCACGTGGCAGGGCTCAAGGGTTCCGGCAGCCATCACATCGCGATCGCCGACAGGATCGTGCCGGAAAGCAACTTCTTCGATACCGAGAGCCGCGCGGTCCGAACATCAGCAGCGTGGGCGAGTCATCTCCCTGAATGCCTCATGAGAGCCCCCGGAGGGATCTGGCCCGATTCGTGAATATCGAAATCGCTGGCACGCAATGATGCGTGGTCAGGCAAGCACAACTTCCGCAAGGAACGTTGCGAAGTAGTCGTCGTCCAGCCATCCTGAAACATGCTTTGACGCTTCGATGCGCTGGATTTCGCTCTGTCCTTTATCCGTCAGGACGGCAATCTGTAAGGTGGGGAGGTACTTCGTACTGGGGGGAGGTTTCTGGTCTACGGTCTGGATCAAACCCTGTGCGCGAAGCAACGTGAAGATTGCCGGTCGCTTGTGCCACGGTATTTGTCGATGCAAAGCAAGTCGAAGAGCTTCTAGTACAGCGCCATTATTGAATTCCATGAGGATCCTTCTGGTGTTCGACTGAAACGTCCTGCTGGCTCTGGGTACCTACAGTAGCACATGAATGGGTTCTGTACGATGACACATAAAAACGAAACCTGTCATGTTCAGCGATGATGCCGGCGCGGCGCGCGGCGCCGCTACGTTATTCAGCGGCGTTCAGCATCGATCTTCCTGACCATCGAACCTGCGTGGTAACCGCTAAAATTACAGTTTTAGCCCGGAATACGCCGATGTCTTTTGCCTCGCTTGGCCTGATCGAACCCTTGCAGCGTAATGTGCAAGACCTCAATTACCAGACGCCGACGCCGGTGCAGGCCAAGGCGATTCCTGCCGTGCTCAGCGGCAAGGACGTCATGGCTGGGGCACAGACCGGTACCGGCAAAACGGCGGGTTTTGCGCTGCCCCTGTTGCAGCGGCTGGTGCAACACGGCACGGCGGTGTCCAGCAACCGCGCGCGCGTTCTCGTGCTGGTGCCCACGCGTGAACTGGCCGAGCAAGTGCTGCAAAGCTTTATCGCTTACGGCAAAGGCCTCGACTTGCGATTTCTGGCCGCCTATGGCGGCGTGAGTATCAACCCGCAGATGATGAAGTTGCGCAAAGGCGTGGATGTGCTCGTTGCCACGCCGGGCCGTTTGCTCGATCTCAACCGCCAGAACGCCGTGCAGTTTGATCAGGTACAAACGCTGGTGCTGGATGAAGCCGACCGCATGCTGGATCTGGGCTTTGCGCGCGAACTCAACGCCGTTTTTGCTGCCTTGCCGGCTCAGCGGCAGACCCTGCTGTTCTCCGCGACGTTTACCGACGATATCCGCGCCATGGCGGCGGGCATTCTGCGCAGCCCGGTCAATATCAGCGTGAGCCCGCCCAATGCCACGGCCAGCAAGATCAAGCAGTGGGTGGTTCCGGTGGATAAAAGGAACAAGCCTGAGCTCTTCATGCACCTCGTGGCCGAGAACAACTGGGAGCACGCGCTGGTGTTCGTCAAAACCCGCAGTGGCGTGGATTATCTGGCGGCCATGCTGGATGAAGCGGGCTATGCGGTCGACACCATCCACGGCGACAAACCGCAACCGGCGCGACTGCGTGCGCTGGAGCGCTTCAAAACGGGCGAAGTCAATATGCTGGTGGCCACCGATGTGGCTGCGCGCGGGCTGGATATCGACGATCTGCCGTTGGTGATCAACGTCGATCTGCCGATCGTGGCGCAAGACTATGTGCACCGTATTGGCCGTACCGGCCGCGCGGGCGCCAGCGGCGTGGCGGTGTCGCTCGTGTGCGCCGATGAAGCGCCGCAACTGGCCGCGATCGAAGCGCTGATCCGGCAAACACTGCCCCGCGAAGAAGAACCGGGCTTCGAAGCCGAACACCGCGTGCCGCAAACCAGCGCGACGGGCGAACTCATCAAGAAACCCAAAAAGCCCAAGAAGCCCAAAGTGCCCCATGCAGTGCCGGGCGCCATGCAGGTCGCCAGCAAAAAACCGCGACCGCAAAGTGGCGAGAGCAAGGGCAAGCCTGCGACGCAGCGCACTGTGGCCGCGGGTAAGGGCACAAGTTTCACGAGCGGTAGCCCATTCAGCGTGCAAAAGCCACGCAGCAAGCCTGCCAGCAAGCCAGCTGCGGGTTCGCGCAAGCCGGCTGGCAAACCCGCTGGCGGCCGCGGCAAACGCCAACCCTGATCCTTGGGATGCGCAACGCCAGTCCTGGAACAGGCTGGCCACCGGCGCACTTTGGCGCAGGGGCGCACACAACCGTGCTCAACGCGGCCAGTGCCTGCGAGAGACGACAGCGAAGCTTACGGCGATCGCACCCGTCGCCGCGCGAAGGTGGGCGTCGTGGGACACGTCGCCGAAGCGAGAACGGCGACTGCGCACTCTGCGCGAATCGGAGTGGCTGACCGGGGGCGTGTCGGATTCGCTGACGACCGCCGTTTTACCGATGGCGTCGGTTTCAAGGTCCGCCTGGGGGCCGTCAGCCGGCGAGGTTCGAATTGGCATTGCGGATGATTTTCGAGAGGGGCATGCACGTATTGAACTCCTCGCCCATCGATCAGTAAAATGAATGTTCTTACCGGTATGATTACTTTTCCGAATGGAACTGAAATTACTGAGGACGTTTCTGACGGTTACCGACCTGCGCCATTTCAGCCGCGCAGCGGATGCGTTGCACATGAGTCAGCCGGCACTCAGCAAGCAGATCGGCGCTTTGGAGGCGAGCCTCGGTGGCAGGCTGTTCGAACGCGGTCGGCACGGTGCGCAACTCACGCCGTTTGGCGAGACGTTCCTGTCCGATGCGCAGGCGCTCGTACGCGACGCGGATGAAATCCTGTTGCGCGCGCGAGAGGCAAGCAGCGGCCGGCACGGCCATTTGCGCCTCGGAATCTGCCTTTCCGTATTGACGATTGTGCCGAAGCTCATCGCCGATTTTCGAGAGCAGCATCCTGCCGTCACCGTCACCCTGAGCGACCTGTCTTCCGCAGAGCAAACGCGCCGTCTGCTGGCGGGCAAGCTGGATGCCGGTTTCCTTCGCTTGCCTGCCGCGGATGGTCTGTCGTCATTCAAAGTCGTAGACGAGGGACTTGCGCTCGCATTGCCGCCACACCTTCGGTACACACGCCTCCCGGCGAATCTCGACGCGCTCAATGAAATCGGCTTCATCTCGCTGGTGCGTGCACGCGGGCCTGGGCTCGCTGCACAGATCGACCGGTGGTGCATCGAGCACCGCTTCGTGCCGAAGGTGACGCAGCAGGCCGAAGACATCCAGTCGGTCCTGACTTCGGTCGCCGCGGGAGTGGGCATTGCGTTCATTCCTTCTCGCGCACGACATCTGCTGCGGGATGCTACGGTACTGCCGCTTCATGGCAAAAACGCCAAGTGGCGCGTGGGACTCGCATGGCCTTCCATGCGGGAAAATCCGGTTACGGCGCGCTTTGTTGCATTCTTGCGCGCCGCAATGAAGAACGGTTAGTGGATGCGCGGCTGTTCCTGGAACTTGTGTACCAGGCCGACCCCTATGCCGCGCGTGTCGCTGCCGGGAGCCAGCGTCAAGCCTGAGTAGGCGGTGCCGGAGAGCGTGTATTGCGCCTGATTCCGGTTCTGGAGAAAGCCGGCCGCTGTGTAGATTGAATGGTATTTTTTTACTTTCAATCGGACCGGGTAAACCAGTATCGAACCGTCGAATCGTGCGCAGAAGCCGCAATTCACCGATCGATCTATGCGCGAAAGGATTTGCGAATGGTTGTGCGAAAAATGGCGCGCTTATCTGACCGAGGGCAGTGTCGTCGTCCGCCGCCGCACCGATCTTTTGCACGGCCTATAGTCGATTCTCAGCAACCATAGTTTCGAATTCCTCCCGATAGCGCCGCGCGAGTGCCGATGCGGTTTCATGCATTGATTCGCGATCGGTCGCGAGAGCATTGGCAACCGCATCGGCAAGATTGCCCAGATTCACAACGCCTGCGAGACCTGCCGCTTCCCATGTCCGCACATAAGCCGCATGCTTGCTTGCGTCGAGAGAATAATCAGGATGACTGATGTTGACGCGAGGAAGCGCATAGGCCATCGCGACGATGCGACCGTGCAGGCTGCTGCCGCAATAGATGCGGCTTCCTGCGATCAGCGCACAGATGTCCCAGACGTTCAGCGAGGCAAACACGCGAACGTGAACCGCGCGCAGTCGAGCCGCGAGCCGCTCGTACACCGCGAGGTCGTCATGCCAGGGAGCGGCGCCCGCGCGAAACAGCGCTATACCCAGGCCGTGCCCCCGCGCCGCGAGTTCGAATTGGGTGGCCAGCGTATCGAGCGTTGCATCGTCGCCGAAGTCAGCGCTGAATTGCGCGGCGACATAACCGCGTG
This sequence comes from Paraburkholderia nodosa, assembly GCF_001718195.1. GTDB lineage: Bacteria > Pseudomonadota > Gammaproteobacteria > Burkholderiales > Burkholderiaceae > Paraburkholderia > Paraburkholderia nodosa_A. Next base: position 56,657 of record NZ_MCNV01000004.1, read on the forward strand.
GGAACGCCTGCCGCACGCCGGGCAGCGCGTAGTTGGCGGCGTGCCGGCGTATTGCCGTGCCGAACAGGGCCGCTGTCATCGTGGCGGGGTCCGGTATCAGGCGGGCTTCGATGCCCCGTTGGGCGAGCAGCGCCTGGGTTTGGCGGTCGCGCACGCTGACCGCATCCGCGGTTTGCAGCGCGGCGAGCACGTCGGCGCCCAACAGCGCATTGCGCGCATCGAGATCGACGCCTCCTGCCGCGTTGAACGAGAGATGCTTCACGCGTACGCCCGGCAATGCGGATTTCGACAGCACATACGGCGCGAGCGACGCCACGCCAACATGCTGGTGCGCCCACGCGCGTCCGTCGCGCAGCCAGTCATCTTCGGCTGCGATGAGCGCAGGCACGCGCTGCGGCGAGGCGAGCATGACGGCGGCCTCCCAGGCATTGCAGGTCAGCAACTCGCCGCCTGCGTGAATCACGTTCACGGGGCGGCCGCGCGCGAAAGCGGCGATGCGCGCGAGTGCGACCGTGGCAGGGCCGCCATCGCCATGCGGATCGCGCGCGGCGAGCCCGGCGAACAGCAGTTCGCGGCGTGGCAGCATGCGCGCCGCCACCTGCGCGATCAGCAGGTCGCCGAAATTGTGCCGGTCGAAGGCGCCGAAGATCACAGTGGGCGTGGAAGCCATGCGCGCCTCAGATCGTGCTTCTGTTCAATAGCCACCAGTCCCATACTCTCCCGTCCATACGGCGCCGCAGCATAAAGTGGGGCCGCAAGTCGGGCCGCTTCCCATACTGACATAAGGAAACCTTAAGCATTCTCGAGGAAACTGTCGGCCTTGCCGACGTGTTTTCCCTGCGTATGAGAACGGTCTACTCCGAACTGAAGAGCGCGCGCCTGCGCCCTACATCCAGCCGCGTGGCCGTGCTGAAGGTATTTCATGAGGCGCCGCACGAGCATCTGACGGCTGACCAGGTCTTTCGCCGCATTGCAAAAGACGTGGAGCAATGCAGCCTGGCAAGCGTCTATCGCGCGCTTGCGCAACTGATGGAATCGTCGCTGCTCGACAGCACCTGGGTTGGCGAAACGCGCGTGGTGTACGAACTCGGGCGTGGTGCGCCGCACGCGCATCTCGTGTGCGAGAGCTGCAAGACCGTGGTGGACATCGACGAGCCGATGCTGCAGGAACAGCACGCCGCCATCGCTGCAGCGAAACGCTTTCGCTATACGCATTCGAGTCTCGTCGTGTTCGGGCTTTGCGCCCAGTGCGCCGCGGCTTCGTCGTGAACTCGCGCATTGCCGGCGCCAGGTTCAGAGCGTAACTATCACCTTTCCCAACTGCTCGTTCGATTCCAGATAGCGGTGCGCCTCGACGATCTGCTCGAAGGGGAACGTCCTCGCTATGACGGGCCGTAGTACCTCCGCTTCCAGGCCGTCCAGAATGAAGGCTTTGGAGCGCATCGTTTTTGCACCCGCCTGCTTCGTGTTTGCTCGCGCAAGCAGCTTGAGCGCATACTCGCCCCATACCGGCTACCATGGTATTCCGCCTGCAGTCTCGCGCTGATTCGCAACGACCTGCGCGGCGAACTAACCGGAATACAGGAGCGAAAGAAAATGCTTTTCCGCAAGACGATGTTGGCCGTAGCCGCATTCAGCGCCGTGCTGGCCAGTGCCGGCGCGAATGCCCAGATCGCGGGCGCGCAGCCCTTGAGCGTTTCGGTCGAGCAGTCGCAGGCGCTGCTCGAAGGCTGGAGCGTGAAGAAGAGCGTACTCGGCAAGTCCGTTTATAACGACGACAACGTGAAGATCGGCACCGTGCGCGACCTGATCGTAGCGCCGGACGGCTCGGTTTCCGCAGCCATCGTTTCGGCGGGCGGTTTCCTTGGCGTCGGCTCCCACGACGTCGCCGTGCCCATCGCTTCGCTCGACGTGCGCCAGGGCAATCTCTATCTGCCCGGCGCAACCAAGGAAGCGCTGAAGGCCACGCCCGCGTTCCAGTACGCGAAGGTCGAATCGCCGCCGAAGCCGAAGAAGGTCGAGAAGCAGCAGTAAGCTAGAGCCGTCGCGTTTCAGCAGCCGTACTTCCAGTCCGGCTGCTGCAACGCCATGCCGTGCAGACCGCGATATTCGGCGACAGGCGGCGAAGACCAGCCTTCCAGCAGCGCCGGCGCCAGCCGGTAGATCTCGATGCCGAGCGGCCGGCAGACTTCCAGCGGGTCGCGTGCATCGGGTCCCCACATCGGCAATGACAGGTCGCCGCCGGGGCAGGTCGAAAGCGCGCACAACAGGTCGATCTCGGCGAAAAACTCGAGGTAGTCGCCCTTCTTCGCCGGGCAGGCCTTCATGAAGTACTTGTCCTCCAGATTCAGGCCTGTGCACTGGAACACGTTGAGCACGTCGTGCACGTCGTATTCGGTGAGCCCGTACGGCGCGATGGCGCGCGTGAGATTCGAGTGGCAGTGGAAATGAAAGTCTTCGCCGGTCAGCATGCGGTTCACGTAGGGGTCGCACCGCGTGCCGAGCAGGTCGTGTACGCGTCCGCCATGTTCGTCCACGCCGTAATCGGCGAGGCTGTCGTCGGTGATGGTGACGAGCGGGCGCAGGAAGGGCAGCGTCGACCACAGGCGGTCGAAAGTGCTCACGTGCGCCTGCTGGAGCTGGCGCGTGCGCGAAGCCCACATGCGTTCGCGCGGATCGTGCCGGTTCCACAGATTGAGGTCGGCGACCTGCGGGCCTTCGATCGTCACGATGCGGAACACGTGTCCGGCGGGCACGCTCCAGGCTTGCCCCGAGCGTATCGGCACGACGATCGATTCGATTAGCTCGCGCTGATCCTTCTCTTCGGCGATGCGGCGGTAAAAGGGTTTGTTCACGTCGAGCGCGGAGCCCTTGGTCGACTGGTAGGCGGCGGGATAATTCAGCATTGCCTCGTACTCCTGTATGAACGACCTGCGTGAACGACCTGTGCCCGCATTCGCGAAGCCGATGGGGCACGGCGCAGCCTTCGCGGGATCTCTGCTGGGGAGTATAGGAATCGCGCAACGGTAAGCCAAAGATTGTTCAACGATGCAATGTTGGGGATTCGCGGACTTTTTGGCGTGATCGGGCCTGCCCGCGCTCGAGGTGGCATCGTGTACAGTTCGCTTACTCCATGACCGCGGCGCCTGCTTCCGAGGCGAGCGCAGCCCAACGACGCGACGGTACATGATCAGACTGGAAGACCTCGTTATCTTTATCAGTGCAGCGGACAACGGGAGCCTCTCGGCCGCCGCGCGCCAACTCGATCTCACGCCCGCGGTGGCGAGCGCAGGCCTCAAGCGCCTCGAAACCGAACTCGGCACGCGCCTGCTCGCACGCTCCACGCGCAGCCTGCGCCTCACGCCGGACGGCGAACGCTACCTCGAATACGCGCGCGGCGTCATGGAGCAGGTGGAGGCCGGCCAGAACGCCGTGGCGCATGGGCGCAAGATGATCGGCGGCACGGTGTCGCTGTCTATTCCCTCCGATCTCGGGCGCAACGTGCTCGTCCCCTGGCTCGACGACTTTCAGGTGCAGCATCCGGCGGTGTCGTTCCAGGTGCACATTGGCGACCACGTGACAGACATGTTCCGGTCGCCGGTTGCCGTGGCGGTTCGCTATGGCGTGCCCGAAGATTCCTCCCTCGTCGCGCTGCCCCTCGCGCCCGACAACCGGCGCGTGCTGTGCGCCGCGCCCGGCTATTTCGCGCGTCACGGCAAACCCGCGACGCCTGCCGATCTCTCGCGCCACAACTGTCTGCGCTTCGCGTTGAGCGACACGCTGCACGACCGCTGGACCTTCTACCGCGGCGACGTAGCGAGCGTCGTGAACGTGCAGGGCAACCGCAGCAGCGACGACGGCGAACTCGTGCGCCGCTGGGCAGTGGCGGGGCATGGCCTGGCGTACAAGTCGCGTCTGGACGTGCTCGCCGATATCCAGGCGGGGCGCCTCGAAACCGCGCTCGACGCGTTTCGGGGCGAAGGCGCGCCGCTGCATCTCGTCTGCGCGCACCGCACGATGCTCTCGCCGACCGTCAACGCACTGCGCGATTGGCTGCGCGATCGCATTGCCGCGTATCTCGCCTGATATTTGAATCCGCGGTCAGTCCGCTCGCTGTTCGGTACCGGGCCCGATCGCCCCCTCGATCTTCAAAACAGCGTTGAAGCTGAATTCGCCGTTTGCCCCTATGCGCGCCGGGCGCGCTGGCCGATTATTCGTACGAAGACGAACGGCACGGAGGCTCGGATGATCGTCGCGATAGGCCGCTTTTACCTGCGAGCCGACAAGATTTCGCGTTTCGAGGCGGCCTGGCTGCGCGTATGCCCGCTGCTCACGAACAAGCCGGGTTATCGCGGGCACCGCCTCGGCCCGCAGTGCGAAGACGAAGGCTGCTACGTGCTGGAAGTGGAGTGGGACTCCCTCGACGCGCAGAGCGCGTTCATGATGCACGGCGATTTCCAGACCTTCCTGCACACGCTGTGGCCGTACTTCTCGGCGGACCCCGACCTCTATCACTTCGAGCCGCTCGTTCAACAAAGCCGGTTTCCCGCAATTTGACTGTCTGGAGGTATTCACGATGAAAGCGATTGGTTACTACCGAAATCTCCCCATCAGCGACGCCGATTCGCTGATCGATCTCGATCTCCCCGAGCCGCAGCCGGGTCCGCACGATCTGCTCGTCGAAGTACACGCGGTGTCGGTGAACCCGGTCGACGTGAAGGTGCGCGCGAACAAGGCGCCCGAAAACGGCGAGCCGAAAGTGATCGGCTGGGACGCGAGCGGCACCGTGCGCGCCGTGGGCCGTGACGTGACGCTCTTCAAGCCGGGCGACCGGGTGTGGTATGCGGGCTCGCTGCTGCGCCCCGGTACCAACAGCGAATTGCACGTGGTGGACGAGCGCATCGTGGGCCGCATGCCGCGGAGCCTCAACTTCGCCGAGGCGGCCGCGTTGCCGCTCACCTCCATCACGGCGTGGGAGCTGCTGTTCGACCGCCTCGAGGTGCCCGAAGGCACGGCGCCGTCCGGCGACTCGCTGCTCGTGATCGGCGCGGCGGGCGGCGTCGGTTCGATTCTCGTGCAGTTGGCGCGCAAGCTCACGGGCCTCACGGTGATCGGCACGGCGTCGCGGCCCGAAACGTCGAAGTGGGTGAGCGAACTGGGCGCGCATCACGTCATCGATCATACGAAGCCGCTTTCGCAGGAAATCAAGCGTATTGGTATAGAAGGCGTGGACTATATCGCGAGCCTGAATCAGACCGACCATCACTTCGACGAGATCGTCGCCTCGATCAACCCGCAGGGGCATCTCGCGCTGATCGACGATCCGGAGCTGTTCGACTTCCGCAAGCTCAAGATGAAGAGCGTGGGCCTGCATTGGGAGTTCATGTTTACGCGCTCGATGTTCGGGACGAAAGACCAGATTCGCCAGCATGATCTGCTCGAGCGCATGGCTTCGCTCATCGACGAGGGCGTGTTGCGCACGACCCTCAACGAGAGCTTCGGGACCATCAATGCGGCAAACCTGCGCCGGGCGCACGAACTCGTGGAAACCAACCGCTCGCGCGGCAAGCTCGTGCTCGAAGGGTTTTAAATCGCGCCGTCCGTCACTCGGATGCGCGGTCGAACGCACAATGGGCCGTGCTCATGAGCCTCACGTACGGACCCCTCACGGTGCGGTTATGTGCTTACGGCTCGACGACAATCCACGTCGTCGAGCTCGAGCGCATCAGCGCGCAGTTTCGGGGCGCTTCCAGTGCGCGTTGGCGTGCTTGTCCGTAATGCGAACCTTCGCCAGCAGCGGCCTATAGCCTCTCAGGACGATTTCGCTGATCGCGAGAAGCTCGGAGCGAAAGATGTTCTCGGCGAACTTGCTGCCGTCCGCGAACTCCAGGGCATAGCCATCGATTGGCCCCCATTGGCCTCTCGGTAACGGTTCGATATAGACGTCCATCATGTTCTCCATTGATTAACAAGCGAATAAGAAGCGTCGTTGGATTCAGTCTATCGCAGTGAAAGACGACTTCCCTGCAGCATCGTGGAACCGCAATTTCCTTGTTGTTCAATGGTTTACGTGATGTCTTTCACGATAAGAGAAGGTGTCCTTCCATGTGCAATTGCAGGCCCGCAGCCGCAAATGCGGAATTTGCACACACCGGGCGCGCATTGCACGATATGAAAGCGCGAGCGTGCATTCACGCCTCGTCGCGCTGCGCCGGTTCGCCGAGATCGATCTCGTCCATGCCCTTGTTCAGCTGATTCAGGAAGTGCACGAGCGAAACCTTGTCGTCGAAGCGAAAGCTCGCGAGCGCCTGGCGATAAAACTCGTAGATCTTCGGCTGCAGGCTCTCCCAGAACACCTTGCCCTGCTCTGTGAGCACGACCTTTTTCGCACGCCGGTCCACGGTGTCGGCCACGCGCAGCACGTGATCGTCGCGCTCCAGGCGCTTGAGCACGCCGTCGAGACTCTGGCGGCTCACCACGAGATAATCGGCCAGTTCGGAAAACGACATGCCCTCTGCAACCTGCGGGCGCGACAGCGCGCCGAGCACCGACCACTGCACGGTCGTGATGCCGAGCGCCTTGGTCGTCTGCCGGTCGAGCGTGTTACCCGCCTGGAAAAGCCGGAAGAACAAGCGGTTGTGAATCGACGAGACGGATTGATCGTACGAAGGGTCGTTCTGGGTCATGGGCGCCTTTCGGTCGCCGCGCGAGTGCGGCGGCAATGAGACAAATACCTGATACGAAAATAGTGAAGGGAAGTGGGTGCGCCGTCCATCTGGGCAATACCCCTCCTCGTGCCCACAATATATATCATGATGTTGACGTAATTAAGGGGCTCGCCTAGAGTGTGGAAACGACGCTCGAGAATATCAAGAGACATCCCCATGGCGACCTACGATCGGCTTTTGACCCCGCTTCGCGTTGGCGCGACGCTGCTGCGCAACCGCATGGTGATGGGCGCGATGCACACGCGGCTCGAAACGCTCGACCGTCCGCAAGAGCGCCTCGCCGCGTTCTATGCGGCGCGCGCGGCCGGCGAGATCGGCCTGATTCTGAGCGGCGGGTTCTCGCCGAACGCCGAAGGCGTGATGGAAGCGGGCGGCCCGCTCTTCAATCGCGCGGAGCAGGTCGACGAGCATCGCGCGGTGACGCACGCGGTTCACGAAGCGGGCGGCAAGATCGTGCTGCAGATCCTGCACGCGGGCCGCTATGCGAAAGTGCCGGAGTGCGCGGGGCCCTCGGCCGCCAAGGCGCGAATCAACGCGTACGCGCCGCGCGCGCTCAGCACTCAGGAAGTGCGCGCCACCATCGATGATTTCGCCCGCACGGCGGCGCTGGCGGTCCAGGCCGGTTACGACGGCGTGGAGATCATGGGCTCGGAAGGCTATCTCATCAACGAGTTCACGGCCGCCGTCACCAACGCGCGCGCCGACGAATACGGCGGCAGCTTCGCAGGCCGCATCCGCTTCGCGCTCGACATCGTGCGCGCCGTACGCGCAGAAATGGGCCGCGATCCCATGCTGATCTACCGTATCTCTTCAATCGATCTCGTGGAAGGCGGCATGAGCGGCGCCGAGATCGCGGCGTTCGCGAAGGAGATCGAAGCGGCCGGCGCGGATCTCATCAACACGGGCGTGGGCTGGCACGAATCGGCGGTGCCGACCATCGCGGCGTGCGTGCCGCGCGCGGCCTGGCGCGACGCGATTCGCAACGTCAAAGAGGCGGTGTCGATTCCGGTGATGGCGTCGAACCGCATCAATACACCCGAGGTTGCAGAGGAACTGATCGCCTCCGGCGTGGCCGATCTCGTTTCGATGGCGCGCCCGCTGCTCGCCGATCCGGACTTCGCGAAGAAGACGCGGCTTGGCGTGGCCGACGAAATCAACACCTGCATCGGCTGCAATCAGGCCTGCCTCGACCGCATCTTCACGGAACGCACGGCCACTTGCCTCGTCAATCCGCGCGCCGGGCGCGAGATCGAATTCGCGGCGGGCAAGGCTTTGCAGCCCAAACGCATCGCGGTCGTGGGCGGCGGACCGGCCGGCATGGCGTTCGCGATCAACGCCGCCGAACGTGGCCATACGCTCACGCTGTTCGAAGCGCATGCGCGGCTGGGTGGGCAGCTGAATCTGGCGAAGGTCGTCCCCGGCAAAGCCGAGTTTCACGAGATGCTGCGCTATTTCGAGGTGCGGCTAAAACGGCTTGGCGTGACGTTGCGGCTTGGGGAAGCCGCTACGGCTGATGAACTCGCCAGCGAGGCGTTCGACGAGATCGTCATCGCCACCGGCGTCACGCCGCGCGTGCCCGATATTGCAGGTGTCGATCATCCGAAGGCGGTGTCGTACATCGATGTGCTCGCGGGCAAGGTCGAAGTGGGCGCGCGCGCGGCGATCATCGGCGCGGGCGGTATCGGTTTTGACGTGGCCGAGTATCTGCTGGGCGATGAGCAGGAATCGCTGGACCGCGGTGCGTTTTTCCGCGCGTGGGGCGTCGATCCTGAGAATGCGGATGCGGGCGGCTTGACGCGTAGCGACGCTCATGGCGCGCCGCGCCGTAGCGTGCACATGTTTCAGCGCAAGGAGGAACCACTCGGCAGGAGCCTCGGCAAATCGACGGGATGGATCCTGAAGGCCCGGCTGCGCAAGGCGCACGTGATGATGACGTCGGGCGTGACCTATGACGCGATCGACGACGAAGGCCTGCATTATCGCGTCGACGGCAAGCCGCATGTGCTCGCCGTCGATCATGTCGTGCTGTGCGCGGGCCAGAATTCGAATCGGACGCTCTATGACGAACTCGTCGCGCGCGCAGCGAAACCGAAGGTGATAGGCGGCGCCGATGTCGCCGCCGAACTCGATGCGTTGCGCGCTATCGATCAGGCCACGCGGCTCGCGCTAACGATATGACGTCGCTGCTGGCGCATGCGCTGGTCACGAATATGCTTCGTCCGTGAGCGGCGCACTCTTGCGCGCGTCGCGAATGAAAATTGCCGAGAGCGCCGCGCCAGTGAGTGCAACCGCACCGGCCAGCACGAACGCCGTGGCGAACGAGCCGCTGCGCTCCACCAGCAAGCCCGTCACTGCCGGCCCGATCACGCCCGAAAGGCTGCCCACGCAGTGCATGCAGCCGCTCACGCTGCCCACCCTCGCGGAATGCACGACGTCCTGCACGATCGCCCAGTAGAGCGCACCCGTCGCATAGAGCAGGAAGAGCGCGATGGACATCAGCGCGATGGCCGCGACAGCCGTATGGACGAGGCCGGCAACGCCCACGCACACGCCCGTCGCCGCGAGGCACGTCGACAGGACAAGCTTGCGTGAGAGCATGAGCTTGCCGGTCCAGCGGAAAATCGCATCGGAGATCGCGCCGCCCGCCGCGAGGCCAACGGTGCCCACGAGCCACGGCACGACGGTGGCGAGACTCATCTCGCGAATGTTGAGGTGATGCGCCTGCACGAGGTAGCTCGGGAACCAGCTCAGAAAGAAGAACAGCACGTAGTTGTAGGCGAAGAACGCCACGGCCGTTGCGATCACGAGCGGCTGGCGCAGCCATGCCGAAAGCGGCAAAGAAGCGGCGCTGTCGGGCACCGCGCGGCTCGCGTGCGCGACGCCCTGCCCCCGCCGCGCGGGCTCGGCTTCGTCGAGCGTGCTGACAAAGCGGCTTTCCGAGGGACGGTTGGCGGTGAGCAGCATCCACGCGACGCACCATACGAGGCCAATCGCGCAGATGATCCAGAACGCGGGGCGCCAGCCGAAACTGATCGCGAGCAGCCCGATGACCGGGCCGGCAATTGCGCCGCCGAGCGGCGAGCCGGCGCTCAGGAGTCCCATGGAAGTCGCGGCGATGTCGCGCGGCATCCAGTTGTTGACCATCTTGTTCGCGCCTGCGCAGAGCGGCCCTTCGGCCATGCCGAAAAGCACGCGCAGCACGAGCAGGCTCGCGAAGCCCACGGCCACGGCCGTGAGCCCGCAGAAGATCGACCACAGCCCGACCGCGAGGACATACACGATCTTCGGCCCGAGCTTATCGCTCGCGAGGCCGCCCACGAAGTTGAACAGCGCATAGCCTACGAAGAAGCTGCTGAACACGATGCCCATCTGCGCCGCATCGATGCCGAGGTCCTTTTGAACGAGCGGTGCGGTGATCGAAAGCGCCACCCGGTCGAGATAGTTGATGCCGTAGACGAGGAATAACAGGAATACGGTTATCCATCCCATCGTGCGTTGCTTCATGTTCAGTCTCCAGTCTTTATAGATATGGGCGCGCGTGCGGCATCAGGCAGGGGCGGGGCAAGCCAGCAGCGCGTTCGTGCCGTGCAGGCGCAGCGATTGCAGATGTCCGGCGAGCCGATCGGCGAACGCCTGCGGCCAGGGCGTTGCGCCAAACACGCTCGTGTGCGAGAGGGCGGCTTGCACGGTATCGAGCGCCGTGCTCGCGCCGCGCAGCTTCGCGGCAAGTGCGGGGGCGCCAGGATCACTCACCAGGACCGACGCGCCCGTGTCGCTGCGTTCGGTCGCGAGGTAGTGCAGCCAGGCGGCGAGCGCGCGTTCGAGATGGGGGCGCTCGATACCGCGCGCGAGGCTCTCGCGCAGCGCGGGTAGCCAGCGCACCGGCACTTTCTGGGTGCCGTCTGTCGCGATCTGACCGGTAAGGTGCGCAAGCGTCGGGTTGGCAAAGCGCGCCAGCAGATCCTGGCAGTACGAATGAACGTCGAAGCCGGGTGGGACCGTCACGGTGGCGAGCAGGTCCTCGGTCATCAGCGCGCGCACGAAGGCGGCCATGGCAGGATCGCCCATCGCATCGGAGACGGTTTCGCGCCCGCGCAACTGGCCGACATACGCAATCGCCGAATGCGAGCCGTTCAGGAGGCGCAGTTTCATGGCCTCGTACGGGTGCACATTGCGTGTGAGCAGCGCGCCCGCGTCTTCCCACGCGGGGCGCGGGCCGCTGAAGCGGTCTTCGATGACCCACTGGGTGAACGGCTCGCATACGATCGCGGCTTCGTCGTGCAGGCCGAGTTGCGTGGCAGCCGCGTCGAGCGACGCGGGCGTGGCGGCCGGCACGATGCGATCGACCATCGTGTTGGGAAACGCGATCGTCTCGCCGATGCGGCGCGCGAGCGCCGGGTCGAACTGCTCCGCATACTGGATCAGGAGCTTGCGCAGCGTGTCGCCGTTGGCCTGCATGTTGTCGCAGCAGACCACAGTAAGCGGCGCGCCGGCCGGGCGGCGGCGGATGCCCGCGGCGAGCACGCCAAGCGTGGTGCGGGGCGCATCGGGTGTCTTGAGGTCGTGGCGGATGCCGGGGTCGCCGGCGTCCAGCTCGGCGCCGGCGGGCGCGATGCTGTAGCCCTTCTCGGTCACGGTCAGGCTCACGATGGCCACGCCGGGGTCCGCAATTGCGCCGAGCACCCGGTCCATCGCCTCGGGCGCGTAAAGCGCGCCGCGCAGCGCGCCGACCACGCGGCACGCCGCCGTCTCGCCGCTGCGCTCAGTCACCGAATAGAGGTAGTCCTGGGCAGCCAGCGCCTGCGGCACGCGCCGCTCGCGCAGGCTCACGCCGACGATGCCCCAGCGCGTGTCGCCGCGCTCGAGCAGCGCTTCCGTATAGAGCGCCTGGTGCGCGCGATGAAACGCACCGAGCCCGAGATGGACGATGCCGGGGCGCACGCGCTGGCGGTCGTATCCCGGCTGGCGCACGGTCGACGCGGCTTTAGTTAGTGAGCGCTCGCATAGAAGAGGTGCCGTCATTGCTTTGTACCATGGTACGAATACGAATGACTGAAGCTTAGTCCGATGTTTTATCTCGTTTTATCGGGGTTAACGCTATGCGGTGACCGCACAGCGCATTTGCTACCATGGTACAAACCGTTTCCCGTTACCGACATGAGCCAGACCGTCATCGAACCGCAAGAGGACGCCGTCCTCGCCGCACTGAGCGGATTCGTCGCCAATCCCGACGCGTCTTATCGCCCGCAGGTGCACGCCTTCCTGCGCGACGCCATCGTGCGCGGCTCGCTGCCGCCGCGCGCAAGCCTTTCCGAAGCCGCGATTGCCGAAGCGCTGCAGGTCAGCCGCACGCCGGTGCGCGAAGCGCTTGCGCAGCTCGCCGACGAACATCTCGTGAACATCTACCGCAAGGTCGGCACGATCGTCGCGCCGATCTCCGTTTCCCAGCTCGAAGAGGGACGCTTCGCGCGCAGCACGCTCGAATGCGCGAACCACGTGCAGCTGGCCCAGACCATCACGCCCGAGCAGCTCTCGGAGTTCGGCCGGATCGTCGATGACCAGCGTGACGCCGTCGCGCGCGGCGACGTCGATCGCTTTTTCGATCTCGACGAGCTGATGCACCGGCGCCTGTTCGAATTCGCGGGCCGCTCGCATGTGTGGGAAATGCTGCAGCCAATGAAACGCCAGTTCGATCGCGTGCGCTGGTTGCTGCTCGACCGCGTGGCGGACCATGCGCAGCGCGCGCTGCGCGAACACGAGTTGATCCTCGCGCATATTGCCTCGCGCAACTTCGCGCAACTGGGCGCGACGGTGGCGAGCCATATCGACCGCGTGGGCTCGCATCTGCCGGAAGTGCGGGCGCGCGTGCCCGACTATTTCGTCGAATGAAACAGAGTGGAGACAGCAATTGAAGATTGAACGGTTGCAGACGATCGTCACCTGCCCCGGCCGCAATTTCGTGACCGTGAAGATCGTGACCGACGAAGGCGTGTACGGTCTCGGTGACGCGACGCTCAACGGCCGCGAACTGGCCGTGCGCTCGTACCTCGAAGATCACGTGTTTCCGTGCCTCGTGGGCCGCGACCCCCGCAATATCGAGGACATCTGGCAATACCTCTATCGCGGCGCGTACTGGCGGCGCGGCCCGGTCACGATGACGGCGATCGCCGCGATCGACATGGCGCTCTGGGATATCAAGGGCAAGCTCGCGAACATGCCCGTGTATCAGTTGCTGGGCGGCAAGAGCCGCGAAGGGCTGATGGTCTATGGCCACGCAAACGGGCGAGACCACGAAGAAGCCATCGACGCGGTGCGCCAGCATGTGGAGGAGGGCTACCAGGCGATTCGCGTGCAGTCAGGCGTGCCCGGTCTCGACAAGGTGTATGGCGTGGGCAAGGTCAAGGGCGAATACGAGCCCGCCCAAAAGGGGCTGCCGCCCGAGGAACCGTGGGACACGGCGCTCTATCTGCGCCATACGCCCGAACTCTTTCGCAAGGTGCGCGAGGCCGTGGGCTTCGGCCCGCATCTGCTGCATGACGCGCACCACCGCCTCACGCCGATCGAGGCCGCGCGCCTGGGCCGCGACCTGGAGCCGTATCGCCTCTTCTGGCTGGAGGACGCGACACCGGCCGAGAACCAGGAGAGCTTCCGCCTGATCCGCAGCCACACGAGCACGCCGCTTGCGGTGGGCGAGGTGTTCAACTCGATCTGGGACTGCAAGGACCTGATACGCGAGCAGCTCATCGACTATATCCGCGCGACCATCGTGCACGCGGGCGGCATTACGCATATGCGCCGCATTGCCGATTACGCGGCCATGTACCAGGTGCGTACGGGCTTTCATGGCGCCACCGATCTTTCGCCGGTCTGCATGGCCGCCGCCGTGAACTTCGGCCTGTGGGCGCCGAACTTCGGCATTCAGGAACTGATGCCGCACAACGCGCTCACGAATGCCGTGTTCCCGCATCAGTACCGCTTCGAGAACGGTTTCCTCGTGATGGACGAAGCGCCGGGGCTCGGCGTGGACATCGACGAGACGCTGGCCGCGAAGTATCCCTATGAACGTGCCTATCTGCCGGTCGCCCGTCTGCGCGACGGGTCGATGTGGAACTGGTAGGCAGACCTGATCAAATATTCATGGAAGCGTCCACTATGTTGAGCGTCGTAGTCGATCAACCGAACAGCCTCGCCGTGCGCGAGATGCCCACGCCCACGCCCGCGGCGGGAGAAGTGCGCGTGCGGGTGCGTTATGCGGGCATCTGCGGCTCGGACCTGCACATCTATCGCGGGCACAATCCGTTCGTGTCGTATCCGCGAATCATCGGCCATGAGTTCGTGGGCCGCATCGAGTCCGTGGGCGACGGTGTCGATACCGCGCGTGTGGGCGAACTCGTGGCCGTCGATCCCGTCATCAGCTGCGGGCGTTGCCACGCATGCCAGATCGGGCGGCAGAACGTGTGCCGCAATCTCGTCGTGCTGGGCGTGCATCGCGACGGCGGTTTCAGCCAGTATGTGTGTGCGCCCGCGCGCAACGCGTACCGCATTCCCGAGCGCATTGCGCAATCGTGCGCGGCGATTGTCGAGCCGTTCGCCGTGGCGGCGAACGTTACAGCGCGCACCGGTGTGCTGGCCAGCGACGTTGCGTTGATCTACGGCGCGGGCACCGTCGGCCTGACGATCCTCCAGGTGCTCAAGCGCGTGTACGGCGTGCGTGCCTTCATTACGGATCAGCTCGACGAGCGGCTCGAACTCGCACGCGATTGCGGGGCGCAGGCCGACGAAACGATCAACACGCGCAACGAGCCGCTGGCCGACGCGCTGCGCACGCGCGGCGTGGAAGACGGCCCCACGCTGATCTTCGACGCGGTGGGCCATCCGACCATCCTCGAAGAAGCGGTGCGGCTCGCGGCGCCTGCGGGACGTATCGGGTTGCTCGGCTTTTCGTCGACGCCTTCGGCCATCGCGCAGCAGGAGCTGACGAAAAAGGAACTCACGTTGTGCGCCTCGCGCCTGAACTGCGCGATGTTCCCGACCGTGATCGACTGGCTCGAGCGCGGGCTCGTCACACCGGAATCGATCATCACGCACAAGGTGGATTTTCGCGAGGTGAGCAGCGCGTTCGAACTGGCGGAGCACAATCCGCGCGAAACTTGCAAGGTGTTGCTCGACTTCGGCGCGTAAAATGCGGGACCTTCGTGCAACAGAATCTCTTCGCGCATGCTCCCCCGAATACTCGTTAGCGCTTGCCTGCTTGGCCATCCGGTTCGATACGACGGCTCGGCGAAAACCGTTGCGCATGCATTGATGGAGCAGTGGCAGCGCGAGGGGCGGCTCGTGCCCGTATGCCCGGAAGTTTCAGGCGGGTTCGGCGTGCCGAGGCCGCCTGCGGAGATCGCAAACGCCGCTTCGGGCGCCGCGGTGCTGGCGGGGATCGCACACGTGATCGACGTGCGCGGCGAGGACGTCTCCGCGTATTTCGTCGAAGGCGCCCGCGTCGCGCTCGAACTGGCGTTAGCCCACGACTGCCGCTACGCGTTGCTGACCGATGGCAGCCCTTCGTGCGGCAGCCGTGCCATTTACGACGGCAGCTTTGCGGGCCGCAAGCATGCGGGCGCAGGGGTGACGACTGCGTTGCTGCGCGAGCACGGCATCGAGGTCTTTGCCGAAACGGAAATCGAAGCGCTTCACGGGCGGCTCACGCAGGCCAGCGCGTAGCGCCGTAACTACGGCGATTACCGCGCAATCACGCTTCCTCGCCGCTGCCGGCTTCCCTCACGATCCATTGCTTGAACGCGCGCATGGCGGGCGTCGCCGTTTTCCCCTTTTGCGACGTGAGCCAGTAGCTGCCGGCCTGCACCTCGATATCGAAGGGCCGCACGAGCCTGCCCGCCGCGAGATCGCGCTCGAACATCGAAACCGGGGCGAGCGCGATGCCCGCGCCCTGCATTGCCGCTTCCACCATGAGCCGCGACGAATCGAATACGGGCCCGCGCACCGGACGCGGGGCGAGCCCGGCGGCTTCGAACCAGAGCGTCCAGTCGTCGGCGCGATACGAGCGCAGCAGTTTTTCGTTGGCGAGATCGGCAGGGCTTTGCAGACGCTGCGCGATATCGGGCGTGCAGAGCGCGGCGAGCGGCGCGTCGAACAGCTTCGCGGCGCGCGAACCGGGCCAGGTGCCGTCGCCGAACCGGATGGCGAAGTCGAGACCTTCTCCCGCGAGATCGACGAGATTGTTGTTCGTCATGATGCGCAGCTCGACGAACGGATGCGCGTCGTGAAACGACTTCAGGCGCGGCATCAACCAGCCCACCGCGAAGGTGCCCACGGCCCCCACGGTCAGCACCTCGTGAAAGTGGCCGCCCTCGAATTGCCGCAATACGGCTTCGATCCGGTCGAACGCATCGGTGAGCACGGGGCGTAGCGCGAGACCTTCGTCGGTGATCGCAAGGCCGCGCGGCAGGCGCTTGAAGAGGGTCGCACCAAGCCGCTCCTCGAGCGTGCGGACTTGCTGGCTCACGGCCGCCTGAGTGACGTTCAGCTCGCTCGCCGCGCGTGTGAAGCTCAGGTGCCGCGCCGACGTTTCGAAGGCACGCAGGGCATTGAGGGGCAGATACGTTCGCATGATCGAGTCATAAGTTTTTCTGGGGCAACGCGCAATTTATCATCGTTTGTCACCCTGGCGAGAACGCGCGATAGTGGCGGCACTTCAGGGAGAGGCCATGATCACGCGACGTCGATTCACGATGACAGTGTTGGGCAGTGCGATAGCTGGCGTTGCATCTCACGCGTTCGGCGCCACGGCGGGACAAGCGCCGGAAGCGGGCGCGGCGCCCGCTGGCGCAGTGGAAAAGCAGCTCGCCGCCATCGAGGCGCAGGCAGGCGGGCGGCTCGGCGTGGCGATGCTCGATACGGCGAACGGGCACGTGCGCGGATGGCGCATGCACGAGCGCTTTCCGATGTGCAGCACGTTCAAGGTGTTGCTCGCATCGGCCGTGCTCACGCGCAAGGATCACGGCAAGGAAGACCTCGCGCGCAAAATCGTGTATTCGCTTGCGCAAGTCGTGTCGTATTCGCCGGTGAGCGGACCGCGCGCGGGTAGTGAGGGCATGACGGTCGCCGAACTGTGCGAAGCCGCGCTCACGCGCAGCGACAACACGGCGGCTAACCTGTTGCTGGAAAGCATTGGCGGACCGCCCGCGATCACCGCCTTCGCACGCAGCATTGGCGACCCGGTCACGCGCCTCGATCGCAACGAGACCACGCTCAACGAAGCGATCCCCGGCGACCCGCGCGATACGACCATGCCTGCCGCCATGGTCGCGAACCTGCGCGAATTGCTGCTGGGCGAGCGTCTGTCTGCGGCATCGCGCGAGCAGCTCATTGCATGGCTCGTCGCCAACAAGACCGGCGACGCGCGTTTGCGCGCAGGCTTGCCGAAAGACTGGCGCGTGGGCGACAAGACCGGCACCGGCGACCATGGCACGGCAAACGATGTGGCAATTGTCTGGCCCACGGAACGCGCCCCTATTCTCGTCACGACGTATCTCACCGGCGCAACGCATGCGAGTTCGGCTCAGCGCGATGCGGCGATCGCGCAGGTCGGAGTATGGGCGGCGAATCTCTGATGCAATTGATACGGCATCCTGATCGTATGAAAAGAGACCGATCGTTCGCTCAACGTTCGCTTCCTTACACGTTGTTATATTTGCAACATTGACTTAATTTTTTGACGTCGATGTCGTCAATAGGGATGACCTCTCACTACGGCGTCCCCATGTCATTCCTTACCAGAATCAAGATCGGTCCGCGTCTCGGCGCGGGCTTTGCCATTGTGTTGCTCCTGCTCGGCGCGGTGGGCGGCATCGGGCTCCTTCAGGCCTCGCGCATATTCGACGGCACGGAAGAAATCGGCACGAATTGGCTGCCTAGCGTCGAGACGCTCGGGAACATGCGCAATCAGGCGCAGGACGTGCGCCGCACGTCGCTGCGCATGCTGATCACCAACGACGCCAGCGAGAAGGCCGCACTGCACGACCAGCACGCCCAGATGATCAGCCAATTCGGCACGATGTTCGACAGCTATTCCAAGCTGGTCTCTTCGGCTGAAGAGCGCCGCGTGGCCGATTCGATCGGCACCGCATGGTCGCAATATCTGGACGACGACAAGAAGATCGAGGCCTTGATCATGTCCGCCGATGGCGGAGCGCCCGATGCCCGCGCTGCGGTCGCGTCCGCATCGGCGAAGTCGTTCACGGGCGTGATGGATCTCATCAACCAGGACGTGACCCTCAATCACAATGGCTCGACCGCCGAGGTCGCCGCGGCGAAGGCGGCGTACCGAAGCGCGGTCGCGTGGACGATCGCGCTGATCGTGATCGCCATCGGCTTCGGTGCCACGATTGCGCTCTTCATCACGCGTTCGATCACGGGCCCGATTGCTCGGGCCGTGGACGTGGCCGAAACGGTGGCGCGCGGCGATCTGACCGCACGCATCGACGTCGAGGGCACCGACGAGGCGGCCCAGTTGCTCGGCGCGCTGCGTCACATGAACGAGCGGCTCGTCGACCTGGTGGGCCGCGTGCGCACGGGCAGCGAAGGCATTGCGACGGCTTCCGCGCAGATCGCGGCCGGCAACACCGACCTGAGCCAGCGCACCGAAGAGCAGGCCGCTTCGCTCGAAGAAACGGCGGCGAGCATGGAAGAGCTCACCGCGACCGTGAAGCAGAACGCCGATAACGCGACACAGGGCAACACGCTGGCGGGCCAGGCTTCGCAGACGGCCACGCGCGGCGGCGAAGTGGTGGGGCGCGTGGTCGATACGATGCGCGATATCGCCAACAGCTCCGAGCAGGTCGCGCAGATCATCTCGGTGATCGAGGGTATCGCATTCCAGACCAACATCCTGGCGCTCAACGCGGCCGTGGAAGCGGCGCGTGCCGGCGAACAGGGCCGCGGGTTCGCGGTGGTGGCCGGCGAAGTGCGCACACTGGCGCAGCGCAGCGCGACGGCAGCGCGCGAAATCAAGGAACTCATCAGCGTATCGGTCGAGCGCGTGAACAACGGCACGGCGCTCGTGGACGATGCGGGCCGCACGATGGGCGAGATCGTGCAATCGGTCAAGCGCGTTGCCGACCTGATGAACGAGATTTCGGCGGCTTCGGGCGAGCAGCGCACCGGCATCGAGCAGGTCAACCAGGCCGTCACGCAGATGGACGAGGTCACGCAGCAGAACGCGGCGCTCGTCGAGGAAGCGTCGGCGGCGGCGCAGTCGATGTCCTCGCAGGCAGCGGCGTTGCGCGAACTGGTGTCCGTGTTCAACATCGGCTCGGCGGGCCGTGCGGCCACGACGAGCATCGCGCCGGCGGCGAAGGCCGTTGCGAGCGCAACGGTCAGGCGTCCCGCAGCTTCCAGGCCTGCACCCGTGCGTGCCCCCGCTGCGTCCGCTCCGAAGGCCGACCGCCGCGAACCGGCAACGGCCACGTCCGATGACGACTGGCAGACCTTCTGATGTAGTGCGCTAAAAGCGCAGTTCAAACGCCCCGGTTAGCAGCACAACCGGGGCGTTTGCATTTTTGATGCGGCTAGCAGCGCATCAAAGCACGCCGAGCGTGGACTTCGGTTCCAGAAACGCTTCGATCCCGAAGGCGCCGTACTCGCGCCCCATCCCCGATTGCTTGAAGCCGCCGAACGGCGCAGCCGGCTCGTGGGCGAGCGTATTGACGAGCACGCGGCCCGCTTCGATCTGCGCGGCCACGCGGCGCGCACGCGCGACATCGGTCGAGAGCACGTAGGCTTGCAGGCCGTAGGGCGTGTCGTTGGCGATCTCGATGGCGTGCTCCATGTCGCGATACGCGATGATCGAAAGCACGGGCCCGAAAATCTCCTCGCGCGCGATGGTCATGTCGTTCGTCACGCCGCTGAACACAGTGGGACGCACGAACCAGCCCGACTCGATACCCTCGGGCCGCCCCGCGCCGCCCGCAATCAGGCGTGCGCCTTCGTCGATGCCGATGCCGATATAGCGCTGCACGCGTTCCCATTGCTTCTGGCTCACCATCGGGCCGACGCTCGTGCGCGTGTCGCGCGGATCGCCCGCGTGAATCTGTGCGACGGCTTCCACGACACGCGCTTCGAATTCGACGAGCCGCGACTGCGGCACGAGAATGCGCGTGCCCGCAATGCATGCTTGCCCGCTGTTCATGAAGCCGGCCTGCAGCGCGAGCGGCACGGCTACGTCGAAATTCGCGTCGTCGAGCACGACGACCGGCGACTTGCCGCCCAGTTCGAGCGTCACGCGCTTGAGCGTTTCCGCTGCCGTGCGCAGGATCGACTTGCCCACTGCGGTCGAACCCGTGAACGAGATCTTGGCGACGTCGGGATGCGCGGCGATACGCGCGCCCACGGTGTCGCCGCGGCCCGTGACGATGTTGAAGAGGCCCGCAGGCAAGCCCGCCGAATGCAGCGCCTCGGTCACGATGTGCGTCTGGAGCGCGCTCATCTCGCTCGGCTTGATGACGGCCGTACAGCCCGCCGCGAGCGCGGCTGCCAGCTTGCCGCAGATGAAGCCCGCGTCGCTGTTCCACGGCGTGATCAGCCCCGCTACGCCAAGCGGCTGCATGGTGACCTCAGCCGTGCCTGCGCGCCGCGTGAATGTGTAGCTTTCCAGCGTCTGCGCGGCGTCGCGCAGCACGTTGGAGGCGTGCTGCGCCATCCAGCGGCCGCGCGAGACCGGTGCGCCGTACTCCTGCACGATCGCTTCGAAGAGCGCGTCCTCGCTCGCGACGACGGCCTCGTGCAGCGCCATCAGCATCTCGATACGCTGCGCCTTCGGGGTGCGCGAAAACGCCGGGAACGTGCGCTTGGCGGCGGCGATCGCCGCGTCAGCGTCCGCCGCGTCGGCGAGGCGCACGCGGCCGATCACCGTCTCGGTCGCGGGGTTGAAGAGGTCGAAGTGTTCCTCGCCGTGCGGCGTGACGAACGCGCCGTCGATATAGATTTTGTCGATGATCTGCATGGCTGTTCCAGAAACGTGAGTCGATGAACGCAAGATAGACGCCTTGCATTGCGTTGACTAGCCGTACAATGACGCATGACGTGTTGAGCGATTTGGGACAATGAAAACATCGGGCCTGGTGGAACTCGAAGCCGTGCTGGCCGTGGCGCGCCATCGCAGCTTCCGCGCCGCGGCAGACGAACTGAGCGTGTCGACTTCGGCGGTCAGCCACGCGGTGGCGGCGCTCGAAGCACGTATCGGCGTGCGGCTCTTCAACCGCACGACGCGCAGCGTGGCGTTGACGGAAGCAGGCGCGCAGTTCGTGGGCAGCGTCGCGCCCGCGTTGTCCACGATCCGCGAGGCGCTCGACCAGGCCGGGAGCTTTCGCGACACGCCCTCCGGCACATTGCGCATCAACGCTTCGGTAGGCGCGGCGAAGCAGGTTATGCCCGTTTTCATCGCTTATCTGCAGCGCTATCCCGAGATGAAGCTCGATCTCGTTACGGAAGGGCGGCTCATCGACATCGTGGTCGACGGCTACGACGCCGGCGTTCGTCTCGCCGAAACGGTGCCGCAGGACATGATCGCCGTGCCCTTCGGCGACCGTCAGCGTTTCGCAGTGGTTGGCAGTCCGGAGTACTTTGCGAAGCACAAGCCGCCGCGTACGCCAGCCGATCTGAAGGCGCATCGCTGCATACGCAGTCGCATGCCGAGCGGGCAAATCTACCAGTGGGAGTTCGAGCGGCGCGGGCAAGCCGTGCGCGTGGACGTGGAGGGCACGTTGACGCTCGACGAGCCCGGTCTCATGCTCGCGGCCGCGCGCGATGGACTCGGCCTTGCATATTTGACCGAATGGAACGTGAATGCGGACCTGGCGGCGGGCACGCTGGTGCGCGTGCTGGAGGACTGGACGCCGCCGCTCGACGGGCTCTGCCTCTATTACACCGGGCGGCGGCACGCGCCGGCGGGGTTGCGCGCGCTGATCGAGACGATTCGCGCACACGCCGACGCCGTGCGTAAGCGTGCTGCCGCGCCCGCGAAAAAGAGCCGGCGCGGGGCTGCCACCAAGGGTTGATCGTGGCGCACGCGATCATCGCCGGTTCCGATCGCGACTACCGTGGATTCCCGTTTCCGTTGCGTACGGTCCGAACGCAATACCGACCTCTCCACGATGGAGAGACGCATGGAAACGGACATCACGAATCGAACCGCGCGCACGAAGACCGCGAACGTCATCATTCAAGGTTTCTCAATGCCGACACGGAAAAGGGACACCGCGGTGGCCTCGCTTGCGGTGGCTGACGCAGGCGTAGCGTTCAGGCGAGCGATGCGAACCGCCCGGCTGCGCCGCCCCGGCGATACAGCACGAGAGTCGCGACGAGTCCGCACGCGGCGGCGAAACTGAGCCAGTATCCCGGCGCGGCCTTGTCGCCGGTAATCTCGATGAGATACGTCGATACGGCGGGCGTGAAACCACCAAAAACCGCGGTGGCGAGACTGAACGCGAGCGAGAAACCGGCCACGCGGACCTCGGCGGGCATGACTTCAGTGAGTGCTGCAACCATCGCGCCGTTGTACATGCCGAAGAAGAACGAGAGCCACAGCAGCACGACGAGCATGCGAGCAAAGCTCGGCGCCGATGACAGCCAGGAGAGCGCCGGATACGACGTGCAGATAGCGAGCGCCGTGATGGCGATAAGAATCGGCCTGCGGCCGATGCGATCCGAGAGCGCTCCACCAACGGGCAGCCAGAAGAAGTTCGAGAGGCCCACGCAAAGCGTGATGATCAGGCTGTCTGCGGTAGTGAGCTTCAGAACGGTTTTGCCGAAGGTCGGCGTGTAGACCGTGATGAGGTAGAACGTGGTAGTCGTCATGGCGACCAGCATCATGCCCGCGAGCACCGTCCGCCAGTTTTGCAGCATCGTGGCGAACACTTCGCGTGCGCGCGGATGGTGCGTGCGCGCCTTGAACTCGTCGGTTTCCTGCAGCGTGCGTCGCAACAGAAAGATAACCGGCACGATAGCGCAACCGACGAAGAAGGGAACGCGCCATCCCCATGCGCCGATTTCACTGGCCGTCATCAGATGGTTGAGCAGATAGCCGAGAGCGGCTGCGACCACGATTGCGACCTGCTGGCTCGCGGACTGCCAACTCGTATAGAAGCCCTTGTGCCCCGGCGTCGCCATTTCTGCCAGATAGACAGAGACGCCGCCCAGCTCGGCGCCAGCGGAAAAGCCTTGCAGCAGGCGCCCGAGCAGCACGAGAGCGGGTGCCAGAAATCCGATCGTCGCATATCCGGGGACGCACGCGATCAGGATCGTTCCGCTCGCCATGATCGACAGTGTGACGATCAACCCTTTGCGGCGCCCCACTTCATCGATGTATGCGCCCAATATGATCGCGCCCAGCGGGCGCATCAGGAAGCCCGCGCCGAACACGGCGAAGGTGAGCATCAGCGAGGCGAACTCGCTCGTGGACGGAAAGAAGATGCGCGAGATGTAAGTCGCATAGAAGCCGAAAAGAAAGAAGTCGAACTGCTCCAGAAAATTGCCGCTGGTCACGCGCAGCACTGCGCCAAACTTCGACGTTCGGCCATGCGCGCTATCCCCGGCGTTGAGCGATGAGGGATGCATGAGTTGTCTCCATGGATGTGTTATGTGAGTGCGGCCGCCCGTCGAAGGTATTGCCTCGAGGACCGCCGTTAGTCCGAGCCGGGTTGCAGGCGGCTGGCCTGTCGTTTTTCGATCGATGACTTGAGAAGCGCCGCACAGCGATAGATTCCGTGGGCGAATTTGCCGTAAGGCAGCGTGGCGAAGAGTGCCATCACGACGCCGAGGTGGAGGGCCAGGAGCCACGCCATCGCGGCGGTGTCGCGCCACGCGAGGAGCGCGAGACCCGAAACGCTGGTCAAGAGCAGCAGCGCGATGAATCCACGGTCCATCGGGCGCTGCTTCGGATCGCCCCGGCTCGGGTCGCGGCGCAGATTGAGCCAGAGCAGGCCCGCCGGCCCGACGAGCAAACCGGCACCACCCGCTGTGCCGAGCATCACGGGCAGACTCAGGACCGGGTAAGGCGCGTGCAGATTGAGCGCATAGTGATAGAAGGTGGCCACCGCCGTAGCCGCGAAGCACAGCATGAATCCATAGAAGGTCAAATGATGGAAACGCCGGCGTGCGAGCGTAAAGGCATCATTTGACTCGTTGCAGCCGTCGCCATGGCCTCCGTCGAGATACGTCAGGGTAAGCGTGTGCTTCGCGGCCTCGGCGATGGCCGGCGCGCTGGCCGGTCCCGCAGACACGTCACGCCAGAATCTCGACACGCCGACGCCGAGCGCGAGGATCGCGAAGCCGAAGACCGAACCGAACATCGCCGCGAGCAGGTTATGCGGGAAAATCGCATAGAAATTGCCGCCCAGATTGCCGGCGAACAGCGAACCCCTGAACCCGATGCCAAGCATCAGAAAGAGGGCGAGTCCGATCGCGAGTGCAAGCGCGACGGTCAATCCGTTGCGCTTGTAGAGTGCGCCCATCGGTGCGGGCCACGCATACTCCGCATAGGTTTCGACACGGACTTCGGCCATCGCCTTCGGCACGTTCACGGCGAACTCATGTGGCGGCGCATACTGGCATGCGTGATAGCAAGCGCCGCAGTTGTGGCACAGGTTGGCGAGATAATTGACGTCTGCCTTGGCGAATTCGAGGCGCCGTGTCATCGCGGGAAAGACCGCGCAGAATCCTTCGCAGTAACGGCACGCGTTGCAGATCTGCATCTGCCGTGCGACTTCCGCTTCATTTTGCGTGAGCGGGAGCACGCGGATTGTCCGCGCCGCGGGCTCGCTCGTGGCCGTGTAGCCGGTGATGACGGAAGGCGAGGCGAGTTCCCGCGCCTCGCGGGCAAGCGCTTCAAGCTTTTGCACGTTGAACTCCAGTGTAATGAGCAGCAGCCATCGCAGCCTGTGTGCCGGCAATGCGTCCGAACGCGGTGCCGATCGACATGCCGACGCCCGCGGTATAACCCTTGCCGAGCACGTTGCCGGCCATCATTTCTCCTGCAACGAAAAGGTTGTCGCTGGGGCGTCCGCCGAAATGCACCTGCGCATGGTCATTCACCTCGAGTCCCAGGTACGTGAACGTGATGCCCGGCCGCAATGCATAGCCGAAGAAGGGAGGGGTATCAATGGGCCGCGCCCAGTGGGTTTTCGCTGGCGTGAGGCCTTCGGTGCGGCAGTCATCGAGTGCCGTGTGATCGAAGGTACCGTCGCGGCACGCGGCGTTGTAGGCGCGAATCGTCTCGACGAAGGCCGCTTCGGGCAAATGCAGTTGATGCGCCAGTTCGTTCAGCGAAGCGGCTTTCGCGCCCGGGAACACCGGAGGCATGAACCGCCCGACGGCCTTCGCGTCGATGATCGAATAGCCGATCTGGCCCGGCTGCTGCGCGACGAGCCGTCCCCAGATCGCATAGCGCTTCGGCCAGAAGTCTTCGCCCTCGTCGTAAAAACGCTGCGCGTCGCGATTGACGACTACGCCGAGCGACACGCAGTCGATACGCGTGCAGATGCCGCCATCATAGAGCGGCGCGCGGGCGTCGATGGCGACGCAGTGCGACTGCGACGGATCGCCAATCGCATCCGCCCCTGCTTCGATCATGTGCTTGAGCAGCAGGCCCTGATTGAAGCGCGTGCCGCGAATGAGAAAGTTGTCGGCGGGCCATTCGCCGCGCTCGTTTTGCCCCCACGCTTCTCGCAGCCACTCGCGATTCGATTCGAATCCGCCGGCCGCGAGCACGCAGGCGCGCGCCTCGAAACGTTGCACGCCGCTGCGCGCCGCGACGAAGCGGCCTGCGTCGAGTTCGATTGCGTCGACAGGCGTGTCGTAGCGGATCTGGACCCCGATCGCTTCGGCGCTGCGGTAGTAGGCGTTCACGAGCGCTTTGCCGCCGCCCATGAAGAACGCATTGGTCCGCGCGACGTGCAGGGCACCGGAAAGCGGCGGCTGAAAGCGCACGCCGTGCTTGCGCATCCACGGACGGCATGTCGACGATGCCCGGATCACGAGCCGCGCGAGCGCCTCATTCGTGATGCCGCCGGTCACCTTGAGCAAGTCTTGCCAATATTCCTCTTCCGGATAAGCATCGACCAGCACGTCTTGCGGCGCATCGTGCATGCAGCGCAGATTGCGAGTGTGCTGGGAATTTCCGCCGCGCCATTCGCGCGGCGCCGATTCGAGAAGCAGGACGGAGGCGCCGGCTTCTCGCGCCATCAAAGCGGCACACAGCGCGGCATTGCCTCCGCCGATTACAAGAACGTCCACCATCTGGGTTGTCTCCTTTGAGACAACTATAAGAAGCTCCGTCCGGCGCGGCCATCAGGGAGACGGCAAGGGGTCTTCAGGATTCGTGAAGAGCGGGTTGGCGCAGCGTTGCGCCGGGCCAGCGGCCTGCCAGGACGGTATCGCGCGCGACATCGGCGAGTACGACGCGCGCGGCAAGCCCCGCGGGAGAAAGTTCGTCGTCCGAGACGCTCGCAATCAGGTTCGGTCTTGTCGCGTATGCCTCGACGAGCGGCACGCTCGCCAGTGAAGCGTTTTCTGCGCGTGCGAGCGCCGCTCCGGGCTGAATCGTCGCGCCGAGCCCACCGCGCACGGCGTCCATGAGCATGGCGAGGCCGTCGACTTCGGCGGCGATGCGCGGGGTGTAGCCAGCGCGCTTGAATGCGGCGTCGAGCAGTGCGCGAAGGCCGTGTGTGCCGCTCGGCAGGATCAGCGGCAGGGGGCCCAGTTTCGCGATCGACGTGCGCGATCTTGCGGGCATGCCTTGCAGCGTCGACGCGCCTATTACGAACAGCCGTTCATCGAGCAAGGGCATGACGCTCCAGCGCTGCGCGGGCTCTTCACGAAACAGAATCGCGAGATCGATTTGCCGGGCGCCGAGCATCGCGCCGAGATAACCGGAGAGGCTTTCGACCATGCGCAGCCGCACGTCGGGATACCGCTCGCGCATTGCCTGCATGAATGCGAGACCGAGCACGCCTGTCGTGCTCGGCGCGAGGCCCACGCTGACATGGCCCGAGAGGCGAGCCTGGCGCGCGGCCAGTGCGGCATCGTCGACGTGGCGCAGCGCGAGTTGCGCCTGGCGCCAGAAGGCGAGTCCCGCGTCGGTGGGAACGACGCCGCTCGAAGTTCGCTGTAGCAGGCGCGTCGAGAGTTCGCTTTCCAGCCTGCTGATCTGCTGGCTGAGCGCCGACGTGACGATGCCTAGCTCGAGCGCGGCCTTGCCCATGCTGCCGTGTTCGACGACGCTGACAAAATATCGCAACTGCCGAAGTTCCATCGAAAGTCTCAGAGTATGCGGTCCCGGAGAACCGGTTCGCGCGCATCCAGTTAGTTTCCGCTGCTCGATGCCCATAAGCGCGGCTAACGTAACAGGTTCGCCACTTGCCATTTCATCATGAATCGGGCCCGGCGTCGCGATCGAGTGGGGTTGCCGGCTGATCGAGGCAGAGATCGGGCACGCCGGGAGGGAGCCTCGTTGATGATCAGACGCGCGCTCGCTTATCGTCGGATTTCATGCAGGAATGCGAATAGAGTCGCGTGCGGAAAGCGTATTATTTCGGCTGTCTGCTCACGGTGAATCGTCTGCCATCAGATGGCGGATTACGAGCGCGGGGTCGGCAATCTCCAGAATCAGCCGGCGAAGGATGCGCCTGCGCATATGCTCTTCGTCCAGGATCCAGGGTTTTCCCTTCTCGCTCAGATAGCGCGCGAGGGCGTCGCGATGGTCCTCGCCGTCAGGCAGATTGAGCCGCACGGCGAGTAGCCCCGCCACGACATCATCGATCTCGACGTCGAGCGGTCTTGAGTCAATATGAAGTTCGAGTTTCATGGCGGTTATGGTGCAAAAAAAGCGGCACCGCTCCCGCGAAGACAGGAAGAACGATGCCGAAGAAATGCACCGGCCGGGCTTGATGACCGGTGCAGAGCGGAACCGATGCGGTCAGTACTCCAGTTCCGGCGCGCTCGCCTGCGCCGGCTTGTCGTCCTTCGGCGCTTCGGCCACCGTTGCATCCGTCGTCAGGATGAGCCCTGCAATCGATGCCGCATTCTGCAGAGCCGTGCGCGTGACTTTCGTCGGATCGACTACGCCCGCCTCGACAAGATCGCCGTATTCGCCGGTGGCCGCGTCGTAGCCGAAATTGCCCTTGCCTTCGAGCACCTTCGCGATGACCACCGAAGGCTCATCGCCCGCATTCGAGGCGATTACGCGCATGGGCGCTTCGAGTGCGCGCAGCACGATCTGGATGCCAGCGTCCTGATCACTGTTGACGCCTTTCAGGCTCGTCACGGCCGAACGCGCACGCACGAGCGCGACGCCACCACCCGGCACGATGCCTTCCTCGACCGCCGCACGCGTGGCGTGCAGCGCGTCGTCGACGCGGTCCTTCTTCTCCTTCATCTCGACTTCGGTGGCCGCGCCGACCTTGATCACGGCCACGCCGCCAGCGAGCTTCGCGACGCGCTCCTGTAGCTTTTCGCGGTCGTAATCGCTCGTCGCTTCCTCGATCTGCCTGCGGATCGAGTGCACGCGCGCCTCGATGCGCTTTTCGTCACCGGCGCCATCGATGATGATGGTGTCGTCCTTGCGGACCTCGACGCGTTTTGCTGATCCGAGATCTTCGAGCGTGGCCTTCTGCAGCTGCTTGCCGGTTTCTTCCGAGATGACGGTCGCACCCGTGAGGATGGCGATGTCCTCGAGCATCGCCTTGCGACGATCGCCGAAGCCGGGCGCCTTGACGGCGGCGACCTTCAGGATGCCGCGCATCGCGTTGACCACAAGCGTGGCCAGTGCTTCACCGTCAATGTCCTCCGCGACGATCAGCAGGGGCTTGCCTGCCTTGGACGTCGCTTCGAGAACCGGGAGCAGGTCCCGGATATTCGAGATCTTCTTGTCGTGCAGCAGGATCAGCGCGTCATCGAGATATGCGGCCTGCCTGTCGGGATCGTTGATGAAGTAGGGGCTCACGTAGCCGCGGTCGAACTGCATGCCTTCGACCACGTCGAGTTCGTTCTCGAGTGACTTGCCGTCCTCGACCGTGATTACGCCTTCCTTGCCGACTCTCTCCATCGCGTCAGCAATGATTTTCCCGATTGCCTCGTCAGCGTTGGCCGAGATGGAACCGACCTGAGCGATTTCGCGGTTCGTCGAAATCGGCCTGGACAGCTTGCGCAGTTCGTCGAGCACGGCGGCGACAGCCTTGTCGATGCCGCGCTTCAGATCCATCGGGTTCATCCCCGCGGCGACGTGTTTCATACCTTCCTGCACGATCGCCTGGGCAAGCACCGTGGCTGTGGTGGTGCCGTCCCCCGCCACATCGGCGGTTTTCGATGCAACCTGTTTCACCACCTGCGCACCCATGTTCTCGAAGCGGTCCTTCAGCTCGATTTCTTTCGCGACCGACACGCCATCCTTCGTGATGGTCGGCGCGCCGAAGCTGCGCTCGATCAGCACGTTGCGGCCTTTGGGTCCGAGCGTGACCTTCACGGCATCGGCGAGCACGTTCACGCCCTTGACGATACGGGCGCGGGCACTGTCATGGAATTTGACGTCTTTGGCACTCATGTTCTTGCTCCGGGTAAAGTCGTTGACTCGACACGTCGCGAACGACCGGGCGGGTGTCCGCGACCGGTCGAAAGTTCAGGCGGCCTTGCGGGCGGCGCTGCCGTCGGCCTCGAGGACGCCCATGACGTCCTCCTCGCGCATGACGAGCAGTTCCTCGCCATCGACCTTGACGGTCTGGCCTGCGTACTTTCCAAAGAGAACCTGGTCACCGACCTTCAGCTGGAGCGCGCGCAGCGTTCCATCCTGCAGCAGCCGACCGCTGCCGACGGCGACGACTTCGCCCTGTTCTGGTTTTTCTGCCGCTGAATCGGGAATCACGATGCCCGAGGCCGTCGTCCGCTGCGTTTCGATTCGCTTGACGATAACCCGGTCGTAGAGGGGACGAATCTGCATTTCCATCTCCTGAGCGATTAAAGGATCACCAATAAGGGAATCCGGCTGCGTGAACGAGGCGCGTGGGAGGCCTCCGTGCAGCCGTGCCAGTGTCTGGCGGAAAGCGAAATAGAGGCGCCGCATTCGAGGTTCAAGAGGGAGCGCGAATCGCAAATGTAACTAAATATTTCAACGCGGCAAGAGGATACGGCCGACGGTCCCAAGGCGGTAGACCGTACGTCCGAGCGCGCGCTTGTGCGCGCTGCGCGGCTGCGGGTGCACGGGGCAGGGCGGCTGCCGGCCGCCGTCCGCATCCAGGGTGTCGTCGGCTTCATCAAGCGCCCGCCACACGCCACTCTTCACCGGTCGGAAGAGCCAGCGCACGTAGCCGCGTCGCGCGGCCAGTCGCATCAGGCCATCGCGATCACTCGCGCCGTCAATGAGTGCCCCGTCGGGCGGGATGTCGCTTCCGTAGTCGCCAAACGCCTGGCGACAGGCGAGCGCTTCGGCACCGCCGGCGCCGATCGTATTGCACCCGCGCCGCACTATGCGCTCGACCTCCCACGCACCGAACTGCCAGGCCGCGTCGAGCAGCATGGCGTCGACAGCTTCCACGCTCTGCCAGGGCGCATCAATCTGGATGGCGGTGCCGGGGACTGACCGCGCCGGTATCTCCACACCGGGCAGCACGAGCGGCGTCGCGCGCCGGAAACCGTGCCAGTGAAGTATCGCGACGAGCGGCGTATTGACCTGCGCAGCGGCGCTGACGGTGACCGCGAAGAGCGGCAGGCGCACGCTTTCGGCCTGTTCCCGAAGTCTGTCGAAAAGGTCCATGAAGCCTCCCGTGGCTTGTTGCAAGGGCCACTTGAAATTTCCGTTCCATGGGCTATTTTATGCATCGTTCCGGCAGCCGCGCCAAGCGTTGCTGTCATGCAGCCAGACTCCCGTGCGGGATCACTGGCGCTTGCGGCTACACAGTCCGGTTGCCCTTCCAGAACATTGGGGGAGGATACGATGAGCCCTGATCCGAGAAGGTGGAATCCCTTCAAGTTCCTTCGAGCAGCGTCCCGCAAGTCCGATGCGCAAGGCCGGGAAAGCACGTCGGCGAGCGAAAACGAACGTGCCTCGATGCCCGACATCGCGCGGCTGTTTTCACGCGAACCATGGCGCGCAATGGAGGAATTTTTTCTTGACCCGTTCGCGGGCCGTGGTGCGCTCGACCGGTGGTTTGGCGACTTCAGTTCGTCGCGTTTCCAGCCGCGTATCGACGTTGTCGACGAAGGACCGGTGCTGCGTGTGACTGCCGAGCTGCCCGGAATGGAGCGCGAAGACGTGAAAGTGAGCGTCGAGGACGGCGCGATCGTGCTCCGAGGTGAGAAGAAGCAGGACGTACACAGTGAGGAGAACGGCTGCTACCGGCTGGAGCGTGCCCACGGACGCTTCGTGCGCACGATTCCGATGCCCGAATATGCCGATCCCGGCCGCGCTCTGGCGAAGTTCGACAATGGCCTTCTCACGTTGACGATTCCGAAAATGGAACCAGCGCCGTCCGCGCACCGGACGATCGATATCGGTTAGGGCAAGCACACGAAAGCGCTGTGACGGCGACGGTAGAAGTCGACCGGGTCGTTAGCTCAGCTGGTAGAGCAGCGGACTTTTAATCCGTTGGTCACTGGTTCGAATCCAGTACGGCCCACATCCAACCGGGGCTTGTGCGTCGCAGCGGCCACCGGCTGCAGCGGCGTGCGCAAACTCGCGCCGGTCCCTGAAGCCTCTCGCTATCGTCCATGAGACTTCGCTCGTGACATGCTGCGGGGCCTCTTGAAATTTTCGTTCCATGCGCTATTTTGTTCATCGCTCAGGCAGTCGCGACAAGCGCTGCGTGTTTCGATTTGTTTGTCGGCGGGGTTTCCCACGGACAGGCGGACTGGAGCGCGTGGTTCCATTCGTCCTCCGTGTCGGCCCCGGTTTTCCAGGAGCCAGTCATGAGCGATCCCTTCTTCAGCACCGATCTGCTGGGCGAATTCGACCGCCTGCAACGGCAGATGGCCAGCCTCTTTCCAGCCTTTCCCGCAAGCCTGCGCGCCACGCGCAGCGAGATGTTTCCACTACTCAACATCGGCAGCACCGACGACAGTGTCGAGATCGTAGCGTTTGCGCCGGGGCTCGATCCGGCGGCGATCGACGTCTCGATTGACAAAGGACTGCTGACGATCAGTGGCGAACGCAGGGCGCCCGAGCGGCAAGCGGGGGACGATACGCGCGTGTATGCCAGCGAACGCTTCATGGGCGCATTCCGGCGCGTGATCGAGCTGCCCCGGCACGCGGATCCCGGGAACGTCAATGCGCGCTATGCAAATGGTTGCCTGACCATCAGCATCGGACGTTCCGAGGCGTCGAAGCCGCGCGCGGTCACCGTGCAGTGAGCACGGTGAACCATAGATCACGGAGGACACCATGAACGACAGCACTGAACTGACCACCGGTGCGGCGCGCAACGACATCGCCGACCATGAGCGCGGCGGACCCGCGAAGCAGTCCACACGCCTCACGCCCGCCGTCGACGTGTTGGAGGACAGCAGGGGCATCACGCTATATGCGGACCTGCCGGGGGTACCGCGCGAGAAGCTCGATGTGCGGGTACAGGACGGCAATCTGACGATCGAGGCCGAGTCGGTGATTCCGACACCATCCGGGCTGAGGCTGCAGCATGGCGAAGTTCGCCACCCGCATTTCCGCCGCGCCTTCGCGCTCAGCCCGGACTTCGACGTTTCGCGCATCGACGCGCAACTGCGCGATGGCGTGCTCATGCTGACGATTCCTCGCCGTGAGGAAGCGAAACCCCGTCGTATCGAGGTGAGCGTTGGCTAGGTACATTGCACAGGAATGTTTCCGGTCGTGCGGCGCGGGCCGCCGGGTCCGCGCCGTTTCGGCACACGCGACCTCAGACAACCATGGACGACACACGCAATCAGAACTGGAAAGGCTTCGCGATCGAAACCAGCGCTATTGCCGTGCGGCACTGCGTACTTCCGCAGGGATCAGGCAGGTACATGGCCATTGTGCGTATCCGGCGCGGCGAGCAGACGGTCGAGGACTGGCACCTGCCGTGCGTCGCACAGCGCTGGGCGAGTGCGGAAGACGCACATCGGGAGACCGTCGAGTACGCCATCCGCGCGATCGATGCGGGACGCTTCGCCGGCACGGAAAGCTTCGCAGAGACGAGGCGACCGGAATCATCAGGGTGAGGCGACGGAGGCTGAATGAGGCATACATCGTGCTGTCTACCGGCTTGCCACGGCCTCGGGATCGCCGGGCTGCCAACCACCGCCAAGCGCCTTGAAGGCAGCGACGGCTGCGCGGGCCGATTCCGTTTGCGCCTGCACCCGCTCGTCGGATGCGCGCAGTAGATTTTCGTCGGCCTGCAGGACTTCAATCAGGCTGACGACACCTTTTTGATAGGCCGAAAACGAAGCGGCTCGTGCCCGACCAAGTGAGTTCACTCCCTGGGTGAGCACCGCGGCCTGATCCTCCCGCTTGACGAGCGCTGAAAAGGCGTTTTCCACATCTTCCGTGGCATGCAGTGCGGCGAGCCGATACGCGGCCAACATCTCGGCGTCCTCGCCCCTGGCCTGCGCGATTTGTGCATTGATGCGGCCGAAATCGAACAGACGCCAGCGCAGACCCAACACCCCGGCCGCCTGACTGGCGCCGCCAGTGAACAGATTGCCCGCGGCCATTGACGTTGCGCTCCCGATCAGTCCGCTCAGCGAGAATTTCGGGTAATACTCGGCGATGGCCACTCCGATGCGCGCGTTCGACGCAGCCAGGCGACGCTCGGCCACGATCAGGTCGGGTCGGCGCCTGAGCAACTCTCCCGGCGTTCCCGTGTGCGCGATCCGCGGGGCGGGCGGGATGTCCCCAGCATCGACCAGTTCGGCTTGATGCGTGCCGGGCTGTGAGCCCAGCATCACATCCAGTGCGTTCATGGCCGCGTCCAGTGTCGTCTCCAGGACAGGGATGGATGCCTGCACCTGGGCCAGCGCACCCTCAGCCTGGCTTACCTGAAGATCGGCCGCCAGTCCTTTTCCATACAGAAGCTTGATGGTCGAAAGCAGATCCTGTTGCGTTTGCACCTGCCGCCGGGCCACCTTCAGACGGGCCTGCAATCCGCGAATCGTGATGTAAATATCGGCAGTCTGCGCTGCCACAGCCAGGCGCGTGGCCACCGCGCCGGCTTCCGAAGCCTGATACTCGGCGAGTGCCGCTTCCCGCCCGCGACGCAGGCCACCGAACACATCCAGTTCCCAGCTCGCGCTGAAATTGGCCTCGTAGTCGTTGCCGTAGCGGTCGAATCCGGGCGTTGAATTCAGGACGCGCCCCAAGGGCGTTTCGACAGATTGGTAGACTCGCGCCGCCTGGCCGCTGACATTGCCTGAAGGCAGCAGCGCGGCATTCGCTGCGCCGAGTCCTGCGCGCGCCTGCGAGACGCGCGCGGCGGCCTGCTCGAGGTCCAGGTTCTGTTCCAGCGCGAGCGCGACGAATCGTGTGAGTTGCGGATCGCCGAAAGCCGTCCACCACGTGACGAGGTCAGAACTGGCCACCGTGTGCCGTTGATCCACCGCGTCCTGGCCCTGGAACTGCCCGGGCATGGCTACACTGGGCCGGACGTAATCAGGGCCCACGGCGCAGGCTGTCGAGAGGCCGGCAACGATGATCGCGGCAAGCATGTGATTGGGTAGCATGAGCGTCTTCGCAGGGTTACTGTAGTGACCATAATACCAAACGGTCACTGGTTGTCTATTGTTGTATGCTTATCCCATGAAAAACGCCACCACTCCTCCCATCACGACTCGCGGCCCCGCTGACCACGAAGTACGAGATCAGATCGTTGCCGCCGCCACCGAGCACTTCAGCCGGTATGGCTACGAGAAAACGACGGTCTCCGATCTCGCCAGGGCGATCGGGTTTTCCAAGGCCTACATCTACAAGTTTTTCGAGTCCAAGCAAGCCATTGGCGAGATGATTTGCGCGAACTGCCTGCACGAGATCGAAACCGAGGTCAGGGCGGCCATCGCCCAGACCGATCTGCCGCCGGAGAAGTTGCGGCGAATGTTCAGCGTCTTCACCGAGGCGAGCCTTCGTCTGTTTTTCCAGGACCGCAAGCTCTACGAGATTGCAGCATCAGCGGCCACGGAGAACTGGCAGGCCGTGGTTTCGTATGAAGCGCGCGTCCAGAAGCTGCTTCAGGACATCCTGCAGGAGGGCCGGCAGAGCGGGGACTTCGAGCGCAAAACACCGCTCGATGAGACCGCGATGGCGATCTATCTGGTCATGCGCCCCTACCTGAACCCGATGCTCTTGCAGTACAGCTTCGATTACACGAAGGTCGCCCCCGCGCAACTGTCCAGCCTCGTGCTCCGCAGTCTGTCGCCTTGATGGAAATTTCGTTTGTGACCATTGACTAAATTGGTCACAAGAACCACAATGAAAGCCCCGATTCCTCCATCAATGGGACTTTCATGCTCCGGCGTCGCCTCGCTACCTCTGCAGTCGTCTATGCACTGCCACTTGCGCTAGCCGCCTGCGGCGACAAAGCGCCTTCCGATCCGCGCACCGAGACGCCCCTGGTGCGCACCGCCATCGCCGAGGCGGCGATCCCCGCGTCCCGTTCGTTTACCGGAACCGTCGCCGCACGCGTGCAAAGCGACCTGGGATTTCGCGTCTCCGGCAAGGTGCTGGAGCGGCTGGTGGATGCCGGGCAAACCGTCAAACGCGGCCAGCTGCTGATGCGCGTCGACCCGATCGACCTCAAGCTTGCCGCGCAGGCCCGGCAGGAGGCGGTCACCGCTGCACGGGCACGGGCGCAGCAGACCGCGCAGGATGAGGAGCGCTATCGCGACCTGCGCGGCACGGGTGCGATCTCGGCTTCGGCCTACGACCAGGCCAAGGCGGCCGCCGATGCAGCCAGGGCGCAGCTCAGCGCGGCCGAGGCTGACGCCGACGTGGCGCGCAACGCGACCGGCTATGCCGAGCTGTTGGCGGACGGGGATGGCGTCGTGATGGAAACGCTGGCCGAGCCGGGTCAGGTCGTCAGCGCCGGACAACCCGTGGTGCGCCTGGCCCACGCCGGGCGCCGCGAGGCTGTGATCCAGCTACCGGAAACCCTGCGCCCCGCCATCGGTTCGGTCGCCCAGGCCACCCTGTTCGGCAACAGCGGCGTGAGCGTGCCAGCCACGCTGCGCCAGCTCTCGGATACGGCGGATCCACGTACCCGCACTTTCGAAGCGCGTTATGTCCTGCAGGGTGCGCTGGCCGACGCGCCGCTGGGCGCAACCGTCACGATCGAGATACCGGACGCACGCGTGGCGCTCCAGGGCGGCTTGCAGGTGCCGATCGGCGCGCTGCTCGACGCGGGCAAAGGGCCCGGCGTATGGGTCGTCAACGGCGAGCCGGCCAGGGTTGCATGGCGGCCGGTCACGGTCCTTCACCTGGACGACGACAGCGCTCGCGTCTCCGGTACGTTGAAACAGGGCGAGCGCGTCGTCGCGCTAGGTGCCCAGTTGCTGCGCGAAGGTGAACAGGTCCGGATGTCCGGCCAGGCCGTCGTAGTGGCGAACCAGGGAGCACGTCCGTGAGCGAAGGCCGATTCAACCTGTCGGCGCTCGCCGTGCGCGAGCGCTCCATCACCCTGTTCCTGATCTGCCTGATCTCGCTGGCCGGACTCCTGTCGTTCTTCAAGCTGGGTCGCGCGGAAGACCCGGCATTCACCATCAAGGTGATGACCATCGTCACCGCGTGGCCTGGCGCCACCGCACAGGAGATGCACGATCAGGTCGCGGAGAAAATCGAAAAGCGCATGCAGGAGCTGCGCTGGTACGACCGGACCGAGACCTACACGCGACCCGGCCTCGCCTTCACAACGCTGACATTGCTCGACAGCACCCCACCGTCGGAAGTGCAGGAGGAGTTCTACCAGGCGCGGAAAAAAATCGGCGACGAAGCCGCCAACCTTCCGGCTGGCGTGATCGGGCCGATGGTCAACGACGAATACGCGGACGTCACCTTCGCACTCTTTGCGCTGAAGGCCAGGGGCGAACCGCAACGCCGGCTCGTGCGCGACGCCGAGTCGCTGCGCCAGCGGTTGCTGCACGTGCCGGGCGTGAAGAAGGTCGACATCATCGGCGAGCAGGCCGAGCGCATCTACGTCCAGTTCTCACATGATCGGCTGGCAACGCTCGGTGTCGGCCCGCAGGACGTGTTCGCCGCGCTCAATGGCCAGAACGCCCTGACGCCAGCCGGCTCCGTGGAGACCAAAGGACCGGAAGTGTTGATTCGCCTGGACGGCGCCTTTGACAAGCTGCAGAAGATCCGCGATACGCCCGTCGTCGTGCAAGGTCGCACGCTGAAGCTGTCGGACATCGCCACTGTCGAGCGCGGTTATGAAGATCCTGCAACCTTCATGATCCGCAACAACGGCGAACCGGCCTTGCTGCTCGGCATCGTCATGCGCGACGGCTGGAACGGGCTCGATCTCGGCAAGGCACTGGACAGCGAGGTCGGCGCAATCAACGCCGGGCTGCCGCTGGGAATGAGCCTGACCAAGGTCACCGATCAAGCCGTCAACATTCATTCGGCGGTCGACGAGTTCATGCTCAAGTTTTTTGCCGCGCTGCTGGTGGTCATGCTCGTAAGCTTCGTGAGCATGGGCTGGCGCGCGGGCCTGGTGGTGGCCGCCGCCGTGCCGTTGACGCTGGCCATCGTGTTCGTGGTCATGGCCGCGACAGGCAAGAACTTCGACCGCATCACCCTGGGATCGTTGATCCTGGCGCTGGGCCTGCTCGTCGACGACGCGATCATCGCCATCGAAATGATGGTGGTGAAGATGGAAGAAGGCTATAGCCGCGTGGCCGCCTCCGCCTATGCCTGGAGCCACACCGCCGCGCCGATGCTCTCGGGCACGCTGGTGACGGCGGTCGGCTTCATGCCCAACGGCTTCGCACGGTCCACCGCGGGCGAATACACCAGCAACATGTTCTGGATCGTCGGCATCGCGCTGATCGCGTCCTGGGTCGTCGCTGTGGTCTTCACGCCGTACCTCGGCGTGAAGATGCTGCCCGACTTCAAACAGGTCGAAGGCGGCCACGACGCGATCTACGACACGCCCCGCTACAACCGCTTCCGTCAGCTGCTCACGCGTGTCATCGCGCACAAATGGCTGGTCGCCGGTTCGGTCGTTGGCCTCTTCGCCCTGGCCATCCTCGGTATGGGCGTGGTCAAGAAGCAGTTCTTCCCGATCTCCGACCGTCCTGAAGTGCTGGTCGAGGTGCAGATGCCCTATGGCACCTCCATTTCCCAAACCAGCGCCGCGACCGAAAAGGTGGAGGCGTGGCTGGCAAAACAGAGGGAAGCCAAAATCGTCACGGCTTATGTCGGGCAAGGTGCGCCGCGCTTTTACCTGGCCATGGGGCCGGAGCTGCCCGATCCGTCGTTCGCCAAGATCGTGGTCCGCACGGACAGCCAGGACGAGCGCGACGCGTTGAAGCAGCGACTGCGTCAGGCCATCGCCGACGGTCTCGCCCCGGAAGCGCGCGTGCGGGTCACGCAACTCGTGTTCGGGCCGTATTCGCCGTTTCCCGTCGCCTATCGCGTCACCGGTCCGGACCCGGACAAGCTGCGCGCAATCGCGGCTGAAGTTCAGCAGGTGATGGAGGCCAGTCCGATGATGCGCACGGTCAACACCGACTGGGGCACGCGCTCGCCCACGCTGCACTTCACGCTGCAGCAGGACCGTCTGCAGGCGGTGGGGCTCACCTCCAGCGCCGTCGCGCAACAACTGCAGTTCCTGCTCACCGGCGTGCCCGTCACCGCCGTGCGTGAGGATATTCGAAGCGTGCAGGTCATCGCGCGTTCGGCCGGCGATGTGCGTCTCGACCCGGCCCGGCTCGGCGACTTCACGCTGGCCGGGGCCAACGGGCAGCGCATCCCGCTGTCGCAGGTGGGCAAGGTCGACGTGCGCATGGAGGAGCCGGTCGTGCG
Organism: Paraburkholderia nodosa; assembly: GCF_001718195.1. GTDB lineage: Bacteria > Pseudomonadota > Gammaproteobacteria > Burkholderiales > Burkholderiaceae > Paraburkholderia > Paraburkholderia nodosa_A. The sequence goes on from NZ_MCNV01000004.1 coordinate 95,402, forward strand.
CTGGCGCGACCGCGTGCCGACGATCACGGTACGCGGCGACATTGCCGACAACCTGCAGCCACCGGACGTCTCAACGGCCATCACCCGGCAGCTTCAGCCGATCATCGCGAAGCTGCCCGGCGGCTATCGCATCGAGCAGGCGGGCTCCATCGAGGAATCGGGCAAGGCGACGACCGCCATGTTGCCGCTGTTCCCGATCATGCTGGCGATCACGCTGGTCATCATCATTTTCCAGGTTCGCTCGATTTCCGCGATGGTGATGGTGTTCATGACGAGCCCGCTCGGCCTGATCGGCGTGGTGCCGACGTTGATCCTGTTCCGGCAGCCTTTCGGCATCAACGCGCTGGTCGGCCTCATCGCGCTGTCGGGCATCCTGATGCGCAACACGCTGATCCTGATCGGGCAGATTCATCAGAACGAACATGCCGGGCTGGATCCGTTCCATGCGGTTGTCGAAGCCACCGTGCAGCGCGCCCGCCCGGTGATCCTGACGGCCATGGCGGCGATCCTGGCCTTCATCCCGCTGACCCACTCGGTGTTCTGGGGAACGCTCGCCTACACGCTGATCGGCGGTACGTTCGCCGGGACGATTCTCACGCTGGTGTTCCTGCCGGCGATGTATTCCATCTGGTTCAAGATCCGCCCCGGCACTTCCGCGGGTTCGCACAAGAGCCGGGATAACCAGTCATCGCATTCAGAACCGGTGACACAGGATGCGCTCGACGCGCGCACTTAAAACATCATCAATTTCACCTGAGGGGAGCTGTTCATGTCGAAATCCACCGTTGTCGTTGTGACCGGGGTGTCATCGGGTATCGGACGCGCCACCGCCGAGAAGTTTGCCGGCCGGGGTTGCCGCGTATTGGGTACCGTGCGCAGCATCGCAACAGCGGTGCCTATCTCCGGCGTCGAGCTCGTCGAGATGGACGTTCGCGACGATGCATCGGTCCGGGCCGCAATCCAGTCCGTCATCGAACTCGCCGGGCGAATCGATGTGCTCGTCAATAATGCGGGAATGAGCCTGATCGGTGCCGTGGAGGAAACTTCGGCTGCCGAGGCCGTGTCGCTGTTCGATACCAATGTATTCAGCATTCTACGCACGACGCAGGCGGTACTCCCTCACATGCGGGAACAGCGTGGCGGAAGGATCGTCAATGTCAGTTCGGTGCTTGGCTTCCTTCCCGCCCCCTACATGGGTCTCTATTCGGCGTCCAAGCATGCCGTCGAAGGGCTGACCGAGACCCTGGACCATGAGGTACGCCAGTTCGGCATACGCGCAACGCTGGTCGAACCGTCCTTTACCAGGACCAACCTGGACACCAACGCCCCTCTGGCAAGCTCGAAAATCGCCGCCTATGATCGCGAGCGTAGCCTTGCATCGAGCGCAGTCGTCAAGAGTGTCAAAGGCGCCCCCGCGCCCGACGGCGTAGCGAACACGATTGTCGAAGCGGCGCTTGGGAGCTGGCGCATGCGTCGCACACCGGCGGGTGAGGCCTCTCTGTTGAGAAAATTGCGACGCTTTATGCCCGCGGGCCCCGTCGATTCAAGCTTGAGGAAAACGTTCGGACTCCTGTGAAGCCGTACCATCAGCCAGCCCGAGTTCCTGCGCTTTCCGCAATGCCGGGATGGGTGATGTTTGATTTATCGGAACGTTTGCGAACCTCGCGACGCATGTTGGACAAGCTGCCCGTTCGCTGCGACGCCCGAAGCCATGTGCGGCGCATCCTTGCGAGTCAATAGACGCGCAATCAGTGCCATATGAATAGTGCGGCGATCGATGCGACAAGCAGCAATACGCCGAGAAGCAGCCACCTGTTGGGTGTCACGAGTGGCACCCCCGTCGTCGGTGCGGAAGTCGTGAGAGCGCCACCTTAGACGGAGGGTGGATGCAGGCGTGAGCGAAGTGCACGACTCCCGGTACGCTCGACGTGGGCCGCATGAGCGGTTTCCTTGGGTGGACACCATTCCATCGTGCCAGATATCCCAACATATGGGAATTGTTCTGGCGTGAGAGTCCCTCTCAGGGACTGGCACCTGCAGACCAGTTTGCATCTCGTCTGGCTGACATGACGGAGCTGTCGCTCGCATAGTCTCGCAGAGCTTGCACGACGTGACCTGGTGCTTGAGTTCCCGTTCACATGCCACCCGGTTGATCCAGGATCACGGCATGCGCGCTCACTTTCGTTGAGGCGCCCCGCCTTCAAACTGGTGCAAACTGTGTGTCGCGATGCCGCCCAACGGGCCGGGGTTGCGCGTGCGGCGCAACCCGAGCGTCGGCCTGGATGACAGTTTTCTCTCGCCGGGTTTCCGGTGCCGCATCCTTTACGTAGCCGTGCAGCGAACTCCGTCCCGGCACGGCGATGAAATCAGGGCGCGTGGGCGGCGCGTCGACGAAATGCAACGGATCGACTTGCCGACAGCATGCAAAATGGCGAAGGTGCCATTTCGACTGTCGTCGCGAAGCGCGAAGCGCGGCGGGCTGCGCCGCGCTTCAGGCAGTGCGGGGACGTCATTGTGCAAAAGAGGGGACCAGCATGGCCGAATCGCAAAAGCTGACCGTAGTCTGGGAGACGACAGACTGGGCGGCCCGATGGATTGACTCAACTTCCGACTATGCGATTTTTGCGCTGACGACCGACGGACGCGTTGCGAGCTGGAACCCCGGCGGCGAGTCGGTCTACGGATATGCCCCCGAGGAAATTCTGGGGCGTCCACTATCCATCTTCTATACGGACGAGGACCGTCGCGACGGTGTACCCGAGGATGTACTGCGCGAGACACGGGAAACCGGTCGCAGCGAAGCCGAAGGCTGGCGCTCGCGCAAGGACGGGAGTCTCTTCTGGGCAAGTGTGATTCTCACGGCACTGCACGATCCTGCCGGGCAACTGCTTGGTTACGGCAAGATTGTGCGCGACATGAGCGACAAGAAGCGGGCGCACGACGCGGTGGTCGAAAGCGAGCGGCGATTCCGGATGCTGGTAGACGGCGTCACGGACTATTCCATATTCATGCTGTCGCCCGATGGGCGCGTTACAAACTGGAACCAGGGTGCACGGCGAATCAAGGGCTATGCGGCACCTGAAATCATCGGCTCCCATTTTTCGCGTTTTTATACGCCCGAGGATGCCGCGGCAGGGCTGCCGCAGCGCGGGCTCGAAACGGCCGCGCGCGAGGGTCGCTTCGAATCCGAGGGCTGGCGCGTGCGCAAGGACGGCAGCCGCTTCTGGGCGCATGTGGTCATCGATGCGATTCGCGACAACGACGGTGCGCTGGCCGGTTTCGCGAAAATCACGCGGGATGTCACCGAGCAGCGCGAGACGGAACGCGCGCTCGACGAAACGCGCATGGCGCTGTACCAGTCGCAGAAAATGGAGGCGATTGGCAAGCTCACTGGCGGTGTCGCGCATGACTTCAACAACGTGCTGCAGGTCGTGCGCGGGAATCTCGAGCTGATCGAGAGCAGGCTCAGTCGCGACAGCCAGATACAGGAGCGCCTCGACAAGGCGATCGACGCCGTAGAGCGCGGGGCCAAGCTCGCTTCGCAATTGCTCGCGTTCGGGCGGCGGCAGCCGTTACAGCCGGTTGTCATCAATCTGGCAACGGCACTGCGCAACATGGACGACATGCTGCGCCGCGCGCTCGACGAAACCATCCAGGTCGAAACCGTCGTGGCCGGTGGTCTGTGGAACACCTATGCGGACGTCCATCAACTCGAAAACGTCATTCTGAATCTTGCGATCAACGCCCGCGACGCGATGCCCGACGGCGGGAGGCTGACGCTCGAACTCGGCAACACAATGCTCGATGACCGTTATGTGGCCGGACTGCAGGACGTTCCAGCGGGACAATACGTTCTGCTGGCAGTGACGGACACGGGAGTGGGAATGTCCCCCGACATACTGGCGCGGGCGATTGACCCGTTTTTCACGACAAAGCCGGAAGGCTACGGAACAGGCCTGGGTCTGAGCATGGTCTACGGCTTCGTCAAGCAGAGCGGCGGCCATTTGCGACTCTATAGCGAAGTCGGCCAAGGCACTACCGTCAAGGTGTATTTGCCGCGCTCGACGGGGAGTGCGATCGAGCGTCCGTCGCCCGTCAGCACACCGCTGCGCGGTGGCAGGGAAACCGTGCTCGTCGTGGAAGACGATGCGAAGCTGCAATCGACCGTTGTCGACATGCTGGGCGGCCTTGGCTACACGGTGCTCAAGGCTGACGACCCACAGCAGGCGCTGGCCATCATCCGTAGCGGCGTGCATATCGACCTGCTTTTTACGGACGTCGTGATGCCGGGTCCGCTGAAGAGTCCGGACATGGCGCGGCAGGCTTGCGAGACGCTGCCTCAGCTAAAGGTGCTGTTCACCTCCGGGTACACCCAGAACGCCATCGTGCATGGCGGGCGGCTGGACGAGGGCGTTGAACTCCTCAGCAAGCCGTACAGCCGCGACCAGCTCGCGCGGAAGATCCGCCGCCTGCTTGGCTCGCCCGGCATCGATCTCGAAGTGGTCGAGGAAGGCGAGCGCGAACAAGGGTTGGCCCCCGGCTCATTGCGCGTACTGGTGGTCGACGACGACGCAGGCTCGGCCGATGCCGTGGGCGCGCTGCTCGAAATGCTTGGACATTGCCCTCAGTTGCACAAATCGGCCGAGAGCGCCGACGAGGCACTGCGCAAGCAGGAGTTCGACGTATTGCTGACGGACATCTCGTTGCCTGGCATGTCAGGCGTGGATTTCGCCCTGAAAGCCGTGCGCGAACGGCCCCATATTCGCGTGATATTTGGATCGGGCTCGAGCGTTCCCCCAACCGGCCAGTTGCCTTTTTCATGGCGCGAACTGCGCAAGCCCTATACGGCTGACGACCTGCGCGGGGCACTTTCCTGACGCTTCACCCACTCCCGCGGCACTGCAACGTTGTCCACTATCCGGGAATGAACATGCCCACGGCCGCAGCCGCCATGAATGCCGTTGCGATCCAGCCGCCCGCTTTCAGCAGCCCGGATATCGCGAACTTGCCCATCACGCGCCGGTTGGTACCCATCAGCATGACCACGACCATGACAGGCACGGCCGCCAGTCCGTTGACGACGGCACTCCAGTACAGCGCCTTGACCGGATCGAGGTGGCAGAACGTGATGGCGGTGCCGCCGAGGATGGCCAGGGCGATGACGGCATAGAACTCACGCGCAAGAGTGAGGTGCAGAGAAAGGCTGCTGCGCCACCGGAACGCGCCAGCAGCCCCGTACGCCGCGGAGCCGGCCAGAACAGGCAGCGCGAGCAGGCCTGTGCCGACAATGCCGGCGGCAAAGATGTATGCCGCCAGATGGCCTGCAACCGGTTCGAGGGCTCTCGCTGCATCGGCGGATGTCTGGATCTTCATGTGATGCGTGTAGAGCGTCGCGGCGGCCGTCAGCATGATGAAGAATCCCACTCCGTTCGAGACGGCCATACCGATCCAGGTGTCAGCCGTGATCCGGTCAATGTGCCGGTAGGCCCGGAACGATGAAATCCATCGCAGCGGCCGCTCGCCAGGCTTCGAGCGCATTTCTTCGACTTCCTGTGACGCCTGCCAGAAGAACAGGTACGGGCTGATGGTGGTACCAAGCACGGCCACAACGGTGGTGAGATACTCGCCAGAAATATTGGCGCGCGGCCAGACCAGTGAGACGGCGACCTTTGTCCAGTCGACCGGGACGACGAACGCGACCGCGACGTAGGCGAACAATGCCAGGGTCAGCCATTTGAGAAGGCGCGCATAGCTCTCGTAGGGCAGCGAAATCTGAAGGATGGCCGAGAGCACGCCAATGGCAACGACATAGAGATGCTCGGGGCCAGGAACAAGAAGATGGATCGCCGCGCCCATCGCGGCGAGATCTGCTGCAATGTTGATGGTATTGGCCACGGCCAGCAGCAGCACCAGCACGACGACGAGCCATTTCGGACCGAACGCGCGCATGTTCGAGGCGAGTCCCTTGCCCGTGACGCGGCCGATGCGCGCGCTCGTCATCTGGATGGCGACCATGAGCGGGTAGGACAGCAGAAGCGTCCATAGCAGCGTAAAGCCGAACTGCGCACCCGCTTGCGAGTACGTCCCGATGCCGCTCGGGTCGTCGTCCGCCGCGCCGGTCACGAGGCCGGGGCCGAGGCGCGACAGCCAGGAGCGTTCCGTGCGATCGGTGACCGCGGCCTCGGGCTCGAGATGGTCCTGTTCCAGATCCTTTTCGTCCGGCACGGCGCAGCTCTCCTTTCGAAGCCGCAGCCTGCGGCATAGCCCCATTCCGCAACTTTCGTGCCGAATGCCTGACTGCCGCTTCGGCGCGTCTGGCACGGTCCTTGCGCGCCGGGGTTCAGGCCGCGCCAGCGGCCGTGTGCAGCCGGTGTTGCGCTGAGGGAGAAGTCGTGAAAAAAGCATCGCTAAAAGGTGTCCCGACTCCGGAGGAGCGGGCGCCCCGCCTGGCGGATCTACGCATGCGCAAGATGGCGCGATCAGCGCATGCGTATGTACGCGGCAGCGCGGACCGCTTTTATGCGTGGCTCGACAGCCAGGCATCCGGGACGTTGCCTGACGGGCCTCCCGTATGGATTTGCGGCGACTGCCACCTCGGCAATCTCGGCCCGCTGGCCGATGCCTCAGGGCGGGTGGCAGTCCAGATCCGGGACCTGGATCAAAGCGTCATCGGCAACCCGGTGCACGATCTCCTGCGCCTGGGACTGTCGTTGACCACTGCCGCCCGTAGCGCGGATCTGCCCGGCGTGATCACCAGCCGTATGGCTGAAGCGCTTATCGACGGATACGAACAGGCGTTCGACGACGCACGCACGGACGAGACGAAACGCGCGGAACGGCCGACAGTCGTCAGGGTTGCGATGAAGCAGGCGCTGCACCGCTCGTGGCGCAAGCTGGACCGGCAGACGATTGACGGCGTCGCGCCTCGCATACCACTTGGCAAACGTTTTTGGCCCCTGTCCGAAGAGGAATCGCAGGCGGTGCGCACGCTGTTCGAATCGCAGTCAGGGCTTGCGGTACGGGAAGCGCTGGGCCGCGCTGTGCGGGGCGGCGGGAAAATAGACGTCCTTGACGCTGCCTTCTGGGTAAAGGGATGCAGCTCCCTCGGGCGGCGGCGTTATGCCGTGCTGCTCGATATCGACGGCACGTGTTCTCCAGGAGGGCCGCCCTGTCTTGTCGACATCAAGCAGGCCGCCGCCGCCGCGGCGCCTCGCCACGCCGGCGCCACGATGCCGCGCGACAACGCAAAGCGGGTGGCGGAGGGTGCCAGACACGTCTCGCCGCTGCTTGGAGACCGCATGCTCGCCGCCCGTCTGGATGGCTGCGCGGTTGTGATCCGCGAGCTCATGCCACAGGATCTCAAAATCGACGCAGACCGGCTCACGGAAGCCGACGCAGTGAAAGCTGCACACTTCCTGGCGCTGGTGGTCGGGCAGGCGCACGCGGGACAGATGGATGCCCCGACCCGCCGGAGCTGGCTGCATGAACTGCAGGCGAGGCGGCCCGGATCGCCTGGCGCGCCATCGTGGCTTTGGCGCAGCATGGTCGAGCTGGCTGTCGCCCACGAAGCGGAGTATCTCGAGCATTGCCGGCGCTACGCGCTTCGTCGGGGCGCCGGCAAGCGGTGATGCCGCGAGACAGCTGGCCGTGCCGCCCCCGTTTGGCGTCGATTGACGAGCCGCGCAGAGAAGCGGCGAGCGCGCCGTTTCCGTCCAGAACCCCTCCCTCAGGAATGGCCGTTGCGTGAAGCGCATCACCCAAACCACGGAGGTGATCATGAGCCAGAGAAAGACGGTAGACGACCTGTTCGTCCATATGCTGTCGGACATCTACAGCGCAGAAAAGCAGCTGACCCGCGCCCTCGGAAAGCTCGCGCGTACGGTCAGCGATCCTGAGCTTTCAGGAGCGTTCAAGACGCATCTGGAAGAAACGCACGGCCAGGTCGAGCGCATCGACAAGGCGGTTGAATCCACCGGATTGCGACTGAAGCGCATGAAATGCGTCGCGATGGAAGGCCTGATTGAGGAAGCAGACGAACTGATCGAGGAAATCGAAAAGGGCCCGGTCCTCGATGCGGGCCTCATCGCGGCGGCACAGAAGGTGGAGCACTATGAGATAGCGGCATACGGCAGCCTCTGTGCGCTGGGCAAGCTTCTCGGTCACGACGAGGCGGTGAAGCTGCTCAAGGAAACGCTTGAGGAAGAAAAGGCTACCGATCTGAAGCTCTCGAAGTTTGCCGAGTCGGCGGGCAACGCGAAGGCGGCGGGTAAGGGGTGAGCGACCCGGCAGCGGCGCCTGCTTCGTGCGGCAACGACTGATTAGCAATGCGTAATTTTTTCGGTCATACCGGGAGATCCTGATGTTCATGCACAACAGGAAACTGCAGTACACCGTCCGCGTCGACGTGACCAATCCTGGTCTCGCCAACCTGCTGCTCGAGCAGTTCGGCGGGCCGCAGGGGGAACTGGCCGCTGCGATGCGCTATTTCACCCAGGCGGTTGCCGAGGAAGATCCCGGCCGCAAGGACATGCTCTTCGATATTGCCACGGAGGAACTCAGCCATCTGGAAATCATCGGGTCGATCGTCGCCATGCTCAACAAGGGTGCGAAGGGCGAGCTTGCCGAAGCCGTAGATGAGCAGGCTGAGCTTTACCGCAAGCTCAACGGCGCTGGCAACGACAGCCACGTCACGCAGGTCCTGTTCGGTGGCGGGCCGCCGCTGGTCAACTCCGCAGGCGTGCCCTGGAACGCAGGTTACATCGACACCATCGGTGAACCGACGGCAGACCTGCGCTCGAATATCGCGGCGGAAGCACGGGCAAAGATCGTGTATGAACGGCTGATCAACGTCACGGACGATCCTGGTATCCGTGACGCCCTGGGCTTCCTGATGACGCGCGAGGTCTCGCACCAGAAGTCATTCGAGAAGGCCCTGTATGCGATACAGGGCAACTTCCCGCCGGGAAAGCGTCCGCCCGTCGCCGAATTCGCCAACGTCTACTACAAGATGTCGCACGGAGGCGAAACGATCGCCGCGCCATGGAACAGCGGCAACGGCCTGGAGATGCGCCAGGGTGAACCGGCGGTTGATGGCGGCGACGGCAACGCGTGGGTCAACCTGGACGAGAGCCAGCAGGCCGCGCTGAAAGCCATGCGCGAGCGACTGAGTTCGGAGACCGCCGTGGACCCGCAGACGGGAGCCGAGCTCGGCGAGGCAGCCATCCGGCCCGAGAGCCCTGTTCAGGTGCCGCCTGAGGGAGACTCAAAATGACCACAGCGCAGAAGCATATTGTCGACTGGCTGCGTGGTGCGTATGCGCCAGCCCCGTCACCCGGCATGTGCCTTGCGGATTGTGACTGCTGCCGCCGCGGACGCCGACTGCCGCGCTTTGCATGGCGCACTCGCTGGCTTTGACTCTGGCGGCGTCGATGTCGCGAGACGACCCCTTGAGTTTCGAATCGATTGGAATGGAGGCAAACATGACGACGAAGTCTAAATTGATAGCAGCGCTGGCTTGTCTTGCGCTTTCCGGTGGCGCATTCGCCGCCGGAGGCGGTGGAGGTGGTGGTAGCGGTGGCGGCAGTGGAGGCGGCACCGGAGGTGGCACCGGAGGAGGCTCTGGCGGTGGTGGCGGCACAGGCATGAGCGCGCCCAACTCCGGCGGCTCTACGGCCACGGAATCGAATGCCCAGGGTGGCAACACCATGGGCAATTCTGGCCCGTCGAGCGGGACGATGCACCACCGGAAGACGACCCATCCGAAGGCGACCTCGACGCAGTGAAGTCGTCGTGCCCGGCACGACCGAGTGGGTGCGCGTTCCGACGCTCACAGCGGCGTCGGAACCGTTCGCCCCTCATCCATCGAGTCGCGCGCCGCGTACCAGGCCCCGACTAGTGCGCCGACATTTCCCGGCGCCGGTTGCGCTTGCGAAGGAATGACATGCGTATTGCCCAGATCGCCCCGCTGTATGAATGCGTACCGCCGCAGCGTTACGGTGCCACTGAGCGAATCGTGCATTACCTGACCGAAGCCCTCGTCGAGCGCGGCCACGAGGTGACGCTGTTCGCGAGTGGCGATTCGCAGACTCACGCCACCCTCATCCCCTGCTGCGCGCGGGCCCTATGGCACGACCGGGACGTTACCGACACACTGGTTCACCATGTTGCGCAGCTGGAGCGGGTGGCCGCGCGAGCGCACGAGTTCGACGTCATGCATTTTCACACCGAACCGCTGCATCTGCCGCTGGCGTGCCGACTGAACGTCGCTTCGCTCACGACGCTGCACGGCGTAATCCGCCCGCAGGATCTGGGCGTGCTGCTGGATCTATCGCGGGACGCGGTGCTCGTCGCACTGTCGCAAGCGCAGCGTGAGGGCGCTCCGCACGCGAACTGGCTCTCGACGATCGCGCACGGCTTGCCGTTCGATCTGTTCAGGCCCAGCGCGGTTCACGACGGCTATCTGCTGTGGATGGGCCGCATGATGCCGGGCAAGGGGCCCGACGCGGCCATCGAAATCGCCCGACGATCCGGCAAGCCGTTGAAGATGGCGGCAGCAGTCCATTCGGGAGAGCGCGCCTGGTTCGAGGATCGTATGTGTCCACTGCTCAGGCGACATGCCAGTTGCGTGGAGTATCTCGGGGAAGTGGGCGGCGAGTTGCGTACGATGCTGTTGAGCCGCGCTGAAGCGTTGTTGATGCCGATCACCTGGGACGAGCCGTTTGGACTTGTCATGATCGAGGCACTCGCGAGCGGAACGCCAGTGATTGCCAACCGGCGCGGCGCTGTGCCCGAGGTCCTCCGCAATGGGGTCAGCGGGTTCATCGTCGATGGATTGGAAGCGGCCGTCGATGCGGTAGCACGCTTGCCTTCGCTTTCCCGCGACAGCTGCCGCGCCGAATTCGAGCGACGCTTTACGGCCGAACGCATGTGCGATGACTATCTCGCCGCATACGACACGCTGATCGCGCGACGCGGCGCGATGCATACAGCGCCAGCATGGGTCGGGAGCTGCCTATCGCAAGCGAGTGAGGCGAGCCGAACGAGGCTCGCGTCATAACCGCTGATTGGCCGCACGCATGGGAGAGCGGCAGGTTGTCTATCCACTACGCGGGTATGCCTCGGTAGTCGTATCGGCTTCAAGGCCGCCGGTCAGTGCGGGTTGCGGGAAACGCATGCCGGAGCGCGTCAAGGAGCGTCATCCCTTCGTTGATGCGCGCCTGTTCGATCTCTATCTGCTGTTTGTCACCGACCCGCTCGGCCCACTTCTGCCGCTCTCTTGCAAAGACAATGCGTTCGTTGATCGTCCGTATGGCCGTCCAGATCGCGTTTTCTTCAGCCTTTTCATGGCCATCTTCGAGGGAGAGTGCATTGTATGCATGGCCGGTGTGGCAGCGGTAACGTAGCACCCGATCGTCAAGCACGCGCCATAGCATGCCGCCGCATTCCGGGCAGGCGAGCGGCGAGCGCTCGCCGATCCGGTCGAGGTCCTCGGGCTGCAGCACGTCAAGCTGGTCCAGACGTGCCTCAAGAGAAAGGTCGTTCGTGAACATCGGGAGCGGCTCCTTCACTGGAGCGCCGCGCACTGCGGCGACGATGCGCGCTGCCAGATGCGCCGCGTCGGCGATAGCGTCCGCGCCTGCGGCCGCAAGCGCCGAACGGGGCATCGAATGCGCCTCGCAATCGTCAGGATCCTGCACGATGCAGTAGCCGCCATGCGCCCGGACGGTGGCAAGGCCTGCCGCGCCGTCATCGAGGTCGCCGGTAAGGACGGCGGCGACCACGCGGGCTCCGTAATCCAGCGCGGCCGACCTGAATAGCGGATCCGCCGCGGGTCGCGCGAAGTTCTCGGCGGCTCCGCTATCCAGTCTGAGTCGCCCCTGCGACACCCGCATGTGCCGGTCAGGCGGCGCGATGTAAATCCTGCCATTCTCGAGCGCTTCGCCGTCGGCGGGATGGCTGGCAGGCAGGGGGCCCCAATTCGACATCAACTGAGGCAGCACGCTATCGTGCCTGCCAACGTGCAGCACGATGCAGATGGCGGCCGGGAGATCGGCGGGCAGACCGGCGGCGATCATGCGCAAAACGCCGAACGCACCGCGTGAGCCGCCAATGACGACAATGTCACGTTGTTCCATGCCTCTAGCGAGCGCATTTGGCGGTCCCGCTGTGCAGCGACCGGCAGGAACGGCACACCGCTGCATGCAGCGGCCGCGTCGCGCTCAGGCACGCCGCCCTTTTTTTACCGGCGCAGCGCTGGCAGGAGGTCGCGGAGCACCCGAACCAGTGTCTGGAAGTCGACCGGTTTGCTCACATGCGCGTCGAAGCCAGTTTCGCGTGCGGCGCGCCGGTTCGCCTCGGTGTCGTTCGCGGTCACCGCGACAGATCGAAGATTCGCAAGCCGCGGATCTGACCTCAGATGGGCGGTGATCGTGGCGGCGTCGATGCCAGAGCTGCCGACGTCACAAATCAGGACATCAACGACTTCTGCTTCCAGTGCCGCCAGGACCGTGTCTGCGCCAGCCAGCATCACGGTCGATGCGCCCTCCAGTTCGAGAAGTTTTCCCAACGAGGCTGCGGTATCCGGATCATCAAGTACGATCATGGCTCGTACACCTGAGAGCGAACCGGCCGGTAGCGCTGCAGCGCCGGTCTCGCCTGCCGCTTCGACGGCCGGCAGCCACACCGTCATCGCGCATCCGAGGCCCGGACCGTCGGAATGGGCAACCGCGCGCCCGCCATGCATTTCAACCAGCTGCCTGACCAGTGCAAGCCCGATTCCGAGGCCTGTCTTTGAGCGGCCGCGGATTCCCTGGCGGTGTACATGTCGAAGATGTGCGGGAGTTCCTCCTGGGCGATGCCCTGGCCGCTGTCGATCACATCGATCCGCACCATCGACGCTTCAGGAGCGAGGCGCAGCTCGATCCTGCCGCCGTCACCGGTGAACTTGATCGCATTGGAAACGAGGTTCCACAGGATCTGTTCGCAGCGGGTGCGATCCGCATGGACCATAACCGGCGGTGGGGGGACGGTTACCGACAGGTCGATGCCTTTCGCCCTTGTATCCTGTGTGCAGGCGCCCGCGATGCCCTGCAGCATCGAGGCAATGTCGAGCGGCTCCAGCTCCAGCGCCAGTTTGCCGGTGCGCACCCGCGACAGGTCCTGCAGGTCGTCGATGATCTGCGCCTGGCCCCGAACCGCACGGCGAATCGCGTCGGCGGTTTCCCGCACAAACGTGATCTCGCGGGTCTCGGGCTGCCGCGTCAATATTTCTGCCTTCATGCCTATCAGATTCAACGGGTGCTTCAGCTCGTGCGAAAGGACCGCAATGAAATCGTCCTTGAGCTGGTTCGATTCGCTTTGCCTTTGCCTTGCCTCCTGTTCGTGCAGCAACGCGATCTCTTTTGCATCCTCGCGCTGCTTGCGCTGCGTGAGATCGCGCAGGATCGTGGCGAAGCCGGTGAAGGAGGCATCGGCGATCGGCGTGACGACGCCGCTGCACCATACGCGCCGCTGGTCCCTGGTGACGTGCCAGCGCTCATCGTCAGCGCGGCCCTCAATGCCGGCGGCTTCCCGTTGGCTCGCCGCAACGTGCGCGTCGCGGTCGTCCGGCTCGTAGATGAGCGCGATATCCTGGCCCATGACCTCGCGTTCGGTGTAGCCGAAGATCCGTTCCGCGCCCGTATTCCAGCTGACAATGCTGCCGGCGCGATCGTGAACGATGATGGCATAGTCGTTGGTTGACTGCGCCACGAGCCGCAGCCGCTGCTCGCCGATGCGTGCCTGCTCTTCTGCCTCGTGGCGCGCGGTGATATCGATAAGCGTGAGCACGGCGCCGTCGATACGGTCGTCGGCCGTTCGGTAGGGAAGCAGACGCATCAGATACCAACGCCCATCCTGGCTTTGCAGTTCGCGCTCGATCAGCTTTAGCGTCTCGAAGGCTTCCTTGACGTCCGCGGCTAGCGTGGGGTGATTCAGGGAGTGCGTGATGTCGAACAGCGAGCGTCCGATGTCGGACTCGATCAGCTTGAAGATGTGTGTGGCGCTCGGGGTGAAGCGTTTGACCTGGATCTTCCTGTCGACAAACACGGTCGCAATCTCGGTCGAGACGATGATGTTCTGCAGGTCATCGTTAGCCTTGGCGGTTTCCTCGACACGCGCGTGCAGCTCCGAGTTCAACGTGGTGAGTTCCTCGTTGACGGACTGCAGCTCTTCCTTGCTGCTTTCGAGCTCCTCAGTCGCCGAGCGGAGCTCCTCGTTGATTGCCTGGAGTTCTTCGTTCGAAGCCTTGAGTTCCTCGACGGAAGTTTCGTACTGCTCGATGGTAGTGGACAGCTGCTCGCGGCTGTGCTGCAGCTCCTGTTCGAGCTGCATGAGAACCGGGTCCTGCCCCTTTTGCTCGGCTTCGCCTTCGTCCGACATGCGTTCCTGCACCTCGTCGAAAAGCACCAGGAAGAAGTCGGCGTTCACGCCCTGATCATGGAACGGGCGAACAGTCATGTTGATCCACGACGGGCGGCCGTCGCGGACCATCTTCACGCGCCTCGCCTCGACGCTCGCTCCGGTCTGCAGGGCACGGAACAATGTCGTACGCAGATCGAGACGCAGTTCCGGCACGACGACGGTCATGATATTCGTCGACGGCTCGCCCCCGGCGTGGTGCAGGAACCTGCCCGCGTTGTCGGATAGATGCACGATCGCCGAATCACGGTCCACGATGACGCTCGGCGGCGCGTATTCTTCCAGGACCCGCTGGTGCAGGGCGGAGAAGGAGAAGCTCCGGCGCTCGACCGGAGGCGGCGGGACTGCGCTTCCCGCGACCGCCTGCACCTCCTCGGGGACCCCGCTCGCCTGCGCGAGCGAGGGAAAGGCCGTAGCTTGCCTTGCCCGATTGACGATCTTGCGCGCTCGATAAACGCGATGTTTCTTGTCGACGACGGCGAAAAGATCATCGGCAGCATCGGCCGATTCTGCGGACCCAAGGAACAGATAGCCGTCGGGGCGCAGTGCAAAGTGGAACAGTTCGAGGATCTGTCTCTGTACCGAGCGCTCCAGGTAAATCAGCACGTTGCGGCACGTAATCAGGTCGAGATGGGAAAACGGCGGATCCTTGAGCAGGCTGTGCGCGGCAAAGAGAATGCGCTCACGTACCGGCTTGACAATGGCATACCGCCCCCCTTCATGCGTAAAGTAGCGTCGCAGCAGGTCGGCGGGCACGTCGACAGCAATCGACTCGGGATAGGATCCTGAACGCGCCCGCGCAATGGCCGCGTCGTCGATATCCGTCGCGAATACCTGCATCGCCGAAGCCGATCCGGCCGCCTCGCGCGCCTGCGCCATCAGCAACGCGACGGAATACGCCTCCTCGCCGGTCGAGCAGCCGGCAACCCAGGCCCGGATCTGCCCATCGCTGGCGGCAGTACGGAACAAACCGGGGATCACTGCGTGCCGCAAAACATCGAAGGCCTCCCGGTCCCGAAAGAACTGCGTCACGCCGATCAGCATATCGGCCAGCAGCGCACTGGTTTCGTCCGGCGTGCTACGCAGGAAATTGCGATAACTCTCGAGATCTGTCAGCCCGTTCACCTGCAGTCGCCGCTCGACGCGGCGCAGCACCGTTGCGCGCTTGTAATGCCGGAAATCGTGGCCGGTACGTACTCGCAGGTGCATGAGGATATCCTGGAGCGCGCGTTCGTCACCGGTTCGCGGAATATCCGGTGCGTCCTTCCCGGGCGTCATCCCGTCCAGTTCGGGCACGTGGATCCGCTGGGCGTTGTTCCTTAATTCGCGGAGTTTGCCGGGTATTGCAGCCGCGGGCAGGATGATGTCGACATGACCGGTCGTGATGGCATGCTGAGGCATTTCCGGATATTCGGCGTCACTCGGGTCTTGAGCCATCGTCACGCCGCCGCTTTCCCTGATGCGACTAAGCCCCGCTGCGCCGTCCGAACCGGTGCCCGAGAGCACGATTCCCATGGCGCGCATACCCTGGGCGTCGGCCAGGGTGCGGAAGAACTCGTCAATCGTGAGAATCCTGCGGTCATGTTCGTAGCGATCGGTCACCTTCAGGCAGCCGTCCGACAGGTGCAGCTGCTTGCCTGGCGCGATCACGTAGACGTGATCCTTCTCCAGGCGCGTCAACGCGGTGACCTGTTTCACGGGCATGGAGGTCGCCCGTTGAAGGATCGCGTCGGCATGACTTTCGTGCTCCGGCGAGAGGTGCAGAATGACGACGAACGCCATCTCCATTGAGGCGGGCACGTTACTGAAGAAGTCGACCAGCGCGGGGACGCCGCCGGCAGACGCCCCAATGCCGACGACCGCGAATGGCGAGCCAGTCGTCACGCGGCGCGCGCCGCTGGCATGGCTGTCTTCGCCTGGAGCACTAGTTGTCATGCTGAAGTCCTTTCGTTGTCACCGCCGGCCCGGCACGCGGGGTCCATCAGTCCGGCTTCATTGCGGAGCGTACCGACGGCGAGGGCGCCCCGTATGCGCTGACGGAATCGCACATTACTGCCGATGAGACCGACGGTCAACGGCGCTCGACACTGATCCCGCCGTGGCGCGCCGGGGAGGGCCGGTTGCATGGAAGCCGCTCTTCGCGGCTCACCATCATTGCCCGCTTGTCTGACAAGGCGGCCACATGACAGGGAGGGCGTTTTTCGGCGACCTGGCACGGTTGAACGCAGGGGATATCACCAGATAAAAGCGTTGTTTGTATGTCCGGACGGCGGGCGCGAAGCGATCCGGCTTCGGAGGAGCGGGTTCGACGACGCACGCACGGACGAGACGAAACGCGCGGAACGGCCGACAGCCGTCAGGGTTGCGATGAAGCAGGCGCTCGACGGCAGGTGTTCTCCAAGGGGGGCCACCCTGTCTTGTCGACATCCAGCAGGCCGCCGCCGCTGCGCATTGCCGGCGCTACGAGTTTCACCGTCGAAGCCACTCGCCCGCTGTCGTGGCACTTAGTGCGAAGCGGTTGCTCCAGGCAACTTGTCGCTGCCCGCACTGTCGGACCCACTTCCGCGCGCACGCTTTGGTTCAATCGCGACCACGCGCACCGGTATCGATTTCGCACCGGGGACCTTGCTTTCCTTTGCGTAGTGCCACAACGGGAGCAGGGGATTGCATTCGGGATAGTAACCTGCGGCGCATCCGCGGGGGATATCGTAGGGCTTCGCCGCAAGGCCCGCAACCTCACGCACAACGCCATCGTCCGCGATGGTGCGCAGTGTTACGCGGTCGCCCTCTTCTATGTCGCGTGCCTCCATGTCATCGCGGTTCATCAGTACAACCATGCGCGAGCCCTTCACGCCACGGAAGCGGTCGTCAAGGCTATAAAGCGTCGTGTTGAACTGGCCATCCGCGCGCAGGGACATCAGCCGCAGCGCGTCGGGCTCGCGCTCATTCATGTCGGGATCTTCTGAAAGCGCTTCGGGAACCATGAATTCTGCCTTGCCGCTTTTGGTTTTCCACGTGCGTTCGCGCGCGGGCAGCGGCCGTACAACCCCGCCAGGTGTCCACATGCTCGACTCGAAGCCGGCGAACATCGCGGGCCATGTCTTGCCCATTTCCGTACGCACCCGCGCGTAGTCCGTGCACCAGTCCTCCCAGTCGACGGTCGAACGCTCGCGCAACGTGGCGCGAGCAAGCCCCGCGATGATGAAGGGTTCGGACCGTACGGTCGGCGCGGCAGGTTCGGCCACGCCCCGCGAGCCATGGAAACGCGCCGTGCTGTCCTCCATCGAGACGAACTGTTCATGTCCACCGGTTCGATCGATTTCGATACGGCTCAGGCAAGGCAGCACATAGGTGGTCTTCGCGTGCACCAGATGGCTGCGGTTGAGTTTCGTCGCCACGTTCACAGCCAGTTGCAGGTTCGCCCATGCAGGTTGTGTGCGGTTCCTGTCAGGCACCGAACGCACAAGGTTGCCGCCGAAATTGACGACGGCCTTCACCGTGCCCTCCAGCATCGCTTCGAAGGCTTCGACCGTGTTGAACCCTTTATCGCGCGGCGGCTCGAAGTTGAACTGCTTCGCGAGCTCGTCCAGCGGGGCGAGTTCGGGCTTCTCCGTGATGCCGACCGTGCGTTGTCCCTGCACGTTGGAGTGTCCGCGCACTGGCGATGGACCTGCGCCCGGCCTGCCGATGTTGCCACGCAGGAACAGGAGATTGCAGATCATGCGAACGTTCTGGACGCCCAGACGGTGCTGCGTGAGGCCCATGCCGTAATGGACGATGACCGCGTTGGCGACGCTATACTCGCGCGCGGCGGCTTCCAGCGCAACACGCTGCAAGCCGCTTTCTCGCTCGATGGCGTCCCAGCCGGTCTCGCGGACGAAGTGCGCGAATTCGTCAAAACCCTTGGTGTGTGCTTCGATGAAGACGACATCGAGTACCGGCGGCTGCCCCAGTGAAACTGCCTTGTCATGCGCTTCGATAACGGCCTTGCAGATTCCTGTTATGGCCGCCGTGTCGCCGCCCACACGCAACTGATGGTACTGGGTACTGATCTGCGTGTTCGCAGGCAGCAGCATGTCGTGAGGCGACTGCGGATTGGCAAAGGCGACGAGGCCCGGTTCGCGCAGCGGGTTGAAGGTGATGATCGGCACGCCGCGCCGACGCGCATCCTGCAACTGGTGGAGCATGCGGGGGCTATTCGTGCCTACGTTCTGCCCGAAGAAAAACATCAGGTCGGTCGTGTCGAAATCATCGAGGCCGATCGTTCCTACGCCCACGCCGATGGCCTCCTTCAGGCCGACACTCGTGCTTTCGTGGCACATGTTCGAACTGTCGGGCAGGTTGTTGGTCCCGTACATTCGCGCAAAAAGCTGGAGCATGTACGACGCCTCGAGTGACGCGCGGCCCGAGGTGTAGAAGACAACGCCCTTCGGATCAAGCCCGCGAAGTTCGGCGCCGATCGACTCAAATGCTTCTTCCCACGAGACCGGCACCAGATGATCGGTTGCCGCGTCGTAGCGCATCGGTTCGGTCAGGCGGCCCGCCTCTTCGAGGTCATGGTCGTGCCATTGCATGAGTTCGGTCACGCTGTGTGCAGCAAAGAATTCACGGTCGGCCCGTTTCGGCGTCGTGTCCCACGCCGTGGCTTTTGCTCCGCTTTCGCAAAACTCGAAGGCGTGTGGCCTGGCTGGTTTGGCCCACGAGCAGCTCACGCACATGAAGCCTTCCGGCTTGTTTTGAAGGGGAAGCAGACTCATGTCCTTGAGCGCAACCTTCTCCTTCACGAGGATACGGGTGACGGCCTTCAGCGATCCCCAGCCACCGGAGGCGTAGGGATACTCCGAAGTCCGGCGGCTCTCCCGCGCCTGGGGAGTTTCCTTCGATCTCTGACCTTTTGCCATGGCATGCCTCGCGCGGGACGTGAACGCGCTTCCGGTGCGCAAGCCCCATTCCACGCGCTCGGCCGTCTTGGGCGAAATTTGCAGTGCCTTGTCAGCGGCTGTTGCGTTCGTCGGCGCTGGGCTTCACGATCAGGCTGATTTCGCCATTCCTTTCCAGCAGCGCAGCCTCGACCCTATCGAGCGAGGAACCGTGAAGTCCGACGCGGACGGCTTCGAGCACATCGGCCCGCGTGATGAGCGCCGCGGACATCTGCGCATCATCGAAGGTCCCGTCGCGGTACACCGTACGGGCCTGACCGCCAATGACGCGCTCGACGAAGCGTGAGCGCACACACAGCCACCCAAGCGCCCGGTGCATCAGCACGAGCACGAGGGACGCCGCGACGGTGGGGACGGCAGGCGACGCGCCGACAATGAACCGGCTCAGGGTTGCGCCGAGCAGGATGGCAACGACATAGTCGAAGGTCGAGCGCTGCCCGAAGGACCGCCTGCCCGAAATACGGATGAGGACGAGGGTAAGCAGGAACGCTGCTGCGGCGCGGGCAGCCATCTGCCACGCGTCGAGATCCTTGCCTTCCCCGAAAACCGCGTTCAGTGTGTTCATTTTTCGCACCTCCAGTCCTTGCTTCGAGCACCGGGGGGCGAGGCGACGCGAGCGCCTGGACCTCGCCGCCCCGTTCCCACGCATCAACCGTGCGTGGCGCGGGAACGATACCCGGCATGCAATGAACCAGCAGCGCGATCAGGACCGCAACAGCCAGCAAGCAGACGTCGAGGCAAAGTCATTGTGCCGTGCCTCGCACGATGTGAGCGTAAGCGGCGCGCGCAGCGATGGCGGCTCAGCCGCCGCCGATTCCTTGCATGACCTTTCCCGTGCCTCCGCAAACGGCACAGCGCTTGCCCTGCACCAGCCCGGTGCCGTGGCAGGCTCCGCACAGGTCCTCGCCTACGCCTGGCGCGCCCGGTTGGCCTTCGTCACCCGGATTCAATGGAATTTCATTCTGGCCGGATTCCGGCTTTGTACGTTGCATGGCTAGCCCCTTGAAAGTGAATGCCCGTCTGGCGTTTTCAGGCCTGACGATCAGGCAGGATTGAGCGCAGTCGCCATGCCCAGCCCGCGAAGACCCTCCCGCAGCGCCGACCGCGACGGCGTACCGGCCGAGGCCGTGGGTACGGTGAATGCGCAGAAGGCGGGCACAAACAAACAGGTTCGCCTTTCCGTTGCCCATCCCTATTGGAGTCCAGCATGCCTTCCCGCGAAATATCGGCGTCCCGTCGCAACTGGATGCAAGCCGCCTCGGCAGGTGTCCTTGCCGCAGGAGCGCCCGCCGCGATGGCGCAGGAGCAGGGTGCCGCGAGTGGTCCGACGCCGCAGGAAGATCCCCGCGCCGCGTATCCGCATCCGCCATTTCCTGCCCAGCAGCAACCCTGGCCCGGACTCGCGGGACGCATGACGCCGCGGCCCGACCACGGGGAAACGAGCTATCGCGGCACTGGGCGTCTAAGCGGCCGCAAGGCGCTCGTAACGGGCGGCGACTCGGGCATTGGCCGCGCAGCCGCCATCGCGTTCGCGCGGGAGGGCGCCGATGTCGCGATCGCCTACCTGCCGCAGGAGGAGCCGGATGCCCGCGAAGTTGTACAGTTGATTCAGTCTGCAGGCCGCAAGGCGGTTCCGCTGGCAGTCGACATCCGCAGCGAAGCGGCGTGTCAATCGCTGGTGGAACGCGCGGTGTCAGGGCTAGGCGGCCTCGAAGTCCTCGTGAACAATGCGGGACGACAGCAAAGTCACGACTCGATCCTCGACATCAGCACCGAGCAGTTCGACTGGACCCTCAAGACCAACCTGTATGCGATGTTCTGGATCACCAGGGCGGCCATTCCGCACATGCAGGCAGGCGCCGCAATTATCAACACGACTTCCGTTAACGCCTACGACCCGTCTGCTAACTTGCTCGACTACGCCATGAGCAAGGCGGCAATAGCGAACTTCACCAAGGGGCTCGCGAAGCAAATGATCAAGCGGGGAATCCGGGTCAATGGTGTGGCGCCAGGACCTTTCTGGACCGCACTGCAAGTGAGTGGTGGCCAGACCATGGAGAACGTGCAGAAGTTCGGCGAGCAGGTGCCGATGGGCAGGCCGGGTCAGCCGGCAGAAATCGCGCCGATCTATGTCGAACTCGCATCGGCGCAGGCCTCGTACATTACCGGACAGATCTACGGCGCCTCGGGTGGAGCGGGCAACCCGTGAGTATCGCGACGAATGGTCGTCGTGTTGCCACTCTCTATGCTTCGCTCAGTGGCAGGACGGCTGTTCGTGAACGCGGCTCGCCAACGTAGCGGGCGTGCGGATTGCTGGGACTTCGACATTGCGTGGAGGAGGGCAATGAGTATGGAAACGGGAGCAGTGCGCCGGCGCCTCGGTAACTGGATGCCAGGCGAGGAGCAAAAAAGCGCAGCGTTCAGGCTGGAAATCGCGCGGCAGGCCCGAGCGCGTGCAGCGCTGTCCAGCGTCGTGCAGGATCTCGGAAAACTCATTGACGGCGATCCGGTGCTACGGATGAACCTCGCGCGAGCGATAAGCGAGGCGCTTGAGCAGGGTAAGCAGCTGGGGTATTCGGATATCCACGAGCTGCTCGCCATCATTGACTATCTGACGACATACAGCCCGCCATTCGACAGCGATGCACCGATGGCCACGCCACTCAATACCGTTCTTGAATGGCCAATGTGCATGCCGTCCGGCTATGCGGTTTTCCGGGATCCGGCGTTCAATGCGCAGTTGCGTCGCGTCCTCAATACGTGGTGCGCGTTTCTCAGCGGCCCACGGTCACGCGTATGGCTCAACGATGCGCCGAAGGGCTGGTTCAGCCCTCCCGCGTTGGAGAAGCTCGGGATGGACGACTTCGTCCATGATCGTACGCGAGCGCATTGGGGCTTCGATTCGTGGAACGGTTTCTTTACGCGCCATCTGCGTCCCGGCGCCCGGCCGGTGGCGAGCCCGGACGATCCTGCCGTGATCGTGAACGCATGCGAAGCGTCGCCCTTCGACGTGCGCGAGGGCGTGCAGCTGATCGACCGCTTCTGGATCAAGTCGCAGCCCTATTCGCTCAAGGAGATACTGACGTCGAGCGACGAGGCGCTTGCCCGACGCTTTGTCGGTGGCACGGTGTACCAGGGCTATCTGAGCGCGTACAACTACCATCGGTGGCACGCTCCTGTCGACGGCAGGGTCCGCGAAGCCTACAACGTCGACGGCACCTACTATTCGGATGCCGAAGCGGAGGGCGAAGACCCGAGTGGACTTAACGACTCCCAGGGCTACACCACTGCCGTTGCCGCTCGCGCAGTGATCGTCATCGAAAGCGACAACCCTGTCATTGGGGAAGTTGCGTGCGTCTTCGTGGGCATGGCCGAGGTTTCGTCATGCCAGATATGCGTACGCCCAGGCGATGAGCTTGGAAAGGGCGACGAGCTCGGGTGGTTTCAGTACGGGGGAAGCACCTACTGCCTGATTTTCCAGCCGGGCGTCGTCGAGCGCTTCGCGCCGCGACCACCGTGGCATGACGACGTGCCGCCACTCCGCGTCAATTCGGCGTTGGCTTTCGCGCGCAGCGGCGCTTGAACGGGAACACAGTGGCAGCCGTTATCTACACGGGGCCACTTGCGCCGAGACCCGCCGTGGTCTGATCCGGTCGTATGCAGGCTAAGTGATTCGGGACCGCGAATTGCGCCGGTCCACGCATGAACCCGCAGATCAAGAGGCGTACAAGCGGTGCGCTCGACGACCCGCGCGCCGGTTCCCCAAACTTGCTCCAGCCTGGCCAGACCTGCGAATGCGTTCGTCATGCCGCGCGATTCCGTCTGCTGATCGATGCGGCGGACTATTTCGCGGCGCTACGTGTAGCGATAGTCCGGGCGCGCCGCAGCGTGATCATTGTCGGCTGGGACATTGACAGCCGCATGACGCTTGTGCCCGCGGGCGCGGGCGATGGATTCCCCGAGCCGCTCGGCGATTTTCTTGCCGCCGTGGTCGCCAGCCGTCCTCTGTTGCACGTTCGGATTCTGGCGTGGGATTTTGCCATGCTGTATGCGCTCGAGCGCGAATGGTTGCCCGCATACAAGCTGGGCTGGCGCAGCGGCAAGCGCATGGACGTGCGGCTGGACAGCCATCACCCACCGGGTGCCTCGCATCACCAGAAGATGGTGGTCGTGGACGACCGGCTGGCCTTCGTAGGAGGCATTGATCTTGCCCGCTCACGTTGGGATTCGTCCGCGCACGCGCCATATGAGCCGCGCCGGAGCAACGGTCCGCGCCAGTACTATGGACCGACCCATGACATACAGGCCATGTTCGACGGCGAGGCCGCCCGCACTGTAGCGGCGATAGCGAACGAGCGGTGGCATATGGCGCAGAGGGTCTCGCGGCGGGCCCCGCGCGCGCAGGAAGTGTCCCCGTGGCCTGCGACTGAGCCGGTCCGCTCGCCGGCATCCCCATCTGCAAGCGTCGATCCCTGGCCCCCGGGCTACGCGCCCGATATCGAGGACGTGAAGCTGGGGATTGCGCTTACGTGCGCTCCCCATGACCACCGCGAAGGGGTCCAGCAGATCGGCGCCCTCTATCGCGCCGCGATTGACGCTGCGCGCCGAACCCTCTACATCGAGAATCAGTACTTTACGGCGAGTGCCGTGGGCGACGCACTCGCGCAGCGGCTTTCGCAGCCCGATCCGCCCGCGGTCGCCGCCGTCATGCCGCGCGAACAGACCGGCTGGCTGCAAGCCGCGACCATGGGCACGCTGCGCGCGCGACTCTATCGTAGACTGCGTGATATGGACCGGTATGCGCGGCTACGACTGTACTCGCCTTGGAGCGGCGACTCAGGTGACATATCCATAAACGTCCACAGCAAGCTCATGATCGTCGACGATACGCTGCTAATCGTTGGGAGTGCGAACCTCAACAATCGATCGATGGTGCTCGATACAGAATGCAACGTCGTGCTGGAAGCCGCCGGCGACCAACGTGTGCGCGCCGCGATCGCGGCGATACGCAATGCGCTGCTTGCGGAGCATCTGGGCGTGGATCGCGCGCAGGTCGACGCCGCTTTCGTGCGATTCGAGGGCGACATCCACCGCGTGATCGGTGCTTTTGCAGGCGGCGCGCGCGGTCTGCACGTGCTCGAGCCGAAGGTGAGTGCGATGCTCGACCAATGGGTTCCCGAAAGCGCCGTAGTCGATCCGGAGCAACCTGCCGTGCCGGACGAAGTCGTGCGCGAGTTCGTGCCCGGCCGCGGGGGACGCTCGATTACCGGACGGCTCATGCTGCTCGGCCTGGGCGCGCTCTTTGCCGTTTTGATGACGCTGGCATGGCACTACACAGGGCTCGCTCGCTATGCGAACCTCGCCAGTATCGGCAACGCGGCCCGGGCGCTCGCGGCCGCGCGCTTCGGGCCCGTGCTCGTGGTGGGCGCTTATGCACTTGCGGCAGTCGCTTCGGTGCCTGTCACGGTTCTGATCGTCTGCGCGGGGGTGCTGTTCGGCGCGTTCGCGGGTAGTCTCTATGCGTTGGCTGGATCGCTGCTCGCCGCACTGATCACCTATTCGATCGGCCGATGGGCTGGCCGCGACGCGGTGCGGCGGCACGCCGGTTCGTGCCTGAACCTGCTTTCGGCGCGGCTTGGCAAACAAGGCGTGGCCGCGGTGGTCGTGCTGCGCATTCTCCCGTTGGCCCCTTTCGTGCTCGTCAATCTGGCGGCGGGCGCTTCGCACATCGGACTGCGCGACTATCTGCTGGGCACGCTCATTGGCATGGGGCCTGGCATTATCCTCGGTGCCACCTTCGCGCAACAGCTTGCCGCCGCTGTGCACCATCCGGGAGTCGGGTCGGTGGCATTGCTTGTGGCAATCGGTGCCGTGCTGGTGGCACTGTCCGCAGCGCTGCAGCGCTTTTTCGGAGCGCGTGCATCGCAAGGAAACGCTGCGGCGAAAGGCGGCCCGAAGTGACAGCCGGTCTCGTGAAGGAGGTGCAAGGCGGGCGGGGCGGCGAGCTGACGCTTGTCACCTGGAACATTCACGGCGCAGTGGGAACGGACGGCGCGCGCGCACCGGAGCGCATTGCGCGCGTGCTTATCGAAATCGATGCCGACATCGTTGCGCTGCAGGAAGTGCCACTCGGCGGCGCGGCTGCGGCGAGCGCCGATGTTTTGGCGGGACTCGCCCGCGCCACGAACCGCCGGGCCGTAGCGGGCCCGACGCTTGATACGCCTCAGCGCCGGTTTGGCAACGCGGTGCTCACACGGTGGCCTGTGACCGAGGCGCGCACGCTCGACCTCTCCTTTGGCGGGCGCGAGCCACGCGGCGCACTCGACGTCGACCTCCTGTGCAACGGCGAGGCGCTGCGTGTGGTCGCGACGCATCTCGGTTTGCGGCCGCGTGAGCGGCGCGCACAGATTGCCCAGTTGCTGACAGCATTCGACCGGCCGGGGCTTCCCGTCATACTTGCGGGCGACATCAACGAGTGGTTGCTATGGGGCCGCGCATTGCGCATGCTGGCCGGGCATTTCCGGGCAGCGCCGGCTCCAGCCACATTTCCCTCGCGCTGGCCCATGCTCGCGCTCGATCGCGTGTGGATGCATCCAGCGTCGCGCCTGGCGAGCGTGCAGGCCTGGAGCCACGGCGAGGCACCGGTGGCCTCGGATCATCTGCCGGTCGTCGCACACATCTCGGCAGGGGCGCGATAGGTGAGCTATCTCAGCCAAATGCGTGGGAAAGCGACATAACAGGCGCCGAGGCATCCCTCCAAACTGGCAGATTATTTGTGTGAAGGATATCGCCACTGTCCGTATGCCCGCCGCGGATGGACTCGTTCACGGAAATACGGCTTGTTCCAATGTCGGGCTCGGGACGAATTCACCCAAGGCTCAGAAATTGCTCTCTACGTCCACTCTGGGGTGTGCTGTTCAGGATTCCATCGGGAGGGCCAATGCTGAAAGTCATTGTTGACGCCGTTTTCGACGCCGCGGTTTGCGGGAAGCGCCGGGAGTCGCGCAGCGAGTCGCGATAATGGAGCAGCGCATGTCCCAGTCTCCATCCACCGACCCAGCGATGGCCTGGGAAATGGCGCTGATCGCTCGCGTCTCCGAGTACGGGATCTTCCGTCTGACGGATGCGGGAATCGTCGCCACCTGGAACCCAGGCGCGGCGCGCATCAGCGGTTACGATGCCGCGGAGATAATCGGCAAGCACTTCTCCGTTTTCCACGCCGCCGAGGACAGGCAAGCCGGCGTGCCGGAGGCGATGCTGCAGTCTGCCCGTGAGCACGGGCACTGCGAGGCCGAGGCGTGGCGCTTGCGCAAGGACGGCTCACGTTTTTGGGCGAACGTCCTGGTTATACCGCTTTCGGCACCGGACGGAAATTTGAGCGGGTTCGCAAACATCGTCCGGGATGTCACGGACAAGCGGCTTGCCCACGAAGCAGTGCTCGAAAGCGAGCGCAATTTCAGGCTGCTCGTCCAGGGCGTTACCGACTACGCGCTCTTCATGCTCTCGCCAGAGGGCATTGTCACGAACTGGAACGTCGGCGCTGCCAGAATCAAGGGCTACGAGGCGGACGAAATCGTCGGGACTCACCTGCGGTGGTTCTATACGCCCGAAGACGCTGCGAAGGGGCTACCCGAACGCGGTCTGGAGATCGCTGCGCGTGAGGGCCGCTTCGAAGCGGAAGGATGGCGCGTCAGGAAAGACGGAAGTCGTTTCTGGGCCAACGCCATCATTGATGCGATTCGGGATGAGCACGGCGAACTCGTTGGCTTCGCCAAGATCACGCGCGACGTGACCGAGCGCAAGGTTGCCCAGGAACAGCTGGAGAAGGCGCGGGCCGCATTGCTGCAGTCGCAGAAAATGGAAGCCATCGGCAAGCTGACCGGCGGAGTCGCGCACGACTTCAACAACGTCCTTCAGGTGCTGCGTGGCAATCTCGAGCTGCTGGAGCGCCGCCACCGCGATTCCTGGTCCCGCGAGCGCCTCGAAAAGGCAATCGAGGCGACCGAGCAAGGCGCAACCCTCGCTTCACAACTGCTCGCCTTCGGTCGGCGGCAAGCATTGCAGCCCGCAGTGGTCAACCTTGCGGTCATGCTCAGGAATATGAACGACATGCTGCGTCGGGCGCTCGGCGAAATGATTCAGGTGGAAACGGTGGTCTCGGGTGGTCTCTGGAACACGCTCGTCGACCCCAATCACCTGGAGAATGTCGTGCTGAATCTCGCCATCAACAGCCGCGACGCGATGCCCCGGGGCGGTCGGCTGACGCTTGAGTTGTCGAACACAACGCTCGACAGCCACTATCACGCGCTTCCTGACGATGTCGCCGAGGGGCAGTATGTGCTGCTTGCGATTACGGACACAGGCACGGGCATGCCGCCGGAAGTGATGGAGCATGCGTTCGAACCGTATTTCAGCACCAAGGCCGAAGGGGAAGGGACGGGACTGGGATTGAGCATGGCCTACGGCTTCGTCAAGCAGAGTAGAGGCCACATGCGGATCTACAGCGAAGTCGAACACGGGACCACGGTCAAGATCTACCTGCCGCGATCGACGGAAGAGGTTGTCGAGCCGGAGCCTTTACCGATGCCACGAGTTCCGGGCGGCTCAGAAACCATTCTCGTGGTCGAAGACGACAAGCGTGTTCAGTCCACCGTGATCGAGATGCTCACCGAACTTGGTTACGTCGTGCTGAAGGCGGATGACGCACAAGGCGCGATGGTGATCATCCGGAGCGGCGCCAGGATTGATCTGCTGTTTTCCGACGTGGTGATGCCGGGGCCGATGCGCAGCACCGAAATGGCAAAAATGGCGGTGCGTGTCTTGTCGGGCCTGAAGGTGCTCTTTACTTCGGGCTACACACAGAACGCCATCGTCCATGGAGGACGGCTTGACCCGGGGGTGCATCTGCTCAGCAAGCCGTACAGCCGTGAACAGCTGGCAAGGAAAATACGGCGCATGCTGGCACATCGGCCCGGTTCGGTTCGTCCCGCTGCGCGAAGTGCACCCAACGCGGGCGCGCCGCAAGTTTCCATACTTGTAGTCGACGATGACGCTGCTTCCCGCGAAGCAGTGAGCGAACTACTGTCGCAGATGGGCTACGCAGTCCGGGAGGCCGGCAATCTGGAGTGCGCCCTGCGCGAGGTGAGTGAAAGTGTGCAGATCCTTGTCACTGATATCGCGCTGCCCGACGGGTCGGGCATCGAACTCGCCCGGATTGCACTTCAGCGGGTGCCGACACTGAAAGTCATCTTTGCTTCGGGCACCGAGGCGCCGCCCGCCCACGATGTGGGCTTTGAGTTCGCCTCCGTGCGCAAACCGTTTTCGGCAGAGCAGTTGCGCGATCTCATTGAGTCGGCCCGTACGGGAGCATGATCGGCACGCGGTCAGTGGTCGTCTGTGATGCGCTCGACATGGCAGTCGCCGATCCTGTCGATCGCGTTTAGCAGCTCATTGAGCGCCAGTGGTTTGTGGATGATCTCGTCGACCTTGCCGGTGAAAGCCGGCGCGTCCTGCGGCCACACCAGTGCGATGATAGGTGGTCTTTCGATGCAGGTATCAAAGCCCTCTATCAGCAACGTGGAGGCGCCGCGAGAAAACAGCGAGACATCGACGACGATCAGTTGCGATGGTTCGAGCCAGACTTCGTGCCAGGTATCGAAGGCACGCGCCTTCGAGCGCCCGTAACCCCGCCCGTAACCCTTCACGTCGAGCAAAACGGCTAACGAATCCCGGACCCACTTGTCGTGCCCAACAATCACAATCGGTCCGGATACCGGCGCTGGTTTCGGTACGCCATGGGCGGCTGACCTGCGCAGCTGGCACTCGCTGCGCAGCCACTCCAGTCGAGACAGATAATAGCGATCCTGCGCCCTCGCAAGCCCAGCGGGGGACGTCGCTGGATCGTGCTCAAGGCGTTCCAGGTCCTGCGTCGCTCTTTTCAGCTCGGCCACCGCAGTACCGAATGCGAGCGCGTCGTCGGGCTTCAGCATGGAGATTTCACGTGAGATACATAAGGAAGGACATAGGGGCGCCACGCCTTCAGACGATCAGTCGTGAGAAATTGGCATTTATTCCGGAAGCTTTTCCGGACCTTGCGAATTCGAAGCCAAGCCTTCAGGCCCGGAGCACAAATATTAATTCTGAATTCGATGGGAAACGAATTAAAAGAAAATATGGGGCTCCGGCCACAATAGAGCATGCATCGCGATGCGAACCGTGGAGATAGTGAGGTTGGGTATGGTTAACAGGATGGCTCATCGCGAATAGTCAGACCATCATTGGGAGAATGGCATGCAGCCGCCCGGCGCTGCCGTCGCTGCATAGCGTTCTCATGAAGCCGTGCAAGCGCGTTCGTGGTCTCGCTGGGCGATCGCGCGCCGGGCCTCGAAGAGGCCACAGCGCGGACATTCATAGCCGTAGGGAGGCATGACTGCCAAACCTCCGCCGCTGGCTCTCAGAGCAGTGGGTCCTCCGATCCACTGCGCGCGACAGGCGATCCGCTCGCGCTCCAGTACGGGCGTCGGTTGTAGTAGTCATGCAATTGCGTACCCCACGAAACGTCGGCCATCGAAGGCCAGTGATCCTTGTCGAAGCCGGGGTCGTCCTTGATGCGCTGGGCCGTCTGGTCGACGCGGAAACATTTTTCGGCAGTGTCCAGCGTCAGCGCGCTCCACGGGATCGCGTGAAGGGTGGTTCCCATACCGAGAAATCCGCCTTCGGACAGCACGGCGTAAGCAACGCGGGCGCTTCGCACATCAAGCATGATGTCGGAGATCTTGCCCACGTGTTCGCCGTCGGACGAATAA
Source organism: Paraburkholderia nodosa (assembly GCF_001718195.1). Classification (GTDB taxonomy): domain Bacteria; phylum Pseudomonadota; class Gammaproteobacteria; order Burkholderiales; family Burkholderiaceae; genus Paraburkholderia; species Paraburkholderia nodosa_A. The sequence continues at coordinate 125,604 of NZ_MCNV01000004.1, forward strand.
ACCTTGTTGCCGTCGAGCGTGGCGGCGGCCATGACTTCAGGGCCCGGCCCATCGCCGATACCGCCTCCGGTGATCTTGGCGCCAGCGTTGGGCGAGAGGGGATCAGAGGTAGTCATTTCGTGCTCCAGGGTGGTTAGAGGCGATCACTGAACAGCATCCCGCATGCCGCGCAATCCCATTTCACGCAAACACTCCGTTTGACAGCCAGTTCCTCGCGGTGCGCGCCCAGGCACAGAGGGTGCGCTCTCGTTGGCATACTTCAAGGAGCGGGCAATGCTTTACTACGCGATCGTTTTTTTCGTGATAGCCATCATCGCAGCTGTCTTCGGGTTTGGTGGGATCGCCGCAGGCGCGGCGAGTATCGCCAAAATTCTGTTCGTCATTTTCGTGATCCTCTTTTTGGCGAGCTTGCTGTTCGGACTTACCAGGCGTTAAAGAATCAGCGCCTCGAGTCATGGGTCCGCATCGCATTCTGTTCTTCCGGCACGCAGAGAAAGTTACGAAACGGGGTCCGGCAAAGACGATGGCGCGGCGCTTATGGCCGATGTGCAGCTCGCCTGATCAAAAGCCCAGAATTCCGCGCGCTGCGTCGACGGGTAGGGGCCTGCGCATGCGCTCGCTCATGAGCGCCATCTCGCGATCGTAGCCGCAGGCGAGTGCGGCCACAAGGCGGCCCGACTCAGCGTAGAGGACTCCAAAGCGATCGTCCCCGGCGCGGCCGGCAATCACCAGATCGTCCCAATGTCCGGCATGTCCCAGGTAGTCGACGCGCTTGTCGTAGTGCTGGGTCCAGAAGAACGGCACGCCGTCGTAGCTTGCCGTCTGGCCCAGCATGTTGAGCGCCGCGATGCGCCCTTGTTGCTGTGCAACGCGCCAATGTTCGATGCGTGTGCGCTGCGGCGTTTCCAACGCGCTGCTGAGCGTGAATCGCGCGATATCTCCCGCCGCGTAGGTTTCGCCGCAGACCCGCATCGTCGCATCCACATCGAGTCCGCCGTCCTCGCCGATCTCGGCGCCGCTGACAAAGTGCGTAGCCGGTCGCACGCCAATGCCGACGATCACGGCCTTCGCGCGCAGCGCGCTGCCGTCGTCGAGTTCGACCGCTTCGACCTCGAGCGCGCCGCTGAAGCGCAGCGCCTTCGCGCGCCGAAACACCACGCCGTGGGATTCGTGCCAGTCGCGGAACATCCCGCCGATACGCTCGCCAAGCACGCGTTGCAGCGGCACACCTGCGGGGGAGACGATGGTGACTTCGACGCCGCGTCTGCGCAATGCCGAGGCCGTTTCCAGGCCGATGAAGCTGTCACCCAGCACCACGGCGCGCTCGGTTGGCGCGAGCGCGTGGAGTATGGCTGTGGCGTCTGCCAGGTTGCGCAGCGTGAACAGGTTGCCAAGTTCGGCGCCCGGTATATCGGGTCGTTTTGCCACCGAGCCGCTTGCGATGAGCACGGCGTCGAAGGTATGCATGTCGCCATCGGCTAGTGTGACGTGTCTTGTCTGGACGTCGCAGTGTTTGACCGCTCTGTGGTCGACGCGCAAGCGCTTGTCGTGGGCCACGCTTTCGGGCAGGATCGGCGGGACCTCGTCGGGCGTCATCTCGCCGGCGGGCACGAATTTGCTGAGACAGGTACGGTCGTAGGGCACTTGCGGCTCGGCGGCGAATATCGTCACCTCGCCCGCGAATTCGCTTTCCAGCAGCGTGGCGACGGCCGCTGCGCCCGCCGCACCGCCGCCGATCACCGCGAAACGACGGGCGGACCTGGCGTGCGCGGAGGGCGTGCGAGGCGCGGCGGCACGCAGTGGCGTGAGTTCGACGAGGACGGCGTCCCCTTCGATACGCACCGGGTACGACGTCAGCCCCTCCAGCGCAGGCGGTTCGAGACACGCGCCGCTTTCGATCGAGAACACGCCCTTGTGCCATGGGCACACGATGCGGCCTGCGCAAAGCGCGCCCTGTTCGAGTGGCGCGCCCGCATGCGGGCAGTCCGCGCTGAATGCGCGGATGCGATCGCCCGCGTTCACGAGCAGCACGGCGACCCCTTCCAGCTCGATGCGCCGCATGGCCGTCGGGGGCACTGCTGCCACATCCATTGCCTTGATCCATCCAGCCATAGCGTGCTCCGGTCTCTTCTGTGGGACCCCAAGCGCAATCGATGTGCCGCGAGACGCGTGCGCCAATGCCGCGCCAAGGCGCGAGCGGCGCCGGCGCAACGCTGCCAAAAGGTTCGACTGAGGCATCGGCGAAGGAGTGGACGAGAACGGTACGTACGCGTCGACATTGCGACCCCGGGTGTCGAAGGCCGCGCAGGCGCCGGTATAGGGGCGGTCGGCGCAGGCATCCGGCGTGCGCTGCAGGGGATGAGACTGCGCCGCTCGAGCGCGAAATGCGTGCGCATGCAGTCTGGCCTTTGCTGCGTACGCCACGATGGAACTTCGGGTGGCATGACGCAATGTCACGCCAATACCATGGAGTTCGAATGATCGGGGTCATTATTCCTGCGCACAACGAAGCGGGCCTGATCGCCGCGTGTCTTGCCTCGGTGCGGTGCGCCGCGACGCATCCTTCGCTGCGAGGCGAAGCGGTTCGGCCGCTCGTGGTGCTCGACGCCTGCACGGACGCATCGGCTGAGATCGTCTCGGACTTCGGGTTCGAGGCCCTATGCATAGAAGCGCGCAACGTTGGCGTCGCCCGCGCTGCCGGTGCTGAGGCCTTGCTCGCCTGCGGCGCGCGCTGGCTGGCCTTCACCGACGCGGACAGTCACGTGGCGCCCGACTGGCTTGCCGCGCAGCTCGCGCTTGCCGCGGACGCCGTGTGCGGGCCCGTGAGCGTGGACGACTGGAGCGCGCTGGCGCCTTGCGCCCGCGCGACCTGGGAGCGGCGCTACCGCGACGCGGACGGGCATCGCCACATTCATGGCGCAAACCTGGGCGTCGCGGCGCACGCGTATTTGCGCGCTGGCGGTTTTCCACCGCTTGCCTGCAGCGAAGACGTCGCGCTGGTCGATCTGCTGATCGCGACAGGCGCCACGCTCGCGTGGAGCGCGGCGCCGCGCGTGGTGACCAGCGGGCGGCGCGACGCGCGTACGCGCGGCGGCTTCGGCGACACGCTCGCCGCGTGGGCGGACGGCGTGGACGATAGCGAGCAGTCGGTTGCGCCTTGAGTCTCAGCGTGTCTTCACGCGCGTTCGCGGCGCGCGACACTGAGCCGATCGCGGCTCCAGACATCGAGCAGGAAATCCGTGTCTTCGATCTGAACGACGGCATGCAGCGCGGCGTTTGCCGCCGCCTGCGCGAAGATGCCATGCACCTGGGCGCTTTGCAGCATCCACGTCTCGCCGCCGTGACGCCAGTGGCAGCATGCCAGCGTGCCATCGGCGGCGAGCGAGGAGGCGGCTAGCGTGGCGAGCGAAGTGCAGTCGCTTGCGTTCAGGTAGTACGCGAATTCGCTCATCACGATCAAGTCGAACTGTCCGGCGGGCCAGTCGCGCGGCATGGCGAGCGCGTGCACGTCCACGTTCGCGAACGCGGCAAGGCGCTCTTGTGCCGCCGCGACGGCGCGAGGCGAGAAGTCCGCGCAGACCAGATGCTCGCAACGCCGCGCCAGGTCGGCGGACAAGGCTCCGATTGCGCAAGCCGGCTCGAAGGCCATGCGATAACGCTCGCGCGGCAGCGACGCGAGCAGCAGCGCGCGCTTGCGCGCCTCGTACCAGCTGTCGCGGTAGTGCCATGGATCGGGGTTCGCGGCGAACTTGCTGTCGAAATAGCTGGCGAGCGATGTGGGGGGACGGTCCATCGTTATCCTTGCGATCGCGGGTTTTAGCGCTGCCGCCAGTCTTCGCCGGACCCGAGGACCGCGCCGGCGGTCGCGGCACAGCGGCGGCGCCCAGGTGTGCACGCAAACACCGTTCCGCAACCCGCGCGCCCGCGTCGGCGCGCCATGGCAACGGGCCGAGCCGGAACGCCAATTGCGCGGGAGAGGCGTTCGACAAGCCGTATCGACAAGGGATCCATCATGAAACAGAAGCCGGCGGAAGTACGCACGCCGCGGGTGCGAAAAGGACAGATGATGCAAGGTCTGTCGCGCGAAGCGTTTCGGGCGCGTTTTATGGCCCGCTATCACGATCCCGCGTTTCGTGCCGAAGACGCCGCACTCGCGCGCCTCGAAACGATTGCCTGGGATGCCTATAGCGAAGGACGCAAGGCGCCGCTGACCGCGAAGGCGGGAGAGGGTTACGCCGACCCCGACTATGACCTCTCCACCGAATGGCGCCTCACGCACCAGCGCCTTGAAGCCGCGCAGCGGCGCCAGCGGGAGAGCGGCACGCGCTCCCGCGTGATCGTGGTGAATGCGTCGTCGCGCAATGACTATACGTGCCCGGGAGAGATGTCGAAGAGTTTTCGGCTCGCGCAGCTCTGCGAGCATGAACTGACGCAGGCCGGCATCGAAGCCGACATGCTCGACCTCTCGCGCCTCGCTGCCGAACCCGACCTTCACATTTATCCGTGCAAGGGCTGTGTTTCCACGGCAATGCCGCTATGCCACTGGCCGTGCAGCTGCTATCCGAACCATTCGCTCGGTCAGGTCAACGACTGGATGGCGGAGATTTACGAGCGCTTCGCGGCCTGCCACGGCGCGATTTTCGTGACGCCGGTGTACTGGTATCAGGTGAGTAGCCCGCTCAAGCTGATGATGGACCGGCTCGTATGCGCGGACGGCGGCAATCCCGATCCTTCCTCGACTCACGGCAAGCATCCGGACGAAGCGAAAGCGCTTGAACTGGCGGGCTGGCATTATCCCAGGCATCTTGCGGGACGAGCGTACGGCGCGATCGTGCATGGCGATGTGGCAGGCATCGAGGACACGCGCCGCGCGCTTGCCGACTGGCTCGACTGGATGGGATGGGTCGACGCGGGCGCGTCGGCGCGCATCGATCGCATGGTGGGCTACTACGAACCCTACGCGAGCTCACATGACGCACTCGACGCCGACGTGCGCTTCCAGCAGGAGGTGGCCAACGTGGCGCGCGCGGTGGGAAAAGCGGTGGTCGCGCTCCGCGCGGGCAAGCTGCATCGCGCCGACGAAGGTATCGAGCCGCCGCGTGCGAAATGAATCTGATCGGCATTGCACAGCCATATGCAGTTGTAGAAGCTACGTGCAAGCGCTGCAAGCGATACGATCCGGGGCACCACCGCGCCATATCACGTGCATGCCATTGGGCGTCTGGAGCCCAAAAGGAGAAACGATGTCGATTGCTCTGCCTCACGACATGAGCGACGGCGCGCCGCGGCTGATTGTGGTTTCGCCACATCTGGACGACGCGGTGCTCGGCTGCGCAGGTCTCATCGCAAGGTGCCCTGGTTCGATCGTTTGCACGGTGTTCGCGGGCGAACCCGCCACGCCGATGCATACGCAATGGGATGAAGCCAGCGGCTTTGCCGATGCGCACGAAGCCGTGCGCGCGCGCAAGCGGGAGGACGAGCGCGCGCTTGCGCTGTGTGGCGCGACGCCGTTGTGGCTGGATTTTCTGGATGGACAGTACGGCGCGACGCCCGACGTCGCGGACGTTGCGCACGCGTTGGCCGAGCAGTTCGCGCGTTTCGGCGCCTGGCTGCCCGTGTGCCCGTTCGGCCTGTGGCATTCCGATCATCAACTCGTGGGCGCCGCGTGCCGTTCGCTGCTGCAAACGGAGCGCATTAAACGATATATCGCCTATGAGGACGCGATTTACCGCGCAATGCCCGGTGTGCTCGATGCAGGCTTCCAGCGCCTCGAAGCAGAGCGCTTGCGGGTGAGCCCGATGCGCGCGCAGGCGTTCGGCCGGTATCCGGCTCGGCGGCTCGCGGCGATCAAGCGGCGCGCAGTAGGGGCGTATCCGAGCCAGATGCGTGCATTTGGGCCGTTTCCGCCGGATGTGGAGCGGCCCGAGCGTTACTGGCAGGTGGAGCGGCCTGCATTGCCCACGTAGGCACAGCGCCTCCACTACCAATCTGAAGCCGACGTGTCCGCGTGCTCGACGGCCCCCCGCGGCGCGCGATCGCCACGGTTTTTTTCTGCCTCCCGCACGGCCGCGCGCATGCGCAGCACGCGCGCAGCAACGGGCCGTCGGCGGCGCAGGGCCCAGCCTATGCCCCGCCAAAGCTCACGAAGATCCTCGCCTGGCCGTCCCGCACGGCACGCGCCGCCGAGTGCCCGCCACGTCGCCGTCAGCGCTTCGCCACAGGGCAGACGCAGCCACGCAACGAGCGCGGCATTGCGCGCCAGCATTCGGCGGCGCAGCGCGCTGTCACGCGCGAGCGAAGGCCGATGGTGCACTTCGAGTTCGCTCGCATAAGCAATATCGTGGCCGCCTTGCAAGACATCGAGCGAAAGCAATGCTTCCTCGCCGCCGATGAAAAGACGCGGTTCATAACCGCCCAGCGCGTTGAAGAGCGCGGTGCGGAACACGCATGCACCTGCCATGAAGCCGACCAGATTCGGCAGAGGATGAGCCGCATGCGCCAATGGGCTCGCGGCCATCAATGCGCAGGCTGGATCGAGTGTGTCTTCCTCACCCACGTGCACGGATGCCGTGAGCACGCCAATGCGCGCATGGCGGTCCAGCAATTCGACAGCGCGCGTAAGCGACCCCGGCTGCCAGTCGGTGTCGTCGTCACTGAACGCCACATAGTCCGTCGTCACGCGGGCGGCGCCCGCATTGCGCGCGGCTGCGCCGAGGTTAGCTTCGCAGCGCAGCACGCGCAAACCCGGATACGTCTGCGCGAGCAGGTTTGGCGTGCCGTCGGTCGAGCCGTTATCCACCACGATGACTTCGGGCCGCTCCGGCAGACGCAACAGCGAGGCGACCGTGCGCATGACTTCGGCGCGCCGGTTGTGCGTGAGCACGACCACGCTGATGCGGCGGTTCAGGAAGAAGAGACCTTGCATACCTGCGTCTCCACACGGTTTGTCTTCGCCGCTGCCGCGGCGGTGCTCGCGAGCAAGCCTCCTGGATCAGCGCTTGCGATCTCGCGCTGGAAATACGCGATGGTCGCGCTCAAGCCGGCATCGAACGATGTGTGCGGCGACCAGCCGAGCAGCGCGCGCGCGCGTTCGATGGAAGGGCAACGGCGGCACGGATCGTCCACGGGCAGCGGCGCAAAGGCGATTTCCGAGCTCGACTGCGCGGCGGCGATCACGCGGCGGGCCGTGTCGAGCATCGAGATTTCCTGCGGGTTGCCGATATTCACGGGGCCGTCCGGGGGCGTTGCGCGACTCATCAGCAGTACGAGGGCGTCGATCAGATCGTCCACGTAGCAGAAACAGCGCGTTTGCGATCCGTCGCCATAGACGGTCAGCGGCTCGCCGCCCAGCGCCTGCATGACGAAGTTCGAGATGACGCGGCCGTCGCGGGGATGCATGCGCGGTCCGTACGTATTGAAGATCCGCGCAATGCGAATGTCGAGGCCATGCTGGCGCATGTAGTCCATGCACAGCGTTTCGGCGCAGCGCTTGCCTTCGTCGTAGCACGAGCGCGGGCCAATGGGATTCACGTGGCCCCAGTAGTCCTCGGTTTGCGGATGGCGGCGCGCGTCGCCGTAGACTTCGCTGGTGGAGGCCTGCAGCAGTTTCGCCCGCACGCGCTTGGCGAGCCCGAGCATGTTGATCGCGCCGTGCACGCTCGTCTTGGTCGTTTGCACCGGATCGTGCTGGTAGTGCACCGGCGAGGCGGGGCAGGCGAGGTTGTAGATCTCGTCCACTTCCACGTAGAGCGGAAAGGTGACGTCGTGGCGCATCAGTTCAAAGTTGGCGTTGTCGAGCAGATGCGCCACGTTGCGCTTGGAGCCGGTATAGAAGTTATCGACGCACAGCACGTCGTGGCCCAGCGCCACTAGCCGCTCGCACAAATGCGAGCCGAGAAAGCCTGCGCCGCCGGTGACGAGAATGCGTTTGCGGATGAGTTCTTTCACGTTTGCCGTCCTTTGAAAAGCGCTGCAAGCCACACGTTTATGCGGTCACTTCTCGCAACGCGAGATCCCAGTCGTGCGCGAAGCGATCGATGGAAAAGCGTTCGAGCGCGCCGCGCCGCGCGCCTTCGCCGAGGCGCCGTGCGAGTGCAGGTTCCCGGATGAGCGTGCGCATGCAGTCGACCAGGCGATCGATGCGCGTATCGACGAAGCCGTTCTCGCCGTCGCGTATCACGCTTGCGAGTTCCGTCGTGGCGAGCCCGACAATGGGCAGTCCGACCATCATCGCCTCGACAATGGCCAGACCGAGGCTCGTCCAGCGGATCGGATTGAAGAAGAAGCGGTAGCGCGACACGAACTGCGCGAGCTCGACATTCGAAATCTCGCCGATGCCGCCGAGGCTTTGCGCCTCCATGCCCACGAGATCGAGCGGCACCTTGTGACGAACCTGCGCGAACACGTCCGCGCCGAGCCGCCGCCCCCGTTCGCGCAGATGATTGACGACGACGATGCCGCGCGGCGTCGTGCCCGTGTAGCGCGCGCCTTCAGGCACGAGCACGCCATGCTCGATCACGCGCGTGGGCGTCGCGCCGCTGTCCCACATGAGCGCGTTGAACGGCGTGACGTGCACGAGCAACGCGCCGCCGTCGTCTACCCAGTGCCGCTGCGCAAACGGCGCCTCCTGCGGCGGGTCGTGCTCGATATACACGCGCGGCAAGCGGCGCTGCGCGTCGCTCAGCAGATCGAACCGGTCATGCTCCCAATGGCTGCGCTGCTGGTACACGACTACGTCGAACTCATTCGAGGCGACGTCCTCGGCCACGACCTCATGGACGTTCGCGCCCCAGGGAAGCACACCCGCGCGGCCCGCGTAGCCCGACGGGCGCCCCGGTTTGGTCACGACATGGAAGTCGTGCGGCGCCTGCGTAAGGTAATAAAGATAGTTGCCGTGTACGTGCCAGGTGAGCACACGCAAGGGCCGCGTGTTTCGCATCAGCATGGCGGGGTCCTCCTCATCGGCATGGGGGCAACGCTTCCCCGGGCTGCGAAGCCGGGCATGCGGTGGGTATCGAGCAAGTGCGCTTGCGCAACGGCCGCGACCTGCTCCGCGCTCACGTTGAGCGCGCAAGGGTGGCCATACGGGCAGGCGTGGAACGAGCAGGGGCGGCAAGCGGGCCAGTCGGCGAGCACGCGGTGCCGGACGCGGTCGAGCGGCGCCCAGCGCCGCGTGTCGCTGCCTGAGGCGACGACCACGCTCGGCGTGCGCATGGCGGCCGCCACATGCGAAATGCCTGTGTCGTTGCAGAGCACGAGCCGGGCCTGGCGCACGAGCGCCGCCAGCGCACCGAGCGTGGTTTCGCCCGCGAGATGATGAGCCGTCTGCGTCATGCCGCCCAGTACGCTCGCGGTCAACTCGCGTTCGCCTGCGGTGCCGGTCACGGCGATCTGCCAGCCGTCGAAGGCGAGCGCGTCGGCAACGGCGGCAAAGCGCTGGGCCGGCCAGCGCCGCGAGGGCAGCTGCGCACCCGGATGCACGAGCACGAGCCGCCCGGCTTCGAGTCCAAAGCGCTCGACGAGGTCGTCGCACGCAGCGTAGTCCGCGTCGTAGAGCGGAAACCAGAGGGTGTCGTCGCGCAGCGCATGGCCTCGCGCGCCCAGCGCGTGCATCAGCGCGAGGTAGCGCTGCGGCTCGGGCAGCGCATCGGGCCACGGCACGTAGCAGCCGGGCGGCGGCGCTTCGCCGGGCTGGCTAAAGCCTCCGAGCGCGCGCGCGCCGAACTCGTCGACCAGCACGTTTGCCACGCCTCCGCTGCCATGGAGCTGGATCGCGAGATCGAAGCGGCGCATGCGCATCGCGTCGAGAAACGCAGGCAGGCCGCGCTCGTCCTCGGCCTGTTCGGGAAAGCCGCGCGCGCCGGGAAAGACAATGTGCTCATCGACCAGCGTGGGGTAGCGCGCCACGAAATCGGCTGACCACGGCAGACCGACGAGGGCGATGTGCGCGCGGGGGCAGGCTGCACGCAACGCGCGCAACGCGGGCACGCTGCAGAGCATGTCGCCGAGCTGCAGCGCGCGGAAGATCACGATGCGGCGGGGGGCGAGGGCGTCGAGCAGAGTCGGCATGGGCACATCCGTTAGAGGAACCACACGCGGTAACTGGCGGCTCCCTGGAGCCGCCAGAAAATCGAAAGAAACGGAATCCACAGCGACGTCCAGATCATTTCGGCTACATGGAGCGCGTCGCGACGCGTCCCGCGCAAGCGGCGTACGCAGAACGCAGCGGTGCAGGCGATCCATGCGGCGAACGCAGCCAGGGCGACCCTCGGCTGACCCCAGGCGAGAGAAGCTAGCAGCACGAGTACGCTGATCAGCACCGCGTAGTAAAGGAGCGGCGGCCCCGCCCCGATGCGCTCGCGATACAGCGCCGGATGCTTGCGGAACAACAGCGCCTCGAAGCGGCTCTTGCGCTGCTGCGCGAGACTCACACCCCAGCGCGCGGGACGCACAGGGTGCACGACCACGGCATCGTCGGCGCGTACTACACTCGCGCCCGCCTGCAGCAATGCGAACTGCAGGTCCGAATCCTCGCGCCACGCCGCTGTGAAGCGCTCGTCGAAGCCGCCGATCTGCGAGAGCGTCGCGCGCTGCACGAACGCATTGGCCGTAGCGAATTCGGCGTGCGCAAGGCCGCTTGCGTCGCGCTCATAATCGCTCGGTGCCACGCCCAGCGGTACGACGATGCGGCCCGCGGCGGCTTGCGCGTGCGCGAGCGCGGCGAGCCCCGCGCGCAGCCAGCCGGGGTCGGCAATCGTGTCGTCGTCGGTGAACGCGATGAGCGGCGCGCGCGCCGCGCGCCAGCCCGCATTGCGCGCCGCGGCCGGCCCTTGGGTGGCGCGCACTGGCACGTAACGGATCGCCAGACCGCGGGGGGCTTGCATCGCCGCCATGCGTTCCACCGTCGCGCGCGTCTCGTCGTCCGGTCCGTCGTCGCACACGACGATTTCATAGTCGTCAGGCGAGAGATCCTGCGCGCACAGTGCGGTGAGGCACTGTCCGAGCAGCGTCGCGCGCTGGTACGTCGGCACGACCACGGCAATGCGCAGGTGTTCGAGCAATGCGCCCGCATAGCCATCGAACTGGGGCTCCTCCGCGCCGATGGGCCGCGGCTCGCGCAACTCGACGTCGGCGGGTCTCATGCGCGTGCCTCGCTCTTGCGCACGAGGAAGGGGCCGATCACGAGCGCATCGAGCGGCGAGGTCCAGAACGATTCGAGCGCGTCGCGCGGCGAGTTGACCATCGGCTCGCCGCGGGTATTGAACGACGTGTTGACGAGCACCGGCACGCCGGTGCGCCGTTCGAACGCCGCGATCAGGTCGTAGTAGAGCGGATGCTGGTCGCGGTTTACGGTCTGAATGCGCGCGGTGCCGTCCACGTGGCGCACGGCGGGAATGCGTTCGGCCTTCCCGGGCTGCACGTCGAAGATGAACAGCATGAACGGCGCGCGCCTCGCGCCCACGAACCATTGCGCGGCGCGCTCTTCCAGCACGACCGGCGCGACCGGCCGAAAGTCCTCGCGGTCCTTGATCTCGTTGAGCTTCGCCTGCATGCCGGGATCGACGGGCGAAGCGAGTATCGAACGGGCGCCGAGCGCACGCGGGCCGAACTCCGTGCGGCCCTGATACCAGCCGATCACATCGCCGTCGGCGAGCAGTTGCGCGGCTTCCTCGGCGATGTTGTCGAGCCGCCGGTAGGGCGTTTTCGACCAGCGCAGGAACTGCTCGATGGTCTCGTCGTCGAACGCCGGACCGAGGTAGGCGTGGTCCATCTGCCAGCGGCGTTCCGCGCGTTCGCCTGCGGCTTGCGCCGCTTCGCTGCGCAAGCGGTAGTCGGTCCAGAGCGCCGCGCCGAGCGCGGTGCCTGCGTCGCCCGCGGCGGGCTGCACCCAGATGTCGTCGAACGGGCCGTTATCTCGCACATACGAGTTCATCACGCAGTTCAGCGCTATGCCGCCCGCCATGCACAGCTTCGGCAGTCCCGTGCGCGTATGGAGCCAGCGCGCCATCTCCAGCACCGTTTCTTCCAGCACGAGTTGCAGCGAGGCGGCGATATCGAAATGCCGCTGCTCCAGCGGGCCGCCGCGTTCGCGCGGCACGCCGAAGCGGTCCACGAGGCGCGGGTCGGCGACGGTGTAGTGGCCATTGCCGTTGTACTGCACGATTTCGCGGAACTGGTCGGCATAGGCCGGTTCGCCAAACGAGGCGAGGGCCATGACCTTGTACTCGTCGGAAGAATGCAGGAAGCCGAGCCAGCCTGTCACGGCTTCGTAGAGGAGTCCGAGCGAATGCGGCAACTCCACCTGGGTGATGCGCTTGTACTTGCCGTCGCGAAATTCGCCGAGGCTCGTGGTGACGCCTTCGCCGCGACCGTCCATGGTCAGAACGGCGCATGCGTCGAAGGGGCTTGCGAGAAACGCGCTCGCTTCGTGAGCGAGGTGGTGCTCGACGTTATGCCAGACGAAGCCGTTTTCGCGGTCCACGCCCGCAAAGCGCTTGCGCAGATGATGCGGCGCGCCGTCCAGCAACTGCGCCTTCGCGTTCACGATATAGCTGAGAAAGAGCGGGTCCCATGGCGACGCGTTGGCTTCCATGCGCGCGCGCGAGGGGTCGAGCGGCAACGCGATGGTCGCGCCGGGCCGGGTCGGCATATCCGGAAAGAGAGCCGGGTCGTAGGAGTAGGCAACGTGATCGACGTCGGCTAGCGTGATGCCGGCTTCCCTGAGGCAGGCGTCGATGGCGTCGAACGGCAGTTGCCATGTCGAGAACGGCACGGGACGCTTGGCGTGCTTGACGTGCGTGAAGCGCTCGTCTTCGGCGGCGGCGATCACCACGCCGTCATGGACCAGCGCCGCGGCGCTGTCGTGATAAACGGCATTGATTCCGAGTGTGTACATGAACGGGCTCCCGTTGCGGGCGGTGGGTTGCAGGGGTCAGGCGGGCTGCGGCACGAGCGCGCCGGCTTCCTCGAGCAGTTCGCGCGCCGCTCGCGCGACGTCGCCCGGGGGCACGCCGCGCAGGCAGGCGTGGTGGCCTTCGGGGCACTCGCCGCGATAGCACCATCGGCACGCCACGTCGCGATAGAGCAGGCGGTGCGGCGTCATCCACGGCGAGTGCTGCGGATTCGTGAGCGCGTAGAGATCGACCACGGGTTTGCCGAGCGCGGCGGCCAGATGCGCCGGCCCGCTGTTGTTGGCGATGAGCAGTGAAGCCTGGTCGAGCAATGCGATCAATTCGGCGAGCGTGAGCGCTCCCGCGAGATCGACCAGACGCGTGCTGCCCGGAGAACGCGAGAAACGCATCACGTCGCGCGTCAACGCGCTTTCCCCGAGGCTTCCGGTGAGCAGGAACGGGCAACGCACTGTGGGCGCGAGCAGATCGAGCGCTTCGGCGAAGAGCGCCGGGGGATACCGCCGGGAAGGCGCGCTCGCGCCCGCATGCACGACGATGCAAGGCTCGGCAGGATCGACGCCATACATGCGCAGCTTCTGCGCGAGCGTGATGCGCGCGGCGGGGTCCACGCTCATGCGCATGCGTGAATCGGCCGGGTCGGCGAGATCGGCGCCCACGCTGCGCACGAGCGCGAGCTGCCGCTCGACTTCGTGGCGCACATCCGTCTGCGGCTCGCGCTCCGGCAGCCAGTTAGTCAGCAATGCGTAAGGATTCTCGCGGCAATGCGCGAGACGCCGCTCGATCCCCGCGAAGAAGCACAGCGTGGCGGCCGGCAGCGGATTCTGGCTGTAGACCGTGAAGATCGCGGCGGCGTCGAAGCGTCCGGCGCGCACGCGCGCGAGCACGGCGTCTTCGTTGCCCGCGCCGTCGGCGTGTCCTTTGGCCGATCCGTGAGCGCCGTTGGCCCACGGCGCGTCGTATTCGATGACGTCGTCCACGTCGGGCAGACAGGGCGCCATGGCCGCGCCTGCGGCCGAAGTCAGCAGCGTGATATGACGGCGCGGCGCGCTTTCGCGCAGCGCGTGCATTGCGGGCGTGGTCATCAGCACGTCGCCTAGTTGATCGAGGCGCACGCAGAGAATGCGCTGGACCTCGGCCCCCCAGGGCTCGCTTGCAGGCTGGCGGCGGGGCGAGCGCGCGTGCGCATCGCGCGGCGCGATCGCAAAGGCGGTTCCGTTCATCGCAGCGCCTCCTCCTGTGCACCGTGGCGCGTTGCCGCCCGCACGCGCCGTTCGTGCTCGTAACGCTCCACGATCACCTGCACCGCCTCGCGCAGATCCGCGACGATCGCGTAGGGCAGGCGCGCCGGCGCGCTTTGCCACTCGGTCTCGTTGCCGCAATCGGCGAGGATCGCGCGGCAACCTGCGCGATTGCCCGCTTCCACGTCGTCGAGGATGTCCCCGACCATCCAGCTGCGCGCGAGGTCGATGCCATGCTCGCGGCTCGCGCGCAGCAGCATGCCGGGCGCAGGCTTGCGACAGGTGCAGTTGCACGCATAGGGCGCCACATGGCCGAGCGGGTCGTGCGGGCACCAGTACGCAGCCTGCAGCGTGGCGCCGCAGCCGGCGAACATGCGGCGCAACTGCGCATCCACGTCGCCGAGCGCCGCGTGCGCGAAGCGCCCCAGCGCAACGCCGCGCTGGTTGCTCACCACGAATAGCGGTAGTGGCGTTCGCGCGAGCAGCGTGAGCGCCTGCGCGGCGCCCGGGGCAAAACGCATACGCGAGGGCTCGACGTTGTACGGCACGTCTTCGAGCAGCGTGCCGTCCTTGTCCAGGAACACCGCTGGGCGGGTAGCGAGCAACCCTCGGGGCCCGGTGGTTCGGTTCAGCATACGGTTCGCTCCTCAACCCACGGCGCGCAGCACGCGGCCCTGGGTGCTTTCCCTCGCGTCCTCGCGCGTGTCGAGGCGCACTCCGGCAAGCTGCGCATAGACGTCTTCGAGTTCGAGACCGATCTGCCGCCACGTGAAGTACGTCTGGGCTCGCTTGCGTCCCGCTTCGCCCATCGCGCGGGCGTGCGCGGGGTCGCCATGAATGGCGAACAGGCGCTCGGCGAGCGCCTGGGGGTCGCGCGGCGGCACGAGCCAGCCCGTTTCGCCGTGACGCACCGAATGGCGAATACCACCCACATCCGCCCCGATTACGGGCGTGGCGCACGCCATTGCCTCCACGGGCGTGATGCCGAACGGCTCGTACCACGGCGTGGTCACGAAGACGTCGGCGGCGCTATAGAAGTCGCGCAACTGCGAGCGCTCGCGGCGGCCCACGAAGGTCACGCGCGGCTCGATCCCGCAGCGGTGCGCAATGCCGCGCAGGCGGGCGATCTCGGGTGTGGCGATTTCGTTGGGCGTTTGCGCGTCGCCGCCCACGACGTAGAGCCGGGCTTTCACGCCGTGGCGCGCCTCGAGCGCGGCCACACCGCGCACGACGTTGTCGATGCCCTTGCGCTCCACGAGGCGGCCGAGTTGCAGCACGCAGAATTCGCCGGCGGGCCAGCCCAGTCGGCGGCGCGCCTGCCGGCGGTCCACGGGCGAGAACTCGTCGGGATCGAAGCCGCAGGCAATGACGGCAATCCGCGCGGGGTCGGCGCGATAGTGCTCGACGAGATCGGCTTCATCGGCCGGACACTCGGCAACGATACGGTCCGCGCGTCGCACGAGCTCGTCTTCGATCGCGAAGCGCTCATCGGGAAAGCCGTCGTTCGCACCCTGGTGGAGGCGCCGCACGCGTCCGAGCGCATGGAACGTCATGACGAGCGGCACATGAAGCGCGTCCTTGACCGCGAGCGCCGCCAGGCCCGACATGAAGAAGTTGGCGTGAATGACGTCGTAGGGACGCCTTTCGGCGCGGCAAAAGTCCACGAGAAACTCGGCGAACCGGGGCATGTGGGGCAGCAGTAGTTCCTTGGGCAGCTGCATGGGCGGCCCGGCGGGGACGTGAATCACGCGTACGCCGTCCATCTCCAGAACGGGCGGCAGCAAGGCGCGGTCGCGCCGCGTGAAGACGTCGACCTGATGTCCGGCGCGCTGGAGTTGACGCGCGACATGCGCGACGTAGATGTTCTGTCCGCCGGTATCGACGCCGCCCGCCACGGCGAGCGGCGACGCGTGTTCACTGACGAGTGCGATTTTCATGACGTGTCCTCGCGAGAAGTGGATGGCGAGCTGTGTGTCGCGTTCAAAGGGGGCGCGGAAAGAACTGCTCGAATGTTGCACCCGGTGCAACGGCGTAAGCGCATTTGCTGTGCCGTTGATTGGACGTGCACAGGGACTGGGGGCGGCGCGGTGCGCGAACCCCGCGTGTATTGCTCGAAACGGGCATCTGTGGACCTTCCGCATCGGCGCCGCTCAGCCGTGACGAATACCAAAACGCATCTGCCAAAGAGGCGACGCGCTTTTACACCAGGCGGCAAGACGTTTCGACAACGCCCCCGGGCGTTGTCGGCGGGCTGCGCGCCGCGGGAGCGTCGATTGCGCAACGATCCGCTTCAGTATCACTTTGGGGGCAGCCACGCGATGAATGGAGCAACGCCCAGCCGGCGCGCCGTACGCTCGCGCATCCTGCGCACGCTCGGCGAGGCGCTGTGGCGGCACCGCAGCGCGAGCGCAGCGGCGGCGTCATTGATGATTCTGGCGCGCCTCGGTGCCATTTCGGTGCCGATCGCACTCAAGCATCTGATCGACGATCTCGGCCACATTCACTCGTTGGCGGCGCTGCCGGCGCTGCTCGCGATCGTCTATGCGCTGCTGCGCTTCCTGTCGGACGCGCTCGGCGAGGCACGCGATGTGGCGTTCAGCATCGTCGTGCAACGCGCAGTGGCCACGCTGCGCGAACGCACGTTCGCTCAGCTGCACCGGCTGGGCGCGCGCTTTCATGCGCAGCGTGAAACGGGTGCGATCGTGCGGGACGTCCAGAAGGGTGCGGACGGTCTGGGCTTCCTGCTTGGCACCGCGCTCTTTTCAGTGCTGCCAACGATGTTCGAAATCGCCGTGGTCGTGGCGATCGTCGCGTCGCACTACGACAACGCCTTTGTGCTCGCCATCGCCGGGACCTTTGCGTGCTATGGGACATGGACCGCGATTTACACCCGCCGCCGGCTCGCGTTCCAGCGCGCGGTGAACTCGCTGGAGGCGCAGGCGGACGGCCGGCTCGTCGACAGCCTGCTCAATCACGACACGGTGAAGTACTTTTCGACGGAGCAGCACGAGGTCGCTCGGCTGCGCACCGTGCTCGACGACTGGGTCCTCGCGCGCACGGCGAATCAGCGCGCGCTGACCGTGCTGCACGTGGGCCAGAGCGGCGTGGTGGCGGCAGGTAT
The DNA here is from genome assembly GCF_001718195.1 of Paraburkholderia nodosa. GTDB lineage: Bacteria > Pseudomonadota > Gammaproteobacteria > Burkholderiales > Burkholderiaceae > Paraburkholderia > Paraburkholderia nodosa_A. The sequence continues at coordinate 142,874 of NZ_MCNV01000004.1, forward strand.
TGCGGCGGTGATGGTGATCGCCGTGCAGAACGTGCTGACTCGCGCGATGACGGTGGGCGACCTCATCCTCATCAACGCGTACATCATTCAGGTGTGCGCACCGCTCAATACACTCGGCTTCGTGTTTCGCGAGGCCAACGATGCGTTCGTCGATGTCGAGCGGCTCTTCGCCATCCTCTGTGCGCGCGGCACGCCGGGCGAGGATGAGGACACGCCCGGAGCGCGCGCGCTGGTCGTGCGCGAAGGCGAGGTGGCATTCCGGCACGTCGATTTCGGCTACGACGCGGGGCGGCCCGTGCTGCACGATGTGGGGTTCCTGGCCGAGCCAGGGCGCACCGTTGCCGTGGTGGGCGGCAGCGGCTCGGGCAAATCCACGCTGATCCGGCTGCTGTTCCGCTTCTATCAGCCTCAGCGCGGGACCATCTCCATCGACGGCCACGATATTGCGCACGCCACGCAGTCGAGCCTGCGCGAAGCGATCGGCATCGTGCCGCAAGACACGGTGCTGTTCAACGAGACCATCGCGTACAACATCGCCTACGGCCAGCCCGACGCCACCCGGGCGGATGTCGTGCGCGCCGCGCGCGCGGCCCAGCTCGACGAGTTGATCGAGCGTCTGCCCGACCACTACGAAACGCGTGTGGGCGAGCGCGGCGTGCGCCTGTCGGGCGGAGAGCGGCAGCGCATCGCAATCGCACGCGCGATTCTCAAGAACCCGCGCATCATGGTGTTCGACGAAGCGACCTCGGCGCTCGATACGCGCTCGGAGCGAGCGATCCAGAACGAGCTGCAGCGCCTCGCCCACGGGCGCACGACGATCGTGATCGCGCATCGTCTTTCGACGATCGTCGACGCGGATCTGATCCTCGTGATGGAGCACGGCCGAATCGTCGAACAGGGGCGGCACGACGCGCTGCTCGCCCGCCAGGGCGTGTACGCGAAGATGTGGGCGATGCAATGGCAGCAGGACGATCTCGAGCACGCTGAGCGGCGGCTCGTGACGACGCCCGTGAACGTGGCGAACCTGCTTGCACGGGTGGCCGAGCGTGTTCGTGATTCGCTGGGCGAAGCGGCGGCGCGGCTCGTCACGCAACCCGACGACGGGCTCTATGCCACTGTCGCGAACGGCGACGCGTTGCTGGTGGCCCTCACGCTGCTCGTGGAGAACGAAGTGCAGAATGCGGCGTCGATCGCGGCTTCTGTTACCTCGGCAGGGGCCACGCGAGAAACGCGCGGCGTGCAACTGGCCGCGCGGCGCAGCGCCAATACGGTTTTGCTCGGCGTGGCGGGCGGCGCGCGGCCCGCACCGCTCGACGACAGCGCCCTCGCGCGTATCGAAGCGCTGCTGCGCAAGGCGGGCGCGAGTCTCACGCTAGATCCCGAAGGCCGCCGCGTGCGCTACGCCGTGGCGCTGCCGCTGCATGCGCTGCTGCCCGAGCGCACCCCGGAGCGCGGCGGCGAACTCGCCGGACTGCGCATAGCCGTGCTCGACGACGAAGAGCAAACGCGCGATGCGCTGGAAGCTGCGCTCACATTGCATGGGGCGATCGTGCAACTCGAAAGCAGCGGTGCGCGATGGCTCGCCGGGTTGCGCGAGACGCCGCGCGCCAGGTGGCCAGATGTACTGCTGTGCGACTTGCAGCTAGACGGCGAAGACGGAACGCAAATCGTCGCAGCGCTACGGGACATGGAAGCGCGCGGCGACTATGCAGGCAAAGCGCTTCCTGCCATCGCCATGACGGGCCAGGTTGCGCGCGCCGATTCCCCCGGCGAAGAACGCAGACTGTTCGGCGCGCGGCTCACCAAGCCAGTTGCGGTGCCGGCGCTGCTCGCCGCGATCGTCGCGGCAACGCAAGGCGGTAACGAAAGCGCCGGCGCCAGCCACTGACTCTGGCCCGCCGTCTAGATGAGCGGCGTGCCGCCCGTCACCGCAACAGTGGCGCCAGAGATGTAGCTGCCCTCGTGCGACGCGAGCAGCACATACGCACCGGCTAGCTCCGCAGGTTGCCCTGGCCGCCCCATTGGCGTCGCCTTGCCGAAGTCGCGCACGTCTTCGGCCGGCATGGTCGACGGAATGAGCGGTGTCCAGATCGGCCCCGGCGCGACGCAGTTCACACGGATGCCGCGCCCGGCCACGAGTTGGGCGAGACCGCCGGTGAAGTTCTGGATCGCGCCCTTCGTGGCGGCATAGGCGAGCAGTGTGGGCTTGGGCTTGTCCGCGTTGATCGACGCTGTATTGATGATGGCAGCGCCCGGCTGCATGAGCGCGACCGCCTCGCGTGAAATGCGGAACATGGCGCCGATATTGGTATCGAAGGTGCGATCCCATTCCTCGTCGCTGATCGATTCGATCGACTCGTGCGTCATCTGGTACGCGGCGTTGTTCACGAGTATGTCGAGCTTGCCCAGCTCGCGCGCGGTCTTGCTCACGAGCTCGCGGCACCACGCACGGTCGCGGATGTCGCCGGGCAGAAGGAGCGCGCGGCGTCCGGCGTCTTCCACCCAGCGCGCCGTTTCCTTCGCATCGTCGTGCTCGTCGTAGTACGCGATGGCCACGTCGGCGCCCTCGCGCGCAAACGCGATGCATACCGCGCGGCCGATGCCGCTGTCGCCGCCCGTGACGAGGGCGACCTTGCCGGCAAGCCGTCCCGACCCGCGATAACTCTTTTCGCCGTGATCGGGTTGCGGGTCCATAGGTGCGGTGCGCCCGGGCGTGCGGTCCTGCTGCTGATCGGGCATGGGCGGGGCGGGGCGATGTTCGTTCATGGTCCTTACCTCTTCGAAATGACGTTGCATGTTTTCTGCGTACCGCGCGAAGCGCAAGACATATGCCGCACGCCCCGCGAGGCTCCGGTCAGCCGGCGGGCTTGAGCACGACCTTGGTCCAGCCCTCGTTGCGCGCGTCGAACTGCTGGTAAGCATCGGGCGCTTGCCCGATCGGTAAGGTATGCGAAATGATCTGTGAGGGCCGCGCTTTGCCTGCCGCGATGAGATCGCGCAACTTGCGGTTATACGCCTTCACGTTGGCCTGACCCGTAGCGATGTGCTGTCCCTTCATCCACAACTGGCCGAAGTCGAAAGCCAACTGCCCCTTCTTCGCCAACTCGTCCTGTGCGCCCGGATCCTTCGGCACGAATACGCCCACCACGCCGATGCCGCCCGTCGGCCGCACAGCCTTCACGAGATTGTTCATCGTCAGGTTCGGCACTTCGCGGCCGTGGCAGGTGCATTGATACCCCACGCACTCGCAGCCACGGTCGGCGCCTTCTCCGCCGGTCATTTCGACGATGCGCTCGGCGGAGTTGCCGTCGCTGTCGTCGACGGGAATCGCGCCGAGCTTTTCCGCCAGTTGCAAACGGTCCGGGTGGGTATCGACGACCATGATTTTACTTGCGCCCTGGACCTGGGCCGAGAGCGCCGCCATGAGACCGACGGGTCCCGCACCATAAATGGCGACACTGTCGCCGGGCTGCACGCCCGCGAGCACGGTCGCATGCCAGCCGGTCGGGAAGATGTCGGACAGGAGCACGTAGTCGTTCTCCTTTTCCTCGGCATCGGGCGGCAGGCGCAGGCAGTTGAAGTCGCCGAACGGCACGCGCAGCAGTTCGGCCTGACCGCCGCTGTACGGACCCATGTCGGCGAAGCCGTACGCCGCGCCCGCCATGCCCGGATTGGCCGTCAGGCAAAAGCCGGTGAGCCCGCGCTCGCAGTTCTTGCAGAACCCGCAGCCGATGTTGAATGGCATGCAGACGCGGTCGCCCACCTTCACGCGCACGACGGCGGAACCCACCTCGATCACCACGCCCAGATTTTCGTGGCCAAGGATGCGGCCGGTTTCCATGCTGGTGCGTCCCTCGTACATATGGAGGTCGGAGCCGCAGATATTGGTGCTGGTGATCTTGACGAGCACGTCGGTAGGGCGCTCTATCTTTGCGTCCGGCATGGCTTTGACGGTGACTTTACGCGGACCTTCGTAGACGACAGCTTTCACGTGACTCTCCTCGGGAAGCGCGCGAGCTGCGCGCAGTTGGCCTGGCGCACGCGAGGTCTCGCCTCATCGCGAATGCGTGCACCCGTTGCAGGCGCATTGACCGTTCCCATGAGCCGGCGGCCGGGGATGTCAAGGGGCAGCGGTGGGCGCGAGGGCTCCGACGCCGCTGGCGCCCGCCCCACGGTGCGAAGCGGCCTCCAGGCACAACCGGTGCGCACACAGCCTGACCCACGTCGCCACGGCGAGCCTGAACGAGAACTGGATCGACCGGACCGAAGAGCGCTCTAATTTCTGTTCGGGACGACGACCATACTGAAAGGAGGTCGACAATGAAAGATGAATCCGGTACGCGCCCCGCGCAATCGCCTGAAGCCGGGCGGCGCGACACTGCGCCGCCTGCACGCACGAGACAGGAGAAGCGCGACGAGAGCGAGAAGAGCAAGCACGAAGCGTCTGAGAACGAGTTGCCGTCCACCCAGGAAAAGAATCCCATACCACCGGGAACGACGCAGAAGACGTCCTGAAATTCGCGTGCGCCGCGCGCTGATCGCGGGCCATGGGCGTGGTCACGCAGAACGCCTTTGCAGGCGTAATCGAGGCGGCCGGTGCGATGGTTGCGCCCTCGCGGACGTCCGCCAATCGAGTATCTTTATCAGGGAGAGTGAGATGGCAAAGCCGCATTCCATGCTAGTCACGGCAGTGACGGTGCTTTCGATCGCGTTAGCGCCCGGCATAGCTGCCGCGCAGACGAGCGCGCCTGACGCGTCAGCGAATGGGAGCACATCGAAGGCGCAACGCAAGGAAGCACGCAAGCAGGCGCGAGCGCAAAGAAACGCGGAACTGAAGAAGCTCGAAGAAAATGGATATAACCCGGCTGCGGGAAACGATCCAAATTATCCGAACGATATTCAGAACGCCGAAAGAAAGGCGGCGACGCCTGGTAGCGCGAGCCAATAGATGACACTCGTGGCGTGGACGTGGTCCTGCGCCCCAGGTCACATTTCGGCGCTCACGGGGCGCGTGGTCGTTTCGCACTGCACACCGAAAGGTTCGCCAAATTCGGCGAGCAAGGCTTCGAAGTGCGCGGGTTCGAGCGGCGAGGGCGGCCCGAGCCGCGGCTTCAACTGCGCGAGTGCCCGCCCGTATCGCTCGAATGTGGCGAAATCGCGTGGGTAGCGCTCGCTATCGACGCCCGCGAAGCGCCCCTCGTGAGCGGCGTGGGCGAGCAGCGCTCGCCAGCGCGAGATCGGCGCGAGCCCGATGCTTTGCGTGCCGTGGGAGAACAGCGTCATGTCGATGTCCTCGAATGCGGGCGTGCTGTCGAGGAAGCGCTGCAGGGCGTCGGCCGAGGGCTCGACACCGAACAGCAGCCAGAACGGTATGGCGTGAATCTCGAGCGTCGTGAGGGGATCCATCAGCATGAAAGAGTCGACGAGAAGGCGGCGCGTCTCGATCACGCTTTCCTGATACCAGCGCCGATAAACAGCCGCGGTCGCGAAGCTCAGCGCTTCGGGTTCCTCAAACCGGATCTCGACGATGCGCCATTGCATTGGCCCGGCCAGCTCGGCGAGATCGTCGCGCAGAGCCGCGTCGAAGCCCCACTCGGCTTCCGGGGCACGCGCGTCGGGAGCCGGGGGGTCCCACCGTGTGCGCACGCTGCCGTAGTGCGCGAGAAACGCGCGCACGCGCTCGCCGCCGTGCAGATATTCGTCTTCGCTCGCGCCACCCGTGGCGCCGAACTGGAACACCGAACGCTCGCTCGTGCGGGTGACTGCCCAATCGCGCGTGCAGTTCACCACGTAGAGGGTCCCGCCGCGTTCCAGATTGCCGAGCAGGAACTCGCGAAACGCGAGCGGCAGGCGTCGAAACTTGAGCCGGAAATAGCGCATGCCATGCAACATCAGACGGTCCTGGTTGGGATCGTGCATATGATGAACGGCAATGCGATCGTCGGCGGCGAGCAGGGCTTCCGTGATGCGCCGGCTCGTGTCGAAGCCCCGCTGGGCATCATCGGGATCGCTGAACGGCGCGCGGACCGGGCATAGAAAGGTTTGCGGCAGCCAGGGTGCGCGCAGCGCGGCCGCGAGATGGATCATCGCACCGTTCGACGACCCGATAAACGCGCAGCGGCGGGGGACTTGCGGATAAAGGTCGGCAAGCCACTGCGCAATGCGTTCGACGTCGAGGCTCTTCGCGCGGCGAGGATCGATGCCCTCGCTCATGCCGCCGACGATATAGGCCCATTCGCGCTGGCGTTTCGGCAGCGCATTGATTGCGGGCATGAGGCGGTCGAGCAGGGGCGACTGGCTGGGGCTCGAAAAACGTCTTCCGTGCAACATGCTCGCCAGTGCCTGGGCCATGGCGGCGGCGGAATCGAAACGGGCGATGCCCGGCGGCGGCTTGTTCATTGAAGTGCTCCCTTGCTATACGCCAACGGCACCGGCCTTGAGAAACGGTGTGATCGCAAACGCGAACGCATTGGGCGCGGCGTAATTGAGTGTGTGCGTGCCGCCTTCTATCGTCATCAGCCTGCCGTGCTGCAGTTTGCGCGCGGCCTCCGCGCCCCACCCGAGCGGCGCGACGGGGTCGCGCGTGCCCACGACGACAAGTGCGGGCGCAGCGATGCGCGGGAGCCGCTCGTCGACGGGCTCACGCACCAGCATCCGCATGGTGGCAAACGCGCGCCACAATCCCGCCTTCGCGTAGTCGATCCGGCCGGCCTTCGCCGGCGTGTGGGGACGCTCGCGCAGTCCGTTGATCCAGTCGCGCCACGCCTGGCGCGGCAGCGAGCGGGCGCGAGGGTCCGGTGTGGGTGCTTGCAGAACGAGGCGATCCACCGCCTGCGGGTAGCGCACTGCGAAATCGGCGAGGACCTGGCAGCCGAAGGAGTTGCCCACGAACATCGCTCGTTTCACGCCGCATGCGTTGAGCCACAAATGCAGCGCATCGGCGAGTTGCGCGAGGCTCAGCGCGTCGCGCCTCCGCGCGAGCGGGCTTTCGCCGAAGCCGGGCAGGTCGGGCGCGAACACGTCAAAGTCGCGCTTGAGCGCGTACGCGAGCGGTTCCATGTACCGGCTCGAGACGACGAGGCCGTGGACCAGCACCACTGGCAATCGGCGGGGGGCGTGCGCGTGGCAGCGTGCGACTCGATAGAACATGCGGTATGGCCCGGCCTGCACGAAGGCGCCTTCGATGCCGCGGCGGCGGCTGCCTCGGTCGATGGCAGCGGTTTGCTTGAGCCTGCGCCAGGCAAGCGTCATCGACACGAGGGCGACAACGCAGACGCACGACAGGCCGATGAGAAAAATGAGCACGGCAGCACGCTCCTGTGCGCTCACCGCTTGCGGGCGCCGAGCGCTATCGCAGTGACAACAGCAAACCGTGTTCCACCAGGATCAGGACCGGGAGCCCAGCACGTCGTCGAGAAAACGCAACACGTGAGCATGACCTCCGCGCTCCCATGCATTGACGTGCGAGGCGCCCGCTATGATCGCAAAGCGCCGGGGCGCCCGGACGGCCGTGAAGAGCCGTGAGAATTGCGCTGGGGGAACGACGTGGTCTGCGTCGCCGCCGTAAATGAGGATGGGGGCGCGCACGCTGCCGATCTTGGCGAGATTGTCATAGCGGTCGCGCACGAGCCACCGCATGGGAACGATGCGCGGCAGCCAGCGCATGCGCACGGCGGCGACATCGGCGATGCTGGTGAACGGGGCTTCGAGCAACAGCGCGGCGAGAGGGCGTTCGGTCGCGATCTGCACTGCCACGGCCGAGCCGAGCGAATAACCATGGAGGACGACGTCGCGCGAGTGCCGCGCGGCGAATGCGATGGCAGCGCGGCCGTCGGCGTAGAGCCCCGCTTCGCTGGGACGCCCGGGCGCGCCGCCGTAACCACGATAGCCCGCAAGCAGGACGCCGTAGCCTGCGTCGAGCAGCGCATGCGCGATGTGCGTTCGCTGGGTGAGGTCCTCTCCGTTGCCATGAAAGAGTACGACCGTGGCGCGGGCGGACTCCGCCGGCGCAGCGTGGCCGCAAACCAGTTCGTTGCCGTCGGCGGTATGCACGCGCACGTGGCGGATGCGGCCCTGCGCGTCCGGGCGTAGCGGCCCGCGCTGCAGCCGCTCCGACGGGTAGATCAGACGGCCTTGCAGCCAGTACAGCAAGGCCATGGCGCAACCGTAGATCAGTAAGGCGGCGGCAACAGCGAGGGCGATGTATAGCGGTGCGGTCATGGTCTCGTTCATCGCGCACCGAACATTCCCGCGGCTTCGCCACGATGTCCGGAAAGAACGGATTTCGTACAAAAAGCTAATTCAGGGTTCGACCTATAATTCACTGCTCCAGAAACCGAAGTCAGACTTCTGCAAACGTCCTTTCGATAAATGCGCATAGGTGTGAGCAATGGCTTATTCACTGATCTATCGCGGATTCACAATCGACTTTGCGCCATTTTCGGTTGACGGTCATACATTCGGTGCGCAGTGGACGCTAACGCCCAGCGATCCGCATAGGGCTCTCGGCATTCCCATCTCAAGCGGTGATCTGCAGATGCGGGGTGCTCCGGATGAAATGGCGGCGCTTGCAAGGCTGCAAGCGATTGACTGGATTGACCGCAACCATCGGGGTGGTCGTTGCCGCTAAGGCGCTACCAAGAAAGACATTCGCGCCCGCCTGGGACGGTTGCCCTTAAGGATGGATTTACGGACATGCGTCCATTCTGTACTTGCGAGCCACCGCTGGAATATGCTCATACAAGCCACATACGAGCGTTTCGCCGCCAGGATGAGTGACACCATGAGTACTGAAATGGTTGTGCAAAGGCTCACAATTCGGGCTGCCCCGGGCAAGCTCAGAATCATCCCGGTGTGGCGATGCCTGGCACAGAGCGGTGCCAGGGTCGTTCGCTGGAATGTCCATGCCGATCGCAATGACGGCATGGATTTCATGACAGTCGACATTATCGACGCCGATCCGTCGCGTACGGAAGACATCGCGATTGCGCTCGGAAAAGTACCTCTCGAAATGACAGTCACTGCGCTCAATTTGACAGTGCTGTCCACTCCCGAATCAGCCCATGACCGTGGGCCGCGGAAAGATTAATCGCACGCGACGCGCAGAGCCGGATAGGCATCGAAGTGACGAATACGACGGATTCACGCTCGATGTGGCAGTCGATGCCGACGTTGTCAGGGGCGTCTCACAGACACTCGCAGGTTCTTGCGCCGCTCAGCCGCGCAGGGCGGGAATCGATACCTACCGATGATGCAGATCTGGGCGCCGGGTCGGGCTGCACGCCATTCAGCCGGAGAAAATATTCTTCGCGGCGTTCCTTCATTAAAACCAGGTCGGTTCGCAAGGCGGTTCGAATCTCGGTCGACCACGCTGCCGCGTGGTGGTCCGTGCCGCGTTCGACCTCGGAAAGGCGCTCCATGCACGCCTTGATCTCCGCATCGATATTCAGCAGGGCTACCAGCAGATCGTCGGTCGTGCAAACCATTTTTCTGTCCCCCTCATCATGGTCAACTCGATGATGCATTGCATCAATGTTAAATCGAGGAGATAGAAATGATGCCTGGGGAATACACCAAATCTCGCGCCGTTGTAGCCGCCCGGAGCGCGAGTCTCGCTCGCAATATTTACTAAAATTACGGTAGCCACTCACGAAGAAATGGGTCGCGGGAGATGACATGGCAAGTTCCCAGCCTGAAGGCGGCTCGCTCGAGAGAGAATATGACCTTGCCCTGGAAATCCTCGACGCGAGGTCTGCTGCACTCGAGCGCGCCATACGCCGCCATTCGGTCGATTCGGCTCAGGCCCACGAAGCGCGCAAAGCCTACGATATCGCCAGGGTGATTTTGCTCTCGTGCGAACTTCGGCTACGAAGCCGGGGGATAGTCCGGCAAACGACGCGTCGTCGTCCGATCACCGTCATCGTTTTCAGCGAGTCGGAACTGCTCAGGAAATCGTTGACGGTATTGCTTCGCGCGGAGGGCTACCACGCGATTTCAGCGACCACGCTCCTCGAGCTGCGAAGCGTGATGGCGGCGCAGGAAGCCGGCGCGATTGTCATTTACCGGGAGCGCGGGGCGTCGCACGCCCCACTCACTATCGACGGCATGGCCAGCGCCGCGCCGTGGGTGCCGACCTTCATGCTGCAGTGCGGCAAGCGGATGTCGACTGCGGAGACATCCGCCGACGCCCGTATCCATGAAGTTGGCTCGATCCACGAACTGGTCTCCGGGCTGGACGCAACCCTTGTGAGCGGCGGCGGCACTGAGAAGCTCCTGCGGTAGGGGATCGTCGAGATGCGGCGCGTCGTAGTGCTCGCGCTCTTACCCGAACGATCCCGCGTGACGCATGACTTCGGGCAGCGTCGCGTCCCGGCTGTGCCGCACTGACGTGCCAGACACAGTGACAGGTCCCCATGAAATATCTCCCCCGAATTGCCGCACTCGCCGGCCTCGCCATCGCAGTCTGGCTCGTCTGGCACGCCGATGCGCGAGCGGTGCTCAGTTTGATGCGCGCAGCCGGCGGCGGGCTCGCGCTTGCAGGGATCGCTCATGTTCTGCCGATGCTCGCCAATGCAAGGAACTGGCAAATGTTGATGCGCGGTGCGAGACGTCCAACGCTGTCGGGCGTCCTGCGCCTCGTCTGGATTCGGGAGTCGGTGAACGGTACGTTGCCCGTTGCGCGTGTCGGCGGTGAAGTCGTGACGTTCCGCATGATGTGCAAATGGGGCATGCAGCCGGCCCCGGCGATGGCGAGCCTCGTCGTCGATCTTCAGCTAACGCTGATCAGCGAGATGCTCTTTGCTATTGCAGCCATCGGCTATCTGATCGCACATGCGGGTGCCGGAGCGTTGCACCTCGCTGCGCGACTCGGAGGAGGTATCGCCATACTTGCCGTCCTGCTCCTCGCGTTTTTGTTCGTGCAGCGCATGAGTCCGTTCGCTCGCCTGACGAAACTCTTCAATCGCATCACGAGCGGCAAGTTCCGCTCGCTCGTCGGCGAGTCGGTTCGCATCGATCAGTCGATCAGCGATCTCTGGCGTCAGCGCGGCATGATCATTCGTTATCTGCTCATCTGGCAGTCACTTCAATGCATCGCAACCGCGCTGGAACTCTGGCTCGCGCTCTATTTTCTCGGGGCGAAAGGAAGCTTTTTGCAAGCGATCGCACTCCAGTCGCTCATCCAGGCGCTCAGTAGTGTCGCGTTCTTTGTGCCTGGCGGACTCGGTGTTCAGGAGGGGGGATTCTTGCTGATCGGGACGGTACTCGGCTTCAATCCGCAGACTTGCCTCGCACTTGCGGGTGCGCGAAGGCTTCGTGACATCATCGTCTTTTTGCCGGGGCTCGTCGCATGGCAAGTCGCGGAATGGCGCGACAAGCGACGCGCGCCGGCCAGTTCCGCAACAGGCGGCGAGACAGCGAACTCCGGCGAAAGCGCTTCCGGTCGCAAAGCGCAGTAGAAGGACCGAAGCGCGCGCCACTTCCGGATTGCCTCACGACGCCCGGGGCGCAATCGTGCGCCTGCGATCTTCTCAGGTCTCGTATTTGAAGGACACGGAGACCCGGGTCCGATATTCAACGACCTTGCCGTCTTCGATCTTGATGTCGAGTTTGCAGACTTCGGCGATTCGCAGGTCACGCAACGACGCGGCTGCGGTTTCCACTGCATTTTTTGCGGCTTCCTCCCAGGAAGTTGTGCTCGTGCCGATGATTTCCGTCACCTTATAGACGCTGGAATCCGTGCTTTTGCTCATGGTCTTTCTCCGTGTTGAGTGGGCGATGGACTTGCCACGCGCATTCCGCGTGCCTCGCGGATATGCTGGCAGACACGTTCCATGGCCGCTGCACGGCAAGCTGGCGCTCGCTTCGAGATATCCTTCGGCAGCTTCCATGGGGCGGCGGAAGAAGGGCGGGCATGCGTTTTGCGCACGTAGCGCGCCGCAGTCAGTGCATGGAGACGGATACAGTGAGCAGACCGCCCGCGATCCGGGAATATCGCGTCAAAGACCGAGCAGTCAGGAGCGCCTGATGGACGATGAGACCAAAATCATGCCGATCGTGCGTACTGGCGTTCCCGGCCTGGACGATGTTCTGGCGGGAGGGCTGACTCAGGGAAACCTTTTCCTTCTCGAAGGCAGCCCCGGCACGGGGAAAACGACCATCGCCCTGCGGTTTCTGCTTGAAGGTGCCGAGGCGGGCGATCAGGGCCTTTACATCACACTGTCCGAAACGGAGCGGGAATTGCGCGACGGCGCCGCGTCCCACGGTTGGCAACTGGGCGATCGCGTCGCCGTGTTCGAAGTGGTGCCCCCGGAGAGCCTGCTCGATGCGGATCATCAGCAGAGTCTGCTGTACTCGTCCGATCTCGAGCTCGGCGAGACGACTCGCCTGATCTTTGACGCTTTCGAGCGAGTACGGCCCAGGCGGGTCGTCCTGGACAGCCTCTCGGAAATCCGTCTGCTCGCGCAGAGCTCGCTGCGTTACCGCCGCCAGGTGCTCGCCATCAAGCATTACTTCTCACGACAAGGAGCGACCGTCCTGCTGCTCGACGACCTGACTGCAGATGCCGCAGACAAAACCGTACACAGCGTCGCCCACGGCGTCATCAAGCTCGAAGAACTTGCCCCCGACTATGGAGCCGAGCGGCGCAGGTTGAGGATTTCGAAGTACCGGGGGCAGGCGTTCCGTGGTGGGTATCACGACTTCACCATCAAACGCGGAGGTGTTTCCGTGTTTCCCCGGCTCGTTGCTGCGGAACATCGCACCCGGTTTGCGCGCGAGCAAATGACGAGCGGCGTGGCGGAACTCGATGCGCTTCTCGGCGGCGGCATCGAACAGGGCTCGAGCACCCTGGTGTTAGGACCGGCCGGCACCGGCAAAAGCATTTTTGTGCTTCAGTTCATTTCGGCTGCGGTCGCTCGAGGCGAGAAGGCGGCACTGTTCGCCTTCGACGAAGAACTTGGACTGTTCTTTGACCGGACCCGCGCGTTGGGTTTCGACCTTGAAGCGATGCGCGAAACCGGCCGGTTGCATGTCGAACAGGTCGATGCCGCGGAACTCTCGCCTGGCGAGTTTGCCCAGCGCGTCCGCGATTGCGTTGACCACGCCGAGGCCAAAACGGTGGCCATCGACAGCCTCAACGGTTACCAGGCTGCCATGCCGCAGGAGAACGCGCTCGTCCTTCATATCCACGAATTGCTGCAATACCTCAACAGGCAAGGCGCGACGACTTTCCTGACGGTAGCGCAGCATGGGCTCGTTGGCGACATGAAAGCGCCCGTCGACGTCACGTACCTTGCCGACACGGTCATCCTGCTGCGGTATTTCGAGGCGCTGGGAAGCGTGCGGCGGGCGGTGTCGATCATCAAGAAACGCACCGGGCGTCACGAAGAGACGATCCGGGAATTTCGCATTGGGCGATTCGGTCTGAACGTCGGGGCACCGCTCGACAGTTTCCAGGGCATCCTGCGCGGTGTACCCACGTTTGTGGGTAACTCAGGGCCGCTTATGCCGACGGGCGCCGCTGGTAATGAAAGCACCTGATTTCAATCGCTGTCCCACACTGGTTTTTACACCTATTGGGCGAGACGCTGTCGTTGCCACGGCTCTCCTGAAAGAGGCAGGCGCTCTTGCGCTCGTATGTCGCGATCTCGAGCATTTCGTCGCCATGCTGGACGAGGGAATCTGTTGCGCGATCGTGACCGACGAGGGCCTGCGAAACGCCGACCTCAAGCCACTCGGAAACTGGGTGTCAGCGCAGCCCACATGGTCCGACTTTCCGTTCATCATCCTTACGCAGCGCCGGGGCGCGCCCGATCAGGACCCCGAACTGAGCCGACTCGCGGCGACGCTGGGAAACGCGACATTCATCGAGCGCCCGTTTCATCCGCGGACATTCGTCAGCGCGGTTGGCACAGCACTGCGCGGCCGGGCGCGGCAATTCGAAGCCCGCCTGCGTATCGACGAACTGCGCGAAAGCGAAGCGCGCCTGCACACCGCCCTGACAGCGGGGAAACTGGGCTCATGGGAACTGGACCTGTCGACATTTGCACTGGTGGTTTCGCCTGCGTGTCGCGCGATTTTCGGGCATGCGTCAGGCGCGCCTTTCACGTACTCCGATCTCCTGGCCGGCATCAGTCGAGACGACAGGCCCCGGATGACCGACGCGATCGACTGCAGCCTGGCAACCGGCTGCGATTTCGCACTCGAGCTCTGTACGCTCTGGCCGGACGGGACGGTTCATTGGGCGGACATGCGCGCGCGGCTGGTTCGAGATGGCACTCGAAAGACCGCACGGCTCGTCGGGGTGATATCCGATATCACCATGCGCAAGGCGGCGGAAGACAGCCTGCAACAGGCCAACGACATGCTCGAGGCGAGGGTTGCCCAGCGCACTGCGGAGCTCGAGCGCAGCCACCGACTCGTGCTGGACGAGATGCGGCAGCGCGAGCGCGCAGAAGAGCTGTTGCGCCAGGTGCAGAAGATGGAAATGATCGGGCAGTTGACGGGCGGAGTTGCCCACGATTTCAACAATCTGCTGATGGCCATCATGGCCAATCTCGAACTGCTGCGCAAGCAGCCGCAGGACGCCATTCGAGCAACGCGACTGATCGACGGCGCGCTTAGGGGAGCCCAGCGTGGCGCCGCCCTTACGCAGCGCCTTCTGGCCTTCGCGCGGCAGCAGGATCTCAAGGTCGAGCCGACCCACCTGCCGACCGTGGTTCGGGGGATGACCGATCTTCTGGAGCGGTCGATAGGGCCGCGAGTGGCGCTCGAGCTGAAATTGCCGGAGGGGATTCCGCTTACCCTTGCCGATGGGAATCAGGTCGAACTCGCGATCCTGAATCTGGTCGTCAACGCCCGCGACGCGATGCCTGAGGGAGGGACGTTGTCAATAGCGGTCGATGACGTGCAAACGTGGGGCGACAACGGACTGCCCGCGGGCGAATATGTCCGAATCATCGTCGCTGATACCGGGAAAGGCATGGATGCGGACACCCTTGCGAAAGCAACCGAGCCGTTCTTTACAACGAAAGAACTCGGCAAGGGAACAGGGTTGGGTCTTTCCATGATTCACGGACTCGCGCTGCAGCTGAACGGTGCCCTGCGCCTCGAGAGCGAAGCAGGCCGAGGCACGCGGGTAGAGTTATGGCTGCCCGTTACCTCGCAACGTGTCACGACGTCTGATCTGCAGCACGATGCGCAGCCCGAGGGCAGCGTAATCGATCCGATCCAGGCGAGCATTCTTCTCGTCGATGACGATGCCCTGATCGCAACGAGCACCGCGTACCTCCTTCAGGATATGGGACATGAGGTGATCGAAGCCGACTCGGGCGCCGCCGCACTCGAGATCCTGAAGGCGGGACGCAGGATCGACCTCCTGCTCACCGACTATTCGATGCCACGGATGACGGGCCTGGAGCTGGCGCTGGCCGCGCGCGAGTTGCGCCCGACACTCCCTGTGATCCTGGCTACCGGCTACGCAGAGCTTCCACAGGGAGCCGACGTCGGAATTCAGAGGCTTCGTAAGCCGTATCAGCAACATCAGCTCGTCGCGGAAATAGCGAAGGCCCTCACCAAGGCCAGGGCCTTCGGGTAGGGGTCCGACGGCAGTCTCCAGGCAGTATTGGTTGACTGCCGCTACCGCCGCCGTATTGCTGGACGAGCAGGCGCCAACCTGCTTGACGCTATGTCGGTCCTCCTCGTCAGCGACTACATCGAACTGCACCCTCGTTGAGCGAATCTCGCCTTCATTGACGATCGATGCTACGCCTGCCCATTCGGTTCGATTGTCCCGCGCGTCCCCGCGATGCCGGTGGTCAACGCATGGTGTTCACTTCTCGCACGCAACCGCGGCGTGCACGTAGCGGAACCTCGAAGCCTATTGCACGAGGAATCGAAGCGCTTCGGCGTGGAGCTCTGGGGTCGCCGCTGCGACGACCGTGCCATCGAAACGTCTATCGACTGGACGACCTGACCATGTCGTCACGACGCCGCCCGCGCCCTGGACGACAGGTATCAGCGCCATGACGTCAAACATTTCCAGTTCAGCTTCCACAACAAGGTCAACGTGTCCGGAGGCTAGCAACGCGTAGCCGTAACAGTCGGTGCCGAACCGGGTGACTGAAACAGCGCGCGACAGGGTTGAAAAGGCCGTTGACGCCTTGCCCGCGAACGTTTGGGGGTCGGTTGCGCAGAGCCGCGCATCTCGCAGTTGCCTACACGCACTGACCTCGCACGGTACCCCATTGAGAACGGTGCGATTGCCGTTGCCGATCCAGCGCTCGCAGAGTACGGGGACTTCAATCATGCCGTAACGGGGACGTCGCCCTTCAAGCACTGCCACGAGTGTGCCGAACAGCGGCAGACCTGCCACGAAGCTTTTCGTCCCGTCGATGGGGTCGATCACCCAGGTGATGCCATCCCCAACGTCTCCGCCTTCCTCCTCCCCCACAATATTGTGCGAAGGATACCGTGACAGGATGCGTTCCCGAAGCTGTCGCTCAATCTCGCGGTCCGCCACCGTGACGGGCGTATCGTCGGACTTTGCGGTAACGTCGAGCTGTGTCCTGAAATACTTCAGGGAAACGGCTCGCGCCTCATCTCCGAGCAGTTCGAGAAGCGCGCAGGCGTCCGTCGGCAACATGTTCGATTCCTTTACAGCCCAGCAACGCCTGGACGCTGTCCGCCGTGCATGCCTGGCACGCGAGGACGGTGCATTGCGAAGCTCCCTGCCGGCTTGAACGCGCCTCGGGACGTCGCGCAGGAAGGTGATTCGTACGCTACTCATGTTGACGCAAGCCCGCATACTGAATGCCAGCCGTTCGTACAGTTCGCTTTCTAGCTTCGTAGTGAGACCACGGCCGCGAAGGCTGTCCGATCTTTTTCTTGAGGCGGAGATCGCGAACTGATGAACGGCATCGATAGGTGAAGTATGTGAGTCATACCGTTCACCCTAACCCCGGTGAACGTCTGCGCATATTCTGTTCCTGCCGCCGTTCATTCGGGCGCCCGTGTCACAGGCGGAGACGAATATCCACGGACAGCTCGACCCCTTACGTTTCGTATTGCTGACTATTCTGACCGGGGGGATGCCTGGTAAACCAGGTATGCCGGATGAGACGGCGGTGTCCGATTTCTACCCTGAGACCGTCGTACAAGGCGGCCAGCAATACGGCGCCGACTTTCCGTTGTTCGTCGCTGTGGATGATCGTCAGTAAGGCACGCTGCTTACGTATACGCCAGACCGCCTCGTGGATATGGCGGTCCGCAAGTATCAGGGCTTGTAGCTCAGTCTCGTCGTCCATCGCAGCTTACTCGTTGCCCCCCGTAACCGGCTGGAAGATTTTTGTTTCCCATGCCCCTCTCGTCTGGTCACGCGTGAGCGGTCATGTCGTCCCAGGTGACGCTGGAGTCCGGGCTATCTCCGCCTTGTCGACGCAGGACATTCGTCAGATCCCTGCGACGGCAGGCGCGGCTCGCGTTTTCACGCTCATCCCGATTTGAGATCCGTGGTACTTGTCTTGTCGATACATCCTTCATTCAACAAGTCGGCATCCGGTCACGTTGCCCTCGCGCCGGCGACACTCGTCATTCCCTGGCCGTTTGTTCTCGTTGCGGGTTCACGCGCCTCGCGCTTTTTCGACGCTGCGTCGGCGATCACATCGACTTTGCCCTGTGCAACCTCGATCGCGGACTGCCCGGTGGTCCCGAGTGCCCCATAGAGCGCATTGGCCACGGTGATCGCCGAGCTGAGTGCTGCCACTGCTGCCTCGGAACCGGCTGGCGCATTTCGGGTGGCTTCTTCGAAGAGCGTGCCGCGCGCCGGTCACCGTTTTCGCATGATCGTTTCGAGCAGGAATTCGCCTTCATCCGTTATACGCGGACGCGGCATACCGGTGGCGAGGCTCTCGAGTGCTACGAGCTGTTGCTCGAGCAGTGTGTCGAGTTCCTCGCGGCCCATGTCGATCTGGTCCGGCGATGACTTGACCAGCATGAGCGTCGCAAATTCGTGAGGGCTCAGCACTTATGTCTCCTGGATTCTCGAACGAGCGGTCTTGCCGCCCTGATAGTTGTCCGCCGAAACGACATCTGACCGCGCACACCTCCTCGTGTGGCGTGTGATCGACCTCCGCGTGACATGCGCGAGGCGAGCTGGTAGTGCGCCAGTCGGATCGCTCTTTTTGGCCGGAAGTAGCTTGCTGGTGGCTCATAGGAGCATATGCCCGCCGTCACCTGTCGAGTATCAGGGAGGCGTGTCCGTAAATGCATCCTTATGGACAACCCTTTCCCCATGGGCTGAGCGCACGGAGCGCTCACCCACACGACACATTTGTAAGGTCAGGTGCGCGAAATGCTTGGACACTCAGCGCATCAAGCGGGATTGTTATGACGGTATTTGGGGGAGAAAAACCATGGGTAAGCCCGATCGCGCCGAAGACGCACTTCAAATTGTGGGCTACGAGGTGGTTTGCCGACAGAAGATCAATGCGATGGGCCAATATGTCGGAGACCTAAGGATCAGGCGAAAGGCTGATGGGAAGTTGATCTACCCGTTCGACGGCTGTCTCGTTCCTGGGCCATTCGCAACTGCCGACGAAGCCCGACTCGCCGTGCGCGAGCTCGCCAAAGAGTTTGTGCGGCTTGATGTCGAGCGTCCCGAGGATTGATGACGCATCGCTGGAGTGGTCGACATCCAGAGGTGGTTCGGTCTCCCCGATGCTCATGCACCGGGTTTGTCCTGGCCGACGGAAGCCATGAAAAAGCGGTTTCGACCAACACCGGAGCCAGCGGCTGTTCCGGGCATGAGCGATGCGGAATCGGGCCTGGGCGCGATGCCGCGTCCCCGAGCGGAAGAGAGCCCCGATGAGCACTCAGACCTCATGGAAAACACGCTGGGCGCTGCCCGCTGAACGCGCGGCTAGACCTCGCGGCGCGACAACGCGAGTGCGTAATACCTGATCCGGGAGGAAATGCGCGATGAAGGAATCGGCCGTAGTGGTCACTGTGCGACGGGAGGATCCCGCTACGCGCGACGCGGGCTTACTGCTCGACGAACTGAGCGCCATGGTCGCGCTGTACTGCGGTGATGGCGCCCAATCCCGATTCAACGAGCAGGATGCGATGACGCCGCGCGGCGCCTTTGTCATTGCCCGTACCACCGACGGCCAGGCGATAGGCTGTGGGGCCCTGCGCCGTTTCTCGTTTGAAGTGGCGGAGTTCAAGCGGATATACCGGCGCGCCGAATTCCATGGAGCCGGCGCTGCGATTCTGCGATATCTCGAAGAACTCGCCGCCGCAATGGACTTTCGCCGGGTCATCTTGCAGACACGTGAGGCGAACCGGCGCGCAATCGCCTTTTATCGGCGCCACGGTTACCAACACATCGACCCGTACGGCGAATACACGACCATGAGCGACGCTCGATGCTTCGGGAAAGCGCTTCCAGTCAAACCGCAGCCTTGAGCGGCATCGCTTCTTCGCGGTGATCCCTCTCATTTGCGCCGTGTTTGAAGCATCGTCATCGGGCGGTATCTCAAAGCGGCATATCGAGGTGCGAGAGCACCAACGTCTTGTCGCCGGTGCTCTTCACCCCGGCGGCCTCGAGCTTTGCATCGAGCTCGGTCTTGCGCGACGCGAGACGGCGGCCCAGCGCTTCGAGGTCCAGATTACTGCGGCGCAAGAGCGGGAATAGCTCTTTCTCTTCTTCTTCGACATGGTGGCGAACCAGGTCGGCCAGCACACGGAACGTCGCGTCGAAACCAGCATGCGCGGGTGTCAGCGTGGTGAAGCGCTGGATGAGCGTTTTCACGAGATAGTGCTCGACTCGAGCCTCGTCCACATCAAGCGCCTCTGTGGGTAGTGCTTCGCTCGCTGCGGGGTAGAGCAACTCTTCCTCAAGCATCGTATGCACGGCGAGTTGCTCGCACGCTCGCTTGGCGATCGTGAAGCGCGCATCTTCGGTGGCCTCGCCGGCACCCCGGTAGGCATCGAAAAGTTTATCGACGGCGCGGTGGTCGGCGATCAGCAGCGCGAGCGCATCGCTGGTCTGTTTCGGTTCGTTCATGACAGGTCTCCACGGGACATGCCCGTGTTGCGCAGCGCGCGTACCCAGCTCCCGGTCTCTCGATGAAGGCAGGCCGGGCGGTGCGCGAGGCCGCATGCGCCGCGGCACGCACCGTGCGCGACGGCCCATGCGCGGTCCATATGGGCCCCGCGACCGTTCAACGACCCAAGGATGTCCACCATGAAACTCCTTTTCGCTATTCTCGGTTTGGCCATGGCATGCAGTCTTCCGCTCGCGGCCACAGCACAAGAATCCCAAGCGGCTTCCGCCACCGCGGCAAATCCGCTGCCGGATGTGGATCGCGATTTCGTTCAGGCGGCATCGATGTCTGGATCGACGGAAATCGACGCCGCGAAGCTCGCCATGCATAACACGAAGAACAAGGACGTGCACAAATTTGCAGAGCACATGATCGCCGATCATATGAAGCTTGCAGCGCAATTAAAGCTCGCGGCGCCGCACGGTGTCACGGTGCCGAAGGACAATTCCGATACGTCGATTCTCGATTCGTTACGGCCGCTCAAGGATGAGCAATTTGACAGTGCATACGCGCAGAAGGTGGGGATAGAAGGCCACAAGGAAGCGGTGGCCGCGTTCCAGAAGGAAATCAGCGACGGCAAGAACGACAGCCTGAAGGCGGCGGCGCGCAAGGCGTTGCCAACCGTCGAAGAACATTACCGGATGGCCCAGGCACTGGCCCAGAAAGTCGGTACGCATTCCTGAGTGAACGGCTTCGTCCCGGGGGCAGCCGTTGCAGCAGGAAACATTGCGGCGGTGCGCGCGAGGCCTTCTGTTGACCCCGCGCAGCACCGGTTGGGAGCGGGGCGTGTGTCCCTCGCACGGGCCCCCCCCCCGCATGCCCTTACGAGGTGGTGCCCTCGAACGCGTTACTCCAGGCCATTAAGTCGCGGTTCAGGCGGCTTTCGATACCGCTAACGCAATCGACGATCGCGCCAAGCATGATCTCGTTGATGTGCCGCCAGTAGGCTGCAGTCTTTACTGTGCCCGCTAAAGCGTAGCCTGCGTTCAAGCGCCATGCGTCAAATGGCGAACGTTCGCTAGCCGATTCGATTGCGATTGCGCGCTGCTCATCCAGGGTTGTACTGAACGCATGGCTATTCAGTTCTGCGATGCGGCCAGCGGTCTCAACACACAGGCGTGCCAGCTCGTTCATTTCCGTGCCCAGGGACGTAACTCGTTCAGGCGCGTTGCCTGGGCCTGCGTCGGGTAGTGCGATCGGTGGTTCAATCATCATCGGCTCCGATTTGAGGTTTGACCGGGCAGATAGGGTTCCGCGGTCTTGCTGCATCGCCGCATTGCCTGTTCCCGATTCGGCCGGTGGTTCGCACCGAAGGGCGGCACGCTCGGCTGCGCGCTGCCTCGGCGGAGAATTACGCTCCGGCGTTGGCGGCATGGCTATTGCTCCTCGTGCCCAAACAAGGGAATCCGACCGAGGCAAGCCGTGGCAAAGAATCACGCAAATTCAGGAAAGCCGGGCCGCAAAAGTACTGCGCGCGCGAGCGGCATATCGCCGACTGACCTCGGGCCTTGCGGCCTGCGCTATGTCGATGACTCGCATCGCGGGTACACGCGCGAGCGGATCGACGGAGCGTTCGTCTACTTCGATACGCGAGGCAAGCGCATCAAGGACGCTGCCGAGATTCGCCGTATCAACGCATTGGCGGTTCCGCCTGCCTATACCGATGTGTGGATCTGCCCGGATGGGCGTGGCCACTTGCAGGCGACGGGCCGTGACGCGCGGGGTCGCAAGCAGTACCGCTATCACCCGTATTGGCGTGAAACACGGGACGCGACCAAGTACGAGCGCTTGCTGGGGTTCGGCACCGCGCTGCCGAAACTGCGCGCCCGGCTGGCGCGCGATCTCGCGCTCGACGGCATGCCGCGAAACAAAGTGCTGGCGACCGTCGTGCGCCTGCTCGATAGCACACTGATTCGCGTGGGCAGCGAGGAGTACGCGCGGGAGAACCGCTCGTACGGCCTGACCACGATGCGCAAGCGGCATCTGGAAGTGTCGTCTGACCGGCTGCGCTTCCGGTTTCGCGGCAAGAGCGGCATCGAGCACGACGTCGCGGTCAGCGACGCACGGGTTGCGCGCATCGTCAGGCGCTGTATGGAACTGCCGGGCCAGGACCTCTTTCAGTATCTCGATGCCGATGGCGCGCGGTATTCTGTCACCTCCTCGGACATCAACGACTATTTGCATGAGGTCACGGGCGCCGATTTCACCGCAAAAGACTACCGCACGTGGGCGGGCAGCGTGTTTGCGTTTGCGGCGCTGCGCAAGCTGGAGTGGCAAACGGCGACGCAGGCGCGCAAGCACGTCGCCGACACCGTCAAGCAGATCTCCCAGATGCTGCGCAATACGCCGGCGGTTTGCCGCAAGTGCTATATCCATCCGGCCGTGATCGAAGCGTTCGAGGCGGGCGCCCTCGCGCAGGCGCTACCCGCAGTGCGCCTGCGCGGACTGAAGGCAGACGAGGCGGCGCTCGTCGTCTTTCTGAAGCGCGACGCGAAGCGGCGGACGCGTGAGATGTCGCGCCGCGATCGCGCTGGCGAGTCAAGCGACGCGAGCCTCGTCCGCCTGCTCGCGCAAACGAGCCGTAAAGTACGCGCGAAGGGGGCGAAGGACCGCGCTAATGGCGGCGCGACAAAGACACAGAAACCGGAGACGAGCAAGACAGCGTCGCGGCACGTGCGCTCGTCTGCTTCGACTCGATTCGCGCGTGCCGACACCGTTGCATGACGCGGCTCGTCAACGTTTGCCAGCAAGCGCGTCTGCGAGACGCAGTGCCTCGACGATCTGCGCGCGCGCTTTGTCGCGCGCCTCGACGTTCGGCGCCCGTAGCGCGTACGAAGGGTGCCAGGTTGCCACGATGACGAGATCGCCGATGCGACCCGCGTGTTCCATGTAGGCCTTCAGCCGCGCGTTCGGGTCGCGCAAAATCGCGCGCAAGGCGGTTGCGCCGAGCGCGACCACGACCTTCGGCCTGATTTGCGCAAGTTCCCGTTCGAGCCAGTATGCGCAGGCTTCCACCTCGCGCTGGGCAGGCGTCTTGTGCAGGCGGCGCTTGCCGCGCAGTTCCCATTTGAAGTGCTTAACCGCATTGGTCACATAGACGGCCTTCCGTTCGATGCCCGCCTCTTCGAGCGCGGTGTCGAGCAGCGCGCCTGCCGGGCCGACGAACGGCAGACCCGCGCGATCCTCGCTGTCGCCGGGCTGCTCGCCGACGAGCATCAGCGTGGCGCGCGCGTTGCCCGCGCCCGGCACCCCGTGGGTGGCGTCTTTCCACAACGTGCAGCGCCGACATGCTTCCAGCGAATCGGGTTCCTGATGAGGATCGGCCTGCGGGCTAACGGTGCGGCGCGCGGGGTGCGATTCGTCGCGATCCCGATGGCCGTGCGGTGTGCGCGATGTCACTGCGTTGCCTCGCGCACGGCGAGAGCGCTGACTGGAACGAAACGCGGACTGGCCAGTTTCATCGTTGCTCCCCAAACGGTGGGCGACGCGCGCGACAAACGCGAATCGCTATTGCGGTCCAGGAGGATGCGCAACTGGCGTACCGCGCGGGCGGCAGCCAGGGCACGCTGCTTGCGCGGACACGACAGCACCCGAGCGAACGAAGGCGAGGGAGCGAAAAGCGCGGCTCAAAAATCCGAAGGGAGTTTGATGATGCGGCGATTCCATGCAGCGACGCGCCATAAGCGGACGTTGCCCGTGAGCGCCGTCGTTCCGGAATGAGCGATGTGCCGGAAAACGTGGAGACTTGCGATGGGTATCGAACAGCACGTCGTCTCATTTCTGACCTCCGTGGGTCGCAAACTCGCCACCGCGGAGTCATGCACGGGCGGACTGATGGCCGCCACACTGGCTGCCGTGCCGGGAAGCGGTGGGTGCCTGGACGTCGGGTTCGTCGCGTACTCGCCCACGGGAAAGGCCGGTTTCCTCGGCGTGCGCGAAGAAACGATGGAGCGTTACGGGCTCACGAGCGAAGAGGTCGCGCGCGAAATGGCCGAAGGAGCGCTGGCGGCGGATGGGTGCAGCGCGGATGTAGCCGTCTCCAATACCGGGGTTGCCGACGCGGTCTGCGACGGCAATGGGCCGCCGGCCGGCACCCAGTGCTTCGGCTGGTCATGGCGTCTTGAAGATGGGCGATGCGTGACCTTCACCGAAACCGAGCGCTTTGTGGGATCGCGCAACGAGATTCGCGCCGCGGCCGCTCAATACGCGTTCTCGCGTATTGAGCATTACTTCAACCGGCTTCCTCAGCAATCCGTATAGTCGCGACGTGGCGGCGTTTCTTGCGCGCAACCAAACCGGGTCATCAGCCGGCGAGCGTCGAAAGGGGCTTCGGTCTTCTGATCGTTGTCGAAATAGCAGTACACGTCGCGCGGCTTGCGCTCAGATGCACCGAGTTCCGGAGCGATGAGTCGCGCGTGCGCGGCGGATTTCCCCTCGCTCCATGCTCTGAAGCGGGCTTCCCATTTGTCCAGCGACGCGTCGCTGTAGGCGCCCGCATATCTTCCGGTTGAGCCATGCAGCCGCGCGTAGGTGAAGTCGGCCGTGGCGTCCTCGGCATACGGCCACGGCTCGGTGGAGTCGGACACCACGAGCGCGACCCGATAGCGTCGTAGCAGATCCACGAACGCAGGGACAACGAAACTCGCATGACGGATTTCGATGGCGTGGCGCATGGTCCGGTTCTGGTCGATGGTGAGCCACGGAGCCTTTACCCGCGCGTCGTGGCGCCTCGCCAGACGCAGTGCGGCTTCCGTGTCGGGCGGCAGCAGTGCGAGGAAGCGTTCGAGGCGCTCGACATGGAAGGTGTAATTTGGCGGGAACTGCCAGAGTAAAGGCCCCAACTTGTCGTTCAGCGCGAGCAACCCTTGCGCAAAGAAGTTCGCGCACGCAATGGTTGCCGTTTCGTCGCGGAAGCGCAGCATGTGTGTGAGATAGCGCGCGCCCTTGATGCTGAAGACGAAACCTTCCGGCGTTTCGTCGCGCCAGTGCTCGAACGATGCCGGCGATTGCAGACTGTAGTGCGTGCCGTTAATTTCGATGGTCTGCACGGCGCGCGACGCGAAGTCGAGCTCGCGCTTTTGCGGCCAGCCGGGCGGATAGAACGTGCCGCGCCAACCATCATAGCGCCAGCCGGAAATGCCGATCCGCACTTTGCCCATGATGGTTTCCTCTTCGATCTTGCGAACGGGGAGCGCTGCCGCGGTTCATCCCAGTCGGGTGTTTGCTGACACTCAGCACAGCCTGTTCCCGCGCACGCAACGAAGACCTGACAGGTACGAGTCATGCGTAATGGCGGCCGCGGCGTCGTCGCAACGAAAGCGGCTCGCTCGCAACACTCAGGCGCCAGGTGCGAACGCGCTCATGTCTGTGCCTCGCTCAAGAAGCCCTTGAGCATGCCGAGCGTATCCGCGTCCTCGACTGACTTGTCGGTGCGCCAACGCAGCATCCGGGGAAAGCGCACTGCGATGCCCGACTTATGCCGCGAGCTTGCCTGAATTCCTTCGAAGCCGATCTCGAACACCAGGGTTGGTGTGACGCCGTGCACCGGTCCGAACTTCTCAATTGTCGTCTTGCGCACGATTGCATCGACTTTGCGGATTTCTTCGTCGGTGAGTCCTGAGTACGCCTTGGCGAACGGCACCAGCGTGCGCACGCCGTCTGCTTCGTCCCAGACCGCAAACGTGTAGTCCGTGAAGAGGCTCGCCCGCCGGCCGTGACCACGTTGGGCGTACAGCAGCACGGCGTCGATCGAAAACGGATCGATCTTCCATTTCCACCACGTACCCGATGCCTTGGTACGTCCGACGCCGTACATCGATGTCCGCTGTTTCAGCATCAACCCTTCGACGCTGCGCGCGCGGCTCTCCTCGCGCAATTGCCTGATCGCGTTCCAGTCTTCGGCGGCCACGACCGGCGATACGCGCAGCAATTCGGTCGCGGGCGATTGCGACAACGACTGGACAAGCGCGTCGAGTCGCGCGCGTCGTATTTCGAGCGGTTGCGTGCGCAGATCGCGACCCTCGGCTTCGAGCAGGTCGTATGCGACCATCGCCGCGGGCGACTCGCTGAGCACCTTTCTGGTCAGCGACTTGCGCGTGATACGCGGCTGCAGACGCGCGAATGGCAATGGTGCACTCGCCCCCGGTTCCCACGCGAGAATTTCCCCGTCTATGACCGAGCCGTTCGGCAACGCAGCAGCCATCGCCTCCAGCTCCGGAAAACGTTCGGTTACGAGGTCTTCGCCCCGCGACCAGATCCAGACGCGTCCTGCGCGTTTGACGAGTTGTGCGCGAATGCCGTCCCATTTCCATTCGAAGATCCAGTCCGCGGTCGGGCCGAGCGTTGTGGGGTCGGCCTGCAACGGATGCGCGAGAAAGAACGGATAGGGCAAGCCGATGTCGGTGGCTTGCGGCGTGTCGGTGTCGTCGCCATCGGCCGAAGCGGTGATTAGCCGGAGATACCCGGCGGCTGTCGGTGTCTTGTGCGAATGCGTCCAACCGACGAAGCGCTGCGCGATGCGTTTGTGGTCGACGCCCGCGACCTGCGCGAGCGCGCGCACGACGAGCTGCCGTGAGACGCCGACGCGGAAACCGCCGCCGATGAGCTTGGTGAGCAAAAACCGCTCGCTCCAGTTCAGTTCGTCCCAGTAGGCGGTCAAACGCTCGCGTACGGCGTCCGGCTCGCTGCCTCGCAACGTCAGCAGGCGCTGCCCGACCCATTGCGCCAGACCCAGTTCCGATTCACGCGACGCTGGCGGCAGCACGTGCGCGATCGTCTCTGCGAGGTCGCCGACTGCCTGATATGACTCGTCGAACAGCCATTGCGGCAGGCCGGCGCAATCGCGTGCGCATTCGATCAGCATTCGCGTAGGCACCGACTGGCGAGGCTTCCCACCTGCGAGGAAGTACGCCGCCCATGCCGCGTCTTCAGGTTCGGCGCCGGAAAAATAGGCAACCAATGCTTCGAGCTTGTCGTTGGTTGACGTCGTCGCGTCGAGCGCTGCGTAGAGTGCCGCAAACCGTTTCATTTCGGCGCGTCCTCCGTCGTGGCGGCATCGACGTCTGCCTCGATCGCGTCGCCGCCATATTCGGTTGCGAAGGTGCCGGCATCGAATCCATGTTCGAGAAGCCATCGCACCATCGGCTCGATGTAACCGTGCGTGACGATCACGCGCTCAGCGCCAGTTGCTTTGATGGCATCGTTGAGACCGGGCCAGTCCGCATGATCCGATAAGACGAATCCCCGGTCGACTCCGCGCCTGCGTCTCGCACCGCGCAAACGCATCCAGCCAGATGCCAATGCGTCGCGATGCTCGCCGAAACGCCGTGTCCACGCGCTGCCTTTCGCGGAGGGCGGCGCAATGATCAGCGCGTTTCTGAATGCGGCCTTGTCGTGCATCGGGATTTCGCCGACGCGTCGCGTCGCGGGCAAGTCGACTGCCGCATCACGATAGATTCGATTCAACGTTTCGACGGCACCGTGGCAGAAGATCGGGCCGATGCCAGGGTCCACGCCGGCGAGCACACGCTGCCCTTTGCCGAAGGAATAGCAAAACAGCACCGACGCCAGCCCTTGGGCCGCGTTATGCCGCCACCAGGCGTTGATGCCGTCGAATACGGCATGCGACGGTTCCCACCGGTAGACAGGCAAGCCGAAAGTCGATTCCGTGATGAACGTGTCGCACCGGACCGGTTCGAACGGCGTGCATGTCGGGTCCGGTTCGATCTTGTAGTCGCCCGATGCGACCCATACACGCCCGGCATGCTCGAGCCGCACCTGGGCCGAGCCGAGCACGTGTCCTGCCGGATGCAATGACACGCGCACGCCATTGACTTCGATCTGTTCGCCGTACGGCAAACCCTGCACTGCGATACCTGGCAAGCGGGTCTGCAGTACGCCGAGTCCCGCTTGTGCCGTCAGGTAGTGGCGATGACCAACGCGTGCATGGTCAGCGTGCGCATGAGTAATGATCGCCCGTTCGACCGGCTGCCATGGATCGATGTAAAACGCCCCCGGCGGGCAGTACAGTCCCTCAGGAAGGGCAATGATCAAATCGGAGGAGGTATTCATGTCGTTGGGCTCGTCGCTCGCGACGATCGTGGAGCCTATGAGTGGGTTCACAAAGCTGGAGCCAGACATGTTCCCGGATCACTGCAGAATGCCGGCGCGGGCGCCACGCAGGGCGAACTTTTGCCGGCACGCGCGATGCGCTCGAGGCGATATTAACTGCGGAGATAGTCATGAGCGACCAAAGAAAGGCTGGAGAATGCGGCCAATCGGCGCTGCTGGAGTGCGGCGGGGTCGAATCACCGGGCGTGGGACTCGGGCGCACGCCTGAATTGACTTCAACGCCGGAGTTTTAAGCGTTGGCGCGGGGCTTCAAAAAATCTTCGCGCGGGGCCTTCAAAAATGCGCGGCGAGTCGATACAATGGCGACCCTTCGAGCCCACGAGGCGAGAAGAGACGGGATCTTTACGCGTCCCGAGTTGTATTGGATTGCCGACGTGGTGAAATTGGTAGACACGCTATCTTGAGGGGGTAGTGGCGAAAGCTGTGCGAGTTCGAGTCTCGCCGTCGGCACCAAAATTGAATCGAGTATCATGCACAGAACTGCGTGATGATACTGGTACGAATTGCATTCGCGCGCTTCTGCTGCGAATGGCGCAAGAGAGCCGGCTGATAAGCCGGCTTTTTATTTTGCGGGCAATCGTAAGGACTCCAGCATAGTTCCAGGCGAGCGCGGGAGTGCTTGCGAGGATGCGTGCGCCGCGTATATAATCGCCGCTCTTCGAGCAGGTCCGCAAGCTGACCTGTTCGATTCTGCGTCATCCCACTGGCGCAGAAGCCGTTCTGCATGGGGGTATAGCTCAGCTGGGAGAGCGCTTGCATGGCATGCAAGAGGTCAGCGGTTCGATCCCGCTTACCTCCACCAACAGAACGCGTCGCCTTCGAGCACGTTGCTTCATCATCCTGATTCACTTCCCCGCATCGCATCGAAATTCGCGCAGCCATTTTCAATGGATTGCATTCGCGCGCACCGTCACAGCGGTAACGCATGCGTCGACAGAATCTCCTTGAGCACCATGAAGCTGCGAACCTGCCGCACGCCCGGCAAGTACAACAACTGCTCCGCATGCAGCTGGTTGAAGCTTTCGTTGTCGCGCGTGCGCACCAGCATGAAGTAATCGAATTCGCCGGTCACGACGTGGCATTCCACACAGCCTGAAACCTTCTGGGCCGCTTTCTCGAATGCGGCGAACGCCTCGGGCGTCGAGCGGTCGAGCACGAAGCCGATCACGACCAGCATGCCTGCGCCGAGCGCCTTCGGGTCGAGCAGCGCGACGATTCCGCGTATCAGCCCTAACTCCTTGAGCCGTTCCACACGCCGCAGGCACGCGGGCGCACTGAGCTTCACCCTGGCAGCGAGGCTGACATTTGAAATCGATGCGTCCTGCTGCAAATGCCTGAGGATCGCGCGATCGATGCGATCCAATGCAGGCGGCTCATTCGGCGTAGCGGGAGAGTGTCCGGTTAATTTCATTGCGTCGTTTAACCGTTTTGCACATTAAAAGTTTTTCGAAGCCAAAAAGAATGCTTTAAACGTAGGCCGTCGATATTTTTTTAGCAAGCTCATTTCGCGGCATCGCGCCTAACATTTCTCCATCGGATTGCGCGTTCCAGGCGCGTACCGACCGTTGACCACGCCCCGTATGAGCCGACCTCCCGGAGATATTCGATGAACCTCCAGCGTTTTCCCCGTTATCCACTCACTTTCGGACCCACGCCCATCCAACCGCTCAAGCGCCTGAGCCAGCACCTCGGCGGCAAGGTCGAGCTCTACGCGAAGCGCGAGGACTGCAACAGCGGACTCGCGTTTGGCGGCAACAAGACGCGCAAGCTCGAGTACCTGATTCCCGACGCGCTCGCTCAAGGTTGCGACACGCTAGTCTCGATTGGCGGCATCCAGTCGAACCAGACGCGTCAGGTTGCAGCCGTCGCTGCGCATCTCGGCATGAAGTGCGTGCTGGTCCAGGAGAACTGGGTCAACTATTCCGATGCCGTCTACGACCGCGTAGGCAACATCCAGATGTCACGCATGATGGGCGCGGACGTGCGGCTCGTGCCAGACGGTTTCGACATCGGCATTCGACCGAGCTGGGAGGAGGCGCTAGAGAGCGTGCGCGCGGCGGGTGGCAAACCGTATGCGATACCGGCGGGCTGCTCGGAGCATCCGCTCGGCGGCCTCGGTTTCGTGGGCTTTGCCGAGGAAGTGCGGGCGCAGGAGGCGCAATTGGGCTTCAAGTTCGACTACATCGTCGTGTGCTCGGTGACAGGCAGCACGCAGGCGGGCATGGTGGTCGGCTTCGCGGCGGACGGCCGGGCGGACCGCGTGATCGGCATCGACGCTTCGGCTACGCCGGAGAAGACCCACGCGCAAATCGCGCGCATCGCACGTCATACCGCCGGGCTCGTCGATCTCAACCGCGATATCAGCGACAAGGACGTGATTCTCGACACACGTTACGGCGGCCCTGAGTACGGGCTGCCGAACGAAGGCACGCTGGAGGCGATTCGTTTGTGCGCGCGGTTGGAGGGCGTGCTGACCGACCCCGTGTACGAGGGCAAGTCGATGCACGGCATGATCGACAAAGTGCGCCGTGGCGAATTCGAGCCCGGGTCGAAGGTGCTGTACGCGCATCTGGGCGGCGTGCCGGCTTTGAGCGCGTACAGCTTTATTTTCCGCGACGGCTGAGTTCAAACGCGGTTCGCTGGCGCGCGAGGCGGACGCCACGGTCTTTGACTTTGATCACGGTGTGCATCCGACCAGCACCAACGAGCGAAGAACCTGACGTTGTTGAAAGGCGTTACGACATGAGGCCGTAAACGGTTCGATGTTTGCGGCGTTGGCGATCGTCAGCGAAATGACGCCGTAACGTGAAGCACTTCACGCATAAGGCGTGCTGTGTAGTGTTTGATTAACGCGGTGGGTGCCACCACAATCATAAAGTCAGGTCGGGAACAAGCGCCGAGTGACTCACGGACTGACGGGCGGCTCCCTCCGCGTTCGCCCCCGGGGGGCACGTAGCGTATCCGCACTCCGGCTTCCGGATTGGAAGCGAAAATGGCCACCGTTCGGGACACTTCCAGATTCAGCCTTTTCCTGCACACCGGAATGGTCGCCCTGGCGTATTTCGCCGGTGCAAAGCTAGGCCTTTCCTATGCGGTAGTGGGCGGCGCAATCTCACTCGTATGGCCTTCCAGCGGCATCGCACTCGTTGCGCTGCTCGCACTCGGCATCGAAGTGGCCCCGGGTATTGCCGTCGGGTCCTTCCTCGCCAACGTGTCGAGCGGCGTGCCTGCTGCCGTGGCCGCGGCGATAAGCATCGGCTCCATGGCTGGACCGTTGACGGCAGCGCTATTGCTCAACCGCGCGACACGATTCCGGATCACCCTCGCGCGCATCAACGATGTATTGGCCTTCATCGCCCTCGCTGCGGTGGCGAGTACGGGGGTCAGTGCGCTGATCGGCACGACCGCCCTGCTGGGAGGGGGACTCGTGCCTGCCGCCCGGTACGCCGCAGCCTTTCTGAAATGGTGGCTCGGCGACATGATGGGGGTTCTCGTCGTGGCGCCGGCCCTGTTCAGCCTCCTCACGTATTCAAACCCTGTGCGATCCGCACAGCGGATCATGGAAGCGTGCGGACTGATTGCTGCGACCTTTTGGGTGAGCTACCTCATCTTCGGTGCCCCGCAACTTGCGGGGCACGGCTACTACCCGGCAGCGCTCGCGATCTTTCCATTCATTATCTGGGCGGCGCTGCGCTTCGATCGCCTTGGCGCGAGCATCGTCACGCTAGTGGTCTCGGTCGTGGCTATCTGGGGCACTACCCACGGTACGGGGCCCTTTGCCGCCGAATCTCCTGTGGACAGCCTGGTGAGGTGGTGCGCCTTCGCGAACGTCGTGGCGGTGACGGGACTGTTGCTGGCGGCGGCACGCGCTCAGGAACAGGGCGCCCATGATCTGCTGCAGGCGGCCCACATCGAACTCGAGCGACGCGTGGAGGAGCGTACCGAAGACCTCGCGAAGGCGAACCACGAGCTAAAAGATGAGATGCAGCGACGCCGTTTGCTGGAGGGCGAGCTGATCCGGATCGGCGATCAGCAGCAGAGACTCATCGGCCAGGAACTGCACGACGGACTTGGGCAACACCTGACCAGCCTGGGACTGTACTGCGCGGCGTTGAATCAGAAACTGCAGACCCAGGGCCACCCGGCCGCCGCTGACGCCGCTACCGTCGTCGGCCTCGCGAAGCAGGCGTCCCTGATGACCCGCAGGATCGCCCACGGCCTCGATCCGGTCGCGATGGAATACGGCGGACTTGCGGACGCACTGCAAGCGCTGGCGGAGACGGCTGGCGCGCTCGATGGCGTAGATTGCAAGCTGCGGATCGCGCCGGATGTGGACTTGCTGGACCCGCTGCTGCAGATCAACCTGTACCGAGCCGCACAGGAAGCCGTCAACAACGCGCTGAAATATTTTCGTGGCCACCGCATCTGGATCGACCTCGAGCGGGCGGGCGGTCTGCAGACGCTCTCGATCAGCGACGATGGGGTAGGCATCGGCCCTGAGGAAATGGAGCGTGCCGCGGGTCTTGGACTGCACAACCTGCGCCACCGGGCGAGCCTTCTGGGCGGCTCCTGCACCGTGACCCGCAACGGCTTGGGCGGCACCACCGTCGCCATTAGCTATCCGCTACCGGAGGGTACTGGCCGTGCAGAGGAAATGCGCTAGCCCAGGCCGTGCGACTCAAATCCTGATCGTGGATGACCACCCCATCATCCGGGACGGGATGACGCTCTTGCTCAATCTGCAGGAGGATCTGCACGTCTGCGGTGCAGCGGGCAGCGCCGACGAAGCGCTCGCGGCGATGAAGTGTCTGCCCGACATGGCCATTGTGGACATCAGCCTGCAGACGGACTCCGGCCTCGAGCTGGTCAAGACGCTGCGGCACCGTTATCCGGATCTGGCAATCCTTGTCCTTAGCATGCACGACGAAAGCCTGTTTGCCGAACGCGCACTGCGGTCCGGGGCAAACGGGTATCTCATGAAACTCGAGGCCACGGAGCATGTCGTGAGCGCTATCCGCGAAGTGCTGGCGGGCAATATCTACATGAGCGCCGCCATGCACGAGAAGCTGGCGCGGGCGCTTACCGTCCCACACAAAAAGGCCGAGAGCCAAATTGCGAACCTTTCGGAACGGGAATTCGAAGTTCTGCACCTGATCGGACTCGGCTTCAGCACCCGCGATATCGCAGGGAAGCTGAACCGGAGCGTGAAGACCATCGAAGCGCACCAGGCCAATATCAAGGAAAAGCTGAACATCCGTAGCGGCAAGGAGCTGACGCGCTTCGCCATTCAGTGGATCGAGAGCCAATAGGGCTGAGCCAGCCCGCCGAATAAGGCAATCCCCTAGCCTCTTTTAGGACAGGTGCCTGGTCCATGCACATGGAGTCGGCGCATACAGTCTTATCTACCCAACGCCGACGCTCTGTCGCCGGGCGTTTGCCGAAGCCGTGCAGCAGCAAGCGCATGGCGATGCGAGCCTGCGCGACGCTCGCTGTCGCAGCCCTCGAGCGCCGATAGTTTGCATATGTTCAACCCAGTCGTGCTCAAGGCAAGGAGGTTCGCCTTGAGCAAGATCTCGTTCGTTGCAGGAGGAATCATGAAATACCTTGCTCAAACTGTCGTTATCCTTACCATCGCGGCTGCTCCGGTGCTCTCGCTCGCACAGTCGAACGGCCCCGTGACAACTGAACAAGTTCGCGCCGAACTCGTCCAGCTCGAACAGGCTGGCTATCACGTCGGTGACGGCGACAATGCAAGCTATCCAGCCGATATCCAGGCTGCCGAAGCGCGCGTGGCTGCGCAGAACGGCGGGAGCAGTTACGGCGGGATGGTCAGCGGATCGTCAGCGTCTGGCGCGCCCGCGGCGGCCATTCCCGGTTTGAAGCCGGTTTACTTCGGTCAGTAAGACAGTGCGTCGTCGCACTGTCCTGAGTGGTCTCACAGCACGTCGCACCAACGCATCACACGTTACGCGAAAGCCCCTCTTCCGAATCGAGAGGGCTTTTTGATTGCTTCGCGGGGTTTGGGGGAGAGAAGGCGAGGATATCTAGGCGAGCAGCAGCAAGGCATCCGCGAGCGAGAGTACCGTGGTGCGCGAATCGAATGCGGTGGAGAACAGGTGTTCATGTACCACCGGATCCGGGTCATAGCAGCAATCCTTGACCGTGTACAGGCGGAAGTCCGCGTCGCTTGCATACGCGACCGACGACAGCACAACGCCCGTCGATGCAATGCCGACCATAATCAGCGAATCGACTCCTTGTGCGAGAAGTCGTGCCTGCAAGTCGGTGCCGAAGAACACGCTGGCCCGGTGTGCAACGATGACGGGTTCGCAAGCCTGCCGCCCTAACTCCGGCGGGATATGGTCGTCGACAAAGAGACCGAGTTGCTTGATTCCCTGCCCATTCTTGTTCAATGGGCTGACTTCCGGATAGCCCGGGCTGAAGCGGAGGTTGGCGAAATAAACGCTGACGCCTTTGGTTCGCGCCGCGTCGCAGAGCTTGCGCGTATTGGCAAGCAAGGCCGGCGCGACCGATGGGAAGAGCCCGAGAATGTCGGTCTGATAGTGCATGACGAGAAGCGCGGTTTGGGCCGGCGCGATTGGCGGGATCGACTCCATTCGCAGTTCTCCTGTCTCTCGACACGGGGTTCATATTCACAACGCGAGAACGTCGAACGCGGAGAAGCATGTATTGCGAACGCGACGTTCCACTGCCGTGCAAATAGTACATTATGTCGTCGCGCATGGTTAGCCATGCAGACGAAGTATCGTCTGCGTGTCGGTTTGAGTCGGTCCGCATTTCGCCCGCAACAATTGCCGCCCCTGTCTGAGGGGACCGCCTTCCTGCCTTCTGAGCGATTCGGGCGCGCCAAGGTTGCTCAATGGCTCAGCTTCGAGCAGTACTACATCGAACCGGTCATCGGCTCCTTGCGTTTCTGGACATTGACGGGGCGGTTAAAGCGTAATGCTGCGATGGTCCCAGACAAACAGGAGACCGCCACGAAGGCGCTGCGAGCCCTCGATCGGTCCCTGACGGATGCGACCTTCCTGGTCGGTGACGGCCTGTCCATTGCCGACATATCGATCTACGCATATACCCACCTGGCAGGCGATATCGGTATCGACCTGCCAGCCTACCGTGCACTCGCTGCCTGGCTGTCGCGCGTCGCTGCCGAGATTGGTCCCAACACTCCCGTGCATCCTTACACCATCGATCCGCACGCCATCGTGCGTGACTAGAGGGCGCGCGAAGTTGCGAGCTGACGAATCGCGCGTCCAGCGATTGAGCGTTTGGTCTGCTTGGGAAATCGGACACCTGAGCGACCGCATCATCCGAAATCCCGCCGTTGGCGCACGGGGATAAAATCAGGATCCGACCGAATTCGACCTTCGAGCCGTTTCGCAGTGATACCGCCGATCAGGATATTGGAAGCAGACAACTCGCCTCGCAAAACCACATGAAAACGTCCATATTGGCCGTTCTGTTGTGCCTGTCTACGGCAATTGCACACGCCGCGGGAATAAAGTTCGCGCAGATTCCGGCTGATGCCGCCGGTCCGGCGTTAAAAGCGATCGTGTGGACACCGTGTGCTGAGCCTGCCCAGGAGGTGCCGATCGGTCCATATGTCCTGAAGGGGCGGCGCGACTGTCCGACCGTTGGCGAAAAGCTTCCCCTCGTAGTCATTTCGCACGGCTATGCCGGATCGTACCTTGGCCACAGAGACCTTGCCGAGACGCTGGCCGAGGCGGGCTTTGTCGTGGCGGCAATCAATCATCCAGGCGATACATTCTCTGATATGACCCTGGCCGACGATATGTCTGTGTTCGTCGAGCGACCGACCGACATCAAGCGTCTTATCGATTACATGTTGAGCACCGCCCCCGACGCAGCCAGAATCGACCCGCAACGGATAGGCTTTTTTGGCTTTTCGCGCGGCGGCTACACGGGCCTGGTGTTGGCCGGCGGCAACCCGGATTTCCCGCACGCCGATATTACGTGCCCGGACCCGGGCGCCCCGATTTGCAAACAGGTTCGAAGTGGAGTGGTGTCCACCGAACACCTGACTCATGACGCACGGATCAAAGCCTTTGTGCTGGCGGACCCGTTCAATGCATTCCCAACCGCGGCGAGCCTGAAGAATGTGCAAGCGCCTATTCAGCTTTGGGCTTCCCAGTTCGGTGGCGCCGGCGTGCTGCCGCGCAACGCCGACGCACTCGCCAGGACCCTTCCTCACAGGCCCGAATATCACATTGTTTCCAGCGCGGCGCATTTTGCTTTTCTTGCTCCGTGTCCTGCGGCAATGAAGAGCAATGAGCCGGACCTCTGCGTCGATGCGAACGGCTTCAACCGGATAGTCTTTCACAAGCAGTTTGACGAAATGGCGCTCACGTTTTTTCAAGCGAATCTTCGATAGATCCCAGCATAGTCTGGCGGACCGCACGTACCGGATGAGGCGGGCGGCGAGCGTCCATTGCACCTTGATAGTTGCCGTTCGCGCGTGCTGGCAACCAGGACGCGCCAGCCGCATACAAACTGGCATCGCGCCGCAATATACGTTGCGATGCCGTTCGAGCTGGCGCAGCCTTAAATGCAACTGTTCGGCCATTGCCACCTGCCTGTCCGTTCAAGTCGCGGTCGGCCACTTTCGCCATTTCGACGCAGGCCATATGCGATGATGCCAATACTCACCACATCTGCGCATCGCCATGCCATCATCCAGCGCCACACGAACGACATCGCTTGCGCTGAACAGCGTGGCCACCATACTGGCTTCGATGTTTTGCTTCGCTGTAGTGGATGCACTGGCGAAGACAGTCGCGCTGCAATATCCAGCAAATGAAGTCACCTTCTTCCGGATGCTCTTCGGTCTGGTGCCGGCAGTCGCGATGTGCTGCCGTGGGCGTCTTTCGATAACCGAGCGCCTGGCCAACATCGACATCAAAGGGCAGACTGCACGTGCGCTGACGCTCCTCGGCGCCTCAGGACTTTTCTTTGCCGGCTTGCCTTACGTCCCATTGGGAGAAGCGGTTGCACTCGCGTATTCGGAAACGCTAATCGTCATCCTGCTCGCGCCTTTGGTTTTGCGAGAGCGATTGACGGGAAGTGGAGTCGCCGCGGCGCTCGTCGGATTCTGCGGTGTGCTGCTCGTGGTGCGCCCGGGTGGCGGTCAGTCGAGCTGGCTCGGTCCAGTGTTCCTTCTCCTCAGTGCTTTCTTCGGCGCGCTGTCCATCGTCCAGATCAAACGCATACGATCTACCGACGACTCGGTGACGACGGTTCTGTTTTTCACCCTCGTAGGGACGGTCGTTACCGGTCTTACTGTCGTGTTCAACTGGCGCACCCCATCTGTGAAGGCGCTCTTGATCATGGCACTTCTTGGCGCGTTCGCGACCGCAGGTCAGATCTTGATGACGGTCGCTTTTCGCCAGGCGGACGTCGGGAAGCTCGCACCGTATAACTACACGAGCATCGTCTGGGCGGCGCTATTCGGTTACGTCATCTGGGGCGAGATGCTTCAGCCGCTGTCACTGGTGGGAATTGCACTCATCGTCGGCAGCGCCATTTCGGTCTCGGTCAGCCGGAAAGACAAGGAAGCACCGCTCGCCTGACGTGTCATCCGCCGGCGTTCGGCCGGGAGGCATGACGTAGGGTAGACACTCAACGCTGCCGATGGAGACTTTCGTTGACCGCATGCGAGCCATCGGCAAAGCCACCATCCTCGGACACCTCACCGGTATCGACGGACTCCGGTGCCGCGCCCGTTTCTGCAGGCGGCAGCGGTCCGGCCGCGTCGTCGCCGAGTAAGGGGCGCTCGGGGTGCACGAACAGCCATAGCAGCGCACCGCAGGCGGCCGCCGCGCCGATCACGATCATGCCGCTTGCCCAGCTATGCGTGACCTTGACGATCAACGCCAGCGTCATGGGGCCCGCGACGTTCGAGAGGGCGCCCCACACGTTCGTCCAGCCCGACATGACACCGGCGAACGCGCGCCCGAGATCCTGCGTGGCCGACCACACGACCACCTGCACGAATCCCACCGCGGCAAAAGAGAGGCACAGCAAGCCGATGACCATCGCCATCGATTCCGCGCGCGAGGCCGCCGTCAATGCGAGCGCGCTCACGACGAATCCGGTCATTGCAACGGGCGTGCGCGCCCGATAGATCGAGCCGGTTTTTCGAAGCAGCCAGTCGCTGAATGCCCCCGCGACGAATACCGCCACGAACACGGCAACCCAGGGCAACGATGCGTACAGACCCATCGCCTTGAGCGATAGCCCGCGCGCACGCATGAGATAGGTCGGCAGCCACGTCGTGTAGAAGCTCTGGATCAGCACCAGCAGGAAGTACTGGACACCGAAGATCCAGAAGCGCGGCTGCTTCAGGCAGCGCCTGAGCGCACCCCTGGCTGCCACGCGCTCGGGTGGCTGGCCGGCGGCGATGTACTCGACTTCCGCCTTTGTGATGAGTGGGTGTGCCGCCGGCGTGTCGCGGTAGCCGAACCACCAGATCGCGCCGAGCAGCAGGCCCAGTGCGCCGAATCCGAAGAAAACGGCGTGCCAGCCGAACCGGGCGATGGTCCACGCCGTGAGCGGCGCCGAAACGATCGGGCCAAGATAGAGCCCGGCGAGCAGCAGGGCATTGCCTTTCGCACGCTCGCTGGCCGGAACCCAGCGCTTGAGCGCGACGACACTGCTCGACCAGTCCGCAGACTGCGCCCCGCCCAGCACGAGGCGGCATCCGAAGAGCCAGGCGAACGAGGTGCCCAGCGGCGTGGCGAGCATCATGAGCGACCAGAGCGTGCTCGTGCCGAACAGCACCTTGCGCGACCCGAAGCGCTCGGCAGCACGGCCGGCCGGTATCTGCCCGATTGCATACGCCCAGAAGTAGATCGTGAAAATCATCGACATCTCGACGATCGACAGGCCCAGTTCATTCTGGATCGTCGGGGCCGCGACAGCCATGGCCGTGCGGTCGAGCGTCATCACGAACGTCAGTGGCGCAACGAGCATTGCCACGATCTTCCAGCGGAGATGGTTCACGGTGTGCAACATCCCTTGTATGAAAAACCGCGAATTACGCCTCGCGGTCGGCGTGATCGGGATCGGCGGCGTCGAACCCTTGCGGATCGCGCTCGGCCCACTGATGCGCCCAGGCCAGCAGCGGCTGCAATGCGGCCAGGAGCTTCCTGCCTTCGGCTGTCATGCGGTAACCGCCATCGCCATGCGCGACGAGACCGGACGCCCGCAATTCCGCGAGCCGCGTATTGAGCAGGCGGGCATTGGTGTCGCACGCTTCCTGGAGTGCGCGAAACGTCAGCGCCTCGCCGCGAAGTTCCCACAGTATCCGCAGTGCGGTACGCCGCCCGAGCAGGTCCAGCACGACCATGATTGGCCGTCCGGTGGTCGAGCCGCGTACAGGTTGTCCTGGCCGTGGAATTTTCATGCTTTACTTTTTAAAGCATCGAGTCCGCACTGTCAACCGGCGACCGCGGAACAGGCGCTGCGCCAATCCAGCGCTAAGCGCGATGTGAAAAGCGCTGGCCGAGCTCGCGCAACCAGGCCAGAAAGGTGTTGATCGCAGGATCCTCGAGGCGTGCTTCGCGGACATAGCTGCAATAGCGCCATGCCGGCAGGGCGGGGCCGTCGAACGGGAAGACGAGACGGCCCTCTTTGACGTCGAGCGCGACGAGCGCGGTAGGTCCCATTGCGATCCCCAGGCCGTCGATGGCGGCTTGCAGGGTCAAATAAAAGTGATCGAGTTGCTGGGAATGGCGCGTGGCAAGCCCGGGGTGGCCGCTCGCGGCAAGCCATTCCGCCCAAAGGCCGGGATAGGTCGCCGTGTGAAGCAGGGTGTGGTGCGCCAGGTCCGAAACACGGTGTATCGGATGAGACTCCAGCACCTTGGGCGAGCATACCGGTAGCCGGACTTCCGATAAAAACTCCTTGACCGCATAACCCGCCGATTTTTGCTCGCTGCCGCGAATCGCCACGTCGCATTCGTCGCCGAGCTTTTCGATTGGCTCGTCCGAAGTCGTCAGCCGGACCTCTACTGCCGGATGGGTCAGCTGGAAGCTCGAAAGCTGCGGCAATAGCCAGCGCAACGCGAACGTCGTCGGCGCGTTGACCCTCACGATCTGTGCGCGCGTGGCCCGAAGTTGCTCGCTGGTCGCCACTGCGATGCGATCCAGCGCCGCCGATACCTCGGCCAGGTAGGCGCGCCCCGACGCAGTCAAGACGACCCTGCGGCCGCGGCGTTCGAACAGCTCGAGTCCAAGCCAGTCCTCCAGTTGCCGAACTTGTCGGCTGACGGCCCCGTGCGTGACGCAAAGCTCCTCGGCCGCCATGGAAAAACTCTCCGCGCGAGCGGCGGCTTCGAATACGCGCAGGGCGTTCAACGGCGGCAGACGACGCGACATCGACCGGGTTCCTATGTGACTTTCTCTGACAAGTACCGTGAGTTTACATCGCTTTTCGTGGCACCAGTGTCGCCTTATATTGAGCCTCCTTTGCAGCAGCTCCGGTTCTGGATCTGTTCGATTAACTCACCAGGGAAAATCTCGCATGTCGAATGTCGTCGTGGTCGGCGCGCAGTGGGGCGATGAAGGTAAAGGCCGGATCGTCGACTGGCTCGCGGAGAAGGCGGATATCGTCGTCCGTTACAACGGTGGCCACAACGCCGGTCACACGCTCGTGGTGGACGGCCGGACCTACAAGCTGGCGCTGCTGCCCAGCGGCGTCGTGCGCGGGAAGCTAGGCCTGATCGGCAATGGCGTCGCGCTCGATCCCGAGGCGCTGCTCGCGGAGGTCGACCGCATGGCGGCGCTGGGTATCCGCGTCACGCCGGAGGTGTTGCAGATCGCCGAGACGGCCGCGCTGGTGCTGCCGGTGCATCGCGCGCTCGACGCTGCCCAGGAACGGATGCGTGCGAAGCCGCTCGGCACCACCTTGCGCGGCATTGGGCCGGCGTACGAGGATAAGGTTGGGCGCCGCGGCCTGCGCGTGTGCGACCTGGCCGAACCGGACCTGCTGGCCGAGAAGCTCGACGTTCTGCTCGAGCACCACAACGCGTGGCTTCGCGGCTCGGGCCAGGCGCCATTCCCGCGCGAGCCGATGCTGAGCGGCCTGCTTGCCATGGCGCCGCGCATCCTGCCGTTCGTGGGCCGCGTCTGGGAACAGCTCGACCACGCCCATTCGTCGGGCAAGCGCGTCGTGTTCGAAGGCTCGCAGGCGATCATGCTCGACGTGGATTGGGGCAGCTACCCCTATGTGACGTCGTCGAGCACCATCGCCGCGGGCGCGGCCAGCGGGACCGGCATCGCGCCTTCGCAACTGGGGCGGGTGCTTGGCGTCAGCAAGGTCTATGCGACGCGCGTCGGCGAAGGCCCGTTCACGTCGGAACTGGACGGCGCGCTCGGCGACGTGCTCCGGCAGCGCGGCGGCGAGTACGGGGTCAACACCGGCCGCCCGCGACGCTGCGGCTGGCTGGACACCGTGCAACTGCGTCAGAGCTGCAAGGTCGCAGGCATCAACCAGCTCGCGCTGACCAAGCTCGATGTGCTCGATGGCTTCGAGTCGGTGCAGCTCTGTGTGGGCTACATGCTCGATGGGGCGCGCATCGACTACATGCCATCCACGAACGCCGAGCAGCAGCGTCTGCAGCCGGTTCTCAGGCGCTTCGACGGCTGGGCCGGTTCGACCCGGGGCGTGCGCTCCTATGGCGACCTGCCGCCACAGGCAGCGGCGCTGATCGAAGCGATCCAGAACGAAGTCGGCGTGCCCGCGGCGATGGTCACCACCGGCCCTGAACGCGACGATGCGATTGTCCTGCAATCCCCATTCGCGTAATGCCCGAATATCGGCCTAACCTTCGCTGTCCATCCTTGAACGGACCTCGCCAGCGGAAAGGTCGCGCTGATGGGTGGCAATCTGCCAGGTGTTTCCCCACGGATCTCTGACCATCGCGCGCCTGTCGCCATATGGCAGATCGGCAGGAATCTCGAGCGAGACCGCATTCGCCGCGATCGCTCGCTGGTAGGTCGAATCGGTGTCCTGAACGTAGACGTACAGAAATGCCGGCATCGGCTCGCGAAGACCGTCTGCGCCGCTAACCATCACGACGGAATCGCCGATCCTGATCTCGGCAGGCAACCCATGGCGAAATACGCCTTGTGCCTGAAACACCGTCTTGATGAAGGCGACCAGGTTCTCCGCGTCGCGTACGACAATTCGGGGCGTAACGGTGTGCCATCCATCGGGCTGAAAATTGGCCATGTCGGGCAGCCTCGCAAGAGGTTCGCCCGGGCATTCTGCGCCGGGTGCCCGATTGGCGCTAGCCGCGTTTGCGCAGCGGCTCGAGCAAGCCCTTCAGGCCGTTATGGTCCAGTTCCTGCATCAGCGCGAGCAGCCGGCCGATCTCGCCCGGCGGGAACCCTTCACGGGCGAACCAGTTGAGGTAATGCCCCGGCAGGTCGGCGATGAGCCGGCCCTTGTATTTGCCGAAGGGCATGGCGAAGGTGACGAGGCGTTCGAGGTCTTGGGCTTGCATGGCGGTATTGTGCACGGCCTGGCGTTCGCGCGCGAATGCTACGAACGCAAACGTGGCAGGCGCTGTCGACATCGACTGACTTCGCTGCCCGAATTTCCTGTCAATTTGACCCGCGGCCCGCGCCGTTCCTCACGGCGTCCCGTTCGCGCAATGCACTGCAAACCCGGGCCGTTCGGCAAGCCGTTCGAAATATGCAGCAACAGCCGGCAAATGCGGATGCTCGAACGGTGTGCCGAACCAGCGGTTCACCGACAACCCAATGGGAATATCGGCAAGCGAGAATTGCGCGCCGGCGACGAACGCGCCGGTCGCCTGCAGCCGCGCGTCGAGAATGCGCATATGCCGGGTCCAGTTCTCGATGGAAAGGGCAATTTCGCCGGGCGCCTGGTGAGCCGGCGACGCTCTGACCAAGGCGAGAAATGCATAGCTCCACGAACGGTTCAGGTCGGTCGCCTGCCAGTCCATCCATTGATCGACGCGAGCCCGCTCGCACGCATCGGCAGGATAGAGATGCGCGCCGCCATAGCGGGACGCCAGATAGCGGATGATGGTGTTCGACTCCCACAGCACGAAATCGCCGTCCCTGATGACCGGCACGAGCGCGTTGGGATTCAATGCGAGGAACTCCGGCGTATGCTTCGAGCGAAAGCCCGAGCCCCAATCCTCGCGCTCGAAGGGCAGGTTTAATTCGACACAGGTCCAGAGCACCTTGCGAACGTTGATGGACGATGCTTTGCCGAGGATGTTGAGCATATCGAAAGGAAAGAAGAGGGAGCCGCGCCCGTGCACGATACGTCATGCATGTGGCCGCGGCCATGTACAGTTCCCCGAACATGCGCCGCTGCAGTTCCCGGCAACGCTTGCAATCCGCACGCAACCGGTGCATGGTTCAACGACTTTCCCCGGCTCGAACCAGGAGACTCGACGATGCCGCTCGCGCTATATGGACATCCGTTTTCCTCGTACACGCAGAAAGTGTTCATCGCGCTGTATGAGAACGACACACCCTTCGAGTTCCGCGGCGTCGGTCCGGATTCTCCCGAGCATACGGCGCAGTGGCTGCAACGCTGGCCGCTGCGCAAGTTTCCGGTGCTCGTGGACGGCGAGCGCAACGTTGCGGAAACCAGCATCATCATCGAATACCTGCAGCTCGCGCATCCCGGGCCGGTGCGCCTGCTGCCCGCCGATCCCGTGGCCGCGCTCGACGTGCGCTTTCTGGACCGCTTCTTCGACCTGCATGTCATGACGCCCGTGCAGCGCGCCGTGGATGGCGCGTTGACCGGCGATCCGGCGCGGCGCGACGAAGGGCGCGCCTTTGCCGAGGAAAAACTCGAGCTCGCTTATGCA
Organism: Paraburkholderia nodosa; assembly: GCF_001718195.1. Taxonomy (GTDB): domain Bacteria; phylum Pseudomonadota; class Gammaproteobacteria; order Burkholderiales; family Burkholderiaceae; genus Paraburkholderia; species Paraburkholderia nodosa_A. The sequence goes on from NZ_MCNV01000004.1 coordinate 186,998, forward strand.
TGGCTCGAAGGCCGCCTCGCGGGCAAGACGTGGGCAGCGGGCGAGGACTATACGATGGCGGACTGCGCCGGGTCTTCATCGCTTTTCTATGCTGACTGGACGCATCGCATCGCCCCGACCTATCCCGTCCTGCGCGCCTATCGCGAGCGCCTGCTCGCGCGGCCTTCGTTCGCGCGGGCCGTGAACGAGGCGCGGCCATATCGTCCGCTCTTTCCGCTCGGCGCACCGGATCGCGATTGAAGCGATTCGTTCAGGGATGCGAAGTAAATGCGGCGCCATTGTGAAAGAGGCTTGCACGATGCCATGCAAGCCTCTTTCGTGTTACAGACACTAGATCAACCCACCGAAGGCTCCCCTTCGCCGGACTGCTTGCCCGGGCGGTCGGCGGGCGACTGCTTGCGCGACTTGTCATCGCGCTCGGGCATGGCGCTGCGCTGGTCGTCGCTGTGCTCGGTGGGTTTCTGCTGGTTTTCGTTCGCTTTGCTGGCGCCCTGTTCATGGCGCTTCGGGTTGCTGGCGGTCATCGTTCCTCTCCCATTCCGGTAGGTCCGCCAGATCCCGCAAGGCTCGCGCCCGGCGCGCGAATACGTTCTACGCGCTTTCACGCTCCTTGAGCCGTTTGCGGTGCGCGGCCACTTTGGCGCGATTCCCGCAGATCGCCATGCTGCACCAGCGGCGCGCGTGCCCGCGCGTGTGGTCGGCGAACAGGAGGGTGCATTTCGGGCCTTCGCAGGCTTTCACGTGCGTGAAGTCCTGCTCGCCGACGAGTTTCGCCAGCGCCTCGGCAATGGGCATCAAGAGCGATTCCGGCGTTTTCCAGCGGCGACTCACGCGGTATTCGAACGTCGCCGCGCCGTCACTGCCGACCGCAACGACTTCGCCATAGCGGTCGTCACGCGCGAGCAGATCGTTGAGCGGCGCGAGTTCGCCCAGATCGGCGGCGGCGAGCGGCCGGCCTTTTCTGTCTCGCACGAAGGACCTGAACCATTCACGTAGCGCGCGCGCCTCGCCCGCGACGGTGTCGAACCCGGCCGCGGTGAACTGCGCGCGCAGCGTAGCAAGCGCCGGCGCGGGGACCATGCCCGCCTGTGCGAGCCAGGACAGCAAACCTTCGCCGTCGGCGATCCAGTCGATGGGAACGTCCACCGGTGTGGCAACCGAGTTCAGGAAGTCGAGCCCAGGCGCGTCGGCCACGAATATCGCCGGTATGGGGCGGTAGTCCATTTTCTTGCTGCAAAAGGGTAATCAGGGTGCATTCAGTGTAACCGTCAAAATCGTTCTTGACAAGTTACATCACGGATTAGTAACCTCTACAACACGACCAACACGGTTACATAAGGAGCGAAGCATGTCTCACGGTAAAGCGAGCTTTTCCGTTCATCTCTGGAGGAACCCATGACTGCCATTGCCTACCGCCGCGCCGATGTCGACGGCTACAACGTGTTCTACCGGGAAGCCGGGCGCGTCGGCGCGCCGAAGCTCCTGCTGTTGCACGGCTTTCCGAGCGCCGGCCACATGTTCCGCGACCTCATTCCGAAGCTGGCCGACCGCTTTCATATCGTCGCGCCGGATCTGCCGGGCTTCGGTCAATCGGACTTGCCGGACCGAGAGGAATTCGCATACACGTTCGAGAATATTGCGAAGGTGATGGCGCGCTTCACCGAGCGCATCGGCTTCGACCGGTTCGCGGTGTACGTATTCGACTACGGCGCGCCCACGGGCTTTCGCCTCGCGCTTGCGCATCCCGAGCGCATCACGGCGATCATTTCGCAAAACGGCAACGCCTACGAGGAAGGCCTGAGTGACGGCTGGAATCCGATTCGCGCTTACTGGCAGGACGCGTCGCCGGCCAACCGAGAGGCACTGCGTGCGCTGCTCTCGCGCGAAGCGACGATCTGGCAATACACGCACGGCGTGCCCGATGCGTCGGCGGTGTCGCCGGACGGCTATTCGCTCGATGACTACTATATGAACCGCCCCGGCGCGCACGAGATCCAGCTCGACTTGTTCCGCGACTACCGGAACAACGTTGCGCTCTACCCTGAATTTCAGGCGTATTTCCGCACGCATCGGCCGCCGTTTCTCGCCGTGTGGGGTAAGAACGATCCGTTCTTCCTGCCGCCCGGCGCGCAGGCGTACAAGCGCGACTTGCCGCTAGCCGTGGTGCGCTTTTTCGACACCGGCCACTTCGCGCTGGAAACGCACGCCGACGAGATTGCCGCCGCGATCAGGGAATTTCTCGAATGATGGGGACTCCTGATTGTTTGTGCGAAACGAACATCGGCCCGATGAGCGAAGGGCTTCGGGGCATTTGCAAACATGGCGGTTTTAATGCTTTAGTTAAGCTGCGGTTACACAGCCATGGCCTTCATTCATGTTGCATTGGATGTCTTGTGCCGACAACGGCACCAATTTCACGCTGAGGTCGTTCCGGAGCAAGCGACTAATATAGGAATACCGATTACCCGGTGCGTGAAGGAGTTGCAAACATGAAAAAGCTTGCGCTTATGTTGCTTCCTGTTCCGCTCACCATGTTGGCTCCGGTCGCTCACGCGCAAAGCAGCGTTACCCTGTACGGCGTGATCGACGAAGCCTTTCAGTTCGTCCACAACGCCGACGCTCAGGGCAACAATCTGTATCGGATGCAAGGTGGCAATCTGCAAGGGTCCCGCTGGGGCTTGAAGGGAACGGAAGATCTGGGCGGCGGCCTGAAAGCGATCTTCCAGCTGGAAAGCGGATTCGACATCAATAGCGGCAAGATGGGCAACTACAACGGCAATACCTTGCTATTTGGCCGTCAAGCCTTCGTAGGATTGACGCACCAGCAGTATGGAACGCTGACACTGGGTCGCCAGTACGACCCGGTCGTCGACATGGTTCAGCCGCTTACCGCAGACAATTACTGGGGCAGCACCTTCACCACGCCGGGCGACGTGGACAACAACGACAACAGCTCTCGTACGAACAATGCGATCAAGTATCTCTCGCCGCAATTCGCGGGCTTCCAGATCGAAGGCATGTATGCGTTCGGCGGCGTCGCGGGCGCGACAGGTTCGCAGCAGACCTGGTCGGCCGCGGCAAGCTATGTGACTGGCTCATTCAGCATCGCGGCGGGCTACGTCCGCATGACTAACGCCAACTCCACGATTCCTCGCACCGGCTGGACCAGCACCTCGGACGGCACCTTCGACGGCGGTTTTCAGAACCTCGCCTATGAAACCGCCAAGTGGGTCGGCATTGGTTCCGTTGCCCTGCAATACGTGGCCGGACCGTTTACGTTCGGCGGCCGGTATAGCAACGCGCAGTACAAGGCGGACTCGCAATCGCTTTTCCCATCCAACCAGCGCTACAACGTCGCTGCCGGTTTCGTGAACTACGCGGTTACGCCTGCGTCGCTCATCGGTGTTGGCTATACGTGGACGCACAGCGCGGGCGACACCTCGGCGACCTATAACCAGGTCTCGCTGGGCGGCGACTACAACCTCTCCAAGCGTACCGACGTGTACCTCGTCGGCGCGTGGCAGCACGCCAACGGCACGCAGCGCGTACCGACCGCAACGGGTTCCATCCTGACCACCGCGGTCGCTTCCGTGGCGGACTATGGGCTGAACGGCAACTCGAGTTCGCAAATCATGGTGAGCCTCGGCATCCGCCACAAGTTCTGAGTCACTGCAGCCTTTCTTCTACGCCCGCCGCACCGCATGGCCGTTCCGGCCGTGCGACGGCGGGCGCTTCATGGCGCCTGCCTGTCCCTATGGGGGACGGTAGGACCATGGTCTGATTGTCTTCGCCGTGCCGCTCCCACATCATTGAACAGACCACTGCGCCGGTTGCACGGCGCGGTGTTCGTCCCGCATTCGGGCGTCGTGCCGGAGGCACGACTGTCATTGTCCAATCTCCCGCCGATAGCAGCAGGCGTAATCGGCGCGATCTCGCACGCGCTCAAGGAGTTGATATGGATACCTATATAAATTGTCGGGCCGGCGCCCTGTGCGCCGCCGTGCTGCTTTTGATGAGTGCCGCGCAGGCAACGCCTATTGCGTATCCCGCGAAGGGGCAGAGCGCGCAGCAACAGCACTCGGACGAATCGGCATGCTACTCGTGGGCCAGGAGTAACACGGGCATTGACCCGAAACAGGTCGCGTCGACGCCACCGCCGCCTTCGGGGCCGGCGGTGGGCGGCGGCCAGCGTGTCCAGGGCGCGGCGCGCGGCGCGGCGGGCGGCGCGGTGATCGGCGCGATCACCGGCGATGCGGGCAGGGGCGCGGCAGTGGGCGCGGCGGCCGGCACGATGGTGGGCGGCTCACGCGCGCGCCAGGAACGGCGTGCCCAGCAGGCCAACGCGCAGCAACAGCAGCAGGGCGCGATCGACACGTTCAACCGCGCGTTTGCCGCGTGCATGCAAGGGCGCGGCTACACGGTGCAGTAGTGCGCCGTGCATGAAGCGGCCTGAGGCGGCGTAAGACCAAGGTCCGATTTGTCCTGTGCGCCGCGTCTGCGACTATGTAACTGAACGATGAGCAACGATGTGCGAGCAACGTCTCATTCCCGCGTGACGTTCGATCCGCATGCGTGAGTGCCGTGTCCGGGCTGTCTAAACTCAATGGAGGACAACAATGAAGCGACGGATTTTTGTGCTTACGGCGGCGGCCGCGGCCGGGCTCGCTGCAGCGGGTTGCAGCACGACCACGAGCAGTGGGACGAGCGGCGCGACCGATGCGGCGAAACGCCAGGAGATCGATGCCGCCGTGGACGGCACGATGTCCCGGCTGTTCTCGACTGTCCCGGGCTCGCAGGAACTCGTTTCGAAGTCGCAAGGCGTGCTGGTCTTTCCATCGGTCGGCAAGGCAGCGTTCATCATTGGCGGGTCGTACGGCCAGGGTGCGTTGCGCGTGGGCGGATCGACGGTCGGGTACTACAGCACGGCGGCCGCTTCGTTCGGCTTGCAGGCAGGGGTGCAGTCCACTGCCGTGATCTTTCTCTTCATGACGCAGGACTCGCTCGACAAGTTCCGCAACTCGAAGGGCTGGTCGGTTGGCGGCGATGTTGCCGTTGCGCTCGTCAAGGTCGGTGCGAATGGGCAGATCGACACGCGAACCGCAACGGCGCCGGTCCAGGCGATCGTGATGACCAATACGGGCATCATGGCCGATGCGTCGGTCGCTGGCACGAAGGTGACGAAGCTCGATCTGTAACAGGAGGTCGCGATGTCGTACCTCAAATGGATTGTTTCAGCCGTCATCGTTGCCGCGGCGCAGCTTGCCGCGGCTCAGGGCCAGACGACGGCCAACGTGACGCACGAGCCGGGCAAGGCAACCGTCACCGGCATGCACAAGGTGACGGCGACCATCACGAAGATCGACGCCGATACCCGCACCGTCACGCTCAAGCGTCACGACGGCAAGCTGGTAGAAGCCGAACTGGGACCGGAGGTCAGAAACTTCGATCAACTAAAGGTCGGCGATGTCGTGACGATGACCTATAAGGAATCACTCACGCTGAGCCTGAAGAAGGGAGGCGACGGCGAGACCTCGGTGCAGGAAACGCCGCAGGTCGAGCGTGCGGCTGCCGGCGAGAAGCCCGGCGGCATGGTGGGCCGTGAGGTGAAAGTCACGGCGAATGTCGTAGCGGTCGACACCAAGACGAAAACGGTCACCCTGATGGGCCCCGAAGGGGGAACGATGGATCTGCGGGTCGAGGATCCCCAGCAGCTTGCAAACGTGCAGGTCGGCGATCAGGTCGAGGCAGTGTATACGGAAGCGTTCGCCGTATCCGTCAAGCCTGCACCACACAAGTAGTCGCGCATGGAGAAGCCGCTTGCGCTCAGGATGCCGGTCGGCGCGCACGGCGGCGCCGCTCTGGCTGTCCTCACCGGTAACCGAACGCTAAGTCAAATGAACACCGTGACACGATCCGTGGCCGTCGTCGACGACGAGGAGTCGGTCGGGCGAGCGATCCAGCGCCTGTTGAAGTCGGTCGGCATCGACTCCGACGTGTACACGAGCGGCGAGGCATTTCTCGGCGCCCTGGCGGCCGCGGCGCCTCACGCGCCCGTGTGCGTGGTCCTCGATATCCAGATGCCCGGCATCAACGGTATCGAGGTACAGCGTCGGCTGGGTGGCACCGGCATCCAGTGCATCGTGATTACGGCGCACGACGATGCGCGCGTGCGCGAGCAGGCACAGGCAGCCGGCGCGGTTGCGTACCTGCGCAAGCCGTTCGACGACTCCGCGCTCATCGGCGCGGTCCATGCGGTGCTGGGCGTGCCGCCGCCGGGCTGACGCCCCGCATGCCGAATCGGTACAGCGACGATGAATCGACCACGCCACGACCGGATTCAGGGAGGCCCCGCAATGAAGCGCGCTGAGCTTCTCGTTTGCCACGACTGCGATCTCATGCAGCGCGGCGCGCCTTGCCCGCCGGGGGGCACCCTGCGCTGCCTGCGCTGCAACGCCGAACTGGAAAGGAATCTGCCGGAAAGCCTCGGCCGTGCGCTCGCGTTCGCGTTGGGCGCACTCGTGCTGTTCGTCATTTCCAACCTGTATCCGATCGTCGGACTCTCGGTGAACGGCAATCTCGTACGCACGACGCTGTGGCATTCGGTCGAGATTCTCTATCTCGACGGCATGTGGCCCATCGCGGCGCTGGTGTTCGCCACGACGATCCTCATGCCTGGCCTGCAGGTCGTGTGTCTGCTCGCCCTCCTCGTGCCGCTCGCGATCGACCGCGCGCCGTGGCAGGCGCCGCTCCTGTTCCGCGCGATGTACATCGCACGGCCGTGGGGCATGACCGAGGTGCTGATACTCGGCCTGCTGGTCGCGCTCGTGAAGCTGTCCCATATCGCAACGGTCGTGACGGGTGTCGCGTTGTGGTCGTTCGGCGCGTTGATGCTGGTGCTCGCGGGCGCGAGCGCGGCGTTCGACGCGCGCCAGTTCTGGTCGCGCGTGGCGCGGGCAACGCAACCGGCCAACGCGGTCAGGGTGCTCGACACGCCCAGCGTGACGACGCGCTACGCGTCGGGCGAGGCGCCCAGAGCGCGAGGCGAGCGCGCCGCAGGCCCGCTCACGGGCGCCGCGTGCGGCATCGCGCGCTGCCATGCGTGCGGAATGCTCGCGCGCATGCCGGCGGCCGCGCATGCGGCGACGTGCCCGCGCTGCGGCAGCGCGCTGCACATGCGCAAGGTCGCGAGCCTGTCGCGCACGTGGGCGCTGCTGGTTGCGGCGATGGTGCTGTACGTACCGGCGAATGTGCTGCCCGTCATGGACACGAGTTCGCTGTTCGGCTCGCAGAAGGACACGATCATGAGCGGTGTGGTGTATCTGTGGGTGTCGGGTTCGTGGCCGCTCGCGCTGCTCGTGTTCATTGCCAGCATCGCCGTGCCCATGCTGAAGATCCTGGGGCTTTCGTATCTGACGTGGACCACGCAGCGCCGCTGGACATGGCTGCCCGAGCAACGCACGCGCATCTACCGGCTGATCGAGCTGGTCGGCCGCTGGTCGATGCTCGACATCTACGTGATCACGATGCTCGTCGCGCTGGTGCAGTTCAACGCGCTCGCCACGATCAAGGCGGGGCCCGCCGCGATCGCTTTCGGTGCCGTCGTGATCCTCACCATGTTCGCCGCGAACATGTTCGACCCCCGTCTCATCTGGGACGCGATGGAGCACGAAAATGGCAGCACCCGGTAACGACGATTCCTTGCCGGACCTGCCCGAGGCGAAGCCGGCGCGCGGCTCGCGCTGGCGCATGCAGATTGTCTGGCTCGTGCCGATCGTGGCGGTGCTCATTGGCGGCTGGCTCGCTGCCAAGGCGATCATCGAGGAAGGGCCGACGATCACGATCAGCTTCAAGACCGGCGACGGCCTCGAGGCCGGCAAGACGAAGATCAAGTACAAGGACGTCGATATCGGCGTGGTGAAGGCGGTCACGCTCTCGCCCGATCACAAGCGTGTGATCGCGACGGGCGAACTCGTGAAGGACGCGGCGAGCATGCTCGTCGACAACACGCGCTTCTGGGTCGTGCGCCCGCGCATTTCCGGCGGTACGGTTTCGGGCCTGAGCACGCTGCTCTCGGGCTCTTTTGTCGGCATGGACGAAGGCAACTCCAGCAAAGCGCGCCACGACTTCGTGGGACTCGAAGTCCCGCCTGCGATCCCGAGCGACATCCCGGGGCGCGAATTCGTGCTGCACAGCGTGAACATGGGCTCGCTCGATGTCGGCTCGCCGGTGTTCTTCCGCCGTCTTCAGGTCGGACAGATTGCTTCCTATGAAATGGACCCGAACGGCAAGGGCGTGACGCTGCGCGTGTTCGTGAACGCGCCCTACGACAGGTTCGTGCGCAGCGACACGCGCTTCTGGCATGCGAGTGGACTCGACGTCTCGCTCAGCCCGGACGGCGTGCAGATCAACACGCAGTCGGTGGTGTCGCTGCTCATCGGCGGCGTGGCGTTCGAAACGCCCGACGCCGACGCCGGCGGTGAACCGCCCGAGGCCGACGCAGACTCGAAGTTCGAGCTTTACGCCACGCACGCCGACTCGATGAAGGAGCATGACCGCATTGTCGACACCTACGTCGTGACCTTCTACGACTCGGTGCGCGGACTGACCGTGGGCGCGCCCATCGATTTCCGCGGCGTCGTGATCGGCGAGGTCACACGCATCTACACGCGCTTCGACCCAGTCAAGAAACAGTTCAGTATTCCTGTTGAAATCAATCTGTATCCGGAGCGCTTTACGTCGCGCTTCGAGAATGGCAGGCCGGCCGGACGCCTCACTTCGCAACCGCGCCAGCTTGCCGAGTTCCTGGTTGCCAGCGGCTTCCGGTTCCAGCTGCGCTCGGGTAATCCTCTCACAGGACAGCTCTACGTCGCCTTCGACGTCTTCCCGGACGCTGCGAAGGCTAAGATCGACTGGTCGAGAACGCCGCCCGAGATGCCGACGGTGCCGCGCACGCTGCAGTCGTTGCAGGATTCGCTCACGCGGCTGCTCGCGAAACTCAACGGTATTCCGTTCGAGGCCATCGGCGCGAGTGCGCAGCGCACGCTGCAAAGTGCGAACGACGTGGTGGCGAAGCTCGGCACCGACGTGGTGCCGCAGGCGCACGATACGCTTTCGGCGGCAAGATCCACGCTCAACTCGGCCACCGATGCCTTGCAGCCCGACTCGCAGCTCCAGCAGAACACGAGCGACGCCATGCGTGAACTGGCCCGCACCGCCGCGTCCGTGCGCATGCTTACGGATTATCTCGAGCGCCATCCCGAGGCCGTGGTGCAGGGCAAACCTGGAGGCAAGCAGTGAACCGCCGCAACCTGACTCTGCCTGCCGTTCTCGCCGTTGCGATGGCGTGTCTCGCCGGGTGCTCCTCGCCGTCGCCGACCTTCTATGCGTTGCGCGCCGATGATGCGAGCGCCGCGACGGCCAGCGCATCGCCCGCCGTGCCGACGAGCGCCGCTGCACTCGATGTCGTCGTCGGTCCCGTGACTGTGCCCGACATGGTGGACCGGCCGCAAATCGTCACGCGCAATCCGGACAACACGATCCAGATGAACGAGTTCGCGCGCTGGGCCACGCCGCTCAAACTGGACGTTGGGCGCGTCGTTGCCGCGGACCTTGCAAAGCGGCTCGGGACGGCGCACGTCTCGACGTTCGATGGCGCGGCCACCCCGCCGGTCTGGCGCGTTCGCGTCGATATCACGCGCATCGACAGCGTACTGGGAGACTCGGTGACGATCGACGCGCAATGGGTCGTGCGCCCGCCGGGTCACCAGGCGCTGACGCTCGGGCACACCGTAGCGCACGAGCAGGTGACGAGCCAGGACTACGGTGCGCTCGTCGACGCGCACGATCGCGCACTCGCCACCATCAGCGCCGACATTGCCGCCGCGATTCGCGCGGACCATCCAACAGTTGGCAGTGCGACGGAGTGAGCACGCCACGCGGGATCTCATGAAGACGTTGCATTGTGCGTGGCTCGCACTGAGCGCGGCGCTGGCGCTGGCGGGCCACGATGCGTCGGGCAGCGTGCCTCGCAGCGAGGACACGCCGGCGGGACTCTTCGCAGTGCTCGATTACGTTGTTGCGCCCGCCGAGCCGAGGTCCGCGCAGAGCGCGGTGGCATTGCGCGAGGGCGGCGTCGAGCAGGAGACGATCAAGGCGCGCATCGTCGAAACGTGGTTCTACCGGCTGCGTGCGGACCCGGCCGTGGCGGTCGCCGTGCCCGGCGGCATGGCGGGCCTCGAAGCCCGGCTGCGCGACGACGCGGCGCGCGAGCGCCTGATCCGCGGCGGCATCGCGCGCCTGACGCCACAAGACCGCCTGGCGTACCTCACGCTGCTCGCGAAATACATGGGACGCGCGGCGCGCGGCAATTGCCAGGGCATGGCGAGCGTGCAGGACCTTGCTCAGGGCATTTCGATCGGCAGCATGAGCGATGCCGACACGGCCGAATACTTCTCGTTGCTTTATCGCGTGGTGATCCGATCCCTGCTCGCCGCGCCAGTCAGGCTGCCCACGCCCGTGGCATACGAGCGGGCGTTGCGGCATCTCGACGATGCGGTCAACGCGGCCCTCGCTGGCGATCCGCAGTCCGTGGCGCGGCTCGAGCGCGTCACGAATGGCGGCCCTGGCGCCACGATGGCCGACGTCTGCTGGGCGAGCGCGGTGCTCATGCGCTCGACGGCGGCGATGAGCGCACCCGATCGCGACGCGCTGCTGCTCTACATGCTCGGTGAAGACGCGCCGGCGCGAGCGTCGGCCCCCGAGCCCGCGCGCGCACCGTGAAACGCAGTGGCGCAGCGCCAGTGCCGAGTGTCACGGCGCAGCCTTCGACCAGCCCGGGCCCGGATCGAAGGATGTCATCGCTTCGGCTTTTGCCGCGCCATCCGGGCCGAGATCGCGCTCGTAGACCTGGCCGTCGTGGCTGACCATGAAGGTCTTGATACCCGTGTCGCCGTACCGCACCGGCCACGCAACGACGCCAAAGCCGCCGAACAGCTTGTTGTCGACCATGTAGTTATATGCGCCGCCGGGCGCGTGCGGACCCTGCGAGGTCAGCAGCTTGTAGTGGTAGCCGTAGTAACCGGCGTTTTCGGCGTTGCGCGCGCCGGCCTTGAGGAATGCGACGCCTAGCGGGCTCGGCGCGGCGTCGGGATCGGTCGGCCAGTACAGGCCGTCATGCTTGCCCGGCGAACTCGCGAGCTTGCTGGCGTAGACCAGCATGTCGCTGCCGTCGTGATAGGTCTGCGCATATTCGCGTTGCGCGTCGTAGACCGCGAGCATCGTCTGCATCACGGCAAGCTCGTTGCGGCCAATGCGGCGCACGCGCATTTCCTCGACACCGGCGTGCGTGTCGAAGTGCCAGCCCTGGGCGGTCTTGACGAGCGGGACCGGAAAGGTCCAGCCGTCGTCGCCAACGGCGATCATCGCGTGATTTGCATCGGTATCCTGAATGGTGTGCGAAGTCTGCCATTCACTCAGGAACTTGTCGCGGATCTGAGCGCCGACCGGCGGGATGAGCTGGCGGAAATCTGCGCCGAAGAGCGTGCGCAGTTCCGCCTCGTCGTTGCCGGCCACGGCGTCGCCGAACGCGGCCATCGCCGCGTCGGGCGTAGCGAAGGTGTTTTGCCCGGCGGCCGCGCAAGGCCGCGGCGCGAATACCAGCAGTGCGATGGCGATCGCCGCCGCGAGTACTGCCGATGCAGCCGGACGGAGAAACTCATGTCTGTTCATGGCCGTTCTCCCTAGCGTCTGCCGCCGCCACGACCGCCGCCACCGCCGCGCATACCGCCGCCGCCGCTCGGACGATTGAACCCTGAAGACTGCATGCTGGAGCGGCCGCGACTCGCGTCGCGCTGGGTGGCGCCGCCGCCGCCCACACCCTGGAAGGCGCCATCGCGGCCGCCGCCGCCGTAGCTCCCTCCACCGCCGCCGCCAAACCCGCCGCCTGCCCCGGTGCTCACGCGATTGCTCCCGCCGGCATTGTTAGCCATGCCGCCGCGATTGCCGCCGGCACCGTTATTGCCAAGGTCTCCGCGATTGCCACCCGCTCCGTTGTCGGCGAGGTTCGCGCGATTGCCGACGCTCGCGTTGTTGCCCGCGCCGCCGCGATTGCCGGGATTGCCCTGATTCCCGCGGTTGCCATTGCCCAGGCCCTGGCCGCCTGCACCGCCGCCCGTGCGGTTGCCGGCGCGGTCCGCCACGCTGGCGCCGTTCTGGCCATTCTGGCCATTGCGGCCGCGATAGTCGCGGCGGCCGTCGGCGCCTGCCACGTTGTTGCCGAATTTCTCGCGCGTGGCGTTGTCACGGTATGCGACGCCCTGGCGGTGGCTGGCATCGTGCTGCCACTTGCCTCCCTGGACCTTGGTGCTGTCGAAGTTGCGATTGACGTTGCGCGCCTTGTCCACGTTGATGTTGACGTCGCCGCCGCCCCAGTTGCAGTTGCCGAAGATCGCGCCCGCGGCGGCGAGCCCGACGCCCCACGCGAAGCCGGTCATCAGTGCGCCGCCGGGATAGTAAGCAGGATAGGGTGGCCAGGCGTACGGCGGGTAAGCCGGGTAGCTCCACGCGCCGTACACGATCGTGGGGTTGTACGCGGGTACATAGATCACCTCGGGCTTGGCAGGCTCGATCTTCACGATGGTCTGGCCGCCTTGCGCGGGCGGCTGCTCGACCACGACCTTTTGCTGCTCGTTGCTCTTGAGGTTGCCCGAGTCCTGTGCGCGTGCACGCAGGCGCTGCACGGCGGCGAGCACATCCTTTTCCTGGGCGAGGAACGCGTCACCGAGTTTCTGGGTCCAGTCGAGCTTGTCGTTCATCGGCTCGAGGGCCTGCGGGAACGCGACGAGCGACTTCACGCTCGTGTCCCATGGCTGGTCCTGCACGGCCTTCACGGCTTCGTCGCCCTTCAGCTTCGGGTGCTCCTTGACCCAGCGGGCCGCATGCACGATTTCGAGCGGGTAAGTCGATGCCATCAGGACTTGCGCCAGCACCGAATCGGGATAGAGCGCGATGGGCGCGACCAGCGCCTCCAGCTCCTCGGGCTTGTAGGGGGCGGGCTGCGGCGCGTCTTGCGCGCGCACCGCCTGAGCGCCTGCCAGGAGCAACGCGAGCACGAGCAGGCAGAGGGTGTACGTGCGTTGTTTGATCCATGAGGTCATGGCCGATCCTTCCAATTGTTTGCTCAACCGGAGTGCGGGACGGATAGCGACAACGTGAAGGGGCGAGCGCGTGCGCGCATTCTTGTTCGAGTGTGGCGAGGCGGAGAGCCCCACGGGTATAGTCCGGCAAGCCACGCTGTGCTGGCAATCGGACCAGAGTCCTATTGACACCGCAATGGCGGCGCAATGATGCTATTCACTCGTCGAGGCTGGCAGCGCCGACACCCGGAGATCCCAAATGAAAATGCGTCTTGCTGTGCCGTATGCGACGGTGCTCCTGCTTTGTGCGCCCGCCTTCATGTCTGAAGTATTTGCGCAAGCGGGAACGATGGGTACCAGGCAGATGCGGGACGTGCAGCGCAAAGCGGAGCACAAGGCCCGCTCGAACCAGTCCCGGCAACATGGTCAGCAAAATACGACGCAACATCATGCGGCGAGTGCAGCCGCGCCAGCTTCGGCGCCTTGATCGACAACGGCGTCTACCGAGCTGTCACGCGCCGGACGTGTGATGGATTCTGCAGGCCATTTCGCGCGTTTCCAGATCGAAATAATGGTGGCGACTATTTCATAAAAACAGAATAGATAATGCCACGCGACAAACTGCACGATCGCCATTCGTATTGAATAGAGATGATTTCGCGAGCCAATTACCAAATCAAAGAAAACGTTCGCAAATATTCCCGGTAAATAGTCAGTGTATATAGTCCGGTGCAAGCGCATTCAAGGCCTTAGCGCCTGATTAGCGTTATATGCGGAAAAAGTTATCGAAAACAATTGCGCGCGGAACGAATCATCGGCAATTTCTTTCATATAATTAACGCGCGGTGAAAGCGTACAGCGAAGCGGTTCCGCAATCATGATCCCATCCGTTCTTTTCTTCAATGACTGACTCATTCTCCGCCCATGCCGGAGCGTTCTTCGATAATCAAAAGTAAGCTGCAGTCATCATTGGGGCGCAGTTTGCACCGCAAAACGGCCGGAATGCCGGTGCTCGTCAAATCCGCCCCGCCTGGGCGCTGAAGCGTTTGAAACGATTCGCAGGCTGCCGGAGCAGGGCAGCGTAGCCGGAGGACACCGTGATCAGGGCAGACATGGGGAACGAAAAACTAAAACTGAACAGACCGAGAGCCGAACACGCAGCGGCCGGCCTGCTGGCGTGGCTCGACAGAATCAAGCCGCGCACTCTGCCGAACGGCAACGCACTGGCCGCGCGCAACACCGGCCACGCGTCGGCGCAGGCCACACAGGCCATTGCGCAAAGTCTGCACAGCGTTCTCGAAGTCGTGCCCGCGGCGGCGCTCTTGATCGACGAAGCGGGCAGCGTCGCATGGGCCAATGGCATGGCCACCCACGTGCTCGGCTATGCCCTGGGCGAATTGATCGGCATGCGCATCGAAAACGTGCTCCTCGCCTGGCGAAGAGACGCACGCCCCGTATCGTTCGGCGCACTGAAGTCCGCGCAAGGGTTGCCGCATAGCGTGACGCGCGTGGCCATCGCGCGCGCGAAGAACGGCGCCGATATCGACGTGCATGTGAGCGCTTCGGCATCGCTCGCCGCCGGACCCGCGGCGCGCATGGTGGTCGTCATCGAACCGGAAAGGCGCGACACGACGCTCGCGGAGTCCGGCAGCGAACCGCGCCGGTTGCGTCGGGAACGGGCGTCCGAGGTGGGCGACATGGCCGCCGCGCTCGCGCACGAAGTCGATCAGCCGCTCACGGCCATTCTCAGCAACGCACAGGCCGCGCAACGGTTTCTCGCCCAGAGCCCGCCGGCCATGAGCGACTTGCGGGAGCTGCTTGGCGAGGTCGTGTCCGACAGCACGCGTGCGCACGCGATCATCCGCAAGATGCGCCAGTCCGCGCGCTGCGAGCCGCCCGAGCTGTGCCCCGTCGATGTCGGCAGCCTCGTGCGCGACGTGGTGCGCCTGCTGCGCCGCGAGACGGAAACCTGTGGCGCGGCAGTGGGCGCGCGCATCGAAGACGGGCTGCCGCAAGTGCACGGCGATGCGGTTCAACTGCAGCAGGTGCTCGTCAATTTGCTCCTCAATGCGCTCGATGCGGTGCACGACTGCCACGCGGAAGATCGCAGGGTGTGCATCTTCGTGACGGCAAGCGAGGATCGCGGCAAGGTGCGCCTCGCGATCCGCGATCATGGGCCGGGTGTCGATGCCGATCGGCTCGTCACGCTGTTCAAGCCGTTCATGACGTCCAAGCCCCACGGGCTGGGTCTTGGCCTCTCCATCAGCCGCACCATCGTCATGGCGCACGGCGGCCAGCTATGGGCCGAGCGCAACGCCGATCGCGGCCTGACGTTCCATATCGAACTTCCCGCGGAGGGCGCGTGCGTGCAGACGACCACGCGTTTTTCACCATGAACTCGCCAGTTTCCATCGTGTTCGTTGTGGACGACGACGAGCACGTTCGCAACGCACTATGCCGCTTGTTGCGATCCGGCGGCTACACGGCACAGGCGTACGGCAGCGCCAGCGCCTTCCTCAACGGCGCGGACCTGACGAGCGCGCCTGCCTGCCTGCTGCTCGATCTCCAGTTGCCCGACCTGAGCGGCATTGAATTGCAGCAGCGGCTCGAGGGCAGGGTGCCGATCGTCTTCGTTTCGGGCCATGGCGACATGGATACGGCGGTGCGCGCGATGAAGGCGGGCGCATCGGATTTCCTGACGAAGCCGATCGACGCGCAGGTGCTATTCGAAGCCACGTCGCGCGCGCTCGAACGCGCAGGCCAGCTATACGAACAACGCGAGCAGCGCGCGGAGATCCAGCGCCGGGTGGAAAAACTCACGCCGCGCGAGCGCGAGGTCATGGCGCTCGTGGTGACGGGCCGGCCGAACAAGCTCGTGGCCGACGAACTGGGCGCGGCGGAGAAAACGATCAAGATTCACCGGGCGCGCGTCATGGAGAAGATGAAGGCGAACTCGCTTGCCGATCTGGTGCGCCTCATGACCACGTTCGATGCCGACGCGCCTGACTTGCACCCGCTTCCGCATACGGGCTGAGGGACCAGGGGATTAAGGGACTAAAGGACCACACGGCAGGGCACGCGCGCCGTCGTCCCGTCACTTCAGATCAAATGGCTATTGCGCCAGTCGCGCGGCGTCATGCCGAAGCGCGCGCTGAACCAGTTCGTGAACGAGCCCTGCTGGGCGTAGCCGAGCAGGGCGGACACACGTCCGATGGGATAGCGCGGGTTGCTCATGTAGCGCACGGCAAGTTCGCCCCGCACTTCCTCCACGAGCCGCGTGAAGCTCGTATTGGCGACGCCGAGCTGACGTTGCATCGTGCGCACGCTCAGCCGCAGATGCGCGGCCACCCCTTCGACGCTGGCCTGCTCGAGCGGCAGCAGCAGGTAGATCGCCTTGCGCACCTCGAGTGCCGTGGAATCGACGCCCGTTGCGTTGAGCGATTCGGCGAGGCTTTCCGCGTAGCGCACCAGTTCCGGGTCGGCGGCGGGGTTCGGGTAGTCGAGGTCGGCGGCCGCGCATACGATGCCGTTGAAGTCGCTGCCGAATTCCAGCGGACAGCCGAAAAAACGCCGGTGAAACGTGAGGCTGGGCGGCGCCTGGTGAACGAAGTGCACCGCGCGCGGTTTCCAGTGCTCGCCCAGCAGCGCGCTGGAGTGACGCGCGAGCACGCCCACTGCGAGTTCGATGGCCTGGTATGTGGGGGTGCCCGGATCGACGACCAGTTCCTCGCGGATCGTGACGGTTGCGCCCGTGTCTTCGACAAAGATCGCGAGCGCTTCGTTGAGCAGATGCCGGTATTCCGCCGTGGCGAGCAGCACCTCGCGCAGCGTGCGCTTGTGCGCGAGCAGAATGTTGACCACGCCAGTGCCGAACTTGTGGCGCGTCTCGGCCATTTGCAGCGCGAACGTCGGGCACGCGGCCTTTTCCGCCGAACGCTCCAGCAACCGGCACGCAGCGGCTGCGGGGACGCGTTGGTCGGGAGTTGCGAGCGCCGCGGCGTCCACGCCCGCCTCGTGGGCAAGCTCGACCGGGTTCAATCCCACGCGCTTTGCCACGTCGAAATAACCGCTCAGCGAGACCGAGCTCAGCGTGGTTTCCATTGTCGTGTCTCCTCTTTGCTGCGGCCTCGCCGCGCCTTTTCAGCCCGTCAAACATGGGCTTGCGCTTATCTCGGTGTTAACGCCTGGTGGCGCGAAAAGCTAAAACGATGGCGCGCAATCAGAAAAGTGTAGCGCAGGATTGCCGTATCGTGCATCTCAACGGATCAGCCAGGTTCCGAGCGATATTTCAGGCTTCTGGCCACGTTGCCAAACGTTGAAATACCGTCCCCATATTGGAGAACACGATGCAATTCCTCGACGATTCGCTGCACCCCGAGAACCAGGACAAGGTTGTCATCACCACCGCGCCGTATGGTCCGGAATGGATGCCCGAAGACTTCCCGGAAGACATTCCGGTGACGATGGAAGAACAGATCCAGAAGGCCGTGGATTGCTACAACGCGGGCGCAACGGTGCTGCACCTGCATGTGCGCGAACTCGACGGCAAGGGATCAAAACGCCTCTCGAAGTTCAACGAGCTGATCGCAGGCGTGCGCGCCGCGGTGCCGGACATGATCATCCAGGTGGGCGGCTCGATCTCGTTCGCGCCGGAAGACGAGGGCGAAGCGGCGAAGTGGCTCTCGGACGATACGCGTCACATGCTGGCCGACCTCGAGCCGAAGCCGGACCAGGTGACGGTGGCGATCAACACCACGCAGATGAACATCATGGAGCTGCTCTACCCGGAATACCTGGCGGGCACCTCGCTCTCCAACCCGGCGTTCATGGCCGCGTATAGCGAAATGACGGTGCCGGCCGGCCCGGCATGGGTGGAGGAGCATCTGCGCCGTCTGCAGGCTTCGGGCATTCAGCCGCACTTCCAGCTCACGGGCATCCACGCGCTCGAAACGCTCGATCGCCTCGTGCGCAAGGGCGCGTACAAGGGGCCGCTGAATCTCACGTGGATCGGCATCGGCGGCGGCTTCGACGGCCCGAACCCGTTCAACTTCTTCAACTTCGTGCACCGTGCGCCCGATGGCTGCACCGTTACCGCCGAGTCGCTGCTCAAGAACGTGCTGCCGTTCAACATGATGGCGATGTCCATGGGCCTGCACCCGCGTTGCGGCATTGAAGATACGATCATCGACCAGCACGGCAAGCGCTTCACGTCCGTGCAGCAGATCGAGCAATGCGTGCGCGTGGCGCGCGAACTGGGCCGTGAGATTGCCACGGGCAAGGAAGCGCGTGATATCTATCGCATCGGCGTGCACTACGAGACGGTCGACGAAACGCTCGCGGCCAACGGCATGGCGCCGAACCGCGTGGCCGGCGTGAAGAACCTGCCGCTGCGCGCGGCGTAATGGCAGTGGGGCCCGGCGCGGGCATAGGCTTGTGCCGGGCCTTGAAGCGGGGGTTTGGCGCTTGCGTCGTACCTGCTGAAACTGAGAGAACAACGGAACCCGACGAAGAGCGGGCTACCACGGAGACAACCCATGCTCACGCATGCCGAGCCCACCGCGGGCGAATTGACGAAGACCGGGACGAACGTACGCGCATATGCGTGGGTGGTGTTCGCCTTGACGGTCGGGCTGCTGCTTTCCGACTACATGTCGCGGCAGGTCCTGAATGCGGTTTTTCCGCTGCTCAAGACCGCATGGAGTCTTTCAGACACGCAGCTCGGCTCGCTGAGCAGCGTGGTCGCACTGATGGTGGGCGTGCTCACGTTTCCGCTGTCGGTGCTCGCCGACCGCTGGGGCCGCGTGAAGAGCATCGTCCTGATGGCGGCGTTGTGGACTCTCGCGACGCTTGGTTGCGCGCTCTCGACGAACTACGGCGAAATGCTGCTTGCACGCGCCTTCGTCGGCATCGGCGAAGCGGCTTATGGCAGCGTGGGGATTGCCGTTGTCCTCAGTATTTTTCCGGTGCGCCTGCGTTCCACGATTACGGGCGCATTCATGGCGGGTGGCGCCTTCGGCTCGGTGCTGGGCATGGCGCTGGGCGGTGCGGTGGCTGCGCAGCATGGCTGGCGCGTGGCGTTTGGCGCGATGGCAGCCATGGGGATCGTGCTGGTCGTGATCTATCGCATCGTCGTCACGGAGAAGCGCATTGCCTCGCTGCAGCCGGCGAGCGTGAGCCGCGAGGCGAATGGCCTCGGGATGCGCATGAGCCTGCGCGCGCTGCTCAAGGGCCTGTTTTCCACGCGCTCCGTGGTGTGCGCGTATGTGGGCAGCGGCGTGCATCTGCTCGTGCCGGCGGCCGTGTGGAGCTGGCTGCCGAGCTTCCTGAACCGCTACTACGGCATGGCCACCGGCAAAGCGGCCGGGACCGCCGCAGTGTTCGTGCTCGTGACGGGCGTTGGCATGGTGGTGTGCGGCAATCTCGCGGACCGCTTCAGCAAGGATAACGGCGCGCGCAAATGGAGCATCGCGATTGCGTACTGCCTGATCTGTTTCGCGCTGCTCGCGGTCGGCTTGCGCATGCCGGCCGGCCCGGCGCAGCTGGTTCTGATCGGCGCGGCCATGTTCTTCTGTGCAGGCGCAGCGGGCCCCTCGGGCGCGATGGTGGCGAACCTCACGCCGCCCTCGATCCATGCCTCGGCGTTCGCCACACTCACGCTGGCGAACAACCTGCTCGGCCTCGCGCCCGCCGCGGTGCTCACGGGCATTGCCGCCGACCATATCGGCCTGCTTGGCGCGCTGCAACTCGTACCGTTTGCGCCGCTCGTGGCGGCAGTGGTTTTCCTGATCGGCAAGCGCAACTACACCGTCGATCTGGATCGTGTGAATGCCCTGCGCGAAGAAGCCGGTGGTCACGCACAACGATGAAATTGAACAAGTAGTTCGAGTCGGCTTGACTGAGTTCGAGTCAATGCGTTCGAGTAAAGGATAGGAGATTGAACATGGCGAAAGCAGTGCGCTTCCACGAAACCGGCGGTCCCGAAGTCTTGCGCTACGAGAGCGTCGAAGTGGGCGATCCCGGCCCCGGACAGGTCCGCCTGCGCCATGAGGCAGTCGGCCTGAATTTCGCGGATACCTACTTCCGCTCCGGCCTGTACCCCGTCCCGCTGCCTGCCGGCATGGGCGTGGAAGCCGCGGGCGTGGTCGAGGCCGTGGGCCCCGAAGTGAGCAACGTGGCGGTGGGCGAGCGCGTGACCTACACCGGCTTCATCAACACGCTCGGCGCGTACAGCACCGAACGCCTGATTCCGGCGGCCCCGCTCATCAAGCTGCCCGACGCGATCGCATGCGAAACGGCGGCCGGCATGACCATGCGAGGCCTCACCTCGTCGTACCTGATGCGCCGCATTCACGACTTCAAGGCCGGCGACACGATCCTGCTGCATGCCGCGGCGGGCGGTGTCGGTCTGATCGTCTCGCAGTGGGCGAAGCTGCTGGGCCTCACGGTGATCGGCACGGTGTCGAACGAGGCGAAGGGCGAAGTGGCGCGCGCGCATGGCTGCGACCACATCGTGTACTACGGCCGCGAAGATGTCGCGAAGCGCGTGCGCGAACTGACGAACGGCGCGGGCGTGAACGTGGTGTTCGACAGCGTGGGCAAGGATACCTTCGAGGCGTCGCTCGACTCGCTCAAGCGCCGCGGCCTGATGGTTTGCGTCGGCACGGCTTCCGGTCCGATTCCGCCGTTCAACCCGCAGATCCTCGCGATGAAGGGCTCGCTCTATCTCACGCGCCCGGCGCTGGCGGACTATATTGCGGACCCCGCGGAGAAGAACGAGCTGGCCGGCGAGCTGTTCGGGCACGTCGCTGCGGGCCGCATCAAGATCGAACTGAACCAGCGTTACGCGCTGGAAGACGCGGTGCAGGCGCATCGCGACCTCGAAGCACGCAAGACGACGGGGTCGTCGGTCTTCGTCATCTGAGGAGCGCAGCATGCAAGTCGAACAATTGACCTATGCCATCGGCGCGGAACTGACCGGCGTGAATCTCGCCGATGCCGTTCACGACGACGCGCTCTTTGCCGAGATTCGCGCGGCGCTGCTCAAGCACCGCGTGCTCTTCCTGCGCGACCAGAACATCACGCGCACCGAACACGTGGCATTTGCGCGCCGCTTCGGCGAGCTGGAGGATCATCCGGTGGCGGGCAGCGACCCTGAGCATCCCGGCCTCGTGCGCATCTACAAGAATCCGGAGCAGCCGAACGACCGCTACGAAAACGCGTGGCACGCGGACGCCACGTGGCGCGAGGCGCCGCAGTTCGGCGCGGTGCTGCGCTGCGTGGAGTGCCCGCCCGTGGGCGGCGACACGATGTGGGCGAACATGGCGCTCGCCTACGATAAGCTGCCGGAACACGTGAAGGCGCAGATCGCCGGGCTGTATGCCCGCCATAGTATCGAGGCGAGCTTCGGCGCGGCCATGCCGATCGAGAAGCGCCATGCCTTGAAGGCTCAGTTTCCCGATGCGGAGCACCCGGTGGTGCGCACGCATCCGGAGACCGGCGAGAAGGTGCTGTTCGTGAGCGCATTCACGACGCACTTCACGAACTATCACACGCCCGAGCGCGTGCGTTTCGGGCAGGACGCCAATCCGGGCGCGGGCGACCTGCTGCGCTATCTCGTGAGCCAGGCCTATATTCCGGAGTACCAGGTACGCTGGCGCTGGAAGCCGAACAGCATCGCGATCTGGGACAACCGCGGCACCCAGCACTATGCGGTGATGGACTACCCGCCGTGCCACCGCAAGATGGAACGCGCCGGCATTATTGGCGATAAGCCGTACTGAAGCGCGCAGGAGACCTGGACGAATGACGCTGAAGACCACACCGACCATGCTGATGGTCCCGGGGTTGCGCGACCACGTGGCGGAGCACTGGCAAACGCTGCTGCAGCACAAGCTGCGCAACGCGGTCTCGGTGCCGCCGCTCGAGCACGACAAGCTCAGCCGTGCAGCGCGTGTGGCGGCGCTCGACGCGGCGCTCGCGAAGATCGACGGTCCCGTCATTCTCGTGGCGCATAGCGCGGGCGTGATGATCACGGTGCATTGGGCGCAGCAGCACAGCCGCAAGATTCACGGCGCGCTGCTGGCCGCGCCGGCCGACCTCGAAACGCCGCTGCCGCCGGGTTACCCGCCATTCGAAGCACTGGCCGAGCACGGCTGGAACCCGATTCCGCGCAAGCCGCTGCCGTTTCCGAGCATCGTGGGCGCGAGCCGCAACGATCCGCTCGCGCGCTTCGAGCGCGTGGAGGCCATGGCGAAGGACTGGGGCAGCAGCCTCGTCGACCTGGGCGAAGTCGGTCATCTGAATCCCGCAGCGGGTTTCGGCGAATGGCCCATGGCGGAGATGTTGATTCATGAACTTGTCTGATCAAAAGTGGGCGGCGCAGGCGAGTCGCGACGCGGGCGAGCCGCCCCTGCTGACGATCGAAGCCTTCTTCGACTTCATCTGCCCGTGGTGCCTGATCGGCAAGCGCAATCTGGACGAAGCGCTCGCGCGTTTCGCGAATTCGCGGCCCGACGTGCGTGTGCGTGTGCAGTGGCGCTCACACCAATTGCTGCCGTGGACGCCGCTCGAAGGCATGCCGTATCAGATGTTCTATCGCGACCGCCTGGGCAGCGACGAAGCGGTGGCCGCGAGGCGCGCGCAGGTGCAGCGCGCGGGGCGCGACGCGGGTGTCGAATTCGCATTCGATCGCATCGAAGTGCTGCCGAACACCGCGGCCGCGCACGACCTCGTCACGTTTGCCGCGAGTCGCGGCATGCGCGAACAGAGCGCGGTGCTGATCGACCGCGTGCTCGAGGCGTACTTCATGGAAGGCCAGAACATCGGCGATTACGCGGTGCTCGAGCGTCTGGGGCTCGAATGCGGCCTCGAGCGTGAGCGCCTGGAGGCTCACATTGCCGCATCGAAGCGCCTCGCGGACCCGACCGGTCAGCGCGCGCCGTACGCCGATCCACAGGTGAACGGCGTGCCGTATTTCGTGTTCAACACGGGGTATTCGCTCTCGGGCGTGTACTCGCCGGTCGCGATGGCCGGCACGATGGCGCTGGCGGTCGCGCACTGAGGCGAGTTGAAGAAAGTCGAGGGGAACGGGGATGACACGTGAAGTACCGGTCGGCACGGCCGACGAACTTGCGCCGGGCGAGCGCAAGCTGGTTTTCGTCGACGGCCGCAGCATCGTTTTGTTCAACATCGAAGGCCAGCTGCACGCGATCGACAATTCGTGCCCCCACAACGGCGCCTCGCTCGCGAGCGGCCCACTCGAAGGATGCATGGTGCGCTGCCCCGCGCATGGACTGCGCTTCGACGTGCGCAGCGGCTGTATGCCGGGCGCGGGCGGGCTGAAGGTCACGACATTTCCTGTGCGGACTGCGCAAGGAAAGCTGCTGGTGAGTGTCATGGAAACGCCGGCTCCGAGCCAGGCATAGCCACGGCATCGCACTCAAGAACCGCAGACGTACCGAAGTCACTTAGGATAGCAAACCATGCAAGGTCTGATGATGGAGCAGCCGCCTCATGCAGATCGTGGATCGCCGCAAGGACGTCATGTAATCCCCACCAGGCAACAACAAAAGGCGCCGGGACCACCCGGCAGCCACACACACGGAGAGAGGCAATGAAATTGAAGTTCGGCAGCGTGGCAGCGCTGGTCCTGTTCGCCAGCGCGGCGCATGCGCAATCGTCGGTCACGCTTTATGGCGTGGTCGACACCGGTGTGCTGTACCAGAGCACTTCGGCCGCAAACTTTTCGGGGACTGCGAAGAATCTGGGGAGCGTCTGGCAACTCAAGGACGGCGGCATCTTTTCGAGTATCTGGGGTTTGAAGGGGACCGAGGACATCGGCGGCGGCTACAAGATCAACTTCAAGCTGCAAGGGTCGTTCACGTCGAATAACGGCAAGCCGGGCCTGTCCGACACGCCGGGCGTGACGGCGCTGTTCAACCAGATCACGACCATCGGCGGATCGGGTTGGTTCGGTTCGATCGACGCAGGCCGGCAGATCATCCCGATGATCTACGCGATGGCAGACACGGACGTACGCGGCGCGCAGTACTTCGGCAGTATTCTCACCGCGTGGCTGGGCCTCAATCAGGCCGCCGGCTGGCCGGGCACAAGCACGAATGCGCCGATCGGCGCGCTCTATGACAGCAACGCGATCGTCTATAACTCGCCAAAGTTCTATGGCGCATCGCTCGCGCTGGAATACGCGCCGGGTGGCGTGCCGGGGCAGTTCCAGGGCGGCACGCGCGAGTCGGCCGTGCTCAAGTACTCGAACTACGGCCTGAACCTGGCTGGCGTTTACTACAGCGGGCACGACACCAACCCGTACGCGGGCTCCTATCCGACGACGCCGGCCGCGCCGGCGACGGGCCGCAACAACAACAATTTCTATTATGTCGGCGCGATGTACACGATCAGCGGATTCTCGATATCCGGCTCGTTCAGTTCGTCCAATTCGTCCAGCCTGTTCACCAAAGCGACCTACAACTTCGAAATGATCTCGGCCGGCCTGGGTTACCAGTTCAGCCCGGTCTTCAAGGTCACTTCGGGCTACTACTATTTGAAGGACCGCAACAACTCGGCGAATCATTCGAGCGAAGTCGCCGTGGGCGCCGAATACAACCTCTCGAAGGCAACCAGGGCCTACGCCCAGGTCGGCTACGTCAGCAACAAGGGGACCATGAACCAGACGATCATCTACGGAGCGCCGGTCGCGCCGGGCCAGTCGACGACGGCGGCGATGGTGGGTATTCGTCACGCGTTCTGATCCTCATAAACTCAAGAAAGAACGGAGCAATTCATGAAGAGAACTACGGTAGCCGGATTGGCGATCGCGACGCTCGTCGCCGCGGCTTCCATGAGTGCGTGGGCGCAGGGTGACGCGAGCGCGGCTGCGGGGGCGCAGGCGGCGTCGACAACGGCTGCTCCTGGCGCGGCAGTTCCCACGGACAGGCAGGCGAATCGTGCCATGCGCCGCAAGGTGTATGCGGCCATCGGGAAGGACAAGTCGATCAACGCGGGCAACATCAGCGTCGGGGCCAGGGGTGGCGCGATTACGCTGAACGGGACCGTTTCGGACACCGCGCAGATCGCCAGGGTCGAGGAGATCGCGAAGGGCGTTCCCGGCGTGGCGTCGGTGACCAACAAGCTGACGGTCAAGAAGTCTTTCGGCGGCATGTAAGCCGCCACAAGAGGCGCGGAGCGCGGCGAGGCCGGGAGTCCCCCTGGTCGCGCCGCGCTTCGCCCAGCAGCACAGAGGTGGAATTCGGCCGGCCTCTTGCTGCTACTCCGGACTGCTAACAACAATCCGGAGCGTCGATCAGACTCGTGTGCAGGCACGAGTCTGGAGGCGTGAGTTCGACGTTAGAGTCGGAGCGTTTTATCGCCGTTTCGCGGATGCGGAACGGCGATTTTTTTATGCGGCCACCGCCCGCACCACCATCGCGACGCCCGCCGCGATCGCAGCCGCGCCAATCCCGCGCGCGACTCTTGTGCCGCCCGGCATCCACCGCTCCGCTGCGATCGCCGCCGCGACCAGCGCCATCGCAGGCCGATCCATCACGCCTGCCGCAAGCAGCGCCGCCATCAAATTTCCGCAGCAGTACAGGCAATGCCGGCCGAGCCTCAAACCGTGCCGCAGCGCGGCCTGCACGTCGAGCCGCGCATGCCCGCACGACGGCAAGTTCCCGCAGCACGCAAGCCACCGCGCTTTCCACGCAGAGAACTGCAACACGCCCGCCATCACGACGACGACACCGGCCACGGCTGGCGCGGTGTGCGCCAATGCAGGCGCATCGACGGCTAGCGCGGTGAGTTGCGCCCCCGCCGCGAACACGAACACTCCAACCACGAGCCACACAAAGAAGTAACCCGCCCCAGCCATCACCGTCATCCCACCCGCACGCGCCGCGCGTGCGTCGCCCAGCGCCTCGAAATATCGCCACAAAGCGGGCGTGACCGCAGGCAACATCATCGCGACCATCATCACATTCCACATGCCGGCAAACGATACGGCGGCGTCGAACCAGGTGCGTCCGCACATGGGCGTCCAGAGCGTGGACATCGTCCAGCCGCCGGGCATCGGCGTGCCGCCCATCGCCTGCATCGAAGCGCACCAGACGAACGTTGCCGCCGCGCTCGCCGCGAAGACCAGCGACGCAACGCCGAAGAAAACCGCGCGCGGTATACCGCCGCGCAGCCGTACCGTCATGCCGACGTTATCCATGATGCGCCTCAGCTCTGTGCGTACTCGTCATGCCGGTGCCACCAGATGCCGGCCTCGTTACGTCCCTTCGGCGCGCGGTCGAGCCACTGGTACATGCCCCACACGCCATCGAGACCGCGCGCATAGGTCGAGTACGTGTGATAGACCACGCCGTCCTCGAGCACGAATGCGCTCAGGCCCGGACGGTCGCGCGTATAGGTCGCCGCGTCGGTGCCGCAACTCGCCGCGAACTCGGCGACGGGCGCGGGCGGTGGATTCTTGTCCATGGCGTGGCCGCTGCGCGCATAGTTGTATTCGATGTCGCCCGCGCGCTGCTGCGCCGTGGTGAACGCCACGTTGAAATCGAAGTTGAAGTCGTTGCCGTTCGACGAGGCCCACGGAAAATGCCATCCCATGCGCTTGCGGTAGGCGAGCAGCTTCGCGAGCGGCGCGCGCGACACCGCCATGAGCCGCACGTCGTGATTCGCGAGATGTACCGCGATGCCGTCGAAACCATCCGCAATCGAGGAACACGACGGACAGCCCGCCGCATAGTCCGGCCCGAACATGAAGTGATAAACGAGCAGTTGCGAGCGCCCCTTGAAGAGATCGGCGAGCGTGGCGCCGCCCTCTTCGGTTTCGAAGCGATACATCTTGTCGACGCGCACCCAGGGCAGCGCCTGGCGTTGCTGCGCCAATGCGTCACCGCGCCGTGTGTGCTCCTTTTCGGCCGCGAGCAGTTCGATGCGCGCCGCGCGCCAGTCTTCGCGTGTTCCTGTGGTATGGGTTGCCATTGCCTGGTCCTCCTATGGGTTGACTACGGTGGCGGCGTGCTGTGGGTACTGCCGCGTCGTTCGATCGATGATTCATTTGATCGCCGTGTTAGATTAGGTCCGGACAGAGAAGGAGGGGGAGTGACAAGTGTGGCGGGATTCCCATGACCATGGATTCGCTGATCACGGCTGCCGCGCGCGCGCTCGCGGCCGGTGATCCGCTCGGCGCGCTGAACCGGGTCGCGTTGCGCGACGACGCGCCCGCGCTCGCGCTGCGCGGCATCGCCATGGCGCAGCTCGGCGACTTCGCGCGCGCCAAAGCGCTGCTGCGCAGCGCGGCGCGCGGCTTCGGCGCGCGCGAGGCCGTCGCTCGCGCGCGCTGCGTCGTCGCCGAGGCCGAAATCGCGCTCGCTTCGCGCGATCTCGGCTGGCCGACCGATACGCTCGCTGCGGCGCGGCAAACGCTCGAAGCCCATGGCGACCGCCTCAATGCCGCGCACGCGCGCTACCTGGAAATTCGCCGTTTGCTGCTGATCGGCCGGCTCGACGAGGCTGGGGGCATGCTTTCCGAAGTCGATCCCGCGCCGTTGCCGCCCGCTTTGCGCGCGGCGCATGAGCTGATCGCCGCCGGCATTGCCATGCGGCGCATTCAAACGCAAGCGGCGCGGCAAGCGCTCTGCGCCGCCGCGCGCGCCGCGCGTGAGGCGGGCATCGCGGCGCTGAGCGCCGAGATCGAGAGCGCAGCGCTGCTGTTGACCTCACCGGCGGCGCGCCTCATCGCGCGCGGTGAAGAGCGGGTGTTGCTGCTGGAAGACGTCGAGGCGCTGCTCGCCTCGAAGGCCCTCGTCGTGGACGCGTGCCGCTACGTCGCGCGCGAGGGTCCAACCGTCATCGAACTCGCAAGACGGCCAGTGCTGTTCGTGCTCGCCCGCGCGCTTGCGCAGGCGTGGCCCGCCGACGTGCCGCGCGATGCGCTCATCGCCCGCGCCTTTCGCACGAAGCACGCCGACGAAACGCACCGCGCCCGCTTGCGCGTGGAAATCGGCCGCTTGCGCACGCTGATGCGCGATGTGGCCGAGATCGGCGCGACCCAGCAGGGCTTCGCGCTGGCGCCGCGCCACGCGAGCGAAGTGGTGGTGCTGGCGCGGCCCGTGGAAGAAAAGCACGCCGCCGTGCTGGCTTTTCTCGCCGATGGGCAATCGTGGTCGAGTTCGGCGCTGGCGCTCGCGCTCGGCGCGAGCCAGCGCACCGTGCAGCGCGCGCTCGATTCGCTCGCGGCGGCGGACAAGGTGCAGTCGTTCGGCTACGGCCGCGCGCGCCGCTGGACCACGCCGCCCGTCCCCGGATTCGCGACGACCTTGTTACTCCCCGCCCCGCTGCCAGGCGATTAGGATTAACGCGTGTCCCTTCATTCAACGAGGAAACCATGAAACGAACGACTGCCGAAATCGTCCGCGAGTACGGCCCTTTTCCCGGCATCGAGAAGGTGGGCGGGGTCACGTACGACGGCAAACGGGTGTGGTTCGCCGTAGGCGAGCGCATCGCGTCGCTCGATCCGCAGAGCGGCCAGACGCAGCGTTCGATCGACATTGCGGCGCATGCGGGCACGGCCTTCGACGGCCGGCATCTGTTTCAGATCGCCGAGGATCGCATTCACAAGATCGACCCTGAAACGGGCCGCGTGCTCGCGACGATTCCCGCGCCCGGAGGCGGCGGCGACTCGGGGCTCGCGTGGGCGGACGGCACGCTCTGGGTCGGGGTGTATCGCGAGCGCAAGATCCATCAGGTCGATCCGCAGACGGGCGCAATTCTGCGCACGCTCGAATCGAGCCGCTTCGTCACGGGCGTGACGTGGGTGGACGGTGAACTGTGGCACGGCACCTGGGAAGGCGACGAGAGCGATTTGCGGCGTATCGATCCCGGCACGGGCGAAGTGCTGGAACAGCTCGACATGCCGCCCGGAACCGCCGTTTCGGGGCTGGAGTCCGATGGCGGCGAGCAGTTTTTCTGCGGCGGCGGGAACAGTGGGAAGATTCGCGCGGTGCGGCGTCCGAAGCGCGAGGGCTAGGCGAGCGGGCGCGCGAAACGCTTGAACGCACCCGCTCGCACGCAACGTTCAGAACGTATAGGTCACCTTGCCAAACGCCGTGCGCCCCAGCGTGTTGTACCCGTAGGCGGTCACGTACTGCCGGTTGAACACGTTCGCCAGCGTGGCCGATAGCGCGAGATGCGCATTGACCTTGTACGACGCGCGCAGGCTCACCGTCGTCCACGAGGGAAGGTAGATCGTGTTGAGCTGGTCGTCGAACGTCGAGCCGTTATACAGCAGCGAAACGCCGGTGCTGAGCGCGTGGAGCTGGAACTCGTCCCACGTGTGATCCACGCTCAGGCTCACCGTCTGGCGCGGGCGGCGATTGAGCCAGGTCTGGTCGGTCACGTCCTGCGGATTCAGAATCCCCACCGTAAGGCTCACCGGCGTGTACTGGCCGAGCGTGCCCTTGTACGAGAGGTCGAGACCCTGAATGTGCGCGCGGCCCACGTTCACGGGCAGGAAGGTCTGCGAGTTGTACGTGATGAGATCGTGCACGCGCGTGTCGTACACGGCCGCCGTGAACGTGCCGATCGACGTGGTGGCATCGAGCGCGGCTTCGACCGAGTCGCTGCGCTCGGGCAGCAGGTTGGGATTCGAGTAGCCCGGATAGTAGAGGTCGTTGAACGTCGGCAGGCGGAACGCATTGCCGTACGAAACGCGCGCCGTGTAGACCGGCGTGATGGCCCACGAGAGCGCGACGTTGCCCGTATTCACCGATTGCCCCTGCACGATTTCGTGCCGCCCCGCCAGAAACAGCGTGACGGGTCCGAGCGTGGACGACTGATGCATCGATACGGCCGAATCGTTGCGCGCGGGCAGGCCGCCCGGCACGTCCACGGGCAGGAACGCCAGCTCGCGGGTGTAGTCGTAGGCGAGCTTGGTCTCGCCGTCGAGCGGCATGCCGAAGAGCGTATGGCCTCTTTCCTGATGCGTGATCGACGTGGAGGTGGAAAAGCGCGTCGAGTCGATCTCGTCGGAGGGGATCGTCGGGTCGTTCGAATAGAGGAACTGACGGTCCGTCGCGTAGCCCACCGACTGGTCGAACTGCGTGGTCGGCGTGATGTCGAGGTGGAACGCGAGACCGGTCGTGAGCTGCGTGTCGCGCTGCCGGTCGTTGCCTCCCGCGTTGTCGTAGGAGAGATCGGAGCGGTGGTAGAGCGCGAAGGTCGAGATCGACCAGTTGTCGTGCGCGTAGCCAAGGCGCGCGTCGAGGTTCTGCGCGTGGTACGGGTTGCGGCCGTCTTCGTGGCCGTAGGCCCCGGGCTGCGTCGCGTCGATGCCCGCCGTGTTGTAGTCGTGCAGGCCCAGCGAGTAGGTGAGGCCGCTCAGTGCGGAAAGCGGTCCTGTCGATGGGATTGTGCCCGAGGTGCGCACCTGCGTGTCGAAGGTCTTGTTCGAGCCGCCGCCGAACGAGACGGTGGTCTGGTTCGGCTGGTTCGACGCATGGCGCGTGAAGAGCTGCACGACGCCGCCCATGGCATCCGCGCCGAACGAGGCGGCCGCGGGGCCCGAGATCACCTCGACGCGGTCGAACGAGGCAGTCGCCAGATCGGCCCATTCTGCCGTGCCCGTGGTGACGGAGCCTATGCGTATGCCGTCGATGAACACGGCCACCTGGTCGGCCGACGACCCGCGGATGCTCACCCCCGTGTACGACCCCGGCCCGCCGGTCTGCGAGACGGTGACACCCGGCAGCGTGGCGAGCGCCTGCGCGATGCTGGGGTCGACGGGGGACACGCGTTCGAGGTCCTGGCGCGTAAGCACCTGGGTGGTTGCGTAGCGCTGATCGAACGATTGTGGCAGATGCTGCGCGTCGCCCACGACGAGGATATTGGGCAGCGTGGTGTCGCCGCCGGCTTGCTGCGGCGCCTGGGCGGACGATGCATTGGCGGCGTTGGCGGCATGCGCGGTTTGCCACGCCCAGGCGAGCGCGGCGGAAGTCAATACAAATTGGCGAAACTTCATGATGCGGTGGCTGGAAACAGCTCCTGAAATGCGGGCTGTCCGTGCAACGGGCGATCGCCACGCGGGCGGTGCTTGCGCATTGGGGATCCCCGCCCGCTGCGGCTGCTGGACTCGGCTGATGGCAGGTCTCCTGGCTCGCGGGTCGACATCCATTGCCGGCCTTCCCGGTTTCCCAGTGGCCTTCTCTGGCATGGACTCGCCGCTTACAGTTGCGGGGGCAGCCGCAGTCTTGCACTGCGTTCCCTTTTGATCCCGTCGCCGGGAACCATCAGGGCGCAAGGGTAAGGGCCGCGCATTCGGTGCGTCAACCTTTGACGAGCGTCGTGTGGCAAAAACACCCGGTTTGGCTGCTCCCGCAACTTACGCTATCCTTGCGGCTGTTTTTCGCGCGTAGGCGCTGCACAAGCGAAACGCAGCAGGGAAGCCGGTGAGAATCCGGCGCGGTCGCGCCACTGTGACCGGCTGTCAATCGAGCCAGAAGTCAGACCTCGCTACGTCCTCGCCGCATCGAGCGGGGGCGGACGGCGCTCGTCCACGCAATCCCACCTACACAAACAAGACGACTCATGAACAAGAACATTCTTGCCGTCCTGGGTGGGACGGCATTGGCATTCACCGGCGCTGGCGCCTCGGCGCAGCAGGTCACGTTGTACGGTGAGATGGACGCGAGCGTCGACTATGTCAGCGACGTTGGCGGCCGCACCCAATATCGTGCAGGCTCGGGTCTTGTCGACGGCAGCTTCTGGGGCTTGCAGGGCACTGAGGACCTCGGCGGCGGCAACGCCGCGATCTTTCGCCTCGAGCGCGGCTTCTCGGCCACCTCTGGCGAAGCCTTCAACGACCATCCGTTCTACGTTGGTCTGCAATCCGAACGACTCGGCACGATCACGCTAGGCCGCCAGTACGACACGATGCACGACTACTTCGCCCCGTTCACGCTAACGGGCGGCGCGGGCGGCACGGCATTCGCGCATCCGTTCGACAACGACAACGCCAACAATTCGTGGCTCGCCTCGAACGCCGTGAAGTACGCGAGCGCAACGTACGGTGGTTTCAGCGCCGGCGCGATGTACGCGTTTTCGAACGAGGCGGGGCGCTTCGCGCAAAATCGCGCTTACGGCTTCGGCGTCCATTACGAAGGCGGCGCATTCAGCGCAGGCGTGGCGTGGATGCACATCAACGGACGCGGCGCCTCTTCGGTGGGCGCGTACGATACATCGGTGCTGCCGGGTGCGGGCCTCGTGCCGACCGAGGTCGCGGTGCAGCGCGAAGACACCATCGGCGCGGGCATGAGCTACGCGCTCGGCGACGTCACGCTTGGCGCGGCCTGGTCGCGTTCCATTCATACCCGTGTCAGCGAGGCCGACGGCGGCGCGCCCTTGCCTTCGATCGCATTCAGCAATTACGAAGTGAATGCGCTATGGCAGGTGACGCCCGCGTTCTCGCTCGCGGGCATGTATGCCTACACGGGCGCGACCTCCGCGCATTGGCATCAAGGCGCGCTGCAGGCCGGCTATCAACTGTCCAAACGCACGGACGTTTATACCGAGGCGATCTATCAGCGCGCGTCGTCCGGTGCGCTTGCGATGATCAACACCTGCGACCCGTCGGGCGGCCGCAACCAGGTGCTCGTGGCCGCGGGCATCCGGCATCGCTTCTGATGCGTAAAAAAGGCCCCGAACCGTTGCGATTCGGGGCCTTTATACTGCGTGGCTACGTCACGAAGCCGAGAGCTTCACCGAAACGCCGGTCGAAGAATAAACCGGCGTGGCCTTGAAGCCATCGACCGTGACCGTCGCGAATTTTACCGATGCGCCGCTGCCGTCGATCACGTCGATCGTGTCGCCCGCTTTCGGCGTATAGCCGTTCACGAACTTCACATGCAGCGTGCCGCCCGCCACCGTGAGCTGGCCGCCCACACGCAGGCGTCCGCCGCCGTTGCCGTCGATATCGAGTTCGAGCGTCGTGCCGTCGAGCTGCGTGTACTTGCCCGCCACCGTCAACGGTGCGCTCGTCGCCACGGTCACGCCGCCGCCGGACCCGACGTACACGTCGCCGTTGCCGAAGGCCGTGGTCGACGCTGCAGCGAGCATGCCGCCGCTCACCTGTGAGCCGCCCGTGTAGCTGTTATTGCCCGCAAGCGTGAGCGTGCCGCTGCCCTGCAGCGTGAGCTTGCCCGAGCCGGCGATGTCGTTGCGCCAGGTGTCGGCGGCGTTGAAGCCGCCCTGGGTCGCGTCCATCGCCACGATCACATTGCCGTTGAACACACCATAACCATCTGCAGCACTAAACATGTTCAGACGGCCCCAGCCCTCGGCGTCGTCCATGACCGGATAGCCCGAGACGACTTCGGTCGTCTTCAGCACGACGCGGCGCTGGTCGGCGCTCAGGTACGGGAAGCGCGTTTCGAGCAGTACCTCGGCGCCCT
Source organism: Paraburkholderia nodosa (assembly GCF_001718195.1). Classification (GTDB taxonomy): domain Bacteria; phylum Pseudomonadota; class Gammaproteobacteria; order Burkholderiales; family Burkholderiaceae; genus Paraburkholderia; species Paraburkholderia nodosa_A. Next base: position 220,590 of record NZ_MCNV01000004.1, read on the forward strand.
TGGGCACGACGGGCGGCGCTTCGGTGGATTCGATCTGGCTGAAACCGAACGTCATGCGGCGCGCGAACTCCGACTTGTTGGTCGCATAGTCGGCAAAGCGGTCGGTCGCGGTCGTGGACGAATGCGCGAAGGCGGGGAAGGTCGTGGCGCTCGTGCCGGTGGCCTGTTCGAGCGCGCTGTGCGCCTGCGCATAGGCCGCGCTCTTGAGCGTGGCGTTCGCGGGATCGTAGAGATTCGCGGCAGTGGCGGCCAGCGCGAACATGCGGCCGCCGATCACGTCGAGCGGCGAATGCATGCCCGCGAGAATGCGGTTTTCGCCGAGCTCGAGGCCGCGGCTCGCCATTTCCTGGTAACGCTCGGGCACGAGGTACGCCATGGTCATCGCGTCGCGCATGGCTTCGGCTTCGTGGCCGCTGATGAAGCCGCCGTCTGTGGACGGCGTCGTGCTGATGGCCGGCACTAGCGTGGGGTCGACCACGACGCTCGTGCTCCAGCGGAACGGCCGCGCGTATTTGTAGAAGCGCTTGGCGGGCTCGGTGGAAGCATTGTTGCCCATCGTGTTGAGCAGGTCGACCACCTTGCCGAAGGTTGCGTTGCTCGTGCTGCCCACGCCCGTGTTGTTGCCCGAGTCGTTGTAGAGCGTCGTGGTCGCGTCCGCGGGAATCGACGTGATGCTCGTCGTCTGCTGCGCAGCCGAGCGCCAGGCGGCGGTGAGCGGCCCCATGCCGTCGGTCACGCTGTAGCCCTTGCCGCGGCGATCGTCGTAATAGGCCGCGTCGGCCTGCGCCTGGCTGCGCTGGGTCGTCGCGGTCACGACATACTGGATGTTCGCGTTCAGCACGGTGCTGTTGAGGATCGTGCCGTTGGGCGTGCCGTCGGTGGGGACGCCCGTCCACGTCGACTGCACGACCGCGGGGAATGTGCCGTTGGCGGGCGCGGAGACGCCCGCGTCCACCAACTGCGTGAGCGGCTGCCAGAGATCGAGAAAGCGCGCCACCACGCGCACGCCCGCATTCGTCGCGAGCGTGGCGTAACGCGCGTCGCCGCGCTGGTTGGTCGCGATGTTGTCGACAAAAGCCGGTACGTCGGGAATCGGTGCGTTGTCCACGAAGCCGGGGTCGGCTGGCGGCGCGGGAATCGCAGCGGTGGTGGCGGGATCGCTATTGCCGCCTCCACAGGCGGTCAGCGCGGCAACGCTGGTAAGCACTGCCAGGTAGACCGGCAGTGCAATTCGGTGGCGTGATGCGGGCATGCTGAGGGCTCCGTCGTCGTGATTGATGCTGTGTGGTTATTTCTACTGACGGCGGCGAATTATGCTTACCCTCGATTACTCCCTAATTACCAATTTATTACGCAGATGTTAAACGGGAATGGAAATGAAGTGCGTAGAAGTATTTCGCGGCGTCCATTTACGGCTGCGCTTCGAGATAACCGACCCGCACGGGCGGCACGAACCACGCAAGACACAGGCCGGCCAGCGCGGCCACGGCAGCGACGATGAGGCCCATGTGGATCGAATCCACGAGCGCGCTGCGCGCCGAGTTCATCATCGCGTCGCCGGCATGCCCGGCGCTCACGAGGCGGCTGATCAGCGCGGCCTGGTCGGCGCGGTCGACGAGCAATTCGGGACTCGCAAACGACCTGAACCATTGCGTCGCCTGATACGAGTCGAGTGAGCGATTCACGCCCATGGTGTAGACGTGGCCGAGCAACGCGCCCGTCATCGCCGTGCCCAGCATGCCGCCGAATGTGCGCAGCGATTGCAGCATCGCCGTGGCGGCGCCGAGATGGTCGCGCGAGACGATCTGCTGCGAGCAGACCGTGAGGCTCGTGCCCACGAGGCCTAGCCCCAGGCCGCTCGCGCCCATGCACGCCATCCACACGAGATGCGGTTCGTTGCCTCGCAGCACCACCACCGCGAGGCTCGCGAATGCCGCCAACGCGAAGCCAACGTAAAGGATCGCATTGGCGCGCCGGATGCGCGTGACCACGCGATTGTTCACGAAACTGCCGACAGTTGTGCCGAGCAGCAGCGGCGTGATCAGCATGCCCGAAGCGCGCGGCGACATCGCATAGCCGCCCTGGAACAGCAGCGGCACGTAGAAAACGAGCGAGAACAATGCAAATCCGCCGAGCACCGACATTGCAAAGAGCGGGCCGAGTTTGCGGTCGAGCAGCATGTCAACGGGGATGATCGGATAGCCCATGCGCTTTTCCCAGAAGAAAAGCGTCAGCGAACAGACCACCACGATCGCGGCCAGCACGATCGTCGAAGTCGTCCAGCCTTGCCTCGGCAGAAGCTCGATGCCGAGCTGCAGCGCGCCGAACGTGACGGCGACGACGCAAGCGCCGAGCCAGTCGAGACGCAGCCGCGCGCCTTCGCGGGCATGGTGCAGATGCGGCAGGAAAGCATTCACGAAGAAGAGCGCCGCCACGCCCACCGGCACGTTGACGAAGAACACGAGGCGCCAGCTGCCGTGCTGGGTCAGCATGCCCCCGAGCGTAGGCCCCACCACGTTCGCCAGGCCAAACGCCGAGGAGACGAATACCAGCCAGCGCAGGCGTAGCCGCGGATCGGGAAACAGGTCGGCGACGGTCGCGAATACCGTCCCCATCATGATGCCGCCGCCGATGCCTTGCAGGCCGCGCGCGAGCACGAGAAACAGCATGTTGGTCGCGATCCCGCAGAGCACCGAGGCGAGGGTAAAGAGAAGGATGGCTGCCAGCATGAAGGGCTTGCGGCCGAACAGATCGCCCAGACGCCCGAAGATCGGAATCGTGATGACCGACGCCAGCATGTAGGCCGTCGCGACCCATGCATAGAGTTCGAAGCCTTTGAGCTCCGCGACGATGCGCGGCAATGCGGTGCCGACGATGGTCTGGTCGAGCGCGATCAGCATCGAAACCGAAGCGACGCCGAGCATCGCCAATACCGACTCGCGAAACGGCAACAGTTGCCGTCCTTGATCGTGAAGCCCAATGCTCGTGGCCATGTAACGCTCCTTACTGCTGCGACGCGGCTAACCTGCTATGCGGCGCCCGGCAAAAAATGAATGGGTCGGGCCCGCGCGTGCGACCTTCGTGCGTTGTGCAATGATGGTACGCCCGCATACGCGAATGTCACGGGACGAACACGTCATCGACGAAGTTATTCCACACGACCCGCGCGAGACAGGGGAGATGCGAAGCGTTTGCCAACGTTTCGCGGCTCGTCGCTCTGCAAATCGATTTCGCCCGGCATGGAGTAAATCGGCGAGTCCGTTGTTTGCCTTCATGTCGAATGAGATTCGACCAAAACGGAGGGGACGTCATGAACGCTGCAATTCGACTCGTTTTGCGGGCAACGGCAAGCGTTGCGGCCACGCTTTCCCTGGCCGCTCTATGCGCCGCGTCGGCGAGTGACGCGGGATCGTCTCGCAGCGATGGCGAAGCCTCGTTTCTCTCAGAGAACGATGCGGCCATGACGAAGATGATGGCCGGGATGGCGGCCAGGCCGACAGGCGATACCGATCGAGATTTCGTCGCAACAATGATTCCCCATCACCAGGGTGCCATCGACATGGCCATGGCGGAATTGCGGCACGGACACAACGAACAGCTACGCAGGATCGCCCAGGAGATCGTGGTCGAGCAACAGCAGGAGATCGTTGCCATGCGTCTCGCGGTGCATGACCCGAACATGCCGCCGGCGCCGATGTCCCACTGACCCGCTCGCATCAAGACGCAGGAGACAATGTCATGAAATACAACGCCATGCTTGGTGCGGCCCTGACTGCCGCTGCGCTCGCCGCCACGACACTCGCCGAGGCGGGGCAGGTCCCCGGCTCGCTAGCGGTGGCCGATATTGCGGTGAGCCATCGGGACCGGGTGTATTCGTCTGATCAGTTTTCGAATACCGTGTCGATCATCGATCCGGCGGCCAATCGTCTGGTCGGTGTCATCCGCCTCGGGGAGCCGACCCCGGCCAATTTCAGCCCGCTCTATCACGGTCAGTTGCTCGTGCACGGGATGGGCTTTTCGCCCGATCACCGCACATTGGCCATCGTCTCCATCGGCTCGAACTCGGTGACCTTCATCGATACGCAAACCAATGCGGTCAAGCACGTGACCTATGTGGGCCGCTCCCCGCACGAGGCATTTTTCACGCCCGACGACAACGAGGTGTGGGTGACCGTGCGCGGCGAGAACTATGTCGATGTGCTCGACGCCAAGACCTTCGAAGAGAAGACGCGCATTGTCGTGCCGGCCGGGCCAGGCATGCAGATCTTCTCGCCCGATGGAAAGTACGGGTATATCTGTTCGTCGTTCAACCCGGAAACCGACGTCGTTTCGGTCGCCGATCACAAGATCGTGGCCCGCGTCACGCAGGCGAGCCCGTTCTGCCCGAACATCGCGGCGACGCCGGATGGCCGGCAGGTCTGGTTCACGTTGAAGGATGCGGGCAAGACGCAGGTATTCGACGCCCGGCCGCCGTTTGCGCTGCTGAAAACGCTGGACACGGGGCCGATCACCAATCACGTGAACATCGTGCAGAACGCCCACGGGATGTTTGCGTACGTGACGGTGGGCGGCCTGAACCAGATCAAGGTGTTCCGCACCGACGACTTTTCGCAGGTAGCGACGATTGCGGTCGGCAGCCTGCCGCACGGCATCTGGCCGTCCGGCGACGGCACGCGTGTCTACGTGGGCCTCGAAAACGGCGATGCGATGACGGCAATCGACACGCTGACCAACACGGTCATCGCTACGGTTGCGGTCGGCCAGGCGCCGCAAGCCGTGGCGTATGTACCCGACGCCGTGCCGGATGGCGACGGCACGGCCAACACGGAGCCGCTCGGCGCGGCGGGGGAGGCCACGCATGTCATGCTGATCCCGGTGGGTGGCGCCGCAGCCGACCATGGCGCTGCGCCGACTTCGGTAGCGTTGTTCGACCAGGGAGTGCTGCAGGTGCTGCAGGCGGCGGTGACGGGATTGCAGGCGGGCCAGCCGTATTTCCTCGGACTTTCGGACCACGCCGACGGCAGTGGCAAAATCGACGTCCTCGCAAGCTTCAAGGCCAACCCGGCCGGCTCCGCAATCGTCAACACGCTGGGCCAGATTCGACAAGTCGTCGCGCCTGGCACGCCCGGCGTGTCCGACCGCCGACGATATCTCGTGATCGCGCCGAGCGTGGGCGGTGCACCCGGACCCGTAGTGCAGGTGCAAGCCTTGTGAGGATCCCGGGCATCGTCCCGGTCATTTCGAATTCCTTAGTAAAAAACTTGCGGCTCGTGGGCGACACTGTTTGTTTGCCCACGTACGCAGGCGCCTGACGCTTGACGCCTGCCTCTGCGGGAAGCTAACTGACGGTGATCGGCACCCGAAAGCGAGGTGAAGAAGTGAGCGCTTCCCGCAATCTGGCTAACAGCCAGCTTACCGTCCTGTTCCTGATCCTTCTGGTGCATGGCACGGCCCACGCCGCCGACGATCGTGCGGTGTCGGCCGCCTCACCCGGCTTCGAGCCGAGCGAGCTTTCGACAGACTGCATCGACCGCGAATATCGCGGGAAAAATGCCAAACTGGGTCTCGACTACACCGACCTGATCAACAACTGCGGTGCATCGGTCATCATCACGTGGCAGTCGTTCGACAACGGCGCGCCGCAAACGGAAGGCGGCGGGGGAATGGGGCAATCGGCATGCATACCGCCGGGCGGTACCATCACCACCGCATCGCGCGAGCGGCTCGGCACGGCGAGTGAGAACCTGCCTGTTAGCGTCGTGACCTGCCAGTGACGGCGGCGCAGCCGGTTCAGCCGGAAATGGCTCTCACCCTCCGCGAGGCAACATCTATTCGCTGGCACTTCCTTTCTTCCAGCCACTGCAACGACTTCTCGACGACGTCGGCAGGCACCTCGTCGAATGTGGTGTTGCGGATCAAGGTTTCGCTCGCGGCAATGTCGTTGAATTCCCCCAGCGTCTTTTGCACGGAGGTCAGTTCCTTGATGGTGCGATCGTGGTCGCCTTTGATGACGGGTTGAAAAAACTCGAGCAGATAGCGCAGCTTTTTGCCGGCCTTGCGCACGTCATGCAGACTTTCCTCGTGGCCAGCCTCGCTTCGCGCGGCGCGTCTGCTGCGTTTTCGAAGCGTGCGCTGCGCCATACGGACCCGTTGCCTGGCAAACGCGCGGATTGGAAGATCACTGCAACGCGACTGCAGCGTGGTTTGCGCGCGAAGCACCGCGTCGTTCAGAAATGCTTCGACGGCTTCGCTCTTGATCATGGCCTGGCTATGCGCCACCGCTTGCGCGCGTTTCTCGCGCGCGGCGGTCACCAGCAGTTCGATGGATGCGTCTGACTTCTGCGCGGTTTCCAGGAGGTCGCCGGCGATGTCCCAGTCGCGCGTTCCGCCCGCTACGGCGGCCAGACGCTTGAATTCTTCGCTGGCCTGCGCGGTGGCTTCCTCGCCGAGCCAGGGCGAGTACGCCCAATACAATGCACGAAGCTTTCTGAAGGCCACCCGAAGCTGATGAAATGCTTCGGGGTCGACGCCTGAAGACAGGGCTTTCGTCCTTTGCACCGCTTCGATGACCACTGGCATGGCCAATGATGAGAAGGTGCTGGCGATGGAGGTCTTGCTGGTGAGTGACGCATCGGAGCGTCGCCGATCGATTCTGAAGCGAGTGCGCGGCCGTGGTAAAGGCCAGTCACCGTCCATATCCATTCGAGCCTCGAGTCTGACGAAAACAGGTTGCCCCAAACCATACCATACGGCCGGTTGGCAACCTGATCTTCGTGACGATTTGATGAAGTGTGCAAATTCTGACAAGTTGACAGCCTTTGCGTCGCCAGCAGGTTGACCTTCTGATTTTCTGTATTACGATGCTTACCTACGTCAGGCGTTGCTGTGCGGATGCATCGAGAAGCGCCTCCCGGGAACGAAGTGGGAGTTCGAGTTGAAGAAACGGGCCACCGTGATCTGCCGTAGAGGTAAGCGAATTCTCCTGGTAGCACGCAGTCAGTCGAAGTGGGCACTACCGGGTGGCATGTTGAAGCGCGGTGAGCATCTTACGCAGGCCGCGCTTCGAGAACTCAAGGAGGAGACGCGGCTCCTGGGCAAGTCGGCCAGGTACCTGTTCGACATTCGCGGCAAGCAGAAACACCATCACGTGTTCTCCTGTGAAATACCCAGGCAGGCCAAGGCACGGCCGAGCAGCGAGATAGCCAGGTGTCGATGGGTCCACCTCGACGACATCCCGCGCCTGCTCACCAGCGGCCCGACGAACGATATCGTGCGGCTGATCAACCAGCGGCGCAGGAAGTAACACCACGGCCCTCGTGGTGACGGATTGAACGCCCACGGCGTTCAATCCCGATGCATCTGCCTTCCTCAGGCAGCTATCCCAAGCCCCACATCTTCAACGCTTCGCGCCCATCACGCGTTTTCGTCGCCTTTGGCCGGACGCCCCGTCTTGACGGTTTCAAGTGCTTCGATCGCAGCCAGCAGTCGCTTCTGCGGCGCCGCTTCGAGCAATTGAAGGCCGGCGCGCAATAGTTCGCTCTTTCTCACCGCAACGCCGGCCTCCAGGCACTTGCGTTTGAGGAGCGCGATGCGCTGGTAGTCCGTCTTGGGCATCGTGAAGCTGTCGCGCACGACCTTATCTTTCTTCACGCGCTTGGCCTTGACCTTCTCCGCGGGTGCGGCTGCAGGTGCAGGCGCCGGTGCCTGTGCGGCGCCGTTAGCGGGCTTCGCAGGCGCTTTGGGCACGGCCTTCTTGCGCCTGGACTTAACCGCCGCTTCCGCTGGCGCTGCCGCAGCGGGCTTTGCCGTTTCGCTTTGGGCATCCGCGGCTGCCTCGGTTGCCGCGGACTTCGGGAAGTGGAACGCCTTTCTGGTGGGTTTGCGTGTGGTCGCTACAGTCATGTCGATCTCCGGTCTGAAAACGGTATAAACAGTATATCCGGTTTATTGCGACATTCCACTCTGCCGCGAGCCACCTTCGAACCTGCTCAGTGAGTCCTTGCTAACACGTCTTCTGAATGGTGACGCCGGCATCCATAAGCTCTCTTTTGCGATCGATTCCAGTGTCACCCAATCGTCACATTGCGAACGTAACGTCCAGCGCATCAAGAACGATTTGAAGGAGTACGGGATGAGAGTCAGTCTCTTTGCGATTGTCATTCTCGCGCTGGGCTCGGGCATCGCCCAGGCTGCGGATATCACGGGCGCCGGCAGCACCTTCGCTGCGCCGATCTACACGAAATGGGCGGACGCGTATCAGAAGTCGGGCGGCGGCAAGGTGAATTACCAGGGCATTGGCTCGTCGGGCGGAATCAAGCAGATTCAGGCCAAGACCGTCGATTTCGCGGGTTCGGACGCTCCGCTAAAGGATGACCAGCTGGCCAAGGACGGCCTGTTCCAGTTCCCGACCGTGGTCGGCGGCGTCGTGCCGGCGATCAACGTGCCGGGCGTGAAGCCGGGCGAGATCACCCTGTCGGGCCCGGTGCTCGCCGACATCTACCTCGGCAAGATCAAGAAGTGGAACGACCCGGCCATCGTTGCCCTGAACCCGAAGGTCAAGCTGCCTGATCTCGACATCGCCGTGGTGCGCCGCGCCGACGGTTCGGGCACCAGCTTCATCTGGACGAACTACCTCTCGAAGGTCAGCCCCGACTGGAAGAGCAAGGTCGGCGAAGGCACGACCGTGAACTGGCCGACGGGTACGGGCGGCAAGGGCAACGACGGCGTGGCCGCTTTCGTGCAGCGTCTGCCGGGCGCGATCGGCTACGTCGAATGGGCGTACGCCAAGCAGAACCACATGGTCTACGCCGCGATGAAGAACGAAGCGGGCACGGTCGTTCAGCCGAGTACCGAAACGTTCAAGGCAGCGGCCGCTGGCGCGGACTGGAAGAAGTCGTTCTACCAGATCCTCACGAACGAGCCGGGCAAGGACGCGTGGCCGGTGGTCGGCGCGACCTTCGTGCTGCTGCATACGGCACAGGACAAGCCTGAGCAGGGCAAGGAAACGCTCAAGTTCTTCGACTGGGCTTTCAAGAACGGCTCGTCCGCCGCCGATAGCCTCGACTACATCTCGCTGCCCGAGTCGGTCGTCAGCGAAATCAAGTCGCAGTGGAAGGAGAAGGTCAAGGACGCGAGCGGCAAGCCGATCGTACCTTGATCGGAAACGCAATCCAGGCGCGCGCATGCATTGCGCGCGCTTGCCTCTCCTGCCACTCAGAGCGTTCGGGGCTTCACGAGCCTAGTGTGCGTCGCTGCGCAAACTCCGAAGATTTTCGCGCACGCGCCGCGCGACCAGCACGCTCACGTAATCCATGATGCGCGCGCCGTCGCTGAATGCCGCCCAGGTTTCGGGTACAGGGTGTCGAATTCATTCGCCGGCAGGCGCGATCTCCAGGCGATAACCCACACCGTAAATCGAGCGGATCATGTCCTGCTCGGGCCGGATCGACTGGATTTTGCGCCGCAGGTTCTTGACGTGCGAATCGATCGTGCGGTCGGCCACGACGCGGTGATCGTCGTATAGCGCACGCAGAAGAAAGTCGCGCGCGTAAATGCGGCCCGGGCCCGAATGCAGCAACGCGAGCAAACGAAATTCGATAGGTGTGAGGTGCAGATCCCGACCATCCAGGCGCGCGGCGTGTTGCGCGACATCGATCGAAAACGGCGAGGCCACGGTGCCTTCCGCTTCCTGGTGCGCCCGCGCAAGCAGTTCGGCCCGGCGCAGGATCGCCTTGACGCGCGCGACGACTTCACGCGGACTGAACGGCTTGCACACGTAGTCGTCGGCACCCAGTTCGAGCCCGAGCAAACGGTCGATTTCGTCCACGCGCGCCGTGATGATCATCACGGGAATGGCGGAGAACGTGCGCAGTTCGCGGCACACGTCGAGACCGCTGCGCCCGGGCAGCATCAGGTCGAGCAGCACCATCGACGGTTGGTGTTCGCGCACGTACGGCACGACCTCGCGGCCGTCCGCCAGGATCGTCGTGGCGAAATCCTCTTTCGCGAGATAGTCGGCGAGCAGGGCCGCGAGCTTCGGCTCGTCTTCGACGACGAGGATGGACGGCCGCATGGTCGGATCAATCATGATGCGTGTGCAGGCGAGGAAGTTGGACCAGGATCCGCAGCCCGCCGAGCGGCGAGCGCGATGCCTCGATCGTGCCGCCGTGTTGCTCCACGATGCGCTTGCACAATGCGAGCCCGAGACCCGCGCCGCCGCTTTGACGGCTGCGCGATGGATCGACGCGGAAAAACCGGTCGAACAGATGCGGCAGTAGCGGAGCAGGAACTGGCGGAAACGAATCTTGAACGTCGACATGGATGTCGTTGTCGTTCGACGTGACCGAGAGCCTCACGCAGCCGCCGGCGTTGGTGTAGCGCAGGGCATTTTCCAGCAGGTTTTTCCACAGCTGCGTGAGGCGATAGGGATCGCCCGAGAGCGTGGCGTGAGCGTCGTCGGGATCGAAATCCAGCGTGATGTCCTTGGCGGCGAGGCGCTCGCGAAATACGTCGCATGCGGCCTCCACGATGGGTACGAGGTCGAGCGGCACTTTTTCGAACGAAAGCTGGCCGATGTCGGCCAGCGAAAGTTCATAGAGATCGTCGATCAACTGGCTGAGCATCGCTACTTCGGACTGCAGAGAAGTGATGGTCGCCACGTCGGGCCGGCGCACGCCGTCCTCGATCGCCTCGAGTTCGCCGCGCAGCACCGAGAGGGGCGTACGCAACTCATGCGAAATGTCGGCGATAAAGTCGCGCCGGTCGCTTTCGGCTTTTTCGAGCGACGCCGCAAGCCGGTTGAAATCGCTCGCGAGCATCTGCAACTCATCGCTGCCTTTGGCCGGCACGCGCGTGGCGTAGTCGCCGCCCGCGAGGCGATGCGTGGCCGTGACGATCCGCTTGATCGGTGTGAGCAGCGTGCGCGCGAGGATGATCGACATGGCGGCGGAGAGCAACGCCGTAAAGCCCACGATGATCCACGTCGCCTGCAGCTGGCGGTCCTTGAAGCGCTGCTCCGCCTGATTGATGAGCGAGGTGGGTCCCCCCACCGCGATCCAGCCGACCGTTTGACCCTCGACGCGCAGCGGATGGCGCACGGCGTCGGGCGGCGGGGGCGGGCCCGCGCTCGTGACGAGTTTCATGTTCGCGTCGTAAAGCGTGTAAGGCGGGCGAAACGGCCGCGAGTGCCCGGTAGCGCCGGGGCCGAAGGGGCCACCGTTGCCGTCGCTGCCGTGGAAGCCGCCCGGCGCATCGGGCGGGCGGCCGTCGTCCGGCGGCGCGCCTGGCGGCGTCCCGCCGTCGAATGGAGGCCGGTCTTGCGCGGTCTCGCGAGCGAAATCCCAATTGCCATGCTGGGCGTATGAGGCTTCGAGTTCCTGCTGGAGCGCCGCCAGTTCGCTTGCACTTTGTTCCTGCAGAAAATCCACGAAACCGAATTCGAAACTCGTCCGGATCGCGACGCCCATGGCCACGGCGGCGAGCACGCAGGCCGAAAGAATCGCGAGGAAGAGCTTGGAGGTGACGCTGACTTTCATGACGGGTTCAGCAGGGAGCGATAAAGGCGAGTGCGAATTTATTCGGCACTATTTTCGCCCGAAGCGTACCGTAAGGTGTACGTGGCCCGTCCGAATCCACACTTTCTCCAGATTTCCCTTCTTTTTCCTGCACCGTTGTTCCGTATGATCCGCTGCAGATCGAAGCGCATCCCTGCGTTCGTGCGCGGGATCGGAATGGAAGACGCGCATCTCAGAGGAAGGGACAGGTCGATGGACATTCACGTGCTGCTTGTCGAGCCCGATCAGGCGTATCGGGACGACCTGCGTACTTATTTGCAGCGGCAGCAGATCGCGGTGTCGGTGCTGTATGGTGTCGAGCGGCTGGAGCAGCGTCTCGCGCGAGAAACGCCCTCGCTCATCATTCTGCGGCACGATGCGCTCAAGATCGACGGCATTGCAGCGCTGCGCACGCTGCGTGAACGCGGATGGCTGACGCCCGCCATCATCGTGAGCCAGTCCGCCGACGTGGCCGACAAGGTGCTCGCCTTCGAATTCGGCGCCCACGACTACATGGTCGATCCGTTCGACCCGCGCGAACTGCTCGCACGTCTGCACCATGCATTGCGTTGCAAGATCGATTACCCCGCGTCGCCGCGCAGGGAGACGAAGTACGTCTTCGACGGATTCGAACTCGACGCCATCGATAATCAACTGTTCAGGGACGGCCTCAAGATTCCTGCCCCGCCGCTGGTGCTCGCCGTGCTCGCGGTGTTCGCTGCGAACCGCCTGCGGCCGCTTTCGCGCGAGCGCATCGTGAGCATGATCGATCGCAATTCGTCGCTCCACGCGCGCAGCGTCGACGTTGTCGTCTTTCGTCTGCGCAAGCTGCTTGGCCTGTCGCCTTGCGGCCGCCAATATATTCAAACGCGTTACAGGGATGGTTATGTTTTTTGCCCTGACGACGCGCTTGCCGATCTGGACCTCGCTGCCAGCGTAAGCGCGGCAGTCAATCCGCGCTGACATTGACCGCGACATCCACCTGATGCGCGCCCCCGCCGAGAATGACGCCGCGCAAGAGCGACACGTCGGTGTAATCGCGGCCGATGGCGAGCGTGACGTGGCCCTGGTCGGCGAGCACGTCATTGGTCGGATCGAGGTCGATCCAGCCGGCAGAGGGCGCAGACGGCACCGAAGGCACGTAGAGCGACACCCACGCATGCGAGGCGTCCGCGCCGATCATCGGTTGGGCGCCTTCAGGCGGGTCATTGCGCAGATAGCCGCTCACGTAGCGCACGGCTAGCCCGATCGAGCGCAAGCAGCCGATCATCACCTGGGCGAAATCCTGACACACGCCATGGCGCAGTTCGAAGGCGCGCGCGGCGGGCGTGTCGAACGACGTTGCCGAGGGGCGGTACGCGAAATCGGCGTGGATGCGATGCATCAGGTCGATCGCGCCGGTCAGAACCGGGGCGTCGGGCCCAAAACTCTCCAGCGCGTAGGCGCGAAATTCCGGCAGCAACGCGATATTCGGCGAGGCGAAACAAAATTCGGACTCCGCATGGAAGGCGTCCCCCGCCGTGTAACGCAGCATGTGCGCGACGTCTTCCCAGGCCGGCGTGCCGTCTGCGTCGAGCGTCGCGTAGCGCGGCGAGAGCAGCACGCTCGTTTCGCTCGTCATCTGCAGATAGTCGTGCGGCGCGTCGAACGAGAAGTAGAGCACCTCGTTGCCGAAGGCGTCGCGGCGGCTCGTCTGATACGACGGTGCGGGTTCGATACGCTCGCGGTGCGCGAGCACGCGCTGCCAGGGAAGGTCGAGCGGGCGGATGGTCGCGAGATGCTGGGCGGTCTCGACGAGCGTCGAATAGCGGTAGGTCGTGCGGTGCGTGACCGCGAGGCGGGTGCCGCTCATGACCAGACCTGCGCGGCGAGCGGCACGGCGTGGCTGAACCAGCGCGCGCTGATCTCGTTCGACATCGCGGCCATACGCTCGGCGAGACTGTCGCACAGTGCGGTGAGCGCGGGGTAACGGCCGTCCTCGCCGGGTTCGCAGAGCGCCTCCAGCGTCGGCAGTGCCTCGATGGGCGCGAGCTGCGAGGCGAACGGCTCGCGCTTCGGGCCGCGCGCCGCCTGGGCGATTTCGTCGAGTCGCGCGCGCAGCCGCGCGTAGACGCCATAGAGGCCGCGCGGATTGGTCGGGTCGGTCACGATCACGTCGAGCAGGGCCGGCACTTCGAGTCGCCCCGGATACAGCGAGCGATACGTGAGCGTGCTGTCGAACAGTTGCAGCAGCACGTCGAAGCCCGCGGGCGTGGCGAGCGTGCGTTCGTGCGCGGCGATGCGAAGCATGGTGGCCAACGCGGCCACGCGCTCGATATGGCGCCCCGCGAACAGCAGGCGCCAGGCTTCGTCGCGGGTCATGCGGTCGCCCTGGCAGCCGCTGATGGCGCTCAACTGTGTTGCGAGCGCATCGAGCGCGCCCATCAGCGCCATGCGGTCGTACGGCGTGGGACGTCGGAATTCGATCGCCGCACCCTGACGCGCGGCCGCAGGCACGAGTGAAAGCGCCTGAAGCGCATCGCGGAAGTCGTTGCGCGAGGCAAGCACGGTACGCCAGTGATCGTTCGACAGCCGGCCGCGAATCTCACCGCACGCATACGCCTGGCTCGCGAGCGTGCGGCCGATGCCCGTTGCGCCGGCATTTTCGTGCAGATTGGCCACGAGTGAGCGCTCGAAGTCGTCGAGGCTGCGCCGGGCTTCGCTGACTGTGGCGGGCACGAGTCCGTTGGCGGCGGCCAGTTCGACGAAGGTGCCGAACAACTCTTCGGCGTCGCTGCCTTCGAGCGAGCCGAGAATCAGCCGGCACAGGCGCACGCCGTTTTCGGCGCGCTCGCCGTAACGCCCCGCCCAGAACAGGTTCTCCGCCGAGCGGCTCGGCACGCGGCGGCGCTCGCGGCGCAACTCGCCGGGCTTGATGGGGCTCGGCAGGAGCGTGAAGGTCGAACCGGGCTGGCTCGACAGCACCCAGGTATCCACGCTGCTGCCGCCCATCTGCATCGATACGGATTCCTGATGTTCGGCCGCGAGGCGCGTGAAGCCGCCAGGCAGCACGCGCCAGCCGCATTCCTGATCGGCAATCGCGTAGACGCGCAGCCCGGCGGGCCGCGCGCCGAGCATGCCCGCGCCGGTCTCGTAGCGCGGCGTATAGCTGTAGCGCAGCGGCTGCTGGACCGTGAAGGCGTCGGGCAACTGCTCGATGCGCTCGCGCCAGTCGGCGAGCGTTTGCACGCCGGCGGCCAGTCCGGGCGGCGCGGACGACCCCTTCGCCGCGCCGGGCCACGTCGGCACGAGCAGCGCCTCGGGCACCTGCGCGAGCGCGTCGCGCCAGGCCGCGTCTTCGCCGCACCACCAGGTCGCGATGCCGGGCAGCGCAAGCTCCTCGCCAAGCTGCGCCCGGGCGATGCCGGGCATGAAGCCGTGCAGCGCGGGCGATTCGACGAAGCCCGCGCCGGGCACGTTCGAGACCATCACGTTGCCCGCGCGCATGACCTGCAGCAGTCCCGGTACGCCGATGGTCGAGTCGGCGCGAAGCTCGACCGGGTCGCAAAACGTATCGTCGAGGCGGCGCAGCACGGCGTGCACACGCTCCAGCCCGTCCAGCGTCTTCAGGTACAGCATGTCGTCGCGCACCGTGAGGTCCTTGCCCTCGACGAGCGTGAGGCCGAGGTAGCGCGCGAGGAACACGTGCTCGAAGTAAGTCTCGCTGAACGGCCCCGGCGTGAGCAGCACGATATGCGCGGACGCGCCGCTCACGCTGCGCTCGTCGGCGCTCATGATCGCGCGTGCGGCCGCCGCGAGCGTGGCGATGAGCTGCGAATAGGACGGTGCGAGACGATGCACCCGCATGGTGCGAAACGGCTCGGCGAAGAGGCTCGAGACGATGAGCCGGTTTTCCAGCAGATAGCCGAGCCCCGAGGGCGCTTCCGTGCGGTGCGAGACGACGGTCCACTGACCTTCGGGCGAGCGCGCGAGGTCGAGCGCGACGATCTGCAAGTACTGGCGGTCGGCCGGCACGAAGCCTTTCACCGCACGCAGATAGCCCGGGTGGCCGAACACCAGCGCGGGCGGCAGCAGGCCGCGCGCGAGCAGCGTTTGCGGCCCGTAGATATCGGCGACGATCTCGTTGAGCAGGCGGGCGCGCTGCGCGGCGCCGCGCTCGATCTGCGCCCATTCGGCTTCGTCGATGATGAACGGCAGCACGTCGAGCGCCCACGGGCGCGGGCCGCCCGCGTCCGCATAGACGTTATAGGTGATGTCGTTCTCTCGCACCTGGCGCGCGACCGACGCCGCGGCGCCGTCGAAACCCGCCACGCCCGGCTTGCCGAGCTGCCCGAAGAACTGCCGCCACGGCTCGCGCAGCTCGCCTTGCGCCGTCTGCAGTTCGTCCCAGTGCCCGGCGCGCACCGGCAGCGTGCGCAGCGGCGCGCCCGCCGGTTCGTCGCTGGCGGAGGAATCGAACGGCAGGGTGGATTGGGTCGGCAAGATCGTGGGTCGGGGCAGCGCGCCTCGCTCGCGAGGCACGCCTTCGGTTAGGGCGCTTGACGGGTTATCGGCCGCAATCAGCCGCAGCGTAGATCCAGTGTGAACGGAAACTCGAGGCTGCGCTCGGGGGGCGCCACTTCCACGGGCCCCGGCGTGTGGCCGGTCGTGAAGAAGCGCGCGCGCCGCCGGCTCTCGGCCTCGTAGGCGTTGACCGGAAACGTCTGATAACTGCGGCCGCCCGGATGCGCAACATGATACTGGCATCCGCCGATCGCGCGCGCACTCCAGGTGTCGACGATATCGATCGTGAGCGGCGCGTGCACGCCGATGGTCGGATGCAGCGACGCCGCCTGTTGCCACGCGCGAAACCGCACCCCCGCCACGCTCTCGCTCACGCGCCCGGTCGGCTGAAGCGGCAGCGCGCGGCCGTTCACGCTCACGACGTGGCGGCTCTCGTTGATGCCGAGCACCCGCACTTCGAGCCGCTCGACCGACGAATCGACATAGCGCACCGTCGTGCCGGCTCCGCCTTCTTCGCCCATCACGTGCCACGGTTCGAGCGCATGGCGCACCGAGAGCGCAATGCCGCTCGTCTGCAGTTCGCCGACCAGCGGGAAGCGGAATTCGAAGTGCGGCGCGAACCAGGCGGGATCGAGCGCGAATCCCGCTGCGGACGTTTCGGCGAGCACGTCGTCGAAATCCATCTGCACGAAGGTCGAGAGCATGAAGCGGTCGTGCAGCTCGGTGCCCCAGCGCGTGAGGCGCTGCGTGTACGGCGTCTTCCAGAAGCGCGCGACGAGCGCACGCAGCAGCAGTTGCTGTGCGAGGCTCATGCGCGCGTGCGGCGGCATTTCGAAGCCGCGCAGCTCGAGCAGGCCGAGGCGGCCGGTCGGGCCGTCGGGCGAGTAGAGCTTGTCGATGCAGAACTCGGCGCGATGCGTGTTGCCGGTCACGTCGATGAGGATGTTGCGCAGCGTGCGGTCGATGAGCCAGGGCGGCACGCGCGGGCCATCGTCGAAGGGGCTCCCGAAGCCGCGCAGCAGATCGACCTGGCGCTGGATCTCGGCGAACGCGACTTCCAGTTCGTAGACCTGATCGTTGCGCGCTTCGTCCACGCGCGGCGCCTGGCTCGTCGGCCCGATGAAGAGGCCCGAAAACAGGTACGACAGCGAGGGATGGTTGTGCCAGTAGGCCACGAGGCTCGCAAGCAGGTCGGGGCGGCGCAGGAACGGGCTGTCGGCGGGCGTGGCGCCGCCGAGCACGAGGTGATTGCCCCCGCCGGTGCCGGTGTGCCGGCCGTCGAGCATGAACTTCTCGGTGGAAAGCAGCGTTTCGTGCGCGGCCTGATAAAGGAATTCGGTGCGCTCGACCAGTTCGTCCCAGTTCGACGACGGGTGGATGTTCACCTCGATCACGCCGGGGTCGGGCGTGACCTGGAGCATCTTCAGGCGCGCGTCGCGCGGCGGCGGATAGCCTTCGATCACGACGGGCAGCGCCAGCTCGGCGGCGGTGGTTTCGACGGCGGCCAGCAGATCGAGGTAATCGTCGAGTTCGGCGAGCGGCGGCATGAACACGTGAAGCTGGCCTTGCGCGCGGCCAAAGGAGGCGGCTTCGGCTTTTGGCCCGGCGGCGCGCGCGGGGTCGCGTGCTTCGACGCACAACGCGGTGCGGTGGATCCAGGCGGCGGATTCGCCGCGCTCCGGATAGCGGTTTGTTTCAGGTCCGTTCGCGCTTCCCGTGCCCTCCACCTGACGCGATCGCGCGCTGGCATCGAAGCCTGTCTCGTACTGCATGCGAAGCTCGGCGGCACTGCGCAGCGGCGCCGGGGCGGCGAACGGATCGCGGGAATGCTGCCACGGGTAGTCGCCCTCAGCGACCCACGGCAGCGAATCGAGCGGCAGACGGTAGCCCATCGGCGAGTCGCCGGGGAGGAGGTACATGCGCGCGTCGCGGAAGAACCACGGGCCGCTCACCCAGCGCGGGCCCTGCAGGGCGGGTTGGGCCGCAGGCAGCTCGCCGCGCTCGCACGCGAGCGGCAGCACGTAGCCGGTGACGGTATCGAGGCCCGCGTCGAACACGCGGCGCAGCCGCATGCGTTCCAGCTCGTCGTCGAGGCGCGAGTCGAACGGATCGACGTTCACGGGCAGC
This sequence comes from Paraburkholderia nodosa, assembly GCF_001718195.1. Lineage (GTDB taxonomy): Bacteria > Pseudomonadota > Gammaproteobacteria > Burkholderiales > Burkholderiaceae > Paraburkholderia > Paraburkholderia nodosa_A. Next base: position 238,772 of record NZ_MCNV01000004.1, read on the forward strand.
CGGCGCTCGCGCCACAGGTAATACCAGGTGTCCTCGTAGCCGGGTTGCACGTGTTGTGGATCGACCGCGAGCTTCGCCGCGAGGTGTTCGATGAAGCGCTGGGCGTCCTGGGCCGTGTGGTGGGTCGGCGAGCGCTCGTCGGCGAAGAGCGCGGGATCGCGCCAGCACGGTTCGCCGTCCGCGCGCCAGAAGAGCGAAAGCGCCCAGCGCGGCAACTGCTCGCCCGGATACCACTTGCCCTGGCCGATATGCAGAAAGCCCAGCGCGCCATAGTGTGCGCGCAGCTTGTCCATCAGCGCGATGGCGTAGCGGCGCTTGGTCGGGCCGAGCGCATCGGTGTTCCATTCGGGCGCGTCGCGGTCGCCCGCCGCCACGAAGGTCGGCTCGCCGCCCATCGTGAGGCGCACGTCCTGGTTGGCGAGCGCGGCGTCCACCTGGACACCCATGGCGTGCATGTCGGCCCATTGCGCTTCGGTGTAGGGCTTCGTCACACGCGGCGTTTCGAGCACGCGCGAGATCGACATCGAATGCGAAAACTCGACTTCGCATTCGTCGAGCGCGCCGGAGATCGGCGCCGCGCTGCCGGGCTCCGGCGTGCACGCCACCGGAATATGGCCTTCGCCCGCGAGCAGGCCCGAGGTCGGATCGAGCCCTATCCAGCCCGCGCCCGGCAGATAGACTTCGCACCAGGCGTGCAGATCGGTGAAGTCGGCCTCGGCGCCGCGCGGGCCGTCGATCGCCTTGACGTCGGGCGTGAGTTGCAGCAGATAGCCCGACACGAAGCGCGCCGCGAGCCCGAGCTGACGCAGCGTCTGCACGAGCAGCCAGCCCGTGTCGCGGCACGAGCCGGAGCCTTTCTCCAGCGTTTCCTCGGGCGTCTGCACACCCGGCTCCATGCGGATCAGGTAGCCGATCTCGCGTTGCAGGCGCTGGTTCAGATCGACGAGGAAGTCGATGGTCACGCGCGGCGTGCGATCGATCGTCTCGACGAACGCGGCGAAGCGCGGCGTCGGCTCGCTGTGCGCGAGATACGGCGCCAGCTCCGCGGCCAGCTCGGGCGCGTACGTGAACGGAAAGTGCTCGGCGCTCGGTTCGAGAAAGAAGTCGAACGGGTTGTAGACCGCCATTTCCGCAACCAGATCGATCGTGACGCGGAATTCGCGCGTCGGCTCGGGAAACGCGAGCCGCGCCTGATAGTTGGCGAAAGGGTCCTGCTGCCAGTTGACGAAATGACCGGCGGGTTCCACGCGCATCGAGTACGAAAGGATAGGCGTGCGGCAGTGCGGCGCGGGGCGCAGGCGCACCACGTGTGGCGCGAGGCGCACGAGCCGGTCATAGCGATACTGCGTGACATGGTTTAACGCGACACGGATGGACACACCCGACTCCTCGATCGACGTGGATGGAACGGCTGAAAAGGCGCACGGCGCAGCGCGCCTATGATGCGCACGGCGCGAGTGCAGGATGTGACAGCGGCGGCCACGCGAGTGCGAGGCACGCGGCGTGCTGCGCGAGGCACAGCGGAACGCGCGGCCATCACGGGAATGCGGCAATGAAGACCTTTCACTGCGATCACTGCAATCAGCTGGTGTTTTTCGAAAACGAGCGCTGCGAGCGATGCGAGGCCCGCCTCGGCTATGTGCCGCAGACGGGGGAGATGCACGCGTTCGAGGATGCGGGCGGGGGGCGCTGGCGCAGTCTGAGTGCGCAGGCAAACGGTGCGCTCTTTCGTCAGTGCCACAACTACGCAGTCGAAAAGGTCTGCAACGGCATGATTCCGGCCGATTGCGACGACACGCTTTGCCGCGCCTGCCAGTTCACGCGCACGATTCCCGACCTCTCGCGGCCCGAGAACCGTCTTTACTGGTATCGCCTCGAGACGGCCAAGCGGCGCCTGCTCTACACGCTGGGGGCGCTCGGCCTGCCGCTCGTCACGCGCGCCGAAGACCCGGAACACGGCCTGCAATTCGAATTTCTCGAAGAGACGGGCGACGGCCAGCGCATCATGACGGGCCACGATCACGGGCTCATCACGATGAACATCGCCGAGGCCGACGACGCGCATCGCGAGCGCACGCGCATTTCGCTGCACGAGCCGTATCGCACCTTGTTGGGGCATTTTCGCCACGAGGTCGGCCACTACTATTTCGATCGTCTCATCGCGCAGGAGCCGACGGGGCGTTGGCTCGAACCGTTTCGCCGCCGCTTCGGCGACGAGCGCGCCGACTATGCCGCAGCGCTCGCCGCGCACTACGCCGACGGCCCCGCGCCCGACTGGGCCGAGCGCCACGTGAGCGCGTATGCGTCGGTGCATCCGTGGGAGGACTGGGCCGAGACGTGGGCGCATTACCTGCATATCGTCGATACGCTCGATACGGCCACGGCCTGCGGCCTCGCGCTGCTGCCCGAAAGCCCCGACGAGCCCACGCTGGTCGACCAGACGCCGGTGGACGAGGCGAGCTTCGACAGCCTGCTGGCGCGCTGGTTTCCGCTCACCTACGCGCTGAACAGCCTGAACCGCAGCCTCGGCATGCCCGACGGCTACCCGTTCGCGCTGGCTTCGCCCGTCATCGACAAATTGCGCTTCGTTCATCGCGTGATCTCGGCTTCGTCTTCGCGGTCGTGAACGTCCACGCGCCGCGCGAGTTCGTTGAGGCGCCGGCTCAGCGCTCCAGCACCCAGGTGTCCTTCGTGCCGCCGCCCTGCGAGGAATTGACCACGAGCGAGCCCTCGCGCAGCGCGACCCGCGTGAGCCCGCCCGGCACCATGCGCACTTCCTTGCCCGAGAGCACGAACGGACGCAGGTCGATGTGGCGCGGCGCGACGCCCGTTTCGACCCACGTCGGGCAGGTGGAAAGCGAGAGCGTGGGCTGCGCGATGTACTTGTCCGGGTTCGCGACCAGCGCCGCGCGAAACGCCTCGATCTCGGCGCGCGTGGCAGCGGGACCGATCAGCATGCCGTAGCCGCCCGCGCCGTGCGTTTCCTTCACGACCAGCTCCGGCAGATGGTCGAGCACGTAGCGCAGGTCGTCGGCCTTGCGGCACATCCACGTGGGCACGTTCTTGAGCAGCGGCTCCTCGCCCAGATAGAAGCGCACCATGTCCGGCACGTAGGGGTAGATCGACTTGTCGTCGGCGACGCCCGTGCCCACCGCGTTGCACAGCGTCACGTTGCCCTTGCGGTAGACGTTCATGAGGCCCGCCGCGCCGAGCGCCGAATCGGACCGGAAAACGTGCGGATCGAGAAAGTCGTCGTCCACGCGCCGGTAGATCACGTCCACGCGCTGCGGGCCCTTCGTGGTGCGCATATAGAGGTGATCGTTCTCGACGAACAGGTCCTGGCCTTCCACGAGCTCGATGCCCATTTGCTGCGCGAGGAACGCGTGCTCGAAGTAGGCCGAGTTGTACATGCCGGGCGTGAGCAGTACGACCGTCGGATTGTCGGTGCCGGGCGGCGCGGCGGCGCGCAGCGTGTCGAGCAGCAGGTCGGGGTAGTGCGCAACGGGCGCCACGCGATTGCGCACGAACAGATCGGGAAAGAGCCGCATCATCATCTTGCGGTTTTCCAGCATGTACGAGACGCCGGAGGGCACGCGCAGGTTGTCCTCGAGCACGTAGAACTCGCCCTCGCCGGCGCGCACGATGTCGATGCCCGCGATATGCGCATAGATGTCGTGCGCGACGTGCACGCCCTGCATCTCGGGGCGGTATTGCGCGTTGCGCAGGATCTGGTCGGCTGGCACGATGCCGCGCTTGACGATCTCCTGCTCGTGATAGATGTCGTGGATGAAGCGGTTGAGCGCGTTCACGCGCTGGCGCAGGCCGCGCTCGAGCGTGTTCCACTCCTGGCGCTGGAAGATGCGCGGGATCACGTCGAACGGAATCGTGCGCTCGGTGCCCGCACCCGTTATGTCCTTTTCGCCATAAACGGCGAAGGTGATGCCCACACGCCGGAAGATGGCATCGGCTTCGGCGCGCTTCTTGAGCATCTGCTGCTCGCTCTGCCTGCGCATCCAGGCGAAGAATTCGCGGTAGTGGGCGCGCGGCTCGCCGGCCTGCGCGAACGCCGTGGCGGCGAGGCCGCGAACGTCGAAATCCCCGTACTCGAACATCTCGTTGAAGGCTGTTGGCTTCATGTGCGTTTTTTCCGTTCGCTGCCTTTTTGCGCGCGATTGGTCGTGTTTATTCGTGCCGGGCTGCGTAGGGGCAATGCAACTTCCATGCCGAATCCAGCGGCACGACATGCTCGATGTTGGTGCGCGGCGACGCTCAGAACTCCATATCGAGTTCGTCGATGTCCTCCGTTTCCGACTGGGCCGCCGCGATCCATTCGGCGACGTATGGCTGCTTGAGCACGCGCATGCAGTAGTCGCCGATGTCGGGGTCGATCGGCACGTCATAGGTGAGCAGGCGCGTGACGACGGGCGCATACATCGCATCCGCCGCGCCGATCTCGCCGAAGAGCCAGGGGCCGCCGTACTTCTGCAGGCATTCGCGCCAGATAGTCACGATGCGCGCGATGTCGTCCTGCGCACGCGACCAGACGCGAAAGTTCGGAAAGTGGCCGCGCAGGTTCATCGGCAGGGCGGAGCGCAATGCGCTGAAGCCCGAATGCATTTCCCCGCACACCGAGCGGCAGTGCGCGCGCGCCGTGCGGTCCGCGGGCAACAGCTGCGCCTGCGGCTGGATCTCGTTGAGGTACTCGCAAATCGCAAGCGTGTCCCAGACCGTGATGCCGTCGTGGCGCAGGCAGGGAACGAGGATCGAAGGCGAAAGCAGCAGCAGTTCGGCGCGCGTGGCCGCGTCGTCGAGCGGCACCGTCACCGTGTCGAATTCGAGTCCGGCGAGTCTGGCAAGCAGCCAGCCGCGCATGGACCACGACGAATAGTTCCGGCTGCTGATCGTCAGGGTCGTATTCGTCTGACTCATCGAGTGCTCCTGAACGGTGAGGACATGGCGGCCAACAGTGCGACGCGCAGGAACCCGCATGCACCGAATGCGCGCATCGCACCTGCATGCACCGCTCGCGCCGATTCGACGCACTACATTGCAGCATGCAGGAAGGCGCAACCGCCGCTTTGTGCGAAGCGCCCGCGCGCCTGGCCGTGCAGGTGCAAGCACTGTGCCAATGAACGCTTCTGGCATACGTATTGCCTGCTTCGCTTCGCGTTCAAAAACAAGCGAGAGCTGCGCCCATGAACCTGCTTGCCTATCTGGCCTACCAGACGATCGCGGACTTGACGAGGTTCGGGCGCGCCGGCGCGTCGTTTTCGCGCGCGGCGCTCGCGGCGTGGCCTGCGCTCGCGTGCGGATTCGACGCGCGCTATCTCGACGCCTGGTGGGAGCAGATCGAGCTTGCCGGGCTCTCGCACGCACGGCCGCCGTTCGAAATCGATGGGGTGGAGGTGGATGGCGTGCGCACGCCGGTGACGGAAGCCGTCGTCAAGCGCACGCCGTTCGCCTCGCTGCTGCACTTTCGCAAGGACGTCGCCACGCCACAGCCGCGCGTGCTGCTCGTCGCGCCGATGTCGGGGCACTTCGCGACGCTGCTGCGCGGGACCGTGCGCACCATGCTCGCCGACCACGACGTCTATATCACCGACTGGCACAACCCGCGCGACGTGCCCTTGTCGGCGGGGCGCTTCGGTTTTGACGAATACGTCGAGCACGTCATGTCCTTCATTCGGAGAGTCGGCCCCGATGCGCATCTGGTGGCGATCTGCCAGCCGACGGTCGCGGCGCTCGCGGCCGTCTCGCTGATGGCCGCCGACAACGATCCCGCGCAGCCCGCGAGCATGACGCTGATGGCGGGACCGATCGATTGCCGCGTGAATCCCACCAAGGTCAACGAACTCGCCAACAGCAAGCCGATCAAGTGGTTCGAGCGCAATCTCATCAGCGCGGTGCCAGGCGGTTTTCCGGGCGCGCAGCGGCGTGTATATCCGGGCTTCGTGCAGCTCAGCGCGTTCATGTCGATGAACCTCCAGCGCCATCTCGCTTCGTTCGAGGAGATGCGCCACGAGCGGGCGAAGGGCGACCCCACGAGAGCGGATGCGCTCAACGTGTTCTATCGCGAGTATTTCGCCACGTCCGATCTCACGGCCGAGTTCTACCTGGAAACGGTCAGCTCGGTGTTTCAGGAATACGCCCTGCCGTTAGGCAAGCTCAAGGTGGGCGAGCGTCTCGTGGAACCGCACGCGATCCGCCGCACCGCGCTGCTCACGATCGAAGGCGAGAAGGACGATATCTGCGCGGTTGGCCAGACTGTGGCCGCCCATGACCTGTGCCGGGGGCTGCGCCCCTATATGAAGACGCATCATGTGCAGACGGGCGTGGGTCACTACGGCGTATTCAACGGCCGTCGCTGGGACACGCAGATCTATCCGCTGGTGCGTTCGACCATTCACGACCACGAGCCGCGCGCGCGGCGCGTCGCGGCGCCGGAGGCGATGAGCGACGATCGGGTGACCCTGCGCGCGCTGCTCGATGCCGACGCGCATGCGGCAACGGCAATCAGCCGCGCCGCCGCAACGTAGCCCGACCAGGTCGAGCGCCTTAGACTGCGGGGCTCGCCTGCCAGGGTGTCGGCGCGGGCACGGCGCAGGGCGCTTCCACATCGATCGACTTGAAGTCGGCGGGGCTCACGATTTCGAGGTACTCCATGTCGGGCGAGTAGTCGAAGAGGTAGTGGGCGATGCCCGGCGCCTGATGCACGCAGTCGCCCGCTTCGACGAGCGTTTCCTTGTCGCCGTACATGAAGCGCGCCCAGCCCTTGAGCATGATGACGATATGAAACTCTGCCTCATGCCGGTGCCAGCCCGTGCCCCGTTCCGGCGCAAGATTTGCCCGGACGAGTTGCGCAACCACCTTGCCATGCGTGGCCCTGGCGATGCCCAGGTCGCGATAGACAAAGAAGTCGCGCAGCCCGCCGCCCGTGAATGAAGTGTCCTGCGGCTTGACGTGCGAAAAGTCAGTAGCGAGTGCGGTTTGCATGGCAGGTCTCCGGAGCGCAGCGGTTGAAGGGGCAACGGGTTCGGCAAGCACGACGCGTTCCATCGTGAAGCCATTGGCGATAGCGTGCGCCAACGGCACGTGGAGCGTTATATCGATTCCGTTATCCATCACATAATGAATCGACATTTCGGCCTCGATTTTGACTGACCACTATTTGACTTTTCCATTCCCTGTTCCGGAGACCACATGGCAACAAGATTCGCTCGCACGTCAGTGCGCTCACTGCGTCTCGTGGCTACGCTGTTCGCCACGCTCGGCGCCTGGGTCGCGTTCGGCCCCACCGCCGCCGCAGCGGCCCCGATGGGCGTCGCGTTCGTCTATCTCGGCAACCCCGGCGACGCAGGCTGGACCTACGCGCATGAACAGGGCGTGAAGGCGATCGAAGCGAAGTTCGGCGACAAGATCAAGGTCACGCGTGTGGAGAACGTGCCCGAATCGGCCGACTCGGAGCGCGTGTTTCGCGATCTCGCGAACAAGGGCAACAAGATTATCGTAGGCTCGAGTTTTGGCTTTCAGGACTTCGAACTGAAGACCGCAAAGGATTATCCCGACGTCGTCTTCGAGCATGCGACGGGGTACAAGAAGGCCGCGAACTTCGCGACCTATGACGTGCGCACGTACCAGAGCGCATATCTGGCCGGCCTCGTTGGCGGCTATACGACGAAGACGAATACGCTCGGCTTCGTCGCCTCGGTGCCGGTGCCCGAAGTAGTGCGCAACATCAACGCCTTCACGATGGGCGCGCGTTCGGTCAATCCGAATGCGAAGGTCAAGGTCATCTGGATCAATAGCTGGTTCGATCCGGGTAAGGAGAAACAGGCCGCCGAAACGTTGATCGGCCAGGGCGCGGACGTGCTGATCCAGAACACCGATTCGACGGCGACGATGCAGACGGCAGAGCAGAAGAAAGTGCACGCGTTCGGATGGGACTCCGACATGAAGAAGTTCGGGCCGAATGCCCAGTTGGGGGCTTGCGTGAGTTACTGGGGCGTCTATTACTCTCACCTGATCGACCAGGTGCAAGCCGGCACGTGGAGCAACACGCCGACGTGGTGGGGCCTCAAGGAAAAAGCCATCGACCTCGCCGACATCAACACCGCAACCGTCTCGCCTGCCGCGCAAAAGGCGCTTGCGCAAAAGCGCGACGACATCATCGCCGGCAAATTCGATCCGTTCGCCGGCCCGATCAAGGATCAGAGCGGTGCGATCAAGGTGGCAGCGGGCACGTCGCTGCCCGACGCCGAGTTGCTGCGGCTGAACTGGTTCGTGCAGGGCGTGGACGGCGCGTTGCCGAAATGAAATTGCCCGCAAGGAGGAGACAAGCTTTGAGCTTGACCATGTCCCCACAACAGAACGCTTCTGAATTCCCCGAGCAAGGGCTCGCGCCGACGCGCGAACAGATCGTCCGCCATTTGCGGCACGCAAGCGTAGTCGCGGAACGCGCGACGCAGTTGGGCCATCACCCGTTTGGCGCCATTCTCGTCGGACCCGATCAGGAATCGGTTCTCATCGAACAGGGCAATGTCGATACCGTCAATCATGCGGAAGCCGTGCTCTCGCGCGTCGCCGCCCTCAACTTTACGCCCCAATACTTGTGGAGTTGCACGCTCTATACGACGGTCGAGCCGTGCTGCATGTGCGCGGGCACGGCCTATTGGGCGAACATCGGGCGCGTGGTGTTCGGCATGACGGAAGAGCGGTTGCTGCAGGCCACGGGCGATCACGCGGAGAATCCGACAATGAACGTGTCGTCGCGCTATGTTTTCGATCATTGCCAGAAGCGTGTTGACCTGATCGGGCCCGTAGCGGAGGTCGAAGAGGAAGTGATGCAGGTGCAGCGCAGGTTTTGGGAACACGCTTGAGCCAGAATTTCCGGTCGTAATCACGCGAAATTGCTCTTTAAGTCACCTGACCTATCCTTAACCTACCGGCGTCCATTTGAACAGGAGAAACGCAAATGAAAGCTCGGCGCATCTTTGCAGCCCTGTTGGCTCTATCGCTAGTGCTGGCGCTGCCAGCCACCGCAAGTTACGCATGCGACGGTACGGGTTATAACCAGCCAGGCTCTGGAAAATGAAGCGGTTATGTAATTAGCCGCGTGACTGTGCTTGCCTGGAAAACCGCCACCAAAAATCTTTTTTGCACCGCCGCATCGGGTATGCTCATCCCATCCATCTCATTGAATGAGAGAGAAAGAGGGGAGCGAAGACATGCGGCGCGTGGTGTTCAACCAGAAGGGTGGCGTAGGCAAGTCAACGATCGTTTGTAATCTCGCTGCGATCAGCGCGATTGAGGGTCGGCGTACGCTCGTCATCGACCTCGACGCGCAGTCAAATTCGAGCCAGTACCTGCTCGGCGCGGCTTGCGCCGACGCGAAGCCCAACGTCGCCGACTTCTTCGAAACCGCGCTGACCTTCAGCTTCCGGCCGGTCGAGGTCACGTCGTTCATTCATTCGTCACCCTTCGAGAATCTCGACGTGATGCCCGCGCATCCCGATCTCGACACGCTGCATGGGAAGCTCGAGTCGCGCTACAAGATCTACAAGCTGCGCGACGCGCTCAAAGAACTCGACATGTACGATGCGATCTACATCGACACGCCGCCTGCGCTGAACTTCTACACGCGCTCTGCGCTGATCGCGGTCGAGCGCTGCCTCATTCCATTCGACTGCGACGACTTCTCGCGCCGCGCACTCTATACGCTGCTCGAGAACGTGAAAGAAATTCAGCAGGACCACAATGCGGCGCTCACGGTCGAAGGCATCGTCATCAACCAGTTCCAGCCGCGCGCGAGCCTGCCGCAGAAACTCGTGGACGAACTCGTCGATGAAGGGCTGCCGGTGCTGTCGTCGCGGCTGTCTTCTTCGGTGAAGATTCGCGAATCGCATCAGCAGGCCAAGCCCGTCGTCCACCTCGATCCGGCGCACAAACTCACGCGCGAATTCGTCGCGCTCCATCAGGAATTGAGCGGGGCTTGAAAGGCAAGCGCGGACATCACCGGTTTACGCCCTCGGCGGAGTGTGCAAGTATCCCTCGCAGCGAGTCGCACCGAGACTCTTGCTCTCTTGCGAGGTTCAGAATGGACTGGAGGTTCTGGAAGGCAGAGAAGCGCCAGGAAGAGGCGCGCAACTGGCCCACCAATACGCATGAATCGATACGCCAACTCCTGAGCATGTACCAGGGCGTCGGCACGCCGCCGTTTGCGAACTGGGCCGCGCCCGGCATCGCATTCGCACCCGAAGTCGAAGCGATCGCCCAAAATGGGGTCAAGGGCTATCAGCTCGCTCTCTGGTTCTGGCTCTTTGCCGAGAAGCACGGCACCATCGCGGCGAGAATGGCGCGCGAAACGTTCTGCCTGCTTGCCGACGCGGCGCAGCCGTCGTCGGGAGACGCGATCGATGCGCTCCTCGATCAGGAAAACCGCCTCGCACATGCCGTCGAGACGGTTTCCGCCGAGCAGCGCGCGTTCAGGCTGGAAGGCCTGAGCGTCGAATTGCCGATGGAGTTCTTTCTGGCCACCGGCACGTTGAGGCTCAGGCCCGACTCGCCGTATGCCGGGGATGAGTCCGCCTCCCTGCAAGGCAACGACTACAAGCTGGCGGACTGCTTTCGCCACGCGACCGCTGAAGCGCTGTCCGTTTTCCGCCCGATGATCCAGGCGGTCGAATTCGACGCGAAAACGCTGCCCAACTGGAAATGGAGCGCCCGGCCGGGTGCGGCCGAGCGGCATCTGCAGCGGCGCTACAGCAATCCGCTCTTTCCGCTGCACCGGCAGATGGTGACGGCCCACGACGTGCACGAGGCGCGTCTCGCCGACAACCTGGCGCTGCAGGATATTCGCAACGAACTCAATGACGTGCGCCGCGCATTCTTCGAAAAGCCGGAACTGCCGTTGAACTGGCTCGCGTACCTCGAAAGCTACCGGGACGAGGTGGACCGGCTCGATGAGCGGCGCCTGGTCGCGGGTGGGCAGAACGCGGCGCTCGGCGAAGCGATCGCGGCGCTGCGTGCCGACGTTCTGGCGCCGTGGCGCGCCGAGATTCAGAAGAATCGCCACAGCCTCGCCACGCTCGAGCAGGACGAAGCGCGCAGGGCCGAACGGCGCTCACTGCTGTACGGCTGCGACTGGACCGCGCAATTGCTCAGTCACGGCTCGCTAATCCCGCCGGACGAAGTCGTTCCCGCTTTGCTGAGCGAATCTCCCGCGGAGTTGGAGAAGGCGGTGACCGGCCTGCAGTCGGATCCACGTCTGCACGAAACGTTGGCCCACTGCCGGGCCGTTGCGCATCGGCTCGTGAACGAGCTGCGCGCGGCAGGTCACAACTTTCCCGATATGACCGACAAGCTGCGCATTCTGGACGGCACGTTCGACGCTCCGCTGAACGGCCAGCACGAACGGCCGCTCGACGGCGCGCCGGGAGAGGTGCCGGCCTGAGGCTAGAGGCGGGCACCCGGTCGATTCGCTAACGTCAGGTTTTCAGCCGGTAGCCCGTCTTGAAGATCCACGCGGTGATCGCGAGGAACAGCGCGAGAAAGGCGGCTGTCATGCCGAGACTCACGCCGACGTCGACGTCCGCGAGCCCGTAGAAGCTCCAGCGGAAACCGCTGATGAGATAGACGATCGGGTTGAAGAGCGTGATCACCTTCCACGCCGTCGGCAGCATGTCGACCGAGTAGAAGGCGCCGCCGAGGAACGTGAGCGGCGTGATGACCAACAGTGGGACGATCTGCAGTTTCTCGAAGTTGTCCGCCCAGATGCCGATGATGAAACCGAGCAGGCTGAACGTGACCGCGGTGAGCAGCAGGAACAGCGCCATCCACACGGGATGCTGGATCTGGATCGGCACGAAGAGCGCCGCGGTCGCGAGGATGATGAGCCCGAGCACGACCGACTTGGTCGCCGCCGCGCCGACATAGCTGACCACGATTTCGAGGTAGGACACGGGCGCCGAGAGCAGCTCGTAGATCGTGCCCGTGAAGCGCGGGAAGTAGATTCCGAACGACGCGTTCGAGATGCTCTGCGAGAGCAGCGACAGCATGATCAGGCCCGGCACGATGAACGCGCCGTAGCTGACACCGTTCACTTCCTTGATGCGCGAACCGATTGCAGAGCCGAATACGATGAAGTAGAGCGAAGTCGAAATGACCGGCGCGACAATGCTCTGCATCAGCGTGCGCCGCGTGCGCGCCATTTCGAACCGGTAAATGGCGCGAATTGCGTAATGGTTCATCGGGAAGTTACCTGTCCTTTGCCGTCTTCTGCGACCGAATCTGGCGTGGGCCGTGAAGCGGCCGCCGGGTCCTTATGGACGAGACTCACGAAGATGTCCTCCAGCGAACTCTGGCTCGTTTTCAGGTCCGTGAATCCGATGCCGGCCTCGTTCAGGTTCCTGAGCAGCGTTGTGATGATGTCGTTGCGTTCGTTTTCGCTGTCGTAGGTGTAGGTGAGTTCGGCGCCGCCGTCGGCCAGCTCCAGTCCCCACGCGGCGAGGCCGTCCGGAATCGCGCTCAGCGGGGCATCGAGCTGCAGCGTCAGCTGTTTGCGGCCGAGCTTGCGCATGAGCACGTCCTTGCGCTCGACGAGCATGATCTTCCCAGCGTTGATCACGCCGATGCGGTCGGCCATCTCCTCCGCCTCGTCGATGTAGTGCGTCGTCAGGATGATCGTTACGCCATTCGCCTTGAGCCCGCGCACGAGTTCCCACATGTCGCGGCGCAGCTCGACGTCCACACCCGCCGTCGGCTCGTCCAGAAACAGCACTTGCGGCTCGTGCGCGAGCGCCTTCGCGATCAGCACGCGCCGCTTCATGCCGCCCGAGAGCGTCATGATCTTGTTGTTCCGCTTCTCCCACAGCGAGAGGTCGCGCAGCACGCGCTCGACATACGCGGGATTGGGCGGCTTGCCGAACAGGCCGCGGCTGAACGATACGGTGGCCCAGACCGTTTCGAACGCGTCGGTCGTCAACTCCTGCGGCACGAGGCCGATCAGCGAGCGTGCGGCGCGGTAGTCGGTGAGGATATCGTGACCGGCCACGCGCACACTGCCTTCGCTCGCATTGACGATGCCGCAGACGATGCTGATCAGCGTCGTCTTGCCGGCGCCATTCGGCCCCAGCAGCGCGAAGATTTCGCCCCGTGCAATGTCGAGATTGATGTTCGTGAGCGCCCGGAGTCCCGATGCATAGACTTTCGAGAGATTCTCGATGGAGAGGATCGTTTGCATGTGCGTGACATTACCAGAAGCCGGTAAAAGACACCGCGCGGACCCACGCGGGACATCGGACATCGCCAGGGAAAACCCTCGCATGTCATTCCCATTCGTTGGGAATCGTATTTTTGATTTCCGGGAGTGACGTGGCATGCTGAGTGCATCACTTCAGCCTTCGTCATTCAGGTGAAACAGGAACCCGGTGTTACCGGCGCAGAGCGCCTGCTACTGGTGCTTTCGGCACTCGCGAGCCGCGGCAAGGCGATGTCCGCGAAGGACATGCTCGCGGCCACGGGGCTCGCGCAAAGCACACTCTACCGCCAGGTCGCGGTGCTCAAGCGCTGGGGCTTCGTGACCGAAGACGCCGGCTACTACGCGCCGGGCCCCATCAGTCTGCAGCTTGCGCTCGGCTTCGACGTCAATTCCCTGCTCGTCGAATCGAGCCGCGAAGGCATGCTGCAACTCGCGCGGACCTCGCAGGAGAGTGTCGGCCTCGTCGTCGCCGTGAACGACCAGGTGGTCTGCCTCGAAATGGTCGAAAGCACGCATTCGCTGCGCTGCTCGTTCGAGAAGGGGCGCGCAGTGCCGCTCAAGGCCGGGGCGTCGGCCAGGTCATTGCTCGCCTTCATGCACGAAAAGGCGCGCGGCGAGACGCTCGACCGTCTCTTCGCCGGCGACGCGCCGGGCCGCGCCGCCATGGAAGCGGAACTGGAGCAGATTCGCGCGCGCGGCTACGCGGTGAGCGAAAGCGAAGTCGACCCTGGCGTATGGGGCGTGAGTGCGCCTGTGTTCCGGCGCGTTGCACGCGGCGCGGGCGCCAACGCGTCGATCACCTTGATGGCGCCGTCGTCGCGCGTGGCGGGCCGCGAGCTGCAGCCCGCCGACTGGACCTTGCGCACCGCGCACACCATTTCCGCCCGTCTGCAAACCGATTGACCGCAACGAACGAAGCCAAAGAACGAAGCCCAAAACCGCAGCGTCCCGAGAAACCACACAGGAGTCCAACATGAAACTGCATAAACTGCTGTCCGCCACGTGCGTCGCCCTCGCCATGTTCGCGGCCGCCGCTCCCGGCACCGCGAGCGCGCAAGCGCAGAACGTCCTCCAGGTCGCGACCGATGCGACGTTCCCGCCGATGGAGTTCACGGAAAACGGTCAGCGCACCGGGTTCGACGTCGACCTGATGAACGCGCTCGCCAAGGCAATGGGCAAGCAGGTCCAGTGGACCGACATCGACTTCAAGGGGCTGATTCCGGGTCTGATCGCGCACCGCTTCGACGCCGCGATTTCCGGCATCTACATCACGCCTGAACGCAGCCAGGTGGTGGACTTCACGCAGCCGTATTTCGCGGGCGGCCTCGTCGCGCTCGTGAAGGCCGACTCGCCCATCAAGACGCTCGCCGATCTCGAGGGCAAGAAGGTCTCGGTTCAGGTCGGCACGAAGTCGGTGAACTTCCTGCGCGACAACTACCCGAAGGTCACGCGCGTCGAGGTCGAGAAGAACCAGGAAATGTTCGATCTGGTCGGCATTGGCCGCGCGGATGCCGCCGTGACGGGCAAGCCCGCCGCGTATCAGTTCGCCCGCACGCGCGCAGGATTTCGCGTGCTCGACACCGAGCTGACGAAGGAAGCCTATGGCATTGCCGTGCGCAAGGACGAACCGCAGCTGCGCGATGCGCTGAACGCTGCGCTGGCCAAGATCAAGGCGGACGGCACCTACGCCCAGATCGTGAACAAGTGGTTCGGCACGGGTTCGAAGTGAACCGGCGGATCTGATCCATGCAACTCGACTTCTCTCCGGCTATCGCCGGTTGGGCCGACATCGCACACGGCGCGCTGGTCACGGTGGAAGTGACCGCCGCGGCGCTCGTGCTCAGCTGCATGCTCGGCCTCCTGATCGGCATCGGCCGGCTCGCGCCGCAACGGCGGCTCGTGTACGGCTTCTGCACGGGCTACCTCGTGTTCTTTCGCGGTACGCCGCTGCTCGTGCAGCTGTTCCTGCTGTTCTTCGGACTGCCGCAATTCAACATCCTGCTTCCGGCGTTCGTCTGCGGCATGCTCGGGCTCGGGCTCTATTCGGCCGCGTATGTCTCGGAGATCGTGCGCGGCGCGATCCAGTCCGTCGATCGCGGGCAGATGGAAGCCGCACGGTCGATCGGCATGTCGTCGGCGCAGGCCATGCGCGCGATCATCCTGCCGCAGGCCGTGGTGCGCATGATTCCGCCGCTCGGCAACGAATTCATCGCGCTCATCAAGAATTCCGCGCTGGTCTCGCTGCTGACGATCGACGACCTGATGCATGAAGGCCAGAAGATCATCAGCGTTTCGTATCGCTCGCTGGAGGTGTATCTCGTGATCGCGCTCGTTTATCTCGTGCTGACACAGACGACCAACTATGCGCTGCATCGCGTCGAGCGCCGCCTGCGCGCGGGAGGGATGGTGCAATGAGCGCGCAACTGAATCCGATCGTCAGCATTCGCGGACTCAAGAAGTCGTTTGGTTCGCACCTCGTGCTCAACGGCATCGACTTCGATATTCAGCCGCAACAGGTCGTCGTGGTGATCGGCCCGAGCGGTTCGGGCAAGAGCACGTTTCTGCGCTGCTGTAATGGCCTCGAGCAGCCCGAGGGCGGCACCGTCGATATCTGCGGTCATCGACTCGTGGAAAACGGCGCGATGCTCAAGGACCGCGCGCTCAATGCGCTGCGTACCGAAGTCGGCATGGTGTTCCAGTCGTTCAATCTGTTTCCGCACCTCTCGGTGCTGCACAACATCACGGTTGGGCCGCGCATGTTGCGCGGGGCATCGAAGGCGCAGGCCGAATCCGCCGCGCTTGCGCTGCTCGAGAAAGTCGGGCTCGCGCATAAGGCGCATGTGATGCCGGCGAGCCTTTCCGGTGGGCAGAAGCAGCGTGTCGCCATTGCGCGGGCGCTCGCCATGCAGCCCCGCGTGATGTTGTTCGACGAGCCGACTTCCGCGCTCGACCCTGAGCTGGTTGGCGAGGTGCTGCAGGTCATGAAGCTGCTGGCTTCCGAGGGCATGACGATGGTGGTGGTCACGCACGAAATGGGCTTCGCGAAGGAAGTGGCCGACGTCGTGGTGGTGATGGACGGCGGCGAGATCGTCGAGGCGGGGCCGCCTTCGACGATCTTCACCGCGCCGGCACAGCCGCGCACGCGCAGTTTTCTGCAAGCGGTGTTGTCGCGCACATGAACCGGTCGTCCGTACGCGAAGGCAGGGCAGGCGCGAGCGTGATGCTGCTGCGCGGTGTCGATCTCGTGCCCGCGCCGTGGAAAAACGGCGGTGGCGTGACGCGCGAAATCGCGACGGGTTGCGCAACGGGCGCGCTGCCCGATGGGTTCGCTTGGCGCGCGAGTCTCGCGGATATCGCTCAAGCCGGGCCGTTTTCGTGCTTCGAGGGCATAGACCGCACGCTCGTGTTGATCGACGGTGCGGCCTTGCACTTGAACGAGGCGCGCGCAGGAGAACAAGAGCCTCATGCCACGCATACGCTGGAACGCGCGCTGGATATCGCCCGCTTTGCAGGTGAAGCCGCAATCGATGCACGGATCGCCGCCGGCCCCGTGCGCGTGTTCAACCTGATGGTGCGCCGCGAGGCCGCGCGCGGCGCGCTCGAAGTGTGGCGCGAGGCAACGCGGCGCAGCGTGCATGCGCAGACCGTGTTGCTGCATGCCGTGCAACGTCAGGCCGAGGTGAGCGTGGCGGGCGAGGGCTTCATCGCGCTCGCGCCCGGCGACACGTTGCGCGTGGATGCGGAGCAAGCCGTGGAGCTCGAAACGTGCGGCGAAGGCGCGCTGCTGGTTGTCATACTTGATTTCGCGCAAGCCTGATTTCATGAGCACCCTGATCCCTCCGCTTTCCATGACGAACGCGCTTTTCGCGGAACATGCGTATTTGCCCGGCGGTTGGCGCCGCAATGTGCTGCTCGAATGGGACGCCACGGGCACGCTGCGCGGCGTGACGCCCGACCACGCGCAAGCGCCTCGAGGCGTCGCGCGTGCGTCGGGCCCGATCATGCCTGGCATGCCTAATCTTCATTCGCATGCGTTCCAGCGCGCGATGGCCGGCCTCACCGAATATCGCGCGAATCCCACCGACAGCTTCTGGAGCTGGCGCGAGCTGATGTACCGCTTTGCGGCGCGCATCACGCCCGACGATCTTGCCGCGGTCGCTAGCTGGCTCTACGTGGAAATGCTCAAGGCGGGCTACACGTCCGTCTGCGAGTTTCACTATGTGCATCACGCGCAGGACGGCCAGCACTATGCGAGCCCCGCCGAACTGGCGCAGCGTGTGGTGGACGCAGCGAGCGTGACCGGCATCGGCATGACCATGCTGCCCGTGCTCTATCAGTACAGTGGCTTCGGCGCGCAAGCGCCACGCGACGATCAGCGGCGCTTCATCAACACGCCCGACCGGTTGCTCGGCATTGTCGATGCACTGCGTGCATGGCGGCCCGAGCACGGCGCGTTGCGCTATGGCGTCGCGCCGCATTCGCTGCGCGCGGTTTCGCATGATTCGTTGCGCGTGCTGCTGGAAGGTCTGGATCAAGTGCTTCCCGGTGCGCCCGTCCACATCCACATCGCCGAGCAGACGGCCGAAGTCGAGGCTTGCATGGCGACCGAGGGCACGCGGCCCGTGCAATGGCTGCTCGATCGCTTCGATGTGAACGCGCGCTGGTGCCTTGTCCATGCGACGCATATCGATGCGCGGGAGACCGCCGCGCTCGCACAAAGCGGCGCGATTGCGGGCCTGTGCCTCACGACCGAAGCGAATCTCGGCGACGGTATTTTCCCTGCGCGCGAGTATCTCGATGCGGGCGGCGCGTTCGGCATCGGCTCGGACAGCCATATCGGCGTAGACTGGCGCGCCGAATTGCGCTTGCTCGAATACGGTCAGCGGCTCACGCGGCGCGAACGCAACGTGCTCGCGTCGCCAGAGACCGCGCAGGTGGCCGACCGTCTTGTCGACGCGGCGCTCGCGGGCGGCGCGCGCGCGACGGGGCGCGCGGTGGGCGCGCTGCAGGAGGGCGCTCGCGCGGACTGGCTCGTGCTCGACGCGCAGCATCCGAACCTCGCGCAGCAGACGTCGCAAAGCTGGCTATCCTCAGTGGTGTTCTGCGAGCACGGCGAGACGCCGGTGCGCGACGTCTATGTGGGCGGCGAGCAGGTCGTCGCGCAGCGCCGCCACCGAGACGAAGCGCGCCTGTACGCCGATTATCGTAGGGCGTTGAACCATCTCCTTGCCGGCGCGTAAGTGCGCGGCCAACCGAACGGAGCTCCCATGACCGACCTCTTTACGCTCGAACGCGGCACGGCGCCGCTGCTGATCTCGATTCCCCACCTCGGCACCCAGGTTCCCGAGACGCTGCGCGACGCGTATACGGACGTCGCGCTCACGGTCGCCGATACCGACTGGCATCTCGACCGGCTCTATGCGTTTGCGAAGACGCTGGGCGCGACGATACTCGGTGCGCGGGTGTCGCGCTATGTGATCGACCTGAACCGGCCGCCCAACGACGAAAGCCTGTATCCAGGGCAGACGACGACTTCGCTGTGCCCGACCGAAACGTTCCGCGGCGAGGCGCTCTATCGCGAGGGCCGCGCGCCTGATGCGCACGAGCGGCAACGCCGCGTCGGCACCTACTGGCAGCCGTATCACGACGCGCTGCGCGCCGAGCTGCAGCGCCTGCGCGCGCAGCACGCCAACGTGCTGCTGTGGGAGGCGCACTCGATTGCGAGCGTGCTGCCGCGGCTATTCGACGGCAAGCTGCCCGATCTGAACATCGGCACGCAGGACGGGCGCACGGCGGCAGCGCCGGTGCAGGCGGCGGTCGAGCGCGCGGCGGCTGCGAGCGACTTCACGTGGATCGCGAATGGCCGCTTCAAGGGCGGCTACAACACGCGTCACTACGGCGCGCCGCAGGACGGCGTGCATGCGGTGCAACTCGAAATGTGCCAGTCGACGTACATGAGCGAGGCTGCGCCGTTCGACTACGTGCCGTCGCTAGCGCAGAAGGTCGAGCCGGTGGTGAGCGCGATGGTGAGCGGCGCGTTCGAGGCCGTGAAGGCGATGAACGCTGCTGCAGGCTGATTGCGCCGCGCGTGAGCGCGCTATTAAGCGAATCCCTACATTTCAGAAAGCCGCGGATCTCAAAGGCGATGTGCCCCGTTCCGCACCCCGCCCAGCGCGGGAAAGTACTCAGTTGTGCGGGCTACGAACGCGCTGCCGATCGTAGTATTCTCTAGCGACGCGGCCTCGGGGGGCGCTGATGTGCCATCGCGAAGCAGTCCAGACATCCACATAAAGAGGAGAGGTTGAATGAAGTTGAAGAAGCTCCTGTTCACAAGCGCGCTAGCTGTATCGGCACTCGGATTTACCGCCGTTTCCGCCCATGCGGAAGACCTGCTGGATTCGGTCAAACAGGCCGGGGTGCTCAAGATCGGTCTGGAAGGCACCTATCCCCCGTTCGATTCCCGTGACAGCAAGGGCGACCTCGTCGGCTTCGACGTGGACGTCGCGAAGGCCGTGGCGGCCAAGCTCGGGGTCAAGCCCGAGTTCATTCCCACCGAGTGGAGCGGCATTATCGCCGCGCTGCAGGCCGGCAAGTTCGACGTGATCGTCAATCAGGTGACCATTACGCCGCAACGTCAGCAGGCGCTCGACTTCAGCCAGCCCTACACGTACTCGGCCGCGCAGCTGATCCAGCGCTCCGACGACAAACGCGAATTCAAGACGCTCGACGAATTCAAGGGCGACAAGAAGCTCGGCGTGACGCTCGGCACCAACTATGACCAGA
Source organism: Paraburkholderia nodosa (assembly GCF_001718195.1). Lineage (GTDB taxonomy): Bacteria > Pseudomonadota > Gammaproteobacteria > Burkholderiales > Burkholderiaceae > Paraburkholderia > Paraburkholderia nodosa_A. The sequence goes on from NZ_MCNV01000004.1 coordinate 258,810, forward strand.
TGGCGCGCGCCGTGCAGGGCATCAACGTGCAGACGTATCCCGGCGCGCCCGAGAAGCTGCGCGACCTGGCCGCGAAGCGCATCGACGCGACGATGGACGATCGCCTGATGCTGCCGTACATCATCAAGACGTCGAACCTGCCGCTGCGTCCGGGCGCCGTCTTGCCGGGCGCCGATCAGCAAATGGCCATTCCGTTCCGCAAGGGCAATCCGAAGTTCGAGAAGGCGATCAACGATGCGCTCACCTCGCTCAAGCAGGACGGCACGCTCAAGAAAATCTCCATGCAGTGGTTCGGCCAGGACGTGACGCAACCGCTCGCTCACTAACGCTACAGTCGTTTCACGACATTCGCGCCGGCCGCAATCATGGCCGGCGCGATCGCTTCAACACTCCCTCCTACCGCGCCGCCTGCGTCCTCGTGCGCATCTTCGCGACCTCTGCCGCGCCCACCGCGCCTGCCTTGTTGTTCCAGCCCGCACGAACGAACGTGAGCACATCGGCGATCTGCTTGTCGCTTAGGACATCTGCATAAGCGGGCATGGGGTACGGCGCGGGCATGCCCTGGATCACGAGATCCCCGGTGCCGTTGAGCGTGACGTTGATGAGCGACGACGCGTCCTTCTCCAGCACGTTCGGATTGCCCGCGAGCGGCGCGAACATCGGCGCGAAGCCGCGCCCGTCGGCGCCGTGGCAATGCATGCAATACGCCGTGTAGACGCGCGCGCCCGCATCGTTCGCCGGACGCGAGAGCGAGACTTTCGTCGCCTGCGCGTCATAGGCGTAGGCCGTTCCGCCGTCGTCGCCCTTCGCCGGCAGCGACTTCAGGTAGACGGCGATCGCGTTGACGTCCGCGTCGTTCATGCTCTGGGTGCTCTTGTTGATCACGTCGGTCATCGAGCCGAACGCCGAGGCGTGCTGGTTCGCGCCCGTCTTCAGGAACTGCGCGAGGTCCGCTGCGCTCCAGCGCCCGAGGCCCGTGTTGTGCGCGCCGGTCAGGTTCGAGGCGAACCAGCCGTCGAGCAGGGCGCCCGTGAGCCAGGCGTCGCCGCTTTCGTCGAGCGCCTTCTCGTTGAAACCGATGCCGCGCGGCGTGTGGCACGAGCCGCAATGGCCGAGGCCCTGCACGAGATACGCGCCGCGGTTCCATGCCATGTCCTTGCCCGCTTTGTCCTGGTACGCGCCCTTCTCGAGGAAGACGGCGTTCCAGATCTTGAGCGGCCAGCGCATGTTCATCGGCCACTTGATGTCGGCGTCTCGGTTGCTCTGCTTGACCGGTTGCACGCCTTGCATGAAGTATGCGTAGAGCGCGGCGACGTCCTCGTCGCGCACCTTCGCATACGAGGGATAAGGCATCGCCGGATAGAGGTTGTGGCCGTCCTTGGCAACGCCCTCGCGCATGGCGCGCGCGAAGTCCGCTTGCGTGTAGCCGCCGATTCCGGTGTCCGGGTCGGGCGTGATGTTGGTCGAGTAGATGCGCCCAAGCGGCGTGTTCATCGGCAGGCCGCCTGCAAACGGCTTGCCGTGCGGCGCCGTGTGGCACGCTGCGCAGTCGCCCACGGCGGCGAGGTAGGCGCCGCGCTGGATCGTGGCGGCGTCCGCAGCGCCCGCCGCGAGGGCGGGGCGCGCAGTCACGCCGGCGAATGCAGCGAGTGCGAGCGCTGCGCCGGCAAAGCGGCGTAGGCCGCGGGCTCGTTGGGATGCGTCGATCGTTTTCGTCATGGTTCGCTCCCTCAAGCCGAGTGCGCGGACGCGCCCGCGTTCACGAGCTGGCGGCCCACTGGCAAGTGGCGCAGACGCTTTCCGGTCGCCGCGTAGATCGCATTCGCCACGGCCGGTATGACCGCCGAGGTCCCGGGCTCGCCGATCCCGCCGGGCGCTTCGGCGCTCTTCACGAGATGCACTTCGATCACCGGCATCTGGTCGATGCGCATGATCCGGTAGTCGGTGAAATTGGTTTGCGTGACGCGTCCGCGCTCGATCGTGATCTCGCCCCACAGCGCCGCCGTGATACCGAACACGATGCCGCCCTGGATCTGCGCCTCGATGGTCTCCGGGTTCACGGCCATGCCGCAATCCACGGCGCAGACCACGCGGTTTACACGCACCTCACCGTCGTCCACCGTGACGTCCGCCACCATGCTGAGGAAACTGCCGAACGCGTGCATCACCGAAACGCCGCGTCCCTGGCCCTTCGGCATGGGTGGTCCCCAGTTCGCGGCGCGCGTGGCTACGTCGAGCACATTGAGTGCGCGTGGCGACTTGCCGAGCAGATTGCGGCGGTAGGTGACCGGATCGGTTTTCGCGGCCACGGCCAGTTCGTCGACGAAGCTCTCCACCACGAACGTGCCACGCGTGGGCCCCACGCCGCGCCAGAACGCGGTGGGCACCGCGTGCGGTTCCTGGCGCACGTATTCGATCAGCTGGTTCGGCAGGTCGTAGGGCAGGTCGGCGGCGACTTCGACGGCGTCGGGGTCGACGCCGTGCTGGAACGCGGGGGGCGCAAAGCGCGCCATGATCGAGGAGCCCGCGATGCGATGCTGCCAGGCCACGGGCTTGCCGTTCGCGTCGAGTCCGGCCGAGAGACGGTCGTAGTAATACGGCCGGTACATGTCGTGCTGGATATCTTCTTCGCGCGTATAGAAGACCTTGACCGGCACGCCGACCTGTTTGGCGATCTTGACGGCCTGGGTAATGAAATCGGTTTCGAGTCGCCGCCCGAAGCCGCCGCCAAGCAGGTGATTGTGCAGCGTGACCTGCTCGGGCTTCAGACCCGTGACGGCCACGGCCGCATCCACGGCGCGCGTGGGCACCTGGCTGCCCACCCAGATTTCGCAGCTATCGGGTTGTACGTGGACCGTGCAGTTGACCGGCTCCATCGTTGCGTGTGCAAGGAAGGGCTGCTGATAGACGGCGTCGATGCGCGTTTTTGCGGTGCCGAACCCCTGCTGCACGTCGCCGTCCTTGCGCGCGACGGCGCCTTCGCGTTGCGAGGCGCTCGCGAGATCGGCGACGATCTGCTGCATCGAAACCGTCGCGCCCGCGCCTTCGTTCCACTCGACGACGAGCGCAGCAGCGCCTCGTTTCGCGGCCCAGGTGTGCGCGCCGATCACGGCCACGGCGTTGTCGATCTTCACGACCTGCTTGACGCCGGGAACCTGCTTCGCGTGCGTGTCGTCGACCTTCGCGAGCGTGCCGCCGAACACAGGACAGTTCACGATGGCGGCGTAGACCATGTCGGGCAGGCGCACGTCGAGGCCGAAAAGCGCCGAGCCGTCCACCTTCTCCGGCGAGTCGAGGCGCTTTGTGGGCTTGCCGACCAGCGTGAAGTCTTTCGGCTCCTTGAGCGCGACCTTCTGCGGTACGGGCAGATGAGCGGCCGCATCGACGAGCTGGCCATAGGCGATGCGCCGCCCGCTCGCGTCGTGCAGCACCTCGCCCGCTTTGGCGTGGCAGGTGGCCGGATCGACTTGCCACTGCTGCGCCGCCGCCTGGATCAGAGCGGTGCGCGCGGCGGCGCCCGCTTCGCGCATGGGCTGCCAGGCAAAGCGAATCGACGTCGAGCCGCCCGTGAGCTGGCCGCCCAGCAGCGGATCGGTGAAGAGCTTCGCGTTGGGCGGCGCGTGATCGATCGTGACGCTATCGAGCGGCACTTCGAGTTCTTCCGCGATCAGCATCGGAATCGAGGTGTACACGCCTTGCCCCATCTCCACCTTCGGGACGATGAGCGTGACCTTGCCCGAGCGGTCGATCTGCACGAAGGCGTTCGGCTCGAACACGCCGTCTTGCGGGGCTTCGTTGCCGTCGCCGCCTACGACCGATCGACGCGTCTGGCTGTCGCCCTGCGCGCCGGCAGAAAAGCTGATGCCGAGCAGCAGGCCGCCGCCCGCCGCCGCGCCGAGCTTGAGAAACGTGCGTCGCGAGAGTGAGCCGCTTGCGGTGACATGAAGCTTGCGTTCCGGCGCGCCGTTTTGCGCATCGAGGAGACCTTGTGACATCTCAGGCCTCCTTCGCGGCTTGCTTGATGGCGGCGCGAATGCGCGCATAGGTGCCACAGCGGCAGATGTTGCCCGCCATGGCGGCGTCGATATCCGCGTCGCTCGGGTTCGGATTCGCGGCGATGAGCGCTGTCGCCGACATCACCTGCCCCGATTGACAGTAGCCGCACTGCACGACGTCGATCTCGCGCCAGGCCTTCTGCACCTTCTGTCCGACGGGGGTGGCGCCGATCGCCTCGATGGTGGTGATCTTGCGGCCCGCAACGGCCGCGACGGGCAGCACGCACGAGCGCGCGGCCTCACCGTCGAGATGCACCGTGCATGCGCCGCACTGCGCAATACCGCAGCCGAACTTCGTGCCGGTGAGGCCGACGATGTCGCGCAGGACCCAGAGCAGCGGCATGTCGGGCGGCGCGTCGACCGTATGAGTTTCTCCGTTGATTGTCAACGTCGTCATGGAGGGGGCTCTCCGAGAGTGGGGATTTGTCGTTCTTGATCGTGCAATCGAAGCGTCCGCGCGCTGGCTGTTTCGCCTCTGCTGCCTAATGAGCCAGCCAAAGCGATGGCCAGTGGGCGCGGCCTTTCGACAACCGCACGAGTGTAGCGCCGCCGTTAAATACGTGCAGAAATCGGTCCGTGTGGCTGCCCTGCGATGTTCGCGTCGCCAAAACGCGCCTTGACTTCCATTTAGATGATGACTACCATCTAAACAACATCGAAGCACGGAGCGCGGGTCATCATGAGGAAGTCGAAGGTAGAAACGGCGCAGACGCGGGAGCGCATCGTGGAAGTCGCCGCTGGGGCATTCAGGGCGAATGGCATCCATGCAACGGGACTCGCCGACGTAATGGCCGCCGCCGGACTTTCGCATGGCGGCTTTTACCGCCATTTCGAGTCGAAGGACCAACTGGTTGCCGAGGCGTGCGAAGTGGGGCTGGCCGGCATCGTCGAGAACCTCGTCGCCGCTGCGGATGGGGCCACGGGCGAGGACGCGTTCCGCGCTGTCGTGGACGCGTACATGTCCACCGGTCATCGCGACGCGCGAGCGAACGGTTGCCCGCTTGCCGGCATGGGCAGCGAGCTGGCGCGCGCGGACGACGCGACGCGCGCGGCGGCGTCGCGCGGGTTCGACGCGCTGGTGGACATGCTGGCGGCGCGCATGGCGACACCGGAGGAAGAGGCAGACCGCTCGCAGGCCGTTTTCGCACTCGCGGCCATGATCGGCGCGCTGACCATGGCGCGCATCATCCCCGATCCGGACGCTTCTGCGTCGCTGCTGGAAGACGTCAGGCAACACATCGAATCGATCTGAACGAAAGCTGTCGCCAGAGACTGGCGATTTTATTTGCTTACCTATGTGCATATGCACTTTCGGCGGAGAACTCATCATGCAACAGCGTAAATTTCTGATTACCGGCGCCACGGGCAAAACCGGCGTGCACGTGGTCAATAACCTGCTCGAAGCCGGACACGCGGTTCGCGCAATGGTCCGTGCGGAAGACGCGCGCAGTGCCTCGCTGCGCGCCGCCGGCGCCGAAGTCGTGGTGGGCGATCTGCTCGATCACGACGACCTGATTCGCGCCACCTCGGGCGTGACGGGCGCTTACCTGTGCTATCCCGTCAGTCCCGGGTTCATTCAGGGCACCGCGTATTTCGCGGACGCCGCGCGCCGCGCCGGTCTCGAAGTCGTCGTGGAAATGTCGCAGATCTCCGCGCGCGAGAACGCGAAGAGCCACGCCGCGCGCGATCACTGGATCGCCGAGCGCGTGCTCGACTGGTCAGGGGTGCCGACCATTCATGTTCGCCCGACCTTCTTTTCCGAATGGCTGATTTTCCCGTGGGTGCGCGACACCATCGTCAACGAAGGACAGATCACGCTGCCTTACGGAGCGGGACGCCATGCGCCGATCGCCGCCGTTGATCAGGCCCGCTTCATCGCCACGGTGCTCGCGCAGCCGTCGGGCCATATTGGCAAGCGCTACGAGCTTTGCGGGCCGGTCGAACTCGACCACCATGGCATTGCCGACGAGATCGGCAAGGTCATCGACCGGAAGATCGTTTATCGCCCGGGCACGCTCGACGAATATCGCGCACATTTGCAGAAGTACGACCTTCCCGAGTTTGCGATCCAGCATTTCATCGAAGTCGCCGTCGATTACCAGAACGGCGTGTTCAAGGGTACCGACAGCATCATCGAGCAAGTGACCGGAAAAGCGCCGCAGACGGTCGAGACGTTCATTCGCGCCCACCGCGAGCGCTTCCCGGCCTGATTTCAAACTATCACTGTCCATGACTCATTCTTTTGGAGATTCGAAATGAAGATCAGGAATTCCGTTGTGTTTGTAACCGGCGCAAGCCGTGGCCTCGGTCTGGCTTTTGCACGCGAGGCGTTGGTCCGCGGTGCCGCGAAAGTCTACGCCGGGGTGCGCAATCCGGAAGGCTTTAGCGAACCCGGCATCATTCCGGTCAAGATCGACGTGACGGATCCGGACTCCGTTACGGCGGCCGCCAAGATCGCCTCGGACGTGACCGTGCTCGTGAACAACGCGGGCATTGCGGAAATTCTCGCGTCCCCGCTTGCGGCAGAGGCGGAAGACCAGGCGCGGCGCATCTTCGAAACGAACTTTTATGGCGTCATTCGCACGACGCGCGCGTTCGAAGCCGTGCTGCCCAGCGATGGCAACGGTGGCGTAATTAACGTGCTCTCCGATATTTCGTGGCGAGCCGTGCCGTTCCTCGCGCCGTATTCCGCTTCGAAGGCGGCGGCCTGGAGCTATACCAACAACATCCGTCTGCACTTCAGGGAACGCAAGATCGGCGTGGTCGGCGTGCATGTCGGCTTCGTGGATACCGATCTCACGAAGGATTTCGACGTGCCGAAAGCGAGTCCCGTCGATGTCGTTCGCCAGGCCTACGATGCGCTCGAAACGGGAGAGAGCGAAGTGCTCGCGGATGCGGGCAGCCGTGAACTGAAGCAATCGCTTTCGGCTGCGGTGCCGGGATATATCGACCCCGCGGTGCTGCAGGCATAGCGTGCCGTAGCAGGCCGCAAAGTGCCGGTGCTGCCGCACGCGCATGAAGACCGCGCGGCTCCGGCCCTCTATGTCGGCTGGACGTGGAGCGAAGTGCCGAGTGCGACAGGTTTCGAATCATCGTTTCGATCCACGGATGATTCGAACTGCGAAGGTTTGAATTCTTGTATCGGCAGTTAAGGCGAGCAGTTCCTCCGTTGCTTTCTCTGTGTGAGATTGCCCACACAACCCGCATTTACGGTCTTGAGCGTCGTGCCAAAACAGCTGATTGTTGAAGAGAGGGCTCCCGCCACGCGAATGTCACGAACAGGCTTTGAAGAGCAGCCGGCTGCGCAGTCTCTCATCTCTTTGAAGCGCAAGCACGCGGAGCCGCACATGTTCAACAGCACCGTACTCGAAGTCGGCATTGGTTTAGTGTTCTGCTATTTCGCGGTGAGCCTTGCCGTCAGCACCGTGACCGAGCTTTTTGCGTCGCTCTTGCAGTTGCGCGCGAAATGTCTGCTATCTGGCATCAAGCAGATCCTGAACGACCCGCAGTTCAACGGCATGGCGCGCGACCTCTACAACCACGCGCTCGTGAGCCCGCGCGACTCTGGGGACGCGACGAATGCGAGCGACCTGAAGTACAAGCCCTCTTATATTCCGTCGAATGACTTTGCCCTCGCGATGATCGATATCCTTCGGCGCGCGCCCGGTGCGGACCAGGACATCGGTCAGTCGATTGCCACCATACAGAACCAGCAGTTGAGGGAGGTATTGCAGGCAATGTACCGCCACGCCAACCAGGATGTCGGCCAGTTTTCGGACGCGCTCGGCAAGTGGTTCGACAACGGCATGGACAGGCTCTCCGGCACCTACAAGCGCTGGTCGCAGTTCATTTCATTTGCCGTGGCGCTCGTCATCGTGATCGCACTGAACATCGATACGGTGTTTCTGTTCAGGATTCTATGGTTGCATCCCTCGCTCGCGGGTGCGTTGCACGCAAACGCGTCTTCCGGCGCGGTTTCCCTGATGAACCAGTTGCCGATCGGCTGGCAAAGGGATGGTGCCTATGCAGACGGCGTGGCCTGGATGATCGTCGGCTGGCTGCTCACGGCGAGTGCAACGTTGTTCGGCGCGCCGTTCTGGTTCGACCTGCTGCAAAACGTGACGAACCTGCGCGGAACCGGACCGTCCACCGACGCCGCCGCACGCAAAACGGCTTCGAATTGAGGGACAGCCGGCTCAATCGCCCCTCGGCAAAGTCAGTTCCGCATCGCCTAAAACAGGCTGACTACGCTGACGATGCTGCTCACGCCGGTGTCGGCGACAACACCGGCGCTGACACCAACGCCAACACTGGCGCCGGCGAGCATCGTCCCGCGGCACACCGGCGCGCCGCAGCGGCAGGTGTATTCGCGCACGTTGTCTTCGCAGGCGTCGTCGGGCAATTCGAGCGCGTAGTCGATGAACAGCTCTTCGCCTGGCAGGATGTCGCGGCACGCGTCGATGAACACGTGGCCGTTGATTTCGATGGTTTCGCAGTTCGCCTGGCACGCGTGATTGAGCCAGCGCGCCCAGTTGCCGCCCTGGCCGCCGTCGATTACGCGGCCATCGGAAAGGCCGAAGAGAAACGTATGCGCGCCGTCTTCACGCAGACGATAACGCCGGGCCGCGCTACGCCAGCTCATGATCTTGCCTTTGTATTCGAAGATGCGCTCGCCGGCCCGCAGGGGACGCAACGCATAGACGCCTTTTCCGTGCACCGGCGACTGCCGGACAGTCATTCGTTTGCTCATGGCCATCTTCGCGCGTTGAACGCGTGCAGTATAAGCGGCTACGATGAATGCGAGTGATGAAAATGGATATGGCCATCGACGCTGCGTATTGCGTCTTCGCACACTGCATGCACCGTATTGAAGCGGACGGCGCCCACTCTTCGCTCCTGACAAGTGTGCGCCCCACAGTTGACCTCGCGGGCAGGATCAGGGCAACATACCCGGGTTTCTTTCGCGGGTTTGCGGATCCAATTCTCGAGTGGGCATATGGCAAGCACGAATGAGCCAGGCGCAGACGCCTCGCTGACCTATCGGCTGAAGGCATTGACCAAGATCGCCGACCGCATGAGCAGTGAGATGTCGCGCGACAAGCTGGGTGTGCCGTATCCGGAGGCAAGCATCATCGCCGCGATCGGCACGTTCGGTCCGCAAACTGTGATGGATATCTCGCGGCGCGCCAACCTCGACAAGAGTCAGGCGAGCCGCACGGTGGAGGCCATGCTCTCGAAGGAGATCCTCGCGCGCACGGGCAACGACAAGGATGGGCGCAGCGTCATCATTTCGCTCACCGCCGAAGGCCGCAAGATCTTCAAGAAGATCGGCCCGACCCTGGACAAGCGCGACAGCGACCTTTACCACGGGCTGAACGAGGCCGAGCGCGTTGCGCTGCGCTTCCTGCTCGACAAGATCCTCGCGTCACACGGCTGGGACGCCACGCCCTGACCGCCTCCTGATCCGTGCATGATTTTCCGGTACGCGATCAGTCATTGAATTGTCATCAAATTGCCGCCACGAAGTGCAGTGCCGCCTGGTGGTGCGCCAGGCGTTAACGCTCAGTGGCACCCAAGCATAAAAGTATGGCAATGAAGCGAAAAGCGCTTCAATGGATTCATGAGCATTGGCGAAACGTATCTGGACCGGGTGGGCGATCGCGCGCGCGTGCGAGTCATCGCCTTCGAAGCCGCGCATGCCTGGCCGCTATGACTGCTTCGGCGCCTGGATCATCTTCCAGCCGTTGCCGGCGGGATCGCGGAAACCCGCGTCGACGCTGCCGTAGCGGTCGACCGGCTCCTGGGTGAATTCCACGCCCAGGCCCTTCAGGCGCTCGTAACTCGCGCGGCAGTCGGCCACGGCGAGTACGAGGGGCGGCATGGCGCCCTTTGCGACCATGGCGCGCAGCGTTTGCGCGGTGGCCTCGTCGTGAACGGGCGGCCCGGGCAGGAAAAGCCCGAGCTGGAAGGACGACTGCTCCGGGTGCTGGACCGTGAGCCAGCGGTACGCGCCATTGCGCACGTCGGTATGCACACTGAATCCGAGTTTGTCGACGTAGAACTTGAGTGCCGCGTCCTGGTCGTCGACGTATAGGCCCACCACATTGATACCCTGATTCATAACACCTCCCTGGTTAGTGACCGCACTTCAGGGCCGCACTTTAGCGTTGCCCGCACGCCGCCGCTTCTCCAAAACTGCTGTCGTGAGGTCGGGGCGCTGTGCGGCTTTCAGCACGCAGGCAGGCACGCGGTCGATCCCGGGCAGGCTGGCCCGCGCCTGAACGCGCACGGCGCTGGGGCTCGAGCCGGTCACGTCGCGGAACGTGCGGCCAAAGGTGCCCAAACTCTCCCAGCCGGTGGCGAAGGCGATATCCGTGATGTCGAGATCGGTGTCGCGCAGCAGGGTGGTGGCCTGCTCGATGCGCCGCGTGAGAAGGTAGCGATGCGGCGGGAGGCCGAAGGCGCGCTTGAAGGAACGCGCGAAATGCGCTTCGGATACGCCGCTGACCTCGGCCAGGCGCTTGACGGGCCAGGCCTCGAGAGAGGCGGCGTCCATGCGGTCCTTCGCGCGCAATAGACGGCGCAGGAGTGCCGGGTCGAGCAGGGGCTCGGCGTCGGGCGGTTCAGGATGCGCATGGGTGAGCGTGGGCGCATCGGCGTGCAGAGCTGCGCTAGCTGGCATGCACTCGTCTGGAGTGGGCGGCATGCCGGTAGTTTAGGCCCAACGGCGATCGATGGCCGACGATTGGCTTTCGATTGGTTGGGCCTGCCAGGCGTCGCTCACTGCGAGTCGACGAACTGGATGATCTCGCCGTTGTCGCGCTTGAGATACAGGTCGGCGCCTTTCATGCGCACTTCGTTGCACGAATACGGCATCTTGCTGCCTTTGCTGCAGATCTTGCCGTCCTCGGCTTTCCAGTCGCCGTGATCGGCAAAGCCCTTGCTCGACTTGAAGTCGTAGTCGCCGTTGTTGCCGTACTGCACATGCCACGTGCTGCCGTCGGCGATCTTGATGTCGAACGCCTTGCCCGAGAGGCGTTGCTGGATGTCGGCCGCGCTGGGGCTCGCGGAACCGTCCGGGAATGCCGCCGAGTCCGCAAAAGCCGTAGCGGGAACGATGAGCAGGAGGGCAAGCAGCTTTTTCATGGGGGGTCTCCTGAAAAGCCGGATTACTGCCTTGCTTCGACACGATGGAGCGGCGCGCTCGTCCGGCGGATAGCCCGACGCGAGGCGTGGAGGCGGGCGTTGGACGTCGCTCCCGTTGACGTTTTCACTATAGCGCCGGGCGCTTGCGCCAATGTGGTCTGGCGCACACAAGGCGTGTAACCGGGGCTGCACGTCGATGCCCGCGCATCGTTGCGCATGCCCCCGAGGTGCGTTGGCGGGCCGTGAAACGACTGCCCGCCACGACCTTACTTCAACCGTCCCGCGAGGAACTGCTGGAGCCGCTCGCTGCGCGGCGCATTGAGCACTTCCTTGGGGTCGCCTTGCTCTTCGATCTTACCCTTGTGCAGAAACACGACGTGATTCGACACGTTGCGCGCGAAGCCCATTTCGTGCGTGACGACGATCATGGTGCGGCCTTCCTCCGCGAGCTTCTGCATGACCTTGAGCACTTCGCCCACGAGTTCGGGGTCGAGCGCGGAGGTGGGCTCGTCGAACAGCATCACTTCGGGCTCCATCGCCAGCGCGCGGGCGATCGCCACGCGTTGCTGCTGGCCGCCGGAAAGGTGCGAGGGGTACTTGTGCTCGACACCCGCGGCCAGCCCCACCTTGTCGAGGTACTTGCGCGCGCGGGCCTCGGCCTCGCTGCGGGAGAGGCCAAGCACGCTGACCGGCGCCTCGATGATGTTCTCGAGCACAGTCATGTGCGCCCAGAGATTGAAGTGCTGAAAGACCATCGAAAGGCGCGTACGCATTTTTTGAAGCTGCTTCGGATCGCTCACGCGCAGCGCGCCGCCACGGTCGGCGCTCGTGCGGATCTCCTCGCCGTTGAGCGTGATGCGTCCCGAGCAGGGCGATTCGAGAAAGTTAATGCAACGCAGGAACGTGCTCTTTCCCGAACCGCTCGATCCGATCAGGCTGATCACGTCGCCAGCCTTTGCCTTGAGCGATACGCCCTTCAAAACCTCGTTCTCGCCGAACTTCTTGTGCAGGTCGTCGACTATCAGCTTGTACATACTCGGTTCACTCCATCGGGACTGAAATTCTTAATGGCCTTGCGGCTTCAAATAGGCCAGCACACGTGTTTCGAGGCGGCGGAAACCCCAGATCAGGGCGAAGACGATGGACGCATAGAGCGCCGCCGCGATGCCGTACGCCTGGAACGTCATATAGGTGGCGGAATTCGCATCGCGCGCCACTTTCAGGATGTCGGGCACGGTCGCGGTGAACGCCAGCGTCGTCGCGTGCAGCATGAGGATCACCTCGTTGCTGTACGAAGGCAGCGCGCGTCGAAATGCCGAAGGCAGGATGATGCGCGTGTAGATCTTGGTCTTCGACATGCCGTACGCCTGGGCCGCTTCGATCTCGCCATACGCGGTCTCGCGAATCGCGCCCGCGAAAATCTCGGTGGCGTAAGCGCACTCGTTCAAGGCAAAGGCCAGCAGCGTGCAATTCATGGCACTGCGAAAGAAGTCGCCAAGAACCGGATTCGCCTGCACGAAGTGCAGGCTGTAGAGGCCGGTGTAGAAGAGCAGTAGCTGCACATAGAGCGGTGTGCCGCGGAACACGTACGTATAGACCCAGACCGGCCGCGAAAGCCACCGGTTGCGCGACGCGCGTGCAATGGCGAGCGGCACGGCAAGCAGGAAGCCCGCCACGATCGAGACGACCAGCAGCCAGAGCGTGATGGCGAGGCCGCTCGTGTTGAAGCCGTCGCTGTACAGATAGTTGGGCCAGTATTGACGAAGCAGTTCGATCACAGCGCTGCCCTCCGCACACCGGTCGAATAGCGCTTTTCGAGGCGGTGCAATGCCAGGTTGGAAACCGTCGTGATGGCGAGATAAATCGCGCCGGTCACGAGCGTGAAGAAGAAGAACGCCTGGGTGGCCTTGCCCGCGTCCTGAGCGGCCTTCACCACATCGGCGAGACCGATGATCGAGACGAGCGCCGTGGCCTTCACGAGCACCTGCCAGTTGTTGCCGATACCCGGCAGCGCGAAACGCATCATCTGCGGGAACAGGATGCGCGTGAACACGCGCGTGGAACTCATGCCGTAGGCGAAACCGGCTTCGATCTGCCCGCGCGGCACGGCGAGAAACGCGCCGCGGAAGGTCTCCGTGAAATACGCGCCGTAAATGAAGCCGAGCGTGATGACGCCAGCCACGAACGGGTCGATGTCGATCTGGTCCATGCCCATCATGTCGGTTACGTCGTTGAGCCAGATCTGGATGCTGTAGAACAGCAGCAGCATGAGCACGAGATCGGGCACCGCGCGAATCAGCGTGGTATATGCCGTGCCGATGCGCGCAAGCATGCGGTTGGGCGAGAGCTTCGCGGCAGCGCCCGCAAGCCCGAGCAGAAACGCGGCGCCGAGCGAGAGCACCGCGAGCTTGATGGTTTCCCACGTGCCCGCAAGGAGCAGCGGGCCGAAGCCTTGAAAGACCATGGAAGGATGTCCTTGTTCAGGGCAGCAGCGCTCCCCCTGGTTGTTGCAGATGAAGACGGCGGCGCTTAACCGCCGTACACGTCGAAGTCGAAATACTTCGACTCGATCTTCTTGTACGTGCCGTCCTTGATCATGTCGGCGATCGTCTTGTCGATCTTCGCCTTGAGGTCGGCATCTTCCTTGCGCAGGCCAATCGCGGCGGCGCCTGTGGGGATTTCCGTGCCCGCGAACGCAAAGCCCGCGCCGCGCGGCGTCTTCAGGAAGCCGAGATTGGCCTGCACTTCGTCTTGCAGCGCGGCGTCGAGGCGCCCCGACTGCAGATCCAGATAGACCTGGTCCTGGTTCTGGTAGGGAATCACGTTGACGCCCTTGGGCGCCCAGTTCTGCTTCGCGTAGGTCTCCTGAATCGAGCCCTGCTCGACACCCACCGTCTTGCCTTGCAGCGAAGCGATGGTCGGCTGCAGCGGCGAGCCCTGCTTCGCGACGAGGCGCGTCGGCGTGTTGAAGAGCTTGGCCGAGAAGGCGATCTGCTGCTCGCGCTGGGGGGTGATCGTGAGCGCGGAGAGCGCGCCGTCGAACTTCCTGGCCTTGAGGCCTGGGATCATGCCGTCGAAATCCTCCTCGACCCACACGCACCTGGCGTTCAGGCGCCGGCAGATTTCGTTGCCGAGGTCGATGTCGAAACCGACCAGCTTGCCATCGGTCGCCTTCGACTCGAACGGCGCGTAGCTCGCGTCGGTGCCGAAGCGGATCGTGGACCAGTCTTTCGCATACGCGCCACCGGCGGCAAGGGCGAGGGCGACACAGAAGGCAAGTTTCTTCATGAAGTCTCCGATAGGAATGGTTGGCGTGTGCCCGGTCATGGACTGGAGGTCCGGCCCGGCAAGTTGTCTATACAATTATCGATGTGGCGAAGAGACCGGCAATCGGTGTTATCACCTGGGGATTTCACTGTGCTGCAATCGAAAGACGGCGTAATTCAGGCGTCAGAAAGCCGGAATTCGGGTATACGTGGAGCGGATTGAACTTGTATAGACAAGCTCGTTTCGGTAATCTGATTCCACCTTGTCCAGACAACTTTGACACCGCAATGAACCTCAAACTCACTCCCGGCAATCTGACCCTGTCCCAACTGCGCCAGATCGCGCGTGCCGATGAAAACGGCGGCGTGAAGCTCGAACTCGATCCGGCCAGCTTCGCGGCCATCGACGCAGGCGCGCGTGCCGTTGCCGAGATCACGGCGAAGGGCGAGCCCGCCTACGGCATCAATACGGGCTTCGGGCGTCTGGCGAGTACGCATATTCCGCGTGAGCAGCTCGAACTCCTGCAGCGCAACCTGGTGCTCTCGCACGCCGTGGGCGTGGGCGAGCCGATGTCGCGTCCGGTCGTGCGCCTCTTGATGGCGCTGAAGCTGTCGAGCCTGGGCCGCGGCCATTCGGGCATTCGCCGCGAAGTGATGGACACGCTCATCACGCTGTTCAATGCCGACGTGCTGCCCGTGATCCCGGTGAAGGGTTCCGTGGGCGCTTCAGGCGACCTCGCGCCGCTCGCACATATGTCCTGCGTGCTGCTGGGTGTCGGCGACGTGTTCGCGAAGGGCGAGCGCATGAGCGCGGTCGAGGGCCTGCGTCTCGTCGGCCTCAAGCCGCTCGCGCTGCAGGCCAAGGAAGGTCTCGCGCTGCTCAACGGCACGCAGGCTTCGGCCGCGCTCGCGATCTACAACATGTTCGCGATCGAGGACCTGTACCGCACGGCGCTCGTCTCGGGCGCGCTCTGCGTGGACGCGGCGGCAGGTTCGGTGAAGCCGTTCGACGCGCGCATTCACGAACTGCGCGGCCATCGCGGCCAGATCGAGGCGGCCGCGGCTTATCGCACGCTGCTCGAAGGCTCGGCGATCAACCTCTCGCACCGCGACTGCGGCAAGGTCCAGGACCCGTACTCGCTGCGCTGCCAGCCGCAGGTGATGGGCGCATGTCTCGACCAGATGCGTCACGCGGCGCAAGTGCTGCTCATCGAAGCGAACGCGGTGTCGGACAATCCGCTGATCTTCCCGGAAACGAACGAAGTGCTCTCGGGCGGCAACTTCCACGCGGAACCGGTGGCCTTCGCCGCCGACAATCTCGCGCTGGCCGCCGCCGAAATCGGCGCGCTGGCCGAGCGCCGCATCGCGCTGCTCATCGACGCCACGCTCTCGGGCCTGCCGCCTTTCCTCGTGAAGGACGGCGGGGTGAATTCGGGCTTCATGATCGCGCACGTCACGGCGGCCGCACTGGCGTCGGAAAACAAGACGCTCGCGCATCCCGCTTCGGTCGATTCGCTGCCGACCTCGGCAAACCAGGAAGACCACGTGTCGATGGCGACGTTCGCCGCGCGCAAGCTCGCCGACATCGCCGACAACACGGCCAACATCCTCGCGATCGAACTGCTCGCCGCGGCCCAGGGCGTGGACCTGCGCGCGCCGCATCACACGAGCCCGGCGCTCGCGCACGTGATGCAGTCGGTGCGCGCCGAGGTGCCGCATTACGACCTCGACCGCTATTTCGCGCCGGATATCGAAGCGATGACGAAGCTCGTGCAGAACGGTGCGATCGCCAGGCACAGCCCGCTGGCATTCGAGTCCGAGCAATAAGCGCTAGAAGCCAAATAAAAAGCAGTCATCCTGAATAACATCCGAGACGAAGACGTTATGAACCAACCGAACTTCACCGACCCGCGCCTCGACCCGACCCGCACGATCCGCGCGCCGCGCGGCAGCGAGAAGGTCTGCAAGACCTGGCTGGCGGAAGCCGCCTACCGGATGCTCCAGAATAATCTGGACCCCGAAGTCGCCGAGCATCCGCATGCGCTCGTGGTGTACGGCGGCATCGGCCGCGCTGCGCGCAACTGGGAGTGTTTCGACCAGATCCTCGCGTCGCTCAAGGACCTGAACGAGGACGAGACGCTGCTGATCCAGTCAGGCAAGCCCGTGGGCGTGTTCCGCACCCATGCCGACGCCCCGCGCGTGCTGCTCGCGAACTCGAACCTCGTGCCGCACTGGGCCACGTGGGAGCATTTCCATGAACTGGACCGCAAGGGCCTGATGATGTACGGCCAGATGACCGCGGGCAGCTGGATCTATATCGGCTCGCAGGGCATCGTGCAGGGCACCTACGAGACGTTCTATTCGGTCGCGAACCAGCACTTCAACGGCGACCCGAAGGGCCGCTGGATTCTCACGGGCGGCCTCGGCGGCATGGGCGGCGCGCAGCCGCTCGCGGCGACGATGGCGGGCTTCTCGATGATCGCGGTGGAATGCGACGAGACGCGCATCGACTTCCGCCTGAAGACGCGCTACGTGGACCGCAAGGCCAAGACCATCGACGAGGCGCTGGCCATCATCGAGGAAGCGAAGCGCACGGGCAAGCCGGTTTCGGTGGGCCTGCTCGGCAATGCCGCCGATGTCTTCGCCGAGTTCGTGAAGCGCGGCATCACGCCCGACTGCGTGACCGACCAGACGAGCGCGCACGACCCGATCAACGGTTACCTGCCGCAGGGCTGGACCGTGGAGCAGTGGCGTGAAGCGCAGAAGGTCGCGCCGGAAAGCATCGTGAAGGTCGCGAAGGAATCGATGGCCCACCAGGTGCGCGCGATGCTTACGCTGCAGGAGCGCGGCGCGGCCACGCTCGACTACGGCAACAACATCCGCCAGATGGCACTCGAAATGGGCGTGGACAACGCGTTCGATTTCCCGGGCTTCGTGCCGGCATATATCCGTCCGCTGTTCTGCGAGGGCAAGGGCCCCTTCCGCTGGGTGGCGCTTTCGGGCGATCCTGAGGACATCTACAAGACGGACGCCAAGGTCAAGGAGCTGATCCCCGACGATCCGCACCTGCACAACTGGCTCGACATGGCGCGCGAGCGCATCGCGTTCCAGGGCCTGCCGGCGCGTATCTGCTGGGTGGGCGTGAAGGATCGCTATCGTCTCGGCCAGGCGTTCAACGAAATGGTCAAGAACGGCGAGCTGAAGGCGCCGGTCGTCATCGGCCGCGACCACCTCGACACCGGCTCGGTGGCGAGCCCGAACCGCGAAACGGAATCGATGAAGGACGGCTCGGACGCGGTGAGCGACTGGCCGCTGCTCAATGCGCTGCTGAACACGGCGGGCGGTGCGTCGTGGGTCTCGCTGCACCACGGCGGCGGCGTCGGCATGGGCTTTTCGCAGCACTCGGGGGTGGTGATCGTGGCGGACGGCACGCAGGCGGCGCACGAGCGTCTGGGCCGCGTGCTGCTCAACGATCCGGCCACGGGCGTGATGCGTCACGCAGATGCCGGCTACGAACTCGCGCAGCAGACCGCGCGCGAGGCGGGTCTCAAGCTGCCGATGCTCGGCCGCTGAGCAATGTGACGCCGCCGTTCAAACGCGGCGGCGTCACACTTGCGAGTGCTCGCTCAGAGCGTTTCGGGCAGCCGGTGTGAGTCGTTGTCGACGCAACAGACTAGCACTTCGGCATCCCCGGCACCCGTGCTGAGATACACGTGCCCCACGGCGCTGTCGAAGTAGAGGCTGTCGCCGGGCGACAGCCTGAAGACGGTGCCGTTTTCAAAATGCAGTTCCAGCTCACCGCGCAGCAGGAACAGAAACTCCTCGCCGCTGTGACGGATGTAATCGGGAAACGCGTCCATCGTGCGGGCGTGGATGCGTCCGCGCATCGGCACCATGCGCTTGCCGGTGAGGTCGTTGGCGATCATGCCGTACTCGTAGTTCGGCGTGTCGTAGATCATCTGCTTGCCCGCGCGCGTGAGCGACGGCTTCATCGGGCCGGCCGCCTTGCGCTTCCTGCGCCCGAAAATCGTGTCGAAGTCCACGTTCAGCGCGTGCGCGAGCGCCGCGAACTTGTCATAGGTGAGCGCAATGTCGCCGCGCTCGGCCTTCGAAATCGTCGAGACGGCGATACCCGACAACTCCGATAGCTGCATCAACGTCAAGTCGCGCGCCTTGCGCGCCTCGCGCAGACGCGTGCCGACGGCCGCGTGGTCGATTTCTGTTGCCGCCTGTCCGGTTGCTTTCCCGGTTGCGTGCTCAGTTGCGTGATTTCGTGCTGCGCTCTTTGCCATGGAAGGGACGGTTCCCGGTTACGGGTTTTGTCGTATACGAGAAATAATTTTTTCTCGTATATGATAACTCGCAACTCGACTCCCCTTTGAAGGAGCAGCGTCGTGGCCTCAATCGCACTGGGAAAAACGGGTCTTTCGAAGGGCCAGGTCATTGCTGCGACAACGCTGGGCACGGCGCTCGAGTACTACGACTTCACGGTCTACAACTTTTTCGCGATCCTGCCGTGCGGCGTCGATCATGCGGGCATGCCGTTCGGACTCCAGATCGTGGGCCCGTTCCGCGGCGACATGAAGGCGCTCGCGGTCTCGCAGGCGCTGGAGACGGCGTTTTCAGCGTATCCTCATCTGCGTCGCCCGCGTCCCGATCTCGCGCGCCTGACGCGAGCCAATCCGGCACTGACGTCCATTGTCACGGCGCCTCCCGTTTACAACCCGGCCGGTAGCGACGCTGCCGGTCTTTCGGCGGTATGAACATGAGCAACGACATCCAAAGACTGCAAACCAACGCACGCATGAGCCAGGTGGTGATCGCCAATGGCGTGGTGTATCTCTCGGGCCAGGTGCCCGATACCGCAGGCGCGCCGATCGACGTTCAGGCAACCGAAATCCTCACGCGTATCGACAAGCTGCTCGCATCGGCGGGCGTGGACAAAACGCGCGTGCTGACCGCGAACGTGTGGCTGAGCGACCCGAAGCATTTCGACGCATTCAATGCCGTATGGGACGCCTGGGTTGCGCAAGGGCACGCGCCCACGCGCGCCTGCGTGCAGGCCTTGCTGATGCGACCGGGCCTCGATGTCGAAGTGGCCGTCACCGCACTCGCCTGAGTGCCTTCGAGCCAGGAACTTTACGTGATGAATTTCGATTCGGTCGTGCTTGGCGGCGGTATCGTCGGCGTCTCGGTGGCATTGCAATTGCAGCGGCGCGGCCTCTCGGTCGCGCTCGTGGACCGCAGGGCGCCGGGCAATGAAACATCGCACGGCAACGCGGGATTGATCCAGCGCGAGGGCGTCTACCCCTATGCATTTCCGCGCGAGCTTTCCACGCTGCTGCGCTACGCGCGCAACCGCTCGACGGACGTGCGCTATCACCCGGGGGCGATGCCGAAGTTGCTGCCGTTTCTCTATCGCTACTGGCACCATTCGCGCGCCGACCGGCACGCCGAGATCGCGCGCGCGTATGCCACGCTCATCGAGCATTGCGTGATCGAGCATCGCGCGCTGATCGAAGCGGCGGGCGCACAGGCGCTGTTGCGCACCAACGGCTGGATGAAGGTGTTTCGCAGCGCGGCGGCCATGGACGCCACGGTGGCCGAAGCACAGCGCTGGCAGCGCGAGTACGGCGTGGGCCACGAGGCGCTGGATAACGCTGCGCTGCGCGCCGCCGAGCCCGCGCTCAGCCACACGCTGGTGGGCGGCGTGCGCTACACCGATTCCGATTCGGTTAGCGATCCGAATGGAGTGGTGACGGCCTACGCGAAGCTATTCGAACAGCTAGGCGGCCGCGTGATGATTGGCGACGCCGCGACGCTCGAACCGTCGTGGCGTGTGATGACACATGATGGCCCCGTGCTGGCGAAGTCGGCGGTCATCGCCATGGGGCCGTGGTCGGGCGATCTCACGGCGCGGCTGGGCTACGCGTTGCCGCTCGCCGTGAAACGCGGCTATCACATGCATTACGCGCTCACGAACGGCGCGAAGCTGAACCAGCCGGTGCTCGACGCCGAAGCGGGTTTCCTGATCACGCCCATGGTGCGCGGCACGCGCCTCACGACCGGCGTCGAACTCGGCTTTCGCGATTCGCCCAGGACGCCGGTTCAACTCGAAGCCGTGGAGCCGCTCGCGCGCGATATCTTCCCGCTCGGCGCGCGGCTCGATGCCGAGCCGTGGCTGGGCCGCCGCCCCTGCACGCCCGACATGATGCCGATCATCGGGCCCGCGCCGAAGCACGACGACCTCTGGTTCGCGTTCGGCCACGCGCACCACGGCCTCACGCTCGGCCCGGTCACGGGGCGCCTGATCGCGGAAATGATGACGGGCGCGCCGACGGTGGTGGACCCACGGCCCTTCCGCGCCGAGCGGTTCTGACGCGGCGCGCACCGGCGCACGTGTTTAGAACCGGTAGTTGAGCCCCGCGAACGCCGTGATCTCGCGGCGGCTCTCGGTGATCGGGCTGTCGGCGGCGTAATGTTGAAGGCGTCCGAACGTCGCGTTCACCGAACCGACCCAGTGCTTCGAGAAGTCGTGCGTCATGTAGAACGTCATGTGCAGATCGCGAATGCCCGCGCCCGGCGAATAGGCCGGCAAGCCGGATGCCGCACTCTCATCCGGCGTCACACCGAACAGCGTGCGCGTGTAGACGCCGTTGGCCCACGTGAGCCCCGGTCCCACGGAGAACAGCCAACCCGTTAGCGGCAGCGACACATAGAGGTCCGCCGTTGCCGTCGTACCTTGCCCGTGGCCGCTGATGTCCTGGTACATCGCAACCGCGCCCGTGAACGCCCACGCCGTGTAATCGGCGAAGAGGCGCAGCTTGGGGCCGTCATCGACATTGCTCAAGCCGTGCAGATGCGGGTCGTCCGACACGGTGCGCGACTGGAAGTCGAAGCTCAGCGAAGCGCCCACATGGTAGTTCTCCGCGGAAATCACGTTCACGCCCAGCACGTCCGGCCCCTGCGAGAAGAAGCGGTCGCGGTACGAGATATCGAGCGATGGGAACGGATAGAACTTCATGTGGCGCGCGCCCGGATACTCGGGCGCGAAATAGGCGCCCGGACCGATCGAGATTTTCCACGGCGAGTCGGTTGTTGCGGTACTGGACGTATCGGTATCGGCCCACGCGTGCGAGGCCAGGGTCAGCGCGGCGACGCACGCCAGCCCTTTCGTTGCTACGGATTGCTTCACGTGTTTTTCCTTCCCACTGCCGCCAGTTGGCGCAGACGCCGGGCGAGCGCCTTGGAGACGACCGGCGCGTCTTTCGCGCCGCGCGCGACTTCGCTCTCGCGCAGGAACAGGGCCGTTTCGCGCGCAACGATCTCGCGTTCGTTGTCCGAGGTGATCATGTGATACGAATCGTCGAGCCACAGCGTGCGCAGGAAGTTCGAGCCGATGCGATCGATCACGTGGCGCGGATTGCGCGGGCTCGACGTTTCGTCGTCGATCGCGTGGATCACGAGCGTGTCGTTCTCGATCGCGGGGACATCCTTGCGCGCCGCGCGCGCGAGGCGCAGCGCCTGATGCAGTGCGGGCAGCGCGATCGTCGAGGGGCCGACCTCGCTGAAGTCGCTGCGCTGCATGGCGCGCGCGATTTTCTTGCGCAGCGCTTCGTTACGCACGCCGAACGGTTCGGCCTCGCGATAGCGGTAGCGGTGGCGCAGCGGCGTGAAGTATGCCCAGTCGAGCAGGAAGCGATACCACGGGATTGCCCAGCCGTCGTAGGCGAGCGTGAGCGAGAGCAGGACCAGCGACTGGGCTGCGGGGCGCTTGCGAATCAGACGCAGCGCAAGCGCGCCGCCGATCGACAGCCCGCAGATCGAGACGCGCTCGTAGCGCGCCGCCAGGGCGTCGAACTCGCGCGCGGCGTTTTCGACCCATTGTTCCATCGGCAGCTGGTCGGTGCCGGCGCTATAACCGTCGATGACGGGGGCGCATACCGTGAACCCTTCGCCCTGCAGATAGCGCGCAAGGTAGCGCAGCTCGATCGGCGAGCTGGAGAGTCCATGAAGCATGAGCACGGCGTGGCCGTCGCCTTCGCAGAAAAAGCGCGTGGATTGCACGGCTGGCGCTTCGGCAGCGGCCAGCTCCAAGTCGAGCGTCGCCATGTCAGCTCTCCGTGCGCAGCACGAGAAAATCGCCTGCGTGAGTGGTGAAGCGTTCGCAGTTGCAATTGACGTGCCGGTACTCGCGCCTGGGCTGCTCGTTGCGCAGACGCACGCGATGATGGCCCGGCGACAGTGCGTGCGTGAGGCGCTGCACGTCGTCGGGATGCAGCGCGTCGAAGAGCGGACCGGGCGCGACTTCGGCGGCGGCCGGTAGCGCTTGCGACATGCTCTGTCCCACGCTCGCGCGCTGGGCGGCATTGCGCTCGAGCCCCTTGATGAGGATGAAGCCTTCATGATGCTGCGCGAGATGCCGCAGCAGGCGATGCGTTTCGTCGACGGCGCGGCGCGCCAGCGCGCGCTCGTTGTCGTGGCGCAGCAGCATTTCGTAGCGGGACTGCGCGACGGAGGTGATCAACTGCGCGCGAAACTGCTCGCGCCGCAGACGCTCGATCAGCGTAATCACGATGATCGTGACGAGCGGATAGGACACCATCAGGATCACATCGCGGGTGTCGAGGAATGTAATGTAATTGTAGGGAGGCACGAACATATAGTCCGCAATGGCGAGACCCAGCACCATCACGGTCAGCGCAGGCGCGAGGCCGAGGAAGTATTCGACCAGCGAAGCGGCAATACAGAACGTCGTGCCCGGCATCATCGGGCCGAGCAGGGGATGGAGTGCGAAGCGGATGGCGCTCGCGAGCACGAGCGCGCCAGCGGCAATGCACCACCGGCGCGGGCCTCTTGGCGCCCAGAGGCGGGCGTTACGGACTTTCATGGTTTCCCGGGTCGCCCGCCGCGTGACGGGCCGTCGCGCGCGTATTGCGCATGGGCAATCGCTGACGCCTTAGTTGTGAGCAGTGCAAGGAATTCGACAGGAACGGCAAAACGGAGCAGCGGTGACCGGCCTGTCACCGTCAGCCCTCTGACGATTTTTGCGTGTCCCGGATATTACCACTGTTTACAATCATCGGATCAGCCGTGCGAGGCCGCCGGGAAACCGTGGGAGCTTTAGATGTCAGGCTTCCACGTCGGCCAGGCTGAAGATTCCGGTCTTGTCGTTATACGAAAAGATTTCGGCGTAGCGGCCCCAGGCAATCACGGTGTCGAGCGTTTCCTCTGCGGCGTCGTCGGCAAGCAGATCCTCCAGTTCCTGCTCGAAGCGCACGCGCGGGGCGCGATGTCCAGGGCGCTCGTTGAGCACCGTGTTGATCCGCGCGGCCAGCGGCACGTTGCGCAGCAAATGTTCGGCGAACATCAGCTTGCGCTCCTGCGTACTGAATTCGTTGAAGGTCTTGCCCGCGTGCGTGAGAACCACGTCGCCTTCGCTGACCTCCGCAAAGCCGAGATACTGCAGCATTTCCGCGACCGGGAAGAGCTCGTCGACCTCCAGTTGCAGCGCTCGCGCGATTTCCGGCATGTCTGCGCGGCCGTTGTAAGGCGCGGCGGCCAATGTTTCGATCAGGCCCGCCATCAGGTTCACCGACATGCCCGGCAGCCAGCTGCCCGGTTCGAGTTCGGGTTTCGCCGGGCCGCCCGGCTGGCGCGCGGTCATTTTCGCGTAGATCTCGTCGACGAGCGCGCGGAACGCCGGGTCGAGGCGATTGCGCGGGTGCTTGAACGCCACCGGAATTTCGGCCACCACGCGGCCGGGGTTCGACGACAACACGAGAATGCGGTCGCACATGAATACCGCTTCCTCGATGTTGTGTGTGACGATCAGCACCGACTTGATCGGCAGGCGGCCTTGCGTCCACAGGTCGAGCAGGTCGGTGCGCAGCGTTTCGGCAGTGAGCACGTCGAGCGCGGAGAAGGGCTCGTCCATCAGCATCAGTGTGGGATCGACCACGAGCGCGCGTGCAAAGCCCACACGCTGGCGCATGCCGCCCGACAGCTCGCGCGGATAAGCGTTTTCGAAGCCGTCCAGACCGATCAGGTCGATCGCCGCGAGCGCGCGCTTGCGCCGCTCGTGCGGGCCGACGCCGATCGCCTCCAGTCCGGCCTCGACGTTTTCCAGCACCGTGAGCCACGGGAACAGCGCGAAGGTCTGGAACACCATCGCGACGCCTTCGGCCGGACCGCGCAGCGGTTTGCCGAGGTAGTTCACGTCGCCGCTGGTAGGCGGAATCAGGCCCGCGATGATGCGCAGCAGCGTGGACTTGCCGGAGCCCGAGCGGCCCAGCAAGCCGACGATCTCGCCTTCACGCAGCGTGACGTCCACGTCGTCGAGCACCAATTGCTCGCTCGGGTTCTTGCCGAAGCCGCGGCACACATGCTGGACGCACATCACGTCCTGGCCGATGCGGGGCCGCGTCTGCGGCATGTCGGGAGCGATCGTTTTGAGGTTTTGCATGAGATTGATACTCAATCAAGGCGAAGACAGGACTCGGCATACGCGTACAACAGCCGATTCATGGCGAAACGAAAAGCGCGCGAAAGGGAATATTCAACTCACGGCCACGATCAGGGAGCGCTTCGCTCTTTTAACGATGGCGAAACTTCGTGACCGGAGTTTGGCAGAACTTAGGAAAGCCGGGACTTGATGCGGCGCCACAGATTCTTCCAGGGGTGACGGCGGACGGGTTCGAGCGACAGCAGCGCTTCGTAGTGCGCGCGCGCCTCGTTGACGTGAGGCAGATGCGACAAAAGCAGACCGAAAATCATGATGTTTCTCCGGACGTCTGGCGTGTATGGGCGAGTGCGAAGCCCGCAGACGCGGGCGCAAGCGCTCGCGAGGTCGCGCCAATGCCAAGCAGAGCAGAGATTCGATTCTGAAGGTTGAAGCAACGCGATTGAAAGAAATGGGAGTCTGCGGGGCTGTTGCTGGCCGGCCTCGTGTTTATGCTTTTTTTACTTGCTTTTTGGCCTGCGTGCCCAATACAATCCGCCCCGTCATAGCAAAGGAGTCCTCCGTGGACGCATGTTCTAGTAGTGGAAGTCCGATGCCGGCCAGCGCCGGCAGCACCACCGCGAGATAGTCGCCGCAGGTTCACTCCTTCGCCGCTAACTCGCTTACGCCGGGTTAGCGCGCTTCGTTACTGACTGGTCTCAGTCGCCTTCGCGACCAGTCTGCCAGCAGCACGCTCCCTCTTGTCGATTGCCATTTGCAAGCTTGCTTGCAGGAATGGCTGCGCTTTCGCATTTTGTCCGCTTTTGAAGCGGTCAACGCGGGGGGATGATGTTCGTCTTTCTCTTTCCTGTTTTTCAGCTGCGCGCGTTGCGGGCTGTCTGCCGTCGCGCACGGGCGCTGATGGCCGCAGCGGCGCTCGCCTGCCTGCACGGCTTCGCTTTCGCGGCTGCGGTTCGCGCCACGCCCGCCGGCGTGCGCCGCCGTTCGCTGCACCTCGCACGCCGCGTCGCGCATGTGGCGGCGCGCGGCGCGCTGCGCACCGTTCACGCGGGGCATCCGCTCACGCCCACGGGTTACGTGCTTCTCGGCGCGACCGTAGCCGCAGCCGCACTGGTTTCGCTGCTGTGCGCGTCCGCTTGCGCCTGCACC
The DNA here is from genome assembly GCF_001718195.1 of Paraburkholderia nodosa. Classification (GTDB taxonomy): domain Bacteria; phylum Pseudomonadota; class Gammaproteobacteria; order Burkholderiales; family Burkholderiaceae; genus Paraburkholderia; species Paraburkholderia nodosa_A. The sequence continues at coordinate 284,888 of NZ_MCNV01000004.1, forward strand.
TCCGAGCCGGAGCGTCCTTTATGGCGGCATTCGGGCTTCGCGTAGAAAACCTGCGCGCCGGACACAGTTTCATCAAGCTTCGCAGGCACGCTCTGCGTTGAATAGCGGCCTCGTCCGCAACTTACTACAGCCCCACAAATACTATGAAAAACGTCCTCAAGAGCAGGCTGCTCGGTTCTGGCGCACCTATTACACTGAGCGCGGTTCTCTCGCTGGGCGTCGTGCCCGCCGCCTTTGCGCAGACCAGCAGCGATAATGCGTCCGCTCAACCGGCTCCGCCTGCAGCTGCTTCGTCATCGGGTGCAGCGGATCAGCAACAAGCGCCCGCTGCCGATCAGAACGCTGCCGCGCCCACGGGCCTTTGGGAACGCTCGAATCTCTTCGGCGACATGGGCGGCTTGCGGCCTTGGTTCGCCCAGTACGGCTTGTCGTTCGGCCTGCAGGAAACCAGCGAGTACATGGGTAACGTGAGCGGCGGAACGAGTCGCGGCGGCGCCTATCAAGGTGTGACTGAGTTCAGCCTCGGCATGGACACGCAGAAGGCGTTCGGTTTGCCTGGCGGCATCTTCAATGTGTCCGGCTTCCAGATTCACGGCACGAGCCTGACTTCGCGCAATCTGCAAACGCTGCAGAACGCGAGCGGCATCGAGGCCGATGCCTCGACCCGCCTGTGGGAATTGTGGTACCAGCAGACGTTGCCCGGCGGCAAGGTCGACGTGAAGGTCGGTCAGCAAAGCCTCGACCAGGAGTTCATGGTCAGCCAGTATGCGAATACGTTCATGAACGCGACGTTCGGCTGGTCGGTGGTGCCGTCCGTCGATCTGCCAGCGGGCGGCCCTGCGTATCCGCTTTCGTCGCTCGGCGTGCGCGTGCGTGCTACGCCTACGGACGCGATCACCGTGCTCGGCGGCGTATTCGACGGCAACCCGGCGCCGGGCGATGGCGACCCGCAAAAGCTCAACGCGAGCGGCACGAATTTCAACCTGGGCAATGGCGCGCTGGTGATCGGCGAAATTCAATACGCAATCAATCAGCCACCCGCCAATAATTCGGATCCCAAACCAGGTGGCATGCCCGGTACCTACAAGCTTGGCTTCTGGTACAACAGCAACCGCTTCGCCGATCCGGCAACGGGCGCGACGGGCGTGGGCGGCCCGGTCAGCCATCGTGGCAACTACAGCATTTATGCCGTGGCGGACCAGATGGTGTGGCGTCCGAGCGCCGATAGTCCGCAGTCGGTGGGCGTGTTCGCGCGCGTGATGGGCGCGCCCGGCGACCGCAACCTGGTGGACCTCGGGATCAACGCGGGCGTGACGCTCAAGGCGCCGTTCAAGGGACGCGACAACGACGTGGCCGGCCTGGCCGTTGGCTACGCGCACATCGGCTCGCATGCGCAGGACTACGCGAGCGCCCAGGCGGTCTCGACGCCCGGCTACCCGTCGCGCAGCGCGGAGACAGTTCTGGAAGCGACTTACCAGTATCAGATCGCGCCATGGTGGCAATTGCAGGCGGATTTTCAGTACTTCTTCCGCCCGGCCGGCGGTATTCCGGACCCGCAGAACGCGTCGCGACGTATTGGCGACGAGGCGGTGTTCGGCGTGCGTACGACAGTCGCGTTCTGATTGGAAAACGCCGCTCCTGCCGCTGGCTTGGCGGCGGCAGGAGCATGCAGGATGACGAGGCGTTGCGTGGTCTGCCCGAAAATATGGACGAAAGACGAGGGAAGACCCCGATTGGTCGTACTTGCGATTGATCTAGACTCCAGGGGCAAGTGCTGCGCAGCTATTCGATGCGGCACCAGTTTCCAGACGCAGATTTCGTTCCATGAAGCATCCGATCCAGGGATGGCTTTTGGGTGTCTCTCTGCTGGCGCTTGCCAGCGTCTCGGCGGCCGAACCCGCCAAGTCGGCGCACACCCAGAAGCCTGTCCAGAAGCACGTCCAAAAGCACGTCCAGAAGGACGCGAGCGGCCACGCCCCGAAACACGCCGTTGCGGCCGCACCGGCGCCGGCGGCGCCATCCGTCTCTTTGCCCGCCATTGCGAAGCGCTTCGAGTACCAGTCGCCGTTTGAACGGCAGTACGACGCGCATCTGGCGAAGACCACCGCTGCAACGCCTGGCACTCCGGATGAGACCGGCGGCGCGGTCGATGCGGCAGGCAACGGGGCGCGCACGCCCGGAGCCCAGGTTGACGGCAACGGGATCCCCAACCAGGCGCTCCATCCGCAAACGCCGCCGCTCGTCACGGTCGGCGACTGGGATCTCTCCGCCGATGCGCATCTTCCGCTGTCGCGCTCGCATGACACGGGGGCGGCGATCAGCGCCAGGCATGGGTTCTAACGCGCGGGCCGAACATCCCCCGCCACCCGCTTCCTTACCGCCGCGAGGTAATTGGTAAGGCATAGCCGTTGTGACACGTTGCTCCCGGGAATGCGAATGAGGCGAGTCAGTAAGCTGACAACCTCAACTTCCGCAAAAAAATCCTCCCGGACCCTCGCCCCATGTCACAACGACGCCCAACCTGTTCGCGCATTCTGGGTCAGTTCCTGCTCCCCGTGCTGCTCAGCTCGACGCTGATGCTGCAGGGCTGCGCGACGACCGCGGAAAATATTGCCCTGGGTTTTGGTCTCGGCTCGGTCGGTACGATCTCCGCCCTGGGTTGCCTGCTCGCCTGCCAGATGAACGACGCGCGCTGGTAGCCGGCGCTCAGTAATACATCCAGCGCCCATACTGCGGCGACCAGTACACCCAGCGTGCCGGCGGTTGCTGGTACTGCGCGCCCCACGGTGCGGGTGGCGGGTAATAAGCGGGCCGGGGTTGAGCGTACACGGGCTGCTGCTGCGGGTATTGCTGCTGGGCGTATTGCTGCGCATATACCGGTTGCTGCTGCGCGTAGGCGGGCGGCTGCGCGTAGGCCGGCCGCTGCTGCGCATACGCCGGCTGCTGGGCATAGCCATACGGCTGGGGCGGCGGCGCGTATTGCTGGGCCTGCGGCGGGACTTGTTGCTGGACCCGTGGCTGCGCCGGTTGGTAGTAGGGCTGGGCGTAACCCTGGCCTTGCGTCGAGTAGATCTGCGCAGAGCGCGGCGGCTCCGGTTCGTCGACGGTTTCGTCGCTCGCCAGCGACTCCGGCGGCGCGACGTCGTCCTGCGCGGGCGGCGTGGCCGCAACGGGGCGATGGTTCGCACTCGCCTGCGCGTAGGCGTGCGCTTGCGGCTGCGGTTGCCGGGCGGCCGCAGCCGGCGCTGCGTTGGCTGCGTGCGCGACGGTGGCGCGTGCGTTCGTCTGCTCGGGCGCCGGCGCCGCCGCTGCGGCCGGAGCCGCGGCGGTGGAGTCCTGGACGTCTTGCGCCTCTTGAGTCTCTCCCGCGCTGTGTTCGCTTTGCGCGCCTTGCCCATCCGCGAGCGGCTTGACCACGACCGGTACGGTCATGACCGTCGAGACCTCGCCCGCGTCGCTATACGTATGCTTGATGTCGAGGATAGGTTTCTGCGCCGCCGCGCCGGCGGCCTTCTTCGCGGGCGCCGCAGCGGGAGCCGCCGCCTGCGCCATCTCCTCCCTGGCTGCCTTGTAACCCCTGTCATAGGCTGCCTGGACTTCGCGGTCCTGCGCCGCGGCGTCTTCCTCCTTGTTATAGGCGTGAGACGCTGCCGATATTGCGCAGCCCGTTGCAAGCAATGCGATGGCCGTCGCGTGCCGTGCGGTCGTGTCCATGGAGGGACCTCTAATTCTGTTCTTTGATGATCTCATCGTACTACGCGGCTGATGACATTCAAGCGGCGGAAAACCCCCTGGGTATGCAGACGAACGCAAGCGCTCGCCCCGCCGACGCTTGCGCCAGCAATCACTGCCGGAATGCGGCCAGGCGGCTCTGCTTGATGTCGGTCGTGCGGCACGAAAGGAAATGCGTTTCGCGTCAAAAGCGCGTGAAGCGGTCGGCGCCGAACTCCACCAGATCGCCGCGCGCAAGCTCGCGCTCGGCGAGGCGCGTGCTTTCGAGCACGATGCCCATGCCGTCGGCCGCCGCCGAAATCGCCAGCGCCGCGCGATCGAACGAGGGGCGCGGCCGGTCGGTCAACGGCAGACCGTTCGCGGCGAAGCGGTCGCGCCAGGTCGCGCGGCTCCGTGGGCTGTCGATCAGCGTGGCCTCCTGCATCAACGCTTCCACCGAGCCTGCGCTCGCCAGCAACGCGGGCGAGCACATCGGCACGCGGCTCAGGCTGTCGAGCAGGCGCAGCGCCTCCGGGGTCGGATCGATGCGGCGATTACGCCGGATGAAGAGCGGCGGCCCGAAATACGCCTCGAGCTCCTTGACCTGATGGCTGATCGCCGACGGCGTGAGATGGAGTTCGCGTGCCGCGAGCGCGAAGCTCTGGAGCCGTGCCGCGGCTTCAAAGGCGCGCCGCAGCACAAAATTCGGGATTTTGCGCATGGGGCCCCGACTCTTCTGAACGGTGGGCTTGGGAAATCGCTTCCAGGCCTGCCATCACGAATCGCGCGTAGTCCAAAACAATTGCGTCACGTTTGGTGCAAGCGGCGGCCAGAACCGCCGCTTGCACTCGCCTCGGGATGCCAGGCGAAACCGCGCATGCCAGGCGCTGCTTGCGCGCAAGTTATCGGGATTCCGAAAGAGTTGCCGATGCGCAATAGCCGAGCTGCGTCGCCGCCTTTTCAGCGAGCGCGAGGAGCGCGTTGTCCGTCGTTGGCGTGGGCGGCACGACGTAGAGATCGGCGATATCGGTCACCGGATCGCTGAACGGCGTTGGGGCGCTGCGCTGGGCGTGCAGAAAATCGCGCATCGGCGCAGGGTCCGCGAGGCCCAGAAAACGGCTGATGCTGGCGATCGTCGTATCCGCATCCTCGATGAGATTGCGATAGCCGATCGTCAGCGCCTGCTCCTTCGGGATTTCGGCGAAAAAGTCGATGATCTCGCTCACGTACTGGCCCCAGACGCGCACGCCGTCGTTGACGGACCCGATCCAGTGCTTGCGTACCAGAGAATTGGCAACCCAGCCAGGATCGCGATGAAGATGGATGAAGCGAGCGTTGGGCAGCAACTCGTGGATGAGCCTCAGGCACGATCCGGAGCGCGGCAAGCGCTCGATTGCGCCGGTGCGCCCGGAAAGAATCGTCGGATCGGCGTAAGGGGGATGCTTGTCGCCCCAGATCGGTGCCGACATGTCGAGGTCTTCACGATAGAAGCGCTCGACCCAGGCGCCGAGCGTGCGCCGGCTATAAGCGTTGAAGCGGTCGCGGCAGGCCGCGCCAAGAAGATCGGGGCGCTGGCTGTCCACATCCAGCATTTCCTTGACCAGCGCGAAAATACGGCATTCGTTGGTGAGCTGGATGTGCGGGTGCGCATTGAGAACCGAGCAGAGGAACGTCGTTCCCGAGCGGGGTGCGCCGACAATGAATAGCGGAAAAGAATGCATTCTGCCCTCACCTCTGTTGCGTCCTGCGCCATGGCTTCGTTTGCACCGATCTTACCTGCCGACGCTGGCGCGAAACTGACGCCGCGATGGCCAGGGTGACAAAGCGGTTATGCCGGCCGGGCTACCGGGCAGCGTGAGAGCCAGCGCCGGGAAGGTTGATTGCGGCCACAACGAAGCCCGCATCGGCGAGCACTTCGCCCAGGTCATGGGGAAGAAAGAACTGCGGATACGAGGAGTCCGAATGTGCAGCACTTTCCGCACTGCAAGGTGAGTCATCCTGATTTCCTGCCGCGTGCGCGGCTGCGCAACTGGTCACGCTGCCGAAAACCACGGCAATCGTCACTGCAAGCCGGTTTCTCATGACAGTTGCGCCTCGATTGCAGCCTTGTCGATGACCGACCAGACCTGTGCGATTTTCCCGTCGCGCCAGGCGTAGAAGACATTTTCCGAAAACACGATGCGCCGCCCGTCGACAGGCAAGCCCAGAAAGACTTGTCGAGGCGTGCAATCAAAACGTAAGCGGGTGGCAACGAGCGGCGGCTCGACGGCAAGCAGTTCGATTTCGAAGCGCAAATCGGGAATGTCGTGAACGTCCCGTTCCAGCATGGCGCGATATCCCGCGAGGCCAAGCGGGCGTTCGTTGTGAATCGCGTCCTGAGCGACGAATTCCCCGAGAGAAGCCCAATCGCGCCGGTTCAGGCAGTCGATGTAGCGCCGGTAAAGGGTGCTCAGTTGCTGTGCGTCCAATACGGTCTCCTGATCGGATGACGAAGCATACGCGATGGTAGACGAAAGCGGCATGAGGGGCCTCGAACGCGCCGTATGGGCATGCGAACCGTGCGCGCCCGGTCTCCCGCGCCCTGGCACCCTCCTTGCGCATCCTGGATGCGACGAGATCGGGAGGGCATGAGCAATGAAAGACATATCGGCACTCGCAGTGGTGCGAAGAGAGAACGCGTGCACGCTCGATGCACGCATTCTGCTCGACGAGATGAGCGCCATGCTGGCGCTCTACCGTGGGGACAGCGTGCAGTCGCAGTTCTACCTGGGCGACCTGGGTTCGGCGCGCAGCGCCTTTGTCATGGCGCGCACCATGGATGGCCTCGCGATCGGCTGCGGCGCGCTGTGCCGCTTCTCGTTCGAGGTGGCCGAATTCCAGTGCCTCTACCGTCGGCCCGAATGGCCTGGAACCGGCACGGCGATTCTTCGTTTTCTCGAGACGGTGGCGGCCGGGGCGGGCTATCGGCGCGTCATTCTTCAGGCGCGCGAAGCCAACCGGCGCGCGATCGCGTTTTATCAACGGCACGGTTACGAGCGGGCTGAGCCGTTCGCGGATTGTGCCGGTTTGAGCGACGTGCGGTGCTTCGCGAAGGCGCTCCCCGCTCCGCGCGGACGAATGACGCTGCCGCGCCGCCCGCGACGGGAGGCACAGAGATTGCGGGAACGAGGGGTTGGGGCGCGGGCTGCGGCCCGCGCACCGCCGCAACTATCGACGAGGAGGGACGTCTTTCGATGCCGGAGGAAGCACTGTGGTTTTTGCTGATCGGCGTGCTGCTGATGTTCGTGGCGCTCGCGCGCGGCCCGATCGCGCGTCTACCGCTCACGGGCGCGATGATCTATCTGGCCGTGGGCGTGGTCGTCGGACCCGGTGTGCTCGGGCTCGTGCATGCCGACCTTGCGCAGAACGTGCGCACGCTCACCGTCGTGGCAGAAGCAGGGCTCGTGATTTCGCTGTTTTCGGTGGGCATGCACCTGCGCGTGCGGCTACGCGACCGCCTCTGGCGTTTGCCGCTGCGCCTGGGCGTGCTGGCTATGGCGCTCAGTGTCGCGCTGATATACGCGTTCGGCGTGGCGTCGGGTGCGGCCACCGGCGTGGCCCTGTTCCTTGCCGCGGCGCTCGCGCCGACCGACCCGGTGCTCGCCAACGAGCTGCGCGTTCATGAGGCCGGCGACGCCGAGCCCGTGCGATTCGCGCTCTCGGGCGAGGGCGGCCTCAACGACGGCGCGGCGATGCCGTTTGCGCTGCTCGGCCTCGCGTTGTGCGGCGTGCATGGTGTCGGCACGCAGAACGCGGCGGCATTCGCCGGGTGGGTGGCGTGGGGCATCGCGGGTGCGCTCCTCGTGGGTGCCGTGCTCGCTACGCTGTGCGTGCGCATCGTGTTCCATCTGCGGACTCGATATGGCGAAGCGGTGGGCCTCGACGGCTTCATCGCGATCGGGTTGATGTCAGTGACCTACGGCGTGGCGCTGCTGCTGCATGCGTACGCGTTCGTGGCCGTATTCGCCGCGGGCGTGGCGCTGCGTCACGAGGAACTGCGCGCAACGGGCGAGCGCCGCCCGGCAGAAGCGCTCGAAAGCGTGCAACTCGGCGAGCGCACCGAGGTCGCGAAAGACCCGCGGCGCGCGCATGCCTGGCTCGCCGAAGGCATGACGGGCTTCACACTGGAAATCGAGCGGCTGGCCGAGTTCTCGGTACTGCTGATCATTGGCTGTGTGATTTCCGCGCATTGGCGCGAGATGCTCGATCTGCGCCCCGTGCTGTGCGCACTCGTGCTGGTGTTCGTTGCGCGGCCCCTGGCCGTGTTCGCGGCAATGGCGGGTTCGCACGCGGACGCGCCGCAGCGCGTGCTGATGGCGTGGATGGGTATACGCGGCGTGGGTGCGTTCTACTACGCGGTGTGGGGTATCGACGAGGCCGGCGACGTGTTGCGGCCCGTGCTGCCCGCGGCACTCGACGCGATCGTGCTGTCCGTCGTGCTGCACGGCGCGACGGCGGGCTACGTGCTCGAACGCTATTACCGGCGCCAGGAAGCGCTCGCAGCAGCGGAGCGCGGCGTGCGCGCGAGGCAAGCGTACGACTAGCCGGCGGCTGGAGCGGCACGCATCGATGTAGACCCGGGTCGTGCCGCATCCAGCCCAATGGTTACGGCACGCGCCGCTGGGAAATGTCTTCGAGCGTATTGGCGATGCGCTCGCGCTGCGCGCCGTCGCAGCGCGTGGCGATGTCGCCGAGCGAGAGCGTGCCGACCAGTTCGCGTTCGTGGTTCACCACCGGCAGCCTGCGCACCTGCGCCTCCGCCATGCGGCGCTGAACGACGTTCACGTCTTCGTCCTCGTAGCACCACTGGACGCCCGAGGTGGCCACGTGCGAGACCGTTTCCTCGCCCGTGCAACCCTGGGCAAGCCCGCGCATGGCGAGGTCGCGGTCGGTCACCATGCCGACGATCTGCTCGCCTTCGCATACCGGCAGCGCGCCGATGTCATGGTCGCGCATGAGCTCTGCGGCGTGCCGGATTGTCGTATCTGGCGCGATATGGACGACCTCGCGTGACATCACTTCGCGAACCTGGGTCATTGTCTTCTCCTTTCGTGGTTGTCGTGTCTTTTCTCATGCAAATTGCGCCGCGCGCTCGAACCGCTCGGGCGGCACGTGCGGCGGCGGATCGCCTTCGGGCAGCGTGGGCGGCGGGCGGTCGTCCGGTTGCGGCGGCAGCGGCGGGCGTTGCGGGTCGTCCAGCGGATCGGGCGGCGGCAAATGAAACGACGTCATGCAGGCGTACGGCATCGGCATGAATAACTCCTGTGGAGAGGCCATGGCGGTTGGAGGTGAGACACTTGCGTGCTACTGCGGTTTGGACACTTTCAGCTCGTTCGTTACGTAGACCACGCCGTCGAGGCCGTGGACCACGCTTTCGGCCTTGTCGCGCTGCGCCTCGTCGGGGACGGTGCCCGTGAGCGTGACGGCGCCGCGCTGGGTGGTGACGTGCACGTCGCTGGAGTTCACGCCGTCTGCGGCCATCAGCGCGGCCTTTGCGTGGGCGGTGATGAACGTATCGCTTGCCTCGCCGCCGTAACCCGGATTGCCCCCCGCGAGATTGTGCGGCGGCAACTGATTGGGCCGCGCGGCGGCCCGAGACTCGCCGCTGTCAGCCTGTGGGCTACTCTGGGAAAGCGCTAACTGCGTGCCGAGCACGGCACAGAGGCCGACGAGGCCCGCGCGCAAGGCGCATTGCAACGGGTACATGGCAGCCTCCTTCACTTTGAGAGCCACAACTTGCCTGCCGCAACAGGCGTGCCGCAGCACTCAGTGCGTCCCGAGGCACGCATCGCTCTCGCAAAAGCCGGTTCGGGCACAGCCGGTGCGCATAGGCGGGGAGACCTTTTCAAAGGAGCCGGCAATGCTTTACTACGCGATCGTTTTCTTCGTGATAGCCATCATCGCGGCTGTGTTCGGGTTTGGCGGGATTGCGGCGGGCGCCGCGAGCATCGCCAAGATTCTGTTCGTCATCTTCGTGATTCTCTTTCTGGCGAGCTTGCTATTTGGCATCACGAGGCGATAAACATTCCCCGGCGGCGGTCAAGGCGCCACTTCGCCTGGGCATGCATGATGCGCGCGCCGGGGAGAAAGCGGCATGGAACCGTTGAAAATCGTGGTCATAGCCGCTTCGCGCGACGGTTTTTCTGCGCTGCGTACGCTCGCGGCCGGGCTCCCTGGCGATTTGCCGGCCGCCGTGTGCGTGGTTTTGCATATTGGCCGCCACAAAAGTACGCTGCCCGAACTGATGTCGCGCAGCGGTCCACTGCCAGCCGCCCACGCCGCCGATGGCGAAGTGATACAGGCGGGCCGGATTTACGTGGCGCCGCCCGACCGGCATCTGATCGTCGAGAAAGGGCGCCTTCGGCTCTCCGATGGCGCAGCCGAGAACTTCTCGCGGCCCGCCGCCGATCCCTTGTTTCGCAGCGCCGCCATGGCGTACGGCAGCAAGGTGGTCGGCGTCGTGCTGAGCGGCGATCTCGACGATGGCTCAGCGGGCCTCGCAGCGATTCGCGCGTGTGGCGGCGCGTGTCTCGTGCAGGATCCGCAGGAATGCGAAGCGTCGTCCATGCCTGCAGCGGCCCTGCGCGCGGTAGACGGCGCGGCGACGGTGGCCGGCATTCAGGACATGGCTGCCGCGATCGGCGACGCCGTGCGTGCGGCGCCATTGGCTACCCTGGCTAAGGAGCGTGCCATGAAAGCGGGCTCGCAAACTGAAGAGGAGGCGCGTGTGGCCGCGCGCGGGTTCGTTTCGCCCGAAGAACTCGACAACGTCGGCGAACGCACAGCCCTCACATGCCCCGAGTGCGGCGGTACGCTCTGGCAGATAAAGAACGCGCGTCCACGCCGTTACCGTTGCCATACGGGTCACGCGTTTTCGGAGATGTCGCTGGAGGAGGGCATCGTCAGTCAGGTGGAGCGCGCACTGTGGACCGCGGCGCGCTCCGTCAGGGAGCACCTGGTGTACGCCCGCGAACGCAAGGACTGGGCTCAGCGTTCCGGCGACAGCGACTTCCTCGTAGTCGAAAGCGCGCGCGTGGCGAGGGCGCAGGAACTCGAAGCCATCATGCTTGAAGCGCTACGCGCGGTGGCGCGTACATCCGGCGTGAGCGGCTAGGACGCGTCGAGCAGATTGGTCGGCAGGCAATTCAGGAGTCCATCGATCATGAAAATCACCTTTCCCGAAGGACCGGTCGAGTACGACACGGAGGAGCTCGCGCTAACCTTTGTTGCCGTGGCGGATTCCGTCCCTGTGGACTGTGCCATTACGGCCGAAGCGCTGGAAGACCGCTTCGGCGCGAGATCGCTGCGCGAGCCCGATCTGCGCCAGGCATTTCACCGCAACCGCGACGCAATCGAAGCGGCGGCCGCCCGCCTCATCGAAGAGACGGACGGCAAGCCCGTGATGCTGCACAGCGGCTATTTGCGCATGTACGGCACCGGCAGGCACTGACTACTCGTACTACTCGCTCGCGCCAGCCTTGCAGCGCGCAATCTGCTTCTTCGCCTCTTCGACCACGCGCTCCGGCGTGAAGCCGAATTTGGTCTTCAGCGCCTTGAGCGGCGCGGAGGCGCCGAACGTGTGCATCACGATCTGCGAGCCGAAGCGGCCGACGTAGCGGTCCCAGCCGAGCGTCGCCGCCTGCTCCACGGCCACGCGTGCATGGATGTGCGGAGGCAGCACCGACTCGCGGTACGCCTCGTCCTCCAGTTCGAACACGTCCCATGACGGCATTGAGACCACGCGCGCTGCGATGCCCTCCTGTTTCAGCGTCTCATAGGCGGCAATGCAAAGCGAAACTTCGCTGCCCGTGGCGAGCAGCAGGACTTCGGGCTGCTTGCCGTCGGGTGCGTCGGCTAGCACGTATGCGCCGCGCCGCACGCCTTCCGCGCTCGCATATTTTTTGCGGTCGACGGTGGGCAGCGGCTGGCGCGACAAGACCAGGCAGGCCGGTTCGCGCGAACGTGCGAGCGCTACGCGCCAGGACTCGGCGACTTCGTTGGCGTCGGCGGGGCGCAGCGTGAGCAGGCCCGGCACAGCGCGCAGCGAGGCGAGCTGTTCGATCGGCTGGTGCGTGGGTCCGTCTTCGCCGAGGCCGATCGAATCGTGCGTGAACACGAAAACGACGGGCAGCTCCATGATTGCGGCGAGCCGGATCGGTGGCTTCATGTAGTCGCTGAAAATCAGGAACGTCGACGCGAACGGCCGTAAGCCCGAAAGCGCGAGGCCATTGGAGACCGCGCCCATGCCATGTTCGCGAATGCCGAAGTGCAGGTTGCGGCCGTCGTAGTGATCGCGCTCGAAGCTGCCCGCACCTTCGAACTTGAGATTGGTTTTGGTCGAGGGCGCGAGGTCGGCGGCGCCGCCGATCATCCACGGCACGCGTTGCGCAATGGCGTTGAGCACCTTGCCCGACGACTCGCGCGTGGCCATGCCCTTTTCGTCGGCCTCGAAGGTGGGAATATCGGCGTCCCAGCCGTCGGGCAGCTTGCCGTCGAGCATCAAGCTCAGTTCCTTCGCTAGCTCCGGGTAGCGCTTCGCGTAGTCGTCGTAGCGTTGCTTCCATCCTTCGTGCTCTGCCTTGCCACGCGCGCCCATGCCTTGCGCGAAACGTTCGTACACGCCATCGGGTACGAGGAAATGCGCGTCCTCGGGCCAGCCGTACGCGCGCTTGGCGAGGCGCACCTCGTCCTCGCCCAGCGCCTCGCCGTGCGCCGCCGCCGTGTCCTGCCGGTTCGGCGCGCCCCAGCCGATGATGCTCTTCACCACGATGAGCGTCGGCTTGTCGGTCACGGCCTGCGCTTTTTCGATGGCGGCTTCGATGGCATTCGTGTCGTTCGCGTCGTCCACGTGCAGCGTGTTCCAGTGGTAGCCGCGAAAGCGCGCTTCGACATCGTCGCTATAGGCGAGGTCGGTATGGCCCTCGATCGTGATGCGGTTGCTATCGTAGAACCAGATCAAATTCGACAGACCCAGATGGCCCGCGAGCGAAGCCGCTTCATGCGAGACGCCTTCCATCATGTCGCCGTCGCCGCACACCGTGTAGACGCGGTAGTCGAAGATCCTGGCGTCCGGGCGATTGAAGTGCTGCTCGAGCCAGCGCCCGGCCATGGCCATGCCCACGCTGTTGCCGAGCCCCTGGCCGAGCGGCCCGGTGGTCGTCTCGATACCTGTCGTCATGCGATATTCCGGGTGCCCCGGCGTCACGCTGTCGATCTGGCGGAAGTGTTTGATATCGTCGAGCGAAACCGCGGGCTTGTCCGTGAGCTTGCCATTTTCATCGATGGCCTGCACGCCCGCGAGGTGCAGCAGCGAGTACAGCAGCATTGAAGCGTGGCCGTTCGAGAGCACGAAGCGGTCGCGATTGGGCCATAGCGGCGCGGCAGGGTCGTAACGCAGATGATGCTGCCAGATCTGGTACGCAAGCGGCGCGAGCGCCATGGGCGTGCCGGGGTGGCCGGAATTGGCCTTTTGCACGGCGTCCATCGACAGGGTTCGGATCGTGTCGATGACGAGGCGGTCGAGATCGGATGGGTCGGCTTTCGTGGGCCTGGCATTCGACGATGAGTTCGATGACATGAGCGGAGACTCCTCGGCAGGGGCGCACTGCAACCGGGCGGCAGCGCGCGAAGGGATGGACGCGCAAACGCGGTGCCAGCCAACGCATGGCGGTTTGCACCGTACTCTGGATCGCGTCAGGAACCGATGGGCATAGCCTTTGCGGATTGAGACTACTCCTCTTTCCGATTACCGGCCCCGATGCGCACCACATCACAACGCAAAATTGCTCTCATCACCGGTGCGGGCGCGGGCGTGGGCCGCGCCGCTGCGCAAGCGTTCGCGCGAGCGGGCTACGACGTCGCGCTGCTGTCGCGCGAACCCGAACGGCTCGCGCGGGCCGCTGCGCAATTACAGGCAGCCTACAGTGTGCGCGCGCTCGCGGTGCCCACCGACGTCGCCGACGCACAAGCCGTCGAAGCAGCCGCGGCGCGGGTCGAGCGCGAACTGGGCGACATCGACGTCTGGGTGAACGTCGCCATGGCGACCATTTTTGCGCCGCTCTCGTCGATCTCGCCGCACGACTTCGAGCGTGCGACCCAGGTGACGTATCTCGGCCAGGTGTACGGCACGATGGCGGCGCTCGCGCGCATGCGCACGCGCAATCGCGGCGCGATCGTCAACGTGGGGTCGGCGCTCGCCTCGCGCGCAATCCCGCTGCAATCTGCGTATTGCGGCGCGAAGTTCGCGGTGCGCGGCTTTACCGACGCCGTGCGATCGGAGCTGATTCACGATGGCCTCGACGTGCACATCTCGCTGGTCGATCTGCCCGCCATCAACACCCCGCAGTTCGACTGGGCAGCCAACCGTACCGGGCAGGAGGCGCGGCCCGTTGCGCCCGTGTATGAGCCCGAAGTCGCCGCGCGCGCCATTCTGTTTGCTGCGCAACATCGGCGGCGCACGCTCTGGCTGGGCTGGTCCACGGTGCGCGCGATCATTGCCGACCTGATTGCGCCGGGACTGCTCGACCGCTATCTCGCGCATGCAGGGTATCGCGGACAATTGACGGGCCACCCGCGCGCGCCCGACGTGCCCGACAACCTGCATGCACCCGTGCCGGGCGAGATCGGCGCGCACGGCCGCTTCGATCGCGAAGCGCGCAATGGCGGCGCGCCGCTCTTCACCGAACGCCATGTGCATGCGTTGATGGGCGGTGTGGCGATGGGTGTCTTTGGCGTGGCGATGGCATTCGCACGTTTGCGCAGGCAGGCGCGCTCACGCAGGTAATCGTTTCGCTGGCGCACGCTTGCCGCTCACGTTCGGCACGCAGGATGCGCATGCGCGCTGGTGCACCTCACCGACGTACGCGACGGCGCATCGGTGCAAGTGCTCATCGACGCTACGGTCGCGCGTTTCGGGCGCTTCGACGTGCTATATCGCGGGCGTAATCGTGTTTCTCGCGAGCGAAGACGCGCGCTTCATCACCGGTGCGAATATTCCCGTGGATGGCGGGTCGAGCGCTTCGAACGGGCAGCCGCGGCAGGCGCGAGGGCGCGCTTTGCAAGGCACGCGTTCTGCGCGCTTCGTAGTCGCATCGACAATACAAGGAGCCTGCCATGAACAGCACGCTGGACCCCGACAACGATCTTCCCGACTCCATGCCGCCGGGGCACGACACGGGCTCGCTGGGCCCGGGCGATTCATCCGATTCCGGCAGCGACACCCAGGGCGCGAAGCGCCACGAATTCGACCGCGACACGGAACTCGACAATCATGCGCTCGAAGCGGGCGAAGACGAAGCGCAGAGCGACACCGATAGGGCGGGCACGGGCGAACGCGCCGCGGCAGACGGCGACGAATCGCTGGAGCCCGACGGCGACGTGCATCCGGATCGCATCGACGATCTGGGCGATGTTTAAACAGGTGGGCGCCCGCGATATTGCTGTCGTGCCAGGCGCCCGCACTTCTACCACATGTGTCGCCGCAGCACGGCCACTGTTACCGATGCGCCGTGTCCTTTCCGCCAGATCGGCGGCATAAATTTCCGCACTTTCACTCACTATCACGCCGCAGTTGATTCGGTGTGCGAAGTCATGCGATGCTCTCGTTGCCCGGGACCCAGCGATGCCATTGCGCATCCAGCCGGACCCGCACGCCGCAAACAAACGGCGTGAACGGGCCGGTGCGAAGAGACCAGCGAAGTGCCCCAACACCAAGGAGGCAACATGAGCACGCAGCTGCAGTCTCGCATCCACGCCGCATCGCCAAACGATGCGCATCGCATTCAAGCCAGCTTACAGTCACTCCCGCCCCGAAAGTCGCCGCAGCGTTCCCGCACTGCGATCAGCGCGGCCAGTATCGCGACGCTTTTGCTCGCCTGTGCAAACTGTTTTGCCGACACCCAGGTAGGCGCGCCGCTGCCGCCTGCGCCCGATATTCTGTACGGCGATCTGTTCGTGGCGGTGCAGACCGCTCAGATCTTCCCCGACCAGAAGACCTTCGTCGATTCGACGCCGAACACGGACCCCGCAACCATCGTTCAGCTCTACGAAACGCAGAAGAACCAACCCGGCTTCTCGTTGCAGAATTTCGTAAATCAATACTTCACGCCGCCGCCGGACCAGAGCATCACGCCGCCTGCGGGGCAGACCCTGCGCCAGCATATCGACTGGCTCTGGACCGGGCTCACGCGCACGACCACGTCGGCGCCCGACAACAGCTCGCTCGTGCCGCTGCCGAAGCCCTATGTCGTGCCGGGCGGGCGCTTCCGGGAGGGCTATTATTGGGACACGTACTTCACGATGCTCGGGCTTCAGGAGTCGGGCCATGAAGATCTCGTCGACGACATGCTCGACAACTTCGCGTACATGATCAACACCTTCGGCCATATCCCGAACGGCAATCGCACCTATTATCTGAGCCGCTCGCAACCGCCGTTCTATTCGTACATGGTGGAACTCGCGGCGCAAAAGGAAGGCAACAGCGTGTACCAGAAGTACCTGCCCGCGCTGCGTAAGGAGTACGCGTACTGGATGCAGGGTGCGAGCAGCACGCCGCGTGGGCAAGCCACGCGCAATGTGGTCGTGCTGCGCGACGGCATGGTGCTCAACCGTTACTGGGACGAACTCGACACGCCGCGCGACGAGTCGTATATCGAAGACGTCCAGACCGCGCAGCAGGCCACGGGCCGCCCCGCCAACGCGGTCTACCGCGACCTGCGCGCCACCGCCGAAAGCGGCTGGGACTTCAGCTCTCGCTGGTTCGGCGACAACCAGAACCTCTGGACGGTGCGCACCACGTCGATCATTCCGGTCGACCTGAACAGCCTCCTGTTCCATCTGGAAACGACGATCGTGCGCGCCTGCACAGTCGCGCGCGATTTCGGCTGTGTGGGGCAGTTCGCCGGCTACGCCGCGCGCCGCGCCGAAGGCATCAACCGGTACCTCTGGAACAACAAGGGCTACTACGGCGACTACGACTGGCAACTCGGCAAATCGCGCGACAACCAGACACCGGCGATGATGTATCCGCTGATGGCAGGGGTGGCGTGGCCCGAGCGCGCGAAGAAGACGGCGCAGACGATGCAGAACGTGCTGCTCCAGCAGGGCGGCCTCGCCACGTCGACCTACAACACCGGCCAGCAATGGGATGCGCCGAACGGCTGGGCGCCGCTGCACTGGATCGCCATCCAGGGCCTCAAGCAATACGGGCGCAGCGATCTCGCGCAGCCAGTCGGCACGCGTTTTCTTGCCGACGTCGAGAACGTCTATAACACGCAGCAAAAGCTCGTCGAGAAATATATCGTCGAGGGCGCAGGTGAAGGCGGCGGCGGGGGCGGCGAATACCCGTTGCAGGACGGCTTTGGCTGGACCAACGGCGTGACGCTGATGCTGCTCGATATGTACGGGGGCGGTCAGTAAGTATGAGAGCGGACCGCTTCCGGCGCGGCTACGTTGCGGTCCGTTTTAGTTTCGTTCCAGGCAATGCGATCGGAAGTCCGAAGTCCTGTCTTTCGCCGGCAGAGAACTGCGTGATTTGCCGCTGTGCGTAAAGTGCGAGCGCCGGCGCTGCGGTTCCAATGCGCGTGAGCGACATCTGCGGAAGGTGCTTTTTGCCCACGAAGAAGAGACCAGTCAGGCAGTCGTCTTCTTGCGGATCGATCCGATCGGGGCGCGAGTCCAGATCGAACAGACGCCTGACGCGCGGCAGAAGCTGCGCCACGACCGACATCAGCGACATCGGCAAGGTGACTTCGAGCGCGTAGCGGATTCTGGCCAGATTTGGACATAAGTATTCGGGCCCTGAGCGCCGGTCTGCGACTTGTGCAGCCGTATGTCTTAACAGCGCCTTTATGACTCGAACGGATTAACGTATCGGATTTGCTTCGTTGTCAGCCGGTGGCCGGATCACGTAGATTGAAGCTGTTGCTTACCTGAAAGGCATGCTGCGTGACTACCACCGCGACATTTACCGCTTCTGCGGCGTCGAACGCGTCCCACCGCTTCGACATTCTTCCCTTGAGTGCACCGCTCGGCGCGGAAGTGGTCGGCCTCGATCTCGCAGAGCCGCTGTCGCGCGAAGATTTCGCGCGCATTCATCGCGCGCACCTCGATCACCATGTGTTGGTGTTTCGCGACCAACGCATCACGCCGGAGCAGCAGGTCGAATTCAGCCGCCGCTTCGGGCCGTTGCAGATCCACGTGCTGCATCAGTTCGCGCTGGCGGGCCACCCGGAGGTGCTGATCGTCTCGAACATCGTGGAGAACGGCAAGCCCATCGGCCTTGGCGACGCGGGACACTTCTGGCATTCCGATCTTTCGTACAAGGAGAAGCCGAGCCTCGGCTCGCTGCTGCATGCACAGGAGCTGCCGGCAGAGGGCGGCGACACGCTGTTCGCCAACATGCATCTCGCATGGGACACGCTGCCTGCGCATTTGCGCAGCGCCGTCGAGGGGCGGCGCGCCGAGCATACCTATCTCGCGCGCTATGCGGAACTCCAGGCGCGCAGCCCGTGGCGGCCGAACCTGACAGCGGAACAGATCGCGCAGGTCAAGCCCGTTGTCCATCCCGTCGTGCGTACGCACCCGGAAACGGGCCGCAAGGCGCTGTTCGTGAGCGAGCACTTCACGACGCGCATCGTCGATCTACCGGAAGACGAAAGCCGCGCGCTACTCGACGCGCTGTTCGCACACAGCGTGCGTGCGGAGCATTGCTACCGGCACGAATGGCGCGAGCACGATCTCGTGTTCTGGGACAACCGCTCGCTCATGCACCTCGCGGCGGGCACGCCCGATCATCTGCGCCGTAAGCTCTATCGCACCACTATCGAAGGCGACACGCCGTTTTGACGCGCCAGATACAGCACAGAAGAATAGCGAATCCATCGTATGTCGTGGGTGCCGGGCTCGCTCGAACGGCCGCGCTATGCGCAGCGGCCCGCCTCTGCACGAACCGCGCGGCACATTTAGCTCCCCATTGCGGGATCGCTGACACTGTCCGCCCCCGTTTCGACCCGCCCTGCAAATCGGCGGGTTACGCCGTTCTCGGCGGCGAGCGTGAAGTCATACCAGCCATTCGATGACGTCACCGACCAGTACGGCTCGACCTGCATGCCTGGCGGAACCGCGTAGGTCCACGGACCATCGCTCCGGTACGCGTTCGATGTGACAGTCGTATTGGTGGCGACGCTGCCTGTGTTCATGATGGTCAGATAAACGGCGTTGTTGCCCGTGTCATAGCATACGCGAACCTCAGGATTGGGCCCGCTTTTCGCTTTGGTAACGTTGCCGGTGAACTGGCGGTGCAGGCCGTTCGGGCCGAGCACCCAAAGATCATAGGCGCCCGCATCCGCAGCGGCTGGCGTCCAGACATCCGAAAGCTCCTTGCCGGCTTCCACCGTGTAGCGGTGAGGTGGTTTGTCGAGATGCAGCTTGTCGTAGACGTGAAAGACAGCGCCCGCGCTGCCAGTGTTGCTGAAGATGAGCCACACGTTGCCGTTCTTCGTGTCGACATTGGCGCTGGTGTGCAGCTGATACGGCAGGGCACGCGACGGACGCGCCATTAGCGACTGCTTTGGCATCGTCTGGCTCGCGACCGAAGGCACCGGCACCGCGCCGAGCGCGCTTTGCTGCGCACTCTGGGCATCGGCGGCGGATTTGGTCGGTGCGGGGAGCGGCGCGACGGCCGTATCGTTTGGATTACTGAAGTTGAAGCAGGAGGTCAGGTCGCCGAATACTGCGCGACGCCACGGGCTGATGTTCGTTTCGCGCACGCCGAATCGCTGTTCGAGGAAGCGCAGCACCGAGGTATGGTCGAAGACCTGAGAGTTGACGAAGCCGCCCGTGCTCCACGGCGACACGACGAACATCGGCACCCGCGGGCCGGGTCCGTATGGCTGGCCGTCCGGTGCGAGCGGTGAAGAGTCGCCCGGCGGATTGGGAAGGGTGAAATATTCGTATTGCGTCGTGACCGTCGACTTGCCGGCATAAGTGCCGTTGCCATTCGGGGAAGGCGGGTTGGGCGCAGGCATATGGTCGAAGAAGCAGTCGTTCTCGTCGTAGTTCACGAAGAGCACGGTCTTGCTCCAGACATCGGGATTTGCCGTGAGCGTGTCGAGCAGTAACTGGAGGTAGTAAGCGCCCTGGCCTGGGGTAGACGATCCAGGGTGCTCGCTATACGCCCCCGGCGAAACGATCCAACTCACCTGCGGCATTTGTCCCGCAGCGATGTCGTTGGCGAGGCCCTGCAGGAATCCGCCATCGGGCATCGTGTTGCCGATGCCTTTATAGAGCGGCGAAAGCGCCTCCATTGCCGGTGTGTAGGGTGCGTTCGGCGAACCGGAAATGGTTTCGTTGACCTTGCGAAACGCTGCGAAGCCAGCGAGCGGGTTGTCACCATAGTTATCGGGCTGGTTCTCGTAGACCTTCCAGCTCACCCCCGCGGCTTGCAGACGCTCAGCGTAGGTGGTCCAGGTCAGGCCCGTCGCCGACGGGCCGAGGCCGTCCCATCCATTGTTGTTGACGACCGCATAGTTAGAGCCGGTGGGACCGTTCGTGCCGGTCCACATGAAGATGCGGTTCGAGTTGGTGCCGCCGTGCAGCGAGCAGTGGTACGCGTCGCAGATCGTGAAGGCGTTCGCGAGGGCGAAGTGAAAGGGGAGGTCGGCGGACTGCAGATAGCCCATCGATACGTCGCCCTTCGATTTCGGCCATTGCGTCATGCGGCCGTTATCCCAGGCGCTGTGCGTGTCGGTCCACGAATGCGCGCCACCCGCAAGCAGCGCATTGCCTTTGGTGCTGTCCAGATAGAACGGTAGCACGGTGCGGCTGCCGTCGTTCTGCTGCCAGACAGTGGAGCCGCCCGGCTGTGGGATCGTGAAGCGGTCGGCGAAGCCGCGCACGCCAGGTAGCGTGCCGAAATAATGATCGAAAGAGCGGTTCTCCTGCATGAAGATCACGACGTGCTGCACGTCGTTGATCGTGCCGGTCGTGTTATTCGCGGGAATGGCGAGCGCGCGCCGGATGGCGGGCGGGAACACGCTGAACGTCGCGCCGGCCGCCGCGGCGCGCAGGAATTGACGGCGATCCAATGAAGTCATGATGTGGTGGGTTTTCTTCTACGTTGTTTTCGCGCGCAGCCGCGCGCTACGAGGGCCGAACCGAGGGGCACGCACAGGCGCTTTGCGTGCAGCGCGAACCGTGCGTCGGGCCTGCGCTGGGCACGCCTTGCGCGCGGTTCGCGTGACGTTCATGGCGCGCAGTTCAACTGCGTGTTGAGCAGCGGCTGCGAGGCGGCCACGCCAAGGGCCGCGTAGCTGCCCGAGGCGGGCGCCGCCACGATCGCGACCGGCGCGCTTGCGCCACCCGCACCCGCAGCCGCAGCCGCTCGCGCGGAAGACCCGCCGTTCGAACCGGGGCCGCAGGCCGCGAGCAGCGTGCACAGCAGCCCGGTGAGCAGCGCACCTGCGCTGCGGTGCAGGTGCTGTGCGCCGTGCATTGCGGGAAAGCTATTCGCATTCATCGAGGAGTCTCTTACGGGAGAAGGGTGGAGAGCGGCTTGCCCGAAGCGAAGACCGTCTTCAGTTCAGCCTCAGTGACGGTGCGGTTCCAGAGCGCGAGGTCGCTGAACGACTGCACATCCGGGGGCGTAGCCGCGCACTTGCCAGGCGTGTAGGGCGGGGTGTCCTTGCACGCGTTCATGTAGTACTGGCCTGTGCCGTCCTCGTTGAGGCCGAAAGCGCCGAGGCCCGGCAGCTTCGACGCGGTCACCGTGACCGAGGCCATGTACTTCTCTTCGCCGAGCACGGGATCAAACACGTAGCCCGTCATGGTCTTGCCGACCGTGTCGATTGCGAATGCTACGTAGGCCCACTTGTTCGCGGTGATGGTCGCAGCGTTCATGTCGTTGCGCGTTGTCCCGTCGCCGATATTGAAGCGCACGTTACAACTCGTGCCCGAACCCGGGAACAGCGCGATCGTGATACCGGGGTTGCCCCCCGAGTAGTAGTTTTTGTTCGAGAAGATTGGCGTGCCGTTGCCCGTGAGATTCTGGCAAGACGTCATGACCCAGAAGCCCATTGTGAACTGCGGCTGTTTCGTCACGTCGTTGTTCTGCACGAGCTTGTAGCCGTCGTACCCATTCGTGTCGACAACGTTCGTATCCACCTTGAGACCCTGGCCGCCAAACGGATCTGGCGTAAGCGAGCCGCCGTTCGCATCCGCCGCCCAGGGGCCGAGCGTGCTGGCCGCCATCTTGTCGGCGGCTGGCAGCGCGCCGAATGCATAGTATGTCGAGAGGCCGTTGGTCAGCGTCGTCGCGAGAGCGGGCGGCGGGGGCGGGGGCGGAGGGGGTGCCACATACTCGATCTGGATCAGCGACGCGAGCGGCGCATTGCCCGCGGCCACCACGTAGTTGAACGTATAGGCGCCGGTCGTGCTGACGCCGAGCTGGCTGTCTGTGTACGTCGTCGTGCCTGCAGGGAGCGTGGCGATCTGCTGGCCGTTGCGTAGCACCGAGATCGCGCCGCTCGAAGGCGGGGTCCAACTGAGCACCGTACTCGCATTGTCGCTGCCGGTGACACCGATGAGCTGCGACACCGGCTGCTGGCCGACCAGTTCGCCGCCATCGAGTGCATACGTCACCGCGCTCGGCAGCGCACCCCAATAGGCGAGCAGCGTGGGCGTGATGTCTGCAATGCTGGCGCGGGTATATAGGTCCGCGAGCGAGGTGGGGGCGGCCGGATTGGTGAGGCGCCCGTTGGGTTGCTGGTTGATGCCGATGAAGCTCGTCGACTCCGGCGCGAGGGGGAGGGCGTCGGTGCCACCCGCGGCATTGAGGCCGTGGCTGGTTGTCACGAGCACGAGCCAATTCTCCCCGCTGCGTTGCGACACGTCGCCGACGAGCGTGCCGACGGCACTGTCGAGTTGCGCGAGCGTGGCTGAATAATTCGACGAGTTGAGGCCCCAGTTGAGAGCGGCGTCTTCGGCGGAGTGATACTGGGCGACGACGAGCGAGTAGCCGTTGTCGATCATGCTCTTGCCTTGAGTCGTCACGCAGCTGTCGACTGAGGCGCAGTTGACCACGGTGTCGATGTAGCCGGCGTTCTGGTCGGGCGTCAGGATCGAGGCGAAACCGGGCGAATCGAGAGCTACACCCAACTTGCCCGCACCCGCGGACTTCAATATCGAGAATACGGTAGGCGCGTGCAGCGCCTGTTTTGGCGCGTCGGATTCGATCTGATGGCGGTCGGCCCAGGAGCCGGTCACGATCGTGGCCCAGCCGGGCATATCGAGATTCGGTTGCTGGCTGAGCGTGCTGTTCACGCCGCCACTATAGGCAGGCGCAATGTTCAGCTTCGCGAGGTTCGGCAGAGTGCCGCCCGCGATGCCTGCAGTGAGGGCGCTATAGGTTACGCCGTCGAGCTCGATCACGAGCATCTTGTTGAGAGTGCTGCTGGCTGTGCCCGATGATCCGATCGCCGCGTCGCCTGAGAAGGTCCGGTTTGCCGCCGATTGCGTGCCCCCACCGCAACCGCCGAGCGCGGTGACGAGTGCGAGACCACATGCGGCGTATACGAATGCCTGTCTTGTCATGGTTATCCCCCTGCAAAGATTCGCCGGTGTATCCAGCGATTGAGGGCGATATTAGGCAGCAGGCAAGACGCCTATATTGCGTTCTGCGAAAGATCCCCGATACACGTATCGGTTTTTTTTATGGGGAGGCCGATCGTCTCGGCCAACGTCGCCATGAATGTGGTGATGAGACGCGCGCCCGAACGGCTGCGCAGGTGGTAAAGATATTCGTATACGGCAGGGCATTCCGGCTCGATGGACACGGAAACGAGCGCTGAGCCAAGGGGCACCTCGCCCGCGGGCATCAGGGCGCAGCCGAGGCCGAGGCGGATCGCTTCACAGATCGCTTCGCGGCTGCCGATCTCGATGAGCGCGCGAGGCTCCACGCGGCGCTGCCCAAGCGCGGCCTCCGTTGCGGCGCGCGTGCACGAGCCCTGTTCGCGCAGCAGCAGCGTTTCGGCCGCGAGCACGTTCAAGTCGACGTTGCGCTGCCCCGCAAGCGGATGGCGAGGTTCGACGACGAGTACGAGCCGATCACTCGCGATGCGATGCAACTCGAGGCTCGCGTCGTCCACGTAATGGGATGAGACCGCGATATCGACGCGATGCTCCGCGAGCGCGTCGAGCACGGCTTGTGAGTTGCCGATCTCGATGCCGATCTGGACGTGAGGATAGCGGCGACGAAATGCGGCGATGGTCGGCAGGACGTAGTAGGGGCCGGTGGTCCCGAGCCGGAAGCTGCCCGCGAACAACTCGCACTCGTTGCGCAGTACGAAGTCGATGTCGCTCTCCGCCTGCGTCATCCGGTCAATGAACGGCATGAGCGCCGCGCCGGTCTTCGTCACGTCAAGGCGGCTGCCGCGCCGGTGAAAGAGTTGCACGCTGTACCGTAGCTCGAGCTGCTGGATGCGCGCTGTGACGGTAGGCTGACTTATCCCCAACCGTCGCGCGGCAGCCGTGACGCTGCCCTGTCGAACCGTTTCGTAGAATGCAGCAAGCAAAGGAGCGAGCATTTTCTGTTTTCCCAGACATTATCCGGCGGAGGGGATGCAGCATGTGGGGTGACCGCACACCACCGGTGCAGTCCCACGTTCGTGAGATACGTAAGGACTGGAAGCTTTATCCGGGGCACGCGCTACCGAGTTATGAAGTCATTTCCTTGCGGTAGCGATTTACCGTTCGAGATACGGGGCGGGCAGCACCGGCGAACGCCAGTACGTCGTCCAATCCCATGAAATTGTCGGGCAGTTCTTCGATTTGCTCGATCGGTGGGCTATATTGCGACCATGCGTTCGCTTAATCTCTCGGCAAATGCTGGCGGGGTGTATTCCGAGCGGTCCACGTAGATGTAATCTCTCATTCGGTCGTCGACATTCTGAACGATTTCCATGGCGTCGCCAAGGCAGCTATCGAGCGGCTCCACGTTTCTCGCTTTGAGCAAAGCTGTTACCTTTCAGCAAAAGCCGTTAAATAAGGCCACTCAGCAACCGCTTAGTTCTATGAGTCGAAGCAGTCTTTAAAATCCATATGCGATCAAGGTCGCCGGATGTATAGCGCCGCGACGCAGCACAACCTACCCTCAACCAATCTCAACCACAACCTTGCTAGCCGCACTCCCGTCGGCGACAGCCTCATAAGCCCGCTCGGTGTCGTTCAGCGAGAAGCGCCGCGAATCCACCCGCGGCTTAAGCTGCCCCGCCTCGACAAGCCGCGTAGCCTCACCAAGCATCTCACCGTGATGCCCACGGTTCTTCCCACTCAAAAGGGGATAAAGCGTAAACACCCCCGAATAAGTCGCCTCACGAAACGACAGCGGCGCGAGCGCATGCGTGCCCCACCCAAGCGCGCTCACCACGTGCCCAAAATGCTTGACCGCGGCAAACGAAGCATCGAGCGTCTTGCCACCCACCGTGTCCACCACGAGATCAAACCCGGCACCTGCCGTATGAGCTTGAACGTACTGCTCGACGCTCAGCGCGCCGTAATCGATAGGCGTCGCACCCAGTTGCGAAATCACATCGGCATTGCGCGTGCTCCCCGTCGCGAAGACAGTCGCATCAAGCGCGCGCGCAATCTGCACGGCCACGTGGCCGACGCCACCCGCGCCGCCCTGAACCAGCACGCTCTGACCCACCGCCAGGTGTGCGCGATCGACGATGCCCGACCACGACGTGATGAACGCAAGCGGCAACGCGGCGGCTTCGCGCATCGAAAGATTCGCGGGCTTGCGCGCGAGGAGGTCCGCGTCGACGGCAGCGTACTCGGCCAGCGAACCTTGGATGCCGCCCACGCCGCCCGTCATGCCGTACACCTCGTCGCCGGGCGCGAAACGCGTGACGCCCGCGCCGGCCGCTTCCACCACGCCTGCCATGTCGATGCCGGGCACGAGCGGCAGCGGATGCTTCGCATGATCGGCCTTCCCCGCACGAATCTTGACGTCGAGCGGATTGAGGCCCGCAGCATGAACGCGCACGAGCACCTGGCCCGTTTGCGGTTCCGGTCGATCGAGCGTGGTCAGTTCGAGCGGACCATCGTATTGGCTGAGGACGAGTGCTTTCATTGTCAGCGTGTGTGCCGTTGCGAATTGAAATGGTTAGCCACGCGAGATTCGCTCAGCCCTTGTGATTCAGCTGCGAGGCAGCGTCTCGCAATGCTGTGCGCAAGCCTTCTTCGACCACCGGGTGATAGAACGGCATCGCCAGCATGTCGTCCACGCTCAATCCCATCTGCACGCTCCACGCGAGCAGGTGCCCGATATGTTCCGCTGCCGGCCCGAGCCATTCCGCACCCACGAAGCGCCGCGTCGCACGCTCCACGTACACGTGGCCCAAGCCGTGGTTCTTGAGCATCACGCGGCTGCGCCCCTGATCTTCGAAGCTCACGGCGCCCGTCACGAAGCGGCCTTCCACCAGTTCCCGATGTGACTTGCCAACCATGGCGATCTGCGGATCGGAAAACACGACTGCAAGCGGTGCGCGGCGCGCAACGGGTTCGACTTCGGGAAAGCGAGCCGCATTGCGGCCCGCGGCGCGGCCCTCGTCGGCGGCTTCGTGCAGCAGCGGCAGCACGTCGTTCGCGTCGCCGGCCAAAAACACCGGCGCGGTGCCGATCTGCAGCGTAGCCGCGTCGAAACGCGGCACGCCGTGCGCGTCGAGTTCGAGCGAGGTGTTTGCGAGGCCCAGCTTCGCCACGTTGGGGTTCCGGCCCGTTGCTGCCAGGACGTAATCAAACGTTGCTTCGGACTGCGTGCCATCCGCACGGGCATAGCGCAGCGTCACGCCCGCGTCGCTGCGCGTAGCCGATACCACACGTCCCTGCGTCTCGAACTGCATTTCTGCGCCGAACACGCGGTGTGCTTCGCTGATCAGACGCGGGTCCGTGAGCGGTCCCACGCTGCCGTGCGAGCCGCCGTACAACGTCACGCGCACGCCGAGCCGCGCAAGCGCCTGGCCGAGTTCCAGACCGATTACGCCCGCACCGACCACCGCCACGCTGCGCGGCAAGTCCTCCCACGCGAACACGTCGTCGTTGACGATCAGCCGCTCGCCTAGTCCGGCGAGCGACTCGGGGACCGTGGGCGTCGAGCCCGTGGCGATCACGACGCTCTTTGCGCGCACCTGTATATGCTCGCCAACCTGGAGGAGCCTGTCGTCGATGAAGCGGGCGTGCCCGACCAGGCGGTCCGCTTCGGGCAGGGCGAGCGTGCTGTCAACGACGAACCCAACGAACCGGTCCCGCTCGGTGCGCACGCGCTCCATCACAGCCCGGCCGTCGATCTCCATACCGAGCGGATTCACGCCGAAACGCGGCGCCATCGTTACCGCGTGCGCCGCCTCGGCCGCCGCGATCAGCAGCTTCGAGGGCATACAGCCCACGCGCGCGCACGTCGTGCCGTAAGCGCCGCCTTCAATGATGATCGCGCTTGCACCTTCCGCCTTCGCGGCGCGGTAAGCGGAGAGTCCGGCCGTGCCGGCGCCGATGATGGCGACATCCGTTCGCAGTGTTTGCATCGTGTTTCCTCGAGGGGTTCATGCATTCGTTTCCATGACCCAGTCTAGGAGGTCCACACACGCGGGTGAATGTCGGCGCTGCTCAAGTTCATGCCCGATCGTCTCACGGGCGGCGGCGCGCGGGCCGCCGGTCAACCGGGCATGTGCTGCGCGAGCCAGTCGATCAACACGCGCACCTTCGGCGGTAAAAACCGGTTGGGCGGATAGAGCATCCACACCGGTCCGCTGTAAGCGCGCGGCTCCAGCGACCACTCAGGTAGCACACGAACGAGCAGACCGTCGCGCAGAGCATCCGCCGCGGCGAATTCGGGCAGGCTCGCAATGCCCCAGTCCGCGAGTGCCGCATCGCGCCGCGCGCCCACGTCGTTGGCGATATAGCGGCCCTTCACCTCGACGGTATGCGTCTGTGTGCCGCGCCGGAAGGTCCAGCGGTTGTCGTCGGGCGTTTCGCCGAGATAGAGGCAGTCGTGGCGGGCGAGGTCCTTCGGGTGCTTCGGCGTGCCGTGCGCGCGCAGATAGCCGATGGAAGCGCACGGCATCCACTGCAGCGTGCCGAGCCGGCGCGCCGCGAGCCCCGGCGGCGGTGTGGGCGTCGGGCGAATCACGATGTCGACGCTGTCTCGTACCGGATCGACGTCGCGGTCGGTAAAGATGAGCTGCACCGCGACCTCCTCATACGCGCGCAGGAAGCCGGAAATCAGCGGATGAATGACGCTTTGCGCAAACGAAATCGGCGCGCTGATGCTGACGCGGCCATGCGGGCGGTCGGTGAGGCGGCTGGCGGCTTGCGCCGCGCTGGCGGCGGCTTCGACCATGTCCGTACAGTGACGGTAGACTTCGGCGCCGGATTCCGTGAGCCGCAGGCTGCGCGTGGAGCGCTCCAGCAGGCGCGTGCCGAGCGCGCGTTCGAGCCGCTGCATCTGGCGGCTCACCGTGGAAGGCGTGCTGCCGAGCTGGCGGGCCGCGACCGAGAAATTACCGGCGTCGACCACGCGGGCGAAGGTGGCCAGATCGGGGAGCAGGGGCAGGAGGTCAGCGGGATTCATGGCAGTCAGGGTTAAGTCATCTGTGCATCCAGAGCATAAATGATGTTCCGTCGAAGTGGATTATCGCCGGGGAGTCATTGCCGGACAATGTGCCCGTTCCCGGCCAATCTGCACGCTCGTTCCCCATGAATGCCCTGACCCGTTCGTCCCGCACCGTCGATCTATTGCTTGTTGCTGTCGCGCTTATCTGGGGCACGAGCTATGGCGTGGTGAAAGATGCGCTGCTTGTCTATCCGGTGCTGGGTCTGCTCGCGCTGCGCTTTGGCATCACCTTCGTGCTGCTGTCGCCCGCGTTACGCGGTCTGCGTCATGTGACGTGGCGCGAGCAGATCGGCGTGATCGGCGCAGGACTCCTGCTGCTCGGCATCTTTCTGGCCGAGACGTTTGGCGTGTCGCTCACGAACGCCTCGAACGCCGCGTTTCTCATCAGCCTGTGCGTGGTCCTCACGCCGCTCGTGGAGTGGGCGTGGCTCAAGCGCGCGCCGCGGCCGGTGGAATGGGCGGCGGCTGGCGTGTCGCTGTTTGGCGCGCTGCTCCTGACGGGCGGCCATGTGGCGGCGAGCCCCGGCGATCTGCTGGTCGTGCTGGCCGCGCTGCTGCGCGCATTGACGACCTGCGCGGTCAAGCGCGTGATGAAGTCGGGTGCCGTGCCGCCGCTCACGGTGACGGCGGTCCAGTCCGCCGTCGTTTCGATCGGCTGCGCCGCGCTCGCGTTGACTGTTGCGCCCGAACAGTGGCGGCCGTTGCCGCCCTGGCAGGGGCACGGCGTGTTCTGGGGCAGCGTGATCTATCTCGTGGCGGGCTGCACGCTGTTCGCCTTCTTTGTGCAGAACTACGCCGTGAGCCGCAGCAGCCCCACGCGCGTGGCGTTGCTCATGGGCAGCGAGCCGGTCTTCGGCGCGCTCTTTGCATGCGTGTGGCTTGGCGAGCGGCTTACTTTGGCCGCGTGGATCGGCGGCATGCTGATCGTTGCCGCTTCGCTTTTCGCGCTCAAGCGGGAACCGCAGGCCGAAGCGCAGATAGAAGCGCAGGACGCCGTGAAAGCGTAGGCCGCGCCCACATCCGCAAAGCTGATATGCAATTGCGAATTAACTGGTAGGGGATCGGGACGCAGGCTGTTCCAATGGGCGTTTGGACCTTCGATGCCGCAGGAGCGAGCCTTACGATGGCGAAAACGAACAAACCCATTTTGCTCAACGCGTTCAACATGAATTGCGTGGGACACATCAATCACGGGCTGTGGACGCACCCGCGCGACCGCTCGACCGACTACCGCACGCTCGCGTACTGGACGAATCTCGCGCGTACGCTGGAGCGCGGGCTCTTCGACGGGCTTTTTCTCGCCGATATCGTGGGTGTCTACGACGTCTATCAGCGCAACGTGGACGTGACGCTGCGCGAGTCGATCCAGTTGCCGGTGAACGACCCCACGCTCGTCGTGCCGGCCATGGCCGCCGTGACCGAGCATCTCGGCTTTGGCGTGACGGTGAACCTCACATACGAGCAGCCTTATTTGCTGGCGCGGCGCTTTTCGACGCTCGATCACCTCACGCAGGGCCGCATCGGCTGGAACATCGTGACGGGCTATCTGGACAGCGCGGCGCGCGCCATGGGACTCGAGCAGCAACTGCCGCACGACGAGCGCTACGACCGGGCGGACGAATACCTGGAAGTCCTCTACAAACTCTGGGAGGGCAGCTGGGAAGCGGACGCCGTGCGGCGCGACAAGGCCGCGCGTGTTTTCGCCGATCCCGCGAAGCTGCATCGCGTGGAGCATGCGGGACGTTACTACCGCGTGGACGGTTATCACCTGGCGGAACCTTCGCCGCAGCGCACGCCGGTGCTGTTCCAGGCGGGCAGTTCGGGGCGCGGGCAGCGCTTTGCGGCGCGTCACGCGGAATGCGTGTTCATTTCGCCGCCAAGCCGCGCCGCCGCGCGCGAGACAGTGCGCGCGTTGCGCGAACAATTGGTGCAAGCGGGGCGCCGGCCCGACGATGTGAAGGTCTTCGTCGGCGTGGCGGTGGTGCCGGGCTCCACTGAGCGCGAAGCGCGCGAGAAGTATGCCGACTACCGGCAATATGCGAGCCGTGAAGCGGGGTTGGCGCATTTCGCGTCGAGCACGGGTGTCGATTATTCGCAATACGATCTGGACGCGCCCGTGGATTATGCGCCGGGCAATGCGATCGAATCCGCCACGCGGACGGCGAAGCAACACGGCTGGACGCGGCGCAAGCTGCTGGAGATGTTCGAGCTGGGTGGGCGCTATCCGGCGATTGTCGGCAGCGCTTCGCAGGTGGCGGATGAACTGCAGGCGTGGATTGACGAGGCGGATGTGGATGGGTTCAACCTGAGCCGCACTGTCGTGCCCGAGAGCTACGAGGATTTCGTGGATCTCGTCGTGCCGGAGTTGCAGGCGCGTGGGCGGTATAAGACGGCGTATGCGCCGGGGACGTTGCGGGAGAAGTTGTTTGGGGGGGAGGCTACCTTGCCGCAGCGGCATGCTGGGGCGGGGTATCGGTGGGGGACTGAAGTGGTTTGAATGGGATTTAATGGGAGAGGCCAAAGCGCCGGGGAGCCGCGAATAAAAAGCATCACGGCGCCCCGCGGCAAACCCCACCCACTCCCTTACTGCTGCGGCGCCCCCTGCCAGGCAGGCAACGTAGCCCCGTGATACACAGCAATAATCTCCGACGCCACATTAGGCTGCTGATAGCTCTCCACAAGCGCACGCACCCAACCCGCGTTAGCGTCCTTCTCATTCACGGCAATGAAGTTGCGATAAGGATTGCCAGTCACCTTCTCCTGAGCAATCCGCTCCTGCGGAATCTTGATGCCGGATTTGACGGCCCAGTCTGTATTGACAACGGCCGCATCCAGATCGCCAATCGCGCGCCCGACGATACCCGAATCAAGTTCCTTGATATGGATATTCTTCGGGTTCTTCGCGATGTCGCGTGCGGTCGGCAGCAGGCCGACGTCCTCGCGCAACGTAATGAGTCCCTGTGCCTGGAGCAGCAGCAGCGAGCGGCCTTCGTTGCTCGGATCGTTCGGCACGCCAATGGTCGCGCCCTGCGGCAGGTCTGCCACTGACTTCACCTTGCGCGAATACAGCCCGATAGGCTGCACGTAGGTAAAGCCGACCGGCACGATCTTGTAGCCGCGCGCCTTGATCTGCGCGTCCAGATACGGCTTGTGCTGGAACGAATTGGCGTCGAGGTCGTGGCTGGAAAGCGCTTCGTTGGGCTGCGTGTATTCGGAGAACGTGGTCACCTTGATCGTGAGGCCGCGCTTCGCGGCGTTGGCGGCCACCACGCGCCATACGTCCTCGTCTTCACCCGACATGATGCCAACGCGCAACGTCTGGTCTGCCGCGTGCGCGAGCGTCGCGCCCCCAATACTTACGCCCAGCGCGAGCGAAGCCAGCATCGCGCCCAGCAAGGTTCTTTTCTTCATAGAATCCATTATTCGAAGAGTTGTGGATAGGGCGATGCTAGAGAGCGCGCGGCAAGCGGACAACCAATTTTGGGAGGATTGCTTAGCTATATTCGTCGTTTTGCGGCACGCAGCGACGTGGCTAGGATGCAGCGATTCCATTCCTCACGCGAGTCTCGTTCCATGTCCACTCTCGCCGTTCCCGCTTCGGAACTCGTCGAAGCCACCGGGCAAGCGCAAGCCCCGCAACATGCCGTGATCCGCTCCGCTCAGGACGTCTCCCGTATCGTCAACGCCGGCGCAGCGCAGGGCAGCAACGCGCGTATCGTGATCGCGATCGCACTGGGCGGTGTGTTTCTCGATGCCTACGATCTCACCTCGCTCGCCTATGGCATCAAGGATATCGCGCGCGAATTCTCGCTATCGCCAGTGCAAGTCGGCTTCGTTTCGGCGGCTATCTCACGGACCGCATCGGGCGCTACCGCGTATTCATGGCCGACATGCTGTTCTTCGTGGTGGCCGCAATCGCGGCCGGGCTCGCGCCCAACGCCTGGGTGCTGGGCGGCGCACGCTTTCTCATGGGCTTCGGGGTGGGGCTCGATCTGCCGGTCGCCATGGCGTTTCTCGCCGAGTTCTCGCGCGTGGCGGGCAAGGGCAACAAGGCGGCCAGCGTGGCGGCGTGGTGCCCCGCGTGGTACGCGGCCACGAGCACCTGCTATCTGCTCATTCTCGGCCTCTATGCGATCCTGCCCGAGCATCAGCTCGGCTGGCTCTGGCGTATCACGCTCGCGTTCGGCGCGGTGCCGGCGCTCGTCATCATTGCCGTGCGTAGCCGCTATATCAGCGAGTCGCCCGTGTGGGCCGCGAATCAGGGCGATCTGGAAGGCGCGGCGCGCATTCTCAAGCGCTCGTATGGCGTGGATGCCGTGGTCGAGCGCGGCGAAGCGCCCACGCGAGCGCCGCGTGCCGCTTCATGGCGCAACTACGGCGTGCTTTTCAACGCCACGTATCGTCGCCGCACGATTCTTGCCGCAACGATCGGCGCGGCGTCTTCTTTCGGTTACAACGCGATCATTTTCGGCCTGCCCGTGATTATCGCGAGCTTTTTCCAGCAGGGTCCGCTCACGACCATCGTTGCTTCGCTCACGCTGAACCTGTTGTTCGCTTTCGTTGGCGGGTTGATCGGCGTGCGTACCGCGCCCACCGTCGGCGCGTGGAAAATGACCGTGCTCGGTCACACGCTGCAGTTCGTCTCGCTCATCGGTCTTGCGCTGATCGGCCATCCGGGCAGCGCCTTTTTCGTTGTGGTCGCCATTCTGCTGCTGGGCGGCTATCTGTTCGGGCAGGGCTTCGGCCCCGGTTCGCATTGCATGACCTATGCATCGCTCAGTTATCCGACCTCGCTGCGCGGCATTGGCGTGGGTTTCAATCAGACGCTCGTGCGCTCCGCTTCCACGGTGTCGCTATTCCTGTTTCCCGTGCTCGCCGCGGCGCTCGGCACGAAGGTCTTCTGGGTGATCGCCATCGCGCCGCTCGCTTCGCTGCTCGTGCTGCTCGCGATCCGGTGGGAGCCCTCGGGCTACGACATCGATAGCGAGGATTATGCGGATGAACGCGAAGAAGCTGCAATTGCAGCATAAGCAAAGAGGAATAAGTCATTTTCGTTTCGAACATGCGCATTCCATACTGAGTGCGGGGCGCGTGCTTCGGGATGTGTAGCGCCTGTTTAACGGCGACATGGCGATTGCCGCAATCGAGGTTTGAACAGGGGAAAACTAACTATGAGCCATACGACTCTTGCGGATGAGAGTGGCAAGCGCGCGGGTGAGACCGTCACCGCGCAACGCAGGCCGTTCGGGACGGAAGACTGGTGGGCGGTTGCAATCGGGCTGTTCGTGATTGCGATCGCGTATGGGCTGTTTGCTTCGGGCGGCAGTATCAAGAGCCTTGCCGTGGCGCCCGGGCGCTGGAACGACTTTGACGAGCTCGCTCGCAACCTCGCCGCGCATGCGGGAGCCTATGTCGCGCTTTTCGTGGGGTTTGCGGCCGTGTTCTCGGTGGCCATTGCGGCGCTCGGCTTGCCGGTCGCGCAATTCATTCGGGGATTCTTCGTCCTCTTCGTGGTGTCGGCGGCCATCTTCATCGTCGGCGCCTGGGCGCAGGCCGCGCGCTACAACCTTGAGCCGCCGCTCATCGCACTGGCGCTCGGGCTCATCGTGTCGAATATTTTCACTGTGCCCGCCTGGCTTGCGCCGGCGCTGCGCGTGGAGTTCTACATCAAGGTCGGGATCGTGCTGCTCGGCGCGACGCTGCCGCTCACGTTGATTGTGTGGGCGGGGCCGGTTGCCGTGGGGCAGGCTACCATCGTTTCGCTCGTCACGTTTTTCGTGATCTATGGCACGGCGCGGGCGCTAAAGATCGACCAACGCTTCGCCGCAGTGCTCGGCGTGGGCGGTGCGGTGTGCGGCGTTTCGGCCGCGATCGCGATTGCGGGCGCGGTGCGCGCGCGGCGCGAGCAGGCTTCGGTTGCGATCACGCTGGTCGTGGTGTGGGCGATCGTGATGGTGTTCGCGCTACCGGCGCTTTCGCGTGCGTTCGGCCTGCCGACCGGTGTGGCTGGGGCGTGGATCGGCACTTCGGAGTTCGCGGACGCGGCGGGCATTGCTGCCGCCCAGGCCTACGGGGACTTTGCGCGACACGCGAGCGGCGCAGTGGCGGGTGCGCCCGATGCATCGCTGCAAGCATTCGTGTTGATGAAGGTGGTGGGCCGCGACATCTGGATCGGCATCTGGGCCTTCGTGCTGGCGATCGTGGCGACCACGCGCTGGGACCGCGAGGCCGGTGACGAAGTGCAGACCACGACGCGCGCCCGCGAAATCTGGACGCGGTTTCCCAAGTTCGTGGTCGGGTTCGTGATTGCTTCGGCGTTTGTCACGTGGGTCGCTTCGCACTACACGCTGGCCGAATACCGCGGCGCCGTAACGCCAGGCTTCGTCGCGCCGATTGTCGCGTTGCGCACGTGGGCGTTCACGTTCTGCTTTCTCAGCATCGGCCTCACGACACGCTTCGCCGCGCTTTCGTCAACGGGCATCAGGCCGCTCGTCGCGTTCACGGTCGGTGTGGCCGTGAATGTGGTGCTCGGGTATCTGCTTTCGGCGCACCTGTTCGCGCCGTACTGGCTTGCGCTCGGAAAATGAACTTGAATGGCGCGGCGCAATCCGGGAAGCGCCCACTGTGCGGGCAGTGTGCGCACTGGGCCGAAGACCGCGCGTTGCTGGAGGCACGCATCCCCGGGTTGGCTTCGTTCGGCTCGGCTTATGGGGCGAGTGTCGGGGAGAGCCGGTTATGTCTGCGGCACGACCGTTTGACTCAACCGGAGGACCGCTGCGCGGCATTTGTTGCGCGCATCGCGTGAGGCATTCAACGAAGCTCGGGATAGCCCCGCTGCGCGGCGGCATTCGCGATTGCTTCGATCTCGGCGTACGTCTCTCCCCTGAGTCGCGCGAATCCGCGCAGGCGCAACGTGCGTGCGCGCTCGGCGTCGGCTGCATGAGCGGCATCTAGCGCGTCTCGCAGCGCCTGCGTCTGATCCTCGCCGAGCGCACGTGAGGCGATAAGCGGAAGGCCTGGGGCTGAGGCTGTCATGCCGATGGTTTGCACGCCGTCGAACCGTTCGGGATGCGAATCGTGCAGCAATGCGAACGTGACGCAGTCGATCGCGCCCACGTCGGCGGCGCCGCTTGCCAGCGCATCTAACGTGGCCGCGTGCGAGCCTGTCCAGAGCACCGAGGCGAAGAAGCGGCCCTCGCGGGCGAGCGGCGCGACCGCGTGGCGCAACGCGTTCATGCCGCTATGCGAATCCGCGCTGTTGCATGCGGCGCACAAGCCGCGGCACGCTTCGAGCGTTTTCGCGCCGCGTTCCCACGCCTGGGATGAAACGGCAAGCACGCTTCGATAGCGCGGGCCTTCGCAACCGGGTGCGTCGAATATCGGGGTCGCGATCAGGCGGACTTCGTTGGTGAGTCCGAGCACGCGGTACGGAAACCCGCAGGTCTGCGAGAGCAGCAAGTCCTCGCGGCGCCAGTGCGGCATGAGTTCGCCCTCCGGCGTGTTCTCGATCGTGACGTCGCCTATGTCGAACGAGCGCGCCACGATGCCCAGACTGTCGCTCAACAGCGAGCGCCACGCCGCCGCATGTTGCGGCGTCACGTTGTACATCGGCAGGGAGGCGATCCAGCGGGTCATGGGCGCATTCTACGCCGCACGCAGGTGGCGCGTCGCGCAGCGCGGTGAGATAAGCAAATGGCAATTCGTTGGTTGGTGAGGCGCCGCGCGTTCGGTATGGTGAGGACCTGCGTTGCTTTGCTCTCCGTATGGAGCGGCACCATCCTTCATCGCGGGAACTGGCGAACATGGCCGAATATTTCGACGCAGACCACGCGCGGGAAGTCGCCGCGCTCGCCACCGGGTTCACGGCCCGCACGGAATGGCCCACGTGGCTACTGATTGCCGTGATCTACGGCGGCTGGTTTGCGGTGCTGGCCTTCGTGCGCTCAGGTCTGCTCACGCTCGTGGCCGCCACGCCATGCCTCATCGTGCTGTGCGCATGGCACATGTCGCTCCAGCACGAACTGCTGCACGGTCATCCCACCCGGTTCGCATGGCTGAACATGGCGCTGGGCTGGCCGCCGCTCGCCGTCTGGTTTCCCTATGCGGTCTACCGCGAGAGCCATATGGCGCATCATCGCGACGAAGCGTTGACCGTGCCCGGCATCGACCCCGAAACGAACTACGTGCAGCACGAGCAGTGGGCCCGCCTGCCGCGCTGGCATCGCGTGCTGTGGCACGCACGCAAGAGTTTCGTGGGCCGGGTGGTGATCGGGCCGCCCATGAGCGTGGCCGCCATGCTCGCCGGCGCGGCGAAAGCGCTGCGAAGCGGTGACTGGCGAGACGTGCCGATGTGGCTCGCGCACTGCGCGGCCGTCGTGGTGCTGCTCGCGTGGGTGCAGCGTTACGCGGGCGTGCCGTGGTGGTGGTATCTCGCCGCCGTCACCTGGCCCGCGCTCGGGCTCGCGATGGTCCGCTCGCTGTACGAGCATCGTGCGGTGTCGCATCCGAAGGCGCGCATCGCCATCAACGAGGCCGGGCTCGTCATGCGCTTTCTGTATCTGAACAACAACTACCATCTCGTGCACCACGATCTGCCGCGCTTGCCGTGGTTTCAACTGGCGCGCGCCTATCGCATGCGGCGCGACGACTATCGGCACAAATGCGGCGGATTCGTGATCGAAGGCTACGCCGCGCTGCTCAGGCGTTACGCGTGGCGCGCGACGGATGCCCCCGCGCATCCGTTCGGCGACAACGCCGCGCAGTGACCTTCATTCCCGAAACCGTTTAAAGAAGCGGCGAATGTCGGCCGCGAGAAGATCGGGCTCTTCCATGGCGGCGAAATGGCCGCCGCGCGGCATGTCGGTCCATTGCGCGACATCGAACACGCGCCCGAGCCACGACCGCGGCGGATGATTGATCTCCTTGGGAAAGCGCGCGAAGGCGACGGGCGGCGCCACGCGTTGCCCGGCCGCGAAGCGAAACGGCTGAAGACGGTTCTCCCAGTACATCTGCATGGATGTGCCGATGCTGCCGGTGAACCAGTACAGTGAAAGATCCGTGAGCAAGCTGTCCTTCGAGAACCGGCGCTCGATGTCACCGTCGCAGTCGCTCCATGCGCGAAACTTCTCGCCGATCCACGCGGCCAGTCCCGCGGGAGAGTCGTTGAGCGCCGCTGCCGCCGTCTGCGGCTTCGTGCTGTGCATATGCGCGTAGCCGCCCTCCAGCGCCGCCCAGTCGGTCTTTTCGCGCAGATAGGCCTGTTCCGCCGGGGTGAGCGGGGCTTGCGCGGCGTCGATTGCCGGTTCGTAGGAGCTGGGCAGGAAGTTCAGGTGGATGCCCTCGACGGCCTGGCTGTGCCGCGCGGCGAGCGCAATGGACACGCCCGCGCCGAGGTCGCCGCCCTGCGCACCGAAACGCTCGTAGCCGAGACCGCGCATCAGCGCGGCCCACACGTCTGCGATCTGGAACGCGGAGGTGCCGGGCGCTTCCGGCGCGGGTGAAAAGGCAAAGCCCGGCAGCGACGGGACGACGACGTCGAACGCTTCGGCCGGGTCCGCGCCGAATGCGGCGGGGTCGCAGAGCCGGTCGAGCAGCGCATGGAATTCGACGAACGACCCCGGCCAGCCGTGCGTGATGACGAGCGGATAGGGCTTCGGGCCCGCGCCGCGCCGATGCACGAAGTGCACGCGCTGGCCACCTGCGCCACCCGCACCGCCTACTTCGGCCATGAACTGCGGCAACTGGTTCAGCGCGCGTTCGGCGCCGCGCCAGTCGTATTCGTCTGCCCAATACGCGACGAGCTCGCGCAGCCACGCAGTGTCGGCCCCTTGTTGCCACGCCGGCGAGGGCGTGGCGTTGGCCCAGCGCGTGGCGCGCAAACGCCGGCGCAGGTCGTCGAGTGCCTCTTCGGGAACGCGAATTTCGAATCGGTCGATATGCATGGTGGTTCATCCGTACGCTGGCAGGCCGAGGAACTGACGATTATGAGCGAATTCGCCGCAGCGCACCGGCCGCCCCCAGGGACCCTTCGAATTCCATCGATCGCTTACCAGATGTTTATCGAGCCATCAATTTAATTTATCGGCATTTGGCCGGCGCGGCAGGGCGGTGCGCCGCCTCATCCGGGCGAGGCGGCGCGGCGCAAACCCCACGGCGTCCATGGTTGCCGGTATTTTCCGCCGTCGGCTCCCGCACTCGCTTATTGGCGCCAGCGGTATTATTTGCGCAGTCTAGGTAATAGCCCTGGCTACTAGCGCGGTGGGGCCAATTCGTACCGTAGCGCCACGCTTCGAATCAGCAGCAGAGGTCCCAATGATCATCGACATTCACGGCCACTACACTACGGCGCCCGCAGCGCTGGAGGCGTGGCGCAAACGCCAGATAGCGGGCATCGCCCATCCGTCCGGGATGCCGAAGGTATCGGAGCTGAAGATCAGCGACGACGAATTGCGCGAATCGATCGAACTCAATCAGCTCAAGCTGATGCGCGAGCGCGGTCTCGATCTGACGATTTTCAGCCCGCGCGCGAGTTTCATGGCCCATCACATTGGCGACTTCGAGGTGTCGAGCACCTGGGCCGCGATCTGCAATGAGCTGTGCCACCGCGTGAGCGAGCTTTTTCCGGAGCATTTCGTGCCGGCCGCGATGCTGCCGCAAAGCCCGGGTGTCGATCCCGCCACGTGCGTGCCGGAACTCGTCAAGTGCGTGGAGCAGTACGGCAATGTAGCGGTCAACCTGAACCCCGATCCCTCGGGCGGCCACTGGACGAGCCCGCCGCTTTCCGATCGCCACTGGTACCCGATCTACGAGAAGCTCGTCGAATACGACATTCCCGCGATGATCCACGTAAGCACGAGCTGCAACGCGTGCTTCCACACCACGGGCGCGCACTACCTGAACGCGGACACGACTGCGTTCGTGCAGTGCCTGACGTCGGACCTGTTCCGCGATTTCCCCACGCTGCGTTTCGTGATTCCGCACGGCGGCGGCGCGGTGCCCTATCACTGGGGACGCTTCCGCGGTCTCGCGCAGGAGCTGAAGAAACCGCCGTTCAGCGAGCATCTGCTGAATAACGTGTTCTTCGACACCTGCGTCTATCACCAACCCGGCATCGACTTGCTCACGCGCGTGATTCCCGTGGACAACATTCTGTTCGCGAGCGAAATGATCGGTGCGGTGCGCGGCATCGACCCGGAAACGGGCCACAACTACGACGACACGAAGCGCTATATCGAAGCCGCGCATGTCGATGCCGCGGATCGCTACAAGATTTACGAAGGCAACGCGCGCCGCGTGTATCCGCGCCTCGACGCGCGGCTCAAGGCAAAGGGGTTGTGAGCGCGCGCGTAGCGGCTCGCAGTCCATGCGACACCAGCGAAGCGCAAGACAAGGCGGCCTCGCTCACTCTGGACTGAAACGGAAGTCAATGACAAAGGACGATGTGAAAAGCAACGCCGCACTGGCGGGGGTTGGGTCGATGGCGACGCGTCTCCTGCTCGCGGACCTCGCCGAGCAATACGAGCGTGAAACGGGGCAGCGGCTGACCGTTGCGGCGATAGGCGGCGTGGAAGCCGCGCGCCGCGTGCAGGCCGGCGCGGCATTCGATTTCGCCGTGCTGGCCTCGGCGGCGATCGACCGCCTGGCGGCGGGCGGGCACCTCGTCGGTGCGCGCATGGACGTCGTGCGCTCCGGCATGGCGGCGGCCGTCGCCGCCGGCGCGGCGCACCCGGATATCGGCACCGAGGACGCACTGCGCGAGACGATGCTGCGCGCGGCGCGCATCGGCTATTCGACGGGGCCTAGCGGCGACCATCTGTTGCGGCTGGTCGAGCGCTGGGGCGTGGCCGAAACGCTCAGGCCGCGCCTCGTGATGGCGCGGCCGGGCGTGCCGGTGGCGAGCCTGATCGCGGCCGGTGAGGTCGAGATCGGCTTTCAGCAATTGAGCGAGCTAAAGGATGTGCCGGGCGTGGAAGTGATCGGGCCGCTCCCGGCCGGGGCGCAACTCGTCACGGTCTTTTCCGCGGCGATCTGTGCGGTGTCGCAGCAGCGGCAGGCGGCAGCGGATTTCCTCGCGTTCCTCGGTTCGGCGCGCGCCGAGGCGACCAAGCGGGCGTTCGGCATGGAGCCGGCCGGCAGCGCGGCGTACGGGCCGTAGCAGGGCACGAGCAAGACGGCAATAAGGGAAATAGAAGGGGCAATATAGAAGGGGCAATAACGCGATTGGATTGGACATTTCATGTCGCATGGTCTACGTATCCAAAGTAATTAGGCTTACTAATCAGAAAAAACAGAATCGGAGGCGTGAAAGTGAATCAGAAAAAAAACAGGACGTACGACACCAGGAGGCAAGCATGAGAAACCTGCATACCCGATGGCTTTTCACGAGCGTGCGCGCTCGTGCCGCCTCGCTGCTCTCGCTGTTCGCGCTCTTCGCGGCGGCCACGCTCGTGGCCGCGTGCGGCAGTGGCGGTAGTGGCAGCAGTAGCGCCGATGCATCGAAAGCGCCGCTTGCAGTCGTGGCGCCCGTGGTGGATTGCTCGAAGCTTGCGTCGGTCGATATCACCGATATTGGCGGCGCGGGCAGCGCGATTACTTCGGCTAGCGTGACCACGGCGACCATCAACGGTGCTTCTGTCAACTTCTGTACCGTAAAGGGCACGCTCGCGCCTTCGAATACGTTCGAAGTGGCACTGCCGGTGAGCACGTGGACGCAGCGCTTTGCGGCGCTGGGCTGTGGAGGCCTGTGCGGCAACCTGAGCGACCCGACCCAGCAGTCGTCGTTCAGCTTCAGCTACACGTGCCCGCTCGTGCAGGAAGGCGGCTTCGTGACGGCGGCGACCGACATGGGCCACTCGGGCAACGACACGACGTGGACTACGGACCCGCAAAAACAGGCCGATTTCGCCTATCGCGGGCAGCACATCACGACGCTCACGGCGGAGAAGCTCATCAAGGCGTACTACGGCCAGACGCAGAAGTACGCGTACTTCATCGGCTGCTCGGACGGCGGCCGCGAAGCGCTGATGGCCGCCCAACGCTATCCGAACGACTATAACGGCATCATTGCGGGCGCGCCGGCTGCGCACTTCCAGATCCAGAACTCGCTGTATCACGGCTGGAGCGTGGAGTCGCAAAGCACGACCGGCGACAGCACCGGCAACGCCGTTCTGTACGCCGACAAGGCGCTCGTGCTGCACAAGGCAGTCATCGCGGCATGCGGCGGCCAGGCGGGTGTGCCCGATGGTCTGATCGCCGATCCGCGCACCTGCAATTTCGATCCCGCATCGATCCAGTGTGCGCAGGGCGCGACGAACACGAGCAACTGTCTGACCGCAGCCGAAGTCGCCACCGCGAGCAAGATCTATGGCGGACCGGTCGACGCGACAACGGGTGAGCGCATGCTGGCCGGCTCCCCGCAGATGGGCTCGGAGGAGAACTGGGTCGGCGTGGAAGTGCCCACGACGAATTCGACGGCCACGCCGGTATCGGTGAAGAGCCTGTTCAGCTACATGATCGTGACGGGTGCTTATAACCTGATCTTCACGGGCTCGCCCACCATGCCGACCATCGACACCTTCGGCTACACGGATGCGAACTTCTACCCGACCTACCTGCAGGTCAACCATCCGCTGATGGACGCGACGAACCCCGATCTATCGGCGTTCAAGAAGGCGGGCGGCAAGCTGATCCTGTGGCACGGCTGGGCGGATCAACACATTTCGCCGCTCTTCACGATCCAGTACTACGAAGCGATGCAGAACACGATGGGCGCTTCGAACGTGAGCGATTTCGCGCGCCTGTACCTCGTGCCCGGCGTGGCCCACTGCGGCGGCGGCGAAGGCTTCCCGAACATCGACCTCGTCTCGCAGATCACGGCGTGGGCCGAGCAGGGCACGGCGCCGAATACGGTCATGACGTACCAGACCGATTCGTCGAACAACGTGACGGCCAGCCGCCCGGTTTATCCGTACCCGGCCGTCGCGCAGTTCACGGGCACCGGCGACTGGCACCTCGGTGCGAACTGGACGCAGGGCGCACCGCTGTACAACCAGCCGACGCATACCTGGACAGGCTCGAGCTTCTATGCGACGTACACGCCGACTACGCAGGGTGTTGCCGCGCCTTAACGGGTGAATTTCCGGCACACTCGTTTGATTCGACGTTGAACCGGCCAGCCCTTCGGGGCTGGTTTTGTTTTGGAAGCGATAACTGAATCGCATGGCACATGCGGGGCATGGGCAGCGGCTCGAACGGCGCCGCCGCCTCGAAAAGCGGCGCGTAGGGAAGCGGCCCCCGGCGATGTAGCGGCAACTGAATTCCGCACGATCGTCCAGCGCGTTTGCGAATCCTTTCGGAGAACATCGATTTTGTTTATCACGCTGGATTCGATTCCAGCCCCGGCCCGCGTCGGGCAAAGCGCGGGCCGAATGCGCACGGCCTTTACGCGGCGCGGCTTCCCGGGCGGTATCGCGGGTGCGAGCGTGCGGGAATCGCCCATGCGGACGGGCAAGGACGTATCCAATATGTGGTTAACCCGTACTTTTAGACGCGGGGTTGGCCATCTATCGTGCCCCCGACGGATAGCAGTTCGTAGATATTCGACTCGGGCACGAGCGAGCGGCAGACCACAGAACGGACAGGAGACTAGAAATGCCTGGCAGCAAAATAATCGATATCAAGGCGTTCATCGACGAACGCCACATTTCGGCCTATCAGTGGCTACTGGTGGCGCTGTGCTTCCTCGCGGTGACCGCCGATGGCATGGACGTGGCCATCATGGGCTTCGTCGCGCCCTCCATCATTCACGAGTGGGGCATTTCGCGTCCCGAGTTCGGTCTCGTCATGAGCGCGGCGCCCATCGGCCTCGTGATCGGCGCGCTGGCCGCCGGCCCGGCTTCTGACCGCGTTGGCCGCAAGTGGGTGCTGATCACCTCCGTGTTCCTCTTCGGCGTGTTCACGATCCTCACGGCGTTCACGCAGTCGCCGGTTTCGATGGCGGCGCTGCGCG
The DNA here is from genome assembly GCF_001718195.1 of Paraburkholderia nodosa. Lineage (GTDB taxonomy): Bacteria > Pseudomonadota > Gammaproteobacteria > Burkholderiales > Burkholderiaceae > Paraburkholderia > Paraburkholderia nodosa_A. Next base: position 328,309 of record NZ_MCNV01000004.1, read on the forward strand.
TGCTGACCGGCATCGGTCTTGGCGCGGCCATGCCGAACTCCACGACGCTGCTCTCGGAGTACTCGCCGCAACGCCGCCGCGCGCTGCTCATCACGATCATGTTCACGGGCTTCAACCTCGGCTCGGCGTTGATCGGCTTCGCAGCTGGCTGGCTCGTGCCGAACCACGGCTGGCGCGCGGTGCTGATTTTCGGCGGCGCCATTCCGCTCGCACTCGTGCCGCTGCAGGCCTGGCTGCTGCCGGAATCGGCGCGTCTGCTCGCCGTGCGGGGCGCCACGAGCAAGCGCATTGCCGCGACGCTGAACCGCGTGACCGGCGCGAACTTCGCAGGCGACGAGAACTTCGTTTCGACGGAGCCGCCGCTGCCCACGCGCAAGCCGATCGGCGTGCTGTTCTCGGAAGGCTATGGCGTGATGACCATCGCGCTGTGGGTCACGTATTTCATGGGTCTGCTCGTCATCTATCTGCTGACCGGCTGGCTGCCCACGCTGATCAAGGACGCGGGCCTCTCCATCACGGTGGCGGCGAACGTCACGGCCATGTTCCAGATCGGCGGCACGATCGGCGCCGTGCTGGTGGGCTGGATCATGGACAAGGTGCGCCCGGCGCGCGTGATCAGCGCGGCGTATGTCGGCGGCGGCATCTGCGTGCTGGCGCTGGCCGGTGTGGGGGCGCTTTCCTCGTCGCTCGCGCTGCTGGTGTTTGCCGCGGGCTTCTGCATGAGCGGTGCGCAAACGGGCCTGAACGCCTACGCACCGGGCCGTTATCCGACGGTTGCGCGTGCAACGGGTGTGAGCTGGATGTTGGGCATGGGCCGCTTTGGCAGCATCTTCGGCTCGGCCATCGGCGGTGCGCTGCTGGGTCTCGGCTGGGAATTCGCTGCGATTCTCGCCATGCTCGCCGTACCGGCGGTGCTCGCGGCGCTTGCGATCCTGCTTTCGCAGCGTGCGCGTCATTCGGAACCGGCTACGCAGGTGAGCGCGGCACACTGAGCTGGATTTAGCAACAGCGCTGGACTGATCGGCGCGGCGGTGCGAATTGCACTGCCGCGCCGTTTTTTTATTTGGTGTGAGAGCGGAGGCAGCGCCTCCGCTTTAGTGCCGTTCGGCTAGTCAAATCCTGAACGCACCCACCGTTTCGATCACGGTCTGCGCATTCCTGCCCAGCGTATGCGCCGAAATCGAAAAATGATTCACGAGTGCGCTGTCTTGTTGCGTGAGCGCTTCGATATGATCCAGAGCCTGATTGATCTCGGCGATGCGGGCGCTTTGTTCGCCGCTCGCGGTATTGATTTCGTCGATCAGCACGTTCACGTCGCGCACGGCCTGAACCGCCTGCTGCATTTTTCCCCGGGCGGTTTCGGTGAGCTGGCAGCCTTCCTGAACCTTCTGCGTCGAGTCGACGATCAGACCCGCGATTTCCTTGGCGGCCATCGCCGCGCGGCCGGCGAGATTGCGCACCTCGCTCGCCACCACGGCGAAACCGCGTCCGTGCTCGCCCGCGCGCGCCGCTTCCACGGCCGCGTTGAGCGCGAGAATATTGGTCTGGAAGGAAATTCCTTCGATTACCTGAATGATCTCGCCGATCTTGCGGGAGGCCTCTGTAATGCCCTGCATCGTCACCGTCATGGCTTCCACGGCGCGGCCGCTGTCTTCGGTAATTGCGCGCGCCTGGCCCGCACTGGTGGCGGCCTGACGCGCCGCATCGGCGGTCTGCCGCACGTTGGCCGCAATATGCTGCATCGAGGCCGCCGACTGCTCGAGGCTCGCCGCCTGCGATTCGGCTCGCGCCGAGAGCGTCTGGCTGCCTTCGGACACCGTCGCCGTGGCGGCGCTCATTCTCGCCATCTGGTCGCGCGCGTCGCCGACGATGGCGCGCATGTTCAGGCTGACCTGGTTGACCGACTGTTCGAGCTTGCCGACCACGCCGGTGGGCTTCCACGTGTTCTCGACCTTCTGTGTGAGATCGCCCATGGCGAGCCGCGTGGCCGCGCCCAGCAGCCGGCGCAGCGGATAGATGAACATGAAGCGCATGCGATATTCGGCCAGCACGCCGAACGCCACGCATGCGGCGAGGCCGATCGCCGTGCGTACGGGGGTGATCGCAGCGCCGCCGTCGATCAGGACGCCCGCGACCATGCCGGCCGCCGCGAGACCGCTCGTGAGCAGGTAGGTCTGCGTCTTCATGGTGGGATGCACGAAGCGCGCAAGCCGGCCCGCCATGTCCTTGCGCACGATTGCGCCTGCCTGCAGATGGTGCGCCTGCCGGCCAGCTCTTTGCTCCGCGAGCAAAGTCGCATACAGCGCCTCGGCCGCGCGAATCTGATCGCGCGAAGCGGCGGTGTGGACGGCCCGGTACGCGACGACGTGCTGCCCTTCGACGATGGGCGTGACGCCGGTCTGCACCCAGCAATGCCGTCCATGGCTGAAGCGGTTCTTCAGCACGCCGACCCACGGTTCACGCTTTTTCAGCGTGGCCCACATGTCGCGATACACCTCGGCGGGCATCTCGGGGTGGCGCACGACGTTATGAGGCTGCCCGATCAGGGCTTCGCGGGAAAGGCCGCTGGCTTCGATAAATGCGTCGTTACAGTAGGTGATCACGCCGCGCGTGTCGGTGGTGGAAACGAGCAGTTTTCCGGGCGGGAGAGCGGCTTCTCCCTGCTGGTTGGGTCGGGTCGATGTTTCGGTGTGCACTCGTGGTCTCCGTCGTTTTTTGATTGGGTTGTCCCGCTGTCCGCTGCTTATCGGCCGTTGTTTTCGATCATGAATAGGGCGGTTCGAGGCCAAAAATCGTCGCCGCGGCGAAGGAGGGGGATAAACGAAGCGAAGCGCCTGTGCGTGGGCCGGTGCGCGCGGGCTGAAAGGCCCATGGCATAAGGCTCGCACTGGAAAAGGTGGTGTGCGCAACGAGCTTGCACGCGGGTTGGCAGGCATCGCACCCGATAAGTTCTTCGCAAGTCTCCCAAAGCAGGTTCGATACGACCGTTCGAAAAGGGCTCAGCAAAAATCTATGACGGCGGCGCATTTCGAATGACAACGCGTAGCCGCGTCGCCCTACACTGCCTTCCGTCAGTTGAGAACAGACGTGACACGAGTCCGGATGAATCGACGCATGGCCGGTGCAAAGTGCAGCCGAACACGGTGAGCGGCGCGCCGGCACGATAACGATGGAGGCTTTATGCGCAAGGTAATGTTGGTCGGGACGGCGACGACGCGGCCCGAAGCCATTGGAACGCTGTTCAAGCTCGAACCCGGCGGTGAGTGGCAGCAGGTGAGCGATATTCCCGCCGATGCGTCGGTGCAGGCCATCACGCCGCATCCGAGCCGCGAGAACGTGGTCTACGTGGCTGCGCGCAAGGGCGTGTACCGCTCGACCGACGGCGGCGACACGTGGCAGCAACTGAACGTGACCGGCGAGAACGTGCAGTTCTGGACCGTCGTCGTGCATCCGCAAAAACCCGATGTGCTGTTCGCGGGGACGGGGCCGGTCGGCGTGTACCGGAGCGACGATGGCGGCGACACGTGGCGCAAGTGCAATGCGCACCACCCGGAGCGCTTCGAAATCCGCTTCGGCAATTCGCGCGTCATGCGCATTGCGTTTCATCCCACCAATGCGCAGATCATGTACGCGGTGGCCGAAATCAACGGCTTTCTCGTGAGCGAAGACGGCGGCGAAAACTGGCGCGGTGTGGCTGATGGCCTCGTGGCGCTCGCGGACAAGCCGCACCTGAAGAGCAAGATCGAAACCGACGACGATACCGAAGGCATGTTCGACGCGCATTCGGTTTGCACGACCACCGCCTCGCCGGATTCGCTGTTCTACGTCTGCCGGCTCGGCGTGTTCGAAAGCCATGACCTGGGCAAGACCTTCCGCGATCTGGAAGTCGGCAAGTTCGCGCCGTTCCAGTACGCCCGCGACTGCCGCTTCGTGCACGGTCAGCCGAAGAAGATGTATGCGTGCTTCAGCATCTCGTCGCGCAGCGCCGCGGGCGCGCTCTATGTGAGCGAGGACCTGGGCGCCACGTGGGCGCGCGCCGATGCCCAGGTCGAACCGCGCAGCACGATGATGGGCTTCGGCACCCACGTGAGCGACGCTGACGGCGTGATTACCGTGACGCGCGGCGGCCAGGTGTTCTTCACGACCGACGGCAGCAAGACCTGGACCGAAAAACAGTTGCCGGCGAATGCGGGTGACGCATTCTGCGGCGCGATGCTCTGAGCGCGGAGGAGTGAACGACATGGCTGAACGACTCAACGGTGTGATCCGCGCTCTCGAAACCGGACGCGGCATTGCTTTTACTTCCTTTATTCAGGCCGAAATCGAAAACGCGGTCAGCTTTGCGCAGTCGTCGAACGACGGCGTTGTGTTCGAAATGGAGCACACGCCCTGGGACATCGCCGCATTGCGCAACGCCATGCAGTTTTTGCTGCTGCGCGAGCGCATCGTGCGAGCGGGCACGGTTGCCTGCCAGATGACACCCATCGTGCGCATTCCGCCCAGCGGCAGCGAGATGAACCAGTGGTTCGCGAAGCAGGCCCTGGACCTCGGCGCATACGGCATCGTCTGGCCGCGCATCAGCACGCCCGAGCAGGCGTACAACGCGGTGGCGGCGTGCCGTTATCCGCGCCTGCCGAACCAGCCGCTTTACGAACCGGCCGGCCTGCGCGGCGACGCGCCCATGCCGGCGGCGCGCTACTGGGGTCTGTCGCAGCAGGAGTATTACCGCAAGGCCGACGTCTGGCCGCTCGCGCCCGAAGGCGAGATTCTCGTCACGCTGATGATCGAAGACGTCGCCGCCATCGAGAACCTCGAGGAGATGGTCAAGCGCGTGCCGGGCATCGGCGTGCTGCTGATCGGCGAGGGCGATCTCACCCAGGAACTGGGCTGCCCGCGCGACTACGACAACCCCGAGTTGCTGCGCCTGATGGCGCACGTGCGCGAGATTGGCCGCGCCTACAACATTCCGGTTGGCCATCCGCACGTGAACGAGGGCAACGTGTCGCGCGTGATCGAGGAGGGCTACCGCTTCCTCACGACGTTCCCGAAGCGCGATTTCGGCGCGCTGGACAAGGGCCGTCAACTCGTGGGCCGCGTGTGAACGCCGTGCAACCTGACGAAGCAACACGGGAACGTCAACATGACTGAAAAACTGTCGATCGTGCTTGGCCGTCACGGCCAGGTCGAGGATTTGCGCAGCGGCGCGGTGCAGGCGGAAGGCGTCGAACTCGACTTCATCGAGATCAAGCGCATGCCCGACGCCTATCGCAGCATGGCACGCAGCCAGCCTTACGACATCTGCGAAATGGCGCCGACGTCCTATCTCATGGCGGTGGCGGCCGGCGCGCCGATCACGGCGCTCGCGCTTCCGATGACACGGCGGTTTCGCCACGCGGGCCTGCAGCGGCTGCGCGAATCGTCGATTCGCCATCCCAGGGATCTGGAGGGGCGGGCCGTTGGCGTACGCGCGTATTCGGTTACGGCGGCCGTGTGGACGCGCGGCATCCTCGCCGAGGAATACGGCGTCGATTTTGGCAAGGTGACGTGGCTCACCGAAGAAGAAGAAAACGTCGAGTCCTTCGTGCCGCCCGCCAATGTGCGGCGCGTGGCGAACGATACGTCGCTTGCCGCCATGATGGAAGCGGGCGAAATCGAAGCGGCATTCGGCGGTCTCGCCGGGGTGGGCGCGGATCTGGACGACCGCCTCGTGGACCTCGTCGAGAACGCCGCGGCGCAAGAGGCCGACTGGTATCGCCGCACGGGCATTTACCCGCTGCACGGCGTGATCGTGGTGCGCAACGACGTGCTGGCGCGAATGCCGGGTTTGCCGCGTCGTCTATTCGCGGCCTTCGTCTCGGCGAAGGAAAACTACCTCGCCCGCGTGCAAAGCGGTGCGGCGGACGGCGCGGAAGACAAGCGCTACCGCCGCCTCGCGGAACTCGTTGGCGATCCGCTGCCCTACGGCCTCGCGCAGAACGCAAGATCGTTCGACGCGCTGGTGCGCTACGCCCACACGCAGCGGCTGATTCCGGAGCTAGCGCCAATCGCTTCGGTGTTTCTCGACCCGGCTGCCGATGCATAGGGTTCCATATTAATCAGGAGGCAGACGATGACAACCGTTCAAACCCTCTCCATCCCGACGATGCTGGGGACCTACCCCAAGACGCAGCCTCTGAAGGACGGCACGCTCGCTTCGCCGCTCGTGCATCTGGATTTCGCCGCGGTGGACACCGCACAAAAGGCCTTCAAGGACGTCGTGCGCCATGAGAAGTACGATGTGGCCGAGCTGGCGATCATCACCTTCCTGCAGGCGTTCGAGGCAGGCAAGCCATATGTGATGCTGCCGTTCGTGATGAACGGGGGCTTTCACCACAAGAGCATCGTGGTGCGTGACGACGCGACCTTCACCGCAAGCGAGCTGGCCGGGCGCAAGGTGGCGATGCGCGCTTACACGCAGACCACGCCGACGTGGGTACGTGGCATCCTCACCGATGACTTCGGCGTGCGTCTTCCCGACGTGCGGTGGTTGAGCCAGGAGGGCGCGCACGTGGCGGACTACGAGGAACCCGCGTGGGTTGCGCGGCTCGAATCGACCGCGAGCCTCGAAGACATGCTGCGCGCGGGCGAGGTGGACGCCATCATCGCGGGCGGCGGGCTTTCGGGCGAGCCGGGCATTCGTCCGCTGATTCCCGCGCCGGCCGAGGCCGCCGCCGCGTGGCAGGCGCGCAACCACGCGGTGCCGATCAACCACGTGGTGACGGTCAAGCGCTCGCTTGCGCAGTCCCACCCGGAAGCCGTGCGCGAGGTTTATCGCCTGCTGGGCGAGGCGAAGGAACGCGCGCAGCAGGGCAAACCGCAGGGCGCGATCGATCTGCAACCCACAGGATTCGACAAGCTGGCCCCGGCCGTAGAACTGGCCATTCGCTACGCCTTCGAGCAGCGGCTCATTTCGCGCCGTTATACGCTCGAAGAGTTGTATGGCCCCGTGGCCGATATTCTCGGCTAAGGGCGCACACGCATCACACAGCACCACAGCACACGATACGGAGACACACTTGGCTTCGACCATTTCAGGCATGGCCCACGTCCGGCTGAGCGCCCCCGATCTCGGGCGCATGGAAGCCTTTCTCGATGACTTCGGCATGGTGAAAGTCCATCGCGACGACCAGCGCCTCTACATGCGCGGCGTGGGCGAAGCGCCTTTTCTGCACGTAACCGAACTGGGCGAGCCCGGCGTCATAAGTTGTGCGTATGAATTGCGCGACGCCGCGCTGCTCGCGGATCTCGCGAAGCTGCCCGGCGCGCGCGGCATCGAGCATATCGACGAACCCGGTGGCGGCCGTCGCGTGCGGCTACAGGACCCCAACGGCTTGTGGCTGGAGTTCGTCACGGAGCGCGAACCGGTTGCGCGGCTTGCACCGCGCGCGCTCGTGCGCGACGCGCAAGGCGAGAGCCGCGTGCTGGGCCCGGCACGCGTGGAGCGCATCGCGCATACGGCGTTCGCCACGCCGAACCTGCCCGGTTCGATCGAGTGGTATCAACGTACGCTCGGCGTGATGCCCACCGACGAACTGTTCGTGGGCGAACCCGAGAACGTGATCGGCCAGTTCAATCGCATCGATCTCGGCGACACGCCCGTCGACCATCACATCGTCTTCCTGCTGCGGGGGCCGCGTGCCGGTCTGCATCACGTGTCGTACCAGGTGGAGGGCGTGGACGACATCTTCTTCGGCTACGACCACCTTCATCAGCGCGAATACGACCACGTGCGCGGCATTGGCCGCCATGCGCTGGGCAGCCAGATTTTCGACTACTGGATGAGCCCCTTCGGCCAGATGCACGAGCACTGGATCTCGCAGGAGCGCATGACGGCGAAAAGCCGCTTCAACTCTATCCGCATCGGCGACGGCATGAGCTACGACACCGGCGAAAAGCCGCCTGAGCGCTTCGTCAAGCAGGCGACGCCCCTCGTGGTGTGGCAGGACTAGTCGCTCGTTCCTTTATCAACGAACCAGGTAGCGTTCCATGATCATCGATTGTCACGGTCACTTCACGACCGTTCCCAAGACGCTGCACGAATGGCGGCGCAGGCAGCTCGAACACGCGGGCCCCGTGTACGGCGCGCCGCTGCAGATCAGCGACGACGAATTGCGCGAGGCGCTGGAAGGCGGCCAGCTCAAGGTCCAGCGCGAGCGCGGCCTCGATCTCACGCTGTTTTCGCCGATCGCGGGCCAGATGGGCCACCACCTCGGCACGCTGGAGCAGGGCATCGAATGGGCGCGCGTGTGCAACGACCTCATTCATCGCGTGGTACAGCTGTATCCGGAGAACTTCGCCGGCGTGTGCCAGCTGCCGCAGTCGACGGGCAAGGACGTGAGCGCCTGCGTGGCCGAACTGGAACGCTGCGTGAAGGAGCTGGGGTTCGTCGGCTGCAATCTGAATCCCGATCCTTCGGGCGGCTACTGGACCGATCCGCCGCTCACGGACCGTCACTACTATCCGCTCTACGAGAAGATGGTCGAACTCGACGTGCCGGCCATGATCCACGTGAGCAGTTCGTGCAACCCGTGCTTTCACCACGTGGGCGCACATTATCTGAACGGCGACACCACGGCATTCATGCAGTTCCTGCTCGCGCCGCAGCTGTTCAAGGACTTCCCCATGCTGCGCTTCGTGATTCCGCATGGCGGCGGCGCGGTGCCGTATCACTGGGGGCGTTATCGCGGGCTGGCGCAGGACATGGGCTTCCAGGCGCTCGAAGAAGGTCTGATGAGCAATCTCTTCTTCGACACCTGCGTGTATCACCAGGCGGGCGTGAACCTGCTCACCGAAGTCGTGCCGCACAAGAACATCCTGTTCGGCTCGGAGATGATTGGCGCGGTGAAAGGCATCGACCCGCGCACGGGCCACCACTACGACGACACGAAGCGCTACGTCAGCGCCACGCCGCATCTGTGCAGCGAACATCGTCACGACGTGTTCTGCAACAACGCACTCAATGTCTATCCCGGCCTGAAGTATCGCTGCCAGGACTGAAGCAACAATAACGCGAGAGATAACCCATGGATCTTGGAATCGCAGGAAAGACGGCGCTCGTCTGCGCGTCGTCGCGCGGCCTCGGCCTCGCATGCGCCACCGCGCTGGCGCGCGAGGGCTGCCGTGTGTACATCAACGGCCGTCATGCCGACGGGCTCGAAACCGCCGCGCAGCAAATCGAGGCGGCAACGGGCAACCGTGCGCACATCGTCGTCGCGGACCTGAATACGGAAGCGGGGCGCGAAGCGCTCGTCGCCGCGTGTCCGGCGCCGGACATTCTGGTGAACAACAACGCCGGACCGGAGCCGGGTAAGATCGCCGACTGGACCCGCGAGGACTGGCTGGGCGCCGTGGAAGGCAACATGCTCGCGCCGATCTTCCTCATCAAGCAGTACGTGCCCGGAATGCGCAGCCGCAAGTTCGGCCGCATCGTCAATATCACCTCCGCGATGGTGAAGTCGCCGAGCGCAATGATGGGCCTTTCCGCCGCCGTGCGCGCCGGCCTGACTGCCCTCAGCAAATCGGTGCAGCGCGACTCCGTGGTGGACAACGTCACGATCAACAACATGCTGCCCGAGCGTTTCGACACCGACCGTCAGCGCTATATGGCCGAGCGCATGTCGAAAAAGGACGGCATCACGGTGGCGGAAGCCAAACAGCGCATTGCCGCGACGATTGCCGCGAAGCGCCTGGGCGACCCCATGGAGTTCGGCGACGCCTGTGCTTTCCTGTGCAGCGCACAGGCGGGCTATATCTCGGGACAGAACCTGCAGCTCGACGGCGGCTCTTATGCCGGGCTCGTCTAACGCGCATGCAACGCACACGTCACCCATTCAGAGGAGATTTTCGATGAAATACGCGAGCTTTTCGGTAGAAGGGCGCGATACCTACGGCATCGTCGATGGCGACAAGGTGATCGATCTCGGCAAGCGCATCGGCGCCGACTACCCCACGCTCAAGGCGCTTTGCGCCGCCGCCCTGCCGCACGAAGTTGCACGGGCGGTGGCCGGTCAGGCCGATTACGCACTGGCGGACATCACGTTCTTGCCGCCCATTGCCGACCCGACGCATATCTGGTGTCTCGCGCTCAATTACGTCGAGCACCACAACGAAGTGCAGAGCGCGGGCCGCGTGCAGGAACTGCCGAAGCAGCCGGCGCTGTTTGCGCGCGCAAGCGATTCGCTGGCAGCGCACGGACAGCCGTTGCGCCATCCGGGGGTTTCGGAACAGTTCGACTACGAAGGCGAACTGGTCGTGGTGATCGGCAAGCCGGGCTATCGCGTGAAAGCGGAAGATGCCTTCGAGCACGTGGCGGGCTACACGATTATGAACGAGGGCAGCGTGCGCGACTGGCAGTTCCACACGCGCCAGATCACGCCGGGCAAGAACTTCTACCAGAGCGGCGCGATCGGCCCCTGGATCGTGCCGCGCGGCGAAGTGGGCGACGTGGATACGCTGCGCATCCAGACCAGGCTCAACGGTCAGGTCATGCAGGACGACACCGTGGCCAGCATGGTGCACAAGATTCCGCGCTTCATCGAGTATGTTTCGGCGATCGCGCCGCTGTGCCCCGGCGACATTCTCGCCACGGGCACGCCGAGCGGCGTGGGTTTTTCGCGCACGCCGCCGGTGTTCATGAAGCCCGGCGACGAGTGCGAGATCATCATCGACCGCATCGGCACGCTGCGCAACAAGGTGACCGGGTAGCAGACCTGGTCGCGCGCTGCGCTGTGGTATATCGATCGTATGTCTCGCTCATCACGTTCATTGCGCTAGTCACGCAGGGATTAAGCTGCACTATGGCCTCGGTCGTCGCGTCACCTGTCGAAGAGAAGGAAGCCCCCGCGGAGCTGCCCAGCCTCTGGCAGCTGCGCGTGTTCGAGACGGTGGCGCGTCACGAGAACGTCACGCAGGCCTCGCAGGAGCTGTTGCGCTCGCAACCGGCCACCACGTCGTGCCTCGCGGCGTTCGAAATGCTGATGGGCGTGAGCCTCTTCGAGCGTTCCACCACGGGCACCTGGCTCGCGCCTGCGGGCGTCGCGGCGCTCGTGCGCACGCGCAAGATCCTGCAGGCCGCGCAGGATGCGGTGGCGCAGGTGGGCAGTACGCGCAACGTGTCGCCGGCCGTACTCGCGGGCGGCATCACGCGCACGCAGATGCGCTGCCTCATTGCCATTGCGGAGTGCGGTTCGTTTCGCGCGGCCGCGCGGCTGCTGGGCATCACGGAGGCTTCGCTGCAGCGCGCGGCGCGCACGCTCGAGCAGAATCTGGGCGCGCCGCTCTACCGGCACTCGGCCTCCGGCGTGACGACAACGGAGGTGGGTCAGACCTTCGCGCGCCAGTTGCAGACGATCTCGAACCAGATCGCCGCGATGGCCGACGCACTGCGTGCGTACCAGTTTCCGGTGGAGCGCAGCGTAACGGTGGGCGTGTTGCTGCTCGACCCGTCCATCCTGATCGTGAGCGCGATTCGCGAACTCAACGCGCACTTCCCCGACGCGCACGTGGTGATCATCAACGGCACCTACGATCAACTGCTCAACAAGCTGCTGCGTGGCGAGATCGATTTCATGCTGGGCGTGCTGAAGAATCCCGATCAGTCGTTCGATTTCGTCGAAGAGCCGCTTTATCACGAGCGCTACTGCGTGGTCGCGCGGCGCGATCATCCGCTCACGCGCGAGCCCGCCGTGACAGTGGATGCATTGCGCGACTTCCAGTGGATCTTGCCGCCGCGCAGCTCGCCGCGCCGCGAAGCCTACGAATACGTGTTTTCCGATGGCGCGCCGCCGCTCGCGAGCATCGAGACCTATTCGCTTTCCACCATTCGCATCACGCTCTTCGACAGCGACATGCTGACCGTGCTGAGCTGGACCGAGGTGTTGAGCGAACGGCGTTTCGGACTGCTCGCGCCGCTCACGATCGACGTGCCGTGGGACGGCCCGCTCGTCGGCATCACGGCGCGGCGCGACTGGAAGCCCAACGACGTGCAGGAAACGTTTCTGCGCAGCGTGCGCCGCAACGCGCAGGCGATGACGGGCGGCCAGGGCGCGTAAGGCGTCAGCGCTTTTCCTTCTTTTTCGCAGGCCGCGCAGGCTTGCGCTTCCCCGGGTTTTCACCGAGATGTCGAACGAACCTACCGTCGCGTTCGCGCCTGCGCGCGCGCATGACGCGTTGTTGTCCTTTTCTTCCTTTCGCAGCCTGCTGGCCGTGCGCGTGGCGTGGACGGTGAGCATCCAGATGCTCTTCGTCGCGATCGGCTGGCAAATGTACGCGCTCACGCACGACGCGTGGGCGCTCGCACTGGTCGGGCTCTATCAGTTCTTCCCGGTGCTGCTGCTCACGCTGCCGGCGGGACACGCAGCCGACTCGTGGCGGCGCCCGCGCATCGTGCTCGGCTGCCTTGCAGTGCAGGGTGTCGTCGCCGCGGCGATGGCGTTCGCCACGCACCGCAACGGCCTCACGCGCGACGCGCTGCTGCTGGCCTCGCTGTTGCTCGGCACGGCGCGCGCGTTTCAGATGCCGGCGTTGCAGGCGCTCGTGCCTTCCACGGTGCCGGCGCCGCTCCTGAGCCGCGCGATGGCCGCCGTCTCGACTGGCTCGCAAACGAGCGTGATACTCGGGCCGGCGTTGGGCGGGGCGCTCGTGAGCTTCGGCATCGGCGCGGTCTCCGCGGTCGCGGCGCTGCTATTTCTCGCGGCAGCCCTGCTCACGCTCGGCCTCAAGGTGCGTGAAGTTCAACGCGAGCGCCGCGCCGCATCGCTCGACGCGCTGATGGGCGGCCTGCGCTTCGTCTGGCGCAAGCCGATCATTTTCGCGGCGATCAGCCTCGATCTCTTCGCCGTGCTGTTCGGCGGCGCCGTGGCGCTGCTCCCCATCTACGCCGACACGATCCTGCACGGCGGCCCCGCCATGCTCGGCTGGCTGCGCGCGGCGCCCGCGATCGGCGCGTTCGCGATGTCGCTGTGGCTCGTGCGCTACCCGCCCCGGCGCCGCGTGGGCGTGACGCTGCTTGCTTCGATCGGCGTGTTTGGCGTTGCGACCGTCGTGTTCGGCGTATCGACGAGTCTCTGGCTCTCCATGCTCGCGCTGATCGTGACGGGCGCGGCGGACATGGTGAGCGTGGTGATTCGCCAGACGCTCGTGCAGCTCGAAACACCCGATGAGATGCGCGGCCGCGTCAGCGCCGTGAACGCGATTTTCGTGGGCGCGAGCAATCAGCTCGGCGAATTCGAATCGGGGTCGCTCGCCAGCGTGATGGGGCCCGTGGGTGCGGTCGTGCTGGGCGGCGCGCTGACCTGCCTCGTGGCGCTGACGTGGGCGTGGCGCTTTCCGCAGCTCGCCGCGCGCAAGACGCTCGATAGCTGAGCGTGGCTCTCGCGAGCCGCACAGCAATAACTGATGACGGCCCGCTCTTTTTCTATGCCGCTGAAAGTCGGCGGCTCACTAGAATCAGGTCTCCTGACAATGATATCGGTGCCGCACAAGACGGCGCGCCTCTAAGGAGACGGAGGTTTCATGCAACTCATACAGAGCGGGCAAAGCCCATTCCAGGACCAGCGCGTCCTGAGCAAAAACCAGCGCATGCTGCTCGCGCTGATCGGCGTAGGCAGCATGCTGGAGTTCTGGGATGCCTATCTGATCGGCTTTATCATGGCGTTTCTCGTCAAGCCGTGGGGCATGACCTACGGGATGATGGGCACCGTGCTGCTCGCTTCGGGCGTGGGCGCGATCGTCGGCGGCGTGGTCTGGGGCATGATGGCCGACCGCTTCGGCCGCAAGCCCGTGTTCGTCATCTCGCTGCTGCTGCTCGCAGCCATGAGCCTCGGCCTCGCATTCACGCCCGCGGGCGGCTGGATCTACATGGCGGTGCTGCGCACGGTGATCGGCTTTTGCACCGGCGGCTATTTCATCCAGATCGCGCTCGTCAACGAATTCATTCCGCCGCGCCGGCGTGCCGCGCTCACGGGCGTGGTTTCCGCCATCACGACCTGCGGTCTGTTGCTCGGCGCGTTCAGCGGCGCCTTCGTGATTCCGGCGATCGGCTGGCGCTTCACCTTCGCGGTCGGTGCGGCGCCCGCACTCGTGGCGCTGATCGGCGCGTTCTATGTGCCGGAGTCGCCGCGCTGGCTGAGCCTGCAGGGCCGCCGCGAAGAAGCGCGTCGCGCCGTGCAGTGGGCGCTCGGCACCGCGGCCGAATGGCGCGAAGAAGAAAGCGCGAACGCGGAGAGTGCGGTGCGCCGCGCGCCCGCTGCGCGCTGGTCCGAGATCTTTTCATACCCGCGCAGCGTCGTGACGGCCACGCTCATCAACATCGGGCTGATCTCGGGTTACTACGGCATCGTGCTGTGGGCGCCCACGCTGCTCGCCCAGGTGCAGTCAGTGACGCCCGCTGGCGCCTCGCGCTTCATGATCGGTTTCAGCGTGTGCGGCATCGTCTCGCGGCTTGCCGCCGCGAGCCTGGCCGACCGTATCGGCAGACGGCGCACCGGCGGCTACTTCGCCATTGCCGCCGCCATTGCCGCGCTGCTGGCGGGCTACGTGGGTCACGGCGACCTGCTCACACCCGCGTGGTTCTGGCTGCCGCTGCTGCTCGCATTCGTGTTCGCCGACGGCAGCTTTTCGGTGTGCGCGGTCTATTCCACCGAGATCTGGCCCACCCGGCTGCGCGGCAGCGGTTCGGGCTACGCGGGCCTCGCGGGGTCGGTGGGCAAGATGATCGGCCCGGTGGGACTCGCATGGGTCGCGGGGTCGAGCAACATGGTGATGCCATCGGCCACGCTCGGCGTGATCGTGCCGGCGTTCCAGTTTCTCGCGCTGTGCCTGCTGCTCTGTGGCGTGACCTATCTGTTCGTCGGCATCGAGGCGCGCGGCAAGACGCTCGAGTCGCTCGACGAAGGCTTTGCGCAGCAGCGCGAGGCGGCCCACGTCATGCCGTCGGCCAACGATCGCAGCGGGACTTGACGTTCCGGGTTCAGCAAAAACCGATTGCGGCGGCCGCTTTCCGATTGGTGACGCAAAGTCACAAAAAATACACTGGTTCAGACTCGCGGCGCGCCTTTAGCGCCGTGCAACAGAGGACTGAAATGAAAAGATTACGCGTGGGCATGGTGGTGCCTTCACTGAACACGATCGCCGAAGACGATTTCCGTCTGTTCTGCCCCGAGGACGTTTCGTATCACGTGCATCGCATCCGCCTGAGGAAGGAGGGGGGACGCGTGACGATGGAAAGTCTGCAGGGGGCCTGGCTCGAAGCCGCCGAGGAAGCGGAATACCTGAAGGACCTTTCGCCCGACGCCGTGGTGTTCAACTGCACGGGCGCGAGCGTGGCGCACGGCGCGCAAGGCGACGCATTGCTCGCCACGCGCGTGGGCGAGCGTCTCGGCCTGCCCGCCACGAACACGATGGTCGCGATCAAGCAAGCGCTCACGGCGCTGCGCGCCGACCGCCTGCTGCACGTGTGCCCGTTCGCCGACGAGTTCTCGCGCATCGAGCGCGAGTCGCTCGAAGCCTCGGGACATGCGGTGGCGCGCACGGTATCGCTCGGCTTCACCGACGCGAAAGAGGCCGCGCTCATGACGCCGGCGCGCATTGCGGCAATCGTGCGCGAGCAGATCGATGCGGACATCGGTGCGGTGCTGCTCTCGTGCGCGAACGTGCGCGCATTCGAGGCCGCGCACGAGCTGGAGGCCGCGCTTGGCATGCCGGTCGTCACGAGTAATCAGGCGACGTTGTGGGCGGTGCTGCGTCTGGCGGGCTGGCAAGGCCGCATTGCGGGCGCGGGCAGCCTGTTCGGCGACTGATCCATGCACGCGCAACGGTCGTCAATCCGGTAATCCACTACGAAATAAAAGAGAAATAGCATGCAAATTGTCGATGCCCAGGTGCACGCATGGGTGAGCGGAGATTCGACGGGTCATCACCGCCGCACGCCGATCACGCGCGACGTGCTCGTGGACGAGATGGCGCGCGCGGACGTGAACCGCGTCCTGCTCGTGCCGCCGCTGTGGGACCCGCAGGGCAACGCCTATTCGCTCGCGCTCGCGCAGGCCGAGCCGGAGCGTTTCGCGGTCATGGGCTTGCTGGGCGCGGATGTGACGGACCCGGCCGCCGCCATCGAGCGCTGGCGCGACGAGCCGGGCATGCTCGGCGTACGCTTCCTGTTCAACACGCCTGAGCGCCTGGCGCCGCTGCTCGAAGGCCGTTACGAGCGCGTGTGGCCGGTGGCGCAGGAAAGCGGGCTCGTGGTCGCGCTGCACGTACCGGGCGCGCTAGGCGAGGCCCACGCCATTGCACGGCGCTTTCCGCGCCTGCGCCTGATCGTCGATCACCTGGGCGTGCCGCGCGGCGCGAGCGGCCCGGCTGCGTTCGACCATCTGCCCGAATTGCTGGCGCTCGCGCAACACCCCAACCTGCACGTGAAAGCGGCGGGCGTGGGCGACTATGCGCTCGATCCCTGGCCGTTCCGCTCGATCGAGGCGCCATTGCGGCAGGTTTTCGACGCGTTCGGCGCCGAGCGCATCGTCTGGGGCAGCGACCTTTCGCGTCTGCATCACCCGTACCGCCAGTGCGTGACGCACTTCAGCGAGACGCTCGCCTGGCTGTCCGCTGCCGATCGTGCGGCCGTGATGGGCGGCAACCTGTGCCGGTTGCTGGGCTGGAATTAGGCAATCGGGGCACGAGTGATGCGCGCGGCGGTGCCCCATAATGTGCGGTTCGCCGGCGCGCACTAGCAACACAGAACACACATAACGATATCGGAGACACAACATGCTGACCCCTGGCGGCTGGCCTTGCATCATCCTGCTCTATCTCTACGGGACCGTGGCGACCTCGCTCGTCACGCAGTCGGTGCCCGTGATCGGCGACATCGCGCACCAGTTCGGTCTTTCGCATGCGGCGGCTGGCTGGGTGATTTCCATCCCCTCGCTCATCACGGCCGTGCTGGCCCTGTTCGGCGGCTGGCTCGTCGACCGTATCGGCGACAAGCGCGTGATCGTGGGCGGTTCGCTCTTCGCACTCGCGGGCAACCTCGGCGTGGTGGCGGCGCACGACGTGAACATGCTGTTCGCGAGCCGCTTGCTCGAAGGCGTGGGCTATCTTTCGCTCACGGTGGGCGCCGTCACGCTCATCATGCGCACCACGAGCGGTGCGCGCCGCGGCATCGCGCTCGGCCTCTGGACCTCGCATACGGCGGTCGGTATCGGGCTCACGCTCAGCGTTGTGGCACCGCTCGCGCAACGCGGCGAAATGTGGCGCTGGGCCTTCGGCGGGCATGCCATCCTGATGGCGGCGCTCGCGCTCGCCGGCTTCCTGCTGCCGGCCAAGACGCAGCAGATGGCCGCGCGCCGGCTTGCCGACATCTGGACCGTGGTGAAGAGCCCGCGGCCCTACCGCGTGGCGCTGGCTTCGGGGGCTTCGGCGTTCATCCAGACCGGCATCATGGCCGCGCTCACCGTGTATCTCGCGAAAACCTTTGGCGTGGCGATTCGCACGGCGGCCGGCGTGGGCACGGTGGCGGAAGTTTTCGTGTGCGTCGGCTGCCTGTCGGTCGGGCATCTGCTCAAGGGGGGCACGAGTGCGCGCCTGATCGCGTCGGTCGGCGGCGTGGTCGCGCTCGCCGGCGGGGTGGGCCTCTATTTGCCGGTGACGGGCCTGAGCGGCGCGGTCGCGGCGGTGTGCGTGTTCTCGGTGGGCATCGGCCTGCTGAACGGCCTCATCTGGACGATGGTGCCGGCGGCCGCGCCGAGCCTCGCGACGATGGGCGCGACGAGCGGCCTCGTTGCGCAGGCGACCTATCTCGGCGTGCTGCTCGGGCCGCCCGCGATTTTCGCAAGCTTCTACGAGAGCGGCTGGACCGTGCGTATCGGACTCGTTGTGATCGCAACCTTGCTGCAGCTCGTACCGTTGCCGATCTGGGGGCGCGCAGCGCCACGCAGCGAGGAGAGCGGCGCTCAGGCGTCCGGTTCGGCGCCAGCTTCCGCGGCCGGGGGAAACTGAGTCGGGGAAGGCGGCCCCCGGTGCAAGGGGGCCGGGCGATCCAGGTACTAAACATAACAATCAGCATGACTAAGGAGACGAAATGAAGCAAGGAGAATTGGCAGTCAAACGCACGCGCGTAGCGATCCTGGTATCCAGCGCGGTTGCGGGATTGCTGCTGGGCGCAGTGGGCGTGGACGTGGCACACGCACAGAGCAGCGTGACGCTCTATGGCGTGATTTCGACGTCGCTGGAATACGTGAGCAACGCGAAGGGCAATCATCTTTTTGCGCTTTCCAATGCGGGCATGATGCCGCCGCGTTTCGGCCTGCGCGGCGTGGAAGATCTCGGCGGGGGCACCAAGGCCATTTTCACGCTGGAAAACGGCTTCAACATCACGAACGGCGCGATGCTCAACGGCGGCATCTTCGGTCGCCAGGCGTATGTGGGCCTGAGCAACGACCGGGCGGGCACGGTCACGATGGGTCGCCAGTACGAGGAAATGACGAACACCATGTGGTTCGCCACGGCCTCGAACGTCTTCGCAGGGTACGGCGCGCACATTGGCGACAACGACAACATGTTCTTCACGAACCGCTTCAACAACGCGGTGCGTTATGCCTCGCCCACCTACTCGGGCTTCTCGTTCGCGGGCAGCTATGCGTTCTCGAACTCGACACAGTTCTCGAACAACAACGGGTTCAGCGGTGCGATGACCTACGCGCGCGGCCCGCTCAAGGTCGGTGCGGCGTTCACGCAGTTCAACCGGCGCAGCAACGCGGTGCCCTCGAACACCACGAGCGGCGCGGTCGACAGCACGGGCTGGGGCTTCAGCTCGCCGTTCGTCACGAGCCCGACGGGCGCGGGCACCAATCAGCAGCGCATCATGGGCGTGGGCGGCAGCTACGACTTCGGTTCGTTCCACGTGCTCGGCAACTATACGAACGTGCTGTTCAACTATTCCGATTCGACGGGATTGCGCCTGCAGAACTTCGAGGCATCGGCGTACAAGCTCTTCACGCCGTTCGTGGAAGTCGGGCTCTCGTATGTCTACACGCTCGGCAACTATTCGATCGGGCGCTCCACGCACTATAACCAGCTCGATCTCGCGGGCCACTACCTGCTCTCGAAGCGCACCGAGCTGTATCTCATCGGCATCTACCAGCGAGCAAGCGGTCCGGGCACGTACGCGCAGATCTATACGGCTTCGCCTTCGTCGGGAAGGAACCAGACGCTCGTCGAGACGGGGATCATGCACAAGTTCTGACTGGCGCGGTCCAGGCGCCTTTAGGTGGCATTGACGGGGCAGCCTGCGGGCGCCCCGTTCCCTCCAGTCTTTTCACGCTTTCCGCTCATGCAATATCGCAAGCTCGGCGCGACCGGCTTGACCGTGGCGCGTCTGTGCCTCGGCACTATGACGTTCGGCGCGCAGACCGACGAGGCAACCTCCCGCGCGATTCTCGATGGCGCGGCCGACAAAGGCGTGGACTTCATCGATACGGCCGATATCTACCCATCGTCCGAGCAGGTTGGACTCGCAGAAGCAATCGTCGGGCGCTGGCTCAAGGGCCGGCGCGAGCGCTTCGTCATCGCGACGAAGGGCGGCGGCCGCACGGGCCCCGCCGCATGGGATCGCGGCGGCTCGCGCAAGCACCTGCTGGCGGCTGTCGACGCCTCGCTCGTGCGCGTGACCCGCGCGGCGCTCGACGAAGCCACGCAGCGTTACCGTATGCAGGATGCACAGCGATAGGCGCAGCGGGCCAGGGAGCGCATACAATTGAGCCGGACACACTCAAAATTGAACGGCGATGCGCATTCTCGTAATCGAAGACGAGCCGAAGACCGGCGCGTATCTGAAGAAGGGCTTCGAGGAATCTGGCTATGCCGTGGATGTCGCGGCGGACGGCGCGGAAGGCCTGATTCTCGCGAAAGAGGCGGCGTACGACGTGATCGTGCTCGACGTCATGCTGCCCGCAATGGACGGCTGGACGGTGCTCAAGACGCTGCGCGCCACGCACACCACGCCGGTGCTGTTCCTCACCGCGCGCGACGACATCAGCGACCGCGTGAAGGGCCTCGAGCTGGGCGCGGACGACTACCTCGTCAAGCCGTTCGCCTTCGTCGAACTGCTCGCGCGCGTGCGCACGCTGGCCCGCCGCGGCCCCCCGCGCGAGAGCGACGTGCTGCTGCTCGGCGACCTCGAAGTGGACGTCACGCGCCGGCGCGTGAAACGCGGGGCCACGCGCATCGACCTCACGCCGAAGGAGTTCTCGCTGCTGCAGCTGCTCGTGCGCCGCCAGGGCGAAGTGCTCACACGCACGCAGATCGCCTCATACGTGTGGGACATGAACTTCGACAGCGACACGAACGTCGTGGAAGTCGCCATCCGCCGCCTGCGCGCGAAGGTGGACGACGCGTTCGACGTCAAGCTGATCCACACGGTGCGCGGCGTGGGCTACGTCGCCGAAATCAAAGGGAACGCCTGATGCCGCGCATGGCTGTGCGCTCGCTCGCCACAGGCCTCGCGCTGAGTTTCGCGGGTACCACGCTCGCGGTATTCGCGCTTGTGGGCAGCACGCTTTATTTCACGCTGGACCGCGAGGTGAAGCAGCAGGACGACCTCGATATTGTGCTGATTTCGCGCCACACGCGCCGCCTCGCGCAGGAACTGCACAACGAGCACGACGTGCGCGAACATGCGGAGCGGCTCACGAGCCAGGTGCTCGGCAATCCCGCGCTTTCCATGGAAATACTCGGTACCGGCGGTGCGCAACTGGTCGAGCACAACACGGCGGGCATTGCAGACGCGGCGTTTCCAGAAGCGGCGCTCGCGCGGCGTCTCCCGCCGACGCAACGCATTACCGAAGGCGACGTGGTGGCATGGCGCAACGCGCGCGGCGTACCCGTGCGCGGACTCGCTACCGACGCCGCGCTGGCGGACGGCACGCCCGTCACCATCGTCATCGCACGCGACATGACCGATCGCTGGCAGCTGCTCGATCACTATCGCGAGCGGCTCTACGGTTTCGGCCTGGCGGGCATGCTGCTCGCGTTCCTCATGAGCTGGCTGCTCGTGCGCGAGTCGCTGCGTCCGCTGCGCGAGATGGCGGCGCGCGCGGCCACGGTCACGGTCGACCGGCTCGATACGCCCATCGAAGTCGAACGCGCGCCGAGCGAGCTCGAAGCGCTCACGAAATCGCTCAACGCCATGCTCGACCGTTTGCACGGGGGCTTCGAGCGGATGTCGCAATACACGGCGGATCTCGCGCATGACATGCGTACGCCGCTCGGCAACCTGCGCGGCGCGAACGAAGTGGCGCTCGCACGCGAGCGCACCACGGCCGAATACGAGGCGTTGCTCGAATCGAATCTGGAGGAATGCGAACGGCTTTCGCGCATGATCGAAAGCGTGATCTTTCTCGCGCGTGCGGAGCACCCGCAGTTCATGACGACGCTCGCGGAGTTCGACGTGCACGATGCGCTCACGCAGATTGCCGACTACTTCGAAGGTCTCGCCGACGAAGCGGGCGTGCAAATCCGCGTGGAGGGCGAGGGCCGCCTGCGCGCGGACAAGGAGCTGTTCCGGCGCGCCGTGGGCAACCTGCTCGCCAATGCGCTGCGCTATACGCCGCGCGGCGCGGCGATCACGCTGAGCGTCGAGCAGACGCCACGGGCCGTCGAGGTCACGGTGGCCAATCCGGGCACGCCGATCGAAGCCGCGCTGATGGAACGCATTTTCGACCGCTTCTATCGCGCGGATGCGTCGCGCCATCGCGAGGCGCGTGCGGGTGCTTCGGCGGGTCTGGGGCTCGCGATCGTGCGCACGATCATGGCGCTGCACGGCGGCTCGGCGCGCGCCGAAAGCGACGCGGCAAGCACGCGGTTCATCCTGACGTTCGCCCGTTCCTAGCGCTCAGGTCGCTCAGCGCCGCGCGGTCCCAGCCGCCGCCGAGCGCCTCCAGCAGATGCACGCTCGCATCGAGCCTTCTTCCTGCGATCTGCTCCTCGTTGCGTTCGTTCGAGAGCGCGATGGTCTGCGCCGTCACGACATCGAGATAGTTCACCGCGCCCGCCTGGTAGCGGTTGGTGGTGAGCTTGAGCGAGAGTTGCGCGGCGGCGGTGGCGCGCTGCTGGCTTTGCGCTTCGCTCGCCAGCGTGTCGAGCGCGCTCAGGTTGTCTTCGACTTGCTGGAACGCCGTCAGCACGGTTTGCCGGTAGCCGGCTACTGCCGCATCGTATTGTGCGTTCGCGCCTTTGAGCGTGGCGTCGCGCCGGCCACCGTCGAAGAGTGTGCCCGCCAGTTGCGAGCCGAGCGACCAGAAGAGGCTGGGCGCGCTCAGCCACGGCGCGAAGAACGTGCTTTCGAGGCCCGCCGTCGCGGAGAGCGTGAGATCGGGATAAAAGGCCGCGCGCGCTGCGCCGATTCCTGCATTGGCCGCCGCCACACGCCGCTCGGCCGCCGCGATGTCGGGACGCCGTTCGAGCAGCGCGGAGGGCACCCCCGCGGGAATCGACGGCACGACGGCGGGATCGACACGCGGCGGCAGACTGAACGTCGAAGCGGGCACGCCGATCAGCGTGGCGATGGCGTGCTGAAGCTGCGCGCGTTGCACGTCGATGTCGCTATCCGCCGTGCGCGCGCTCTCGAGCTGGGTTTGTGCCTGGGCGACGGCGGAGGCGTCGATCGCGCCGTCGGCGAGTTGCTGCTGCACGATGCGCAGCGCGGCCGCGTAGGCGCTCACGGTGTCATCGAGCAGCTTCTTCTGGCGATCGAGCGAACGCAAATCGAAGTAATCCGTCGCCAGCTGGCTCGCAACCGAAAGGCGCACCGATTCGAGGTCGGCTTGCGTGGCCTGGGCGTTGGCGTGGGCCTGGGTGGTCGCGTCCTTCACGCGCCCGAACAGGTCGGGTTCCCAGCTTGCCGTGAGGCCCGTCGAGTAATCGGGAATCGTCTTGCCCGCAAGCGAATGGTCCACGAGATTCTGCGAGGTCCGGTAACGCTGCGCCGCCACGCCTGCCGTGACGGTCGGCGCATAGCCCGCGCGCTGATAGTCGATCATCGCGCGCGCGGCTTCGAGATTGGCGACGGCCTGGCGCACGCTCTGGTTCGACACGTCCACGCGGGCTTCGAGCTGGTCGAGGTCGTTGTCGCCGAAGAGCGTCCACCATGGGCCGCGCGTTTGGGCGTCGGCGGGCGCGGCGACGGTCCAGCCGGGTGCCGCTGCGGGTTGCGTCGTTTGTGTCGCGAAGTGCGCAGGCACGTCCGTCGAGGGTACGCTGTAATGGGGCAACGTGGTGCACGCCGCGAGCGATGCTGCGGTGAAGGCGACGACGATCCGGCGCAGCGCAGGGAGAGGGCGTTCGAACATGATGAGCCTCGCTTACGCTTTCGCTTGCGCAGCCGTCGAGGCTGCCGCCACGCGCACGCTCTGGCCGCTCGCAATGGCGTCGCCGGGATTGTTGATGACGCGATCGGTCGGCGCGAGTCCGGTGGCGATTTCCACATAGGTGCCGAAGTCGCGGCCGATGGTCACCTTGCGCAATTGCACCATGCTCTTTGCATCCACCACCGCGACGGTCACGCCGTCCGGGCGGAACAGCAGCGCACTCACGGGCAGTTCGAGCGCCGGCGCGGCCGCCGTGAGCGCGAGGTGCACCTGCGCGTAGGCGCCGGGCATCAGCGCGCCGTCGTGATTGTCCACATCGACTTCCACATGCAACGTGCGGCTCACGGGATCGATCACGTTCGAACTGCGCGCCACGCTGGCTTCGAAGCGGCGGCTTGGATATTGCTGCGTCGTCAACCAGACTGCCGTGCCTGGCGTGACGAGGCTCGCGTCGTCCTGAGGCACGTCCACGTACACGCGCAGCCGGTCGGTCTGCGAGAGATGGAACAGCTCGCCTGGCATCGTGGCGAGGCCGGGCGTGCCGCCCGCGGTGACGAGCGCGCCCACTTGCACGTTGCGCGCCGTAATGACGCCATCGAAAGGCGCGGTCACCTTCTGGTAGGAAACCAGCTCCTGCAGCCGCGCCACGTTGGCCTGCGCCGCCTGGAGCGTGGCCAGTTTCGCGGCGGCGTCGCTTGTTTTCGCCTGGGCGTCCTGCTCGGAGACCGATTGCGTCTGCAGCATCGTTTGCCAGCGCTGCGCCGTGCTGCTGGCGAAGCGATAGTTGGCCTGTGCGGTGGCTTCGTCGGCGCGCGCCTGCTGGAGTTGCGCATCGAGCTCGGGCGTGTCGATCTGCGCGAGCGTCTGGCCTGCCTTCACGTGCGCGCCGATATCCGCGTACCAGTGCTGCACGTACCCGCTCGTGCGAGCGTAGATCGAGGCGTCGGCCCAGGACATCACGGAGCCGGGCAGCAACAGGTCCTGCGTGACGGGTGCGCGCGTGGGCGTGAGGGTGGAGACGATCAGCTCGCGCTGCGCCGCGACCTGCTGCGCTTGCGCCGTGCGCGCCTGGAGGCGCGGTACGATGCCCGCCGTGAGGAGCGCCGCGGCGATGGCGAGGCAAGTCAGGCCGACGACGACAGCCGAGCGACCTCGCGTTGCGGTTCGCGCCGCGGCATCGCGTTCTTCGTGCGGTGTCTGCGATTTCATTATGGAATCCTTATTCAACGTGAGTGGTTGTATCGGCTTGCGCATCGTTGCTGGCATCGCGCGCGGCGCGGCGTTGCGCGAGCCAGCCATGCACCATGCCGAACACGACCGGCACGAACACGAGCGTGGAAAGCGTGCCGATCGCGAGGCCGCCGATCACGGCGCGCCCGAGCGGCGCGTTCTGTTCGCCGCCATCACCGAGACCCAGCGCCATCGGCAACATGCCGATCAGCATCGCGAGCGCCGTCATGAGCACTGGGCGAAAGCGGTTGAAACCCGCATCGAGCGCGGCGGCGAGCGGCTCCATGCCCGCGGCGAGCGACTCGCGCGCCGTGTTGATGACGAGAATGCTGTTGGCCGTGGCGATTCCCATGCAGAGGATCGTGCCCGTGAGCGCCGGCACGCTGAGCGTGGTCTGCGTGACGAACAGCATCCACGCGATCCCGGCGAGTGACGCCGGCAGGCCGCTCACGATGATGAGCGGATCGAGCCACGACTGGAAGTTCACGACCATCAGCAGGTACACGAGCGCGATGGCGAACACGAGGCCCGCCGCAAGGCCACTGAACGAGGCGTTCATCGACTGCACCTGGCCGCGCATCACGATCGACGAGCCAGGCGGCAGTTGCGCGCGTGCGGCGTTCACGAGGCGGTTCACATCGGAGGCGACGCCGCCCAGGTCGCGTCCCTGTGTCGACGCAAAGATGTCGAGCACGGGCTGCACGTTGTAGTGCGACACCACGGCTTCCTGCGAGCTGCGCGAGACCGTGCCGAGCGTGCCAAGCTGGTTTTGCGGCGAGAACGTGACGGATTGCGACGTCGTCAGCGGAATATTGGCGAGTGTTTGCAGCGAATGGATATCGTATTGCGGCACCTCGGTCACGAGCGGATAGCTCACGCCGTTCTTCGGATCGAGCCAGAAATTGGGCGTGGTTTGCGAGCTGCCCGACAGCGCGATGAGCAGGTTCTGCGCCACGTCGTGCTGCGTGAGGCCCGCTTGCAGGGCCTTCGTGCGATCTACGTCGACGTTGATGGTGGGCTCGTCCCCAGGCTGCTGGATGCGGGCGTCGACGAGGCCGCGCACGCCACGCATCTGGTCGAGCAGATGATTCGCCACGACGCGGTTTTGCGCGAGCTTGCTGCCGACGATCTGCACGTCGATGGGCGCAGGCAGGCCGAAGTTCAGGATCTGGCTCACGATG
Organism: Paraburkholderia nodosa; assembly: GCF_001718195.1. Taxonomy (GTDB): domain Bacteria; phylum Pseudomonadota; class Gammaproteobacteria; order Burkholderiales; family Burkholderiaceae; genus Paraburkholderia; species Paraburkholderia nodosa_A. The sequence continues at coordinate 354,119 of NZ_MCNV01000004.1, forward strand.
TCGGCGGGCAGGAACGCGAAGGTCACGCCCGGAAACGAGGCGTTGAGCGCGTTGCGCAGCTTCGCGACATATTGCGCGGTGGGTTTGTGCTTCGGCGCGAGCGTAACGAGGATGTCCGCGTCTTCGGGACCGATGGGGTCCGACGAGTCATATGTGAGGTTGATGCCGCTCACCGGCACACCGATGTTGTCGAGCACCGCGGCTTGTTCGGCGGGCGGAATCACGCTGCGGATTTTCGCTTCGACTTCGTCGGTAATGCGGGCCGTTTCCTCGATGCGCGTGCCGGTAGGCGCGCGCAGGTGCAGGCGGATTTCGCCGGTATCGACAGCGGGGAAGAAGTCGCGGCCGGTGAACGGCACGAGCACGAGCGAGCCGAGGCACAGCGCGACCGACAGCACCACGAAACGGCGGCGCTGCGCAATCGCCGCCTGAAGCAGCGCGCGATAGCGGTTGCGCACCGCTTCGAAGCGCCGTTCGAAGCCCGCCTGAAAGCGCGTCAACACACCGGCGATGCCGCGCCTGGGCGCAGCGTCAGGCTTGCGCGCACGCAGCAGATACATGGCGAGCGTGGGAATCAGCGTGCGCGAGAAGAAGTACGACGCGCACATCGCGAACACCACGGCCTCGGCGAGCGGCACGAACAGATACCGCGCCACGCCCGAAAGCAGGAACATCGGCACGAACACGATGCAGATGGAGAGCGTCGAGACGAACGTCGGCACGGCGATCTCGCCGGAGCCGTTGAGAATGGCGTCGTGCAGCGGCGCGCCGCGCTCAAGATGATGCGTGATGTTTTCGATAGCGACGGTGGCGTCGTCAACGAGGATGCCGACCGCAAGCGCGAGGCCGCCGAGCGTCATGATGTTGATGGTCTCGCCGAGCGCCGCGAGCGCGATGAGCGACGTGAGCACGGCGAGCGGAATCGTCACGGCGATGATGAGCGTGGCGCGCCAGCTGCCGAGAAAGAGCAGAATCATCGCGGCGGTGAGGCAAGCCGCAATGAGCGCCTCGCGCACCACGCCCGAGATCGCCGACTTCACGAACACGGACTGATCGGAGAGCGGCGTGATCTTGAGCGCGCTCGGCAGGCCCGCGGCGATCTTCGGCAGCATGGCCTTCACCTGCTGGATGATCGTGAGCGTCGAGGCGCTGCCGGTCTTTTCGACCGTAAGGAGTGCAGCGCGTTTTCCGTCCGCGCGCACGATGTTCGTTTGCGGCGCGTAGCCGTCGATCACGTGCGCGACGTCGCGCACATACACCACGCTGCCGTTCACGGTCTTGATGGGCAGGTCGTTGAGCGCCGCGACGGTTTGCGTGCTGCGGTTCATCTCCACGTTGTATTCGCGCGAGCCGATCTTCGCCGTGCCGCCGGGCAGGATGAGGTTCTGCGCGTTCACGGCGTTGACGACGTCCGCGGGTGCAAGACCTTTGGCCTGCAACGCTTTCGGATCGAGCTGCACCATGATCTGGCGGATCTTGCCGCCGTAGGGCAGCGGCACGGCCGCGCCCTGGACGGTCGCGAGCTGCGTGCGGATGAAGCTGTTGCCGAGGTCGTAAAGCGACTGCTCGGGCAACGTCGCGCTGGACAGGCCCAGTTGCAGCACCGGCACCGTGGAGGCGTTGTACGTGATGATGTTCGGCGGCAGCGTGCCGGGCGGCAGCACACGCAGGATCGACGCGGAGTTGGACGCCGCCTCGGCAATCGCGCGGTTGATGTCGGCGCCAGGATGGAAGAACACCTTCACGACCGACACGCCGTTGAGCGACTGGGATTCGATGTGCTCGATGTCGTCCACGTCCGAAGTCAGCGCGCGCTCGTAGTTCGAGGTGATGCGGTGCGCCATGTCCTCGGCGGAGAAGCCGTTGTAGGTCCAGACGATGCTGACCACCGGGATATTGATGTTCGGAAAAATGTCCGTGGGCGTGCGCATGATGGCGAGCGGCCCGAGGATAAAGAGCAGTACGGCCAGCACGATGAACGTGTAAGGCCGTCTGAGAGCCAGTTTGACGATCCACATGACGGGGTCCGGGTTGAGGCGGGAGTGGCGAAAGTATCGGGAGGGCGCGCTTACCCGGTCCTGACCTCGACATTACGGATTTGTCATCTTTGCCGCGCAAGGACGCTAGCCGCCGGGGGCGCGCTGCGCCCAGATAACGAACTCGTAATCAGCAGGTCAGCTTTGGGTCAGCGCCGCGCGACCAGAATGCGTTCAACCTTCGCGACATTGCCGAGGGTGGCTGAGGCGGCATCCCTTCCCGATGCAGCGGCCATTCATTGAGAGGTGAACACCATGAAAGCACTCGTTTCCACATTGCTCGTTGCCTGCGCCCTGGCCGCTCCCGCTGCCGCTTTCGCACAGACCGCCACCCCCGCCGACCCGGCCAACGCGCCGGTCACGCGCGCCCAGGTGATCGCCGATCTCGTGCGGTTGGAGCAGGCGGGGTATCGTCCGGTGGCCAAGGACGTCAACTACCCGGATGACATCCAGCACGCGGAGGCGATCGTGGCCCAGGAGCAGGCGCAAAAGAACCAGCAGGCCGCGCCGGGCAGCACGGCGGTCGGCGGCGTGGCGATGACGGGCAGCTCGGACGCGGGTGCGCCGGTCGTGGCCAGCGTCGGCGAGCGGTCGATTTATGCGGGCCACTGAGCGAGCCACTGGCTGCTCGAACGCGGCGCAGCAGCCCCGGCGATAACGCCGGGCGCTCCCGCGCATTTCGATTCGCTTGAACAAACGTTTGCGCGAACGTAATTCGCCCCATTCGCGCGCAAGAAATCGCTATTCATTTTTATTGAAGCCCCGAACCTACCCTACTAATTACGGCGGCGTTAAATCAGCCGCATCGGCAAATTCCCCACGATACCGCGCGTTTTCACGGCGCTATCTTTCCGGATCACGCAAATTCATAATGCGCTGGTAAGATACGCGCGAATTGGGATGGCCGTTCTCCATTCCGGGCTATTGGCGCGAATCTAGACCACTCGCGCTGCCGGAACAGGAGTCTGCGCCGTCAGGCCGACGGGGAGCGGCCGTCTTGCACTACGAATAGCGCTCCATGTTTAAAAAAGCGCGTACGTTCGGTTCGTGTGTTTAATCGCAAGCGTTTGAGACTCGCGTTTCGCCTTTCTAGCGAATCGTCGTCCGCCGCTTGCTGCTGTTGCGCCTTGCGCAGACGGTCATTCCCCTCGCGGTCTAATCCCGCCGTCATGCCAATCAGGCGTATAAAACAGTCGCACATACTGGCCGAACCCGTCATGTCCACCCAGTCGACCCACCATCACCGCCTCTTTATGGCGCTGGTCGGTGTCATCAGCGCGGCGCTCAATACGGGCGCGCTCGTGGCGCTGTTGTTGCTGCGCGGACAGACCGGCGATACGCCGTACACGCGGGCGTTGACCGGGGCGTTCGCCGTGGCCGCGTTCGTCGTGTTTGCGCGCTTTCACCTGGTAGCCAGCGCGCGTCATCTCTGGTGGATGCTGGGCCGCGGCGCATGGCGCTGGTGCCGGCTGCCGGTCGCGCTCATGGTGCTGCTGTTCGCGACGCATGGCGATAGCGGCACGACGGCCCTGCGTACGCTGGTCGTCCAGTGGGCCGCCATTGCGCTGCCGCTGCAACTCGTCGGCCTGGCTGTATTGCGCGGCGTGGCCCACAGCGTCAACAACGCGCCCGGCAACCTGCGCCGAGCGGTGTTCTTCGGGATGGGCCGCGAGGCGCGCAAGCTGAACCTGCGCCTGCAGCGTTCGCCGATTCTCGGTATTCACGTGGTGGGCTATTACAACGATGCGCCTGCCACGCCGCGTGACGGGGAAACGCTGCCGCCGTATCTCGGCCGCTATGAAGACGCCGCCACGCGCATCCACGCGAACGACTATGAGATCGTGTTCCTCGCGATGGGGCAGGCCGCGATGGCGCGAGCCGACGCAACGCAAGTGAAGGACATCACGGCCGACATCGTGACGCGCCTCTACGATTCGACGGCTGCGATCTATCTCGTGCCCGAGCTGCATTACCTGGAGGACGTCGCGACGACCGGAGCGGACCTGGCCGGCGTGCCGCTGCTGGCACTGCACGACGTGCCGATTCTGGGGCTCTCGCGCATGCTCAAGCGCGCGGTGGACATTGCCGGCGCGGCGTTGCTGCTCGCGCTGCTGTGGCCCGTCATGCTCGCGATCGCGCTGGTGATCCGGCTCGATTCGCCGGGCCCGGTGATGTTCAGGCAGCGCCGCAACGGCGAGCACGGCCGGGCGATCGTCGTGCACAAATTCCGCTCGATGCGCGTCGCGGCGGAGAACGAGGGCGATGCACAAGAGCAGGGCGTGCGCCAGGCCCGCAGCGGCGACGACCGGATCACGGCCGTGGGGCGCTATCTGCGCCGGACTTCGCTCGACGAGTTGCCGCAGCTCTTCAACGTGCTGGGCGGTTCGATGAGTCTCGTGGGTCCGCGTCCGCACGCGGCCGAGCACAACGAAGAGTACCGGCAGCTGATTCCCGGCTACATGCTGCGCCATAGCGTGAAGCCGGGCATTACCGGCTGGGCGCAGATCAACGGGTTGCGCGGCTTGACCGATACGCCCGACAAGATGCAGCGCCGCGTGGAGTACGACCGTTACTACATCACGCACTGGTCGCTGTGGCTCGACCTGCAGATCCTGCTGAAGACGATCCCGTCGATCGTCTCGGGCCGCAATGCGGTTTGAAGCGTGCGCCGCGCGAGACGTGGCCGGACATGAGCCGGCCGCGTCCGCATCGGCGGCCTCACGCCGCGCGCTGCTGCGTGCGCGCCATGCGCCAGTGACGCCACAGGATGGCGAAGAAGCGGCGGTCGTCCACGAGGTAGCGGCGCCACAGGCGCGCGGGGTCCTGTTTGATGCGCCAGCACCATTCGAGACCGCAGCGCTGCATCCACACGGGGGCGCGTTGCTGCAGGCCGACGGCAAACTCGACGGCCGCCCCGGCGCACAGCATGAGGCCGCCCGGCAGCTTGCTCGCGTGATGCAGGGCCCAGCGTTCCTGCTTGGGCATGCCGAGGCACACGAACACGATATCGGGCGCGGCCGCGCGCACGCGCCCGGCCACCGCATCACCCTCGGGGCCGGTCGGATCGAACGTCATGGAAGGTGCGATCACCTCGACGTCGAGGCCCGGATAGTGCTGCGCGAAGCCATTCAGGAGCGTGGCTTCGTGACCCGGGCGGCCGCCGACTACCACCACTTTCCAGCCGGCTGCGTGGGCGCGCTCGCACAGGGCGGGCAACAGGTCCGCGCCGGTCACGCGTTCCGGCAGCGGCGCGCCGAACAGGCGGCTCGCCCAGACCACGGGCATGCCGTCCGCGAACAGGAAGTCGGCGGTGCGGTAGAGACGATGAAGATCGGGCTGCGTGTCGAGACGCACCACGTGGTCGACGTTCGGCGTGACCGCGACACGCGCCCGGCCGTCGCGCTGCAAGGCGGCGGTGCAAAGCACGTCGAGCGCGGTGTCGAACGACACGGCGGCGATGTTGAGACCGAACAAGGGAATGCTCGGCTTGAAGACACCCCGTGCGGCCGCCTGCGGCGCCGCTGTTATGTAAGGCGTACTCATCTTGTTTTTGTGACCCCGACGTGCGTACACGACGTGAGCCACGCACGGCGCCCGTTGAACCGGCGTCGTGCCACCCCGTCATGCGACGTACGTTATGTTTTTTTCTGGTCTCCTGGCTTTTGCCAAGGCGTTTTGGACTTCAGACGGAATCTTACTGCTGTGTCGGTGCTGCGGGTAATACAACAGTGTTTTTTTAGAGACAAAAATCGGGATGCGTCTGAAATTTCTCTGGTGGCGCCGTTGGTTGCACGCGAGCGATCGGCTACGATCGCCGCGGCCCGTCTTCCCTTTCCCATACATAACAGACGATGATCACCGACGCCCGTGAGATTCCCGCCGGCACGACGCTGCACGCGGACCTGTGCATCGTGGGCGCCGGCGCCGCCGGCATTGCGCTCGCGCTCGCGCTGGAGAAGAGCGGGCTCGACGTAATCGTGCTGGAAAGCGGCGGCGAGGCGCCCGAGCCTGCCACCCAGCAGCTGTACGCGGGCACGGTGGCGAATGCGGCGCTTCATCCGCCGCCGGACAACTACCGCGTGCGGCGCTTCGGCGGCTCGACCACGCTGTGGGGCGGCCGCTGCATGCCGCTCGACGCGCACGACTTCGAGGCGCGCGATTACGTCGCGCACAGCGGCTGGCCGATCGCGTTCGCCGATGTGCTGCGCCACTACCCGCAAGCCAACGCACTGTGCGAAGCGGGCGAATTCGCCTATACGGCCGAAGGCGCGTTCGCGGCGCCCCCGCGCCCGATGATCGGCGGCTTTGCCAGCGACGTGTTTTCGACGCACACGCTCGAGCGCTTCAGCTGCCCGACCGATTTCGGTCAGCGTTACCGGGCGCGCCTGGCGAAAGGCGGCGTGCGTGTGCTCCAGCATGCGAACCTGTGCCGCCTGCCGATGCTGGCGGGTTCGACGCGGCTTGTCGGCGCAGCTCAGGTACGCGTGCTCAATACGAAAGACGCGACGGGCGGCGCGACGTTCGCGGTGGCCGCACGCGCCTACGTGCTCGCGGCCGGCGGTCTCGAAGTGCCACGCCTGTTGCTCAACAGCCCCGGGCCGAGCGGCGGGGGGCTCGGCAACGCCCACGACGCGGTGGGCCGCTATTACATGAGCCATCTCGCGGGCACGATCGGCACGCTCGATCTCGCGGCGGCGCAGTCCGTGTGGCACGGCTACGAGGTGACGGAAGAGGGCATCTATTGCCGTCGCCGCCTCGCGCTGCGCCCGGAACAGCAAGACGCGCTGCGCGCGGGCAACTTCATTGCGCGCCTGCATCATCCGCGCATTCCGGACGCCGGGCACGGCAATGGCATCCTCTCCGCGCTGTATCTCGCGCGCGGCATCGTGCCCTACGAATACGCGAAGCGCCTCTACGACGGCACACCCGAAGGCTATGCGGGCTCCACGCTCGCGCACGCGAAAAACGTCGTTGCGGACGCGCCGAACACGGCGCGTTTCCTGTGGCACTGGCTGCGGCGGCGCACGCTGGCCGCGCGCAAGTTCCCCTCGGTGATCGTGCGGCCTGCGAATCTGCGTTTCTCGCTCGACTTCCATGCGGAGCAGGAGCCCAATCCGGCGAGCCGCGTCACGCTCGGCGATGAAACCGATGCACTCGGCTTGCGCCGCATCCATGTGGACTGGCGCTACACGCAGCAGGACGTCGCGACCGTGAGCCGCGCGCTCGCCGCGCTTGCGCACGAGGTCGAGCGCGCGGGCGTGGGCCGTTTCACCTACGACCCCGCGCAGGTCGAGGCCGAAATGACGCGCTACGGAGCCTATGGCGGCCATCACATCGGCACGGCGCGCATGGGGCGCGATGCGCGCACGAGCGTGGTCGATGCCGACTGCCGGCTGCACGAAGCGGACAACGTCTATGTGACGGGCGCCGCGGTCTTCCCGACTTCGGGCCAGGCGAATCCGACCTTGACCATCGTCGCGCTCGCACTGCGGCTCGCCGAACACCTCAAGGGCGCCGCCGATCTTGCCGCGCTGCCCGTTCCAATCGCAAACCCTTCCGAACCCGCGTAATGAAAGCCCGTATTCTCGTTCTTGGCGCGACCGGCTTCGTCGGCCGCCATCTGGTGAAAGCGTTGAGCCGTACCGAATGGGCCGAGCCGGTGGCCGCCTCGCGCAGGGAAGGAAGCGGCTTGCGCCGTGTCGATGCCGCGAACCCCGCGTCGCTCGCCGCCGCGCTGGCCGACGTGCACGGCGTGGTCAACTGCGTGGCGGGTGCGCCGGCGACGATCGTCGCGAATGCGCGCGCGCTGGCGGCACGCGGTGCGCCGCTGCCCGTGGTCCACTTCAGTTCGATGGCGGTGTACGGCGCCGCCGAAGGCCGTATCGACGAAGCGGCGGCGCTCGACGCCGTGAGCCCCTATGGCCATGCGAAGGTCGAGTCGGAACGACTGCTCGCTGCGCTGCCCGCGCTCACGATACTGCGCCCGGGTTGCATCTACGGAGGCGGCAGTCCGCAGTGGTCGGCGCGCATTGCGCAGCTGCTGTGCGCGCGGCGCCTGGGTGACCTCGGCGCCGCCGGCGACGGTTGCAGTAATCTCGTCCACATCGACGACGTCGTGCAGGCGGCGCTGGCTGCGCTGCGCACGCCGGCTTCGGGCGCTCAGGCCTACAACCTGGCGATGGCCGAGGCGCCGCGCTGGAATGAATACTTCGTCGCCTACGCGCGAATTTTGGGGGCGACGCCCGTGGAGCGGATCGGTGCGCGGCGTCTTGCACTCGAAACGAAGCTGTGGGCGCCTGCGCTGAAGATTGCCGGGATCGCGGGGCGCAAACTGGGTGGCGTGAAGGTGCCGCCGCCGCTGCCGCCTTCGCTCGCGCGGCTGTGGCAACAGGACATCCGGCTCGACGCGCGCCGCGCGGAACAGGCATTTGGGATGACGTGGACGCCGTGGCGCGTCGCGCTGCAGGCCGAAGCGTTCATGGCGGCGTCGTCGCGCGCCGACTGAACCGGTCGGGTTAGGCGGGGTTTCGGCGCGTCGAAGGCTTCGGCTTCGACCCATCACTATAATTCGGAGTCCTGCGGATAAATTTTGCGACTTCAGTCACTTTTACCATCGTACCCTCATCGCTACGCTTTAGTGGTGCCGGATCGCGCTTCGACGGCTATTCAGCGGCGGCGTAAAAATGCGCGCGTTGCGCTCGTCAAATCAGCGAATTGAGGCCATAAAAAAGGCCTGTTCGCGTCGCAGACGTGCGCGCACGGCCCATAGAATTTGATCGTAGATCCACTCACGCAGCGTCAGGCGATCGATGCCTGTCGGATCGCTCCCCCACATCGGATTTCCGGTTAATTCAGCATGACACGGCTTGCACGGCACTACGTCCCAGAACAACCGCAGCACGTTATCTTGCAGGGGCTCAAAGGGCCCGCATTCCTCGACGAAGGAGACTACCTTTACTTCCTCGCCTGCCTCGCGGACGCCGCGCGCGTCGCCGATCTGGCAGTCCACGCGTGGGTGCTGATGCCCGACGCGGTGCAGTTCCTCGTCACGCCTTCATACGAGTCGAGCGTAGCCATGGCGATGCAGGCGGTTTGCCGTCGCTATGTCGAGACATTCAACCGCCGCCATGGACGCCGCGGTGCGATGTGGCGTGGCGAGTACCGGGCAACCGTGATCGAACCCGACCGCTATTTCCTGCTCGCGAGCCAGGTCATCGATCATGCGCCGGCGCGCAACCGCCTCGTGGCAGAGCCGGGCAACTATCCGTGGTCGAGCTACACGCACCACGTCGGGCTGCGTGTCGACAGGTTCGTCAAGGATCATCCGCTCTATCGCGCGCTCGGCGATACGCCGTTCGAACGGCACGAGTCTTACCGCGACCTGGGCGCACAGCCTCTCGACGAAGCCGAGGTCAATAACCTGATGCGGGCGACGCTCGAGGGCTGGGTGCTCGGCAGCGCCGCCTATTGCGAATGGGCGGCGCAGACAGCCAACCGGCGCTTGATGCCGTTGCTGCTGCGCGACCGGCCGGCCAAGGTTCGCAGGGCTAGCGCCCACGCATGACGAGGGACAGTGGGCTAGCCGCACAGCGGGGGTGGTCGTTCGTCCTGATGGGTCGATCGTCTACGAGATCCATCCGGACGGGGATCGTTCGCCGGCCATCCGCGTACGGCGTACCTGGGTCCTGGCTACGAATACTGGCACAACGTGTATGGCACGCCGGCTTCCGAACAACCGGGCACGACGCAGACATCCGTGCCGATGTTCGTGGCCGAAATCCACTTCCAGGCAGCGGTGACGGTCATCGCCAGCCGCAGTGCGGGCTGCCGATGACCGCGGATAACGAAGCCGTGTCGCCTGACGGCTAGCCGCCGAGCGCAATGATCGCCATCGTCAGCACGATCCCAAGCAGCATCATCGCGAAGCCCGCTTTCATCGCGCCCGCGCCGGTGTAGCGTCCGAGCGCGAATCCGGCGGCGAAGAGCATCGCGAGCGTGAGTATGCGTGAGATGACGAGCGCCGCTACGTGATCCCTCACGAGGATAAAGGGCAGGGCAACCGGGAACGTCGATACGACCACGAGCAGAAAAACGCTCACTGCCCCAAGAAAGTCATCGCGCTTGAAATGCGCGCGAGGTGGCAGCGTAGGCGCCGCGGCGAGGCGCGCGCGAATCAGCTCGAGTTCTTCGTCGTCGACGAGCGGTTCCAGCGCCGTCGGCAATGCGTCGCGCAACGCCCGCACGGCCGCGGCGCGGTCTGGTTCGCGTTTCACGGTCAGGGCGAGTGTCAGGCGCTGTCCGCGATCCGCGAGCGTGCGGACGAGATACATCACGGCGTCTGCGAGGCCCCAGGCGAGATTGCATCCGAGGGCGGCCAGGAACAGTTTGCGGCCGGCGTCCTCGCCCGCTGTGACCGCCTTGACGGCGCCGACGAAAGTCAACGCCATGAACAGGCCAAAGCACAGTTCGGTCACGCGCTCGACGGTGTTGAGTACGGGCTCGCGCTTTTCGGCCGCGTTTTGCTGTGTCGGGGTAGTGGTATTCATATGGCCTCTTGCAAAAAGTAGATAAGCGCTCAGGGCGTTCTCTGTCCAGGGTGCCTACTGGCAGACGATACGTCATCGCGCGCAATGGCATGCTGCGCCTCCCACCACGCGGCTAGCGCCTGTTCGAGATTGAGAAACATGCGCTCGTGTCCAAGCACGCTGCCGAGCGGCGCCTTCTCGAGCACGGCAAAGACATCGGGATTGAGGCCCACGACCCAGACTTCGATTCCACTCTCGCGACACTTCTTCTCGGCCTCGGTCAGCATCTTCAATGCTGTGTACTCCACATCGAATACGGCCCGCATATCGAGCGCCATGACCCTGGGGCGCGTCTGGGCGAGGAGCGGCATGATCTTGTGCACGATGTTGGAGGCGTTGAGAAAGAAAATTCGTCCCTCGGGCCGCAGGAGCAGCAGTCCGGGAAAGTCCTCGTCGTCCGGATGCTCGTCCGATACCGGACGGAATACGTTCGTGCCGCGTTTGCGCCGCAGCACGTACACAGGGGGATCGGACACCTGATGGGCGAGTGCCACCAGCGATACGACGATGGCGATCAGGATGCCTTGCAGCGTGCCGAGCAGCACGACGCCCACCAGCGCCACGACCGCCCAGACAAACTCGGTGCGCCGGATGGCGAGGATCGCGCGGAAGTCCTCCGGATTGAGCAGGCCGATCGAATAGACGATCACCACGGCAGCGAGCGTGGCATGCGGCATGAGTCCGATGACGGGCGCGAGCAGCACCATGGTGCCGAGCGTCACGGCCGCGGTGGCGAGTTCGGCCAGTTGCGAGTGCGCACCGGCCAGCCGGTTGACGGCCGTCTGGGTCGTCCCGCCGCCCGCGGGCATCGAGCCGAACAGCGCGCCCAACGCATTGCCCAGGCCCGTCGCCAGCAGTTCGCGGTTCGGCAGCGGAACGGGTTCCCCGCTGAGCGCGAATGCGCGCCCTGAAGCAATCGTTTCGGTAAAACTCATCAGGGCAATGCCCACCGCCGCCGGCCAGAGCGCGTCGATCAGGGAAAGATCGGGCATCACGAACGAAGGCAATCCGGTCGGGATCTCGCCGACGATCTCCACGCCGTACCGCTGCACGCCGGCGAAAGCGACACACGCTATGCCGAGCGCCACGGCAATGAGCGGGGCGGGGGACTTCGGATACCAGTGTTCGAGCGCGACCAGCACGGCGATCGTCAGTGCGCCCATGGCAACTGTCGCCATCGACGCATGGGGAAGCCCGGCAGCGAGCGCATATACGTTATGAAAGAACGATCCTTTCACGACGTGAATGCCAATCAGTTTCGGCAGTTGATCGAGCACGATGACGATGGCGATGCCGGCCTTGAAGCCCGTCAACACGGGCTCGGAAATGAAGTTCGCGACAAACCCCAGCCTGAGCAAGGCCGCGAGAACGAGGAAGAGGCCGACGAGCAGCGTGAGTGTGGCGGTCGCGATGACCAGTTGGGCGGTGTTGCCATCGGGCGCAACCTGACCGAGCGCGGCCGCGCTAAGAATGGCCAGCGTCGCGCTGGTGCTGACGCTCAGTGGCCTTGACGTACCGAAGAGCGCGTAGATCACCATCGGCACGAACGCCGTGTAGAGCCCGGTCTCGACGGGCAGTCCGGCAACGCTCGCGTAAGCCATCGCTTTCGGCAACACGACAGCCGCCGCCGTGACGCCCGCAACGATGTCGGGTTTGATCCACGATGTCCGGTAGTCGCGTACCCATTCGAGAACGGGAAGACGAAAGCCGGATTTGCGGTGCGACGCGGGCTGATCGCGCATGATGCTGTGGCCTCCAGGGGCAGAAACACGACCGACGCACATCTACGTCGAATGTCTCACCGTTACTTCCCCGTGGGCTACTGCATTCAACATGCTGAAGCGGAAATTTGACGAATCCCATGTTGTTGATCAAGCGTCAATCGGACTTTGGTCCTACTGCTGCAAGGGCAATCGTTACGGCGGGGTATGGGCCGATGGTCCTATAGAGAAAGCACGCGAGCGGCTGCACGATTCAGTTCGTGCAGACGGAATCGTCGCCGGCCCGGCGCGGCGCCGTAACGAACCTGTCACGTGCGTCTGCCAGTGTCTGGAGAGATAGCAGCCATGCCGGCCTTTACGGCTACGCGCGCGACTGCCCAGCATATTCGTAAGCATTCCTTTCATTCAATCGAGGCGGCGGAGGTGGCTTTTGCCACCCCTTCGCGGACCAGAAGGTGATGCCATGACCGACCTAGCCAATCAATATGCGCGTTGCCAGGAGATCGGCGGCAAAGTTGCCCGGCTCCTCGCCAGGCGATCGGAACTAGCGCAAACCCAATTCAGTCAGCGTTTAGCGGATGCGACTGGGCGGCTGGTCGAAAGCGATAAACCCGCTTCGGCGAGCCCAGCATGGGCAACCGCGCTGGACCCCTGGGCCGGCTACCGCTACGCGGTGGATGTCGCCGAGCGGTCCGTGCTCTTCTGGGACACCTTGCGCCAGCGCGGCAATGGCTTCGTCGAGCAGGCCCGCAACGGTCTTCGGCCAGTCCTCCATTTCGGCCACGAACTCGTGATCGACGGCCGGAAGCTGGCGCGGCCGGTCAACTACGCGCTGGTGCGCCTGCTGCCGCCCGACGGTGTGGTCATCGACGTTAGCAAGCGTCCTTATGTGATCATCGACCCGCGTGCGGGCCACGGTCCGGGCATCGGCGGCTTCAAGGACGATTCACAGGCCGGTGTTGCGCTCAAGGCGGGCCACTCCGTGTATTTCGTCATCTTCTTTCGCGATCCGGAGCCTGGCCAGACCCTGCTCGATGTCTGTGCGGCGGAAGCGCAATTCGTCAAGAAGGTGTGCGAACTGCACCCGGACAGCCCGAAGCCGGCGATCGTCGGCAACTGCCAGGGCGGCTGGGCCGCCATGATGCTCGCGAGTTCCGACCCGGACCATACGGGGCCGCTCGTCATCAACGGCGCGCCGATGTCCTACTGGAGCGGCGCGTGGAGCGAAGGCGAGGGCGACAACCCCATGCGCTATTGCGGCGGCATGCTGGGCGGTACCTGGCTCGCGTCGCTGACGGCCGATCTCGGCAACGGCAAGTTCGACGGCGCCCATCTCGTGCAGAATTTCGAGAATCTCAATCCCGCCAACAGCCTATGGGACAAGTACTACCACCTGTTCGACAACGCCGATACCGAGCCGCCGCGCTTCCTCGACTTCGAGCGCTGGTGGGGCGGCTATTACCTGATGAACCGCGAGGAGATCGAGTGGATCACGCGCAACCTGTTCGTCGGTAACACGCTCTGGTCGGGCGAAGTTCGAGGTCTCAACGGGACGGCGTTCGATCTGCGGGAAATCAAGTCGCCGATCATTCTGTTCGCTTCGCTGGGCGACAACATCACGCCGCCTCAACAGGCATTCAACTGGGTCGCCGACATTTACGGCAGCACGGAAGAAATCAAGGCGCGCGGTCAGGTGATCGTAGGACTCGTGCACCAGAGCATCGGCCACCTCGGCATTTTCGTTTCGGGCAAGGTCGCGAAGAAGGAGCATCGGCAGATCGCCTCCGTGCTCGAAGCGATCGAAGCGTTCCCGCCTGGTCTTTACGGCATGGAGATTGCCGAGCGTCGGGGCGAAGACGGAGAAACGGCATACGACGTGTCATTCCGCGAGTATCGGCTCGAAGAGATTGCCGCGCGCCTGAACCGCTTCGAGCGTAGCGACGAACAGCCGTTCGAGGCCGTCAAGCGCGTATCGGAGTTGAACCAGCGTGCGTACGAGCTGTTCCTGCAACCGTGGGTACGGATGTGGTCGAACGAAACGACAGCGAATCTGCAGCGGCAGTTTCATCCGCTTCGCGCGCAGCGCTGGGCGCTTTCGGATCTGAATCCGTGGCTCGCCTGGCTTGGGCCTGCTGCCGAGGCAGTCAGGGCAAAGCGGCATGCCGAAGTCCACGAAGAGACGCGGTTGAGGGAGTTCGAGCACTACGGTTCGGAGATGTTCAGTGCATCGCTCGACTTCTATCGCGCGATGCGCGACGCCATGACGGAGAGCGCGTTCTTTTCCTTCTACGGGAACCTGTACACCGTCGAACGCGGTGAAGAGGCGCAAGCCAGGCCCGCCGCGGCTGCCGGAGACCCCCGCGATCTGCCGTACGTGAGGGACGCGTTGGCGTCGATGACCGAAGGCGGCTACACGGAGGCGCTGGCTCGCGCCGCCTGCCTGCTCGCGCGCCGGGGCGAGCCGCTCCCGCTCGCGCGGCTCGCGCTGCGCCACGAACTCGCGAAGGATTACGCCGCTTATTTGCCTCAGCTGCCGGGCGACCAATGGCGGCGCGTGCGCGGCGAGCAGGAAATCATCGTGCGTTACGAGCCGGAACAGGCGCTCGCCACGCTGCCGCATCTGCTGGCCGACCCGCAAGACCGGGAGAAGCTGCTTGAACTGGCCGAGAAGCTGCTGGACGACAAGCGCGTGCAGGAAGCCGGGCCGACCGCTGCCCAGCTCAGCATGCTCGACAAGATCCGTTCGTCGCTGCCGCTGGAACGCACACCGGCGGTAAGCACAGTCGGAGCCATGCATGAGGTTCCCGAGGCGCCGCCCACTCGCGTGGCGCCCGATCTCAAGGAGGCGTCGTGAATCGCGAATACGAAGAGTATGAGCGGCTTGTCCGCGGTCCGTCGTTGCTCGCCGGCGCGCGGGCGATAGGGTAGAACGATGGCCGACGTCATCCTCGTTCTCAATGCCGGTTCGTCGAGCATCAAGTTCAGCGCGTTCAATGCGCAGCCGGACGATCTGCCGCTTGTCATGCACGGCCAGATCGAAGGCCTGCTGTCGGCGCCGCGTTTCGTCGCGTTCGATGGGAAAAGCGTGCTGACAGGGAGTCACGATTGGGGCAATCAACCCCTCGGGCATGATGAGGCCGTTGCTCACATCGCCCAGTTCCTGCGCAGCCATCGCGACGGCAACCGCGTGGTCGCCGTCGGGCATCGCGTGGTGCATGGCGGCCGCGAGTTTTCGAAGCCCGTGGCCGTCACACCCGCTGTGCTGGACGCACTCGACAAGCTCGCGCCCCTCGCGCCGCTCCATCAGCCACATAACCTGAAGCCGATTCGTGTCATCGCCGGACGCGATCCTGAGCTGCCGCAAGTCGCCTGTTTCGACACGGCGTTTCATGCGACACAGCCTGCGCTTGCCTCGACGTTTGCGCTGCCGGCAGCGTTGACGGAGCAAGGCGTGCGGCGCTACGGCTTCCACGGGCTGTCCTATGAGTACATCGCCAGCACGCTGCCCCATGTCGCTCCTGACGCAGCGAAAGGCCGCACCGTCGTCGCGCATCTCGGCAATGGCGCGAGCATGTGTGCGATGGACGCGGGCAGGAGTGTGGCGAGCACGATGGGCTTCACCGCGCTCGATGGGCTGCCCATGGGCACGCGCAGCGGCAATCTCGATCCCGGCGCGATTCTTTACCTGCTAGACGAACTGAAAATGGATACGCGCGGCGTCGAGGACCTGCTGTACCGCCGTTCGGGTCTGCTTGGGGTATCGGGTATTTCGGGCGACATGCGTACGCTGCTGGCGAGCCACGACGCGCGCGCCGCCTTCGCCGTCGAGTTGTACGCGTATCGCATCGGACGCGAACTGGGATCGCTCGCCGCCGCGCTGCAGGGGCTCGACGCGCTGGTCTTCACCGCGGGCATCGGCGAGCACTCGCCGGAGATCCGGCGGCGGGCCTGCGAACAGGCTCGCTGGTGCGGAGTGGAAATCGACAGCAGGGCGAACGAAGCGGGCGGCCCCTGTATCAGCACGGCGTCGAGCAAGGTCTCGGTCTGGGTGATACCGACCAACGAAGAACTCATGATTGCGCGCCACACGCGTGAAGTAACGGGCGTTGCGTGACACTGCCCGTTGCGAGGGAGAAGACGGATGAGCCAGAGCGTTCAACATCCGGGTTTTGCAGCGGCCATGGACATTTCATGCCGCGTTGAGTGAATTTTTTGTGACGCGGCTTTCGTCGCGCCGCCCGAGCGCGCCGTAGCACGGTTCACGCGGGCAGCGGCGCCGGACGTGCCGCCGCATTCGCCGCGATGTCGGCGATCGCGCCGGCGCTCACGGCGTGGCTGTACAGGAAACCCTGGGCATGCGTGCAGCCGTTTTGCAGCAGGAAATCGCGGTGACCGCTGGTTTCGACGCCCTCCGCGATCAGTTCGAAATTGAGCGCCTTCGCCACGGCGATGACGGCGAGCGTGATCGCTTCCGTTTCCGTGTCCTGGCCAATCTCGCGCACGAATTCGCGGTCGATCTTGAGGCGATCGACGCGAAAGCGCTTGAGATACCCGAGGCTCGAATAACCCGTGCCGAAATCGTCGATGGCGACGCGCACGCCCATCTCCCGCAGACCGGCCAGCGTGCGCGCGGCGAGATCGGGCGTGCGCATGAGCGCGCCCTCGGTCACCTCGAGTTCCAGCAGCGCCGGCGGCAGACCCGAATCGCGCAGTGCCTCCCGCACCTGGCCCATCAGGTCGCCATGCTCGAACTGCAAGGGCGAGACGTTGACGGAGACGCGTATCGGCTGCGCCGGGTCCCGATTCCAGCGCGCTGCTTCCCGGCATGCCTCGCGCAGCACCCATTCGCCTATGCCGCGAATCAGGCCGGTTTCCTCGGCGACCGGGATGAACACGGCCGGCGACACGCTGCCGAGCTCCGCGTCGGTCCATCGCAGCAGCGCCTCGGCGCCGATCATCGTGCCCGTTGCCATATCGAATTGCGGCTGATACAGCACGGTCAATGCGCCGTTGCGGAACGCCTGGCGCAGGCGCGTCGAAATGCGCAAGCGCGAGGTCGCGGCTTCGCTCAATTCCGGGCGATAGAACTGGTACTGATTGCGGCCGTTCTGCTTGGCCAGATACATCGCGGCGTCGGCATTGCGCACCAGCGCGTCGGCATCGTCGCCGTCGGCGGGGTAGAGGCTGATGCCGATGCTGGCCTCGATGAAGAGTTCGTGGCCCGCTACCTGTATCGGTTCCGTCATCGCGGCGAGCAGTGAGTCGAGCAGCGGTTCGAGCAACGGAGCGGCGCCGTCGGCGATGACCATGAATTCGTCGCCGCCATAGCGCGCCACCGTGCCACGCTCGCCGACGACGCGCTCGATGCGCCGCGCGATCTGGGCGAGCAGCGCGTCGCCGATGCGGTGGCCGAGCGAGTCGTTGACCTCCTTGAAATTGTCGAGATCGAGGAAGATCATCGCGAGCGTCTTGCCCGCACGGCTAGCCTGCTGCAGTTCCCGGTTCACGCGCTCGTCGAAATACTTGCGGTTCGTGAGGCCGGTGAGCGCGTCGTATTCGGCCCGATGTCTCAGTTCAGCCTGTGCTGCGAGCTGCGTCGTGACGTCTTCCATCACGCAAAGGGTCGCGCTTCGGCCGTCGAAATCCGTTTGCAGCTGGAATACGTTCATCGAGCGCAACTCGCCGCTCTTCGTTCGGTGTTCCCAGATGGCTGTGCCGTCGTCGTGCCCGCGCGCGTGCGCGAACGGGGCCCCATGCAGCGCGGTCTTGTTCATGCGCAGATCGCCAAGCCTCAGCTCGAGCATCTCGCTCGCGCGGTAGCCCAGGGCTTTCGCCGCCATGTCGTTGACGGCGACGAGCCGCATGGACGCGTCGTCGACGATCCAGATCGGCAGCGGATTGAGCTGAAAGAGGCGCTTGTACTTCTTGCGGTTGACGTCCGCCGCCTGGAGCGCCTTGCGCAACGATTTCGTGATGCGCGCGTTGCGGCGAAGGAATGCCAGCAGCAGGCACGCCGCGGCCAGTCCCGACCCGAGCAGGAGCGCCGAAGCCATTTGCGAATCTCGCGACGCCCTCGTGACCGACTGGTCGAGATGCGCGTCTTCGTCCATGCGGATCTCGCCGATCTTTTGCATCGTCTGGAAAAAGCGCGCGTCGAGTTCGCCCAGCGACGGCGTATCCATCGTCACGCTGCCCGGCTTGAGCATGGAAAGCATCGCGAGCCGGTTGCTCAGGGCGCCCAGATGGCGAATCATGTCCTTCAACTCGTCGAGCAGGGCGATGCAGCGCTCGCGGCCTTCGCAGGTCCGCTGCGCCGCGTTGGCGTTGTCGATCAGTGCCGGAAGCGGATAGATGTAGGCGGCGCGCCGATAGAACGGCCGCGTGCCGATTACCGTGTAGAGCTGCTCATGCTCGTCGAGAAGTGCATTCTGCAGTTCGTCGAGATCCCGCTTGGCCGATTCGACCGCACGCTGCTGCGAAAGCGCATAGCGCTGCTCATGAGACTGCCGCAGGGCAATGGCGGTATTGAGCGCGATGGCCGACAGGATCGCAATGAGGGCCAGCGGCGCGACCAGCCGGGTTTTTTGTGCGCTCCATACGTGCAACACACGCCATAGGCCGATGAGCGCCGGCTTTGCGGCCGGATTTCCTGCGCTATCTCCCATCTTGCTGTCCTCACGCTGCATGCTCGTCACCCTGCGCCCACAATCTCTGCAATTGACATATCGACAAAGATCCGGGCAACTTGAGGGCGGCCAATCGCTATTTCGCCAGGGCCGATTTGGGGCGGATTTTGGGTCGGAAGGAGGGCGGTCACGCCCAGACGCTAAAGTTTGTGTGCCGGCCGCCGAAAATCCCAGCATGGCGCACGAACAACCCAAACCACCTCAAGAGGATCCGATCCGGGCAGAAGCACGGGCGCTGGAAGGCAGCATCCGCGCGATCAGACGGGCACAGGGAAAGCGCAATCCTGAAGACTGTGTGCCGGGCAGCCCGGAATCTTTCGCGGTCATGGAAGCGTTCGTGCGTGATGTCGGACGTGTGCTTGCGCTCGATATGCTCGAACATGAAAAGAACAATGACAGCGATGTGAACGGAGCGGATTCGACTGGTTAGACAATTAGCCATATCAAATGATAAACGTTATCAGGATTCCAGATTTACACCGGAAATAGAGGAATCGACCGGCAGGATCGGTGCATTCACAACGTCGTGGAATCGCCGCACCGTCCTGATACAACCTGTTACATTGAATCAAACGCACGCCCATCAAGCCTCCCGCGCTCCAGTGGAAGACATCCGAAAGTATTCTTTCACGGCATTTACTCATTCCGCGACTTATCTCCTCTAGGGCGCATTCGCGCCCAATTCATAATTCATATCAAGAGGTGAAGAATGAACGAGATCGGAAAGCGGTTCGGAGTCAGGGCAGTCTTCACTGCGAGCGTGCTGGCATTTGCGAGCATGGCCGCGGCAGCGCAGGATCAGGATGGCGATCACAACCAGCAATACACGCACGTTTTGCTGATCAGTGTGGACGGGATGCACGAGGCCGACCTGGAAAACTACATCAAGACGCACCCGCAATCCACCTTCGCGAAGCTCGTCAAACACGGTGTCGAGTACACCCACGCTTCGACATCCCGGCCTTCCGACTCGTATCCCGGCCTCCTCGCATTCGCAACCGGCGGCAGCCCGCTGAGCCATGGTGTCTTCTATGACGACACCTACGATGCGACGCTGTATCCGCCGGGCAGCAATTGCACGGGCACGCCTGGCACGGAGGTCACCAATTTCGAAGCGCTCGACTGGGATCTCTCCCAGCTCGACGGCGGTTCGCCGCCTGCGGGGGCCACGTACGACAAGCGCAATCCGCACATCAATCCCGCAAAGCTTCCACTGCGCAAGACGGCCGGCGGCGCCTGCGTGCAGGTCTGGCCGCATCTGTACATGAAGAACGGGACGAACACGATCTTCGAGGTCATTCATCAGGCCGGCATGCGCACCGCATGGTCGGACAAGCACCCGGCCTACGAGATCGTGAATGGGCCTTCGGGGCTGGGGCTCGACGAACTCTACGCGCCCGAGATCAACTCGACCTCGCTGCAAGCCAATGGCTTCCCGAGCGCGCCCGCGACCGTCGACTGGACCGCCGACCCGATATATACCCGGGCTTATGACGGCTTCAAAGTCAAGGTCGTCTTGAACTGGATTCATGGGCTCGATCAGACCGGGGCGAAGCAGGTGGGCGTACCGGCGATCTTCGGCATGAACTTTCAGGCGGTGAGCGTCGGGCAGAAGGTCACGTCCGCGATGGAAGGCACGACCACGACGCGTGGCGGCTATCTCGACGCAGCCGGCACGCCGACCGTGCCGCTCGAACAGTCGCTCGACTTCGTCGATGCCTCGCTGGGCCAGATGTACGATGCGCTCAAAGCGGGCCATCTTCTGCATTCGACGCTGTTCATCGTCGGCGGCAAACACGGCCAGTCGCCGATCGACCTCAAGAAGCTTCACATGCTGAGCGGTTCGAAGAACGCCTATGCCACCGCCGACGTGAGCGATGTCGCCACCGTGCTCGGCAATGGCGGCGTGCCGGTCGCCCAGGAGACGGCCGACGACGTGTCGCTCATCTGGCTCAAGAACCACGGCGATACCGCAAAGGCGGTATCACTCCTCGACGCTGACGAGGCGAGCGGCAATTCCACTCGCATCCAGACGCTCTACCACGACACAGCGCTGAAGGCGATCTGGGGCGACCCTGCCCAGGGCCGTGTGCCTGACCTCATCATTCAGCCGATACCTGGGACGATCTACAGCAAGAGTGCGGCGAAGCTGGCAGAGCACGGCGGAATGTATACGGACGATACGAACACACTGCTGGTGGTTTCCAATCCGAAGTTGCAGAAGAACGTCGTCGATTCGCCGGTGACCAACATGCAGGTGGCGCCGACCATCCTGAAGGCGCTCGGTCTCGACCCGCACAAGCTCGTAGCCGTTCAGCGTGAAGGCACCCATGTCCTACCAGGCCTCCAGACCACGGGAGACGACGACTCGGGCGATCAATCGGAGCAGTAGGAGCAAGCGCGCCGACGGTCCCTTTGGGGTTGGGACCTTCGGCGTCTTCAGTGCGCTTCTGGACTGCGATCAGAACGGGAACATGCCAGCCGCGCCCTCGTTGCCATTGCCCGCTGCCGCCTGCCTGGCGGGCTGGAACTGGAAGGCACCGAACAGGTCGCCGATTGCCGGCGCGTTCGTCGGCACGTACGGGCTCGCGGGCAGCTGGACCGGGTTGGGGAGATTGTCGCGACTGCGCGCCGTGATCGGTCCCAGCGACCAGTTGCGTTCGATGAATTTCACGAGCGACACGTGATCCGAATAGTCGTGAACGACACGGCCGCCGCGCGAGTACGGTGAAACGACGATGAGAGGAATGCGCGGGCCGTCCCCGAAGAAGTCCACGGGTTGAATGTACCCTGAGTCGTAATAGCCGCCACCTTCGTCCGTCGTGATGAAGATCGCAGTGGAGGCCCACAGCGCGGGGTTCGCCTGAACGGAATCGATGATTTTGTGCACGAACCCTTCGTAAAGACCGAACTTCGAAGAGGACGGATGCCCATCGAGCAGTCCGCCGGGTTTCACGAACGACACCGCGGGTAGCGTGCCGTTTGCGATGTCGGCATACAGGTTCGGCGTGTCCTGAAGATGCGCGGCCACCAGCGACGGATTGGTCATGATCGCCGTTTCATAGAGAAACGGATTGCAGATATTGCAGTAGACACTCGTTGACGGACGGGTGATGAACGTCTTCCAGCCTTCGCCGTAGTATTTCCACGAAACATTGTTCTCGAGGAGCGTATCGGCGATCGTGCGCACCGGCGAAGGTGGAATGGTGAACGTACTCGTGTTGACGGTGCCGTCACCGTTGTAGCCAGGGTTGTAGTTGTTCAGCAGATAGTACGTGCTGGGCGCGCAGTTGGCATTGGGGTGATACGGCAAGCTGTCGAGATATTTTCGTATCGCGCCGACGCCAGGCTGCTTCGGATCTGAGCAATTGCTATAGGTCCCGCCAGAGTAGCCGTCCTGCGCGTACCAGTTGTTGGTGCCTGGCTGCGGCCGCGGGTTTTCGATCTCGTTCTGGGGCGGCGTCGCCGGATTGCCTTTGCCGTCCGTGTAATAGAGCGCGTCGGCCGTTCCGATCATGATGCTGTTCGCGCCCGTGCCGCCCATCACCGGCTGGTGATAGTTGTCGCTGATCGTGTAATGACGCGCGAGATCCGTGAAATAGGGCATATCGCCGGTATTCACGTTATAGAACCCGAGCGCGGTCGCGCCTTCGTGGGTCGACTGATCGGTGAAGTTGGCCGTCTGCGCTTTACCATTCGATCCGGCGCCTACCGACACTTCGACCCACGCAAACAGATCCATCTTGCAGCCGCTCGGATTATCGAGGGTCGCGTGCGCGATATTGCAATCCGACTGCTGCCAGTTCTGGTAGAACCGATGCACCGGACTGTTCATGTACTGGTCGTAGTTCGGACCCACCCGCGAAATCTGATAGGGGCCGCTCTGCAGGTTGTACAGGTTCGATCCAAAGCGCGCGTCAGGCTCGTCGTTGGGGAGGCCCGTTGCGCCCGTCGTCAAATGAACGACATCGTTCGATTCGAGGGCATAGCCTTCGGCTGCCTGCGCAGCCGCCAGTGTCGCGAACGGCGGAGGATTCGCGTCGCTCGCGGCGGTCGGCGCCGAGCCGGTATTCGGCGCCGGCAGCGTCGGGTAAGGCTGTTTCGACGTCGGGCTGGCGTCGAACTGCGAGGGATTCGTGGCCTTGGCCATGTATTGCTCGGCGACCTTGTAGTTGGGTCCGGGTCCCCCGTCAGCCCGGATGATGCCTCTCGACAGAAGATTCCATATGGTTTGGCCCGAGCGCGGCTGATAAGCGCCAAACACGTGATCGAACGTTCGGTTTTCGCCCACGATGATGATGACATGCTTGATCGGCGTTGCCGTGATCGAAGATGTATTCGCGGTGGACTGGCTATCGGCAGCAGAACAATAGAGTGCCGTCGCCGCTAGCGAAACTGCCGCAAGCAAGGCAGGAACAGCAGGCCGTTGGTGTCTGGATCTCGATGTCTGGCGCATGTGTCTCTCCATTGAAGCGTTGCACTTCTTTGCATGACGGTGGGGCGGCGATTGCGTCACTTCATTACGGCGTGTTACAGGCTGGAAAGCTAGACCTTCCACATGACGTTCCGAGGGCGGCAGTAAGTCGGTTCTGTGCAGGTCACGTGACCGTGCCTACGATTTACCTTCGCGGATCTTTCGATTGATGCAGGACCCGGGCTGCGCAAGATGACAGGAGTCCTGATGAGGTGGGTGCTGATGTGGGAGATGCGGAGAAATAAGGGACCCTCCCCATCTGCACGATGAGTCGCAAGAATGCGAGTTCTTAGTGAGTCAAGCCAGGCAAGAAATGCGCGCCCATCACCGAAACGTTCACGACTGCACGGGCGTAAAGCCGTCGGGACTCCAGTCCTCGCTGCCCACGCCGTGATGGACGTAGAAGAAGCCTTCCGGATCGTAGCGATCCTTGATCGCTTTCAGCCGCGCGTAGTTGACGCCCCAAAACGCTTCACGCCAATCGCTGCGAAAAAAATCGGTCTCCGAAATATAGGAGCCGCTTTCTGGCGATAGCGCTTTGAGAATGGCCGCGGCCTTGGCTATGTTCGCGGCGTTGCGATGTGCCTGCGCCATGTCAGGCGCGGGGATGGGCAGGCCCGGAAAGGGTGGCGGGCCGCCTGTGGCGACGATCATCAGGCCGAAGGCGTCGGCGACTTTTGGGTTGGTCGCACACTGGCGCGCCTGCTCGTTCACCTCCGGCGGCGCGCCCGCGAGTCCCTTGTTGAAATGCAACTCGACGGCCTGAAACTGGGCCGCCGCCACGAAGGCGTCGACCAGCCGGCCGCGTTGCGCCGGTTCGAGAAGGGCCGCGGGCAGCCATTGCGACTCGTAGCCGTGCAGGAAGGCGGAAGCCTGCTCGCCATCGCCTTGCCACCAGCCATGGTTGTGCGCAGCGCCCGCGCGTGGGTCGGGCACGAGTCCCGGGTTGGCTTCGACGTCCCACCAGCGGCGCGATGGACCGGCGCCGACGCGAGGTCCCTGGTTGAAGGTGAAATCTGCCGGTGAGGCGCGCACCCAATCGATGACAGGCGCCCAGGCTGACTTGACCTGATGGTCGTCGAGACCCTGGCACACCATCGCCACTTCGATCTCGTCGCTGTGAAAGACGAAGCGCTCGCCCCATGCAGGGTTGAACAGATGCTCCGCATAGTGATCGACCAGTCGCGCAGCGAGCCGCCGGTAAGCCTCAGGCGATGAAGTCTTGACCTTGAACCTGGCCCAGCCGAAGTTCTCGGGCAACTCATGGGTCTGCAGCGTGAGCTTCGTCACCACACCGAAACTGCCGCCGCCGCCCCCTTTGAGTGCCCAGAAAAGATCGGGCTGCTGGCATGCGTTGACCGTGCGGACAGCGCCGTCGGCGGTGACGATCTCCGCCTGGAGCAGACTCGCGGCCGCGAGTCCGTAGCGCTTCGAGTGGGACCCGAAACCGCCGCCGAGAACGAGGCCGGCAACGCCCACGGTCGTACATCCGCCGCCCTGAACGTAGCGTCCCGCGTGCGTCGTGACGGCGGTGTAGACGTCGATCCACATGCAGCCAGCCTCTACCGTCACGGCCTGCTGTGGCGGTGACTGGCAGCCGGCCGGCACGAACGCGTCATGGAGTGCGATGCGGTTCATCCCGCGCGTCCAGACCAACAGGGAATCGGGCGCGTTCGAGCCGCCAAGGTAGCTGTGACCGCCGCCTTTCACCACCAGGCGCAAGTTGTGTCGGCGCGCGAAATCGACGCCCGCGACGACGTCCGCGGTCGAGCGGGCTGCCACCGCGTAGGCGCTTGCGTGCGCCGTCCATGCATCGAGCCAGCCGGAGACCTGGGTGGCGCCGGGATCGTCGCCGAGCGCGAACGGATTGCGCGCTTCCTCGATTCTTGCCAGACATGCTGGTGCGTGGGGCGCTTGCGCGCAGGTCTGCCAGATCGTGGTCGGTTGCAGCAAATTTCCGCCGACTGCCTGGCTCAACGCCTCCCATTCCGGCGCTTTCGGCCACGCGGGGTCGCTGGGCCGGATGCGGCCCGCACGGGCCGCAGCGGGCTGCACGCCGGCGAAACTCGAGGTAGCGCTAAGGCACGGCAAAGCGACAACCCCCTTTAGCAGGCAGCGTCGTTTCATGACGTTTCTTCTCCTCGCGACGGGTGAAACGCTTAGTTTTCCAAATTATGACGCAGCGCTGCCACAACTCGCTGAAGCGAGCGGCCGGCTTCGACGATCGCCTCGTCAATCCCGTCGAGAGCAAGCGCACTCGCGGATCGCACGGTCAGGATGGGTGTACTTCACGGTATTGCCGAGCAACGTGGCGCACGGTGCGCGCCGTCCCGCCATCGGCGTAAAGCGGTTTATTTCGCACCGGGGTGCGAGTTTTTTTCATGATATCAGCAAAGCTGCGCGCCTCATGGGCGCGCAGCATATCGCGGGCCGCGGCGCTTTTTTGCGACCGACTGTCGCCCTGGTGTGCCGTTACTGCTGGTCGGTCGGGGAAATCACACTCGGGGGCGCGAGCGAATTGTCGTTGAAAGCTCAAGCAGTTGAGGCCGGCACTGCCCCACGATCTAGGCGTCCTGGTTTGGGTCTCGCGCCGCGCTGCGTCCCGGCACGCGCCCGAGCACCCATTGCCCGAGCAACGCAAGTGGCAACACGCCCAGCAGCCGGTGCGCCGCCCACGCTGCGAGCGCGCCGTTCACGGCGATGGCCAGCGATGCCGCCGCCGCGGCCCCCACGCTGCCGCCGAGCGGCGCGAATGCGGCGAGGCCCACGAGCAGCACGGCGACCGAGTAGAGGTTGATTCGGTACAGGACGGAAGTGTGGGCGGTCATGCCCAGCAGTTCGGGCATGGCGGTAAAGCAGGCCGCGGCGATCTGGCCGAGCGCGAGCACGCGCAGCGCCGCCGCGCCGCCGCCGAAGCCAGGCCCGAACAGGCGCAGCAAGTGTTCGGGAAAGAGCAGCATGCACAGCGCGGCAGGCAACGCGAGGCACAGCACGAGGCCGGCCGCCTGGGCCGCGCTTTTGTCGAGCCCATGCCGGTCGTTGCGCGCGAAAAGGCTCGCGAACTTCGGCGCGGCCATACCGGTCACGCCGCTGATCAGCAGATTGATGACGAGCGCGAGACGCCACGCCAGCGCGAAGAGCCCGGTCTCGCGCGACGAGGCGACGATGCCGAGCACGATGGCAGGCGCCGAGGTGATCAGGAGCTTCGTGAATTCCAGCGTGAAAAGCGGCAAACCCGCCTTGAGCAAGCGCGGCGGTTCGGCTGGCGCTTGCGCGCCGGCGGGCACGCCGGCAAGAAAACGCCTGAGCAGAAACGCGCCGGTCAGCGCGGTGAGCGTGAAGCTGGCGGCGATCAGCATGAGCGTGCTCGCGACGCTCATGCCGTGCGTCAGTCCAAGCGGGATGGCGACGGCGCAGAAGATCGCCGGCCAGAGCCAGGAATAGATCATCTGGCTGCAGCCCACGCGTTGGAGTCCCGCAAGCGCCCCCGCCATGGCCGCGCCGAGATTTTGCGGGATGAAGGAGAGCGCGCCGAGCGCGAGCGGCCAGGCAAGCTCGGGCTTCTTCAGTACGTCGTACGCGAAGGCGAATGCGCCCGCGCCAAGCGCGATCGACATGGCCGTGGAGGCGAGCAGCACCAGCCACAGCGCGCGACGGATGGCCGGCCGCACGGCGCGCGCCTCGCCCGCCGCGAGGTCCATCGCGATCTGCCGCGTGAGCGCCTGATCGATGCCGAGGCGCCCGAACCCCGCGAGCGCCACCATCGTGCTGAACACGATATAGAAGTCGCCTGTCTGCACCACGCCCAGCATGGCGGCGATCAGCAGATGGAAACCGTAGCGGCTCGGCAGGTCGAGCAGACGCACGCCGAGGCTCACGAGCGAGCCCCGGATCATCGAGCCGCCGGTTTGGCTCGCGGGCATCTGCGCTTCGCCGGCTTCACTCATGCTGCGCCTGTGCGCCGCGCAGTATGAACAGCGTCACGCTCTGCGCGGGCAGGCTCGCGCGCAGCGTGCTGTCCTGGTAGTGCGCGTCGGGCATGCGGAACAGCTGGTTGTTTGCGAGCCGCCAGGTTTCGGCCACGCCGCTCGCCGCAAAATGATCGAGCGTGACGGCGGCATCGGCGGGGCGGTCCAGTTGCTTGTTGATGACCACGAGCGTCAACGCGTGGTCGCGCTCGCGCAAGGCGGCAAACGCGGAAACGGCGTCCGGGTCGGGCGCGTTCGCGGCAATGCTGGTTGCGCCGAATGCCGCGCCGTTGCCGTCGTAGTTGCGGTAGAGCTTGAATGCCTTGTACACCGGCATCGAAGGATCGAGCGTGCCCCAGCGCGTTGCCATATCCAGCCCCTCGCGGCCGAAAATGCCGAGCACGTCGGCCTGGGCTGTCGCGCCGTTCATCAGCGTGTCGCCGCCCCAGTTGTATTCCGTAATGCCGATGGGCGTGCCCGGGTAGTAGTACGTATCGACCCAATGGCGCATCAGCGGGATCAGCGCGACGACGCTGTTGATCCACGTGGGGTCCTTGTAGTTCGGGTCCCACAGGTCGCGCGTGGAGCGGTTGCGCATGAGCGCGACGGCCTGCGAGCTCGTCACGCCCGTCTCGGCGTATTCGCCGCCCTGCGGGTAGAAGTGCAGGCTGAACACGTCGACCGGATGGCCCGCCGCTTTCCATTGCGCGAGCAGCCAGGGCACGTACGGCATGCCTTGGGTTTCGCCTGTGCGGTCGGGCGTGTGATCGAGGCCGTGGTCCGCGGCGTACTGCTGGTCGAAGCCGCTGTAGAAATAGCCCTGCCAGCCCCATTCTTCCGGCGCGACGATCTGCGCGTGCGGGTCCGCCGCCTTCACGGCGCGCGAATAGACGATCACCTTGCTGGCGATTTCGCTCGCATGGGCGCCCGTGGGGTGCACATCGCGGTGAATGAGCTGCCAGAGGCTCGGCTCGTTGTCGAGCGCGTAGTAGCGCACGCCGCCGCCGCTCGCGCCGCCGAATTGCTTGACCAGATCCGCGACGCGCGCCTGTTCGTTTTGCGGGTCGTCGGGTATCGAGGCGTCGTTCGCGTCGTTGCCGGCAATCGGCTTGCCGCCGGCTGCCACGCCGTTGCCGGCGTCGGCGTGGCCGTTCACGTCGTGATTCGGCTGCGGGCCGTATTTGGCGATCGAGAAGCTCGCGAGCGTCTCGCGCGCGGGCCCGAGTTTCGCCACGCGGCCGAGCATCGGAATGGTCACGATGGGCGTGGCGCCCGCCGCCTGGGAGAGTGCGACGAAGCGCTCGCCGAACTGATCGTTGATATCGGCGGGATTGACGGCGAGGCTCTCGAAATACCAGTCCTTGCCCGCGTTGCGTGCGTCGAGGCGCCAGTTATAGGCCGAGGCGCTGTTGCCGCCCGAGCGGTTGATGGGCGCGCGCAGGTCCTGCAAAACCGCCGTCGTGCCGAAGTTGATGCCGTAAATCAGCGGGCTGATGGGGTGCCGGCCGGCGGCGGCATCCACCGAGATGGCCACCGGCAAGGGCGTGCCCGAAGTCGCGTCGGTGCAGGCCGCCGCGCCCGACATGAGCAGCGCGCCGACCACCAGCGCGTGCAGGTTGGGGCGCTCGATACGCTTATTGCGCTTAAAGCGTGGCATGGTGAACCTGCAGATCGGCATGGTCGTCGTGATCGCCGTCCAGTTCGCCCACGCGCCAGACGTACGCGAAGATCGCGAGAATGACCGCAGTCTCGCCCGGAGTGAGGGTAGGCGGATAAAAGAATGAAATGAGCAGGACGTAGACGAGATAGTCGAACAGCGCGCCGAGAAAATCGTCGTCGACCTTCTTGCGCAAGCGCCGGTAGAACACGATGCCGCGCAGCTGGAAGAACAGGATGATGAGCGCGCCGATCAGGCCGTACTCGAACACGATGCCGAGCCACGTGATGTCGGCGAGGAAGAAGAAGTGGTGAAAGTAGTCGATCAGGTTGTCCTTGCTGGTCGAACTGATCGTGCCCACCCCGAAGAGCCAGCGCATCGGCTCGCTGCCGAGGAACTTCGTGGCGAGCATGATGGTGATGCGGCGCGTGTCGAAGCCCGTGCTCGCGTCGGTGCTGAAGGTCGTGGCGAGATAGCCCGCCGAGAACAGGGTGGCGAGTGCGACGGGCGCGGCGAGCAGCAGCAGAACGCGCGTGCGCATGCGCGACCAGGCGAAGGTGTTGATGACGAGCACGCCCATGATGCCGATGACCATGGCGCGCGTCTTGACGATCAGCAGCGTGACCGCGAACGCGACGACCACGCCCAGCAGATAGCCCGCATGCTTTTCAAAAAAGGCGCGCCGGTAGCAGAAGAACAGCAGGATGAGCGGGAAATACATCGACATGCGGATGCGATGCCCGCGGTTGTCGCTGCTGAAAAAAGGCGACTGGCCGATCACATACGACTCCTGGTACCAGTCCGAGGGCACCACGGCCCAGAGCACGATCAGCACGGCGAGAATGACGACGCCGAGCACGAGGAAGCCGCGCTCCAGCTCGCCGAGCGTGGGCTTGAGCGTGAGGAGCAGCGCGAGAAACGAGAAGAAGTACAGCACGGGCAGCAGTTTCACCTGCGCCGTGATGCTCGTGAAAAAACCTTCGTGGAAATAGAACATGGCGGCGAAGCTCGGCACCAGCAACAGCCACGCGAAGCTGATGAGGATTTGCCGCGTCATGGGAAAACGCGGTTCGCCGCCCAGACGCAGCACGGCGGGCAGCGAAATGACCGGCAGCGCTTTCGAGAGCGCCCAGAGCGGCACGAGCGTGCTCAGGTAATGGAAGGTCTGGCCAAAGAGCGGCAGGAGCGCGAGCAGCCACCACGTGACCCGCCACCTAGCGGGCTCGCTCGAAAAGACGGGGGCAAGCCCGGTGGTCGTGGTGGCGGTTTCCATCGCGTGTGATTCGTTTGCGCGGCCGTGGAGAGCCGTCGGGCGGTCGAGGCTCGCAGAGCAGGCTTAGTACGTCGTGGGATTGTTCGAGATCGTGTAGTCGAAGCCCCGCTGGAACGGAATGACCTTGTCGATGTACTGATCGACCCACTGGTCGACTTCGGCGATCGAGGACTTCGGCACGAAGATCGTGTCGGTGGCCTGCAGGATGACGTCCTGCGCCGGGTCGCCGCGATGCGTGAGCGCGTCGAGGTCGATCGTGCGCAGCATCGGGCGGCCATCGGGGCTGCGGCGAATCAGCACGACTTCGTTGGTGCGCGCCGTGTCGAGCAAGCCCTGCGCGGCGGCGATGGCCTGCAGCACGCTCATGCCCGTGTGCAGCGCGATTTCGCCGGGGCGCGCGACCTGGCCGGCCACATAGATCTTAGCGGCCGACTGCACGATGGCAACCGAAGCGTGCGCGTTCTTCGCCATGCCGTTGGCAGCAAGCGCCTTGTCGATGGCGTCGCCGAGCTGGGCGACCGTGAGCCCTGCCGCCGGGATCGTGCCCGCGAACGGCATGGTCAGGCCGCCGTCCGGCGCGACCGAACCGCGGAAGTTCAGCTCGGCATTGAAAGGCATGACGACCGAGAGGTCGTCGCCGGGTTCGATGCGATAGACGCCCGGCGAGGCTTGCGACCACGCGGCGAATTGCGCCCGCTGCTGGAATTGCGGCTCCACCCAGGTCTGGGTGCAGGCGGTAAGCGTTATCAGCCCGAGGACGCAGGCTGGTCGGAGTATGTTCATCGGGCGCGTGGGTGAAGCGGTGGCTTGCGGTTCCTGATCTCTTGTCAAGTAACGGCAGGAATTGCCGTTAATGAAGGGTGGAACTCGCACGATTTTTTCGCGGATGTCAGTTTAACGCGACATCCTGGATGTTTTCTTACGTATTATATGCGCCGTCGAATCTTCACCGCTGGCCTGGAACCGCACCTGTATGGTTATTACTACTAGAACAAGGCCTGAAAGGAAGGCGGCTGTTGTCGAACTGACGGTCCGGGACTATCTCAACACCTTTTTTTATTATCGCAAGGTTGCAACAGCGGTATTTCTTTCCGTTGTGGCGATCGGCGTGGTGGTTGCGCTTCTGGTGCCCATGCCTTACCGGGCGCAGTCGACTTTGCTCGTACTCCTTGCAGGATATTACGACCAGTCGAACAACCCGAATGGCGGCGCCGCGGTGCAGCCCGCCATTGGCCAGCTCGACGGCGTCGAAGCGCAGATCCTCAGCAGCCCGGAACTGCATCGCGACGTGGTGATCGCGAAACTGGGGCCGAACGCAAGCGAACAAGAAATCGACAGCCATTTGCAGGAATTCGAGCATCGGCTGCATATCGAGCAAAACGATCTCGCGAGCACCATCAACCTCACGTATTACGACGCCGATCCCAAGGAAGCAGCCGATGCGCTTTCGCGTCTGCTCGACACGTACTTCCGCCGGCGCGCGACGATTTTCACGTCCGGCCGCGTCGATTTCCTGACTGGTCAGCGCGACGAAGTCGCAAGGCAATTGAAAAAAGCCGATGCCGACCTGCTCGCGTTCCAGAAAACGCACGGCATCGTCAATATCGACGACCAGACCTCGCGCGCCGTGCTGCTCGAAAGCCAACTGGTTCAGCAAAAGCTCGAGAACGACACGTCGCTCGCGCAGCATCGCGGCGAACTGAAGTCGGAGCAGGCGTCCTCGAAGGGGGTCAAGGCCACGATCCCGATCTTCACCGACGACTCCGAGGCCGCCCATGCGCTCGACACGATGCAGCTTTCGCTGATGCAGCTCGAAGCGCGCCGCGCCGATTTCGCCTCGCGCTACATGGACAGCTCGCCGTTCGTGCAGCAGCTCGATCAGCAGATCGCCGACATGCACGCGAGCATCGCGCGACGCAAGGCTCAAATGGCCACGGCCACGCGCTACGGCCACAACGATTACTACGACGTGGTGCAAGGGCGGCTGGCCGCACTGAACGCGAGCATCGCGGGCGAAACCGCGCGCCAGCAGGCGTTCGAAGAGCAGATCAAGGACACGCGCGCGAAGCTGCGCAGCCTGAGCGACATCTCCAGCCAGATGCGCCAGCTGCAGGCAACGCGCGACATTCTGGCCGACAGCTTCAAGGACCGTTCGCGCCAGGTCGAACTGGCGAAGATCCAGCAGGGGCAGGTGAGCCAGGTGAACAGCACGAACGTGCGCGTGATCCAGGCGCCGTTCCCGCCTTCGCAGCGCAGCGTGTCGGCCAGCCTCATCATTGCGGCGAGCGTGGCGGCGGGTCTGCTGATTTCGGCGCTCGTCGTGCTCGTCATGGCGAGCCTGCGCGAGACCTTCCTGAGTCCGGAGCAGGCCGAGCGCTCTCTGCTGCTGCCGGTGCTGAACGCGCCGGTGATGCTCGGCGGCGGCGCACGCCGGCCCGGCGCCGCGGGGGCGTCGGCCGACGCGGCCAAAGCGGCCAGCCGGCCCGCGCACATGGCGTATGGCCGCATGATCGCGGCCATCAACGCGAGCACGGACTCGCCCGCCAAGGTGGTCATGGCGCTCTCGTTCGGCAAGAACGATGGGCTGCTTTCGGTGATTCGCGGTCTCGCCGTCGAACTCGAGCATCGCACGACCAAGCCGGTCCTCATTCTCGACATGGCTTCCGGCGCCGACTCGCCGCTCTATGGCCCGCCGAACGCGCAGGGCCTGCTGACGTGGTCGGGACACGGCGGGCAAAGCCGTGCGGCGAGCGCGGCGCCCACGGAGATTGCGGCTTCGAGCGGCCTCGTGTTCGAAAGCGTCGAGCGGCACAACATCGTCGTCGCGCGGCCGGAGAGCGGCACGTTCCCGAGTTCGTGGCAGCAGACCACGGCACTGTTCAATACGCTGCGCGAGGCGCACGACTATATCGTCGTGCATGCGCCGCCCGCGAGCCAGTCGTTCGCCGGCATCGAAAACGCGGCGCTGGCGGACGCCACGGTCATGGCGGTGCGCGCAGAGGTGTCGCGCAAGCCCGTGGTCCTCGGCCTGAAAACGCAGCTGCTCGACGCGGGCGGCAGGCTGATCGGCATTGCGCTGACGCATCGGCGCGGCTATATCCCGAACTTCATTTACCGATTCTTCTAACATTCGGGACCTGACTGCCATGCACCAGATCAGCGCGATCCTGCCGGTGAAGACGCGGGGACGGCATTACGCCGACAATATCGGCCGTTGCGACATCCTCTTCTCGTCGCTGCGTCACTTCACGACGCCCAGGACCTTTCACCGTTTCGTCATCGTCGTGCCGCACGACGAACTCGAAGAGGTCAAGGGCTACGCGAAAGCGTGGTCCGATTTCCCCATCGAAGTGGTCGACGAATCGCTGTACATGGGCATTTTTGCGGAGTTCTCGCAGCGTCATCAGATCCGCAACTGGCACCGGCAGCAGATCATCAAGCTGAATGCACCCGAATGGATCGAGACCGAGTATTTCCTCGTGCTCGACCCCGACTGCTTCGCCACGCATCGTTTCAGCGCGGATACGCTGATTCTCGACGGTCGGGCGCTTACGCATGTTCAGCCGCGCACGGTCGAGCCGTATTACTGGGAGGCTTCGGCGAAGCTGTTGAATCTCGATCCGCAACTCGCGCGCGACGGCATCTGGTGGACGCCGGCCATCCTGTCGCGCACGTTGTGTCTGAGCCTGCAACAGCGCCTGGCGGCATTGCACGGCACCGACTGGCGGCGCGTGCTGCTCGCCAATTACGCACTCGACTGGACCGAATACACGCTTTACTGGCTCAACGCGGAACACGAAGGGCTGCTTGAGCAGTACCACACGGGCCCGAAACCGGGCCAGCGCGCGCTGCACGCCGACGAAAGCGTCTGGTTTGCCGACAAGATGGAAGGCTGGAGCGAGGCCCGCCACCTTGCGCCGGAAAGCGACGGCATGTTCGCCGTGGTCCAGAGCAACACGCACATCTCGCCACAGCGCGTGGTGGAGAAGCTTGCGCCGTATTTCCCGATCACGCTGCAGCCTTACGAGCGCCATGTCGACCCTGCGCTCAAGGGCGCCGAGCTTTATTCGGCCATGGCGCGCCGCGGGCTCAAGCTATTGAACAAGCTGCGCGGCTAAAGCGATCGTTGCGCCTGCAACGAATAGGAAGCGACGCCGGGCGCTTCGTTCATCGCCCCGGCTGCAGGTGGCCCCAGCTCACGAGAATGGCCTGAATGCTGCGCGCGTAGGCATCGCGCTCGTGCGGCGACTCCGAGTGGTATGCGCCAATCGCGCGCCATGTGTTGCCGTATCGCACCATCTTTTGCTTGAGCAGCCAGGCGGCCACGAAAATATTCACGCACGGGTCCGTGAGGGCGCCGTGCGGAATGCCCTCGCGCGAAAGCTCCGAAAAGTGGATCGAGTTGATCTGCGCTTGGCCGACGTCGATCGAGCCGTTCGCATTGTGATTGATGGCCGCCGCGTCGCCTTTCGATTCACGCCACGCTACGGCGCGCAGCACGAGCGGATTCACGCCCTGGTAGGCGCCGGCCTTTTCGAAGCATTCGTCGGCAGGCGGCGCGGCATGCGCGAGCGTCGCGCCGAGCGCCGCCAGGCTCATGATCGCGACCCACGCGCGCATGACTCGCGATCGTAGCTGGCGCAGGGCGTTGGTCTTCTGCTGCATGGGTCGAAGCTCCGGGTTGGGCGTCAATGCGCGACGTCACTGCGCGAGAGCGGAATCGAGTTTCTGCTCGATGTCCTTGAGATAGGCGCGCGAGGTGTCGGAGACAACGAGACGCGGCGTGGGCATGGCGCAGTGGCAATCGCGCTGACGCGTCTTCTTCTTGTTGTGCGACGACGAATGCGGCGCGGGAGCCTCGTCGTCGTCGCCGGTTGCGGGCGGCAGCATGGCGAGCGAGGGCAGCGGCGGATAGACCTTGTCGGCGGCAGGCATGGCGGCAGCGGCAACGACGGTGGCGGCGGGCGCGCTGGCGGCGGGTTGGCCCGCCCAGGCCGCGCTACCAAGGCCGAGTGCAGCGGCGAGAACGATCGGACGCATCGTGTCAGCTCCCAGCATGCATCGGTTCGATCGAGACGCTGTACGTCTGGTTCGCGCCAGCCGTCAGGTTTTCGAGCGTGGGTTTGGGCCCTCGTGCGGGCACGCCCCGCCAGATGGCCTGATTGATGTACTTGAAGTCCTCGCCCAGCGCCGTCACGCGGATCACGGTGGGCTGCTTTTGCGCGGCGGCGAGCGCGCCGGCCTTGGCGAGCACGGCGCTCAGTTGCGGGTCGTGCGCGCCGAGTGCATCGGCGGGAATGTCGAACTTCATGATGACGTTCGACTCGGCGGGTTTCCCGGTTTGCGCCGTAGTGGGCGGCTGCAGTTGCGCGCAGCCTGTCATAACCATTACGGTAAGTAAAAGCAAAACGCGCGTCACGTCCGGGTCTCCAAAAATTCGTGGCGATGTACGCGTTGTCGGCCTCGCGCGCGCGGACTTGATACCCGAGCGGCAAACGTTTGCCAAAAAGAAAGACTTCGCTCGCGCAATGCGGCTTCCCGGAAGGTTGCTCGCGCGCCATGGTGTGTTCGGGCAGGGAACTGCCTCCCCATCTGGCGGGAGGAATGCGCCGCGCGTGCGGCGAATAGGTATGAAGAATGATGAATGGCGGCGCGGCACCGGCCCGGGTGCCGCGCGCCGGCGCTCATTAATTGAGCTTGCCGAGAACCGCCGTGAACTCATCCTTGCTCAAGGCGCGCAGCGTTTGCGTGCGGATATTGCCGAGCGACCCGAGTGCGAGGCCGAACGCCATGAAGCTTTCCTCGTCGGGCGCTTCGATGACCGTGACGATGTCGTACTTCCCGAGCGTCCAGTAGATCTGCTTCATTTCACAGCCGAAAGTTTTGGCGAGTTCCGCTGCCTGACCGGCCCGTTGCGCGCTGTTCTTGACGGCGCGGATACCCTGGTCGGTGAACTGCGCAAGCACCACATAAGTCGACATGACGATTCCCCTTCGATGACATCGAAACGCGGATTACTGGCTTCCCTCGGCCGACCCTTCGGGCCGGATGTTCTGGTTATGGCGGAAAAGATTGTGCGGGTCGTATTTCGTCTTGACGGCGACGAGACGGCTCATGTTCGGACCATAGGCGGCCTCGACGCGCGAGCGTTCGTCGTCGGTGAGGAAGTTCACGTAGACGCTACCGAGCGCATAAGGTGCGGAAGCTTCGAAGAAGCCGCGCGCCCAGGCGACGCAGCGGGCGTCGTCGGCGGGATCGCTCCAGCGGCCGTGCACGTTCATGACGTAGAGCGCGTCGCGATTCGGGTAGGCCATCGCATCGGGCGCGACGCGCAGGGTCGCGCCGCCAATTTGCCCGAAGAATATTTCGCACTCCGGCGAGGGCAGCGCGGCGATGGCGTCGATCAGCGTGTCGATGAGGCCGTCGGGCAGCGCGTCGAGATTGTGCGATTTCCAGTAGTTGCGGGCGCCCGGCGTGAGCAGCGGATCGAACGCCTGCTGCCACGCGGCATAGGGCATCGGCCCGAGATGTTCGCCACACGGTGGTCCGAAGCGCCGCACGGCCTCCACCGCGTTCGGCCCGTTTTCCGGCGGCCCCGAATAGCAGATCGCGAACACGATGACGGGCTTGCCGTGCACCTCGGGCGGCAGGAACGGCAGCGGCGGCGCGAGACGCGACACGCTCCACACGGTCAGGTCTTCGGGCATCGCTTCGGCCGCTTCGCGGTAGTGTGTCAGCGCTTCTTTCGCGGCGTCGAACGGCAGCACGACCAGTCCGCCGTAGATCTCGGGACCGACGGGGTGTAGCGCGAACTCGAACATCGTCACCACGCCGAAGTTGCCGCCGCCGCCGCGCAGCGCCCAGAAGAGGTCGGCGTTTTCTTCGGCGCTCGCGCGCAGCAGGTTGCCGTCGGCGGTCACGACGTCGGCGGCGACGAGGTTGTCGACCGACATGCCGAAGCGCCGGCTTAGCCAGCCGAAGCCGCCGCCCAGCGTGAGACCCGCGACGCCCGTCGTCGAATTGATGCCGAGCGGCGTAGCGAGGCCGAATGCCTGCGCTTCGTGGTCGAAATCGTGCAGCGTGGCGCCGGGCTCCACATACGCGCGGCGTGTGGCGGGCTCGACTCTGACCGACTTCATCAGCGAGAGATCGATCACGATGCCGCCGTCGCATAGCGCACTGCCTGCGATATTGTGGCCGCCGCCGCGCACGGCGAGCGGTAGGCCGCTTTCACGCGCGAGCGCCACGGTCTGGCGCACGTCGGCGCAACCCCGGCAGCGCACGATGAGCGCGGGGCGGCGCTCGATCATCGCGTTCCAGATTTGCCGGGCTTCTTCATAGGCCGCGTCGCCGGGTTGCAGGGCTTCGCCGCGCAGCGCGCTTTTCAATGTGGCGATGGATTCGCTCGACAGGCTCGACATGGCACACCTCTCAATTCAACGGATCGGACAAACGCGCGCCAATAGCCGGACGTGCGTTTTCATGGACTGAACGGAACTGCAGGCGACCGCTTCAATTGTCGAATCAATGCGGCTGACGCACGCGCGTGACGCGGCGTGCGTCCGGTCGGGAAAGCGGGAAGGATGGGCTTTCGCAAAGGGCGGCGGGGGCCGCCTCTGGCCGGACCGCGAGGGGCCGGGCGGCGAGCGCTTTGTGACAATCTGGATTGCACCCAGGCAGCCACCGAGCCTCGTCGATTCATTAGATAACCTAAATTATGCAGCTTGATAAAAAACGTGCAATTAATTCAGATTATTGTCGCGTCTGGATTCGCTTTAATAGTTTAGCAAGCGCAATGCATGGATTCTATAATTTTCACGCGCGCGGCCTGCATGCGTGCCTGTTTTTTACCCGCCCAGCGAGAGGTTCCACCATGACGCGAAAGTACATTGACTGCAGGGAGTTTCCCAGTGAGATGAACTGCACGGTTGCTATCTCGGCGGATTCGGATTCGGAGCTTCTGGAAGCTGCCGTGCAACACGCGGTGAGCGTGCATCGTCACGCCGATTCGCCCGAACTGCGCGCGCAACTCAGCCAGCTCTTTCATGAGGGCTCGCCGCCCGAAATATCGCCACGTTCATGACGAGAAACCGGCCCGGCATGCAATGTGCCGGCCGGTGCGCCTGCCCCCGAGGCGCACGAGAAAACGCAGCGCCGCAACGTGGCGCTCGAACAGCGCACCGCCGCGCTGCTCACGGCGCAGGCGCGCGCCGCAAGACGGGACAAAAGGCGTGAACGCCCTCGCTACGCAGTGATTCCTTCGACATCCTGAACCGCAGCATTGCACCGCGCGTCACTCGTCGCGCACGCGCACCGGCAGCTCGGTTTTGTACTCCACGCGGCGCAGCGCCACGGAAGTGTGAATGTCACGCACGCCCTCGATCTTGGTGAGGCGCGTCATGACGAAACGCTCGATGCCCGCAATATCGCTCGCCACCACGCGCAGCATGTAGTCGAACGCGCCCGTCATCAAATAACACTCCATCACCTCGTCGTAGTTCGAGATCGCGCGCTCGAACGCGGCTAGCCGTGTCTCGTTCTTCTTCTCGATTGCCACCGACACATAGGCGTTGACGGGAAAGCCCGCTTTCTCCTGATCGAGCAGCGTGACGTACTGCGTGATGACGCCGCGCTCTTCGAGCATACGGATGCGCCGGTAGAACGGTGAAAGCGAAAGCCCGAGCGATTCCGCGAGGTCGGCGGACTTCACGTGCGCGTCGCGCTGCAGGGCGTGCAGGATGGCCACATCCACGCGGTCGAATTTCATTGGCCAGCTTTCCCTGAAAAAGTTGAATTTGGGGCGAGTGTTGCTAATTGATGACCAAAATGTGGCTCAGTTTGGCACGAATCGCCGCTATTGGCTACCTAGAATCCGCTAATACCCACAAGTCGAACAGCGGAGACACCATGAACATGCGAGCCGTCGAGACCGATCGCCAGATCGATACGGACTATCGACTCGAAGACCGCTACCTGCGCGAGGACGGCGCGGTCTTTCTCACCGGCACCCAGGCGCTCGTGCGCATCCTGATCGAACAGGCGCGCGCGGACCGCCTTGCCGGGCTGAAAACCGCGAGTCTCGTCTCCGGCTATCGCGGCTCGCCGCTCGGCGGATTCGATCAGGAACTGTGGCGCCAGAAGGCACTGCTCGCGGACTTCGACGTGCGCTTCGAGCCGGGCCTGAACGAAGACCTCGGCGCGACCATGCTGTGGGGCGCGCAGCAACTCGACGCGTTTCCCGGCAAACGTGTGGAAGGCGTGTACTCGATGTGGTACGGCAAGGGGCCGGGCGTAGACCGCACCGGCGACGTGTTCCGCAATGCCAACATGCTCGGCACCGCGCGGCACGGCGGCGTGCTGGCGGTGGCCGGCGACGACCACGCGGCGCAGTCGTCGATGTTTCCGCACCAGACGGACCACGTCTTCGAAGGCGCGATGATGCCGATTCTCTTTCCGGCGTCGGTAGAGGAATACATCGAGTACGGGCTCACCGGCTATGCGCTGTCGCGTTTCAGCGGACTGTGGGTCGGTTTCAAGGCGATTACGGAGACGGTGGAAAGCGGCCGCTCGATGCGCGTGGGCCGCGACGTGCCGTTGCGTTTGCCCGCGGACATCGCCGTGCCGCCGCAGCGCGGCTTCAACTACGACCCGCAATTGCGCTGGCCGGCGGAGCGCGCCGAACTGGAGCGCCGCGTGCTCGAAGAGCGCCTGCCCGCCGCGCTCGCCTTCATGCGGGCGAATCCGCTCGACCGCGCGTTGCTGCGCCCCGCGCAGGCGCGCGTGGGCATCGTGACGGTGGGCAAGGCGCATGCGGACGTGCTGGCCGCGTTCGAGGCGCTGGGGCTCACGGCCGAGCGCCTCGAACAACTCGGTATCGGGCTTTATAAGGTCGGCATGATCTGGCCGCTCGAAACGGAAGGGCTCAAGGCATTTGCGCGCGGCATGCAGGCGCTTTTCGTCGTAGAGGAAAAGCGCTCGTTCGTGGAGCGGCAGATCAAGGAAGCACTCTTCAACGTGCGGGCCGACGAGCGGCCGTCCGTGCACGGCAAGACGCTCGGCGAGCGCGAGCCGCTGCTGCCCGCCGCGATGGAGTTCGCACCCGAGCAGCTCGCGCACGCACTGCAGCGGTTTTTCCGGCACGTCGAAGTCGATGTGCCGTTCGTCGCTACCGGCGCAACCCATGCGCGTTCGGGCGCGCAGCGCGTGATCGCGCTCGCGCAAGCGCCGCAAGGCGAACCGCTCACCCGCAAGCCGTTCTTCTGCGCGGGCTGCCCGCACAATACGTCGACGCGTCTACCCGACGGCTCGCATGCCGCGGCCGGTATCGGCTGCCACATCATGGCGCTCGGCGAGGCGGGCAACACGGCGACGTTTTGCCAGATGGGCGGCGAAGGCGTGCAGTGGGTCGGGATGTCGACCTTCACGGACATGCCGCATCTGTTCGTGAATCTCGGCGACGGCACCTATCAGCACTCGGGCAGCCTGGCGATCCGCCAGGCCGTGGCGGCGCGCGCGAACGTCACTTACAAGATCCTCTTCAACGATGCGGTGGCGATGACCGGCGGCCAGCCCGCCGAGGGCGGCCTCACCGTGCATCGCGTGGTGGCGCAGGTCCGGGCCGAAGGCGTGAACGAAGTCGCCGTGGTGACCGACCGGCCCGAGCAGTACGCGGGCTCGCAGGCGTTGCCTGCGGGCGTGACGCTCTTGCACCGCGACGCGCTCGATACGCTGCAACGCCGCCTGCGCGAGCAGAAGGGCGTTTCGGTGATCGTCTACGACCAGACCTGCGCCGCCGAAAAGCGCCGCCGCCGCAAGCGCGGCAAGCTGATCGATCCGCCCACGCGTGTGGTGATCAATCCGGCCGTTTGCGAAGGCTGCGGCGACTGTTCCGTGCAGTCGAACTGCATCGCGATCGAGCCGCTCGAAACGGAGCTGGGCCGCAAGCGGGCCATCAATCAATCGAGCTGCAACAAGGACACCTCGTGCGTGAAGGGCTTTTGCCCGAGCTTCGTGACGGTGGAGGGCATGGAGCCGAAGCGCCCGGACGCCGCGCGCATTCAGCGCATCGAAGCGGAACTGCGCGCCACGCTCGCACCGCCCGCGCACGTGCCGCAGGCGCTGGAGCAACACCTGCGCATGGTTGTGACGGGTGTGGGCGGCACGGGCGTCGTGACGATCGGTGCGATCCTCGCCATGGCCGCGCACCTCGAAGGGCGCGGCGCCTCGACGCTCGACTTCACGGGCCTCGCGCAAAAGAACGGCGCGGTGTTGAGCCACGTGCAGATCGCGCAGAGCCGCGGGCTCATCACCACCTCGCGTATCGGCGCGCATGCGGCCAACGTGCTGCTGGGCTGCGACGCCGTGGTGGCGGCATCGTCGGGCGCGCTCTCGCGCCTGCCGGGCAGCGGCGCGCGCGCGATCGTGAACGAGCGCATCAACGCGACCGCCGACTTCGTGCGCGATGGCGACCTGCCCGTGAGCAAAGCCGTGCATCAGGCGGCGATCGAGAGCGCGATGGGCGCGGACGGCACGGTGTTCTGGGACTGCACGGCGGCGGCAGAAGCGATTTTCGGCGACGCCATCGCTTCGAACATGATGATGGTGGGCTACGCGTACCAGTCGGGGCTCGTGCCGCTTAGCGAAGCATCGATCCTGCAGGCAATCGGGCTCAATGGCGCGGCCGTGAAGATGAATGAACGCGCGTTCCTTTGGGGTCGTTTGATCGCACAGGACGCTCGCGCGCTCGAACGCGTGACGGGAGCGGACATAGCGGTCGCTGACACGCCGTTCGATCTCGCTCGCTTCGTGGCCGAGCGCGAGCACGATCTCACGCTGTACCAGAACGCCGCCTATGCGAAGCGCTATCGCGCGCTGGTCGATGCCGTCGCGCAGGCAGAGCGCGCGATCGAAGGGGCGAGCGGTGCGCTTGCGCAAGCGGCGGCACGCCAATACTTCAAGGTGCTCGCCTACAAGGACGAGTACGAGGTTGCGCGCCTGCACACCGATGGCGGCTTCGGCGCGTACCTGTCCGCGTTGTTCGATGGCACGGCGGCCAGGAAGACGTTCCACATGGCGCCGCCGCTCCTCACGCGCTGCGATGCGCAAACCGGGCGCCGCAACAAGATCGCGCTGCGCGGCGTGTGGGCCGAGCCGCTGCTGCGCGTACTCAAGCACGGCAAGGCGCTGCGCGGCACGGCGCTCGATCCGTTCGCACGGCAGCGCGACCGCGTGATCGAGCGCGCGATGATCGCCGAATTCGAGGAAGACGTGCGCCTCGTGC
Source organism: Paraburkholderia nodosa (assembly GCF_001718195.1). GTDB lineage: Bacteria > Pseudomonadota > Gammaproteobacteria > Burkholderiales > Burkholderiaceae > Paraburkholderia > Paraburkholderia nodosa_A. The sequence continues at coordinate 396,799 of NZ_MCNV01000004.1, forward strand.
TCGGCAAACTGACGCAGCAGACGCTGGCGGCAGCCGTCGGCCTGCTTGGCGTGCCGGGTGCGGTGCGAGGCTTCGGTATCGTCAAGGAGCGCAATTACGAGCGTTCGCGCGGCGTGCGCGAAAAGTATCGCGCGGAACTGGCTGGCGAGACGGTTTGAAAGATCGGATAACGAATCGATAACCAACGGAGAAGACGCAAATGGTTGTGCAGGACAAGACGTTTTTCATCACGGGCGGTGGTTCCGGACTCGGCGCGGCGGTGGGCCGACATCTGCTCGAACGCGGCGCGAATATTGTGTTCGGCGATATCGACGTAGCCCGTGCGCGTGACGCGGCGGCGCTCGGCGGCGAGCATGCACTGGCCGTCGAGGTAGATGTGACGCTGGCGGCAAGCGTCGAGGCGGCGATCGCGCTTGCCACCCAGCGCTTCGGTGCGCTGCATGGCGTGGTCAACTGCGCGGGAATCGCGCCGGCGCAGCGCATCGTCGGAAAAGAAGGCGCGCATTCGCTCGATCTGTTCGCGAAGATCGTGAGCGTCAACCTCATCGGCACCTTCAACGTGATGCGCCTCGCCGCCGTGGCGATGGCGAACAATACGCCGGATGCCGGCGGCGAGCGCGGCGTGATCGTCAATACGGCTTCGGTAGCCGCGTACGATGGCCAGATCGGGCAGTCGGCCTATGCGGCTTCGAAGGGTGGTGTCGTTTCACTCACGTTGCCGGCGGCGCGCGAACTGGCGCGCAACGGTATTCGCGTGGTGACCGTCGCCCCCGGCATCTTCGAAACGCCGATGCTGCTCGCCATGCCCGCCGAAGTGCAGCAGGCGCTGGGCGCGGGCGTGCCGTTTCCGCAGCGTCTTGGCCAGCCCGCGGAGTTCGCGGCGCTCGTCGAGCATATCGTCGGCAACCGCTATCTGAACGGCGAGGTGATCCGGCTCGATGGCGCGTTGCGCATGGCGCCGCGCTGATACCCGGTTTGTGTGGGGCCGGCCGCTGCGGGCACGTTTAAGACCACGTATCGTAGAATCGGAACCATCGACTCACGATATTCGAAAAGCACATGGCCAAGGACGTGACCTTGCGGCAGTTCCGCTACTTCGTGGCGGCGGCGCAGAACGGGCAGTTTTCGATGGCGGCGGCGTCCGAGCATGTCTCGCAGTCGGCGATCACCAACGCGGTGCTCGCGCTCGAGGAGGCGCTCGGCACGCGGCTCTTCGTGCGCTTGCCCCAGGGCGTGGAACTGACGCCAGACGGGCAGGACTTCCTCAATCACGCGCGCCACGTGCTGGAGTCGGTGCGCGACGCACTGCATAAGGCGCCGTTTCGCGCGCACAGCTTGCGCGGCACGGTGCGCATGGCCGCCTCCTATACGCTGCTCGGCTACTTCCTGCCAGAACTGCTCGCGCGGTTTCGGGCGACCTATCCCGAGATCGAGATCGATCTGCACGATCTGGACCGGCCGGCCATCGAGGAGGCGGTGCTCGCGGGCAAAGTCGACCTTGGCGTGGCGTTGCTCTCCAATGTGGAGCGGCGCGCGCGCTTCGGTCACCACTTGCTGATGCGTTCGCGCCGCCAGTTGTGGGCCGCGCCGACGCATCCGCTCGCGCAGATGGGCACCGTCACGCTGCGCGACATCGCGCGTTACCCCTATATCCAGCTCACGGTGGACGAGGGCGAGGCCTCGACGCTGCGCTACTGGAAAAAGAGGCGCGTTGCGCCGAATATCGCGTTTCGCACGAGTTCGATGGAGGCGCTGCGCGGGCTCGTGGCGCATGGCTTCGGCGTGACGATACTCTCGGACATGGTGTTCAGGCCGTGGTCGCTGGAGGGCAAGCGCATCGACGCTTGCGCCATCGAGGATGCCATTCCGCAGATGGAAGCGGGCATGTTGTGGCATCCTGGTGCCGTGCTCAGCGATCCGGCGCGAGCGATGCAGCAGTTTTTGATTCACGCTTGCGGGAATTGAAGGGGGCGGCCGCGCTCCTGCACTCACCGTACCTGGGTAAAAACAAGGAAGCGTCATGTCGGCTGTGTCGGCGTTCAAGCTCGTGCTCCTTTCGCTCATCGCCATCATCGCGCTCGAGTTGCTCGCCAAACGCCTGCGCCTGCCGCCCGCTGCCGCGCTGCTGGTCGGCGGCGCCGCCATGGCCTTCGCGCCCGGCCTGCCGCCCGTGGTGATAGACCCGGACCTCGTCCTCATCGTGTTTCTGCCGCCCTTGCTCATGGACGGCGCTTACTTCTTCGTCTGGTCCGACTTCAAGCGTCACCTCGCGCCCATCCTGCTCTTCGCCATCGGCGCGGTGGCATTCACGACGTGGGCCGTTGGCGTGGTCGCGCATTGGGCCGTTCCGTCACTGCCTTGGGCCGCATGTTTCGCACTGGGCGCGGTGGTCTCGCCGCCCGATGCGGTCGCCGCGAAAGCCGTGCTCGAGCGGCTCGCGCTGCCGCGCCGGCTGATGGTGCTGCTCGAAGGCGAGAGCCTGCTCAACGACGCCGCCGGTCTCGTGCTGTTTCGCTTCGCCGTCGCGGCGGCATTGACGGGCGTATTCAGCGAGCCGAATGCGGCGCTCAGTTTCGTCGGGCTCGCGCTGGGCGGCATTGTGGTCGGCGCTGTCGTGGGCTATGTCGTCGTGTGCCTGCTGCGTCAGCTCCAGGACGAGTATCTGATCATCACCGCCTCCGTGCTGGCAGGCTGGATCGCCTATATCGCGGGGGACATGCTGGGCGTTTCGAGTGTGATCGCCACGGTCACGTGCGGCATGCAGCTAGGCTGGCATCAGCACGAAATCTTTTCGGCCACGGTGCGCAGCCGCGGCACGGCGTTCTGGCAGGTCATGGTCTTCGTGCTCGAGGCGCTGGTATTCGTGCTGATCGGCCTCTCGCTGCGTGGGGTCATGCTGCGCCTCGGCGGGACGGGCAATGCTGTCGCGCTGCTCGGTCCCGCTGCAATGGCCGTCGTGCTCGCCGTTGTCGTCTCGCGCTGCGTGTGGACGTATGGCATCGAGATCGTCAGGACCGCGCTGCACCGGATGTTACCGACCCGCGTGAAAGCGGCGGACTTTCGAGGCGCAACGGTGGTGAGCTGGGCCGGCATGCGCGGCGTGGTCACGCTGGCCATTGCGCTTGCGCTGCCGGAAGCGATGCCGGGCCGCGATCTCATTCTCTTCGCCGCATTCGCCGTCATTCTGTTCACGGTGCTGTTGCAAGGCACGACCATCGGGCCGCTCATCAAGCTGATCAGGCCTGCGAACGATATGGAAGGGGAGGAACCCTACCTCAACGAGCCGCAGGCATGGGCGCGCCTCGAAGCCGCCCAGCTAGCGGCAATCACGCCGCTCGTCCATGGTCCGGACGGCAGCGTGATCCACCCGCGGCTGCTGGAGCAGTACACGTATCGTGCGAACCTCACGCGCAATTTTGCAAACGCCGAGAGCTATCCGCAGGAAATGCGCACCTCGCACTACGATGTCGTGCTGGCCGCCGTGGAGGCTGGACGCGCGGAGCTGTTGAAGCTGCACCGTGCCGGCCTGATCCACGACGAACTACTGCGCGTGCTCGAACGCGATCTCGATCTGGAGGAGCTTTCGGCGCGGCATGGGAGGGGGTGATGCTTCCCCTCGCGTTCTTCAGGCGTGCACGACGAGTGGCGCAAACAGGTGCGAGAGGTCGCGCTGCTCGTCGAGACTCCAGAGAAAACCTAGCGCATCGTCGGCGCGCGCCTTGCCGATCACTGGCGCCGCGTTCTTGCGGAACTTCACCTCGAAGTCGCCGCGCTGCATCGGCCGCGTGGCGAAGCCCGGAATGTCGTCCACGCGTTTCGACACGGTTTGTCCGTCCGTGAGCGTGGCGCTTACGATGGTCGCGTAATATTTCGGATAGAGCCGGGTCAGTTCGGGATCCTCTACAACCTTGATCTTCTGCATGAAGGCGCGGATCTTCGGGTCATGGAGCGCTTCGGTGCGATAGCTCGCCAGGCTGATATCGCCGTCGAACATGGCGCGCGCGGTCACGTAGGGCAGGCTGTGATCGGCAGTCTCGCTCGTTTCGGGGGCCCATTTCTGCGGGTCCATGCCTGCCGAGAAGTAGCCTTCGTGCGAGGTGCGAATCTCCATGCTGACGATACGATCGAGGTCGCCCACCTGTTTCGCCACGTCGATGCCGGCAGCAATCGCCGTTTGCGTGAGCGCCTGCGCAGGGTAGAACTTCACGGCACAGTCGTTGATGCGAAACGGCCGGCCTTTGCCGCCGAAGCTCGCCGTGTCGATGCTGAATGGGCCGGATACCTGCTTGAACAGCCCTGCGTTGCCCTCGAAGATCGGCGCGGGGCCCGTGAGTCCGTCGCGCGCGAGGGCGGCCGAGAACACCGCGTTGCGTGCGGCGTCGGCATCGGCGAGACCCTTCCAGTTCGACATGGTCTGCACACGCGTCTGGTTCAGCGCGAGGTGGCCGTTGAGCGCGAGGTTGACCGCTTCGGCCAGTTGCCGCTCGTCGAGCTTCATGAGCTTGCCCGCCGCGAGCGCGGCCGCGGGCAGGCTGAAGACGGGGTGATCCCAGCCGCGCGAACTGATCGAAGCGGCGTCCATGAGGCGGCAATCGATCTCGTAGGCGAGGGCGATGGCGACGATCAGATCGCGGCCATTCGCACTTTCGGCCTCGGCCTGGGCGAGACATGCGGCGATGTTGTCGCTCGGGTGGCCGATTTCCTTGCCCGCATAGACGTCGTTGAGGTCGTAATAGCGGATGGCCGCACCGTTCGCGAAGGTCGCGAGGTCGGGCGACGTGCGCCGCTGCGTGCCGAGCACGGTTGCGCCCCGGCCGTCGCCGCTCGCGTAGTTGAGCGCAACCTGGCGCGCGATGCCCACGGGTTTCTCGCCGAGCGCGGCGATGCCGCAGCCCAGCGCGTCGGCGGAGTGGGTCTTGACCGCCTCGATCGTACCGGCATCGAGATCGTCGTAGTCAAGCGCGGCGGCGTAAGCCGCAAGCCGCTGCGCGATCGTGGCCGAAGCCGATGCGGAAGCGACCTTCTGAGCGCGCGCCGCGCCGATGCCGCCGAATGTGCCCGCGCCCGCGGCGAGCGCCGTGAGCGACGCCATGAATGCACGCCGTTGCATGCGGTGTCTCCTTGTTCTTTGTTCGTTTCAGGGAAGAATGCGCATCAAACGAGCAGCAGCAGCGCCGCGCCGAACACCACGGTGCCGAGCAGGAACGTCATGACCGTGAAGCCCAGCACGCGCTGCACGCCGATGCCCGCCATCGCGACCACGGGCGCGGCCCAGAAGGGCTGCATCATGTTCGAGACCTGCTCGCCCATGGCGACGGCCATGGTGGTTGCGGGCATCGAAGCATGCAGCGCGATCGCCGCGGGCACGACGAACGGGCCCTGCACGGCCCAGTGGCCGCCGCCGCTCGGAATGAAGAACGTGACGATGAGCGAGCACACATAGCTCCAGAACGGCAGCGTGTGCGTGTTCGAGATCGCGATGAAGAAGTGCGAGATTACGTTGGGCAGGCCCGTGGCGTCCATCATGCCCATCACGCCGCCGTATAGCGGGTATTGCAGCATCATCGAGCCGGTCTGTTTGGCGGCGTTCTTGACCGCATCCGCGTAAGCGAGTGGATAGCCATGCAGGATCACGCCCGCGATGAACATCACGAAGATCACGGCGTTCACGCCGGAGAACGCTTCGATGTGCTCGATGTGCGCGAGCACGAGGAACGTCATGCCCACGAGGCCGATGAACGCGCTGCCGATCCAGGAGTATTCGAGCCACTTTGCGAAGCTCAGCTTGCCTTCGGGGCGCTTGCGCGGTTCCGGGTCGGGGTTATTCTCGATGTCGAGCACGACGGCGTCTTCATCGCGCGGCTTGAGGAGCGCGAGCACGATGGGCGTGGCGACCAGCATCACGAGCACGGGCACGAGGTTGAACGCCGTGAACACGGTGTCGTTGAACGGCAGCACTTCGCCCGTGAGCTTTTGCACGACGTTCATCGCGCTGCCCGGCGTGGACTGCGCGAGCGCGATGGAGCTGGAAATGCCGCTCGCCCACACCACCCAGCCCGAAAAGCCCGCGGCGACGATCCACGCGAAGTCCACGTGCATACGCTTGGCCACTTCGCGCGCGAGCAGCGCGCTCACCACGAGACCGAGGCCCCAGTTGAAGAACGAGGCCACGGCTACTAGCAGGAAGGTGAGCGCCGCTGCCTGCACCGGCGTGCGGGCAATGCCCACGAGCGCCTTGAACACGCGCTGCACGGGCGCAGCGTGCGCGAACGCGTGGCCCGTGACGAGGACGAGCGTGATCTGGAAGGCGAACGTGAGGATATTGAAGAAGCCCTTGTACCACCCGACCACGAGCGTGTTGAGCGTCGCATGCGGAGCGAACATCGCCGAGAGCGCGGCCACGACCGCGGTGATGAGAATCGCGAGCACGAACGGGTCCGGGTATGGTGCGCTCGAACAGGCTGATCGTCGCGTCGGTAAAGCGTGTCTTGCGTACGGGTGCGGCGGTAGCGGTGGACTTCACGTATCGTCTCCTGGTGCTGAAAGGGGCCGCACGTACCTGGCGCGCGGCTGTTTGTATCGGGGGCGCAGTGGCGCTAGTTCATCGGGCGAAGCCGTAGAGTTCGGCGGGGTTGTCGACGAGAATGCGCTTGCGCGCCGCTTCGTCGTCGACCCACGCGCCGAGCAGATCGAAGATCGCGGCGGTGTCGGGCTTGTGCGCCTCCGTCACGTGCGGCCAGTCGCTGCCCCACACGGTGCGCTCCGGCAGCAGCGCGGACCATGCGCGTGCTGTGTCGGCGAGGTCGGCGTAGCCGCCTGCGAGGCCCACTTGCGAATCGAGGTAGGCGCCCGAGAGCTTGACCCATACGCGCCCCGAAGCGGCCAGACGGCGCACCACACCATACGCGCGGTGCGCGGTGCCCGCGGGCAGGGGCAGGCGCGCGCGGTGGTCGAACACCATCTTGCAGGGCAGGCGAGTGAGCAAGGCTTCGTGCTCGACAATCTGGTCGGCGGTCCAGTGCAACTGCACATGCCAGCCGAGTTCGGCAATGCGCTGCGCAAGCGGCTCGACCATGTCGAAGGTCACGACCGCCTGATGCGGCGTGTACAACGTGAAGCGGATGCCGCGTATGCCGCCGCGGTCGAGCATGTCGAGTTCGGCGTCGCTCACCTCGGGGCGCAGGACCGCTACGCCGCGGGCATTGTCGATGCCCAGTTGGCGGATCGCGTCGAGCGTCACGCAGTTGTCGGTGCCGTAGGGGCGCGGCGTGACGATGACGGTGCGCTGCGTGCCGGTGCGTGCCTGTACGCGTCGATAGTCCTCGACCGTTGCGCGATCGACGATATGCGCACCGTTGCCGGGTGAGGCCGCAAAGCGGCGATCGTAGATGTGGATGTGCGAATCGCACGCGAAGGCGGGCGCCGCTATGCGCGCCCTGGGGGCGTCGATGGTATGGACATGCTGCTCACGCTCCATCGCGTTGTCTCCTTGTTTGCCGCGCGCACCCAAAGGCATGGATGCGCGCGGATGCAGCTTTGTGTGTTCAGAGCACGGCGTGCTCGTTTCTCAATCGTTCGATATCGGCATCGCTCCAGCCGCCCTCGCGCAGCACCACATCGGAGTGCTCGCCGAAGGCGGGCGCGGCGATCGGGTCCGGCGCAGGCGTCGCGCCGAAGCGAATCGGCTCGCGAAAGCCGCGATACGCGCCCACGCCGGGATAGTCGTAGCGCGTGACCATCTGCTCTGCGAGCACCTGGGGATCGTCGAACATGTCTTCGACGGTGCGCGCCGCCGCGCAGGGCACCGCCTCGCCAAAATGCGCTTCCCATTCGAGCGCGCTGCGCGCCTGCAACGCGGCGTGCAATTGCGGCACGATCTCGTCGCGATGCTCGGCACGTTTGCGCACTGAATCGTAACGCTCGTTCTGCGCGAGTGCAGCGAGCCCGGTTTTTTCGCAGAGCGCCTGCCAGAAATGCGGCGTGTTCGCGGAGATGTAGAGCCAGCCTTCGCGCGTCGGATGAATACCGGTGATGCCGCCCGAACGCATGTCGCGGCCAACGTCCTTCGGCTCGTCGTCGGCCCAGATCATGCGCGCGGACTGCATGGTGAGCGCGCTGCGCAGCAGCGAAACGCCAACGTACTGGCCCGCGCCGCTGCGCTCGCGCTCGAACAGCGCGGAGGATACGCCCGCTGCGACGAGCGCGGCGGCGTAGTAGTCGACCACCGAGCCGTAGAGAATCTCGGGCGGGCCATCGCTCTTGCCCTGTAGCGCGCACATGCCCGTCATGGTCTGCAGCACCTGGTCGTAACCGGCCTTGTCCTTGTTCGGACCCTGGTCGCCGTAGCCGGTGACCGCGCAGTAAATGAGCCGCGGGTTCACTTCGCGCAGCTGTTCCCAGGCAATGCCGAGCCGTGCCGGCACGCCGGGTCGAAAGTTGTGCACGAGCACGTCGGCCTGTTCGACGAGGCGTAACAGCACCTCCTGCGCGCGGGATTGTTTCAGGTCGAGCACGAGCCCGCGCTTGCCGCGATTGACGCCGAGAAAGGCGCGGCTTTCGGCCTGGAGCGTGGACGGATACTTGCGCAGATTGTCGCCCGTGGGCGGCTCGATCTTGATGACGTCCGCGCCCTGGTCGGCGAGCAGGGTGCAGCCATACGGGCCCGCGATATAGGCGCTCAGGTCGAGCACGCGCACGCCCGCGAGCGGGCCGCGCGGCGCTGCATTCGATTCGGCTGGCTGGCTCATTGGCGCACCTCGCTCGACGTTGCGGATGCAATGAGTCCAAGCCGTTCGGCGCTCTGCACGAGGGCACGGGCGCGCTCGACGAAAGGCGCGTCGATCATCTTGCCGTCCACGACATAAGCGCCCACGCCGTCGCGTTCGGCGTTGCGCGCCGCTTCCACCACGCGCAGCGCGTGGGCGATTTCTTCTTCGGAAGGGCGGAATACGTCGTTGGCGAGCGCGATCTGGCTCGGGTGGATGCAGCTCTTGCCGAGAAAGCCTAGCGAGCGGGCCAGTTCGGCTTCGGCGCGAAACCCTTCGGCATCCTTGATATTCGCGAAAACCGAGTCGTAGGCGAATACGCCTGCTTCGCCCGCGGCTAGCCGCAGACTGAACATGGCTTGCTGAATGGCCGCCGGGTCGCGCCGCGCGATGCCGAGCGGCTCGAACAGGTCGCCAAGACCCAGTTGAAGGCCCGCCACGCGTGCATGCGCGGAGGCGAGCGTCGCCGCTTCACGCAGCGCGCGCGGCGATTCGACGTTGAGCAACAGCTTCACGGGGCGGCTCACGCCATTGGCGCGCTCCGCGCGCTCGATCGCGGCAGCGGCGGCGCACACGTCGTCGGCGGATTCGGGTTTCGGCAGATTCACGTAATCGAGGCCCGGTTGAACCACGGCGACGATATCGTCGGCGAACCACGGCGTGTCGAGCGCGTTCACGCGCACGATCAGCACCTTGCCGCGCTCGCGTACGGCGGGCGACACGAGTAGCGTGCGCAGCGCCTCACGCGCTTCGGGTTTACGCGCAGGGGCAACCGAGTCTTCCAGGTCGAACGACAACGCGTCCGCGGCGCTGCCGAGCGCCTTTTCGAACAGCTCCGGGCGCGATGCCGGCACGAACAACTTGCTTCTCATCTCCATGCGTTCCGTATAGATCACCAGTGAAGGGCAGTCTACGATCGGCAACGATTTAGATAAACTATGCGAATCTATCTTTAAACCATAGAGAAGCTACGTTTATGGACACCGGTTTCCTGAGTAACCTGCTGCTGGTGGTGGAGAGCGGGTCGATGGCGGAGGCCGCGCGGCGCGTGGGCGTGACGCCCGCCGCGATCGCGCAGCAAATCCAGGCGCTGGAGCGCGAACTGGGCGTGGCGCTCGTCATGCGCGCGGGCCGCACGGTCATTCCCACGGAGGCGGGCCAGCGCGTGGTGGAGCGCGCCCGCTCGCTCGTGCGGGGTTTCGACGAGTTGAAAGCGCTGGCGCAGGAGCAGGAAATGGGCGGCGAGCTGCGCGTGGGGACCATCACGTCGGCGCTGCTGAGCGTGCTGCCCGACGTGCTGGCGCGCTTCGCCGCGGCTTTCCCGCAGGTCAAGCTGCTGATACGCGCGGGCACCTCGATGGAACTCTTCGAGGCCTTGCAGCGCGGCGAGGTGGACGTGGCGATTTGCCTGCATCCCGCCTTCGCGCTGCCGAAGACGTACGACTGGCATCTGCTGCGCGAGGAGCCCATCGTCGTGCTCGCGCCGGCGAAGTTCGCGCGCGCCGATCCGCACGACCTGCTGCGCCGCGAGCCGTTCATTCGCTACGATCGCGCGCTGGGCGGCGGCAAGCAGGCCGACCAATATTTGCGCCGTGCGAAGATCGCGCCGCGTGAACTGTTCGAACTGAACTCGCTGATGGCGATAGCGCTGATGGTGGATCGCGGTCTTGGCGTCTCGCTTGTGCCCGATATCGGCACGCCGCTTACGAAGGGCTTGCGGCTCGCGCGTCTGCCGTTGGCCGAGGCAACCGAGCCGCGACGCTTCGGCATTCTGTGGTCGCGCGCTTCCGCACGCAGCCGCTTGATTCGCGGGATGATCGAATGTTCCGGCGAGGCGCTGCGCAGGTGAGGGCGCGCGGGCTCTATACGATAAGGATGGCGAAGCGTTGGCCATTCCATCGGCGAATCTTCGTAGTGAATCCGGGCTTCGTGAACGCCGAGATTCTTGAGCGCATCGTGCTGCATGCGCATGAAGGGAATGGGGCCGCAAATGTAGTAGTCGGCGTCGGGTTGCAGGATCGCCTGCTTGATCTGCTTGATGGCTTCCTCCTCCCTGGCGTCCGCTGCGATCAGCGCGCGCGAAGTGATCGAATGCGGGCGCGTCGTTGACAGATCCTGTTTGCGGCAAGCTCGAATTCAACGAGGTGCGGCGGCCGATTTATCCGTTGGATGCAATTTGACCGCCGCAATACGAATACTCAGTAATCCCTGTTAAATCTCCTTGTTAGTAGCCCTGCACCCAATGCCCCGGAATCCACACCCACTGATTGCCTTCCCAGCGGTAGTGTCCCTTGGACCAGGCATAGCCCTCGGCGGGTGCGGGTGGCGGCGTCTCGACGCGCGGCACCGGCTCCGGTGGGTGGGCCGGCTCCACGATACATGCGCAAAGCAGGGCGGCGCAGGCGACCAGGGTCACGGGGTGCAGTAGTCTTATCTTCATGGCGGGAGTCCTCCACTGACTGAAATTGTTTGGTTATCCGAACGGCTGGCCAGGCTCGCCGCGTAGCGGCATCCGGGTCCACGTAAAGCGGTGCGCCGTCGTGTTTGTCTGTTCCAACCGTTCATGCCCTTATCAAACCCGTAGTCGCATTTTTTGTGCCCGAATCTCCGAATAACATCGACGCCGTGCGCTGTGGATCGAGCCCGAGGCTCTCCGCGGCCGCGCCCGCGATCAATGCATCGAGTGAGGCGGTGGGCTTGAGGTCGCGCGCCTCATAGAGATCCGCGCTGCGCAGCCCCGGCCAGTCGGCCTGTACGCGTCCGCCCGCCACGGCGCCGCCCACCAGCATCGCCACCGAAGCCTGACCGTGGTCGGTGCCGCCCGTGCCGTTCGCCGCGGCCGTGCGGCCGAACTCGGTCGCGACGAGCACCGTGGTCTTGTCCCACGCGGGGCCGAGTCCGTCGCGCAGCGAGGCGAGCATCGTGTCGAGCGCTTTTAGCTGATTCGCGAGCCGCGCGTTCTGCGCGCTGTGCGTGTCCCATCCGCCGGTTTCGATCATGGCGATGCGCGGGCCATCGGGGCGCGCGAGGAAGCTCGCCGCAAGCTTGCCGACGCTCGCGGGGTCCTGGCGGGCGCTTACGTCGCCCGCGAGCCCGCGTGCGTTCATCGCCGAAAGCCAGAGCGCGCGCAACTGCGGATCGCCGTCGTAAAGCGCGGAAACGCGCGTGAGCAGATCGTCGGATGCGCTGGGCAGCGCCGAGGGCGCGTACGAACTCACCTGCACCGTGCCGCGCAGCGCGAGCGGCACGGTAGGCGCGAACGCAATGGCATTTTCGCGCGAGGCAGGCAGCATGGCGGCGAGCCGGTTGAGCCAGCCGTCCTTGACCTGGTAGGGCGCGCGGCCGCCGGTTTCCAGCACGTTCTGTCCGTCGAAGTGGGAGCGGTCGCGATACGGCGAAGCGATCGCATGCACGAAGAGCGCCTGCTTCTCGCCATACATCTGCGCCATCTGGCCGAGCGACGGATGCAGCGCGAACGTGCCGTCGAGTTTCGCTGCCTTGTCGATGTCGATGGCGAGCGGGCCGCGCAGCGTGGCGTAGGCCGGCTCCGCGTAGGGCACGACAATGTTCAGCCCGTCGGCCGCGCCGCGCTGGATCACGAACACGAAGCGGCGCTCGGTCTCGACGCTGGCGAACACGATCTGCGGTGCGACGAGCATCGTGCCCGCGCCGGCGGCGGCGACGCGCAGGAAATGGCGGCGGGAAACCATGGCGGTTATCTCCTCAGGAAATCGGGCGAGACGAGCAGCAAGGCGATCGCAGTCGACGCGCTTTCGGCATGCGCGACCGCGGTGGCGGTGGGCGCGCTGAGCGTGGCGCCCATGAGCGTGTTGCCGAGCGTGCGCGGGTCGAGCCGGTCGCCCACGCGTGCCGAGAAGCGCTGCGCGACTTCCACGCGGCGCACGAGCGCATCGGGCGCGGCCCAGCTTGCCGCGATGTCGTCGTAGCCGGCCGGCGAGCCTGGCCGCCACACCGGCTGGCCGAGTTGCGTGAGCAGCGGCGCGGCGTTGATCTCGCCGGCGTCGCCGGGTTCGCGCCAGCCGAGACCGCGCATCGACGAAACGGTCCACTCCCACGGTGTCTTGAACTTCGCGTCGACGGGTGCCCACGCCTGCGGCGCTTCAACGAGCGCGCGATACACGGTGGGCAGATCGCCGCCGCTTTGCTCGAAGGCGAGTGCGAGACGCTCGGTAAGTGCGGGCGGCGGATTGTCGGCGACGAAGTGGCGGGCGAGCTGGAACGCAATATGGCGGCTCGTGGCGCTCGCGTGCGCGAGGTCGTTGAGGATGGCAAGCGCCTGCTGCTCGCCCAGTTGATCGTAGCGCTTGCCCATCACGGTGCGCGTGCCCGGCTCGTGCAGCGCGGGGCGAAACACGAAGCTGCCGGGCGCGGCATTGCCGGGCTGCGGCCCGCGTAAACCCGCCACGCTCCAGCCCGTCAGCGCACGTGCGAATTCGGTCACGTCGTCCTGCGTGTAGCCGGTGCGCACGCCGAGCGTGTGCAGCTCCATGATCTCGCGTGCGAGGTTCTCGTTGAGGCCGCGCTTGTGCGCGGGGTCGCGTTGATCGGCGCGCAGCGCGGCGCGGCTGTCGGGCCCAACGGAGCGCGTCTGATCGAGAAAGAGCTGCATGGCAGGGTGCTGCTCGACGGCGACCAGCATGTCCGCGAAATTGCCGAGCACGTGCGGCCGGATCGCTTCCATTTCGAATGCGCCCGCAATGCCTGCAATCAATGCCTTGTCCACCGACACGGCGAAGTGGTTCGACCAGAAGTACACGAGCCGTTCGACGAACGGCGTGTCGCTCTGCAAGGCGCTCGTGAGGCGCGCGTTGACCGCGCTGCGGTAGATGCCCACGCTCTCGCGGCGGATCGCCTGATTGACTGCGCGGCGTGCAGCTTGTTGCGCGTTCCCTTGTGCGTTCGTCTCCGAAGCCGCGCTTGCTGCCGCATTGCCCGCCATACCTTGCTGGCGTTCTTCCCCGAAGCGCGCAGCGAGCGCCAGCGCGCCGGGCTCGTTGCGCCATGCCGCGGGCAGCGGTTCGTATGCCTGGAACTGGCCGAGCAGCCAGCCTCGAGGGTTGGCGGGCGGCGTCTCGTCGGCGCGCGCGCCGAGGCCGAAGCGGTTCATGGCGATCGCGCCGGCGCGGGCATTCGAAAGGCTTTCCATGCGCGGTCCTTGTGCTCGATGGAGCGTTGCGTATTCCCGTTAAACGCTCATCGCACGCGGTATCCGTCGCTGGTCCGCCAAATACTTTACTGGGCGCCGCTCGCCTCGCTTACCGCCTTCTGCGGCTGCTTTTGCTGCTGCGCCGGTAGCCGCCACTGGCCGCGCTTTTCGAGCCCTTCGACGAACTTCACGCGTTCTTCGGGCGTGAGCGTCGCCGCGAAATCGACCACGCCGCGTTCGATTTGCGCGCGCAACGCGCTGTCGGCGGTGCGCGTGCGCGTGAGCGCGGCGTCGATGGCGTTGCGGTCGAGTTGCGGCGCGGCGAGCAGGTCGAGCACCTCGCGCCGACCGTCGCGTCCGTCGCGCGCGTACTGGCTGCCTTCGCGGCGCGAGGACTTGAGCGCCTGGGCGAACTGCTGCTGGCGTTCCGGCGAAAGCGCTTCGGCGGCGAAGCGCAACGCCACGCGCTGCGTCGCCTGCGCCTGCGGCTCACTGCGTACGGCGAACCAGCGCCACGCACCGCCCGCAATTGCGCCGAGCAGAAAAACGTTCAGGACGACCGAGCCGACGAGCAGCGTTTTCCATGAGCAGCCGTTCATTCGTCACTCCCTTCGGCGCCAGGGTTGAGGTTCGATTCGCTCCAGTCCGAACTGGTCCCCCCGAAGCTCGTGCCGAGATACGTCTCGTGGGGGGCGGCGGGCGCCGTGCCGCCGAGCACGACGAACGATATCGTCAGCGCGCCTGCAAGCGCGCCCGCGAGGCCCACGCCCGCGAACGCCGCGCCGGACCACCAGAAGCTGCGGCGCTTCGCGGCGGCAACGGGCTTCAGCGGTGCGCCCGCAACGATCTGCTCGAAGAGCGCGCGCCCCGGCGGCGCCACCATGTCGCGGGAGAGCCAGGTGTCGAGCGCCATGGCCTCGTCGAGCGCCGCGTTGGCTTCGGTGCGATGCGCGCGGGCCCATTCGAGCGCGTCTTCTCGCTCGTGCTGCGGCCAGCGTTGCGGGTCGGCGCCATAAGCCGCGACGAGCATGTGGAATCGTTCGGGTGTCATACGGAGTCCTTACCGGCGGCTTCGCCGGCCAGTTGTGCGCGCAGGGTGCGCCGGGCGCGCGCCAGCAGGCTTTCGAGCGCGTCCACCGAAATCTCCATCAGGCTGGCTGCTTCGAGGTTCGAAAGCTCCTGATAGTAAGTGAGTACGAGCGCTTCGCGCTGGCGCACGGGCAACGCCGCGAGTGCGGTGCGCACGCGCTCGTCGCGCGTGCGCGCTTCGATCTGCTGGTCGGGCGAGCCCGCGGGATCGGATGCCGGCTCGCTCACGGCGTGCACGTCTTCCACGGTCTCTTCGCGCCGTCCGCGCAAGCGGTCGTAGCAGAGGTTGAGCGCCACGCGATGCAGCCATGTATCGAATTTCGCTTCGCCCGTGCGCCAGGTGGGCGCCTGTTTCCAGATCCGCACGAACGCTTCCTGAGCGACGTCTTCGGCTTCGCTGTGGTCGCCGAGCATGCGTGTGGCGAGTGCGATGAGGCGCGGCAGCTTGCTCGCGACGAGCGCACGCACGGCAAGCGGATCACGCGCGCCGACACGCGCGACGAGTTCCGCGTCCGGATCGCGTTCGTTCAAGGCCTTCCCGGCCTTGTCGGTCTGCAACGATGGAACCGCAGGCGAACCCGCTGCCGCGCCGTCATAGTCGTTTCCCAGTTTGAAGTCGGGCACTCAGGCCTGATGCCGCTCGAGCGGCATTATGCCCAGTGGCCCGGAATCCATCGCCAGTTCGGGCCGTCCTCGACCCAGTGCCCCGGCACCCAGTTGTACCCCGAGCGGGCTTCTTCCCAGTGGCCCGGTTCCCAGACGTACACGCCCCGGTCCCAGCGCCAGTGGCCGGACTGCCACACGTAACCCTGGCGCGGCGGGGGAGCCGCTTCTTCCCGCGGCGGAGGCGGCGGCGACGTCGGCGCGACCATCACGGGCTGCTGCGGCGGCTCATTGGGCTCGACGACCATGGGCTGCCGTGGCGCCTCATTCGGCTCGACGACCACGGGCTGTGCGAGCGCGGCCGTTGCGGTGGAGGCGAGCAGAGCGGCGGCAAGTGACGAACGCAGTGGTTTGCGGGTCATGATTTCTCTCCCTTGATGCAGAGGGGCCAACAGCCCCTATAAGGACTTAAACGGCGCCGCGGGGAAAATCCGTCGCGGACCATTTATTCACCATGCAATTTCCGCGCTCAGCGGCGAATTTACCGGTCTCGAGAGGGGTTGCTTGACAACTGCAATTTCCGAACCCGAAAGACTTACATTAAGGGTTTCTACCTAATATGAATCGCCACAAAATTGTTAAATTTCTGTCTTAGAATGGACACTCGAGATCGACTGCGGCGATGCAACATTAGTTTTCAAACCATAGGAATACAGCCGCAAGTCAGGCCATCGGGGGTTGGCGCTTTAATTAGTAAGACTAACCAAGGAGTATGAGCTGATGTCCGTTTCCGCACCCGAACAATTCCGCGCGAACTACCAGGCTGGCGTCGCAGCGTTCTTTGCGCTCACGAAGCCCGTTGTCGAGGGCGTGCAGGCCGTGATCGACCTCAACGTCCAGGCCAGCAAGGCTGCCATTGCAGAAAGCGAAGCGACGCTCAAGGGCGCCCTCGAAAGCGGCAATCCCGCCGAGTTCCTGACGCAGCAAATTGGTGCGTCGCAGCAAGCCGCCGCCAAGGCCCTGTCGTACGGCCGCCATCTCGTCGACATCGCGACGACGACCCAAAACGAGTTGATTCAAGCCGCCCAGGCGCAATCGGGCGAAAACGAGCAGCGTTTCAAGGCCTTCTCCGAAGGCCTGACGCAAAACGCGCCCGTGGGCGTGGAGCCGTTCGTCGCGGCCATGAACTCGACCTTCGCCGCCGTCAACAACGCCGCCGAAACGCTGCGCGGCGTGACCCGCCAGGCCATCGAAACGGCCCAGAGCGGTTTCCAGAACGTCGTGGCTTCCGCCCAGGAAGCCGCGCCGGTCGCAGTCCAGCCGGCTGCCGCCAAGGCCAGCCCGGCCAAGGCCTGATTCGCGTTCCTGCCCCCCGGCAATACGCCACTGCGCGTCGAACACGCGTCTTCGTCGTGAATGAACGACGAAGGCGCGGCGTTTGCCGGCTCAGCTTTCCAGACATCGATTTTTCAGCGCATTTGCAGAGCAGGAGCTCAACATGACTGACATTGTGATCGTTTCGGCCGCACGTACGGCAGTAGGCAAATTCGGCGGCTCGCTCGCGAAGGTGGCGGCGCCCGACCTGGGCGCGATCGTCATCACGGCCGCGCTCGAGCGCGCGGGTGTGAAGCCCGAGCAGGTGAGCGACGTGATCATGGGTCAGGTGCTGACGGCCGGTTCGGGCCAGAACGTGGCGCGCCAGGCATCGATCAAGGCGGGCCTGCCCGCGGCCGTTCCCGCCATGACGATCAACAAGGTGTGCGGCTCGGGCCTGAAGGCGGTGATGCTCGCGGCCAACGCGATCATCGCGGGCGATTCGGACATCGTCGTGGCCGGCGGCCAGGAGAACATGAGCGCCGCGCCGCACGTGCTGCCGGGCTCGCGCGACGGCTTCCGTATGGGCGACGCGAAGCTCATCGACAGCATGATCGTCGACGGCCTGTGGGACGTGTACAACCAGTACCACATGGGCGTGACGGCGGAGAACGTCGCGAAGGAATACGGCATCACGCGCGAAGAGCAGGACGCGTTTGCGGCCCTGTCGCAGAACAAGGCGGAAGCCGCGCAGAAGGCGGGCCGTTTCGACGAAGAGATCGTCTCGGTGGAAATTCCGCAGCGCAAGGGTGAGCCGCTGCAGTTCAGGACCGACGAGTTCGTGCGCCACGGCGTGACGGCCGAATCGCTCGCGGGCCTGAAGCCGGCGTTCAACAAGGAAGGCACGGTGACGGCGGCGAACGCGTCGGGCATCAACGACGGCGCAGCCGCGGTCGTGGTGATGTCGGCGAAGAAGGCCGAGGCGCTGGGCCTCACGCCGCTCGCGCGCATCAAGGCGTACGCCAGCGGCGGCGTCGATCCGAAGGTGATGGGCATGGGCCCGGTGCCGGCGTCGAAGCGGGCGCTGGAGCGCGCGGGCTGGTCGGTGAACGACCTCGATCTCATGGAGATCAACGAGGCGTTCGCGGCGCAGGCGCTGGCCGTGAACAAGCAGATGGGCTGGGACACGTCGAAGATCAACGTGAACGGCGGGGCGATTGCAATCGGTCACCCGATCGGCGCGTCGGGCTGCCGGATTCTCGTGACGCTGCTGCACGAAATGCAGCGCCGCGACGCGAAGCGCGGCCTGGCCTCGCTGTGCATCGGCGGCGGCATGGGCGTGGCGCTCGCGCTCGAGCGCGCTTGAT
>NZ_MCNV01000031.1 GCF_001718195.1 Paraburkholderia nodosa
ACCTCTGGTGTACCGGTTGTGACGCCAGTCGCATCGCCGGGTAGCTATGTTCGGAAGAGATAACCGCTGAAAGCATCTAAGCGGGAAACTCGCCTCAAGATGAGACTTCCCCGGGGACTTGATCCCCTTGAAGGGTCGTTCGAGACCAGGACGTTGATAGGTCAGGTGTGGAAGCGCAGTAATGCGTTAAGCTAACTGATACTAATTGCCCGTAAGGCTTGATCCTATAACAGGTGTGTTTTTAAAGACGCACGGTTGAGATCACGTGTCGGTCTACGTTAATGCTTCAGCATTTACGTAGAACCCACACTATGTGTGTTGTGCCTGAAACAACACAACCCCAATTCAGCATCACCCTCTTTACGCTTCTTCCCGATTGGCTGTGGCGCGAACACAAAGCGCGACGCAGCAACCCGTCAAGCCTGATGACCATAGCGAGCTGGTCCCACCCCTTCCCATCCCGAACAGGACCGTGAAACAGCTCCACGCCGATGATAGTGCGGATTGCCCGTGTGAAAGTAGGTAATCGTCAGGCTCCTTATGCAGCAAGTCCAGAACCCCGGTGTCTCCGAAAGAGAACCGGGGTTCTGGCGTTTGCGCTTCTTCAGATGCAGAAAACAAAAAAGCCGTCCAATGGACGGCTTTTTGCATTGGTGCCTCGAATTACTGCTGCGCCAGAAATTTCGTCGCCAGATGCACCCAAAACGACGAACCGACCGGCAGCAGTTGATCGTTGAAGTCATAGCTCGCGTTGTGCAGCATGCAAGGCCCTGCGCCGTGCCCTGCATCACGGTGACCGCCTTCGCCGTTGCCGAGAAACGCGTAGCAGCCCGGTTTCTCCAGCAGCATGAACGAGAAGTCCTCGGCGCCCATGGTCGGTTCGACGTTCGCATCGACGTGATCGGCGCCGACAACCTCGCGCATGACCTCCGCGGCGAATTGCGCCTCCGCGCTGCTGTTCACCGTCGGCGGATAGTTGCGATGGAAGGTGATGTCGACCGAGCAGTCGTACGCATCAGCTGTGCTCTCGGCGATCTTGCGCAGTCGCGATTCGATCAGATCCAGCGTTTCCGTCGTGAAGGTACGCACCGTTCCCGCGATCCATGCCGTATTCGGCACCACGTTGACCGCGTCGCCCGCATGAATCTGCGTGATCGAGAGCACGGCCGTATCGAGCGGCTTCTTGTTGCGCGTGATGATGCTCTGCAACCCGTTCGCGATCTGCACCGCCGTGAAGACCGGATCGCGGCCGTTGTGCGGCAACGCGGCGTGCGAACCTACGCCCTTGATTTCAATGCGGAATTCGTTACTCGAGGCCATAATCGGCCCTTCGGTCACGCCGAAGTAGCCGGCCGGCATGCCCGGCCAGTTATGAATGCCGAATACGGCGTCCACGGGAAATTGTTTGAAGAGGCCATCTTCGATCATGGCTTTCGCGCCGGCGCCGCCTTCTTCGGCGGGCTGGAAAATGAAGACGATCGTGCCGTCGAACTGTCCGTGCCGCGCGAGATATTGCGCCGCGCCAAGCAGCATCGCGGTATGGCCGTCGTGGCCGCACGCGTGCATCTTGCCTTCGTTGCGCGAGCGATGGTCGAACGTATTGAGTTCCTGGATCGGCAACGCGTCCATATCGGCGCGTAATCCGACCATCCGTTTGCCGGTGCCGCGTTTGAGCACGCCGACAACGCCGGTTTGGCCCATGCCGCGATGCACTTCAATGCCCCATTCCGTGAGCTTTGCCGCAACGAGGTCGGAGGTTTGGGTTTCTTCGTAGCGCAGTTCGGGATGCGCGTGGATCGTTCGTCGGAGGCCCTGAATTTCGCCTTGGGCGGCCTGGATTTCCGGGATCAGTTTCATGGCGGACGGTGCTCGAAAAGTGGTCGCCCGGCCTTCGTCTCCAAAATAGGCCGGGTCTAGACGGACCATTCTACGCCGAACCTTTTTTTTCGCGCCAAGCACAGGGTGCGTACAGGGCCCGCACCCCGAACATAATAAAATCGCTTTTACGACAAAACGCCTCACCCACGGATTTCCGATGAACGCCCCAGCCGAATTTGCCCGTGCAGTTTGCCCGCACGATTGTCCCGATACCTGCGCGATGCGCGTGAGCGTCGAAAATGGCCGGGCGATCAAGGTGAGCGGCGACCCCGACCACCCGCCCACGCAAGGCGTGCTGTGCACGAAGGTGACCCGCTATGCGGAGCGCGTCCATCATCCGAAACGTTTGACGCAGCCGATGAAGCGTGTGGGGCGCAAGGGGGAAGGGCGTTTCGAGCCGATCAGCTGGGAGGAAGCCTGTCGCATCGCGGCCGAACGCCTCGGCGAAATCGCGCAGCGCGCGCCCGAAGCGATTCTGCCGTACAGCTATGCCGGCACGATGGGACTCGTTCAGGGCGATAGCATCGCCCAGTGCTTCTTCCACAAGCTCGGCGCATCGCGTCTCGATCGCGCGATCTGCGCGGCGGCAGGCGCCGCCGGCCTGCGTTATACGTTCGGCTCGAGCCTTGGCATGCTCACCGAGTATTTCGCGGAAAGCGAAGTGATCCTGATCTGGGGCGCCAACCCTATTGCGTCGAACCTGCACTTCTGGACCCGCGCGCAGGAAGCGAAACGCAACGGCGCGAAGCTGATCGCGATCGACCCCTATCGCTCGCTGACGGCCGAAAAGTGCCATCAGCACATTGCGCTTAAGCCCGGCACGGACGGCGCGCTCGCGCTCGGCATGATGCACGTACTGATCACCGAGGACCGTCTCGATCACGATTACATTGCGGCCCACACGCACGGTTTCGACGCGCTGAAGGCGCGTGCGCTGACCTACACGCCCGCACGTGTCGCCGCGATCTGCGGCATCGAGGAGCAGGCAGTCGTCGATCTCGCGCGCCTCTACGCCTCGACGCGCAAGGCGGCAATTCGCATGAACTATGGCCTGCAGCGCGTGCGCGGCGGCGGCAACGCCGTGCGTGCCATCGCCTGCCTGCCCGCGTTGACCGGTGCATGGCGCGAGCGCGCGGGCGGCGTGCTGCTTTCGTCGTCTGGCTGGGCGCCCGTCGATGCGAACGCGCTCCAGCGTCCGGATCTGATCCCGGGCTGGCCGCAGCATCAGCCGCGCATCGTCAACATGAACCAGATTGGCAACGCGCTCACGCACGCAGGCGACGCCGCATTCGGGCCGAAGGTCGAAGCGATCGTCGTCTACAACTCGAATCCCGTTGCGGTTGCGCCCGAGTCGGCGAAGGTCGCGGCTGGCTTCGCGCGCGAGGACCTCTTTACGATCGTGCTCGAGCAGTTCCAGACCGACACCGCCGATTACGCCGATCTACTTCTGCCGGCCACGACCCAGCTCGAACATCTCGACGTCCACAAGTCGTACGGCCACACGCACGTCATGGCGAACTTGCCGGCCATCGCGCCCGTTGGCGAGGCGCGGCCGAATACCGAAATCTTCCGCTGCATCGCACGCGCGATGGGTCTGACCGAGCCGGCGCTGTTCGAAAGCGATGAAGACGTGGCGGCCCATGCATTCGACTGGAACGATCCCGCACTGGGCGGCGCCGACTGGGCGGCGCTCAAGCGCGAAGGCTGGCTGAAGCTGAACATCCCCGAAGCGCCGTTTGCGAACGGCGGTTTTCGCACGCCGACGGGCAAGTGCGAGTTCCATAGCGAGGCGCTTGCGAAGGCCGGGCTCGATCCGCTGCCCGATTACCTGCCGCCGCACGAGTCGGCGGATGGCGCGCCCGAACTCGCCGCGCGTTATCCGCTCGCGATGATCTCGCCGCCTGCGCGCAACTTCCTGAACAGTACCTTCGTGAACGTGGAAAGCTTGCGCGCGACCGAAGGGGAGCCGCACGTGGACCTCCATCCGGCCGACGCCGCCCGCCGCGAGATTGCCGACGGCGACGAGGTTCGCGTGTTCAACGACCGCGGCTCGATGCGCGCGCGGGCGCGTGTGACCGATCGGGCGCGCAGCGGTCTCGTGGTCGGCCTGTCGATCTGGTGGAAGAAGCTTGCGCCGGATGGCCGCAACGCCAACGAAGTGACGAGCCAGGCGCTTACCGATCTTGGCGGCTCAGCGACTTTCTATGACTGCCTCGTCGAGGTCGAGCGCGCCTGAAAGCGCCTCAAGCTACCGCTAGCCGCCCCGCAACGTGCGTTCGAGGGGCCTTTCTAACTCGCTGATTTGCTGACATAAAAGCTGGGTCGCCATGCTACGATCCAATTTTTTAGCACGACCATTCGAAAAATCAAGGAGGAGACGCTGCATGGAAAAAGTCTGGCTGAAATCGTACCCGCCCGGCGTTCCCGCTGAAATCGACGCAAGCCGTTACGCGTCCATCACTGCGCTGCTCGAGGAGAGCTTCAGCGAATTCCGTGCAAAGCCCGCTTTCGCCTGCATGGGCAAGACGATCACCTACGGCGAGCTGGACCAGCTCTCCCAGCGTCTGGCCGCGTGGTTCCAGTCGCGCGGCATCGCACGTGGTGCGCGCATCGCGCTCATGATGCCCAACGTGCTCCAGTATCCGGTCGCGCTCGCCGCAGTGCTGCGCGCGGGGTATGTCGTCGTGAACGTGAACCCGCTCTACACGCCGCGCGAACTCGAACACCAGTTGAAGGACAGCGGCGCCGAGGCGATCGTCGTCCTCGAGAATTTTGCCGGAACCGTAAGCGCGGTCGTCGCCAATACGCGCGTGAAACACGTGCTGGTCGCGGCGATGGGCGACCTCCTTGGCGCGAAGGGCTTCATCGTCAACTTTGTCGTGCGAAGCGTGAAGAAGATGGTGCCTGCCTGGAACCTGCCCGGCCACGTGCGCTTCAACGACGCGCTCGCCGAAGGTGCGCGCACTGGCTTCAAGCGCGTCGAACAGACGCCCGAGGACGTCGCCTTCCTGCAGTACACGGGCGGCACGACCGGTGTGGCCAAGGGGGCGACGCTGCTGCATCGCAACCTGATCGCCAACGTGCTGCAGTCGGCGGCATGGACCGAGCCCGCGCTGGCGAAATTGCCGTCCGGTACACAACCGGTGACGGTCGCGGCGCTGCCTCTTTATCACGTGTTCGCCCTGACCGTTTGCGGGCTGCTGACGCTGCGCACCGGCGGTCTCGCGATCCTGATTCCGAATCCGCGCGATATCGCGGGCATGATCAAAGAGCTGCGCGGGTACTCGATCACGTGTTTCCCCGCGGTGAATACGCTCTACAACGCGATGCTCAACCATCCGGAATTCGGCAATCTGGACTTCACGCACCTGCTCGTTGCGAACGGCGGCGGCATGGCGGTGCAGGAAGCGGTGGCCAAGCGCTGGTACGAGCGCACGCATACGCCGATCGTCGAAGGCTATGGCCTCTCGGAAACCTCACCCAGCGTGACCTGCAATCCGGTCACGGCGACGGAATACACCGGCACGATCGGCTTGCCGCTGCCCTCCACTGAAATCTCGATTCGCGACGACGCCGGCAACGAACTGCCGATCGGCGAGGCGGGCGAGATCTGCATCCGTGGGCCGCAGGTGATGGCGGGCTACTGGCAGCGGCCCGAAGAAACGGCGAAGGTCATGACGCCGGACGGCTACTTCAAGTCGGGCGACATCGGTCTCATCAACGCGCGCGGCTACATCAAGCTCGTCGACCGCAAGAAGGACATGATTCTGGTCTCGGGCTTCAATGTGTATCCGAACGAGGTCGAGGATGTCGTGGCCAAGCTGCCGGGCGTGTTCGAAGTGGCGGCGGTGGGCGTGCCGGACCAGAATTCGGGCGAGGCGGTGAAGCTCTATATCGTCAAGAAGGACCCGGCGCTCACCGACAAGGACGTGTTCGAGTACTGCAAGACGCAGCTCACCGGCTACAAGCGGCCGAAGATCATCGAGTTCCGCAACGATCTGCCCAAGAGCAACGTCGGCAAGATCCTGCGCCGCGAGCTGCGCGACGGTCGCGCCTGAAAACGCAAGAGCGAAGCGAAAGGCCAGCGAGTCAAAAGCGAAGAGCGGCCTGCCCGTCGAGGGCAGGCCGCTTTTTTGTCGTGCGCACTGTGGCGAAACGACAAAACGCACCCAAGAAAAAAGGCGCCCGGAGGCGCCTTCGAGATTACAGCGACTGTTCTTCTTAGAACTTGTGACGGATACCAACGCGAGCCGTGAACACGTTGTTCGTGCTCGACGGCGTCAGGCCGTTGATCGACGCGACAGCGGTGTTGCCCGTCGAGTCGGAGCCCGTAGCGTGCTGGTACACGCCAATCAGGTAGACGTCCGTGCGCTTCGACAGGAAGTAGTCCGTGCCCAGTGCGTACTGGAAGTACTTCGCGCCGCTTTCGCTCGTGCCGTTCGCACGCGTGACGCTGCTGCCGTCCGTGAAGTCGAACGCGAAGCCTGCCAGCAGGGCCGGCGTGAACTGGTACTTGATGTTCGCTTCGACGTTGTTGAAGTTGGCATTCGTGCCGCGTTGGAACAGCGAGGTCGACGTCTGGCCGAGGTTGCGGAAGCTGACGTTCGAGTACGTCAGGCCGAGCGTTGCTGCGCCGAACGTGTATGCGCCGCCTGCGCCGATGACCTGGTACGTGTTGGCCGATGCGAAGCCGCCGTACACCGGATTGCCAGCAGCCGTCAGCGCTGCCGAAGCACCAGCCGAGCCGCCGTTGTTGAACAGGCCGCCGGTAGCGTTCGGCGTACGTGCGTTCAGGTAGCCCACGCCGAGGACGAGGGGACCGTTGTTGTAGCCAGCGCCCAACGACCAGATCTGGTTCGCCGAGAAGTTGCCTGCCTGGCCACCGAAGCTGTACGTGCCGCCGAACGTCAGGCCAGCGTAGTTGGCGCTGGTGAACTTGACCGTGTTGTTCGTACGGTAGGCGTTGTTGAAGTTGTCCAGATCCTGCGGGTGAGCAGCGATGTAGCCGCCCCACTGGTCGCCTGCTTCGAGCGGGCCGACGTAGTCGACGACGGAGTCGTACTGGCGACCCAGCGTGACCGTGCCGAACTGTGCGCTCGAGAGGCCGACATAAGCCTGACGACCGAACATCAGGCCGCCTTGACCGAGCTTGCCGGTGTTCACGTCAAAACCATTTTCCAACACGAAGACTGCCTTCAGGCCGCCGCCGAGGTCTTCAGCGCCGCGCAGGCCGAAACGGCTGCCTTGCATCACGCCGCTCGACAGGTTGTACAGGTGCTTGCCACCCGAATTCGTGTTGATGTTGAAACCTTCGTCGATGATACCGTACAGCGTGACGCTGCTCTGAGCGTGAGCAACGCCCGCGAACGCGCCCAGCGCAGCCAGCGCGAGAAGCGACTTCTTCATTGAATGATCTCCAGTGTTTGCGAATCTTTTGCGTCTTTTAACGGGACCAGTTTTTTATCTTGCGTAGGGTCCTGTCCTTCTAACTTCGCGAGAAGTTGCACGTAATGTAACAAAAGGGTTAACAGTCACAAAGGAAAAGCCTGGGCCTCGCTAAGTACCTGTTTCGTTTACACAACATGGTCTAGAATATGCAGCTATCTATCGGCGCTGCCCCGGATTGACGGATGTCCGTGAGTTTGTGTAGTGGTGAAAGGGCAGTCCGGGCGAGCGACCAATCCGGCTCGCCAACGAAATGAAAGGGAGGCTGGATGACGCTAGATGACTTGATTACCGAATTCGACCGGGGCCTGCGCTCTCTCACCGGCGTGTCCCGCATGACGCGTCCGATGCCGCAGCCTTCCCCCGTGACCATCGAAGTGACGCCCGAGGGCGATGCCGTACCAGCCGGCAGCGAACTCACGCCTGCCGAGCGCACGCACGCCGCCGGCCTCATGCGCGTCAATCACGTCGGCGAAGTGTGCGCGCAGGCGCTGTATCAGGCGCAGAAAATCTCGGCGCGCTCGCCCTCGCTCAGGGCGGCCTTCGAGCAAGCCGCGCGCGAGGAAGAGGACCACCTCGCGTGGACCTCGCGCCGGCTACAGGCGCTCGACTCGCGTCCGAGCCTCCTTAATCCGCTCTGGTACGCAGGCGCGCTCGCGATCGGCTTCGCCGCCGGCCGCCTGGGTGACAAGGTGAGCCTCGGCTTCATGGCCGAAACCGAGCGCCAGGTCGAGCATCATCTCGACAGCCACCTCGACAGCTTGCCGCCCGCCGATCTCGAGTCGCGCGCGGTTGTCGAGCAAATGCGCGCCGACGAAATCTCGCACGCAAAATCGGCCGCCGATCTGGGCGGAGTCGAATTGCCTTTGCCGGTGCGTTCGCTAATGCGTGTAGCATCGAAAGTGATGACGCGAACCGCCTACTACATCTGATTAATGCGTATGGGCCGGCAATCGCTGTCGGCCCATACTCGGATTAATCTTTCAGAGCTTTCAGCCCCCGGTTTTAATCCCCGCAAGCCCCCCGCTCGATCCCTCCGTAGGCCGTTTATCGCCGCGCTTTTCACGTATCACCTTCAGAACCTGCGTTAGCTCATTCATTCATAACGGTTTTTGGCTTTTGTCGCGACTTCAACAAGTGCCGCTAAGTCCTTGTTCTAGCGGATAAATTTCGTCAAAAAACGTCCGGTCTCCCTTGACCCTCGTTGGGCGTTCCTCTAAAGTGGGAGACAGTGTGAGAAAGTGTATTTTTGTGTGATTTCAGGCGCGTATTCAGGTAGATTTTCCGGGATTTAGGCGGGCGGCCAAAAGCGCCGCATAAGGGGGAGCAAATTGTTCCAGGGGGCGTCGGCGCTAACACTCGATGCGAAAGGACGGATGTCGATTCCGTCTCGCTATCGGGAAGCGCTGCAACAACAGGCAGAAGGACGGGTGACGATCACCAAGCACCCGGACGGCTGCCTGTTGCTATTTCCGCGCCCCGAATGGGAAGTGTTCCGCTCGAAGGTCGCCGCGTTGCCGATGGACGCGCACTGGTGGCGCCGTATTTTTCTGGGCAATGCGTCCGACGTCGATGTCGATAGTGCTGGCCGCGTGCTCGTCTCACCTGAATTGCGTCTGGCGGCAGGAATGGAAAAGGAAGTCATGCTGCTCGGCATGGGTAGTCATTTTGAGTTGTGGGATGCGCAGACCTACGCCGCCAAGGAACAGGCGGCGATGGCGCAGGGCATGCCCGACGCCTTGAAAAATTTCACGTTCTGATCGCGGTTCAAAACGCTATGGCATCTGCGATGGGACAGGGACTGCAGCATCGCACGGTGCTGCTAGACGAAGCGGTGAACGCGCTGGTCACGCGCGCGGACGGCGTCTATGTGGACGGCACGTTCGGTCGCGGCGGGCACAGTCGCGCGATCCTCGGGCGTCTCGGCGAGGCCGGGCGCCTGATCGCGTTCGACAAGGACCCGCTGGCGATCGCGACGGCGCAAACCGTGAACGACGCGCGGTTCTCGATCGTGCATGAGAGTTTTGCTTCGCTGCGCGACGAGCTCGCGTCGCGCGGGGTAGGGCGTGTGTCGGGAATATTGCTGGACCTTGGCGTGTCGTCGCCGCAGTTCGACGATCCGCAGCGCGGTTTCAGTTTCCGCGCGGATGGTCCGCTCGACATGCGGATGGACCCGACGCGCGGCGAGTCCGCCGCTGACTGGCTCGCTCGGGCCACGTTGCAGGAACTGACGGAGGTAATTCGGGATTATGGGGAAGAACGGTTTGCTTTTCAGATTGCAAAGGCGCTTGTTGCTCGCCGGGCAGAGTCCGACCGTCTCGGGCCTCTCGACAGCACGGGCGAGCTTGCCCAAATCGTGGCTAACGTCGTCAAAACCCGTGAGAAGGGTAAGGACCCGGCAACCCGCACCTTTCAAGCTATACGGATTCACGTCAATCAAGAGCTTGCGGAGCTGCAGGTCGTTCTAGAAGCAGCACTGTCGTTGCTGGAACAGGGGGGGCGGCTGGTGGTCATCAGCTTTCATTCGCTCGAAGACCGGATCGTCAAGCGGTTCATGCAGGCGCACGCAAGCGCGCCGGCGGTGGATCGCCGCTTGCCGATCCGCGCCGTCGACCTGCCGAGCCCGCCGCTCAAGCTGCTCGGCCGCGTATTCGCGAGCGACGAAGAAGTCGCCGCGAATCCGCGCGCCCGCTCGGCCGTGATGCGCACCGCGGAGCGCGTCACGCCATGAATCGTCTGAACATCTTCCTGCTGATCGTCGTCATGGGGTGCGCGCTTTCCGTCGTGAACGCCACCAATCAGCAGCGCCAGATCTTCATCCAGTTGCAACGTGCGCAGTCGCAGGAGCATCAGCTTCAGCAGGACTACGCACAGCTTCAATATCAGCAGAGCGCGCTGTCGAGAACGTCGCGCATCGAACAGATCGCCACCGACTCGCTCAAGATGCAGCCCGTCACGACCGGACGCACGCAATATCTGACGCTCGCGCCCGGCAGCGCAACCGCCGTCGACGCACCCGTGCCGACCTCGGCGCCCCCGCAGGGCGCCGCGCCTACGCCTGCCCGCCGCGGAGGCACGCGATGAAAAAGGACAATCGCCGCAAGAGCGTTGCCTTCAGCGCCAACCCCATTCTCTCCGTGCGCCTGCCGATGTGGCGCTCGAAGCTCGTCGTATTCCTGCTCTTCATGGCGTTCGTCGCGCTTGCCGCGCGCGCATTCTGGATTCAGGGGCCAGGCAACGCGTTCTATCAGAAGCAGGGCGAAAGCCGCTACCAGCGCACGATCGAGTTACCGGCCACGCGCGGCAAGATTCTCGACCGTAACGGCCTCGTGCTCGCCACGAGCCTGCCCGTGCGCGCGATCTGGGCGATTCCCGAAGCCGTGCCCGACGATCTCGGCGCCGACAAGCTCAACCAGCTCGGCGCGCTGCTCGGCATGAACACGAAAGAGCTGCGTGCGAAGCTCCACGAAGACAAGACCTTCGTCTATGTGAAGCGCCAGGTGCCGCTCGACGTCGCGCAGAAAGTGACGGCGCTCGACATTCCGGGTATTTACCAGCGCAACGAATACAAGCGCTTCTATCCGGAAGGCGACGTCACCGCGCACTTGATCGGCTTCACCAACGTCGAGGACGAGGGCCAGGAAGGCGTCGAGCTGTCGGACCAGAAGGTGCTCGCGGGCGTGCCGGGCATTCGCCACGTCATCAAGGACCGCATGGGCCACATCGTCGAGGACGTCGACGAGACGGTCGTGCCCCACGATGGCAAGGACGTCGAACTGTCGATCGACAGCAAGATTCAGTACATCGCCTATTCGAACCTGAAGGCTGCCGTCGAGAAGTTCAGGGCCAAGGCCGGCGCTGCGGTGGTGGTGGACGTGCGCACGGGCGAAGTGCTCGCGCTCGTGAACTATCCGACCTACAACCCGAACGACCGCTCGCATCTCACGGGCGAGCAGCTTCGCAACCGCATCCTCACCGACGTGTTCGAGCCGGGTTCGATCATGAAGCCCTTCACGGTGTCGCTTGCGCTGGATCTGCACCGCGTCTCGCCGAGTACACTGGTGGATACGGGCGCGGGCCACTTCACCCTCGACGGTGCGACCATCACCGACGACGCCGGTTTTGGCGTGCTGACGGTGGGCGGCGTGATCCAGAAGTCGAGCAACATCGGCGCGACCAAGATCGCGATGACGCTCAAGCCCGAAGAAATGTGGGACATGTACACCAGCATCGGTCTCGGTCAGGCGCCGAAGGTCGGGTTCCCCGGCGCGGCGGCGGGCCGTTTGCGTCCGTGGAAAAGCTGGCGCCGCATCGAGCAGGCGACGATGTCCTACGGCTACGGCCTCTCCGTTTCGCTGTTCCAGCTCGCGCGCGCGTACACGGCGATCGCGCACGACGGCCAGATTCTGCCGGTCACGATCTTCCGCCACCCCGGCGACACGCAGCCGGTGCAGGGCACCCAGGTCTTCGCGCCGACCACGGCGCGTGAAGTGCGCACGATGCTGGAGAGCGTGGTGTCGAAGGACGGCACTTCGCCCGACGCCGCCGTGCCCGGCTACCGCGTGGGCGGCAAGTCCGGTACGGCGTACAAGCACGGCCCGCACGGCTACGATCATTCGAAATACCGCGCGTCGTTCGTCGGCATGGCGCCGATGCCGAATCCGCGCATCGTCGTGGCCGTCACGGTCGACGAACCGACGGCCGGCAGCCACTTCGGCGGTGCCGTGTCGGGTCCGGTGTTCTCGGGCATCGTCGGCGATACGCTGCGCTCGCTCAACGTTCCGCCGGATATGCCGGTGAAGCAGCTCGTCGTCGAGGATAACAGCGCCGCCGCCTCGGCCCCGGCCGTCGCGAACGCGCCCGCTGCGCCCGTGAAGCACGCGGCGAACACGCCTACCGCGAAAAGCGCCGCAGCCGCGCATCACATGACCGTCGCGGACAACGCGAAAAATCGACCCGGAGTCGTCCGATGAGCGCCACGCGCACCCAGCATCCCGCGCACCGGCAGATCGCGGACGCGCTCGCATGGCTGCGCGCGCACGTCGCGCCAGAAGCGGGCCTGCACGCCGACACGCGCTCGCTCAAGCCGGGCGATGTGTTTCTCGCCTACGCCGTCGAGGGCGCGGACAGCCGCCCGCACATCGCCAACGCGATCGAGCGGGGCGCTGCAGCCGTGCTGTATCAGCCGGAAGGGTATGCGGGCGAGAAGCTCGACGCGTCGATTGCGCTGGCTGTACCGCAGCTCGACGTGCTCGCGGGCGAAATCGCCAGCGGCTGGTATGGCCACCCGAGCGATGCCATGCTCGTGGTCGGCGTAACGGGAACAAACGGCAAGACGTCGTGCAGCCAGTGGATCGCCTCGGCGTTGACGGCCATCGGCCAGAAGTGCGCGATCGTCGGCACGCTGGGCACGGGCTTTCCGGGTCAGCTCGTGCATACGGGCTTCACCACGCCCGACGCGCCGCAGCTGCAGCGCAGCCTCGCGCAATTGCGCGGCGCTGGCGCACAGGCGATCGCGATGGAAGTCTCCTCGCACGCGCTGCATCAGGGCCGCGTGAACGGCACGTCGTTCGACATCGGCGTCTTCACGAATCTCACGCAAGACCATCTCGACTATCACCACACGTTCGAGGCCTACGAGGCCGCGAAGGCGCGTCTGTTCGCATGGCCGGGCCTGCGCGCCGCGATCATCAACACCGACGACGCAGCGGGCCGCCGCCTGATCGCCGCGACGCGCGGCAAGGCTCGCACGATTGCGTACAGCGTGGCGACGCCCGCCGCCGACGCACCCGTCGCCGACGCGTGGCTGCGCGCGAACGACGTGCGCGCGACCGCCACCGGCACGGCGTTTCATCTGGAAACGTCGGATTGGGGCGAGGCGCAAGTCGAGGCGCATGTTCTCGGCCTCTTCAACGTGAGCAATCTGCTCGGCGTGCTCGGCGCGCTGCTTGCGGCGAACGTGCCGCTCGTCGCGGCGCTCAACGAGATCTCGAAGCTGCAGCCGGTGAACGGCCGCATGGAGCGTCTTGGCGGCCGCGCCGATCACGACGAGCCGCTCATCGTGATCGATTACGCGCATACGCCGGACGCGCTCGAAAAAACGCTCGAAGCGCTGCGCCCGATGGCGGCCGCACGCGGCGGCCAGCTCGTCTGCATGTTCGGCTGCGGCGGCGATCGCGACGCGACCAAGCGCCCGCTCATGGGCGCGATCGCGGAACGCCTCGCCGACCAGGTCGTCGTGACGAGCGACAACCCGCGCAGCGAGTCGCCGGCCGCGATCATCGAGCAGATCGCGCAAGGCATGCGCGACGCCGCGAAGGCGCGCCGCATCGAGGATCGTGCGAGTGCGATCCTGCAGGCGGTGCGCGGCGCGGCGCGCGAAGACGTCGTCGTGCTGGCCGGCAAAGGCCACGAGGCGACCCAGGAAATCATGGGCAAGAAGCGCGCGTTCTCCGATCAGGACCACGCGCGGCTTGCACTCGCCGCCCGTGCCACGCACGGGCGCGGAGGTGGTGAATGACGATGCTTTCCCTGCGGGAAGCCGCGGCGCTGATTCCCGGCGCGAGCGTACTCGGCGACGAGAACGCCACGTTCGAGCGCATTTCGACCGACAGCCGCACCACCGGCCCCGGCGATCTCTTCGTCGCGCTCAAGGGTGACCGCTTCGACGCGCACGACTTTCTCGGCGAAGTAGCGAACCGCCAGGTGAGCGCGGCGCTTGTTTCGCGCAGCCCCGGCGACTGGCGCATCCCCGCGCTGCGCGTGGACGACACGCGCAAGGCGCTCGGCGCGCTCGCGCTCGGCTGGCGCCGCCGCTTCTCGATGCCGCTCGTCGCCGTGACGGGCAGTAACGGCAAAACGACGGTCAAGGAAATGATCGCGTCGATCTTCGCGGCGGCCGTTGGAGAAAATTTGCGTCTCGCGACCACCGGAAACCTCAATAACGACATCGGCGTGCCGTTAACGTTGCTGCGTTTGAGCGGCGCTCATCGGCTGGCGGTGGTCGAACTCGGCATGAATCACCCGGGCGAGACCGAGTTGCTGGCGAAATTCGCCGAGCCGACGGTCGCGGTGGTGAACAACGCGCAGCGCGAACATCAGGAATTCATGGCGACGGTGGAAGCCGTCGCGCTCGAGCATGCGAGCGTGATTCACACGCTCAAGCCCACGGGCGTCGCGGTGTTTCCCGCCGACGATGCCTACGCGAGCATCTGGCGCGTGGCGGCGACGGGTTCGCGCATCCTCGACTTCGCGCTGCATACGGATACGCGTGCGGTTGAAGCGGCAGTCACCGGCAAGCTCGTCGACAGGCTCGCGGGCAACCGTCTCGCGATCGCGACGCCGGAAGGCCATCTCGAAGTGGAGTTGAAGGTGCTGGGCGCACACAACGCGCACAACGCGCTCGCGGCCACGGCGGCGGCGATTGCGTCGGGCGTCTCGCTCGAAGCGATCGGCCGCGGGCTCGAGGCGTTCGAGCCGGTGAAGGGCCGCTTGCAGGTGAAGCGCGCGGCGCTTGGCGAGCTGACGGGCGCGACGGTGATCGACGACACCTACAACGCGAATCCCGACTCGGTGCGTGCAGCGATCGACGTGCTGGCTTTGCGCACGTCGCCGCGCGTGCTGGTGCTCGGAGACATGGGCGAAGTCGGCGACGACGGTCCCGCCTTTCACCGCGAGGTGGGCGCTTACGCGAAGGAACGCGGCATCGACGCGCTCTACACGCTCGGCGACGCAGCGCGTGACAGCGCGACGGCGTTCGGCGCGCAGGCGCTGCATGCCGCCGACGTGAGCGAACTCGTGCGCGCACTGGCTGGTGCCGGTTACGGCGCGGGCGCAACGATTCTCGTGAAAGGCTCGCGCTTCATGCAGATGGAGCGCGTAGTAGCGGCACTCACGAATCCGCAAAACCCTGCGCCGGACGCGAAGTCCGGTGCGCACTGAAATACGAAGGAATACAAGGCATGCTACTGGCGCTGGCGCAATGGCTGCAGAATGACGCAAGCTTCTTGCGCGTGTTCAGTTATCTGACGTTCCGTGCGGTGATGGCCACCATCACCGCGATGGCGATCGGGCTTTTCCTCGGCCCGTGGGTGATCCGCAAGCTCACCGCAATGAAGGTCGGCCAGGCCGTGCGCACGGACGGCCCGCAAACTCACCTCGTGAAGTCCGGTACGCCCACCATGGGCGGCGTGCTCATTCTGCTGGGCATCGCGGTTTCTACCTTGCTGTGGGGCGATCTTACGAACCGCTTCATCTGGATCGTGATGCTCGTCACGTTCGGCTTCGGCGCGATCGGCTGGGTCGACGACTATCGCAAGGTCGTCTACAAGGACCCGCGCGGCATGTCTTCGCGCGAGAAGTACTTCTGGCAGTCGGTGATCGGTCTGTTCGCAGCGGTGTACCTCGCGTTCAGTGTGTCCGAAGCGAGCAACGTGCGCGTGTTCGATCTCTTCACGGCGTGGGTGCGTAGCGGCCTGTCGATGGGCCTGCCCGCGCGCGCCGACTTGCTGCTGCCGTTCCTCAAGTCGATCAGCTATCCGCTCGGCGTGTGGGGCTTCATCGCGCTCACGTACTTCGTGATCGTCGGCGCGAGCAACGCCGTGAACCTCACCGACGGCCTCGACGGTCTCGTGATCATGCCGGTCGTGCTCGTTGGCGCGTCGCTCGGCGTGTTCGCCTACGTGATGGGCAGCTCGGTCTACTCGAAGTATCTGCTCTTTCCGCATATTGCCGGAGCCGGCGAACTGCTCATCTTCTGTTCGGCGATGGGCGGGGCAGGGCTCGCGTTCCTCTGGTTCAACACGTATCCAGCGCAAGTGTTTATGGGCGACGTGGGCGCGCTCGCGCTCGGCGGCGCGCTGGGAACCATTGCGGTGATCGTGCGTCAGGAAATCGTGCTCTTCATCATGGGCGGCATTTTCGTTGCGGAGACGCTCTCGGTGATGCTGCAGGTCACCTGGTTCAAGTACACGAAGAAGCGTTACGGCGAAGGGCGCCGCATCTTCAAGATGGCGCCGCTGCATCACCATTTCGAGCTGTCTGGCTGGAAGGAAACGCAGGTTGTCGTGCGTTTCTGGGTCATCACGCTGATGCTGTGTCTGATCGGTCTGTCCACGCTCAAGCTGCGTTGAGCCTCTAAGTAAGCAAGGGAAGCAAGCGATGTTCGGCGAGAAGTTTCGGGATCGGCAAAAGCCGATGGTGCTCGTGCTGGGACTCGGGGAATCGGGTCTCGCGATGGCGCGTTGGTGCGCGCGGCATGGTTGCCGCCTGCGCATTGCCGACACGCGCGAAGCGCCGCCCAATCTTCCCGAACTCGCCGCGCGCGGCATCGACGCCGATTTCGTCGGCGGTCCGTTCACGACGGCGCTGCTCGACGGCGTGGAGCTCGTCGCAATCAGCCCGGGCCTCTCGCCGCTCGCCGAAGACCTCGTGCCGCTGATCGCGGCGGCACGCGAACGCGGCATCGAAGTGTGGGGGGAACTCGAACTCTTCGCGCAGGCGCTGCGCCATCTGGGCGAGAGCGGCTACGCACCGAAGGTGCTCGCCATCACCGGCACGAACGGCAAGACCACCACGACGAGCTTGACAGGCATGCTCTGCGAGCGCGCGGGCAAGCGCGTGGCGGTGGCGGGCAACATCAGCCCGGCGATGCTCGACAAGCTCGCCGAGGCCATCGACAACACCGCGCTGCCCGACGTCTGGGTGCTCGAACTGTCGAGCTTCCAGCTGGAAACGGCGCACACGTTCGAGCCGGACGCCGCCGCGGTCCTCAACATCACGCAGGACCATCTCGACTGGCACGGCGGCCTCGACGCTTACGCGGCCGCGAAGGGCCGCATCTTCGGGCCGCGCACGACACGCGTGCTCAACCGCGACGACGCGCGCGTCATGTCGCTCGCGAGCGTGAAGGCGAGTGGCGACGCGAAGAT
This sequence comes from Paraburkholderia nodosa, assembly GCF_001718195.1. Lineage (GTDB taxonomy): Bacteria > Pseudomonadota > Gammaproteobacteria > Burkholderiales > Burkholderiaceae > Paraburkholderia > Paraburkholderia nodosa_A. The sequence goes on from NZ_MCNV01000031.1 coordinate 17,253, forward strand.
CGTGACTTTCGGCCTGAACGAGCCCGGGAACGACGGCGACCTGGGTCTGCTGCGCGAGAACGGCATGCAGTGGCTCGTGCAGGCCCACGACCTCGACGCGGCCGACGTACCTGTCTCCCCGCGTCGTCGCAAGCAGCAGGAAGCGGCGCCCGTGAACCTCGGCATGAAGCGCCTCATGCCCGCCGACGCCCTGCGCATTCGCGGTCTGCATAACGCGGCCAACGCGCTCGCGGCGTTCGCGCTCACGCGCGCGATCGATCTCGCGCCCGCGCCGCTTCTGCACGGCCTGCGCGAGTATCGCGGCGAGCCGCATCGCGTGGAGCTGATCGCATCGATCGACGGCATCGACTACGTGGACGACAGCAAGGGCACGAACGTCGGCGCGACGGTGGCAGCGCTCGACGGCCTCGCGCAGCGCACGGTGCTGATCGCCGGCGGCGACGGCAAGGGCCAGGACTTCGATCCGCTCGTCGCGCCGGTTGCGCGCTGGTGCCGCGCCGTGATGCTGATCGGCCGCGACGCCTCGAAGATCCGCGCGGCGCTCGAAGAAACCGGCATCGCGATGAGCGACCACGCCACGCTCGAAGAAGCCACGCGCGCGGCGACGGCGCTCGCGCAACCCGGTGACGTCGTGCTGCTTTCGCCCGCTTGCGCGAGCCTCGACATGTTCCGCAACTACGCGCATCGCGCAGCCGTGTTCCACGACACCGTAGAAGCAATCGCTGCAGAACGGGGGACGATGATATGAGCTGGTCCGAGCGATTCGGTGCGCGCCTCTCGCGCGAAAACGGCCAGGCCGGCGGCTCGTCGAGCGGCGGCGCGCGCTCGGGCGGTCTTGCGAGCGTCGTCAACGGCGTGCGTCCCGGACGCTCGCGCATGCTCGACTACGACCACTCGCTGCTGTGGGCCGTCATCGCGCTTCTGGGCCTCGGCGTGGTGATGGTGTACTCCGCCTCGATCGCCATGCCCGATTCGCCCAAGTACGCCTCGTACCGCGACTGGGCGTTCCTCGTGCGCCACCTCGTTTCGCTCGTGATCGCTACCGTTGCGGCGCTCGTTGCGTTCCGTATTCCCGTTTCGACGTGGGAGCGTTACGCGCCCAAGCTCTTTCTCATCTCGCTCGCCATGCTGGTGGTCGTGCTGATTCCGCACATCGGCAAGGGCGTGAACGGCGCGCGTCGCTGGATTCCGCTCGGCGTCACGAACATGCAGCCGTCGGAAATCATGAAGCTCGCCGTGACGATCTACGCTGCGAACTACACGGTGCGCAAGCAGGAATACATGCATAGCTTCGCGAAAGGCTTCCTGCCGATGGCATTCGCCGTGGGCGTGGTCGGCGCGCTGCTGCTGCTCGAGCCTGACATGGGCGCGTTCATGGTGATCGCCGCGATCGCCATGGGCGTGCTGTTCCTCGGCGGCGTGAACGGCAAGCTGTTCGGCGGCCTCGTGGCCACGGCAGTGGGCACCTTCACGCTGCTCGTGTGGGCGTCGCCGTGGCGCCGCGAGCGGATCTTCGCGTACCTCGATCCGTGGGACGACCGTTACGCGCAGGGCAAGGCGTACCAGCTCACGCACTCGCTCATCGCGTTCGGTCGCGGCGAGTGGTTCGGCGTGGGTCTTGGCGGCAGCGTCGAAAAGCTCAACTATCTGCCGGAAGCGCACACCGACTTCATTCTCGCCGTCATCGGCGAGGAACTCGGTTTCGTCGGCGTCCTCGTCGTGATCCTGCTGTTCTACTGGATCGTGCGCCGCTCGTTCGAGATCGGCCGCCAGGCGCTCGCGCTCGACCGCACGTTTGCCGGTCTCGTCGCCAAGGGGCTCGGCGTGTGGTTCGGCGCGCAGGCCTTCATCAACATGGGCGTGAACCTGGGGCTGTTGCCGACCAAGGGTCTCACGCTGCCCCTCGTGAGCTATGGCGGCTCGGGCATCTTGCTGAACTGCATCGCGGTGGCGCTGCTGTTGCGTGTGGACTACGAGAACCGGGTCTTGATGCGCGGAGGCAAGGTATGACCGCAGCAACGCGCACGCTCATGGTGATGGCCGGCGGCACCGGGGGACACGTGTTCCCGGGCCTTGCCGTCGCACATCGCATGGAGCAGTGGGGCTGGCGCGTGGTGTGGCTCGGCAATCCCGCAGGCATGGAAGCGACGCTCGTTCCGAAGCACGGCATCACGATGGAATACGTGCGCTTTGGCGGCGTGCGCGGCAAGGGTATCAAGACCAAGCTGATGCTGCCGCTGAACCTGCTGCGCGCCTGCACGCAGAGCCTCGCGGCGCTGCGCCGCGTGAAGCCCGACGTCGTGCTCGGCATGGGCGGCTACATCACGTTCCCGGCGGGCTTGATGAGCGCGCTTTCGGGCCGTCCGCTCGTGCTGCATGAACAGAATTCGATTGCGGGTCTCGCGAACAAGGTGCTCGCGAAACTGGCCAGGCGCGTGCTCGTGGCGTTTCCGGGCGCCTTGCCGAATGCCGAGTGGACCGGCAACCCGATCCGCGAGGCGCTCGAACACGTCGACGCGCCGGCGGCGCGCTACGCCGCGCGCAGCGGTCCGCTGCGCGTGCTCGTAGTGGGCGGCAGTCTCGGCGCGACGGCGCTCAACGAAGTGGTGCCGCGCGCGCTGTCGCTGCTCGCGCCGCAAGAGCGTCCGCATATCGTGCATCAGGCGGGCGCGAAGCACATCGACGCCTTGCGTCAAAACTATCTCGACGCCGGACTCGAACTGAATGACACGGTACAGCTCGTGCCGTTCATCGACGACATGGCGAGCGCCTACCGCAACGCGGATCTCGTGGTCTGCCGTTCGGGCGCAATGACGGTGGCCGAAATCGCGGCCGTGGGCGTGGCGGCATGCTTTGTGCCGTTTCCCTACGCCGTGGACGACCACCAGACCACCAACGCCGCGTTCCTTGCCGACAAGGACGCAGCGCTCGTGGTGCAACAACGCGACCTGACGGCGGAAGGACTCGCCGACTGGTTGCGGCATCAGACCAGAACATCGCTGGCGGAAATGGCCGGGCGCGCTCGCGCGCTCGCGAAACCCGACGCCGCCGATCAGGTCGCGCGCATCTGCGCGGCTGTGGCGGGCGTAAGTGCGGGAGGAAAGCAATGAAACACATCGTCAAACATATCCATTTCGTTGGCATCGGCGGCGCGGGCATGAGCGGCATCGCCGAAGTGCTCGTCAACCTCGGCTATCAGGTAAGCGGCTCGGACCTCGCGAAGAACGGGGTCACCGATCGACTCGCCGCGCTCGGCGCGCGCATCGCGATCGGCCATGCCGAAGAAAACATCGAAGGCGCGAATGCCGTGGTCGTTTCGACCGCGGTGCGCAGCGACAACCCCGAAGTGCTCGCGGCACGCCATCGCCGCATTCCCATCGTGCCGCGCGCCGTGATGCTCGCGGAACTGATGCGTCTGAAGCAGGGCATCGCGATCGCAGGCACGCACGGCAAGACCACCACGACCTCGCTCGTGGCGAGCGTGCTGGCCGCGGGCGGGCTCGATCCGACCTTCGTGATCGGCGGGCGCCTGATCAGTGCGGGCGCGAACGCGCGCCTCGGCACGGGCGATTTCATCGTGGCGGAAGCCGACGAATCGGACGCATCGTTCCTGAACCTGTTTCCGGTGATCGAAGTCATTACGAACATCGACGCCGATCACATGGACACCTACGGGCACGACTTCGCGCGCCTGAAGCAGGCGTTCATCGAGTTCACGCATCGCCTGCCGTTCTATGGCATTGCGGTGCTGTGCGTGGACGACCCGAACGTGAAGGAGATTCTGCCGTTCGTCTCGAAGCCGATCATCCGTTACGGCTTCGCGTCCGACGCGCAGGTGCGCGCGGTCAACGTGATTGCCCGAGAAGGCAAGATGTACTTCACGGTGATGCGCGAAGACGCGCCGTCGCTCGACATCGTGCTGAATCTGCCGGGCACGCACAACGTGCAGAACGCGCTCGCCGCGATTGCGATCGCGACCGAACTCGAAGTGAAGGACGCCGATATTCAACGCGCGCTCGCGGAATTCAACGGCGTAGGCCGTCGTTTTCAGCGCTATGGCGAAATTCCCGTCAACGGCGGCGGCGCCTGGACGTTGATCGACGACTATGGCCATCACCCGGTGGAAATGGCCGCGACGATCGCAGCGGCGCGCGGCGCGTTTCCCGAGCGCCGTCTCGTGCTGGCGTTCCAGCCGCACCGCTATACGCGTACGCGCGACTGTTTCGAAGACTTCGTGCGCGTGCTGTCGACCGTCGATGCGCTCGTGCTGACCGATGTCTATGCGGCCGGCGAAGCGCCGATCGTCGCAGCCGATGGCCGCGCGCTCGCACGCGCGATTCGCGTGGCGGGCAAGGTCGAGCCGGTGTTCGTCGAGACCGTGGATGAAGTGCCGGAGGCGCTCGCAGCGGTCGTGCGCGACGGCGATGTGGTGATTACGATGGGCGCGGGTTCGATCGGCGGCGTGCCGGGTCGAATCGCCCAACAGGAACAGAAGGCGTGAGTGACATGAGCAGTATCGATCCGAAACAATTTGGCAAGGTCGCGGTGCTGTACGGCGGCGTGTCCGCTGAGCGGGAGGTATCGCTCAAGTCGGGCACGCTGGTGCTGCAGGCGCTGCAGAGCGCCGGCATCGACGCGCATCCGTTCGACCCGTCCGAGCGCCCGCTTTCCGCGCTCAAGGACGAAGGTTTCGTGCGCGCGTTCAACGCGCTGCACGGCGGCTACGGCGAGAACGGCCAGATCCAGGGCGCGCTCGACTTTTACGGCATTCGCTATACGGGCACGGGTGTGCTCGGCTCCGCGCTCGGGCTCGACAAGTTCCGCAGCAAGCTCGTGTGGCAGCAGCTCGGCATTCCCACGCCGCCGTTCGAAGTGGTGTTGCGCGGCGACGACTACGCGGCGCGCGCGCCGCAGATCGTCGCGAAGCTCGGCCTGCCGCTCTTCGTGAAGCCCGCGAGCGAAGGCTCGAGCGTGGCCGTGATCAAGGTGAAGGCGGAAAGCCAACTCGTGCCGGCGCTCGAAGAAGCCGCGAAGTTCGACAAGATCGTGCTGGTGGAAAAGAGCATCGAAGGCGGCGGCGAGTACACCGCGTGCATCGCGGGCGACCTCGATCTGCCGATCATCAAGATCGTGCCGGCGGGTGAGTTCTACGACTACGACGCGAAGTACATCCTCGACACGACGCAGTATCTGATTCCCTGCGGCGTCGCGCCGGAGAAAGAGGCGGAACTGAAGAAGCTCGCGCGCCGCGCGTTCGACGTGCTCGGCTGCACCGACTGGGGCCGCGCCGATTTCATGATGGACGGTGCAGGCAACGCGTACTTCCTCGAAGTGAACACGGCGCCGGGCATGACCGATCACTCGCTGCCGCCGAAGGCCGCGCGCTCGGTAGGCATCGAGTATCGCGATCTGGTGGTGCGCGTGCTGGCACAGACGCTAAAAGATTGAACCCCTGATTAATCTCTGACTGACGAATTGCCGAACCGGAAGTGAACCGACAATCTCGAAATGTGGAATAACGTACGCCAGCTCAACCTTGCCGCCAACGCGTTGCACGCGCTGCTCGCGCTCGCGCTGCTGGCGGCGGGCTGCTACTGGCTCGTGCAGCGTCCGAACTTCGCGCTGCGAGAGATCCGCATCGAGGGCGATACCGAGCACATCAACTCGCCCACCGTGCGTGCGAGCGTGGTCGGCCGGCTGAAGGGCAACTTCTTCACGGTCGATCTCGATACGGCGCGCGCCGCGTTCGAGCAGATGCCGTGGGTGCGTCATGCGAGCGTGCGCCGCGTGTGGCCCAACGCATTGGCTGTCACGCTCGAAGAGTACAAACCGCTGGGCACGTGGGGCAGCGATCAGCTCGTGAGCACGGACGGCGAGCTGTTCACGGCGAACCAGGGCGAACTCGACGAAGAGTTGCCCGCGTTCGACGGCCCCGACGGCACCGCGCCCGAGGTGGTTGCGCGCTACCGCGACCTGGAGAAGTGGTTCGCGCCGCTCGGGCTCACGCCCGACGAAGTGACGCTCTCGCCGCGTTACGCATGGACGGTGAAGCTCTCGAACGGCATGCAGGTGGAGCTGGGCCGCGAGCGCAACGCCGACACACTGAGCGAGCGTTCGCACCGCCTCATCGCGGCATGGTCGGCGGTGACGCAACGTTGGGGCAAAGCAATCGAATACGCGGACTTGCGTTATCCGAACGGGTTTGCGATAAGGGCGGCCGGTATGCGCTTCATCAGTGACACGCCCGCTCCGGGCAAGAAGTAACAGGACATCACACGCAACGAGCACGATATGAGTAAAGACTATAAGGATCTGCTGGTCAGCCTCGACATCGGGACGTCGAAGGTGGTGGCCGTCGTCGCCGAATTGAAGGGCGAAGGCCACTACGAAGTGATCGGTCTCGGCCAGAGCGAATCGAAAGGTCTCAAGAAGGGCGTGGTGGTGAACATCGAGGCCACTGTGCAGTCTATCCAGCGAGCGCTCGAAGAAGCGGAACTCATGGCCGACTGCAAGATCACTAACGTATTCACCGGTATTGCGGGCAGCCACATTCGCAGCTTCAACTCGAGCGGCATGGTTGCCATCAAGGAGAAGGAAGTCACGCAGGCGGACGTCGCGCGCGTGATCGAAACGGCGAAGGCGATCAACATCCCGACCGACCAGCAGGTGCTGCATATCCTCACGCAGGAATTCATCATCGACGGCCAGGAAGATGTGCGCGAGCCGATCGGCATGAGCGGCATCCGTCTGGAAGTGAAGGTGCATATCGTGACGGGCGCGGTGAGCGCGGCGCAGAACATCGTGAAGTGCGTGCGCCGCTGCGGTCTCGAAGTGAACGACCTCATCCTGCAGCCGCTCGCTTCGTCGCTGGCGGTGCTGACCGAGGACGAGAAGGAACTGGGCGTGGTGCTCGTCGACGTCGGCGGCGGCACGACCGACATCGCGATCTTCAGCGAAGGCGCGATTCGCCATACCGCGGTGATTCCGATCGCGGGCGACCAGGTGACGAGCGACATCGCCATGGCGCTGCGCACGCCCACGCCCGACGCGGAAGACATCAAGGTGAGCTACGGCATCGCGAAGCAGGCGCTCGCCGATCCGGACGAGATGATCGAAGTGCCGGGGCTGGGCGAGCGCGGTCCGCGCACGCTGTCGCGCCAGGCGCTTGCCGCCGTGATCGAGCCGCGCGTGGAAGAGCTTTTTTCGCTCGTGCAGCAGGTGGTGCGCGAGTCGGGCTACGAAGAACTGTTGAGCTCGGGCGTCGTGCTGACGGGCGGCGCCGCGATGATGCCGGGCATGGTGGAGCTGGGCGAGGACATTTTCCTGAAGCCGGTGCGCATCGGCGTGCCGGAATACGCAGGCGGTCTGGCCGACGTGGTGCGCAATCCGCGCTACTCGACGGCGATGGGCCTGCTCGTCGAAGGCCGCTCGCAGCGTATGCGCGGGCGCAAGGTTGCAGTGCAGTCGGGGTCGATGGGCCAGGTCTTTTCACGCATGAAGGACTGGTTCCTCGGCAACTTCTGACGACAGAAGTCGCAGGACAGAAGGCGAAGTACAAGCTTCGAAAATCGCGCTGGTGACGGCGGCTAGCGCGCAGTGGAAGGTTGCCCGATCTTCCACTGGATAACGGCCGAGGAGCGGAATCTTTTTCTTGACGGAGGCAACATGGAATTCCAGATGCTGGAAACCGAAACCAACGGCACCATCATCAAGGTGGTAGGCGTTGGTGGTGCGGGCGGCAATGCCGTGCAGCACATGATCAACCGCGGCGTGCAAGGCGTCGATTTCATCGTGATGAACACGGACGCACAGGCGCTCTCGCGCTCGCGTGCATCGGCCGTGATTCAACTCGGCAACACGGGCCTCGGCGCCGGTGCGAAGCCGGAGATGGGCCGCGCGGCAGCAGAAGAAGCCCGTGAGCGCATCGCCGACGCACTGCGCGGCGCGCACATGGTGTTCATCACCGCCGGCATGGGCGGCGGCACCGGCACGGGCGCAGCCCCGGTCGTCGCGCAGATCGCCAAGGAGATGGGCATTCTCACCGTTGGCGTGGTGAGCAAGCCGTTCGAGTTCGAAGGCGGCAAGCGTATGCGCGTGGCGGAAGCCGGCTCGCAGCAACTGGAGGATCACGTCGACTCGCTGATCGTCGTCCTGAACGACAAGCTGTTCGACGTGATGGGCGATGACGCCGAGATGGACAAGTGCTTCCAGTGCGCGGACGACGTTCTGAACAACGCAGTCGCAGGCATCGCCGAAATCATCAACGTCGACGGTCTCGTGAACGTCGACTTCGAAGACGTGAAGACGGTGATGGGCGAGCAGGGCAAGGCGATGATGGGCACGGCGACGGTTGCCGGCGTCGATCGCGCACGCCTCGCGGCGGAACAGGCCGTGGCGAGCCCGCTGCTCGAAGGCGTCGATCTGTCGGGCGCGCGCGGCGTGCTGGTCAACATCACGTCGAGCCGTTCGCTGCGTCTGTCGGAAACGCGCGAAGTGATGAACACCATCAAGAGCTATGCTGCAGAAGACGCGACGGTGATCTTCGGTGCGGTGTACGACGACGCGATGGGCGACGCACTGCGCGTGACGGTGGTGGCAACGGGCCTCGGCCGCGCTGCGAAGAAGCAGCAAGCCGCGCCGATGCAACTGCTGCGTACGGGCACGGACAACCAGCCGATCCCGGCTCCGGCGGGTTCGTACGCACCGCAGCACAGCGGCCACGGCAACACGGCCGACTACGGCGCGCTCGACACGCCGGCAGTGTGGCGCACGTCGCGCGACACCGCGGCTTCGCACGTGCAGGCGCTGCAGGAAAAGGGCGTCGACACGTACGATATCCCGGCGTTCCTGCGCAAGCAGGCGGACTGACACGCGAGCCGATCTGACTGCGGCAGGGCACGTGTTGCCCTCGCCCGCAGACAGACAGCGCGCTGCGTAGCAATGAAGGCGAGCAGGACCAGCAAGGCCGCATCCGCGAGGATGCGCGGCAGGGACGGTTGCCCGCCACGCGTTGAGCGTGGGGGAAAGGCGCGGTGTCGCCAGGCGTTCCTGTGTAACCTTGGAGTACATCGTTGCCCAACATTGCACGACGCCAGCGCGACACGCTTGCGCATCGTTGCGAAGGACGAGTCATGATCAAACAGGGTGAAACGCTGCCCGAAGCGACCCTCTTCGAGTTCGTCGAAGACGCGCGCGAGGGTTGCACGCTGGGGCCGAACAGCTTCGACGTGCAAAAGGAAGCGGCGGGCAAGCGCGTGGTGATCTTCGGATTGCCGGGCGCATTCACGCCAACGTGCTCCGCGAAGCACGTGCCGGGTTACGTCGAACACTTCGACGCGCTGCGCGCGGCCGGTATCGACGAGGTCTGGTGCGTGTCCGTCAACGACGCGTTCGTCATGGGCGCGTGGGGACGCGATCAGCGTACCTCGGGCAAGGTACGCATGATGGCCGACGGCAGCGCAGCGTTGACTCGTGCACTCGGACTGGAGCAGGATTTGTCGGCGCGTGGCATGGGAATCCGCTCCCAGCGCTATGCGATGGTGGTCGACGACGGCGTGGTCAAGACGCTGCACGTCGAAGCACCCGGCAAGTTCGAAGTGAGCGATGCTGCGAGCATACTCGCCACGTTGACCCGCGCATGAGCGCGTTCGCGGGCGCGGCGTTGCCCCGAAGCAACGTGCACCTGCGGCGTAAATGTGACAGGCCATTACGTGAACCCAGCGGGCCGATTACCCCGGGAACGCCTCCGTTCCGGGCATCGGCCCGCGCTCCATCCCCATTGGGTAACACGGGGAAACAGTTTGTCACGCCGGTGAAAAAGACGGACTCGGCGCAACTGGAGTATAATTCGTGCTATGAATTAAAAAGTCCCGATTGGGATTTTCAATGAGCAAGAAGACCATGTTGAAGCAGCGAACCATCAAATCAATCGTGAAGACAGTCGGCATCGGCCTGCATTCGGGGCGCAAGGTCGACCTGACGCTCCGTCCGGCGGCGCCGAACACGGGCATCGTGTTTTCGCGCGTGGATTTGCCGACGCCGGTGGACATCCCCGCGTCGGCGATGGCGATTGGCGATACCCGCCTCGCCTCGGTGCTGCAGAAAGACGGCGCACGTGTCTCGACGATCGAGCACCTCATGTCCGCCTGCGCAGGCCTTGGCATCGACAACCTCTACGTGGATGTGACCGCCGAGGAAATTCCGATCATGGACGGCAGCGCGGCTTCGTTCGTGTTCCTGATCCAGTCGGCGGGTATCGAGGAGCAGAACGCTCCGAAGAAGTTCATCAAGGTCAAGAAGCCCGTGGAGATCCGCGACGGCGACAAGTTCGCACGTCTCGAGCCTTACTTCGGCTTCAAGCTCAAGTTCACGATCGACTTCCGCCATCCGGCTGTCGACAAGACGGGCCAGGCGCTCGAAGTGGACTTCGCGAATACCTCGTACGTGCGTGAAATCGCGCGCGCCCGCACGTTCGGCTTCGCGCACGAAGTCGAGATGATGCGCGAGCTCGGCCTCGCGCGCGGCGGCAGCATGGACAACGCCATCGTGCTGGACGAGTACCGCATTCTGAACAACGACGGCCTGCGCTACGACGACGAGTTCGTGAAGCACAAGATGCTCGACGCGATCGGCGATCTGTACGTGGTCGGCCATCCGCTGCTGGCAGCGTACGACGCGTACAAGTCGGGCCACGGCCTCAATAACGCGCTGCTGCGCGAGCTGCTCGCGAATGAGGACGCCTACGAGATCGTCACGTTCGACGATCCGCAGAAGGCGCCGCGCGGCTTCGGCTACGACGCACAGACCGCATTCGCCTGAGTTTCGAGCGTATAGGCAGTAAAAAGGGCAGCGATATGCTGCCCTTTTTCTTTTTGCGCGGCTTCGTGAGCGCGGTCGCGAGACCTGGGCTCACCGGATCAGCGCTTTTTCATGTGGCGCGCCGCCATCTTCGCGAGTGCTGCCTGCAGCGGCGAAGCCTCGAGCGTTTCGCTCAGCGCCTGAAGCGCTGCCGCGCCAACCGGCGTCATGCGCGCCTGCTTGGGCGGTGCCGGATCTTTCACGGCTTGAGGACGCACGCGGATGCGCACGCTGTTCAACGCCCAGCCGCGCGCCTGCAGATCGGCCACGAGCCGCGGCTCCAGATGCCGCAACCGCGCGGCGAGCGCGTTGTGCGCAGTGAAGAGGGCCAGTGTGCCGTCCTTGATGAAGCCGGGCTCGACACTCGCCGCGAGATAGTCGGGCAGCAGCGCATTCAGGTCGCGCTGGATCGCCGCGATCTGCTCCACGCCGGCGCGCAGCGGCGCGAACGCGTCCGTGCGGCTCAGCACTTCGGCGAGCGGCTGGGGGGCGCGTGGTCCCCTGGACCTTGAAAACGGCGAGAAACGGCTCATGTGGCGTAAGGATGGGCGAGCGCGCAGGCGGGACTGCGATGTCGTCATTGTAGCCTGCGCACCGCTCATTCAAGCGCCTTCAGGCCATTCGGCCAGGGCCGCATCGCGGCCCTTCGCCGCCCGGCGGGAAGGCCGTCCGTGCGGGCACCGCGCGCGCCAGAGCCGTCTTCGCGCTGACACAGGCGGGTGAGAGGGCGCGTGCTAAAATGCCCGATTCGAATCCACCATTTTGGGCTAAAGCCGCCGAGGTCCCGCCGGTCCGGATGCGTAGTGCACACCCTGCACAACCCGCTGAACCCACCCTCAGGAATCCCGGCCGAAGCCGCGACGCAGACACCGATCCGATGACCACCGGTTTCTTACAGAAAATCTTTGGCAGCCGCAATCAGCGCCTGATCAAGCAATATCAGAAGACGGTCGCGGCGATCAACGCGCTCGAACCGAAGATCGAGCAGTACACCGACGAGCAGCTGCGCGCAAAAACGGCCGAGTTCCGCGAGCGCGTGGCCAAAGGTACATCGCTCGACGAACTGCTGCCCGAGGCGTTCGCCGTTTGCCGCGAGGCGAGCAAGCGCGTGCTGAAAATGCGCCACTTCGACGTGCAGCTGATCGGCGGCATGGTGCTGCATTACGGCAAGATCGCTGAAATGCGCACCGGCGAAGGCAAGACGCTCGTCGCCACACTGCCCGTCTACCTGAATGCGCTGTCGGGCCGCGGTGTGCACGTCGTGACGGTGAACGACTACCTCGCGCAGCGCGACGCCGAATGGATGGCGCGCCTCTACAACTTCCTCGGTTTGTCCGTCGGCATCAACCTGTCGCAGATGGACCACGCGACGAAGCAGGAAGCGTACGCCGCGGACATCACCTACGGCACGAACAACGAGTTCGGCTTCGACTACCTGCGCGACAACATGGTCTACGAGACCGAGGCGCGCGTGCAGCGTACGCTGAACTTCGCGGTGGTCGACGAGGTGGACTCGATCCTGATCGACGAAGCGCGTACGCCGCTCATCATCTCGGGCCAGGCCGAAGACCACACCGAACTCTACGTGCGCATGAACGCGCTGCCGCCGCTGCTCGAGCAGCAGATCGGCGAAGAGAAGGCCGACGGCACGGGCGTGGAAAAGCCGGGCGACTACACGCTCGACGAAAAGGCGCGCCAGGTGTTCCTCACGGAATCGGGCCACGAGAAGGCCGAGCGCATGCTCTCCGAGTGGGGCCTGATCGGCCAGGGCGAAAGCCTCTATGCGCCGCAGAACATCACGCTGATGCACCATGTGTACGCCGCGCTGCGTGCCCACACGCTATTCCACAAGGACCAGCACTACGTGGTGCAGAACGGCGAAGTCATTATCGTCGACGAATTCACCGGCCGTCTGATGGCCGGCCGCCGCTGGTCGGACGGCCTGCACCAGGCCGTGGAAGCGAAGGAACACGTGAAGATCCAGAGCGAGAACCAGACGCTCGCTTCGATCACGTTCCAGAACTACTTCCGCATGTACGCGAAGCTCTCGGGCATGACGGGTACGGCCGACACCGAAGCGTACGAATTCAACGAGATCTACGGCCTCGAAACAGTGGTGGTCCCGACGAACCGGACACCCAAGCGGATCGACAAGCAGGATCAGATCTACAAGACGGCGAATGAACGCTACGACGCCGTGATTCGCGATATCCGCGAATGCTACGAGCGTGGTCAGCCGGTGTTGGTCGGCACGACGTCGATCGAAAACTCGGAGCTGCTTTCGAACCTGCTCACGAAGGCCGGTCTGCCGCACGAAGTGCTCAACGCGAAGCAGCACGCGCGTGAAGCCGCGATCGTCGCTGAAGCCGGTCGTCCGCAGCGCGTCACCATCGCCACCAACATGGCAGGCCGCGGTACCGACATCGTGCTGGGCGGCAATGCGGAGAAGCAGGCAGCGTTTATCGAAGCCGACGAAGCGATTCCCGCCGACGAAAAAGCGCGCCGCATCCAGCAACTGCACGACGAGTGGCAAACGCTGCACGATCGGGTAAAGGCCGCGGGCGGTCTGCACATCATCGGCACCGAGCGTCACGAGTCGCGCCGGATCGACAACCAGCTGCGCGGTCGTGCGGGCCGACAGGGCGACCCGGGCTCGTCGCGTTTCTATCTCTCGCTCGAAGACCCGCTGCTGCGCATTTTCGCGGGCGACCGCGTGCGCGCGATCATGGACCGCCTGAAAATGCCGGAAGGCGAGGCGATCGAGGCGGGTATCGTCACGCGTTCGATCGAGTCGGCGCAGCGCAAGGTCGAAGCGCGCAACTTCGACATCCGCAAGCAACTGCTCGAATACGACGACGTCTCGAACGATCAGCGCAAGGTGATCTACCAGCAGCGCAACGAACTGCTCGAAGCGCATGACATCACCGAAACGATCGGCGCGATGCGTCATGGCGTGATCACCGACATCGTGCGCCAGTTCGTGCCGCACGGCAGTATCGAAGAGCAGTGGGACGTGCCCGAGCTCGAAGAAGTGCTGCGCAACGAATGGCAGCTCGACCTCGCGATCCAGGAGATGATCAACGAGTCGTCGTCGATCGATGCCGATGAAATTCTCGAGGCCGTGCTCGCCGCGGGCGACGAAGCTTACGAGCAGAAGGTGGCGCTCGTGGGCCGCGAATCGTTCAGCGCGTTCGAGCGCTCGGTCATGCTGCAAACGCTCGACCGCAGCTGGCGCGAACACCTCGCGGCGCTCGACCACCTGCGTCAGGGCATCCATCTGCGCGGCTATGCGCAGAAGAACCCGAAGCAGGAGTACAAGCGCGAGGCGTTCGAACTGTTCGCCGCGATGCTCGAAGCCGTGAAGCTCGAAGTCACGCGTATCGTGATGAACGTGCAGATCCAGTCGCCGGAGCAGCTCGAACAGGCGGCCGAGCAGATCGAAGAGCAGGGCCATCATGTCGAGAACGTCGAGTTCCGCCATGCCGAATTCGCCGAAGCCGACGCGGCGCCGGCTCCGGCGGCTGCCGCACCGGTGGCTGCCGACGCCGCCGCTGCAATGGTGGGCGCGGCCATGAGCCATACGCCGCCGGTGGGCAGCGAAATGCCGAAGGTGGGCCGCAACGATCCGTGCCCGTGCGGCAGCGGCAAGAAGTACAAGCAGTGTCACGGCAAGATCGCGTGACGCAGGCTTGAACGTAGATTCCGGTGGCCCGCTTCCCATGGCGGGCCTTGCGTTTTGATTCCCGATGCCGGCCAGGCTCCAGCGCCCTGGCCGGCATCGCCATTTCGACAGGTCGCCACCATGGCTGTCAATTTCCCCTCGATTGATCCCGCACAACTTCATCCGGTCGCCGGCGTGACGCTCGGCTGGGCGGAAGCCAACATTCGCAAGCCCAATCGTAAGGACGTCCTGGTGATCTCCGTCGACGAAGGCGCGAGCGTCGCCGGCGTGTTCACGCTGAATCGCTTCTGTGCCGCGCCGGTGACGGTGTGCCGCGAACATCTCGCGAAGGTGCGCGCGGGCGGCAAGGGCATTCGTGCGCTGGTGGTGAACACCGGCAACGCGAACGCGGGCACCGGCGAGCCGGGCATGAAGCACGCCCGCGAGACCTGCGATGAACTCGCGCGCCTGGCCGGCCTCGAGTCCTCGCAGGTGCTGCCGTTCTCGACCGGCGTGATCCTCGAGCCGCTGCCGATCGACCGTTTGAAGGCGGGCCTGCCCGCCGCGCTGGCGAATCGCGGGGCCGCGAACTGGTACGACGCCGCGCAGGCCATCATGACGACCGACACGCTGCCGAAGGCCGTGTCGCGCCAGGTCACGGTCGACGGCCACACCATCACGTTCACGGGCATCAGCAAGGGCGCGGGCATGATCAAGCCGAACATGGCGACCATGCTCGGCTTCCTCGCTTTCGACGCGAACGTTGCGCAGCCCGTGCTCGACGAACTCGTGAAGTACGTGGCCGACCGCTCGTTCAACTGCGTCACCATCGACGGCGATACCTCGACCAACGACTCGTTCATCATGATCGCCTCGGGCAAGTCGAGCCTGCCCGCGATCACGTCGACGGACACGCCCGCTTACGTCGCGCTGCGCGACGCCGTGACGGCCGTCGCCCAGGAACTCTCGCAGCTCATCGTGCGCGACGGCGAAGGCGCAACCAAGTTCATGACCGTGCAGGTGGAAGGCGGCAAGGACGTGGCCGAGTGCCGCCAGATCGCTTATGCAATCGGCCATTCGCCGCTCGTGAAGACGGCGTTCTACGCATCGGACCCCAACCTCGGCCGTATCCTCGCCGCGATCGGCTATGCCGGCGTGACGGACCTCGACGTCGACAAGATCGACCTGTATCTCGACGACGTGCTCGTGGCGAAAGCGGGCGGTCGCAACCCGGACTACCGCGAAGAAGACGGTCAGCGCGTCATGAAGAAGAGCGAGATCCTGATCCGCGTGCTGCTCGGCCGCGGCGACGCGCAGGCCACGATCTGGACCTGCGACCTCTCGCACGACTACGTGAGCATCAACGCGGATTACCGCTCCTGATTTCAAGCGCGCTCACCACATGGATAAGCTCGAACAGTTTCTGACCCGCGCCGAAGCGCTGCTCGGCCGCCTCGAAGCCGTGTTGCCGCCGTCGGCACCCGATGTCGACTGGAACGCGGCCGTCGCGTTTCGCTGGCGCAAGCGCCAAGGGCGCGGCTTCCTGCAGCCGGTGCCCGCGATCTCGCTGATCTCGCTCGACGACCTGCAGAACATCGACCGGCAGAAAGATCTCATCGACCGCAACACGCGCCAGTTCGTGCAGAAGAAGCCCGCGAACAACGTGCTGCTCACCGGCGCGCGTGGCACCGGCAAGTCGTCGCTGATCAAGGCCTGCCTGAACGCGTACGCGCAACAGGGCCTGCGCCTGATCGAAGTCGACAAGGACGATCTGCATGACCTCGGCGATATCGTCGATCTCATCTCGACGCGCCCCGAGCGTTTCATCGTGTTCTGCGACGATCTCTCGTTCGAGGAAGGCGAATCGGGCTACAAGGCGCTGAAGGTGGCGCTGGACGGCTCGGTGGCCGCGCAATCGGACAACGTGCTGATCTACGCGACCTCGAACCGGCGCCATCTGCTGCCCGAGTACATGAGCGACAACGAGACGTACAAGCACATGCCCGACGGCGAGATTCATCCGGGCGAAGTGGTGGAAGAAAAGATCTCGCTGTCCGAGCGCTTCGGGCTTTGGGTGAGCTTCTATCCGTTCAAGCAGGACGACTATCTGACGATCGTCGCCCACTGGCTGCGCCATTTCGGCTGCGACGACGCCGAAGTCGAATCGGCGCGCGGCGACGCACTCGTCTGGGCGCTGGAGCGCGGCTCGCGTTCGGGCCGCGTGGCGTGGCAATTCGCACGCGACTGGTCGGGCAAGAAGGCGCAAGAGGCATGAGCGCCGAGGCCAACAGCGCAAACGACGCTTCCGCAACGACGCGCCCCGTGACGGAAGTCGCGGTGGGCGTGCTGGTGCAGCCCGATGGCCGCTACCTGCTCGCCCAGCGCCCCGAAGGCAAGCCTTATGCAGGCTACTGGGAGTTTCCGGGCGGCAAGCTGGAAGCGGGCGAGAGCGTCGAAGCGGCGCTCGCGCGCGAGTTGCACGAGGAACTGGGCATCGACGTGAAGGCGTGCCACCTGTGGCACACGCTCGAACACGACTACCCGCACGCCTACGTACGGCTCTACTTCTGCAAGGTGACCGAGTGGACCGGCGAGCCGCACGGTCGCGAAGGTCAGGCGTTCGTCTGGCAGTCGCTGCCGGCGAGCGTCGAGCCGCTCTTGCCTGCGACGATTCCTGTGCTGGAGTGGCTTGCGGCGGAATAACGGCCTACGAGGCCGCCACGATGCAAAAGGCCGCTGTGCATCACGCACAGCGGCCTTTTTTTCGCCTGGCGCAAGCGCGTCGCGGCGCTCGCTTATTGGCGCGTATCCGTGGGCGGCGCGTCTTCCGGCGGCGTTTCATCGTCGGCGCCGCCAATGCGGTACTTTTCGGCTGCCCATGCACCGAGATCCATTTGCTTGCAACGCTCGGAGCAGAACGGCCGGAAGCGGTTCTCCGGCACCCAGCGGACTTCCTTGCCGCAGCTCGGACATTTGACGACAGTGGTCATGCGATAGAACTTGGTTTGCGTTGAGTCTGGCCTGGCGACGCGTTTGCTTTCACAAGCTGCAGAGCGTGAGCTGGAACGGCACGTCCTGATCGACGGCTCGCGGACGCAGATCGCCGTCCTGCACGGTGAAGCGCACCCACAGCATGTACTTGTTGGCGCTCGCTTCGGGAATCATGCGCAATTCCGGTGCCACGCGTACCTGCATGAGCTGATACGCGCGGCCCGACAGCATCTGCTGATAGCTGCCCTGCATCGCCATCACCTTCGACGCCTGGCCCGACTCGCGCGCGAGACGCAGCACGATGGCGGCGGCGTCGCGCAAAGGCAGCAGCGGCGTGACCCACTTCGCGATGTCCTGACGGCGTTGATCGGGATGCAACTGTTGCCAGGCGTAATACGACGGCAAATCGAACTTGCAGGTGCCACCGGGAATGATCGCGCGGCTGCGGATGCTCGTGAGCCACTCGTTGTCCATCAGATGCTGGCCCGTCTTGCCTTGCATCTGCGTGAGGCCGGCGAGCGTTTGCTCGATTTCGCCCAGCACGGTTTCGAGCGCATTCTGCTCGATGCCGGGATTGCCGCGAAACGGCGCGAGCGTTTGGCGCTGCCGCTCGAGTTCCTTCATGAGATCCGACTTCAGATCGGCGCGGCCTGCGACTTCGGCGATTTCGAAGAGCGTCGTGAGCGCGACGTGATGTTCCCTCGGATCCTCCTGGGTCAGGAAAAACGTGAAGCGCTCGAACAGGTCTTCGAGGCGCAGCAGCGTTCGGATTCGCTCGTTGAAGGGATACTCGTAAAGAATCAAGCGCGCTCGCCTCGGGCGTGGTGGGTGACGGATTGCAGGACATTCTAATGCCGTGGGACCACGGTCGCAATCGCGCCGGCCCGGCGCTATGCCGATGTGACCCGCTAATCGCGCGCCGATGGCGCGTTTTACGTCTTGCCGGCCTTTTCGGCCGCGAGCCTGAGATACGTCTGATGCAATGCGTCGACGTCTTGATCGAGCGATTCGAGCGTCGCGCCGTTGTCGTTTACCACCACGTTGTCGGCGGCCGCGAGGCGTGCCTCGCGCGTGGCCTGCCGCGCGATGATCGCGAGCACTTGCTCACGTGCGAAGCCGTTACGGCGCATGACGCGCTCGATCTGCGTTTCCACGCTGCAATCGACGGCGAGCACGCGATCGACACGCGTCTTCCAGGTGCCCGACTCTACGAGCAGGGGCACGACCACGATGACGTAAGGCCCGCTGGCCTCTCGCGTTTCGCGTTCGGTCTCGGAGCGGATCAGCGGGTGCGTGATGGCCTCGAGCCGCTTGCGCGCGGACTCGTCGCCGAACACGAGCGCGCGCATGCGCGCGCGGTCCATCGAGCCGTCGGGCGCGACGAATTCAGGGCCGAATTCCGCAACGATCTGCGCCATCGCGACGCCGTGCGGCGCGGTAATGCGATGCGCGATGAGATCGGTGTCGACGATCGTTACGCCGCGCGCGGCAAAGCCGTCAGCAACCGTGGACTTGCCGCTACCGATGCCACCCGTCAATCCGACCGCGAACATTTGATCAGTTCCCTCACGCAAATACGCCATACAGCGGTGTGCCCGCAAACAATGTGACGAGCGCGCCAGCGGCCAGATACGGGCCGAACGGCAACGGTTCTTCGAAACGCATGCGTCCCGTCAACGTAGCGATGATGCCGACGAGCGCGCCGGCCACTGCGGCGATCACGACGATCTGCGGCAGCGCGCTCCAGCCGAGCCATGCGCCGAGCGCGGCGAGCAGTTTGAAGTCGCCGTGGCCCATGCCTTCCACGCCACGCAACAGCCTGAAGACCCAATAGACGCACCAGAGCGCCAGATAACCCGCGACCGCACCGATCACCGCTTCGCGCAGCGTGACGAAGGTGCCGGCAAAATTGACCAGCAACCCGGCCCACAGCAGCGGTTGCGTGATCTCGTCATGCAACATCTGGTGTTCGAGGTCGATAGCGCTTGCGGCGATGAGCGTGGCGCACAGCGCGAAGGCGGCGAGCGCCTTGCCGGTGGGCCCGAAGGCGAGCAATGCGCCGACCGCGCAGGCCCCGCTCGCGATTTCGATGAGCGGGTAGCGCACGCTCACGCGCGCATGACAGTGCGAGCAGCGCCCGCGCAGCGCGAGCCAACTGAGCACAGGGATGTTCTCCCAGGCGCGCAAGACGTGGCCGCAGTGCGGGCACGCGCTGCGTGGGAGCCAGAGGTTGTAGCGCGCGGGCAACTCGTCTTCTTCGAAGAGCGGACCGGGCGTGCCGGTCGCTTCGGCCACATCGGCGCGCCACGCGCGCTCCAGCATGATCGGCAGCCGGTGCACGACGACGTTGAGAAAGCTGCCGATGACGAGCCCGAACGCAATGGCGAAGACCATGAGCACGCCGAATGGCAGACCGGCGAGAGCGGCTGCGAGCGGCGTTGCGGTATCGGGCGCGGACAGGAGTTGGGCGGGCATGAGACGGAACCGGAATCTGGCAGCGATGCTA
This sequence comes from Paraburkholderia nodosa, assembly GCF_001718195.1. Taxonomy (GTDB): domain Bacteria; phylum Pseudomonadota; class Gammaproteobacteria; order Burkholderiales; family Burkholderiaceae; genus Paraburkholderia; species Paraburkholderia nodosa_A. The sequence goes on from NZ_MCNV01000031.1 coordinate 37,268, forward strand.
CACCACGTTGCCCAGTTGAATGATGGGAAGATACATCGCGACAACGAGGCCGCCGACCAGCGCACCAAGCACGACGATCACGAGCGGCTCGCACAGGCTCGAGACGAGCGCGATCTTTTCGTCGACCTGACGGTCGGCGAGCGAGGCCACATCGAGCAACATCGCGTCGAGCGCGCCCGATTCTTCCGCGACCGCAACGGGCTGAACCACATCGGCCGGAAAGCATCCCGCCGCGCGCATGGCTGCGGCGAGCCGCTCGCCGTGCCGCAGGCGCTCGCTGATACCTGCGCTCGCCGCGCGATCGAAGAATGCGTTGCCGCTTGCGTGCGCGAGCGAATCGAAGGCGTCGGCGAGTGGCGTGCCGGCGGCGAGGAGCGTGCCGAGCGCGCGGCTCCAGCGGGCGGCGCACAGCGTTGTGAGCAGCGTGCCGCAAAGCGGGAGCTTCAGCAGCGTGCGTCCGAAAGCGATGCGCGCGGTTTCCGAGCGGCGCAAGGCCGCTTGCATGGCGAGCGCGCCGGTGGCTGCAGCTACGGCGGCCGGCACGCTCCAGCGCGCGGCGCCCGCCGACAGCATCAGCACGATTTGCGTGGGCGCGGGCAGTGCGGCGCCGAAGCCGTCGAAGATCTGCTTGAACGTGGGTACGACCCAGACCAGCAACGCCGCGGTAATGACAAGCGCGAGCAGCAGCACCGCGACGGGGTAGGTGAGCGCGGCGCGCACTTTGGCGCGCTGCGCAGCGGCACGCTCGCGGTCGTCGGCGAGGCGGGCAAGTACGGCGGCGAGCGCTCCCGAGGCTTCGCCTACGGCAACGAGCTGGCAATACAGCGCGTTGAAACGCGCCGGATGTTGCGCGAGTGAGTCGGCGAAGCGCAGTCCGCCGGCGATGTCGCGCGCGAGCGCCGCGGCAATGCGCGGCATGCCGTTTGGCCCGGGCGAGAGCGCGAGCAGTTCGAGCGCGTTCGCAAGTGGCAGGCCGGCGCGCAGGAGGCTCGCTAGCTGGCGTGTAAAGCACGTGACGTCCGCGTGGCGTGCTTTAGGCGCGCCCGCGCTCGACCTGCGCTCGATGGCGAGCACAGTGATGCGCTCGCGCTTGAGTGCGTCGCGCACCGCCGCGGCGTCGAGCGCGATCAGCGTGCCACGCCTCGTCGCGCCCGATGCATCGAGACCGCGCCACGCGAAGCGCCACTCGGATGGGCCTTGAGGGGCGTGCGCGGCGCTCATGGCGCATCCGTTGCGACAAGCGCTTCGGCGAGGCTCGTGGTGCCGTCGCGCACGCGCGCGAGCGCCGCGTCGCGCAAGGTTGCGACACCGCTTCTGCGTGCTTCCCGAGCGATTTCGTGCGCGCCGCGCCTTGTGACGATCAGGTCGCGTATGGTTTCCGAGATCGGCAAGACCTCGTGGATTCCCACGCGGCCGCGATAGCCGATGCCGTGGCAAGCCTCGCAGCCGCGCGCGACATAAGGCTGCATCATGTTACCGCCGTGCGTGGTCAGGCCTGCCGCGACGAGCGCCGCCGGCGAAGCCTCGCCGCGCACGCGGCATTGCGGACATAGCCGCCGCACGAGGCGTTGCGCCGTGACGAGCCGCAGCGAGCCCGCCAGGTTGTATGGCTCTACGCCGATGTCGACGAGCCGTGCGCAAGCCGCGCTGGCGTCGTTCGTGTGCACGGTCGAGAGGACGAGGTGGCCGGTCTGCGCGGCCTTGACGGCCACGCTGGCGGTTTCTTCGTCGCGAATCTCGCCGATCATGATGACGTCGGGATCCTGGCGCAGCAGCGCACGCAGTGCCACCGCAAAGGTGAGCCCGGCCTTCTCGCGCACGTTGACCTGATTGATGCCCGCAAGCTGGATTTCGGCGGGATCTTCCACCGAGCAGAGATTGTGTGCCGTGCCGTTGAGCCTTTGCAGGAAACAGTAGAGCGAGAGCGTCTTGCCGCTGCCGGTAGGGCCCGTGACGAGGACAAGACCATGCGGCGCGCCGATCGCTTCGGCTACGGCGTGCTGTTGCGCTTCATCGAGCCCGAGTTCGGCTAGCGACAGTTCGGCGGGAAGCGCTTCGAGCCTGCGCAAGACGAGCTTTTCGCCATGAAGTGTGGGCAGCGAATTCACGCGATAGTCCTCGGCGGCTTGCGACGCCCCCGAGAGTGCGAGCCGCAGCCTGCCGTCCTGCGGAATGCGCCGTTCGGCGATGTCCATGCGGGCGAGCACCTTGATGCGCGTGACGAACGCATCGCGCAGATGCGCGGGCGGCCGCGCCATTTCGTGCAGTACGCCGTCGATGCGCAGACGCACGCGCCAGCCGTGTTCCATCGGCTCGATGTGCAGATCGGAGGCGTTGCGCCGCGCGGCTTCGCGCAGCGTTTCGGAGAGCAGCCGAACGGCGGGTGCGTCGTCTAGCTGCGGTACAGAGACAGGCGCAGATGTGCGCGCCGTCGAGCCACCACCCGTACCGCCTTCGGCAACCGCGGCGGCGAAAGGGCGCGCACGATAAGGAGTATAAAGCATCGACATGCCGGCGCGAAGCCGCCTCGAACAGATGACGCCTTCATCATGGCGCGAGGCGCACTGCGCCGCCACCCGGCCGAACGGCTAACGTCCCGGCAGCAGCTTCTTCGCCTTTTGCAGCGTGCCCTGGCGCGGCTTGGCGCCGGGTTTGAAGAGCTTGACCGTGCGTACGGCCTGGTCGTCGCTGCGTAGCACTTCGAGCTTCACGTCGCCGATCTGCAGGCACACGTCGCCTTCGGGAATCTCTTCGAGCACTTCGAGGATCAGGCCGTTGAGCGTCTTGGGCCCATCCGTGGGCAGCTTGATATGAAGCCAGCGATTGAGTTCGCGCAAAGGCATGCTGCCCGGCACGATACATTCGCCTTCGTCGTTCCAGCCGCCGCGTCCGGTGCCGCTGCGCGGCATCGAGGTGGTGAATTCGCCGATCAGCTCCTCGATGATGTCTTCGGGTGTCACGAGTCCTTCCATCTCACCGTACTCGTTCACGACGAGCGCGATGCGATGGCGGCTTTCCTGGAAGTACTGAAGTTGCTGGAATCCGGGCGTGCCCGTGGGCACGAAGTACGGCTCGGCGAGCAGTTCGCGCAGCGTCTCGCGCTCGAATTCCTGGTTGTGCAGCGCGGCCAACGTCTTGCGCACATGCAGCACGCCGAGCACCCGGTCGATGTCGCCTTGATAGACGATCAGCTTGTTGTGATAGCAGGTCTCGAGCTGATGCAGGATGTCTTCGAGCGGGGCGTCGTAGTCGAGCGCCTCGATGCGCCGGCGCGGAATCATCACGTCGTCGACGGTGATGTTCTCCAGGTCGAACAGGTTGAGCAGGATGCTGCGGTGTTTGGTCGGCATGAAGCTGCCCGACTCGAGCACGATGGTGCGCAACTCCTCGGTGGAAAGCCGCTGGTCATGCGCCTTGTGCGTATTGATGTGCAGGATGCGCAGGATGGTGTTCGCAAACATGTTGACGAACCAGATGAGTGGCTTCGTCACACGCATGAGCGGCGCGATCAGGAGGCTCGCGGGCAGCGCGATTTTTTCCGGAAACGTTGCGCCCACAATCTTCGGCGTGATTTCCGCGAACACGATGATGAGGAACGCGACGATGCCCGTCGCGATCGAGAGCACGAGGTTATTGCGGCCGAACGTATGGAGCGCGATCGAGGTCGTGAGGACCGGGATGATGGTGTTGAAGAGATTGTTGCCGATCAGGATCACCGAAAGCAGCAGGTCGGTGCGCGCGAGCAGCTTCTGGGTGGTCTTCGCGCCGAGCGTGCCGTGATTGGCGAGGTATTTGAGCCGATGGCGATTGAGCGCCATCATCGCCGTTTCGGAGATGGAGAAGAAACTGGAGCAGATGAGCAGGACGAAGACGGCGCATATCTGCGCCCATAAGGGAAGGTGGTCCACGCGTCGAGACAATGAGGGGGGCGGATGGGGAAACTATAACAGAGGGGTACCGCAGTTCCAGGGCGGTTGGCCGAACGGACAAGGCGGTTGCCGGTTACGCGCCGCGAGTTGTCGGACAGGATGGAAGTGCGGGAGATACAGGCGAAAAAAAACCGCGCAATGCATGCGCGGTTTTTCTCGAATTCTGGTCGGGGTGAGAGGATTCGAACCTCCGGCCTCTACGTCCCGAACGTAGCGCTCTACCAGGCTAAGCTACACCCCGAATTGACTGCTGGACTCCACAACTCGCTTCGTCTGTTTCAAGACTGGCGCGTCGTTGAGTAAGAACATAATTCTAGCAGGCTATCTTTGTAAATGGAAGGGGGGAACGCTGAAATCGCGTCGGCGGCGGCCTGGGCCTCGGTGCGCGCGCATTGCAGCGTGTGCTCGAGCGCGCCCGAGCGCGTGATTGCCGCGAAGATTTCGTCGAAGCGCGTCGTGCCGCCTTGCTCGATCGCTTCGCGTGCAAGCGCGGCTTCCGCGGCCGTGCCGTGCTCGATCAGCCAGATGAGCGGCAGAGTGGGCTTGCCTTCGCGCAGGTCGTCGCCCGCGTTCTTGCCCATCGATTCAGGCGTGCCCGTGTAGTCGAGCCAGTCGTCCATGATCTGGAATGCTGTGCCGATGCGCCGCCCGTATTCGGCGGCCGCTTCCTCGGTGCGCGCATCCGCTCCCGAAAGCACCGCCCCGAGCTGCGCCGCGGCTTCGAAAAGCTTGGCGGTCTTGTAGCGGATCACCTGCATGTAGCGGTCGGTGTCCACGTCGGCGTCGTGCATGTTCAGCAGCTGCAGGACTTCACCCTCGGAGATGATCGTCGTGGCGGCGGACAGGATTTCCATCACGCGCATCTTGCCGACGCCCACCATCATCTCGAACGAGCGCGAATACAGGTAATCGCCCACCAGCACGCTGGCGGCGTTGCCGAACAGCGCGTTGGCCGTCTGGCGGCCGCGCCGCAGGTCCGATTCGTCGACGACGTCGTCGTGCAGGAGCGTGGCCGTGTGAATGAACTCGACGACCGCTGCGAGCACATGGCGCTCCGTGCCGTGGTCGCCGAGCGCGCCGGCCACCATCAGCAGGAGCGCCGGACGCAGCCGCTTGCCGCCCGCGCCGATGATGTACTCGGAGATCTGGTTGATCAGCATCACCTCGGACGCCAGGCTCTGCCGGATGACACGATTCACCTGCTCCATGTCACTGGCGATGGGGGCAAGCAGGGTGGCTGCGCTGGGGGATGGGGTGGCGGTGGACGACATGATGGCAAATAGGGGTAGTGCCGCGGATTATAAGGCGAATCGACTGCATGCCGGACGCTCCGCTACCGTCCTGCCGATGGCTCCCTCTATTTTCTCGCGGGCCCGACGGCCGCATGGATGCTGGCGCTATGCCGTACGGATAGCCCAGGCGCCCGTCCGACGGGCGCCAGATCCCTCGCGCGCACCCGCGCAACGGACTTGCACACCTTTTGACCACGCAGCTAACTCTATGTATAATCTAAGGTTTCGGGCGCGCAGTGTGTCCCGAAATTATTGAAGAGTGAGGTTCTCAATGTACGCGGTCATAAAAACCGGCGGCAAGCAGTACAAGGTTGCCGTTGGCGAAAAACTTAAAGTAGAACAGATACCGGCTGACATTGACGCAGAAATCACGCTCGACCAGGTTCTCGCAGTGGGCGAAGGCGAATCGATTAAGTTCGGTACGCCGCTGGTGAGTGGGGCTTCCGTCAAGGCCACCGTTGTGTCGCAAGGTCGGCATGCCAAAGTGACCATCTTCAAGATGCGTCGCCGGAAGCACTACCAGAAGCATGGCGGCCACCGCCAGAACTACACCGAACTGCGCATCGACGCGATCAACGCGTAAGCGCACGCAGGTAAAGGAGCAAACAAATGGCACACAAAAAGGCAGGCGGGTCGTCACGTAACGGCCGCGACTCAGAGTCGAAACGACTTGGTGTGAAGGTGTACGGCGGCCAGGCCATCCTCGCCGGCGGCATCATCGTTCGCCAGCGCGGTACGCGCATGCACCCGGGCAACAACGTCGGCATCGGCAAGGACCACACGCTCTACGCGCTGGTCGACGGCCATGTCTCGTTCACGACCAAGGGCGCAGCCAACAAGCACACGGTCAACGTCGTCCCCGCAGCGGCCTGAGCTTTCAAGCTTTAGACCGCTCGCGAGCGGGCTGCACGCGACGCAAGGAAGGCCCCGCGAAGTTTGCGGGGCCTTTTTATTTATCCGCAGTCTTTCGGGGTCGTAACGGGCTTGCGTTCACTTGCGGTGCGTTGTTGGCCAGTTTTGGCCATGGCGGGCAAAATATCGATATCCACGGGACGGAGTAACTCATGAAGTTCATTGACGAAGCGAAGATCGAAGTCATCGCCGGCGATGGGGGCGATGGCAGCGCGTCGATGCGACGCGAGAAGTTCGTCCCGTTCGGCGGGCCGGACGGCGGTGACGGCGGGCGCGGCGGCAGCGTCTACGCTGTCGGCGACCGCAACATCAACACCCTCATCGACTACCGCTACACCAAGAAGCACCAGGCGCGCAACGGCGAGAACGGCCGCGGCTCCGACTGCTACGGCAAGGGCGGCGACGACATCACGCTGCGTATGCCGGTGGGCACGGTCATCACCGACCAGGACACGGGCGAGCTGATCGCCGACCTGACCGAGCACGAGCAGCAGGTGATGGTCGCGAAGGGCGGCGCAGGTGGCCTCGGCAACCTGCATTTCAAGTCGTCAACGAACCGCGCGCCGCGTCAGAAGACCGACGGCAAGCCCGGCGAGCGCCGCATGCTCAAGCTGGAACTGAAGGTGCTGGCCGACGTCGGCCTGCTCGGCATGCCGAACGCGGGCAAGTCCACGTTCATCGCCTCGGTGTCGAATGCGAAGCCCAAGATCGCCGACTACCCGTTCACGACGCTTGCGCCGAATCTGGGCGTGGTGCGCGTGGGGCCGAGCAAGAGCTTCGTGATCGCCGATATTCCGGGCCTGATCGAAGGCGCCGCCGAAGGCGCGGGCCTCGGTCACCAGTTCCTGCGCCACCTGCAGCGCACGAACCTGCTGCTGCATCTGGTCGACCTCGCGCCGTTCGATGAAAGCGTCGATCCGGTTGCGGAGGCAAAAGCGATCGTCGGCGAGCTGCGCAAGTACGATGAGACGCTCTACGACAAGCCGCGCTGGCTCGTGCTGAACAAGCTCGACATGGTGCCGGAGGAGGAGCGCGCCGAGCGTATTGCCGACTTCGTGAAGCGCTTCGAGTGGGACGGTCCCGTGTTCGAGATTTCCGCGCTCACGGGGCAGGGCTGCGAAAACCTGTGTTACGCGGTGTACGACTACGTCTCCTCGCACTCGGACGCGCGCCGTGCGGCCGAAGCCGAAGACCTCGCCTCGGACGTGCGCTTCCGCGAGGGGCAGGGCGGGAACGCGCAGCAGCCGCAGGAGTAATTCGCCGCACCGGCCGGTGCGCGAGCCGCGCCGGTCGCGCCAAGGAAACTTCACGCGTCATCAGTCATTTGGGAGACCGCGCAGCATGCGTTCCGTCATCGCCGATTCGCGGCGTCTGGTAGTGAAAGTCGGTTCGAGCCTCGTCACCAACGACGGCCGCGGGCTCGATCATGCGGCAATCGGCCGCTGGGCCGAGCAGATTGCGGCGCTGCGTGCGCAGGGTAAGGAAGTCGTGCTCGTGAGTTCGGGCGCGATCGCGGAAGGCATGCAACGGCTCGGCTGGACGAAGCGGCCGCGCGAAATCGACGAGCTTCAGGCTGCCGCGGCAGTCGGGCAGATGGGGCTCGCGCAGGTCTACGAGAGCCGCTTTGCCGAGCACGATATCCGCACTGCGCAGATCCTGCTCACGCATGCCGACCTGGCTGACCGCGAACGCTATCTCAATGCGCGCTCGACGTTGCTCACGCTGCTGCGCCTGGGCGTCGTGCCGATCATCAACGAGAACGACACCGTGGTCACCGACGAAATCAAGTTCGGCGACAACGACACGCTCGGCGCGCTCGTCGCGAACCTGATCGAAGGCGACGCGCTCATCATCCTCACCGACCAGAGCGGCCTGTATACGGCCGATCCGCGCAAGGACCCGGGTGCGACGCTCGTGCAGGAAGCCGATGCAGGCAAGCCGGAACTCGAGGCAATGGCGGGCGGCGCGGGGTCGAGCATCGGCCGCGGCGGCATGCTCACCAAGATCCTCGCGGCCAAGCGCGCCGCGCATAGCGGCGCGAATACGGTGATCGCAAGCGGGCGCGAAGCGCAAGTGCTCGTGCGTCTGGCTGCGGGCGAGGCGATCGGCACGCAGCTCATCGCGCGTACGGCGCGCATGGCGGCGCGCAAGCAGTGGATGGCCGACCATCTGCAGGTGCGCGGCCACGTCGTGATCGACGACGGCGCGGTGCAGAAGCTCACGGCGGACGGCAAGAGCCTGCTGCCCATCGGCGTGACGGGCGTGCAGGGTGCGTTCGCGCGAGGTGAAGTGATCGCTTGCCTGAACGGCGCGGGCGTGGAAGTGGCGCGCGGACTCACCAACTACAGCAGCGCGGAAACCAAGCTGATCCAGCGTCATCCGAGCGGCGAGATCGAGGGCATCCTTGGCTATATGCTCGAGCCGGAACTGATTCACCGCGACAATCTCGTGCTGGTTTGACGAGCGTTCCCGCGCAGCCGCGCAGCGCCAAAAGTCAAAAAGCCGCAGTGGCCAAAGGCCGCAGCGGCTTTTTCATGCCCATCACAGCATGTCGGGGCGCGGCTTAACGCACCAGCGTCGACTGCGTGCGGCCGTAGCGCAGGTTCTCGATAAGGGTCGACGCCTTCGCGATCGGCATCTTGTTAGCGCAGAAGTAGTCCTGATAGAGCCTCGACTGGTACGCATTGAGCGTGCCGTCCTCGATGCGCGACCAGTTGTTCGCGACGGTCTGGTCCCAGCCGTTGTGATCGGCGTCGAGGCTCGCGTAGAGGCGCCACTCGTAGGTGTCGCAACGAATCCCTTCGTAGTTCACGTTACGCGCGCCGCTCGGGCTCGAGATGACGATGGTGTAGCGCACGACGCCATCCGTGCCGACCGTGAGCGATGCGGGGTCGATGGCGAACTTGAGCGGCGAGTTGTTCGAGACATCGAACGGCAGCAGCGTCGCGCCGGCCTGCGGCAGCGGCGGCAGGCCTTCGAGCTTGTTCTCCTGCCATTCGCCCTTGCGGTCCAGAAGGTAGACGAACGCGCTGTCGTCCTTGTTCGTGGGACCGGAACTGGAGCACGCGGCCAGTCCCGACACAAGCAGCACACCGCCTGCGGCGCATGCCGCAGCAAGAGCAAATCGTTTCAAATTGGTTTTCCTCGAAGCACGGGCGTCAGTTACGAACGAACTGCGCCGCGAATGCGAACCGGCGGGGCCCGGCGCGTGATGCGCCGGACCCCGCCGGTTCGGGCGTTCTTTGCGTTGGCTCAAGCCCCTTGATCCTGCTCGTCCTGCGCAGGCTCGATGATACTCTGCGCCGACTCGCAATCGCTTTCGATCGGCGTACGCGCTGTCCGTGCGGCTACGCCTTCCGGCATGGCCTCATACGGCTCGGCGTGCACCGCGTCTGCGTGCGCCGACGTCACGATGCGCGGGTAGCGCACCTCGTGAGCCTGCACGCCCAGACGCTCCTGACGCGGCGCGGGCCGGCGCAGGAAGCGCGAGAGTTCGGTCAGCGCGAGTTGATAGACGTCACGCTTGAACTCGATGACCGCTTCGAGCGGCACCCAGTATTCATTCCAGCGCCACGCGTCGAACTCAGGATGCTCCGTTGCCCGCAGGCAGATATCGCAGTCGCGCCCGACCATACGCAGCAGAAACCAGATCTGTTTCTGGCCGCGATAATGGCCGCGCACTTCGCGCTTGATGAACTTGTCCGGCACCTCATAACGCAACCAGTCGCGTGTGCGACCGACGATCTTGACGTGCTCCGGATGCAAACCGGTTTCTTCGTGCAACTCCCGAAACATTGCCTGCATGGGGGTTTCACCATACTTGATGCCCCCTTGCGGAAACTGCCAGGAATGTTCGCGAACCCGCTTGCCCCAAAACACCTCGTTTCGCGCGTTCAAGAGGATGATGCCGACGTTCGGGCGAAACCCCTCACGATCCAGCATACAACCACCTTCGAATCCTTTAAAATTGCTTTGATTATAAACAGATAACGGCCCTCACGCACCCGCCGTCCGTGACCCGCCGTCCGGAAAGTTGAGCGAATGGCCGCGGCCGCGCAAAACGGTCTCGGGGCGCGATCGGTCTGGCATCTGGCCCGCGTCATCGGCGCGGCATGCGGCACGTTGTCATAATGGCGGGTTCGTGAACTCCTCCGTTGGTCACTTCTTCGGGCGGTCTGCACCGGGCCGCCGCTTTTGGATAATTTGAATGAAAGCCTCCCGTTTCTTTATCGGCACCCTGAAGGAAGCGCCCGCTGACGCGGAAATCGTCAGCCACAAGCTGATGGTTCGCGCGGGCATGATCCGTCGCATCGCTGGCGGCATTTACAACTATCTGCCGATCGGTCTGCGTTCGATCCGCAAGGTCGAGCAGATCGTGCGCGAAGAAATGAACCGCGCCGGCGCCATCGAGCTGCTCATGCCGGCCGTGCAGCCGGCCGAGCTGTGGCAGGAGTCGGGTCGCTGGGAACAATACGGGCCGGAACTGCTGCGCTTCAAGGATCGCAAGCAGAGCGACTTCGTGATGGGCCCGACGCACGAAGAGGTCGTCACCGACATCGCGCGCGGCCAGATCAAGAGCTATCGCCAACTGCCGGTGAACTTCTATCAGGTGCAGACGAAGTTCCGCGACGAAATCCGTCCCCGTTTCGGCGTGATGCGCGGGCGCGAATTCATCATGAAGGACGCGTATTCGTTCGATAAGGACGTCGAAGGTCTCAAGCTCTCGTACCAGAAAATGTACGACGCCTACGTGCGCATCTTCACGCGTCTCGGCCTGCAGTTCCGCGCAGTCGCGGCCGACAACGGCTCGATCGGCGGCAGCGGCTCGCACGAATTCCACGTGATCGCGGAAACGGGCGAGGACGACATCGCCTACTGCCCGACCTCGGACTTCGCGGCCAACGTCGAAGCCGCCGAAGCGTTGCCGCTCATCGCGCAGCGCGGCGCCCCCACGCAAGCGCTCACGAAGACGCCCACGCCGGGCGCGGCGAAATGCGAGGCTGTGGCTGAACTTCTCGGCATCCCGCTCGAAAGCACGATCAAGTCGATCATCCTCGCGACGGACAACGAAGGCGCCGAGCCCACGATCTGGCTGCTGATGCTGCGCGGCGACCACGATCTGAACGAGATCAAGGTCGGCAAGCTCGAAGGTCTGAGCGGCTTCCGCTTCGCGACCGAAGCGGAAATCGTCGAGTGGTTCGGCACGCCGCCCGGCTACCTCGGACCGCTGGGCACGGAGAAGCCGGTCAAGGTGATCGCCGATCGCACGGTCGCGAACATGAGCGATTTCGTCGTGGGCACGAACGAAGTCGATTTCCACACCACGGGCGTGAACTGGGGCCGCGATCTGCCGGAGCCGGTCGTTGCCGACATCCGCAACGTGAAGAAGGGCGATCCCTCGCCGGACGGCAAGGGTGTGATCGACATCTGCCGCGGCATCGAAGTGGGCCACGTGTTCCAGCTCGGCACGAAGTACTCGGAAGCGATGAACGCCACGTTCCTCGCCGAGAACGGCAAGCCCGCGCCGATGCAGATGGGCTGCTACGGCATTGGCGTCACGCGTATCCTCGGTGCAGCCATCGAGCAGAACTTCGACGAGAAGGGCATCATCTGGCCTGAGTCGATCGCGCCGTTCCAGGTCGTCGTGTGCCCGATGGGCATGGACCGCAGCGAGCTCGTGCGCGAGCACGCCGAGCGCGTCTACAACGAACTGCTCGAAGCGGGCGTCGACGTGATCCTCGACGACCGCGGCGAGCGTCCGGGCGTGATGTTCGCCGACTGGGAGCTGATCGGCGTGCCGCATCGTCTCGTGATCGGCGAGCGGGGCCTGAAGGACGGCAAGATCGAGTACCAGGGCCGCCGCGATACCGAAGCGACGCTGCTCGCGGCCGATGAGGCCGCGCAGACGGTGGCGCAGAAGATCCGCGCGGCACTCGCGGTTTAACGACGATCCATCCCGGTTAAAGGAGCGCTGCGAGCGTGGAGTACAGTTTTCTGTCCGCTACGGTCCTGCTGCTCCTCATCACCGACCCGCTCGGGAATATTCCGCTCTTCATCAGTTGCCTGCGCGGCGTTGCCAAGCAGCGCCGCGCGGTCGTGATCCTGCGCGAGGTCGCGATTGCGTTCGTGATCCTGCTGATCTTCATGGTCGCCGGCAACAGCTTCCTGCGCATGATGGGGCTCACCGATACCTCGCTGCGCATCGGCGGCGGCATCGTGCTGTTCCTCATCGCGCTGCGGATGATCTTTCCGCATCCGGGCGGCCCGTTCGGTGGCGGCGACAAGGGCGGCGAGCCGCTCATCGTGCCGCTCGCCATTCCTGCGCTGGCCGGGCCTTCGGCGCTTGCCACGGTCATGCTGCTCACCTCTCAGGCGCCGGGCAAACTCTACGAATGGATGACCGCGCTCGTCGTGACGATGGTGATCTGCGCGGTCGTGCTGGTGATGGCGGAGCGCATCCAGCAGTGGCTCGGCGAGCGCGTAGTGACGGCCTTCGAGCGGCTGATGGGCCTCGTGCTCGTGGCGATATCGGTGGAGATGATCCTCGCGGGCATCGCGACCTTCGTGCATCACCTCTGACGCCGCGTGCAGCGCGCGTCGCAGGCAACAAAAAAGCAGCCCGCGGGCTGCTTCTTTCATGGTGGTCAGACAGTCGATGCGCGCTTCACGCGCCTTCGGTCAGCGCACGGATAGTCGGCAGATTGCGCCAGTAACCCTTGGCGTCCATGCCGCAGCCGAACACGTAGCGGTCCGGCACCGAAAAACCGCAGTAGTCGGGATGCAGCGGCTTGGCCTTCGTCAGCGTCTTCTCGCACAGCACGGCCGAAAGGAAACGTTTCGCGCCCATGTCCATGATGCGGTCGCGAATCGCGGCCATGGTCTCGCCTTCGTCGAGGATGTCGTCGAGCACGAGCACCACACGGTCCTTCACCGACTCGCGCGGCGCCACGCGCCACTGCATCTCGGCGCTGCCCTTGATCGCGTTGCGGTAGCGCGTGAGGTGGATGTAGTCGAACTCGAGCGGGAAGTCGAGGTGCGGCAGCAGCATGCCGGTGAACACGGCGGCGCCGCCCATCACCGACAGCACGAGCGGGAAGTCCTCGCTGATTTCGGCGCGGATGGCTTCGGCCATCCGGCCGATCGACGCATTGACGTCGCCCTCCGAAACGATCTCTTCGGAGTGGCGGAAAATGTGCAGGGCTTCTTCGCGATTCATGACTCTGGCGGGAAGGTAGCTGTAGCTATTGAAGTGTGGAAAATAACGGCGGCGCGCGCTACAGCATAAACCCGCGCATTCGGTCCGTCGCGCGCCGCGTCGAATGGGGCCGCCGTGCGCGCGATGTGCGCCGCGCGGCCCGCAAGATCAGCGCATGCCGGGCATCATGCCCTTCATGCCGCGCATCATCTTTTGCAGATTGCCGCCCTTGAGCTTCTTCATCATGGTGCGCATCTGCTCGTACTGGTTGAGCATGCGGTTCACTTCCTGAACCTGCACGCCCGCGCCCGCCGCAATGCGGCGCTTGCGCGTGGCCTTGATGAGCTCGGGCTTGGCGCGTTCGGCGGGCGTCATCGAGTTGATGATGCCTTCCATGCGGCGCATCTGCTTCTCGGCCTGGCCCATGTTGGCGCCCGAGGCGGCCTGCTGGAACTGCGCGGGCAGCTTGTCCATGAGCGACGACAGGCCGCCCATGCTCTTCATCTGCGAGAGCTGCGCGCGGAAGTCGTTGAGGTCGAAGTCGCCGCCTTTCTTGACCTTGTCGGCGAGCTTTTGCGCGGCCTGGACGTCCACGCCGCGCTGCGCTTCCTCGACGAGCGCGAGAATGTCGCCCATGCCGAGAATACGGTTCGCCATGCGGTCCGGGTGGAACACCTCGAGGCCATCGAGCTTTTCCGCGACGCCGACGAACTTGATCGGCTTGCCCGTGATGTGGCGCACGGAGAGCGCCGCGCCGCCGCGCGAGTCGCCGTCGAGCTTGGTGAGCACGACGCCGGTGAGCGGCAGGGCGTCGTTGAACGCCTTCGCGGTGTTGACCGCGTCCTGACCGAGCATGGCGTCGACCACGAACAGTGTTTCGGCGGGCTTGAGCGAGGCGTGCAGCGCGGTGATCTCGTTCATCATCGCCTCGTCGATACCGAGGCGGCCGGCCGTGTCGACGAGCAGCACGTCGTGATAGTGGCGCTTGGCCCAGTCGACCGCGGCGGCGGCGATCTCGACGGGCTTCTGGTCCGGCTGCGAGGGGAAGAAGTCGGCGCCGACCTGTTCCGTCACCGTCTTCAACTGCGCGATAGCGGCAGGGCGGTAGACGTCGCACGAAACGGTGAGGACCTTCTTCTTGTACTTCTCGCGCAGGAGCTTGGCGAGCTTGCCGGTGGTGGTGGTCTTACCGGCGCCCTGCAGACCCGCCATGAGGATGACGGCAGGCGGCGTGACGGCGAGATCGAGTTCGGCGGCACGGCCTTCGTAGTCGCCGCCGATCACGGCGGTCAACTCGCGCTGCACCACGCCGACGAGCGCCTGGCCCGGCGAGAGGCTGGAGATCACTTCTTCGCCGAGCGCCTTCTCCTTCACCTTGGCGATGAATTCGCGCACGACGGGCAGCGCCACGTCCGCTTCGAGCAGGGCGAGACGCACCTCGCGCAGCATTTCCTGCGTATTGGCTTCGGTCAGCCGGGCTTCGCCGCGCAGCGTCTTGACGACGCGCGCCATCCGTTGAGTGAGATTGTCGAGCATGGGGAGGCGGTGAGCAGTGCGGCCCGGCCCGCGCGCGCAAAACGGACTGCGCCGCGTTTCGTCGCCGATTCGTTAGGGGAGCGCGCGGCCAGGGGGCCTATAGTAAACTTCGAACATGGATATTGTACTGTATGCCCTCACCGTGCTCCTGTACGGCGGATTGTGCGCCGCCGACTGGCGCGCGCTGCGCCGCGCGGGCACCGCGCCGCTGCTCGGCAGCGTGCCTCCCGTTCCGGTGACGCTCGGCGCGGGCGGCGACGCCCTGCGCGCGCGGACCTTCGGCCCGCTTTCGCGCGCGCTGCTGTTCGCCGCGCTCGCCGCGCACGGCGTGCTCCTGCACATGACGATCTTCCCCGCCAACGAAATGGTGTTCGGCTTCGCCTTCGCGTTGTCGGCCATGTTCTGGCTCGGCGCGGGCATCTACTGGATCGAGAGCTTTTTCTTTTCGCTCGACGGCCTGCGTCTGTTGCTGCTGCCGTTGGCGGCCGTCGCGTCGATCCTGCCGCTCGTGTTCGGCGGCGTGCGCGTGCTGCCCTACGCGGCCGCGCCGATGTTCAAGCTGCACTTCGTCATCGCGAACATCGCCTACGGGCTCTTTGCGATCGCCGCGCTGCATGCGGTGCTGATGCTCGCCGTCGAGCGCCGGCTGCATGCGCTCAAGGGCGCCGGCTTCCAGCGCAACGCGAGCAATCGCGGCGGCGGCTGGCTCTCGAACTGGATCGAGACGTTGCCGCCGCTCCTCACGATGGAAAAGCTGCTGTTCCGCCTGATCGGCGCGGGCTTCGTGCTGCTCACGGCCACGCTCGTCTCGGGCATCGTGTTCAGCGAGCAGTTGATCGACCGGCCGCTTTCGCTCGATCACAAGACCGTCTTCGCGATTCTTTCGTGGCTGATGTTCGGCGCGCTGCTCACCGCGCGCAAGATTTCCGGCTGGCGCGGCCGCGCTGCGCTGCGATGGGTGATCGCATCGTTCATCGCCTTGCTGCTCGCTTATGTGGGCAGCCGTTTCGTCTTCGAGGTGCTGCTGCACCGCCCTGTGGTTTGAGTCGTGTGAGTCGCGTGTTCCGATGAGACAGATTCTTCTCCTCGTCCTGCTGTTCGTGGTCGGACAGTGGTTCGTCAAGGCGCTGCGCCGTGCGCAGACGCAGACGCGCGCCGGTGCGCAACCGGGACAGGGCGCGCAGCCGGGGCAGAGCGCCGCGCAAAGCGCCACTGGCGGCGCGAGCACGAGCGGCAAGGCTGCGCTGCCCGAGCCGATGGTGCGCTGCGCAGAGTGTGGCGTGCATGCGCCGCGCAGTGAATCGGTGAATGTCGGCGCGCGCTCGTTCTGCAGTTCCGAGCACGCGCGTGCCTGGGACGCGCGCACCACGGCCCAGGATCGCCCCGCACGATGAGCGCTGCTGGATCGCCAGGACTGCCAGGATCGCGCGCGTACGCAGTCGATGCGCAGGGCTGGGTGCCCGGCGCACGCCAACTGCCTTCGCCCAACTTCGAGGCCCGCCCGCCAGGCGCCGTGCCGACGCTCATCGTCGTCCACAACATCAGCCTGCCGCCCAACGTCTTCGGCGGCCCCGAGATCGCCGATCTCTTCCTCAACCGCCTCGACTGCGACGCGCATCCGTACTTCGACGCCAACCTGCGCGGCGTGCGCGTCTCGGCGCACTTCGTCATTCATCGCGATGGCACGCTCGAGCAGTTCGTCTCGTGTGACGAGCGCGCGTGGCACGCGGGCGCGTCGAGCTTCTTCGGGCGCGAGCGCTGTAACGATTTCGCCATCGGCATCGAACTGGAAGGCAGCGACACGACGGCCTTCGAGGCGCCGCAATACGCGACGCTCGCGGCGCTCGTGAAGGCGCTCGTCGCGCACTATCCGATCGAGGCGCTGGCGGGCCATTCGGACATCGCGCCCGGGCGCAAGACCGATCCCGGCCCGCACTTCGACTGGGCGCGCCTCAAACACGATACGCAGCTCGCCAATGCCAGCTTCCCCTATATCCAGGGGCACGGCGCGCAGGACGCGGCGTCGTGACACGTTCGATCGCCTGCTGAACCCTCTCAAACTGCGCAAGAAATAAGCACCGCTCGCGCGCAAACGCAAGGTCTTCGCGCGCGCCTCGCAGACCACTCGAAGGGACATTCGCCGCCAGGCCCCGCGCCGCTTGGCTTGTGGTCTTGTCAAGATAGGACCAGCAAAAAAAGCCATTTGATCGTACTGTTTCTTCCACTATACTTGGTACCCGAAACAAGGCTTCACACCATATGTTGTGTTGTACCGCGGCGCCCCGCTTCACTCGCAAGGCGCCGCGCGCGTTACCGGCATAGAAAAAACAGAAACTTTGTACGGTGCCGCCGGCCGAGAGAACCGGCGCACCGGCTGTAATCGAGAGAGAAGGTACAGCCAATGATCGCGACATCCACGATGAAGACCGAAGCAGTCCGTGATTCATCTGCCTTGTCGCATCCGGCAGCCTCGCCAGGCTGGACTTTTTTCTCTGCCCGATCGAGCGTGCACACGGGGGCACGACGTCGGCGTCCGTCTTAATCCGCGAACTCTCTTCGCACCTTTCCAGGACCCAGGAGCTTTGCACATGCAAACGACCGATAACGTCTCGACCCGGTATGAAGGCGCGCCCGCCGCGCACACGCTGGGTGGCCAACCGCAAGACGGCCAGACGAGCGCGCAGCAGTTCGCCGACCACAAGGTGATTCGCCGCAACGGTAGCGTGGTGTCGTTCGAACCTTCGAAAGTCGCGATCGCGATGACGAAGGCCTTCCTCGCCGTGAACGGCGGCCAGGGCGCGGCGTCTGCGCGCATTCGCGAGCTCGTCGAACAGCTCACGCAGAACGTCGTGCGCGCACTCGTGCGCAGCCGTCCGAACGGCGGCACGTTCCACATCGAAGACATCCAGGATCAGGTCGAACTCGCGCTGATGCGCGGCGGCGAGCACAACGTCGCGCGCGCCTACGTGCTGTATCGCGAGAAGCGCAACCAGGAGCGCGCCAACGCGCCGGAAACGGCAGCGAGCGCAGCGCCCGGCATCAACGTCACGGACAACGGCGTGACGCGCCCGCTCGACATGCAGGCGCTGCGCGCGCTGATCGACTCGTCGTGCGACGGTCTCGGCGACGCGGTCAACGCCGACCCGATCGTCGCGGAGACGGTCAAGAATCTGTACGACGGCGTGCCGATGAGCCAGGTCTACGACTCGGCCATCCTCGCTGCGCGCACGATGATCGAAAAGGACCCGGCGTATAGCCAGGTGACCTCGCGCATCCTGCTGCACACGATCCGTCGCGAAATTCTCGAAGAGGAAGTGACGCAAGCCGAAATGGCCGTGCGTTACGCCGACTACTTCCCGCAGTTCATCAAGCGCGGCGTGGAAGCGGGCCTGCTCGACGACAAGCTCCAGCAGTTCGACCTCAAGCGTCTCGGCAACGCGCTCGACGCGAGCCGCGACCTGCAGTTCGGCTACCTCGGTCTGCAGACGCTGTACGACCGCTACTTCCTGCACGTCGGCGGCACGCGCATCGAAATGCCCCAGGCATTCTTCATGCGCGTCGCGATGGGCCTCTCGCTCAACGAGATCGACCGCGAAGCGCGCGCGATCGAGTTCTACAACGTGCTCTCGTCGTTCGACTTCATGTCGTCCACGCCCACGCTGTTCAACTCGGGCACGCATCGCTCGCAGCTCTCGTCGTGCTACCTCACGACGGTTGCCGACGACCTCGACGGCATCTACGAAGCGCTCAAGGACAACGCGCTGCTCTCGAAGTTTGCCGGCGGTCTGGGCAACGACTGGACGCGCGTGCGTGCGCTCGGCTCGCACATCAAGGGCACCAACGGCAAGTCGCAAGGCGTCGTGCCGTTCCTGAAGGTCGTGAACGACACGGCTGTCGCCGTGAACCAGGGCGGCAAGCGCAAGGGCGCGGTGTGCGCCTACCTGGAATCGTGGCACCTCGACATCGAAGAATTCCTCGAGCTGCGCAAGAACACGGGCGACGACCGCCGCCGCACCCACGACATGAACACGGCGAACTGGATTCCCGACCTGTTCATGAAGCGCGTGATGGAAGGCGGCGACTGGACGCTCTTCTCGCCCTCGACCTGCCCGGATCTGCACGACAAGTTCGGCGCCGAGTTCGAACAGGCTTACACGGCTTACGAAGAAAAGGTCGCGCGCGGCGAGATCAAGCTGTTCAAGAAGCTGCCGGCCGCGCAACTGTGGCGCAAGATGCTCGGCATGCTGTTCGAAACGGGTCACCCGTGGATCACGTTCAAGGATCCGTGCAACATCCGTTCGCCGCAGCAGCACGTGGGCGTCGTCCACTCGTCGAACCTGTGCACGGAAATCACGCTGAACACCAGCGACAGCGAAATCGCCGTGTGTAACCTGGGCTCGGTGAACCTCGTCGCGCACATGGTGGAACAGGCCGACGGCACGTTCGCGCTCGACCACGACAAGCTCAAGCGCACCATCAGCGTGGCGATGCGCATGCTCGATAACGTCATCGACATCAACTACTACGCGGTGTCGAAGGCGCGCAACTCGAACCTGAAGCACCGTCCGGTGGGCATGGGCATCATGGGCTTCCAGGACTGCCTGCACGTTCTGCGCACGCCGTTTGCTTCGCAGGAAGCCGTGGAGTTCGCCGACCGCTCGATGGAAGCCGTCTGCTACTACGCGTACTGGGCGTCGACGGAGCTGGCAGCCGAGCGCGGCCGCTACTCGACCTACCGCGGCTCGCTGTGGGATCGCGGCATCCTCCCGCAGGACACGCTCAAGCTGCTCGCCGAAGCACGCGGCGGCTACGTCGAAGTCGACTCGAGCGAATCGATGGACTGGACGTCGCTGCGCGAGCGCATCGCGACGCACGGCATGCGCAATTCGAACTGCATCGCGATCGCCCCGACCGCGACCATCTCGAACATCATCGGCGTGTCGCCTTGCATCGAGCCGACGTTCCAGAACCTCTATGTGAAGTCGAACCTCTCGGGCGAATTCACGGTGGTGAACGACTACCTGGTGCGCGACCTGAAGGCGCGCGGCCTGTGGGACGAAGTCATGGTCGCCGACCTGAAGTACTTCGACGGCATGCTCTCGCGCATCGACCGCGTGCCGGCCGATCTACGCGCTGTGTATGCAACGGCGTTCGAAGTCGACCCGACGTGGCTCGTCGAAGCCGCATCGCGTCGTCAGAAGTGGATCGATCAGGCGCAGTCGCTGAACATCTTCATGGCGGGCGCATCGGGCAAGAAGCTCGACGAGATCTACAAGCTCGCATGGGTGCGCGGTCTGAAGACCACGTACTACCTGCGCACGATGGGGGCGACGCACGTCGAGAAGTCGACGGTTGCGCACGGCGCGCTCAACGCCGTGCCGACGGGCGGCGAGGGCGGCGGCAATGCAGGCGGCGCGTTCGGCGGTGCAACGGGCGGCGCGTTCGGCGGTGCAACGGGCGGCGCATTCGGCGGTGCAGCAGGGTCGACCACGATGCAGGCCGCACCGCAAGCCGCGGTTGAGGCGGCGCCGGAAGCCGATGGTCCGGTGTGCATGATGCGTCCGGGCGACCCCGGCTTCGAAGAGTGCGAGGCTTGCCAGTAAAGCTGGCTGCGCATGATGCGTGCGGTGCAACGCCGCTCGCATCATGCGAGGACCGCAGCATCAGTAGTAAACAGTAGTCGAAGCAGTCGTAGCGAGATGTAACAACGAACGAGGCGCGCGCAATGCGCGCCGGCTCTCCCGGCAACTCGCACCACGCGCGTTGCGGTACGCGAAAGAGGCAACAGGAAGGAATCCCTGGAGTTTCTCGCAGGGACAAGACTCAAGGCCGCGCGAGCTTCCAGCGCCGCGCGCGGCAGGCAGTGAGCGGCGAGTGAAAACGCGCTCGCAGCGCGAGAGAAAAGCGCGCGGCGAACCCCGTCTTTCACACACGCTCTCGATGTCGCGAAGACCTTCGAAGCACATCGCACATGCGAAGTGAGCACGACGAATCAGTGCTCTCTACACAGTGCTCACGCGATGCAATCGACACGATGCGATAACAAAGTGTTGTATCGAGGTCGCAACGCGAATCGAAAACAGGATTTTTCGTGTGCGAACCCTTTTATCGCTCACGAAAAGATGGTACAAACCGATCTAAATTGATGGTGACATTTATGCTCAACTGGGATGACGAGATCACGGCCGTAACTCCGTCGAGCGGTGCGCAGCAAAACGCAATGCGCAACCCCGCGGGTCAGGCTGTCCAGGCTGCCGAGGTGCAGTTTGGTCTGCGTTCCGCTCCTCAGGCTTCCATGGCGACCAACATCTTCGCCAGCGACTTCGCCGTTGCACCGCCGCCGCAAGCGCCGGTCTCGACCGAAGCGCGCGTGAATGTCGCCGACAAGCGCATCATCAACGGCCAGACCGACGTGAATCAGTTGGTGCCGTTCAAGTACAAGTGGGCTTGGGAAAAATACCTGGCAGGCTGCGCGAACCACTGGATGCCACAGGAAATCAACATGTCCCGCGACATCGCCCTGTGGAAGGACCCGAACGGTCTGACCGAGGACGAGCGCCGCATCGTCAAGCGCAACCTCGGCTTCTTCGTGACCGCCGACTCGCTCGCCGCGAACAACATCGTGCTCGGCACCTACCGGCACATCACGGCGCCCGAATGCCGCCAGTTCCTGCTGCGCCAGGCGTTCGAAGAGGCGATCCACACGCACGCCTACCAGTACATCGTCGAGTCGCTGGGTCTGGACGAGAGCGAGATCTTCAACGCGTACCACGAGGTCAAGTCGATCCGCGACAAGGACGAGTTCCTGATCCCGTTCATCCAGACGCTGACTGATCCGTCGTTCAAGACCGGCACGCTCGAAGCCGATCAGAACCTGCTCAAGTCGCTCATCGTGTTCGCCTGCATCATGGAAGGCCTGTTCTTCTATGTAGGCTTCACGCAAATTCTCGCGCTCGGCCGCCAGAACAAGATGACCGGCGCCGCTGAGCAGTACCAGTACATCCTGCGTGACGAGTCGATGCACTGCAACTTCGGCATCGACCTCATCAACCAGATCAAGCTTGAAAACCCGCACCTGTGGACCCCGGCGTTCCGTGCGGAAATCACCGAACTGTTCAAGCATGCGGTCGACCTCGAGTACCGCTACGCCGAGGACACCATGCCTCGCGGCGTGCTCGGTCTGAACGCATCGATGTTCAAGAGCTATCTGCGCTTCATCTGCAACCGCCGTTGCCAGCAGATCGGTCTCGATCAGCTGTTCCCGAACGAAGAGAATCCGTTCCCGTGGATGAGCGAGATGATCGACTTGAAGAAGGAACGCAACTTCTTCGAGACGCGCGTGATCGAATATCAGACGGGTGGTGCGCTGTCCTGGGAATAACCCGGGCGCACTGCGGTGCAAGTCTTTTGGGGTTGCCGCGAGGCGCCGTGCAGGCGCCTCGACCGGCATGATGATTAGGAGCAGGAACGCCTGATGCAAAGCATGCCCGGAGCCAGGCTGGCTCACCGACGTGACAGGCACTTTGCGAACCCTTCAGAGGGATGGGCAAACTTCCCCCCGGAAAAGCGCGCAGGCTTCGCGTGTCGTGAGGCCGCCGCTTTCAACGAACGTTGCCCGGTGTCGGTAGCCGACGCCGGAATGACTTGGCGCGCTGTGCCTCGTGGCACGGCGCGCCTTACCGCATTCATTAGCGTAAGCGCGCGGGATCAGCGTACGCCGATGAATAGCCCGCTTCGCAGCGTGCGCCGTGAGAAGCGTTCGCGGGAAGCGGGTTTTGACGAAGGGTGTAGTTTGAACTGACTCTCATCTGAACCTGAAGGAGAAAAAAATGGCTACTGCCAAGAAGAAACCGGCGGCTAAGAAGGCCGCAGTGAAGAAGGTTGCAGCGAAGAAGGCAGCTCCGGCGAAGAAGGCCGCAGCGAAGAAGGTCGCGGTCAAGAAGGTCGCAGCCAAGAAAGTCGCCGTGAAGAAGGTTGCTGCGAAGAAGGCAGCACCGGCGAAGAAGGCCGCAGCGAAGAAGGTTGCAGCCAAGAAAGTCGCCGTGAAGAAGGTCGCTGCGAAGAAGGCAGCACCGGCGAAGAAGGCCGCAGCGAAGAAGGTTGCAGCCAAGAAAGTCGCCGTGAAGAAGGTTGCTGCGAAGAAGGCAGCACCGGCGAAGAAGGCCGCCGCCAAGAAGGTCGCTGCGAAGAAGGTTGCAGCCAAGAAGGCGCCTGCGAAGAAGGCTGCTGCCAAGAAGGCTGCGCCTGCGAAGAAGGCTGCCGCCAAGAAGGCTGCCAAGAAGGCGCCTGCGAAGGCCGCTGCCGCACCTGCTGCCCCTGCTGCGCAACCGTCCGCGCCCGCAGCAACGGTCAAGACTGCCCTGAATCCGGCCGCAGCATGGCCGTTCCCGACCGGCAGCCGTCCGTAAGCAGTCCGAGACGAAGCGCGCAGGCTGCATCGTACGCGCGCTTCGTTGGCCGGGCCGGGCGGCATGGCGCGCCAGGCTCGATCCCGATCCCGTCGCTGGGTTGTCCGCGGCGGGATTTTTTTCGTCTGGAGTTCGTAATAGTCGGGGAGAGGGCGCCTGCATGCCGCGCGCGGGCATGAAAAAAGGCGCATGCACAGGGGAGCACATGCGCCTGAGGTTCCGCATCCGGCGCGAGGCGCCGCTGCGGTACAGGGGAAAGCTTTAGTGGGTGACGCGCGTCACGCCGCCGCTCGAGAGCAGTCGCACGCGCTCGCCCGCGTTGAACACTTCGCCGGTCGCCGATTGCGTGATGGCGCGGTAGTCGCCGTTGTCGAGGCGCACGGTGATCTCGAGGCCGTCGCGCATGGCCACGCCGTTCTCGACCGCGTTGCCGGCCACGGCGCCCGCAATGCCGCCGATGATGCCGGTGACGATCGAGCCCGTGCCGCCGCCGATCCGGCTGCCGGCCACCGCGCCGAGCGCGCCGCCACCGACCGCGCCAAGGCCGCTAGGCTGGCCGTTGTTGGAGCTGATCTTCACCGCGCGCACGCTTTCGACCGTGGCCATGCGCACCGATTGCTCGCGCTGCGCCTGCGAGGCCGTGTACACATCGGCGGAACTGCTGTTATAGGCGCAGCCCGACATCGCGAGCGACCCCGCGAGCATGGCTGCAACAATCAGACGACTTGTTATTTTCATTCCCGTAGCTCCAATGGGCGCCGTTCGTGTGCGGCTCCCGCGTTCAGTTCGGCAGTTCGTAGCCGAATGCCTCCTTGAACCGTTCGTTGATCTGCGCTCGCGTAGGCGCATAGTTTTGCGGACCGAGATGCTCGATCTTGAGCGCGCCCATCAGGCTCGCGAGACGCCCCGTGGTTGCCCAGTCGAGGCCGTTCTCGATGCCGTAGAGCAGGCCGCCGCGGAAAGCGTCGCCGCAGCCGGTCGGATCGAGCACCTGAGCGGCCTTGACCGGAGGAATTTCCTCGATCTTGCCGCTGTGGTAGATCTGCGAGCCGTGCTCGCCGCGCGTGATGATCAGCGCGTCGACATGGCCGGCGATTTCGTCGAACGACCAGCCGGTGCGATGGCTGACAAGATTGGCTTCGTAGTCGTTGACCGCTACGTAGGTCGCAAGTTCAATCGCGCGGCGCAAAGAAGCGCCGTCGAAGAGCGGCAGGCCCTGGCCCGGATCGAAGATAAACGGCACGCCGGCCTTCGCGAACTGCTCGACGTGCTGGACCATGCCGTCGAAGCCGTCCGGCGCGACGATGCCGAGCTTGATTCCGGGCGCTTCGTCGGCGCGGTTCAAATGCGATTGCATCATCGCGCCCGGGTGGAACGCGGTGATCTGGTTGTTCTCGAGGTCAGTCGTGATCATCGCCTGCGCGGACCACGTATCCTCCAGCACGCGCACGTGCGCCTTCGAGAGGCCGAGCGTGTCGAGGCGTTCGAGGTACGGGCGCGCGTCGGCGGCGCCGAGCGTCGCCATGATGCGGGCGTCGCCGCCGAGCAGATTGAGCGCGTACGCGATGTTGCCGGCACAGCCGCCGAACTCGCGGCGCATCGTCGGCACGAGAAAGCTCACGTTCAGGATGTGCACCTGCTCGGGCAGGATGTGCTCCCGAAAGCGACCCTCGAAGGTCATGATGTTGTCGTAGGCGAGCGAGCCGCAGATCAGCGTAGCCAAGGCGGAAATTCCTGTAGGGCGTGGTAGGGGAAGGGGGCGGCGCACCGGCCTGCGCGTCGCCTGCGCATTGATCTGAAAGCGCAGGCGCGAGGCGCGTGTGCGCCGCCGCCGGATTACTTCAGCGCGGCGAGTGCGGCGTCGTAGTTCGGTTCGTTCTTGATTTCGCTCACGCGCTCGGCGTGCAGGACGTTGTCGTTTTCGTCGAGCACGACGACGGCGCGCGCGGTCAGACCGGTGAGCGGGCCGCTCGTCACGTCCACGCCATAGGCTTGCGCGAATTCATGGCCGCGGAAGGTCGAAGCCGTGACGACGTTGGCGATGCCTTCGGTCGTGCAGAAGCGCGCGGCGGCGAACGGCAGGTCGCCCGAGATCACGACGACAGCCGTGTTGCTCAGGCCGGCGGCGGCTTCGTTGAATTTGCGCGTGGAGGTGGCGCAGGTCGGCGTGTCGAGGCTCGGCACGATGTTCAGCACCTTGCGCTTGCCGGCGAAATCGGCGAGCGAGACAGGCTTCAGATCCTTGCCGACGAGCGAGAACGCCGGGGCCTTCTGGCCGACGCTCGGGAACGTGCCGGCGACGTCGATCGGGTTACCGCCTAGCGTGACTTGACTCATGATGTGCTCTCCGGGAATGCATGGTGTGGTGAATGGCGCACCCGCGCGATACGGGACGCCGGGAAATGCGCGGGGCACGCCAGTGCACCCGCGTACAGACGGAAAATCAGGGGTAGAAAATCTCGATGCGGAAGTTCGACGCCACCACGTCGCCCGTGTCGAGCCGCACGATCATGGTCTGCGTGGTGCGTGCGGGCAAACCGGCTTCGATGGACGTGCCGGGCGTGACGTAGTCCTGCGGCCACAGCACGCGCCGCACGACGATGTTGTTCTGCCGGTCGAGCAGCGACAGCTCGATGGCGGGGTATGCGAGCGCCACGTTGAAGCGGTTGCGCAGCGGCACCTTCAGTTCGAGGTGATGCGGCTCGTTGTCGACCTGGCGCAGATCGGACGGCTCGACCAGCAGACCGTCGATGTCGCGCGGCGGCAGCACGCGGCAGCCAAGCTGCTCGCACGCCTGCTGATAGAGCGACTGCGAGTCGGGCCAGTAGACCATGACCGTTTCACGCTGCCACCACGCGAGCTGCACGACGAGCAGCGCAAACAGCAGGATGGCGATGAGCGTGCCGAGAATGCGCCAGACGAGGCCGCGCGAACCGCGCGGGCGGGCGGGCGCTTCGCGGGTGACGGCGAAGGGTGAGGCGCCGTCGTTGGGCGAGAGCGCGCTGAACGCGGGCTCTGGCGCGGCTTCGCGGGTGCGGGGACCGAGCGCGGGCTCGGGGTCGTTCATGCGAGCCGCAGCCGATGCTTCGTTGGCCGAAAAGGTCGGCTCTTTCGGGCCGCTCGTGCCCAGGTTCGGCTCGCTGCGCGTCCAGCGCGCGGCGGGCGGGAAGGGTTCGGCGGCTGCGGGCTGCTGGGGGGGCGGTACCGGTTCTGCTGCAGGTGCCGTCGGCGCTCGCGGCGCATCTTGTGGAGCGCGTCCAGGCGTCGGTTCGTCGTCGAAGGCGACCCGCGACTCGGCTCCGGGCGTAATTTCAGGCGAGGCGCCGCGGGCAACGCTTGCCCCAGGCAGTTTGTCGGCGTCGTATTTCAGGCGCGGATCGCGCTGGCTGTCCTGCGGCGGCGCCCACGGGTCCCACGTGCGATTCGTGAAATTGGGTGTGGCGCCCAGCGTGGGGGGCAGCTCTTGCGATGGCGTTGCTGCTGCGGGTTGATACGCCTGATCATCGGGCTGCTGCGATGTGGCTTGTGATGCAGACTGCGATGCGAATTGTGAGGCGGGTTCCGAAGCGGGCTGCGCGGCAAAGCGCGAAGGGGGCTCCGATGGCGGCGAGGTCAGGCTGGCCGCGATTTCGGCTGCAAGGGGCACCGCGCGCGTGAAGTCGCCCCCTTCGGGCATCTCGTACAAACTGCCCGACGCGTCGAACGCTTCCTGACAATGTCCGCAACGCACGAGGCCTCGCCGCACGGCGAGCTGCGTTGGCTGGATGCGGAATACGGTTTCACAGAAGGGGCAGCGCGTTGCCAGAAGCATGTGGGCCGAAGATCTGGGTAGACCGGAGGATTGGTGATACCCGCATTCTACTGGCAATCCACCGCAGTCTACGACTTCGGTCTTGCCGCTTGGGGCGCGATCAGGCTCGTGCGAGCCCGATCGGAACGGGAAGGGACTAGGCGCGCCGCGTGCCCGCGAGGCAGACCCAGCCTTCGTGTTCGCGCCAGACCGAGATCTCGATCCACTGCGCGTACACCTGCGCGACTTCCTCGGCCTGGCGCGCGAGAATGCCCGAAAGTGCGATGCGCCCACCCGGCTTCACGCGCGACGAGAGCATCGAGGCCATCAGCTTGAGCGGATTCGACAGAATATTGGCGACGACGATGTCGAACTCGCCGGCGGGGCAATCGTCGGGCAGGCCGTAGGTGACCGCCGCGCGATTGCGCTCGCTGTTGTGGCGCGCCGACTCGACCGCCTGCGGGTCGATGTCGATGCCGATCACCGGATTCGCTCCGCACTTCTTCGCGAGGATCGCGAGGATGCCCGATCCGCAGCCGTAATCGAGCAGCGAATTGCCCGGCTGCACGTGCTGTTCGAGCCATTCCATGCACAGACGCGTGGTGGGATGGCTGCCTGTGCCGAACGCGAGGCCCGGGTCCAGCTCGAGCACGAGCGCGTTCGGGTCCGGGGCATCGTGCCACGACGGCACGACCCAGATGCGCTCGCCGATCTGGATCGGGTCGAACTGCGATTGCGTCAGACGCACCCAGTCCTGCTCCTCGACTTCGCGCAGCGAGAACTTCGGCGTTTGCGTGAGACCCAGCTCGTTCGAAGCGGCCATGAGCAGCACGGCGGGATCCTGATCGGCGCCGATCAGCGCAATCACGCGCGAATGCTGCCACGCGGTGCGCTCGGGCGTTAAGCCCGGCTCGCCGAAGAGCGGCTGCTCGTCGGGCGTGTCGGCGTCGGCATCTTCCACCGACACCGAGAGGGCGCCAAGCTCGATCAGCGCGTCGGAAAGTGCTTCCGCGCGGTCACGCTCGAGCTCGACGATCAGTTCCCGGTAGCTCATGAGTTACGCTTCGTCCTTCTTCACTGCCTGACGTTCGGCCAGACGGCTTTCGAGGTAGTGAATGCTCGTGCCGCCCTCGACGAACTTCGCATCGAGCATCAGCTCGCGGTGCAGCGGGATGTTGGTCTGGATGCCTTCGACCACCATTTCCGAGAGCGCGATGCGCATGCGCTGAATAGCCTGCTCGCGCGTGGCGCCGTAGGTGATCAGCTTGCCGATCATCGAATCATAGTTCGGCGGCACGAAATAGCCATTGTAGGCATGCGAGTCGACGCGCACGCCAGGGCCACCCGGCATGTGCCACGACGTGAGACGGCCCGGCGACGGCGTGAACTTGAACGGATCTTCCGCGTTGATACGGCACTCGATCGCGTGACCCTTCAACTGGATGTCGCGCTGGCGGAACGAGAGCTTTTCGCCCGCAGCAATGCGGATCTGCTCCTGCACGATGTCGATGCCCGTGATCAGCTCGGTGACCGGGTGCTCGACCTGCACGCGCGTGTTCATCTCGATGAAGTAGAACTCGCCGTTTTCATACAGGAACTCGAACGTGCCCGCACCGAGGTAGCCCATCTTCTTGCAGGCGTCGGCGCAGCGATCGCCGATGCGATCGAGCAGGCGGCGCGCGATGCCCGGCGCCGGCGCTTCCTCGATCACCTTCTGGTGGCGGCGCTGCATGGAGCAGTCGCGCTCGCCGAGCCACACGGCGTTCTTGAACGAGTCCGCGAGAATCTGGATCTCGATGTGACGCGGGTTCTCGAGGTACTTCTCCATGTAGACCTGCGGGTTGCCGAACGCACGGCCGGCTTCCTCGCGGGTCATGTTGACCGCGTTCACGAGCGCCGCTTCCGTATGCACGACGCGCATGCCGCGCCCGCCGCCGCCGCCCGCCGCCTTGATGATGACGGGGTAGCCGATCGCGCGCGCGATCTTCACGATTTCCTTCGGATCGTCGGGCAGCGCGCCTTCCGAGCCCGGCACGCAGGGCACGCCGGTCTTGATCATGGTCTGCTTCGCCGTGACCTTGTCGCCCATCATGCGGATCGTTTCCGGGCGCGGGCCGATGAACGTGAAGCCCGACTGCTCGACACGCTCGGCGAAATCGGCGTTCTCGGAGAGGAAGCCGTAACCGGGGTGGATCGCTTCTGCGTCGGTGACTTCGGCCGCGCTGATCAGCGCCGGCATGTTCAGATAGGAAAGGTTCGAAGGCGCCGGGCCGATACAGACCGCCTCGTCCGCGAGCTTCACGTACTTGGCTTCCTTATCGGCTTCCGAATAGACGACGACCGTCTTGACGCCGAGTTCGCGGCATGCGCGCTGGATGCGGAGCGCGATTTCGCCACGATTGGCAATGAGGATTTTTTCAAACATGGTGGGTATTCGACTCATCAAAGGGCGTCGCAAGTCGTATGTGCGTACGCCTCAGAGGATCGGTCGCGTGCGTCGCCGTCATGGGGCGCCAAACGCGACAAACGCGGCGGCGGCCAAAAAAGAAGGCCGCCGCCGCGCGCAGAAAAGCTTAGGCGATCACGTAGAGCGGCTGGCCGTATTCGACTGCCTGACCGTTCTCGACGAGGATTTCCTTGACCACGCCGGCCGTGTCCGACTCGATCTCGTTGAGCAGCTTCATCGCTTCGATGATGCAAAGCGTCTGGCCTTCCTTGACCGTGTCGCCAACCTGGACGAACGGGTCGGCGCCCGGCGACGGCGCGCGGTAGAACGTGCCCACCATCGGCGAGGTCACGACGTGGCCTTGCGGCACGGGGGGCGCGGCGGGAGCCGCAGCGGCAGCTTCGCCCACATGGGCGGGCGCTGCGAGCGGGGCACCCATGGCCGGCGCCGCGTATTGCGCGGGGCCAGGCTGCACGTAAACGGGCGGCGCGTTCTTGACGATGCGCACCTTGCCTTCACCCTCGGTCACTTCGAGCTCCGAGATGCCCGATTCGGAGACGAGGTCGATCAGAGTCTTCAGCTTACGTAGATCCATGGTGCAGCCCCTTTTACTTTGAATACGTGAAGTGCCGGGGCGCGCGCGTCCCGACACGGGTTGTTGTTCAGGTATTGACGGTCATCCGACGCAGGAATCAGGCCGCCGACCGGGCAGCGAGCCGGTCGAGCGCGTATTCGAGCGCGTAGAGATAACCCTTCCAGCCGAGGCCGCAAATCACACCTTCGGCCTGGTCGGAAAAATACGAATGGTGCCGGAAGGACTCGCGGCGATGCACGTTCGACAAGTGAATCTCGACGAACGGGATGCCGACGCCTGCCAGCGCATCCCGGATCGCCACGCTCGTATGCGTATACGCGGCCGGGTTGATCAGGATGAAGTCGGTCTGCTCGGTGCGAGCCGACTGAATGCGGTCGACCAGTGCGCCTTCGTGATTGCTCTGGAAGGTCGCGAGTTCGACGCCGGCGTCCCCTGCACGGTCCGAGAGCGCTTGATCGATCTGCGGCAGCGTCACGCGCCCATACACCTCCGGTTCCCGGGTGCCGAGAAGATTGAGGTTGGGGCCGTGCAGAACCAGCAGTCGCGTCATGGTCGCTTCTTTTTCCGTGGAATTGCGCGAACTTTAGCGCCGATTAGAGAAATTTGTCTAGTTTTCCGATAAAGGGATATGGCCCCGACTACGCGCTGCGGCGAGGGTTTGGGTCGATCTTCGGTCAAATGACAGGATTTTCACGGCAAAAGCCCGTTTACGGCGCCTAAGATCTTGTCAGACGATCTGCTGCGTCAAAGCGCGTCGAGGGTGCGCCGAAGCTCGTCCGGCTTGATTTGCCCTAATTTTGTCGCACGAACGGCGCCGTTCGCGTCGATTACGACCGTGTAAGGTAAGCCGCCCGCGCTGTTGCCGAATGCGCGTGCGACATCCGCGCCGCCGAAACCGGCGATGTAGATCGGGTAATCGACGGGCACCTTCTTGAGGAACGTCTTGATGTTCGCGGCCGAATCCACGCCGACGCCGACGAACTGAATTCCCTTCTTCGCGTACTCGCGCTGGAGCGCGGAAAGCTCCGGCATTTCCTCCACACACGGGCCGCACCAGGAAGCCCAGAAGTTGACCACGATCGGCCGGCCCTTGTAGATGGCGAGCGATTGCGCCTTGCCGTCCGGGTTCGTGACTGCCGCCGACCAAAGCTCGGTGAGCGCATTCTGCTTGCCGCTCGCCGACGCCGCGCTTACCGAGGTCGCGTCGGCCGCGTCGGCGCTGCCGCTCGTTGCCCAGTGCCCAGCCAGTAGGCCGCCGCCTGCGGCGATTGCCGCCACTGCCACGCCGGCCAGAATCCGCTTCGTATTCATCGCTGCCGTTATCAGGTTGTGGAAGAAGTGGCGCCGCTCTCGTCGATCAGCGCCTGGAGGGCCTGCGCATTGGCGCGCGGCAGCCTGCCACGCGCGTCGGCGCGCACGGCGCCGCGCAAGTCGTCCGTATTGTAGAGCGCAACGTGGATGCCCACCGGCTCCTCGGCGCGTGACGGGCGCCACATGAAGCTGAGAGTTTCCACGAGGCCGCGCGCCGCGAAATGGCGCGTCTCCGACACGTCGTACTGCACGTTCGCATTCAGGAGCCAGATCGCGACATCCTTCGCGTTGTCACAGAAAATCTGCAGATGGATGTCGGAGTGCTCGCCCGCCGTGCCATTGAGCACCGCACCGGTCAGAAACGGATTGAACGCATCGAGCCGCTGCATCCATTCGAGCGCGATCTCGCGCAGGCGGCGCAGCACCGCAGGCTGGCTGTCGCTTTGAAAGAGGGCCTGATATTCGCGGATCTCTTCCTCGATCTGATCATTGTCGGGCAACCAGGTGCCTTCGATGCGCGTTTCCCCCACCACCTGCCGGGCAGCCTTGCGTTTGGCGGTGGCGTAGTCGAGGCCGTCCTCGGCGATCATCCTTGCTGCCGCGATGGCGATTTCCTCGCGCACGCGCTGGGGATCGAAATGTGATCTGCGAACCATCTTTTAATGATACTAGAGATCGCCCTGGCTCCTGCACGCAGCCACTGCGCCGCGCCCGCTGCCGGGTGCGCAGGGATTTTCCGTCGCTGCGGGGACCGAGGTCGAGCCAATAGGGCTCAGGGCCTCGGGTACAATACCCGTTCTTTGCTGCGGCGGCGCAGGACTGCCGACGTTCCAGCTTCTCCGTCCTTTTCAACCTGATCAATCCGATCAACGCGTTCACGACGCCCGCGCGGCGCGACAGGCTTATGCACATCCATATCCTCGGCATCTGCGGCACGTTCATGGGCGGACTCGCGGTGCTCGCGCGCAGCGCGGGCCACACGGTGACCGGCTGCGACGCCGGCGTGTACCCGCCGATGAGCACCCAGCTCGAAGCGCAGGGCATCCGCCTCATCGAGGGTTACGACGCGAGCCAGACCGAACTCAATCCCGATCTCTACGTGATCGGCAACGTGGTCACGCGCGGCAACCCGCTGATGGAGGAGATCCTCAATCGCGGCTTGCCGTACACGTCGGGTCCGCAGTGGCTCGGCGACCACGTGCTGCGCGACAAGTGGGTGCTCGCGGTGGCGGGCACGCATGGCAAGACCACCACGAGCTCGATGCTCACGTGGCTGCTCGAAGACGCGGGCCTGAATCCCGGCTTCCTGATCGGCGGCGTGCCGCTGAACTTCGGCGTGTCGGCGCGCCTGACCGATTCGAGCTTCTTCGTGATCGAAGCCGACGAGTACGACACGGCGTTCTTCGACAAGCGCTCGAAGTTCGTTCATTACCGTCCGCGCACGGCGCTGCTCAACAATCTCGAATTCGATCACGCCGACATCTTCCCCGATCTCGCGGCGATCGAAACGCAGTTCCATCATCTCGTGCGCACGATTCCGGGCGTTGGCCGCATCGTCACGAACGGCCGTTCGGACGCGCTCGAACGCGTGCTCACGCGCGGCGTATGGAGCGACGTGGAGCGCTTCGGCGTGGATGGCGGCTGGCAGGCGCTGCCGGCGGAAGACGGCGTGGCCGTGGACGAGCGCTTCGCCGTCTATCACAACAGCGAACGTGCAGGCGTGGTGGACTGGCAGATCCAGGGTGAACACAACCGCCTGAACGCGCTCGCGGCGATCGCCGCCGCGCGCAGCGTGGGCGTGCCGCCTGCTCAGGCCGCGGCCTCGCTCGCCACGTTCCGCAACGTGAAGCGCCGCATGGAAGTGCGCGGCAGCATTGACGGCGTGACCGTCTACGACGATTTCGCGCACCATCCCACGGCCATCGAAACGACGATCGCCGGCCTGCGCACGCGCGTCGGTCACGAAAACACGCGCATCCTCGCCGTGCTCGAGCCGCGCTCGAACACGATGAAGCTCGGCGTGATGAAGGCGCAACTGCCCGCCAGTCTCGCCGACGCCGACCTCGTGTTCGGCTACGGCGCACCGAGCGGCAAGGACGCGCTCGGCTGGGATCTTGCCGGTGCGCTTGCGCCGCTCGGCGAGAAGGCCCGCGCTTTCCACGATCTCGAAGCGCTCGTGAAGGCGGTCGTCGCAGCCGCCCGCCCCGGCGACCAGGTGCTCGTGATGAGCAACGGCGGCTTCGGCGGCGTGCATCAAAAGCTGCTCGATGCGCTCTCGGCACGGAGCGCGGCGTGATCGTCTATCTGCACGGCTTCCGCTCGTCGCCCCAGTCGTTCAAGGCGCGCCTCCTGGCGGCGCGCATGGCCGAGCTGGGACGCAGCGGCGAATGGCTGTGCCCGACGCTGCCGGTTTCGCCGCGCGAGGCGATTGCGCTCGCCGAGCAGGAGATCGGCGGGCAAATGAAGCCGGGCGAGCGCGTCACGCTCATCGGCAGTTCGCTTGGCGGCTACTTCGCCACGCATCTCGCGGAAAAGCACGGCTGGCGCGCCGCGCTGCTGAACCCCGCCGTGGTGCCTGACCGCGATCTGTCGAAGTATCTCGGCGAGCAGCCGCTCTGGCACGGCGGCGGCAGCATCGTCGTCGAACCGCGTCACCTGGACGAGTTGCGCGCGCTGGCCGTTACGTCGGTGACGCAACCCGCGCGCTACTATCTGATCGCCGCGACCGGCGACGAAGTGCTCGATTACCGCGAGATGCTCGCGCACTATCCGGGTGTGCCCACACACCTGATCGAAGGCAGCGATCATGGCATCAGCGAGTTCGCAGATTACGTCGACGAAGTGATCCGTTTCTGCGACGCCGCTTGATGCGTGCGAACGCCTATATGTATACAGCACCGCCCGCGCGCCGCGCCGGCGGTCGAAGCAAGTCTGAACGAGAGTATTGAGTGAACGTTTTCTTTGAGGAATCGGGCAGTTTCAAGGCCGGCAGCGTGCTGTCGCGCCAGGGCGATGCATTTCAGGTCGAGCTGCCGGGCGGCCGGCGCGCCAAGGTGCGCGCAAAAGACGTGCTGATCGAGTTCGAGAAGCCGGCTGCGAGCGAACTGCTGGAGCAGGCGGACGCCGCCGCCCAGGAGATCGATCTCGACTTCCTGTGGGAATGCGCGCCTGCCGACGAATTTGCGTACACGGCGCTTGCGAGCGAGTACTTCGGCGAGACCTACGGTCCGGTCGAGCGCGCCGCGCTCGTGCTGCGCCTGCATGGCTCGCCCGTGTACTTTCGCCGCAAGGGGCGCGGCCAGTATCAGCGCGCGCCCGAAGAGCAGCTCAAGATGGCGCTGGCCTCGCTCGAGCGCAAGCGTCAGCAGGCGCTGGTGCAGGCCGGCTACGAGGAGGAGCTGAAGGCGGGTGGACTGCCCGAGGCGTTCAAGGGTAAGGCGCTCGGACTCCTCACGAAGCCGGACAAGAACTCGATCGAATACAAGGCGCTCGAAGCGGCGGCCGCTGCGCGCGGCATTTCGATGGCGCGTCTCATGCTCGAAAACGGCGGCATCGCTTCGCCGCGCGCGCTGCACGAGGCACGCTTCCTCGCGGACTTTTTCCCGCACGGCACCGGCTTCCCGCCGGTCGAAGTGGGCACGCTGCCCGAGGATCTGCCCGATGCCGCCGAGCACGTGCAGGCGTTCTCGATCGACGACGTCACCACGACCGAAATCGACGACGCATTCTCGATCGAGCATCTGGCCGACGGGCGCGTGCGCATCGGCATTCACATCGCGGCGCCCGCACTTGGCATCCAGCGCGGCGACACGGCGGATACGATCGCGCGTACGCGTCTTTCGACGGTCTACATGCCCGGCGACAAGATCACGATGCTGCCCGACGATTTCGTCGACGCCTTCACGCTCAAGGAAGGCGGTCTGCGCCCGGCGCTTTCGCTCTACTGCATCGTGAACCGCGAGACGCAGGAGATCGTCGCGACCGAAACGCGCGCCGAGCGCGTGTTCGTGAAGAGCAATCTGCGTCACAACACGCTCGACGAAGTCGTCACCGAAGCGACGCTCGCCGCGGGCACGGGCGAGTATCCGCACAAGGACGACATCGCCGTGCTGTGGCCGTTCGCGCAGGCCCTGTTCGAGAAGCGCCAGCAGGCGCGCGCCGGTTACGGCCTGCGCCGCGAGGTCCAGCGCAACACCGACTTCAACTTCTACGTGGAAGGCGAGCATGTCACCATCTCGCCGCGCCGCCGCGGCTCGCCGCTCGACCTGATCGTCGCGGAGCTGGCGATTCTCGCGAACTCCACGTGGGGCGCTTTCCTGCACGACCATGGCGTGCCGGGCATCTATCGCTCGCAGCGCGCGTTCGGCGCGCCGACCGGCCCCAAGCGCACGCGCATGCAGACCAACGCCGCGCCGCACGAAGGCCTCGGCGTCGCGCAGTATGCGTGGAGCACCTCGCCGCTGCGCCGCTACGTGGACCTCGTGAACCACTGGCAGCTGCTCGCCTGTGTGGAGCACGGCGTGGCCGCCAAGCTCGTCGCGCCGTTCAAGCCCAAGGACGCCGATCTGTTCGCCGTCGTGCAGGGCTTCGACGAGACTTACACCGCTTACGCCGACCATCAGCGCCGCATGGAGTACTTCTGGTGCCTGCGCTGGTTGCAGCAGGAAATGCGCGGTGAAGCTGGGCGCGAGCCGCGCCGCGAGTTCCCGGCGAGCGTGGTGAAGGACGACCTGGTGCGCTTCGAAGAAGTGCCGCTGCTCATGCACGTGCCTGCACTCGGCGTGCACGCGCGCGGCACGCGCCTGATGATGGAAGTGCTGTCGATCGACGAGCTGACCATCGAGGCTTCGGTGCGCATGCTGCGCGTGCTCGATGCGCCCGTCGTGACGAGCGGCGAGCAGGCCGAAGAGGATGCGGGCGAAGACGAAGAGCTGATCGAAGCCGCCGACGAGTCCGCGCAAAGCGAAGCAGAAGCTGTCGCAGAAGCGGGCGACGCCGACGGCGAGGCGGCAAGCGATGCGCCCGCGGCAGAAGAGCAATCGAGCGAACAGCACGCCACGGAGCCGCGCGAATGAGCGTCAAGGAGTCGAAGCCTGTTGTGCACGCCGACCGCTACGCCGTAGTCGGCAATCCGGTGGCGCACAGCAAGTCGCCGTACATCCACGCGCAGTTCGCGCTGCAAACGGGCGAGCGCGTTGAATACGACCGCCTGCTCGCGCCGCTCGACGGCTTCGTCCAGCACGTGCAGGCCTTTCACGCGGCTGGCGGGCGCGGCCTGAACGTGACCGTGCCGTTCAAGCTGGAAGCGCACGCGCTTGCGCACAAGCTCTCGCCGCGAGCGGCGGCGGCGGGCGCGGTGAACACGCTGCGCTTCGATGCGGACGGCATCTTCGGCGACAACACCGACGGCTTCGGCCTCGTGCGCGACATCGAGGTGAACCTCGGCGTTGCGCTCGAAGGCGCGCGCGTGCTGCTGCTCGGCGCGGGCGGCGCGGCGCGCGGCGTCGTGCTGCCGATGCTCGAGCGCCGGCCCCGCGAGATCACCATCGTGAACCGCACGGCGCCCAAGGCGCACGCGCTCATCGAACAGTTCGCAGGCGCGGCGGGCGAGTTCGGCTGCATTCTCAGCGGTGGCGGTCCTCAAGACGTCGATCCCAAGCCTTACGACGTGATCGTGAACGCGACGGCGGGCAGCCTCGATGCGGCGTTGCCCGAGTGTGACGAGCGCGCGTTCGGCACCGGTACGCTCGCCTACGACATGATGTACGGCGCGCAGCCCACCGTGTTCATGCGCCACGCGCAGGCACTCGGCGCGCGCGCGGCCGACGGCCTTGGCATGCTGGTCGAGCAGGCCGCCGAGTCGTTCTTCGTGTGGCGCGGCGTGCGGCCCGAGGGCGCGCCGGTGCTGGCGGCGTTGCGCGCGCAGCTCGCCGCGCAGGCCGCGTAACGCCCGGCGCCTCTCGCACAAAACGGAGACGACGCCATGCGCAGGCAAGCCATCGGTGCGCAGGCCGCGGCGGTCGCGAGCGGCAGCGGGCGGCGCGCGCAGTCGCGCAAACGTCCTGGCGCGCTGCGCTGGCTGACCTGGGTCGTCTCGGTGTGCGCGATTGCGTGGATCGCCACGCAACTCTTCTACTTCGCGCAAATCGCGCTCTGGAACTTCGTCGATCCGCAAACCACGGCGTTCATGCGCACCGACGCCGCGCGTCTTTCCACCGACCGCCCCGGTCTCTCGATCCAGCACGAATGGGTCCCGTACGAACAGATCTCGCGCAACCTGAAGCGCGCGATCATCGCGTCCGAGGACGCGAACTTCGTCAACAACAACGGCTACGAAACCGACGCCATCCTCCAGGCTTGGGAAAGGAACAAGCAGCGCGGCCATATCGTGCGCGGCGGCTCGACCATCACGCAGCAGCTCGCGCGCAACCTGTTCCTCTCGCGCGAGCAGAGCTACATCCGCAAGGGCCAGGAGTTCATCATCACGTGGATGCTGCAGACGCTGCTCGACAAGGAACGCATCTTCGAGATCTATCTGAATTCGGTGGAGTGGGGCAATGGCGTGTACGGTGCGCAAGCCGCCGCGCGCTACTACTACCGCACGAGCGCCGCGAAGCTCACGCCGTGGCAGTCGGCGCGGCTCGCGGTGATGCTGCCGCGTCCCAGGTACTTCGACGAGCATCGCAACTCGGCCTATCTCGCGCAGCGCACCGCCGTGATTGCGCGGCGCATGGGGGCGGCCGAGCTGCCGCATTGAAGCGCCGTCGCATCGCCACGCCAATGAAAAACGCGCCGTCTTTGCGGCGCGTTTTCCTTTGATTGTCTGCGTTTCTTCGGCTTACTGGCGAGCGAGCCGCGCGTTATCCGGCATCGGCATGTTGAAGTTGGTGCGAAACGGATTGATGTCGAGGCCGCCGCGCCGCGTGTAGCGCGCGTAGACAGCGAGCCGGTCCGGTTTGCACTCGCGCAGGATGTCCATGAAGATGCGCTCGGCGCACTGCTCGTGAAAGCCCGTGTGATTGCGGTACGAGATGATGTAGCGCAACAGGCCCGCCTGATCGATCTGCGGCCCGACGTAGTGGATCTGCACGCTGCCCCAGTCGGGCTGGCCCGTCACCGGGCAGTTCGACTTGAGCAGGTTCGAGATCAGCGTTTCTTCTACCGGGGCTTCGTCGAAGGCCGCCTTGAGCAGCGTCGGCTCCGGGTGATAGATTTCCGTGTCGAGATCGAGGCGATCGAGCGAGAGCCCTTCGAATTCCTCGAACGGGATCTTGCCGAACGCGCCCGGCTGCTCGAGCCGCACCGATACCGACGCGCCGCAGGCCGCCGTCACATCGCGCTTGATCGTCTCGCGCACCACCTCGGCGGATTCGAACGGCGTTTGCGCGAACGAGCCCAGATAGAGCTTGAACGACTTCGATTCGATGATGTTCGGCGAGTCGGCGGGAATGAAGAACGTGGCGATCGCGATCTGCGGCTTGCCGCGCGCGTTGAGCCACGAAAGCTCGTAGGCGTTCCAGATATCGCTGCCGAAGAAGGGCAGTTGCGCGCCAATGCCGATCTGCTCGCGCGCGCCCGCGCGCGGGATCGGGAAGAGGAGCGAAGCGTCGTATTGCTCGGTGTAGGTGGAGGCCTTGCCGAGCGGAGATTGATCGGGAGTCATGATGCGTTGGCTTCGGTTGCGAGATTGGTCACGCCGCTTGCCACGTGCCCGGTGGCCGTGACCGAGCGCGCGGATTCGCAATGGCGGATCTGGTCGTCGAAGAAAAAATCGGGTTCGAACTCGCGCAGGAACGGGCCTTTGTCGAGTCCGCCAAGGAACATCGCTTCGTCGATCTCGATGTTCCAGGCCATCAGCGTACGGATCGCGCGCTCGTGCGCGGGCGCCGAACGTGCGGTGACGAGGGCGGTGCGGATGCGCATTTGCGCGTTCGCGTCGGCGAGCTTCTGCAGACGGTTCAGCGCTGCGAGCAGCGGCTGCAACGGGCCTTGCGCGAGCGGCAGTTCGCGGTTGTCGCGCTCGTGGCTCACGAAGGCGGAAAGCCCCTTGCTCTGGAAAATCTGCTCGGCTTCGTCGGAAAACAGCACCGCATCGCCGTCGAAGGCAATGCGAATCTCGTGCGCGTTGCGTTCCGCCATTGTCGCCGATTCTGGAAAGACGCGTGCAGCGGGGAATCCAGCGTCGAGCGCGCTCTTCACATCGGCCGGATTCGCGGAGAGAAACAGCGACGCGTTGAGCGGCTTGAGGTAATGCCAGGGCTCGCGCCCGCGCGTGAACACGCCGCGCTGAATGTCGAGCCCGTGCTCGCGGCACGAACTGAACGCGCGCAGACCGCTGATGGGATCGCTGCGCGAGAGGATCACCACTTCCACGTGATGTGCGCCGTCATTGAGCGCGAGCAGCTTGCGGATCAGCGCGAACGCCACGCCTGGCCGCGCGGGCACGTTCAGGCGCTCGCGCTGGAGCGCCTCGTAGGCTCGCAGGTCGCCCGCCTCGAACACGTGGTTTTCCTCCTCGAAATCGAAGAGCGCACGCGACGAAATGGCGACGACGAGCTTGTCGGAAAGCGATACGGACACGATGGCCGCTCGTTACGCGAGGAACAACCGATACGCCGGGTTTTGCGTCTCTTCCCAGTGCGGATAGCCGAGCGTGGCGAGGAAACGGCGGAACTCGGCGTCTTCGGCGGCGGGCACCTGGATGCCCACCAGAATCGAGCTGTAGTCGGCGCCCTGGTTGCGGTAGTGGAACAGGCTGATGTTCCAGTTCGGCGCCATCGACGAAAGGAAACGCATGAGCGCGCCCGGGCGCTCCGGAAACTCGAAGCGGAACAGGCGTTCGTCGTGCGCGAGCGGCGAGCGTCCGCCCACCATGTAGCGGATGTGCTGCTTCGACAGTTCGTCGCCCGTGAGATCGACGCTCGGAAAGCCGTGATCGACGAAGGTCTTCGCGATCTGCTGCGACTCGCCGCGGTTGCGGATCTGCACGCCCACGAAGATGTGCGCGCGCTCGGCGTCGTCGATGCGGTAGTTGAACTCGGTCACGCTGCGCGTGCCGACCAGCTCGCAGAAGCGCTTGAAGCTGCCGCGCTCCTCGGGGATCGTCACCGCGAACACCGCTTCGCGCGCCTCGCCCACCTCGGCACGCTCGGCCACGAAGCGCATGCGGTCGAAGTTCATGTTCGCGCCCGAGGTGATCGCC
>NZ_MCNV01000032.1 GCF_001718195.1 Paraburkholderia nodosa
GTGGGTATGGTGCGCGCCGGACTCTGCAGGGGCCGGCGCGAGCGGTCCGCCAACGCCGTGGCGCCGTCATCCTGTGCATGCCGGGCAAGCCACTTGTAGCCGGTCTTCGGGCTGATGCCGAAACGCCGGCATAGTTCACGCCGGTTGGCGCCGTCCTGCAGGGCCAGATTCACGAATTCCAGACGCAGGTTCATGGTGTTTCTCGGGTTCCAGGGCATGAACGGCTCCAGGCGAATCACTCGCCCGAAGTGTTACCCATGTCCCCGCACACCTGTTACCCATGTCTCCGGTCCATACAAACCTGCTAAAAACGGCCGGCCTGTCGTCGCTGCTCTATCCTGATCCGAGAGGCGAATTCGACCTGCGCAGAGAGATCGCAGGCAATCTCTCCATCGCGCGAAACTTCCACTGTCATCCGGAGCAGGTTTTCGTGACGTCCGGATACAGCGCTGGCTTAGGCTTGACACTTCGGGTGCTAGGTCTGGAAGGCCAGAAGGTCTGGATGGAGGAGCCCGGTTTCATGCTCACCCGTAAGGGGCTGGAACTGGCTCGCTTGAATATCGTGCCGATCCCGGTAGACGCAGACGGTATCAACGTCGACTACGGCATCAAGACAGCGCCGGACGCCGCGTTAGCGGTCTTAACTCCTGGTCAGCAAGCGCCTCTAGGCTCGACCTTGTCGTTGAGACGGCGCCTTCAACTGCTTGAGTGGGCGGCTTCAAACGATGCGTGGGTCATTGAAGATGACTACCTTGGAGAACTACAGTTGGAAGGCAGGCCGGCGCCCGCCATGGCATCTTTTGGCGAAGGCAAGCACGTCATCCACATCGGCTCCTTCAGCAAGACTGTTAGCCCTGCTCTTCGGCTTGGCTTCGTTGTTGTCCCGGCCGACCTCGTCAATGCATTCGCGGAGGTGGCCGCGACACTCGCTCCCGCGCCGTCACCGGTCATTCAAGTCGCCACTGCGGAGTTTATGCGGGAGGGCCACTACATCCGACGTGTGCGCCGGCTCAAGCGTCTTTATTCCTCGCAGCGCGATGCTCTGACAGCGGAGTTGTGTAGCCGAAACGCGCAATGGGTAAATGCGGGCCTCGCCGTGCTTCTTCGCCTCCCAGAGGGCGCCCCCGATGTGCGAATCGTTCGCGAGGCAATGACTGCGGGCATCGCGCCATCACCCTTGTCCGCGTGGTTCGCAAATCCATCGTGGACGGTGCCAGGCCTTTTGCTCGGGGTTGCGACCGCGCCCGAACAACACCTTGCCAAATCGTGCCAACGATTGTTCGAGATCATTGAAGGGTACTGCTGACCAACGGGTCACCCGGCGTTGCCTGATTAGCATAAGTGCAGTTTCGTCGAAAAGCGCAGCTGTATAGCTGCTAACTGTTAGCAACGGGGAGGCGCTTTTCCGGCAAGATCGCCGTCGCCATGCCACCGTGGGTGGCCCTTCTCGAACGTATTTCAGGCTAACTGATCTTACCCACGAACCGCGGACACCTTAAGTTGCTACGGTCTATCGTTTTCCACGAGGCGACAGACCGATCGATATGCTCGCCGAGCGCGAATCCAGACCTTAACCAATCCCGGAGCCTCTGGGCCCGGTTGTACGGCTTCTTCACGGGGTTTTCGCTCAGATGGGGAGTCGTCGGCAATTCGCGTCAGGACGGCCATGCACCGCGATCGCGACCAAGTACCCAAGTCAATCGCGGAAATGATGAAGAGCTGGGACGTCGACGATGGGACGGTGGGCATGCTGACCGATGCGGCGCTGCTGCTAATGGCACGCTAAGGCCGGCCGCAGCAACAAGTTTAGGAAAAGCGCGCCGGACAGGCGCGTTCTTTTGACCGCTTCCGCTCGATTCCACGAGGCGACCGCTTCAGCGTTCCGCAGCCACGGCGGAGTCGGGGGGCCGGCGGAAGCTGATGGCAAGCCGGTTGTAGGCATTCATCAGGCTGATGGCCATCGTAAGGTCCGCTAGCTCCTTCTCGCTGAACGTCGTCGCGGCAAGCTGGAAGTCCTCGTCGGGTACATGGGTGTCGGCCACGCGGGTGACCGACTCCGCCCACGCCAGAGCGGCGCGCTCGCGATCGCTGAACAACGCACCCGCTTCATGCCAGGCTTGCACAAGCGCCAGTTTCGCGGGCGTGACGCCCTTCTTGATCAGGTCGCGGGTATGCATGTCGAGGCAAAAGGCGCACCCGTTGATCTGGCTGACGCGCAGATAGACCAGTTCGACGAGGACGTCTTCCAGGCCCGACTGCCTGACATAGCCATATACCCCCCCAAATGCCTTCACGCCGCCCGGCGATGCCTTGGCGTAGTCCAATCTCATTTTCAAGCTCCTTACTGGTCGTTGGTTGTCAGTGCTGTGTCGTTCGAATCGACGACAAACACGGCCAGCAGTTTTGCCGGCTTGGTCTTGCTCGCATTGCGGCTGACCGGGTGGCGCGAGCCGGGCTCCTCGAAGAATGCCTCCCCGGCCTTGTAGACGCGTTCCGGCTCGTCGTTCACCTTGCTGGCGACGCTGCCTGAGACTACGTACGCATAGATGAACGCCGACTTCGCGTGGGTGTGAGGCAACGAAGCGCCCCCGGGCGGGTAAGTGACTTCCACGGCGATCACCGATTTGCCCGGAATGTTTGGAATTGCGTGCGAGAAGTTCGGCTTGACGATATCGCCAGCGCCATGGTCAGCGGCGCCGTGCGCCGCGGCAACCCCGGACATGGCCAGGCTGCCAGCGGCAACAACAGAAAGTAAGGTTCGTGAAATTTTCATGATCAGCTCCTTGGTGGCTAGAATCATGCATCGGCTATGGTCCACGAAAAAGGACCAAGAACGCGAAAACTTGATGCACCACCCACCATGACAAATATTCTGGATCTGAAGCTCGACCGTGGTTCCAAGACAGCACTTGCGGAACAGATACGCCTGGCGATTACTGGCGTCATCGAGAGTGGTGTACTGGCCCCAGGCGCCAGGCTGCCGTCGTG
Source organism: Paraburkholderia nodosa (assembly GCF_001718195.1). Taxonomy (GTDB): domain Bacteria; phylum Pseudomonadota; class Gammaproteobacteria; order Burkholderiales; family Burkholderiaceae; genus Paraburkholderia; species Paraburkholderia nodosa_A. The sequence continues at coordinate 2,989 of NZ_MCNV01000032.1, forward strand.
GGTGGATCTTGCCGCGCAGCTTGGTGTGGCGCGCGGCACCGTCAAGACCGCCTATGAGCGGCTGACCGATGCGCAGTTGATTGTCTCGTCGCGCGCGGGCGGGACCAGGGTCTCCGAGCACACACCCACCGTGAGCCCCATCGCGGAACGGGCGCGATCGATAGAGACGGATTTGCAGTCGGCGCTATACCAGCACTTCCTGCCCGGCCCTGCGGTGTTCCAGATGGGCGTGCCCGCATCGGACTGTTTTCCAAACACGTTGTTTGCACGTCTGCGCGCCCGGGCGGCACGCGATGAAGTTGAAGCGCCCGCATCCTACCCGGACCCGCGCGGCGAACATGAATTCCGCCGGGAAATCGCCGCGCATTTGGCCTTGTCACGCGGCATTGAGTGCCAGCCCTCGCAGATCTACATCACGGCAGGATTCTCGGGGGCGCTCGGTATCGCGCTACTCGTGCTTCAGGCCCAAGGCCGCAAGGCATGGGTCGAGAATCCCGGATATTTGCTGAGTCGCAAGGCCCTGGAAATTGGCCAGATCACGACGGTTCCGATTCCCGTCGACGAAGAAGGCATTGACGTCGGCTTCGGCGAAACGCATGCACCGGATGCCGCGTTGGCGCTGGTCACCGCGGGACAACAGGCGCCGTTGGGTCCGACCTTGTCGCTCGCGCGCCGGCGGCAACTGCTGGAGTGGGCGGCCCGGGCGCAGGCATGGATTATCGAAGACGACTATCTGGGCGAGCTGCAGCTGAAACGCCGCGCGGCGCCAGCGCTGGCGTCGCAGGATCGAGCGGGGCGTGTCATTCACATCGGGACGTTCAGCAAGACCATCAGCCCAACGCTGCGACTGGGATTTGTGGTGGTGCCCCCCGCCCTGGTACCCCGCTTCGATGAAGCGGCAGCGTGCCTGTCTTCCGCGCCGGGGCCGGCAGTACAGATGGCAATGGCCGAGTTCATGCGTGACGGGCATTACATGCGGCACTTGCGTCGCATGAAACGCATCTACGCGGGCCGCAGCCAGGCACTGATGACCGCGCTCGAGTCCAGGGGATTCGACGCCTATCCGGCTGGTCTGGCAGTGGTGGTTCGGCTCGCCGATGGCGCCGACGACAAGCGGATCGCACGGGAGTCCTATGCCTACGGGATCGCGCCCGCGCCGCTATCGATCTGGTACTGCTCCGAGTCCACGCAGCGCTCGGGGCTGCTGCTTGGCGTTGCGCCGGCGATCGAACAACAGATTCCAGCGGCCTGCGATCGCTTGCATCAGCTGATCCGCAAGTTGAGCTGATGCGAAAGCGCCGGCAGGTCTTGGGCCAGCTGGTACGCCATTTCTTCCGGTTTTTGGTACTTTTTTAACGACCAGTGAACGGACACGATGCCGTTCACCGGCTGGCGCGTCACGTTGCGCCGAGCCATATCGTTAAATCACCGCTGCACTGCGTCGCCACGCAGTCTTAGGAGGAATCGTGAAGATTTTCGTTGCAGGCGCCACCGGCGCCGTTGGACTGCCGCTGGTGCGCGTGCTCTGCGCGCAGGGTCATAAGGTAACGGGGATGACTCGCGCCGGCGCGGGTGACGCCAAGCTTCGCGCGCTTGGCGCCCGCGTGACCCTGGCGGACGCCTTTCATGCGGAGTCCGTGAAGGATGCCATCGCGACGGCGTCGCCCGATGTGGTCATCGACCAACTCACGTAGCTTCCGGCGAATCCTGCCGACATCGTCAAGTCTATGCCCAACGATACGCGCCTGCATCGCGAAGGCGGCGCCAATCTGCTGTCCGCTGCCAAGGCGCTGGGCGTCAAACGCTACGTCTTGCAATCACGTGGCTTCTACCTCGAAGCCCCGCAGGGCTCGCTGGCCGACGAGACAGCCGCGCTCCGCTACGACGCGCCCGGCCAGATTGGTGATAGTGCGCGGGTCATTGGCGCCTACGAAAATCGCGTCACGGGCTCGATCGCGCTGGAAGGCGTAGTCCTGCGCTACGGCTTCTTCTACGGTCCCGGTACCTCGTACAGGCTCGACGGCGCCATTGCGGAGCGGGCGCGAAAAGGCGGGATGGCGATCATCGGCGACGGCAACGCGGTCTGGTCGTTCGTCCACCTCGACGATGCCGTGGCGGCAACAGTAGCGTCACTGACGGCCGAAGCCGGCGTATACAACGTGGTCGATGACGATCCGCTTCCGGTCGCCACGTGGATGCCTGCATTCGCTCGCTGGGTCGATGCGCCCGCCCCCGCCAGCGTAAGCGTCGCAGTTGCCCGCGAGGCCGCTGGCGAAGAAGCGGTGTACTACCACACCCACCTGAGTGGTGCCTCGAATCGCGCAGCGAAGGGAAAAACTCGGTTTCGCGCCGCGGCCGTTGCTCTGGAAGGATGCCTGAACCGATGCTCCACCCCGAACTGTCCAAATCGTTGGAGGCGGTCCGCTGGCATATGGACAAGGACATCCCCTGGATACCTTCGACGCCAGCCTGCTTACTGGCGACCAGGCGAAGGCCATCCGCATGAATGCCATCACCGAATGGTCGGCCCCGCCCGCCACGGAGATGTTCCTACTCGACAACCGCCATTTCGGCGTTCATGAGCATCTGGCTTCGAGGAACAGAAGCACTCGCTGGTGCTGATGGAGTACCTGCGCTGTTTCCGCCCGGACCTGGTACCGACCGAGGAAGAACTGCACGCCGTGCGCTTCGAGTTCGACCCGGCCCCGCCGCTGGAAACGCTGATGCTGCATTTCTGCGGCGAGATCCGCCTGAATCACTGGTATCGCCGTGGGGCCGAATGGCACTCGGAACCGGTGATCAAGCATATCTAACGCACGCTGTCGCAGAGCGAAGCCGCAGCGCATTCGCGCTCCGCAATGCCGTCGCGTGTCCCGAAACACGCCAAACACCGCAATCGCCGCGATGCGTAGCAGGGAAATCGCAATGGGGATCCCGAGCCTCTGATCAACGGTGATTCGTCTCGCACATTAAATCCTGGTGTTCTGCCAGCGGCAATTCCGGCCATACGTACTTTCCCGGATGTCCCGAAAGGTTCTTGCCAATTTAACTAGATCTCTAATATAGTTGAGCAACACCTGTTGATGAAGGCGACCTGTCGCCGGGAGACATTACATGCTGACCCACGAAGAAAACGAATTGCTGTGCCGCGTTGAAGCCGATGCCCCGATGGGACAACTGATGCGCCGGCACTGGACGCCGGTTTGCCTCATCGAAGAAGTCAGCGAGCCGGATGGCGCGCCTGTCAAAGCGCGCGTATTTGGCGAGGACCTCGTCGTATTCCGGGATTCGGAAGGCAGCGTTGGCGTGCTGGACGAGTACTGCCCGCACCGCCGCGCATCGCTCGTCTACGGCCGCAATGAAGACTCCGGCCTGCGCTGCCTGTATCACGGCTGGAAGTTCGACGTCTCGGGCAACGTGCTTGAAATGGTGTCCGAGCCGGCTGCGAGCTGCATGACCGACAAGGTCAAGCACAAGGCCTACCCGGTGCAGGAATGGGGAGGCATGGTGTGGGCGTATATGGGCCCGCAGGACGCCATCCCCGAATTCGTGCCGCCGGCCTGGGCGCCGACTGCCGACACCCGCGTGAGCATTGCCAAGGCACTGCTGCCGTGCAATTGGGCGCAAATCCTCGAAGGCGCGATCGACTCCGCGCACAGCTCCAGCCTGCATTCGTCCGACTTCGTGCCGGCACGCGTCGGCGGCGCCGAAGCGACCGGGAAGAACTGGTTGCGCCCATCCACCGACAAGGCCCCGCGCCTGCAGGTCGAGCGCACCGACTACGGCTTCCGTTACGCCGCGCTGCGCCGCCCGATCTTCAACGCCAACACGCACGACTACGTGCGCTCCACGGTATTCGTGGCGCCGGGAACGGTGCTGATTCCGCCGAACAATCTCTACAACGTGGCGAACATCAACGTGCCGATGGACGACACGAACACGGCGTTCTACTTCATCGCCTGGGGCGATCCGGAGACGACGCCGGAAAACGAAACGTGGCGCAAGTTCCTGCGTCAGCAGGTCGGTGTTGATCTCGACCAGTATTATCGACCGCTGCGCAATCACGAGAATCGCTTCTGGCAGGACCGCCAGGCGATGAAGGCCGGTAATTTCACTGGCATTTCGGGCTTCCCGAACCAGGATATCGCCATGTGGGTCACGATGGGCCCGATTGCGAACCGCTCGGACGAGCGCCTCGGCGCGAGCGACCTCGCCATCGTCGAATTCCGTCGCCGCATGATCGATGCGATCGCTGAATTCGAGAAGGATGGCGAAGCAATTGGCACGGGTGCAAAGGCGATTTCCCGGGAAGTGTGCTCGTACCAGGCTGTCGTGCCGAAGGAAATCGACTGGCGCACGTATGCCGCGCGTTACGTCAGCAAGAAGAATCCGGAACCCGCAGATCAGCCGTCCGCGCTCGCAACGGACTACCAGGTCAAGCAATAACGGGAGGCACACGGCCATGGAGCAGCACCGTTTGCGCATCGGGGTCGCAGGACTGGGACGGGCATTCTCGCTGATGCTGCCGACCTTCCTGCGCGACCCCAGAGTCCAGCTCGTCGCTGCGTGCGATCCGCGTGACGAAGCGCGGCGGCAGTTCGCCGCCGACTTCGCGGCGCCCACCTATGCGGACGTGGCGGAGTTGGCGGATGACCCCAACGTCGAAATCATCTACGTTGCGAGTCCGCACCAGTTCCACGCGCAACACACTGAAATTGCTGCGGCAAAGGGCAAACACGTACTCGTCGAAAAACCGATGGCGCTCGCCGCCGCGGACTGCGACCGCATGATCGCTGCCTGCCGCGCGGCGAACGTGCATCTGATTGTCGGCCATTGCCACAGTTTCGACACGCCGTACCTGCGTACGCGCGAATTGATCAGTCGCGGCGAATTCGGCGCGGTGAAGATGATCCAGGCCGTCAACTACACCGACTACCTGTATCGCCCGCGCCGACCCGAGGAGCTGGCCACGGCTGCAGGTGGCGGCGCCGTCTTCAGCCAGGCGGCCCACCAGGTCGACATCGTGCGAATGCTCGCCGGCTCGCGCGCGACGCGGCTGCGCGCGAGTGTGGGACGGTGGGATCCGTCTCGCCCGACCGAAGGCGCTTATTCTGCGCTGATCTGGTTCGAGAGCGGTGCCTATGCCTCGCTCTCGTACAACGGCTATGGCCACTTCAACACCGATGAATGGAGCGGCTGGATCGGCGAAATGGGCGATCGAACGAGCCCCGACACGTACGGAAGCGCCCGCCGCCGTCTGGAGACGCTCGCGACCTCGGACGAGGAGGCCAGACTCAAGGCGGCCGGCACTTACGGCGGATCCGCATACAAGCCGCCAACGGCCGACGCGGACGAGCCGCCGCGCTTTCATCAGCATTTCGGTCCGGTCATCGTCTCGTGCGAACGCGCAGACCTGCGTCCACTGCCCGATTCGATCGTCGTCTACGGCGACGAGCAGCGCCAAACGCTGCCGCTGCCTGCACCCGCCGTGCCGCGCGCCGAAGTGATCGACGAGTTGCATGGCGCGGTCGTCAACGGACATTCACCCCTTCACGATGGCGAATGGGCGAAGGGCACGCTGGAAATCTGTATCGCGATTCTGAAGTCGAGCGAAACGGGCGCAGATGTAACGCTTCGATAGTTGTTGTTGGCGGTCTAAAAGCGCGCGTAAACAGGAGCTTGAGCGAATCCGTCAACAATTAAGGGGCGCACACGTGCGCCCCGATCCCCCTATCCGGCGAACGCCGCGAAACGCAGCGAAAAATCAATCGCCCTGACGTTCTTCGTCAGCTTCCCTAACGAAATGCGATCCACGCCGGTTTCGGCGATGGTTCGCAGCATCTGCCCGGTCACACCGCCCGAGACTTCCAGCTCGGCGCGCCCTGCGGTGACACGCACAGCCTCGCGCATCGTCTCAATCGAGAAATTGTCGAGCAGAATCGCCGCGGCGCCCCCAGCCAACGCTTCCTCCAACTCATCGAGCGTCTCCACCTCGACCTGCACGGGCACGCCCGCACCCAATGCCTGAGTGGCGCGAAGCGTCGATGCAATGCCGCCGCCCGCCGCAATGTGGTTTTCCTTGATCAGAATGCCGTCGTACAGCCCCCGACGATGGTTTTCGCCGCCGCCAACACGAACTGCATATTTTTGCGCGAGGCGCAATCCCGGAAGCGTTTTTCGCGTGTCGAGAATCCGCGCGGTCGTGCCTTCGACGATCCGCGTCATCATGCTTGTCTCGGTGGCCACGCCAGAAAGCAACTGAATGAAGTTTAGCGCGGTGCGCTCGGCGGTGAGGATACCGCGCGCCGGGCCAGCGATCCGGCAGACGCTCTGCCCTTCGTGCATCCGTTCGCCCTCTCCGACAAACCATTCGATCGTGATGTGCGGGTCGACCTGCTGGAGTGTTTCATCGAACCACGGTCTGCCGCACAACAGGGCGGCTTCGCGTACGGTCAGGACCGCTTCGGCTGAAGCGTCGGGGTCGATCAGTAGCGACGTCCAGTCGGCCTCGCCGACATCTTCCGCGAGCGCATCGCGGACGTTGCGCGACATCGCCGCGCGGGTCATTCCATCCATTTCAGATCCGTATTTTTTGAGCGAAAGAGCGGCATGCCGTGGCCTGCCGTCGTGCCTGTCGTGGACCTGGCACGTCCGTCAATATTATTAGATCTATAATTAATATGCTACTCTGGAATGACCTGAAGCGCCGAGCCGCGCCTCATTCCTGATCGATTTCTTCCCCGCGTGCCGCGATCAGATTACCCACTTCCCGCGTCGACGGGATGCGCAGCGCCGGGTTATCCGACTCGGATTCGTCGCGTGCCATGTTCTCGATGATCGTCAGCAGGACCTTCCGCGCGACGTTGATCTCGGTGGTTTTCAGGCCCCTGACGCTAATTTCGTTGACCTCTTCCGCGAGCGGGACGAGCTTGTTTTTCAGGCTCCGGCCGCGCGGCGTCAGATAGACGTGCGTGTTCTTGCGATTGCCGGGCTCGTAGCGGCGCTCGACATACCCGAGCTTTTCCATCGCCGACACCGCACTGAACGTGGTCGGCGTGGTGGTGCCGGTCTCGTCGCTGAGCTCCTTCTGCGTGAGCCCGTCGGTGACCCATAGCACACGCAGATACGCCCAGTGGCCGAACGAGACTTCGTGCTGCGCCAGGCGCATTTGCAGACCGCGAATCATTGCGCGGCCCGCATCCTTCACCAGGTGAGCAAGACGATCATCCGGAACCGCCTCGCGCCAGTGCCGCAGAATGGGGTCCTCGCTCGCGACCCCGCCCTTGCCCTTGCCCGAAGTACGTGCTGCTGCCATGCCTTCCTCGCAGTTATTGTGACCAGACAGGTGACAATCATAGCGCTTTAGCCCGCGCGAGAGGCACTGCAGCACATCGCCAAAGCCGCTTAGAAGGCGTGGCGAATGCCCACGGTCACGCCCGCCTGATCCATGCCTGACGCAATGTCTACGCCCGTGCCCCGAATACCCACATTGGAAAATGAACGATTGGCGACGTACGCCCCTTCCGCAAACACATCGGTGCGTTTGGATAGCGAGTAGTCGACGAGCAATGCCCCCATCGTTGGGCCGCCGTGCGGATTGCGAAACTGCGTGTGATAGACGCTGGCGGAGACGGAAAGCGGCGCATTCACCCTCCAGGTCACGCCACCCCAATAGAGCAGCGAGCTCGGCGGCACATCCGTGTTGCGCGTGTTCAGCCAGCGCAGGCCCGCCAGCGTCGTGACCGGCCCGAAGTCGTACGACACGCCGAGCAGCGCGCGCTGCTGCGCATTGCTCTGCGTCGCGATCGAGGTGCCCTGCAACTGGTCGTACGTCAAGCCGATGCTGAACGGCCCGCGGTCATACAGGACCGCCGCGCTCATTTCGCGACCCACCTTCGTTGCGCCGGGCACGCTCGCACCGTTCGGAATCGTCGCGTCGAAGCCGGTGCTGTACAGTGCCGCGAACGTGACGCCGCCTAGTTGCACGCCATAGCGCACCGAATTGTCCGCGCGGTTCACGAACTGGCTGTCCATGCTTTGCGCCGAGTAGCTGGGGTTGAACGTCAGCGCGTCGTACTTGTACATCAGCTCATAAAGCAGGTTCTGGTGACGTCCGAGCGTGAGCGTGCCGTACGGCGTTGAGACGCCAACGAATGCCTTGCGGCCGAACAGCCGTCCGTTCTGACCGAGCGCGCCGGTGTTCACGTTGAACCCGCCCTCCAACGTAAATACGGCCTTGTAGCCGCCGCCAAGATCTTCCGAGCCCTTGAGCCCCCAGCGCGATCCGGCGAGATTGCCCGACTGTTCACGGATCACCGAACCCGTCTGACTGCCTTGGTGCACCCGGTTGACGTACTCGACGCCCGCATCGACGATGCCGTAGAGCGTGACCGAACTCTGCGCATGGGCCGCCGTGCAGGCGAGCGTCAGCAACCCGCCGCAGGCGAGCGGGAATGTGTGTCTCTTCATGTTCATCTGTATTATGGACTACTGAGTGTATTGGATTTATTTTCCCGTTCCGCGCATCCGCCGCGCACCCAGCGGCTGCCGGATGCGCAACGGCAGGAGCAACCGCCGCGAGGCGGTCAGATCTTGAACCGCTCCAGGCTGGCCGGGTGGAACAGTTCGGCAGGCTGCAAGCGACGGCTCGACAATCCCTCGGCATGGTGCTGCGCCAGGAAGCGGTCGATCACGTGCTCATTGTTTGCGAATCCGTACGACCAGAAGTCGTGCCCCATCAGACGCCGGGCGTTGCGCAACTGGTCCTCGATGAACGGCAGCGTGACCTTGGTCGCCGAGGTATCGCTCAAACGGGCCAGCGCGACTTCCTTCGATTGCTCGAACGCCTTCGCGATTGCGCCCGGCAGCCAGGGATGCTGATCCGCGAGCGTCTTGCGAATGCCGAGCGTGTGCATGATCGGGAAGAGCTTCCTGCGCTCGTACCATTCGGCGGCACTCTTTTGCGGAGCGTCGAAAAGGTATTTGACCTTCGGATGCCCACGATCGAAGCATGACGGCGCGCGCGGTCCGATCACGCCGTCAATCTCGCCGTCGGCCAGCAGATTCGAGATCGTTTTCCCTTCGGGTGCGCTTTCCAGCACAACGCCTTCAGGCAGCTTGAGCGCGATCTTCTCGACGCGCGTCGGATCCTCGTAGCCGCCCCGCACCCAGCGGATATCCGACGCCTTTACGCCATATTCCTCTTCGAGAAAGAGCCGCACCCAGACGTTGGCGGTGAGCTGGTATTCCGGCACGCCGATACGTTTGCCCTTCAGGTCCTCGGGCCGGTCGATCCCGCGGTCGGAACGCACGTAAATCGAGCTATGCCGGAACGCGCGCGACGGAAAGACCGGCACCGCGACGTAGGGCGAGGTGCCCGCTGCCGTCTTCACCGAATAGCTGCTGAGCGAAAGCTCGCAAATGTCGTAATCCGCGTGCCGGAACGCGCGAAAGAAGATTTCCTCCGGGTCCTGCAGCATGAACACGGGATCGACACCATCGATCTGCACGTCGCCGTCAATCAGCGGCCGCATCCTGTCGTAGTTGCCCACCGCGATGGATAGTTGAAGCTTGCTCATTCCTGTTCCTGTTTGACTGTCGAAATTCTGGCCGTCGCGTGCATCGTCACGCGTCGGATTGCGGTGCCTGCCGCTCGCGCGGCACGCCGAAGAAGACCGCGATGCCGCCGATGAAAACCAGCGCCGCGACCAGCAGGATGCCGGCCGAAAAGCTGCCGGTCACGCTCTTCACCCAGCCGAGGACGATTGGTGCGAAGAAAGCGCCCACCTGACCGAGGCTGCTGATCACACCGATGCCACCGGCGGCCGCCGCGCCCTTCAGATAGTTCGGCGGAATGGTCCAGATAATGGCTGCGGCCGCGAAATAGCTCACCGAAACGAGACTCAGGCACGCAATAGCGGCAACCGGGTTGTGCGTCAGAACCGTCAGGAGCACCGCGCCCGTGGCGCCCGCTGTGGTCGACAGTACGAAGTGCCAGCGGCGCTCGAGCCGCAGGTCCGAGCTGCGTGCGATCAGGAGCATGGCAACGGCGCCGACGATATAAGGCAGCGCCGACAGGAAGCCGATCTGCAACAGGTTGGAAACGCCCGCCTGTTTGATGATCGTGGGCGTCCAGTAGTTGAGGATGGTTCCGCAAATGGGCACTGTGGCCCAGCCCGCGGCAATCACGTATACGCGCGGGTCGCGCAGCGCCGCAAGGAGCGTGCTCGGCGAGCTATGCGGCTTGCTGCGACCTTCCTCGTCCAGCGCGCCAATGACAATTCGTTTTTGCTCGTCGGTCAGCCACTTCGCATCCTGAGGCCTGTCGATCAGATAGAAGTAAGCAACGACACCGGCAATCACGGCGGGCACGCCTTCAAGGAAAAACAGCCACTGCCAGTTGCGAAAGCCCCAGACGTCCATGAAGTGTTGCAGGATGAACCCGGAAAGCGGGCCGCCGACAATCCCCGCGACCGCGATCGCCAGCAGGAACCGCGACGTGATCCGGGCGCGGCGCTTCGACGGGTACCAGTACGAGAGATAGAGGATGATGCCGGGCCAAAAGCCCGCTTCAGCCGCGCCGAGGAGCGTGCGGGCAAGATAGAACTGCCATGGAGCGGTCATGAACGCCATGGCAGTTGAGATGGCGCCCCAGAGCAGCATGATCCGCGTGACGGTCTTGCGGGCGCCAATGCGCCGCAGCAACAGTGTGCTCGGCACTTCGAGCAGGATGTAGCCGATAAAAAACAGGCTCACGCCGAGCCCGTACGCCGCGTCGCTCAACCCAAGATCGTGCTTCAGTTGCAGCTGCGCGAAGCTGACGTTCACGCGATCGAGATAGTTGAGGACCCAGCACAGGAAAAGAAAGCTCATTAACCTGAACGTGATCTTGCGGTAGGTCGCCTCCTCCGCCGCCGAGTCGGCTGCGGCAGACAGGGATAAATCCCCGGAGTGCAACGTTGAATGTGCCATGACTGAATGTCTCCGAATTTCACTTTGGATACTGGCGGAACAGGGTTCCTCTCGCCACATAATTAGAGCTCTAATTTTCAGCTTACGGGGACTTCACGCCGCTTGCAAGCACGGGTTTTTACCGAGAACAAGGTCGCGCAGAAGCGGTTTTCTCGACTTGCATAATTAGAGATCTAGTAATACCATGCACTCATGTTGACACAGTACAAAACCGGATCGGTCAGAAGGAGACAGATATGACGCCCCCCCAGGAAGACGGTTTTCTTCGTCTGAAGATCGCAGGCAAGGCGAAGATCGCCCGTGACATCTGGCGCTTTGAACTGACCGACCCGAAGGGCGCGCCGTTGCCGCCGTTCGAGGCGGGCGCGAACCTGACCGTCGTGGTGCCGAACGGCTCGCGACGCAGTTATTCGCTGTGCAATGACTCGCAGGAGCGCAATCGCTACGTCATCGCGGTGAAGCGTGACAGCAACGGACGCGGCGGCTCGATGAGCTTCATCGATGATACGGCCGAGGGCGACGCCGTGGACGTCTCTTTGCCCCGCAACGAGTTTCCCCTCGATGAGCGCGCAAAGTCATTCATCCTCGTCGCGGGCGGCATCGGTATCACGCCGATGCTGTCGATGGCGCGACAGTTGCGGGCGGAAGGCCTGCGCTCGTTCAAGCTGTACTACCTCTCCCGCGATCCGGAAGGCACGGCGTTCTTCGATGAACTGAGCAGCGAAGAATGGCGTTCGGACGTGAAGATTCACCACGATCACGGCGACCCGTCGAAAGCATTCGACTTCTGGCCCGTATTTGAGAGGTCGAAGTCGGCGCAACACGTGTACTGCTGCGGACCGCTGGCGCTGATGGACACCGTGCGGGACATGACCGGCCACTGGCCGTCGGGCACCGTTCACTTCGAGAGCTTCGGTGCAGGCAATGCGAATGCGCGCGAAAGCACGCCTTTCACTGTGCGGCTTTCGCGCAGCGGCACGTCGTTCGACATTCCCGCCAATCGCTCGATCCTCGAGGTGCTGCGCGACGCGAACGTGCGCGTGCCGAGTTCGTGCGAAAGCGGCACCTGCGGCTCGTGCAAGACAGTGTTGTGCTCAGGGGAGGCGGATCATCGGGATCTCGTGCTGCGCGACGACGAGAAACAAACGCAGATCATGGTCTGCGTGTCGCGTGCGAAATCCGCGGAGCTGGTTCTCGATCTTTGAGTACCGCGGGGAGGAACAATGCGTCGGGCACCGCTCGACGCATTCTTATCGTTTGCAGAGCACAGCAGCACACCGAAACAGCAGGAGTAATCAAACATGACGGACGAAACTTCTCCACGAACGACTCCGACGAGAGACACAGAAGCCCCGGCGCCGGTCAGCGACAATAGTCTTGCCTGGAACGACGCGCGACTACTCGGCTTCACGCCGATGGACGACGTTCACAAGGATTTCTATACGTTTGCGCTGCGCCTGGTGACGTGCTCGGACGCGACGGCCGCAGCAGCGTTAGAGCTGTTCGAACAGCACGCCGTTAGCCATTTCGAGCAGGAAGACGAGTGGATGCGTACGACGAACTTCCCGCCACGCGACTGCCACATCGAAGAACATGCGGCAGTACTGAAGTCGGTCGGTGACGTGAAGGCTGCGGTCGCAGAAGGACGAGCCGGCGCGGAACTGGCGCGAGATCTCGGCCTGCGCCTTTTCGAGTGGTTTTCTGGTCACGCGGACTATCTGGACTCGGCGCTTGCGGCATGGATGACGAAGCAGACAATGGGCGGCAAGCCTGTCGTGTTCCGACGATCGATTTGATTGCGCGTGAAAACATGGCCGACGATGATCAGGGTGCAAACCCGTCGCGACGCGATGGAAATTGCATCAGGACTTGGGAGCTCACTTAGCGTCCTTCGAGAGGGTGTTCCCGCGGAAACGTTAGAAGAGGCTCGTTCATGCGTATGTGTCAACCCATCGCCGGTGGCTCCGGCCACCTCGACAATATCCTGGTCGTACCCACGCCGACTCGAAGAACCTGCTGATGAGTGGCACTTTCTTCCGAAAAGCACGCGCCGCTCGTGGTCCAGCTTCGTCAAGCCGTACGAGGACGCGATTTCTGCCGAGAACGAAAATTGGCTCACAAAGTGGATGAAAAAGCGTCGGGAAACGAGCCGTTATCATGTCAAGAATGACCGCTTCACCTTTGCGAGCAGATATTCGCCTCGCGGTGACTCCAACGGCTGGCGTGGGTCGAATACGCAAGTTCGCCGATCAAAGCGATCCGTTGCGCGTACGTCTCCGATGGACTTCCGAGATCGGGACAACAAGAGACAGTCGTCGGCATCCTGCTTGAGGCATTCGAACGGCCGCTACTTGCTAGCGAGCAAGCAGTTTAGCTGCCGGCATGCTGCTCGGACGATGACTGCAATCATACGTCGCAGTACGCCGTATTCGCGCGTTCGCTATATGCGTCGTGCCATCGCCGATGATGTGGCCAGCTACGCTAATTCAAGCGGGCAAGAGCAGTTTCAAGCTGGCAATGATCAACACAATGCCCAGCAAGCTACGAATTTGACGAGGCGACAGCCAGCGGCTGCCAAGATATGCCCCAAACCAACTCCCCACAAGCACCATCAACGCCAGCGGACCAATCCCATGTGGAAGGTGATTTGTGGCTGTCCAATCACCCGCCAGCGCCGCGATGGAATTGCAAAGGATGAACAGCGCGGAAACGGATGCAGCAGTGCGCACCGATGACCATCTACAAAACAGCAGGAGCGGCGTTATCAGGACGCCCCCACCAACTCCGGTCAGCCCAGAAGCTAATCCGATAATTGCTCCCCAAGCGAGCGCGACGGACTTAGGAGGCGGCCGCACAGTCTGGTCGTTCAATGGCCTACGCGCCAGCGACAGCGTTCCAGCGATCAACAGCAGTGCACCAAGTAAATATTCAAACCCTGCATTCGGGAGCGTCATATAGCCACCTAATAGCGCCATCGGTACGGCCGGCAATGCAAATGGCCAGAACAACTCCCAGTCAAAATGACTGTCCCGTATGAAGCGCCAGCTTGCAACCAGAGAGACCAGGATATTCAGGACAAGCGCGGTAGGCTTGATGCTGTGGGGCTCGTATCCCATCAGCGCCATGATGGCGATGTAACCGGAAGCGCCAGCTTGCCCTGTGCTGGCGTAGAGCAACGCAACCGCCAGAAACGCACCGTAGATCAGCAGTGTCTGGAAATCAATCATCGCGCGTGTTAGTCGGGATGTTGGAGCAACAGTAACGCACCGGAAACTGGCTGCGTGCCCGCTCTACGTGCAGTAGCGGCATTCTTCCGTACGCAGGATAGACCGGCGACGGCGGGCCGACTACAGAAATTCATCGACCAAGGCGATCTGCTGCGCACAAGCTGTCGATGGACCTCCGAGTTTAGTCACCCACAGGTGCTGCCCCGCACCTCCGCGCGGACGTTCGAACGTCGGCTCCGCCCCCACGTCGGTCGCGTTTCGCCTTTGCACAGAATCCACACATGACGACACAGCACACGTAGCCGGATCGACGGGTACCACCGCGGTTAAGCATCGGGACGCAGTGAAAGGGCGCCCACTATTCCCACGAGCCGATATCGGCGTCGTCGCCTTCACCGCCTTGCTTTGCGTCGGCGCCATAGCTGAATACGTCGACCTCACCATGCACACCCGGATTGAGATACCGATACGCGTTGCCCCATGGATCGTTAGGCAATCGCTGGAGATAGCCGCCCTCCTTCCCCAGAATGACCATCACGATGGCGGTCGCCCCACTCGCGGCTGTGTACATGCCATCGCTCACATCCACACCGGTACCAGCGACCAAACGGTGCCTTGGCGCGGTCGCTAGACCGCGTGGGACCTGCCCGCTGTAGGGGATGCAGCAGCACGGCCAAGCGGTCAGGACGATATTGGAAGACCGACAGGTCGCGTCGCCTCGTGGCCTGATAATTGCTGCTGCCACTGCCACGTCCCGACAGCCGCGTCAGGACTCAGACACCAACACATTTGAACAGATGAACAACGCTCCCATTCCGTCCGAGGATTTCAGCTCCGCCTGGCTCCGGCTGTGGGCTGGCTCGACCGAAGATTACTCGATCTTCGCCGTCTCGCTTGACGGCACTATCCTGACGTGGAACCCGGGCGGTGAACGCATTCAGGGCTATCGCCCCGAAGAAGTCATCGGACGGCCGTTCTCCCTTTTTTACCCCGAGGCCCAACGCACCTCCGGTGCACCTGCAGCGGCGCTCCGCGCCGCGCTGGATGCCGGGCGTCACGTCTCGGAGGGTTGGCGCGTGCGAAAGGACGGCACCACGTTCTGGGCGCACGTGGTCATAACAGCGTTACGCGACGGCAATGGCGAACTGGTCGGTTTCGGCAAGGTGATCCAGGACATGAGTGACAAGAAGGCCGTTCACGAGGCTGTACTTGCAAGCGAACGGAGTTTCCGACTGCTGGTTCAGGGCGTCAGCGATTACGCCATCTTCATGCTCTCGCCCGATGGGCACATCACGAGCTGGAACTCCGGCGCCCGGCGGATCAAGGGCTATACGGAAAAGGAGATCATCGGTTCGCACTTTTCCCGGTTTTACACACCCGAAGACGTCGCAGCTGGTGTGCCCTTCAGGGGCCTCGAAACGGCGAGACGCGAGGGACGCTTTGAGGCGGAGGGCTGGCGCGTTCGGCGGGACGGAAGCCACTTCTGGGCGCACGTTGTGATCGATGCCATCAGGGAAGATGGCGAGCTTGTCGGATTCGCCAAGATCACGCGGGATGTTACCGAACGACGGCGCGCAGCCGAAGTTCTGGAGCAGACGCAAAAGGCCTTGTTCCAGGCGCAGAAAATGGAGGCCCTGGGAAAACTTACAGGCGGGGTGGCACACGATTTCAACAACGTGCTGCAGGTCTTGCGTGGCAATCTGGAGCTGCTCGAAAGCCGGTATGGCCGTGACGCCTGGGCCGCCGCGCGGCTTGGCAACGCCGTTGACGCCGTGGAGCGCGGTGCGAAGCTCGCTTCTCAGCTGCTGGCGTTTGGCCGTCAGCAGCCTCTGGCACCCATCGTCATCAATCCGGCACGCCGGCTCCACGCGATGGATGAACTCCTGCGCCGGGCCCTGGGCGAAGCAATCGAGATCGAGTCCGTGGTCACGGGCGGGCTGTGGAACGTCATGGTCGACCCCCACCAGTTTGAAAACGTGATCCTCAACCTGGCGATCAACGCGCGCGATGCGATGCCACACGGCGGCAAGCTCACGCTTGAACTCTCGAATGCAACACTCGACGACGCGTATGTATCGACACTTCCCGACGTTGCTGCTGGACAGTATGTGATGCTTGCCGTCACAGACACCGGGACAGGTATGAGCCCGGAAGTAATGGAACGTGCATTTGACCCATTCTTCAGCACCAAGCCGGAAGGTCGTGGTACAGGGCTTGGCCTCAGCATGGCTTACGGCTTCGTCAAGCAGAGTGGAGGTCATATCCGGCTCTACAGCGAGATCGGCCACGGAACGTCCGTCAGGATCTATCTGCCCCGCTCTACCGAAACGGCGGTGGAAATCGCCCCGGGCAGCGCGGGGGAAGTGAGGCACGGGAACGAGACTGTCCTCGTCGTGGAAGACGATCCGAAGGTTCAGTCGACAGTCGTCGAACTTTTGGCCGGTCTGGGTTATGCGGTGCTCAAGGCGAGCAACGCAGAGCAGGCGCTGGCCGTCGTTGCGAGCGGTGTCCATATCGATCTGCTTTTTACGGACGTGGTCATGCCTGGTGCGTTGCGCAGCACGGAAATGGCCCGGAGGGCAGTCCGGATGGCGCCCGCGCTAAAGGTACTCTATACGTCGGGCTATACCCATAACGCGATCGTCCATGGTGGCCGCCTTGACCCTGGTGTGGAACTGTTGAGCAAGCCATACAGCCGTCATCAACTTGCTGCCAAAGTGCGGCAGGTCCTCGGAAGCACGGACAGCAAAACCCCGGGAAATGAGACAGATACCCTGGTGGCCGATGAAAGTCGGAGGAACTGGAACCCGGGAGGCATGCGCGTACTTGTTGTCGAAGACGACGTTGCGTCGCTCGACGCTACCTGCGAGCTGCTGGCGTTGATCGGAGTCGATCCCGAGCGCGCGTCAAGCGCGGCGGCCGCGCTTGACGCGCTCACGGCAAACCGATTTGACGTTCTGGTCACCGACGTCGTGATGCCCCATATTTCCGGGTTCGAATTGGCCGAGCGCGCATTCGCCATCCGTCCGGGAATCGGGATCATTTTCGCTTCGGGAAATCCTGTTCCCGGGAATCGAATTTTTGCGTTCAAGTGGACCGCCTTACGCAAGCCCTATACGCTCGATCAACTGCGCGTCGCCCTGCAGACCACTGTCAGCTGATGTGCTCTCCGAAGATGTCAGGAAATATTTTTGCCAGCTCTCAACAAGTGGCTCACGCAGCGGAAAGCCAAGCGCTGAGTCGAGAGAAATAGAAGCGCACTATCGGACGGCTTAAATTGTGGTTTTTGCTGCCGGAATTGCATGCCCTCACGGCACAGCTGACCGCCTGTCTGGTACCGGCAATTCGTTATGCGTGCCGCTTGTGGCAAGGGGATGCGATCGAGGGCCGACGGGACCGTCGACGGTCGGACTGTGGGCGGGTGTGTGCTGTTGATGCTGCACGTGGTTGTTGCGGCGTAGGACTCGCGGTCGCCGACACAGCCGGCGTGGCCGTCCTGCCTGCGCGAGGCGCGTCGGTGAACTGTGGTCCGGGCAGCGCCTGCACGAAAGATCAGAGCAAGCCCAATGGAGATCACGAACATGAGTGAGTTCGTCGGCTACGCGAGGGACCGTCGCGGAATTGTGACGCGTAACGGTAAGCGCCTGCAAGCCTGGTGTTACCGGATCATGAGGAGTCAACCCATGATCCAGTGGACACACGTGCGGCGCGGCACGTTGAATGGCACCGGTTATGAATTCGCGGTAACGCGGCACAATGGCTGCCCCCGAACGGCTTATGCTTACTTCTGGTGGGGCAGCGAGTTGCTGTTTTTCCACACGGGAACGGAAACGATGGTCGACGGTGAGGCGATCATCTACAAGAGCGCCGCGCAAGTGGCAACACAAAGTTCAGCTGCTCTTTCGGGTTCGCGCGACGGTGATCCGCGTATCCGCTGACCCGCATCGAAGCATGAAACGGTTTTCCGCGCGGGGACTGGAGCGGTCCCGCCTTCGAGTTTGACGGTCTCACGACCTGCCCATCGAATTGTTCAATCGCTCGCCAAAGCTCCCTGACCTCGGCCTCCTGGATCTCGATGTTCACAGTCATCTCGGGGTAGCGATCACGGTAATCCAGCAACTTCGCCAGGGCAATGGTATGACGTCGTTCCAGTTGCGCGCGTGTAACCCATTCGCTAGCCACAGCGCGGCGCGGCGTGTAGATCAGTCTGAGCGGTCCCTCAATCAGGTCGGCTGGCAGCGCATAGCGATTGATAAATTCGGCGTAGTGCCCCCGGAAAAACACGACCCACTTGTCGACTGCATCACCTCTATCGTTGCGCACGCGACGGCGCGCCACCAGCGAGCCGTCATCTGCAACCGCGTACCGAAAAAGCACGCCCTGATCCGAATCCATCGAGCAAATCTCTGCTCGTTCGTTGGCACGATGGAAACGATCAGCGAATGAGCCGCGGGCCGACGACAAATGCGCAAACAGGAAATACGCTGCAGCACCCTCGGCATAACCGTCGTTGTGAATGTGAAAAGCAACCTTGCCACCGTCGCGCAGTACGAAGCTGTACTGTGCCAGCGTTCTCATGGGTGTCCCCTTGTATTTGGGTTCTTGGCTTCAACCCTGTCCGGTTTGAAAATCGCAGGCGTTTCGCTTCGTTGTCCGCGCGGATATTTGAGTGTCATGATGCCTGCCCGGGCGTGTCGTTGTCCAGAAGTGCTCCACGGCAGTCGCCCTGCATAGTCGTCAGTGGTGCTCGCGAAAGGCAACTTCGCGAACAGCCAGACGAGGTACCGATACGGGGCCATACAGTTGGCTTTTGCCGACTGGACAAGCGAGTCAAGATTCGCCCTCGCATGTGCACCGGCAACTGTATCGGCAAACAGGAAGCCCTTGCGTGCAACGACGAACGACCTAATCTCGTTTTCACAGGCGTTGTTCGAGATCGGATAGTCGCCGTTCTCAATGTAGCGGCTCAGCTTGTGCCACCGCCGGCACGACGGCAGGCAGATGCTCAATCAACAGTTCGGCAGTGGTCGTGACATTGATCGGCATTCCCGGTTAGACAGACATGTTGCGTTGGCCATAGCCGGAGTCGGCACATTGCGACTAGTATGCCGCCAGGGCCGTCGAGCACGGCTGCTCGGCGGTCACTCTCGTCGCGCGGGCAGCCAGGATAACCACTGCGACGAATGGCAGCGCTCGATCACAACTTCTATCGCGCTACATGCCGAGTTGCCTTGCAGTCCTTATGACTGAGTTGAGGGCATCCGGGCTAGACGTCGATCCGACAAACTTCCAGAGACCTTCGGTAAAATATTCTGCAGCAGCCGGCGAACATGTCTGTCAGATTGACGCGGCGCACCCGTCGGCCAAAACGGCGAGCCGGGTCTTCGGCGACATTCGCTATGAGTGGCAGCTCGCAACCTGCGCGCGCAAGACCGACCTGCCCATTGCCACTATTGCGCCGCTAATTCTCGTTGCACGCGGCACCACCGCACCGGCGTTCCGCGAGCCCGGAAAATGGTCACGCGCAGTCTCTGGCTTCATTGCGGCGGTAGGTTTACCGCCTCCTTGAGCGCCTTGCCGGCGGTGAACTTCACGGTCTTCGCCTCGGGGATATGCATTTCTGCGCCGGTCGACGGATTACGACCGGTGCGCGCCGCGCGGTGTCCCACCGAAAACGAACCGAATCCGACCAGCTGCACGGTGCCGCCGTCGGCGAGCGCGTGCGTGATGAGGCTAAGTACGGCGTTCACCATGTCGGACGTAGCGGTCTTGCTGTCGCCCGTGCTAGCGGCTACTGCGTCAATCAGTTCCTGTTTGGTCATGGCCTTTCCCGTCTGATGGTGGAACAGGCACCCTACCGCATCCTTGCTTACGCTGGCAAATTCGCGGCCACGCGGGTAGCTGGCCGAAACGCGCCTTGGCATTGCTGTCGCCGTTGCGCCGGAAAATATTCGCGCACGCTGGATTTACGGATGGCGACCGGGCCCGGCAGAATGAACAGCAGTACGGCGGGACTGAAGCCATCGGGCATCACATCGCCGACTTCCCTCCCCGACAAGGAAAGTGGCCCACCGGAATCGAATCCTGTCCCAGCCTCAAACTGAAGCCAGTACCGGATGCCACCGGCCACGGGGTGCTGGTCTTCTTGTGTGCGGCTTGCTGCCGCAGGCTCTGATCGTGTTCTGGCCGTCTTGCTGACTCGAGGCCGGTCCTATCGCCTGAACGGCACCACATTCGTACCCAGCATTTCAGATGATGAGCCGAAGGCATAGGTCGAGCGGCCGGTACGCTTGGCCACGTACATCGCTGCATCAGCGACATCGAGCAGTTCGTCCACGTCCTGCACGCAGTCCGGCAACGTCGCGATTCCGATGCTCATACCCACCGGAAACCGGCCGCCGTACTCGTGCTCTCCCGAAGAACGTACGCGGTCGATCAGCCGCGCCGCGAGTTCGCGAAGCTGGCCGTCATCGCCGCAGTCACTGGCGAGCAGCACGAATTCGTCCCCGCCGACCCTTGCAAGCCCATCGGTCTCCCGCGTCACGCTGCGAAGCGACACCGCGAGGCGGCGCAACAATGCGTCGCCGGCACTGTGCCCCAGGGCATCGTTGACGCGCTTGAATCCGTCGATGTCCATGTACAGGAGCGCCACGCGTCCCGGGTCCGGTTGCTCCTCCAGGGCCGCAACGGCCGCAAGCAGCCTGCGACGGTTGGGCAGGCCTGTCAGGGGATCCTGCGCCGCCTGCCTGTCGAGTACAGCTGAGCGTGCGTGAATTCTGGCGAACGCACGACGCTGCACGAACTGCACATAGATTGCGAGCGCGCAGACCAGCAAAGCCGTGATGGCCAACGCTACCGTTCCCAGCAGCAGTCTCGCATGTGCGTCGCGCGTGGCCGCAACACGTTTCTGCCGCCACTCGTCGAGCAGCTGGCCGAGATCACGACGAAGGGTGTCCATGTATCGCCGGCCTTCGTCCGTCCGCACCAGGGCAATGGCCGCGTCTTGCTGCCCCGTTTGCGCGAGCTCCACCGTCCGGGCGAGTTCTGCGACCTTTTCCGTGTTCACCTATGACGCCGACGGCGCCCTGCTCTGGCCCGGCTTTTTCGTCGCCGCGACTTAAGTCACACCTACGATGAATGCGCGACACGTTACCTGCGTAAGACTGAAAATGGACTCAGCCGTTGTTGACGAAATCGCCGCCCGTGGCACGACCTTCGAGCACGTCTCTGCCGAACTGGGTCAGGATACGGCACGCCTCCTCGTGGGTTTTTGCAGGCGTGGTCCACCGCGGCGAAACCCGGGAATCCCTGATCTGGTCGCTCCTGGTCTTGTCGATGATCACGATCCAGCCAGTAAAGGTCGCTTGACCCGGAGAGTTCGAGATGTTGGCATAGATCTCAATCCCGGGCTTGTACTCGGTAAGCTGGCTTGTCATGGTGGCCTCCTCGCAAGCTCAACTTGGAAGTTTGCACGCATATCCTTACACGAATCTGGCTCAGTGTGCGTTACCGCACAAACCCGCCCACGATAACCTCCGTCACGCGTCCCTCGTCACCACTTCTATTTACCCCATGGAGATGAGGTCAGGCGCGCGCGGCAGTTCGATCAGGCTTTCAGAACTGCCCTGACGCGATAGACAACTATTCTTGCGTGAGCGTCGGCGGACGATACACGTCCTGATGACGCGCTACAGGTGCGCGACGGCACAGAGGAACCCGGGGTGGTCCGGGCGCTTGACGAGAAAGTAGGAAGTCTGATTCTTCTGCTGAAATGGCTTGCTGCACTCATCGCCCTGCTGCTCGTTGCCATTGCGCTCGCTAGAATCTGATCATAGGCGTCTGCCAGATGCAGCAGTCTGGCAGACGCGCTGCGCTTTCGCACAAGCCTTATGGTCGGGAGTTCATTGGTATCTGAAGCCACGACCGCAGCCGCCCATCGCGAAAGTCGGGCATCGATTGTGGGCTTCACGAATGGTGTGGCGATCAGCCAGCGTGTTTCGAGGGTACGGCTATGAAAATGTCTCACAGCATGCAGTCTGATTCGGCCGGGCCGGTTTGGGGGCTGATTCTGGGGGTGATCCTGATGATGGTTGGGATCGGCATCGGGATCTATGTGAGATCATCGGAACCCGGCGGCTCTCTTGATGAATCGCTGGCGATGTCTGCAGTGACGGCGGGCGCCTTGCTAGCTGTGTATGCCAGCCGGGAAATCAGGCGCAGTCATCGATAGTCCCCGGGCCACAAGGCCGAATTGTAAGCGTACCGTGACGTTGAATCGGGCGCGACTGTTGCTGCTGCGCCCCGTCGGGCTCGGGTCGTCCCCTTTCGATCACCGATCCTGTGGTTTTCGCGAGCTCTTTTGAATCAATTTGCGCTCACGCGAAGTGCTTCCTCATGCACACTGCGGTAGATGGGCAGAGCCGCATGAACTGTGCCGTTTCACGCATCTCATCCGGCACTTCGGTCCGCTTGACTGCGCTGTAGCCGCGATTCCCGAAAAACTGTGGCGCGCTCGTTGTGAGCAACCACAAGCTGCCATAGTTGCTCGCCCTGGCTTCCCGTTCGATGGCCAGAAGCAGGGACGTGCCGAGGCCCGTTGCTCGAAGATGCAAGGCGACAGACAGCGATCTGAGCAACGCGTCAGCGCCCAAAGGTTCCAGACAGACACTTCCGACTATCGCTGCCCCTTCGTCGACTGCAACGAGAAACCCCGGTAGCAGCGCGGTCGTGACGTCCTCTGTTGGCAACTCGCACGTTGCCAGCAGGCTTTTGATCCCGACGAGATCGTCATCTTTGGCGGACCTAATTTTCATGGCATGCTCCGTTCCCGTGCCGCAACCTTCCTTGATGCGTCGACCGTCGAGCGCGCGATGAACATAAAGGCGCACGCCGATACCAGCGCCACGCCCGGGACCGCCCATTCGACGCGAAGATAGTTACCGGTCATTGTCCAGACTGCCGCTGCCGGGATCGGCGGGATGCCCTTCGCGATGTTCGCCGGCATCGAAAGCAGGCCGCTCACCGCGCGTACCCTTCCGTCCAGAGGATGTTCTGGACGATGGTTCCGCGCAAGATCGTCATCATGTCGTTGGAGCCACCATAAATCAGCGCGAACAGGATCAACGCCGCACGCGATGTACCGGCAACCAGAAGGTTCACATCCAGGCTCGAGTTCAACCGGTACGACGAAGAGCGAAAAGGCGTAATAGACCGTTCCCCATGCGACGAGTTGGGCGACGGCCAGCGCCCATGTCGCGGTGTTCTCGCCTGGCTTACGATCCGAAGCGGGGGGCGCCATGGGTCAGATGCTTGTCTGGTTGACGCGTTTCATCAGCTCCTCAGCGCTCTCCTTGCGCTCGCTGTACCGGTCCACAAGATACGGACCGATGTCGCGCGTCAGCAGCGTGAATTTGACCAGTTCCTCCATGACGTCAACGACGCGGTCGAAATAGGCTGAAGGTTTCATGCGGCCGGCGTCGTCGAACTCCGTGAACGCCTTGGCCACCGACGACTGGTTGGGGATGGTCAGCATGCGCATCCACCGTCCGAGCACGCGCATCTGATTGACGGCGTTGAACGACTGCGAGCCGCCGCTGACCTGCATCACGGCAAGCGTCTTGCCCTGGGTCGGCCGCACCGCCCCAACCGAAAGCGGAATCCAGTCGATCTGCGCCTTCATGATGCCGGTCATCGCGCCGTGCCGCTCGGGCGAGCACCAGACCATGCCCTCCGACCACAGCACCAGCTCGCGCAGCTCGGCCACCTTGGGATGGCTGTCCGGCGCGTCGTCCGGCAGCGGCAGGCCGCTCGGATTGAATGTGCGCACTTCTGCACCCATCGCCGTGAGCAGGCGTCCAGCTTCCTCGCTCAGCAGGCGGCTGAACGAGCGCTCGCGCAGCGAACCATAGAGCAGCAGGAAACGCGGCGGATGCGGCGACGCCTTTGCAGGCTGCAGGCGATTGATATCGGGCACGCGAAACAGTGCCGGGTCCACCTGCGGGAGGTCAGTCGTGAGATCGGACACGTTTGCCCTCTGTGATCGTTTCTGTATTCCTCAGGCGCACTCGTACCAGTCCTTTGAGCGGTTGACGATGCGCACCACGAGCAGCATGACCGGCACCTCGATTAGCACGCCCACGACCGTTGCGAGCGCGGCCCCTGAGTTGAATCCGAACAGACCGATTGCCGTGGCGACAGCCAGTTCGAAGAAGTTCGACGCACCAATCAGCGCCGACGGACAGGCAATGTTGTGTTTCTCGCCGACCGCGCGATTGAGCCCGTATGCAAGAGCCGAATTGAAAAACACCTGGATGAGGATCGGCACAGCGAGCAGTACGATAACGAGCGGCTGCTTCAGGATGGCCTCGCCCTGGAACGCGAAGAGCAGCACCAGCGTCGCCAGCAACGCGGTGATGGACCACGGGCCTATTTTTGCCATCGCTGCATCGAATGCCGCCTGCCCCTTGACAAGGAGCACCTTGCGCAGGATCTGCGCGAGGATGACCGGAATCACGATGTAGAGCACGACAGACGTGAGCAGCGTCGCCCACGGCACCGTGATCGCGGAAATGCCAAGCAGCAGGCCGACAAGCGGCGCAAAGGCGACCACCATGATGCTGTCGTTCAGCGCGACCTGGGAAAGCGTGAACAACGGATCGCCGCCGGTCAGCCGGCTCCAGACAAATACCATCGCCGTACAGGGCGCGGCGGCAAGCAGGATCAGGCCCGCGACGTAACTGTCGAGTTGCTCTACAGGCAGCATCGGCGCGAACAGGTGCTTGATGAAGAGCCATGCGAGCAATGCCATCGAGAATGGTTTGATCAGCCAGTTCACGACGAGCGTCACGCCGATGCCCTTGACGTGCTCGCGCACCTCATGCAGCGCGCCGAAGTCGACCTTGACGAGCATCGGGATGATCATCACCCAGATCAGCACGCCGACCGGCAGATTGACGTGCGCATATTCCAACCGGCCGATCATCTGGAAGACACCAGGCAGCACCTGTCCAAGGAGAATGCCGGCGACGATGCACAGCGCGACCCAGACGGTCAGGTATCGCTCAAAGAAGCTGATGGCCGGTTTCGCGGCCGGCTTCCCCGAAGCGGCAACATTGGGGGTGTTCATGGGGTGACTTGATGGAGAGGATTCAGCTCTGAAGGATGTCGTTTAGCGCCTGCTGCAGTTGGGCGTTGTCCAGTCTTTCGAGCGGGAGCGCGAGCAGTTGCAGCATGCGATAGCCGATCGCTTCGCGCGTGAGTTCGAATGCGTGCCGTTTGGCTTCATCGCCGCCCGGCGCGTTCGACGGATCGGCGTAGCCCCAGTGGACCTTGACAGGGCTGCCCGGCCAGAACGGGCACTGTTCGGCCGCAGCGCTGTCGCAGACCGTGATGACGATGCGCATCTCGGGCGCGCCATCCTGCGCGAATTCATCCCAGCTTTTGCTGCGATAGCCTTCCGTATCAATACCGGCGTTCGTCAGCGCTTCGAGCGCGAACGGATTGATGCGACCGCTCGGCGCGCTGCCCGCGCTGTACGCGCGGACGTCCTTGCCGAGCTTCTTCGCCCAGTGGTTCAGCATGCCTTCGGAAAGCACACTGCGCGCGGAATTGTGCGTGCAGAGGATGAGTACGTTTGTGGTCATGGTGTTGTCTGTGGGCAGCGTGATCAGCAGCAGGCCGAACCGGCAGGTTTAACAGGGAAACCAACGGGTTTGCCGCTCGGGGCACAGCAGGACGTTGCCCCTGTCGACGACGATGTTTGCCTGCTCTCGCCATATACCTGAGCGCCGTCCAGCGTATGAAAGTGCTCCCAGGCAATCCCCTGCGGATCGAGAACCCAGTGCTTGTCGCTGCGCGCATAGCAGCAGGTTGTCTCGCCCTGGTCGAGCAGGGCCATGTCCGCCGCCTCCGCCCGCGTTGCGAGTTCGGCAAGCTCGGCCGCATCGTCCACCTGGAAGCCGAGGTGGTCCACGCCGGCCTTCGTACCGCGTGTTGAAATCGCAAAGTTCACGCGGGGATCGTCCAGCATCCATTTCGCGTAGTCCACCTCGACGCGCGCTGGTTCTGCGGCGAACAGCTTCGAATAGAACGCGATACTGGCTGCGAGGTCGTCAACGTGGACGTGGATGTGAAACCGCTTCATGGTGGTTCTCCGTCAGCATTTGCATGAGGCCGCGCCAGGTTCAAGGCAAGGCTGCCCCTGACAGCAGTTTTCGGTCAGGAAACCAAGGACCGCGTTCATCTGGTCATAGGCGGCCCGATAGATCAGACTGCGACCGTCGCGCTCCTGCGTGACGAGCCCCGCGTGCATCAGCTCCTTCAGGTGAAAGGAGAGCGTCGCATTGGGAACGTCGAGCTGTTCCGCCATGGCGCCCGGCGTCAAGCCGGTCGGGCCAGCGACAACCAGCATGCGGAACACGCGCAGGCGCAGTTCGTGGGCGAGCGCCGCAAGGGCGCGGATAACGTCTTTATCTTCCATAATTCCAATATATTCGAAATGTTACGTGAAAGCAAGCCACTGCGGCGGTTCGCCGGGAACATACACTCTCTGACTTCCATGCGCGGCCAAACCGCCGTGCTAGCTAGAAACAACGCGTGGCAACGCCGACGCAAATGAGGTCAGCGGCGGCTATCGTTTTGAGAGCGGACGTCAACGGGGTGGTGGTCGAAGGACAGGGTCGACTTCAGCCAACCGCCTCGGGCAACAGTCGGCGGCAACTGCCATTCGGCTACGTTGGGATTCTGCCATCGGAGCGGCCGCATCACTCTGAAACCTGACGCATGAGCGGCGCCGATCAGTGCATTCCGATGCGTTTAATATGTAACCGAACGAGTGAGTCACCGCGCTGAATGTTGCGCGTTGCCACACACGGCAGCGAGTGTGCGCAATCGAACTAAATAGCTGGTCCACTGTTCGCTCGGAATCGTTGGTCCGCCCCTCCGAACGTCGCTACCTGCCGGTCGTCATGGTTTCGCCGAGTACCAGCTAACGGGCTTGACTAGGTTGGCAGATAGCGAACGATCCAGTTCCATCAGCGCCGCAGTGCGTATCTGGGCATGTCGCTTATCGATCCGAATGTAATCCGAGGCATTTGATCCGCTCCATCTATCCGAAGGGACATTGGCTGCTCCCTGTGCAGTCGCAACATAACTGAAATTGTGATCGAAAAACTCGATTTTTATGTCTGCGACCTCTGTATCGCCCCATGGATCGTAAAATATATTAACAACGGCAAAATCATCCGGCTTGCTATTCTTTGCCTGACTGACATTTTCATAAAACATGACCTCCCCGAAATTACTGGTCAGCGATTTTGTAATCCATCGGACAAAATAGCTGGGGTCGCTCTTTTCCGCGCAGCTTTTTCGCAATGAATCTTTCAATATTGGATTGCCTTCGCCATCCTCGCAGAACTTCTTATAGTCTCTCAGGTACCGAACATTAGCTATCGAGTTTTTGCTCAGGATGACCGCCAGTCGGGCATTTGGCCCATTCAACACCTTTTTGGCTCTTGACTGGGGTTTCTGCGTAGGAATGACTCCGTCGTCCATACTCACTTGCGGCGGCACTGGCGGCCCTGCGCACGCCTGGACCAAGATGCAAAGACCAGCGGCCGCCATCGCCCGACATTGAATGCCTGCACGCATATGATTTCCTCTCCGGAGATTGACGCACGTTGATGTTTAATTAATGTGCGCAAGCATAGCGCGCGTCCGTGGTCGGCCCGTACGTGCAATTAATAGGCCTCGGATTGTTATCGCTCGGCTTCATCGCGGCGTTTCCCGTAACAGTTGGGGTTGCTATCATCGCGGCGGCTGCGGCGCGCGCGCCGGTGGCAGCTTGATTCGCAGATATTGCTTGCGTCGTGCCACCGAGGACCGACAGAATCATTCCAAAACCCTCATCGGAAGACGCGGCGCCATCTGCCAGTTGATCGAATGAGGCGCCAGATTCCGTCGGATCGAAAGCTGGATTGATTGCAGCGTCATTGAACATCTTCGCTACGTCGCCATCAGCCGCGTTGGGGTCCTTTGAGCCATCACCATCTTTTTTACGGTCGTCCTTCATCGCGTAGGTTTGGCAGCTATCGATCGACACCGTTTGATCTGTGATTGTCGTTGTTCCGAAAATCTGCTCAATGACAGTTGTCTTGTGATCAAAAACCGAAATGTAGGGCGTGGAGTCAACGTAAAAGGTGACCTTTGAACACTGCGCTCCCGGGACGGTCAGTTTAATTTCTGCGGCCGAGTTAATCTTTGCAGGGTCGTTCCGGATACTTTGCACCCTGTAGCTCGCCGTGCAGGTGCCGACAGGTTTGTCAAAATCGCAGGACTGCGCGTTGGCGATCATCGGGCAAAACAGGCACACGACAACGGCGGCCGGAATTGATCTGTTCATTTATGCCTCCGACAAGTCAGCCTGAAATTGAAGACGGTCCATTGAAGGATGTCTTAGTGCCGAGGCTGGCGTTGTTGCATCACTCAAATGGATGAAAATATTCGTGAAATGTGCGCTGGCGAACATGGGGCATTCCGAAAAATCCTAAACTTGCGGAGCAACTTGCCCAGTGCGTAATGAGCAAGAAAGGCGGCGAGCCCTCCAAGCGGCTCCCGGACGCCGGGCGATCTTATGACAGAGAGCACCACGTCAGCGTCCGTTACGACGGGGACATTGCAATGGACAAGAAAGATGGGCTCGTTGGAGATCTATATGAATCCGCTCTCCGCCAGGACGGCTTCTTTGAGGTGGTCCAGCACATGGCAGAATGGATTGGCGCGGACATCTTCCACATGTACAGCGTCGACGCCGTAAGGGATGTGCCACATTTTTCGCACTACTCGTCTGCCGCGACCACGTTCGAAGCAATGATTGGCCATTATGTCCAATACTACCGGGCCCTTGACCCTCGAGTCGATCTTGTAAACAGCCAACCGGCCCAGACCTGGTTCGCCTGCCAGGACCACTTTGACGATCCCTACGTTTCCCGTAGCGAATTCTTCCAGGATTTTCTGATTCCAAATGGATTGCGCTACATGTTTGGGACCCGCATCGCAACAAGCGGCCGGGACGACGTGCTTGTAGCCTTTGTTCGGGCTGCGGGCCGCACGCCGTTTGAAGCGCGGGAGCGTGCAAAACTGGCGTCTGTCAGCGGACACCTGCAAAGGGCCATCCGGCTCTGGCAGGACGCGTTAGTGTTACATCATGACGCCGCCACTGGTGCCGAACTCGCTGGACAGCTAAATGTGGCGGTGTTCGCGCTAGACAAGAATTTTCGGACAGTTTCGGCTAACCGCGAGGCTGAAACCATGCTTCGCGCGACGGGTTGTCTGAAGCTGCAGCATGGCCGGCTGGCCGCGACATCTTCGAAACAGAATGATCGCTTGCAGGGGGCCCTCGCACGGGTGCTCAAAACTCGTATCGGTGAAACCGTAGTTTTATGCGAGGAAACGACTGGACACTTCGAGATTTTTCTCGGAATCAGCGTATTGCCGCGCGACGCTCTCGGCCGGCAATGTGCAGGAGCGTCATTGCTTGTGATGGCACGTCGTCGTGGCTGTACCCCACTCGCAACCGCCGACCAGTTACGCCAGGCATTCAACTTGAGTACCGCCGAGGCTAAGGTGGCCGAAGCGCTGATCGAGGGAAGGTCGCCTGACCAATACGCTGAACGCAACTCAATCAGCATCTCGACCGTTCGGACCCAGCTTCGGGCAATTTTCGAGAAAACCCGGACGCGTTCTCAGGCCGAGGCAGTAGGACTGATGGTATGGGTCCTCACGCAACGTGTGAGTCACCTTACGGGCAAAACCAGCGAATGCGAGCGACAAGGATGAGTGATGCGATACCGAGAGTTGTAAGAGGCTAGATGCGCTATCGCGAGTCTTACATCGTTTTGTTCGATGCCGGCGGGCGTACCCGAACAGCCGCTGGACCTTGAAAAACGGACACTGGTATCCCGAAGGCCCGAGTGGCTGTTCAGGGTCGCAGAATAGGGGTGGGAAACGGCGATCGCCGTTTCCTACCCCTATCCGTCGCTTTGAGAGCGGACGTCAACGGGACGGTTGGTCGAAGGACCGCTCGGGGGTCGTTTCCGGAAGCCGCTTCACCGCTTTCCAGAAAATGGAAACGCACGACGATGAGCCGTGCATCGTCGTGCGCTGGCTTGCAAAGTGCGCGCTGCGTCGTCACTACCTGTCCCCGCTGCCACGGCGTTCGGCTAACTTTAGAACTTGTGCAGCACGCCGATCGCAACCGCCAGCTGGTTCGAGCCAGTGGCCACGGTCGTCGTCGCGACCGGCGTCGCCCAACCCGTCGCGCTCAGCGCAGCCTTCGAGCTGTTGATCACATACGTGATG
The DNA here is from genome assembly GCF_001718195.1 of Paraburkholderia nodosa. Taxonomy (GTDB): domain Bacteria; phylum Pseudomonadota; class Gammaproteobacteria; order Burkholderiales; family Burkholderiaceae; genus Paraburkholderia; species Paraburkholderia nodosa_A. The sequence goes on from NZ_MCNV01000032.1 coordinate 33,543, forward strand.
TCGGTGTACAGCGCCGTGCGCTTTGACAGCCAGTAATCCGCATTGAGACCGGTGCTCAGTGCGTGTGCGTCGACATCTCGATACGAGTGGTAGTACGCCGCGGCTGAGACGTCCAGCGCCGGGGTCGCCTGGTAGCGCAGGCCCGCGAACGCCATCGACTGCGGCGGCGAAGCCGCGAGCGTCGACTTGACGTCGTTCAGCAGCAGTTCATAGCCTCCGTACAGTGTCGCCTTGGCGATCTGATACGAACCCCCAACCACGTATCGCCGTTCGCTGTCACCCGAAGACGCGATGACCGACCCTTGCCGCTGCTCGTACACGAACGTGAGGTTTAATGGACCTTGTAAAAAGCGCCCGCCGATGTCGTACTGCTTGCTGACGCGGAACGAGCCGGCCACTGGCACGCTGTAGGTCACCGCGTCATAGCCGAAGCTGTACAACGCATTCAGCTCGAACGGTCCCACATGACCGAGATACGAAACCGAGTTGTCCGCGCGACCGACGAACTGCGCGTCCTGCGCCGAAAGCCCGTAACTCGAATAGCCGAGCGGATCGAGCGCGAGGAAGTAACGGTACATCGGCGTCATCTGACGGCCGAGCATCAACGCGCCGTAGGTGTTCGATTCCAGTCCGACGAACGCCTGGCGGCCGAAAAGCCGCCCCCCTTGCTGAAGGGCACCCGTATTCATCGCCATGCCGGATTCGAGCGTGAAGATCGCCCGCAACCCATTGCCGATATCTTCCTTGCCGGTGAAACCCCAGCGTGAATTCAGCCGGTTGCCGGAGCCGAGCGCGACCTGCGCGCCCGACTTTCCCTGCGCCGTGGCGGCGTGTGTCACGTATGTCACCCCCGAGTCGACGATGCCATAGAGCGTGACCGACGACTGCGCCTGCGCCGCGCCGCTGATGCCGATACCGATGCCGCATGCAAAAAGGACCTTCGATGTCCCGGCGAAAGGCTTGTGTTTCACCACGTGTCTCCAGTTTTAAAATATATTCTTTAGTATTACGAAATAGTAATTTCGCGATGAATCCTGTAAAGGAATCCGGCGAGCCGGCTTCCAGGGAACCGGCTATTCGCGCGCAATATGCGGGTTGACAAAAAGCATCGCTGCGACCGCGATAACAGGTCCGATTGCGAGCGTAATCACCGCGAGCATGAATGAATGACTCGCACCATACAGCGAGCCAACCACGATCGGCGACACTGCGCTGCCGGTCTGCCAGATCGCATTTGTCCACCCGGCGCTTGCACCCGCGAGACGTTTTCCGGAAGCGTCGCTGACCTGTGCCATCAGCACCGGCAGATAGCCGAACGCGAAAGCCCCCAGAATCGGCGCGACCAGATAGAACTCGTGCACCGTCGAGCAGTAGCCGAACGCCAGTAGCGTGATCGCGAATGCGACCAGGCAACCGATCGACATCATCCGTCGCGACACGCCGGGCAAGTCGGAAATCCAGCCGAGCGTCGGTTTCGCGATCACCGCGCCGATGCCGAACGAAGCGACGATCGACCCGGCTACGATCGGCGAAATGCCGTATTGCCGTGTCATCAGCGCGTTGCCCCATGCACCGAAGCCGACGGTCGCCCACAATCCGCCGCAGCCTGCGACCGAGAGCGCGATCAGATTGCGGTTGCGCAACAGGCCGAGCATTTCCTGCGTGCTGTTGCGCGCCGGCTTCGGTTCGCTCGATGGGCGGTTTTTCAGCAGCAGCAACGCTACGATGCCCCACGCGAACGTGACGATACCGAGCATGTGGAAGGCGTTCGGCCAGCCGTGGCGCGCGGAGAACGACGGCACGACCGCGTTCGCGATCACGACGGCGAGCGACGTCGCGGTGGTGTAGAGGCCCATTGCGCGGCCGCGGTCGCGCGTGAACCACGCGGGGATGATCTTCATGCCGGCCGAGTAGTCAGCGCCCGCCGCGAAGCCCATCGCGGCCTGGATAACGATACCGAACGCGAGCGAATGGGTGTAGCCGAACGTGAACGTGAGCACACCGAGCGGCAGCAGTGCGAGCGTCAGCATTGCGCGGCCGCCCAGCAGATCCGTCAGCATGCCGCCGATCACGTTCGCGACCACATAGCCAGCATAAAACGCGGTCACGAACGCACCGAGCATCGACACGCTGATGCCGAGCGACGCGCCAACGGGCGCGGCCACTGTGCTCCATGCAACGCGGACCACATAGCTGAGCAGAAAGGCGGCCCAGACAATGAACAGTGCGACCCAGCGATACGGGCTCACGTCGGCATTATTCGCCGCCTGCGCAACGTTGCCCGTGCGGGCGCGGACGCTCACGGGCATGCCCTCCGACGATGCCAGATTCTTCTCCATGACTCCTCCAATACCGGACGTGCCAGTAGCCGCCCGTTTTCTTTCTGATGGATGGCGACGGCCGCGCGAAACAGCGAGACCGTCGATGATCGTTAGAGATCGAGCACGAGCACCCTCGACTTCGCACGCGAGCAGCACGGCAGGAACTGGTCATTGCGCGCCTGTTCTTCAGGCGACAGGAACAGGTCTCGATGATCAGGCTCGCCTTCGAGTACCCGCGTGATACAGGTGCCACAGATGCCCTGCTCGCACGACACCGGCACGTCGACGCCTGCTGCCGCGAGCGCCTGCGTCACCGTGCAGTCGGCTGCAATCGAAACGACGCGGCCAGAGCGCGCGAGCCGCACATCGAACGAAGCGCCATCGCCCAACGACTGCCCCGCCGCGAAGTATTCGTAGTGGAGACGATCGTCACTCCATCCCAGCGAGCGCGCCGTGTCGAGCACCGCATTCATGAAGCCCTGCGGCCCGCACACGTACAGATGCCGCTCTGTGCCGACGCCCGCCAGCAGCACGTTCAGATCAAGCCGTCCGTGCTCGTCGTCGAAGTGGTATTGCACATTATCCGCCCACATCGACACGGCGATCCGCTCAGTGAACGCTGCACGGCTCTTCGAGCGCGCACAGTAGTACATCTCGAACGCTTCGCCCGCCGCTGCCAGTTGCTCCGCCATGCAGAGAATCGGCGTCACGCCAATCCCGCCCGCCAGCAGCAGCGGCTTCGCGTCAGTCCGTGCGAGCGGGAAATGATTGCGCGGAACGCCGATGCGAATCGCGTCGCCTTCGCTTACAGCATCGTGTATCCCCTGCGATCCGCCGCGCGAAGCGGCGTCGCGCAGCACAGCGATCTGATAGCGGTGGCGTTCTGCAGGTGCATTGCACAGCGAGTACTGCCGCACGGGCCCTCCCGGCACGTAGACGTCGATGTGTGAGCCAGCGTCGAACGGCGGCAGATCGCGGTCATCGATGTCGACGAAGTCGAATCCGACAATCCCGTCGGCCTCCTCACGTCGCGCGGCGACACGCACCATCAACGTGGAATCGGTCATGTTCATGCGGCCTCCTCCACTCACATCGCCGAGAGGCCGCCGTCGACCATCAGCGTTGTGCCGGTGATGTATGACGCCTCGTCGCTCGCGAACCACAGAATCGGCCATGCAATCTCTTCGGGCGACGCCCACCGGCCCATCAACGACGTATCCTGGCGCTGCGTCTTCAGCACTTCGACGCTCTTGCCCGATGCAATGGCCTTGTTCACGTGAAATTCGGTGAGCGTCGAGCCGGGACACACCGCGTTCACACGCACGCCGTTCGCAGTCTCCTCGAACGCGAGCGTGCGGGTCATCGCGAGCATGCCGGCCTTGGTCGCGTCATACAGACCCATGCCCTTGCGCCCGGTCTCGGCATAGCATGACGACACGTTGACGATGCTCGCGCGGCCCGCGCGGCGCAGGAACGGCAGCGCCGCCCGGCAATAGTTCGATGTGCCAATCAGATTGACCGACACCATCGCCTGCCACTCAGCCGGCGTCGCGTCGGCGAGCGCGCTGTAGTTGCGCATCGCCGCGTTGTTCACCAGCACGTCGAGCCGGTCGAACGCGTTGGCGGCTAGCTGAACCGCGCGCGTCGCATCGGCTTCGTGCGACACGTCGGCCGCGAACGTCTCGGCACGCGCGGACGGATCGGCCGCCTTCAGTTCTTCCACGACGCGAGCGAGCGCGTCCGGGTTCGCATCGACGAGCACTACCGCGGCCCCCTCCGCGCAGAACACGCGCGCGGTCGCGGCGCCGATGCCGCCTCCGCCGCCAGTGATCAGCGCGACCTTGCCCTCAAGTCTTTTACGTTGCTGCATTGCATGCCGGCGCGAGTCCGGCCTCCTTGTACGGATTGGCAAATGTCCAGATGGATCGGACGACGACAAGCGTTGCGGAGCTAAAGCCGGCCCCGCCAGGCCTCAGATCGAGTAGATCGGCTGGTCCTTGCCGTCGTGGAGATGGATCACCGCCCATTCCTGCGGCTTCTGATCGCGCGGCAGCAGCACGCCGGCAGCACGCACGCGCTGCTGATCGGCGTCGATCGCGGGCGGATCGGTGTCGGGCACCAGAGCCGTCGCTGCCTCGTACATCATGCGACGCGCCATCACGATCGCGCGGTCGGTCGGCAGCAGCTTTTCCTTGCTGTGGTCCTGGATCGGCCCCATGCTTTCCTGCAGCGACGCGTCCTGCATCGCGAAGCCGAACACGCCTGAGTACGCGCGCTTTTCCTTCTGCGCCTGGCGGTCGATCAGGTAGTCGTTGTCCTTGTTCGCCTTCGGACGGAACGTGCCACCCTCTTCGTATTCGCAGTGGATGCCCTTGCCGGCGTTCAGGTCGGCGAGTTCCTGCTCATCGAGCGGGCGGTCCGGACGGAAGTTGATGCTCCACGCCCAGCAGGTGTGATCGTCGATCGGCACCCACACGTGGCCGGCGAGCGAGTGATCACCGAACGGTGGGATCAGCGTGTACCAGGGAAACAGCCACTGCGTCACGCGCCAGTAGTACGAGTCCGGCTCGCCGTTGCGGCGGCCGAACAGCGTGAGGCCGAACGGCTGCTTCTCGATCTCGAAGATCACGTTGCCGTCTGCCTTGATGTAGTCGAGCGCCTTCGTGCCCTGGTGCATGGGGTCGTCGTCGACTTCATAGCGGTGCACGTACGACACGTGGCTCGTGTCGATCCCGCCTTCCATCGCCTGCAGGTAGTTCGACTCCTGCAACCGCTTCGACACGAACACGTGACTCTCCGGCAGGTTGCACCATTCGAGGTCCGGCGGTGCCGGCTGACGGTCCTTCGGTCCCATGTACGCCCACACGATGCCCGCGCGTTCGATGCACGGATACGCCGTGATGCCCATGTGCTTGCACGCCTGTGGCGCGGACGGCACTTCCACGCAGTTGCCGTTGCGGTCGAATTTCAGGCCGTGATACGAGCAGCGGATGCCGTTCTCTTCGTTGCGGCCGAAGTAAAGCGATACGCCGCGGTGCGAGCAGAACTCGTCGATCAACGCCGGTTGGCCTTCTGAATCGCGAAACGCGAGCAGCTTTTCGCCGAGGATCTGCACGCGCACCGGCGGGCAATCGGGTTCGGCGATCTCGCTCGTCAGCAGGATCGGCACCCAGTAACGGCGCATCAGGTTGCCCATCGCGGTTCCCGGGCCCGTGCGCACCAGGGTCTCAGACATGTTCTTGTCCATGCTTTCTCCTTCTCCTGAATCAGTTCATTGTGTTGCCAACTTGTCCGCTGTATGAGACAGTATTCTCATTATACGGACACATTGATCCTGGTCAAGAAATAGGCACCAGGACTTTCACTACAATGTGCAGTCGGCACACCATGACCATGGGCAGGAAATTTCAAATGGAAGAGAAAAAAGCGCACGAAAATGTGCGGGCCGTCGAGCGAGCGCTTGAGATTCTCCTGGCGTTCCGGCCAGGAGACGCCGAACTAACGGTGGCGCAATTGCTTACCCGCGTTGATCTCAGCCGGCCGACGCTGTACCGGCTGCTCAGTACACTGGAGCAAAGTGGGTTTCTGAGTTCGGCAGGGGAGCCGCAGCGGTTTAGCCTGGGCAGCGCGATCGCGCAGCTCGCGCACGTATGGATGACCAGCCATAGCGTGGCGCAGATTGCGCAACCCATGCTGCAGCGGCTATGGGACGAGACGGGCGAAACGGTCGCGCTCTTCGTGCCGCAGGGCGTATACCGGGTTTGCGTGGCGGAGATGGAGAGCCCACAGCCCCTTAGCTTTCGCCGCGGCGTCGGCTATCGCGAGAAGCTCATGCTCGGGGCGAGTGGCCGCTCGATCCTGGCACATATGCATCTCAGTGCCGAGGAACTGCATCGCTATGCATCCGATACGCAGCATGACGTCACGCATTTCATTGCGGATCTCGAAACCATCCGCAAACAGGGCTATGCGACCAGCCATCACGAGTTGATCGAAGGCGCCGTGGCGGTAGCCGCACCGTTTTTCAATGGAGCCAATCAGGTGGCTGGTGCGCTCAGCATATTTGGCCCCAGCGTGCGCGTGACACAAGAGCGCGTTGCGCTCTTCAGAGACTTGCTCAAGCGCGAAACCGCAAATCTTTCGCGCGCGCTCGGTTACAAGGCAAAGACCATCTAGTTGGCGACGAAACGCTTTCAACAGATAGATTCGGGCAGCGATACCCGTCGTCGATTCCGCGATGGCTGAAGGAAACGACAGTGTCAGTCCGGCGAAATGAACAGGCTGTTGTTGACCCAACCGAACAAGAGATAGCTTGTGCGGTAAATGAGCGGCGTATCCATAGCGGGGAAGTGCAAGCCAAGCTGCCCTAATCGATCGGGTGTGCTTGCGGTGCGGTTTGCTTCTTCCAGACACAGAAACAATTATGGAGGTTCGCGCGGGCCAAGTGAATAGTCTCGCGGCGCGCACAGAGCGCACAGCAAACGGTCAGTGACCGTCGGCCCCGCTCTGCAAAGCAGGGAATAAGCATGTGAAAATTCGTTCGTTATGCCGGCGCGAACACCGGGTTAAGCTGAGCAACTGTGCGATACGTTCGCCCACGCCTCAGCTATCTGGAATTCATGCTGTCACACGCCGATGCTTTTTCCGACTGGCTGCTTGAAGATCTCGAACTGCACAGCACGCTGTTTCATGTTGGCCAGTATTGCGGCGCCTGGCAGGCCTCCACGAGCGGCCATCGCCGCGCCAGTTTTCATGTCGTTCTGCATGGCAGCTGCTGGCTACATCTGCCAGCTGGAACCACCCGGCGCGCGCGTAGCGTGGCGCTCGCGGCCGGCGACGCCGTCTTCCTCCTAAATGACCAGCCTCACTGTCTCTCTCCCGACCCGCAACCGCCCGCGCCGGGCCGCGAGAGTGTGCGCGATGGCCAGATGACACCGCTAGATGCACCAGGCCAAGAAGCGCCGGGCAGCCTCGGCCTCGCCTGCGGCTTCTTCGAGTTCAAATCGGGGCTCGACGGTCTCGTTCTCGGCTTGCTGCCGGATCACGTCATCGCGCGCCACGATCAGCCCACGCAAATGGGTGCGCGCCAGATCTTCGAACTGATCCGCGCCGAAGCGCAACTCGACCCGCATGCGCCATCGCCGCTGATCGCGCGCCTGACCAGCCTCTTGTTCGTCTACACGCTACGTGCACTCGATAGCAACGACGAACTCGCCCCTTGCTTCTTCGCGCTGCTGCGCCGTCCTGCGTTCGCGCCGCTCATAGCGGCGATCGTCGCGACGCCCGGTGAACGCTGGACCACTGCGCGCATGGCCGATTTCGTCAATATGTCGCGCGCGCGCTTTTGCAAGCAGTTTGCCGAACTCGCGGGACAGCCGCCCGCCCAATTCGTGACGCTCGTGCGCATGAAATTCGCCGCGTCGATGCTGAGCACCGGCGCGAGTACACCCGATGCGGCCGAGCAGGTGGGGTATCAATCGGAGTCGGCATTCGCGCAGGCGTTCAAGCGCGTGACCGGTCTGCAGCCGGGCGCATGGCGCCGCACGGCTGGCGAGAGCGCTCGCGGCGTGCTGCACTGAGCGGTGCGAGACAAATCCGCATGATTCGCAGACGCGCGCGCATTGTCCGCCGCAGCACGCATCGCCACAATCGAGCTCACTATTTCGAATCCGTGAGGAACCGCCATGAGCCGCCTGCCGTTACATACCGTCGAGAGCGCGCCTGAAGCAAGCCGTCCGTTTCTGGAGCGCTCGCAGGCCGCGAACGGCTTTCTGCCGAACCTTGTCGCCTCGCTCGCAAACGCGCCCGTCGCGCTCGAAACCTACCTGACCGTCGGCGAAATCAATGGCCGCAGCGGCCTCACGCTCGCCGAACGTGAAGCCGTGCAAATCACGGCTGCCGCCATACACGGCTGCGGCTTCTGTGTCGCCGGTCATACAGCCGTCGCACTAAAGAAAGCGCAATTGCTGCCCACCATCGTCGATGCGCTGCGCGATGGCGTGACGAGCGGCGATGCACGCCTCGATGCCGTTGCCGAGCTCACACGCGACGTGATAACCACGCGCGGCGCAGTCGCCGACACGTCGCTCGCCGCGTTCCGCGCGGCGGGTTTCAGCGACGCCAACGCGCTCGAAGTCGTGCTAGGCGTGAGTCTCGCCACACTTTGCAACTTCGCGAACAACCTCGCGCAAAACGAGCTCAATCCGCAACTAGCCGCGTTTCGCTGGGAAGCGCACGCCCGCGTAGCATGATGCTCGCGCACAGCCACGCTCTGCCGTCGGACCTCGAGGACTGGCTCGACGCGCACGCCGACGCCATCGACACAAGCGCCGCCCACGCGAGCGAGATCGTGCCGCGCCTTGCGCGCGCTGGACTCTTTCGCGTCGGCGTGGCGAGTTCGCTTGGCGGCAGCGGCGGCACCACCGTTGATGCCATCGAGGCGATCGCGATGGTCGCGCAGCACTCGCTCGCGAGCGCATTCGTGTTCTGGGGCCAGCGCACGTTCATCGAATATATGCTGCAAACCGACAACGAAGCATTGCGTGCACGCTGGCTGCCCGCGCTGCTCGCCGGCGAGCATGCAGGCGCGACCGGCCTGTCGAATGCCATGAAGTACCTGTCCGCCATCGAGCCGCTACAGATGCGTGCGGCGGCGCGCGATGCACAAGCAACGCGGTTCGCACTCGACGGCGCGTTGCCCTGGATCACCAATCTGCGCCGCGAAGGCTTCGTGGTGGCAGCCGCGTTCGATCGTCACGACGGTGCGCCGCCCGCAATCTTCGCCGTACCGCACAACGCGCCCGGCGTCACACGCAGCGACGATCTCGACCTGATCGCGCTGCGGGGCAGCAACACGGCGGCGCTCACGCTCACGGACACCGAACTCGACGCAGGCTCGCTGATCGATGTCGATGCGCGTGCCTTCCTCGTCCGCGCACGGCCCGCCTTTCTGGGTCTGCAATGTGGCATGTCGATCGGGCTCGCGCGCCGTGCGCTCGACGCCGTGGCACTCAGCAGTCCTGCCGTGCGCACCGCGCTTGCCGATGACGCAAACGCCTTGCGCAACGAACTTGACGGGCTGAGCGCGCGTCTCTACGAAGGCGTAACCTGCGGCGCTTTTGTCGCAAAGCCGGCTGCGCAGTTCGAATTGCGCATCGCGCTCGCGGACGTGGTCGATGCCGCCGTGAGGCTTGACGTTCAGGCAGCCGGCGGGCGCGGCTACCTGCGCTCGACCAGCGCGACTGGCACGGCGCGCCGCAGTCGCGAAGCCGCGTTCGTTCCGATCGTCACGCCGAGCATCGTGCAACTAAAGCACCAGCTCGCGCAGGCCCGGCGCTGCGAGGCCGCATGAGCACCGTCGTTCACGTTCGAGGCGCCGACGCATTTCCGGCCGAGCACGCCGGGCACTCGCCGCGGATCGAGCTTCGCGGCATCGGGTTGCGCCGCGAGGAACGCAGCATCCTCGACGGCGTCGATCTCGCCGTGCGTGCGGGTGAGATCGTCTCGATCCTCGGCGCGAGTGGCGCCGGCAAATCCACGCTGCTGCGCATTGCTGCCGGACTGATCGCGCCGCATGCGGGCGACGTGCGCGTGGACGGCTCCCCCCTGACGACCACTCGCGCCGATGTCGCTCTGGCGTTTCAAGACCCCTGCCTCTTGCCGTGGCTCTCGGTTGAACGCAATGTGGCGTTCGGTCTTGGCTTCCGGCGCCAGCCGCAGCTCGCACGCAGTGAGCGCGAAGCGCGCGTGACTGCCGCCCTGCGAGCCGTCGGCCTCACTCATGCGGCTCGGCTCGCGCCACGCCAGTTGTCAGGCGGAATGGCGCAGCGCGCCGCCCTCGCTCGCGCGCTCGCGCGCGAGCCGCGCACGCTGCTCCTCGACGAGCCGTTCGGCGCGCTTGACGAACTCACGCGCGCCGACATGCAGCGCTTGCTCGTGCGCGTCGTGCACGACACGCAAGCGGCCACGCTGCTCGTCACCCACGACATCGACGAAGCGCTGCTGGTGTCCAATCGCGTGACCGTGCTGGGACGGCGCAGCATCGCGCTCGATCTGCCCATCAGCCTTCCCACGCCGCGCGAGGCGCACGTCGAGGCGCTAGGCGCCCTGCGTGTGCGCCTCGTCACCGCGCTGCGCGAGACGGTGGCGGACAGGACAGCGGCCGCCGCGTGACGGACGCGCCCACTTCGCAATCGACAATTCATTACACGAGGACGACCGCCATATGTGCCAGCTTCCGATGACCCGCCGCGAGTGGCTCAAGCTCGCATCGCTCTTTACCGTCGCGGGCGCCGCGCCGATGCTCGACGCACTGAACGCGCGCGCGGCCACCGAAGCGGACGCGCCGCTGCGCATCGGCTACCTGCCCATCACCGACGCGGCGCCACTGCTGGTCGCACATAACAACGGGTACTTCGAGCAAGCGGGCCTCGCGGTCGAGAAGCCCACGCTGCTACGCAGCTGGGCGCAGCTTGTCGAAGCGTTTCTCTCCGGGCAGGTCAACGTCGTGCATTTGCTCGCGCCCATGACGATCTGGGCGCGCTATGGCAGCCGCGCGCCCGCGAAGGTGGTGGCATGGAATCACGTCAACGGCTCCGCGCTCACGGTCGCCCCGGAGATCGGCAAGGTCGCAGACCTCGGCGGCAAGTCGGTCGCCGTGCCATTCTGGTATTCCATTCACAACGTCGTCGTGCAGGACATGCTGCGCGCGCAAGGCCTCACGCCCGTGCTCGGCAAGGACGGCACGCTCAAGCCCAACGAGGTGCGCCTCGTCGTGATGGCGCCCGCCGACATGCCGCCCGCACTGGCCGCGAAACAGATCGCTGGCTTTATCGTCGCCGAGCCGTTCAATGCGGCGGCGGAGGCGCTAAAGGTCGGCAAGGTGCTGCGCTTCACGGGCGACGTTTGGCGCGATCACGCGTGCTGCGTGGTCTTCATGCACGAGCGCGACCTGAACGGCCGGCCCGCGTGGTCGCAGAGGGTCGTCGATTCGATCGTGCAGGCGCAGGTCTGGACGCGTGAGCATCCGCGGGAAGCCGCGCAATTGCTTTCGAAGAGCGGTGCAAATCATTACACGCCGCATGCGGCCGGCATCCTGCAAAGCGTACTCGCACCCTCGCCTGCCGATGAGGCGCGCTACTTTGCCGACCGCGCCATCGTGCACGGCGACTGGCATGAGAAGCGGATCGACTTTCAGCCCTATCCCTACCCGGCTTTTACGGAGGAGCTCGTTCGGCGCCTCAAGACCACGCAGGTCGAAGGCAACGCACAGTTCATCACGGCGCTCGATCCAGCTTTCGTCGCGCGTGACCTGGTCGATGACCGCTTCGTGAAGAAGAGCATCGCAGCGGCAGGCGGCATGAAGGCGTTCGGCTTGCCCGACTCCTACGCCCGCTCGGAGAGCATAATTGTCTAGCCTGCCCGCCCGCACGGAACTTTCCAGCAAGCAATCGCGCGGGCGAAACAGCATGCCCGCGCGCGCCGCGCTCGGCGTGCTGGGTCTCGCCGCAATCGTGGCGTTATGGTGGCTAGCAGTAGCCGCGCTCGCGCGCCACAATGCGCTCGCCGCCCAATTCGGCCCACTTGCCGCATGGCAAGCACTTCCGGATCTGATCAGCGAAGACCGGTTGACTGTGCACATCTGCGCGAGCCTGCGGCGCATCGGCGTGGGTCTCGCATGCGCGATCGCACTCGGCGTGCCGCTCGGCTTCGTGATCGGGCGCATCAGGGCGATCGAAGCCGCGCTTTCGCCTGCGCTGCAATTCTTGCGGATGATCTCGCCGCTCTCGTGGATGCCGATCGCTGTCATGTCGCTTGGCGTCGGCGATCCGCCCGTCTACTTTTTGCTCGCGTTCGCCGCCATCTGGCCCATCGTCATGAGCACTGCGGCGGGCGTGCAGCATATCGATACGCGCTGGGTGCAGCTTGGCGAGAGTCTCGCCGCGACGCATGCCGAAATGATCTGGCATGTCTATGTGCCGGGCATCGCCGCACACGTCCTGACCGGCGTGCGACTCGCGGTCGGCGTGCTGTGGATCGTACTCGTGCCCGCCGAAATGCTCGGTGTGAGTTCGGGCCTCGGCTATCTCATCCTCGATACGCGCGACCGGCTCGCGTACCCGGAACTCGTAGCCGTTGTCCTCGTCATCGGCGCACTGGGCTTCATGATTGACTACGCGGCGCGTAGCCTTTATCACCGCTTCGGTGCGCAGCCGACGCAGGACTAGTGCACGTCGCTTCGGATGTTCAACGCCGCTTTCGCGCCGAGGGGCATGCCACAGGAGACGTGCTCGGCGGCCTCAAGCAGGCGCGTTAGTCTCGTGTCTCATTACGCTTAACAGCTTGCGCACGATGCTCTCGAGTGGCGTGTCCGGGCCGAATTGCGCGGCCACGCCATGCGCAACGAGCCGCGCATGATCCGCGCGCGGGACAATCCCGCCCACGACGACTGGCGCGTCGATATGAATCGCGCGCAGTGCGTCGATCAGCGCTGGAACGAGGCTCAGATGCGCGCCCGCGAGGGTCGAGACGCCGACGATGTCGGGCGAGCGCGAGGTCGCCCATTGCGCGGCCTGTCCGGGTGTCACAAAGAGCGGACCAATCTCCGTCTCGAAGCCTGCGTCGGCGAGCGCGGCGGCCACCACGCGCACGCCACGATCATGGCCGTCCTGGCCGAGCTTGAGCAGGACGATGCGAGGCGCGCGGCCGCGCGATCGCCGCCACTTTGCTACGCCGTCCTTCGCTGCCTCCCAGGCGGCATCGCCTGCACGAGCACGCGCCCAGGCGCGCCGGTCCGCTCGTACCGGCGCGCTCCAGCGCGGCCAAACCTGTTCGAGCGCCGATGTGCATTCGCCGACCGTTGCGCGCGCACGCATTGCGTCGATTGTCGCCGCGAGCAGATTGCCCTCGCCGCTTCTCGCGACCTCCGCGAGCCGCTCGAGCGTGGCGCGCACTCGCTGTGGATCGCGACTCGCACGCAGCCGCCGGAGCCTGTCGGCCTGAAGCGAGCGCATCTTCCGTGCATCGACATCGAGGCTTTCGCTTTCGTCGTCGTGCGGCACCCGGAAGCGATTGACACCGATGACCGCGCGTTCACCTGAATCAGTCTGCGCCTGAATCCGCGCCGCACCCTTGTGCACGCGCGCCTCGACCCAGCCCGACTCGATGGCCGCTATCACGCCACCTTGCGCGGCGATTTGCGCGAGCATCTCGCGCACCGCCTCGACGGTGCGCGCCGTGAGCACTTCCATCAGATACGAGCCTGCCCAGGGGTCAACTACGTCGCACAGCCCCATCTCGTGCTGCAGGATCAATTGCGTGTCGCGCGCAAGCGCCGCTGCGTCCTCACCAGGCAACGAAAGCGCCTCGTCCCACGCGTTCGTATGCAGCGATTGCGTGCCGCCGAACACCGCGGCCATCGCCTCGACGGTGGTACGCACGATGTTGTTCTGCGCGCGCCGCGCAGTCAGCGTCGAACCGGCAGTCTGGCAATGCATGCGCAACTGCATGGCACGCGGATCTCGCGCGCCGAACGAGCGTGCGAGTTCGGCCCACAGCACGCGCGCGGCGCGCAGCTTGGCAATTTCGCCGAAGAAGTCGCGCCCCGCTGCGAAGAAGAAGCTCAACCGGCGGCAAACGCGATCGACATCGACGCCTACCCCGACCAGCCGCCGCACGTACTCGCTTGCATTCGCGAGCGTGAGGGCGAGTTCGAGCACGCCGTCCGCGCCGGCTTCCTGGATGTGATAACCGGAAATCGACATCGCATTGAAATGCGGCATGTGCTCCATCACGTATCGCACCACGTCCGTTGCGATCCGCATGGAAGGCTCGGGTGCAAAAATATACGTGTTGCGCACCATGAATTCCTTGAGGATGTCGTTCTGGACGGTGCCGCGCAACTGCGCCGCACTCACGCCAGCCTCCTGCGCCGCGACGATGTATGCCGCAAGCACCGGCAGCACCGCGCCGCTCATTGTCATGGAAACGGAAACGCGGTCGAGCGCAACGCCTTCGAACAGACGTGCCATGTCTTCCACGGAATCGATGGCGACACCGGCCACGCCCACGTCCGCAGCAATATCTGCATGATCGGAGTCATAGCCACGATGAGTCGGCAAGTCGAAGGCGACCGAAAGCCCCACGGCGCCCGCCTCCAGCGCGCGCCGGTACGCGAGATTCGATACGGCGGCGTCAGCGCGACCCGAGTATTGCCGGATCGTCCACGGACGCTCGGTGTACATGGTCGCGTGCACGCCACGTATATAGGGATACTCGCCCGGCCGCGCGTCGAGCCACGGCACGCCTTCGAGGTCGGCCGCGGTGTAGAGCGGCTTGCGCGGCAAGGGCATCGTGTCATTCATGCGACCACCGTTTGTGCGTAACGACATCGGCAATGCGCACGCCGTCCGCCGCGCGCGCTATCGAGCACCAGTGCGAAAGGCCGCCGTGACTGGTGTGACGCGCTCCAAATGAAAGCATCAGGCGATCGCCCAAGTTTGCGTTGCCGTAGAAGGCCATATCGCGTTCGACGAGACACGGTGGCGCAGAATTCGACGCCGAGCGCCAGTGCCATTCGGCGCGCTCGACCATCGACTGAAAGCTCGCGAAATAAAGGAGATGCGCGCCGTTGAAATCGAGCGACGGGCACGGCAGGTACTCGACAACATGCTGCGCGGCGTGTTCCGCCCGGTCGAGCCGGCCATGACGCGTCCACTCGCCGGTACGAAAGCGCTTCGCCTGGCCGGCGAGGTCTGCCGCCGCAGCCGGTGTTGCACGCGGTGGCGCGCCACCGAACATCGCTCTGCATACCGAACGGTTGTCGCCACTGCGCTCGCGGCGAACAAACGTGGAGATCATCTCCACGCTTGCGATGGCACTCTCCGGCGTGAACACGCGAAAGACGCCAAAATGCCGCGCGAGCGCGATGCGTTGCACGTCGGCTTCGATCGCGAAGCGCTGATGCTCGCCGACCTCTTCGAGTCGCGCCTCGCGCACGCGGATCGCCGTGAACGCGGCATACGACTTTTGCCCTTCGTCGTCGTAGAAGTCCGGTGAGGCGAGACCTGCCTGCCGCGCGAGCGCGTTCCAGTGCAGTTGCCCGCAAGTGCGCAGAAGCCACTGCTCCGAGAGGCCCGCGAAGGCCAGCTCGGGCATGCCGGCGACGTACTGCGTGCGCGACGCGCCCTGTGTCTGCATGCGCACGGGTTCACGCGTCTTTTCAGGCCGCGCGCGCATCGGGCCTCGCCTGCGCGGCAATGAGGTCCGCGAGATACGCGGCGTCGCGCGCAACGCCCGAGAAGCGCCCGGAACCCCACGTATGCTGCCACGGCAGGCCAAGAAAATAGAGGCCGTTCTGCGCCGTCACACCGCGTACATGCCCCGGATAGCCACGCCCGTTGAACACCGGCAGGTCGATCCAGCTGAAGTCTGGCCGAAAGCCGATGCACCAGACAATGCTGCCGATGCCGCTCGCCGCGAGATCGAGCCACTCGCGCTCCGCTTGCGGCGCCCAGAGCGGTTGATAAGAGTTGCCCGGCGGCGCGCTGATGCCCTGTTGCGCGATGAATCTGTCGATCGACGCATTGATGCGGTTATACGTGGCGTCGGCACTGTCGAGATTCTCTTGCAGGTTCGGCGCGAATCGCAGCTTCCCGTCGGCATAGTCCTCGAGCACACCGTAAAGCTCCATGCCTTCGTGCGCGAACTTGCGCAAGTCGATGTCGCGTCCGCCGTCGCGCCCCGTCACGTAGTGATTGGTGTTGTCGCGTACGCCCTCACGCAGCGGATGTTCCTCGACCGGCATGTCGTAGTACTTCATGTCGGCAAGCCAGTCGACCACGTCTCGGCCGCGATAGAAGCGCGCGCAGCGCGGCGCCTCGCCCACTGCGAGCACGACCTTGCGGCCAGCGAGATGCAGGTCTTCGGCGATCTGCGCGCCCGACTGCCCCGAGCCGACCACAAGCACGGCACCTTCGGGCAAAGCTTCCGGCGTGCGATATTCCGACGACTGGATCTGTACGACATGGGCGGGCAGCCGCTCGGCCATGCGCGGCACAATCGGTGTGTGGTAGCCGCCCGAGGCCACCACGACCTGGTCGGCGCTCAGTGCGCCGTCCGAGGTCTGCACGAGAAAACCGCCCTGCGGACGGCGTGCTACGCGCGTCACGGCCACGCCTTCGCGCACGGGCGCATCGACGTGACGCACGAAGCCGTCGAGCCACGCGATGATCTCGTCCTTCTTCATGAAGCCGTGCGGATCGTCGCCGCGATAGGGATAGTCTGGCAATGCACACTGCCAGTTCGGCGTGACGAGGCAGAACGCATCCCAGCGCTGCGCGCGCCATGTGTGCGTGACGGAGCGCTTTTCGAGGACGACATGACCGATGCCGGACTGCTTGAGGTAATAGCTCATCGAGAGGCCGGCTTGACCGCCGCCGACAATGGCGACGCTGACATGGACCTCGGCGGCAGGTGCCTGAATGGACATAAGAATCTCCTTAAGCAACGTTCGCGGCGGTCACGCCGCCACGACGCTGTGAATCAATCGACGCTCACGACAGTGACGAGCGCCGCCGGTTGCGAACGGAATGGCTGTGCTGTGCGTTCGATCACGTCCCACTGGTCGAGCGCGGACGAACACGCGTAGCCGAACTTCTGGCGCACGCGTTCGGACGCCGCGGCCAACGCGTCGTGCGTCGCATCGAGAAACGCGTCAAGCGGATAGTCGCCGGGTTGCAGATAGTCCCGGACAACGGTCGAGGGCGAATAGCAACGCGCTTCGGTGCCGTCCGGCCAGCGCACGACGAAATGAGTGACGGGCATGGTGGGGTCCTGGTCGGGTGCTACGAAGACTGGTTTGCGAATGCGCGCGTCGCGCGGCGGTCCGCGGGCACGATGAAGGGCTGCGCGTCGAACCGCCAGACGGTGCGCGTTTCGGCCTGCCAGCGCACGTCTACCGAGGACTCAGGCTGCATCTCGCCGATGCCGGCGCATGCAATGCCGCGCCCCTCGAACCGTGCGATCACTTCGGCTACATGTTCTTCGCGCACGCTCAGCAAATAGCCGTAGCTCGGAAAGATCTGAAGCCAGCGCGAGAGCGGCACGCCGTCGGGCTTCGGCAAGTGGGCAAGATCGATCACGACGCCCACCCGCGAGCACTCGGCCAGCATCATCGCGGTGCCGACGATACCGGCCATACTGATGTCCTTCGCCGCCACGCACAGGCCGTCTTCAGCGATCTGCGCGAGCAGCGCGAGATCGCCGCGCAGACGTTCGGCCGGCGCTTCGGTGGCCGCGTTCCAGTAGGGATACGGTTCGACGAATGCGCCGCGCAAATCGACCGCCATCAGCAGCCTGTCGCCCGAGCGTGCCTCGAAGCTCGATAGCAGGCGCTTCGCGCGGCCAAGGATCGCGACTGCGAGTTGCGTGCGGTCGCTGCGCGCATTGCTGTGCCCGCCCACAATAGGCACGCCGAGCTGCCGGGACGCCGCCGCCATGCCTTCGAGCACCTGCGCAGCGGGTGCGATGCCCTGACTCCAGATCACGTCGACGACCGCAATGGGCCGGCCGCCCATCGCGCAGACATCGCTCACGTTCACGAGCACCGAGCAATAGCCCGCGAACCACGGCATCGCCTCGATCAGGTCGCTCACCATGCCCTCTGCGGCAAACAGCAGATAGCCGTCGCCGTCGGGAATCGCGGCGCAATCATCACCGGCGGCCATCACCACGGATGCGTCGTGGCCCGCGTCGAGCGCGGCGAGCATCGGCGCGATGTCGGTCTTGTGCGCAAGGCCGCGGCTCGCCCGGATCGTCTCCACGATTGCGTCGAGCGTCATGCGGCCCTCCGCTGGTCAATGGTGAATCCCGCATACGGCGTCGCGCACGGAGGATAGTGCGCAAGATCGGCCCGCATGACGTGATGCGCGCGCCCGAACACGATCACCTCGTCGAGCGTGCACCAGTGCAGACGGCGGAAGAGCGGCGCGTTCTGCGCCTGCACGCGCGCGAGAAACGTCGTGCAGCCGAGCGCGTGGGCGCTGCTCACGGCGAGACGGATCAGTGTCGCGCCGATGCGCCCGTGCCGGCGAAAATCCGCGCGCACGGCAAGCCGCGAACCGTACCAGACCGATGCATCTGCGGGATCGCGATGAATGCGCACGGTGCCCACCACCCAAGGCGCCGTGCCGCCAGCGCCTTGCACGGCGACGAGCAGTTGCGCAGCGTCGTCAGTTTCGTCTCGATCATCTCCCTCGAAAATGCCTTGCTCTTCGCAAAACACGGCACGGCGAATCGCCAATGCTTCTTCGCGCTCCCACGGCTCGCTGGCCCAGCGCACGACGATCTCCTCGTCGGTATCGTGCGACGCACTCATGCCGCCACCTTTTCGAATGAAGCGAGCGACGAGCATGCTCCGCATTTGCCGCAGCCTGCCTTGATGTCGTCGGCACGCAGGCCCGCCTCGCGCACCATCGCCCCGAGCGGCGCGAGAATCGAGCGCATGAACTCGGGCGTGGGGGGCGCGTGGTCTTCGAGCGGCGTGCCCGCAATGGGCACGAACGGCACCACGAACGGATAGACGCCGATACGCAGGAGTTGCTGCGCGGTATCGAGAATCCGTTGCGGTGTGTCGCCGAGGCCGGCGAGGAGGTACGTGCTCACCTGACCGCGCCCGAATACGCGCACGGCCGCTTCGAATGCTTCCATGTAGCGGCTCACGGGCACCGACGCCTTGCCGGGCATGATGCGCGCGCGTTCGGCCTCGCCGATCACTTCGAGATGCATGCCGAGCGTGTCGATGCCCGCTTCGCGCATGCGCCCGAACCAGGCGTCGTCGTCGGGCGGCTCGCATTGCGCCTGAATCGGCAAATTGACCGCGCGCTTGATTGTCCGCGCGCTTTCGCAAAGAATCGCGGCGCCGCGGTCGGGCGTGGCTGGCGTGCCCGTCGTGAGCACCATGTGCTTCACGTTGTCGAGCAGTACCGCCGCGCGTGCCACCTCGGCGAGCTGCTCCGGTGTCTTGCGCGCAATCGTGCGGCCCGCCGCGAGCGACTGGCCGATTGCGCAGAACTTGCAGGCCTTCTTACGGCTCTCATAGCGGATGCAGGTTTGCATCACCGTCGTCGCAAGCACATCGGTGCCGTGCAGCGTCGCGATATGCGAGTACGGCACACCATCGAGCGTCTGCAGCTTGTAGAAGCGCGGTGTCTTCGCAAAGGCGATCTGCGCAACGGGAATGCTGCCGCGCCTGAGCACGCTCACACCGGCATCGTCGGGCGCATCCGCAACGAATGCAGACCGGTGCGCGCCGTGCGTATGGACCGGCACCATGAGCGCAACGCCGTCGATCACAACGGCCTTGTGGTCCGACGGTCCCGCGCCTCCGCGGCGCGACAGGCCCGTCGACTCCGGCTCGGCCAGACGCAGTCCGCTCGACTGAAGTTCAGTCAAGAGTTGCAGGTTCGATTCCGGCAGGTTGACGCTGGCATTCATCGTGGGCACTCCTGGTGGGGACGACTGGGGCGACGCTCGCCTCGTCGAGAGAAAACACGGGCGTGGCGGGCCGCTCGTTGATCGCGAGACTCAACAGCTCGGGCCGCGCATAGTGGCCGACCGAGTCCATCATGCGTTTGCGCTTGGTGATGAGCGCCATGTCGAGATCGGCGATCACCATGCCTTCGCCTTCGCGCAGCGGCGCGGCCAGATGCTGGCCTTCCGGCGAGACGATCGCGGCATTGCAGCCGCCACGCAGCGCTTTTTGCAGCCTGGGGTCCGTCGTGATCGATTCGATCTGCGCGTCGCTGAGCCATCCAGTTGCGTTCACAACGAAGCAGCCCGACTCCAGCGCGTGATGACGGATCGTCACTTCGATCTGCTCGGAGAAGATCGGCCCGACGAGCGAGCCCGGGAACTGGCTGCAGTGGATCTCCTCGTGCTGCGTCATCAGCGCGTAGCGCGCGAGCGGGTTGTAATGCTCCCAGCAGGCGAGCGCACCCACGCGCCCCACGGCCGTTTCCGCGACCTTCAGGCCTGCAGCGTCGCCCTGCCCCCAGATCATGCGTTCGTGGAAGGTGGGAGTGATCTTGCGGCGCTTCACCTTGATCTGGCCGTCCGCGTCGAAGACCAGCTGCGTGTTGTAGAGGCTGCCGTAATCACGCTCGTTCACGCCGAGCACGATCACCATGCCGTACTGGCGCGCGAGCGAGGCCACCGTGTCCGTGACGGGCCCGGGTATCGCCACCGCCTGCTCGTACAGCCGCAGATGCTCGGCGCCCGATTGCACGGGTGGCAGTACGAACGAGAAATACGGGTAGTACGGCAGAAAGGTTTCGGGAAACACGGCGAGCTGCACGCCCTCGCGCGCCGCGGCGACGATGGCCTCGCCCACGCGCTCGAGCGTTCGAGCGCCCGATTCGAGATCCGGCGCGATTTGCACCGCCGCCGCGCGCACAATGCGCTTCGTGGATGTGATCGACATGGCGATACCCGTGTGCGTTCAAACAGTCCAGGTGTCGATCACGAGCGCGTTCGACTTGCGATGCAGCAGTTTCAGGTCGAGCACGTCGAGCGGATTGATCGGGCGCACGCCTTCGATCAGCGCAGCCTCACCGTGGCCGTAGAGCGCCTGCAGCGCAAAGCGGCACGCATAAACCTTGCCGCCTTCGGCCATGAACTTCATCAACTGGTTGTTGAAGTTCAGATGGCCCGGAAACGCTTCGGCGCCAAGCGTGGGAAAGCCGCGCTGCACGCCCAGCATCACACCGGGACCGTAAAGCAGGATCGACGTTTCGAAGCCCTTGCGTTGCAGCCGCGTGGCTTGCAGCATGTTGACGAAACCAATGGAACCTTCGAATGCGACCGTGTGGAACGTAACGAGCGCTTTCTCGCCGGGTTCCGCCTTGATGTCCTCGAATACCTTCTCTTCGTAATCGACGAGGAAGTCGCCGGTCTTGTGGGCGGGCGTGGTGATGGCGGGCATTGCGTGACTCCGTTCAATAATTGAGGACTGTGGCCGACCGGTGGCCGGCGTCTCTCTTATCGCAACGGGTATGCCATCAATCGGCACGCTTCATGCGATCAATTGGCAATCAATGCCACGTGCCGCGAATGATCCAGACGATTTTTTCTCGTGAAGCGCCCGCCAGGCGCGTATGCACGCCGCGCCCCGGCGTTGTCGTGATCTGGCACACGCCCTGGCTCGGGGCAACGCGCATTCGCTTCAGGTGCATGCATGCATCAATTCGGATCATTCAACGCGATCACATGCAATCAATTGTTTATTTTCCGGCGTCCGTTCTCACTAGAATGAATGGGCCCACTTTTGGAGGCGCCTGCGCGCACGTCCATGACGAACGTCACTGCCCATTGGCTCAAACGGCTCGCCGAAAGCAACAAGCCCGTTTATCAGACCATTCCCGACCTCATCGAAGAAGATGTGGCGAGCGGCCGTCTGCGCCCGCGCGACCGCCTGCCCGCGCTGCGCGATCTTTCGGATGCGCTGAAGATCAATTACACGACGCTCGCGCGAGGGTATGCGGAGGCGCGCAAGCGCGGCCTGATCGACTCGCGCGCAGGCAGCGGCACGTACGTGCGCGGAAGGCCGCCCGCGGTGCCGCTGCGCGCGGGCACCTCGCTCGAAATGACCATGAACATGCCGCCGGAGCCGCCGGAAATGACGGCGCGGCTCGCGGAATCGGCGGCACAGATCATTGGCGCAGCCGACCCGTGGTCGATGTTGCGCTATCAGGATTTCGGCGGCTCGCAATTCGAGCGCAACATGGCGAGCCAGTGGCTGCGCCACGCCCTGCCTTCGCACCGCGCAGATGCGCTATTGGTGTGCCCCGGCATACACAACGCGCTCGTTGCGCTGCTGCTTAGGCTCGTCAAGTCCGGCGAAGCGATCTGCACCGATTGCCTCGCGTATCCGGGCTTGAAGGTGATCGCGAATCAGCTTGGCATGCCGCTCGCGCCGCTGCCGCGCGATGACGAGGGTCTGAGTGCCACGGCGTTCGAGGTGCTTTGCAAGACGCGCAAGCCGGGCGTGCTCTACTGCAATCCCACGCTGCAGAATCCGACCACACGCACACTCTCGCAGAACCGCCGCGAACACATCGCCGATATCGCGCTGCGCTACAACGTACCGATCATTGAGGACGACGCCTATGGCATGCTCCCTGAAACACCGCCCGTGGCGCTCGCCACACTCGCACCAGAGCTGACCTACTACGTCACCGGGATGTCGAAGTGCTTTGGCGCGGGGTTGCGTGTGGCCTTCGTCGTCGCACCGAGCGCCCGGCATGCCGAACGTCTCTCCGGTGCGCTGCGCGCGACCACGGTGATGGCAAGCCCGTATATGTCATTTCTGGCGGCACGCTGGATCGAGAGCGGCGTGGCGCAACAAATGCTCAAGGCAATTCGGGGCGAGTGCGAGGTGCGCCAGCACATGGCGGCGCAGATTTTCGCGTCGCGCGAAATCGAAGCGTCGAGAGACTGCTTTCATCTGTGGCTTACGGTGCCCGCCGAAACCGGCTGGAGCGCGTCCGAACTCGCTTCGCATTTGCGCACGAAGCAAATCGGCGTGGTCTCCGGCGCGGCATTTAGCACAGACGGCAATCCGCCCAATGCCGTTCGCATCTGCCTGGGTGGCCCCGGTGACGCGTTTGCGATGGAGGAATCGCTGCATCTGGTTGCAGACATGCTGGATCATCCGGACAATCTTCATTCCCCCATGCTGTGAGTCGTGGCTGCTACATCTCTGGTCGCACCGCACCCTCTTGACATGGGCAACCGACAGCTCAATGCCAATCGGTTGAATCACACGCGGCCGCTCGCGCAAGTAAATTTGAAAATCGTCTAGCGGGCCTCCCGCTGCCGCCCCGCAGGGCGGCGGGGTCAAAGTGAGTTTGCGAAACCGACACAGAACGCTGCTATTCGGATAAGTCTTCTTGTATTGATAGCGGTCTGAGCCACCTGACTCCCGAGAATGACACACTCCGGCCTACGAGCATACCGACTCCATTTCCCGCGACGATTTATTGAGACATCCGATGGCTTTCGCGAGCCGCCGTCTCAGAGCGGCCACTACCCTTCTCAAGCGCGAGGGAACCTGCCGTTGGAATAGCCGCAGTACTCTGGGAACCTGACGGACTCGCTACGCGCGCAAATCGGCCATAGCCGACGTTCAGGCTTTCGTGTTGGTGAGGCGGCTATGGATTCGCTTCCTGACATTCGCATCGCGACAGCTACGAATGTCAGGTTCACTCCAAACGTATGCGTGCTTTCGACCCTGAATAGACGTTCGCGTTCGCGAAAAGCGGACACTTGATAGTCTGAGCGAGCCATCGCTAATGCTTACCGTTCAGTGCGCGCAACTCCTTTATGAGCTGGTACGTAATACCACCGAATACTGTTAAGTAGAGCGGTATTCCGGCCAGAGCCGGTCTCCAACCAGCTCCGTGGTGAATTGATATCGCGAGAACGAAAAGCGCCATCCCAACGCCACCTGAATAGGCCACAACAGCGCGCTTATATAAACGCCTGCGAGCGAGATCCGTTTCCCCTGACATACTTCCCCCCGATCTTTTCGCGATTGTCGACGATCCGGCCTGCGATGTCGAACGACCGAAGGTGGCCGCACTCGGAAGTTCGTCGCCCAACGCTGCTCGTGCATCCTACCGCCGCTCCGAACTTCCGTAGTCGACTGCGGATTCAACTCGTTCCTGTCATTCGATGCTGAACTTTGCAAATGGGCACAATGGAGCCTATATCGGACATCGGAAAGGTCCATGTAATGGCTGACGAATACCTGCGTACCGCTCGAGGAATGGAAATACGTGAGTCCCAGAGTCTCAGGTCGCCGAGGGGTTGCTCTGGAGATACCGGTACTCGTGCCACGTGAGGGCGATGACGACGATGTCCAATGCGGTCACGAGCAGCAGCCAGACCGAATGGGTGTACGTGAAGCGGTAGGCCTGGTAGGCAATGAACAGCGCGAAGACGACAATCGAGACAGGAAAGTACCACAGTCGCTCGCGCAGCAAACCGGCCACGAGCCACAACTTTATCACCCCATGAGCAAGCAGATAGAGCCCCGCGAATCTCTGGGCATCGACGGACAGGTGTTGCACGGTGTGAAGGAGAAAATTCGCTAACAGATCGTGCGGATCCTCGGCGAACTCATCCCTGGTGACCCACACCACAACCGCCAGAAAATACCGCTGCGGCACCAGGTATGTGGCGACGCCCGCGACAACTTCTGCAAGCGCGAAGACGGCCTTGAACCCGAGGGTCAACTCGAACAGCAGGTGCAGATTCTTCTCGCGCAGTAACCTCACTTTACCCGCCTCACCCATTTGTTACCCCCGGTTCGGCGACTTCCTCGCGCGTGAAGCGCCCGTAACGCAAGGCCAGCGTGGGCAGCACGATCAGGTTCAGTGCGGTCGAGGTGATGAGCCCGCCAAGAATGACGATCGCCATCGGCCCTTCGATCTCGTTGCCCGGCGCGCCACTGGTCGCAGCGAGCGGCGCCAGCGCGAGCGCAGTGACCAATGCAGTCATGAGGATCGGCACGAGCCGTTCTGAGGCGCCACGCACCGCGGTGCTCATGTCCCAGGCCAGGCCGTCGGTGTACACCAGATGCTCATAATGGCTGATCAGCATGATCGAATTGCGCAGCGAAATGCCGAGCAGTGTGACGAAGCCCACCATGCTGCCAAGTGACAGGTTCCCGCCGCTGAGGACCACGCCCAGGACTCCGCCCACCAGCGCGAAGGGGAGGTTGATCAGCACCAGCAGCACGGCGCGCCGGTTCTTCAACGCCATGAACAGCAGTAATGCGATGCCCACCAGCGCAATTCCGCCGTACGCGAGCAGATCTCGCTGCGACTGCGCGCGTGCTTCGCTCTCGCCGCTGAAAACGGCATAGGTGCCCGCAGGCATCCTGATCTCGCGATTCACACGCGCCTGCGCTGCCTTTACGAAGTCGCTGACCGGCCGGCTGCCAAGATTGACCGACACCGTCTGCACGCGCTGGCCACCGTCGTGCGCGATCTGGTAGCGGCCGGCGACCTGACGGATCGTCGCGAGCGAGGTTAGCGGCACAGCAAAGCCATCGGCGTTGCGCACCATGAGTTTGCCCACGCCGCCGATCGACCTGCGTTGTGCCGGGTCGAGCACGACGGCGACGTCGTAGGTGCGGCTGCCCTCGTAAATCTGCGAGACGGTCACGCCGGCATAGGCAGCCTGGATCGCATCGAGCACTTCGACCGGACGAAAGCCCCAGCGGCTCAGTGCATCGGGATTGAGCCTCACATCGAGCTCGGGAATCCCGGGAGGAGAATCCACCCGCACACTGGCAACGCCGTGGATCGTACCGATGAGCTGAGCGATCTGCTGCGCCGTGCGGTCGATGACGTCGAGATTGTTGCCGAAGACATTCACGACCACGGGGGCTGTTGTCCCCGAAATGGTTTCGTCGATGCGCTCCTCGAGGAACGTGTTGACCGAGGTGGAGAGGCCCGGAAAGCGCGCCAGCGCCTGGCGAATCCGGTAGAGCGTCCAGCTCTGGCCCGATGCGCCCAACGGCTTCAAGTCGACTTCGAATTCCGAGAGCTGCACGCCGGTCGGGTCGACCACACCGTTCGCGCGGCCGGCGCGCTGCGCCACGAGCCGCACGCCCGGCACCTGCAGCAGCGCCTGCGAGACCTGGGTGCCGATGCGCATCGATTCGGCAAGCGAAGTACCCGGCGCGAGCCCCATGTGAGCGGTGTAGTGGCCTTCGCGCAGTTGTGGAATGAAGCTCCCGCCCATGAAGGGCAGGGACGCGAGCGCCGCGGCGCACATCACCGCGACGATGACCATGACGCCCTTCACGTGTTGCTCGACCTTTGTCAGCAGCGCCATGTAACGTGTCTTGAGGCGCCCGATCAGGCGCGGCTCCCGCTCGGGCAACGGCCCCTTCGTCAGGAGGGCGAGCGCCATCGCGGGCGTGAGCGTCAGCGCGACGCCCAGCGACGCGAGCACGGCGAAAATGTAGGCGATGCCCAGCGGGGCAAAGAGCCGTCCACCGATACCCGTGAGCGTGAGCACGGGCAGGAAGATCAGCATCACGATGAAGGTGGCGAAGACCACGGCACTGCGCACTTCGAGTGAAGCACGGAGCACGACGCGAAATGCGGGGAGCGGCTGGGCCAGCAAGCGGTTTTCACGCAGGCGGCGGTAGATGTTCTCCACGTCGATGATCGCATCGTCGACCACCTCGCCCAGCGCGATGGCAAGGCCGCCCAGGGTCATCGTGTTGAGGCTGACCCCGAACGAGGTGAGCACGATGATCGCGACCAGCAGCGACATGGGAATCGCCACGGCAGAGATCACAGCGGTGCGCACGTTGAGCAGAAACAGGAACAGCACCGCAACGACCAGCAAGGCGCCGACGACGAGCGCCATGCGCAGGTGGCCGACAGAGGCTTCGATGAAGTTGGCGGGCCGGAAGACGTTTGTGTTCACGTCGACGCCCTGACGGGCGAGCACCGGAGCAAGCCCGGCGAGCGTCTTTTCGATGTCGCGCGTCACGGCCATCGTGTTGGTCCCGTACTGGCTTTCCATCACGACCATTACACCGGGCTTGCCCATGATCGATGCTGCGCCAACGGAAGGTGCGTTACCCCACGTCACGCTGCCAACGTCGCCAAGGCGCACGGCTGCGCCGTTGCTGGAACGCAGCACGACACCCGCGAGTTTGGGTGGCGTCGCGATCTGGCCATCGGCGTTCACGGCGATGCGCTGATTGCTGTTCTCGATGAACCCGGCGCCGCGCACGCCTGTGGCTTGGCGCGCCGCGGCAATGACATCCTGGACCGACAGGCCGTGGCGCATCAGCTTCGCGGGATCGACCTGGATCTGCATCTGGCGCGTCTGACCGCCGAACACGATCACATCGGCCACGCCTCGTGTACCGAGCAACGGCGGTTTTACGGTCCACTGCGCAATGTCGTAGAGGTCCGCGAGCGAGCGCGTTTTCGACGTCAGGCCGATGGTGCGCACGACGCTCGTCGTCGTCGTGAGCGGCAGGAGCTGGGGTGCCGCGACACCGGTCGGCAGCGTGCCCGCGAGTCCGGCGATGCGTTCGGTAACGAGCTGCCGGACCTGCATCGCGTTGGCATGGTCGTCGAACACGAGCGTGACCGAGGAGAGGCCCTGCATGGACCGCGAGCGGATCGACTGCAGGCCGGTCATGCCGCCGAGGGCATTTTCGACCGGCTGGGTGACGAGGGTCTCCACCTGCTCGCTGGTCATGCCTGGCGCAGCCGTCTGCACGATGCTCATCGGCGGCGCGAATTCAGGGAAGACGTCGAGCCTGGCGCGCGTGAGGGAAAAGAGCCCGTAGCCAGCCACCATGACGGCCAGCGAGAAGATGACGCCGCGAAAGCGCAGCGAAAAGCGGATGATTGCGTCAAGCATGGGGCGGCGTGTGGCGTTGTTCCGGGCAGGGCGTGCGAGGCTCAGTCGCGGGATCAGTCGTCACACTCGGGCGGATCCTTGCAGGCGGTGCCGATGCCCTGTGGCCTGATCTCTTCAGAGAGCAGCAGTTGCGCGCCCTGCGTCACGATCTGGTCGCCAGCCCGGAAGCCGGCGCTCACCAGGAAATCGTGATCGCCCTCGTTGACGGCGGGCACGTAGCGCCGCGTGAAGCGGTCGTGCGCCGTGCGCACGTATGCCCAGGTCTGACCGCCGTACCACACCACCGCCTGCTCAGGGATCAGCAGCCGGGATACGGCCTCATTTGACGTTGGCACGCGGGCACTCGTGCGCAGGTTCGCTGGCAGCGCGGTATCGGCGACATAAAGCCAGGGCGTGCCCTGTACGGCGGGATCGGCGATAAGCGAAGCGGAAAGCCTGTGGGCCGGCATCGTGCCGCCGTTGGGCGTATCGACCGCTATGTGCTCGGGCGGCGTCGCGCCGAATCTGGAGGGCAACGTGACGCGCAGCACGATCGACCGACCCGCCTGAAGACGCTGGAACAGCGTCGAGGTTGGTGCAGTTGCGGCATTCGCCAGTGCGTCGCCGAACTGCTGCCGCATCGTGCCTTCAAGGCCGTCCAGCGTGATCCGGGAGGATTGCAGTTTTGCCGCGTCGCCTTGCATCGATGAATGTGCGGCCTGCAGACTTTTCTGCGAAATATTGCGGTCGTCGGCGAAGAGCGTACGGCTGCTCTCGTACTGCATACGTGAGCTGGCCGCCTGCGCAGTGAACGTGTCGATGTCGGCGCGTGCGCTGGCGAGGCGGCTACGCAGATCGAAGAACGGCTGCAGATCGATGACCGTGACATCGGCTCTGATGCTGGACTGGCTCGTGACCGCTGCAAGCGGCGCGACTTCGATGTGGCCGGCGCGCTGTGCGTCAGGGCTCAGGACCACAACCGTTTCGCCATTGACCGTCTGCACGGTGGGTGGCGGTGCCAATCGTGCCGCCGCGGCTGTCGATGCACTCGAGTCGTCGAACGCCTGGTGGATGATGTACCAGCCTGCGCCGGCGCAGAGGGCCAGCGAGAGGACGCCTAGCAGGATCAGTCGGAGTTTCATCGCGTTGTCCCTTCGCTGAAGGCATGGCTCCCTGCCGCGTGGCCGAGGGGTAACTGCATCGCATCTTCGAGTGCGCCGGCAGCCTGCTGGACCGCGACTTCGGCGTCGAGATGGGCGGTTTCGCTCGTCTGATAGTCGGCTTTCGCCTGTGTGTAGGTCAGCCGGTCCGCATTGCCGCTGGAGAACGCAGCCGCCTCGCTGTCGAGTTGGCGGCGGGCGCTGGCCAGATGCACGTCGGAGATTTGCAGCGCTTCGGTGCTCGACTGGTAGCGCGCCAGCACGTGGGCAAGCTCGCCAATGATCTTGTCCTGTAGCGCGCCGGTGCGGACCGCCGCTTCCTTGCGCCTCGCCTCGGCCTGTTTGATACCCCCCTGGTTCTGGTCGAATATTGGCAAGCCGATGCCAGCCAGTCCGAAGCCGATCTTGTTGGTGCCGGTGTCATACGTATAGCCGGGACCGAGATGGATGTCCGGATACTGTTTCGCGACCTCGAGCTGAAGCGCCGATTCGGCTGCGGCGTAATCGGCCAGCGAGGCGCGCAGGTCGGCGCGATGGAATATCGCCGCGCGCTGCGCGTCCGCCGGCGGTGGAGCAGGCGGAGCGGTGCCGAAGTTGCTCAGATCAAGCGCGACTTCGTCGAGCGCGCTGACAGGCACGCCGATGGCCCCAGCCAGTTGCGCGCGCGCGTCCCCTTCGGCACTTCGCGCGGAGGCCAGATCGCTCTGGGCCTGGGTGTCGGCAAGCACGGCGGCCTCGACATCGGGTTGCGAATACTGGCCGACTGCGAGGCGGTGGCGGCTCATTACCGTGATCTGCCGCTCGGCTTGCGCCTTGGTGGACAGCAAGGCGATGCGCGTACGCGCGGCGTACAGCGCGAGCAAGGCGTCCCTAACCTGCGTTCTAACCGTCCACGCTGCGGTGACGATGTTCAGCCGGGCCGCTTCCGACAGACGGCTCGCCTGATCAACGCGATAGCCGCGCTTGTGCGCCGTCTCGATCGGGATATCGAGCGCAGGACCCCAGGTGAAGGGCGCTCCTGGCCCCGGGTTAGGCGTGTTGTACTGGAACGGCAACTGAAGGACCGGATTGGGAATCGCGTTGGCGACATCGATGCCCGCTTTGGCCGTGCCCCATTGCGCACGGGCCAGGTCGAGCGCAGGGCTGAAATAGAACGCCGCCAGGGTAAGCAGTTCCCGGTTCCAGGCTGCAGGTGGCCACGGTGTGACATCGTGGGCAGCTTCGCGCGCGATCCAGGCATGCAGTTCCTCGCTCGCCAGTGAACGTTGCTCGAATTGCCGGGCAATCTGGTCCGGGGCGATTGGCTGCGGATGGTAGCTTGTACAGCCGGCCACACCAGTCGAGGCGATGGCGAGAATCGAAAACGCGCGGCGCATTCTGGCATCCCATCTGACGTTGTGCCGCCCAGGCGGGCAACTTTCGCAACGGATGCTACGCCACCATTTGTGAAGTTTTCGTCAACAACCCATCTGGTACCCGTGGACTTCGACTCAGGTCCGGTTCGCAGCCGGAAGACGAAGCGAGACGCAGGTGCCTTTGCCGGGCTCGCTACCGATCTCGATCGACCACCCGTAGCGCTCGCAAAGCTTCCTGACGATAGACAGGCCGATCCCAGCCCCAGCAGTCGGCGTGTCCGGCGATCCTGCCTGGTAGAACCGGTCAAAGACATGCGGGATCGCATGCGCTGGGATACCCGGCCCCGAGTCCTCGATGTATAGGCAGCCGTTGGCGTAGCGAAAGCGAAGACGGCCGTGCCTGGTATATCGGACGGCGTTGTCTATCAGGTTGGAAAGCACGATCGCAAGCGCCGGTCGGTTTGCCACGACGTGAAGTGCGCGGTCAACATCGTTGACCGACTCGAGTCCCTTTTGCGCGAGCTGATCGGCATAGGGTGCGAGCGCGCTTTCGATCATCTTCGCTATCGCCACCGGCTCGACCTCGCGCGCAGAGTCCTCCCGTGCGAGCATGAGCAGCGCGTTGGCGAGTTCGCGCATGTTGTCTGCTGCCCGCTCGATCTGCTGCAGACGTGCGCGCGATTTGCCCTGGATCGCCGTATCCTGCTCGAGCAGTTCGCAGCTTGTCTTGATGGTCGTGAGCGGCGTGCGCAGCTCGTGGCTGACATTGCCCGTGAACTCCTTCTCGCGCGCCATCATGTCGGCCATGCGCTGATGGTAGTCGTTGAACGCCTCCACGAGTCCGATGAGTTCCGTTTCGTCGTATTTGCCTGGATGGATCGCAGCCGATTCACCCAGCCGCAATGTCTTGACCTGCCGGGCGAGCCCCGCGACCTGCCGCACCAGCAGACCGGAAAGACCAAAGGACAGCCAGATCGTCAGGAGTGCAAAGATGCCCGTGCCGCCCATCAGGGCGTTGATGACTTCCTTGAAATGCTTTTCGTAGACGTTGAAGTTGTAGACCCGGTACAGGCGTGCCGTGCCGAGGGACGCAATGGCGACATGGATCTCCCGGTCGTCGATAATGATTTCGTGCGTACCGAAAGGCAAATTTCCGACGGTTTCGGGCAGCGCAATGGGCACGCGGTCGGCGCTCGAGACATAGCCATTCAGACGTACGTCGAACGGTGGCAGCAGCGCAGGATTGGCCTGGTAGCTCTTGAGCACACTCGCCATGTCGTCACGGATGAGCGCCGCGATCAGTCTCTCTTCCTGTGCTTCGGCCAGTGCCCGTACGCCCAGCGCCTGGGCGACCAGCAGCGCGATGGTCAGCACCGAAAAGAACAGGGCGACCTTGAAGCGCAGGCTATTTCGCATCGTCGCCGCCCGCCACGAGCCGGTAGCCGACACCATGCAGCGTTTCGATCACATCGGCTTCACCGGGCCCACAGAGCGCCCGGCGCAGCGTATAGATGTGTGTGCGCAGCGTGTCGCTGTCCGGGAGCTGTTCCCCCCAGACTTCGGACTCGAGCTCAGCGCGCGTGAAGGTGCGTTGGGGCGACTGCATCAGGATACGCAGCAGGTAAAGACATTTGGGCGGTAGCTTGACGGAGCGTCCGGCGCGTTCGACGCTCATCGTTGACAGGTCGAGGCGCACATCCGCCAATCGAAGATCCATGGTGGCAACTTGGCCACGATAGCGCTTGATCATGGCGCCAAGCCGTGCGCCCACTTCCTTCAGGGAGAACGGCTTGACGAGATAGTCGTCGGCGCCGTGCACGAAACCCGCGAGTTTGTCGTCAAGGGCGTCCCGCGCAGTCAGCATGAGCACGGGCGTGTCACGACCTGCCTCTTCCCGCAGCCTGCGACAGAGTGTGAGCCCGTCCATGCCCGGCAGTGACAGATCGAGAAGGAGCGCGTCCCATGAGTCGGCGAGCGCCATTTGCAGCCCCGCATTGCCCGTCGAGGCCACATCGACCTCATAACCACCTGCTTCAAGATAGTCGTAGAGGTTCGCGGCGATCGCGGAGTCGTCTTCGATGATGAGCACCTTCATGGACAGCCGTTCGTCACCTTGGATAGCAGGAAAGCTCATGCTACCGCAGATTTTCATGCGTCGCGGCAGTCTGGTCTTATCATCGAAAGCATGTACATCGATGCAAAGCGACTTGACTGCCATCTGTCAGGCAGCAGCGGGCGTCGGATTCACTTCGACCGTCACGTGCGACACTCCCTTGAAACGCTTGAGTGCCGCACGATAGAAGCCCGGATTGCACTGCGCTTCACCGGTGGCCACCGATACGATCGCGCTCATGTGCCCCGGACCGACGCGCCATACATTGGAGGTCGAGCACGGTGTCGCCGCTGTCTTCGATGACATGACGGACGTTCTCGGTCGTGTGCATGCCCAGACTCATGTCGAGCAGAATGCCGCCCGTTTCGCGCATCAAGCCCCACGCCCAGTTGGCGATAACCAGTGCACCGACTACGCCTGCAAGCGCGTCCATCCAGACCCAGCCAAATGCACGCGCCAGCAGGAGCCCGATGATCGCCAACACGGAAACCGCCGAGTCGGCGATGACGTAAATGTAGGCCGAGCGGATGTCGTGGTCACGGTTCGCGGCCGCCTGTGCATCGTCGTGATCGTGCTCGTGTTCCTCGAACTCGACCTGATGTTCGCCATCGGGCAGGCGGACAACGGCCCTGAATGCGTGCGGCTCAGGTATGTCGTCGTTCGACTCCAGATAGCCATCACAATCGGCAAACGCGAAGGTCTGATGCGTGCCGTCGGCGCGGATCGTCGTAACCGTTGAAAGACCAACGACCACTTTGGCTGATCAAGGAGCATTCTCCGTCGACAATCGGATGGCCGGTTACCGGGCGGAGCTGACGCCTGAACGGCCCACCAACGACCAATGCTAACGGTGGGTTGTGGCCGCCTTGAGGCAATACCACTGTCAATTTGCTCGCCGGAAACCGGCCACTGAGCGGGGACGGACGAGACCTAGGCCATGCAAATTGGATAGACGCCTCGACCGGCGGCTCCTGGCCGCACTCGGAAGTTCGTCGCCCAACGCTGCTCGTGCATCCTACCGCCGTTCCGAACTTCCGTAGTCGACCCGGAGCGGCCGCTTGGTCCGGGGTCAAGTCAACGGCAGCATCCGAGGTCTAACGGCCTTTCACGAGCCGACTGCGCCACCCTCCGTCATCGTGCGGCGGGGGGATTCACCCCGGGCGGGCGCCCAATATCGAATCGACTCTCGGGTGCGACGAGCGCATAGGCCGATGGGCCGCCTGCCCGAAGAATGATGCCGGCGCCGAAGGTGTCGAAGGTGCCGTCTTTAAGCAAGTCCTGGCGAATGTGAATAGCCACGACTTCTCCCAGCACGAGCCATGTGGTAATAGCCGTGCCTTTGTGATTGCGAAGCTGGATCACATCGGCGAGCTTGCATTCGAAGTTAACACCACTCTCTGCCACGCGCGGAACGGCGACTTGCCGGGACGCAGCGGGGGTCAGCCCGGCCACTTCGAACTCGTCGACTTCATAAGGCACCATTGCGCACGTTGCATTCATCTTTTCGGCGAGATCGCGTGTGGTGAGGTTCCAGACAAACTCCCCCGTTTCTTGCACGTTGCGTAGACTGTCTTTCGCGTCGATGCTCGAGAAGCCGATGATCGGCGGATGGTAGTTGAAGGCGTTGAAAAAGCTGTATGGCGCGAGATTTAGCATGCCGTTGCTGCCGCGCGTGGAAATCCATCCGACGGGCCTTGGACCGACGATTGAATTAAATGGATCATGCAGCAATCCATGGCCTTGTGACGGTTCGTAGTAGTGGTAGCGTGCATCAGTCATGGTTTTGATCGGAGATTTGGGAATGGCAAGTCAGGTGGCCGGAGCTGCGCGTCAGGCTGCACGTGCCGCCCGGGTTGTCAGCACGATCTTGCCGATATGCGTGCCCGAGTCCATCAGAGCATGCGCGCCGCGCGCATCGTCGAGATCGAAGGTTCGATAGATCACCGGCTTCACCGCGCCACGCCGGATGTGCGGCCACACCGATCGCTTGAGATCCTCGATCAGTTCCGCCTTTTCCTCGTGCGTGCGAGAGCGCAGCGTCGAGCCGATGTGCGTGAGGCGTTTCGCCAGCATCGGGAACAGGTCGAGTGCTTGCGCGGACCCCTTGATCACGCCGATCTGCACGATGCGGCCGTTCATCGCGACCGCCGCGTAATTCCGCGCGACGTAATCACCGGCAATGATATCGACGACTACGTCAACGCCGCGCCCATCCGTCGCGCGCATGACCTCCTCGACGAAATCCTCGTTGCGGTAGTCAACCGCGACATCGGCACCGAGCGCGAGGCTTGCGGTGCGGTGTGCGTCGGAGCCGACCGTCGTGATGATCTTCGAGGCGCCGAACGCCTTCGCGAGCATCGTCGCCGTGGTGCCGATCCCCGATGCGCCGCCATGGATCAGCACGCTTTCGCCAGCCTTGAACTTGCCGCGCTGGAACAGGTTCAGCCATACCGTCAGAAAAGTTTCGGGGATCGCGGCCGCCTCGACCATCGTGAGACCGTCGGGAACCGCAAACGTGTTGCTCTCGTGCGCGACGGCGTACTCCGCATAGCCGCCCCCCGGGACCAGCGCGCAGACGAGATCGCCGACCGCGAACCGGGTCACATCGCGCCCGACGGACACGATTTTGCCCGCGACTTCGAGCCCGGGAATGTCGGACGCGCCCGGCGGCGGATCGTACAACCCTTTGCGCTGCAGCACGTCAGGACCGTTCACGCCAGCCGCATGAATGCAGATCAGCACTTCGTTGTCCTCCGGCGCGGGAACAGAACGCTGCACGGGTGCCAGCACGTCCGGGCCGCCCGGCCTCGCAATGTCGATCGCGGTCATCGCCGCGGGAATGCCTTTCGTTTCGTGTGACATAACATCATCCCTTCTGAAATGCCGGATACGCTGCGGATTCGAGCGACCCGCCGAATCGCCGCATCGGTTGAAAAAAGTGTAGTCGCGCAGCCTGCGCTTGACGTGCAGCGAATTGCTGGTCGTATGATGCAAATTTGCATCATGCCGGGGGCGACATGAACTGGGACGACGCGCGCATTTTCGTCGCGCTCCATCGGGAAAGGACCTTGCGCGCCGCCGCCCGTGCGCTCGACATCGATCAGGCCACGGTGGGCCGCAGGCTTGCGGCGCTCGAGCACGCGCTCGGCGCGACGCTGTTCCTGCGGACGTCGAACGGCTATGAGCTCACGCCGGTCGGCAGGATCGCGATCCGTGCAGCCGAGGCGATGGAGCAGTCCGCACACGATCTCGTGCGCCACACACAAGGCGTAGACAAGCGGCTCGCCGGCGAGGTGAAGCTCTCGACGACGGATGCGCTGGCCCACGAGTTCGTGATGCCGGCCCTCGAGCGCCTGCATGCGAAGCATCCGGACGTATCAGTGATGCTCGACACGACGACCCTGCTCCTCAATCTCGCGAAGCGCGAAGCCGACATCGCGATCCGGACCGTCAAGCCGCGAAATCCGGATCTGCTCGCCCGCCGCCTGGCGCGCTGGGAAGTGGGGCTGTTCGCGTCGCCCGACTATGTGCGGCGCCATGGCGAACCGGTGCCGGGCGAGCGGTTCGCCGGGCATGATCTCGTCGTCTACCAGCCGTATTTCGCCAAGGCGCGAGTGCCAGCGTTCGTTGGGGAACCGCTGACGGACGGCCGCATCGTCGCACGGCTGAACACTAACCTGACGTTGCGCGCGGCACTCAAGGCAGGGCTCGGCATCAGCGAGATACCCGTGCCAATGGGCGAACGAGACGGCCTTGTGCGGATCTGGCCAGACCGTACAAACGACGCGTCGTATGAGGTTTGGCTCGTCACGCATCAGGATCTGCGGCACACGGCGCGCATCCGCGTGACGATCGAAGAGATCGTAATTACGTTCGGCGGATAGCAGCGAATACCCCGCTCGTGGCAGTGGAGGTTGTAACTTCTTCCCCCTGAACTACGGGATAAGCGGCAGTCAAGGCCTACGCCGCAACTGAGTTGATCGGCACAAGATAGTCCGTTATGCGGTGCGGAGCGGACACACAAATGTCCGTCTCAGTGCAAGGCGGGATGTCAGTAGTTGGCCGGTTGCAAGCCTCCGGGAAATCGATCGTAAGCAGAAGCTCGAGCTGGGTAACAAAATCGAACTCCCATCTTCTTGTGGGAGTCTGTCATGAAGACCGAACAAGCCCGTGAGGCATGGAACAAAGGAAAGCTCATCGGCCAAAAGCCTCCGCTGAGGCCAAAAGACGTCTGGGCCATCAGGATCCACCTCCAGAACGCCCACGCAGTCCGTGATCTCGCTTTGTTTAACCTGGCCATCGACAGCAAGCTGCGCGGCTGTGACCTTGTCAGTCTGAGAGTTCGCGACGTCATTCACGGCAATCAGGTATTGCCCCGGGCGCTGGTCGTTCAGCAAAAGACCCGGCGACCCGTACAGTTTGAACTGACGGAGCCGACCCGATCGGCCGTTGGAGCTTGGCTCGAGAAGGCCTCGCTGAGGCCGGAGCAATGTCTTTTCCCGAGTTGACTTTCGGCGTATCCGCACATTTCGACGCGGCAATACGCCCGGATCGTACATCAATGGGCAGCCGCGGCGGGGCTTGACCCAACCGCTTATGGCACTCATTCGATGCGTCGCACCAAAGTGACGTTGATTTACAAGCGCACAAGGAATCTCAGGGCTGTCCAACTGCTGCTTGGTCACAGCAAGCTCGAAAGCACAGTGCGCTACCTCGGGATCGAAGTTGACGATGCCCTGGAGATATCCGAGCAGACTGAAATCTAGCGGGACACGCCGCACGGACTGAATTTGAGTTCGTGCGGCTGCTTTTAGGCGCTCCTCCGTCCGCGCGAAACCGGCCATGAAGCGCCATTCGCCGAGACTGACAGCTAGACATTCCAGCGGCGGTTGCATAAGCGACAGCGGACGTTCACAGCCGCATGGCACTGAGGTAATTGAGCACAGCGGTACAGCCGGCTATCTCAGTTGCCGCGCGGCCACCCGCACGATATGGCGCGGCCCTGCTGCAGACTGCTGTGAGGTGCAACATATATCCCTCCGCAGTCGCAAGCGCACAACCACCGAGCAACGCTCCGAGACGTCCGTTCTACGAGCCGCAATACAGTCAGCTTCCCGAAACGCTGACCGACTAAGTCGACTATGCGTGCGGCGACATTTTTCGCGCGGGCTTCCCTCTTTCGGCATCCACACGAGACTTTCGTACCGTTCAGCAGATTCTTCGCTGAGACATCGACCGTCGAGCCGCACTCACATTGGCACGACCAAAGCACACGGCCACCCTCTGAGCGACCGGCACGCCCGAGCACCGCCAGTCGCCCGTATGAACGGCCTGAAATATCGCTAAGAACTGATTCACGCGAGCGTTCGATGCGGAGACACCCGCAACTGGATGTGTGACCGCGCACCACGAAGGTCGCAGCCATTTCGACGACTGCTTCGCAGTCGCATTTGAAAGACCAGAACACCTTCTTGTCGCGACTGCCCAAGCGCTGGAGCGCGGTCAGCCGGCCGAATTTTTGACCATTAATTTTTAGCGTCATGCTCTCCCCGCACAGCCCTTCAAGGGTCCGCATGATAGCGTGCGCATCAGCCTTCCACGTAGAGGTAACACACCACGTCGCCTGGGTGCACGAGCACTTCACATTCACCACATAAACGGCGCTATGGATCGAAGCTGAGCACGACGGGAATTGCCTAGCGTGATATTCGCCCGCTCCTTGAGGATGCGATTCAGCACCGTATCTTGTGCGACGGCGTTTCCGCGCGAAAAGAAGCGCTGGCTATTGGGTTTCGGACTGCAGTCGCCGCCTTGGGCCTGCCTCTACGCGCCTAGCCGCTAGAGCCGAAGCCGGAAATTGGCGCTTAAAACGCGCTAGACGACTGGCGGCGATGCGGCCCTATATTTTGACCAACGAAGATGCGCGGCCACGCTCCGCGGTTCGATCAATCTGCGCGTCATTGCAGCGCTATCAAAATCACCCCATCGATAGAGAAACTAGCAAAAAATTGTGCACTGCACACCGAATTTCGCGATTCCCGCACACTTTGTTGTTCCCGAAACGCAATTTTTGCGTTCCCGCAGACTTTGTTGTGCGCCGATAGCCCCAAATATTCTGTTTGACAAACACTCTTACGATATATATCTTAAAACATGTTTTAAGACACTCTCCAGACAAGGAGGCCCTATGCGCCACCATTCGCACTTTGGTCAAACCGGCCATCCCGCGCGCGATCCGCGCGACTTCTTCGGCGGCCGCCACCCAGCCATGCAGGCGCTTCACGCGCTGCGCCACGCAATGGGCCGCCATCGCGGCGGCGAAGGTCCCGGCGACTTTGGCGACCGCTTCGGCGACGGTTTCGGCCGCGGCTTCGGCGGTTTCGGCGACGGCGACGGTTTTGGT
>NZ_MCNV01000033.1 GCF_001718195.1 Paraburkholderia nodosa
CAGTGCGCACCGGTATCCGGAGACACTGCCGCCGATCGAATATCGCAGCGACGACACGGTGGTACGCGTGGGGTGGAATGGAGAACTCCGTTTCCGGTGCCGGTGTTTCAAGGTTTCAAATGCGCTGCACAAGCTGCCGGTTGCGGTGCGCCCCAGCGCAGGAAGCGGCAACCGCTATGACCTGTTTTTCCTGCATCATCATTTCGGAACCATCAACCTGGACCATCCCGAATGAGCGGATCATGTGTTACCCATGTCCCCGCACACCTGTTACCCATGTTTCCGGTCCATACACGGCTGCAAAGAAAAGTAGGTGCCGCCCCGCACAGGGGCAACGCATGCACACCGACGCGAACACAAGGAAAGGCCAACGCGGCCAGGAACAACGACAAAAAACCAACCCTCACCGCGGCGTCAGCTGCGCATAAACATCATGCGCAAGCTGCAGCAACGCCTTACGATCGATCCCCCCGGAAAGCGCATACCCAAAGTCGCCATCCACCCAATAAAACACATTCACAGGCCCATCCTGATAGAGCTTGAACGCGGTGGTATTGGCGCTCGCCTTGCGGTGCGAGATACACAGCGTCACCCGCTCGCCACGCGCATTGTGATACATGAACTGCGCGACTTCACCGCCGTCGTCGGCCGGCAACAACCGCCCACCCGAAAGCTCGAACCCGCTCTTCGAGAGCATCGGCGCGCGCACGTTGGTGCCGAGCCGGTTCGCGAGCCACTTCACGAAGTCCTGCTCCTGACTGTCGTCCATCGTGTCGGGACGCGCCACCGTCGGCATGTAGACCACGTGCGCAAGCGCCGCTTGCTGCGCAAAGCGCATGGTGCCATCCGCGCTCACCGCGCGCAGTTCGCCGCCGCCAGCCGCGCCTGCGGGTCCGCCCGTGCCGCTCATGCCGTAATGCATGCCCCACCCGATGCCCACGCCCAGCACGAGCGCCGCCGCGAGGCCCGCGAAGCGCGGCCAGTTTGCCGCCGGGCGCGCATTTCGCACCGCTTGCTGCGCGGGCTCAGGGGCGGCCACGCGCAGGCGCGCAGGCAGCGGCTCGTTGAGCACGCGGTCGTAACGCTCGTGCAGCAGATTGTTCAGCGCGAAGAAGTCGCTCGCGCGCGCGGCAAGCTCGGGGTTGCGCTCGAGCTCGCGCTCCACGTCGGCGCGACGCGCCTCGGAAAGCGTGCCGTCCACGTAGGCGTGGATCTCGTCTTGCGTGACTGGATTTTGTTGCTCGCTCATCGCACCACCTTCAGATTCGCACGCGGGACGGAACCGGCCATGAGCGCCCGCAAGCGCTCACGTCCCCTCGACAGACGCGACATGACCGTGCCGATCGGTATGTCGAGCGCCAATGCGACATCGGCGTAGCTCATCTCCTCCAGTCCTACCAGAAGCACCACCTCGCGCTGCTCCACGGGCAGACGCTGCAGCGCAAAGTCCAGATCCCGCACTTCGAGCGCACCCGTCTGCGCGGCGGGCACGGCGTAGTCGGTTTCGGGCACGCTGTCGTCGTCGACGGAAACGTGGGCCCCGCGTGCCGCCGACTTGCGCACCTGGTTCACGAACAGGTTGTGCATGATCGTGAAGAGCCAGGCGCGCAGATCGGTGCCCGAACGGAACAACTCCGTGCGGGCGATGGCGCGCTCGAGCGTGTCCTGCACGAGGTCGTCGGCAAGCTCGCGGTTGTTGATCAGCGCGCGCGCGTAGCGTCGCAGGCGCGGCACGTGTTCTATCAGCTCGTCACGGATGTCCATGTTTCATCCTGGATTGCCGCAAGGGTCATTGCGCGGTTTGCATCCTCGGGCGGGTTCACGATCCTTCGCCTTCGCGCGCCGGCTGCGCGGCGAGCGTCGCGAGGTCCGCCGCGCGCATCAAGCCGCGCGTTTGGGCGTTGCCCGCGAGCACCCAGCGCGTGCCGTGCTCGCGCCACATCAGGAGCCGCAGCGGCCCCGCGCGGTGTGCGCTCCACTGCGGCGCCGCGCCGGCCAGCCACGCGCGGCTCGCGAGCAGCACCACGCGCTCGCCCTGGTAGTTCTCGTACACATAGCGCTGCGCACTCGCAAACGGGCCAACCCGCACTTCGCCACCGCCGAGAAAATGCAGGCCCGCCGCGCCGAAATCGAACGGCGCACGCGCCGCGCCCGCTTCCAGCGCCTCCGGCTGCCCGTTTTCGGCTTCCATCAGCGCCATCACCGCGGCGTTGTTCAGCACTTGTTGCGACGGCTCCGTCACGCCGATCCACGCCACTGCGGCACCCGCCATCGCCAGCGCAGCCGCGAGAGCGATAGCGTAGCGCAACGCCCGCCTGCTCCGGGCTGGCGCGGCGCGCGAGTGCGGCGTCTGCGCGGGCCGGGCCGGGTAAGCATCGCGGATCTGGGCGTTCAGACGCCGGTAGAACAGGATGCGATGCCATTCGCCGGGCTTGCCGGCGAGGTAACGCCGCACGTGCGCCGCCTGCGCGCCGGCAAGCGTGCCGTCGCTATAGGCCTGGATATCGGCTTCGGAAACCGGCGGCTCGTCGAGCGGCCCGCGAAACTTCATGATCGTGAATCGACGTTGATTAGGTGGCGATGCGGGGGCTAACGCGCGGCGAGACCGGATTATTCCAGCAGGCGGCGAAATTCCCCTTTTGCGTGGCGCTCGAGCGACTTTGCGCCCCGCGGGCGGGCCATTCATCGCATCCGCATAAAAAAACGCCACATTACCCGCATTGAATAATATTTGAATTATTTCCTTAAAAGCGCATGCGAGCATCACGCCCAACTGCCGCGCATCCTGCGGCATGTTCGTAATTGACGGGAATTCAAGTGAAAAATGCTGCTCGCCTCATTGCCTTGTCGGTAGCGCTGCAAGGTCTCGCCATTCAACCCAGCGTTGCGCAAAGCACGCTCAACTACACCACGTCCTGGATCGGCAACAGCTTCGGTTTCGGCGACGGCAAGTGGATGCAGCAGGACGTACAGGCCATCGCCGTCGCGCCCGACGGCACCGTCTACGCGAACGCCCCCTGGGACGAAAGCGGCAGCGAGATCGGCGTCTACCGCGGCGCCGACAAGCTCGCGGTGGCCGGCAACACGCATGGCTGGGGCAATGCGGGCGGCGACGCCATCGCGGCGAACAGCACCTATGTCTATGCCGCGATGTCGATCGGCAACCAGAGCAATGCTCTCGTGGGCGCGGACTATCCGCCCGCCAACCAGACCTGGTTCGGCGTGACGCGCCGGCTGCGCTCGAACGTGGCGCAGGGCGCGCCGTTCGCGAGCGGCATCGGCAACAGCGCGAACGCGACGAAAAACAGCTTCCTGCGCGTGCTCGCCGCCGCGAGCAGCAGCGACGGCGCCGTGCGCGGCCTCGCCGCCACCGACGCCGAACTGTACGTTGCCGATACCGCGGACAACCGCATCGTGGTCTACGACGCGCAAACCATGCGTCAGCTGCGTGCTTTCACCGTGCCGACGCCGGGCCGCATTGCGCTGGCCACGGACGGCACGCTCTGGGTGATCCAGGGCATGCAGGACGCGAACGGCCCGAGCATCGGTCACTACCGCAAGGACGGCACCGCGCTCAACGATGCACCCGTGCTGCCTGCGGGCACCGTGCCGACCGATCTCGCCTTCGCGCCTTCCGGTCAGCTCTCGATTGCCGACAACGGCCCTTCGCAGCAGATTCTGCTTTACGCCCGCTCGTCGAGCGGCCAGTTGGCGGCCGCGGGCACGCTGGGCACGCGCCAGGGCATCTTCCACGTCGTGGAGGGCACGCCCGGCGACTGGCGCTTCAACGGCATCACCAGCATCGGCTACGACCAGGCGGGCAACCTGTACGTCGCGCAGAACGGCCAGGGGCCGCGACCGTACGGCACCGCGCTGGTCGGCCAGGGAGCGGTGCTCGAGAGCTACGCGATGGGCACGCGCACGCTGGGCTGGCGCCTCGACGGCCTGACCTTCGTCGATGCCGCCGCCTTCGACCCCGCCAACACCGCCAACGTCTTCACCGGCTCGAAGCGCTTCACGCTCGACTACAGCCAGGCGCCCGGCAAGCAATGGACCTATGCGGGCTTCACGCTCAACCGCTTCGTGTATCCCGACGATCCCGCGCTGCACTCCACGCGCGGCGTGCGCGGCTCGCCCATGGTGCGGCGCTTCAACGGCCAGCCATTCCTCTATACGCTCGACCAGTACGCGCACTACCTGAACATCTACCGCTTCTCGAGCGCGACCGATGGCGAAGTCGCGATTCCCTCGGGCCTGCTCGCCCAGAATCCGATGCCGGGCAACTGGCCCGCCGGCCAGCCGACCTACGGCGAATGGATGTGGCGCGACGCGAACGGCGACGGCCACGTGGACGCGAGCGAGATCACCTCGAACCCCTCGACGGGCGCGACCGTCGGCAACGGCTACTGGTGGGTGGACACGCCCGGCAACGTGTGGCTCGCCACGCCGCTTTCGGGAATTCGCGAGATGCCGATGCAAGGGCTCGACGCACAGGGGAATCCGCAGTACACCTATGCATCGTCGAAGATGTTCCCGATGCCGGCGCCGTTCAACCGCATCGCACGGATCGTCTACGTGGCCGAAACCGACACGATGTACATCACCGGCTTCACCGCGAACATTCCGTGGAATGCGTCGCACTGGAAGGAAGCCGGGCCCGTGCTCGCGCGTTACGACAACTGGTCGAGCGGTTCGCCCACGCTCACGTGGCAGGCGTCGTTGCCCTGGAACACGGGCAGCAGCCCGCAAGTGACAACGGTGGGGATCGCCGTGGCCGGCAACTATGTGTTCATCGCGGAGCTCTACACGCAGAAGGTCGACGTATACGACGCGCGCAGCGGCCAGATCGTCGGCTCGATGACGCCCGGTGCGAACGTGGGCAATACGA
Source organism: Paraburkholderia nodosa (assembly GCF_001718195.1). Lineage (GTDB taxonomy): Bacteria > Pseudomonadota > Gammaproteobacteria > Burkholderiales > Burkholderiaceae > Paraburkholderia > Paraburkholderia nodosa_A. Next base: position 4,889 of record NZ_MCNV01000033.1, read on the forward strand.
GCGGGTGGGTGGACATCTATATGGGCATGAGCGCCGCGCAGCGCGATAACGGCGATTACGTGGTGCTCGTGGAGGACGACGCGCGCGCCAAGATCCTGATGTACGACTGGACGCCGGGTTGAGGCGCTGCGCCTTTACGGCCGCCCCGACACGTGCGTGGAGAACGCCACGCGATTGCGGCCGTCGCGCTTTGCGCGGTAAAGCGCGGCGTCGGCTTCCTCGATCAGCGCCGTTTCCGCGAGCCCCGGCGCGGGCGTGAGCGTCGCCACGCCAATGCTGATCGTGAGGTGCTCGCTCACGGCTGAACCCACGTGCGGCAACGCGAGTCCCACCACGTCGCGGCGCATTTTCTCGGCGAGCAGCCGCGCGCCCGCGCTGCCCGTGCCCGGCAGCACCACGGCGAACTCTTCGCCGCCGAAGCGCGCCACGAGGTCGCGCGGCTGACGTATCTCGCGGCGGATCGTCGTCGCCACCGAGCGCAGCACGTTGTCGCCCGCCACGTGGCCGTAGGTGTCGTTATAGGGTTTGAAGTAGTCCACGTCGATCATCAGCAGCGACACTTCGGTGCGCTCGCGCTCCGCCCGCTTCCACTCGGCGCTCAGGAATTCGTCCAGGTAGCGCCGGTTCGAGAGGCCGGTCAGGCCATCCGAATGCGTCAGGCGGCGCAGTTCGAGGTTCGCACGGAGCAGTTCCTGCTGCGAGCGGCGCAGCGCGCGATAGGCCTCGTCGCGCTGGAGCATGTTTACGTAGGATCGCGAATGATATTTCACGCGCGCGATCAGCTCGACGCTGTCCGGCAGCTTGACGAGGTAATCGTTGGCCCCCGATGCGAACGCCGCGCTCTTGATGGCGGGTTCTTCCTTGGTGGAGAGCACGATGATCGGCACGTCGCGTGTCGCTTCGTTCGCGCGGTAGGCGCGCACGAGCGTGAGGCCGTCGGTGCCCGGCATCACGAGGTCCTGCAGGATCACGGTCGGGCGCACTTCCTCGGCCGTGCGCACGGCCTGGTCGGGATGCGCGCAATAGTGGAAGTCGATCTCGCGTTCGCTGGCGAGCGCCCGGCGCACCGCCTCCGCCACGATCGCCTGGTCGTCCACCAGCAGCACCATCATCGGCATGTCGGCGGCGGGCATCGTTTGCTCCAGCGCGCTGCGCACAGCCTCCAGCGCGACGGCGAGCGAAGCGTCGTCGGCGCTGCCGGGGTCGAGATCCGCGTCGATGCCGACGTCCGGCCCGATGCTGTCTGCAACGTTTGCGCTGGTTGGAGGATTGGACTTCTCGGTCATGATATCGGTCGCGTCTCGTGATGGCTGGCATCTAGCCGGCAGGTTGATGCGGGAGTTTCACCCGGCTCGCAAGCTCGGCGGCAATGGCGTCGAGCGGCAGGATCGCGCGCGCGGCGAAGAGCGCCGCCGCCGCTTTGGGCATGCCGTATACGGCGCTCGTCGCCTCGTCCTGGGCGATGGTGTGCCAGCCCTTGGCGCGCATCGCCTTCAGGCCGATCGCCCCGTCGCGTCCCATGCCCGTGAGCAGCACGCCAATCGCCTCGCCCGTCCAGCGCTCGACGAGGCTGTGAAAGAACGTATCGACGGAGGGACGGTAGGGTGTGTCGGCCGGCTCGCGAGTGTAAGCCAGCTTGCCGCCCGCTGTCATGCGCAGATGATCGTTGGTCGCGGCGAGCAGTACGCAGCCGGGCTCAGGCTGCTCGCCCTCGAGCGCGATGCGCACCGTGAGCGGCGTCTGGCCGTCGAGCCAGGCAGCCATGCCCGCGGCGAACGACTGGTCCACGTGCTGCACGATCACGACGCTCGCGCCGAAACCGGCGGGCAGCGCAGCGAGCACGGTGGCGAGCGCGCTGGGGCCGCCCGCCGAGGCGCCGATCGCAATGAGCGGCGCTTTCGGCATGCCGGAAGCGGTGAACGCCGGCGCGCGTGCGGCGAGATCGAGCGCGCCCGACACGCGCCCGATCTGCTCGATTTTCGCGAGCAGCAGGTCCATGGTGCGGCGCGTGTCGGGCCCGGCGAGCGTGGGAGTATCGACAGCATCGAGCGCGCCCGCGCCCATTGCCTCGTACACGCGCCAGGCGTTCGCGCCCACGCTGCTCGTCACGATCAGAATCGGGCACGGCGAGCGCGCCATGATTTGCCGCGTGGCCTCTACGCCATCGACCTTCGGCATCACGAGATCCATGAGGATCACGTCGGGCACCTGTGCCGCGCAGAACTGCACCGCGTCCTCGCCGTTCGCGGCGACCCACACCACGCGATGGCCTGGCCGCGTCGCGATGGCCTGGCGCAGCGCCTCGACTGCTAGCGGCATGTCGTTGGCGATACCGATTTTCATCCCGTCGCCTCTCCGATCAGGTCGTTCACCGCGTCGAGCAGCGCTTCGTCGTGGAAGCTGCCCTTGGTCAGATAGTAGTCGGCGCCCGCGTCGAGGCCGCGCCGCCGGTCGTCTTCACGATCCTTGTACGAGACGATCATCACCGGCACGTTGCGATGCATCGCGTCGCCCTTGATCATCGTGACGAGTTCGATGCCGTCCATGCGCGGCATGTCGACGTCGGTGATGACGAGGTCGAAGTGCGCGTTGCGCAGGGTGCTCCAGCCGTCCATGCCGTCCACCGCCACCGTGACGTCGTAGCCGCGTTTTTCGAGCAGCTTGCGCTCCAGCTCCCGCACCGTCAAGGAGTCCTCGACAACGAGAATGCGCTTGCGTGCGCGCGCCCCATCGTGTGCGCCGCCGCGCGCCACGCCCGCGAGCTGTCCGTCGCGCACGAGACGCGCGACCGACGTCACGATGTCCTCCACGTCGACGATCAGCGCGACCTCGCCGTCGTCGAGCAGCGCCGCTGCCGAGACATTGCGCACCTTGCCCAGACGCGCGTCGAGCGGCTGCACGGCGAGCGTGCGCTCGCCCGCGAAACGGTCTACGGCCACGCCATAGAGGCCCGCCTCGCTGCCCACCAGCACGACGTTGAGGTCTTCCGCGGTCGTGGCTTCGGCACCCGCGCCGAGCAGCTGGCGCGCGGTCACGAGCCCCACGGGCCGGCCTTCGAAGGCAATGTGCTGCTGGCCTTCGAGCATCTCGATCGTGCTGCGCGGCACGCTGAGCGCGCGGCGCACGTGCGCGAGCGGGAACGCATAGGCTTCGCCCGCGACCTCGACGATCAGGCTGCGCACCACCGAAAGCGTGAGCGGCAACTGCAGCACGAAGCGCGTGCCCTGCCCCGCCGCGCTCTCGATGCGCACCGTGCCGCGCACGGCCTTCGCGAAGTTCTGCACGGCGTCGAGGCCGACGCCGCGGCCCGACACGTCAGTAACGGTGTCGCGCAGCGAAAAGCCCGGCAGCAGCAGGAAGTCGAACAACTCGGCGTCGGACATCGCGGCCACGGCCTGGGGCTGCGCGAGCGAGCGCGCGGCGATGCTCGCGCGCAGTGCGTCGAGATCGATGCCCGCGCCGTCGTCTGCTACGGCGATCAGCAGCTTGCCGGCGCTATGGTGCGCTTCGAGCGTGAGGCTCGCCTCTTCCGGCTTGCCCGCGCGCTGTCTCGTTTCGGGGTCCTCGATACCGTGGTCGAGCGCGTTGCGCAGCAGGTGGCCGAGCGGCGCGTCGAGCATTTCGAGGATGTCGCGGTCTACTTGCGTCGACTCGCCGGCAATCGTGAAGCGCACGCGCTTGCCAAGCGAGCGCGCAAGATCGCGCACCACGCGCGGATAGGTGTGCGCCGTGTCGCCGAACGGCCGCATGCGACACTGCAGGGCCTCGTCGTAGAGGCGCTGCGCGAGTTGCGTGCCGCGCCGGTCGATGCGATCGACGTCGTCGAATCGTTCGGATAGCTGACGATCGAGCGACGCAACCGCATGGCGTATTTCCGCGAGTGCGTCGCGCGCGTCGACGTCGAGCGCATCCCCGTGGCGCTCCTGGAACTGGCCCAGCGCCGCGAGCACGTCGCCCTGCGCGCGGCGCGTGCGCAAGAGCCCTTCCGCGAACGGCCGCATGCGGCGCGACTCCACCAGCGATTCGCCCGCGAAGCCGAGCAAGCGGTCGAGCGTGCCGGCGCGCACGCGCAGCATGCGCTCGGCGTCGGCTGAGCGGGGTGGCAGGGGTTGCGCGAGTGGCGCGGGTTCGACGTCGGTGGACGCCACCGCCTCACGCTCCGGCTCGGGCAGACGCAGTGACGCCGCGAGCGCGGCAAGGTCGTCGGTTTCGGGCGCACTTTCGGCGGTGGTGTTGGACACGCTGGGCTGCACCCCACCCTGAAGGCGCGCCGCGAACGCCACGACCGCCTCGTGCGAAAGCGGCGGCGCGTCGGCATCGCCTGCCGCGCTCAGCAAATCGATGCCGACGAGCAGTGCATCGATGCGCGCCGCGTCGATGCGCAACTCGCCGCGCTGCGCGGCCACGAAGCAATCCTCCATCGCGCTCGCCACCTCGACCGCCTCGGGCAGCCCGACGATGCGCGCTGCGCCCTTGAGCGAGTGCGTCGCGCGCATGCAGGCTTCCAGCGTGGCGGCATCTTCGGGTGCGGACTCCAGCGCGAGCAGGCCCGCGGAAAGCGTGCGCGTCTGCGCAGCGGCCTCCTCATGGAAGAGGTCGAGCAGCGAGCGGCGGCTCAGTTCGTCGTCGCTCATCGCAAACTCCTTGCAAGCGCATCGAATAGCACCTCGGCATCGAGCACGCCCACCGAACGCCGGCGCCAGTGCGTCACGCCGCGCACGTGCCGCCCGGCCGACTGCGCGAGCGTGGCGGGCGCGGGCAGGAGCGCGTCGGCGCCGAAGTTCGCGACGCCCTCCACGGCATCGACGGGAAACGCCGTCGTTGCGCCCGCCCATTCGGTCACGAGCAGGCGCGGCGTGGCGGCGCGCGACGGTGCGCCGGGCGCCGCGGCATCGATACGCAGCAGCGCGGCCAGCGATACCGCGAGCGTGAGCACGCCGCGCACGTTCACGACGCCCAGCACGGCGGCGCTGCGCCGGTGCGGCAGCGTGTGGATGGCGCGTGCCTCGTGCACCTGGCGCAGCGCGGTGGCAGGCAGCGCGAGCCACTCGCCGCCCACGCGAAACACGAGCGAGCCTGCCTCGCGCGTGCGCGTGTCCACTGACTCAGGCGCGCGTTCGAGCGCAAGCGCGGTTGGCGCAAGCGGCGCGGGACGGTCGAGCATGCGCGCCGCCGCTTCTTCGAAGATCGGGCAATTCAGGCAGCGCACGCACGTTTCGAGGCGCGGGCACGAGTTGTCGCCCAGCGTGCCGATGACTTTCCAGCACTGCTCGGGCAGTTGCGACGTCGGCACGAGGTCCTGCGCGCGGTCTTGCTCCAGTTCGCGCTCAGACATGCGGGCCTCCTGCGTCCGGTTCGGCACGCTGTGCGACTTCCTGTGCGGCGCGCTGTGCACGGCGCATCAGCCGGCGCGCGCCTTCGGCATCGCCTTGCATTTCGAGCAGCGCCGCCAGATGCGTGAGCGCTTCGTAGTGCGAAGGCTCCAGATAGATGGCCTTGCGATAGTGCGCGAGCGCCGCGGCTGCGCGGCCCTGCGCATCGGCGATCAGGCCTAGCAGGTACCAGGTGCCGGCGTTCTGCGTCAACGCCTGCGCCGCTTGCGTGGCGAGACGTTCGGCCTCGTCGAGCGCGCCGGCATCCGCGAGACGACGCGCGTCGGCAAGCGCGGCTTCGGGCGTGGCGCCAATGGACGGCCCGTCCGCCGCGTGGGCGTTCATCACGGCCGCCGCACGCGGAGCCGGCGCGACGTGCAAGGGCCGCAGCGAGAGCCGCGACGGCGCGGACCCGCGCGCTGCCGCGGCCAGCGGCGCGTCCAATGGTGCAAACACCGGCGCGCTGCCGAATGCGGGCGCCGCTGCCGTGGCGGCAATTACCGGCAGCGGCGTGAGCGCAGGCGGCACGGCGGCCGCCGGGCTCGCCGGATGTTGATGATCCGCCGTCGCGCCGGGTTCCGGCGCGCGAAAACCGAACGCGAGCGGAATATAGGCGGACACCATCTCATGGCGCATCATCAGCCCCGTTTCTGCCGGTCCGACGAAAATCATGCCGCCCGCCGAGAGGCGCGCACGCAGCAGGTCGATGGCGCGGTCCTGCGAGGCGCGGTCGAAATAGATGAGCACGTTGCGGCAAAAAATGAAGTCGTAGCGCACCGGGTGCGGCGCGAGCCATTCGAACAGGTTCGCGCGCTCGAAGGTCACGGCGCGGCGCACCGTCGCGGCGATACGCCATCCGTCCGGCGCCGCCTCGAAATAGCGGTCGCGAAACGCGAGGCCGTCGCCCCGAAACGCGTTGCGGCCATACACGCCGCGCGCGGCCGCCGCAATCGACTGGCCGCTGATGTCGATCGCGTCGATGGCGAACTGCTCATGCGCGAGGCCGGCGTCTAGCAGCGCCATGGCCGCCGAGTACGGCTCCTCGCCGCTCGAGCACGGCGCACTCAGCACGCGCAGCACGTCGCCGGGCTGCGCGGCCAGCCGCTTCGTGCCGAGGCGCGCGAGCGCGGCGAAGGCCTCGCGCTCGCGAAAGAACCAGGTCTCGGGCACCACGAGCGCATCGATCAGCGCCTGGCGCTCGGCAGGCGTGGTCGTGAGACGCTGCCAGTAGGCTTCGCGCGCCCAGTCGGGCAGCGCGGCGCCGCTCATCCACTCCTTGCGCGTGTCGGCCGGATGCAGGTCCGCGTGAACCTCGAGCGTCACTGCCGCCCGAGAGCCCACCGCGCGGGCGAGCGCGTTGGCGCCCAGCGATTCGGCGTCGATGCCGGTTTCCTCGAGCAGCCAGCCGGCAAAGCGCGGGTCGGCCTGTCTCATGGGGCGCCTTGCCACGAAGGCGGATCGGGAAAGAGCAGCGCACGCACGCGCGCATCGAGCAGCTGGGCGACTTTCACCCACTGCACGAAGCCGCGCTCGTCGCGCGCGACGGGCCCGAGCCAGCGCGCCTCGGGCGTGGCAATGCCGCCTTCGGCAAAGCGCTCGGGCGCAATCGACTGTGTGCGCGTCGCGCTTTCGAGCAGCAGCGCGAGGCGGCGCGGCGGCGCATGAGCGGCAGCGGCGCCGGTCGCGGCGCCACCGTCATACACGAGCACGAGCCGCGTGGACATGAGCGTGCGCGCAGGCCGCCCGAGCGCGAGCATCGGCAGATCGACCACGGGCACGGGCGCGCCCTCGTAGTCGATCACGCCGGCGATATACGCGGGCGTGCCCGGAAACGCGCGCACGGGCGCGAGCGGCAGCACGTGCGCAATCTCGCGGGCATCGAGCGCGTAACGCTCGCCGTCCAGTTCGAACACCAGGAAGAGCATCGCCGCTCCCGCGTCACGCCTCGATCCTGAACCGCGACACGCCGGTGCGCAGTTCGTTGGCGACGAGCGTGAGATTGTCGATGGCCTGCGACGACTGGCGCAGCGACTCCGCCGTCTGCTGGGCGGCTTCGGAAAGCTGCGTGAGCGCCTGGGTGATCTGCTCGGCGCTCGTGGCCTGCGCCTGCATGCCGTCGTTCACCACCTGGAAGCGCGGCGCGAGCGTCTGCACCGCGCCGATGATCTGCGAAAGCTGCGCGCCCACGGCCTGCACGTCGTGCATGCCGCGCCGCACTTCTTCCGCGAACTTGTCCATGCCCATCACGCCCGCCGAAACCGCTGACTGGATCTCTTTCACGGTCTGCTCGATGTCGTAAGTCGCGACGGCAGTCTGGTCGGCGAGGCGGCGGATTTCAGTCGCGACCACGGAGAAGCCGCGCCCGTACTCGCCCGCCTTCTCCGCTTCGATCGCCGCGTTCAGCGAAAGCAGATTGGTCTGGTCGGCCACCTTCGTGATCGTCGCCACGACCTGATTGATGCTCACGGCCTTCTCGTTGAGGATGGCGAGCTTGGCGTTCACCGAGCCCGCCGCTTCCATCACGCTGCGCATGGTGTCTTCCATGTGGGTGAGGCCGCTCTGGCTCGTGCTGGCGAGCCCGGCCGACTGCTCGGCCACTGTCGCCACCTCGCTCATGGTGCGCACGAGGTCGCGCGCCGTGGCGAAAATCTCGCGCGAGGTCGCGCCGATCTCGGTCGTGGTGGCCGCCGTCTCGCTCGCGGTGGCCTGCTGCTCTTTCGACGTCGCGGCCACTTCGGCCACCGAGGTCGAGACCTGCAGCGACGACTTTTGCGCCTGGGCGACGAGGCTGGCCAGCTCGTCGCTCATTCGGTTGAAGCCGTCTTCGAGCACGCCGAATTCGTCGGTGCGGTTTAGCGCGAGGCGCTGCGAGAGGTTGCCGGTGCGCATGGAGTCGTGCACATCCACGAGGCGCGCCATCGGCACCGTAATCGCGCGATAGAGCGCGTAACCCGTGGCGAGCGCCGCGAGCAGCACGACGCCCAGCGCCGCGGCAAGCGTAATCTCCGTGCCCGTGACCGAGTTGCGGATGGTCTGCGCGGACTCGTCGGCCTGCTGACGGTTTTCGTCGACGAGCGTGTTGGCCGTGGCGAGCACCTCCTGCCACGCCGGGCCGATCTGCGCAAACGCGGCCTGCGCGGCGGGGCGCGAGGCGGGCAGTTGGCTCACGACCGCCTTCGCCAGCGGCAGATAGCGCGCGTAAGCGTCGCGAAAGCGCTGGAAGCGCTCACGGTCGTCGCTGCGAAAAAGCGTGTGTTCATACTGCCGTGCGGTCTCCTCGACCCGCGCCAAGGCAGCGGGCAGGCCCGACAGGTCGCGGGCCACGCTTTCCGGGTCGGCATCGACGAAGGCCGCGCGTTCAACGAGGCTATAGGTCTGGTTGGCCGCCGCGCGCAGCGAGGTCGCGTAGAACAGGCCCGGCACCGAATCGCTCGTGAGGCTCATCGCCTCGCTGTCGATAGCGCGCAGGCGGTCCCACGAGATCGCGGCCATCGCGAGCATGAGCACGAACAGCAAGCCGAAGCTGAGGACGATGCGTGTGCCGAGGGTGAAGCGAGCCTGAGTCTGTCGAGGCAGGCCGGCTCGGCCGGAACGGGGCATGGCGGTGCTCATTGCGCTAAAGACTCTCCGGTGGCGTGGGCCGGCGCGACCGCCCTGCCGGCGAGGCGGGGCGCGGCTGCGCAGGGCGAGGCCGCGCGCGGCGGCCTTGACCGCCGTAGTGTAATGGGTTTGCGCACTTTTATGGAACAAGCGATGCTAGCGGTCAGCCACGCAGGACGGGGCTTGCCGGGCTTTCGGAGATAAATCTGCAGAGTTCGCCGGGCCTTTTGGCGGCCCGGCGCAGCGCCGCGCGGGGACGCGGGCGCGCCGTGGGCGATGCGTCCCGCATCGGCGGGCGGGCGAGAAACAGCCAAAGCGGCCGGGGCGGCCGCCGCGCAGGGAGCGCTTTACTTCTTGACGAAGCGCAGCGTAGCGTCGACGACCATCTCGCGATGGCGCGCACGCAAGCGCGGATGCGAGGGGTCGCGCCCGAACGCCGCGCCGAACGTGTGGCGGTTACCTACGCGATGAAAGCACATCGAGCTGATGAGCAGGTGCAGGTCGATGGGATCGATGTCTTCACGAAATGCGCCGCTCGCCACGCCGCGCGCGAGCAGGTCTTCGATCGTGCGGATCGCGCTGGCGTTGCGGCTGCGGAAGGTCTTCAGGCGCTCGATGTACTTCGCGCCATGAATGTTCTCGATGGTCACGAGGCGCACGAAGTCGCGGTGGCGGTCGTGATAGTCGAAGGTGAATTCGACGAGCCGCCGCAGGCCTTCCATAGGGTCCAGTTCGTCGATGTGCAGGTCCAGTTCGAGCGCGCGGATGTCGCCGTAGACCTTGTCGAGCACCGCTTCGTACAGCCCTTCCTTGCTGCCGAAGTAGTAATACAGCATGCGCTTGGTGGTGTTGGTGCGTTCGGCGATCGCGTCTACACGCGCGCCTGCGAGACCCATGGCCGAGAATTCGGCCGTCGCCACTTCGAGGATATTGCGCCTGGTCTGCTCGGGATCGTACTTGCGCCGGCTTTCGGATTGAGCATCGTTGCGTTCGGCCGAAGCCGCCGGTCTTGCCATGTTTTTTTGGCCCGCAGCAGGGAAGGAATGCGGGCGATTTTAGCACGCGGGGCGCGGCCCTATAGAAGGTGCCGCGCCCCGCTGTCCCGCCGAAAGCCGCGCGCAGGCGGCCTGCGAGTCTTACAGCTCGATGCGCTTGATATCGCCCACGATGAAGATATACGAGGCCGCGCCGATCAGCGCGATCACGCCGATGAATACGAGCGCCCAGACGAACGAGCCCGTCGCACCCACAATTAGCCCCACCACCAGCGGCGTGATGATGCCCGCGAGATTGGCCGCCAGGTTGAAGATGCCGCCGGTGAGACCGAGCATGCCGGCCGGCGCGATATCCGACACGAGCGTCCAGCCGAGCGCAGCCATCCCTTGCGCGAAGAACGCCACCGAGAGGATCGCGATCACGGCCACGTTGCTGTCCACGAAGTTCGCGAGAATGATCGTCGAGGCGAGCAGCAGACCGGCGATGATCGGCAGCTTGCGCGCCACGTTGGCCGAGATGCCGCGGCGCAGCATCCAGTCGGAGAAGGTGCCGCCGAACATCACGCCGATCGACGCGGCAATGAACGGCATGATCGCGAAGAAGCCGATCTTGAGCCAGCCCATGTGGCGCTCGGTGGCGAGATAGGTCGGGAACCACGTGAGGAAGAACACGAGCGTGGAGTTGCCCGCGAACTGCCCGAGGCAGATGCCCGCGAGCTGACGGCGGCGCACCAGTTTGCCGGCCATGCGCCAGTCGAAACCCTGCTTTTTCGGTTCGCCGGCAGCGGCTTGCGCGTCGGCCTTGCGTTCGTGGCGAGCGAGACCGCCGCCCGCCTCGATGTAGTCGAGTTCGGCGCGGTTGGCCGCGGGGTGCTCGTGCGGCTCGCGATACAGGAACCACCACACGAGGCCGAACGCGATGCCCACGCCGCCCACCACGTAGAACAGCGAGCGCCAGCCATACGCCCCCATCAGCGCGAAGAGGAACGGACTGAAGAACGCGAGACCGATGTATTCGCCGACCGTATAGGTGCCCGTGGCGAATGCGCGCTCGCTTTGCGGGAACCATGTGGCGACCACGCGGCTATTGGTCGGGAAGCACGGCGACTCCGCGGCGCCGAGACCCAGACGACACGCGAACAGCGCGCCCACGCCGCTGATGAAGCCCTGAGCGAGCGTGCACATCGACCAGAGCGTCATCGAGAGCCAGTAGGTGAACTTGCTGCCGAAGCGGTCGAGGAACACGCCGCCCGGAATCTGCGCGACGACGTAGCTCCACGAGAACGCCGAGAACACGAGGCCCATGAGCGCCGCGTTGATGCCCAGTTCCTTGGTGAGCTGCGGCGCTGCGATGCCGAGCACGGTGCGATCGAGGTAATTGATCATCGTGCCGACGGCCAGCAGGCCCAGGATGCGATAGCGCGCTTTCGAGCGGCGCATCGCGCCCTCGACGGGGGCGGCTGCGGAAAGGTTCGGCGCGTCGCCGCGCCCCGTGGATACGGGTGGTGCCATGTCTTCGTCTCCGATATGTCGACGGGAGTTGGCGCTTCAGCGCTTACTCCCGTCCCATGCCCATGTGGCGGTCGACAGGAGTTGGCGCTTCAGCGTTTACTCCTGTCCCATGCCTATGTGGCGGTCGACGGGAGTTGGCGCTTTTGCGCTGACTCCCGCCGCGCGCTGTCGTTGTTATTCGCTGGCGCTTGCAGCATTCGCCGCCAGCATGGACTGCAGATGCGCATACATGCGTTCCGCGTCGGGCTCGACACCCGTGAACAGCCGGAACGCATCCACTGCCTGGTACACCGCCATGCCGCCGCCGCTCAGCGTGCGGCAGCCGCGCGCCTCGGCCGCTTCGAGCAGCGCGGTGCGGATCGGGAAATAGACGATGTCCGCCACCCACAGCCGCTCGTGCAGATACTCCGCAGGCAACGGCATACCGGGCAACTTCGCCATGCCGGTAGGCGTGGCGTGGATGAGGCCGGTGGCGTGCTTGAGCACTTCGCGCAGATCGCCGCCCGCGCTCACGCGAGCCGCCGGGAAGCGCGCCTGCAATTCGCTGGCGAGCGATTCGGCACGCGACGCGTCCACGTCGAACAGCGTGAGCGCCTGGGCGCCCATCTGCAGCGCCGCGTGTGCGACCGCCGCGCCCGCGCCGCCCGCGCCCAGTTGCACCACCGCTTCGAGCGAGACATCGGGCAGGCCGCGCTGGAACGCGCGCGCGAAACCCGACCAGTCGGTGTTGTGGCCGATGCGCTTGCCGTCGCGGAAGAGCACCGTGTTCACGGCGCCGAGCGCGCGGGCGTCATCGGAGAGTTCGTCGAGCAGTTCGATCACGGCCTGCTTGCACGGATAGGTGATGTTCAAACCGTCGAAACCCATGCGCTCGGCGGCCAGCAGCAACTCGGGCAGCGCGGCGGGCGTGAGCTTCAGCGCTTCGAGGTCGATGCGCCGATATACATAGTGGAAGCCGAGTTCGCGGCCTTCCTGCTCCTGCATCGCGGGCGTGAGCGAACCGCCGATGCCCGAGCCGATCAAACCGCAGAGAAACGAGTTGGCGGTTGCGCGCGCGCCCAGCGCATTCGTTTTGGCGTGGTTCTGGGCGCTCATTTCGTCACCTTTTTGGCGAGCAGCGTGGCCATGCGCTCCAGCGCGAGCACATACCCTTGCGTGCCGCAGCCGACGATGATGGCCTCTGCAATGGGCGAAACGAACGAATGGTGCCGGAACGCCTCGCGCTTGTGCACGTTCGAGATATGGACCTCGATCACGGGCTTCGCGATGGCGGAAAGCGCATCGGCGATCGCCACCGACGTATGCGTATAGGCCGCCGGATTGATGACGATGCCGTCCACGCGCGTGCGCGCTTCGTGCAGCCAGTCGATCAGCTGATGCTCGGCGTTCGACTGGCGAAAATCGATCTCGAGCCCAAGACGCGCCGCCGCCTCGCGGCACAGGTTGGCAACGTCATCTAACGTTTCAGCGCCGTAGATCGCAGGCTCCCGCGTTCCCAGCAGATTCAGGTTCGGTCCGTTCAGGACCAGCACCGAAGGCATTCCCATTACACACACTCCAGAACAGCTTGACGACCGGCACGGCGCATGCTCGAGAACCGTTGCATGTTTCACCGCATGGTCGCCAGTGTGCCGCGAAGCGGTACACCGGTCACCTGGGGTTTGCCAGAATTTGTACTAACTAGTTAGTTTGGCGTATCCTTCGGACACTCCAGCGGCAAGTGTGTCTGCGGTGCGCCAGTTAGTTAAATGCCGCCCTACACCGCCGCGCCGGACCCTTGTTCAACACCGAAGTCGCCGTCAGCAAGCTCGCCATGCCCATGTCCAAGCCGCTCCACGCCCCCTCTCGCGCGCTGCGTCGCTCGATCGCCACGGTGTCGATCAGCGGCACGCTCGCCGACAAGCTCGCCGCGATCCGCGCCGCCGGCTTCGACGCCGTCGAGATCTTCGAGAACGATCTGCTCTATTTCGAAGGCTCGCCCGCCGACGTGCGCCACATGGCCGGCGATCTCGGCCTCGATATCGTGCTGTACCAGCCGTTCCGCGATTTCGAAGGCGTTGCGCCTGAACGCCTCGCGCGCAACATCGAACGCGTGAAGCGCAAGTTCGACGTCATGCATCAGTTGGGTACGGACCGTTTGCTGGTGTGCAGCAATGTCTCGCCCGACACGATCTGCGATGACGGCCTCGCCGCCGAACAGCTTGGCGCGCTCGCGCAGGCCGCCGGGGAAGCGGGCATGACAATCTGTTATGAGGCGCTTGCGTGGGGACGCCACGTGCGCACCTATGGCCACGCGTGGCGGCTCGTCAACACCGTCGATCACGCGAACCTGACGCTCGCGCTGGACAGTTTCCACACGCTCTCGCTCGATGACGCGCCCGACGGCATCGCTACGATCCCGGGCGCGCGCATCGGCTTCGTGCAGATCGCCGACGCACCGAGAATGCAAATGGACGTGCTCGAATGGAGCCGGCACTATCGCTGCTTCCCGGGCCAGGGCGACTTCGCGCTCGCGGATTTCACGGCCCAGGTGGTGAAAAGCGGCTACACGGGCCCGCTTTCGCTCGAAATCTTCAACGACGGCTTTCGCGGCGCGCCGCCCGCCGCCACCGCCGCCGACGGCCATCGTTCGCTCTTGCTGCTCGAATCGCTCACGCGCGAAGCCCTGCAGGCGGAGCATGTCGAAGCGAGTGCGCTCTACCACCCGAGCGCCGCACCCGCGAACGCGCAGTGGCAATTCCTCGAGTTCGCCGTGGACGACACCGCCCGCGCGCATGTGGCGAACTGGCTTGAAAAGCTGCATTTCCGCCGCGCGGGCCAGCATCGTTCGAAGGACGTGACGCTCTATCAGCACGGCTCGGCCGCCATCGTCCTCAACGCCGAGCCCGACTCGTTCGCCGACGCGTTTTTTCAGCGCCACGGGCTCTCGCTCTGCGCCTCGGCGTTTCGCGTGGACGATGCGCGCCTCGCGCTCGAACGCGCGGCGGGATTTGGCTACCAGCCGTTCTCGGGCCGCGTGGGTCCGAACGAGCGCGTGGTGCCCGCCGTCCAGGGGCCGGACGGCAGTCTTAACTATTTCGTTAACGAGGAGCCGGGCCAGCCCACCCTCTTCGAGGCCGATTTCGCGCTCACGGATATCGACGGCCCGGTCGAAGTAGGACCGATCGCGGGCATCGATCACGTGAGCCTTTCGCTGCCTGCCGGCTCGTTCGATTCATGGGTGTTGTTCCTGAAGTCGGCGTTCGGGCTCGAAGCGACGCCCGCCGTGCTGCTGCCCGATCCGTACGGCCTCGTGCGCAGCCGGGCGCTCATGAGCCGCGACCGCGGGCTGCGCGTGGTGCTCAACGCCTCGGTGGACCAGCACACGGCCGCGGCCGAAACCGTGCGCGCCTACCACGGCACAGGCCTGAATCACGTGGCGTTCAGCACCGGCGACATCTTCCGCGCCGTGACCGAATTCGAGGCGGCCGGCGTGCCGCTCCTGCGCATACCGGCGAACTACTACGACGATCTCGACGCGCGCCACGCCCTCGACCCCGAGTTTCTCGACGCGCTGCGCAACCACAACCTGCTCTACGACCGCGACGAGCGCGGTGGCGAGTTCCTGCACGCCTATACGGAGACGCTCGACCAGCGCTTCTTCCTGGAGATCGTGGAGCGGCGCGGCGGCTACGACGGCTACGGCGCGCCCAACGCAGCCGTGCGCCTCGCGGCGCAGGCGCGCCAGCGCGCACTTGCCGCACAGAGCGCAGGCAAACCGCTGGATTGATTCAAACGCAGTCACCGTAGTCACTTCGCGCAGCAGTACGCATGCCGCATCGACCTGAAAGTCATGCGGCGTAGCAAAGAAAAATATAAGCAGTCCAAATCTCACCCGGAGACACACAACGATGAAGAAAGCAGGCCTTGGTATCGGCACGTTCCTCGCGACTAGCGCAGCCCTCGTGGCCAGCCCCGCGTTTGCGCAAAGCAGCGTTACGCTTTACGGCGCAGTAGACGACGCCATCACCTACGTCAACAACCAGAACGGTCACTCGAATGTCTATCTGCGCCAGGGCAACCTGTATGCGTCGAAGTTCGGCTTGCAAGGCAAGGAAGATCTCGGTGGCGGCACGTTCGCGATCTTCGACCTGCAGAATGGCTTCGACCTCAACTCGGGCGCGCTGTCGTCGAGCGGACTGATCTTCAATCGCCAGGCCTACGTGGGCCTGCAAAACCAGAACCTGGGCACGTTCACGGCCGGCCGCCAGTACACGCCGTATTACCTGTTCGTCGGGCCGCTCACGGGAAGCTCGTGGCTCACCGGCGCAACCGGCGCGCACCCCGGCGATATCGACGGTCTCGACACGACCGTGCGCATCAACAATTCGGCGACTTACACCTCGCCGATCTTTTACGGCGTGCAGGCGAGCGCCATGTACGCGCTCGGCGGCATTGCGGGGAGCACCGGCAAGGGTCAGACGTGGAGCGCCGCGCTGCGCTACTCCGCCGGCCCGGTGAGCCTCGCGGCGGCCATCCTGCGCATGGACAACGCGCAGTTGACGAGCGGATTCGACAGTTCGTCAACGGGCAGCTTCGGCAAGTCGTCGCTTAATACGGGCTATGTCTCGGCTAGCGCGGTCCAGCACATCGCGGCGGGCGGCAACTACACGCTCGGCAACCTGGTCCTCGGCGCGTCGTATTCGAACGTTCAGTACATCGCGGGCGGCAAGTCGATCTTCCACGACACGGCCATCTTCAACACCTGGGCGGCGCTCGCCGTGTATCGCTTCACGCCGGCCTTCGACGTGGGCGGCGGCTTCGCCTATACGCTGGCTTCGAAGGCCAACGGCATCACGAGCGCGGCGCGCTACCAGCAGTACTCGCTCAAGGAGTCGTACCACCTCTCGAAGCGCACCACGCTCTATGCGCTGCAGGCCTACCAGCACGCCGGCGGCCAGACGCTCGGGGCGAACGGCGCGGGCAACATCGTCAACGCAAGCCCCGCCGTGGGCGACTCGCAAAACTCCACGCCTTCGTCCACGCGCTCGCAGTTCGTCGGCATGGCCGGTATCGCGCTGCTGTTCTGATCCGGTGTTCCGATGCACCGGCGGGGGCCGCCTGCACGGCCCCCCCCCTCGACGCAGCGGCACGGCGCTGAGTACACTCGCGGATATCGCCTAAACGAATCCACGCGAATCCGCGAACTCACCGTGCCGCCCCCCGTTCCCGCCATCAGCCCACGCCTGCGCAGCAGGCTTCGCACGCTCGCCAAAACCCAGCCCAAGGCTGTTCAGCGCACCTATGACACGCTGCTCTCGCTCGAAGGCTATAGCGCGCTCTCGGCGGCGGCGCGCAAGGACATCTTCACGTCGATCGCGTTTTCCGCGAACCAGTGGTTCCAGTGCCTGCTCGACGGCACGCCGCCCACCGCCGAAGTCATGGATCAGACTGCGGCGTTCGCGCGCCGACGTGTCCACCAGAACGTGCCGCTGCGTTCGCTGCTGCGCGCCTTTCGCCTGGGCGCGCGTGAGTTGTGGCGCACCTGCACGGAGCTCGCCGAGTCCGACCCGGCGCTCGCGCATGAACTGCTATTCGATATTTCGCCTTATCTGCTCGATTACTTCGACGCGATGGCCGAGCACATCGCCGAAGCCTATCTCGACGAGCAGCACCAGCAAGCACGCTGGCGCGGCTCGCTGCTGCAGCAGCTGTACGACCTCGTGTTCCATGCTCCCGATGACACCGCGCGCTTTCGCGAGACCGTCGAGGCGCTCGGCCTCGACGCCACGCTGCCGCGCATTGCGCTCGCTGTCGATCTGGATTTGCGCGACCACGCGCCTTCGGTGCGCGAGGATGCGCTCGACCGTTTCGCGCTCAGCGCCTCGCGGCACTTCGAGCTGAAGCCCGACGCGCTGGTGCGTGCGTGGCATCGCGAGCGGCTGATGTTCTGGCTGCCGTGCGTGCGCGGCGATTCGATGACGCGCAACGACCAGCGTGTGACCGAGCATGCGGCCGCGCTCGCGCGCGCCGAGCCGCGCGTGCGCAGCATCGGCATCGGGCTGATGAACGAAGGGGCGCGCGGCTGGGCGGCCTCGGTGGAAGAGGCGCTCAAGGCGGTGGACTTTGCGCCGCGGGGCAGCCACGTGGACGACAGCGAGGAGAATGGCGACTTCCTGCGCGTGCACCGCTTTTCCTCGATCGCAATCGAGGAGAGTGTGCGCAGCAGCGCCAACGTGCTGCGTTATCTCGTCTCGCTCGCCGAGCAGCTGGCGACGGAGGCCGACCTGCTCGCCACGCTCGAAGCGTGGTTTGCAAGCGGCCAGCGCCGGCGCCAGACGGCCGAAACGTTAGGTGTACATCCAAACACGCTCGACTACCGGCTCGAGCGCATCGAGACGCTGCTGGGCGCGAAGCTCGCTGATGCGCACTGGATTGCGCGGCTGGATATCGCGCTGAAGCTGCGCGGAGCGACGCAGGGTGCCCAGCGCGATGGCAAGAAGAAGGAGAGGAAGGGGCGCCTCGGAGTAAAGAAAGCGAAGAGCGCGGCGCGCTGAATGACGCGGCGCGCCCCTGTCGCGCGTCACCCCGCGTCGCGCAATTCACGCCGCAAAATCTTGCCCACCGTCGACTTCGGCAGCGCTTGAACGAAGCTCACCACGCGCGGCACCTTGTACGCCGCGAGTTGCGCCCGGCAATGCGCGATCACGGCTTCCTCGCTCAGCGCCGCCTCACGCGCGGGCACCACGAACACACGCACGGCCTCGCCGCTGCGTTCGTCGGCCACACCCACGCACGCGCATTCGGCCACGCCCGGCAGCGCGGTCACGACCGCCTCGATTTCATTCGGATACACGTTGAAGCCCGAAACGAGGATCATGTCCTTCGAGCGATCGACGATGCGCAGGAAGCCGCGCTCGTCGAACACGCCCACGTCGCCGGTGCGAAAGTAGCCATCGTCCGTAAAGGCGGCGCGCGTGGCCTCGGGCTGGTTCCAGTAGCCCTGCATCACCTGCGGACCCTTCGCGCAGATCTCGCCCGGCTCACCCGGCGCGGCTTCGACGCCGTCGTTCATCAGCTTGACGTCGGTGGAGGGCACCGGCAGTCCCGTCGTCCCGGTGAAGCGATCGACGCTCCCCGGATTGAACGACAGCACCGGGCTCGTCTCCGATAGTCCGTAGCCTTCGCGGATGAAACCGCCCGTCATGGCCTGCCAGCGCTCGGACACCGTGGGAATGATCGCCGCGCCGCCGCCGCCCGCGAGCCGCAGCCGCGAAAAATCGACCTCGCCGATGCGCGGATGCGCAACGAGCCCCGCATAGAGCGTATTCACGCCCATGAAGCTCGTCGGCCGCGCGGCCTTGAACACGTCGATCACGCCGCCCAGATCGCGCGCGTTCGCAACGAGCCAGTTCTCGGCGCCAATCGAGAAGTAGGTGATGAGATTCACCGTCAACGCGAAGATGTGATAGAGCGGCAGCGCGGTGACGACGACTTCCTCGCCCGGGTTCATGAAGCCCGGCATGAAGGTCTTGAACTGCTCGACGTTGGCGACGAGGTTGCGGTGCGTGAGCAGCGCGCCCTTGGATAGCCCGGTCGTGCCGCCCGTGTATTGCAGGAAGAGCGGATCGTCGCCGCACAACGCGGGGGCTTCGAACGGCAAGTCGGCGCCCTGCGCGAGCGCCGCCGCAAACGAGCCGGGCTGCGCATCGCGCTCACCGCTCGCGCTTGTGCAATCGCTCGCGGCAACACTCAGCACGTTCTTGACGGCCGTATTCGCCTTGATCGCATCGAACGTCGGCAACGCGCCGTCGAACGCCACGAGCGTTTGCGCGCCGGAATCCGCCAGCTGGTGCTGAAGCTCGCGCGGCGTATAGAGCGGATTCACGTTCACCTGCACCGCCCCTGCCCGCACGATGCCGATCAGCGCGATGGGAAACGCGAGCAGGTTCGGCAACATCACGGCGACGCGGTCGCCCTTCTTCACGCCCACGTGCTGCAGATACGCGGCGAAATCGCGCGAGAGACGATCGACGTCGGCGTAGCTGAGCGAAGCGTCGCCCGGCGAAGCGTCGCCCGGCGAAGCGTCGCCCGCGCGCAATGCCGGCCGGTGCGCATGTTCGCGCATCGCCTCATTGAACATATGCGCGAGCGACGGATGCCGGTCGGGATCGATGGTAGCGGGAATCTCGCCATAGCTGGCGAGCCAGGGGGCTTTCGACACGTTCGTCTCCATGAAATCAATGCGCGGCTTGTATGCGACGTGCCGCGTTTCACGTCCATGCTACGGGCTTGGCCGCGCCGGGAGAACTGGGAAAGCGGATAAGGTGATTGTGAAAAGTCACAAAAGCGCGCCCGCACGCGAACCGGTGCGGCGTCACGTCCGTGTCTGATTTCTGTCAATTGTGCGACACTGCGTCGTCTCGTCCGCGACGCTCTTTAAGCGTGCCGACGCGGCACCGCGCCACGCACGTTTGCGAACCCGCATACGCTGCGCCGAGGCGCTTCCCCGAGCGGATTGACCAGAGCCCCCACGCTTTCATGCCGGACATACCCTTGTCCCCCTACCGCGCGCAGAGCGCACGCCGCCGCGGTATTGGCATCGCCCTATTTCTCGCCGTCATCGCGGCCGGGGCGATTTATGTAATCGATCATCTCGTCGTCGATTTGCGCGCCGTGCGCGAAAGCTCGGCGCTGCCCTTCATCCTGCTCGGGCTTGCGCTGCTCATCGCGCTCGGCTTCGAGTTCGTGAACGGCTTTCACGACACCGCCAACGCCGTCGCCACCGTCATCTACACGAACTCACTCGATCCGCATCTCGCGGTGGCGTGGTCGGGCGCGTGGAATTTCGTCGGCGTGCTCGTCTCCAGCGGCGCGGTCGCGTTCGGCATCCTGCAACTGCTGCCGGTGGAACTCATTCTCCAGGTGGGCAGCGGCGCCGGCTTCGCCATGGTGTTCGCGCTCCTGCTCGCCGCGATCGTCTGGAACCTCGGCACCTGGTATTTCGGCTTGCCTTCATCCAGTTCGCATACGCTCGTGGGCTCGATCATCGGCGTGGGCATCATGAACCAGTTCATCAGCGGGCCTTCGGGCACGAGCGGCGTGGACTGGGACCAGGCGTCGGGCGTGGGCAAGGCGCTGCTGTTCTCGCCCGTGGTCGGCTTCGTCATGGCCGCCCTGCTGCTCCTCGTGCTCAAGCTGCTCGTGCGCGTGCCAGCGCTTTATGCAGAGCCCAAAGCCAACCAGGCGCCGCCGCTCTGGATCCGCATCCTGCTCATCCTCACCTGCACCGGCGTTTCGTTCGCTCACGGCTCGAACGACGGTCAGAAAGGCATGGGCCTCATCATGCTGATCCTGATCGGCGTCGTGCCGACCGCCTACGCGCTCAACAAGGCCGTCACGCCCGAGCAAACCGCGGCGTTCGTGGTCGTGGCGCGCGAGGCGTCCGCAACGCTGGGCCGATACGCGCACGGCGCGCCGCCCGAGAACGCGCGCGCCGAGGTCGAGGCGTTCGTGCGCACACGCCAGCTCACGCCCGCCACGCTGCCCGCGCTGCGCCAGCTCACCGATACCATCGCCGACCAGGTCGCCCTTTCCGGCTCGATGGCGACGGTGCCCGACGCGATCGTCGACAACGTGCGCAACGACATGTACGTGGCGAGCGAAGCGATCCGCCTGATGCAAAAGGCGAAGGCACCGGAGATGTCACCCGCTGACGCCAAAGTGCTCGACACCTTCCGCAAGCAGATGGACCACTCGACCAAGTTCATTCCGACCTGGGTGAAAGTGGCCGTGGCGCTCGCGCTCGGTCTAGGCACGATGGTGGGCTGGAAGCGCATCGTCGTGACGGTGGGCGAAAAGATCGGCAAGCAGCATCTCACCTATGGTCAGGGCGCCTCGGCCGAAACGGTGGCCATGATCACGATCGGCATGGCCGATGTCTACGGCTTGCCGGTGTCGACCACGCACGTGCTCGCTTCGGGCGTGGCCGGCACGATGGCCGCGAACGGCTCGGGCCTGCAGTGGGGAACCGTGCGCAACCTCGTGCTCGCGTGGGTGCTCACGTTGCCGGCTTCGATTGCGCTTGCTGCGGGTCTTTACTGGATGTTCCGGCAAGTTTTCTGACATCGGCTTCGCGCAGCATGTCGCGCAACCGGAACTTCTGCACCTTGCCTGCGGGCGTGGTCGGCATGGCGTCGAGCAGCCATAGCCGTTCGGGCAGGTACTGCAGGGCAACCTTGTGCGACTTGAGAAAG
Organism: Paraburkholderia nodosa; assembly: GCF_001718195.1. Taxonomy (GTDB): domain Bacteria; phylum Pseudomonadota; class Gammaproteobacteria; order Burkholderiales; family Burkholderiaceae; genus Paraburkholderia; species Paraburkholderia nodosa_A. Next base: position 26,603 of record NZ_MCNV01000033.1, read on the forward strand.
CCAACGAGCGAAGGCAAATCGACCGCCTCGCCGGGCCTCGCCACCACCACGGCGCAGGCGCGCTCGCCCAGCCGCTCGTCCGCGTACGCGACTATCGCCACCTGCGCAACGGCGGGATGACGATAGAGCAGCGACTCGATCTCCACCACGGGAATGTTCTCGCCGCCGCGGATGATCACGTCCTTGCTGCGGCCGCTGATGCGGATGTAGCCGCGCTCGTCGACGATCGCGAGGTCGCCCGTGTCGAACCAGCCTTGCGCGTCCGTCGCATTGAGGTGCGCGCGCTTGAGATAGCCGCCGAATCCCGAGCACGCCCGCACGAATAGCCGCCCCGCCATGTTCGGCGGCAGCGCCTGGTCGTTCTCGCCCACCACCTTCACTTCCACACCCGGCAGCGGCGCGCCATCGGTCGTGGAGGCGCGTTCGTCTTCGTCGTCCAGATGCGTGAGCGTCACGGCGCCCAGCTCCGTCATGCCCCACGCGGAGACGATCTTCGCCCCCAGCGCCGTGCGTGCGCGATCGACCAGTGCGCCGGGAATGGGCGCGCCCGCACACAAGAACGTGCGCAGCGTCGGCACGCGCGTGCCTGACTCGATGGCCGCGTTGGTGAGATCGCCGAGAAACGCCGTGGACGCCATCGTGAACGTCGCACGCTCCTGCGAGATGAGCGCGAGCGCCGCCTCGGGCTGCCATACGTCCTGCAGGACCGCGCTCCCCCGCAATGCGATCGGCATCATGAGGCCATACATGAAGCCGGTTTGATGCGCCATGGGCGAGGCCATCAGCACGACATCGTCGCGGCCTAGACGCATGGCCTGCGCGTAAGGATGAATGTTCGAAAACAGCGTGTTCGCCGTATGCATCACACCCTTGGGCTCGCCCGTCGTGCCGGAGGTGTAGAGCAACTGCGTCACGTCGTCGGGGCCTGGGCGATTGTGGGCGAGGATGGCTTCGGCGTCACTCGCCTCTTCCCAGCGCGGGCCGCTCAGCAGCGCTTCGAAACTGTTGCGCGCCGGCTCGCCTGCGTCAGTCGCGCCCACGACCACCACGTGCTGCAAGGCGGGTAGTTCAGCCCGCAACGCGCGCAGCATGGCCTCGTAGTCGAAGCCTCGATAGCGCTGTGGCACGATCATCACCTTGCTGCCGCCGTGGTTGAGCATGAACGACAACTCGCGCTCGCGAAAGATCGGCATGAGGGGATTGAGCACCGCACCGATGCGCGAGCACGCAAGATACAGCAGCGTAAACTGCCAGCAATTAGGCAGTTGCATCGAGACCACGTCGCCCTTTACCACACCGAGCCGAGCGAGGCCAACGGCAATCCGGTCCGCCATGCGCGCCATCTGCGCGTACGTGAAGCGCGTGGTCTTTCCGTCTTCGATTCGTACCGCCGTAAGCGCGATCTTCGCCGGACATTCGGCCACGCAGGCGTCCAGTTCGTCGTTGATGGTGCGCCCGGGCCACCAGCGCCGTGCCTCCTCCCGCGCCCGGCGCGGCCCGATCAGTACCGCGTCGAACTCCATGTGCACCCTCCCGTGGTGTTGCAGGAAACGTCGCAGGCAGCGCGCATCATGCCGGCACCGCGTCGCGGCCCGCGTTCGAGCGCGCGATGATGGTCTTCATGATCTGAGCCGTGCCGTCGCCGATCTGGAAGCCGAGCACGTCGCGCAGGCGCTGTTCGAGCGGCCCGCGGTCGTAGCCGCCGTGCCCGAACGAAAGCAGGCATTGATGCACCACGTCGTAGGCGAGCTTCGGCCCCCACCATTTGCACATGGCGGCTTCGGCCGTATGCGGCAGCCCACGGTCCTTGAGCCACAGCGTTTGCAGACACAACAGCCGTGCGGCCTCCACCTGGGTTGCGTATTCGGCGAGCGGATGCGAAACGCCCTGGAATGCAGAGAGCGGCTTGCCGAAGGCCTCGCGCTGCGCGACGTACTCCCACGTTTCTTCGAGGCTCACGTTCGCCACGGCGAGCACCTGCAGGCCGATCAGCGCGCGCGAAAAGTCGAAGCCCTGCATCACCTGGACGAAGCCCTTGCCCTCGTCGCCCAGCAGATGGTCCACCGGCACGCGCACGTTCTCGAAGAAGATCGAACCGCGTCCGATCGCGCGCTGGCCGTGGCAGTCGAAGCGATTGCGCGTAACGCCCGGCAGATCCATCGGCACGAGAATGGCCGAGACGCCTCGCGCGCCGTCTGCCACGCTGCCGGTGCGCGCGAACACCACGGCGGCGTCGGCCTGATCGGCGGCCGAAATCGAAGTTTTCTCGCCGTTGAGGACGTAGTGATCGCCCACGCGCTCCATTTTCAGCCGCAGGTTCGCGGCATCCGAGCCGCCGCGCGGCTCCGTCAGCGCGATTGCGAGCAGCGCGCGGCCCTGCGTGAGGCGTTCGAGCCACGGCCGTGCAATCTCGGGGGCGGCATGCTTGGCGAGTATCTGCCCGTTGAGCGAGGCGAGCAGGTTGATGTACGAGAGGCTCAGGTCCGCGCGCGCAATCTCCTCGTGGATCACCCCGGCGGCGAGGCAGCCCAGACCCTGGCCGCCATACTGCTCGGGCAATTCCGGCGCGATGAAGCCCATCTCGCCCATTTCGCGCATGAGGCCGCGATCGAGCACGCGTGTTGTGTCGCGCTCGATAAAGCCAGGCGCGACGCGCCCTTGTGCGAAGCGCCGCGCGTGCTCGCCGAGCGCGACGAGGTCTTCGTCGATATACGGATTCATGGTGTCTCCTTGAAGCGGCCTGCTCTATTCATTCGTCATCCTGATCGTCACGGAGACACCGTTATTTGGCGTACTTGCGGAACTCGGGTTTGCGCTTTTCCTGGAACGCGCGCACGCCCTCGCGGGACTCTTCCGTGTCGTAGTAGAGCTTGAGCGCGTACATGCCCATGCCCGCAATGCCGGCCTGATGCGCGGTGTCCATATTGAACGAGCGCTTGGCGATCGCAATGGCCGTGGGGCTCTTTTCCATGATCTCATCGCACCACTTCTGAACTTCCGCGTCGAGCTGATCGTGCGGCACGACGGCGTTCACGAGGCCCATGGCCAGCGCTTCGGCAGCCGGATAGCGGCGGCACAGATACCAGATTTCACGCGCCTTCTTTTCGCCCACCACGCGCGCGAGAAACGCCGTGCCGTAACCGGGATCGACCGAGCCGACCTTCGGGCCCGCCTGGGCGAACACGGCCTTTTCAGAAGCAATGGTGAAATCGCAGATCGTGCACAGCACGTTGCCGCCGCCCACCGCATAGCCCTGCACGCGTGCGATCACGGGTTTGGGCACGTCGCGAATCGCCGTGTGCAGCTCTTCCATCGGCAGGCCGATCGTGCCGCGCCCGTCGTACTGTCCCGCGTGTGCGGACTGGTCGCCGCCCGTGCAGAACGCCTTGTCGCCTGCACCGGCAAGGACGATTGCGCCGATCTCGCGGTCGTAGCCCGCCTTGTTGAGCGCGTGAATCAGTTCGTCACAGGTGCGGCCGCGAAACGCGTTCATCTTGTCGGGCCGGTTGATGGTGATCCATGCCGCGCCGTTGCGCACTTCATAGAGGATGTCTTCGTAGTTCATGATCGATGCCTTTAATGATTCGTAGTCGATAGAGCGCGCGTTCGCCGGCGTTAGCCCGCCATGGTCAGGCCGCCCGATACGCTCAGCACCTGGCCCGTGATGTAGTTCGCGTCGTCGCTCGCGAAGAACACGATCGCGCCGGGCAGATCATCGGGCTGCCCGATGCGGCCGAGCGGAATGGAGCGCTGGAACGCTTCCAGCAGCTTTTCTGGGTTGCCAGCGCCTTCCTTGTACTCGGCGAAGAGCGCGGTGTCGGTCGGGCCCGGACACACCACGTTCACGGTGATGCCGTGGCGCGCATGCTCACGCGCAATGGTTTTCGAAAACGCCACGAGGCCGCCCTTGCACGCCGCATAGACCGCCTCGCCCGATGAGCCCACACGCGCGGCGTCCGAGGCGATGTTGATGATGCGTCCGCGCTTGCGCTCGACCATGCCGGGCAGCACCGCGTGATGCATGTGCAGCGCGCCCGTGAGATTGATGGCGATGAGCTTGTCCCACTGTGCCGGTTCGGTTTTCGTGAACGGGCGGAAAACGTCCCAGCCCGCATTGTTCACGAGCACATCCACAGGACCGAGCTGCGCTTGCACTTGCTCGAGCGCCGTTTCCACCTCGGCGCGGTTCGTGATATCGCAACGCAGCGCCAGCGCCTGGCCGCCCTTTTCGTGAATTTGGTCAGCCACCTTCAGCGCTGCTTCGAGCGACAGATCCAGCACCGCCACGCGCGCGCCCTCGGCCGCGAAGCGCCGGCAGGTCGCCCCGCCGATGCCGCCGCCACCCCCCGTCACCACGACCGTCTTGCCTTCGAGTTTTCGCACCGCGATTCTCCATTCGGTTGAGCAGTACCATAGACGCCTTCGATGCTGCCCCACCTTTGGGTCTCGCCTCGAATTACGTCAATATGTTGACGTATACTAGGTAACACTCAGATCGAAGACAAGCATAGAAGCATCAGGAGAAACCCTTGCCCAAAACACCAAAAATTCAGGATTCAAGCCGCTTCGATCTTGCCAACCGGCTGTTCTTCCGGCTCTACCAATGCGCAAACATGTTGCATAAAACCGGCACGCGCGCCGTGGAAGCCGAGGGTTTGACCACGCAGCAATGGGCCGTGCTCGGCGCGCTCTCGCGCCCGGACGCCCAGCCGGGCATGAGCGTGGGCGATCTCGCGCGGTATCTGATGGTGAGCCGCCAGAACCTCTCGGGCTTGATCAGCCGGATGGAACGCGACGGCCACGTGAGCACCCAGGCGGATGCGCGCGATCGCCGCTCGCGCCTCGTTAGCATGACCGGGCCGGGCCGCAAGCTATGGGTAGCGCAGGCCACGCCGAAAATCGAGGCGTACTACGGAGCCGTGCTAGAAAATTTTTCGTCAGACGACATGACGCACACGCTGCACTATCTGCTGAAGCTGCTCGATAACATGAAGCGAGTGGACGACCGGGAACGCGTGGCGGACGACGACGAGGCGTGAGCGCGCTCCGCTACACTCTGACGCAAGTTCGTGCTCACGCCCGGCATGAGCTATCAGGTGGGCGACAACGCCGAGGCGCACCAGTCGTACACGCGCACCGGTGCGAAGCTCTTCGTCGTCGATTGAAAGCGATACCGCTTTAGCGCGGCGCGCCGAGATCGGCGTCGAGCCGCTTGCGCAGGTCGCGCACCACGCGCGCGGCGGGAACGAGCCACCACGTGGGCGCCGCCACGGAGAAGTCGTACGCGAGCGCGGTCTGCGCGGCGCCGGTCGTGTGCGCCCGGCAGCGGAACGCCACCATATGGCGTCGCGTGGCGGTTTGCGAGCCAGGCGAAAAGCGCATGACCGCACGCAGCGCGAATTGTGTATCGTCGGGTGCGGCCTCGTACGATTCGATGCTCCACTCCGCTCCGTAGTGCGCCTCGTGACGCAGCGCCGCGCTCACGCGCCGGCGCGTTTCATCAGCGGGTAAGGCCACGGGGTGCTCGCGCCCCGCACGCCCGGCGCGATACAGCGTGCGCTGCGACCAGCCCCAGCCGAACGTGAGCACCACGCCGCCTGCCACGAGCGTCCACTGCAGAATATGCGTAAGCCAGCGGCCCACCTCGAAGCGCGCGATGGGCGCGAGCAGCAAACCCGAAATCCAGTGCGCGACGACGAAGATCACGACGCACGCGAACACACTCGCGGAGAGCGTCAGCAGCCAGCCCCGCGACGGGTCGTCGAATTTCGCAAACAGGAAATCGCGCACGCCGCCTGAACGCGCGTGCACGTCATTGGCTTCGGCCGCGGTTGCCCCCTCCGGCTCACCTTGCTGCGCGGCATCCGCTTCATCGCGCAGCCCCGTGAGTTCGCCGTGCAGCGAGTCGCGCTCGGTCCGCATGCGCTGGATCTCGTCGAGGGTACGCGTGCGCTCGGCGCGCAGCCCGTCCAGCTCGGCGCGCACGCGTTCACGCTGCGCCAGCAACGCCTGCATCTGCGCGTGCAGTTCGTCGGCTTGCGCGACGCTCAGCGCGGAGCGGCTCACCGGCGGCGCATGATGCACGGACCAGTACGCCTCGAGCAGCTCGCGCGCCTCCTTGACGCGCTTGAACTGGTCGTCGGCCCAGCGCATCGAGGCGGCCGTGGGGTGCCGCCATTTGTCGGGATGCAGGATCTGCGCGAGATGGCGATAGTGATGCTTGATGTCCGCCTCGCTCGCCCCCGGCTCCAGATCGAGCCGGTAGTAGAGGCGGTCGTAATCCACGGGTCGGTAATCGCGGCCTGGCATGACCTGTATCTGTTCGTCAGTGGATGGGTTGGCAGGCGGCGCAACGCCTGCCCACTCAAGTTAGCGCAATGCGCCCAGTCCGGCAAGGAAAGCGCCGCAGCCGTTGCCCGCACCGTTTCAGCGCGGCCGGCCCGCGAGCAGGCGGCTCAACGTCGCAAACGCGGTGGCGGGCAGCTCGTGCAGCTTGCGCACGACCACGGCATCCGGATAGAACGCCTCGACAGCATCGTCCAGTATGCCGATGCCGACCAGCTCGATGCCCTGCTCCCTGACCGCCTGCACGCGCGCGAGCAGGTCGCTGCGCAACACAGCCGGGTCGCCGTCGCTCGTCGAAGGATAGCCGTCCGAGAGAACCAAAAGCAGCCGACGGCGCGCCTTGCGCTGGGCGAGCCGCGCCGCCGCCCAGGCGAGCGCTTCGTCGTCGGGGTTCTCGTGGCCGCATTCGATGGCCGCGAGCCCGCTCAGGTCGCGTGAGTCGAAGCGCTTGAACACGCGCAGATCCAGCCGCTCGACAAAGCGGTTATAGCCCCGCAGATCGGCGCCGGCCGCGCGCTCGCGCTCATAGCGCGCACGCAGTTCCGGCGCTTCGATCGAGCTGTAGCCGAGCACTTCCGAATCGAAGGCGAGTTGCGTGAGCGCGTCGGCGAGCGCCGCCGCGCACAGGCGCGCCAGCTCGATCTTGCGGCCCGCCATCGAGCCGCTCAGGTCGAGCAGCAGCGTGACGACCGTGTCGCGCCCGCTCGCATGACGCGCCACGCGAAACGGCGTACGGTAGCCGCGCGAGGCGGCGAGACGCGCGAGCGCCGCGCGGTCGATCTCGCCGCGCTCCTGCTCGCGCTTCCAGTGCGTGAGTTCGTCGGCCTTGAGCACGCGCTCGAGCTGTGCCTTGAGCGCACCGGTCTCCGCGCGCGCCAGGGCGCGCAGCTTGCGCCACGCGGCGGGGTCGCCGCGGCCCGTGAGATCGGTGACGACGTCGTAGGCCGTGGTCAGCGGGATCGACAATCGTGGCCGCGTTGGCGCGGGGCTGCGATTCGTGGCGGCGGCGTGCGGCGCGTCCGCTTCGGAAAGCGTTGAGCCGGAGGCGGAATCGGACTCGGCGCTCGCACGTGCCGAAGCGCCGTCGTCGCCTTCGCGGGCGTTGTCGGGCTGGGCGGCGCCGCCCGGCGGTGCGACCTCGTCCGCCTCGCCGAATTCGTCCATTGCCTGAGCGAGCCGCGCCGATTCGTCGTCGAGCCCTTCGGACGGGGCCGCCGTCTGCATCATGTTGTTCGCGCCGCGCGACGCGAGCGAGCGCACGCCCGCCACGATCGCCGCGGCAGCACTCAGGCTGGCGCGCGTCGACTGGCTCGCGCGGGCCGCGCCGAGCGGAGCGTCGATCGCGCGCAGCGCGGCGGCCAGCACCGCGGCATCGCGCTCGAGCACACCGGGCGCTTCGTCCCACAGCGTACGCTCGATCGCCCACGCAAGGCGCTCGCGCCACGCCAGTTTCGACCAGCGCCGCGCGACCGCGTCGCCGCGCTGCGTACGCCAGCTTTGCGCGTAGCGTGGCGCACCAGGAAACGCCAGCGCGAGTTGTGCGAGCACGCGACGGTCCTCGATCGCCTGCGCAATGCGCCCCGTCACGCCGGCTTGCGGCGTATCCAGACGCGCCGCTTCGCTGTAGCGACGGCGCGCCGCCAGCAAATCGAGCGCGCCGAGCAGTGCGGCTTCATCCACGCCATCAGTCGCGAGACGCCCGGGCAGCACGAAACGTTCGCCTTCAATGCGCGGCTCGCCCGCACCGAACGTCACGCTCACGCGCGAGTCGCCGGTCAGCACCCGCGCGAGACGGCCGAGCGCGCCCGCGGGATCGGCGCTCGCCGTCAAACTATGTGTTGCGTCCTGCAAGCTGGCCACGGGCGCCTCCGCACTCACGCGTCGAAGATCACGTGATGCCGGATGACGCTGCGGATGAGCGCCGCATCGTCCGCGCTCACCTTCGCGTAGATCGCCGGCCCCGCCGCGCGCTCGACATCGCCGGTGCGCAGCATGAGTTCGGCCCAGTCGATCAGGCGACGCGTGGAGAACGCGCTCGCGAGATCCTCGCGGGCGAACGCGGCGCGGCAGTCGGCGGCGATGGCGGCGAGTGTGTGCGCGAGCGGCCGCGTGAGCGCAGGCAGCGTGCGCAGCAATACTTCGGTTTCCTCTTCAAGTGAAAGATAGTCGAACAGGTAGACGCGCCAGCGGTCGAGAAACGCCTCGTTGAGCAAGTTCGCGCCCTGGTACAGATGTCGGTACGCGCTCATCGCGCCCGCGGCGTTCGCGGTGGCGAAGAGACGGAACGACGGATGCGGCTCGACGATTTCGTTGCCGCGCTCCTTGAGCAGCAGGCGGCCGTTCGGTTCCAGCACCGCGGTGAGCACCGCCAGAATCGAAGGCTCGGCAAAGTCGAGTTCGTCGATGATGAGCCAGTAGCCCTCGCGCATCGCCACGGGCAGCACGCCGTCCACCCAGATCGTCTCGCCGCCCTTCACGGTCCAGAAGCCGACGAAGTCGCCGATGGTGGTCTGGCCGTTCATGTTCGCGCGCAGCACGCCGTAGTCCGCGCGCGCCGCCACCTGCTCGATGAAGCTCGTCTTGCCCGAACCCGTATGACCGATCAGCATGACGCGACGATTTTCTACGATGTCCTGAACGATGTCGTCGCCGCGTTCGGTGAAGAGGTAGGCCGCGTTCACGCGCGGCACTAGCGCGTTCGGTTCCCCGCGCGGCAGGTCGACACTGCCGATGCGTACGGTGGGCGTGTGGATTTGCGGGCTGGCTTGAGTCGCTTTGGCCTCGCGCGCCACTTCGACGGCCCGCTGCAAGGCGGCGGCAAATGTGCTGCCCGCTTGTGTGGCTCGCACTTCGTTGGCGCGCTGAGCTTCGGAAACGAAGCCCTCGCGACGCCACTTGAGCAGCTTCGCTTCGAGATTGTCGAGATCGATTTCGGTGTCGATGTCGATGTCGACTTCACCGTCCTCGCCCTGGCCGTGCTCGATGCGGTACATGTGTGCGCGTTCCGAAGGCGTGACGCGCCACCATTCGCGCGCTCGGCCGGCGCCGCGTGTGTAGAGCCCGAGCGGGGCTTCGTCTTGTACTGCGGGATCGGTTGCGTTCATGGGCGGATAATGCAGGGCGCGGTCGGTCAATCGTCACATATTACCGATGCGCATCGCAGGGCGGCAATGCCACCGCCGTGCTTCCGGCGCGCGCCCAACCATGCTAGCGTGGCGATCGCCATACGAGGCACGCACGCCACGCCCCACCTGTCACCCGGAGCCCCCCAATGCCCCAAGCCGCGCCGCCCGAACTCGACAACGAGCCCGGGCGCGGCCGTTCGCTAGCACGCCACTACCCGCGCGGCCTCCAGATCGAGCCGCACTCGCATACATGGGCGCAGGTGCTCTACGCCGTCTCCGGCGTGATGTGGGTCGAGGTAGAGCGCGAGGCGCTCGTCGTGCCGCCGCAGCGCGCCGTGTGGCTGCCTCCCGGCACGCAGCACGCCATCCACATGCTGAGCGCCGTCGAGATGCGCAATCTGTATCTGCACGAGCGCGACAGCCGGCACCTGAGCGAGCGGTGCGAAGTGTTCGAGGTCAACGGCCTGCTGCGCGAACTCATCACGAGCCTCGCGGAACGCGCGCGCGAAGACGACACCTGGCTCGACGCGGCCTATCGCCTCGCGTCGATCGAACTTGCCCACGCACCGCGCTCCACGCTGCGCATTCCGCTGCCCGACGCGTCCGACCGCCGCCTCGCCACGCTGTGCCGCGCGGTGATCGACAACCCATCGGCCGATATCGGCTTCGAACAACACTCGGCATGGGTGGGCGCGAGCGTACGCACGCTCTCGCGGCTCTTCACGCGCGAGCTTGGCATGGGGTTTGCGGAGTGGCGCCGCCAGGTGCAGCTCGCAGTCGCGGTATCGCACCTGGCGCAAGGCGAGCCCGTGAGTGCCGTGGCGCGGATGCTGGGCTATCTACCCAGCAGCTTCAGCGACATGTTCCGCCGCGAACTGGGCGTGCCGCCCAGCGAGTTCCGGCCCGCCGGCACCCTTGGCGACACGGCGGGTTTCGCAGAGGAAAGCGCCGCGCAGTAATACGCGCGCAGACGCGTGGCGCGACTCAATGCGGCGGCAGATCGCCCACTAGCGGAAACATGTCGGGCGTATAGCCCATATTGAAGTAACCGGCCCGTGCATAAGTAGCGATTCGCTCGAGATGCTCGGTTTCGCGCGACGCGTCGCGCAGTTCGGGCTCATCGGCTTGCGGCGTGGGCGGCGCCCGATTCGCCCGGCCGCGCCGCGTGAACCACGCCGGCACGGACAGTATCGACAGCTTCGACATTGCGGACTCCTTGCGAGGCGTTGACCCCTTCCAATCTAGACAGTCGGAGGCGTGCACGCAAACAAGCATTTCTGCGATGCATTGCACAGCGCGGCCCATGCTCAACCCTCAACCGGTCCGCGCGCTGTAACCGCCCGAAAATCTTACAAATAACTAACGTTTCGAAATTGGCGCACGAGTTGGTTAGACTGCGAGTCTTAGCCTTCGCTGCATGGCGGGGCACGGCTTCGACGGCATAACAATCATGAGAATGCGTATGCAGCAACTCGACAGTCTCCGGCAGCAATTCGCGGCGCCCAAGCCGTTGAGTGCGCCGACATGGTTTCTCCGCACCGCCTCGCGCGGTGTTCCGATCTCCTGGAGGCAGGCATGAGCGACGTCCCGCAGACGCAACCCGCGCCCCAGCCACCCCCGCCGCCCCCGCCACCGCCACCCGCTCCGCCCCCGCGGGCACCGAAGCGCCGCCGGCTCGGCCCGATCATTCTCGCCATTCTCGTGATCGTGCTAATTGTGCTCGTGATCGTGCACATCATGCGCAACAAGAAGACGGAGCATGGCGCGGCGCCGCAGGTCGTGACCGTGGCCGCCGCCACGCTCGGGCCCATGCCCGTGACGCTCAACGCGCTCGGCACCGTCACGCCTGTCGCGACTGTCACGGTTCTGCCGCAAATCAGCGGCTACCTCACCGAGGTGGGCTACAAGGAAGGCCAGGACGTCGTGAAGGGGCAGTTCCTCGCCCAGATCGACCCGCGCCAGTACGAGATCAGCAAGGAGCAGGCGCTCGCGCAGCTCGCCAAGGACCAGGCCTTGCTGGCACAGGCGCGCGCCGACCTCGCGCGGTATACGCAGTTGAACGCAAAGCAGTCGATCGCCGCGCAGACCTACAGCGACCAGCAGTTCCTCGTCAAGCAGTACGAAGCCGCGGTGCAGGCCGACAAGGCGAACGTCAGGCTCTTCGAGCTCGACCTGATCTATTGCCGCATCACGGCGCCGGTGTCGGGACGCGTGGGCCTGCGGCTCGTCGATCCGGGCAACTATGTGACTTCGTCCAGCTCCACGGGCATTGCCGTCATCACGACGATCAAGCCCACCACCGTGCAGTTCGCCATCCCGCAAACCTCGCTAGGCAGCGTGCTCGAGCGCGTCAACGCCGGCGCGAAATTGCCGATCACCGTCTTCAGCAGCGACAACACCCGCCAGATCGCCACCGGCACGCTGTTCGCGCTCAGCAACCAGATGGCCACGGCCACCGGCACGGTCACGCTACGCGCGAGCGTGCCCAACGACAACGAGGCGCTCTTTCCCAACGAGTTCGTCAACGTGAGGCTGCTCGTCGACACGCTGCAGAACGCCGTACTCGTACCGACGCCCGCCGTGCAGACCGGCGCGCCAGGCGACTACGTGTACCTCGTGAACGCCGACAACACCGTGTCGGTCCACAAGGTCACGCTCGGCCCGAGCGACGGCCGCTACACGGTGATCTCCGCGGGCCTGCAGCAGGGTCAGCATGTCGTGACCGACGGCCTCGACCGCCTCAACGACGGCACGAAGATCCAGCCTGCGGGGCCGAGGCCCGCCACGCACGCAGGCGCGGCGAGTGCGCCGCACCATGGCAGCGCCCCGGGCGCGGCGAGCGAACCCGGCGCCACGGCGCCGAACGCCTCCGACGCGAGCGCCGCGGCCTCGCAAGCGCGTTGAGCCCCGGACCCAGCGCCGATGAATATTTCGCGTCTCTTCATCCTGCGACCGGTCGCGACTTCGCTCCTGATGATCGCGATGGTGCTGATCGGCCTCGTCGCGATGAAGTTCCTGCCGGTTTCCTCGCTGCCCGCGGTGGACTATCCCACCATCCAGGTGCAGACCTTCTACCCGGGCGCGAGCCCGAACGTGATGGCGACCACGGTCACGGCGCCGCTCGAAGTGCAACTCGGCGAAATCCCGGGCCTGCAGCAGATGATCTCGTACAGCTCCGAGGGTGCCTCGATCATCACGCTGCAGTTCGACCTCTCGCTGAGCCTCGACGTGGCCGAGCAGAACGTCCAGCAGGCCATCAACGCGGCCAACAGCTTCCTGCCGAGCGGCCTGCCCGCGCCGCCGACCTACGCCAAGGTGAACCCGGCCGACCAGCCGATCCTCACGCTCGCGATCACGTCGAAGTCGATGTCGCTCACGCAGTTGCAGGACGCGGCCAACAACCGTCTCGCCACGAAGATTTCCGAAGTGCCGGGCGTGGGCCTCGTCACCACGGCGGGCGGCAACGTGCCCGCCGTGCGCGTCGAAGCCGACCCGCAGAAGCTGGCCGCCTACGGCCTGAATCTCGACGACCTGCGCACCCTGCTCGCCAACGTCAACGTGAGCAACCCGAAGGGCAATTTCGACGGCCCCGAACTGAACTACACGATCAATTCGAACGACCAGATCTCGGACCCGAAGGACTACGAAGACACCGTCATCGCCTATGAGAACGGCTCGCCCGTCTTCATGCGCGACGTGGCGCGCGTCTCAACGGCCGCGCAGGACGTGGAGCGCGGCGCCTGGTACAACAAGACGCCCGCCATCGTGCTGAACGTGCAGCGCCAGCCGGGCGCGAACGTGATCGCCACCGTCAACCAGATCATGCAGCAGTTGCCGCAGCTCGAAGCGGCGCTGCCTGCGGGCATGCAGGTCACGGTGGTGTCGAACAGCGTGGGCGTAATCCGCGCTTCGGTGAGCGACGCGGCCTTCGAACTCGTGCTCGCCGTGGCGCTCGTGGTGGCCGTGATCTTCGTGTTCCTGCGCAATCTGCCCGCCACCATCATTCCGAGCATCTCAGTGCCGGTCTCGCTGATCGGCACGCTCGCGATCATGTACGAGCTGGGCTATTCGATCGACAACCTCTCGCTCATGGCGCTCATCATCGCCACGGGCTTCGTGGTGGACGACTCGATCGTGATGATCGAAAACATCGTGCGCTACCTCGAGGAAGGCGACAAACCCTTGCAGGCGGCGTTAAAAGGCGCTGGCCAGATCGGTTTCACGATTCTTTCGCTGACGATCTCGCTCATCGCCGTGCTGATTCCACTGCTCTTCATGGGCGGCGTGATCGGACGCCTCTTCAGCGAATTCGCCGTCACGCTCGCGGTGACCATCGTGCTGTCGGCCGTCGTCTCGCTCACCGTCGTGCCGATGATGTGCGCGCGCATCCTGCGCGCCCAGGCCGAGCGCCACCCGAGCCGCTTCGAGCGCATCAGCGAAGGGCTTTTCAACAAGACGCTCAACGCCTACGAGCGCGGCCTGCGCTGGGTGCTCGACCATCAGACGCTCACGCTCGTCGTGTTCGTGGTGACGGTGGTGCTCACCGGGCTGCTGTACGTCGTGATTCCGAAGGGCCTGTTCCCGGTGCAGGACGTGGGCGTGCTGCAAGGCATCAGCGTGGCCGACAACTCCATCTCCTACCAGGCGATGGTGCGGCGCCAGTCCGCCCTGGCCGAGGAAATCCTCAAGGACCCCGATGTCGTTTCGCTCACCTCGTACGTGGGCATCGACGGCATCAACAACACGCTCAACAACGGGCGCTTCCTCATCAACCTGAAACCGCACGACGACCGCTCCGAAACCGCCGACGAAATCGGTCGGCGCATTCAGCAGTCGGTCGCGAAGGTCGCGGGCGTGCGCCTTTACATCCAGCCCGAGCAGGACCTCACGCTCGACACCACGGTCTCGCGCAACCAGTACAACTTCGTGCTGCGCGGGCCGAGCCAGGACGCGTTCGAGCAGTACGTGCCCGCGCTCATCGCACGCATGAAGCAGATCCCGTCGATCCGCGACGTCACGAGCGACCTCAACACGGATGGCCTTTCCGTGAACGTCGAAGTGAACCGCCAGCTCGCGGCGCGCTACGGCATCACGGCGGCGACCATCGACAACGCGCTCTACGATGCGCTGGGCCAGCGCATCGTTTCGACCATCTTCCAGCAGTCGGACCAGTACCGCGTGATTCTCGTGGCCAAGCCCGAGGCGCTGCCCACGGTCGAATCGCTCGGCGACCTTTACCTGCCGAGCCAGACGAGCAGCGAAGGCCAGGTGCCACTCAAGGGCATTGCGAAGATCAGCATCACGCGCTCGCCGCTCATGATCAGCCACCTCGCGCAGTTCCCTTCGGTCACGATCTCGTTCAATCTCGCCGATGGCGCGTCGCTCTCCGCCGCCGTGCGCGACGTGCGCAAAGCCGAGGCCGCCGTGAACCTGCCGCCTTCGATCACCTCGTCGTTCCAGGGCGCGGCGCAGGCGTTCGAGGATTCGCTTGCCAGCGAGGTGTATCTGCTGATCGCGGCGCTCGTGGCCGTGTATATCGTGCTGGGCGTGCTGTACGAGAGCTATGTGCACCCGGTCACGATTCTTTCTACGCTGCCTTCGGCCGGCATTGGCGCGCTGCTCGCGCTGATGATCGCAGGCAAGGACCTCGACGTGATCGGCATTATCGGCATCGTGCTGCTGATCGGCATCGTCAAGAAGAACGCCATCATGATGGTGGACTTCGCGCTCGAAGCCGAGCGCGTGCACGGCAAGCCGCCGCGCGAGGCGATTTTTGAAGCGTCGCTGCTGCGTTTCCGGCCGATTCTCATGACCACGCTCGCTGCCATGCTCGGCGCACTGCCCATGCTGCTCGGCAGCGGCACGGGCTCGGAGCTGCGCCGTCCGCTGGGTCTTGCGATCATCGGCGGACTCACGCTTTCGCAGATGCTCACGCTGTTCACGACGCCCGTGATCTATCTGCTCTTCGACCGGCTGGCCGAACGCTTCGGCCGCAAGCGCAGGCCTGAAAGCCACGCGGACGGCGACGCGGGCGGCGGTCCCGGCAACGGCGCGCCACCCGCGCCCGAGGGCACGCCGTGAACCTCTCGGCGCTCTTCATCCGGCGGCCGGTCGCGACATCTCTCCTCGCGATCGCCATCCTCATTTCGGGGATGCTCGCCTTTTTCCGGCTGCCGGTCGCGCCGCTGCCCAACATCGCCTACCCGGTGATCGTGGTGCAGGCCAACATGGCAGGCGCGAGCCCGGACATCATGGCGTCCACCGTGGCCGAGCCGCTGGAGCGCCGGCTCGGCACCATCGCCGATGTCAGCCAGCTCACGTCGATCAGCAACACGGGCACGGCGATCATCGTGGTGGTGTTCGGCCTGAACCGCGACATCAACGGCGCGGCACGCGACGTCGAAGCCGCCATCCAGGCCGCGCGCGCCGACTTGCCCACCACGCTGCGCAGCAACCCCACGTATCGCCAGTACAACCCCGCGAGCGCGCCGATCATGGTGCTCGCGCTCACCTCGGACACGCTCACCAAGGCGCAGCTGTACGACTCCGCCGATTCGGTCATCCAGCAGCAGCTCTCGCAGGTGGACGGCGTGGGCCAGATCACACTGGGCGGCGGCGCGCTGCCCTCGGTGCGCGTGGAGCTGGAGCCGGGCAAGCTCAACAGCTACGGCATCGGCCTCGAAGACGTGCGCGCGTCGATCGGCGCGGCCAACGCGAACAGCGCGAAAGGCCATATCGACCAGGGCAACCAGCGCTACACGGTGACTTCGAACGACCAGATCAGCAAGGCCGCGCCGTTTCGCGACGTGGTGATCGCCTATCGCAACGGCTCGCCCGTGTTCCTGCGCGACGTGGCTTCCGTCATCGACTCCAACGAAAACATCCGCAACGCGGGCCTCTACAACGGCAAGTCGGCCGTGCTGGTGATCGTCTACCCGATGCCGGGCAGCAACGTCGTGAAGACAGTGCAGCAGATCCGCGATCGCCTGCCCTCCATCGAGGCCGCGCTGCCCGCCACGATCAAGGTGGATGTGGCGATCGACCGCTCCGAGTCCGTGCGCGCCTCCGTGGCCGACACCGAACGCACGCTCTTCATCGCCGTGCTGCTCGTAATCGGCGTGGTGTTCGTGTTCCTGCTCTCGCCGCGAGCCACGCTCATCCCCGCCGTGGCGTTGCCGCTTTCCATCGTGGGCACGTTCGGGCCCATGTACCTGCTCGGCTACAGCATCGACAATCTGTCGCTCATGGCGCTCACCATCGGCACAGGCTTCGTGGTGGACGACGCCGTGGTCGTGCTGGAGAACATCGTGCGCCACATCGAGGCCGGCATGGACCCGAAGGAAGCCGCGCTCAAAGGCGCGGGCGAAGTGGGCTTCACGGTGCTTTCCATGAGCCTTTCGCTCATCGCCGTGTTCCTGCCCATTCTGCTCATGCCCGGCATCGTGGGCCTGCTCTTTCATGAGTTCGCGATGACGCTTTCGATCGCGATCCTCATCTCGCTCGTGATCTCGCTCACGGTCACGCCCACCATGTGCGCCTACGTGCTCAAGCGCGAGGCGCTGCACAAGAAGCCATCGCGCGCGGCCGTGTGGATCGACGCGCAGTTCGAGCGCTTCAAGCAGTTCTACTCGCGCACGCTCGACGTCGCGCTCGATCACGCGCGGCTCACGATCTTCATCCTGTTCGCGCTGCTGGTCGGCAATGTGTTTCTCGCGCGGCTGCTTTCCGGCACGTTCTTCCCCGAGCAGGACACCGGCATTCTGATCGGGCAGATCATCGCGGACCAGAGCATTTCGTTTACGGCGATGGAAAAAAAGCTCGCGCAGCTGCAGGCCATCGTGAAGGCCGATCCGGCGGTGCAATCGGTGGCGGGCTTCACGGGCGGCCGCGCGCTCAATTCGGCCACCGTGTTCGTCGAACTGAAACCGCTCAACGAACGTCGCCTGACGGCCACCGAGGTCGTGAACCGCCTGCGTCCCAAGCTCAATGGCGTTTCGGGCGCACGGCTTTTCATGCAGGCCCAGCAAGACCTGCAGATCGGCGGGCGGCAGTCGGCGGCCGAGTATCAGTACACGCTCACGAGCGACGACGCCGACGCCCTCTTCACCTGGGTGCCGCGCCTCGTGGACGAGCTGAACAAGCACCGCAGCCAGATGTCGGATGTGAACTCGGACCTGCAGCAAAATGGTCTGGAGGCCTACATGACGGTGCAGCGCACGACCGCCAAGCGCTACGGGTTCGACCCGAACCAGGTGGACAACGTGCTCTACGACGCCTTCGGCCAGCGCACCGTTTCGACCATCTACAACGCGATCAACCAGTACTTCGTCGTGATGGAAGTGGCGCCGCAGTACTGGCAGTTTCCACAGTCGTTCCAGGACATCTGGCTGAGCACGGCGGCGGGCAACGCGAGCGGCGCCGCGCAAACGCAGATGCCGTCGAGCGTCATCTCGGGCGTCACGCCCTTCACGGCCGTGACCACGGCCACCACGGCGAACGGCAACACCAACGAGCGCAACGCCAACGCGGTGGCCAATCAGCAGAACAACGCGATCGCCAACAGCAAGGGCGGCAGCTCCAGCGGCAGCGCGGACAGCACGGCCGCCGAAACCATGGTGCCGCTCATGGCGCTCATGGACTGGAAGACGCGCCATACGGCCACCCAGGTCAATCACCAGGGCACCGAAGTGGCGGGGACGATTTCGTTCAATCTGCCCAAGGGCGGCTCGCTTTCGGAGGCTGGCACGATCATCGAGCAGGCCGAGCGCAACATCGGCATGCCGGCCTCCATCCACGGCGCGTTCGCGGGTGCGGCGCAGGCCTACGCACAGTCCATGGGCGTCGTGCCGCTGCTCATTCTCGCCGCGCTCGCCGTGGTGTATATCGTGCTGGGCGTGTTGTACGAAAACACCATCCACCCGCTCACGATCCTCTCCACCCTGCCTTCGGCCGGCATCGGCGCGATTCTCGCCATGCTGATCTTCGGCACGCCGTTCTCGGTGATCGCGATGATCGGCATCATCCTGCTCATCGGCATCGTGAAGAAAAACGGCATCATGATGGTCGACGTCGCCATCCAGTTGCAGCGCAACGAGGGCATGGAGGCGCGGCGCGCGATTCACGAAGCCGCCGTGGTGCGCCTGCGACCGATCATGATGACGACCTTCGCGGCCGTGCTCGGCGCGCTGCCGCTCGCCATCGGCATTGGCCAGGGCGCTTCGCTGCGCCAGCCGCTCGGCGTGACGGTGATGGGCGGCCTGCTCCTGAGCCAGGTCTTTACCCTGTACACCACGCCGGTGATTTACCTGTTCCTCGACCGCGTGCGCGCACGCCTCGCGCGCTGGGCCGCGCGCCTGCCGTGGAATCGCCAGGCCGATGAGAGCGCATCATGATGAAAACCCGCCTTAATCCATCGCTCATGCGAATGCTGATCCCCGCCGCCGCAAGCGCTGCCACGCGCGCGCAGGCGCTCGCGCCCCTCACCGTAGCGCTGCTGCTCGCAGGCTGCATGGTCGGGCCGGACTACCACCGCCCGCAGGTCACCGTGCCCGCCACGTGGAAAGAACTGCCCGGCTGGACCCAGGCCGAGCCCGAAGCCGCCCAGGGACCCAAAGGCGAATGGTGGACCGCCTTCCAGGACCCGCTGCTCGACGAACTGGAACCGCTCGTCCAGGTCTCGAACCAGACCGTGCGGCAGAGCTACGCGAACTACCAGCAAGCGCTCGCCGAAGTGCGTGTCGCGCGTGCGAGCCTCTTCCCGACCATCGGCATTACCGGCTCGCTCGCGCGCGAGCGCTCCTCCACCGGCACGCTCAGCAGCGTGAGCAGCATCACGTCCACGCCGAGCGGCGCGCGTATCGTCAACGGCGGCACGCTCGAAGCGAACGCGAGCTGGGACATCGACCTCTGGGGCCAGGTGCGCCGCCAGATCGAGGAACAGTCGGCCACGGCGCAGGCGAGCGAAGCGACGCTGGCCAACGCTACGCTCTCCGAACAGATCGCACTGGCGAACGCCGTGATCGATCTGCGCATCACCGATGCCGATATCGACCTGCTCACGCATACCGTGCAGGCGTACTCGGACTTCCTGCGCGTGGTGGCCAACCAGGACCAGGCGGGCACCGTGCCGCCGTCCGACCTGATCTCCGCGCGCACGCAGCTCGAATCCGCGCGTGCGAGCCTGATCGCCCTGGGCGTGGCGCGCGCGCAAAACGAGCACGCCATCGCGGTGCTCGTGGGCCGCAACCCCGAAGAGGTCGATATCCCGCACAGCACTCAGCTTCCCGCGCTGCCCGCCATTCCCGCCGGCGTGCCCTCCACGCTGCTGCAGCGGCGGCCCGACATTGCGACCGCCGAACGCCAGATGGCGTCGGCCAACGCGGCGATCGGCGTGGCGGTGGCTGCGTACTATCCGACGATCTCGCTCACTGCGCTCGACGGCTTCACGCAGTCGCCGCTTTCGGGCCTGCTGCACATGAGCAACTATGTGTGGTCGCTCGGCGCGAGCGCGACCCAGACGATCTTCGACGGCGGCCAGCGCAGCGGCCAGGTGGCGGCCGCGCGTGCGAGCTACGACGCGGCGGTGGCGAACTATCGCGGCACGGTGCTGACGGCGTTCCAGGGGGTGGAGAACGATCTCTCGGGGCTGCGCATCCTCGCGCAGCAGGCCGACGTGCTCGATACCGCCGTGCGCGACGCCATCCGCGGCGCGCAGATCGCGCAAAACGAATACGAGGCGGGCACCGTGGACTACACGACAGTGGCCACGGCCCTGGCTACACAGGTGACCAATCAGCAGAGCGCGCTCAACGTGCATCAGCAGCGGCTGCTCGATACGGCTTCGCTGATCGGCGACCTGGGCGGCGGCTGGTCCGGGCAGCTGCACGATGCGCAGCATCCGGCGCGTGCGGTGGCGCCGGCTTCCGACGCCGCGGCGGCGGGCGCGAGCGCAAGCGGTCCGGCAAACGTGGAAGCGAGCAGGACGCAGGGCGCCGCTGCGAGCCCCTGACCGGGCGACCCTGCGTTACGCGCGCGGCTCGCGTTCCGAAGCCGTCGTCACCGGCATGGCGGAGGCCGGCAGGCCGAACACGGCATCGAAAATCAGGTTATAGACGTAGTTGTAGACGAGAAAGAACATCGAGAGGCCGATATCCATCGCGAACGCCTCGATCAACGTCACGTGCAGCGTGAGCGCGATCATCGGCACGAGGAACACCACGAGGCCGCCCTCGAAGCCGACCGCATGCGCAATACGGCGCGCGACACTGCGGCCGCGTTTCGTCTGGCGCGCTTCCCAGCGCTCGAACAGCAGGTTGAAGACGAAGTTCCAGCCCACCGCGATCAGCGATGAAAACACCGCCGCCGCGCCCGCGCGGTCCATGCCGCTGCCCGAGAGCGAGGCGAAGCTCATGCTGGTAATCAGGATCGCGATGCCTTCGAACAGCGTGACGTACACGATCCGGCGTTTGATACCCTGCATGGACCCATGCTCCTGATGCGGCTCCCGCGTGGCTTCGGGCCGCGTCAATCGCCGCACCGGCTGCGAGCGCGGCGAAACCCTGCGCGAATCAACCGAGATCGGTGAATACCGAATCTGCGGACAAACGCGACTTCGGCAGCTTCGCGTTGAAGTCGTCGGCGCTGCGGTAGCCGAGGCCGACCACCACCAAAGCGGTGAGGCCCTGCTCGCGCAGGCCCAGTTCCTCGTCGAGCGCTTTCGCGTCGAAGCCTTCCATCGGGCAGGCGTCGATTTCGAGCGTCGACGCGCCGATCAGCAGCGTGCCGAGCGCGAGATACGCCTGCTTTTCCATCCAGGCCGGCAGGTCGTTGCGCTCGCGATGCAGGTTCACATAGAACGCGCGCGTCTTTTCCTGACCCGCCTTCGCCTCGGCATTGGCGAAGCGGCCGTCCGCTTCTTCCTGCGCGAGCACTTCGGCGAGGTGCGCTTCGTCCATGTCGGTGCGCACGCACAGCACTACCACGTGCGAGGCGCGCGTGACCTTCGGCTCGTTGTACGCGAAACCTTCCATGCCCTTGGCGATACGCGCACGCGCCGCGTCGCTTTCGGCCACCACGAAATGCCACGGCTGCGAATTGACCGACGAGGGACTGAAGCGGATCAGCTCCTTGAGTTCGTCGATGACGGCCGCGGGAATCTTGCGGGCGGGATCGAACGCCTTGGTGGCGTGGCGGGCTTTCGCGAAGCGGGTGAGGTTCAAGCGGTTTTCTCCTTCGTATGCGGTCGGCCGGGGCAGTACCCGGCAAGGGCGACATCGTACCAGCATCGTGTGCCGGCCGCGGGGGCGGTCTGCGCGCCCGGCGCGCCTGCGCTATGCTTGAAGGCTGAAATCGCCGCGGCGGCGGCTCAGCAGCCATGCGCCGCCAGCAAGGAGAATACCGATCATGCGCCAGGCCATCCATCATCTGCCGGTGAGCACGCGCACGCGCGGGCTCGTCGAGATCAGCCAGGAGGTGCGCGCGTTCGTGCGCGAACAGCGCATCGCCACCGGCTTGCTCACCCTCTTTTGCCGCCACACTTCAGCGTCGCTCGTCATCCAGGAAAACGCCGATCCTTCGGTGCGCCGCGATATCGAACGCTACTTCGAGCAGCTCGCGCCCGAAGATCCCCAGCGCTACGAGCACGACACCGAAGGCCCCGACGACATGCCCGCGCATTTGCGCACGGCGCTCACGCACACGCAGCTCTGCATCCCGGTCGAGCACGGCAATCCCGTGCTGGGCACGTGGCAGGGCATCTATGTGTTCGAGCATCGGCGCGCGGCGCACACGCGCGATATCGTGCTGCATCTGATCGGCGAATGAGCAGGTCAGGCGCAGACACGCAAATCCCGTACGCAAGCGCTATGCTTGCGTCTTTCGTTCAACCGACTCACCGAGGGTTGCCCCAAATGAAACAGTCCGCCGGATCCATGATTTCCTTCACCCGCCCTGACGGCCAGTCGCTCCAGGGTTATCTCGCCAAACCGGAGAAGACCGAAGGCGCGCCCGCCATCGTCGTGATCCAGGAATGGTGGGGCTTGAACGACCAGATCCGCGGCGTGGCCGACCGGCTCGCGCAAGCTGGCTACTTCGCGCTCGTGCCCGACCTCTATCGCGGCAAGAGCACGGTCGAACAGGAAGAGGCCCACCATCTGATGACGGGCCTCGACTTCGCGGATGCCGCCTCGCAGGACGTGTATGGCGCGGTCAACTATCTGAAGACGCTCACGGACCGTGTGAGCGTGACGGGCTACTGCATGGGCGGCGCGCTCACGCTGCTCGCGGCCACCATGGTGCCGGGCCTTGCGAGCGCCGTGGTGTGGTATGGCTTCCCGCCGCTCGAATACATCGACGCGAGCAAGATCACGGCGCCCATCCTCGGCCACTTTGCAACCCAGGACCAGGCGTTCAGCATCGAAACCGTCGCGGAACTCGAAACGAAGCTCAAGGGCGCCAACGTCGACGTCGAGTTCCATCGCTATCTCGCCCACCACGCGTTTGCGAACGAGACCGCCGTGGGCCCGAACCGCATCCCCATCACGCAGTACGATCCGGTCTGGGCGCAGCTCGCGTGGGACCGCTCGCTGACGTTCTGGGGCCGCACGATGTGGCCGCAGCGCACGGCGCGCTAAAGCACCGGCAGCGGCCCGCGCCGCCGCGCGGAACTGTCGTAGAATCGGCGTCGCCCCGCCTCGCGCGGGCGACGCCGATTTGCATTGCAGCGCCTTCGTCCCTCTCACGCTTTTCGCGGAGACTCCATGACGCCGCTCATCCTCCAGCGCCCCGCGCTGCTGTTCATCGTGCTGATCCTGGTGCTGCCGCTTGCCGCCGCACTCGGCGCAAACGTGCTGCACCGCTACTTCCCGCTCGCCGAGGAGGCGCGCGAGAACTACAAGATCGTGCAGGGCGCGACACTCACGCTGCTCGCGCTCCTGATCGGCTTCACGCTCTCGATGGCCGTGAGCCGCTACGACCAGCGCAAGAACCTGGAGGAAGAGGAAGCCAACGCGATCGGCACGGAGTATCTGCGCGCCGAGCTGCTTGGCGGCGAGGCGGCTGCCCAGACCAAGGCGCTGCTTGCGCGCTATCTTCAGGCGCGCATCCACTTCTACGTCGTGCACGAGCCCGGCGCACTCGATCAGATCAACCGCGACACCGGCGAGCTTCAGACGCAACTCTGGGCGAGCGTGCGCGATCCCGCGAAGTCGCAGCCGAATCCGGTGATGGCGCTCGTGGTCTCCGGCATGAACGACGTCATCAACACCCAGGGCTACACGCAGGCCGCGTGGATCAACCGCATTCCCGTCGCCGCGTGGGTGCTGATGATCAGCATCGCCATCTTCAGCAACCTGATGCAGGGCTACGGCGCGCACGGCCAGGTCGGCCGGCGGGTGCTGCTGCTCATCCTGCCCGTCACCGTGACGCTGTCGCTCACGCTCATCGCCGATATCGACAGCCCGCGCGGCGGCCTCATTCGCGTCGCGCCGCTCAATCTGATGAGTCTTGCGCAATCCATGCCTGCCAATCCCTGACCCCCGCTCCGCGGCGCCGCACGATCACACCCAAGGCCGTACCACCATGAAAGTCATCCGCTCGAAAACCTTCACCGCCACCCGCCCGTGGGGCGCGCTCGACATCGCCAACATGAACGGCACCACCGTGCGCCTGCACTGGACCGACCAGCCGTACCAATGGCACGTCAACGACGGCGAGGAAGTGTTCGCCGTGCTCGACGGCGTGGTCGACATGCATTACCGCGAAGACGGCGCGGAGCGGGTCGCGGTGCTCGAAGCCGGCGACGTGTTCTTCGCGGGCGTGGGCTGCGAGCACGTCGCGCATCCGCGCGGCGAGGCGCGCATTCTCGTGGTCGAGCGCGAAGGCAGCGTGTAAGCCGCGTCTTGCGGCGAAAAGACGGCATGCGCCATTTCCACTAAACTTGGCGGCCTGACTCCACTCCCGCCTGTCGATCAGGCCGCGGCGCGCCTTGCACGGCAAGCGCCGCGCCGTTGAAGGCCTTCAAGGACGCCGCATGAACGACCTTTCCGCATTTCCCATCACCCGCAAGTGGCCAGCGCTTCACCCCGATCGCATCCAGCTCTATTCGCTGCCCACGCCCAATGGCGTCAAGGTCTCGATCATGCTGGAGGAAAGCGGCCTGCCTTATGAGCCGCATCTCGTGCGCTTCGACGCGAATGACCAGATGTCGCCGGAATTCCTCTCGCTGAACCCCAACAACAAGATTCCCGCGATCCTCGATCCCAACGGCCCGGGCGGCGAGCCGCTCGCGCTGTTCGAATCGGGCGCGATCCTCATCTATCTCGCCGACAAGAGCGGCCGCTTTCTCGCCCGTGAAGGCGCGGCGCGCTACGAAACGATCCAGTGGGTCATGTTCCAGATGGGCGGCATCGGGCCGATGTTCGGTCAGGTGGGCTTCTTCCACAAGTTCGCGGGCAAGGAGTACGAGGACAAGCGTCCGCGCGACCGCTACGTCGCCGAGTCGCGGCGTCTGCTCGCCGTGCTCGACCAGCGCCTCGAGGGGCGCAAGTGGATCATGGGCGACGAGTACACCATCGCCGACATCGCCACGTTTGGTTGGGTGCGCAACCTCGTTGGCTTCTACGAGGGCGGCGACCTCGTCGGTTACGCCGATTTCAGGAACGTCGCGCGCGCGCTCGGAGCATTCGTCGCGCGTCCGGCGGTCGAGCGCGGGCTCAACATTCCGCCGCGCGGCTAAGGCGCGCCCACGGCGTCATTGCGGCGCCGCTTTCACGCGCGCCGCAACCGAGTCGGCCACTTCGGCCGCCGCACGGTCCACGTTCTTGCGGTCATCCGCGCGCGCGAGCACGAATTTTGCCGCCGCCACGTACGGATTGAGCGCGATGGCCGCGCCGGCGCCCGGCTTCGCATGGCTCGACTGGCTGTCGATCACCTGATAAAGCGGCTGCGGCGCCTGGGTGGCCAGGTTGTCCACGGCCACCGCCAGTTCGATCTGGCTCGCGCCCGAGCCGAACCCCACCACCGCGCGCCGCATGCTGTTGCCTTCGTCCACGCTCAGGAAGACGCCGCGCACGAGCCAGCCCTGCGCGGGTAGCGGCGTGCCGCTGGGCAGGCGGCGTGCGTCGAGGCCCTTCTCGCGCAGGTCGTTCACCAGCGCATCGGCCATTTTCGTGACGACCTGATCGGCCTGCTGCTGCGGGTCGCGGTGGCGCAACAGCGGTCGTGGCAGCAAGCCGCCCATGTGCTCGCGCGCATTCTCCACAGGATTCGAATCCTGCTTGACGTTGGCCGCGTCGAGTTCGAAGTCCGTCACGTAGACGAGCGGCGCGCCCGGTTGTTGAGCCGCGGCGAGCGGCGCGAATGCGCACAGGCAGACTGTCGCGAACAGCTTCCAGTTCCATTGCATCTTCATCGCAAGCTCCCGTACGTTCGCCAGCCATCCATTCATTCACGCCGTGGGCGCCCGTGCGGCACGGCCATCAAGCGTCGATCAGCCCGAGCCGAGCCAGGTCGCTCTCGAGCGATTCGGTTTCGACGAAGTGGCATGCCTGCAACCCCGCGTCGAGCGCGCCCGTGACGTTCGCTTCGCTGTCGTCGATGAAGAGCGTTTCCTGGGGCTGCGCGCCGAGCTGTGCAACGCAGCCCAGGTAGGTCTGCGCGGCCGGCTTGACCGCGCCGAACGTCGCCGACGAATAGACCTGTGAACCGAAAAGCCGCGCAACGGGCGGATTCAGATAGTCGAGGTGATGCGTGACGAGCGAGCAGTTGTTGGTCAACACGGCGATGCGGCAACGCGCGGCTACACGCTGTGCCAGCGCGAGCGCCGCCTCGTTCGGCGTGATCGACGCGCGCCTCGCCGCGAGCCACACGTCGCGGCCCACCTCACAGCCGAGCATTGCGCCCAGTGCGCGCAGATAAGCGTCGGGGTCGATTTCGCCCGCGTCGGCGCGCGCTTCGAGACCCGAGCCCCAGATCGCGTGACGCACCGCTGCAGGCGGCGCGCCGGTGGCGGCCGCGAGGCTCGCCACGCGCGCGTCGCGATCGTAGTGGGACAGCACGCCTTCCATGTCGAACAGGACTACGCCGATCGCCGCCATCTGCCGCTCCCGCCACGATATTTCGCACTGCGGTCCCGCCACATCCGCAGCCGATCATACCGCCGGCCGGCGCCAGGCGGCGCACGAATGGCACTCGTGAGGCGCGCTGATCGCGCCCCTAAAACCACCCATCGATTTTGGGTAAACTGGGACGCATGGACACCTGCCGTTACTGCGGAAAACTGCGCGACGAATGGGATTGCCACGGGCCAGCGTGCCGCCAGGCGATCGCGCAGGCGCTGCACCGCCAGCGCAAGGGACTGCCGATGGTCGCGAACGTGATCCGCAACGAAATCCCCGCCGACGCCACCACCGGCCAGATCATCACCGTGCTTTCGCGCCAGCGCCAGCGTGCGAGGCGCGGCAACGAGGAACGACGCGAGCGCAAGGCGCTCGATCTCCCCGAGAGCGAGTAAGGCTCCCGCCGAACCCGGTCAGCGCCCGCTCTCGTCCTCGTTTGCCGGCGCCGCAATGCCGATGCGCGCGAACGTTTCCTCCAGATGATTGACGCACACGCGGACCTTCGCGGACTGCGCGAGGCGCGCCGGGTACACGGCCCAGACATTGGCCGGCTGCGTGACGCCGGGCAGCACGCGCTGCAGGCGCCCGCTCTCCAGCAGTGGCGCAACATCCCACATCGAGCGCAGCACGATGCCGCGGCCCGCCAGCGCCCACTGCACGGCCACCTCGCCGTGATTGGTCGAGAGCGGCCCGGCTACCTTCACCGAAACCGTCTCGCCATGCCTGGTCAGGCGCCAAACGCCGAACGGATGATCGCGCTCCTTGATCGCGAGACACGCGTGTTCGGCGAGATCGGCGACCTCCTGTGGCGCGCCGCGCCGCGCGAGATACGCGGGCGCTGCGCAAAGCACGCGATAGTTCGTGGCGAGACGGCGCGCGATCAGATGGCCGGCGATCTCGTCGCCGATACGCACGTCGAGATCGAAACCCTCTCCCGCCACGTCGACGAGCCGGTCGAACAGTTCGAGGCGCACGCTCAGTTGCGGATACCGCTCGGAAAGCCCGGCGAGCGCGGGCGCGACGAAGTTGCGGCCAAAGCCGAAGCTGCTCGACACGCGCAGCGTGCCGCGCGGAATGCGCCGCGTAGTGGAGACGTCGTCCACGAGGCGCTCGACGTCGTCTAGGATCTTGCCC
This sequence comes from Paraburkholderia nodosa, assembly GCF_001718195.1. Classification (GTDB taxonomy): domain Bacteria; phylum Pseudomonadota; class Gammaproteobacteria; order Burkholderiales; family Burkholderiaceae; genus Paraburkholderia; species Paraburkholderia nodosa_A. The sequence goes on from NZ_MCNV01000033.1 coordinate 54,321, forward strand.
GCCGACGCATAGACGCGCTCGCCCGCCTCGGTCATCGCGACGCGCCGCGTCGAGCGGTGCAACAGGCGCGTGCCGAGACGCGCCTCGAGCACGCCCACGCGCTTGCTCACATAGGCCGGCGACGCCGCAAGCGCTTCGGCCGCCGCGGTGAAGCTCGCTTTGCGCGCGACCATGCAGAACACGCGCAGGTCGTCGAGCTCCGGCGACGCGACAGATTTCGGCGCTTTCGGTGCGTCCGGCATAGGCGTCACCGCGGCGTCACAGCGCGGCGGCTACCGCTTCGCCCAGCGCAGTCGTGTTCGCCGTGCCGCCCATGTCGGGCGTGCGCGGGCCTTCCACCAGCACCTTCTCGATGGCCTGCATGATCGCGTCGTGCGCGGCCTTGTATTGCGCGTCGCCGTTGCCGAGGAAGTCGAGCATCATCGCGCCCGACCAGATCATCGCGATGGGGTTGGCGATCTGCTTGCCGAAGATGTCGGGCGCCGAGCCGTGCACCGGCTCGAACAGCGAGGGGAACTTGCGCTCGGGATTCAGATTGGCCGAAGCCGCCAGACCGATCGTGCCCGTGCATGCGGGGCCGAGGTCCGAAAGGATGTCGCCGAAGAGGTTCGAGGCGACGACCACGTCGAAGCGGTCCGGCTGCAGCACGAAACGCGCGCACAGAATGTCGATGTGCTGCTTGTCCCACTTCACGTCGGGATACGCCTCGCCCATCGCCGCCACGCGCTCGTCCCAGTACGGCATGCTGATCGAGATGCCGTTCGATTTGGTGGCTGCCGTGAGTTTCTTGCGGCCGCGCTCGTTCGCGAGTTCGAACGCGTACTTGAGAATGCGGTCCACGCCGTGGCGCGTGAACACCGACTCCTGCAGCACGAACTCGCGCTCGGTGCCTTCGAACATCTTGCCGCCCACCGAGCTGTACTCGCCCTCGGTGTTCTCGCGCACGACGAGAAAGTCGATGTCGCCGGGCTTACGGTTGGCGAGCGGACACGGCACGCCGGGCAGCAGACGCACCGGGCGCAGGTTGACGTACTGGTCGAACTCGCGGCGGAACTTCAGGAGCGAGCCCCACAGGGAAATGTGATCGGGCACCTTGTCGGGCCAGCCGACCGCGCCGAAATAGATCGCGTCGAAGCCCTTGAGCGTGGCGAACCAGTCGTCGGGCATCATCTTGCCGTGCTGCAGGTAGTAATCGCAGCTTGCCCAGTCGAAATGGCTGATTTCGAGCTTCAGGCCGAACTTCGCGGCCGCCGCCTCGACCACGCGCACGCCCTCGGGCATTACTTCCTGGCCGATACCGTCGCCGGCGATGGCGGCGATCTTGAATGTCTTGCTCATGTCGCGTTCTCCGTTTCTGTGTTGATTCTGTGCTGATGCGCCAGCATGCCCGAAAAACCGCCGGCAACCAGCCCCGCAGGCGTGGACAGATTCAACACGAAACGTGAATAATCGCACGAGGGCGCGCTACCGTCCATGGATACGCCATATTCAGCGCCCGCCGATTGCCTGCCGATAGCCGATCTCGCCTAGAATCTCGTTTGGCTCCACCGCGCCTTTCGCTGGAACGGCGCATATCCAGATCGACCGACTTATGTTCTCGCTTTCCGACACCCTTCCCTCCGACAAACCCGCCCTCTACGAATCGCTGGCTGCGCAGGCGCGCTCGCTGATCGAAGGCGAAACCGACGTCATCGCGAACGCCGCGAACTTCGCTTCGCTCGTGTTTCATTCGCTCGAAGGCCTGAACTGGGCGGGCTTTTACTCGTTCGACGGCACCGAGCTCGTGGTCGGTCCGTTCCAGGGCAAACCGGCGTGCGTGCGCATTCCCCTGGGCAAGGGCGTATGTGGCACGGCGGCGGCCACGCGGCAAACGCAAGTCGTGCCCGATGTGCACGCGTTCGCGGGCCACATTGCGTGCGATTCGGCTTCGCAGTCGGAAATCGTCGTGCCCCTCGTCACGCCGGACGGCGAGCTGATCGGCGTATGGGACGTGGACAGTCCGCATCTCGCGCGCTTCGACGAAGAGGACGCGAAAGGCATGGAGTTGCTGTGCCGCACGTTCATCGAATACGGCATGAAGCGTCGCTGAGCGCTGTTGTTACGCGCCCTTATACTGGGCGCTCGACGCGTACTCAGGATGCCGAATCGTCTGACGCATTCGCCTTGACGAAGTCGACGAACGCGCGCAGCGGCGCCGGCAGGTGCCGCCGCCCAGGGTAGTAGAGAAACGGCCCCGGAAACGACACATCCCAGTCGTCGAGCAGGCGCACGAGCGCGCCGCTGCGGATATGCGGCAGCAACATCTCTTCGAACAGATACACGATGCCGACGCCGTCGAGCGCCATGTTGATCAGCAGGTCGAGCGCTGCGCCAGGACGCACGACGAGCACCGTGTGCGGGTCAAGGCGCAGCACTTCGCCGTCCCGCTCGAAATGCCAGAGCGGCATCGCGCCGCCCGCAAACTGCACGCGCAGGCAAGCGTGGTCGAGCAGTTCGCGTGGATGTTCAGGCCGCCCCCGCGCCGCGAGATACGCGGGAGAAGCGACCGTCGCGAAGCGCTCCACGCGCGGACCGATGGGAATCGCGATCATGTCCTGCTCCAGCCGCTCGTCGTAGCGAATACCGGCGTCGCAGCCGATCTGCAGCACGTCGACGAAGCCGTCCTCCACCACCACCTCGACGCGGATCTCGGGATACTCGCGTTGGAACGGCGCGAGCACGCCCGGCAGGATGGTGCGCGCCGCGCTCGCGGGCACGTTGAGCTTGAGCGTGCCCGCCGGCTTTTCGCGGTAGCCGTTGAGCACGTCGAGCGCCGCTTCCATCTCGCTGAAAAGCGGCGTGATCGATTCGAGCAGACGCTGCCCTGCCTCGGTCGGCGCGACGCTGCGCGTGGTGCGGTTCAACAGGCGGAGCCCGAGCTTCGCCTCCAGCCTGCGCACCGCGGCACTCAGGCTCGACGCCGAAACGCCGCCCACGCGCGCCGCGTCGCGAAAGCCGCCCGCACGCGCCACCGAAACGAAAGCGGCCAGATCGTTCATTTCCATCGGCATGGTTCACCCCGCACTGTTCGATTTCCCGCACAGCCTATTCTGATCAGATGGGATTATCGGACAATTCGAACGCGCCCATACATACAACGTTCCCGGCTACAGGCCACGCCGTAGACATTCTCCTGTGCGCCTGCGGCGATCGATTCATGCGATTGTTTTCTGCCCTTTACCAATCGCGTCCAGTTGCGCCAGTACCTCACCGGAGAGCTCAAGCGTCTGCGCTGTCATGTTCTCGCGTAGATGCGCCAGCGACGATGTCCCCGGAATCAAAAGAATATTTGGCGACCGGTGCAGAAGCCACGCTAGCGCAACGGCCATCGGCGTGGCCTCGAGCATTCTTGCGATGTCTGACAGCGCTGAGGACTGAATCGGCGTGAAACCGCCCAGCGGGAAGAACGGCACATAGGCGATACCGCGTGCCGCCAGCGCATCGATCAACCCATCGTCGTCGCGGTGCACCAGGTTGTAGTGGTTCTGGACACAGACTATCGGTGCGATCTTTTCTGCATCGTCGATCTGCTTCGCTGTCGCGTTGGAGATGCCGATGTGGCGCACGAGCCCACGCTCGCGCAGTGCGGCGAGCGCTTCCATTTCCCGTTCGACGGAGCCTTCGGCGGGCTTGTGGACGTCGCCCATGATGCGCAGATTGACCACGTCGAGCGTGTCGAGTCCCAGATTGCGCAGATTGTCGTGCACGGCGCGCTCGATGTCGGAGGGCTCCAGCGCGGGCAGCCAGGCGCCCGTGCCGTCGCGCACCGCGCCCACCTTGGTGACGATCGTGAGATCGTCGGCATAGGGATGGAGCGCCTCGCAGATGATCTGGTTCGTCACGTGCGGGCCATAGAAGTCGCTCGTGTCGAGATGGTTTACGCCGAGTGCGAGCACCTCGCGCAGCACAGCCACGGCAGCCGCGCGGTCCTTCGGCGGGCCGAATACGCCGGGGCCGGCAAGTTGCATGGCCCCGTAGCCCACACGGTTGACGGTGCGGCCGGCGAATGGGAACGTGCGCGCGGGTTGTGCGCGTTGTTTGGTCTGGGCGGGGGAATGGTTGGACGGCTGCGGCATGTCGTGCTCCTCGTGAACGGATGGCGCCAGTATGGGCGCTGCCGCGCCGTTCGATAATTCCATCAGGTTCGCACGGGGTGTTCGAAATTTTGCACAATAAGATGACGGGCTATGGGAATTGAACGACACCCGAGCCGGGTACTTCCGCGTTTCCACACCATCGCTTGGGCACATATCAGCCAGTCAAAGCCTGTCTCGCGCGCCCGGAGCGGCGCGCAATGTAATCGACCGCTGCGCCGCCAAGGTATGCGTCGTGCAGCACGTCGAGGCGCGCGAGCTCGGCTGCCGATCCGTGTGCAACCACGCGACCGCCTTCGAGTACATAGCCATGCTTTGCATAACGCAGTGCCATCGTCGCGTTCTGCTCCGCGAGCAGAAAACTGACCCCCTCGTCGCGGTTGAGCGCCGCGACGATCTCGAAAATTTCCTCGACGACCATCGGCGCAAGCCCCATTGAAGGCTCGTCGAGCAGCACGAGCGAAGGACGCGCCATCAGCGCACGGCCGATCGCCACCATCTGCTGCTCGCCACCCGACGTCAATCCCGCCAGCGACTGGCGCTTGACCTTCAGACGCGGAAAGATCCCGTAGATCCGCTCGAGATGGGCCTCGATCTCAGCCCGTCGCGGCCGCCTGGCGAACGATCCGATCCGCAGGTTTTCCTCGACTGACAGGTGCGCAAAGCAGCGCCGCCCTTCAAGCACCTGGACAAGTCCGCGCTCGACCAGTGTCCACGGCTCGACGCGCGCGACATCGTCGCCGCGATAGACGATGCGACCGCCCGTCAGTTCGCCACGCTCCGCGCGTACGAGGTTCGAGATCGCCCTGAGCGTGGTCGTTTTGCCCGCGCCGTTGCCGCCGAGCAGCGCGACGATCTCGCCCTCGGGCACCGCCAGCGACACCCCGCGCAAGGCGGGGATGATCTGGCTATAGGTCACGGCGATCTCGTCGACCTGCAGGATCGGAGTGCTCGTCATGTTAGAGGTCCTTGCTGCAATCGCGTGGCGTAATGCCCTTTTCCTTCGCGTACGACAGCGCAGACTTCTCGATGATCGGACGTAGCAGCTCGCGGTCCGCCTGCACCCAGTTGCTGATCACGTTCCATTTCCGGCCGTCCCATTGCTGGAAGCGCACGGCACCGCCGCCTTCGTGGTCCGCGCAGGTCAATTTGAGCGGCTGCACGAGGCCGAGTGCGCCGAGTTGCTTGAGGCGCGCATCGTCCAGATCCAGATGCTCGAAGCCCCAGCGCACCTGCTCGCCCGTGAGCGGCTTGTTGCCGAACTTGCGCTGCGCAACGCGCACCGCCTCGACGTTGAGAATACCGTTCACCACGCCCAGGTTGTAGTAGACGGTGCCAAAGCGCGCCGGGTCCTTGAGGTTGCCGTTGCCGGGCTTCACCACGTACTGGTTGATCGCCTGCAGCACCGGGTAGTCCGTGCCCGAGGGGTGCGTCGTGATCGAGATGAAGCCCTTTGCCGCATCACCTGCGGGCCGGACGTCTTCCTCGGAGTTGCTCCAGATGTTGCCGATGATGTGATCGACCGGATAGCCGACCTTCTGCGCGGTCTTGATCGCTACTGGATTCATCACACCCCAGCCGCGCAAGATCACCCAGTCGGGATTGATCTGGTGAATCTTCAGCCACTGCGAACCCTGTTCGTTGCCAGGATGCGGCACTTCGATCTGGGTCACGTCGAAGCCATATTTCTTCGCGAGCAGATCGACCACAGGAATCGTTTCGCGGCCGTACGGCGAACCGTGATATAGCACGACAATCTTCTTGCCCTTGAGCGCGGCGAGACCGCCCGAGCGCTGCCCGATGTAGTTGACGATCGCGGAGACCTCGCTGTACGGATTCAGCTGCAGCGGGAACACATAGGGAAACACTGCGCCGTCAGTCGAATCGGTGCGGCCGTGGTTGATCGTGATGAGCGGAATCTTGTCGGCCGTCGAACGGTCGAGCGTCGCGTAAGCGATACCGACCGACAACGGGTTCGTAGCCGCGGTCGGCGCACCGTCGGGGCCGCCGCTCTTCAGGCGCTCATAGCATTCGACGCCCTTCTCCACCACGTACTCGGTCTCGCACTCCTTCCACACGAGCTTGACGCCGTTCACGCCCCCGTCGCGCGCGTTGATCAACTGCAGATAGTCGATGAAGCCGCCGAAGAAGCCGCTGCCACCGGCTGCGTAGGGGCCGACCCGGTAGCTTTGCAGCGGAAAATACTCCTCACCCGCCGCATGCACCTGAGGCAACGCGCCAACGGTGAGCGCAAGCGCGGCCACGAAAGCCGAGGACCACTGTCGCCACTTGGCGCGAGAGGGATGAATATCATTATTTCGCATAACAAAATATTCCTTGAACGATAAAAGAAACAATAAGGCAGGGAGATTAACGGCTCAGGATTGCTTCGGCCGACGTTGACGGACGATCTGCACGAGTCTCGCGAGGCCTTCCGGTTCCTTGATCAGAAAGACGATGATCAGCGTGCCGAAGACGATCTTCTGCAGGTTCTGCACCTGGTCTGCGCCGATGCCCGCGTGGGCCAGCGCGCCAGCCGCGTTCGAAAGCAGGATCGGCAGTAAAACGATGAACGCCGCGCCAAGAAAGTTGCCCGAGATGCTGCTCATGCCGCCAATGATGATGATGAACAGCACCTGGAACGAAAGATTCAGGTTGAAGCCGTCCGGCTCGATCGTGCCGAGATACGCGAATGCCCACAGCGCGCCTGCGATGCCGAGCACGAAGGAACTCAGCGCGAAGGCCAGCAGCTTGCTGCGCCCCACCGGAATGCCGATCACGCGCGCGGCGGCTTCCATGTCGCGTACAGCCATCCAGCGCCGGCCAAGTTCGCTGCGCACGAGGCTCGCGCCCAATGCGAACAGCAAGGTCGCGACGCCGAGCACGAACAGGTAGCGCGACACCGGCGTGTCGATGCGCCAGTGACCGATCGCGAGCTGCGGCGCGCTCAACACGCCGGACGTGTCGTAGTTCGAGAACCACCCCACGCGCGTGAACAGCCAGACCACGAAGAACTGGGCGGCCAGCGTCGAGACGATCAGGTAGAAGCCCTTGATACGCAGGCTCGGCAGTCCGAACAGCACGCCGGCCGCGGCGCTGACCAGGCCGCCGAGCAGCAGGTCGACCGGCAGCGGCAGCGCAGGCACACGTACGAGCAGGTTGTAGGTCGCATAGGCGCCGATCGACATGAACGCGGCCGAACCGAGCGACAACTGCCCCGCATAGCCGGTCAGGAAGTTCAGTCCGAGTCCGGCCACGGACAGGATCAGAAACGGCACGAGGATCGCGTTCAGCCAGTAGTCGTTCGCCGCGAGCGGCACGCCGGCAAACGCGACGAGCGCGCCCGCAAGCGGCACCGCCAGCCGGCGCAGGTTCAGCCGGCGCGGTTCGGCGAGGGGACGGGTCAATTCCATCAAGGTTTCCTCAAACGCGCTCGACGGCCGCCTCGCCGAACAGGCCGGACGGGCGCGCGAGCAGGAACAGCATTGCAAGCAGATAGGGGAACCAGTTCTCGATGCCGTCGCCGATCACGCTCCCGACATAAACCTCGGCCAGCTTCTCCGTTGCGCCGACCAGCAGCCCGCCGACGATCGCGCCGCCGATCGACGAGAAGCCGCCGATGATCAGCACCGGCAGAGCCTTGAGCACGACGAGCGAGAGCGAGAACTGCACGCCGAGCCGCGCGCCCCAGAGCAGACCCGCAACGAGGCCGACGAAGCCAGCCAGTGCCCAGACGATGGTCCAGACGCGCGGCAGCCGCACGCCGACCGCGAAGGCGGCGAGCGGATCGTCGGCCACGGCCCGCAGTGACAGGCCAAAACGCGAGCGCTTCGCGAGCTGCGACAGGGCAAGCACCAGCACGCCCGCCGTGGCGGCCGCGAACAGGTCGAAGCGGCTCACCATTACGCCGGCCAGATGCAGCGGCCTGTCGTCGATGCCGAGATCGAGCCCGTGCACCTGCGCGCCCCAGAACAGCTGCGCCGCGCCTTCGAGAATCAGGCTCAGACCGAGGGTGGCCATGAACAGCACGATCGGCGCGCGGTTGACGAGCGGGCGCAGCACGAAGCGGCCGGTTGCGATCGCGATCAGTACGAGCGCGGCGAGCGTCGCCCCGAACGACAGCCACGGGTTCCAGCCGCGCTCAACGAGGCTCACGTAAGTCAGCGCACCGAACAGCACGAGCGAGCCCTGCGCGAAGTTGAAGATGCCCGACGCCTTGTAGATCAGCACGAAGCCGATTGCGACCAGCGAATACATCACGCCGGCCAGCAGTCCGCCCACCAGCACCTCGAAAAAGAATTGCATTGCGCACCCTCTCAATGACGTGTGCCGAGATAGGCCGCCAGCACATCCGGGTTCGTGCGGACTTCGTTGGGCCTGCCGTCGGCAATCTTTTTTCCGTAGTCGAGCACGACCACGTGATCGGACAAGCCCATCACCACGCCGATGTCGTGCTCGATCAGGACGACCGTGACGCCCAGATGCTCGTTGGCATCGAGCACGTATCCGGCCATCGCGTGCTTCTCCTCGGTATTCATGCCGGCCATGGGCTCGTCGAGCAGCAGCAGGCGTGGTTCGGCAGCGAGCGCACGCGCCAGCTCGACCCGCTTCTGTAACCCGTAGGACAGGGTGCCCACCACGCTGTCGCGCCACGGCTGCAGATCCAGTGCTTCGATCACGCGCTCAGCGCGCTCGCGCTGCAAGGCTTCATCCCGTGCGGCACGGCCAACGTGCAGTGTCTGCTCGAGCCATGTACTACGGCGATGCAGGTTGCGCCCGGCCAGCACGTTGTCGAACACGCTCATGCGCCGGAACAGCGCGAGATTCTGGAACGTGCGTGCGATGCCGCGATGCGCGGCGTCGTGCGCGTCCATGCGCCGGTATGCATGGCCGTCGAAGCGCAGCGTACCGTGCTGCGGACGATAGACGCCGTTGATCACGTTCAGCAGCGAACTCTTGCCCGCGCCGTTCGGGCCGATCAACGCACAGATCTCGCCTGCAGCGACTTCGAAACTGATATCGGTAATGGCCTTGACGCCCCCGAACGACACGGAAATGCCGTCGAGCGCGAGCAGGGCCGTCGAGGCTTGCGTCATGCTGATTCACCCCTTGGGGTGCCGTTTCCCAGTTGTGTTCTTGTGTTTCGTGCGGGCGGGTCTGCTCGCGCGCCCGGCCCCGCCCCGCCGCCGCTTGCGTCAGGCGGCCTGCTTTTCGCGCTGCGCCTCGAGCTCGCGCACGAGCGGCAGCACCTTCTGGCCGAAATACTCGACTTCCTCGATGAAATGCAGGAAGCCGGTCAGCACCAGGTCGCCCCCGATCGACTTCAGTTCGACGATACGTTCGGCGATCTGCTGCGGCGTGCCGATCAGGTTCGTGCGGAAGCCGTCGTTGTACTGAACGAGATCCTCGAAGGTCGACTTGGCCCAGTTGCCCTCGCCTTCCGGCGACGCCTTGCCCGCCTCCTTGACCGCATCGCCGAACGCGTGCACCGCCTCGACGTGCGCATGCCTGATGATGTCGTCGAGCACGGCCTTCGCTTCCTCTTCGGTATCGCGCGCGATCACGAAGGCATTGACGCCGATACGCACCTGGTGATTGTTCTGCGCCGCCTTCGCACGGATATCGTCGATCTGGGCCTTGAGATTCTCGGGCGTGTTGCCGTTCGTGAAATACCAGTCCGATACGCTCGCCGCGTTGTCGCGCGCCGCGCGCGAGCTGCCGCCCTGGAAAATCTCGGGATGGGGCTTCTGCACCGGCTTCGGACTCAACGTGTAGTTGTTGAAGCGGTAGAAGTCGCCCTTGAACGTGAAGTTGTCCTCGGTCCAGATGCCCTTGAGCGCGCGGATGAACTCGTTCGAGCGGCGGTAACGCTCGTCGTGCTCGAGCCACGGTTCACCGATCGCGGTGAACTCGCCCTTGAACCAGCCGCTCACGACGTTGATCGCGATGCGGCCGTTCGAGATGTGGTCGATGGTGGCGATCTGCTTGGCGACCACTGCCGGATGCCACGGACCAGGAAGGATCGCTGCGAGCACCTTGAGCCTGGTGGTCGACTGCAGCAGCGCCTGGCTAAACGAGACCGACTCGTGCTGATACTCCGCGCCGTAGCCGGCCGTGAAGCGAATCTGGCTCAGAGCATATTCAAAGCCAGCACGCTCGGCGGTCTGCGCAAGACGCTGGTTGTACTCGAGGCTCCAGTCGGTGCGCTGCTCGATCGTGCTGACGACAAGGCCGCCGCTCACGTTGGGCACCCAGTAGGCGAACTTGAGGGCATCTCTGGTTTGGGAAGTCTGGCTCATTGAAGATTCCTTGAATGACTTTGGATTCAAACGGCGAGCGCCGCAGTAACGTTTTCCGCACGCGCACCGACGTACGGTGCCGCACGCTCTACAGCGAGTGCGATACGAGCGCGCAACGCGTCGCTTGCGATCTCGTAGCGATCGAAATCGCTTTCGGAGGCGTAGACGCCGATCGGCAGCGTGTGCGCCTGGAAGAAGCTGAAGAGCGGCCGCAACTGGTGATCGATCACGAGCGCATGACGCTCGCTGCCGCCCGTGGCGGCCAGCAGCACCGGAACATCGATCAGCGCCTCGTGGTGCACGAGATCGAACAGATGCTTGAAGAGGCCGGTATAGGAGGCGCGATACACCGGACTTGCCGCAATCACGAGGTCGGCTGTCTCGATCGCCCGGATGTGTTCTTCGATATCCGCCGGCACCTGCGCACGCGTGAGCGCACCGGAGAGCCGTCCGGCGATCTCGCCGAGATCGATCACGCGGATTTCGACAGGCAGCGCGGCTTCCAGCGCGGACAGCAGCGACTGCACCAGCGCCAGCGTGCGCGACGGCCGCTGCAAGCTGCCCGACACGGCCACGATCTTGTGTTTCTTGCTCATGAGGATTCCTTCGTGAAGCGGGACGTGCCTGATCGGTCCCGTCATGAGCTAAAGGCAAGGACTGTGCCAAATCGCGCGAACTGGCCACTTACAGCTGAACGGCTGACATAGCAGCAGTTTTCGTCATCGAGCGGCTTACCAGAAGGGGAAATGCACCTGATAAGCACATCCCGGCAGCACTCGGATCGATATGCCGACATGTGATGACGCACCGGCAACAGCGCTGCTTCTTCGTTGCTTCCCACGCAGCAGCACTGGTTCGTCACATGAATGGAAGTACTTAAGACGCATGGGTTCGCGTCTCGATGCTGCTAGCGCAGCAGCCTGATTAGGTTATGAGAAATCCTTGCTTCTCTCGAGTGCCAAAACCTTGAACACTGTGCTGATCCTGCAGCACGCATGCGCGTGCAGTGCTGCTTCACCCGATCACACTGCAATGGCATCCACTTCCCTATCGTTGCCGCTGGCCGACGCGCCGGAGGACATCCGGCCCATCCCGCAGGTCGAATCGCCATTGAGCGTCGCCCGGCGTCTTGCTGAACGCTTTGCGCGGACCGCAGCTGAGCGCGACGCGCGCGGCGGCACACCGAAGGCGGAACGCGACGCGCTGCGGGCGAGCGGCCTGCTCGCACTGAGCATCCCTGCGGTACATGGCGGCCTCGGTGCGGACTGGCGCACGACTCTCGACGTCGTGCGCGTGCTCGCGTGCGCCGACAGTTCACTCGCGCACGTGTTCGGATTCCATCACCTGATGCTGGCCACGGCCCGCCTGTTCGGCTCGCGGGAGCAATGGCAGGCGCTGTTCGAACAGACCTCGCGGCACCGGTGGTTCTGGGGCAATGCGCTCAATCCGCTCGACGAACGCACACTTGCGCATCCGCGCGGAGCGTGGCTCGAATTCAGCGGGCAAAAGAGCTTCTGCTCGGGCGCGCTCGACTCGGAAATGCTGATCGTCTCCGCGCGCCACGCCGAAACGCGTGCGTTTCTCGTAGCCGCCGTGCCAACCCAGCGAAGCGGCATCGCGATTGCAGACGACTGGAATAATTTCGGCCAACGCCAGACCGACAGCGGTTCGGTGACGTTCGAACGGGTCCGTGTCGAGCATCACGAGATCCTTTCGGACCCAGGACCGCTCTCGTCGCCGTTTGCATGTCTGAGGCCACTCATTGCGCAACTGATCCTGACGAACATCTATCTCGGCATTGGCGAGGCCGCGTTCGAGGACGCCCGTCACTACACCCTGAACGAAGCACGGCCCTGGCCCGCCGCGAAGGTCGCGAGCACCGGCGAGGACCCGTACATCCTGAGCCAGTACGGCGAGTTCTGGCTCGGACTGGAATCCGCCCGCGCGCTCGCGGACCGGGCCGCTGCAGGACTGGACAAGGCATGGTCGCGCGACACCGGCCTCACGGCGACCGAACGCGGCGAGGTGGCGCTGGCCATTGCCAGCGCGAAGGTCGCCGCCGCACAAACAGGCCTCGACATCTGTACGCGCATGTTCGATGTCGCCGGCGCCCGCGCGACCCATGGAGAGCTTCGGCTCGACCGCCACTGGCGCAACCTGCGCACCCATACGCTACACGATCCGCTCGCCTACAAGATCCGCGAGATCGGCGAATGGGCGCTCAACCGAACCTATCCTACGCCGAGCTTCTACTCATGAACCAACCGCTCTCCCACGCATGGCCCGATGATGCCGAAGCCAACGGCGATGTTTCTGTCCTCACGCTGCCGCACAGGCATTCGCTGACCACCTCGATCCGTGCACGCGCGCAGGTCTTCGTCGATCCCCGCTCGATCGAACTGCTTGAGCGGATCCAGCTGGTCGCGCCCAGCGACGCAAATATCCTGATCATCGGCGAGACCGGCACGGGCAAGGAACTGATCGCGCGCCACGTCCACAGCCTGAGCGGGCGGCGCGACAAGCCGTTTGTCGCGGTCAACTGCGGCGCGTTTTCTGAAACGCTGGTCGAAAGCGAGCTGTTCGGGCACGAGAAAGGCGCCTTCACCGGCGCGTTCAACGCCAAGCCGGGCTGGTTCGAGGCGGCCAACGGCGGCACGCTCTTCCTCGACGAGATCGGCGACCTGCCGCTGTCGATGCAGGTCAAGCTGCTGCGTGTGCTGCAGGAGCGCGAGGTCGTGCGGCTTGGTTCCCGGCGCGGTATTCCGATCGACGTGCGCGTGGTGGCGGCGACGAATGTTCACCTGCAGCACGCGGTGGCGGCAGGGCATTTCCGCAGCGACCTGTTCTACCGACTCAACGTCGTACAGCTCGCCATTCCGACGCTGCGCGAGCGCACCGGCGACATCCTTCCGCTCGCCCGCTACTTCATCGAGGACTACCGCGGCCGGCTCGGTTACGGGCCAGGCACGATCTCGCCGCGCGCCGAACAGAAGCTGCTCGCGTACAGCTGGCCGGGCAACATTCGCGAGCTTGAGAACGTGATTCATCACGCCCTGCTCGTGAGCCGCCACGACACCCTGCAGGACGGTGACCTGCACCTGTTCTCGTCGGGCATCACGGCCCCGGCTGGTGCGAGCGTGAGTGCGCCGAGCGGCCCGCACTACGCACTCGAATCGGCGTTGCTCGAACTGTTCAACGGCGAGCACGAGAATCTTTTCGAGCAGATCGAGGACATGGTCATGCGCACGGCGTTCGAGTACAGCCACCGCAACCAGATTCAGGCGGCGAAACTTCTCGGCATCAGCCGCAACGTGCTGCGCGCGCGGCTGATCAGGACGAAGGAAATCGCGGCCATCAAATAGCGGCGCCGTCCGCGAGACGGCACCGCACGTTCGTACTCAGGCCGCCTTCTGCCCCTTCGCGGGACCGGCTCCGATCGCCCAAACGTACGGCGGCTCGGTGCCGTTGATTTCGCGATCTCCCACGATGCGCTCCTTGAAGACGATCGGATTGTGCGAGGCAGCCGTGCGGGCGTTGCGCCAGTGGCGGTCGAGCCGCTTCTGCTCGCTCGTGCCCGATGCGCCAAGCGCGTTGAACAGCAGCGTGGTCGCGCGCAGCACGAGATCGGCAATCGCGCTCTGGCCGCGTGCGGAATCTAGTTCGGCATCGACGTTCGCCTCGTGCTCGGCCTGCTCATCGCCCCCGAAACGCGCCTCATACGCGCGTTGCGAAGCCTGCGCCGCGCGCACGGCTGTTGCCTCGGCGGCGAACACGAGCGACGAGACCTGGCCCACGACCTGCTGGACCTGCGGATCTTGCGCGAACGAAGGCGCATTGCCATGACTAAAGATGCGCCGGCGCGAACGCACCTCCTGCGAGATGTCGCGCAGCGCGGCGCGGCCCGTGCCCGCGAGCACGGCGAGCAGCACCAGCTGGTAGAACGCGGTCTGGTATTTGAAGCGCGTCGAAAAATCGATGATGTCGATCTCGTCCACCTCCGCGGCGACAAACGTGGTCGTGCCGCTGCCCGTCGTGCGCTGGCCAAAGCCATCCCAGTCGTCGTGATGTGTCACGCCGGGCTGCCTCGCGCGCACGGCCGCGATCACGTCTTCGCCCGTGTCGTCGCGGCGCGCAAACACGTCGATCCAGTCAGCGAAGATGCTGCCCGTGCTGTAGTACTTCTCTCCGTTCACCACCCAGCGTGCGCCATCACGTGACACGCGCGTGATCACGTCGCCGATCGCCACGCTGCCGACTTCGGTCCAGGCGTTTCCCACCAGTTCGCCGTCGACAAATC
>NZ_MCNV01000034.1 GCF_001718195.1 Paraburkholderia nodosa
ACCAGCATCGCGACCACGAGATGCTCAAGCCCGCTTCGCAGTGCAAGCCGATCGAGTATCCGAAGCCCGATGGCAAGCTCACGTTCGATCGTCTGTCTTCGGTGTTCATCTCGAACACGAATCACGAAGAGAACCAGCCCGCGCACCTCACGCTCAAGGACGCGAGCGTGCCCGTGAACGTGAACCTGCGCACCTACGCGGGCCCCGAAGCGCGCTTCTGCCCGGCCGCGGTGTACGAGTTCATGAAGAACGACGACGGCAGCGACCGCCTGCAGATCAACGCGCAGAACTGCGTGCATTGCAAGACCTGCGACATCAAGGACCCGACGCAGAACATCGTGTGGGTCACGCCCGAAGGCGGCGGCGGCCCGAACTATCCGAACATGTAAGTCCGATAGGCGAAAAAAATCCGCTTCAGGTGTGAGCCTGAAGCGGATTTTTTGTTGCCTGCGCAACGCGTGCGGCTCACGCCGCAGCGATCGGCATCACTCGTCGCTGGCCGCGATCTTCGGCGTCGTCACGACGACGTCGGCATTCTGCGCGCGGTGGCGCATTGCGTGATCGATCAGCACGAGCGCGAGCATGGCCTCGGCGATCGGCGTCGCGCGAATGCCCACACACGGGTCGTGGCGCCCGAAGGTCTCGACCGTTGCGGGATCGCCCGCCTTGTCGATCGAGCGCCGCGGCGTGCGGATGCTCGAGGTCGGCTTGATGGCGATCGAGACGGTAATGTCCTGCCCCGTCGAAATACCGCCGAGCACGCCGCCGGCGTGATTACCGTGGAACCCGTTGGGCGTGAGTTCGTCACCGTGCACCGAGCCGCGCTGTGCGACGCTCGCGAAGCCCGCGCCGATCTCCACGCCCTTCACCGCGTTGATGCCCATCATGGCGTGCGCAATGTCGGCATCGAGCCGGTCGAAAAGCGGCTCGCCCCAGCCTACCGGCACCCCGCTCGCCACCACGTTCACGCGCGCGCCGATCGAGTCGCCGTCCTTGCGCAACGCATCCATGTAGTCCTCGAGCTGCGGCACGACGTCGGCGTTCGGCACGAAAAACGGGTTCTCGTGCACGTGCTCCCAGCTGACGAACGGCACGTCGATCTCGCCGAGCGCGCGCATGTAGCCGCGCACTTCCACCCCGAAACGCTCGCGCAGCCACTTCTTCGCCACCGCCCCCGCCGCGACAGTGGGCGCAGTGAGGCGCGCCGACGAGCGGCCGCCGCCGCGGTAATCGCGAATGCCGTACTTCTGCCAGTAGGTGTAGTCGGCATGACCGGGACGGAAGGTCTCGACGATGTTGCCGTAGTCCTTGCTGCGCTGGTCGGTATTACGGATCAGGAGCGCGATGGGCGTGCCCGTGGTGAGCCCTTCGAACACGCCCGAGAGAATCTCGACCTTGTCCTCTTCCTGGCGCTGCGTCACGTGACGCGACGTGCCGGGGCGGCGGCGGTCCAGGTCGATCTGGATGTCGGCTTCGGTGAGCGCCATGCCGGGCGGGCAGCCGTCGATGACGCAGCCAATGGCCGGGCCGTGGGATTCGCCGAAGGTGGTGACGGTGAAAAGCGTACCGAGCGTGTTGCCGGACATGGCGGTCGTCCAAAGTGAATCGGGGAATCCAATATTATGCCAGCCCGCGCGCGGCGACGCCCGACCGGGCGGTCGGGCTGTCGGGCGAGCGCCGGGTGAGAAGCGGCGGCGTGACGCCGGTTTGGACGGCGCGTGGTCCGGCGTCAGCGCCGCGCGCCGCGCAGTTCCGTCACCGTCTCCTGCAAGCGCTCAAGCGTAGCGTCCGCCGCCGCGATCGGCTCGCCCACCGCGAGCGTCAAACGGCTCGTCAGACCGCGTCGCAGCGGCCGCTCCTGGCCGGACCCCGCGAAGCGCGAAAACGCACTGCCCCACAGCCCGCGCAGCGCCATCGGCACGACCGGCACGGGCGAGCGCCGCAAGATTTCGCTCACGCCGTGGCGAAACGGGTTCATCTCCCCGGTGCGGGTGAGCTTGCCCTCGGGAAAAATGCAGACGAGGTCGCCCTCGGCCAGCGCGGCCGCGCACGCGTCGTAGGCAGCGGCGAGCGCATTCGGGTCCTCGTGCGCGGGCGCAATCGGAATGGCCTTGGCGTGGCGGAACACCCAGCCTAAGAACGGCGAGCGGAAGATCTGCTGATCCATCACGAAGCGGATCGGCCGCGGGCTCTCGGCCATGATGACGATCGCATCGACATAGCTCACGTGATTGCAGACGAGCACTGCCGCGCCCTCGGCCGGTATGCGTTCGGTATGCACGAGCCGCACGCGGTAGACCGTATGTACGAGCACCCACGCCACGAAGCGCAGCAGGAACTCGGGCACGAGCGTGTAGATATAGGCCGCCACGACGATATTGAGCAGCGCCGTGGTCAGAAAGATGCCGGAAATGCCGACGCCCGCGGATGTGAGCGCCATCGCCATGAGCGCCGAGACGATCATGAAGAGCGAATTGAGGATGTTGTTCGCGGCGATGATGCGCGCGCGGTGGCTGGGCGCGCTGCGGCTCTGGATCAACGCGTAGAGCGGCACGCTGTAGAAGCCGCCGAACATGGCGAGCAGGAACAGGTCGGCGAGCACGCGCCAATGCGCGGCGATGCGCAGGAATTCGCCCACCGAAAGCAGATGGGACGCGGCAGGCAACGCGTGGCTCGCAAAGAAGAGATCGATGCCGAACACGCTCATGCCGATCGAGCCGAGCGGCACGAGGCCCACCTCGATGCGCCGCCGCGAGAGCCGCTCGCAGAGCAGCGACCCCGAGCCGATGCCGAGCGAAAACATCGCTAGCAGCACGGTCACGACGTCGGGGTCGGCCGACATCACGTCCTTCGCGAAATTGAAGAACGAGGCGAGAAACGTTGCGCCCACGAACCAGAGCCACGAAATGCCGAGCAGGCTCAGGAACACGGTGCGGTTGCCGTGCGCGAGGCGCAGGTTGCGCCAGGTCTCGGAAACCGGATTCCAGTTGATGCGCAGGTCCGGCTGCGACGGCTCGCACGGCGGCACGAAGGCCGACGCCACGCGCCCCACTAGCGCGATGACGATGCACATGCCGCCGAGCCACCATGCACCAAGGGGCGGCCCGAGGTCCGCATGCGCCGACGCGGGATCCATCGCGCCGATACCCGCCGCCACGCCCCCGACGATCGTGCCGAGCAGGATGGCGACGAACGTGCCCATCTCGACGAGCCCGTTGCCGCCAACCAGTTCATCGGGCGCGAGGCGCTGCGGGAGGTACGCGTACTTGACCGGCCCGAACACGGTGGAATGCACGCCCATCAGGAAAGTGCACGCGTACAGCAGCGGCGCGCTGTGCATCCAGAAGCCGGCCGCGCCGACCAGCATGACCGCGATCTCGAAGGTCTTGACCCAGCGCGTGAGCATCGCCTTGTCGTACTTGTCGGCGACCTGGCCCGAGGTCGCGGAAAACAGCACGAACGGCAAGATAAATATGGCCGAAATGAGGAACGCGACCGTCTTCGGATCGACGCCGGAAAAGCGCGCGGCCTGATAGGTGACGAGCGAGGTGAAGCCGATCTTGAAGACGTTGTCGTTCATCGCCCCGAGAAACTGCGTCCAGAAAAACGGAGCGAAACGACGCTGGCGCAGCAGCGCGAACTGCGAAGCGTGGTCACCCTCATGGTGCGCTTTACGCTTGTCGCGCTGCGCCGCGGGCATCGGTCTATCGTTCATCGAGTAGGAATCGCACTGACGGAATTCATGGGATCCAGACGCGAAAAAGCGCGCATTACGCGCGCTTTTTCATGCTCACCAACCAGGCGTCAGACGGGCTGCGCTCAGCGCGCCGGCTGACGCTCCTCTTCGGGCCAGTCGCGAATATACGCCTTGAGCAGCTTGTTTTCGAAGCCCTGCGCTTCGACCACGGCCTTCGCCACGTCGTAGAACGAGATCACGCCCATGAGCGAGCGGCTTTCCATGACCGGCAGGTAGCGTACGTGGTGCTCGAGCATCATGCGGCGCACTTCGTCGACCTCGGTTTCCGGCGTGCAGGTAATGGGATGATCGTCCATGACCTTGCGGATCGTCGTGGTGCCGACGCTGCCGCCGTTTGCGCGCAGCGTGAGGATGATCTCGCGGAACGTGAGCATGCCGACCAGATCGCCGTACTCCATGACGACGAGCGAGCCGATATCGTGCTCGGCCATGGTGTTGACTGCCTCGTTCAGCGCAGTGTCGGGCGTGACGGTGTAGAGCGTATTGCCCTTTACCTTGAGGATGTCGCTGACACGCATGATGTGTCTCCAGGAATGCCGCTAGTAATGGGGGAAATGCTGAAAAGATGCCTACCTGATTCGATCCTAGCGGAAAGATTGTTAAAAGGAAAGCCGCGCGGCGGGCCCTCCGCGGCGTACCGAAACGTCTGTCGAAAGCCGTGGCGAGGGGTTTTCCGGCGCGAAAACGGCCACGCGGGGCGCGCCCCATCAGGCCCGAAAAACGCCCGGCCGGGCGTCCCCGCGCCCCGCCGCCGGTGTTACGATGCCCTTCACCTCGATACCAGGCCGGTTCGCGCCGGCGCGCCGCCACGATGTCATCGAATCCCGCATCCAATCCCGATAGCCGCTTCGACACGCTCGCGCTGCATGCGGGCGCGGCGCCCGACCCCGCCACCGGCGCCCGCGCGACGCCGATCTACCTCACCACCTCGTTCTCGTTTCGCGACACCGACCACGCCGCCGCGCTCTTCAACATGGAGCGCGCGGGCCACGTGTACTCGCGCATCTCGAACCCGACCGTCGCCGTGTTCGAAGAGCGCGTCGCCGCGCTCGAAGGCGGCGCGGGCGCGATCGGCACCGCGAGCGGCCAGGCGGCGCTGCATCTCGCGATCGCGACGTTGATGGGCGCGGGCTCGCACATCGTCGCCTCGGCGGCGCTTTACGGCGGCTCGCACAACCTGCTGCACTACACGCTCAAGCGCTTCGGCATCGAGACGACCTTCGTGAAGCCCGGCGACCTCGACGCCTGGCGCGCGGCGCTGCGGCCCAATACGCGCCTGCTGTTCGGCGAAACGCTCGGCAACCCGGGCCTCGACGTGCTCGACATCGAAGCCGTCGCGCAGATCGCGCACGGCCATGGCGTGCCGCTCCTCGTCGATTCGACGTTCACCACGCCTTACCTGCTGCGCCCCTTCGAGCACGGCGCCGACCTCGTCTATCACTCGGCCACCAAGTTCCTCGGCGGCCATGGCACGACGATCGGCGGCGTGCTGGTCGATGGCGGCACGTTCGACTTCGAAGCGTCGGGCCGCTTTCCCGAACTCACCGAACCCTATGCGGGCTTTCACGACATGGTGTTCAGCGAGGAAAGCACGGTCGCGCCCTTCTTGCTGCGCGCGCGGCGCGAGGGCCTGCGCGACTTCGGCGCGTGCCTGCATCCGCAGGCCGCGTGGCAATTGCTGCAAGGCATCGAAACGCTGCCGCTGCGCATGGAGCGGCATGTGGCGAACGCGCGGCGCATCGTCGAATATCTCGCCGCGCACGAGGCGGTCGGATCGGTCGCGTGGCCGGAACTGCCGAGCCATCCCGATTACGCGCTGGCGAAGCGCCTGCTGCCGCGTGGCGCGGGCGCGGTGTTCAGCTTCAATCTGCGCGGCGGCCGCGCGGCGGGCAAGCGCTTCATCGAAGCGCTCACGCTGTTCTCGCATCTGGCCAACGTCGGCGACGCGCGCTCACTCGTGATCCACCCCGCCTCGACCACGCATTTCCGCATGGACGCCGCGGCACTGGCCGCCGCCGGCATCGCGGAGGGCACGATCCGGCTCTCGATCGGGCTCGAAGACCCTGCCGACCTGGTCGATGACCTCAAGCGCGCACTGAAGGCGTCGCAAAAAGTGGACGCATCGAAAGGCAAGTCCGCCGGCAAGGAGGCGTCATGATCGTCGATGTCGCCGGCAAACCGGTCTATGTCTACACGGCCTCGCACGCGATCGACCACGCGCTGCCGTTCGCGGTGTTCGTCCACGGCGCGCAGCACGACCACAGCGTCTGGGCGCTGCAATCGCGCTATTTCGCCAACCACGGTTTCAATGCCCTGGCCGTCGATCTGCCCGGCCATCTGCGCAGCGCGGGTCCGGCGCTCACGAGCATCGGCGCGCTCGCCGACTGGCTCGCCGCACTGCTCGACGCGCTGAACGCCCCGCAGGCCTTCGTCGCCGGCCATAGCATGGGCTCGCTCGTCGCGCTCGAATTCGCGGCACGCCATCCCGAACGCGCGCAGCGCATCGCCCTGCTCGCCACCGCGTTCCCGATGACGGTCGCGCCTACCCTGCTCGAAGCCGCGCGCGAGCGCGAGCCGGAGGCGATCGCGCTCGTCAACGCGTGGTCGCACTCGACGCTCGCCGCCAAGCCGTCGAGCCCCGGGCCGGGTTTCTGGCTGCGCGGCATGAACCAGCGGCTCATGGAGCGCGTCTCCGCGCGCGGCGAGCCGCAGCTTTTTCATACCGATTTCGCGGCGTGCAATGCCTATGCGGACGGCCTCGCCAGCGCCGCGAAAGTCCGCTGCCCGGTGCGCCTGATCGTCGGCAAGCGCGACGCGATGACGCCCCCGCGCGCTGCGCGCGCCCTCGCCGACGCCCTCGCCCAAGCGGGCACGCCCGTGGACACGGTCACGCTGGACGCCGGCCACGCGCTGATGACGGAGCAGCCCGATGCGACGCTCGATGCGCTCTACGCTTTTGCAACGCAGCAAACACCGCGCGTGGGCAACGGCTGACGGCGGTGACTTGCCCGGGTTGCACGGTCGTTTGGAACGCCGCAGAATGGCTCAATCAACCATCCCCTGCGTACCCGCGCAGAAAGGAGGAGACGATGCAACCCACCACGCATACCGAGCACTTTTCGAGCTTCGCGCAGTTCTATCCGTTTTACCTGAGCGAGCACAGCAATCTCATGTCGCGGCGGCTGCATTTCATCGGCTCGCTTGGCGTGATCGGCTTCGTCTGCATGGCGATCGCCACCGGCAACTGGCTCTGGCTGCCGCTTGCCGTCGTGTGCGGCTACGGCTTCGCGTGGGTCGGCCATTTCAAGTTCGAGAAGAACCGCCCGGCCACGTTCCGTCACCCCATCTACAGCTTGATGGGCGACTGGGTCATGTTCGCGGATATCTGCCGCGGCAAGATTTCCCTTTGATTCGAATTTGATGCGACGGCGCGCCTGTCACGGGCGCGCCGCCTCGTCATGCCGCCGGATGCGGGAGCACTGGCGGATGCTCCGCCGTGAGCGCCGGGAGACGCCGCATCGCGAGCAGCGACGCGAGTGAAATCGAGAGCTTGTCGTTGTCGAGCGCACCCAGCAGCAGGTGCGCGTCGATACTGCTCGACTTGAGCTGATACGCCAGTTCCGCGCGATCGATCGCAAAGCGGTCGAAGATGCGCGTCACCGAAATGCGCGCAGGATTGCCGATCAGAAGGAACAGCGTTTTCGCGCGTTCCTCCTGCTCGAGACGCCCCACGAGTTCATCCTCCTCGAGGCCGTCGATCAGTCGCCTGACCGTGGCCAGGTCGCGCCGCAGCAGCTGCGCGAGCTGCTCGGTCGTGCGGCCCGGCTCGCCCGCTTCCCGCGCATCGGCGAGACCCGCGAGCAGTTCGAGCGCGTCGAGCAGATCGCTGCCCGGAAAGCGCGGCCGATCGAAGCGCCCGGTGCGGATTTCGGGCAAAGCGGAGGTGATCATCGCGCCCACGAGCGTGATGAACCAGCTCAGGTACATCCATAGCAGGAACATCGGCGCGGCCGCGAAGGCGCCATAAACAGCCGTATAAGTCGGAATACGCCGCACGTAGTAACCAAAGCCACGCTTGGCCGCCTCGAATGCGATCGCCG
Source organism: Paraburkholderia nodosa (assembly GCF_001718195.1). Taxonomy (GTDB): domain Bacteria; phylum Pseudomonadota; class Gammaproteobacteria; order Burkholderiales; family Burkholderiaceae; genus Paraburkholderia; species Paraburkholderia nodosa_A. The sequence goes on from NZ_MCNV01000034.1 coordinate 7,858, forward strand.
CTGCGATGCCGCCAACCAATGCGTCGCGCCACTGCACGCGGCAGTTCGGCAGATACACATAGAGCATCGTGAACGCGAGCGACGTCAGCGGCAGCGAGGCGCCGATCAGCATCCAGTCGAGGATGCCCGAAACGTGCTGCTCGGTCGCGATCACGGCCGAACGCGTGAACACGTACGAGGAGATCGAGAGGCTCACGCCGATCAGGATCGGCCCGAGCGTGAGAATGGCCCAGTAGACGAGCACGCGCTGCGCGAACGGGCGCGCCTTGCGCACACGCCAGATCAGATTGAAGGCCGACTCCACGGTCATCATCGTCATGACCGAGGTGACGAAGAGCACGATCATGCCCATCGTCGTGAGGCCCTTGGCCTTCGAGGCGAACTGGTTCAGGTACTTGAAGATCTGGCTGTTGATCTGCGCCGGCATGAGGTGGTCGGCGAGAAAGGCCTGCAGCGAGTTCTGGAACGAAGCGAAGATCGGGAACGCGGTGAAAAGCGCAAACGCGACCGTGGCGAGCGGCACGAGCGAAAGCAGCGTGGTGAAGGTGAGGCTGCCCGCGACCTGCGCAATGCGATCTTCGCGACTGCGCCGCGCCGCGAAACGCGCGAGGCGCTTCACGATGTCCAGATCGATCCTCACCCTCGACAGCACATCCATTGGCCTGCTTTCCTCGCCACCGTGAACACGTTGATTGCCGCGCTTGCTTGACGCCGTTTTTTTGCCTCTGATCCGGCGCGCACGCAGTGTACCTATTTGCCGATGATTTGCGCGTAAGATGCGCGTCGCTCGCCGGTGCGCCGCTGCGGCGGCAGACCCAACCCCTATAATATCCCGTCCACCGACGAGGCCCGATGAAACCGATTCTTGTGCTCTATTACAGCCGGCATGGCGCAACGCGCGAACTCGCGCGCGCCATCGCCCAGGGTATCGACAGTGTTCCCGGCGCCGAAGCGCGCGTGCGCACGGTGCCGCCCGTCTCGACGGTCTGCGAGGCCACCGCGCCCGACATCCCCGCCGACGGCCCGCCCTACGTCGAACTGCGCGACCTCGAAGAATGCGCGGGCCTCGCGCTCGGCTCGCCCACGCGCTTCGGCAACATGGCCGCGCCGCTCAAATACTTTCTCGACGGCACCACGCCGCAGTGGCTTTCGGGTGCGCTCGCGGGCAAGCCCGCTTGCGTGTTCACATCGACGGGCAGCCTGCACGGCGGCCAGGAGAGCACGCTGCTCTCGATGATGCTGCCGCTGCTCCATCACGGCATGCTGCTCGTGGGCATCCCCTACACGGAAAGCGCGCTCACGACCACGCAGGGCGGCGGCTCGCCCTACGGCGCCTCGCATCACGCGCGCCAGGACGCGCGCGGCCACGGTTTGAGCGCCGATGAAAAGACGCTCGCGAGCGCGCTGGGCGTGCGGCTTGCGCGCGCGGCGCTCGCACTCGCCGTCACCGAGCAAGGCCAGCGGCTGTGAATACCGGCGTGGACCGCGTCGCCGAGCCCATCGTCCAGCGTCGCGGCGCCGCGCTCGGCGCTTTTGCGATGCTCGCCGCGCTCACGCTGCTGTGCATTGCGTGGGAGTGGCGGCTCGCGCCGCTGCGCCCCGGCGGCAGCGCGCTCGTGCTCAAGGCCGTGCCGCTCGCCATCGCGCTGCCTGGCGTGCTGCGACGCAGGCTCTACACGCTGCAATGGGCGGCGATGCTCGTGCTGCTGTACTTCGCGGAAGGCATCGTGCGCGGCATGACCGATCCCGCGCCCGGCAACCGGCTCGGCTGGGTGGAAGTCGCGCTGGCTCTTGGTTTTTTCGCGTGTGCGCTTGCCTATGTCGCGCCGTACAAGCGCGCGGCAAAGCGTGCCGCGAAGTCCGCCGCAAAGTCCGCTAAAAGCGAGTCGGCCTAAGCGACGGCCTTCCACGCCGCGACCGCCTCGTCCACGAGCGCTGCGTGAAGGTTACCGCCGTGTCAAACTAAACGTTTGAGCCTCGCGACTTCATGACAATCGCGCCGCGAGCCAGCCCAGGCGCGTATATCCGAGACACCATGACCGACTCCGCCCCGACCGCCTGCCAAGCCTTTCTCGACGCCTGCGCCGCCGCCATCGGTGCGCAATACGTGCTGACCGACGCGCACGATACCGCGCCCTACCTCGCCGACTGGCGCCGCCGCTACCAGGGCGCGGCCGTCGCGGTGCTCTGCCCGGCCAATACGCAGGAAGTCGCCGCGATCGTGAAGCTCGCGCGCGAGCATCGCGTGGCGCTCGTGCCGCAAGGCGGCAACACCGGCCTCGCGGGCGGCGCCACGCCGGACGTGAGCGGCACCCAGGCCGTGCTGAGCCTGCGCCGCCTGAACCGCGTGCGCGAAATCGATCCGCACAACAACACCATCACCGTCGAAGCCGGCGTGATCCTCGCCGAAGTCCAAGCGCGCGCAAAAGATGCGGGCCGCCTCTTCCCGCTCTCGCTCGCGGCCGAAGGCAGCTGCACGATCGGCGGCAATCTCTCGACCAACGCGGGCGGCACCGGCGTGCTGCGCTATGGCAATACGCGCGAGCTGTGTCTCGGCCTCGAAGTCGTCACGCCGCAAGGCGAGATCTGGGACGGTCTGCGCGGGCTGCGCAAGGACAACACCGGCTACGATCTGCGCGATCTCTTCATTGGCGCGGAAGGCACGCTCGGCATCATCACCGCCGCCGTCATGAAGCTGCATCCGCTGCCGGCCGCGCGCGTCACCGCGCTCGCCGCGCTCGGCTCGGCACATGCGGCGCTCGACTTCCTCGCGCTCGCGCAGCGCTACGCCGGGCCGCTGCTCACGGGCTTCGAGCTGATGTCGGACTTCTGCATGGCGCTCGTCGGCCGTCATTTCCCGCAACTGCGCTATCCGTTCGCGGAGCATCACGCGCAGGTCGTGCTGCTCGAACTGTCGGACAACGAAAGCGAAGAGCACGCGCGCGCCCTCTTCGAGCGGCTCATGGAAGAAGCGCTCGAACAAGGTCTCGTGGAAGACGCCGTGGTCGCGGAAAGCCTCGCGCAGTCGCAGGCGTTCTGGAATATCCGCGAGCACATTCCGCTCGCGCAGGCGCAGGAAGGGTTGAACATCAAGCACGATATCGGGGTGCCGATCTCGCGCATCGGCCATTTCATCGAGGAAACCGACGCCGAAATCGCCCGCGCGGTGCCCGGCGCGCGCATGGTCACCTTCGGCCATCTCGGCGACGGCAATCTGCACTACAACGTGCAGGCGCCCGAAGGCGGCGACCCGAAGCGCTTCCTCGCCGAAAACGAGAAGACGCTGAACCGCATCGTCTACGACAGCGTGGATCGCCATCGCGGCACGATCAGTGCGGAACACGGCCTCGGGCAGCTGAAGATCGACGAGAACATGCACTACAAGAGCGAGGTCGAACTCGCGCTGATGCGCGCGATCAAGACCGCGCTCGATCCGCTGAATCTGATGAATCCGGGGAAAGTGCTGCGCTGAACGCGCGGGACGCAAGGAGCCGACATCGTGTTGAAGATCCGCGTGCTGTCCGACCTGCATCTGGAAAACGACGAGCCCGACACGATCCCGCATGCGCAGGCCGATCTCGTCGTGCTCGCGGGTGACATCCACAATCACGGGCTGGGCTTGCGCTGGGCGGCGGAAACGTTCGATCCGCAGGTGCCGGTGGTGTACGTGCCCGGCAATCACGAGTACTACGACGGCGATCTCGGCGCGCTGGAAACGGCGATGCGCGACGCCGCCTCCACGCTCGACAACGTGCATTTCCTCAACGATGGCGTCTACGTCGATCCGGCGGGCCGCTTTCGGGTATTAGGCACGACGCTGTGGGCCGACTTCGCACTCTTCGGCGCCGACGACGCCGCGCGTGAAGCCGCCATAGCGGCAGCGATGCGCGTGATGCTGGATTTTCGCGGATTGATCCAGGTGTCCTGGCCGGACAGCCCGCAAGCAGGTGCCCGCGACTTCACGCCGGCCGACTCGCTCGCGCTCCACGCGCGTTCGCGCGCATGGCTCGAAGCGGAACTGGCGAAGCCCTTCGCGGGCGAGACGATCGTCGTCACGCATCACGCGCCGCATAAAGGGAGTCTGGCGCCGCGCTACGCGGAGGATCTGGTGTCGGCGGGATTCGTGAGCGATCTCGGCGCGCTCGTGCGCGCGCCGGTCGCGCTATGGATACATGGCCACACGCATACGTGCTTCGACTACACGGTCAACGGCACCCGCGTGGTGTGCAATCCGCGCGGCTATCGCGACCGCCGCACGGGGCGGCCGGAGAATCCGGCCTTTGCTTGGGACAAGGTGGTGGAGATCTAGCGAGGCAAACCCGCGGCTTTAGTGCATGCGTGCGTCGTCGCGGCGCACGCGCAGCGTCGCGGGCTGGAGCTGCGCGCGGCGCATGCGCAGCAGATCGCGCGATGCCGCGATGCCGATCAGGCCCATCATCACGGCGATGCCGATCATCAGATGCGTATCCATTCGAGTTTCCGGTGTTGGCGTAAATTGGGTTGCGTGAAACAGTCCCGCTACCTTACCAAGCCACCGCGCCGCCGGGCGTAAGGAAGTGTTGCCATCTGCGCAAGCTGTAACAGGCTGTCACGGCCCGCGCGCCATTTGATTGCGCTCAGGTGCGCGCGAACTGGCGCAGCTCGTTGTGATCCCGAGCGAGTGTCGAAGGCATGCTCTCGCGCAGCAGCTCGACCCACGTGCGGATCTTCGCGTCGAGATACTGGCGCGACGGATAAACCGCAAAGACGTTCATCTCCTGCGACTTGTACTCCGGCAGGATCCATTGCAGCTCGCCGCTGCGCAGACCGCTGATCGCCGAATAGATCGGCAGCAGGCCCACGCCCATGCCCTCGCGCACGGCCACCGCCATCGCCTCCGCCACGTTCACCTGGAAGGTCGCCGGGCCGAGGTCGATCGTGGCCTCGCCTTCGGGGCCCGTGAACTGCCACTGCGAGGTCGGGAACACGGGCGTCACCATCTGCAGGCAGGTGTGGTTCGCGAGATCCGCGGGCTTTTGCGGCACGCCGCGCTTTTCCAGATACGCCGGTGAGGCAACCACGATGCTGAACGCGCTCGTCAGCCGCTGCGACACGAAACCGGAATCCGGCAGATCGGTCGCGACGACGAGGGCCACGTCGTAGCCCTCGTCGAGCAGGTCCGGCATGCGCTGGGCAAGCGTGAGTTCCACATGCACGTCCGGATAGCGCTGCTGATACTGCCCCACCGCCGGCACCACATAGTGCTGGCCGAAGCTCGTCATCGCGTGGACCTTGAGCTTTCCGGAGGGGCGCGCATGCGCGTCGCCGGCTTCCGCTTCGGCCTGATCCACGTAGGCGAGGATCTGCTCGCAGCGCTGCAGGTAGCGCTCACCCGCCTCGGTGAGCGCAATGCGGCGCGTCGTGCGGTTCAGCAGGCGCGTGCGCAGGTGCGCCTCCAGATCGGAAACCGCGCGCGAAGCGTAAGCCGTGGTCGTGTTCAGGTATTGCGCCGCGCCCGTGAAGCTGCCCGCCTCCACCACCCGGACGAATACACGCATGTTTTGAAGCGTATCCATACCAATCCTCTTTCTGACACACGAATTGTTTCATAATTCGTAAGATCGATTGTCTCACGTTTCGTAAAAATGCCTTGCATCCTTACCGGTTATTCATCAATCGCTCAAAAAATATAATGACACGCAGTGATTCATAGCCAAGATAAGGAGTAAATCGTGCAGTCTCCGGTACCGAAAGGACTAGCCGCACTCACGGTTCTTACGTTCTCGTTGATAATCGCGGGCTGCGCCAGTACCGGGGGCATCGCACCGCAAGCGCAACAGGCGCAAGCCGCGCAACTCGACGCCGGATCGGCGATCCGCGCGGCCAACACCGACGCCGGCTGGCCCGCCAGCGACTGGTGGCGCGGCTATAACGACCCTCAGCTGAATGCCTGGATCGAAGCCTCCGTGGCCGGCAACCCCTCGCTTGCCGCCGCCCAGGCGCGTGTGCGCGAAGCGCGCTCGATGGTCGGCGTGGCCCAGGCCGGGCTCCTGCCGCAAATCAACGGCAGCATGTCCATCCAGCGCCAGCAATGGTCCGACAACGTCTACTACGGGCCGGGCCAGCTCGCGGGTGCGAACACGTGGAACAACACAGCCACGCTCGGCCTGTCATATCACCTCGACCTCTGGGGCCAGGACAAGAACAATGCCGAGCGCGCGCTCGACGTAGCCCACGCCACCGCCGCCGACGCGCGCGCGGCGCAGCTCGAACTCGAAGTCAATGTCACGCGCACCTACATCGAGATGTCGATGAACTACGCGCTGCTCGACATCGCGAAGCAAACGCTCGGCCAGCAGCAACGCATTCTTGCGCTCGCGCAAAAGCGCCTGGCCGGCGGCATCGGCACGCAGCTCGAAGTGAGCCAGGCGCAAACGCCGCTGCCCGAATACGAACGCCAGATCGACGCGCTCGAAGAATCCATTGCGCTCGGCAAGAACCAACTCGCGGCGCTCGCGGGCAAGGGCCCGGGCGCCGGTGAAGCGATCGAGCGGCCTGCGCTCTCGCTCGCGGCGCCTGCAGGTCTGCCCTCGGCGTTGCCCGCCCAGTTGATCGGCTATCGCCCCGACGTGGTCGCGGCGCGCTGGCTCGTCGCCGCGCAGGCGCGCGGCATCGACGTCGCGAAGGCCGACTTCTATCCGAACGTGAACCTGCTCGTTTCGATGGGCGGCTACGCGGCGGCCGGCCCGCTGTTCCAGTTCCTCAAGTCGATGAGCGGCAGCTATGCGGGCGGCCCCGCGTTCTCGCTGCCGATCTTCGACGGCGGACGCCTGCGCGCGCAGCTCGGCGCGCAGTCCGCCGCGTACGACATCGCCGTCGATCAGTACAACCAGACGATCGTCACCGCGCTCAAGGAAATCGCCGATCAGGTGGTGCGCATGCGCTCGCTCGCGACGCAGGAATACGACGCACACCGCTCGGTCGCGGCCGCGCAGCGCAATTACGATCTCGCACAGGAAGGCTTCCGCCGCGGCCTGACCGACTATGTGAACGTGCTGATTGCGCAAACGCAGTTGCTGCGCGCCCAGGAAGGCGTCGCGCACATCCAGGCCGAGCGGCTGGCCGCCCATGCCACGCTCGTGGCGGCGCTGGGCGGCGGCATGATCGACGCATCGAGCGATGCCGCAGCAAAGGGCCCAACCGAAGCCGAGCAACTGCCCGCGCACGGCAAGAAGACGCGCGACGTGCCGCTCATGCCCGCGGCGCTGCTCGCGCCGCATGGCTCGCATGCTTCGTCCGGCCCCGACGCCGCCGATGCGAGCGCATCGGGCAATGCCGGCGCAGCCGGCACGGCGCACTGAGGCAGACGACGATGCAAGCGTCCACCTCCTCCCCTTCGCAGCCGGGCGGCCAAAGCCTCTACGCCGCGCTCGCCGACTGGGCGCGTACCGACGGCCTCGTGTGGATCTATCTCTTCAAGGCGATCGCCGCCGCGCTGCTCGCGCTCGGCATCGCCATGAAACTCGATCTGCCACAGCCGCGCACGGCCATGACCACCGTGTTCATCGTGATGCAGCCGCAAAGCGGTCCCGTGTTCGCCAAGAGCTTTTACCGGCTTTGCGGCACGCTCGTGGGCCTCGTCGTGATGCTCGCGCTGATCGGCCTCTTCGCGCAGCAGCCGGAACTCTTCATCGTCTCGACGGCGCTGTGGGTCGGCCTGTGCACCGCGGGCGCCGCGCGCAACCGCAACTTCCGCTCGTACGGCTTCGTGCTCGCGGGCTACACGGCGGCGCTGATCGGCATTCCGGCCTCGCAGCATCCCGACGGCGCGTTCATGTCGGCGATGACGCGCGTGGGCGAAATCTCGATCGGCATCCTTTGCTCGGGCTTCGTCAGCGCCGTGGTGTTTCCGCAGTTTACGGGCGAGCTGCTGCGCTCGAACGTGCGGCGCCGCTTCTCGTCGTTCGTCGATTACGTTTCGGCGGCGCTTGCCGGGCGTGTCGATCGTTCGCATATCGAAGCGAGCAATGCGCGCTTCGTCGCCGACGTCGTGGGTCTCGAAGCGAACCGCAGCATGGCGGTGTTCGAGTCGCCCGACGCGCGCATGCGCTCGGGGCGCCTCGCGCGCCTGAACACCGAGTTCATGACGGTCTCCACGCGCTTTCACGCGCTGCATCAGTTGATGAACCGTCTGCGCGCGGACGGCTCCTCTGCCACCGTCGCTGCGCTCGAACCGTACTTCCGCGAGATCGCGCCGCTGTTCGCCAAAGCAGGCGAGCCTGTGCTCACGGCCGCCGACGCAACGCACGTCTCGCAGCAACTAGACGACTACCGCTCGGCGCTGCCGCGGCGCGTGCGCGCCACGCGCGCGGAACTCGAAGCGCAAGGCGATGCGCGCCTGCTCGACTTCGACACCGCCACGGAGCTGTTCTACCGCTTCGTGCACGAGATGACCGAGTACACGGCCACCTACGCCTCGCTCGCCGTGGATACGCACTCGCGCGAGAAATGGATTTCGCGCTACGTGCCGAAGACCAACCTGATCGCAGCGGGCGTGGCAGGCCTGCGCGCCGCCGTCGTGATGACGCTGCTCGGCGCGTTCTGGATCGCCACCGCGTGGCCGAGCGGCACCAACCTCGTGCTCAATGCCGCCGCGACCTGCGCGCTCGCCTCGTCCGCGCCGCAGCCCTCGCGCATGGCGACGCAGATGGCGCTCGGCACCGTGCTCGCATCGGTCGTCGGCATGATTCTCACGTTCGGCGTGTTTCCGCACATCGACGGCTTCGTCATGCTGTGCGTCGCGCTCGCCCCCGCGCTCGCGTTCGGCGTGTTCCTCACGACGCGCCCGAAGTACGCGGGGTACGGCGTGGGCTACTGCATCTTCCTGTGCTTTCTCGCGGGGCCGGACAACGTCGTGCAGTACAACCCGAGCAGCTACATGAACGACGCGCTCGCGCTCATTGCGTCGATGGCGGTCTCGGCGCTGGCGTTCGCCGTGCTCCTGCCGCCTTCCACGCCGTGGCTGCGCCGGCGACTGCTGGCCGACTTGCGCGGCGGCGCCGTGCACGCTTGCCGCGCGCGCCTGAAGGGACTGCGCAACCGCTTCGAGAGCGGCGCGCGCGACCTGATGTTCCAGCTCTCGGCGATCGCCGGCAACGACGACGCGCAACGCCGCGACACGATGCGCTGGCTCTTCTCGACGCTCGAAGTGGGCAACGCCGCGCTCGATCTGCGCCACGAACTGGCCACGCTGCCCGCGCATCCGCAGTACGCACGGGGAACGGCGTGGCGCGTGGCGATCGACGCGACGCTCAAAGCCGTGAGCGCGCTCTTCGATCGCCCGGGCGAAGCGCGTTACCGCGACGCGCTCGCCGCGACGGCTCGCGCGATCGACGCAAGCCAGGTCGTGCTGCAAGGCATGTGGCAACCCGAAGCGACGAGCGCCGCCGAGCGTGGCGACGCGCCGCGCGAAGAGCGCCACCAGCTGCAGCGCATCCAGAGTCATCTGCATTTCATCCGCACCGCGCTCATCGACCCGCAATCGCCGCTCGCGGCGTATGCGGGCAACGAAAGCGCGAACCCTGGCGCGAGCCAAGGAGCCAACCATGCCTCGTGACGTCGCGTTTCTCGACGCCTATATCCCGGCGATCGTGCTGCTCTTCATTCTGGGCGCGGCGATCACCTGGGTGCTCGATTCCGTACTGGCCCGAACCGGCCTCTACCGCGTCGTGTGGCACCCGTCCCTCTTTCGCGTGAGCCTGCTCGTGGTCGTGTGCTGCCTGCTCGGTCTCGCGGTCTATCACTAAATGCGTCGCTGCATGCATCGCTGAACGGATCAACCGAATCATGACAATCCGCAACCTCATTGGCTTTATCGCGACGGCCATCATCTTCGTCGTCGCCATCCTGGTCGGGCGCGTCCTGTGGGTTCACTACATGGACGAGCCGTGGACCCGCGACGGCCGCGTGCGCGCCGAAGTGGTGAACATCGCCCCCGACGTCTCGGGCGCCGTGGTCGAGTTGCCCGTGAAGGACAACCAGTTCGTGCACAAGGGCGACCTGCTCATGCAGATCGACCCGTCGCACTATCAGATCGCCGTGGAGCAGGCCGAGGCCGCCGTGGCCGCGCGCAAGGCCGAGTTGACGATGCGCCAGGACGACGCGCGCCGCCGCGCCGACATGGACAGCGAAGTGGTCTCGGCCGAAAACCGCGAAAACGCCTCGCATACGGCAAATTCGGCACAGGCGCAGTACCAGCAGGCAATCGCCGCGCTCGACGCAGCCAAGCTCAACCTCGAACGCACGCGCGTGGTCTCGCCGGTGGACGGCTACATCACGAACCTGCAAGTGTTCCAGGGCGACTACGCGATCTCGGGCCAGGCCAAGCTTGCCGTGGTGGACAGCCATTCGTTCTGGGTCTACGGCTACTTCGAGGAAACCAAGCTGCCGCACGTGAAGGTGGGCAACAAGGCCGACATCAAGCTGATGAGCGGCGGCACACTCCAGGGCCACGTCGAGAGTATCTCGCGCGGCATTTACGACCGCGACAATCCGCAAAGCCGCGAACTGCTCGCCGACGTGAACCCGACCTTCAACTGGGTGCGCCTCGCGCAGCGCGTGCCGGTGCGCATCCACATCGACAAGGTGCCGGACGACATGGTCCTCGCCGCGGGCACGACCTGCACGGTGGTCGTCAAACCAGGCACGTGATGGCGCCGTGACGGCGCGTACTGCCAGCCGGGCTACGCAACAGCGCAAGCAAAAAGGGAACGCCAGTTTGGCGTTCCCTTTTTTGTTGCTGTGCGCACACGGAGTGTTAGCGCTTCCCGCACAGTGCGCCGACAGCGAATCGATGAGTATTGCAAAACAATGTCTTTATCAGGTTAAAGCCTCTCTCGCTTGATCCATGTCAACGGAAGTTGGTCGGAATACTCGGATTATTCCTATTCCCCAGCCTTCCAATCAGCCCTCAACGTGATCCTTCACCTACATCGACCTCGCGAAATCGGCGCCATGCCGCGGACGGCGCGCGACGACGGCGCGGTGCGCGCGTTCGCGCGCCGCGCACTGGCCGGGCTCGCGAAGCGTCAGGCCCTCGCGCCGCAACGGGTGGTCGTGCTCGCCCTCGGCAACGTTCAGTGGGGCGACGCCGGTTTGGGCGTGCTCGCGCTCGAGCGGCTGAAGGCGGCCTGGCAATGCCCCGCGCAGGTCGAACTCGTGGAAGGCGGTACGCGCGGCCGCGCGCTGCTGCCCGTCGTCGAATCCACGCAGCGTTTGATCGTGCTCACAGCAATCGATTTCGGGCTCGAACCGGGCACGCTGCGCATCCTCACCGGCGATGCGGCCGCCGAACATCTCTACATGCGCCGCCCGAGCCGGCCTGGCATGGGTTTCGCCGACGCGCTGGCCTGCGCGCAGCTGAGCGGCCGCTCGCCGCGCGAGATCGTGCTGATCGGCGTGCAGCCGCAAGGCAGCGACTGTTACGGCGCGGGCTTGTCGAGCACGGTGAGCGCGCAACTCGATGCGACTGTCGATGCCGCCCGGCTCTGGCTGCGCCGCTGGCGCGTCGCACCGCTGCCGCGTCTCGAGCATCCCTAAATCGACGGCTGAACGCCAGGCCGGGCTGCGTGGGCTTCCCACGCGCCCGGCGGGCGCGCCGCATGCGCCCGTACGCGGAAATCTGGGAGAGAATCCGCGGGAGAACCCGCGTTGCCCGCGCGCATTGCACTGCACTATCCTGAAAAACTGCGCCAGATCGGCCAACGGCTGCACCATCAGCACGGGAGGAAGGTAGTCATGCGTTACCGCGATTTTCACCGCGAGTCGGTCGCGAACCCCGACGACTTCTGGCGCCGCGAGGCCGAGCGCATCCATTGGGAGACGCCGTTCGACCAGGTGCTAGACCGCTCGAATCCGCCGTTTGCGCGCTGGTTCTGCGGCGGCCGCACGAACCTGTGCTTCAACGCCGTGGACCGTCACCTCTCGTCGCGCGCTCACCAGAACGCGCTCGTCTACGTCTCGACCGAGACCGGCATCGAGCGGCGCTACACCTACGCCGACCTGCACGCCGAAGTGAACCGCATGGCCGCCGTGATGCGCTCGCTCGGCGTCGCGCGCGGCGAGCGCGTGCTGATCTATCTGCCGATGATTCCCGAGGCCGTCTTTGCCATGCTCGCCTGCGCGCGCCTGGGCGCGATCCACTCGGTGGTGTTCGGCGGATTCGCCGCGCCGAGCCTCGCCGCGCGCATCGACGACGCGAAGCCCGTGCTGCTCGTGAGCGCCGACGCCGGGGCGCGCGGCGGCAAGGTGATCGACTACACGCCACTCGTGGACGAAGCCATGGCGCGCGCCGAATACCCGCCGCCCAAGGTGCTGCTGATCGACCGCCAGCTCGCGCCCGAGCGGCTGAACGCGCCGTATCTCGTCGACTACGAGCCGCTGCGCGAGCAACACTACGATGTGCAGATTCCCTGCGAATGGCTCGAATCGAACGAGCCTTCGTACATCCTCTACACCTCGGGCACGACGGGCAAGCCCAAGGGCGTGCAGCGCGACGTGGGCGGCTACGCGGTGGCGCTCGCCGCATCGATGGAATACATCTTCGAAGGACACGCCGGCGACACCATGTTCACGGCGTCGGACATCGGCTGGGTGGTGGGCCATAGCTACATCATCTACGCGCCGCTGCTCGCGGGCATGACCACGGTGATGTACGAAGGCACGCCGGTGCGCCCCGACGGCGGCATCTGGTGGCGCCTCGTCGAGCAGCACCGCATCAACCTGATGTTCACGGCGCCGACGGCCATTCGCGTGCTCAAGAAGCAGGACCCGGCGCTGCTGCACTGCGCCGATCTGTCGAGCCTGCGCACGCTCTTTCTCGCGGGCGAACCGCTCGACGAGCCCACGGCCGAATGGATCTCGGATGCACTCGCCAAACCCGTCGTCGACAACTACTGGCAGACCGAGACCGGCTGGCCGATGCTGGCGATCCAGCGCGGCGTCGATCCGCTGCCGCAAAAGCTCGGCTCACCGGGCGTGCCCTGCTACGGCTACGACCTCGTGCTGCGCAACGAACATACGGGCGAGCCCTGCGCACAAGGCGAGAAAGGCGTGATCACGCTCGGCTACCCGTTGCCGCCAGGCTGTATGCAGACCGTGTGGGGCGACGACGCGCGCTTCGTGAACACGTACTGGGAAAGCGTGCCGGGCCAGCAGGTGTATTCGACCTTCGACTGGGGCGTGCAGGACAGCGACGGTTACGTGACGATCCTCGGCCGCACCGACGACGTGATCAATGTGGCGGGCCATCGTCTCGGCACGCGCGAGATCGAAGAGGCGATCTCGTCGCACGCGGCCGTCGCGGAAGTGGCCGTGGTGGGGGTGAACGACGCGGTGAAGGGTCAGGCGGCGCTGGCGTTCGTCGTGCTGCGCGACGCGAATGCGGCAGCGAATCCCGCCGATGCACAGAAGCTCGCGGCTTCGCTCGCCGCGACGGTGGACCGCCAGCTCGGCGCGATCGGCCGGCCCGCGCGCGTGCACTTCGTGCCGATGCTGCCCAAGACGCGCTCCGGCAAGCTATTGCGCCGCGCGATCGCGGCGCTCGCCGAAGGGCGCGACCCGGGCGATCTGCCGACCATCGAGGATGCCTCGGCGCTGCAGTCGATTCGCGAGGCGGTGAGCGCAGGCGAAAGCTGAGGCCTGCGCGTGCGTACGCTCAACGTGCGAGCGGGCGGTAAGCGGCCAGGAAGCGCTTGAGGATGCCCGTCGAGTACGTGCCCGCGATATCGGCGAGGAAGCTCGAGAACGAGGTGCTCGCGTGCTCGTCGGCGGTATCGGAGATCGTACGCACGATCGCGCACGGCACGTCGTACTCGTGGCAGACCTGGGCGATCGCGGCACCTTCCATCTCGACGGCGAGCGCATCGGGCAACAGCGAGCGCAGCGCGCCCACGGCCGCGGCGCTCGCCACGAACTGGTCACCGCTGATCACGAGCCCGCGATGCACCTGCGGCAACGCGGTTTCGAGGCGCGGCAGCGCGGCCTTGAAGCGCGCCGTCAACTCCGGCCCCTCCTCCGAGATGAAACGCTCGCAAGCGGCGGCGAGCGCCTGAGCCAACGCGTGGTCGGCATCGAAACGCGAGCGCGCGAGCAGCGGGATTTCGTGACGCGGGAACAGCGGCTCGGCGTTCATGTCGTGCTGGAGCAGCGTTTCGCCCACCACCACGTCGCCCACGTGGACGCCCGCACCCACGCCGCCGGCCACGCCCGTAAAGACGATCGCTTCCACATCGAACGCATGGATCAGCGCGCTGGCCGTGGCGGCCGCCGCCACCTTGCCGACGCGCGCGAGCGTCACCACGCACGGCGCGCCGTGCACGGTGCCCAGGTGATAATCACGCCGGCCGAACGTGCGCGTGACGACCCCCGATTCGGCCTGCATGGCCGCGATCAGATCGCCGAGTTCCTGGGGCAGCGCGGCGAGCACGCCGAGCGGACGGGCGGCACTGCCGCCCGCGTGAGTCGAGAGGTTCATCTTCGAATGATTTCCGTCTGAGTCGTTTGAGGCTTGCGCGCGCTCACTCCACCGGCTGCAGCTTGGCCACGGCCAGCGCGAGCCATTTCTCGCCGTGACGCTTGAAGCGCACCTGCGCCTTGGCGTCGGTGCCGCTGCCTTCGAGCGCCGTGATCGTGCCTTCGCCGAACTTCGTGTGGAACACGCCCTGGCCCACACGGAAGCCCGTCTCGGCGGCGCGCTGCTCGTTGGCGAACGCGGGCGCCGGGCTCTTGTCGGCGATATAGGCGTCGCGCTCGCGACGGCCGCCTTCGCTGCTGCCGCCACTGCCGCCGCCCGGACGCGCGAACCAGTCGCGGCCCCAGCCGGCGTTGTCGGAACGCCCGCCCCAGCGCGAACCGGCCTCGACCTTGGGCGTGAGCCACTTGAGCGATTCCTGCGGCAGTTCGTCGAAAAAGCGCGAGCGCACGTTGTAGCGCGTCTGGCCGTGCAGCAGGCGGCTCTGCGCGAACGAAATATAGAGCCGCTCCTTCGCACGCGTGATCGCCACGTACATCAGGCGGCGCTCTTCTTCGAGACCATCGGCTTCCATCGCGCTGTTCTCGTGCGGGAACAAGCCCTCTTCGAGACCGGTGATGAAGACCGCCGTGAATTCGAGGCCCTTCGCCGCGTGCACCGTCATCAACTGCACGGCGTCCTGGCCTGCCTGCGCCTGGTTGTCGCCGGCTTCGAGCGACGCGTGCGAGAGGAAGCCCGCGAGCGGCGTCATGACGTCGGGGTTCTGCGCGGGGTCGGTGATCGTGGGCGCATCGAGCACTTCGATCTCGCCGTCCTGCGAGACGATCTCGGGCACCGCGCTCGCGCCCGGGCGCAGCGGAATCGAGCGCGCGGGCGTGTCGAGGCCATAGCCCTCTTCGCTCACGAACGCCGTGGCCGCGGTCACGAGTTCCTGCAAGTTCTCGAGGCGATCCTGACCTTCACGCTCGTTCTGATAAAACTCGGCGAGACCGCTCATGCGTACCGTGTATTCGACCGTTTCCGGCAGGCTCATCTGCGCGGTTTCGGCGCGCATCTTCGCGACCAGATTGGCGAACGAACCCAGGCTCGAGCCCGCCTTGCCCGTGACGTACGGAATGGCCGCGGCCATCGAGCAGTTGTAGAGGCGCGCGGCATCCGCCAGCTGCTCGATCGAGCGCGCGCCAATGCCGCGCGTGGGGAAATTCACGACACGCGCGAACGCCGTGTCGTCGTTCGGATTGTCGATGAGACGCAGATACGCGAGCGCATGCTTCACTTCCTGGCGCTCGAAGAAGCGCAAGCCGCCATACACCTTGTACGGCACGCCCGCGTTCACGAGCGTGTGCTCGATCGTGCGCGACTGCGCGTTGCTGCGATAAAGGATGGCGATCTCGTTGCGCGCGAGCCCCTGGTTGATCAGCGCGCGAATCTCCTCGACGATCCAGCCGGCTTCCTGCGAGTCGGTGGCCGCCTCATACACGCGCACCGGCTCGCCGTGGCCCGCATCGGTGCGCAGGTTCTTGCCCAGACGCCGCGAGTTATGCGCGATCAGATAGTTGGCCGCATCGAGAATATGGCCGTGCGAACGGTAGTTCTGCTCCAGCTTGATCATGTGCTTCACGCGGAACTCGTTCTCGAAGTCGCGCATGTTGCCGACGTTCGCGCCGCGGAACGCGTAGATCGACTGGTCGTCGTCGCCCACCGCGAAGATCGCGTTGCCCGGCCCCGCGAGCAGCTTGAGCCACGCGTACTGGAGCTTGTTGGTGTCCTGGAACTCGTCCACCAGAATGTCGCGAAAGCGACTCTGATAGTGCGCGCGCAGCGGCGGGTTGTACGCGAGCAGTTCGTAGCAGCGCAGCAGCAGCTCCGCGAAATCGACCACGCCTTCGCGCTGGCACTGCTGGTCGTAGGCCTCGTAGAGTTCGACGAACTTGCGGTTGAAATCGTCGCTCACATCCACGTCTTTCGGACGCAGGCCCTGCTCCTTCGCGTTGTTGATGAAATACTGCAGGTTCTTGGGCGGGTACTTCTCGTCGTCGACGTTCAGGCCCTTCATCAGACGCTTGATGGCCGAAAGCTGGTCTGCGGTGTCGAGGATCTGGAAGGTCTGCGGCAGACCGGCGTCGCGGAAATGCGCGCGCAGCATGCGGTTGCACAGGCCGTGGAACGTGCCGATCCACATGCCGCGCGTGTCGATGGGCAAAAGCGCCTGGAGGCGCCCGACCATTTCGCGCGCGGCCTTGTTCGTGAAGGTCACGGCCAGGATGGTCGAGGGCGAGGCCATGCCCTGCTGGATCAGCCACGCAATGCGCGTGATCAGCACGCGCGTCTTGCCGCTGCCGGCCCCGGCCAGAATGAGCGCCGGTTCGTTGGGCAACGTGACGGCGGCGAGTTGTTCGGGGTTCAGGTTCGCGAGCAGTTCGGGCATGGGCTGAAAAGGAGCGTGACCCCAGGGCGGGACCCCGGGGACGTGGCGCGCGGCACAGGCGCGCCGTCGTTGAATGGCAGACCGCCATTATAAGTGCGCACGCACGCTGCGGCTTGGGTGACCCAAGCGGCACGCCTCGCGCGCAGAACGCCCGCACGACGGCCCGCACCATGGTCCGCCCAGTGCTCCAGCCCGGCTGGCGCGTCGGCTCCGGCAGGACTTCCCCTTATAATCCAAGGTTTCCGCATCCTTTTTTCGGCAGATTCCACCCATGAGCGACAGCACGCTAGCGAAAAGCTTCGAGCCCCAGACGATCGAGGCCCAATGGGGCCCCGAATGGGAGCGTCGAGGCTACGCCGCCGCGACCTTCGAGCCCGGCCGCAACAATTTCTCGATCCAGTTGCCGCCGCCCAACGTCACCGGCACGCTGCACATGGGGCACGCGTTCAACCAGACGATCATGGACGGCCTCACGCGCTACCACCGCATGCTCGGCGACAACACGCTGTGGGTGCCGGGTACGGACCACGCGGGCATCGCCACGCAGATCGTGGTCGAGCGCCAGCTCGACGCGCAGAAGATTTCGCGCCACGACCTGGGCCGCGAGAAGTTCGTCGAGCGCGTGTGGGAATGGAAGCAGCAGTCGGGTTCGACCATCACGGGCCAGGTGCGGCGCCTGGGGGCGTCGATCGACTGGTCGCGCGAGTACTTCACGATGGACGACAAGATGTCGACCGCCGTGCGCGACGTGTTCGTGCGCCTCTATGAACAGGGCCTGATCTACCGCGGCAAGCGCCTCGTGAACTGGGACCCGGTGCTGGGCACCGCCGTTTCGGACCTCGAAGTCGTGAGCGAAGAGGAAAACGGCAACCTGTGGCACCTGCGCTATCCGCTCACGGACGGTTCGGGCCACCTCACGGTTGCGACCACGCGCCCGGAAACCATGCTCGGCGACACGGCCGTGATGGTCCATCCGGAAGACGAGCGCTACGCGCACCTGATCGGCAAGACCGTGACGCTGCCGCTGGCCGATCGCGAGATCCCCATCATCGCCGACGAATACGTGGACCGCGAGTTCGGCACGGGCGTCGTGAAGGTCACGCCCGCGCACGACTTCAACGACTACCAGGTGGGCCTGCGCCACGGCCTGCCGATGATCGAGATTCTCACGCTCGACGCGAAGGTCAACGACAACGCGCCCGCCAAATACCGCGGCCTCGACCGTTTCGAGGCGCGCAAGCAGGTCGTGGCCGACTTCGAGGCACTCGGCCTGCTCGACTCGGTCCAGCCGCACAAGCTGATGGTGCCGCGCGGCGACCGCACGGGCGTGGTGATCGAGCCGATGCTCACGGACCAATGGTTCGTCGCGATGACGAAGCCCGCGCCCGAGGGCACCTTCAATCCCGGCAAGTCGATCACCGAAACCTCGCTCGACGTGGTGCGCAGCGGCCAGATCAAGTTCGTGCCGGAAAACTGGACCACGACCTACTACCAGTGGCTCGAGAACATCCAGGACTGGTGCATTTCGCGCCAGCTCTGGTGGGGCCACCAGATCCCGGCGTGGTACGGCGAGAACGGCGAGATCTTCGTCGCGAAGAGCGAGGAAGAGGCGCGCGCGCAGGCCGAAGCCAAGGGCTACACGGGCGCACTGAAGCGCGACGAAGACGTGCTCGACACGTGGTTCTCGTCGGCGCTCGTGCCGTTCTCGTCGCTCGGCTGGCCTGCGGATACGCCCGAACTGAAGGCCTTCCTGCCCTCTTCCGTGCTGGTCACGGGCTTCGACATCATCTTCTTCTGGGTGGCGCGCATGGTCATGATGACCACGCACTTCACCGGCAAGGTGCCGTTCGACACGGTGTACGTGCACGGCCTCGTGCGCGACGCCGAAGGCCAGAAGATGTCGAAGAGCAAGGGCAACACGCTCGACCCGATCGATATCGTCGATGGCATCGACCTCGAAGCGCTGGTCGCCAAGCGCACCACCGGCCTCATGAATCCCAAGCAGGCCGCGACCATCGAAAAGAAGACGCGCAAGGAGTTCCCGGAGGGCATTCCCGCGTTCGGCACCGACGCGCTGCGCTTCACGATGGCTTCCATGGCCACGCTCGGCCGCAACGTGAACTTCGACCTCGCGCGCTGCGAAGGCTATCGCAACTTCTGCAACAAGCTCTGGAACGCCACGCGCTTCGTGCTGATGAACTGCGAAGGCCACGACTGCGGTTTCAGCAAGCCGGGCGCATGCCAGCCGGGCGATTGCGGCCCCGGCGGCTACACGGACTTCTCGCAGGCCGATCGCTGGATCGTCTCGCTCCTGCAACGCGTGGAAGCCGAAGTCGCGAAGGGCTTCGCGGACTATCGCTTCGACAACGTGGCCAACGCCATATACAAGTTCGTCTGGGACGAATACTGTGACTGGTACCTGGAACTGGCCAAGGTGCAGATCCAGACGGGTACGCCCGAGCAGCAGCGCGCCACGCGCCGCACGCTGCTGCGCGTGCTGGAAACGGTGCTGCGCCTCGCGCACCCGGTGATTCCGTTCATCACCGAAGCGCTGTGGCAGAAGGTGGCGCCGCTCACCGACGCGTACCCCGAGGGTGCCGCCGAAGGCGCAGCATCGATCATGGTGCAGCGTTACCCGGTGGCGCAAGCAAAGAAGATCGACGAAGCCGCGGAACAGTGGGCCGCCGACCTGAAGGCCGTGATCGACGCGTGCCGCAATCTGCGTGGCGAAATGGGCCTCTCGCCCGCCACGAAGGTGCCGCTGCTCGCCACGGGCAACGCCGAGCGGCTCGCGACGTTCGCGCCCTATGCGCAGGCGCTTGCAAAGCTTTCGGAGGTCCAGATCATCGCCGACGAAGCAACGCTCGACGCGGCCTCGGCAGGCGCGCCAGTTGCTATCGTAGGGACGGACAAACTCGTGCTGAAGGTGGAGATCGACGTCGCCGCCGAACGCGAGCGGCTGTCGAAGGAAATCGCCCGCCTCGGCAACGAGGTAACGAAGTGCACGGCCAAGCTCGGAAACGAGAGTTTTGTAGCGAAAGCACCGCCCGCAGTCGTTGAGCAGGAGCAGAAAAGACTGGCAGAATACCAGGCAACGCTGGACAAGCTGACCGCGCAACTCACGCGGTTGCCGGCCTGAGCGCCATATCGGCCAAAGGCTGTAACGCGTCGCGCCGCACCCGCGGCGTCACACGAGCACCAGGACAGGGACAAAGACATGCTGAAAGTGACAAAAGCGGTATTCCCGGTAGCGGGCCTCGGCACGCGCTTCCTTCCGGCCACGAAAGCCAGCCCGAAGGAAATGCTGCCCGTGGTCGACAAGCCGCTCATCCAGTACGCGGTCGAAGAAGCCGTGGCTGCGGGCATCACTGAAATGATCTTCGTGACCGGGCGCAGCAAGCGCGCGATCGAGGACCATTTCGACAAGTCGTATGAGATCGAAGCCGAACTCGAAGCGCGCGGCAAGGCCAAGCTGCTGGAACTGGTGCGCAACATCAAGCCGAACAACGTCGACTGCTTCTACGTGCGTCAGCCCGAGGCGCTCGGCCTTGGCCACGCCGTGCTGTGCGCGGAAAAGCTCGTGGGCGACAACCCGTTCGCCGTGATTCTCGCGGACGACTTGCTCTACGGCACGCCGCCCGTCATGCAGCAGATGGTCGAGGTGTTCGACCACTACCATAGCTCGGTGCTCGGCGTGGAAGAGATCCCGCCCTCGGAAACGCGCTCGTACGGCATCGTCGACGGCAAGGAGTGGGAAGACTCGATCGTCAAGCTCTCGGGCATCGTCGAGAAGCCGGCGCCGGAAGTCGCACCGTCGAACCTCGGCGTGGTCGGCCGCTACGTGCTCAAACCGCGCATTTTCGAGCATCTGAAGTCGATCAAGCCGGG
Source organism: Paraburkholderia nodosa (assembly GCF_001718195.1). Classification (GTDB taxonomy): domain Bacteria; phylum Pseudomonadota; class Gammaproteobacteria; order Burkholderiales; family Burkholderiaceae; genus Paraburkholderia; species Paraburkholderia nodosa_A. Next base: position 28,683 of record NZ_MCNV01000034.1, read on the forward strand.
CGCGGGCGGCGAGCTGCAGCTCACCGACGCGATCCAGTCGCTGCTCGCCGACGAGCAGGTGCTCGCCTACAAATATCACGGCACGCGCTTCGACTGCGGCAGCAAGCTCGGCTACCTGAAGGCGACGGTGGAGTTCGCGCTGCGCCACCCGGAAGTCGGCGCGGATTTCGACGAGTATCTGCGTACGCGCAAGCCGGTGCTGGAAGGCTAGGGGCCCCCGCTGAGACTCCCGCTCAGCGCAAATGAAAATGGCCCGCATTCTCATGCGGGCCATTTTTTTATCTGCCAATGCGCCTAGCGCCGGCGAATCAGGAACACGAACGTCTTGTCCTGCTGCGAGCTTTCCACGATCTCGTTGCCGGTTTGCTTGGCGAAAGCGGCGAAATCGCGCTGCGAGCCGGGATCGGTCGCGAGGACCTTGAGGATCTGGCCGCTTTCCATGTCGGCGAGCGCCTTCTTGGCGCGCAGGATCGGTAGCGGGCAGTTCAGCCCGCGCGCATCCACTTCCTTGTGAACCTGAATCTGCATCGGGGTTGGATCCTTCGGTGGCGCACCGTCACGGCGTGAGACGGCGCTGGCAATAGCGTCGATTTTACCGCAGCCACGCCAGCCGCCGCTTGCGTCCCGATCACGGCACGGCTGACAGCGTGACCGCCGCCCCCGTATGCAGCGATTCGCGCAGCGCCTGGCCGATGCGCGTGGCCTCCAGGGCGTCTTCGAGCGTCGCGCCGAGGCTCCCCGCCTGCGTCCGCCCCGCCTTGCGTGCCGCCACTTCGGCGACGAACGCCTGCGCTTCGTTCAGGAACGCCTCTTCGAAACGGTCGAAGAACGTGGGCGTGCAAACGCTGCGCACGCCGGTCGAATCGTAGACATCGACGCGATTCGCGCGCGGGATGCGGCCGATCGCGAGCGCGCCCGCCGTGCCGATCACCTCGCTCGACGTGTCGTTGCCGTGCGCCATCGTGCGCGAGGCGTAAAACATCGCGAGTCGGCAGCCCTCGAACTCGCAGATCGCCACGCCGTTGTCCACGTCGCCCGATTCGCGCAGCCCTTCGTGCAGCGCGATTGCGCCTGCGGCGTACACGCGTGTGGCGCGCGGCTTGCCGAGCAGCCAGCGCGCAACGTCGATGTCGTGAACCGTGCAGTCGAGGAAAATGCCGCCCGAAGTCGGCGCGAAGCGCACGAAAAAGCCTTCGGGATCGTTCAGATCGCAGGTCTGCGAGCGCACCAAAAAAGGCTTGCCGATCGCCCCCGCCTGCACGCTTGCGTAGGCATCCTGATAACTTGGATCGAAGCGGCGCATGAAGCCGATGGTCACCTGCCGGTCGGCATGACGACGCGACACGTTCACCACCCGCTCGCATTCGGCCACGTCGAGCGAGAGCGGCTTCTCGCAGAACACGTGCTTGCCCGCTTCGAGCGCCTGCACGATCTGCTCGGCGTGCAATGCCGAAGGCGTGACGAGCCACACCGCATCGACCGCTTGATCGGCCAGCAAATCGGCGTACTCGCCATACAGCCGCGCGGCGGGCAGCGCCTCGCGCGCCCACGCGAGATCCGCTTCCAGCGGACTGCACGCGGCCGCGAGCGTTGCACCCGGCACGCGATACGCCAGGTTCTGCGCGTGCCGCCGCCCCAACCGCCCAAGTCCCGCCACGCCCACGCGCAACGGCTGGGCACGATCGATTGCCTGCATCCTTGCTCTCCTCGCTTGATCTGCGCTCGCTTCAATCGCCCAGCGTCACGACACGGCCCTCGCGCCACGACAGCGAGGCAGCTTCGGCCAACTCCAGCGCTTTCAGGCCGTCGGCGACCGAGGTGCGCACCGGCACGCCCTGCGTCACGGCTTCGTGAAAGTGCGCCATTTCGCGCGCATAGGCCGCGCGATAGCGTTCGAGGAAGAACGCCTCGGGCACGTCCTGCGCGACAGCGGTCTTCGACCACGCGACCACCTCGGTCGGCTGCATGTTGCCCGCCTGCAGCATGCCCTCGCTGCCGAGCACCTCGAAGCGCTGGTCGTAACCATAGGCCGCGCGCCGCGCCGTGTTGATCTGGCAAAGACGCCCGCGCTTCGTGCGAATCGTCACCGCCGTCGAATCGATGTCGCCCGCGTCGGCAATCGCCGGGTCGGACAGGCAGCTGCCTGTGGCATGCACGCTCACCGCTTTGTCGTCGAGGATCCAGCGGAAGATGTCGAAGTCGTGGATCAGCATGTCCTTGAAGATGCCGCCCGAGTGCTTGATGTATTCGACGGGCGGCGCGCCAGGGTCGCGGCTCGTGACGATCAGCATTTCCGGCGTGCCGATCTCGCCTGCATCGAGGCGCGTCTTGAGCGCGGCGAACGTGGGATCGTAGCGGCGCTGGAAGCCGATCATGGCCACGACGCCCGCGCGCTGAACGGCTTCTGCGCAGGCGCGCGCGCGCTCGATGGTCAGATCGACGGGCTTTTCGCAGAAGATATGCTTGCCCGCTGCCGCCGACTTGAGGATCAGTTCGGAGTGCGTATCGGTGCTCGAGCAAATTACCGTGGCGCCGATCGAAGCGTCGCCGAACGCGGCGTCCACATCCACGACCTGCGCGCCGTGCTGTGCGGCGAGCGCGGCGGCGGCTTCGCGATTGACATCGATCACGTACTTCAGACGCACGCCCGGCTGGCGCGCGAGATTGCCCGCATGAATGCGGCCAATGCGCCCCGCGCCGAATACCGCCACATCCAGCGTTGTCGCTGCGCCGCTTGCTGCACTAGTCATCGTATCCTCCGGTGTCGGTCGATTCTTCCACGTTGAGTTCGAGCCGGTACGCAAGCGCAATGAAGAGCGCCTGGCACAGGCAGAAGGTGCTGGTGAGCGAGCGGAACGCGAACGCGCTCCCTTCCTTCACATAGAGCTGCGCGTTCGCGTGGCGCGCGAGCGGCGAAAGCTGGCTGTCGGTGATGACGAGCGTCCTGGCGTGGTGCTGCTGCGCCACCCGCAGGCAGTACTGCGTTTCTTTGCCGTAGGGTGCGAAGCTGATGGCGATCACCACGTCGCCCTTCTTCACGCCGCGAATCTGTTCGTGGTACATGCCGCCGAGCCCCGAGACGAGGTGCACGCGCTTGCGCGTGTGCTGCAAGGCATAGACGATGTAGCTCGCCACCGGAAACGAGCGGCGCACGCCGATCACGTAGATGTTGTCCGCCTGCTCGAGCATCTTCACGGCTTCGTCGAACTGCGCGCCGTCCAGGCCGGCTTCGAGTTCGTCGAGCCCGCTGCGGCACGCGCCGATGAACTCGCGTGCCACGGCGCCGCCCATGTCCGGGCTCGCTTCGCCTTCCTTGGCGTCGATCAGTTGGCGAATGCGCTGCTGATAGCTCGTGGCCGAGGCGCCTTGCCCCGCATAGGCCTGACGGAACACGGCCTGGAGGTCGGAGAAGCCCGAGAAGCCGAAGCGCTGCGCAAAGCGCACCACCGCCGAAGGATGCACGCCGCAGCTCGCGGCAATGTCGCTCGTACGGTCCATCATCACGCTCGCGCGGTGCTGCTCGATGTAGGTCGCGATGCTTTTCAGCTGACGCGGCAGCGCCTCGTAATCGTGGGCGATGCGCTGCATCAATTCGTCTACGCCTGCTACGGCGTCGGTTGTGTCATCCGCCATGATTGTTTTCCTCGGCTGGTTGCCGCACTGCCGCAAAGCCTTACCAGGCTTCGATTCCACGGCATGCCGACGGAGCCGATTATAGGCAGCGCGTCACACGAATGGAACAGATTTTCCATTTTTATTTGTAATGAAATTTTCGTTGCAAGTCGCGAGGCGATGTCCTACTCTTGTCGATGAGCGCGGCAGCTGGTGCAGGTAACAAGCGGCATGTCAAAAGCGCGGCTGCGGCATTCACCCCAAGAACGAACGACAGACCGAGAAAGGTGGAGACAATGACTCAACGCAAGGGCAAGACCATGCTCCGGAGGTTGGCCGCAGTGCTCGCGCTGGCAGCGGGCGTCACAGGTGCGAGCGTGCTCAGCGCGCAAACGGCGCAAGCCGCCGACGGCCATTTCGTGCTGATCAGCCACGCGCCCGATTCCGACTCGTGGTGGAACACGATCAAGAACGCCATCAAGCAGGCCGACGAAGACTGGAACGTCGAGACCGACTACCGCAATCCACCCAACGGCGACATCGCCGACATGTCGCGCCTGATCGAACAGGCCGCCGCGCGTAACTACGACGGCGTGATCGTGACCATCGCCGACTACGACGTGCTCAAGAGCTCGATCGGCAAGGTCACGCAAAAGAAGATTCCGCTCGTGACGATCAACTCGGGCACCGAGGAACAGAGCGAGAAGCTCGGCGCGATCATGCACGTGGGTCAGCCCGAATACGTGGCGGGCCACGCAGCCGGCGAAAAGGCCAAGGCCGCGGGCGTGAAGTCGTTCCTGTGCGTGAATCACTTCGCGACCAACGCCGTGTCGTTCGAACGCTGCCGCGGATTTGCCGATGCGCTCGGCGTGGACTACAAGAGCTCGACAATCGACTCCGGCCAGGACCCGACGGAAATCCAGTCGAAGGTGAGCGCGTATCTGCGCAACCATCCGAACACGGGCGCGATCCTCACGCTCGGCCCGGTGCCGGCGGCCGCCACGCTCAAGGCGATCGACCAGATGGGCCTCGCGGGCAAGATCTACTTCTGCACGTTCGACTTCTCGGATGACATTGCCAAGGCGATCCGCGCAGGCACCATCCAGTTCGCGATCGACCAGCAGCCGTACCTGCAGGGCTACATCCCCGTGGCCGTTCTCGCGATCGTGAAGAAGGAGCACACCACGGACCCGCAGAAGATCCGCCAGATCCTCGAAGCGAATCCGAAGTTCAAGCAGCGCCTTGAAACCTATGGCCTGCAGCCCTCGTACGGTCCGAAGAACATCCGCTCGGGTCCGGGCTTCATCACCAAGGAGAATCTCGACAAGGTCGTGAAGTACGCAGGTCAGTATCGCTAAGCATTTTTTGTCAGCCACGCGCGGCGGTGGCTAGCATCTTCCGATGCCCATCGCCTCTCGCCAGCCTCGCCGCGCGCCATTCACCGTGTTGCTTCTACTGCAAGGCAGTCGCTTGTGGGGAATGCGCTCGGGTATTTGAGCCAACGCAGACGCGAATGCGCCCGCCACGGCCGATCGCCTTGCACAAGACCAGCGTAAGGCGCTAAAGCACCAACTCTGGTCGATACAGGAGACATCATGGGTGTAGCCGGCAAACACTTCCCCTCGCACGCTCCGGAGAGCGGCGCGCAAGACGCGCCCACCCCGCAGCCAGGCGCCAGCGACGAACGCGTGCGCCGCGAATCGTGGTTCGGCCATCTGCTCGGCCGCCCCGAATTCGCCGCGATTTCCGGCACCGTGCTGGTCTTCGCCGTCTTCGCGATCGGCGCGGGCGGCTCGGGCATGTTCGATCTCGACGGCGTGATGAACTGGTCCCAGGTCGCCGCCTACCTCGGCATCCTGAGCGTCGGCGCGTGCCTGCTGATGATCGCCGGCGAGTTCGACCTCTCCATCGGCTCGATGATCGGCTTCGCCGGCATGATGGTGGCGATCCCCACGATGTACTTCCACTGGCCCATCGCGCTTTCCATTCTGTTCGCGTTCGTGGGCTGCACCGCGCTCGGCGCGCTCAACGGCTACCTCGTAATGCGCACGCGGCTGCCTTCGTTCATCGTCACGCTCGCGTTCCTCTTCATCCTGCGCGGCCTGACGCTTGCGCTCTCGATCATGTTCGCGGACCGCACGATCGTCTCGGGCGTGGGCGACGTGGCCAAAGCCGACTTCGTGACCAACCTGCTTTTTCATGGCACGGCGTTCAAGGGCCTCTTCGTCGCGCTTGCGCATATCGGCATCGGCAGGATGCTCGAAAACGGTCAGCCGCTCGTGCCCGGCGTGCCCAAGGTGATTCTCTGGTGGTTCGCGCTCGTGGCGATCGGCGCATTCGTGCTCGCCAAGACGCGCTACGGCAACTGGATTCTCGCCGTGGGCGGCGACGCCAACGCCGCGAAGAACGTGGGCGTGCCCGTGAAGCGCGTGAAGATTTCGCTCTTCATGCTCACCGCGTTCTGCTCGTGCCTGTTCGCCGTGCTGCAGGTGTGCGACATCGGTTCGGCCGCTGCCGACCGCGGGCTGCAGAAAGAATTCGAAGCGATCATCGCCGCGGTGATCGGCGGCACGCTGCTCACGGGCGGCTACGGCTCGGTGATCGGCGCGGCATTCGGCGCACTCATCTTCGGCGTCGTGCAGATCGGCATCACTTACACGAACATCGATTCGGACTGGTTCCGCGTGTTCCTCGGCGTGATGCTGCTCATTGCCGTGCTCTTCAATCACTATGTGCGCCGCCGCGTCGCGCAATCGTAAGCCGGAGGCTCAAATGTCCGACACTCAAAACACCGCAGACGGCGACACGATTCTCGCGCTCGAGAATGTCAGCAAGTACTTCGGCAAGGTCATCGCACTGAACGGCGTCACATTGCGCTTGAAACGCGGCGAGGTGCACTGCCTGCTCGGCGACAACGGCGCGGGCAAGTCCACGCTCATCAAGACACTCGCCGGCGTGCACCAGCCGACCTCCGGCCAGTACTTCGTGGACGGCAAACCCGTGATGTTCGATTCGCCGAAAGACGCGCTCGATCTCGGCATCGCCACCGTCTACCAGGATCTCGCGCTAGTGCCGCTGCTTTCGGTCGCGCGCAACTTCTTCATGGGCCGCGAGCCGCAAAAGAAGCTGTTCGGCTTCATCAACGTGATGGATCTCGATTCGAGCGCCGCGATCGCGAAGGACCGCCTCGCCGGAATGGGCATCAACGTGCGCGACCCGCATCAGGCCATCGGCACGATGTCGGGCGGCGAGAAGCAGTGTCTCGCGATCGCACGCGCCATTCACTTCGGCGCACGCGTGCTGATTCTCGACGAGCCGACCGCCGCGCTCGGCGTGAAACAGAGCTTCAACGTGCTCAAGCTGATTCACGCCGCACGCGCAAAGGGCATTTCGGTGATCTTCATCACCCACAACGTGCACCACGCCTACCCCATCGGCGACTCGTTCACGCTGCTCAATCGCGGTCGCTCGCTCGGGACCTACACGAAGGACACGATCAGCAAGAACGAAGTGCTCGACATGATGGCGGGCGGTGCGGAGATGCAGAAGATGATCGCCGAACTCGACGGCGCGACTATCTGAGCACGAGCGCACGGCACAGCTCCCAACAGGAATACACATGGCCCTGACTCATTCAACCCCGCCCCGTTCCACCCCAGGCCGTTTCGCCGCCGGCCGCAGCCTCGACATCGTCTGCCTCGGACGCCTGGGCGTCGATCTCTACGCTCAACAGGTGGGCGCGCGGCTCGAAGACGTCTCCACCTTCGCGAAGTATCTGGGCGGCTCCTCGGCGAACATCGCCTTCGGCTGCGCGCGTCTGGGCCTGAAGTCGGCCATGCTCACGCGCGTGGGCGACGACCATATGGGGCGCTTCCTCGTCGAAACGCTCACGAAGGAAGGCTGCGACACGAGCCATGTGCGCGTGGACCATGAACGCCTCACGGCGCTCGTGCTGCTGGGCCTGAAAGACCGCGACACATTCCCGCTGATTTTCTACCGCGAGAACTGTGCCGACATGGCCGTCGATGCGGGCGACTTCGACGAAGCCTTCATCGCCTCCTCGAAAGCGCTGCTCATTACCGGCACGCACTTCTCGACCGAACAGGTGAATCGCACGAGCCTCACCGCACTCGACTACGCGCGCCGCAACAACGTGCGCACCGTGCTCGACATCGACTACCGTCCCGTGCTCTGGGGCCTAACCGGCAAGGCGGACGGCGAGACGCGCTTCGTCGCGAGCGAAGGGGTGAGCGCGCATTTGCAGCGCATCCTGCCGCATTTCAATCTCGTGATCGGCACCGAGGAAGAGTTCCGCATTGCAGGCGGCAAGGAATCGCTCGTCGATGCGCTCAAGCGCGTGCGCGAAGTCACGGAAGCGACGCTGCTCGTCAAACGGGGGCCGCTCGGCTGCCAGATCGTGGAAGGTGCGGTGCCCGTCTCGATGGACGATTTGCCCATGCAGCGCGGCGTGGAGGTCGAAGTACTCAACGTGCTCGGGGCGGGTGACGCTTTCGCCTCCGGCTTTCTTTCGGGCTGGCTGCGCGACGCCTCGCTCGAAGACTGCGCGCGCTCGGCCAACGCGTGCGGCGCCCTCGTCGTCTCGCGGCACGGCTGCGCGCCCGCCATGCCGACGCCCGTGGAACTCGACTACTTCCTGCGCGAAGCGGCCGCCGACCCCGTACGCATGCGCCGCCCCGACCGTGACGCGACGCTCGCGCGCCTGCATCGCGTGACACCCGCGCGCAAGCGGCACGACGAAGTGCTCGGCTTCGCGTTCGATCATCGCAACCAGTTCTTCGATCTCGCGCAGCAAACCGGCGCTAGCGAAGCGCGCATTTCGTATCTGAAGAATCTCTTCGTCGAAGCGGTCGCGCAGACCGAACGCACGCTCGGCTTGCAGGGACGCATCGGTGTCCTGATCGATGACCGCTACGGCCAGGATGCGCTCAACGCCGCAACCGGCCGCGGCTGGTGGATCGGCCGCCCGGTCGAGTTGCCGGGCTCCGTGCCGCTCGTGTTCGACCATGGCCGTTCGATCGGCACGACGCTCGCGTCCTGGCCCATCGACCACACGGTGAAGTGTCTCGTGCAGTTCCATCCCGACGAGCCCATCGAACAGCGTCTCGAACAGGAAGCGCAACTGCGCGCGCTCTACGACGCCACCCAGGCGAGCGGCCACGAACTGCTGCTCGAAGTGATTCCGCCGAAGCTTAACGGCAAGCCGAACGCGCCCGATACGGTCTATCGCGCGCTCAAGCGGCTCTACAACATCGGCCTCTATCCGGAGTGGTGGAAGCTCGAACCGACGGGCGCCGCGCAATGGCGCGAGATCGACGCGCTGATTGCCGAACGCGACCCGTATTGCCGCGGCGTCGTGCTGCTCGGACTCTCCGCGCCGATCGACCAGCTCGTGGAGGGCTTTCGCGCGGCGGCCGTCTCAAATACCTGCCGGGGCTTCACAGTGGGCCGCTCGATCTTCTATGAACCGAGCCTCGCCTGGCTCGCAGGCGAAATCGGCGACGACGAGGTGATCGCCCGCGCGCGCCGCGCCTTCGAAACGCTGATCGGCGCGTGGCGCGCCGCGCGCACCGACGCTCGAGGGGCGCACGACAATCATGAGGAGAAGGCGGCATGAATCAACGCATTGCTCCTGGCGACTACGCCGCGCAGGAAAGCGCGCAGAACGCAGTACCCGCGGCGCACACGAGCACCGTGCGGCTTACGGCGGCGCAGGCGCTCGTGCGCTATCTCGCTGCGCAGCGCGTGGCGAGCGAGGACGGCTCAGGCCGCACGGAGCCGCTATTCGGCGGCGTGTTCGCGATCTTCGGTCACGGCAACGTGGCCGGCATCGGGGAAGCGCTTTATCAGTATCGGCACGAACTGCCCACGCTGCGCGCGCACAACGAGCAGGCCATGGCGCACAGCGCGATCGCCTATGCCAAGGCGCACTTTCGCCGCCGCATGATGGCGGTGACGACCTCGATTGGCCCCGGCGCGACGAATCTCGTCACGGCGGCCGCGCTTGCGCACGTGAACCGCTTGCCGGTGCTGCTGTTGCCCGGCGACATTTTCGTGTCGCGCGAACCCGATCCGGTGCTGCAGCAGATCGAGGATCTGCATGACGGCGGCCTCTCCGCTAACGACGCGCTGCGCCCCGTCTCGCGCTACTTCGACCGCATCGTGCATCCCGCGCAGTTGCTCACCGCGCTGCCGCGCGCGCTGCGCGTGCTCACCGACGCCGCGCTCTGCGGCCCCGTCACGCTCGCGCTGCCGCAGGACGTGCAGGCCATGGCATGGGACTATCCGGCGAGCTTCTTCACGCCGCGCCTCGTGACATTCCACGCCCCAGCGCCTATTCAGACCGAGATCGACGCGGCGCTTATGCAGTTGCATCGCGCGAAGCGCCCGCTCATCGTCGCGGGCGGCGGCGTGCTCTATTCGCGCGCCTCGCAGGCCTTGCAGACGCTTGCGGCCTCGCGCGGCATACCCGTGGCCGAAACGCAGGCGGGCAAAGGCTCGCTCGCGTGGGACGACCCGCTCAACGTCGGTGCGCTCGGCGTGACGGGCTCGCCCGCCGCCAACGAACTGGCGCGCGACGCCGACTGCGTGCTTGCCGTGGGCACGCGTTTGCAGGACTTCACGACCGGCTCGAACTCGCTCTTTGCGAACGCGCATGTGATCGGCGTGAACGCCAACGGCTTCGACGCGCTCAAGCACGACGGCCTCGCCGTGCAGGCCGACGCGCGCCAGGCGCTCGCTGCGCTCAACGACGAACTGATCAACTGGCGCGCCGACGCGAACTGGAGCGCCCGCGCCCAGCGCCTCGCGGGCGACTGGCGCGCGAGCATCGAGCGCCTCACGCACGCGCCGCAGGAACGCAACCGCCTGCCCTACGACGCCGATGTGATCGGCGCCGTGCAGCGCTCTTCGAGTCGTTCGTACACCGAAGACATCGTCGTCTGCGCGGCCGGCACGCTGCCCGCCGAGCTGCACAAGCTCTGGCGCGCGGGCCAGCCCGGCGCCTATCACGTTGAATACGGCTACTCGTGCATGGGCTACGAGATCGCGGGCGGCCTGGGCGCGAAACTTGCGCGGCCCGATCGCGAGGTCATCGTCATGGTGGGCGACGGCAGCTATCTGATGATGAACAGCGAGATCGCCACCTCGGTCATGCTGGGCGCGAAGCTCATCATCGTCGTGCTCGACAACCGCGGCTACGGCTGCATCAACCGGTTGCAGCAGGCTTGCGGCGGCGCGCCGTTCAACAACCTGTTCAACGATTGCGCGCAAGGGCCGCTCGGCGCCCCTCGCATCGATTTCGCCTCGCATGCGCGCTCGCTCGGCGCGCAGGCCGAGCACGTGGCGAACGTCGCGGAACTCGAAGCGGCGATGCAACGCGCGCGCGCTTCGTCGCGCACTTACGTGGTCTCCATCGACACCGACCCCGCGCGCACGACGGAGGAAGGCGGCTGGTGGTGGGAGGTCGCCGTGCCCGAGGTGTCCACGCGCGCCACCGTGCGCGAGGCGCGCGAGCGCTATGAAGAGCAGGTCGCGCAGCGCAGCGGACGCGCGCAAGCCAGCGACGACGAATCCGGCAACGCATAACGGCTCTGACGACACAGACATCGAGGAGCGCATATGAGCGCATTTGAAGTACGCATCGGCATCAACCCGCTGTCGTGGATGAACGACGACCTGCCCTCGCTCGGCGGCGAGACGCCGCTATCGCAGGCGCTGACCGAGGGCCGCGAGATCGGTTACGAGGGCTTCGAGCTAGGCAACAAGTTTCCGCGCGAGCCGCAGGCGCTCAGGTCGCTCCTCGCGCAACACGATCTATCGCTCGTCTCCGGCTGGTATTCGGGCATGCTCGCGCGGCGCAGCGTGGAAGAAGAGATCGCCGCGGTCGAGAAGCATCTGGAGCTGCTCGCGCAGAACGGCGCAACCGTGATGGTCTACGGCGAGGTCGCCGATTCGATCCAGGGCGCGCCGCGTCCGCTCTATCAGCGCCCGCGCTTTTTCAGCGGCAAGCAGTGGGACGAATACGCCGCGCGCGTGGACGTCTTCGCGCGCCATACGCTCTCGCGCGGCGTACGGCTCGCGTACCACCATCACATGGGCGCCTATGTCGAAACGCCCGCCGACGTCGACAAGCTCATGGCGCGCACGAGCGACGCCGTGGGCCTGCTGTTCGACGCAGGCCATATGACGTTTGCAGGCGGCGACCCCGTGGCGGAACTCGACAAGCACATTGCACGCGTATGTCATGTGCACTGCAAGGACGTGCGCCCGGCAGTCATGAAACTCGCACGCAACCGCAACTGGAGCTTTCTCGACGCCGTGCTCGCAGGCGCGTTCACCGTACCGGGCGACGGCGCGATCGATTTTCCCGCGATCATCGCGCGCCTGAAGCGGCACGGCTATCGCGGCTGGCTCGTCGTCGAAGCCGAGCAGGACCCCGTAATCGCACCGTCGTACGAATATGCGCAAAAGGGTTACCGTACGCTGCGCACGCTCGTCGATGCGACGGACACCCAATCGAAGGAGGCAGCATGACTCTGCTGGTCAAGGCCGCGCGCGAAGGTCAGACGATCGCGCGCGTCACGCCCGACACCGCGGGCTGGCGCTATGTCGGCTTCGCCGCATACCGGCTCGAAGTGGATGAACTCGTCTATGTCAGTGAGCCCGATCGCGAGAGCTGCATCGTCGTGCTCTCGGGCTCGGTGGATATCGAGGCGGGCGGCGAGCGCTGGTCGAGCCTCGGCTCGCGCGACAGCGTCTTCGAAGACGCCGCGCCGTATGCCGTTTATGTGCCGCCCGGCGTGAAAGCGACGGTGCGCGCCAAACGCAATGCCGAAGTGGGCGTGGCGAGCGCGCCCGCCAAAGGCACGCTGCCCGCTCGCCTCATCGAGCCCGCGCAGATGAAGCGCTCCACGCGCGGCAAGGGCGCGAATACGCGCTACGTCTGCGATATCCTGCCGCAAGACGCGCCCGCTGAATCGCTGCTCGTGGTCGAGGTGCGCACGCCTTCGGGCCATTCGTCGAGCTACCCGCCGCACAAGCACGACGCCGACCGCTTGCCGCACGAAAGCGCGCTCGAAGAAACCTACTATCACCGGCTCAATCCGCAGCAGGGTTTCGCGTTCCAGCGCGTGTACACCGACGCGCGCGATCTGGACGAAACGATGGCCGTGGAAAATCACGACGTCGTGATGGTGCCGCGCGGCTATCACCCGGTCGTCGTCCCGTATGGCTACGACTCGTACTACCTGAACGTGATGGCGGGCCCCACGCGCGAATGGCACTTCCACAACGACCCGGCGCACGCGTGGATCATCGAGCGCGACGCGAAGTGACGCGTCCATAAAAAACGCCGCGTGTGAAACCACGCGGCGTTTTTCACGCGTGCCCGCAACGAGCAACGAACCGCAACGGGGTCAAGCCAGCCGGAATTTCCCCACCAGCCGCTTGAGCACCTTCGCCTGATCGTCGAGCGATTGCGCAGCCGCAGTCGCCTCTTCCACGAGCGCCGCGTTCTGCTGCGTGCCGGCGTCCATCTGCGTGACTGCGCGACTGATTTCCTCGATGCCCGAGCGCTGCTCGCGCGAAGCCGCAGAAATTTCGCCGATGATGTCGTTCACGCGCCGCACGGCCTTCACGACCTCGTCCATCGTCGAGCCCGCGTCCTGCGCCAGCGTCGAGCCATTCGATACGCGCTCGACCGATGCGCCGATCAGCGTCTTGATCTCCTTGGCCGCCGCCGCGCTGCGCTGCGCGAGGCTGCGCACCTCGCCCGCCACCACGGCGAAGCCGCGCCCTTCCTCGCCCGCGCGCGCCGCTTCCACGGCGGCGTTGAGCGCGAGGATGTTGGTCTGGAACGCAATGCCCTCGATCACGCCAATGATGTCCGCGATACTCTTCGCGCTGTCGTTGATCTCCTGCATCGTCGCGACCACGCGCCCGACCACCGAGCCGCCCTTCTCCGCGATTGCCGAGGCATTGCCCGCGAGCGTGCTGGCCTGTTCGGCGTTTTCGGCATTCAGACGCACCGTGGACGTGAGCTGCTCCATGCTGCTCGCCGTGCGCTCGAGCGCCATGGCCTGTTCTTCGGTGCGGCGCGACAGATCGAGATTGCCGGTCGAGATTTCGCCCGAGGCCGAGGCAATCGCCTCGGCGCTCGCGGCGATTTCGGCCACCGTGGTCGAGAGACCCTTCTGCATGTCGCGCAGCGCGCCCAGCATGCTCGCCGCGTCGCGTGCGTGAACCGTGACGGGCTGCGCGAGATCGCCGGCCGCGATCCGGGCCGCGATGGCCTTGGCATGCGCGGGCTCGCCACCCAGTTGCCGCGCGATGCGACGCACGACCCATTCGCTCACGAAGAACGCGAGCACGAACATGGCCACGGTCGCCACGGCCATCATCACGAACGACGACTTGAAGATGAACTCGGCCTTTTCGATGGTCGCCTTCGCGGCCGTCCCGCGCTGCGCGACGAGGTCGTTGACGAGCGTTTCGAGCTTGCCGGTCTCCACGAGCAGCGAGACGTCCTGCGTGCCCACCTGCCAGCTCATCTGCGAGAGATCGAGCGGCTGCTGCTTCACGAGCGTCACGAAGTCGCGCAGATGGCCGCTCCACGCCGTGGTCGCATCCGCGAGCTTCTTTTGCAGGGCGAGCGCGTCGCCGCCCTGCTCCTGCGCGTATTGCTGCAGCTGGCTTATGCCGCGCTCCAGCGCACCGAGATCCTTGTCGATGTCCTGGCCTAGTTCGTCGCGCTCGCGCGCCGTGGTCGCGGTGAGCAGCATCTTCTGCGCGCGGCTCGCGCGCAGCACGTGGCCGCGCGCTTCCTCGGCGGCGCGGCTCGCGACGTAGCCCTGTTCGTAGATCGATTGCGTCGAGCCGTTCAGGCGGCTGATTTGCGCGAGCGAAATGGCGCCGATGGCGAGCGTGCCGATCAGCACCAGCGCGAAGGCGAGACGCAGTGTGGCCTTCACGGAAAGCCGCGAGCGGCGCGTCGCCGCGCCGGCGCGTCCCGTTTTGCGTTGCTGCGCGTGCGCCGCGCTGCCTGCCGGATCCTGCGGCACGAACCCTGCGTGCCCGCCGCCTTGCGATACTGCTTTCATTTTGGTCCCCAGCATTGTTGTCAGGCTCAGCGCCATCGTTCTTGATTTGCGCTACGCCTCAACCCCGGTCTACGGCACACCACCGCGCATTCTTTAACGCCTTCGCGCGCGCGGTGCGACCCGTACTCCAGCCCCGTTTTGCGCACCTCGTGGGCGCGCATATCGGCGGTTTATACACGGCCAAAATGAGATGCCAAAAATCCCGCATCAATTTCGAGTATTCGTAACAGCCTCTTGCGGCATTGGGCCGCAGGCTAACGGTGCGCCGCCGATGTCCGATTCTCGACAAATCTTGTCCGTACAGTTCGAGCAAGACACATTACACTGCGCTCATAACTCTTATACATGTCCTTTCATGCCGTCGCCGCTGCCCGTCTGGCGTGGTGCCCGCTGAATACTCTCTGCTGCTACCGACAACATGGAAACCAGTCTCGACAAGCGCGCCCTGCCGGGCGCTGCCGCGGGTTCGTCCGCGGCCGCTTCCGCCCCCGCGGCCGCGGTGCAACGCACCGTCTACTCGGTGCTGGGTGCGATCAGCTTCTCGCACCTGCTCAACGACATGATCCAGTCGTTGATCCTCGCCATCTACCCGATGCTCAAGGACAACTTCTCGCTGTCGTTCACGCAGATCGGCCTCATCACCCTCACTTACCAGATCACGGCGTCGATGCTGCAGCCGCTGGTGGGCTTCTTCACCGACAAGCGGCCCCTGCCGTACTCGCTGCCCGTCGGCATGGGCTTCACGCTGTGCGGCCTGCTGCTGATGTCGGTCGCGCCGACCTTCGGCGTGCTGCTCGTGGCGGCCGCGCTGGTGGGCTGCGGCTCGTCGGTGTTCCATCCGGAATCGTCGCGCGTGGCGCGCATGGCGTCGGGCGGGCGTCACGGTCTCGCGCAGTCGCTCTTCCAGGTGGGCGGCAACGCGGGCACGTCGCTCGGGCCGCTGCTCGCCGCCGCGATCGTCATTCCGCACGGCCAACGCAGCATCGCGTGGTTCTCGGCGGCGACGCTCGTCGGCATGATCGTGCTCACGCAGATCGGCCGCTGGTACAAAGCCCATCCCGCGATGAAGAAAAAGCGCGCCGAGGTGGCGCATGTCGCGCTCTCGCGTGGACGCGTCGCGGGCGCCATCGGCGTGCTCGTGCTGCTCGTGTTCTCGAAGTACTTCTATCTCGCGAGCATCAACAGCTACTTCACGTTCTATCTGATCGACCGCTTCCACCTCTCCGTGCAGGCCGCGCAGATCCATCTGTTCGTGTTCCTCGCCGCGGTTGCCGCCGGCACGATCATTGGCGGCCCGGTGGGTGACCGCATCGGCCGCAAGTACGTGATCTGGGTCTCGATTCTCGGCGTGGCGCCGTTCACGCTGCTGCTGCCCTACGCCAACCTGTTCTGGACCGGCGTGCTCACGGTGATCATCGGCGTGGTGTTGGCCTCGGCGTTCTCGGCCATCCTCGTCTATGCGCAGGAGCTGATTCCGGGCAAGGTGGGCATGGTCGCGGGTCTTTTCTTCGGCTTCGCGTTCGGCTTGGGCGGCATCGGCGCGGCGGTGCTCGGCCAGTTGGCGGATGCGACCAGCATCGGCTTCGTCTACAAGGTTTGCTCGTTCCTGCCGCTCATCGGCATCCTCACCGTGTTGCTGCCCGACGTGGAAGGCAAGCGCGCGAAGAAAATTGCCTAAGCGCAGCGGCGCGCGCATCGCTCTGCAAAACGGCCGGACGCCCCTCGGGGCTCCGGCCGTTGTTCGTTGTGCGCTTGCACACGCTTTGCCTCGCCGCGACTTCGTACTAGGCTTGTGGTTGGCCGCCGCCTCCCGTCCGCCAGCCAGCCCCTGGGGCCCGGCGCAAGGCGGCGCTTTCGAGACGCCCGCGCACGAGGTTCGCCATGCAACTGTCCACGGTAGAGATCGAAAAACCTGAAGCCACCAACTTCATCCTTGGCCAGACCCACTTCATCAAATCCGTCGAGGATCTGCACGAGGCGCTCTACGGCACGGTGCCAGGCATCCAGTTCGGCCTCGCGTTCTGCGAGGCGTCGGGCAAGCGGCTCGTGCGGCGCTCGGGCACGCAGGACGCACTCATCGAGATGGCGACGCAGAACGCGCTGCGCATTGCCGCAGGGCATTGCTTCATCGTCTTTCTCGGCGACGGCTTCTTCCCTGTCAACGTGCTCAATACGATCAAGGCCGTGCCCGAGGTCTGCCGCATCTTCTGCGCCACCGCGAACCCCACGCAGGTGCTGATCGCCGAAACGGATCAGGGACGCGGCATCGTCGGCGTGGTGGACGGCATGCCGCCGCTGGGCGTCGAGGCCGAGGACGACGTGCGCTGGCGCAAGGACCTGTTGCGCGCCATCGGCTACAAGGCCTGAGCGCCGATGACGACGCTGCGCGCGGCGATCGAGCGGCAGACGGCACACGCGCTCGCGTGCGGCGCGCTCCATCCCATCGAGACGGCGCATACCTTCATCGACGATGGCGGCATGCGTTTCTCCGTGCGCGTGGCCGAGAACCTCGCGCGCAAGGAGGCGGCGCGGCTCACGCCGCAGACTTCGATTGCGTCCGCTTCGCAGCCCCCGCGCAATCCGTTCCTGCCTTACGAGTCCGATCTGTTCGTCGGCGACCTCTCGCCCACCCATATCGCGCTGCTCAACAAGTTCAATGTGATCGACCGGCATCTGCTGATCGTGACGCGCCGCTACGAGCCACAGGAAGCGCTGCTCGACGCGGCGGACTTCACCGCGCTGATCGCGGTGCTGCGCGAGATCGACGGACTCGGGTTCTACAACGGTGGTGCGGTAGCGGGTGCGAGCCAGCCGCACAAGCATTTGCAGATGGTGCCGCTGCCGCTCGCAGGCGATGGGCCTCACGCCGCGCCGCTCGAAGCGCTGCTCGGCGGCGCGCAGGCGGTCCACGGGGCGCGTCCCATCGCGATCGTGCCGGGGCTCGCGTTTCGCCATGCGTTCGCGCGCCTCGATCTCGGCCCGAGTATCGGCACGGCGGAAGATGCCGCGCAGGTCGCACTCGGCTGCTATCGCGCGCTGCTGGACGCGGCGGGCGTGCCCACGATCGACGTGGGCGGCGTCGCGCATCAGGGCGCGCCGTACAACCTGCTCGTTACACGCCGGTGGATGCTGGTGGTGCCCCGCACGACGGAATGTGTCGAAGGGATTTCGGTCAACTCGCTCGGCTTTGCCGGCTCGTTCTTCGTGCGCAATGCGGCGCAGTTGCAAACGCTCGCACAGCTCGGCCCGATGACGGCGCTCGAACGCGTAAGCGTGGCGCGTTGAGGCGCCGAGGCGCGTCTAGCCGACCGCGTCTGGCCGACCGCGTCTAGCCGACCGCGTCTAGCCGACGACGAGCGGCTCGAGCGCCGCGCGCAGCGCATCGGGCAACGCGCTCACGGGCCGGCGCGTCGCGCGATCGACGTAGACGTGCACGAAATGCCCCTGCGCCGCGGGCGCGTCCTCGCCTTCGCGAAAGAGCCCGACCTCGTAGCGCACGCTCGACGATCCGAGACGCGCAACGCGCAGCCCCGCCTCCACGCGCTCCGGAAACACGAGCGGCGCGAAGTAATTGCACTGTGTTTCGATGACGAGCCCGATGGTCGTGCCGTGCTCGATGTCGAGCGCGCCCGCGCGAATCAGATACTCGTTCACCACGGTGTCGAAGTAGCTGTAGTAGACGACGTTGTTCACGTGGCCGTAGACATCGTTGTCCATCCAGCGCGTGCCGATCGGCAGGAAATGACGATACCCGGAGCGGGCGACGGTAACGGGTCGGTTCATCGAAGAGATCCAGGGAAGGCGGGGCGGGAAAGCGTCGCTCGGCGCGCGGCCATCACTGGCCGGGACGCTCGACGAAGTCGAACGGCAGGCCGCGCCGGCGCATCCATTCGCCGAGCGCCTGGCCCGTCCCCGCGCGCCACGGCCGCAGCTTCGCGGGCTCGACGAGGCGGTATTCGAGCAGTTCCGGCGAGAGCGCGATCGTGCCCGACGCCTTCACGTGATACGCGATGATGAGTTCGTTCTTGCGGATGAACTCGTACACGCCAATCAGTTCGACGCTCTCGGCGCGCAGCGCGGTTTCCTCGTGCACTTCGCGCGCGATGCCCTCCTCGGGCGTCTCGCCGTTTTCGAGAAAGCCGGTGATGAGCGCGAACATGCCTTCGGGCCAGGCCGCGTTACGGGCCAGCAAAATGCGGCCCTCGTACTCGACGATCGCCGCCACGACGGGCAGCGGATTGTTCCAGTGGACGTAGCCGCAGGCGTGGTCCGGGCAAGCGAGACGCACGCGGCCGCCTTCGTGGGCGGGATCGGCGCGCTCGGTCAGACGCGTGGCGCAGCGCGGGCAAAACTGGTATTCGCTCATGGGGAAAAGGCAGGGTCGATGGCGCTGGGAACCAGCCGCGCGGCCCGGTGGACACGCTCGCGGCGCCCGCGAAAGCGTCCATTCTAGTGTGCTATCAGCGTCCGCGTGCGGCCTCGCGCGTGTGCCAGGCCCGCCAGACGAGCCCGATTGCGCCGGCCACGAGCGCACCCGCCGCGAGCCAGAGCGAAGGCGAGAACGAGCCTGTGGAAGCCGCAAGCGGCGCGGCCACGAGCGGCCCCGCGATCTGCCCGACGCCGTAGGCGGCCGTCGCATAGCCCATCAGCGCGGCGGCATGCTCGCCGCGCAGCAGGCGCGCCTCGCGCATCGCGAAGAGCGTGATCGCCGTGAACGGCAGTCCGATCAACACGCTGCCGAACGAGAAGCCCGCGGCGTTGGGCCAGACGATGCCGAGCGCGATGCCCACGGCCTGCAGCACGTAGGCGCCCGCCAGCATCAGGCGGTTGTCCCAGTGGAGCGGGAGGCGCGCAGCCAGCAGCGCGCCGGCGATCAGCGCGGCGCCGAGCATCGGCCAGAACAGGTCGGGCCAGGCCGAGCCGGGCAGCGCATGGCGCGCGATCACGGGCAGGAACGTCGCCGTGATGATGTAGCCGAAACCCGGCACGCCGTAGAGCAGCACGAGCCAGAAGGCGTCGGCACGGCGCCCTTCGCGCTGCGCGTGCGCGACGCTTGCCGAGGCACGCGCGGCGGGACGCGGCGCCAGCGCGCGCATGTCTGCTCCAAACGTCGACCAGACGACGGCGGCGAGCAGCGCGCTGATCAGCCCGAAGCCGATCCAGCCCGTGCGCGCGCCGAGACCGCCGGCCGCGCTCACGAACAGCCCGGTCGCAATGATGCCGACGCCGGGACCGGTGTAGATCACACCGCCCCACTCGTTCGCGCCGAGCTGCGCGAGCCGCCGCAGGCCCCACTGCGAGGCGAATACGAAGGTCCACGCGCTCACCGCGCCCGCCACGAAGCGCACCACGGCCCAGATCCAGAACTGCTGCGTGAGGCCCATCGCGAGCGTGAGGAGCACCGTGACCACGAGGCCCGCGCGCACGATCTTCGCGGGGGCCATGCGCAGCGCGACGCAGCTGATCGCGCCCACGAAGTAGCCCGCGTAGTTCAGCGACGCGAGCCAGCCGCCGTGACGCAGGTCGAGCGCGCCGCCGTGCAGCATCAGCGGCAGGAGCGGCGTGAAGGCGAAGCGCCCGACACCCAGCGCGACGGCGAGGCTCACCATGCAGGCCAACGCCGCGCGCCGACCGGCATGCGGGCGGGCTTCGGAAACGTGGACGGTGCCGGGGACGTAGTCGTTCATGAGATCAGCAGATTAAGCAACTGCCTACCATCGTAGGCGATTCTACCGTTCACGAAAAATGAATTATCATGAATCGATGCATTCCAAGGAGAGAACTATGGACCTCGCCGAACTGGCGATTTTCCGGGCGGTGGTGCGGGAAAACGGCGTGACGCGGGCCGCCGCCAAGCTCAACCGCGTGCAGTCCAACGTGACCACGCGCATCAAGCAGCTCGAAGATCAACTCGGCACGCCGCTCTTCACGCGCGAGGGCCGCCGCCTCATTCTCACGCCCGCTGGCGAAACCCTGCTGCCCTACGCCGAGCGCCTGCTCGCGCTCGCGGACGAGGCGCGCCATGCGCTCAAGGCCGGTCGCCCGGCGGGACGCCTGCGGCTGGGCACCATGGAGAGCGCTGCAGCAAGCCGTCTGCCCGGCCTGCTCGCGCGCTATCACCAGACGTGGCCCGAGGTCACGCTCGAACTGGAAACGGGCACGACCGGCACGATGATCGAGCGCCTGCGCGAATACGCAATCGATGCGGCGCTGATCGCCACGCCGCTCGACGGGGTGCCGGACCCCGAGGTATTCGAGCACGTGCCGGTCTATCGCGAAGAACTCGTGATGATCACGCCGCGCGGCCACCGGCCGATCCGACAGCCCGGCGATATCGCGCTCTCCACGCTCGTCGCGTTCGAACGCAGCTGCGCGTATCGGGCCTATGTCGAGCGCTGGTATGTGGAGCATGGCATCCGGCCGTCCCGCGTGCTGGAGTTGGGCTCGTATCACGCGATCATTGCGTGCGTGGCGGCAGGCGCGGGTGTGGCCGTCGCGCCGCGCTCGGTGCTCGAACTGCCACGCAGCGCCGACGACGTCACGATTCATTCGCTTGGCAAGCTCGGTCAGATCGAGACGCTGCTCGCCTGGCGGCGTGGCCACTATTCGCCTGCGCTTGGTGCGTTGAAGGAAGCGCTGCTGGAGGATGCGCAACGCACGGGCAGCATGGCGGCGCCATTGGCAGCCGAAGCGGCAGTTACGCCCGCAGGCCTTCACGTATAAGCCGCGCGGAAACAAAAAGGGCTGCCCTCACGGACAGCCCTTCTTCGTCGCAAAGCGGCGTTCACGCCGCGACGCGTCGTATTACAGCTTCGCTTCGACCCAGCCCTTCACGCCCGCGAGCGCGGCCGGCAGATTGGCCGGCTCGGTGCCGCCTGCCTGCGCCATGTCGGGACGGCCGCCGCCCTTGCCGCCGACCTGCTGGGCAACGAAGTTCACGAGCTCGCCGGCCTTGACCTTCTTGCTCGCCTCGGCGGTCACGCCCGCGATCAGGCTGACCTTGCCGCCCTCGACAGCCGCCAGCACGATGGCTGCGCTCTTGAGCTTGTCCTTGAGCTTGTCCACGGTCTCGCGCAGCGTCTTCGAATCGGCGCCATCGAGCGTCGCGGCCAGCACGTGCACACCGTTCACTTCGATGGCCTGCCCCACGAGTTCGTCGCCCTGGCTCGAAGCAAGCTTCGACTTCAGCGCGCCCAGTTCCTTCTCGAGCAACTTCACCTGGTCCTGCACCTGCGCGATACGCTGCGTCAGTTCCGAAGGTTGCGCCTTGAGCGCCGCGGCTGCCGCATTCACGCGCGCGTCGAGCTCCTGCACGAAGCGCACGGCGTTGTCGCCCGTGATCGCTTCCACGCGGCGGATGCCCGCGGCCACGCCGCCTTCCATCACGATCTTGAAGAAGCCGATGTCGCCGCTGCGCGTGACGTGCGTGCCGCCGCACAGCTCGCGCGAGAACCCGAGGTCGAGCACGCGCACTTCGTCGCCGTACTTCTCGCCGAACAGCGCCATCGCGCCGCCCTTCACTGCGTCGTCGTAGGACATCACGCGCACGATGCCGGGCGCATTCGCGAGCACTTCCGCGTTGACGATCTGCTCGACACGGCGGATTTCGTCGTCCGTCATCGGCGCATTGTGCGCGAAGTCGAAGCGGGTTTTATCTGCATCGACGAGCGAGCCCTTCTGCTGCACGTGCGAACCGAGCACTTCGCGCAGCGCCTTGTGCATCAGGTGCGTGGCCGAGTGGTTGCGCGCCGTGCGGGCGCGCAGGATGGCGTCGATTTCCGCCTTCACGACGTCGCCAACCTTGAGCGTGCCCTGTTCCAACGTGCCGTGGTGGCCGCTCACGTCGGCCTGAACCTTCAGCGTGTCGGCCACGGCGAAACGGATGCTCGCGTTCGAGATCACGCCCTGGTCGCCCACCTGGCCGCCCGATTCCGCGTAGAACGGCGTGTGGTCGAGCACGACCACGGCGTCCTGGCCCGTCTTCACTTCGGTGACCGATGCGCCGTCCACATAGAGCGCGACGACCTTCGCGTCGTCGAACGCGATTTCCTCGTAGCCGTGGAACGTCGTCTTCGCGCCCGAGTATTCGAGGCCCTGCGTCATCTTGAACTTGCCTGCCGCGCGCGCCTGCTCGCGCTGACGCGCCATCGCTTCGTCGAACGCCGGTTCGTCGACCGTGACGTTGCGCTCGCGGCAAACGTCGGCCGTGAGGTCGAGCGGAAAGCCGTAGGTGTCGTGCAGCTTGAATGCGAGTTCGCCCGAGAGCGTCTTGCCGCCCTTGGCTTCGAGGTCGGCGAGTTCGGCTTCGAGAATCGACATGCCGTGCTCGATGGTCTCGAAGAAGCGCTCTTCTTCCTGGCGCAGCACGTCCGTCACGCGCTGCTGCGCTTCGGCGAGTTCCGGGTAGGCAGCGCCCATTTCCGCGACGAGATCCGCCACCAGCTTGTGGAAGAACGCGCTCTTCTGGCCGAGCTTGTAGCCGTGGCGGATCGCGCGGCGCACGATACGGCGCAGCACGTAGCCGCGGCCTTCGTTGCCGGGAATCACGCCGTCGACGATCAGGAACGAGCACGCGCGGATATGGTCGGCAATGACCTTCAGCGAGTTGTTTGTGAGGTCGGGCGTATTCGTTTCGCGCGAAGCCGCCTTGATGAGATTCTGGAACAGGTCGATCTCGTAGTTGCTGTGCACGTGCTGCAGCACCGCGGCGAGACGTTCGAGGCCCATGCCCGTGTCGACGCACTGCTTGGGCAGCGGCGTCATGTTGCCCTGGGCATCGCGGTTGAACTGCATGAACACGAGATTCCAGATCTCGATGAAGCGGTCGCCGTCTTCTTCAGGCGATCCCGGGGGGCCACCCCAGATTTCCGGGCCGTGGTCGTAGAACACTTCCGAGCACGGACCGCAGGGGCCGGTGTCGGCCATCTGCCAGAAGTTGTCCGAGGCGTAGCGCGCGCCCTTGTTGTCGCCGATGCGGATGATGCGCTCCACCGGCACGCCGATTTCCTTCGCCCAGATGTCGAACGCTTCGTCGTCTTCCTTGTAGACGGTGACCGTTAGCTTGTCCGCCGGCAGCGCGTAGACCTTGGTCAGCAGCTCCCAGCAGTAGTGGATCGCGTCGCGCTTGAAGTAGTCGCCGAACGAGAAGTTGCCGAGCATCTCGAAGAACGTGTGGTGACGCGCCGTGTAGCCGACGTTCTCGAGGTCGTTGTGCTTGCCGCCTGCGCGCACGCTGCGCTGCGCGGTCGTGGCGCGCGAGTACGGGCGCTTTTCGGTGCCGAGGAACACGTCCTTGAACTGCACCATGCCCGAGTTGGTGAAGAGCAGTGTGGGGTCGTTGCCCGGCACGAGGCTCGACGAGCGCACGATCGTGTGGCCCTTCGATTCGAAGAACTTGAGGAATTTCTCGCGGATGTCGGCGGCTTTCATGGCGTGCGTTGGGTCCTTCCTGGGGCGTACGGTGCTGAATCTTTGTCGTGGTCGCGCCCGGAGCCCACATTACTCGCGAAAACCCCGGTGCTGAATCGAACGATTATACGGGATCGTCGCGCGCTCGCGGCGGCGCGTCCGGCGTGGTTTGCATGGGCGCGACAGGGCCCGAGGCAGCACGATGCGTCGATCGATTTTGTTCCGCAGTGCGGAACTTTGTACCGAATATTGGCGTATGCCGCGCCTTTTCGCTTACTATGGGCGGCATCGGCCAGCGCACCACGCGCGCTCGCGGCCCGCCTTAGAACGACATTGGAAGACACAGCATGGGCGCACTCAGCCATATCCGCGTACTCGATCTCACCCGCGTCCTCGCCGGACCGTGGTGTGCACAGACTCTCGCCGACTTCGGCGCCGACGTGATCAAGGTGGAGCGCCCCGGCGCCGGCGACGACACCCGCCACTGGGGCCCTCCGTACCTGAAGACGCCCGATGGCGCGGACACCGCCGAGGCCGCCTACTACCTCGCCGCGAACCGCAACAAGCGCTCGGTCACGGTGGATATCGCCACGCCCGAGGGGCAGCGCATCGTGCGCGAGCTGGCTGCGCAAAGCGATGTCGTGCTGGAGAACTACAAGGCGGGCCAGTTGAAGAAATACGGCCTCGACTACGCGTCGCTACGCGAGGTCAAGCCCGACCTTGTCTACTGCTCGGTCACCGGCTTCGGCCAGACCGGGCCCTACGCCTCGCGCGCGGGCTACGACTTCATCGTGCAGGGCATGGGCGGCTTCATGAGCATCACCGGCGAGCGTGACGCGCTGCCGGGCGGTGGCCCCCAAAAGGCCGGCGTCGCGATCGCCGACCTCATGACCGGCATGTATTCGACCATTGCCGTGCTCACGGCACTCGCGCACCGCGACCGCACGGGCGTGGGCCAGTACATCGACATGGCGCTGCTCGACGTGCAAGTGGCGATGCTCGCGAACATGAATTCGAACTACCTGGCGAGCGGCAATCCGCCCGCGCGCTGGGGCAACGCGCATCCCAACATCGTGCCCTATCAGGCCTTCCAGACGGCCGATAGCTGGATCATCCTCGCCGTCGGCAACGACGGGCAGTTCCGCAAGTTCGTCGAGGTGGCGGGCCAGCCCGCGCTGGCCGACGACGAGCGCTTCGCGACCAATCCGGCGCGCGTGCGCCATCGCGACACGCTCGTGCCGATCGTCGCCGACCTGATCCGCACGCGCACGAAAGCCGACTGGATCGGCGCGCTCGAAGCGGCAGGCGTGCCGTGCGGGCCGATCAACAACCTCGCGGAAGTGTTCGAGAACGAGCAGGTGATCGCGCGCGGGCTGCAGGTGGACGTGCCCCACCCTTCGGGCGGCACGGCGCGGCTGGTGGGCAACCCCATCCGCATGAGCGAAACGCCGCCGCGCGTGGCGAGCCATCCGCCCACGCTCGGCGAGCATACCGATGCGGTACTGCGCGAAGTGCTCGGCTACGGCGAGGAACACGTGGCGGCGCTGCGCGGCAAGGGCGTGGTGTAACCGCAAGGCCCCCGGGGCGGCCGCTCAGCCGCCCTCTTTCCCCATCGACATCAGCCACGCCAGCCCTTGCGGCCAGTCGTCGAGCCCGCTGTCCGCATTGATGTGCCCGCGCGCGCCGATCTCGATCCAGCGGCTGCCCCACGCCTGCGCGCAGCGCTGCGAAAACGCCACACCGCCATACGGATCGTCGCTGCTGGCGACGACGACGCTCGCAAACGGCAGCGCCGTGAGCGGAACCGGATCGAAGCCCCGCGCGTCGCGCGGAAATTCGGGACCGTGCGGATCGGGGAGCGCCACCAGCAGCGCGCCGGCCACCTTCGCGCGCGTCGCCGCGCTCGCGTGATGCGCGACCCAGTGCGCCACGCTCAGGCAGCCGAGGCTGTGAGCGGCGAAGCGCACGCCAGCCGGCGCACGCTGGACGGCGGCATCCAGCGCCGCGCACCATGCCTCGCAGTCCGGGTGCATCCAGTCGGGCATCTGCACCCGTGCAAAGCCCGCGTGCGCGGCTTCCCAGCGCGTCTGCCAGTGCCCCGGCCCCGAATCCATGTAGCCCGGCAGCACCAGCACAGCCGTTTCGCTCATCGTCACGTTTTCCCCTCGCTTGTTGTAGTCCGCGCGACGATCCGGCACCGGGACTGGCACGGCGGGTCGCGTCAGGTAGAATGGAAGACACCATCGGGTGCCCAGTTACGCGCTTTGATCCTTTTGACGGGCGCCCTCGAACGACTCCCTTTTCGCATGAATACCGAACGTAAAGACGCCGACCGCACGGACGCGCCTGCGGCATCCAATTTCATCCGCAACATCATCGACGACGACAACCGCTCGGGCAAGTGGGCGCAGCGCGTCGAAACGCGCTTCCCGCCGGAGCCGAATGGCTACCTTCACATCGGCCACGCCAAGAGCATCTGCCTGAACTTCGGCGTCGCGAAAAGCTACGGCGGCGTGTGCCACCTGCGCTTCGACGACACGAACCCGGAGAAGGAAGATGTCGAATACGTCAACTCGATCATCGACGCCGTCGAATGGCTCGGCTTCGAGTGGAAGAAAGAAGATCAGGAATACCTCTTCTACGCGAGCGACTACTACGACAAGCTTTACGAGTTCGCCGAACTGCTGATCCAGCGCGGCAAGGCGTACGTGGACAGCCAGTCGCCGGAAGAGATGCGCGCGAACCGCGGCTCCGCCACCGAAGCCGGCAAGAACTCGCCATTCCGCGATCGCTCCGTCGACGAAAACCTCGACCTCTTCCGCCGCATGAAGGCGGGCGAATTCGAGGAAGGCGCCCATGTGCTGCGCGCGAAGATCGACATGGCGTCGCCGAACTTCAATATGCGCGATCCGGTGATCTACCGCATCCGCTTCGCGCATCATTACCGCACCGGCGACAAGTGGTGCGTGTACCCGATGTACGACTACACGCACTGCATCTCGGACGCGCTGGAAAACATCACGCATTCGCTGTGCACGCTCGAGTTCGAAGACCATCGCCCGCTGTATGACTGGGTGCTCAATGAACTGGCCGACGCCGGCGTGTTCACGCGCCCGCTGCCGCAGCAAATCGAGTTTTCGCGCCTGAACCTCACCTACGCGATCACGAGCAAGCGCAAGCTGCTGCAACTGGTAACCGAAGGCCACGTGGAAGGCTGGGACGACCCGCGTATGCCGACCATCGTCGGCGTGCGCCGCCGCGGCTTCACGCCCGAAGCGATCCAGTTGTTCTGCGAGCGCATCGGCGTGACGAAGGTCGATTCGTGGATCGACATGAGCGTGTTCGAAGGCGCGCTGCGCGACGACCTCGACGACAAGGCGCCGCGCACCGCCGCCGTGCTCGACCCGCTCAAGCTCATCATCGACAACTATCCGGAAGGCCAGAGCGAAGACTGCACGGCCCCCGTGCATCCGCATCATCCGGAGCGAGGCCTGCGCACGTTCCCGATCTCGCGCGAGTTGTGGATCGAGCGCGAAGACTTCAACGAAACGCCGCCGAAGGGCTATTTCCGCCTGTTCCCGGGCAACAAGGTGCGTCTGCGCTATGGCTTCGTGATCGAATGCACGGGCGCGGACAAGGACGAGAACGGCAACGTGATCGCCGTGCACTGCAACTACTTCCCGGACAGCAAGTCGGGCACGGAAGGCGCGAACAACTACAAGGTCAAGGGCAACATTCACTGGGTCAGCGCAGCGCATGCATGCCCGGCGGAAGTGCGCCTCTACGATCGCCTGTTCCGCGAAGAGCAGCCCGACGCGGGCGGCCGCGACTTCCTCGAAGCGCTCAATCCGGATTCGAAGCGCGTGGTGCAAGCGTATCTGGAACCGGGCGCACGCGACGCCGCGCCGGAAGACCGCTATCAGTTCGAGCGCCATGGCTACTTCGTCGCCGACCGCTACGATTCGAAGCCGGGTGCGCCGGTATTCAACCGCATCGTCGGTTTGCGCGACAGCTGGGGCAAGTAAGGCTCGCGCCGCGCCTGGCCCGCAAACAGAAAGCCCGCTCGGATTCGTGCGGGCTTTTTTCATTTGGCGGCGGCTGGCGGGAGCGGCTCAAAGTCTGCGATGCAGATCCGCGAGCGAGAGCGACGTGCTAAAGAGCCGCGCGAGACTGCGGCTCGCGTAGCGATCCACTTCAACGGGTACGGTCCAGCGCCAGGCGTCCATTTCCGGAATCATCACGCCGTCCTCGCGTCGCGGAAAGAGCGATACGCAAACGCAACGCGAAAGATCGAGTTCATCGGCGCTCGCGCGCGCGGCAAAGAGATGCAGATCCTTGTCGCGCCGGTACAGGTAGCGCCCGAGATCGACGAGGCGCGACGCCGCGATTTCGATGCCGGTCTCCTCGACCATCTCGCGGCACGCGCTCTGCGATTCGGTCTCGCCGGGGTCGCCCTGCCCTTTCGGAATGTCCCAGTGATTCGTGCCGGTAGCGTGCGCAAGCAGCACGCGGCCTTCAGGATCGAGCAGCACAATGCCGCACGAAACGATCTTGCCGTTCACCGCGCGCTCAGTGCTGCTTCTGGAAAACCCAGGCGCCTTCGCCCGTGCGGCAGAAGTGCGGACGCAGTGTCATCGACTGGCCCTTCGCGTTGATGACGACTTCCGTATCGCGGCACGTCTTGGCGCCTTCCTTTTGCGTATTCGACGGCGTGATGGTCGATGTGATGCGTGTGCCGTTGCGCGAGCCTTCGTTCGACCATGACGCGCTCTCGCCATCGGCCTTGTGCTCGACGGCATCGCGCACGGCGTTCTGGAGCGAGTTGTAGTCCGCCTGGGTCATGAACGACATGGGTGTGTTGTTCAGGAAGCCCAGGTTGGCGGCATGCGCGCTACCCGTGCCAACGGCGACAATGAGCGCCGCGCCCAGGGCGCTCAGCGAGTGAAGGGTTCGGGGCATTCTGGACATTATGTGTTCTCCTCGGCGGACTGAAAGCATCGACGAAAAGCATAACACGCGCCCTTTTTTTGGCTCGTTCAGCAAGGCCGAACGGGCGCGGGCGGGCGAGTCCTTTTCGGATTGATCCGATGGTGAGGGAGAGGGCCGATCAATACGATAGCTTCCTCGCCCACTTACAGCCCATGCGGTTTATCTGACATGACCTACGCCATCGCATTGAGGGTCTTTGCGGTCCTGCTGGCCCTCATCTGCGTCGGCTTGATGTCTTTCGTCGCGCACTACACGCACACGCCGAAACATCAGGCGCGCGGCCCGAACTTCACGCTCCATCCCGAGCACGCGCCGCGCTGGCCGGACGCCACGGTGCGCATCGGCACGGTCGGCTTGCTCGCGTCCTTCCTCGTGCTCACCGGCGCCTGCCTGTTGATCGCAGGCATCTGACGCTGCGCCCAGTCCACGCTCAGTGCGCGCCCGGCTGCCAGCCGTCGGTGAGCGTGTCGAGAAACGCAATCACATCCTTGATTTCGGCGTCGCTGAACACCGGCTCGTCGCCCGGCTTGCGATCGAACGGCGGATCCGTGTTGAGATTCACCCAATACTGTCGCGGCAAGTCGTCGAACTTCTGCACCCGGCCCTTCACCACCGGATAGAACGCTTCCGGATTCGTGTCGCGCCGTGCGTAGAAACGCAGCACGTCTTCCAGCGAATGGTAGATGCCGTTGTGGAAGAACGACTTCTTGAGCGCTATGTTGCGCAGCGTCGGCGTGCGGAAGAGCCCGCAAAATTCCGCGCGATGGTCGAGGTCCGTGCGCTCCGGACCGCATGCGCCGAGATCGAAAAACTTGCGGTCGCGATTCACGGCAAGTGTGCGGTTGCGCGGCACGCCCACGGCGATCAGACCGAAGTCGCTGAACTGTGGCGGCGAGCCGTCCTTTGCACGCTGGCTGATATGGCAGCTCGCGCAATTGCCTTTCTTCTCGTCGTTGAAAAGCTGCAGCCCGCGCAGTTCGGCGGCGCTGAGCGTGGCCTTGCCGGCCAGGTACGCGTCGTACTTGCTCGTGTACGGATAGAACACCTCGGGTGACTGCTCGAATGTCTCCAGTGACTTCAGTACGGCCTTGAAAGTCGCGTCGTCGTCGGCGAGGACGCGCGCGCCGAAGGCCGCCCTGAACGCCCCTGCGTAGGGTGCCGCGCGCACGGCTTCGGCGACCTTCTTCGGCGAACTCGCCATCTCGAACGTCGAGAGCAACGGGATGCGCGCCTGGTCCGAGCCCCGATCGACGCGGCCGTCCCACGTGAGGCCGCCAGTCGGACCGGCATCGACGCTTTCATCGCCTTCGTCATCGGAGTCGTGATAGTGCTCGGCGAACGCCGGCACCGCCTGCAGATACTTGAGCGTCGGCACGGCGCGCATGCCCTGGCGTCGCATGTCGGGGCCGCCGATCTGCACGTCGAGCGAGTTGGGCGGCGTGAACGCGTGGTCCGGGCTGTGGCACGACGCGCATGCCATCTTGCCCGAACCCGAGAGCGACGGATCGAGGAACATCTGCTTGCCGAGCGCCGTCATGCGGCGCACCTGCGCATAGACCTCGGCACGCGTCTGCCCGCCTTGTGCAGGCGTCGCGATCTTCATGAGCTTCACGCCCTGTACGGCGCGTGCGTTCGCATTGGCGTCGTTCGCACGCGAGGCGCTGCCGGATGCACCTGTCGTCGTATCGGCGTCTGCGGAAGCGGGCGTGCTGCCGTCGCATGCCGTCAGCAGCAATGACAGCCCCGCCGCCATCACGAGGAGGAGGCCCGCGTTGCGGCATGCGCCGCCGAGCGCTCGAGCCCGCGTCTCACCTTCCGTTCGCGCCGAATGACGCGCCAATCTACGCAACATGCCTGATCCCCGAAGCTTGAGCGCGGCGCGCGTGGCGGCGCGCCGCTGCAGTGCGAATACCGATGCGCTCAGCCGCACATCGAAGTCGCGAAAGCGTATGTCGGCGATGTGACGCTCCAATGACATGACGTAAGTAAGATGTCATGCAAACAAAGGCCGCGAAAAAGCTAAATGTAATTTTTTACATATCGCTGTCAAATTCCGTTGCGACACTGCGCCTCGCCCGAAGGCCGGTGTCATTCGCGCCGGCCTCCATGCGGGCCCCCAACGCGAGAGAGAAAAATGATCAACAGAAAATGGTTCTATGCCACGCCGATCGCGATAGCGGCGTCGGTATTGGCCGTCGCGGCTTGCGGCGGCAACGACAGCAGCAAGCCCGGCCTTTCGTCGGTGAAGAATATCGTCGTGATCTACGCGGAAAACCGCAGCTTCGACAACCTGTACAGCAGCTTCCCGAACGCCAACGGCCTGCAGAACGTGAGCGCGCAAAGCGCGCAGCAGCTCGATCGCGACGGCTCCGTGCTGGCCACGCTGCCGACCGTCTGGAACGGTCTCACGCAAACGGGCGTCACGCCCGTCGTGACCGCGGCGATGACGGAGAACATGCCGAATGCGCCGTTCGCCATCGACGACGCGAAGGGCTACAACGTGCCGCTCTCAGTCACGACGCGCGACCTGTATCACCGCTTTTACGAGAACCAGATGCAGATCCACGGCGGCAAGAACGACATGTTCGCGGCCTACGGCGACTCCGGCGGTCTCGTGATAGGGCATTACACGACGAGCGCCGAAAAGCTCCCGCTCTGGAAGATCGCCCAGCAATACACGCTCGCCGACAACTTCTTCATGGGCGCGTTCGGCGGCTCGTTCCTGAACCACCAGTGGCTGATCTGCGCGTGCACGCCGTACTACGCGAACGCGGACACGAACCCGGCCAAGCCGACGATCTCGACCGTGGACGCCGACGGCGTCTCGCTCACGCTCGCATCGAACTCGCCGAAGTCCGCGCTCGATGGCGCGCCGAAATTCGTGAAGTCGGGCAATCTGACGCCGGACTTCTATGCGGTCAACACAATGCAGCCGCCGTATCAGCCGAGCGGCAACGCAGCGGCTTCGGGCGGTGACACGAACCTGGCCGACCCGTCGAACGCCTCCACACTGCCCGCGCAAACGGCGCAGAACATCGGCGATCTGCTTTCGAACGCGGGCGTGACGTGGGCGTGGTACGGCGGCGCGTGGGGCGCGGCCGTGAGCGCGGCGCAGAACAGCACGTCGGGCGTGATCTACGGCGCGAACATGACGGCGCCGAACTTCCAGCCGCACCACCAGCCGTTCAACTACTTCGCGAACTACGCGCCGGGCACCGACGCACGTGCGAAGCACCTGCTCGACGGCGGCATGGACGGCACCGAGTTCATCAAGGCGATCGATGCAGGCGCGCTGCCTGCCGTGGCGTTCTACAAGCCGCAGGGCAACCTGAACGAGCACGCGGGCTACACGGACGTGGCGAGCGGCGACCAGCACATCGCGGACGTCATCGCGCATCTGCAGAAGAGCCCGCAGTGGAACAACATGGTCGTGGTCGTCACCTACGACGAAAACGGCGGCTTCTGGGATCACGTTGCGCCGCCCAAGGGCGACCGCTGGGGCCCGGGCTCGCGCATTCCGGCGCTCGTCATTTCGCCGTACGCGAAAAAGGGCTACGTCGACCACACGCAGTACGACACGACCTCGATCCTGCGCCTCATCACGCGCCGCTTCTCGCTGCCCACATTGCCGGGACTTGCCAACCGCGACGCCGCGCTCAAGAGCAACGGCGCCCAGCCGATGGGCGATCTGACCAACGCGCTCGACGTCAAGCTCTAAGCGCGACAAGCCATCGGACCATCGATTGCCGGATGTTGCTCATCCGGTTTGAAGGGCAGCCCTCGGGCTGCCCTTTTTTATTGCGCCGCGAATTCGTCGCCCCTGCCCGCTCCGCGCGTCCGCCGGGCGTCGAGCCGCGACGTTTGACCACGGATCCTACGCCGCAGGATGCACTACCTTACAAATTAATTACTGAACAAATCTTGACGGAGGTCATTGTGAAATACGTCGAATCGACTCTCTTACCAGGCGAAAGGATCGTCTGCGAGGGACACCCCTGCTTCTGGGCGATGGGGCCGCGTATCACATTCAGCCTCCTGCTCATGGTTTGGGGCGTGCTCGTCGGCACCATGGGGACGTCGCCGCTCGCAGCGGTGAGTTTTTTTGCCGCAGGGTTGGGACTGTTCGGTGCATCGCTACTCGCCTGGTGGACGACAGAATTCGCCGTGACCAACAAGCGCGTGGTGGCCAGGTTCGGTGCGGTCCGTCGTCACACGGTGGAGTTGACGCTAGCGAAGATAGAGAGCGTAAGGATCGAGCAAAGCCTGATCGGCCGGATATTCGACTATGGCTCGCTCGTCGTGGGCGGCGGTGGCTTGATCGCTACGCCGATTCCCGGCATTTCGAATCCGAACGAGTTCCGCCGTATGGTGTTTCTCGCGCAGGCGGCCGAGGAGCCGGTGCCGTTGCGGCTCGTGGCGTGAGGGTTTGAATCGGCCTGGATTCGTGGTGTGTGATAAAGCAAAAAGCCCGGCGGGGAAGGCCGGGCTTTTTATTTATTTGATCTGGCGCGACAGGAGGGGCTCGAACCCCCGACCCTCGGCTTAGAAGGCCGATGCTCTATCCAGCTGAGCTACTGTCGCGTGAACGTGCGCAAGGCCGCAAGCGGGCCTCGCGAAGACGGGGCTGGATTATACCGCGATCGTCTCACGCGGTCGCGCCTCGCTCATCGCGCTTGCCAAGGGCCTTCGCGCCCAAATCAAACCGGCTGCTGATGCAACGCGAACCAGCCAAGGAAAATCGCGCCCGCGATCAGGCAGTACGCACCGAACGATGCGAGGCGCCCGCGTCCCTCGAAATAGCTCATCAGGAACTTCACGCTCAGCCAGGCCGCAATACCCGTGAGCACGCCGCCAACGACCGCAGTCATCAGCTGATCTCGCGCGTGAAACAGCTTAGGCAGTTCGAGCACGCCAGCCGCGAAGATGATCGGCGTGCCGAGCAGGAACGAGAACTCCGCAGCCTTTTCTGCCGTGAGGCCCGCTGCATTGCCGGCGATCATCGTGAGGCCGCTGCGCGAAAAGCCGGGAATGAGCGCGCCGATCTGCGCGAGGCCGACGAGAAAGGCCTGGCGGAACGTGAGTTTCTCGGGCGGACGATGCGCACGGGCACGCTGGAGGCGATCGCCGAACCAGAGCAGCACGCCATTGACCATCAACGCAGCCGCGACGATGCGCAGATCGTGAAAGATGGCTTCGATGCGCTTTTCGAGCACGAGGCCGACGATACCCGTCGGAATCGTACCGATGATGAGCGCCCACATCATGTGCCCGTCGTCGTTCTTGCGACCGCCCAGGGAGGCAAAGAAGCCCCTGATCAACGCGACCCAGCGCTCGCGGAAATACCAGAGCAGCGCAACTGCGGTCCCCAGGTGCAATGCGACGAGGAACGGCAGCAATTGCGGCGCGTGCTTGTCGATGTGCATGCCGAACAGTGCCGGCACGAGCAGTGTATGGCCGAGGCTGCTCACGGGGAACAGTTCGGTGACGCCTTGCAACACGCTCAGGAAGAATAGAAACCAGAGACTCACGCGCGGATCCTCGTAATGGTGGTGTAAGGGGCCGGACCGTTGCGGAGCCGGTGCGGCAAAGCGCACCGATTATGCCTGGGCCGTATTGCAGCGCCAAGCCTGGAGATGGATTTGTCAGAAAAGTTACTGCGTCGCAACAAAGTTGGCTGCGAATGCAGGGATCCTGGCGCGAAACTGCATGTCGCGCTCTCGGGAATCCGGTCGAGGGGGACGGAACGCGGCGCGATCAGCGCGCCATCTTGTAGAAGAAATAGGCGCTGCTACCGACAAAGAGGCTGAACAGAGCCATGCTCATTGCCATTGCGAGGTCCATGGGGAGGTCTCCTGCGAAAATGCTCTGTGCGCTAACGCACGGTCATGCGGATTATGCTGACTCTTGTCCGCCAACGACACCCACGCTTTCCCGACAAGGGTTTTCACGCATGAGAAAGCGGCGCAAAATCCGCCTCTGTCCGGCGCATCCGCGCCACCCTTCTTCCACCCACGCCAGGCCCGCCCATGAACGCACATCCAGAGCAGGACATCCTCACCCTCAGCCGCGGTGCCTCGACGCTGCGCTTCGCGCCGTGGGCCGGCGGCCGTTTGCTCTCGTGGCACGTCGGCGGCCAGCCGGTCATCGTATGGCCGGAAAATGCGAACTGGGCGGAGCCGGCACGTGTGCGCGGCGGCAATCCGCTGCTCTTCCCCTTCCTTGGCCGCCATCGTGTCGACGGCCAGATCGGGCGTTGGCGCGACGCTCAAGGCGTCGTCCGCGATCTGCCGATGCACGGCTTCGCGCGCGACCTGCCGTTCGCGGCGCAAGTCGACGACGACGGGCACGGCCTGCAGATGACGCTCGTCGACTCCGACGCCACCCGTACCGGCTACCCGTTCGCCTTTCGCTTCGAAGCGGTCTACCGGCTGGCCGACGCGCATACGCTCGACGTGACGCTCGCCGCGACTAATACCGGCCCGAATCCGCTCCCCTGGTACACGGGCCATCACTTCTACTTCGCCTTGCCCCACGCCCAGCGCGCGCAGACGACGCTCGACCTGCCGGCTAGCCAGCGCCGCCATCAGCTCGCGGACGGTTCGATCAGTGCGCCCGAACCCGGCAAAGCGCAATACAGGCTCGACGACGCAAGCATCATCGACCGCTTCCATGTGCTCGAGCCAACGCCGCCCGCCTCGCCGGTGCACCTCGTGGCGCCAGGACTCGGCCGCGCGGTGACGATCGACCTGAACCGGCCCGGCTCGCTTCCCTGGTACGCCGTCACGACGTGGACGGAAGCCGCGGACTCCGACTTCTACTGCGTCGAACCCTGGCTGGGTCTGCCCGACGCGATCCATAACGGCCTCGGCCTGCGCTGGCTCGCACCGGGTCAAACGGAGACGGCGACGCTGCGTATCGGCGTCGAGGCGCTCGGCGGCTAATCGCGCGCACCGGCGGCGCCGTGCTGGGCCGGCGCCGGTATGGATGCTGCCGACTTCGTCAGTCATTCGTCAGGCAAAACCCCAGTTGCGCTGGCAAACCCGCTAAAATCAGGCGTTTTGCCCGCGCGGCGGACCGTGGTCCGTCGAGGCAAGGTCATGCGAGGTTCAATGTTGGCACCAGGAATCAGACGGATTGCATGTGCAGCGCTCGTTGCGCTGCTCGCGGCGTGCGGATCGGCTCCGGTCGGCCCCGGCTTTTATCGCGTCGAACGCGGCGACACCGTGTACAAGATCGCGCGCAGCACTCGCCAGTCCGTGCAGAACATCGTGCGCTGGAACAATCTGTCGAACCCCGACGCCATCGAAGTCGGCCAGGTCCTGCGCGTCGAACCGCCCGCCGGCACAGCGAGCACCCGCACCGCGCCGCCGCGTAGCGCAGCAACTGCCCCGCGCGAGAGCGCCGAAACAACCGATACCGCATCCGCGCCTTCATCCGCACCTTCGGCGGCGGCTGCGCCGTCGATTTCGCTCGTCTGGCCGACCAGCGGCCAGGTCATCCGCAACTTTGACGGCCGTAACTCGAAAGGCATCGACATCGCCAATGCGGCCGGCACGCCCGTCGTCGCCGCGGCGCCCGGCACCGTGGTCTATGCCGGTAATGGTCTGCGTGGCTACGGTAACTTGCTGATCATCAAGCACAACGGCGATTACCTGACGGCCTATGCGCACAATCAGGCATTGTTCGTGAAGGAAGGTCAGAGCGTCGCGCAAGGGCAGAAGATCGCGGAAATGGGCAGCACCGACAACGATCGCGTGATGCTGCATTTCGAACTGCGGTACCAGGGGCGCTCGATCGATCCGACTCGAGAACTTCCCGCACGTTGAGACAGGCCGCTACGGCCAGCCAAATCAATGGACGAAAAAAAGCCCGGCATGGCGCCGGGCTAACGGGGGTTTGGCGCATATCGGCAAAGGACCGGTTTACCATGCGCCGAATCGCAATCTATCAACGGGCTTCCGGCGGCGCAATCACTTAATTAGCGCGAAAATGTGCTACGGCGCACGGATTATGTGTCGCATCACTTTTCAGCACCGAATGAGGATGCCGAATCATCTGCGGCTGCTCATAAGATTGCATGTTTCAATGACACGCAACGACAAGTCACCAACCAGCGCAAAGTCTTGCTGGGCGGGCCGTTCAGGCTGAACAACAGGGTCCTGTCGAGGGATTTTGCGAGCCTCGATCGTCGGTTTAAAGCTCGGCGCTTTTCGCATTTTCGAAGCCGCCGGCTTTAGTGTGCAAACGCACGCAACAATGCATTTATTCGATGTGACGTACAGATTTGAAACACAAATGCGCCGCACGCTTAGATCAGATGTTTGCTGATTTAATGTGGCTTATTGTCTACGTTTTGGCGCCACGAGCCTGGATATCAACTTATTAATGTGACTAATGCCGCGGATCCGGCGTTCGCTAACCGACCACCGGTCTGCTGGCAGACTATCGTTTATAGTATCTGCCGCAACGAATTTCCAATCATCATGACTATCGAAGACGCCAACCCCAGTTCGACGTACGCCAAGCTGCTCGGCGAAACCGCCAAGATCGACTGGCAGGATCTCGAACGTTTCTTCGCGCAAGGCAAGTTGCTGAGTGTGGCGCGTGACCTCGACCTCGTCAGCGTGGCGGAGGCGATCGCCAACGACGACAGGGCGGTCGTCATGCAATGGCTGTCGTCGGGCCTCGTCGCACGTATGCCGGCAGAAACCGCAGCCGATTACTCGGCGCGCAAGCCGGAGTTGTGGGCGGTCGTCGTCTCGCCGTGGGTGTGCGTGCAGGAACGCGCTTGAGCGGCGCTGAGGCCCTGCCTGACCAGCGAGGCTGGCATCGACGCGTGCTGACGCTCGCGTTCCCCATCGTCCTCGCCAATCTCACCCAGCCGATCCTCGGCGCCGTCGACACGGCAGTAGCAGGCCACCTCGGCAGCGCGGCCGATCTTGGCGGCGTCGCGCTAGGCGGCCTGTTCTTCAACTTCGTGTTTTGGGGTTTCGGCTTCCTGCGCATGGGGACGACGGGGCTCGTCGCGCAAGCCTACGGCGCGCGCGACCTCCCCACATTGCGCGCGAATGTCGTGCGCGCCCTGCTACTGGCATTCGCTATTGGCGCCGCGATCCTGCTGATTCAATCGCCTTTGATCCGGTACACGCTTGCGGCCATCGGCGGCAGCGCAGACGTGCAACACAACGCTGGGGTCTATTGTCTTGCGCGTATCGGCTCTGCGCCTTTCGCTTTGGCGAATTACGTCGTGCTCGGATATCTGCTCGGCACTCAGCGCGTGCGCATTGCGCTGCTTTCGCAGATCTTTATCAATCTGACGAACGTCGTTGCGGTGCTCGCCTATGTGTACGGGCTTCAGTGGGGCATCGCCGGGATCGGTGCGGCGACGGCTACGGCCGATACGCTCGGTTTTGTGTTCGGCGCCGGCGTACTGTGGAGGCTTCGTCCTCGCGGGCTCGCGCCGCTCGCGTTACAAACTGTGCTCGAGCCGGCAGCGCTCAAACGCCTCGTCGCGATCAATCGCGATATCTTTTTGCGTACGCTTTGCCTGCTGGGCTCGTTTGGGTGGTTCGCGCATCTGGGCGCGAAGCAAGGCGACGCGATCCTTGCCGCGAACGCCCTGCTCCTCAACTTCCAGACCTTCATGGCCTACGGTCTCGACGGGTTCGCCCATGCGGCCGAGGCGCTGGTAGGAGCCGCGATCGGCGCGGGTAATCGCAATGCGTTCCGCCACGCCGTGAAGG
The DNA here is from genome assembly GCF_001718195.1 of Paraburkholderia nodosa. Classification (GTDB taxonomy): domain Bacteria; phylum Pseudomonadota; class Gammaproteobacteria; order Burkholderiales; family Burkholderiaceae; genus Paraburkholderia; species Paraburkholderia nodosa_A. The sequence goes on from NZ_MCNV01000034.1 coordinate 67,552, forward strand.
TCAACCTGTTCTGGGCAGCGCTGGGTGCCTTCGGTTTTTCGTTGGTTTATTGGGCCTGCGGCCCCTGGATCATCGAGAAGCTTACCAACCAGCCGGCCGTGCGTGCCGCTGCCCAGGCATTCCTCCCATGGGCCGCGCTTTCGCCGCTCATCTCCGTCTGGGGCTTTTTGCTGGACGGCGTATTCATCGGCGCGACGCGCACACGCGAACTCATGCAAGCCATGGCGGTGTCGCTGGCTGTGTTTTTGTGCGCGTCATGGGCGCTGGTCGGGCCGCTCGGCAATCATGGGTTGTGGATCGCTCTGCTCGTCTTCATGGCCGCGCGCGGGCTGACGCTCTCGCCGTTGCTACCGCGCATCAGCGGCGCGATCGTACCTGTGGCTGTGCAGTTGCACTGACGGCGCTCGCGCCAGGCGTCGGCTCTTACTGTGCAGGCGGCGGGTTGTCGATCATCATCGGCGGTCGGTCGTCGGTCGGCACACCGTGGTAGTCGGGCGGATCCTGCGGCGGGGTGCCGTGGCGGTGAGTCGGTGCGTTGTCGGCACACGCCGAGAGCAAAGCGGCCATTGCAAGGGCCAGATAAACACGGTACATCGCCTCAAATCCTTTCTGAATGGTGATCCAGCGGCGCCCCGGCCAGTAGCGAAGCGGCTGAATTCGCTATTTTTTCCGTTGCGACACTGTTCTAAGATACGGACATGGCTGCAATCGACAGGAGGCTGCCATGGATGCCGAAACTATTGCGGGTCTGATCGGTCTTGCTGTAGGTCTGCTGGTTCTGCTCGGGCTATCGATTTTCGAATCGCGCGCCTACCGGAAAGAGCACGACGGCGAAGGCATGATGCATCACTGGCTGGCCGAGCATCACGTGCTCGACCGGGTTCGCCGCAGGCACTGAACCCAGCGCCGGCACTGCGTCGGCGCGCCCCTTGCCTCATTCTCACCGCGGCCAGTCGAACTGGCCGTGAGGTGGCTTTGCTGCGTCGTTCAGTGAACGAGCAGATAGCCTTCTATTTTCCCCGCGCCCAAACGCCAGAACCCCGGTTCTCTTTCGGAGACACCGGGGTTCTGGACGTTACAGCATAAGGAGCCTGACGATTACCTACTTTCACACGGGCAATCCGCACTATCATCGGCGTGGAGCTGTTTCACGGTCCTGTTCGGGATGGGAAGGGGTGGGACCAGCTCGCTATGGTCATCAGGCATGACGGGTTGCTGCGTCGCGCTTTGTGTTCGCGCCACAGCCAATCGGGAAGAAGCGTAAAGAGGGTGCTGCTGAATTGGGGTTGTGTTGTTTCAGGCACAACACACATAGTGTGGGTTCTGCGTAAATGCTGAAGCAT
>NZ_MCNV01000035.1 GCF_001718195.1 Paraburkholderia nodosa
ATGCTTCAGCATTTACGCAGAACCCACACTATGTGTGTTGTGCCTGAAACAACACAACCCCAATTCAGCAGCACCCTCTTTACGCTTCTTCCCGATTGGCTGTGGCGCGAACACAAAGCGCGACGCAGCAACCCGTCATGCCTGATGACCATAGCGAGCTGGTCCCACCCCTTCCCATCCCGAACAGGACCGTGAAACAGCTCCACGCCGATGATAGTGCGGATTGCCCGTGTGAAAGTAGGTAATCGTCAGGCTCCTTATGCTGTAACGTCCAGAACCCCGGTGTCTCCGAAAGAGAGCCGGGGTTCTGGCGTTTGCGCTTCTTCAGATGCAGGAAAACAAAAAAGCCGTCCAATGGACGGCTTTTTGCGTTAACCCGCTTTCGCAAGCGCAGGCTTACTGCGCCGCTTTCTGCACAGCTGCTGCGACCCCAGCGTCCTTCGCCAAGGCCACCTCTTCTGCGACGTCCGTCAGCTGCTCTTGAGTCAGTTCTTCAAGCAGCGCCAGGTCGCGCTCGATGACTTGCGGGAGATGCGCGCGCAAGAATTCCACCCACGTCTTCGTCTTCGCATCGACGAACTTGCGCGACGGATAGAGCGCGTACACGTTCGTCTTTTGCAGCTTGTGCTGTGGCAGCACGCGCACGAGCGTCCCGTTACGCAATCCTTCTATTGCGGCGTAGACCGGCAACATCCCGATCCCCATCCCCTCGCGTATCGCCACGGCGAGCGATTCCGCGATGTTCACCTGCACCGGCCCGTCCACTTGCATCTCGACGCTGCCCTCAGGCCCCTCGAGCGTCCACTCATGCGCCGGGAACGCTGGCGATTTGAGAATCAGACAGTCGTGATGCGAGAGGTCGGCGGGAGTGCGTGGCGCACCGTGCGTATGCACATACCCAGGCGAGGCGCACAGAATGCTGTACGTCGAACCCAGCTGATGCGAAACGAGATCGGAATTCGGCAGCGATGACGCCGTGACCACCGAGACGTCGCTGCTGCCCTCGAAGAGATCCGGCATGCGTTGCGAGAGCGTCAGTTCGACGGTGACTTCGGGATGCAGCGCGCGATAGCGCGAGATCGCCGGCAGCACGTACTGCTGACCAATACTTGCGAAGCTGTGCATGCGCAGCGCCCCGACCGGGCGTTCGTGCGCGCAGCTCGCTTCTTCTTCCGCGCTATCGACGTCCGCGAGAATCTGCGAGCAACGCTTGAGATACCGCTCGCCGGCGGGCGTGAGCGCGAGCCGGCGTGTCGAGCGGTTGAGCAGACGGGTGCGCAAGTGCGCTTCGAGTTCCGATACCGCGCGCGACATCGCGCCGGTGGTCGAATCCAGCGACTGAGCCGCGGCCGTGAAGCTGCCCGCTTCCACGACGCGCACGAACACCCGCATGTTTTGTAACGTATCCATCAGACCTTCTTGACCTTCTTGTTCGGTACAGAAACGATATTGTCCGCCTGTATGGGCGCGCCATTGTTGAGTGATCTGGAACGGAGGTTCCCCGCGCGTCCCATTAATGCGGCGCAATGACGCTCCTACAATCGGCCCCTGTCTTTGAAACAGCCCGAGCGTTTGTCATGAGCCGCCAGCCTGCGATACATCGAGCGTTCGACTCGCGTCGGCGCGCGGAGATCATATGGCGCGCGGTCAGACGGGCGTTGCGCGACTGGCAGGGCAGCGACGGCGCGATCTGGCTCCATCTGCTGAAAACGGTCGCGGCTTGCTTGCTTGCCATGGGCATCTCCATGCTGCTGGACCTGCCGCAGCCGCGCATCGCGATGACGACGGTGTTCGTCCTGATGCAGCCGCTCTCGGGCATGGTGTTCGCCAAGAGCTTTTATCGCATCGTCGGCACTGCGGTGGGAATGGTCGCGGCGGTAGTACTGGGCGCCGTGTTCGTCCAGCAGCCCGAACTCTACATCCTCGGGATGACGGGGTGGGTGGCCGCATGTACGGCTGCCGCCATGAGGAATCGCCATTTTCGCTGGTACGGTTTCGTGCTTGCCGGCTACACGGCAGCGTTGATCGGCATTCCGCTCGTGATGCAGCCCAACGGTCTCTTTCTCGCCGCACTCGGCCGAGGCGCCGAAGTGGCCATTGGCATTCTCTGCTCGGGCATGGTCAGCGCGGTGATCGTGCCCCGGCAGTCGGGCTCGTTGCTCGGTCGAACCCTGCGCTCACGCTATCTCAATTTTACTGCGTTCGCTGCGGCGGTGTTGGCTGGGCGGCTCGAAAGGGGCGCATTCGAAGGGCGATTTGCGAGTCTCGTCGACGATGTCGTCGGCTTCGAGGCCACGCGTGCTTTCTCGTCTTTCGAAGATCCGACGATGCGCTCGCGCAGCGGCCTGCTTTCGCGTCTGAATTCCGAATTCATGGATGCCTGCGCGCGGCTGCATGCGTTGCGCCAGTTGCTCAAAAGACTGCACTGGCGCGACGCGGCGATCGCACCGCTCGCGCCGTATTTTGACGAACTCGCGGCGCTGCTCGCACAACGGCCTGGGCGCGACGAAAGCGATCGCGCCTATGCGCGGAGGCTCGCCGATGGGCTTGAGGCCTTCCAGCGCACGCTGCCGCGTCATGTGCGCGAGACGCGGCGGCCGCTCGAACATGCGCTGCCCGAAGCGCTGCCCGACTTCGACACCTCGGCCGAACTCATCTATCGCTTCACGACCGAGATCGTGCGCTACAGCCGCACCTGGGCAGCGCTCATGGAAGCGAGTCGTGCGCAGGCGCCGCGCGCCGCGCGCTACGTGCCTCGCACGAGCTGGTACGTGGTGGCGTTCACCTTCGTGCGTACCGCCGTGGTGGTGGCGGCGCTGGGCTGGTTCTGGGTCGAGACCGACTGGCCGAGCGGCGGCCTTGCGATGATCGCAGCCGCGCTCACGTGCGCGCTCACCTCGTCGGCGCCGAACGCGTCGCGCATGGCCGTGCAGATGGCGGTTGGCGCGGCCTTTGCCGCCGTGACGGGCTATCTCTTCACCTGCTATGTCTATCCCAATGTCGACGGCTTTCCGTTGCTCTGCGCGACACTCGTTCCGGTGCTAGCCATCGGCGCCTTTCTCGCCACCCGCTCGCGCATAGCGGGCTATGGCGTCGGCTTCTCGGTGTTCTTCTGTCTGCTGGCTGGTCCGGACAACGTGATCGTGTACACGCCGGATCTGCTGGTCAACAACGGCATCGCCGTCGTCGCCGCGATGCTGGTCGCCTCGCTCGCGTTCGCGGTGGTGTTTCCACCGCACATGAACTGGCTCGTCGAGCGCATGTGCGTGTCGTTGCGCGGCCAGGTCGTGCTGGCCAGCCATGGGGAACTCGATGGCCTCGGCCAGCGCTTCCAGTCCGGTACGCACGATCTGATGCACCAGTTGAGGCTCTTGCTGAACGGGCGCCGCCAGGCGCACCGGCGCGCGTTGCGCTGGATGCTCGTCACGCTCGAAGTCGGGCACGCCGTGGTCGATCTGCGCAACGAGGCGCACGCGGCAGCCTGGCTCGACCGTCATGACGCGCGCTGGCCTGCGGCTCTCGCGCGCGTTCAGGAGGACATCGCGCACCTTTTCGAGAGCCCGGACGGGATTGCGCTCGAACACGCGCTCAGCGCCGTGCGCGCGGCGACCTGGATCGCCCAGGAGGCGCTCGCCACCGTGCATCACGAGCGGGAAAGGCGGCACGAGGCGCAACGGCTGCTGAGTCATCTGCACTTCATCCGCAGCGCGCTGCTCGACCGCGACGCGCCGCTCGGGCCGCTGGCGCGCCGTGCACGCCGTACGCTTGCGCCGCGCAGATCGTTGAAAACACAATGAAAATGCGGGCCCCGCGCGATCTTGCTGCAGTCTGGAAAAATGCCTTCCACCCCGACTCCTTAATCTATTCGACCCTGAGTCATATAGTCACATCACTGCTTCGCAGTAACCGTTAGCACTGGAGAGTAAAATGAAGTCCCTGAAGATCGCTGTTGTTGCCTGTTCGCTGTTTGCCGCCGCCGCTGCTTATGCACAGAACGAAGCACCGGCAGCGAGCGTCCCTCAGCAGGTTGCGCAGTCCGCTGCCCCGCAGGTAGCGCAAGCGCCCGCCCACCGCGAAATCGTAAAGCCGGCAAAGAAGGATGAATGCGTCGGCCCGGTCAGCTTCTGCAATATTTATTTCGGTAGCTGAAATCGAGAGCACGCCAGCCATGTGCAGGCGCACGCTGAAATCTTGTGCCGCGACGCCTTCAAAAGGGCGCCGCGGCTTTGCGCATTGTGGCTGCTCAAAACACTGCAACAGTGTTTTGTGAAACTCACAGTGCACGACCGCCGATGCAAGACCTGAAAATAGGCACCAGGCGATCAGAGAGTTTGTGGAGACTTTGATGTACGAAGACCGTATTCGTTGTGCCGCCTTGCGCGGGAAAATCACTTCGGCCGCCGAGGCGGCCCAACTCGTGCGCAACGGCATGCGCGTTGGCGCAAGCGGCTTTACGCGCGCGGGCGACACGAAGGCCGTGCCGCTCGAACTGGCGCGCCGTGCGCGCGAAGAGAAAGAGCCGCTGCGCATTACGCTGATGACGGGCGCCTCGCTCGGCCACGACGTCGATCGCATGCTGACCGAAGCGGGTGTGCTCGAGCGCCGTCTGCCGTTCCAGGTGGACGCCACGCTGCGCAAGGCGATCAACCGCGGCGAAGTGATGTTCGTCGACCAGCATCTTTCGGAAACCGTGGAGATGCTGCGCGCGAACCTGCTCGGGAAACTCGATCTCGCGATCATCGAAGCCGCCGCGATCACGGAAACCGGCGCGATCGTGCCGACCACGTCGGTCGGCAATTCGGCGAGCTTCGCGATTCTCGCGGAGAAGGTGATCGTCGAGATCAATCTCGCACAGCCGCTCGCGCTCGAAGGCCTCCACGACGTGTGGATTCCTGGCCGTCGCCCGCATCGCGATCCGTTGCCGATCGTGCGTCCGCAGGACCGTGTGGGTACGACCGCCATCGAGATTCCGCCGGAGAAGATCGCCGCCATCGTCATCACGAACGAAGCGGACAGCCCCTCGACCGTGCTGCCCGCCGACGAAGAAACCGCGCGTATTGCCGGCCACCTCATCGAATTCCTGCAGCACGAAGTGAAGCACGGCCGCATGAGCGCGCAACTGCCGCCGCTGCAGGCCGGCATCGGCACGATTGCGAACGCGGTGCTTTCGGGCTTCGTGGATTCGCCGTTCGAAGCGCTTACGATGTACTCCGAAGTATTGCAGGACTCGACGTTCGATCTGATCGATTCCGGCAAGATGGTATTCGCCTCGGGCGCATCGATGACGCTCTCCGCGCAACGCCAGGCTCAGGTGCTCGCCGAACTCGACCGCTATCGCGACAAGCTCGTGCTGCGTCCGCAGGAAGTGAGCAACCATCCCGAAGTGATTCGGCGCCTCGGCTTGATTGCGCTGAACACCGCGCTCGAATGCGACATCTACGGCAACGTCAATTCCACGCACGTGGGCGGCACGCACATGATGAACGGCATTGGCGGCTCGGGCGACTTCGCGCGCAATGCGTCGTGCGCGATCTTCGCGACCAAGGCGATTGCGAAGGACGGCCGCATTTCCAGCATCGTGCCGATGGTGCCGCACGTCGATCACAACGAGCACGACGTGGACGTGATCGTCACCGAGCAAGGCCTGGCGGATCTGCGCGGACTTGCGCCGCGCGAACGTGCGAACCTCGTGATCGAGCGTTGTGCGCATCCGCTTTATCGCGACCTGCTGCGCGACTACTATCGCGACGCACTCCAGTTCGGCGGCCAGACGCCGCACGATCTCGCACGCGCGTATGAAATGCATCTGCGTTTCAATCAAACGGGTTCGATGCTGCCTGAAGCGACGGGCGGACTCGTCGCGAACGCCTAAGGTCCACGGCGCTCGCTATTTAGAAGCACACAAGACAAAGCGGGAGCACCGGCAACGGTGCTCCCGCTTTTCATTGATAGCGCAAATTCGCTACGCTCGTCGCACGAGGCGGATGATGAAGAGCAGAATGACCGCGCCGACAATGGCGGTAATGATAGAACTGATGATGCCGGCGCCGATATGAATGCCGAGCACCCCGGCAAGCCAACCGCCGATGAACGCGCCGACAATGCCGACAATGATATCGACGAACAATCCGAAGCCGCCGCCTTTGACGAGAACGCCAGCGAGCCAGCCTGCGATTGCGCCGATGATGAGCCAGGCAATGATGCCGTGTTGCATATGAGTAGACTCCCCTTGTTGGCGTGAACGAATCACGGTGAATGGAGCTTAGTCCAAGGGCGGATACGCGTCCATGAAACGCGGCCAGAATTGACAGTTCTTGAAAACCGCCGCCGATAGTTTCAAAAAAAGCAACGAATTAGAAATGCATTCGTAAGAAATGCCGGCCGATGCAATGCGCAAGGCTCATTCGGGCGCGATTTCGGGTTCCGCGGCGGTCCAGCTTATGCTCGAGACGCCTTTCTCCATGCTCAGGCGGTTCGCCAGGAGCTCCAGCTTCGACTGGTACTTCGGGTGCAGGCGCATCGTCGCCGTCACGCGCAGGCGCGGCGGATCGCCGGCCAGGTCCTCGCTCGTGAGGCTCTGGAACGAAAGCGGCGTGGAGTACAGAGAGTTCGAAAGCAACGTGCGGATATGGATTTCATCCTCTTCGCGGCAAACCACCGTAAGCACATAAGCGCGCACGAGATCCGCATTCGAAACAGGCGACGCGTTGATGATGCGGCTCACCTCGCGCAGCACGGTATTCGTGAGCAGCACGACAGCGGTGCCGGCCACCGCCGGGCCGTAATGGCCCGCTCCGCACAGCACGCCCACGGCCGCTGAGCACCATAGCGTCGCCGCGGTATTGATGCCCTGAATCGAGCCCTTCTCGCGCATGATGACGCCGCCGCCCAGAAAGCCCACGCCGGAGACGACATAGGCCGCGATCTGCGTCACGCCGGTCGAGCCATTGCCGGTCAGCACGCCGAGCGTGACGAACAAACATGCGCCGCTGGCGACGAGCGTGATCGTGCGCAGACCGGCCGTGCGTTGGCGAATCTGGCGTTCGAGGCCGATGGCGACGCCGCAGGCGAACGCCGCGAGAAGGCGCAGGGCGAATTCGAGAGTCATCGTTTTGTCATCAAAGCGCAGGGCGGCCGCACGCCAGGCGGCTCTCGCGCGAGGCGTCGGGATGCATCGCAGCACGCCCCGGGGGCCCGTGGATCATACGCGCGACGGGGCTTTGCGCCAAGCTGTCCGCGCTGTCATGTTCGAGTCAGGATCAGGCCACGGCTCGTCGGCGAAACTACCCTCATTCGTATGGAGATGGGAAGGCAGGTCGAATGAACGGGAGTTTCTGATGGATACGCTGCGCAATATGCGGGTCTTCGTGCGAGTGGTGGAGTCCGGCAGCTTCACGCGCGCCGCGGCGAGCGAAACGATGACGACGGCGCAGGTCTCGCGCGCGGTCACCGACCTGGAGTCACGGCTACGCACACGGCTTCTCAACCGGACCACGCGGCGCATGTCGCTGACCGAAGCGGGCGAGCGTTACTTCCAGAGCTGCAAGCGCATTCTTGCCGACATCGAGCAGGCCGAAGCGGAAGCCGCCGCTGCGCACGCGAACCCCGCGGGCAAGCTGCGCGTGTACGGCGGCACGAGTTTCGGGCAGCACTATGTGATGCCGCTCATCGCGCGCTATCAGCAGCATTTGCCGGAGGTCTCGGTCGATCTCACCATCGCGCAGCAGATGCCGGACATCATCGAGGAGGGCTTCGATGTCGCGGTCGTGGTGGCCGCCGAACTCGAGGACTCCGCGCTGATCTCCCAGCATCTGGGCAGCACCGCTGCCATTCTCTGCGCTTCGCCTGCGTACTTGCGCACGCGCGGCGAGCCGCAATCGTTCGATGACCTCGAAGCGCATACCTGTCTGCACCTGACCGATGCGAGCCTGCCCGCCGGCCAATGGGTTTCCGAGGGACCGCTTGGCGAGACCTTCCGGCATACGGGCGTGACGCCGTTCCAGGTGAACAATCCCGAAGCGCTTGCGCTCGCCATACGCGAAGGCATGGGCATCGGCCCGCTGCCGGTGCCGGTTGCGCTGCCCGGTCTCGCCGACGGCACGCTGGTGCGCGTGCTGCCCACGCACACCCTGCAAAAGCTCGACATCTACGCGCTGTACGCTTCGCGTCGCTATCTGGATGCGAAGATCCGCACCTTCGTCGAGTTTCTGCGCGAGAAGGTGCCGCTCGTCCTTGCCGAGCAGGAGGCCGCGCTCGCCACCTGCGACGAGCCGCTTCGCGAAATGGATGCACACGCGGGCCCGCGAGGCACGCGTGCGCGCAGCGGTCGGGGCCGCGGTCACAACACGCACGACCTGGAGCGCCTGCGTCTTGTGAACTGAAGCAGTTAAAGAAGTCTTCGCGAAGCGCGAGGGTGTTACGGCGCGTTTCGCGGCTGCGGATTTCCGGCGCTTCGCGACGCTACAGCGCCGATCTATCTGCGTTCCCGCGCGCTTTCGCGCGTCTCGCGCATTGCCTGTCAATTTCGCCATATTGGCGACAGCGACCTGCCACCGCCATTGCCTATGATGCGGCACCCGCTGGATGAATGCGTCGCCGTCTCAACCCCTCGCCTGAGTTGTCCGAAACACTGACATGTGGATTGTCAATCTCGCGCTGAAGCGACCGTACACGTTCATCGTGATGGCCATCCTGATCGTGCTGGCCACGCCGTTCGTGCTCATGTCGATGGCCACCGACGTGCTGCCGAACATCAACATCCCGGTCATCAGCATCATCTGGTCGTACAACGGCTTCTCCGCGAAAGACATGGCCGATCGCATCACCTCGGTCAACGAGCGCAGCTTGACGACCACGGTGAGCAATATCGAGCACATCGAGTCGCAGTCGCTGCCCGGCATCGCGATCATCAAGCTGTTCCTGCAGCCTGGTGCGAGCCTGCAAACCGCGATCGCGCAGGCCGTTGCATCGGAACAGGCGCAGGTGAAGCAGATGCCGCCCGGTGCGACGCCCCCGCTCGTCATCAGCTATTCGGCCTCGAGCATTCCGGTGATCCAGCTCGGCCTGTCCAGCAAGTCGATGAGCGAGCAGGCGCTCGCCGACGTCGCGATGAACTTCCTGCGCCCGCAGCTCATTACGATTCCCGGCGCGCAGGTGCCTTACCCGTATGGCGGCAAGACGCGCGTGATTTCCGTGGACCTCGATACGCGCGCACTCATTTCGAAGGGCCTCACGCCCGCCGATATCGTCAATGCCGTCAACGCGCAGAACCTGATTTTGCCGACGGGCACGGCCAAGCTCGGGCAAACCGAATATCGTGTGGACACCAATGCATCGCCCGATACGCTTGCCGGACTCAACCGCATTCCCGTGCAGACGGTAAACGGCGCGACCACCTATCTCGGCGACGTGGCGCACGTGCGCGACGGCTTCACGCCGCAGACCAACGTGGTGCGCCAGGACGGCCAGCGCGGCGTGCTGATGTCGATCCTCAAGAGCGGCGACGCCTCGACGCTGCAGGTGGTGGGCGCCCTCAAGGACCTGCTGCCGAAGGCACGCGACACGCTGCCCGCCGACCTCGTCGTCAAGCCGCTCTTCGACCAGTCCGTCTTCGTTTCCGCCGCCGTGCAGGGCGTGGTGCGCGAAGCGCTCATTGCGGCCGCGCTCACCGCGGCGATGATCCTGCTCTTTCTCGGCAACTGGCGCAGCACGCTCATCATCGCGGTGTCGATCCCGCTGTCGATTCTCTCGTCGATCATCGCCCTCTATGCGCTTGGCGAGACCATCAACATCATGACGCTCGGCGGCCTTGCGCTCGCTGTCGGCATATTGGTGGACGACGCCACGGTTACGATCGAAAACATCGAGCGGCACCTGCATCTGGGCGCGAAACTGCACGACGGCATTCTCGAAGGCGCGGGCGAAATCGCGGTGCCCGCACTCGTCTCGACGCTGTGCATCTGTATCGTGTTCGTGCCGATGTTCTTCCTCACCGGTGTAGCGCGCTTTCTGTTCGTGCCGCTCGCGCAAGCCGTGGTGTTCGCGATGATCGCGTCGTACATCCTCTCGCGCACGCTGGTGCCGACGCTCGCCATGCTGCTCTTCGAGGGCCACGATCCCACCGCGCATGCACAGCGCGCCCAAGGCTCGCTCTTCGCGCGCATACACTGGCGCTTCAATCATGCGTTCGAGCGCTTGCGCGCCAATTACATCGCGCTGTTGAGCCTGCTGCTCGCGCGCCGCAAATTCTTTGGCGGCACCTTCCTCGCGTTTTGCCTGCTTTCGCTCGTCCTCGTGTTTTTTCTTGGCCGCGACTTCTTTCCTTCGGTCGATGCGGGCAATATTCGTTTGCACATGCGCGCGCCAACGGGTTTTCGCATCGAGGAAACCGCGCGCCTGGCCGACCAGGTGGAGCAGGTGGTTCGCGAAGTCGTGCCGGCCGATCAACTCGAAACGATCGTCGACAATCTCGGCCTGCCCTATAGCGGCATCAACCTCTCGTATAGCAATGCGGGGACGATTGGCACGCTCGACGGTGAAATCCAGATCGCGCTGAAGCCCGATCACGATCCCTCGCGCATTTATATCGACAAGCTGCGGACCTTGCTGCCGCAACGCTTCCCGGGCGTCGAGTTCTTCTTCCAGCCCGCCGACATCATCACGCAGATTCTGAACTTCGGTCAGCCCGCGGCGATCGACGTGCAGGTCGTGGGCGCGAACCTGAATCAGGACATGGCGCTTGCGAGCACGCTGCTCAAGCAGGTGCGGCAACTGCCGGGCGCTGTCGATGCGCACATCGAGCAGCGTAACGACGAGCCCGCACTCACGCTCGCCATGGACCGCACGCGTATGCAGCAGTTGAACCTGAGTCCGCAAAACGTTGCGCAGGACGTGCTGATCGCGCTTTCGGGCAGCACGCAGACGTCGCCTGCGTTCTGGGTGAGCCCGCAAAACGGCGTGGAATATCCGCTCACGGTGCAAACGCCGCAGTATCGCGAGACCTCGATGAACGAGGTGATGGGCACGCCCGTTTCCGCACGCGCGACGAATCCCAATGCGCCGCTGCAACTCGTGAGCAACCTCGTGCAGCTCAATCCGCATAGCGGGCCGGCCATCGTCACGCACTACAACATCCGTCCTGTGATCGACCTGCTCGTGAGCGTGGAGGGCAGCGACCTGGGGTCCGTGGGCGTGAACATCAACGACATCATCCGGCATGTGCAGGCGCACGCGCCGCGCGGCACGACCATCACCATGCGTGGGCAGATTGGCACGATGCGTTCGTCGTACGTGGGTCTGGGCGTCGGCATTGCGATGGCGGTGGTGCTCGTGTATTTGCTGATCGTCGTGAACTTCCAGTCGTGGGCCGATCCGCTCATCATCATCAGCGCGCTGCCCGCCGCGCTCGCGGGCATTGCGTGGATGCTCTTCATCACCGGCACGCACTTGAGCGTGCCCGCGCTCACCGGCGCGATCATGACCGTGGGCGTCGCGACCGCAAACAGCATTCTCGTGGTCTCGTTCGCACGGCAGCGTCTTGCCGCCGGCGCGTCGCCGCTTGCCGCCGCGCTCGAAGCCGGCGCCACCCGCATACGCCCGGTGCTGATGACGGCGTTCGCCATGATGATCGGCATGGTCCCGATGGCGCTCGGCCTCGGCGAAGGCGCGGAGCAGAATGCGCCGCTCGGACGCGCGGTGATCGGCGGCCTGCTGTTCGCTACGGTCTCCACACTATTGTTCGTACCCCTGATGTTTGCGACCGTGCATACCCGGCTCGCCCACCGCGCCGCCACGAAACGCGAGCGCGAGGCGCAGCGCCGGGCTACGCGAGGCGATACCCATTAAGTCAAATTGGCCGAAGACATGAACGAACCTCACCACCATTCATCTCTCGACATCACCGTGGGCAGCGAGCAGGGCATGGACCTGCCGGCGCGCGGCCAGGCGGGCAAGCGCGCACGCTTTGCGCTGATCGTGGTCGCGCTGCTGCTGGCCGCGGGCGCCACGCGCACGATCGTGTCGAACCTCATGAACGGCCACCATCTCGCAGATGTCACGAAGCAGAACGCGAAGCAGTATGTGAGCGTCGTCCAACCGGTAGCGGCGGGCGCGGACGGCCGCATCGTGCTGCCGGGAACGCTGCGCGGCTTTGTCGAAGCGCCGATCTACTCGCGTGCGAACGGCTACGTGCGGCGCTGGTACGCCGATATCGGCGCGCACGTGCAACAAGGGCAGTTGCTCGCGGAGATCGATACGCCCGAGATCGATCAGGAACTCGCGCAGGCGCAGGCGCAGCGCGATCAGGCCGCCTCGACGCTCGCTCTCGCAAAGACATCGTTCGATCGGGCGCAGCAATTGCGCCAGCGCGATGCGGTCTCGCAGCAGGAACTCGACGACCGCCAGGGCGCCTTCAACACCGACCAGGCGAATCTCGCCGCCGCCGATGCGAACGTGCGCCGCCTCACGGAGATGAAGTCGTTCCAGCGCATCGTCGCACCGATCACGGGCATCATCACGCAGCGCAACGTCGATATCGGCGACCTCGTGAACGCGGGCAACGGCGGGGCGGGTCATGCGCTCTTTTCGATTGCGCAGTCCGACCCGCTGCGCCTCTACCTCGACGTGCCGCAGACCTATGCGCAGCAGGTGGCGGTCGGCCAGCACGTGAGCGTGACCGAACAGGAGCTGCCGGGCCTGACGTTCGCCGGCACCGTCACGCGCACGGCGCAGGCCATCAACGTGGCCACGCGCACGCTGCAGGCCGAAATCTCGCTGCCCAACCATGACGGCAAGCTGCTGCCCGGCGCGTACGTGCAGGCCGCCTTGCAGACCGACGCGAAGGGCCTGCTCACGGTGCCGGGCAACACGCTGCTGTTCCGCTCGGAAGGTCCGCGTCTTGCAGTCGTCGATGCGGATGGCAAGATCAAGCTCAAGCCGGTGGAAATCGCGCAGGACCTCGGGCAGACGCTCGAAATCAGCCACGGGCTCGCGCCGACCGATCGCGTCGTGCTCAACCCGAGTGACTCGATCGCGGATGGCGACAGCGTCGTCGTGGTCGCGCCGAACAAGACCGAAGCGGCGCACGAGGCCGCCAGGCGGAGCGCGACGTGACGATGCGGAATAACACGCGGCAACGGCCGCTCGCTTGCGTCACGGCGCTGGGCGCGCTCGGTCTCGCGGCTTGCACCGTAGGCCCCGACTATCACGCGCCGCAAACGCAAAGCCCCTCGGCCTGGCGCGTCGATTCCGCCGATTCATACTGGCACGCGGCGCAGCCCTCGCATGCGCCGCTCGATCCGCAGTGGTGGAAGGCATTCGACAACGCCGAACTCGACACTCTGGAAACCGCGGCGCTCGCCGAGAACCAGACGCTGCGCGTGGCCGCCGCGCACTACGCGCAGGCACGCGCGACGCTCGCTTCGGTGTCCTCGCAGCAAAGCCCGCAGGTCGGGCTCGACGCGGGCCTCGCGCGCGAGCGCATTTCGGCGAACCGGCCGCTCACGAACTACGCGACGCCCAACACGTCGACCGTGCAGAACCAGGTCACCGTCGGCGCGACCGTGAGTTACGAGCTGGATCTGTTCGGACGCATCCGGCGCATGGTGGAGTCGGCGCAGGCGTCGACGCAGCAGGCCGGCGACGATCTCGCCAACGCGCGCCTCGTGCTCAGCGCCGAACTCGCCACCGACTATTTCGCCATGCGCGAACTCGACAACGAGATCGACGTGGTGAATCGCTCGGCGCAACTGCAGCAAAAGGCGCTCGATTTCGTGACCGCGCAGCACGATCTCGGCGCGGTTTCGGGTCTCGAACTGCTGCAGCAAAAGGCCCAGCTTGCGGCGACGCAAACTCAGGTGCATCTGCTCGAAAACCAGCGACAGCAGGAGCAGAACGCCATTGCCGTGCTGGTCGGCAAGCCCGCGCCCGAATTCACGATCGCGCAGAAGGTGACGCCGCTGCCGGTGCCGGCGCTTCCCGCCGGGCTGCCGAGCGAGCTGTTGCAGCGGCGGCCCGACGTGGCCTCGGCCGAGCGGGCGATGGCCGCGGCCAATGCGCAGATCGGCGTGGCACGTTCCGCGTACTTTCCGGACATCACGCTTTCGCCCACTTTCGGCTGGGAATCGACGCGTTTTGGCGGCCTTTTCTCCGTGCCGAGCCTGATGTGGTCGGTGGGCGCGACGGCCAGCGAGGTGCTGTTCGACGGCGGCAAGCGCGCGGCGGGCGTGGATTTCGCGCAGGCGGGCTACGAGTCGGCGCAGGCGTCTTATCGTCAGACCGTGCTCACCGCGTTCCAGGAGGTGCAAAATGCGGTAACGGGCCTTTCGGTGCTGGAACGTGCTTCGACCGACGGCCAGTCGGCCGTGGACGACGCACGCAAGTCCTTCGAACTCGCCAACGACCGCTATCAGGGCGGCCTCGTCGCGTTCATCGACGTGCTCAACGCGGAGCAGCAGTTGCTTGCCAGCGAGCGCCAGGAAGTGCAGATTCACGGCCAGCAGGTCGCCACGGTGGTCTTTCTCGCGAAGGCGCTGGGCGGTGGCTGGAGCGCCGACGACCGCGAGCTGGCCTGCAGCGCGGGCACGTGCCGCGAAGTGCCGAAGGCCGAGGGCAGAAGCTGAGTCGCACGCAAGGGCTGAAAACGGGGCATACGAGAGCTACAAGAGGGCTTGAGCGGGCCCGGCACCAGGGTATATAAAAGCGCGCAACGGCGGTCGCGGGCCGCGTCGGCCGGCACCGCCAGGGCAGCGCGCGAAGAGGAGGGCGGGCATGAAAGTATTGGTAATCGAAGACGAGCGCAAGGTCGTCGACTACTTGCGGAGCGGACTCACGGAGCAGGGCTGGGTCGTGGATGTCGCCATGGACGGCGAGGAAGGCGCGTGGATGGCCACGGAGTACGACTTCGACGTGATCGTGCTCGACGTCATGCTGCCGAAGCTCGACGGCTTCGGCGTACTGCGCGCCGTGCGCACGAAGAAGGACACGCCGGTCATCATGCTGACGGCGCGCGACCGCGTGGACGACCGTGTGCACGGTCTGCGCGACGGCGCCGACGACTATCTCACCAAGCCGTTCTCCTTCCTCGAGCTCGTCGAGCGGCTGCGCGCGCTCACGCGGCGCGCACGCACGCAGGAATCCACGCTGATTTCGGTGGGCGATCTGCAGGTGGATCTCATCAGCCGCCGCGCGACGCGTGACGGTGTGCGCCTCGATCTCACGGCGAAGGAATTCCAGTTGCTTTCGGTGCTCGCGCGTCGGCGCGGCGAGATTCTTTCCAAGACGCTCATCACCGAGCTGGTCTGGGACGTGAATTTCGAAAGCAATGCGAACGTGGTGGAAACGGCGATCAAGCGGCTGCGTGCCAAGCTCGACGGCCCGCACGCGGCAAAGCTGCTGCACACGATACGCGGCATGGGCTACGTGCTCGAAGTGCGCGAGGAAGGAGGCCAGACGTCATGAAACGCTCGATCTCGCTGCGGCTTTCGGCGATGTTCGCAGCGGTGTCGCTCATCGTGTTCACGCTCACGGGCGCGGGCCTCTTCTTCCTGATGCAGCGTCAACTCTTCAACGAGTTGCGCGAAACGCTCGACACGCGTGCGCGCATTGCGAGCCTGATCGTTTCGCACGCACCGGACGTGCAGAAGTGGGCCTTCGTGCAGGAAAAGCTGCGCGACCTCTCGCCTGCTGATAGCCGCATGCATTACTACGTCGAAGGCCCCGATCCGCGCTTTCGTTTCGGTACGCCCATCGTCGGCAAGGTCACCGGCGACGTCGGCCCGAATCATCTGCTCGTGCGCCCGCCCGGCTGCAGCTACGACATCATCACGACGACCTTTATCGTACCCGCGAGCGGCGACCGGCCTCAGGTGAAACTCGTGGTCGGCAGCGACTGCGTGCGCACCGAAGGCATGCTGCGGCGCTTCGGCATTGCGCTCGGCGTGCTGATCGCGCTGTCCACCATTGCAGTCGCGCTGCTGAGCCGCGCGGTGACGCGCTTCGGACTCGCCCCGCTCACGCGCCTCTCGCGCGAGGCCTCGCAGTTGAGCCCATCGAACCGGCGCCAGCGTCTGCACTCGGACGAACTGCCCGAGGAGTTGCACGAACTCGCCACATCGTTCAATGGCGCGCTGGAGCGTCTCGACAAGGCCTACGAGCGGCTCGAATCATTCAACGCCGATGTGGCGCACGAGCTGCGCACGCCGGTGAGCATCCTGATTGGCCAGACCCAGGTGGCACTCACGCGCGACCGTTCGGTCGAACAGCTGCAACAGACGCTGCAATCGAATCTTGAGGAATTCGAACGATTGCGCGTGATCGTGAACGACATGCTGTTCCTCTCGCGCAGCGATCGCGGCGAACGCGCGACCGACCTCACGGAAGTGTCGTTGCGCTCGGAGATCGAACGCATGCTCGATTTTCTGGAGATGCCGCTGGAAGAGGCACAGCTGCGCGTGGAAGTGCAGGGCGATGCGCGGGCTTGGGTGAATACATCGCTGATCGGCCGCGCCGTGAGCAATCTGTTCGTCAACGCGATCCAGCATTCGCAGCCTGGCACGACGCTGCGCGCCACGGTCGCGCCGCAGAACGGTCACGTCGAGATCGCCGTGTCGAACCCCGGCGAGCCGCTCGATCCGGTCACGCGCGAGCATATTTTCGACCGCTTCTACCGCATTCAGGAGGCGCGCTCGAACAGCCACGAAAATCACGGGCTCGGGCTGTCGATCGTCAAGGCCGTGGCGGAAATGCACGGCGGCACGGTGTTCGTGCGCAGCGCGGACGGCATCAACACGTTCGGTTTTTCGGTGGCCGTGGACGGCGCCGAAGCGCCCGAAGCGCCTGTTGCCGGTATTGCACGCCAGGGCCGCGCCGGCGTGCCGCTGCACGTTTCGCCATAGCGCAGCCCTAATGCTGCCCGAAAGCCGCGCTTAGACGGGCTCGTCTTCCACGGGCGTGCTTTCGTTTTCGATGTTGTGCTGGTCCTTGCGCAGCAGGTCCCAGCAGCTGATGAAAAGCGCGGCGACGAGCGGCCCGATCACGAAGCCGTTGATGCCGATGAGCGAAATGCCGCCGAGCGTCGAGATCAGCACGACCCAGTCGGGCAGGCGCGTGTCCTTGCCCACGAGCACGGGGCGCAGCACGTTGTCGACGGTGCCGATCACGACGGAGCCGAAGACGATCAGCCCGACGCCCTTCGCCACCGCGCCCGTGGAAAGGAAGTAGATCGCAATGGGCCCCCACACGAGCGCCGCGCCCACGGCGGGCAACAGCGAGAGCAGCATCATCACGAAGCCCCACAGCAGCGCCCCCTGAATGCCGAGCACCCAGAGCGCGATACCGCCCAGGCCGCCCTGCACGACCGCCACGGCCACGTTGCCCTTCACCGTTGCGCGGATCACCGTCGTGAACTTGCGCATGAGATGCAGCTTGTGCTGCTCGTCGAGCGGAATGGCGTCGCGCACGAGCCGCGAAATTTCGCGGCCGTCGCGCACGAGGAAAAAGAACAGATAGAGCATCACGCCGAAACTCACCAGAAATTGCAGCGTGTTCTGCCCGAAGGAGAAAGCACGCGTGGCGACGAACTGGCTGATCTCCGCGGCGCCCGCCGAAAGGCGCTGCTGCAGCCCCGGCAGATCCATGAGGTCGTAGCGCGCTAGCAGGTTCTGAATCGACTCGGGCATGGCATGGACGATCTGCGTGAAGTAGGCGCCGAAGTCGAGGCTGCCGCTTCGCACCCCCTGATAGGCCAAGGCGACCTGCTGCACCAGCGTGGCCGTCACCAGCGTGAGCGGAAAGATCACGATGACGAGGCAGATGGTGAGCGTAATGAGCGCGGCGATATTGCGCCGCCGCCCGAGCCGGGCGACGAGCCGGCGCTGCACGGGCTGGAAGATCAATGCAAGTATGGCGCCCCAGAGCACCGTGCTGAAGAACGGCGCGAGGATGAAGCAAAGCGCGATGGACACCGTGAACAACAGCAAATAGAACGATGTCTGGTGAAGCTGCTTGTTGCCTTCCATGTGCGATGGATTCCAGTTAAAGCGGCAGGCGGACGAACGGCGGCATCGTCCGATGATACCGGCAAGGCCGCGCGGGCCGTCGGGCGCAGCGCGCCCAGGGGTTCACTGTGCGCCCACCAGCCGCACGCGCGTGATTTCCGAAGGCGCGCCAAGGCGCTTGGGCGGCCCCCAGTAGCCCGTGCCGCGGCTCGTGTAGACCCACAGGCTGCCGAGTTTTTCGAGGCCCGCAGTGAACGGCTGCTGCAGCCGCACGAGAAAATTCCACGGGAAAATCTGGCCGCCGTGCGTGTGGCCGGAGAGTTGCAGCGTGAAGCCCGCATCGACGGCGGCGTGGGCCGTGCGCGGCTGGTGCGCGAGCAGCACGCGCGTGTTGACGTCGGCGGGCGCGCCGCGCAGCGCTTCGGCCGGATCGCTGCGGTGCGCGGGATCGAACTGGCCGCCCGTGTAGTCGGTCACGCCGGCCAGCACGAGCCGCGCGCCGCCATGCTCGATCACCACATGCTGGTTCATCAGCACCGTGAGGCCGATGCGGCGGAACTCGGCAATCCAGGCGTCCGCGCCCGAGTAGTACTCGTGGTTGCCGGTCACGAGATACACGCCGTGATGCGCGTTGAGCTTGCCGAGCGGCGCGGTGTGCGCGGCGAGATGCGCCACGCTGCCGTCCACCACGTCGCCCGTGATAGCGACCACGTCGGCGTCGAGCTGGTTCACGGCGCGCACGATGGCGTCGACGTAGCCGTGCTTGATCGTCGGGCCGACGTGGATGTCGCTCAGTTGCACGATCGTGAAGCCGTCGAGCGCGGCGGGCAGGCCGCGAATCGGCACCTCGACGTTGCGCACGCGCGCGCGCCGCCGCGCGTTGAAGAAGCCGAACCCGGAGGAGAGGAACGCAAGCGCGATCACCGCGGCGGCGCTCACGGTGCGCCAGCCGGCGAGATCGATGGCTTTGGGCCACAGTGCCTCCACGGTCATGGCCGAGGCGAGCACGATGTCGCGCGCGATCGTCAGCATGAGCAGCGACGAGAAGAAGCCCATGGCGAGCATGCCGATCCAGGCGAGGCGGTCGCCGAGCGGCTGGCGCTTGAAGCGCCGCGCGAGCATGCCGGGCGGGATGAACAGCACCGAGAGCACGAGCCACAGCACGGCGAGCCACTTGCCGGCGGCTGGCACGCTCAGGTCGGGAATCAGGCGAAAGCCGACATAAACATGCAGCAGCACGCCGATGGCGATGAAGCGGACCAGAAAGGAGAGTCGGGGCATGGCGGCGCGAACGGATGGGAGCGGACCGGCGTGGGCTGGCGTGCCGGGCTCGGCGCGCTGCAGCAAAGCCCAACCATCGAGGCCCGGTCGAAACCCGGCCGACCGGGCAGTAGAGGTAGGCTGCGTTGCATTTTACCGGCGCAGCAGACTTCGTGCCGATAGATGGCGGCGGATTGGGGTTTGCGCGCTGCGATGCATCATCGACGGCTTTACCTCTCGTGCATCGACATACATGCATGCGTGTATGCGTGGGCCTTGACGCTTTCTCGCCTCCGACTGTGGCAGTGCGGCATTTCCCTGGATTGCCAGCGCGATCTCACCCGTCGCACTATGTTCCCGTTGGGGCCGAGCGCACTCTATTAAACGTCCATTGAATCGGCCCTTGCGATGGACTATGCTCGAAATGAGGCCCGCGTGGTTTCGGGCGCTCTGGGGGAGACGGATCATGAAAGGAATCCGGCCGGTCGCACATGGGCTGCATGAGGGTTTGCATGGTCGTCACGTCGGGCACGAGGGCAGCCATGTCATGCTGCCGATGGTCGTTCTGTCGATCATGGCCATCGCGCTGTATATCGCGGTCAAGAACATCGACATTCTCGAAATTGGCCGAAGCGCGTTGTTCGATGTCGTGATGGTGTTCGTCGCGCTCGGTATTGCGGGTATGTTTGGCGTGCTGGGCGCCTGGCTGCGATCCCGCACCACCGACGAACCCGCCGAAGGCTTCTGCTTCGTCGGCGCGCTCATCGGCGCGGCGGTGTTCTACATCGCACTGCTCACCTGATTCGCCTGTTTGTCGTTTCTGTTGATTCGCAATCCTGCGGGAGGCGAGGGCGGGCGGCGGCCGGGTCCGCGCCATGCGAAACTGTGTGCTTTCCCGCTCGATAGAAGCACTCCCGATGTTCGATCTTTTCGACGATACGCCTGCCCCTGACGTGGCATGGCATCCGGCATGGCTCGCACCAGAGCCGGCTGCCGAGGCGCTCGCGCGCATCATCGCCGAGGCCGACTGGCGCCAGGAACGTATTCGCACGCCCGGCGGCTGGGTGGACCAGCCGCGCCTCACGGCCTGGCAGGGCGACGAAGGCGCGGTGTACGTCTATTCAGGCATCCGAAACATCCCGCAGCCGTGGACGAGCCAGGTAGCCGAGCTGCGCGACGCCATCTCTGCGCTTTGCGGCGTTCGCTTCAACAGCGTGCTGCTCAACCGTTACCGCACGGGAACGGACAGCATGGGCTGGCACGCGGACCACGAACCCGAACTCGGCCCCGAGCCGGTGATTGCCTCGCTGAGCCTCGGTGCGACGCGGCGCTTCGACTTGCGCCACAACGCGACGGGCGTGGTGCGTTCTTTTCAGCTGACGAGTGGCAGCCTGCTCGTGATGCAGGGCAAGACCCAGGCGCAATGGCGGCATCGCGTGCCGAAGGAGCCCGCCGTGAGCGGCGAACGCGTGAACCTCACGTTTCGCGTGATCACGCCGGGTTTGCGGAAATAGACGTCTAGATCGCTGTGGAAGGGCATTAAATCGCCGATGTTCATTGCGCGGATTACGCTCGCGCGAGTAGCTGGGCGCTAAAAATAAAATAAGAATTTATGCGCATAAACGCCAAACTCGGCATTTGCGCAGCGATCAGAGGTCCTGGCCGAGCCGGCGCCGCACGATTGCGACGAGACGCTCTAGCGGCAAACTCGAGCCCGCGAGCGCGGTCACCTCGGGATACTGCTCGCGCGCGATGTCCGTGAGCACCGGGCCGGGCGGCGCTTCGACCAGCACGCTCGCGCCGGACTCGATCATGACGGTGAGCGCGTCGTACCAGCGCACCGTGTAGCGCATATTGGTGGCAAGATCGGCGCGAACGGCGTCGGCGGTGTAGAGGGGCCTGCCGCCGCGATTGTCGACGTAGACGCTGCGCGGCGTACGAAACGGTATGTCGCGCGCCCACTCGGTGAGCGCATCGGCGGCATCGGCCAATAGTTCGCAATGCGAAGGAACGGCCACCGCGAGCCGTTGCGCCTTGCGCGCACCAGCTTCGAGCGCGCGGGCCGCGAAGGCTTCGAGCGCGCCGTCGGCGCCGGCCACGACGATCTGGCGCGGCGCGTTGACGTTCGCCACATACACTCGCTCGCCGCCTTCGCGCGCATGCGCATCGGCGAGCGTTTCGACCTGCGTCTCGCTCAGCCCCGCGACGGCCGTGAGGCCGTAGCCCGAGGGCCACGCGTTTTCCATCAACTCGGCGCGTTTGCGCACCATCCGCAGTGCGTCGCCAAACGCCAGGGCCTCGCAGCTTACCGCGGCCGCATAGGCGCCCACGGAAAGCCCTGCGCTGAATTGCGGCGCGAGTCCTTCGTGCGCGAGCGCACGCGCCACGGCCACGCCCGCGACCACGAGGCCGATCTGAACGGCAATCGTGGAGCGCAAGGCGTCGCCGCTATCGAGCGTGATGACGTCGAAGCCGAGTGCCGCCGACGCCTCGTCGAGCGTGGCCCGCACGGCGTCGTGTTGCGGCAGCCTGTGGAGGAAGCCGGCGTTTTGCGCGCCCTGGCCCGGAAAGAGCAGGGCGAGCGTCATGCTGCTTGCCACGGGTCGGCGACAAGTTGCGCACCGCTGGAAGCGCGCGCGAGCACGCGCGGCTTGTGGGCAGCGAGTTCGGCGAGCGCGACACCGCCTGCGGGCGTTTCGAGTTGCGCGTCGATGCGTGTGCCTGCGCGGCTGGCGGCCTGCGCGAGCGACTGCGCAAGCGACTCGATCGCCGCGCGTGAGACGCGTTGCGGCAGGCGAATCAGGATGTCGAGATCGCTCGATGCGGTGAGGGTGGGTACGCCCGTGGCGAGTTCGAAGCCGGCGCTGCCCGTTGGGCCCCAAACGTAACTGCGCAATGGCGAGGCGCCCGTGCGCAGGGTAGCAAGCGCGATGAACGCAGGCAATGCGCGGCGTGCGCGAAGCGGCTCAACGCCGAGCAGATCCTCCGGACTGGCGGATGATTCGATATCCTCAGTATTGAGCCAGGTGCCGAAGCGCTCCGAACGTACGCTGCCGCGCACGCCCACAGCCACGAAACCCGACGCCGCGCACGTGCGCCGCACGACCACCCAGGGCGCGCGCGCAAGCGCGCCGCGTACCCAATCCGGCTCGTCGCCTGATGGGGTATGGCGCGCGATGCGCAGCAGGTCGTGCGCGCGCCAGCGCGTGTCGTCCACGCGCGGCGCGTCGGCAGCGAACGGCGGGGCGGCGCACACGCGCATCAGCTGGCGCCCCACTGTTGCGCGAGGCGCTTGCGCACCTCGATCGATGCCGCACGCGTACGCTGCGCCGACGCGCCTTGCAGACGATGCGCGAGGCCGCTCTTGTCGCCGCGTGCTTCCCGCACCCTCTGTGCGAGCACATCACGCACGCGTGCAATCTGCGCATCGCTCGGCGCGTCGGCATCGACGCCTTCGATCAACTCGTCGAGCAGACCGAGCTTCGCGAACGAAGCCATCGAATACGACATCGGCACGATCTTTTCGCCCAACTCGTCGAGGTCCTCGACGCTGCGCCGCGTGACCCGCGCCGCCGCTTCCTTGCCCATGGCGTGGACCATCGTGCCGGGCGCGTCGAGCGCGACGATGCGGTTGGCCTGATAGCCGTGCGCGAGGAACGCGCCGGACATGGCGGGCCCGACGATCAGCGCCACTACGGGATGCCCCGCGAGCCGCGCGCTCGCGTAGGCGTCCACGGCCGAGGCGCAGGCGAGGTGAATGCCGAGCATCTCCTCGCGATAGCCGTAGGCCTGGCTCTTCACATCGACGATCGCAATGATGGGGCGGCGCTTGCCGCTCGCGGCGTCCTCGGCAAT
This sequence comes from Paraburkholderia nodosa, assembly GCF_001718195.1. Classification (GTDB taxonomy): domain Bacteria; phylum Pseudomonadota; class Gammaproteobacteria; order Burkholderiales; family Burkholderiaceae; genus Paraburkholderia; species Paraburkholderia nodosa_A. The sequence goes on from NZ_MCNV01000035.1 coordinate 23,109, forward strand.
CGCTTCGCGCACCGCCTTCGCGAGACGCCAGCCCTGTTCGAGGCCCACCACGTTGTCGCGCGCACGCGGAAAGCGGTTCGCGGGATCGGGTGCGACGGTGATGAAGCGCGCGGTCTCGTCGTCGAGCGGCGCGTCGGCGTATTGCACGCACGCGCCTTGTGTGTCTACGCCCGCGAGGGCGCGCAGCCAGCGTGAACCGCGGCTCGTCGTCGTGTCGTTCATGCGTTTTCTCCGCGCAGGTTCAGGGGCGAAGCGGTGAACACCGCACGCATCGTTTCTGGGGTGACGCTGGCGGGATCGATCTGCGCGAGTTTCGCGAGCGTGGCGTCTACATCCGCCGAGCGCGGCGTGTGCGGCGCGCCTTGTGCAAACGCCGCGCGCACGGCGGCGCGCACGTCGTCCACGGCGTCTTCGACGAGCGCATCGGCGAAACCGGTTTGCGCGCGCTGCTCGCCGCCGATCAATTGCCACACCTGACGGCGATCGCTCGAATCGAGTTCCTCGATGCCGGCTTCCTGCTCGATCACCTCAGGGCCATTCATGCCGAGGCGCCCTTGCTTCGTCATCACGAGCGTCGAACACAGGGCCGCCGCGAGCGACATGCCGCCAAAACAACCCACCATGCCCGCGATCACGCCGACCACGGGCACATGCGCGCGCAACGCGACGATGGCCGACTGGATCTCCGCAATCACAGCGAGGCCGAGATTGGCCTCCTGCAAACGCACGCCACCGGTTTCGAACAGGATGACGGGCCGCACGATCTTGCCGCGCTCGCAGTCGGCGAGCGCCAGTTCGAGTGCGGCGGCGATCTTGCTGCCCGACACTTCGCCGATGCTGCCGCCCTGGAATGCCGATTCGATCGCGGCTACGACAGCGGGCTGCCCGTCGATGGTGCCGCGCGCGATCACTGCGCCGTCGTCGGCCTGGCAGACGATGCCCTGCAACGGCAGCCACGGCGATTCGATACGGTCGAAGGGCCCAAGAAGTTCTCGGAACGTGCCCGCGTCCAGCACGGCGGCCGCGCGTTCGCGCGCGCTCAATTCGATGAAGCTCTCGCGCAGCAGCGCGCCGGGCGTCAGTTGATTCGTGCTGCTCATGACTGCGCCTCCTGCGCGGCTTCCACGGCTTCCGCGAGACGGAGCGCCACCACGCCGGGCGTGGCGCCGAAGTCGTTGATCTCGATGAGCGCCGCGCCGTCGTAGCGCGTGAAGAAGCGGTCGAGCACGCTCTTCCAGATGTGGCTATAGCCGTCCACGCTCGTATGCACGACCACGCGTGCCTGCATGTCGCTCGCGGGCTGCAGCAGCACTTCGAGATCGCCCGAGCCCACCACGCCCACGTGGGCGCGCGTCGTCACGGCGCGTTGCGCCGGATAGTCGAATGTCAGTTGTTCCATGAAACCGTCCTCCCGCCCATGCGGTGCTGAACCAGTCTGTCGATGAAAAGCGTCGCGGCAAGCAGATCGGCCGCGCCACCCGGCGATGCGTTGAGTGCGAGCAACGCGCGTTCGAGCGCATCGAACGCGGCGCGGCCGGCTTGCGTGGCAAGGCCGCCCGCGTCCCGTACGCGCTGCGCGCCCGCTCGAGCGGCCTCGCGCCCGGCGAGCCCCGAGCGATGCAGCACGCAGGTGTCGTCGAGCGAGGCCATGATCGCGAGCAAGGCGTCCACGCGCGCGTGGGCTTCGTCGTGGCCTCGCGCGCGCGCGGCGTGCAGTGCGGGCAGGCCCACGCGCACGACATGCGGAAAACCCTCTTGCGCTTCGCTGCGCGCACCGCCTACGTTGTAGCGCTGACGCACGCGCTCGCCGTTGCTTTGCACGGGCTGCGCGAGCAGGTCGTCGAAGCGCGCGATCTGTGCAGCCGTTTCGCAGATGTGCGCCGCGTGGGCAAATTCGCTGTCGCTGCTTTGCGGCGTATGCACGATCGCCGCGCCCGCCACCAGCAGACCGACAATCCAGATCGCGCCGCGATGCGCGTTGCTGCCTTGCGTCGCGCGCATCATCGCGGCTTCGCCGGCACGGCCGATGCGTGCGAGATCGGTGCGCAGCGCGGTGCCGGGCGCGGCCCGGCGCGAAGCGCGCGCGAGCGCTTCGAACGTGGGCTCGAGCGCATGCGCCGAGCGCAGCATCGTCGCGAGATCGAGATCGCTGTGCGCGCCGCTACCGCGTGCGTCCACGAGCGCGGGCTTGGGCGTGAGGCGCGCCTCTTCGATCAGCGCGTCGCGGGCGAAGCGGGCGAGCTGCGCGTCGCAGGAGGACGGCCGCGAGTCGCTGGCGCACGGGAGCCGCCGCGCGAGACCCGCCGAGCCCTCGGCAAGCACCGTAAGAGGAAGCGTACGCATCGCGCTTACCAGCTACGGAATCGGGCCGGCGGCGTATAGAGCCCGCCCGACCACGTCACCAGATCGTCGATGCTGCGTGCCGCGAGCAGCGAGCGCTTGGCTTCGCCGCGCAAAATGCCGAGATCCTCGGGGAACTGCACGATGCCGCGGCGGCGCAGTTCGTCGGTTTTCTGCTGCTGGGCGCGCAGGCCGATCGGCGTCACGCCCGCCACGGCCGCGAGCGCGGCGCGGCGCTCGTCGATGCCCTCTGCGCGATGCAGGTGCGCAATGCCTTCTTCGGTCACGACATGGCTCACGTCGTCGCCATAGATCATCACGGGCGCGACAGGCATGCCGCTCTTCTGGCCCACGGCGATGGCGTCGAGTTCGTCGACGAAGGTCGGCTCGCCGCCTTTCTTCCACGTTTCCGCCAGTTGCACAACGAGCTTGTGGCCGCGCGAAACCGGGCCGTTGTCCTTGAGCAGCTTGAGCCATGCTTCGCTCGCATGGCGCCGACCACGCGGATCGTGGCCCATGTTCGGCGCGCCGCCAAAGCCCGCGAGCCGGCCGCGCGTGACGGTGGACGAATTCGCGTCCGCGTCGATCTGCAGCGTCGAGCCGATGAAGAGATCCACTGCGTATTGCCCCGCGAGCTGGCACAGCACGCGGTTCGAGCGCAGGCTGCCGTCGCTGCCCGTGAAGAACACATCGGGCCGCGCGGCGATATAGGCTTCCATGCCCACTTCGCTGCCGAAGCAATGCACACTCTCCACCCAGCCCGATTCGATGGCGGGAATCAGCGTGGGGTGCGGATTGAGCGTCCAGTTGCGGCAGATCTTGCCCCTGAGGCCCAGCGATTCGCCGTACGTGGGGAGCAGCAATTCGATCGCGGCGGTGTCGAAGCCGATACCGTGATTCAGCGCGGCGATGCCATAGGGCGCGTAAATGCCCTTGATGACCATCATCGCGGTGAGCACCTGCAAGTCGCCGATGTGGCGCGGATCGCGCGTAAAGAGCGGCTCGACCGCGAACGGGCGGTCGGCCTGCACGACCACGTCGACCCACGAGCCGGGAATGTCCACGCGCGGCAGTTCATCGACAATTTCGTTGACCTGAACGATCACGATGCCCTGGCTGAACGCGGCGGCCTCGGCGATGGTCGGCGTGTCTTCGGTGTTCGGGCCGGTGTAGAGATTGCCGTGGCGGTCGGCTTTCTCGGCGCACAGCAGCGCGACCTGGGGAATCAGGTCGACGAACATGCGTGCGTACAGCTCGACATAGGTATGGATCGCGCCCACTTCGAGCTGGCCGTCTTCGAGCAGTTGCGCGACGCGCAGGCTCTGCGGCCCCGCGAACGCGAAGTCCACGCGGTGCGCGATGCCGCGCTCGAACAGCGTCAGATGCTCGGGGCGGCTGATGCTCGAAATGAGCAGGTGAACGTTGTTGACCTTGGCCGGATCGGCCTTGGCCAGCGAGCGCGAGAGGAAGTCGGCCTGCTTCTGGTTGTCGCCTTCGAGCGCGACGCGGTCGCCCGGGCGGATCAGCAGTTCGAGCGCATCGGTCATGCGCGAGGCGGGCAGGACGCCGTCCTCGAGCCAGCCCGACACGGCGGCGAGGCGGCGGGCCTTGTCGTCGCGGCGTGTGGTCCACGAACGCGGCGCGAGGTCAGGCGAGGTTGGCGTATCAGCTTGAGGCTTCATCGGCAGTTCGGCTCCGTGAGCGGGAAGAGGCGGTGCGCGGTTTTGCGGCGGCAGTTTGCACCGAAGGTGGCACTGAAGTTGCCACTGCAGGCAGCGCGGCGCGCTCGGTCAGGAAACGGTAGATGAGTTCGCCCGTGCCGAGCAGGTGCTTGGCCACGAGCTTTTGCGCGGTGGGCACGTCGCCGCGCTTCACGGCGGCGAGAATTTCGGCGTGCTCACTATCGGATTCGCCCTTGTATTCGGGAAAGCCGAATTTCAGGCGCAGATAGCGTTCGCCGCGGCGATGCAGGGCGGTGAGCATCTCCATGAGCTGCGGGCGGCCGGCGGGCGCGTAGAGGTTCATGTGAAAAGCCTCGTTGCGCGCGACATAGAGCGACGGATCGCGTTCGCGTTTCGCGGCGGCGGCCAGCGCGGTCACTTCGCGCAGCGTGGCGCTCGTGTGATTCGGAATGGCGAGGCCGAGCGCGAGGCTTTCGAGCGCGGAGCGGATCTCGTAGATCTCGCGCGCTTCGTCGGCGGAGAGCGAGGCCACGCTCGCGCCCTTGTTTACCTCGATCTTCGCCCAGCCTTCGCTCGCGAGCTGGCGCAGCGCCTCGCGCACGGGGATCGCGCTGACCGAGAAATGCCGCGCGATCGCGTCCTGGCGCAGCGGCGCATTGGGCGCGAGCTTGCCCTCGACGATCGCGCTGCGCAGGGCGTCGGCGATCATGCGCGAGGTGCTGGTGCGAGGCGCTGCCGCGCCTTCCAGGGGAAAACCATTCGTTGCGTCGCTCATGAGATCAAATATTATATATAAAACGACCAAGGCGAAAGCCTCGAAAACCCGCAACGCAGAAACACCAGATTCACTATAGACGGGTAAGAAGAACGGGGGCTTACAGGGAGTTCCTGAAGAGGGCCGGCACTGCCGCGGCCTGCATTTCCGCGTTTCGCGGCGTGCGTGCGCATCTTGCTGCGTGGGCTGGCGAGGCATTAATGGAGAGAGGAGCATCATGAATTCGATCACCGAGTCCGCACGGCGAACTCGCACCAAGACACCGCTCAACCGGTCGCAGATCGCCGGTTTCTGGGGCGCCTGGGCAGGCTGGACGCTCGACGGGATGGACTCGTTCATCTACGCACTCGTGCTCACGCCCGCGCTCACGGAGCTGCTGCCGCGCTCGGGCTATGAGGCGAGTGCGGCGAACATCGGGCTTGCCGGCTCGATCCTGTTCGCGCTCTTCCTCGTGGGCTGGGGGCTGTCCTTCATCTGGGGGCCGCTTGCGGACCGCTTCGGGCGCACGCGCGTGCTGGCCGGCACTATCTTCATGTTTGCGATCTTCACGGGACTTTCGGCTACCGCGCAGAGCGTCTGGTCGCTCGGCATCTATCGCTTTCTCGCGGGCGTGGGCATCGGCGGGGAGTGGGCGCTCGCGGGCACTTACGTGGCCGAATCGTGGCCCGAAGACCGTCGCAAGATGGGCGCGGGCTATCTGCAGACGGGGTACTACGCGGGCTTCTTCATTGCGGCCGCGCTCAATTACACGGTCGGCGTGCACTTCGGCTGGCGCGCCATGTTCCTCACGGGTGCGGTGCCGGTGGTGGTGGCCATTCTCGTGCTCACGCGTGTGGAGGAGCCGGCCAAGTGGCAGAAGTCGGAGGCGAGCCATGTGCACCGCGGCCACCCGCTGCGTGAAATCTTCGGCGATGTCTACCGCCTGCGCACCGTGGTGGCGTGCGCGCTGCTGACCATCGCGATCATCGGGTTGTGGGCAGGCGCGGTTTATGAGCCGTCCGCCGTGATCCAGCTGGCGACGAAGGCGGGCGCGAACAAGTCCGAGGCGATCCGCACGGCTTCTATCGCCACGGGCATCCTGTCGATCGGCACGATTCTGGGTTGTCTCGCACTGCCGCCCATGGCCGAGCGCATCGGCCGCAGGTGGACGCTCGCCGTCTATTTCGCTGGCATGGCCGTGACGATCGCGGCGAGCTTCGGCTGGGCGTTCTACCTGCAGAACGGGCTCGTGCCGTTCATCGCGCTGCTCTTCGTGCTGGGCTTCTTCGGCGGCAACTTCGCGCTGTTCAGCCTGTGGCTGCCCGAACAGTTCGAAACGCGTGTGCGCGCAACGGCGTTCGCGTTCTGCACGTCGTTTGGCCGCTTCGTGGGCGCGGGCGTGAACTTCCTGCTTGGCGCGGCCGTCCTGCGTATGCATACGCTCGGCGTGCCGGTGGCGCTCACGGCGCTGGCCTTCGTTCTCGGGCTTCTGATCATTCCGTTCGCGCCGGAAACGAAGGGTCAAACGCTGCCTTCATGAGCCCGATATGCGGCGCGTTGGTTAGCGCCGCGCCTTCACGAGCCTCGGCGGCAACAGGCGCCAGCCGAGATTGACCCCGAGGCTCGCCGCCACGATCAGCGCCATGCCCGCAAGCTGCGGCACACTCAGTGCGCGACCGTAGACGATCGCATCGACGGCGATCGCAGTGAGCGGATACACGAACAGCAGCACGGCGATCACGGGCGTGGTCAACATCGGCAGCGCGCCGTAGATCAGCACGTACGATAGCCCCGTGTGCAGCACCCCCATGCCCACGAGCCAGCCCCATTGCGTGGCCGAGATATGCACGAGTTCGAGCGGCGCAAAAAATGGCGCGATGAGCGGCAGGCACACGGAGCCCACCACGCATTGCGTCAGCGTGAGCAGATGCGGGCGAAAGTTGCGCAGGCTCTTGGCGATCAGTGTGACGCTCGCATAGAGCACCGAACCGCCCAGCGACTCGCCAATGCCGATCATGTAGCTCGTGCGATCGGCCACATGGGCTTCGGCGAGCACGCCGGAAGCGAGCACGAGCCCCACGAACGCGATGCCGATCCAGCCCAGCCGGTCGGCGCCGAGCCGCTCATGAAAGATCGCCGCGCCCATCAGCACGACCCAGAACGGCTGCACATGGAACACGACCGTCGAAACGGCAATGCTCGTGCGATGGATCGCGTCGAAGAAAGCCACCCACTGCGTGACCATCAGCACGCCTGAAATCACCGCGAGCGCGAGCGTGCGGCGCGTGAACTGCCGCGGCGAGAGCCAGCCCTTGTACGCGCAGTACCCGGCGAGCGCGAGCATGCCGAAAAAGCAGCGGAAGAACACGAGCGTGAGGGCGCCGAGACGCGCCTCCTCGACGAACACGCCGATCGTGCCCATCAGGAGGCCGCCGCCCGCGAGCATGAAGACGCCTTGCTGACGGTTGCCGTGATGTTCGGATTGCATGGCCGGAGCGGGGGATCGAAAGGGGTTGGAGACAGGTTAAGTATTCGCCGGTTGCGGGGCGCGGGCAAACGAATTAAATTGAAGAATTCCATCAACGCAGCTTATGAATAGGCCGCTACCCGGCCACCCAGCGTATGAACCCCGAATTCGACATCGATTTGCTGCGCACCTTCGCCGCCGTCGCGGACGCGGGCAGCTTCACGAAGGGTGCCGTGGCCGTGCATCGATCGCAGGCGGCGGTGAGCATGCAGGTCAAGCGGCTCGAGCAGATGCTCGGCACCACGCTATTTACGCGCGATACGCGCAATCTCGCGCTCACGCGCCCGGGCAACACGCTGCTCGAATATGCGCGGCGCGCGCTCGATCTGCAGGAGGAGGCGTGGGCGGCGCTGGTGCGGCCCGAGGTGACGGGGCGCGTGGTGCTCGGCGCGCCCGACGACTATATGGCGTCGCTGCTGTCACCGGTGTTGCGGCGCTTCTCGACGCTCTATCCGCATGTGGAGATCGAGATCGTCTGTGCGCAGAGCGTCGCGCTCGGGCCGATGCTGGCGGACAACAAGATCGACATCGCGTTCGTCACGCGTGACCGCAAGATGCGCGGCGAGTTCGTGCGCGCCGAGGAGATGGTCTGGGTGGGGTCCGCCACCGACCCCGCGCCGCTTGCCATGTCGCCGTTGCCGGTGGGGCTCTACGAGCATGGCAGCGTGGCGCGCGCGCATACCGTGGCGGCGCTCGACGGCGCGCACATCCGCTACCGCGCTGCATATAGCAGTGCGAGCTTGATGGGTTTGACGGCGACGGTGGAGGCGGGCATTGCGATCGTCGCGCTCACGCGCTGCAGCGTGCCGGCGCGCTTCGCGATCCTCGGCGAGGCGCAGGGTCTGCCGAAGATCGAGCCACTGGAAATCGTGGTGGCGCGCAGCGTCAAATCGAACCGGCCGACTTGCGACTACCTCGCGCAGCAGATGGTGCAGGACCTTTCGGTGCCGCGTCAGCGCGGATAGACGCTCACTTCGCCGCCCACCGCGAGCCGCACGCGCTCGCCTTCGCGCGGCGTGCGATAGCCGGGCACCCGCGCTCGGATCGTTGCGTGCGCATCGATCAATTGCAGCGTGAGCGCGGCATCCTGGCCCTCGAAGGTGATGGCCTGCACCACCGCTTCGAGCGCGCCGTCGCGCTGGTCGGTTTCGGGGAGCACGTCGATCTGCTCGGGGCGCAGCATCACATCCACGGCGCCTTCTGCCGCATGCTGGTCTGGCTGGATCGGCAGCGCGCCGAGCACGCAATGCGCCCGCCCGTTGGCCACCGTTCCCCGTAGTAGCACCGCCTCGCCGATGAAGGCCGCGAGTTCGCGCGTGGCCGGGCGGCGATACAGCGTTTGCGGCGGCCCGCTCTGCAGCAGCTTGCCGCGCCACAGCACGGCGACCTCGTGGCCGAGCGAGAGCGCCTCGGCCTGGTCGTGCGTGACGAGCACGGCGGTCGCGCCGGCGGCGGCGAGCGCGCGCGCCACGGCTTCGCGCGTTTCGACGCGCAGCGCGGCGTCGAGCGACGAGAATGGTTCGTCAAGCATCACGAGGCCGGGCGAGGGCGCGAGCGCGCGAGCGAGCGCCACGCGCTGCTGCTGGCCACCCGAGAGCTGTTGCGGCGCGCGCAAAGCATAGGATTCCGGAAGACCGACGAGTTCGAGCAATTCGGCCACGCGATGCTGCGTGCGCCGCTGCGCACGCGGCAGGCCGAACACGATGTTCTCGGCAACCGTGAGGTGCGGAAAGAGCGCACCCTCTTGCGGCACGTAGCCGATATGACGTTGCTCGGTCGGCAGATGCAGCCGGTCTGCGGCGACGCGGCGGCCGTCGATCTCGATCGTGCCGGCGTCGGCGCGTTCGAAGCCGCACAGCACGCGCAGCAGCGTGGTCTTGCCGCTGCCCGACGGCCCGAGTAGCGCGACGAGCGAACCCGAGCGCACGGAAAGATCGATGCCGTGCAGGACCGGATGGCCGTCGAAGGCCTTTTTCAGGCCGGAAATGCGAAGTGTGCTCATGGGCTAACTTGGGGCTAACTTTCGGGCTAACTGAGGCTCAGGCGTCGTCGGGCGGCGCGTTGATCGTATCGACCGGCATATTGACCGTTGCATGGCCCGCGAGCGCGGAGCGGCCCGCAAACGCGAACAGCAGACCCGAAGCGGCGAGCGAAAGTGCGGTGAGGAGCGCGGCATAGGGCGCGGCGGCCGCGAAGGCGAGCGTCGAGGTGTCGGTCCAGACCTGCGTGGCGAGCGTGTGCGTGCCGATGGGCGCGAGCAGCAGCGTGGCGTTCAGTTCGGTGACCACCGAGATGAATACCATCGAGGCCGCCGCGCCGAGGCCCGGACCCGCGAGCGGCAGCACGACGCGGCGCAACGTTGCGAACCATCCCAGGCCGAGCGCGCGCGCCGTATCTTCGAGGCGCTGCTGTGCTTGCAGGAGCGCCGCGCGCACACTAACGAGAGCCAGCGGCAGACAGAGGATCGCGTACGCCGTAATCAGCAGTGTGGTGCCCTGGTAGAGCGGTTCGAGCGCGCGCACCGCGAGGGAAACGATGGCAAGCGCAATGACGAGACTGGGCACGCCCTGCGCGATGAAGGCCGTGCGTTCGAGAAACGTGGCGGCGCGGCCGGGATGGCGCGCGAGCAAATACGCGAGCGGCAGCGCGAGCAGCGTGGTGAAAAACGCGGCCGTGAGTCCGAGGCGCAGCGAGGCGAACGTGGTCGAAACCAGCAACTCAGGCGAGACATCGGCGGGCGTGATCGCGGCTGCGCCGGGCTGCGTGAGCCAGTAGCCGATCATCGCGAGCGGCACGCCTAGCGTCGCCACATTGAGCGCGACGAAACCCGCCGCCATAGGCCAGCGCCAGCGGCCGAGCGCATGGCGCACGCTCACGCGGCGCGCGCCGCGATCCACGCGCTCGTAGCGCGCGCGTCCGCGCACGCGGAACTCGAGCACGAGGCACACGAGGCAGAGCAGGATCAGCACGCAGGCCAGCAGCGAGGCGCCGCCGCCATCGAAGCTCGTGCGGTATTCCGCGTAGATTTCGGTGGTGAACGTGCGAAAGCGCAGCAGCGTGAATGCGCCGAATTCGGAGAGCACGCCAAGCGCGACGAGCAGCATCGAGCCGAACAGCGCGGGACGCAGTTGCGGCAGCACGACGCGCACGAAAACAGCCCAGCGGTTGCAGCCGAGCGCGCGCGCCGATTCTTCGAGTGCGGGATCGAGGCCGCGCAGCGCGGCGGCCACGGGCAAATAGACGAGCGGGAAGTAGGCCGTCGTGATGACGATGAACGCGCCGAGGAAGTCCTGCAAATCGAGGCTCAGCGAGACCCACGCGAAGCTGGTGACGAACGCGGGCATGGCGAGCGGCGCGGCGGCGAGGAGCGCCCAGGCGCGCCGCCCCGGCACGTCAGTACGCTCGACGAGCCACGCCACCGCGGTGCCGAGCACAGCACAGGCGAGCGTGGCCGAAACGGTAATCGAGAGCGTGTTGACGAGCAACTCGCCAACCAGCGGCCGGAAGATCAGTTCGGCGGCGTCGGCCAGACCAAAGGACAGCGCGCGCCAGAACGTCAGCGCGAGCGGCAGCAGCACCAGCAGCGGGCCGAGCGCGGCGGCGGCGAAGAGCGCGCGCGGCGCACGCCGCCGCGCGCGCAGGGGCGGGACCCCCGCGACATCGACTTGATGAGACTTTGGCACGGCTTGTGCCGTCGTCACTGCTTCGCTCACGATATTGCTTCGTACTCCATGCCGATTACAGCAGGCCAGCCTGACGCAGCAGCTTGCCCGGCTGGCTGTCGTCGCCGAGCTGCTGGATGGTCAGCGCGGGCGGCTTCAGCTGCTCGAACGGCTTGTTGATGGGGTCGCTCGCCACGCCGGGACGCAGCGGGTACTCGTAGCTGATGTGGTCCTGCGCCATCAGCTTCTGCGCGCGTTCGCTCACGAGATAGGCGAGGAACTTCTGTGCCCCGTCCACATTGTGCGCGGACTTCATCACGGCGGCACCCGAAACATTGACGAGCGCGCCCACGTCGCCATCGGCGAAGTGCGCGACGGCGCTTTGCGTCTTCTTGTCGCCGATCTGCGCGTGCAGGCGGTCCCAGTAGTAGTTGTTGATGATGCCGGTGGCGACCGCGCCGCGATTCACGGCAGCGACCACGCCTTCGTCGTCGTCGAAGATCTGCGAGTTGGTCTTGAGACCCTTGAGCCATTCGAGCGTGACGGCCTCGCCCTTCACGGCGAGCACGGCGTCGACGAGCGGCAGGAAGTCGGCGTCGCTCGGCGCGATGCCGACCTTGCCCTTCCATTCGGGTTTGGCGAGATCGAAAATCGACTTCGGCAATTGCGCGGGCTGCACCTTGGCCGTGTTGTACGCAAGCACGTTCTCGCGCGCGGTCACGCCCACCCATTGCCCTTGCGGTGAGTTGAAGCGTTCGGGCACGACCGCCAGCGTCGCTTTCTGCACGGGGGCGAGCAGACCCTTTTCTTCCAGCAGCATCAGTTCAGGCGAGTTCTCCGTGAAGTAGACGTCAGCGGGCGTCTTTTCGCCTTCGGCGACGAGCTGGGCCGCGAGCGCCGGGCCTTCGCCGCTGCGGATCTTCACGTCGATGCCGGTCTGCTGCTGGAAGTCTTTCGCAAGCTGGTTCACGACCTGCTCGTGCTGTGCGTTGTAGAGCGTGATCGAGGCCGCGTGCGCGGCGAGCGGCAGCATGCCGGCAAGCGCGAGCGAGAGGGTGGCGGCGCACAGCGGCGCGCGCATCATGGATAATTTCATATTGCTTCGTTGTCCGTTGTTATCGATTGAACTAAAGCGATCTCAGGCGCTGAACAGCTCCGCGCCGATGAACGAGCCCGCCTTCGCGCCGGGCGGGCACGCGAAGATCGCGCTGCCCACGTGCGTCGTGAACTGGTTCATCATGTCGAACTTCGCGAGCTTTTCGTTGATCGGAATGAAGCCCGTACGCGGGTCGCCCTGGTGGGCAATGAAGATGAGGCCCGCGTCATATTCGGTTTCCTGGCGCCACGGCGGCCAGCGCTCGATGTAGAAGTCCGTGCTGTCGTTGTACGAGTACGAGCGGCGCAGGATCTGCGCGCCGTTGTTCGACGCGCGGTTCGAGAGACGCACGTGCGAGTTCTCGGGAATCTGCGGATTGCCGTCCTTGTCTTGCGCCTCGAGATCGACGTTGTCGAACTCCTTCATCTGGCCGAGAGGCGCGCCGCTGTATTTGTGGCGGCCGAACACCTGCTCCTGGAAGCCCAGTTCCATCTGGTCCCAGTGCTCCAGCGTGATGCGGATGCGGCGCACCACGGTATAGGTGCCGCCCTGCATCCAGGACGCGTCGGCGGCGGTGGCCCAGACGAACTGGTTCATCGCCTTCGGGTCCGTGGTCGGCGGGTTGTTCGTGCCGTCCTTGAAGCCCATGAGGTTGCGCGGCGTTTGCGCGCGCGGGCCCGAGAGAAAGCCCGCCTGGCCCCAGCGCATCGTCAGGATTCCATAGCCTTGGCGCGCTAGCTGGCGCACCGCGTGGAAAGCGACTTGCGCATCGTTGGCGCACGCCTGCACGAAGAGATCGCCGCCGGTTTTTTGCGCGATCAGCTGGTCGCCGTTGAAGCGCGGCAGGTCGACGAGCGCGGCGGGGCGCTTGCGCGCGAGACCGTAGCGATCCTTGTCCTGCGACGTGAAGATGCCGGGGCCGAAGCCGAAGGTGACCGTGAGGCCCGCCGGGCCGAGACCTAGCACGTCGCCGGAGTCGGCCGCGGGGTGGTCGTCGCCGGTGTAGTCGAGCGCGGCAGCGGGCTGCGCCTGGCTCATGCGCGCCGCAGACTCGGTCCACTTGCGCAGCAGGTTGATGACGTCGTCGCGCGAGGTCGTCGTGAGGTCGAAGGCCGCGACATACGTGTGCGCCTGCTGCGGCGTCACGATGCCGCCCTGGTGTTCGCCGTAGAACGGCTCGACGGCGAGCATCGGGTCGGCGGCCATCGCGTGATGCTTTGCCTCGGCGGCCTGGGCGAGGCCGCTCGTGGCCGCGCCTGCGCCGAGGCTCGCGCCGAGCGCGGCGCCGGCTTTCAGGAAGCCGCGACGCGCGGGGCGCGATGGTTGGTTAGGGGTATCGTCGGAGGACATGATTATTTAGCCAGCACGAGAGTGTTCACGTCGTCTTCCACGTAGTAGAAGCCGTCGCCTGCCGGGGTCAGCGCGATGCCGAAAAGATCGCCGTTGCCCGGAGGCGTTTGCGCCTTGTCGGTATCGATCCAGCGCGCGTACAGCTGCTTTGCCGCGGCCGGGTCGATCTCGACGACCTGGCCGTTCAAGGCATTCGTGACGAGCAGGTGGCCCTGCGGCGTGGTGATCATGGCGAGCGGACGGTGCAGCAGGCCGTCGGCGGTGAGCTGGCGGCCGACGCCCGCGCTCGTGTCGCGCGTGAGCGGGTCTTCGATCACGTTGATGCGGTTGCCGATCGCGTCGGACACGTAGAGCAGCTTGTTGTCCGCCGAAAGCGCGAGGCCGGTCGGGCCAACGAGGAACACGCCCTTGTCCGCCTGCGCGCCGAAGCCGCTCGCCACCACGGTTTCGCTCTTCAGGACCGGCGCCTGGCCGCTCGGGATGTCGAGGTCGAGCCGCAGCACCGTGGCCTGCTTGAACACGGGCGGATTGCCGTCCGCGCCGCCCACGCCGAAGCCCGCATTGCTCACGAACAGCGTGGCGTGGTCGCCGTTGTCGACCACGGCCATGTTGCCCCACGGGTCATTGATGTTGGGACTGCTGATGACCTTGGCAATCTTGCCGCTGCTGTCGAGCACGATCATGCAGCCCGCGCCCTTGGTGCCGGTCGTGCCGTCGTTGCTCGGCGTGCTACCCACGATGACCCAGCCCGACTTGAGCATCGTCATCGCGGTCGAAAGGCCGACGCCGCCCGGGCACTCCTTGAGATCGCGCGGAATCGTCGCGAACAGCGACATCTGCTTCGTGTCGGGGTGATAGTCGATGATCGTGCTGCCGGTGCCCTGCAGGTTGGCCGCGTTGTTGAAGTTGTCGACCAGCACGTCGCCTTCTTTCACCGCGCCGGAGGAAACCGGCGCGACGAAGATCGCATACGGGTTCTGGTCGCCGTTGTCGGGCACGGTGTTGATGAGCGTGGTGTGATGCTTGACGGTCTCGAGCAGGCCCTGCGGGTCGGCGTGAGCGGCGAGCGGCGCGCCGGCGAGCGCCGCCGCGGCGGCAAGCGCGAGCGCGGAGCGGACCGCGTGGGCCGTGCATTGCAGGAGCGTGCGCGTAGCGTGTTTCATACTGAATCTCCGTGCCTCGCGCGGCCGGCGCGCACGCCGGCGGGAAAACGCGAGGACTTGGGGTTGAACATGGGTCGGTTGCGCTTGCGTGGGCTTAGAACGTGATGTTGGTCCGCACGCCGATCACGAACGTATTGCGCAGCGGCGCGGTCGGATCCTGCGGATTCTGGCCGGCGCCTGCGTTGAACGTGTATTGCGCGTCAGCCTGGAGAATCCACCACGGCGTGACCTGATACTGATAGGTGGCTTCGAGCGCGGTTTCCTGCGTGCGCACGCCGTACGGACCGCCAGTAAACATCTGCTGGTCGAGGTCGAGGTTGTGCACGTTGTTGCCGACCTTGATGTAGGTGGCGGCAAGGCCCACGCTGTCGTTATCGCGTCCCTTGAACGGCGCCTTCATGACGATGCCGAGGTTGGCCGCGAGGCTCACGAGATTGCGGTCGCCGGGCGCGCCCATCACGCGCGCGAATACGCCGATGCTGCGCGGCTCGTCCGGATCGGGACGCCAGATCATCTGGTCGGCCACCGCATAGAAGCTGTAGTTGCCCTGGTGCTGCGCCGGGATGCCGGTCGAAGCCGGATTCGCGAGCGAAAGGCCCGTGTTGTCGAAACGCTGGTCGGCAAACGAGTTGGTGTTGTACCAGAAGCCAACCTTGTAGGTGCCGGGCAGGCCGTGATTGTCCGCACTGACCAGCTCGCCTTCGGACGGCTGGTTGATGGCGTACTGCAGCTCGCCGATCCACAACGTGCCGTTGCGCAGATTGAAGTTCGTACCACTAAGGTTGTTCGGATCGTTGCCGAGCGGGTCGCCTGAGAACACGCCTGCGAGTGCCGTCAACGAAGGTGTGATCTGCCCGCGCACGCGCACGCCGAGACCGGCGAGCGGATAGGCGGGACCGCCCGAGGGCATGTCGTACGAAGGCAGCGCCGGCCAGCCGAACATCGTGTTGATGAAGAGCGCCCCGTACTGGCTCACGATGAATTCCTGGTCGAGACTCTGCTGACCGATCTTCACGTCGAGGCGCTTGTTGAAGAACGATTGCTGGTACCACAGCTCCCACAGGCGCGTGGTCGGCGTCGCTTCGATGCCGCTCGCCGTGTTCAGCGTGCCGAGATTCGATGTGCTCAGGTTGGTGCCGTGGATCTGCAGGGCGCTCACGTTGAAGAGGCCGCCCGGAATGCCGAGCGCCTTGCTCGTGTCGACCTGAACCGTTGCCGTTGTGAGGCCGTCGTACGCGCCGCCGGTCTTGAGGCCGCCGCGCAGGTTCGCGAGGTACTCGCTCGTCTCCGTGAGCTGGAACGTCACCCCGTATTTGCCGAGCCACGGCCGCAGGCCGCCCATGTCGCCGAGCATGTTCTGGCGCGTCCAGAAGCCCGTCCAGAAGTTCGACGGCTGCGCCTGAATGGCTAGGTCGGCTTCCGGCGCTTCTGGCGCGGCGTCGGGGTTCGCGTTGCTCTGGGCGCGTGCGGCTCCGCTCGCGAAAGTCACGCTCGCGGCAAGCACGGCAATGGCGCGCCACGCCGGTGCGCGCCGACGCGCCGGGCGGCCCGGCGCTGCGCTGCGCGAGCAGGCGAGCGCAGGCACGCGGACGGTTCGGGTCAATTCCATCGTATTCCTTACTTATTGAAATGTTTGCTTGATTGATGGCGTTGGCGTTTGTTATTCGCAAGCCGCTGAATCCCCGACATCTCCAGACGGCGCCATCGTACTAACAGTAAATGCGAGCGTCAACAAAAACGAGAATGATTCGCAACTGTCTTACGCCTGTTTTACGCAGGATCACAGGCATTCTTGCGAAATGCTTTCATTTGTGTATTTGCAGATTACAGATCGTTAGCGTTTGATGAATCAGTCAGGCGAATGAAGTCGCTTATCATCGCGTGTGTGTACGCATGTTTTGCCGCACAAACTTCAAGACAAGCTGGCTCCATGACCGACATTTCCCCAGGCTACGAACTCGATCTCGACGCGTACTTCGCCCGCATCGGCTACGACGGTCCACGCACCGCGACACTCGCCGTGCTGCGCGAACTGCAGCGTCTGCACCCGCTTGCCATTCCTTTCGAGAATCTCGATCCGCTGGCGGGACGGCACGTATCGATCAAGCTCCCGGACATCGTCGCGAAGCTCGTGACGAAGCGGCGCGGCGGCTACTGCTTCGAGCACAACACCTTGCTCGCGCACGTGCTCATGCAACTGGGTTTTACGGTCACCCCGCTCGCCGCACGTGTGCTGTACGGTCGTGAGCCCGGCGCGCGCACGCCGCGCACGCATATGCTGCTGCGCGTGGAGGCGCAGGGCGATACCTGGCTCGTCGACGGCGGCTTCGGTGCCGCGACGCTGCGCGCGCCGCTCTCGTTCTCGACCGATGCGGAACAGCCGACGCCGCACGAACCGGCGCGGCTCGTGACGTTGTCGGCGAACGAGCGCAAGCTGCAATTGCACGATGGCGAGAAGTGGTTCGATCTCTATCGCTTCGAATTGACGCCTGCCGAGTGGGTCGATTACGAAGTGGCGAACTGGTACACGTCGGCGTCGCCCGAGTCGTTCTTCACGTTCAGTCTGATCGCGTGCATCGCGCGCGAAGGCGGCCGCGCGATCCTGTTCAACGAGCGTTTTACCGAGCGTGATGCGCAAGGCCAGGTGAGCGAGGAGCGTAACCTCGCCAATGGAGCGGAACTCGCGCACTGTCTGCGCGAACGCTTCGGCATCGATCTCGCGGGCGGCGACGCGGCGCAGCGTATCGATGCCGACGCGCTATATGCGCGCATGACGTCGCACAGCGCCACGCAGTAGGCGCGAGCGAACGCGAGTCAGCGTCCCCGCGCGCAAGGAGGGCATCATGACTGAGCTGAAAATGACGAAAGCGCTAATGGCGAAGCTGTTCGTGCAAGTCGTAGTCTGGTTCGGATTGATGGGCGTGCTGTTGTTCGTTTCGGCGGGCACGCTGGCGTGGACGGCGGCGTGGCTCTGGCTCATCGAGTGGGCGTTGTGCGGCGTGTGGATCGGCCTGTGGCTCGGGCGCGAAGATCCGGGTCTCCTGGTCGAGCGGCTCGCGCCGTTCGCGCAGCGCACGCAACAGCCGTGGGACCGCGTGTTCATGCTGTGCGTTTCGGTGGGCTTTTGCGCGTGGCTCTGCCTGATGGGAATCGACGCCGTGCGCATGGGCTGGTCGCGCGTGCCGCTATGGCTCAGCGTGCTCGGCGCCATCTTCATCTTCGTCGATATCTACGCGACGCGCGCCGTGTTCGCGGCGAACCGCTTTGCGGCGCCCGTGGTGAAGATTCAGAGCGAACGCGGGCACACAGTCAGCGATACCGGACCGTATGCCTATGTGCGCCACCCGATGTATGGCTTCGCGTTGCTCTTTCTCGTCGGCACGCCGCTCATGCTCGGTTCGTGGTGGGGGCTTGCGTGCGTGCCCGTGATGGTCGTGGGGATCGGCTATCGCGCGGTGCGCGAAGAGCAAGCGCTGGCGGAAAATTTGCCCGGCTACCGCGAGTATCTGGCGCGTGTGCGTTATCGCTTCGTGCCGGGCATCTGGTAGTGAGAGATTAGCTCGTCGAGGGCGAAGTCAAGGCTTGCGCGTAACGCCGATAAAGCCAGGCAAGTGCCGTGGTGGTGAGCAGCGCAAACACGATATTGCCGATGCTCTGGCCAATGGCGAGCGCGGTGAGCCACCCCGGCTGCCGCACGATTTCAGGCGTGACGCCCGCGAGGCCCATACCGATCAGCACGATCAGGCCGCACACCGCGATGGGCAGCGCGGCGACGAAGGTGACGCCAAAGAGGCTCCAAAAATGCCCGCGGCTGTCGCGCCAGGCGGCGCTGAAGGCGATCTTGCTGCCGACGGCGAGCGCCGGAAAGAGCAGCGAGAGGCGCACCGCCACGAACATCCAGATCGCAATGACCACCAGAAAGAGGAACGCGGCGCCGCCCTGGTATTGAGGCCGCAGCACGACCCACAGCAAGAGCGCGAAGGCGCCGAGCGCGACCGCCAGAATGAGACCGACCGCGAAAATACGCAGGAACGGCCTGGCCCCGGCCGGCATGAGCGGCGCGCTGCGCTCGCCTAGCAGCACGAAGCGCGAGATCTTGAGCGTGAACCAGAGGTAGAGAAGCGAATTCAGGAGCGAGGCGAGATTGCCGAGCGCAATGAGTCCGGCGGAAGGCGTTGCGCCTTCCGCCGGTACGGGCCGCCCGGCAAGCCCGAACCAGCCGAGCGCCGCGTAGATCACAAACGTTCCCGCAAGGAGAACCGGCATTTGCACGGCGGCCTGCCAGGCGCTCGCCCATGCGCGCTTGACGCATTCCATGAAGGTCATCTGTTGCATGAGGTTTTCGCACGGGTAACAGAGAGCCTACAGTCTAACGCGGCGCCGCGAAATCGAGGGCGCTCGTGCGAATCCGCGCGTGCAACTCACTTCACGGCGAACAGCGTGAGGTTCATGAAGACCTTGAACGCGAACCCGAGCGAGACCGCAGCGCCCACGCCCGCACACCAGAGGAATACGAACCATAGCCAGCCGGGCAGCGCGCGGCGCACCGTGTTAGTGGTAGTGATGGGTGTCGCCATGACGCACCTTGCCTCTAAAGACCCAGTAGCCGAGCATCGTGTACGCGAGGATGATCGGCAGAATGAACGCTGCGCCCGCGAGCGTGAACATCTGGCTCTCGCGCGGCGCGGCCGCTTCCCACAGCGTGAGGCCCTGCGGAATCGCATACGGCCACAGGCTCACGAGCAGGCCCGCATAGCCGAGCAGCACGAGACCGATAGCTGCGATGAAGGGCGTCTTGTGATGGCGCGCATGCACGGCCCAACGCATCCACGCGGCGCAGGCGAGCACGAGCAGCGGCACCGGCGCGAGACGCCAGAAGAGGCCCGAACGGAACCAGCGTTCAGCGATGGCCGGGTCCTGAAGTGGCGTCCACAGGCTCACGAGAGCGATGAAGCCGAGCAGCATGACCGTGAGCGGCCAGACGAGCTTGCGCAGGCGGCGCTGCAGGTCGCCCTCGGTCTTCGCCACGAGCCAGCAGCAGCCGAGCAGTGCATAGGTCGCGACGAGCCCGAAACCCGAGAGCAGGCTGAAGGGCGTGAGCCAGCCGAAAGCGTCGCCGGCGAACTGGCCGCTGTCCATCGGAATGCCTTGCAGGAACGCGCCGAGCGCGATGCCCTGGAAAAACGCCGCGCCCGTCGAGCCGCCGATGAACGCGAGGTCCCACAAGTGCTTCGTGCGATTGGCCTTGGCGCGGATCTCGAACGACACGCCGCGGAAGATCAGGCACGCGAGCATGAACACGAGCGGCAGGTAGAGCGCGGAGAGCACGGTCGAGTACACCACGGGGAACACGGCGAAGAGCCCCGCGCCGCCGAGCACGAGCCAGGTCTCGTTGCCGTCCCACACGGGGGCGACCGTGTTCATCATGAGATCGCGCTCATCCTCGTCGGGAAAGAGCGGAAACACGATGCCGATGCCGAGATCGAAGCCGTCCAGCACCACGTAGAGAAGAACGCCGAGCGCGATGATCGCGGCCCAGATGACGGTGACATCCATTTGCTTGCTAGCCTCGTAACGATGAATGCGGGGAGCCTCAGGCGTCGATCAGCTGATCGGCGGCGGACATGGGGCGGCGCGCGGTCTGACTCGCGCTGAGCGCAGGGTGGGCCACGCGCGGTTCGCGTGGCTCGCGGGGCGCATGCGGCTTCGGGTCGGGCAGCGCGGGACCTTTGCGCAGAAGTTTGAGCAGATAGTAAATTCCCGTGCCGAACACGAGGAAGTACACCGCCACGAACGCCATCAGCGAAATGCCAACTTGTTGCGCCGTGAGCGGCGACACTGCCTGTGCCGTGCGCATTACGCCGTAGACCACCCAGGGCTGACGGCCGGCTTCGGTCGTGACCCAGCCCGCGAGCAGCGTGATGAAGCCCGTCGGTCCCATGGCGAGCACGAAGCGCTGGAACCAGCGCGATTCGTAGAGCGTGCCGCGGCGGCGCAGCACCCAACCGATCACGCCGAGCAGGATCATCAGGATGCCTAAACCGACCATGACGCGGAAGCTCCAGAACAGCAGCGGCGAATTGGGCCGCTCGTCGGCGGGGAAGGACTTGAGTCCCTTGATCTCGCCGTCCCAGCTATGCGTGAGGATCAGGCTGCCCAGGTGCGGAATGGAAACGGCGTAGCGCGTCGTCTCGGCCTGCATGTCGGGAATGCCGAACAGATTGAGCGCGGTGCCGCCTTGTTCGGTGTCCCAGATGCCTTCGATCGCGGCGATCTTGGCGGGCTGATATTCGCGCGTATTCAGGCCGTGCGCATCGCCCACGAAGGCTTGCACCGGCGCGAGCACGAGCAGCAGACCGAGCGCCATCGAGAACATCTTCTTGATGGCGGGGTCGCGCCGCCCCTTGAGCAGATGCCATGCGCCGCTCGCAGCCACCACGAGCGCGGCCACGATGAACGCGGCGATCGCCATGTGCGCAAGGCGGTACGGGAACGACGGATTGAAGATGATCTTGAACCAGTCCACCGGTACGACATGGCCATCGACGATCTTGAAGCCTTGCGGCGTCTGCATCCAGCTATTCGAGGCGAGGATCCAGAACGTGGAGATGAGCGTGCCGATGGCGACCATCAGCGTCGCGCCGAAGTGGGCACGCGGGCTCACGCGGTTCCAGCCGAACAGCATGATGCCGAGGAAGCCCGCTTCGAGAAAGAACGCGGTCATGACTTCGTACATCAGCAGCGGCCCGGTGATGGGGCCCGCGAACGACGAGAAGCCGGACCAGTTGGTCCCGAACTCATAGCTCATGACGACGCCTGAGACGACGCCCATGCCGAAGGCCACGGCGAAGACCTTCGACCAGAACAGGCAGAGGTCCTTGTAGAACGGTTGGCGCGTTTTGAGCCAGCAGGCTTCGAGCACGGCGATGAAGCTCGCGAGGCCGATGGAGAGCGCCGGAAAGACGATGTGAAACGAAACGGTGAAGGCGAACTGCAGCCGGGCCAGGTCGAAGGCGGAAAGTGACGTGTGCATGTACGTGCCTGTTGCTTGCTTACCGGGAAAAGCGCGGAAGAAACGTCGCACGGCGAGGCAGTGGGGGCGCTGCGCTCTCGTGCGATGGACGTAAGCGTAGGGGAACGGCGAAGGTTTTGCTGCGCTGCGACGTGCGCCAGCGTGTCGCAGTCGTCAATATCAAAGGGACGAAAACCTGCGCTAACGCATTGATACAGATCAATTTAGATTAAACACTCGTTGCGCAGCGGGGATGTGCGCAGAGCGTCGCGATGCGTCAATACACCGCGCTGCCGCACGGGGTGTGGCAATGTGCCCTGGCGTACGGCTTCGGGATTCGTGCGGGGGAGAATTCAGGCGCGCTGGCGGCGCGAGCGAGGTGTGCGACGCCAGGCGGAAAAGATCAGGAATGCGATGGACATGGCGTCAGCGCGGATCGCTCCACAGCTTGCCGGCCGTCGCCCAGTTTTCCGGCTTCACGTCGTGGAAGATGATGTCGACGGATTGCGGCTCGACGCCGAGCACCTTGCAGGTGGTCTCGGTCAGGGCGGCGGCGAGCTGGCGTTTTTGTTCGACGCTGCGGCCTTCGAACATTTCGATGTGGAATGTCGGCATGCGGGTCTCCTTGAAAGTGAGTGAAGCGATGGATGGGCGCGATCAGTCGCGGTATGACGAATCGATGCGATCGAGCTTGCGCAACAGCGCGGGCCATTCGAGCACGCCTTCGATCGCGCCGCCGTCGCGCAACTGCTCGGCCGTGCGTTCGGCCACCCCGGGCGGCGGCACGACGAGCGGCACGCCGCCGGCCTGAGCCTGCAGCTGGATTTCGCAGGCCTTGATGAGCGTCGCCATCAGCACGTAGGCTTCGGCCACTGTGCGGCCGGTGGTGAGCGTGCCGTGATTGCGCAGCAGCATGGCCGGTTGCGCGCCGAGGCTTGCCGTGTTCGAGGCGCGCACTTCGTCGAAGGCGAGGCCGAACGGATTGATGAGAAAGCGGCCCGCCTCGCCTGGTATGGCGGCGGAAACATGCGTGTAGATGAGGTCGTCCCAGCCGTTGAGTGCGATGAGGCGGTAAGCGGCGGCGAGATCGACGCGCAGTTGCTGCTCGGCGGTGGAGCGCGGCGCGGTCTCGGCGCAGGTGCTCGTCGGACGATGGGCGAAAGACATGGCGATTCCTTCAGCGGACGATGGGCTCTTCAGGCGGCGTCGATGGCGCAGGGCGCAGGGCGCAGGCGTCGCGCTGCCGCGTGCACACTCCAGCTTGCCAGCACGAACGGCGCGGTCAGCGCTGGCAGTCCGCAGCGCACGGCGGCCAGATGCAGGGCTGCGGCGAGCATGGTCGCATAGATCGCGGCGCGTGTGCCGAGCGCGCAGACCGCGAGCGCGGCAAGCGCGCCGTTGAAGCCGGCGAGGCCCGCGCCGAAGGCGTCCGGGCTCGCGCCGCACGCGAGTTCGAGCGTGCTCGCGAGCGCCGCGCCGCCGAGCGCATAGGCGGCCGCGCGCCGCGACGACCAGGCGAGGCCCGCGAGCACGCACAGGCCCGCCGCTGCGCCCGAGGCAAAGATGGTCTGCGCGAGGCCGCTCAACACGCCGGCGGCGGCGTGTGCGGCCGCGGCGAGCGGTGTGCCGCGCGGGGCCAGCGGGGCTGCGGCGATTGCGCTGGCGACGGGAGAGCTGCCCGGGTGCAGCGGCAGCCAGATCCAGGTCGCGATGAGGCAGGGGACGGAATACAGCCCGAGCCGGGCGCGCGCGAGGTGGCGGTCCAATGGCCCGGCGATCCACGCGCTCGCACCGCCCGCGATGAGGGCAAGCGCGGCCGCCGTGCCCGCATCGCCGACGAAGGTGAACGCCGCGAGCGCGGCGAGCGCGCCGTTGTAGCCTGCGAGGCCGTCGCGGATCGCCGCGTCTGCATGGCCCGCCACGACCGCGCAGACGTTGGCCGCCGCGGCGCCGAGCAGGGCGGCGAAAGCCAGCCGCCAGTCGGTGAGCGCGAGCGCTGCGAGCAGGCACGCGCCCGTTCCCGCATGCGCCTGCAGCACGATCTGGCCGAGGCTGCGTAAAAGGGCACCGACGGCGGCGGTATCGGCGCTACGGGCGGTGGCGCCGGAAGCGGCGCAAAATCGGGCGGACATGGCGAAGGCGTGGCGGGCGGGTACGGGCCGGTGCGGCCCCGCTGAGAGGCGCACGGCCGGCCAGAGTGCGAGCATAGGCGATGCGGACCGCCTCGCGCATGCGCGTGGGTTGATAGTCGCTATTTGTTGACGGGTTACGATACGCGCAAGGCGGTTGTCGTGATTATCCAGAGACAGTCTGCACGGGAGGCGAACGATGCGTGAAGTGCGTTGGGCATCCGAGACGGGCGAGGGTATCGAGCATCTGGCGTTCGATGCGCATTGCGGCCCGAAGTTTGGCGAAAAAGGCGACACGATCCGCGCGGAAAGCGTGGTCATCGGCGAGCGCTACGGCAAGTCCTATGGACTGTGCTACGCCATCGAGTGCGACGCGCAGTGGCGCGTGCGCTGGGCGGCGTTGCGCGTGATGGGCGGCGGCTCGCTCGTGCTCCACAGCGACGGCAAGGGCCACTGGACCGATGGCGAGGGGCGCGCACTGGAGGCGCTCGACGGCTGCATCGACATCGACATCGCCGCGACGCCGTACACGAACACGCTGCCGATCCGGCGTCTGGGCCTCGCGCGCGGCGAGCGCCAGCCGATCCGTGTGGTGTACATCGCCGCGCCCGAACTGGAGCCCAAGCCTGTCGAGCAGGCCTATGTGTGCATCGAGCGCGACCGCGAGTATCGCTACGAAGGCATCTTTCGCGACTTCACGGCGAACCTGCGCGTGGATGAAGATGGGCTCGTGATCGACTATCCGACGCTGTTCCGGCGTCTGCCGCCGCCGGACCGATAGCACGCGGCGACACCACGCTTACACCGCGCCGCCTGGACTCTTGCCGAACAGCAGTTGTTCGACCAGCGTGTTGTCGATGGTTTCGTTGTTCAGCGTGCGAGCGAGCAGTTCGCCCGCGAGCAGTTGCGGCGAAAACACCATATCCGGCTGCAACAGGCGCAGCCGCTGCAGGTTGCGGCTGTCGTTGACGAGCGCCACGGTGCGCACCTTCGGCGCGATCTCCTTGATGGCGAGAATCACGAAGGCATTCTCGGCGTCGTCCGAGCGCAGCGCGAGCGCAGCGAGCGCGGTTTCCGCGCCCGCGTTGTGCAGCGTGGCGGTGTCGCTCGCATCGCCGACGATGAGATCGGCCTCCGGTGGATAGTTGTGCGGAATATTCGGCGCGACGATCACGGTCGCCGCGTAGCCGCGCTTGAGGAGCCCTGCGTACACGCTATGTGCGAGCGGCGACGCACCGACGATCAAATAGTGGTTCTTGCGGGTCACGTTGGAAATGCCTCCCTTCACGATGCGTTTCAAATGGCCGCCGATCACGGGCCCGATCACAGCGCTGATCGACGTCGCGAACACGGTGATGCCGAGCACGATGATCGAAGCCGTAAAGAGCTGCGCGGTGTCCGAGCGCGGCACGATATCGCCGTAGCCGACCGTGGACATCGACACGATCGAGAAGTAGAACGCCGTGACGAGGTTGCGGATAGGCGGGTCGAAATCGTCGCCGAGATACAGCGAGCCGAACACCGCATAGACGATCAATGAGCCAATGCTCAGGAATGCGAACAGCGAGCCCGCGGCGACGCTCGCGCGATCGAAATGGCGCCAGTAGTAGATCAGCGCGCAGGCAAGCGCGAGTGAGAAGCCGGCGAGCGCGTGGCTGCGATAGTCGCCCCACAGACAGATGCTGGCCGCGCCGGCGAGCAGCACCAGTGAAAGCACCCAAGCCACGCGCGCCCGCAGCGCGATGCCGAACGACATCATCGTGAGGCCGGTCGCGACGAGCGCCTGGGGCAGCGCGAGCACGCCGAACGCGTTGATGAGCGTGATCCAGTCGTCGAACCAGTTGCCGCGCGCGTGTTCGAGCGCTTTCTGCGCGACCGGGCGCACCAGCAGCCGGCCGTCGATCACCAGCAGCACGGCCAGGTAGCCGTGCGGCACGAGCCCTCTGGCGTAGCCGCGCGGGCGGCGCGCGTACGCGCTCATTGCTGCGCGTGTTGCGTCGGCTGCGTCGGTTGCTCGGGCTGCGCCGGTTGCGTCTGCACGATGTGCAGCTCGCGCGTGCGCAGGGGCAGCGAGCAGTGCGCGTCATTGAGCACCTGGCGGACCTTGCGCGACAGCTCCCAGCGCATCTCCCAGAAGGTGTCGATATTCGACCACACGCGCACATTGAGCACGGCGGTGCTGTCGTCGAAACGCGTCACCATCACCTGCGGCGCGGGCGAGGCCAGCACGCGCGGGTCGGCGGCGGCGAGCGTGCGCAATGCGTCGATGGCGCGGTTCACGTCGTCGCGCACCGACACTTCCACTTCGAGGTCGAGCCGACGCGTGGGATTGCGGCTGTAGTTGCGGATCGAATTGCTCCACAGCGCGCTGTTCGGCACGTATTCGCAGATGCCGTCCGGTTTCGTGAGGCGCGTGGTGAAGAGGTTCACTTCCTCGACGGTGCCCGCGACGCTGGCGCCAGCGCTGCCATCGATATAGTCGCCCACCTTGAACGGCCGCAGCAGCAACAGCATGATGCCGGCCGCGATGTTCTGCAGCGTGCCTTGCAGCGCGAGACCGATGGCGAGACCGGCTGCGCCGAGCACCGCGACGATGCTGGCGGTCTGGATGCCGATTTGCGAGAGCGCGCCGATCACGGCAACGAGGCGCACGCCCCACACTGCGGTGTCGCGCACGATGGGGCGCAGCGTGGGATCGATGCCGCCGCCGCGCCGCTTGATCCAGTTGCCCACGCGCCGGGAGAGCCACCAACCGAACCAGAGGATCGCGAAGGCCGCGCACAAGCGCAGCGCGAGCGCGGAGAGCGCGTCCCACAGGAAGCCCCAGTTGGACGGGTGCAGGTGTTCGAGGAGGGGTTGCATGGCGAATCAGTCCTTGTCTGCGGAGCCGTGGGTCCGGCTCCGTTGCGAAAGGACGTATTGTACGAGCGGCGTTTCGCTGGCGGCGCGCGTGTGGCGTGCCGCCATGCGTTTGAGCGCCAGGCGTCAGCCCTTGGGCGGTGTGTCCGCGCCCGGCCCGAGCGTGCGCTGCATGAGCGCGGTGTCGCGCCACTCGCCGTGCTTGAAGCCGACACCGCGCAGCGTGCCGGTCAGCGAGAAGCCCAGGCGCTCGTGCAATTTGAGCGAGCCGCCGCGCGGGTCGGCGACCACGGCGATCATCTGCCGCCACGGGCCCGCCTCGCAGCGCTCGATCAGCGCGTTGAGCAGCGTGTGGCCGAGTCCGCGGCCGCGAAACGCCTCGTCGATATAGATCGAATCTTCGACCGTGAAGCGGTACGCCGGACGCGGCCGGTAGGGCGTGGCGTAGCAGTAGCCCGCCACCTGGCCGTCGATCTCGGCGACGAGCCAGGGCAGGCCATGTTCGCGCACGGCGGCGTGGCGACGCAGGAGTTCGTCGAGCGTGGGCGGCGTCTCCTCGAACGACGCCGTGCCGTGCAGCACGTGGTGTGCGTAGATCGCGGCGATGGCGGGAAAGTCGTCGGCGGTGGCGTCGCGTACGTGCGCGTCGGGGTGTGGGTTCATCGGTTGGAGTGAGCGCGAAGGCAAAGGAGAAGGAGGTTTGCGTTCCTCACTATGCCTCGCGCAGGCGCGCTTTTGAAGCGTGCCAAAAATGCCCGGTCTAGACGCGCTGCGTGCCCGCGCGATTCGCGACAGCGGAAGCGCCGCCTGCGCGCCCGAAGCGCCGTGCGCCGGCCACGCACGCGATCACCACGGCGGTGACGGCGATCATCGCGGGCGGCACGGCTTCGTGCAGCAGCAGCGCCGCGAGCACGAAGCCGAAGAACGGCTGCAGCAACTGCAACTGCCCGACGCCTGCAATGCCGCCGAGCGCGAGCCCGCGATACCAGAACACGAAGCCGATCAGCATGCTGAAGAGCGACACATAGGCGAGCCCCCACCACGAGGCCGCGCCCACCGCGGCGAACGACGCGGGCCGCAGCCACCACGCGAGCGGCGCCATCACGGGCAGCGAGATCACGAGCGCCCAGCAGATCACCTGCCAGCCGCCCAGGCGCCGCGAGAGCCGCGCGCCTTCCGCATAGCCGAGCCCGCACACGATGATCGCGCCGAGCATGAGCGCGTCGCCGAGCGGCGAAGCGTCGATGCCATGACGCAGCGCGAACGCCACCACGGCGGCGCTGCCCGCCGCGGAAAAGATCCAGAAGGCCGGCTGCGGACGCTCGCCCGCACGCAACACGCCGAACACGGCCGTGGCGAGCGGCAGCAAGCCGACGAACACGATGGCGTGCGCCGAACTCACGTGCTGGAGCGCGAGCGCGGTGAGGAGCGGAAAGCCCACCACCACGCCCAGCGCGACGATGACGAGCGGCCAGACCTCGGCGCGCGCGGGCCGTGCGGCGCGCAGCGCAAGAAGCAGCAGCACGCTGATCATGCCCGCGATGGTCGCACGCACGCTGGTGAGGAACACGGGGGCGAAGCCGAGCACGGCGAGCCGCGTGGCGGGCAGCGATCCGCTGAAGATGAGGACGCCTGCGAGGCCGCAGAGCCAGCCATCGGTGGTGGAATCGAGCGTTTTGCGCATGGATGGGCTTGGGCAAGAGGAAGCATCGGTGATCGGTCCGCTGATGATGCGCGCCGCGCCGCGGGAAGGTAAGCTACAGATCAGTACAATTTGTTCAAACTGTATTGAACACGGAGCAGTACAGATGAAAGACAGAGCGAGGACGCAAGCCTTGCCCATGACGCGCGTCGAGCAGGTGATGCAGGCGCTGCGCGAGCGCATTGCCGCGCGCTCGCTGGCTGCGGGCGCACGCGTGCCGTCCATCCGGGCGATGAGCGGGCAGCTTGGCGTGTCGAATTCGACGGTGGTGGAGGCCTACGAGCGCCTCGTCGCCGAAGGCGTGCTCGTCGTGCGGCGCGGCGCCGGATTTTTCGTGGCCGGGCACGCGCCGCCGCTCGCGCTCGCCGCGCTCGGGCCGCAGCTCGACCGCGAGATCGATCCGCTCTGGCTCACGCGCCAGTCGCTGCAGACCGAGGCCGACGCGCTGCGTCCCGGCTGCGGCTGGTTGCCCGCCTCGTGGCTGCCGCAGGACGCCGTGCGGCGCGCGCTGCGCGCCCTTGCACGCGACCCGCGCGCGCCGCTCACCGATTACGCGTCGCCGCTCGGCCTGCCGGCGCTGCGCCAGCAGCTGGCATGGCGGCTCGGCCAGCACGGCGTGGAGGCCGCGCCCGAGCAGATCGTGCTGACCGATGGCGGCACCCAGGCGCTCGACCTGCTGTGCCGCTTTCTGCTGGAGCCGGGCGATACCGTGCTCGTGGACGACCCGTGCTACTTCAATTTCCAGGCGCTGCTGCGCGCGCATCGCGTGCGCGTGGTCGGGGTGCCGTACACGCCGACGGGCCCGGATCTCGCCGCGTTCGAGCGCACGCTGGCCGAATCGCGCCCGCGCCTTTACGTGACGAACTCGGCGGTCCACAACCCCACCGGCGCGACGCTCGCGCCCGCGGTCGCGCATCGCCTGCTCAAGCTCGCGGAGGAGCACGACCTTCTGATCGTCGAGGACGACATCTTCGCCGACTTCGAAATCGAGCCCGCGCCGCGCCTCGCGGCCTTCGACGGGCTCGCGCGCGTCGTGACGATCGGCAGCTTTTCGAAGGCGATGTCTGCCGCGGCGCGCTGCGGTTTCATCGCGGCGCGCGCCGACTGGATCGAGCCGCTCGTGGATCTCAAGCTCGCGGTCTCGTTCGGCAACGGGGAGATGGTGGCGGAACTCGTGCACCGCCTGCTCGTGGACGGCACGTATCGGCGGCACCTGGACGGCTTGCGCGCGAAGCTCGCCGACGCCATGGGCGAAACGCTGCGGCGGCTTTCGGCGCTGGGCCTGAGCGCATGGACGCGGCCGCAGGCGGGCCTATTCGTATGGGCGCAGTTGCCGGACGGACTCGACGCGGCGCAGATCGCGCGCGAGGCGCTGGTGGAAGGCGTGGTGCTCGCGCCGGGCAACGTGTTTAGCGTGTCGCGCAGCGCGAGCGATTTTCTGCGTTTCAATGTTTCGCAGTGCAATCGTCCGAAGGTCTACGAAACATTGCAGCGTGCGATGGAGCGCGTGGCGCAGCCGGCATGAAGCGGCTGCACCCGAGCATCACGGTTCGTGACGCAGATAGCCTTCCTTCGACGGATCGCGCATGCGCCACGAGACGATCAGCGAAATCGCGCACAGCGCGGTCACGTACCAGTAGAACGTGGACTCGCTGCCTGCCGACTTGAACCACAGCGCGACGTATTCGGCCGAGCCGCCGAACAGCGCATTTGCTACCGCGTACGAGAGGCCCACGCCCATCGCGCGCACTTCGGGCGGAAACATCTCCGCCTTGATGAGGCCGCTGATCGACGTGTAGAAGCTGACGATCGCGAGCGCCACCGTGATCAGCGCGAACGCGGCCACGGGGCTCGCCACGTCTTTGAGCGCATGCATGAGCGGCACTGTGCCGATCACTGCGAGAGAGCCGAACAGGATCATCGACGTGCGGCGGCCGATCTTGTCGGACAGCGCACCGAACACCGGCTGCATCAGCATGTAGACGAAGAGCGCGCAGGTCATCACGCTGCTCGCGGTTTTCGCGTGCATGCCGGCCGTGTTCACGAGGTACTTCTGCATGTAGGTCGTGAACGTGTAGAAGATCAGCGAGCCGCCTGCGGTGAAGCCCACCACCGTCAAGAACGCGCCCTTGTGTTGCCAGACGCCGCGAATCGTGCCTGCGTCGCGTTTGTGGCGCGACTCGCTCGTCGAGGTTTCGTCGAGCGATTTGCGCAGATAGAGCGAGATCAGCGCGGCGAATGCGCCGACCACGAACGGAACGCGCCAGCCCCAGGCCTTCAGTTCTTCGGTGGAAAGCGTCTGCTGCAGGATCACGAGCACGAGGAGCGCGCAGAGTTGGCCGCCGATCAGCGTGACGTACTGGAACGACGCGAAGAAGCCGCGTCGGCCCTTGAGCGCGACCTCGCTCATGTAGGTCGCGCTCGTGCCGTACTCGCCGCCCACCGAAAGCCCCTGGAAGAGCCGCGCGACGAGGAGCAGGAGCGGGGCGAACGCGCCGATCTGCGCGTAGGTGGGCAGCATGGCGATCACGAGCGAGCCGCCGCACATCATGAGCACCGAGATCATCATCGCGCTGCGGCGGCCGTGGCGGTCGGCGATGCGGCCGAACAGCCAGCCGCCGATCGGGCGCATGAGGAAGCCCGCGGCGAATACGCCGGCGGTGTTGAGCAGCTGCGTGGTGGTGTTGCCGCTCGGGAAGAACGCGGGCGCGAAATACAGCGCGCAGAACGAGTAGATATAGAAGTCGAACCACTCGACGAGATTGCCCGACGAGGCGCCGACGATGGCGAATACGCGTCGCCTCGTGTCTTGCGCGGATAGCGTGGTTGGGTCGGTTTGGACGTCCATGGGCGGGTCTTCTCCTGGTTTGTGTGTTTTATGGCGAACGGCCGTCATGCGGCCGTCGCAGGAGTTGCATCGCGCGCCGCCGGGTCCCGGCGCGCGATGCCCGCGATTTTAGCTAACTGTAATTAAATGTGTGGAAAATGTAATGATGTCGCGAACGGGTCCGAGCAGGCCCCATCAGGCCGGCGTGATGCGGGCTCGCGAGGCACAAAAAAGCCAGCGGGGAGCCGCTGGCTGGAGGGGAAAAGCAGGCGAAGCGCGCTCAATGCTGCTTGCGCAGCGGCACGTCACGCAGCAGCCACGACAGCGCGAACGAGAACACCACCACGACCGCAGCCGAGAGATAAACCGTGTGCAACGCCCCGGCGAACGCATCGAGATACTGCGCGTGCAGCGCGGGCGGCAGATGGTGGATCACGTCGGGCGTGAGCGGCTGCGGTAGTTCCACGTCGGCCGTGAGCACCCTTTCGAGCCGTGCATGCAGCCCATGCGAGAACACGGCGCCGAACGCGGCCACGCCGACCGAGCCACCGATCGAGCGGAACAGCGTCGCACCCGATGTGGCCACGCCCATATGGCGAAATTCCACCGCGTTCTGCACGGCGAGGATCAGCACCTGCATCACCATGCCGAGGCCGCAGCCGAGCAGGCCCATATAGACATACATGAGGTGAATCGGCGTGTCGATCTGCAGGCGCGCGAGCAGCATCATCGCCACGGCCACGAGCGCGGTGCCCACGATCGGGAATATGCGGTACTTGCCGATCTTGCTGATGATGCGGCCCGTGATGATCGACATCACGAGCACGCCGCCCATCATCGGCAGCATCTGCATGCCGGCCTGCGAGGGCGTCGAGCCCTTCACCACCTGCAGATAGAGCGGCAGGAACGTAACCGAGCCGAACAGCGACACGCCCACGATGAAGCCGATCAGGCTCGCGAGCACGAAGGTGCGCTGGCGGAAGAGTTCGAGCGGCATGATGGGCTCGGCGGCATGCTTTTCCTCGTGGATGAAGCCCGCGACAGCGACGATGCCGAGCAGCAGCGTGAGCCAGAGCGTAGGCGACGTCCACGGCAGCAGCGAGCCGCCCTCGCTCGTGAAGAGGATCAGGCAGGTGAGGGCGGCGGCGAGCCAGCCCGCGCCCATGTAGTCGATCACATGCTTCACGTGCGCGGCGCGCGGCTTGAACACCGCGCCGATTACCACGAGCGCGATCGCGCCGAGCGGCAGGTTGATGTAGAAAATCCAGCGCCACGACAGATGCTCGACGAGAAAGCCGCCGAGCAACGGCCCGATCACCGTGGCGATGCCGAACACGCCGCCGAACATGCCCTGATACTTGCCGCGCTGAGCGGGCGGAATCACGTCGCCGATGGCGGCCATCGTCACGACCATCAGGCCGCCGCCGCCAATGCCCTGCAAGGCGCGCAGCACGATCAGCTGCTCCATGTTCTGCGCCACGCCGCAAAGTGCCGAACCGATCAGGAAGATCACGATGGCGGCCTGCAGCACGATCTTGCGCCCGAACAGGTCGCCGAACTTGCCGTAGAGCGGCACGACGATCGTCGAGGTGAGCAGGTAGGCCGTGACGACCCACGAGAGCCGGTCGAGCCCGCCCAGCTCGCCGACGATGGTGGGCAGCGCCGTCGAGACGATGGTCTGGTCGAGCGCGGCCAGCAGCATCACGAGCAGGAGCGCCGGAAACAGCAGCCGGATCGGTGGATGGCCGCCGGTATCGGCAGCCGGGCCCGACGCCAGCACCGCTGCATTCGCGTGAGTGCCGACCCCCGCCGTAGCGGGCACAGGGTGTTTCGTGCTGGGTTTCATCGTGTCCGTCTATCTTGAAATTAATTAATTCGGAGGTTAATATTAGGACAATTATTCCAGTTGGTCAAAATTCATTTTGTTACCGGGCAGGACACCTATGAACGCGCCAGAACCTTCCCTCGACAGCGCAGGCGGCACGCCAGGCCGGGCCGCCGCGCGCCGTCCCGGCCGGCCGAGCGGCGGCGTCGGCGGGGCGGAACAGCGCGCGCGTCTGATCGAAGCCGCACTCGCGCTGTTCGCACGCCAGGGCATCCTCGACACCTCGCTCGCTGCCATCGCCCGCGAGGCGGGCGTGACGCCGGCGATGGTCCACTACTACTTCAAGACGCGCGATCAACTGATCGACGTGCTGATCGACGAGCGTTTCGTGCCGCTGCGCGAGTCGCTTGGCGACATCTTCGCGGAGCATCCCGACGATCCCGTGGCGGCGCTCACTGCGCTGGTGCAGCGCTTCGTGGCGCTGGGGCAGCGCAATCCGTGGTTTCCGCCGCTCTGGGTGCGCGACGTCATCAGCGAGGGCGGCGTGCTGCGCCAGCGCATGCTCGAGCGCCTCGGCCGCGAGCACCAGGAAACGGCCCACACGGCCATTGCGCGCTGGCAGCGCGAGGGCCGGCTCAACGCGGCGCTGGAGCCTGCGCTGCTGTTCCAGTCGCTGATGGGCCTGACGCTCTTGCCGCTCGCCACCAGCCAGATATGGCGCGGCGACGCGCAGCAGCCACACGTGGGCGTCGAGGCGGTCGCGCGCCATGCGGTCGCGCTCATCACCCAGGGCGTGGGGCCAGGGCGCATCGACGCACGCACCGATACGGGCATTGATACGGATTAGCCGCCAGCGCGCGCCGTGGTACGCTCCGGGACCTTTGCGGCACGCCCCGTGCGCGGTGCCGCGCGAATGTTTCCCGGTCGAGGTCCGGTCTGTCTTCTTCTGCTGCTGCTTCCCGCGCTTCTGCGCATCGAGCCCCCGCCATCGTCTGGTTTCGCGACGATCTCCGGCTCGCCGACCAGCCCGCGCTCGCGCAGGCCGCGGCGAGCGGCCTGCCGCTGATCTGCGTCTGGATTCACGATCCGCATGCCTCGGGCGAGCGCCCGGAGGGCGGGGCGGCGCGCTGGTGGCGCCATGAATCGCTGCGCGCGCTCGAAGCGGCGCTGGCTGTGCGCGGCGGCCGCCTGCTGCTCTTGCAGGGCGACGAAGCGGCGACGCTGGACGCCCTCGTCACCGAAACCGGCGCGCAAGCCGTGTACTGGAACCGCCGCTACGGCGCGGCGCAACGCGAGGTCGATCGCGCCCTCAAAGCCTCGCTGCGCGAGCGCGGCGTCAGTGCGGAGAGCTTCGGCGCCCAGCTCCTCAACGAGCCATGGACGGTGCTCAATCAGTCCGGCGAGCCGTTCCAGGTCTTCAGCGCCTACTGGCGCGCCTGCCTGCGCATGGGCGATCCGCCGCCGCCGGAAGGCGAGCCCGAACGGATGATTTTTCAATCGCTGCCAGCACGTCTTACCCAACGTGCATCGAAACTCGACGCGCTCGGCCTGGCGCCTCGCGCGCCCGACTGGTCGGGCGGCATGCGCGCGGCCTGGCCTGCGGGAGAGGAAGCCGCGCTGGAGCGCCTGCGCGCGTTCCTCGCCACCGACCTCGACGGCTACGCCGGTGAGCGCGACGAACCCGGCGACGCGGCCACGAGCCGCCTTTCCCCGTATCTCGCCGTCGGCGCGATTTCGCCGCGCCAGGTCTGGGCGGCGCTCAAGGCGGCGCAGCACGCGCACGGACGTGGATCGGCGCGCCGCGCTGCGAGCGCCGAAAAGTTCGCGAGCGAGTTGGGCTGGCGGGAGTTCTGCCATTACCAGCGGTTTCACTACGCCGATCTGGCGACGCGCAACCTGCGTCCCGCATTCGACGCCATGCCGTGGCGCAAGGACGCCGCTGGCCTGAAAGCGTGGCAGCGGGGGCTGACCGGCTATCCGCTCGTCGATGCCGGCATGCGCGAACTCTGGCACACAGGCTGGATGCACAACCGCGTGCGCATGGTCGTGGCATCGTTCATGAGCAAACATCTGCTGATCGACTGGCGCGCGGGCGAGTCGTGGTTCTGGGACACGCTCGTCGACGCCGACCCGGCCAGCAACCCGGCCAACTGGCAGTGGGTGGCGGGCTCGGGCGTGGATGCCGCGCCGTATTTCCGCATCTTCAATCCGGTGCTGCAGGGCCAGAAGTTCGACCCGCGCGGCGCCTACGTGCGGCGCTGGGTGCCGGAGCTGGCGGGCCTGCCCGATGCGCTCGTGCACCAGCCGTGGAAGGCCAGCGCGCAGCAGCTCGAAGCGGCGGGCGTGCGCCTCGGCAAAACTTATCCCGAACCTGTCGTCGAGCACGAACTGGCGCGCCAGCGTGCACTCGAAGCCTATGCACAAACGGGCAAGGCCAAGGGCCTTGCCGCTTCGCGACAGAGTTCAACGCAGGACAAAAAACAGGGCGGCAAAGCGTGAGCGCGGCCGTCATCGGGCTGTCTTGTGATGCGGCTATCGTGCGCGGCGCGGATGGGCGCACGCGCGGCACGCAGGAACCGGACGGCATTAAGATTGCTCTATCAGGACGGCCCGCGTTGCCGTGCGCCCGGCGTGACTCCGGGCCCGTAGCCTTGCGGCACTCGGCCTGACAGACAGAAAGGCATGTAAGCAAACACAATGAACGCAGTACACAAGCTCGACCGGACGACCATCGTCCTCGTCGAAGACGACCCGCACAGCCGGGCGTCACTGACTTCGCTACTCGAGGCGGAGGGTGCGCATGTCGTGGCGGTCGAAGACGCTGAAACCGGTGTCGAAGCGGCCCTGAGCCTGCACCCCGACGCCGTGGTCTGCGATCTCGACCTGCCGGCGATGGACGGCTTCTACCTGATCCAGCGTCTGCGCGATTACGAAATCCGCGGCGACCATGCTCCGACCGTCGCGGTCGCGCTCACGGGCCACACCGACGAAAGCTGGCGTTTGCGCAGCATCGGCGAAGGCTTCCAGCACTTCATGACCAAGCCGGCCCGGCCGGACGAACTGGTGACGCTGCTGAGCGACGCGATCGACGCGCGCCAGTCGCTATGACGCCGCGCGCGTAGCGCGGCGCGAAAGGTGTGGGTGCTGACGGACTGAAGCGCCGCGACATGCGGCGCGGGCGATCTGTTGCCTGCGCTGAACGGCGGGCAAGAACGGTTAGCTAACGGACGAGGGCTGCGCAGTGGCTTCGGGCGCCGCAGCGGCGCCCGGCTGTGCGGCCTTGTCGACCGAATTGGCCTGGCTCTCCTGGCATTGCGCGCAGAGACCCTTGAGTTCGATGCCGTCGCCGGCGAGCCGGTAGCCCGCGGCCTCGATCTGCGCAACTAACGCTTGACGCAGCTTGGGCTCGTGCAACTCGGTGACGTTGCCGCACCGCTGGCACACCACGAGAATGCCGTGCTGACACTGCGTGAGGTCGTGGCACACGGCGAACGCGTTGATCGATTCGATGCGGTGGATGAGCCCCGCCGACAGCAGGAAGTCGAGCGCCCGGTAAACAGTCGGCGGCGCCGAACCCGGATGGATCTGGCGCATTTCGTCGAGCAGCGAATACGCCTTGGTTGCGCGTCCCGAGGCGAGCAGCAGCTCCAGCACCTTGCGGCGGATCGGCGTGAGCTTTTCGCCGCGCTCGCGGCAATAGGCCTCGGCCATCGCGAGCGCGGACTCGACCGAAGCGCCCTTGACACCGTCGTGCGAGTGGGCATGGCCGTGCGCGTGGTCGTGCGCCTCGGTGTCGCTATGCAGGGTCGGGGCGTCCGGGGACGGTTTTGCTGTCTTCATGCTTGCGATTATACGGGGCGCGCCGCCGGCCCGCCCGCGCCGCCATGGAGCGACGGCTCAGGTGAGCGGCAGATCGATGTACTTGCGGAAGCCCTGACGCTGCGCGATGCGCTGATACCAGCGTTCGACATTCGGCAGCGGCTCGCGCTCCACGCCTTCGAGTCCGAACCAGCGCCGCGCGTACGCGCCGAGTACGATGTCGGCGAGCGAGAAGCGCTCGTTTTCCATGAAGAAGCGGCCTTGCAGATGGTGGTCGAGCAGCCGCCAAAGCGGGGTCAGCTGATCGAAGTCGGCCGCGAGCTTCGCCGTGTCGCGCTTTTCGGGCGGCGTGCGTACGAGCGCGAGGAACACAGGGCGCTCGATGGGCGCGAGCGTGCCGATCGACCAGTCGAGCCAGCGCTCGATCGAGGCGCGCACCTTCGGGTCGGTCGGGTAGAGCAGGCTCGAAGGGCCGTACTCCATCGCCAGATAGCGCAGGATCGCGTTCGACTCCCACAGCACGAAGGTGCCGTCGGTGATCGTCGGGACCTTGCCGTTCGGATTCATGGCGAGATAGGAAGGCTCGTTGAGATGGCCGAACGAGCCGCCCGCGTCGATGCGCTGGAACGGCAGCACGAGTTCATCGCAACACCACAGGACTTTCTGGACATTCACCGAATTGGCGCGTCCCCAGATCGTGATCATCTGGCGCGTACTCCTTGCAAGAGGAAAAAGGGTCAAGCCTGGCGCAGGCCGCCACGATACACGATTCTCGCGCGGTTTATTTGCGCAGCCAGGCATTTCGTAGAATAGGCGCTGCGCGGCGCCGGGAGTTCCGCCGCCGTACCCGCTTCGTGCGGCACCGCTCTCTCGCTTGCCCGCGCGGCCGCCACGAACCTCAACATCCGTCCGAGACCCGCCCATGGCCCGCATTGTCCCCGACGACTGGCAGCATCTCGAAGCCACCGGCGCCGCCGCGCGCGAGCGCGAAACGCTCGCCGCGCTCGCCCGCGGTTTGCCGAACGGCTACACCGTCTATCACGGCGTGCACTGGACGCGGCTCTCCGAAGGCTTTTCGGTCTTCGGCGAGGCCGATTTCGTGATCGTCAGCCCGGCTGGGCGCGTGATGATCGTCGAGCAGAAAACCGGTTTTTTGCGCGAAACGCCAGGCGGGCTCGTCAAGGCGTACATGCAAACCGAGCGCAACGTGGCGATCGCGCTGGCACGCACGGTCGAAGGGCTGCACCGGCGCTTTACGGCGTCGTTCGGCGCGGGCACCTACGTGCTCGAAGAGCTGTTCTATTGCCCCGACCACGTGGTGCGGGAGCCGGCCATCGCGGGCGTGAACCCGGCGCGCATCGTCGACGCCGCGCGCAAGGCGCAGCTCGCCGCCATCGTGCTCGAAGCCATGCCCGCCGACGAGCCGCGCCTGCCGTGCGCCGCCAGGATCCATCATTTTCTCGCCGACGAACTTTCGCTCACGCCCGACACCAGCGCGCTGCTCGGCGCGGCCGGCACGCTCGTCACGCGGCTCGCGGGCGGCCTCGCCACGTGGGCGCGGCGCCTCGAATTCGCCCCGTTCCGGCTGCGCGTGATCGGCACGGCGGGCTCGGGCAAGACGCAACTGGCCGTGCAGGTCATGAAGGACGCGGTGGCGCGCGGCGCGCGCACGCTCTACGTGTGCTTCAACCGGCCGCTTGCGGATCACATCGCGCAGCTCGCGCCGCCCGGGGCAAAGGTGGCGACCTATCACCAGCTGTGCGACTGGGTCGCGCGCGACGGCGGCCACGTGCCCGACTTCGCGAGCCCCGGCGCGTTCGATGACCTCGTGCAGCGCTTCGGCGAGATGCCGATTGCCGAGCGCTGGCAGTTCGACGTGCTGATCGTCGACGAAGGGCAGGATTTCCACGAGCCGTGGGTCGGCGCACTCGGGCGTCTGCTGCGGCCGGACGCTGCATGGTGGTGGCTCGAAGATCCGCTGCAGAACCTGTACGTGCGCGAGCCGCTCGCGCTGGCGGGCTGGACCGTGCTGCGCGAGACCACGAACTACCGCAGCCCGCGCGACATCCTCGCATTCCTGCACGACGTGGCCGGACCGACCGTGCCCGCCATCGCGCAGCTCGCCGCGGGGAGTCCGTTCGACGGCTCCGAGGTGACCGTGGCGAGCTGGGACGAGCATGAAGCCGGACCGGGCGCGGAACCTGGGGTGGTTCTGGTCACGAAACGCGCGATTACGCAGGCGCTTTCGCTGGGCTTTCGCAAGCAGGACATCGTCGTGCTTTGCTGGCGCGGACGCGAGCATTCGCTGTTCGCGACGCTCGATCAGCTCGGCCCGCATCGGCTGCGCAGCTTCACCGGCCAATACGACCTGTTCGGCAATCCGCAGTACCGCGAGGGCGATGTGCTGCTCGATTCGATCTACCGCTTCAAGGGCCAGTCCGCGCCGTGCGTGATCCTGACCGAGGTGGACTTCGAGTCATTCGACGAGCGCGCCGCGCGCAAACTCTTCGTCGGCGCGACGCGTGCGGCCATGAAGCTCATCGTGGTGGCGTCGCCGCGCGCCGCGCGATTCATCGAGGGCCGGCGCGGCGGCGTCTAAGCGCCGGCTCGCTCAGCTCCAGGCCGAGGCGCCGATCAGCGTGCCCGTGCGTGCCTGGGCGTTCCACCAGATCACGCGCAGGAGCGGCGCGGTCTGGGCGATCAGGATGGCCTGCACCGGATCGCTCTCGATGAAGTGCGTGACGCCGCTGCGGATGGCCGCCGCGGCCTTGTGCGCAGCCACGGCCGCGGCCGTGTCGTCGTGTTCGTCCGGCGTGCGCATGATCAGTTCGAGGTGCCCGAAACCGTGGCGTTCGAGCCAGGCGAGCGTGCGCTCGCGGTCGATCTCCGGACGCCCCGTGATGATCGCGCGCGTGCGTTTCATGTCGATGCCGGGCAGGCGCTCGAACGGCACCAGCTCGTCGCGCTCGGCGAGCGCGGCGACGAGGTCTTCGTCGTAGCGCGCAATCGGGAGGTCGGGGAGCAGGACGCCATCGAGATCGATGGCGTAGACCGCGTACTCGTGGTCGTCGGCCATGCGCGTGCCGTCGCCGTCGCCATCGCGGATCCAGTCGGCGCGATAACGGTCGGTGTAGGCCTGGCGCTCCCACGGGAACAGCGCGAAATAGCCGCTCGCGTCGACCGAATAATCGGGGCGCAGACGGCTGAGGTCGTCGTAGGCGCCGGTGAGCGTGCGCACGACGAGCCCGTGCTCGCTCAGGAACGCGATGCAGTCCACGAGCGTATGGCCGCGCCCCGCGATGTCCTCGCAGAGCAGCACTCTCGAGCCCGGTTCGGGCAGCGGCAGCGTGGAGTCCCAGCGCACTTCGCGCGTGGCGCGGTCATAGCGCAGGAATGCGACAGCCGCACCCGTTGCGTGCGAAACCATCAGCGCAAGGGGCGCGCCGCCGCGCAGGATACCGACCACGAGGTCGAATTCCTCCGCGATCAGCGCCGGCTGCAGCGACTCGACCCAGTGATCGAGCTGTTCGTAGGTGAGCGGAACGACAGGTTTATCCATGGGTTGAATTGGGTGTCGAAGCGCGTAATCGGCAAGCGCGCGGCAACTGCGCGGCAACTGCGCAATGCGCGTTTCCGATAGCGGTGTACGAGAAAAAGACGGCTATTGTCAGCACAATGTTTGACGATATTATGCCTATGCTCACCAGCGCCTGCTGGCATGGTGGGTGGAGGTAGCAGGAAAACGAGGGAAACGCAGCAGGAAAAAGCGGCGCATTACCGCAAAATGTCGCGTAGCGCCGCGCAAAGACACACGAAAACGACGCGAATCATCGCGCGAAAGGGCTCGGGCAAGATGTGGCATGGGATGGGATGGCCAGGCTGGCGGCGCTGGGCCGCCGTGGTGGCGCTCGCGGGTGCGGCGCCGTTTTTTGCACCTTCCGCGCAGGCGGCGGGTTCTCCGGGTGCGCTCTCGCTCGACGTCGATGGCGAGGTGCGCGTGACCAACAACGCGTCCCACACGGCGTATCACTTCAGCGAGGCGCAGCTGCTCGCGCTGCCCGCGCATTCGATCACGACGGCCACGACCTGGACGCCGCGCTCGACCTTCACGGGCCCGCTGCTTTCGGACGTGCTCGAGGCCGTGGGCGCCTACGGCAGCGAGATCGAGATCCATACGCTCGACGACTACACCTGTGTCGTGCCCGTCGCCGACGCCGCGCGCTATGGCGTGGTGGTCGCCTATGAGATGAACGGCCAGCGCCTCAAGGTAAGCAATTTCGGCCCGTTGTTCCTGATCTACCCACGCGACCAGCATCCGCTCGAGCTCGACGGCGCGGCCGGTGACTCGAAGTTCGCGTGGCAGATCAAGTCGATGACGATCAAGCGGTGAGTAGCGAGTGATACAACGTCCCTTGCGACGCCTGCTGCAGGCGATCATCTGGATGGCGGCGCTCGCGCCGCCCGTGGTGGCGGTCGGCTATCTGCTCTACGCGAACCTGCTCAATCCGCAGGTCGTGCAGCGCATCACGGGCAATTACGACGGCCTGTACTGGGACGCCGCGCAGCTCCAGATCGCCTACGCACGCTTCGAGAGCCAGCTGCTGATGTTCGCGGACGGCATCGACCGCGATCTCGACAAGGTGCGGCTGCGCTACGAGGTGCTGCAGTCGAAGCTCAACGTGATGAAGGGCTCGACGCTCTCGCTCGACTCGACGCCGGGCCTGAAGCGCCGCCAGGACGCCGATCTCGCCATTCTGGCCGCGACGATCTCGCCATTCGAGGCCGAAATCGCCACGCTCGCGGACAACCCCGAACGCGCGGTGCCGATGCTCATGGCGCTCGACCTGCACTGGACCCAGGTGACCGACCTCGCGCTGAACCGGCGTTTCGCCGACGTGACCGAGCGCGAGGCGATCCGGCACGATTTCATCGCCAAGCGCCGCGAACTGTTCGCTTCGGGGCTCGTGCTGCTCGTGCTTTCGGCGGCGGCGGGCGTGCTGCTCGTGATGAACGGCTACCGGCGCACGCGCCTCTTGCACCAGCAGCGCGCGGCGCTCGAAGCCGAGCACCAGGCGAGCCGCGCCGCGCGCGAGGCGAGCATGGCGAAGGACGCCTTCCTCGGCATGATCAGCCACGAACTGCGCACGCCGCTGCACGCGATCGTCTCGTCGATCGAGCTGCTCGGCTTCAACTCGCATTCGGAAGCCGACCGCAAGGTGATCCAGCGCCTCGAAACCGCGGCTCGCCAGCTCGAAGCGCAGATGAAGGACCTCACCGACTACGCGCGTCTCGGCGCGGGCAAGCTCGAATTGCGCCAGGAAGAGTTCGAGCCGCGCGAACTGCTGCAGTCGATCGTCGATGAGAACGAGCAGGCGGCGCGCTCGCGCGGGCTCGTGTTCGAGCATGCGTGGGTGGGCCCGCAGCGGCGCGTGGTGGCCGACCCGCATCGGATTCGCCAGATCGCCGGCAACCTCGTCACGAACGCGATCCGCTACACGGAGCGCGGCAAGGTGCGGCTCGAATTCTGGCTGCAGGCGCCGGCGCGGGTTCCGCGGCCATCACAGGACGCAGAGGGCGCGCCGAAGCCGGCTGGCGGCGACACGCTCGTGATTGTCGTCGGCGACACGGGGCCCGGCGTGGCGCCGGACCAGATTCCGCTCATCTTCAAGGAGTTCACGCAGCTCGACACGTCGCGCTCGCGGCGCTATGAAGGCGCGGGGATGGGGCTCGCGATCGTGCGCGGCCTCGTCGAGCTGTTCGGCGGCACGATCGAGACGCAAAGCCGAGTGGGTAAAGGCACGACCTTCACCGTGCGCATTCCCGTTACGCCGGTCGAGCCGCCGGCGCCCGCGGCCGTGGCCGAAGCGGCGCTGCCCGCGCGGGCGCTGCCGCAGGTGCTCGTCGTCGACGACAACCCGCTCGTGCGCGATTCGCTCTGCGAGATGGTCGCGCACATGGGCTACCGCGCGCTCGCGGCCAGCGACGCCGACAGCGCGCTCGCGCTGCTCGCGCACGAAGTGTGCGACGTGGTGCTGCTCGACCTGCACATGCCGGGCCGCGACGGCTACGACTTCGTGGCGGGGCTCGAGACCGCGCAGGATGTGCTCGCGCAGCCGCGCGTGATCGCGGTGAGCGCCGACGTGGCGGGGCTGGCGGCGCTTCCGGACACTGCGGGCAAGACGCCGGGCGGCGAGGGCGCGCCGTTTTTCGACCGGCTCACGAAGCCGGTGCATTACGAGGTGCTGCGTGCGGCGTTGCAGCGAGCGCTGAGCGCGCCGCGCGCGGCGGTGTGAAAGGCGCGGGAGCGGGTTGAGCGAGCAAAACGCGGCGTTAGCCGCGGTTGAGCCGCTTCGAAAGATCGGCGACGAGAATCGCCATGCGCGCCGGCTTTTCGTAGCAGGCCACGTTGTAGTGGCGTACGACCTGGCTGATCTCCGATTCGCTGGCCTTGCCGGTCAGCAGTTCGCCGGTGAGCACGAAGATGGGCGCATCGGGGTTCTCGGAGGCGCGCACGCTGCGGATCGCCTCCGCGGCGGTCTGGCTGCCGAACAGCCAGTCGATCACCACGCCGTCGAACACGTTGTTTTCGAGCGCTTCGTTGAATGCCGCGAGGCCGTAGAGCGCGAGCGCCGTGTAGCCGCTGTGCTCGAGGTAGTCGCGCAGGTTGTCGGCGGAAGAGCGGTCGTCGTCCACGACGGCGATGAGCGGCTTGTCGGACTCGGCGCGGCGCGGGTAGATCTCGATCTTGTGGACTTCGCGCGCGTTCTGGTAGAGCGCGCCGTCCGGGCGCACCACGCGCCACTGGCCCTGCTTTTCGTAGGCGACGAAGTCGGGGCGGCT
This sequence comes from Paraburkholderia nodosa, assembly GCF_001718195.1. Taxonomy (GTDB): domain Bacteria; phylum Pseudomonadota; class Gammaproteobacteria; order Burkholderiales; family Burkholderiaceae; genus Paraburkholderia; species Paraburkholderia nodosa_A. The sequence continues at coordinate 66,696 of NZ_MCNV01000035.1, forward strand.
GCCCGCCTCGACCGGTGCGCCGATCCAGGCGGTGCAGGGCAGCTCGGCGGCGCTCACGCAGAGGATCGCTTCTTGAGCGCTGGCCCCGACCATGCCGGGGTCGAGCAGCTGCGCCCCGAACAGCTGGCCCGCGGGTTCGCCGAACGCTTCGGCCACTTTCTTGATCTGCGCGAGCGTCCACGGGCTGTTGCCGCGCAGCTTGCGGTGCCCCTGTGAAAAGCTCAGGTCAAGAATCCGGCACAGCTCGGTCGTTTGCTGACGCTTGCCGATGCCGTGACGGCTCATCAGCTCGCGTACGCGCTCCGCCACCGAGGCCGAGTCGGTTGTGTATGCAACGTTCGACATACTGCTTGAAGGGGGATTCGTGGATTCAGTTTCTGATTGATCATGCCGTGGCGCCGCGGGGCCGGTTTGACCGGACCTCCTGCGGCCTGCGCACGGGAGCACGATATTCTAAACGCATAAAATGCCAGGCGACGGCGTTATTTTAGCGAAATGTAATGCGGCGCCGAATACGGGAATGTAAGCGTATATTCGGCTTCGTTTACACATGGCTTGCGATATTCGCGGCATTGCGGGGACGGCGCGCGACTGCGAAGATGCACGATTTTGAACGCCGTGCGCTCACGCGCGGCGAATCAACCTTACTGGGGCGAGGGGTATCGATTGGACGACGTGCGCAACGGCGGGACATGGCGGCATGAAGGCGTGCCGTATTACAGCCAGTGGGGCAGCGCCGACTGGGTGGCGCCTATCGTCGAGCGTGGCGCCGACCCGTGCGAGGACCCGCGCTGGCGGGCGAGCGGCTTCACCGAGGCCGACGCCTATCGCTTCTGGGCCAAGCGCTTGTGCGGTCTGACCTGCCTCGAATCGGCGCTCGACTATTGGGGCGTCGCGCATGCGCCGCGCGCGCAGATGCTCGAAGAGGCGTTGCGGCACGGTGTATATCGCGTGCGCGAAGATGGCGGCGTGGATGGCTTGATCTACCGCCCGTTCGCCGGATGGGTGGAAGCCGCGTTCGGCGTGCACGTGGAGGTAATGATCGACGAGGACATTGCGGCGAGTGCAGCGCGCGTTGATGCCGAAACGCTCGCCATCGTTTCCGTGAGCCCCGAGATCCGCTATCCCGAGCGGATGGACCCCGGCCGGGGCGGTCATCTGATCCTGCTGCACGGTCGCGGCGACGGCGGTGTGTGGTTTCACAATCCTTCGGGCATCGCGCCGTACCAGGCTGACGCCTGGCTGCCCTATGAGACGGTTGCACGGTTTCATGCCCGGCGGGGTATGGCGCTTAGGCGGCCGTGCTGATCGCGTGGGTTTGGTTTTTTTTGTGGTTCCTGGCTGCTTTGGCCTTTTCTTGTTTTCGCGTCGGTATGCCTGGGTTGCCCCTGTGCGGGGCGGCACCTACTTTCTTTGCAGCGGTGTATGGACCGGAGACATGGGTAACAGGTGTGCGGGGACATGGGTAACACTTCGGGCGAGTGATTCGCCTGGAGCCGTTCATGCCCTGGAACCCGAGAAACACCATGAACCTGCGTCTGGAATTCGTGAATCTGGCCCTGCAGGACGGCGCCAACCGGCGTGAACTATGCCGGCGTTTCGGCATCAGCCCGAAGACCGGCTACAAGTGGCTTGCCCGGCATGCACAGGATGACGGCGCCACGGCGTTGGCGGACCGCTCGCGCCGGCCCCTGCAGAGTCCGGCG
>NZ_MCNV01000036.1 GCF_001718195.1 Paraburkholderia nodosa
GCGCGCACGGCCGCGATCACGTCTTCGCCCGTGTCGTCGCGGCGCGCAAACACGTCGATCCAGTCAGCGAAGATGCTGCCCGTGCTGTAGTACTTCTCTCCGTTCACCACCCAGCGTGCGCCATCACGTGACACGCGCGTGATCACGTCGCCGATCGCCACGCTGCCGACTTCGGTCCAGGCGTTTCCCACCAGTTCGCCGTCGACAAATCGCCTGAACCAGACGTCGCGCGCCGGGCCTGGCTCCGCGTTGAGCCGGTCCTCGACGAACGCGAAGTGGCCGCGCAGTGCCTGCGGCAGATTCGAATCCGCCTCGGCCAGTTCGATCAGCAGCTGAATCAGTTGCGGCAGCGAAGCCCCCGCACCGCCGTGCTCGACCGGCACGCGAACGGCGCCGAATCCGGCGGCCTTGAGCCATTCGATCTGCTCATAAGGCAGACTGCGATCGCGCTCACGCTCGAGCACGCCCTCTGCGATGCGGGCGAAAACGGGCCGAAAACGTGAAGCGAGACGCTCGTAATCCGTACCGGGAGAAAGAACGGGAGCAAGTGCCACCGTGCTGGCGAGATTCAATGCGGTCATAGGGGCTCCAGGTACCGGCTTGATGGGCGGCCCATGTTCGGGCCTCGTTCCTTACCGATAAAGCAGAAGCCATGCCAATCGTTGGCCGGGGATCAGGTGTGCGCAGGTCGGGAAAACCGCATGCGTGTTGCTGGTTCAGCAACAGCATGCTGCTGATTCACTGCTGGATTTGCAGCGATGCCTGAGCGATCTTGTGATGCCCGGACTGGTCACTGGCGTCATCGCTGCCCCCCTGTTTCGCGACAGTGCGCTGCCGTGCAATCGGCCATCACACATTTATCCAGTCGAGAGTGGCGTGGCGTTCAGGTCAGCCGTATCTTCGGCTGCACGAGGCCGTTGATCTGCTCGGCGGTCCACAGCATCATGGCCTTGCCAAAACCGTGCAAAGCCTGCTGATGTTGCCGGTAGAGCATGGCATGACTGAGCTGCGCGAATCGGCCCTTAATGAATCCGCCTCGGAAGAACCCGAACTGCCCGAGCGTCCCAAAGGCGTTGTAGTCGCTCAGCGATACCAGCGCGCCGAAGTCGTGAAATGCAAAGTCGGGCAACGAGCCGCCGCCGAGCCAGCCCGGCAAGTGCCTGGCGAGATGTTGTGCCTGCTGCGTGGCGACTTGCGCCGTGGGTACGAGAGGACGTTCATTGCCGGCGAGCGTCAACGTGGAGCAATCGCCGAGCGCGAATAGTGTGTCGTCGTCCTGCGCCTGCAGGGTTGGCCTGACGGCGATCTGATTGGAACGATTGATCTCGATCCCATCCAGTTTGCCTGGAAAATCAGGGGCCTTCACGCCCGCCGCCCACACCATCAAATCCGCCGGTTGGTGGCTGCCATCGCCCAACCGGAGTCCATCGGGTTCGGCGGCGATCACTCGCGTGCCCGTTCGCACCTTGAAACCAATATGCCGTAACTGTGCCTCACTGGACTCCGACACCGCCGGCGGAAACGCCGCCAGTACCCGCGGTGCGCTTTCATAAAGGGTGAGGTTCAGACGTGAGCGGATGCCGGGGTCGCCGTAACTCGACGCCACTTCGAGCAAGCGGCTCAATTCTGCTGCCAGTTCGACGCCAGTCGCTCCAGCGCCGACGATCGACACGCGCAACGCGCTATTCGTCACAACACTCTGGAATATGCGGATTCGCAATGCTTCGTTGAAGATTTCAGCCTGAGCCTGGCTGTCAATGAAATGACAATGATCGAGGACGCCTGGGGTGCCGAAGTCGTTGGCGCGACTGCCCAGCGCAAGAATCAGTACGTCGTATTCGACGGTGCGCGGACCGATCACAATTTCACCCGACTTCGAACGCAGCGCAGCCAGCTTTATGATGCGCGCATTGCGGTCCAGGCCTTCCATCTCGCCTGGCTGATAGTTGAAGCCGTGGTCGCGAGCGTGGGCGAGATAGATGACCTGCTGTTGCTGGACATCGCGCGTGCCGGCCGCGATCGTGTGCAGCATGGGCTTCCAGATGTGGGTTGCGCTTTTGTCGATCAACGTGACCTGAGCGCGGCCGCTGCGCCCAAGCGTGTTGCCCAGCCTGGTCGCAAGCAGAAGTCCAGCGATACCGCCACCGACGATGACGATCCGGGTGGTCTGGCGCATGATTAAATATTCTACGAGTGATGAATAAATGCGATACTAAGATTTCGAAGGGTTCATGTCAAACCGGTGCCGCTGCTATTCGCGGTGCGGCACCCGCTAAAATTCTGAGCTTTCCTTGAACACGACCTGTCGTCGCCGATGAAACACGCTCACGATCAAACCCCGTCCGCCACGACGACTTCCACGCCCCGTCGGTCGCGCGGCCGTCCAGCGTGCAGCGACGCGGGCGGCGCCGACGCATTGCTTCGCAGCGCCCGAGGGGCATTCGCGAGGAGCGGCTATGAGGCGACTAGCGTGCGGGAAATCGCCAGGGCATCGGGTGTCGACCCCGCGCTGGTCGCGCATCACTACGGCTCGAAGGAAGCGCTTTGGATTGCCGTGGTGGACCAGATTGCCGACGAAGTGGCTCCCATGGTCGCGAAGACCGCCGCATTGCGGGAGATAACAGGTCCAGGACCGCGAGCGCGCGTCGAGGGTGCCGTGTCGATCCTGATCGATCAGGTGTTTCTGACGCCAGACGTTGGCATGTTTTTTTCGACTGCCGCAACTGAAACTGGAGAGCGCCTTAACCTGCTGATCGAACGGGTGGTGCGGCCGTTTCATGACGTGTTCGTGCCGTTGCTCATCGATGCGATCGACGCAGGTGAGATTTCGCGGCAAGATCCCGACATCCTGTTTACGATGCTCGCCAATGGCATCAGCAAGACTGTCGCCTATAGCCATGTACTGAGTCCGTTCTCTTCCTTACCGCGGCGTCCCAAGGCATTCAAACGCGCCGTTCTGACGACGGCTTTAGCCATGCTTGGCTGAACCGCTGCGCCCGTGACGCTCCGCTCACAAATCTGCCGCAAAGCGATCCTTCAGATATTGTGGGTGAGCGACCGGGTTGGGACGGCGAATTTGGGAAAAGCCAACGGGGTCGAGATTTGCCCTAAGTGCGATTATGCGTATGTCGTTCTAATATTACAATATCGCAAATCCGCTCAAACCAGGTGCAGAATGGCCGGGTTGCTTAACCGGTTACATCATTGCGGTTGGAATATGCGTACCGTCATTGGAATTCATTCAGATCGACTTGTCGGAGGTTGTTGCCCACGGCCAATTGCCAACGGAGCAAGCCGATTCACTTCCCGCTCCTTTTACAAGACTGATAACTTGTGGCAATGACCAAGAGTCGAGGGCGTTCCGGAACAGCGACTGGCTATGTATGCGGCAATGAAACGCGATCTCGAATCATTGCTGCAGCACTCACGCTTTTCGGTTTGCGCGGATTTGAAGGAGCCTCGACGCGAGACATAGCGGAGCTAGCAGGTGTCAATCCACCCGCATTGCGCTACTACTTTTCGAACAAGGAAGGCGTGTATCTGGCGTGTGTCGATCACATCGCCACCACGATTTCTGATCATCTCGCCAGCCCCGTCGACGCGGCACGGGCCGTACTTGATAAAGACGGGGACGACGATCAATTAATCCGCGCGTTCCGTGAAATCCAGAAACATCTTGCTCAATACCTGTTCACCTCGGCTGAGCCCGATAGCTGGAGGCTCTTCATGGCGCGGGAACAGGCGGGCCTGGGACCCCAGTTTCCCGAGGCTCAATTGCGGGATCGTCTTCAGACGCGCCTGATACCTGTGTGCAGCGAAATAGTTGCCCGCCTGATGGGCAGAGATGCCGGCGACGAGGAGGCTTTATTGCGCGCCCTAACCATTACCGGCCAACTCATAGCAATTCACCTCACACGGCGATCGATGATGCTTTCTCTAGGGTGGGAATCCATCGATACACATCGGCTCGGCTGGATCACATCGATCGTTGACCGGCAAACGGCTCTGCTGCTCGAAGAAGTAGTGAGAGAACGGCCCGCCAGGATTGTCAGAGCAGGGGCGAAAGCGCCCTTCCCACAACAGCCGACGCAAGGGCTTGCTCCGCGCCCTGATGCGATGACATAAGCAAACTCAGGTGAAAGCAACCCGTCAATAGTGAGTGAATGTATATCGCTTCCACAGCGTAGTCGACATGATCAGTCGCCACACGATTTGCCGCTGCGAGCCTTAGCGCAGACTCGATAGATGACTGCGCGATTCGCGCAGCTTCCCCCAGCGTCGATGTGGAAACAACGGTATCTCCTTCAGATTTTGCTGTGGAGAATGCGATGGAGTACAGGCGCCGTTGTGTGCCGGAGTGAAGGACGTCGGCCAATCTCCTCTCAAGTTTTGAACGCAAGGCGCCAAGCGTTGCCCCATTAGACTTCTCGGGCGGAATTGTGAACGGGTCCAGAGGCAAAGCTGATCGCTCGAACAAAGCCGTCACGAGGGCCCATTTGTTTGAGAAGTGACCATAGATTGCGCCTCTGGTCATACCAGCCGCGTGAGCGATGTCTTCAAGAGACGTAGCACTGACGCCACGTTCAAAAAATAAAATCTCCGCGCTGTCGAGGATCTTTTCGCGCGTTACGAGTCCCTGTACTTTTCGCTTCATCATGTCCCCTCGGCCTTCCACGCGTTCTCTTGTCGCGCTGCACCTGATCCGCCCTGTTCGCCGCGAGATGTGAGGTCTTGTCCCGCGCGCCTACCCAATATTCGCGAACATCACGTCGCGCTGGCTGGATACAAGATGTTGACCTCCGTCGACGACCAAGGTCGTCCCGGTCACTCCACGTGCCTCGGCAAGATAGACGGCTGCATCGACGATGTCTTCAAGCCGCGACCCGCGCCGAAGCGGGGTCATTCGGTGAGCCGCCTCAAACTGCTCTTGCGTTTGATCGCCGGAGACAAGCGTAAGTCCGGGAGCCAGGCCGAGCACTCTGACCTTTGGCGCTAGCGCCTGCGCAAGCGCTATCGTTGCATTCGCCAACGCTGCTTTCGTTAAGGTATAGGAGATGTAGTCTGGATTCATGTTGTAAAGCTTCTGGTCCAGAACGTTGACAACAACGCCTCGCTGCGCCTCGTCGGCAACTGCACAGTCCGGTATCGCGTCGTAGAGGCCGCGTGCCAAAGCCAGCGGCGCAGCGACGTTGATCTTCATGAGCGCCAGCAGGAGATCGTAGGTAAAAGTCTGTGCCGTATCTTCCTCGAACCGCGACGCGCAATTCAGGACGCAATCGAGACGTCCGAATGCTTGCACACACGCGGGTACAAGCTGCCTCACCTGTTCCTCTTTCGAAAGATCCGCGCAAAGGGAAATTGCCCTTCCGCCTCGCACCGCGATCTGATCGACAACCTCTTGCGCTTCGCGTTTCGACTCGTGATAGTGCAAGGCAACGTCCCATCCTCGCGCGGCAAAGCCAAGGGCGAGCGCGCGACCGATTCGCCGGCCCGCTCCGGTCACAAGCACCGATCGCCTACGAGAGCCGCCGTCGTGAATTGCTGGTTCAGTCATAACGAAACGCCAATGTCAGGCAGGCGCAGTGTGCGCCTTTGAGTTGCGCTCTCGCCCTACCCTCCAGTCACCGTGGCAAGGCATAGCATCAAGGGTTCAAATCTCAAGATTGTCAATAAGGCGTGTACTGCCGAGGCGCGCTGCCGCCAGCACGACCAGCTTTCGATCGACGACATCCTGCTCCATTGGAGAGCGCAAGTCCGCCTGCTTTCGAACCGAGATGTAGTCGGGTTTCCAGCCGCGATCGACCAGCGTTGAGAACACGCGCCGTTCGATTCGCTGGATATCCTGTCGACCGCTCAAAATGTCCTCGCGCGCGCCGTTGAGGAGCCGATATAGCGTGGGGGCCTCCACGCGTTGCTCCGGCGTCAGGAAGCGATTGCGAGAGGACAGCGCAAGTCCGTCGATGTCGCGGATGGTGTCGCCGGCCACGACCTCCGTGGGCATTGCGAACTGTTTGCACATTTCCCGAACTATCATCAATTGTTGATAGTCCTTTTTTCCAAACACTGTCACGCGCGGCTGCGCGCATAACAGCAACTTCATTACGACCGTGCAAACGCCTTGAAAGAAGCCCGGCCGGAACTCCCCCTCTAGCATGTCGCCAAGCCCACCTGGAGGCTGCACGCGATATTCTTGCGGCTGCGGATAGAGGTCCCGTTCCGTAGGGGCGAAGACGACGTAGACACTCTCCTTCTGAAGCTTCTCCAGGTCCGCCTCAAGCGTTCTCGGATAACGCTCGAAATCCTCACCCGGTCCAAACTGCAGCGGATTCACGAAAATGCTGGTAATGACGGGATCTCCATGCTGTCGTGCGAGACGAATCAGCGACAGATGTCCTTCGTGCAGATTGCCCATTGTCGGCACGAATGCCGTGCGGTTTTGCCCGCGCAATTGAGCTCGCAGTTCCTCGACAGACCGAATCAGTTTCATGCTGGATCTTGCCTCTGAGACTTAACCACGTACTGCTTACATGTTCGGATAGTTCGGGCCGCCGCCGCCTTCGGGCGTGACCCACACGATGTTCTGCGTCGGGTCCTTGATATCGCAGGTCTTGCAGTGCACGCAGTTCTGCGCGTTGATCTGCAGACGATCTTCTTCCTGATCGTCTTTTACGAACTCGTACACGCCTGCGGGACAGAAGCGCGCCTCTGGGCCTGCATACGTCGCGAGGTTGATGCCGACCGGCACCGTCATGTCCTTGAGCGTGAGGTGCGCGGGCTGGTTCTCTTCGTGGTTCGTGTTCGAGATGAACACCGAGGAGAGCCGGTCGAACGTGAGCTTGCCATCGGGCTTCGGATACTCGATCGGCTTGCACTGCGAAGCGGGCTTGAGCATCTCGTGGTCGCGATGCTGGTGATGCAGCGTCCACGGCACGTTGCCGCCCAGCAGCTTCTGCTCGATGCCCACCATCAGCGTGCCCAGGTACAGGCCCTTGCTCATCCACTGCTTGAAGTTGCGCGCCCTGTACAGCTCCGTGTGGAGCCACGACTGCTTGAACGCTTCCGGATACGCCGCGAGTTCATCGTTCTGGCGGCCCGCCTGCACGGCTTCGAACGCCGCATCCGCAGCCAGCATGCCGGTCTTGATCGCCGCGTGGCTGCCCTTGATGCGCGAGGCGTTCAGGAAGCCCGCGTCGTCGCCCACGAGCGCGCCGCCCGGGAACACGAGCTTGGGCAGCGACATCAGGCCGCCCGCCGTGATCGCGCGTGCGCCATACGACACGCGCTTGCCGCCTTCGAGGTACTTGCGGATTTCCGGGTGCGTCTTGTAACGCTGGAACTCCTCGAACGGCGAGAGATACGGGTTCTGGTACGCAAGACCGACGACAAAGCCCACCATCACCTGGTTGTTGTCGATGTGGTACAGGAACGAGCCGCCGTACGTATCGGATTCGAGCGGCCAGCCGGCGGTGTGGATCACGAGGCCGGGCTGGTGCTTCGAGGGATCGATCTCCCACAGTTCCTTGATGCCGATGCCGTAGACCTGCGGGTCCGAGTCCTTGCCCAGCTTGAACTTCTCGTTCAGTTGACGGCCCAGGTGCCCGCGGCAGCCTTCGCAGAACAGCGTGTACTTGGCGTGCAGCTCCATGCCGAGCTGGAAGTTTTCGGTGGGCTCGCCGTCCTTGCCCACACCCATGTTGCCGGTGGCGACGCCCTTGACCGAGCCGTCGTCGTTGTAGAGCACCTCGGCAGCCGGAAAGCCGGGGAAGATTTCGACGCCCAGGGCTTCGGCCTGCTGGCCCAGCCAGCGCGTGACGTTGGCGAGGCTGATGACGTAGTTGCCGTGGTTCTTGAAGTTGTCGGGCAGCGCCCAGTTCGGCACAGCCGTAGCCCCCGTTTCGGAAAGAAAAAGGAACTTGTCCTCGGTCACGGGCACGTTCAGCGGTGCGCCTTGCTCTTTCCAGTCTGGCATCAGCTCGTTCAGCGCGCGCGGATCCATGACCGCGCCCGAGAGGATATGCGCCCCGATTTCCGAGCCTTTCTCCAGCACGCAGACGCCGATCTCAGCGCCTTTCTCCGCGGCCAGCTGCTTCAGGCGGATCGCGGCAGACAGCCCGGCTGGGCCGCCACCGACGATCACCACGTCGTATTCCATCGACTCGCGTGGGCCATGCACTTGCTGATTCCCCTCCCCCATCCCCGCTCTCTCCCTGGCCTCGTAACGTCGCCATGCTCGTTGGACTCTCGCCCGTCGAGGGCGCCATCAACACGGGAATCGCTTCCAGCATCTCCCGTAGGTGACAGCGAGGAGTATATATAAATGAATGTCGTATAACAATATGAACGATGGCGAGGGTGAATGCGGCTCAGAGCGGCGACCACTGAAACATCTCAAGGGGACCCGATGTGTGGAGAATGTTCTCCAGGAATTTGCGCGCTCGCGGCTTTATTCGCACGAGAACTCGGCGTCCGTCCGCAGGTCCGGCGTTCGCTTCACAAGGCCCAACTGCTCCGACGTTTGCGCGCTTCGCGATGCCGCCAAGTGTCGTTGTCAGAGGCGTCTGAAGCTGCGTCGGCGACTGTATATACGTGGCCCTGAAACCACCGGTTGGTCCGGCAGCGACAACTCGGCAGCCAGAACGCCCTGGCTTGCAGCTGCCTCTTTGAGCGCCCGGTCGATGTGCGTCGACAGTCGAAGCAGTCGTTGCCCGATAAGATAGACGCTCGCGTCTTCGGCTGGCCGCTCGCGCGCCCACGCGGTGGCCTGTGCGTCGTCTGCTTCAGGGATCGCCGGTGTATGCAACGCGGTGCACCCCGCGAGGAATTGCGCTTCGGCATGCACGCGCTTCGAACAGTGCGCCTCCCCGTTGCCGTCCTGAACCACATCGACCCAGCGTGCCTCATCAAGTGCACTCAGGTGCCTGAGCAAACTCGCGCGATATGTTCAATTCGCGCGCGCAGCACAATAAACGGCGCACGCGCCGAGCGAGTGTGTCCCAACTACTGTCCAACGAGATCGTAAGCAGCAAGTGCCGCAATCTCCGTCACTCCGCCGTCCACCGGCAGGCATGTGCCGGTAATAAACCGCGACTCGTCGCTGGCGAGAAACAGCGCGGCAGACGCAACATCCCACGCGTCTCCTTCCAGCGGAAGTGGTGCGATCTTGCGGCGCCGCTCGCGCGCCTTCTCATTGAGCATGCTCTGCACCATGGGTGTAAAGATGTGCCCCGGCGCGATGGCGTTGGCACGCACATGTTCACGGCCGTACATCACCGCTAATTCGCGCGTGAACGCAACCATGCCTGCCTTCGATGAACCGTACGCGGCTGACCCGTGACTGCGTATGCCGGCAACCGAACTGATATTGACGATTGCCCCGCCTCCGCGCGCCACGATCTTTGGCACGGCACTGCGACTCATCAGGAATGTGCTCTTCAGGTTCACGTCCATCACGCGGTCCCACGACGCCTCGTCGATATCCTGCAACCGTCCCGGTGCGCCTGAAATTCCGACGTTATTCACGAGTATGTCCAGGCCACCATATCGCTCAACGGTCTCTTCGACGATTCGCGCGCACACGGCTGCGTCCGTGATGTCACCCGTACAGACGAACCCCTGACCGCCGGATTCGGTAATCAATGCGAGTGTCTCGGCAGCCCTTTCGTATTGCTGATCGACGAGGCATACGGATGCGCCCTCAGCCGCAAAAAGACAGGCAATAGCCTTTCCCGTGCCGTAACCTTGCCCGAGCGACCCCGCGCCAGTGACGATCGCGATCTTGCCGCTCAAACGCTGATAAAAAACTTTTGGAGAAGGCATGCTGTAGTCGAATGATGTAGTTGCTCGCCACTCAAAGTATTCGCGCGCTCCTGTGCCCTGTGCGGCTGTCCGTACGCGCGCTGGCGTCGGCATTTTCGACCAAGCTTAGTCTCACGAGGCCAATAATGCAACACATAGTTGCATTATTGGCCTTTGCGATCACCCGACCCTACTCTTGCGTGATCCACCAATGCCGCGCCAAAGCGCGCCGCGTAGGCTGTGTTCACCGCCTCCGTCTGGAAGCGAGTCTCGTTGATGGCGAAGATGAAATAGCCGTATGCGAGATCGCGTCGATAGTCTTCCCACGCTTCGTCGAACGAGGGTGCCTCGACTCCGCCAGTTGCCAATTGCGACAAGTAGTGCTCGAGCAGCGGCCGCTCCCACGCGCGACGGTCTTCGATATCGAGCGCGCAGCCTATGTGGTAGGCAACCTCCAGGCTCCACGGCGCCCGGCTTACCTGAGCATCGAAAAAGCCTGGTGTTCCGTCTGGCTCGACGAACAGGTTGCCCAGATGCGTGTCGCCATGAATGAGACACACGGGCTTTCCTTTGTGCTGGCTCGCAATGTCTGCGAGCGCTGCCACCATCCATTCACGATCGTGCAGGTACCGGCTCACGGCGGCCCCTCGCGGAAGCGAGACGTAGTGGGCCCACACATCCGGTTCCAGATAGCGATTCTGATATTCCAGCGACCAGTCGGAAAAACGCTCACCCACCCAATCAAAGCGGCCGCCCATTTCAAATTCGGCGCTGTTCCAGGTTTGCGCGTGATAGCGCGCCATGGCACTCAACCGCCGCTCCACCTCTTCGTAGCGTTGCGATCGCTGCGCCCTGCAAAAGCGAGCCTCGCGCTGCTCCAGGTCTTCCATCACGACGACAGATTGCCATCGATCGGGATCCGCGCCCGCATAAAAGCAGTTCGGCGCGTTCATATTTATGAATGGCAAAACGTCACGATAGAACCGCATTTCATTGCGGTACATGTCCTGCATTAACTCGCTGTGATCCTGAAAGCCACCTTTTACGATCATGCGCGAAGGCAGCGCCATCTCCCTGCCCACATCGTTGTACTCGAGCGCCACGCGCACTTTCGTCGACGTTCCAGGCAGCACGGCCAGGTGGTTGCACGAAGTCACTTCCACGCCCGCGAAGCGAAACGCGAGTGCCGACGTGAGCCACTCTGCGGTCACGCCTTCCACCGTGACCGGCAACGACATGTCACTCACCACAGCTAATGCAGACAAGATTTCCCCCTGGCGATTGAGATAGGCAAGCCGCGTGCGCATCGTCGCGCACAGAGTCGTTCGACCGCAACATGGGGAAAACCACACCTCGTCGAGCGTTGCATATTTTGAATGCCGTGCATATAGTTGCCTCCAGATGCAGATACTTTTTTGGCAGGCACCTGATGAATCTCCTTGACTCACCCACACTGGCCGATGACTTCGCCGGTGCCGCACCAGCAAGAATGCTCGCCCCGGAGGAATACCGAACCGAAGAGAGCGTGGCGTTCAAGATGAATCTGGTTCACCTTCTGCTGGGCAACGAAATCGACCGGAAGCTTGCCGCCAGCGGACTTTCCGCTCTCCAGTGGGGCATCCTGAAAGCGCTCTACGACGAGCGCGCACGCACGCCCACCGCTCTCTGCCGCATCCTTCTCGCGGACAGCAGCGCAATGACCCGGAAGCTCGATTCACTCGAAAAGCGCGGATTGATCGAGCGAATCCGAAGCATTTCCGATAGACGCAGCGTCGAACTCGCATTGACGGCAGACGGCCGTGGATTGCTGCGCGAGACCCTGCCGCACATCGTGGAAACGAGCAACCGCCAGCTTCACGGCTTCACGATGGACGAAGTCGCAACCGTCAAACGTCTTCTCGAGCGAATGATCGTCAACCTGAGCTGAACGGCTAGGTCCATGCCCGAATCGAGCGACGAGTCCGCAAAAGCTCAGTGCTTGACTCAATTGAAAAAGGAGCAGTTCATGGAGCACACCGAAACAACCACACGACCGGCCGAGACATCGACGCAAGCGTCGGATTTTGCGCCGCTGCCGGTTGCGCATGTCTATCGCGGCCGTATGATCACCGGAAACGCGATCAAGCACGTATCGCGAGATCTCGGTCAGGGTTTCTGCACGCCCAAAATCGAACTCGATGATCTCGTCTGGCCGCGTGCGGAGTCGGGTCCTGCGTTCGATGTGCCTGTCGCGCAGATTATTGATTTTCTCGTCGAGCTCGGTCCCCGCCTGCATCTCGACGTCAATCCGCTCATGCAGGCCGCACTCGAATCGATGATCAAGGTTAGTCCCCTGGGACGCCGGATCCTCGAAAACTGCTATCGGGACATACCTAACCTGTTTTTGCGCGAGGTAATCGAAGACGAGTTGCGTGTGAGCCTTGGCGACGCGAGGCTCGTCGACGGCTGGGTAGAACGCACGCTGCGCGGCCGCCCTAGCCGTCTGCGCGCCTTCCCGCCGAGGCTCGTTCATATTCTGGCGGGCAACTCACCGATGGTCGCGGCTATGACCGTCATGCGCGCCGCGCTGACGAAAGGTGTGCATCTGCTCAAGCTGCCGTCGAACGACCTGTTTACGGCCACCGCGATTCTGCGCACGATGGCCGAAATCGATCCGAACCATCCCGTCACGCAGTCCTTTTCCGCTGCCTACTGGCGCGGAGGCGACGAGAACGTCGAGTCCATTCTTTATCGCCCGCAGTACTTCGACAAGATCGTCGTTTGGGGCGGCGAGAGCGCGGTACGCCACGTCATGCGCTACGCCGGGCCGGGTCTGGAACTGGTTGCTTTTGATCCCAAGGTGTCGATCTCCCTGATCGGCCGCGAGGCCTTCAGCTCGAACGAGGTTCTGCGCGAGGTCGCGCGTGCGGGCGCCGCCGATGTGCTGTCGTTCAACCAGGATGCGTGCAACGCAAGCCGCTATCAGTTCATCGAAGGCGACGAAGACGACGCCGACCGCTACTGCGAGCAACTCGCGCTCGCACTCGGCGAGGACTACCGTTATGGCGATGGCCAGGGTCCGCTGGTGCCGAGCGACATTCGCGAAGCCGTCGACGTGCTGCGTGAAATGGAGCCGCTTTATCGCGTGTTCGGTGGCTACGACGGCAAGGGTCTCGTCGTGCGCTCGGACGAAATGGTTGACTTCCATCCGATCTGCAAGACGGTCAACGTCATTCCCGTGGGCAGCTTGCGCGACGGAGCGCGCTACGCGACTGTCGCGACGCAGACCGTCGGTATCTATCCGCCGCATCGGGTAATCGAGGTGCGCGACGCCCTTGCGTGCGCAGGCGTGCAGCGCATGGTCGCTTTGGGCGAATCGATTTCGGATGGCGTTGGCGGCTACCCCCATGACGGCATGTTTCCGATCCACCGATTCATGAAATGGATCTCGGAGGAATCGGGTCCGAACCAGCAGGAGACGCGATAATGCATGCCCTTTCCTCCCTCCTGCAATTCACGGATCTGCAGGACCCCTTTCGCAACGCGCCCGAGAACCTCCATACCGTGCAGCTGCAAGCCGTACGGGAGCGCTTCGCGCAGCGCCGTCAACAAATTCGCATTCTCGACAAACGGGCCAGCGAAGCCGGCGTCACGGAACTTCGCACGCTGGACGACGCTGTTCCGCTGTTATTCGCGGACGCCGTCTACAAGAGCTATCCCGATTCGTTCATCGAAAACGGCAAATGGCGTCACCTCACAGCATGGCTTCAGACCCTTACGACGAACAGGATCGATGGGCTCGACTACAGTAAGGTCGCCAATCTCGACGACTGGATCAACGAGTTGCGCCGCAACGGCCACTATGTGATGAGTTCGAGCGGCACCTCGGGGAAGCAGTCATTCATCTACCAGAGTGAAACCGACCGTGAGCTCGGCTGGCGCCTGCTCGACCAGGGTATTCGCTGGGCGGCAAGCGCCATGCGCGATCGGTCGCGCCGTTATCCCGCGTACCTTTTGACGCCCTCTTCCGGGTCCTACACCGGCACCGAGCGCATGGCGAAGTTCGCCGAGTCGATTGCGCTGCCTGGCGACATTCACTACATGTCGGACGTGCCACAAAGCGCCGCCCAGACCACACGCATGGCGCGCATGCGTCGAGCGATTGCGGACGGCACCGCGTTGCCCAGCGAAATCGAAGCCTTCCAGAACGAAAATCGTGAACGCACCGAGCGTGTGCAAGCCGACTTCCGGCACTTCATCGACGAGTTGCTCGAGCGGCGCCACGAACCGATGTTCATCATGGGCATGATGGGCATGCTCTACCAGATCGTAGCCACGGCGCGCGAACGAGGCATTCCCGACGGCGACTTCCACCCCGACACGATCATCAGTATCGGCGGCGGCAAGAAGGGTGCAAATTTGCCGGGAGATTTCCAGCAGCAGTGCGAACGCTTCTTCAATTTCAACGCGACCAATTTCAACGATGGATACGGCATGGGCGAAGTATCGGGGTTCTGCCCGTGGTTCCATGAAGCGAAGGCGTGGACGGTACCGCCGTGGCTCGTTCCTCTAGTGCTCGATTCCGCCGGCGAGCAGTTGCTGAATCCGCGTGACGGAAAAGGTGTCGTCGAAGGACGGCTTGCGATGATCGATCTGCTCGCCGACGGCCGCTGGGGCGGTGTCATCAGCGGGGACAAGGTCACCATGGAGTTCGGCCATGGCATCGACGGCGTGCGAACGCCCATCATACGCGACGTGGTGCGCTACAAGGATCTGCCCGGCGGCGACGACAAGCTTTCGTGTGCCGGAACGATCGACGCCTATGTCCGCGGAGAAATTGCGGATATGACCGAAGCCCGTATTGCCAATTGAGGCAATTCTTTTCAATATTACGTAGACCTACTCCACAATGACTGAGCAAACGACAAATCCGCCCGTGTGGTTCATCACGGGAGTCTCGTCCGGCTTCGGCCGGTCCCTGGCGGAAGCGGTCCTCGCACGCGGTGACAAGGTGGTGGGCACCGTGCGTAACGACACGCAGATAGCGCCGTTCGAGAATCTCGCGCCCGGGCGCGCCTACGGCGTGTTGCTCGACGTCACCGACGCCGCTTCGGTGCCCCGCGCCGTCGAGCAGGCCATTGGCCGGGCGGGCGCCATCGACGTTCTCGTGAACAATGCCGGCTACGGTCTGTTCGGCGCATTCGAAGAGGTTTCCGACAAGGAAGCGCGTCAGCTCTTCGATACCAACGTGTTCGGCACGGTCAACGTGATCCGCGCCGCACTGCCCCATTTTCGCGAGCGAAAGCGCGGGCATATCGTGAACTTTTCCTCGGTGGCCGGCGTGATCGGCATCGCGGGTTGCAGTTTCTATTGCGCGTCGAAACACGCGATCGAAGGGCTGTCCGAATCGCTCGCGCGAGAACTGAAGCCGTTTGGAATTCACGTGACCATCGTC
The DNA here is from genome assembly GCF_001718195.1 of Paraburkholderia nodosa. Lineage (GTDB taxonomy): Bacteria > Pseudomonadota > Gammaproteobacteria > Burkholderiales > Burkholderiaceae > Paraburkholderia > Paraburkholderia nodosa_A. Next base: position 15,230 of record NZ_MCNV01000036.1, read on the forward strand.
GAACCCGGCGGTTTTCGCACGAATTTCGCGGGTGGCTCGCTGAAATGGAGCGAGATCGAATCGCCTTCCTACGCTGAAACGGTGGGCAAGATGCGCCAGATGATGGGTGGCTACCACGGCACACAGGCGGGAGATCCAGCCAAGGCCGCCGCCGCCGTCGTGCGCGCGGTGTCTGCGGAGGACCCGCCGTTGCGGTTGCCGCTCGGCCCGGATGCCGTCGACGTCGTCCGAAAGAAGCTCGCGTCCGTACAGGACAATCTTGAAGCGTGGCTCGACGTGTCGAGTTCCACTGACTTTGATCGCTAACGCTGCAGAAGCTCGTTGCCTGGGAGACGACATGTCCGCACTGGACTCATTTTATGCAATGCTTCGCGATAACGCCGATCCGTTCCGCAATCACCCTGAAAACCTTCGCGAGCTTCAACTCGCCGCCATGAAGGAGCGTTTCGCCGGGCGCCGCAACCAGATCAGGCTGCTGCGCCGCCGCGCGGACGATCTGGGCGTTGAAACCATCAACCGCCATGAGGACATGGTTCCTCTCCTGTTCGCGCATCAGATTTACAAGAGCTACCCCGAGCAATTCATCGACAACGGCCGCTGGAAGCATCTGGCGGCCTGGCTGCAGACGCTTTCCAGCACCCCGGTGAGCGAAGTGGATATGACGGGCGTGGAAGACGTCGACGCGTGGATGGGCCGGTTGCGCGAAGCGGGACACTACGTGTTCAGCTCGAGCGGCACATCAGGGAAATGCAGCTTCATCAACCAGACGCAAGCCGATCTCGAGAACGTCACCGAGTCGTGTGTGAAACTCGGCGTTCACGGTAACGAACTGATCCGCCGAGATTTTGGCAAGCGCCCGGTATTCCTGATGATGCCGCCTGCCGGCGCGCACCGTCACATTGAACCGGTACTCGGCGCTGCGAAACGACTTGGCGCCGAAAGCACGCTGATGTTCGACGAACCGGTGCTTGCTTCCGCCACGATCTCGATGGGCCGCATGCGTCGTGCAATCGCCGACGGCTCCGCCAAACCCAGTGAAGTCGCGGCTTTTCAGGAACATGCGGTGGCGCGCCAGCGCCATACTGGCGCGATGATCGACAGATTTCTCGACAAGCTGGTCACACAGCGCGACGTCCCCGTTCTCGTACAGGGCAACTGGTCGCTACACTGGACGCTCGTTGAGCGCGCCCGCCAGCGCGGCATCGCCGATGGAATCTGCCACCCCGACACGGTGATCACGACCGGCGGCGGATTGAAGGGCACCTCGGCACCCACCGACTATCGGGAGCAGATCATACGCTTCTATGGCATTCGCCCGGAGAACGTCCAGAACAGCTATGGCATGTCCGAAATGATCGGGACCGGCCCCTGGTCGGAGGTGGCACAGGGCTACGCAATCTGCCCCTGGATCGTTCCGTTCGTGCTCGACAAAGCCGGTGAGCAGCTACTGAATCCGTCGGATGGGCGCGGCATTGCCGAGGGCCGTTTCGCGTTTTTCGACCTGCTTGCCGAGGGATACTGGGGCGGCTTCATCACCGGCGACAAAGTCACGGTGGACTTCTCGCCGGCGGGGAACACCGACGGCCTCCAGGGACCACTGGTCAGGCGGGTCGGCCGCTATGCCGACCTCGAAGAAGGCGAAGACAAGCTCTCTTGCGCGGGCACGATGGAGTCGTATGTGCGTGGGATGATCAACGTTTGATTTCGGCCGCGAGCAACTGCGGGGCCCAGGGGGCCAGTATTGGCACCCTCTGGCGCTCGTGAGTATACTGATGCCCTAATTCCGTCATCAAAAGCTCAACGATGTCCAAACCTATGGCAGTTCAGGCTCCCGACGGAGCCTCGCGGCTCGCTGCGGCGGGCAAACCTCGAACGGCCGGCCGGCCCACCCACGACGACGCGGTCCAGCTGCGCGAGCGCCTGCTCGACGCCGCCAAAACGGTCTTCATGAGGGAAGGTTTCGGTGCCGCCAGGGTCGATGAAATCGCGTCACTGGCCGGCGTCAGCAAAACTACCGTTTACCGCCAGTTCGGCACGAAGGAAGAGCTTTTTCGCTCTATCGTCTGGCGCGGCATGTCCGACCTGCGCGGCAAGATCGATCAGCACCTGGTGCCCGGCCGCGATTTTTCGACCAGCCTGGCATCCCTGATCGATGCGCTCGTCGAACACATGGCGATACCGGACAGCATTCACACTTCACGCATGGTCATTGGCGAGGCGATACGTTTTCCGGATGTCGCAAGGCAGTTTCTGCAGTTCGTGGTGACGATGCTGGAGCCGCTTACGGCCGTTCTGGAAGCGGCAGCGGCCAATGGAATGATCGACATCGACGATCCTGCGAACGCGGCACGTGATCTTCTCACGCTGGTCACTGGGGCCCCCGAAGTGCACCTTGCGATCCAGACTACGCGCGCTGAACGCAAGCGTAGGGCCGAGAGGATTCATCGGATCCTGTTGACCGCCTGGAAGTATCGCGCAACGCTCGATAAGGCTCGAGCGAGAGCAATGCAGTAACGTTCGCCGCGCGCCTGCCTCGCCCGCAGACTAGCCGCCGACTTCCCCCATCACCTGAAACTGCCCGGATGCCTGGGCAATGCACTTCGCATTGGCCCAGATCCGGCAGTCCGAGAAAATCACCCGTTTCCCAGAACGCAGAACGTCGACATGGGCTTCCACCCAGTCGCCCGGTTCAGCGTTGCCCATGAAGTTGACCGTCAGGCCCGTCGTCAACACCCTTACGGCCGGTTGACGCGAATACTTGCTCGCCCACGTAATGGCCGTATCCGCCAGCATGCAAACGGCGCCGCCGTGCATCATCTGGCCGAGATTCCGATGCGCTTCGCGCACGTACATACCGACGACGTGTCCACGCTCGCTCTTGCGAAAATAAGTAGGACCGAACATCTGATGGAAGGGGCCAAACTCCGGCATCAATGCAAAGCCCTCCGGAATGGGCTTTTCTTCGCTCTCTTCAAGCGCCTCTACCGCCAGTGCGTGTGCGTGTTCCAATGCCACTCTCCTCTTCGCGCCGTAGGTGACCGGCACCAATAAATGCTTTTTCATGGGCGAGACATAGCGTATCATTATTCGCACGCAAGTCAAATATATGAATGAATATGGACATCGGATCGCTCTTTACGCCGCTCGTTGTTCGAGGCGTCACGCTTGCCAACCGCATCGTCATGTCACCCATGACTCGCGGCTTTTCGCCCAATGGACTGCCCGGCAGTGACGTTGCCGCCTACTACAAGCGGCGCGCGCAGGGCGAGACTGGCCTTATCATCACGGAAGGCGTCGGTGTCGATCATCCGGCGGCCCTGGGCGAAGCCGGACTCGGCGAGAATTCGATTCCCGTACTCGCCGGAGCAGAATCGGTTGCCGCGTGGCGGCGAGTGACGAATGAAGTGCATGCGAGCGGCGGCGTTATCTTTCCGCAACTGTGGCACATGGGACCGATGAAAGAGGCGAACACAGGGCCCTTCCCCGCCGCCGCGCCACTACGGCCATCGGGGCTCTGGGGGCCGTCCGGACGCACGACTTCTCTCAACGCGGGCTACATGGAGCGGGTGAGGCCACCAACGCGCCCAATGACCGACACCGAGATCGCGGACGTCATCGCCGCCTACGGTCGAAGCGCGTCGTTTGCGAAGACCGCCGGATTCGACGGCATCGCCATCCACGGAGGGCACGGCTATCTGATCGATGCGTTCCTTTGGGCCGAGACCAATCAACGCACGGACAAATGGGGTAAGGATCTCGTGGCGCGCAGCCGCTTTGCCGCCGAAGTCGTGCGCGCGATACGCGAAGCGATCGGCGATACGATGCCGATTACATTCCGCTTTTCACAGTGGAAACAGCAGGATTTCCGTGCGCGCCTCGCCAACGATCCGCACGAACTCGAACAGATCCTCGCACCGCTCGCAGATGCTGGCGTCGACATCTTCGAGGCGAGTACGCGTTATTTCAATCGCGCGGAATTCCCGGGCTCGGAGATGAATCTCGCAGGCTGGGTAAAGAAAGTGACCGGCCGGTATGCTATGGCGGTGGGCGGAATCGGTATTAATAAGGGTTACTACGATTCCATGGCCGGAGCCGAAACATCGGTGCAACCCGACCTGACACCACTGCTGGATCGTTTCTCGCGCAACGAGTTTGACCTTGTTGGCGTAGGACGTTCGCTTCTGCACGACCCGAACTGGGCCCGGCGTGCCCGCCTTGGCGAGCCGTTTCTCGGATTCAGCAACGATTCGCTCGCGCGCCTCACCTGAAACCCAGTTTTGCAGTTGACGCCCCTGTATCAGGCGTCAACTGCTGTTGGTGGCCTGTTAATCTTCAGGTGCGCCCAGTAACCGGAATCAATGCACCGGTTACCCCCGACGCCGCTTCGGAAGCGAGAAAAAGGATCACGTTCGCGATTTCCTCGGGCCGTACCCAACGTGAAAAGTCTGCATCGGGCATGTCGTTGCGGTTTTGCGGCGTGTCGATAATACCCGGCAGGATCGCGTTCACGGTAATTGACCGATCCTTGAGCTCTTCGGCTAGCGCCTCCGTCAAACGCATCACTCCCGACTTCGACGCCGTGTACGCACCCATTCCCATACCTGCCTTCAGTGCGGCACCAGCGCCGATGTTGACAATGCGACCGCCGTGCGCGCCGACAGCAAGATAGTCCAACGCCGCTTTCGATGCCGTAGCGGCCGTCCGCACGTTCATCTGATACATCAAATCCCACGTCTCGAGGGAGCCGTCCGCCAGTGTTTCCCAGCGAAATCCGCCCGCTATGTTGACGAGGGCATCGAGCTTGCCAAACTGCTCGACAGTCGCCGAAAACGCCGCGCGCGCCGCGTCCAGGTCAGTGAGTTCCACGCCGCCTCGCCACCAGGAGGCGTGTAGCTGCTCCGCGCTCGCGCCCTCCGGCGCGGGCGCCTTGTCGATCAGCGCGACCTTCCAGCCATTGTCGGCAAATACCCGGCCCACCGCGCGTCCCAATGTGCCGAAGCCACCGGTTACCACCACTACCCGTTGCATGTCCGATCACTCCCTCGCCGCTTCGGCGTGAAAAATCAACGTCCCTTGAAAACCGGCTCACGTTTCTCGCGAAACGCGTTGACCGCTTCCTGGTGGTCTTCAGTCAAATTCGACAGCGCCTCGTAGGCGATCGACGCATCGAGAATCGAATGCGCGAGTTGCTTGAGTCCGATGTTGATTGAAGCCTTGGTCCATTGAATCGCACGCGCGGCTCCGTTTGCCAGCCGCTTCGCCATGGCATCGACAACGGCATCGAGTTCGTCAGCCGGCACGGCGTGATTGATGAGCCCCAGACGCGCCGCCTCTTCCGCGGTGAGGAGGTCACCCGTCAGGAGGTATTCCTTGGCCTTCGCGTAGCCGACGAGCTGCGGCCAGATCACCGCGCCGCCATCGCCCGCTACGAAGCCGACTTTCACGTGCGGATCGCCAATCTTCGCGTGATTGGCCGCGTAGCTCAGATCCGAGAACAACGCGATCGTCGCGCCCAGACCAATTGCATGACCATTGATCTTCGCGATGACCGGCTTCGGACAATCGAGCATCGAGAAGACGATTTTTTTGGCGCGCTGCATGCCTTCCAGAAATAACGCCGGGTTGTCGATGACCTGCTGCATGTGCTCGATATCACCGCCCGCGCTGAATGCGCGCCCAGCGCCCGTCAACACGACAACACGGGTCTCGCCGTCCTCCGCGACATCGAGAAAGAGCCGCGACATCTCAATGTCCATTTGCTCGTCAAACGCATTCAGCGTTTCGGGGCGGTTGAGCGTGACGGTCAGGACGCCGCCGTCGCGTTCGAGCAATAACGCCTTATAGTCCGAAATATTCATGGCTTACCTGTTCACAAAGAAGAGACAGCGCGGGACGACGGGTCGCGCCGCCGCGCAAACGCCGGATGCGATTCCCGCTGCACCGGCGCCCCGCGCGACTTCGATTACACCTGCAGCGGAATGAACCTGCGACCGTTGTCGTACATGATCTTGCGCGTGTCTTCTTCGGCAAGCCCATTGAGCGCTTCCGCAGCGAAGTCTTTCGGCTCCGGCACGCCTTCCGCGTGCGGATAGTCGGAGCCCATCAACAGAAAGTCCGACGATCCGGTTTGCGCGATGATCTGGCCGATGTCGTCCTCGGGATACGCGACCACAAACACGTTTTCCTTGAAGATCTGGCTCGGGCGCTTCTTCAGTTGACCGCACGGCCAGTAACCATTCTTCGCCATGCCCCGGCACTTGTCCATTTTCACGAGCAGCGACGGCACCCATTCGGCACCGTTTTCCGCGCTGCACAGCTTGACGCGCGGGAAACGCTCGAAGAAATTGTAGAAGATGAATGACGACAGCGTTTCCATCACCGGACGCTCGCCGTAACCGTGCATCCAGACAAAGGCGGTTTGACGCTGGCGCGACTGCTGCACCGGCTCGCCCCACACCGCCATGTGATCCTTCATGTAGATCGCTTCCGACACGTGGAACGTGACACGCACGCCCGCTTCGTTGAGGATCGACCAGAACGGATCGAAATACGGGTCCGCCGGCGCACGGCCATTGAACGGCCCCATCGGCATCAGGATTACGCGGACGCCGTTCGCGACCAGCCATTTTGCCTCGGCGACGGCGGCGTCGAGATCGTCGAGCGTGACGACCGGCGTCGTGTAGATCCGGTCCTTGTAGTTGAAGCCCCAGTCGTCGAGCATCCACTGGTTATACGCATGCAACACGGCATTTGCGGCGGCAGGCTCGTTGAGGTACGAAATGCACGCGACCATTTCGCCGATGTACATCGTGCAGGCTTCCACGCCGAATTCGTCCATCTTCTTCAGGCGGGCGTCGCGATTGAACATGTCCGGCGTCGGGGCGACACGCATGTCGACGTTGTCCTTGCCGTCCTTCATCGCGCGCAGCCATTCATGCAGCTTGCCCGGCGGCGGCACGTGCCCCTCGGCCGAGGTGTAGCCTTCGCTGATTTCCACCTTGCGGTCGCCGACATACATGCAGCGGTTGCCGTCGGCCGTGACACGGCTGGTGAACGACCAGTCCTTCTTGAACTTCTCGGGCAAATGGCGGCTGTATGCGTCCTCGACTTCGTAGAAGTGCGTGTCCGCGTCGTAGATCTTCCCTTGGTACGCTTGCATGAACTCTCTCCTGATTGTGGGGGAGCGCTGCTCAACGTGCGCCCTTGAGAGAAGTATCGGCTCAAGCCATCAGCCCAAGAACTCTCATATCGAACCCAGAAACGTCGATATCGAATTGATATCGATCGGCGCCCTCGCGATTTCCGAAGCTCGCACATGGCATCCTCCGGAAAACATCAATACGAACATCGTTCGCATATGAGTATACTCGAAACGATACATACAACCGGAGACGCTCATGCAAGTTGAAGTCCTCTCGCAGCAGGCACACCGAGCACAACCCGTAGCCGGTCCGCCGCGCGGGTTCACGATGGCGATCCTGCTGGCCGCAGTGGCCGCCTCGTCGGGAATCACCGTTATCTATACGGTGCTGGTCACACTCTACAAAGCCTTTCCCGCTTCGAACTCCGTGAGCTGGACGGTTACCGCATACTGGCTCGGCTCGGCCGTCTTTGCCGCGGTGAGCGGGCGGCTTGGTGACCTGCTGGGCTACCGTCGCATCCTGCTCGTGGTGATGTCGGTCGCTGCCGCCGGCGCGGTCGTCGCCGCCTGTGCAACCCGTGTCGGCATGCTCGTCGCCGGGTGCGCGATGCAATCGATCGCGGCAGGCATTACACCGCTCTCCATCGGCCTGGTCCGCGAGAACCTGCCGCCAGCGAGGCTGCCTGGCGCGGTGGGCCTGATCAGTGCTGCAGGCATGGTATCCGCGGGGCTGGTCTACATTTGTGCGGGCGTCGTCGTGGATCACTATTCCTGGCAAGGCGGCTTTTGGTTCAAAGTCGCGCTTTGCATCGTGGCAGTCGCTGCCGTACGCGCGTGGACGCCGCCGTCGCCACAGCATCCCAGCGTCCGGATCGACTACCTTCGAGGCCTTGCGTTCGCTCCAGCACTTTGCGCGATCCTCTTCGCGGTGCAACAGATCCGCGCGTGGGGGCTCGGCGATGCGCGGCTTTGGGGTTTGATCGGCGGCGGCATGGTCGTGCTGGGACTATGGGCGCGGCATCAGCTCAAGGCGCGTCATCCGCTCATCAACGTGCGTCTGCTGAAGACGCGCGAGGTCGTCCTGGCGAATGCCTGCATGGCATTCCTCGCGGCAGGCGCCATGCAACTGGGACAGGTTTTCTCGCTGCTCGCCCAGCAGCCTGCCGGCACGCACGCTGGATTCGGACTGAGCGCAACAGCAGCCGGATTACTGATGTTCAGCGTCAACATCGTCGCGATGGTCGCGAGCCCGTGGAGCGGCCGCGTTGCGGCCCGCTACAAGGCGCGTCGCGCCGCCTTGATCGGCATGGTCATCCTGGCCTTTGCCTGGGCCTCACTGATCGCGCTTCATCGCAGCCTGCTGCTCTTCGTTCCAGGCGCGGTCCTGTGCTCGTTCGGGCTCGCCTTCGCGAGCACGGCGCTGTACAACCAGATCGTGGAAACGACGCCTGCGCATCAGACAGGCGAGGCAACGGGCATGCTCTACGTCTTCTTCTCGTGCTTCTTCGCGGTAGGCGCCCAGGTGGTATTCGTGCTGTTACGCGGCGCGACGGGGGGACATGACGGTGCGTCGTTTCCCGCCGACAGTGGCTATGTTTCGGTGTTCGTCTACATCGCCTGCAGTTCGATTGCCGGACTGCTGATCGCTTGCATGCTGCCGAAGCGTCACGCCCGTTGATCGTCGTTGCGAACGACCTGTTACACGCCGGTCCGACGCTTCTTCAAATTCGCCATGCGTGCCGAACATTGAAGCATGTGCTTCAATGCTCGGCACGCTGGCCGGTCACTCATCTTCGGCTTGACCCAATGCAGACGCACGCTGCGCCACCCTGATCATGTTCTGCTCGAGTTGCGGGCGTTCGCGATCGAAACGCTCGAGCGGCGCACCAATCGCCATCGCCGCAATCACGTTACCGTTCGGCCCGAAGATCGGTGACGACACACCCGCGGAGTCCGGCAGCAATTCGCCGCGGCTCACCGACAAACCGGTTTCGAGGATGTGATCGAGTTCGTCACGCAGCGCCTTCTTCGTCGCGACGGTTTGCGGCGTACGGCGCTCGAACTTGACCGTCTTCATGTAGTCGGTGACGAAAGCCTCCGGCGCATGAGCCAGCAGCACGCGCCCCGCAGCCGTGCAGTAGAGCGGACGGCGCAATCCGATGTGCATCGAATAGCGCACGGATTGTTCGCTCTCGATCACATCGACATAGGTGATCTCCTTGTGCTCGTGATCAAGGACGCCGATATAAACGGTTTCATTGGTGCTCTTCGAGAGATCCACCAGAAACGGGCGCAGCATCTTCGAGAAATTCCACGCGGCCATCACGCCGGCGGACAAGCGGAAGATCGAAGGCCCCAGGCGATAGCGGCCTGCGTCGTGCATCAAAAACCCTTCTGCCACGAGAGGCCTCAGCAGATTGAGCAGGCTGCTCTTCGGCGACTCGAGGGCAACATTCAGTTCTGCCAGCGACATCCCTTCCGGAGACTTCGCCAGCACATCGAAAATTCCGAGGAGTCGGGTCAGCGAGCGCGGCCCGCTGACATCCCGGTCCGCCGGCGCTGAGGTCTCTTTCAACATGATTTTCCCCATGAATTGACTGTATCGATTATACGGGAACTATTCACATAGTTTTACAACGATCACAATTTGGCACACTTTTGCACCGCCTGAATTCGGGAATACGCCAGGGCGCCTCCGCATTCAGGTTGAGATATAGTTGAACGGCGTTCATAAAATTGCAATGCAGGAGCAACGCTTTCCGGACCATCCACGCGGCACGCTCGCGCGTCGAACTGCAGCATCAAACTTCACTTCTGGATCACACATGCACACGAAAAAACTGGCAGAAAAGGTCGTCATCGTGACCGGAGGCGGGCAAGGCGTTGGACTCGGCATTGCCCGCGCGCTTGCCACCCAGGGCGCGAGTCTGGTGCTGACTGGCCGCACGGAGAGCAAACTCACGCACGCTGCTGACGAATTGAGTGCCCTCGGCTCGCAAGTGCTCGTCGTGCCTGGTAACACGCGCAATCGAGCCGACGCCGTGCGCACGGTCGAACTTGCCATTGAGCGTTTCGGACGCGTGGACGCGCTTATTGACAACGCACAAAGCAGCAGCCCGGGTGTGCCGCTCGAGTCCGTTACCGACGACGACTGGAGCGACACACTCGAGTCTGGCTTGTACGGCACGCTGTATTTCATGCAGGCCGTATTGCCGCACATGAAGGCACAGGGCCGCGGCACCATCGTCAACTTCGGCTCGCGCACAGGCATCGAAGGGCTCAAGGGATTCGGCGCGTACGCCGCAACCAAGGAGGGCATTCGTGGACTTTCACGTGTTGCCGCGCGCGAATGGGGTGCCTATGGCATCACCGTCAACGTCATTTGCCCGGCAGCGCTCACGCCAGCCGCTGAAGCCTACCTCGAGGCCAATCCCCAGGAACGCACGCGCTATCTCGGTGAAATCGCTCTTGGCCGCTTCGGCGATCCTGAGCTCGATATTGGACGAACAGTTGCATTTCTGTGTAGTGACGACGCTAATTTCATAACCGGGCAGACTATCAGTGTGGACGGCGGACAGTCAATGCTTTAGTGCGTCTTTTTGAACACAGTTGCAATATACGAAACGAGAAGTTGCATTTCTCAGCGGCGCAGAGAATTTAATTGAACTAATAGTTGCATTAACTGAGATACCTCGATCCGAGGGCGAGTTCGCACGAGACGCCTACCAAAACGATCGAAAGTGGTCACATATTTCTCCTCCGGCACACTTCGCGAGAGCGTGTGGAGTTTGACCTTGGCTGCGGGACACCGAGCCAAGGTTTTTTTTGCGCCGTTGTGTCAGGCGATTTTCAACGGGGGCACCGCGACGTCGAGACGCACCCGAAACCGTAAAGCGATGAACGGATTTGGGCGACGGCGAAGAGGACACTCACCACGACAGACCGAATCGGCCTGTGGAAATTGCGATCTCGATGCCGCTTTTCAAGAAAGCAATCAGTACCATTCCGATGTGAAGAACGGCAAGTGCACGTCCATCCAGTCGTATTCGCTGCGGCAGACCGCCCATGCCCACTGGGGTGACTTTCGACGGCCGTGGGCAGCGTCCGATCGTTGATGCAGGCGTGAATGATTTGAAGCATCCCCGCCCGCTTCGAGATACCCGACTTCTACCTCGGTTGTGTCTGCGATACCGCTATTGCTATTCTCAGTCGTCATGATTCGTCCTTTAGCTACCGCTTACTCCACCGCCTTCACCATCTCCTCGATCACCTTCTTCGCGTCGCCGAACACCATCATGGTTTTATCCATGTAGAAGAGTTCGTTGTCGAGGCCCGCGTAGCCGGCCGCCATCGAGCGCTTGTTCACGATGATCGTGCGCGCCTTGTACGCCTCGATGATCGGCATGCCCGCGATCGGCGACTTCGGATCGTTCTTCGCCGCCGGGTTCACCAGGTCGTTCGCGCCGAGCACCAGCACGACGTCGGTCTGGCCGAACTCGTTGTTGATGTCCTCCATTTCGAACACCATGTCGTACGGCACCTCGGCTTCCGCGAGCAGCACGTTCACGGCTTCTCGCTGAACAACGCCATGCTGATCATCGCGGGGTCGCTGGTGGGCTCTTCCGGCGCGATCCTCTCGTACATCATGTGCCACGCGATGAACCGCTCGTGTCTCCGGCGTCGCGGCCACGCAGGTTTCGTTCGCCCGAGTTTCTGCGGGTATTCCAATGTGCATCAAGGAACCCCTGATTGCAAAAGCGTGATACGAAACAAATCAATTGGCTGCCAAGGGTTCGAGCCCCCCGCAACCATCCTCGAATGTCTCGCAACGACAGTGACATTCGTTGTCCTGATTGATATGGATAGTCCGCAATAGAGCGCAGCCCCGAAGGGCTGCGCTTCGCAAGATCGTGCTTTCTAAATTACCTTCTTTTCGCGCAAGGTATCGATATCGGACTGCGACATACCCAGCACATCGTGCAGCACGGCGTCCGTGTGCTGCCCGAGCATCGGCGGCGCGCCGTACGAATCGATCGGCGTGCCCGACATCTTCACCGGATTGGCAACCATACGGACCGCCTCGTCGGTGAGCGGATGCGCGACTTCAACACACATCGCACGCGCCTGCACGTGGGGATCGGCGAACACTTGTTCCAGATTGTTGATCGGCCCCGCCGGCACCCCTGCCGCGTCGAGAGCCGCCAGCAGTTCATCGCTTTGCCATTCGGCGATCAGCGGTTCGAACACTTCGCCGAGCGCGCGGCGATTCTTCACTCGCAGTGCAATCTCGCTGAATCGCGGGTCGCTGGCGAGTTCGGGATGCCCGAGGACCTGGCACATCCGCGCGTATTGTTCGTTGTTGCCCGCAACGATCATGATGTCGCGATCGGCACAGCGGAACATGCGCGACGGCATGCCGCCGTTTCCCTCCGTACCGCGCCGGACCGGAACCTGCCCCGAAACGAGGTACTGGCTCGCATAGTGCGAGGTGGCGGCGATCATCGCGTCCAGCAGCGCCAGGTCGATGTACTGCCCCTCCCCACTGCCGCCTTGCGCCGCGTCGCGATGATAGAGCGCGGCGATGATCGCGGACGCCGCGTACTGTCCACAAAGGATGTCCGCGAGACTGGGCCCGGTTTTCATCGGTCCGCCGCCCGGCACGTCGTCGCCGTTGCCCGTGACGCTCATCAGACCGCCCATCGCCTGGAAAATCGAGTCATATCCGGGGCGGGGACTGTACGGCCCGGTTTGTCCGAACCCCGTTATCGAGCAGTAGATCAAGCGAGGATTGACGAGTTTGAGGCTCTCGTAGTCGAGCCCGTAGCGTTTCAGGTCGCCAACCTTATAGTTCTCGAGCAGCACGTCGCAATGCGCAGCCAGCGAGCGGATCAGCGTCTGCCCGTCGGGCGTCGAAATATCGCACGTGATCGACTTCTTGCCACGGTTCGCGCTGATAAAGAACGTCGATTCGCGCGTAACCTTGCCCTCCCGATCCATGAGAAACGGCGGGCCGAACTGCCGCGAATCGTCCCCTTTGCCCGGACGCTCGACCTTGATGACCTCCGCGCCGAGATCCGCCAGCATCTGCGCCCCCCAGGGCCCCGCGAGAATACGGCTCAGGTCGAGTACGCGAACTCCCGTCAACGCGCCTTTTGTCATATCAAACTGTCCCCTTGAATTCATACCCGCCGCGCCGCAAGCCATGCCTCAGCGTCCGACGAACTTCGCCGTACGTTTTTCGATGAAGGACTGAACGCCTTCCTTTGCATCTTCCGTGTTGTAGAGAAACTGCTGCGTCGACTGAATCGTCGCGTAGGCATCCTGCCAGCCTTGCCCCAGTGAAACACGCGCGTTCTGCATCGTGGCCTGCACGGCGAGCGGCGCCTGCGCGGCGATTCGCTCTGCGATAGCCAGCGCGCGGTCGAATTCCTGGCCCGCCGGCACGACGTCCTGAACGAAGTTCATGCGGCGCGCCTCCTCGGCAGTGAACTCGTCGCCGGTGAGCAGCACCTTCATCGCGTTGCCCCAGCCGGCACGCTGGACCATGCGGAACGTCGCACCACAACCTGCCATGATCCCCCGCTTCACTTCAAGTTGGGAGAAACGGCAGTTATCGGCGGCCACGGCCACTTCCGATGCGAGCATCAATTCGACAGCGACCGTAAAGCAGATTCCCTTGAGAGCGATGACGACCGGCTTGGTGCGCAGCGGCGCGCGCAAATTGAACGGATCGACCTCGCCCTCCGGAAGCAAGGGTTTGCCCTCACGGCGCAGCGGCGCGATCTTCGGCATGTCGAGCCCCGCCGTAAAGTGGTCGCCTTCGGCATAGACCAGACCGCAGAACAGATCGCTGCTGTTCTCCAGCCGCGTGTAAGCGGCGGCCAGTTCCCTGAACATCTTCGGGGTAAAGCCGTTGCGCTTTTCCGGCCGGTCGATGCCTATCAAAAGCAGGTTCCCGCGTTGTTCAACGCGAATCTGTCCGTCCTCGTGACGAGTCGTCATGCACTGTCTCCTCGCGGTGTTTTCCATTAGCGAATCTGACCATTGGCTCAATTGACAAAGCCGGGTCACACATTCAGAATCATAAACGTCGTTCACAAATTTGGCAACGCGCGGCACGACCTGACGCAGTCTGCACGGGGTGCCACAGCCAATACAAGCAAGGCCGGGCAGATACCGATGCTGGCTTAAGTGTTCACCCTGATTCCCGCAAGGAAAGACCATGGCCTACGAGACGATCATCGTCGAAATTCACGGCAAGACAGGCTTGATCAAGCTGAACCGTCCGCATGCCTATAACGCGCTGAACAACCAGTTGATGGACGAGCTGACGGCCGCACTCGACGGCCTCGAGGCCGATCCGGCCATCGGCGCGATCGTGCTCACCGGCAGCGAAAAAGCATTCGCCGCCGGAGCCGACATCAAGATGATGGGCGAATGGACGTACATGGACGTCTACAAGAACCAGTTCATCACTTCGAACTGGGAGCGCACCTCGCGTTGCCGTAAACCGGTCATCGCCGCCGTCGCCGGTCTCGCGTTGGGCGGAGGCTGCGAGCTGGCCATGATGTGCGACTTCATTCTGGCCGCCGACAACGCGCGTTTCGCCCTGCCCGAAATCACGCTCGCAACCATTCCCGGCGCCGGCGGCACGCAGCGCCTCACGCGGGTGCTCGGCAAATCGAAGGCGATGGAGATGATTCTCACCGGCCGCAAGATGGACGCTGTCGAAGCCGAACGATGCGGACTCGTGAGCCGCATCGTTCCTGTCGATACGCTCGTCGGCGAAGCGCTGAAAACAGCCGACGAAATTGCCCGATTCTCGCAACCGGTCGTGGCGATGGCGAAAGAGTGCGTCAACCGTGCTTACGAATCGAGCCTCGCCGAAGGCATCCTGTTCGAGCGGCGCATGGCCTATTCGACCTTCGCCACCCAAGACCGCAAGGAAGGCATGGCGGCCTTCGCCGAAAAACGCAAGCCGCAGTTCCGCGATTGTTGAATCGCTGAAAAAGCCACTTCTGCCGTGGCTAACCGAGCACGCCAGGCCGCGCGCATCCAGCGCCCTCCTCGCACCCACACTCCCTCCCCAGACTACAGGCACGTGATGAAACCCTACGTCAACCGCATTACTGAATTACTCGGCATCCAATACCCCATCATTCAAGGCGGCATGCGCTGGGTGGCGCGCGCCGAACTGGCAGCGGCCGTAGGTAACGCGGGCGGTCTTGGGTTCATCTCCGCGCATACACATGCAAGCGCCGACGCGCTCGCGCGTGAAATCGACAAAGTGCGCTCGCTCACGGACAAGCCGTTCGGTGTGAATCTGACCGTACTCGGCGCGAATGCCGGTCTCGACTATGACGCGTATGTGCGCACCATCGTTTCGCAGGGTGTCAAGGTCGTGGAAACGGCAGGTAGCAATCCCGCGAAATACATTGCCGAATTCAAGGCGCAGGGCGTCAAGGTCGTCCACAAGTGCGTCACGGTCCGCCACGCGGTGAAGGCCGAATCGCTCGGCGCAGACGCCATCAGCATCGACGGGTTCGAATGTGCGGGGCACCCCGGTGAAGACGATATCCCGGGACTGATCCTGATTCCCGCCGCCGCCGACAAGCTGAAGGTGCCGATTCTCGCCTCCGGTGGTTTCGCCGATGGGCGCGGTCTGATGGCGGCTCTGGCGCTCGGTGCGGACGGCATCAATATGGGCACGCGCTTCATGCTCACGCAAGAATCGCAGGTCCACCCGGCGATCAAGCAACGTCTGCTGGAAGCGACGGAGCGCGATACGGTGGTGGTCGGCCGCTCGCTCGGCGATTCAAGCCGTGTGATCAAGAATAGCGTGAGCCTCGCCGCGCTCGAACTCGAGCGCAGCGGGCACGTGACGCATGCCGACCTCTACGCGCTGACCGGAGCCAAGCGTTGGATGGACGCATTCGGCACGGGAGAAGTCGAAGGCGGCGCGTTCCCCGCCGGGATCGTGACCGGTCTCATCCACGACCTGCCGACTTGTGCGGAACTGATCGAACGCATCGTGAAAGAGGCTGCCGCGATCGCGCAACGCCAGCTCGGCTTCGGAGCCGCTCTCGCATGAAACTCACCGGTCTTCGCGTCGTGGACCTGTCACAGTTCCTGCCGGGTCCGTTCCTCGCCGCCAATCTCGCGGAACACGGGGCGCAGGTCATCAAGATCGAACCGGTCACCGGCGACCCCACACGCGGTGCACCGGGCACGGATGGCGCGTTCTTCGCCGCAATCAACCGCGGCAAGCGCAGCATCGCCCTCGACCTGAAGCATCCCGACGGACGCGAGGTGGCGCTCAAGCTGATGAACGAGGCCGACGTGGTGATCGAATCGTCACGGCCGGGAGTGGCCGCCCGCCTTGGCATCGACTACGACACGGTGAGCCGGACGAACCCGCGACTCGTTTATTGCGCGATGACCGCATTTGGACAGAATGGCCCGCTCTCTCAACTGCCCGCCCATGATCCGGTGATTCAAGCGCTCGCGGGCACGCTGCCGCGCGATAGCCGCGGGATGCCCGTTACCACGGGGCCCTCGCTCGCGGCGCTCGCCGGTTCGTTGACGGCGTTGTCCGCTGTGTTGATGGCACTCCTGCGCGCGCGGGAAACCGGGCGCGGCGACTATATCGACGTCTCGCTCTTCGATGCGGCGCTCACGGCGCAGCCGTATCTGAGTGGCCGCTTGCTCAACACGCCGGACGTTTCATCTCAGGAAACGCCAGACGACGACAGCGGTCTCGCACTGCTCAGCAGCTATGAGACCGCCGATTCGAAATGGCTCTGCCTCGGCGGCCGGGAGCGCAGTTTTGCCACTAACCTGCTTACGCCACTCGGCCGCCCGGATCTGGTCGGCGACGCCATCGGTCCGGCCGGCGACGGTCAGACGCGGGTGCGCGCATTCCTGACGCGTACCTTCCTGACCCGCACTCTCGATGAATGGCTCGACTGGTTCGAGGGCCGAAACATCAGCGTCGCGCCGGTGCTCTCGCTCGCCGAAGCGCTCGACCATCCGCATGCGCATGAGCGCGCGATGATTCAAAGCGATCCGTCCGGACGCAAACACGTTGCAAGCCCGATTCATTTCCGCATGGAGCCTGCAGCGCCGCCGCTCGCCGTTGCGCGCCTTGGCCAGCATACGGAAGACGTACTGCGCAGCATCGGATACAGCGAAGAGCGGATCGCGGAAGTCATCGCGTCGGGCGCCGTGCGTGGGCAGCACGACGACACCTATGCCGTTGCGCCAATGACTCAAACTACGCACTGACGCGAACAACATCATGCCTTTACTGCTAGAGGCGGACTCCGTCGACTTCGCATCCATCGTTCGTCCCGGAGATACCGTCGCGTGGGGTCAATCGAACGCGGAGCCCCTCCCGCTCACGAGAAAGTTGCTAGAGCAACGGCACGGCATCGGCGCGTTTCGGATTTTTCTGGGCGCTAGTCGTTTCGACACGTGCCGGCCAGAGCACGCTGACTGCATCGATTTCGTTTCGTACTGCGGCACAGGCGCCAACCGCGCTTTGGCCAAGGCTGGCGCACTCGATATTCTTCCGTGCCACTACTCGCAGTTTCCGCAGATGATGGAGTCGGGCCAGTTTCCCATCGACGTCTTGCTGCTTCAGCTGGCGCCGCCCGATTCACTGGGTCGCTACAGCCTCTCCATTGCGCATGAGTATCTGATTCCGGCACTGAAGCACGCGCGCGTCGTCGTCGCAGAGGTGAATGAGCAGGCGCCCTGGACGTACGGCGAGCGCTACCTTCGCGACGATGAGATCGACTTCATCCTGCCGACGTCGCGCGCTCTTCCCGAAAGTTCGCCCAGCGCAGCAAGCGCAACGGATCTGGCGATCGCGCGGTACACGGCAAGTTTGATCGAAGACGGCGCCACGATTCAACTCGGTCTCGGCGCGATTCCAGAGGCGATCCTTGCGTGCCTCTCCGATCGTCGAAACCTCGGCATTCATTCTGGGACGATCGGAGACAAAGTCGCCGACCTCATGCAAACCGGCGTGATCAACAATGCGCGCAAATCCATCGACATGGGCAAGACCATCGCCGGCGTGATGATGGGCGGCCGCCGCATTCACGAGTTCGCGCACCGCAACGACGCCATCGAGTTTCGTTCGACCCGCTACACGCACGACCCGCATGTGCTCGCGAGCATCGATCGCTTCGTCGCCATCAACTCCGCGGTCGAGGTCGATCTGAGTGGACAGATCAACGCCGAAATTGCGGGGGGCGTGTACGTGGGCGCGGTGGGCGGCGCGCTGGACTTCCTGCGCGGCGCGCGACGCTCTCGTGGCGGCGTTCCCGTCATCGCACTGCCCTCCACGGCTGGCAAGGGCGCCACCCGCATTGTCGCGTCGTTGACCGGGCCGGTCAGCACGCCGCGCAGCGATGCCGGGATCGTGGTGACGGAATATGGCGTTGCCGATCTGCGCGGACTGACGCTGCGGCAACGGCGCGAGCGCATGCTTGCGATTGCCCATCCGGACCATCGTGGCGCTCTCGACCAGATGGCCGGCGCCCCGCCTTCCAATCGGTCCGGAAGTGCGACGCTTGTCGCCTGATTGCCATCGGGCCCGAATCAGAAACTCGAAACCCTGCAAGGAACTGTCCCATGAAACGCGCAGCAATTGTGTCCCCCGTACGAACGCCCGTCGGCACCTTTGGCGGTAGCCTGCGCGGTGTCTCCGTCGAAGAACTCGGCGCACTCGTTGCGAACGAAACGATCCGGCGAGCGAGACTCGATCCCGCTCGCATCGACGACGTCGTGTTCGCACAATCGTACGCGAGCAGCGAAACGCCCTGCGTGGGCCGCTGGATCGCGCTGCAGGCGGGCCTGCCCGTCGAAGTGCCGGGCATGCAACTGGACCGCCGCTGCGGCGGCGGCCTGCAGGCGCTCGCCACCGCAGCGATGATGGTGCAGACTGGCGCCGCCGACGTGGTGCTGGCCGGCGGCGTGGAAAGCATGAGCAACATCGAGTACTACAGCACGGACATGCGCTGGGGCGCCCGTTCGGGCTCCGTTCAGTTTCACGACCGTCTCGCACGCGGCCGCGAGCGCTCGCAGCCCGAATCTCGGTTCGGCTATATCTCCGGCATGATCGAGACGGCGGAAAATCTCGCCACCGACTACGGCATCAGCCGCGAGGCCGCCGATGAATTCGCGCTACGCAGCCATCAGCGCGCGGCGGCGGCGTGGGAGTCGGGCCGCATGGCCGAAGAAGTCGTTGCGGTCAGTGTGCCCCAGAAGAAGGGCGAGCCGCTCCTTTTCTCCAGGGACGAAGGATTCCGGGAGGACGCCAGCATGGAAAGTCTCGGCAAGCTTCGCGCTTTGATGCCGGGCGGCACGGTGACCGCCGGCAACTCCAGCCAGCAGAATGACGCCGCGGCCGCCTGCCTCGTCGTCGCGGAAGACCGTCTCGAAACGCTCGGGCTCGAACCCATCGCCTGGCTGACCGGCTGGGCCGCCGCTGGCTGCGAGCCGTCACGCATGGGCATCGGCCCCGTGCCTGCGGTCCAGAAGCTCATGGCGCGCACGGGCCTCTCGCTCGATCAGATGGATCTCGTCGAAGTGAACGAAGCGTTCGCATGCCAGGTGCTGGCAGTCCTCAAAGGCTGGAACTGGCACGACACCGGCCGGCTCAACGTGAACGGCTCCGGCATATCGCTCGGCCACCCGATTGGCGCAACGGGCGTGCGGATCATGACGACGCTCCTGCACGAACTGACGCGTCGAAAGGGGCGTTATGCGCTCGAGACCATGTGCATCGGCGGCGGCCAGGGTATCGCCGCCGTCTTCGAGCGCGTTTGACACTGGGCGACGCAGCGCACGGCCTGGTGCCGTGCGCGTGCCCTCAGGCCTCCACCTCGACCATCACGAAGTCGGCCCTGGTCGCGCCGCACTCGGGGCATGCCCAGTCATCCGGGATGTCTTCCCAGCGGGTGCCGGGCGCGATGCCCTCCGCCGGAAGTCCCACTGCTTCGTCGTAGTAAAACCCGCAAAAAATGCATTGCCACTTTTTCATGATCGTCTATGAGTCGTTGAGGTGGGGTTGTGTCAGGGCGCTACGTCCCAGGCGAGCGGCAGATAAAGCATGCCGTTGACCGAGCCCGAGCCGCATCGTGGCTTGTCGCCCTCGCAGATGCGGAAATCGGGAATGCGTTTGAGCCATTCCTGCAGGAACACCTTGATCTCCGTGCGCGCGAGAAACGAGCCCGGGCAGCGATGCGGTCCGTTGCCGAAAGCCGCGTGCATCACCGGCTTGCGCGTGAGGTCGACGGCAAGCGGGTTGCTGAACTTGCGGTCGTCGAGGCCGAAAAGAGAGTTCGGCAACTGGATCTGGTCACCCTTTTTGAACTGGACGCCTTTGTATTCCATGTCCTGAGTGATGAGTCGCGCGGTATTCGCCACGCCAAAGCGCCGGATCAATTCGTCGACCGACGACACCATCAGTTCCGGATTCTCGATGAGCTGCCGCCGGTGCGCCGGATTCTCGGCGAGGAAACGCGCGATGAAACCCATCAACGAGGCGACGGTATCCAGACCGCCGAACAGGACGACGATAAACATCCCGAACATGCGCTCGGGGCTGATCGGCTTGCCATCGATCTGCGCGTTGACGATCAGGCTGACCAGATCGCCACCCGCCTGGGCCTTGCGCTTTTCCACCCAGGTGGCGATATAGCCGCCAAGACGGTGCTGGGATTCGATGCGTTCGTCGAGATTGCCGCGTACGGCCCACTCCGCCCATTCGAGCAGTTGCTCGCGATCGCTCAACGGAAGGTCTGCGAGACGCAGGAAAATCACGATCGGCAGGATCTTCGAAAACTCCGAGACGAACTCGCATTCGCCTCGCGGAGCGATCTTTTCGATCAACTCGATTGCGAGGCTGCGCACGTCGCTCTCGAGCGACGCGATTGCCTGCGGAAGAAAGGCGGGCGTGATCAGGTTGCGGTACGCAGTGTGCTCAGGCGGGTCGAGTTCGAGCGGCACCAGCCGCGACTCGTTGAGCGGCGGAATGTTGACGCTTTGATGCGAGAAGCGCGTATGGTCCTTCTGCATCGCCTCGATATCTTCGCCTCGCGTGGCGATCCAGTGGCCGCCATAGTAAGGGGACCATACGATGTCGGGCCCCGCGTGCAGCGACTTCCATGCCAGATGAACATCGTCTTGCGCGCCAGGCGGGTTCATATAGTCGAAATCGACCACGAGTTCTCGCGGAACATGGTCCGGTACGGTCCAGTCTTTCGTATGATTCATCTTGCGTCTCCTTTCATTTCGTCGTCTTCGAATGGATGAATCGCCACACTCCGCGTCAATGGGTCAGCGTTCATATTATGCAACGTCGTTCAGTTTTGCTATTATACCGAGGCGAGCTTTTCTACATCAACGCCTGTATCGAACGGAGACAAGAGTGAGCGATTTCGTCAAGGACAAGGTGGTAGTGGTAACGGGTGCGGGTGCCGGCATCGGGCGCGACTTCGCGCTGCAATTCGCGGCGAACGGCGCCAAGGTCGTCGTCAACGACCTCGGTCGTAACGCCGAAACCGGCGAATTCGCCGCACAGCGCGTTGTCGCGGAAATCAAGGAGGCCGGCGGACAAGCGGTTGCCTCGATGGACAGCGTCGCCGAATGGGATTCGGCGCAGAAGATCGTGCAGGCCGCGCTGGACACGTTCGGCCGCATCGACTGTGTGGTCAACAACGCCGGCATCGTGCGCGACCGCATGTTCTTCAACATGAGCCTCGACGAGTGGAAGGCCGTGGTCGACGTCCACCTGAACGGGTCGTTTTTCGTGGCGCGTGCTGCGGCTCCGCACTTCAAGGCCCAAAACGGCGGCAGCTTCGTTCATATGACCTCCACGTCGGGTCTGATCGGCAATATCGGGCAAGCCAACTACTCGGCCGCCAAGATGGGTGTCGTCGGTCTGTCGAAGTCCATCGCGCTCGACATGGCCAAATTCAACGTGCGCTCTAACTGCATCGCGCCGTGGGCATGGACTGCGATGACTGCCTCGATTCCCTCGGAAACGCCCGAGCAAAAGGCACGCGTCGAGATTCTCAAGCGCATGGAATCGCGCAAGATTGCGCCGCTCGCCGTGTACCTTGCCTCCGACCAGGCCACCAAGGTTTCGGGGCAGATCTTCGGTGTGCGCGCCAACGAAATCTACTTCTTCAACCAGATCCGCATGATCCGCTCGCTGCATCGCGACGGCGGCTGGACGCCCGAAG
Source organism: Paraburkholderia nodosa (assembly GCF_001718195.1). Taxonomy (GTDB): domain Bacteria; phylum Pseudomonadota; class Gammaproteobacteria; order Burkholderiales; family Burkholderiaceae; genus Paraburkholderia; species Paraburkholderia nodosa_A. The sequence continues at coordinate 37,628 of NZ_MCNV01000036.1, forward strand.
CGATTGCCGAGCAGGTCATGCCGGCGTTCGAATCGAGCTTCTTCCCGAACGTGCCCTCCATGGCGCTGACGCCGTGGGATCCGGTGTAAATTCAATCGGACCATGCCCGCGCCACATCATGCGGTGGCGGCGCGGGCGCCCCGCAGTTCTCCTTACGCTTCTGCCGAACCGCGCACGCTTTCGGTCTTTTCGGACAGACCGACTATGCGTCTTGCCTTGAGCAAGACCGGCAAGTCCACCATCCGTCCATCCATGGACACTGCCCCGCCTTCAGCGCGCTCGTACGCCTCGACGATTCGCCGCGCCTTGGCAATTTCATCTGCGCTCGGGCTGAACGCGGCATTGACCGCTTCAACCTGGCGTGGATGAATGCACAGCTTGCCGCCGAAACCCAGCGATCTTGCCTTCGATGAGTCCTCCGCAAGTTGCTGTTCGTCATTGATCGCCACGGTTACGCCATCCACCGGAGACTGAATTCCGGCTACACGCGAGGCCAGCACGATGCGCGAACGCGCGTGCAGCAACGCGTCCCATGAACCATCGCAATCGAGATCGAGTTCGAAGTCCACCGAGCCGAAAATGAGCCGCTCGACACCGGGCATGCGCGCCACTTCCAACGCGTTCCAGACGCCCTCGGCGGATTCGATGATCGGCCATATCGGCTTCTGCGTTGCCGTGGCGACAGCGGACAGCGCTGCCGAATTCTCCGCCTTGGGCAGCACGATGCCATCGATACCGTCGAGCGCTGCAAGCGAGAGGTCATCCTCGAACCACTGAGTGCCAGCGCCATTGATGCGCAACAGCACGCGAACAGGCGCAGCCACAAATGTTCGCGCGGCATCGGCAACATGTGCGCGTGCTGACGCCTTATCCGCGTCAGCGACGGCGTCTTCGAGGTCCACGATCACTGCATCGGCGCCTGCCGCGAGCGCCTTGGCGAATCGCTCGGGTTTGCTCCCAGGCACAAAAAGAAACGAACGCATAAAACTCCAGTTCAGAGAACCGGGCCGCGGAAGTTAAAACACGTTGGCGGACCGGATTCAACACATCAGGCGAGCACGGCCGATGCTTCCATGCGCAACGACCCATCGCTACCCGAAATCCACAACATCACCTTGCCGGGGTCCGATTCATCCCGCTTCCCGCAGACGTAGAAAGGTGACGTGTCCATCACCGGCTTGATCGCGCGGAACGAAAACGATCGCACGCGCGCGCCCGGCAGCTCGGATCTCAGCGAGTCCATAAGTAGCGTGGCGAGCAGAGGGCCGTGCACGACGAGCCCCTCATATCCCTCTTCGCCGGTCGCGTATGGCCGATCGTAGTGAATACGATGACCATTCAAGGTGAGCGCCGAATAGCGAAACAGCAGCACGGGATCGGGAGCGACCTCGCGCGCCCACTGAGCGCTCGCGGGCGCGGCCTGTGGCGCAGCCGGCTTTTCACTCACAGCCGGATGATCGCGATAAACGATATCCTGGCGTTCGACGATCGCAACGCCGGCCACGTCGCCAACCTCGTGCTTGACGTTGACGAACACCAGGTCGCCGGTGCGTCCCTGCTTGTGCGCAACGCTTTCGATGCGCGAAAGACGCGTAATCGCACTGCCCGCCTTCAGCGGCCGCAGAAACTCGAGCTGACTGCCCGCCCACATACGCCGCGGCAAGTCGACAGGCGGCAGGAAACCTCCACGCTTTGGATGACCGTCCGACCCGACCATCGACTGACGATGAACCGGCAGAAAATAAAGCCAGTGCCACAACGGCGGCAAGTCATCGCCCGCCGCAGCAGACGGGTCGTCGCGGTCGAGCATGGCGCCGAGCGCCGCCATCGGCGTGAGAGTGACCTGGTCCCGCACTTCCTCGGTGCGTCCGGTCCATTGCTGCAAATACGTGATATCCATGACCATTGCGGTGATCACTCCAGATCGAGCGCTTCACGAATCGCAACAGCAATCGGGAGCAGTGGATCTTCTTCCGGCGTGGTCGGATTGAACAGCTTGTTGTGGCAGATTGCCACCGCGAGCCCCGTGTCCGGGTCCGCCCAGCCGATCGAATTGCCCTGCCCCGGATGACACAATGCGCGCGGCGAACGCGCCGCCGTCACCGGCGGATGATTGCCGCCGAACCAGAAGCCGCCGATCGTGATCGGAATCGGAAAGCCGAACATCACGGGGTCCGGCTCTTCGCTGTTGGCGCGGGGCGTATTCAGCGTGGCCACGCGTTCCTTCGAAAGGACCCTCACCCCGTCCAGCTCACCACCGCACGCAAGCATCGCCCAGAAACGCGCTTCACTACGCGCATTGAAGATCCCGCCCACGCCCGCCACCTCGGCGCGCCGTACGTCCGGGCGCTCGAACACATGCGGCGTCAGTGCGACCTGCTGCGGCATCGAGCGCAAGAACAGCGGCGGCAGGTATTCCGCGGGAACCGGCACCATTGCATCGGTAAGACGAGCAATGCGTGGCTCGACTTCATCAGGAATGCCAATCCAGAGATCGTGTATACCGAGCGGCTTCGCAATCTCCTCCTGAACGAAGCGGCCGAGCGAGCGCTTCTTCGGGTCGGCGCGTCGGACCAGTTCCCCAACGATCCAGCCGAAGGTCATCGAAAGATAAAGCGTCTTCGTGCCCGGCTCGGCGAGCGGCTCCAGGTTCGCGATGGCGCGCGTCATCCATTGCCAATCGCACATCAGTTCCGGCGTCACGCCGTCCGGCATCTGCGGCACGCAGGCGCGGTGAGTCAGCACATCGCGTACCGTCGTCTTGTCTTTCCCGTGCGCACCGTACTCCGGCCAATAGCGCGCGACCGGCGCGTCGTATTCGATGAGCCCGCGGTCCGCCAGAATGTGCAGCGCGGTTGCCGCGACTGCCTTCGTCACCGAATAGACGTTGAAGAGCGTATCGCCGTCAACGAGGCGGCCGGTGGCCGGATCGGCCACGCCGCTCCATGCGTCGATCACGAGTTTGCCATTGAGATAGGCCGCCACCTGCACGCCGATCTCGCCACCCTCCCGCGTCGCACGGTCGAGCGCCTTTTGAACGATCGCGTTTCGCCCGGTTAATGTTTGCACTGCCAGGTCCATATCGTGTCTCCCATTCGTGAACATGTCGCTTTGACGGGCTAGGTCTTGCCAGACTGCGCGGCAATACCGGCGAGCCCTTCGAGCGCGAGTCCGTAGCCCAGTTCGTCGGCCATGCGGCGCTTGAACGGCTGAGCAAAGACCGCGCGGGTATAGCGCAGGGTTTCGATCGGCTTCGCCGCGAGGCTGCGGGCGATCTCCCAGGCGCGATCGAGCAGCGCTTCCTGCGTGACGACTTCGCCGACCACGCCAAGCTCCCACGCGCGTTGCGCCGTCATGCGCTCGCCGGTGAGCAGAAAGTGGCGTGCGCGGTTATGGCCGACCAACATCGGCCAGACGATCTGCACACCATCCGCCGGCACGACGCCGTGAACGAAGTGCGCCTGATCCGAGATTTCAGCGTGACTGGACGCGAGCACGATATCGGACAGCACGAGCAACTCGGCGTGAATGAGCGCCGGGCCGTTGATCGCGCCGATAACGGGAACCGGAATGTCCAGCAGTTCCATGAGCAAGTCCTGCCCCTCGCGCTGAAGGCGCGGCCAGATTTGCGCAAGCGGTTCCGCCGGCAGCTCGGCGTAGTTCATGGCGTCGCAGAACGCATCGCCGGTGCCCGTCAGGATCACTACGCGATTTTCGAGGTCGCGTGCAATCTGATAGAACGCCTCGCCCAGCTGACCGTGAATGCTGCCGTCGAGCGCGCCCCACTTGAGCGGGCCGCCATCCGTGTGCAGGCGTACCAGAAGAACGCCATCGCGCCGCTCGAATTCGATGTTCGCAAAGCGCTTGCCGTAGTCCTCGAGGTGGCTCATCGCGCATCCTCGAGGATCAGGCCGGCGGCACGCCATGCCATCGCCATCATGGGGCCATTGGTGTTGCCGGAGATCATCGTGGGCGTCACGGAGAGATCCATCACGCGCAGGCCTTCAACGCCCCGCACCCGCAAGCGCGAATCGAGCACGGCAAGCGGACCGGAGCCCATCTTGCAGGTGCCGCAGGCGTGATAGCCGGACTGCCCCTCGCGCCGGTAGAGGTCGAGGATCTCGGCGTCGGTCTGAACGGCGGAACCTGGACGCGTTTCTCCTTCCAGCAGGCCGGCTAGCGGCTCGGCGGCCAGCACGTTGCGCATGAGCCGGAATGCGCTGACGGCCATCCGCTGGTCGTACGAATCGGCAAGGTAGTTCGCAACGACCTCGGGCGGCACACGGGGGTCCGCCGACTGAATCCTCACATGTCCTTCACTGCGCGGACGCAGTGGATAGCTGAAGAGCTGCATGCCAGGGAACCTCTCGAACGCGTAGCCGGCTGCGCCGAAATCCATCGAGTACGGCGCCATCATCAACTGAACGTCGGGGCGCTTCGCGTCGGGAGCAGTCTTGACGAAGCCGCCCACCTGATACGAGCCGAGCGACATCACGCCACGGCGGAACAGGAAATACTGCATCGCGTTGCGCCACAAGCGCAGGCCGCTGAACTGCCGGTTCTGCGAGTCGCGCCAATGCCGCAAACGCACCTGCACCATATACAGATAGTGCTCGCGCATGTTCAGCCCGACACCCGGGATCGCTGCAACGATCGGGATGCCAAGCGACTGCAGATGACCGGGATCGCCAATGCCCGACAACTGCAAAAGCCGCGGCGACTCGATCGCTCCGGCCGACAGAATCAGTTCGCGGCGTGCACGATAGACGATCTGCTGCCCCGCGCTTTCGCATTGCACGCCTGTTGCGCGCGTGCCGTCAAAAACGATTCGCACAGCCTGCGTCGCAGTAACGACCGTGAGATTCTTGCGCGAACGAACGGGCTTCAGAAACGCTTCGGCCGAGCTTTGCCGCCGCCCGTTGCGTATCGTGTAGATCAGATAAGCCACGCCCTCGTGATCGAGCCGGTTGATATCCTCCACGCGCCGAATACCAAGCGACCGGCACGCCTCGAGAACAGCGTCGCCAATGCGGTTGCGCTGCGCATACGGCGAGACCTTCAGTGGGCCGCCCGATCCCCGCAGTTCGTCGGCGCCCAGCGCGTGATCTTCGATCTGCCTGAAGCACGGCGCCAGGTTTTGCCAGCTCCAGCCCTCCACGCCCAGTTCGCTCCATCCGTCGTAGTCCTCGGGATGTCCGCGCATGTACACCATGCCGTTGATGCTGCTCGAACCTCCGAGCATCTTGCCGCGCAGCCAGATTTCATTGCGGTGCCCGTTGCCGTCGTCGGGCTGCACGGGGATGAACCAGGCGTGAGCCGGATCGCCCAGCAGCTTTCCGAATCCCTTTGGCATCCGGATCAAGGGACTGCGGTCCTCGGGCCCTGCTTCAATGAGCAGCACCGTATGGCGCCCGCTTTGCGAAAGACGGTTGGCGAGCACGCAACCTGCGGCGCCCGCGCCAACCACGACATAGTCAAACTCCGTCATCAATGCGTTCTCCACCGTCGGTGCGCGCCGGGCAACTCAATATGCGAGCTGGCCAGCGGCACCTGTCTTGTCGGTCGGCCTCGTGAAAAGCCCATGAGGCCGGCTTTGTTCTGATTAGCCGAAGACGACGGGAATCGAATGCGGAACGCGCATCATGATGCCGTTGATCTGCGGAGCCTGCGCGGCCGGATCGAGACGAAGATTGGGCAGTCGGTCGAGGATCGCGTTGAGCGCGCGCGTCATCTCCACACGCGCGAGATGTTGACCAATGCACACGTGCGGTCCATACGCAAACGCGAAATGGCGGTGAGCCGGTTTGCGATAGATGTCGAACTTGTCCGGATCGGGGAAGCGGCTGGGATCGCGATTGGCGCTGCCCGCCAGCACGTCCAGAAATGCGCCCGCGGGAATCTCGACGCCACCGAGCGTGACGTCACGCGTCGCCATGCGCGACTGCATCAACACCGGACCGTCCCAGCGCAGGGCCTCTTCGATCGCCTGGGCGACCAGCGTACGATCCTGGCGCACCGCTTCGAGCTGTGCCGGATCGCGCAGCAGTGCGAGCAGCAGCACGCTGGTTGCGCGATAAGTGGTGTCGCCGCCCGCATTCACGAGTTGGCGCAGGAACGAAATGACGACCTCGTCCGGCAACAATTCGCCATCGACTTCCGCGGTGGCCAGCGCGCTGACGAGATCGTCGCCTGGATTGCCGCGGCGCGCCTCGACGAGTTGCGCGAAATAAGCGCCCAGCTTCGTCGATGCCTCCACGCCGTGCGCCACGTCGATCGAAACCAGCGTTTGCGCGATCGCCAGCTTGTGGAAGATCTTCACGTCCTCCGGCGGCAATGCGAGCTGGCGGTAGATGATATTGAACGGATAGTGAAGCGTGAACTCGTTGACGAGATCCGCATGCCCGCGATCCACGAACTTCGACATCAGTTCGTTTACCACAGGATCGACCAATGTGTCGCCCCATGCCGCCACCGTGTGCGGCAAGAACGCTTTCTGGAAAATGCGGCGGTAGCGCGGGTGCTCTGGCGCATCCATCGTCGAAATGCTGCGTCCGAAGCTGATGCCGATATTGCGCTCGTAAGACTTGTTCGAGAACGTCGCCGGATCACCCAGCACCTGCGATACCTCGTCGTATCCGAATACGCAGTAGTGCGCGACATCGGACATCGTCAGGTCCGCGGCACCGCCCATCAGCACACGATAGTCCCCTTCCTGAACCATGCCTTTTTCGCGCAGCTCGGCAATGCGCGGATACGGGTTGGCATCGGCTCCGTAAGCGAGCGAATCCTCGAAAAAGGGGTTGAACGTCGGATCGTCGAAGTCTTCAAGTCGCAGCGCGCCAGCCATGGTTCCAGTCTCCATTAGTCGTTCGATTGCAGGTGCACGGCCTTGCCGTTTGTACCTATAGTTGAACTATGTTCGATTTTGCACGATTGTGCAAGAACGTTTTATTATTCGGTTGAAGGGCCTCCGGCGCTTGACCGGTTTGCGCCTGTAATGAAAGGGAAACTATGTCGTCGAGCAATACCCAGGCCGCCAGCAGCCCGGCAGCCGATAACAAGGAACCGCGCGCTTCGGCTCGCAGCACAACGCCCGAGCGCATTCTCGATACAGCCGAAAGGCTGTTCGCGATGCATGGTTACTTTGGTACGTCGATTCGCGACATCATGCAGAGCTGCGGCATGGAGCTGAGCCTCGCGCGCTACCACTTCGGCAGCAAGGACGCCCTGTTCCAGCAGGCGATAGGCCGCCGCGCAGCCGTGATCAGCCAGCAGGTGATCGAATCGCTGGAAGCGGCGCTCGCGCCGCAACATGGCGAGCGCCCCGATGTGGAAGCCATCGTGACCGCGCTTTCCGCGCCGGCCTTCGCGCATCTGAAAAGCGGCGACCCGGGGTGGCGAAACTACCTGCGCCTGCTGACCCAGATCGGCTGCCTGCTGGAGCGCCCCGACCTCACGGCGCCGTTCTACGACCAATACGCGCCGGCCGCGGCGCGCTACCGCGACGCCTTCGCGAAGGCACTGCCCGGCACGACGCGGGAAACCGTCGAACTCGTGCAGCATTTCGTCGAGTCCGTGTTTCACTTGGTGCTCAACGAGCTGTACGCGAAAGAAGCCCGATCCGGAACGCGCGCACTGACGTCACCACATATCGAGCGCATGCGCACCTATTTGATCCGCTTTGCGGTTGGCGGCATCGAGGCGATGGTCAACGCCGCGCGGGACCAACGGGGTGCGTGAGCGGGGTTGATGAGCATTGACAGCCGCGGCGACCGTCGTTCACAATTTAGAACATTATTCAAAATAACTGAGGCCGCAGCGAGCGCGGCCGTGCGAGACGGAGTTCGCCTTATGACAGCTGTAGACGCAGAAAACACCGCGCTGATCGTTGGAGCGGGTCACGCTGCGGGAGAATGCGCGACCGCGATCCGCGAACAGGGTTGGACGGGACGCATCGTGATGGTGGGAGAAGAACCGCATTTGCCGTACCAGCGGCCACCGCTTTCGAAGGCATTCCTGTCGGGCGAATCGACCGCCGAGCAGCTCTACCTGAAACCGCTTTCGACTTACGACAAGGCACGCGTCGAGTTCATTCCGAATACGCGCGCGGAGCGCATCGACCGTGAGGCGAAACGGGTCACACTCTCCAATGGCAGCGAGATCAGCTACGCGAAGCTCGTTCTGGCCACCGGCGGCCGCGCGCGGCGACTCGCGTTGCCGGGTATCGAAGCCATCGAGAAGCTGCAGAACTTTCACTACCTTCGCACGCTCGATCACGTCGCGCGCATTCGTAACCAGTTTCATGCGGGCTCGCGCCTCGTGATCATCGGCGGCGGATATGTCGGCCTCGAAGTGGCTGCCGTGGCCGTGAAGCGCGGCTTGCACGTCACTGTGCTCGAGGCATTGCCGCGTGTGCTCGCGCGCGTCACCGCGCCCGAGCTTTCCACGTTCTACGAGAAAGTGCACCGCGAGGCCGGTGTCGACATCCGCACGAAAGCGATCGTGAGCGGATTCGAACTCGACGCGTCCGGCGACGCCGTCGCCGCAGTCTGCTGCGCGGACGGCACGCGTGTCGCGGCGGATCTCGTCATCGTCGGCGTGGGACTGGAGCCCGCCACCGAACTCGCGCAGGCCGCGGGTCTCGCCGTCGACAACGGCATTGTGGTGGACGAGCATACGCGTACCTCCGATCCGGATATTTTCGCGGTCGGCGATTGCACCAATCATCCCAATCCCGCACTCGGCCGGCGGCTGCGCCTGGAGTCGGTGCCGAACGCACTCGAGCAGGCCCGCACCGCCGCGGCGTCGCTGTGCGGCAAGGAGCGCGTCTATAACAGCGTGCCGTGGTTCTGGTCCGATCAATACGATCTGAAGCTCAAGATGGTCGGGCTGTCCCAGGGCTACGACGAACTCGTCTTGCGCGGCAGTCCCGAGACCCGCTCGTTTTCGGCGTTTTATCTCAAGGATGGCGTGATGCTCGCAGCCGACACGGTGAGCCGCGCGCCCGAATTCATGCTGGCAAAGCGGTTCGTCGCCGAGAAAATTCCGGTTCGTGCGGCCGATCTCGCCGACGAGTCGATTCCGTTGAAAAGTCTGCTTCCCCAGCCCAACTAAATTTTCAGAGGTCCAGAAGCCATGCCGCTCATTCGATTCATCCAGCCGGACGGCAGCGAAGCCAGCGTAAGCGCCAACGTTGGCGACTCGGTCATGCAAACCGCCGTGAACAACCAGGTCCCGGGCATTCTCGGAGATTGTGGCGGCAGTTGCAGTTGCGCGACCTGTCACGCCTACGTCGACGAAGCCTGGCGCGGCCACATGCCAGCGGCCGAGTCCTACGAAGTCGACATGCTCACCTGCGCGATGGACGTGCGCGAAAACAGCCGTCTGACGTGCCAGATCTTCATGACGCCGGAACTGGACGGCCTGGTGGTGCGTCTGCCCGGCTCGGCGGCTTGAGCGTCATGACCACGACTGCCCCACGCACGACGCTAATCACCGGCGCGGCATCCGGCATGGGCGCCGCCCTCGCCCGGCATTTGTCCGCACTCGGCGAACGGGTGATTGGCGTCGATCTGAACAACGCCGAAGTGTGTTCGGACCTCTCCGACCCGGCGGAACGTGCAGCGCTCGTCGCGCGCGTGCAGGAGATTGCGCCATCGATCGACGCGGTGGTCGCGTGCGCCGGCGTATCTCCCCCCGTCGCCGGCGATACGCTCGTGTCGGTCAACTACTTCGGCGTTGCGGACCTGCTGCCGCGCCTGTTGCCGCTCCTGCAGCGTGGAAAGCAGCCCCGCGTTGTGGTGATCTCTTCACTGGCCTCGCTTCATCCCGTCGATACGCGGCTCGTCGAGTTATGCCTCCACGGCGACGAAACCGCCGCGCGGGAACAGGCCGCGAAAATCAGCGCGCAATGCTATGCGTCGTCCAAACGCGCGCTGACCCAATGGATACGGCGCACGGCCGTGCTGCCTGGCTGGGCCGACCAAGGGGTGCTGCTGAACGGCATCGCGCCGGGCATTGTGAAAACGCCGATGGTCGCGCCGCTGCTGGAAACCGCCGAGGGCCGCGAGGCGCTTGCAGCGGGTGTACCCACCGCCGTGCGGGACTATGCGAGCGCGGAGCAGATCGTTCCGCTCCTTGCGTTCCTCGCCGGTCCGGCCAACGCCTACATGGTGGGCCAGGTACCCTTCGCGGACGGTGGCGCCGACGTGCTCCTGCGCGGGGAAGCGGCGCTTTGATGCACACGCCCGCGCGCTAGAGCCAAAAGCGCAACCGCGCTTACGGCGCCTTCGTCAACGCGTCGATGGCGTGTTGTTCGCTCCTGCTCCAGAACGCCGCCCACGTCGGAAAGCCCTGAGGAAGACGCGGCTGGTACCGATCACCCTCATATTTGCCAGGCCAGTTCTGGAAGCGCGGCGCGCCGGGACGTGCGAGCCAGTCCGTCGAATACCAGTGCTGCTCTTCGCGCCGCTCGAAATACCACTGCCCGTCGCGCCGCACATAGTGATCGAAGTAACAGATCGCCATCACCACCCACGAGCCGTTGTCCTCGTGCTCCGCGCGGCAATATACGCTACCCGTCGCGTGGTCGGCGTCGATGAAATCGACTGCGTGGCCGCAAATCTGGTGGATACTGCGATAAAACCCGCGCAGGATATGTTCGGACCCGTAGAACGTTTTCAGCGCAGCGCGCCCCACGCCCCAGCGGCCGCAATCGACGTCCTCGGCGAACAGTTGCACGAGGCTGTCCAGATCGCGCGAATCGACCGCGAGCGCGTATCGCACCGGCAACTGCTGAATGGCGAGCTGCGCCTCGATGCGTTCGACACGCGCAAGAAGGCTGAGGTCCGTCGTCATGCCGCCCCCTTGGCCGCGATGGCCGCGTTGGCCGAGCGTGCGCGGATTTCATCGGCATAGTACGGCTGGTGCGAAAGCAGTCCACCGTCAACGTTGAATACCTGGCCCGTGACGAACGCGGCTTCGTCCGAAGCGAGATACACGACCGCGTGCGCAATGTCTTCGGGCTGCCCAAGGCGAGGCGTGAGATGGTGGCTCAGCATCATTTCCCCGAGTTCGCCCACGTAGTAAGCCTCAGTCACCGGCGTGACGATCAGCCCGGGAGCAATCGCGTTGCACCGGATGCCCTCCTTGCCGTGCTGCGCGGCTAGGTAGCGCGTCAAATTCTCGATGCCTGCCTTGCAGACGCCATAGGCGCTGTACCCGAGCGCACCTGCCTGAGCCGAGCCCGAAGAGGTATTGATGATCGAACCGCCGCCGCGCGAGCGCATGAGCGGCAGCGCGCGCCGCGAAGCCAGCATCGTGCCGCGAAGATTGATGCGCATCGTGTCGTCCCACACCGCGACGTCGACCGCCTCGACCGCCGCATCGACCGTACTGGAAAGCGACGTGGCGGCGGCGTTGTTGTGCAGGATATCGAGGCCGCCCCACGTCTCGAGCGTGAGATCGAACAACGCCTCGATCGAGCTTTCGTCGCCGATATCGACACGCGCCGCAACCGCCTGGCCGCCCGACTCCTTGATACGGCGAACCTGCTCCTGCGCGCCTTCGAGATTCAGATCCGCCACCACCAGCAACGCGCCTTCCTGCGCGAGCCTCGCGGCACAGGCGGCGCCGATACCCGATGCGGCCCCGGTCACAATCGCAATCTTGTCTTTCACGCGTTGCACGATCTGCTCCTCCGGGCTCACACCGTTACCGGTGTGCGGTTACTTGCCGCAACGCGGTCGAGATGAAAGTCGATATCGCCGAACATCTTTTCCATCATCGCCATCTTGCGGAAGTAATGGCCGATCGGATATTCCTCGGTCAGCCCCATGCCGCCGTGCAACTGGATGCCCTGCGCGCAAACGAAGCGATTGGCACGCGCGGCAACGGCCTTGGCCGCCGAGATGGCCCGGCTGCGTTCGGCCGCGGGACGGTCCAGGTGCGCGATCCCGCAGTACAACATCGAGCGCGCTTCCTGCGTAGCGACGAACATCTCCGCCATGCGGTGCTGCAATGCCTGGAACTTGCCGATGGGCTGGCCGAACTGCGATCGCCCCTTGATGTACTCCGAAGTGATGGCCATCACCGCCTCCATCATGCCGAGGCTCTCGGCCACGCTCGCCAGGGCGGCGAGTTCCGTTGCCTGCGTGAGCACCTCCAGCGCGCGCTCCGGTCCGACGATCAGCGCATCGTCGCCGACCTCGACGTCGTGCAAGTCGATATCCGCCGCACGGGAGCCGTCGAGCAGGCGATATGACCGGCACGTGACGCCCGGAGCACGACGGTCGACAAGAAACACGGCCACGCCTTGCGATGCGGTTTCCACTCGCGCGGTCACGAGCAGTTGATCTGCCGACTCACCGGCCACCACCAGCGTCTTCGCACCGCTGACCAGGTAACCCGAGGAGGTTTTACGAGCATGGGTTCGCCCATGGCAACCCACCTTGTAGCGGCTGCCCGCTTCACTATCCGCGAGCGAAAGCAGCAGCTTGCCTTCGATGACGGCGGGCAGCAGCGTTTCGCGCTGTGACTGCGCGTCGCCCCGCTCGATGATCGTGGCGCACAGCAGTGCCGTTTGCACGACCGGCTCGAGCGCCATGCCGCGGCCGAGCGCCTCCATCAGAATCGCCATTTCGACAAACGAACAACCCAGGCCGCCAACATCTTCCGGCATGGTCAGCCCAAGCCAGCCAAGCTCCGCGTATGCGCGCCAATGCTCGCGGCTGAAGCCCTCCTGCTGCGCCGCGATGTGCGTGCGCGCCTCGAATCCGTACTCCTGATGGACGTAGCGCTCGGCGCCATCCTTCAGCATCAATTGTTCTTCGGAGAAGTTGAAGTCCATGGCTACAGTCCGAATGCGAGTTTCGCAATGATGTTCTTCTGCACTTCGCGCGCACCGCCGTAAATGGTGGATGCGCGCGCGATGAGATAGCCCGACGTGCGGCCGCCCACGTAATCTGGCCAGTTTTCGTCGACCGCGGGATCGGCGTGCGCGACGCTGTGGTCGTCGAAGCGCATCACGCGAGGACCCAGCGCGTCCATCTGGAGTTGCGTCACGCGCTGCTGCATTTCCGAGCCGCTGATCTTCAGCGCGGACACCACGGCGTCGAGGTTGCGCTCGCTCTTCTCTTCGGCGAGGATGCGCAGCACCGACCACTCGAGCGCCATGAGATCCGTTTCGATCTCCGCAACCTTGCGCGCGAACCCGGGCGTATCGATCAGCCGCACGCCGTCGACCATCTCCTGAGCGGCAATGTCCTTCGCGCGTTGCAACTCACGTTTGTTGAAGTACAGGAACGCGCTCGTCGTGCGCTCCTTCTCCAGCAGGTACTTCGCATAGGTCCAACCCATGCCCGCCTCACCCACGAGATGCGCCTTCGGCACACGGACGTTCTCGAGGAACACCTCGTTCAGTCCCCTGCCGCCTTCGATCGACACGATCGGACGCACGGTAATGCCCGGCGTGTCCATCTTGACGAGCAGGAACGAGATGCCACGCTGCGGCTTGACCGTCGTATCGGTCTTGACGAGAAAGAATCCCCAGTCGGCAATCGTGGCGTCGCTCGTCCAGATCTTCTGGCCGTTGATGACGTACTCGTCGCCATCGAGTACCGCCGTGGTTCTCAGTCCGGCGAGGTCGGAGCCCGCGTTCGGTTCCGAGAATCCCTGGCACCAAAATTCGTCGCCACGCAGGAGCGGCTTCAGGAAGCGCTCCTTTTGCCAGGCCGAGCCGAACGCGATGATGACGGGCGCGACCATATGCGTGGACTGCCAGCTGTAGTCCATGGCATCGGCGTTGTACAGCTCTTCCATGAAGATATGCTTGCGAAACCCGCTCCAGTCGGTGCCGCCATGCTCGACCGGCAAATGGGGCGCGCCCCAGCCACGCTCGTACAGAATGCCCTGCCACTTGCGAATATCATCGCGCGCAGGCGGATGCACGCCCACGCGCCACCGGCGTGAAATATCGGCGGGTGCATGCTCCTTGAAGAACTGCATCACTTCCTGGCGAAACGCTTCGTCTTCCTTGCTATAAGCAAAATTCATGTTTCCCGACTCCTGAATCCTTTACGCACCCGTATATCAGACCGGCCGGGCTCGCCCTGCTCGTGGAGGAGCCCCTTTAGCGGCCACGGAAGGCAGGCGCTCGTTTTTCTCTCGCGGCCAGCCGGCCCTCCGCTGCGTCTTCCGAATTTACCGCGAGCGCTACAGCATTCAGCTCCTGGGCCAGAAACTCTTCCATGCTTGCGGCGTTCAACCGGAACAATTGCTTCGTCAGGCCAAGCGAAAAGGTCGGGCCGGCCGCCAGTTCGCCGGCCAGCTTCGCGGCTGCCGCGTCGAGTTCGCCGTCCTCGACGAAGTGGCTGGCAAGGCCCATATCGAGCGCTTCCTGGCCTGTCAGCCGGCGATTCAGATACATGATTTCCTTGGCGCGAAACTCGCCGCAATGACGCGCAAGCAGATGCACCATGCCGCCTTCGGGCAGCGTGGCGCGCATCAGGAACGCGGGAATGAACTGCGCCGTGTCGGAAACGACCAGCTGGTCCGCGCAGAGCGCGAAGCTCCACGCGATACCCACCGCAACGCCCCGCACAGCCGCGACCATCGGCTTGTTCAGGTTGTACAGCCTGAGCGCGATCTTCTGATAGACGGCCATCGAAGCACGAGCATGGGCAACGCTCATCTGCGGCGGCGCGGCGCCGCTGCCTTTGATATCGGCGCCCGCGCAGAAAGCGCGGCCTGCGCCGGTGAGAATGACCGCGCGAATCTCCGGGTCCTGCTCGATGCGATCGAGGTGGCCGAGAATCAGTTGCAGCATTTCCGGCGTCAGCGCATTGAGCTTCTCGGGGCGGTTCAGGCACAGCGTCGCAACCGCGCCGTTCAATGTGAGTTCAACGTCCATGATGTTCGGATCTTCGTTCGAGTTCGGTTCGTCAACTGCCACGAGCGTGCAGGCGGATCATTCCGTCGCCGAATGGCTCGTCGCGGCGCTTGAGCGCTTCCTTCAGCCCAACCGCTTCCATATCTGCCTTGAACTGCGCGCGGCGCGGTCCCTGGCTCTGGTGAGCCCGCGAGTCGTTCTCCACGGCGAGCCGCTGAAGCGTGCGCGAACCGGCCAGTTCCAAGCCGATGTTGACGATGCGCTTGTTGGCCGCCAGCAGATCGGCGTCGACGAAAGACAGACGGCGCGCCAGTTCGCCCACCTCCGCTTCGAGTTGCTCCGCCGGCACCGCGTCCATGACGAGGCCGATTTTCGCCGCGTCTCTTCCTGACAGCGAATCTCCGGAAAGCAGCAGACGTTTCGCCCACTGAGGGCCGACGTGATAGAACCACATATGCGCGGGGGGGGAGCCGTTGGCGCGCGTGGCGGGAAAACCGATTCTCGCGTTGTCGGCGGCGATCACCATGTCGCATGCGAGCGCGAGATCCGTTCCGCCTGCAAGACAGTTGCCGTGAACCTGCGCGATGATCGGCTTGTGGATCTCGGCCATCAGATTGACCGTCTCTGCCTGCCGCTCCATCGACCAGCAGTCGTCGTCGAAACTGCGGATCGTGCCACGATACTCACCCGGATCGATGGCTTCCGCCGCCCGGTCCGTATACGTCGTCACGAGGTCGTATCCCGCGCAGAAGTCACGGCCCGCCCCCGAAAGCACGATCACGTTGACCGACTTCAAATCGTCGGCTTCCAGCAGCGCCGCCTTGAGTTCCTGCAGCAGCGGATTGTTGATGGCATTGCGCTTGTCCGGGCGATTCAGCGTGATGCGTGCAACGCGCTCCGCGACTTCGAACTGTACGCACTCCGTACTTTTTAGCCATTTTGCCATGATCGGTTCTCTCTGAATGAAGCGATTGCCGGTTCAACTACGCAAACTGCTTGCGCAGAATCACCTTGCTGATCTTGCCTGTCGGCAACCTCGGTAGCTCGTCGACGAACGCAATGGCTTTCGGGCACTTGTAGCTCGCGATCAGGTCGCGACAAAATTCGATCAGCTCGGCTTCGCTCGCTTGTTCGCCCCGACGCAAAACGACGATCGCCTTGACGCATTCGCCCCACTTCTCATGCGGAACCCCGATCACGGCCACGTCGACGACGGCGGGATGCTGCACCAGTGCGTCCTCGACTTCACGGCTGTAAATGTTCTCCCCGCCCGAAATGATCATGTCCTTCTTGCGGTCGACGAGGAAGATGTAGCCGTCCTTGTCCTGATAGCCCATGTCGCCGGATCGATACCAGCCGTCTCGCAGCGCTTCCACCGTCGCGACGCTGTTATTCCAGTAGCCGCTCAATTGCGTCTGCGAGCGCAGCCATACCTCGCCCGTCCGGCCTTGCGGCAAGTCGTTGCCGTGGTCGTCGACGATGCGTAGTTCGATGCCGGGACACGGGCGCCCGACCGATGCGAGGCGCCGAACCTGTTCCGGCGAGCCGTGCGGCTTGACCTCGTGAGAAGGCAACCAGCAGGCGTTGCTTTCGGTCATGCCGTATTGGACCGAAAACACGGGGCCGAGCACCCGAATGCCACGCGAAAGCAGCGGCGCAGGCACGGGTGCCGCCGCGGTGACGATGTTCTCGATGCTCGATACGTCGTAGCTCGACAGTTCCGGCACGTCGAGCACCGCCTGAAGCATGGCTGCCACCATGAACGTGAAGGTGATACGCTCCTCGGCGATCGTTTCCAGCATCTGCTTCGGCTCGAAGCCGCGATGCACGACCGTCGTGCCGCCCATCCAGGCCACAGAATTGACGAAGCCAATGCCGCCGACATGGAACGCCGGCGTGGTTTGCAGCACGCGCGTGTTGCCGGAAAACTCCGTGACGAGCGCGCAGCTTTCCGCGGTGACGCACATGGCGTGGTGCGTGCGAACGACGCCCTTGGGACGCCCCGTGGTGCCGCTGGTGTACATCAGGTAAGCGTAGTCTTCCGGGTTCGATCGGATCGGCGGCCCTTCCAGCGGGCCCTCGTCCATCACCGCTTCGAATGAAACGGCCCACTGCGGCGTGTCGCCGATGCAGATGTACTGCTCGATTTCCGGCAATTGCGAACGCAGCTCATCCACGACATCCGCGTACTGCGCCTCGAAGACAAGCGCCTTGGGGGCCGCATCCTTGAGGATATAAAGAATCTCCGCTGGCGCCAGCCGGAAGTTGACGGTTGCCAGAATGAAGCCTGCCCACTCGCATGCGCGGTAACTCTCGTAGTACTCCGCACAATTCATCGCGAGGATCGCAACCCGATCCTGACGCCGCAGGCCGCGCTCATAGAGCGCCCCAGAGAAGCGGCGCGCGCGCTCGGCCAACTGAGCGTGCGTCAAACGGCGCTCAGCGTACACGAGCGCCGTGTGGTCGGCATGCAAGCGAGCGTTTCGCTCAATCATCTCGCCAAGGGTTCTCATTTCAGTCCCGTCGTTGTTTGTCACTTCGTTCTTTTAGCCTGCGAGCGCCTGCGGATCGGCCAGCACGGTCCCGATGAATGCGGCGAAGCGCGCCGCATCGGCTCCGTTGATCACGCGATGGTCGTAGCTCAGCGAGAGGGGTAACATCTTGCGCCAGCTAATACCGCCACCGCCGTCTTCCGCGGGTGCGGCCGCCAGCCGTGTTTTGGTCACGCCGAGAATCGCCACCTCCGGCGCATTGACGATAGGCGTGAAGCCGGTGCCCCCAAAGCCGCCGAGCGAGCTGATCGAAAAGCAACCGCCAGACATCTCCGCCATCGAAAGGCCCTTTTCGCGCGCCTTCAGGGAAATCGCCGCGAGTTCGGTTGCGAGTTCCTCGACGCTCTTCTTGTCGCAGTCACGCAGCACCGGCACGAGCAGTCCAAAGCGGGTGTCGACCGCGACCCCAATGTGGAAATACTTCTTGAGGACGATGTTCTTGCCATCCCCGTCGAGCGAAGCGTTGAATTGCGGAAACTCCTGCAAAGCGCGCACCACCGCTTTGATGAGAAACACGAGCGGTGTGAGCTTCACTGCCGCATTCGCCTCGTTGCGCGCCTTGCGCCAGGTTTCGAGCGATGTGATATCCGCGTCGTCGTGGTGCGTCACATGCGGAATCGTGAGCCAGTTGCGCGACAGGAAGGCCCCCGTGAGTTTCTGGATGCGCGAGACCGGCTTGATCTCCACCTCGCCGAATTCGGCGAAGTCGACCTGCGGCCAGGGCGGCAAATTGGCACCCAATGCAGGCGTTACGGGTTCGCCGGGTCCGGCATTCGCATTGGCCTGCGACCGGTTAGCAACGGATTCGACACTCATCGCGGATGCCTCTTCAAACGACCTTTGGGTACTTGACGGCGTGAAGCCGATCAGACGATTTCCGCCAGCAGCGTGCCGACGGGATACACCTCGCCAACCTGTGCGACGATGCGCAGCTTGCCCGACGCCGGCGACTCGACTTCCTGAATCGACTTGTCGCTCTCCAGCGCGTAGAGAATCTGGCCTTCGTTGACGGTCGCGCCGTCTTCGGCCAGCCATTCGGCCAGCGTGCCTTCGTTCATCGAAAAGCCCAGTTTGGGAAGCAGAACTTGTGTGGTCATGACATTGCTCTATTGATGATGAAAATCCTTGGGGTGCGCCGCTGTTATTTCAACGTGGCGCGAACCGCCGCTTCGATATCGGCCACGCCCGGAACGAAGGCGTCCTCAAGCGGCTTGGAGAACGGCACAGGGCAGAATTGCGCGCCCACGCGCTGCACCGGCGCCTTGAGTTCACGGAAAAGGGCTTCGTAAATGCGTGAAGCGATTTCCGCGCCCACGCCGAACGGCCTGACCGCCTCGTGTACGACGACGGCACGTCCCGTTTTGGCAACCGAAGTCAATATCGTTTCCGTATCCAACGGAGAGACAGTGCGCAAATCGATCACTTCACACGCGATGCCATCTTTCGCGAGCACCTCCGCGGCAACCATGACCTCTTGCATGCGGCGGCTGTAGCTGATCACCGTCACGTCGGTGCCCACGCGCACCACGTTTGCCTTGCCAAGCGCAATCGCCACGCCGCGCTCCGGCGCATTGCCCGGATTCCAGTAGGACGGCATGTTCTCGATGAACAGGCAGGGGTCGTCGTCGCGGATGCAGGACAGCATCAGGCCATAGGCATCGGCCGGGTTGGAAGGCGCGACGACCTTGATGCCCGCAACGTGCGCGAACCATGCCTCCAGGTAATCGGCATGCTGTCCGCCCGTGCCGAACCCCGCGCCCGTCATGGTGCGAATGACGAGCGGCACGTTGGTCTGTCCGCCCGACATGAAGCGCAACTTCGCGGCGTGATTGACGATCATGTCCATCGCGACCGTCGTGAAGTTCATCAGCATGATTTCCGCAACGGGACGCATGCCGACCATCGACGCGCCGATCGCGGCGCCGATGATGGCCTGCTCCGAGATCGGCGTCGAACGCACGCGCGACGTGCCGTATTTCGAAGACAGTCCCTTCGTTACGCCGACAATGCCGCCCTCCTGGCCATCGGCCACGTCTTCACCCAGCACGATCACATTGGCGTCGGCCGCCATTGCGTCGTCGAGCGCGTAGTTGACGGCCTGGATAGTGTTGATGTTCGTGGGTGCCTGGCTCATGCGATCACCTCGTCCTTGAAGATGTCACGGCGAAGCTCCGCAACGTCGGGATATTCGCTCGACAACGTGAATTCGACAGCAGCATCGATCTGCGCCTCGTGATCGGATTCCATCGCGGCCAGTTGCTCTTCGGTTGCGTGCTTCGCTTCGATGAGCCACTGCCGGAAGAGCGGCACGGGATCCCTGGCCACCCAGGCGGCCTTTTCGTGTTTGTCCATGTACGCGTCCGGGTCGCCGAACACGTGCCCCTGAAAGCGGAAGGTATTCGCTTCGATGAGCGTCGGGCCGCCGCCGTTGCGAGCGCGTTCGACCGCCACGTGTGCCGCCCTGTGCATCGCGATCGGATCGTTGCCGTTGACCGTGACGCCGGGCATCTGATACGCGACGGCACGCTGCGCGATATTCGCCACAGACGTGCCGTAAGCGTATTTCGTGTGCTCGGCGTAGCCGTTGTTCTGGCACACGAAGATCACCGGCAACTTCCAGACGGAAGCCATATTCAGCGACTCATGGAAAGCACCGATATTCGACGCGCCGTCGCCGAAATAAGCCACGGCCACCCGCGGCTCGCCACGAATCTGCGCGGCCAGCGCGAGGCCGTTTGCAATGGGCATGGAACTGCCCACGATGCCCGTCGTCACCATGACGCCGGATGCGGGATGGGTAACGTGCATCGGGCCGCCCTTGCCCTTGCAGGTGCCGGTCACGCGGCCGCCCAGTTCGGCCCACAATTCCTTGAGCGGCACACCCTTGGCGATCATGTCGTGAACGCCACGGTAGATCGTGCAGATGTAGTCGTCGTCGGTGAGGCACACCGACATCGCGGAGGGAATCACCTCCTGGCCGCGCGGCGAGTAGTACGGCATGACCAGCTTGCCGGACTTGATGACGGCACGAAAGCGCTCATCGTTCTGCTTGATGAGTGCCATGCGCCGGTAAATGTCGACCAGGACTTCACTGCTGGGCGGCTGATAGGCGTTCATTCGTATCTCTCCTGTCTCACCAGATTTTTGGCGCGCCGCTTGCATGGAGCGCCGCGATATAACCAAATACGAACGACGCGCCGATACTGCTGCCGGCGCCCGGATAGCAGCGGCCGACCACGGATGCCGTGCAGTTGCCGGTGGCGTACAGGCCGGGAATCTGCGTGCCGTCATCCCTGAGCACGCGAGCGTATTCGTCGGTCACGAGGCCGCCCGCCGTACCTACGTCGCCGGGGTACATACGCACGGCGTAGAACGGGCCCTCTTCGATCGGCCCAAGGTTCGGGTTCGGCTTGATGGTCGGGTCGCCATGACAGCGATCGAATGCGCGCGAACCACGCCCGTAGTCTTCGTCGACGCCCGTTTCGCAGAAGCCGTTGAAGCGCTCGATCGTTTTGAGCAGACCAGCGCGGTCGATATGGCATTTCGCGGCCAGTTCTTCGAGCGTATCGGCCTTGATCATGTAGCCGCTGTCGAGCCACTTCTCAGGAATCTGCCCCGGCATGGCGGTGCCCCACGGGTAATACTTGCGCTGCCGGCTGTCCATGACGACCCACGCGGGCACGGCCTTGCCGGTCTCCTTGTGGCGCTGGTACATGCGCTGGCCGATTTCCATGTAGGCGCCCGCTTCGTCGCAGAAGCGTTCGCCATCCTGATCAACCATGATGGAAAACGGCAGCGAGAGGTCGAGGTGATGCATGAACGGCAGCGGTGAACCGTCCGGCGCGCGCGCGCCCTCGGGCAGTTCTTCGTTGGGGCCGAGCGACGTCACGACCCACCACGCCTCCTCCATGCAGTCCACGGCGCCGCCCAGCGCGATGGCGGCTTGCAGGATTTCGCCGGTATCGCCCGGATTCGCGTTCGTCCAAGCCGCCGATGAAGGCTGCGGCTGGTATTTGCGGCGCATTTCCGCGTTGTGCGAAAAGCCGCCGGTGTTGAGCAGCACGCCTTCGCGAGCCTGGATGCGCATTTCGCGGCCGCTGCGGACCGCAACGATGCCGGTCACGCGCCCGTCCTCGACAATGAGTTCGCGCACTGGCGTGTCGGTCCAGATCGGCACGTTCGCACGCAACGCCATCTGCAGCATGCGCCCCTGAATCGCCGCGCCGTTGGCAACCAGCTCTTTGCCCGTGATCTTCTGATACAGCATGCGGCCGCCAAGCTGCATCGCCTTGCGCTTGCCGCCCCACGTGCGCTTCATCAGAAAGAGTTGCGGATATTCGTCCGAATTGGCCGGCATCGAAGGGCCCTTGTAGCGCGACAGACGCGGCGCCCATTCGCCCAGCTCCTTCACGTCGAACAGCTTTGCCAGCAGCGAACGGCCACGCGGCTCGCCACCGGGCAGCGTGTCGTAGTAGTCGGACCAGCCGTCCGCGTACACGAACTGCATACCCTGCTGTTCGAGGAACTCGGCCATCTTCGGTCCGGTGCGCAGATACGCCTCGCGCCGCGCCTCCGATGTGCCCGGGCCTTGATAGGTCACCGCCGCGTCGAAGTACTGACGCGCGCGCTCATACGAGTCGCTCACGCCGTGACGCTTCATCACATGATTGTTCGGCAGCCACCATACCCCGCCCGAATAACCGGTCGAGCCGCCGACCTTCGGCAGCTTCTCGATGATGAGCGCATCCTTGCCCACCGACTTGCAGGCAAGCGCAGCGCACATCGAACCGCCACCGCTGCCGACCACCACGAAATCGTAGCTAGCGTCCCAGGTCCCCGACATCACTCCTCCTGCGCGATGAATTCGCGCAGCGCGCGATGGAAGTTCGACACCGACGTTTCCTGCAGCGGATTCGTGCGCGAACCCTTGAACCCGCGCGACTTCATGCCCTGCTGCACGTTGGTCATGTTCTGGAAGTCCTGCCACAGGATCAGGCCGAAGTTTTCCTGCGCGTTCTCTTTCCAGTCGTCCACGCCGTAATAGAACTCACGCTTCAACGGCGGCTCCGCACCCGGCGCGAAGCGCTGAAGCGACCAGATGTCGTAGATGCACGAATCGGGGTTGTCGCCGTCCGGCCGCGCACGATAGAACAGCGCGCCATCGGGGTACGGCAGAAACACGAGATTCGGAAACACGTGCCAGTCCGCACCCGCGCGACCGAGCTGCTCGAACGTAATCTCGGGCCAGCCCGCACCTTCTGCGATGGCCGCTTCGCGCTGGAACTCCATCGCCTTCCCCAAGACTTCGAACTGGTTGCCCGACGGCGACATTTCGTGCATCAAACGCTTCGCGGCTTCATAGTCGCGAGCCGTGTTGATCGCCTTGAGCGTTTCTTCCATGACGCGGAAGAAGTTCACGAGACCCTGCCGCACATCCTCAGGCATGGGCTTGCCAGTGCGCGGCGACGGCGCGCCGATCATGCGCGTGGCCGTCGAGTACCCGAACATGCCGTGGCGGCCGTAGGCGAAGCTGCGCGTCACGTCGTCGCCGGCAACGTCGAGCAACTGCGGGTGCGTTGCGGCAACGTGATAGCCTTCGTTGAACGCTTCGAGTGCGACCTTCCAGTTGCACGGCAGGCGAATCGACTTGTACCAGCGGTAGCGCATCTTCTCGAACTCGAAGCAGTTCGTGATCTCCGGCACCGGATCGAGGAATCTTGCGAGCGGTTCGGCGTTCGGATCCATGTTGATGAAAACGAAACCGCCCCACGTGTCCACCAGAACGTCGGTGAGACGCAGATCGCCATCGGCCATTTCCGGGCAGCCTTCCCAGTCTTGCCGGTCGAGCACGCGCGCCACGCTGCCGTCCAGATTCCACTGCCAGCCGTGATAGGCGCAGTGAAACTTCGCGGCCTTGCCGCAACCGTTGGTCAAGCGGCGCCCGCGATGCTGACAGACGTTGAAAAAGGCCTTGATTTCTTCAGCCGACTTGCGCACGACGATGATCGACTCGCCCGCCACATCGAAAGTCACGTAGTCGCCGACGTTGGGAATCTCCTCCAGGCGGCAGGCGACCTGCCACACGCGCGGCCACAGGCGCTCGTTCTCCCGCTCGAGAAACTGCTTCGACAGGTAACTGTCCTTCGGGACGAAATCGAGTCTGACCGTGTGCGCACCCGAATCGGGACCTCTGTTACCCATGGATATCTCCTTGATGTGGCCGGCGTAGGCGCCGGTTCCGGCTTTTTATGTCGCGGCCGCTCGTTTTGCAGCCCGGTCGGTAACCAATATGCAACTATTAGTGCAATTTTCGTGAACGGCGTTCAGATGCTAGGCCTGCGCCCGGATTGCTGTCAATCCGGACGAACGTCAATCGAACTCAATCGAGCGCCGCGGTCAGCGCGGGTACCGCTTCGAACAGATCGGCGGTGAGACCGTAATCGGCCACCTGAAAAATCGGGGCCTCGCTGTCCTTGTTGATTGCGACGATGACTTTCGAGTCCTTCATGCCCGCAAGGTGCTGAATAGCGCCGGAGATGCCGACGGCGATATACAACTGGGGCGCGACGATCTTGCCGGTCTGCCCGACTTGATAGTCGTTCGGCACGAAACCGGCATCGACGGCCGCGCGCGAAGCGCCGACGGCCGCACCAAGCTTGTCCGCGAGCGCATCGAGCAGCTTGAAGTTATCGCCGTTCTGCATGCCGCGACCGCCCGACACGACGATGTTCGCCGCGGAAAGCTCCGGGCGGCTCGACTTCGTGAGTTCCTGACCGACAAAACGGGCCCTATCGAAGGCCTGTGCCGTGGCAATCGCGCGCGCGGGCGCGGTGCCCGAACCGGTGGCCGCCGCATCGAAAGCGGTCGGGCGGATCGTGATGACCTTGATGGCATCGGACGATTGCACCGTTGCGAGTGCATTGCCCGCGTAGATCGGACGCACGAATACATCGGGCGCCCTGATGGCGACGACATCGGAAATCTGCGCGCTGTCGAGCAACGCCGCCACGCGGGGCATGAAGTTCTTGCCCACGGCCGTCGAAGCGGCAATCACATGCGTATAGCCGCTGGCAAGTGAAACAACGAGAAAGGCGAGATTTTCCGGCAGCGCGTGCGCGTACTCGGGTGCGTCCGCCACCAGCACCTCGGCGACGCCGGCAATGCTGGCCGCTTGCTCCACCACGGCCGCGGCGCCGTGGCCCGCCACCAGCACATGAATGTCGCCGCCCGCTGCGCCCGCCGCCGTGACGGCGTTGAGCGTGGCCCGCTGCAGGGTTGCGTTGTCGTGTTCGGCGATTACGAGAATAGTCATGATCAGATCACCTTCGCTTCGTTGCGAAGCTTTTCAATCAGCGCTGCAACATCCGGAACCATTACGCCGCCTTTACGCGCCGGCGGCTCAGTCACTTCGAGAACCTTCAAACGAGGCGCGACGTCAACGTTCAGCGCCTCGGGACTCAGCGTCTCCAGCGGTTTCTTCTTCGCCTTCATGATGTTGGGGAGCGTCACATAGCGCGGGCTATTCAGGCGCAGATCGGTCGTGACCACCGCTGGCAGATCGAGCGCGACACGTTCAAGACCACCGTCGATCTCACGTGTAACGAGCAGTTGCCGCTCGTCTACTTCCGTCTTGAACGCGAATGTCGCTTGCGGCCAGCCGAGCAATGCGGCGAGCTTTTGACCGGTTTGACCAGCGTCGTTGTCGATGGCCTGCTTGCCGAGCAACACCAGCTGCGGGTTTTCCCGCGACGCAACGGCGCTCAGCAGTTTGGCGACTGCGAGAGGCTGCAGGTCGGCATCGCTTTCGACGAGCACTGCGCGATCCGCCCCCATGGCGAGCGCCGTGCGCAACACCTCCTGCGATTGCGCAGTTCCCGCCGATACCACGACGACTTCACTCGCAATACCCGCTTCCTTGAGGCGCACCGCCTCCTCCACCGCGATCTCGTCGAACGGGTTCATGGCCATTTTCACGTTGGCCAGATCGACGCCCGAACCATCGGCTTTCACCCGCGGTTTCACGTTGTAGTCGATCACGCGCTTCACCGCGACCAGTATCTTCAATTTGACGCTCCGAACGCTTTGTTGAACAATGTTCTATATTCTGAACTCATCTTTTTGCGGCTGTCAACGAGAAGAATGAACAAGGCGTCATTCGGCAACGAATTTGGCGCTCTCGTTCACCACCATGGAGACAACGAATGAAGCTCTATCGATGCGAACGTTTTGAGGGAATCTCAGGCTTGGCGCTACACGAGGAACCCGATCCACCGCAGCCTGGCTCGCATGAGGTGCTGGTGCAGGTCAACGCAAGTTCACTGAATTTTCGCGAGCTCTTGCTGATGAACGGCGCATTTCGCGACTGGATGGCGCCCAACTTCATTCCTGCCTCGGACGGCGCCGGCGTCGTGCTTGCAGCCGGTTCTGGCGTTCGGCGTTTCAAGCCCGGCGACCGGGTGATGGCGAATTTCGCGGAAAACTGGCATGGCGGCGCCCGCCCGCAACACGCGGATATGCTGGGCCGCGGCGCGATAGTCGAAGGCATGCTGCGCGACAAGGCGGTGCTGAACGAGGAGGAACTGGTTAGCGTTCCGGATCATCTCTCGGACGAGGAGGCTGCAACGCTGCCTTGCGCCGCCGTCACCGCATGGAACGCGTTGTGCGGGCATGCGCCCCTTCTGCCGGGCCAGAGCGTCCTCGTGCAAGGGACGGGCGGCGTATCGATTTTCGCGCTGCAGCTTGCGCGTCTGTTCGGCGCTCGCGTGATTGCCACCTCGTCGAGCGATGCGAAGCTCAAACGCCTCGCGCAATTAGGCGCCGACGCCACCATCAACTACCGCGAAACGCCGCAATGGGACGACGCCGTGCTGCGCTTGACCGATGGACTGGGCGTCGACGTCGTCGTCGAGGTGGGAGGCGCGCAAACCTTCGGCAAGTCCGTTGCCGCCACACGGGATGGCGGCCGGATCAGCGTCGTGGGGCTGCTAACCGGCGCCCCCTCTGCGGGCGAGGGATTCTTCACGCGCGGCCTGTCGATCGCGCCGATCCGCGTCGGTTCCCGTCAGGATTTCGAAGCGATGAATCGCGCGATCGGGCTGCACAAACTGCGGCCCGTAATCGACTCGGTTTATGACTTTGCACATGTACCGGATGCGCTGCGGCACCTCGAAAGCCAGCAGCATTTCGGCAAGATCGTCATTCGCCACCC
This sequence comes from Paraburkholderia nodosa, assembly GCF_001718195.1. Classification (GTDB taxonomy): domain Bacteria; phylum Pseudomonadota; class Gammaproteobacteria; order Burkholderiales; family Burkholderiaceae; genus Paraburkholderia; species Paraburkholderia nodosa_A. The sequence goes on from NZ_MCNV01000036.1 coordinate 64,275, forward strand.
GCAAGCAGCCACTGCATGATCGATGGGAGTCAGACTATGAAACTGTTTTCACTGGAAGGGCAGATTGCGCTCGTCACCGGAGCGTCACGCGGCCTCGGCTTCGCCATGGCAAGTGCGTTGGCGTCGGCGGGTGCGACCGTCATTCTTTGCGCGCGATCGCGCGAGAGTCTGGAAACTGCCGCGGAATCGATCAGGAAGACGGGCGGCAGCGTCGACGTGGAACCGTTCGATCTCACGGATCAAGACGCGATCAGAAGCGGCGTACGCAACGTCCTTGCGCGTCATGGACGCATCGACGTCCTGCTCAACAATGCCGGCATTTGCGAATGGAGCGATTTTCTTCAGTCGAACGTTGAAATGTGGCAAAGGACGATGGATACCAACGTCACGGCCGCGTATCTGCTCGCGCAGGAAGTCGCTCGTCCCATGATCGAACGCCGGCACGGACGCATCATCAACGTGGGTTCCTACGTTTCGGTGCTCGGCCGGGAGAAGCTCCAGGCATACGTGGCCAGCAAGCACGCGGTCGCCGGGCTCACGAAATCGCTCGGCGCGGAGTTGGGCCGCCACGGCATTCGTTGCAACGGTATCTGTCCCGGCTATTTCCTCACCGATATGGCCGAGCCCGTTACATCGAATCCGCAAATGAAGGAGATCGTCCGCTCGCATATCTCGGTTGGACGCTGGGGGAACCCGGAAGAACTCGGCGGCGTAGCCGTGTTTCTCGCCTCCGAGGCCAGCTCCTACATGAATGGCCAGATGCTGATGGTGGACGGCGGCGTCTCGGAGATCCTGAGCTTCTCGATGTCCGTGGTGTAGGCCTGCCCAGCACCGTCCGCCCCGACGTTTCCTGACTTGCACGCAATTCGGCCGCCATCTTCGCAGATGGCGGCCCGCCACATTCTTTCTGCGGGCAGTGCCGCGTAACGCGGCACATGCGACACGGTCACGACCGCAGGGTCACCTCGGCACTGCGGGCTTCGACCTGCGACGAACCCTTCGCCGCGGCTTTCGCCACTGCCTTGCGGGTAATCCCTTGCAACAGGAAATGCGACAGCGCCGGGATCAGGATCAGCGCACCGATCATGTTCCACAGGAACATGAACGTAAGCAGGATGCCCATATCGGCCTGAAACTTGATCGGCGAGAATGCCCACGTCACCACCCCCGCGGCCAGTGTCACACCGACCAGCGCCACCACCTTGCCCGTGAACTGCACCGCGTGGCGGTAGGCCACCTTCAGCGGCTGCCCTGTGCGCTGGTACGCGAGCTGCACGCTCAGCAGGTACAGCGCGTAGTCCACGCCGATCCCCACCCCCAGCGCAATCACCGGCAGCGTCGCCACCTTCACGCCAATACCCAGCTTGACCATGAGCGCCTCGCACAGCACCGACGTAATGCCGAGCGGAACGACCGCCACCACCACCGCGCGCCAGCTGCGGAACGTGATGAAGCACAGCAGGATCACCGCCGCGTACACCATGAACAGCATCGTGCGGTTCGCCTTCGCAACAACCACGTTCGTCACCGCGTCAATACCCGCCGAGCCCGCCGCCAGCAGGAACTGGTGGTCCGCATCACTGTGCGCCTTCGCGAACTCCTCGGCCACCTCCATCACCCGCGAGAGCGTTGCCGCCTTGTGGTCGGTCAGATACGCAATGACCGGCGCCGTACCGCACGTCTGGCTGATCAGGTCCGGATGGTCCAGCAGGATCTGCCAGACCGTCTTGTTGATGATCGACGGCACACGATCGATCGTGTACCACTTCGGATAGCCCTCGTAGAAGCCCGAGGTCATCCAGCGCGTCAGGCCACCCACCGAGGTCGTCGTCTGCACGCCCGGAACGCCGCGCAGTGCGGTCTCGAGGCGGTCCGCCTCCAGCACGAGCGGGAAGTTGTTCGCGTCGCAGGTGCCGTGCGACGACTTGCCGACCACTACGAACAGATCGCTCGACAGCCCGAAGTGCGCATTGATGTACGCGTTGTCGAGGTTGTAGCGCGAGTTCGGGCGCAGCTCCGGTGCGCCGCTATCCAGGTCGCCGATCTGCAGGTGCTGGCTGATCGACCAGCCGACTGCCGTGAGCGCCGCCGCGCACACGATCGCGCCCACCGCCCAGCGGCGCTCGGTGAACCGGTCCAGCAGGTTCCAGAGCGCACCCGCGGACGAGGTGCCGCGTTCGTCGTTCTGCTCGCCACGCACGCTGCGACGTGCCGCCGACGGACTCACACCCACATACGAGAGCAGCACCGGCAGCAGCAGCAGATTCGTGAAGACAAGCACGCCCACGCCCACGCTCGCCGTGAAGGCCAGGTCCTTGATCACCGGAATGTCGATCACCATCAGCACGGCGAAGCCGACGACGTCCGCGAGCAGCGCTGTGAGTCCGGCCAGGAAGAGCCGCCGGAACGTATAGCGCGCAGCCACGTAGCGGTGCGTGCCGCGCCCGATGTCCTGCGTGATGCCGTTCATCTTCTGCGCGCCATGCGACACGCCGATCGCGAACACGAGGAACGGCACCAGCACCGAATACGGATCAAGCACGTAGCCGAGCGTGCTGATGATGCCCAGCTGCCAGACCACGGCGATGAGCGAGCAGGCCACCACCAGCAGCGTGCTGCGATAGCAGCGGGTGTACAGAAAGATCACGGTGAGCGCAATCGCCGCGGCGATACCAAAGTACATCGCCACCTGCTTCAGACCCGCGATCAGGTCTCCGATCAGCCTGGCGAAGCCCACCACGTGCACGCGCACCTCGCCCCGGCCTTCGGTCTTGATGACCTCGTCGATCTGGCGCGAGAGCTTTGCGTAGTCAAGCGCCTTGCCCGTATCGGCGTAGTGGTCCAGCAGCGGCAGCTGGATCATGCTCGAATGCAGGTCGTTGGATACGAGGCTGCCAACGATATTGGCGCGCGCCACGTTCGTACGCAGCTGTGTAATCGCCTGAGTCGAACTGTCGAAGCCGTCCGGCATGACGGGACCGCCCGCGAAGCCCTTCTCGGTCACCACGTTCCAGCGCACGATCGGCATCCACAGCGATTTCACACCCGGGCGATCAACGCCTGGAATCAGGAACAGGGCATCGTTGATGCGACGCAGTGCCGCCAGGTACTTCGGATCGTAGATGTCGCCGGAAGGATTCTCGACGACGATACGCAGCGAGTTGCCGAGTCCCTTCAGGTCCGCCTTGTTGGCAAGATAGTTCTTGATGTACGGATGCGAGAGCGGAATCATCTTCTCGAAACTCGCATTGACATCGAGCCGCGTCGCCTGAAACCCGAGCACCGCGGTGATGATCGCGCAGATGATCATCAGCCAGGGACGCCGGTTGAAGATCAGCCGCTCGAGCGCATTGCCAGAACGCGAATCGAACTGGGCAAGATCCGCCACGACGGGCATCTTGTCGAATTGGGCATTGTTGCCGCCAGCCATGTCTGCTCCCCCTTATTGCGACTTCGCCAATGTGACGCGCGTCAGGCCTGCTGCGCCGGCCAGCACCGCGGTGTCGTCGCGCAGCGCCATGGCGAAGACCCCGCCCGGCTGGCTCGCGCCCAGTGTGTGGAACGTTGCGCCCTGATCGGTGCTCTCGAGCAGTTCGCCGGCCTGCGTGGCCAGCAGCAGACGACCATTCGGGAGCTCGGCTGAGGCGAGGATGCTCGCGCCGGTCGGCAGCGTGATCTTGCTCCAGGTGGCGCCGCCATCGGTGGAGCGGTAAGCGTTGCCGAGCAGGCCGTACACGATCATCGCGTTGCCAGCCGCGGCGAGTCCGAAGAGGCTGCCCTTCGACGGCGAGGACATCGCAACGAAGCGCTGCCTGTCGGGGTCGAGTTTGAGCAGCAGCCCCTGCTCGCCCACGATATAGAGCGTCCCGTTAATACGCCGCATCGCATGCAGGTTCAGGGCGTCCGGGTTGTCGACGCGGTCAAACCA
>NZ_MCNV01000037.1 GCF_001718195.1 Paraburkholderia nodosa
CTGCGGAATCTGACGCAGTTCCAGCGCGCCGGTCGAATCGACCACGCGCGGATCTTCCGGCATGAACGGCAGTTTCACGGCCTGCGAACCCGCAGCGATGATCGCCTGCTTGAACTTGACGATCTTCTTGCCGTTCTCGCCCACCACTTCCATGTGGTTCGGATCGAGGAACGCGCCCACGCCCGTCACGACTTCGACCTTGCGCGCCTTCGCCATGCCGGCGAGGCCGCCCGTCAGCTTCTTGACGACGCCCGACTTGAAGTCGCGCAGGCGGTCCAGGTCGATTTGCGGCTTGCCGAACGTGATGCCGTGCGAGCCGAGCGCTTCGGCTTCGTCGATCACGAGCGCCGTGTGCAGCAGCGCCTTCGACGGGATGCAGCCCACGTTCAGGCACACGCCGCCAAGCGTCGAATAACGCTCGACCAGCACGGTCTTCATGCCGAGGTCGGCGGAGCGGAACGCCGCCGAGTAGCCGCCGGGGCCCGCGCCGAGCACGAGCATGTCGCATTCGACATCGGCGCTGCCGCTGAAGCTGCCGGCTTGCGGCGCCGGCGCTGCTGCCTTCGGCGCTTCAGCCTTCGGAGCCGGCGCCGCTGCGCCTTCTGAAGCCTCGACCAGAGCGATCACCGTGCCCTGCGAAGCCTTGTCACCGGCCTTGATCCTCACTTCCTTGACGGTGCCCGCGACGTCGCTAGGCACTTCCATCGTGGCCTTGTCCGATTCGAGCGAGAGCAGCGTCTGCTCCTTCTCGATGACGTCGCCCGCCTTGATGTTGACTTCGATGACGTCAATGTCCCTGAAGTCGCCGATGTCGGGCACTTTTACATCGATTAGCGTCATGTATTGGTTTCTTCCCTGCGGTTGTACCGGGGCTCGTCGCTCGTCAAAGCGATACCCGTCGATAGTCGGCCAGAATCGTGGCGAGATAGGCATTGAAGCGGCCAGCTTCTGCGCCATCAATGACGCGATGATCCCATGAAACCGACAGGGGCAGCATGAGGCGAGGCACAAACTGCCTGCCATCCCACACCGGCTTCATCGCGCTCTTCGACAGGCCGAGGATCGCCACTTCCGGTGCGTTGATGATCGGCGTGAAATGCGTGCCGCCGATGCCGCCGAGCGACGAGATCGAGAAGCAGCCGCCTTGCATCTGGTCGGGCTTGAGCTTGCCTTCTCGGGCGAGCTTCGAGAGCTCGGCCATTTCCTTCGCGATGTCGACGAGGCCCTTCTTGTCCGCGTCGCGGATCACCGGGACGACGAGGCCATTCGGCGTGTCGGCGGCAAAACCGATGTGGTAGTACTGCTTGAAGACGAGGTTGTCGCCGTCGAGGCTCGCATTGAACGCCGGGAACTTCTTGAGCGCCGCGACGCAGGCCTTGATGACGAACGCGAGCATCGTGAACTTCACGCCCGCCTTCTCGTTTTCCTTGTTCAACTGCACGCGCAGCGCTTCGAGGTCGGTGATGTCCGCTTCGTCGTTGTTCGTGACGTGCGGGATCATGACCCAGTTGCGATGCAGGTTCGCGCCGGAGATCTTCTTGATGCGCGACAGCGGCTGCGTGTCGATCGGGCCGAACTTCGTGAAATCGACCTTCGGCCACGGTAGCAGGTTCAGGCCCGTACCGCCCGCTGCCGCTGGGGCTACTCCAGCGGCAGCGCCAGCCGGCGCAGCGAGCGCGCCCGTCATTACGCCCTTCACGAACGCGGTGACGTCGTCCTGGCTGATGCGGCCCTTCGGCCCGGTGCCCTGAACTCGCGTGATGTCCACGCCGAGGTCGCGCGCCAGTTTACGCACCGACGGCGAGGCATGGCTTGATCCGCTCAGCCCAACCTCCTTCTCCGGGATCACGGCCGCTGGCGCAGGCGCGGATGGATGACCTGCCGGACTGCGCTCCTCATCAACAATGGGTGAGCCATCTCGACGCCCGGTCTTCTCGCTCGCGTCAACCTTACCGGTAACCGCCTCGGCCGCCGCACCTTGCGGCTCCATGAGCAGGATGACCGAACCTTCCGACACCGCATCGCCGACCCTGAGCTTTATTTCCCGAACGACGCCACCAAAAGGACTGGGCACGTCCATGGTGGCCTTGTCCGACTCCAGCGTAACCAGCGATTGCTCCTCCCGTACTACATCACCGGGGCCAACCAGTACCTCGATGACGGGGACGCCCTTGTAGTCGCCGATGTCAGGCACCTTAATCTCTGTTACACGCACGTCAGTAATCTCCCAATCGCGGTCCAAGGCGAGCGCAACGATCGTTGCGTAGTGTTTCTCGCGAATACGTCAATGCCAGAACAGGCAGCAGGCGCCGGGCTGCCCGAAGTCCTGGCTATGTTGAACATTAGCCATGCTGAACTACCGGTCGACATCGCGCGAATTCATCAGCATGTCCGTCAGTCCCGCGCCCGCTCGAACCATAGGCCAGACGTTCTCGGACGGATCGATGGCAAAGTCCATGAATACCGTACGCTGCTTCATGGCAAGTGCTTCGCGCAGCACGGGCTCGACATCGCATGGTCGATCGATGCGAAAGCCGACATGCCCATAAGCGCGGGCAAGTGCGACAAAGTCAGGCAACGCGTCCATGTACGAGTGGGAGTAACGGTCGCTATAAGTCACATGCTGCAGCTGCCTTACCATGCCGAGATAGCCGTTGTTGAGGGAAACGATTTTCACCCCGAGGTCGTACTGCCTGCAGGTCGACAACTCCTGGATACACATCTGGATCGAGCCGTCTCCGGTTACTGTGACCACATCCGCGTCCGGAAGCGCGCGTTTGACGCCCATCGCATAGGGCAGTCCGACACCCATGGTTCCGAGGCCTCCCGAGTTGATCCATCGGCGAGGTCTATCGAATCCATACAGCTGCGCGGCCCACATCTGGTGCTGTCCGACATCCGAACAGATATAGGCATCGCCTCCGGTAGCTTCCCAAAGTCGCTGAATGACGAACTGAGGCTTGATTACATCTTCTGCCGGCTCATAGGCGAGGCAGCGCTTCTCACGCCAAGTCTCAATCTGTGTCCACCAGTCCTTCCGGTGCCCAGCATGAATACGTTGTGCTTCGAGCTGTCTCAGTATCGCGCGCGCCGCGGTCTTCACGTCTCCCACGATCGGAATGTCAACCTGCACCCGCTTGTCGATTGTCGCGGGATCAATATCAACATGAATAATCGTCCTGCTATCTGACCGAAAGTCCCCGGTATTTCCAATGACCCGGTCATCGAATCTCGCACCGAGCGCAATCAGTACGTCGCAATGCTGCATCGCCATGTTGGCTTCGTACGTTCCATGCAGTCCTGGCATTCCGAGGCACCGCCTATCCGAAGCGGGAAATGCGCCAAGCGCCATCAACGTGTTCGTCACCGGGGCATCGAGTCGCCGCACGAGTTCCGCAATCTCCCCGCTGGCAGCCGATGCAACCGCTCCGCCGCCAACGAGAATGCATGGCCGGCGCGAGCGCGCGAGCGCCTCGGTGGCCCGCCGCACCTGTCCCGCATGAGGTTCCGTGCGCGGACGGTAGGATCGCAGCGTGACGGATTCAGGTATGCGCAATGGCGTCTTCGCCTGAAGCACGTCTTTGGGAATATCCACCAGCACAGGCCCGGGGCGTCCGGTGCGGGCGATATGAAACGCGCTTTTGAGCGTCTTCGCCAGTTGAGAGACATCCAGCACCAGAAAGTTATGCTTGACGATCGACCGGGTAATTCCGACAGCATCGCACTCCTGAAACGCATCGGTTCCGATAGAGTGTGTGGGCACGTTACCGGAGATCACCACCATCGGAATGGAATCGAAATAGGCAGTCGCAATGCCTGTCACCGCGTTCGTCACACCCGGCCCCGATGTCACCAGCGCTACGCCGACCTTTCCCGTCGCGCGCGCGAAACCATCCGCCGCGTGGACGGCGGCCTGTTCATGGCGAACCAGCAAATGGGTAACATCGATGGATTCATGGAGCGCATCGTAAAGCGGCAGGACCGCGCCGCCTGGATACCCCCAAACCGTCTCAACACCCTCCCCGCGCAGGACGGACAGGACAATCTGTGCTCCCGATGCATCGCCGTCCCTGCCCGAAGTATCCGGAGCGCCGGCTTTCGCAACCTGTTGGATCTCAGCACCCGCAATCTTCATTATTAGCTCCCGGTAGTGCCTGCCCGTCACCGTTGCCACGGCGCGGCCCGGTTCGCGTCATGCTTGCCATAGCGATCAACGGCACGCCTGACGAGCTCGACCGCTACTGCACCGTCGTCCGCGAGCGCTTTCAGCGCGGCAATCGCGATCGAATGTTGGTCGACTTCGAAGAAGGCCCGCAGCGCCGCACGGGTGTCACTGCGTCCGAAGCCATCGGTGCCAAGCGTCACATAGCGCCGCGGCACATATGCACGAATGAGTTCGGGAACGGCGCGCACATAGTCTGTCGCCGCGATCACGGGCCCGTGCGTGGGAGACAACGCAGACGTCACATACGGAGCGGCAGCGCGATCCTCGTCGAACAAGCGATCGGTGCGTTCGGACGCGACACCGTCCCGGTGCAGCTCGGTAAAGCTGGTGACGCTCCACACTGATGCTTCGATGTTCCAGTCTTCCTTCAGCAAGCGCGCGGCCGCCTGCACTTCGCCCAGAATCGCCCCCGAACCGAGCAACTGGACCTCAGCCCGATCGAGCGATGTTGTGTCAAGCGGATACATGCCCTTGAGCACACCATCACGAACGCTTTCGATGGGTGCATCCGGAAGTGAAGGCTGTGCGTAGTTCTCGTTCGTCACCGTCAGGTAATAGAACACATCGCGCTGACGTTCAATCATCTCGCGCATGCCTTCGTCTACGATCATGGCCACCTCGTACGCGAATGCCGGATCGTAGGCGCGGCAGTTCGGTACCGTCGAGGCCGCCAGATGGCTCGTGCCGTCCTGATGCTGCAAACCCTCGCCACCGAGCGTCGTCTTCCCCGCCGTTGCACCGATCAGAAAGCCACGCGCACGCTGGTCAGCGGCAGCCCAGATGAGATCGCCGATGCGCTGGAAACCGAACATCGAGTAGTAGATGTAGAACGGCAGCATGGGCAGGTCGTGCACGCTGTATGAAGTGGCTGCGGCGACCCACGAGGACACAGCGCCCGCCTCCGAAATGCCCTCTTCCAGTATCTGTCCGCCCGTATCTTCCCGGTAATACAGCATTGAGCCCATGTCTTCGGGCTCGTACAGCTGCCCGAGCGGCGAATAGATCCCAACCTGCCGGAACAGATTCGCCATACCGAACGTGCGTGCCTCATCGGCGACTACGGGAACAATGCGAGGGCCGAGCGACGCGTCTTTCAGAAGGCTCCCGAGCATCCGCACGAACGCCATCGTGGTCGACATCTCCTTGCCGTTCGCGTCCAGCGCAAATTGCCCCCACGCCGGCAATGCGGGAACAGGCAGCATTTGCGACGCGGTTGTCCGCCTGCGGGGCAGATACCCGCCGAGCGCTTCGCGCCGGGCATGCAGGTACCGCATTTCTGGACTGTTGTCCGCCGGCCTGTAGAACCGCAGCTGCTCGACGTCTTCGTCTGAGAGGGGCAAGCGGAACCGGTCGCGAAACGTTTTCAGTTGTTCGAAGTCGAGCTTCTTCTGTTGATGCGTGGTCATCCGGCCCTGGCCGATCGAGCCCATGCCGAAGCCCTTCATTGTCTTCGCGAGAATCACCGTGGGCTGCCCTGCATGTTTCAGTGCCCTGTCGTACGCCGCATACAGCTTGCGTACGTCATGGCCACCCCGGCGCAGGCGGTCAATATCGTCGTTGCTCAGATGCGCGGCAAGCGCAGCCAGTTCCTCGTTCTGTCCGAAGAAGCGTTCGCGGTTGTAGGCGCCGTCATTGGCAGAGAAGGTCTGAAACTGTCCATCGACGGTATGAGCAAACGCTCGCAACAACGCGCCGGTGCGATCGCGTGCGAAAAGACCGTCCCAATCAGAACCCCACACGACCTTGATGACGTTCCAGCCCGCCCCCGTGAATTGCGCCTCGAGTTCGTCAATGATGCGGCCGTTACTTCGCACGGGGCCGTCAAGTCGCTGCAGATTGCAGTTGATCACGAAAACGAGGTTGTCGAGCCGCTCGCGTGCGGCGAGCGACAAGGCACCGATCGATTCGGGCTCGTCCATCTCGCCGTCGCCAAAGAAGCCCCAGACCTTGCGGCCTTCCGTTTTGAGCAGCCCACGGTTCTGCAGGTAACGCATGAAGCGCGCCTGGTAGATCGAGTTGATAGGGCCGATGCCCATCGATCCCGTCGGAAACTGCCAGAAGTCAGGCATCAGCCACGGATGCGGATAGGAACACAAACCCGGACCCGCGATCTCGCGACGGTAGTGCTCCAGATGCTGCTCGCTCAGGAAACCTTCAAGGAATGCGCGCGCGTATACTCCCGGCGACGAATGGGGCTGAAAATAGATGAGGTCACCGCCATGAGCATCGTTCGCACCGCGAAAGAAGTGGTTGAATCCAACCTCGAAAAGATCCGCTGCCGATGCGTAGCTCGCGATATGTCCACCGAGTTCGCCGTAAGCGCGGTTCGCTCGCACCACCATCGCGAGCGCATTCCAGCGTAGTGCAGCGGCGAGTCGCTCTTCGGTATCGACGTCACCTGGAAACGGCGGCTGCTGTTCGACCGGGATGGTGTTCGCATAGGGCGTGACGTTCGCACGCGCCGTTGCGATGCCGCTCGACAATGCATGCGCGGCCAGGCGGTCGAAAAGATACTGGGCACGTCCGAGCCCAACATGCTCCACCACGCCATCCAGTGCGGACATCCACTCGGCAGTCTCCTGCGGGTCGTTGTCCATGCGGGTTTGATTGAGGGCAAGAACGGGCTGAACACCGCTCGATAAATCGGTCATGGCAACTCCAGGCTAAACAGTGAGATTCGTGAGCTTCGAGACTCGTGCGGGTCGGAATTTCGAGTTTGACGACATGGGAAGAGCTTATCCATCCCATCACAAAATGTGCGTCTCTTTTGTGGGGAGTTTTCAGCTCAAATAGGGTATAAATTCTGGTAACGATGCCTCACATGAGATTCCCATACTATGACGTCCGAAACAAAGCTCCCGACCCGCCGGTTAGACCGCACCGACATCGCGATCCTGCGGCAGTTGCAGGACAATGCGCGTATCACAAACGCTGAGCTCGCCCGCGCGGTTAACCTCTCGCCAACTCCCTGCTTCAATCGCGTACGCGCACTTGAAAAGCTCGGCCTGTTCCGCCAACACGTGACCCTACTCGACGCCGGCGCGCTCGGGTTACGAATCAATGTGTTCATTCAGGTCAGCCTCGAACAACAGGTAGAAGACGCGTTACGCGTTTTTGAAAAGGAGATCGAGGATCGGCCAGAAGTGATGGAGTGCTATCTGATGACAGGCGACGCCGATTATCTGCTGCGGGTCGTCGTGCCGGACATGCAAAGCCTTGAGCACTTCATCGTCCAATGGCTCACGAAAATACCTGGCGTGTCGAACATCCGCTCCAGCTTTGCGCTTAAGCAGGTGCGGTACAAGACAGCGTTGCCGTTGCCGACCGTTGGCCTCACGTTGCCGAGTGGCGAGGAAACGCCTCAGGAGTGGACTTGAGGGTGGCAGTAGCCAACGTCTAGCGTTGGCACTGGTAACGCCCTTGTGCCGACAAGTAGTCGACCGGGCAGACAGTTAATGCAGAAGCTGAAATGCCCAGTCGCACACGGCCGCTGGTACCTCAACCGAATCGCGAACTATAGGATTGAGTCGAACTCGTTCCTTGAACAGTTAATACCTTCACACCGGCACTAGACGACGCGAGCTCGACACCTTTTCCCCTGTCGCGCTGAGGCGAGATTGGGTCAACAGACATCGGTTTTCGAGCCCGCGTGATCTCATCGATTTGGTGCTTGGCTGAGTCGACTAGAATTTATGACGGAGCCCGAGGCGCAAAGCGAGCTGGCTGTTGCCCGAGGAAACACCGTACGCGCCGGGTACATATGCGAAATCCAGCACTGAACCCGTCGTATCTCCTCCTACATGCTGATAGGCACCCTGAAGATAAACGTCTGTTCGCTTTGAGATGTTGTAGTCGCCCATCAACCCGACCGTCTGATAGTTCGGATGGAAGCTGCCCGCTGCCGTGGTCATCGTCGCGTGCGTGTAGGTGTACATCGCGCCAACATAGAACGCTGGCGTGAACTGGTACTTGCCATTGATTTCGAAGTTCTGGAAGCGGAGGTCCGAAGCCGGACCACTGACAGGCGTAATAGCGCCCACGTACCCGGAGTTCACCGGATTCTTCACATCCACGTTCGAGTATGCGAAGCCGAAAGTGGCGCTTCCAATATAGTAGTTGATACCAGCACCAAAGATGCGCAGCCGGTCACCCACAAAATTTTCATCGCCACCATTGTTGATCGCACCGGTCGCGGTTGATGACGGATTGTTGGCCTGTAGATAGGACGCCGCGATCAGGATGCTTCCGGTCTCATATTGTGCTCCCAGACTATACTGACGATTATTGGCGAAATTGGTGTCATTTGAGAAGCTGTAAGTGCCACCGAATTGGAAGCCACCGAAATTCGGGCTGGTATATTTCGCCGTATTGTTGACCCGAAAAGTGCCATCCGTATTGTCGTTGTCGTATGGGTGCGAGAGCAGATAACCTGCCCATGTTCCATTTGCTGTCGTCGACGAGAAGTAGTCGACAACAGAGTCATACTGGCGACCAAAAGTAAGCTTGCCATACGTCGAACTTGACAGCCCCATGTATGCCTGACGTCCAAACATCAGGCCGCCCTGGCCGAGCTTGCCGTTGTTCACGTTGAACCCACTCTCGATCTGAAACACCGCCTTCAGCTGGCCACCGAGGTCCTCCGTACCTTTCAGCCCCCACCGACTACCTTGCACGTATCCGCTTTGAAGCTCGTATGCCCGGCTTCCAGCTGCGTTATTCGTAAAGTCAAACCCTTCATCGATGAGTCCATACAACGTGACGGTACTTTGCGCATAGGCGGACACTCCGATCCCGGCCAATACGGACGCCACCAGCAATTTCGCCTTCATATCATCGTCTCCAAACGTGGTAATTATAGAAAATCAATTTGTAGTACGTAACAACTAGCTTGCATAAAGTGGTGGTGCTCTCCCGTTTCCCGAGCCGCGCATTCTTCATCGCCCCGGTCCCATCGATCCTGCAATGCGATACCGATCGTCATTGCGCGGTAAACCTCGACTGAAACCGCGGTCCCGCAACGTTGCGCGATCTACTCGCGCTTCCTCGCTCCGACAACTGTGAGTGCCCGTTTTCCAATACGGGCGGGGGGCCTAACGTATAAACCTCTCGGAGCGTAATGCCAGCGTTAGGTTCGTGCCCCGTCGAACACCGGCAGGATTCTTTGTGGCCTCAATTTCCTCATCGATTCACGATGTTTTGGTGCAGCCGCCGATACCCTCCTATCGAAGTCGGCTGCGACCTCGCATTACTTGTGCAACAACTGACTCAGAAACTTCTTCGCTCTGATATGCGTCGGATTGCGGAAGAAGGTATCCGGCGGCGCACATTCGATGACTTCCCCACCGTCCATAAATACGATACGGTCAGCAACTTCACGAGCGAATCCCATCTCATGAGTCACACAGATCATCGTCATGCCATCGTTCGCAAGTCCGGTCATCACATCGAGTACTTCTTTAATCATCTCCGGATCGAGCGCTGACGTCGGCTCGTCAAACAGCATGACCTTTGGTTTCATGCAGAGCGCACGAGCAATTGCGACGCGTTGCTGCTGCCCACCGGAAAGCTGTGCCGGATACTTCTTCGCCTGGTCCGGTATGCGAACCCGGTCGAGGTTTGCCATCGCAATCGCCTTGGCCTCCGCCCGCGACGCTCGGCCAGTACGGATCAACGCCAGCGTACAGTTGTCGATCACGCTCAAGTGAGGGAACAGATTGAAATGCTGAAATACCATTCCGACATCTCGGCGCATATGCGACAACCCCTTCATCTTCGCGTGCATCTCGACACCGTCAACAACGATCCGGCCTTCCTGGTGCGTCTCCAGTTGATTGATGCAGCGGATCAGTGTCGATTTTCCTGACCCTGACGGACCGCAGACCACGATCCGCTCGCCGAACGCCACATTCAAATTGATGTCGCGCAAAACCTGAAATTCGCCGTACCACTTCGATACACCTTCAATTGCTACCGCGATCGACTCGGGCGTATTCGCTTGCAACCCCGCCGGTTCGCGTGGTTGCGTCATTTGGGATACCATGTCTTCCTCCACAACACTTCAAACGTCTTGATAGACTGCTGTCGGCTTATCGTTGAGGAGCGCCAATCCCAAGGTGGCGCTCGACCTTTCCGACCAATACGACCGCGATCAGGGCTAGTGCCAGAAAGAGCACACCAGCAACAAGCATCGGCTCAGCGTAACGGTAGGTTTCGGAAGCCACGTCCATTGCGCTGCCTAGCATTTCGGGAACCGCGATCACCGCCAGGTATGGCGTAGACTTCAGGATCGCAATGGCATACGCACCCAGAGGCGCGGCCACGTTTCGCAACATCTGCGGAGCGATAACGAAGGCCGTGGTGTCCCACCAAGTGAGCCCGAGGCTTTTCGCACCCTCGCTCTGGCCAACCGGAACGGCGTCGATGCCGGCCTTGAACACTTCGGCCATATATCCGGAGTAGTAAAAACTAAGTCCGAATACACCGATGAATAACGCGGGCAAGACGATTCCGTAAGAAGGGAGAACGAAAAACAGGAAATAAATCTGAACAAGTGCCGGAGTAGACCTGATCGCATCGATGATGAATTGAACCATCGGACGCACAACGGCATTGGAACGGCGCAGCATTTCCCAGACGAAACCGAGCGCCAGCGCACCCACGAAGCTCAGGATCGCAACGAGGATCGTATTCCCGACACCTTCCAGGACTTGCGGCACGATTCGCAACGCAAAATCAAAATCGAAGTTCATGACCGCCCTCGCCGGCTCCCGTGCGATGTCTCAAGATATCGCCCAAAAATAGTCACTGGATAACATAGAATCAGATAGGATAACAAAAGACTCGAATAAATTAACAACGGGTTATAGCTCAACTCCGAGATCTCCTTGGCACGGAACGTCATGTCAGACAACGTAATAAGAGATACCAATGCGGTTCCCTTGATCAGTTGAATAAGATCGTTGATGAACGTCGGAATCATGGCTCTGATTGCCTGCGGCAACTCGACAAGACAAAGCGCTTCAAAACGATTCAACCCCAAGGCCAAGCCTGCCTCGCATTGTCCGCGAGGCAGTGCTTGCAAGGCGGCGCGGACCGACTGACTGCTATATGCACCCGAGTTCAGTCCGAGCACGAGTGCGCCAACCGTGATCCCGGAAAGATGAATTCCAAAAGCGGGAAGCGTATAGTAGAACGCATAGAGCAGCACAATAACAGGCGAGCTTCGCCACAGCTCGATGATGAATGTAATTGCTTTGCGCGGAGTGCCAGTCGCGAAGTTCTGCAATATTCCAGCGACCAGCGCAAACGGCACCGCATACAGGAGTCCGAGTAGAGTGACGGCCGCGGTGATACCGAACCCCTTGTATATTCCGATAATGACGTCAGGAAAGTTCATGCGATCGCTCCTCAGATTGACAAATCCCGATCATCGATAATCCGCGCCACACACCGCTTTCGCCGTTACGTCAGTTGGCGCCATCTCGGTTTCCCCGAATCCATATTTTTCGAAGACTTTCTTGATCGAACCATCGGCCTTCATTTTTGCTAGCCCCGCGTTATACAGGTCACGCAGTTTCGAATCCTCCGTCCGGAATGCGATTGCCGCGTAATTGGCAACCTGCTGCCCATTCTTTACCAACCCGGTAAAGGGCGTCGCGCGCTCGAGCCGGTTGCCGACGTTTGGATCCTTGAGCGTACTGATTACAGTTGAAGCCGATTCGGTGTCGGCGTCAATGCGACCGGCCAGAATGGCTCCGACCGAAGACTCGACGTCTTTAAGCAGAAGAATCCGATCCTTGGGGATTCCGGCAGCGATCGCATGCTCGACAGCAGAACTTCCCCGTCCGCCGCCAAACCGAATCGCTGGGTTCTTTGCAACGTCCGCATAACTATGGATATTGAGAGGATTCCCTTTCTTCACCAGAAGCGCATCGCCGATAGCCAAATCCGGATTGCTGAAAATTACCTGTTTGCAGCGCGTCGGGGTAATTGCCAAGCCCGAAGCTACGGCATCGATCCGCTTGGAGAGCAGGCTCGGAATCAGCGCGTCGAAGTCGACGACGACAAAGTTGATTTTCTTGACACCCACCTGACCGAGAACGGCCCGGATCATGTCAGGACCGACGCCAGAAACGCTGCCATCGGCGTTTCGGTATCCCCACGGCACCTGATTGTGAATTCCTACCGTGATTTCCCCACCGTGGATCGCCTGGCTATCGCTTGACTGCGCCTGGGCGATGCTGCCGCCAATCAGCGTGCTCGCCGCAGCAAGAACAAGCGCCAGCCGTTTACTCCAGACCTGGATCGTCATAACTGTCTCCTTTCCTTTTGTTGGTGCGTTGAGTATACTTGGCATACCAGGCATGTCAAGCAACGATCTTCGACGGTGCACTCGTGTTTACCCGAGTAGCGAAACTGGAAGGTCGATCTAAAGCCGCTTGAATAAACAGACCAATACTGGAGACAACTTTGTCCTTGTACGAGACAGTGCGCGACGAACTTCTCAAGCGGGTCAGGAATGGCATATACGCGAGCGACATGCCGATTCCGTCCACCGCCATGTTGAGTAAAGAATTCAATGTCAGCGTGATTACCGTGAAGCGGGCGCTGCGTGACTTGCAGGCCGCTGGCGTGCTGGTCACGATTCGCGGCAAGGGCGCCTACGTGAAGAAACAGCAGCGAATCCTGCGTCAACTCGATATGCGCATGTCGTCCCTGCATGGGGCCGACATCAGCTTGATCTCGGTGACGCGGGAAAAGATCGGTGATCCGTCCATGGCCACGCTTGCGGCCCCCGACCATACAATGCTCTGCGTCAGGAAAGTCATCTCATCAGACGGCTCACCACTTCTCTATGACGCCAGCTACCTCTCGGCGAACGTAGAAGACGAGATCATCGACGAGTTCGGCAGCAGCTTTATCGTCGACGCGCTGAAGCGCCGCGGCATCCGGCTCGTCAAGACACAGATCGTTGTGGAAGCCTTTCCTGCTTCCGATCGCGCGGCCGAGATATTTGGGGTTCCGAACGGATATCCGATGCTGCGTCGCATTTACAAGATGATTACCACCGACGCGAATTTGACGATCTATGGCGTTGTTCAAGCTCCGTTTGATCGCCTCGCCTGTTCCATTGACTTTCCGTCTCATGACATGGAGATCTAAAGATGACTGCACTTCAACTCGACATTCCTGCCGTCTTCCGTGCGCCGGCTCCCCCGGTTCCCGAAAACGAACTCCGCCAGCGATTGACCAACATCCGCCGGGAAATGGCAAAAGCCGGGATCGACGTTATTGTTTTGACCGACAAGAAAAACGTTGACTATTTCACGGACTACCAGGAACTCTCCTGGGATCACAAAGCACGCCCGATCTTCGCTGCCATTTCATCCCAAGACTTCGCACTCTTCGGCAGCCTTGGCGAAGCAACAACGATCCAGCTCAGAGATCGAATTTTCGAGCCGGTCTACTACAAAGGCTATCTTGACGAAGCTGTCACCGCTGTTTCGGACTGGCTAGAGGGCAAGACGACCGGGAGCGGTGTCCATATTGCAGTGGACTATGGTCAAGACATGTTCGGACGTGGTTCGTTGGGATTGATCGACGCGCTCAGTTCGATCGATGCGAGCGGTCGCGTCAAAAGTGCAGCCGATGCGATCTGGAAAGTCAGGCTGGTCAAGTCCAGATTCGAAGCCGATCTCAATCGAACCGCATATGAGATCGTCAATACGGCATTCGACCAGACGATCAAGCACGCCTATGTTGGCATGACGGAGTACGAACTTTATTACCTCATGCAGGCACAGATCTATCTGAACGGCGCCGAAAGTGCCGATCCGATTGCGATGCTCTTTTCCAGCGGCGATTTCGCCTACGCTCGCACGGCGAAGGATCGGAAGCTCGAAGTAGGTCATTACGTATGGACCGATTTTCGCGCTACGTATGGTGGGTATCCGGCCGATCGCAATCGGATCGCTCGTGCCGGTGACCCCAAGGATTGGGAACTCGAGACCTACACGGCGGTGAGATTGCTGACGCTGGATGTTGTCAACCATATCCGCCCCGGAATCACGTGTTCCGAGGTGTACCAACACTTCGACGCACTGTGGCGCGACGCCGCATTGGGGTCGGTGTACGGCGCCGTATCGCGCATCGGTCATGGTGGTGGCCTCGACGTAACCGAGCCGCCGTCGCTGTCGAGGGCCGACACGACGGTCATCGAGCCAGGGATGATTCTGCACATCGAACCGAAACTTGAGCGCGATGGCGCTGTGTTTCAGTTCGAGGAAGTGGTCTTCGTCACCGAGTCCGGCATCGAGTTCCTGTGCCCACCCTCGCCAGAAACCCTTCCCGTGATTCGATAAACATCCGATCTCTCATAGGTTTCACATGTCAGGCTCTACACGAATCTGGTCGACGATCGACTACGAAAAGAACGGCAAGCAAGTCGATTGCTTGCGGCTGCCGATTTCCACCGACACGTCCGCGTATGGCTGGATTCCGATTCCGGTCGTCTGCGTGAAAAATGGCGACGGTCCGACTGCGGTACTGCTCGCGGGAACGCATGGCGACGAGTACGAAGGCCAGATCGGCCTTATGCGCATCGCGAGACAGTTAGTCCACGACAATCTGCACGGACGCGTGATCATTCTTCCGTCACTCAACTTTCCGGCGGTCAAGGCGGGGCGAAGGGTTTCACCCATTGACGGAGGCAACCTCAATCGCGTCTATCCCGGGCGCGCGCACGGTACCGCCACCGAAATGATCGCGCACTATGTCTGCGAAGTGCTTCTGCCGATGGCCGATCTCGTCGTTGATCTCCACTCGGGCGGCCGCTCGCTCGACTATATGCCGTGTGCACTCGTCCGTAGCGCAAATACGGAAGCGGAAATCGAACGCCTGCACGACCTGCTGCGTGTATTCGGCGTGCCGCTTGCGGAATTTACCGACGGCGCCGGTGGCGGCGGCAATACCACACTGCCTGCTGCAGCTGCCCAATTCGGGGTGCCGGTCATCACGGCGGAGCTGGGCGGAGGTACCACGCTTCGAGGCAACGGCTGTACGCTGGCCGAAGAGGGCTCGCTCAGACTTCTCAAGCATCTTGGCATCCTGTCGTCATGCGACGTGCCCGATCCCGCGCAAGTCACGTTGATGAGTTGCGAGAGCATGGACCTGTTCGTGTATGCCGAATACGACGGGTTGTTCGAGCCCATGGCGCAGCTCGGCGAGCGAGTCGAAGAAGGTCAGCTTGCCGGGCTCCTGCATTCGATCGACCGACCGCATGACCCGCCCGTCGAAATCTACTTCCGCCGTGCGGGACTGGTCGTTTGCAAGCGGCATCCGGCATTGGCGAGCCGCGGCGATTGTCTTTTCGGACTTTTGGAGGACGCGGCCACGTCATACGTCCCGGGAGCGAACTGATGAGCCGACTCAATCCCAACGTTTCCGGCATGAAGTGTATCCAGTGCGGGCTAGTACACGCGCTGGACGACTATTTCGAAGGTTGCCCGTCGTGCCAAAGGGCGGGCACACCGGCGAGCGTCGCACCGCATTACACCGCTTTTCCGGCGGACCTGAATACCGAAAACATCACGGACTGGCTGTCGTATCGCGGTGCTACGGGACTGGGAGAAGGCAACACGCCGCTATCGGCGCTGCCCCGGCTCGCCGTCGCACTGGGCATCGATGCATTGCATACAAAAAATGAATTCTGCAATCCAACCGGCTCCCACAAGGACAGGATGGGTGCAATCGTTGTCCAGCGAGCGATCGACGTCGGCGCGACGACCGTCGCGGTTGCATCGAGCGGCAATGCCGGGGTTTCGACGGCAGCCTATGCCGCCCGAGCCGGTATCGAATGTGTGGTCGTGACGACACCGGAAATCAGCCCGAACTGGCGCAGAGCAATCGAAATGCATGGCGCGCGAATCATCGCGACCAAAAATCCAGACGATCGCTGGGCCCTCATCGCCCAGCGTGTGCGGCAGGGCGAATGGTATCCGGTCACAAATTCGATCATGCCGCCCGTCGGGAGCAATCCGTTTGGCGTCGACGGTTATCGCGCAATCGCATTCGAACTCTACCTGCAATTTTCGGCGCGTCCGCCGACGGACATCATCGTTCCGACCGCACGCGGTGACGTGCTCTGGGGTATTGCGAAAGGCTACCGGGACCTTCGCGACTCGGGTCTGGTGCACTCCATTCCAAAGGTTCACGCTGTCGAACCATTCCCACGAATCAGTCTAGCGCAACAGGGGCATGGCATGGTTTGCAGCGACTATTCGGGGGACACGGTCATGGAGTCAATCGGAGGCGATACCGTTACTCGCCAGACTTTACTGGCGCTCGATTCGACTGACGGTGTGGGTGTCGCGGTCCGCGATGAACAGGTCATCGCAGACCAGCTTGTACTCGCGCGTGAGGGACTGTACCTCGAGCGCTCGAGTGTCGCCTCGCTCACGGGACTGCGCAGATTGATAGATCACGGGCAGATTGGACAGAACGCTCGCGTCGTCATGGTGGCCACTTCGCATGGCTACAAGGAGCAGCCCGAATTCGGCGATTCGCTATCCGCGATCAACGTTTCTCGCGAAGCATAATTCTAGACATAGAGGGCACGAATGATAAACGAAGAGGACTGCACTGCGTCGGCTGACGCGCAATCCGCGTCGTCACACCGGGACCATATCCTGTTTCCGAACAATCCAGTCCATGCACACGCCGGGCTGTTAGCGCGCTTTCTCACGGATCTCAGCTACGAGCGCATTCCCGAAGACGTCGTCCATAAGGCAAAACTGCTGACGCTGGACACGATCGGATGCATTGTTGCCGGAACGGACACGGTGCTCGGCCGCAAGATCCTGGCCAGCTACGGGAGCACCAAACAACAAGATGGCTGCACCGTTTTGGGAACCTCATTGCGTATGCCGCCATCGCTGGCTGGCAAGGTGAACGCGTGGTTGTCGGATGTTCTCGACTACGAGGACGTCGCGGTAGGCCATCCAAGTGCGACGGTCATACCTGCCGCGCTGGCGCTCAGCGAACATCTAAATACCCCACCAAAGCGGTTTCTCGCCGGTGTCGTCGCCGGTTATGAGGCAGGTCTCCGACTGCACGACGCCACGCAAGCCAGTCCCGAAGTGTATCTGCGATTCGCTGTATATCACGCATGGCACGGCCTGGCTGCCGGAGCCGCCGCCATGGTCGTCGCTGGCGGCTCGGAAGAGCAGTTCCGCTCTGCGCTAGGCCACGCCGCGGCCAATACCTGTCTGCCTCTGTGGTACGTCCAGTATGGACAGCCTGCGCATGCACTCAAGGCGAACTATGGCCAGATGGCCCTAGCGGGAATCGAGGCCGCACTCTGCGCACGTCACGACATCATCGGCCCCTTCGCGATGCTTAGTGACCCCCACAGAGGTTTCGCTAGCATCATTGGATCCGATCGATTCAATGCCAGCCTGCTTTCTGCTGATCTCGCCCACAATTGGCGAACGAGAGAATCGTCCTTTAAAGCATTTCCATGCTGCGCATTTCTCCATACGACCATCGAAGCAATTTCAAATCTGGCCGAACAGCACTCGATTGACCACAAAGATATACGCAGCATTCAGATTCGGACGATTTCAAGAATATCGGAATGGTTCTCCGACAGGCGACCGCCTTCCGATATCAATGCCCAATTGTCCGTCCAGTATGTATCTGCAATGGCGGCGCTCTCCCTCCAAGCGGGACGAGAATGGTATGAACCATCCTTGATGGCAAGCGAGGACGTTCTTGAATTGATGGAAAAGATCGACGTCGAAGTCGATCCGGTCGCTGAGGAAGCATTCTGGAAGATCGATCAGCATATGTCGTCCGTGACCATCATGCTATCAGACGGTCGTTTGCTCGAGACGTCAGTGAAATGGCCACTGGGTCACTGGCGCCGTCCGTTCGAGGATGCAGACGTGGAAGAGAAGTTTCTGCGCAACCTCCGAGGAACCGCCTTGGTGTCGAAAGGCGCGGAAATCTTCGAACAAGGAATGGACATGGAAAACCATGGCTCGATGCGCGAGTTCATTGAGTTATTGCGCATTGCAGACTGATGACGATCGCGAAGCAGCGGCAGTAGGACCCTTGGCGTCCGACGTAACGATCCCGATCGGCCAGCTCGTGATCTTCAGTGCGAGATCGGCAAACTTGAGTGCGCTCGTGATGTTGCTATCCCGGTGTTCTCGTAGAGGCTCAGTCGCGACGCCCGCGTTACGACCCCGGGGGCCGTTATGCCGTTTGGGGTCGGCTCCCCAAGCCATGGATGCCGGTCGCTGCGCCATATCGCCCTATTTTCAGTTGGCGGTTACACCGAAATGATACCTAGTATATTTTGCGAGGCGCATGAGCTTCAAGGTGAGACCTGAACCGTCGTTGATGTCGGTGCGCCGATTGTTTAGCGCCTTCCCGACATCCGACAGTTCGTCACAGGACGCCTGGGCTGTTTCGATGTAAAGCGGTGCGCCGGATGCTGCCCGTTGTCCGCAAAACGTTCCGTAAATGCTTGGGATACTAGGCATCCATGGACGCCCGGGCTATAGTCCCGTTGGTCCCATCGACCTTTCGCGCCCGAGAGTCAACTTGATCAAGCCCCAATTACAACCCTCACCGTCGCTGCATGAAACGGTACGCGAGGAACTCCGTCGACGCATCGCAGTCGGCACCTATTCTCCCGACGCCGCGATCCCGTCGACGGCCATGCTTAGTGAAGAATTCGGTGTTAGTTCGATTACGATAAAGCGTGCGCTACGCGACCTGCAAGCCGCAGGGACGCTCGTATCGATTCCCGGGAAAGGAACATACGTCAAACAACAAAAGCGGCTGTTGCATCAACTCGACGCGATGCAGCCGTCGTTTGACGATTCGAGCATACGTTCAGTATCGGTCACGAGAGAGAAAATATCCGATCCGACCTTGAGTACGATCGCCCTGCCCGACCACGTGATGCTCTGTGTCCGAAAAACGATCTGGATGGACGATGCGCCAGTCGTGTACGACACGACCTATCTTTCTCCGGATATCGGCGACGATATTGTGGACGAGTTCGGAGAGCGCTTCGTCGTCGACGCTCTGGCCAAGCACGCGATCCACGTCACCCGGACCTATCTGATCATCGACGCGGCACCCGCCACCGCCGAAGTGGAAGAAATATTCGGCGTTCCCAATGGCTATCCCGTGCTGCGGCGGCTATATCGGATGATGACGAGCGAACCCGGAATTATCGTTTATGGCGTCCTCCAAGCGCCGTTTGACAGGCTCGCATGTACCGTGGACTTCCCTTGAATGCAGGCAGTCCTCTCGTCGGCCTAACTCAATTGCATCGGGGACTGCGGCGAGAAGCCTCCTTTACCCTGCCGCGACTCGATACATGCCCGCGCATACGCGAACGAAAGCAAAGCCTGCGCAACGGCACTGAGTCCCGGCAAGGGGTAGCGACAAGGTAAGCACTTATGCCCTGCAGCGCATAAGTGCTTATCGTGGTCAGGGGCCAATCAGCGGCTCTCAGAGACCAAGTTCTGATCGTCAAGACGGCCTCGGTTTGACGCTTACCTTACATTCGCTGCGGGCAATGGTTCAAAAAATCCATTTTGGACCAAAATCAACGGTGCGTACTCCAAATATTTTTACGTGGAGATGGGCTTCTAATTGCACGGCGAATCCATCTTTTACGCGTATGGTGATGGTGTAATTGCCACCGAGGCTTTCTGTTCCGATTTTTTCAGTACGAGTTAGCTGGCCGTCCGAGAATGTCAAAAGGGCCTCACCGATTGTAAATCCGAGAATTTTGCTTTTGACAGCAGCGGTGTACTTGCCATCCTCTGGATTTTGAATTTCTAGATGAATGCTCGCTATGGCTAAGGGGATGTCCAATTTATATGGAAAACGAATCGCACCACGGACGGCTCGGATTTTGAATTCGTTAAGAATAGCCCCATCTTTTTCGAGCAGCTCATATGCTTCTTTGCAGGCCGCGTCAAATTCCTGCTCGGACAGGCCGCTATCTGTGCGTAGCTTGTCACGGTCGGCATCGTTGCGAAAACTTATGGTATCTACAACAGCTTCTGTTGACATAATGATCTCTCGTGCAAAATCATTGAATTGAATGGGCACGCACGACGCGATGGCCGGTAGCACTCCTTCGCTTCCGCCCCCCAGAACACGCGTATCCCCGATGAACTCCGTAGCAGTAAGAAAACCCATTTCTTATTGCTTAGCAAGCAAGATAGTCCCACCAAATGGCAAAGTCACTGATGCGAATCAAGGAAATGCTGTTTGTGGGGTTCGCCGCCTTGGCTGGCTCTGGTGCAAATAGGGCCGGCGAATGGGTTAGAGTTGTCGGAACAAAACGAACCGACGAGCCGAGATGAGCAAGCTGAAGAGTCCGGAGAAGTTGTTCGGCGGACGCCATTTTGATCGGGAGATCATCATTCTGTGCGTTCGCTGGTACCTGCCCGTGTCGCGATCGCGTTCGCGTCGGTGCCGTAATACGGTTTCACGTCGAGCCAGGTGCGAACCGCCGCGTAATGCCGGAACAGCGTTGGGGAGGTCTCAGTGTCGTAGCCTAATTGCATGGTGTCGCCGATATCGGCGGCTGCCCGAACTTGTTCAACGACGCCGCCGGAATGGTATCGAGCGGAGGGAAATAGTGCAGTTGCTGAAAGACCTTCAGCAGCACCAGCAGGCCCAGTCGAGGTCGCTCGCCGCGCGTTGACCGGCGTGCCCATTCGAGCTCGTCGGGCAGTGGCGTGTAGCAGGTTTGCAGTTCCCGGGATGCCAGGACCTCGGGGAAGCGCGGGTACGCGGTGCGTTCGAGGGTAGCCATTGCGGATCGTCCGGATCGCAGAGGGCCGCTCAGATTAGCGCAAGAAAAATCAGAGGTTACTGCACAAATCGTAATAACCGGCGCAGTCTTTATAACTCCAAGGCTTATGATAGGAACTTATGCTTACCTTGTTGATACCCCGTTAACGGACATACCTCCTCTCTCTGCCAACGCTCTTTCGCCCGCTTGAATTCTGGCAAGATCAGCGTCCATTGCCTCCGACCCTAGCTGACGGGCGGCCCGGACGTCTCTTGCTGCGCGCTCAGCCGCCTGTCGGCTGGGGAAGCCTCTGGCGGCGGCCAGGGCGTCTCTTGCTGCGTGCTCAGCCGCCTGTCGGCTGGGGAAGCCTTTGGCGGCGGCCCGGGCGTCTCTTGCTGCGCGCTCAGCCGCCTGTCGGCTGGTGAAGCCCTTGGCGGCGGCCCGGGCGTCTTTTTCTGCCCGGTCAACCGCGCCGGTCGTCGTTACGCCTAGTTTTTGCGCTTTTTGATACATTGATTTTCGCCTTGCAACTCGGTCTAGGGCTTTCTTGTCGCCTTGCTTCAGTTCATCATCGGTGACGTCACATCCAACAAATGTGTCCGTATTGACGACACCGCCTGGCTTGTGGCTGCAATTGATAGGCTTGACGGTTGTGGCGCTCGAGCGGGAACGTTGCGAGGGGGGAGGATAGGGCGCGGCTGCCACCTGCCTGCCCTCGCGGCTGGAATTTGTCACTGTTGCTGGCGCTCTTGAGGAACTGGCAAGTGAGCTGGGTGGGAGCTGCCCAGACGCATCGGAATAGCGCGAGTCATACGTCGATCCGGTTGCGCGACTATCGATCCCGGAAGGCAATGGTGCGCCAGCGAAGTCTTGAGGGTTGCGGCGCGCAATCAACTCCCGCGTCAGATCGGCTTGAGAGTAGTGCGTCAGTGCGCTGGCTGCTGGACCACCGCTGCCTGCAGGGGCGCTTTGCGGCGGAGGAGCTGGATTGCGCAACTGATCTTGCAGTTCAGCAATCCGATGATCGATGCGGCCGTCCACGTTTGCAAGGTAGGACCTCTCGTCTTGCAACTGCGTGATCTGTTGATCAAGAGTAGGCGCTACGGTCGGTTGGTTTATTGAAGCGCGGGGAACATGTGATTGACCTGACTGCCCCCTGCCTCGTTGGGGCAGTCCACCCAGCACAGATGCTGCATTCTGATTCTGGCGGAATTGCCGGATGTCATCCGCCTGGTAGGGAATCCGGCCAGGGCGATGCCGGTTAACCTCGTTGGTGGTGGACTGCGCGTCATAACCTTGCTGAAGGTAATAGCTGGCCATATGCTGTGAATCAGGCGATAGTCGCATGGTTGCTCCGGTGAATGGGTCTGGTGTTCGATGACAATCCTTCGTGGCGCGTTGGCACAGGCGGCCAGCACGCGGTTGAAGAAGCGCTTTGCTGCGGCCTTATCGCGATGTTTCTGCAGCAGGATGTCGAGTTCGGCGACGTGCTGGTCGACTGCCCGCCAGAGCAGATAAGGCTCACCGCGCAACGTAACGAAGACTTCGTCCAGATGCCATGTGCGCCCAGGCTTGCGGCGGGCAACTTTGACGCGATGTGCGAGGCCCACGCCGAATTTGTCGCACCAGCGGCGGATCGTCTCGTAACTGACAACGACACCGCGCTCGAACAGCAGTTCTTCAATATCACGCAGGCTCAGTTGGAACCGGAAATACCACCGAACCGCGAGACTAATGACTGCCGCCGGGAACCGGTGGCCGTGATAAAGCGATTTTCTTTTCTTCATCGTGTCATCTTGCGTGACTACCTCGCCAACGTGACAGTGCCCCCGCAACCACTTGTTATCGTAACGGCCCTTACTCGCCCTGAGTCCACTATCGCGACACAGCCATGGATAAACTTAACAGTCATCTTCTCATGAACTATCACACAGACAGTTACGACCAGCCCAACCATTTGTGCTTTCCGTCACTAAGCTTTGGGCAGCGGTTGGCGCGCCCCTTTTTCACGAGGACAGCGTGGCGTGATCAAGCTGTCGACCACGCAGAACCGAAATCGAAACCAAGAGGTCTTTTCGGCCCGTTAGGAATTGATTCTTACCTCATGGGCAGTGCAGCATAAGGATGGTCACGTGAATAAGGTAATGCAGTCTCCTCGCGCTGCGGTACCACCCCAATTAACCCTCGTCGTGGGCGTGGTATTCCGACTGGTCCATCTAGGCATCTATTGCGTTGAAGGTCCCGACGCGATGATCCAAGAGACGTTCAATAAGATCTGCTGCGACGACCTTGCAGTCGACATTGAGCGAGAGTGGCTTCAAGAAGGCGACTTGGTGGTCAGTCTGTGCCGTGTTGAAAAAGCATTTGAAGTGTTAGGGAAAGCTGGCTTCAGGAGCGCGGACGCCGTCGTCACGATGCAACGTTACTTTGGCATCGAGCATGCGAAGGCCCGGCATTACGTATCCTCACGAAATCTTGCGTCGCTGTACCGCGAGCAGGTAGTGGGGCGCTCTCGTGGTGGTGAGAAGCGCACTGTCAACTTGGCTGACTTCGTCGATGACGATCCATAACGCACTGCGGCTCAGAAACCAGTCGACGGAGCTTGGGTTGGCGAGCCCACTTGGTTACCGCACACTGCCCGCGCGAGATAAAATTTTCGCCTCCTGGGGGGGGAGACACAAGACAATTAACATCAAAATAATTGATATGTAGTTCAGCCAGAACAAACTGTGTGGGGCAGCAGTTTTTTTCATGCGGCCCAGTGCAAACATTCCTCGGCGGCGGCGGCGAGCCATTCCGCATCCAGCATCAGAAACTCGGCCAGTGCTACCTGTGCGGGCGTCAACGCCTGTAATCCCGCAGGCACCGGCGGTTCGATTTCATCATCGTGTAGCTCATCATTCCCGAGGCGGGCAAGCCAGCCAAGATAAAGCGGGCGAGCATCGCCGCCGAGCAGCTCGTCGCGTACAGGCAGCAGGCGCGTCATCCACCCCGCACCATCCATCTCCTCCGAGAAGCGGGCGTGTTCGCCCGAGTCATCGTTGAACGACCAGTCGAGGAGGCACCAGTCATCGACGTCCATGGCCTCGAACGCTTTCTCGAAACGGGAGCGCCTCTTTCGTCCAGCCTTGACGTAATCGCGGAGGGTCGCCGCGTCAAACGTCCCGCGCGGCAGGCGAAGAAGCAGGCGGCAGCTCCCCCAGTTGGAGGAGTAGACGTGGGCATCGAAATATTGCTGTACCCACTCGAGCGGGTCGCCCTTGAGGTTGCCCCAGTGATATTCGTTGACGAAGCTCGAGGCGGTAATCGTGGCCCGCGTGGAGAAACTGCGCAACTCTGCCAGCGTGATGTCCTTTCGGCACGCGACGCGGCGCTTTCAGCCCGCCGCGTCCGCGCCGCCCAGCCGCATCCGGTAGTCCACCAGGAGCTGCTGCTGTGCTTCGAGCTGCGCGGCCAGCTTCGTGCGGTCCGCGCGGAGCGAGTCGCGAGCCTCGCGTACCTGGAGCAGCTCGGCTGCCCGCGCATCGGCTGCCGACTGCGCTGCGTCGCGCTCGGCCTCGGCGCGCGCCCGATCGGTGAGCGCACGATTGAGGGCGGACTGCAGCGCCTCGCCATGTGCCTGCTGATCGCGTGCGAGCCGGGTCGTGGCCGTCGCTTCTGCGACGAGCCGCGCGTTGTCCCGGTTCAGCTGTGTGATCTCGT
Source organism: Paraburkholderia nodosa (assembly GCF_001718195.1). Classification (GTDB taxonomy): domain Bacteria; phylum Pseudomonadota; class Gammaproteobacteria; order Burkholderiales; family Burkholderiaceae; genus Paraburkholderia; species Paraburkholderia nodosa_A. Next base: position 24,756 of record NZ_MCNV01000037.1, read on the forward strand.
TCTGCCGGACGATGGCCGTCTGGTTCGCCTGGCGTAGCTCAGCCTGCACCTGCTGGACCTGCTGCTCATGTCGGCGCGCTTCCTGTTCGCGCTGCTCGCGCGCAGCCGTACGGAAGTGCTCAAGGGCATCGCGCGCATGCACGAGCCTGGCCTCAAGCGACAGGCGGAAGCCTTCCTGCTCGGCAAGGCGCTCGGTCTGGTCGCCTACCTGCTGGGTGAGCCGCTCGACGTCCAGGTCGCGCTGATGCAACGCCACGCGAGTCCCGGCGTGCGCCTCCTGCTCCGCGCAAAGGGCGGCGGTCGCGCCAGAGAGCTGCTCCCGCACCGTGGCCAGCTCAGCGCCGAGCCTTGCGATTTCGGACTGCGCCTGCTGGCGCTGCGCGGCCGCAGCGGCGGCCTGCTGGTCGACGAGGGCTTGTGCTTCTTCATGCAGGCGGGCCGCGAGCCGGGCCGCCAGATCCTGGATCGCGTCCGAGAGCGACCCGGCGCGTGTCAGTGACGCGCCCTCATCTTCTTCCAGTTCCCTCAGGTAGCGGTGGATCGTGGTTTTCGAGCCCGTGTTGCCGAGCGCGATACGTATCGCGTCGATCGATGCGTGCTGCCCCTGTGCGAGCAACGCGTCGCGGGCGCGCTTCACGTCCATGCGCGTAAGACCGGTGCGGGCCATCTGCTTCCTCGCTCGAATATCGTACTGTATTACGTACCATGTATATACGTATCGCTGAACGCGGTCAAGGGCGGCCGGATGTGGGTGTGGCTGGCCTGCGATAAAGGCGCATTATCCAGTGTGATGGTCCGAATCCGGCTGGTTCCGCCGCACAACCGGTACGAAACATGGAAATTGACGATCTCCAGGGGATTGCTGGTCAAATCGGGATGTCGCAACCCGGAGCGTGGACCACAAGCGTTTGATGTGTATAATTCAATTGTTTTATACACATATACGAGGCGCGCCATGCGTACCAATATCGAGATCGACGACCGGTTGATGGCCGAAGCGCTTGCCGCAACGGGCATCCGGACCAAACGTGAAGCGGTCGAGCTTGGCCTGAAAACGATCATCCGGCTCAAGCAGCAGGAGCAGATTCGCCAGTTCCGCGGCAAATTACCGTGGGAAGGCGACCTGGATGCCATGAGGCGCGACCAGTGATACTCGTCGATTCAAGCGTGTGGATCGACTACTTCCGGGGGCTGGCTTCACCCCAAGCCAGCCGACTGGATGCCCTGCTGGGCCGGGAGGTGCTGGTCACCGGCGACCTGATCGTCGCCGAGGTGCTACAGGGATTTGCCGCCGAGTCGGCGTTCAATACTGCCCGGCAGCTGATGACGACGCGATTCGATGTCGTCTCGCTGGTGGGGCCGGATAACGCCATTCAGGCGGCCCGGAATTACCGCATCTTGCGAGCGCAGGGCGTAACGATCCGCAAAACCATCGATACGCTGATCGCGACGTGGTGCATTGAAAACGGTGCGCCGCTGCTCTTCAGCGACCGGGATTTCGATCCGTTCGTCGAGCACCTCGGTCTTCAGTCTGCAATGCGCGACGACTAACGTGCCGGTGACAGCAAACAGCAAGAAACGATACGGAATACGAATTCACCACCGGTTTCAGGCCAACTGGAGCTGGATATCTTCTCCGGGCGTGCGGACCTGATAGCCCATTGCCCGGTAGCCGCGCTGGCGTTTCTCCCACATGCGCTGCAGCACCGGATGGCCGCCATCCACATAATCGATCACCCGTACGCCGGTCTTGCCCGCATGCTCGCGGTGCAGCCGGCCGGCGTACTGCTGCAGCGTGCCCCTCCACGCAACCGGCATGGCCAGCACCAGCGTGTCCAGCGCCGGATGGTCGAAGCCTTCACCTACGAGCCTGCCAGTCGCCAGCACCACGCGGGGCGTGTCACCGGCCAGCGCGTCAAGGGCAGCCAGCTGTGCCACCCGCGCTTTCCGGCCGAGGCGACCGTGCAGCACGAACAGCGGTTGTACCGTGTCTTGCAGCATCTGCTGCAGGCTTTCGAGATGGTCCGTGCGCTCGGTGAGTACCAGCACGTTCCGCCCCTGCCCGTACTGTTCATGTACAGCCGCCGCGATCATCTGCGTGCGCGGGGTGTCCTGCGCGAGCTGAGCGAACACCGCCTGGATTGGCGCGTCGGCCGCGACGTCCACTGCGGAGGTGAGCCTTTGCGGGAAGACCTCGAGCATCTGGGGCGCGCTGGCCGGGGATTTCGCCGCATGCCGGATCGGCCCGCACAGCATGAACATCACCGGTTGCTGGCTGTCGCGCCGCACGGGCGTCGCCGTCAGACCCAGCACGTAACGGGCATGGACGGCCTTGAGCACCGCCTCGAAGGAATCCGCCGAGACGTGGTGACATTCGTCGACAATGACATGGCCGTAACGCCGCAACAGCTCGCCGCGGGCACCATCGGGTGCCACGGATTGCAACATCGCGACATCGATCCGGCCCGTCGCCTTCGACTTGCCACCGCCGATCGTGCCGATCGCGCGCGCGTCGAGTGCGAGAAACGACTGCAGGCGCTCGCACCACTGGTCAAGCAGCTCCCGGCGGTGCACAAGCACGAGCGTGTTGACGCCACGCTGCGCGATCATCGCGGCCGCCGTCACGGTCTTGCCGAACGCCGTCGGCGCATGCAGGATGCCGGTGTCGTGTCGCAGCAGGTCGGTGACGGCCGCCTGCTGGTCATCGCGCAACGTGCCGGCAAACGGAACTGCAAGCGGCTCGCCGGTGCAGCGCTCGTCGCGGATGTCGCAGGCGATGTCGTTATCGCGCAGTAGCGTCACGACGTCGTCAAGGCATCCGCGCGGCAATGCAATGTGGCGCGGGCAGTTCTCGGCGCGCCCAATGATGCGTGGCTTGTCCCATACGCTGAAGCCGCGCGCCTGGGCCCGGTAGAACTCCGGATTCTGGAAGGCGGCCAGCCGGATGAGCCGGTTGAGCAGTGCCTGCGGAAGCTGCGCCTTTTCAAGATAGAGCTGGTTCGCGAGCGTCAGTGTGAGCGATGCCGGCATCGTTCCGGCCAGCCGCTTCGGCTGCGCGGGTGGCGGCTTCCACGGTTCGGCCTGATCCTCCTCGGCGATGAACGCGACGTCGAGCGGGTGCGCACCGCCCGTGGCGCGAAAGATCACCCCCTCGATGTCGCGGCTGTCCATGGTTTGCACGGACGCGAGATACGACCACTGATCAGCGTACGGCTGAAAGCCGTCATCGACAAACACGCTCCAACCATGCTCGCGCGGGTGCTTCTGCAGCGGCAGGGCAATGAGGTTACCGAAGCCGCCTTTGGGCAGCACATCCTGGTTCGGGAAGAGCCGGTCATAGGACGTCAGTTCGAGCTGACGGGTCCGGGTACAGGTGTGGCTGATGATGGCTGAGCCCATCCGTCGCGCGTCACGTGCAGCAACGGCCGACGAGAAGAAGATCCACGCGTGAGCGCCGTTGCCTGAACGCGAGATTTCGAGCGATACGGGCACGTCCATCTCGAGGCAGGATTGCCGGAATGCCTGCGCATCTTCACGCCAGCCTTCCTCGTCGAAGTCGACAGCGAGCAGGTAGCAGGTGCCGTCCGGCATTAGTGGATAGAGGCCCACTGTGCGATCGCCGGCCAGGTGCGTATAGACGACCTGGTCGTCCAGCGTCAGCAGTACACGATGCCCGCAGTCGGCACACCGGATGCGGGGCTTTCTGCCCGCGAGCGCTGACATGATCGCGCGGTACCTTGCCGATCACGCAGAAACCCTGTCTATCAATACCCTGCGCTCGCGGCTTGCAGCGCTCGCGCAATGGCATCAGACGCAGGGTTTTCCGGATCCGACGAAGGCACCGCATGTACGCAAGGTTCTCAGAGGCATCGTTGCGCTGCATCCCGCAACCGAGAAGCGGGCGAAGCCCATGCAGCTCGCGCAGCTCGAAAAGCTCACAGCCTGGCTCGATGAGCAGATCGCCAGGGAAGCAGACGAGCGCGAGCGCCTCGCGTGCATTCGCAACCCAATCAGGTGTTCACCTCGGACATCACGTGCATCTGAGCCGCAAAGGCAGTTGCTGGGATAACGCACCGACGGAAAGTTTCTTCAACAGCCTGAAGAACGAGCGCCTGCATGACACGAGGTATCGCACGCATCGCGAAGCCGTGGCGGACGTTCGAATATTTCGAAGAGTTTTATAACCGCAGTCGTCGTCACTCATCGCTTGGCTTCGCGTCGCCATCCCAGGTCATGCAAGACTGGCTTGTGGCTCAGCGGACAAGAGGTGCGGCTGCATAACCCGGGCCTCTGGAAGGCGAAAAACCGGGGGAATCTCACGTGACACTGTCAATCAGCATTGCCCTCGACCCGAAACATCCCATCCCATTCACTCCGTCCTCCATGCCAGCCGGTCGAACGGCGACTCGGATACCCCAAAGACCGAGACCACTGGGTCTTCTGCTATTAACTGATAAACCCGCTGTAGCGTTGGAAATCCTTCTGGAATCGAAAAGACAGCTTTCGCCTCATCCGAGGCAGGCCGTGCTTGTAAAAGCAATCTTGAGCTTTCGACGGAAATTCCACGGTCATGTAGCAACTCACCAACCGACTTCCTATCCAGCTCGTCAACAATATCATCGCCAAAGCATTGCGACACGTATAGAGTGTCAAACACAATCGGCATTGTAGCAATCGACGTCAACGTTCTGACACAGCAAATGGGTTCAATTGGAACATCAAATTCTCTGAATGCGAAGCTTGAGAGCTCTTCTCGTGTTACGGAAACTATCGTGGTCTGTGGCTCAATAACAGGGGGCTGCCGACCGACAGAACGCGTAAGCGAAAAACCAAAATCAAGGATGAATCGTCGCTTCTCCCTCACAAAGATTCCACGCCCGGGCACGCAGTCCACTATCCCAGTCGACCGGAGATCTTCTATTGCGCGACCTACAGTTGTCACACTGACACCGAAACTATCGGCGAGCTCGCAGATCGACGGCAGTCGTTCGCCCACGGCATACTCCTGCTCTGCCACACGCCGCGTTATCTCGTGCCGAATTTTTTCGTGTAGTCGCTTTGCTATCATTTTTTCACTCAGAAAAACTCCACAAAACATGCAAACCTTAATCGCGGTCGCTCGTAAACTTATCATATGTTCTGTTCCACTGAACCAATGAAACTGCACTAACCTGATAGACGTCTATTGCGTTTCCACTGGGTGGTAGATCGCATTGAGTACTTCGGCCGTGGCAAGCTGGACAAGCTTGTCCTCCAGCGCCGGCACGCCCAGCGGGCGTTTGCTGCCGTCGGCTTTGTCGAAGTACACGCGTCTGATAGGCTGGGGCCGGTAAGCCCCTCGGGCGAGCCGGTCGGACAGGTCCAGAAGCCGGCCTTCAAGGTCCAGTCCGTACGACTGCCACGTCTCGCCGTCCACCCCGGCAGCCCCTTGCGCTCCCGCCCGAAGTAAGCTGCCCGCAAGCGGTCGACCGCGTAGATGTGATGCAACAGGGTGGTCAGCTTTACACCCGGTCGGCCTTTGGCCGTCTGTCGTATGCCGTCGAGCGCCGTTCCCATGTCACAAGACCGCCCCAATCTGCGGGATGTGCGCGCTGCGACTGCATTGCCCTTGGCCTGCTGCCTTTCCTCCATCCACCTTCATATCAACCAAATTGATTCGCACGAGCGACAACTCGCTCGACGGGATAAGGGTCGTCCGCTCCGCGCAGCGTTTGGTCTCAGTGTTGTCCGTTCCTCGTTTCAATGTTTACCGCTTCCCTCCGATGACCACGTCGGAAGCTATTTCAAGAGCCTCCTAGACATCATGTATGGACCTGCCGCACCTCAAGTTACGCGGATTAAGCTTGAGGTGGGCTACACCGCGGCTCAGAGCCGCATTGAGGGGGCAGGTCATGAACAAGTTTAGCAAGTACGTGGGCCTGGATGTACATCAGGAAACGGTTGCCGTGGCGGTCGCCGACACGGCTGGCGAAGTGTGGTATGTGGGCGAGATTGTGAACACACCTGAGGCCATTGCGAAACTGGTCGCACAGCTCAAGCGGGGCACAGGACGGCTTGCGTTCTGCTACGAAGCCGGCCCCTGTGGCTACACCATTTGCCGACAGCTGCGGGAACTCAAGCAGGACTGCCAGGTCGTGGCGCCGTCGCTGATTCCGAAGAAGCCGGGCGAGCGCGTGAAGACCGACCGGCGCGATGCCCTGAGCCTGGCGCGCCTGTATCGCGCCGGTGAGTTGAGCCCCGTGTGGATTCCGGATCAGGCACAGGAGGCGCTGCGCGATCTGACCCGTGCGCGTGAGGACATGAAGCATCTGCAACGCCAGGCCAAGCAACGGCTGCTGTCATTTCTGGCGCGGCATGGCCATCGCTACACGGGCCGCTCCAGATGGACGCAAGCGCATTGGCGCTGGCTGGAAGGCATCAGGTTCGCCCGGCCGGAGCAACAGATCGTCCTGCAGGAATATATCGACACAGTGCTTGTTCTGTCCCAGAAATAACTTTGCATAGCCGAGCCACTTTCTGGAAAATTGAATCGGCAGTCGCGGTCCATACGAACGGTCGGCCGTGTTGGTTGTACTGCGCGATATATCACTCGATGCTGGTGATGAGTTGACGCACGTTCTTGAACGACCCTCGACGGATCGCCTGCTGTGTAATCAGGCCAAACCAGCGTTCGACCTGATTCAGCCAGCTTGAGTAAGTCGGCGTGAAGTGTATGTGGTAGCGCGTATGCCTGGCCAGCCACGCCCTGACCTTGGGATGCTTGTGTGTCGCATAGTTATCGACGATCAGATGCACATCGAGATCGGCAGGCACCGCCTGATCCACATGCCTGAGAAACGCCATGAATTCCTTATGTCGGTGGCGCGGCTTACATTGCGCAATAACTTCACCGGTTGCCGTATCGAGCGCGGCGAACAGAGTGGTGGTGCCGTGCCGGACGTAATCATGTGTCACTCCTTCGAGATAGCCCAACCCAATCGGCAACATCGGCTGCGTACGCTCCAGCGCCTGACACTGGCTCTTCTCGTCGACGCATAGCACCAGGGCATTGGTCGGCGGACTCAGGTGCAGGCCGACGATATTGCGCACCTTCTCCACGAAGTAGGGATCATTAGACAGCTTGGAGCTTTTTGACCGATGAGGCTGTACGCCGAACAACGACAGATATCGGGCCACCGAACTCTTCGAAATCCCTGTCTGCGCAGCAGCGGAGCGCACGCTCCAGTGCGTTGCCCCGTCCGGCTTCTCATGCAGCATCCTCGCAAGCAATTCCGCGACTGCTTCATCATCATGCGTGCGAGGCCGGCCTGGACGGGCTTCATCATGCAGACCGGCAAGTCCGTGGGCAACAAAGCGCTTCTTCCAGTGCGTAATTGCAGGCGGTGTTACTTCGCACTGCGTCGCAATTTCTTGACCCGTATGACCGTCAGCGGCCATCAAGATAATCTTTGCCCGGCGCACGAGAGAGTGAGGCAGCGAACGCGAGCGGCTCATTGAGAAAAATTGCTCTCGCTCCAGCTCCGACACGACAAGCTCGATTCCTTTGCGTCCCATGATCGCCCCCAACTCACCGTGATTCGATCATAGACCAATCTGAATTTACGTTAAGTCATTTCTGGGACGAAATACTAGGCTTGGGCCGAGACAAGAAACGCTCAGTCAAAAGCCAGTTGAAGGCAATCACTTTTCTGGTGTAATTTCATATTCAAAAATATTCTGAATACCAATCGGGCCGCAGTAGGTTAGTCCTGTATCTCTGAAGCCAAAGCCTAGGTACATGCGTTTAGCTACCACATTCCGCGCATTGACGGCAAGCATTAAACGGTCGACATTTGGGCGATTGGACGCGATCCACCCAATAGCTAGTTCTGCCGCAGCTTTACCGTACCCCTTACCTTGGTATGATAGGCCCACCCGCAGGCTGTGCATCGTCATAGCGTCCGGATTCGCCCATTCTGGCACTGCGGCCTTTTCTCGAAGGACAAAAAAACCTACAACATCGTCATGCGCTACGACTGAAAAACAATGCTCGAATTCCGAATTTTGGCTTTGCCTCAGTTCTGAAAACACTACGTACAACGGGTCGACATATTGACATTGATCGGCATCCAGCCTGAGGTGCGCGACGGTAGCACTGTCGAGACACGACAATTCTAACAGCCTGGCATCGCCTGCCACAATGTGGGAGGTCGGTGCGGTGCAAAAGGATTGTTCTGAGGCACTGGCGACTGCTTGTGAGACTTCCAGTTTTTGCTGTCGAGAGACAAGCTCGGGCCTCTCTTCTTCAATGACACGAGAAAGAACCTCGTCAAGTGTTCGTCTCCCCCACGCATAACACGACCAACCGCTCAACACCTCCGTGGGTGCCTCCACAGTTACCGGTGCCTCCCGCACATAAGAAGACGTAATGGACAAAGACGAAAGCCAGTCGCCTTCATAGTTATAAATAGTATCGACATAGCGGTGTCCCTCATCTGGAAAAATCGCCACAACGTTTTTCCCGGGGTTCTTCCTGGACCACCAATCTGCCACTCTATAGGCTGCGCCACTGGTCGGCCCCATAAATAGCCCATGTTCTCGATGTAGTTGATGAGTTGCATGAAACACTTCTGCAGGCGTCAGCCAGTGAACCTCGTCAAACTGCCGATGATCCACGTTGGAAGGCACAATTTCCCCCCCGAGCCCACTAAGATCCCCCAAATCTCCGCAGGGCTGTCCGAACAAAACAGAATGTGGCATATCCACGCCAATAGCGTGTAACTCAGGGAATGGCACTCTTAAAAATCTAGTAGTGCCTGACATCGACCCACCGGAACCAACTGGCCCCACCAGGCAGTCGACCTTCACAAGTTTTTGGATCAGTAGTTCCGCGAACTTACCGTAGGCCAGTGGATTGCCGGTGTTAGAATATTGAGACGGCCAGAAGCTGCCAGGGATTTCCTTCAGATATTTAGCCAACCTATTTAGCCTAGCCTGTTGTAGCCCCCCTTGTGGTGCCGGATCGTTCACAACTTCTACGTGTGCACCAAGCTCTACAAGGCGGCTTTTAAGGTGACGATCGATTGCCCAATCGCTTACCAATATGAGTTTATAGCCATACTGAACGGCTAACATGGCTAACGCTAGACCAAATGTACCAGAGGAGGACTCGCAGATGGTGGCACCCGGTTTGAGCAGCCCCTCCGACACAGCTTGTTCGAGTATGAACCGCGCCGGAAGCAGCTTCATCAGAAAGAAGCTTGCCCCATAAAAATTAGCATCCAGCCTGACGATCCGTGGATTTTCGAAATCCTCAAGGTTTCGCATAATATTTCGATTCATCATCCTTTTATTCCCAGTGTTTTTATCACTTCGCGATAACAGTAGCTTCAAATCCTGAACACACTAATTCACGGGTAGCCAAATACATGTTCTCCGCAGTTCTTTCGCTCGCCGGATCGAACATCACGCCAATAACCGTTCCGCTGTGTGCTATCTGTAGTCCAACTGAACCATATTTTCGCCCAATTTCTTCAATATCGCGTAGACGTGGCTTTCGTAAAAATCGCTGATTAAGCCAAGTGCTTGCTGTCGCGACGCGGCCGAGCAATTTTATATCGGATGTATCAATCCCTTTACGCAATAGAGCTCGAATCGGTCGAAAGTTCTCGACCTCTTCTAAGTTGTACTGGGGCAATTCCATATCAAGCGTGTTGACAGTCTGTTCGGTATCCGCAGTCACACTTATAAAGTCAATCGGAGGAATCGGTCTCCTGAATGCTTCAAGAACAAATCCATCTCGTTGCGCAAATAGTACCGCCTGCTGCGAGAATATTGTTGAATCACATGCCGACTCAGCGCTTACTGCAATTTGCATAACATCGCTAGGCGGCAGCTCGATATCAAGCGATTCAAGAACTGCCAAGATGCTGGCCACTACATCAGCTGTGGATGACCCCATACCACGCGCAACAGGGATATTGCTCGTAAGCCCAAGTACCCCCCCCACCCTCGCAGCCGAGAACCGCTCAAGCGTGATTTCTGCGGCGCGTTTGGCTTTTTCGCAACGGCTTGGAAAAACGTCTACTTCTCGCTTGTTCTCGTTCGGCAGGAACTCTGCCCTTGACTTGAGACTCCGGTAAGGCATGGAGACTAAACCACGCCACAGCAAACCATCATCGTCTTCAAACATTCCCTGGAGGAGCTCCCCGTGGTGTCCTGCGGCCTCGCCACTCCCTTGTTTCCGGTGCATATTTTCTATCTCCTTTGGCTCTGGTTCAAGAAAGTCCAGTACGAATACTGGGAGAGTTTCATACGCGGCAACGGGGCGGTCTGCAACTCCTGGTAGTCTGCTGAGATACAGCTCACCAGCTCGAGTAACCTCCCAAGAACTGCCGCATCTGTCTGGTCCGTATCGAATTGATACCGACCGTCTTGCCCCTGTCTCTGCGTACGCTCGCTTCGAACCGAATACCACACCTGCACCAGCAGCGCACGAATCAGTTTGTCCTTGGCGCTGCACGGCAACTGCACTTCGGATGACTCGCGTACAAGCGTGCGAACACCCGGCCCATGCGCTTGCGCGCATCATTCCGCCAGATACGAATCGGCCGCAAGGGGTGGCTCGTAGCCTCAAAGTCATCCAGCGCTGCCATTGTGAACATCGCTTTGGCGTTGCCATCTGCTCCACGGATCGTTTCAGTCTTCAACAGCCCGCTAGGTCGATTCGCATACAAGATGCATGCCTGCAAAAATGAGACCGCCGACGGTCAAAGTGATTGCACAACCACGCAATCAATTGAACGAATTCCTACAGCCGACGTCATCTAGATAACAAACGGGACAGCACGGGCTGTCGTTTCGGGATTCAGAGATGGCTTCGCATTTCGATGTTTCATGGTCGAATGTCCGAGGCTGTTAGCGCCGATGTACTGCCCCCCGGGGGTGCGGACGAAAACTTGGACTACCTAGACGTAGTTCATGTACTCGTATGAAGAGCGTCTTCGAGCGGTTCGGCTTTATCTAAAATTGGAAAAGCGCCTCGGGGCGACCATCGGGCAGTTGGGTTAGCCGCCGCGAGGCGCGCTGCGTTCGACGCACGCAGCATTAGCGAATTCGTGCGCGGATCAGCCTGCACCAAGACCTTCAGCGTCGCATCCACATTGCCGATCGCCCCAGGGTCAAGCATCTTGGGTCATCTGGGTCGCAACGTCGAGCGAATTCGCGTTCTTCAGGTATGCTACCTGCACCTGCTGGCCAGCCGCAGAATCTACGCCCTCGATGATCTGCTCGATGCGGCGGATGTTATCCGCATAGTCAGTGACGACGATCGTATTATTTGATGGATAAGCGGCAACCATATTACTCGGCGAAATGAGCGGACGCAGCACCGGCAGGAGGTTGATCGCCGATTCGTTTCTAGAGAATGTTAGATCCTTTGGATATTGGGCACAGCATGGACGAGCATGAGCATGGCAAAGACGACGAAATGCAGACCGGCCAAGGTTTCAGGCAGGCGCTCGTAGTCTCTTGCCAGTCGGCGGAAACGGTTGAGCGCAGCCGAAGCTGCGCTCAACCACCCAGCGGCGTGGCAGCAACACGCCCCCCTTTTTTGCCTCCGACAGCTTGATTACCTGAAGCTCAATGCCTTCATCGAGTGCCGCCTGCGCGGCTCCTCTCCGGTATAGCCCTGATCGGCGAACGCCACTTTGATTGTGTGGTCCGTGGCCTGCTGAACCTGACGAGCCAATTCCGCGACCTGCGCGCTCCTGTTCGTTGGCCGGCGTCACATGCACCGCAAGCAGTTGCCCCAATGTATCCACCGCCTATGCACCTTGCTGCCTTTCTTACGCTTGTACCCGTCATAGCCTGCGCGTGGACCGCTCTCGCACGTCGACTGCAGCGTACGGCCATCGAGGATGACTGCACTGGGATGCCCCCGGCGATCCTGCGCCACGCGGATAATCGAACGTAGGTCATTGACCATGGCTTCGAAACAGCCTGCCTGAATCCAGCGCTGTGTCTGCTGATAGACCAACTCCCACGGCGGAAAGTCATTGGGCAGCAGACGCCACGGTGCACCCGCGCGGACAATCCAGCGCAAGGCGTTGAACATTTCGCGCAATTCGTAGCGACGCTGAGGCGCGTCCTGATTCATCAATTTCAGGTACGGAGCGGCGAAGGACCACTCTTCATTCGATACATCCGTTGGGTAGGGTCTGCGTTTTTCATCCCGCCAGGGTACCAGGTCTGGCCGAAAGTTCATAACACCGTCTAAACGCTGCCATACGGTTGCCGACCAAGCGGCCCATCGTTCCAGCGAGCCGCCGCGCGACCTGCGGTTCCGGAAGGGGCGTGCCCGTCGCGCGGTACCGCGCGGTGGTCAACGCGCTGCAGCCCTCGAGACATCACCTGCCGAATCCTGCCGACTGTCTTGCTTCAGCTAAAAAACTGCTCGATGCATTTGCGCTTGCGCTGACTGATGGCGTAGCCGGATCAGCGCGTTGTACGTCCGTCAATGGCCGAGCTGCCCGCGCGACCATCGTTTTGCGCAACATGCGGCGTCACGCCATTTGCGCGACACGTTGCCACGAAACCAGCCGTGTCGTAGTTTTTGTCAGCGCCGACCATAATCGATGTACTGGCAAACTGCGCGGCATACGCAAGCATCTCGGTCGCTGTGTCTCGCTCGGCTGTGCCGTTGGCCTGCGTCACCTGTGCGTTCACCACGAGGCCATGCCGGCTATCCGTCAGCACGTGCCCCATATCAGAAAGCATCGCGCCCGTACCACGACTCTTGCGAAACAGCCGCGGCTGACTGTCCGCGCTGAATTCATGCGTGTCGTTGCTGCGCTTCTCGCCATGCCAGTTCTCACCCCAAGCACTTGCAGCCTGCGAAATGGCGTCGCCCACGCTCGGGGCAATCGTATCGGGCACTGCCGAACGCCGCCTCGAGGTGTTTTGCGTGTTTTGCGCAACGTGCGGGTGACCCTCATCTGCTGGCACGCCTCGATGAACTCCTGGCCATCGTAACCCTTGTCCGCGCCCAGTGTGATGTCTGCGCTGGCATCGTCTGCCGCTTGCCGTGCGTCGTGGATCATGATCTTAGCCGCTTCACGCTCAGCATGTTCGTCGGCGCGTGTCACGCGCGCATTGACCACCAGACCGTGCCGGTTATCGGTCAGCGTACGGCCCATTACCCCAATTCGCTGGCCGTTTTGCCTTTGCGATAGAATTGCGCATCGGGGTCGGTCCTGGACTGATGTGTCTCGTTGCTGCGTTTCTTCCTGCTCGACGATGATATTCAGATACTTCGACTGACAGATCTTGGTCGGCGTCTCGCGCCCGGCGTCGATAGCCTCAAGCGCAGCGAGATTCGCCCCATTCTTGTCGATCGTTACCACCTCGGGTTCGCCGCTGCGCTCGATCGACTTTTCGAAGTGGCGCTTCGGGGCAGCCTTGTCAAGGTGGGCGCGCAGCAGGAAATCGATCATCTTCCGCTTTGTCCACGGCCCGGTACAGTACTTCCACTGTCCCTTGACCTTGATATACGTATCATCCACGCGTCAGCTCCTGCCGACTGCGCGCTTGCGACGTCGAAATGCCTTTCCGGAGCGGGCAGCAACTTGATCGCCCATCGGTGCACGGTTGAATGGTCGACATCGATGCCACGTTCAGCCATCATCTCTTCCAGATTTCGCCGGCTCAGCCCATATGCCACATGGCGTCGGTCTTTATGTGCCGACGCATGACTTCAGACATGCTGCCCTCCATTGACGTGCAACTCTGCTCCGTTGATGTACGACGAGGCCTCAGTGCAGAGGAAGTAGATTACTCGTGCGACTTCGGCCGGATCTCCGAGACGACGCATAGGAATACCGTGATCCACGATCTCCTCAGTGCCGGGCGACAGGATCGAGGTATCAATTTCGCCCGGCGCAATAGCGTTGACGCGTACGCCCTCGGGGCCAAACTCGTGTGCCATTTCTCGTGTTAGAGCTGCGAGCGCAGCCTTTGAAGCTGCGTACGCAGTACCCGCGAAAGGATGAACCTTCACCCCGGCGATCGATGTTACGTTGGCAATCGCTCCTTTTGCTCGGACCAATTCTGGGAACAGCGATCGCGCCAGTAATGCGTTGGATACCAAATTCACGTTAAGAACAGTCATCCATGTCTGAATATCGCTGTTGAGAATTCCGAGGCGCGATCTGTTCTCGCCTTTAGGCGAGATTCCAGCATTGTTGACGAGCGCATGTAGTTGTCCATCAGGTAGCCGTCGCCTGACTTCCAAAGCGATCCGGTCGATGTTATCGAGGTCCGCGAGGTCTGCTTGGATGTGCGTTTCACGCGCCGCAGGCCACTTGCAACTGTCCGAGAACGGTCGCCGTGAGACAGTGAACACCTCCCAGTTGTTTTCCTGAAAAAGCTTAACTGTGGCATGACCGATACCGCGGCTGGCGCCGGTCAACAGCATATAACGATTAACTTGGCCCATCTGTGCAGTTCCAATTTGGATAGATCGTTGCTTGCGATCGCTTGCATTGGGGCGCGACGCTCTGCGTGCGGTGAGGCGAACCTGCACGAGTTGTGGCGCGGCAATCTGGATGAGAGGAACAGCGCGTCAGTTAGATCGTCGAAGTCGTGACTGCCGCGCAGAAGGAACGCATCACGCACCCGTAGTTGAACACCTTCTGTAACAGCAACGTCGGCGGCGGCCACGGCTCAGATGCTGCAATACAAATGCCCGACTGCTCATCCGTCAATGTTGTGGGGATCGCCTGCCGGCCATGTTTTGCAGCCATTCTCGTATCCGCAAAGCCTTGACTTTAATCCGACCGCCCTCGCCAACCCCGCGAGCCAGTCCCGACGGGGCACGCAAGCAAATTCCGCCCTTTCGGAAAACCCGCAATCAGTTGTTTATCTTTTCCATACACAATCCTTATCGGGAAAATGTTAATTAACCTAAGCTCTGCGGGTCGTCGTACTACCCACCTACCTAACACGGCACGTTACGCGACTCTCTGTGCAACTACCAGAAGAAAGGCGTCAAATGCATTGATACCAACACTAAGCGTCATTGAAGGGTTGTGTCGCATTAGTGCGGGGGCGCTAGAATGCGCGTCTGACGAACCGGTTCTGACCCGATGATCAAGAAGGCACCCACGAACGGCCCTTGCCCAGGAATTGCGAAGGTTCTGAAGCGACTGCACTATCCGCTCGCTGCGCAGAACATCGACGATGCGCGCGTTCGTCATGCCGGTCCTTCGCAGATATTCATTTGCGATGCGAATCAGTGTTATCCAAACAATTGATTTTGTAGTTCGAGGCGAGATGCCGCATAGTCGCTTCCTGCGACGCGCGGCACAGCTTCCGACTATCCGTGCCGGAAAGAGAACTTTCCCGACATGCCCCGATGCAAGCGACGCTATCGGAGCGGATATCCATCTTAACGTCAAAATCAATTTTCTACGGGAGCGGATACGAGAACAACCATAGGAGCCGTGGCAATGACTGTATCGATCGTGATAGTGGGTGCCGGCTTTTGTGGGACGATGACGGCCACATGGCTACTATCGGATCAAACCGTAAAGCCCCTCCCTATCGATCGCACGGGTCGACAGCTTTAGCATTTCGCGCGGTATTGGTCGATTTTCGATATCAAATAAGAAAAAATGGACAACCGAAGAGTCGTCGTCACCGGTCTTGGTGCCATTTCCCCGGTCGGGATTGGCGTCGAGGAAAATTGGTCGAATGTCATTGCCGGCCGCAGCGGAATCGGCCGGGTCACCTTTTTCGATACGACCGATTTCCCGGCGCAAATCGCTGGCGAAGTCAAGGGGTTCGACGCAACTCGCTTCATTTCGGAAAAAGAGGTCCGCCATATGGATCGCTTCATCCAACTCGGTGTCGTGGCCGGCATGGAAGCATTCGTCGACAGCGGCCTCACAGTGACCGAAGCAAATGCCTCCCGGATCGGCGTTCATGTCGGGTCCGGAACCGGCGGCGTACAGACCCTCGTCGACACTGCCTTCACGATCAGGGACAAAGGGCCGCGGCGGGTGTCCCCATTTTACGTGCCCTCATCCATCATCAACATGATCGCGGGGCATCTCTCGATCCGGTACGGGCTCAAGGGACCGAATCTCGCCATGGCGACGGCGTGCTCGACCGCCACTCATGCGATCGGAGACGCCGCCCGGCTGATCGAGTATGGTGACGCCGATGTCATGATTGCAGGGGCAGCAGAGGCGGCGATCACCGAGAGCAGCCTCGCGGGCTTTGGCCGGGCCAAGGCGCTCTCGACGCGCAACGAAAGTCCCGAGACAGCGAGCCGCCCGTGGGACGCGGAGCGCGACGGCTTCGTGCTAGGTGAAGGAGCGGGCATCATCGTGCTCGAGGAGATGAAGCACGCGCGCCAGCGCGGCGCACGGATTTACGCGGAATTGGCCGGATTCGGACTAAGCGGTGACGCATTCCATATTACTAGCCCGTCGGAAGACGGGGAAGGCGCGGCCCGCTGCATACGCAATGCCTTGCGCAATGCACGCGTCGCGGCCGACAGCGTGCAATACATCAATGCGCACGGCACTTCGACGCCGCTCGGCGACCGCGCGGAATCGCTCGCGCTGAAGGCAGCCTTTGGCTCGCACGCCAAGGACCTCGCGATCAGCTCGACAAAATCAGTGACCGGGCACCTGCTTGCCGCTGCGGGTGGTGTCGAGGCCGTCTACACCGCGCTCACCGTGCACCACCAGATTGCGCCGCCGACCGCCAACCTGACAAAGCCCGACCCGGAATGCGACCTCGACTATGTACCCCTCGTAGCTCGACGCATGCCGATTGATGTTGCCATTTCAAATTCGTTCGGGTTCGGCGGCACCAACGGCACGCTAGTATTCCGCCGGATCGAGTGAATGGCTAGGACAGAGGAATCTGCCAAGTTCGCGAAGCAGATCTTGAAGGCACGTCAACGTAAAGAATCTCTATTGGTCGGAGATAGCTGCACGCCTGCCCAGTTTGAACCACCCCGGAAATGTGGGGTAGTCGGACTGGCTTGCGAGTCCGCTGCGTGCCGGCTTGCTATCACGGGGCCAGACGGCGAGTCCAACCCGTTATCGCGTGTGTGATCGAGCGGTAACTCGGCAGACCGCCGATGTGACCGGGCCTCGCCCTCCTGTCTCAAGCGACACCGCAAGCACGGATGGCTCTGAAACCGTTGTGTATGCTGGTCCGGCACCGCATGATTCTCTTCCATGAGTTTGGGTCAACGTACAGATTTTATGCGCCGCCAGGTCGTCGAGCAAGCGAGCTCGTGGAGCAGGCAGCCGCCGGCGTGCAGGCGTTGAACGCGCAGGCGGTCGAACTGGAGGATTCAGTGTCGGTGTTCAACGTGTCGGCGGGCGTAGGGGTGAGCAATCCCTGAAACTGGAGAATAAATTCTATGAAGCCGCGTTTTGTTGCGTGGCCCTGTCCATCTCACTGATGCCGGTGTTGACATACTTGATGCCGACGCTTTGCTCTTCAGACGCCAGGAAATCTCGCTGACGATATCCGCGACACACCTGATCGCATCCTTGACTGGCCCTATCGTTGTTCCTGCGTCGGCCGCCTGGCTTGCCCCATGCTCCACGACCGCCACGGAGTCACCAACAAGCGACTTAATTTCCTTGGCCGCCGTGGCCGAATGCTGTGCGAGATTGCGTACCTCACTTGCCACAACCACAAAGCCGCGCCCCTGGTCGCCCGCCCGAGCAGCTTCCACCGCCGCATTGAGCGCCAGAATATTGGTCTGGAAGGCGATGCCTTCGATTACACCCGTGATCTCAGCAATTCTGGCAGAACTGTCACTGATTTTCTCGATGGTACCAATCATGGTTGACACCACGTCGTTGCCACGTTCTGCCAGATCGGTCGCGTTCAAGGCAAGCGTGCTCGCCTGAATAGCATTGTCAGCGTTGTTTCGAACCGTCTCGGTGAGCTGCGCCATCTTGATGCGGTTTTCTAAAGGGATGCAGCGTGCTTTTCGGTACGCGCGGACAGATTCTCGTTTCCAACGGATATATCCGTCACCGCGCGACCGACTGAGTCCGTCAGCTGGCGCACTGAGGCAATCGCCTGCCGACCTGATACGTCGCCATGTCGCGCACAGCTGCATGCAGTTCAGCACGGCGACCGTCGTAAAAATATGGCGCGGTCAGTTCCACGTTGCGCAGCGTCGGCGTCTTGAACGCATGGCAATCGAGCGATTCTTTTGTAACATTCGCCCGACCGTTGTCCTGCGGACGTGTAGCCCCGAACGGAAAAGTAGTCGGCCGGGAGACCCATTCGCTCGAACGACTGCCCGCCCAGATTCTTGCCCACATGGCAGGTTGCGCAATGGTTTGCCTTGAATAACTGGTAGCCGCGCAATTCCTCACTATTCAGCGCACGCCTGTCGCCGCGCAGGTAAGCATTTAAGCGACTCGGCGTTAGCAGCGTCACTGCTATTCGGCGATCGCATCTGTGATGTTCACGCTCGACCAACCGCTCGGGTACACCGCCAAGAACCGTTGCGACATCGACGAGTCTTGTTCTCGAAGGTGTTAGGGCAACGCTGATCAAGCCCGGTAAACACGACTGGTTGCGACCAAGACATGCGTCAACTTTCGAGATCGCGAAAAACAGCCGCAAAAGCGGGCATTCCAGCTCATGTTGGGCCCATTGAGGGGCTCTGCACGGGCTCTTCGCCCGTCTTTGGCCCTCTATGGGCGCACCTGTGCCGTCGAGCGACCACACATGTAAAGATTGGCCAGCGCGAGCGCAACGAAGGCGCGATTGGCGTTCTTTGCCAGCCCGCGATAACGAACCGAGTTGGCCTCATTCGTTCGGACAGGATCCACGAGTTTTTAAGTGGAATCGCAGAGGCATTCAAGCTGCCGATTTTATCGCTGGCAGCGTGGCGAAGTATGCTTCATCCGGTGTCTGATCGGCCAGCCTAGAATGAGGCCGATTCTGGTTATACCAGTTCAGGTAGTTGCCGATTGAGCGGCGGGCGTGGCTGACCTTCGCGAAGCCCCACAGCAGCTTCATGACCGCGAACACATGCTCGACCCGGGCACGGATCTTCGACTTGTTGCGGTTCTTGCGGCGCGCCACCTCGTCGACGATGTCCTTGCGGCGCGTGCGCTTGTTGGTGAAGTCACGTGCGTTCGGGGCCTTGCTGTGAATCAGTGCTTTCTGGCTCGCGTATGCGCTGTCACCGTAGACGCATTGCTCCTCACCGTGCAGCAACTGCGGCTGCGGATGCTTGCTGTGTACGTTGGCGGCGGTTACGACCGCGCTATGAGCCAGCCCGCTCTGACTGTCCACACCGATGTGGTGCTTCATGCCGAAATACCATTGCTGGCCCTTGCGCGTCTGATGCATTTCCGGGTCACGCGCCTTCTCCTTGTTCTTCGTCGACGAGGGTGCACCGATCAGTGTGGCGTCGACAATCGTGCCGCTCTTGAGCTTTGCCCCCGCGCCTGCAGCACCACTCCCACTTCCGCGAAGATTCGCTCGCCCAGCTTGTGCTCTTCCAGCAGATGCCGGAATTTGAGCATCGTCGTGGCGTCCGGCACCGTTTCGCTGCCCAGGTCAATGCCAACGAAACGGCGCAGGCTGAGGCTGTCGTACAGAGCCTCTTCGCATGCAAGGTCGGCAAGGTTGAACCAGTGCTGCACAAAGCGAATCCGCAGCATGCGCTCCAGTGCAATCGGCGGGCGACCATTGCAGCGTGTCGGATAAAACGGCTCCACCACTGCGCACAGCTGCGCCCACGGCACGATCGAGCTCATCTCATCGAGAAACGCTTCGCGTCGCGTGGGTTTGCGCTGCGCCCCGAATCGCCCGCATTGATCGACAGCCATCGCCAGTGTCAGTTGCTTCATCCCGTTTTTACTTTCGCCGTTGCACGTCCACGCTATAACGCACGACAGTCATGAACGGTGGACTTGATCAGCATTGCCTTAGGGCTACGCTGATCAAGCCGTGTAAACACAACGGGTTGCGATCAAGAGATGTGTAAACTTTTGAGATCGCGAATAACAGTCGTAAAAGCGAGGCATTCCTGCTCATGTTGGCCCCTTGAGGGGCCCTGCACGGGCTTGTCGCCCGTCTTTGGCCCTCTACGGGCGCACCTGTGCTGTCGAGCGACCTCGCCACATGTAAAGATTGGCTAGCGCGAGCGCCACAAAGGCGCGATTGGCGTTTTTTGACAGCCCGCGATAACGAACCTTCGTGAAGCCCCACAGCCGCTTCACGACCGCAAACACATGCTCGATTCGGGCTAGGATCTTCGACTTGTTGCGGTTCTTGCGCCACGCCACCTCGTCGACGACGCCCTTGCGACGCCTGCGCTTGTTGGTGAAGTCTAGCGCCTGGCCCAGTTGCGATGGTTGCCGGCCTCGCCTTGCTCAGCCTCGTTGTCGCATCATGATTTACCAGTTCGATACTACCGAAGAACTTCTTGATGTCGAGGCCCAGCGCCCAAGCATAGCCCCCAGCCGCGCCGCCGGCCCACGTCGGGCGCCTGATGCGCGGACCGCCCAGGATGATAGCCGCATGAGTCGTCGTGAAACCACAAGCGATTACAGATATCGCTTGACCACCATCTGGGCGATGCACTGAGATCGTGGGAATTCCAACGGCCTCGTCCCCACACCCTGCCTTCCGGGGGTATGTCAACCTTCGGCACCAGTGGTCTTCGCGGCATGACTGCCGCCCTCGTGAGACGAATTGTTGAGTGCGACTCGTGACAAGCCCCCCGTTTTACACGACTAGTCAAGGACACTACCGGCTTCGCGATCTCTTACGAGGGTTCTTGTTCGAATAGACGGCTCTTCAGCCCATGTCAATTGTCGCGTATTGACCAAATGCTCACAAACGAAATGAGGACTGTCGCACATCGGGCGGTCCGCACGACGATCTTCATCGGATATCAATCCACCTGAAGACGTCGCACTGCGCCTGGTGGCTCCTTTTCGCCGACTAATCTGAGTCGGCACGATCTGTGCTCTGGAAATGTGAAGCGATCTTGCGCTCAACCCGTTTGACACCTTGGACGCCATACAGTAAAGCCTAAGTCGCACAGATATGATCTCCAAAAAATGCAAAGAGGCAACTGCACATATCAACGATACAGTGGCTTTCTTCCGCTGTAGCGCTCTATTTTGGAGCACACCAACATCGGCGCAATCGTGGCAGCACGTCGCAGCGCTGTACAGACAGATGTCGTCGAGCGAAACAGAGCTTCTCACTCACACGCTCCTGGAAATCTAATTATGCGTGGTTGGGAAAGGTCGATATTTCTGGCTTTATTTGGTGCGTCATCCTTGGCTCAAGCACAAGGGACTGTGAATCTCTACGGTGTACTCGACGAAGGCATTATGTACCAAAGCAACGTTGCTGATAGCAAGAGAATTTCGCTTGACTCGCTTAGCGGCCTCATGGGAAGTCGATGGGGCCTGACCGGGAGCGAGGATCTCAGTGGCGGTTTACATGCAACGTTCACCCTTGAGTCAGGCGTAAACCTAAATCAAGGTCAGGCTGGTCAGGGCGGCCTGCTATTTGGTCGTCAAGCCTTCATCGGTATCAAAAGCGACAACTGCGGCGGCCTGACATTTGGACGTCAATACGACATGATCTTCTACTTTCCCGAGCCGCTGACTGCCGAAGCACTGGTCGGAGGCGCGCCGGCGGGACACCCAGGGGATCTGGACAATGCGTCCAACACGGTTCGACCGAATAATTCTGTCCGATACATGAGCCCTGACATCTACGGCGCGAGCTTCGGAATTGAGTACAGCTTTGGTGGTATTGCCGGTAACTTCACATCTACCAGTGGTTATTCGGTAGGTGCAGGTTACGTGAAAGGGCCATTGAAACTGGGGGCATCATTCGAGTACTTTAAGAACCCCACCGCAGCGCCAGGCACAGGATTTTTTACTGCCTATTTGAATGGAATCTCTCCTCTTCAAGGTGCTATCAACCGTGGATATGCCTCCGCCCAAGCGTATCAGTCTGTAGTCGTAGCATCCAACTTCACAATCGGCCGCGTCATCGTGGCAGCATCGTTCTCTAATGTTCAATACGCGAATCTCGCCCTGCCTCAGCTGGACGGAACAGTCATATTCAACAACTACGATGTCGGAATAATGTATCGTTTCAGCCAAGCGTGGACAGTCGCAGCATCATACGACTACTTGCAATCGAATGGCATTCAAGACGTTTCGGGACACATACTCGGAAACCAGCACTTCAACCAAGTAACGATTTCAACAGACTACTTTTTATCCAAGCGAACCGACGTCTATTTCGAAATCGGTTGGCAACAAGCATCTGGGACATCGTCTCTTGGGGTTCCCGCTGTTGCGAGCGTCGCGAATGTGGGTGACTCATCCAGCAATCGCCAGATCCTTGCTCGCGCCGCGATCCGTCAAAAGTTCTGAATAGAGCTAAACATGCTGGAATGCAACGACTCACAGCACCGATCGATCCTCCCAAATGACCCGACTGACGCTGCCAGCGTTGGCGAGTCACGCCCCCACTTTCGATGCATGACTAAATTTTCTGACCTTCCTGACATTCCTGATCGGCGTCGCGTCTTATTGGTTAAACTGGCGAAACCATCACACCAATTAATTATCTTAACTTCAACAGGAGACTACAGTCCGCGCATTAATTTGCATACGTTCCGCCGCGTATCCTCAATATCATCGATATCAAAGAACAATGTTTATATGGATTAAGGATGAAATGGGAAATCATAATATGATAATTAGATACGCCGGACGCAAATTGACAGCCACCACACCAACCACCACCCGCGGGGAGCACCCGCCTGCGATAAAGTTAAATCGATCGGCAAGCACCAACTGAAATGAGCTCTCTACGTTAGCAGACTGGATCATCGCGCGCGTAGACGCTCTTTCGTGTCGCGCGTCCACTAACACGAACCTCCCTGGACTCAAACAGAATGCAAAAATATGACCTACCAAGAGAAATAGCGAACCGCATCGTCGATCCGAAGTCCCACACGGACATCGATGGCCTCCACGAAATTTACACTTGGGCACGCGCAAACAACCCTGTCGGGAGAGCGACGGCTGCCGGGCATGACCCGTTTTGGGTGATTACAAAACACGCCGACGTCTCTATGATCTCACGGAATAATTCTCTATTCCACAATGGAGATTATTCTGTCGTGTGTCGCCCTAGAGCATCGATAGAGCATATTATGTCCACGACCGGTTCACCGAACATTGTTCGGTCGCTCGTGCACATCGATGGCGAAGAACACAAAAGTTTACGCGCGCTGACTCAATCCTGGTTCATGCCGAACAGTATTCTCAAGCTTGAAGACCGTATTAGATCGCTAGCCCGTGCGATGGTCGCGAAGCTGCAGCAACACAACGGAAAGGTGATCGATTTTTCAGGCGCATTCGCGTCGCAGTACCCACTGCACGTAATCATGGATATTCTCGGTGTCCCTCAGGAGGATTTTCCTCGCATACTTGCACTAACTTACGAGATGTTCGGGAGTGAAGACGAGGAATACACACGCGATACGGTGCGCCAAGGCGACGCGAGCAGTGCGACGGGCAATGCGCTCCTGTCTGTAGTTGACGACTTCAGGGAGTACTTCGAAAGCTTAAACGAAGCGCGCCGGAAGGACCCGCGCAATGATGTCGCGACTTTGCTAGCCAACGCGGTCATCAATGGGCAGCCTATCGATGACGTAACCCGCCTCGGCTATTACGTAATTATCGCTGCCGCAGGGCATCATACAGTGTCGTCGTCCACGTCGGTCGCAATGTGGGCATTGTGCCGCTTTATGGAGTTGCTACCACAGCTTCAGGCAAATCGATCGCTCATTCCACATTTTATCGATGAATGCCTTAGATTCGCATCGCCGGTTCATCATTTCATGCGTACAGCGACTGCCGACACTAATATCCGGGGCCGAAAAATTCGCAAGGGAGATTGGCTGATGTTGTGCTATGGCTCGGCGAATCGCGACGAAGAAGTCTTCCCTTCGCCATTCACATTCAATATTGATCGCAGACCCAACCCACATATCGCGTTCGGTGTCGGCGGCCACGTATGCCTTGGTCGACATCTCGCGCACATGGAGATGCGGATTCTGTTCGATGAGCTGATTCCGAGATTGCAACGCGCTGAGCTAGTGGGTGAGATCGAATACATGGAGTCAAACTTCGTTTGTGGACCGAAACACCTTCCCGTTCGCTGCATGTTGCAATAACACAACCCGCGATATCCGCATGCACGAAACAGCTAGCCGTGTATCGAACGAGCACGTCAATAACAGGGGTGGCATCATATCCGGCATGAGGTGATAGGCCTACACAGAAAGCAGCCCAGGCCCAACCTTCGATCCGGGCGCCATACACGC
The DNA here is from genome assembly GCF_001718195.1 of Paraburkholderia nodosa. Classification (GTDB taxonomy): domain Bacteria; phylum Pseudomonadota; class Gammaproteobacteria; order Burkholderiales; family Burkholderiaceae; genus Paraburkholderia; species Paraburkholderia nodosa_A. The sequence goes on from NZ_MCNV01000037.1 coordinate 49,165, forward strand.
TGGCTCTATGACATTGACATGCCAAGCTGCGAATTGGACTCTAGAACCGTGCGCATTGCCGGGATTGCATCGCACCCTTGCGTTCGCGATGAGGACAGCTGCCGTATCACGCGCAGCGACCATTCCGCCGCTGTGTCACCTCGGCTATCAACCAGTGTTAGGTTCCAGCTCTCCTCGCCCAGATTAAACGCCACCTACCGGCGGCCACCTGATGCCGCATTGCGCCCATGTCTTCCTTGCTGCCGCGGCATTACCAGAAAGCGCATGGTCAGTGCGGCTGGATGCTTATCGCCTGCCTGCCCTTGGGCCCGTTTTTTGCTTCGAAGGTTACCCTTTGATTATCCTGTAGCGTCTTGAATCCCTCTATCTGGATATCAGAGTAATGCACAAACAGATCGCAGCTTCCGTCGTCTGGCTGAATGAATCCGTACCCTCTTTCATCGTTGAACCATTTAACCTTACCCGTTGCCATTTTCATTTCCTTATCGACGTTTTCTATCAATATAGGATATGCTTAAAGAAAAGTAGCCGACGCACCAAACTCGCAAATTGATTTGCGTCGACCTACCTTGTCCAAATACAGACCATTGCCGCGCGTCGCGCTCTTTAACCGCATATGGCCCCCCAAATCTCCCCTTCCGGACACCCCCGGGTTATGCAGCAGAATCCCCTTCCCGCTGCGCCGCCAGCCAGGCTTACACGAACCGGGTTGGCGTCATGAAGCCAAGCGATGGATGAGATGACTGTTCTACATGCAAGTTTCAACCGGGAATCTTGGTCCGGGACATCGGAGCGCGGCCGCAGTCACACCCCCCTCATTCATTCGCCCTCATTCACTCACAATGAGCGGAATCCACGATCTCTTTGTCTTCACGCAACACGAAACAGAGCTAACGTCAAGAGTGGTGTATGGGCAGCATCGTGACGGTCGATATCAAGCGGCGAGTTTCTGCTGAACCGGTCGATCGTCTTGCACCGAGTCGCCGTCCTTGAAGGCAATGCCCTCGAGCAACAGCTTGATTTTTTCCGGGCCGTTGATACGGCGCCAACTTTTCTCAGCTTTCTCAATCAGCTTGAATGCCAGGCCGAGGAAGGTCGGCCGCGACACGCAGTTACGCGTGCGTGTCGTACGGTGACGCACCGTCGCGAACGTCGATTCAATCGCGTTGGTCGTGCGCAGGTGCTGCCAATGTTCGGCGGGGAACTCGTAGAAGGCCAGCAAGCTGTCTCGGTCCTTCTTCAACGTCTCGGTCGCCTTCGGATATTTCGCCGCATAGATCGATACGAAACGATCGAACGCAGCGTACGCGTCGGCGCGGGTCGCGGCCATCCAGATCGATTGCATGTCGGCCTTCGCACGCGCTTGTTGCGACTTGGCAGCGCGTTCAGACGTTGCCCATCTTGTGAAACCAACAGCGCTGACCACGCGTGGCCGGAAACACCTCTTCCAGCGCCGCCCAGAAGCCCATTGCGCCGTCGCCGACCGCCAGCCAGAGGTCCTGCCTTCAGACCGCGCTTTTTCAGGTCGAGCAGAAGCTCCAGCCACGACGCTTTCGTCTCGCGATACCCATCGCCGATCGCCACACGCTCTTTGCTCCCGTCCGGTTTCACGCCGATGATCACGAGCAAGCATTGCCCATCGGAGTTCTCGCTGCGCAGCCCCGTGTGAATGCCGTCGACCCACCAATAGACATAGTGCGACTCCGACAGATCACGCCGGCTCCAGGCCACATGCTCGTCGGCCCATTGCGCCTTAAGCCGGCTTACCACGTTGGCCGACAAGCCCTTGGCGTCATCGCCTGGCAGCACGCTCAACGCTTCGCTCATATCGCCCGTCGAGATACCCTTCAGATACAGCCAGGGCAGCGCTGCGCTCACGCGAGGCGACTCCTCACGTACGGCGGCCAATCGTCGAATTGAACTTCACGCCCGATCCCGATCGGTCGCGCACCTTTTGGCACCTTCACAGCAATCGGGCCGGCGGCTGTCAACACCTCGCGCTCTGGCAAGCAGCCGTTGCGCACGACGGCGCGCTGCCCGTGCAAAGTCTTGACGTTCGCGAACCGCTCCATCAGTTCTGCCAGCTCCGCTTCGATCGCTTATTGAATCACTTGCTGCGCCCCGTGACGAACCAATTCGTCCAGACCAAGTCCACCGCCTTCAATTCCCCGCCTCAGATTCCCCGTACACCGTGGGTGAGTAGCCCGCGGGAATCGCACCCGCAGGCCCTCTCAGGTAGGGTCGAGAACTGGCGCGCGGTGGTCTTTCCACCGCTTTCGCGGTGGCCCTCAGTCCGGCTGCCATAGTCACGTTTCCAGCTCCCGCCACGTCGAACGCAGCTTGCGGTTTTCCCGCACTACGCTCTCCTGTTTGCTTCACGTCAAGGTTTATGGGGCCTATCATGCCGGGCGCGCTTTCGGTGCGACGGTAACCATACGAATCCGCATGGAATAGTGGATCGAGGATCGGCTCAATGAGCCCCCGGCGTCATAGTAGTTGTCGCCTCTGAACTTTCTTATCGAGAAGAGTCAGAGGTACGAGTTGAAGACGAAACAAACGTATTCTGTTGAGTTCAAGGACAACCGAGCGCTTGAACCGCACGCTGTACTTGCTCATGAAAAAACACCCCAAATTGTTGGACGGGTGTCGCATGCAGCGCGTCACCGAGCGCTCCCTTCGGCCAGTTCCGATCGAGTTTGCCATCTGTTTTCATGTGGCCGATGGCTGGCTCAATCGCACTGCGGCGTCTGATCATCGCCCGCCATCCGCGCGTGACGCCTCGCCGCAGTCCCGGGTGGTAGACCTTCACACCTTCGATCCACCTTGCGTTTTGGCCTACGCTATATGTGTTGTGTTGATTTGCTGATCGACCGAATGCAGCCTCGTATACGCCGCACCCCATTCGGATGATTGAAAATGCAGCGCGCTCATACTGGCGACCAGGCTATTAACCTGACTACCAAGCGTGCCACCGGATGTGGATTTGGCAACGCAATTAGATTCGGGATCTGAAATGATTACTTCGCCGCCCCCACCCTTGTTCCAAAGTTGATCGGCAGACACTTCAAACTGAGTGTCGTATCGATTGTTGCCATTATGGTTTCCCCACGGATTCCGGAGAATAAAATCCCCGGTTGATTGGTCATACCCAAGAACAGAGAACATGTGTTCGTTCACCAGCTCTATCTGGCCTGAAGGATCCGTAGTGTTCTGAGAGCAACCGTACATCACCTCGGTTTTATTATTCAAACCACTGATGATGGATTGCTTCACCGTGTCATCCCACGATGTCTGTGAAAAAGAGGAACACTCATAGGACTCCGCTTGCCTTCCAGTCACAGCCGCGAGGCCAATGTCACAGCCACCGTCAATTGCTTTATATTGATTCGCGAGGCCGTTCATGTGCTGGTATTCTACAAAGGCCTTCTCGAGAATTTGAACCCAGCTATCACAGGAATTTTCCGCAGCATTTTGAGCAACTGCATCATTCACAGTAACGTAAACGGGATTTCCTGGGCCATCATAGAACCTAACCCCGTAAACCCCGTTGCCATCACTCGTAAACATCGACGCAATTTTGCTCGGCTCATCCTGTGCCACACATGCGAGTGCCGCCATCAGATAACAGTCGCCTACGCGGCCTTGGTTGACATCGTTTGCAGTTGGCGCGCCGCTCGTGCCGAACAACGGCTGCGTAACGTTCGCATAGCTACCGCCAAGGCCCGACAACGATGGGTTGTCGGAGCCTAGGAACCATTTATCAATCAGCTCGTTGAACTGGAGCTGACTACTGCCAGGGGCAAGATCGCCCAGCTTGGATGAGGTGTTCTGTCCGCCCGTCCAGTCAACGTTAGCGGCGTTGCCGTTGACCAATGCATTGGTCACATAGGCAAGGCATGACGATTTTCCAAGTTGCGCCGATACTTCTGACGCGTAAGTCTTAAGACTATTCAATTGTGCGTCTGTTAATCCACCGCTTCCAATGGCGCTAGCAACGCTTTGTAAATCTGAAAGTATCGAGCTGTATGTGTATTTTTGCTGTGATTGTGGCTGCGGATGAACGCAGGCGATCTTGTCGTTATATCTGCGCATTTCAAAGCTATCGATCGTATCAGATAGATATGCGGCGACGCAGTTTCGGTATATATCGACTCTATCCGTAAGCTCTGAAAGATGGGTTCTCAAGCCATTGACACCGGTTTGGGCGATATCATCGGTCCTGTACATACGAGTTGATTTTGGAAGCCCGCAATCAATTGACATAGAGTCGAAATCGTTACGAGCGAGCCCCACTGAGTTGGCTTGACCGCCGATCATATCGTTAAAATTTCCAGATCCTGCGCTGATTAATGGGCTCCCAAGTGAATTACGTAACACATCGATATTGTTATCTACTCTACCCTCGATCGTCTCGCCCGTTTTTGATGATTTCGTCAAAAATCCCTGTCTTTCCGTAACGACCAGTTCCCTTCTGCTTCGCGTAATTGACGCCATGTCACCCCCTGAAAAGATCACAAATCACAACACTTGAGGAACAAGCAGGCACGCCTTTCAAACTGCCTACCAACTATTCCGGGCCCCTTCAAACACATGAACGCGCATAGAAGAGAGATCGTGGAGATTGAGTTTCATCTTGCGCTGATATGCCGGAGAAATCGTCAAGAGTGGTGTATGCGGGTCGGTCGCATGATTAGGCGGCCAGCGCTTGAGGAACCGGTGCGCTTTCAATCACCGGGACTCCGTCTTCAAAGGGAATGCCCATTACGGATGGCAGCTGCTCCATAACCACCGCCAGTCCGATGCTTGCGGCAAACTGGATTCCCCGCTAGAACACATGATCTCCTATCGCACTCCGATCAAGTGCGCCGGCTGCCGCCCGCAGCTTCACGCGGTCCGACTCCCATTCGACAACGCTGCGAACTCGCTCCTGCTGAGCGTCCGCAAGTGCCGACTGCACCGATAGCAACTCAAGGATGTTGGCAACGCCCTTGTCGTAGCGCCGCCGCGAAGACGCAACCGCAGAGCGGGCCGCTCGAAGCAGCTCTTTCGCGGCTTGCAATTTTCCTGCCGCGGCGACAGCCTCCGCCTGAGCCTTAATCACGTCCGTTAAAACTTGCTGCTCAGTATCATGGAGCTGGGACTCGCTTTGTTCTGCCTGCGCTTGCGCTCTTCTCACCTTGTATGTGCTTGAGAACCCATCAAAGAACGGAATCGTCACAGTGATACCCACAGTTGTTGTATTACTGTGAATCGCCTGCATCCCTTGGTTCTGGTAACCGTTCTGATAAAAGTTGCCCACGAGGTCAATAGTCGGTAGGCCTTCGGACCGTGCGACCTTCACCTCCGCCCGCGCGGCTTTCCACTGCTCGCGGGCCGCGATAATCGCTGGATGCCGCGTGGCAGTCTCCTCGAGCCAGTAATTCAGGTCTTCCACAACATGAGATGTCGCCGCGTCTTCCAATCCTGCGAGCCTCAGTTCGGTTGAAGGAGCTACCCCGAGAAAATAGAGCAAAGCTCCATTCGATACGCGATCGTCCGCGGCAGCCTGCTGTTCGGCGAGTTTCGCCTTGGCAAGGGCCGTGGCGGCTTGCAAGCTATCGCTTTGCTCAGCCACGCCCATTCGCTGCCGGCGTTCAACGGCCTCATAGGTTTGTTGAGCCATCGAGGTAGATTCGGCGCGCGCCGCTAGCGTCGCCTGAGCCATCTGTGCGTTGAAGTAAGCCTCCACAATGTCCGACATCACCTTTTGAATCGACGCGTCGTGGCTAGCCAAAGCGGCCTGCAATGAACGGTTTGCAGCTTCGCTGCTCGCAGCGCGCGCGCCAAAGTCGAACATTCGCCAAGCCACGCCCGCACTCAGGGTATGCCCATTTGCGGTTGAGCTAGAAATAGGCGAGTCAGGGTACTGTGTCCGGGTACGTAAGGGTGATACATCTGCCGACAGCGTTGGAAGATAGGACGCCCGTGCTTCGCCGACCGCCGCGGCTTGCGCTTTGATTGCGGCAAACGAAGCACCGATCTGTGGGTTGTTGCATAAACCGATGTCGACTGCGCCGGCCAAGGTCAGCGGCCGTGCGAGATCGATGGCGGCGGGACATGTAACCGCCGGCGTTCCACTTTGTAAAATGGCACCATGACTGAGCAGGGGCGGTCGGGTCAGCAGCGGGTCTTCCAGAAGGTCCGGTACGCCAGAGCTATGGGCGCGTGCGCCGACGAATAAGCCAAGCAGAATCACTATTCCGCGCAGCCGGCTGCTCGCTCTCTTACCGTTCATGCAAACTCTCGCGGGATTCCTCAATAAGCGGTGACAAAACATATTCAATGACTCGTCGCGTTCCAGTTTTGATTTCGACACTTACGCCCATACCAGGCGTCAGGGCAACGGATCGGCCATCAATTTCCATCGTCGGTCGATCCAGCATCACCTTTACGGAATAAATCAGCCCCCGCTTCTCATCCTTGATAGCGTCGTGTGAAACATGGGTCACACGCGCAGCAACAGTGCCGTATTTTATGTATTCGAAGGCATCGATCTTGACAGCCGCGCTTTGTCCCTCCCTGACGAAACCGACATCCTTACTTTCGATAAAGGCTTCGACCTCTACCTTGCTCGTGGTGGGAACTAGCTTCATCAAAGGCACAGCCGCCGGGACCACTCCTCCGATAGTATGTACAGCCAGTTGCTGCACAGTACCGTCCACAGGCGCAACCAGTTTGAGAAGGTCGCCGTGCGCTTCGGCGCGTGCAGCATCCTTCGTAGCATCATTGAGCACCCGCTCCGCGTCGTCCAGCGCATCGAGTGCCGTCTTGCGCGTTTCCGCAATCAAAACCGCTCTCTGGTTTCGCGCGTCAATAAGTTGAGCCTGGAGGTCGATACGCTCCTGCTTCTTCTTGAGATATGCATCGCGTGACACGTCGTCTTCTTTCGACAGCTGCGCGTAGTCCCGCTCGCGCTCTACTGCCAACGGAAGCGCCGCTTCAGCGTGGCTGATCTCTCCCTCCAATCGGCGCCGCTTGGCGACATAGTCATGCCACTGCCCGTTCAAGTTCTGTTCGGTTTCATGCCAGCGCTCACGCGGAACGCCCGAATTCGGCGCCAGAACAGGCGGCCGATCGCTGTCAACCGCCGCAATCAAAGCGCGTGCACCGGCAGCGTGCGATGCAGCTATCGCTGCACCGCCGCGAGCCTTTTCTAGGTCGCTGTCCACAGTGCGCGAATCGAGTTCAACGAGAACGTCGCCAGCGTGAACCGTCTGACCTTCCGTGACGTGCAATGCTCGCACGCGAGCGACCTCAACTGACGCAAGAGCCTTGCTGTATCCTGATGGAATCACCTTGCCGACGGCATTCACAACTATGTCGACATGCCCCAGAATTGACCACGTGATTGCGACCACAATCCACAGAATTAAGATCTTTGCCACCCAGCGGCCAGTTGGCGAGACCGGTTTTTCCTGCAACGATAGAGCTGCAGGCAAAAACTCCGCCTCCTCGGAGTTCAGGTCACGTGGTGTAAGTGCGCGTCTCTCCCGCCACGCGTACGCGAAATGATCGCGGTACCTGCGCCACAGTTCACCCCATGCCTGCCATTGGTGACGCAGATTCACGCCATGCCCCCCTGCTGCAGGCTGTACAAGTGAGCGTACATTCCCTGCGGGATCTTGAGGAGCTCTTCGTGACTGCCGACCTCCGCTATCTGGCCGCGCTCCATTGTCACGATGCGATTCGCCCCACGGACGGTTGATAGTCGGTGCGCGATGATCAGCACAGTGCGCCCACGGCAGATGCTTCGCATGTTTTTGTGAATGATCTTCTCCGATTCATAGTCCAATGCGCTCGTGGCCTCGTCAAAAATCAGGATTCGCGGATTGGGAAGGAGCGCACGGGCAATCGCAACGCGTTGCCTTTGCCCGCCCGACAGACCGGTGCCGTGCTCGCCTACCATCGTGTCGTATCCTTCTGGCAACTGGCAAATAAACTCATGCGCACCGGAAAGGCTAGCCGCTGCGATGATCGCATCCAGAGAGGCGTTCGGCATTGACAACGCGATGTTGTCTCGTATCGATCGATTGAATAGCATGTTTTCTTGCAGCACCACTCCGATTTGCTGGCGCAATGAAGCGGTTTCAATCGTAGCAATATCGTGACCGTCAATTAGTACACGCCCGCTTTCCGGGATGTAGAGCCTTTGTGCCAGCTTCGTAAGCGTGCTTTTTCCCGAACCCGAACGACCAACAATTCCAATCACCTCGCCCGGCCTGATGGACAATGAAACTCCGCGAATGACTTCCGGTGCATCGGGCCGATAGCGGAACACAACACGGTCGAATTCCACCGCACCGGTCAGCTTCGGCAAGCGCGACTTGCGGCCGACGACCTCCGTGCGAGCGTTGAGGATGTCGCCTAATCTTCCCATTGAGACGCCTACCTGCTGGAAATCATTCCATAGTTGCGCTAGGCGCAAGATTGGGTTGGAGACCTGCCCTGCCAGCATATTGAAAGCAACCAATTCACCTACTGTCATCTTTTGGTCTATCACGAGCTTCGCGCCCCACCACATGATGGCTACGTTGACTAGCTTACTTATCAGTGTGACCCCGCTATTGGCGATGGCCGCGACGTTATTGACAGACAGCCCCGCGGCTACATAGGCAGCTAGCTGTTTGTCCCACTTCTGAGTCCAGCGGGGTTCGACGGCCATCGCCTTGACGGTATCAATCCCACTGATCGTCTCAACCAGAAACGATTGGTTTTCGGCGCTGCGATTGAACTTGGCATCAAGTCGGTTGCGAATGATAGGCGTGCACACCATTGATAGCAGTGCATAGAGCGGAATCGAGACAGTCACAATTAACGTTAGCGCTCCGCTGTAAACCATCATTACAGCAAAGAATACGATCGAAAAAATCAGATCCAGCACTAATGTCATGGCGTTGCCGGTCAAAAAACTTCGGATATTTTCCAACTCCCGTACGCGCGCCACTGAATCCCCAACCCTGCGAGTATGAAAATACGTTAGCGGCAAGCCTAACAGGTGGCGGAATAGCCGAGCTCCGAGTTCAACGTCGATCTTGCTGCTGGTATGAGCAAATACCCAGTTTCGAATTGCAGTCAAGGTCACTTCAAAGAAGATCGCAGAAATGAGCCCAATCGCGATCACATTCAACGTCTGCATCGCATTACTGACAAGAACCTTATCCATTACGGCCTGAAAGAACATCGGCGTGACAAGGCCGATGATTTGCAATACTAGGGATATCAATAAAATTTCGCGCAGCAGACTCCGATATTTTACGATCGCAGGGATAAACCACGTGAAGTCGAACTTGGCCAGGTTTCCGGTAAAACTAGCTTTGCTGGTGCAAAAAATTAGCTTCCCGGACCATAACCCGATGAATTCATTCAATGGGAGGATAACTGGTGTGCTACCCGGCCGTTGCATGACCATTCGCGGCTCTTCCCCACTAGTATCGTATTTTCCTGCGATGAAATACTGCCCGTCGTTGTCGATACCGATGGCTGGCAACGGAGCGCGATCAATTCGGTCCACGGACTGATGCACCAGCTTTGCTGTCATGCCGATTTCCTTGGCCGCCAACAGCAGCAACTGGTTGCCAAAGACGTTGTTCCCAAATTGGTGGCGCAGCTGAGATTCATCAACCGGAAGGCCGTGCAACATCGCCATCATGATGAGGCAAGAAAGCCCAGAGTCTTGGCCGGACGGCACGGCGTGCAAAGAAGCGTCTAATTTTGTCATCTTGTAATGTCAGTAGACATTCGGCATGGTGGCTTTGACACTTTTGAACACTCCCCTATTGCATTGCCGCAATCCTTGCCGTTGTCGTGGTTTGCGTGCCAGTGTTAGCCGCATTCCTTGTGCGTGTACGCAGTCCCCGTGATCCGTCCAGACAAGGGTCGCGAGTTCGTGGCAGGCACACGCTCCGCAACCGTGTTGGGTGCTCGCGCAAAAACGCCGGCTGTAACTGCAGCGCCGTTGAGATTTGATTTCGTGTTCAATCGTCATTCATAGGACTTACGCAAAACGCATGGTTACGGACGGATTTCTGAGTTCGCGGCGGAGGAAATCATCGAGCAGTTCGTGCTTGACTTGGTAGAGCGTGCGCCCGGTCTTGCGCGCGATATCGGCCAGACGGACCCATACGAGTACCGCGCTCGCGATATGGTTGCGCTGGATGCCGGCCTTTCGGCACTGGCAACGCTGAAGACCCGTGAGCTGCTTGAGTTCGCGGTTTAACTGCTCGACCTTCCATCGCAGGCCACACGCGTCTTGTGTCGCCGGCAAAGAATCCTGGGTGAGCTCGTTGGTCACGACCCAGTCCGTGCGGTGTGTCGACACCTCTACCCGGAACAGTTTCACCTTGTGATGTTTCGGAAAGCCCCTGATCTTGATCGTCTTCGTGCGCGAGAGAATGGGCGTCCCATTGCAGCGAATCAACATGCCGGTATGGCAATTCACCTTCGGAGTCGTCGACCAGCCGGTTACTGCGCAGCGGGCAGTAGTACGTCCTCCAAAGCGATTCGATGAACAGCATCATATCCATGAGCACGCGGCGAAACGGCAGGTTTTTGTGATGAACCACGTTGGTCAGCATGTCCAGCACGTGATCGAGTTTGGACCTGCCGTCGCCGTCCGGATCGTAAATACGGTAATCGATAATCCAGTATTCGCCGCTCTGCGGATTCACGTACACACAGTTCACCACACCGATGCCCTTGATGAGGCCGTGGGCGTTGCCGCTGTATTGCCGCCGCACGAGTTCGATCTTGTGCGAGAAGTCCTTGTCGGTCACGGAATCGTCGAATACGATGCAGCCGTCTTCATGCGCGACGAGCTGCCCACGCACGTTGTCCCACACCAGGCGCAGCGTCATGTGCTCCCGTCGCAAAAAACGGTTGATGGCATCGTGGCTCATGTTGTCAACGTGGTCGGCGAAGTTGGTCAGCGTGCAGTTGGTCGAGACATAAAGGCGCAACGCTCGACGCTGCGTAAGTCCTAATTCAATCCACTCATAATGGTCCGCGAAAAGCAAACGCAAAACTTGGGCCAACGCCATCACATGTGCATCGGTTGCTAATGGTTTCAAGCGCGGCCGCAGTCCAAACCCAATGCTCTGCAATGGTTTGAGCCTTGCGAGGTGACGCGGTAAACGCGCAGCCAGATCGCAACCGGTTCGCGCGGTGGCCATCCGGTGAGCATATGCACGTGGTAGGCGTACGGCTGAAGGTCGCTGGCGCTGAATGCGAGCACGACACAGCCAACGGAGTCTGGCCATCTCGACGTGAAGTGTCGAATTTCTTCCAATCGGGCCGGCGGATGTAGGCAATGTGGGGTTGCGGACAAAGGGTGTCAGAGCCAGAGGGGCGGTCGCCCGTGATGGTCTGATGTGATGGACGACTCCCGCGACGGTGTCAACGCCGATTGAAATCTGACCCCTAGACATCATGTATGGACCTGCCGCACCTCAAGGTACGCGGATTAAGCTTGAGGTGGGCTACACCGCGGCTCAGAGCCGCATTGAGGGGGCATGGAGCGGCCCCCTGAATCGCCGGACACAGTCTCTCGCTTAAACTAACGGGTAGGCATAAGACTGTGTTTTTGACTAACACCAGGCAGGAAGTGATGGAAGTGTTGACGGGCCCGGAGCGTCGGCGGCGCTGGACGGCGGAGCAGAAGCTGACAATGGTGCGGGAGAGCCTCGAGCCGGGGAAATCGGTTTCGATGGTTGCGCGCCAGCACGGCGTGAATCCGAACCAGTTGTTCCACTGGCGCAAGCTGTACCAGGACGGTAGCCTGTCAGCGGTCAAGGCTGGCGAGGAAGTGGTTCCGGCGTCGGAACTGGCCGATGCGCTCAAGCAGATTCGTGAGCTGCAACGGATGCTCGGCAAGAAGACCATGGAGAACGAGATTCTCCGCGAAGCAGTCGAGTATGGCCGTGCAAAAAAATGGATAGCGCACTCGCCCTTGCTGCCGGAGGACGACCAGTGAAGCTGGTTTGTGAAGTTCTCGGCGTGTCGCGCTCGAACGTATCGGCACGACTGTCGCGTCCGGCGACATGGCGCGATGGCCGTCAATCGAAGCAGACAGACGATGCGGCCGTGGTCGAGGAAATCCGCCGGGTCGTCGGCGATTTGCCCAGCTATGGCTATCGACGGGTTTGGGGCACGTTGCGCAATGAACGCGTTGCGGCTGGGCTGGTGCCGTTCAATGCCAAGCGCGTCTATCGCGTCATGCGCACGCACGGGCTGCTGATGGAGCGCCGACCGATTCCACCTCGGCCGCAACGCCGGCACGACGGCAAGGTGGCTGTAGCGCGCAGCAATCAGCGTTGGTGCTCGGACGGCTTCGAGTTTCGCTGCGACAACGGCGAACCGCTGCGCGTGACGTTCGCGCTGGACTGCTGCGACCGTGAAGCGATGAGCTGGGCGGCCACGACGGCGGGCCATAGCGGCGACATCGTGCGCGACGTGATGCTGGCTGCGGTGGAAAATCGCTTCGGCAATGCGCTGCATACGCCATCCGAAATCGAGTGGTTGAGCGACAACGGCTCGGGCTACACGGCCGACGACACGCGGAGGTTTGCAGTGGGCATAGGCCTGAAGCCATTGACCACGCCGGTGTGCAGCCCGCAAAGTAACGGGATGGCCGAGAGCTTCGTAAAGACCATGAAGCGCGACTACGTCGCCTTCATGCCGAAGCCGGATGCAGAGACTGCTGCACGCAACCTGGCCATCGCATTCGAGCATTACAACGAGAAGCATCCCCATAGCGCGCTGAAATACCGCTCGCCCCGCGAGTTTCGGCGCTCGACGGATTCAGCAACCATAGTGTGAGGCTGTGTCCGGGATTACAGGGTCCACTCCAGGGCAGGTCATGAACAAGTTTAGCAAGTACGTGGGCCTGGATGTACATCAGGAAACGGTTGCCGTGGCGGTCGCCGACACGGCCGGCGAGCTGCGGTATATGGGCGAGATCGTGATCACGCCCGAGGCCATCGCGAAACTGGTGGCACAGGTCAGGCGCGGCACGGGAAGGTTGTCGTTCTGCTACGAAGCCGGCCCCTGCGGCTACACAATTTGCCGACAGCTGCGGGAACTCAAGCAGGACTGTCAGGTCGTGGCGCCGTCGCTGATTCCGAAGAAGCCGGGCGAACGTGTGAAGACCGACCGGCGCGAGGCCCTAAGCCTGGCGCGCCTGCACCGAGCCGGCGAGTTGAGCCCCGTGTGGATTCCGGATGAGACACAGGAGGCGCTGCGCGATCTGCCCCGTGCGCGGGAGGACATGAAGCATCTGCAACGCCAGGCCAAGCAATGGCTGCTGTCGTTTCTGTCGCGCCATGGCTATCGCTACATGGGCCGCTCGAGGTGGACGCAAGCGGACGGGCAACAGCCATGTGCGACGCATGCTGGTTGAAGCAGCGTGGGCCTACCGACATCCCGCACGAAAGACCGCAATCCTGCAGCGGCGCGCAGAGCGTACACCGCCGGAGGTCCAGGAGATCGCGGCGCAAAAGCGGCTGTGTCAGCGCTTTCGAAACCTGATGGCACGCGGCAAGCTCAAGAACCAATCTGTACCGCCATTGCGCGCGAACTCGTAGGCTTTATCTGGGCAACCGGGCAACACGTCGCCCCCCTCAGTTGGGCTTAGCCAGCATGAGAGGTTAGTTGAGCACGCAACAGGATGTTTGGGCTAGGACCAGGCAACGGTGAGAGAACCCTCTTGGCAACACTAGGAGGTAACTGGAAACAGCACAACCCTCAAATCTAGATTGAGGCAGCTCCCCGACGTTTTGTTTGTCATGCGGTAACCAACCCACGCATATCAGAATGATCAACCGTCGGATACCCTACGCGAAACTGTCGTGGCTGCAGGCGTGGCACATCCGGGATGAGACCTACTCACAGGCGCTCGCTGAACTCGTCAACGCACAGTTCGCCCTTCCGTTCGCCGCCCACTGGGGCGATGGCACCACCTCGTCATCCGATGGGCAGCGCTTCCGTGCGGGCAACAAGGCCGAGAGCACGGGACACGTGAATCCGAAATACGGCGCCGAGCCCGGACGCATGTTCTACACGCACATCTCCGACCAGTACGCGCCGTTCTATCCGAACCTCGTGAACGTCGGTGTGCGCGATTCGACCTATGTACTCGACGGACTGCTGTATCACGAGTCGGATCTGCGCATCCAGGAACATTACACGGTTCTGTTGCAATAGCGGAGGCTGGTATGCTGCGGGACCTTACAGGATGATGTGAACGAATCGGGATAGGGGCAGGCCTCGCGGCCCGACCCCTCCCACGCCACCGTGCGTACGGGTCCGTACACGGCGGCTCGGATCAGTTAGCCGACTGGACCGACGGAGGGAAGTCCAAGAGAGCGTAGATACCGGTTTGGCAGTGCGAGACTCAGCGCGGGGCTGCAACTAAGCCGCCACGCATTGTGCGGCGATCCAACGGTCTGAGCGGCTAGATCACGGCTAACCCCGCGGGCAGTCAGTTCCTTGAAACGGGTCCGGCCACGCTTCCACTGCTTCCAGAAGAAGCAGCGGATTCGG
>NZ_MCNV01000038.1 GCF_001718195.1 Paraburkholderia nodosa
GCGCGCCGCTTCAGCGCCGACTGCAAGACGCTCGGCATCAAGGTGCACGGCACCTTCATTCTGGGGCTGCCGGGCGAGACGCAGGACACGATCAAGAAGACGATCGAGTACGCGAAGGAAATCAATCCGCATACGATTCAGGTGTCGCTGGCGGCGCCCTATCCAGGCACGACGCTCTACAAGCAGGCCGTGGAAAACGGCTGGATGGAAGAGAACAAGACCATCAACCTGGTGAGCAAGGAAGGCGTGCAACTGGCGGCGATCGGCTATTCACATCTGTCGCGCGACGAGATCTATCACCACCTCGAACAGTTCTATCGCCAGTTCTATTTCCGGCCGTCGAAGATCTGGGAGATCGTGCGCGAGATGCTCACGAGCTGGGACATGATGAAGCGGCGTCTGCGCGAAGGCGTGGAGTTCTTCCGCTTCCTGCGCGCACACGAGGCATGATGGACCGCGCGCATGCGACGGGGCGAACCGGCGCCATCGTTGCGATGGCCGTGACGGTGCTTGCGGTCGCTTCTGCTGCAATCGAAGTCATGCGTGCCGAATTGCCCGGCTTTTCGCACCTGCTCTTCGAATCGCTCGCGGTCCTAAGCGGTCTTTGCGCCGTGGTCGGCATTATCTATACCTGCACGGCGAGCGCGCTGGTCGGTCGTTTCTTCGCGCGCGAGGTGGCGACGCCGCAGCACTTCCCGGCCATCACGCTCGCCAAGCCGCTGCACGGCGACGAATGGCACCTCGAGGAGCACCTCGCCAGCTTTTTCGAGCAGGACTATCCTGGACAAGTCCAGTATCTGTTCGGTGTTCACGACGCGCGTGACGAAGCGCTCAATGCGATCGAGCGGCTACGCACACGTTATCCCGATGCGCACATCACGGTCGTCGCCGATTCGCGCCTATACGGTCCCAACCGCAAGATCGCGAATCTCGTGAACATGCTCGAACAGGCCGAGCACGACGTGCTGTGCTTCGCCGATAGCGACGTGCTCGTCGACAAGAACTATCTGCGCCAGGTGGTCGGGGCACTGCAGCAACCGGGCGTCGGCCTCGTGAGCGCGGTTTATCGGGGCCTGTGCGCGCCCGGATTCTGGCCGCGCGTCGCGTCGGCCTTGACCAACTATCATTTCCTGCCCGGCGTCGTCACGGGGCTCGCCATCGGGCGCGCGCGGCCGTGCTTTGGCCAGTCCATCGCCATGACGCGTGAAATGCTCGACCGCATTGGCGGTCTGGCGCAATTCGCGCATCACCTCGCCGAAGACCATGCGATCGGTGAAGCCGTGCGCCGCGCCGGTGCGGAAGTGTCCATTCCGCCTATTCTGGTGCGGCACGCGTGTGTGGAGAATACGTTCGCCAAGCTCTTTGCGCACGAATTGCGCTGGAGCCGCACTGTTCGCGCGGCGGACCGCTCGGGGCATCTGGGCGCCGTGCTGATGCATCCGTTCGCGCTCGCCATGCTTGCCGTGGCCTTGTCCGGCGGCGCGGCGCCCGCGTGGGTATTGGCCGCCATGGCGCTGTGCGCGCGCGCGTGGCTGATCTGGCGGACCGATCGCGCGACCGGCGACAAGTCCAGCGGACTGTTATGCTTACCCCTTTGGGAAATGGTCCAGTTCGCGATCTATGTCGCGAGCTTTTGTTCGTCTGGCGTCGTTTGGCGCGGCACGCGCTTTCGCGTCGACAGGAATGGCATGCTTTCGCCAGTCCACGAGACCTGAGCGTCACAGTAGATGGGGGGCACAATGAGACGGGAGCATCCACTAGAGAGCACCCGCAGATGAAGCACATGGGACGTATCGCCGCCCTGGTCGGTCTTGCGATCGCCGTGTGGCTCGTATGGCGCGAGCATCCCGCAGCGGTGCTGCAACTGTTGCGCGGGGCGGGCATGGGCCTCGTGCTGGCGGCGGCCGTGCATATCATGCCGATGTGCGCGAATGCATGGGACTGGCGCAGCCTGATTCGCGCGGCGCAGCGGCCGTCGTTCGCGACGATGCTCAAACTCGTGTGGATCCGCGAATCGATCAACGGCTTGCTGCCGGTGGCGCGCGTGGGCGGGGAACTCGTCTCGTTCCGGCTGCTTGGCCGTGCGGGCGTACGGCCGGCCACGGCGGTGGCGAGCCTCATCGCCGACATGCAACTCACGCTGATCAGCCAGGTGCTCTTTGCGTTGCTCGCGGCCGGCTACCTGCTCGAACATTCCTCTTCCGACACCGCGCGGATCGTGGGGCGGCTCGCATGGGGCCTCGCGGGCTTCATCCCGCTGCTCGTGCTGTTCGCACTCGTGCAGCACGCTCGGCCGTTCGAGCGCGCGGCACGCACGCTCAACCGCGTGACGAGCGGCAAGGTCGTCGATCTCGTGGGCAAGTCCGCGCGCGTCGATTTATCCCTCAAGCTGATCTGGCGGCAGACCGGCGTGATCGTGCGCTACGTGCTCGTCTGGCAGACGCTGCAATGCCTCGGTTACGCGCTCGAAATCTGGATCGCGTTGCGCGTGCTCGGCACGGACGCGACCTTCGTGCAGGCGTTCGTGATCGAGGCCCTGATCCAGATGCTGAGCAGCATCGCGTTTCTCGTGCCGGCCGGCCTTGGTGTGCAGGAGGGCGGCTTCGTCGTGATTGGCGGACTGCTGGGGTTCGATGCGCCGACATGCCTTGCGCTCGCGGGCGCAAGACGCGTGCGCGATCTGATGTTCTATTTGCCAGGCCTGCTTGCCTGGCAGGCGGCCGAGTATGGCTGGCCGTCACGACGCCGCACAGAAGGTACCGCCACGCGCGCCCGCACGGAATAATCCCGGAAGTGACCTGTTATTGAAGACAGGTCGCTTCACATTGCTCTATTGTCGGCAATCGCCCGAAAGGACTCGACATGGCAAGGGATTTCAGCGCGCTGAACAAGCACGCTCACCGCGAATACAAATTCGTTCAGGCCGATTCATATCGTCAGGTCAGGCAGACCTACGGGACAGATATGGATGGCGGGGCGTGCATGGGCGTCGTGTTGAATTGGGTCAAGGAGAAGTTGTCGACCTCGAACGGGCTGCTTCGTCCTGATGGTCCCCTGCGCAATTCGGCCGTCAAGCATTTTTCGAATCCACTCAATCCCCTTTCGCGCATTCGCAACGGCATCTCCCCGCCCACGGATTCCACGCTGGGGAAACTCATCGGCAAGGAACCCGGGCAACCACGCGGCAGAAAGAGCGCGGCGCGCAACGAAGCGACCATGCTGGAGGGCGCGAAGAATCAGGAAACTTACAACCGCTACAAGACCACTGACCGGTTGGTCGCTGAACTCGAGCTCGATCCGGGCGGATATACGCCAGAAGAAAAAACGCGCAAGGTAAAGCATGTCGCGCAGAATGTTGGCACAAGCCGCCCCCAGGAGAGTTTCGTAGCCGAGCGCTCGGACGACGCCACGATTGCCGGAGCCGCGGAGCAGTTGCCCAAGGGCAATGCAATCGTGCTCGATTTGCAGCAAGAGGCCGGTGGTCCCGGGCACGCCGTTGCGTTTTACAAGAGCCGGGGAGGCACGCTCTATTTTTTCGACCCGAACGCCGGCGTGTACGAGATATCTCGTCCGTACGAGAAACACCTTCTGGGATTCGTGCAGGCGTGGCTCGATGTCTACACGAAGGACAAAGACGATAAGGGCGTGCCCACTCCGAAAAACTGGAAGACGAAAGATGAACACCGCTGGTATTCAGTTTTTACCCGCACCACCCCCAAGAAAGCCGGCACTGCTCCCACGGAAGACTAACGCCTGAAAGAACCCGGAGCCCTCGCGGGCATTAACCGTGACTCGTGCGCAACTGAAAGCGCCAACGCTCGAGATTCGAGAGTTCATCCACGGTCTTCTTCTCGATGTCGCCGCGAATCAGGTGATGAATCGTGAGCCGACCCTGCTTTGTCTCCAGGATCTGTACTAGCCGTGCGCGCTCCCGCTGCCCCTTGAAGCCCAGATCGAAATAGATGACGCGGCGACGCGTATCTCCGGTGACGAGGCTCAAGCCACCCCCGCCGCCCGACCCGCCAAGGACGCCCATTTGGGGAACATCCCGTATGTGGAGATTCCAGCTGAAGCCATTGCGCGCGATCCACTTCTTTGCATCCTCCTCGCGCTTCATGGCCATGAGCGCAGCGGGCGGATGATTGGTCACATCGGTCGCGATCGTATAGCGCGACTTGTGCCAATTCCTGAAGGTATTCGATTCCCGATTGTGCGCATACATGTTTCTCTCGACTTTGCCTTCGAACTCCCATTGCTGCGTCACGGTGTCGAACCTGAACCATTCGATGCACTCGTTCCACTCCAGTTGGGGGCATTCGATGTCATCGGCCATGAGCTTGCCGAGCATGGGCGCCTTGACCTCAGCGCGAAACGTCAGGTCGAATTGATGACCGGCAGTGGCAGTGGAAGAGCGTCCGCCAATGGGTTTGATCCGCTCGACGGGCACAGCAAGATTGGAAATCGTCATGCGGGCTTTCATGGCTCACCTTTGTGCAATTCGGGATGCAGCCATAACAGCTGAACGTTTCCAGATATTCCCTCCCATGCACGGCGACAGGCTGCAAAAAACAAATGGAATAGTTCTCCTCGCCGGGCTGTTGTGGAAGAGCGGATCGAACTGGATCGACCCGCTGGGCTAAAGGAGCTTCTCCATGACTCACCTCTCACGCGGGAAGCATATTGCGATTGGGGCTGGGCTGATTTCGATGATGAGTGGGGCTTCCGCGCAAGTCGAATCGATCGATGTGCCGGGCGTACAGCCGTTCCTGAAAACGACCGCAGCGGGGGTGCAGATCTACGCCTGCGAGTACGGTGCGGATCACACGCTCGACTGGGTGTTCCGGCAGCCGCGCGCCACGCTCTACGACGCACACGGCGCCGAGGTGATCGAGCATTCGGCCGGCCCGTCGTGGCAGGCGCACGATGGCAGCCGCATCGAGGGAAAAGTCGTCGCGCAGGAACCCAGCGGGACGCCCGGCAGCGTGCCGCAACTGCTGCTCGAGGCGCACTCCGCCGGATCACCGGGCATGCTCGCAGCCGTGCGCTACGTGCAGCGGGTCAGGACGGTGGGCGGTGTGAAGCCGGCCGCGCCGTGCACAGTCGAGCACGAGACGGGTAGCTCGCCCTATATCGCGACTTACATCTTTTATAAGTAAAAAGACAGATCATAGAACGGTCTCTCTGGAAAGAGACACCGCAATTAATTCGGAATACGAATTTAAAACAGTCGAAGCGCCATGACCATCGAATTCATCACGCATCAGGACTGGACCGAGTGGCTCGAACCTCTCACGCAAGCGCAGCCGTGCGGCCCGGACCTCGAATATGACGCGCAATTTCGCGAACTCGAGGAAGCGGTCAGCGGACGTCCCGAAGCCGAGTACGGAGACACGCTCGTGGCCGCCGTTGCGCCCGACTGGGAAGCCGCCGATGCGCTTGGCACCGCATTGATGGCCCGCACGCGAGACCTTCGCGTGGTGATGCATCTAGCGCGAGCGCGCTGGGTTCGCGAGGGCATTACCGGTCTCGCGGACGGCCTCGTCTTGACCGCCGCGCTGCTGGAGCGCCATTG
Organism: Paraburkholderia nodosa; assembly: GCF_001718195.1. Lineage (GTDB taxonomy): Bacteria > Pseudomonadota > Gammaproteobacteria > Burkholderiales > Burkholderiaceae > Paraburkholderia > Paraburkholderia nodosa_A. Next base: position 5,573 of record NZ_MCNV01000038.1, read on the forward strand.
GGAGCACGTGCACCCGCAACTCGACGCCAGCGACGGCGACGACGCGACGGCCCGCATCAACGCGCTTGCCGCGTGGACGGCGGCCGGCGGCGTGCTCGCCGGTCTCATGGATAGCCCGCTGCTGCAAGGCCGTTCTCCGGTCACGCTGCGCGAGTGGTCGTATGCGAATGGCGAAGCCGTCGCGCCAGAAGGGCACACGATGATTAGCCTCACGGCAATCGAAGCGTCGATCGCCGTGTCGCCCGATGCCGCGCGCAGCGCGAAGAGGGCGTTCGATGCCGCGTACGCCAGCGTCCGCGCAATCGAAGCGACGCTTGCCGAACGCGTAGGCGCTACCCAATCGCTCGATTTTGCTTCGTTGAAGGCGTTGCTGGAGCGCGCATCGTCGCTGCTCGCGACGGGCGTGCACCCGGGCGAGGCGCAAATGCATCAAGCGGACGAGCCCGGTGTCGCGTCGCCAGCAGCCGCCATCGGCAACGCATCCTCCAGCACGATCGGCAGCCGCGCCGACGTGGCCGCCACGCTGCAGCGGATCTGCGCCTGGTACGCGCAACACGAACCTGCGAGCCCGGTGCCGTTGCTGCTCGAAAGGGCGCGCGGCCTCGTCGAGAAGTCCTTTGTCGATCTTTTGAAGGACCTCGCGCCGGAAGGACTCGCGCAACTTACCCAGGTGGTCGGTACCGCCGCCGTCGAAATACCGGCGGAATGATCTAAGCCGCACTGCAACGCAGTTCAACCAGGAGAACGGTCAAATGGCCAAGGAGAGCAGTCAGAAGTTCATTGCGCGCAATCGGGCGCCGCGCGTGCAGATCGAGTACGACGTGGAAGTGTACGGCTCGGAAAGGAAGGTCAACTTGCCTTTCGTGATGGGCGTGCTGTCCGATCTCTCGGGGCAGCCGCAGGAAGCGCTGCCGCCCGTTGCGGAACGCAAGTTTCTGGAGATCGACATCGACAACTTCGACGAACGGCTGCGCTCCATGAAGCCGCGTGTGGCGATGCAGGTCGACAACACGTTGACCGGCGAGGGCAAGATCGGCGTGGACATGACTTTCGCGAGCATGGACGACTTCGAGCCCGCCGCGATCGCGCGCAACGTCGAGCCGCTCGCGAGGCTGCTCGAAACGCGCAGCCAGTTGCAGAACCTGCTGACCTATATGGACGGCAAGACCGACGCGGAAAAGCTCGTCGCCCGCTTGCTCGAAGACCCTGCGCTGATGAATGCGCTTGCCGCCGCGCCGAACCCCCAGGGCGAGCCCGACTCCGAATAAAGGACCCAAGATGGCAGACACTCAACTCGATCCATCCGCGTTCGCGCAGCCGGAAAGGCAGGAAGCCGACGCGGCGAGCCCATCCGGCGAGTTTCAACAGCTCTTGCAGAAGGCGTTCCGCCCGCGCACGGAGAAAGCGCGCGAAGCGGTGGAAAGCGCCGTGCGCACGCTCGCGGAGCAGGCGCTGCTCGACACGCACCGCGTGTCCGACGATGCGCTCGCGACCATCGAAGCGCTGATCGCGCGCATCGACGAAAAGCTGAGCGCCCAGATCAACGTCATCCTGCATGCAGAGCCGTTCCAGCAGCTCGAAAGCGCGTGGCGCGGGCTCCACTATCTCGTCACCAACACCGAGAGCGACGAGAGCCTCAAACTGCGCGTGATGAACATTTCGAAGGCCGACCTGCACCGCTCGCTGCGCAAGTACAAGGGCGTGGCGTGGGACCAGAGCCCGCTCTTCAAGCGGCTTTACGAGGAAGAATACGGCCAGTTCGGCGGTGAGCCTTACGGCGCATTGGTGGCCGATTACTACTTCGACAACAGCGGCCCCGACGTCGATTTCCTCACGCAGATGGGCAAGATTTCCGCTGCCGCGCACGCGCCGTTCATCGCGGGCGCGGACCCCGCCGTCATGCTGATGGACTCGTGGCAGGAGCTGGCGAATCCGCGCGATCTCACGAAGATCTTCCAGACGCCCGAGCACGCCGCATGGCGCTCGCTGCGCGATTCCGAAGACTCGCGCTATATCGGCCTCGCCATGCCGCGCTTTCTCGCGCGCACGCCCTATGGCGCGAAAACGAGCCCCGTGGACGAATTCGATTTCGAGGAAGACACCGCGGGCGCGGACGCGTCGAAATACGCGTGGGCCAATGCGGCCTACGCGATGGCCGTGAACATCAATCGCTCGTTCAAGACGTGGGGATGGTGCTCGCGCATTCGCGGCATCGAGTCGGGCGGGGTGGTGGAGGATCTGCCGGTCCACGCGTTTCCGACCGACGACGGCGGCGTCGACATGAAGTGCCCGACGGAAATCGCCATCAGCGACCGCCGCGAAGCCGAACTGGCGAAGAACGGTTTCATGCCGCTCGTCCACAAGAAGAATTCGGATATTGCGGCATTCATCGGCGCGCAGTCGCTCAACAAGCCGATCGAATACGAAGACCCGGACGCCACGGCGAACGCCAACCTCGCCGCGCGCCTGCCTTATCTGTTCGCCTGCAGCCGTTTCGCGCACTACCTCAAGTGCATTGCGCGCGACAAGCTCGGCAGCTTCAAGGAGAAGGACGACATGCAGCGTTGGTTGCAGGACTGGATTCTTCAGTACGTGGACGGCGACCCGGCCAACTCGTCGGAAGAGACCAAGTCGCGCCGGCCGCTCGCGGCGGCGGAAGTCGTGGTCGAGGAAGTGGAGGGCAATCCGGGCTACTACACGTCGAAGTTCTACCTGCGTCCGCATTATCAGCTCGAAGGCCTGACCGTCTCGTTGCGGCTCGTTTCCCGGCTGCCGTCGACCAAAGCGGCCTGAGCCGCGACGGTTTTTCAAACTTGTACGAACCTGATCAATAAGGAATCCAAATGGCAGTCGATATTTTTCTGAAACTTGGCACGGTCACGGGCGAGTCGCTGGATCAGACTCACAAGGACGAAATCGACGTGCTCTCGTGGAGCTGGAGCATGGACCAGTCCGGCACGATGCACCTCGGCACGGGCGGTGGCGGCGGCAAGGTCGATGTGCACGATCTCTCGATCACCAAGTACACGGACCACGCCACGCCGGCCATCATGACCGCCTGCGTGACGGGCAAGCATTTCCCCACCGGAAAACTCACCGTGCGCAAGGCGGGCGGCACCAAACCGTTGGAGTACTACACGATCGATCTGGAAAAAGTGCTCGTCACGAACTACGCGACAGGCGGATCGGACGGCGAAGACCGCTTCACCGAAACGGTGACGCTCAACTTCGAGAAATTCCACGTGACCTACCAGCAGCAGGATCCGACCACCGGCTCGGCGCTCGGCGGCGTAGTCGAGTGCAAGTGGAACATTCCGGCCAGCGCAACGGCGTAAGCGGATCATGCGCACGAGAAACGCGGAGCGCGTGCAGCCCTCGCTGCTGGAGCGGCTGACCGACCACGCGCCCGAAGCCACGAGCGAAGTCCGCGAGCATCGCGCCAGCTCGGCGCGCGCGCAGCGCCTGAGCGTCATGCGCGATATCGGTTGGCTCCTCAATGCGCGGGGCATCGCGTCGGCGCAGGAGATCGCGCGCTATCCGTGCGTGGCCGACTCGGTGCTCAACTTCGGCTTCGCGGAGCTGGCGGGCAAGAGCGCGTCGGACGTGGAGCTCAGTCGGATCGAACGGCTGATTGCCGAGGCGATCGGCGCATTCGAGCCGCGCATCGTGCGCGGCACCCTGCGCGTGCGCGCCATTGAGTCCGGTGGGGTGGATATCGCACACAACGCGCTGGCGTTCATCGTCGAAGGCGATCTCCATGCGCACCCTGTACCCGAGCGGCTTTATTTGCGCACGGAACTCGATCTGGAAGCCGGCAAGGCAAACGTGTACGAAGAGGTGACGCCCAGATGAACCCCGACTTCCTCCAGTACTACAGCCGCGAATTGCAGCACGTTCGCGAGATGGGTGGCGAGTTCGCCAAGGCGTTTCCGAAGATCGCGGGGCGGCTGGGCCTCGAAGGTTTCGACTGCGCCGATCCGTATGTGGAGCGTTTGCTCGAAGGGTTCGGCTTTCTGGCCGCGCGCGTGCAGATGAAAATCGATGCGGAGTTTCCGCGCTTCACGCAGCATCTCGCCGAACTGGTGTATCCGCACTATCTCGCGCCGACGCCCGCGATGACGGTCGTGCAACTGCAGCCCGACAAGACTCACCCCGCACTGGCGGACGGCGTTGCCGTGCCGCGCGGTACGGCCCTGCAGGGTCGGTTCGACGGCGAACGTGCGACGCGCTGCGAGTTCCGCACAGCGCACGCGCTGACTTTGTCTCCGCTCGAACTGGTGGAGGCGCGGCTTTTCACTCACACCGGCGCGCTGCCCGGCGTCGCCGCCGTGCCGCGCGGCGTGAAGGCAGGCTTGCGCCTCAAGTTGCGCGCGCTCGGCGAGCGCACCATCGGCGATCTGACGATCGATCATCTGCCCATCTACCTGCGCGGCAGCGACGGCGCGGCGGCGAAACTTTTTGAACTGCTGGTCGGCTCGACGCTTGGCATCGCGACATCCGGTGGCGTGCTGTCGCCTTCGTCGCTGCGCCCGCTCGGCTTCTCCGACGAAGAAGCCCTGCTGCCCGTGAGCGATCAATCGTTTCCCGGCTATCGGCTGCTGCAAGAGTATTTCGCATTTTCCCAGCGCTTCATGTTCATCGGCATCGATGGATTGCGCTCGCATTTCGCTCGTTGCGAAAGCGACGAAATCGAGCTTGTGGTACTGCTTTCGAAGGGCGATACCACACTCGAACAACGGGTCGACCACGAAAACTTCGCGCTGCATTGCACGCCCGCCATCAATCTCTTTGCGCGCCGCGCCGATCGCATCGCGGTGACGGGTGAGCAGTTCGAACATCATGTGGTGGCGGACCGCACGCGTCCGCGCGACTTCGAGGTCTATCGCGTGCAAAGCGTGACGGGCCATCGCTCGGGCGGCGGTGCGCCGATCGAATTTCAGCCGTTCTACCGAATGCGCGATCTGGGCGCAGGCGAACCCGACACGGCGTTTTATCAGGTGCGGCGCGAGAAACGTCTGCCATCCGCCCGCGAGCAGGAGCGCGGCACGCGTTCGTCGTATTCGGGCAGCGAAACCTGGATCGCCCTGGTGGATACGCACGAAGCGCCGTATCCCGGCGATCTGCATCAACTCGGCGTGAGCGTGCTGTGCACCAACCGCGACCTCACGCTGACGATGCCGCTCGGGCGGGGCGAAACCGACTTCACTCTGGAGCTGGAAGCGCCGGTATCCGGCGTGCGCTGTGTCGCCGGCCCGAGCCGCCCATTGCCGTCCTATGCGCAAGGTGCAGTGGCGTGGCGTCTCTTGAGTCACCTGTCGCTCAACTATGCGTCGCTCGTGGACGACGCGGACGGGAGCGGCGCGCGCGCCATGCGCGACTTGCTCGCGCTCTACGCGCCCGAAGGCGACGGCGCGGCCGCGCGGCAGATCGAAGGTCTGCGCTCCATCGGCTCGCGCGCAGTCACGCGCCGCTTGCCGTCGCGCGGGCCGATCGTGTTCGGCCGCGGCCTCGCGCTCGATGTGCTGCTCGACGAGAACGGTTTCGAAGGTGCGAGCGCGTTTCTGTTCGGTGCGGTGCTCGCGCGCTTTTTCGAGCAATACGTGTCGATGAATTCGTTTACCGAAACCTGCGTGTCCTCGACCACTCGCGGTGAAATCATGCGCTGGGCGCCGGGGAGCGGGCAATGCCGGACGCTGTGATGCTATTCGAGCGCTTCTCTGCCGATGCGAACCGCTTCGACTTCTTTCAGGCCGTGCGGCTGGTGGAATGTGCGCATAGCGGGTTGCCGCGCGTGGGCGCTTCGCTGCGCCCGCGTGACGACGCAGTGCGATTCGGTCAGGAACCCGAATTGATCTTCTTTCCGACTGCGTTACGCCATTTCGCCAGCAAGCAGGACGCCGCGCCGAAGCTCGCCCTGAACTTCTTCGGTCTGCTTGGCCCGAATGGCCCGATGCCCACGCATCTGACCGAATACGTGCGTCATCGCGCGCGTAACGCGGGCGATCCGACTTTCGCGCGCTTTCTCGACGTGTTTCATCACCGCATGGCCTCGCTGTTCTATCGCGCGTGGGCCACGGCGCAGCCGGTGGTCAGTCTCGATCGCGACGACAACGATCGATTCTCCGCATACGTGGGCACCGTGTTCGGGCTCAACGAAGCGGCGCTGCGCAACCGCGACAGCGTCCCCGATTTCGCCAAGCTGCATTTCGCGGGGCTGCTCGCGGGGCCCACGCGCCACGCAGCGGGTTTGCGGATCGTGCTGTCGCGCTTTTTTGGCTTGCCAGTGGAAGTCGTGCAGAACGTGGGGCACTGGATGAAGCTGCCCGAAGCTGCGCTGACGCACCTCGGTGCGCGCGATGAAAACGCCCTCATGGGTGTCGGCACGATGCTTGGGGGCCGCGTGTTCGATCGGCAGCACAAGTTCCGCGTCGTGCTCGGACCGCTTTCGCTGAGCGATTACGAGCGCTTCCTGCCGGGCGGTACGAGCCTCGCGCGGCTCGCCGACTGGGTGCGTCTATACCTGCGCGACCCATTCGAATGGGACGTGAACCTGCAATTGCGGCGCGCAGAGGTGCCGCGTCTCGCATTGGGGCGCAAGCAGCGCCTCGGCTACACGACCTGGCTGCACGCGCGCGCCGCCACGGCCGACGCGACGCAACTCGAGCTTCGTCCGTTGATCCCATCTCATGCAAAGGACTAGTGCAATGGCAGACATCAGCCGCGCCGTCATGTTCGGCAAACTCGATACGCTCAGCTTCGGCGCGATGGAGAGTGCGACCACGTTCTGCCGCTTGCGCGGCAATGCGTATGTCGAGCTTGCGCACTGGCTGCATCAGATGCTGCAGTTGCCCGATTCGGATCTGCACCGCGTCATCCGGCACGCCCACTTCGAACCCGCGGCGCTCGCGCGCGATCTGACCGATGCGCTCGACCGACTGCCGCGCGGGGCGGCCTCGGTCAGCGATATTTCATCGCAGCTGGAAGAGGCCGTGGAGCGCGGCTGGGTCTATGCTTCGCTGCTCTTCGACGCGCAGAAGGTGCGCAGCGCGCATGTGCTCGTCGGCGTGTTGCAGACGCCCGTGCTGCGCAACGCATTGCGCGGTATTTCGCGCGAGTTCGATCGCGTGAAGCTGGATGACCTCGTCGCCAACTTCGCCGATGTGCTCGACGGTTCGCCGGAAGCATCGACGCAGGCGCCTGTCGTGACGCAGGAGCCCGACACGCCGCATCGCACCGACGACGCGTTGCAGCGCTTCACCGTCGATCTCACGGCCCAGGCGCGTGAAGGCCGGCTCGATCCCGTGGTGGGCCGCGATGCGGAGATTCGCCAGGTCGTCGACATCCTCATGCGGCGCAGGCAGAACAATCCGATCCTCACCGGCGAGGCAGGGGTCGGCAAGACGGCCGTGGTCGAAGGCCTCGCACTGCGCATCGCGGCGGGCGACGTGCCGCCCGCGCTGCGCGACGTGAGCCTGCGGGCGCTCGACGTCGCACTGCTGCAGGCCGGAGCGGGCGTGAAAGGCGAATTCGAAGCGCGGTTGCGTCAGGTGCTGGAAGCCGTGCAGGCGGCGTTCCATCCCATCATCCTCTTCATCGACGAGGCGCACACGCTGATCGGCGCGGGCGGCGCGGCGGGCACCGGCGACGCGGCGAATCTGCTCAAGCCCGCGCTTGCACGCGGGAGTGTGCGCACCATCGCAGCAACGACGTGGTCGGAGTACCGCAGGCACATCGAGAAAGATCCGGCGCTCACGCGGCGCTTTCAGGTCGTGCAGGTCCACGAGCCCGAGGAGGCGCGTGCCGTGACGATGATGCGGGGACTCGCTGCCGCGCTGGAAACGCATCACGGCGTGCAGGTGCTCGACGAGGCAATCGAGGCGGCGGTGAAACTCTCGCATCGCTATCTGCCCGCGCGGCAGTTGCCGGACAAGTCGGTGAGCCTGCTCGATACCGCATGCGCACGCGTTGCGGTGAGCCAGCACGCCACGCCGCCGGCCGTCGACGACGCGCAACGGCGCATCGATGCGCTCAACACGGAGCTGGAGGTGATCGGGCGCGAGGCGGCGATCGGCGTCGATACGGCGGCACGTCGCGAAGCCGCGGCGGCGGCATTGCAAACCGAGACCGCGCGCCTTGCCGATCTGCACGCGCGCTGGAATGTGGAGCGCGAGATGGTCGAAGACATCCTCGCGCGCCGCCAGGCGCTGCGGGAAGGCGCCCCGGACGCCGATCTTGCCGCGTTGCGCGAACGCCAGGCGCAACTCGCCGAGCATCAGGGCGACGCGCCGCTCGTGCTGCCAGGCGTGGACCGTCATGCCGTGGCCGCGGTCGTGCAGGACTGGACCGGCGTGCCCGTGCTCAACATGCTGAAGAACGAGATCTGCAATGTATTGCGGCTGAACGAGGTGCTCGACCGCCGCATCATCGGCCAGCAGCATGCCACGCAAATGATCGCGCGGCGCGTGCAGACTTCGCGCGCAGGCCTCGACGATCCGAATAAGCCGGTTGGCGTGTTTTTGCTCGCGGGCACCTCGGGCGTGGGCAAGACCGAGACGGCGCTCGCGCTTGCCGAGGCACTCTATGGCGGCGAGCAAAACCTCATTGCCATCAACATGAGCGAGTATCAGGAAGCGCACACGGTGTCGCTGCTCAAGGGCGCGCCGCCGGGCTACGTGGGCTTCGGCGAAGGCGGCGTGCTGACCGAAGCGGTGCGCCGGCGGCCGCACAGCGTCGTGCTGCTCGACGAAGTGGAGAAGGCGCATCCCGACGTGCACGAGCTGTTTTTCCAGGTTTTCGACAAAGGCCGGATGGACGACAGCGAAGGCCGTTCCATCGATTTCCGCAATACGCTCATTCTGCTCACGACCAATGCGGGCACCGAATGCGTTGCGCAGTTGTGCCGCGATCCACGAACGAGCCCACCGATGGAGGTGATTGAACGCGAGCTCCACACGCAATTGCTGGAGACGTTCCCGGCCGCGTTGCTCGGACGCATGGTGACCATTCCGTATTACCCGCTCTCCAATGAGATGCTGAGCGCCATCATCCGGCTGCAACTCGGCCGCGTGGCCGAGCGTGTGACGCTCACGCACGGCGTGCCGTTCACCTATGACGAGACCGTGGTGACGCAGATCGCACAGCGTTGCACGCGCATGGAAAGCGGCGGCCGCATGATCGACGCGATCCTCACCAACAGCGTGCTGCCGCGCATCAGCACGGCGTTCCTTTCGCGCGTGATGGACGGAAAGACGCTTGCGCGTGTGCATGTGAGCGTCGAGAACGAGGAGTTCAGCTATGCCTTCGACTAGTCGCCATGTGCGTATGACCTGTGCGGCGCTCGGCGACGACGCGGTGTTTCTGCGTATGTCGGCGAGCGAGGCGCTGGGACGCCTGAGCCGCTTCGAGATCGCGTTCCTGAGCCTTCACAACGATATCGACCCGGGCGCGGTGCTCGGGCAGAACCTTTCTGTGACGCTCGATTATCCAGCGGGCGGGTCGCGCGAGTTCAACGGCATTGTCACGACGCTGCGTCTGCTCGCACCCGGCGACACCACGAAAAATCGCATGGCGCGCTATGAGGCGGTCGTGCATCCGCGCCTGTGGTTGCTCACGCGCGCCTCGCACCGGCGCTTCTTTCATCAGCGCACGGCACCGCAAATCGTTGCGCAAGTGCTGGAGTCGTACGACATCGACTTTCGCAACGCATGTACGGCGAGCTATCCGGCGCTCGACCATTGCGTGCAGTACCGCGAAACGGATTTCGACTTCGTGAGCCGCCTCATGGAGCGCGAAGGCATGCATTACTTCTTCGAGCACGCAGGCGGCAAGCATACGCTCGTGCTGGCCGATTCCGGCGCGGAGCATCGGCCCATCGCGCACTATGAGTCGGTGCCGTTTCAGGGCTGGGACACGCCGGAACCCGATGAAGAATGCGTCTACCGCTGGCATGCGGGCGCGACGCTCGAAACGGGGCGCTACGAAGTCAACGACTACGACTTCGAAAAGGCCTCGGTGAGCAACAGCGAAGGACTCGTTTCGCGCGCGACACGCAGCGCACCCTACGATCCGCCGCGGTATTTGATGCAGGAGCATCTGAGCGGGCATCTGAAAGCGGGCGACGGCGAGCGCCTCGCGCGCATCAACGTGGAGATCCATCAAACGCAGAACGACGCGATGGAAGGGCGCGCCACCTCACGCGGCATCGCAGCGGGCGGCTTGTTCCGGCTGCGCGAACATCCGGGTGGCGCGCAGAACCGTCAGTATCTCGTGATCGAGAATCAGGCCGAAATCGTATCGGATGCCTATGTATCCACGAGCGATCCCACACAGCCGATGTTCGATTGTCGTTTCACTGCGATTCGCAGCGACAACACGTTCCGTTCGCTGCGCATCACGCCCGTTCCTCGCGCGGCGGGACCGCAGACGGCGGTCGTGATCGGCCCGCCGGGCGAAGAGATTCTCACAGACAAATACGGGCGCGTGAAAGTGCAGTTCCATTGGGAGCAGCTTTCGCAGGCAGGCGGCGCGGATCGGCTCGATCGCTGCTGGGTGCGCGTGGCGCAGGGCTGGGCGAACCGGCGCTGGGGGGCGATGTGCCTGCCGCGCATCGGCCAGGAGGTGCTGGTGGATTTCATCGAAGGCGATCCCGACCGGCCAGTGATCGTCGGCGCGGTCTACAACTCGACCAACATGCCGCCGTACGACCTGCCCGCGCAAAGCGCGGTGTCCACGCTCAAGAGTCAGTCGACGAAGGGCGGCAACGGCTACAACGAAGTCCGCCTCGACGACCGCAAGGGCGGCGAACAAATGTTCTTTCACGCCGAGCGCGATCACGAAACGTGGGTCAAGCACGACGCGCTGATGAACGTCACCGGCGAACGGCATCTGTGCATCGGCGGCGAGGAGTTTCGCGAGACGCGCGGCGCACGTAACGATTCGGTACTGGGCAGCAGCACGTCGCGCGTGGTTGGCCCCGTCTCGGCCGCCAGCATGACGACGCACGAGCAGTTCGTGGGCGAGGTGTATTCGCTCGACGCGGGCGCAGCCGTGCACATCAAGGCGGGCGCGGCGGTGGAAATCGAGGCGAGCGCAACCATCGCGCTGCGTGCGGGAGCGTCGTACATCCTCATCGGTCCGGAAACGATCGAGATGTCGAGCTTCCCGATTCCGCTCGGCCCGGGCGTGCCGCCGGTGTCGCTTTCCGTGGCCCCCGCGCCGCCAACGCCGCCCCGCGACGCCGACGACGGCACGAGCAAGATTCGCAATCAGGAGGCTCCGTGAGATTGACGTTGACTGTTGAGGGCGGCGAAGCCGGTGAGCACGCCGCGCCACGCACGATGGAGATCGACGATCGCGCAACGATTGGCCGCGCGCCGGAGAGCACGCTGGTGCTGAGCGACGCGCAGCGCGGTATTTCGCGCATGCAGGCGAGTATCGAGCGCCGTGACGGCATCTATGTGCTAATCGATGCCGGAAGCAATCCGACACTGCTGAATGGCGAGGCGCTGAACGGCGCGCACGAGGCCGTGTTGTCCGATGGCGACCAGATCCGGATTGGCGCTTATACGCTTGCGGTTTCCATCGAAAAGGACGAGGAAAGCCGGGCGCCATTCGATCAAACGCTGATGACGCAAGCCACGCCGCCTGCGCGGCTACCCGCAGCGAGCCTGCCGGGCACGCCGGAGTTCGAGGCGCCGCCGAGCGCGCCGCTCATCCCCGACGACTGGGACGCGCCCCGCGCTTGCGCTGCGCCGCAGCCTGTGCGCGACGAAACGCCGTTCACGCCCGACCCGCTCGCCGCGACGCCATTACTGCGCGAACCGGGCCATTTCGGCGGCGAAGCGAATCAGGCGCTAATGGACGTGCTGGGCTCCGCCGACCCGTTACGCGACGCCCCCGCGCCGGCGGAGCGCGAACCGGCCGCGCCGTTACGCAGTTTCGAGCACGTCTCGCCAGAAAAAGCCGTGACTGCCATACCGGCGCACCGGTTGGACGCGGCGCGCGCGGCGGCACCGGAGACCCGCCCCGCAGCCCCTCGCGCGGACGATTCGGCAGTGCTGGACGCACTGCTGGAGGGTCTCGGCATCGCGTCCGCCGATGTCGCCCACCTCAGCGCGCCGGAGGTCGCGCGCCTCGCCGGCGCGCTGTTGCGCGAAGCCACGCAGGGCACGATGAGCGTGCTGCGCTCGCGCGCGATGGCGCGCCGCGAGGCCCGCATGGCGATGACGATGATCGAGGCGCGCGACAACAACCCGCTCAAATTCTTTCCCGACGCAGACCGCGCCTTGACGCAAATGCTCGGCGCGCGCGGTCGCGGCTATCTTGCGCCGGACGAAGCCTTGCGCGCCGCGTACCGCGATATCCAGGCGCACGAACTCGCACTCGTCGCCGGCATGCGCGCCGCGTTCGACGACGCCATGGCGCGCCTCGACCCAGACGCGATCGAGGGCTCGCTCGACGCGCCCTCCGGCCTCGAGGCGCTCGTCGGCAATCGCCGGGCGCGCCTGTGGCTGCGCTTCGTGAAGACGTGGGAGCACGTGTCGCGCGACGCGGGCGACGACTTCCAGCAACGCTTCGGCGAACCGTTCAATCGAGCCTATCAGGCGCAGATCGACGCGTTGCAATTTCCCAAGGATTGAGTCACAGCATGTACTGGAACAACAAAGTCATCTGGTCGGAGGGCATGTTCCTTCAGCCGCAGCATCTCCAGCAGCACGACCGGCACGTCGAGGCGCTGCTCGCGGGCCGCGTGAACGGCCTGCGCGCCTATGGCTGGGGCTTTACGACGCTGGAGATCGACGAGGCGCTGCTCAAGCTCGGCAAGCTGGCGTTGCGCGCGGCGGCAGGCGTGCTGCCCGACGGCACGCCGTTCAACCTGCCCGCAGACGACGATCTGCCCGAGCCGCTCGACATCCCGGAAAACGCCGCGAACGTGACCGTCATGCTCGCGCTGCCGGTTCGCCGCGCCGGCGCGCCCGAATCGGGCGGCGACGGGCACGCCGACGATCTCGCGCGTTACGGCGCGGGGGACTTCGAAGTGCACGACAGCAACGACGCCGACGCGCCCAGCACGTTGCTGCAGATCGGCAAGCTGCGCCTGCGCCTCGCGCTCGCGCCCGAGGTTGCCAACGCGCATGCGTGCGCGGGTGTGGCGCACGTGATCGAGCGCCGCAGCGACGGCCGCGTCGTGCTCGACGACGACTATTGCGCGCCGTGCCTCGACTATCGCGTGGCGGGGCGCCTCGCGCGCTTCTCGACCGAGCTGGGCGGCCTGCTTCAGCAGCGCGGCGAAGCGCTCGCCGGACGTCTCGCCCAGCCCGACGGCGCGGGTATGGCCGAAATCGCCGATTTCCTGCTGCTGCAGATCGTCAATCGCGCGCAGCCGCTCGTCACTCACTTCAATGCCATGGATGGTTTGCATCCCGAAGCGTTCTATCAGTCGTGCATCGCGCTGGCGGGCGAGCTTGCTACGTTCAGCCAGACTGGGCGGCGGCCACCGACGTTCGCAGCATACCGGCACGACCGGCTGAAGGAGACCTTCGAACCCGTGATCGATGCGCTGCGGCTCGCGCTGTCGCGCGTCGCCGATCCACAGGTCGTGGCGATTGCGCTCGAAGAACGCAAGTATGGATTGCGGGTGGCGCGCGTTGCGGACCGCACGCTCTTTGCCGGCGCGACCTTCGTGCTCGCGGTGCGGGCGCAGGTGCCGGCCGGCACGCTGATTTCCGCGTTCACAAGCCAGGTGAAGATCGGCAGCATCGAAAAGATCCGCGATCTCGTGAACCTGCAGCTGCCTGGCATCGCGTTGCGCGCGCTGGCGGTCGCGCCGCGCCAGTTGCCGTTCCACGCGGGCTACAGCTATTTCGAACTCGACGACCAGGACGAAGCGTGGGCAACGCTTGCCGCTTCGGCGGGCATGGCGCTGCACGTGGCGGGCGAGTTTCCCGGGCTCACGATGGAACTCTGGGCCATCCGTCATTGAAGTCATGCGTGGAGGACCTCTTTCCATGACCGATAGCACAAACGCACCGCTCGACGACGCGGACTATCTCGACGCGGCGCGCACGATCCGCATGCCGATGCCGGGGCGCAAGCGCGAACGCACAGGCGGCGCCGAAGCGCAGGCCACGCCGCAGCCCAAGCCGCAAGCCGCCGAGCCGGCACTCACGCCGCTCGATGCCTCGGCCGCCGGGCGCAACCCGCTGCTGCGGGCGGCCAATGCGCTGCTGGAACTCGCGCTCCCGCTGCGCCGCCTGCCGAGCCATCCGGATCTCGACGCGCTGCGCGCGCAACTGATCCAGATGGTGCGCCGCTTCGAGGCCGACGGCCGAGCGTTCGGCGTGCCCGACACGCAGCTCGGCCCGGCGCGCTATTGCCTGTGCACCTTCATCGACGAGGCCATTGCGGCGACGCCATGGGGCGCAGGGGTCTGGGGCCGCAGGAGCCTGCTCGTGACGTTTCACAACGAGGCCTCCGGCGGCGAGCGGCTTTTCGTCATGTTGCAGCGGCTCGCGCAAACCCCCGCTGCCGATATCGACCTGCTCGAACTGATCTATGTGATGCTCGCGCTTGGCTTCGACGGGCGCTACCGGCTCATGGAAGGCGGCAAGCGGCAGCTCGACGAGATTCGCGAACGCCTTGAACAGATGATCCGCGCGCAACGCGGCCCGGTCGAGCGCGCGCTGTCGCCGCACTGGCAACCCGCGGAGCACGCGCGCGAACGCACGCTGGGTTTCGTGCCGCTGTGGGTCGCGCTGGCGCTGGCGGCCCTCGTGTTGATGGCGACGAGCCTCGTGCTCGGGCTGCGCATCAACGCGTTCTCCGACCCGGTGTTCGAGGCGATGCGCGGCATTCGCGTGGCGCCTGCGCCCGTACTCGCGGCAAAGATGCAGGCCGCGCCGAAATTCGCGTCGGCGCTCGATGGCTTTCTCGCGCCGGAGATCGCGCAAGGGTTGGTCACGGTGGGCGAATCGGGGGACCGCACAACCGTGACCATCAACAACAGCGCCGAAGGCACGCAAATCTTCGCATCCGGGAGTGCCGAACTCGACCCGCATTTTGTGCCGCTCGTGCAGCGCATCGGCGAGGCGCTGGCGGACAAGCCGGGCAATGTCGTCGTGATCGGGCACACGGACGATCAGCGCATCGTGTCGGCGCGCTTTCCCTCGAACGTCGCACTCTCGCAGGCGCGCGCGGAGACGGTGCGCGCGATTCTCGCCGCACATCTCGCGGACCCTGCGCGCGTGAGCGCCGAAGGCCGCGGCGATACCGAGCCGGTCGCATCGAACGATACCGCGACGGGCCGCGCGCGCAACCGCCGCGTGACGATCGCCATTCTTGCCCCGGGAGCCGCGCCATGAAGTGGATCCAGGGGTTCAAAAGGCCCGCTGTCGTCACGTTTGCGGGCGTACTCGCGCTTTGTGCGCTGGTCTGGTTCGAAGGGCCGCTCGTGGCGTTCAACGGCACGGCGCCGTTCGAGAGCAGCGCCAGGCGCTGGAGCGTGATTGCGCTCATTCTCGCGTGCTGGGCGCTATATTGGGGCGTCCGGTTTGCAAAAACACGCATCGCCAGTTCGACGTTCGTGCAGCGCCTCGTTGCCGATGCGCTCGACCCCGCGAAACACGCACCGGACCCCGCGCGCAAGGCCGCCGACGCCGACGTCGCGGCGCTGCGCACGCGCTTCGAAGCGGCGCTGAAGACACTGCGCGACTCGCGCACACCTGCCGGCGGCGCGCGCGGCATGCGGCGCATCTTCGCGTGGCTCGCTCCACGCCGCGAAACGCTCTACGACTTGCCGTGGTATCTCTTCGTCGGCGCGCCGGGCGCGGGCAAGACGACCGCACTCGCGCATTCGGGGCTGCGCTTCCCGCTCGCGGACCGGCTCGGCGCGCAGGCGGTGGGCGGCGTGGGCGGCACACGCAACTGCGACTGGTGGTTCACGGACCACGCCGTGCTGCTCGACACTGCCGGCCGCTTCACCACGCAGGACAGCCACGAGCAGGCCGATCGCGGCGCATGGCTCGGCTTTCTCGGGCTGCTGCGCAAGTACCGGCCGCGCCGTCCGCTCGACGGCGTGATGGCCGTGGTTTCGGCCGCCGATCTGCTGCAACAGTCCGACGCCGCGCGCGCCACCTATGCCGCCGCAATCCGCGAGCGCCTTTCCGAACTGAACCAGCAACTCGGTGTGCATCTGCCGGTGTATGTCGTCGTGACGAAAACCGACATGCTTGCAGGCTTCTCCGAGTATTTCGACGACTTTGGGCGCGACGAGCGCGAGCAGGTGTGGGGTATGACGTTTCCGCTCGCATCGGAGAACGAGGCGGGCGAAGGCAGTGCGCCGCTCGCGCGGTTCTCCGAAGCGTTCGGCTTGCTGCACGCGCAACTGCAAGGCCGCGTGCTGCAACGCATGCAGCAGGAAACCGACCCGCGGCGGCGCGCGCTGATCTATGCCTTCCCGCAGCAGTTCGCGGGCATCGAGCGCGCGTTGCGGCGGTTTCTCGAAGAGGCATTCGGCGAGTCTCGTTTCGCACGCGCGCCGTCGCTGCGCGGCGTGTACTTCACGAGCGGCACGCAGAGCGGACGTCCACTCGACCGCATGATGAGCGCGATGGCCGCATCGCTCGGCTTGAGCCGCGAGGTCGTGATGGCGGACGCCTCGAGCGGCCGCGCGTATTTCGTCAAGCGGCTGCTGCGCGACGTGATCTTCGCCGAACAGGGCATCGCGGGGAGCGACCCGCGCGCGGTGCGGAGGCGCACGCGCTTTCAGCAGGCCGCAATCGCAGGCATCGCCGTGTTGCTGGCGGCTGGACTGATCGTCCTGATCGCGAGCGATCGCGCAAATCGCCGCTTCGTCGATGAAAGCCGTCAGCAGATCGCGGCGCTCGCCGAGCTTGCGAAGAAAACCAGTGCGGGCGACAGTCCGCTTGCGGTCCTGCCGCTGCTCGACGCCGCGCGCGATTTGCCCGGCGGCGAAGCGGAGCGTGCTTCGCGTGACACGCCGTGGTGGGCGGGCCTGGGTCTCGATCAGCGCCAGAAGCTCGGCCTGGAAGCGCAGCGCCTGTATCAGCGCCTGCTGCGGCAGACCTTGCTGCCGATCGTCGTGCAACGCATGGAGGACGAGCTTCGCCGCGGCAACACGGAAGACCCGGCCACGCTCTATGAAGCCCTGCGTGCGTACCTGATGCTGGGCGACCCGACGCATTTCGACCCGGACGCGCTGCAGGTCTGGGCGCTGCGTACCTGGCGAACGGGTTCGATGAAAGATGCGAGCGACGCGCAGCGCGCGGACATCGAGCAGCATTTGCAGGCGCTGTTCCGGCGTGGCGAGTTCGATTCGAACTTGCCGCTCGATCAGAACCTCATCGCGCAGGCGCGCGCCGTGCTCAATCGCGTGCCGCTCGCGCAGCGCCTGAACGGCCGTATCGATCAGCAACTCGCGCAGCTGCGCCTGCCGGATTTCACCGTGGCGAAAGCGGCGGGGCCGAGCGGGCAGATCGTGTTCGTGAGACGGAGCGGCGCGCCGCTCACGCAAGGCATAGAGGGCGCCTATACGCGTGCGGGCTTCGACGCGTTCGTGCGCTTGCGCGAAGAGGCGCTCGCCAATCTGTCGAAGGACGACTGGGTGCTCGGCGCGGGCCAGACGCATACGGATGCGCAAAGCACCGACGCATTGCGCGCGGCGCTCACGCGGCTCTACAGCGAGGAGGCGATGCGCCAGTGGGACGCGCTGCTTGCCGATATCGCCGTCGTGCCGTTCAGCGCGCCGGATCAGGGCGCGCGCATCGCGAACCTGCTCGGCTCGGCGACTTCGCCGTTGCGCGCGCTGATTCAGGCCGTCGCGCGTGAAACGACCTTCACGCCGCCTGCCGCCGCGCCCGGCAAGCTCGACGCGCTCGAAAAGCGCATCGGCGCGGAAGCGGAGCAGCCTGCCGCGCCGACACCCGTCGATACGCATTTTCAGGCGCTGCACGATCTAGCCGGCGCGGCGCTGGACGAATACATCAACGCGCTCAAGGACGCCGCAGCGACCCTGCAGGCGGAAGACACGGCGCGCAGGCAGTCGCTGCCGCCGCCCGCCACGGGCCCGCTCGACCGCCTGAAGCTGCTCTCGCAGAACGCGCCCGCGCCGCTCGCGGCGGTGCTGCAAGGCGTAGCGGGCGACGCCGATACCGTGCAGATCCAGGGCCAGCGCGCGCAATTGCAAACGCTTTGGGCCACGACCGTCGCGCCCGCGTGCAAGCAGGCGCTCGACGGCCGTTACCCGCTCGTGAGGACTTCGACGCGCGACGCCGCGCCCGACGACTTCGCGCGCGTGCTGGCGCCCGGCGGCTTGATCGACGCGTTCTTCCAGAAGAATCTGCAGAATCGGGTGGATACGTCCGGCGCGGTGTGGAAGTGGCGGCCCGAAGCGAAAGCCCTCGGCATGTCCGACGACGTGCCGGTGGCGTTCCAGCGTGCGGCGACGTTGCGGGATGCTTTGTTTCGCGACGGCGGCCACGACGTGTCCGTGCATTTCTCGGCGAAAGTGGTTTCGCTCGATCCTTCGCTGAAGCGCTTCGTGCTCGATGTCGACGGCACCCAACTGAGCGCGACGAGCGATGCGCCCAACGCCACCGCCGCCTTCCAGTGGCCGAGCGGGAAGGGCACGGGGCAGGCGCATGTCGAACTCGATCCCGCGACGACGACGCCGCCTCGCGCGGACGGACCCTGGGCGCTGTTCCATCTGCTCGACACCGCGCGTATCGAGCAGGCCGGACAGGCCGATCATTTCAATGCGACGTTCGACGACGGCAAGGTCAAGCTCGCGCTCGTTGCCGGCAGCGTGGAGAATCCGTTGCGCGCGGGCGTGCTCACTGGCTTTCGTTGCCCGGCCTCGCTATGAACGCAGCATCTCGAATCGACGCCGGTTTTTACGGCAAGGTCCGCACACATGGCGATTTCGTCGGACGCGGCCTTTCCGCGGCTTTCGTCGGCCGTTGGGACGCGTGGTTGCAACGCGGTCTGCTGGCCGCGCGCGAACGCCATGCCGGAGGCTGGCTCGAGCGCTATCTGGAGATGCCCGTGTGGCGCTTTTCGGCTCCGCCCTCCGTGATCGACGACTACGCGTGCACCGGCGTGCTCATGCCAGGCATCGACGCCGTGGGGCGCTATTTTCCATTCGTGATCGCGCGGCAAATCGAAGGCGCAGCGCGTGCCGTCGATTCGCGCTGGCACGTCGAGGCATGTGCGCTTGCCCTCTCGACGCTGGCGCCTTCGTTTTCGCTCACGGCGTTCGAGTCGAAACTTGCTACGCTGCACGAGCAGCCAGTCGCACTGGCATCGTGCGAGGGCGCCAGCCTGTGGTGGACTCAGGAAGGCAGTGCGATGCATCGGCACGAGGGTGCGCTCGATCCGAGCTTGTTCCTGGACCTGCTCGAAGCGTACGACATCGCACGCTAGTCGCTGTCCACATCCCATTCGCGACGCAGCGTTTCGCGGTGCGGCTCCGGCACCGCGTCGAGCAGTTGCGTGTGGAAAGTGCGCAGATCGGTGGCGCGATCGGCGGCGCGGCGCGCCACGATACGGGCGACGGGGCCCAGCAGCGTCGAGAGGCGCGAGGCGGCTTCGTTCACGCTTTCGGCGCTGACTGTCTGCGGGCCGATCGTGCGCGGCGCGCCCGCGCCTACCGGAATCAATAGCGAATCGAAGTCGCGTCGCGCATCGTCGTTGGGCAAGTGGGCGCTCAGGCGTTCGCGCAGCGTATCGATGTTCGTCGCCCCTACGCACGCTCGCCGTACCAGCAACGACGCCACGGGCCCGACATGGCTCGCCAGGCGCTTCTCCAGATGCGCGACGAGTTGGGGATCGAGTTGGGTCCGCGTTGGCGGCGCGGGAAACGGCGATTCGAGAGCCGCCTGCACAAGCACCGTTCGTTCGGCATCCTCATGGACGCCGGCAGCGAGTGCCGCAAGCAGCGTATCGCGCCAATCGCGCGCACCGGCGTAGCGCCCTTGCGGGCGCTTCTCCATGCCCTTCATCACCAGTTCGTCAACGTAGGCAGGCAAGCCGGGCACGAGCGCCGAAGGGGGAGGCGGCATCTCATCGAGAATCTTGTGCATCACGGCGCCCGCCGTTCCCGTGAACGGGCATATGCCGGTGAGCATTTCATAGAGCACGACTGCCGCGCTAAAGAGATCGGAGCGTGCGTCGACAGCGTCGCCGGTGAACTGCTCCGGCGACATATAGCTCGGCGTGCCGAGCAGCGTGCCGGTTTGCGTGAGCTTGGACGTGTCGAGTTGCGCGATGCCGAAGTCCGCGACCTTGCATTCGCCGCGCGGCGAGATCAGCAGATTGGCGGGCTTGACGTCGCGGTGAACGATGCCTGCGCCGTGCGCGTAGTCGAGTGCGTCGAGCAACTGCGCGAACCAGCGCAGGGCGGCCAGCGGATTCATCTGCGTGCCCGCGCGCGCGTGCTGCGCGAGATGCGCAGCGAGGGTTTCGCCGCGCACATATTCCATCGTGATAAAGGCGGTGTCGCCCGTTTCGCCATAGTCGTACACCGCAACGATGTGCGGATGGGCGAGACGTCCCGCGGCGCGCGCTTCGTTCAGAAAGCGCGCGGTGAGTTCGTGATCCGCTTCGCCGTTCGCAGGCCGCTGAATAGTCTTGAGCGCCACCTTGCGCTCGATGCGCGGGTCGAACGCCAGATACACCACGCCCATTGCGCCGCGCCCGAGTACGCGCTCGATCACGTAGCGGTCGAAGGTCGCGGGGATGTCGGCGGAGTGGGACATCGCTTACGTCTGCTCTTCGTCGAGAATGCGGAACGCTTCGATGAGGCTGGTCTGCATGCGTCCGAAGGACACCGCAAGCGAGGCGATTTCGTCCGATCCGCCCGTTGGCAGCGTGGTCGCGTCGAGCTTGCCGAGGCTCATTTCGTCGGCGGCGCGAGACAGCGCACGAATGGGACGCGTGATCAGCACGTGCATCATCACGTTCATGACGATCAGCACGACCGCGAACACGCCGGTGAGCGAAAGCATGAACGTGCGCCAGACGGCGCGCCCGCGCGCAATGGGCTGCGCCATCGGCACGGACACGAACTCCGCGCCGATCACCTCGTTCATGGTCCAGCCGAAGCCGTTCGAGGTGCCGTACTTCTCGATCATCGTCGCGGGCGCGGCGTTCGGCGTGCTATGGCACTGCATGCAGGCAGTGTCGGTAATGCTGCTGGGCCGCGCGAGGAAGAACGAACGGCCGCCTGGCGCGTCGCGCTGGCCGCTCAGTTCCTTGAGTTCCGGATGATCGTGCAGATGCCGGATGACGTCGGTCTCCCAGTCGGTCGGGCGGTCGCGCGGATTGGTCGGGTTGAGCATCGTGGCGTTGTACGAGAAGTTCGGGAAGTCCTTTCCCAGCAGTTTGAGCATCTCGATAGCCGAAAACGCGGGGATCGATTCGGGCACGAAGCTGTACTTGATTTGCGTGGCGAGCAACGGCGTGACGTGCGCCGCGGTGTAGCTCTGCATCGACGATGCGGCGCTCGCGAGGATGTTGGCGTCGTGCGCGGTTTCTTCGAGCGCCTGCCTTTGCAGCAGTCGGTCGGAGACCACGCCGATGACCACCAGCGCGATCGCGAAGATGATCAGGAATACCAGGTTGAATTTGACGCTGAGCGAGAGTCCGGGCTTCATGGCAGTGAAGGATCGAGCCTTAGGGATAGCGCACGTTGTGAACGCCCGGGCCCGGGCGCGCTGGCGGATAGAGCAGGGCGCGCCAGTCGGGCAGGGTATTCAGATGCGCTTGAACATCGTGGCGAAATGCACGATCGGTCAGACGCGAGCGAAAGCGTGCGGGAAAGCTCTTGCGCGCGGGCAGCTTGCTGTCCAGCCACCGCGCGACGTCGCCGTAAGTCGCGGCGTGCGAGGGCGGCGCAATGTGTGCGGGCCTGGCGACGGCGAGCGGCTGCAAGGCGTCGCGAAACGCGACCGGCATGGTCGTGACGAAAGCGTCGGTGGGGCGCGCCGATATTTGCACACGGCCCGTGCTGTCGATGCTCGCGAAACGGCCGTTTGGTAGCGACGTGGGCGGCTTAGCCGCTAAGGTCTGCGTGCCGGTTTCGCTGAATACGTTGACCGTTTGCGTGTTATCGGGCGCTGCGATGATCGCAGCCGCGCTCGCTCCAATATCGAGCGATCCGGGTTCCGTGTCCACGCGCACCTGGGCACAAGGCGCGCTTGCGCACGCGGCAGCCGCGATCTTCAGCCAGCCGCTGAGCAAGGCGACATGTCCGTCGGCCATGAGCATCGCGCGAGTTCGCGGACCGAGCGCGACGAGCGTGCCGTGCTCGTCCTGCAGATGCGCAACGCCATCACGCGATTCGAGTAGATCGCCGTCGCGCAAGGTGTCGCCCGCCGCTGCCGAAGTCACGCTCGCGCCGCGCACGACGCCGATGGGTGCATCGCTGCTCGCGAGCCGCCAGGCGGCGTGCGCAGGCGATGCAAGCGCCGCCGCGATGACGATGCCCGCTGCCCAGAGGTGCAATCGATGAATCATGCCGAGCCATTGATCGAGGGTTCCTCAACACAACAGCCCGGCGTCGAAATTATTCCGCGCCGGCCTTGGCGCTTATCCGTTATGCGGCGGTACGGCTTCCTGCGCCTCGCTGAATAGCGCGGCCGTATCGAGGTTGGAGATGCGCTTGCCGAGCGCGGCGAGATCGACATCGCCCGGCTGGCCTATGAGCGCGTAAGTCAGCTCGTTCTGCCGCCATGTGGTGACGCCCATCGAATCGACGGTGCGCGAGGCGACCGCTTCGTCCGGGCGCGCGTCCTTCATCACGCACAACGCGATGGGCGGCCCGCTGCGCGGCAGATAAACGATCTGCACGAGCGGCTTGTCGTGAAAGCGCAGGCGCTGCACCGACTTGAAGGTGAGCCCTGCGCTGCTCAGGTCGGGCACGCGCAGCGCGAGACGGTCGTCGCGGCGGATGTCGTTGACGACCCTGGCGGCGAGCGCCGGATCGTCCTGCCGGTAGGCGACGGTCTCCCGCGTATAGAGCTTCTGGTAGCCGACCGCCGCCTTCACCCACGGCGACAGGTCCGATGCGCTCGCGAGTTGCGAGGCGCCGGAGCCCTGGCCCGCAGGCCCGAACAGCGCATCGAAGCGCACGAACTGGCCGGCCAGGAACGCGCCCGCCACGCAGGCCGCCGCGAGCCAGACCGGCACACGGCGCAGGCGCGATCTCACGGGCGCGGGGGGGTGTTGTTCCGCGGCTGGTATCGCCGCGTCGTTTGCGCTCGAAGACGGTTGCGCGGGTTGCCCGGTTTGTGCGGTTTGTGCGCGCACCCTATCCTCGATGGCAATGCGCAGCGATTCGGGCACGGGCGGCAGCGTTTGCTGAGCGAAGGCGCCGGCGAAATCGACCTGCGAGGTGCGCAGCAGCGTAACCTTCTTGCGCGCCTCGGCGGACTCGCGCAACTGCGCTTCGATCGCGGCGCGCTCGTCCGGCGACAGGCGGCCGTCCACATAGGCGAGTAACTGTGCGTCGTCGGCAATCATGCGAGTGAGTCCTTCTGCTGCGGGGCGGGCGGCGCCTTGGGCGCTGCACCGCTGAACATGGCGCCGACCGATTGCCGCGCTCGCGAGAGCCGGCTCATCACGGTGCCGATGGGTACCTTGAGCACGTCGGCGGCCTGCTGGTACGTCATGCCTTCGACCGCGACGAGCAGCATCACCACACGCTGGGCTTCGGGCAGGCGCTCGACTGCCTCGATGATCTGGCTGTGCATGAGTTGTGTTTCGGGGCCGTTATCGACGGGATCGGGGAGATTTTCGAGGAAATCGTCGTCCCATTCGAAGCTCGCGCGCTTGCGCACGCTGCGGGCTCGAAGTTCGTTGATCCATGTGGAATGCATGATGGAGTACATCCAGCTCAGGGGAGCCGTGTCGGGTCGAAGCTGATGAGCGCGTTCGAGCCCGCGCAGGCAGGCGCGTTGCACGAGGTCTTCGGCGTCGTGCTGGTCCCCGGACAGGCGCAGCGCAAACGCCCACAGCCGCGGAATCATGGCGGGTAGCATGCCCGGTAAGTCTGTACCGCTCATCGAAGGGTTTTCTCCACGATCCCCGTTCAATCCGGACTGGCGTGCGCTGCGGTCGTGTGCGACCGTCTGGTCAAGGGCGCGCGGCTCGGGCCATTTTGGTGAACTAGAAACGAAACACCTGGCCGTTGGACTTTATTCCATGCTTTCGTTTGGGTTGCGTTTGGGTTGCGTTTGCGCCGCCTTCAGCGGGCTTTGACGCGGGCGTGCGCTTCTTCGCTCGTGCGGCGGTCGAACGACACCGCGTAAGCGGCCGCGCGCGCGGCGAGCAGCGGGTCGTCCGAGGGCGCAATGCCCACCGGCAGCACCGTTGGGTCGAAATTGATGTCGCGGCAGGGGCCGTCGATCTGCGACTGTGCATGCTCGATGACGATGGTACCCGCATCGACGCGGTGCTGCTCGCGTTCGGCGGGCCAGGTCCGGGTGGCATCGTCCACCGGGTCGCCCGCGCCCGCGGGCGTCAGCATGAGGTGCCAGCGCACGGGAGCCGACTTCAATTGCACTTTCAGGTCGTGCGCGAGAAAGTCGGGGTCTCTCGCATTCGAGTTCCGGGTGTCCAGCGCCGCGTAAGGCGTATCGGGCACGACACTCCAGCGCACGAATCGCATGTTGCCGCTTGCGTCAGTGAAGCGAAACGCATCGATGCTGTAATAGCTCGCGTTATAGAACGCGGAGGACGGCGCATGCGCGGCGAGCCAGTCGCGCAGTGCGCGAGTTTCGGGGTGGCTCGCAAAGAACGCGTCGAGTCTCGCGGGGTCGGGACGGCCTGTGAGCGTGTCGTGCTCCATTGCCTCTTGCAGTTCGTAAACCGCTTGCGGCGTGCGCACCGCGAATACGGGCGCGGAATTCATGCCAGTGCGCCATTGCTCGCCGTCGCGCATCGCGAAGCGCAGCGCAAAGCTGCGCACGGTCGTGTCCGCGTCGTCTTCAGCAGGATTGCCGCCGGGCGCGGAGAAGCGGCCAATCAACGGCGTGCGTCCGCGCTCGAATACGCTCGCGCGAGAAAGCGCCGTGCCGTTGCCGTTGCTGTCGAAATAGCCGCTCACGCAGATGCCTTTCGCATGATTGCGGCGAAATCCGGGATGCTTGCCGGCTGTGCGTTCGAAGACGTCGATGAGCCGGTCAGGCGTGAGCGCGGCCTGAGCGCCGGGCCAGTGTATCCAGCCCGCGGTCCATGCGAACGCCGCGGCAAATGCCGCTAGCGTGAACGCAATGAATGCGTACCGGACAAGAAGTTGCGAAAGCGAAAGACGGGACATAAATCAGCGCAGGGGCCTCATACAGCCGCTGATGCATCGAAAGGCCCTCTATGAATCTCGTGCGTTGCCGTCGTGCGGCGAGGCCATTATGGTAATCCGCTTGCGGCTATTCAGTGTGCACTGAACGACGAAGGTATTCCTATGTATCGGGTGCCACGAAGGTCGCGCACCATCTGTTCGACTCGCTCGCGACTACCAAAGACGCGGGCATGGGGATGGGGCTGTCGATCTGCAAGTCGATTGTCGAGGCGCACGGCGGACAGATCGAAGCGACTTCGCTGGAGGGGAAAGGGGCGTGCTTCCGGTTTTCGCTGCCTCGAGGCAGGGGCACGCGCGCTTGGACGCGGTGCTGATCGCAGGCGGATGGCCTGACTGGATGCTGGAGCGGGAGACGAGTCTCGAACTCGCGACCTCAACCTTGGCAAGGTTGCGCTCTACCAACTGAGCTACTCCCGCATGTCTGGCTCCCCGACCTGGGCTCGAACCAGGGACCTACGGATTAACAGTCCGGCGCTCTACCGACTGAGCTATCGGGGAATCAAGGAGGCCGGATTGTACAGGAGATTTTTTGATCCTGCAGCTTTTTCCTGACAAATCTCGATGAGGTGTTTTGGGGAAGATTTGTGGCTCCACCGCACAAGGCGAGTCTGGATCTACCCATGGGGCCACGGCTTGTCTATCGTAGGCGGCATCTCAACCCGAACCATCGAGGAAGCCAAACGATGTCCCTTGCCGATGCCGTCAACGACCCTGCCGCCGACACCAGCGCAGCACCTTCGCCACGCACACGTGTGCGCCGGATCGCGCGGCGCGCGCACTATGATGCGGCGACGCTGCATGCGATTCTTGACGAAGCCTACGTCTGCCACGTCGCCTTCAGCGACGAGCACGGCGTGCATTGCATTCCCACCGCATGCTGGCGCGAAGGCGATCATCTCTATATTCACGGTTCGAACGGCAGCCGCATGCTGCGCCTGGCGGCCGAGGGCGCCGAGGTTTGCGTGACCGTCACGCATCTCGATGGACTCGTGCTCGCGCGCTCGGCGTTCAACCATTCGATGAACTATCGTTCCGCCGTGATTTACGGTGTGTTCGAGGTGGTGACGGAAGAGCACAAGGCTGCCGTGCTCGATGCCTTCATGGAGCACATCGCGCCGGGCCGCAGGCATGAAGTGCGAGCGGGCAATCGCAAGGAACTGGCAGCGACCACGGTCATGCGCATTGCGCTCGCGGAGTCCGTGACGAAGATCCGCACGGGCGGCCCGAAGGACGACGAGGATGACATGGATCGCCCTGTCTGGGCAGGTGTGCTGCCGTTGACGCTCGCACCGTTGCCGCCCGTAGCCGATACCGCAACGCCGGAGCGCGAGGCTCCGGCTTACGTCAAGGCCTGGTCAAACCGGCAGGACGGCTGACCACGGATTGCGGCGTTCAGCGCGCCGACATGAGGGCGCGCAGCTTCGCGCGCAGCGGGTCGATGGCAAACTCGCGCGCTCTGCGCAATACGCGCCGAGCCTGCTCCGCGGCAAGAGGAAACTCAATGAGCCTGCCACGCCATGTGAGTACGACGAAATGCGATTCGTACCAGCTCTTATGATTCGACCAACGCTCCTTGTAGCTCGAGAAGTATGGGCGGAAGTCGAAATCACGGCCGTTCGCGAGCGCCCATCGCGCCATGCTGTCGACCAGCAGGTTGCCGACGGAGCGGGCGGCATAGGCCTCGTCATACGTCGTGATGAAATACTCCAGCCTGCGCGGCCCGGTCAGATTGACGGATGCCGCAATGGGAATGCCGTCCAGTTTGACGAACGAGACCAGTGGAGTCGTAGCGAGATCGGTCCGCCCGGCGAGTTCGATGAAGAAGTCGCGCACGTCGTCGTTCATCAGATAAGGCGCGTCGAGGCCGCGAGATAACACCCAGTTGCGCTTCGTCGCAAAGAGCCATGTGAGGACCGTTCGGGCGTCTTCGACGTCCTTGCACCAGCCATATTCCACCGCGCCGTCCTCCGAAAGCCGCCTTGCGAGACGTCGCAATGGGCGACGCAGCGAGTCGGGCCTCGTCGCGATGAAGGCGTCGAAGGTGGGGAATCGGGACAGCTCCATGGAGTACCCGGACAGCAGGCGCCAGCGTTCCGGAAGCGCGCGTAAGACCCACGACAGAGGCGCACGCGAGAGCGCCTCGTGAAGGGGGCCATTACATTCGACGAAGCGTATCTCCAGCACGTCGGCGTCGACGCTGCGCAACGCATCGACGGCGGCGTCATAGAAGCGCCCGTCGCCTCGATCGGATACGAGCGGGCCGCCATATTCCTCGTTGCTTCCGCAGCCGAGTGCGCGCGCGATCCGGCATGCGCCTTCGCGCGCAATGCACAACGGCCAGAGCGCGACGAGCGCGGCGCCGTCGTAGACGAGCGCGACATTGACCGCCGCGCCGCGCGCAAATGCCTTGGCGGCTGCAAGTTCGCAATAGGTAAACTCGAGTGTCGCCGGACACGTCGTGCAGACGGCCTCCCAGGAAGAGCGCAGTTTCAGGAAGTCCGCGTGGGTGTTGCATACGCGGATCTCGTGGCGAAGACTACCCGTGTTCGCGCGGGCGGTGACGTCGGGAAGGAAAGCAGTCTCGGTCGGTGAGTTTCGCATCATGTTGTCCCGGTAGTCCGATTCAGTGGAGCGCCAATCTCACATTTTCCTTATCGCTATGGACTCCGAACGAGAGATACGTATGATCATCGGAGGCATATCCATATGATCCATCGAAATAACTCGCGCAGCGCGGGAAAGTATTCCGATTGCTTGAAATTGGCGGCGGACGACTAATGCGTGGTGCAATCGCGGTAAGAGGAATGTGGAAGTGCGGTAAAACGCACCGCACCATCGCATGAATTCGCCTGGCCTTCGGCATGAGTTGCCGCTCGATTAGTCGGTTGAATGATCAACCAGGTGGAGATCCGACCGACGACGAACGCGGGCGACTACCGAGCCCGCAAGATTTGATTGCGGGTAGTCGCTCGGTCCCGGTCAGGCGATGGCGGACCAGAGCATGCTGGCGATTGCGACGAGGTAGAAGACAGCCGTGATGATTGCCGCCACGCGTAGCGGCCGGCCGACTGCCGAACTGCCGGTGATAATGACGAGGCTTATCCCGATGCCGATCAGGGCGAGCACGAAGAGTCGCGGCAGCAGGCTCCAGCCATCCAGCCCAACCTTGAAGATCGACCAGCCCAGGGCGGCGACGAACATGCCGAAATACCACCACAGTCCCGCCGAGCGGTTCCATAGCATGAGGATGCCAGCGCCGATCAGTGCAACGCCGGCGACGAAGTAATAAGGCGCGTGGCCCATCCAGGGTATCCACCCGCCCAGCACTGCGAAAGCCGCGCCGACGAGGATGATCCATTCTGCGGTCTCGGCAGGAGACGTCCAGCGGCGGTAAGACATAAAAGTCCCCCAAATGCAGACAAACCGGGATTTGCAGCGAGCCTTGCTGAGGACCGAAACTGACTCATCGACCCGCCGATGAAAAAGCTCAATGCAAAGTCCCACGTTGATGCTAAGCAGCCGATGTACCCAGGTCAAGGGTGATAACCCCATTAAGTTGTAAGAACCTGGGAACCTATTCGCATTCAATTTTCGCGCGCGAAATAAATGCATGTCGGCGGCATTGGCGATAGTCGACATTACCGCATCGAATGGATTTTCCCGGCAAGAGTTGCAGTGCGAGGCCGCATGCAAGGAAGCATGCGTCAACATTACTTGCGGCAGGTGGTGCGGGTATGGCCATCGGATCGCTGTATCTCGGCGCTTATAGCGAGGCATAAGCGACAGTTGCAGCGTGCCGTTGGCCATATCGCCAGCAGCGCTTTCGATCTGAAAAAAACTTGGTTCGTTCGCACCCGTCATGCGGATAGGCTGCGTACCTCAACGAGAAAAGAAGGAAAACCGATAATGAAAAGCAGCATCTGGGGCGCGGTGCCAGGCGCACTGTTGACGGCACTTCTGGTCGTGGCATCGACTTCCGCGCATGCGGATCGTCTGGACGACATCAAGCGGGCGGGCGTGTTGCGCGTCGCTGCATTCGACAGCAATCCGCCGTTCGGTTTCGTCGATCCGAAAGACAATCAGATCGTTGGGCTCGACGTGGACTATGCGCGCGCCGTCGCAAAAAACCTGGGTGTGAAGCTCGAAGTTCAGCCCACCAATCCCGCCAATCGCATTGCGTTTCTGAAGTCGGGAAAGGTCGATCTGGTATTCGCCAACTTTACGATTACCGACGATCGCAGGAAGGAAGTCGATTTCAGCACGCCATACTTCGCTTCGGGCACCCAGTTCATTGCGAAGAAGGGCGTGCTGAAGTCTTCGGAACAGCTCAACAGTCTGCGTATCGGCGCGGATAAAGGCACGACCAACGAACAGCAGGTGCGGGCGAAATTCCCGGGTGCAACCATCGTCGCGTACGATGACACACCTTTCGCTTTTGCCGCACTGCGTACGGGCAACGTGCAAGCCATCACGCAGGACGGCCCGAAGCTCGTCGCGCTGCTGGCACGCGCGCCGGACAAGGCGGGCTATGAGATTTCCCCGTTCACGATCTCGAACGACTACGAAGGCGTTGGCGTACCCAAAGGCGAGACGCGTCTGCTCGATGCGGTGAACAGCACGCTGACTCACCTGGAGAGCGACGGCGAGGCCGCGCAGATTTACGACAAGTGGTTCGGCCCGAAGAGTGCGGCGCCGCTGCCCCGTCTCTTCAAGATCGGCGACCCGCAAAAGAACAGCTGAGCGCGGCGCCTGATTCATGCATAACTGGCTTGACCCGAAGTATCTCGCGTGGCTCGAACAAGGTTTCTTCGTCACGCTGATGCTCTCTGCCTGCACGGCGTCGTGCGCGACGCCGCTGGGCTTTCTGCTCGCGGTTGCGCGCACGGCCCGCACTCGCGCGATTGCGCGCGCGGCGGCGCTCTACGTGTTCGTCTTCCGCAATTCTCCTCTGCTCGTTCAATTGCTGTTCTGGTATTTCGGTGTCGCGGCCGTGCTGCCGTCCGGCTGGATGAGCTGGCTTAACACGCCGCACCTGGCGACGTTTGGGCCGCTTACGCTGCGCTGGCCGAGTTTCGAACTGTTCGCCGGCTGGGTTGGATTGACCTGCTACACCACGGCGTTCATCGGCGAAGAGTTTCTGGCCGGCATGCGCGGCGTGAACCGCGCACAGTGGCAGGCGGCTGCGGCGCTTGGCATGCGCCGCTACGCGATCCTGCGCTACGTGATCCTGCCACAGGCGTTGCGCATTGCCACGCCGCCGCTCGCTGGCCAATACATGAACGTGATCAAAAATTCGTCGCTGACGATGGCGATAGGGGTGGGCGAGCTGTCATACATGTCGCGGCAGGTCGATACCGAAAGCTTCAGGACCTTTCAGGCATTCGGCACAGCGACCGTATTCTATGTGCTCGCCATCGCAGTTATCGAAGTCGCGCTGGTGCTCTGGCAGCGTGCCGGCCTGCACGGTTTGCAGCGAGGCCGTGCGTGAACGAGTTCGCGTGGTTACCGGCTTTGCGCTATTTGATGATCGGCGCGTTTCCGGCGGGACCGCTGGGAGGCGTTGCGCTGACGATCGCGCTCTCGGTGGTGTCGGCTCTGCTCGCAGCGCTGACCGGATTCGCGCTCGGCGTTGCGCTCGCCATGACGCGCGGCGTCGTCCGTCTCGTGCTGACCGCCGTGGTCGCATTCTTTCGCGCGATACCCGTGTTGATGCTGATCTTCTGGACCTTCTTCCTGATGCCGATCCTGCTGCACGTCGACGTTCCTGGTCTTGCGACGGTCGTGTGCGCGCTCGCGCTGATCGGCGGCGCGTATCTGTCGCATTCGGTTTATGCGGGCATCACGTCGATCGGCGCGGGGCAGCGGCAGGCAGCGCTTTCGCTTGGCTTGACGCGCTGGCAGGCATTGCGCGAAGTCATCCTGCCGCAAGCCGTGCGGGTGATGATGCCGTCGTTCGTCAATCAGTGGGTGTCGTTGATCAAGGATACGTCGCTCGCCTATATCGTCGGCGTGCCCGAATTCACCTTCCTCGCCAATCAGCTCAATAACCGTCTGCTGGTGTACCCGGCGCAAATCTTCCTGTTCGTCGGGTTCGTGTATCTGCTGCTGTGCGGTGCGTTGCAATGGGGCGCCAATGCGTTCCTCGCGCGCCGTGAGCCGGGCCTTTAGCCGATGGGCACAAATGTTGATCTCGGGTACGCCGGTTCCGGGGAGCGTCGCCACCGGGAATACGTCGATTTGCGTGTGTGAAATTTTCGTGTTAGTTTTTCATGAAATTTAACATGAAAAATTTCACAGACGTGCCATGTTCGCCGAATCGACCCGTCATATTGAAAGCTATTACGCACGTCGCTTCGCCCAGAGCGGCGCGCTGCCCGAGCGCCCCGCACTGGCGGGCGATTACCACGCCGACGTGCTGGTCGTAGGGGCAGGCTTCAGCGGCTTGCACACGGCGTTGCGGCTTGCGCTGGCCGGGCGCCGCGTGGCGGTCGTCGAGGCGAGCCGCGTGGCTTGGGCCGCCTCTGGCCGCAATGGCGGGCAAGCGCTGCTCGGCTGGTCGTGCGATATGCCGCCGTTCGAGCAGGCGCTGGGTCTGGCGGGGGCGCGCGAGCTGTGGGACAGCATGCGCTGGGCCGCCGCCGAAGTGCGCGAATTGCCCGGGCGGCACGGCTTCGACATCGACTACCGGCCAGGCAGCCTGTGGGCGGCGGTGCGGCGCTCGCGTGTCGCCATGCTCGAAGCCGCGCGCGACGAGGCCGCGCACAAGTGGGGCTACGAACGCCTGCGACTCATTGGCGAGCCGGAGATGCCGGAGTGGATCGGCAGTCGCCGTTATCGCGCGGCGCTCTACGATCCCGAGGCGGGGCATCTCGATCCGCTCAAGCTGGCGCTCGGCCTCGCCGACGCCATTGAGCGCGCGGGCGGCGCCATCTTCGAGCAAAGCCGGGTGCTCGCGTATCGCGAAACGCCGGGCGGCTGCGTGGCGAGCACGCGGGAAGGCACGGTGCGCGCCGGCACGCTGGTGCTCGCCTGCAACGCCTACATCGACCGGCTCGATAGCGATCTGGCAAGCCGCGTGCTGCCTGTGGGCACCTGGCAGATCGCCACGTGCAGGCTCGACCCTGCGCTTGCCCGCTCGCTTTTGCCGCGCAACAGTTGCGTGATCGACAATCAGTTCGTGCCTGACTACTTTCGCCTGAGCCCGGACGATCGCCTGCTCTTTGGCGGCGCATGCACATATCTTGGCGGCATCCCGAAGGACATCGGCGCCGCGATCCGCCCGAGTCTCGAGCGCGCGTTTCCGCAGCTGCGCGGGATCGAATTCGAGTACGCGTGGGGCGGCCATATCGACATCAGCATCCGCCGCACGCCCGACGTCGGTCGCGAACGCGATCGGTACTGGCTGCAGGGCTTTTCCGGGCACGGCATTCTGCCTACGCTCGCGGCGGCGCGCGCCGTTGCCGACGCCATCCTCGGCGAACCGCACTTGCTCTCGCTCTATGAGCGCATTCATAATCCGCGCTTTCCGGGCGGCGAGCGCTTCGCCGCGCCGCTCGAGGCGCTCGGCAAGCTGTGGTATCGCCTGCGCGACGTCGTGTGACAGAGAGAACCGCATGGACCAGCAGGACGAAATCGAAGGCCTCGCGATCCTCATTCGCGATCTGCGCAAGCACAAGAAGGTGACGCTCGCCGAACTCGCACAAAAGATCGGCCGCTCGGTGGGCTTTCTTTCGCAGGTCGAGCGGGGGCTTTCGCGGCCCACGGTGGCGGATCTCACGTCCATCGGCGAGGCGCTGCAGACGCCCACCACGTACTTCTATAGCGTGAGCATGCCGCGCGAGCTGCCGTGGGTCACGCGGCCAGGCGAGCGGCGCACGCTCTACTATGGCGGCGGCATCACGGACGTGCTCGTTTCGCCCAGCATGTCGTCGGGTTTTTCGATGCTGGAGAGCCGGCTCGATCCCGGCGCGACGAGTGGCGAGCGCCCCGTGGACGACAGCGACGAGCAGGGCGGCTTCGTGCTCGACGGCGAGCTGACGATCTGGGTGGAGGACAGCGAAGAACCCGTGACGCTGCGGGCCAACGACAGCTTCCAGTTGCCGGCGCGTTGCCGCTTTCGCTACGCCAATCTCGCCGATGTGCCCGCGCGCGTCCTTTGGGTTTTCACCTGAGCCCGGCTGTCGCGATCGAAGGCGGCGAGTCTATAGGTAATCAGCATCACTGATCAATACAGCCATGGATAGCGAGATTTCCTTTGGTGCAGACGCCACCAAAGTCGAAAGGCGTTCACGCTGCCTTACGTTGCGCAACTGAAAGACAGGATGCGATTCGGGCCGCCGCGATCCGCATTCTGGAGGACGGCTGATGCATTCGCCCCGGTCGACCCCAGTCCGCCTGGCTCGCCAGACGCCGCCCGAGTGATGCTTCCAGGAGGGTGACAGCAGGCTGGCGGCGCATTTTTTTTCTGGCTCGGTCACAACCGGAAATACTCCCGGTTTTCGCTATGCGTCAGCGGCCATCTGCACGAACCATTCCTGTATAAACCCGTTTTAAACCGCCGCAATGTCGTTTTTGCGCATTTTTGCCAATTTTTAACGTGTTTTTGTCTACACACTGACGCCGTGTTGTGCTATTGATTCGGCTTTCGCCGTCATGCGCGTGGGAGGCAAAACACGTGCCGGGCGGGCGATCGGCGCGTTTCCATATGCAACGCGATTTGCCTGTTTTGCCCGCGTGAGGTAGGGTATGCAGGTTTTCTCAACTCAACACAGGTAGCAGATGAACAAACAGGAACTCATTGACGCAGTCGCCGCTAGCACGGGCGAGACCAAGGCAGCGACGGGCGCAGCTATCGACGCGATCCTTGACGTCGTCACGCGTGCGGTCACCTCGGGTGACTCCGTGCAACTCGTCGGCTTCGGCTCGTTCTCGACTGGCCAGCGTGCCGCCCGCGTGGGCCGCAACCCTGCCACGGGCGCGGAGATCCAGATTGCCGCCGCCAAGACGGTGAAGTTCACCGCTGGCAAGGCATTCAAGGACGCCGTCAACGCGTCGTGATGCCAGGTCGCCGTCATGGCGGACGCGCGCGGCTGGCTCGCTTGCTGGCGCGCGGCGCAGCATCACGCCAGCACGGTAGCCCGCACTCAGGCCGGTGGCGTCGCGCCGCTAGCCTGAGTGTGTGAAACGAGGGCGCAAGGCCTTCGGCAAGCCGGCAAGCTCACATGCCGGCCGCTTTTTCTTCCCCGCTTTTCTTACGGTATCCGAAGCTTTTCGCGCGCCTCGGGCTTCAGGCATCACGCGCCGCGTCGGTTTCCAGCGACGTGCGGCTCGTTTCGTTGCGGCGGCGCTTGGCCTCGTACATCGCCGCGTCTGCTTCACGCAGCATCGCTTCCACGCTTTCGCCTTCCTCGCAGCTGGCAAAGCCCATTGAAAAGCTCAGCTTCGGTCCGCCGTAGAACTGGTTGTTCAACTCCACCAGTTTGTTGATGCTGTCCACCACGGTTTCCGCATCGCGCAGATCGGCGCCAGGCATCAGTACGGCGAATTCGTCGCCGCCAATGCGCGCAGCCTGCCAGGGCTTCTGGATCGCTTTCGCGAGCACTTCACCGGCGCGGCGCAGCAACGCGTCGCCGGCCGCGTGGCCGAGCTGGTCGTTTACCGTCTTCAGATTGTCCATATCGACGACGATCGCGCTCACCGGGAACGGCCCCTTGCGATGCAGTCGGTTGAGTTCGTCCACATAGAACGAGCGGTTCTTGAGCTTCGTGAGCACGTCGTGCTTGCCGAGGAATTCGAGGTAGGCCTCGGCTTTCTTGCGCGCCGTGATGTCGGTGAGCGCGAGCAGCACGAGGTCCCACTGCGCTTCGTGGCCTGGGAACACGGAAAACTGCAGGTGTACGTTGACCTCGCTGCCGTCGAGCGCGTAGTTCACCACCTCTCGCTGCTGAAAGAGGCGGCCTTCCCAGAGATCGAGCAGCTGCTCGCGAAAGTGCGGGCGCATTTCGTCGCGGAACACCTCGGGCAGGCGCGCGAGCAGCGTGGCTTTGTCCGGTGCGCGAAACATGCCCAGCGTGTAGTGATTGACGTCGAGCACCTGGATTTCGCTCATGCAGCGCTCGACAAATTCGGGGTGCACGTCGGTAAAGGTACGAAAGTCGACGATGCCCTGCTCACGGACCTCGTTGAGCAGCTCGCGAATGGCAGAGAAGTTTTCGACCCACAGCGATACCGGCGAGTGTTCGAAAACGCCGAGCGCGTATTGCTCGCTCACCGTCGCCCGATGGCGCGCTTCTTCGAGCGCCGAGACATCTTCGATCGCCACGAGCACGCGGCTCCAGTCGGCTTCGTGGCCCGGCAGAATCACGCCGCGCAACAGGATGTCCATGCGCCGGCCGCGCAGCGTGTAGTTCACGCTCTTGCTCTCGAACGTGCTGTGCCCGGCCCACATCTGCTCGAGCTCTCCGACGTGTGCCTGGAACATGTCGTCGCGCAGCACCTGCGGAAGATGCGCGGCAAGTTCTTCATAGTCGCGCGCACCGTAAAGATCGAGCGTATGGCGGTTGACCTTGAGCACGCGAATGCAGGCTGAGCATTCGGCCACGCGGCGCGGATCGTCTTCGAGGAACTGGCGCAGGCTGGTCACGCCTTGTGCGCGCCAGCTGTCGAACAGCGCTCGCAGCTGGCTATAGTCTTCGAGCCACAGCGAAGTGGGCGTTACGTCGAAGAAGTCGAGCAGATCGACGCCCATGTTGGCAAAACTGGCCGCGGTGGCCGGGGTGCCTTGTTGCATGTCGGTTGGATGTAAGGGAGCGGGGTGCGGCGGGCTGCGCCGCACGAATTACCGAATCCTGGCACATCTTGGGGCCCGAGTGGGCATCGACGATGCAGATGTCGCGTCGCCTGGCGATACGTTACGCATCGAAAGGCGGCGCAGGGCGCTCAGTCGGACGTCTCGATCGAATCGACACGATCCGGGTAGAACGCAAGATGGTCCTTGATTGCCGACACCGCTTCATGCGGCGTTTCATAAGTCCATATTGCGTTTATGGCTCGCTCGCCGCCTGGCGTGATCGAGTAGTACGAAGCCTCGCCCTTGTACGGGCACCAGCTCTTGTGTTCCGTGCGTGAGAGCAGCGACATGTCGGCGTCCTCGCGCGGTATGTAGAACACGGCCGGATAGCTCGCCTCGCGCAGCGTGAGCGCGCGGCGCGTGTCGGCGATCACGCGGCCGCCTGCTGTCACCACCACGTGTGTGCGCGCCGGTTCGACCGTGATCGGATGATCGGGGCCGGGAATTTTGACGGTCCGTGTGTCCATGGCTGGGTTCCTCGCGAAAGGGGTTGGAAATGCGGACGTTTAGCCGAATACATCATATGCAATTGCAGATTAACTGGTAGGGGAAAACGCTGCAGGCTGTTTCAATGAGGGCGCGACACAGTTCGACGCACGGGCGGCGATAGTCACGCGATTGCGCCGCGCGCCATCGTGCTTCCAGTCTTCACCCGCGCCTTCATTTACCCGCAGCAGGATCACTGATGAGCCTCGATATCTTCTGGTTCTTGCCGACTTCCGGCGACACCCGCTACCTCGGCAAATCCGATTTCGGCCGCGCGCCGACCAACGCGTATATGCGCCAGATCGCCGTGACCGCCGAAGAGCTCGGCTACGACGGCCTCCTCATTCCCACCGGCAGCAGCTGCCTCGACCCGTGGGTGACGGCGGCGAGCCTCGCGCCCGTCACGCAGCGCATCAAGCTGCTCGTCGCGCTGCGCACGTCGCTCGGCGGTCCCACCGCTTCGGCGCGCCAGGCGGCCACGCTCGACCAGGCGTTGAACGGCCGTTTGCTGCTCAACGTCGTGCCGGGCGGCGACGCCACCGAACTCGCGGCCGACGGCGTGTTCCTCGCGCACGACGAGCGCTATGAAGCCGCCGACGAATTCCTGACGATCTGGCGCGACCTGCTGCGCGGCGAGACGGTGAACTTCGAGGGCAAGCATTTGCGCGTGCAGGGCGCGCAGAACTTTCACGCACCGGTCCAGACGCCGCATCCGCCGCTGTATTTCGGCGGCTCCTCGCCGGCGGCGCACGAACTGGCGGCAAAGCACGTGGACGCCTATCTCACGTGGGGCGAGCCGCCCGAAGCCGTCGCGCAGAAGTTCGCCGATATCCGCGCGCGGGCGGCACGCCATGGACGCACGCTCAAGCTAGGCGTGCGCCTGCACGTGATCGTGCGCGAGACCAACGACGAAGCGTGGGCCGCTGCTGAGCGCCTCATCAGCAAGCTCGACGACGACGATATCCGCCGCGCCCAGGAAAACTACGCGAGCATGGATTCGGTGGGCCAGCGCCGCATGGCCGAACTGCACGGCGGCAGCCGGGACAAGCTCGAGATCAGCCCGAACCTGTGGGCCGGCGTGGGCCTCGTGCGCGGCGGCGCGGGCACGGCGCTCGTGGGCGATCCGCAAACCGTGGCGGCGCGCCTCAAGGAATACGTGGATGCCGGCGCGGACAGTTTCGTGCTCTCCGGCTATCCTCACCTCGAAGAGGCGATTCGCTTCGCCGAACTGGTGTTCCCGCTGCTACCGGGCAAGAAACCGGTGACGCTGCGTGACCAGGCTCTGACGGGCGGCGCGTTCGACGTGCGTGCGCATGAGCGGGCGCAGCAGGCCGCTCGCGCGTGAGGAGCCTTGCCGGACGATTATTCGTGGGAGCGATATGTCCGTTTTATTCGTGTGAATGATATTGGCGAAATATTCCCCACAGGCATATAATCGGTTTATGCCTCACAGGAATATGCCATGAAGATCATCGTCCAGACGCCAGCCGGGCTTGGCGAGATTCTGCAATCGGCCCGCAAGGCGCGCGGCATGACCCAGGCGCAGGCCGCGGCGCATCTCGGCATCGGCCAGCCGCGTCTTTCCGCGCTCGAAACCACGGGCGCCGCCAGCCTCTCGCTCGAGCAGATGCTCGCGCTTTTCGCGCTCTACGGGCTGGAATTCTGCGTGCAATCGCGCGAGGCGGCGGCCGGCGCGCCGGAGTGGTGAGCATGGGCCGCAAATCGCATTCGCGCGCGCTATCGATCTGGGCCAACGGCGAGCGTGTGGGCACGTGGGTCATGACGTCCGCCGGCGACACCGAGCTGCGTTATGACGACGCCTGGAAGCGCTCGGCCGTGGGCCGGCCGCTTTCGCTCTCGCTGCCGTTCGGCATCGGCGACCTGCCGTTGCGCGGTGAGCGCGTGCAGCACTATTTCGACAATCTCCTGCCCGACAGCGAGCCCATCCGCCGCCGCATCGCCACGCGCTTTCGCACCGATACGCTCGAGGCCTTCGACCTGCTCAAGGCCATCGGGCGCGATTGCGTGGGCGCGGTGCAACTGCTGGGCGAGGACGAAACGCCGGGGCGCGTCGACCGCATCGAAGGCACCGCGCTGAGCGATGCCGTCATCGAGCGCCTGCTGCTCAAAACGGCCGGCGCGCTGCCCGGTGGCGCGCACGAGACTGACGATCTGCGCATTTCGCTAGCGGGCGCGCAGGAGAAGACCGCGCTCCTGCGCCACCGCGGCAAATGGCTGCTGCCGCGCGGCGCCACGCCCACCACGCATATTCTCAAGCTGCCACTCGGGCTGATCGGCCATCGCAAGGTGGACTTCAATACCTCGGTCGAAAACGAATGGCTTTGCCTGGCATTGCTGAGGGCCTATGGGTTGCCTGCTTCGCAGGCGCAGATACTCCACTTTGGCGCGCAGAAGGTGCTCAGCGTGGAGCGCTTCGATCGTACGCGCTCGCGCGCCGGTGGCTTGCTGCGCCTGCCGCAGGAGGACTTCTGCCAGGCGCTCGGCGTGCCGCCGCATCGCAAGTACGAAGCGCATGGCGGCCCCGGCGTGCGTGAAATTGCGGGTCTCCTGCGCCAGTCGCTGCAGGCACGGGAAGACCTCGAAACGTTTCTCACTGCGCAAATCGTCTTCTGGATGCTTGCGGCGCCGGACGGCCACGCGAAAAATTTCAGCATCCGCCTGCTGCCGGCAGGGCGCTTTCAGCTCGCGCCGCTCTATGACGTCATGTCGATCTGGCCCGTCGAGGGCGACGGCGGCAATCAATGGTCGTGGCACAAGGCGTCGCTCGCCATGGCGGTGTGGGGCAAGGCGCGCCACTATCGCATGCGCGACGTGAAGCGCACGCATTTCGACGCCACCGCGCGGCTGTGCCACTACGGGCCGGATGCGGGCCCGCTGATCGAGCGCGTGCTGGCGCGTACGCCCGCTGCGATAGAGGAAGTCGCGGCGGCACTACCCGAAGGCTTTCCCGAGCGGGTAGCCGAGCGACTCTTCGACGGCTTGCGTTTTTCGGCGGAGCGACTGGCTGCGCAGTGACGGTGTGCGTCGCCGTACGCGAATTCCTGAACGAACAGGCTTAGACGGCACATCGCTTCACGACTTTTGCTTCTTCGAAGGCAGCCACGTTTGAGGCTCGGCGTACATTTCCTTGACCAGTTGCTTCACGAGATCGACGTAGACTGAATTGTCGTTCACGCGGTGATTCAGGATGATTGGCGAGGTCGCGTGGTCGCTGTCTATCAGCCGGTAGTGCACGTCCTGCCGCAACTGCCGCGCTGATGCGGGGATCACACATACGCCGAACTCGGCCGCGACGAGCCCCAGCGCCGTCTGGATTTCCCGCACTTCCAGCACTTCACCCGGTTGCACGCCGTCGCCGTGCAACACGTTCAATACCTGATCGGCAAAGCTGGGGCGCGGCTCCTTGGGATAAACAATCAGTTTCTGCCCGGCCAGTTGCTCGATGGGGATGGGTGTGGATTCCTGCGCCATCTCGCTGCCGATCGGCACCACCACCGCCAGCGGCTCTTCGCGCAGGACGATGCCGGCCACGTTGGGGTCGCTGTGGCGCACGCGTCCGAAGCCGATGTCGATACGGCCTTCCTTCAACGCCTCGATCTGTTGCACCGACATCAGTTCGACCATCTGGATGTCGAGTTCCGGCGCATTCTGGCGCAGCTTGCGCATCAACGGCGGCAGTCCCGAATACAGAACGGAGGCGACGAAGCCGATCGACAGCACGGTGCGGTGATGCAGTCCCACGTGTTTGGCCGTCGCCTGCAGTTGTTCGACGCGCCCAAGAATCTGCATGGCCTGCTCGTAGACGAGCCGCCCCGCATCGGTCGTGCGCACCGGTCGCGTATTGCGAATCAGAAGGGGCACGCCGA
The DNA here is from genome assembly GCF_001718195.1 of Paraburkholderia nodosa. Classification (GTDB taxonomy): domain Bacteria; phylum Pseudomonadota; class Gammaproteobacteria; order Burkholderiales; family Burkholderiaceae; genus Paraburkholderia; species Paraburkholderia nodosa_A. Next base: position 46,167 of record NZ_MCNV01000038.1, read on the forward strand.
TCTCTTGTTCGAGCAACTGAATCTGCCGGCTCAGTGGCGGTTGAGCGATGCAAAGCTGTTCCGCGGCGCGCGTGAAATTGCGCTCGCGCACGACGGCAACGAAGTAACGAAGCTGGCGGAGATCCATGGTTCCTTCCCAAATGAAGCCATCAAATTATCAATACTCTGAAAATATGATGCGCCGCAATATTGGCCTGCTAATGGGCGATTGCGGGGTTTCCATATTATAAAGGTATGGAATTGGACGCAAATAGTATTGGATCAGGCTCAGGCGCGGCGTGTATAAATCCACCATACCTTCTTCACTTACGCAGCCTTCGAGATGACTTCCACCACGATCGAACGTATCGAAACCCGCCTCGTCGATCTGCCGACGATTCGCCCTCACAAGCTGTCCGTCGCCACGATGTACGGGCAAACCCTGATGCTGGTGAAGGTGTATTGCAGCGATGGCGTAACCGGCATCGGTGAAGGTACGACGATTGCCGGCATGGCCTACGGCCCCGAAAGTCCGGAAGCGATGAAGCTCGCGATCGACGCCTACCTCGCCCCGGCGATGATCGGCCAGGACGCCACGCGAATCCAGGCGCTCATGGCGCATCTGGGCAAGCTCGTGAAGGTCAATCACTTCGCCAAGTGCGCGCTGGAAACGGCGCTGCTCGACGCGCAGGGCAAGCGTCTCTCCGTGCCGGTGAGCGAACTGCTGGGCGGCCGCCGCCGCGAACGCCTGCCGGTGGCATGGACGCTCGCTTCGGGCGATACCGCCAAGGACATCGCCGAAGCTGAGACCATGCTCGAAGTGCGCCGCCACAAGATCTTCAAGCTGAAGATCGGCGCGAAGGACCTCAATACCGACATCAAGCACGTGGCCGACATCAAGAAGGCGGTGGGCGATCGTGCCGCCGTGCGCGTGGACGTCAACATGGCCTGGAGCGAGACGCAGGCGGCCTGGGCGATTCCCGCGCTGGCGCAAGCCGGCTGCGAGCTGGTCGAGCAGCCGGTGGCTTCGCCCGCGGCGCTTGCGCGCCTCATGCGCCGATTCCCGGTGGCGTTGATGGCCGACGAAATCCTGCAGGGACCGGAAAGCGCGTTCGAGATCGCGAAGAACGAGGGCGCCGATGTGTTCGCGATCAAGATCGAACAAAGCGGCGGACTGTTCGCGGCGCAGCGCGTGGCCACGATTGCGGACGCCGCGGGTATCGAACTTTACGGCGGCACGATGCTCGAAGGCGCATTCAGCACGGTGGCGTCGGCGCATCTGTTCGCGAGCTTCGCCAACCTGCAGTGGGGCACCGAACTGTTCGGCCCCTTGCTGATCACCGAAGAAATTCTGACGACCCCGCTGGACTACAGCAACTTCGAGCTGACCGTGCCGAACGGTCCGGGCCTGGGCATCGAACTGGACGAAGCGAAGGTCAAGCGCTTCACCCGCGACGGCCTCATGAAAGCCACGAAGTAATCCGGACACCTGATAAACGGACAAGACGATGCTATTCCACGTACGCATGGATGTGAACATCCCGGCCGACATGCCGGCCAATGTCGCCAACGAAATCAAGGCGCGCGAAAAAGAGTACTCGCAGGAACTGCAGCGCAGCGGCAAGTGGCGCCATATCTGGCGACTGGTGGGCGAGTACGCGAACTACAGCATCTTCGACGTAGAGAGTAATGCAGAGCTGCACGACATTCTCACCGCCTTGCCGCTTTTCCCGTACATGAAGATAACGGTCACGCCGTTGTGTCGCCACCCGTCCTCCGTCAGGGCCAACGACGCTTGAGCTGATTCCCCCTCAATACCAGCAAGCACCAGGAGACAAACACCATGAGCGCAAAAGTATTCGACACGAAGGAAGTGCAGGACCTGCTGAAGGCCGCTGCGAATCTCAACGGCAGCAGCGGCAACGCGCGTTTCCAGCAGGTCGTTTATCGGCTGCTGGGCGACCTGTTCAAGGCCATCGACGATCTCGACATCACGCCCGATGAGGTCTGGGCCGGTGTGAACTATCTGAACAAGCTCGGCCAGGACGGCGAAGCGGCGCTGCTCGCCGCCGGACTCGGCCTCGAGAAGTACCTCGACATCCGCATGGACGCCGCAGACAAGGCGGTGGGTCTCGAAGGCGGCACGCCGCGCACGATCGAAGGGCCGCTGTATGTGGCAGGCGCGCCGGTGCGCGAGAGCGTTTCGCGCATCGACCTGAACGCCGACGCCGATGCCGGCCCGCTCGTCATTCACGGCACGGTCACCGGCCTCGACGGCAAGCCGCTCGCCGGCGCCCTGGTCGAATGCTGGCACGCCAATTCGAAGGGCTTCTACTCGCACTTCGACCCGACCGGCGCACAGGACGACTTCAACCTGCGCGGCGCGGTGAAGACCGGCGCGGACGGCAAGTACGAATTCCGCACGCTGATGCCGGTGGGTTACGGTTGCCCGCCGCAGGGTTCGACCCAGCGTCTGCTGGACGGCCTCGGCCGCCACGGCAACCGCCCGGCGCACGTTCACTTCTTCGTGACGGCGGATAACAGCCGCAAGCTCACCACGCAATTCAATATCGAAGGCGACCCGCTCATTTGGGACGACTTCGCCTACGCGACGCGTGAAGAGCTGATTCCGCATGTGGCCGAAAAGACCGGTGGCACCGCGCTCGGCCTGAAAGCCGACACGTACAAGGACATCGAGTTCAACTTCACGCTCACGCCGCTGGTCCAGGGCAAGGACAACCAGCTCGTCCATCGCCTGCGCGCCGCAGCGACGGCGTAACCGCCCAGCATGGCGGCGGCACGTTGCCGCCGCCCCTCGTTTCTTCGCGATCATCATCCGACACCGATGCAGGGACTCCGTACTGCGTGTGGAGTATGCATAGGAGAGCTAATATGTCAGCCATCATCGACAAAGCCAGTGACCTGGATCACCTGCTGTCCACCGCCGTGCAGGACGACAAGCAAAACGGTGTGTTCCGTTGCCGCCGCGACATCTTCACCAATGCCGACCTGTTCGAACTGGAGATGAAATACATCTTCGAGAAGAACTGGGTGTACCTCGCGCACGAAAGCCAGATTCCCGAAAACAACGACTACTACACCACGTGGCTCGGTCGTCAGCCGGTAGTCATCACGCGCGACAAGACCGGCACGCTCAACGCCGTGATCAACGCCTGCGCGCACAAAGGCGCCATGCTGTGCCGGCGCAAGCACGGCAACAAGGGCAGCTTCACCTGTCCGTTCCACGGCTGGACGTTCTCCAACACCGGCAAGCTGCTCAAGGTGAAGGACGAAAAGACCACGGAATATCCCGTGCAATTCAACAAGCAGGGCTCGCATGACCTGAAGAAGGTCGCGCGCTTCGAGAACTACCGGGGCTTTCTGTTCGGCAGCCTCAACGCTGACGTGAAGCCGCTGGAAGACTACCTCGGCGAAGCGAAGATCATCATCGACCAGATCGTCGACCAGTCGCCGAGCGGCCTCGAAGTGCTGCGCGGCAACTCCTCGTATGTCTACGACGGCAACTGGAAGATGCAGATGGAGAACGGCTGCGACGGCTACCACGTCAGCACCGTGCACTGGAATTACGCCGCGACCATGGGCCGCCGCAAGGAAGACGGCACCCAGGCGGTGGACGCCAATAGCTGGAGCAAGTCGGTGGCGGGTGTTTACGGCTTCGACCACGGCCACATCCTCTTGTGGACGAACACGATGAACCCCGAAGTGCGGCCGGTCTACAAGCATCGCGACGAAATCAGGGCGCGCGTGGGGGAAGTGCAGGCCGATTTCATCGTCAACCAGACGAGAAACCTGTGCCTCTACCCGAACGTGTTCCTGATGGACCAGTTCAGCACGCAGATTCGCGTGGTGCGCCCGATCAGCGTGGACAAGACCGAAGTGAACATTTTCTGCTTCGGGCCGAAGGGCGAGAACGCGGAAGATCGTGCGACGCGCATTCGCCAGTACGAGGACTTCTTCAACGTCACGGGCATGGGCACCGCCGACGACCTCGAAGAGTTCCGCGCCTGCCAGGCGGGCTACGCCGGCACCACGGCGATGTGGAACGATCTCTCGCGCGGCGCACCACTGTGGGTCGAAGGCGCGGACGACAACGCGAAAAAGATGGGCCTCAAGCCGGTCATGTCCGGCGAACGCAGCGAAGACGAAGGGTTGTTCGTGGTTCAGCACGAGTACTGGGTGCACGCCATGCGCGACGCCCTCGAGCAGGAACTGAACCACGCACAAGCGGGAGCGCAGGCATGAGCAACGATTACCAGACAATCTGCGCCGCGCTGTATCGCGAAGCGCGCCTGCTCGACGATCGCCAGTGGGAAGAATGGCTCGCCTGCTACGCAGAAGACGTCACGTACTGGATGCCCGCGTGGGACGACGATGACCAGCTCACCGACGACCACGAATCGCAGATCTCGCTGATGTACTACCCGGATCGCGGCGGCCTCGAAGACCGTGTGTTCCGCATCAAGACCGAACGCAGCGGCGCTTCGATGCCGGAGCCGCGCACGAGCCACAACGTCACGAACGTGGAAGTGCTGGCGGACCGCGGCGACGAAGTGGAAGTGCGCTACAACTTCCACACGCTCAATCATCGCTACCGGGCCACGGACCATTTTTTCGGCACGATGTTCGTCACGTTGCGTAGGGCCGGCGACGGCTTCCTGATCGCCTACAAAAAGATCGTGCTGAAGAACGACTACATCCGGCAGGTGCTCGACGTTTATCACGTGTGAGATCACGTTCGACATCGAGCCTCAGTTTCAACATGGGATAGAAGGAGACACCATGTCCAGCTACAAGATTGCACTCAATTTCGAAGACGGCGTCACGCGTTTCATCGACTGCAAGGCGGGCGAAAAAGTGCTCGATGCGGCCTTTCGCGCGCGCATCAACCTGCCGATGGATTGCTCGGACGGCGTGTGCGGCACCTGCAAGTGCCGCGCGGAAAGCGGCAGCTACGACCTGGGCGAAGACTTTATCGAAGACGCGCTGACCGAAGACGAAAAGGACAGCGGTCTCGTGCTCACCTGCCAGATGGTGCCGGAAAGCGATTGTGTGATCGCGATTCCCGCGTCTTCCACGGTCTGCAAGACAGGGCAGAGCAAGTTCGCGGCCACGGTGGCGAAGGTCGAACAGCACAACGACGCCGCGGTCGTGCTCGAACTGGATGTCGACGCAGCGGGTCCCGTGTTCCTGCCGGGCCAGTACGTCAACATCGACGTGCCGGGCAGCGGCCAGCATCGTTCGTATTCCTTCTCTTCCGCACCGGGCGAATCGAAAATCAGCTTCCTGATCAAGAAGATTCCGGGCGGCGTGATGAGCACGTGGCTCGAAGCCGCACAAGCGGGCACGAAGCTCGAATTGACGGGGCCGCTCGGCAGCTTCTATCTGCGCGACGTGCAGCGGCCGCTGCTGTTCCTCGCGGGCGGCACGGGTCTCGCGCCGTTCCTCTCGATGCTGGAGGTGCTCGCGCGCACCAACGCGCAGCAGAAGGTGCACCTGATTTACGGCGTCACGCGCGACCTCGACCTCGTGCTCGTCGAAGCCATCGAAGCCTACGCGGCGAAGCTGCCGAACTTCAGCTTCGCTACCGTGATTGCCGACGCGGATTCGACTCATCCGCGTAAAGGCTGGGTCACGCAACATATTCCCGCCGACGCCCTGAACGATGGCGACGTCGACGTGTATCTGTGCGGCCCGCCGCCGATGGTGGACGCCGTACGCAAGTATTTCGACGACGAAGGCGTGAAGCCCAACAGCTTCCACTACGAGAAGTTCACTCCCAACGTAGTCCCGAAGGCGGCATGATCATGCAACGATTCGCAGGCAAGGTCGTCGTCGTCACCGGGGCGGCGCAGGGAATTGGCCGCGGCGTGGCGCTGCGGGTGGCGGCCGAAGGCGGCAAGGTAGTGTTCGTCGATCGCGCGGATTTCGTCGCGGAAGTCGCGGCCGAGGCGCAGGGCGCGCAAACGGCAGGATTCGTCGCCGACCTCGAAACGTATGAGGGCGCGAAAGCGGCGATGGATTTCGCCGCGCAGAAGTTTGGCGGCATCGACATTCTCATCAACGGCGTGGGCGGTGCCATCCGCATGCGTCCGTTCGCGGAATTCGAGCCTGCGCAGATCGATGCGGAAATCCGCCGCTCGCTCATGCCCACGCTTTACGCGTGCCATGCCGTGCTGCCGCATTTGCTCGAACGCGGGCGCGGAACCATCGTCAACGTGTCGTCGAACGCCACGCGCGGTATTCGCCGCGTGCCGTATTCGGCAGCGAAGGGCGGCGTGAATGCGATGACGCAGTCGCTGGCGATGGAATACGCGGAGCACAATATCCGCGTGGTCGCCACGGCGCCGGGCGGCACCGAAGCGCCGCCGCGCCGCATTCCGCGCAATGCCGCGGGCGACAGCGAGCAGGAAAAGGCCTGGATGGGCGAGGCGGTGCGCCAGGTCACCGATTCGACCTTCTTCAAGCGCTATGGCAGTCTCGACGAACAGGTCGCGCCGATCCTCTTTCTCGCTTCGGACGAGGCGAGCTATATCACCGGTTCGATCTTGCCGGTCGCCGGTGGGGACACGGGCTGAGCGATGAACGCGTGGTGATGGTGGGCGCGCACAGGCGGGCGGGGTGATATGCTCGAAAGACCCCGATTTCGCCCCGCGCTCCCCATGTCCATCGATCCCGCTGTCGTCAAAGCCTTCGCGCCCACGGGCACGTTGCGCGCCTCCATCAATCTCGGCAATCCGATACTCGCGAATCGCGATGCGGCGTCGGGCGAACCGTTCGGCGTTTCCGTCGATCTCGCGCGCGCTTTCGCGCGGCATTTGGGTGTGCCGCTCGAACTTGTCGTATTCGACGCAGCGGGCAAGTCCGTCGAAGCCGTGAGCGACGAACGCGCGGACTTTGGCTTCTTTGCCGTCGATCCCAAGCGAGGCGAAACGATCGCGTTCACCGCGCCTTATGTATTGATCGAAGGCTTCTATCTGGTTCGCAACGATTCGCCGGTGCGCACCAATGCCGAAGTCGATCAACCGCATAACCGCGTGGCCGTGGGCAAGGGCAGTGCCTACGATCTTTTTCTCACGCGTGAACTGAAGCAGGCGCAAATCGTGCGCGCACCGACTTCGCCCACCGTCGTGCAGACCTTCCTCGAACAAGGGCTCGAAGTGGCCGCAGGGGTGAAGCAGCAACTCGAAGCCGATGCCGCGAAAGCCGGCGGCTTGCGTCTGCTCGACGAACGCTTCATGGTGATTCGCCAGGCCATGGGCGTCGCAAAGCGCCGCGGTCCGCAGGCCGCCGAAGCGCTTGGTGCGTTTGTCGAAACGATGAAGGCATCGGGATTCGTCGCGCAGGCATTGGAGCGTCACGCCATAGCGGGCGCATCGGTTGCGCCGGCTGCTTGAACGAATCAAGCCAAAAGAGAGTGCGCATTAAAAGAATAATCAACGCGCTCCACAGGGCCGATTAGCTCAGGGATTCTCGATGAAGATAATCGGCCTTTCTCGCCTGGCTTAATGCATCGCTTCGAAAGCATTATGTAATTGTCTCGACGATATTCACGCCCCGCACATTCCTCGACGTGCGTCGAGCCTTGCCGGGCGTGGTTGTGCCATCGACGCCACGTCACTCGAATTTCGACACCATTTTTATTTTCGGCACCCTATGATGCGGGTGTTCGATTCGCACCGCACTCACCGTACGATTTCCATTTTTTCCATTGCTATATCAACACTGGTCAATTGCGTAACTCGCAATAATCATCGGTGGATTGCTTTTCGATTTTGAATTCGCACCGAAATGGAATGCACGCATATGAGATTGCACGTCGATGGTGCCGGCCGCCTGAATTCGATGCATTGACCCACCGCCCAATCCGGAGCTTAAAAACATGAAAAAATCGCTACTCGCCGCGGCACTTCTGAGCGCCTTTGCTATTTCGGCGCACGCGCAAAGCAGCGTGACCCTCTACGGCCTGATCGACACCGGTCTCGTCTACACGAACAACCAGTTCGGCCATAGCAACTGGCAGCTCAACAGCAGCTCCACGCAGAATACGGTGTTCGGCCTCAAGGGTTCGGAAGATCTGGGCGGCGGTCTGCACGCAATCTTCAAGCTCGAACAAGGCTTCCTGCTCAACAACGGTGCGCAGGCGTTCTCGGGCCTCGGCTTCGGCTCGCAAGCGTGGGTGGGCCTGCAAAGCGATCCGTACGGCACGCTGACGTTCGGCCGCCAGTTCGACGTGATGAACGACCTCGTCGGCCCGCTCACGGCAGAATTCAACACGTGGGGCGGCAGCCTCGCGGCTCACCCGTTCGAGAACGACAACCTCGCCGCGAACTCGGTGGTCATCAACAACTCCGTCAAGTACGCGAGCCCGACCTGGTACGGCGTGACGTTCGAGACGATGTACTCGTTCAGCAACAAGGCCGGCGACTTCGCGAACAACCGCTCGTACGGTTTCGCCGTTTCGTATAGCCAGGGCCCGCTGAACCTCGCAGCCGGCTACCTGCAGTTCAACAATGCGGGCAACAGCAGCGGCGCGGTCACCTCCAGCGACACGAGCGCGAACTTCCTGGCGGAACGTCAACGCGTCTGGTCGCTCGGCGGCAACTACACGTACGGCCCCGCGACGGTGGGTCTGGTCTGGAGCCATTCGCAGATCGACAACGCCTCAGGCGTCTACTCGTTCGGCACGGGCACCTATCTTGGCTCGAACGACGACTCGGCCGGCTCGCTCGCCGGTTCGCTGCGCCTCGACAACTTCGAAGCGAACGTGAAATACGCGCTCACGCCGGCATGGAGCGTTTCGGGTGCGTACACGTACACGCACGGCGCCTACAACGGCACGAACCCGGGCTGGAACACGGCGATGCTGCAAACGGACTACGCCGTCAGCAAGCGCACCGACTTCTACCTCGAAGGCGTATACCAGAACGTGCACGGCGCACCGCAAGGCTCGGTGCTTTCGCACGCCATGATCAACACGCTTTCGCCTTCGTCGACCGATACGCAGGTTGCCGTGACGGTGGGCATGCGTCACGCGTTCTAAGTCGATTCGGCGATGACGTCCGCGGGGCATCTGTCCCCGCCGGACGTTTCCCCCTGCGCGGCGGGCTTCCTCTCGAACGAGGGCCCGCCGCGTTGTCACATCCGCATCCCTGCATCCGCTCGATCGTGTTTCCCCGATCCAGATAGTTGAAATTTTCAACTATTTGACTATACTGGCGTCCAGCTAGCGTACGGATGGGAGCACGCATTTGTATTCGGATTTCCTCACCTTCAGGCTCGATCAAACGAGCGCGCTGCTGATGGATCGCGCCAACGCGGTCTACCGCGAGCGCTGGGACCTCGACGTGCGTGCCATGCGCGTGCTGCGCATCATCCGCGCCGAGCCGGGCATCACGCCCAAGGCCGTTTCGCAGCGCGCGCTCATCGAAAAAACGCTGCTTTCCAAAACGCTCGGCGAACTCGAATCGCGTGGTCTGATTGGCCGCGGCACGCATGCGCTAGACCGGCGCAGCGTCGTGCTGCGCGTCACGCCCGAGGGCGCGAAAGTGGCGAATGCCTCGGAAAAGGCCGGCTCGAAGCTCGAAGCCGAACTCGCGGCCGTCCTCACCGAACACGAGCGCAAGACGCTCGACCAGTTGCTCGCCAAGCTTGCGCAGAGCCTGATCGACGGTGTTTGAGATCGCGGCGCGCACGCCGCACATTGCACAATGAAATACGCATGAAGGAGTCGTCCATGCCGCATCTGGTCGAAACCGTGGCGCCCGCCATTGGCGCGCTGCTCGACCCCACCTTACGCACCGGCCTCGAAGCGATGCTGTGCGCGGCCGCCGCCTGGCTCGGCCGCGAAAGCGAGGCGGCGTGAGCGTGGCACTCGGGGCGCACGTGGGCGCGCATATCAACGCTCACACGGCCTATACGGTACTCGACCTGATCGGCACATTCGCCTTCGCGATCTCTGGCGCCGTTGCCGCGCGGCAGCGGCGGCTGGATCTGTTCGGCATCGTCGTCGTGAGCTTCATGGTGGCGTGCGGCGGCGGCATCATCCGCGATCTGTGCATCGGCGCGGTGCCGCCAGCGGGGCTCGCGAACTGGGCCTACCTCGCCGTCACGCTGCTGGCTACGGGGCTGACCATTGCCGCGTATCCGCAGGTGCGGCGGCTGCGTCATCCCGTGCTGTTGTTCGATGCGATCGGTCTTGGACTCTTTGCGGTGGCAGGCGCGCAGAAGGCGCTTGCGTACAGCCAGAGTGCGGAGCCGGCCATCCTCCTCGGCATCGTGAGCGCGGTGGGCGGCGGCGTGATGCGCGACGTGCTGCTCTCGCGCGTGCCTGCCATTCTCGAGCGCGAGATCTATGCGTCGGCGGCGCTGCTTGGAGCCGCCGTGCAGGTGGGGCTCACGTATGCGGGCTGGTCGACGTTCTGGACGCCCTGGGTGGCCGTGATTTCGTGCGTGGCGCTGCGACTGGCGGCGCTCTACTTCGGCTGGCGTTTGCCGGTTTTTCACGCTGCGCGCTCGGCTCAGCCACAAACTGCCCAGCGTGGCGACGCCGCGAAGGCCGATTCGCGGCACGACGCGCGCTAGCGCCAATCACCTTACGCCATGGGTTCGAACGCGATTTCGCCCGTTCGCACCGCGCTGATCTTCGGGCCGAAGCTGCGGATGTTCGAGAGCGTCGCGTTGTGCGCGCGCGGATCGACGCCCCGTTCGCGTGCGGCTTGTCGTGCGTGGTTCTAGCGCCTGGCGTTCGCCCCGCGATGCGCCGCGCATGGTGCGGCGCGGCACGCGAAATGCTCTGCGCCACCACCGCCGTCGCGCGCATGCAACTGTGCGTCATTCGCCGTCCAGCCAGAATGCGGCTTTCTTCACCACGCGCTATGCTTTTTGGTGCGCGATGTGGCCGGCATGAGCCCGGCCACGCCGGCTTGTCTGCACGTTCAACCACGTTATCCGCCCCGGCATGGACCGGATCAAGCAAGAAGACTCCACGAGGGAGCCAACGTGAAAGCGACTCTGGGCGTAGTCGTGCTGCTCGCCGCCAGTTCGGCCGCGAGCGCACAATCGAGCGTCACGATGTATGGCCGCGTGGATGGCGGCATCGAATACCTCAATCACATCGCGAACGGCAACGGCGGCAGTTCGAGCCGCTGGAGCGCCGAAGGCGGCGACTGGGGCACCAGCATGTTCGGCCTCAAGGGCACTGAGGACCTGGGCGGCGGCAGCGCCGCGATCTTCAACCTCGAAACCGCCGTGCAGATCATGAACGGCACCACGGGCGGCGGCCGGCTCTGGTCGCGCCGTGCCTATGTGGGTTTGAAGAACGACACATGGGGGCAACTGCAAGCCGGCCGTAATCTCTTCATCGACAGCGACGGCGTGTGGGCATTCGATCCGTTCGTGCAGCAGGCAGTGTCGTCGGCCTCGCTCGTGCGCGGGCGCAACTGGCAGCAAACGAGCAACAACGTCGAGTATCACAGCCCGGTATGGAACGGCCTCGACGTGCAGGGCCAGTATTCGTTCGGCAACCAGCCAGGCAACTTCAACGCCGGCGCCGAAGGCGAGTTCGGCCGCTCGGACGGCATCATGCTCTCGTATCACTCGCCGCTCTTCGACCTGCGCGGCATCTACGACGAACTACGCGATTCGAGCGGGCGCTTTTCCAACATCTTCACGGCCTCGCGCGAATACTTCGTGGGCGGCAACCTGCGCGTGCAGAAGTTCAAGATCCAGGCGGCGTACACGCATTACTCCGCACCCGATTCGCCGCCCGGCATTTCCGATACGGCCGACCACTACTGGCTGGGCGCGACCTGGCAGGCCACCCCGAAGTGGGCGGTGACCGCCGCGGGTTTCTATATTCATGTAGGCGAGGGCGGCGGCGACGCCTCGCACGACCCCGGGAGCCACGCCATGCTCTACGCGCTCGGCGCGACGTACAACCTCAGTGCGCGCACGTTCCTGTATGGCACGGTCGCGTATGTGGACAACAGCAAGAACGGCACGTTCTCGGTGTTCGCGACGCCGCGCGACTCGAGCACGCCGACCAGCCCCATGGCTGGCCAATCGCAGACGGGCGCCTACGTGGGGATGATGCACGTGTTCTGACGCCACGCTTTTTCCGCCATCGCAGACGACATTCTTCGAGGAAGGGTTGAGATCATGGCCAGACTATCGAAACCGCTGGGCTTCATCGGCGTCATCTCCGTGCTGTTCACCTTGCTCACGGCGGTGTATCTGCTGGCTGGCGGCGTGTGGCTCATGTCGCTCGGCGGCTCGCCTTACTACGTCGTGACGGGCGTGCTGCTGCTCGTCTTCGCGTGGCTGCTGTGGCGCGCGAGCCCCTCGGCGTTCGTGCTCTATGCGATCGTGCTGATCGGTACGGCGATCTGGGGCCTCTGGGAGTCGGGGCCGGACTTCTGGGCGCTCGTGCCGCGCTCGGGCGTGCTGGTGGTGTTCGGCATCTGGCTGCTCGTGCTCATGAGCTGGCATCTGGAGCGCCCGCGCCAGTTCGGCGTGCTTGCGCTCGTGGTCGGGCTGCTCGTATGGGGCGGCGTGCTCGTGTATGCGCATTTCAACGACCCGCAGCAGATCAACGGCTCGCTCGCGGCGGTGAGGGCCACGCCGGCGCCGAACGTCGACGGCATCGAGCCGTCCGAATGGCCCGCTTATGGACGCGACCAGCAAGGCACGCGCTATTCCCCGCTGCAGCAGATCACGCCCGAGAACGTGCATAACCTCCAGGTGGCCTGGACCTTCCGCACCGGCGACATGAAAGGCCCCAACGATCCGGTCGAGATCACCAACGAAGTCACGCCGATCAAGATCGGCGATCTGCTTTACCTGTGCTCGCCGCACCAGATCCTGTTCGCGCTCGACGCGCAAACCGGCGAGCTCAAATGGAAGTTCGATCCGAAGCTTCAGGCCGATCCTTCGTTCCAGCACGTGACCTGCCGGGGCGTGTCGTTCGTGGACCTTTCGGCGGCGTCCGTGAACGCCGCGGCGGCGGACCTGGGAGCGACGGCGACAACGCCCGCGGCCGCATCGGACGCCGCGGCGGCTTCCGGAACCGAAGCGGGTGGGCCAGCCAGTGATCCCGCGTCGGCAACGCAAGCCGCCGCGCCCGCGAGCGCACCCGCGGCCGCAGCAACGTCTGCCGCCGCGAACGGCACCTGCATGCGACGCATCCTGCTGCCCGTGAACGACGGCCACCTGTATGCACTCGATGCGCTGACGGGCGAGCGCTGCGCGGGCTTCGGCAACAACGGCGACCTCGACCTGCAGCACGCCATGCCGGTCACGACGCCGGGCATGTACGAGCCCACCTCGCCGCCGATCGTCACGAACAAGGTGATCGTCGTGGCAGGCGCCGTGGAAGACAACTTCTCGACGCGCGAGCCCTCCGGCGTGATCCGCGGCTTCGACGTGCGCACGGGCGAATTGCTGTGGGCGTTCGATCCGGGCGCGGCGAACCCGAACAAGATTCCGGGCCCCGGCGAGCACTACGTGTGGAATTCGCCGAACTCGTGGGCGCCGGCCGCCTACGATGCCAAGCTCGACATCGTTTATCTGCCGATGGGCGTGAAGACGCCGGACATCTGGGGCGGCGACCGCACGCCCGACCTCGAGCGCTACGCAACGGGCCTGCTCGCGCTGCACGCGTCGACCGGCAAGCTCGCCTGGTTCTACCAGACGGTGCACCACGACCTGTGGGACATGGATCAGCCCTCGCAGCCCACGCTCGCCGACATCACCGACAAGGACGGCAAGACCGTGCCGGTGGTGTACGCGCCTGCGAAGACGGGCAACCTGTTCGTACTCGACCGCCGCACGGGCGCACTCGTGGTGCCCGCGCCCGAAATGCCGGTGCCGCAGGGCGCGGCGCCCGGCGACCACGTCTCGGCCACGCAGCCGTTCTCGGCGCTCACGTTCCGGCCGTCGAAAAATCTCACCGACGCCGACATGTGGGGCGCCACGATGTACGACCAGCTCATCTGCCGCGTGATGTTCCACCAGCTGCGCTATGAGGGCACGTTCACGCCGCCTTCGCTGCAAGGCTCGCTGATCTTCCCGGGCAATCTCGGCATGTTCGAGTGGGGCGGCCTCGCCATCGACACCGACCGGCAGATCGCCGTGGCGAACCCCATTGCGCTGCCGTTCGTCTCGCGGCTCATCCCACGCGGGCCGGGCAATCCGCTCGAGCCGCAGCTGGGCGCGAAGGGCAGCGGCACGGAGGCGGGCATCCAGCCGCAATACGGCGTGCCTTACGGCGTGACGCTCAATCCGTTCATGTCGCCGATCGGTTTGCCTTGCAAGCAGCCGGCGTGGGGTTATATCTCCGTCGTCGACCTGAAGACCAACCAGATCGTCTGGAAAAAGCGCATCGGCACGACGCGTGACAGCTCGCCGATTCCCGTGGCCTTCCGCACGGGCATGCCGATGCTGGGCGGTCCGATGGTGACGGCGGGCGGCGTGATCTTCATCGGCGCGACGGCGGACAACTACCTGCGCGCCTTCGACGTGAACAACGGCAACCGGCTCTGGCAAGCGCGGCTGCCGGCGGGCGGCCAGGCCACGCCGATGACGTACGCGGTGAACGGCCGCCAGTTCGTCGTGATCGCGGCAGGCGGGCACGGCTCGTTCGGCACGAAGCTCGGCGACTACGTGATTGCCTACGCGCTGCCGAAGCAATAAGCAACGCGCGGCCGCCCGGCTGCACCGGGTGGCCGCGGCTTGCGGTTTTTCCACGCGGCGGCAGGTCACAAGCACGACGCCTGCCGCCCCTCATGCAGCATGCGACGCACCGCTCGTGCGCTTCACCCGCTTTTCCCACATGAGTCGAACATTGCGCGCAGCGCGCGCCTGGGCGGTGTTGTCTGCGGCAACCTTCGCCACGTTGCACACGATAGGCGCACACGCGCAAAGCTCGGTCACGCTGTACGGGGCGCTCGACACGAGCATCGAAGTGACGAATCCGGGCGCGGGCTGGGTCGCGCGCATGGACTCGGGCGCGTATCGCGGCTCGCGCTTCGGGCTGCGCGGCGTGGAGGATATCGGCGGCGGCATCAAGATATTGTTCGAGCTGGAAAACGGCTTCGGCTCCAACGACGGCACCTTTGCCGTAGCCAACACGATCTTCAACCGCCAGGCGTGGATAGGACTCGGCACGCAGTGGGGCACGGTGCGCGTGGGGCGGCAATACTCGCCGATCTATATTCCGTTCAAGGGACAGCTCGACGCGTTCGGCGCGGGCACCATCGCTTCGGGCCTCAACAATCTATCGAAGATCACGCCTTATGAAAGCAACGCGATCACGTATCTGTCTCCCGACATCTACGGTTTCTCGACCACGCTGATGGCCTCGCTGCGCGATCCGTCCACGGGCAGCAACGGGCTGGCCGGCAACATCGAAACCGTCGAGTGGCGGCACGGACCGTTTCGCATCTCCTGGGCGCATCAACAGCAAAACGGCGATGGCGCGCTGCGAGCCAATCTGGGCGGCGTGTCGTATGTGCTCGGGCCGGTGACCGGGTTTCTCGCGTACTTCAATGGCGATGGCGGCACGCCGCGCAACCACAGCAACGGCGTTTCGGTCTCGGCGCGCTATGCGGTGACCTCGCGGTTTCGCGCTTCACTGGGTTACGCGTGGGTGCACGACCTCTCGGGCGCCGACAACGACGCCGACCAGTTCAGCGCCGCGTTCGAGTACGACCTTTCGAAGCGCGTGCTGCTCTACGCGAGCGCAGGGTGGCTGCGCAATCGCAATCAGGCGACCTTCACGCTGCGCGGTGTGAACGTCACCGGCCTTCCGCCGTCCTGGCCGGGTGCGCCTGTGCGCGGGGTGCAGTTCGGCATGATCGACCGCTTTTAAAGCGTACGGCTTGCGCCGGGCATTGCACGATAAAGTGGCGCTAGCGGACTTCCCGGGCGCGCTGATCGTGGCCTCGCACGACGCCGATTTCATCGCCGCGCTCGCGCCGACGCATACGATGCAACGGAGCCGCGAGGGATGGCGTTACGATCCCGTCATCTGATCCATCGGATAACGAATCGTACGACCTGATACATAGTCATACTTACCGATTTCACTGCCGATCTCCCTGGAATCGGCAGGCGGTTTCACATGCGTCCATGCCGACGGATGTGACTGTACGTCGGAAGCACTCCATTCAATTGGGCGAAATGCGGGGACTTGCCCGGCCAAATTGCTCCGTTGCCTTTTGCCGATTCGCTCCTGTCGTGATGGCCGCGAAAATACGGTAAAACTTGCTTTTCTGACGTTTCCTCAGACTACGCTGCGAGCGCAACGGTCGCGGCAATAACGCCGGGAATTTCGTGGATCTCGCGCTTCGGCGAGTGCGTTGGTCTGAGGCGATCATCTGCAATCCAAAGAAAAGGCCTCGCTCGCTAACGCTGGCGCATTCGGGCTGTCTGGCGGTGTTTGCAACGCGGAGATCGCGACGCCTAGTCGAAGGCCGTGCAG
Organism: Paraburkholderia nodosa; assembly: GCF_001718195.1. Classification (GTDB taxonomy): domain Bacteria; phylum Pseudomonadota; class Gammaproteobacteria; order Burkholderiales; family Burkholderiaceae; genus Paraburkholderia; species Paraburkholderia nodosa_A. Next base: position 62,644 of record NZ_MCNV01000038.1, read on the forward strand.
AGGCGCTCGATCGGTACCGCGATCAGTATGCAGATCGAAAAAGCGAGACCAAAAGTGAAGGCCACGGAAGCCGTCGCTCCGCACCAGGCGACGAAGCGGTTGGCGTCGCGTTTTTCGTGCGCGACGTAGGCAATCTTGCGCCAGGCGCGGCCGGCGGCGTAGGTAATGGCGAGTGCAAGCACGAGCGCACAAACCGAGGCGATGCCGAGGATCCACTGCGTGCCGTGCCAGCCTGGCATCGGATCCTGCGTGACGACGTCGGCGCAGGCCGTGGAAACGAGCGTGACGCCGAGCGCCAGATGCAGCAGCCAGATGAGCGGCACCGCGCACAGACCGAGCCAGGCGGCGACGCGCTGTGCGCGCGTTGGCTCTGGGTGGGAACCGGCGCCGGGTGGTTGCCCGGATGTGGGGGCGGGCGTCATGGGTTCCTCCAGTGAGGCGGCATGGGTTCGCGGCGCAGGAGATGTGCCCGGTGGACGTTATTCGATTTTACATAACATAAATTATCGCAGTTTTACTTGTAAGAGCAAAGTAGTAGTGTCGTACTTGAGCAAAGTACAGATGTCGTACCCAGGTTCGATTTGAGGTACATGCTGGACGGTTTTCACGGATACGTGGAGCCGCCGATGGCCTGTACCGGGATGATCACGATGAGCATGCGCGAGCTGGACCGCCTGAAGGTGATCGAGGCAGTCGCCGAGGCACAGCTGATGCCCTGGCGAGCGGCTGAACGGCTAGGCATCTGCCGCCGTCAGGTCGAGCGCCTGGTGCTGCGGTATCGGGCATCCGGGGCATCCGGGCTGGTTTCGCGACGGCG
>NZ_MCNV01000039.1 GCF_001718195.1 Paraburkholderia nodosa
CGAGCGGCTTCGATCGTCACGTCAAATTTAGATCTGAGCGAATGGGGCGACGCGTTTCCCGACAACCGCATCCTGGGCGCCGCGACGCTGGACCGGCTACGCCACGGCGCCTATCGCGTCGTGATCGAGGGCGAGAGCTTCCGCAAGCCCAAACCGATGCCGGCGAGCAGTGAAAACGCGGTTGCCAAATCGGGCAAAAAACGGCATTCTTGAAGCCGTTCGAATCTGCGCTTTACCCCCGTTTCTGCTGGCTCCATTACGCCGCCCATCCCCGGCTCGATTACGCCGCCCCGTGACAGGCGTGAGATTCGTCAACGATGCGCGCAAGCCGTAATACTCTCTCGCGAACCTGTAGACCAGATACGGAGCCGCTGACCCAAGTATCGCGCCAGCGATCGCTCTCACAGGGTCATGCGGGAACCAGTAAAGAAAATCCGTTAACAGACCAGCAAGCAGCAAGCCAAGGAAACCGTCGGCACCAACCAGTAGCGTGCTCAAAAGCCGTATGCCGGAAGGAAGGAATATCCAGTTGATGCCCCGTACAAACGACGTATGCGCAAACACCTCCTGATTGATCCAGAGTGACGCCACAAACGCTATCAGGGTTGCCGCGATCGACCAGAAATGTATACGTAAGCTCAACATTACGATGAACTCCCTTTCCCTTCGGACTATGACTGGCCAATCATAGCGCCCGCGTGTGGTTCTGCGAAATGCATCTTCAACAGTCTATGCGCAAACTGAAGGTTAGTGCCCGGGTCGCTATGCTGACCGCTGCGAATCTCGCGACGCGTGAAGTCATCGCAACCAGAGACAACATCAGGGGAGTTGCGCGAGAGGAGGGGCATCATCGCGGATGGCATGGTTATCATCATGCCGGTGATTACGCAGTCCGCAGGGTTCTATCATGATGGTATTCGCGGCCACAGCATGCTGCGTGTCGTTGGAGGAAACAGGTACGCCGCGTGCTGTCATGCATGCGTAATGGCTTCGAATCTGGGGCACAAATGGAAATCGATACCATAGGATGGTTCCCATTGGACGACTATGCGCCGGCCCGTGAGGGCTGGTACGAAGTCAGGCTCACGACCGGAGATACGGCATTCTCCCGCTTTATCGACGGACATTGGACGGAGCAACCCGTGGTTCCGTTCACGCACTGGCGTGGTCTGAGTGCGGATCCGGGGGACTCGGCCGACAGCGAGCACATGGACGCGCAGGCTGCCGCCGCACAGGGCGTACGAGCGGTGTGGAACGCGTTTTTCCCCGTAGTGGGGGATACGCATCCACTCAAGAAATAGCTGCTGTCACTTGCCCATGCAGCAGAGCCGTCATTTGGGCGAAATCGATGCATGGCGCACGAACAGCCTGAATTTCCAGAGAATGATCCGATCTGGGCAGAAGCAGGGTGCTCGAAGCAAGCATCCGCGCGAGGAGACGCGCGCAGGGAAAGAAGAATCCTCAAGATCTTCCTCTATGGTGCGACGAACTGATCTTACCCCCGGGGGGGGTGAAGGGGAACCTTGAGCGTCATTCGTTGTAGACGCACCTTCTACTCGCATTACGAATTGCGTCGTTCACGTTGCCGAAACTCAGAAGGTGTCAGGGAGAATCGCCGCCGGAAGATCTTTGCGAGACGATCCCCGTTTGTCCAGCCGCAACTTTTCGCGATTCTGTCGATTGAGAAATCGGTCTCTGCCAGCATGCGCGAGGTCAGATCAAGTCGTGCCTGCAGCAGGTACTCGGAAGGCGTGACGCCTATCTCCTGCTTGAAGCATCGAAGGAAATTGCGCTCGCTCATAGCCGAGATGTTGACCGCGTCGCTTACAGATATCGGCCGATTGCAGTTCTCCTTAAGCCAGCGAGCGGATGCACGGACCTTCTCAATTGCAGTGTCAGCTCGCGCGTCAGCTATTAGAGGGGTAAGCGTTGCAAAACCATTTCCAGAGAGCTTGCGTGAGATGTCTCTCACTGCTTCCGGACCGAGATCCCATCCGATAAGCGCAAGAGCCGTCTTGGTCGGTTCATAGCGATTTCCCCGGCTGGTCGGAATTTTTGTGGGAGACGCATCAGAATCGAGTTGAAGCAGACCGCTGTGGTACGAGTCGGGACGGAGCTGCATCATGTCGATCAGATCCGCCGCCTTTCCAATTCCGGAAACGATTTTCGTTGCCGGAATGGTGACCCGAAGCCATTGTCGAACACGCTCGTCGCGCGTCACTTCGATCAAGTCGCTGCCGTCCGCGATAAATAGTGCATCAAAGCCCACACTTTTCGTCGTGTCGCATTCCTGTGTCCACACGTTGACAGAGGACGAGCACTCAACATCGCCACCCTGTGCGGAATATAGCTTGACGTCATAGAGTAATCCGCCATTGCATTGTTGCTTCGCGATTTCATTGGCGAGCTGAAAGATCTCAGGAACGACTCCGATCGAGAGTAGGGAAAAGCCTCTGTAGAGCAGCACGCCGATGCTTCTCGTGGCTCCGGATTTCGGCCCTCTCGCGCCAGAAACGACATTTCCCCTCTCAGCACCCCCGGCACCGATGTCGCCCATCTTCATCCCTCTACTGTTATCAGGTGCTTGAAATTGATATAACCTGTGACGATGACTTAATTTTCATCGCGATGCATCATACATGGGCTATTAAATTCGACGGATGCTTGGCCGATCAGACCAATATATTGGCGGTTTAAACCACATGCATTGCAACGGGTGCTATCTCGCTGGAATATCTACTGTCTGCACAACAGTGTGCCATGCGATGTGCATGACGAAACTGCATAGTTTTGGCGGAAACGGATAACGTATTGGCTGGTATGAATCACGTGCCTCGGTGGATTTCATGGCATAGTCAGAGAAGAATCGGAAAAGTTGGAATCGTAGAAGACCATCAGGAACACACAGAGAAAAAGGATGTCCTTTCGCCTTGGGAATACTGGCCTTCGTGACGTTAAAGTATTCGAGCCCCAGATTGAAGCCCGATCAACAGGCGCGTTCTTTAGAAGCTTTGATCAGGACTGGTTCAATGCGAACGTCTCCTACGGGTATCTTTTCACTCATGATGAGCAGGCTGTTTGCCCCCATAATGCGTTGATCGGACTGACCTACCAGGTTCAAAATCCGCGCGGCGTTGTTTTGAGAGTGCTCTCCGGCGAAATATACGCCGTGGCTCTCGATCTGCGTCGGACGTCAGTTGCTTTTGGGCGATGGACGGGCGAGTCCCTGTCAGCATCAAACTGTCGCCAGCTCTGGATACCGCCAGGATTCGCGCATGGGTACATCGTTCGATCAGACGTCGCGGAGGTGCTTTCAAAGGCATCCTCGGCGCGTCTGCCTGATTCGGAGCGCACGATTTGCTGGGATGACGCAGATCTCAACATCGATTGGCGTATTGCGGGATTGCCTGTCACAGACAGGAGGCAGCGCAATTGTGTTGACTTTAATGTTGCGGAGTACTTTTAGCACAATGAGTCCGCAGCGCGTGACGACCGATCGGTACAAAGGCGTGTTTAAGCTGCCAATTCCTGGACGGTGCGTTCCCGTTGGAAAGCGATCGTTAAGCGATCACTCATCCATGACTACAAGCTCTACGATATGAGCCATTCAATCGATATCGCGAAAATAGCCAACCATGACTCGCGATCGGGTGCAGGCGCGTGTCCTGAAGTCGCACGCGACGCGCAGTTCGATAAATTCAGCGCTGTAGAGGTCTCTTGCGCGGCACTCTTTGAGCGTTGGTGTACGGAGCGTAATGTGATTCCACTTGCGTATCTGATGCACGTATGGCCGATCGCTAGACCAACAGACCTGGAGATTCGACAGGTCGGCGACTCGATGGCGGAACTCTTGCGCGGACACGCAAACGTTCTCGACGTCGAGGACAAGATGCTGATTAATATTACACTCTTGTCGGTTCAAGCTGTGTTAGATATTTAACGTCGGTCAGGTATTAGAGGCACGCATGGCAGGAGGCTTTGACTAGGCGCTATCACGCGTCTCTGGGCGGCATACCATACCAAATCTCGGACCCGATTGAAGCGTGTACGTAAGAAATGATGTTTGATCAACCCCTTTCCCCGAAAGTTGCTCGATACCGGGGAGACCGAACGCAATGGAAATTTCAGGAAAAAACTCTTCCTTCAGCTTCCGTATTCCCGAAAATGAATTCGACGATTCAGTCTATGTGGCTCACTATTCGAGAGATCTCTACGTCTTGCTCTCTCGCATGGACTCGGAAGCGATGGTAGTCGCCTTCGAGATACCGAGAGTCAAACTGGCGAGGAGTCGTCGGTTGTCAAGTGAAGCACTTGTGAGAACCGCGATCGGACAGGGAATTAGGGATGGGGTGTTTGAGTCGGCCGGTAGCTCATGGCGGGAGTTCGACCTGGACTCGCCAACATGGACTGGTGATCTCCTGGCAAGCGACCTTCCATAGCCGTCACGGCACTTCTAGGCGAACGCGCCGTGCTGTATGGAATCACATCATTTGACTGCTCGGAGCACGCATCGCGTAGCACGGACCGCTGCTCAGCGCATGCAAGGGAGCGAGAGACGCTCCTTCGGAGAGCGGCTTGTTCACGTGGACGTCCGCTCCGCATTCCAGACCTGAGTTAATTACACCGCACGCGGTCTGAGCCGAAGTGAGCAAGACGATAGGCCCGACGAATTCGCGTCGGGCGAGATATCGCAGTGTTTCATATCGTCTGCGGTCCGGTTCACTCCAATCAAGCAGGAAGAGGTCAATTGAAACGTCTTCAAGCAAGCGTCGCAGCCCTTCATCACTCCTCGTCCCGAAACATAGGTGCCCCACGGAAGAAAGTATTTGAAGGGTATGGTCAAGTTCGCCAATGTCTGGCTCGAGGATTGCAATTATCTTGGCAGACGTTGATAGCCGGTGCGACTTTGTGGATAGTCGAAAGAGGGCATCTGGGTGGGGCCCGCTGTACCGGCATAGTGCAGGATTGATCAGTCGCACCGGACCCATGGCGCCCAGGCAGCTTTCACCCGCAAGCACACGGAAACGCTCCGTCAGGCGCCCCCAATGGGACTCACAAAACGAGGGTCCCGATTTCAACCACAACGCATAAGATAAGCGAAAATCCTCGAAACCGGTACGTCAATCTCTACCTGATTTCCGCCACTCTCCTGGCATTCGCGAGTGTCTTCATTTCCGCAAACGACGGGGGAATCTCCCGTTTCGCGTTGCACGGCACAGACCGGCGCCGAACCGGCATTTATGCTGGCGGGCCCCATCTGCCGCAGGATTCCGGCAAAAGGGATGCTACCCAACCGTATGACCGCGTCTGGTCCGATACTCCGTCGGTGTCGTGGAGAGATGTTTGCGGAACAGTTTCGCGAGCCGTCCGCCAGTGCCAAGCCCGCATCGTCGCGCAATCTTGTCGACGGGTAGGTCGGTATCGACCAGCAAGCGACAACTCATATTGATCCGCATGTGGAGCAGGTAGTCCGAGGGAGTGATGCCCATTTCGATCTTGAAGCGACGCAAAAAGTTGCGTTCGCTCATTGCGGCGACCTGTGCCGCGTCTTCTATCGTCACCTGGCGATCACCATTGGCTTCCAACCAATGTACGGATGCCTGGATGCGCAGGCTCACCCGGCCTGAGACATTCGTGCGGATCGCCGCGGTAGGACCGGTCCGCGGGTGACGCGGCATGACCTGGCTTGCCACCTCGCGTGCAAGATCGCTTCCGAGGTCCAGTTCGATCAGCAAGAGTGCCTCTCGCAGGAGGGCAGTGTTCGTGTCCGGGAACTCGTTTTCGATAAGGCAGTCCCGAGCGTTTGTTCGCATCGCGCAATCTAACGCGCTGCCAGCCCACTCGATTCCTGCCGCTTCTAGCAGCGCTCGGCCTTCCCCGATCGGAACGACAGCCTCGCAGCGCGAGCATTCAAGGCGCAGCCAACGTAACACGCGCTCATCGCGCAGCACGTGTCGCAGTGCAACTCCGCCAGCAATGAACAGCGTGTGAAATTTTCCGGCATGATGCCGATCCTCAACCCTGTCCGTCCAGACAGACACGGAGGATGAACTTTCGACACGCCCGCCGGTAATGGATAGCAGGGAAACATCGTATTCGGCATGTCCATTGCCGGCATAGTTCGCGTGTGCCAGCGCATTGGCTGACTGAAACAACTCAAGCACGGACGCCAGTCCGGAAAGCGAAAAGCCGCTACAGAGGAATGCTCCAATCTTCCTGGCTGTGCCCGGTTCGGGCGAGGCACAAAACTCCACGACGCGACTTCGTTGACCGCCACCTCCGCACTCCATCAGTACCCCGCTTTTCAATGGTCGTATTGGCTTACGTTGAGTCGAATACCCAAGCCAATGGAAAAAGAAGAAGAATCACCACACGTTCGTGAAGTGTCTGGCGGCATTCGCCGCATGCTGAACGCACTGCGCAGATTCAGAAATTATTTATGTATCTATTTTGAACTGAGATCGGATCATAAGCAATAAATATGCTATTCGCCACTATTGCTCGATATCTTTCGGGAAATGTGGACCACCCAACAGTCAAGGTGTTGAAATACCTTATTGCGAGTGAAGCGCGAAAAGTATCCAGAATCGCAAATATCGCGGCAACTCATTCCGGCCGCATGCGAGTGCGCTCGCTGTGGTCATCTGTTACCGGCACGACCACTTACACTTGCCGATGCGGTGGCAAGGCAGTTACAGGCTCTCTGGCATAGCGCTGAAAGCCACCTGTATGAGCTCATCAAGGGAAGTGTCCACCCGGGGGCGAAGCCACGCACACGCTCGGCACGTCCGTGAGCGCATGACGGGCTTCGGGCAGACTACGGAAGATCAGCAACGCTGGCTGGGCAAACGGGAACGGCCTTACATCATCGTTGAGGGGGCGGGTGTCTCTGCGGGAGCGCGTTCCTACCATCGGCGCTCACATGACGTGAGTGCCTGCGGCGAAAACCGATGGGAAGCTGTCGTTGCTCAAGGTGTGCAGGCACGTGAGTGAGTCCACGCCGCGTACCGGTTTTTCGAGCACTAGGCTTGCACCACACTGCATGCCGGAGTTGATCACGGAATCAGGAGTATGCGGTGCAACGCACAACACGACGGGTACACCGGGCGCGCACTGCGAGAGGTGGGTAAGCGTCTCGTAGCGCACACCGTCGGGATCCGTCCAGTCGATAAGAAACAGATCGACCGACACATCGTCAAGCACCCGCCGCACGCCGTCATCGCTCCCCACTCCGAAACACAAATGCCCGGAGGCAGAAAGCATTTCGAGGGTTCTGTCTAACTCTTCGACATCGGATTCAAGGATTGCGATTTTCATAGGTCATTGGCACCCACAGGTGAAACGTAAGGCGGTGTTTCATCAACCGCCACACGGACCCGCTTGATGATGCCCTTCCGGAAGGACCGCGCGCAATTGAATACCAGGGAGTCTACGCGATCTCGACCGTAAAAAGTGTCAGAATTAATAATTCCTGGGAATTGTCCTGGGGCACTCCCGAAAACCCTAAATTTTTATCTCCGGATGCCGATAGCACACCGATGCCCGTTTGTCGTAACAAGCAGGGTTCGCTATTTCTCATAATCTGGGAATGTCCGGCACCGAGCATCGCGGACAATCGAGCACGCGGGAACCTATTGCCCCTGCACCGATATTCCATGGGGCGCTCCTCTCCGTATTGAAGAAGACTCATCTCAGGTTTGCCGCGTTGTTGGAGAGGGGCGGTTTATCTGATGTCGCATCGGCATCCTTACGAATGTGGGCTGCCGGCTGCTGCTTCGCCGATTGTTCAATCTCGCGCGGCGTCAGCCGCTCGCCTCGAGTTGGGCGCGTTGACAGAGGCCGTCATTCGGTGGCATTGCAAGGCAAAGTGCGGCCGGATTGGATCGGGTAGCACAGAAAGGACCGCATGCGCTGCGGCTTGCTCCGCAACTGCCGTTCGCGCCCGAGCATGGGTTGTGGACTGATTTCGTTCCGATTACACGCGCTCGAAGCATTAACGAGCACTTGCTCCACGCCGGAACACTCCGGACTTTTCGCCTTCGCTGCCCGGATAACTGCGAAAACCTTCCGTGGCGCTCCTGCGCAGCGTTGGATTCGAATGCTGACGTCCGCTGCAGGAAGCTTTGACACAGCCTTCTCGCGGCGCTCTTGCCGCAGCATGTCCAGCCTCACTGCCATTTCGTCCGCGGCGCCACCACACGTGCTGCTCGCCGTGCAGCGCCACGAACGCCTCTTCCAGGCGCTGCATGCTGCCTTGGCTCGCGCCGGGCAACCCCGGCGCACTGCGCGATGCCGGCACTGAGTTTCGTGTGCCAGCGGCGGGCCGTATCGCAGGCCATGGCTACCTCGCGCTCAAGCCGCAGTTGCTTGATGTCGCGCAAACCGACTTGAGCCAACGATACAAGTGCACCGCGTAGTCGATGATTCGTCTCTGGGGACACGTGGCCGTGATAGCGCGCCCTGTCTTTCTTATTCCCGCCAGCCCCGGACAATGTGATAAAGCCACGATCGCTGGCCGCACATTAATTTGGAAATATGCTAATAGCATATCGCGGACTGCCTGGCTAAAAGGATAGCAGCATTGCATAAAATGCAGAAAGCATGTGTGTGACGATCGAAATTAAATGGAAGGGCATCAGTTAGCATTCGACAGGTAAAAAATACTGAAAATCTCCTCAAGGCCAACGCGAAGTAATCGCTAACACACTGTATTTAAATGCTTTTGCGTGATCTCGAAAACTTTGGCTTTCTTGTCGATTAGTTCTAGTCCGACAAGACGTGTAACTATTTCGCCACCGATGGCGGGAAATGACTGTAAGTTAGGTACGATAGTGCCTTCGAGGAATTCGGCTAAATGAAAGCCGAAAATAGGTCTAATATCGGGGTGTGCGATGGTGAATTTCGTTAGTCACAGTATTGCTCGCGGTGGCCACTCAGGCGAAGTTCCAGTTCCGGGGTTGAGAAAGAGGATAATTTTTCTTCTCTTCTCAGGATTCCGCCTCTCCGAGGTTGCGACGGTCCTTGAGGTATTCCATGCAGCCAATCGCAACTCCTTATCCCACGATGCGAGGAGCGTCCATCCGCTCTACGACGTTCATCTAACGTCCCTCGAGGGCGGGCGACTCGAGAGCTCATCGGCGGTGTCTGTCTGGACCGAAAGTCTCGAACAAACGGATGAGGGTGATCCAATTGATGCCCTGTTCATCGCCGGACCCGGAAACAGTGCGCTGTCCGGCAACGAGACGACGTTGGAACGCATCCGGATTGTCAGCAGCCAGGCCGCCAACCTGATCCCCATGTCAGACTCGAAGGTGCTGCTGACAATCGCCGGGGTTTCAGCTCAGTCGGGCCTGTGGGCCGCCGGCAGAAACGCCGACGACGGTATCGCGCGCAGGCCCGCTCACGCCTATATCGAGCCATTCAACGGGCCAGTCCAGCGTGCGCTACAACTCATCAGGCAAGACCTTGGGGCGACTATTCCGAGGGCGATTACCGATATCACGGTGCCCGGTCGTCAAGAAATCGGATTGATGTCAGCAGCGCGTGAGCGCGCGTCAAACAGTGCGAGCGAACGCATACTCGAGTCTGCCCGATGGATCGAAGAAAACGGCGAAAGATCAGTCTCGATTGCAGAGGTCGCGCAAATCGCAGCGATGAGCGAGCGCAACTTTCTGCGCCGGTTCAAGATCGAAATCGGCATAACCCCTTCCGAGTACCTCATGTACTCCAGATTGGAGCTCTGCTGCCAGCTGCTGGTCGAAACCGACTTGCCGGTTGAAAAGATTGCCCGCCGCTGCGGATTGAGTGGTGGTGGCTCTCTCTCAAAGCTTTTCCGAAAGCACTTTTCACTGACGCCAACTGAATACCGAGAGAAAAAGAAACTGGCGTGACGCAGCGACTCGCTTTGCGGGCGGTGTTGGTATGCGTCGCTTTTTTTGACGGTTCGCTGCAGCTTGTTGAATTTCCGGCTCGTCTCCGAGACCGATGCGCGCCGGGAGTCCGGTGAGGATTTTCGCACAGGAAAAGGTGCGGTCGATCGTCGTTCAACCTCCTGATCGCTTCCGGTCATGCTCCATATCCGAATGCTCCACACGGTACTCGGTTGGCGTGAGTTGAAGATGTTCGCGAAAGAGTTTCGATAGTCTGCCCCCGCCGTTTATCCCGCTGCGTCGCGCAATCTTTTCGACCGGAAGACGGGTCTGCGCAAGAAGCCGACATGCCATGTCGAGGCGGACTTTCAGTAGATACTCCGAAGGCTTCATTCCCACCTCCTGCTTAAACCGCCGCAGGAAATTACGACTGCTCATAGCGGCGATTTGCGCTACCTCGTCCAGCGAGATATCCCGATTGCCATTCGCACAGATCCAATGTGCTGCATCCTGAATCGGTTGACTGAGTGTCGCTGCGATGCCGCGTCGGATGTCATCCGTCAAACCCGGGCTGAACGGTGGATCTATGGACTTCGCAATTTGCGTGGCAATAACATCGCCGTGTTCGCCTTTGATGACCGCGAGCGCAGCCGAAATCGCACCGTCGGCGGAAATCACCTGAGTCTGGCGATTCTTGCAGGGATGACTGTTCAGGCTTGCAAGCGCGATATCGTGTGTCAATCTTCCCATCTGTGCGAGGGCAACGCTGCTCTCGCCAATCGCGACGAGCAGATCGCAGTTCTCCTGCACGCGATGCAACCACCTCGAAAATTGATTGTCTCGCAGTAAGTCGCGGATTCCACTACCACCGGAAAGCATAATCGCGCGGAACGAGTCCGCGGCAACGAGGCTCTCAACGCTATCCGTCCAGACACATACCGAAGACGAACTGGTTATCCTGCCGCCCGCCGAAGAGAGGAGTCGTACGTCGTACCGGACAGCGTGTGTCTCATGCCTCATCATGGCCGCGTTCAAGGCACGGAAAGCTTCGACAATGATAGCCATATCGGCCAGTGCAAATCGATCGCATAAGACAAGACCGATTTGCCTTTGCTCCCCACCTTGGTATTTGCCCGGCTGCAACGTCCCGGAATTCCCGATCAAAGGCCCCATCTTCATCCCATTTTATTGAAAATCTTTATGACCGATCCGACCTTCGGCCTCACGACCGGATCATCCTACTTAGCGAAAATTATCGAAACCCGACTGTGGCGAGATCAGTCGAAGTTTTGTCTGTTTTCGACAATTCAATCGCTATCGTCCCGTGGTCTAACATACCGACCGATAGCTTCGACTATAACTGCGCGAGTCGAACGTGCAAGTGGATGGAGCGATGCGGTCGTCGAGCGATATCCGACGTTTCAATCAGGAAAATGGCGGAATTGAAGAACGTTTTGGCGATGTGGGAGAAGTATTGCCGATGATATAGTCGCCCAGCATACGGAGACTATAAACTGGCCGGCTGTCCGACCTTTTCCTCTCCATAGACTGGATCGAGCCGGGAACGTATCGGAAGAGCCCTTCTGCCAAACCCAGAGTCATTCCAGGTGGACTGATTTCTATAGAGTCGTACATTCATAGGGTTGCAAGATGAAATACAAGATCGCTGCCGTAGCAGTTCTATCTGCTAATTTGACGACGGCAGCCCAGGCGCAAAGCAGCGTCACCCTGTATGGCCTGATCGACGCCGGCTTCACATATGTACGGGGCGGCGCCAATACGTGGCAGGTGAAGAGTGGAACGGTCAATGGCAGTCGCTGGGGGTTGCGTGGTTCGGAGGATCTTGGCGGTGGCCTGAAAGCAATCTTCACTCTGGAGAACGGCTTTAGTATCGCGAATGGTACTGCCGGGCAATCCGGGCGCATGTTCGGAAGACAAGCGTTTGTCGGTCTCGCGAGTGATCAGTATGGGGCAGTGACGATTGGCCGGCAGTACGATAGCGTGGTTGACTACCTCGCGCCTCTCTCAATCACAGGTAGCCAATACGGCGGCACGATCGCCGCGCATCCATTCGATAACGACAATCTGAACAACTCAGTCAGATTCAATAATACGGTCAAATACATCAGCCTCAACTACGCAGGATTCAAATTTGGCGCTACCTATTCATTCTCGAACAGCACGCAGTTCGCGAACAATCGGGCCTATAGCTTTGGCGCGTCCTACGCGTGGAGTGGCCTTACCGTCGCCGCCGGCTACCTCCAGTTAAACAACGATATTACCTCGACCGTGTTCGGGAATAGCGGGCCGAGTTCCAGCGCAAGCGGCGCACAGACCGGTGAGTGGACCTTCCTTGCTGGTCGGCAACGTACCTTCGGTGGTGGGTTGAGCTACGCATTTGGTCCGGTTGTCGCCGGCGTGGTCTACACGCAAACCAACCTGTCAGATGCGCTCGGCGGCGGAATCTCCTCGGGCCAATCCGGTGCGTCCGGCGGCATAGCTTTCCGGGCTAATAGTGCGCGCTTCCAGAATTTTGAAGGTAACGTGCGTTACGCGTTGTCGCCCGCTATTAGCTTCGCCGGGGCGTACACCTATACGCGTACTGACCTTGGCGGTGGCGTGAATCCGATCTACAACACCGTATCGGCGCAGGCAGACTATGCGCTGTCCAAACGCACCGATGTTTATCTGCAAGGAAACCTCCAGCACGTCAGCCGGAATTCCGGCCACGTGTCGGCTTATCTGAACGGACTGAGCGCGGACTCGAACACACAGAAGCAAGGCGCGGTCACGATCGGCATGCGCCATCGGTTCTAGACCTCGCAGTTTCTTCGAAAGATCAAGGCGCCTCCTGGCGCCTTTTTTATGTCACTCTGCTTCTCACCTGTCCGTCGTCGTTCTTTTGGCCTAAGTGATTTGCTACCGGAAATGAGAAATCGCGTCTTTGGATGAAAAGATAACGTAGTATCACGAACCAAATTTCGACGAATAGAATATATGCTGATATCGCAGATCAAGATTTACAGATGCGCATCAGACGGCCAATTCATTGGCGGGTTCAGACAGGGTTATTGCGCCATTCGAGAAAGAAGTTATGATGCGACGCAACGACGATGATTCACTTAGAGATATTTTTGAACCGAAAGATGAGCTGTCGGATCGATCAAGACTGACGATCGCGAAGTGCGCACTTGCCGGTCTCTGTGTTCAAGGAATTTCTCACCTCGTCTCGAAGGTGTGCCGATTTATTCTGATCGGACCAGCACGTTCGAGCCGTGTGGCGGCGCGCGTTGTCGATAGCCCGCTTCAATTTGCATTTGATAGTGCGGATAAGTGCAAAGCACCCAGGAAAGGCTTAACCGGTGGCTGGAAGCGCTCCGATGCGTCAGTGATCGACAGGGGATCCATATGAGTACGCGGGTGAGCAGCGTGGCGGCTATCAAAGACTCCGCACTGATGTCTGTATCTAGTGGCGATGGAAGCAATGCAATGCAAACGATCACAAACGGGATCGTTTTGAATTATCGAAATCGTCCAGGGAGAAAGGTACAGCGGGAGGCACGAATTGAAGGACTGATGCGGGTATCCGCGAGAAATCTCCAATTGGCCTGTGGAAATCGAGTGTCAACAGCAGAGGCGGCACAGCGCGCGGCCATGAGGGAGCGGACCTTCCTGAGGCGTTTCAAGCAGAAGATAGGGGTGTCTCCACGGGAATTCTTGCGACGTGCTCGTCTTGAGAGGGCGTGCTCGCTGCTCGCACAAACGGACCTGTCAATAGAGAAAATTGCGCGTCAGACGGGATTTGTCGGGGGAAATTGCATGGCGAACCTGTTTCGCCGTCACCTTGGGACCACTCCGACTGAATATCGCGCTGGGGTGCGCAGCACAACAGGCGGCTTGTTCAACTGCCCAACGCAAGCAGGTGCGGTAGAAACGACCCACGTACAACTGAAGTCTGAAGTGTGACCAGGTGGGGTGCCACACCTGACGCAGCAATCATGTGATGTACCTCCTTCCATGACGTGTATGAATTGATCTGGTGATCTACGGATCGCTAGCGCTCGCTTGCGTTCGATTAGGATACCGAAATTATGAACTCGATATTCAGAAGAGCCGTAGATGTCGGATTGATCGTTCTCGGATCAGTTGTCCCGCTTTTCTGCGGTACGCTGGAAGGACCTGAACACCACGTATTTGATGGCTCGCTTGTTGCGTTCGCCGCGGCGCTGGCGCTATCCGTATTTCCAGCTTGCGGCATCTACGACTCTGGCTCGAGATATTCGCCGCTCAACCTGTTCAGCCGAACGGTTCTCGCGTGGATCGTTGTTCAGGGAGCGACAACTTTGTTGCTGTATGTCTTGCACAAGGCGCAAATCCTGTCGAGTCTGTGGTTTGCATACTGGACGGTTACGAGCGGCATCGGGCTTCTCATTTTCCAAGCGCTTACGCTCGCGATCTATGGAAAGATCGAGCGCGTCGCACGCTGCCGACCCGCTGTGGCAGATGGTAGGGATCCTGCTCATAAGAGACAGGGCACGGTTGGGGCGGTCGTAAACCGGATGATAAAGCGTGGTGTGGACATCCTTGGTGCCGCGGCACTGCTGATTCTGCTTTCCCCCGCGCTGCTCGGACTCGCGTGGTTGGTCAGGCGTGACGGGGGAAGTGCAATATTCGGTCATGTGCGGGTTGGCAGAAACGGACGCCGCTTTAAGTGCCTGAAGTTCCGCTCGATGATTCCGAACGCGGACGTGGTCCTTAAAGAACTTCTCGCGCGGGACGCCGATGCCCGTGCCGAATGGGACAGAGAATTCAAGCTCAAAAATGACATTCGAATCACGTCAATCGGCCACTTTCTTCGCAAGACCAGTCTCGACGAGTTGCCACAGCTGGTGAATGTCCTGAAGGGCGAGATGAGCCTGGTGGGTCCGCGACCAATCGTCGAAGCCGAACTCACCCGCTATGGGACCGATGTCGGGTACTACCTGATGTCCAGCCCCGGAATGACCGGACTTTGGCAGGTCAGCGGGCGCAATGACACCGATTATGCGACGCGCGTGGCACTAGACGTTGCCTACGTCAAGAACTGGTCGATATGGCGCGATGTATCGATTCTCGCCAGAACATTCAGCGTCGTACTGCGTGGTTCGGGCGCGTACTGATGTCAACAGCTGACCACCGTTGGTCCGATCCTGGTTCCGTGCCAACCGGCGGAAGCTAGCGGGAGTGGTGCGTTTCTTCGCTCAGAGGCGTCGCGCTTTTGTCGGGGGGGCGGGCAGGTGCATTACAAGTCTGATCTCTGGTCCGCTCGCCGTATTCGCATTTTCGGATCGCGAGCATGCCAGAACTTCAACACAACAGATACGAGTGGACGAGTGTACGAAAGACGAATGCGAAGTGTGTGGCAAGGGGCGTGCTATTCCCTTGATAAGCTCCGCCGGGGGCGGAGCGGGTTGACACTAATGGTTTTGTCGGTGGCGGCCGCGTTGTCCGCGTGCTCACTTTCGCCGGGTATGCGCATGGAGCAGCCGGCGACGCTTTCAGCTGCCAGTCAGATCGGACCTGACGGAAAGAATGGGCAGACGGCGGCCCTGGGTGTGCCCGTTACGAATATCGACATTGCGTTGATCCAGAAGTTGAGGGACGCGCAGGCGGCTTCCCCGAACGGCACCTCGGCCATCTCGGTTGTCCCGCGCCCGTACACAATCGGTCGAGGCGATGTACTACAGATAACGGTTTGGGATCACCCTGAACTCGCGGTCGCGGCCGGCGCGCAACCGCAGGCGACAACGCGCGCCGCCGACGCGCCGCCGGGCTTCGTCGTTGACCAGGACGGGACGTTGCAGTTCCCTTATGCGGGCAGAGTACGCGTTGCCGGTTTACAGCCGGAGCAGATACAGGTGCTGTTGACGCAGCGGCTCAGCAAGAGCTTCCAGGACCCACAGGTCAGTGTGCGGGTCGCGTCCTACCGTGCGAAGCAAGTCTATATCGAAGGCGAAGTACATACGCCCGGCTCACAGCCGCTGAACGATATTCCCATGACGTTCTACGACGCTGTCAGCCGTGCAGGCGGGTTCGAGTCAACCGCTGATCAGAGTCGCGTCGTCCTGGTGCGCAACGGCGTATCGGAGCGCATAAACCTGACGGAAATGGCGGTTCGGGGGCAGAACCCATCACGCATCCTTCTTCAGGACGGGGACCTGCTCCGTGTGCTACCGCGCGAAGACAGCGGCGTATATGTCATGGGGGAGGTGAACAAGCCTGTTACGGCTTTGCCTATGCGCGACGGGCGGTTGACGCTCAGCGAGGCAATCCTTCAGGCCGGCAGTATCAATTCAAACACTGCGGATGCGGCACAGGTTTATGTGATTCGTGGTGGAGTAAAAAAGCAACCGGAAATTTTCCATCTGGACGCCGCGTCTCCGGTCGCCATGATTCTCGCAAACCAGTTTGAGCTGCATCCGAAGGACGTTGTGTATGTCGATGGCAATGGCCTGGTGCGCTTTAGCCGCGTGTTGAGCCTCCTGTTGCCAGCCATTAACGCTGGTCTGACCGCCGCGATCGTCACGAAATAATGAACTCAATCCTGGTTGTTTGTGAAGGGAATCTCTGTCGTAGCCCGATGGCTGCCGCAATGCTTGGTTCGCTTCTCAAGGAGCAACAGGTAGCCTCAGCAGGGCTGAACGCACTCGTCGGGATGCCCGCTGCGCAATACGCGTGTGATGTGATGCGCGAACGTGGCCACGATATCACCGGTCATCGTGCGACACAGATTGCGCGCTCCCTGTGTTCCTCGGCCGACGTAATTCTTGCAATGGATGGAGCGCAAAAACGTCAGATCGAAAGCCAGTTCTCCTTTACACGGGGCAGGGTGTTTCGCCTCGGTGAGTTTTTGGACATTGATGTCGAAGATCCATACCGCCGACCGAAATCGGAATTCGAGCGTTGCGCCGAACTGATTTCAGTCTGCCTTACTGAGTGGACGGCTCGCTTTAGTGCGCTGTGATCCGAGATATCCGGGGGGCAACCCCGTCGTACGTTAAAAAGACATGACTAATACACCTGTGCCAACGCCGCAGACCGCAGACGATGGTGATCGAGACCTCTTTGTGGTGCTCGATACCCTGCTTGAGAACCGATGGCTCATCGCGACAATAACCGCGTGCTTCCTGGTGGCCGGTGTCGCGTATGCGCTTCTCGCAAAGCCAGTGTTTGAAGCAAGCATCATGGTCCAGGTCGAGGACAGTCCGGATACCTCCGCGGCGAAGAGTTTGCTCGGTGACATCTCATCGCTCTTTGACGTGAAATCGTCGGCTGCGGCAGAAACCCAGATCGTCGCTTCGCGCCTCGTAGTTTCGCGAACGGTCGATGCCTTGAAGCTCTATATCGATGCCCAACCGAAGCGCTTCCCTGTGATAGGAAGCTTTATCTCACGACACTATGACGGTCTTTCGCAGCCGGGCATCGCTGGCATTGGAGGCTTTGCCTGGGGAGGAGAGAACATCGCAGTATCGCAGTTCGACGTCCCCCGGAAATACGAGCAGGACAGGTTCAAGTTGACCGTCCTCGACGCAAACCGGTACTCCCTGAGCGGAAGTGACCTCGACCAGGACTTCATCGGCCAGATCGGTCGCAAGGAAGTCATCACGACGCCGCGCGGCCCCATCGTGCTTCACGTCAATTCCATTGACGCGAACGCTGGCGCGGTCTTCGTGCTGGTCCGAAATTCGAGGGAACGGACCATTGACGATATCCAGGACCGACTGGATGTGCAGGAGAAGGTCAAGCAGTCGGATGTCGTCGTCGCGACGATCCAGGATACCGATCCGTTGTGGGTGAGCTCTACGATGAACGAGATCGGCCACCAGTACATCCGCCAGAATATCGAGCGGAAGTCAGCCGAGGCCGCTCAGTCACTTGACTTCCTGACGGGTCAACTTCCTGCCTTGAAGCAGCAGCTTGCTGATTCTGAGGCGAGGCTGACCAAATTCCGGAATGAGCGCGGTACGGTTGATCTCACCGAGGAAGCCAAAGTCGCGCTCGCGCAGTCTTCGGATGCGAAGACTCGTTTGCTGGAGCTCGAGCAAAAGCGCGCTGAACTTTTGACGCACTATACCGCGACCCATCCGAGCGTAATTGCCATCAACAGGGAGATCGCAGCCCTCGACGGATATGCGAGCTCGACTGAGCAGGAGATGCGTCGACTTCCCGAGATTCAGCAGGAATTTGTCCGGCTCATGCTCGACGTAAAGGTCAATACGGACCTGTACACGGCATTGCTGAACAATGTCCAGCAACTGCAACTCGTGCAGGCAGGCAAGGTCGGCAATGTCCGCCTCGTTGACGTCGCTGCGATTCCGGAGCTCCCTGTCAAGCCGAAAAAGCCCCTCGTCGTAATCGCATCGCTCCTGTTGGGACTGCTCGTGGGCTGTGGAACGGCGATCGCACGTTCGATGTTGTTTCACGGAATCACCGACCATAACGAGATAGAGCGTCGTCTCGGCCTCAGTGTGTACGCGACGTTGCCGTACAGCGAGCACCAGAACGATCCTGGCGACGGAAAGAAAATGCAGAGGCGGGGCAAGGCGACGGTGCTGTCAGTCGACTTTCCTGGTGAACCCGCTGTCGAGTGCGTGCGCAGCCTGAGAACCGCAGTGCAGTTTGCAATGCTCGAGGCGAAGAACAATATCGTGCTGATTGCAGGTCCAACGCCAGGTGTAGGGAAGACCTTTATTTCGACCAATCTCGCGGCGGTCATTGCGAGCGGTGGCAAGCGCGTCCTGCTTATTGACGGCGACATTCGGCGCGGTCGCGTGCACGATTATTTCGGCGTGGCGCGTGCCGGTGGGTTGACCGATCTGATCGCCGGTCAAGCGGAGCTCGACGATGTTGTCCACCGTAATGTCGTAGACGGGCTTGATTTCATTACAACCGGGACGATTCCGAAGAACCCGGCGGAACTGCTACTTAAGCGCCGGTTGTCGACTGTGCTCGACGATCTGTCGAAGCAGTACGACATTGTGATCATGGATACTGCACCGATTCTGGCGGCGCCTGAAGCGGGTATTCTCGGCGGCTTTGCTGGTATCACCTTTGTTGTGGCACGCGCGGGGATGACGCGTCTCGGCGAGATCGCGGAGTCGACCAAGCGCTTTTCGCAGAACGGCGTCAAGGTCAGTGGTGTGATATTCAACGGCGTCAACCCTCGTCTCGGCCAGTATGGCTACAAGTATGGCGGCTATCGTTATGTCGCGTACCAGTACGGTACGGCTGCAGAAGAGTGACGCGTGCACGTCTCAACGCGCATCGAACCCGGCCTGTCGGGTCGACTTTGCCGGTTCTCACCCCGGAGGTAATTTAATGGTCAACCCGAGGGACTCGCTCATATCGCTCCTGGGTGTCGTGTCCGGGCAAGCGGCATTGTTCGCGTGCATCTTCCTGATTGGCCGCTGGGACGGCCCTGGCGCGCTGGGGGAGTTCAACTACCAGCTCGCACTTGCGACGTTCGGCGGGACGCTGCTAGGGCTGAGGTACGAGCTCGCGTGCGTCAGCGACAGTCCGCGCGAGTCCTTTGGCGCACTTGTCAACGTAATGGGTCTTGCGCTTGTATTGGCAACGCTCCTCGCAGGGGTCGTCGCCGTCGCTGGGCGCGCAGAATATTATGCGCTCGTGGGCTACGGATTCGCCGCGTTCACGCAGATCGCCGCTGGCGCATTCCTGAACAGCATGCGGTGGTACGGATGGATCACAGTCTCGAGGGTGGTCACAAATTGCGGCTTTCTCGCGTACCTGCTACTCGGTCAAGTCTGTACCGCTTGTGCGAAGGTTGGCCTCTTTGACGCGTACATGGTTTCGACGGCCAGCGTCGCGATTGTGATGGCAGCGGGGATCGCAGTGATCGGCAGCCGACGCGGATACGCTTTCAAGCTGTCGCCCAGATTCTTTGCGGACAACAGACGATTTGCTGCGTACATCCTGCCGTCGACGATCTGCGCGTCCGTGTTGACTTATGCGTTGGCAATTGTGATACCGCATTGGTATGGCGCGCGCGTTGCTGGGTATTTCGCCCTCGCGTACCGGCTGGGCTTCTTCCCCGTCTCGCTGATTGGCCAGAGTATCGGAGGGGTCTTTAGGCGTGATGCTATCGGTGCGATCGCTCGCGAAGATGCACGAAGTGCGTTGCCTAACGTCTACCGCATCTACGCGCGCTCGCTGGTTGGAATAGCAGCTCTCTACGCAATTGGCGGCCTTGTGCTATTTGAGCCGGTTGTGACGTGGGTCTTTGGATCGAAGTGGTACGGTGCCGTTCGATTTTTCAATAGCCTCATACCGCTATTCGCGCTGCAACTCATCTACGTCCCGCTTTCCCAGATCTTCCTCGCGACGCGTGCGCAGCGGACCGACTTCATGTTTCAGCTCCTGTCTGGAATCTCCCTGTTGACTGCTCTATGTATTGCGAGATGGTTTGACCTGTCAGCAGAAGCAAGCGTATTCACATTTTCGCTCGCAGGTGCAGCACTAATGGCAGGCGGAATAGGAATTACGTATCGCGTACTCAACGCGAATCTGGTGCGGCTGAGCCCAGCTGTCTAATCGAGAAAGGGAAAACGGAGATCTACCGATGATTCTGATAGTCGTTGACTCTCTCGAGAGATACTACTTCGCCGCGAGGCTCGTGCATGCCGTTAGAGGGGAGTATGACTTCCTGTTCCTGACGAGTGAGCCGGTTGCCCATCTTCGCCTGAAGTGTGCTGGCTACCGTTCATACTACATACGCAAGGCCAGAAATCTTTCACTGGACGTGGACGAATACTGTACAGAATATCCTTACGATCGCTCGATTGAGGTGCTAAACGGGCAGGTGAGTCGGGAACGCGCGCGCATAGAATCCAGCGCGGTTGTGCGTTGTGTGTCGTCGGTCCTGACTCGGTTTAGCGTGACCCAGTGTTTTATGTGGAACGGTCAGCAACTGGTCTGCCGGGCTGCTTCTCACGCCTGCCTGATACATGGGGTTCCGCGGAGGTTTCTTGAGATATCCAATCTCCCCGGCAAGCTCTTCGTGGATTCGTCGGGTGTCAATGCACTTTCCAGCATCTGTCGGGATCCGGCTGTGATTGATCGGCTCCCGTTGCCGGAAGAGGAGACGCACCGGCGTTGGCTGACGAATTACGAAAGCGCCAAGTCCAAACCGTTGCCTCAGGCTCGAACTTCGCTGAAGCGAAAGCTCGTCTCGGGAGTGAACTACGTTCTGAAGTTCGCGAGTTCGGGTGTTGGGCGTAAGCGTCTTGCAAGCGTTCGTGCACGAAATGGCGGTCGGAGACCAGTTGACATCAAGAACTACGTCGCCTCCGAGCTGTCGACGCAGCGCTACGTGTTTCTGCCTCTTCAGGTCTCGGGCGATACACAGATCAAGCTGCATTCAGAGATCGATAACCTGGGGGCGATCCGGCATGCGTTGGAGTTCGCAGCTACGCTGGATGCTGCGTTGCTGGTAAAACTTCATCCGGCGGAAAATGACGAGTCTGCGATCAGTGCAATTGAGGCTATGCGGGATAGGTGTCAGTTTACTCTGGTGTCGTCGCCGACGACCGATCTTATCAAGCATGCACAGGCAGTCGTGACGATCAACTCGACAGTAGGACTCGAGGGATTGCTGTACGGAAAGCGTGTGATTTCACTTGGGCGCTGCTTCTACAAGAACTTCGACCGGACGCGGCTGCTGAAATACATACATTCATTCCTGATCGACGGAGTTGACTACTTCTCTTCGGACGGTATTTCTCCGGAGTCCGCCCGCAAGGTATTTTCTATCGAGCATTGAAATGACAGTTACGCTCAGAAAAACACTTGACTCAGTCGCATCGGACTACGTAAGGAATCCGTATTTCAAGACGCGATTTGTGATGATCTTCTTCCGGATTGTCAATTATCTCGCCTGCAGGAGCGTCGTGACGCTCATATGCGGGGCACCCCTCATCGTCCTGTACATCTTCATCTGCGATTGGCTAATGGGAATCGAGATACCAGTTAAAACGAGGATTGGAAAGGGACTCGCCTTGTTTCACGGAACTGGAATGGTGATCAACGGATACGTCGTCATCGGCGAATACTGCACGCTGCGCCACGGCGTCACACTCGGAAACACTATCCAGCGGGATGGCTCGATCAGCGGCGTGCCGAAGATTGGCGACCACGTGGAGTTCGGCGCCCACTGTGTCGTGGTTGGAGATGTGCTGGTTGGGGATCATGCGCGCATAGGCGCAGGGGCAGTGGTGCTCACTGACGTCCCGGCGCGCGCTGTCGCCGTTGGCGTACCGGCGCGGATACTCGAAACGGGGGATTGCATCCAGTGAGCGTATTTATCCTTCATCCAGGTAAAGCGAACTATCCCGAGATCGAGGCATATAGCGATTGCCTGGCGCAACGAGGCGTCCCTGTCGAGCACGGGGATCTGAGCGCGCTCAATCGCGTAGCGGAGAATCGTCGAGCAGTCCTTTGGTGCATCATGGGGCTCTATCGTGCGCTGCCGCCCGCAAGATTTGTGGTTCACGACTATCGGTCTCTTTCTGTTGGCCGGATGGCGTTCGTCAAAGACTGGATCAAACGCGCACTGAACGCCAGGCCGAATCTCCGCATTTTTCAGAATGTGCGGATGCGGGATGCTATGGGCTTCAGCGACGGTGTTCCATCCTTGCTGCTCCCTATGGGTGTTCCGGACTGGATCTTTGATGTCACCGACGACGATGCGACATCAATGCCGGCTGGAAAGTTTTGCTACATAGGCGAAATGAGCCGCGAACGCGGATTTCATAAGGTGCTGGGGGCATTCCGCGACGCTCGTCGCGATCCATCTGAAGCATTGATTCTGGTCGGGCGACCGGAGCCATCGATTCTTGATGAGTTTCGGGACGTCCCGGGGATCGTGTTCACGGGTCGCGTGCCGCAGCAGGATGCACTGCGTATCGTCCGACGCTCCGACCACGCGATCTGCTATTTCCCCTATCACCGGCCGCATTGTTTCCAGACGCCGACGAAGCTTCTCGAGTACGCCGCGCTCGGAAAATCAATCATCTGCAACGACGCTCCGTCGAATGTGCTCGCTGCGCGCGAACTCGATATTCGGTGCCATGTAACCGGACCGCGGATATTCGATGAACTGTTTTCAGGCGCTCCGATAGCGCTGCAGCGGAACGACCCGAGAAAAATCGTATCGCTCGAATGGAGCCGGGTTATTGAGCGCTCTGGGGTGCTCGAACGCATCGGCGCGGCTACGGGGCAGGCACCCCTGATGACGCATCAACGGGTGAGAGTCAACGAGGGAGGGCAAACGCGATGAGGATCGTACATATTCTGGAGTCGACTGCAACCGGCACATTGTCGATGGTTTGTTTGATCGCGAATGGGCTTGCGCGCGAGGGCCACAAGGTCGATGTGATTTATTCAATCCGTCCCGACACGCCCGCAGCGTTACCTGGCTTATTCGCCAGGAATGTCAGATTGCACCATGTGCAGATGAAGGATGTCTCGCTTATGCGCTCTGTCTCGGCGCTGCGCTCGAAGTTGATCGGCCTGAATCCGGACATCGTGCATCTGCATTCGTCCTTTGCCGGATTTCTTGGGCGTATCTCCACACTCCTCGCACTGCCTCGGACAGCGTTCTTCTATAGTCCTCACTGCATCTCGTTCATGCGACGCGACATCTCAACTCCGAAGCGGTTGCTATTTGTGGGTCTCGAGCGCGTCGCCGCACTGCGACGTTGCGTATACGTCGCTTGTTCGGAGAGCGAGCAGCAAGTTGTGCGTCGATGGTTGCGGCAGCCCGTGAGGCTTGTCGAGAATGCGGTAAAGGCGCATGCGGCGAAACCAGGTGAGAACGAAGAGCAGAAAGAGAGCCAAGATTTTTGTGTCGTGACGGTCGGTGGCGTGCGGCCCCAGAAGAATCCGGGCCTGTTCGCGGAGATTGCCCGGCGGCTTGACCGTCCTCACGCCCGCTTCGTGTGGATTGGGGACGGGGACGACGCCCTGAAGCAGGAGCTACGTGCTGCCGGGGTGATCATAACGGGGTGGCTCTCCCGCCGTGACGTACGGTCGTGGCTTGAACGTGCCGATGCGTATCTGTCGACCTCGTCATGGGAAGGCATGCCGGTTTCAGTCGTCGAGGCAATGATGGCGGGAAGCGCCGCGATTGTGTCTGATTGCGCAGGGAATGTCGATGTCGTTAGGCATCTCGAAACGGGCGCCATTTTCTCGAGCGCCGCTGAAGGAGCAGAATTGCTTGGACGGGTTATCGATGATCCGGAGTTCCGTGCGGGCCTCGCGTCGCGCGCGCGCATCGAGGCAAAAGACCGGTTCACGGAGAAGCGATTCTTTCAACAACTCGCGCCGGTATATGAGGACGAGTTGAAGCGCCGGCAGCGATCAAGGCACCACAACGTCGACCGCACAATCTTGCGGCAGCACACATCGTAATTCCTCGGGGAAAATGTAAATGAGCGTATCGATCAGCGCCAACGTTGAAGTCGGAAATCAGTTGCCGTTTGTGTTATTTGGCGGCCTGAATGTTCTGGAGAGTCTCGAGTTCACACTTGAAGCTTGCGAAGTTTTCGTCGATGTCACCAGGAAGCTTGGAGTTCCCCTCGTCTTCAAGGCTTCTTTCGACAAGGCAAACCGTTCGTCAATCCACTCATACCGCGGCGTCGGAATGGAAGAAGGACTTTCCATTCTGGCGATCGTCAAGGACCGCTTCGGGGTGCCCGTCATAACCGACGTACACGAAGTGGCGCAGGCTGAAGCGGTTGCTGACGTCGTTGATGTGCTTCAGGTACCGGCGTTTCTCGCTCGTCAGACTGATCTCGTGGTCTCGATCGCAAAAACTGGGCGCGTCATCAACGTCAAGAAGCCGCAGTTCATGAGCCCAGCTCAGGTCAAGCACGTGGTGGCGAAGTGCCGCGAGGCTGGTAACGACAAAGTCATCCTGTGTGAACGTGGCGTGGCATTTGGCTATGACAATCTGGTTGTGGACATGCTGGGCTTTCGCCAGATGCGGGAGGCGTCTGGAGATTGCCCGGTAATATTCGACGTTACCCATAGCCTCCAATGCCGCGATCCGCACGGCGAGGCGTCTGGCGGGCGGCGCAGCCAGGTTCTCGACCTGGCGCGCGCCGGCATCGCACTTGGCATTGCCGGCCTGTTCCTCGAAGCCCATCCCGATCCCGATCGTGCGCGCTGTGACGGGCCGAGCGCGTTGCCATTGAACCTGCTCGAGCCGTTTCTTGCACAGGTGAAGGCCATTGATGATCTTGTAAAGCGGTTTGAGCCGCTCGACATCCGATGAGCGCCGTCGTCTACTCGGGTGGAATATCAGTCGTCGTGTTCGACGTCGATGGTGTCCTGACTGACGGTCGTCTCCATGTAAGCGCTGACGGCGAACGCGTAAAGAGCATTCACGCACACGACCTGGTCGCGGTCGCGTTGTTGCGTGCGCATGGGATCCGTTCCGCGATCCTGTCTGGTAAGCACAGCGAGGCGCTCACCAGGCGCGTGACGCAACTGCGTGTGGACGCTGTGGTCACCGGGTGCCACGACAAGCGTACAGGATTCGAATCGATCAAGCAGCAACTCCGCGTCGACGACATGCAGACTGCGTATGTCGGAGACGATGTGAATGATTTCTGCGTGATCGAGCGCGTGGGCGTGTCGTATGCCCCTGCGGACGCGCATGCGCTGGTTCGCTCGCGTGTCAGCCACGTGATGTCATGCGCGGGCGGTGAAGGAGTCGCTCGCGAAGTAGCTGATCATATTCTTACGTGTGGAGGGCTGTCGCTGGAGGACGCGTACCGACCGCTCTTTCAACTCTGGAGTCGTCATGATGTCACCCAGTGAACGCCGCGCACTGCGAATCGTGATCCCCTCGCGCTTTGGTTCTACGCGTTTGCCGGGAAAGCCTCTCGTAGATCTGGGCGGTGAGCCGATGATCGTGCGCGTGTACTCGCGGGTTCGCCGTGCTCTTCCGGAAACGGAGGTTGTGGTAGCGGTTGATGATGAGCGCATCGCTGACGTGTTGAGGAGACGACAGATAGCGTTTGCGATGACTGACTCCGGACATCAGTCTGGTACCGACCGCGTAGCGGAAGTTGCCAAGGCCTCCGGATGGCTACCGGACGACATCGTCATCAATGTGCAGGGTGATGAGCCGTTGGTGCCAGTCGCTCTGCTGCAGGAGTTTGCCGTGTTCTGTGAAAGCGTTCCCCGCTTTGAGATGGCGACGGTCGCTTGCTCTGTCAGGGACGCTATCCAGATTGATGACCCAAATATCGTGAAGCTGGTCGTCGACAGGGAGGGGCACGCTCTGTACTTTTCCCGGGCACCGATTCCGCTTTGCCGGGACGGTCGGCCCGCGGCGGTGGAGGGCGCCTTCCGCCGTCACGTCGGAATATACGGATATCAGAACGCTGCGCTGCAACGGCTGGCGACCACTGAGCCGTGTGAACTCGAATCGCTCGAAAAGCTGGAGCAGCTACGTGCATTGTGGCTGGGACTGCAGATTCACGTCATGCATTGGCCTGAGACGCCGCCTCACGGCGTAGATACGCCCGAAGACGTTGAGCGCATTCTTACTATGTTGAAACGGCAAGGTCATGAATCAATTGAACTATATTGAGTCCGCCCGTGAAGTGCTGGAAATTGAGGCGCGTGCGCTTTCAGCACTGGCAGGTCGACTTGACGAAGGCTTTTCGGGCGCGGTCGAGACCATCCTGGCATCCAGTGGGCGCGTGGTGGTTTGTGGGATGGGCAAATCGGGGATCATCGGTCGGAAGATAGCGGCGACATTCGCCAGCACCGGCACGCCAAGCTTCTACATGCACCCAGGAGAGGCCTATCACGGTGATCTGGGAATGGTCGTGCCGGCAGATACGTTTTTTGCGATCTCGAATTCGGGCGAAACCGACGAGGTGATCAAGCTGATTCCATTCTTGCGAAACAATGGAAACCGGCTGATTGCACTGACCGGTAATCGAGCGTCAACGCTCGCGAGCGCGGCACACATTCACCTTGACATCGGCGTAGATGCAGAGGCCTGCCCTTTCCAGCTGGCCCCCACGGCATCGACAACTGCAACGCTCGCCATGGGCGACGCGCTGGCGATCACGCTGATGAGAGTCCGGGGGTTTCAACCGGAAAACTTCGCGCGCTTTCATCCGGGTGGATCGCTCGGTCGGCGGTTGCTCCGCACAGTAAGTGACGAGATGACCCATAGCGATCTGCCTTTCGTCAGCCACGAAACACCGGCGATCGACGTGCTGCAAGCTATGACACGTGGACGTCTTGGGCTCGCGATTGTGCGGTTCGATACCGGCTGGGGCGTCGTGACCGACGGAGACGTGCGTCGCGCCATCGAGCGGCACGGCAACGAGGTTTTACGAACCACTGCGGCGAACATGATGTCTGTTGAGCCAGCAATGGTCTCTCCAGAGGCGCGGGTTGAGGATGCGCTGCTGGTGATGGAGCAGAAGAAGATCAACGCGTTGCTTGTGTTCGATGGAGCCGATGTCGTCGGGGTGTTCAAGAAGTGAGAGAGAGGAGCGAGCGCGTGGCGTTGCCCTTTTCAGACGGGAAAGCCACGTGAGACATGATTCATTTGTCGGAGGATGTATGAGCGGTTTGTCATTGAGTGGCTTCTCCCGGCTATCGGAAGAGAACTCCGGATTTATCCACTCGTGCCGTGGTCTGGCAGCACTCATGGTGGTGGCAACGCATATCGAGCAGGTGTTTGTCGCACCGCACTGGTCCGGGATTCACGCGTATTCGCTCATCCTCGGCCAGGCCTCTGTCATGTTGTTCTTTGTATGGAGCGGATTCCTGATCTGCAAATCAATAACATCCAGGATATCTGAGGGCGATTATCGCCTTCTCGACTATGCCGCTGCCCGTGCCTGGCGCATCGTTCCGCCTCTGGTGCTTTCGCTTCTCCTGATACTGGCCCTTAGCCTTTTGAGTCCGGCGGTATTCAGTTCCGGGTCAACCCATTTCTCGCCGGAAAGATACCTCGTTGCCGATGGCTTTCAGATCGTCCCAGAAGAATTATTGGGAGCAGCCTTGTTTCTGAACGGTTTTGTCACCCATACGCCACGTGTGAACGGGCCGCTATGGAGCTTGTCGTTTGAGGTGTGGCTGTATGCGATCGCAGGTGCAGCGGTGGCCTTCAGACAGGCGCCCAGATATTGGCCGGTAGTGCTTGCGTTCATTGCATTGCTTGGCTTTCGGGACATGAAGTTCGTTGCGTATGGTGCAGTTTGGGCTGCCGGATTCCTGCTTTGCGTGCACCACAATTCCGGCACCAAATCGCGAATACTACGATGGCTCGTTTGTGCCGGCGTAGTCCTTTTCGGTGGGGCATCGATCGAGTTCGCAGGCTGCTTTGTTCACAGCTTTAACGCAGCTGGAGGGCAGGCGGGAGCAAACTGGCACTACATCGTAGCTTTCAACTTCTTCATAGGCTTACTATTTGCTTGCGTGATAGCGTTGATCCTGGACCGGCGATCGCCATCAAACGCGCTCCTTTCGAAGAGTGCAGAATATTCTTACACGCTTTATATCATTCATTTTCCAATCCTGCTTTTTGTGTTTGGCGTGACCCAAGCGGTGCTTAGAGGGTCACCGACAAGCCGGATTCTGATCGGGATCGGGACGTTCGCTTTGGTGATCTGCATCGCACGCGTTGCGTCGACTCTGGTTGAGAACAAGGCGAGATTGAAGCAGCTTCTGTCTCGTGGATTCGCGCTGAGGTGAAGGCTGCAGGGCGCGGCAGCCAGTTTGCACTGCACTGGATGAAAGATCTGACAAGGCAATCCGCGACCAGCCAAAACGGTCGGATCGCCAGCAGGGGAAGTAAGCAACCGATTGTCAGGGGGCGATTGAGGTGGGCGCGAACCTCAGCCCCCTGTCCCGTAGCGGTTTCCGAAGTTCGGGTCATTGTTTTCGACGGTAAGCGAGCTCGATGCAGATCCACTGGGTGGCAGCGACCCACTAAGGGTGCTTCAGCAGGCGACTGGCGGCTTTCCGTTTCGATGGGGCGGGTGCGGCGAGTCATATCGACGATGTTCCTGAGAGGCAGCAGTTTGCGTTCAATGTGAGTGGGACACGTGGTGGTGGTCCCTAAGTAATGAGGCAGGCGACCAGGCTTGGGGGGAGGCGTTCTGTGATGTGAATTCCAGAGCGCCCTTCGGTAGGGATACCGTGCAGGTTGATGGCATGCGCTGCAGCGGCGGTACGGCGTTAGCCAGGCTTGCGCCGAGATGGGAGTTCGGCGCGCATGAGGTCTATGTGGTTCATGTCGCACATGCCTCTGCGACGCAGACAGTGGTATCGCCTGGTGAAGATTGGTGGTTTTCCCCCCGCATAGCAGAAGACGGTGCGCCCTGCGATCGCCGGCAGGACGTTGGCAGCAGGCTGCCTTCTGTGAGACTTCGGTGCGAACCGCGGCGGAAGACCATCTGATATCGAGGTGTGGTCCAGTCAGCGACGACCGGAAGCGCCGGCCGTGGGCTTCAAAATCATAGGTGATAGCGTTGATATGAAACGGCAAGGTGCGGCGCTGAAGTGCGACGACTGGCGTCGTCCGCGTTCATAGCCACAAAGAATTGCCGTTAATGCGTGTCCCGGCGAAAATCGGGAAACCTCGCAAACGTGATGTAGTTGGAATTATGTTGACTTTGCGCACCGCCTTCGGGATCGTCGAAGGACGTGCGTATCACCGCAATGATATCGTCACCGCTAAATTGCCAGTCCACGTATTGAAAGCCGTGTCGCTTCACGTCAGGATGCCGCATGACGACAGAGGAAACAGACCAGTTGTGCAGGTCGGGGGACGAAATCAATGCAAGGGTATTGCGAACGCGTTCGAGGCTTTCATGTCCGTCGTTCGCAGGTACAGCGTTTGTCAAAGACCAGTACCGTTGTGAGGTTGGGTCAAACCGAACGGTGAACTTCTTGCCTCCACCAGGCATGTCGACGAAGTCGCGCGTTGGGTCAAAGCTCAGCGTCGTCTCATCGGACCCAACGTGGACGATCGCTGCTTTCTCAACCCCGTTCCGGGTATTGACGCGGAGCAGGATTCCTGGCGGTCCGTTCTTGAGAAGAACTACGCTGCCTTCCTCCCACGAAATGAACTTTCCACGCAGCCATGCAGGGTTAGAAGCTTGATGTTCTGATACGATCCAGTTCTGCGTATCCAGGAGGTTCGAGTGTTGCGGGGCGGACATGACGAGTGAACGCAAATCTCCGCCTTCGACCACGTCGTAGGCGCGCCAGACGCGACCCTGGCTCACCACGACAGGAACTGCCCCTGTGATGTAACGCCCCGGCAGATTGAATCGTCCCGTAGACGCGTCAGTTGCATCAGTCCATGTGACGCCGCGGTCGACGGATCTGCGAATGGTGGGCGTGCCCATTGCCCGATCAGTTCCCATCAAATATAACGCGTTGTCCAGGACGAACAGCGATGACCAGTACTGGGCGGAGACCGTGCTCTGTTTAGTCCAGTTCTGACCTTTGTCGCGCGACGCCATGACGTTCACGTAATCTTCCGTTGAACCGGGCCCAAACGTGTCGTAGGAAGCGACATAGGTGCCATCGGGTAGCACCGCCAATGCCGGGGATCCAAGGAATACGTTTGTGGATGCAGCACTATGGGCGATTACGCGACCTGGGGGAGCGATATTCGTTGGCCCTTTTGCGGAGGCGGCCACCCCGCAGGCGCAAAGGACACTGACGAGCATGAGCGAAAGCCTGCAACAGAGGCGAGCAAGGTGCTTGCCTGCCTGGCGACTCCGATCTGGCAGGCTCGACTTACGCGTGCTCATAGCTCGAGTGGGCGTCACAGGCATGATTGACATTTAGATACGGGAATTAGCCGCGATGGCACGAGTGCCAGGACGCTTGGCCGAGAGGCGGCGGTTGGGGATCGAAGGTGCAGTGCTTTGCTCGGCGAGGACGACGAAGAGCAGCAGCGTCATCCAAAGCATCCCATAGAGCACGTGATACTTGAAGAGCATGATTGGCAACAGGTAAGCGAGATATCGCCACTTGTTGCGATTGCGGAACATCACCCCAATCGTACCAAAGAACATAGAGGATCCGACAACGCCTACGCTGAACAGGACGTAGACGTAGAAGGAACTGTCTCGTGCCTGATATCCACGCATGTGTGTTTTGCCGACGTTATTCCGGTCGTCCCAGAATAGACCGCTTCCGAAGGCACCCGCAGTGAGATCACGATCCTGGAGTTCGGTCAGAATCAGCGTCCGGCTGCCCACGGCGTCATAGTCGACCGACTGGTTAACACGTTGGTCGTAGACGTTGTACATGGCGGGCGCGCACACTAACGCGGCCATAATGACGAACAGCTTGAGACGCAGGTTCCCGCGTTCGAACATCACATGAACGAATCCAAGCACTGCACAGACTACCATCGACGCAACCGAGAAACTGATCAGCGCGGTGCCGAATGCAATGACCGAGGCGAGCGTAATCCGACGTTTCACCAGAAGTAAAAGAACGCCACACGGAATGACCGTCATTGCGTAGAAGGACGGTTCAGAGTAGAGGCCAAGCGCGCGGATGGAGATCAGGCTGTCACTCAGTGCTTTCGTTGCATAGAGGGCGTCGGCGTCGGACTCGCGAATATAGCTATCAAAGTCCACGAACACACCAGTGGCCAGATAGTACAGGAGCTGGAAAAGAAAAAATGCACCATGAATATAGATCAGCGCCGTGCATGCTGACTCGATCGACTTGAGCGAAAGGACGTCGCTGCTGAACATCCAGTAAAGCAGCACAATATAAGTCTGGATCAGTACAAATTTGATGAAAAAGTTGAGATAAAAATCGCCGAACGCAGAAAAAATAAACGATATCGTGATACACCCAAGCCAGTATGTCAGCATCCCGCGGGCGTTGGCTCCTTTCTCGAGAAGGGTGGGGGTCCGGAGGAATAAGAGGACGCACGCGAAGAAATACGCTGCGAAGGTTGCTCGGACGCTGAATGCGTTCAGGGAGAAAAAGAATACACTTGCGGTGAACAGAAAGGTCGACATAAGGGCATTTCGGATCGTAAGCTGTACCTTGATAGCAATTGACGTTCAGACGCGCCACGCAGGTCGCCAATCCGTCTGGGGCCGACGTTTCAATCGCAGTCCATGGATCGGTCTCCTGGTGGCTTCAGGAGACTTGTTCCGCGGGGCGCCCGCAGAGGATAAATGGACGCTGGCGCGTCGCGCTGCCCTCGTCCGATTCAGTCAAGCTTATGTCGGCTAACGCCTGGCAGTTGGGAAGCCTGCCGAGGGGATCTCATTACCTTTTGAAGTGATAGGAGGCGCCACGCATCCGATCCAGTATTCACCTTCCTCCATCGAGGGAAGGTTCATCGCGGGAGTACGAGTTTCACTCGATCGGCTAGGCCCAGTGTTCGCAAAGCCACGGTGAATACATGTCGATCGCCCCCTGGATTGGTGCATGATGGCCGTACGCGACTGCCGAGACAGCAAACAGCGAGGCAGCAGCAATCGGACGCAGGCGTGGCGGAACGATAGGAGCGCCGTTCCATCGAATCAGAAGTATCGTCACGAGCATGCCAAGCGACCATCCCGAGACCACTTCCGAAACAGTATGAGCCTCGTCGAAAACGCGCGAGATACCGATAGCCGTCGCGAACACGATGCCTGGCCAGATGGCGGCGCCAGGTTTGATGCGCGAGCCGTCGTTCAGGACGATTAGCCATGACATCGGCCAGATTGCAGAAGCGAGCATTGTGTGTCCGCTGATCATGCGGAAATCCAGCGAGCGAATCTGTATTCCGCATCCTGCATACAAGATCTTTGTCACGCCAACGAGCAGCATTGCTGCCGAAAGAAGCGCGGCCCATGATATGGCAACGCGCGCGCCGGTCGGCGAACGCGTTAGCCACACGAAGCAGACAATGGCAAGCGGGATCGTCAACGCTGCGTCGCCCAGATTACTGATAGCGGACCACATGCTGCATTCCGAAAGAAGAAAGGTGCCCACTATATCAGGCGATGTTGGCTTGCTCCCAGTTCGCAACGTATCGAGCCATCGAATCGATGGGAGAGACGATTCGCCGGCGACCCTCACATAAAGGAGTTCGGAAGCCGGGGCGGTCGGAGCTAAAGGTGGAACGTGTGATCCATTTAGATGTCGCACGGCGTTTGGGTCTTTGCGAAAGAAAGCTGAAGTGTTGGAAGCGCACAGAATTCCAACCTATGTTGTGTCTCCGACGTTCGCTTTGAACGATTTGTGGCGACGCAAACACTCAGGCCTACAGATTATGTCATCCACATCCGTCAAAATCGGAACGTATTCGGCCACTTGCACCACCTGGCTGAAGGACGACGTTATGCTTTCGCCCGATATCAGCGCTTTCATCATGGAGTTCGTATGCTTAAGGTCACGAAGGCCGTTTTTCCGGTAGCTGGTCTCGGTACACGCTTCCTCCCCGCCACGAAGGCAAGTCCGAAGGAAATGCTGCCTGTTGTGGACAAGCCGTTGATCCAGTACGCAGTGGAAGAAGCTATTGCAGCGGGCATCACTGAAATGATTTTCGTGACCGGGCGTAGCAAACGGGCGATTGAGGACCATTTCGACAAGTCGTACGAGATTGAGGCGGAACTGGAAGCGCGCGGCAAGAAGCAACTGCTGGAACTGGTCCGTGGTATCAAGCCACGCCATGTCGATTGCTTTTACGTTCGCCAACCGGAAGCGCTTGGGCTCGGCCATGCTGTATTGTGCGCTGAGAAGCTCGTGGGCGATAACCCGTTCGCGGTTATTCTCGCAGATGACCTGCTTCATGGTGAGCCGCCCGTGACGTCGCAGATGGTGGATCTGTTCAACCATTACCACAGTTCAGTGCTCGGAGTGGAGGAGATCCCGCGAGCGGACACGCGGTCATACGGAGTTATCGACGGAAAGACGTGGGAGGAGAATATCGTCAAGCTCTCAGCGATTGTCGAAAAACCCGCACCCAATGCGGCGCCGTCGAACCTCGGTGTTGTCGGTCGCTACATACTCAAGCCGCGGATCTTCAAGCATTTGCGCGCATTGAAGCCAGGTGCGGGCGGCGAACTGCAACTCACAGATGCAATTGAGTCCTTGCTCAGCGACGAACAGGTCCTCGCCTACAAGTACCGTGGGAAGCGGTACGATTGTGGTAGCAAGCTCGGCTATCTGAAGGCCACGGTTGAGTTCGCGCTCCAGCACAGCGAGGTAGGTTCTGAATTTGCTGAGTACCTGAACCTGCAATTGCGACGCGTTGATCAGCGCGAAAATGAAACGGAGGATGCGCGCGAGAGCGTGAACGCTGTCTGAGGACGTCAGCGGCCGATACTATCGGCTAACTGCTTGTTCGAGTGCATTCAGCTTTGCGCCAATCGGTACCCTAGGATAGTCCCCCGCTGTCCTGGTTTCGCCTGCCATGTTCTGGACATGGCAGGCTTTTTTCCCATCCTGAATCAGTCTTCGATAAATGTCCAGCTATAAAGAATTGCGTGAACAGCTCGCAATGCTTGATCTCAAGATCGCCGAGGTATTCAAGCATGAGCGAGAGATTGTGATTCGGGAAATTCGGAGAAAATTGGAGTTACATCAGCTTACAGTTGATGATGTCCGAGGTAGATCCCGCCAGTTGATTGCGAAAATTCGTGACCCAAAGACGGGTCGCGTGTGGTCCGGACGCGGCCGAAAGCCTTCATGGGTTGACGCTGCGCGCAGTGGGAAAACTTACCCCCTACGCGGCAAGAGTCCACGTTCTGACATTCGGGCCGCTCCTGGGCAGACAGAGCTGTCGTGAGGCGACGTGAGTAGGGGGCTCACATCTGGCGCGGATACGCGAGAGGTTCTTGTGGCAACGGGCAGGGTGGAAACTTTCGACTGTTCGAAGGCTCAATTGGCTGTGCTTGAAGGGAGCAGCCAGCGGAAGCGTGGCGCGCTGAATCTCAAGTCGTTCTCGCGGACATCGGCGCGAAGGTCAATGAATGTGGGTATTCCTGGCGCGACATCTTTGGATCTCATAGTGTGTCCACGAGCAGGATGTCGAAAGGTAAGCCACCAGCGAAGTCCCTTTATCCAAAGACAGGAGCGACATGGTCGGGGAGAGACGGGGATCCGGCCTGGATCACGGAGGCGAAGAATCGCGCGCGCTTCCTGACAAAGCGATGGTATTTACGTTAGCTCGGGATGCGGTGAGCGCTCCGACTGGACTTGATCGTTAACGCAATTCATGGAGGTCGATATCCGGAGACGCCAATTTGGCGATCCGAACCGGTAGCATTGACGGGATTGCTCTGCAATTGAGGGGCGTCTCGATCATGCTATCAGTATCGAGCGGTAGAAATACTCGGTGTAGCAGCGTCGGTTTATCGATGACGGAGTGTTCGTTCAGGAGGCTTTTCGCCCAACTGATCGAAGATGCAGACAGATTGGGTGCGTGTCTAACAACCGTTTCCAGTGCAGCAATATGCGCGCTCCAGAAGTCGTTTAGCTCTTCAGGATCTGGATGTCGCGCGAAGAGGCATTTGATGGCCGCCATTATTGTACAGAGCAGAATTCCACGGGATTCTTCGTCGATCGAGTGTGTGCCTTGCTTTGAAGATGGATGTTCACCTTCGTCAAGTGCCTTTGTGCAGTTGAGCTGATCGAATTCTGACATAAGTGTGTCCAGCTCGGATTGGGCGGCTCTCCAGTACGCTTCGGACGAGTCGCTACCCTTGGAGGACACGAATATCGCCTCCGCGAAGCACCTAAACGTTTTGGCAGAGGCGCTCCGATTTGTGCGGTTGGTAGCTATCTTCACGATCTCGGAAAGTGCGTGCATGTGTATGTGGAGTCTAAGCTCAAGCGCCGCATTCTGATCTAACAGTTGATGGACTTTTTCCTCCAGATTACGGATGCGATCGACAGGTGAATCATATTGATCATTATTCATATAGCGTGATAGTGTTAGAATTATGCTGTTTTATAAATGACTGATCTGGCAGTTGATTCATTGCGACATTTCGCCCGGATCTCGGTCACGTTGCCGACGAGCTGTCTGATCGATAGCATCAACGTATTGCGGTGAAGATTGGTGTGCCTCAAAGTCGAGCGAACGTTTCGGTGTTTTGTTCGTGAGCTGTGCGTAAGTGGATTCGACGGCGCCTGTTAAAGTGGATTCCGTGCGGTTCGATTGAAGGAGATCGCGAGTATTTGTTGAACGTCCGGATGACAGAATAGGACGCTGACTGAGCAAGCGGGAGGATCTCAACGTGCACCCAATTCTGGCCAGTTTGCTTGTTGGCACGGTTGTGCTGGTCATCGCCACATTCAGGGTTGCAGCCCGCTGGCGCCGCCAACGGCGACGCGACGAACTGATGCGCAACCTTGATCATCACGAGTGGTACCACGGTTCGCGGCCCCGGCCAGGGCCCCGGCGCCGGGGCGGGGCAACGCGCTAGCGCTGGGTCGTCCATGTGGGGCGAGTTTCCCGGTCAGTTTCGCGTACCTGGCATAGGGGAGGTCGGCGCGAAGGCGAGAGAGGGCGGCGCACGGAGCACACATGCAACTCTCGCCGGCATTGCCTTTCGCAAGCCGATTGATGCGTGTGGTGCCAGTGACGCAAGTGTGAGCGCATGCATTGAAATGCTATGCATATCCATACGGGTTTTTTTCTTGCCAGCGCCAGTGATCGATGCACATGCGCTCGATGCCGTATTCTGCCTTCCAACCGATGAGTGATTGTGCCCTGGCGGGATTGGCATAACACTCGGCGATGTCGCCGGGACGGCGGTCTACGATTTCATATGGCACAGTACGTTCGCACGCCTGCTCGAAGGCCTTCACGACTTCGAGGACGGTGTAGCCGCGTCCAGTGCCCAGGTTCACGATGAAACCCTGGTCACGCGCAGCCAGCGCATCGAGCGCTTTTAGATGTCCGTTTGCCAGATCCACAACGTGGATGTAGTCCCGCACGCCAGTACCGTCTGGCGTCGGGTAGTCGCCGCCGAACACGCGCAGTTTTGGCAGCTTGCCGACAGCCACCTGCGCGACAAACGGCATAAGGTTGTTCGGGATACCCGGGGTCTTCGCCAATCAGGCCGCTCTCGTGCGCGCCCACCGGATTGAAATAGCGCAACACCGCGATACGCCACGACGGATCTGAGATCGCGACGTCACGCAGGATCTGCTCGGCGATGAGCTTTGATTGTCCGTATGGGTTGGTTGCGGTGAGCAGGTAGGTTTCGTCGATGGGCGAGCGCTCCGGCGCGCCATACACCGTCGCCGAAGAACTGAACACAAACTGCTTGCAGCCGTATCTGCGCATCACGTCCAGGACCGTGAGCAGACATTCCAGGTTGTTGCGATAGTACTCGATCGGTTTGGCCACAGATTCGCCGACGGCTTTGAGTGCCGCAAAGTGGATCACGCCAGTGATTTTATGTGTCTCGAAGATGCGCGTAAGCGCCCGTGCGTCGCGCACATCTTCTTCGTAGAAGGTGAGTTGTTTTCCTGTGATCTTCTGGACGCGCGCGAGCGATGCCCGGTGGCTATTGACGAGATTATCTACGACGACGACGTCGATGCCTGCCTCCAGAAGCGCCACGCAGGTGTGTGAGCCGATGTAGCCGGCGCCGCCAGTGATGAGGATTGTCTTTTGGAGTTCGTCGCCGAGAAGGAGTTTGCTGGAGTCATCAGATATTTTTAGAGCTTCATACCGGGGGATCGCGGATCTGTTCTGGCAGATTCACGGATCTGCGTCGCAGCGCCTGTACGGTGGCAAGGAGCCGCTGAAAAGCAACCAACTGGCCGCTCACTTGCATAGTTTGACTGGCTTCTAACCTACCACATACTGTCAGGCTAGTTGGAGTGATTGCCGCAAAGTGGAATGTTTTGTCGTGTTTGGTCTACGTGACCCGATTGGATGAGTTTTGGTCGGTTACGCGTGAAAGCGAGCCGCTGGATTTGACCTTTTTCCTAACCTGAGAAGCGGGGCGGGACACTTCAGACGACAAACGGAAAGAGATTCCCTTGCAATGAATATACAACATCGATCCTCGATTGGTCGCGACTACCTGGTTGCCGTCTATCAATCGTCAAGCGGAAAGTTCTTCGAACCGTGCACGCGGTGGCGAGGTTCAGCCCGAAGAGAGCTAAATCTTTTGTCATTCAAGCAATCCGTCAGAACGATTGGTGAGCGAAAAAAACCGCCAGGCATTGCCAGCCTGGCGGTGCGAGTCCGGGTTCGATCTAGTTCGGGGGGAACCGACCCGGTGGACCACATTAAGCTCTGGGCAGCACGAGCCAAACGTGATCGGGAATTTAACAGACAGGTTCGCCGCGTCGATTTCAATGGCGTTCATATGCCAGATTTTGGCCGGCCGGTCCGGGTCCTGCGAATTTGACGGCATCTTTACCTTATGAGCGATGAATATCCGTCATCTGTGAATGGCTTGAGAATCGCGTGTCATCTTTTCGGTTCCCTTTGCCGCAAGATATGTAGGTTAGATTCTCGAGCCGGGAAACTGCAGATATCCTGCTCGGCACGATGAGCCCATGCTCTAGCTGTGTCGCGACAAACCGCAAACGTCGTTCCATTGAATATGTCCCGCTGGGGAAGCAGCCTTCGCGCTGATCGCTCTTTCGATGGCATGTGACACAGAATCTGAAGCGTGTTCGCGGTGCCAATCCCGCCCCCCGAAGCCGCTGGCGAAATAGAAACAATAGTTAGCGAATATCACGCACAGGTAGCATCGCAGCAAGCCGGTTTCGACTCGCTCACGAAGTTGTTTCGGCAACAATCGGTGACGCGCTTCTACTAGTACTGATCGGACAATACCGTCGACCTTTTCGCAAGAGATCGAATAGCGCAAGATGGCGTGGTAGTTTGAGAGCTCTCTCGCTGACGGGTATCGGCAACCGGTCACCACCCGTCAGCTCCCTTGCCGCACCGTCGTCGGTGACGGTGCGGCTTTTTTGGCTGAGCATAGTCTTCCGCTGTCCCGACAGCTAATAGCAGCACGGTGTCCTCGGTGTTCTTCACTGGATCCGGAAGCCGCCCAGTTCTGCATGGAACCAAGCCTGCCTCGTTAGCCACTCAGAATCAGCAATATCCGCGTCGCGCTCGCCCAAGGCAAAACTATGTTGATCGCTATAGCGAGTCGGGATTTGTAGCCCCCGTGGTGCCAAAAGGTAGTGAGGCTACTGCGCCGATCTGTCAAGATTGGCGGCGCACGATCGGAGCGCTTGTGGCGAAAATGCACAGCACAATTTCCCTCCTGAAAACGCTGGCTTGCGATTGCTTATACTCTGAGGACCTCTTTCTCCGAGGCGCTTCGTATGCTGCAAGAATGGCTTGAATTTTTCCCGCGACCTGGCTGGAATACTCCTATTACTTTGGCGCTAACGTCGGCGACGGTCGGCAGTGTCGTAACGCTAGTATGGATCGCAGCGCGAGATGGCCGAGAACGCAGGCGCCGCCGACGTGACACTTCTTTGGAGCTGGCGTTAGCGCTGGAAAGCTACGCTCGGACCTGTCGTACGATGATGCATAAGGCAGCCTGGGCAGCGTCGGAGCCAGTCGGTCCCGCGATCCGCGAGGCCAGCAAGGGCGTGTCCGTTCCCGCCTTTGCCTATCCGGACAAATTGCGATGGGACGTTCTGAGCCGTGGACTCATCTCGGAGTTGCGCGAGTACCCGGCAACGGCGCACGCCGCTCGGGAGTATGTAGAGGCATACCGCGAATTCGGTGAGCCGATCGACTTTTGCGGTCAGGTGGGAATCGAATGTGCAAAAGCTGCGAGAGGAGCGTTAGCGCTGGCTCGGACCACGCGCCGGCGGCACGGAGCCGCGACGTGGAAGCCGGGCGCCAAAGATTCGGCCATGGAGCGTGAGCTGTCCGACTTCATCGCAATCGCCGAGGAAAAGCGAAAGCAATTGCTCGAATGTCGGACGGGACCAACAGTCGGAGTTGGCTGGGAAGCTGACGTACAACCACTCAAACGCCAGTTGAGCGTGTGAGGGCTCGATGGGGGAAAGCGGCATCAGTCCGCGAGCCGCTTTGCGCACTGGTTGTTCAGCGTATCCGAAAGCAGTCGTTCGGCACTGTAGCCTACGAAAAGCTGAGAGCTTGTGAGATGGCCTGACAATTGCAGCACCGCTCCAACAATGATCAAGATGCTAGGCCGTCTTCTTGGGCGCAACCCCACTAGAAGTCTTCTGACAGTGACAGAGACCCTGGCTGATCCTGGCGGTCAGCGTAAGCTCGATATCGTGGGCTGGTTGCTAGCGCTGCCGTCGGACCGCGGCCGGTGGCGCGCTGAAGACTGGCAACTCTTGCGCCACAGCGATGCGTTCTCAACTGTGGATTGGGGCCTCGAAACTGAAGAGATTGTTCGCCAGTGGAACCATCTTCTTGATCCCGAGCACATGATTTCTCTCCCGCCCGTCGTCGCCGCTCTTACGGTCAGACTGAGCTACAGAGGGCATACGTGCGACGTCCCGTCTAGAGCATCGCGAGAGGACTGCTTTATTGCCGTGATGGCTATCGCCCAGCTCGCGAAGGCAGAGATTGATACGCGGCTATGCCGGGACTCGCTGGAAACAGCGAGCTCTGCTTTCTTCCTTTGCCGCGTACGAATATTGGAACGTGTTCCCTCCTATTCTGTAGCGGGAGCGCCCGGTTGCCGGTCGTCGTAACCTGCGCGCTTTTCCTGGTAGCCTATGGGCTGCTGATTGCCTGGCGCAAAGCAGCAGACCCAACATGGGAAGCGCGATATAACTCACGCCCAGCAGCGTAATCACGTCGCTCGACACGGACGACACGAGGCTATTCACACCGAACGCCAGGCCCATCTGCGAGCAGCAATAAATGGCGCCTGCGGCGCCGCGATGGGCCGTAAAGCGGCTCATGCAAATAGCCGACGCGCAAAGCACGATAAAGGAGTAGCTGAACGACACGCCCGCGACGCTCAGCAGAAAGCCGCGCGGGGACAAGCCACCCAGCGTCGAAAGCGTCAGCAACGCAACGCCGCAGAAGATGGCGATGAAAAGCCCGGCGATCATTGTCGGGAGCATCCCGAATCGGCCGATCAACCTGGGCAACAGCAAACGGCTGACGACCAGGCCGCTACCGACCAGCGCGCTGACCCATCCGTACTGCGTGGCGGAATAGCTGAACTGCTGCTGCAGCACGAATGGGCTCGAGCTCGTGTACATGACAAAGCAGGTCATGCCGACACCGGCCACAATGGTCGACGAAACGAACGTCGCATCCGACAACACCACGCGGTAGGCCGCGAAGACATCGCGTGCCGTGATCGAGCGATTCTTGTGCGCGTTCGTTTCACGGCAGCGCAGATAAACCGCGAACATCGCGCAGAGCAGCAACGCCATGACGACAAAGTTGGCGCGCCACCCGCCACGTTTGCACGAAGCTGCCCACCAGCGGGCCGAGCACGAACGAAAGCCCCGTGAACAAGGTGATGTACGAACTGGCAATCGCGTAACGATCGCCTTGCACGATATCGGCCAGCACGATGCGCGACAGGGCGAGGCACACGCCGCTGCCCAGCCCCTGAACGAAGCGCGCGAGCAAAAAGCCCGTGATCTTCGCAGCGAACACGGTCCAGAGATTACCCATGATCGCAACCGCGAGGCCGATCAGAATGACGGGCTTGCGGCCATGCTTGTCGCTCATCGGTCCATACACGAGCGCTCCCACGCCCGTCCCGAAGAGAAAGACGGAGATCGACGCCTGCACATATTGCTGCGAGGCGTGCATGACGTTCATGATTTCCGGCAGCGACGAAAGATGAATGTCCGTGCCGAGCAGACCAATGAGCAGCAACGCCGTGACCACCACGACGACCTTCATTTCATCGCGGCTAAAGCGCACTTTTTTCGATGGGGACACAGACCGTCCTTGCAATGTTTCGGGCTCGAGCGAGGTGGGCTGGGGCATCAGGCGAGGCACTCCTGCTCGTGCCTTTGCAGATGACGCGCGATGATCTGCGCGCTTTCGCGACTCATGATGCTGTGGTGATCGCCCGGCACGTGCACGACGTCCAGCGCT
Source organism: Paraburkholderia nodosa (assembly GCF_001718195.1). Classification (GTDB taxonomy): domain Bacteria; phylum Pseudomonadota; class Gammaproteobacteria; order Burkholderiales; family Burkholderiaceae; genus Paraburkholderia; species Paraburkholderia nodosa_A. The sequence goes on from NZ_MCNV01000039.1 coordinate 41,980, forward strand.
TCGGCGAGCGCGCCCCAGCCGAGGTCGGGTTCGCCGAACTGCCGCGCGAAACCTTCCTCGCCACAGCACAGCAGCACGCGTCCGCTAAAGGGCGCCGGACGATACGTGCGAAGCGCTTCGTCATTCGCGGCGATCACCGACAGCACCTGCCTGATCTGCCGCTCGCCTGTGCAGGCCGGCAGCAAGCCTTGTTGCGTTGCGGCCTCGAGCACATGGCGCCAGTGCACGTCAGCGGGCACATCGCGCAAGTTCTCCCAATCGAATGACAGCTTCGGCATGAGAATACCGAGCATCACGGCGTCGTCGCTGAGCCATTGCCGGGCCGCCATCTTGCCGTAGGTACCGTTGCGGTACAGCGGTTGCACGCTGGTGTTTTGCGCGCGCGAGTCCAGCAGGGCCAGCAGCGCCACGCTTTCGCCGCGTCGCTCAAGCTGCTGCGCCATCTCGTACGCAATGCATCCGCCCATCGAATGCCCGACCAGCCGGTATGGGCCCTCGGGCTGCACCGATTTCATCAGGTCGATGTAATCCGAAGCCATCGCTTCGATGCTGCGCAGCGGGGTCGATTCGCCTTGCAGGCCGCCCGCCTGGATGCCGTACACGGGCTGGTCGCCGCCCAGGCTGCGCGTGAGTTCGACGTAGTTGGTCGTATGGCCGCCATACGGGTGAATGCAGATGAGTGGCGGCAACGCGCCCGTGGTGCGCATGCCTACCAGTTGCTGGCGGCGCGGGTCGCGCATCGTTTGCAACGAAGCGGCGAGCGCTTGCACCGTGGGGCTTTCGAGCAACGCCGCCGCCGGCAGTTGATGGCCGATCAACTGTTCAATCTGCAGAATGACGCTTAGCGCCGAAAGCGAGGTGCCGCCGAGTTCGAAGAAGTTGTCGGTCACGGCAACCGACGGCATGCCGAGCACTTCCGCGAAGATGCGGGTCAGCTGCGACTCCACGGTGTCGTGCGAAGAAGCCGCGGTCGACGCATCGTGGGATGCGGCTGCGTCCGGTTCGGTCGCGGATTGGCGAGGCTGCAAAGCCACAGCACGCGCCGGGCTCGTGCTTCGTGCCTGCGGCCAGAAACGTTGACGCTCGAACGGATAGCCCGGCAACGCGGCACGCCGCCGCTTGGCGCCTTCGTGCAGCTTATCCCAGCACGGCGCGACGCCAGCCACCCACAAGCGCCCCACGCTCAGCGCCAGCGCGCCGCAATCGGACCATCCCGGCGCGCCGGAGAGCGTGGCCGTTGCGACTCGCGCATTCGCACTGTCCGCATGCCGCCGGACGATCGAGGTGAACGCGTGCCCCGGGCCCACTTCGACAAAGAGCCCGTCCGGTGACTGAAGCAACGTGTCCAGCCCCTCGGCGAACCGCACCGTCTGGCGCATATGGCGCACCCAATGTGCAGGATCGGTGGCCTGCTCGTTCGTGACCCACGTTCCGGTCACGTTGGTGATGTACGGAATCTGCGGAGCACGCAACTCGACCTGGCTGACGAGCGCCATGAATGACTCGAGCGCCGGATCGAGCATCGCGGAATGAAACGCGTGCGACGTTGCCACGCGCTTGCAGCGCAAGCCGGCGTCGTCGAGGCGCACCTGCACGGCGTCGATCTGTTCGGCCGGACCCGCGAGCACGCTAGAGCGCGCCGCGTTGACCACAGCGAGATCCACGCCGTTCGCGACGTAGGGCGCCAGTTCCTGCGCCGACGCTTCGACTGCGAGCATCGAACCGGCGGGCAAGGCCTGGATTAGCTGGCCGCGCAGGACGACGAGCTTCAGCGCACCGGCCAACGACATGACGCCGGCCACGCACGCGGCCACGTATTCGCCGAAGCTGTGCCCCATCATCGCGTGCGGGCGCACGCCCCAATGTTCCAGTTGTCGCACGAGCGCATATTCGACCACGAAGAGCGCGGGCTGCGTGATGGACGTCTGCATGAGCCGCTCGCGTGCGGCATCGGTTGCGCCGGGTACATCGACTGGCGGATACAGGACCGTGCGGATGTCGAGGTCCATGAGCGGCTGAAGCAACTGCGCACAGTGGTCGACACAATCGCGGAACACGACTTCGGACGCGTAGAGATCGCGGCCCATGTTGACCTGCTGCAGACCTTGTCCGGGGAACAGGTAGGTGACGCGCGCGGACGGCGCGGTCACGCCCGTGCCGCTGCGCGTTGCGGGCAGTGCAGTGAGCGCTTCGAGCGCGGCGGACGCACTGTCGCACACGACGACGCGCCGGTGCGGGAAGTGCGTGCGTCCCAGTTGAAGCGTGTAGGCGATATCGCCCAGATCGGCGGCAGGATCGTCCCGCAGGTGGCTGGCCAGGTTGTCGGTCATCGCCTGCAGCGCACGCTCCGATTTCGCCGACAACGCCAGCACGTGAAACGCCGCATCGCCTTCGCGCTCGCGCGCGGCCTGCGACGGCGCTTCCTGCAGAATCACGTGCGCATTCGTGCCGCCAATGCCGAACGAACTCACGGCGGCGCGCCGCGGCGTGGCGGTGCGCGGCCAGTCGGTCAGCGTGTTGTTCACCCAGAACGGGCTCTTTTCGAGTTCGAGCTTCGGATTGGCCGACTCGAAATGCAGCGTCGCCGGAATCTTGCCGTGATGCACGGATAGCGCAGCCTTGATGAGGCCGGTGACGCCCGCCGCTGCGTCGAGGTGGCCGACATTCGACTTCAGCGACCCGAGCGCGCAGAACTGCCGCGCATCCGTATGGCGGCGCCACGCGCGCGTGAGCGCATGAACTTCGATCGGGTCGCCCAGCGGCGTTGCGGTGCCATGCGCCTCGACGAAGCCGATGCTTGCCGGATCGACGTCCGCACGCGCGAGCGCATGCTCGATCACGTCGGCCTGGCCGTCGGTGGCCGGGGCGGTGAAGCCCACCTTCGCGTTGCCGTCGTTGTTGATCGCGGAGCCCTTGATGACCGCCCACACATGGTCGCCGTCTGCGAGCGCTGCGGACAAACGCTTGAGCACGACGATCGCGCCGCCGCTGCCGCGCACCGTGCCTTGCGCGCGGCTGTCGAACGGACGGCAGCGCCCATCGGCCGAAAGAATGTGCCCTTCCTGATGCAGGTAACCGGTGCCGTGCGGCATTTCGAGCGACACGCCGCCTGCCAGCGCGATATCGCATTCGCCGAGCAGCAATTGCTGGCAGGCCACATGAACGGCGACGAGCGAGGTCGAGCACGCCGTTTGCACGGTCAGCGCCGGGCCGCGCAAATTGAGCTTGTACGCGAGCCGCGTGGAGAGAAAGTCCTTCTCGTTGAGGATGGTGGTCTGGAACAGTTCGGCAGCGCTTTCCGGATGCGCGTCGAGATAATGAAGCAGATACCCCGAGCGGCCCGTGCCGCCGACCACGCCGATCCTGCCGGTGTAGCCCGCGTTCGCATAGCCCGCGTGTTCCAGTGCCTGCCAGCCCGTTTCGAGGAAGAGGCGCTGCTGCGGATCCATCAGGAGCGCTTCGCGCGGCGGGTAGCCGAAAAACGCGGCGTCGAATCGATCCACGTCGTCCAGCACGCCCTTGCGCTTCACGTAGCGAGGGTCGTCAAGCAGGGCGGGATCGACGCCGGCCGCGAGCAGCTCGCTATCGCTCAGCGCCCTGACCGATTCGACACCGGCCACGAGATTGCGCCACAACTCCGCAACGCTCTGCGCACCGGGGAAGCGGCCCGCCATGCCGATGATGGCGATGTCGGTGTCCGCATGATCGACGCCATGCGGCACGCGCGCCGCTTTTCGCGCGATGTATTGCGCAGGGTTGGACGGCGCGGCAACGGCTGCCGGTCCGGACGCGCCGCGCAGGTGATCTGCCAGCGACCGGATGTTCGGAAAGCGGAACAGGTCCATCGTCGGCACGTGTTGCCTGAGTGTCTGTTCGAGTTCGATCTCCACGCGAACGAGATCGAGCGAATGACCGCCGACTTCGAAGAAATTGTCGTCAATCCCCACGGCGTCCAGCTTCAACACCGCTTTCCACACGTCGGCAATCTGCTGCTCGAGCGCGTCGCGCGGGGCGAGCACGCTGTGCGGGGTCACGCGCTCGGCGTCGGGCAATGCCGCGCGATCGATTTTGCCGTTTGGGGTGAGCGGCCATGCGTCGAGCAGCATGATCGCCGAGGGCAGCATGAAGTCGGGCAGCTTGCCTTGCGCATGGGCGCGAATGTCAGCAGCGGTGATGGCGCCCGCTTCGTGAGCAATGGCGTAAGCCAGCAGCGATGGCGCGCCGCCGTTCGTCGCCCGCGCGATCACCAGCGCTTCGCGCACGCCGGCGCATCCGGCGATCACCGACTCCACTTCGCCCAGCTCGATGCGAAAGCCGCGAATCTTCACCTGATGGTCGAGGCGCCCGAGGTATTCGAGGCTCCCGTCGGGCAGAAAGCGGGCGAGGTCGCCCGTTTTATACATGCGCGCGTGCGGGCCTCCGAACGGATTGGCGATGAATCGCTCGGCCGTGAGGTCGGGGCGGTTCAGGTAACCGCGTGCAAGACCGGAGCCAGTAATATGGATCTCGCCCGCAATTCCCACCGGCACCTGCTGCAATTGCGCGTCGAGCACGTACACGCGCGTGTTCGCGATCGGCCGCCCGAGCGACACGCGTTCGGCGTCCGGCTGCAGGGGCGCAATGGTCGCGCACACCGTCGCTTCGGTCGGCCCATACGCGTTGAGAAAGCGGCGTCCAGGCGCCCAGCGCTTGACGATATCGAGGCTGCATGCCTCGCCGGCAGCGGCAACAGTGCGCAGTGTCGGCACATCTTCGGGCTGCAGCAAAGCGAGAACGGAAGGCGGCAGCGTGATCACCGTCACTGCGTGGCGCGCAATGGTGTCGATCAGCGCCGAGCCCGGCATCATGTCCGCTTTCGACGCGAGGCACAGCGCGGCGCCCGCGCACAAGGTGCTGAAAATTTCCGCGACCGACGAGTCGAAACTCGCCGACGCGAACTGCAGGAGGCGGCTGTCCGGGCCGATTTCGAACAACGCGGCCATGGTATGGACCATGTTGGACAGGCCGTAGTGCTCGAGCATCACACCCTTCGGGCGTCCGGTGGAACCGGAGGTGTAGATGACGTACGCGAGATCGTTCGGCTTCGAGGCGATCTCGAAGTTCTGCACGGACTCGCCGGCAATTGCAGCGGCTTGCGTATCGACGCACACGCGCCGTACCTTCGAGGACGATGCCATCGCGCCGGCGCCCTGGCCCGTGAGCAGCAAGCTCAGCCCCGAATCGTCCTGCATGTAGGCAAGACGCTCCTGCGGGTAGCTCGGGTCCAGCGGCAAATACGCGCCGCCTGCCTTCAGCACCGCGAGAATCGCGACCACCAGTGCGGGGCCGCGCTCCATGCTCACGCCGACCAGCTCGCCGGGTTTCAAGCCGCGGCGGCGCAGATGATGCGCAAGCTGATTGGCGCGCGCGTTGAGTTCGGCATACGACACCGTCTGCGTTTTGTGAAGCAGCGCCGCGGCCTGCGGCCGGCGTTGCGCCCAGTCTTCGACGAGCCGGTGTGCGGGCGTCTGCGGGAAACGGTTTTCGGTTGCATTCCAGGCGGCGTAAGCGGCGCGCTCGCGCGCGCTCAGCATCGACAAATGCCTAAGCTCCGTGTGCGGCGCATCGACGGCGCTCGCGATCAACGTCTGGAATTGATCGACCAGATAGCGAATGCTCGGCGCGTCCCATAGGGCCGTGTTGTACCAGCACACCGCGCGCAGGGAGCCGCCCACCTCTTCGACCACGAAGTCGAGATCGAACTTGACGCCATGCTGTTCGAGCGGATAAGACGCGAGCGGCAAGCCGGCCAGATCGAGTTCCGCGCCACCCAACCCCATTCGTGCAGCCGCCACTCCGCGCATATGGTCGAGATGGGCTTTCTGGTACGTAAAGGACACCTGAAAAATGGGGCTGCGGCTCGCATCGCGCGCCACGCCCAGTTGCTCCACGAGCAACGGGAAGGGATAGTCCTGGTGTTCCTTCGCGCCGACCAGCACCGCGCGCACGTGCTGGAGAAACGCATTGAACGTGTTTTCGCCGTCCACACGCGCGCGCAGCGCGCAGGGGCTCGCGAAGTAGCCGACCGTGCGCGCGTAGCCTTGCGGCGGCCGCCCGAAGCGCGGCGAGCCGACCACGATATCGTCTTGCCCCGTATAGCGGTAGAGCAGCACGTAAAAGGTGGCGAGCAGCACCGTGTAAAACGTGACGTCCTGCGCGCGCGCGAGGGCGCGGATCTGCTGCGTGAGCGTTTTGCCCAGCTCGAATGAATGACCCGCGCCAACGTGAGTCTGAACGCGCGGACGCGGCCGGTCGGTGGGCAGGTCGAGCACGGGAAGCTGGCTCAGCTGCCTTTTCCAGTAGGCGGCATGCGATTCACCCACGGAGGACGCGAGCAGGTTGTCCTGCCACTCGACGTAGTCGACGTAAGACAGCCCGGTGGACGGCAATTCCGCCGTCTTTCCGTCAACGCGCGCCCGGTACAGCAGCCCCAGTTCTTCCATCATCACGATGAGCGACCACGTGTCGGCGGCAATGTGGTGGCAGTTCAGAAACAGCACGTGCGTGTCGGCAGCGCGTGAAAAAAGGCGTGCGCGGAAAACCGGGCCGTTTTTCAGGTCGAATCCTGTGTCAGCCTCTTGGGTCAGGCGCGCATGCAAGGCGGCAGCGTCCCATTGCGACGCATCGTCGTGCAGGAAATCCGGCTGACCGTGCGCGTGGATCAGCTGGACAGGCTCGCCTTCGGGTGCCGCGTACGTCGTGCGCAAGACAGGATGCCGTGCGACCAGATCCTGCAATGCCCCGCGAAAAGCGTCCAGGTCGAGCGCAGCGTGAATGGACCACGCCATGGGCAGGCCGTACTCCGCACCATTCGGATTCAGGCTCCACAGAAACCACATGGCGCGTTGTCCGCGCGAGAGTTTCGCCATTGCGGGGGAGGGCGAAGACGGGGCAGCGTGGTCGGGGGAAGTGACGGCTTGGTTTGTGTAGCGATTCTGCGGTTGCATGCGGTAGTTAATTACTTGTCTGGTCTTATTGAGTCGTTTCAAGTTCACGACGCGGATCCGGGCGGTCGGCCGACGAAATGTTGCAGGGCGCGGCCGCGGAATCCGCGTCAGCGATCGACAGGCGATAATCGGCGGACGATTTATACCGAACGGAAACGCATATTTGATGACGGCCGACGTTGCACGATCGAACCATCGGGTCCGCAAAAGGGTTGACGCGATGAGTGCCGTGCTGACCCCGCCGGGTCGTCGTTCGACCCCACTGAAAAAAACTTTCGATGGCGCGCTTTAACGATGGCTTTCGCTAGGCTCTCTACGCGATTCGCCCAATCGGACGAAGTGATGCAGTGTGCAGAAGGAAAAATGGCTTGGGTCGATCGCGCCTGCCGCTGGTTAACGACAGCTATCGCCAAACCTGAATGTCTATTGCGGGCGGTTGCTGCCAGCGGTCCGCGGATTCGATCAAGCGACCTCGGTTAAGGCATTTATGAAGGTATTTGGTAAGCTAAAGGGTGAGGAAATCAGCGAACGCTTAGATTCGACACGCAAATCGAAGCATCGGCGCTCGAATGTTAGCGTTCCATGTTCAGGAATTACTGGTCGACCACCGGACACGCGTCAGGTACTGCAACGTCCGCATCGGCGCGATCAATTAACCTGTCAGTTGACCGGGTTCGCGACGGACATGCGATAGATCTGACCGGCGCCGCGGCATTCGCGCATTCGAATCGTGTGCTGGAGGGGTAGCACTTGCCGGACTTCCTGAGAGTTCGCGCGAGGGCAGAGCATTGCCAGCCAGGACGCCATTCCTTCGCCGAGGATCAGGCCGCTGGCTTTTTGCAGGCGATGACCATCGATCGCTCGTTCGTCTTCGCGCCGAATAGGCCACTTCGGCTCGCGCCCACCGCATCCGCGTCTTCGTCGCTTCGATCGATCACGTCGAAACCAGCCGTCTTGCAGATATCCCCAGCTGCCTCGAAGCACTTGTCCCAGCCGCGGGCGAAGCCGCTGCGGTTCAGCGTGTAGGCAGGTCGCCCATCCGGGGCAAAACTTTCGTGAACCGTGGCGCATGAACCAAGCGTTAGCATCGCGACGAAACCCGTCAGTCCTCGTTACATTGCCCGCTCCCGGCTTTTCGTTATTCCCACTCGGCGACACCGTGATGACGCGAACACGTGCCCGAGTGGTGCTGGCTGAAACTGTATGTCCCGTCGCCACATCTTGCCGTGGCACCGACCGGCACGGCGCCGTTTCGGGAGTGCGCAGGCGAATGCACGACATGCCCTTCGTGGTTCACGTAGTGGCCGTGCTCCTGTAGTTGGGACTCGTCGGGCGACGATGGCTGGTAGGCATGGGCGATGCCTGCGAGCGCCAGCAGTGCAACGAGACTGCCGCATCGAGCTGTGATCAGCACGCGCACGGCGGCACGATTGCGACTCATGCGGATCCCTGTCGTCCTCGTTCTAATTCTGGGCGCCCGTCGCAGCGGACCATCGTCGGCATACGACGCACAGGGGGCAGTGGCCATTTCAATGTCCATCATTGGTAGTTGCGGGGGGTATTAAAAACCCGTCATGCAGACGGGTGTATGTGAGCAAAGCGTCGGTTGCATCGTTACTTCTTTTTGGGCGGGGGTGCCGGTTGCTTCCTTGCCCGGCTCAAGTCCGAACCCGCGACCGACTTCTGGTTGGGTGTGCTCTTCTTGTTCGAAAGCTGCTTGCTAGCGAGCTTGGCGTCTTTCTTTCCCGCAGCCATAAACACCTCTCAACTGGTTGTGATTTGTACTGCTGAGCTAATGTAGGAAGAATTTAGCCAAATGTGCGAATAGCGTTTACCCGTGCCTGCCGGGTAAGTCGCACCTGAAACGTCGGGCAGTGGCAGTTTGAAGCGCTCAATCGCGCCTCCGTAGGCTGAGTCCTTGGGCGAAAAAATAATGAGATCGCCCACAAGATCAAGAACATCTTCCTGCTTCCGTGGGCAGAGGGCGGAATCGTTGCGGCCAAACGGTGGCAGACATCCACGGCAGCTAACGGCGCCATCCGGTCATCCACTTCGATTTCTCGTGGACCACAGTCGGCCATTGCTGACATTGAGGTGCGCCAGGTGGTACGTCAGCAACGTGGCGGTTTGCTGACAGTGGCTGCATCGAGCAACCCGACGTCAGCTTCTTGCATCAGCGAACTCACACTTTCGTTAAGAATGGAATGAACGTCCCCCACCCGTCGGTGTGGCGACATAGTGAGCGAATCCGCACGCGCTGACGGGCCCAGAAATTTCCAGTTGGGAGATGATGAAGGTTTCCCGCGGCAAACCGGAGGATGCGAGATGAGCTATATGACCGTCGGCGTAGACATCGCTAAGAATGTGATGCAGATGCACTGGGTCGAACCGGAGACCGGTGAAGTCTTCAACAGATCGATCAAGCGCGCAGCATTCCTCGAACACTTCGCGAATCGCGCGCCTTGTTTGATTGGAATGGAGGGCTGCGGCGGTTCACAGCACTGGGCGCGGCGGCTAATTGAAATGGGACATCAGGTGAAGCTGGTTCCCGCCAAGTTCGCCAAGGCGTTCAACATCGGGAACAAGAATGATGCGGCTGACGCGCGTGCCATATGGATGGCCACGCAAATGCCCAGCAAGAGCGTCGCCGTAAAGAGTGAAGCGCAGCAGGCCGTCCTGGCGCTCCATCGGATGCGCCAACAGAAGCTCAAATTCCGCACGATGCAGATCAACAGCCTGCGTGGTCTACTGACCGAATATGGAGAAGTGATGGGCAAGAGCCGCGCTGCGCTGGACAAAGCAATCCCGCATGTGCTGGCCAGGCTGGCCGACCGGCTGCCGGCCATGTTGATCGAGTCACTGCGCGAGCAGTGGAACGATCTCGAAAACCTGGACCGTCAGATCGCCGACATCGAACGCCGTTTGCTGAACTGGATGAAAGAGAGCAATGCCTGCAAGGCGATAGCAGAGATTCCAGGCGTCGGCCTGCTGACAGCGACCGCAGCGGTCGCGACGATGGGTGATGCAAAGTCATTCAGGTCAGGGCGTGAGTTCGCAGCATGGCTCGGCCTCGTTCCCGCCCAAACGGGCACGGGAGGAAAGGTTCAATTATTGGGGATAAGTAAGAGGGGCGATACCTATCTACGCACTCTATTGGTTCACGGGGCGCGCAGTGTGTTGCACCATACGAAGGAGCCGAGTGAATGGCTCAAACAGATCAGCCTCCGGCGCCCGTCAAACATAGTGGCCGTCGCACTGGCGAACAAGATGGCGCGAACAATCTGGGCAATCCTGGTACATGGTCGTGAGTATGAACGCGCTTACGTGAGCATCAAGCCACACCTGACCGCCTGATGCTCACGTAAGCAGAAATCTGATTTTATGGAGTGAACTCTCAAAGTTGCGCTGGCAATCGTAAGTGATGACGACACAGGTAGGACCGGGACTCGCCAAACCTGGGAATAACCAAGAGCTTCGAGCTCGCGTTAAGAATGAGGTGCGAGTCAGCGGATTTCATAGGGGCCAGCAGCCAGTCAGGCTGTAGAAAAGGCCGGATATAGAGCTGCAACCTTCCTGTCAGTCACTACGAGCGAAAAACCGGTGCAATCCGGGGGACGTTCATATAGGTTTATTCGATGCCTGCCGTCGGCCGCAGGAATGTGCATGCCTCCGCGTGTGTCGGCAGGCGTCGAATAAACCCGATGGAGGAAACCGCGGAGTGCCCCAGTGCGGTTGGAAGCTTTGCGGCTATGGCGAATGATAGGCTGGGATGGTCAGTGGTGTCGGAATTGGCACCGTCAGGCGGGGTGTCGGCGTGTCGCTAACGCCATAGCAAAGTGGTGCAGTCGTGCATTCACGATGAGGACGCGGGCAGGCGAAGTGCTTCGCGAAGCGACACGCGCAAACGTCCGTTCGTGGGCCGCGTTGCCGCAAAGCCGACGGTCGGTTCGGATATCGGGGAACCGTGGAGTTCATGTCTGATCCCGGCGCATTGGCGGTGCGCGGATCGGGGCGCTGCGCGCGAGGATGTCGACGACGATCATCGGTGCGCCGCAGTGCCGGCAGATGAAGACGGGCCGGGTTTCGATGGTGGCGTTGTCCGGTGACGGGCTGATCCGGGGTGCGACGTGTAGCAGATCGCGCACCCTGGCGAGCCTGATGCGGCGCACCGGGTTGGCGAGCAGTCCGTAGTGACGGATGCGATGGAAGCCGCCAGGCAGCACATGGAGCAGGAAGCGGCGCATGAATTCGCCGGTTTCGAGGGTCATGGTCTTGTAGCGGGTGTGCCCCTTCGCGCGGTAGTCCTTCCAGCGGAACGTCACACCGCGCTCATCGAAGGCGACGAGGCGCTGGTTGGAGATGGCAACGCGGTGCGTGTAGCGTGAGAGGTACTCGAGCACCGCCTTCGGCCCGGCGAACGGGCGCTTGGCGTAGACCACCCATTCGCAGGCACGCAGCGGCGCAAGCCATCGGGCAAAGGTGGCGGGATCCGCGAGCCCGGTGTACTCGCCGAAGAACTGCAGCTGGCCATGCCGGTGGGCCACTTCGAGCGCGTCGAGGAAGCGACGTCGGAACAGACGCGACAGGACGCGCACCGGCAGGAAGAAGCCGGGCCGGCACGCGATCCAGCGCTCGCCGTCGGGTGAGAGTCCGCCGCCGGGTACGATGCCATGCACATGCGGGTGATGCGTGAGCGCCGAGCCCCAGGTGTGCAGTACGAGCGTGGCCCCGATCTGGGCCCCAAGATGCTTCGGATCCGCAGCGATGGTACGCAGCGTGTCGGCGGCGATGTCGAGTAGCAGGCCGTAGATGATCCGTTTGTTGTACCAGGCGATTGCGCTGATGGGTGCAGGCAGGGTGAAGACGACGTGGAAGTATTCGACGGGTAGCAGATCGGCCTGGCGTGCCTCCAGCCAGCGGTGTGCGGCGCTGGCCTGGCACTTCGGGCAATGCCGGTTCCGGCACGAGTTGAAGGACACCTCTGTCCTCGCGCAGCCTGAACAGCGCAGCAGATGTCCGCCCAGTGCCGCCGTGCGGCACCGTTCGATGGCCGACATGACCTTCAGCTGCCCCAGGCTCAGGTGTGCCGTGGCTCGCCACGCTGGCCCGTGGCTGCGGAAGATGTCCGCAACCTCCAGCATGAGGCGCTACAGCGCGCGGGCCTACTCGGAGGGCAGACGGTCCAGCGGACTGGTGACCTCGTGCAGCAGGTCGGTGGCCACCTGGACGTAGAGCGCGGTGTTCTCGAGCTTCGCATGGCCGAGCAGCACCTGGATTACGCGGATGTCCACCTTCTGTTCGAGGAGATGTGTCGCGAAGCTGTGCCGCAGCGTGTGCATGGACACGCGCTTGTCGATCTGCGCGGCCTCGGCAGCGGCATGGATGGCGCGGTTCAGTTGCCGCGTGCTGAGCGGGTCGACGGGATCGAGCCCAGGAAACAGCCACCCGCCATCGAGCATCTTGCCCTGCGCCCGCGCCACGTGCCACCACACACGCAGGCGCTCGAGCAGCACCGGCGAGAGCATCGCATAGCGATCGCGGCGGCCCTTGCCCTGCTCGATACGCAGTGTCATGCGTTCGCTGTCGACGTCGGTGACCTTCAGTGCTACCACTTCGCTGGCGCGTAGCCCCGCGCCGTACGCGACCGACAGCGCGGTCTGGTGCTTCAGGTTGCCGGCCGCCTCGATGAGTCGTCGCACTTCACCAGGACTGAGCACGACGGGTAATACGCGGGGAACGCGAACTGGTTGCATCCTGACCATCAGCTCGGGCCGGTCGAGCGTGACGGTAAAGAAGAACTTGAGGCCGGTGATCGCGTGGTTCAGCGACACGGCCGATGTGCCGTGGTCGACCAGATAGAGCTGGTAGCGCCGCAGGTCCTCGACGGTGGCCGTGTCAGGTGAGCGTCCGAGAAGCCGGGCGAACTCACGCACGATGTGCAGATAGATGTCCTGCGTCTTGGGAGCAAGCTGGCGCATGCGCATGTCGTCGATCATGCGCTGGCGCAGTAGGCTGGCGTTTGCCGGTAAGGAGGTCATGATTCGGCTCCTGTTGAAGAACGAGGCGGATTGCCTCATTCGCCAACATAAAACCGCGTGACCGGCCTCTCCCTGACCACCAGCGTCGGACCGTAGCCCCTACCGCGCGAGCGGTTTAGGCAGTATGACTTTCCGTGAGGTGCTGGCTGGCCCGCCGTGAGAAATCAGACGCGGGTTAACATTGCTGCCAGAGCCGCATGGTGTGCACGAGGGCGACACCCGGCGATTTCCACCACGGAGGCCAGCATGGGACACGATAGCACGGTGTACGTCGGTTTGGATGTCCACAAGGAATCGATCACAGCAGCCTACGCCGTCGAGACAGGCGAGGTGGAGTTGCTGGGCAAGATTGGCACCTCGAAGGCGGACATCGATCGCTTGTGCCAGCGCATGCAGTCCAAGGCACCGCACGTATGCATTGTCTACGAAGCAGGTCCATGCGGCTACGGCCTTTACCGGCAACTGCTGCAGAAGGGATTCGACTGCATGGTATGTGCCCCTTCGCTGATCCCGAAGAAACCCGGCGAGCGGGTCAAGACCGACCGCCGCGACGCACTCAAACTCGTGCGCTCGTTGCGCGCAGGTGATCTCACGGCAGTCTACGTGCCGGGCGTCGAAGATGAAGCATTCCGGGACCTGGCTCGCGCATGGGCCGCAGCAAAAGCGGATCTCAAGCACGCGCGCCAGAGGCTCAAGTCCTTTCTACTCTCCCATGGCATCCGTTATACCGGCAGCGCGAACTGGGGTCCGGCACACCGACGGTGGATCAGCGCCTTTGCGTTCCCCAACCACTGGCAACAACTGGCCTTTGACGAGTGCCGCCGTACCATCGAAGACAGGCTCACACAATGCGACCGCCTTGAGACGGCACTGCGCGAGGCTGTCGTCAACTGGCGCTTCTATCCAGCCGTACTGGGATTGCAGGCAATGCGGGGCATCCAGTTCACCACAGCCGTAGGCATGCTCGCCGAACTCGGCGACCTGTCGCGATTCGAGCATCCGCGCTAGCTGATGGCCTGGCTCGGGGTGACGCCTTCCGAGCACTCTTCCGGAGACCGGCGCCGTCAAGGCAGTATTACAAAAAACGGGAACAGCTATGCAAGAAAGCTGCTCGTGGAGGCTGCGTGGAGTTACAGATACCCCGCCCGGGTGAGCCCGGATATCCAGCGCCGCCATGAAGGAATCCCGAAACCGATCATTGATCGCGCATGGGATGCTCAGCTGCGACTGTGCCGGCGATATCGCAAGCTCGCAGCGCGCGGCAAGAATGTGAACACCGGTGTGGTTGCCGTTGCGCGAGAGCTCTCTGGGTTCATCTGGGACATCAGCAGACTGGCGATGTCCCTCGCCATACCGAAGGATGCCAAACCAGTCTGACACCACATTAACGAGGATACGAGGAGTTTCCTGAAGGCGGCGTAGCCCGGCACCCGAGTAACCCGCGATTGGACTATGTAACACATCTCATGCGACTTGCGACTTTAGGTAGCGGCAGGCTCATAGGGCGGACCACAGTAATGCGGTAACCAACCCGCGGATATCAGTGTGACCCACCGTCGAGACGTACTGCTACGTCGCCCTCAGGAAATTCAGATGCACCAAACCCGAGAACCGATCGAGATTGACACAGAAAGTCATATCAGTCCGTCGACCCTGAACGGCCCGTCGCGAGCACAAGACGTCGATGACCGCTTCCGAAGTACTTCGGACGCCAGCTGACCAACCAACCGCGAAGCTCAATTCAAGAAGTCAGCGCTGTTCCAACTGGGATTTGAGTAATAGCACGGCCAGCATGCTTGTTAGCAGACCGCGTAAGGTTCAGGCCCGAGCCAAAGAACCGGTAGCGAGCCGCTCGCGCCAGGCAATCCAGCCCACAACAATCGATAGTGTCGCCGCGACAAGCGGCGCCACTCCGTGTCCGTATTCGCCGTGCACTGCGACGGTTGCCAGCGCAGCCAACATTACGGTGCAGCCGAGCGCCGAGCCCCACAGCCGCGTCCGTGGTCGCGCTAGCAGAAGGGCAGTCATGAGTTCCAGCGAACCAGTTACGAAATGGAACCACTGCGGATATCCCCACTTCAGGTATTCCTCAAAGATGGATCGCGGGGCGACGATGTTGCTGAGCGATCCGACGACGAAAAAAGCGGCAAGAACCAAAGGTAATACCTGGCGCCAGGAAATCTTGGACATTCGTTCTACCTTCTCTGTTGAGTGCACAGCCGAGGATTAGTGCGGCCGTCTGTTCGACGAGACGGCCGTCTCCGTTGTTCATGCCGTATTGGCCTTGTAGGCCGCCGCAAAGACATCGCGAGGAGACGTCGTGCCCGCGATGTGCTCCGTACCCGCGACGCCGAGATCCATCCAGCCCGCGTTGACGGCGTCGAACATCGCTTCGGCGGGCCCGGTCTGTCCCTTCGGGACGCCGAACTGTTCGAACGCTGCTGGCCAGCCGGCACGCGGGATGGAAAGGGCCTTGACGTCGCGCTGCAAGACTTCGCCCAGTTGGGCCGCGACTTCGTCCGCGCTGACCATCGAGCCAAGCTCGACGACGCGATGCCCGGACCACGGCTGCTCGGTCAGCAGCGCCGCCACTTCGGCGCCGATATCGTCGGTCGCGACCATGGTCGACTTCCGACTCGTCGGGTTGTAGTAGACAGGTAGCGTTCCGCTCTGGGCGACGTGCAGGCCGTAAAGGAAGTTTTCGAAAAACCCGCCGGCTCGCACATAGGCGATCGGCAACGTCAGATCGCGTAGTCCTTGCTCGAGAAGCGACAGGGCCGTGATCATTCCCAGGCCGCTGGTTCTGTTCGCCCCCATCGACGAGAGCACAACCACCCGCGGCGGCGCTCCTCTGGTCAGCGCCTCGACATAGTTCGCGATCACGCCCTTTGCTTCCCTGAAATCAGGCGAGGGTGCCCAGACAGCCGGCAACATGACAAATGCGCCGTCGACTCCGTCGAGCGCCCTCTCCACGGTGGCCGCATCATTCCAGTCGCCGTCGACGAGTTCCACGCCTCGATCCGCCCAATTCGCCGCCTTCTCGCGATTGCGGACCAGCGCCCGTACTTGCCGGCCTTGCGCCAATAGATGTTGGGCCGTTGCGCCACCTACGCGTCCGGTAATGCCCATTACCAAAATCATGTAGTTCTCCTGAAATTAAAATTGCCCTTAAATGCCAACACTTCTGCGGCTACTGCTGGATGCGGTAATGTGGAATCTTCGGCTTCCGCCTGCGACTCCACGCGCCGGCCCAGATGCCTGCCGGAGTCAGCTACGGAAGGCGGCCGGGAACAGGGTTTGACATTCGAGCTCCCTGTGGAGCAGTCTTTGTTTGAGGGTAGGTCTATCATAGAGACCAATGCCTCGCGCCGGAAGGAGGCAGTTTTTTGTTACCAGAGGAGTTTAGGGGAACCCGAATAAGCACTGTCCAGAAGACGATCGAGAGATTCAGCCGTTATCAACGTGAACTGGGCGCCGCCCAGCCTGCACACTGCGCGATTCGCGACGTGCTCGACCGCATCGGCGACAAATGGAGCATGCTCATGATCATGGAGTTCGCGACGCGGTCGCGGCGCTTCAGTGAGCTTCACCGGGCCATCCCTGACATTTCCAGGCGCATGCTTACCCAGACACTGCGCGATCTGGAGCGCGACGGACTCATCACCCGCCATGTTTTCCCACCAGCCCACCCAGCGTGGAATATCGTCTGGCTCCGCTAGGCCAGTCCCTGCTGGACCCGATGGCGGCCCTCATCGATTGGGCAGATCGTCGTTATCCCGACATCCATGCCGCGCGCGTGCGATTTGACGGCGCATCCGGTGATGTCCCGCGCTAGATGCTCAACCCGCTGTGAGGGTGGAGGCGAAAGCCTGAAGCGGCCAGTCCATGTTCTGCTTTGCAGATGGCGCGCAAGGTCGGGCGGGAATGAAAAATGCGCTATAGCCAACCTCCGCAGATGCGCGCTGACAAGGCGCGTGCTTCTGACAGACAACGAACCAGACCTTCGAATAGACAGCCAGACGTTACCGCGTGCAGAGGAAGCCGATGGCATCCACGTAAGGACACGCGAGTTGGCTTTGTACCGGTGGCTCAGGATCGCCCTGAAACGCAAAAGCAGGGGCGATACGTGGCGAAGATATTGCTGGTTGAGGACGATCCGCGCATGCTCGACGCCCTGGTCTGGCTTATCGAGTCCGAAGGCCATCGGGTGGCTCAGGCGCGCAATGGCGCAGAAGCGCTGGTGCTCGCGCGTTCGCAACCGCCAGAGCTAGTGGTCACCGATTACATGATGCCTCTCATGGATGGCCTCGAGCTGGCCAAGGCACTCGCTGATGATCCCCAGCTTTCGAGGGTCCCGGTGGTGCTCACCTCGGCCATCGCGGAGCCGCCTGACCCTGGTGCCTTTCGGGCTTTTCTTCGCAAGCCTTTCGCCGCGTCCCGGCTCCTCGACCTGATCAACAAGAGTGTCGCCCGCCCGGCCATACAACTAGCAGCAGGACCGGCGTGCCATTTCCTCCGTCGCGTCTGCAGTTTCCCAGGCGGAGATCGATTTCCACCGTGCGAATCCTGCTGGCGAGGCTGCCAGTAGTCACCGGCCCCCCAGCGTCTGGAGCAATCAATCATGCAGGCTTCGTCTGGTTGCCCGAATATCGACGAACAGCCTTGGTACTACAAATCCGTGCGCACCGCCTTTCTTGAGCGTGCACGTCGCTCCTCTGCGGAATGCCGTAGTAGTGGAAGGCTGTAATGAATGGCTTGCGATGTGAATGCGACGACTGCCAGGTGCTGTTGCGGGCACTGCGCAGCTGGACCAGCCACCGCTGGCACGTGGACCGCAGACGTCTCAAGTCCGAGATCCAGAGCGATCGGACAGCGCGATACGGTGTTTATGGGTAGCCTCCATGCCGCCAGATCACTCGGTTTGCTGGAGCGGCCGTCTGAGGGCGTTGGACCTCATTGACAAGTCGCTCATTGTGTTGCCCCCAGCACCAGATTTAGAAAGCAATAGCGAGTCGCAGGATCCCTGTCGTCGCCACTGACGACGGCCAGTAAGTCGAGGCCGCCGAAAAGCGAGCGGGGTCACCGAGCGTGCATTACGCGCATGAATGTTGCCGTTGGAAAGTCTCTCATAGGCGAAGGCGAACAGTTGGAAATGACCGAACTGGGAAGTGCATAGGAAGGCCATGCGCAGCGGATCGCCTTCGCCTACAGCCTTCCGTAGGTGACCCGTTACGGCCCGTCGTATCCCGTCGATCCCGACGTCCTCTGTCGATTGCGGAACGGCCATTCAACCAGCGAAGTCTCCAAGGTGTTGGGCCACGTGCCCCGCTTGCATCACTGGTTTGATCCGTGCCCTCCTCGCTCTTCTGAGGGTTGCGGCTCGCGCGCATGCTGGACGGGTTCGTGAATCAGCTCCCGCCCTGAAAACAGGACGCCGCCGTTCGAGCGGCACTTCAAGATCCGCGGGAGTACGGCCTCCTTCATCAGCTCCTTTTTCTGTTCGTGCGTACGACCGGGAGCGGCGCAGGCTATGACTTCTGGATTGGATTGCCGGTCGTGCAATGACAACACGCGCTCTCAGGAACGACTTATGCGCACTTACCGCTGGCGCCATTTCTGATCAGACGTTCATCTGGCGCTAACAGGGGCGTACCGCGATGGTTACGACACGTGCAGACATTGCAGATGGGGAACCCCGAAGGCAGATTCGCGGACGCCGCGCGACGGCATTGATTCAGTATGCACGCAAACCGATCAGTCTGCTCTTGCGTTACGTCCGGGCACATCCGTACGGCCACCTGGTGGTCCTGTCAGGCATCGTGGCAGCCATTGCCTGTTCGCTGGGCGCCCAGTTTGCGACGAAGAATCTCATCGACACGCTACCTGCAGGTCACGCGCATCCCGCTCGTGTAGTGGAGGCATTCCTCATCATCGTTGCACTCCTGTTCGCGGATAACCTGTTCTGGCGTCTTGCAGGCGCGGCCGGCGTGCGGACCTTCGTCGCGGTGACAGGGGATGTACGCCGTGAACTGTTCGGATACCTCACCGGTCATTCGCCCGCTTACATTTCGAATATTCAGCCGGGAACGCTTGCGAGCCGGATCTCGTCGACCGCCATCGCCATCTTCACGATCGAAAATATGGCGGCATGGAGTGCCATTCCGACGCTTCTGTCCGTATTGGGATCCGTTGTACTTATCGGCTCGGTGAGCAAAGGG
>NZ_MCNV01000040.1 GCF_001718195.1 Paraburkholderia nodosa
GATAGATTCCGGGCCGACGCGTCAGTTCCCGCGGCGTGCCATCGTCGACAAGGCGCCCGTGCTGGATCACAACGATGCGATCGAAGTTCTGCAACGTCGAAAGACGATGAGCGATGGCCACAACCGTACGGCCCTTCATTAGCTTTTCCAGCACAGCCTGGACGACAGCTTCCGACGCGCTATCGAGTGCGGACGTCGCCTCATCGAGCAAGAGGATTGGCGCGTCCTTCAGGAAGGCGCGCGCGATCGCGATTCGCTGCCGCTGGCCGCCAGAAAGGCTCGATCCATGCTCACCCACAACGGTGTTCAGGCCGTCGGGCAACGAACGGATCAACTCCAGGCACCCTGCATGCTCGCAGGCCTTCATCACCTGATCTTCCGTTGCCTCAGGGCGGCCGTAGCGCAGGTTGTCGAGCAGCGAACGGTTGAACAGCGAAATGTCCTGAGGCACGATACTCACCGCATCGTGCAGGCTCCTCAGGCTCACGTCACATAGGCGCTGCCCGGATATGCATACTGCGCCGGCGCCCGCAGGTGGATCAAACCAGCGAAGGAGCAGCGCGAGTACCGTGCTTTTGCCGGCGCCGGACACTCCGACAAGCCCAACGCGCTGCCCTGCATCGATATGCAGGCTGAAGTGATCAAGCACGCGACGTCGTCCCGGATACGAGAACGAGATATTCTCAAAATCAATGTTCGCGTCGCGAATCTGCAGATCCGGGACGTCCACTCCCTGCTCCATTTCCCGCGGGATGAGCAAGGACTGCGCGGCCTCCGCAAGACGGGCGACATGCTGGGTCATATCCACGAGCGCCACGGCAAGATCTCGCGCGCCGTGCAGGATGGCGAAGCCTAGCGAACTCACCAGCACGACATCGCCAGTGGTGGCGCGCTCCTCGCTCCAAAGCCAGATGACCCATCCCAGCAGCAGGCAAGACAGTAACACCGTCATGATAGCGTGGACCAGGCGGAGCTTTTCGAGGTGACGCAATGAGGATTGGCGTGAGCGGATCTCGCTGTCGAGAAAGTTGCCGAAGCGCAGGCATTCGCGTGCCGTCGCATCAAACGCCCGGATAGTTGACATATTGCCGATGAGGTCGACCAGTTCCCCGTCGACTGACGCGGCCCGAGAAGCAAAATGCAAGTGACGCTCCCCTCCCTTTCTGGCGATCCAGGACAGGAACGTTGTCATGCATACGGAAATTCCAGCTAGGGCGAAAGCCATTCCTTTGCTTACCGAGCCGATAAGTACAACGGATCCCAATACGGACAGAAGCGTCGGAATGGCACTCCATGCCGCCATATTTTCGATCGTGAAAATGGCGATGGCGGTCGACGAGATCCGGCTCGCAAGCGTACCCGGCTGCATGTTCGAAAAGTAAGCGGGCGAATGACCGGTGAGGTATCCGAACAGTTCACGGCGTACATCCCCTGTCACCGCGACGAAGGTCCGCACGCCGGCCAGGCCTGCAAGACGCCAGAACAGGTTATCCGCGAACAGGAGTGCAACGATGATGAGGAATGCCTCCACTACACGACCGGGATGCGCGTGACCTGCAGGTAGCGTGTCGATGAGATTCTTCGTCGCGAACTGGGCGCCCAGCGAACAGGCAATGGCTGCCACGATGCCAGACAGGACCACCAGGTGGCCGTAGGGATGTGCCCGGACGTAACGCAAGAGCAGACTGATCGGTTTGCATGCATACTGAATCAACGCCGTCGCGCGGCGTCCGCGAATCTGCCTTCGGGGTTCCCCATCTGCAATGTCTGCACGTGTCGTAACCATCGCGGTACGCCCCTGTTAGCGCCAGATGAACGTCTGATCAGAAATGGCGCCAGCGGTAAGTGCGCATAAGTCGTTCCTGAGAGCGCGTGTTGTCATTGCACGACCGGTAATCCAGTCCGGAAGTTATAGCCTGCGCCGCTGCCGGTCGTACGTACGAACAGGAAAAAAGCTGATGAAGCGTATTACCGCGGATCAAGTCAATGACGCAAGCGGGGCACTTGGCCCAATACCTTGGTGACTTCGCTCGTTGGATGGCCGTTCCGTAATCGACAAAGGACATCGGAATCAACGGGACCGTCACGGGTCGAACTTGGTCACGTTCGATCAACCCTTCTCTCGTCTCAACGCGCATGGACGTGGCAAGGCTTCTCATGGGGAGCTGAAGTTGAAAGATGATTGCCTTGAGCCTGCCTGTCTTTCGGTTTCACACTGGATGCGTTACAAGACCGCGCTACGCCCCGCAGGGGCGTCGGGCCCAAACCATTGCCAGACAAGGCTTTGGCGCAGGAAAACCCGCCGTAGCGCACCGACAAGACACGCCCGAACAACCCCGGTGGGGAACGACAATTGCGACCTAGCTGTGGTGTGATCGCGCTTTCCTCGGGGAAAATCGATGGTGCCTCAACCGCAGCCGCAGCAAGGCGTGGCTCACGTCCTGGTCGCCGAGGATGACATCCTTGTTCGCGTGGCCTTGGCCGAAGAACTGCGTGCGGTTGGGTTTGCCGTGATTGAGGCGAGCTGCGCCGATGATGCATTGGCCTATATCCGCGCCGGAGGAAAGGTCGACCTTGTGTTTTCCGATATACAAATGCCCGGCGTGCTAGACGGTCGACAACTGGCCGAGTTGATTGCCAGAGACCATCCTGGCATTCCCGTCATCCTCACTTCCGGCGACATTCAGCTTGGCGCCGGCCTGCCGACGGGGTTCTTCGTCGCGAAACCGTATCGCATCCCACACACGGTGACGTTATTTTTTTCAGTGCTGGGCTTGCTACCACCGGAAGGGTCTTAGTGACTACACCTCATATCCTGATTATTGATGCAGACATACTCGTTCGCGCACCGCTTGCGGAATATCTACGCGAATGCGGATACCTCGTCATGGAGGCGGTTGACAGCGTAGAGGCCCAGGCCCTACTCGCCGACAAGCCTTCAGCCGTCGATATCGTGCTTGCGGACGTTGGGGGCCCTGACCGCAGCGGATTCGCGCTGGCGAAGTGGATACGCGAGCGGTTCCCCGACATTCGGGTGATCCTGGCTGGAAGCGTTGCCGGATCGGTCGAAAAAGCCGCAAGATTATGCGATGACGGTCCCGCACTATCAAAACCCTACGATCACCGGATCGTGCTGGAGCAAATTCAGCGTCTGCGCGCGGCCAGGAAAGGCGCGCCCGCAGATGGTTCCGTCAACTCGTAATCCACCTTGTCATCGTCCGTCAGCCAGCCTGGACGGGCGTCCGAGCGTCCACCTGCTACGTCCGGCGCTGTCCAGCTAACAAACGGCAGTTCGACGTTTGAAGGAAACTCGACTACGACACGCTCACCGGCAACGGCGCCGCGTGGGCCAAGGCGAAGTCGAGCAGCTATGCCGAGTCGTGTGTGAGCGAACTCGGCGCGTTGTCGCTGGATCTGCCGCAAATCGCTCACCATGCGGCCACGGCGCAACCGGCGGCACACCAGGCGCATTGATCCGCGATGCGTGAATCGCCCGCACGCTGGCCAGCGCGCGGCTGTGACGGACAGTCTCAGCACCCGTGCCGCGCCGAAGCCGCACATTATCGAACTATCAAGCAACCGAAGGGTAGCGCGTTGGCATCTGGCTGGCTTCTGGGGCACGGCAAACGGACATTCCTTTCGGTGCGAGGACAGACCGCTTCACGCCCTGAGTCACTCAGTCAAGCTTTTGGAGGGGGAACCGTGAGGTTTGCAAGAAGGGGCGAGCCTCGCTTCCTCAGTGCGTTCAGGTAGATGCTTTCATCGTATCGTGTCCCGGTCTGCCAGCAACGGTAGAGGATGCGTATCCATTTGAACGCCAGGCACACGTCCATAGCAACACGATCAGCAGGATGTCCGGCGCCGAGAGCGTTCAGCGCTTCCTACGGGAGGCCCTGCGCGTCATCCGTGCAGCAACGGATCTGTCTGGCGACGTTTCGAAAGCGCTGTTCTGGTATCGCAACGAGCCACTGCCCCTCTTCGATTACAAGACGGCCGAGCAACTGGTTTCGGAAGATCGTACGGACGACGTGCTGCGATATATGACGTCGCTCGAGGTGGGTGCCGCCGGATGACCCTCGTCCCGGCTTCGGCCTCGGGCAGGCGAAGTCCTTTGTACCCGGCTGAGTCATTCGTGAACCGCGGGATGCGGTAGAATTCGACATCTACGTGACTGGCGAGAACGGATGGAGCCCCATCGGGGAGCGTAGACGCAGCGCCGCCGTTCGCCTGGGCATCTTGATCGTCCATTCCTGAGACTTCCAATGATCACTGCCCCCATCTCCGTCTTGTTCTTGCACTCTTCACTGGGCCGGCCGCGCCCACCGATACTTTCGACCTCACGGTGCAGTTTTTGCATGCCACCTGTGTTTGAACAGGTAGAGGCAAAGCCCGCACGGCAGGAGGTCCTGTGACCATTCTGCTT
This sequence comes from Paraburkholderia nodosa, assembly GCF_001718195.1. Classification (GTDB taxonomy): domain Bacteria; phylum Pseudomonadota; class Gammaproteobacteria; order Burkholderiales; family Burkholderiaceae; genus Paraburkholderia; species Paraburkholderia nodosa_A. The sequence goes on from NZ_MCNV01000040.1 coordinate 4,424, forward strand.
GATGGCAAAAGACTGGCGGCACTCCAGGAACACGAATTGTCTGATCGCGTTACTGCACTCAAGACAAGGAACGGCGGGCAGACGCCGGTGCTGGCGACGATTCTAGTGGGCGACGATCCTTCGTCGGCGGTCTATGTGCGCATGAAAGGCAATGCGTGCCGCCGAGTTGGAATGGATTCGCGCGCGATCACGTTCCCTTCATCGGCGACAACCGAAGACATCCTGTCGCAAATCGACCAGCTGAATGCAGATCCGGATGTACACGGCATATTGCTCCAGCATCCGGTTCCGGCACATGTCGACGAACGCGCCTGCTTCGATCGAATCTCGGTTGCAAAAGACGTCGATGGCGTTACCAGCCATGGCTTTGGGCTCATGGCGCTCGGTGAACCCGCCTTCGGGTCTGCAACTCCAGCCGGAGTCATGCGCCTGCTTTCACACTATCAGATTGACGTATCAGGCAAGCGCGCCGTTATCGTGGGACGCAGTCCGATTCTCGGAAAACCCATGGCTCTCATGTTGGCCAACGCCAACGCGACGATCACGTTGTGCCATTCGAAGACCGTCAATCTCGAAGCTGAAGTTCGGCGTGCGCAACTCGTCGTCGGCGCTGTAGGGAAGCCCAATTTCATTCCGGGCGAGTGGATAAGCGACGGGGCTATCGTTGTCGATGCGGGCTACCACGTCGGCGGTGTTGGGGACATTGAGTCCGGCGACCTGCTGGATCGATGCGCTGCCGTGACGCCAGTTCCAGGGGGCGTCGGCCCAATGACCATCTCGACGCTGATCTCACAGACTGTGACAGCGGCAGAGCGCGCGGCCAAAAGCGCCTGAGGCCCAGGCGAAGGATTTCGAGGAGCAGCCCGGGGTCGGCGTCGGCTTGTCATATCCGGGCCGGCTCTATGGGACAATCAGCCAAAGCTTCAGGGCCATTCCGGCAGGATTCGCGAACAACTTCTGTTCCGATAGCGGCGGCGAGCGCAACGCCGAAATCTACACGCGGTCGGCACCGCCAAACTGAATGGTCTGAATTCCGGGGCCTCCCTACGCCAGGTCATTGCTCGCATCACCGAATACCCCGTCAATCGCGTCGACGAACGGTTGCCAACGGTCGTTTCGCACAAGCGCCTGAAATTCCCAGCGACTCGTCAGGACGGCGCTCGTTCAGTCCGCTTACGGTTTAACGTTCAGCGAGCGCCCTGATGACCTTCGCATGGGTCGCGAGGACGCGCCGAACTGCGGCGCGCACGATCCGCTCGCCCTCCGGGCCAGACAGGTCAATGTTGACCGGCCGGACGGGTTCGCGGCTCGGCAGGATGGTGATGCCGTGGATCTTCCTTACGGTCATGATGGCTCCGGCGATTCCGGTGATCTGCCCTGCCGCGCAGCGGCACGTGAAGGTTATGTCTACGAGAAACGAAAGGGACTGGCTTACGTCTGACGCGAATGCGATTGCCTGATATCGTGATTCATACATCGACGGCGCGGGAAAACGCATATCGAGCGAGCACTGCGGCATCCTTTCAGTCGGCGATACGGTGCCGGTCGGCCGGTTACGCGCCAACCGGACCCATACGGGTCTCGCGCATCCGGCATGGGATCGAGGTGTAGTTCGCCAGCGTGATTCGATAGTGCCGAATTCCGCTGGACGTGTCGAGCACCCTGCTCCATCGAAAGACGCTGGAAGCGTCGGCGACTTCCTGACGTGACTCACCACGGCCTGTACAGGTCTTCGCGGGGCGTGGCCAATCTGTCTTGCAGCAAGTTGAAGTCGTCGATCCAGGCAATAGCGCTTGGGATCTCTCCAGCGTGATTTGCGAGGCCTCGAGTTGGAGCATGAGCCAATAGGACACCCATTTACACCCATTTAAACCCCTCCGGGATCGAACCGTGTTTGCGCACACTCATCCGGCTCACGCGGCACGCGTAGATTCACCAGTTCTGGGAGATCTGGCCTGCCAGGACGACCTCAATGACATGCGAAAGGACACCCTGCATGACCATTTTCCGAGGACCTTGCAAACCGCCAACCGCATGATCGATGTACCTTGTCAGCTTTTTCCTGCGTGGACAGGGCATCGGGTTCGCATCCACCCCGTCTCGATCGTCTGTCCTGGATTGCCGCATGTTTCGCACAGCCGCCCGCTCATCATCTCGGCGAGTTCAATCATGCCGCGTTGTCGCTCGTCGGCGCCGGAGGCATTGAAGCGCAACGTCCCGAACTTTTCCTTGACCTGCCTCACGACGACCTGCGGTGCGCCATGCCTTGTCGCGAGTTGCAGTCGCGCGCACAACACGTCAATCAGATCAAACCAGCCATCTCCGCACTCGAATCCCCACAGTGAGAATACCGATGGCATGGCGTCCGGCATGTCGGCGACTGCCAGATCAACTGCAAAAATGAGCGGGTATCGTTCCCGCAGGATTCTCGACAACTCTTCGCGCACTGTCCTCTTTCTCCCTTTCCGGCATTGCTGTCGCGGCTAGCCGTACGGCACGCCGCGCGCCTCTTCGTGCGCAGCGGCAATCACACGCTCGGGCTCCGCGGCCAGCAGGTCAAGCGGGCGTCTGCCGTCGAGCCAGCTGTTGACCGACGCAAACCAGAATGCGAGCCGCCAGCCATCTTTCGTCTCACCAAACACGTGCAGGACCCTCGCAAGGGCGGCCAACGGTCGGTACTGCCGCTCAGGATCGAGCCCGTAGGACGGAAAGTATTCGCCTTGCCCGCGCCGGACGGAAAAGAGCCGCCCCTCCTGTTTCCAGCGCTCTGCCAGGAGAGGCTGGGTATCAGCATCCGGGCAGGCGAGCCTGTCCACCTGCGCCGCAGTCAGCCAGTCGCACGCTTCAAATACAGCCTGTCTGGCGGCTTGCTGCACTGGGGCGCCCTCATTGCCAGCATCCCCGTCGTCATTGCTGCGCGGCCTGTTCATCAGCAGTCCTCTCTTCAAGATTCTCGTGCAACGAGCGTTGCCCCATGTACGTGTTGTCGCCCTGAACGGCTTCGAAGCTCGCCTTTTGCGAGATCCCGGCACGCAAGTCGGCCACAGCCATGGGGACACCTGCATCGCTGATTCGCCGGGACAGCATCTCGCCAGCAAACGCATCGGCACGATCCAGACTCAGGGACGGCCCCAGCAGGTCACGCATGCGATCACCGGCGGCGGCGGTCGTGGACAAAGGGTCCGCCTCGGCCGCCTCCACGATCGAGTCCAGCACCGGAATCACAAACTCAAACTCTGTCGCGCGCTCAATCATGCGTGCGACAGTCTGGCGCGTGTGCGACGGATCCATCCCGTATGAGATGGCCACGTCGACCAAGGGCCACCGATGCGCGCCAATGCCATAGCGGTGGGCCAGCAGGTCGGCATCACGCCGGGCCCTCTCGTCCAGCGGCTGCTCGCGTCCGAGCAGACTGCGTCCCCGGGTAGCCAGACACGCCGCGACATCCCGGATTGCAGCTTCGAGTGTGTCCGCTCCGATACCAGCCCCCTCTCCCAGTGCACATAGGTCGATTTCGCAACGCCCGCCTTGCGTGCGAGTTCGGGCTGCGTCATCCCTGACGCTTTCCGGCGGTCACGCAGGCGCTGCGCGAACTGCGCTGCGAGCGATAGCGGTATCCACTCCCGCGCCCCGCTCATCGCGGTCTCCCCGTCATTCCTGTGGGCCTTTCAGGGAAAGGACGCATCCGCCAGGCCCCGAACGACCGGAGGATCGTTCCCGCGCGGACATTCCGCATTCAACCGGCGCAGGCATAGGCATTGGCCCTCGCATCATGCAGCGCATGGTGCTCGCCGCCATGGCGGGCGTAGTATGCGGCGAGGCGTGCCCGGTCGCGCTGGCCCGCGATGTTCTCGAGCCGCCAGCCGCCCGGTAGCGGGCCGCCCATCAGAAACCGGAACAGGTTCAGGTCCGTCTCGTAGTCGTAGCAGAGCACCGGCCCGGTGTCGTGCGGCACGTTCACGAGCCATGCACGCAGTGCCTCGCGCAGCGCGACGAACGGCATCGCGCGCCCCTCGAACTGGCCGAGCTGCGGCAGCACCACCGCGCGGACGAAGTCGCTGCACAGCGCCGGATCGAAGTCGGTACGCTCGCCATAGAACTCGTCCCCGTTCTCGCCGACGATGGCGAGACTGATGAGCTGGCACTGCCGGAAATCGGTGAATTCCGTGTCGATGTAGTAGCGGCTGGTCCCACCGCCTTCGGCGTCGGCCGGCAGTGGCCAGCGCAACGCACCGTGAAAGCCTGTATCCGTCATGTTCTAACCTTCTCTCTCCTGCGGCGCCGGAGCGCGCCCTCGCACGCTTCGGCAGCCGTATGGCAGCCCGCCCGATGCAGCAAAGGTGTTTGGCCTTTCCCACAGCCCGTCTGCACCAGCCGCCACCTCCGGCAGCGGCGTGATCCTGACCCGCTCAGGCAAAACCGGTAGATATCATCTGCCGGTCCGTCCCTGCGGGTGCAGGGAGGCGCCACCCTTCTGGAGCGCTTCCAGCGCTTGACGAAGCGCCTGCTGCACGTCGGTTGAGGCCACACCGGTACGTCCGGAGCAGGCGATGAAGTGGCGGTCCTCGCGCGCCGCATCGACAACGCTCGGATGATCGTCCAGGGCAAGCCAGTGGGCAATCGACCTGCGCTGCACCTCCCTCAAGATTTCAGCGGCCCGGGTCGGGCCATACCCCTCGACGACACCGGGCAAACCGCGCGCCGAGCGGACCCAGCAGCTTGATGAGGGCCGCATCGTCAAACAGTCTTCGCCAGTCCGAGCTGACAACAATGCGCACCTCGGGAAAGGGTGCAAGTATCCGCTCAAGGACCGGGCACCACATGAAGAGGTTCGGGTTCTCTATCAGGCGGAAGTTGTCGTCGAGCGCCAGCTCATCGTAGGCATGCAGGACGCCGTCAAAATCCAGAAACAGCACCGGGTGGCGCGTCGCCTCGATTTCAGGAGGTGTCGTGGCGGTTACGTCTGCCGGTCGAAAATCGGTCACTTGCATAAGGTGTCCAGGGACAAGCCAACATCCATTCTCCCGCCGTCGCCGCATGTCTCCTTCCCGTGATAAGGCGGATTATCACGGCGAGCCCTTTTCCGGCCCGCGCAGCGCGGCGAGCCGAGTCTGCGGTTCCGCGAGGACCGCTGGCGCGCTGATGCCCAGCACGGGGTCGGTTTGCACCAGTTGAGCCCCGCACACCGCCGGCCAGCCGGCATCGTCGTCGAGCCCGAGCCATGCCTCGGGCCGCCGTCGGCATACGTCGCCCCAGACCTGCACCCCAAGCGGCGATGCGCAGCTCAGGGTACGGCTCGAGGCAGCGCAAAAGCAGTGCTGCGCTTTCAAACAGCGCATGACCCGGCGGGCTCGCGACATACGGTCCGGAGCCAGGACGGCGCCAGACGCCCCCCCCTGGTGAAGCGCGCCGTCGAAATCGAGATACAGCACGAGGGCACACCCCGTCGCCGCGGGCGCGTGTCCGGCTCCTCAATAGCCAAGGCCGGCCCCCCGCTCCGGATGCGCAACCACAGCGGGTCTGCGTCAGGAACGGGCCTGTGTCGCTGGCGCCTTCGCGCGCCAGAGCCGCCTGCCGCGCGCCGGGCGCGTTGCCAGTGCAACCGGCACGGAGAACGTGCGCCCCGCCGCGGTCGTGAACCGGGTCACCGTCACCAACCGCTCGCCCTGGCTGTACCGTTCGGACTCGGTAACCCCCACCCGGATCTCGCTCAACGGATCGAGCGTCCAGCGGTCAACTTCGCGTGCGAACTTTGTGCTCAGCACGGCGGCGCCCCGCAGCACAACGTCCCCGCCGACGAACTGCTCCAGGTGCGGCGCCGTGGTGGACAGATCGAGCATCACAATCGACGGGACGACCCGCGAGCGAGCCGGCGACACCCGCAGGATCAGCACGTCCCGTGGAATCAGCTGCTCGATCGCCGTCCACGCGGTCGCGCCTTCGGGCTCGCCGAACGGCAATGCATACGGCGGCAACCGGTTCTTTTCACTCGTCACAAACATACGGCCAACTACCTCATTGCTTTCTCTATCAACTTGCCGGCCCGTGGCCGCGCCGTGTTCCCCAAGAGGATCAAACACCCTCCCGAGAACACATCACCACCACGAAAAACCTGCCGAACCCGGTCCACACATAGGTTTCAGCATGATATTTCCCGCCCTATTCCCAGTGTACTGGGAAGACAAATTATAGCGCCAAACGGAGAGTGCTCCCATTTCACTGGGAGAGAATTTTGGAGTTGGTGGAAGTCTTTGGCGCCGTGTTGCGCGAGCACCGTCTTCTCGCGGGGCTCACACAGGAACAACTCGGCTTTGAGGCCGATGTACAGCGCAAGTATGTCAGCATGCTTGAGCTGGGCCAGCACCAGCCAACGCTGACTACGCTGTTCGCGCTTGCTGCCGCTTTGAAATGCTCGCCCAGTGAGCTGCTTGCCGAAGTCGAACGGAGGCTCAAAAAATCACGTCGCTCGAACAAGAAAATAGCGAATCCGGTCAAAAGCCGCGCGAACACCGCCACCGACCAAGCGCGTGCCAGCGAGGCGACCGATCGCTCACACGGGCGGCCGCGGCACAAGTGAAGAACTAAATTTCGCGACCTCAGAGCGCGGAAGAGGTCCATCCGACTTTCCCGCACGCTAGTGAGTCCATTTGCCCCACCTTTCGGCGCCCGTGCTGCTTGTCACATCTACAAGGCGTGGAGAGGGCTGGAGCCTCGAAGATCGTGAGCCCGCTGGCCCAATTAACGATAGTTGGCATGTCTCCGGTGGATCAGTTGGACTAGCGTCGACGGTCGAACATGCGCCACGAGGACGCCGACCAACCGGCGTAGCGTAGTCCTCGACAGGGGAATGACCGCGCCAAACTCGGGCAGGATACTGTGCGGCCGGTTCATGGTGGCCGAGCGTTCGGAAACTGGCCCTTCACGTGTCCCGCAAATTGCCGCCAGAAGATCTCTGCTTCTTTCTGCATCTATATGTGGTTCAGTGACGCGCATCGCGAGGCCGGAGGCCGCCACGCAAATCGCCGACGCATCAACGCAATCGTTCCTCCAGCTAAATGGTGGATCGGGCGATGGACGATGCGAAGGATCACAGACGGGCGAATCGCGTGCCATCGATGTAGGGCAAAGCTGACGCATGACGCAGACGCAAAAAACCATAGTTACCAGAAGAATGCATGACGTTAGTTTAGGTTTCCTTATTAATTAAAAATTCGATCATTATATTTATGTAGAATTGCACCTACAGCCTGGGCGTGGCAACCCAGCGTCGCCGTTAATCAGCGGGCACACTCATCCCGTCACGCGCAAGCAAACGCGTTAGCGGGAAGACAAAATCAGCGTCACGCCCACATGCGCCGGCTCATCCCCAGTCCAATCCAGAGCCCACGTGGCACATGTAGGGAGCGAGTCGCGCGCGGGTTCGAATTGTGCGAAGGCGCGAAAATCAGCTCTCAACCGCGCCGTAAGCCGGCATTGATGCCCGTAACTCATCAAGCGTGGCGCGCGCCACTAGCAGGCGCCGAAGGAGCGTATCGGGCGCCGGCGTGATCGGCATGCGCGTTTCGGCAGAAATGCTGCCGTCGAGCGACATCATCGCCTTGATAGCGCTCGGGTTCGGCGCAGCGAACAGCAGACGCACGACCGGCTCGATGCACGCGAAAAGTCTGCACGCCTCGTCGCCTTTGCCAGCGCAGAACAGTGTCTGCACTGCGGCAAGCAGATCGCCGCAGACGTGGGCGCTCGCAAGGATCCCGCCGGTTGCGCCAGCGCGCAGACAGTCGAGAAACGAGTCGTCGTTGCCGCACAGCATGGCGATGGGCAACGTCCCAAACGCTGCGAATCGCTCACGGGCGCACGCTTTGATTGCGCGAATGTTGGCGATCTGCGCCAGTCTTGCGACCGTCGTTGCCGCGAGCCCTACGCCCGTACGATGCGGCACGTCGTATAGCACGATATCGCGCTCTGTGGCTTGAGCAATCTGTTCGAAATGCCAGATAAGACCGGCCTGATCCGGACACAGATAAGCAGGCGCGGAGACCAGATATCCCGCAAGATCCCACGTTTGCAGACGATGGATTTCGTCGATGAACGCCGCGGTGTCGATGCCTCCTACGCCTGCCACGACCGGCAACCGCCCCGCGACGACCTCCGTGATCGCCTGCAACACCACGCTGCGTTCCCGCGCGTCGAGCAGTGCGGCCTCACCAGTGGTTCCCAATGCGACGAAGCCGGCAATTCCGCTCGCTACATGGCGATCTGTCAAAGCTTCCAGTGAGGACACGTCGACCGCCCCCCCACGCATCGGCGTCACGAGCGGGATCCAGATTCCATTGAACATGTCAATTCACCTTCGCATTGATACGCGGACGCAGATAACTCACCGTCGCTTCGGGGACGGCGTGCAGCAGCGCATGCAGGACGAAGTCGAAATCCTCCGGCGCGATCTCGATGCGAACGTGGATCGAGTTCTTCTGCTCGCCTGTGCGCGTGACATAGACGCCGAGCGGCGAGTGCAGCAGCAGCGTCAGATGCGAACGCGTGTCGGCCAATGATTTACCGCAGAGCGTGATATCGAGCCAGGCGCGCGGCGCGTAGTACGGCAAGAGTTTGCCGCTCAAACGGCGCAAAACCGACGGCGTATCGGGAACCGGAAGCAAGTGTGCGTAAGCCATGCGAAGGGGCACGTCGTGCGTGCGTTGTGTCGATGAAACCTAGCGTAGCGAGCTTCGCGTAAAACGTGCGTAAAAAGATGCATTTCCGAAAAACTCGAGGAAATATATACGCCGCGTTTACGTTTTCCGACGACATGTCTGTGTGCCGTATATACATGTTTCGATAGCGTCACGGAGTCGATATCCACATCAATTAACCAGAGGCATTCATGTCGATTACCTACTCACAGCGTTCGCTTGATTCTCACACGTATTCTTCACCCGAAAAATGCGAGATCGGGCCACGGCATATCTCGTTCAACTGCCGGCGCCTCGTGCGCGCGCACCTCCATGTTGTTGCACTTCTGGGTGCGGCCGCAGCGATGACCTCAATCGCAATCGGCGAGCCAGTCATTGGGTTTGCCGTCTGTATCGCAACACTCGCGCCTCTCGTATGGGAGGCCTGACCATGCTAAAACTACTCATCCCCATTGTCGACAGTCGCGGCGCAGCCGAAGCGGCGCGGCATAGCGCGTTTCTTTTTGCGGAGCGCTGCGTCTCGATGATCGAAGTCGTCGAAGTTTGCAAGCCAACAGGGCATGCACACGCCGGTGCAAAATCGCGGAGCGGATCGCTGTCTCCGGACCGAGCGCTCACGCCTACGCCGTTGCAGCACGTTTGCGCCATCCTCGACGATGCGGGTGTGCCCTACACGTCCCGGCATGTCGCCGGGCCGACTGCGCGCGTTATCGCCGCGTGTGTTGAAGCTGCCGATGTTGATATCGTTGTGGTAGATGCGCGTGGACGAGGCTTTCTGCGCAAGTGGACGATGCTCGCGTGCCTGCGGCGCGTCTGCTCAGTGCCGGTGATGTTGCTTCATTGAACGAGCGGAAAGAAGATCCTTCCGCGGAACTCGAAGGCCGGATACTGTGGCGGACTCCACTTTAATTGCGCCGCCATCGCTAACGTCGCATGACGAGTTGCGGATTTAGTTGGATATGAAGAACAACCAACCAGCGACGTGGGCAGCGCGCCGCAATCACGACACTCTCGCCTTTGACGGCGTCTATCGCGGTGCCGGTGTAGCCGCTTCTTTTCGCGCTTACCCACGCTGCGCGCGCGTCCGAAACCAGCCAATTGCTCACCAGTATGCACGTAATGCAACTGAAGATGAGCGTTGGCGTTTCGCCAATGCTGGGATCAAGACTCCGCGCGGCAAACGAGAACACTGCAATCAGCAACTGATCGACCGCCATCGTCAGCGTGACCACCTTGAGCCATCCGCGCCAGCGCATCCGCGCAAGCAAATGGCGATACATCACCTCGTCCGGGTTTGCCAGTTTCTCTTTGCGGGGGTCCGGCGTATTCATCCTTGTCCTCATCGCTCGACCAACGTGGTGCGCCAGTCTAAGGAGAGTGCCCGCGTGTCACAAGGAAAAATGTCGTAAACACCGGGCGGGAGGCACGCAATTCTTACCTGCGTATGTTTATTCTGCTGCGCAAAAACGAACTGGATGCGACCACCCACCTGGGGGTGCCGCCTAACCGCGCAGTCGAGATGGGCGCGAGGCTCGACCTCAATTCAGCAATGCGCGGCGGCCATGAGCAGCCGCGCGTTCTTTCATGAGTTCCACCATGCCGCCCTCCCGGCCTCGTGGTCGCTGACGAACACTCACTGGCAACGCCTCATCTTCAGGACGCGGGACACCTGGCCCGGCGTGAACCCGCTGTTGCTCACATATGGCGCACAGTCGAGGGGCGCGGTCAGGGACTCGCACACTGCGAACAGACCGACGAAGCGGTACGAGTCGACTTCGATCTTGATGAATACCGGAATCGCGTCCCGCTGAGCCGCAAGCGTCCTGCCAGCAGCACGCCCCGAAGCACTGCCGTCGCAGATGATGACGTCCGGCGCCTGCGGATTCAGATCCATCCGCAGGCAGGCAGCCACGACCCTTCCATTCTTCGCGGGAAGGAAGGCCTGCTTGCTGCCCCCGCAGGCCGAGTGAATCGCTTCGCGAGAATATTGCTTGCTGAGTTCAAACATGGTGCGCTCCTTTATACAACTGGTAATCAATAAGTAGTGCTGTTTAATTGAAATTTAAGAACGGTGGCGATGTTTGCTGACTACACTGACTATCCGCAGTGCCTCATTCCGGAGAACGCCACCACATTCATAACGTGCCTGATGCGGCGAGCCTTTCAGTGACGTCTTCAGGAGGCGTTCAATGCATCAAGTGCCCGCAACATGTCCCTGCCCTCGTTCGTAATCGAAAATTCCTGCCAACCAGGGTCATACTCAGTCCGTCGCGCAAGCCCTGCATCCTGAAGGGCAATCATGTCGGGATCTTCCACCTCGAGCTTGACCGGCGCATAGCCGAGCAGCATCAATGCTGCCATCTCGTGCGCACTCAGTCGCACCGAACCCGCCCTCCGATCCTTCACACCTGGATTTCTCATAAGTACTCCTCTTCACAAGGAGACCAATCGGCCCGTTTGCGGAACATCCACGCGCTGCGATAACCACGCTTGAAGCAGGACCTACGTCGGCCACACGACCCGATTCCGGGTTCTGGCAACCCGCCTGGAGCTGGACGCGGCCGCACTGCGAGCCTGCAGAGGCGCAGTTGCGCTATCCGGCTGGCGCGATTGGTGGTTGGGAATGACTACGATGCGCACCGCTTGCCTGATTGCAAGACGGTGGCTCAAAGGAAAGAGACGCAGACGTCCTGCCTGTCAGGCAGCGAAACGACTCGGGGGACGGGAACTTCGGATGGCGCTCATATGAACGGCTCTGTGTGATTCATTTTCGAACATTGTATTACGCAGTGGCAGACTGGCAAGTAAAAAGATCGTAAAGGTCCCGCACTACTCCGTCACGGCCAATCCGCCCTCCCATTCCACATGCAGCACGACCAGCCAGCGGCGCGGGCATTCCGAGCGGATCGCGACCATGCCGCCACGAGCGATCGCGACGGGACTGACGAAGCCAGACTCGACCGCGTCCTCCCATGCGAGCTTCGCGTCCGTGCGAATCCAGACAATCAGGATTGCGCACAACGCGAAGCTGAACAGCACCGTGAGGCCAGGCGCGACGTCGGGATAATTACGGTGCGCAAGGAAGGAAAACGCCGTCGTGAGGATCTGGTTGGCGAGCACGACCAGAACCGCAATTTTGACTAGTGCGCGCCTGCGCGGCACACCTCGGCCGCGGGGCGAGGCTCCTGCATGCGTGACCTGAGGGTCGGGCTTCTCATGTCTTGCTCTCATTCCAGCGTCTCTCTGCTAAAGCGCCCACTGGGGCAATGGTACGCGGCGATACCTGCTTATCGCGAGCGATAGCTAATACGCGACGTTGGGGAACACGGCCAGCCGGGCAGGCTCGGCCGGCTCAGGACGGCGCTCTCGTATTCACAGCCAGGAAAGCGGACGGTATCAACCAGCCTGAAGCCTTGGCCGTGGTAGAAATCTAGCAGGCGGTGCGCGTTCATCGGCGCATCCAGGGCCAGTTGCATATATCCGTGCGCCGCCGCCCAGCGGTTGGCAAACGAAAGCAGCGCGCGGCCGATGCCCCGCCGCTGCTGCGACGGTTCGACACCATACCGATGCACCGTGGCGACATCTGGCCGCCGAAAGTGCCGGCAGGCCGAAGCCGGGTCTGTCGCGCGCAGGGTTAGCGTTCCCGCGAGGCGACCCTTGCACACGGCGACAAAGCACGCCTCGTCCACGGTGTCCCGATGCACCGTCCGCTCCCTTCGCTGGCAATGGACCGGGAGGTTGCCCGCGACACCGACCGACGCGGCCGCCCGGTGCAGCAGTTTCGTGATCTGCGAATTCAGGTTGTGCCCGGGATCAAATGGCCTGATGATCACCCGGCCAGCGTCCACTGAATCCTGCGTGAAGCTGACGTCAGGTTGTATCGAAACAGGCGTACACCGCATGGCGCCTCCTGCCTCACCAGGAAAGGATGATCAGCGGCGCGAGCGACGCGACGTATGCGGCAAGACCCACAACGGCCCAGCCCGACGCGACCGCGACACAAGCCACGAGCGCTCCGGCGATACCGATCGCGCGCATGCACTGCAGACGCGCGCGCCGGCGATCAATTCCGGTTCCGGAATCGTCCGGATCTGGAAGCTTGGTTCGACGTGTAAAGTGCACCAGAGTAGACATACGGTGGTCCTGTCGCAGCATTGTGACTTCTCTGCATCGAAGCTTACGGGACTCAATCAAAAAATCGCGTAAAAGGGATTCAGCGTTTCATAAACGTTCTGCGTAGAGATCATGAGCGCCGGCAGGGCGTCCTCGAGTTCAGTCATCCGTGCGCGGATCTCATTGAGTTCGAGACAACGAACTCGTAGAGCAAGCCCCGAGGTTTTTCAGCTCGTGGGCGGGAAAGCCGGCCGGCGTCCGGCTAATGCCTGACTGCTGAGCTCAATTGCTCGGCAATGGGTCCCAGCGCGAGCGCCGGCAGATAAGTGAGCGACGCAATCATGACCACCGTACCAATCAGCAATCCGACAAAGAGCGGACTGTGCGTCGGCAGCGTACCCGGCCCCGCTTCTCGCCGAAGTTTGCCCGCGAGCGATCCGCCAATCGCCAGCACGGGTACGATCACGGCGAAGCGGCCAAACCACATCGCAATCACGAGCATCCAGTTGTAGTACGGCGTATTGGCCGACAGGCCGGCGAACGCGCTGCCGTTGTTGTTTGCCGCGGACGAGAACGCGTAGAGAATCTCGCTGAACCCATGTGGGCCGGGGTTCGCAATGCCTGCGATCCCGGCCGGCACCGGCACGGACGCTGCGGTGCCGAACAGCACCAGGATGGGGGTCGAGAGAATGACCACGGCGACCATCTTCATCTCGAACGCGTCGATCTTCCTGCCCAGGTATTCAGGCGCCCGGCCAATCATCAGCCCGGCAACGAACACAGCCAGCATTACATAGATAACCATGCTGAAAAGTCCGGAGCCTGGGCCGCCGAACACGACTTCGCCTGTCTGCATCAGCACCATCGGTACGAGGCCGCTTTCCTCTTGTCGAGCCGTCCTTTTCTTGCCAGCCGGTATCGTCTCCCGCAAACACTCACCTTCGATGTTTCACGTAAGCGCGACTCGCGGCCGTACCGATTTCAGTCGTCGCGCGCCGCCCGCGAGCATGAGCAGCGCGCCGATCGCGAGCAGGTCACCGGCGAGCCTCGCGGGTAGCGAATCCGTGACATGCGTTGCGCGCAGGAGCGTGTCGATTGCATTGGAGGCCAGGGCGCCGCCCACAAAGCACACCAGGCCCTGCTGCCCCACCGTGATGACGGCCGGCAGCCGTTGTGCGAGCCATGCTATCCAGCCCTTGCGCACCGCCTGCGCGGCCAGCCAGGCAATGGCGGCGAAATTCACGATCCGCACGCTTGCGAGGTTCTGCTTCATGTAGCCGGGCTGCGGGTCCAGATCCGCGAAGAGCTGAATGAACGCGAACGTTGCAACCAGCGACACAGCGGACACGGTCAACGCGCGACCCGCCAACGAAACCTGGAAAGCACTTGAGACGCGATAGAGGCGGCACAGCAGGCCGAGCATGAACATGGCCTGCCAGGCAAACGGATTGAACGGCCACGACGCGCCCGGAGCCGCAGGCAACCACGCGGCAAGCCAGCAACCGCCGAACCACAGCACGAAACTGCCCACCAGCACGACATCGGGCGAACGGCGCGCGTGCGGCATCACGAACGGCAAGACCGTCACGAGCATGATGTACATCGGCAGCACGCCCGCGAGGTAAGGCTGATCGCGAAAGACCGCGATATTGGCGAGCATCGTGAACGGCTGCGCGGCGAAGCGCAGATAGCCCGACTCGGCCACCAGCGGTGAATCGACACGCAGCATCGCCGCGGCGGCACCCGACAGGAGCATGAGCGCGGCGGTGCACAGATACGCGGCGTAGACCTCGCGCCCGCGCCGCCAGAAGCGACGGTTGGCCGCCCTTTCTCCCTTGCGCTCGGCGATGGAGAGCCAGGTCGCCGCGCATACGTAGCCGCTCACGAACACGAACACTTCCGCGGAGTCGCAGAACGCGAAGTTGTGCAGCATCACATGCGAAAGCACGCTCGACGGGATGTGATCGAGTGCGATGGCAATCAATGCGAAACCCCTGAAAAAGTCGATTTCGATCGATCGCTTCGTTGTCTGGTTCATCAATGACGATTCCCGTTCGTGTCGAAGATAACGATTGAAGTGGATGCACGGCCGCGATTTGATGAAGCGCTCTGCTTCATTCCTCCTTTGTAAGGATGTCTGATCGATTCGCCCACCGCGCGCTTTGCACATGCAAGGCGCGCTGCCTTTAAGCATTTCACGTAGAGTGTGCGTCCGCGAAGTCGCAGCAGTACGTCCGAATGGTGCGTGCCATGCACATTGCGCCAGCATGCGCCCTCCCACTACATCCTTTGGTGCAGCATCCCGTGGTGCCCCGCCCGCTCCATTGCGCCTTTCCGCCATCGCTTCCACAGAAAAAGTAAACGTCCGGAGGCGCGGCGTCATGGAGGGGTGACGCCAGACCGCGCCAGAGGTTCCGGCGAACTTCCGGATTTTTGTAACTTGACAGAAAAAAAATAAAACACGTCTCAACCCCGACCAGCAAAGCGGCCCGTCCTGCCCCCCTCGGGGTCCGTCGCCCGCTGTCAAGAGCCAAACAGAATGAATGGCACCGACGCGAATAGATAGACCGAGAGGCCGACGATTGGAAGGCCGAGAGCGACGGCCACAATGACAATCGCTGCGCCTGACAGGACAAGCATCTTCAGCCACTGCTCGCGTTGGCAGCAGGTGTTCAACTGACCTTCGTGGGTTTCTTCGGTCTCTTCGCCGCTCGCGTGTTTCCAGAACATCAAGCCCAGCATGACCAATCCTGAATGTGAGGGTGGCATCGACGCCAATGATCGCTTGACCACGTAAAAGATTCTCGCACCGATCGCAGGCGGACTTCTGCAAAGTTTTGTGGATTACGTATATATCCCGAGTAAATGGTAGAGAAAATCACGGAATGTTTACGCAATTTTTTCGCCTGAAGGTCACCTTTTTCTGAAATTGTTCTTTCGCGCGGCATAGCCTTTCAAGCTGTTTCACTTGCTAAACGCTCACGAACATGAACAACAATTTCGGTGATCTGCCACGCGCTCGTTCCCGTGGCCTTCGCGCGATTGTTTTCGCTGCACTGCTGGCCACCGGATCGCTCAGCGGCATGACCTACGGCGCTGACGCATCGGTCGTTGCGCCGCCCGACCCCGTCTCCGAGGCGACTTCCCCAGGTAGCCCCACGGCTGAAGACATCGCGACGATGCTCAATGTGCGGTTTCACGTGGGTTTGCAGGAAGCAATGAAGATTGGACGGGCAGTGGTGCATGCCGCCCAACGCGATACGATCTCGCCGATCCTGCTTCTTGCCGTCATCGCGGTCGAATCTAATTTCGACCGCTTCGCCGTGAGCGTGGCAGGGGCGAGGGGGCTCATGCAAATCCTGCCCTCGCAGCACAAGGACCTCGTCCTTCGCACCTCCGATCTGAACGATGCGGGTACCAATGTCAGCATCGGATCATCGATCCTGCATGACTACATCGCGGCGTCGGATGGCGATGTCAATGGCGCGCTCCGGCGCTATAGCGGTGGCGCCAAAGACTACCCGCGGCGCGTGGCCTATCGCCTCAATATGATGAGGACGGCATTCAATGTCCAACCGGACAGTCCCGCATCGGAAGCGTCGGCGACGTTCAGGTATTGAGGTATTAAAGCTTCCCGTGCGAATAAAAGCGAATGGCGCGATGAGGTGTTGGAAGGTCTACGCGGCACCGATCATCCGTCGGCTTGATGGCGAATTGCCTGCAGATGTAGCACCGCTCGGAATCGTTCCGCGAAGGCACATTCCTGACCGGGTCTGCCGCACGAAGGTACTTGCCGGATTATCGTGCAGCACACGGTGATGTTCGAACGCTTCATTCGCGCACTGCTTCGAACCGCAGGCGGTCGCCACGTTTGGTAAGGACGATCTCGCGTCGTTTTTCGTAGACCTCAATCGCGTTGAACACCCGGCATGAGTACCGCGCCTCGGTACGCAAAACTGCTGGAGCGCCTTTGCAGTCATCTGATCGGCCTGCGCTCCTATCTGATCGGCCTGCGCTCCTGCTGCGCAGTCAATTTCGAACTACAGGTATCGGCCGAGGCCGTGTAAAAAAGCGCAGAACGGTGGACCGGTGACGCCCGGTGGGAAGCGCCGTTGCGTTAGGCCGAGATACCGGCAGATGACCCAATCGTGCTTACTGGCAAACAGCGTCGGCACGCGAGTTCACGTGCCTGCCAGCTTCATTGCACGCATCGTCTTTGCGACCCCGAGAATCCTGATGACGCGTTTGAGGTTGTAGGCCAGCACATGCAAACTCATTTCAGCTCCGACATGGCCAAGTCCGCGCGTCTGGAAGTGCGTCGATCCCATCCAGTGCTTGAGTGTGCCGAACACATGCTCAACTGTCCATTCCGGCAGCAACGTTGCCTGATTGCTGTTCGCACCTTCGACAAATCGCCCCACCTCCGCCTCTCCCGCTAACAGGTTGATTCAGTCTAGGTGATCGCGCGGGTTTTGACACAGCCTCGGCCATCAACAGCCATCCGCGAATGCAGCGCGAATGACCGCAGTCCACGGCGGACTACCGCTCGTACGCAGCAGGGCCGGCTCGGTAGCAACGCCCCTGTGCGTTCGAGGACCGGGACGCAGTTGCTGCCACGATATGGGAGTGATGAGTTTCACCACCACCGGAATCTGCCGCGCGGCTGGATCCAGGTAAAGCGAGCGCGACGATCGGCAACGTCCATACGCTTCGGCAATATCCGGGTCAACTGGGTCGTGCGGCGAAGCCGCGGGCGTCGTCGCACTATCCGGCTAAGCGTTTTGCGCGTCGCGAGCGCATTGATCCATTGCCCGAAAGCGGTGAGCTTCAGGGACGTATGTCGTTGACCGACGGCGTAGCCCGCGTATGGTGGGAAGCCCCACAGTTGCTCAGGACATGAGGGCTTTCAGGCGGCGCCAGAAGGCGGCGAACCGGTGGTGTTCCTGCGTTTGCAGCGAAAGTATCGCGTCGTACTGGACACGTGCTTCGTCGACGTGCGGCAGGTTCGACAGGAGGAGGCCGAAGTTCATGATTGTGCTCCGTGCGTCTGGCTTGACGCGTTATTGTGGAAAGCCAGTAGACACGGAAGACCGGGCGGATCATTGGCGCGGCGGCAAAGGTCTACTTGCTTTCCTCGCTTAAAAACAAAGGCAGAGGTGAGCGACATAGGGGATGACTGTCAGGGTCCGACATTTCGACTCCTTATCGATGTTGAGGCGCACGACTGTACCGTGCGTGCTTGTTCAAGCGCTCGGCAGCGAACGACTCGCACGAGCGCGAACGAACGTCGCCGCGAGTTGAAAGCTGCGATGCGTCCATACGGACCCATCAGCAGCATCCAGATGTCCCTCCGGTTTCAACTCTGTGTCAGGGTAAGCCATGTCGCGTAAACGTAGTGAAAAAATGAGGGTATCGCGTAGAAAAATGCGATTGCGACTCAATTGGTACCTGAATGTTGCCGCCGCGTTCTGGTCAGAATCGTACGACTGCACGCAGCTTGCGCGCTTAGATCAATTTCATTCGCCTATTGCCGTTTATCCCGTCAGATGTCCGTCCGAATTTGTATCCGCAGCGGCCATTTGCTGACATTCGACGATTGGCAGACAAGGGCCGGCTCCTGCCGACCTCATCAGGCAGCAGTCGGCAAGAAGCGACATTCGGCATGTATTGTGTACTACCCAGGGAACGACTCCCACTCGCCTGAGAGAAGACATCCACTTGCAGGCTATCCGCTGCGTAGCGTATTACTTAGGCAGTATTTCCCATAGACGAGGCAGTGGGTCGCCCCGCCATTCTGCGGTCCGTTCGCAGAAAAAGCGTCCGCAGCGGGCTGCGCTACGTTTGTTGTGGTCGTCGAGCAATTTCGTTCGGCAGCCAGAAACGTCGCGACCAGGATCAGGGCAAAAACCACAGATATCTCGAGAATGTGCTTTTTCATCATCGACTCCTGATGCCGTAACCCGAAGCCGCATCACGTCCGGAGACCTCGCGACGCGCCCTTCCAACCACCTCTGTCGTTGTCCCCTGTGCGGGCGGACAGCTCAGACGCGGCTCACCACCGCCCCAATCACAATTCCCCGGAACTGCTGCCCAATGGCCTGGTGGAGATGCGCCGCCCGCGAGCCAAATAGCGGACGGTGCCCGGATTTTCTGGCTATTTAAGAAACATTAGTTGCCCGACTTTCACGATCACGAGCGCAACCGCGATCAACAGATAACCGCGCAGTACCCCCATCCAGATCCGTTTGGCGAGAGTCAGTCTGGGCGGCGGCAATTCGTCGAGCGGCGGCATGCGCCACCAACGGCGTGCGTCTTCCGGATACACCAGCGGCTCGCCGCCGACTGCGTCCGTGGGTTCACGATGCAGTCTTCGGATCCCAACCGTGACCAGATAGCCCACGACCGCCAACAAAGTGCCGCCCGCGAGCACCTTCAGTATGGTTTCTCCACTCATATCGGGATACATCACAGATGCGGTCAGGATGACTGACAGCATCACCAGCACCCAGATCACCGCGCCCGTGAAAAGGTTCACCTTCTGCGAGTTAGCCCATGGACCGAGTACCTCCCGGTCATTGCACAGGAGTAGCAGGAACACAGTTGCGCTTGGCAGCAGCACGCCTGCGAGCGTCTGCACGGCCAGCGTCAGTAGACCAAGCGGGCTTCCCGGAATCAGGACCAGCCCCGCCGACCCAGCGACAATTCCGAAATACACGAGATAAAAGCCCTTTGCGGCAAACACGCTGCGGTGCAGCGAATGGCGAATCCTGAACACGTCGCCGATGGCGTAGGCCGTCGACAGCGACACGGACGCCGCGCCGATGATCGCGGCGTCGAACAGGGCCACGGCGAACAGGGCCGCCATCGTCCAGCCGGCGTACTTCTCCAGACCGGCGATAACGCCACCTGCATCCGTAAAATTGCCGAATTCAGGCTTGCCAGCGAACAGTTCCGCGCAGAAGGCCATCATCGCGACCGCGCCAATCATCACGAACACGATGCCGATCCACAGGTCAGCCCGTTCATACCGGATGAAGCGCGGCGTAATGCGTTTGTCGACCACGTAGCTCTGCTGGAAAAACAACTGCCACGGAGCAACCGTCGTCCCGACGATGCCTATCACGAGCAGCATGACGTCGGAAAGCTTCGAATGAGCGGGCCATCCCGGAACAAGGAGGTCACGCGTCATCTGCCCGACCGGCGGGTGGATCGACACCAGTACCGGCACCAGCAGCAGACTCAGTACGCACAGCACCATCGCGAAGCGTTCGAAACGCCGGAAGTTTCCCGTGCTGACCGCCGCCATCGTCAACGCCGCGGCAATGCAAACGCCGGCGAGCCTCGAAAAGCCGAAGAAGTCGAGCACGAACGTAATGCCGATGAACTCGGTAACGATCGTCAGTGCGTTCAGCAGAAAAAGATCAATGATGCTGAACGCGCCCCAGAAGCGGCCAAAGCGCTCGAAAATCAGGCGCGCGTGCCCCACTCCGCTCACGGCGCCCAGTCGCAGTACCATTTCCTGGTTCACGTAGAGTACCGGCACAAGCAGCAGGAGTGTCCATAACAGCGCGGTGCCGTAGTTCTGTCCCGCCTGGGTATAGGTGGCGAAAGCGCCCGCATCGTTGTCACCCACCATCACTATGAGGCCTGGGCCGAGAATGGCCAGAAGCGTGCGCAGACGCGCCCACCAATGGGTTCGGGGCGCTACGTCGTGGCGTGCGATGGTGCCCAACGCACCGGTTATATCGCCAAGATGCGCTTCGTCCAGGACCGCACTGCGCTCCAGCACGCCGCCGGCCGACGATGAGCTTTCCGTCTGGATTGACATGCTGTTTCTCCCCGCTGTTTCGGGTTACCGAAACGCAAATGCCCGCCTCCGGCGAACCCGAGCGAGCGGAATCGCGACGTGAACGCATCGCCCGCTTCTGCCGAAGGAGAGTGGTTCAATTTACGCGACCAGCTACGAAATACTCGCCATCAAACGGTCCCAGAGGGCAGCGATCCGGTGCCTGGCGTTGACGCATCAGCGCGGATAGCCGACGGACACGAAGAAGGTGCGCATCATGGGCGCCGTAACCGTCTGCTAACCGCCAGGCGGCGGCACAAGGAACAATTGTCACTTGCTGGCATTGAGACTCCTCCTGGTTGCCGGCCACGTCCAGCGCTTTGTGCCTATGACGTTCCCACGCGAACGAACGCATGCTGCGAGCGGAATGTTCGCAGCATGATGCCAGTCGAAGCGCACGCAAACGCGGCACCTGCATGGCGCTAATCATCAAGGTGCACGGGAGGTATTACCGGGACGCGCACCGCCTGCCGGACGGCAGGACGGTGGCCAAAAACGGGCGCAGACGCCCTGCGGACTCAGGCAGGAAGACCGTTCGAAGATCGACAACTACTGGTGTCCAAGGCATCAGCCCCTTTAGTGAAGACTCTTATAGTCTAGGTTTATGCATACGGGTCGTCAACGTGATTCGTTCAGCACCACGAACCTGTACTTCGCACAAGAAACTGCCGGAATCAGGCCTTCCACAACCCGACCCACGATGGTCGCAGATACCTATTTGTCGCTGCTTTTGCCACCGACGCCGACCTTGCCGCGCCCGAACTTGCGATGCGGTGCAGGGGCACGCAGCCTCTTCCTGGCGTCGGTTGCCAACGAGACGTGCTCCGCAGGGTAGCGGGTCGTTCTGTGCGATGCGGCCTGACAGGCGGGACCGCCCGGAACGATGCGTTTGATAGCTGACATGACTCGAGCCTCTCGAATAGCAACCGGGGCCTTCCCCTGCGTATGATCCGATAAGAGGGTAACGCACATACTATGGGGTCTGCCCAACAGCGCGACCCATAGGCCGAATCAGGCCAGACGCAGCGAAACTTCTGTACCCCTCGATCGGAGCCGTCCGGATGGACTTTAACGTCGGCCTCTTTGAAGTCCTGTTGCTCGTTTCGGCATTGGTGGCAATGCTCGCGCGGCGCTTGCATATGCCGTACAGCGTCGGTCTGGTCATCGCTGGGGTCGCCCTATCGCTCCTGGCCTCTTCCCGATTTCCCGTTATCCCCCTCAACCAGGATTTCATCTACAACGTACTGCTGCCACCGCTCATTTTCGAGGCGGCGTTTCACATGCGCTGGGGGGAAATTCGCAGGGATTTTGCCGTAGTCCAGACGTTAGCTATCGTCGGTGTGCTCGTATCGGCTGGCGTAACGGCGATAGGCGTGCATTACCTGTTGCACTGGGAATGGATTTCCGGCGTGCTCTTCGGCATGTTGATCGCCGCCACGGATCCCGTCTCTGTCCTGGCGAGTTTCAGGGAGGCTGGCGTGGCGGGACGCTTCAGGCATTTGATGGAGGCAGAAAGCCTGTTCAACGACGGGACGGCAGCAGCAGGCTTTCGCGTTGTGCTGGCATTCGTGGGCGGCGCGCACGTTCTCCCTGTCGACGTATTGAGAATATCTGGCATCGTGCTTCTCGGATCGGTCCTTTGCGGCTTGCTGATCGGCAACGTGGTGCTGTCACTGCTACACCGCACCGCCGATCACCTCGTCGAGATTGCGTTTGCGATGATCGCGGCCTATGGGTCGTTTCTGCTCGCCGAAAACCTTCACCTGTCCGGTGTGCTGGCGACGCTGGTTGCCGGTCTCGTGATGGGGACGCGCAATGCGGTCAATCCGATGACGAAGCGAGGCCGGGAAGCCGTTGAAAACGTGCTTGAATACGCGGTATTTGCCGCCAATTCGTTCATCTTTCTCTTCATTGGCATTCAGCAGGCTCAGCGCGAGTACGAAACGGTGTGGGCTTCGATCGGCATCGCCGTGGCAGTCGTGATGGTGGCCCGCGCTGTGGCTGTCTACCCGTGCTGCATGCTTTTCACGCGCACGTCACTGCGCATCGACGTGCGGCATCAACATATCCTGTTCTGGGGCGGAATGCGCGGTGCTCTCGCCCTGGCGCTCGCAATGGGCTTGCCACCCGGCGTGCCGCGTCGCGAAGAAATCGTTACCGTTTCCTTTGCCGTGGTCGCCTTTTCGATTTTCGTTCAGGGCACGACGATGTCCGCGCTACTGCGGCGACTGCGAGTCGTATGACCCTACGCCGCCCAGTGCGGTGCAGACTTCAGTGGATCATCGTCACGGGTGTTGAAGTCAGTCGCCATAGCCTGGCGAGGACCGCCCATCTGTGGAAAAAGCCTAGGTGGCTTGCGTCAAGCACCACGATGTCCGCATGCCCCTTCTCTGCGCACTGTGCGATGGTCCGCTCCGCGGGCCCGAATACGCGCTTCCATGTGTACGGGACGCCTGCGTCATCGAGAATCGCCCGCGTCTTCATGAGCGCATCGAGCGCCGCCTGCTTTTCCCGTCTGTGCAACGCCGCCGGTGAATGAAACGCTACGGCACGGCCTTGCGCGACATCATCGAGTACCTCGACGATCTCGACCTCGGATACGCATCGCTCCGCAAACAGGAACGCTCCGTGACGCGCCGCTTCGGTTGCCCCTTTGGCGCCGAGCACGGGAATAAGCAGTTTCAGCACAGCCAGCCTCACCGGTAAGTCGAATTCAGCTTGATTGGATCACGGAGCTCACCAGGATCACGTAAAAGTACGAGGAACGCGTGTAAAAATCTCATTGACATCGCTGCTCACCTGACACCAACCAGGCAATATCCAACGCCCGTCTCCGTCACGATGTGTTCGGGCCGTGCCGGGTTCCGCTCGAGTTTGTGGCGCAGGTTTCCCATGTAGATCCGCAGATAGTTCGCGTTTTGCGCATGGGCGGGTCCCCACACCTGCTCCAGCAATTGGCGATGGGTCAGCACGCAGCCTGCATGACGAACGAGCGTGACCAGCAGGCGATACTCGATGGGCGACAGATGAATCGTCTCACCATTGCGCTGGACCGACCTCGCTGCCAGATCGATCGTCACCGCGCCGAACGATACCCTGGCCGAATCCGGGGTCACGGAGCGATCCTGTCGGCGCAGGTGCGCCCGGATTCGCGCCAGCAATTCGCCGATACCGAATGGCGTAGTCATGTAATCGTCGGCCCCTGCGTCGAGCGCCATCACCTTGTCCTTTTCCCGCGAGCGGGCCGACAGCACGATGACCGGCACAGCGGACCAGCCGCGCAGTTGCCGGATCACGTCCAAACCATCCATATCCGGCAACATCGGATCGATAATCACCAGATCGGGCCTGGCGGTGGCGGTGATGGCGAGCCCCTCCTGCCCGGTGCTCGCATCGAATACGCGCATCACCTCGCTTTCAAGCGCGGCTCGCACATAGCGGCGAATCTGCCTTTCATCCTCGATCAGGACAACCGTAACGGCCGGATCGCTCATGACATTCATAGGCGATTCGCGGTACCGCCGGACACGTCCGATGACCGGTTCCGGGATGATGCCCCCGTACCGGGAAGCTCCGGAACTTCGGTTTCCGCAGGCGGTGTCTCGTCCGCGGGCAGCATGATCCAGAAACAGGCGCCGAGCACTTTGCCGTTCATGTCGACGCGGTTTGACGCGCCTATCCTGCCCCCGTGCGCCTCGACGATCGCGCGGCAGATGGCAAGCCCCAGACCAATGCCCGGCAGTGCCGACTCCTTCTCACCCCGGGTGAACTTGTCGAATACCCGTGATTCCATTCCCGTGGGCAGACCCGGCCCGCTATCCCGGACTTCGACCCCCACGTACCGGTGCGCCTCATCCTGCAACATGGACGCATCAATGGTTACCGGCGTCCCTGTCGGCGTATATTTGGCCGCGTTCTCGAGCAGGTTTGCGAAGAGCCGTTCGACGAGTACCGCGTCGAACTGCACAAGCGGGATATCCGCGGGCACAAGTGCCTGAACCTTGCGTTCGCCCAGCATGCGCCGGCAGCCGGCCAGCGCGGAGCCGATCACCTCCTCGATCGACGACCACTGCCGGTTCAGCCGCATGCTGCCTTCCTCGAGGCGCGCCATGTCGAGCAGATTGACGACGAGCCCATTCATCCTCAGCGCCTCCTCGCGGATCGCCTCCGAGAGCTCCAGTGCCCTGGGCCCACCCGTCACGGCGGCGCCCTGGTCGGCAAGCACCGATGCAAACCCCACGATCGCCGTGAGCGGCGTGCGCAGGTCATGGGAAATCGCGGACAACAGCGAGTTGCGCAGTCGTTCCGACTCCATGCTGACCAGTGCGTCCTGCGCGATCTCGACGTAGTGCACCCGTTCGAGCGCGAGCGCGATCTGCGCGACAAAAGTGTCGAGCATGCGCCGCTGCTCTGGCACAGCAAACTCTGCCATCCGTTCAGACAGCAACGCGATCACGCCGCGCGTGCGCATTGGCGCCTTCAGCGGCAGGTACAGCGCCGTCGCGGCAGGAAGGGTCTCCGTGCCGTGACCGGCCTGTTTCTGCTGGTCGTAGACCCATTGGGCGATGTCGAGGTCGACGTCGCTGAGTGCGGTCGCCGGATCGGGATTCTCGACCTTGGGCCGCACCTTCTCCACGCTATCCGGCAACAGGATCGCCGTGCGCGCCTGGAACACGTCGCTCACGTGACGCATGCCGATCTCGATGATCTGCTCCGTCATCAGTGCGCCACCCAGTTCGCGCGTCATCGCGAACATTGCCCCCGTGCGGCGCTCGCGCAGCGTGGCGAGATGCGCCTGACGCTTGAGGCTCGCCGTCAGGTGACTGATCACCAGCGACGTCATCAGCATCACGGCGAAGGTGAGCAAATATTGTGTGTCGGCGACCGTGAACGACATGCGTGGCGGCACGAAAAAGAAATCGAACGCAGCCACGCCGAGAAACGAGAAGAGCACGCCTGGCCCGCGCCCGAGCCGTGCGGCCGTGAAGACAGCGCCGAGCAGATAGAGCATCACGAGATTGGTCTGCGCGATCCGGTCAAGCAGCATGCCGGCGATCGCTGTAATGGCCGCACAGATCGCGAGTGCGTAGGCGTACGAGACCGGTGTGGAGCGGCGCGCTCGCATGTCGGGCCCAGCAAACCCACTCATGGCATCGTGGCGCTCGGCGGCTTCGCGCACCGAGCCGGAGTTGACCAGTGTGACGTCGATATCGCGCACCGACCAGACCATCTGCTGTGCGACGGACGGCCTGAGGCGTGCGCGCCATCCCCTCACAGAGGACGCGCCCACTACCAGTTTCGATACGTTGCGCATGCGAGCGTACGCAAGCACTGTCGGCGCGACCTCGTCGCCTTGCAGCGTGACAGTTTCCGCGCCCAGCTCGGACGCGAGCTTGAGCGCGTCGAGCGTGCGCTTGCGAATGGCATCAGGCAGCCGCTCAAGCTTCGGCGTCTCAACGTAGACCGCTAGCCAGTCCGCCTTCTGGTTCGAAGCGAGGCGCGCCGCCGCGCGCACGAGATTGCTGCTTTCCTGGCCTGCGCCGACGCACACGATGATGCGTTCGCGCGCCTGCCAGATCCGCTCGATCGACTGATCGGCGCGGTACTCGCGCATCTGCGCATCGACACGGTCAGCTGTGCGGCGCAACGCGAGTTCGCGCAGCGCGATCAGATTGCCCTTGCGAAAGAAATTGCGGACCGCATGCTCCGCCTGCTGCGGCATGTAAACCTTGCCTTCGCGCAGCCGGTCAAGCAGTTCCTCAGGCGGCAGATCGACCAGCGTCACCTCGTCGGCGAGATCGAACACGCGGTCGGGTACCGTCTCCCACACGCGGATGCCCGTGATCTGCCCGACCACGTCGTTCAGGCTCTCGAGATGCTGGACGTTGACCGTCGTGAACACGTCGATGCCGGCATCCAGCAGTTCCTGCACGTCCTGCCAGCGCTTCAGATGCCGGCTGCCCTGGACGTTCGAATGCGCGAGTTCGTCGACGAGGACCAGCTGCGGCTTGCGCGCGAGCGCGGCGTCGAGATCGAATTCGGCAAGCAGGCGGCCGCGATATTCAATGCGCGCCGGTGCGATGACCTCCAGGCCTTCGATCAGTGCGAGCGTCTCCTTGCGCCCATGCGTTTCGACGATCCCCACGACGACGTCGGCACCTTCGTCCTTGCGGCGCCGCGCGGCCTGCAGCATCGCAAACGTCTTGCCGACGCCGGCTGATGCGCCGAAAAAGATTTTGAGTCGTCCTCGCTGGCTTTTCTCTTCATCACGCTGCAGCCGGTCCAGCAGTTCATCAGGATCGGGCCGGTTCATCGCACGTCTCCTTGCGAGTCATCCCATTGTCGTGCTGTCGAGGGCACGCGCGTTGGCCAGGTCACGCCGCGCCAGCAGAACCTCAATGCATAGGCTTCATCGCGTCGAGCGCGAGATTCAGCTTCAGCACATTCACGCGCGGCTCACCGAAAATGCCGAGCTGCCGTCCAGAAGTGTTCTGCGCGATCAGTGCATTGACCTGATCAAGCGGCAGTCCACGCGCTTTCGCCACGCGCGCGGCCTGATACGCGGCCGCAGCCGGCGTGATGTCGGGGTCCAGTCCACTACCGGACGAAGTCACGAGATCCACCGGTATGGACGCGGTGTTCGACGGATCGGCATCGTGCAGTGCCGCGATACGCCCCTTCACTTCGTCGGCAAGGGCCGGATTCGTCGGACCAAGGTTCGAGCCGCCAGAATTCTGTGCGTTATAAGGATTCGGTGCCGTGGCCGACACGCGGCCCCAGAAGTAGGACGGTGCGTCAAACTGCTGGCCGATCAGCGCGGAGCCGACCGGCTTGCCGTTCTGCTCGATCAGGCTGCCGTTGGACTGCCGCGAAAACGCGGCCTGAGAAACCGCCGTCACCACGAGCGGATAGATGCCGCCCGTAATTACCGTCAGCAACACAAACAACACCAGCACGGGTCGCAAGGAATTGTTCATGGTTCAAACCCATCCAAAAGCGGTAAGGATTACGTCAATCAGCTTGATGAACGGAAATGGCAACAGGATTCCGCCGAGACCGTAGATCAGCAGGTTCCGGCGCAAGACGGCTGCGGCGCCGAGCGCGCGATACCGGACACC
Source organism: Paraburkholderia nodosa (assembly GCF_001718195.1). Classification (GTDB taxonomy): domain Bacteria; phylum Pseudomonadota; class Gammaproteobacteria; order Burkholderiales; family Burkholderiaceae; genus Paraburkholderia; species Paraburkholderia nodosa_A. The sequence continues at coordinate 32,191 of NZ_MCNV01000040.1, forward strand.
CTTGAGCGCGAGCGGGATGAGCGCGACGATGATGAGCGCGTTGAAAATGACCGCCGAGAGGATGGCCGACGACGGGGACGTCAGGTGCATCACGTCCAGCACGCGCAGGTTCGGATAAGTCGATGCGAACGCCGCCGGAATGATCGCGAAATACTTCGCGACGTCGTTGGCGATCGAGAACGTCGTGAGTGAGCCGCGCGTCATGAGCATCTGCTTGCCGATCTCGACGATCTCGATCAGCTTCGTCGGGTTCGAGTCGAGGTCGACCATGTTGCCCGCTTCCTTCGCCGCCTGCGTGCCGCTGTTCATCGCCACGGCGACGTCGGCCTGTGCGAGCGCCGGCGCATCGTTGGTGCCGTCGCCCGTCATTGCGACGAGACGCCCAGCCCCCTGATGTTCGCGGATCATCTTGAGCTTGGCTTCCGGCGTCGCTTCGGCGAGGAAGTCGTCGACCCCGGCCTCGGCTGCAATGGCTGCGGCCGTGAGCCGGTTGTCACCGGTGATCATGACCGTACGGATGCCCATCTTGCGCAGTTCGGCAAAGCGCTCCTTGATGCCGCCCTTCACAATGTCCTTGAGCTCGATCACACCGAGCACCCGCGCCGGTCCGCTGCCGGTACTGCCGTGGACGCCCGGCTTCTCGGCCACAACCAGCGGCGTGCTGCCGCGTCTCGCAACATCTGTCACAGCGGTGTTGACTTCGCCAGGATAGCGGCCACCGTGGGCCTCGACATACAGCTTTACCGCATCCGACGCGCCCTTGCGGATCTCACGCTCCGGCAGGTCGACACCGCTCATCCGCGTCTGCGCCGTAAATCCCAGGAACGTGGCGTGCAACGCCCCCATGTCGCGTTCGCGGATATTGAAGCGCTGCTTTGCGAGCACGACGATGCTGCGGCCTTCCGGAGTTTCGTCGGCAAGCGACGCCAGTTGCGCTGCGTCCGCGAGGTCCTGTTCCGAGACGCCGGGAGCTGGTACAAAGGTCGACGCCTGCCGGTTTCCCAGCGTGATGGTGCCCGTCTTGTCCAGCAGCAGAACGTCGACGTCACCCGCCGCCTCCACGGCGCGCCCAGACGTGGCGATCACGTTCGCCTGCATCATCCGGCTCATGCCAGCGACGCCGATCGCGGAAAGCAGACCACCAATCGTGGTGGGAATCAGGCAAACCAGCAGGGCCACAAGTGCCGTAATGGTCACGACGTGGCCCGCCTTTGCGGCCTGGACGGAGAAAATCGAGAACGGCAGCAACGTTGCAGTGGCAAACAGCAGGATGAGTGTCAGCGCCACCAGCAGGATCGTCAGCGCGATTTCGTTCGGCGTTTTCTGACGCTTTGCCCCTTCGACCATCGCGATCATCCGGTCGAGGAATGCCTCCCCCGGATTAACCGAGACCCGCACGACGATCCAGTCCGATAGCACGCGCGTGCCGCCCGTCACTGATGAGAAATCACCGCCCGATTCGCGGATCACCGGCGCGGACTCGCCCGTAATGGCCGACTCATCTACAGACGCGACGCCCTCGATGACCTCGCCGTCAGCAGGAATCGTGTCCCCCGTCTCGACCAGCACGACGTCGCCTTTCCTCAGATCGGTGGAGGCCATGAGCGTGACGGGCGATTTCGGATGCCCGTCGTTGAGCTTTTTCGCCATCACGTTGTGCTTCGCGCTGCGCAGCGATGCTGCCTGCGCCTTGGAGCGGCCTTCGGCAAGCGCTTCCGCAAAGTTGGCGAAGAGCACGGTAAACCACAGCCATAGCGCAATGGCAAGGATGAAGCCCGCCGGCGCCTCGGCCTGACCCGCGAGCGCGGCAAACCAGAGTATCGTTGTCAGGATGCCGCCCACGTACACGCAAAACATCACGGGATTGCGCAGCTGCGTACGAGGCTGGAGCTTGATGAAGGACTCTGCGATGGCGGGCTTGACGAGCACCGGGTCGAACATCGAGCGTGCAGCCGTGCGTGCCTGGCCAAGATTCTCGGGACGATGGACAGGCGGTTGAGCGGGCGTAGTCATGCTTTCCTCGTACTCAGTGAGCGGCAACCATCGACAGATGCTCAGCAACGGGCCCAAGCGCAAGCGCTGGCACGAACGTCAGCGCGCCGATCAGGAGCACGGCCCCGAGCAGCAGCACGACGAACAGTGGACCGTGCGTGGGCAACGTCCCTTCGGTCACCCCGATGCGCTTCTTTTGGGCGAGCGAGCCCGCGACGGCGAGCACCGCGACCGCCGGAACGAACCGGCCAAACCACATGGCGATTGCCAGCAGCACGTTATAGAACGGCGTGTTGACCGAAAGCCCAGCAAACGCGCTGCCGTTGTTGTTCGTGGCCGAGGTGAACGCGTAGAGAATCTGGGAGAATCCGTGCGGGCCGGGATTGGAAATACCCGCGGTGCCCAGCGGTGACAGCACCCCGATCGACGTGCCAACGAGCACGATCATCGGCATGATGAGGACTGCGAGCGACACCATCTTCATTTCGTACGATTCGATCTTCTTGCCGACGTATTCCGGCGTGCGCCCAATCATCAACCCGGCGATGAACACCGCAAGAAGCGCAAATACCAGCATCCCGTAGAGCCCCGAGCCTACGCCGCCGTAGACGACCTCGCCCAGCTGCATCATCAGGATCGGCACGAAGCCACCCATCGGCGTGAGCGAATCGTGTGCATTGTTGACCGCCCCGCACGATGCCGACGTGGTGGCGACCGTGAAAATGCCGGAATCGGCAATGCCGAACCGCACTTCCTTGCCTTCCATGTTGCCGCCCGTCTGCAGCGCCGACCTTGTCTGGTCGACGCGCAGCGAGGTGAACAGAGGATTGCCCGCCTGCTCAGACGCGATCTCACCCCAGCATCCAATCGCAAACGCGATGGTCATGGCCGCGAGCACCGCATAACCTTGCCGGTTATCGCCGACCATCCTGCCGAAAACGACGCACAGCGCCGCGCCAATGCACAGCATGGCGATCATCTGGACGAAATTGGCCAGGGGCGTCGGGTTCTCATAGGGATGCGCGGAATTGGCATTGAAGAAGCCGCCTCCGTTGGTGCCGAGCATCTTGATCGCTTCCTGAGACGCGAGCGGCCCCATTGCAATGGTCTGCTTGTCCGCCTTCATGTCCTGCATCACGGGGTTGCCCTTTGCATCCTTGATCGGGTTGCCCTGTGCGTCGGTCTTCGGCACCTGGTAGGTCGTGACCTGCAGCGTGGGCACGTCCACGTACGCCCTGAAGTTCTGGATCGCGCCCTGACTCACGAGCACTAACGCGATGACAAACGCGATTGGCATGAGGATGTACAGCGTGGAACGCGTCAGGTCGACCCAGAAATTGCCGATCGTCTTTGTCGTGTGGCGCGCAAACCCCCGTATGAGCGCGACGGCCACAGCAATGCCGGTCGCTGCGGAAAGGAAGTTCTGGACAGCGAGCGCCGTCATCTGCGTGAGATAGCTCACCGTTGTTTCCGGCGTATAGTTCTGCCAGTTCGTGTTGGTGATGAAGCTCACTGCCGTATTGAATGCGGCGTCGGGTGTCATGGGGCCGAAGCCCTGCGGGTTCGCCGGCAGCCATTGCTGCAGGCGCAGAAAGCCATATACCGCCAACGCGCCGAGCGCATTGAACAGCAGCACCGCGAACGCGTACTGTTTCCACGACATCTCGGCATCGGGATCCACCCCAGCAAGCTGATACAGAGAATGCTCGACTGGCCGCCCGATCTTGCGCACGACGACCAACGTGCCGTCGAGCACCGAGGTCATGTAGTGGCCGAGCGGAATGGCGACAGCAGTCAGCACTACGATGAAAAGCACGACGTGAAGTACGTTGTAGGTATTCATTCGAGCTCCTCCGCGCGCAGGAGCGCGTACACGAGGTACACGAGCAGGAGTAGCGTCGCGGCGGCGGCGAGCCAGATCATCCATGTGGTCATGGCCGACCTCCCGGTGCACGTCCGTATAGCTTCTCGCAACCAACGACAAGCGCGACACTGAGTCCCAGGAAGACCACAATGCCGGCAATATAGATGAGGTCCATTTCTGCCCCCCTTGGCGGATCGGAAATGACGACGTAAGTCAGAGCCTCGTAATGGTCATGACAAGACTAGGCAGCCGCGAATAAAAAAGGTATAAATATCGAATACATGGAAGACTGCGACCATCGACACATCTGTGGCCGCAGCGTCGCCCCCCTATTGCGTAAGCTGCTTAATTCATTAGGTCCGACCGTCGTTGCGATCATGGGCGCGAACACCGGCCCTTTCCGTCTAGTGGCCAACTGCTGCGCTTAACTGCTCGACGATGGGTCCCAGCGCAAGTGCCGGTAGATACGTGAGTGAGGCAATCATGACCACGGACCCAATAAGCAGCCCGACAAAAAGCGCGCTGTGCGTCGCCAGCGTGCCCGGACCCGCTTCTCGCCGAAGTTTGCCCGCGAGCGATCCGGCAATTGCCAGCACGGGAACGATCACAGCAAAGCGGCCAAACCACATCGCAATCGCGAGCATCCAGTTGTAGTACGGCGTATTGGCCGACAGGCCTGCGAACGCGCTGCCGTTATTGTTCGCCGCAGACGAGAACGCGTAGAGAATTTCGCTGAACCCATGCGGGCCGGGGTTCGCAATCCCTGCGATCCCAGCCGGCACCAGCACGGAAACCGCGGTACCGACCAGCACCAGAATGGGCGTCGAGAGAATCACTACTGCGACCATCTTCATCTCGAACGCGTCGATCTTCTTGCCCAGGTATTCAGGCGCCCGGCCAATCATCAGCCCGGCAACGAACACAGCCAGCATTGCATAGATAACCATGCTGAAAAGTCCGGAGCCTGGGCCACCGAACACGACTTCACCCGTCTGCATCAGCACCATCGGTACGAGTCCGCCGACTGGCGTGAACGAATCGTGCATCGCGTTGACGGCGCCATCGCCGCCGCTCGTCGTCACCGTCGCATAGAGGGCAGACGTCACTACGCCGAAGCGCGTTTCCTTGCCCTCCATATTGCCGCCCGACAGATTGACCGACATGTTCGCCATGCCGGCTTGTGGCGCTGCGATGTGAGTGACGGCATGCTGCTCGGCTTGCGCCGTGATCGCGGCTGCCACGACAAACATGACAGCCATGGCCGCGAGCAGCGCCCAGCCTTGCCGACGGTCGCCGATGACCACGCCGAACGTATAGCAAAGCGCGGCCGGAATCAGCAGAATGGCCAGCATCTGCAAGAAGTTGGCCAACGGCGTTGGGTTTTCATAGGGGTGCGCAGAATTTGCGTTGAAGAAACCACCACCATCGCCGCTCAACAGCTTGATCGACTCCTGTGAGGCGACCGGGCCCATGGGTAGCAACTGCTGCTGCGAAGTCATGCTTTGCTGCACCACGTTTCCTGTGGCGTCGTGCACCGGTTGACCCTGCGCATCTAGTTTTGGCTGCTGCCATGTGATCGCCTGCAAGGTGTGCACCTCGCGGTATGTGTCGAAGTTCTGGATCACGCCTTGCGCCATGAACGCGATTGCGAACAGCACGGAGAGTGGAATCAGGACGTAGAGAGTCGAGCGCGTCAGATCGACCCACAGGTTGCCGACCGTCTGCGCGCCGTGCCTCGCGAGTCCCCGCATGAGGGCGAACATCACCGCCATGCCGCTTGCTGCTGAGAGAAAGCTTTGCACGGTAATGCCGAGCATCTGGCTCAAATAGCTCAGGGTCGTTTCGCCGGCGTAACCCTGCCAGCTCGTGTTCGTGACGAAACTCACGGCCGTATTGAAGGCCGAATCCGGACTCACGGCAGGGATCGCCTGGGGATTGAGCGGCAGCCATTGCTGCACCCTTTGCAGCGCATACAGGAAGAGCAGGCCGACGGCGTTCACCAGAAGCAGCGCAACTGCGTAGGTCTTCCAGGTCATCTCCGAGTCTGGATCGACACCGGCGACGCGATAGATCAGCCGCTCGACAGGCCGTCCGATCACTGAGAGCCATGGAGCCCTGCCTTCGGCTGCTCGCGCCATGTAAAGCCCGAGCGGCTTCACGAGTGCGATCAGTACGACCAGAAATAGACTCATCTGAAAGCCGGCACTCGCCATCATCTCGCCTCCCGCAGCCGCCGTAGTCCGCCAAGCGGGCGTTCCATCTCTATTTCAGCTCGCGAAATGTCAATTCGACGGAAAGACTGCGGCGAACCGTATAAAGATCTTGTCAATACGGCTTCAGGAGGGCGAGTTGTGCTGCGCGCTACGCCAGAGCGTCCACGCGAGATCCGGAATCAGTTCGATGCGGGAGATGAGGAGCCAGTGCCTTCGGGGTCAGCTGCCGGCAATTGGATGATTCGGCAGCACGGCGAGCCCGTGGGTCGAACGGCTGTGCAACTTGCGAAACAGGATGAACGGCAAGCGGCTGCTATCGACGGCTCGCGGTTGTCGTTTTGTTTCATGCAGCGAAGCGAACAAAACGCGCACTCGGCAGCGCGATCTGATGCGTCCATGCGGCCAGTGTCCGTGCAACGACAGGCGCCTTGCTCAGTATCGCGCTTTCGTAGACCTTTCCGGCGAATCGTATCGCATCGACAATGCGGAACCCCTGCCCGCGATAGAACGAGACCAGATGCGCTGCTGGATACGGCGTGTCGAGTGCCAGCTCTGCATAGCCGCGCGTCGCGGCCCAGTGTTCGGCGAACGCCAGCAGGGATTTTCCGATGCCGCGATTCTGCCATGAAGGCTCGATCGCCAGCTGACGGACCGTGGCCACGTCACCGCGATGGTAGTGCTCGCAGGCTGATTCGCTGTCGCGTGCGTAGAGCGTCATCGTGCCGATGACCTCCCCTTCGCTAACTACCACAAAGCAGTCGCCAGCTTGTGCTCGCCGCATCGTGACACTCACGTCCTGGTCCACGCAGGTGCAGTTCAACCCCGACATACCGAGTCGCGCAAACGCACGATGCAGCAGCGTCGTGAGCTGCTCGTACGAATCGCGCGAGGGATCAAACCGCCTCAGTACCACGCTGCCGATGCCCCGCTTGCTGCGTGCGCGGGATGCGTGTCTCGCAGTTGTTGAATGTCGCCTCGACATGAGAACTCTCCAGGATCTACCTTTCATCAAAAGTCTAGAGTTGACGTTTGTGCCCCACAAGAAAAAATGTCGTAAAGAGTGGCGTTTGCTCCCTGCGCAAGACTCTTCATCGAAGCGAACAATTACGCCGGCGAGCCAAACTTGCGACGCAGATCCAGATTCATCTGCAACACGTTCACCATCGGCTCACCCACGAGACCGGCGAGCGGCGCGTGGGCCGTATCGTGAAGCATGGCACTGATCTCGGCGCGAACCATTGCAGGATCACGCTTCGTATCCTTCGCCCACGCCGCCGCCACGCGGTCGAGCTGGAACATCGCATTCGCGAGCGTGATGTCCGGGTCCCGGCACGTTCTGCAGCGCGGCGTCCGGATGGTCCTGCCGCCACATGTCGAAGAAGGTCGATTGCACATCGCTCCCTGCGTTCACCGGCTCGATCGCACTCACGTCCTTCTCGTTGGCGTCCTTGTGCATGACGGCGGAGGGGAACGCACCCGGATTCGCCGCCGAAAACGCCGTGAAGAACGGCACCGCGAGATCGGCGGCCTTCGGCTGCGGCATGCCGGGGTTTGTGGCTATCCATCGCTTCACGTCCGCGGGATGCTGCTTCGCCCAGGCGTCCACATAGGCGCCGTGCGTGGGATCGGCATTGACCCACGCCTGCGCGAGGCTGTTATGCGCGTTGGCCCATTGCGCGACGATATGCGGCTGGCCGCCGAAGCGATCCGCCTGGAACCACGCCTCCACATCGGGCGCGACGAGCTGGCCCGCCTTCGGCCCCGCCGCATACGTTGCGATCGGCCCGATGGCGCGCGCCACGCGGTCACGCAGCGCGTAGTTCGCAGCACCGAGCCCCGACGATCCGGACGACGACGCGTCATATGAAACCGCCGATGGCCGCGGCTGGAAGTATTCGTCCTTCGTGAACGGCCGAGCGATCAGCAGCGAACCCACCGCCTTCCCGTCCGGTCCCTTGACCACGCTGCCGTTGGCCTGGAACGGAAACGCGGTCTGCCGTCGCGAACAGCACGTCCTGCACTGCGGCAAGGGCGATCTGCCCGGCGACGAGGAGCTCCATGATCACTTCACCGTGAACGTGTAGTGCCCCTGCGTGCGATGCCCGTCCGCCGCGACAGCGACCCACGCGACCGCGTAGACACCCGGCGTCTGCGGGTTCAGCGCGACCGACATGTGCTTGCTGTTCGACGGGTCGGCAACGGCCTTGCCGCTCGTGATGGCCTTGCCCTGTGCGTCCGTGACGGTGATCGAGCTGAATGCGGGCTCGAGGCCATCGTCGAAGTCGATTGCGACTTCCTTCTGCGAGCCTGGCACGGTCGAACCAGCCCCCGGCGCCTGATGGGTCGGGTAGGCGTGCGCCCGCACGAACTGACAGACGGCGATCAATAATGCGGCAACGGCGCCGCGTGCGGTCGTATGCAGTTTCATGAAAGGATTCCTCATAGGTCAGAACAGCGGCTTGCCGATCGAATTCGGGAAAATGTCGTCGAAGTAGATATGAGCTTGCACCAGGATACCCGTGTGCGTGCCGGTCGCGCGATTGACGGGAATCTGCGCTTCGACGCCGAACTGCCCGTATCGATTGATCCAGATCACGCCGGGGTTGATCGTGCCCGTTGTCTGTCCTGAGCACGCGCCAGCCGTGCAGGTGCTCATCGGGAATTCGACGACGGGAATCAGGTTGCTGAACGGCTGGGGCAGCCCGAGATCCTTCACCTGCTGTTGCAGGTACGGAATGCTGTACTGCAGCGTCAGGCCCCAGCCGAGCGAGTTCGGCCCCTGGTCCGATGACGCGGTCGTCAGATTCGGGCCGATCGTGCCGGTGATGGCGAACGGCCGCAGGTAGCCGAGCGACGCGGGCAGGTCGCCGAAGCCCTTGCCGAAGTAGACGGTCGGAGTGAAGGTCGAAAACGGATTGGCGATCGATTTGGCGCCAGTGCCGCCGAGCGTGGCAAGCAGCCCGACCGACGCCATGAACTCGTGCTGCGGGTTCGCGTAGACAAGATATTTGACGCCGAGCGTGAAATTGTCCCAGCCCTTCGCGCTGCCATCCGGCGAGTTCAGGCTCGCGTAGTTGCTCGCAACACTGAACGCGAGATTCTTCGTGATCAGCTTGTCCCACTCGTACGACACCGTGTTGACGTTCATGTCGTTGCCGTTGCTGTCGGGCGTCTTGATGTGGCCGTACTCCAGGTTGAATTCATCGCCGACGCCGGGGTCGTCGACCGCCATCGTGGCCGGAAAGACACGGTCGCCGACCACCGCGTGGGCCGACGCATCGACTGAAACCAGGCACGGCGCAAGCGCGCACAGCGCTGCGGCACCCCGTTGGAGAATGGTTCGCATGTCCAGATCCTGATCGAAATGTGGTGAAGCGCCCTCGCGCCGTGGCAGGCTGGCGCAGAGCAGGGGCGCGCCAGCGCAGCGATGCCGTTCACCGGCATCGCCACATTGGCTGGAAAACGTCTGCGAGGATCAGGATGAGGCGGGCGGAGCGCGCGGCTGGGCCGGCGTCATCACTGTGTATGGGCGGAACGCAGCGGTGACGAGGGGGACAGGAAAGAAGGGGCGCAGCGGCGCGACGCTCGATTTGACGGCCAGGCCAGGCAAGGCTGGCGAGTGAGCGAACAGTGCGCAATACGGACACGCGTCGCACAGCGACGATGAATCGGAGCCATGGTGGTGCCCGGCATGGGCATCGCACGCAAACTCGACAGCCAGTTGAGGGTGATGAGCATGATGGGCGTGATGCGCGACGCCGCCATGCACGCCGCGCAGCACCTGGGACACCGTAGGCGCGACCACGCTCAGCAGGATGGCAAGCATCCCGAGCCAGGCACCCATCTTCTGACGGCGGCGGTCGAGCATGGCGAATCTGCGAGACGGCAAAAACACGAGGGGAAAGAATGCTAACAACCGGCCTGGCGTTTCCGACAAGCGGAAACCCATAACGGCGACAGGCACGTCGCGTCAGCACAACAGGCCGCCGCCACCCACAAGCGATTCTGCCGCCGAAGCAGGCGCAAGGCTTCAGGTACCGACAGTGCCGGAACCACGATTCGTTCGACTAACTTGCGCTCGCAAATGTGGAGCCGGTACGACGCAGTTTGCAAAACTCTGCCGCCATCAGACCGAGTATCGCGCGCCGCTTTAATTGACGCATTCCTGCCAACCCCTCGATGTTCGTGGGGGCAATGCCCCTAAATAGCAGCTGTTCTGCGGCAAGATTGTGTCCTCCAGCGCGGGGAACAACGCGGCAACGTGTTGGCGGGCATGCGCTCGCCCATTTGACGTCTCGGCTTCAACGCAACAGAAAGTCCCCTTTCCGCCTGAACCCGGTCGTTCGTCTAGCAACGACGAACGTCAGTAACGGAGTCTCTGCCGACCGCGTCCTGGTTCGGCCATGCCAGAAGCAATGGCCCCCTTACTCGTGCCCGCGTTGGATCGGGTTGAACCCAAAGGGGCTACCAGGGATAGAATCCCGAACCCACCAGACCAGGAACTCCATCGATCGTCACGGCCTTCACGTAGGTCCATTTCTGCGATGGCTGGGTCTGCCCAGGTTTCGGGGACATGTAGTCGACCCATCCCGATCCACTGGTCCTAGCCGTCTGAATCATGGCGTCGTGAAACAACTTGCCATTGACATCTTTCTGACCGCTGACCTTCGTCCCCTCGCGCGCTGGGATGCCCGTATTCAACAAGACATTCGACTCAAGGTCGTATACGAACACATATGTGTCACCGTGCAACCACTCCGAGTCCTTTACTCTGAACTCGGGAAAAGCTGCCTTGCCTTTACTGTCGATCAACGCGGCGGCTTTGTTGACTAGCGCTTCGACTTGTCTCGCCTGCTCGGATGGGGGAGGAGACGACTGAGCAAATGATGCGGTGTCGGGCAAGCCCAAAAAAAGCAAGAGACCGAGCAAGAACGCTTTCATCTTCATGACATCACCTCCAGCGGTGGACATTGTGGCCGTGTGTGCGCTTCCAGAACTGACGCCGGGAATTTCTGGCTAGCCTGATTGATAGGCAGGAAAGCCGCAATACCGTGAAAGTGCGCGCCGCCCGGCATACGGGCGACCTAATCGAGCGGTACTAAAACAAATCATTTCCGGTGCGGCCCATCATGCTCCAGTATTGATGCAAAAGCTGGGGCACGGGAGCAAAGCGTCATCACTGCGGGGGACGGCGATGTTCGAGCGATACGAGCGACTGGCGAAGCAACTCGGTGTGGACCATCCGGTGCTGCTCGCACCGATGGATCTGGTGGCAGACGGCAAGCTCGCCGCGGCCGTGACGAAGGCGGGCGGATTCGGCCTCATCGGCGGAGGCTACGGCGACGAGGCGTGGTTGCGCCAGCAGTTCGCCGCCGCTTGCGGCGCGCGGGTCGGCGTCGGTTTCATCACATGGAGCCTGTCGCGGCAGCCACACCTGCTCGACGTCGCGACCGAGCATGCACCGGCCGCGATCATGTTTTCGTTCGGCGACGCGAGCGCGCACATCGGGACGACGAAGCGTGCCGGCATTCTCACCATCTGCCAGGTTCAAACGGCGGCGATGGCCCGCGAGGCTGTCGATTGCGGCGCCGATATCGTCGTCGCGCAAGGCGCCGAAGGCGGCGGTCATGGTATCGCTTGCAGCACGATCTCGCTCGTTCCGGCAGTCGTTGACGCCGTCGGCGATCGCGTGCCCGTGGTGGCGGCCGGCGGAATCGCGGATGGCCGCGGCTTCGCGGCGGCCGTCGCGCTTGGCGCGTCTGGCATCCTGATGGGCACGCGCTTTTACGCGAGCGAAGAAGCGAGCGGTGACAACGAAGCGAAGCGGCGCATCGTCGAATGCAAGGGCGGCGAGGAAACCGTGCGCGGCATCCTGTTCGACATGGCGCGCAACAACGTCTGGCCGGCACCGTACACGGGGCGCGTGTTGCGTAACGCGTTTTCGGAGAAATGGGCCGGACGCGAGCGCGAGCTGTTGCAGCAGTTGCACGTCGAGCATCCGCGCTATATGGAGGCGCGCGCCACAAGGCAGTACGACCTGGCGGCAGTGATCGCCGGCGAGTCGGCGGCGTTGATCCGCGAGGTACTGCCGGCCGGGACGATTGTCGCAAATGTCGTCAGGGAAATGGATGCGATTATCGGGTATTCGTCATACAAAGCGCGGCGAGCATCAACTGCCTCAGCTTAATCGCTGCCGGTGTGTCGCCCCGGCCACAAGGCGACGCAGACGCTCGCATCCGCAACGACCGCAATCCGCGTCGTAGCAGACATTCATGCGAGCGCATGACGGCGGAAACAGTCGAGCCGCCGGTCAGTGGCACTCACAGTGCTGCCTGTCAGCAGCTAGCGTCGCCCGCTGCGGCCCCATACGTACCGTACCCACCGATGCCATCGGCTTTTAGGCGCGGGCGCGTTGTGCGCGGGCTGCGCTTCGCGATCCCGCTGGACGGATTTGCGTACCTGTTCGTGGATCTGCCGCAGCGTCATGCCACCAGGGCCCTTCAGTTTGTCGGGATCGGAATCGGAATTGTCTGTCACTGGGGGCGCCTGGAGAGAGCAACGGTTGCAGTGGCCTCACTTGCTGCCGCCAATCGTTGCGCTGGACCGGTAGCGCAGCAGATGATCCGTGCCAGACTCCGACAGCCAGACTTCTCCCGGCCGGCCCATCATCTGGCGTACGTTCGCGTGTGGCCGCGGCAGCGCAAACGTCTCGAATCGTTCGGTTCTTGGGTCAAAGCGCACTAGCGCATTAGTGCTCCATTCGCTGAGCCAGACGATGTCTCTGTCGTCAACGAATATCGCATACGCATGCGGATCGGAGCCCGGGAGTTTCCATTCGCGCCACCGATGCGTCGCCGGGTCAAACACTCCCACCTTTCCTGCGTTCCACTCGCTGATCCAGACGCGTCCTTTTGAATCGGACCATACCCGGCGCGCTCCCTGTTCCGGTGTTGGCGGCTCGATGACCTCCGCCGCGCCGCTCACCGGATCGATGCGGCCGAGGTAGCTGCCAGCCAATGAAGCGAAGTATAAGCTGCCATCAGGGGTGACACAGATGCCATAGGCGCCCGGCCCTCGCGGCGCATCGAACACGCGCATGCTGCCGCTGCGCGGGTCAAGCTCACCATAGATTCCGCCTTGTCCGGTAAACCAAAGGTGCCCCCGTTTGTCGAAGACCGCCGTGTTCAGGTTGGCGTTCTGTCGGTCTTCAGGCAACGGGAAGCGCGCGACAGCGAGTGTCTTCGGATCGACGCGTACGATCGCGTTCAGCCCGCCGTCGGTGATCCATGCTGCTCCATCCGGACCAACGATCACGCCGTGCGGCGCCGATCCGTTGCCGAGCGGGATCCGCTCGGTCTTGCCGCTGCGCGGGTCCAACCTTCCGACTGCGCCTTGCGCCTGCGCGGTGTACCAGACGGTGCCGCCAGGCTCTGGCGCGACATCGTGCGGTGCGCTGCCGGAGGGCACCGCAAATGAGTCGAACGAAAGGGACTGAGCCTGCGCCGAACCTGGTGCCAACATCGCACCAACAAGAACCGACGCAAAATATCGGAAGAAGCGGGATGCGATAATTCCGTCCACCGTCGCGCAAACCGCTGTATTTGCGATGTGAACCACGTCCGCCTCCGTGACGGGATTTTGCTGGCACTGATGCGTGCTTATTGTGGCACTAACCGGGAGGATTCTCGGCCTCGGCGCAGACAAAGTGTGTGACAGGCATTTGTCTGCGATTGGCAGGCGGCTCGACAGGCGCGCAACGACGCATGGCGAACTGAGCAAAGGAGCAGCCACGCGCGCGGTGGCCGTCTTATGAGGGCGAGTGCATGAATTCGGCGCCATGAACGGACACTGGGCGTCGGTTCGGCGCGGACATTCGAACGGCGGCACCGGCCCAAGTAACGGACACTTGCTACCGCTTCCCAAAAAATTACCTGATGATCAGCACAACCATCCCATGCGGTTATTGCGCCAGGCGCGCGGCGTCATGCCGAAACGCCCGACGAACCAGTTCGTGAACGTCCCCTGATGCACATATCCCACAAGGCCCGACACTCGTCCGATCGGAAAGCACGAGTTGCTCATGAAGCGCACGGCGAGTTCGTACCGGACTGCTAACTCTCACTAGTCTTACGTGGTGAGCGGGCGAAGCGGCAGCGAACATACGCACGCGAAGAGTCGTCGGCCAAGATCTGCGGTAGACACTCGCTCGGCAACACAATGCCGGGTTCGCAAATCGGCGCCACGAAATATGCGTAGAGCGTTACGACGTTCATCGTTGCATCGCCGCGCATTCGGACCGGTCGGGAACGATACGCCTGACGAGGAAAAAGCCGATTATGCGAAATTCAATGGGTCTGCCTCCGTAGCATGACTCGAGCAAAACAGTCCCCGGAACTCCCGAGGCGATTCAATCGCAAATTTGCACGTCGCCAAGCATGCGTTTTATGAATGCTCGCCCACGAAAAATGTCGTGCAAGCTCCCTGCACCGTACCGAATCCTGCTCGGCTATCCTCATTCCCGGTTCGTATCTCAAACTTAAAAAGGAGACAGCAATGTTCGACCTTTCAGGAAAGGTGGCGGTCATTACGGGTGGAGCGAGCGGCATTGGGCTCGGCATCGCTCGCGGCATGGTTGCCGCTGGTGCGCGTGTTGTGCTGATTGGTCGCGATCGATGGAAGGGCCGTGCTGCAATTGAATCGCTGTCAGGCGGTAGTGCAAACGGCCATTTCATTCAAGCCGACATCACGAATCATGGTGAGTGCACTAAAGCAATCGAGCAGGCCGAGCAGCATTTCGGTTGTCTAAATATCCTTGTAAACAACGCTGGCATGAATATCCGCAAGCAAGGGCACGAGCTAGGCTCCGAGGAATGGCAACAGATTGTCGATACGAACCTGAGCGGCGCGCATTTCTGCGCTCAGGCTATTCATGGTGCGTTCACGCGCGCAGGTGGCGGCAAGATTATCAATATCGGCTCGATGCTCTCCCTGTTCGGCACGACCTACGGTTCGGCCTATGCGGCCAGCAAGGGCGGAATCGTGCAGCTCGGCAAAGCGTGGGCTGTTGAATGGGCACCTCATAACATTCAGGTCAACACGTTGCTGCCTGGCTGGATCGAAAGCGATCTGACCGCCGAGGCGAAACGGCTTTTCCCTGACCTCGAAGCGAGCATCTTGAGCCGCACGCCTCAGGGGCGCTGGGGCAAGCCCGAGGACCTTGCCGGCATTGCAGTGGCGCTCTGTTCAAGCGAATGCGACTTCATGACTGGCGCGGTCATTCCGGTAGACGGTGGATATTCGGTTCAAGGTTAGCCGATTCTTTTTGACGCCGCCATATCAAATACAAAGGAGACACCCAGCATGTCCAGCGCTTATGCCGGGCCCGGAAAATATATCCAGCGCGCGGGTGAGATCTCGCGCCTTTCACAGCACGTTGCACCGTTGGGCCGCAACGTGCTCGTTCTGATCGATCCATTTCTGTTCGAACGCTTCAGCAGTTCGCTACAGCGCGATCTCGAAGGTGCCAAGCTGTCGGTACATCTGGAGAAGCTCGGCGGCGAATGTACGCTGGCTGAAATCGCGCGCGTGGCCGCAATCGCCAGAGGCAAGGAGAGCCAGATTCTCGTGGGCGTCGGCGGGGGAAAGACAGCAGATACCATCAAGATTGCGGTATTCGAAGCCAACGCGCGGACCGTCATCGTTCCGACGATTGCCTCAACGGACGCCGTGTAGCGCTGTCGCCGCCCGCTATACGTCTGAGGGCGTATACGAGGGGTCCGCGCGGCTGCCTCGTAATCGCGATCTGGTCGTAGTGGACACCAGCATTGTGGCGAGTGCGCCAGTACGCTTTCTCGTCGCAGGAATCGGCGATGCGCTATCGACTTGGTTCGAGGCACGTTCGAACCTGGAGTCGCGAACGAACAACTACGTCGCGGGAGGGTTCCCTCCGACAGCTACTGGTATTGCCATTGCGCGAGCCTGCCACGATGTGCTGATGCGAGACGGTCTGAAGGCAAAGCAGGCGGTCGAAGCCGTCTCTGTACCACGGCAGTCGAAAACGTCATCGAAGCTAATACGCTGCTCAGCAGTATCGGCTTCGAGAACTGCGGATGCTCCGCAGCACACGGCATGCATGGTGGACTGACTGCCCTAAGCGAAACACGCGGCATGCTGCACGGCGAGAACGTCGCGTTCGGGACGCTATGCCTGCTCATGCTAGAAAATCGCCCGATCCAGGAAATCGAGGAGATGATCCGGTTCTGCGAACAGGTCGCGCTTCCTACGACACTCGCCGAACTAGGGCTGACCGGCGACCTGCGGTACTACGCGAACCGGATCGCCGAGGCATCGCTCGCTGAAGGAGAATCTACCCGCGCGTGTCCCGTCGATGTTTCCGTGGCCCTCGTGAGTGATTCGATACTCGCGGTCGACGCGACGACGACGCGGATGCGGGCGGCGAGACACTAGCGCCTGTTCACATTCTCACCTGCTGGCCAAAGGCGCACACCAGCTGCGCCTCCTCCGGCCTGCGCTTGCCGCAGTGGCTCAGCGCCTTATTTTCGTGCGCCCCCCGCGCCGCTCGCGGCAAATAGCGCTCGCATGGTACGGAGTCGCTGTGGAAAACATCAGAGTGCTGACACCCCGTTCCACAGCGCCGCTACATCCGAGTCTTTGCAACTCAATCCGGCTATCAAAGCCTAAGGCGCCCCACCACTTACCCACGAGCACTGATTTTTAGCGTATTGGCAGCTGCCGAACTCATCTCTTCGTTGGCCACGAATACGATAAGTGCATCTCCATCATTGAGCTTTCCAAGCTGTGCGCGCAGTCGCTCGTCGACGCGCTCAATGGAATCAAGAACCACGATTCTGATTTCACCACGCGTCTGGATGTCGTCAAGGTCACTCAGCCTGGTGACACCATCCCCATAGCGAATATCGACGAGAACCTCTCCGCATGGGAAGCTGTATATGCGAGTTTGGCTGTTGGCTCCGGGGTTGGAAACAAGCTTCTGGGGTATTGTAGGTATCTCAAGTTCTGGCGTATCGCCTTTCCTAATCGACGACGGGAGAAAACGCTCGCGACGGTTTAGCCCAACTCAGCCGGAGCCCAGATTTACGTGCATCTTGGTGATTTTTACGCAGGTATCCGCGTGACCTTTGCGTGCCGGTCAGCCACGGATGGCCCGCAGAAATTTATATGAGGTGCGGAGCGAAAGCGCAAACAGGCGGTGCGCAACAATGCAACCACCGCCCATGTGATACCGGGCTACGACCCGCGAAAAGGTGTAAGCGTGGGGCGTTTCATCCTCATGAGATCTGTCACCTCAACTCGGTCATCCACCGACAGGATTGGAATTGTCATCCATTTCCCGTCATGATAAGTCCGGGATTCGTCGTACTGTTTGACCAGCGGCGGACTCCAGAAGTAACGCCTTTCTTCAAACTTCTCTCGTTCGGCCCGGCCCAAGACGACCAATACGGACAACAGCCTGTATGCCGGAAACAGACTGCAAAACGCCCTGTTCTCCTTGTAGCGCAGTGCCCAACCACGCTTCTTGCCGCCATATATCCAATCCGGCGTGAAAACATTGGGGTAAAACTCGTCGATCCAGCTTCGCAGCTCGCCCCAATGTTCGAACGCCTCCGGGCCCAACCAGTCGCGGAGAGTACGCTCATCCGGATGCGAGGATTTGTCAGAAATTCTGTCGCCTATCTCAGCGCTTCGTGCGGTTTTGCTTTCCATTCTTCATCTCCTCAGCTTATCCAGATATTTAACTTTCCATCAACTCACCGCCGTGCGTCGCCGTGCGAAGTCCGGAGCGACCCCAGCAAGAGCGTCAACGATGCAGCCAGCAGGACGAGGTCTTTAAGCAGGAACTGGCCGGGCAACGCCGAAATCGCAGGAAAGCCACCTGCAGTCGCTTCGGCGACGCCAGGGGTGCTCAACATGAAGGTAAGCGTGATCAGATAGGTAGCGGCCGACATCGCAGCGCCCAACGCAGAGAAAAAGGGCTGAATCGATCCGATAATTAGAGCGACTGCGGTCGACAGCTCTAGCAAACCAATCACATCACTTGCCCCTTGAACACCGAACGCAGAATTCAACCAGCCCATGATAGGACTATTCACGATAAACGGCGATATTCCAGTCGCTTCATAGTGGGTGAATTTCATTGCTCCGAACCACAGAAAGATTATGACAAGCGCCCACCTCAGCAACAAAAGACCAGTTCGAGACCCAACGCTCCGTTCTGCGATTTGAAAGCGAAACTGACTTGCACGAATGCTCATTTTGATTTCCCGATTCAGTATGTTGAAGGGTTTTTTACCGATTCACAGCTTTACTTTTCCGATAGCGGCTCCGGGACTAACTTCGACCGAAATAGTCCCGGAAACGTTAGACACACTGGAGATCCGACCCGACGCCACCCCTTATTTCCATCCAGCTCGCGACGCCTCGCTAGTCTCCAGGCAAAGGTTGGACAAGTGAGTTTCACTTGAACACCTTCCGGTACTGTATAAAGCCAGAGCGCTCTCCCACGGCGTCGTAGAGGAGCCTGCCTGGGTAGTTCGTTTCGTGAGTCAGCCAGTGCACCCGAGGAGCTTTTCGACGTTTCGCCGCCGCGTACACATGTTCGATCAGTGCGCGACCAATGCCACGCCCACGTGCGTCAGGTCCGACAAACAGGTCCTGCAGATAGCAGTAGTCGGCAGATGTCCAGGTCGACCTTTGGTAGACCGTGTGCGCGAAGCCGCAAGGGTGACCGCATGTCATGGCGAGCACCGCGTGCATCGGTTCGTTGGGGTCGAGGAAGCGCTCCCAGGTGTTGCGCGTCACAGCATGCGGGATATCAACCTTGTAAAACTGCTGATAGCCTTCCCAAAGTGGCAGCCACATATCGAATCACTATTCTCGATGGCTTTGATCTCAACTGATTGCATAGAGTTCTCCCGAAGTCCTATGGCAGTAAAGCGATGAAGCGCAACTGTGACCAAACCACAGCATCAAGCAATGCGATCAACCACAATTAACTTTAGTCTCACGGGCAATTTCTTTCCTCCGGTCGCGAAGGCGTGATTCGATCGAACCGCAGGTTGACATTTAAAGTCTATTCCCCGGTTAAGCGCATACCGTACTTCCGACGGTACGTACTCTGTATCTCATCTTGACTGCGAGGCGGCTCGGCGAAGATGTGCGCAGGGGAGAGTAATGAAGACATCGAAGTAACATCAATCCTGACAACGTGTTCGACAGGATATTCAGGCCCGTTGCTTATACGAACCCAGTCCGCGATCGTTGAGTATTCGTCACCGTCAGGCGGCAAAATGAACGCCTTTCCTCTGAACCGGTAACCACGCCTCAGGAACACGTCGACTACGTTGATCTCGACGGCGGCGTTGGCATTCAAATTCCTCAACGTCCCGGGCGACGCGATATCGGCGAAGTAGAGCTTGCCATTCCTGACCGTTAAGGAGGCCTTCGGCGAAAGATTCGGCGTCCCATCCTCATTGACCGTCGCGACGAACGACAGTATTGCCCCTTTTATGATCGCTTCGGCGTCTGCGGTAATTTCGATCATGGATTCACTCGTCTGAAAGGACTTCCTGCGCATTCAAGAAAAACTCTCCAGTGCTTCGCAGGATTCGTGTTTGTCGGAAAAATTCCCGCTATCTGAGCGGCGTGGTCAGCGCTTTGTCGTCCGTGTCGAGGACAAACACGGCAAGCAATTTCGCGGGTTGAGTTTTGCTCGCGTTTCGGCTGATTGAATGTATAGCGCCGGGCGGTTCTGACCAGCTCTCACCCGCTCGATAGATGCGGGTTGGGCCGTCATTCACCTTGGACTCGACAGCGCCCTCGATCACGTACGCGTAAATGAATGCGGATTTCGCGTGGGTGTGAGGAACAGATGCCGCGCCGGGCGCGTACGTAACTTCCAGTACAATCAGCGATTTGCCGGGGACGTTGGGGATCGCTGCGTCGAAATTCTTCGTGACGGTTTGTCCGTCACCGTCGTGAGCTTCCGCGGAATCGGCGGCCATCGCAGCTAGTGCAACGAAGCTGGCAATGATGATGTTCCGTATCTTCATGGTCTTTTCCTTCTGCGTGTCAGCGAGGCTATGCGGCTAACTGCCCGGCCTGATTCAGGCTGATGGCATCTCGAGGCCGCGCTGCACAGCAGGGCGTGCGAGACCGCGATCGAACCAACGCTGGACATGAGTGAAGCGATCGAAGCCGACAAGGTCGCGCGCCTCGTAAAAGCCAATCAAGTTACGAACCCACCCGAGCAGAGAAATGTCGGCAATACTGAAGTCATCGCCCATCACCCAGTTGCGTCCGGCAAGCCGAGTGTCGAGCACGCCGAGCAAACGCGCGGCTTCCGACGCATAGCGGTCGCGCGGGCGCTTGTCTTCGTAGGCTTTTCCGGCGAATTTGTTGAAAAAGCCGACCTGTCCAAACATGGGACCGACACCACCCATCTGCCACATCAGCCACTGGATCGTCTCAAAGCGAAGCGCTGGGTCCGTGGACAAGAGCTGCCCCGTCTTGTCGGCAAGATAGAGCAGGATCGCACCTGATTCGAACAATGCGATCGGGCGATTCCCGGGACCGTCTGGATCGAAGATCGCCGGAATCTTGCCGTTCGGGTTGAGAGAAACGAAAGCAGGTTCCTGGTTTTCGTTCGCCAGGATGTCGATACGATGGGCCTCGTACGCCAGGCCCGTCTCCTCCAGCATGATGCTGACCTTCACGCCGTTGGGAGTCGGCAGTGAAAAGAGCTGGAGCCGGTCGGGCTGTTGCGCTGGCCAGCGCGTGAAGACTGGATGCTGAAGGGTCATCTTTTTCCTTGATCGGGGACGGCCAGCCATTTAACGAAACTGGCTGACCGTCCCCGCGAATGGTGCCCCCAAGAACGTCGCTCTCGGGGTTACCAACGTCATGGGCGTCGCAGTCTCGAGCTCAGATCGAACCGGCCGGCGTGACAGCGGGGAAATCCATGTCCGGATCGAACACATTATTGAAGAAATTCGTCAGGGAATACATGGCCACCAGTGCGACGATTTCCATCACGTTTGCATCCGTGTAGCCCGCTTCGCGAACTGCGTTCAGGTCGGCGTCGCCCACCTTCCCACGGGTTTCGATGACCTTGCGCGCGAACTGGACAGCCGCATCGCGCTTCGGATCGGCGGCGTGGCCTTTGCGCGCGAGGATGATTTCTTCCGCCGGAAGTTTCGCCAGATGCTCAGCGGTGAAAGTGTGGACCGTCAGGCAGTAGTTGCAACCGTTCACTTCGGAGACTGCCAGGCCGATGCTGTCGCGCGTCTTCACATCCAGCGCCTTGCTCAGGGAGCCGAGCAGGTAGGCCCAGGCGTTGAACGCGATCGGGCTTTGCGCGAACGCAGCCATCATGTTCGGCGTGAAGCCGATGTTCTTGGCGAAGCCGTCGAGCGTTGCCTTTGATTCGGCGGGTACTTGTTCCGGCGTAAGAATGGTGGTACGGGTCATGATAGGATCTCTGATTAATTCGTACTACTTATTAAGAACGGTTCATTTTTGAACCCTTCTCTCGGATTGCTTCGTGCCCGGGCGCGGGTCGAAGCCGTTCAGGACTTCAGTTGAGCGTCATCTTGCCTACGACTACCCTTTTCGCGGCTGGCTGGTCCTTGTACGTAGTGAACACTCCAGCAACCCGCTTAGACGAGGTCGAGAACTTCGTCCACGGGACGGCGCGGCTTTTGCGCCCAGTTGCCTTGACGCTCGGCACCGACAGCGAGCAGAAGCGCGGGCACTTCGTCATCGGCCAAGCCGAATTCGCGATGAACCGCCTCAGCGTCGAAGCCGATCATCGGCGTGGACCCCATACCCAGCGAGCGGGCAGCGTAGATCATTGCCGACGCGCCGAATGTTGCCGTGCGTACGGCTTCGTCGCGACGACGCTGCGGATATTCCATGTACAGTTCGCGGGCCGGGGCCTCCCACTCCGACACCATCGTCGCCGGCATCACGCCTGCTTCGACCAGCGGAGCCAGGCGATCCGGAATCACGCTGGTGTCGACCAGCTGTCCGCAGATGATGAAGGTGACTGCCGCGTCAGCGACAGCCGGCTGGCTCCAGGCAAGCGGAAAGAGCTTGGCCTTCGCTGCGGGCGTGCGCACCGCAATGAAGCGCCAGTTCTGCAGATGAAAGGACGTCGGTGCGCTGGTGGAGATCCGCACCAGCTCGCGGATCTGGTCGTCGCTCAACTTCGCCGACGGGTCGTAATACTTCGTGGCGCTACGGCTGACGATACAGTCGATGACTGCGTTGGTCATGGTCGTCCCGCTGTTCAGGGTGGTTTCGCTGCTCATGATGATTCCTTTGGGTGGAGGGACCTGCTGGGTACAGAAGCGCCTCTTACGAGATTGCGCGGCAAAAAATCACTTTCGTGTGCAGATTGCGGATCACCGTCGCCGCTTTCACCGTGACGTCGCAGTCTCTACTGCGTGTCTGCCGTCAAGTGGTGAGGTGTTTCAACTTTAAGGCCCCACGAGGGCTTTTTCGAGAGCGAAAATGCTCAATAAAGTGTCCAAAAGGATCAAACTCCACAAGGGCTCATCGGTTCGCTCGATCTTGCGACGCCGCAGCGTTCATCGCGCCGACGCGATTGAAGTCCCTTGTCCAGATTGCATCGAAGGACCCACGGACGAAGAGCGGCCGCTCCGCGTCGACCTCGCCGGATCGTGTCCGATGTTGGTTAGAACCGGGAGCGACAAACTTCGGGGTCTATCGCCCCTGACGTGCGAGACGACGCCATTCACCTGGTGTCATGCCCATCCTCTCTGTGAACAAACGCCGGAATGAAGATACAGATTGGTAGCCAACTGATTCGGCTACGGCCTCTGTGGTCATCGTCGGCTTCTTCAACTCGTTTGCAGCGTGGCTCATACGGATGTCGGTTAGCAAATCAACCGCTGAGCATCCGAGCGTTTCCTGGAAATGCCGCATGAACGTGGCGCGGGACATGTTGCACAAGGCGGCCAGCTCGGGCAGGTTCCAGGCGCGCGCGGGATCGGAGAACATCGCCGAAATCGCGGGCGCCAACCGTGGGTGGCCAGCCAGCGCCAACAAGCCTGTTGGGGCCTGCTCGGATTTACTTGCCTCGCGCAGCACGATGGTGAAGAGCGCCGAACTGAGCGAATTAAGGACGGCGTAGCCGCCCACTTTTTCTCCTGTAGACTCATCACGCATGAGCCTCACAAAATTGGCGAGAGGATTTGAGACGGACTCGACACCCGACTCATCGTCGGTACTAGAAGTGCGCACCACCAGATTTGTCGGAAGATAATTGCGAATCAGTCGGTCATGCGGCGGTTCAATAAAAAAACGACCGCATAACATATCGAGATGCTCGCCAACGCCGTCATTCTCGCTAAAGGTCCACCCAGCGAGACCCTGACGCTCGCGAGTAGGTCCGGGCTGAATTCCACTCCCGTCGTGCAGGATGTGCGCCGAGCCGTGGGGTAACAAGACGATATCTCCAGCGACCAGTTCCTTTGCCATCCCCGTCTCGGGATCCTCGATGACTGCCTTGCCCCTGAGCACCACGTGGTAGGGGATTTCGTGGGTTGCCGCTTGATCCCACTCGACCCGCCACGGTGCTCCGTAGGCGCAGCGGACTTCAGGCCGGCCAGTGACGGTGATCAATTGCAGCAGGTGACTTAACCAGTCGAGGTGAGACATAGAATTCCGTAAGGGCTCAGCATGGCGAAATCAGGTGACGGCAAAAACTCACACATTTTTAGTGCCCGAAAATCTTAACGAGGGGAGATTCTCGTTCCTCGCCGTCTGCAGTACCGAATCTATCGGCCAGCACTCATCCCGCCGTCGACATGCAGCACCTCTCCCGTGACGAACGACGCTGAATCAAGAAACACAATCGCGTCGGCGATATCGCTCACCTCGCCCATGAATCCGAGTGGAACCAGCGCGGCGAGATCGTCATGGACTTCTGGCTTGTGCATAGTCGACCTGATCAAACCTGGCGCCACCGCATTCACCCGGATTCCCGTGCTTGCATACTCAATGGCAAGCGACTTCGTTGCGGCGTTGAGACCGCCCTTCGTCAATGCCGCTAGTGACGAAGAAACTCCGCTGTACGCGATGTCGGCGACGCTCGCAGTGACGCTCACTACGTGGCCGCGAGAATGCTTCTGCATCTCCGCAATCGCCAGTTGCGTGATGTGAAAGAATCCCGCCATGTTCACATTCATCACCGCTGCGTAGTCCGCCGCGCTATGTTCTGTGAAAGGCTTGCCGATATATATGCCGGCGTTGTTCACAAGCGTGTCGATCCGTCCAAATCGGGCGACCCCTTCGGCGATGACTTGCTGCGCCACAGCAGGATCACCAATGTCGCCAGCTATCGTCAGAACGTCTTTGTCGACAGAGGGCTCTATCGAGCGGGAGGTCGCGACGACGGCGTGGTCGAGCTTGCGGAACGCCTGAACGATGGCGGCGCCAATTCCCTGCGACGCTCCGGTAACCACCACAACCTTTCGCAATGCGCTCATGATCCAGTGCCCCCTAACATGATGGTTCTTCAGAAAAACAACCTACTGCGGAAGCCAGAATCACCGTATGGCGATTGACTGGTTTATGCGTGCGACTCACACGAGGGCGAAATATCGGGTCGCCACGGTGTATGGCCTTACCGGACAGCGCGCAGACCGCGTCCGCAGGTGCCGATCCAATACTCCAGATCTGGCTCTCGTAACGTCCCATGCAGGGATCACTCCAGCGGACGCTAATCGTCGTCGACGACAGTTTCTCCACAACGGAGACTTGCGAAGGCGTCGGCAGATTTGGCATGAGATATCCGCACGCTCAAACGTGGCTGCACGCGAGAGTGGTCAAAAGCGGCTCAATCGTCGCTATCAGAGAAGCCCGAAGTTGCGCGGATTGATCCTCATCGAGAAATGCAGTCGCCTGCAGCGGCAAATAGTGGATGGTGGTGAAGCCAATGCAAGCCAGTACGGCAGAAAGATAAGGCGTGAGGAAATCCGGCTGGTTGGCGCGTTCGCCAGTAAACACGCCACCGGAGGCAATGCCGACGAATACCGGACGGTCCCGAAGCATTCCAACCTTGCCGGCGGGCGTCGACTGCATCGTGCGTCCGACGCGGATAAGCTGATCGATCCACGCTTTCAGGACGGACGGAACCGTCAGGTTATTCATCGGAGTACCGATGACGATCACATCGGAATCCTCGACCTCCTGAATGAGGTCCTCGGCGAAAAGTACAGCGCCAGCGGTCCTTCCTGCAGCAGCCAACGTCGCAGGCGTCGAGAGTACGTCGGCGTAGGCGGCTCCGAGATGAGGTATCGGCTCCAGCCCAAGGTCCCGGCGGCGAACCTCCACGCCCGGCAAGAGCGTTTGAATCTTTTCGACGATTCCCGCCGAGAGTTTTCGGCTATGCGATCCCAGTCTAGGGCTGCAGTCGATGTGCAGAATATTCATACAATTTTCTCCAGCAGATTTTGCAGCAGCTTTGGTCGCGCGGTTGCTTGACCAGCAGACGAAATCGGGCGCGTGAAACATCGGGCACCGAGATCGAAGTGCATCTTAAATGCCTGGTTAACGAAGGCTTTGTGCAGGCTGTTTCCATCTGTGCAACACTCTGCGCCCTTGCGACTCCAGCACGGCATGAAAATGCCCCGCTCGCAGCTTCGACCGAATACAGAGAGAAAATCGGGTGCATGCTGCAAGAGCCACATTCCGTATTGACTTCGCGTTTGTAGCACTATTGGTAGGGCAGATTCTGTACTATTCACGGTGCATAAAACAGTACCAAGATTGTGATTTTCGTGTGTACCAAGACTATGGCTTCAGACTTGCAGATACAGCTCGACCGGACAGCGAAACGGCCCCTCACAGAGCAGATTTTTGAGAGCATCAGCAGAGCAATAGAGTCTGGGCTGCTCGAATCCGGTACACGGCTGCCATCATGGAAAGACCTTGCGTCGCAGCTCGGGGTCGCGCGCGGGACCGTTAAGGCTGCCTATGAGCTTTTGAATGATTCACAGATGATAGAAACGTTTGGAGCTGGGGGAACGCGGGTCGCTCCGCGGCTTCGCGTCGCCACTGCTCAACGAAAGGCGGCGCGGCTCAGTTCGTTTATGAAATCATATGAGGAGATGAAGGCCGGGCCAGCGATTTTCCAGCTCGGTATTCCCGCGTTTGAAGGACTGCCGGAAAAGCTTTTTTCGCGGGCTCGCTCTTCCAACCTGTGTATGGACCGGAGACATGGGTAACAGGTGTGCGGGGACATGGGTAACACATGATCCGCTCATTCGGGATGGTCCAGGTTGATGGTTCCGAAATGATGATGCAGGAAAAACAGGTCATAGCGGTTGCCGCTTCCTGCGCTGGGGCGCACCGCAACCGGCAGCTTGTGCAGCGCATTTGAAACCTTGAAACACCGGCACCGGAAACGGAGTTCTCCATTCCACCCCACGCGTACCACCGTGTCGTCGCTGCGATATTCGATCGGCGGCAGTGTCTCCGGATACCGGTGCGCACTGGGCCGGTAACGGGTGATC
>NZ_MCNV01000005.1 GCF_001718195.1 Paraburkholderia nodosa
CCGAATCCGCTGCTTCTTCTGGAAGCAGTGGAAGCGTGGCCGGACCCGTTTCAAGGAACTGACTGCCCGCGGGGTTAGCCGTGATCTAGCCGCTCAGACCGTTGGATCGCCGCACAATGCGTGGCGGCTTAGTTGCAGCCCCGCGCTGAGTCTCGCACTGCCAAACCGGTATCTACGCTCTCTTGGACTTCCCTCCGTCGGTCCAGTCGGCTAACTGATCCGAGCCGCCGTGTACGGACCCGTACGCACGGTGGCGTGGGAGGGGTCGGGCCGCGAGGCCTGCCCCTATCCCGATTCGGGTTCTACCGGCGCGTGAATCGGCTGCGTCGCTCGAATCGTTCGCAACTGCTGCTTTTTTTGGCAACGCGCAAGGTTGAAGATCAGGCTATCCGATCCACCTGATCGACGTAACCGGAGTCAATGATGGAACTCGTTCGAATGATGCGCATGGTTCTGTGGAGCTTTTTCGGCGTGCGCAAGAGCGCGTCGCACGAAGCCGATTTGGCCAGCGTGAACTTCAAGTGGCTGCCGTTCGTGGCGGTCGCGCTGGCCGCGATGATCGGGGCTTGCATACTGGGCGTCGTGCTGCTGGTCGCGCATTCTACGGGAACCGCACAAGGCTTCTGAGCATGCGGTGTTGCCGAAAACATGGGGCGGCGGCGAAGCATCGTGAGACGCGAGATTGTTCGGCGTTTCATAACGGTGATTTCGTCGGCGCCGCGTTGATCTTTGTGGTGCCGCGCGTAATCTGACTATCGAGAGGCGCTGCATTTCACGCGACGCGATTCGCCCAGTTTTCAGGCAAGGAGTATGAGATGGATATCCTCAATCTCGCCCGACAATCCGGCATGACGGTTGTGCTCGACGCACGCATCGGCCAGCAGGAATACCACTCCGTTCACAGCAGCGTGGCCGCGCTGGAACGGTTTGCCGCGCTGCTCGAGGCGCACAGGCAAGCCGAATCTGGCAAGCGCGTCTGATTGAATCGTGATGGCAAGCGCCACGCTTCACTCAAACAGATTGCAGCCATCACGAAACATCATTTGAGGAGATTTTTGGTTCGACCTATTGTGAAGTTCACGAGAAGCGGCTGCCCCCTGTGGATCAACGGCGATATCACGGGAGAGGGCATGTCGGATACCTTCCATGGACGGAGACAATCGGATGAACCCCACGACCCTGCATGGGATTCGTAGCAATCCCCTGTTCGCCACGCTGGTCAAACGTCGGCGCAGATACATTGCCTGGCTGACGGCCATCACGCTGATTCCCTATTGCGCGTTCATTGTGCTCGTCGGATTCGCCCCCGCTCTGCTGGCCATCCGGCTTTCCGCAGACAGTATCGTCAATATCGGCTGGCCGATCGGCGTCGCGCTGATCGTCGGCAGCTGGTGTCTCACGGGCTTGTACGTTCGCCGCGCCAATGGCGAATTCGACGCGCTCACCGCCGAGATCCTGGCGGGAGCGAAACCATGAGGCGCGCTGGTTTTGCTCTTGTCTTCCCGCTCCTGCTGGGTGTCGCGACGCACGCGGCGGCCGCGGGGGTTCTGCACGGCGTCGAACAGCGTCCCCTCAATCTCACGGCGATCGCGATGTTCCTCGTCTTCGCCGTGGCGACGCTGGGCATCACGTACTGGGCGGCGTCGCGCACCCGTTCGATGGACGACTTCTACACCGCCGGGGGCGGCATCACCGGATTCCAGAACGGCATGGCGCTGGCCGGCGACTATATGTCGGCGGCGGCGTTGCTGGGCGTGACCAGCATGATCTTTTTTCACGGCTACGACGGCGTAATCTACGCGATCAGCTTTTTCGTCGCGTGGCCGCTGCTGCTGTTCCTGTTCGCGGAGCGCATCCGGAATCTGGGCCGCGTGACGATTGCCGACATCGCATCGTACCGGCTCGACCAGAACCGGATCCGCACGATGACCGCCTTCGGTTCGTTGACCGTCGTCTGCTTTTACCTGGTTGTCCAGATGGTCGGTGCGGGGCAGTTGATCCAGTTGCTGTTCGGCCTTCCCTATAACGACGCGATTATCGTGGTCGGCCTGCTGATGGTGGTCTATGTGACCTTCGGCGGCATGGTGGCCACCACGTGGGTGCAGATCATCAAGGCCGCGTTGATGCTGTTCGGCGGCACATTGCTGGCCGTTCTCGCACTGTACCGGTTTGGCTTTTCGCTGAACGCGCTGTTCGAGCAGGCGGTCGCCGCGCACAGGAACGGCACGCACATTCTGCTGCCGAGCGGGCAGGTGTCCGATCCCATTGCGCTGATTTCGCTCGCGATAGGCCTGGTGTTCGGCACGGCGGGGCTGCCGCACATCCTCATGCGCTTTTTTACCGTGCCGGATGCGAAAGAAGCGCGCAAGTCGGTGTTCGTTGCCACGGGCTTCATCGGCTTCTTTTATCTGGTCATCATGGTGCTCGGCGTGGCGGCGATCGCGATTGTCGGCAGCAACCCGTCGTTCTATGTGGGCGGCCTGACGGGCGGCAAGCTAATCGGCGGCAGCAACATGCCGGTCATGCATCTCGCCCAGGCGCTCGGCGGCAATCTGCTGCTCGGTTTCCTCTCGGCCGTTGCGTTCGCGACCATCCTCGCTGTCGTGTCCGGGCTCACGATGGCGGGTACTTCCGCCATCTCGCATGACCTCTACCTGATGGTGCTCAAGAAGAACCGGGCCGATCCCGCGAGCGAGCGGCGGGTCTCCAGAATCGCATCGGTGTGCATAGGCGTGGTGTCGGTGCTGCTGGGCATCGTGTTCAAGGATCAGAACATCGCCTTCCTCGTCGCACTGACTTTCGGCGTCGCCGCCTCGGTAAATTTTCCGGTTCTCGCGCTTTCGATGTACTGGAATGGGCTGACGACGCGCGGGGCGCTCTCCGGCGGCATCGCGGGCCTCGTGAGCGCCGTCACGCTCGTCATTCTGTCGCCCGCCATCTGGGTCACGGTGCTGGGCCATGCGAAGGCGATCTTCCCCTACGACTATCCCGCCATCGTGTCGATGAGCATCGCGTTCCTGTGCGCTTGGCTGGGTTCCGTTACGGACCGCAGCCAGCGCGCGCAGCGCGAGCGGGACGACTTCGGCGAACAGGCCATCCGCGCGCAGACCGGCTTCGGCGCGTCCGGAGCGGTGAGCCACTAGAGAACGCCAACAAGGAGACAATCATGCAAATGCGTGACAACGGTCTGGGCTTTTCGCCCATCACGATCGCGCTGCACTGGGTCGTCGCAGCGCTGCTGCTGTCGATCGCCGGATGCGGCATCGCGCTCATGTTCACCGCGGACGACGCGCAACGACTGAGTCTCGTGCGTACGCAGAATCTGCTGGGGGCCGTGCTGTTCGTCGTGTCGATCTACCGGCTCTGGGCGCGGCTTTCTTCGTATCATCCGCTGCCCGTGGGCACGCCGAACCCCGTCGAGGTGATCGTCAGCCGCTCCGTCGCGGTGGGCCTCGCGCTCGCCGTGGTGCTTCTGCCGGTTGCCGTATGGCTTTCCCGGGCGGCAGCCGGTGTCGCCGTCGAGTTGCCGGGAGGTTTCGCGATCCCCACGCTCATTGATCCCGACGTAGCGGTGCAACGGGTCGTGGATATTCTCTTCGATATCGGCTCGACGGCCTTTCTCCTGGGTCTCGCGTTGCATCTGTTCGGAGCACTGAAGAATCATTTCGCTTTGGGCAATGACGCCCTCAAGCGGATGCTTGGCAAACATGTGGAGCTTTGAGCGATGAGCGAATTCAGATCGGTATCGGTATTCGGCGGGAACGCGGTCACGCGACTGTGCGGTGTCCGGTATCCCGTCTTTCTCGGCGGCATGGCGGCGATCTCCGGCCCGAAGCTCGTTGCCGCGGTGGCCAATGCCGACGGCATGGGGACGCTTGGCGGGCTGCGTTTGCCGCCGCTCGCGCTCCGCAAGTGGATACGGGAAACGCGGGAGCTGACGGAAAAGCCCTTCGGCGTGAATCTCGTGCCGAAGTTCGGCGGACCGACCGTGTTCGAAGCCCAGTTCCAGGTCGTATTGCAGGAGCGGCCGCGCATGCTCTCGTTATTCTACGCCGAAGACTATGCGGCGGACATGATCCCTCGTGCCAAGGATGCAGGCATGATCGTCATGGTTCAGGTGGGGTCTGTTGCGCTCGCCCGGCACGCGATCCGGAACGGCGCGGATATCGTCGTCGCACAGGGCAGCGAAAGCGGCGGCCACCTCAACCGGGGGACGATTGGCGTCATGTCGCTGTTGCCCGCGATCTGCGAGGTCGCGCAGGGGCGTCCGGTGCTGGCGGCTGGGGGCATCACGACGCGCGATGATGTGCGGGCTGCGATGCTGCTTGGCGCGTCAGGGGTGCTCGTGGGCACCGCGTTCGTTGCGACCGACGAATCGAATGCGCACCCGCTATACAAGCAAAAGATCGTCGAGGCCAGCGTGGACGACATCGAATATCGCACCGGGTATTCGTTCGGCTGGCCGTACGGCACGCCCCATTGTGTGATTCCCAATCGCGACAAATGGAACCTGCTGCGCTTCGTTGGCGGCGGTGCACGCATGATCGACAAACCGCGCATGGCGCAGAAGCTTTCGCTCTATGCGGGGCAGGGCGTCAGCAAGATCGACAGCGTGGTGCCGGCGGCCGAGCGCGTGGCGGAACTGGTGGCGGGACTGCCGCCGTCGACGGTTGCGGCGAATGCCCAGGCGATGCTCGATGGCCTGGCATACGGCGCAAGCCGTGCATTGCCGCAAGTGGAGTCGGCCGAGTGCCGCGCCGCATGCTGACCCTGATGCGTTCGACAGCGGTGCTCAGGCCGCTGCCGTCGAACGCCGCGTGCTCTTGCGATTCGGCGTATTCGTGCGCTTCGCTTTCGTGTCGTCACTGGAAAGCGCGAGCTGGTCGCGCGCGAGCGCGACAAACGCGCTCAATGCCGGTGTCGCGAGCGTGTCGTTGCGGCGGATGAAGACCGTCTTGACGGTGGCGAACTCGCGCGGCAGCGCGTGAAGGGCGATCGCCTGGCGCGCTGCATAGTTTTGCGCAACGGCCTTTGGCAACAGCGTCACACCCATGCCCGCGGCCACGCATGAGAGGATGCCGTCGAGCGTGCCCAGTTCGAGCACCTGGTTGGGCACGAGCCCGACCTGATAGAACCAGTGTTCGAGCGTGGAGCGATAGAAGCAGCCCGTGCGGAAGACCAGCACCGTCTGCTGCGGCATGACGTGAATGAGTTCGCCGAGCGAGGCGAACTCGCAACTGCTCACGAGGACGAGCTCCTCCTGGAAGACCTCGTCTTGCGCAAGTACCGGATTCTGGTGCAGACCGCCGACGAATGCGCCGTCGAGGCGATGGCTTTCGACGGCCTTGATCAGTTCGGCGGTCGTGCCGGTGAGCAGTGACAAGTGGACCTGAGGATACTTCTCGCGGTATCTGGCCAGCACCTGGGGCAGGCGTATCGCAGCGGTCGTCTCCATCGAGCCGAGCCTCAGCGTGCCTGCCGGCGTTGCGGTATCGAGCAGCGCGTTGCGGCTCTCTTCAGTGAGCTGGAGGATGCGCTGGGCGTAGCCCAGAAACGTTTGCCCGGCCGAAGTGAGGACCACGCCGCTCTTCTGCCGGATAAACAGTGGCTGACCGAGTTCGGCTTCGAGTTCCTTGACGCGCATCGTGACGTTGGACTGCACGGTGTGCACTTTCTCGGCCGCCGCTGTGAAGCTGCCGTGCTCCGCCACCGCACAGAAAATCTTCAGCTGACGCATCTCCATGGCGAATTCCAGGAATCACAATTAATGATGGATTTCATCACTTTCCATCACTTTACTGGATTGAATGGCGCGAGCACAGTGTCGTAAACGCGAACGGGGGGGATGCACGTGGAGATGGTGTCGAGTACCAACATCGAGTGCCTGTTCGCCGGCGGGATGGGTTATCTGGACCACGAAGGGCAGCGCAGCGGCATTTTCAAACGGCCCATGGCCGGACCGGCTCGCGTGGAAGCGCAGGGGATCGTCGGCGACGAGCATGGCGATCCGCGCATCCACGGCGGCCCGGAAAAGGCCGTTCATCACTACGCGGCTGAGAATTACGTCCGCATCGCGGAGGCATTCGCGGAGTGCGTCGCGGCCCTGGTGCCCGGCAGTCTCGGCGAGAACATCTCGGCTCGGGGGCTGTCCGAACGCAACGTGCACATCGGCGATATCTACGAGGTCGGCGGCGCCATACTGCAGGTCTCGCAACCGCGCAGCCCGTGCTGGAAGATTAATCATCGCTTCGGCGTCGAGCGCATGTCGATGCATATCGCCGAGGGGCGAATCACCGGGTGGTATTACCGAGTCCTGTGCCCCGGCATGATTGCGCCAGGCGACGCTATCACGCTCGTCGACCGGCAAACGGAGCGCTTCTCCATCGACGAGTTCTGGAAGGTGCAGTTGTCGCATCGCCCGTCCATCGATGCGCTGGTCGAGCTGATCGCCGTTCCGGGCTTGGCTCCTGACTGGAAGCGGCGCCTGGGTGAACGGGAAAAGTGGCTGCGTGCGCGCCGGTGATGGGGACAACTAAGGCTGTTGAAACTCTTCGGTATTAGAGCAGGCTCCGGCGGGCGTTCCGTCCGTAAATTGACTAATCGGTACGATTGGCAAACTGCGCCTAAAGTCTGTCGAACCCGGTCAAGGAGGATCCGAGACTGGTCGACATGCTCCGATGCGAGATGTGTTTGAGGTAGGCGTTGACGCCCTCTGGTGAGCGCGCACGCGCCAGGGCATCGGCACAGATGTGGCAGGCGCCGCACCGGCGGCGCCCACCACGTCAATAGAAGACTGCGAATCCTGTGTGTCGCCTTATTTCAGGAGGCGTTTCCTGCATTTCCGGCTCGTTACTTCTGCTTCAGTCTGGCCGGCGTCCTGCTCCCGGCGCCTTGGCAGTTTTCGGTTCTGCGTCCAACGCTCAGTTTGTTCCTGATTTTGCCTCGCGGGTATTCCGCCCCTAGCGCTTTGACCGTTGCCCTGTCTGCGCCTCGTAACCGGTCGATGGGGTGAAACTCATGCGCAAAGGTCCCACAAAGCTTTGCCACCATAAGAAGGATGGAGACTGCGACTGCCGCGATTGTCTTTGCATTCAACCACGTTTTAACCCTGCTTTTCTTTCCCGCCTTCCTGGTGTGCTTATCCGCTTTCTTCCAGTTCTTGAGGATCTTTCTGATCTTTCGCTCTTTCATTTCTGGCTCCGAAGAGACACCCGGAGCCAACTGAGCTTTTAGTACATACCTTAAGAGTCGATCTTTTATTTGCTGCAACTGCCACTGAAGACCTCCTTGCTCAGCTTGCACGACGCCGGAAATTGGACGCCGGTTGGGTTGATGGGATTTGTGGTATTGCAGCAAGAACTACCGGAATCTGCGCGGTAGAAACCTGTCCGCTACCACATCCTAAAAGTAGCACGGTTTGGTTTGCGAATCGGGTGTTTTCGGCGCGATCGGCGCTCGACGTATCGTCGACAAGCCCGTCCGTTTCGGGCAACTCGACGCGGCTACCTTGGCGGTCTTGAGTCCTGCAAATAGCCAACAGTAGTCCGGCCGACTCAATTGCTTCGCGACAGACTCAATTGTTTCGCATCACGTCGGTGATTCGTTCGGGCGTACTTTCCACGTCACTGGAGATGTGAAGGTTATCTTTGCAGTTTACCTTCACATCACCTAGAATGCGGGGATGACCGAACGCGCCCAAATTCCCCTTCCCGACCTCGCCGCAGGGCTTGCCGGCGACCTGCGCGCACTGGTCGGGCAGTTGCGCCGCCGTTTTCGCGAGCAGGCGATCCTCGGCGACTTCACGCCTTCCCAGATGGCCGTGCTGCAGCGGCTCGAACGCGAGGGGCCGTCCACGGTGTCGAGCCTCGCGCGCGCGGAGGGCATGCGCCCGCAGTCCATGGGGACGCTCATCGCGCCGCTCGAGGCGGCGGGCCATATCAGCGGCGCACCGGACCCGAATGACGGACGCCAAACGCTCTGGTCGCTCACCGACGCCTTTCGCGAGTGGCTCAAGGAGGGGCGGGCGGCGCGCCAGGACTGGCTCTCGCGCAGGATAGAAGCGCGCCTTTCCAGCGCGGAGCAGGAGCAGCTCGCCGCCGCGGTCGAACTGCTCAAGCGGCTCGTGGCCGACTAACGCGAGGCGGTCACATGGGCGCTCCAGCATCCGGATTCTTTCGTTCGCTCAGGACTTACAACTATCGCGTGTGGTCCGCTGGCGCGCTCGTCTCGAACGTCGGCACGTGGATGCAGCGCACGGCGCAAGACTGGCTCGTGCTCACCGGGCTCACGCATCACAGCGCGGCGGCGGTCGGTATCGTGATGGGCTTGCAGTTCGGCCCTCAAATGCTGTTCATGCCCTGGTCGGGCTTCGCCGCCGACCACTTCGACCAGCGCAAGCTGCTCATGGTCACGCAGGCGCTGCTCGGCACGCTGGCCATTGCACTGGGCGTGCTCACGGCAACGGGGCTCGTACAGCTTTGGCACGTGTACGTGTTCGCGTTCCTGTTCGGCTGCACGACGGCATTCGATGCCCCGGTGCGGCAAACCTTCGTCTCGGAGCTGGTGGGCGACGCCGATCTCTCCAACGCCGTCGCGCTCAATTCCACCTCGTTCAACGCCGCGCGCATGATCGGCCCGGCCGTGGCGGGAATCGTCATCGCGTCGGTGGGCGTGGGCTGGGCCTTCCTGCTCAACGGTCTGTCGTTCGTGGCCGTGCTGATCTCGCTCACGCGTCTGCGCGTGGACGAGCTGCGTTCGGCAAGACGTACGCAACCCGCGAAGGGCGGGATTGCCGCGGGGTTCCACTACGTGTGGGCGCGTCCGGACCTGCGGGCCATTCTCGTCATGCTGTTTTTGATCGGTACCTTCGGGCTGAACTTTCCGATCTTCATCTCGACGATGGCCGTGAACGTCTTTCACGCCGACGCGGGACGCTATGGACTCCTGTCTTCGATGATGGCGGTGGGCACCATGAGCGGCGCCTTCTTCGGAGCGGGGCGCAGCCATCCGCGTTTCATCTCGCTGCTGTTCGCAGCGGCGGC
This sequence comes from Paraburkholderia nodosa, assembly GCF_001718195.1. Lineage (GTDB taxonomy): Bacteria > Pseudomonadota > Gammaproteobacteria > Burkholderiales > Burkholderiaceae > Paraburkholderia > Paraburkholderia nodosa_A. The sequence goes on from NZ_MCNV01000005.1 coordinate 9,042, forward strand.
GTTTGGGGTGGGTTGCGTGCTGGCTTCTGTTGCGCCGGGCTACTGGTGGTTCGGCGGCGCGCTCGTGGTGATCGGCATCGCGGCGCTCACGTTCACCACCGAAACCAACAGCCTCATGCAGCTGTCCACCGAGCCCGGCATGCGCGGCCGCGTGCTGGCGATTCGGCTGGCCGTGGCACTGGGCGGCACGCCCATCGGCGCGCCGATCGTGGGGTGGGTCGCCGACCACTGGGGGCCGCGCTGGGCCTTGCTGGTCGGCGCGGCTTCAGGCTTCGCGGCGGCGATCGTCGCGGCCCGCACGCTCGCGCGGCGGGCCCACGAGAAGCCATAGCGCGCCGCACGGTTGCCCACAAGCACGCGCAATCACGCACTATCAGGCGGGCTTCAACTCCACGCGCTTGATGTCCTTCACGATCACGAGATAGCTGATCACCGTAACGATCGCGTTGATGCCGACAAAGGCGAGCGCGCCGTTGAACGAGCCGGTTTCCGCCACGAGATAGCCGATCACGATCGGCGTGACGATGCCGGCCACATTGCCGAACATGTTGAAGATCGAGCCCGAGAGGCCGATGGCTTCGCGCGGCGCGGTATCGGCGATCACGGCCCAGCCGAGCGCGCCCAGACCCTTGCCGAAGAACGCGAGCGACATGAGCGCGACCACGATCCAGTCGCTGTTCACGTAGTTGCAGCCGACGATGCACGACGAGAGCACCATGCCCCCGACGATCGGCACCTTGCGCGCCATGGTGAGCGAGCGGCCCGAGCGGATCAGGGCGTCCGAAGCCACGCCGCCCAGCACCCCGCCCAGGAAGCCGCAGATCGCCGGCAGCGAAGCAATGAGCCCAGCCTTCAGGATGGTCATGTGGCGCGCCTGCACGAGGTAGATCGGGAACCACGTGAGGAAGAAGTACGTGAGCACGTTGATGCAGTACTGCGCGAGATAGACGCCTAGCAGCATGCGATTGCCGAGCAGCTGGCGGATGACCGCCCAGTTCGCGCCCTTGCGTTCCTTGCGCTCGCCGCGCGCTGCGCGTTGATGCCCGTTCACGATGCCGCCGCCCGCCTCGATGTATTCGAGTTCCTGCCGGTTCACGCCCGGATGATCGGCCGGATTCTTCATGAACCTGATCCACGCGAAGGCGAGCACGAGGCCGCCTACGCCCATCACGATATAAACGTGATGCCAGCCATACGCATGCGTGAGCCACGCCATGAGCGGCGTGAACACCACGGCCGCGAAATACTGCGCCGAATTGAAAATCGCCGACGCCGTGCCGCGCTCTTTCGCCGGGAACCAGCTCGCCACGACTTTCGCGTTGGCGGGGAAGGCGGGCGCTTCGGCCGCGCCCATCGCGAAGCGCAGCGCGAAAAGGCCCGCAATCGCGGCGCCCGCGCTGCCGAGCAGGCCAATCGAGCTTTGCAGCAGCGTGAAGAGCGACCACAGGAAGATGCTGCCCGCGTACACTCTGCGCGCGCCGAAGCGGTCGAGCACCCAACCCGCGGGCACCTGCGCGAGCACATAGGCCCAGCTGAACGCCGAGAAGATGTAGCCCATGTGGATGGCGTCGAGACCGAACTCGGTGCGCATGGCCGAACCCGTGACCGAGAGCGTGGCGCGGTCTGCGTAGTTGAGCGTGGTGATGATGAAGATCAGCGAGAGGATCAGGTAGCGCACCCTGGTGCGCCTGGCGACATCGGACTGCGTGGCGGTGCGGCTCAACGACATGTGGATCGACCTCTCTCGTGCGCGAGACGCAGGCCGCTGCGCTCACGCCGCGGCCTGCCTCTGCTGTCTCCGGACGGCGCGCCTCGTGCACGCCGCATCTACTTACGCAAGAACGCGCCTGACTCGCGTCAAGCGCGTTCTGCTTGTGGACCTGATTCGCTGCTTGTTCAGTCAGTTGTCAAAAAGTTGTTTGACATCGTGACTAGTTGTCTGAGCTAATCGTACAACGCCCGGGAAGCCGATGCAACCGGACCGTATGCCTCTTGAGTCGGCCTCAGGGTAAACTCGAATTTCAGGATAGTCGCGCGATTATGGATGATGCGGCCAAGTTGTTGGACAACATGGCGATTGGCCCCTCAAGACTCCGGCATTTGAGCCGTAAAAGAAGAACACCATGGAAACCGGGGATTGAAGCAACATGCGCAACACGACGGTACGAGCCAGCCTCCTTGCAGTGCTGGTGATCTTTGGCGTGATGATCCTGATTGGCGGCTTCGCGGGCGTGTTCTCGCTCAGGGAGTCGAACGCCAGCGCCCAACGCCTGCATGAAATCGCGCGTCAGACCATTCTGGTCAACGACGCCTACAAGGACACCACACGCACGCGTTCGGCGCTCGTGCGCGGCTACAGCGCGCTCAAGGAACGCAACGACACGGCGACGCGCGACTCCGCGCTGAAGAGCGCGGCCCACAGCTTCGAGCTTTCGACGAGCGAGACGCAGGCCTTCGCCAATGCGCCGGCTTTCGACGGCATGGACGCGGACCTCAAGCGGCAGTTGCTCGAGTCGGCGGCGCAACTCTCGAACACGCTCACGCGCGCCACCGACGCGCTGAGCAACGGCGACACGGCCGCTTACGTGGCAGTGAACGACACCGACATCACCGCCGCGGGCGCAGCCTATTCGGTGAACGTGGAGAAGTTCCAGAAGCTCGCCAACGCGCTCGCCGAGGCGACGCTCGACGACGGCAACGCGCGCTACGGATGGATCGTCACGCTCGTGGGCGTGGGCGTGGCCATCGCGCTGGCGCTCGTCGTCGTCACGTATTTCGCCTTGCAGCGCATCGTGTCGCGCCCGCTGGCCGACGCCGCGGCCGTGCTCGATCGCATTGCCTCGAATGATCTCACCGTGCGCGTGCCCGAAGCAGGCCGCAACGAAATCGGCGTGCTGTTCGCGGCCATGCGACGGATGCAGGCGGGGCTCTCGCACACCGTGGCCGGCGTGCGCGACAGTTGTGACGCAATTCACACGGCCGCGCGCGAGATTGCGGCGGGCAATCTCGATCTGTCGAGCCGCACGGAAGAACAGTCCGCCTCGCTCGAAGAGACGGCCGCGAGCATGGAGGAGCTGACCTCCACGGTGAAGCAGAATTCCGTGAACGCATCCGAGGCCAGCACGCTCGCCACGGGCGCGGCCGAACTCGCGCAGCGCGGCGGCGACGTGGTGGGCCGCGCCGTGCAGACCATGCAGGACATCAGCGCCAGCTCGCAGAAGATTGCCGAGATCACGAGCATGATCGACAGCATCGCGTTCCAGACCAATATTCTTGCGCTCAACGCCGCCGTGGAATCGGCGCGCGCGGGCGAGCAGGGACGCGGCTTCGCCGTGGTCGCGGGCGAAGTGCGCACGCTCGCGCAGCGCAGTGCAGGCGCAGCGCGCGAGATCAAGGAGCTGATCGACGCTTCGATGGAAGACGTGCGCAACGGCAACGCGCTCGTCGCGCAGGCAGGCGAGGCGATGAGCGAGATCGTCAACTCGGTACGCAACGTCGCCACCATCATGGCCGAGATCACGACGGCCACCGCCGAGCAGAGCACGGGCATTCAGCAGGTGGGCATGGCCGTGAGCCAGATGGATCAGGTTACGCAGCAGAACGCCGCGCTCGTCGAGCAGGCTGCTGCCGCCGCAAGCGCGCTCGAGCATCAGGCGCAATCGATGAAGGAAGCAGTTTCGGTGTTCCGCGTCGGCGCGCTTGCGTGAGGAAAGCAGCGCGTGAGACCAGTCAATAGAACTAACAAAGCAGAAAGGACGACATGAAGAAGAAGGCAATCTTGCGCAGCGTGGTGGGTGCTGTTTTCGGGCTCGCGGCATCGGCGGCCGTGCATGCGGCTAGCTACGTGTATGTGTCGAACGCCGACAGCCAGGACATTTCGGTGTTTCGCCTCGATGCGCAAAACGGCGCATTGGCGACGGTCGAGACCGTGCCCGTGGGCGGCACGGTGATGCCGATGGCGTTCTCGCCCGACCATCATCACCTGTATGCAGCGCTGCGCTCGAAGCCGTATCGCGTGGTGAGCTTCGCCGTGAATCCTCTCGACGGCCGTCTCGTCGAACTCGGCCGCGCGCCGCTCGCGGAGAGCATGGCCTATGTTTCCACCGACGGTACGGGTCGCTATCTGCTTTCCGCTTCGTACGGCGGCAATTTGCTGGCGGTGAACCACATCGGCGAAAACGGTGTGGTGGGCGACGTGCTGCAAACCGTGAAGACGGGCCCGATGGCGCACATCATTCGCACCTCGCCGGACAACCGCTACGCATTTGCCTCGGTGCTCGGCGCCGACGCATGGCTGCGCCTGAAATTCGACGCCTCGACGGGCGCGCTCACCGAAGACGCGAAGCCCGCTTACTCGCTGCCGAAGGATTCCGGTCCCCGTCACTTCCAGTTTTCGCCGGACCAGCGCTTCGTCTATCTGATCGACGAACTCGACGGCAAGCTGCACGTGCTCGCCTTCAACGCGGCGAACAATACAGTCAAGCCGATCCAGACGATCTCGATCCTGCCCGCCGGTTTCTCCGGCGACAAGCCGTGGGGCGCCGATGTCCACCTCACGCCCGATGGCCGCCACCTGTACACCTCGGAGCGCACGTCGAGCACGCTGGGTGCGTACCGCGTGAACCAGCAAACGGGCAAGCTCACGCGCATCGGCACGTACGCCACCGAGAAGCAGCCGCGCGGCTTCAATATCGATCCGTCGGGCCAGTATCTGCTTGCCGTGGGCCAACTCTCGCCCACGCTGAGCGCGTACCGCATCGATGTGAAGAGCGGTGCGCTGCATGAGCTTGGCAAGTACCCGGTGGGCAAGGGTGCGAACTGGGTCGAAGTGGTGGATTTCGACGGTTCGAACGACTAAGCAATGAGGTGCGACTTCGGTCGCCTTACTCCTGGCGGCTCTCAGCCGCGAAGCGCATTGCCTTCACGTTGCGCGGCTCGGCTCGCGCTTCATCGAGACCTTCGATCGAGCGCAGCCGCGCGGGCGCCGAGAACACGATGATCGCGAGCTGAAGGGCGAATCCGCACGCCGCGCCTACGAGGCAGCTCGTCATGCCAAGGCGCGTGCTCAGGAACGCGCCGAGCAGGGCGCCGAGCGGACGCGCGCCGAACGTCGCCATCATGATGACCGACGAGACGCGCGCGATCAGATCGCGAGGCGTAACGACCTGGCGCAACGCCGTGGTCGAGATGGTCCAGACAATCGGCCCGAAGCCGAACAAAAAGAAAGCCAGGAACACGGTGGCGCGCGAATGCGTGAGGGCGGTGCTCGCCATCAACAGGGAGGCAAGCGCGGCGCTCGTCGGGCCGAGCAGGATTTGCCGTCCGAACACCAGGCGCTTTGCGATGATCTTGTAGAGAAACGCGCCGCCCACCATCCCGAAGCCATACACGCCGAGTGCAACGCCTACTGCCGATGGCGCGAACGCGAGCCGGTGTATCGCGTACCACGCGAACACGGCAAGCAGCAGATACCACGACGTGTTGAAGACGAAGGCCGTCGCCACGATGGGCCGCAGATGCGTGCTGCGAGCGATGAACTGCACGCCGTCGAAGAGTTCGTGTGCGAGCGCGCGACGCGAACGCGGACGCGGCGCCTCGGCGGGCAGCCGTGCGAGACACCATGCGCTGGCGAGTGACAGGACGAACGCCGCGAGAAACGCGAACACGCCCGACGCCCAGCCCGCAAAAATGCCGCCCACGGAAGGCCCCGCCGTATAGGCGATGCTGCGTGCGATTTCGAGCCGCCGGTTGGCGGCGAGCAGGTCGCCCGTTTCGACCATGGCTGCGACGAGCGAGGGCGCGGTTACGCTGAATACCACCGTGCCGGTCGCGATGGCGAAGCCCAGCGTGCCGAGCGTATAGAGCGAAAGCATGCGCGCATGGAACAACGCGAACAGGACGAAGAGGGCGGCGGCGCGCAGCAGTTCGGTTGCGATCATGAGCGGCCTGCGCCTGCTGCGATCGGCGATGAGACCGGCGGGCAGCGAGAGTAGCAGGAACGGCAGGGTATTGATGGCCTGGAGCGACGCGCTTTGCTGCGCCGTAGCGCCCAATGCCACCACGGCGACGATCGGGATGACCGCAATGGCCATCTGCTCGCTCAATTGCGCCGCGAGACTCGCGTGCGAGAGATTGACGACGACACGCTGTGGCGTCGCGCTACCGGTTGTGATGCCCATTATCGATGTCCCGAAGATCGATCCGGCGTGGGCCGGATGCGGTGGTTTGAGCTTCGGGATCGAGTCTACGCAGGGCGCCTGGGTGGAGATATCCGGATCTTGTGGTGATATTCGATGCGCCGGGCGAACGCAGCTCAGTCCGCCTCGATACGATCGGCGTCGCGCGAATCTTTGCGCACCGGCGCATGCGTTGCCGATTCGCCGCGCGACGCATCGACATCGCGAACCGCACGACTACCCGCAAAGCACACCGCGAGCGTCGCGAGCACCAGCACCCCGAGCGCGAGCTGCAGCCCCACCAGCCCCGCACCGAAGCCGATGAGCGGCGGTCCCACGAGAAAGCCCGCATAACCCGCAGTCGCCGCCATCGACACGCCGGTCACGGGCGGATCGGTCGTACGCCCGGCCGCGCTGAAGATCACCGGCACCACGTTGGCGAGCCCAATGCCGACGCAGATGAACCCTGCCACTGCTGTGGCGAGCGCCGGCGCAGCGAGCACGGCGGCAAGGCCCGCAGCCGAAAGCAGGCCGCCCAGCGCGACCACGCGCACCGCGCCCAGCCGCCGTACGAACGCGTCGCCCACCACGCGGCAGGCCGCCATCGCGAACGCGAACGACGTATAGCCGATGCCCGCGCTATCCGCATGAGCGGGCAAGGCGGTGCGCAGGTACACGGCGCTCCAGTCGGCAATGGCGCCCTCGGTCATCATGCACAGGAACGCGAGCGCGGCGAGCTTGACGACGCCCGCCTGCGGCAACGCGAAACCGCCGCTCGACGCAGCCTGCGGGCGCGTGCCTACGTCGCGCAGCGAGAACAGCGCCGCGCCGACGATCAGCACGGCGATGGGAATGGCGGGCAGCGCAAGCCCGCTCAGCACACCGAATCCTGCTTTCTGCAGCACCGTGCCAACGGCCGCGCCCGCCAGACCGCCCGCGCTCCAGGCCGCGTGAAACGACGACATGATGGGCGCGTGCCACACTTTTTCGATTGCGCTGGCATGGCCGTTCATGGAAACGTCGAGCGCGCCATTGAGCGCGCCGAGCAGCAGCAACGCGGCGCACAGCAGCGCCGCGTTGGGCGCGAGCGCAGGCAAGGGAAACGCGGCGACGAACAGCACACCGAGCAGGGCGGTCGCGCGGCCACTGCCGAACTTCGGCGCGAGACGCCCCGCAAGCGGCATGGCGACGATGGCGCCGAGCGCGAAGGCAAACAGAGCGACGCCAAGCAGGGAGTCGCCAAGGAGCAGCTTGTCCTTCACGCGCGGCACCTCGACGGCCCACGCGCCAATGCCGAAGCCGTTCGCCAGAAAGACCGCCGTGGTGGCGTAGCGTTCGCGCAGGGGCCTCATCGCGCCACCGTCACGTCGCCGCATGCGGCTTTCAGCTGTTTCAGATGGAGCTTCGGCACATCAGCATCGACGACCAGATAGTCGAGCGAGGCGCACGGCGCGATGACGAAGGGCGCGGATGTCATGAGCTTTTCCGTGGTGACTGCTGCCGCGATCTGGCCGCTTGCCGCGACCATCGCGCGCTTCATTTCGGCATCCTCTGCATCGAAGGCCGCGATGCCTTCGGACGGATCAAGCGCGCACGCGCCGAGAAAGCAGAGATCGGCCCTGATCTGCTGAATCTGCACGAGCGCCGTCGCACCCAGCGCGCCCGCGGCCTGTGCGCTCACACGCCCGCCGATCAGAATGACTTCGATGCCCGGGCGCTCGAGCAGGCGCACGCAAGCCTGGGGCGAAGTGGTGACGACCGTGAGGCCGGCGTTCTCGGGCAGGGCCGCAGCTATCTCGACGTTCGTGGAGCCCGCGTCGAGCAGGATCACCTGGTTCGGCTTGACGAGTGCGGCGGCGGCGCGCGCAAGGCGCGCCTTGGCGGGCAGTTGCTCGCGCATGCGCACGGAGGCGGGTTTGTTGGCGGGCGAGATGAGCAGCGCTCCGCCATACACGCGCTTGCAATGCCCCGCTTCGGCGAGGTCGCGCAAATGGCGCCGGATCGTGTGCTCCGAGGTGTCGAACTGCGCGGCGAGTTCGGTGGCCAGCACGCGGCCCTCGGCGCGCAGTGTTTCGAGGATCAGGCGCTCGCGCTCGTCGGGGAGCAGGCCTTCACTGGCCTCCAGCCGTGTTCGTTGCATGGGTTTCGGTTCCCGCTTGCTCGTTGGCTTGCTCGTCAAATCGAGCAAAAACGAGCATAAAGTATCGTAAACGGGAAATGGATGCAACCGACAGCGGAGTGTGCGGCGCGCATCGCTTCACGCACCCGATCAAGGGGGGGCGGCAGGATATATATCTCGGGCTCGGCGCAACGCGGAAAACCACGCCAGAGTGGGGCGCTATGGGCTTCGTGCTCTATCGCTTTCTTTTATTCTTCGTCCGCGCTGTAGACGCTGAGTCCTTCTATCGGGTCCATCGGCGCATCCCAGGGCCTTGCGTCGATCGCGCGCATGGCGGCTTCGTAGCCCGCGCGCCGGCGCGCGGCAATGCCGGACGGCGTGAAGTCGATGTCCTTCAACTGGTCGTCGCCGTCGAGTCGTGGCGCCGCGAGCTTGATGAGCCGCATGGTGGTCTCGCAGCCCCATGCCGCCAGTTCCTTCACATCGAGTGCGTCGCGCTCGTTAGCAGGCACGCGCTTCGCCAGTTCGCGGATCACGTGGCGCAAGCGGTGGATCTGCTGCTGGCGTGCGATATGGCTTTCGGTGCGGCTCGCGTATTGAATGTCCTTTTGCCGTTCTGCGATCTGCCAGATGCTTTGCGGTTCGGGGCCCGCTGGATTCCACACCTGCACCGAGAAGATCACCGAGCTGTGGCGCGGCTTGTCGTCCAGCACGACCTCGACCGGCGTGTTGGAGTAGATGCCGCCGTCCCAGTACGGCTCGCCGTCGATGCGCACCGCCGGGAACGCGGGCGGCAGTGCGCCCGAGCTCATGACGTGTTCGACACTCAGGCGCTGGTCGCGCGAATCGAAATAGCGCATCGCGCCCGTGCGGGCGTTTACCGCGCCCACGGTAAGGCGCGGGTGCCCGGCGTTCAGCAATTCGAAGTCGACCAGGGAAACGAGCGTGTCGCGCAGCGGGGCGATCCTGTAATAAGACGCGCGATCGACGCCGAGATGTGCGAGCGGACCGAACCACGATACCGGGTTGGGCTGAAAGAACCCGGCAATTCCGCCGCCGATGATCATCAGCTTTGCAAACGTCTTGTCCCAGCCGGGCGCGAAGCCAGGCCACGTTGCTGCTACGTCGAGGCGGGTGCGGTCCGTGACGCGATGCCAGAATTCGTCCAGACGCTCGAAGCGGTGCTCGGGAGCGTTTCCGACGATCAATGCAGCGTTGATGGCGCCAATGGAAGTGCCGATCACCCAGTCGACATGGATGCCGGCTTCGTGCATCGCCTCATACACGCCGAGTTGATAGGCGCCCAATGCGCCGCCACCCTGCAACACGAGTACGACTTGCCCTGGCAATGCCAGGCTTGCCGGCTGCTTCGCTGTCATCGATCGCCTCGCTGTTTTGCTCGACCGACGCGCGTTTTCGTGACCTGCATTCTTCATACGCGTCGCCGTTTTCTCCGCACCATTGTAGTGGCGTTCGGGAAAGACGAGCGTTGCGTGGCAACGGCCCAGCCGGCCGCCGTCCCTCAACCCGCCGAGGTGATTTGCCCTTCGAACGTCACGCAGTTGCGGCCGCCGCGCTTGGCGGTGTACAACGCGGAATCGGCGAGTCCGTATGCCGTGTCGAAATCGGTGCCGGCCGGATTGTCGCTTACACCGAAACTGGCGGTAATGGCGCGACACACCGGCGCCGGGAACGCGTGATTCGCAATGGCTTCGCGCATACGCTCGGCGAGTTGCAAGGCATCGGCGATGTCGAAGCCCGGCAAGACGACCGTGAACTCTTCGCCGCCCACGCGTCCGATGATGCCGGTCTCGCCGAGAATGCGGCGCAGGCAGTTCACGATGCCCGAGATCACGCTGTCGCCGGCCGGGTGCCCGAAGTCGTCGTTGACCTTCTTGAAGTCGTCGATGTCGAGCAGGATCATCACCGCCCGATTCGCGCGCAGCGCCTTCACCGTGCGTTCGATCACGGCGCTGCGATTGAGCACGCCGGTCAGCGCGTCGTGCGTCGCGCGATATTGCAGTTGCTGCGTGAGCGCCTGCATTTCGCGCTCGGCGCGATCGCTGCGCCCGATCAGGCGGCGCGTTTCGCGCATCAGGCGCTCGTAGTGATGGATCAGCTCGATGAGCGCCTCGCGATGACTGTGCGCGTACGCCTCCGGAGCCTCGGCAATCATCCGGGCCCGCTCCAGCGCCTCGCTTTCGCTGCGGAACAGATCGAGGTAGTGATCCTTCATTGCGTCCCGCAAGCCAGTCGTTTCCACGCGCGTCGTCCTCAAAGCATCCTCACGTTGCAACCGGGCAATCATTGAACTTGATTGCGGTGAAGTCGGTTTGCAGTTCCTCGCCGAATTCGAGGATCGTTTCGTCTTCTTCGTCGCGATACCAGTTCACCTGCACCTGGTTGCCCGCCGCGGCGCGATCCAGGGCGTCGAACACGCTGAACAGCATTTTCGTGCTCGAGCTGTTGAAGTAGGTGAGCGTGACCTCGACCGTGATCGCGGCGTTTTCGCAATCCTTGAGCCAGAGATTGAGCCGCTCGATGATCGGCGCATAAAACGCGGCGGCATTCTCGGGATACGATTCGCCTCGCAGTGACAGCACGTTTTCGTCGAAGCGGAAGTCGATTTCCGGCGACGTTGCCGTGGCGGCGATAAAAAGGTTTTCCATTTTGTACGCGTGCCCTGGTCAGATGATGGTCTTGAGGCAAAACAGTGTGGTGCCCGTATCGTCTTCGCGTGGATGAAACGCGAATTCGAGCGGCGCACTGGCGTCGCGCGCCATCGTCAGAAAACCCAGTCCCGCGCCTTTGCTATCGGCAGGCGTGTCGGCGCGCAGCGACATCTTGTAGGCCTGCTTGATTTCTTCGATCGACATGTTGCGCAGCGGCTCCAGCTTCTTGCGCAAGTCGTCCACGGCCGCCGTGGCGATGGGATTCACGCATACCATGAGGTGGCGCTCGCCTTCGGCGGAAATGCACATCGCGCCTTCGCGTATTGCGCCGCCCTGGCCTTGATCTTCCGATAGCGCCTCGCACGAGTAGTGCACGATATTGTGCGAAAGCTCGATGAACGAGGAGAAGATCTTTCTGCGCGTGGACGAGCTCAGTCCCGCCACTTCCAGTTGCAGCTTGACGACCTCGCTCATCGCCGCGACGATGCTGTGCGAGAAATAGCCTTTGTGATAGAAGAGCAAACTGCGCTTCTGTGCGATTTCGAAGAAGCAGCAGTTTTGATCCAGAATTCCAGACATATTGGTGAACTACCTCAAACTCGTGCGAAGAAAAGCGTGACGTCGTCGCGGCGCGCTTGCGAGCCTTGCCATTCGGCAAAGGTTTCGAGCAGGCGTGCGCAGATGAAAGAAGAAGCGCTCTCGCGCTCAGCGAGAATCCGGTCGAGCGTCCGGCGTTTGCCGAACGCGATCTTGCGCGGGCCGCCAATCTGATCGGTCAGACCATCCGTGGAAACGAACAGCAGGCTGCCGTGCGGTAGGGCGACGGCGTGCTGGGTCCACGTGTAATCGGCGAGGCTGTCGACATAGCCCACGCCCATGCGGTCGCCGGCTATGCTTTCGAACTGTTGAGCGTCCGCACGCAATACATGCAGCGCGACGCGCGCACCCGCAAAGTGGAGCACCTGGCTGGCGGCGTCGAACCAGAAGAACGCGGCGTCCAGACCGTCGTTGGACTGCGGGGCGTCGCCCGCGCCGTTGATTTGCCCGAGCAGGCCCTTCACATTGCGATTGACGGCTGCCAGCAACGCGGAAGGGCTGCGTGGGCCGATCTGTTCGAGCGCCTGCGAGAGCGACGCCGAGGCCAGCAAGGTCATGAACGCGCCGGGCACGCCGTGCCCCGTGCAATCGGCCACCGCGCCGAACCAGCCGTCGGCGAACGCAGCGAAATGGTAGAAGTCGCCGCCCACCACGTCGCGCGGTTCCCAGACGAGCGCGGCATCGGGCAACATGGTCGCAAGCGTCTCGCGCGAGGCGCGCAGCATGGCTTGCTGGATCACGCTCGCATACTCAATGCTCTGCATGATCTGCCGATTCTTTTCCGCCTGCATCTCCGCGACGATGGACAGCAGGCGCAAGCCGTTGCCCACGCCAGCGAAGCGGCCTTCGCGCGTCACGATGAAACCGTCGACCAGCGCCTTTTCGCCGACTTCAACGGTTTTGAACGTGAGCGCCTCGATGCTCATGGCCGCGTCGACGATCAATGGTTCCTTGTCCATGAACGCGATGCAGCTCTTTTTGTCGTATAGCTCGCGATGAAACGGCTTGCTCATTTGCGACATGAAAATATCGCGGTTGATGAGCCCGATGGGGCGATCGTTTTCGGTCACCGCGAGACTGGCCATGTCGCGCCTCGAATAGAAAATCTCCATGACGAGAGAATTCGAATCCGAAGCGTCGATGGCGGGCACTTCCAGAGCCAGTTCTCCGGCGCTGCGCGGGCCTACGGGAAGACCCGGACGACGAAACTGCGCGAGCGCGGGGTGCATGACTATCCATTCCGATTAATATGGAGAATCAGCACGCTAATGGCTATTTATGACATTCTCGTTACATGGACGAGAGTAAGCGCCTAAGTTGGCTTGTTTAATACACCATAATGATCGGCGAGTGCCACGCTAACGTTTGCGCGTTTTTTTTCGCTTCCCTTTGCAAGGTTTCGGTGCATCACACTTCAATATAAATTCGTCCGTCTTCGACCCTGGCCGGGTACGTGGCGAGCTTCTCACATACCGGTGCACAAAGCGGTTTGCCGTCACGCACGTCGAAGCGGCCATTATGCTTCGGACATTCGATCACATGGCCCATGACGAGCCCGTCGCTCAGGTGCACATGTTCATGTGTGCAGAGCCCGTCGCTCGCGTAGACCTGATCTTCCACGCGGTAGATCGCAAAGGTGCGTCCGCCGTGGTCGAAGCGCATGACGTCTTCGTCTTCGATATCGTCGAGTGCGGCTGCGTCGATCCATTGGGCCATGAAGTGTCTCCAGATTGATATTGAACGTTGTGTGCGCAACGGCTCAGGCTTCGGCGTGGCCCGGTACCGGGCGCGCCACGTGATAGTAGGGGTCGCGTGTTTGCCGCACGAGCGCGGGAATGATTTCCGCGTAGGCGGCAAGGCTGCTGCGATAAGGCGGCGGCATGTCCGTTTTCACGACTTCGTGCAGGCGCGGCAGCGCGTGAAAAGGAACCATCGGAAACATGTGATGCTCGACGTGATAATTCATGTTCCAGTAGAGAAAGCGGAATACGGGATTCATCATTACCGTGCGGCAGTTGCGCCGGTGGTCGAGCACGTTCTCGGGCATGCCGGCGTGCTGCGTGAGGCCGAAGTAGAGATAAAGCCACGCGCCGTAGAGGCTCGGCAGGCCGATATAAAGCAGCGGCAGGATGGTGCGAAAGCCGATGCAGGCGCCAATCGCGATTGCGTACACGAGCAGGCTCAGGCGCGCTTCGCGAATGGCCTTGGGCCATTCAGAGGCGGGCACGAAGCTTTGTTCTTCCTCGCCGAGGCGTCCGCACGCAGCGGAGATCATGCGCGGCAACTCGCGCGAGGCGTGCTTGAGCGCGAAGATGTTGAGGGCGAGCGAGAGCCAGTCGGTGGGGCGCGGCGCGGCGATCTCGGGATCGCGGCCAACCACCAGCGTGTCGGTGTGATGGCGCGCGTGGCTCCAACGCCAGATCGTCGCGCAGCGGAATACCTGGAACGAAGCGATCTGATAGAGCGCGTCGTTCATCCAGCGCGTTTTGAATGCGGTGCCGTGACCCGCTTCGTGCCAGCGCGAATCGGCGGGACTGCAATAGAGCGTGCCGTAGAGGAGAAACGCGGGTACGGCCCACCACGAATGCGCGTGCCAGAGGAACCCGGCGAGCACGCCGCTCGCGACGATGGCCGCATACCAGATCACGGTGTCGCGTATGGCGCGCGCGTCGCTGCGCTGCATCAACTGCTTCATCACGGGGCGCGGCACGGCGCACCGGTACCAGTCCGCGTTGACGAGGCCCGCTGCGCGCGCGCGTTCGCCTGCACCGCCGATGAGCCGGTAGTCCGCATGATGCGGCGCGTAGGCGTGAGTCTCCTGGTCGGCCACGAGTGTCTCCTTGAAGTGTTGGCAGCGCGCGGCGTGCGGCGTGCGGTGCGCTGCGCGTGTCAACACAAAAATAGGTGACGCAAGGCCGGGGCTCAACCGGAAGTTTGACGAAATTTCGTCAGCGAGCTTTTTCGGCGGCGTCAGGCTGCTACGCGCTCGCCGCTCGTTCGCGCTGCGCGGGACGTATCTGCGCCGTCGGCCACGACCACCGCCACGCGCAGCGCGAGTGCACACATCAGCTCATAGCCGATGGTGCCCGACGCTTCGGCCACCTCGTCGACGCGCACGTGGTCGCCCCACAGTTCGACGCTCGAACCGATGCCCGCTTGCGGGCACGGCGTGAGATCGACCGTCAGCATGTCCATCGAGACGCGCCCGACCACGCGCGTGCGTACGCCATCCACGGCAATCGGCGTGCCGGTGGGCGCGTGGCGCGGATACCCGTCCGCATAGCCGCACGCCACCACGCCGACGCGCATGGGCCGGTCGACCTCGAAGGTGCGGCCATAGCCGATGGTTTCCTGCGGCGCGAGCGTTTGCACGCCGATGATGCGGCTCGTGAGCGTCATGGCCGCGCGCAGGCCGAAGCCTTCCACGTGCCGCGCCACGCCCGTGGGCGACGCGCCATAAAGGATCGTGCCGGGGCGCACCCAGTCGCGATGCGCGCGCGGGTGCCAGAGCACGCCTGCCGAATTCGACACCGACTGCTCGCCGGGAAGGTCCTGCACCACCGCGTCGAAGGTGTCGAGCTGCCAGTCGATGTGGCCGTCGTCGGCGTTCGCGAAGTGCGTCATGAGGCCGATCGCGCCGATCGACGGAATCGCGCGTGCGCGCTCCCACGCGGCGCGATACGCATGGGGACGGAAACCCAGGCGGTTCATCCCCGAGTTCATCTTCAGCTGGATATCGATGGGATGCTGCGGCTTCGCTGCCGCGAGGAGATCGAGTTGCTCGTCGCAATGCACGGCCACAGTGAGCCGGTACGTTGCGGCCAGCTCGATGTCGGCGGGTTCGAACACGCCTTCGAGCAGCAGCAGGGGTTTGGTCCAGCCCAGTTCGCGCACGCGCACGGCTTCATCGAGGTCGAGCAGGGCGATGCCGTCGGCGCCCGCGAGCGCCGGATAGATGCGCTCGATGCCGTGTCCGTATGCATTGGCCTTGATCACGGCGAAGGCGCGCGAGCCGGCGGCACTTTGTTTCGCCAGCTGCAGGTTGTGACGGATGGCGTCGGGTTGAATGCGGGCGACGATGGGGCGCGGCATAGGCGTTCCTGTGGGTTGGACGGCGACGGTCTAGTAGTTTGTGCAATCGTATTGATTTTCGTCCAGTTATATTTAATGTATTTTTCGACGAATTTGGTTGAAACGACTGCCGCCCGTCCCGCCATGCATCCGGTCAGTCCGCCATCAAATGGGTATCCACGAGCGGCGCCAACGCTTGTGCGTGGACGCTCGCGAGATCATGCTCGCCGCCGCGCACCACGTGCAGCGCGGAATTGGCGAGCAGGGCGTTGAGCCGCTCGCCGACCGCGACGGGACTCAAGGGATCGTTGTCGCCCCAAAGCAGCAGGGCCGGCTGGGTGATGCTGGCGATCTGGTTCGAAAGGTCAGTATGGAACGAGACGAACCACTCCGGGAAGGCGCTCGTGTCGCTGTCGATGCCGCCGGACGTGACCGAGAGCGCCAGATGCGTGACGAATTGCGGCTTCTCGAGCGCCGCGCGCACGGCGATGACGCCGCCCATCGACTGGGCGATCAACGCCGTGGGCCGATCGAGCATGGCCAGCACGCGCTGCACGATGGCGTCGATGCTGGCGATTGCCGGGTCCACCGGTTCGCCGCCGAAACCTGGATAACCTACGAAGCGGCGCGCTGCCGGCGTGGCGAGGCGATCGGACAGCGGTTGCCAAAAGGCCTTGTTGCCCGAGGCGCCGGGCAGAAAAATCAATTGCTCGGGGGCGCTCACGTGTGTTTCTCCGGTGGGCCTGCAAGGCATGATGGGTTCATTGCGGCTCGTCCGCTGGCTGTTGCTCGCGGGCGCGCGATTCGAGCAGCTGGATCAGCAGGCGCGCTGGGTCGCTCAGCGTGCCCGGCGCGCGATGCACGAGGCCGACGTCGCGGTGGAACGTGTGCTGCCCGAGATCGATTGCGCGCACTTTGGCAGGCCAGCGCCGCCACGCCGACGTTTGCGGCACCAGCGCGACGCCCACGCCGTTCGCAACGAGGCCGACGATGGCTTCCAGTTCGTCGAGTTCGCTCAGGTCCTGCACGGTGTAGTGCATGCGGCGCAGGAAGCGGTCTACTTGGCGTCCGCCAAACGATGCCCGATCGTAGCGGATGAAGGGTTGCGTCGCCAGCAGTTCGGCCCAGTCGTGGCCTTTCACATGGCGCGGCACGATGAGCCGGAACGGCTCGCGCGCGAGCGTGGTCCAGCGCAAATCGCTTTGCAGTGCGAAGGGTGGCCGGATGATGGCCGCCATGTCGATTTCGCCCGCATCCACGAGATTGTGAAGCTCCATCGAAACGCCGGGGATCACACGCGTGCGGCAGCCGGCACAGCGGCGGTGGAATTCGCCAAGCGCCTCCGGCACCAGCGCGCGCTGCACGGAAGCGATTGCGCCGAGCGTGACGCGCTCTGTCGCCGCGGGACCCGCCGCGCTCGAACTCAGGTTTTCATAGAGCCTGATGACTTCGTGCGCCTGGGCGAGGATCTGCTGGCCCATCGCGTTCAGACGCGCGTTGCGCCCCTCTCGGTCGAACAGCGCGAAGCCCAGCTCCGCCTCGAGGCGCTGCATTTGTGCGCTGACGGCGGCCTGGGTCAGGCCGATCTTCTGTCCCGCCGCGGCGAACGTGCCTTCTCTCGCCACGGCAACGAGGGTTCTGAGTTCGCGTATCATTCATAAACGATATTTGTGAATCAGAAAATTATATATTGATTTTGTTTTTACTTCGGCCTGTCTACCATGGCGAGATCACGTTCGAAGACAGTGGAGATACGCATGTCGCTTTCCCCCTTTCACCTCGCCATTCCCGTTTATGACCTCGCCGCCGCGCGCGACTTCTACGGCCGCGTATTCGGGCTGGCAGAGGGGCGCTCCAGCGCGCAGTGGGTCGATTTCGACTTCTTCGGCCACCAGCTCGTGATTCACGAGCACCCGAAAACGGCTTCGCAGGACCATGCGCACACGAACCCCGTGGACGGCCACGACGTACCGGTGCCGCATTTCGGCGTCGTGCTGAGCTGGAGCGACTGGGAGGCGCTGGCCGAGCGCCTCAAGACCTTCGGCGTGAAGTTCGTGATCGAACCTTACGTGCGCTTCAAGGGGCAGGTGGGCGAGCAAGCCACGATGTTCTTCCTCGACCCGTGCGGCAACGCGCTCGAATTCAAGGCCTTCAAGGACATCGGCCAGCTGTTCGCCAAATAAGCGTGAATGGCCGCGAGGCGATCAAGGTGCCGGCGCAGGCATGAACTTGAACGACGGTGTTGCCACGACATTGCCCGCCACCTCGCCTGAATACATCTGGCCCGAATCGATCGTGAGCTTCATCACGGGCGCGCCGGGTTTGAGATCGAGCTTGCTCAGCGTGGCGAGCGTCATGAGCCCCATGCGTTCGGTGAGCGTGCCGCTCGGCATCACCACGCCCAACATGCCGAATCTTTCGTCGACGGTCTGGCGCACGGATTCTTAATCGTGGATTTATGCAAAGGCACCGGCGCGTTTTAAGCGAATTTTAATTCTCGCTCGACATAGTAAAAGACGCCTCCCGGCGCAAACCGCGCGTGGAGGCTCGAACAATGGAGGATGAGATGCGTTTTCGCACTGCTATGGCGGCGGCCGCACTGGTGTGCGCACCGGCCCTCGCATTGGCGGCCCAGCCGCTTTTCGTCAACGTCGACGGCCACCTCGTTCCGGCTCAAGGCGAGACCCATGTGGTCCAGACCTCTGCTGGCCCGGTCAAGATCAGCACGTGGAGCTGGCATAGCCCGAACGGCGCCAGTAGCATTCAGGTTCAGAGCAGCAGCGGCGGACCGCCGCCCGCGTGGGCGCTGCAGCAGATGCGCGCGATGACCATGCAGATGTGGGCCATGCAGGCCCAGATGCAGCAGTTCCAGCAGGCGGCATTCAGCGGTGAATTCGCGATGCCCACACCGATGCCTGTGCTGTTCGCGGTGCCCGCATGGGCAATGCCGGGGCCTGTGATCGTCGTCTATCCGGGGCATGCGCCAGCGCCTGCATCGGGACAACCGCCAGCGGTCGCACCGCCACACGCGCCGGCTGTGAAAGCGTAAGCACGCGCATCAGCAGAGAGCCGCCAGTTCATTCTGGCGGCCGGCAAATATAATCAGGAAAGCTGAATATCGTAAGATTGCAAGCGTGCTGGGCTGAACAGGCGCAAGCATACATCGCGTGAACAGGCGCTAGGGCTGCTGCCAGTGGAAACGATCGCCGCGCAAGCGGGCGCCGTCGCCGTTATCGTCGAGCTTTTTATCGCCGCCCGGGAGCGCTTCGAAATACGACTTGTCGTCTTTCTGGGGCCCCGTATGCAACGCGGCGCGCGAAATGCCCGGCGGGATGGACGAGGGCGAGGCGGGAGGCCAATGTAGCGTGGCAGGCGCCACGCTCTGGGGAGAGGGCAGATCCGTGATTTCGTTCGCTGCGGCGAAGCCCATGGCCCATGCGGCCGGGACCGAAGCCAGAACGATCAGCACGGGGAACGTAGCGTGTCTCATACGCGGTCACCACGTGAATGCACTGACTGGGTATTTTATGACGCGACTTAGCGTATTTCCAGGCGCGGGCATTACGCACAGCAGCAAGCCGGGCGCGAGCGCGCTACGTTCGTACTTCGGTCCAATCCAGACGATTTTCGGTGATTCTTGCGCGAAATGGACATGGTCGGGCCGCCTGGCGTCCGTTTTGAGCACTATTTCGAGGGAATCCCTCAAATCCGACGAATGAGTCGCGGGTTCTAGGAAAAGTCGTAAGGGTTTGTTAATATCGCCCGCCAGTGAAAATGAGAATGCTTCTCATTGAAGTATCCGGCCAGCACTGGCGAGACGACCCTTCCAAAACGACATGAACAACCGAGAACACGCGCGGCAAGCGCGACGCACGCTGCCGCGACCGTTGCATATTGCGGCCTGGCTTACTTTCGCGACGGCTCAGGCCGCTGTCGCCCAAACATCGACGCAGGACAGCGCCGCGGCAAGCACAACCCAGAAGGTACTGCCTCGAGCCGCCATAACCGGTACGGCCGGCACGGAGCAGGCGCTGCCCGCCGTGAAGGTGAGCGCAAGCCAGGTCGCCGATTCGCCGCTGAACCTGAACACGCCGGTGAACAGCGGCGCGCTCGGCACGCGCTCGCAGCTCGACACGCCGTTCTCGACCACGGTCGTGACGGGCGAGAATCTGGCCGAGCGCCAGGTCTACAAGCTCGGCGATGTGTTTGCCGGCGACGCCTCGGTCACCAACAACAGCAACGCCTATAACGCGTGGGCCACCTACATCACCATTCGCGGTTTGCCGGTGGACTGGCAAAACGGCTTTCGCATCGACGGCAATCCGTTCATCTCGTACGGCATCACCATGCCCTACGAGCAACTGGAGCGCGTGGAACTGCTCAAGGGCCTGGGCGGCTTCATGTACGGGTTCGCGCAGCCGGGCGGCCTCGTCAACTACGTGACGAAGCGGCCGGAAAAGGACCCGGTCACGAGCCTCGACGTGGGCTATCGCATGGACGGCGTGCTGAGCACGCACGTCGACCTGAGCCGCCGATTCGGCCCGGACGACATGTTCGGCGCGCGCCTGAATTACACGAAGGAAGCGGGCAAGACCTATAACGCCGGCGATATCAACCGCAACTCGGTTTCGCTCGCACTCGACGGCCAGCTCACGCGCGACCTGCAGGTATGGTTCAACGCGCTCTACCAGACGATCCGTTCCAGCGGCCAGACGCCCGCGATCTACACGGGCAGCTACACGGCGTCGAGCCTGCCCGCGGTGATCAGCGGCGGCAGCAACCTGCTCGGCGGCACCGACCAGCACATCAACACCAACCTGCAGCTCTACACGGCGGGCGTGCGCTACCAGATCACGCCCGACTGGTCGTTCACCACCTCGGGCAGCTACAGCAAGTCGGCGCGCGACCGCAACGAGAGTACGCTCACGCTGCTCAACCAGGCAGGCGACTACACCGACGCGCGCTGGAACGGCGACGAAGCCCATCAGGACGTTTACTGGCAGGGCATGTTCGAAGGCAAGGTGAAGACCGGGCCGTTCACGCATCAACTCGTGATTGGCGGCGCATACCAGCACCAGACCAACAACTACGCGTTGAACTCGATCTATACGGTGCTCGGTAGCGGCAATCTGTATCAGCCCAACCCGTGGCGCTTCTATTCGGGCGGCGGGCTCGAAACCTACCGTACGAGCGACATCACGCAGGCTTCGGCGTTCGTGAGCGACACGATGCAGATCACGAGCCGCTGGTCGGTGCTCGCTGGCCTGCGTTACACGAACTATAGTCAGAACAACTACGCAACCACGGGCGAAAAGACGTCCCAGTACAGCCAGAACGGCGTGCTCACGCCGACCTTCGCGCTCATGTACAAGCTCGAGCCGAACACGACGCTGTACGCGAGCTACGTCGAGGCGCTGGAGCAGGGCGCGATCGTGGACAGCATCTACGCGAACGGCGGCGCGATGCTGCGTCCGCTGCGCTCGCGTCAGTATGAAATTGGCATCAAGAGCGAACACGAGCGCTGGAGCGCAACGGCGGCCCTGTTCCGCATCGAGCGCGGCGCGGCCTACGCGAACGCCGACAACGTCTACGTGCAGGACGGCAATTCGATTTACGAAGGTGTCGAGGCGGCCGGGAGCGTGCGGCTCGGCCGAAGCTGGCAGGTCGCAGGCAGCGTCACGCTGCTCGACACGTGGTACGCGAAGGGACAGTCGTACAACGGCAATCGTGTGGCTGGCGCGCCGACCTTCGTCGCCGCGGGCCGCGTGACTTACGACGTGCCTTACGTGCAAGGCCTGCAGCTTGGCGCGGATGCGAAGTTCACGGGCAGCACGCAGGTGCGCCCAGCCAACAATCTCGAAACGGGCGGCTACATGCTCGTGAACGTGGGCGCGAACTACTTCACCCGCATTGGCGGCCACGACGTGACGCTGCGCGCGGCCATCGACAACATCACGAATCGCCGTTACTGGATGTTCCAGTATTCCGATTACATCGCACCGGGCGATCCGCGCACGGTCAGCCTCAACGCGAAGATCGACTTCTAAACGGTCGATTCGCTTCAACGAGCGGGCGCATGGCGGGATTCCGGCATGCGCCCGCTTGCCGTTTTACGAAATCGGCTGCGAATCTGGCGTGGGGTTGCCGAGATTGTCGGTGGGCACGTATTGCTGATCGAACGCCGCCACATACAACGCCCATTCGGGGTCGCCCAGGTCCACGAGCAGCGCGCCGTCCTGCCAGATGTCGTTGTGGTCGTTCGCGTCGTTGCCGGCCTTGTGGATGAACTCGCCCTTCGAGCCCTGGTTCATGTGGACGTCGTGGATGCCGTCGCCTTCGCTGTAGAAGCGGCCGAACACGTAGACGTCGAGCGACGATTGTTGCGCGCGCAACAGAAGGCGCTGCAGCGAGGCGACGGGCTCCACCTGGTCGGAGCCGTCCATGACATCGCTGTTGCGCCATGCGCCCGTATTGGCGAGAAAGTCGCTGCGCTCGAAGTCGATGGCCGGCAGCGCTTCGGTGCCCGTGAGATCGGTCGAGCCTTCGGCCGCGCCCTCGAGCGTGGTCAGCACGTTGTGGTTGAAGTCGAACACGAGCTTGTACTTGAGCAGGTCATCCGCGTCCGTGGTGCCGACGTTCACAGCGATGTCCCAGCGCGTGCCGTTGACCGTCACACCGAAGTGCAGGTGATACTGGACTTCGTGTGGCCGCCGCGTGGCCTTCAACTGCGGCGCGGAAACAATTTTCGCCTTGACGTAGCCGTAAGGAAGGGCCATCGCGCGCTCCTCTAAGTTCGGGTGGGTTCGCCATTGTGCCGCGCGAACGTGAACTTGCGCTTACAGCGTGCGCGCGATGTCGTGCCCCCGTCGCTTTACGGTTGCTCGACTGAGGCTGTCGACGCGCTTTCACGGCGGCGCCGGCAGCTTCACACGGCGCTTAGGCCAGCGCCACGACCGCGATCTCCACGAGCAGTTGCGGCGAAGCCAGTTGCGCCTGCACTGTCGCGCGTGTGGGCGCGCAACCTTCGGGCACCCACGCGTCCCACACCTCGTTCATGCCGGCGAAGTCGCGCGCGATATCCGCAAGCCAGACCTGCGCGGAGACGAGCCGCGTCTTGTCGATGCCGGCCTTGGCGAGAAAGCCATCGATTTTCGCGAGCACGGCAGCGGTCTGGACTTTCACGTCGGGCGACGGATCGGCCGACGTCTGGCCGCCCACGAACACGAGCCCGGCGGCTTTCACGACTCGGCTCATGCGCTGATTGGTTTCGATACGAACAATATCGTTCATGTGTCTGCAAGCTCCTTCGCCGTAATGGCGAGACAGGGTGAGGGAATCGAAGGCGTCAGTGCGCGGCGACGCCGGCTAGCGGCGCCTGCACCGCGGGGCGCTCGAAGCGGTCGATCGCGAACGCATCGAGCGAGAGCGAAGGCGCGCCGTCGAGCACGAGTTCGGAAACGAGCTTCCCGCACGCGGGCCCGAGTTGAAAGCCGCTGCCGCAATAGCCGAACGAGTAGTACAGATTCGCGGCACGCCGGCTCGCCGAGATGATCGGCAGCGAGTCGGCCGTGAACGCTTCCACACCGGCCCATGCGCGGTTCACGCCCAGATGGCGCAGATGCGGAAACAGATCGACGACGGTCTGTGCGCTTTTCACGAGCCGCATGAAATCGACTTCGCCGTGCCGCCCCGGCAGATCTGCGATGCCGATCAGCTTGCCGCCGATCACCACGGTGCCGTTGTCGAACTGCTTGAACGAAAGCGGCCGTCCGGTTGCGCCGAGCGTCGCGCGGCAGAAGGGCGCTACGCGGTGCGTAACCATCAACATCAGACCCTCGGGATAAACGGGCACAGGCTCGCCGGCCTGGCGCGCCAGTTCGCCCGACCACGCGCCCGCCGTGACGAGCAGCTTGCGCGCGGCAAAGGCGCCGCGCGGGGTTCGTGCGATCCAGCGCTCGCAGCGCGGCTCGATGTGCGTGACCGCCGTGCCTTCGTAGAAGCGCGCGCCGTGCTTTTGCGCGGCGAGGCGAAACGCCGTGGTGGTGCGAAAGGGCAGCGCATAGCCGTCGTGCTCGACCCAGATGCCGCCCGTCACGTGCTTCGCCAGTGCCGGTTCGAGTTCGAGCACCGTTTCGCGGTCGATCAGCTTTTCGTGCGTGAAACCGTGCGATTCGAGCAGCGCGACGCGCTCGCGGCACTCTTCCAGTTCGGCCTCGGTCTCGGCAATCTTCAGTTGTCCGGAAGGAACGAAGCCGCCGTCGTCGCCGACGCTGTCGGGTAGCGCGTGCCAGATTTCGCGCGACATGAGCGCAAGCGGAATCTCGGGGAGCGGGCGGCCGAGCGTGCGCACACCGCCCGCGTTCACGCCCGACGAATGTCGGCCCACGTAGTCGGCTTCGAGAACGATCACGCTCGCGCCGCGCCGCGCCATGTGAAAGGCGCTGCTCGAACCGTGCAGGCCGCCGCCGATCACGAGCACATCCGCTTCCTGCACGGCGCTCGTGGGAGGAGTTCGGGCGTCATTCACCGGCGAGTTCTCCGAGCGTGAGCGGCTTGATCGGCGGGCGGATGCGGTAGTAGCCCACCTCGGCTGGCGGCACCTTGCGCGCCTCGGCGATCACTTCGGTCACGGTAAGGCCGCACATGCGGCCCTGGCAGGGGCCCATGCCGCAGCGGCCGAACGACTTCGCCTGGTTCGGGCCGAGGCAGCCGAGGCCGACGAAGCCGCGCAACTCGCCCGCCGTCACTTCTTCGCAGCGGCAGACGATGGTGCTGTCGGCGGGGATGCGGTTTGCGTCACGCGGGCGGTAGAGGCTGTCGAGGAACGGGCGGATGCGCATCACGCGCTCGAGTTCCGCGCGATGGGAGGCCGCCTCGCGATCGCGCGTGGCTGAATCGATCGAGCCTTGCTGTGCGGCGGCGGCGAGCGCCGCGAGCACGCCCTGCTGCGCCGCGGCCTGGGCCCCGCCGATGCCCGCGCCGTCGCCGGCCACGAAGATGCCGGGCACGTCGAGTTCGCCCCATGCATCCGTTTGCGGTGTGAAGCAAAGCTGCCCGTTGTCCCAGCGATGCGTAGCGCGCAGCGCCTGCGTGAACTGCGTGTTGGGTACCACGCCCTGATGCAGCAGGATCACATCGGCCTCGACGCGGTGCGCGCGGCCTTGCGACGTGAACGTGAGTGCAGCGGCGCGCTGCACGCCGTCGCTGCCCTGGTGGCCTTCCACGGCGAGGTCGTCGGCGGCTTCGAAAATGGGAACCTTGGCCTCGCGCAGCGTGCGGATCAGATGCAGGCCTTTGCTCAGGAACGGCCAAGAGCGCAGCGCGGCAAGCAGGTGGCGTTTCGCGCGCCAGCGGTCTTCGTGGCGCGTGGTGTCGACGAGCGCGCGAATCGGCACGCCTGCCCGGACGTATTGCCAGCCGAGCAGGTAGAGCAGCGGCCCGCAGCCCGCGAGCACGGGCGGCGAGGCGGGCACCTCGCCCGCGCTCTTGAGCAGGATCTGCGCGGCGCCCGCCGTGAGCACGCCGGGCAGGGTCCAGCCCGGAATGGGAAACGGCCGCTCCAGCGCGCCGCTCGCGAGAATCACGCGCTTGGCCTGGAAACTGCCTACTTTGCCGTCCTTGAGGTAGTGAACGGCATGTTCGCGCGTGACCTGCCAGACGGAGGCATGGGCGACATGCTGCGCGCCGGAGCGCGCGAACGCCTGGACGATGGCGTCGCCCGCCGCGTAGTCGGGGCCCAGTATCTCCTTGCGGCGCGCGTCGGCGCGGCCTATCGCGCGATAGATCTGGCCGCCCACGGCGTCCTGCTCATCGATCAGGACCACTGAGAGTCCGGCGTGCGCCGAACGGGTGGCCGCGCTCATCCCGGCGGGACCGGCGCCGATCACGACGACATCGACGGCTTGCGCATTGAAATCGGCTCTGGCATCGCCTTGATAATCACCGGGCATGAGCGTTCTCCTCGAGCGTGTCGGCATTTGCGCCGGGTTCGGGCGGCAAGTCCCGCGCGCCTTCCTGCGAGCGGATCTGCATGCCCGCGCGCACGGGCACCATGCAGCTCTGGCGGCTCGGCACGCCGTCGATCTCCACGAGGCATTCGAAACACGCGCCCATCATGCAGAACGGCGCGCGCGGCGCACCCGAAACGGGCGTCGCGCGAAAGCGCGATACGCCCGCGGCAAGCAGCGCGGCGGCGACGGAGCGGTCGGCGGGCACGGACAGCGGCTGGCCGTTGAACCAGATATCGACGCGCGTTTCGGCGTCGGAGAGTGTCTTGAACAGCGGCGCGGGCGCCTGGGGAGATTGGGCTGTCATGGCGGGATTAGTGAGCGAGGATCGGTTCGGCAGCCGCGTCGGTCGCGAAGCGGCGCGCGGAGAAAGCGGGCAGTTCGGCGGGCATCGGGCCGCCCGTGATCCACGGCGCGATGCGCAGCGCGTGGGCCGCGGCGAGCGTCACGCCGCTATGGCAGGTGACGACGAAGGCACCCGGATGCGCCTCGGACTGGTCGTAGATCGGAAAGCCATCGGGGCTGTACACGCGCAGCGCGGCCCACATGCGTACGAGCCGCACATGGGCGAGCATGGGAAACGCGCGCACGCCGCGCGCCGCGATCTGGCGCAGGATCGGCGTGGTGGTGAAGTCGTTGAAGCCGGCTTCTTCCATCGAGTCGCCGAACTGCACCGTGCCTTCGTCGGTCTGCCGCACATTGATGGTCGGATAGCGCAGAAACGGCTCGACGCGCTCGCTCACGAGTACCTGGCCGCGATTGGGCGCAACGGGGGCATTGAGGCCCACGTGCGGCGCGAGCGCACGGTTGCCGAGGCCGGCCGCGAGCACGACGCGTGCAGCGTGATACACGCCGCGCCGCCCTTGCACGCTGAACCCGCCCGGCCCGGCGGCAATACGCTCGGCGCGCTCGCCCGAGACGAGCCGTACGCCGCGCCGCTGCATGGCGACGTGCAGCGCGCGCAGCAGCTTGAGCGGGTTGACGTGGCCGTCCATCGGCGTATAGCTCGCGCCAACGACCGCGGGCCCGATGCCAGGCAGCCGCTCGCGCAGTTCGGAATGATTTAGCAGTTCGAACGGATAATCGCCGATCTCGGCCTGCAGGGTGGACAGCCGTTTGTGGCGCTCGGCGAGTTCTTCGTCCGAGAAGCAGATGTGAAAGCCGCCAGGCTGGCGTAGCGCGACGTCCACGCGCGCCTCGTCGGCGAGGCTTTGCGCGAGCAGCGGCCACCGCTGCGCCGAGCTGCGCGACCAGCGCGCGTAGGGCGAAAGGCCGTAACCCTTGCCCTGAATCCAGACGAGGCCGAAGTTGCCGCGCGAGGCGCGAAAGCCGCCGTCGTCCTCGTCGAGCACGGTCACGCGCGCGCCTTCGCGGGCGAGCCCGTAGGCCACGGCGGAGCCGACGAGGCCGCCGCCGATCACGAGCACGTCGGGGCTCGCGGTGGAGTTTTGTGTCATCGGGATTCTCCGATCAGGATGCGGTCCAGCCCGACCATGCGATCGAGCAGCAGCATCAGCAGGATCGTGCCGACGATCAGCACCGCCGACACAGAGGTGACGAGCGGATCGATCGTCTGCGCGATCTGGTTGTACATGGCGACGGGCAGCGTGGTGGTGCCTGGCGTCGCGACGAAAATGGTCATGGTGAGCTCGTCGAAGCTCTGGATGAACGACAGCACCCAGCCGCCCGCCACGCCCGTGCGGATCATCGGCAGTACTACGCGGCGGAATGCCGTGAAGCGGCTCGCACCGCAGGAAAGCGCCGCGCGCTCGGCGTCGCGATCGAGGCCGACCGCCGAAGAAAGCGCGAGACGCAGCGCATACGGCAGCACGATCACCACGTGGGCGGCGACGAGCGCCCAGAACGACCCATTCAGGTTGAGCAGCGAGAGAAAGCGCAGGAATGCGATGCCGAGCACCACGGCAGGAATCATCATCGGCGAGAGGAAAAAACTCACCAGCGCGCCGCGGCCCGGAAAACGGTAGCGCGCGATGGCGAGCGCGGCGGGCACCGCGAGCGCCACGCCGATGGTGGCCGCGGCGAACGCGAGGCGCACCGAGAGCCAGAAAGCCGAGACGATGTCGCCATTCAGCCAGATCGCGCGAAACCAGCGCAGCGAGGCGCCGTCGAACGGCATCGAGATATAGCCCTTGTCCGTGAAGGCCACGAGCAGCACCACGACGATCGGCGCGAGCATGAAGGCGAGAAAGAGCGCGTTGAACGCGAGCCCGAGGAATCCGTTGCGTTTCATGGCGGGGCCCCGTCAGTCGAAGATGTGCTTGAAACGGCGTTCGGCGAGTCGGCTGCAGCCCATCACAATCGCCACGTTGGCAATCAGCAGCAGCACGGCAATGCTCGCGCCCAGCGGCCAGTTCAGGGTGCCGAGGAACTCGTCGTAGGCGGCCGTGGCGACGACCTTCAGGCGGCGTCCGCCGATCAGCGCGGGCGTGGCGAATGCGGAGGCCGAAAGCGCGAACACGATGATCGAACCCGAGAGCACGCCCGGCATGATCTGCGGCAGGATCACGCGGCGGAACACGCGCAGTGGCGAGGCGCCGAGCGAGCGCCCGGCCCATTCCACCTGCGGATCGAGCTTTTGCAGCGTCGCCCAGACCGACATCACCATGAACGGCACCAGCACGTGTGTGAGCGCGATGATGGTGCCCGTCATGGTGAAGACGAGGCGAATGGGCTCGTCAGTGATGTGGAGTGCCTGCAGCGCGTTGTTGAGCACGCCGTTATTGCCCAGCAGGATTTGCCAGCCGAGCGTTCGCACCACCACCGAGATCAGCAGCGGCCCGAGCACGATCAGCAGGCAAACCGACTGCCAGGGTCTGCGCATGCGCGCGAGCACCAGCGTTTCGGGCACGCCCAGCACGACGGAAAGCAGCGTGACGGCGAATGCGAGTCCGGCAGTGCGCAGGAAGATTTCGCCGTAGTAGGGATCGCTCAGGACCTCCAGGTAATTGGTGACGGTCCAGGCGCGTTGCACACCCGCGATGTCGCTGAAAACATGAAACGAGAGCACGAAGGTGAGCAGAAGCGGCACCAGCAGCAGCGCGAGAAAAAGCAGCAGCGCAGGGGCGGAGAGCAGCCACGGCGCGGCGCCCGCGCGCGAGTCGTCAAGCGTTGCCATGGGTGCCCTCCCGCGTGAGCACGCGCAGATCGTCGTCGGTCCAGGCGAGTCCCACTTCGTGGCCTTCCTCGGGCGGCGGTGTGCCGTGGTTGGGCTGTGCGACGTGGAGCTTGCCGAGTGAGGTTTCCACCGCGAGCAGCCATTGATTGCCGACGAACACGCGCGTCGTCACACGCCCTCTGAGGCGCGCGTCGCCGTTGGCCAGATGCACTTTTTCGGGGCGGATGTACACGTTCACGGCGCCCGCCACCTCGCGGCCTTCATGGGGCACGTGCAGCATCGTTCCGCCGACCTCGACCTCGGCGCAGCGCGGATTGCGGCGCAGCACTTCGCCAGCGAGCGTGTTGGTGCGGCCAAGGAAGGTGGAAGCGAAGGGTGTGGCCGGGCGCTCGTAAGCGTCGAACGGCGTGCTCAACTGCGCGATGGTGCCGCGGTGCATGACGGCGATACGGTCGCTCATCGTCATCGCTTCCACCTGGTCGTGCGTGACGAGCAGGGTCGTGATGCCAAGGCGTTTCTGGATAGCGCGCAGCTCGATATGCATCTCTTC
Organism: Paraburkholderia nodosa; assembly: GCF_001718195.1. Classification (GTDB taxonomy): domain Bacteria; phylum Pseudomonadota; class Gammaproteobacteria; order Burkholderiales; family Burkholderiaceae; genus Paraburkholderia; species Paraburkholderia nodosa_A. The sequence continues at coordinate 38,370 of NZ_MCNV01000005.1, forward strand.
GCGCAGCTTGGCGTCGAGGTTCGACATCGGCTCGTCGAGCAGCAAGAGTTCGGGCTGCATCGCAAGGGCGCGGGCGATCGCCACGCGCTGGCGCTGGCCGCCCGACAGCTCCTTCGGGTAGCGCGCGTCGAGCCCGCGCAGACGCACGAGTTCGAGCGCCTCGGCAATGCGCTCCGCGCGTTGCGCACGCTTCATCTTCTGCATCTCGAGACCGAAGCCCACGTTGCCGGCCACGGTCATGTGCGGAAAGAGCGCATAGCTTTGGAACACCACGCCGATGCCGCGCTTCTCCGGCCGTTCGTTTGTGATGTCGCGGCCGTCCAGCATGATGCGGCCGGTGCTCGGCGTGACGAAACCCGCGATCATCTGCAGTGTGGTCGTCTTGCCGCAACCCGAGGGACCGAGCAGCGAGAGAAACTCGCCGCGCTCGACCGAGAGGTCGAGCTGCTCGATCGCCGTGAAGTCGCCGTAGCGCTTCGAGATGCCTTGCAGGGTGAGGAAGCTCATGAGCGTCGGTCCTCGCTGTGCGTTGGGTGCGGGGCGGAGAGCGCGCGCATCAGCGCTCGACCGAACGGTTCCAGCGCTCGGTCCACTCGGTGCGATGCTCGTTGATGGTGGTCCAGTCCATCGCCGTGAGCTTCGCGATCTGGTCAGGACCGTAAGGCACGCGCGCGGCCACTTCAGGCGTGAGCTTGACGTTCTTGTTGACGGGGCCGAGGCCGATGTCCGCCGCCTGCTGCGCCTGCACCTCGGGGGTCAACAGGAACTGGATGAACTGCTGCGAGAGCTGCGGCTGGGCGTTCTGGGCAATGGAGCACGCGGCCACCTGCAGCGCCACGCCGCCTTCCTTCGGGTAGATGAACTTGAGCGGGAAGCCGGTGTTTTGCAGTGCCACCGCGCGGCCGCTGCCGTAAGGCGCGATGATCACGTCGCCGGACTGCATGAGGCCGTCCATTTCGCCGGGCGTGGGTGCCCACGAAAGCACGTTGGGCGCGACCTGCTTCGTCATGGCCTTGAAGCCGGGGTCGATGTCCTTCTCGCCGCCGCCGTTCAGGCGCGCGAGCATCACGAGCGTATGCAGGCCGTAAGTGTTGGTGATGGGCGGCACGCCGAGCTTGCCCTTCACGCGCGCGTCTTCGAGCGACTTCCACGAATCGGGCGCGGGCAGGCCGAGCTTTTTGAACGCCCGTTCGTTATAGCCGATGCCGGTCGCCACCATGCCCACGCCCACGGCGGTCGGGCCGATGTGCGCGAGCGGATAGAGGTCCTTCATGACCGGGGCGTCGTCGAGCTTGCCGCACAGGCCGAGTTGCATCGCCTGATACATCGGGCCGTCGTCCATCACGGCGACGTTGATCTGCTCGTGGCCCTTTTGCGCCTGGAGCTTGGCGAGCGTGTCGCTCGAATTGCCCGCTACGTACACGATCTTGACGTCATGCGCCTTTTCGAACGCCGGGATGATCTTCTGACGATAGAGCTGCTCGTTGGAGCCGCCGACGTTGGCGACATACAGCGTGGTTTCGGCCTGGGCGAGCGAGGCCGCGGCGAGCGTGCCGGCGACGGCAAGTGCGACGAATGCGGCTTTGGGAGGGAAGGTTGAACGACGGCGCATCGCGGCTCTCATGACGACGATCTCCATTCGAATGTGGGGAGCGGCGAACCGGACAGTGCGCCGATGCATCGCAGTCTGTGCCGGGCTGGCCATATCGTCCAATACGAATAAAATGCCAACCTATACGGGAATGATATGGACCAGGGTTAGGCCCTGGCGCACGAATCAGGGTTAAGCCCAGGAGAGATCACCTTGAATCTGAAGCACGTCGAGGCGTTTCGCGCGGTGATGGTGTCAGGCTCGATGACGGCCGCCGCGAAGGCGCTCTACACCTCCCAGCCCAACGTGAGCCGCCTGATCGGGCAACTGGAGCGCGAGACCGGGCTTACGCTGTTTCAGCGCGTGGGCATCCGCCTGATTCCCACGAGCGAGGGCAATGCGTTTTTTCGCGAAGTCGAGCGCGCGTACGTGGGCCTGCAGGGACTCAGTAACGCCGCCGCGCAAATCCGCAATCTCGGCAGCGGGCGTTTGCGCATTGCCGCCATGCCTTCCGCGGGGCTCACGCTCGTGCCACACGCCATCGACAAGTTTCGCCGCCTCTTTCCGGGCGTGACGGTCTCGCTGCACGTGAATACGTCGGGCACGGTGAACCACTGGACCGGCTCGCAGTTCTGCGATCTGGGTGTGGCGGTGTATATCAGCGAAGCGTCGAACTGCGAGGTCGAACTGCTTTCGAAGGTTGCGGCCGTCTGCGTGATGCCTGCCACGCATGCGCTCGCGAAAAAGGCCACGATCCGGCCTGCCGACCTGGAAGGTGAATCGTTCATCTCGCTGTGCCACGGCGACGGCACGCGTACGCAAATGGACGAAGTGTTCCAGCGTGCGGGTGTAGAGCGCGTGCTCGCCATCGAGGCCCAGTACACGGCGATCTGCTGCGAGATGGTCCGCTGCGGCATGGGCGTGACGCTCGCGCATCCCATCGTCGCGCGCGATTTCGCGGGGCCGGACATCGCGATCCGGCCGTTCTCGCCGGCGGTGCTGTTCCCCACATACCTGCTGTTTCCGCCGAATCGGCCGCGCGAGCGTCTCGTGGCCGAATTCGTCGAGGTGCTTCGCGAGCACCACGACGGTTTGATTGCGCAGATGAAAACCGCCGATCGCGAGCCCGCGCGCAAACGCGCGAAGAAAGCGGCGGCTTGACGGCGGCTTGAGGCGCGCGCTCAGGCGTTGCTCTTCGCGCCGCGCTTCTTCTGCGCCGCGCGTTCCACGAGATGTTCGACCATGCGCTGCGCCGCGGGCTGAAGCGTGTCGAACGCACGAAAGCAGACGATGAAACGCCGCCGCGCCCAGGCGTCGGTGAGGGGAATGGTGTGCACGTCCATGATGCGCCGGTAGGTGTTGCTCACCTCCTGGGGCACGACGCTGATGCCGAGATTGGCGGCCACCACGCGAAACGCAGCGTCGAGCGTCGAGACCACCGCGCGATAGGCGACCGTGCGCCCGCCGCGCGCCGCCGACTGCCGCAGCATCGTATGCACGGCCGTGGAGGTCGGCAGGCCCACGTGCTCGTAATCGAGCGTTTCCTCGAAGGCAATCGTACGGCGTTTCGCGAGCGGGTGCTCGGGATGCACGGCGAGCACCAGCCGGTCTTCGCGCCAGGGGCGCGATTGCAGCCCCCCGAGATCAACGTTGTCCCAGCACACGCCTAGCGAGGCCGCGCCGTCGCGCACACGTTCCACGAGTTCGTGCGAGGTACGCTCTTCCACGTTCACGCGAATGTTCTTGTAGGCAGGCAAGCGCATGAACGACGCGAGATCGTCGAGCAGGGCCTCGGCGATCGCGGAGGCCGAAGCGCACACGCCCACGCTGCCCGAGAGGCCGCTGCCGAGCGCGGCGACGTCGCTGGCCGCGCGCTCGAGCGTGAAGATCACGCTGCGCGCGTGTTCGAGCAGAGCGACGCCTGCCGCGGTGGGCTGCACGCCACGGCGCGAGCGTGTGAGCAGCGGCACGCCGAATTCGCTTTCGAGTTGGGCGATGCGCTTGCTGATGGCCGAGGGCTCGATGTGTTCCTCGCGCGCCGCGCGCCCCATGTTGCCGTACTCGCACACGCTCACGAGAAGGCGAAGGGTCTTGAGGTCGATGTCGTGCACGGTGTCTCCTGACTGCGTTCTGTATGTTTCCAGATTGGAATCCTAAAGCTTCCAAAATACCGCTTTATGTATTTTGCGGAATGCCTAAAGTTAGCACGTCGCTGGAGACAACAACGGAGACACCCTCATGCCCCCATTACCTCAATGGGCCCGGACGCGTGCCGTGATACGCGAGGTCGGCCTGCGCGACGGCCTGCAGAGCATCCAGACGGTGCTGCCGACCGAACACAAGATCGAATGGATCCGCGCCGCGCACGAAGCCGGCCAGCGCGAGATCGAAGTGGGTTCGTTCGTGCCTGCGCGCCTCCTGCCGCAACTCGCGGACACGGCGGAACTCGTCGCTTACGCAAAGACGCTGCCGGACCTCTTCGTCTCGGTGCTGGTGCCGAACCTGAAGGGCGCCGAGCGAGCGCTGGACGCGCAAGCGGACCTGCTGCTCGTGCCCCTTTCCGCGAGTGTGGCGCATAGCCTCGCGAACCTGCGCAAGACGCCCGATGAAGTCGTGGCCGAAGTGGCGCGCATCCGCGCCGCGCGCGACGCGAGCGGCGCGAAGACGCTGATCGAAGGCGGCATCGGCACGGCGTTCGGCTGCACGCTGCAAGGGCGCGTCGAACCCGCCGAGGTGCTGCGCTGCATGCAGGCGCTGCTCGATGCGGGCGCGGACCGCGTGAGCCTCGCCGACACCGTGGGCTACGCCAATCCCGCCGCCGTGCGCGAACTCTTCGAGGCCGCGCGCGAGATCGCGGGTGAGCGGCTGTGCTGCGCGCATTTTCACGACACGCGCGGCCTCGCGCTCGCCAACGTCTATGCGGCGCTGGAGGCGGGCGTCACGCGCTTCGACGCCACGCTCGGCGGCATCGGCGGCTGTCCGCATGCGCCGGGCGCGAGCGGCAATGCATCGAGCGAAGACCTCGCGTTCATGCTCGCCGACATGGGCATCGATACCGGCATCGACATCGAACGGCTGCTGGCGCTGCGCACGCGCGTGGCCCAGTGGCTGGCGGGCGAAACGCTGCACGGCACGCTCTGGCGCGCCGGCCTGCCGAAGACCTTTGGCGCAATTGCACAGCACGTCTGACTAGTTTGAGATCCTTATGAATACGCAAAACCGTTTGCCGCTCGAAGGCGTGCGCGTCGTCGAATTCACGCACATGGTCATGGGCCCAACCTGCGGGATGATCCTCGCGGACCTGGGCGCTGAAGTCATCAAGATCGAACCGCCCGGCGGCGACAAGACGCGCAACTTGCCGGGCCTCGGCGTCGGCTTTTTCCGCTCGTTCAACCGCAACAAGAAGAGCGTGGTGCTCGACATCAACACCGAGTCGGGCCGTGCGGCAGCCGTCGAGCTGATCGGCGAGTGCGACGTGATGCTCGAAAACTTCCGGCCCGGCCTGATGGAAAAGCTCGGCCTCGATTACGTCACGCTCTCGCAGCGGTACCCGCGCCTCATTTACGTCTCGCACAAGGGCTTTTTGCCGGGCCCCTATGAAAAGCGTCTCGCGCTCGACGAAGTCGTGCAGATGATGGGTGGCCTCTCGTACATGACCGGGCCTGCGGGGCGGCCGCTGCGCGCGGGGACATCGGTGAACGACATCATGGGTGGCATGTTCGGTGCGATCGGCGTGCTGGCCGCGTTGCGCGAGCGCGACGCGACCGGGCGCGGCCAGGAGGTGCAGAGCGCATTGTTCGAGAACTGCGTGTTCCTGAGCGCGCAGCACATGCAGCAGTACGCGATGACGCACGAAGCGCCGCCGCCCATGCCTTCGCGCGTGTCGGCGTGGAGCGTGTACGACGTGTTCACGCTTGCCGAAGGCGAACAGCTCTTCATCGGCGCGGTGAGCGACAAGCAGTTCGTGACGCTGTGCGACGTGATCGGCTGCCCGCAGCTCGCCGACGAGCCGCACTTCGCGAACAACGCGCTGCGCGTGGCGGTGCGGCCCGAACTGCTCGAGCGTCTCGGCGCTGTGCTCGCCACGCAGCAGGCGGCCGAACTCATGCCGCGTCTCGAAGCGGCCGGCATTCCGTACGCGCCGATCGTGCGCCCCGACCAGTTGCTCGACGACCCGCACCTCAAGGCGAGCGGCGGACTCGTGCCGATGCAGACCGACGACGGCGGCATGACCGAAGTCGTACTGCTGCCGCTCATGATGGGCGGTCGCCGTCCCGGCGTGCGTCAGCCGCTAGCAAAGGTGGGCGAGCATACCGAAGAGGTGCTGGCGGGCCTGAAGTCACACGCAGCGCCCTGAGCGAGCGGCAGACGAAGTGGAAGCAGTAGGTTCGCAGTTCCCCCGCCGGTCTGCCATACGGTTGCGCGTGCCACGAGCCGGCAGAAGCTCGCACGCGCCGCGCCCTCGCGGACCGGCGTTCACAAGAATGACGCCCGGCGAGGCGTCGTCACGGAGACAAGCATGCAACGAACCCTCGGCGCGGACGCCCCGCTCGACGCCGTCACGGCCCCACCCACAGGCAATCGCGCAGCGGCAGCGCTTTCCGCGCGGCTCGACCGCCTGCCCGCCACGCGCCAGCTCTGGATGCTGGTCATGCTGATCTCGCTGGGCGGCTTCTTCGAGGTCTACGATCTCATCTTCACGGGCTATATCGCCCCGGGCATGGCAAAAAGCGGCATGCTGCAAACCACCACGCATGCATTCTTCGGCTTCGACGGCATCGGGGCCTTCGTCGCCGCGACCTTCGCGGGTCTTTTCGTCGGCACCTTCTGCTTCGGCTGGTTGCCCGACCGATTCGGACGACGAAGCGTCTTCACCTTCTCACTGCTCTGGTATTCGGTGGGCTCGGTGGCGATGGCGTTTCAGCATACCTCGCAGGGGCTGATCCTGTGGCGCTTCATCACCGGCATCGGCGTGGGCATCGAGATCGTCACCATCGACAGCTATGTCACGGAGCTGGTCCCGCAGCAGATGCGCGGCCGCGCCATGGCGCTGAATCAGGCGATCATGTTTGCTGCGGCGCCCATTTCGGCGCTGCTGTCGTGGTGGCTCGTGCCGCAGGCGCCGCTCGGTCTCGACGGCTGGCGCTGGGTCGTGCTCGCCGGTTCGCTCGGTGCGGCGATCGTGTGGTTCGTGCGCCGCGCGGTGCCGGAGAGTCCGCGATGGCTCGTCACGCACGGGCAAACCGAAGCGGCCGAACGGGTGATCGCGCATATGGAGCAACGCGCCTTGCGCGAAAGCGGCAAGCCCTTGCCCGAGCCTTCGCCGACGCTCGTGCTGCCCGCGCACCGGCGCGCTTCGCTCGCGGAACTCTGGAAGCCGCCGTATCGGGCGCGCCTCATCATGCTGATCGCGTTCAACCTGTGCCAGGCCGTGGGCTATTACGGCTTCGCGAACTGGGTGCCCACGCTCCTGATCGGGCAGGGCGTGACCGTCACCAAGAGCCTGCTCTATGCGGTCGTGATCGCCATTGCGCTGCCGTGCGGGCCGCTGCTCGCGATGCTTGTGGCCGATCGCATCGAGCGCAAGTGGCTCATCGTCGGTTCGGCCTTTGCGGTGATCGTGTTCGGCTTGCTGTTCTCGCAGGCGCGCGGGCCGCTCGCGCTCATTTCGCTCGGTGTCCTGATCAGTCTGGCGGGGCAGACCATATCTGTGTGCTATCACGCTTATCAGGCTGAGCTTTTCCCCACTGCGGTGCGGTGCAGCGCTAACGGCATCGTTTATTCCGCGAGCCGCGTGGGCGCGATGATGTCGGGCTTCATCATCGCCGCGTTGCTGCGCGATTTTGGCGTGAGCGGTGTGTTCGCCGGCATCACCGTGTGCATGCTCGCGGTGATGATTTCGATCGGCGGATTCGGGCCGCGCACGAATGGCGTTCGGCTGGAAGAACTTTCGGCTTGAGTTGCCAGGGAAGGAGGCGCACCGGCTGGCACGCCTGCGAAGGCAACGCTCAGGCTGCGGCGATCACGTCGATGCGCAGCGTCGGGCCGCCCGCCGCGATTTCGAGCAGACGATCGACGTTCGGGTGTGCGCCCGGACGGTTGCGCGCGTCGGCGGTGTGCTCGGCGAACACGGCGAGGCCATGCTCGGCGGCGTTGGAGTCGAGCGTGCCGAAAGCTTCGCGCAGATAGTGGTAGACCGCGAGTGAGCCCTGCTTGCCGGGCTTGTTTTCGATGCTCGCGGCGATGTTGCCCTGAGCGTCCACGAGATCGATGCGCTCGATGCCGTCGATGCCCGGCAGCAGTGCGAGATTGTCCTTGAAGACGGCGCCCGGTTGAATTGCCTGAATCACTGAAAACACTCCGTTGGTTGGAAAAATGGCTTTTGTGGAGCCGTATCTTAGCTGATCGGGGCGGGCACCGCCGCGCATCAGGCGGCGTTCGCGCTCTGTAGCACGCTTTCGATCGCGGTGGCCACGCCCAGCACGTGCGCGTCGCTTTCGGCGAGCCCCGCCGCGCTCAAGCCACGGTGCCTTGCTGCGCGGCGCGCACGGCAGCGACACCGCGCAGCCGTCGAGGAAACTCACCACCGAGGGATTGCGCAGCCCGAGCGCGTTCGTTGCCACGGAGTGCGCCGAATCGGCTTCGAGCGCCGCGATGACGGGTGGCACGATGGGCACGGTCGCCGTGAGGAAGGCAGTAAAGTTCGCGAGCGCGGCGCGCGCCTGTGACATCGCGGCGGCGCTCGCCGATCCACCCAGGCGGATGCAGGGGAGCACGTGCGCGGAGTGGCGCTGAGCATGTGCTTGGAGCCGGCTGCGGTGCGTCGCGTAGGCCTCGATCGGCGAGAAGCCGATGCAATTGATGGCGGGCAGCGCCCCCAGCTGTGGCAGGTGCAGCGAGGCAACCTGCATACCCGCTCGCGAGAGGGCGCATGAGCGTGGCTTCTCAGGCGGGGGCGACATGCGCGTCCATACCCTTCGGTCACGTAGCTCGAAAGTACTACGAGGCGCACGCCTTTGGACACCGAAGGGCGCGCGCGCGACCCGCATTTTCAGCCGTGACCAACAGCGGATATCGAAGCGCGCATTCGGAGCCATCGGGCATCATGCCCAGGTCGCGTGGGTCTGTCGTAAAGCCTTTCACAATCTTGCGCAGCTTGCTCGCCTGGTCTTCCAGAGAGATGGCGGCTGCCGCGGCTTGCTCGACCAACGCGGCACTCTGCCGGGTAACGCCGTCCATTTTGGGATCGCCTGATTCACTTGCTCGATGCCGCGACTCTGCTCCTCCGAAGCATTGGCGATTTCATCGACAATGTCACACACGCGCTGGATGGACACGCTGATTTGGTCCATCGCACTACCGTTACTGACAACCAATTCGTTACCCGTTCGCACACGCTCGACAGAAGTGCCAATCAGATCCTTGATCTCTTTTGCCGCCGTGCTCGAGCGCCGTGCCAGCGAGCGGACTTCCGAGGCCACCACGGAGAATCCGCGGCCGTTTTCGCCCGCACGTGCAGCCTCAACTGCGGCGTTCAAGGCGAGGATATTGGTTTGAGATGCAATGCCTTCAATCAAGCTGGTGATTTTGGCAATCTTGATCGCGCTATCGCTAACGCCGTTCATGGTCTCAACAACTTCCGCAACCAGGTGGCTTCCTGCCAGAGTCGCGTCGCGCGCCGTGGACGCCATCTTTCTACCCATTTCAATGTGGGCCGCCATGGCGCGTCATTCAAAATGTGCCTCGAATGAATGGTCAACGTCGGATCCGGTCATGCGCGAGTATATATCGTCGGCAACGGACATGAACTGTCCCTAGACATCAAGCTTTTTGTAGGTCGGGCGCCAATGTAAGCGAGCCGCTAGCTAACGCCCCCATATGAATTGCACCGCCGGTCATAAATTCTGAGTCTGTCGCGCGATCGGGGGGCGGTGCAAGTCCGCTGCACTGAAGGCGCAGCGAGCCACATCGACCCTGAGCCGGTCGCACACCGGCGGAAGGCGTCCGGGATGCGTCGGGATGACAGGCATCCGATGCGGTGGGCGCCGTTGACTATACGGGAGTTCGGCTATCCCGGAGGCAACGCACCTCGCAGTCGCGCAACTCATTTCGACGATTACCTCGCCTTTATTCAAGTAGAACCACCCGGCTGCACTTTCTGAGATTCGCGATGGGATCCCGGTCTACGTTTGAGCACTTGCTGCGAAGCGCAAAGCTAGTGCCATCCCGCTCCGAGTACCTGCGGGTGTACAAGGCGCCCCAAACCGGCAACAGCCTATCCTGCGATACCGAATTTTCCGTGCGCTATTTGTCGTTCGGCGTCAACGTTTTGCGCGGAGCGTTCTGCAACCGCGTGTACGCCTGTTCAGGCCCTGCACTATTCTGCACAAGCGACTGACTAAGCCGCTGTGCAGAGGTCTACTCTCGGCCGTCATTGAAATGCGTATGCCCATGCGTAGGGGCCGCGCAACCCGTGCGCGAAGATTTCGGCTCAGTGGTCAACGCCCTGCGTGAAGCGTGCGTACTGTTGTGCGTATGTCGCGCGAGTGAACGTTCACAGGACTTCCTCGATGGTGTGTGTAGCAAGCTGGCTGGCGAGCAACACGCGATGGAATTGACCGACATCATCAGTGTTCGATCTGCTGCGTTTTCGCGTCTCCTGATCTTCCCGTGTCGATGCACTTATGTTGTGTATGCGCGATCGATGTCTGCGCGTGATCCGTGGCGATGGGGCGCGGAGAGAGCCTGACCTGGCCGGAGCAAACCGGGTGCGTCGCGCGAGGGTGTTGCAAGTGTGTGACAGTGCGAAAAAGTGCATTGTTCTCAGCGGTTCCCATTGCTTCCCATGCGTTCCGATATGGGCTCGCGCGCAAAAAGATGGGGTTGACGCGTGCGCTTACAGTGCGCAGGATGGTGTGAAGATCATTCGTAACGGCGTGTGTGAAGGTGTGTGCAGGAGGATGTTAATGCCTGTCGCGAAGGTTTATACGAAGTCGCAATGGGAAGCGTTTGCCAGCGCACTTGATGCGCTTCCTGAAAGGCCCGAGACCGAACGCCTGGTCTCGATGAGCGATGCCATGAAGGACATGCGTGCACGTGTGCGCGCGGCGCAGGCGAAGGGCTACACCCTGGAGCAGATTGCGGAGCAGGCAAAGCCGCACGGCATCGACATCACTGCAAGCACCATCCGTTACGCGTTGCGCGTGGCCGCGAAAGGAAGCGTATCTGCCAACGGTGCGCGCGCGCCTGGACAGACAGGCGGACCGACGGCGCGCGCACCGGATCCTGAGCCTCGCACGAATCAGGCCCGCAAGCAAGGGGGAAAGGCCGTACCGAGACAACCCATGCCGGTGCAGGGCGCGCTCGGATTTGCAATCCGGCCCGACACCGACGATCTGTAGGGAGTGGCAATGGACACGACAGTCAACCCCATCTATCTCGTCGGAGGTGGTAAGGGCGGTGTCGGCAAGAGCGTGGTCGCGCTTGCGCTCGTGGATCATCTGGAACGCCGGGGGTTGAATACCGTGCTGGTGGAAAGCGATACGTCGAACCCGGACGTGATGCGAGCGGTTCACGAGGAAATCGATTGTGCTTCATTCGATCTGGACAAAGCTGGTGGGTGGATCGACTTCGTGAACTACTGTGACGGGCACCGGGACGCCGTCGTGGTGGTCAGCACGGCGGCACGCAACCAGGATGGCGTCGCGCGGTACGGCGCGACACTCAGCAGTACGCTCGGTGAACTCGGACGGCGGCTCGTCGTATTCTGGGTCATCAACCGGCAGCGCGACAGTCTCGAATTGTTGCGACAGTTCAGTGAGACGTTCCCGGATGCAACGGTGCATGTCGTGCGCAACGGCTACTACGGCACGCCCGAGCGCTTCGTGCTCTATCAGGATTCGAAGCTGCGCAAAAGCGTTGAGGCAAAAGGCCGGTCACTTGATTTTCCGGAACTTGCCGACCGGGTCGCCGATGACCTGCGCAGCCAGCGTCTGTCGGTACGCAAGGCGGTCGAGACGCTGCCCATCGGCCAGCGCGCGGAACTGCTGCGCTGGCGAGCATGCTACGACGCGATGTTCACGCAGGTGACGGGCGATGCGTGAGCGGCGCTCGCAGCGTGCCGGCTCGCCAGATCCGCTCGCACGGCTTTTTCTCGAAGTAAGCGGCGAGCCACCCGACGACGGGAGCCTGCTGCGCATGCGCCGTGTGTCGACGGCGCTGAATCTGCGTGACAACGATGCCCTCTGGTCGGTGCTGGCGGTACTCGAATACTACATGCGACTTTATGAAGCGATGCCTGAGCGCATCCGGGCGGCAGGCGCGGGCGGCGTCGATACGGTGCGGGCAGAGGCGCACGCGGCGACACAGGCTCTGATGATGCAGCATCGCGACGCGCTCACGCGTTGCAAGGAGACGATCAGGCTGGCGGAGAAAATGACCACCGAGCACGAGATGCGCTACCGGGCGGCGCTTGCGGCGCTAAACGACGAAGCACTGGCGGCGCTCACACAACGGGCGGCGAGCCGCATCGCGCGTGTTGCCGGAAACCGGCTCGTAGGGGCGATGCTGGTGACAGCGCGTGAACAGCGGCAACGGCTCGATGCGGCGCTCACATCGTTCGAGCAGTCCATCATGCGGCGGCTGATGCGAGCGTGCTACGGGCTGTTGGCGTGCGGACTGCTTGTGATACTGCTGGCGGCGGGCGCCGGCGGCGTGGTCGGTTGGTGGGCTTGTGCCCATTGGGGGGCGGCAGGGCGATCGTCGTCGTTCGGGCGCACGAACCATACCTCGATGGTATCGTCCTCGACCGCGGCGCGGTAAATCGCGAAGCACGTCTGCGGCCCACGCGGCCCAGGCGGGCCAAACTGCTGTGTCGTGGTGCTCCAGCCCGTCGGCATGCCAGGTCTCAACGGTGTCCACGCCGCGTGTGCTCGCGGCAACGCCGGCGAGCTGCTGGCTTGCGACACCTCTGTGGACCGGTGTGATCTTCGGGGTCGCCGACGACAGTGACTGCGCGGCTTCGCCTTCGGAAAAACCGGTGACGTTGCCACCATTCGCGTCGAGTCCGGCGCTGGTCGTGCGGCGCACGATCGAGCCTGCGGGCAATGACGAGATGGCCTTGGGCCCGAGGATCACGAATGCGCCCGCCTCGGCCATCTGCTGCGAGTCCATGCCGCTGCGGCGCTGTCGAGCGCGATGAGGGCCGCATTGACGTGCCCGATTTTGTCGTTGAACCGGTCGCTTTCTTCCCAGGCGTTACTGTGGTCCTCCGGGAGCGCCACCAGCTTATCCGCCAGTGAGTCCTGCTCGCAGTGAGGGCGTCCGTCTGCTGCCGCACGTCGTCGGTGTACGGGGGCTGTATCGGGCGCAAGCTGCAGTAGCGGTCCAGTTCCGGAAAATCGCGCCTCGCACGTGTTTCTGATCCAGCTCCGCCCTTCGGCGCGCACTTCCTCTGCGGCAGCGTTGAGCTACTGCGCGACGAGACGCGGCAACAGTTCGGCGTCGGCAATGGAACCGGTGTTTTTATCGTCGCTTGGCAGGTCGCGTCGCACGTACCCACCCACCGCTTCATAGGCTGCGAGGCCGATCAAGCGTACGAGGCGGCTGCGGCTCGGGTCGAACCGGATGTGTTCCTTCACGCTCAACCAGCTTGCCGCCCTGGCGCTCCTGGATCAGCCTGAAACGCAGCTGGCGAGCTTCATGGGCCGTTTGACTGTGAGCGGGGAGGTGGAAAGGAGTGCGGCGATGTAATCGACGCTGCAGCTCTCTTCGGCTGCCATCCGGAAAGGAATCCTGGACGAATGCAAGGGGGGCGGCGCAGGACGCCGCCCGTAGGTGGCTACGCCTTCATCTGGCGCATGGCGTCGGCGAGCATCCACAGCGAGCGGTTGAGTTTCACGTTCTGGTCGATGCCGGTGATGGGCCGGGTGGACATAGAGCGGCCACTGCGCGAGCGCCCGTGCAGACCGCCTCTGGTCAAGTTTTCCTGAACGCGGTTAAAGATCGTCCAGAGGTCGTCATGACGATCCTCGAAGCGGCGCGGAGCGAGCAACTGGCTTTCCGTCACCGAAGCGGGTGCTTCGGCGTCGGTCGGGTCATAGCGCAGCGCGAGTGCGGAGCGTGCAAACGCGTGCTGTTCTTCGCGGTTCAGTTCAACGGCGCGCATGCCGTCCTTCTGCTCGCGGATCAGCTCGAAGCCGTCGAGCACGTCGAACGCGCCGTCGATGACATTGCGCACAATGTTGCCCTTGTGGGGGATGCGGATATCGCGCACGTTGTCGCCGGCTACCATGCCGTTCTGGCAGACAAAGCGCAGCACGCCCGCGAGCATCTGATAGCTGCTTGTGCCATCGTGTGAATTGAGCAGCACGATTTCGTTAGCTTCGTCGCCGACGATCTGGTCGGCGTGGCGAAGGCGGAGCATGTGCTTCGTGTGCATGCGCTTGCCCTCGTCGCGCACGCGGGTCTGGCACACCATGAAGGGGTGGAAGCCTTCTTTGCGCAGGCCGCGCAGCACGTCAATGGTCGGAATGCAGGTGTAGCGTTCGGAGCGGCTTTCGTGCTTGCTGTCTGCGAAGATCGAAGGGGCGACGCGGCGGATCTGGTCGTCCTGGAGGGGCGAATCGGAACGGAGAATCGGCGAGCCGTAACGGAAGGAGGAAGCGAGTTGCATGATACTCTCCACAGCGAACGAGTTGAGGGGGTTGTGCTGACCGGGCTCCAAGATTCCGCCCGTCCCGTAGGGGGTGGGCTTGTCCCGGTGGAACCCGGTGCTGGCTGTGCTGCCGCCAGTCTCCTGAGTTCGCGCCCGTGCGACTGAAGGAGCCGGTGGCAGGCAGACGTCAAGGAAAAAGGCGAGGGAGGGGTGCGGGCAACACGGTCCCTTGCCCCTTGATGTCTGCCTGCCACCGGCTACGGTCGCGTGTTGGGCGGGAACCCAGGTGACTGGCGGATGAGAAGCGTCGGGTGTGACCGGGATGAGCCGCCGCGCGGCGAGCGCGATCGTGGAGGCCGTGAGCGGCCTCCACCTGACCGGGGTGTTAAGGGGTTCAGGTTTGTGCGTGGGGGGTTGACGCCCGCGGGGGGCGAGACGCGTCACGCGGCTCGACGCGAAGCGCGAAAGCCCGGTGCGCAGCGTCAGCGCAGGGGACCTGTCACATCGTTTTTCATCGGCCAGAACGTTATGCGTGGCGTGCCACACCGTCAGACGTGTTGCGGATGGAACTGTCACCGCTCAAGCGCAAGCCGCAGCTCATTTCATGTGATGGCGTTGCACCCGCGCGTTACGCTGTTATGGTGCTCGATCGTGGCGCCGTAGCGGCCAGTGAAAAGGCGAGCCGCTGGGCGACGACCGGTTCGTCCGTGAACGGGACCGCTGTTACAAAAATGTCCCAAGTTCCCGTGCGCGTCCTGTTGGCTGAGGAGATAACGATCGGGACAGGAAATGACTGGAAACTTCGAAATTGTGTCACGGCTGCTGATCGCGGCGCTGCCCGGCAGTGTGACCGGCTTCGAGCGTGAGAGACTGGGCTGGGCGGCTGAAGTACGTACGCCCATGCTCGTCTGTGTCGCATGCCGCGCTCATGATGCTGGTGTCGGTAATTGGCTTTGCCGATGCGCTGGGCAAGAAGAAGGTCGTACCTGTTCCATCGTGTCGGGGAGCGGCTTTCCCGGTGCGGGATCCATCCTCCTTCGTGGCGAAGTGCGTGCGTGGTATCACGACAGCTGCGGGACTTTGGTCAGTGGCCGGCAGCGGACTGGCAGAGAGTGGCGGCATTTACACCGTAGCGATCGGTGCCACTGCGATCATCCTGGCAGGCGTGAGGCCGCCGGAGCGACACTTTATCCCGGTGCGCCAGCAGCGCAATATCGAGCTCCTGGTCAAACGCAGTAGTGTCTCGCTTGATACCGTTCATCGTGCACCTCTCGCGGGTAGCGTACGGGCCGGGCAGGTCATCGTGCTGCAGTCCGAGGATGATGCCGATCGTGATGACGTGCAGATGGCTGCCCCGCTCCCAGAGATACTCACCTGAACCTACGAAGAGGAAGGACTCGACGCATGAGACTGACGTTCTGGCACATCACGGAT
Source organism: Paraburkholderia nodosa (assembly GCF_001718195.1). Lineage (GTDB taxonomy): Bacteria > Pseudomonadota > Gammaproteobacteria > Burkholderiales > Burkholderiaceae > Paraburkholderia > Paraburkholderia nodosa_A. The sequence continues at coordinate 54,050 of NZ_MCNV01000005.1, forward strand.
GGGGAAACTTTAGGTGAAAAAGTGATAAGGATGCCGTGCAAATCAATAGTCCGCACTCAAAACTTGTGCGTCATGCCGATGATGCCGCGAGCGGTCGCACCCGGCGTGACCGGTACACCGGAGTATTGCGCACCGTTCAGCGAGAAGTCGGTCCGATTTCGGTTATCGAGCAGACCGGCCGCCACATAAATGCCCGAGCGTTTCGACAGGAAATACGAATAGGCGAGGCCGATCTGCTGCGCGTTGTTGCCGTTACCGCTACGGTCATGCAAATTGCCGTACATCACCGCGATTTCATTCGCCGGGTTGAACAGACGATGCCGACGCCGTGTACATCGCCACGTTCTGGCTATGGTCGGACCGCGTTTCCGTATGGTAGACGAGATAGAAGCGTGCAGCGCTCAGCCGCAGCGACGTCGCGACCGTGAACACCTTCTGCGTCGAGGTGCCTGTCGCATTGTCCTGCTGCTCGTAACCTGCGGCGAGGTGCCACGGGCCGTTGATGTACTTGAACACCGCGTTATAGAACTGAAGACCGTTGGAAGGTTTGGTGGTCGCATCGCGCATGCCGACCATGAATTGCACGGGAAGGCCGCGATAGGTCGGCGTGAAATAGGCGATTGCATTGTTCGAGCGCACGCTGACGTCGGAGAGATCGCTGCACGACGAAGCGATCGATTTGCCCGCAGGCGGATCGAGTTTCGCCGTCGATAAACAGATACTGCGGCTTCTTCTGCCGCCCGATCCGAAATTCGCCGAAGCTGCCCGACATGCCAACCCACGCGAGGCGATTGAACGCGTAGCCCGCGACTTGCGCGGCGCCGTTCACTGCGGAAAAGCCCTGTTCCAGCTGGAAGTTAACGTGGACGCCACCGCCTATGTCCTCGTGACCGATGAGTCCATAGACGGTCGCGAACATGCCACCTGATGACGTTCGCACCACGCCGCCTGAACCACCGTTCTGATATTCGATGCCGTTATCGATGACGCCGTAAAGCGTGACCGACGTTTGCGCCTGAGCACGCCACCCGACGTGATGCCGAAGTCCTTGGAAACCAGTTCGTTCACGGCGTCGTGCGCTTGCGCGACGTCCGAACCTGCCGCCGAAAATGAACGACAACCTCGATTGAGTTCCGCTTACCCAACTCTATACCCCTGGTGCTATGTGCCTTGATGCATCCCGGGATCTCCGAATCACCAGCATATCCGGTGCGAAGTCTCACACATGAAACGATCCTGGGGCGCCAGGAGGGACCCTACGTCATTTGGCAGTTGATGGATTGTCTGGGAAAAACGAAAAAGGAGACATGATCCGATTCCGAAACAGGTCGCCGCGGGGAGCCGTCATGAGCGAACTGTGGGAGAGTCACCCGATGCCTGACGCGTCGCGGTATCGCGGGAAAACACGGGGCTGGATCGACACCCGCACGTACATTGGGGCAGGGAACATGATGAAAGAACTCGATCCATCGACGGCGGGCGGCGGCAACAGCGCTCCCCTGGCGCCATCTCCCCTGGCAGATCCAGACCCGCGATTGCAGCGTGCCGAAACCGAAGTCCGTCGGCTGACCCGATGTATGGAGATCAGGGACCGGCAGCTCGGTGAGTTGCGCAAGGCGCTTGCGCATTCGGCGACCGTGCACTACCGGGTTGAGGACCGCCTGCAGCGCGAACTGGATTGCCTGCGGATCATGATGCCGGCCGAAGCGTTCCGGATGCCGTCCGGCGAGTCAGGTAGCGGGCGGTCGGACCATGGCATCGCAGTGCGACTGCCCTATGTGACGTCAATACTGTCAGTGCTGTTCGATGCGATGTGCGTGTTCTGGGCAGACTGCGATCACGATCATCCCCCGAAGTCAGCGACCGTCGCGCACGCGATCGATGAGCGGCTGGGCCTGAGCTCGCAACCGAATGGCGAGGCCTCACGCAGTGCCCAGGCCTATGCGTCTGCGATCCGGCCGGACTGGATGAAGGAGGCCGACAACCGGCATCACAGTCGGCCGGCGATGATGCGCTGATGTGAAGAGGCAGTCATCTGGATTAAACCTTGCGTGCGCCCTGCGCCATTGTCGCAAACCAAGGTGGGCGCTTCGGTCGTGACCTCTGCAGGGCGCACACGCGCTGTTTCAGACGCATCTGGAAAACCCGGGGCGTCAGCCGCGGGGAGTGGGAACTGTCCGAAGCGGATGATTGAGTTCTGCAGCGTGTCGGGATCGCACTGGAGTTTCTGAAACGTAGCAGAATCCAGATCGATTGCACACGCAACGACGTCGGCATGGCCCCGGGGCGCTTCTCTGCCGATATTGTGCAGCTCGAGGCCGAAGCGGCGGTACAGGCGCGCAACGGCGTGCGAGACGACGCCGATCACGCGTGTCGCGCCACATGAGAGGGCGAGCGAGATGACGAAGGGAAACAACGACATGCCTGAGGTCGAGCCGGTGCGGTGGTCCGGCAGCCCGGATCCCGCAAAGCGCGACATCTCCCATATCGAGGATGAAGATGGCAGGATATCGCCCGGGCGTGCCAGTTCCGGGAAGACGTCACGGAGCAGGTAAGGTCCTGTGGTGGGCATCAGTCGGGCGCATCCACAGACTTCGCCGTCTGGCGAGAATGCGACCAGATGCAGCGTAGGGTTTCCATCGAAATTATCCCACTCGCTCGTGGCGTCGTGGGCCACGCCAGGTATTTCCCAGTGCAGGCGCTGCACGAAGACTCGGTGGCGGAAGGTTCCGAGGCGGCGACGAATATGGGGTGGCAGGTCGTCGAGTCTGCCCGCAACGATATATGGCACGGTTTCCTCCTGGCATTGGGCATTGGGCGTTGGGCTTTGGCCGTTGAGCGTTGAACGCGAAGCTATCAGCGGGTCGGCGGTTCTGAAACCCGGAACTTTGGGAGGGTGCAGTGGCCGGCGCGCGGGCAGGCAAGTGCCGGTGGCCCTCGTCGCATATGCGCGGCGAGGGGTCGTCTGTGTGGTTGTGCCGGGTGAAGGGACAGCTCAGGGCTCTACGAGCCCCTGCACGGTGGCATTGACGGCGGCGGCCGTCCTGCCGTAGCAGTTGAGGGCTTTCATCGCTTCTTCGAGGTGGTAGTTCACGGTGTAGTGAGAGATGCCAAGAATGGTGGCGATTTCAGCCGAGGTTTTTCCGCGTGCAACCCAGGTCAGGCATTCACGCTGACGCGGTGTCAGGAAGTGCGATGCCTTGATTGATGGCCTGAGCGTGAGTCGATGCAGTTCGAAGTGAAACTGTGTGCTGGCAAGGTACGCCAGCCGCGAGTTAGCCACGTCGTTCACGCAGTGCAGGGGCCCCGAGAGGTTGAACAACAGAATGCTGCCGCCGGGCTGGTGAACGGGAATGCTGAGTCCGCCGGCCAGTCCGGCCTCCCGTGCTTCGTCGAGCACACGGCGCTCGGCCTTGCTCAGACCGATGATGTCATGCCACCGGTAGGGGGCCGAGTGGGTAAAGGCGGCCCGGTGCACGGGATCGGTGGACGCGTAGTCGCGGCGCTGGTAGTGACGGACCCATTCGTCGGGGTAGTGGGCGTGCACCATCTCGAGTGCGGTTCGCTGGTGACAGGCTGAACGGCTTCGGGCAACGCGGCTGATGACGTAATAGGGGAATCCGAGCGTATCGACCGCGTTGCCGAAGGAGTCGACGAGGGTGGGTATGTCGGCGGCATATGCCAGACACATCAACGGTGCAGGCGTGGCAGCCTGAGCGCGGTCAGGCGTTGCGACGGGATGACGTGCGAGCCCGTTCGAGCGGCGTCGGGAGAGACGTTTCATGTTTGCTACCTCGGCGCCGCCCCACGGAGTCCGGAACACCAGGCGCGACATGAGAACGAAACCGCCGCACAACGACAGCGCGGTTCATCCGACGTGCGTTTCCGGGAGGGAGGGTCCAGTCAGAGGTCCGCATACGATAGCCGGGATGCGGCATCCGGCGCGGCTAACCGGGCAGCATCCGCAGATGTTACCGTTAACCGTTTCGTACATATTATAGTCAGCCAGTTAAAAATTCCACGGGCAATGACGTCGATCGTGATCGGCGCTTCGTTCCAGGGGACCTTCCCCGTTGCGTTGCGGCGGCGGCTACGTGCAAGGCCTGCTGTTGCCCTCGCAGTCAGACTCACGGTGACCTCAGGGGCACAGGAGTGCCGCTGCGGAAAACCCGCCCACGCCCCGTGCAAAGAGCAGGAGCGGCCTGCCGGGAACCAGCCCATCGCACTGCGCGAGATTGATGAACGCATCGCTGACGGTGACGTGACCGATCCGGCTGAAATTCTGCGCGAACAAGCGGTTCCGCGGGATCCGAAGCGAATCGAGCAGGCGATACCACGCAGGCAGATCCAGATGGTGGGGCAGGACAAGCTGGATATCGTCCAGTGACCGGTGCGCTTGCTGGAGCACATGACGGATCAGCTTGCGTGCCGTAAGGAAGGACTGCGCGGCCAGACGGGGATCGTTGTTTGCCAGCACGCCTGGCCATCCCAGGCCACTGGCATGTGTCGCGATCGCAAGCAGTCGGTTCGCCACACCGCCGCGCTCGATGAATGCAGCAAAGGCACCATCACCGAGAATCCCCTCGTCCTGCATTAACCTTTCCGACTCGATTGGCATCGCATCGGCGCCGACAAGCAGCACCCGCTCCATATGCGGGCGGGCGATGAACATCGCGCGGATGATACGCAGTGCGCCAAGGGCGGATGCACAATGCTGCTGCGCGAACGAGAAGGCGTCGGCGTTGGCGAAACCGAACCGGTCACAGAGCAGGCCAGGCAGGGACTGCGGCGGCGGCGCAATGCTGCCCTGAAGCGTGTGCACGTAGACGAGGCCGTCCACTGTCTCGGGTGCGGCGCCGGAGGCGAGCAGGAGCCGCTGGATTGCACTGGCGGCGAGCCCGATTGCGGTTTGCCCATCCGCGTTGCGGAAGTGGCGCATCCCCGCGTGCTCCAGGTTCCGCGCGGTCGCGGTTTTCTGCCGGGTCCGCTTTGCCCAGCTGCGGACTTCGTCGACGCGATCGGGAAGATGAAAGGCGACGTGCGGTATGCCGAGATCGGGGATCATGGCACGCACCGGATGTCGTCCTGCTGATGGAGAGTCGGTGCGCTGTGCGCCTTCAGCAACGCTGTGCCGACAAACCCCCCCATCCCGTAGCCCCACAGCAATATGCGGTGCGTGCAGCAGTGGTTCGCATGCCTCAATGCCTGTGCAAGGCGTACGAAAGATTCGGCTGCGCCGAGATGAACGCAATCCTGATGGGGTGCTTCGGTCCCCGGCCGGCCGAGCCGCTCGCAGACTGCGGTCGTGAGCGATGAGATTGCCGGGTGCCCCACAACCGTGTCGATTTCATCGCGGTGAAGGCCGTGTTGCGCGAGGAGGCAATCGATCATCGACAGCAGGGTGGACGTCCGCGCATCGGCGGCGCCTGCCGCAGGGCGCCTGATGTGAGCGGGAACGTGCCGGGTTGCAGCGTCGAGTAGCTGCAAGCCCGCGGTTTCGTGGCGGGTTCTCTCCACGAGGAGTGCAGCAGCGGCATCGCCGTGCACGATGTCAGCTCCGCATATTCTGGAAAACGGTGGACACCACTTTTCCGCCGCGACGATCAGTATCGTGTGCACCTCCGGTTCAGCGACGATCAGGTCAGCCGCAAGCCGCAATGCAGTGAAGGGTGTCACGCCGTGCTGCTGGGACACGGAAAAGGCAAGGCACGGGGTGCCGATTTCCGCGCGCAGCCGTCCGGCAATCGTGGTCGAACCTACTCCTTCCCCACGGCCGAAAGCGGCGCGGCCACATGTTCGAGCGACTTGCGCTCCGCGTCCACGCCCCAGATCGCGGCTACGAGTGCAGCCGCGATCATGAGCGCCGATCCCACCGCATAGCCCGTGAACACTTCGCTGCGCTGGTGTGTATCGATCAGTCGTCCGAAGAACGCCGGGCCGATGATGCCGCCCAGCGCCGTGCCGAACGCATAGAACACGGCGATGGCAAGCGCCCGGATCTCCAGCGGAAACGATTCGCTCACGGTCAGATAGGCGGAACTCGCCGCCGCCGAGGCGAAAAAGAAAATCACCATCCACGCGCCGGTTTGCATCGTCGCCGTGAGCATGCCGTGCTCGAACATCCAGCCGCTCGCCGTGAGCAGCACGCCCGAGAGCGCATAGGTCGCGGCGATCATCGTGCGCCGGCCAATCACGTCGAAGAGCCGCCCCAGCACGATCGGCCCGAGGAAGTTGCCGAGCGCGAACGGCAGCAGATAGAGGCCCACGTCGCCACCGGGCACGTGATAGAACTCGGTGAGTACGAGCGCGTAGGTGAAGAAAATCGCGTTGTAGAAGAAGGCCTGCGCGGTCATGAGCGATAGACCCACCAGCGCGCGACGGCGGTGCCGCACGAATATGGCATGAAACACCGCGCCCAGCGGGGTATGGCCGCGCGCATGCAGACGCAGCGGGTCGTCAGGCGGGTCTTCCAGCGTATGGCCCGCATCACGAAAACGCGTCTCGATGCCTTCCACGATGTGCTTCGCCTCGTCGTGCTCGCCGTGCGTGAGCAGCCACCGCGGGCTTTCGGGAATCCAGCGGCGCATGGGCAAAATGATGAGCGCGAGTACCGCGCCAATGAAAAAGCACACGCGCCAGCCCCAGTCCGCGGGCAGCAGGTGCGGATCGAGCAGCACGAGCGAGCCCGCCGCGCCGATGGCCGCGCCCACCCAGAACGTGCCGTTGATGCTGAGGTCGGTCCATCCGCGCACGCGCGCGGGCGTGAACTCCTGGATCGTCGAATTGATGGCGGCGTACTCGCCGCCGATGCCCGCGCCCGTGATCGCGCGAAACGCGACGAAGCTCGCGAAGCTCCATGAAAACGCTGTTGCGGCGGTGGCCAGCAGATACACGGCGAGCGTGATGAAAAAGAGCTTGCGGCGGCCCAACCGGTCCGTGAGCCAGCCGAAGCCGAGCGCACCGCACACCGCGCCGGCAATATACGCGCTACCGGCCAGGCCCACCTGCGCATTGTCGAGATGCAGCACCGGGCTTGTTTTCAGCGCACTCGCTACCGCACCGGCCAGCGTGACTTCGAGACCGTCGAGCAGCCAGGTGACGCCCAGCGCCACGACGATGAGCACGTGAAAGCGGCCCCACGGCAAGCGATCGAGGCGCGCGGGCAGCGTGGTTGCGATGATGGCGGGCTTATCAGTCGTCTCGGTCGTATTGGGAGGATTCATCGGGCAAGGCCGGGTTCAGCACGCGATGCGTAGTAGCATGCGCCGTTCCCGGAATGCGGGGTGCGCGTGAAAACAGAAAAATCAACATGTAAGGAAGCGGTTGACGTAACGTATCGTCTGTTCATACAAAAAGCGGGTGACGTGCAGGGAGCCTATGCCCGGATCATGTCCGGAACGGGGCACGCCATCCATGCACAGGTGTGCCCATGACAAAACCAGCTACGTGGTCTTCGATTCGCAAGTCCCTTTGGTCGGGCCTCACGCCCACGCTCGCCGCCATCGTCACGTTCGTGTGCGCCGCAAGTCTGCTGTTGCTCGCGGCGGCCGCCGGCGTGAGGGAAGGCGACAAGTCGATCCGCAAGCATGAAGGTCTGATCGCGCAGGATATGGTGTCCGCGATCGAGCACATTCTCGATAGCGTGCTCACCGCACAAAGTGCCGCGTTCGCCGCACTTCCGGGGCAGCCCTGCGAGCGTGTGGCGCGGCAGTTCGCCGAGCTGAGAACGCACGTCAACTACGTGCGCGGCATCAATCTCGTGGCGAACGGGCGGCTCTACTGTTCGTCTGCGCTCGGCCCCTACGACCTGCCGCTCGCTCCGTTCTTCGCGCATGTACCTGCGAGCACTGCGGTCACGCTGATCGGCGGCTCGCCCTGGCAGGCCCACGTGCCGGTCATGCCGCTCTATGTACCCACCGGCGAGAACGTTGGCCTGCTTTACGTGATCGAGTCGGCGTATCTGACCGATGCGCTCGCGCACGCCGTGCGCTACGGCGCGGGCCGCGTCACGCTCTCCGTGCCGGGCGCTGCGGCGATAGACGACCGTGGCGCGCTGCTCGCCGCCGTCGACGCGGCGCGCCACGCGGGTGCGGGTGCCACGTCTTCGCGCTGGGGCTTCGCCGTCGACGTGGCGTTCGCGGCAAGCGCGCATCGCGACGCACGCTGGAAATACGGTCTGCGCTTTGGCGCGGCGGCGCTGCTCGTCGATCTGCTGATCGGCGCGGCCTGGCTCATCGCATTCGCGCCGCGCCGGCTGCTGCTCTCGGCGGTGCGCCGCGGCCTGCGGCACGGCCAGTTTCATGTGGTCTACCAGCCCGTGGTCGAACTGGCGACCGGCCGCGTGAGCGGCGCAGAGGCGCTCATTCGCTGGACCCATCCGAAATTCGGCGCAGTGAGTCCCGCCGTGTTCATGGCCGACGTAGAGGGTAGCCGCCTGCTCGGACCGGTCACGCGCTTCGTGCTCGAACGCGCAACCACAGAGATGGTGCGCGCGACGAGCGAGCGTCCGTTTCACCTCGCCGTCAACGTTGCGCCGCTGGACTTCGAACGCAAGGATTTCGTGGCGGACGTGCTCGGCGCAGTCGAGCACCTGCCGCCGGACATCATCCTGATTCTCGAAGTGACCGAGCGTTTCCTGCTCGAACAGCGCGCTCGCACCGAGGCGGTGTTCGAGACGCTGAAGGCGCGCGGCGTGAAATTCGCTATCGACGACTTCGGCACGCATCACAGCAACCTCGACACGCTCGGGCGCTTTCCGTTCGACTACGTGAAGATCGACGGGCAGTTCGTACGACAACTCGAGCGGCGCGGCGATCAGCTTGTCAAGGGGATCGTGGCGCTGGCCAGTCACTTCGGAATGGAAATCATTGCAGAGGGTGTCGAGACCGAGGCGCAACACGAGATGTTGCAACGTCTGGGCATTCGCTATGGGCAGGGGTATTTCTACCGGCGGCCGGGCTCCGCTGCGAGTATTGCCGAAATGCAGCGCGACGCGAGGCTCGTGCGTTATGCGGTGTCGTCGCCGGTGCGCTAGCGCGAATACGTATGAACGGTCTTGAATAACGAATTCCGTAAGCCGAAGTTGCGAAGTCTGCAATCCTTACCGAGGGTTGTCTGCAAAAGCGCACGTGCTTCCGGTTGCGCCATTTCCTGTTTCGATTATTGTCTTTCTCGATTCGACAGTTAAATCAGATACGCGGACCTAGAAGCCGCGCCGAACGGTAACCGTTGCGCCTGTGCTATGCGAATGAAGAATGGCGACGCGTGCGGTGGCGGAAAACACCCACTCGTCGACGGTCAGCGAGAGCCTGCGCTGAGGCTGCGCGCCGATGTTCAGCGTGCTGTCCGGCACCTGAAGAATCGAGATTTGCGGCGCTGTGGAAGGGCCCATCTGCAGATAATCGGCACTCGACCGTGCAGCCTGCTGCTCACCGTAACGGCTTCCGGGCGCGGATTTCACGAAGTCGTAATGGTATTTGTCCTGTGCCACCGGCGCGCTATAAAAGCTTTCGACTTCCGCGTAAAACGGCTTTGACTGATTCGCGTGATATTCCATTTCGTACCGGTGGAGGTACGCCTGGGGTTCCGGTGGCAGCGCTGGAACCACTTCCATCGGCATTGACGGGATATTGGCGACCGTCATGGTTTCGGGAATGTTCAAACCGGTGCTCTGAGCGAATGCGTAACCGCTCAGCATAAAAAAGGCTGCACCGACAATCTTTTCGTTCAGGCACGTCATGAGCATGCCTCCAATGACGAACTCGAAACATCAAACTGTCGAACGTTCCTGCCGAACTGACTGCCTTTGCATCACTTGCACCAATGCATTCTAGTACCTGATTTGCTTCCTGCCAGCCGAATGTGTGCGTACGCGATGCAGATGGATGCGAAGTCCACCAGAGCGCGGTTGACGTGCACCGTCGTTGCCTAACATCGCGGACGTTATGACCGATTCGAGCTGCGCGAGGCGCACTCGCAGCGGAAGAAATTGCGCATGGACGTGCGCATGCTCGATGGGCTCACGCAGCAGGCGAGCCCATCGACGCCACATCGACGCCAACCCATTGGGGAAAATCCGGGTGCGGCCTAGATCGTGCCGAAGAGCGCGCGCGGCCGGTCCTGCAGTGTGCGAGCGAGAACCTTCAGTGCGCGCGCGAGTTGCTCCCGCGAGGTTGCACACGCGAGGTTGACACGCACGCCGTGCTCGAGCGTCGAGCGGTCCACCGCGAAGGCCGAAGCGGGCATGGTATTCACGCCGCGCGCGAGCGCATTCGCGGCGAAGTCGTCGGAACGCCACGGCGCCGGTACACGCAGCCAGACGAACATGCACGCCGGGTCGCTGTTGAGCAACTCGCGCGGCAGGATCTGGAGAGCGAGTTCCTGGCGCGCCTGCAGCTCCGCACGCTGCGCTTCGAGGATGAGGTGAGCGGTGCCGTCCTCGATCCAACGCGTGGTGATGAGCGTGGTGAGCGGCGCAGGCATCCAGGCCGTCGTGCGCACGGCTTCGGCTGCGAGCGGTGCACCGTGCGGCGGCGTGAGCAGATAGCCGATGCGCAGCCCCGGCGCGAGCACCTTCGAGGTGGAGGCCACGTGGAAGGTCAGCTCGGGACACAGGCTCGCGATGGTCGGCAGGCGCTTGCGCAGCAACGGCCCGTACACGTCGTCCTCGATGATGGCGACGTGATGGCGCCGCGCGATCTCCACGAGCGCGAGGCGCCGCTCGAGGCTCATCGTGACCACGCTGGGGTTCTGCAGGTTCGGCACGGTGAAGATGGCCTTCACCGGCATGCGGCGGCAGGCATCGCCGAGCTGGTCGGGCAGGAGGCCTTCGGCGTCGCTCGGGATACCGACCAGCTCGAACTGGAATACGGGCGCGAGCGCCTTGAGGCCGTAGTACGTCAGCTTGTCGGAAAGGATCACGCCTTCGTGTCCCATCAGGCTGCTCAGGACCGCATAGAGGCCGTGCTGCGCGCCGCTCGTCACGACGAGATTCTCGGGTGAGGGCGTGAAGCCCGGTGCGGCGATCCACTGCGCGCCCGCGGCGCGCGCCCATTCGGCGCCCTGGGGCGGCTGGTATTCCTGGGTTTCGGCAAAGCGCGGGTCGCGCGAGATCGACGCCATCGTGCGGGCGAGCTGCGCGAGAAATTCTCCGGTCGCCGGCCGGTTGACGGTGAGGTCCACCACGCCACCCGCTTCAGCGCCGCTCGCCTGACTGCCGCGCTGCGCCGCCGCGCCGACGGCAGGCATGGCCCCGCCGGTGACGATCGAGCCGCGCCGCTTGCTCGCCACGATCAGCCCGCGCGCCTGCAATTCCTTATACGCGCGCGAGACCGTGGAGACGTTGATGCCCAGTTCCACGGCCAGATCGCGCTGCGGCGGCAGGCGGCTGCCGGGTGGGTACTGACCGCTGCGCACCTGCTCCTCGAGATTGCGGGAGACCTCCAGATACGTGGCTTGTCGACCTTTTGTCTGGAGATCGTCATCCGATTTTGTCTGGTAATCGTCGGCTTTCATGCAAGTAGTAACTCCATACAAAATTCGATCGTCTGCCACGTTGCCTTGCTGCTGTGAAATGGACTGCTAGCGCCGCCGCCGCATCGTTACGCCAATAGTACGATATCTGGCCGGAGTTTAGCTGCCTTTGTCCCGGGCCGAAAGGTCACCCACCAGGGAATTTCCTAGTCTCCACACAAAGCATTTTTAATTGCACACAAAAAATTATTGTGTGAGTATGAATTCAAGGTTTTGTTCGGTCGGCAGTTCGGCGCAACACGCACTGTATTACAGGAGGACAGGCTCGTGGCAACCCGGCAACCCACACCCGCTTCCGACGTAACATCCACACCCCTTGGCCACTCGCTGCGCAAGCGGCACGTCACGATGATTTCGCTCGGCGGAATCATCGGCGCGGGGCTCTTCGTCGGGAGCAGCGCGACCATCAGCGCGATGGGGCCGGCTGCCTGCCTGAGCTATCTGCTGGCCGGCATCGTCGTGCTGTTCGTCATGCGTATGCTCGGCGAGATGGCGCTCGCGCATCCGGGTGTCGGCTCGTTCACGGAGTTCACGCGCATCGGTCTCGGCGACTGGGCCGGTTTCACGAACGGCTGGCTCTACTGGTACTTCTGGGTCATCGTGGTCGCCGTGGAGGCGGTGGCGGGCGCGGGCATCCTGCAGCGCTGGATTCCCGCACCGGTCTGGGTAATCGGGCTCGTGCTCCTGTCGCTCATGACGGCCGTGAACCTGCTCTCGGTGAAATCGTATGGAGAATTCGAGTACTGGTTCGCGTCGATCAAGGTGGCGGCGATCATCGTGTTCATCGTGGTGGGCGCGAGCTATCTGTTCGGGTTCAGCTCGTGGCACCAGACCGTGAACAACCTGAGCGGCGACCACGGATTCATGCCGTTCGGCGCGATGTCGATCTTCGCGGGCGTGCCCACGGTGATTTTCGCCGTGGGCGGTGCGGAGATCGCGACCATTGCCGCGGCCGAATCCGACGATCCGGGCCGCAACGTGGCGTCGATGACACGCTCGGTCATCCTGCGCGTCATCACGTTCTATGTCGGCTCGCTCTTCGTGATCGCGTGCATCGTGCCGTGGGCGAGCATCAAGGTGGGCTACTCGCCGTTCGTGGCCGCGCTCGAAACCATGCATATCCCGGGCGCCGCGGACATCATGAATGCAATCGTTCTGGTGGCCGTGCTCTCGGCGCTGAACTCCGGGCTCTATGTCTCCTCGCGCATCGTGTTCCGGCTCGCCGAGCGCCGCGACGCCCCGCGCGCGCTGCTCTCGCTCTCGAAGAGCCGCGTGCCGCGCCTCGCCGTGCTGGCGAGCAGCATCGTCGGCTACGTGGCCATCGTCGCGGCCATCGTTTCGCCCCAGGGCGTGTTCCTCTATCTCGTCAGTGCATCGGGCGCGATCATGCTGTTCGTGTATCTCTCCATCGCCGTTTCGCAGATCGTGATTCGCCGGCGCCTCGAGGCGACGGCGCCCGAACGGCTCACATTCAAAATGTGGCTCTTTCCCTGGCTTTCGTGGGCCGTGGTGGCCGCGATTGCCGGCGTGCTCTGCGCGATGGGCTTCGACCATGCGCTCGCGGGCCAGCTCATGGCGAGCCTGGCGAGCCTGGCGGTGGTGTCGGCGGCTTACCTGCTCACACGCAAGAGGACTCACGTGCAGGAATTCCGTGAGCCTGCAACCAACTGGAAGAAGTAATGGCGCAAGTGGCTGTCATCGGCGCGGGCTTCGTGGGGTTGTCGTGCGCGTACTGGCTCATGCGCGACGGGCACAGCGTGACGCTGTACGACGCGCAGGGGCCGGGCGAGGGCGCTTCATACGGCAACGCGGGCACGTTCGCGAACTATGCGTGCATTCCCGTGAACAACCCGGACGTGTTCCGCAATATCCCGCGCTTTCTATTCTCGTCGACGAGCCCGCTGCGCATCCGCTGGGGCGACGTGCCGGCGCTCGCGCCCTGGCTCACGCGTTTCCTGCTGAGCGCGACGCCCCGCCGCTATGAGGGCAGCGTGAATGCGCTCGCGCAATTGCTTTCGCGCGCCTTCGAAGGCTACCGCGAAATGCTGGCCGTCGACACGCTCGCGGCCTTCGTGCGTGAACGCGAATGCCTTTACCTGTATTCGAGCGCAGCGTCGTTCAAGGCCGCGCAGCCGGCGCTCGAGCTACGGCGCTCGCTCGGCGTGGCGTTCGAAACGCTCGCGCGCAACGAGATCGCCCAACTGGAGCCCGGCCTCGCGCCGCTCTTCCCTCAAGGCACGCTCTTCAAGGGCAGCTGGTTTCTGAGCGATCCGCGCGGCTTTCTGCAGGCCTTGCACGCGATGCTGACGCAGCGCGGCCTGGTGCACCGGCGCGTGGCGGTCGATACGCTGAAGCCAACGTCTCGTGCGGTGAAGCTGATTGATACGGCGGGCGAGGCACATGACGCGGAACAGGCCATTGTCTGCGCGGGTGCGTTTTCGGGGCGCCTCGCGCGCCAATGCGGCGACGCAGTGCCGCTAGGTGTGGAACGTGGCTATCACGTGCGCTTTCCTGGCACCGCTAATCGAATTTCGCGTCCGTGCGGCTGGGCCGAACGCGGCTTCTACATGACGCCGATGGACGGCGGCATCCGCGCGGCGGGCACCGTCGAGCTGGCGGCCAGCGGCGCGGGCAAGAACGCGGACCTGCTGCGCCTCTTGACGCGCTCCGCGCAGGAGGCGCTGCCCGGGCTGCCGGAACCGGACAGCGACTGGCTGGGTTTCAGGCCGAGCCTGCCCGACGCGTTGCCCGTGGTGGGCGCGTCGAGCCGCTCGCCGCGCGTGATCTACGCGTTCGGGCACCAGCATCTGGGCGTGACGCTCGGCGGCGTGACGGGCGGCGTGGTCGCCGATCTCGTTGCAAGGCGTGCGCCTCCTTTCGATCTTGCGCCTTATAGTCCGCGACGCTTTTAACCCGTGATTCAAGCCACTTTCCAGCCAACCGCCACATAACACCCACCGCAACAGTCTCCCAGCGAGGATGAGCATCATGAACCGCCGCACTCTCGTACTAACGATGGCCCTCGGGCTGATGGGCTTGCACGGCCCCGCGCAGGCGGCCGACCCCGAGGTTGTGAAGATCGGCTTCGCGGGTCCGCTCACCGGCCCGGTGGCGCGCGTCGGCAAGGACTTGCAGTATGGCGCGCAGCTCGCGATCGACGAGGAGAACGCCAAACACCCCATGATTGCGGGCAAGCCGGTGAAGTACGTGCTCGACGTGCAGGACGACCAGGCCGATCCGCACGTGGCCGTGCAGGTGGCGCAAAAGCTCGTGGACGACGGCGTGGTCGGCGTGATCGGCCACTACAACTCGGGCTGCAGCATTCCCGCTTCGACGGTGTATCACAATGCGAATGTCGCGATGATCACGCCGGGCTCGACGAATCCGGCGCTGACCCAGCAGGGCTACGCGAACGTGTTTCGCACCATGGGCAACGACGGCATAGGCGGCGTGATCGCCGGCAAGTTCGCGGTGGAGCAGTTGAAGGCGAAGCGCATCGGCATCATCGACGACCGCACGGCCTTTGGCCAGGGGCTCGCCGACGCGTTCGAGAAAGGCGCGAAGGAGGCCAACGGCAATATCGTCGACCGCGAGTTCACCAATGACAAAGCCGTCGATTTTCGCGCCATTCTTACCTCGCTCAAGCAGAAGAACGTCGACGTGATTTTCTTTGGCGGCCTCGACGAACAGGGCGCGATGCTCGCCAAGCAGATGCGCACGCTCGGCATGCCGGCGCGCCTGTTCGGCGCGGGCGCATTGAAGAGCAATGCCTTCCTGCAGATCGCGGGCCCGGCGGGCGAAGGCACGCAGGATCTCGAACCAGGGCCGGCGCTCGACAAGCTGCCTTCGGCGCAGGCGTTTGCGAAGCGCTACAAGGCACGCTTCAATCAGGATGTCGAACTGTATGCGCCGTTCGCCTATGATGCCGCGCTCGCGATGATCAAGGCGATTCGCGACGCCGATTCGCTCGACCGCGCAAAGATCGTCGCGAGTTTCCCGAAGGTGACGGTGGTGGGCGTGACGGGCAATATCGCGTTCGATCCGCACGGCGACCTCATCAAGCCGCCTTATACGCTCTTCGAGGTGCAGCAGGGCCAGTGGAAGAGCCTCAAGACGCTCGGGGGCAATGGCGTGTAAAGCGCGTGAGGGGCCTTTCAGCGCGCGACCAGCAGCTCGAATAGCGTGTGGAAATCGACCGGCTTCGTGAGATGCGAATCGATTCCGCTCATGCGCGAGCGCAGTCGGTCGGCGTGCTGGCCCCAACCCGTTAGCGCGATGATCTGCAGGCCGACGTACCGCGGGCTTTGACGAATCTGTCGCGCGATTTCATAGCCGTCCATGCCGGGCATGCCGATGTCGAGTACGACCGCATGTGGCACCGACTGCGCCAGCGCACCGAGCGCGGCGGCGCCGTCGTAGACCACGCGCACCTGCGCGCCTTCGCCCGAGAGCACCATGGCGAGCGAATCGGCGGCGTCGCGGTTGTCGTCGACCACGAGAATGCGCTTGCCCGCGAGCGGCTTCGCAGCGCGCGCCACGCTCGCCGGGGTCTCGCGCGCTTCCGTGGTTGTCTGCTGCGAGAGGGGCAGGCGCACCGTGAAGGTGCTGCCTTTGCCGGGGCCGGCGCTTGCCGCCTCGACGGTGCCGCCGTGCATGCGCACGAGATGTCGCACCATGGTGAGGCCAATGCCGAGGCCCCCCTGGTTGCGGTCGGCTGGGCGGCTGACCTGAGTGAACAGTTCGAACACCTGATCGATCTGCCCCGCCGACATGCCGATTCCGGTATCGCTCAGTGCGACGACGACCCACTCGCCTTCGCGGGTGGCGTCGAGCCGGATCTGGCCGCCCGTGTCGGTGTAGCGCGCCGCGTTGTTGAGCATGTTCGCGAAGACCTGCGTGAGCCGCACGCGATCGGCGTCGAGAACGAGCGGCGTGTCGGGAAGCGTGATGCTCAGTTCATGATGGGCCTGATCGATGGCGGGGCGGCTCGTCTCGACGGCATTCTCGATGATTTCCGCGAGCGCCACGGGCGCCTTCACGAGGCCGATCTTGCCGCGCGTGATGCGCGACACTTCCATCAGGTCGTCGATCAGCCGCACCATGTGATGCACCTGACGATCGAGCATGTCGAGGATCGGCGCGGAGTCCGCTGGAAACTCGCTGTGCCGGATGAGGTGCAGCGCATTGGCGATCGGCGCGAGCGGATTGCGCAGCTCGTGCGCGAGCGTGGCGAGGAATTCGTCCTTGCGCCGGTCCGCTTCCTTGAGCGCGTCTTCGGCATTCACGGCTTCGGTCACGTCGATCGATACACACACGTGGCCGCGAAACTCGCCGTTCGCGGAAAACCACGGCGCACAACAGGTTTCGAACCAGTGCCAGCCTGCATCCTTGATTTTCACGCGCAGCCGGCTCTGGAACGCGCAATGGTCGAGTTGCGCAGCCTGTAGGCGCGACAGAAAGCCGGGCAGGTCGCGCGGATGCACGATGGTTTGCCAGCCGGTTTCGAGCAGCTGTCCGGGCGTGAGGCCGATCGCCGTGAGATAGCGCTGGTTCAGATAGACCGTATTGCCTTGCGTGTCGATTTGCCAGATCAGTGCGGGCGACGCTTCGGCTAGCGCGCGAAAGCGCGCCTCGCTCTCGCGCAGCGCTTCCTGTGCGCTGCGGCGGTCGTCCACGTCGATATTCATGCCCACCCACTTGCGCACCGTGCCGTCCGGATTCCAGATCGGCGCGGCGCGCACGTTGGTCCAGCGCCAGCCACCCGCGGCGACGTGCAGGCGATATTCCGCGTTCACCACGCGTTGTGCCGCAATCGCGTCTTTCCATTGGCGCAGCGCGTAGGCGCGGTCATCGGGATGGACGGCGTTCGCCCAGCCTTCGCCGAGCCATTCTTCGCCGGGCTGCCCGGTATATTCCGACCAGCCCGGCGAGACCGACTCGGCCTGACCTTGGGCATCGGCTTCCCATACGGCCTGCGCAAATCCTTCCACCAACGCGCGAAAGCGCTCCTCGCTGTCAGCGCATTCAGTTTCCACGCGCTTGCGTTCCGTAATGTCCAGTGCGAATTCGGCGCACCTGGAAGCCATGCCCGTGCCCGAGATCCGCGTGGGCGCGAAAAGGCCCCACCAGCGCGTGCCGTCCTTGCGGATCAACTGCCGTTCATAAGGCTGTGTGCGTCCGGTGGTGGCGAGGTCGGTGACCGCACGCGTCGTGACGCCGAGAAATTCGAGCGGCACGAGCCGGTCCCAGTGCGCCGCGGCGCGCAAATCCTCGCGGCTATAGCCGCTCATCTGTTCGAAAGCGCCGTTGGCGTCGGCCATGGTGCCGTCGAGGTCGAAGAACAGCACGCCCACGGTTTCGATGGAGATGGCGGCCTGCAGGCGCGCCTCGCTCTCGCGCAGCGCCTCTTCGACCTGCTTGCGGTGCTCGGCTTCGTCGTGGAGCTTCGTATTGATGTTCTGCAGCGTGCGCGTGCGTTCGGCCACCTGCTGCGCGAGATTGCGGCCCGCGTCCTGGGCGTCGCTCAGCGCGCTCGTCAACTGGTGGGCGGCGCTCGCGCAGGAGGCGAGACCTTGTAGCTGGCGCGCGTCCTCGGCGTCGAAATGTCTTTCTTCGCCGTGCGTCACGGCCCAGACCGTGCCGACCACCGTGCCGTTGACGCGCCATGGCACGTGCAACGCCTCGCTGATGGGTGGATCGATCGCGCGGTACGAAGCAAAGCTGCGTGCCGGCCGGTCGAAGAGAAGCATGGTATTGCGCCCCTCGGTCACGCCGCAGGGACAATCGTCGCCGGGAAGCGTGCGGTCCACGTCGGCAGCCAGTTCGCCGGCCACCGCGCCCCAGCGGAAGCGGGCCGTGGGGCCGTCGCGCTCGGGCACGCTCACGCCGGCCGACTCGGCGCGGCAAAGCGTGAGGGCGAGCCGCGCGAGCATAGGCAGCACACCTGAGGGATTGTTCGCCATTTCATGCGCGAGCGCAGCAAGCGCACGGCTCTCGCCCTGGTAGTCGGGCAGTCGGTTCGGGCGGTTCACCAGGGCTTCGGTGATCAGCGTTTCCTCGACCGTGAGCGCAGGTGCGCCGTTGTCTTGCATGCTGCCTCCGCTTTAGTCGTCCGCCGCCCCTGCGTTCGCATCTTCGGTGCAAAGTTGCTAACGCAGGTGGAGCCCATTGTGTTTGCGGGTAAGCATCGCGTATTCCCGTAGACAAAAACCGGGAGATGCCAGCACGTTTTGTTGCGTCCCTTTGAACACAGCGCACTTCTGAACGGGCCGCAAGGGCGGCGGGCATTGTATTTGCGTGATGGCCGCACGATACGGAAGGCGAGGAGGATGCGAGCATGCCACGCGCGATATGGAAAGGCGCCATCACCTTCGGGCTCGTGTATGTGCCGGTCGAAGTGTTCCCGGCTACGCAGAGCGAGCGTACCGGCTTCAACCTGCTCGATCGGCGCACGCTGGACCCAGTCGGCTATCAGCAGATCAACAAGCGCACGGGCAAGGCGGTCCAGCACGCCGACATCGTGCGCGGCTACGAGTATGAAAAAGGCGCCTACGTGGTGATGTCCGACGAGGAGATCAAGGCCGCGAGTCCCGAATCGACGCAGACGGTCGAGCTGCTCGCGTTCGTCGAGGCGTCGCAGGTCTCCTTTCTCTACCTCGACACGCCGTACTGGCTCGCCCCCGATAAGCGCGCGGGCAAGACCTACGCGCTCTTGCGCGACGCGCTCGCGGCGAGCGGCAAGCTCGGCATTGCGAGCGTCGTGCTGCACAGCCGGCAGCATCTCGCGGCGCTCGTGGCGGTGGGCCCCGCGCTTGCGCTGCAAACGCTGCGGTGGGCCACCGAGGTGCGCGAGTTCGATGCGGTGAAGCGGCTGCCCAGCAGTGCAAAAGCCGCGGGCGTGAGCACACAGGAACTGCAAATGGCGCGCAAGCTCATCGACGACATGAGCACGGACTGGGACCCCGAAACGTATCGCGACACCTACCTCGACGCGATTCTCGAACTGGCCGGGCGCAAGGCGCGCGAAGGCAAGGCGCACGAACTCACGCCCGTTGCGGCACCCGCGCCCGAGCGGCGCGGCGCGGATATCGTCGACCTTTCCGAGCTGCTCAAGCGCAGTCTCGGCAAGCGCAGCGAGCGCGGCGCTAGTGCGCCGCCGCGGAAAACGGCGCCGAAGCGCGGACGGCGCGCGGCATGATGAACGCAAATGCGGCTCAGAGAGCGCAACAAGGGTGAACGATGAAGCACAAACTCGAAGTCTACGAACAGAAGCGCCGCTTCGATGAAACCCCGGAGCCGCGTGGTCGCACTGCGCGACGCAGCGCGAAACCGCGAGAGGGTGAAGGATCGTTCGTGATACAGCGTCACGATGCGCGGCGGCTGCACTACGACTTTCGCCTCGAGCTGGACGGCACGCTCAAGTCGTGGGCTATTCCCAAGGGCCCGAGCCTCGACCCGACGGTGAAACGGCTCGCCGTGCATGTGGAGGATCATCCGCTCGAATATGGCTCGTTCGAAGGGCGCATTCCCGAAGGCAGCTATGGCGCAGGCACGGTGGCGATCTGGGACCACGGTGTGTGGCGCCCCGAGGGCGGTTTGCGCGGCGCGCGCGAAGGGTATGCGCAAGGCAAGCTCAAATTCACGCTGGAGGGCGAGCGGCTGCACGGCGGCTGGGCGCTCGTGCGGAGTCCCATGCACGACGGCAAACAGGAGAGCTGGTTGCTGATCAAGCAGCGCGACGACGAGGCCGTGCCTGAAGACGAATTCCATGTAGTCGAGGACGAACCTGCTACGTCGAAAACGTCGAAAACATCAAAAAAGGGCGCCCGCGCGGGCAACCGGGGCGCGAAGCAGGAGGCAGCCACGGCACTGGAAGGCGCAGTGCGCGCATCGATGCCAGAGACACTTGCCCCGGAACTTGCTACGCCGGTCGACGCTCCCCCGCACGGCGACAACTGGCTCTACGAAATGAAGTTCGACGGCTACCGCGTGCTGGCGCGCATCGACCGCCACGCGCGCGGCAAGGGCGATGTGCGTATCTTTACCCGCACCGGCAACGACTGGACAGCGAAGTTTCCGCGTCAGGTGCAAGCGCTGCGCGCGCTGAAGGTCGAATCGGCGTGGCTGGACGGCGAGGCCGTTGTGCTCGACGCGGCGGGCGTGCCCAACTTCCAGGCGTTGCAGAACGCGTTCGACGCGGGCCGTGCGGGCGACATCACGTTCTGGCTCTTCGATCTGCCTTGGCTAGACGGCGCGGACTTGCGCGGCGTGGCGCTCGAGGCGCGCCGCAATAAGCTCTCGGCGCTGCTCGCACAAAAGCCTGACGATGCGCTGCGTTTTTCGGCGGCCTTCGAGGGCGAACCGCAGGCCCTGCTCGAAGCCGCCTGCGAGGC
This sequence comes from Paraburkholderia nodosa, assembly GCF_001718195.1. GTDB lineage: Bacteria > Pseudomonadota > Gammaproteobacteria > Burkholderiales > Burkholderiaceae > Paraburkholderia > Paraburkholderia nodosa_A. Next base: position 74,974 of record NZ_MCNV01000005.1, read on the forward strand.
GAATCTCGAAGGACTCGTCGCCAAGCGGCGCGATAGTCGCTACACGTCCACGCGCAGCGCAGCGTGGCTCAAGCTGCGCTGCTCGCGGCGCCAGGAATTCGTGATCGGCGGCTATACGGAACCGAAGGGCAGCCGCGAGGGGTTCGGCGCACTGCTGCTCGGCGTGTATGGCGACGATGGCGCGTTGCAATATGCCGGCAAAGTGGGAACGGGTTTCGACGCGGCGCGGCTCGAAGCGATGGCGGGCGAACTGCGTGCGCGCGAGCGCCAGAACTCGCCGTTCGCGGCGGTGCCGGCGGCCGAGCGTCGCGCGGGCGTGCACTGGGTGCGGCCCGAACTCGTGGCGGAGGTGCGCTTCAAGACATGGACGAGCGCGGGCGTGGTGCGCCAGGCGTCGTTCGTCGGACTGCGCGAGGACAAGCCCGCAAAGGACATCGTGCGCGAAGGGCAGCCGACGCCCGTGCAGGCGGTGGCGAACCAACGCGAAAAGAAGGTCGCGAAGCAAGCCTCGACGGACGCACCAAAGACTGTGAGCCGCACGCGCCGGGCCGCGCACGACGAAGCCGAAGTCGCCGGCGTGCGAATCACCCATCCCGAGCGGGTGATCGACGCGCAAAGCGGACTGCGCAAGATCGATCTCGTTGAGTACTTCAAAGCGATTTCCGCATGGCTGCTGCCGCACGTGCAAGGGCGCCCCGTTGCGCTTGCTCGTGCGCCCAAGGGCGTGGGAGGCGAGCTGTTTTTCCAGAAACACGCCAAAGCGTTGCAGATTCCCCATGCCACGCAGCACGCCGGTCTCGATCCAGGCCATGCACCTCTGCTCACGCTCGATTCCACCGAAGCGCTGGTCGGCGCCGCGCAGATGGATACGATCGAACTGCACACCTGGAATGCGCTCGCGGCAAGCATCGAAAAGCCCGACCGCATCGTCTTCGACCTGGACCCCGATCCCTCGCTCGGTTGGGAGCGCATGCTCGAGGCCGCGCAGCTCACGCGCGAGCTGCTCGAGGCGCTGGGCCTACGGGCATGGTGCAAGACGAGCGGCGGACGGGGCCTGCACCTGGTGGTGCCGCTCACGCGCCCTGCCGGCTGGGACGAGGCGAAGGACTTCGCGCGCGCGGTGGCGAGCCACATGGCGGCGACGCTGCCCGAGCGCTTCAGCGCGAAGATGGGGGCGCAGAACCGCAAGGGCCGGATTTTCGTGGATTATTTGCGCAACAACCGCGGCGCGAGCACAGCTGCGGCTTATGCGCCGCGGGCGCGGCCCGGTCTTGGCGTATCGGTGCCGGTCGATTGGGACGAACTGCACACGCTCACAAGCGGCGACCAGTGGAATGTCGCGAATGTGCGCGGGCGGCTCGAAGCGCTGCGCGCCGATCCGTGGAGCGGCTACGAAAAGGCGCGCCAACGGATTACGGCCGCTATGTGGAAACAACTCGGCGTGAAGTGAAAGCTTATCGTCAGATGCCAACCAGGCTCGCAAGCTCGTCGCCTCCGAAGTGGGTTCGCTGGCGCAGCGCGAGCGCGGCGCGCTGATTGTCCTTTTTTTACACGCAATTGTCCTGAGACAATAATTTTCCGCCCCGTTTCTGAGCGACCATGAACGCTTACCGAGGAGCGGATCGAGATGGCGTGGGCGACGATTTCGGGCGAGTGGCGTGACGCGGTCGGGGCCGCGCACGGCGCAGAGTCCAAATACAAACGGCTGGTCAAGGCGATTGCACAGGACATCGAGCGCGGCGCGCTCGTTTCCGGCGTGCGCCTCGCACCGCAGCGCGAGGTGGCCTCGGAACTGGGCGTGAGCGTGCAGACGGTCACCAATGCCTACAAGGAACTCGAAAGACAGGGCCTGATTCGCTGCGAGGTGGGGCGCGGCAGCTTCGTCGCCGCGCGCGTGACCGAGTCGATGTCGAACTATATTCTCGACACGGCCGAGCGCGAGATCGTCGACTTTTCCATTGCGCGCATCGTTCACACGCCGCAGCACGACGCCGCGTGGCGTGATGTGTGCGCCACGCTCGCCACGCTGGACGATCAACCGTGGATTCGCTCGTTTCGCCCCATCGCGGGCTTCGAGCATCATCGCCAGGCAGGCGCGGCGTGGCTCGCCTCGCTCAACATGCCGGTGAAACCCGAATCGCTCCTCATCACCAATGGCGCGGCGCACGGCATTTTCCTCGCGCTCGCGTCCACGGTGGGCCCCGGAGACACGGTGCTCTGCGAAAGCCTCACGGACCACGGCGTAATCGGCTCGGCAAACGTGCTGGGCTTCACGCTCAAGGGGCTCGAAATCGACGAGTACGGCATCCGTCCCGAGCATTTCGAGGAAATGTGCGACAGCGAGCGCGTGAGCGCGCTCGTGTGCACGCCGACCTTCAACAATCCCACCATGGCCGTCTTGCCCGATTCGCGGCGCCGCGCGATTGCGCGCATTGCGGAGCGCTATGGCGTGTACGTGATCGAGGACGATGTGTATGGCGCGCTGCCCGCGAAAGCCAACACGCCTGTCGCGAGCCTGATTCCCGAGCTGGCGTTCTATTGCACGAGCATGACCAAGTCGGTGCTCACCGGTCTGCGCACGGGCTATCTCGCCATGCCGCGCCGCCTTGCGCTGCGCGTGGAAAGCGTGTTGCGCGTGAGCAGCTGGATGGCGACCTCGCCGATTGCGGAGATTGCCACGCGCTGGATCATGGACGGCACCGCGCGGCGCCTCGTGGAACTGCAGCGGGAGCGGCTCGCCGCGCGCCAGGCGATGGTGCGCGAGGCGTTGGGCGACTATGTGCTCGGCGCGCATCCCAACGCGCTGTCCGCCTGGCTGCGCGTGCCCGACTACTGGCAGGCTGACCGCCTCGTGCGCGAATTGCGCAATCGCCAGATTGCCGTGACTTCGCCGGACCCATTTCTCGTGGGCGGCACAGCGCGTCCCAATGCGGTGCGCATCAGCCTTGGCGCGGAAGCGTCGGACACCGCGTGCCGCAACGCGCTGCAGACCATGGCGGGCGTGTTCGAGCAGTATCCGCACGTGCACGATTTCAACTAGACGTTGCGTCTGCCCATCCGGGCGCGCGGATTGTACCAGGACATTAGAAAGCCCGTTTTGGCTCATTAGACTGGATTGCACAGATTCACAGGAAGGAACGTGCATTTCATGTCGTCGCTTTCGTTTTCGTCACTCTCGCTTGCCGATGTCTACCGCGCGCGCCAGCGGCTCGCCGGCCGCGTAGCGCACACCCCGCTCGTGGCGTCTCCCACTTTGTCGGCGCGCGTGGGCGTGCCGGTCTACTTCAAGCTCGAAACCGTGCAGCCCACGGGCAGCTTCAAGTTGCGCGGCGCGACCAACGCGGTGGCGCATCTCGCCGAGTCGGGCGTGAAGCGCGTCGTCACTGCGTCCACCGGCAATCATGGCCGTGCACTCGCGTATGCGGCACACGCGCTCGGCATGGAGTCGGCCGTCTGCATGTCGTCGCTCGTGCCGCCCAACAAGGTCGAAGCTGTGGCTGCGCTGGGCGCGCGCGTGGTGATCGCGGGCAAGAGCCAGGACGAAGCGCAGATCGAAGCGCAACGCCTCATGCGCGAAGAAGGCTATGCGTTCGTGCCGCCGTTCGACGACTTGCACGTGATCGCCGGGCAGGCCACCATCGGCCTCGAAATTCTCGAAGCGCTGCCCGACACCGCGACCCTCGTGGTGCCGCTTTCGGGCGGCGGACTGTTCAGCGGCGCAGCGTTTGCGGCGAAGCAGATCCGGCCGGACGTGCGCGCCATCGGCGTTTCGATGGCGCGCGGCGCGGCCATGCATGCGAGCCTCGCGGCGGGCCATCCCGTCGACGTTGAGGAAAGCGAAACATTGGCCGATTCGCTGGGCGGCGGCATTGGTCTCGACAATCGCCACACCTTCGCGCTGACTCGCGCGTTGGCCGATGAAGTCATCCTGCTCGGCGAGCCTTCGATCGCGCACGGCGTGGCCCATGCGTACCGCGAAGAACGCCTCGTGGTGGAAGGCGCGGGCGCGGTGGGCATGGCGGCGCTGCTCGACGGGCACATCGAGCGCAGCAAAGGCCCGCTCGTGATCGTCGTGAGCGGCGCGAACATCGACATGACGGTGCACCGCCGTCTCGTGACGGAGGTTTGAAATGCATTCCGAGTTGTCACCTGAGTTGCCGCCGGTTACGTTGCTGGGCGCACAGCAACTGCGCGAACTCGTCCCGCTCGATCTTGCGGCCGTCGATCAAGTCGAATCCGCATTCGTTGCGCTCGCGACCGAAGCCGTTGTCATGCCGCCCATTCTCAATCTCGCGCTGCCCGAGCGGCATGGCGAGGTCGATGTGAAAACGGCGTATCTGCCACGCTTCGAACAGTTCGCCATCAAGATCAGCCCCGGCTTTTTCGACAATCCCTCGTTGGGCCTCCCGAGCCTGAACGGGCTGATGCTCGTGCTCTCTGCGCGCACGGGTCTTACCGAGGCCGTGCTGCTCGACAACGGTTATCTGACTGCCGTGCGCACCGCCGCGGCGGGCGCCGTGGCCGCGCGCTGGCTTGCGCGTCCCGATGCGCGCCATGCGGCGATCATCGGCGCGGGTGAGCAGGCGCGCCTGCAACTCGATGCGCTCATGCTGGTGCGCAAAATCGACAGCGTGAGCGTTTGGGCCCGCGATGCGGCGCGGGCTTCCGACTTCGCCGCCGACACCGAACGCCGCCACGGCGTGCGCGCCCGCGTCGTCGCTTCGGTGCACGACGCGCTCGCGCAGGCCGACGTGGCCGTGACGACCACCCCCAGCCGCACACCGCTCGTTCACGCGGCGGACTTGCACGCCGGCTTGCACCTCACGGCCATGGGCTCCGACGCCGAGTACAAGAACGAACTCGCACCCTCGGTGTTCGAATCGGCGCGCTATGTCTGCGACCGCTTGCAGCAAACGCGCGTGCTCGGCGAACTCAGGCACGCGATCGAAGCGCACAAGGTCGCGCCCGATCGCGGCTTCGCGGAGCTTGGCGAAGTGATCGCGGGCCGCCACGAGGGCCGCGTAAGTGCCAACGACATCACGATCTGCGACCTCACCGGCACCGGGGCGCAGGACACCGCCATTGCCGTTCTCGCCTTGCAGCGCGCCCGCGTGGCCGGTGCGGGCGCGGTGTTTCACAACGCAGTCACGCCTTGAGAGGGAAAGATGTCCGCAGCAACTGAAAAGAGTGAGGTGGCGCCGCGCGTCGTGTTCGCACGCAGCGAATACGACGCGCGCATTGCGAAGACGCGCCGCGCGATGCAGGACGAAGGCATCGATCTGCTGATCGTCACGGACCCGACCAACATGAACTGGCTAACCGGCTACGATGGCTGGTCGTTCTATGTCCATCAATGCGTGCTGCTGACCATGGACGGCGAACCCGTCTGGTTCGGTCGCGGCCAGGACGCGAACGGCGCGAAGCGCACGGCGTTCATGTCGCACGGCAATATCATCGGTTATCCTGATCATTACGTTCAGTCTCCCGTGCGTCACCCCATGGACTATCTGAGCACGGAAGTCATCGCCGCGCACGGCTGGGACACGCTGCGCATCGGCGTGGAGATGGACAACTACTACTTCAGTGCGGCGGCCTACGCGTCGCTCCAGCGCCATTTGCCCAGGGCGCGCTGGGTGGACGCCACCGCGCTCGTGAACTGGCAACGCGCGGTGAAGTCGCCGCGCGAGATCGAGTACATGCGCGTCGCGGCGCGCATCGTCGAGAAGATGCATGCGCGCATTCTCGATGTGGTCGAGCCGGGCATGAGGAAGTGCGACCTCGTTGCGCAGATCTATGAGGCGGGCATTACCGGCGTGGAGGGCCACGGCGGCGACTATCCCGCCATCGTGCCGCTCCTGCCCACCGGCGCCGATGCCGCCGCCCCGCACCTCACGTGGGACGATTCGGTATTCGCGGCGAACGCGGGCACGTTCTTCGAGATCGCGGGCTGCTACCACCGCTATCACTGCCCGCAGTCGCGTACGGTCTATCTCGGCAAGCCGCCAAAGCACTTTCTCGATGCGGAGAAAGCCGTGGTGGAAGGCATCGAGGCCGGCCTTGCCGCCGCGAAGCCCGGCAACGTGTGCGAGGACATCGCCAATGCGTTCTTTGCGGTGCTGCGCAAGTCGGGCATCGAGAAGAACAGCCGCTGTGGCTACCCCATCGGCGCGAGTTTTCCGCCCGACTGGGGCGAGCGCACCATGAGCCTGCGTCCGGGCGACCGCACGGTGCTCGAACCCGGCATGACGTTTCACTTCATGCCAGGGCTGTGGCTCGACGATTGGGGCCTCGAGATCACCGAAAGCATTCTGATCACTGAAACCGGCGTCGAAACGTTCTGCACCACGCCGCGCAAACTGTTCGTGAAGGAGTAGGGCCGATGCGTGCGTCACCGATTACGCCGACCGTCGATTACGACGCCAATGGCGTGCAACACGGCTTTTTGAGGCTGCCTTATTCGCGCGACGATTCCGCGTGGGGCGCGATCATGATCCCGCTTACCGTGGTCAAGCACGGCGAGGGGCCGACGGTGCTGCTCACGGGCGGCAATCACGGCGACGAATACGAAGGCCCGATCGCGCTCGCCAAGCTGGCGGGCTCGTTGCAGGCCGCGGACGTGAATGGCCGCGTGATCATCGTGCCGTACATGAACTATCCCGCGTTTCGTGCGGGCACGCGCACCTCGCCGATCGATGCGGGCAATCTGAACCGCAGCTTTCCAGGTCGCCCCGATGGCAGCGTGACCGAAAAGATCGCCGACTACTTCCAGCGTGAGTTGCTGGCGCGCGCCGATTACGTGCTCGATATTCACGCGGGCGGGCGCACGCTCGACTTCGTACCGTTCGCGGCGATTCATGTGCTGCCCGATGGTGATCAGCAGGCGCGTTGCGAGCGTGCGATGCGTGCGTTCGGCGCGCCGTACTCCATGCGCATGCTGGAACTCGATAGCGTGGGCCTGTTCGACAGCGCGGTGGAGGAAGCGGGCAAGGTGTTCGTTTCGACCGAGCTGGGTGGTGGTGGCACTTCCACCGCGCAGAGCGTGGCGATTGCGGATCGCGGCGTGCGCGGCTTTCTTGCGCACGCCGGCGTCATCGAGCGCAAGGCCAGCGAGCGCAGTGGGGGGCCGCGCACGACCACCTTGCTCGACATGCCCGACGGCACCTGCTACACCACGAGCGAGCATCGCGGCATGCTCGAGATGTGCCGCGATCTCGGCGATACCGTCGAGGCGGGCGACGTGCTCGCGCGCGTGCACGACATCGACCGAACCGGAGGGCGCGCCGTGGAATATCGCGCGCAATGCGGGGGGCTGTTAGCTGCACGCCATTTCCCCGGCCTCGTGCAGGCGGGCGACACCGTGGCCGTGGTTGCCGACGTGGTCGAACGCAACCTGCCCGTCGCGGCATGAGCACGCCGTGATCAAGCTCGACCGTTACGATCTGGCCATCCTGCGCATCCTCGAGCGCGATGGCCGCATCACGAAATCGAAGCTCGCCGAAGAGGTCAACCTTTCCATTTCGCCGGCCTGGGAGCGCGTGCGCAAGCTCGAGGAAAGCGGCGTGATACGCGGCTACCACGCCGAGGTGGACTGGGTCGGCGCGATGCGTGGCAGCCGTATCGTCGTGGAAGTGACGCTATCGCGCCATACCGCGCCCGAGATGCGACGCTTCGAAGAACGCGTGAGCGCGGCCGAAGAAGTCATGCAGTGCTATGCCACAGGCGGCGGCGTGGACTACGTGCTGCACGTGATGGCGCGCGACATCGACCATTACCAGCGCTTTATCGACGCGCTGCTGATGGAGGATCTCGGGATCGAGCGCTACTTCACCTACATCGTGACAAAGGTGGTGAAGTGTGCACCGAGTCACGCGCCAGCGTGGGCCCTGGAAAGCGCATGAATTTTTCGCGCCCGCGCGGGGTGGTTCAAAAGAAACCGCAAGTGTGCGGGGCCGAAAACCAAAAAAATCGCGACGCCGCCGGCCCCAGAATGGATTGCATGTCGACAGACCTGACAAGGAGTAGACGAGATGCTGCCACGACACCCCATTCTGTTCAAATCGCTGTGCTACGTGGACGGCCGCTGGGTACATAGCGACAGCGCGGCCACCGTGGCCGTGCAGAACCCTGCGGACCAGTCGGTGATCGGCCACGTGCCTATGCTCGTGCGCGCGCAGATCACCGGTGCAGTCGACGCCGCCCAGCGCGCCTTCGAATCGTGGCGCTGGGTTTCGCAAACGCAGCGCAGCGCGGCGCTCCTGCGCTGGCACGAGCGGATCGTGCGGCACCAGGAGGATCTGGCGGCGCTGCTCTCGCTGGAGCAGGGCAAGCCGCTGGCCGAATCGCGCGGCGAAATCCGCTATGCGGCGAGCTTCGTCGAGTGGTATGCGCACGAGGCGAAACGCCTGGCAGGCCGTACGATTCCCACCCATATCGACGGCGCGCATCTGGGCACGGTGATGGAACCGGTGGGCGTCGCGGCGCTCATCACGCCATGGAATTTTCCGGTGGCGATGATCACCCGCAAGGCCGCCGCCGCGCTCGCCGCCGGCTGCACGGTCGTCGTCAAGCCCGCGCACGAAACACCGTATTCGGCGCTCGCTTTGGCGCAACTCGCGGAGGAGGCCGGCTTTCCGGCTGGTGTCTACAACGTGGTGCTCGGCGAGCCGCAAATGGCGATGGAAACGCTGGTAAGCGACACGCGCGTGCGTGCCGTGAGTTTCACGGGATCGACGCGCGTGGGCTCGCTCGTCACGCAGGCGGCGGCGCGTGCGGGCATCAAGAAGGTCGCGCTCGAACTCGGCGGCAATGCACCGTTCATCGTCACGGAAGACGCCGATCTCGAGCAGTCCGTAGGGATTGCCGTGGCGGCGAAATTCCAGACTTCAGGCCAGGACTGCTGCGCGGCGAACCGTATTTTCGTGGCACGGCCGCTTTACGAAGCGTTCGTCGAGCGCTATGCGGCAGCGGTGCGCGAGCTCAAGACCGGCCCCGCATTCGAGAAAGACGTGGATATTGGCCCGCTCATGCACCAGGCCGCGTTCGACAGCACCGCACAGCGCGTGGCCGATGCGCGCGAGAAGGGCGCGCGCATCGTGGCGGGCGGCCAGCCGCATGCGCTGGGCGGCTGGTACTACGAGCCCACCGTGATCGCGGATGCCGCGCCCGGCATGCGCGTCTACGACGAGGAAAACTTCGCGCCCATTTCGGCAGTCTGCGCGTTCGACACGCTCGACGAAGCGATCGCCAAGGCGAACGACACGGAATACGGCCTCGCGGCCTACGTGTGCGCGACGCGCATGGACACGATCTTCCAGTTGGTGCGGCGGCTCGACTTCGCGATGGTCTCGGTGAACGGCGTGAAGTTCACGGGCGCACCCATTCCATTCGGCGGCATGAAGGCCTCGGGCCTGGGCCGCGAAGGTGGCGCGGAGGGCTTCGAGCCCTTCGTGGAAACCAAATATTTTTGTCTTGGCAATCTCGGCCTGCCGCTCGCGGCCATGGCCTGAACCGGAATCAGGAGGACAACATGACTCAACGTATCGACGCACTCTTCGAGCAGGACCGCGCGCACTTCATGCACCCGTCCACGCACGCCTACGATCACGAGAGCGGCGCGCTGCCGGGCAAGATCGTGCGCGGCGGCAAGGGCATCCGCATCGAGGACCATCAGGGCAAGCAGTATATCGACGCCTTCGCGGGTCTTTACTGCGTGAACATCGGCTACGGCCGCACCGAAGTTGCGGACGCCATGTACGAGCAGGCGAAGCAGCTCGCGTACTACCACACCTATGTGGGCCATTCTTCGGATGCGATCATCGAGCTGTCGTCGCGCATCATCGACTGGGCGCCTGCCGGCATGAAGAAGGTGTACTACGGCATGTCCGGTTCGGATGCGAACGAAACGCAGGTCAAGATCGTCTGGTACTACAACAATGTGCTGGGCCGCCCGAACAAGAAGAAGATCATCTCGCGCGACCGCGGCTATCACGGCTCGGGCATCGTCACGGGCAGCCTCACCGGCTTGCCGAGCTTCCATCAGCATTTCGATCTGCCGATCGATCGCGTGAAGCATACGGTCTGCCCACACTGGTATCGCAAGGCGCCCGCGGGCATGAACGAGGCGCAGTTCGTCGCGTACTGCGTGGAAGAGCTCGAAAAGCTGATCGCGCGCGAAGGCGCGGACACGGTTGCCGCGTTCATCGCCGAGCCGGTGATGGGCACGGGCGGCATCATCGAGCCGCCCAAAGGCTACTGGCCGGCCATTCAGGCGGTGCTGCGCAAGCACGACATCCTGCTGATCTCCGACGAGGTGGTGTGCGGTTTCGGGCGTCTGGGCTCGAAGATGGGCGCGCAGCACTTCGGCATCGAACCGGATCTCATCACGGTCGCGAAGGGCCTCACGAGCGCATATGCGCCGCTTTCCGGCGTGATCGTGGGCGAGAAGGTCTGGGACGTGATCGCGCGCGGCTCACAGGAACACGGGCCGATGGGCCACGGCTGGACCTATTCGGGACACCCGGTGTGTGCCGCCGCGGCGCTTGCCAATCTGGCGATCCTCGAGCGTGAAAAGCTCGTGGAGAACGCGGCGCAGGTCGGCTCGTACTTCGGCGCGAAGCTGCGCGAGGCGTTCGGCGCGCATCCGCTCGTGGGCGAGGTGCGCAGCGTGGGCATGCTGGCGGCGCTGGAATTCATGGCCGACAAGGAAGCGCGCAAGCCGTTCGACCCGGCGCTGAAGATCGGGCCGAAGGTTTCGGCGGCGGCGCTGCAGCGTGGCGTGATCGCGCGCGCCATGCCGCATGGCGACATCCTGGGCTTCGCGCCGCCGCTCGTCATGACGCGCACCGAAGCCGACGAGATCGTCGGCGTCGTCAGACAGGCCGTGGACGAGGTGGCCGAGCGCAATCTTGTCGCGGCGGGGTGAGCCGCAAGGCACGCGTCAACCGTCAAAGGTGTAATTCCACGAGCCGCCGTACGCCAGTACGGCGGCTTTTTTGTTCCCGCTGGGCTTGCGCAGGTGTTGCTTTTCGGTCGCTTGCGCTTGCGCAATAGGCCGTGAAACCGTTGCCTGACAAGGCTCAACGGCCCGCGGTTCTAGTGCGCGGCATTTTGCCACCACATTGACGCACGCGCATGGTGTGACAATGCGTCGAAATCTTAAAAAATGTTAAAGAAGGAGTCGTTCGATGCTCTCACCCGTCGCAGGATCGGCTATCGTCGTGCGCCAAAGCAGCCGCGCTCCTCTCACCGGAACGCCACCCAGCGCACGCTGTTCGGGGTGCGCGATGCGCCATCTTTGCATGCCGCAAGGTCTGCCGGCAGAAGACCTGCCGAAGCTCGAGGCGCTGATCTGCGGGGCGCGCAAGGTGCGCCGCGGCGAGGCCCTTTATCGCTCGGGCGACCGCTTCGACAGCCTGTACGCCGTGCGCTCCGGCTCGCTCAAGACGCTGATCGTTAACCGCGACGGCCGCGAGCAGATCACGGGGCTGCGTCTCGCGGGCGACGCGCTGGGGCTCGACGGCATCGCCACCGACGTGCACGCGTTCAGCGCCGTTGCGCTCGAAGACAGCTCGATTTGCACGCTTCCCTACGCGGCGCTCAAGGGCTTGTGCCGCGAAAGCGGCACGATGCAGGACCGGCTGCACCGGCTCATGGGGGACCAGTTCAACCAGGAAGCCTCGCAGATGATGGTGCTGGGCTCGCTCACCGCCGAAGAACGCGTGGCCGCCTTCCTGCTCGACGTGTCGTCGCGCAACTGGCAGCGCGGTTATTCGCAGGCGGAGTTCCGTCTGCGCATGTCACGCGAGGACATGGGCAGCTACCTCGGCATCACGCTCGAAACCGTGAGCCGGATCTTGTCGCGCTTCCAGAAGCGTGGCCTCATCGACGCGCAGGGCAAGCTGATCCGCATCTGCGATATCGAGGGCTTGCAGACGGTTTGAGCGGGCCGCCGACGCGGCAGCCATCGAACCTCCGATGACTGCCGCAGCCAGCCACGCCTTACTTCTCGTCGAGACCCAGCCCCGGCAGGCGATGCGTGCCTTCGAGCTGAACCGCGTGCAGCAGATGCGGATCGAGGTCGAGCGCGCTCAGGATCGTCGGTGCGACCTGGGTCGTGAAGACGTAGTGGTCGTCCGTACGGCCGGCGTGGTGAATGCCGGGGAACGACACGACGAGACCGAGGTGGCTGTCGTCGGGCGCGTTGCCGCCGTGCTCTTCATCCTTCGCCGTGCTCGACGTATAGATCACGCCCGGGTTCGGCTGCACGATGATGTCCGGCGTGCGGCCGTTCGACGGATTGCCGAACCAGTCCGCAAGGCGGTCGCCCGTGAGGATGTACGCCTGCGGGCCATCCGCGCAAATGCCCGGCGCGTTACAGCTCAGGTTCGCCTGCAGCGTCTTCACCACGGCGTCCTTCTGGCTCTGATCGCGCAGCCAGATCAGGCCAACGTCGTCGGTCTGCACCATGCCCGTGCCCGAGAGGCCCGAGCCGTCGTTCAGGTTGCCCGTCTTCGTGTTGTTCTGGCCGAAGTTGCCGGTCGAGTCCAGATAGTTGTTGGCTTCGAGCAGCTTCGTGAGCGTGTCGCCGTTCTTCACCAGCTTCGAGTGATCGGTCGGCGACTGGCCGTGCTTGGCCGTCACGATGATGAGCGTCGACGAGTACAGATTGCGCTGCTTCAGTTCCTGCACCACGCGGCCGAGCGAGTTGTCCAGATACGTGATGGCCGCGGCGACCTGCGGGCCCGGCGTGAAGTCGGCGTCGAGATAGCCGCCTTGTTTCGCCACCGGCGACTTCTGCGCGACGCTAAGCGTCTGGAAGTTCGTGCCGAACATCGTGGGCACCGGCGCGCTCGTCTTGCCCGTCGAGTCGAGGCCGTCGATCTCGTTGATCAGCGCCTGCACGTGGATGTTGTCGAAGACTTCGGTATGCGTGTAGGTGTCCAGATAATACGTGCCGGTCTTCGGATCGATCGAGTTGATCTCGGTGCGCGCCAGATCGTCCACGCCCTTGCCCGACGGACCGTTGACCCAGTCATAGCCCCACGCATGCTTGTCCGCCCACGCGGTGCGCGCGCCGTGGATGTTCTGCTTGATGACTTCGAAGACGGTGTTCGTCTTGATGTAATTGTGCGGGTACACGGGCGTGCAAACGCCGTTGACCTTCGCGTAGGGAATGGCTTGCGGATTGAACGCGCCGCCGCCGTCGAGGTGGATCAGCGCGCCGCCGTTCTCTCCGTCGATGCCGGTCGTTTCATCGAACACGACGTTCCAGCCTTGCGGGCCCTTGCACTGCGAATCGAGCGGTGCGTAGAGCGTACGGTCATATGACACGTCATAGAAGAGGCCCGCGCTCTTCGGCGAGCCGCCCGTGACCAGCGCCGTGAGGCCGGGGAACGAATCGGACAGATGCGGCGTATGGGCGTTCGTGTAGGTCACGCCCGACTTCGCGAGCAGCGCGAGGTTGGGGCAGGCATTGCTGCCGATGCAACGAGCCACATCCTGTTCATGCAGACCGTCGAAACTGATGAGCAGGACGTGCTTCACGTCCTTCATGTCGCCTGCATAAGCCGTTGTGTGCACACCCGCAAGTGCCATTGCACTCGCGCCAACGACTGCGCCTAACCGCGACCACCGGCTCGTATTCTCCATCTTTCACCTCGTTTTTGTATTGCATTTGTGGGGACCTGCGCACAGCCCGAGCAATGTGGGGCTGGAAGGCGAATCTCTCGTGACGGCGTGCTTTCATCTTGCCGTCAGTTGTTATCAGTTGTTGCAAGACGCGTTTGCGGACGTGTGAAGTGAGGGTTTTCGCGGGTGTAGACTCCTGCATTCGAGCGTTTACGGTTCGCGGTGGAGCGCTCGTTAAGAGTGAGTTCCATTCAGTCCATTCCGGGTATCGCATAATCGAATCCAAAGGGAACGTCATGGCAAAGGATGAAATCGTCTGGGGTATCCTGGGTACGTCGAAGATCAACGACAAGGTCGTCGTGCCCATGCACCACGCGCCGAAGTGCCGCGTTAAAGCGATTGCTTCGCGTTCAGCACAGAAGGCCCAGGCTGCCGCGGCGAAATACGGACTCGCGCAGGCGTACGACAGTTACGAGGCGCTGCTGGCAGACCCGGAAATCGATGCGGTCTATATCCCGTTGCCCAATCATCTTCATGTGGAGTGGACGATCAAGGCCGTCGAGGCGGGCAAGCATGTGCTGTGCGAAAAGCCGATCGGGCTCGATGCGCAACAGGCGCAACGATTGATCGCCGCGCGCGACAAGAGCGGGCGGTATATCCAGGAAGCCTTCATGGTTCGTACGCATCCGCAGTGGCTGAAGGTGCAGGCGTTGATCGAAGAGGGCGCCATAGGCGAATTGCGGGCGGTGACAGGCGGCTTTACCTACTACAACACCAATGCGCAGGACATTCGCAACCATAGCGATATGGGCGGCGGCGGCTTGCTGGACATCGGCTGTTATCCGATCACGACCTCGCGCCTCATTCTCGGGCGGGAGCCGAAGCGCGTGGTCGCGCTCGTGGAGCGCGACCCGTCGTTCGAAGTGGACCGTCTAGGCTCCGTGCTCATGGATTTCGACGGCGTGCAAGCGAGCTTCTTTTACTCCACCCAGATTCATCCCTACCAGCGCATGCAGTTTCACGGCGCGACCGGGCGCGTCGAGGTCGAGATTCCATTCAATGCGCCGAACGACCGGCCGACGCGGCTCTTGTTGAGCAAGCAGGGAGAAGCCGATCGCTGGCTGGAACTGCCGGTATGCGATCAATACGGCGTGGCAGCGGAGGTTTTTGCCGAGGCGATATTGAACGGCGCGCCCCAGGCGATTGCGCTGGAAGATGCCTGCGCGAACATGCGCGTGATCGACGCCGTGTTCCGCTCGGCCCGCTCGGGCGCCTGGGAAAGCATTGCTTGACGTCGAAGCGCCGCGGGCGGGTTCAACGGGTTTTGGCTTGACCCGCGCCCGCCTTGCGGCTTTTCACATGGTCGATGAATGCGCGCAGCTTGGGCATGATCTGCCGGCGGCTGGGATAGCAGAGAAACACGCCCGGCAGCATCGGCGCGTAGGCGTCGAGCACGCGCACGAGTTTGCCCGCTTTCACGGCATCGGAAACCATCGGCTCGGGTAGCTGCGCGAGGCCGATGCCTTCGAGCGCCGCGCCCATCATGGTCGGGAAGTCGCTGGCGATCAGCGGTCCGGAGACGGCGATTTCCATGGCGTGCCCGTGGTCATCGAATGACCATGAGGCCAGCGCGCCGTTGGAGCGCCGCCAGCGCAAGCAGGCGTGCTCGCGCAGATCGTCCGTGTGGCGGGGCCGTTTATTGCCGGAGAAGTAGGCAGGACTACCTACGACAACGAGACGAAACGGCGGCGTCAGTGGCACCGCCACCATGTCGGCGGCGACGAGCTGTCCGAGCCGGATGCCGGCGTCGAAGCCTTCCGCCGCGAGATCGACCACTTCCTTGCTCGCGGCGATTTCCACCTCCACTTCGGGATAAGCCTGGCAAAACGAAGCGAGCAGCGGCTCGAGCAGCAGTGGGACGACCGCGCGCGGCACGGAGAGCCGCAACAAACCCGTAGGGCGCTGCCCGAGGTCGCGCGCGACTTCGCTCGCGGCGACCAGTTCCTCGAAGGCGGGTTTTGCGCGCGAAAGAAACCGTTCGCCGGCTTCGGTCAGGCCGACGCTGCGCGTGGTGCGCACGAACAGCGCCGCGCCGATGCGCTCTTCGAGCACACGCACCGCCTGGCTGATAGCCGAAGGCGTCACCCCGAGGTCCGCCGCCGCCTTGCGAAAGCTGCGGTGCCTGGCGACGCTCAGAAACGCCTCCACGCCATCGAGCGCACCTTGCCTGACTGTGAAGTTCTGCTTCATAGCGCATCAACATTGTGATGAATAGTCGCTCGCGGGAAACGATGGTACACCTAACGTGCCAGCCGATGACGCGCGCAAATCGCCTCGCGCGCAGGCAGGATCCAGCGCGAAGTCTGGCATTCATCTGGAGAACCGCTGATGAGCACACCCGCCGTTCCCGTTGGCATCATCCCGCCGCGCCCGGCCTGGCGCAGCCTGCGCTGGATTGCGCCGCTCACGTTGCTGTGGATTGCCGTGATGTACTGGCTGCCGGCGATCCCTGGCAGCGGTTTTCAAACCACGGCGCACCAGCTCGTCGCCCAGATGTTCATGGCGCTCGGATTGTGGCTCGGCCTCGAGCGCACCGGCCTGACGCTGAGCCAGCGCCGCGCGACCTGGCTCGTGATTCTCATGGCGCATGCGCTTTGGTTCGCGGTCGTCTGGAGTGCGGCGATCCATGGCGTCTTTCGACTGAGCGCCGTCCCGCCGCCGTTGCCCATGCTGCCGTTGGCGATATTCCTGCCTGTGATGGTCGGCGCGCCGCTATTGCTGATGTCGAAGCGAATCGGGCAAGTACTCGACGCGATGCCGGCCGCATGGCTCATTGCGCTGCAGTTTTATCGCGTGTTCGGCAGTTGGGCGATCGCTGCGTGGCTGCACGGCGCGATGGCCGGCGTGGACGCGTTGCCGGCAGGCACCGGCGACCTGCTGACGGGCCTGTTCGCCGTGCCGGCGGCCATCGCGGTGGCAAGCGGCACGGCGCAGGGGCACAAGGCCGCCATCGCCTGGAACATTTTCGGGCTGATCGATTTCGCCGTTGCCGTGACCCTGGGGATGATCACGGCGCCCGGCCGATTCCAGCTGATCGCGCCGGATATGCCGAGCCTCAACGCGGGCACGTACCCGTATGTACTGACGCCCGCGTTCGTCGTGCCCAGTTCGATCCTGTTGCATGCGCTTTCGCTGCGTCAATTGTTCCGGCGCCGCGCCGCGTGAGCTCCCTTCATATCATCCGCACATCGCAACGCACCTTGCAGGAGGCAACATGTCACCGGAATCGATCTTTCGCTTGCATCTCGCGCTCGGGTATGTCGCGTGGCTTCTTTGTTTTACCGGGTACGTCTGGCCCCGGCTCAAATCGATGGACCCATTCGCCGCACAACGCGCCATCGCCACGCTGCACAGCTTCCGCTTCTTCGGGCTGGTCTTCATGCTGCCGGGCGTCGTGAGTCCCGATCTGCCCGCGAGTTTCGCCGTGCCCACGGCTTATGGGGACCTCGCAACGGGTGCGCTGGCCATGCTGGCGCTACTCGCGGCAAGAAAGCGGCCGGTGTTCTGGTTCTTCGTCGTGGCGTTCAATCTCGTCGGCGCGGTGGACCTGGTTCTTGCCTACTACCACGCCATCCAGGCCGGCGTGCCCGTGCACGCGGGAGAATTGGGCGCAACGTACGTGATTCCCGTAATTGTCGTGCCGCTGCTGGCAATTACGCACGGCGCCGCCTTTTATTTGCTGCTGCGTCCGCAGCGCAAGGGCGCACGCGTGCTCGCCAACGCTTCGCGCACCTGAAAGGCGGGGCGGCAAATTCACTGGACAGAGGCCAGGCGGCGTTGCTTTAATAAGCAGCCGTTCATTCGTCAACGCAACCTGGTTCAGGAGACAACACAGTGGACAAAGCCGCCGATCCGATCCTGCAGGTGCTGCACCAGTACAAGGCCGCGGTATTGGCCAAAGACGTCGATGCGTTCATCGCGCTCTACGACCCCGACATCCTGGCCTTCGACATGTGGGGCGCGTGGACGTACGAGGGCATCGCGTCATGGCGCAACATGGTGGAGGGCTGGTTTGGCTCGCTGGGCGCCGAGCGCGTGTTCGTGGATTTCAGCGAGGCGCAGACCGTCGTCTCCCAGGACCTCGCCGTGGTGTACGCCTTCGTGAGCTACAAAGCAGTCGCGGCGGACGGCGAGGAATTGCGCTCGATGGACAATCGCATCACCGCGACGCTCAGGCAAACGGACGAGGGCTGGAAGATCTTCCACCAGCATTCGTCTTCACCGATCGATCCCGCGACGACGAAGGTCATTTTCAAACGTTAGTCGCCGAAAAGAAAATGCCCGACACGCGGTCGGGCATTTCGATCGGAGCATGACGGGCGCGAGCGGCCCGCCATGCCGTTACTGCTGGGCCTTGCCAGGCACCTGTTGCCCGCGCAACGAACAGCCCTTCGTTTCGATCACGAAGAAGAGTGCGACGGCGCCCACCGCGCATGCGGCCATCATGTAGTACGCCGGAACGAGCGGGCTGCCGGTCTTGTCCACGAGCCAGTCGCTCACGATCGGCGCGGTGCCGCCGAACAGCGAGGTCGAGACGTTGTAGGCAATCGCCATCCCCGCATAACGCACTTGCGTCGGGAACATGGCGGGGAACATCGCCGAGATGGTCGCGAGCTGGGGCGCATAGAGCAGGCCGAGCACGGCGAAGCCGATCAGCGCGCCGCCCACGCCGTGGCGCATCAGCATGAACATCGGCACGGCGGCGACGAACAGCCCGACGAGCGAAAACCACCAGAGCGTCTTGCGCCCCACGTGATCGGAGAGCCGGCCAGCAAACGGCAGCAGGGCCATCATCGCCAGCATGCCGATGAGCGGAATGAGCAGCGACATGTTCTCGCTCACGCCCAATTCCTTGTGCATGTACGTCGGCATATACGCGAGCAGCACGTAGTTCACGACATTGAGCGCGACCACGAGCCCGCCCAGCAGCACGAGCGGCACGCGATGCTCGCGCAGCAGGGTGCGCAGCGAAATGGCCGGGCGCTCCCGCTCCTGTTGCTCGAACTTCTCTTCCATCTCGCGGAATACCGGCGTGTCTTCGATGCGCGAACGCAGATAGAAGCCGATCAAGCCCAGCGGCGCCGCGACGAGGAACGGCAGGCGCCAGCCCCACGCATGCATCGCCTCGTTGCCGAGCGCGAGCGATGCCGCGAGCATCAGCAAGGCGCCCAGCGAAAAGCCGGCCAACGTGGCGAACTCGAGGAAACTCCCGCAGAAGCCGCGCCGCGCGTCGGGCGCATATTCGGCCATGAAGGTGGCTGCACCGCCATATTCACCGCCGGTGGAGAAGCCCTGGATCATGCGCAAAACGATGAGCGCGGCCGGAGCGATCCAGCCGGCTTTCGCATAGGTCGGCAGCAGGCCCACGAGCAGCGTGGCGCCCGACATCAGCAGCACGGTCAGCGCGAGCACTTTCTTGCGCCCGAAGCGGTCGCCGAGCGGCCCCCAGAACAGGCCGCCGAGCGGGCGAATCAGAAATGAAATGGCGAAGGTGCCGAGCGCGAACAGCGTGGCGCTTGCCGTGCTGCCCGGAAACAGCGCCGCGGAGATATACGCGAGCCCATAGGCGTAGATGCCGTAGTCGAACCACTCGGTTGCGTTGCCGAGCGCGGCGGCGGTAATGGCGCGGCGTGGCAGCGTGTGCGCGCTGCCGGTGGGGGCGGCGTGCTGGTCGTGGTCGGGAGTCGACGTATCGTCCCATAGGGACCGGCCCGGCGTGGGGGAATGCCAAGTTTCGGCGAATCGCATAAGACGTCCTCTTGTCAGGAACCGCGGCCCGAATGGCGCGCTTGAGCAATCAAGTTAGTCCCGTCAATTTCTGTTTCCGATGTCATAGGACGATTTCGCATCGGGACTTTCCCTGCCTGCGCATCGCGCGTCCCTGTCGAGCGGGTGCGGTGGCGACTTTTGACCGCTCTTCGGGATTCGTCCTCGAGCGAGCGGCAGCAACATTTGCCGTTTTTCTGGTGGTTGGGCTGTCTCGCGGTTCGCTAGTGGCAACTGTTGCGATGCACAAAAATTGACTTCCGGCATACTAGAATCGGCCCAGGACTAACCCGAATGCAAGAAAGTATCAGTCTGCGGTCTGATTTTCAGTGGTGGAGGCGTGCTGCGGCGGGTAATTTTCAGGCATGGCGGCGCGTGGTCCGAAGACAGGTCGAGCGTATGCGCAAGTAGCCGTCGCAGAACAAGAAAAAACTGTGCAGGAGGAGTCGAGATGCAAACCATTGGGGCACCCGCGGCGCGCACGAACGCGCCCGGCGCCACGCATTCCCAGCCTGACCTCGAACTGGTCGCCGTGCCGCGCGACGAGTCGTTCAAGGTCTGGTCGCACGGCTACCCCTATCGGACGGTGCGCTGGCACTTCCATCCCGAGTACGAGATCCACCTCATCACCTCGACCACGGGCAAGTATTTCGTGGGCGATTTCATCGGCAGCTTCACGCCCGGCAATCTCGTGATGATCGGCCCGAACCTGCCGCACAACTGGGTGAGCAGCGTGCCGCACGGCGAGGCGGTGGACGAACGTTGTCTCGTCCTCCAGTTCGACGCGGCTTTCATTGCCCGCGCGATCGATGCGTTTCCCGAATTCAGGCGCGTGGAGGCGCTGCTCGATGCGTCGCGCTGGGGGCTGCTGTTCACGCCGGCAACGGGCGCGGCCGCCGAGCCGATCCTGCGCGAGATGCTGGGCGCACAGGGCATGCGACGTGTCACGCTCTTCATCGACCTGCTCGATCTGCTCGTGCAAAGCGAGGAGCCCGCGGCGCTCGCAAGCGAGGCGTATCGCGCCGACCCGGCCCGCTATGCGGGTACGCGCATCAATCACGTGCTCGCCTTCATCGGCAAGAATCTCTCGCAGGAGTTGCGCGAAACGGAGCTGGCGGAACTGGCCGGGCAGAGCGTGAGCGCATTCTCGCGCTATTTCCGCCGCCATACGGGCGTGTCGTTCGTGCGTTACGTGAACCAGCTGCGCATCAATCTGGCGTGCCAGCTGCTGATGTCGGGCGAACTGAACATCACGGACATCTGTTATCAGGTGGGCTTCAACAACCTCTCGAATTTCAACCGCCAGTTCCTGTTGATCAAGGAAATGTCGCCGTCGCGCTGGCGATCCTATCAGCGGCTCAACGCCGCGAGCGCGGCCAGCAAGAGCGAAGCCGTGTACGGCGCGCCCGCGATCGGCTAGCGGATCGCCCAGCAAAAGAGGTTCAAGCGCAGTGCGCATTTCAGGCATTGCGCAGGACGAACTCACACGTTCACAAGGCAGCACGACAGCACCGGCCACCCTACCAGGCATTCAACCAAAAAACGGAGACACCCAATGACCCGACTTCACACCCAACTGATCCGCTCCGCCGCACTCAGTCTCGCCCTCGCGGGCATCACGTCGGCCTACGCCGCGCCGAGCGGCACGGTCGCATTCCTGATGCCCGATCAGGCCTCCACGCGCTACGAGCAGCACGACTTCCCCGGTTTCAAGGCCGAAATGGGCAAGCTCTGCCCCGACTGCAAGGTGCTGTACCAGAACGCGAATGCCGATGCCTCGCAGCAGCAGCAACAATTCAATTCGGTGATCGCCCAGGGCGCGAAGGTCATCGTGCTCGACCCGGTGGACTCCACGGCCGCGGCTTCGCTCGTGCACATGGCGCAAAGCCAGGGCATCAAGGTCATCGCGTATGACCGGCCCGTGCCGTCCACGCCTGCCGACTACTACGTCTCGTTCGACAACGAGGAAATCGGCAAGTCCATCGCCCAATCGCTCGTGCAGCATCTGAAGGAGTCGGGCGTGGCCGGGAGCAAGGGCGGCGTGCTCGAAGTGAACGGCTCGCCGACCGACGCCGCCGCGGGGCTCATCAAGAAGGGCATTCACGAAGGGCTGCAGGGCAGCGGCTACAAGACGCTCTCCGAGTACGACACGCCGGAGTGGGCGCCGCCCAAGGCGCAGCAATGGGTGAGCGGGCAGATCACGCGTTTTGGACCGCAGATCGTGGGCGTCGTGGCCGCCAACGACGGCACGGCGGGCGGTACCATCGCGGCCTTCAAGGCGGCGGGACTCAATCCGGTTCCGGCGGTCACGGGTAACGATGCGACCACCGCGGGCCTGCAACTGATCATCGCGGGCGACCAGTACAACACGATCCTCAAGCCGAGCGAGATCGTGGCGGGCGCAGCGGCGAAGGTGGCCGTGGGCTTCCTCGACGGCAAGCCCGTGAAGGGCGAAACGACGCTCTTCAAGACGCCCACGCAGCTCTTCAAGCCGGCCGTCATCACGCAGAACAACATCAAGGCGGAAGTGGTGGACAAGGGCTTCGCGAAAGCGTCGGATCTGTGCACGGGCCGTTACGCCGATGGCTGCAAGAAGCTCGGCATTGGCGGCTGATACGCATGGCTGGGCCCGGCGCGCGCCGGGCCCTGAGAGCAACGAAGAGGTACCCATTTCATGACTGACGAATCCACCAACCGCGCAACGGACAGCGCCACGGACCGAGCCACGGACCGAGCCACGGACCGAGCCACGGACCGAGCCACGGACCGAGCCACGACAAGCGACGGCGCGCCCGGCGAGCTGGTGCTGAGCCTGCGCGGCATCTCGAAGCACTTCGGCGCGGTTTCGGCCCTCACGGATATCGAGCTCGACGTGCATGCGGGCGAGGTAGTCGCCCTCGTCGGCGACAACGGCGCGGGCAAATCGACGCTCGTGAAGATTCTTGCGGGCGTGCACCAGCCGAGCGCCGGGACGATCACGTTTCGCGGCCAGCCGGTGAACCTGTCCGATCCGGGCACGGCGCTCGACCTGGGGATCGCGACGGTGTTCCAGGACCTCGCGCTGTGCGAGAACCTCGACGTCGTGGCGAACATCTTCCTCGGCCGCGAATTGAGCCCTTACCGGCTCGACGAGGTCACGATGGAAGTGAAGGCCTGGACGCTCCTCAACGAGCTTTCGGCGCGTATTCCCAGCGTGCGCGACGTGGTCGCCTCGCTCTCGGGCGGCCAGCGCCAGACCGTGGCGATCGCGCGCTCGCTGCTGCTCGACCCGAAGCTCATCATGCTCGACGAACCGACCGCCGCGCTCGGCGTGGCCCAGACCGCCGAGGTGCTGAACCTGATCGAGCGCGTGCGCGACCGCGGGCACGCCGTCATCATGATCAGCCACAACATGGAAGACGTGCGCGCCGTCGCCGACCGCATCGTCGTGCTGCGCCTTGGCCGTAACAACGGGATTTTCTATCCCGACTCCTCCAACGCCGAACTCGTGGCGGCGATCACCGGCGCGACGGAAAACGCGGTGTCGCGCCGCGCGGGCCGCCGCCAGGCGCAACAGGATGTCCAGTGAAAGGAACGATCGTGAGCAAGACTATCCATGGCGCTGCGCAGCCTGAAAACCCGGATGCCTCAAAGCCCGATGCGAAGCCATCCACGCTGCTCGACCGCAGCGACGTGCGCGTGAAGCATGCGAGCGGAATCGGCGAGAGCGTGTCGGCATTCGTCGACCGCGTGCGCTCGGGCGACCTGGGTTCGCTCCCGGTCATCGCGGGGCTCGTCATCATCTGGACGGTGTTCACGAGCCTGAACCCCGTGTTTCTCTCCGCCGACAACCTCGTGAACATGCTGTTCGACTGCTCGACGGTCGGCGTCATTTCGCTTGGCATTGTCTGCGTGCTGCTGCTCGGGCAGATCGATCTCTCGGTGGGCTCGATGAGCGGCTTCGCTTCGGCGCTCGTCGGCACGCTGTGGGTCAACGACGGCTGGCCCGTGCTGCTCGCCATCATCGCGGCCATTGCGGTGGGCGCGGTGATCGGCGCACTGTATGCGCTGCTGCTCAACTGGATAGGCATGCCAAGTTTCGTCTCGACGCTCGCGGGCCTGCTCGCCATCCTCGGCATGCAGCTCTACGTGCTCGGCTCGACGGGCTCTATCAATTTGCCCTACGGCTCGGCGATGGTGAACTTCGGACAACTGATGGTGATTCCGCCGCTCGTCTCGCACGTGATCGCGCTGCTCCCCGGTATCGTGCTCCTGCTGCTCGGCCTGCGTACGCGCACGCGCCGCCATGCGGCCAGGCTTTCGGCACCTTCGGTCGCAGGCCTGCTCGGGCGCGCGGCGGCGCTGACCGTGTTCCTCGAAATCGTCGTGGCCTATCTCAACCGCGGGCGTGGCGTGCCGCTGATGTTCGGCCTCTTTCTGGGTCTCGCCGTCGTCATGCAGTACGCGCTCACGCGCACGCGCTGGGGCCGCTCGATGCACGCCGTGGGCGGCAATCACGAAGCCGCGCGGCGCGCGGGTATCAAGGTCGGCGCGATCTATACGAGCGCCTTCGTGCTGTGCGCGAGCCTGGCCGCAATCGGCGGCGTGCTGACCGCGGCGCGACTCGCTTCGGCGAGCCAGCAGGCCGGCACCGGAGACGTCAACCTCAACGCGATCGCGGCGGCCGTGATCGGCGGCACGAGCCTTTTCGGCGGGCGCGGCAGCGCATGGTCGGCCGTGCTCGGCATCATCGTGATCCAGTCGATTGCGAGCGGCCTGACGCTGCTGAACCTGTCGTCGTCGCTGCGCTTCATGATCACCGGCGCCGTGCTGGCCATTGCCGTGATCGTCGATTCGCTCGCCCGCCAGTCGCGTGTTTCGCATGGCCGCGCCTGAGGCGTCGGCACCTGATTCAAGGAGAAAGTCACCCATGTCTGAATCGATCAAGGGTAAGGTCGCCGCCATTACCGGCGCGGCGTCCGGCATCGGCTTCGCGTGCGCGCGTGCGTTCGTGGACGAAGGCGCGAAAGTCGTGCTGATCGACCGCGCAGAGGACCGGCTCGCGAAATGTTGCGCGGAGCTGGGGCCCAACGCGCTGCCCCTCGCCATGGACCTGCTCAACGCGGCGGACTATGCGACGATGCTGCCCAGGATCCTCGATCTCGCGGGCGGGCTCGACATCTTTCACGCCAACGCGGGCGCGTATATCGGCGGCGAAGTGGCGAACGGCAACCCCGACGAGTGGGATCGCATGCTCAACCTGAACATCAACGCCGCGTTTCGCTCGGTGCATGCGGTGCTGCCGCACATGATCGCGCAGAAGTCGGGCGACATCGTTTTCACGAGTTCGGTGGCGGGCGTCGTGCCGGTGGTGTGGGAGCCCATTTACACGGCCTCGAAGTTCGCGGTGCAGGCGTTTGTGCACACCGTGCGCCGCCAGGTCGCGAAGCACGGCGTGCGCGTGGGCGCGGTGCTGCCGGGCCCTGTGGTCACGGCCTTGCTCGACGACTGGCCCCAGGCGAAGATGGATGAAGCGCTGGTCCAGGGCAGTCTCATGCAGCCGAAGGAAGTGGCCGATTCCGTGGTATTCATGCTCACGCGGCCGCGCAACGTCACCATTCGCGACCTCGTGATCCTGCCGAACAGTGTCGATCTTTAGGGCCTGTTATCAGCGTGAACAGGCCCTAACCACAATCAACGAGCCATGACCTCAATTAACCAGGCCGGCGGCGAACGCCATACCGTCGGTGTCGATGTGGGCACGGGCAGCGCCCGCGCCGGCATTTTCGATTCCGCCGGTCGCATGCTTGCGTCGGCGAAACACGACATCAGCGTGTTTCATGAGAGCGGCGCCATCGTCGAGCAATCGAGCACGCAGATCTGGAACGCCGTGTGCCAGGCCGTGAAGGAGGCGCTCGCGCAGGCCGCGATCTCGCCGGAGCAGATCGCCGGCATCGGCTTCGACGCCACCTGTTCGCTCGTCGTGCTGGGCGAGGGCGGCACGCCGTTGCCCGTTGGCCCCTCCGAAGTGGCCGAGCGCGACATCATCGTGTGGATGGACCATCGCGCCGTGGAGCAGGCCGAGCGCATCAACGCCACGGGCCACGATGTGCTGCGCTTCGTGGGCGGCAAGATCTCTCCGGAGATGGAAACGCCCAAGCTGCTGTGGCTGCTGGAAAACCGGCCCGAGGTGTTCGCCGCGGCCTGGCAGTTCTTCGACCTGACCGACTTCCTCACATGGCGCGCCACGGGCGATCTTTCGCGCTCCACCTGCACCGTGACCTGCAAGTGGACCTATCTCGCGCACGAGCAGCGCTGGGACGAGAGCTACTTCCGCAACGTGGGTCTGGGCGTGCTTGCCGATGAAGGCTTTGCGCGCATCGGCCGCACGATCGTCGAGCCCGGGACGCCGCTCGGCAGCGGGCTCACGCCCGAGGCCGCCGCGCAGCTCGGCCTGCGCGCGGGCACTGCCGTCGCGACGGGCGTGATCGACGCGCATGCGGGCGGCATCGGCACGGTCGGCGCGCAGGGGCAGCCCGAGGCGTGCCTCGCGTACGTGTTCGGCACCTCGTCGTGCACGATGACGACCACGCGCGACCCCGTGTTCGTACCGGGCGTGTGGGGGCCGTACTACGCGGCGATGGTGCCCGGGGCGTGGCTCAACGAAGGCGGGCAGTCGGTGGCGGGCGCGGCGATCGAGCGGCTGCTCGCGATGCATCCGCTCGCTGCAGAAGCCGCGAGCCGCGCGGCGAGCGAAGGGCAGTCGCTGCCGACGATGCTTGCCGGGCTGGCGGTTCAGGCTGCGCAGAGCGAATCGGGCGCGGTGCGCCTCGCGCACGATCAGGGCCTGCATGTCGTGCCCGAATTCCTCGGCAACCGCGCGCCATTTGCCGATCCGCACGCGCGGGCCGTCATCGCGGGACTCGACATGGAGACGGACATGGAGAGCCTCGTCGCGCTCTATGTCGCGGGCATCGGCAGCATCGGCTATGGGCTGCGGCAGATCGTCGAGGTGCAGGCCCAGGCGGGCGCGCCGATCGAGCAGGTCGTGATCAGCGGCGGTGCGGGCAGGCTCGACCTCGTGCGCCAGCTGCTGGCGGACGCAACGGGCAAGCCCGTGCTGGCCACCCACGCCGAGGAGCCGGTCCTGCTGGGCGCGGCCATGCTGGGCGCCGTGGCTGGCGGCCTATACGATAACGCGCGCGACGCGATGGCCGCGATGTCCCGGATCAGCAAGGTCTATGCGCCGGCCACGGGCCAGATCGCGGCGCTGCACGAAGCGCGTTACCGCGCCTTCACGCAGTTGCAGGACGTGGCGCGCGCGATCCGATAACGGCTTGACCGGGAGCTAGCGGCTCACGCCGCCTCGCCGCTGCGCTGCGCGAGCGCGGCGGCAGCAGCCTGACTTTGCGCGAGGTGGCGCAGCAGCTTCGTCACCATCACGACGACGGTGAGCGCGAGCAGTACGAAGAACACCGCTAGCGGCGTGAGCACGTGCACGGAGACGAAACCGGCCAGCCCCATCATCGCCGAGGAAACGAGCAGCAGCGCGCAGCCGAGAATCGCGCTCGTCAAACCCGCGATATGCGGGAACAGCGAATTGCCCTTGGCCATCAGCGTGGGATACATCGCACCCGCGCACAGACCCATCACGAGTACAGGAACGGCGAGCGTCCACACGCGCAGGCCCACCGTGAGCGCGAGCACGAGCATCGCGATGGCCGCGCCCGCCATCACGCGCGCCCCCACACGCAGACGTTGCTCCGGGGTAGGCAGGCGCGGGCCGTGCAGCCGGTTCGAGAGACCGCCCAGGAAATACATCAGGCCGATGCCGAGCGCGAGATAGCCGAAGAAGGTGGGCGGCCTGTGCAGCGTGTTCTGCACCATGAACGGCCCGACGACGTTGAAGACGAGCAGGATGCTGTAGCACAAGCCCTGGGCGAGAAAGCAGCTCTGGAACACGGGGCTCGCGAGCACCTTGCCCGCGTTCGCGATGAGCGTGCGCGGCTCCAGCCGCACCGGTTGCCGCAAGGTCTCGCGAAAGCGCCACAGCAACGCCCACATCACCAACGAATAGACGAGCAGGAACACGAGGCAGGCCTTCCAGCCGAACAGCTCCTGCAGATGCGCGCCGATCACCGGCGCGATGATCGGCGCGAGCCCCCACGTAATCGACATGTAGGTGAACGCGTGCATGAGCGCGGTGCCCACGAACGAATCCGTGATGATGGCCTTCGCGAGCAGGTTGGTCGCGGCGATGCCGAAGCCCTGCAGGCAGCGCGCCAGCACGAAAGTTTCCAGATTCGGCGCGGCGAGCGAGAGCAGACAGCCGAGCGTATAGATCACGAGCCCGAAAGCCAGCACGCGCTTGCGCCCGAGCGCGTCGGAAATCGGCCCGAAGATGAGTTGGCCGAAGGCGTAGGCGGCGAGATAAACGGACACACTCGACTGGATCGCCTGTGGCGACGTCGCGAAGTAGCGCGCCATGGCCGGCAGTGCGGGCACGTAGATGTCGATGGCGAGCTGTCCGGCGGAGGCGAACAGGCAGATCAGGAACAGCAGGAAGCGCGGCGAGTTCGCCTGGCGTGCGGCGGTGGCGGGACGTTCGGGCAGATCGTGAGTCATGACAGCGTGAAAAGGGCGGGTTCCGGTGCGGCGGCGCTGGGGGGCGTTGGGGCAGCTGTTCGGAAAGCACGTTCGGATCACGAACACGGCGTCCGGCGCGGCGGCGCAGGCGCGTATTGTGCCCGTTATCGCCGACTTCCGTGCGACGCCCCTCTCAGGCGCGGCGCTTGCTGAGCTTCCGCTTATCTCGCCCAGGATAGTCCCGGAGTGCCGAAATGCCAGAGAAAAGGCCGAAAGAGGCCGTGCGCCGTCCGACCACCGCGGAAGACTATGAAGTCTTCTGCGGCGAGCAGATCGACGGCGCGGGCCGCTACTACGGATTGCTGCGGATTCGCCGCAAGACCGATGGGCGGCTCATCTATCCGTTCGACGGCTGTCCGCGTCCGGGGCCGTGCGCGACCGGTCCGCAGGCAAGGCAACAGGCACTCACGCTCGCGGATGAGCTGATTCGCGCGGACATTGCCACGCCCGAAGGGTGAGCAGACCCTGCGCGCCGAAGGGGGAGGCTGCCCAGCTCAAAGGGAAAACACTTCGTGCACCGAAGTCTGAATCACGCCGCCATTCATCGGGCCGCCGCCCGCCACATGAATTGCATCGCCCGCGACTGCCGCGCCCATGCCATGACGCGGCGTGAGCATGGGCGCATAGGCCTGCCATGAGTCGGTAGCCGGATCGTAGCCCTCGTTCTGCCCGAAGACGCGCCGCGTGCCTTCCCCGCCCATGCAGAAGAAGCGTCCCCGCCACGCCGCGCCGCCGTGACCGGAGCGCGGCGTGGGCATGGGCGCGCGTTCTTCCCAGGCGTCGCGCTTCGCGTCGTAGGCCACGTGCATGCCGGTGTTGAAGTCGAACGTATCCATGCGGCCGCCGGCCACGAGTATCCAGCCCGCGAGCGAGACGGCCGCCGTGTGGTCGCGCGGACCGGGAATGGGCGCGAGCGTTTTCCAGCTGTCGCTCTGCGGGTCGTAAGCCTCGTGCCAGTCCACCGAGCGCGTGTCGCGGCCGCCGATCGCGTGCAGCATGCCCTCGTGCGCCACGACGGAAATCGCGCCGCGCGAGCCGCGCGAAAGCGGGTGAATCGCGTGCCAGCGGTCGTCGGTCACGACATAGGCGTAGCAGTCGGGCACGGCAATGCGGTTCTGCTCGACGAACCCACCCATCGCATAGACCACGCCGTCGAGCGCCGCCACGCCGATATGATTCGCGCCGCGCGGAACGGGCGCGGCGTTGCGCCAGGCGCCGCGCGCCGCATCGAATACATGGTGATAGGGCCGCGCGACCTGGCCCGCGCCGTAGCCGCCGATCACATGCATGCGCTCGCCCTCGCTCGTCGCCCACGCCATTTCGCTGCGCGGCAGCGGCAAGGGCGCGGCCGTGGTCCACGCGCCTTGCGGCGTGGCGCGCGGCGCGCTCGAATAGAAGAAGCGCTGCGTGAACGCTTCGGGCGGCAGCTGCGTGGCGTTGGGGTCGTGCAGGCTCGCGTAGAGGCCGCCACGCTGGGCCTTTTGCATCGCTTGCGGGTCTTCTTCGGGCATGGGCTGCATGTCCGCAGCCATCGCTTCACGCTGCGTGCGCCAGGCGGTGCTGCTCGCGGCGAGGCTCAGTTCGAGGAAGCGGCGACGGGAAAGCGGCATGGCGAACCTCGCGGAGGTGGAGGGGACGGCATTGGGCGCGCTTTTCCCGGGGCGTTTTTCTCGCTCGCAGAGCGCGCAGTGGATACGGTACACGGGAACGCTGTCGCCCACTTTGTGTTACTACGCGCCGATCCAGGGCGCGATCGGTTTCGCGCCACCAGGCTGCCTGGTCGACCGTCTTGAGAATTTCATTTCACGTTAGGTCGATGGAAGAGAATCGAATACTCCGCCCTTTGGAGAATCCACTTAATTTTGGAACCATTTTTTAGTGCCCGGGGCGTAGCATTTTCGACATTCCGTTGTGCGAGAAACGAAGATGAGCGAGAAGGGCGATTTGCGTTACTTTGACTATGCCGCGACCACCCCGGCGGACCCGCGGGTGATCGAGGCGATGTTCGGCTGTCTGGGCATGGAAGGCGATTTCGGCAACCCGGCCTCCAGCTCGCATGGCGCGGGCCAGCGGGCGCGCCGGCTCGTCGAGCAGGCGCGCAAGGACGTGGCGGCGCTCATCGGCGCCGATGCCGAGGAGATCGTCTGGACTTCCGGCGCGACCGAGTCGAACAATCTCGCGCTCAAGGGCTATGCGGACCGCGCGACGCACAAGCGCCATCTCATCACGAGCCAGCTCGAGCACAAGGCCATTCTCGATACGATGACGAGCCTCGAAGCGCGCGGCATGACCGTCACGCGGCTCGCACCGGACGCGCAGGGCGAAATCACGGCAGCGGCCGTGGCCGCCGCGCTCACGCCCGACACCGGTCTCGTCTCGCTCATGCTGGTCAACAACGAACTGGGCACGCTCACCGATGTCGCGTCGATTGCGAGCGTGGTGCATGCCGCCGGCGCGCTGCTGCACGTCGACGCGGCGCAGGCGCTCGGCAAGACGCCCATCGAAGTGAAAGCGATGGGCATCGACCTCCTTTCGATGTCGGCGCACAAGGTGTACGGGCCGAAGGGCATCGGTGCGATCTATGTGAGCCGCGAGGCGTTCGAGCGCATCGCGCCGCAAATGCACGGCGGCGGTCACGAGCGTGGGCTGCGTTCGGGCACGCTGGCCACGCATCAGATCGTCGGCATGGGCGTGGCGTGCGTGATTGCGCGCGAGGCGCTGCAAGCGGACAGCGAGCGCATTGCGCGGCTGGGCGAGCGCCTGCTGGCCGAGGTGCTCGCGTTGCCGGGCGTCACGCTCAACGCCGCGCGCGCGCAGCGCATTCCCCACACGCTGAGCCTCACGATCGATCTGCCGGGCTTCTTCCCGTTCCTGCTGACCGGCGACCTCGCGATCTCCTCGACCTCGGCCTGCAACTCGGCTGCTGGCACGCCCTCGCACGTGCTCACTGCCATCGGGGTTGGCGAAGCGGCGGCAAACCGCACGGTGCGCCTGAGCCTCGGGCGCTTTACGAAGCCGGAAGACGTCGATTTCGCGGTGGACTGCATTCGTCGCGCGGTGGCGCCGTGTCTGCCGGCGGCTGTGCCCGCCTGATTTCGTCGGTCAAGGTCACGATGAACATCGAAACCCGATGATCGTTTCACTCGTACTGGGCGCCATGATCGGCGCGATGCTGGGACTCACGGGCGCGGGCGGCGGCATTCTCGCCGTGCCGGCCATCGTGGTGGGAATGGGCTGGCCCATGCAGCAGGCCACACCGGTCGCCTTGATCGCCGTGGCGAGCAGCGCGGGGATCGGCGCGCTCGAAGCCTTCCGCAAGCGTCTCGTGCGCTATCGCGCGGCGTTCTGCATGGCGCTCGCGGGCGTGCCGACCACGTGGCTCGGCGTGCGCCTCGCTCAAGCCATGCCGCAACGCCTGCTCCTCGCACTCTTTGCCGGCGTGATGCTGTTCGTGGCGGTGCGGCTGCTACGTCAGACCATCGGGAAAAAGCGCGCGCTGCCCGAAGCGTCGCCGCTTTGCGTGGGCCGCGTCAATCCCGACACCGGCCGCCTCGTGTGGTCGAAAGCGACGGCGCTCGCGCTGGCCTCGACCGGCGCGTTGACGGGACTGATGACGGGGCTGCTCGGCGTGGGTGGCGGCTTCATCATCGTGCCCATGCTGCGCAAACTCACGAATATTTCCATGCACGGTATCGTCGCGACGTCGTTGATGGTCATTGCGCTCGTGGGCTCCGGCGGCGTGGTGGCGACGGTGCTGCACGGCGTGCCGCTGCGGCTCGACCTCACGCTGTGGTTCAGCGTCGCGACCGTCGTCGGCATGATGCTGGGGCGTCACGTTTCGCACCGCGTTTCCTCGCGGCATACGCAGATGGGCTTTGCCGCCATTCTGGTGTGCGTGGCGTGCGGCATGCTCGCCAAGGTGGTGCTCGGTTACTGAGACCTTGCGCTTGGTTCGCGCTCAACCGGCCGGGGCGAGAAAGACTCGGATTTCGTCGGCGAGCCAGTCGCGCACGGCACGCACCTTGGGGTCGTCGCGGCTGCCAATCCGATAGACGAGATCATGGCCGCGCTCGGACTCGAGACGCAGTTCCGGGAACGGCGCGACGAGCCGGCCGGCCGCGATGTCGTCCGCCACGATCACGCTGCGCCCGAGCGCGACGCCTTCCCCTCGAATCGCCGCCTCGATCGCGAGGCTCCCATGGCTGTATGCCGTGCCGCGATCGCTGCGCACGCCGCTCAATCCCGCCAGCGCCAGCCATTGCTCCCAGTTCGCAAGCATGCCGCCCTCATGCAGCAAGGTGCAGCGCGCGAGACTCTCGACCGATGCCATGCCGCCCATCTTCGCCCGATAGTCAGCACTGCAAACCGGCGTCACGGTTTCGTCGAGAATGCGCTCGGCCAGCACGCGCGGATAGCGTCCGCTGCCGTAGCGAATCGCCACATCGACATCCGAGTCGTTGAGATCGACGTATTTGTCGGTCACGTCGAGGTGGACGTCGAGTTCCGGATGGCGAGCCTTGAGGCGATGCAGGCGCGGCGCGAGCCAGCGGTTCGCAAAGGACACGCTGGCGTTGATCTTCAGGCGCGTGACGCTGTCGTGCGTGCGCAGGCGCTCGGACTCCTTGGTCAATTCAGCGAGCGCGCGGTTCACGGCCAGCAGGAACTCGGCGCCCGCTTCGGTCAGGACGATGCGACGCGTGAGGCGCTGGAACAGCGCCACGCCCAAATGGCTTTCGAGCGTCTTGATGTGCCGGCTCACGGCGCCATGCGTGACGTGCAGTTCCTGCGCCGCCAGCGTCATGCTGAGGAGCCGCCCGGTGGCTTCGAAGGCGCGCAGGGTTTGCAGCGGGGGAAGGCGGTCGAACATACGTGACGTGTGAGTTTTGCTCACGCATTATATGACGACAAATGGTTTGTCAGCCACATCGACCGGCTTCAATATGGGCATAAAGCCGCGGGACGTAACGTAACCAGTGCGACGCCCGCCGCGCATTCCTGACAGTTGGCATTCTCCGCATTGCGTCGCTCATCATGGATCTTCTGCTTTTCAAGCTCGTCTTTACGCCGTTGTTGCTGTTGGCCGCCAGTCTTGCCGCTCGCCGCTGGGGCGAAGCGGTCGGCGGGCTGCTCGTGGGACTGCCGCTTACTTCGGGGCCGGTTTCGGTTTTTCTCGCGCTGGAGCACGGACCGGCGTTCGCCGCGCAAGCGACTGCGGGTTCGCTTGTCGCAACGGCTGCGCAGGCGGCGTTTTGCGTCGTCTATTGCCGGCTCGCGGCGCGTGGGTGGAAGGTGGCGCTGGCAGGCGCAGGCGCCACGTTCGCCCTGGTGGCCCTCGTGCTGCAATGGGGCGCGCTGCCTACGCATGGTCTTTATCTCTTCGCCATTCTGGCCATTGCTCTTGCCCTCAACCTGATTCCCAACCAGCCGGCAAGAACGGTGCGCCTCTCGCCGCCGTGGTGGGATTTGCCGTCGCGCATGGCGCTCATCGCCGGCCTTGTGGTGAGCGTGACGCTGATCGCGCCTTACGTCGGACCCGAGGCGAGCGGCGTGCTCGCATCGTTCCCGTTCATGGCGATCATCCTCGCCGTGTTCGCGCACCGCCTGATCGGCCACGAAGCGGCGCAGCAACTGATGCGCGGCATGAGCACGGGACTGCTGGGATTTGCGTCGTTCTTCTTCGTGCTGAGCCTCACGCTCACGCACTGGAATTTACTGGCTGCTTACGGAACAGCGATAATCTGCGTGCTCACGATTCAGGCGATTTCCCTGTACCGCATGCGTCTGCCGACACCTTGCCTGCACGGCAAGGCCAAGGCCGAAGGCAGCACGCCTTAACCGCTGGCTTTGCGTCTGGCGGGTCTGGGCTGACGGCGCCGCGCTTGCTGCGGTGCATCGCAGGACTTCGGCTTCGGGGCGCGCCGACGCCTCGACGCCCACGGCGAATGGCCTAAACTACAGATCCGGCGGACGCGGCCGTTTCCGCATCGCCGGCCCGCCATGGCGCACCTCTTCTTCGCAGCTTCGATTCAGCGGCACGTCGCGACGCCCGAGCGCGAGATCGACGCGCGCACGCTTCGCGAAGCGTTCGATGCCGTGTTTGCCGAGCAGCCGCGTTTGCGCGGCTATATCCTCGATGATCAGGGCGCATTGCGTAAGCATCTGGCGGTATTCGTGGACGGCGTTCGCCTGCGCGATCGGGAACATTTGAGCGACGCGCTCGGCGATGAGAGCCGGGTGTACGTCGTGCAGGCGCTGTCCGGCGGATGAGTCACCACTTTGCGTGGGACCGGAGCGCTGACTCTGGATCGACAGGAGGGTACGCGAGATGAGCGATCGACTGCTGGTCGCAACCCGCAAGGGGCTGTTCGTTCTGCAAGGCGATGGAGAGGGCGGCTGGACAATCGGCGAACCTGAATTCGTCGGCGAGCCGGTGAGCATGGTGATGCCCGATACGCGCGACGGCTCGCTCTATGCCGCACTCAACCTGGGCCACTTCGGCGTGAAGCTGCATCGCCGGCGCGCGGGCATGGCGCACTGGGAAGAATGCGCGGTGCCCGTCTATCCGCCACAGCCTGCCGAGGAGATTCAGGCCAGCGAACCGGATGCATTGGGCCGCCTGCCTGCGCCGTGGTCGCTCCAGCAGATCTGGTCGCTCGAACCGGGCGGCGCGGACGAGCCGGGCGTGCTGTGGGCGGGCACGATACCTGGCGGCCTGTTTCGCTCCGGCGACGGCGGCGACAGCTGGGAACTCAACCGCCCGCTGTGGGACCGCCCGGAGCGCCGCGAATGGGCGGGCGGCGGCTACGACGCGCCGGGCATTCACTCGGTGATGGTCGATCCGCGCGACAGCCGGCACGTGACAGTGGGCGTGTCGTGCGGCGGCGTGTGGCAGACCGGCGACGGCGGCGCGAGCTGGCGCCTCACCGCCGAGGGTATGGAGGCCGACTACATGCCGCCCGAGCGGCGCGGCGAACCCAATGCGCAAGACCCGCACCGCGTGGTGCAATGCGCGGCGAATCCGGATGTGCTGTGGACCCAGCATCACTGCGCGATCTTCCGCTCGACCGATGGCGCGGCCCACTGGCGCCGCATCGAAGCGCAGCCGTCGAGCTTCGGTTTCGCGGTCGTGGTGCATCCGCGCGAGCCGGACACCGCGTGGTTCGTGCCGGCCCAAAAAGACCAGTACCGCGTTCCTGTGGACGGCCGGTTCGTCGTCACGCGCACGCGCGACGGCGGGCGTACATTCGAGCGCTTCTCGAACGGCTTGCCGGCCGCACCGGCATACGACCTCGTGTACCGCCACGGTCTCGACATCGACGGTACCGGCACGCGCCTCGCCATGGGCTCGACCACGGGCGCGCTCTGGACCTCGGACGATGGCGGCGAAAACTGGCGGCTCGTTTCGGCGCACTTGCCGCCGGTGTATTGCGTGCGCTTCGGGTGATCGCGGCCTTCCAGCCCGCCCTGCTGCGCGGCCATGGTCGCGGCATGCGCACGCTCGCGGAGCCGGCGCGCAGCACGTACGCGCATCTCGCGCAGCGGGAGGCGGCGTGCGGATCGCGCTCAGCTCGGTCAAGATGCAGATCTTCGACCGCAATCTGTCTCGCGCGCCGGGTATCGAGCGAAATGCGGGAGTAGCGAGGGGTTTTGTATCGTTGTGTATCCGCCGTGGCAATGGACAAAGAGGCTTGCAAAAGCAGGGGGTTGTGGAAACAAGCGGGATACGTGCGGGAGTTCAAATACACCCATGCCAGTCAGCGACGTCGCACAAGAGACATCGAAAAAGACTGGACGCGCGAGCCACGCCATCGTGGTCCGAACCAACTCATTGCTTACAGGTGGATACCATGAAACTCATCAAGTCGCTGATCGTTGCCGCTGTTGTCGCCGTTCCCGTCGTCTCTTTCGCCCAGTCGGCCGAGCCGCTCACGCGTGCCCAGGTCCGCGCCGAACTGGTGCAGCTCCAACAGGCCGGCTACAACCCGGCGGCCGACTACAACGACTATCCGCAGCACATCGAGGCCGCCGAAGCGAAGGTGAGTGCGCAGAACGGCGCGGTGGCGTCGGCGTTCGGCGGCGTGGCGAATGGGTCGTCGGCAGCGGGCGCGGTTACGGCTTCGGCGTCGCACGACATTCCCGGCCTGGGTTCGATCTACGCGCACCAATGATCGGTGCGTGAAGGTGCGAGTGCAAGAGCGGCCCGCTTCGAGCGGGCCGTTGTTCATGTCGCGACTTGCCTCGTGCTTCGTCCCGGCCTAACCTGTGCCGGATACGACGACCCCCGAGGCCAGCATGCAAATCCATCCCGTACGGCTGTCTCCCGGCGACGATCTGCGCGCCGCCGTCGAAAGCTTGCTGGGCCAGCAAGCCTCGCATGCGGCGTTCGTCATTCAGGGCATCGGCAGCCTGAGCGTCGCGCAGTTGCGCTTCGCCGGCGCCGAAACGCCGACCGCATTGCGCGGCGACCTCGAAATCCTCACGCTCGCGGGCTCGGTGTCGCCCGATGGCGCCCATTTGCACATGTCCGTGTCCGACGCGCAAGGCCGCGTGATGGGCGGCCACGTCGCGCGCGGCTGCACCGTGCGCACCACGGCGGAGCTGCTGCTGGTGCTGCTGCCTGGCCATCGTTTCTCACGCGAGCTCGATTCCGCGACCGGATACGCGGAACTGCAGATCCGCAACGCGCCAGGCTGATCCGCCTGCGCCGCCATTCGCGCGACCCCACGCACCGTCACAAAATTTAAAAGCGGCATCGCTATGCTTCGGCGTTGCCTCGCCGCTGTCCGTGCTGCGCGCGAGGCCCCGCTCGGGCCGCTCCTCGAGCCGTTGTTGTGCCTCTATCTGGACGGAGACTTCGATGACGGTCGAATCCGCGCCGGCGCGCTTGCCATGGCAACGCGCGTCGCGCAGACGTTTGTGCCTGCCCGCTGCATTCAAAACGATGCGTGCGCCCGCCATGCTGTTTGCATGCGCAGCCGCGCTGTGTACGCTGGGCGCGTGCAGCGCAAGTGATAGCGACGCGCGCGTCGCGCTCACCACGAACGCGGCACGCGAACTCGCGCAAGCGCAGCCAGGTACCAATCCACAGCGCCCGGCGCTCGCCAACGCATTCACGCTGGCGTCGGATGCGGGCGCATCGAATCTCCCAGATAGTGCGAACAGCATGGTGAACGCCGGCGTCGCCTTGCCCGCGAACGCCGTGCGCTCGCCGGCGAAGCCACCCGCCGGCGGGAGCGCGCAAGACACACAAGCCGCGCAGATCGAACCGCTTGTCACACCCGTTATCCACACCGCTGACTGACGTACCCGGCCGCGCGGCCTGGCCGCCTGCCGCCCGTCAAGGCGGCGTGCCGTGCGTGCCTTTCTCAACCTGAAGATGGAAACCACAAGATGACCTCGAGAAGCCGCCGTGACTTTCTCCGCACCGCCGCGATGAGCGCCGGTTCGGCCACCGCCCTGACGATGCTGCCGCAGGGCATCCGCAATGCGCTCGCGATTCCCGCGAACAATCGCACGGGGAGCATCCGCGATGTCGAACACATCGTGATCCTCATGCAGGAGAACCGCTCGTTCGATCATTACTTCGGCACGCTGCGCGGCGTGCGCGGCTTCGGCGACACACGCGCGATCACGCTGCCTACCGGCAAGCCGGTGTGGAACCAGCCGCTCGCGGCCGGCGCGGGCGAAGTGCTGCCGTTTCATCCCACGGCGTCCAACCTGGGCCTGCAGTTCATCCAGGACCTGCCGCACGACTGGACCACGACGCACGCTGCCTGGAACGGCGGCCGCTACGACCAGTGGGTGCCCGCCAAGGGCACGACCACGATGGCCTACCTCACGCGCGACGACATTCCGTTCCACTACCAGCTCGCCGACGCGTTCACGATTTGCGACGCGTACCACTGCTCGACGATGACCGCGACCGACCCGAACCGCTACTACATGTGGACGGGCTGGGTGGGCAACGACGGCAGCGGCGGCGGCCCGGTGATCGACAACGCGGAAGCGGGCTATGGCTGGTCCACGTATCCCGAAGTCCTGCAGAGCGCGGGTATTACGTGGAAGATCTATCAGGACGCGGGCGAAGGCCTGGATGCCAAGGGCTCGTGGGGCTGGACGGGCGACAACCCGTACATCGGCAATTACGGCGACAACTCGCTCCTGTACTTCCATCAATACCAGAACGCGCAGCCCGGCAATCCGCTGTATGACCGCGCACGCACGGGCACGAACGTGCTGGCGGGCGGCGGCTATTTCGACTTGCTCAAGCAGGACGTGGCGAACAATGCGCTGCCGCAGGTCTCGTGGATCGTCGCGCCCGAGGCGTATTCGGAGCATCCGAACTGGCCCGCCAACTATGGCGCGTGGTACGTCGACCAGGTGCTGCAGATCCTCACGTCGAACCCGGACCTGTGGAGCAAGACCGTGCTGCTCGTGAACTACGACGAGAACGACGGCTTCTTCGATCACCTGGCGCCCCCGTTCCCGCCGGCTTCGAGCGCGAACGGCCTCTCGACCGTCGATACGACGAACGAGATTTTCCCGGGCAGCAGCAAGTACGCGGCGGGCCCGTACGGCCTCGGACCGCGCGTGCCGATGCTCGTGGTCTCGCCGTGGTCGCGCGGCGGTTGGGTGTGCTCGGAGACGTTCGACCATACTTCCGTGATCCGCTTCATCGAGAAGCGCTTCGGTCTGCATCACGACCTGCGCGAGCCGAACATCACGCCATGGCGCCGCGCCGTGTGCGGCGACCTCACGTCGGCATTCAACTTCGCCACGCCTAACGCGGCGATTCCCGCGCTGCCTTCCACGACGGGCTATGCGCCGCCCGACAAGCTGCGTCACCCCGACTACGTGCCGGTGCCGCCGGTCGTGGGCAGCGTGCCGAAGCAGGAAGCGGGCGTG
This sequence comes from Paraburkholderia nodosa, assembly GCF_001718195.1. Classification (GTDB taxonomy): domain Bacteria; phylum Pseudomonadota; class Gammaproteobacteria; order Burkholderiales; family Burkholderiaceae; genus Paraburkholderia; species Paraburkholderia nodosa_A. The sequence goes on from NZ_MCNV01000005.1 coordinate 113,956, forward strand.
CGCAACGCGCGGGCGCTGCCGTACGAGCTGTTCGTGCGCTTCGATTCGAACGCCAGCTCGGGCGACGTTTCCACGCGCTTCGTCAATTCGGGCCGCGCCGGTGCGGTGTTCCTCGTCTACACGGCGGGCAGCACCGATGCGCCGCGCACCTATACGGTCGAAGCCGGCAAGCATCTGCAGGACAAGCTCGCGATTGGCGCGAGCGGCGCATACGACTTCAGCGTGCATGGACCGAACGGGTTTCTGCGCCGTTTCGCGGGCACGCAGGTCAAGTCGGACTGGTTCGGCGGCAACGAAACGGCGCGCCCCGAAGTGGCCGAGGGCTACGACGTGGCGAACGGCAACCTGCAACTGCGCCTCGAGAACAAGGGCGGCGCGCGCTGCCAGTTCACGATCGTCAACGCGTACGACCCGGGCACGAAGATCCAGCGCACGGTGCCCGGCGGCGACACCGAGCAGCTTTATCTCGACCTGCGCAACGCGTACGGCTGGTACGACCTGACGATCACGGTCGATAGCGATGCGACGTTCGTGCGCCGCATTGCGGGGCATGTCGAAACGGGCCACGCGAGCTATAGCGATCCCGCGCTCGGCGCCTGATACCGCTGAGGAGTGAGATGAGCCGCGGCTTTTGCGAGCCGTGGCTTTTTTTGTTTACCACGTAGTGGATCACGGCGCCTCTAGCGCCAGCGTGGCGGTGGCGGTCCCCAGCCGGGATGCCGGACGTGTCGCGGACCCATGAAATGCGGAGGGCGGTGCCACGGAGAAAAGCCGTGCCGCGAATACACAACGGGAGGCGGCCACATCGGCGCGGCGGGATGCATGAAGAATACGGGCGGCGGCGGCGCGTAGAACGCCCCAGGAATCCCGATGCCCACGCCGACATTGACGTTCACGCGCGCCTGTGCGGTTTGCATCGCGCACAGCGTCGTCGCGATACAGAGGAATGCAAACTTCAACACACGGAGTTTCATCGCCGATCCTCCGTCGCGAGCGCGCGTTGCGGACGCTCGCGGCTGGTTATTTCGTGTGCGCTTCAGCGGGCCGGAAAGCGGCGTCCGCAAGTTTCTTCTGCGAGTCGGGCATGGTCGCGTAAAGCGCCGAGAAGGCATCGAGCATCGCCTTGCTGCCGTCGGCATTCGCCTGGGCGATTTCGTTCCACGATTGAAGGTTCTCCACCGCGGTTTGCTGTTGGGCATTATCGTGCCGCTGCTGGATCAGATCATCCACCGTTTTCGCGTTATTGCGCATGACGTCGGCCACTTTCGCCCACTGATCCTCTTCGGCGGGAGTAATCTTCAGTTCGGCATGCAGTTCTTTCACGCGGTCGTCGACAGTTTCGACGTGATGCTGATGCGACGACGCAGCCGGAGCGCTGGCCTGCGCCCAGCACGTGGAAGTGCCGAGCAGGGCTAGCGCAAGCAGGACAGGTTTCATTGTCAGCCCTCGCGAAAAGCGTTCGCCGGCAATGGCCGGCAAGTCGGAACGAACCATTTTGATCATAGCAGCGGCGGCAACCAAATTCGGCATCCTCTATGTAACAGCGAATAACAGGGAAAAGAGGGAATAGGGCACGATTCCCGCAAAGCACCACGCTTCACTCACGCAGAAAATCGGCTTGGCTCGCCCGGCAGCGAGGCATTCTGACGATACAAGGAGGCAACGTGGCGATTCGATTGGCATTTCAGAGGGCATCCCATTCGCATTCCGCTCCCGTCGCCCGGTTAGCGTGGGGAAGACTGGCGTGCGCCACGCTGGCCGTGGCAACTTTGGCGGGCTATGTGCCTGCGAGCCGCGCCGCCGTGTCCATCATGCGCCCGCCGCGCGAGGCGAGATCGGACGAACCGCTCGTCGTGACGATCGTGTATACCGGCGATGCGCCGACCGGCACTTCGATCGACGTGCCGCGCGATCTGAGCATCACGCTGACCAATGGAGAGGCGTTGCCGAAGGCCGTGCTGCTCGCGCGCGAACCCGGCGCACCCGAGCATTTGCGGCTCGCCGCCGGAGAGATGAAGGCCGTGAGCTATAGCGCGGCATGGCCCAAGTGGGCGCGCGGCGCTTTGAGAGTGGACGTGCCGGGCGTGGACGTTTCGCCTTCCGTGGTCCTGCTCACGCGCATGCCGGCTTCGGCAACGGCGAACGCCGCGGCGCCTGCCTCCGCGCCTTTGGTGCCAGCGGCAACGGTTGCGTCCGCATCGGAACCGGTCGCCACGGCGCCAGCCGAAGGACCCATGGCGGGCAATGCTTCACTTGCGGCGCAAATGCCGCCTTCCACCGTAAAGCCCTCGAATTCGCTGGTGCCCGATATTGGCACTTTCCTCGCGGGCCGTCTTTCGTTCTACCAGCCAAACTATTTCGCGGACGGCTGGTCGTCGAGCGACGCGGATCTCGCAAGATTCCAGATCAGTATCAAATTCCGCTTCATCTTGCCGGACGATCCGCGCTCACGCGGTTTCCTCGACAACCTCTATTTTGCTTATACGCAGACTTCGCTTTGGGATGTCCGCGGGGACGAGTCGCCGTTCCACGATACGAGCTACATGCCCGCGCTTTTCTACTACCTCGAGGACACCGGTTGGAGGTCCAGCTGGTTCACCCGGATGGGTATCGAGACCGGCTACGAGCACGAATCGAACGGGACGCCCGGTCCGGGTTCACGCGGCGTCGACATCGTGTACGTGAAGCCGATCTGGGATTTCGGCGACCTCAACGCGAACCACCTGACCATCGAGCCGAAAATCTACGCGTATGAGCACATCCAGGAGACGAATGGGGATATAGCCCACTATCGCGGCTATGTCGATCTGCTGTTCAAATACGGCAGCCCTGATGGCTGGCAACTCGCAACGACGCTGAGAAAAGGCACGAGATCGACCTATGGAAGCGTCGATGTGCAATTTACATACCCGCTTGCCAAGCTATTCGGCAATGCATGGGGCGGGTATCTGTTCCTCAACTACTTCAACGGCTACGCCGAAGATCTTCTCGATTACAACCAGCACCGCTGGGCTGCGCGCATCGGTTTCGCCGTGTCGCGCTGACTGACTTTGGCGTGCGAATGTTGGGAAACGTCACTCGTGCGGCGGGTATCGTAGAGAGACACCAGGCGTGGGTCACGTAATGCTTTGACCCACTACGAACCGGTGGCCATCCGGTGTGGCCACGGTGCATTCGCGCATGCCGTACGGGCGATCGAGCGGAGGCTGCAGGACAATTGCACCTCGTTGCGCGATTTCATCGTGAAACGCTTGAACGTCATCGACTTCCAGATAGCCGAAGTAGCTGTGATCCCCCGTCGCCGCCGGGGACAACGCATCGGGGCAATGGCCGAGCATGATCCGCACGCCGCCCTTCTCGACGATTCGCCAGTCGGTCGAATCGGCCCAATCTACCCGAAAGCCAAGCACGTCGCAAAAGTATGCCGCGTTGCGTTCGAGGTCCTGGACGGCAAGGACGAAAGCGAAGGGACGTAGCGTGTTCGTGTCGGTCATGAGCGATCTTCTTCGACAGGGATTCAATTGGGGGTGGCGTGAGTATGACGCACACATCGGGCACCGTGTTTGCTCGCTGTACATGCAGTGCGCCATCCGCAGTCGCGGCTAGCCGGTTGCCGCGCTGCTCACACACGCACCATCGGAGGAATGACCATGAATGAGCAACGGGAAGAGCGCATCCGGCGACGCGCTTATCAACTCTGGGAAGACGACGGCGCGCCGGAAGGTCGGGCGGACGAATATTGGAGCCGCGCCGAAAAACAGGTTGCCGCCGAATATGACGCAGAAGGAGAAGCGTCGAGCATCGCCAGCGATCAGGCCGGCAAGCGCCGGTTTGCCGGTGAACCCCTGCAGGAAAGCGACGCCATGCCGCCGAGTGAACTGGCGCGCGACAAGCGGCGCGGTGGCGGGTGAACTCACGCGTTGATCGCGCATGTGCCGCGCTTCAGGCCATCGTCACGCCAGCCGGCGCGACCTGTTCGCACATCAATGATGCGCGAACAGGTCGTTGCGGCCCTCGTGTGACATGAGTGCGTCGTGGCGCGACACTTGCGCAACCGACGCATTCGAGGTGCCCGAGCTTTCCATGCCATAGCCGGAATCGTCGGTGGGTTGCGTGCTGGCGCGCTGCGGGTTTGCCGGTTGCTGCATCTGCATCTGCATCTGCCTGGTTTGTGCCGCAGGTTCAGTGTCCTGTGCGAAGGCGGCGGCGGGCAACGCGACGGCAAGCGAGACAATAGCAGTAGCAAGTATAAGTTTCATGATACAGACTCCATGTAAAAAAAGTTACTTCGGATTACTGAAAAAATGTACGGATCGCAAAACCGTTTTGCAACCGCGCATTCAACATCGCGACGTCCGATCAGCGCGACGTATGTCCACAGGCTACGCAGCCAACCTTAGAGTTTGCTTATGCGCGGGCAACGATGCGCATCTAGTGCATATTCGGCCGTGGTTAAGGTTTAGTTAAGCAACGGCGGCATATAGTCCCAAGCTGTTTCGTTCCGCCCGTCATGCGGCGCAAGGAGTGTTCATGTCCACCACCACACGAAGTCTCATCGAAGATACGGTCAGCAAGGTCCCCGCCGTGACGCTCGGCTTCTGGATCATCAAGATTGCTTGCACCACGCTCGGCGAAACCGGCGGTGACTGGGTGACGATGTCACTGAATCTGGGCTATCTGGTTGGCACCCTCATTTTTCTCGCATGCTTCGTCGTGCTGGTGGGGGCGCAGATCCGCGCACAACGCTTCTACCCGTGGCTTTATTGGGCGACGATCGTCGCCACGACCACGCTCGGCACGACGCTCGCCGACTTTTGCGACCGTTCGCTCGGCGTAGGCTATCCCGGCGGCGTATCGATCATTCTGCTGCTGCTCGTGGCCAGTCTCGCGATCTGGTACCGCGTAGAAGGCACGGTGTCGATCGAGAGCGTCGCGACGCCGCGCGTCGAGTGGTTTTACTGGATTACGATCCTGTTTTCGCAGACGCTCGGCACCGCGCTGGGCGACTGGGTGGCGGGCGAAGACCGCGGCGGCCTTGGCGTGGGCTACGAATATGGCGCTGCGATCTTTGGCGCAGGCCTCGTCGTCGTCGCGCTGCTGTGGTTGTGGCCGCGCGTTTCGCGCACGGCACTTTTCTGGTTCGCGTTCGTGCTCACGCGTCCGCTCGGCGCGACGCTGGGCGATCTGCTCGACAAGCCCGTCGCTGACGGCGGCCTGCACTTCAGCCGCTTTTATGCATCGGCGCTGCTGATGATCTTCATCGTCGGCTGCATCGTGGTGCTGCCTCAGCGTGCCGCTCGCCGGGTGCGCGACGCGTAGCGCGCATCGGTCATTGCGGCATCACGCACGTGAAACTGGTCGCGCGATTCAGATTACCCTTGCCCAGATAGCGCGGAAACGCCGGGTAGCGGCACAGCGGCCGCGTGCGGCCGTTCGTGGCCTGGGCAATGTCGGTCGCGAACAAGGTTTCCGGCGCGCTGTCATGCGTGACCCAGTCGTCGAGCGCGCCCAGCAGATCGACGGATGGAATGAACACGCCGTTGCCGTGCTGGTAACCCGGCACCATGTAGAGCCGCATGAAGCTGTCCACGCGCTCTTCGCCGTAGCGCCCCACCAGCCCCTGATAATAGGCGATGGTCTGGTTTGGGCTGATGACCTCATCGGCGAGTCCTTGCAAGGTGATGAGCTTGCCGCCTCGCGCGATATAGCGCGACACGTCCGGATTCATCGCGCCGATCGTCGTCGACAGCGTAAACAGGCGCTCGCGGTGACGGCCGGGATGCATTACGTCGAAGTTCGTCGAATCGAAAGTCGGGTCGTGCGTGATGAAGTATTTGAGGTACGCATCGCCCTGCGCGTACAGGTAGCCATTGGTGACGAACCCCAGTTGAGTCAGCCGCTGTGGCTCATGCGCGAGGCCCAGCATGCTCGTGAAGCGCGTGCCCTGGAAGACGTTGTAGCCGCGATAGGTGTCCGCATTCCAGGCGAGCGCGTAGGGCAGGCGCAGGCCGTCTCGCAGGCTTTCCAGCGTGGCCAGTTGCGGTGGCGTCAGGCAGTCGTCGGGGGCGTGCTGGCGATCCGTCTGATCCTGTGAGGAGCAACGCAGCGAGTCGATGATCTCGGGCTCTTTCGCGCGGCAGGCTTCGACGTCGCTGATCAGGCCGTCCGCCGCGCCGTCGAGCGTATCGCATGCCTGCATCACGCGCTCGTACACGCGCTCCAGCAGTTGCGGCGACAGATAGCCGCCCGGCGTGCGGTATTCGTGCTGGCCCACCACGACGCCCGTCAAGCGCACGCCCGAGAAGTTCAGCGCGGGCGAATTCGCGATCACGCCGTCGTAGTCATCGGGATAGCGCTGGATCACGGTATAGCCTTCGCGGCCGCCTGTCGAGCCGCCCGCGAAATACACGTGCTCCGGCGGCTTGCCATAGCCGAGCGTGATCAGTGCGAGCGCAACGTCATGCGCTTTCTTCAAATGCGCGTAGCCGAAGTTGGTCACGGCTTCTTCGAGCAGTCCGAAGTTGGCCTCGGAGGAGGTGCCATTGTGGCCGGAGTCGTCGCCGAAGGTCGCATAGCCGCGCGCGAGCGGCGCGCGGTCGGGCGAGAAGGGCATCGGGCCGGTTCCCGTCACCACGACGCCGCTGTAGCCGCCACCGCCGAATTGCAGCGCACGGCCGTTCCAGCGGCTCGGAAGATTGACTTCGAAGCGGATGTCCGGCGTCCCGGCGCTCCGGGCGCGGATCACGCCGGTCAAGCGGCAGAAGTCGCCGTTGAGATTGCTTGTGGCGGTCGCGGAGATCATCGCGGCGCTCTGCACGAGCGCACCGTTGGTCGGCAGGCCGATGCTCGTGGGCGGCAGCAGCGCGCCGGCAAGGTCGGTGCAATGCAGCGGCAGCGAAGGCGTGTGCTGGGCGAAAACGGGGCCGCTAGCGATGAGCGTGAGCGTGGCGATGGCGATCGCCTTGAGGGATCCGAGTGCGCGCTTGCCCCGTCGTATCATCCGCAGCCGGCTCCGTTGACGCTCGCCCGGGCCTTCTCCTTCTGGCGCCCGAGGGTGCCGCGCCACGCCCTGGCGAGCATGAGCGTCGCGCCGATCGCGACGATGTCGCCAGCCAGCGCTGCCGCGAACGCCGCCGCGCCGTGCAGCGCGTGTGGCGTGGCGGTGTCGACGATCACCGAGATCAGCGTGCCGCCGACGAAACACACGAGCCCCGTGCGGCCAACGGTCACGACGGCGGGCACGCGCGCGGCGATCCGCGCGATCGTGCCGCGATGGACGAAATACGCCGCCACCATGGCAATGCCGATGAAGTTGACGACGCGCGCGAAGGCCAGATGCTGTTTCATTGCCCCAGGCATGGGTTGAATCAGGAGGAACCATTTAACCGCCGCGAACAGCACCACCGCGGCGAACGCGCATCGTACCAGCCAGCGCGCGGTTTCCGAGGTCTTGAAGCCGGGCGGAAGCGGGTGCAGCCGGCAGAGCATGCCGAATACGAACATCAACTGCCACGCGAATGGGTTGAACGGCCAGTTCGCGAGCGTGCTCGCGCCGATGAGCGCAGCCAGCAGCGGCGCGAAGGCCCAGAGCAGCAGGCTGCAGATCAGCGTGGCGAGCGGCGCGCGGCGGGCGAAGGGGACGGCTGCGGGCACGCACAGCGCAAATATGACATACATCGGCAGCACGCTGGACAGATACGGCTGGCGGGCGAGCAAGACGACGTGGAGGGTCTCGCGCAGCGGATGCGTGGCAAACGACGCCCAGCCGCTCAGGTCGGCGGCGGCAGGATTGAGGTTCAGGAGCGCGAGCATCGCGCCAGAAAGCAGCGTGAGGAGGGCGGTCAGCAGATAGGCGCGGTAGATCTCCCAGCTGCGGCGCAGGAAGCGCGCTTGCGCGGCGCTCATGCCACGGTGCGCGCGCACGGCCATAAAGGCCGCGGCCGACGCGTACCCGCCGAGAAACACGAACACTTCGGCGGAGTCGCACAGCGCGTAAGCGTGCAGCGTCAGCTGCGCCAAGGCGCTGCCCGGTATGTGATCGAGCACGATCACAATCAGCACGACGCCGCGGAAAAAGTCGACTTCGATCGAACGCCTCTGGCGAGACTCCATGGTGCCCTCGCAAGCATCGCGGCGGCGCCAGCTCAGGCTGGCGTCGACCGCTCGATGAATGTCAGGGCGGCGGCTCACTTATCGTGAGCGTCGCCCTTGTGCGTACGAGGGCATCTCGCAGGTATCGTTCCCTGCTCGCGGCGTGGTTGGGGCTTTATGCGCCTGATATGACACGCGCGCCATGTCAGCGCCATCTGCATGCCAGCTATGTGGCGATTGCGGTGTCCGGCGGCGTGTCGCCTACTTCGCTGCGGCGGCGCGTTCGATTCCGGCGATGTCGATCTTGCGCATAGTCATCATCGCTTCCATCGCGCGCTTGCCGGCTTCGCGATCAGTGCCGAAGACGCATTCGAGCAGGCGCTTTGGCGTGATCTGCCACGAAAAACCCCAGCGATCCTTGCACCAGCCGCAATCCGATTCCTCGCCGCCGTTGCCGACGATGGCGTTCCAGTAGCGGTCGGTCTCTTCCTGGCTGTGGGTCTCGACCATGAAGCTCACGGCCTGGTTCGCCTGGAAGTTGGGGCCGCCGTTCAGGCCCACGAAGCGCCGGCCGAGCACCGTGAATTCCACCACCAGTTCCGCCCCCGCACCGATGCCTGGTATCGGGGATACATGGCCAGCCCCGACATGGCTGTCCGGAAACGTCGCGGCGTAGAACTCCGCCGCTTCGCGTGCTCTACCTTCATCGAACCACAGGCAAGTCACAAGTTCCGCCATCACGATCTCCTTTGACAAGGCGTCTCATTGCCGACGCGTAGCGCACATTGTGACAAAGCCTCGGCGTTATGGGGGATTTTTGATTTTTGCTGATGGAGTACCGCGGCTAGTCGATGCAGCGTTCGATCGCGAGGGACTGGGCGTTGTGTGCATCTATCCTGTCGTGTTCCGAAAATGATTCGGAGTACGATGCAACACACAGCGCAAGATTAGCGCGGGTGCTGGGTGGCGCGAACATGAGCGCAAGCGTGAATGCCATGACTGCCGCAAGCACAATAGCGCCGCCGCGCAAGGTCGTGCGCAAAGCGGGCGATAAGGGGAAAACGGCGCTAAAACGCGAAGTGTGTTCGACGATGGTTCGGAACATGACGGGCTCTTTGCGGTGAACGTCGAGGGCATGACGTCACGATAGTGCAGGCCCGGCAGTCGCGACAAGACCCAGCCGCGCGGCAAAACATGGAGCCACGCACCGCGGGATCGAGGGACATACGACTACTTCGGGAATGCTTGACGATAGACATTCGGCGCGGCGCCGAATGCATCGCGGAAGCGATGGCTGAAGTGGCTCGCGTTCGCGTACCCGCACTCTGCGGCAATCTGCGCGAGCGGCAGAGCGGTCGTGCGCAACAGCAGGCGGGCGCGCTCCAGACGCTGGGCGGCGATCCACGCATGCGGCGGCCGCCCGAACGAGGTGCGAAACATACGCGCGAGATGGTACTCGGAAAGGCACGCGACATCGGCCAGTGCGCCGAGCGTCAGCGTCTCGCCCAGGTGGGCGTCGATATAGTCGCGCAGCCGCCGCCGTGTCGATACGGCGAGGCCGCCCTTGAGGGCCGCGCCCGCGCGCCGCACGCCCTGGCTGCGCAGCAGCAGGCTCAGCACGTCGTGCGCCGTTTCGTTGCTGCGTAAAAGTCCATCTGGATCGGCCCAGTTCTCGTTGGCCAGCGCCTGGCAGAGCACGGCAATGCGTTCGTCTTCGAAATACGTGCGGTCAGCGAGAGTGAGTTCGCGCGGTTCCTGGTCGAGTTCGCGCACCGCGCGCTGCGTGAAGTGCTCGGGCAGGAAATACAGGTGCATGAAATGCATGTGGCCGCGCACCCACCAGCGCGATTCATGGTCGCCGGGCAGCGCGCAGAGGCGGCTTGGCGCGCCGTACACGCCAGGCAGTTTCTGCCGCTCCGTGCGGTAGCCGCCGTCGAGATAGCACGACAGCGTGTGATGGCCCGGCCGGTCATAGACGGTTTCGGCCTCGCGCGTGACGCGCGTCCACACGGCGGCCGCGAACTGGTCGCCGAGCCACGCAAAGCGCTCCAGCGTCGCATTGGCCTCGCTCAGCGTGCGGCACACCGAATGCAGCCCAAAGGGCGTATTGGCGAGGGCGGGTGCGGGAAGCGGCACCTGGGCGTTCATGGTCGGGGCGGCGTGCTGCAAGGCGGTGATGGGGTCCACAAAGCGGGTAGTCAGAGCGGCTTTTGAAAGTATACGCTCGCGCCCCCGCCGTTGCTGGCCGTGGCCGGGCGCAGGCAAGAAATGCGCAATCCTGGACAAGTCCGCGCCGGCCCCGTGCGCCATAGTTGTGGCATCGACTCGAGGTCCTTTCCCGCGATGAATCTCTTACTCTACGTGCTCACCGTCCTGATCTGGGGCACCACCTGGATCGCTATCAAGTGGCAGCTTGGCGTCGTGCCCGCGCCCGTTTCGATCGCCTGGCGTTTCGGGCTCGCGGCACTTCTGGTGTTTGCGCTGCTGGGCGTGATGCGCCGCCCCGTCTGGCCGCCGCGCGCGGCGTGGCGCTATCTCGTCGCCCAGGGGCTGGCGCTGTTCTGCCTCAATTTCCTGTGCTTTTACTATGCCGAGAACATCGTGCCGAGCGGGCTCGTGGCCGTGGTGTTTTCGACCGCGCCGCTCTTGAATTCGATCAACGGACGCATTTTCATGGGGCGGCCGCTGCAACCCTCCGCCGTGGGCGGCGCCGTACTGGGCCTGATCGGGATCGTTTGTCTTTTCCTGCAGCAGATGGCCGGCCATATCGGCGATCAGACCGCGTGGCTCGGCCTCGCCGTGGCCTTCCTCGGCACGCTGTGCTTTTCCACGGGCAATCTGCTATCCAGCCGCATGCAGTCGATGGGGCTCAATCCGCTCGTCACGAACGGCTGGGCCATGCTGATCGGCACCGCTGTGCTCGTGGCCGGCAGTGCCGCGGCCGGATTGCCGTTCAGGCTTGAAATGGATGCGCGCTATCTCGGCGCGCTGGCCTGGCTCGTCGTAGCAGGGTCAGTGATCGGCTTTACGGCCTATCTGACGCTCGTTGGCCGGATCGGGCCCGAGCGCGCGGCGTATTGCACGGTCTTGTTCCCGATCGTCGCGCTGGCCGTTTCGACGGTCTACGAGGGCTACCGGTGGTCCTTGCTTGCGGTTATCGGGCTTTTGCTGGTCGTCTCGGGCAACCTCGTAGCGTTCGATCTGACGCGGCGCCTGTTCGCGCGCCGCGCGCCGGCAGCGTGAGCGGGCTTCAGCGCGCCAGGGTCGCCTTCAGGGTGTTGGCATAGCGCCGATATAGCCAGGCGGAACACGGCGCGCCCAGATAGAGCGCGCCGAAAGCAGCGAGTGCGGTGCCCAGCAGATTGTGGGTGTCGAGCGAAGCGAGAGCCTGGTGCCGCGTCGCGAGGCCGGGTGCGGCGACGACGACCGAGGCCGTGAGCGTGGGTAGTCCTGCGACACCTGGATGAGCCAGATGCTCCAGCAATGCCCGCGCGTATCGGTCCACACTTCCCGTATCCAGGCAGACGAGCACCGGCGCGAGGATGGCCAGTCCCCAGGTGCAGCCAAGATATCGCCAATAGCTCGGGTAGGTGAGGAGCCGGAACGGCGGCGTGCGGTCGGGGCTCAGGGTGTTCACGGCGGACGACGAAAGCCACGCGTAGGGCAGTAGCAAAACCGCAAATACGGGGTGGTGACGGAAATATCGCCAGCCGTCGCGCCATGCGCCCTTCACGCACTGACCCAATATGATCGACTCCATTCGAATCCCTTGTGCGTTTTTATTTGCGGTTGCCTCGAAGCGCCAGCGGGGCGTTTATGTGTTTTGCATCATTCGCCGCTGGCCGGGCGGCCGCGTCGATTGTGACGGGCTGTGGGCGACGAGTATGTGGGATGGCACACTGAGATTTTCGGTGAGTTATTCAATTCAATTTCAAATCCCTACATTTTTATTACGACTGCGTAAATGCAGCGTTCATAAACTAATGGTCTGCGCTAAAGATTCGCCTAAAGGTTGCCGATAGCCTTTTAAGAACAGAATTAATACGATTGCAAACACGCGGCACGCCGGCCGCTCGGGGGTTACCGCCAACGCATGCGCGTGCGGGGAATGAACGAATGCAAAGCAGATGGCCCATCTCAGCGTGCAGCACACGCCTGCACACGCAATTCACGCTCCGGACGAGCGCGGTCCTCACGACGGGATTGACGTTCGCGGGCGCTATCAAGCGCAACGGCATGGACGCGACTCTGGCTCGTGGGTGTCGACATGACATGGTAAACGCCGCGAAATCCGTTCAGTGCATCGCGTGATCTTCGCCGGGGACAGGGACAAGACAAGGACGGGAGAGGCCTGCAATGAAGGTTCACGCTAGTGCGCTTACGCTGCTGCACTGGTTGGCGCAACGCGAAAGCGCGTCGGTCAGCGAAATCACTGCGTCGGGGTTGATGAATTCGCGCGAAGCGTCGGATGTCGTGCGCTACGCCATGCGCAACGGGGCTGCCGAACGCATCAATAAGGGCGCGAGTGCGCGAGGATCCGCGCGCTACCGTTGTACCGGCGTCCCACTGCCGGAGCCACGGACGACGCCGGCCGGTGCGTCATTCGAAGGCTTGCTGAGCGCCTGGGGAATCGCCAAGGAGCCGCCCGAGCTTCCCGCGGTGCGTACGCGCGTGTACCAGATCGAAGATAACAGCCAGGATAATCGAGGCGGAGATCGCCTCGGCAAACTAAAGCTCAATGATTGAAACCAACTGCGAGCAAATTGGGGCGACTGGGTAGACTAGAGAAATAGATACACCGTTCAGCGGACCCGGCAGGGCATTTCGGGTAGTCTCCGGGACACCCTGGCGTGAAGTGAGGGTTCGATTCTCGCCGTTGATTTTCGCAAGGATGGCAACGGCAAACCTGCGCCGATGTGCGCGATAAAACCAACCATAAAAAGGGTTCTCTCCTGATGTCGAATCAGATCTTGCACGCCGCGCTTTGCGCGGCGTTCAGTTGCGCTGCGCTCGGTGCGGCGGCACCTGCCTCGGCTGCGCTCGGCGGCATGCCCACGCCCGCGCCGGCTGGAGCTGTCTCCAGTTCGGCCAATGCGGCCGTCGTCCATGCTGCATCGGGCGTCTCGGGTACCGCGAGCGCCGCCTCATACACGGTGACGCAAACGACTTTCGCCACCGGCACGGTCGTCCGTGAGTACGCCACGGCAGCGGGCACAGTATTCGGCATTGCGTGGAGTGGGCCGATCATGCCGAACCTCCCCGTACTGCTCGGCACCTACTTCACGCAATACGACAGTGCGCGCGTCTCGCAGCGCACCGCTAATCCTGGCCGTGGTCCGCTGGCCGTCGAGCTTCCCAATCTTGTGGTTCATTCCGGCGGCCATATGGGCGCATTCTCCGGGCAAGCCTATCTGCCGCAGTCGTTGCCGACGGGCGTGAGCGCCACCGACATCCAATAACAAACTAAAACAAGGCGAACCATGTTGAGTATCAATGGGAAACTGGCCCGAATGCTGGCTGCATTCGGTTTGGCGGCAGCTGTCGCTCTCGTCGCGGGTTGCGGTGGCGGCGGCGGATCGGGCAATTCGTCGGCGGGCACGTCGACAGGCAGCGGCGGCACGGGCGGTACGTCTAACAGCACGGTCCTCGCTGCCGGCGCCGCGGTATCGAGCTTGCCCGCGACGCTCGCGAGCAACCAGGTTGCCGTGACTGTGGCGTCGGGTGTCAAAAACGCCCCGAACATTCCGACGGTCAGCGTGACGATTTGCGCTCACGGCACGAGCACGTGCCAAACGATCAACAACATCCAGGTCGATACGGGGTCGTGGGGGTTGCGGCTCACGCTGGATGCGCTGAACAGCACCATGCAGTCGGCGTTGCCGGTCGAGACAGTGAGCGGCAAATCCGTTGCCGAGTGCTTCGGTTTTGCCGACGGCAACACCTGGGGCTCCGTTCGTACGGCGGATGTGACGATCGGCGGTGAAACGGCTTCGAGCGTGCCCATCCATGTCATGGGCGATCTGCCGCAAACGGCGGCTGGCGGCACTAACGACGGCTGCGCAGTTGGTACGCTCAACGACACGTCGTCGTCAATCGCGGCGCACGGCATTCTCGGCATCGGCCCCGCGGAATACGACTGCGGCAGTGGCTGCGCAACCACGCCGAACGGCGTCTATTTCGGCTGCACGGGGTCGGGAAGTTCGACGAGCTGCACGGACCTCGCGGTAGTGGAATCGTCGCAAGTGACGAATCCGGTCCGGTTGTTCCCGACCGACAACACGGGCGTGATCCTGAACATGCCGGCCGTGACGTCGTCGGGTTCGACGAGCGCAACCGGGTTCCTGACGTTCGGCATCGGTACGCAGTCGAACAACGTAGTGCCGACTTCCGGCATTCAGAAGCTCACAACCGACCATTATGGCAACTTGCAAAGTGCATCACTGAGCGGTACGAGCGTGTCGGCGGCATTCTTCGATACGGGCTCAAACGGGCTGTTCTTCCCTGACAGCACGTTGTCGTCGACGATGTGCAAGCTCGCGATCGGCTTCTACTGCCCCGCTTCGACGGTGTCGCGGACGCCTTCTGTCACAGGGTTCAACGGCACCAACGTTTCGGCGGGGCTTAGCATCGCCAACGCGCTGAATTTGTTCGAGGACGGTGGCTTCGCGTACGGGAACGTCGGCGGGATCATGACGGGCGTCGCCTTCGATTTCGGCATGCCGTTTTTCTATGGCCGCACTGTGTACGTCAATTACGATCCGAGCACTGATGGCAATCAAGGCGTCGCTACGTCGGCCTACGTTGCCTTCTAAGTCGTAGTGCCGTATCCGCGAGCGGCCGCAGCGCCGCTCGCGGATATCTCAGCGGCCATACATCCTCGGCGGTGCACTACCGCGCCAGCCGCGCCCGCAAAAACTCGATAAAGCGCTGCGTCTTCGCCGGCAGCAGACGCGTTTCCGTAATCGCGTAGACCGGCGTGGGCGTGCCATGCCATTGCGGCAAAATCCGCCGCAACGCTCCGCTGGCCACCTCGTCGGCCACGATTTCCGCTGGCAGCAGCACGATGCCCATGTCGAGCGTAGCGAGGCGGCGGATCATGCCGACGCTGTTGAGCGTAAAGCGTCCGCCCACCTTCACCATGCTCGTGCGCTTTGCGTCGTGCAAGGTCCACGTGTCAGCCCTCAGGATGACCAGGCATTCGTGCCGTTCCAGGTCAGCCGGCTTGCCTGGCTCGCCCGCGCGCCGGAGATAGCCCGGCGACGCATAAAGATATGGTGTGAGCGACGCCAGCGGACGCGCAATGAGTTGCGAGCTTTCGGACTCGCCCATGCGGATCGCCACGTCGAACGGATCGCTCACCAGATCGACACGCCGCGGATTCAGTTCGAAATCGAAGGAGATGGCTGGGTAGAGACTGGCGAATTCGGCGATCAGGGGCGCGAGGTAGGTGACGGCGAAATCGACCGGAAACGAGGCCCGCAGCACACCGCTGGGCTGCGCGACCATGTCGCCTAGCTGCTCGTGCGCGAGGCGGGCTTCATCGACGATGCGCTTGCAGCGCTCGAAGTAGACCTGACCCGCTTCGGTCAACTCGATCTTGCGCGTCGTGCGATGGAGCAGGCGCAGTCCGATCGCCTTTTCCAGGCCGCTGATGCGGCGTGAAAGGGTGGAATTCGGCATGCCTGTCGCGTCGGCGGCACTGCGAAACCCCTTGGCTTTGACGACTTCGACGAACAAGGCCATGTCGTTCAATAGTTCCACCTTCACTGCTCCATCAATGGATCAATGATATCCAAATTACCATATTTATCCCAATCGTGAAGCAGGCGATGATGCACCCATCCAAACCAGTCGAGGTGATCATCATGAGCAAGCTTTTCGAATCCGTACGCGTCGGACGTTACACGCTGCCAAACCGTCTGGTCATGGCGCCCATGACGCGTTCGCGCGCGCTGGCCGACGGCACGCCCGGCGAACTGGCCGCCGAGTATTACGCCCAGCGTGCGAGCGTTGGCTTGATCGTCACCGAAGGCACGCAGCCTTCGGATGAGGGCCAGGGCTACATGACGACCCCGGGCATTTATAGCGACGCGCATGTCGCCGGATGGAAAAAAGTCACCTCGGCCGTGCATGCGAGAGGCGGCCACCTCTTCATCCAGCTCATGCACGCCGGCCGCATGTCGCATCCCGACAATACGCGGCACCACCGCGTGGGCGTCGCGCCTTCCGCCATTGCGCCGGGTACGGCCATGTTCACGGCCAGCGGCATGCAGGACATTCCCGTGCCGCGTGCCTTGACCATCGAAGAAATCCGCCGCACCGTCGACGATTTCCGCACCGCCGCCCGCCACGCCGTTGATGCCGGCGCGCACGGTGTCGAAATCCACGGCGCGAATGCCTATCTGGTTCAGCAGTTCTTCGCGCCGAGCGCCAATACGCGCACGGACGAATACGGTGGCCCGATCGAAAACCGCGCACGCTTTGCGCTCGAAGTCGCGGCCGCCATTGCCGGCGAAATCGGCGCCGACCGCACGGCTATCCGCCTTTCACCGGGCACGACGCTGTGGGGCATCGACGAAGGCGCCCAAGGCCCCGATCTTTATCACTATCTGGTGGCCGAACTCGACAAACTGGGGCTCGCCTATCTGCACATCGCGCATCAGGGCGACGAGGCGCTGCTGGCTGACATTCGCAAGCTGTGGAAGGGCGCGTTGACCGTGAACCGGGCTGGCCGCCCGCGCGAACAGATTGGCGCAGATGTGGCCACGGGGCTGGCGGACCTGGAATCCTACGGTCAGATGGTGCTGGCGAATCCCGATTTCGTCACCCGCCTGCAGCGCAATGCGGCGATGAACGCGGCGGATCGCAACGGCTTCTTTGGGGGCGCCGCGCAAGGCTATACGGACTACCCGAGCTTGAGCGAAGTGGCTAACGCCTGACGTAACAAGAAGGCGCGGGGCGTGCGTTGCATTCGCTGCGCCAATGCGAAACCGCCTGCCTTGCGCGGTTACGCAATGGCTCTTTCGAGCGGTCCCGCGAGGGCGCGCCGATACCACGCATGGAAATGGCGCATGCCGTCTTCGAGCGGCGACTGATACGGCCCGGCGTCGCTGATGCCGCGCCGGTGGAGCCGCAGTCGTCCCGCATCCATACGCTCGGCGATCTCGTCGTCCTCGATCATCGTCTCCAGATACGCCGCGCGTTGAGCTTCGATGAATTCGCGTTCGAATGCCGCGATTTCTTCGGGGTAGTAGAACTCCACCACGTTGAGCGTTTCCTGCGGGCTCTTCGGATACAGCGTCGAGACCACGAGCACGTGCGGGTAGAGCTCGATCATCTGCGTGGGGAAATACGCGAGCCAGATGGCGCCGAACTCGGGCGCCTCGCCGCCGCGATAATCGAGCAATCGATCGTGCCACGCGCGATAGATTTCCGAACCCGGCTGCGCAAGCGCGGCGTGCACGCCCACGCGTTGCATGCTGTACGTTTCGGCGAATTCCCAGTCGAGCGTTTCGCAGGTCACGAAACGCCCGAGGCCTGGGTGGAATGGCGCGACGTGATAATCCTCCAGATAAACTTCGATAAAGGTTTTCCAGTTGTACCGGCAGGTATGCGTTTCGACGTGATCGAGCACGTACCCGGAGAAGTCGAACTCGGGGCGCATGAACACGCGCGCCATGTCGCGCGCGGGCTCGCGGGGTCCCTCATAGAGCATCCCATGACAATTTCGCAGTTCGAAACGTTCGAGATTGCGGCACGGCTTGCGCTCGAACTCGGGCGCGCCGATCAACTCGCCGCCAGGCGTGTACGTCCAGCGGTGCAAAGGACATACGATGTTGCCGCCGCTCGCGGCGAGATTGCCTTGCGCAGGCGGGCCGCCGCTCGCAGCGACGTTGCCGACCTTGCCGCCCAGCATGAGCGACTGGCGATGACGGCAGACGTTCGAGAGCAATTGCACGCCGTGTTCGCCGCGCACCAGCACGCGGCCGCCTTCGTCCTGCGGCAGGTGCCGCCAGTCGCCGCGCTCCGGCACCGACTGTTCGTGGCCCACGTATAGCGCCGAGTGCGCGAAGATACGCGCCATCTCGCGCTCGAACAGCGTCTCGTCGAAATAGGCGCTCGCGGGCAATTGCGCATGCACCTCCTCCGTATCGGTCGGCAGCGCGAGATGCGCGAGGTCACTGATATCGTTCATCGGTCGGTTTCATCCTGTTTCGTGTTGCGCGTTCAGGCGCACGATGCGTTCATGCTTTGCGAGCCGCGGGCAGGTGCTGCAGAGTTCGCCGTCGCGGCGGCGATAGTGGTAACAGCAGGTGCGCCGCTCCAGCGCGAGTGCGTTTGCGCCGTCCGTGCGCGAAAACGGGAAATAGCCTGAGCAGCCTTGCAGGCCGAGCGCTGCGAGCCACTGCCGGCCATGCGCCTCGACCTGTGCGTCGCTCCATTCGGGACGCGCCTTGCGTGCCGCAAGTAGTGCGGCGAGCACTACGTCGGCTTGCGTGCCGCGCGCTGCTGCCGCATTCAGGCGAATCACCGGCATCAACTCGTCGTGCATTTGCTCGCAGCACGAGATGATTTCGCGTGCGGCGTGCGCGATCAATGCGTGCGTGTCGCCCTGTGCTGGTTCGTGATCGCGTATGCGGACCTCGCGAGTCCAGCCCTCGGCAATGGGTTGCGCGATGTCCGCAAGCGAGAGCGACACGCCTGCCGCATGCACTCCGATCACGCTCAAGTTGAGCGGTTGCCAGATCAGGATGCCCCAGCAGCGCGACGACCAGTAGGGGCCGCCCGCTTCAGGGTAGGTGCGCGACCAGAAGGCAAGGAGCGAATCGAGCGCAGCGCGATTGGCGTCCCCGCCAGGCGGCGCCGGGCGCGTATGCACGATGCCTTGCGCGGGGCGCGCGGCTACCACGCCCCGCAATCCCGGTACGAGCCGCGCGGCGAGCTGCAGCATGTCGTCGAGCGCGCGGTTTGCCGCCATGCTTATGCCGCGACCGCTTCGGCGCTCATGCCAGTCGCTTGCGCGGCGTCTCGCGGCGCACCGCGCCTGCCCGCCAGCGGGTTCTGCAGATTGCCCGCCATCTTCAGATTGCCCGCGGGATCGGCGAGATTGACCATCTGCAGGTTGTTGCCGAGTTGCAGACGGTTCAGGCACGAGTGCAGGAACTCGGGCGCGAAGAGGTCGTATTCGGCGTATTTGCGCGCGAGTTGCGGGTGCTCGTCCTGATAGCGTGCAACGCAGCGCGCCACCGTGTCCCAGAAGACGTCTTCCGTGCAGCAGCCGTGCTCGACGAGTACCTGATTCATGTAGCGGAAGAAGCCATCGAACACGTCGATGAAGATCGCGAGCAGCTTGACGCGCTCGGGCACGTCCACGGCGAGGCGCTTGACGTTTTCCGGAAGCTGCGCATCCTTGTTGAGGATGGCGGATTCTTCCGCAATGTCCTTCATGATCGCGCGCACGGGCACATGGTTTTCAAGCACGAGGATGAGATTTTCGCCGTGCGGCATGAACACGAGATCGTGTGCGTAGAAGCAATGGACGAGGGGCGCGAGATATGCCTCCATGTAGCGCTCGAGCCAGGCTTGCGCCGTGAGCCCCGAAGCCTCGATCAGCGCCGGCAGCAGCGCTGCGCCATGGCGGTCCGTATGCAGCAGCGCGGCCATGGTCATGAGCCGCTGGCCGTCTCCCGCGAGACTGAGCGGATTCTCGCGCCAGAGCGCCGAAAACATCTTCTTGTAGGGGCTGTCCACCTGGACGGCCGCTTCGTAATAGCGATTGCGAAAGCCGATGGACGCGACTTCGCGCAGGATGGTGAACCCTTTGCCTTGCAGATACGCGTCGCTCGCCACGAGGCCTTTGATGAAGTCGTTGATGGCGGGCGTGCCCGACATGTAGTACGGCGAGAGTCCGCGCATGAAGCCCATGTTGAGAATCGAGAGCGACGTCTTCACATAGCGTTTCGAACGGTCCGAGAGATTGAAGAACGTGCGGATCGATTGCTGGGCCTGATAACGGTCCGCGCCGAAGCCAAGGCAAACGATGCGGTTGGTCGCGACATAACTTGCAAACGCGATCGAGAGTTTGTTGAACCACTGCCACGGGTGCGCCGGCATCAACCGATAGTCGGCGAAGTCCACGCCGCGCGCTTCGACGATCGAGCGAAAGCGCGCGATGGTCTCCACGCCCAGTTCTTCTGCCATGAGCTGTTCGTAGTCGAGGTCGGCTGAGCTGTGGAACGCGGCGTTCTCCTTGTGCACGGCGAGCCAGACGATTTGAATCGGCGAGCCTGCCTCGGGCGCGAACGCGCGATAGTCGCCCGCGTCGAAGCCGAGCCTGCCGTTGTTGGCGACGAAGCCTGGATGGCCCTCGCTCATTGCGGTTTCGATCGACTGGAAATCGGCATCGAGGAGTTCGGCTGTGTCCGGGCCATCTTTCACCGCTTTGTAGGCTGCGCCATACAGCGTGCTGCTGATTTCATCGAGGTAGATGGGCAGCATCTCCTCCTTGATGCCAAGCCGCGCTTTCACGTCGAGGATGAAGGCGAGGGCGTCGAGCGGTTGCGGCGCGCCGTCCTGCGAGCACACGATGGTCTCGGGGCGAATGCTCCAGTGGCGCAGTGCGAGCAGGCGCGCGTCGAAGGTGTAGACGCGGGTACCGTCGTCGGATTCGAGCGCATAGCGCGCGTAGTGCTCGCCGGGCGCATCGCCCACACGCTGTGGCTCGACGATCAGCTCGTGAGCATACTCGGCAATGGCCTTGCGCACCAACATGCGGTTCGCGTGCTGCCACACCTTGGGTATGAGGTGGGCGGTAGCCTCATGGGGCGTGAGGAGCACATGTTGCATGGAAGCCTGGGTTGCGACGTGATTCATGTTGCGATGTCCTTATGGAATTTAGTGATCCTGCGTAATGGCGGCGTAAAAAGCGGATCGCGTGCAGAAAGCGAGCGAGGCGGTCTTCTCGCGAAACGCGACGTCCTTCGTATACACGAAGCCCATCGCGCGATTCAGGGCGTGGATGCGTGCGTTGCGCGCATCCGGCTCGACGACGATGCGCTGCGCGCCCAGGCGCTCGAACAGGAACGCCATGAGCGTTTCGAATACGTGGCGCGTGTAGCCCGATATGCGCCGGGCCGCGGGGCCGACGAACAGATGCATGCCGAGGTCGCCCTCGCACACGTCGTAATGCTCGCCGATCTCTTCGTGAGCCGGGTCGTAGGTTTCGAACAGGAAGGCGGGTACGCCATCCTGCGAACCGAGCCAGGCGCGCGCGTGCCCCGAGTCCTCGATAGCCTGATAGAACGCGGCCACCTCCGTCACGCTCTTGTCGCGCATGTTCCAGAACGCGGCGCGTTCTTCGATGAACCAGCGGTGCAGCGTGGGCGCGTCGCGTTGCGCGTCGAGCGGGCGGATGTGAAAGGCCTCGGGCATGACCATGCGTGCAGCCGGGACATGACACAGCGCGATTTCGTCGGCAGCGATTTCAGTTCGCACGGGCGGTGACTCCTGTTTCGGCAATCGGGTTGGAAAGGGCCGAGTCCTGGGCGCGCGGCCGGGCGAGCAGCCAGACGCTCGCGAGCGCCGTGAAAACGAGGCCCACGGACGCCACGAAGAACGGCGCACGCAAGCCGGCTTCGTCGACGATCGCGCCGGCCGCGAACGAGGCCAGCAGCACGCCGAGGTTCTGGAAGAAGTTGATGACGCTGTAGTCGGCGGCATACGAGGCGGGCGTGCTCAGTGCGAACATCGTCACGTCGAGCTTCACGACGATCTGGAACAGCGCGCAGCCGAACATCACGCGGCCCACGACGATCCACAGCGGCGCCTCCACGCCTTGCAGCAGCATGCCGGCGGTGCACAGCAGCAGGTTCGCGAGCATGTGGTCGGGCACGCGCTTGCCCTGGGTGGCGAGGCGCTTGTTCAGGCGCAGCGCGACGAGCGCGACCATGCCGGGAATGGCGAACACGAGCCCCGGAACCAGTTCGCCGGGCGCATGAGTGACGGCTTGCCAGTACGACGCCATGAACGGCCGGATGAGATACACGCAGAAGTCGAACGCGAGCATGAGCAGTGCGAGACGCAGGATCGGCATGCGCGCACCCAGGCCCGCCTTGACCGGTGCTTCGTCGGCAGAGTCCGCAAACCGGCAGCGCCGCGCAATGCGGTGGGTGCGGATCAGCGCAAGGCTGATCGCCATCTGCACGAAGTCGCCGGCGGCCATCGCGAAGATGCAGTGATGCGCGTCCCAGACCTGCATGACGAAGCCGCCCGCCACCGCGCCCGCAATCGCGCCGAAGTGCACCACCACCGAGAGCACGCCGATGGTATGCGGATGCGATTCTTTCGCTTCGAGGCGCATCATGTACGGGTACATCAGCAGATAGCTGCTTTTGCACATGAACATCGCGAGCGAGAGTACCCAGAAGAGCGGCACCGTCGCCGCGAAATAGCTCGCAACCGAAAGCACGCCCGCGGCGCACTGCGTATAAACGAGCAGATGCATGGCGTCGAGGCGCTTCGCAATGCGCGCCCAGAGCGGCAGCGTGAGCATCACGACAATGGAGATGAACGCCACGTAAGCGCCCGCATGCACGGGGCTCGTCACGCCATAGCGCGCGGCGAAGAACTGCGGGTAGAAGGGAATCAGGATCGCATCGCTGATGACGGCGAAGGTCGTCATCAGGATGATCGTGCTGCGCAGCTTCATTGCGCCTCCAGCGGCATCTTCACGAACGCTTCCGTGTCCGGCACCGAGAAGTCCTGCAGCGCGATGCGCCGCTCGATCTTGTAGTGCTCCACACCGGTCAGCTCGCGCAAAATGCAGGAGTTGCGATAGCAGCTCATGCCGAGGTCGGGGTTGGTCAGGCCGTGGCTGTAGAGCCCTGCGTTCTGCACGAAGATCTCGCGCCCGCTTACGTCGATTGCATAGTTGCGCGAGAGCCTGTAGCGCCCCTTGTCGTCCCAGCGGATGCGTGCGCGAATGCCCTCGATGAAGCCGGGCACGTTCTGCCCATAGCCGGTCGCGAAGATCGCGCCGTCCGTCACGTGGGTGTATTGCACGCCCTCGTCGCGTTGCACGAAGCGCAGGTGAAAGCGGTCTTCGATACGGTCGTGACGACAGGCGCTCAACTCGGAATTGGTGATGAGGCGCGCGCTGTTGCAGCCGCGGCTGCGGCGGTCGTCGAGCAGGTCATAAATCTGGTTGATGAGCGAGGCGTTCACGCCTTTGTAGAGACTGTCCTGCTTGGCAATGATGTTTTCGCGCACGCCGTCCGGCAGGTTGTAGAAGTAGTCGATATAGTCGGGCGAGATCATTTCCAGCGTGAGCTTCGTATTTTCCATCTGGAAGAAACGCGGCGAACGCGTGATCCACGTGAGCGTGTAGTCGTGCTCGTCGCTTTCCTTGAGCAGGTCGTAGAAAATCTCGGCTGCACTCTGGCCGCTGCCGATCACGGCAATCGAGCGCTTTTGCTGCAGCTCGGCTTTGCACGCCACGTAATGCGCGCTATGGATGCAGCGCTCGCGCAGCTCGCCGCAGCACGGCGGCAATTGCGGCACGGAACCCACGCCGATCACGAGGCGCGCGGCGCGATGCATGAACGGCTGGCCGGTGCGCACGTTCCGCCCGCGCACCAGGTAATGGCCTTGCTGCGCGTCGTATTCAACGTGCTCCACGCTCGAGCCGAACGCGATGCTCGACAGTTGGCTGATAGCCCATTTGCAGTAGCGGTTATATTCGGCGCGGCTTAGATAAAAGCGCTCGCGAATGTAATACGCATAGAGCTTGCCTTCCTGCTTGCAGTAGTTGAGGAAGCTGAACTTGCTTTTGGGATCCGCGAGGCTGACGAGATCGGCGAGAAATGGGTTTTGCAGCGTCGTGTCGTCGATCAGCATGCCCGGGTGCCAGTCGAAGTCCTCGTTGCGTTCGAGGAAGAGGCCGCGCAGATCGCGGATCGGATCGGCGAGGCAGGCGAGACTCAGATTGAACGGCCCGAGGCCGATCGCCACGAAGTCGAGCACGGGCGAGGTTGGACCTGGTTTGACATTAGTTGTACTCATGATTGAACTTTCACCTGGAGCGGAAAGGACCATGTCGGGTTACCTCATCGAAGGACCAAGACGGCGAGAAGGCTAACGAGGCGCAACGCGCAACCGTTTACGCGGCGCGTGACGCTTCGATGAGAATGAGAGTGATTCGCGTTTGATGATCATAGGAAAGACGCCGCCCAATGGCAAGAGCGAAACGCACAGCGTTGAGGATGACGAACTATCGTGTCTGCCCAATACGCATCGAGCCCGGCAGGGGCGATCCGCGGCAAAGTCCGGCTGGGCTGGGGCGGGCGGGGGATCGGCTTGTTTCGGGAGGCAGCGGGGTTCGCGGTCGCGCCTCCTCATTTTTGGCGTCAAATCACCTGACAAAAACCCTGCGCTTTGCAGGGGTTAGCGGCGCGCAGGAAATATTTCGGCTCTAATCGCGCGCGATTCGCGTGTGCGGGACCACGACGATCCCAAACGTCTCGCGCCTTCTGCGCTCACTCAGTCTTGCGCGGCGGCGGGCTATGCCGCGCGAGAAATCGATCGAGCTGGCCGGCGAACGCCTTGCTGTCACGCGCGCTGAACGGCGCCGGACCGCCCGTTTCGATGCCTGCATTGCGCAGTTGATCCATCACGTCGCGCATCGTCAGCCGTTCCTGAATGTTTTCGCGCGTAAACCAGTTGCCGCGCGGATCGAGCGCTTGCGCGTTCTTTTCGAGCACCGCTGCGGCAAGCGGTATGTCGGCGGTAATCACGAGGTCGCCCGCCTCGACCAGTTCGACGATACGGGCGTCAGCCGCGTCGAAACCCGCCGGCACCTGAATCGACTTGATAAAGGGCGACGGCGGTGTGCGCAGATATTGGTTTGCCACCAGCGTCACCAGGACTTCGGCACGCCGCGCGGCCCGAAACAACATGTCCTTGATGACGGCGGGGCAGGCGTCAGCGTCGACCAGCACTTGCATGTAGGGAATCCCGGCACAGTAAAGCGCGATCATATCGCAATGCCGGCGATGCGCCGTGCATTGCCCGACGTTTCCTGTCGTTTCCTGTCGCATTCCGAATGCACCGCGTTTTCCTTGCATTTGCCTGCATACCTGCCAACATTGATTTCGCAATGGAGCCGGATACGCCGACCTGACACTGCGAAGACGGAGCGGATATGAGCGACGCCACCCACGGGTTCGATGCCGCTGGGGAACACAGGGAGACAAACGGGCTGCGACTGGGTGCGCTCGTTGCCCTCGTCGTGGGCTCGATGATCGGCGGCGGCATCTTTTCGTTGCCGCAGAATATGGCCGCTTCCGCGGGTGTGGGCGCCGTACTGATTGGCTGGGTCATTACGGCCTTCGGCATGCTGGCCCTCGCGCTCGTATTTCAGACACTCGCCAACCGCAAGCCGAATCTCGATGGCGGCGTCTACGCATACGCCAAGGCCGGATTCGGCAATTACATGGGCTTCGCCTCGGCCTGGGGCTACTGGATCAGCGCATGGCTCGGCAACGTCGGGTACTACGTGCTGTTATTCAGTACGCTCGGGTATTTCTTCCCTGTATTCGGCGAAGGCAATACGTTACCCGCAATCGCCTGCTCCTCGGTGCTGCTGTGGAGCGTGCATTTTCTGGTGCTGCGGGGCATCAAGGAAGCGAGTTTCATCAATCAGTTCACGACGATTGCGAAGATCGTTCCACTCGTCCTGTTCATTCTCATCTGCCTCCTCGCGTTTCGGCTGGATGTCTTCTCGGCCGATATCTGGGCGCGCTCGAATCCGGCGCTGGGCGGTGTGCTGGATCAGGTCCGAAACATGATGCTCGTCACGGTCTGGGTGTTCGTCGGCATCGAGGGGGCGACCGTTTTCTCGGCACGTGCCGCGGATCGCAAGAGCGTCGGCAAGGCCACGGTGATCGGATTTTTCGTCGTGCTTCTCGTGCTGGTGCTCGTCAATGTGCTGGCGCTCGGCATCATGACGCAGCGTCAACTCGCGGGACTGAAGAATCCCTCGATGGCAGGCGTGCTTGAACACGTTATCGGACATTGGGGCGTGGTGCTGGTGAGCGTGGGGCTGGCCATTTCGTTGGCCGGCGCGCTGCTTTCGTGGGTCATGCTGTGTGCGGAGATTCTGTTCTCGGCCGCGCGCGACCGCACGATGCCCGCGTTCCTGCGCAAGGAAAACGCGAGACAGGTGCCGGCCAACGCGTTATGGCTGACCAACGGCATGGTGCAGCTGTTTCTGCTCATCACGCTGGTGTCGAAGGGCACGTATCTCTCGCTCATCTATCTCGCCACCTCGATGATTCTCGTGCCTTACTTCTGGTCGGCGACGTACGCGCTGCTGCTTGCCATTCGCGGCGAGACTTACGAGTTGTCGCAACCGGAACGCCGCAGGGATTTGGTGATTGCTGCGGTTTCCGTGCTCTACGCTGTCTGGCTGCTTTATGCGGGCGGCGTGAAATACCTTCTCCTTTCGTCGCTGCTTTATGCGCCGAGCGTCGTCTTGTTCGCCAAGGCGCGGCGCGAGGCCGGGGAGAACGTATTTACGCATCTGGAGAAATTCGTATTCGCGGCCGTGCTCGTTGCCGCGATCGTGGCAGGCTACGGCTTGTATCGCGGGCTGCTGAACCTTTGATTGGGCCGCCGATAGTCGAAAGGGACGCTTATACCAGCAGACACCATAGCGCGAGGAGCGGAGTGGCGCCCGAGCGCATGGCGTGCAGGCTGTTGGGCGGATTGCGGAGGCCACCGCCGATGCCTGGATCGAACCAGTCGCCGTCACGCTGGCGAAATTCCCCGGCACTGAGGAGCACATAGGCTTCCTCAGGGGGATGTCGATGATCGGGGTATCGCGTGTTCGGCGCGAGCAGCGAAAACCCTAGCTGCACGTCGTATCGGCTTTCCATGCCGCCGGGACCGCAAATCATGCCGTTCACGTGCTTCTCGACATAGTCCTTGCTTCCGTTCGATCCGGACGTTCGCCGCTGCCAGCCGATAGCGGGTTCGAGCGTTTTGATGGCGCGGGCCGTATCGCCGAGACTGCTTGTTTCGTCAAGCAACGGCCTCAGTGCCGAATCGAGGAGGTCGCAGGCGGGATAGCGTGCGAGGTTGCGCTTGCCGTCGTCCGATGGCTGTTCGAGTCGCTCGAATACTTTCATGGCCATCTGGCGGCCAGCCTCCGGCAGCGCTGGCGCCTGAAACAGCGCTCGGGCTACGCGAATGAAATGCTCGAGGTTCTCATGTCGTTGATACATGGGGGCTCCGGTAATTGTGTTGATAGGACTCCTGCAGTCAGCGCCGCGCCGGATCCCCTCGCAGCCACTCGATAAGCTGCGTGATGACGGGGGTAATGGCCCGGCCGTGAGGCACCACGACGAAATAAGCGTCGGTGGGGCGGACAGTTGCGAGGCAGATGCGAACCAGGTCGCCTGTTTGCAGCAGGTCATCGACCAGTCTGTTCCACCCGAGTGCTATTCCCTGTCCGTATCGGACGGCTTGAATGGCGTCGGTGTAGAGGCTGCACCGTAGCACCTTGTTCAGGCGCGCGGGCCGGTACCCGACAGCGCGAAACCATTCGTTCCAGCCCATCCATCCTTCGGACGTGGCATCCGACTCCACGAGCGCCATCTTCGCGAGGTCGTCGAGCGAGCGCGGCGTGCCGTATTCCTCGAGGAACTCCCGCGAGCAGACGGGAAAGACTTCAACGTCGAACAGCAAGGTCGAAGTTCCGTCCGGCCAGTTGCCGTCCCCATAGCGCACGGCGACATCCACTTCCACATGCCGAAGGTCCGCCGTAAACATGTCGGTCGACAAACGCAGCTGCAAGGGCGGATCGAGCTTCTTCAGCTTCGCGAGCCGCGGCAAGAGCCGGAACTGCGAAAACGCAGCCGTCGAAGCCAGCACCAGTTCTCGTTGCTCGGTTCCGGTCACCAGTCGATCGAAGACGCCGGCGATCTTCTGCATGGACTCCGCGACCACCAGGTAAAGCGCTTCGCCTTCACTCGTCAGATCAATCGACCGGTGCAGGCGGTGAAAGAGTTGCACGCCGAGCGTTTCTTCGAGGAACCGCACCTGTCGGCTCACGGCGGACTGCGTGACACCCAGTTCGCTTGCCGCATAGGTGAAACTCCCAAGGCGTGCCACGGCCTCGAACTCGACAAGGGCGGTCAGCGAGGGAACGATCCGACGATAGCCTTTCGTTGCTTTGGTGGTTTTCATCCGCTTTCCAATCTGTCGACGGGTAAGGCGAGTGGGGGTTGTTGCCTGCATTGACGGCCATCTCTTCCGGGGAAGCCCTGATCTGGAATTCCCTGCTAGTCGACCCGGGAGGCCCATTTCGTGCGCCGCATTTCGGGCGCATTTTCGCATGATTTAAACGAATGTGAAGCAGCTTATAAAGCGCGTTGACGGTGCGTTTTGAAGGTCCAATACTTCACGCCATATCAGTGTCCCGAACGCTACGCAACGTTCTCATCCAGAGGCTCACCATGTCTGAGGTTCAAATTCAAACGCACCGCGAACTCGTCGATAGCCGCAAGAAAGGACACGGCATGCCAGGTGAATTGTTCGGGCGTCAGGACGTCTTCGAAACGGATGTCGAAGTGTTTTTTCACAAGCTCTGGATTCTCGTTGGTGTGACGGCCGACGTGCCGGAACCGGGCGATGTCCACACGGTGGATATCGGCCGTGCATCGATCATCATCGTGCGCGACGACGACGAGAACGTGCGGGCGTATCGCAACGTTTGCCGTCATCGTGGCTCGCGCATCATGAAGAAGGCGGGCAAGGCAAGCGTCGGGATGCTCGTGTGTCCGTACCATCAGTGGACGTACGACCTGGACGGCAGCCTCAAGCATTCGACGCATATGGGCAAGGACTTCGACGCAAGCTGCCACAGCCTGATTCCGGTCCATGTGAAGACGGTGGGCGCGCATATTTTTGTGTGCCTCGCCGACGAACCGCCCGCGGACTTCGAGAAGCTCGAGGCCGTGATGGCGCCGCGCTTCGCGCCGTACGACCTGGCCCGTACGAAGATCGCCTATGAAATGGAGATCGTCGAGAACGGCAACTGGAAGCTCGTGATGGAAAACAACCGCGAGTGCTACCACTGCGCGGGTACGCATCCGGAGCTGACGAATTCGTTTCTCGCGGAAGACTTCGGCTTTTGTCCGGACGGCCAGAGCGAAGAGTCGCTGCAGGCCTACGACGATTACCTGAAGCGCAACGCGGCATGCCAGGAGAACTGGGAAAAAGACGGTTATGTCTGCGGCACGGTTGAAGCGCTCGACGAAAGCGTGGATACCAACTTCCGCACTCAGCGCCTCGTCATCTCGGGTGCAAACGAATCGCAGACGCTGGACACGAAAGTGGCCTGCACGAAGCTGCTGGGCGGAGTCGGTCGGCGCGACCTCGGCGACGTCCACATGTGGGGCCACCATTCGTGGACTCACGTGATGAGCGACCATGCCGTGATCGCCTATAGCCTGCCCCTCGCGCCGGACAAGACGCTCGTGCGCACGCTCTGGCTGGTCCATGCAGATGCGGTGGAAGGCGTGGACTACGACTTGAAGCGGCTCACTGAAGTGTGGGTCGCAACCACGACGCAGGACGCGGAGCTCGTCGGGAACACGCATGCGGGAACGCAGGATCCGGCCTATATTCCGGGTCCTTTCTCGAACTTCACTGAGGCAGCGCTCGACCAGTTTTCGCGCTGGTACGACGCGAAGCTGAAGGCGCACGGAGTTTGATGTCGCCATGGACGTAGCCGCGGATTCATGTTTCATCGGGCAGGGTCAGGACATGCTTGATCGCTTTTGCAGTGCAAGCACGTGGGAACGCGCTGATGCACAGTGGCCGAGTCACGAGCAGCGCATGCTGACGTGCATGCGCGTGTGTGCCGAGACGCACGACGTGCGGACTTTCGTGTTCAGCACGCGGGAGGGCCATTTCAGTTTCGAGCCGGGCCAGTTTATTACTGTATCCGCCGAAATCGACGGCAAGGAGGTCAGCCGCTGCTACACGATCTCCTCGCCGCCCACGCGTCCCTATACGCTTTCCATTACGGTCAAGCGCACGCCGGGCGGCGTCATGTCGAACTGGCTGCACGAGAACATGCGAGAGGGCGTCGAGTTGAAGGCCTTCGGGCCGTCGGGGGTGTTTACGCCGTCTTCGGGACCGGCTGCCAAGAGTCTCTATCTTTCGGCGGGATCGGGCGTGACGCCGTTGATGTCGATGACGCGCGCGGCGCTCGACCTGGGGCTGAACCGCGACATCGTGTTCATTCATAGCGCAAGAACGCCGGAAGACATCATCTTCCGCATCGAGCTTTCGAACTTGTGTGCGCTCTCGGACAAACTGCGTGTGGTACATGTCTGCGAGGCGCTCGGGAGCGAACCGGACTGGTCGGGGCCCGTGGGGCGCCTCAGCCTGGATCTGTTGAAGGAGCATGTGCCGGACTATCGCGAGCGCGAGGCGTTCATCTGCGGACCCGGTGGTTATATGGACGCTTGCAGAAAGATGCTCGCGGATGGCGGCCATGACCCCGCCCGCTACCATCAGGAAAGCTTCAACTTCGCGGAGACCGTGGAGTGCGCCGAAGCGCCAGTCGCTGAGGCCAGCGCCGAGCCGGCTGCGCAGGGCGGCTTTACGGTGCAACTGGCGCGCTCGGGCCGCTCGTTCACGATGGACGCCTCGCAGACGGTGCTCGTCGCCGCGCGCAAGGCCGGTGTGCCCTTGCCGTCGTCATGCAGTCAGGGCATATGCGGGACCTGCAAGACGAAGGTGCTCGAAGGGTCCGTGGACATGAAGCACAACGGCGGCATCCGTCCGCGCGAAATCGAGAAGGGGATGCGTTTGATGTGCTGCAGCCGCCCAACTTCAAACCTCGTTCTCGATTTATAGCCGGACGACTGTGCTCTGAATGGCTTCGGCAAGCCGTTCACCTTGAATTGAAATGCTCCAACGCCCTGTCGTGGCCCGCAATGCGGTGCCGGTCGCGACAGGGCAATTCTTTTTTGTCGTCTGATATTCAGCCCAATTCCTCGTAGTTTCCTGCATTTTTCTCCCATTCTCCTGGTAGTTCCCCAGACTAAAACCCCCCAGGACTTTCCCTCGTTCCATGCGGCGCGCTCTACTTCGCCATCATTGGGCCAAAGGCAGCCGTTCCCGGCACTCAATTGCCCGCAAAGTCCCAACCTGTATTGGGTCCGCGCGCCGTTCGCTTATTCGCTAAACGTTTCATTACTCACCGGGCACTTTGCATGCATTACCAAAGGTATGGGAAAGGGCCGAAAAAATGTAGCTGGAGCGCGCAATTTGGATTGCTACGCTGCAATCACTGCATCAGTTGCTGCATCCGAGCCGGATTCACCGAAATAGTGAATTCGAAACCGGATAAGCGTCGATGCGAGCTGAATCGCCGCGCTAGAACTTCAGGCCGTACCGGAGTTCACCAGCGCCACTTTTCTGAACCAGCCAGCTGGGATGACAAATGGCCCCTCATCTGACGTTCGCACCGGGCGACACATTGCCGCCAGGCGCAATCAACACAGCGGGTACGCCTTCGGTGGCCCGGCCCATTGCCATATCAGGAACCGACATCCTGACGGTCAAGAACCTGTCGAAGATCTTCGGCCCGAAGCCCGAGGTTGCTGCGCAACTGGTCAAGCAGGGCCTGGGACGCGATGAGGTCTTCAAGCGCACCGGCAACATGGTGGCGGTCAACGACGTCAGCCTCAACGTGAAGGCCGGCGAGATCTTCGTCATCATGGGACTCTCCGGTTCCGGAAAGTCGACGCTCGTGCGTCTGCTCAATCGCCTGATCGAGCCGACGTCCGGCCAGGTCGTTCTCGAAGGCCGCGACATTGCGCCGATGTCCACGCCCGAACTGCGTGAAGTGCGCCGCAAGAAGATGGCGATGGTGTTCCAGTCGTTTGCGCTGCTGCCGAACCGCTCAGTGCTCGACAACATCTCGTATGGCCTGGAAGTCGCGGGCATGAAGAAGTCCGAGCGCTATGAAATCGCACGCGCCGCGCTCAAGCGCGTGGGACTCGGCTCGTACGAAAAGCTGCTGCCCAGCGAACTCTCGGGCGGCATGCAGCAGCGGGTCGGTCTCGCGCGCGCCCTGGCCGTCAATCCTGCTGTGCTGCTGATGGATGAAGCCTTCTCCGCACTCGATCCGCTGATCCGCTTCGAAATGCAAAGCGAACTGCTGCGGCTCCAGAAGGAGGAGCAGCGAACCATCGTCTTCATTTCGCACGATATCGAAGAGGCCATCAAGATTGGCGGCCGTATCGGCATCATGAAAGACGGCTGTCTGATTCAGGTCGGCACGCCCGCCGAACTGATCCAGTCTCCTGCGGACGACTACGTACGGGACTTCTTCCGTCACGTAGACGTTTCGCGTTTCCTCAAGGCCGAGAGCCTGATGACCCGCGTCGAGCGCGGACTGATTACCGGCGACGTCGGCGCGCCCGCTGAACGTTACCTCAATCAACTGATCGATAGCGGTGCCGAGTGCGGTTACGTGTGCGATCAAGCCGGCCGCTACCAGGGCTGCGTCACGCCCGCTTCGCTGCACAGGGCGGGTGCCCAACCCCTGCGCGAAGCGTTGCTCAAGGACTTGAGCACGGTCTCGCTGGACACCGACCTGCACGAACTCTCCGCGATCGCACTGAGCCAGCAACACGACGTGCCGGTGACGGACGCGGCAGGCAAGCTCGCGGGAGTCGTGTCGTGCCGAACGATACTCAAACAGGTTATGGAGCGGAGGGCAGCATGAATTCGTCAGTCATCGGCAAGTTCGCAGAGAACGCCGTCAATTTTCTGTTCAATCACTTCCAGGGCGGATTCAACGCGTTTTCCGCGGCGTTGGGCGCAGTCGTCAAGCTGCTCGAAGACGGCCTTGGGGCGATTCCCTTCGTCGCGATGCTCGTCTTTCTCGTGGCGTTCGCGTTGTGGCGCCGTGGGATCGCCTTCGCCGTGTTCGTCGGCATCGCGCTGCTGCTCATTCACTACATGGGGCTGTGGCCGCAAACGGTCGCTACGCTGGCCCTTGTCGTTGCCGCGACGGTTTTCAGCCTCATCGTCGGCGTGCCGCTCGGCATCTGGGGCGCGCGCAACAAGCGGGTGGAACTGATTCTGCGCTCGCTGCTCGATTTCATGCAGACCATGCCGGCGTTCGTCTATCTGATTCCCGCCGTGATCCTGTTTGGCCTCGGCCGCGTGCCTGCCGTGATCGCCACCGTGGTGTTCGCCATGCCCCCCGTGGTGCGCCTCACGACGCTCGGCATCCGCCAGGTTCGCGAGGAATTGCTGGAAGCAGGCCGCTCGTTCGGCAGCACCGACGCGCAACTGCTCTGGAAAATCCAGCTGCCGAATGCATTGCCGTCCATCATGGCCGGCGTGAACCAGACCATCATGATGTCGCTTTCGATGGTCGTGATCGCCTCGATGATCGGCGCAGGCGGCCTCGGCGAATATGTGTTGAGCGGCATCCAGCGGCTTGACATCGGCATCGGCTTCGAAGGTGGCCTCGGCGTCGTGCTGCTGGCCATCGTGCTGGACCGCCTGACGGAGACGTTCGGCGTGAAATCGAAGAAGAGGAGACCCGTCGCGAAGGTGGGCAAAGCTGGCACCACCGAAGCGGCGCATAGCTGACTAGCCGGATGCCTGCCTGACATCAAAGGCGGGTCATCCGTGACGAATGAGTAGTTTCAATATAAATCCGGAGTACTAACATGATTAGCGATACTTTCAAATCACTCGTGACGAAGCTGGCGCTATCGACGGTCGTCGCCATGAGTGTCGGCGTCGGGTCTGCGGTAGCGGCGGAGCCGATCAAGCTGGCGATCACCGACTGGGCCGACGTTCTCGCCACGGCCAACGTCGCCAAGTACGTGCTCGAAGCGAAACTGAATCAGCCGGTCAAGTTCGTCAATGCGGACATCGGCATTCAGTTCCAGGGCGTGGCACGCGGCGACCTCGACATCATGGTGGGCGGCTGGCTACCGGTGACGCACGCTGTGTACTACGCGAAGTACAAGAACGATCTGGATGATGTCGGCGTCATTTACACGGGCGGCCGAAACGGCTGGGCCGTGCCCGCCTACGTGCCGGAGTCGGAAGTGTCGTCGATTTCGGACCTGAACAAGCCGGACGTCAAAAGCAAGCTCGACGGCACGATCCAGGGCATTGGTCCGGGCTCGGGCCTCATGCAGGCCTCCCAGAAGTCGGTTCAGGCCTACGACCTGAATGGCTACAACCTGCAGTCGTCGAGCGAAGCCGGGATGCTCGCTGCCGTGTCGCGTGCGTATCAAACGAAGCAGTGGGTCGTGGCCACGGTCTGGAGCCCGCACTGGCTCTGGCAGAAATGGCAGATGCGCTACCTGAAGGACCCCAAGGGCACGCTGGGCGGCGAAGAACAGGTCCACGCGTTCGCATCCAAACAGTTCGCCACCAGGTTTCCCCGCGCCGACGTGTTCTTCAAGCATTTCAAGCTGACGCTGGCTGATGTCGAAGCCATCGAACTCGAAGGCAACAGCACGAACGACTATGCGACCGCCGCGAAGAAGTTCGTCGACGCGCACCCGGACAAGCTGAATGCCTGGCTGCAGCAGTAACCACCAGGTTCGTATTCACGGGGGCAGGAAAGGCCCGCTGCCCCGAGTTCATGTACTAGCAGGGCCTGCTTGACACGATTACTTCCTGGAGTGACCTGTGAGCGAATACTCGTGCTTCTTTTCTGAAACGCTCCAGAGCCGTGACCCGGTCATCGCATCGGAGATCGCGCTCGAATTGCGCCGGCAACAAACGCAGATCGAATTGATCGCTTCCGAGAACATTGTTTCGGCGGCGGTGATGGAAGCGCAAGGGACGGTGCTGACCAACAAGTATGCCGAGGGCTATCCGTCGAAGCGCTATTACGGCGGCTGCGAGCATGTGGACCGCATCGAGGCGCTCGCGATCGACCGCGTGAAGGCCCTGTTCGACGCCGAATATGCCAACGTGCAGCCGCATTCCGGCGCGCAGGCAAACGGCGCAGTCATGCTCGCGCTGGTCAAGCCGGGCGACACGGTGATGGGCATGTCGCTGGACGCCGGCGGCCACCTCACGCATGGCGCGCGGCCAGCGCTTTCCGGCAAGTGGTTCAATGCCGTGCAGTATGGCGTGAGCCCGCAGACTTGTCGCATCGACTACGACGCCGTGCGGCGGCTCGCGCAGGAGCACCGGCCAAAGCTCATTATCGCGGGCTATTCGGCCTATCCGCGCGCGCTCGACTTTGCGGCTTTCCGTGAAATCGCGGATAGCGTCGGGGCCCTGCTGATGGTCGATATGGCGCATATCGCCGGCATCGTCGCGGCCGGCCGCCATGCAAATCCGATCAAGTACGCGGACGTCGTGACGTCGACCACGCACAAAACGCTGCGCGGCCCGCGTGGCGGCTTCATCCTGACCAACAACGGCGACCTCGCCAGGAAGATCAATTCCGCCGTGTTCCCCGGCTTGCAGGGCGGTCCGCTCATGCATGTCATCGCGGGCAAGGCGGTGGCGTTCGGCGAAGCGTTGCGTCCTGAGTTCGCGGGCTATATCGACCGCGTGCTGCGCAATGCCGAGGCGCTCGGCAACGTGCTGCAATCGGGCGGGCTCTCGCTCGTCACGGGCGGCACCGATAACCATCTGCTGCTCGTCGATCTTCGTTCCAAACGCATTACGGGCACGCAGGCTGAAAAAGCCCTCGAGCGCGCGGGCATCACTTGCAACAAGAACGGCATTCCGTTTGATACGGAAAACCCGACAGTGACTTCCGGCATCCGGCTTGGCACGCCGGCCGGTACGACGCGCGGATTCGGCACGGCTCAATTCGAGCAGATTGGCGAAATGATTCTCGAAGTGCTGGCGGGCGTCGAGCGCGAGCCGGGCGGCGACGACCACGTCGAGCGCGCCGTGCGCAGCCGCGTACGGGATCTGTGCAACCAGTATCCGATTTATTCGCACGCCGACGCGCTGGCATAAGCCCAGGCACTCAGCGCGCAAATGCAGTGAAGACCCGTTTATCTGTTTGAAGACTACTGAACAAAGGAATCGAAATGAGCTTCGAGGGCGTACATACTCCGCTGGTCACACCGTTCAAGGAAGACGGTGAAATCGACCATGCGTTGCTCGGCAAGCATGCAGCGAATCTCGCAGGCCGCGTATCGGGACTCGGGATCGGCGGCACCACCGGCGAATACTACGCGTTGAGCTTCGAGGAACGCGTCAAGACCTTCAACACCGTTGCCGAGGCGGCGGGTGGAAAAACCTATCTGACCGCGGGCATCAACGCGACCACGACGAAGGAAGTGATTCGACTGGGTCTCGAAGCGAAGCGTGCAGGTCTGTCGTCGCTGCTGGTGGCCGCGCCGTACTACGCGCAGCCCACGCAGGAAGAACTGCTCAGCCACATGCTGAAGGTCGACGACGCGCTCGACATGCCGATCATGCTGTACAACTTTCCGGCCCGCACGGGCACGGAGATCAGCGATGGCGTGCTGGCAACGCTGCTCGAGCGCCCGAACTTTATCGCCATGAAGGAGAGCACCGGCGATATTTCGCATCTGCATCATCTCGTCACGCACTTCAAGGACCGGCTGGTGCTCAGCTGCGGCATGGACGACCAGGCCCTCGAATTTTTCGCGTGGGGCGCGAAGAGCTGGGTAGGCGGCGCCTCCAACTTCCTGCCGGAAGCACACACGGCGCTGTTCGATGCGTGCGTCAAACAGAACGATTTCGTTCTGGGCCGCAAACTGATGACGCAATTGCTGCCGGTGCTCGAACTGCTCGAGCGCAGCGGCAAATTCATTCAGTACGTGCGCTACGGTTGCGAACTGGTGGGGCTGCCGGTTGGTGTGGCGCGTGCACCGCTCGGCTCGCTCACGCAAGAGGAGCGCAGCGCGTTTGCGCAGCTTGTGCAACCGCTTATTCGCAACGCCCAGTAATAACCGAAAATGGTCTCGAACCTGGAATTCGCGCGGTTTCCTGCGCCAGATGGCGTCAACGGCTGGTGGGAGAGTCTCCCGCCGGCGGGGCCTGCCAGAAGCGTGTCGTCGGAGCATCGATACGATTGGGTCGTTGTGGGCGGCGGCATCACCGGGCTTTGCGCGGCTCGCCGGCTTGCCGAACTGGCGCCCGATGCATCGATCGCGCTAGTCGAGGCCGATCGCATCGGGCGCGCGACGGCCGGCCGTAATTCCGGATTCTTCGTCGATTTGCCGCACGACATCAGCAGTGAAAGCTATTCGCGCAGCGTGGCAGAGGACAAGGCCGACGTGCGGTTCCAGCGGCACGGCATCGACTACGTGCGCTCGATCGTACGGCAACACAATATCGATTGCGATTGGCGCGACGAGGGGAAATTCCACGCCTCGGTCAACAAGAAGGGGCTCGACGCGCTTTTGCACTTTGCGCGGGGTCTGACGCGCATCGACGAAGCTTTTGAATGGCTCGATCAGGCAGCCATCCGCAAGGTAACGGGCACGGACTTCTATCAGGGGGCGCTATTTACGCCGGGCTGCAGCACGGTGCAGCCTGCGGCGCTCATGCGCGGCCTCGCGGCCACGCAGCCGGAGAACGTCACGGTATTCGAGCTGAGCGCAGTCACCGAAATCGAGCATCGCGGCAACGAGAAAGTCCTGCATTTCGCCAAGGGAAAGATCGTCGCCAAACAGGTGATTCTCTGCACGAACGCTTATGCTGCGACGTTCGGCATCCACCCCAATGGCTTGCTGCCCGTCTACACCTTTGCATCGATGACGCGCGTCATGAATGCGGGCGAGGTCGAGAAGCTGGGCGGAACGCGGTCGTGGGCGCTGATCCCGGCTGACCCCATGGGCACGACCGTGCGCCGTCTTGCCACGGACCGTATTTGCGTGCGTAACCATTTTGCGTTCAGGCCGGGACTGCAGGTGTCCGAAGCCGATCTCGCGAAGGCGAAAACGCTGCATCAGCGCTCGTTCGACCGCCGATTCCCCATGCTCGAGGGCGTCGAGCTCGAGTACACGTGGGGCGGTCCACTGTGTCTCTCCGCGAACAACGGCGCGCTGTTCGGCCGCCGCGACGATGGCATTCTCGAAGCGGTGGGCTGCAACGGGCTCGGGCTGAGCCGAGGATCGTCGTCGGGCAAGCTGATTGCCGAATACGCGCTTGGCCAAAGCAGCGAGCTTGTCCATCAGCTTCTGAATCAACCCCACCCGCGTTCTCTGCCGGTTCGGCCCATCGTGGACATGGCCGTGTCGGCGACGATCTGGGCAAAGGAAATGTCGGCGGGCGCCGAGCTTTAATCAACCAAGGACACGAGATGACGACGCATCAGGAATGGAAGCAGAAAGCCGCGGAGCTGGCACTCGACGGCCGGGCACTCATCGCCGGAGAGCGGTGTGATTCGGCAGCGGGAGAATCCTTCGCTACGCTCAATCCGGCATCGGGCAAGGTGCTTGCGGAAGTGGCGAAATGCGGTGAAAAGGATGTGGATCACGCGGTCGCCGCTGCCCGCAATGCATTCGAAACTGGCGTATGGTCAAGGGCCGCGCCGGCCCATCGCAAGGCGGTGCTGCTTCGCCTCGCGCAACTGATCGACGAGCATGTGGACGAGCTGGCGCTTCTCGAAGCGCTGGAGGCGGGCAAGCCGATCAGCGAATGCCTCGCGCTGGATATTCCCGAGTCGGCAGCCTGCATTCGTTGGCATGCCGAATTGACTGACAAGCGTTACGACGCGCTCTCGCCTTCGGGCGCGGATGTCGTCAGCATGATCACGCGTGAGCCGATTGGCGTGGTGGGCGCGGTCCTGCCCTGGAATTTCCCCGCGCTGATGCTGGCCTGGAAGATCGGTCCCGCTTTGTCGGTTGGCAATAGCGTGGTCGTGAAGCCTGCGGAGCAAACGTCGCTCTCGACTCTGCGCATCGCGGATCTCGCGCTCGAGGCCGGCGTGCCCGCGGGCGTGTTCAGCGTCGTCACGGGTTTCGGCGATAGCGCGGGGCAGGCGCTGGGCCGCCATCCCGATGTCGACCTCGTCGCGTTCACGGGCTCGACCGCGACCGGAAAGCGCTTTTTGCACTATTCCGCGGATACCAACCTCAAGCGTGTGGTGCTCGAATGCGGCGGCAAGAATCCGCAGGTGATTTTTCCCGATGTCGCGAATCTCGATGCGGTCGCCGAACAGGCCGTCGCCGCCGCGTTCTGGAATATGGGAGAGAACTGCAGCGCCGGTTCGCGCATTCTCGTTCCATCGAGCAATCGGGCGGAACTGATCGAGAAAGTTCAGGCTGTTCTCGCGCGCTGGAGGACGGGTGACCCGCTCGACCCGGACACCAAGCTCGGCGCGCTGATCGAGCAAAAGCACTACGAGAAGGTGCTGACGCACATCGAGAAAGCGAAGGAGCAGGGCGCACGCGTGGTTTGCGGCGGACGTGCCGTGCTGACCGAGACCGGCGGATGGTTCGTCGAGCCGACGATCTTCGATCAGGTCACGCCGGATATGGCCATCGCGCGCGAAGAAGTGTTCGGGCCGGTCGTGTGTTTTATCGAATACGAGGACGTGGAAGACGCCATTCGCATCGCGAACGACACCTGCTATGGACTGGCGGCTTCGTTGTGGACCGATAACGTGAACAGTGCGCATAAGGTTGCGGCGCGGATCCGTGCGGGCACGGTCACGGTAAACTGCTTCGGCGAGGGGGACCTCTCGACGCCATTCGGCGGCTTCAAGCAATCGGGCTTCGGCGGCCGCGACAAGTCGGTCTACGCACACGACCAGTATTGCGAGCTGAAGACGACCTGGTTGAAACTCGCCTGAACTGGCAGCGGTAACGCGCGCGAGCGGGCCGTCAGGCCCCGCTCGCCTTCCGTGGCGCGCTTGCGCCACAGCT
Organism: Paraburkholderia nodosa; assembly: GCF_001718195.1. Lineage (GTDB taxonomy): Bacteria > Pseudomonadota > Gammaproteobacteria > Burkholderiales > Burkholderiaceae > Paraburkholderia > Paraburkholderia nodosa_A. Next base: position 153,972 of record NZ_MCNV01000005.1, read on the forward strand.
GAACAGGACTTGCATGCTAATGCGCATCGGATTCGTTGGAACGGGTGCAATCACAAAGGCCGTGGTGACCGGGCTGCTGCGCTCGGGCCTGTCATTCGAGCGGATCACACTTTTCTCCGCGCGGCGAACAAACGGCTGGCGAACTGGCGGCACCACAGTAGAAGGGCGATGCTGCATCATTTATAAGACCCATATTATGGAACGCCTCACTTGCCACGGGGCAAACGGACTCGCACACTATTCTCATCCGGATCCCTTTATCGTTCGTGGCGAGCTTGAATGCGCCATGCGAGCACCCGTTTAAAGAGCGCAAGCCATGTTAAAGAAGCAGCTATTCGCAGACAGACTCCTCGCCCAGATGCCGTCGCTCCGTGCTCTCCGTTGCTTCGTGACGGCGGCGAGATACGAAAGCTTTACCCAGGCGGCGGAGGTCCTCTGCGTGACGCAGGCCGCAATCAGCAGACAAATCAAGGAGCTCGAAGACTCGCTCGATGTCGCGCTGTTCGAGCGCACCGGGAGGCATATCGCGTTGACCGACGCAGGACGAATTCTGTACAACGCGTCGTACCTCTCGATCATGAATATCGCCGAAGCGGCGGAGGCGGTGCGGCGCACGGATCGGCACGCATTGACGATTTGCGTCTCGCATACGTTTTCGGCCCTCTGGTTGTCGCAGCGCCTCCCGGCGTTTCGTGCGCGCTTTCCGGATATCCGGCTGCACGTAATGGTCACCGAGCACTTCATGGAGCTGGACGAACTCATGGAGCCCGACATCATCATCACGAAGAATCCGCCGCGTGAGCCGGAGTATGAGGTCGAGCCGCTGTTTCATGATGTCGTTTATCCGGTTTGCAGCCCGACGTTTTACGACCGGTATTTTCGCGGCAAGAAACTCAAGCCGCTCGACCTGCTTTCCGAACCCACGTTGAATCTCTCGTTGCTCGGGCGCGCCCAGGTGTGCGAACACGTGGATTGGCGAGTGTGGCGCAACTGGTTCCAGCAGGGCGACGGCACGGACATGCTGGCTGAAAACCGCAACCTTGAGAGCAACGACTACCGGCTTCTCGTCGCGCAGGCGGAAGCCGGCGAAGGGACGCTGCTGGGCTGGCATCATCTGCTCCATCTTCAGGTCGAGCAGGGACGCCTGATACGGCCTGTTCCGGATGCGCTTGTCTTTAGAGACCGCTACCACTATCTGATTACGCACCGGAATGCGCGGCCTCGCACCGAGTATCTGCAGTTTCGGAACTGGCTCAGCGAAGAAGCCGGTGCGATGATGCGCGACTGGCTCGATGCCGGTGTTGCGGTCACCGGCTAATTATCACAGGCTAATCAACGGGCAACGGATTTCGACCGTATCGATTGTCTGGAATGCATTGACAGAGGCGGTCCTCATGGTTCACCACGCGATTGACAGCGAAGCCACGGCGGCGAGGCGGCTGCGTTTCGGGATCGTGCTATTGCCCAACTTCACGTTGACCGCGTTCTCCGGCTTCGTCGATTTGCTCAGGCTCGCCAGCGACGAAGGCGACATGAGCCGGCCGGTGCGGTGCGCATGGACCATCGTCGGAGAAAACCTCGTTCCGGTTCGCGCCAGTTGCGGAATCCAGATCACACCGTGGACGACCTTCGATGCGGACGAGGCGTTCGACTATGTCGTGATCGTAGGCGGGCTGCTGCATTCGGGACCGCCGGCCAGCGACGCAACGCTCTCCTTCATTCGCGCGATGGCCGAAACGCCGGCCACGCTCGTGGGACTCTGTACGGGGGCGTTCGCACTCGCCCGGGCCGGCGTGATGAACGGCTATCGAATTTGCGTGAGCTGGTTCCACTACTGGGATTTCGTCGAGCGTTTTCCGCAAGCCGATGAGCGCGACCTCGTTGCGGACCGGCTCTTCGTGATCGACAGAAGGCGCATTACGTGTTCCGGCGGCCGTGCGTCGATCGACGTGGCCGCGGCGATTCTGCTGCGCCATGTCGAGGCCACGATCGTGCGCAAGGCGCTGCGTATTCTGCTCGTGGACGACGCGCAGAAAGGCAACGCGCCGCAACCGCATCCTCCGGGCCTCGCGCCTGCCACGCATCCCAAGGTCAGGCGCGCGATTCTGCTAATGGAGCAACACGTTGGCCAGCCGCTGAGTCTGCCGGACCTGGCGCACAGGCTCGATGTTTCGGTGCGCCAGCTCGAACGCCTTTTCACGACGGAAACCGGCAAATCGCCGGGCGCGTACGCGAGGCAGATCCGCATACGCATGGCGTCATGGCTGTTGACGAGTTCGGACCGCACGGTTGCGGATATCGCGTCGTCATGCGGCTTTTCCGACGCCTCGCATCTCGGCCGTGAGTTTCGCAAGGAATTTGGCGAGTCGCCCAACGAATATCGCACGACGCGGCTGCCGAACGCTCATGAGGCGCTGCTGGGCACGCCGGAGCCGGATACCCCGTTGCCTGAGGAATATGTCGAGGCACCGGCTCGGCAACTGCAAGGTGAATCGAATAGATTGCGGTAGCAGTGCCGAGAGATCACTTAATTTAAAGTCATCCGAAAAGGAAAATAAATCACGTTGAAAGCCTGCGGCGTTGCTTCAATACTCCGCGCACCGGTTCCTCGTCGTGCCATAGATTGATGACAATGAAAGGAGACAACCACAGACAATAATACTTAGGTAAGCTACATATTTAATCAATCAGAAAACGTACATACGATCATTCGTTCTCGAATGACAACCAGGTTTGGAGAACTTCGATGAAAGGACGCAGTGTAATCGCGGCATCGATATTGGCGGCATTTGCCGCTCCCGCGATGGCTCAAAGCTCGGTAACGCTCTATGGCGTGATCGACGAAGGCTTCGACTTCACCAACAATGCAGGCGGCAGCAAGCTGTATGAACTGCAGAGCGGCTATGTTCAAGGCAGCCGTTGGGGCATGAAGGGCGCGGAGGATCTCGGCGGTGGTCTGAAAGCCGTGTTCCAGCTTGAAAACGGCTTCAACGTCAATAACGGGAAACTCGGGCAGGGCGGCTTGATGTTTGGCCGGCAGGCCTTTGTTGGCGTGGCGAGCGACACGTATGGTACGGTCACCCTGGGGCGCCAGTACGACTCGTTGGTCGATTTTCTCGCACAGACTACGGCGAATGGAAACTGGGCCGGCTATCTCTTTTCGCACCCGTATGACAACGACAACACGGACAACACGTTTCGCGTGAACAACACGGCGAAATATACGAGCCCGTCGCTCGCAGGTTTCCAGTTCGGCGGCACGTATAGCTTCAGCAACGACACGAATTTTGCCAACAACCGACAGTACAGCGTCGGCGCCCAGTACACGAACGGTTCGCTTTTGATCGCGGCGTCATATCTGCAGGCCAACAACCCATCTTCGACGGCCACTGGCGCGATCAACAACGGCGGCGACGAAAACTTCCTGGCGCAACGCCTGCGTATCTTCGGCGCGGGGATCAACGATACGATCGGTTCGGCAACGCTGGGCTTTGCATACACGAACACCGACGTCACCCAACCGGTCAGCAACGGCTATATTGGCGCGATCACGCCTCCCGCCGGATCGAATCTGTCGTCGCTGCGCTTCCAGAACTTCGAAGTGAACGGGAAATATCAGTTCACCCCGGCCTTCTTCGTGGGTGCGATGTACACCTACACGCGCGCGGATTTCAATGCGACCACCGGCAAGCTGCATCCGAACTATCAGACCATCGGTCTGATGGCGGACTACAATCTGTCGAAGCGCACGGATCTCTATCTGCAGGGTGCGTATCAGCACGTTGGCGGCGACAAGACCCAAACGGTGCTCGACGTCGCTTATGTTCCGGGTGCCGCGGACGTTTCGTCTAACTCGAATCAGCTCGTGATTCGCGCTGCAATCCGTCAAAAGTTCTAATCACCCGCGCAATCGCGGACGGCGTGCTAGCGGGCACGCCGTAACGAGCGCGAAGTGCGTCCCTGAACGCCGCACGCCACATGTCACAGCCAGTCAGTCTCGAAGGCGCAACCGGTCAAAGAGGCGCAGCCGTTCTCGGTGAGCACGACTTGCTGCTCGAGCTTGACGCCCTGCGTACCGCCTTCCGCACCGATATAGCTCTCGATGCACACCGTCATGCCCACTTCGAAGCGACCGTCGTAGCCCGCGCTGTCCCAATCGACCTGGTGGGCAATCGAAGGATATTCGTCGACCATGCCGATACCGTGGGCAAGGCAGCAGTAACGGTTCTTGACGAACGGCTCCGGAATCTTCCACGCCTTTTCCGAGAACTCTCGAAACGTCATGCCCGGCTGAAGAAGCTCCATATTGAAATGGACCTGTGCAAACGCATACTCGTAGAGCTTGCGCTGCTCGTCAGAAGGACGGCCGTCACCAACGAGCCACGTACGGGAGATGTCCGAACAGTAGCCGTTCGGTCCCACCATATCCGTGTCGAAGACCAGCAGGTCGCCTTTCTGTAGAACGCGCGACGAACATTCGTGCATCCACGGGTTCGTGCGGTCGCCGGAAGCGAGAAGCCGGGTCTCGATCCACTCGCCGCCGTGCCGGATATTTTCGTAATGGAGATACGCCCACAGGTCGTTCTCGGTCATGCCGGGGCGAAGCTCGCGTTTCATGCGCCCGATGCTCGCCTCGCAGGTGCGCAACGATTCGCCGATCAACACGAGTTCACTGGACGACTTGATCAATCGCGCCGTTTCCATCAGGGCTTGTCCGTCGAGCAGCGAGATGCCGTGCTTTTCCAGGTAGGCTGCGCCGAACGGATCGAGCCGGTCGACTGCCAGCACATGTTCGCCGGGTGCGTGCTGGCGCAATACGTCGACGATCTCGGCACCCCAGACCTGCGCGCGGCGCTCCGCCTCGTGGCCCGCGTTGAAGAATGTCCAGCTGAGCGCGCCGCGCAATTCCACATCGAGGTCCAGCCCGTCCCAGACATGCTCGCTGCTGTGAAATTCCCAGGCGACGACATGACCGTCTGCGAAGACCATGACGTAACGCGCGGGATTGCGGCCGGCCCATACCTGCATGTTGGAAGTGTCGGTCGCGTAGCGAATGTTCACCGGGTCATAGAGCAGGATGGCGGGCACGTTGTGCTTGCGTAATTGCTCCTGCACGCGCGCGAGCCGCCAGGCCCGGACGTCACGCAAGATCGCGTCTTTGCGGGTCGGTTCGATCGTGCTGCGTGTCGCATCCAAAAGCGGGGCGCTCGTCATCCTCTTTCTCCTGGCCTGGCATTGATAGCGTGTTGCCTTTGAGTATTGGAGGATGGGGTGTACAGCGTCAATGCGCTTTATTTTCCTGGCCGCATGACTTTGGGTTATACGTAGCGGCGGCCTCGGCGCCTTGCCTTTGGATGACCATAGAGAACGCGCCCGTCCGCCGAAACCAGCGAACGGGCGCGCGGCACGTTTCAAGCCAGCGCTTTGGCGTGAAAGGCCATATGCTCGCCGATAAAGCTGGCGATGAAGTAATAGCTATGGTCGTAGCCTTCACGAACGTTGAGCGTCAACGGTTGTCCCGCCTTTGCGCAGGCAGCCTGCAGCAATTCCGGCCGTAGCTGCGCATTGAGGAATTCGTCGCCGCCGCCTTGTTCGACGAGTAGCGGCAAGCGTTCGCGCGCGCTGCCGACCAACGCCACGGCGTCATACTGGTTCCACGCCTCGCGGTCATCGCCGAGGTAGGCGGTGAGCGCTTTTTCGCCCCACGGCACCTGGCTCGGCGCGACGATCGGCGAGAATGCGGATACGCTGCGATAGCGGCCCGGATTGCGCAGTGCAACCACCAGCGCGCCGTGCCCGCCCATCGAATGCCCGCTGATCGAGCGCGCCTCGCTCGCCGCAAAACCCGCCTCGACGAGGGCGGACAATTCGGAGACCACGTAGTCGTACATGCGGAAATGCTTCGCCCACGGTTCCCGCGTGGCGTTCACGTAGAAGCCCGCGCCCTGGCCGAGATCGTAGTCGGGCGAATCGGGCACATCGCTGCCACGCGGACTGGTATCCGGCGCGACGACGATGATCCCGTGCTCCGCCGCGTAGCGTTGCACGCCCGCCTTGGTGATGAAATTCTGTTCCGTGCAGGTCAGGCCCGAAAGCCAGTACAACACGGGACATTTCTGCCCGTGTATGGCAGCCTCGGGCAGATAGATGCCAAACTTCATGTCGCCGCCAACGGTGGAAGAGGCGTGCTTCCAGACCTCCTGGCTGCCGCCGTGGCTGACGTGTCGTTCAATGCGCTCCATAAGCGTTTCAGGCCTCCCGGTAAGTGCCTTTGGCTTTCGCAGCCTGAGTGGAGAGAATGTCCATGAGCGCGGGGCGCAGACAACCGTACGGCTCGAGGCCCTTGTCGCGCAGCGTCTGGCGCACGTCGGCCATGGCCGAAGGCGGTGTGCCGCTCTCGATGATCGAGGACACGAAGGCTGCGAAGCCGGGGCCGTCCCAGCCCGCGTCTTTCGACGGGCAGCGCAGCGTGCCGCCCGCGAAGCTTTCGGCGCCTTTCTGGATGCCGCGGTCAACCGTGGGGTGAATGGCCGGGGCCATGGTCTGTCTCCTTCCTTGCGTGTCAGTAGTGCACGACGGTCCGGATCGATTTGCCCTCGTGCATCAAGTCGAACGCTTCGTTGATGCCCGAGAGCGGCTTCGTGTGGGTGACGAACGGCGCGAGCTGGATCTTGCCCGCCATCGCGTCTTCGACCATGCCCGGCAGTTGCGAGCGTCCTTTCACGCCGCCGAAGGCCGTGCCGAGCCAGCGGCGGCCGGTCACGAGCTGGAACGGGCGCGTGGAGATTTCCTGACCCGCGCCGGCCACGCCGATGACGACCGACTGGCCCCAGCCACGATGCGCGCATTCGAGCGCCGCGCGCATTACGTTGACGTTGCCGATACATTCGAAACTGTGATCCACGCCCCAGCCCGTCATGTCGACGATCACCTGCTGGATGGGCTTCTCGTGATCCTTGGGGTTTACGCAGTCGGTGGCGCCAAAGGCGCGCGCCAGATCGAACTTGCCCGGATTGGTGTCGATGGCGATGATGCGGCCGGCCTTGGCGAGCTTCGCGCCCTGGATCACAGCAAGTCCGATGCCGCCCAGGCCGAACACGGCGACGCTATCGCCCTCCTGCACCTTGGCGGTGTTCTTCACCGCGCCCAGACCCGTGGTCACGCCGCAGCCCAGCAGGCACACCTGCTCGGGATTGGCTTGCGGGTTGATTTTGGCGAGAGAGACTTCGACCACCACGGTGTACTCGCTGAACGTGGAGCAGCCCATGTAGTGATAGAGCGGCTGGCCGTTGTAGCTGAAACGGCTCGTGCCATCGGGCATCACGCCCTTGCCCTGGGTCGCGCGCACGGACACGCACAGATTGGTCTTGCCGCTCTTGCAGAACAGACACTCGCCGCATTCGGCGGTGTAGAGCGGGATGACGTGATCGCCGGGCTTCACGCTGGTCACGCCCTCACCCACTTCCACGACGATCCCGGCGCCCTCGTGGCCGAGCACGACGGGGAAGAGGCCTTCCGGGTCGTCGCCGGAGAGCGTGAAGGCATCGGTATGACAAACGCCGGTATGCGTGATCTTGACCAGCACCTCGCCCTTGCGGGGCGGTTCGACGTCGATCTCGACGATCTCGAGGGGCTTGCCCGGCCCAAACGCAACTGCAGCACGCGATTTCATAGTAGTCCTGTAAAAAAAGAAGGTCGGCCGAATCGGCGCGGGAAAAATCCCGCGGTGAGCTAGCGTAAATAGGTTCGAACGAGGGTCACGACATCGTCGATCGATCCCGGGGACTCCGCTGATCCCGCAAGGTGGGTAAATTCTTCGCGCAGGTGGCTTTCGAGCACACCGGCCATCACGCCGTTGATCGCGCCGCGAATCGCCGCCAGTTGCTGGAGCACCGGCGCGCAATCGGCGCCTTCCTCCAGCGCGCGCTCGAGCGCGTCCAGCTGGCCGCGAACCTTGCGCACGCGCGTGAGCACGCGCTTCTTTTCTTCGGGGGAATGGGGCATGACGGCATCGATTGAAGATACTGTGGGGCAGTATAGGCGAATACTGGCAGGGAGTATACGTTTGCATCGATGTTGCCAACGTGATGCCAGGTGAATATCGGGGCTGTTCCCGCAGGGCATGCGGCGCATAATGAGCCCGTGATGCGCAGTTTCGAGGACCTCGTGCCTTACCTGCTGTATCTGCGACCATCGACATTCGTGAGGAATTTTCTCCGAGCATTGCGCAGCGCGCAAAGGAGGAGGGGTGAACCGCACGCAGGGACGCTTCGTCGAACTGTGGTCGCGCAGCGGGGGCGCGCGCGCCGAGGCCGTCTATGCCGATCTCGCGCGCCGTTATGGCGAGGCGGGGCGGCACTACCACACGCTGCGCCACGTGCACCGCTGCCTGCGCGATTTCGACCGGGCGCGCGAGGCGATTGCGCATGGCAATCTCGTGGAGCTTGCGCTGTGGTGCCACGACGTGATCTATGTTCCGGGCGCTCAGGACAATGAGGAGCGCAGCGCGCAGTGGCTGCGGCGCTGCGCAGACGATCGCATCGCGGCTTGCGAGCGCATTTGCGAAGCGATTCTCGCGACCCGGCATACCCGCGCGCCGGATGAACTGGATGCGCGCTTCGCGTGCGACATCGATCTCGCGTCACTGGGCGCACCGCGCCGCCAGTTTCAGGACAACGGCATGCGCCTGAGAGCCGAACGCCCGGACCTGGACGAGCACGCCTACGCCATGCACGAGCGGCGGATGCTGGAGACGCTGCTCGCGCGCCCGCGCATCTACCTGACCGATTACTTTCATTCGCATTGCGAGGCCGCGGCACGCGCCAATCTCGCGTGGCGGCTCGCACAGCCGACGCCGGGCGCCGGGACATGAGGCCAGGTTGGCAAATCAGGGAAACGACCATCAGGATTTCGCATCTAGCGAAAAGCGCCAGGCGGACGAGGCATGACTAGCGGAGTTCGTTATCGGCGGGCAGCGCTCGACTGACGTGTTCCGTCGTCTCGTTGAACACGATGCGAACCGTCGATCCCGGCCCGTCCCGGCTTTCGATATGAAACTGCGCGCCGATCATCCGTGCGCGCTCCTGCATGCCTTGCAGTCCATACGAATCCCCACGGATCGCCTTCGCCACGTCGAACCCGTTGCCGTCGTCATGGACCTCGAGTTCGAAGTGGTTATGGATGCAACGCAGGACGACCTCGGCATGCGAGGCCTGCGCGTGGCGGCTGACATTGGTGAGCGCCTCCTGGACGATGCGGAACACCGCCGTCGCGCGGTCGTCGCTCAATGAAGGTTCGCGGCCTTCGAGCAGGAACGTGCAGACCGTTGCGTTGTGTCGGGTGAAGTCCTGAACGAGCCATTCGAGTGCCGACAGGAGCCCGAAATTCAGCGCGGCCGGTCGCAGGTGACTCGCGACGTTGCGCACGATGTCGATGGTGCGTTCAGCCAGCCCGCCGATGTCGCCTACCTTTTGTTGCCACTCGGCGCCCTGGCTCAGCGCAAGCTTGAGCAAGGAGACATTGATCTTGATCGCGGTGAGCAACTGGCCCAGTTCGTCGTGGATCGTCATGGCGATCTGCCGCCGCTCCTCTTCGCGGATCGACTCCTGGTGGGACGAAAGCTGGCGCAACTGTTCGCGCGAATGGCGAAGCAGCTGCTCGGTTCGCGTGCGCTCGCGCACTTCTTCCTCGAGCTGATCGCGATGGCGCGTGAGGATCTCCATCGCCTGCTTGCGGCCCGAGATATCGGTCAACTGTCCTTCGAGGCATTGGGGGGCCGCGCCGTCGTAGCGTATGCCGCGGGCATTGAGCTGACACCAGACCGCGGTGCCGTCGGCGCGAGTCAGCTCGATTTCCAGGCCCGCGATCTTGCCGGTCAATTGCAGCATCGCGAAGAGTTGGGCCGTTTTCCCGCTGGAAAACGGCTGGGGCTTGGCATGAACTGCGCCCGCGTCGTCGCGTGGCGCCGTGATCATGCCTTGAACGTCGCGGTAGCCGAGCAACTGGGCCATCGCGGGATTGGCGTCGCAGAGTTTGCCATTGCGATCGAGCACGAAGAATCCTTCGAGTGAATTCTCGATGATGCTCCGGTACTTGCGCTCGCTCTCCCTGAGCGATGCCGTCGAGTCGCGCAGCCGCTCCGCCATCACGTTGACACGCGCGGCCAGCCGGCCCAGTTCGACACTGGATTCGATGGCGCAGCGGCTGTCCAGATCGCCTGACGCGATGCGGTCGACCATTTCTTCCAGGCGCCGGATGGGCTCGCGCACGAGGTGTTTGAGGAGCAGAAAGGTCGTGACGTACACCACGGCGAGCACGAGCGCGAGCGTTCCCAGCACCGCCGCGCGCGCGGCCTCGAAACCCCGGTCGGCGGCGGCCCGCGTCAGGACCACGCGGACCTCGCCGATCTTTTCGGGCGGCGCATTGCCGGGTGGCGTGAATTCTATCGGCCGCACGCGAACCACGCGCGCCTGCGGGTCGGGCATCGGCGCATTGCTCGCGTCGGCCAGCACGCCATAGTTGGTCGCGGTCACGGTGAAGCTCACCACCTCCGGATTCGGTTTGAGCACATTCAGTTGCCGTGTGATCGCGTCGCGATCGACATTCCAGAGCGGCTGCGCGAGCGACTGGCTGAGGAGATCGGCAATGCGGTTCGCACGTTCGTCGAGTTCCGCGATCCGGCCTTCGCGCGCATGCTCGAGCAGGAAGAACGCCGACGTGCCCGCCACCAGCGTACAGAGCACCAGCAGCGAGAGCATGAGCTGCGCATGCAGGCTGCGTGGGAAGCGGGCACGCAACAGGGTTTGCAGCATTACGCGGCCTTTGAAGCGGAATCGAGCAGGGTGTCGAGATCGAACGTGTAGGCGCCCACACGCCGGCTTTGCACGCGCGAGAAACGGCTGAAGTCGGGAGACGTGCGGCCTTGAAAGGCAATCTCGGCGTAACGCCTGGCGTCGCTGCTGTCGAGCACCTTCAGATAGTCGAGCCGCTGGCGCGGTCCGCCCACTTGCGCAAAGTCCGCGCCGTAGTGGTAGTCGTGAATGAGGACCAGCGCGCATGCGCCGATGAACTGGTCGCCTGCAACGATCGCGGCCAGGTCGCCGCGAATGACCGAAGCCACGGCTTCGGGCAGCGCACCGAGCCCGCCGACGATGGTGGACAGATGCCGCTCCTGCACCGCACTCAATGCACCAAGCGTCATCGAATCGTTGGCAGCCCAAAGGATATTGGCATCCGGGTAGCGCGAGAGCAGCACGCGCGCCTTGTCGCGGCCGTCGGAAAAACTCCAGTCCCCATAGACGAGCTGATCGATGCGGTCCTGCGGCCGGCGCGCGAGCGCGGCCTGCACCCCGGCGGCGCGCTCGGCAGAGACCGGCGTGGCAGGGTCGCCGGTAATGCCGATCACGCGGGCGGGGCCGCTGCCGTTCGAACGGATCAGGTAATCCATGAGGCGAAAGCTGCCGCGTCCGGCATCGGCGGTGACGGTGCCGATCCAGTTCGCGATCCGTTCGCGCTCGTTGCCGGTCTGGGCACGCTGGGCTTCGGTCAGATCGTTGTGGATCAACAGCACTTTGGCGCTCGAGCGTGCCAGCGTTTGCAGCATCTGCGGCGCGGCCATCTTTTCGTTGACGATCACCACATAGTCGGGCGCCGCTGTACGTGCCGCTACGGATTCGGCCTGGCGAAGCATCAGCAGATGATCGCGCTCCGCGTAGAGCACTTCCAGCTGCATGCCAAAGCGTTTTGCAGTCGCGGCCATGAAGCGCGAGACGAGTTGCCAGTGCTGGCCCGTATCGTGTTCCACGCTTTCGCCCGGATTCAGGAATACGACGCTTGCTGGCCCACGGCTGACCGGCAACGCCATGGTCGCCCGCATCGTTATCAGGCTCGCGCCTATACCGACGCATTGCGCGATCATCTGTCTTCTGTTCATACGAAATCAGCGTATGCCATGCGCGGCATTGTGTGGAACCGAACGGTCAGTCGCGCGCAGCATAACGCGACGTAATCTCGCCGACAATCCGCTTTACTTCGGGCCAGGACGGAAATTCCCGGCAGACATTCAAGGGTGCGATTGCGCCTCGAAGTCCGCCATTCAGGATTTCCCGACACAAGATTCAGGGTTCCCCTTTACCGTTTGCAGTCGAAGACGACTGCACGCGATCATTGGCGGGCTCATCATGACGTCAGCAAAATTCGAAGCTTGGCAGAGGCGACGCGCGATGATTTCCGAGTGGGGCGACCGTAAGGCGCGCGTGCAGGACGTGAACTCGATCTGCATGCGCCTGTTCGATACGTGGTGCGAATCCCGCAATCTCATGCCGCTGGCTTATTTGATGCACTGCTGGCCGCTGCCGGACAGCCGCGCGGGCACGATACGGCGCTTGCAGGAAAGCATGAAAGACTTGCGCCGCAACCATGCGGACAAGCTCGATCTGTATGCGTTATCGGCGCTTGGCGAACTCGCACGCAGTCTCGACGAACTGATCGACCGTGCGGAAATTTCCGCGAGGCATTCGTTCGCTACGTAAGGCACCTGGAACATAGAGGGCTAACGGGCTAACGGGGCGCGCAATCCGTATTACCTGCATACGTGATAAAGGGTTGCCGAAGGGCCATGGCTTTGGCGACGAGGAAAAAACAAAGTAACCAGGGCCGGAGCAACCGTGGGCAAGATGACTGACTCGCAGGCCACGACAACGAACCCCTGCACGATACTGGTCGCGGGCGGTACGCCGAACGAGACCCGCTTGATCGCCGACCACCTCGTATGGGAGGGCTTCGAGGTGCTCGCCGCGAACAGCGGCCTCGAGGTGCTGGAGCGTTCGTACGTCTCCCAGCCCGAACTGATTCTGCTCGATTCAGAGGCCGCCAGTGTGGGCGCCCTCGCCACCTGCCGCAGCCTGAAGTCGGATGCGCGCACGCGCGATATTCCCGTGGTGCTCATGATGCCGGCAGGCCATCATCGAAGTCTCGCCGATGGCCTCAGCGCCGGCGCAGCCGACCATGTGCGCAAGCCCGTGCTCGTCGAGGAGCTGGTGGCCAGGGTCCGCACGCACATCGCGTTGCGGTCGGCCCACCGGCAACTCGCCATGCAGCAGCGCGGGCTCAACGCGTGCGAAACGCGCTTTCGCGCGATCGTCGAATCGGGCCCGGTGGCCATGGGCATCACCTCGATGCCCGACGGCCAACTGCTCTATGCCAACGCACGGTTTCGCGAACTGCTGCGCCTCGATGAAGCGGCGCGCGCGAACGTCAATATCGTCGACTTCTACGTCGATCCGCTGGAGCGCGAAAGACTCGTGCGCTGTCTCGCGGCCCAAGGCAGCTTCAGCGACGCGGAGGTGAATCTGCGTCGGCCGGACGGGACGCAGTTCTGGGCCATGGCGACAGCACGGCTGTCGAACTACGATGGCGCACCGGCCATTTACGTCGGCCTGCACGACATTTCCGGCCGCAAGCGCGTGGAAGACGAACTCGTGCGCTCGCGCGAGCAGCAGCGGGCCCTGTCGGCTTATCTGGAGGGAATGCGCGAAGACGAGCGCAAGCGCAGCGCGCTGGAGATTCAGGACGAACTCGGCCAGTTGCTGACGGCGCTGAAAATGGACGTCTCGCTGCTGCGGATGCGGCTCACCGACGATCCGGAGGCCGTCGGCCGGGCCGACGACATGCGCGAACTGGTCGAAGGCACGATCTGGATGGTCCGCAACGTGGCAAGCCACCTGCGGCCTGCGGCGCTCAACTTCGGCCTCGTTTCGGCGCTCGAATGGCTCACCAGTCAATGGAGCCGGCACAACGCCATCCCGTGCGAACTGCACATGGCAAGCGGCGAGCCGGCCTTGTCGGACATGCAGGCCACGGCGCTCTTCCGGATCGTCGAGGCGGCGCTGACGAACGTCGCGCGCCACGCGGCGGCGCAGCGCGTCGAGCTCACGCTCAGCACCGGGCCCGGCTCGCTAGACTTGCGTGTGCGCGACGACGGCCGCGGCTTCGACGTGGCCGCCGCGTATGCAAGGTACGCATACGGTCTGCTTGGCATGACAGAGCGCGCGAGGCTGATTGGTGGTACGTTGAGCATCGACAGTCAGCCCTGCAAAGACCTGACCATCGGCATTGCGTCTGGCACCACGATTTCGATCCACGTTCCGCTCGAAGACCCCCATGATCAGAATACTCATCGCCGATGACCATGCCATCGTGCGTGGCGGACTCAAGCAGATCCTCGCGACGACTGCCGACATGGTCGTGACGGCGGAGGCCGGGCAGGGCTCGGAGGTGATCGAAAAGCTGCGGACCTGCGAAGTCGACCTGCTGCTGCTGGACATGACGATGCCGGGCATCAGCGGCGTCGATCTCATCCGCCGCGTGCGCGCCGAGGAACCTGCGTTGCCGGTGCTCGTGCTCAGCATCCACAACGAAGCCCAGGTCGCGTCGCGCGCGCTGCGGGCCGGCGCGACAGGCTACGTGACGAAGGACAGCGATCCGGAAGTGCTACTGGCCGCGATTCGCAAGCTCGCGGACGGCGGGCGCTTTATCGACCCGAAACTCGTCGACGCCATGGTGTTCGAGAAGCATTCGGGCGATGTGCCCCCGCACGAAGTGCTCTCGGACCGCGAGTTCCAGGTGTTGCAGATGCTCGCGTCGGGCAAGAGCATCAACGATATCGCCGATGCGTGCGCGCTCAGCGCCAAGACGATCAGCACCCACAAGATGCGGCTGATGCAAAAACTCGGGCTGGGCAATAACGCGGAGGTGATCCGCTATGCGATCCGGCATGGGCTGGTGGGCGAGTAACGCGCGGTCGTGCGCGGCGAGAAGGAAATCCTGACAAACGAACCGGACAATCCCGAGGGAACTATCTACCCGTCCCGATGGCGGCCGGTTTAACGGCTGTCTACGATGATTTCACCTAAAGCGTGGGGGGCGGCGATGGCGGTGCGGCAGTCGTTAGGGGCAGCAGTCGTGAAGTGGCTGAACCCCACCAGCAGGCAGACAGTGCGGGTCGTGACGGTGCATCGTGCGCCGTCCGGGCGGATCGCGAGCGTGTTCATCGAGGCGCAGACAGCGGACGGACCGCGCGCGCTGTTTTTCTTCCGCCATCCCGACCGTGGATGGCAGGTGTTTCCACCCGATATCCTGCGTCCTTCGATGGGCGCAGCACGTGTCGCGACAAGCATATAGCGGCAGTCAGGCCGCGAGCGGAGATTGCGCATGGAAGAGATCGCGCCAGACGAATTGCCGTCACCCTATGAAACGAAGCTGCGCGAGTGGATGAGCCGGTGGTACGACCACGCCATTGCGC
Organism: Paraburkholderia nodosa; assembly: GCF_001718195.1. Taxonomy (GTDB): domain Bacteria; phylum Pseudomonadota; class Gammaproteobacteria; order Burkholderiales; family Burkholderiaceae; genus Paraburkholderia; species Paraburkholderia nodosa_A. Next base: position 169,273 of record NZ_MCNV01000005.1, read on the forward strand.
AAGGGCTCGTGCGTCCGCCGTTTTTGCTCGACGACGCCAAGGCCGAGCGCCTCGAAGGCTATTTCGCCGCCGGACTGACGCCATCGGAAGGTGCGCAGGCCTTCTTCGGACCGGCGCACTGACCTGCGCCTTCGTGACGGCGCGTCGAGCGCTCATGCAGCCTCGATCTGATCATCCACGTGTATTGCGTAGTGCGCTCTGTTCATCGACCTCATCGTGATTTCGACGCGCGTGTTCGCTTTCTTTCTGGTCCCGAATATTCGATCGTGTACAGCGCAGGCGCGGTTTGCCCAGAAGGCTCACTAGAGCCTGCAGTTTTCGAACTTGTAGCGCGAAGGAGACTTGCCGCTGTTCTCGAGAAAGAAACGCGAGAACGCGCAGGGAGAAGAAAAGCCGAGAAGATCGCTCACCGCGGCAACCGAATAGTCGGCCAAGGGCAGCAACCGCCGTGCCTCCTCGAGGCGCGCATGAGACAGGATAGCCTGGAAGTTCGTCCCTTCAACCTGCAGGCGCCGGTGCAGCGTCGAGCGTGAAATGCCAAGGCGGCCGCAGACTTCTTCCATGGGGTTCGCAAATGGCAGACCGGCATGCGCCTCACGAATCATCTTCGTCACGAAATCTTCGATTCTCGAAGAAAACGAATGGCCCACAACGAAGCGTCTGATATCGGCATCGGCCTGCCCGCAGAGAATGTTTTCGGTGATCTCGTTGTACCTGCAATACGGCAGGTCTGCCGCTCCGGTTTTCATCAGCATGCGGTTGCGGCTTTGCCTGAATTTCACCGTCGCGCCACACAGGTGCGAGAGCTGGGAGACGGGCGCAAACGCCTCTCCGGTCAACTCGATCTGGGTGGGATAGGGCTCGTCGTCGTTGTACTGTTCGGCGAGTCGAATGAGCAGCAGAAAATTATAGAAAGCGCTCGATGAACTTCTGCCCGCGCCGTCCAGAACGTATTCGAATTCGAATGTCTGGGCTGCCCGCTTTACCTTCACGGTATCGACATTTCCGATCAACACCCGGTAGCGCAGAAACTGGTCAAAGGCCTTCGTCAACGTCGGGCTGTTCGTGACGATGGCCAATAAGGTGCTGATGGGGGCGCGAAACGAATAACTGGAAAAGATTTCGAGCCGCTCCGAAGCCTGGTAGCCCGGCTCCAGCAGATTGAGCATGGCAATGTGCTTGTGTGCGGGGATGCGCCCGTCCGGATGGACGAGTTCCGCCTCGGTGATGCCGGTGAGGCGCGTGAAATCGTGTGGCGACATGCCGTGCTCGACGGCGGACTTGAGCGAGAGTTGGGCAAGGACGTTTGAAACGGTCTTTTGGTCGGTCGTCATGGGAGACACCATGGAACGGAGAAACGTCGCCTCGGCTAACCGCTGGTAGCTGGTGACTTTAGCATCCTTGCTGCAATCCTCAAACGGCCCGATGGGGCCAGATATCGAATCCGCATGAACCACTGCGCGGGCGCTGTGAGCGGGGTGCGCAGACTCGAAAACTGCCTGTAAGGTAACGACGGAATGGCAAACGGAGCAGGGTTAAGGCAAACCCTGATACTGCGACGCAAAGTTAAGTTCTGCGACGGCACGATAAGCGCCAACGTTTCTCCGGTGCTATCGTCATCTCGCTACGTAGGGCAATTCAACATAAAACTAGAAGAAAAATGTAGTCCGATTACGGTCCCGCAATCCTGCGGGTCATCGCTCATGCAATCGGCAAAACAGGAGAGACACCGTGAGGAATACGAAGAAAATAGCGATTGCCGTCGCCGGCGCATTATGTGCCGGCTCTGTGGCGTACGCGGATCAAGCTGCCACCGGCAATACATGGGGAAACAGCCCATTTTCGATGGTGGCGCAGTTCTTTTCCCAGGCTTCGGGTGTGTCACAGCAGCCGGCCTTTGACTGGAAAGCGAAGGGCGACCAGGCCGACAGGCGCGCGGCAGTGCTGGTATCGCAATTGACGCTCGACGAAAAGATCCAGCTGGTGCACGGCACGGGCATTCCCACCGTCGGTCTGGGTGGCCCGTTTCCATCGTGGGTGCAGGGCGCCGGTTATATCCCCGGTATCAGTCGCCTGGGCATTCCCCCGCTGGCCACCGCGGATTCGGCTGGCGGCGTGAACGTGCAGAACGCGCATGCCACGGCTTTTCCCGCACCGATCGGGCTCGCCTCGAGCTGGGATGTGGCGCTCGCGGGGGCCTACGGCTCGCGTATTGCCCGTGAGCTGCGCGTGCTCGGCTACGCGGAAGGGCTGGGTGGCGGGCTCAATCTGGCGCGTGAACCGCGCGACGGCCGCACGTTCGAGTACATGGGCGAAGATCCCGTCCTGACCGGCACGATGAGTGCGGCGCGCACCATGGGGACGCAGTCTCAGGACGTGATCGCAACGGTGAAGCACTACGCGATGAACGACCAGGAAACCAACCGGATGACGAGCAATTCCGTGGTCGACGAAAGGACGATGCGGGAAACGGAGCTGCTCGCCTTCGAGATCGCCGTGCGCGAGGGGCATCCCGGCAACGTGATGTGCTCGTACAACCTGATCAATGGCGTGTATGCCTGCCAGAACCCGGAACTCCTCACGACCATCCTGAAGAAAGAGTGGGGATTCAAGGGCAAGGTTCAGTCGGACTGGACGGCCAACCATAGCACTGTCGCGTCCGCGATGGCCGGTCTCGACGAAGAGCAGCCCGGCGATCTTGGCACGGCCGGCGCGGGCTTTGGCATTCAGTCTTATTTCAGCAGCGCGCTCAAGGCCGCGGTCCAGGCCGGTACCGTTCCGGTCGCCCGTCTCAACGATATGGTCTTTCGCAAGCTGCGCACCATGATCGCCCTCGGCGTCATGGACAACCCGCCCACCCCCGGCGGCTCGGTCGACCAGACGGCAGGCAACCGTGACGCTCTCGCGGTCGCGCACGAGTCGATCGTTCTACTGAAGAATGGATCGGCATCCGGCAGTAACCAGCCGGTCCTTCCGCTCGCCGCTGGCGGCCTGCACTCGATCGTCGTGATCGGCGGCCATGCCGATGTCGGTGTGATGTCCGGAGGCGGGTCGGGAGGCGTGCCCGCGGCAGACGGCAATGCGGTGTCGGGATGCCAGTCCGGCAATCCGCTGCTTTCGAGTTGCGCGACCTGGTACAAGTCCTCGCCGTACAACGCGATCAAGGCCAAGGCGCCTCAGGCCACGGTGACGTATTTCGACGGCACGAACGCCTCCGCCGCGGCTAGCGCAGCCGCCAGCGCCGATGTCGCGATCGTGTTCGCCACGCAGTGGGAAAGCGAGGGCACGGATCTGGCGAACCTGTCCTTGCCGGACAACAAGGCGGACGCGAGCAATCAGCTTTACGACCAGAATGCGCTGATCAACGCGGTGGCTGCGAAGGCCAAACGGATCATCGTCGTGCTGGAGAATGGCAGCCCCGTCACGATGCCGTGGCTCGGCAGCGTTCACGGTGTAGTGGAAGCGTGGTATCCCGGTGTGCAAGGCGGTCAGGCGATCGCGGACATCCTGTTCGGCGACGTAAACCCGTCCGCCAAGCTGCCGATCACGTTCCCGCGCCAGGAAGCCGATCTGCCGCAGCCGACCATCGACCCGAACAACCTGAACGTCGTCTATAGCGAAGGAGTCCTGATGGGGTACCGCTGGTTCGATGCGAAAAACATCGATCCGCTCTTCCCGTTTGGCTATGGCCTCTCCTATACGACTTACTCGTACTCGGGGCTCCGGACGCGTACCGATCAGGGCGGCAATGTGATCGCGACGTTCACCGTTGCCAACACGGGCTCGCGTGCCGGCGCCGAAGTCGCCCAGGTGTACGCGACGCTGCCGCCGGGACTCGGCGAGCCGCCGCAGCGCCTGGTGGGATGGACGAAGGTCGCCTTGCGGCCCGGGCAGTCGCAGCAGGTGACCGTCGTCATCCCGGCACGGCGCCTCGCGACGTGGAACGTCACGACGCACGCGTGGCAGGTGCATGGCGGAAGCTACGAGATTCGCGCCGCGTCGTCGTCGCGCGATACGAACGCGTTGTCGGCACGCGTTGTCGTTGGCGATATGCATTGAGCTGTCTGAGGCCTGGGCGCAGCCCGCACCCAGGCCTTGCGGACGAGCCGGTACATCCAGCGTCCAGAGAAAATCGGCAGATGCAATAATGTGCCGGCCTGCGGCGCTGCGATGCGCTGCGGGCTCCTTCAAGTGCGAGAGTCGTTGTTGCAGGTCTGCATGCGACAGATGCACCGGAGCGGCGCACGCGCGTCCTCCATTTTCGGCTGCGCAACACGTGCGCGGCGTCAGAACAGACCCGGACGACCGTCTCCGCCAACTCTGTCCGGGAGACTCCGATGTCCTTGATCGACGTGCTGGAACCGCTCGTTCGCACCGCTATTGCCCCCGAAGCTCCCCAAACGGATCAGCTCGCGCGCTTTCCCCGCGCGGCCCTCGACGCACTAGGCGAGGCACGTCTGCTCGGACTCGTCAGCGCCGAAGAGCTCGGCGGCATGGGGCAGGGCGTCGCGCAGGCGTGTCAGGTGGTCGAGCGCATCGCGCGGGACTGCCCGTCCACCGCGATGGTCGTCACCATGCACTACGCCGGCGCCATCCTCATCGATAAATACGGCCCCATCGAAGTGAGGCGCGCCATTGCGCAAGGCGGGCACCTCACCACGCTGGCATGGTCCGAGACCGGCTCACGCAGCCATTTCTGGGCGCCGGTCGGCACCGCGCATCCCGATGGCGACGATTTCGTGCTCAACGGCAACAAGAGCATGGTGACGTCCGCCGTCGAAGCCGACTCCTACGTCTGGTCGTCGCGACCGGCGCTGGCCGCGGATGGCGCCAGTACGCTGTGGCTCGTGGACAGCCGTGCGCAAGGGCTGCACTGTCCGCAGCCCTTCGACGGCCTCGGCTTGCGCGGCAACGCGTCCGCGCCGATCCAGGCCGAAGGATTGCGTGTGCCGGCCAGTGCGATGCTCGGCCCTGACGGGGGCGGCGGCGACATCATGAATGGCGAAGCATTGCCGGCGTTTGCAAACCTCGTTGCGTCGACATCGATCGGCATCGCCGATGGCGCGCTGGCGCGCGCCATTCCTCACGTGACCGGCAGCCGCTTCGCGGAGAGCGGCAGTGCCCTTGCCGACCTGCCGACCATCCGCGCCTATCTCGCCCGCGCGCAGCTGCGCGTCGATCAGGCGCGCGCGCTGCGCGACGATACGCTCGCCGCGCTGGCGTCGGGCCGGCCCGACGCGATGCTGCGCGTACTCGAAGTGAAGGCGGTAGCCGCGGAAGCCGCGCTCGCCGTGACCGATACGGCGATGCGTATTTGCGGCGGCGCGGCCTTTCGCAAAGAGGTGGGCATCGAGCGACTGTTCCGCGACGCGCGCGCCGCCTCCATCATGGGACCGACCTCGGACGTCCTTTACGACTTCGTTGGCCGCGTGCTGTGCGGCCTGCCGCTCGCCTGATGAGGAGACACCCATCATGTCCTCAAGCGCACGAAATGCCCCCCTGATGCTCGGCGCCGTTGCGTATGCGCCCAAGGTCGTCACGATCTGGGAGGGCTTCAAGGCATGGTTTGCCGAACGCGGAGTCGCGATCGACTATCTGCTTTACTCGAACTATGAAACGCAGGTCGAGGCCCAGTTCGCAGGCGATATTGCGTTCGCGTGGAATTCCCCGCTTGCCTGGATACGCGCGAGCCGCATCGCGCAGGCGCGCGGCGAGACCGTGCTGCCGCTCGCCATGCGCGACACGGACCGCGACCTGCATTCGGTGCTCGTGGTTCGCCGTGACAGTCGCGTCCAGACACTCGCCGACCTGCGCGGCGGCACGATCGGCTTCGGTGCGATCGACTCGCCTCAGGCCACGCTGATTCCGCTGGATCATCTGCGCCACGAGGGCGGCCTCGTCGCGGGCCAGGACTACCAGGCGCGCCACTTCGACGTGCTGGGCGGCAAGCACGGCGACCATGTCGGCGGCGAACGCGATGCGGCAAGCGCCCTCGTGCGCGGCGAAATCGACGCCACGTGGATGATCGCAGGCAACTTCCGGGCGTTTGCCGACGAAGGGACGCTGCCGGCGGGCGCGTCGCGCATCGTCGCCACGACGGGCGCATTCGATCACTGCAACATGACGGTTAGCCCCGGCGTGCCGCAGGAAGCGGCGCAGCGCTTTGGCGACCTGCTGCTCTCGATGGACTGGAACGACGCGCGGGTGCGTCCGTTGCTCGAACTGGAGGGTCTCAGGTCGTGGCTGCCCGGCCGCGCCAGTGGCTACGCATTGCTCGAGCGTGCGGTAACGGAAGAGGCTTTCTATGACGACCAAGGCCGAATCGCCGAGCCCGCTTATCGATATTGAGTCGCTGGGTTTCGACGCCGGCGCTCAGTGACGAGGCCCGCCATGTCGCCCTGGGCATGTCCCATCTGCTTTACCGGCTCAACAGCGAGCCGCGCCTGCGTTCGCGTCTGGCCCACGCGGTCGAGCAACGTCATGACGCACTGGAGGGCACCGCGGGTCTCAATGAAGAGGTATTCGACGCGCTGATCCTGATCGCCGCGGGCGAGTTGACGCCGGCGGCCGTGGCGCGAGGCTACGCGCAGGTTCAAACCTTGATGCGCGAAATGGCCGATGGCCGCTACACGAGGCTGGTGCGCCTTGGCGTCGAGCCGGCCCAGGCGAAGCAGCTTGCGGCGCTGCATACGCGCAATTTCATGTAGCGGCGGCGTTACCGCCGCCTCATCAGCAACGACGTGTCAGTCGCGTCGACCACGTGAAACCCAAAGCGCTGGTAAAGGCTAATGGCCCGATTGCCCTTCAGAACACTGAGTTTGACAGGGACGCGAGCGTCGTCTGCGTGGCTTAGAAATTCACCGAGCAGATGGGCCGCGATACCGCGACCCTGATGTTCGGGCAGGATCTGGATTTGTACGACGGTCCATTCATCGAGGTCGCGAAAGAACTTGAAGAGTCCGAGTTTTTCCGACCCGCAACAGATGACATAAGCGTCGTCGTAGCGATAGCGAAGACGCTCCCAATGTGCGTGCTCGTCGGTGGATTCGCCAGCACGTTCCAGGTGCTCGGTCATCGTTGCCCTGCGCAAAGCGAACAGAAATGGCTCGTCGGCGGGCGTCGCTGCGCGAAGTGTGAATTCAGGTGGATTCATTCGTGGCGGTCGAAACTGGCAGTGGCGGGCCCGGTGATTGTTGACCATCTCAAGCACGTTGTCGACCTCGACGCCGTGGTAGCGAACGGTGCTGTCGTGCCTCCTGCACGGGCCACCGTGTCAGGTCACGCGCGCGAAGTTTGCTATCAATCGTGGACGTGCCCAAGTCCCTTACATTCCGTTATTCGGATGCCCAGGACTAGTAATTTCCCGATGAAACAAGCGGTCTCGCGAGGCGATTCTTGAACTAGACTTTGACTGTTAGTCTTACTATATTCCAGAGACTTTTCCAGGTAAGTTGAGGCGGCGAGCGATAAGCAAAGGGGAAAGTTTTATGGCTATCGTCGTACACAACATCTCTGTGGTTCATTCGAGCCGGAGCGCAGCGTGACGGCGAGCGATGCCGCGCCCGCTGCGAGCGACTGGCGGCATATCGTGCGCGCGCAGGGCATCAGCCTGTCCTACGGCAAGATACGCGCGCTTTCCGGCATCGACCTCGCCATTGGCCGCAACGAGATCGTCGGCCTGATCGGCGATAACGGCGCGGGTAAATCGACGCTCATCAAGGTGTTGACCGGTGTCGTGCGGCCGAGCACGGGCAAGCTGTTCATCCGCGACGAAGAGGTCGACTGGAGCCGCTTTTCCGTGCGCGAGGCGCACCGGTTGCGCTTCGAGACGGTGTATCAGGAGAAATCGCTCGGCGAGAAGCAACCGCTGTGGCGTAATTTTTTTGTCGGCCGGCAGATCACCAATCGGCTCGGCTTCATCAATGTCGCCGAAGAACGGCGCATTGCCAACGATATTCTCAAGCAACAGCTCGGTTTTCGCGGCGTGGGGATCGACGCGGATTCGTTGATTGCGAAACTCTCCGGTGGCGAGCGCCAGGGCATCGCAATCGGACGGGCGATGTATTTCGACAGCGATCTGATCATTCTCGATGAACCCACGGTGGCACTTGCCATCAGCGAGGTGCGCAAGGTTCTCGACTTCGTGCGCTCCATTAAGGAGTCCGGGCGCGCCTGCATTTACATCGAACATAACCTCGCCCATGTGCACGAGCTAGCCGATCGGCTGGTCGTGCTCGATCGCGGCCGCATCGTCGCGGATATCAAGTCAGGCGAAATGAGCCTCGAGGATCTAACGCGGTATCTGATTTCGCTGCAGCAGAGCGGGCACGGACCGGCGCCGGTTGCGGGGACAAAGACGTGAGCGATCCGATCAAGGAAAAACGGCCGGTGCGCCCGGTGGGTTTGCGTCTGCCGGGATTTGCCCGCATGGAGGGCTTGCCGAGCCTGGTCGTATTCGCGCTGGTGGTCGGCCTGTTCATGGCAACGGCACCGCGCGTGTTTTTGGGCTGGCCAATCTACTTCTCCTTCCTGACCACTGTGCCGCCGCTCGTGGTGCTGGCGATCGGGCTGACGCTGGTGATTGCGGCGGGGGAGATCGATCTGTCTTTCCCTTCGGTGATGGCATTCTCGGGCTTTCTGTTCGCCTGGTGCGTGAACACCACCGGTTCCGCCTGGCTAGCCATTGTTGCGGCGTTGGCAGGCGGCGCGCTGGTCGGCGTGGTGAATGGGGTGCTGGTCGCGGTGGTCGGGATGCCCTCGATCATCGTGACGATCGGCACGCAGTTCCTCTGGGCAGGTGTTGCTTCGATTCTTTCCGGCGGGCTCTCCTATGCGCTACAGCAGCTCGCCAGCGGTTCAGCCTATGCAGTCTTCACGGGCACGTTGTTCGGCGTACTCCCGATGCAAGCGCTCTGGGCGCTCGGGCTCGCAATATTCATGTGGTTCATCCTCAATCGCCACCGTTTTGGCGAGCACGTGCTGTTCATCGGAGACAACCGCAACGTAGCGAAGGTCGTGGGCATCAATGTGCTGCGTGAGACGGTGAAGCTGTTCACGCTGATGGGTGTGCTGGCCGGTTTCGCCACGGTTCTGCTCACGCTCGAGAACCTGAACTATTTCTCGACCCAGGGGCAAGGCTACCTGCTGCCGGCGCTGGCTGGCGTGTTCATCGGCGGAACTTCGGTGTTCGGCGGCACGGCGACGATCGTGGGGACTTTCTTCGGCACCTTCGTGATTGGCATGCTGGAGGCCGGAATCGTTGCGACAGGCATCGCCGGCTTCTGGGTACAGGCGATCGAAGGGGTGGTGTTCATCGTCGCCGTGATCCTGCATCTGTTGGTCGAGAATCCCGCCAGGCTGCGCGCGTTGCGCGAAAGATTCAGGCTTGGGAGGTGATAAAGCCGTTAAATCAGGAGATAGGAGAGAGAGATGAACAAGATCATGACGGGATTCCTCCTGGGGGCGGGCGTGCTTGCGTTCGGCCTTTCGATGAACGCCGGCGCGACCGATCCGACCACGTCAGGGCAACTCGGCGCCGGTATGACGATGTATATGCAGATGGGCGGAAACCCCGGCGACGGCGCGACATTGCCACGTCAGACGGGGGCTGCCGATGCGGGACACGCCTTCGGCATCAAGGTGATCGAGCAGTTCTCGGCCTGGAGCCCGGAGACGATGCTTGCGCAGTTTCGCCAGGCGATGGCGGCAAAGCCGACGTGTATCGGCATCATGGGCCACCCGGGCGATCCGGCCTTCGCCCCGCTGATCAAGCAGGCGGTCGACCAGGGCATCATCGTGACCGTCGGCAATACGCCGCTGCCCGATAACCAGAAGCTCTACGACGCGAAGGGCTTCGGCTACGCTGGCGTCGAACTCTACGTTGGCGGCCAGATTACCGCTCAGGCCATGCTGAGCGCCGGGCTCAAGAAGGGCGACGAGGCGCTCGAATATGGCGTCTTCAACGAGAGTGTGCGCAGCCAGTCCGACCGCGGCCTTGCCGAGACGCTGGAAAAGGCCGGTGTGAAGGTGACCCGGCTCAATATCTCCCCTCAGGTGGATTCCGATTCATCGCTCGCCGTGCCGATCCTGGTCGCCTTTATCCAGGCGCACCCTGATCTGAAGGCCATCGGCACCCAGCACGGCGGCGTGACCGGGTTCATTCCGCAGGCGCTCCAGCAGGCCGGCAAGAAGCCGGGGCAAATCATCGTGGGCGGCATCGATCTGGCGCCTGCCACGATTTCCGGGCTGCAGAGCAAATTCATCACCGCGACGCTCGATCAGCAGCTTTATCTGCAGGGCTTTCTGCCGGTTACGCAGTGCGTGCTCTCGGCGGCTTATCACTTCGCGGGACTGACCATCAACACCGGCGCCGGTGTGCAGACACCCGCAACGATCGACTCGCTCATTCCGCTCATCAAGCGCGGGATTCGCTAAGGACGAATGGGATGAAGGTACGGGGGCACGACGCGGTGAAACTCTCATAGGTTGCGGCGGGCGCGATCGTACCCCTGGCAGGACGGTTCGGGCATGGCGTATGCGGAAACATGGAGCTTTTCACGCGTTTATTCGACGGGAGCGAACCCATGACGACCACTGTCATTGCCATGCTGAACGAGCTGATCGAAACTTCAAAGGACGGCGAGCACGAATTCACGAAAGCAGCCGACGGGGCACAGCACGCAAGCGTGAACGAAGCGCTGCTCGAAAGTGCCGTGCACTGCTCGCGTGGCGCGCGCCAGTTGCAGGAACTCGTCGTGAAGCTTGGCGGCAAGCCGGAAAATGGCGGCAGCGTTGCGGGCGCGTTGCATCGCGGCTGGCTCAATGTGAAATCCGCGGTTGGCACCCGCACCGACGACGCCATCCTTGCAGATTGCGAAAAGGGCGAAGATACCGCGGAGAAGCGGTTTCACAGTGCGCTTGAAAGGAATTTGCCCGCTGATGTGAACGCCGTGGTGGCGCGGCTATATGGCGATGTGGCGCAGGATCTCGATCGCATCCGCGAGTTGCGAGTCCAGTTTGCCGAGACGAAACCCTGACTCGAGCGTGGTCGACGTGGGCGCTACTGGGTGGCGGATTCCGTAACGACCACCCGCACGTCCTGCGCGAAGGCGTCCTCGAACCGAATGCGCGCCACCGTAAGGCAATCCGCGGGCGTGCCGGCCCCGAGACGTACTGCAGCTTGTGCCGTGGCCTTCGCGGCAAGGCCAAATACAGCGACCGCCTCATCCCATGTGAGGCCGGTCGTCATCACTTCCTGAATGAGCCTGCCCGCCACCGCCTCGATCTTCGCTCTGCGTTCCCGATTCATCACACCACTCCCGGTTTTGCGCGCTGTCGCTTGATGGAAACAGCGCATATTTTGGACCCGGTGCGCGGTTGAGGGCGTGCCGGAGGCGGTTGCCTCAATTGATTCCTGGGTGCTCCGGCGCGGCCCCCTGGAGGCGTGACGCGTTTTCAATATGGAATGTTTTCACATTGAATGAATGCCTTGTGATAAGAATACTTATCACACCAGTTGTGTTTTTGCGCACCACTACTGAGGCTTCGCGGCCGCTCACGCAAGTAAAGTTGTGTCTAAATTGCAAGCAAAGTTGTGTCTATCGTCTCAGGGCGTTCCGAATGCCTCGTCCAGTTGCCGTGCGCGCCGGATGTCGTCTCCATGCAGGTAAATGGACGTGGTGGCGATCGACGCGTGGCGCAGGTTGTCCCGCACTGTCACCAGTTCGGCGCCGTGCGCCAGAGCATGCGAGGCGTGCGTGTGCCGCAGCCAGTGCGGGCTTGCCTGCCGCAACTTCCCGGCGAGCGCCGGCCGGTCCGCTTCGACCACATGCGCGGCCAGCAGGAAGAAGCGGCGCAGGATGCGCCAGAGCCGCAGGCTCGCGATCGGTGCTCCTTTGTTGTCCAGACCCGCGACAATGGGCGTGCCGGGCGTCCATCGCTCGGGCGTGACAGGAAGATCGCGCTGAAGCAGGTAGTGGGTCAGCGCACGACGCGCAAGAGGAGGCAGCCCCGCCTTGCCGGCCTTCTCCCCCTTGCCATTCACATGGAGCCAGTGGTCTCCGCGCTCATCCGTGCAGATGTCGTCCAGCCGGGCATCGACGAGTTCACTAGCCCTCAGACCCGTGGCGTAGCCAAAGTCGAGCAGAAAGCGCAAACGCTGGGCGGCGGGCAGGCTCCAGCCGTATGACCATTCCAGTGCGTCAGCGATCATGCGGACCGTCTGCCATTCGCTTGCGGTAAAGCTGTGGGACGCGTCGAGGTCGGCGGCCCGCGTGCGGCGGCGCACCCTGACCCCCGCGAACGGGTTGGCAAACACGTAACGCTGTTCGACCAGCCAGCGATACATCGCAGACAACACGGTCAGCGCGTACGCGGTGGAGCGCGGCGACAGTGCCGAGACGAAGGGGCGCCACTCGGCGCTGTGACGCGGCCGGGCCGGACCAGTCCAGCGCGCGAGCGGCGTCGGTCGGCGCAGGAAACCGCGGAACGCGATCGCGTCGTCGGTCGTCAGTGACGACAGGGCGCGGCCACGCTCGATGATCGCCCAAAGCATCAGTCGTTCCACTTCCTTGCGGTAGGCACGATGAGTCCCGGGCGTGTCGTGCAGCGAAAGCCACGACTGCACCGCCTCGTAGTCATTGGTCGCATTTAGCAGGCAGGCTGTCTGGGGGGCACGGAATTGTCCGCGGGTACCGTTCAGCGCCTCCGGTACACGCAGCGTTTCCCATGGTGCCAGCGGCGACGCGGCAAGTGCTGCGTAGGCTCGCTCGCCAAGATCGGAGTGCGCGGCGAGGAAGGCCTCGATGTGGCTCGCCCCAGCCGCGCCAAGCCCCCGAACGGGTTCCCACCAGCGGTGGCGGAATCGGATGCGTACGACAAGATCCGCGATCGTGTGCAGTCCATGGGCCATCAGCGCTGTAACAATGCGCGGCGGCAGCCACATGCTCACAGGATCGGCGAGCGCTGGCAGGGGGAGTGGCAGCCTGCGCAGCGTTTCGATGGCGCGCGAGATGGATGGGGAGCCGCCTTGCGCGGGTTGTTCGAGGAAGGCCGCGGCGAGGTCGGGACGATTGCGCTCCCGCGCATAGGCGGCCAGACGTCGACGGACGCGACCCAGCGCACTGCGCGCGGAAGCGTCCGTTACGCGTTGGTGGTCGAGATAGCGGGAAACGGCCTCACGGGCGCCGACGCCTTCATACCGGCTTCGCAAAGCCGCAAGTTCGGCATCGCTGGGGAAGCGGGTGAGTGAGATATTGGGCGAGCGCGTCTGCATGACGATCTCCCTCGGGCGTCTTCGGTGCGGGCATGAAAAGCGGGTGGTTCAGTGTAGTGCGTATCTGCCCACCATGCGACTTCGCCCGGACGGCAGGACGATTCTTTTACAGTCGGCCGGGGAAGACATGCCAGGCATTGCCGGCGGCAAAAGGCAGTAGACGACCCGTTTCAGTCATCTATGGCACGTCACCTCGACGACCGTTCTCGGGTGTCCAACGGCCGTTCGTTAACGCGTGCCTGGCAACATCCAAGCCGACGCTTCGTATATCCGATGCTAGCGTGGGACGTCATTGAAGCCATCGCATTCGATCATGGAGATCCGGTTCACTGTAGTGCTCATCGCACATCCGGCTTTCGTGGCCGCTCCCTCCTTAGCACCCGTCCGGTAGCGTTTCGATTTTCGCGGAGCCACCCTGGCTGCGCGTGATGGTAGCCATGTGACTTCCGTGAAATGCGGCCCACGTGTTTAGACCATGTTGCGATATAATCGCAAGCGATATATTTAAACAGCGAGTCAGTGACCTTCGTTCGAAGAGGATGTACATGAAACCAACTGAATTGCCAGAACCGGCACCCGTGCCGCTTGCGGACTATCTTTGCTTTGCTGTGTACTCCACGAACCTGGCGTTCGGCAGGGCTTACAAGCCCGTCCTCGATGTACTTGGCCTCACGTATCCTCAGTTCATTACGATCATAGCGCTCTGGGAGCAAGACAACCAGACGGTGAGCGGGTTGGGGGAAAAGTTGTTCCTGGAGTCGAACACGCTTACGCCACTGCTGAAGAAGCTCGAAGTGATGGGCTACGTGGAGCGCAAGCGTGATCCCGAGGATGAGCGCCAGGTGCGCGTCAGCTTGACGAAAAGCGGCCGGCGGTTGCGCGAGAAGAGCCTGAAAATTGCCGACCTTACCGATGCGACTGGGCTCAGCCCGGACGAATTCCAGAAATTGCAGAAGGCGATCGTGACGTTGCGCGGTAATTTGATCAACTCACTCTGACACGCTTTCCCTGGAAGCAGCGTAGCCGACACGGATCGTTTTCTCTCAGAGCGATATCACTTTCGGCGCGAGGGACAACATCAGTTCTTGCTCTTATATGTCCACCAGTCGGAGTACGCTCAGCCAACGGGCGAACTCGGTGCGTCATTGTCGTCCAGCGCGGTCGAGCGCAAACTTTCGACGACGCGGGCCCGAAGTCTGCTCGCTCCCTCGGAAGAGCGTTTAAGCTGATCCCAGCCCGTGGCGACTGGCTCAGGAAGCGGCGCTAATTGCGAATGCGGTACAACGCGCATATCTTGTTGCCATCCGGATCGCGTAGGTAAGCGAGATATAGCCTACCACCAGGTGCTTCACGTACACCGGGGGGCGCTTCAATCGACGTACCGTGATTAGCAAGACCAGCCGCGTGCCAGAGATCTACCTGCGCGGCCGACGAGCACTCGAAGCCGACTGTTCCGCCGTTGGCGTGCGTGGCCGGTCGCCGATCGAGCGGCTCGGTAATTATGAACATTCCTGTGTCGTTGCGATACACGTAGCGGCGACGGTGGACGTTGTCGTCTTTGATGCCTTCGTCATAGCCGAGTGCGCCCAGTACGGCATCGTAAAATCGCTTGGCTTTTTCGAGGTCGTTGGTACCTACCGCAATGTGACTGAACATTACTGGCAATCTCCTGTTTGAATGGTGATTGGATCTGCGTGTGCCTGCCGCGAACTGGCTTTTGCTGATGTTGAGCAGACGTTAGCCGCGCCGTATTTAGTCTGACGCGATATATGTGAAAAGCGCGACGGACTCAGTCCCTCATGACTGACGTCAGTTGTCGAGGGCGCTCGAGGTTGGTCCGCAGCTTCGAAATGGCCTCCTGTACATGCAGGACCTCGCCAAGCACTAGACCCATCGTCCTGACGGAATCTGCGCTCAGTGCTTTCTCGCGAAGCTTCCGACCGTTTCCTGTGAGACTGATCAGTATGCGACGCTTATCCTTTGGATCGCGCTGTCTATCCAGATAGCCCATGAGTTGAAGCTGTTTTAATATTGGCGTTAGCGCGCTGGTTTTTAAAAGCAGCTTCGCTCCTAGCTCGCCGACGGCCTGAGGTGAGCGCTCCCAGAGCGCAATGATCGTGACGTATTGCGGATAGGTGAGCCCCAGTTCGTCGAGGACCGGACGATAGGCTTTGACGAAGGCAAGATTCGCGGAGTAAATCGCGAAACAGAGCGATTCAGAAAGCCTTACGGGTCTCGCGAACGGGTGGTCTTTAGATCTCGTCTGCATCATCTTTAAAACGTAGGATTCCTGTGAGACTTTCGTATGGTGATCTGGATAGCTTGGGATCACGAACGACTGCTACCTGCATGCGCCTCCAGGCTGCTGTGCAACCGGTGTCGTGGCGCCATTGGGATCAAAGCTGGTCGTAGTCGTCTCGAGTGATATCAGCAGCGCCTTGGCGAGTTGGATGCCCTGTGGCGCTTAGATCTTGCACTTTTCAGCCAAATTGGCCGTCCGGCTCGGCTCACCTATCCACTTTCCATTCCTGTCGAACGAAATGGCAGGTGTATCCATCGGGATTGCGTTCCAGATAGCCTTGATGTTCCGGCTCCGCTTCCCAGAATTCTCGCGCTGGGGCAATCTGGGTTACAACCCTACCAGGCCAGAGGTCGGACGCATCGATTTCGGCCACCGTGTTACCGGCTACCGCTTTTTGCTCTTCGCTGAGGTAGAAGATTGCTGACCGGTAACTCGGCCCGATATCATTGCCTTGTCGGTCAGCAGTCGTCGGATCATGAATCTGGAAGAAGAATGCCAGGAGCTGGCGATAACTAATTGTTCGCTTGTCGAATACGACCTCAACGGCTTCCGCGTGTGCGCCATGATCGAGGTAGGTGGCGTTAGGCGTGGAGCCACCGGTGTAGCCCACGCGCGTTGAGATTACGCCGGGAAAGCGCCGCAGTAGCGCCTCCATTCCCCAAAAGCACCCACCAGCCAAAATGGCAGTTTCAGTTTCCGTTGTCATTTCATCCCTTTTTCGTAGTCGACGGATGCCTCGCTGGCATCCAATCGAAGTTCTGCGTGACTCGCGATCGTCAGGCGGAATGCAAACTACCTGACATGACAGCGGGAAGGCAATTACCGAGGCGTCCTGATGCCAAGCCGGTTGTTCACAGAGCTCACGCCCTCTACTTTCCCGGCCGCATTGCCGGCAAGGGTGATCTGATCGTCGCTGATGCAACTGCCGGTTAGCGTGACCATACCGTCGACTGCAGTGACGTAGATATTCGCGGGACTCAATCCCTTGGTGCGCGCGAGCACATGGCGGACCTTCTTCGCGAGCGCGCGGTTTGCGGCCTTTGCAGTTTTGGGTGACGTCAGCACCGCAGCATTTGTCGAAGCCGATGGTGACGTTGCATCTTGTGCATGTACACCAAAGGCGAGCGTCAACGCGAAAGCAGTGACAGCTGATTTGACGGCGCGAGTGACCTGCATTTTGGTATTCGATGTGTGGACGAGCATGACATTCACGACGAGATCTCCTCAGTGCATTGCCCAGTCATTCCGGGCCTGGTTTATAGTTCGCATGCGATGTACTCGCATGCGCGTAAGAATGCGACAAAGACTAGTCAATGTCAATAGCATGCTATCTAATCGTATGCGATCGGTATGGAGAGGGGGAAGGCGTAGCCAATCTAGAAAGACGCTCGCGGACGGCCCCGTTTCACATGCCGGGTGAACTTATCAGCGGTTCAAATGGACTTGGACCGAGCCACATAACCTTAGAGAACCTAAGCACGAGCGTCTGCAGAAGCAGCGACCGTGGCTAGTTGTCTTTCGCTCTGGCAATGCCCGCTCAGTGACGCGGTTCGCATAGGGCAACTTCCACTGCATGATCGCGGCGACGGGTGCCTCGAGTATCAACGCCGAGCGATAAATCGGCCATTTGCAGCACCGGGTAGTCCGTGTAACCGGTTTCCCCTTCGGCGTAGTAAGAGGAAGGATTGGGCTGGTTTAGCGGCGCGTCGAGTTTGAAGCGCCGCGGCAGGTCAGGGTTAGCTATAAACAACTGACCCCACGCCACGGCATCCGCTTCACCTGCATCGAGCGTCTGCTGAGCCGATGCCCGTGTAAGCTTCTCGTTCGCTATGTACGGTCCGCCGAACGCGGCTTTCAGTTTGGGACCAAGACGGTTCTCGCCGAGCGATTCCCGGGCGGCGATGAATGCGATCCTGCGCTTGCCGAGCTCGCGAGCGACATAGCCGAACGTAGCCGCTGGGTCGGAATCGCCCATCGTACCCACGTCGCCGCGCGGCGCGAGGTGCATGCCAACACGATTAGCGCCCCATACGTCGATACACGCGTCGGTTACTTCGAGGAGGAGGCGGGCGCGATTTTCGATTGAGCCGCCATACGCGTCCGTACGATGGTTTGTGCTGTCCTGCAGGAACTGGTCGAGCAGATAGCCATTCGCACCGTGCATTTCGATGCCATCGAAACCCGCGGCCTTGGCATTCCTGGCACCCGTACGATAGGCATCGGCGATGCCTGGGATTTCGGCGAGGTCGAGCGCGCGCGGCGTCACGAAAGATCGCGGCGGACGCACGAGGCTCACGTTGCCTTGTGGTGCGATCGCGCTCGGCGCAACCGGCAGATCACTGTTCAGGAAGATCGGATCCGACATGCGCCCGACATGCCAAAGTTGCAGAAAGATCCTGCCCCCAGCGGTGTGCACGGCTTCGGTAACGAGCTTCCAACCTGCAACCTGCTCCTGCGACCAGATGCCAGGCGTCGCGGCGTAGCCGACACCTTGCGGCGTGACCGACGTGGCTTCCGTGAGGATCAGTCCGGCAGACGCGCGCTCCGCATAATACTTGGCCATCAGCGCATTAGGCACGCGTTCATCACCTGCGCGTTTGCGGGTCAGCGGGGCCATGATGATCCGATTCGGCAACGTGAGGTCGCCAACCTGGAGAGGGTCAAAAAGAGTCGGCATAACAGTTTGCTTATCCTGACGGACCTAAGGTCCGCGTCATTGAAACCTGCGTGATGCACGAGCTGAACGAGGTCCAGCTTTCATGCCTGCATCTGTCCATGAATGGTGTTGGCACGCGTCGACGAAACCCAGACGTGGGGTTCCCGGGCGTCACGCTACGGGACCGGTTCGGGCGTTTAGCGTTGCGCCGCGTCTTTCAGGTAGATGCCCTCCGACAGCCCGGCCTTTACTTGCCGGGTTATAGCGTCGGTGGACACTTCCTCCGCGCCGGCTTCAATGGCTTCGTACGCCTGGCGCACGACGTCGGCCGGGGTTGCTTTCGGGACTTCCAGTCCGCGCACCAGATCCGTATCGATAAAGCCGGCATGCAGGCCGACAACCTGCGTGCGGTGTTCGCGCAGCGACTGGCGCAGGCCGTTCGTCAACGCCCACGCGGCCGACTTCGACACGCCGTAGGCAGACAGAATTGGCCGGTTCACCCAGCTCGCGACCGATAGCACGTTCAGGATTGCGCCACCACCGTTGGCGGCAAGGTTCCCTGCAAACGCTCGCGACGTCGCGAGCATGCCGACCACGTTGGTTTCGAAGTGATCGCGCAGCGCCTCGATTGCGCCGTCGTCCATGAGGCTGCCGAGGCGCGCGATACCCGCGTTGTTGATCAGCAGAGTGACATCCCGGGCTGCATCCGCGGCCGCGGCTACGGCTGCCGGATCGGTCACGTCGAGCTTCACGGGAATGACTCCCGGTAACGTCACGCTGCCTGGATCGCGCGCAGCTGCGTATACCTTCCACGCCCCTCTTTCTAGCGCCTGTTTTGCGAACTCGAGGCCAAGCCCGCGGTTCGCGCCCGTTACGAAAACGACAGCATCTTCGATCTTCATAGTCATTCCTTTCGCATGTTGACTCGCATACGCGTCGGCTCGCCGTGCGCGTGGGATCCGGTTGGAAACAAGGTTGCATTCGCTTGCTGAAACGTTGCGCCGTGCCTTCCCGCGCGGCAGCTAATCACGCCGCGCAGCCGGCGCCGGATTGCTTTCGTCGGACGATTCGTGACCTCTTACGCAACGGACACGACGATGGCGAAGGATATAACTATGAAAATCATATCGTCAAGTGCGGCGTGAGTTTACCGACGATCTCCTGTGGAGCCGGCAAGTGCGTGGCAATGGAGTTCGACCCGCGGCGGCGCGTGCCGGATTGACGGGTCGACTATCCTGGCGTCCCCGTGGCTGCGTTTCCCGCAGCCGTAACTTGCTGCACGCCGTCACCTCCTGATAGGGGCGCCACGAGCCAAGCGGGCGGGGCACGCTTGTCCCCGAAAGCACGCGCCCGCAATTCACATCATTCGCCGACGCCCAAGTCGGCCAGGCGGTGGCTTGTTTGCTTACACCGCGCGCGACCGGCTGCTGGGCAGGGGGCACCATGCTGGTCGACCGCCGGATCCATGGTCAAACTATCAAATTGACGCATGCGATTAAATCTTTTGCGATTGACATTGCGCGCGTCCTTCTCCATTATTCGACGCAAGCGATTACATCGCATGCGATTTAATAGCTTACCCCCTTATTCACACAGGAACCCATCATGACCAAGATCGATCAAGTCCTCTTCTCGGGCAACTCCAACGCCGCGGTCAACCACGACCCCGATGTCCAGCGTGGTGAGCACGGCGTACTCGACCTCAAGCTTTCGGCACTCAACAGTGAAGGCCGCGATTTCATTGCCACCGAGCTGCACCCACGAGCCGAGCAGCTGTTTTCTGGTGCGTGGTCGGCGTGTTACATCAGCGCATTCGAAATTGCTGCCTCGCTCAGGAAGGTCACCCTGCCGGCCGACTATTCCGTGGACATCCAGGTCCGTATCGGAACGGTCGGTAACGGATTTTGCCTCGGCGCCGATTTCACCATCCGAGCGCCGGGTCTGGCAACGGAAGTTGTCGAGGCAATCGCGAAGCGCGCCCACGAAATCTGCCCGTATTCGAAGGCCGTTCACGGCAACATCGAGGTCGGCCTGAACGTCGTCGCTGCGTAACGAATAAATCGCATACGACTACATCGCACAAGAGTTAAACAGTTTTTATTACCTTTATATATACAGGAATCCATCATGGAAAAGATCGAAAAAGTCCTCGCTGCAGGCAACTCCCACGCCACGGTCAATCGTGACCCCGATGCCCAGCGCGGCGAGTATGGCGTCTATGACCTCAAGCTGACTGCCCCCGGCGTTGAGAACCTCGATTACATCGGCACTGAGCCACACCCGAGAGCCGAGCAGCTGTTTGCTGGCGCCTGGTCCGCCTGTTTCACCACCGTGTTCGGCATGGCGGCCCAACTGCAGAAGGTCACGCTGCCTCGCGACTATTCCGTGGACATCCGAGTGAACATCGGGCAAACCGGTGCAGCCTGGTTCCTCGGCGCAGAACTCAACATCCGCGTGCCGGGTGTGGAAAAGGCAGTCGTGGAGAAAATCGCGCACCTGGCCCATCAGATCTGCCCGTACTCGAAGTCCGTGCGCGGCAACATCGAGATCAACACGAACATCGTCGCGGCGTGATGCGCCTGGGCACGTGTCTCTCTTCGGAGGGCACGCGCCCTTTACTGAACATCTTTCAGGAGTTTCCATCATGAAGACCAAGCTCATCGTTGCACTGCTCATCGCAGTTTCGGCATCCGTCGCCGCACCCGCGTTCGCCAGCGGCTACGGACCGGCACCTTTCTATAAGCCCACGGTTGGCGCACCCGCATCGCAGAGCGGTCAGAGTCTGCGAACTGTCGCCGCCGAACGCGAAGATGCAACCGGCCCGGAAAAGGCGTACGGCGGTGCAGTTTACGGAACGTCGGAAGCGGGGAGCAATCTTCGTGTGGCGCCGCGCGACAACTCTTTCGCGCATCACTAAGTCGTGCATCTTTCCGTCGCTGGGCCGTCGCGCATCTTCATTGCTCCTGCGCGCCGGCCACAGCATCAGGCGGTCGATGATTTGTTATCGGAACTGAGAGCGCTCCGCTATGGTGAAGGAACTTGAGGATGACAACGAGCAAAAGACAAGGAGGACACACGTGAAATCCAGCGATCAACTGGCACCGGAAAGCCTTCTGCTATCCGACTACCTGTGCTTCGCGGTCTACTCGGCAAACCTGGCTTTTGGCAAAGCATACAAGCGGATACTCGAGGAACTCGGACTTACCTACCCACAATACATCACGATCGTTGCGTTGTGGGAGGAGGACAACCAGACCGTCAGCAGTCTTGGAGCAAAGCTGTTTCTCGAATCCAACACACTTACGCCAATGCTGAAGAAGCTAGAGGCGATGGGCTATCTGGAAAGACAGCGCGATCCTGGTGATGAGCGCCAGGTGCGGATCAGTCTCACGAAGAGCGGCCGGCGGCTGTGCGAAGAAGCGCTTAAGATGGACCCCGTCGAGACAGGCCTCGCGTCCGACGAGTTCGCCCATGTTCAGTCGGCGGTCGTGAAGTTGCGGAACAACCTTATCAAGTCGATCCAGAGCGGCGAGTAAGCGCTTACCGGCCGTATTGCAGCGGCGTCCTGTTGCAGACATTCAACGGACGCGTTGGCCCGGCATGCGGGACGATCTGATCAGGCGAGATACGTTGGGAGAAAGCATCCGAAGCTAGTCGATCTCTGCAAGATGCCGGTCGCGACAAACCGCGCGGGTGCGACGATGGGACGGGAAAAAACTGGGCGTCATGGCGCATTCGCCCCGCGCGTGTCGACTACGCCATCGGTCCTGGCGTCTGCAGACGTACTCCTCAGTCTATGTTTGCGTTCCCCGAGATTCCCGGATGATAGGTATGGCGGGGTCACTCATGGCGTAGCGCAAGCCGCTCTACTACTTCATCACAACCACCTTGCGATCCCGCATCGCCCGGCTCAGGCAGATGTCTGCACGAAAGTGCCGCCGGATCTGGAGGCCGATAACTCAGTGACGTTGCTGGCGAACGTTTGTAGAAAGGTCTGAAGCGATGCACGGTTGTCCGCGCCAGCTGAGCCAAACAAGGTGTTGAAATCCTGCTGCAACTTCGACACCGCGTTGTTCAATGACGTCGTCGAACCTGTCTCACTGTTCCCACTGGCTTCTCCGGTCTGGATGCTTCCCGCGCCAACGGCCCGTGCGAGCGATTCAAGCCCTTCCGCAAGGGGATTCGAGTAAGCCGCTGCAGATGCGCCGTTCCCCTGATTACCTGAGTTGCCCTGCGATGCCGGGGAGGTGGCGGTTCCGTATTGCAGACCTGGGGCTACCTGAAGGATCTGGCCGATAAACTGCTCAAAAATGGCATCAATACCTGCTCCGGATAGCGACCCCGCATGCGACGTGGAGCTGATGCCATAGGCCCCTCCAGTTGCAGGCGTACCGGTTTGGCCGAATGGGAGAGTGAGTCCCAGTTGAGAAAACGCCTGAACGATCGCCTGGACCAGCCGATTCCCGGGCGACGGCGATGGCGTCTCCGTCTGCTTGTACGCTTGCGAGAGCGACTCGTGCTGTACGTTGATCCCTGGTACCTGTCCCGAATCCAGCAATAGCAGAATACGGATGTCTTTGTAGTCCTTGCTGTTCAGTTGTTGTGCAATCATCAATGGTTCCTTTTTCTCGTTATTAGATCTGTTGTGGAACAAGTTCAATGCTGCGGTTAGTCGTTGAGCGGAGTTCGTTCGTCACGCAACTGCCACGAGCAGCGGAGCGCTGGAATGCGACGAGCAGTACGAAGACTGAGTCTATTTTCGTGACGAAGTCTCCTGAAAGCTGTTCTGTCGCGGTGAATTGATATATCGTATCGTATACGAATTAATCGTATACGATACGATACCAAAGAGAAATTTCAAAGCAAACAGCGGCGACAAGCTTATTTGGTTGACTTTCAGCGTCGCTTGAGAGGGCACCGCTGCGCTATCTGCTGTCACGGCTATCGCTTAATCTGCGCTCCTCTATTCGTGCAGTCGGCCTGATGCAGGAACAGCTGGCCAGAAAGCTGACCCGGTCTCTAGCCGCGGGTCCGACTTCTTTGACTAAGACATCCCGGATTTGCGGGCGATCGAGCGGGTGCAGTCAGGGCAGACTAGTCGTGCGTATGAATCACGCAGACTTGGCGGTCTTCACTGCGTCCTGTCGCGCTGCGCGCTCCTGCGCGTAGGAAGGACTCAGTTCAGCCTTCAGATCTTCACGCCGCAGTGGTTCACCACAGGCCTGGCAGACTGTGCCAATCCCGGCATCGTGGCCGCAGCTAAGGTGCGTATAGTGGACCGCGACGTCCTCGTCCGGCGACTTGTGCCATGTTTCACCCCATTCGCGGAGCGCAAGGATGACCGGATAGAACGCTCGGCCCATCTCCGTGAGTTCATATTCGTAGCGAGGGGGCTTTTTCATGTAGCGCTTGCGCTCGATCATGCCATCTGCCTCGAGTCGTTTGAGGCGGGACGAGAGCATCTGCGGTGTTGCCTGCGACTGCGCCAACAGGCCGTCGAACTTTCGGTTGCCCATGAACAACTCACGCACGATCAAGACAGTCCAGCGGTCGCCGATGACATCCTGAGACCGCGCGACCGGGCACAGCGTATCGCTATTTTTGGACAACGCAGCCATCCAAGACCTCGCAACAAGTGTTGGTATGATAATCATATCAATGATAGCACGGGTTCGCGTCGCATGCATGTGCGGTGAACCCGTGACTTCGCAGCTTGCGCGAATTACGTGGTGCTGGCACGCTACTTTCATGCTGACCGCGGTTCAGGCCTTGGATAAGTCGCCGTCGGTCAGACGCCATATTCCGCAAGGGTTGTTGTGCCGCAAGGCTTCTGGCAGCAGCTCGTCCGGGAATCCCTGGTAGCAGACAGGCCGCAGGAAGCGCTCGATCGCAGTCATGCCGACAGAGGTAAAGCGGCTATCCGACGTTGCAGGGAAGGGGCCGCCGTGGATCGACGCATATGACACCTCTTGTGGATGCGCAAACGCATTGACGACGATCCGTCCCGTACGGCGTTCGAGAAGGGGCAGCAGGCGGGCGGCGAGTGTGTGATCAGCGGGGTCGATGTGCATCGTTGCCGAGAGCTGGCCTCGAAACTGCCTCGCGATGCCGGTCAGTTGCTCGAGGTCTCTCACCCGCACCAGTAGTGCAGCGGGTCCGAAAACCTCTTCCGACAAAGCCGGATTCTCCAACATCCGGCTGCCGTCGATTTCGAAGAGAATCGATTGACCGTCCCAAGCACCCAGCGGTTCGCCGCCCACGGCGATTCGCCTCGCCCCGGCGTTGCCCTGGCGTTCGACGTTCTTCCGATAAGCCGTGAAAATGCCTGGCGTCAACATCGTGCGCGCCTGCATTGCTTCGACGCGGGAGATCATCGCCGCCTTCAGTTCAAGGTAACCCGGCCCGTCAATGGCGAGCAGGATGGCAGGCTTCAGGCATGCCTGACCGACAGTAACGAGCATGCGTTCAGCGAAACCATCGCCAATGACGCCACCCCGGGCAGCGAGCGCAGCTGGCATTACGAAAGTCGGATTCACACTCGTCATTTCGGTAAAGACCGGTATTGGGTCTGCACGCTGCTGGGCGCGCCGGAACAGTGCCATTCCACCGCCTTCCGACCCTGTGAAGGTAACTCCCTTGATGAGCGGATGGTCGACCAGCGCCTCGCCGATTTCGTTCCCGCCGCCGCGGATCAGAGAAAACACGCCTTCATGGAAGCCCGAATCCTTCACGGCTTGCTGGATCACCCGACCCATCATTTCAGACGCGCCTGGGTGCCCATTGTGGGCCTTCACGATGACCGTGCAGCCTGCGGCCAGTGCCGACGCAGTGTCCCCGCCCGCGACCGAATAGGAAATCGGGAAATTGCTGGCGCCAAAGATTGCGACCGGACCGAGTGCGATTTTCTGCATCCGGTGGTCCATTCGTGCGCGCGGTTGGCGTTCCGGCTGAGCGCTATCAATCGTTGCCTGGCGGAAGCGCCCCTGGCGGACGACGGTCGAGAACTGACGAAACTGAAGCGCGGACTTCACGGCTTCTCCTTCGAGTTGAGCGACCGGCAAGCCGGTTTCGAGCGACGCGCGTCGCGCGAGCTCGGGCGTAATGACGTGGAGGCCGTCGGCGATGCGCTCAAGGAACCTGGCGCGTTCGGTAAGGCTTGTGTGGCTGTAGCTATCGAATGCCTCATCGGCGAGTCGTGCTGCGCGATCAACCTCTTCAATTCCGCCGAATGCGAAGGTCGGTTCAATCTCGACATTCAATGTCGGATTAAGTGCTTTCATGCTGCCGGACGTCCCGGCGACTTCCTGCGCACCAATTAGTAGATTACCGGTGAGTTTCATGAGTGTTCCTTTCGATCAGGCGGGAAGTGCAGCAACCAGCTCTGCCGTCGTCAGGATTTCATGGGCGAACGTGGGGCCATTCAGTTCGTGCGCGGCACGCATCATTTCCTTGGTGAAAGCCGCTGTAGCGTCTCGAACCAGCGTGACGTGATAGCCCAGTTCCATTGCAAAGCGGCTCGTGGACTCAATACATGTATTCGCCAGCAGGCCGACCACGATCACGTGCGTGATGCCTTGCTGTTTGAGCTGGAAGTCGAGGTCGGTGTTAGCAAAGCCGCTTTGGCCCCAATGCTCGTGAATGATGATGTCGCCTTCCTGCGGGACAAAGTCAGGATGCCACTCACCACCCCACGTGCCCTTGGCGAACGTTTGGCGCTTCTGTACGAGGCGTTGAGTTGGGTTCGGATGGTCCCAGTTTTCGTAATCACCAGGTTGCCAGCGGCGATGCGGCACATAGAGAACCTGGATATCTGCTCTCCGCGCGCTTGCGACAGCAGCACGGAGATTGTCGAGCAGCCGGACTTCGGCGGCGATATCGCGCAGCATCGGAAAGAGCTTGCCGCCGTCCGAAAGAAAGTCGTTGTACGGATCGACCAGCAACAGTCCGGTGCGGTCCGCGTCGTATGCAGGGTTGGACATTTCAATACTCCATTAGATCAGTGTGCGAATGAAGCATTCGCGTTGCACAGTCGGCGCCAGGTTGCTTTTGTTGGACGATTCCTGACGCCTGGTGCAGTGAAGACAGTGACCGAAGGATATAACTATGATAATCATACCGTCAAGTGCCGCGCGGCTTTCCTGACGATTCGCCCGAAGTTGAAACGTCTGCAGCCCACCGTCCAGCGGGGCGTGTAGCATGCCGGCGGCGCGCTTCGATCAACCCGGCGTAGCGTCGGATTTGACCTACACTCTGGTGACGGACGAGGCAGCGTGCTAGACAGGCGGCGTCATGCTGGCCGCCGCGGAATCCATCGCGGCGAGTTAGGTGCATATGAGGTTAAGTGACGGTGGCTGGCGTTGAAAATGTCGAGTTCGTCGGTAGCAAGAGCCGAGTAGCTGTTTCCGGCGTCTGGTCGACCTGTTACACCATCGTGCTCGGCAGGGCAGCACAGCTATGGAAGGTCACACTGCCCGCTCGCCTCTTCCGTGGACATCCACGTGTACATCGAGCAGGCCGGGCCGCGCGGTTCCTCGGTTCAAAGTTCAATATCCGCGTGCCGGCAATGGAAGAGGCGTCGTCGAGAGGATCGCGAACTTGGCCAATCAGACCTGCCCGTAGTCAAAGTCTGCGCGGGAACATGAAATCAGCACGAAGATTGTCGCAGCATGATCGCCATGGGCACGCGCCGTCACTGAACATCGTTTGGGATGTCACCGTCATGTAGACGAAGTTCGTCGTTGCACTGCTCGCGCGTCGAACTCGTCAACGGACGTGCAAGTTGCTGGGGCCTGCAGGCGCCCTGAACTTAATACTGGTCTAGCAATCGCCAGGAGAAGCACCATGCCCGACTCTTCACAATTTGACATCGACCTCAGTTGTCCGGGCCGGTGGACGATCACCTTCAGCAACCCGCCGATCAACATGTTTGTTCCTGCGACGATCGTCGAATTGGGAACAATAATGGCCGACCTTGACTCAGACCCGTCCGTGAAGGTCGTAGTCTTCCAGTCGGCGAATCCCGATTTTTTCGTCGCCCATCTTGATGTAGCTAAAGCGGCCGAACGGCCGGAGGTATTGGGTCTTTGGCGCGACTTTGTACTGCGACTCGCCTCATCGCCAGTGGTAAGCATTGCAAAGATTCGCGGCCGCACGCGCGGCATCGGGAACGAGTTCGTTCTGGCCTGTGACATGCGCTTCGCCAGCAAACAGAGTGCCATATTCGGTAACCCCGAAGTCGGCGTTGGTCTGGTCCCAGGTGGCGGAGCGCTGGAATGGCTCCCGCGCCTGGTCGGCCGGTCGCGGGCACTTGAGTTTGTCCTCAGCGCCGACGACTTCGACGCCGACGTCGCCGAGCGCTATGGCTGGGTAAACCGCACGATGGACGATGACACTCTCGACGACTTTGTTGATACGCTTGTCAAACGCCTGACATCATTCGACCGTGAAACACTCGGCCTGGCAAAAGCCCAGATCAATCGATTCGGAGTGCCAACGGGGTCCGAGATCCAGTCGAGCATCGACATGTTTTTCCCCGCGCTGGCCTCGCCAAGTGGGCAGGCCCGCCGCGCCAAGCTCCGGGCGATGGCCTACGGAGTTCCAAGCGACTTCGAATTGAACTTCGGCAGGTACCTGCCTTCACTGGGGCCGGCGGGCGATGATAACGCGGCTGTGCCGGCCGCCGGCGCGGCGAAGAGCTGAGCCTCCTCGTACAATTCGTGCGGTGGCCGCCGACGCGGTGCGCCGCAGCTTATTCCTCAGCCACAGGCGTCGTCTCGGTCATCCGGGATGCGGCGACCAAGGAGGCGACGGCGATGATAAAGCAGAAGATTGCTTTCGAGAACGGCCAGGGTGTATCGCTGGCCGGGCTCCTTGAGCTTCCTGACAAACCTGTCGCATATGCGCTGTTCGCACATTGCTTTACATGTGGTAAGGACCTGAAGTCCGCGTCGAAGATCGCACGGGTGCTGACTGAGCAGTCGATTGCCGTATTGCGCTTCGACTTTACAGGGCTTGGTAACAGTGACGGCGATTTCTCCAACAGTAACTTTTCCTCCAACATTAGCGACCTGTTGGCGGCAGCGGATTTCCTCAGAAGAGCACATCAGGCCCCGACCCTCCTGATTGGTCATAGTTTGGGTGGCGCGGCAGTTTTAGCTTCGGCTTCCGACATACCGGAATCAAAAGCGGTCGTTACGATCGGGGCTCCTGGCGACGTACGACATATCAAGCATTTGTTCAAGGGCAGCATCGAATCAATCGAGAAGCTCGGCGCCTTGACCGTTCAGCTTGCCGGTAGGGACTTCACAATCAAGCGTCAATTCCTCGAGGACGTTGATGAACACCGGCTGGAAGAGAAAGTCGCGAGGCTAAAGAGGGCATTGCTCGTCTTCCATTCTCCTTTGGACGACACTGTTAGCATCGACCAGGCACAAAAGATCTTCCTGGCGGCTAAACATCCAAAGAGTTTCATATCGCTGGATCTGGCTGACCATCTACTCAGCGGCAGCAAAGATGCAGAGTACGTGGCACGTTGTATCGCTGCTTGGGTATCGCCATATATCCCTTCGCAGTAGGCGGTAAAAGCCTTGATTCGTCAATGCAGCGGTTTGGCCGGAGAACATGAAAGTGAAAATACATTGCCCGCAGACAGCCGGGGCAGTTGTGTTGCAACGTAGGCTTGGGGAGATCGGTGCCACGCCATCATGCCTTTAGCACTGTTGCACTGAGTACAAGTAGTCCCGGTTTGTCCAACGTCCCGTTTGTGTAGCTGTGAGACTGCCGTTCGGATTCCTTGCACGCTGAAAAAGGAGAAAGTGAATGAAGGCTACGCGATTGAGATAGCCGTAGATATAGAGCTTGAGCAGAACAGCTGGATGGTAAGACGGTCGGCCCGTAGTCGCGGGCGTGGTGCCCTCGAATCCCATTGAAGCCAGATCGAGCTCGTCTACGAATGCATCGACTATCCGGACAGGGTTGTCTTCGGCGATAAAGTCTTCAAGACATTCCGGCAGCAACGTTGACTGATTGCGGTTCGCACCTTCGACAAATCGCCCCATCTCCGCCTCTCGCTCTAACAGGTTGATTCAGTCTAGGTGATCGTTCGGGTTTTGGCACAGCCTCGGCCGACTACTGCCGGATGCGATGGGCCAAATGCGCCCCAGAGGGGAGACTCGATTGCGTGCGGCTTATCGCCATTGAGCTTCGAGGATTTCACGATGTCATGGCCATGGCGCGCAGTACGGCGCCACAGGAGGACGCCGGCACGTTTTCGCGGTAACAGCATTCTCATGTTTTAGATTCTGGACTGAAAATGGGGGTTATCAGTCCAGCGCTGTTTCGCGATCGGCCGCACCGCGGTGGAGCATGCATTAGAGGTGCCGTGCGCCGCCGATTCTGGCTCGCTGGTAACGGCGCGCAGCATCGCCCAGCTCCGGGCCCGCCCGCCAGAAGCCGCCGAAGTGCCGGACATCGCTAACGAGCGCGTGGTAGCTGTCAGCCAGCATCGGATCCATGGGTTCAGGCCTGACAAGCGGTACAGCCGGGGTGTGCGGCAGGGTAACGTGGCAAACGCGCTGATAGTCAGCGGCGCTGCGGCGCAACGCTTTGATGGCATCACCTGGCGTGGCGCCGACCGCCTGCAGCCGGGCTCCAGCTAGTCGCGCTGCGAATTGCCTGTCCCGGGTGCGGTAAATCCAGCACCACAGGCGCTTGGCCGTGAATCCGAACAGGCGCCGACGTCGAAGGTCGAGTTCCGCCGGCTCGATCGTGTCCATGACGGTCCAGCCGGCATCGCGCGCCCACGTCAAACACGCGCCGGAATGATCGGCGAGCATCGCATCATGGCGCGTCTCCAACGCACGTGTATGCCTGGCGCGTCGTTCAGACTTGGCTGTGTGGGGCGCGGCGGGCCATGTAGAAGCAGCGGCGGTGACGAACTGCAGGCCGTCGGGCATCGCTCTGGCTAGCCACGCGCAGGCATTCCATGGTGCATAGGACTCCGTATCAGACCAATCCGCAACACCTGTATGAGCCACCAGTGCGGCCCGCTGCTTCGCTTCATGCCAGACGGCGCCCAGCGTGACGCGTGCAGCGTGATATTCCGCCCAGCATGCCAGCGCAGGACTCAGCGTATTCGCCCCCTTTACGCAGCATCCGTCCTTGATGTGATGGCGCAGCCCACCGACAACGTCCCATGGTGGCTTTCGACCCGGCCAGCGGCGTCGTTCGACCTCTGGTTCAATCGCCCGCGACCAGAGGACGTCCGTGAAGGCAAGGAGCGCTCGCACGTCGGACTGTATCCGTTGGCCGATTTCCAACGGGTTGCCTGTTGCAACGAAGGACCTGACGATCCGCGTTGAGTGCGGAGCGATATGCCCGCGAATGTGCCGCGCGAGCGCGCGATAGACCGTAACGTCGGGCGTATCGTCCCAGAACGCAGTGATGGGCGGTGGTCGCGCTTTCGGGGGAGGCTGGATACGTCCGGTCGGCGAGGTACGTTCCGCTTTCGCGAACTGATGAACGGTAAGCCATCGCGTAGACTCGTCGTTCAACGGACGGAAACACGAAGGCCAGGTCATGCCGAGCGCGCGGGCGGCAGTGGCAAGCCAGAACAGACTTCCGGCAGCGTGCTGCTTCAAGGCTTCTTCCAGCAGTCGCGGCCGTACCAGTGTGCAGCAGGACTCAATCCACGCAACGACGGGCTCGAACGCGCGGGTTGCCGCTGCGGGTAGCGTTGGCCGCCGGCATGTCTCGTGCGTGAAGAAGTGCAACCGTCCGCATCGACAGCTGCCCGCGGTACTGAAGTCCGCCGTGCGGCGCAGCGTTGCCTGAAAGGGCGCTCCACAATGGCAGCAGTCAACGAGCGGCGTCCCGTGAATCGGGCACTTGTCCAGCAGGTTGATGGACAAGAGCGCTGCGTGGTAGCCGGCGGCGAGGCAGGCGAGGCAGATGCGCGGGCGAGGCACCACGATCGCAAGGCGTAACCATGACGGCAGCGTGCCCAGTGTGGACCAGCGCAATGCGTCGGGCGGCTCCCCGAGTTCATTCGCAAATGCCGTAACGTCCACGGGTTGGGTCGCGTTCTCAATCAGTTCAACCGCGAAGGCACCCCGGCAGGCCGCGTGTGTCAGGATCCGCAGGTCCCGTGCGTGTAGCGCATTGAGCGAGCACGCGCGCAGCACCGTGTGCCAGAGCGAGGCATACGGCAGGATGCTGCCTGCGTGCCAGGTCAGAAGGCGTTCAGGCATGGCTTGCCTGATGCCGGGCGATGTTTCGCAGGCCGGCCGTCGCAGAGACGAGCGCCATCAGCGTGCGGTGCCCGCAGTCTTCGACGGCCGCGCGCCAGGCTGCGCTCGAGGTCGAGGCCTCGACGTCGGCCCCACTGGCGATGCGCAGCAGAACGTGACGGCAGGCCTGAGCAACGGTTTTCATCGGGAAGTCGATGGGGCCCGCGTAGCGCTCAGGTAACGCATCGCACATCGCCTGCATGAGCTCATCTGCACAGCCGGCCATGCGGAAGCCACCGGCCCACGGCCGTGGGGCGAGGCCTGCCGTGAAGGAGTGTCCCGATCCCGATGGCCATTCGCTGCCCTCGTCATAGCCGCGCATCACATACGCAAGCTCGCCGACGTTTCTCACGCCATGGAAGGGCTCGGCGGCCAGCATGAAACGAGCAGCGACGTGTGCGCCGCCGGCCAGCGCCATACCGACAGGTTCATCAAAGAACTGCATTGAGGCGATCGAGAACACGCAAAGGCGGACGCGTTGCTTCTCGAGCAGGCTATGCAGCTCGACAAGCCATAGCCACTCGCGCTGCGTCATGCCCTGAGCCTCATCCACCACGAGCACGAGAAATCTTCCCCCGCCTTGCGATGCGAGCTCGATCCAGCGCTCAACGAGCATGTCCTGTCGTTCAAGCGGATTGCGGCGCGCCATGGCCAGCCGGTGTCCACTCGCTTCAAGCAGATGGGCATAGAAGCGGCCCACCGCCTGGCTGCCACCCGAGTCGGTGTGACTCCAGATCACCATGGGCACGTACCCGCCGTGGCGCTCGGACATCAGCCTTTGAAGCCAGTGGTCAACGGCGTTCGACTTGCCGAAGCGGAAGGGGCCAAATATCGTCGCGCCGTCGACCTGATCATCGAGCCAGGTGCCGATTCGTTCGACCATGTCGTGAATCGCTACGGTGAACAGGGAATAGTCGCGCGTCACGACCGGATGATCTTTGGGAACCCCGGGCGCGACAAGCGGCTCTTTCGGGGTGCTGTCGAACGTCACCATTGCTGTGCCTTGCGCATCGGTGGGAGAGGTGAAACAGGAGCCGCTGGGACTGCTGCGTCCTGAGCGTTCACGGGGCGAACATCGTCATGTCGGGCATGAATACTGACCATCGACTGCCCGGCAAGCGCCTCGGCGTGCTGCTGCAGGATGCGTCGTGCCTCCAGATAGGCGGGATGCACCGGCAATTTCCCTTGCGGCGAGGCCTCGGCGTATCGGATCAATGCCTCGACGGCGTCGCTGTTGCCGGAAAGATGCAGAAGGCGCCGCTTCTCGAGAGCGCGGATTGCCGATCGCACGTAGAGGGAATGAGGGGTGCGGTGCCACGGCGGCGCGGCGCGAACGACACCGAGAAAGTGTCCCTGCCGGCTGGAGACGGTTGCAAAGCGCGCGTCGTCATCGTTGTCGAGCTGCAGCCAGAAACACTGTCCGAGAAGATCAGTTCGCATCGCTAGCCACTCCGCGGAGTAGCGGGCGTTGGCAAAGTTGAAGTGGGGGCGTCGGCCATTCCTGAGGCCTCCCTGCAGCGTGCAGAGCCTGCGCGCGCAGACCATGCGTCGCACCGCGCCTGGATCAGCCGTGCGAAACGCCATCGAACCATTCGCGACCAGCAACTGCAGCTGTTCGAGCGGGCTACGGTATCCGAGGCCCGAATGCGGCGTCGCGTTGTAGTTCGCGATCAGCGTATCCAGCAGTTCCTGCGCATATTCGAGCTGGAACTGTGTGGCGAACGTTGCGGCCTCGGGGTCGTGGCCGCGCTTGTCGGCAGGGGAACTGCCGGTGGTAATCGATAGCTGGTGAAAGCCACCACTGGCGAGACGCCCGAAGAACGACTCGATGTAGGGGCGATCGTCCTTGGTACGTCGGCAACTGTAACTTGCGGGGTCCTGTGGCTTGACGATCCGCGCACCCACGACCTCGCGTAAGACATCCTCGACGCGTTGGCAGACGTTGGCGAGCGCGCCGTCGACACTGAACTCGTCCCAGCAGGCACCGGTCAGCTGCGGAATGTGGAAGGAGGGTAGGCCGGCGCCAGAAACATAGGCATCCTGACCGAATTGCAGTTCGCGGGGGATCCAGGGAACAAGTGCTGTTCGGATCGCGCGCAGTACGTCTTCGGCCGAACATTCGCGACGCAGACAAAGGTGATAGCCGAGCACGGCGCGCGAGACGACTTCGATCAACACGATGACCCACACACGATGGATCATGCGCGGCTCGGTCCCGCCATGCGGTGAGGGGACGAGCACCAGCATACGCGCATCAAGCTTGTGGGCATCGCACTCCACACGTTCGAACGGTAGCAGCTCCGGGCGTCGCGTACCGTCTCCGCTTCGCGCCTTCCTGACAGCTTCGTCTCCGCCGGCGGCCTGCCTTGCGCGCGAGGGATTCTCTGCGAGGACTGCATCAATGTAGGTGCCGATCGTCACGTAGCCGCGCCGGTCAACATTGAAGGGCCATTCGCCGCGGCGCTCGAAGCCACGCTCACGCATTTCGGCGATGAACCACCGGAAGATGGCCATGCGAGGCCTGCGCGATGCCTCAAGCTCTGGTCGCTTGCCAAGAATCCGCGCGCGCAGACGCTCCTCAAGTCCGCGGCCGGAAGGACACTCGAAGGCCCATTGCAACGCGCCCACGGCGCCACTACCCCAGACGTCGGGTTTCAGGGGAGTCTTACGTTCGTAGGCCTTGGTGTGAGAGTGGGGCAGCAGGCCGCGCCAGCCGAAGACGCGTCCATCCGGGTGTTGCCTCAGGCAGCGCTCCCTGAGCAGCCGGTAGGCCTGGCCGCGCCCCATGCCGCAGATCGACCGGATCTGGATATCCGACGCACCATCGAGATAGAGACGGATGGCCCGTTCGCGACGCAGGTACAGCGTCTGTCGCTCAGGGGAGAGCGCGAGCACATCAACCGCCGGCCAACTGGCGAGTTCACCGTCGCAGGGCACCCCACCATCCGCGGACAGGCTGCTCCGTATTTCCAGTCGCGAACGCCGTGTCATCGGAGCCTCCGCCGTCGCGTCGACCTTTACGACACAAGATTAGTTGATTTCGCGCAACGCGATACAACTTTACTTGACGGCCGGCTCGACGATAGACACAACTTTACTTGCAATGGAAACTGCCGCTTCAGCCTTGCCAGGAGCCCCGCAGCGAGAAATTGCGCGCCGCACAACGGTAGATACAACTTTACTTGCGTGAGCGGCGGCTCTCAATGGCCGTTTCAGAGCGATGCGGCAGGCTCACATCACAACCCTGAAGGGACGATTACAACGGTCCAGAGCGGTCATTCCGTCGCGCGTACGGCTTGAATCTCAAGGTATTCTGAGACGCGCTGTTGGAGCGTGCTAATTGCGTCCGGGAGCCGCAAGTAAGCTCCCACGTCCATGAGTGACCACGCTTGCCCCTCATCGCCGAAACGTATCGCGGCGACATCCGTATTTGTAAGCCATCCAGCAAAAAAACATTGTGGAAGTCCATTCGGGGAAGCTGCGGGATAGGATTTCGACCAGTAAATCCGATTAGCTTTTATGCTTATTCCGAATTCT
Organism: Paraburkholderia nodosa; assembly: GCF_001718195.1. Lineage (GTDB taxonomy): Bacteria > Pseudomonadota > Gammaproteobacteria > Burkholderiales > Burkholderiaceae > Paraburkholderia > Paraburkholderia nodosa_A. The sequence goes on from NZ_MCNV01000005.1 coordinate 204,327, forward strand.
TCGAAGACCTCACGAAAGGCGCATTCCTCTGGGGTCTCATCTCCTTCTCGGCCCCCCCCGGGCAAATCCCACAATCCCGGAAAAGGAATCCCCGGCTTATCGTCTCGGCGATAGACAAGGATTTCACGCCCCTTGAAAAGGGCAATCTTGGACCCGCTAAAAGCAGATGGCCACTTCATGTTTGCCTTCGATCAGTTGTTTAGCCGAGGCAATAACTCTAACCTTGATAATGAATCTGTGCACTTGCGGATACCGGCAAGGCGTCTTGGAACATTGTCGACGATCCATGTGCGTGCATCGAACGTCGCATTGTGGCCGCACCGCACTGCGTCCCACGACCGGGCACGCCGCTCGCGCCCGGCGCACGTCTCTTGCAACATGCATAACCGACCCGAAGCCGTCGGTCAACTTTCCGGACAACGGCCGTTCATTGGCCGTCTTCCAGACTAGCTGGACGAAGCTCTCGACAAAATAAGCACCATTCATATATCCAGCGCCGAAATGCTATCCGGATTTTTTGATAAAGCGGGCGGGACGATATCGTGTAACGTCAAGCGGTGAATGTCGCTGAAGGCTAGCATCCTTCACGATGTATGACGTTCCTTTATCTCTGGAAGCCCTCGTGAATAGTGAAAACACCCGGATCGGCCTTGTTCTCTTTCCAAGGCTGACGCAACTTGATCTGACTGGACCGGCAGAAGTGTTTGGACGAATGCCCGGTGCCGAAGTCCACTTGCTGTGGAAGACACTCGATCCTGTACCGTCTGACCGGGGTCTCAGCATTTTACCAACGACCACGTTCAACGATTGCCCAAGGCTGGATGTAATCTGCGTTCCCGGTGGTCCTGGTCAAGTCGAACTTATGGATGACGACGTTACCCTGCAATTCCTTCGGCGGATCGCTCTAGGCTGCAGCCTGATTACCTCCGTCTGTACGGGATCACTTGTGCTGGGTGCGGCTGGGCTGCTCACGGGTTTCCGGGCCACTTGCCATTGGTCGTCCATTGATCAGTTGAGCCTGCTTGGAGCGGAACCGGTGCACGAGCGCGTAGTGCGAGACCGGAACCGTATTACGGGTGCAGGCGTGACATCCGGCATTGACTTCGCCCTGACCCTACTAGCCCACCTTTCGGGCGACCAGGTGGCGCAGGAGGTACAACTCCAGATGGAATATGACCCCCATCCTCCTTTTGAATCCGGTTCGCCGCGTACGGCCCCACCGGCCCTTATTGAAGCAACCCGAGTAAAAATCTCATCGTTTGTCGAACGTCGCAGGATCGCGACGGAGCGTGCGGCAGCACGCCTCGCGAACTTTCCAGGCTCAATGCCGACTGGCCGAAAGCGGTCGACCAGTGGCCCATGTCAATCGGCCGCCAGCCTCGAGTAAAGAGCGAAGTCTCCTGGTATCCCACGTACCATCCGATAACTGCGAAGAAGACCTTCATATCGATATTGGCAGCGCTGGAGAACTTGCGCCGAACGCGAATTGCTTTTCAACACAGTGCCTTGGACGCGAACAAAACTGTACGTGTCAAAGGACCATGTAGTGAGGGCATTGCAAACCGCGCTAGCAATTCCTCTCCCCCAGTATTCCGGTGAAAGGTCGTAGGCAATTTCGGCGGTGCGGTTTACAGCGGAAACGGTGTGGAACCCGATCGTACCGATCAACGCCTCATCAACATTGCTCACGATGGCGAGCCGTCGTATGGACTCAGGTGAGGTCGACTCCAATGCGTCAAACATGGGCAAGAGATCCGCTCGCGAATGCAAGTTCCAACTCGTATGCTCGACGACATGCGGCAGCGCCATATATGCGTACCAGGCGTCCACATCAAAGCGTTCGAGCTGCCGAAGCGAGACACCTGGATACCCCGAGGCAGGGGCAACTTCGATTCTCATGCATTGTCCTCAATCGCGTGATTTTTATTTTATCCAGATTGGACGTTATTCTTCATGGTTTCAAGGATTGTCAATAATCTAGGCAATTGTCTCGACCGTCTCTTCATAGCCGCACGGCGTCCCACGACCTGACGTGTCTGTTCGTCCCCGGCCCGCGACTCACACAACAGGTGTGTTCATGCCTTCGCGCGTGGAATCATTTCCAAGGCCGCCTGCACAGTCTCGAAGAACTCTTCCGCAAGGGCGTAGTGCACCAATGCGATTGGATTCTCGGTAGGCGTTTCGCGTATGAAGTTCCTGCCGCGCTCGACAAGAATGTCAATTGGTCGATAGTTCTCGCTCAACCAGCAGGCGAGTGTATGATTGACGGCACTCGACAGTTCGTAGATCGCAGTATCACGACGATACAGCCGAAGCTCCGTAAATTGCTCATCATTCAACTCCTGCTGCAAAGAGGCAATTTTTTGGACAAGCTGATCGATCCTGCTCGTTGTCAAAGCAACACCTCAAATTTTCCGTGAAGAGAACCGGCACTACGACAGAGACTTCGTTCCGAGAACTGTGAGTTCGGGATCTGGCGGACAGCGCTTTACCGCTGTACGGTCCGACTTCATCTTCGATTGTCTACGATCTGAGGGCGAAAGTCGAATGACAAGTTCTGGCCGATCAGTGCCTCATGCAAACGGTATTCGAACGCCGAGACTGCGGATGCAGCAACCGGCGATAGACGGATCCAATCCGGACGGTCGCCCTGTCAGCGGCTCAAGTGCAGGTAACGCCAATTTTGGTCACTCATAGACGAACCGAAATCGCCGACAATCGCTAATAAAGGCCCGAATTGATCCGACGGAGCGTCTGTGGAAGCGTCGAAATCGACAGTCGTCGAAAACATTATCAGCTACATCCCGCTCGTAAATCCCGGCTCATACCCTGCCCGCGCTGGAAACCGTTTGAGACCACTCGTCGAAAGCGGCCCGGCGTTCAGAAGGATTTGCGAAGCTGTGCATAACGCGCAGCTCAGCGTATGGCTGACTGTCGCATTCGTTCTGGCCGACTTCAACATGCCCGATGGCCACGGTACCTTCTTGGACGTTTTGGACCGCGCAGTCGCGCGAGGCGTAGATGTTCGCGTCATTTTCTGGCGGCCCAATCTGGAAAGTTCTCGGTATGGGCAAGTATTCGCCGGAACGGAGGCGGACTTTCAAATGCTTCGCGCGCGAAGCTCGCGTTTTCGCGCCCGCTGGGACCGCGCGCCCAAGGGATTCTGTCAGCACCAAAAGTCTTGGTTGATCGATGCTGGTCATCGATCCGAGACAGCCTTTATCGGCGGGATCAACCCAACGTTCAATATAGTTGACCTGGACAATACTGGCGATGGAGGCAGGCACGATGTATACGTGGAAGTGACGGGCCCTTCCGCGACCGACGTACATCACAACTTCGTTCAAAGGTGGAACGAGGCCAGCGAGCGGGACTTGATCGATGGGAGGTGGCCACATGACGACCAAGACACGCTTTCTTTCCCCGTGCGTGCGTCCGAATCTGCCGGCAACAGCGTGGTACAGATTCAACGTAACGTTCACGCTGGCCGGTATCACAACAGTCATGCGACTCCCGGCGGAACTTCCTATGACATTGGCGCCGGCGAGCAGTCCATCTCAAATCAATATCTGAATGCAATCCGGGCAGCTCGCAGTTCGATTTATATCGAAAATCAGGCCCTGCCAGTCCCAGCGTTCGCCCTTGAAATCGAGCGGGCACTAAAACGCGGGGTACACGTTGTTTTCCTCGCTCCAGGCGAACCTGAAGACTACGTGCGCCAGTGGCGTCAAACCGCCGAGCGCAGAGAATTTTTCAGTCGAATCGAGGCCTTGGGCGAATATGACAATTTCACTCTCGTCGGGCTCACAGCTCCGATTTCCAGGGGCGGTCGCGGCCAAGTGTACGTTCATGCCAAGCTCATGCTGGTCGATGATAAATGGGCAACGATCGGATCGTGCAACCTTCATTCAAATTCCCTAACCGGACACACCGAGATTAACGCCGCTATCTGGGATCACGATTGGGTGCGAGCGTTGAGGCGCGAACTCCTGCGCGAACATCTCGGTGAGGACACTACTGACATTGACGACCGTTCAGCGTTGAAGCTTTACCGCCGTATTGCACACGACAATGCGCAACGTTTCCGCGAAGGCAATTTCGAGTGGAAGGGGCGGGCGTTTGAGATGGCCCCCTCGCGGTATGGAACCTGAAGCAGAACGGACTTCTACACCATGTTCCTGGCACGTAACACTTGAGCGACGGCTTTGGAGAACTACGAAGGATCCCTCGTGCGCGAGGAAGAGGCCCAGCGGCCTGATCGAGAAGGCCTCAGCCCGCTCGCGGTCGTCTTCCGTTGCGCGAGCCGGGTCCTGCAGTCTGGCCAGCAGTGCCGGCCGTTCGGCTTCGGGCACAGAGCGGGTCGTCCACCTCCAGCTGGCGCCGATGGTTTGAGAAACCGGCACGAGCGCGCCAAATGCGTCGCCGTCGTTTTCGAGATCACTGAACAGCAGAAACGTCTGGAAAAATCCGAACCCGTGTTTCGCTCATCGCTGTGCCCCCTTGGCTGGGCACTACAGGACGGCTGAATGATTGTCGTGTTGACCTGTTGCGTGCGCAACCGCCCAAGCAGCAGTGTTGTGCGTCCCGTCGCTGGCGATACGTGATATGCAGTTGCGCTGGTCGCGCACGGGCAAAGCCGCGCCTCGCGCGGCGTTGCCTCCACCGGTCGGAGCCGGCAGGGTTCTCCAGGGGGCATCCCCTTGGAGAACGGTATGTGTACACGGAAATCTAACTGGAAGTCGCGAGGACGGCACGCCACTCGACCGCCCCCTCCCGACAGGCAGTTCCAGCTCCGCTGGTACGGGCCACTCCGTCCGCCTGCCGCAGGGTTGTGAGCGCTCCCTATTTCTGTCTTGAGCGACTACGACCGTGGCCTGGCGAGATCGCCGCTAAACGTACGATAAAGCCCAATCTTTACGGCACCCCTACCAGCGAGGAATTCACGGATCGGCGCTCAAGGGTACGCCAGGTGGGCGAACAATCCTCTCGAAGACGAAGAACTACCCGTCGACCGACGAAGGCAAAGATCAGGGAAATCCCCGCGCAGCGGTTTTCCTCGCCGGCCGTCCGCCAGACGGTCGAAGGCTCTCGAATCCGAATTCATCTGCAATCGTTTTCAGAGTGGTGCAATTGCATCCAATGAGCGCTCCCATTTGGATAGCAGTTTTAATTGGTTGGAAGCGCGCGGCCGTGCCCGCATAGTCGAATCCTGATGGCTAAAGGCGGCAACCCACGAACGGTTCGGATGAGTGCCGCCAACATGACATGGAGGCACTGATGACAGTGGAACTGCAGGAAAAGCCGCTGCACGCGGATCTCGTAGCGGCGCGCGGCAACGCGCAAGCGGCCGGGCTGCCCTATGCGGGAAGCGTGACGCCGCAGCAGGCATGGGCGCTCCACCAGGCAGGCGAGGTGGTGCTCGTGGATGTGCGCACCGCCGAGGAGCGCAAGTTCGTTGGCCACGCGCCAGGCACCTTGCATGTCGCCTGGGCCACGGGCACGAGCCTCACACGCAATCCGCGCTTCGTGCGTGAGCTGGAGGCGAAGACGGGTAAGAGCGCTGCGATCGTGCTGCTGTGCCGCAGCGGCAACCGCTCGGCGCAGGCCGCGGAGGCGGCCGCCAGGGCGGGCTTTTTTCATGTGTTCAACGTAACCGAAGGCTTCGAAGGCGAGCTGGACGCGGCGGGGCATCGCGGCCTGAGCAACGGCTGGCGTTTTCATGGCCTGCCGTGGGTGCAGGACTAGAACGGCATGCTCACCCGCGCGCCGGATCATTCACACGGATAACGAAGAGAGAACTGGCGTGACAGTATTTCATGTGGCTGAGATCGTCGACGCGCTGCAGGGCGTTCGACAACAATGGCGCGAATTGCAGCGGCGCGCGCTGGAGCCGGGCGGGCGTGATCTGCCGGCGCGCGAAGCGCTGGCCGAGGTCATCGAAACGCTCAAGGGCGTGCTGTTTCCCATGCGGCTCGGACCGCCGGATCTGCGCCAGGAGAGTGAGAACTTCTACGTTGGCCACGCGCTCGACGCGGCACTGCACGCCCTGCTCGCGCAGGCGCGGCTCGAGCTGCGCTACAAGGCGCGGCATGTCGAGGCCAACCCCGGTGAAATCGACGCGCGCGCACTGGCTGCCGTGCGCGCATTTGCCCAGCGCTTGCCGGCCATCCGCGCGCTGCTCGACACCGACGTGCTTGCCGCGTTCAACGGTGACCCCGCAGCGGGCAGCGTGGACGAGGTGCTCCTCTGCTACCCCGGTGTGCTCGCCATCACGCATCACCGGTTTGCGCACGAACTGTATCTGCTCGGGCTGCCGCTGCTCGCGCGCATCATTTCGGAGCTGGCGCACGCGGCCACCGGCATTGACATCCATCCGGGCGCGCAGATCGGCAGCGCGTTCTTCATCGATCATGGCACGGGCGTCGTGATCGGAGAAACGGCGATCATCGGCGAGCGGGTTCGTGTGTACCAGGCCGTCACGCTCGGCGCGAAGCGGTTTCCGCGTGACGCGGCTGGCAATCTCGAGAAGGGCCTCGCGCGGCACCCCATCGTCGAGGATGATGTCGTGATCTACGCGGGCGCCACGATTCTCGGGCGCGTCACGCTCGGCCGCGGCGCTGTCATTGGCGGCAACGTCTGGCTGACTGAGAGCGTGCCGCCTGGCGCACACGTCACCCAGGCGATCTCGCGCCACGAAACTCGCGCGCCGCTTGCGAGCGTGTCCGCCGAGGCCGGCGCTCCCGCATCGTTTGCGATAGCAGCGGACGCGCCGCGATGAGCGCCATCGTCCACGACTTCGGCGCCACCGTGCGACGTTTGCGCGAGGCGCACGCATGGTCGCAGGAGCGCCTCGCCGAGCATGCCGGGCTCAACCGCACCTATGTCGGCGAAATCGAACGCGGCACGGCCATCGCTTCGATCGTCACCGTGGAAAAGCTCTCGCACGCGCTGGGTGTGAGCATCGGCGAGCTACTCGTCGGCGGGGTGGCAGGCGTGGCGAGCGCCGTGGCGCTGCCGGGCCGGCAACTGAATCGGTAAGCACTTTCCATACGTTTTTTCGTGTGCCGGACGACGTTGCACAACCGCCGCCTGCTGCCGTTCGATGGCGCCTTTTGCTGTTCTTTGACGCCTATAGCCGGTTGAGCCGCGCATAAGGGCTTCCCATAATCTGCTGTCGTGATAAGCAATGCAGTTTTCGTTATAAGGACCCGGAGCCCTCCTATATGTCTACGACTCTGAGCAGCCAGACCGCGCTTGGCGACAACGCCGCGCGGCAACTGGCGAATGCCACCAAGACCGTCCCGCAGCTTTCCACGATCACGCCACGCTGGCTCACGCACTTGCTGCAATGGGTGCCGGTCGAAGCGGGCATCTATCGTCTGAATCGCGTTAAGGATCCCGAAGCAGTGCGCGCTACCTGCACGGCGCGCGAAGACGAAGGCACGCTGCCCACGACCTTCGTGCCGTACGAAGAGCAGCCGCGCGAGTATTTCCTCAACGCGGTGAGCACGGTGCTCGACGTTCATACGCGTATTTCCGACCTCTACAGCAGCCCGCACGACCAGATCAAGGAACAGCTGCGCCTCACGATCGAGACGATCAAGGAGTTGCAGGAAAGCCAGCTCATCAACAATCCCGACTATGGCCTGCTGGCGAATGTCGAGGAAGAGCAGCGCATTTTCCCGCTGACGGGCGCGCCCACGCCCGACGACCTCGACGAACTGCTCACGAAGGTCTGGAAAGAGCCCGCGTTCTTCCTTACCCATCCGCTCGCGATTGCCGCGTTCGGCCGTGAATGCACGCGCCGCGGCGTGCCGCCGCCGACGGTCAGCCTGTTCGGCTTACAGTTCCTCACGTGGCGCGGCATTCCGCTGATTCCGTCCGACAAGGTGCCGGTCGCCGACGGCAAGACCAAGATCCTGCTGCTACGCGTGGGCGACAAGCGCCAGGGCGTGGTTGGCCTCTATCAGCCCGGCGTGGCGGGCGAGCAGGGGCCGGGTCTTTCGGTGCGCTTCATGGGGATCAACAATCAGGCGATCGCGTCGTATCTGATCTCACTGTATTGCTCGCTCGCGGTCCATTCGCCGGATGCGCTGGCCGTCCTCGATGACGTGGAAATCGGCAAGTACCATGACTACCCTGACACCTACCGCTAATCCGGCGTCGCTGCCGCAAGCGGGCGCACACGCTCCGCTGCCGGGCGGACTGCCGGACCCCGCTACACTCGCGCGGCTCGCCAACGAGTTCTTCAGTACGCTGCCGGGCAGCGCGGGCGCACCTCACGTGGCGGCAGGCAGTGGCGCGGTGGGTGGCGTGCCTTCCGCGTTGCCGGCTGCCGCGCCGATACTCGCGTCGCTCAGCAATCCCGCGCCAGCTGGCTCGCCGCTCGCGGGGCCCGGCGGCACGGGCACTGGCGTGCCGGGCCTGGAACTGCTGCAAGGCAAGGTGCCGGGGGCCAATCTCGCGCCTTCCGCGCCTACGCACGTCCTCGCGCTCGGCAACCGCGCGCCTGCGCTCGCGCCGCACGCGGCCGCCACGAACGGCCTCCCGGACAACGCGGTATCGATCGCGCCCGCGCAGGAGCCGCGCGTGGGCGGCACGCTGCTTGGCGTGCCGCAAGCGTATGCAGCGGCCGAACCGGTTTCCGCCGAGGCCAAAGCCGGCGCGGGCGAGCGCTCGCCGTTCTATTTCACGGATTCGGCTGGGCACGGCTGGCAGCGCGAGGCACAGGAGATCGTGGTACCTGCGCAGGGCCGCGCAACGCCCGAGGCATTCGGATTGCCAGGCGACGACGCGTTGCGCGGGCTGCTCACGCTTAATCGCCCGGAGTACGGCGCGCACGATGGTGCCGCCCGCTATTTTCTGGCGGGGCGCGAAAACGCAGCGCCCTCGGCCGACGGGTTGCGCGGTGCCCATCCGCCTTTCGACGTCAATGCCGTGCGCCGCGACTTTCCGATCCTGCAGGAGCGTGTGAACGGCAAGCCGCTCGTCTGGTTCGATAACGCCGCCACGACGCACAAGCCGCAGACCGTCATCGACCGGCTCGCGTACTTTTACGCGCATGAGAACTCGAACATCCATCGCGCCGCGCATGCACTGGCCGCGCGCGCAACCGACGCCTACGAGCATGCGCGCAAGACCGTGCAGCGCTTCATCGGCGCTTCGTCGCCCGAAGAGATCGTTTTCGTGCGCGGCACGACAGAGGCAATCAATCTGATCGCGAAGTCGTGGGGCGTGCAGAACGTCGGCGAAGGCGACGAGATCGTCGTCTCACACCTCGAGCACCACGCGAACATCGTGCCGTGGCAGCAACTCGCTGCGCTCAAGGGTGCAAAGCTGCGCGTGATTCCCGTCGACGACTCGGGCCAGGTGCTGCTGGACGAGTATCGCAAGCTGCTCAACGACCGCACGAAGATCGTTTCGGTCACGCAGGTATCGAACGCTCTCGGCACGGTGGTGCCGGTGCGGGAGATCGTGGAGCTCGCGCATCGCGCGGGCGCGCGAGCGCTCGTCGACGGTGCCCAGTCGATCTCGCACATGCGCGTGGACGTGCAGGCGCTCGACGCCGACTTCTTCGTGTTCTCTGGCCACAAGATCTATGGGCCAACCGGTATCGGCGTCGTCTACGGCAAGCGCGAAGTGCTCGAAGCCATGCCGCCATGGCAGGGCGGTGGCAACATGATCCAGGACGTCACGTTCGAGAAAACCGTGTTTCATGGGGCGCCCGCGCGCTTCGAAGCCGGCACCGGCAATATTGCCGATGCCGTGGGACTTGGTGCGGCGCTCAACTATGTGAACCGCATCGGCATCGAGAATATCGCGCGGTACGAGCACGATCTGCTTGCGTATGCAACGAGCGTGCTCGCACCGGTGCCGGGCGTACGGCTCATTGGTACGGCGCGCGACAAGGCGAGCGTGCTCTCGTTCGTGCTGAAGGGCTATACGACCGAGGAGGTAGGGCAGGCATTGAGCCGCGAAGGCATCGCGGTGCGCGCCGGGCATCACTGCGCCCAGCCGATCCTGCGGCGCTTCGGCCTCGAAGCGACCGTGCGGCCATCGCTTGCGTTCTACAACACCTGCGCGGAAGTCGATGCGCTGGTGTCCGTCGTGCGCGCTCTGGCGCCGCGCCAGTAACGCAAACGCGGGGCGGCAGCGCGCATGACGGCTACCGTTCCCGCGCCTTGCCCTATTTTTGGCGACGCATCACGGAAATCCAGTCGATTGATGAGCAAATACGATACTGCCACTGTCCAATCCGTCCACCATTGGACGGAGACGCTTTTCAGCTTCACCTGCACACGTGAACCGGGCCTTCGTTTCAACAACGGGGAGTTCACGATGGTTGGCCTTGATGTCGAAGGCAAAGCGCTTGCGCGCGCCTACAGCATTGTCAGCCCGAATTACGAGGAGCACCTCGAGTTCTTCAGCATCAAGGTGCAGGACGGCCCGTTGACGTCGCGGCTGCAGCATCTGAAGGTGGGAGACACCGTGCTGATCGGCAGGAAGCCGACCGGGACGCTGATCGTTGATAACCTGCTGCCCGGCAAGACACTGTGGCTGTTGTCGACCGGTACGGGGCTTGCGCCCTTCCTGTCGATCATACGAGATCCAGATATTTACGAGCGCTTCGAGCGCGTCATCCTCACGCATACATGCCGCCTGAAGGGCGAGCTCGCGTACATGGACTTCATCAGGCACGATCTGCCAGGTCACGAATACCTCGGCGACATCATCAAGGAAAAGCTTGTCTATTACCCGACTGTCACGCGCGAAGCGTTCGACAACGAGGGCCGGATTACTGATCTGATCGCGTCAGGCAAGCTGTTCGAGGATCTGGGCGTTCCGGCATTCACGCCGGAGAACGACCGCATAATGCTGTGCGGCAGTACCGCGATGCTAAAGGACACGACCACGCTGTTGAGTGCGGCCGGTCTCGTTGAAGGCAAGAATAGCGCGCCAGGTCACTACGTGATCGAGCGCGCGTTCGTCGATTGATGTGCCGGGCGCCTGACGGACAGTCGTCGTGCGATGCCCGGCACGTGGCGGCAGCGCCGGGTCATCGGGCAGGGCGGGTCAGCTCAGAAGGCGGGTTCACGTTGTGATGTCGTGGTGGCCAACGACGCTGCTGCGATATTGAACGTGGAGACTGCCTGCATATCTTCGACCACGTAATGCGGGGTAGCGCGCAATCCGACGAATCTACCGGAAGTGACGCGGCGAGGTACGTTCACCACGATCAGGCTATCTGACCAACGGGTATTCGTGGCGCCGCGCAAGCGCCCTATACAGAAACTGGTGCGTGTGGACGAAGCGTGCAACGCAGTTGCCGCCCCCCGGACGCACGAGTTGCCGGGGACGAACACGTCCGAGACGGATTCAGCTCACAGGCAACATTGCAAGCTTGTTCACCGTATCGGCGCAGGCATGCGCCGATTCGGCGCCCTTCACGAAGAAGTGCTCGCGAAAGAAAGCAACGTGCTCTTGCCCGCTGTGGAAGTGATGCGGTGTGAGCACGGCGGAAAACACAGGCGTACCGGTTTCCAGTTGTACCTGCATGAGGCCGTTGATAACGGCCGTGGCGACAAAATCGTGGCGGTAGATACCGCCGTCGACAATCAGGCCGGCGGCGACGACAGCCGAATACTGGCCGCTTTGCGCAAGCCGTTTCGCGTGCAACGGAATTTCGAATGCCCCGGCAACTTCGTACAGGACAATGTCTTCGGCGACGTATCCATATTTTTGAATCGACTCAATAAATGCAGTCTTGCATTGGTCGACGATATCGCGGTGCCAGCAAGCCTGGACAAAAGCAATGCGCGGACGTTTGCCGGAAGGTGCAATGCCTGCTTGTGCTTCGATGGAGGTAGAGGTGTTCATGGATTAAACCTGTTTGTGTGAACAGGGCGAAGGAGCGCCATGCCCATCGCACGCAGCGAAAGATGCAGGCTATCCTGTTCTCTTTTATCCGGACTGTACCGTCGGCCCCGGAATCTAACCGGGTCTGCTGACCTCCGCTATCACGCCATATTGCCTGTAGAAGCGGAGCGCTTGCGGGCTAGGCCATCATGGATGCACCATTACCGCCGGTGGGGAATTGCACCCCGCCCCGAGAACGCGTTCTTTGGCGAACGGTACGTACCGTATCACGAATCTCGAAAATATGTGGCGGCATGAGGTCGACCGGAAACGGCGAAGCCGGCATCCTGCAAGATTTCGGAGTGGCGGCTACGTGACGGAGTCCTTACTGAACAGCTGATTCGGCGCACCGATCCCTGGCTTGTGGTTGCGCAGGTTCAGCGCGACGAGAAACTTTTGCGGTCGTCATGAATCAGGTGTTCGAACGTGAACAATCTGATCCACGTCGCGAAGCGCGTCGTGATGACGAAGTGATGCCAATCCTAATTTGCTAACGCCAAAGCATTCTTTGGTGTCGCGCGATTCGCGCGCTAGGATGAAGTGCTGCGGACGCTCGTGTCCGTGGGCGTCTTCAAGGGAACCTTCGTGCGATACAAGGGATACAACGTTGAACCGGCTGCGCAGGCGTTGCCAAGCGGGTTATACGCGGCAAACCTGACCATTGAGAGCGGGGCACCCGCGCATGAGTTGTCGTTTTCTTTCGAAGCACTCGACTATTTTTTCGAATCCGATCACGCCATCGCATATGCATCTCGCTGGGCTCGACTCTGGATCGACCAGCGCGGCAAGCCGGCTGCGTGTTGACGCGGTGCCCGTCTGCTTACGCGAGGCCAGACGGTGCGCCAAATCGCCGCCGGGCTTTTGACCTGAAAAACACTGCTTCCACTGAGTTCCGAATGAGTGATATCTTCCGGTTTTTCGCGTAACAAGACGAAGAAAAGTTCGCATAGGGATAATCGTTCGATCCGGGGAGAATTTGGCGGTGGCCGTGTGCATTGCCGCGCGTAGCGAGGCCTTTCCAGATCGTGGTATTTGTGAAATCGACGGTTTTTCAAGTCATTGAATAAATGATGCTTTCCCGCAGATACCGCCAGATTTCGCACGGATCGAACGATTACGCCGACATGGACATATTTATTGCGATCAGAGCGCGTTTCGCCGTTTTGATTGAGCGCCTGGTACGGCCTCACCACAGTGCGCTCGTACCGCTGCTAGCCGATGCGATCGAGACGGAGGCAGTGTTGCGGCAGGATTCGCAAATCATCTTCATGCTGCTCGTCAATGGGATCGGCAAGACCGTTGCCTATGGCCACGTACTGAGCCCGTTCTCGGGGCTGCCCAGACGGCCGGTGGCTGCGCACTACGCAATGCTCACGGAACTGCCAGGATCCTGATGACACTGCGGCGTACGCGCTGCTGACCTTTTCATCGACCCGTCAATGGGGGAGGATATCGACATGAGCACGACGCTGTACGACATTTCTGTCAATGCGATCAATGGAGCCGCCACGACCCTGCGTCCTTTCGAGGGCAAAGTGCTGCTGGTCGTGAACGTGGCTTCGAAGTGCGGGCTGACGCCGCAGTACGAAGGCCTCGAAACGCTTTACGAAGGTAAGCGCGAGCGTGGTCTCGAAGTGCTTGCATTTCCGGCGAACAACTTTAAGGGCCAGGAGCCGGGTACAGACGAGGAAATTCAATCCTTCTGCTCCGTGTCCTATGGTGTGAAGTTTCCGCTGTTCTCGAAGATTTCAGTCGTCGGTGAGGACCAGCATCCGCTGTATCGAGCCTTGACGCAAGCACAGCCGCAGGCCATCGGAGACGGCCCATTCCGCGAGCGGCTGAAGGGTTACGGCATCGAGCCGAATTCCGCGCCCGACGTGCTATGGAATTTTGAGAAATTTTTGGTGAGCCGCGAGGGCAAGGTGGTGGCGCGCTTCGCGCCCAATGTAGCAGCCGACGATGCCGCGCTGGTGGCGGCGATCGATTCCGAGCTGGCGAAGGCTTGTTAGGCGTTTGCCAAATCGTTGGCAATGCAGTATTCGGTCATATAGATCGTCTGTTTGCTTCCGCGCGCTCCCGCGGCCAAAGTATAGACCCATTGAGTATCGATTCTTGATGAAAGCTGCAATATTTGCATCGGAAAAAGTGCGATATTCAAAGCAGGAAATCTTCTTTGTGGCGTTCCATTGCCTCCTTTAGCATCCGTGGCGCATTGTGCGTGCTGCGGGGCCGGTCAAGGGCGCTTGCCTGGCCGTCACGGGGCTCCCAGCAGTTCGCCGGTGCGGCACTGGCGCAGCAACCGTCACACGCGTGCCCTCAGAAATTCATTGTGTGACATGTCATCCTCATCCGAATTCGCTATTGATTCATCGCCGAACCCCGTTACGAGTGGGTTGGCTGACCGGGTGGCCAGCGCGACGCCGTTTGACGACGCAGAGGCGATCGCCGCTGCGCGCCGCGGTGTGCTCGACTACCTGGCGGCCGCATTCGCGGGTGCGGCCGATACGGGATATCACAAACTTTTTGAAGTGATTGCCCCGGCGAGCCGTGGCGAAGCGGCAGCGATCGGGCTGGCGCAGGAGGTCTCCGCGCTCGATGCAGCGCTCCTCAATGGCTATGCGGGCCACGCGCTCGACTACGACGACGTTCACAGCAGTGTTCGCGGTCACCCGAGCGCCGTGCTTCTGCCGGCGCTGTTTGCACTCGCGCAGACACGGCGCAGCAGCGCTCGTGAACTGCTGGCCGCATATGTGGTCGGTGTCGAGACAATGGCGCGTCTCGGTCTCGCGCTCGGCAGCCGTCACTACGAACAAGGTTTTCATAACACGGCGACGCTCGGTACGCTCGGCGCCGCGGCAGCGGCCGCCCACATGTTGGGCCTGAGCAAGGCGGGCGTAGAGAACGCCCTCGGTCTTGCCGCCACCCAGTCATCCGGACTGCGTCTTCAGTTCGGTAGCGAAGCGAAGCCGCTCCACGCAGGGCAGGCGGCGCGCGCGGGCCTGCTGGCGGCTCAGCTGGCGGCAGCGGGCCTACAGGGCGCGCCCGGCGCCCTCGATGGTCCCACGGGCTTCTTTTCGGTGTTTGGCGGTGGCGCTGCACAGCCCGCGCGTGTGCTCGAGGCCTGGGGCACGCCCTGGCAAATCGTTTCGCCCGGCCTGTATTTCAAGCCATGGCCATGCTGTACCGCAACGCATCACGCACTCGATGCGGCGTTCCGACTGCGCGACACGTACAACTTGAACGCGGCGAACATCGAGCGGATTACCGTCACGTTTCCACCTGGCGGCGACACGCCGCTCGCCTCGGTCTTGCCCGAGACCGGCCTCGAGGCTCGTTTCAGCGTTGAATACGCGCTGGCCGCCGCACTGATCGACGGCGCGGCCGGTGTCGAGACATTCGCCGATGAGCCGGTGCGCCAGGATGTGATCGCGCTTGCGGCGCGCGTGGTGCGGCGGCACGATGAAACGGCACCCCGTGCATCGACGGACCCGGCGACCCGTTTTTCGACGGTCGACATTACGCTCATGGACGGCAAGGCCGTGAGCCACACGACTAGGCGCCTCGTCAGTGCTGCCGACCTGCATGCAAAGTTCGCTGATGCCGTACGGCACGATCGCACGCTGCTTACATTGCCCACTGCGGTCGAAGCCATGCAGAGCGCCGACGATCTCGCCTTCGTCTTTCAAGCCTTTTCCCGGATCAACGCATGAGCCAACACACTTCCCCTCGTCGCCAGATGCGCCTCGGCCTCTTCATTCAGGGGGCAGGGCATCATGTGGCGGGCTGGCGGCACCCGGACGCGGAGTCCGGCAGCGAAAATTTCGCGCTGATGCAGCGAATCACGCAAACCGCCGAGCGCGCGAAGTTCGACATGGTCTTTCTGGCCGATGGGCTGACGAGCGGCCCAGACGCGCATCCTTCGATGGCGATGCGCTTCGAGCCGCTCTGCCTGTTGTCGGCGCTCGCAATGGGCACCCGTCATATAGGGCTTGCCGCGACGGCGTCGACGACCTATAGCGAGCCTTATCACATCGCGCGTGCCTTTGCGTCGCTCGATCATCTGAGCAACGGCCGCGCCGCGTGGAACGTCGTCACGACCTCCTACGATCGCACAGCGGCCAACTTTACGCGTGGCAATCACCCGGATCATGCACTGCGCTACGAGATGGCGGGTGAGTTCGTTGATGTCGTCAAGGGCCTGTGGGACAGCTGGGACGATGATGCTGTCGTGCGCGACAAGACCAGCGGCGTGTACTTCGATCCCGCGAAGGTGCACACCCTCGCCCACGAGGGACGCTTCTTCTCGGTGAAGGGACCATTGAATGCATCGCGTCCGCCGCAGGGCCATCCGGTGGTCATTCAGGCGGGTTCGTCGGGGCCGGGGCAGGAACTGGCGGCTCGCACGGCCGAGGTGGTCTTCACGGCGCAGCAGACGCTGGAGGAAGCACGCACGTTCTATCGCGACCTGAAGGGCCGGCTCGCGAAGTATGGCCGTGACGGCGACCAGCTTCACGTGATGCCTGGTGTGTTCCCCGTGATCGGTCGGACCGAGCAGGAGGCGAAGGACAAATATGCGCGGTTGCAGGCATGGACCGACACGTCCGGCGCCTTGACACTGCTTTCAGATCGCCTTGGCCACGACGTGTCGAAGTACCCGCTCGACGGGCCTTTGCCCGACCTGCCCGAATCGGACCAGCTTAAAAGTCGTGCGAAACTGCTGACCGACCTTGCGCGTCGCGAGAACCTCACACTGCGCGAGCTCTATCATCTCGTCGCGGGGGCACGCGGTCATCGGATCGTGTGGGGCACGCCCACCCAGGTGGCGGACGCGCTCGAAGAGTGGTTTGTCGGCGAAGGCGCGGACGGTTTCAACATCATGCCGCCATACTTTCCGGGTGGCCTCGATGACTTTGCGGAGCTCGTCGTGCCCGAGTTGCGCAGGCGTGGCCTGTTTCGAACCGAGTACACGGGCACCACGCTGCGTGACCATCTCGGGCTGTCACGTCCGGCGAGCCGCTACGTCGCGACGTGAGGCGAGCGGCGCGTCATGCGCCGCATCGTTGCGCTGCAGGGGGATCCCGCAATCAAACCGCGAACTTGTGCAGATCGAACTGCACTGGGGTGCGCTCGCCGTTCCGGCTGACGCGTTCCTGCACGTTGCCCAGCGAACGTGTGAGGAACGCGCGCGTGCGTGGGCTAGCCGGCTCGTGAAACAGTTGTTCTGCCCGGCCATGTTCGACGATCAGGCCGGCCTCCGTGAAGAACACCGCATCGCTGACCTCTTCGGCAAAGCGCATTTCGTGCGTCACCAATACGCAGGTCATGCCGTCCTTCACCAGATCCCGAATCACGTTCAGCACTTCCCCCACCATTTCCGGATCGAGCGCAGAGGTCACCTCGTCGAACAGGATCAGGTCCGGCCGCATCGCTAGCGCGCGAGCGATCGCCACACGCTGCTGCTGGCCGCCAGAGAGTTCGCCGGGATACGCGTGCGCCTTGTGGGCAAGGCGTACCTTTTCGAGCAGTGCATTGGCGTCGCGGACCGCGCTCGCCTTGTCGCGGCCGAGGATACGGACGGGCGCGGCCACGAGATTGTCGAGCACACTCAGATGGGGGAAGAGGTTGTACTGCTGGAACACGAACCCGACACGCTTGCGTAACGCGATCTCGTCCCGCTCCGACTTCAACAGGTCGACCCTTGTGCCGTCCACCTCGATCGTGCCGCTTTGCGGCTTGAGCAGGCCGGTGATGCAACGCAGGATCGTCGATTTGCCGGAGCCGGACGGACCGATGATCGATACGGCCTGACCCTGGAAGACATCGAGATCGATGCCGTTCAGGACCGCGTTGCCGCCGAACGACAAATGCACGTTGCGCAGCTTGACAAGTGGCCGACGGGCGTCAACCGTCGCGGCGGTCGTTGAGGGGCGTGACAAATCCGCCGGGGCTGGTGTGATGGACTCAACTGAACGCATAATGTTTTTCGAGGTATCGCGTGAAGCGTGCGATCGGATAGCAGTAAACGAAGAACAAACCCAGCACGGCGAAGTAGACCAGCACGGTGAAGTCCGTCCGTGCCACGGTATTGCTCGCGACCTGTGCGGTGTCGAGCAGATCGTGAACGCCTACGAGCGATGAAAGTGCGGTACCCATTGTGATACTGGCATACAGGTTCATCCAGGGCGGCAGCATGCGCTTCACGCACTGCGGCAGGATGATCCAGCGGTACACCTGGGCGCGGCGGAACGCCAGCGAACGCGCGGCATCCCACTGAGCGTGCGGAATCGACTGGATCGCGCCGCGAAAAATTTCCGCCACATTCGCGCTCGCCGGGAGCGCGAGGCCTAGCGTCACCTTGAACCAGTCGGGAAAGGGAAGCGTGTGTGCGCCGAGCGGAATTTCGAATGGAAACACATAGGTCGAAAAGTAAATGAGCACGAGCAGCGGCGCGTTACGAAACACCTGCAAGTAGGCGCGCGCGGCGATGCGAACGGGCACTAGGGCGGAAAGCAGCAAGGGTCCGAGCACGAGACCTGTGAGTGTGCCGATGGCGATGGCAAGCACGCTGATGCCTATGTTGACGAGCAGCGCCTTGCCGAGCGCCGGCGCCCAGGTAACGAGTGCTGCAAGCGCGGTGTTGTGCGTATGTGCGGCCAGCTCGCGTTCGGCCAGTGCGAGAAGCGCTGCCACCGCGATCAGGGCTGCGAGCGTCCCTGGCCGACGGCGTGACGGGCCCTCGGGTGTGGCAAGCGGATCAGTGGCCATAGCCGGGCATCCTTAAACGACGCTCGATCCAGCGGCCGGCGGCGTTGACCGCAAACGTCAGCACGCCAAAGAACAGCAGGATCAGGATCATCAGTTCGAGCACGTTGTCGCGCTGCGTCCAGATCATGATCGACGCGTACGTGACTTCGCCGACGGCAATTGCCGATGCGATCGTCGTCATCTTCACAAGATCGACCGTGTTGTTGACGAGCGTGGGAAGCGCGAAGCGCACTGCGAGCGGCAGCTGTATATGCCAGAACCGCTGCCGCCGGCTGTATCCGAGTGCCTGAGCGGCCTCGAGCGTTGTGTGCGGCACGGCCTCGATGCCGGCGCGCAGGGCATCAGCATGAAACGCGCCTTTGTGCACGGCGATAACGACGACACTCCAGATGAACGGCGTAAGCGGATTGCCGCCAAGCTGGCGCAGCGCTTCGCTCAGCAGCATGTTGAGCACGAGGAAAGCGCAGAAAAGCTGCACGAGGGTGGGTGTATTGCGCGTGAGTTCGATGAACGCACGCGCAATTCGGGCAAGCGTGGTCCGTGGCGACGCCAGCATCGAGGCGAGCAGAATGCCGGCGACGAGGCTGAAGAGCGCGGTGACGGCCGCCAGCTCGATTGTGACGACCATGCCACGGAGAAAGGATGCCCGATCGTCGGGGTCAAGCACGAAGCCGTAGTGGAGCCCGATGCGGTTCAGCGCGGCTACCGCCGCCTCGAGCGGCGCAGGGCTCATGCAGGCTTCGCCTTGAAGCGGGCGTGCAGGTCGAGCACCGACTGTGACGGCTGCATGCCATTTTTGCGTTCGGTTTCAATCAGCCAGCCGCTGCGGTGCCAGTCCTCCACGACCTTCTCGAAGGCATTCTGCGCGTCGGTTTCACCCTTGCGAACCCAGATCACCGAAGGTGACGGAATCAGGTCATTGGACACCGGAATCGTATAGTCCTTCCAGTCCGGATTCTTCGCCACGAGCAGACGCAGCGTGGGCGCGACGTGCACTGCCGCGACGCAGTTGTTGCCGCGCAGCGCGAGCAGCGATTCGGGCTGGCCGCGGAACGCCTTCACCTGCGCACCGTACTCGTCGGCCAGCGGCCTGGCATAGTTACTCCCTTGGGATACACATACCGGTTTGCCGCGCAGGTCGTTCCACGAGTTGATTCCGCTGTCCTTGCGGGTGATCAGCGCGCCGCCGATTTCTTCGAACGGGGTGGGCGGATACGACAGGATCTCGGCGCGTTCCTTTGTCACCTCCATATTGGCGATCAGCGCATCGACCTTGCCTTGCTGCAGGAACTGCACGCGATTCGAAGGCTGCACCGGCACCATCTCGATTGCGACGCCCAGATGGCTGGCGAGGCTCTGCGCCAGGTCGATGTTGAATCCGACGGGATTTTGCGTGGCAGGATCGAGCGAGCCAAACGGCGGTCCAGACAGGATCACGCCGACTACGACCTTGTGGCGCTCGTGGATGCGGTCGAGCGTGCTGTCGGCGTGCGCCGCGCCGGCACCCAACAGCGTGAGTGCAGAGAGCACAGTTGAGCCGAGCAAAGCGCGCAGAAGGCCGCTGACCCGATCTTTCGGGGTAAAGCAATGGAACATGGCGGATGACCAAACGTAGAAAGACGGTGAGCAGTTTCTGCCGAGGCGCAGGCGCCATGTGGCGCGTACGTCCGGCAGCGATACCCCGAGCGGCTATTCTCTGGAAACGCCAAATGATCCAGAACCAACCATTTTTCATACCGTTATCTGATTTGTGCATTTATGCAGAGGTCGTCGACGTCATTGCGATGGAAGCACTGCCTTGGCATGCAGTGACCGCGGGGTGCCGTCATGCCGGCGAATACGTCGTTTCGCACGCTATTCGAAACGCGAAATTGGCTACCCCACGCTTGACCATTCCGTGACGGCCGACGGGCTTGCCGGAGATCTCCCGGACGTATTCGTAACCTGAGCGCGCGACTCGCCACCTAGGCCATCGGCTCGTCACGCGTTCCGTCGGCACGCGGCAATTTTGCTTTCGAAGCATTTTTCAGGTACAAATCGACGGTTTGACGCGAGCATGTCGCCGGTGCGGTAACCAACCGCCGAAGGATGGTCGTGTTCCAATCGCGAAGCATTACGTTGCCCCTTTGAACACGATTCGGACAGGAGACGCGTGGATGAGTGATCTGCCTTTTGGACGTTCGCGCCGCGATTTCATGCGGGTTGCCGTGACGGCTGCGAGCGCGGCATCGCTGCCGTGGCTGGGGCAAGCGCAGACGCCAGACGGTGCCGCTGGCGCCACCCGGCCTGGTGCCAGCTCCGGTGATGCGGCGGTCAGTGCGCCAGGCGGCACCCAGCTGATCCTCCTCGGCACCAAAGGCGGTCCGACGCCGTCGGCATTGCGGGCCGCGCCCGCCAACGTCCTGCTTGTGGACGGGCAACCCTACGTTGTCGATTGCGGCAACGGCGTCGCGCTACAGTTGACGAAGGCCGGCATCAAACTGCCCGCGATTCGCGACATTTTCCTCACGCATCATCATTCCGATCACAACGCGGACCTCGTCAACCTCGTGTTCCTCGCCTGGGCGAGCGGGCTCAACACACCCGTCCACCTATATGGTCCACCGCGCCTCGAGAGGATGGTCGACGATTTCGTCGACATGAACGCAGTCGACCTCGAGGTGCGCGCGCGTGAAGAAGGCCGACCACCATTCAGGCCGCTGATCCACACTCACGAATTCGATACACCTCGCGTTGTGCTGGAGAACGACCAGGTGCGCGTAACAGCGACGCTCGTCGATCACTACACGATCAAGCCCGCGTTTGCGTACCGGTTCGAAACGCGCAATCGTACCGTCGTGTTTTCAGGCGACACGCGCTACGACGAAGACCTCGCGCGTTTCGCGAAGGGCGCGGATGTGCTGGTGCACGAGGTCATGTATCTGCCCGCGCTCGAGAAGCTGATGAAGACCGTGGACAACGCGCCGACGCTGCTCGATCACCTGCTCAAAGCGCACACGACGACCGGGCAGGTCGGCAAAGTCGCGGCGGCCGCGGGCGTGAAGACGCTGGTGCTGAGTCACTTCGTACCGGGCGGCGATCCTTCGCTCACTGACGAAATCTGGGCCGCTGACGTGCGCAAGCACTTCGACGGCGAGATCGTGGTCGGCAAGGATCTGATGCGCATTTGAGGCGGCCAATGTCGATTGATCCCATTCCGGTCACAATCCTGACCGGCTTTCTCGGATCGGGGAAGACCACGCTGCTGAACCGCCTCCTGCGGCAGTCGGCAATGAGCCGGTGTGCGGTCGTGGTCAACGAGATTGGCGAGATCGGGCTCGATCATCTGCTGATCGAATCGACCGGGGACGAGACGATCGCGTTGCTTGAAAACGGCTGCCTATGCTGCGGTGTGCGAGGCGAGTTGGCGGGTACGGTCGATGGTCTGCTCGCGCGTCGTCAGCGAGGAGAGATTCCGCCGTTTGAGCGTTTGTGGATCGAGACGACGGGGCTCGCTCGACCGGGGCCAGTCGTGTCCGAGCTGCTCGGCGATGAGGCGCTGGCAGGGCGTATCGGGCTCGACGGTATCCTTGCGACAGTCGATGCAGCACGCGGTACAGCGCAACTGGCACGCCTTAGCGAAGCGCGACAGCAGGTGGCCGCCGCTGATCGGCTGCTGATCACGAAACCCGATCTTGTGGACGCCCGCGCAATGGACGAGTTGCAGGCGCGGCTGGAAGAACTCAATCCGGGTGTGACATGTATTCATGTGCGGCACGGTGAACTGGACGCGCAGCAGCTTCTCGACGTTTTGACTCCGCGCACGCTATTTGACTGGTTGCGGGCGGCGCCCACGCAGCTCACGCACGGATGGCTAACTGGGCCGAAAGCACAGGACGTGGGGCAGTTCGAGCCACTGGCTAACCACGCTGCCCAGAAGCACGCACATGCCGATATCCACACGTTTTCGATGACCTTTGATGAGCCCCTGCCGATGCAGGCCATGGAAATGGCACTGACCGTACTGCTCGCCTATTACGGTGAGCAGATCCTGCGGGTCAAGGGGATTTGCTCGTTCGCCGGCGAGACCAAGCCGGTCGTCATCCACGGTGTCCAGCAATTGCTGCATGAACCGGTGCGTCTCGAGCGTTGGCCTGATGACGATCGGCGCACGAGGCTGGTGTTCATCACTCAGGCGGTGGATCAGGCGCAGATCGAAGCGACGCTCGCGCATTTCTTGAGGCAAGGCGCGCCGAAAGCACATATCGACGCGTGGTAAACGCGCGATCAAGTCGACACCGTCAAGCTTGCTGGCGCCGTATCACACGGTCGCGACTAGATTCCTGCTCCGTCGTTTAATGACTCAGTGCGGAACCTGGCCTGAGTGACGTTGCTCCTTGGCGGAACACGGTGAGCTAGCCACACATTGCCGCCGGTCGACGACACGCGGTCGATGATGACGCATCCAGGAATGGTCGTGCCGATAGAGTTGGTGAGCGAGAGGATGCCGGATAATGGCTGTTACCCTTGGATAGCAGCACTGGTTTCGATTGAGCAAAGTCGGCAATCTCTATGCCATCGGCCTGTACGGCTCGTGAAATGTTCCGGCGCCGTCAGCGATGAGGTGCAAGGCGTTCGTCGCTTCGGCGCCCGTCATGGCGGGCGTTAGCTGGGATCCGGCAGCGAGCGAAGCGCAGCATCAGGAGGCGCGCACCCTGGCGCACGTCGAAGTGGACCAGTCCGTCCCGGTGATCACGCGGCTCGTGCTCGACGCGGGCACGGAACTCTTCGACGCGCTCGGCGCATCGGCCACGCTTCGCACCGAAGGGCTCGACCGTTACTCGCGCAACGCGCGCACCATCTCGTCACATAACCCGCACGTGTATCGCGGGCGGCAAGTCGGCGCGTTTGCCGTGAACGGCACCGTACCGCCGAGTTTTCATCGGGTGGGCAAAGGTTGATTGCCGCGCCGTAGCAACGGTTGGATATGCAACGCAGAATTGATTGTTTGGCTTGCACAGGCGCGGTGACTAGATTGGATAAATCGCGCGGTGTGCGGAGTGCGTCATGTCTCGTTTTACGGCAATCTGCGTGCGGGTGCTGCTAGCGCCCGCGGCTTTCTGGCAGGTTCGAGCCAGCGGCCAGCCCGATGATGCGGCGCCGTCCGGGAGCGAAGGGCAGCGCGAAAGGCCGAACGAAGCTGAGCGGCTGGAACGTATCGCCATGTATGCACGGGCCGGCTATTTTCATATGGGCTGTACGCTCGACACGTTGAACATGACAGGGGAAATCCCGCCTGAGTGAGCCGAGGCAGCCGTCGTCCAGCGTAAGCGCCTGGGCGAAGCGGAGAGGGGAATGGGCGATATCGTCATCGATCAACCCGTACGGGTGCCGGCGAGTCTCAATTATTTCGTCGCCGATGGTGAGCGGCCCACTACGTACGCCTATGACCCGCCGGCAGGCGGACCAGGGCCAACGGGCGCCTACCGCCCGCACGAGGTTCTGGTTCACAACGCGAGACTGGAACCACCGCCGGGGGGAGCGTCCCTCGATCGCTGCGGGTTCGAACTGCGCCGGCACGTAAGTTCACTTAATGACTTTTCGTCCGATACGCTGATCAGGGGCGTCTACTACCCGGAGTGCGAGGCGATCCTCAAGCAGTGGACTGGCGCGAAGCGCGTTGTGATTTTTAACCATGTAGTGCGCGGTGGTGGTGCGCAATCCCATGAATCGGGCCTGCGCGAGGCGTCGAGGTACGTTCATAACGATCAGACATTCGTGTCCGGCCCGCGTCGCGCGCGCGATCTTCTGCCGATGCACGAGGCTGCGGCATTGCTGAAGCAGCGCTTCGCGATCGTGAACCTGTGGAGGCCGGTACGTAGCGAGGTCACGTCGTCGCCGCTAGCGTTATGCGACTCGCGCAGCATTGATCTACACGATCTCGTGCCTTCGGATCTCGTTTATCCGGACACGGTTGGCGAGGCGTATGCCGTCGTTCACAACCCGCGGCATTGCTGGTACTACTTTCACCTGATGCGGCCCGACGAGTGCCTGTTAATCAAGGGCTACGATTCAGCCGGCGACGGGATCGCCCGGTTGAGCGCGCATACGGTGTTCGACAGCGCGACGCTGTCCGCGAACGCGCGGCCACCAAACAGTATTGAACTGCGTTCATTGCTGTTCTTCTGATCACGCGCGGCGTACCGTTGTTCAGCGTGCGCCAGGGGGTCGGCAAGCCTTGGCGCCAACGGATTTGAAAAAGGGGTAAGGCTGCACCAAGCTTTTCGCCTTTCCCGCATGCAGCCGCCTGGTCACTTTCTTCCTTTTAGCGCGGAGTTCACGCAATGCGAACGTTCGACGGCATGGGCTCGTCGATGTGCCCCGTTATCCGGGTCACGGCTATGCGCTGCTGGCCGACCGCATCAAACGCTTGCTGGAGACGTCTGCCGACGTCGTGTTCGTTCAGGCTGAGGCGGTGCTCGCGCTCGAGGCCGTTGCCGTGAGTATCGCGAGGCACGGGCTCGTAGCCGTCAATGTCGTGACGAGTCCCTATGGCAGATGGTTTGGCAACTGGTTGCGGCGGGGCGGTGCGACCGTCCACGATGTGGTGGCGGCAATGGGACAACCCGTCGATTCATCCGCCGTCGCGAGATGTCTCGAGATGCTGGAACATGTCGATATCGTAGCCGCTGTTCACGCGGAATCGTCCAACGGCGCATTGAATCCGCTCGCGGAGCTGGCTGCGCTCGCAAAATCGCGCAATGCGCTTTTCGCTGTCGACGCCGTCGCGTCAATCGGTGGGCATGTCATCGACGTGGATGGACTCGGAATCGATATCGCGGTAATTGGTCCGCAAAAGGCGCTTGCGGGTCCCGCTGGTGTGTCGGCGGTCGTACTCGGTCAGCGCGCCTGGGACCACGTCGCCGCGCTGCCCGACTTTGCGCCTTCGAGCCTGTCCCTGGCGGCGCTCAAGCGAGACTGGCTGGACTGTGGAAGGCCCGCGTTGCCGGGAACGCCTTCGGCGATGGAATTCTGGGCTCTGGAAGCGGCGATTGACCGTATCGAAGCCGAGGGGATGGAGCGCGTGATCGGGCGTCATCAGCAGGCCTCGCGCGCGACCCGGTCGGCACTGCGGGCGCTCGGCGTATTGCCGTGGATCGCGCACGATGACGCCGCTTCGGCGATTGTCACGTCGGCCCCGGTGCCGCGGGGCGTCGACGGTCGGGAACTGATCGCGCAAGCTCAGCGTTACGGTGCCGAACTCGGGCCCGGGGTCGGCGACGTCGCCAGGCACATCGTGCGGCTCAATCACACCGGCATGAACGCAAACGCGGATTCGGTCCGCTCGAACGTCGTGGCGTTTGGGCGGGCGCTCGAGCAATTGCGTTTTGTTGTGGATCTTGAGGCTGCCCGGCGGGCGGTTGCGCACGCGTACGAGCGCTGCGCCGGTTGAGCACCGGTGACCGAAGATCAGTGAGGCCACCAAGTCCGCAGGTGGCGCGTTCATGCCGGCGCGCGCTCACCAAGGCATAGCCGGGTGTGCAGGGCTGACCCGTATCCAGCAGCGAGCGTTCCTTAGCCGCAACTATCTAACAGCCCTGCCCGAATTCACTCACCCAGGCGAAGCGAAACGCCTTGGGAAGGACATGGGGTCATCGCCTATCCTTCCTGTGTGGCAGGGGTGTCTCGTCAGGCCGGCGGTAAATAGGGAGAGAAGCCATGCGCGTGCGGAACGGTTTTGTCGGGTGCGTCGGCGACACGCCGCTCATCAGGCTCGCACGGCTCAGCGAGAAGACCGGTTGCGAGATTCTCGGCAAGGCCGAGTTCATGAACCCGGGCGGGTCGGTCAAGGACCGCCCCGCGCTGTCAATCATCGAGGACGCCGAGCAGCGGGGCGAACTGCAGCCCGGGGGCACGGTCGTGGAGGGCACGGCGGGCAATACCGGCATCGGCCTCGCCCATATCTGCGCGGCGCGCGGCTATCGCTGCGTGATCATCATTCCCGACACGCAGTCCCCCCGCGAAAATGGAGCTCTTGCGTGTGCTGGGAGCCGAGGTTCGCGCCGTGCCGGCTGCCCCGTACAAAGATCCGAACAATTACCAGAAGATCGCTGGAAGGCTCGCAGAGGAACTCGACGGCGCGATCTGGGCGAACCAGTTCGACAACCTTGCCAACCGCAAGGCGCACTACGAGACGATGGGGCCGGAAATATAGCGGGATACCGCCGGCACTGTCGATGCGTTCGTCTGTGCCACAGGTACGGGTGGCACGCTTGCCGGAGTGGCCCGCTTCCTGAAGGAAAAGAACCCTGCCGTGCGGATCGTTCTGGCGGACCCGCACGGCAGCGGCTTGTACAGCTTCGTGAAGACCGGCGAAATTCGGGTGGATGGCAACTCGATTACCGAGGGAATCGGCTCCAGCCGCGTCACCGCAAATCTCGAGGGCACGCCGATCGACGACGCCTGCCGGATTGATGACCAGTCATGCGTCACGATGGTCTACCGGTTGCTGCGGGAAGAAGGCCTCTACGTGGGCGGTTCAACGGGCATCAATGTGGCGGCCGCCGTCACGCTTGCCCGCGAGATGGGCCCGGGCCATACGATCGTCACCCTTCTGTGCGATCGCGGCGAACTTTACCGCGCCCGTCTTTTCAATCACGACTGGCTCAAGGAAAGAGGGCTGGTTCCGGCTTAGCCAGGCCGTCGAGCTTTCGGCACAATGGCTGCCGGGTTGTTTGCGTGGCTTACTCCAAAGCTAATTCAATGTTCTCCTAAGCATTTCCCAATTTCTTCTAAGACCGGACCGCTTCGGGTTGAAGCCGGCGCCACCCGGCTTCCGAAGCCGCACACGGGTAGGTTGATGGTTCTCCTGGCGCCGGATGCTTGTAATCCGGTGATGGAAACGCTACTACGTTGAAGGATGCTGTGTGCATTCACCCACAGGAGATTGAGCATGTCCATCCGCATTGGCGACGAAGCCCCTGATTTCACCGCACAGACGACCGAAGGACCGATCCGCTTCCACGAGTGGATCGGAGACCAGTGGGCGATCCTGTTTTCTCATCCGAAGGATTTCACGCCGGTATGCACAACCGAACTGGGCTATATGGCCAAGCTCAAGCCCGAGTTCGACAAGCGCGGGACCAAGGTGATCGGGCTCAGTATCGATCCGGTCGACGACCACCACAAATGGGCGAAGGATATCGAAGAGACGCAGGGCACCGCGGTCAACTATCCGATGATTGGCGACGCGGACCTCGCAGTTGCAAAGCTCTACGACATGATCCATCCCAACGCGAGCGGCGGCCCGCGCACCGCGGTCGACAATGCGACCATCCGCGCCGTGTTTATCCTTGGACCGGACAAGAAGGTCAAGGCGACGTTCACCTACCCGATGAGCGCCGGGCGCAACTTCGACGAGGTTTTGCGGCTGCTCGACGCCCTCCAGCTCAACGCGAAGCATACGGTCGCCACCCCGGTGAACTGGAAGCCGGGCGATGATGTGATCATTCCGACTTCCGTCTCGGATGAGGATGCAAAGAAAAAATATCCAGAGGGCTTCAAGACACTGAAGCCATGGCTGCGCACGGTGGCGCAGCCAAAATAGGTACGCTTCTGCGCCACGGACAGGCGGTATTGCGGCGGCGTGGCTCACGGCGCCGGTACCAGCTTGCGCCGTGACTCACGATGCGCGAACGTATGCGAACCTGCATCGTCGGCTCCGCGCGACGCAATGTTTTTGACAGCGCTTGAGAATTCTCGAAGGTTCTCGCATAGTCGATTCTGTCGTCTAAAGACTGCAGCAACATAGCCGTAGCAAGAAGTCCGCGCAATCTCGTTGCCTCGTCCGCGCCCAACGCGCAAATCCGCCAACCTTTTACGTCGCCCCATGCGCGACGAGTGATGCCATTTCGGCCCGTACTGACGCGGGCGTGAGGGTCGCACCGCGTCGCAGACTGTTTCGCTTTTCGCATAAGGGGGACGCCGTGACCGCATTCGGAGTCGAGGACGTCGTTCAGGCGCTGCAAGCCGTGCGTCAGCGCTGGAGGGAAGGGCAGCACCGCTCGCTGGACCAGGGCGAACGCGAACTGCCTGATCGAGAGGCGCTCGCCGATATCGTCGGCACGCTCAAGGGCGTGCTCTTCCCGATGCGCCTCGGGCCGCCCAATTTGCGTCAGGAAACCGAGAACTTCTACATCGGGCATGCACTCGATGCCTCGCTCCACGCGCTTCTTGCGCAGGCGAGGCTGGAATTTCATCACAAGGCGCGGCACGGGCCGCGCGATCACGACGCCATCGAAGCGCGCGCCCTTGCCGTCATGCGGGATTTCGCGGCGCAACTGCCGGAGATCCGCTCGCAGCTCGACACGGATGTGCTCGCCGCGTGGCAAGGCGATCCGGCGGCGGGTAGCGTCGATGAGGTCCTGCTCTGCTATCCCGGCATCCAGGCCATGATTCACCACCGGCTCGCGCATGCGCTTTACCGGCTCGAGCTGCCGCTCCTGGCGCGCGTGATCGCCGAGCTGGCACACGCGCAAACTGGCATCGACATCCATCCGGGGGCACAGATCGGCGGGTCGTTCTTCATCGACCACGGCACGGGCGTCGTGATCGGCGAGACCTCGGTGATCGGCGAGCGCGTGCGTATTTACCAGGCCGTGACGCTCGGCGCGAAGCGCTTCCCGCGAGACGCGAATGGCCATCTGGAGAAAGGCGGCGCGCGCCACCCGATCGTCGAAGATGACGTGGTGATCTACGCCGGAGCAACCATACTCGGGCGTGTGACGATAGGCCGTGGCGCCGTGATCGGCGGCAATGTCTGGATCACGCAGGATGTCCCGGCCGGTGTCCGCGTGATGCAGGCCGAGTCCCGCAACGAGGCGGTCGCCACACCAGGAGTTTCCCCATGAGGACGCTGGTCAAAGACTTCGGCCTGTACGTGCGGCAACTGCGCGAAGCCCATGCATGGTCACAGGAGCAGCTCGCGGAGTTCGCGGGCTTGAGCCGCTCTTACGTCAGTGAAGTCGAGCGGGGCACCGTGATCGCATCGCTTATCACGCTCGACAAACTGGCGTGCGCGTTCGGCCTGACGGCGGCGGCACTGCTCGCGCCGCGAAGGCCACAAGCTGCGCGCGATGCCGCCCCGCAAACCGCGCCCGGTTCGCGCGATGAAGAGGTCACGCCGGAGGCTTGTCGTCTATAGCACGTTGCGCTGGTCAGATGTGCTACCCATAATGACCCTTCGTCATATGCATTTCTCTATTCGTTCTAAAGAACCGGGAGTCATCTATGTCGACGATTACGGGCGGGCCGACAGCGCTAGGGGACAACGCAGCAAGACAGCTTGCCAATGCGACCAAAACCGTTCCCCAACTGTCCACCATCACGCCACGCTGGCTCGTTCATCTGCTCCAGTGGGTGCCGGTCGAGGCGGGCATTTACCGATTGAACCGCGTGAAGGACCCGGAGGCCGTTCATGCGGCGTGCACCGCGCGCGAGGATGAGGGCGTTCTGCCGACAACCTTCGTACCGTATGAGGAGCAGCCGCGGGAGTACTTCCTGAATGCGGTGAGTACGATCGTCGACGTGCATACGCGTATTTCCGACCTGTACAGCAGCCCGCACGACCAGATCAAGGAGCAACTGCGCCTCGCGATCGAGACGATCAAGGAGATGCAGGAAGGCCAGCTCATCAACAATCCCGACTATGGCCTGCTGGCCAATGTCGACGAAGAGCAGCGCATCTTTCCGTTGACCGGCTCGCCCACGCCCGACGATCTCGACGAACTGCTCACGAAGGTCTGGAAGGAGCCGGCGTTCTTCCTCTCGCATCCGCTCGCGATCGCCGCGTTCGGCCGCGAATGCACGCGGCGCGGCGTGCCGCCGCCGACCGTGAGCCTGTTCGGCTCGCAGTTCGTCACGTGGCGTGGCATTCCGCTCATTCCTTCCAACAAGGTGCCGGTGGACGACGGCAAGACCAAGATCCTCCTGCTGCGCGTGGGCGACAAGCGCCAGGGCGTGGTGGGCCTGTACCAGCCGGGCGTGGCGGGCGAGCAGGGCCCGGGGCTATCGGTGCGCTTCATGGGCATCAACAACCA
Organism: Paraburkholderia nodosa; assembly: GCF_001718195.1. Classification (GTDB taxonomy): domain Bacteria; phylum Pseudomonadota; class Gammaproteobacteria; order Burkholderiales; family Burkholderiaceae; genus Paraburkholderia; species Paraburkholderia nodosa_A. The sequence continues at coordinate 235,085 of NZ_MCNV01000005.1, forward strand.
GGCGATCGCGTCCTACCTGATCTCGCTGTATTGCTCGCTGGCCGTCCATACGCCGGATGCGCTGGCGGTCCTCGATGAAGTGGAAATCGGCAAGTACCACGACTATGCCGACACCTATCGCTGATTCAACGGGCGCCGGCGCATTGCCCGACGTGCCGGTGCCCGTCGTGCCCGCCGGTTTGCCGGATCCGGCGCAGCTCGCGCGCCTCGCGAACGAGTTCTTCTCGGCACTGCCGGGCAGCGCCGCAGCCCCCGACGTTTCCGCCGGCAGCGGTGCGGTGGGCGGACTCGCTTCCGGGTTGCCCGCGGCGGCTCCGCTGCTTTCTTCCGTGAGCAATCCGGCACCCGCTGGTTCGCCGCTGGCGGGACCGGGAGGTACCGGCACGGGCGTGCCCGGTTTGGCTCCGCCGCAAGGCTATGTTCCCGGCGCCAATCTGCTGCCTGGGGCACCGACGCACGTGCTCTCGCTCGGCAACCGAGCGCCCGCCCTGCTGCCGCATGCGGCCGCGCAGGACGGCATTCCCGACAACGTGCAGGCTATCGCGCCAGCGCTCGAACCACGGGCGGGCGGCGCCGTACTCGGCGTGCCGCAGGCGAACGGGCTCGGCACGCGGCCCGCTGCGGCCGTACCCGCCGCGGGACAGGCGGCGTCGCCGTTCTACTTCGTCGATGCCGCAACCTTTGCCAGGCACGGCGACGCGCCGGGCATCGTTGCCCCGCCCCACGATCTCGCCGACCCTCGTGCGTTCGGTTTGCCCGCCGAAAGCGATCTGCTCGACCTCGTGTCGTGGCAGCGATGCGGGTCCGAAGTGCAAGGCGAGCCAGCGGGCACCGGGCAGCATACGCACTACGTGTTCGAGAACGCACGGCAACGCGCCCCGGCGGACGCGCAGTACGGTGCGACGCCGCTCGCGCCGTCCGCGCATCCGCCGTTCGAGGTGAACGCGGTACGGCGCGATTTTCCGATCCTGCAGGAGCGCGTGAACGGCAAGCAGCTGATCTGGTTCGACAATGCGGCGACGACCCACAAGCCACAAGCCGTGATCGACCGGCTTGCCTGGTTCTACGCCCACGAAAATTCCAATATCCACCGGGCCGCGCATACGCTGGCGGGCCGCGCGACCGATGCCTATGAAGAGGCGCGCGAGACCGTGCGGCGCTTTATCGGTGCGTCATCGGCCGAGGAGATCATTTTTGTGCGGGGCACGACCGAGGCCATCAATCTCGTCGCGAAGTCGTGGGGCGTGCAGAACGTCGGGGCCGGCGACGAAATCGTGCTGTCCCATCTGGAGCATCACGCGAATATCGTGCCGTGGCAGCAACTGGCGTCGGACAAAGGCGCGACGCTGCGCGTGATTCCCGTCGACGACTCCGGCCAGGTGCTACTGGAGGAATATCGCAAGCTGCTCAGCGACCGCACGAAGATCGTGGCGGTGACGCAAGTGTCGAATGCGCTGGGAACGGTAGTGCCGGTCAAGGAGATCGTCGAGATGGCGCACGGCGTGGGCGCGAAGGCGCTGGTGGACGGCGCGCAATCGGTTTCGCACATGCGCGTGGACGTGCAGGCAATGGACGCCGACTTCTTCGTGTTCTCGGGCCACAAGATCTACGGGCCGACGGGCATCGGCGTCGTGTATGCCAAACGCGCGCTTCTCGAGGACATGCCGCCGTGGCAGGGCGGCGGCAACATGATCTCCGACGTCACGTTCGAACGCACGCTGTTCCAGCCGCCGCCAGGCCGCTTCGAGGCGGGCACCGGCAATATCGCGGATGCCGTTGGCCTCGGCGCGGCGCTCAACTACCTGACGCGGCTCGGCATCGAGAATGTGGCGCGCTACGAGCACGATCTGCTCGCCTATGCCACGCATGCGCTCTCGCGCATTCCCGGGGTGAGACCGATCGGCACCGCGGCCGAAAAGGCGAGCGTGCTGTCGTTCGTGATGAAAGGCTACAGCCCGGAAGAGGTCGGTCAGGCGCTCAACGAAGAGGGCATCGCGGTGCGCGCCGGACATCACTGCGCCCAGCCTATCCTGCGACGGTACGGACTGGAGGCCACGGTGCGGCCCTCGCTGGCGTTCTACAACACCTGTGACGAAGTGGACTCGATGATGTCAGTCCTCAGACGGCTGGCCACGCGCCGTTAGCAAGGCCAGGCGCACCCCGAGCCGCTCCGGGCCCACCTTTTGGTGGGCCCTTTGTTTTCTATCGTCCGAAAGGGTGCCACCGGCGCTCCTTTGGATAGCAGAACAAATTCGTTCCATCCCGATCACGCGGCAAATGACAATGCGATGAAGCCATCGATCTCCGAGTCGGTCATCATCGGCTTCATGGCGGGGGCCGCTGCGCTGCTTGCGATCGGGCAGATCGGCAATGCGCTGGGCGTGCGCGAAAAGGGCAACGGCCATCAGCACGTCCTCTACAGGCTCTGGCTCACGCTCGTGCACGGCGATCCGGTCAATCTGAATGCGTTGGCGCTGAGCGCCGGGGCGGTGGTGCTGGCGCTGCTGCTCAGGCGGGCCATCCGCCGCTATCGCCTGCCGCAGCTCGACATGTTCGTGACGCTGATACTCGTTTCGGCGGCGGCTTATGCGCTGGGTTGGTCGCGGCAAGGCGACGATGGCCATACCGCCGTGGCGGTGATCGGCGCCTTGAAGGCGGGGCTGCCGACGCCGCACATCCCCGTGATCCAGTGGGGCTGGATTGGCCAGCTCTCGTCGAGCGCGGTGGCCATTGCCTTTCTCGGGCTGCTCGAAGCGTTGTCGATTGCCAAATCCATCGCGCACCACACGCGCCAGCCGCTCGACTACAACCGCCAGTGCCTCGCGGAAGGCGCTGCAAACCTCGTGGGCGGCTTCTTTCGCTGCCTGCCGGGTTCGGGTTCGCTGTCGCGCTCGGCGATCAACTACCAGGCCGGCGCACGCACGCGGGCGTCGGGCGTCATGATGGCAGCGGTGGTGGCGGTCGCCGTGCTGCTCCTTGCGCCGCTCACCCGTTACATCCCGAAGGCGGCGCTGGCGGGGCTGCTCTTCGTGACGGCGTTGCGCCTCGTTGATGTCGCACGCCTGCGCTATACGCTGCGGGCGTCGCGCTATGACGCCGGCCTTGTCGTCATCACGGTGCTGGCGGCGCTGCTGATCGGCGTGGAGTTTTCGATCCTCATCGGCGTCGCGCTGTCGATCGTGCTGTTCGTGCCGCGCGCCTCGCGTCTGAAGGTGTCCGAACTGGTGGTGAGCCCGGAAGGCGTGGTGCGCGAGAAACTGCCCGCGGATGCGCCATGCTCGGCCGTCGCGGTGTGGGACTTTGAAGGCGAGTTTTTCTTTGGCGCGGCGCCGGAACTCGATCGCTATCTGGACAGGCTGAAAGCGAGCGCGCGGAAACTGGGCATTCAGTATCTCGTCCTGCGGTTCAAGCGCGTGCGCAATCCGGACGTGGTGTGCATCGAGCGGATCGAGCATTTCCTGCGTGATGCCCAGCGCGAGGGGCTAGTCGTACTGCTTGCCGGCCTGCGACCGGAGTTTCGGGAAGTGCTGAAGCGCCTGCGTTTTACGGACTGGTATCCAGCCGAGCGGTTTTTCCCGGAAGAAGACGAGACGTGGTCGGCGACCGTGCGGGCCGTGCGCCATGCCTACGCAGAACTCGGCGCGCGCAATGCCTGCGCGCACTGCGCGGATCGTATCGACGCACGGCAGCCGTCCGACCTTTATTACCTGGTCTGAATCATGACGGCTTGCGTACTATCGAATGCAACAAGGAGCGGCGAACATGCATCGTCTTGCTAGACGTGGACGGCCTGGCGGCAGCGTGTGGGGCGGGCAGGGCGACGATGCGGCGCGAGCGCGCCGCGGAACCTTCGCCGCCGTGCTCGTGGTCGCGGTTGCGCTTGCGTGCGTGGAGCGAGAGGTGTCCGGCAAGCATGAGGGCTCGCTTCATTCGCTGCTCGCACCTTATATAGTCAAGTTCACGGGCGCGCGCGTGCACTGAATGATTACGGCTCTGCCATTCCTGGCGAGGCCGGCATGGACCCCGAGATACCGAGGCCAATAGAACATGAGCAAATACCACATCGCAACGGTCCAATCGGTTCACCACTGGACCGACACCCTGTTCAGCTTCACATGTTCACGCGAACCGGGCCTGCGTTTCAACAACGGCGAATTCACGATGGTCGGCCTCGAAGTTGACGGCAGGCCGCTCGCGCGTGCCTATAGCATCGTTAGCCCGAACTACGAAGAGCATCTCGAGTTCTTTAGCATCAAGGTGCAGGACGGCCCGCTCACTTCCCGGCTACAGCATTTGCGGGTCGGCGACCACATCCTGATTGGGAAAAAGCCCACGGGGACGCTGGTGGCCGACAACCTGCTGCCCGGCAAAACACTCTGGATGCTCTCGACAGGTACCGGTCTCGCGCCGTTCATGTCGATCATCCGTGATCCGGACATCTACGATCGTTTCGAGCGGATTGTTCTCACACACACCTGCCGCCTGAAAGGCGAACTCGCTTATATGGATTACATCAAGCACGATCTACCAGGCCACGAATACCTCGGGGACGTGATCAAGGAAAAGCTTGTCTACTATCCCACGGTTACGCGCGAAGAGTTCGAAAACGAAGGTCGCATCACTGACCTGATTGCCACAGGCAAGCTCTTCATCGACCTTGGCGTCAAGCGGTTCGCGCCTGAAAGTGATCGTGTGATGTTGTGCGGTAGTACGGCCATGCTGAGGGACACGACCGAACTGCTGAAGCAGGCGGGTCTCGTGGAGGGCAAGAACAACGCGCCCGGTCACTACGTGATCGAACGCGCGTTCGTGGAATAGCCGATGGCGCGCCAATCGGCGTTCACATTCCGCGCTCTAGAATTGTTTGCCGACCGAGAGACCCACCACGTCCTCGGACAGATGCACGTTGGCGTTGCCGCCACCGAAAGCCGCCGGAATCGAATCGGTGCCATTCACGGTTTTCTTGAACCCATGCCCGTAGAAGAAACCGAACGACGTTTTCGCATCGGTCGTCCACGTGGCGCCGACGGTCGCCTGATCTTGCACGACGCCCGGTGCAAGAATATTCAGGAACGTTTCGGTGCTGGCCACCGGCTGGCTCGAGTGGCTATAGCCCGCGCGCAGTGTCAGATGAGAGGTCGCTGCGTAGCTGGTGCCGATCTTGATCACATTGGTATTGCGCCAGCCGAAACCGGGACCGTCGGAGGAACCCAGCGCGTTACCGGCAAACAGGTTGGCCAGCGGATTCGCGATCGAATTCACGTTGCCGTACAGAATGCGCTGAAAGTCGGCGGCAACGGTCCAGGACGGTGTCACCTTCCAAGATAACCCGATGCCGTAGTTCTCCGGAATGTCGAACGAGCCTCCATTGGCGAAGAGACCTTTGTAGTTGTCGAAACGACCGCGTATTTTTGAGGCCCATGTCACACCGAGCGTCACTGTCGGCGTGATCTGACCGGTGTAGCCAAGGTGCACGCCCACGCCAACCGTCGAGTCGGCGCCCTGATTCGTCACGTTGCCCGGCGCGGCCGAAAGACTCGTGAACGGTTGCAGTCCGCTCGCCGTGAAGCGCTGATAAGCGATATTCAGGCCGATACCGAACGCGTGACGATCGAACAGTTTGTAGGCGATCGTTGGCGACAGAAACACCTGCTCCAGGTCGACACCTGCGGACCCCGTGGCGCCGAAAGATTGAAACGGATTATGTGCATAGCCGGTATCCAGGCCACCGTTCGCGTAGAGTGCGAGGCCGGCGTACGCGTTCGGGAGGAACTGGTACGTCACACCGAACTCCGGCAGCGCGAAAATCGAGCGATTGTTGCCAGAGTAGCTACCGTCTACCCCGTATCCGTTACCTGTGACTTCGGCGCCTCGCTTTGGCATGAACAGACTCACGTCACCGTCGAACCGGTTGCCGACGAATGCGATACCGGCAGGGTTGGCGGCAGCCGCAAGGGCGTCCTGCGGCAAGCCAATGCCTACCCCGGCCATCCCCTGCGATGCAACGCCATAACCATTGGAAAAATAGCCGTTGGTGGCCCAGGCAAAAGACGGCGCTGCAACCGTCATGACGATCAATGCGCGAGCGCTCCGTTGTAGACTCATGTGCTTCCCCCCGTTTCGTGTTTGTATTAGGTAACGGGGGCAGAGTCTATTCAGAGGGGCATTCGTCTCAAACCAAGTTATTCAAATAAGCTTCAGATAGATTATAAAAAGATAAATTATTGCTTCCCAATGAGTTCCGTGCATCCCACTCTCGATCTTTCGAGCATGCAAGCCGCTGCGGCGAACGCCTGTGACCTGCTCAAGGTGCTTGCCAATCCCGACCGTTTGCTGGTCATGTGCCGTTTGACGCAAGGCGAGCTATCCGTTGGCGAACTCGAGACCCAACTCAACATCCGTCAGCCAACGCTTTCGCAGCAGTTGGCGGTGCTTCGTGAGAAAGGTCTCGTGAGCGCGCGACGCGATGGCAAGAACATCTTTTACACGGTAGCGAGTGCGCAGGCGCTTGCTGTCATGGCCGTGCTTTATCAGCAATTCTGTATTGATGCTGGCGACGATCCCGCTAGCTGATCGCTCCAAGTCGTGCCGATCGAGGAGAACTAGCGACGGTACGTTCTGTGAATCGTTACTGCGCATGAAGCGACGCTGTAATGTGCGAGCGTATGCTGATGCACCACGATTGCGTATGCCGCGATAAAGAAAGCAGCTTTCATTCGTTGCTAGCTCAACGATAGGGACCGTATCCTCGTCAGGATCGTTCATCACCGAATATGCAATGACGCTGCCACCCCTGACCGACGAGCAACTCGACGAGCGCTTCGAGCCGATCTATGAACGCATCGCGCAGGGCGCGATTGAACGTGAACAGCAACGCGCGCTCGCCCATGAACCTGTGCAATGGTTGAAGGACACAGGCTTCACGGCGCTACGCGTGCCGCGCCGCTATGGCGGAGGCGGTGTCACCCTGCCGCAATTCTTTCGCCAGCTGAGCAAGCTGGGCGCCGCCGATTCGAATCTGCCGCAAATCCTGCGCGCGCATTTCGGTTTCATCGAATACCGCCTGGAAGATCGCGATGAAACCCAGCGCGCGCGCTGGTTCGAACGCATCGCCGCCGGCGAGACGCTGGGCGCGGCGACTTCCGAGCGCACGAACAAGACGCATAACTCGGCGGTGCTGCGGCGCGACGCTTCGACCGGAGCATTGCGCCTCGATGGCGAGAAGTATTACAGCACGGGGGCGCTTTATGCCGACTGGCTGAGCGTCGCGGCACACGACGACGAGTCGGATCTCACGCTCGTCATTGCGGCGAACAGCCCGGGCGTGAGCCGGCTTGACGACTGGGATGGCTTCGGCCAGCGCCTCACCGCGAGCGGCACCACGCGTTTCGAGAGTGTACCGGTTACACCGGACGCGATCATTTCGCGCTATCGCGCTTCGGAGCCTCGCCGCAACTCGTCGCTCACCGCGTTCTATCAGACCGTGCATCTAGCCACGCTGGCAGGTATCGTGCAGGCGGTCTTGCGCGACAGCGTCGAGTTCGTGCAGGGACGCACGCGGACCTTCGGCGTGGCCGGACAATCGAGCCCGCGCGACAACCCGCTGGTGCATCGTGTGGTCGGCAGGCTCGCCAGCCTCGGCTACTCGACGCGAGCCATCGTCGATGCGGTGGCGCATGGGCTCGAACGCCTGCACGAACGGCGCGCAGAAGGTGAGGCACAAGGTGGCAAAACCGCTGACGAATACATCGCGCTCGACATCGAAGCGTATGAGGCGCAGCAGATCGTCATCGAGCAGACGCTCGAGGCGACCACGCTGATGTTCGAGGTCGGCGGTGCATCGGCGACCAGCGAAACGCGGCGCTTCGACCGCCATTGGCGCAATGCGCGCACGATCGCCTCGCACAATCCGGCGGGGCAGCGCGAAGCCGCAATCGGCAACTTCCATCTGAACGCGGCGCCGCCCGAGGAGCGCTTCAGCCTCCCGCACGCGCCGCAAGCCGTCCCGGACGAAGCGGCGCAGAGCGTCGCGCAGGCATAGTCCGCTCCCCGCGCGCCCGGAGGCTTGCCGACCGCGGCGCTCGCCAACACGATTCATCAGCACTGGAAAGTATCATGGCAGAGCCGATCATCCTGAACGCGTTCACGATGAACACGGTGTCGCATCTGAATTACGGCCTGTGGCGACATCCCGACGACCAGACCTGGCGCTACACGGACGTCGACTACTGGACCGACCTCGCAAAGCTGCTCGACGAAGGCGGCTTCGACACATTGTTCATCGCGGATGCCCTGGGCCTGCTCGACGTCTACGGCGGCAGCGCCGAGGCGTCGCTGCGCACGGGCGCGCAATCGCCGGTCAACGACCCGCTCCTGCTCGTGTCGGCCATGGCCGGGGCCACGCGCCAGCTTGGCTTCGGCGTGACGGTCTCGACCACCTACGAGCACCCCTATCTGCTCGCACGCAAGTTCACGACGCTCGACCATCTGACGAAAGGGCGCGTGGCATGGAATGTCGTGACGTCGCAGCTCGAAAGCGCCGCGCGCAATCTGGGCCTCAAGCAGCAGATCGCGCATGACGACCGCTACGAGATCGCGGACGAGTTTCTCGAAGTCGTCTACAAGCTCTGGCAGCACTCGTGGGCAGACGACGCGGTGCGGCGCGAGCCCGCTCATCCCGCGTTCGAAGGCGGCGTCTACACCGACCCGGCGAGGGTGCGTGCGATTCATCACCACGGCCGCTGGTTCGACGTGCCCGACGCGCATGTGTCCGCGCCGAGCCCCCAGCGTGTGCCGTTGCTGTTCCAGGCCGGCGGCTCGCCGCGGGGCCAGGCATTCGCGGGACGGCACGCGGAAGTGGTGTTCGTGGCAGGTGCCGACGCTGCGGGCATCCGCCGCAATGTCGAGCAGATCCGCGCGGCTGCCGCCGCAAGCGGGCGCGACCCCGCGGCCCTGAAGTTCATCAGCGGCGTCAACGTGATCACGGCCGCGACCGATGAGGAAGCCCGCAGCAAGGCCGACGACTATCGCCAGTATTTCAATGTCGAGGGTGCTGTTGGGCACTATTCGGCCAGCACGGGCGTCGACTTCTCGACGCAGTCGCTCGACGAGCCCGTCGCGTATCGCGATACGAATTCGAACCGCTCCTTGCTGCGCATGTTCGACGATCCCGCTTCGGGGCGGCGCTGGACGCTGCGCGAAGCGCTCGCGCCGCGCGGCGGCTTCGGGCGCGCAAAGACGCTCGTGGGTGGACCGCAACGCGTCGCCGACGAACTCGAGCAATGGCTCGAAGCAACCGGCACCGACGGCATCAACCTGATCTATACGGTCACGCCGGGTAGCTTCGCCGATTTCATCGAGTGGGTCGTGCCGGTGCTGCGGCAGCGCGGACGCCTGCGTTCGCGCAGCGGCGCGACGCTGCGCGAGCGTCTGTTTCCGCAGGGCGGCGCGTACGTGGCGGACGATCACCCGGCAAAGCGCGTCGACACGTCGGCGTTCGTGCCCATCGGCGCGCACGCGGAGCCCGTGCGATGAGCATCGAGGTGCGCGCGCTGCACACGGCCGAAGAACGGCTCGCGGCGCTGCGGCTGTTCCGCTCGGCCATGGTTGGCCTGCCTGCACTCAGTGATGACGACGCCATGCGGCTTGTCGCCACCGGTGAGCCGGGGCGCGCTTACGGCGCGTTCCATGAAGGACTGTTGATCGGCACCACCGAGTCCTACGCGGGCACGCTCACGGTGCCAGGCGGCGCGCGCGTGCCGCACGCGGCGGTCACTCATGTCGGCGTGAAGCCATCATGGAGCCGCCGTGGCGTCGCGAAGGCGCTGCTCGAACGGCAACTACGCGAGGCGCGTGCGGGCGGCGACGTGCTGGCGTCGCTGCGTGCCTCGACGGGCGGGCTGTACGGACGCTTCGGCTATGGCGTCGCGACATTCTCGGCCACGACAGAGATCGACACGCGTCAGGCACGCCTGCGAGTCCGCGCGCAGCCGGATGCGGTGGAACTCGTCCCGCCCGGCGCCGAATGGGACACCATGCAGCACGTTTACCGGCGGCATCCGCCGTCGCGCGCGGGGGCGATCAGCCGCCCCGACTACTGGTGGACCCACGCGGAACTGCGCCAGCGCGGCTCGGCCACGCCGGTTTATGTGGCCGCCCATGCGGGCATGGACGGCCCGGACGGCTATGTGCGCTACCGGGCGGGAGAAAGCGACGGCTGGTTCAGCGATCGCCAGCGGACGCTGATTGTCGAAGATTTCGTGGCGGAGTCCGCACAGACTTCCGCGGACCTGTTGGGCTATCTGCTCTCGCTCGACATCGCACAACGCATCGTGTTTCCGGCCGCGCCTGTCGACGAGCCGCTCGGCTGGCTGCTCGAAAACTGCCGGGACGCTAGCGTGTGCGCGACGAGTGACGAAACGTGGCTGCGTATTCTCGACACGCGCGCGGCGCTGCAGGCACGCCGTTACGGCCGTGCGGGAGGCGAGGGCGCAGCAGTCATCGAAGTCGTCGACCCGCTGCTCGACGGCAACCGCGGACGCTTCCGGATATCGGCGCACGGCGCGGAGCCGGCGAGCGAACCCGCGCAGGCGCTGCTTGGCGTCGATACGCTCGCGGCGCTTTTCCTCGGCGGCGTGCGCTGGTGGCAGATGGTGCGGGCGGGGCGCGTCGAGGTACGCGACGCGCATGTGATCGACGTGCTCGACGCACTGTTCGCCTGCGAACCGGCTCCCTTCTGCGGCACACGCTTCTGAGCGTGCCGCGCCGGATGTTTCGTTTTCCTTTCCATAAAAATCATCGATCGACCATGAAAGCAACCTTTCGTACTTACGCGCGGCTCGCGACCGGCATTGCGGCGCTCGCCGCGCTCGGCTTGAACGCCGCTGCCGCGCAGGCCGCCGCGTCGGGCACCCTGGCGTCGGGCGGCACGCTGCGCATTGCGTCGCTGCAACCCGACATCGACGCGTTCGATCCACAAACCGGTTACAGCATCGATTCGTGGGAGATTCTGCGCGCCGTCACGCGCCAGCTCGTGACCTACCCGGGCGCGGCTGGGAACCTGAAGGACGACACGAAGATCGTGCCCGATCTCGCGAAGTCCTGGGACATAAGCGCCGACGGCAAGACCTACACGTTCCACCTGCGCGACGGCATCACGTATGCGGGGCCCACGCAGCGCCCGATCGTGGCGAAGGATTTCGTGTACACCATCAAGCGTTTCTGCGATCCGAACCGCCAGGTGGCCGCCGTCAACTACTTCAATCTCGCGTTCTCGGGATTCGAGAAGTACTGCAAAGCATTTTCGCAAGTACCGACCGGCGATCTGGCGGCGGTGCGCAAGTTCATCGACACGCATGAGATCGACGGCGTTTCCGCGCCGGACGACAAGACCTTGGTGCTGCGTTCGGACACGCGCAACTACGACTTCCTCAATATCCTCGCGATGAACTTCGTGACGCCGCTGCCCGAAGAGGTCGCGTCGCGCTATTTCCCCGATTCGCAGGGGTTCCGCAGCAATTTCTCCTCGAGCGGGCCGTACTACGTGCAGTCGTACACGAGCGGCCAGCAGCTCGTGCTCGCGCGCGTACCGAACTACAACCACGCGGGCGACCCGGCGCGGCGCGCCTACGCCGATCGCATCGTGATCGACTTCACGTCCAATAGCGAGGACGCGGTCGTGCAGAAGATCCAGACGGGCGCTGCCGATCTCTCGCTGTATCTTGACGTGCCGCCGCTCGCGACGCTGCGCACCTACCAGTTGCAGCAAAGCCCGCAACTGCACACCTCGAATAGCGGCGCGGCGGATTTCATCGTCGTCAACGCGCGCCCCGAGGCCGCGGGGCCGGGCGCAACGGCGCTGCGCAAGCTCGAGGTGCGCCAGGCGATCGCGTATGGCGTGAACAAGGCGCACATCGTCCAGACCCAGGGCGGGGCGATTGCCGCCGAGCCGCTCGGACAGATCATCACGTCCACCACGCTCGGCTACCAGAAGTTCGATCCCTATGCGACGCCGCAGGACCGCGGTGACCCGAAAAAGGCGAAGGCGCTGCTCGCACAGGCTGGCTACCCCGATGGTCTCAGCTTCGATCTCGCCTATCGTGCGAACGCGCAGTTCTCGGCCATCGCGGTCACGCTCAAGGAAGACCTGGCCGCCTCGGGCATCAAGATCAATCTGCTGCCCGTTCCGCCGACGCAATTCCTCGCCTACTTGCAGGACCCGAAGAGCCGCTACGATCTCGCGCTCGCCCAGTTCGCGCCTGACTGGCAAGGCCCGAGCACGCGCATGCTGCTGGGCGGTTGGCTCGACTCTGACGCCTCGCCGTGCGGCAAGGGCAACAACTACGCGATTTGCTATCGCAACCCGCAACTGAACGCGCTGGCCGCGAAGGCATTCCCCTCGGAGAACCCCGGCCCGATCTGGACCGAGGCCGACCGGCTCGTTTCGGCGGACCTGCCCTGGATTCCGCTCTTTGAAAAGCGCAAGGTGGCCATCACGTCCGACCGCGTGGCCAACTGGGTCTGGTCCTCGCTCGCCGTGCAGGCGGACGTGACCAACATCGCGCTGCACCCGTAACGAACCCGGCGGACGGCGACGATGGCGCTCTTCGAAGTCAGCGACCTGCGCGTGAGTTTCGCCACGCAGGGCACGCATGGCGCGCACGCGCAGGTGGTCAACGGCGTTTCGTTCGCGGCGGAGGCGGGACGCACGCTGGCCGTGGTCGGCGAGTCGGGTTCGGGCAAGAGCGTATCGCTGCTCGCGGCGCTGGGGCTGTTGCCGGCGGGCGCCCAGGTCACGGGCAGCGTGCGCTTCGAAGGCCGCGAGATCCTGAATCTGCCTGGTGCGAAGCTGCGCGCGCTGCGTGGGGCGCGCATCGGCTACGTGTCCCAAGACCCCGGCAGCAACCTGCATCCGCTCAAGCGCGTGGGCGAGCAGATCGCCGAGGCGATTCGCGTTCATCGGCCCATGCGCGGCCGCGCGTTGCGCGAGCGCGCGATCGGGCTGCTGGAGGAAGTCGGCATTCGCGACCCTGAGCGGCGCGTGGACGACTACCCGTGGCAGCTTTCGGGCGGGATGCGCCAGCGCGTGATGATCGCGATGGCGATCGCGCTCGATCCCGCGCTCGTGATCGCCGACGAGCCAACGACCGCGCTCGACGCCACCGTGCAGGCGTCGATCGTGCGTCTCTTGCGGCAGTTGCAGGAGCGGCACGGCACGGCACTCGTCTTCGTGAGCCACGATCTCGCGCTTGTCTCCGAGATTGCTGACCGCATCGTCGTGATGCGGCATGGCGCGGTGGTGGAACACGGCGACGCGCGCGAGGTGTACCGTGCGCCGGCTCATGCGTACACGCGCGAATTGCTCGCCGCTGCGCTGCCGGTTGCAGAGCCGGCGCGTGCGCCTGCCGCAGTGACCGGCGCGGCGGCTTCCGGCACGCCGTTGCTATGCGTGGAAGCGCTCGAGCGCCGCCGCACGAGCCGGGCGGGTTGGCGCTCTCACGTCCGCACCGTGCTTCAGGATGTCTCGTTCGATCTTCAGGATGGCGAAATTCTTGGCCTCGTGGGCGAATCGGGTTCGGGCAAGTCGACCATCGGACGTATCGTGGCTGGCTTCGACCGTCCGGATGGCGGGCGTGTCCAGCTCGCGGGGCACACCTATGCCGAACCGGGCCGAGGCGCACCGCGGCTCGACGCCGCTACGCGCCGGGCGATCCAGATGGTGTTCCAGGATCCGTACGGCTCGCTCAATCCGCGCCAGCGCGTGGCGACGATCCTGGCCGAGCCGTTTGTTAATCAAGGCGAGTTGCCCGCGCCGCGTATCCGCGACGCCGTAGCTGCGCTCGCACAACGCGTTGGGCTTGCCGCCGGCTTGCTGGACCGTTATCCGGCGCAGCTTTCGGGCGGGCAGCGTCAGCGCGTGGCAATCGCGCGGGCAGTGGCCCTCCAGCCGCGCGTGGTGGTCGCCGACGAGCCCGTTTCGGCGCTCGATCTCACGACGCAACGCCATATCGTCGCGCTTTTGCGCTCGTTGCGCGAAACACTGCGCGTGTCGTTCCTGTTCATCTCGCACGATCTGGCCGTAGTGGGCGAACTGTGCGATCGCGTGATCGTGCTGGAAGGCGGCCGCATCGTCGAAACGGGTCCGGCCGCCGAGGTGCTCGCGCGCCCGCAGCATCCGTACACGCAGCGCCTCGTCGCTTCGATTCCTGGCCGCGGCCGGATTCTTTCATCGCATCTCGAGGAGGTCGATCATGTCTAGAAGCTCACCGGCGATCACGCCGGCCGGGCAGGGTGAGCGCCCCGCGAACGGCGCCTGGCGGCTCGTGCGCCGGCTGCTGCGCGAGCGCGCGGTGGTGGTGGGGCTGCTGATCGTGGCGTGCGTGGTGGGCGCGGCGCTGGCCGCGCCGCTCGCGGCTGCGTGGCTGGGCCACGGTCCCACCCAGCAGTTCCGCGACACCGCGCTCTCCGACATGGGCTTGCCGGTCGGACCGAGCCGCGCCTTTCCGTTTGGCGCCGACGACAACGGTCGCGATGTGCTCGTTCGCACGCTCTATGGCGCGCGCCTGTCCTTGCTGATCGCGCTGCCGGCCACGACGCTCGCCATGATGTTCGGCACTGCGATCGGGCTCGCCGCCGGTTTTCTGGGCGGCGCGACGGACCGCATTCTTTCGCAGGCGATCGACGTGGCGCTGTCGTTTCCATTCGTCGTCACGTCGCTGAGCCTGCTGGCGTTCGCGCGCGGCGCCGATGGCGAGAGCGTGGTGGACCCGGCATTCCTCGTCGTCATCGTGATCGCGCTTTTCTCGTGGACCGCGTTCGCGCGACTCGCGCGCGGCCTCACGCTGGCGTTGCGGCAGCAACCGTTCGTCGAGGCGGCCGCGATGTCCGGCGCCGGGCGCCTGCGCGTGGTGTGGCGCGAAATCCTGCCGAATATCGCGCCTGCGGTGATCGTGTACTGGGCCGTGCAGTTGCCGACCAACATCATCGCGGAAGCCACGCTGTCGTTTCTCGGCGTGGGGGTCCAGGCGCCCAGCCCGAGTCTTGGCAACATGATCGCCGACGCGCAGCGCTCGTCCATGTATCAGGTGCAGCCGTGGTTCCTGCTCGGGCCCGGCATCACGTTGTTTCTGATCGTGGTGGGCTTCAACTCGCTGGGCTCGGGACTGCGCGAAGTGCTGGACCCGAATCGCAGTTAGGAGTACGCCGTATGCACAGCCTTTCCCTCCGGGTGCTCAGAACGATCTCGACGCTGCTGATCGTGCTGCTGGCCACCTTCCTCATCACGCGCATCGCCTATCGCGACCCGGCCGTCATGCTCGCGCCGCGCAACGCGAACCAGCAGACGATAGATGCGGTGGCCCATGCGCTGCGCCTCGACGAACCGTGGTACCGCCAACTCGCCTACTACGTCTATCGCGGGCCCCACATTCAGGGCGCGCCGATGGGGCTCGCGCACTGGCCGCCCGCGATGGGCTACTCGTTCCGGCATCAGGCGCCCGTCACCGAACTGATCCTCGCCAAGGTGCCGGTCACGCTCTGCCTCGCGGCTGGCGCGCTGGTGATTTCGGTGCTGTTTTCCGTGGCGCTCGGCGTGATCGCCGCGCGCTTCGCCGGGTCGTGGCTCGATCGTGCACTCGCCGCGTTTGCTTATACCGCGCTATCGGTGCCTACCTTCCTGAGCGGCGTGCTCGCCTCGTATTTCCTGTTCTTCCAGCTTTCGTTGCGCGGCATCCACCTCTTTCCCGGAGGCGGCTACGTATCGCCCAGCGAAAGCATCGGCGAGTGGGCGCGCCATCTCGTGCTGCCCTGGCTGACCTTGTCGATCGCGGAAGTGGGGATTTTCCAGCGCGTCGTGCGCGCGCAGATGCTCAACGTGCTGAGCGCCGACTACGTGCGGACCGCACGCGCCAAGGGCGTGCCGGAGTGGCAGGTGCTGCTGCGCCATGCATGGTCGGCGGCGCTCAATCCGGTGCTTGCGCTAGGCGCGCTGGAGTTCGCCGCGATCATGGGCGGCGCGATCGTCACCGAGCAGATGTTCGGGCTCGATGGCGTGGGCCGGCTGGCGGTGACTTCGGCGCTCGACGGCGACTTTCCGGTGGTGATCGGCACGACGATCTTCGCGGCCTTCGTGTTCGTCGTGTGCACGCTGGCCGTCGATCTGATCGTGCGCTGGCGCGATCCGGCGAGCGCGGCGTGAGCGCTCGGTGGTGATCGGCCGGGCGGTTCGCCCAGGCGGGTCGCCGGGATAGCCGCGAGCCCTCAGTGCACCAGCGTCTGCGGGGCGCCGCGCACCACCTCGCGCAGCATGCGCGCCGGATGGTGGTCGGGCAGGTTCGGACCGCGCCCGTGAATCTTTTCGCGCAGCGTGCCGGGGGCGTACTCGGTTTGCATCAGGCCGCGCTTTTGCAGCACGGGCACCACGTGATCGACAAACTCGGTCCACCAGCCGAGCGTCGTGACCGGCACGACGTTGAAGCCGTCGACGCCCGCGTCGGCGTAGCGCTGCACTTCGTCGGCAATCTGTTCCGGCGTGCCGGCGAAGCGTGCCGACACGGTCTCCTTCAGGAGGTCGCCGAACGTAACCGTGCGGTCCGGCGCGGCTTCGATGAAGGCCCGCACGTTGCCGCGCACGTGGTTGGTCAGCAGCAGTTCGGAGAGCGGCCGGTTCGGATCGATGTCGGATAGATCGACGCCGAGGCTGCCGCTATAGAACGCCTGGAGCGCTTCGACGCTCAGCCATTCCTTCAGCTCGCGGCGGCGCGCCTGCGCTTCCTGTTCCGTCGAGCCGATAACGGGTGCGAGCGACACGATGATCTTCAGCTCGTCCCCGTCGCGGCCGAACGCGCGCGCCCGCGCACGCAGATCGGCCACATGCTTCGCGGCGCTTTCCGGCGTGCGCGCCGCAATGAAGGTCGCTTCGGCGTGGCGCGCCGCGAAGGTGCGTCCCGCTTCCGAGCCGCCCGCCTGGAACAGCAGCGGCGTGCGCTGCGGCGAGGGCTCGGCGAGGTGCGGCCCCTCCACGCTATAACGTGCGCCGCGATGCAGGATCTTGCGCACCTTCGAAGGCTCCGCGAATACGCCGCGCTCGAAGTCGGCGACGCGCGCGTCGTCGTCCCAGCTCGCTTCCCACAGCTTGTAGACGACCTCGACGTATTCCTCGGCCCAGCGGTAGCGCTCGTCGTGCTCCTCGAGCTTGTCGTGGCCGAAATTGCGCGCGGCGTTGTCGAGATACGAGGTGACGATATTCCACGCGACGCGCCCGTCGGACAGATGATCGAGCGTCGACATACGGCGTGCGAAGTCGAACGGATAGTCCTGGATCACCGAACTCGTTACCGCGAAGCCCACATGCTCGGTGGCCGCCGCGAGCGCGGAGACGAGACTCGCGGGGTCGAGGCTCGGGAACTGCATCGCCGTGCGGATCGCGGTGTCGCCGTTGCCGCGAAAGCGGTCGTAGACGCCCACCACGTCGGCGAGAAAAACCGTATCGAAGCGGCCTCGCTCGACCGTCTTCGCGAGTTCGATCCACGGTTGCAGACGCTTGTATTCGAGCTGGCCGCGTCCTTCCGGGTGCCGCCAGTAGCCGTGGCTATGATGGTTGGGCGTGACGTGGGTGAAGGCGTTGAAGATCAGTCGGCGGCGGGTCATGAAAGCAGTTCCGTGAGCGGGGCGCGGCCTGCGGGTGCGGCCGCTCGCACGGGCAGCACCGCGTCGAGCAGGCGTAGCGTCGACGGGTGCCTTGCGTTGGCGCGCAAGTTGGCCGCGTCGAGCGTTTCGATGATGCGTCCGCGCTCCATCACGGCTACGCGGTCGCACAGGAATTCGATCACGGGCAGGCTGTGACCGATGAAGAGATAAGTGAGGCCGAGCGATTCGCGCAGCTCCAGCAGCAGGTTCAGAACCTGCGCCTGGATCGAGACGTCGAGCGCGGACGTCGGCTCGTCGAGCACGATGAATTCCGGCTTGACGACCAGCGCGCGCGCAATGCCGATGCGCTGCCGCTGGCCGCCCGAGAACGCGTGCGGATAACGGCTCAGATGCCGCGCTTCGAGGCCCACGCGTTCGAGGGCTTCCTGGGCGAGTTCGCGGGCGTGCGCGCGGTCGTGCGCCACGCTGAGCCGCAGCGCGGGATCGGTCAGTTGGTCCAGCAAGGTGCGGCGCGCATTGAGCGACGACGCGCTGTCCTGGAACACGAACTGGAAGCGCCGGCGAAATGCCTTGAGCGCGGCGCCGTCCAGCTTCGCGAGGTCCGCGCCGTCGAAACGCACGGTGCCTTCGCTTGCGGGCAGCAGTTGCGCGATCACGCGCGCAAGCGTCGACTTGCCCGAGCCGGACGCGCCGATCAGGCCGAAGATCTCGCCGCGCCTTACCTCGAAGCCGGCATCGCTCACGGCGTCGAAGCGGCGCGTGCGCGAGGGCAGCCATGATCTCGCGGTGACGAACGTGCGGCACACGCCGCGCGCTTCGAGCAGCACGGGCGCAGCGTCCGGCTTCGGTGCCGGCGCAGCGCGCCTCGCGCCGGCAACACCGAGCCGCCGCGAAGGCGACGGATCGCGCGCGCGCAGGCCGATCTCGGGCACGGCGTCGATCAGGCTGCGTGTGTAGGCATGCTTCGGGGCCGCGAGCACGTCCGCGGTGCGGCCCTGTTCGACGATCTGGCCCGCGCGCATCACCGCGACGCGCTGGCTCAGTTCGGCGACCACGCCAAAGTCATGCGTGATGATCAGGATCGCTACGCCGTGTTCCCGGTTCAGGCGCTTGAGCAGGCCGAGTATCTCTTTCTGCAGGACCGCGTCGAGCGCGGTGGTCGGCTCGTCGGCGATCAACAGGCGCGGGTGGTTGAGCGTGGCGAGCGCGATCATCACGCGCTGGCGCATGCCGCCGCTCAACTGGTGTGGCCAGGCGCGCAGCGTGCGCGCCGGGTCGTCGATGCCGACGTCCGCGAGCGCTTCTGTTGCGCGCGCAAGCGCCTGCGCGCGGGAGAGCGGGTGGCGCAAGCGCGCCGTGACGGCGAGTTGATCGCCGATGCGTAGCGTGGGATCGAGCGCGCTCAGCGGGTTCTGGAAGATCGTGGCGACGCCCGTGCCGCGCAAGCGTTCGAGTTGCGCTTCGGGGAGGCCGACGAGCGGCTGGCCATCGAAGGCGATGCGGCCGCGCACGCGCGTCACACCGCGCGGCAGCAGTCCGTTGATCGCCGCGGCTGTGACGCTTTTGCCGGAACCGGATTCGCCGACCAGCGCGACGATCTCGCCCGCGTCGAGCGAGAGGCTTACGCCGCGCACGGCCGGTTCGGCGCCGCGCGGGCCGGTGAAATCCACTTCGAGTTGTTCGATGTCGAGCAGAGGCATGATGTGCGAAGAGGAGGGCGGGTCGTCAGCCTTGCGGGTCGAGCGCGTCGCGCAGGCCGTCGCCGAGCCAGTTGAAGGCGACCGACACGGCAACGATCGCGAGGGCGGGCAGCGTGGCAACGTGCGCGCCGCCGGTCAGCATCACTTTCGCGCCTTCGCTCACCATGCGCCCCCAGTCGGGCATGGGCGGCTGCACGCCGAGTCCGAGATAGCTGAGCCCCGCGAGAAACACGATCATCCCGCCGCACAGGGTCGTGCCGTAGACGACGAGCGGCGTCAGCACGTTCGGCAGAATGTCGCGCGTGACGATGTCGAATGTCGAAGCGCCCAGCGCGCGCGCCGCTTCGACATACTCGCGCTCGCGCTCGGCGCGCACGTTCGCGAATACGACGCGGGTCAGATAAGGCAGGGCGCTGAACAGTACGGTCACGGCCGCCGTGAACGGACCCGCGCCGAACACGGTGGCGAGGTTGATGGCGAGCAGGATCATCGGGAACGCGAACAGCAGGTCCGTCACGCGCATCACGACGATCGCGGCGAGGCCGCGCGAGTAGCCGGCGTAGAGCCCGAGCGCGAGGCTCGCCACGCAGGCCGCGAACACCGACGCGACGACGATCGCGAGCGACGTGCGGCCGCCCCACAGCAGGCGGCTCGTCATGTCGCGGCCCTGTACGTCGAGCCCCAGCCAGTGGCCGGGCGTGCCGACGCCGGCGAGGCGCGCGGCGGGTTCGGCGTAGTTCGGGTCGTAGGGCGCGAGCCAGGGCGCGGCCAGCGAGGCGAGCACCGCCAGCGCGATGATGACAATGCCCGCCAGGGCCAGCCGGTTGGCGGCGAGGCGCGCCAACGCATCGCGCCAGCGCGGCGGCTCGGCGAGCGCGTCGTGCGGGGCGGCGCCGTAGGTGTCGTCGATTGGCGCGGCGGAGAGATCGGCTTGCGGCATGGGGAGGATCCTTGAAACGCGTTGCACCCAGGCTCAGGCCATCAGGCCCGCAGGCGGGGATTCAACAGGTCGAGCGCGATATCGGTGGCGAGGTTGCAGGCGACGAAGCACGCCGCAACGAGCATGACGCCCGCCTGTTCGAGCGGATAGTCGCGTCCGGCCGCGGCCACATAGAGCTGCGAGCCGAGGCCTGGCCAGGCGAACACGTTCTCGACGAGAATCACGCCCGAAAGCAGATAGCCGATTTGCAGACCCGTCATGTTGACGACGGGCGCAAGCAGGTTGCGGCCCACGTGGCGGCGCAGCAGCGTGCCGCGCGGAAAGCCCAGCGAGCGGAAGGTGCGAACGTAGTCCGCCCGCTCGATCTCGATGACGCTGGAGCGGACGAGGCGCGCGAGGATCAGCATCGAGATGACGGCCGCCGAGAATGCGGGCAGCACCAGGTGGCGCAGCGTATCGAGCGCGCCGCCGTCGCCGCGCAGATCGGCGATGCCCGACGAAGGCAGCCAGTGCAGCTTGAGCGAGAACAGCCAGACGAGCGCGAGGCCGAGCCAGAAGATCGGCACGTTATGGCCGAGCTGGATCACGAACATGGAAACGGCGTCGGCGCGGGTGCCGCGCCTCAAGCCCGCGAACACGCCGATCGCCACGCCGAACACCACGCACAGCACGACGGCGGCGGCCGTGAGCAGCGCCGTGTTGTAGAACGCCGGCGCGAGGAGGCTCGCCACGGGCACCTTGAAGATGATCGAATCGCCCCATCGCCCCGAGAGGAAATGGCCCAGCCACACGAAGTACTGCTCGGCGAGCGGGCGATCCAGCCCGTAGGCGTGGCGTAGCGCATCAATGGCCGCCTGCGGCACCTGGCCCGAGAGCGCGTTCGAGATGGGGTCCCCGGGCGCCAGGTGCGCCGACACGAACACGAGCACCGAGATCGCGAGGAAGAGCGGAATGGCCAGCAGCAGGCGCAGGAGGATCGTGCGGATCATGTCGACAGTGAAACGCGGGCAAGGTCGTACCAGTTCTGCGCGGGCACGTTGAATCCTTTCACCTTCGGGCTCGTCGCGAAGTAGCGCGTGAAGGACACGAGCGGGACCGTCGCCGCCTGCTGCTGGAGCAGACCGTTCGCGTGCTGCCACGCGACGATCGCCTTCGCCTCGTCCACTTCCTGCGAGGCGGCTTCGACGGCCGCTTTCAGTTCAGGTCCGACCAGATCACCGCCGCCGCGCCCGACGACGTACCCCTGGTACACGATGCGCACCCATAGCGGCGTGACGAAGCCCCACTCCATGGTGATCAGCGCGATTTCCGGCGCGAGCTTCGGCAGGTTCGACGTGTACGTGAGCCATTCCTGCGAGAGGATGTCGACGTGAATGCCGACCTTGGCAAGGTCGCGCTGAATCCATTCGATGCTGGGCTGATTCGCCTCGTCGGTGGCGATGGTGAAGCGGATATCGCCGTCCTTGAAGCCCGCATCGGCGAGCAGCTTTCTCGCGGCCTCGGGGTTGTAGGCGTAGTCGCGCTGGTTCGCGTCGAACGCCGTGTTGCCCGGATTGAGGATGCTGTAGGCGGCACGCGCGTGCCCCTTGAAGAGCGTGTTCGCGAGCCCCTCACGATCGATCGCCTGGATGATCGCCTGACGCACGGGCAACTGCTGCGCAAAGCGGTTGCGGAAGTTCCAGCCCAGATAGAGCAAGCCCGCCTGCGCGCTTTCGGGCACGGCGTAGCCGCTTTGCGTCAGCGTCTCCACGGCGTCGGCCGGGGTGCGCGTGAGAATGTCGATTTCGCCGGCCTGTAATGCCGCGAGCCGCGTTGCATCGTCCGTGATCGGCCGGAACACGATACGCGCGAGCGGCGCGCGTGCCCCCCAGTACTGGTCGTTGCGCGCCAGCTCCGTTTTCTCGCCGTGCACGCGCTTTACGAGCCGGAACGGTCCCGTGCCCGTCGCATGTTCGGCGAGGCCGTCCTGACCGTACTGCTTTAGCGCCTGCGGGCTGAAGATGCCCGACACGTAGTTGCCTTGCGGCAGCATGCGCAGGAAGTCGCGAAACGGATGCTTGAACGTGTAGCGCACCGTGTGGTCGTCCAGCACCTCGAACGACTTGAGGTCGCCGTACACCGCCTTCATGAACGCGTTCGCCTTGACGTCGTAGTACTCGAAGCCCGGGTCGCTGAAGCGGCGCACGTTGAACTCCACCGCGTGAGCGTCGAAATCGGTGCCATCGTGGAATTTGACGTTGGGGCGCAGGTGGAACGTGAAAGTCGTTGCGTCGTCACTGACCTCCCAGCTTTGCGCGAGCGCCGGAATCAGTGGAGGCGGACCCGCCGAGGCAGGCTTCGACAGATCCTCGGCGACCAGCGATTCGTAGATGTGCCGGTCGATCCGGTACGTCTCCCACGAATACTGGTGGTTGGGATCGTAGACAGTCGGTTCCTGGTAGGAGCCGACCACGAGCGTGCCGCCGTCCGCGCCCGCCGTGGCGGGCTTGCCGGACGAGGACGTGGTACGCCAGATACCGTAAGTGACGGCGCCGACGCCAACGGCGGCACCGGCGGCGAGGACCGCACGGCGGCGCGGGTTGCTGGGCGAATCGGGAGGAAGGTTGGACATCGGATGAAGAAATCGCTCGGTTGTCGAAGGCACGTGCGGCGCTGGCGGATCGCGCGGCAAACGGTCCAAAAACAAAAAGGCTAGATTTGCTGAAGGCACGACACAACCAATGTTTCGTGCGATCAATATGAGCGGTTTCTGCGAATACTTAATGCAAGGGTGCCAACGAGGCATGCATCAAACGATGCGTTCGATCATTTGTTCAGGTTACCTATGTATTGATTGGGCGAACGCGGGCGAGGGCGCCGCGGCTATCGACGCCCTCGCGCTCACTGAGCCTCATGCCGTATCGACCGGCAAGCTCGCGCGTTGCGCCGAACGGGCTAGCGGTCGCAGCGCGTCTCGGGGTCATCGTACTTCTCGTGCCAATACTGGCGCTTCCAACAGAAAACTTTCGACCAATCAATGACTTGAAATATGCTTTGGTCGCGGCAAACGTGATGGCCCGCAAAGCCTCGTCTCAGGTGGATCGACGTCCTCCTAGCGCCATTTTCTGAACCAAAAGGACGTTTTCCCCGCTGTGGGTGACCCGCGGTTTCGCCGCGACCGTGTTGTTGTCGATGCACTCGGCGCGGCTCAGCACGATCCGCGCGCGAGATGCCAACGCTTGCGCCGTGTTGCGGCGTATCGTCAGAGCCATGAGCTGCTCGCGTCCCGCTTCGCTCAGCACGAGTTCCGCCTTGGGTATGCCGCTCATTGCAGCCTCTTCATGTTGTGGCATTCGCTACACGGTGCTACAGGCAGCAAATTGTTCAACGAACTTGTAACTCACGACACTAGATCCCCAAGAACTGCGCCATTGCCCGCACGGCATGCGATGTCGAATTCAGAAGCTCGGACGCCCGCATCAGATCGTCGCGCATCGCCTCGTTGCCGTTGGCGAAAAAGCGGCTCGGGCCGGTGAGGACGATCGCACCCAGCGCGCGGCCCGACGGTGCCGCGAGTCTCGTGCCGATCGCACTGATGCCGGTGACGTTCTCGTTCTCGTTGATGGCCCATCCCCGCTGCCGAACCAGATCCAGTTCGGCGAATAGCGCCTCCCGATCCCGAATGCTGGCCGCAGTGCGCGCCGGATAGGGCGCCGCCCCAAGCAGCGCATCGCGCTGTGCGGACGTGCGGTCACTCAGCAGGATCTTTCCCGATACCGACACATGCAGCGGCGCGGAGACGGTCGTGTCGAAGTAGGGCGCCACGCTGTAGTTGCCCGCGACGCACTCCACGGTGACCCGTCGGTCGCCAAAAAACGCGATGAGCAGCACCGATGGCCCGTGCCGCTCCTGGAGCTCGCGCATGAGCGGACTCGTGTCGCGCCGCAGGCGGTTCAGCGGATGTTCGAGCGGCAGCGGGCACGCAGCCTTTGGCGTGGGGCAGTAAAGCGCGCCTTCCCGATAGACGTAGCCGGCCGCATCCAGCGACTGCAGCAGGCGATGGCAGGTGCTGGCCGGGAGTCCCACGCTGTCCCCTATCTCCTGAAGGCTCATTGGCCGTGCCGCTTCATTGAGCCTCGCAAGTACCGTGAGCCCGCGCGCCAGCGCGCCCGATTCTGGTTCGCGCCGCTCGGCAGCGAGTGCACCCGGGCTCAATTTGCTGGTGTCGATGGTCGTCATCGCAGGCTGACCTCGACGGAAAGACTGGCACATCGCGTGGCACCGGATGCGGCGGCGAATCTGGGTGACCTGAATTGCATATATGAATTGCTTCGTTGAGCGGCCAGGGGGCAACCCCTAGAATAAAACGGAATCGTAATTCCGAAATATTGCACAAATTGACCTATTTATGGAATAGGCCGATTTGATAAGAGCTCAACTTCATGTCCACACGCAGAGAATTCCTGATCGGAGCCAGTGCGGTGATCGGTGGCAGCCTGTTTGGCGACTTCGCCTCAGGAGCTGTCGCTGCAACGCCGTCGGGCACGACGCTGGTAGCCAATACCTTGCCCGAGCCGGCCGGTCTTGCCGCGGGTTCGACGCCGGCCAATCCGACCAATGTCGTGTCGAGCAACCTGTTCGACGGGCTCATCACCTACGACGAGCAGTTCCGGCCCGTGCCGCAACTCGCGACCTCGTGGACTGAATCGGCGGATCGCCGCACGATCACTTTCAGGCTGCGCGACGACGTCAAATGGCACGACGGTACACCGTTCACGTCGGCGGACGTGCAGTACTCGATCATGGAAGTCTCGAAGAAAGTCCACCCGATCGCGAGGCCAACTTTTGCGCAGATCATTGCGGTGGACACGCCCGATCCTCACACAGCCGTGTTCCGGCTCGCGCAACCTTCGCCGGTGATCTGGTCGTATCTCGATACCTCGTCCGCGTTCATTTTCCCGAAGCATCTGTACGCCGGTACCGATCCGCTGACCAATCCATACAACGCGAAGCCGGTCGGCACGGGTGCGTTCGTCTTCAAGGAATGGAATCGCGGCAACTACATCCGTCTCGCGAAAAACCCGGACTACTGGGACAAGGGCAAACCGCGCGTCGACGAACTGATCTTCCGCATAATTCCCGATGCGAGTGCACGCAGCATCGCCCTGCAGAATGGCAGCGTGCAGTACGCGCCGCTCACGCCGGTATCGCTCGTGGAAGCGCGCCGGCTTGAGCAGAATCCGTCGCTCGTCGTCGATACGAAGGGCTGGCGCTCGAACGCGCCGATGTTTTTCATGGACTTCAACCTGCGGCAGAAGCGCTTTCAGGACGTGCGAGTGCGCCAGGCGATCGCCCATGCAATCAACCTGAAGCTGCTGACGAAAACCGTCTTCTACGACTTCGCCACGCCCGCGACTGGCCCTGTACCCAGTTACCAGGCGCGCTTCTATACCGCTGACACACCGCAATACCCGTACGACCCGCAAAAAGCTGAAGCGCTGCTGGACGCCGCCGGCTTTCCAAGAGGCGCGGACGGTGTGCGGATGCGCTTTAACCATCTGAACCATACCTACGGCGAAGACTTTCAGCGCGCGGGACAGTTCATCCAGCAGCAACTCAAGCGCATCGGCGTCGAAGTCACCCTGGTCAACTACGATCTGCCGACCTATCTGCGCAAGATCTACACCGACCACGACTTCGACACGATGAACGTGTTCTATGCGGCGTTCGCCGATCCGCAGATCGGCGTGATTCGCCGCTTCTGGTCGAAGAACATCATCAGCGGCGCGGCATGGAGCAATGGCTCCGGGTACGCATCCGAGGAGATGGACAAAACGATCGAATCGATTCAGACCGAGCAGGATGCCGAAAGGCGGACCCAGGCGATCCATCAGTTGCAAGTGATCGCACAGCGCGACCTGCCGTCGATCTCGCTCGCCGAACTCAAGTTCTTCCGCATCTATTCGCGCAACCTGCAAAACGTCAACACCACGCCGATCGGCGTGTATGCGTCGCTCGACGACGTGAACGTCGGCGCAGCCACCCATGGCTGACCTGTCCGCCTGCGCCGCGAAGCGCGAGACCGGCAAGCCGCGCCGCGCGCTGCCGTATCCGCTGCGGCGGCTCGTTCAGGCGATACCGCTCGTCATACTCATAGCCGTGCTGAACTTCTTCTGCCTGCGGCTCGCGCCGGGCGATCTCGCCGACGTGATGGCGGGCGAGGCAGGCGCGGCGACGCCCGAATACCTGGCCGCGCTGCGCCACCAGTTCGGCACGGACCAGCCGCTCGCGATGCAGTTTTTCGCGTACCTGAACCGGATTGCTCACCTCGATCTGGGGTGGTCGTTCCGCTACAACGAATCGGTGCTCCGGTTGATTCTCGACCGTCTGCCTGCCACGGCGCTGCTGATGGTCGGCGCACTCGTGATCGCGCTACTGTTCGGCTGTGCGGCCGGCACTGTGGCGGCCGTGTCGCGGCGCCGCTGGATCGACATTGCGGTTTCCGTGCTCGCCACGCTCGGTTTCGCCACACCGCTGTTCTGGCTCGGGCTCATGCTGATGGTGCTGTTCTCCGCGCGTCTGCACTGGTTGCCGGCGGGCGGCATCGCCACGCCGGGTGTGACCGCGACCGGCTGGCCGCATATCCGCGATCTCGCCGCGCATATGGTGCTGCCGGTGTTTTGCCTCGCCGCGTACTACGTCGCCATCTATGCCCGGTTGATGCGCGCATCGGTGCTCGAAGTGAGCCACCTGGACTTCGTGCGCACCGCGCGGGCGAAGGGCGCCTCGCGAATCGCGACCATCGTTTCGCACGTGATCCCAAACGCACTGCTGCCGATTGTCACGATGACCGCGCTGCAATTCGGCGCGCTCTTCAGCGGGTCGGTCGCGATCGAAACCGTGTTCAGCTGGCCGGGTCTCGGACAACTGGCGCTCGACGCGGTCGCTTCGCGCGATCTGAATCTGCTGCTGGGCATTCTCTTCATCAGTTCTGTCCTGGTGCTGCTCGTCAATCTGAGTGTCGATCTTGCCTACGGATGGTTCGACCCGCGCATCGAGGTAGAGCGATGAGCGATGTTCCGATGACCCATCAGCGAACGAGCCAGCGGCTCTGGCAGCACGTCACGCATTCGCCCAGCTTGACGATCGGTGCGTTGCTGCTGCTCGCGGTCTGCGTCCTTGCGGCCGGCGCGTCGTACTTCACGCACAACGATCCGCTCGACATGGTGGGCACGCCGTTCACCTGGCCCGGCGCCGACCCGGCGTTTCCGCTCGGTACCGACATGATGGGACGCGACATGTTCAGCGGCATCGCCTACGGAGCGCGCGTGTCGCTCGAAATCGGCGTCGCGGCCGGGCTGCTTGCCGCCGCAGCCGGGCTCGTGATCGGCGCGGTGGCGGGCTTCTACGGCGGCCTCGTGGACGATCTGCTCATGCGTGTCACCGAACTGTTCCAGACCATGCCGGCGCTCCTCTTCACCATCGTTATGGTGGTCGTGCTGCACCCGAGCGTCACGACCATCGTGATTGGTGTGGCGCTCACCAACTGGCCGCAGGTCGCGCGCCTCGTGCGGGCGGAAGCGCTTCGGGTGGGCCGCGCGGAATACGTCCAGGCCGCGATCGTGATCGGCATGAGCCGGCCGCGCATCGTGGTCACGCATGTGCTGCCGAACGTCGCGACCACGGCCATCGTGATGATCTCGATCCTCGCGGGCAACGCGATCCTGACCGAAGCCGTGCTGTCGTTCCTCGGGCTCGGCGATCCTAACGTGATTACGTGGGGCAGCATGATCGGATCGGGCCGTGAGGCGCTGCAGACCGCGTGGTACATGACCGCGCTCCCCGGCTTTGCCGTGCTGGTGACGGTGCTGAGCCTGAACCTGATCGGCAATGGACTGAACGATCTCGCCAATCCGCATCGCAGAAGGGCGCGATGAGCGGCGCGCCCTTGCTAGACGTCGACGGTCTGAGCATCGCATTCGATGCCGCAAGCGGCGGCGCGCCTGCGGTCGACGAACTGTCGTTGACGATCCGTCCGGGCGAAACGCTCGCGCTGGTCGGCGAATCGGGTTGCGGCAAATCGACGACCGCACTCGCCCTGATGGGCCTGCTCGACACCCGCCGTACGCGGGTCAGCGCCAACCGCCTGAGCTTCGACGGCACCGATCTTTCGCGCCTGCCGGAAGCGTCGTGGCGCCGGCTGCGTGGCGGCAGCATCGGCATGATCTTCCAGGACCCGCTGGCGGCGCTGAATCCGGTGCGCACGGTTGGCCGTCAGATCGGCGAAGCGCTGAGTCTGCATCGTGGCCTGACCGGTCGCGCGGCGCGCAGCGAAACGCTCGAACTGCTGCGACAGGTCGGCATACCGGAACCCGCACGCCGCATCGATGATTATCCGCACCGGCTTTCGGGCGGTATGCGCCAGCGCGTCCTGATCGCGATGGCGCTCGCGGGACAGCCGCGCCTTCTGATCGCCGACGAGCCCACCACCGCGCTCGATGTCACGATTCAGGCGCAGATTCTCGCGCTCCTCGGCAGCTTGCAGCAGCAGACGGGCATGGCGCTGCTGCTGATTACCCATGATCTTGGCATCGTCGGACAACTCGCGCATCGCGTCGCGGTGATGTACGCCGGCCGCAAGATCGAAGAGCGGCCGGTGCACGAACTCTTCGACGATCCGCGCCACCCGTACACGCAGCGTCTGCTCGCTGCGAGACCACGCCGTAGCGCGGCGCGGGAACGGCTGACCGAGATTCCGGGCGCGGTGCCGGCGCCTGGCGCCGTGGCAGGCGGTTGTGCCTTCGCGCCGCGCTGCGAATTCGCACATGCCGTCTGCCGTGACGCCGTGCCTGCCTGGCGGCCGCTCGGCGAAGGCGGCATGCGCTGTGTGCGGGATACACGCGCTGTTGGCGACCACGTGAACGACAGGAGGAGCCATGCTGCTTGAGGTCGACGGCCTGAGCGTGCGCTATCACACGCGGCGCGGCGCGCTGACCGCGATCGACGCGTTGTCGCTCGGCGTGGAGCGCGGCGAAACCCTGGGACTCGTCGGCGAGTCCGGCTGCGGCAAGAGTTCGCTCGGCAAGGCCATCGTGCGACTGATCGAGCCGGCGTCGGGCACCGTGCGTCTGGACGGCGAGGACCTTGGCGGCTTGACCCAGGCGCAATGGCTGCCGTGGCGCAGGCGCATGCAGATGGTGTTCCAGGACCCATTGAGCGCGCTCGACCCGCGCAAGACCGTGCGCCGCGCGTTGACGCTGCCGCTCGACGTGCATCGCATCGGCACGCGGGCGCAACGGCGCGAGCGGGTCGACGCGCTGCTGCATCGTGTAGGACTCGCACCCGCCCTGGCGGAGCGTATGCCGCACGAACTGTCGGGCGGGCAGCGGCAGCGCGTGAACATCGCGCGCGCGCTCAGTCTCGATCCCGACGTGCTGATCTGCGACGAACCGGTCTCCGCACTCGATGTATCGCTGCAGGCACAGGTGCTGAATCTGCTCGCCGATCTGCAGCGCGAGCGCGGGACTGCCTGCCTCTTCATCAGTCACGACCTCGCGGCCGTGGGCTATCTAGCCGACCGCATCGCGGTCATGTATCTCGGCCAGATCGTCGAAATGCTGCCGCGTGAACGACTGTGGCGCGACGCGGCGCATCCCTATACGCAACTGCTGATCGAATCGATTCCGACGCGTGGCGCGCCGTTGCCGGCGCCTTCGTCCGCCGAGCTGCCGAATCCTTATGCGCCGCCCGTCGGCTGCCGGTTCCAGCAGCGTTGTCCGCATGTCCAGCCGGTCTGTCGCGAAGTGCCGCCAGAGCGGGTCGAGGTCGGCCGCGCGCATGTCGTGGCCTGCCACCTGTATCGCGACGGCGCGCCAGTCGCGCTGCCCGTTCATCGCGCGCCGCTTGCCGTCACGACGGACGCTCAGCGCCAACCCGAAGCGAAGAAGGAGTACCTGATTTGATCACGCGTCGCCAGTTCTTTCAGATTGCCGCGACTGCTGCGGCCAGCCAGATCGTGCCTGGCGTGTCGCTGGCCGCGCAGGGGGCGGCGCCGGGTACGGCGGCCGGTTCGCAGGCGGACGTGCTGCAGGCGGTGATCGTCCCAGAACCCGCGGGCTGGGTGGCGGGGCTCAATATCTCGAATCCTGCCGTGATCGTGTCCGTGAATCTGTTCGACGGTCTCATCACCTACGACGATGCGTTCCGGCCGCTGCCGCAACTCGCACAGTCGTGGGAAGAGTCAGCGGATCACCGCACCATCACGTTCCACCTTCGCAAGGACGTCAAATGGCACGACGGCCATCCGTTCACCTCGGCGGATGTGCAGTATTCGCTGATGGAGGTGACGAAGCGCGTTCACCCGCGCGGCGGCGCGACCTTCGCGACCCTCGTCGCCGTCGATACCCCCGACGACCATACCGCCGTGTTCCGCTTCTCGTCGCCGGTTCCGGCGGTGTGGTCGGCACTGGGCGGCTACGAGACGCAGATTCTGCCGAAGCATCTGTATGCGGGCAGCCAGCCGCTCACGAATCCGCTCAACGCGCACCCGGTGGGCAACGGACCGTATGTGTTCAAGGAGTGGGCGCGCGGCAACTACGTGGTGCTCGAGCGCAATCCGGACTACTGGGACAAGGCTAACCAGCCGCACTTCGCGCGCATCGTGTTCCGCATCATCCCGGACGAAGGCACGCGGCTGACCGCGCTGCAATCGGGCGATCTGCGCTATGCGCCGACCGATGCCGTTTCGCTGCCCGACCTCGCGAGGCTGCGCAGCGACCCGCGCTTCGTCGTATCGAGTCACGTATTCGACGGTATTGCCCCGATCTCGTTTCTCGATTTCAACCTTCGACGCAAGCCGTTCCAGGATCTGCGCGTGCGCCAGGCGTTCGCGCACGCGATCAACCGCGACGCCCTAGCGAAAGTGGTCTGGTATGGCCTCGCCAAGCCGGCCGAAGGGCCGATTCCGAGCTATCAGACGCGCTTCTTCAAGCCCGGCCTGCCGCAGTATGCATACAACCCGGCACAGGCGGAGGCGCTGCTCGATGCGGCCGGATTCCGGCGCGGCGAGGGCGGTGTGCGACTGCGCGTGAACAATCTGCCGCTGCCGTTCGGCAACCAGTACGTGCTGACGGCGCAGTTCATCCAGCAGCAGTTGCGGCATATCGGCGTCGAACTCGAACTCGTGCCCACCGATGTCCCGACGTTCAACCGCCGCGTCTACGCCGACTACGACTTCGACACCACGATCAACTGGTACGCGGCCTTCGCCGACCCGCAGCTCGGCGTGACGCGCCGCTACTGGTCCAAAGCGATCAAGCCGGGGTCCACGTCGAGCAACGCGACCGGCTATTCCACGCCGGAAATGGACCGCGCGATCGAAGGCCTCGTGAGCGTCAGCGATCCGGTGGCGCGCAAGCCCTTCATCGATCGGCTTCAGCAGATCGCACAGGAGCAGGTGCCCTCGGTCAACCTGCTCGAACTGCACTTCTACGCGATTCATGCGGCAAGCCTCGACGGTTTCAGCAACACGCCGATGGGCGCGTATACCTCGCTCGCGCCGGTGCGCAACGCCTGATCGTCATTCCGCTCATCTTCTCACGGTGCCTTATGCCGACGCTGTCACCCGCCGAATTTCCCGATAGCCCGCTGTCACGGGCACTCTCGCAGCCGCTGATGCTCGGGCTGTTTCTGCCGATCCAGAGCGGCGGCTGGTCGATGTCGACGCTGCCGCGCACGACCGACTGGACCTTCGACTACAACGCCCGCTTGACGCGCAAGGCCGAAGACCTCGGCTTCGATCTCGTGTTCGGACTTGCGCAATGGCTCGGCAAGGACGGGCATGGCGGCGTGACGCGCTACCGGCGCGAATCGCTCGACTCGTTCATCACGATTGCCTCGCTCGCGGCCATCACGAGCCGCATCCTGCTCATGTCGACCCTGCACATTCTCTACGGCAACTGGCATCCGCTGCATCTGGCGAAGTTCGGCGCCACGCTCGACCACATTTCCGGCGGCCGCTGGGGACTCAACATGGTGACCGGGCATTCGGTCGACGAAGCGGAGATGTTCGGCCGCGAGGGCCATTTCGAACACGATCTGCGCTACGAGATGGCGAGCGAATTCATCGACGTGATGCAGCAGCTCTGGTCGCTCGATGACAACCTCAGCTACGACGGCAGGTGGTATCGCACCCGCAATGCGTTCGTCTCGCCGAAGCCGCGCTTCGGGCGCCCGGTGCTCGTGAACGCGACGAGTTCGCCCGCGGGCATCGATTACGCGGCGAAGCATTCCGACCTGATCTTCATCACGAGTTCCGCGGGCGCGCAGATCGATGCGGCGCTCGGCGTGCTGCCCGCGCACACCGCTCAGGTGCGCGCGGCGGCTGCGGCGGCGGGGCGCACGGTGCGCACGCTGATCAACCCGACCATCGTGTGCCGGCCGACCGAAAAAGAGGCGCTGGCGCACTACGACGCGATCCTCTCGCACGCCGATTACGGCGCGGTGGACGGTTTCACTGGCCGCCGCAGCGACGCGAAAGCCTGGAAGGGGCATCAGCGCGAACAGCGCGTGCTTGGCGGCAACATTCAGATCGTCGGTTCGCCGGAGCGCGTGGTCGACGATCTGCTGCGGCTGAAAGCCGCCGGGATCGACGGCGTGCAGCTTACCTTCTTCGACTTCGAACACGATCTCGCTTACTTCGGTGAGGCGGTGCTGCCGCTCATGGAACAGGCGGGCCTCAGGGTGCGTGTGCCGGCTGGCGCGTGAGCGCGGCTACGCAGACGCACGAATGCATTGGAATGGACCTACAGGGAACAGCACGAATGGGAACGATCGATTCGACACTGGCCGATAACCTGACGGCGGGCGCGGCGGAGCCCGGTTCGGCGGCGCTGCGCGAACTCGTCGCCGCGCTCGCGGCGGGCGCACAGGCGCGCGACCGCGGCGAAGCCGATACCTTCGACGCGATCGCACTGGTGCGCGCCGCGCGGCTCGGCGTGTTCCGGGTGCCAAAGGCCGAAGGCGGCGCGGGCGCCACATTGCCCCAGCTCTACGAACTGGTGCTCGATCTCGCGGAAGCGGATTCCAATATCCCGCACATTCTGCGCAATCACTTCGCCTTCGTCGAAAAGGCGCTGCGGGCTCGGCATTTGCCGCAATACCAGCGGTGGCTCAAGTTCGTGCAGGATAACGAACTGTTCGGGCTCGGTGCGAGCGAACTGGGCACGCAGAATATCGGCGATGGCGACGGCAACACGCGGCTTCACCCGGACGGCAGCGCGTTCCGCCTGAGCGGGACCAAGTACTACAGCACCGGCAATCTGTACTTCGATCACATCATCGTCAATGCGAAGACGCTGGACGGGCGGTTCGTCGGCGCGCGGGTGTCGGTGCGCCAGCCGGGCGTTGACGTGCGGGACGACTGGGACGGTATCGGGCAGCGCCAGACCGCGAGCGGCACAACCGTGTTCGAGGACGCGCACGTCGCGGCGGAAGACGTGTTGATTCTCGCGGACGACGTGAAGCTCGCGCATCAGGCAACGTTCGCGCAGCTCTATCTGACGACGATCGTCGCCGGCATCCTGCGCCGGATCTCGAAAGACGCAGTGCGCCTCGTCCAGCAGCGCGAACGCAACTACTACCACGCGGTCGCGCCGCGTCCCGCCGATGATCCGCTGCTGCAGGAAACGGTGGGCGAACTGCAGAGCGCGGCGTTCGTCGCCGAAGCCGCGGTGCTCAACGCGGCGACCGTGCTCGGCGAGGCGTTCGAGAGCGCAATTGCCGGCCAGCCCGACGACGCGCGTTTCGTGGAAGCGGCGCTGCGCAGTGCAAAAGCGAAGGTGGTGGTGGATCAGCTCGCGCTTGAGGCCGCCACGCGCCTCTTCGACGTGGGCGGCGCGTCCGCCGCGAAGCAGGCCGCACAGCTCGACCGCCACTGGCGCAACATCCGCACGATCGCATCGCACAACCCGGGACTCTACAAGGCGCGCGCGCTGGGCAATCACGCGATTAACGGGGTGCCGCTGCCGACGGCCGCGTTCTTCTGAACAGACGGATTGATTCGCCATCCTTATTTAGCAACCTATCATTGCGCCCGACCATGACTCAAACGACTTCTCCGCTGATCTCGCCGTCCGCGCTGCGCGATGCGCTCGCCGCACGACGCGAACTCGCCATTCTCGATGTGCGCGAAGAGGGGGTGTCCGCGCGCCGCCGCCTGTTCTATTCGTCGATCGCGCCGGTCGGCAGGCTCGGCCTCCTCGTCGGGCAACTCGTGCCGCGCCGCGATACGCCCATCGTGCTCGTCGACGAAGCGGGCGAGTATTCGGCGCGCGCCGCGGCACAGCTCGCGCGCTTCGGCTACACGGACGTCGCTATCCTCGAAGGGGGCGTGAGCGGCTGGGAAGCGGCTGGCTTCGAAGTGTTCAGCGGCACCAACGTGCCTGGCAAGGCATTCGGCGAAGCGATCGAGCACCGGCTCGCTACGCCCAACATCGATGCCGCAACGCTGCGGCACCTGCTCGACGCGGGCGAGGATCTGGTGGTGCTCGACAGCCGTCCGTTTCCCGAATACCAGAACATGAACATTCCGGGCGGCGTTGAATGCGCGGGAGCGGAACTCGTGTACCGCGCGCTGGCGGCGGCGCCTTCGCCCGACACGCTGATCGTGGTGAACTGCGCCGGCCGCACGCGCAGCATTCTGGGCGCGCAGTCGCTCGTCAATGCCGGCATCCCTAATCCGGTCGCCGCGCTCACCGGCGGTTCGATGTCCTGGCTGCTGGAAGGACTGGAACTCGAGCGCGGCCAGATCCGCACCGCTCCGCGTCCCGACGACGCCACGCTGGCCGACGCGCAACGTTTCGCGCAGCGCGCCGCAAAGCGGGCGGGTGTGGTGGAGATCGACCGTACGACGCTCGCGGGCTTCGAGCGCGAAGCCGCGACGCATGCACTCTACCGCTTCGACGTGCGCAGTCCGCTGGAGTACGAAGCGGGTCACCGCGCCGGCTGGCGGTCTGCGCCTGGCGGCCAGCTCGTGCAGGCCACCGACGAATACGTAGGCACCCTGCATTCGCGCGTCGTGCTCGCCGACGACGACGGCGTGCGGGCGCGCATGACGGCGTCATGGCTCGTGCAACTCGGCTATCTGCAGGTGTTCGTCCTGACTGGCGACGATGCCTCGGCGGACTTCGAAAGCGGGCCGGAAACGCGGGTCGTCTTCCGCGCGCCGGGCCGTACGCAATGGATCGAGGCGGACCGTCTAGCGGCGGCGCTGGAAGCGCGCACTGCACAGGTTGTGGACGTGGATAGCAGCCTCGCGTTTCGTCGCGCCCATATCACCGGTGCGCGCTTCGTGGCGGCGAGCGCGCTCGAAGCGGCGCTTACGCAGATCGACGATCCGTCGCGCCAGCTCGTCCTCACGTCGAGCGACGGCGTGCTCGCGGGGCTGCTCGCCACCGAACTGCGCGGCCGTCGTGACGGCGTTGCGGCGCTGCTGGGCGGTACGCAGCGCTGGCTCGCGCTTGGCCTGCCGCATGCCGGCGGCGACGAAAGCAACCTGACTGGCGACGACGATGCCTGGTACAGCCCGTATCACTACGCGCCAGGCGAGACCGCGCAGCAGATGCGGGCGTACCTCGCATGGGAGCTGCAACTCGTTGGGCAGCTTGAACGCGACCGCATTGCGTCGTTCGACGTGATCGACTTCGGCACGCCAACCCAGGCGCGCAGCGAAGCGCGGCTCGCGACGCTGCGCCGCGCTCACTGAGCAGCCCGCCCGACTGCACTTGCACAGGAACGCAACCATGAGTGTGCCTCGCAGACTGCATCTGAACACCAACGTGACCGGCACGGGCCGTCACCCCGCGGGATGGCGCACGCTCGACAATCCAAAGTCGATCGTCGACCTGGGTTTCTTCACGGAGATTGCCCGGATCGCCGAGCGCGGCAAGCTCGACGCCGTGTTTCTGTCCGACGCGCTGGCGCTGCGCGGCCACGCGCACGGGCCGGCGCAGTCGCTCGAACCGACCGTGCTGCTGACTGCGCTCGCGGGTGTGACGCAGCAGGTCGGCCTGATCGCCACTGCGTCGACCACGTTCAACGACCCGTTCAATCTCGCTCGCCGGTTC
The DNA here is from genome assembly GCF_001718195.1 of Paraburkholderia nodosa. Classification (GTDB taxonomy): domain Bacteria; phylum Pseudomonadota; class Gammaproteobacteria; order Burkholderiales; family Burkholderiaceae; genus Paraburkholderia; species Paraburkholderia nodosa_A. The sequence goes on from NZ_MCNV01000005.1 coordinate 271,474, forward strand.
GCGTCGGTGGATCACCTGAGCACCGGGCGGGTCGCGTGGAACGCCGTGACGACCTACGACCCGGACGCGGCCGCGAATTTCAGCATGAACCTTCCGCTCGACAAGGACGCACGCTATGCACGCGCGGGGGAATTCGTCGATGTCGTGCTGAAGCTGTGGGATAGCTGGGAAGACGACGCGCTGATCGCCGACCGGGCGAGCGGCCGCTATGCGGACCCGGCGCGCGTGCATGCCATCGCGCATCGCGGTGCGTACTTCCAGGTCGATGGGCCGCTGAATCTTCCGCGCAGTCCGCAGGGGCGGCCGGTGCTCGTGCAGGCGGGCGGCTCAGAAGCCGGTGTCGCGCTGGCCGCGCGTCACGCGGATGCCGTGTTCACCGCGCAGACCACGTTCGACGGCGCGCAGGCGTTCTATCGGGACATCAAGGCGCGCGCTGTCACGCAGGGCCGTGACCTGGACCATCTGCTCGTGCTGCCGGGCCTGTATCCGGTGATTGGCGGCACGCTGGCCGAGGCACGCGAACGCAAGGCGGAGATGGATGCGCTGCTCGACCGCAGCTCGGAACTCAACAAGTTCGCGCGAGCGCTTGGTCTTACAGCGAGCGATCTGCAACTCGACGCGCCGCTGCCCTACGAACTGATCGACAAGGGCAACAGCACGGATGTCTCGCGCGGCTTCATCCGCGCCACGGTGCAGTTGGCCCGGAGCGAAAACCTGACCGTGCGCGATCTGCTCGACCGCAATCCCGGCGCGCACCGGATGGCCGTCGGCACGCCGGAGACCATCGCGGACGACATCGAACGCTGGTTCACCGGGCGCGCGGCGGACGGCTTCAACCTGAATGCCGACGTGTTCCCGTCGGCCTCGCGGACTTCGTCGATCACGTCGTGCCGCTACTGCAGCGCAAGGGCATTTTCCGCCGCGACTACGAAGGCGCCACGCTGCGCGAGCACTACGGCCTGCCACGGCCATCGAGCCGCTATGCGCAAGAGGCGGACGCGGCCAGCGCCGTGAGCTGAGATCCTGCTTTGCCATGCATGGCCCGGTTTCATTGCCGTGCGCCACCCCGTTTCACTTGAATGAGGACACCTATGTCTTCCAGAGAATCGACCCTGAGCGCTGTGCCTTCCACGACGCCCGGCAGGCTTTCCGCGCGGCTGTCGAGCCTGCGGGAGCCGGCATGGCGCGCCATCGTGCCGGTGGTGCTGATCGCGCTGTGGCAAGCAGCGTCGTCGCTTGGCGTGGCAAGCGAGTTCGTGCTGCCTTCGCCGGCATCGGTGCTGGCCGCCTACCGCGAGTTGTGGCAGTCAGGCGACCTGCAGGAAGCGCTGAAGATCTCGCTGGCGCGCGCAGCGCTGGGGCTTCTGATTGGCGGCGGAGCAGGGCTGCTGCTCGGCGTCGCGGCAGGTCTGGGCAAAGCCGCCGAGCGCGGTCTCGATAGCGTGCTGCAGATGCTGCGCACGATTCCGTTCATCGCGCTCGTGCCGATTTTCGTCGTGTGGTTCGGCATTGGCGAGGTGTCGAAGATTGCGCTGATCGTCGGCGCGGCGCTCTCGCCAATGTATCTCAGCACCTATCACGCGATCCGCGGCATCGATCCGAAGCTGCTGGAACTCGGCCGCACGTTCCGGCTGTCGCGTCGCCACCAGATCCGCCTCATCATCCTGCCGATGGCGCTGCCAGGCATCCTCGTCGGCGTGCGCTATTCGGCCGCGATCGCGCTGCTCGCGCTCGTCGCGGCGGAGCAGATCAATGCGAGTGCGGGCATCGGCTATATCCTTAACAACGCGAACCAGTTCCAGCGCACCGACATCATCATCGCGGGCATTCTCGTCTATGCGGTGCTTGGGATTGGTGTCGACGCGCTGCTGCGTTTCGTCGAACGCAAGGCGCTCGCCTGGAGGGGGAACCATGTCTGAGGTCATCGCTGCCCCGGCTATCGATACGTCGCCCGTTGTCGCGAGACTGGCCGGCATCAGAAAGCGCTACGGCGAGAACCTGGTGCTCGACAATGTCGATCTCACGGTGCGCAAGGGCGAGTGCGTCGCGCTGGTCGGGCCTTCTGGCACGGGAAAGACCACGCTGCTGCGCGTGCTGGCCGGGCTCGAATCCGCCTCGGGCGGCAGGGCCGACGTGTCGCAGAGTACGTCGGTCGTGTTTCAGGAGCCGCGGCTTATCCAGGCGCTGCGCGTAGGGAAGAACGTGCTGCTTGACGACGCCGGTTTGCCCGACGCTCAGCAGCGCGCGCGTGCCGCACTGCAGGACGTGGGGCTCGACGACAAGCTGGAAAGCTGGCCCGTCAGTCTGTCCGGCGGCCAGGCGCAACGCGTCGCGGTTGCGCGGGCGCTCTATCGCAGTCCGGAATTGATGCTGCTGGACGAGCCGTTCAGCGCGCTCGACGCGTTCACGCGTCGCAGCATGCAGAGTCTCGTGCTGAAGCTGTGGGCCAAATACGCTTTTGGCCTCGTCATCGTCACACACGATCTCGACGAAGCCCTCGTGCTCGCCGATCGCATCGTCATTCTCGCGCGCGGCAGGATCTGCCACGAAACACGCGTCGACCTGGCGCGCGAACGCGACGTCACATCGCCGGAATTCAATGCGCTCAAGCGCGATCTGCTGCGGCAGTTTTCGCTCAGCGTCTCGTGAAGGTTCCGTTTGTCTGAATTACTTGGCTATTCTGTAAAGGTATCCATGTCATTGATTAAATCCCTCTTCGCAGGCGTCGCGCTCGCGGTCGCCGCTGTCACGCTCACCCTTTCCGGCACGGCGAGTGCCCAGAGTCAGCCCGACCTGAAGCAGACGAAGCTCGTGATCGCCTATCAGGACCCCGCTTTTCCCGCGCTGATCCGCAAATCCGGCGTGGTGAGTTCAGCGCCGTACCAGATCGAATGGGTGCTGCTGACCGGGCCGGCGGCGAACCTGTCGGCGCTCTACGCGAACCGGATCGACCTGGGGCACATGGGCGATACCTCGCTTACCATCGAACAGTCGAATGCACGCACGCAATGGACGAAAGACGCCACACCCTTGCGCATCGTCGCGGGCTGGCGCAATGCGCATTCGAAGGACTACCCTCCGGTCGTCACCGCGGTGCGCGCAAGCGCGCAAATCAGTAGCGTGGCGCAAATCAAGGGGCACAAGGTCGGCTACAACTACGGCGGCTATAACCATTCGCAGTATCTCGCCACGCTGGTGAAGGCAGGGCTGACCGAGAAGGACGTGGAGCCGATCAAGTTCGCGGACGGCGCGACCTCCGCGGCCGGTTTCAACGCCGATGAAGTGGACGTGTACGCCGGGGCGCTCGGGCCGATCTTGCCCACGATCAGATCGGGTGCGGGCCACATCCTGCTGACCGACCACAACACGCAGATTCCCGCGCTCAACGTGTGGGCGACGACGTCCGCCGACCTGAAGGATCCAGCCAAAGTCGCTGCGCTGCAGGACTTCTTTTCGCGCATGTCGGGTTACTGGGCGTGGCACGATGCGCATCGTGCCGACGTGATTGGCGTGCTCAAGGACACGCTGAAAGTCTCCGACGAGCGCGCCGCGTTCGAATATGAAGTGCGCAGCGGCGGCTTCGTGAAATTCGACGCGGGTCTGATTGGCGAGGAGCAGACGATCGCCGACATCCTGTACGACGGCCATGCGATCCGGAAGAAGGTCAATGTGGCCGTGGAATACGATCCGCAGTTCAACGCCGCGCAGAAGGCCGTCTGGCCGGTCGCATCGAAAAAGTGAGCCTGCGCCGCGCAACACGGCGTGTCTATCACGCTGATAACCCAAAAGGGCCGACGCCCTTAGCGATGGAAGTGAGCGATGTCCAACAGAATCCAGGCGGCTACCCTGAAACGTTGGCTGCATGACGGCAACGAAATTGCGCTGTTCGACGTGCGCGAACATGGACAGTACGGCGAAGGCCATCCGTTCTACGCCGTGCCGCTGCCCTGGAGCGTGCTGGAACGCGACGTGGGTCGCCTCGCGCCAAACCCGCGTGTGCGCCTCGTGGTGTTCGACGACGACGACGCGCAGGCGGGGCCGGCGGCTTTGGCCGCCGCCCGGCTCGGGGCGCTTGGCTATACCGCGGTGCATCGGCTCGAAGGCGGCGCGCGTGCGTGGCGTGACGCGGGCTTCGTGCTGTTCAAGGGCGTGAATGTGCCGTCAAAAGCGTTTGGCGAGCTGGTCGAAGAGACTGCGAAGACGCCGCATATTTCAGCCGGGACGTTGCTGCGGTGGCAGCAGTCGGCGACACCGCCCGTCGTGCTGGACGGCCGGCCGCTCGGCGAGTTCGCGGCGATGAGCATTCCGGGCGCGTCGTGCTGCCCGAACGGCGAACTCGCGTTGCGCATCGGTACGTTCGTGCCCGACGAGCAGACGCCGGTCGTCATCAACTGCGCAGGGCGTACGCGCAGCATCGTTGGTGCGCAGACGCTGATCCATCTCGGCCTGCGCAATCCTGTCTATGCGCTCGAAAATGGCACACAGGGGTGGTTTCTCGCGAATCTGCCGTTGGAACATGGCCAGCGGCGTCGCTATGCCGACGGCGTGCCACCCGCGCCGGCGCGTGTCGCGGCGGCCCGCGCGCTGGCCGAGCGCACAGGCGTTGAGTGGGTCGATGCGGACACTGTGCGCAACTGGGCCGAAGCGGCTGAGCGCACCGTTTATCTGTGCGATGTCCGCACGCCAGAGGAATTCGCCGCCGGCTCCCTGGTTGGCGCCCAGCATGCCCCGGGAGGACAGCTACAGCAGGCCACGGATCAATACATCGGCGTGCGTCACGCCATCATCGTGCTGTTCGACAGCGACGGCATTCGCGCGCCCGTGACCGCGAGCTGGCTGCGTCAGCTTGGGCACGAGGCGCTTGTGCTGGAGGGCGGGCTGCGCAGCGGGCTGGCGCTCGCTGTGCCTGGCGTGCCCGATTCCGTCCCGCTACCGTTGGTGGACGCGGCTACGCTCGCCCGCGGAATCGCGGAGCGCAGCGTGTCGGTCGTGGACCTGCGCTCGAGCGCGGCGTGGCTGCATGCGCATGTGCCCGGCAGTCGCTGGTCGATCCGACCTCGACTTGCGGCCACGCTTGCGCATTGTGGACGCGCCGTGACGATCGTCGCCGACGAACCCCATCTCGCCGCGTGGGCCGTGTCCGATCTTCCTGAGGCAGGGGATCACGACATCAGTGTGCTCGACGGCGGCTTCGCGGCATGGCGCGAGTGGGGCGGCGCTGTCAGCGATCAGGTGAGCAACGGGGCCGGCAACGAGGAAACCACGCTTTTGCCTGAAGAACGGCTGGATTTTCTGTACTTCGTCCATGACCGGCACGCGGGGAACAAGGAAGCGTCCAGAGCATATCTCGCCTGGGAGCTTGGGCTGCTTGCACAGCTCGATGACGAGGAGCGCGGCGGATTCCGGCCAGCGACGTAACGGGTCAGTGACAGCTCGGCCGTGTGGTCAGGTCGGGACTATCGAGGCAGTCGCAATGGCCACCGACCAAACTTCCATCCCGCTCAGCTTTTGTTAGACGCGAACTTCTGAATTCTATTTGAATGAAATGAACGCCCCCACCTAGTCGCATGCTTCGCTCGATCGGCTCGATGCTGTGAGCAAAACCATCAATCTGGCGTTCAGGCTGATCATACTGGACACTCGTCGAACCGAAGGGGATCTGTCATGGCACATACTATTATGGGCGTAGACATTGCAAAAAACTTGATGCAGGTCCACTGGGTGAACGCGGACACCGGTGAGGTCGTGAACCGGTCGAACAAGAGGGCAGCGTTTCTTGAGTACTTTGCGAATCGGCAGACGTGCCTCGTTGGGATGGAATCATGCGGTGGGTCACAGCATTGGGCCCGGCGGTTGATTGGGGGCATCAGGTGAAGCTGAAGCCGGCGAAGTCCGTCAAGGCTTTCAACATCCGCAATAAGAACGATGCTGCCGACGCGCGTGCGATCTGGATGGCCACCCAGGTAGAGTGCAAGGCAGTTGCCGTGAAGACCGAGGCCCAGCAGGCCGTGCTTGCCCTGCATCGCATGCGGCGGTCGCTCGTGAAAATCCGCACGATGCAGATCAATAGCCTTCGCAGGCTGTTGAGCGAGTACGGTGAGGTGATGGGAGGAGGTAGGGCAGCGCTCGACAAGGCAATAATCGAGATTCTGGAAAGGTTGTCAGGACGCCTTCCCGCAATGTTGATCGATACGCTGCGGGAGCAATGGCGAGGTCTGGAGGCGATCGACAGGCAGATCGGGCAGATCGAGCGTCGGCTTCGGGAGTGGATGAAGGACGATAACGCAGCCACGGCAATCGCGGCAATCCCAGGCCTGGGATTGCTCACCTCTACGGCCGCAGTGGCAACGATGGGACACGCTGGGGCATTTAAATCCGGCCGCGAGTTTGCCGCATGGCTGGGTCTCGTGCCGGGACAGACCGGCTCAGGCGGAACCATCAGGCTACGAGGAATCAGTAAGAGAGGGGACACGTATCTCAGGACTTTACTGGTTCATGGGGCGCGCAGCATTGTCTATCGGGCCAAAGAGCCGGGGCAATGGGTTGAACAGATGAAGCAGCGGCGTCCATTGAATGTCGTAATCGTTGCCATGGCCAACAAGGGGTAATCGTTCGAATCGTGCAAAATCTGGCGGTTCGCACAAAAAATACAATATCAATCAATGGTTTGCGAAACCCTTATTGTGCGACATTCACAGATCCGAAAACCCTTGGGTGCAGGCACATCAGCGCCCTGCTAACGCCAGATTCTGCATGGAAAGCACGATTACCCCTGCTCGCACTCGGCGTGGCCACGGCCACGTCGGGCGCGGCCGCGCGCGGCGCATGGGCCACGCGCTTCGCCTCGGCGGCAGAACTCGTGTTCACGTCCACGCCGGTGTTCTGGGGCGGGTTGTTGCTGCTCATCGTGTTCTCGTTCCACTGGCGGCTGTTTCCGGTCTCCGGCGCGGCAGGGTGGCGCTCGCTCGTGCTGCCGGCCATCACGCTCGCGCTGCCCACCGCAGGCATGCTCTCGCAGGTCATGCGCGAAGCGCTCGATGCCGCCTTCGAGCGGCCATTCGTGACCACTGTGCGTTCACGCGGCGTTTCCGAAGCCCGGCTGCGCGTGGGCCATCTGCTGCGCCATGCGTTGCTGCCGGTCGTGACGCTCGGCGGATGGCTGATCGGTGGCGCCGTCATCACCGAGAAGCTGTTCGGCCGGCCGGGCCTCGGCAGCATCACGCTCGACGCTGTGACGTCGCCGGATGTGCCCATGGTGCTGGCGGTCGTGCTGCTGGCCGCCTTCGTGCATGTGGTGATCTCGACCGTGCTCGACATCGCCTATCTGTTCATCGACCCGAGGTTGCGCAGCCAATGAGCGATATTTCCGTTTCTTCCGAGCAAGCTTCCAGCCGCCCGCGCGCGAAGGCAGGGCTGCCGCGGCTCACGCGCGTGCCGCCTTCCGTGCTGCTCGCGGCGGCGTTCCTGGCCCTGCTCGCGTTCGCCATTACGCTGCCCACTGCGATCACGCCTTATGACCCGTTGCTGAGCGACGTCGCGCACGCCATGCAGCCGCCCGACGCGGCGCACTGGCTCGGCACCGACCGCATCGGCCGCGACGTGCTGGCGCGCGTGGTCTATGGCGCACGCTACTCGCTGCTCATCGGCCTCGCGAGCATGCTCGTGAGCCTCGTGATTGGACTCGTGATCGGCCTGTGCGCGGGTCTTGGACGGCGGCTCGTCGACGAGTCGGCGTCGCGCGTGTTCGACGTGCTTTCGGCGTTTCCTCTCGTGCTGCTCTCGCTGTTCGTGGTCTCGTTTCTCGGCCAGGGCATCGTCAATATCGCCGTGGCGGTCGGTATCGCGAGCATTCCTAAATTTGGGCGCGTGCTGCGCGCGCAGACGCTCGTCGTGCGCCGCGCCGACTACGTGACGCAGGCCGTGATCTTCGGCCTGTCGCGCCGCGAGGTGTTCTGGCGCCACGTGCTGCCGAATGTGCTGGCAGTGGTGCCCGTGATCGCGACGATCGACATCGGCAGCGCCATCATCGCGGTTTCGGGACTCAGCTTTCTCGGGCTCGGCCCGCAGCCACCGACGCCGGAGTGGGGCGTGATGCTCGCCGAAGGGCGCGACGTTCTGCGCGTCGCGTGGTGGCCGAGCGTGTTTCCGGGCCTGGCGATCACGCTGACGGTGATCGCGTTCACGACGATCGGCAAGCACCTGTCGCGTATCTATGGAGTTCGTACCCGATGAGCGAGATTTTGACTTCCGCCGCCACGCCCGCGTCCGCGCGTTTGACAGGCCGCACCCTCGTAGACGTAAGGGGCCTGTCGATCGGGTTCGCGGATGTCAACGGCGGCGGCCCGCTCGTGCGTGGCGTCGATCTGACGATACACGCGGGCGAATGCGTCGCGCTCGTCGGCGAATCGGGGTCGGGCAAGAGCCTCACTGCGCGCAGCCTGATCGGCCTCGCGGGCACGCATGCGCGCATCGACGCGCAGCGCTTCGAGATCGACGGCCGCGCGGCGCTCGAGTTTCGCGAGCGCGACTGGCGCGCGGTGCGCGGCGGCTTCGCGGGGCTCGTGATGCAGGACGCGCTGGTTTCGCTCGATCCGCTGCGCACGGTGGGCCGGGAGATCGGCGAGACGCTCGCACGCCACGCGAAGCGGCAATCGCGCGCGCAACGCGCGGCGGCCGTGCATGCGGTGATGCGCGACGTGGGCATTCCTGAACCCGAGCGCCGTGCCGCACAGTATGCGCACGAGCTTTCGGGTGGCCAGCGTCAGCGCATTGTCATCGCTCGTGCGATTGCTTCGGAACCCGCATTGATAGTTTGCGACGAGCCCGTTTCCGCGCTCGACGTCTATGTGCAGGCGCAGGTGCTCGACCTGCTCGGCGAGTTGCAGGCGCGGCTTGGTACCGCGCTGTTGTTCATCTCGCACGACCTCGACGTCGTTCAGCACGTGAGCGATCGCGTGCTGGTGCTCAAGGACGGCCGCGCGGTCGAGACCGGCGCGACAGCCGAGGTGTTTTCGGCGCCCCAGGCCGACTACACGAAACGGCTGCTGCGTTCCGCGCCCACCTTGCAGACGCAACGCCGGGCGGCATAACGTCCCGAAGGCGAAAGCGGCGCGGCACAAACTGCTGCCGCGGCTTTCGCCTGACTGTCACACGCAAGCCACCTTGCCACCTTGGCTGGCCGCGAAAGCTGCCCATTTCGGCCCAGGCGCCCCTTTCCTGTCCCAGCCCCCGCGCCTGATATCACGCCCGTTCCGCCTCGATCCGCTTCGTCGCCGGGTCAGATACCCCTTTCTGAGCCGCCCACGATATCTGCATCGCATACAAGATTCGTTAGTTTTATTCGTTATCAAAGCGTAAGGTGGCGACTACGATGCTCACATGCATGTCTCAAGAACGATCTGTGAGCAGCTCACGAAAGGCGCGTGCGAGATGAACGAAACCGGCGAAGCAGGCAGACAGCAGGACGCGGGCGGCTCGCCCGCATTGCGCGGCGAGGACGCCTACGGGCGTATACGCCGCGATGTGCTGTCGTGCCGCTTCATGCCCGGCGCGACACTTACCGAAAGCCAGTTGATGGAGCATTACGGACTCGGCAAGAGCAGTTGCCGCGTCGCGCTCGTGCGGCTCGTCCACGAAGGCTTCATCCGCGCGATGCCGCGGCAGGGGTACCGTGTCGCGCCCATCACGCTGCGCGACGTGGAGGAAGTGTTTGCCCTACGCGTGCAACTGGAGCCGCTTGCCGCGCGCCTTGCGTGCGGGCGCGTCGACGTCGCGCTGTTGCGGCGGCTGGAAGCCGCGTGCCGCGTGCCGTATCCGGAGCGCGAGCTGTCGGATCAGATCGACGTCTTTCTGGACGCGAACCGGGAATTCCATCTGGCGATTGCGCAGGCCAGCGGCAACGTGCGCCTGCACCATACGCTCGCCAACCTGATGGACGAGATGTCGCGCCTCGTTGCGCTTGGCTTTGGCGTGCAGGGCACCAAGCCGGAAATCCGCCACGATCACAATGCCATGATCGATGCGTTCGAGAAGAACGACGAGCGGCGTGCGGAAACCATCGCGCGGCGCCATATCGAGACCTTCCGCGACATGACCATGGAAAAGGTCTACGCGAGTCTTTCCAGCTCCGGAGCTTCGCTGCCGGTGTTCACGGTGGCGGAGCTGCGGCGATGAGCGCGGCGGCCATTTCGGTGCGCGGCATCGGCAAGCATTTCGGCATGCTAAAGGTGCTGGACGACATCGGCTTCGAAGTCGGGGAGAGCGAGGTCGTGGCGCTGCTCGGCGCGTCCGGCTGCGGCAAGAGCACGCTGCTCAATATCGTCGCCGGGCTCGCGGCGCCCGACGCGGGGGAGCTCTGGCTGCATGGCGAGCGCGCGGCAGGGCGCGACAAGCGGCGCTCGCTCGCCTACATGTTCCAGGAGGACCGCCTGCTGCCGTGGCGCTCCGTGCGGGCGAACATCGAGTTCGCGCTCGAAGCGACGCGGCCACGCCTGCCGGCGCGCGAGCGGCGCGAACGCGCGGCCGCGACGCTTGAAACGGTCGGGCTCGCCGCATTCGCGGAGCACCATCCGCATCAGCTTTCGGGCGGCATGCGCAGCCGCGCGGCGCTGGCGCGCAGCCTCGTCGGGCAACCGGGCATCCTGCTCATGGACGAGCCTTTCTCGAAGCTCGACCCACAGACTCGCGCACAGATGCACAGCGAAGTGCTGCGCCTGAAAACGCTGCGCCCCACCACGATCCTGTTCGTCACGCACGACGTGGAAGAGGCGATCGTGCTCGCCGACCGCGTGATCGTGCTGGCGCCGCGACCCGGCCGCGTGCGCAAGATCGTGAACGTAAGCCTGCCGCGCCCCCGCAGCGCGACGGATGCCGATGTGGCGGAGGCGATCCGCCGCTTGCGCCTGCTGGTATGAGCCCTATGGAAATGCTTCGAACACAACGTAACAGTTTCACGATGTCCACCGTGCTTTCCCGCTCCTTAGTTGCCGTCGTGGCACAGCGTGCGGCGCTCGTGGTCCTGCTACTGGCCGTCTGGTCGCTGGCCGCGCGGCACATGCCGGCCTTCGTCATGCCGGGCCCGCAGAAGGTTGCGCTGGCGCTCGTCGCACTGGTGCGCTCGCCTTCGTTCTTCAGCGATCTGGGCGCCACGCTGTACCGCGTGCTGGCAGGCTTCGCGCTCGCGGCCGTCGTTGGCGCGCCGCTTGGCGTCGCGCTCGGCGCGAGCCCGCGTGCGGCACGCTTCTTCGAACCGCTGCTCTCCATCGTGAACACGGTTTCTTCGGCCATCTGGGCCGTGTTCGCGATCATCTGGTTCGGCATCTCGAACGCGACGACCGTGTTCGTGGTCTTCATGACCGCCATGCCGCTGATCCTCACCAACGTCTGGCAAGGCGCCTTGACGGTCGAGGCGCAGCACGTCGAACTCGCGCGCAGCTTCCATTTTTCGCCCGCGCAGATCATGCGCAAGATTTATCTGCCGACCATCCTGCCGCACTTCTTTGCCGGCGCGAGGCTCGCATTCGGTTTCGGCTGGCGCGTGTCGCTCGTGGCCGAGACGATTGGTTCATCCAACGGGATCGGCTACCGGCTGCGCCAGGCGGCGGACCTCGTGCAGACCGATCAGGTGTTTGCCTGGACCGTCACGCTCGTCGTGCTCATGCTGCTGCTCGAAGCGGGCATTCTGAAACCACTCGAAAGGCGCCTGTTTCGCTGGAAACGCGCGGCCTGAATCCACAGCCAACGGGGATAGATGATGCAAACGATCAGGACTCTTAATCGGGCCGTCAGGGCGGCCCTGGTTGCCGCGGCCACGGTGGGCGCGGTGCAGACAGCGCATGCCGAACCGGTGCGAATCGGCTACTGGACGAGCGGCGTGAGTCTCGGCTTCGGCGCAGTGCTCGAAGCAAAGCCGTTCCTGCAACAGCGCGGACTCGACGTGCAGTTCGTGCATTTCGCCGACGTGAACGCGCCGAACCGGGCGCTGGCCGCGAACGCCATCGACTTCGCATTCGCCGCGCCCGCCGCCGCCGTGTTCAGCTCGGCCGCCCAGGGCGCGCCGCTGCGCATCGTGCTCGCGACCCAGCCTGCCGACGTGGCGTTCGTTGCGCCCGACGACTCGCCGATCCACGCGCTGGCGGACCTGCGCGGCAGGAAGGTCGGCATGTCGCCGCCGGGCAGCTCGGTGGCCTCGATCGCGACGGCCGTGCTGCAAGGGAACTACGGCATTCGCAGCGCGGACTTCTCCATCGTGCCGGGCAACGAAGGGCGCCTCGCGCAGTTTCTCGTGCAGAAGCAGGTCGATGCCGCCGCGCTGCGCACGATCACGGTCGCACAGTTGAAGGACCTGAAAGTGCGCCAGCTCGGCTCGTTCGGCGACGAGTGGAAGAAGCTCACCAAGAGCGACGCCGTGCCGTATATCGGCGTGAGTACCGTGCGCGCCGACTGGCTCACACAGCATCCCGGCGACGCGGCGAAGCTCATCGCGGGCTTGCGCGACGCGCTGCAATGGGGCGCGACGCATCACAGCGAGGTCTCGGCGATCCTGCAAAAGAGCGCCAACCTGCCCGCCGCCGACGCGGACGCCTACGCGGCGCGCTGGGCGGAGATCAACCGCGTGACGTTCGAGCCTTCGGACATCGCGACCTTGCAGCGCGAACACAAGATCTTCGTGGATGGCGGCGTGATCGAGGGCGAGTTGCCCGCGGGCCTGTTCGATAGCGCGCCTTACGCCGCGTCGCGATCCATTCACTGAACCTTCACCTTTACCTGAATTCATTCGGAGTTCGATACATGGCAGTTTCCCTCCCATCCACGATGAAAGCGCTCGTGCTGCGCGAACACGGCGATCTGGACCAGCTCGAAGTGGTGAGCAACAAACCGGTGCCCCAGGCGGCGGCCGGTGGCGTGGTGATTCGCGTGCGCGCCTCGTCCTTCAACTATCACGACGTGTTCACCGTGAAGGGCATGCCGGGTATCAAGGTGCCGCTGCCCGTTGTGATTGGCCTCGACATGGCGGGCGAGATCGTCGCGCTGGGCGATGGCGTCGACGGCTGGAAGGTGGGGGACCGCGTGCTCGTCAATCCGCTGAACCGCGAAAAAGGCCTGATGGGCGAGATGCTCGACGGCGGCATGGCTCAGTATTGCGCGGTCGCCGCCGAGCAACTCATTGCGCTGCCCGAATCCGTGAGCTTCGAGGCGGCCTCGGCATTGCCGGTTGCCTACGGCACGGCGCACCGCATGCTCATCACGCACGAAACGGTGAAGGCGGGCGACCGCGTGCTGATTCTCGGCGCGAGCGGCGGCGTGGGCACGGCTTCACTGCTGCTTGCGAAACAGCTTGGCGCGGAGGTAATAGCCTGCGCGGGCAGCGACGAGAAAGCGGCGCAACTGAAGGCGCTCGGGGCCGACCATGTCGTCAACTATCGCACGACCGACTTCTCGAAGTGGGCGATCGGGCAATACGGCAAGCCGCAACGGCGCAGCCAGGAAGGCGGCGTGGACGTGCTCGTGAACTTCACGGGCGGCGACACATGGGTGCCCTCGCTCAAGTGCGTCAAGCGCGGCGGTACGGTGCTCGTGTGCGGCGCGACGGCGGGCCACGACCCGAAGGAAGACCTGCGCTACATCTGGAGCTTTGAGCTGAAGGTGATTGGCTCGAACAGCTTCTACGACGACAACCTGCGCGCGCTGCTCGACCAGATTGCGCGCGGCGAACTCACGCCCGCCATCGACCGCGTGCTGCCGCTCGATCAGGCCGCCGGGGGCTTGCGGCTGATCCGCGATCGCGAGGTGCTGGGCAAGGTCGTCGTAAATCCGTAACCGAGGCATGGGAGAACAAATATGAGTCTGGAAGCAAGCACGTCCGCCTTGCGGGCTGCGGCGGAAGTTGAGGCGCGTCTGCGCCGCGGTCCTTATCACGAATGGCTCGGGCTGAAGGTGGTGGCCGTTGCCGAAGGCGAGATCGAACTGACCGCGCAATGGCGCGAGGAATGGGTCGTGAACCCTGAAAAGCGCTACACGCATGGCGGTATTCTCGCGGCGCTGGTCGATCTTGCCGCCGACTGGGCGCTCGTCTCGAAGACGGGGCGCGGCGTGCCGACCATCGACTTGCGCGTCGATTATCACCGTGCGGCGCTGCCCGGCGATTTGCGCGTGAAGGGCAAGGTGATCCGCTTCGGTTCGCAGGTCGCAACGGCTGAAGCGCAGGTGTTCGACGCGGACGGCAAGCTCGTCGCGAGCGGCCGGGGCGCTTACTCGACAGCAGCCGCGCAGCCGGCACGCCCGTGATGCTGACGCTCGACCACCTCGTCATCAACACGCGCTTCGATACCGATGCGGCCGAAGCGCTGTTTCGCGCGCTGGGCTTCACGTTGACGCCGCGCGGCTACCACACGCTCGGCTCGATCAATCACGCGATCGTGTTCGACGGCCACTATCTCGAGCTGATCGGCCTGCCCGCCGACGGCTCGGCCACGCGCCCGGAAATTGCGGCCAGCGCGCTCGGTGCGGACGGGCTCGTCTATCGCACCGACGATCCGCAGCGCACGCTCGACGATCTGTGCGCTGCCGGTTTCAAGGCGACGCCGCCGCAGCGTTTCTCGCGGCCGGTGGAAGGCCTGGGCGACGCGTGCTTCGTGACCGTGCGCCTCGCGCCGGGTCAGTTGCCGGGTGGCCGCATATATTTTTGCCAGCACCTGACGCCCGAGTTCGTGTTCCGCGAGGCGTGGCGCAGCCATGCGAACGCCAGCTACGCGCTTGCGTCGCTCCATCTCATCGACGTGCAGAGGGAAGGCTACGGGCGGCTTGGCGATCCGGCGCCCGGTTTCGATCTCGTCTTTCACAGCCGGGCGGCGTTCGACGCGTATTTCGACGCGCTGGCCGCACACGTGCCACGGGGCGCGTCGCGTTACGGCGCGATCACGATCCGCTCGCCGCAATGGCGCGCAATAGGTGAGCTTGCAACGAAAGCACAGTTGCCGTTCGTCGTGGAGGCGGCGCGTAGCGTCGTGGCGCTACCGGGCTTCGATACCTTGCTGGAGTTCGTGCCATGAGCGAGCCGCTGAATCTGGGCGACCTGATCGATCACGCCGCCGATCCCGGCGAACTTGCTCTCGTCGAACTCGACGAGGCCGGGGCGCCAGTGCACTACACCTACGGCGAGCTGGGTACACTGGCCAACCGCGTGGCGGCTGCGCTCGCGGCCCGCTACCCGCGCGGCGAACGCGTGGCGGTGCTGGCCGCAAACTCGGCGCATTACGTGGCGACGGTGCTTGGCATCATGCAGGCGGGTCTTGTCGCCGTGCCCGTCAACTTTCGTTTTCCGCGCGGGCTCATTGCCGATGTGATCGCGGACAGCGGCGCGCGGCTCGTGTTCTGCGACGCGAAGCGTGTGGCGGACGTGCCGCCCGCGCTCGCTGCCATTTTTTTCGATGCGCGGGCAATGAACCAGACGGAAAGCCTGCCGGACAACGCCGCGCCGTTTTCGTCGTTCGTCGCGAACGAGCGCACAACGCCTTTCGAAGCCGTGGTTCCGCAAGCGGACGAGCCCGCACTCATTCTCTACACCTCGGGCTCGACAGGGCGGCCGAAGGGCGTCGTGCTTTCACATCGAAGCCATCTGTGGGTCGTGCGCACGCGGCTGCAATCACAGCCGCTCGCGGGCGAGCGCGTGCTGATCGCTGCGCCGCTCTTTCACATGAACGCGCTCGCGCTGGCGTTTCTCGCGCTGTCCGCGCGTGCGACGACGGTAATGCTGCCGCAGTTCGACGCGAAGCACTACATCCGCGCGATTGCCGGCTGGCGTTGCACGTGGCTCACGGCGGTGCCGCCCATGATCGCGATGATGCTGCGAGAGCGCGAACTGCTGGCGCAAAGCGATCTTTCCTCGGTGCGCTATGTACGGATGGGCTCGGCGCCCGTGAGTGCCGCGCTCCAGGAGCAGATCCGCGCGTTGCTGCCGAACGCGCGCGTGATCAACGCATATGGCACGACGGAAGGCGGCCCGGTGGTGTTCGGACCACATCCGCAGGGCTTACCCACACCGTCGCTCTCGGTCGGCGCGGCGCACCCGCTGGTGGCGTTGCGGCTCATCGACGAAAGCGGTGCGGAGTCTGACCACGGCGAATTGTTTCTGCGCAGCCCCGCGCTGATGAACGGCTACCACAACCGCCCGGAGCTGCGCGCGCCGCTCACGCCCGACGGCTACTATCGCACGGGCGATGTCTTCCAGCGCGACGCCGAAGGCTTTTATACCTTCGTCGGCCGCCGTGACGACATGTTCGTGTGCGGTGGCGAGAACATCTATCCGGGCGAAGTCGAGCGTGTGCTCGAGCGTCATTCCGCCGTTGCGCAGGCTTACGTAGTGCCGGTGCCTGACGAGATCAAGGGCGAGAAGCCCGTGGCGTTCGTCGTGCTCAAGGCCGGTGCGCAGGCGGACGAGGAGACGCTCAAGCGCCACGCGCTGGAGCAGGCCCCGGCGTTCCAGCATCCGCGCCGGGTGTGGTTCGTGGAAACCGTGCCGGTTGCCTCGACGAACAAGATCGACCGAGCCGCGCTCAAGGCCGAAGCGGCGCGCCGCCTCGCCGCCGTAGCGGCCTCTCACACGGAACAGTGACCTCATGAAAACACGACGTATTGTTGCCGCCTGGCTTGCCGTTGCCGGCACGTCGCTGCTCGCGCTCGCCGCGAGCGACGCGCACGCGCTCGACACCGTCACCGTTGGACTCGCGATTCCCGCCGCCGTCCACGATGGCGCGCCCTACGCGGCCGCCGACAAGCTCGGCCTCTTCAGGAACGAAGGGCTCGACGTGAAGCTCGTCGTGTTCCAGGGCGCGGGCGCGCTCATTCCGCAGGTGGCAAGCAAGCGCGTCACGTTCGGCTACCCGACTGCCGAGCCGTTGCTGTCGAGCTACCTGAACGGCGGCACGCCCCCGCCGGTGCGCTACTTCTACAACGGCGTGCCCGCGAACACGATGGAATTCGCGGTGCTCGCCAGTTCGCCGGTAAAGATGCTCGCCGACCTCAAGGACAAGAAGATCGGTGTCGGCGCGCTCACGTGGGGCACGATTCCGGGCGGCCGCGCGGCGCTGCGCGAGGCGGGGCTCGAGCCGGGCAAGAATGTCGACTACGTTGCCGTCGGTTCGCTCGGCGCGGGATTTCACGCGCTGAAGACGGGCGCTGTGGACGCGCTGAACTTCAACAGCAGTTGGGACGACATGCTCGAACTCTCGGGCACGCCGATCCGGCGCATCCGCTACCCGGCCGTGTTCGACGCGACGGCGGGCAACGGTTTCATCGCCCATCGCGATACGTTCGCCGAGCGGCCGGACCTGATCGAGCGTTTTGGCCGCGCCTACACAGAAGCGCAGATCGTCTGCGACGCGAATCCCGCGTTCTGCGTGAAGGCGTTCTGGGAGGAGCATCCCGAATCGAAGCCGCAGGGCGACGAAGCGCAGAACCTGCGCGTGGCCGAAGAACTGCTCAAACGCCGGCTCGACCGCGTGCTGCGCACCGCCGACGGCAAGCCGCGCCAGCCCGGTGCGTACGACCTGCCGGCCGTGCGCGCGAACCTCGCGCAGATGCAGCATGTGGGCGAGTTTGCGCAGGGCAACGTGCCGCTCGATCAACTGTTCACGAACCAGTTCGTGGCCGCCTTCAGCCACTTCGACGAGGCCGCACTGCGCGAACGCGCCCGGCAACTGCCATGAGCGCGCGCATCGAGGTGACGCCGCGCGTCGCGCGGATCGACGTGGCCCGGCGCATCGTGCTCGCGGGCTTCGGCACGCATGCGCAGGTGGAGTTGACCGCGCGGCTCGCCATGCCCGATGGCAGCGAGTGGGTCAGTACGAACCGCTTCGCGGCCGACGGCAATGGCCGCGTCGACGTGAGCCAGGCCGCGCCGGTGTCGGGCGACTACGCGGGCAGCGGCGTGCAGCCGATGGGCATCGTCTGGTCGATGCAGTGCGTGAGCCAGCCGATGCGGCCCGAAAGCATCGAGCCCCTGACGATCCGGCTCGAGGCGCGTGACACGGCAGGCGCGAACGCCACGGCGGACTTCGTGCAGCAGTATCTGGCCGAAGGCGTCACGCGCCGCGAAATTCGCGAGGCGGGCGTGGTCGGCACGCTGTTCACGCCGGCAACGCCTGGGCCGCATCCGGCAGTGGTCGTGCTGAACGGGTCGGGCGGCGGTATCAACGAGCCGCGTGCGGCGCTCTATGCCGCCCACGGGTACGCCGCGCTCGCACTCGGCTATTTCAACGCGCCGGGTTTGCCCAGCGCGATCTCGCGCACGCCGCTCGAATACTTCGCGTCCGCGCTCGACTGGCTGCGCGCAAGCGTGCGGCCCGAGAACCGCTTCGTGGCCGTGGCGGGGCAGTCGCGCGGCGGCGAGCTGGCCTTGCTGCTGGCGGCAACGTGGCCTGAGCGTGTCTCGGCCGTGATCGGCTATGTGCCCAGCGCCGTGCTGCACGGCACGCTGCGCGCGGGCGCGCCGGGCGAGCCGCCGGATGCGGTGGCGTGGACGCTCGATGGGCGGCCGCTCGCGCATGTCTGGGAAAACAACGCGCAGGCGGACTGGTCCGCATTCCGGCATCCTCCCGCGCCTGGCGCACCGGTGCGCCAGGCGCCGGCCTTCGAATCCACGCTACGCGACGCCGCGGCCGTGGCGCGTGCGCGGATTCCCGTGGAGCGCATTGCGGGGCCCATCCTGCTCATTTCGGGCACCGACGACGGCTTCTGGCCATCGTCGCGCTACGCCGACACGATTACCGCGGACCTGCGCGCACGCGGCTTCGCGCACCCTGTCGAGCATTTGCGCTACGAAGGCGCGGGCCATTCGATCCTGTTCCCGCATACGCCGACCACGCAGATCGCGCGCGTTCACCCGGTTGCGGGCGTGCCGATCACGGCGGGCGGCACGCCGGCGGCGAATGCCCGCGCAAACGAGGCATCGTGGTCGAGCGTATTGCAGTTTCTCGACGAAGCGAGGCGCACGCGATGACGGCCAGCGCCTTTCAGGCCGAGGGCGTCTCGGTCCGCTACCGCACGCGCACGGGCGCCATCGACGCGCTGCTCGATGTCGACCTGCGTATAGCGGAGGGCGAGTTCGTCGCGCTGCTGGGGCCTTCCGGCTGTGGCAAGTCCACGCTGCTGAAAGTGGCGGCCGCCCTGATCGCGCCGACGTCAGGGCGTGCGAGCGTGGGCGGCGCGCCGCTGGCGAAGCCGGGCCGCCAGGTGGGCGTGGCGTTCCAGAAGCCGAACCTGCTGCCGTGGCGCAACGTGCTCGACAACGTGCTGTTGCCCGCGCACACACTGGGTTTGGCGATGGAGAGTGCGCGGGGAAGGGCGGCCGAACTGTTGAAGCTCGTCGGCCTCGATGCTTTCGCGCACAACTATCCCGCCGAGCTTTCGGGCGGCATGCAGCAGCGCGTGGGCATCGCCCGCATGCTGCTACACGATCCCGAACTCCTGCTGATGGATGAACCGTTTGCCGCGCTCGACGCGCTCACGCGCGAGCGGCTCACGCTGGAGTTGCAGCGCATCTGGCTCGCGCAGCGCAAGTCGGTGCTGTTCATCACGCACAGTATTCCCGAAGCGGTTTTCCTGGCTGACCGCGTGCTCGTCATGTCGGCGCGGCCGGGCCGCATCGTCGACGAACTGGCCGTGCCGCTCGCGCGCCCGCGCGATGGGGATACGCTCAGTTCGGCGGCATTCGTCGAGGCGTGCGCGTATTTGCGGAGGCATTTCCAATGAAGGCTCTACGAACCCGCGGCGGGTTGCCCGCTGTGTTCTACCCGCTCGCGAGTCTTGCGGCGGCCGTGGCCTGCTGGCAGGCCATCGTGGTGGGCTGGTCGATCCCCGACTATGTACTGCCCGCGCCAGCAGAAGTCTGGAAGGCGCTCGCTACGGGCTTCGCGGACGGCACGCTCTGGCCGCACATCGGCGCGACGCTGGGCGAGACCCTGCTCGGCTATGCAATCGGCAGCGTGCTCGCCGTCGTGACCGGCGCGGTGCTGGCGGAATCGCGCGTGTTCGAGCGCTTCGTGTTTCCGCTGCTGGCTGGTTTGCAGGCCATGCCGAAGGTTGCGCTCGGGCCGATCATACTGGTCTGGTGCGGTTACGGCAGTGCCTCGAAAGTGGTCCTCGTCGTGCTGGTCTGCTTTTTTCCGCTGTTCGTGAATACCGTGAACGGCCTGAAACGCGCCGATCCCGACCTGCTCGATGCCTGCCGCGCGTTTTCGGCGTCGCGCGCCTTTTTGTTCTTTCATGTGAAGCTGCCTTGCGCCGCGCCCGAGATTTTCAGTGGCCTGCAGATCGGCGTGTCGCTCGCGCTGATTGGCGCGGTGGTGGGCGAGTTTCTCTCTTCGCAGCGCGGGCTCGGCTATCTGATCAGCTCGGCTTCGGTAAACATGAGCGTCGCGACGATGTTCGCGGGCGTGGTGCTGCTGGCCGTGATAGGCGTGAGCGGCGCGCAGTGCGTGCGCGCCGTGCAGCGCCACGTGGTGTTCTGGGAACGCAGTGACGGCGACGCGCGCGGCTGAATAGAGTGATCGTCGACGCAAAGCGCGGGTTCGTCATGGGCACGTATATGAGCGTCGCGGTTAAGCAAGGCTTTTGCTGGGGAGACTCCTGGCCGCAGATACAAGCCACGGGGCAGGCGCTCACCGGGCCTGGAAGGCACGGTCGACCAAATGGCTCGAATCGGTGACAATCTCCTGGACAACGCAAAAATCCGTCCAGCGCGAATGATTATGGAAATCAGAGACAGTGCCGCCGAACCTGTCTGGATGCCGTTGGCGATTGCCGAATGTGGCGTCAGACGTTTTCCGGTCGGCGAAACCAATCCACGGATAGTCGAATATAACAACCTGACAAACCTCGCTGGCTACGACGACAAGATCTCCTGGTGTTCCTCATTTATTAACTGGTGCCTGGCAGGTGCAGGAGTTCGGGGGACGCGATCAGCCTTGGCTCGGTCCTGGCTTGATTGGGGCGTCGCCCTTGATGGCCCGGTCTATGGCTGCGTGACTGTGTTGATGCGCGACGATCCGACAAGCTGGAAGGGACATGTAGGCTTCTACCTTCGCCACGACGAAGCGTTCATTTATCTCCTTGGTGGAAACCAGTTGGATGAGGTTCGCGAGCTAGCTTATCCGGTTGCCTCGGTGCTCGGCTATAGGTGGCCAGAGCCTTCCTGATGGTTCCATGCTCGTCGACGAAAAACCGCTTTGGGTCGATGCCTGTGTGCCTTGTGGGTCGGCTGTTGCCGACCGCCGCGGGCGGATGTATTGCCCGTCAAGAGCCCGAAGTGGCAGAGCGATTGCTATCCAACTTCACTTGCCGATCTCTGGCACCGGCCAGTGACCGTGGACGACACACAAGCGCTGCCGTGCATCAATTGTGGCTGTCCGTCACCGCGTCGGGATGAGACGTTCGCGCGCGAAATTCCAGAGATCATCAGCTCTCGATGTTTTCGCTCGACTAGATAGCGAGTCACGGCAGATAAGGGGTTCACGCGCGATACTACCGGAAATCGATTCACGTTTCTTGTGGGCAACCAGTAGATTTCGCGGCTCATGAACTAAGGTTTGCAGTCGCATTCTCAATCACGACCGATTCAGTTCCGCCAGGGCCGGTGGAGTGTCGCGACGTCCGGCGTGCAGACAGAGCTCCACGGTCGGCAACGGTGGAAGACCGTCTTTTTCGCCGAGTTTTCTCAGCGACGATGACACGCCGGCCGACGTTCTCAATGTGATGCCTAAACCTGCCGCTACCCCGGACCAAAGGCTCTGAAGACTGGCCGTGGTATAGGCCAATCTCCAGGAGATACTTGCGTTCTCAAGCGCCGCAATACCGGCGCGGCGGAAGAAGCAAGGTGGATTGTATAAGGCCAGGTCCAACGGAAGTCCGGGCCTGAGGACGGCCCCCACACTCAGTCTAGCGACAATTTAATTTAACATAAATATAATGATGGAAGTTTGGTCAGTTTTGATTTGTAGTCCTATATGCTTTGCATCGGTGCAGTGCCAGTTCTGAAGCTGCCGGCATATCAATCCCGTAGCGCGAGCGCATGGAAGCCACCGTGCGGCGTGACCTCATCGGCCGCGCCGATCGTGGATGGCGTTTGACCTTGCTGGTCACGTCGCGCCAGTGGCACCTGTCAGGGCAGCTAGTCGTGTCTGTCAAAATAGCGGTATGCGTTCGCCAGCTACTGCGCACCCCATGCGCCTTGGCGGGGCGCATGTTGCCGCCAACGTCCGTTGCGGTCGACTCCCCCGATCTCGTCCGCTCCCAGAAAATGCGAGCTGCGACACCAGGCTTCTTCTCTGCGGGACTGTGTCAAAGTGATGCCCATCAGATCGGAAATGAGGGAGATCACTTTGATGTCTCCCTCAGCCACCGTCTATAACGGCCGCCACGAGCCGCTTACTCTTCATCTATCAGTAGTTCACCCCATCGGCGGAAGCCGGATCTGATACTAGGTGTTTACACCTACAATACATTTTATTTAATTCTAGATAATCTTTCTGAAAATAGCCCGAGCGGAACAGACGGACCGCTGACGATCGGCCAGTGTGGGGATGGCCACGCTACGGAGTGCTAATCAGCTTGCCCGGTTGATGGGCTGCCGAATACTGACATTCGAAAAATGTCGCCAGTGCCGACAACTTCGATAGGAGACGCCGTACGCATTTTTCAA
This sequence comes from Paraburkholderia nodosa, assembly GCF_001718195.1. Taxonomy (GTDB): domain Bacteria; phylum Pseudomonadota; class Gammaproteobacteria; order Burkholderiales; family Burkholderiaceae; genus Paraburkholderia; species Paraburkholderia nodosa_A. Next base: position 294,170 of record NZ_MCNV01000005.1, read on the forward strand.
CAGCAACCCAGTTCAACAAGAGGCTCAAGCTATGAAATCTCACCTCAAACCCATCAACGCTGCGCTGACTCTCGCGTGCATCGTCATGGCCTACGGTCAAGCCGCTCTCGCCGACGTGACCGTGAAGATCGGCAGCGCTGCCCCGCTGACCGGCAACATCGCCCACATGGGCCAGGATGCGGCCGATGGCGTCAAGCTCGCCGTCCAGCAAATCAACAAGGCCGGCAATCTGGTCATCGGCGGCCAGAAGGTCGTCCTGGAGGTCGATTCGCTGGATGACCAGGCCGATCCCCGGACCGGTACGAATGTCGCGCAGAAGCTGGTCGACGACGGTGTCGTGGCAGTGATCGGCCACCTGAACTCCGGCGTGTCCATCCCCGCGTCCAAAATCTACCGCGACAACGGCGTCACGCAGATCACCCCGGGCTCCACCAACCCGCAGTACACGCTGCAAGGCTACAAGACCGCCTTCCGCATGATCGGCACCGACGCCCAGCAGGGTCCCGCCCTCGCCAAGTACGCCCAAAACCAGAAGGTCAAGTCGGTCGTCATCGTCGACGACGCCACGGCCTACGGCCAGGGCCTTGCGGACCAGTTCGAGAAGACCGCCAAGGCCGAAGGCATCCAGGTGCTATCGCGCGAGGCCACCAACGATAAGGCCACGGACTTCAAGGCCATCCTGACCAGGATTAAAGCCGAACGCCCCGACGCCATCATGTATGGCGGCGAGGACGCGACCGGCGGTCCCTTCGCCAAGCAGGCCATGCAGTTGGCCATTCGCGCCCGGATCCTGGCGGGCGACGGGGTCTGCACTACCGACCTGGCCAGGCTGGCCGGCGACGCCGCCGACAACCTGGTTTGCTCAGTCGCGGGCGGCGATCTGTCCGCGATGGCAGGCAGCGCCGCGTTCGGCAAGGAACTGAAGGCCGCGTATGGCCACGATCCAGTGGTCTACTCGCCGGTTGCGTACAGCGCCGTCTACGTGATCGTCGATGCCATGAAACGCTCCAACTCGATCACGCGCGCCGATATCCTGTCCGCCATGCCCTCGACCAGTCTCAACACCCTGATTGGCAATATCCGGTTCGACGAGCACGGCGACCTGAAGGACAGCTCCATCTCACTCTACAAATACGTCAAAGGCAAGCGAACCCTGCTGGAGGTCGAGAAGATGTAATCGAAGCAGGGCTGACGCGGGAGCCTCCTGGTCCCCCGCGCCCGCACCGCAGCGCACAGGGTGGATCTTTGCTGAGACCCTTGAATGGCCGCCGTCCCCGGCGGCGTTTCTCTTGTGCGCTCAGCAGGAGGGCGCTGCAAGCGGTGAGTCGCGACCTTGATTGAAAGAGATGTCGGGAGTCTGACTACTGTAGATTGACGCCCAAGGCAGCGAAGCGGCAATACGCCACGACAACTGCTCGCCCACCGCCCACCGGGTTGATTGAATGGACCGTCAGCCTGGGATACAAGAACATTAGGGCAGTACAGCGCTCAAACAAGCGCCCAGGTGGACGAGGCGCTAATCAGCGCCCAGCCTTTTCGCTGCGATTGGCACGACCAAGCTCGGCTATGAGCCGAATTCGTGCCTTTGATGCGTTCAGACCGTCATAACCTGCCGTGGTCAGCCCGAGGTTGTGCGCGCGATCATAGGCATATTTGGTGACGGCTGGATTGACCCGGAAACCATGGGCGCAGCGTGTCGATAGCACGACAGGGATATGTCCAGCGGCTTCCCTCAGAAGTCTCTCTGACTGCGCTGAGAAGCCACCTGCGCCCTTGCCTGCCACGACGATACCGTCGAGTCTGGAGATATCCGGGAAGCCAACGAGTAGCCCGAAGGTCTCCGTGACGATCGCAACGCGGGCGCCGAGATCGGATACATCGAGTTCCGCGTAACTCTCGTCAACGATTCCCGATCCTGCGAGCGTGACGATATCGGCTTCAATGGAGCCGCGGACCGCCGTATCTGGTCCGAAGGGCTGAATGGCCTGCGGCCATACCTTGACGATCGAGACCGGGTCGAAAATCCGTCCCGCAAAGGCAACGAGGGCGCTCGCGCCCTGCGGCATGGCCCTTGCCAGATTTGCAGAATCCGCCAGATTGCGCGGACCATCGGCATTGGCATTGCCACCGGGGATCGCAGCACCGGTCAAAACGACAGGCCGGTCACGATCAAAAAGCAGAGCGGCGGCATAGGCGACATCTTCCATTGCGTCGGTGCCGCAGCACATGACGAACGCGTCGCTCTCCCGATCCTGCCGTATGACATCCCGAGCACGGCAAAGTGAGGCGAAAGTCAGATCGCAGCTATCGACAGGATCGATGTCATGTCCGATCCAGTCTGCCTGACCGCTCAATGCGATCAGATCGCGTGCCAATAGACGCTTGATCGTCCCGTCAACCTGGTAGCTTTCCGTGATGGTTCCGCCACAATTCAGGAGTCCGATTTTCATTAGGGTCGGCCTTTAGACAAGAGTGTCGAGAGTTTGCGAGTACATATCCGCGATGGCTCCGGCGTTCTTGATACCCGTGCCTGTTAACAGGACAACCGTCTCCTCCCGCGCCCGAATCGCCCCAACCCGGGTAAGCCGGTCAAATCCTGCAACCGCAGTCGCCGAAGTCAGCTCCGGCAGAAGACCTAGTCGCGCAATCCGCCTGAGCGCTTCGACGATTGCCTCTTCTTCCACAGCCACAGTCGTGCCGCCCGTCTCCCTGACAGCGTTGACCACCTGCGTGAGCCGTAGAGGATGGGCGATGGCCGTCCCCTCGGAGACTGTCTTTCGTATCTCGCGCGAAACAGGAGTCGTGACGCCGGCCTGGAAGCTGGCATCGATGGGAGAGCAGTTCAACGGCTGGCAAACGAAGAGCCTGGGCATTTTGTGAATCTGACCCGCGCGCATCAATTGCGAGAACGCCAGGTAACAGCCGAGTACATTGCTGCCCGCGCCTGCAGGCATGACGATGTTGTCCGGCGCCTGGAAGTTGAGGTCCTCCCAGATTTCGTAGCCGACCGACTTGGTCCCTTCGAGGAAAAATGGCTGCCAGTTGTGACTGGCGTAGAAGATGCTCGCGGACTGCCGGACTGCCTCGTCCTCGCACGCCTGTCGAGGCCCGTCGACCAGTTGTACCTCCGCCCCGTAGGCTCGCATCTGGGCGATCTTCGCGGGCGACGCGTAGGCGGGCGCCAGAATCTTCACGCGCATGGTGCCCGCAGCGCCATAAGCCGCCACCGAAGCTCCGCCGTTGCCTGAACTGTCCTCCAGAACGGACGCGATACCTTGTTGCCGTAACATCGAGAGCATCACCGTGGTGCCGCGATCCTTGAAGCTGCTGGTGGGGCTGAACCACTCCAGCTTGAAATACGGCCGGTGGTCGTCCCATATCTTCTGGATCAGCGGGGTGCACCCTTCTCCCATAGAGATGGGGGAGACAATCTCGACTGGAAGCGATGCGCGATAGCGCCATTGGGAGCGAAGGTGTCGGTCGATGTCATCCCGGGAAATTCCAGCCAGCGGCGAGATCAGGAGCGGTCTGCGGTCGTCCGAACACCACCGGGGCGTGTCTAAACGATAAGTGGTGCCGCTGAGCGGCTCAACATAGTGCGGGTTCAAGTTTCCGACTCCTCTTTGGCGCATACCGGATCGCTGCAAGAGCAAGACGATGATGGCTGTGACGTTGTTGGGTGTTACGGGAAGGCCATTGGTTGATGAAAAGGTGGCCCTTGGGGAGCCAAACGTCAGGCGCCCTTGGCGTCAGCGATTGACCGGGCCCGCCATCGACAGCGCGCGGGGTGATCGCACGGCGACGTGCGATGAAGGCGACGCCGTGCACGGTGCGGGTCATCATCGCGGATCGTCCGGATTCTGGGTTCAGGCCAGGACAGCGATCACCAGGGCCACGCCACGGTGACTCCGAGGCCCAGGTCAGTGGCGCGGCGGTGGATCAATCGAGCGACGGTCAAGTCCTGCAAGGCCAGGCCGGTCATGTCGAAAACGCTGATATCTGTCGGTTCGCGCCGCCATTGGGAACGGCCCGTGACCAGGTCTCCCATCTCGATGGAAGGCGTGTGCGGCGCCCATTGCAGTTCTCCGAGCTCGCGGGCCTGCTCCAGGTCGTCGACGACGATCCGGGCTCGATCGAGCACGCCCGCGGCAAGCTCGCGCTTGCCTCGGGTGTCCGCGCCGACGCAGTTCAGATGCGTCCCGGCGCGGAGCGCCGTTTCATCGAAGAGTGGGCCGCTACCGGTCGTCGCGGTGATGATGAGGTCACTTTGGGCGACCGCCTCATCCGCATTTGCGGCGCAGCTCAACATGCATTGGCCCGCAAACAAAGATTCAAACTCCGCCTGCGGTTCCCGATCCAACGAGACGTAATTCACATGCGTCAGCGAAGGTAGCGTTCTGAGCGCAAACGCGAGCTGTGCCTTCGCCTGAATGCCTGTGCCGAAGACCGTGGCCACTGCGCTGTCCTGGCGCGCCAGCAGGGAAAGCCCAAGGGCCCCAGCCGCGGCGGTGCGCGCCGTGGTGATGGCGTTGCCGTCGATCACGCACATGGGCCGGCCGGTGGCCGGATCGAACAGCAGCACGGTGGCCTGATGCGCTTCGCCGCCGAGTGTCCGGTTCATTGGCCAGAAGCCGGCCGCCTTGAACCCCAGCAGGTCCTGGCTACCGACGTCCCCGGATTTGATACCGAAGATGCCGCCTGTAGTCAGCTTTTCGCGCACGACCGGGAACACGCGGCCCGCGCGCTGTCCGTGCAGTTCGAAAGCCTCGCGCACCGCCGCGATCACGTCGTCCGGTATGAGCAGTTGCTCGACGACATGCTTGTCGACGAGAAGGAGCGTGGCGTCACTTGGCATCGCTGTACACCGTTGCGCGAGACACGCCCAGATGGACTGCGATGGTGTCCATCGCGCGACGGACCTCGAGCAGCCCGGCCGCCTTGAGTTCCTTCAGGAGCGAGCGGCGGTCCTCTGCCTTGAGCGCGCGGGGGGTCGACGCCATGCGTGCGGCGAATTCGTCGATACGGGCGCGAATGAGGTCGGCGCTAGCAGGATCGAGCGACTCCCTGGCAGGTGTGGTGCCCTCGACAGCCATGAACCTGCTCAGCATGTTCTGAAAACCCCGGAACAGCGTGAGGTCGACGTTCATGCACAGTGCGGCGATGTAGTCGCCGTTGGAGTCCTTGATGCCGATGGAAGTGCTCTTCACCTGGCGGCCATCCGAGAACTGGTTCGGATAGTTGGCGATGATCTGCTCGTAGGCAGGGTCCATGATCCGCGCAAGCCCGAGTTCGGTCGCAGGCTGCCCGACTTCTCGACCTGACAGATTGTTGTGGATCGCAAGCACCGCGTGCTCCGGGTCAAGGAGATCATGGACCACGACCTCGGTAAATGGGGCGAAAGTCTGTGCCAGCCCTTCAGCGACCTGTTTGATCTGCCCCAGCAGTAGCTGCTGTTCGGGAGTCTTCTTCGGCATGTCGGCTCCAGTAGTTTCTTTGACATGCTGGGCAGTTTGGCAATTACTGGACGATTTGTCAAATCCCTAGCAAACCGTCTAGTTGAAAATCCCGAGGCGGTTCGGCCAGGAGCTTCCAACGCCTGGTGGATCGGTCGACGTCGGTTGAAGCAGAACCCTGCGACCGGAGCGAGAGCGGTGACGCTGCGTTATTGCCACGCTTCGCAGAGTCTCCAGAGAGTCATGGAGCAATACCGGGCAGGGCGCGGAAGTCAAGACGCACACGGCGCTCAATGCGATTTTGGCGAAACCAGCGTATCGGGCGCGGAACGGAGGGCTGTCTTTTGCCGCGACGGCACCTGCGGGCGAAGTTGGCCGTCCAAGGACTGGACTGTCTATCGCTCAGCGTACATCGGGACCTGGCGCAAACTTTCCATTCGTCAGGAAACCGGCGCGGCCTGTTGGCCGCGCCAGTTTGCCAATGACGATCTCACTCCGCGAACAGATCCGGGCCGAACACTTCGTAGTGAATGCGCGTTTCGTGAATGCCGAGATTCTTGAGCGCATCGTGCTGCATGCGCATGAACGGAATCGGTCCGCAAATGTAGTAGTCGGCGTCGGGCTGCAGAATGGCCGTCTTGATCTGATCGATATCGACGAGGCCCGCGTGATGGTCGGCGTGCCGAACGCGATGTGTTGTTGGTGTTCGGGTTTCTTTTTTGTCCCTCGACCATCGGGTCGTGGCGTATCCGACGCGCGCGTAATCTGACCTTCTGCCAATGCTGTTGAGATAACCGTCCGGGTAGAAGGGGCTACAGGTGGGCAGTCCGATGCCTTATTCACTGATCTATGGCGGATTCACGATCGACTTCACGCCATTTCCGACCGATAGTCTTGCGTACGGAGCGCAGTGGACGATCACACCCAACGATTCTCCGGGTGCCTTCGGGATTCCCTTCTCCAGCGGCGATCTTCGGGTGCGAGGTTCTGCCGATGAAATGGCTATGCTCGCGAAAAAGCAGGCAATTGAATGGATTGATCGCTGCCGCGGTGACTTCCATCGATAGCCAGAGACCCCCTGGCGTGGTTTCAACCGCATACCTTGCCCGGTGCGGCGCGCACAGCGCTGATGGATTGCGCATGGGAAAATTTTGACATCCGGAGAATCCGGCGATGCATACAGCCTGCGCCAAGGAAATCCGGGGAGAAGAGCAACTGAACTTCTCCGGGGATCGTGGCGGGAAGTTTGGCGATTCGGCCGCAAGATAGCGTACGCCGGCGACCTCGTTGTAGTGTTATTGTCATTTGGCCGCGCGGTAGACCTGCGGCGTGCCTACGGCTGTGAACGCGAAGGCGCGGCGATACCACTGCGGCAACGACACGCTGGCTATGTTGAGCTGACACAATGCTCTTCAACCCACTCCACTGCACTTTCGCGCGCGAAACTCAGAGCCTCGTTTTCGTCGATAAAATTCTCATCCAGGCACAGGTCGTGGACATCGTCTTCGAAAGAACCGTCGGACGCCGGAACGAAGATTCTCGCATTGGCCACGATACGTCCGTCCTCGATGCTCGCGCTGGTGCTGATCAGGCAAGACTGAAAAATGAATTGCATGGCTGGCTCCGGTAGCTGGTCGCATGACTACCTGCGCCGGAGCAAGCGCCATACCGCGCGGTGTGCAGACTGTGGCAGGACAATCGCCGGCGCCCGCGGGCGCCAAGGCACGGCGCGGCTATCAAACCGCCAAGCGATCGGCCTCGGGATGCAGGGCACCGGCTGGCTAGCTGAAACGCCTGTGCGACGTTTGACGGCGCACGCGCCAACAAGTGGGGGCGCACGGCGAATGCAGGCGCAGCTCCCGTCAAGGTATGACGGTTGCCTGGCTTCCTTCGCAGGCAGGCCGCGACCCAGCACAGAAGGGCCTCCTGCTTTGCCGCGAGCGCGGCTTACTTCGATTTCGGTGGCCGGCCGGTCTTGACCGGTTCGACCGCCTTGACGGCCCCAAGAAGACGTTCCGTCGGCGCCGATGCCAGTAGGAGCAGCCCCGCACGGACGAGCTCGCTCTTCTTTACGGCGAGGCCAGCATCGAGGCACCGCTGCTTCAGTACCGCGAGCTGTTCGTAGTCCTCCCTGGGCATCGTGAAGGTGTCGCGCACGACTTTTTCCTGTTTGACATGCTCCTTGCGGTGCCGGGCAGCGTGCCCAGGAGGCGCTTCAACGGGCATTGCCTTCCGGGTCTGTGGCTTGGCCGCCACACGTCGGGTTTGGGCACTCTGGACTGACTTTCTGCCGGCCACTGCCTCGTTGGCGCCGTCGTCCGGGCATACATCCGCGCGCTTGGCGCTTTTGTTCCTGGTAGCCTGTGGCTTCATGGGTTTTTTCACGTTTGACAAACCGTACAAACAGTTTATCGTCTTTCCGGTAGAAGGAGCTTTCAATGCCAGACAGACATATTTCCAGCCAGTTCGATGCCGACCTGGACCACTTCTCGTCGAGATTTTTTGAGATGGGGGGGCTGGTTGAGTCCCAACTGACCAATGCGATGGAGGCGCTCAGCCGCTTCGACATGGGTCTGGTCGAAAAGGTGATTGAGGAGGAGCATCGACTCAATGCGATGGAAGTCGAGATCGATGCCGAGTGCAGCAACATCATTGCGCGGCGCCAGCCTATCGCATCCGATCTGCGTCGACTGTTGGCCTTCTCCAAGGGGATCAGCAATCTCGAGCGCGCAGGCGATGAAGCGCGCAAGATCGCGAAGCGCACGCGCAGAATCGCGAACGACGTTGCCGGCAGGAACATGAATATCGCGGAGATCCGGTTATCCGGTCAGATGGCGGGAACCATCTTCCACAACGCGCTCGCGGCATTCGCGCGGCTGGATACGGTTGAGGCAGCCCGGATCATGCGTGAAGATGAGGCGATCGATGAGCAGTACCGTGCATTTGTTCGCAAGCTGCCGACATTCATGGCGGAGAATCCGCGCATCATCTCTTCTGCGCTCGACTACGTGTCCATTGCGTCGGCCATCGAACGCATCGGTGACCATGCGAAGAACCTCGCAGAGCTCGTCATTTATGTTGCCAAGGGCAAGGATGTCCGCCATATTTCGCGCGACCGGCTTGAGCGCGAGGCCCTGGATGATTGAGAAGCCTACAGCAGTGGCGCGACATCCCAACGGTCGAATGCGTGATGTGGTGTATCTGGTTGAGAGCCTCATGAAGTGCGCAACAGACAGCCAGTATGGCGCGGAGGAGTGCTATGAAAATGTCTCACAGATTGCAGTCCGATTTGGCCGGGCCGGTTTGGGGGTTGATTTTGGGGATGTTGCTGATGATGGCCGGGATCGGCATCTGGATTTATGTGAAGTCATCAGAACCCGGCGATTCCCTTGACGAATCGCTCGCGATGGGTGCAATGCTTGTCGGCGCCTTTCTGGCCGTCTATGCCGGCCGGCAAATCAGGCACGGCATTCGTAGTCCAACGGTCGGCAGCCGAGGCAGCACACGGCAGGGCTCATCGAACTGACCGCGTTAGCGGACCGGGCAATGAAACATTGCGCCGCCGCCAGTTTTGTTCCCGGAAAAGTGGCCATGCTCATGACCAGCGTGCCGACACGCGAAATTTCCAATCTTCTGCTCAGTCACGAAGCAACCATCGCACTGCGCGATTCTGCGTCGTCGTGAGCCCAGCGGCGCGACCAGACCATCGCGGGCGGCGCGGCTGCGCAGACCGTATAGCGATCGATCGCGAGGACTTGTCGCCGTCGAGGCAGACAGTAACGCGATTTCCCGGTCCGGGAAAGGTGCCGTCCGGCAAGCTCAGGCCCGGTGCACCTGTCCACAGGCCATTCATCCGTCATAGCACTGTGCTGCCTGCCGAGTAAAGGTTCGCGCTCGATCAGGCGCATAGCGTTGCTGCACGCAGGCATCGGCTTCAACTTCGTGCTGGAAGCGACCTTGTTGATAGACGGAAAATCCTTCATGGCGCATCTCAGACCATGCGTTTGCCTGCACACTATTGCACTATTGCTGCCGGCATGTCAAAGCTGTGGGGCGATCAACTCAACCGTATGTCCGAGCGTCTGTATTTTGTGCGCCCAACGATAGGGCACATCAGCGTGCCTTTGTGCCGTTGACATACGGCTGCGGGTTTCCAAAGAACGTCGCGGTGCGCGCGCAGACCAAGCTGCTCACGACGTAGAACCTTGCCGCGCCTGTTCGCTCCGTGCGCCTGGAACAGGTTCACACGTTCTCCGCCAGGTTGATGCTGATCGTTGCAATCTTCATGTTCGGCGCTCCTACAGTTCGAGTGGTTTATGAATTTCCACTCTGGCGCATCCACGTCGTTGCAGACGGGTGGGCTCATTCCCATTGCTTACAGTCAGTGGGCTTTCAGGAATGCTGCGATGAGGGTGGCGATTTCTTGCGGCGCATCCTCAAGGCAATAGTGGCCGACTCCCGTGAGCCGGTGAATCGGCGCAAGAGGAAACAATTCGCTGAACAGCGGCAAAAAGTGTTCTGCGGCCAGCGTCCGGTCAGCGTCACCCCAAATTGCAAGGGCCGGCGTCGACCGGATCGCCTCGAGTGCAGCAGTATCAGGAACTTCAAAACGATGCGCCCCGATCGGGAAACCTTTGGCCCAGCCGCCTGCGCCTATGCAGTCGGTGGGCGCAGCGAAACGTGAGCCGTAGGCACGCAACCACGTAGCGTTGATACGTGTATGGTTTTCAAAGCCGTTAAGCTTTAAGGTACTCAGGATATTGAAGCCGAGTTCGCCCAGCACGGCCTCTAGGTGGTTGCGGCTGAAGTGCGTACGCTTGCACAGCGCTCGGCTAGCGCGGCAAAGGAAATCAAGGCGCTTATCGATGAAGCAGTGACGGGCGTTATTGAGGGGTCGGGGCTCATTGATCAGGCGGGCCGGACGATGATGGAGATAGTCCAGTCGATCGAAAAAGTGAGCTACGTCATGGAGGAGGTTGCGGCGGCGTCGAAAGAGCAAAGGGACGGCATCGAGCAAGTCAACCACGCCGTTTCCCAACTGGATGAAACGACACAGCAAAATGCGGCGTTGGTTGAAGAGACCACCGCGGCAGCGCTTTCGCTTGCAGATCAGGCGCAAGCGCTTCGATCGGCGGCGAGTCGATTTCGAACATAAGGAATCAGCTTGGCGCTCAATGGAAATGCTGATCAAAGCCAGCCCGCTTCGGTTCGCGAAGCGGCGGGTACGTCGCGGCGTAGACGCCGCATCGCCACGACCAGTAAATTTGAATGATATGAACACCCCCGCCTCGTCGCAGGCTTCGCGCGATCGGCACGATGCTGACAGCAAAAAGCCATCGCTCTGAGATCCAGGCTGATCATACCCTCGCCCAATCCGCGTGCCTCGACACATTCATGGAAAGAATTGCTGCATTTGTCTAAAGTTTCACTCAGGCGTGCCGTTACACCGCAGGTCGAGGCGGCAACAGAACCCACCCTAGATGGGCTTCGACAGAAATGCGACGGCTTGTGCGACCTGCATCGCAACATGAAATGAAGCGCCGGTTCGCGAGACGCGAGTTGGCGACACAGGGTCGTTGTCAAGACGAACTGCATGCGCGACACGGCGGCCGAAGCCAACCTATAAGAAGGGCGACAGCAAACGGAAGAGACAACCTTATTATTTTTCGGGAATTGTCTCTTATGCAGCTTTCGCGATTCACTGTGGGGACGCGCCTCACTGTCGGTTTCGGCGTCCTGCTGATGGTGTTCGCCATCGTTGTCGGCGCATCGGTCACCGTCTTGCACTCGCTTAACACCGTGATTGCCTCGGGCCTGGACACCGGCACCGCCGAGATCGGGCTCATTGGCCGCGCGCTCGGCAAGGCGCAGGGCGCCTCGCTTGCGATGCAGCGGCTCGTCGTGACGCACGACCCCGCCGCCATGCAGGAGCAAAAGCGCAACGTCGACGAAAAGCTTTCCAGCTATCACGACGCGGTGTCGCAACTGACGACGCTGATGCAGCAAAGTCCCGATACCGACGACAAGGAACGCGAACTCCTCGACCAGACGACCCAGCTCGGGCGTGCGGCCGAGCCGCTCATCACGAAGAACGCGGAACTCGGCCTGCAGGGCAATCCCTCGGCCCCCGATATGCTCAATCAGCAGACTTCGCCCGCGCTGCAGGCGTGGACGGACGTGATCGGCCGTTTCCGCGACTATGAGGTCGACAAGAACAAGCGGAACGCCGCATCCGCTCATGAGACCTACAATGCGGGCCTTGGCACATTGCTCGGCCTCGCGCTTGCGGGTCTCGTCATTTCGGTCTTGCTCGCGGTCTTCATCACGCGCAGCATCCTCAACCAGCTCGGCGGCGAGCCTGGCTACGCGCAGGACGTCGCGCGCCACATCGCGCAAGGCCGACTCGATGTGCCGATCGAGGTTCAGGGTCGCGATCGTTCGAGCCTCGTGTTTGCGCTCGGGCAGATGCGCGAGCAGCTCGAAAGCACGGTGCGCGGCATTCTCGACGCGACCGAAAGCGTGAAGTCGGCGTCGAGCGAAATCGCGGCGGGCAACACCGATCTTTCCGCTCGCACGGAGCAGCAGGCCGCCTCTCTCGAAGAAACGGCGTCGAGCATGACGCAGATCTCGACCACCGTGCGCCAGAGCGCCGACAACGCACGCCAGGCAAGTGCGCTCACGACCACGGCGACGCAAGTGGTGGAAAGTGGCGCATCCACGGTCGAGGACATGGTCGCGACCATGTCGCAGATCAGCGACAGCTCCAGCAAGATCTCGGAGATCACCACGATCATCGAGGGCATCGCCTTCCAGACCAATATTCTCGCGCTCAACGCGGCCGTGGAAGCCGCGCGCGCGGGTGAGCAGGGTCGCGGCTTCGCGGTGGTCGCGAGCGAGGTGCGCAGCCTCGCACAGCGTTCGGCTGCGGCCGCGAAGGAGATCAAGGAACTGATCGGCACATCGGTTGCCACGATCGAAGGCGGCGCGCAACAGGCTTCGCAGGTCAGCGCGTCGATGTCACAAATCAGGCAGTCGATCCAGCAAGTCTCGGGCATTGTCGGCGAAATCGCAGCAGCGGCCGAGGAGCAAAGCACCGGCATCGACGAAGTCAACCAGGCCGTGGTCCAGATGGACAACGTGACCCAGCAGAATGCGGCGCTCGTCGAAGAGGCCGCGGCCGCAGCGAAGTCGCTCGAAGATCAGGCGCTGCGTTTGCGCGAAGCGGTTTCGGTGTTCCGGCTCACTGGCGTGTCGAACGCAGTCGCGGCGCGCGTCGAGCCACTGCGCCGTCCCGTGTTGCCGGCGCGACCGAAGAGCGTGTCCGCATCGACCAGCGCGCAGAAGCTGAAGAAGGTCGAGCCCAGTACGCCCGCGCGCGAGCCCGTTGTCGCGCAAAACGACAACGACGACTGGGAAACGTTCTGATCACGCGCGGCGCCAGCTTGCGCTGACTCGGGTCGGGCGGCGGGCGAAGCGCGTCATCGCTTCTCTTGCGCCGCCCGTCTGGACACTCATCTGCAGGTACTCAGATCGCGTCATCCGCGGCATCGTCGCGTGCGCGATCTTCGATGTCTCCACTTATCCCCCACAATCACGGAGCGACTTTGTCATGTCGGCCACCCAGGTTACACGACGGAAATTTCTCGTCACCGCCTTGCTTTCTCTGCCCGCGCTCGGTATTTCGGTGCACAGTCTGAGCGCCGCGCAGGCTGCCGAAATGGCGGCGCCGGACCTCCATCAATATCGCCCGAGATTCTTTTCCGCCGCCGAATGGGCTTTCATTCTGGCGGCCTGCGATCGCCTGATTCCCGCCGGCGGTCGCGGCCCCGGCGCGTTGGAGACCAACGTGCCGGTATTCATCGACCAGCAGATGCACGGCGAATTCGGCAGCGAGATCTATCTGCAAGGGCCCTTCGACACGAAGGCGCCACCCACGCTCGGCTATCAGCTTCCGTACACGCCGCAGCAGATCTACCGGCGCGGCATCGCGCTCACCGATGCCGCGTGCGAGCGTCAATATACGAAGCGTTTCCACGAGCTCGATGCGGCAAAGCAGGACGCCGCGCTCAAGGCGCTGCAAGGCAACGGCATCGACTTCGCACAGTTCGGCGAGCCCGCGCTCAAGGCGAGCCAATTCTTTGGCGAACTGCTCTCTGACTCGAAGAACGGCTATTTGTCCGATCCCATCTACGGCGGCAACAAGGGCATGAAAGCGTGGATTGCCATCGGCTTTCCCGGTGCGCGCGCAAGCTTCCTCGAATGGGTTACGCAGCACAACGTCAAATATCCTCTCGGTCCCGTGAGCCTGACCGGCATGCGCGCCTGAGCGCGGGGCGCATCGATTCCGAAACGGACAGAACAGATCAAGGAATATCGTGGCAAAAATCACCCATGACGCGGTGGACGTCGTCGTCGTCGGACTCGGCTGGGCGGGGTCGCTCATGAGCATGGAACTTGCGCAGGCGGGCCTGAAGGTCCGCGCGCTCGAACGCGGCGAGGATCGCAGCAACAGCGATTTCGCCTATCCCAAGCCGGCCGATCAATACGCGTACGCGGTGCGCAACAAGGTCATGGTCACGCCGCGCGACGGTGCCTTGACGGTGCGCCATTCGGCGAACGACACCGCGTTGCCCACGCGCAAGTGGGGCGCCTTCGTGCCGGGCACGGGCGTGGGCGGATCGGGCCTGCACTGGACGGGCGTGCTGATCCGCCCGACCCCGACCGACCTCAAGCTCAAGACCTACGCCGAGAAGGCATACAAGCCCGGTCAGCTCGAGGCCGGCATGCAGGTCCAGGATTTCCCGTTCACATGGGACGAGATCGAGCCGTACTACGACTTCTTCGAAAAGGTCTGCGGCCTGTCGGGTAACACCGGCAATCTTCGCGGCAAGGTCATGGAAGGCGGCGATCCGTTCGAGGGTCCGCGCTCGAATCCCTTTCCGCTGCCCGCGCTCAAGGACACGTTGAACACGTCGATGTTCGCGGCGACCGCGCGCAAGATGGGCTATCACCCGTTCCCGAATCCCTCGGCGAACGTCTCGCGCGCGTGGACCAATCCGTATGGCTGCCAGATCGCGCCCTGCAATTACTGCGGCTTTTGCAGCAAGTATCCGTGCCTGAACTTCTCGAAGGCTTCGCCGCAGACTGCCGTGCTCGACGCGCTCAAGCGCATGGAGAACTTCTCGTATCGCGTGAAAGCGAACGTGCTGCGCGTCGATCTCCACCCCGACGGCAAGACGGCAAAGGGCGTGACCTATGCCGACGAGCACGGCAATGAAGTGTTTCAGCCCGCGAAGATCGTTGTGCTCGCGGGCTTCCAGTTCGTCAACGTGCGCCTCATGCTCCTGTCGGGCATCGGCAAGCCCTACGATCCGGTCAGCGGCAAGGGTGTCGTCGGCAGGAACTATGCATTCCTGAGCAATGGCGGCGCGACACTGTTCTTCAAGGACAAGAACTTCAATCCGTTCGCCACGGCGGGCGCGACCGGGCAGATGTTCAACGACGTCTCGCCAGGCAACTTCGACGGCCCGTCGCTCGGCATTCTCGGCGGCGCGAAAATTCATAGCTCGCAGTCCTCGGGCGCGCCGATCGGCACCTCACTGCCGCACGGCACGCCGGCGTGGGGGCAGGGCTGGAAGGAGGGCATGCAGGACTGGTATGGCCACTCGATGAAGATCAGCATCACGACGAGCTGCATGTCGTATCGCGATCACTACGTCGATCTCGACCCGAACTACCGGGATCCGTGGGGCCAGCCGCTGCTGCGCATCACCTTCGACTGGAAGCAGAACGAGCTGAAGCTGCAGCAATACCTGCGCAAGATCGTGCTCGACATCACGAAGGAGATGAAGCCGGACAGCTACACGGAGGGCTTCCTGTCGCTCGATTCGCACTGGGACATCACGAAGTACGTGTCCACGCACAACGTGGGTGGCGCGGTGATGGGCGACTCGCCGGACAGGAGCGCGCTGAACCGCTACCTGCAGAGCTGGGATGTGCACAACGTCTTCGTGCCGGGCGGCAACGCGTTCCCGCAGAACTTCCAGGCCAATCCGACCGCCACGATCGGCGCGCTCACGCTGTTTGCCGCGCGCGCGATCAAGGATCACTACCTCAAGAACCCGGGCCCGCTCGTGCAGGCATGACGACGATGAACATCCTCAAGACCTTTACCGCCGCGCTCGTCGCGACGGCGGCCGCAATGAGCGCCAGCGCGTTCGCGCAGCAGCCCAGCCCGGACGCGGCGCTGATCCGCCACGGCGAGTATCTGGCGCGCGCCGGCGACTGCATGGCCTGTCACAGCGCCGCTGGCCGCAAGCCGTTCTCGGGCGGCCTCGCGATCGAGAGCAATCTCGGCACGATCTGGTCGACCAACATCACGCCGAGCAGGCGCAGCGGTATCGGCGGCTACAGCGAGGCACAGTTCGCCGACGCGCTGCGCAAGGGCGTGCGCGCCGACGGCACGCACCTCTATCCCGCGATGCCTTACCCGTCGTATGCGAAGATCAGCGACGCCGACGTGCACGCGCTCTATGTGTACTTCATGAAGGGAGTCGCGCCCGTGGACGACGCGGCGCCCGTCACGCAGTTGAGCTTCCCGTTCAACCAGCGTTGGGGCATGGCGCTGTGGAACTGGGCGTTCGTCTCGGACAAGCCGTTCGCGATACCGGCGGGCATGAGCGCCGAGGCGCAGCGCGGCGCGTATCTCGTCGAGGGACTCGGCCATTGCGGCAGTTGCCACACGCCGCGCGGCATCGCGATGAACGAGAAGGCCTATGACGGCAGCGACGCGCGCTTCCTTTCGGGCGGCGCCCTGAACGGCTGGAGCGTGCCCGCGCTGCGTGGCATTCCGAAGTGGACACGCGAAGACATCGTCGACTATCTGCAGACGGGCCGCAACGCTAAGGCATCGGTGGCGGGCGAAATGACCTCGGTGGTCTTCAACAGCACCTCGCATCTGAGCGACGCCGATCTCGGCGCGATCGCCGCGTATCTGCAGAGCCTCGGGACAACACCGGGCGCGCCTGCGCAGAAGGCGGCAACGACCGACACTGCCGCGCGCTTGACGGCGGCGCAGCACCTCACCTTAGGCGAGCGGCTATACCTCGACAACTGCAGCGCGTGCCACGTTGTGACGGGCCAGGGCGCGCCGCGTGTGTTCCCGCGCCTCGACGGCGCGAGTGTGGTCAACGCCGCGGACGCCGATGGCCTGGTCCACGTGATCCTGGCGGGCGCCAAGACGCCTTCGACTGCGAAGGCACCTTCGGTGCTGCCGATGCCGGGCTTCGCGGTGCGCCTGAGTGACGATGAGGTGGCCGCGCTCGCGACCTTCGTACGCGGGGGCTGGTCGAATCGCGCGGGTGCCGTTGACCCGGGCGAGGTTCGCAAGGTACGCGCGACGGTGACCGCCAAGTGAGAGGTTAGCTACATGATGAAGCAACTGTGCGGCGGGGTGCTCAAGAGATGATGGCGCCAAAAGCTCACCGGTTGCTTCGCTTTCTTTCAGATACGACTTGAGGAACGGGCTACGTTTTGAAAACTCGACGTCTTTGAAAAATTATGCATGGCGACTAAAAGCAACAAGCAAAGGTCTCGGTGCGGTGTGTCCCAGTTGAGCGAATCGCCGTTCGTCTCAGTTAAGCTCGGAGCGTAGCCTGGTCGGCTCTACGGTTCAAATGTCCGGGGCTAAAGGGTCAGGGTTCGTCTTTCATGCGTCTAGAGACTACGCAGTGTCGAAGGACGGATCCCGAACGGGAAGGGCGTCTGCGTCAGTTGCACGGCCACGTGCAGACCGCCTGCCGGTATAGGGGGCTGTTGCCGCGCCTGTCTGTACTGGGCAAGATCCGTGATCGCCTGCTCGACATCCGCCTGCGTAAATTCACGTTGGTTCTTCCTGCCCGGTTGATGTTCGTTGCGGTGGGTTCGGGGCGAGTCGCCGCAGTGCGTCCGCGAGGGGCGCCTTGCCGATCGGACTGTTATCACGTTGCGCCTGCAGCGCCTGGGCCACCTGCAGCACATGACTCAGGTGTTTGTGTTCGATAACCGCACCCTGAGCGATCTCGGCCAGCCGGTCATACTGTCTGCACGGCAGCATACGCCCATCCGCCCGCAGTTCGATGCGCCGTCCGGATACTCCCACACCTCGATATACCGGTCGATCAACTTGCGGTTCTGCGGCGTGTCGTCGAGCAGGTACATCACGCGGTCGTACTGCACCGTCAGCGACTTCGTCGCGCTTCGCGCGAGGTGAGCAGGGCGTCCAAATCCTCGTCGGCGCGCAGTGGCCGGTGTGCGTCGTACGTACTCCTCGGCGGCTTCGCAAAGCGCGCGTCGTAGGGCGCCATGAAGGAGGGTGATCGCGCAGGACTTAACGATAAACAGCGTGCAAGCACCATGACTCTCGCGAGAGACTTCTCGTCTCTGGAACGATTCGCGCACACCTGATCGCGAGCGAAAGCGCATGGCGCGACTGCGCCCGCCATGGCGGGGCGGCGGGCGCGTAAGCCTTGAACCCGAATGCACCCATGCCCACACTGTTTTGACTTCGTGGTCGAGGACGTAGCACGCAAGGATAGCGACAGGTCAGACCGGCAGCAGGCGAACTCGAAGGCCAGCAAGGCGATGCACTCTGCGCAAATTCCGCTCAATGAATGGAGTCCTGCTGCGCGGTTACTATCCGGGCCCGGGCGCAGCAAAGCCAGCGCGCCCAGCAAGGCCGTTTATAGGCATGCAGTCTGTCTCGCCGCCGTTCCTGCTACGCAAGTCCCGATCTATGACAAAGGCGCTTATTCGATCACGACTAAACCGACCTTGCTAGGTCGGGGAGGTCCTTATAGGCTGGCCTGCACGTACCCCTACCGACGCTTCGCCGACATCCTCGCGGATGCCTGCGCACGGCTCGGGGCCGATGTGGTTCGCTATTCCTTCATCGCAGTGGACTTGCACCACCTACTCCTTGCCGGTCTCCCCGGCGCACCCGTGTCAAAACCCTGCATCGATCGTGATTTTCGAGCCGTCGCTAAAGCGGCTCAGGCGAAACGCATGGGTATCGACCAGCGGCTCGTCGTTATGGACGATATCCGCCAACAGCTTGCCCGCGCCAGGCCCGATGCCGAAGCCGTGCCCGGAGAAGCCCGTGCCGATGAACAGGCCCGGCGTCTGCGCGACGTTCGAGATGATCGGGATGGCATCCGGCGTAACGTCGATATAGCCAGCCCAGCGTTGCGCGACGCGCGCGGCAGACAACTGTGGAAAGGCCGCGACGAACTCGTGTAAGCCCTTGTCGACATAAGGCACGATAGGGTCGGGGTCGAGCGTGCGCACTGATTCGAACACGGTCGGCTGATCCAGCGACCAACGGCGCGGTCGTTTCAGCTCGTCGAGAAAACGCTTGCCAACGCTGATCTGCAACGCACCAAACTGGCTCTTCAGCGCTTCGATGTACTTGAAGAACAGGCGGAACGAATCGGGCGTGAGGTCGGCATGCGTGCGCAGCCCGTAGGCGACGGTGTAGCCGCCGTCCAGGCGTTTGCGAAAGGCGAACTCCTCGTTGTTGGCGCTGCATGTCGGGCCGCCCTCGATCGGTTCGGTACGCAACACCGACGCGCGCGTGAGCAATTGTGGCAGGTCGACGCCCAGATTGCCGCAGAAATAGCGCGTCCACGCTCCTCCCGCCACCACGGCCGCATCGCAGCGTATCGTACCGTGCTCGGTGACGACGGCGCTCACGCGGCCACCGCTCGTTTCGACGCCGCGCACCGCGCACGGCGTGAGTATGCTGACACCGCGCTCGCGCAGCGCGTTTGCTATCGCGGGCGCGGCCTTTTGAGGTTCCGCACGCGCGTCGCCCGGCGTGAAAATCCCGCCTTTGAACGTACGTGTCGCGCCGGGCAGCAACGCGGATATCTCACGTGAATCCAGTTCGCGCGTGTCGAATGCATTGCCGGCAACTTCTCGCGCGCGTCTTAGCCAGTCGCGATGACGTTCGAGCGTCGCGTCGTCGTTCGAGACGTAAAGAATGCCACACTGGTTGAAGCCCGTTTCGATGCCGAGCTTCTGATCGAGCGTGCGCCACACCTTGAGGCTTTCGATGCTCAGCAGGAGTTCGCGGGGATCACGCCGCGTCACGCGGACCCAGCCCCAGTTGCGGCTGGACTGCTCTCCCGCGATATGGCCTTTCTCGCACAGCGCCACACTAAGCCCCTTTTCGCTCAACGCAAGCGCAGTGGACACGCCGATGATGCCGCCGCCTATCACGACGACGTCGGCGCGTAGCGGCAGCTTGATGTCGTCGGTTACGATGTCGATTTTCGGTCCCATGTTCTGATTGGTCTGTGTGATGTTTCAGGAGCGATGCTCGGCGGCTACCGCGTGCGTTTGCGACTGCAAGGCCTGTTCGCGGCGAACGCCGCGCAGCGCGCGCGCCAACGGCTTGTCGCGGCGGCCGCCGGGATTGCTGAAGCGGTTGGTCCAGCGGTCGATGTGATTGATCGCGTGCGTGAGCGGCACGGTGATCATCAGATACACAATGCCCGCCGCGACCAGCGGTGACAGGTTGGCGGTGTTGACAGCGGCATTCTGTCCAATGGTGAACAGATCGCGCTGCGAAGTTAGTAGTCCAAGGAAATATACTAGGCTCGAATCCTTGACGATGGCGATGAACTGGTTCGCGAGCGCCGGCAGAATGCGCCGCACGCCTTGCGGTACGATCACGTGGCGCATGCCGCTCCAGTACGTCATGCCAAGCGCCTGGCACGCGTTCATCTGCCCGCGCCCGACACTCTGGATGCCGGAGCGGAAAATCTCCGCAATATAGGCCGACGAGATGAGCGCGAGCGCGACGATGGCGAGCGGATACGGATTCGGCCCGAACAGCGAGAGCCCGATGGGCGCGAGCCCCTGACCCACCACGAGAATCACGAGGGCGGCGGGCAGTCCGCGAAACACGTCGATGAAGACTTGAGCCGGCCATGTCAGCCAGCGCGTGTTGGACACGGCCAGCAGCGCCAGCATCATGCCCGCGACGATGCCGAGCACCGTTGAAAACAACGACAGTATCAGCGTGTTCACGAGGCCCGTGCCTAGCAGTCCGGGCAGCGAGTCGAGAAGAAGCGGCCAGTCGAAGAAGTTCTGCAAGAAGGCGTCCATATGGGCTTTCCTGAACGGTGTCCGGCGATGAAAGACGACCGCACTCGACGAAACGTGCGCCCGCTGCGTGAATCGAGCTTTAGGTGCCGGACTTCATTGCGTACGGCGGCAATTGGGCCGGCTTTGGATAACCCGGATGGAACTCCAGGTACAGCTTCATCCATGTACCGTCGGCGACGAGCTCGCCGAGCGTTTTATTGAGCGCGGCCTCCAGTTTCGTGTTGCCCTTGCGCACGGGAAACCCAGCAGGCAGATTGACGGCCGAAATGTCGAGCTTGTCGGCGATATTCGCTTGCGGATACTTGCCTTGAAGACCTTCGACCAGCGTCTTGTCGACGAAATAGCCGTCAATGTATTTGTTGCGTAGCGCGAGGAAGCCCGCGTTCAGGTTGGGAAAGCGCACGATCTGCGCGCCTGGGAGATAGCCGGCCGAGTAAGTGTCTTCGATCGTGCCTTGCACCACGCCAATGCGCTTGTCCTTCACGGAAGCAACGTCGCTGGTGATCGTGCTGCCGGGCAGCGTTGCGACACTGAGCAGGCCCGTCAAATAGCCCTCTGAGAAGTCGACCATCTTGAGACGCTCGTTCGTGATCGAGATGGAGCCTGCCGCGAGATCGATCTGCCTGTTTGCGACGCTCGGGAGCAGGCCAGCGAAATCCTGTGCGCGAAAGTCGGCGGTCAGCCCGAGCTTCGCGGCAATCGCGCGGATCAGTTCGACGTCGAAGCCTGTCATCTTGCCATTGTCGACGTACGAATACGGTTTGTTGTTCGCGTCGACGCCCGCGACGATCTTGCCCTGCGTCAGCGTGCCGACGTCTTCTGCGCGGGCCGCCGTTGCCGCGACGACGCAAAGCGCCGTTGCGATGGCGAGGTTGCGTGCAAACTGAAAGAATCGCATCTGTAACTCCCCATGTGGAAACGGTGGTAAACGAAACTCGCGAGGCACGGCGTGAACCGGCGAATGGCAAACAGGCAAGGTGAAATAGCGCCGGTTAGTGAAGAATGCGTGACAGGAATTCCCTCGCGCGCGCCGAACGCGGTCTTTCAAAAAATGCGTCTCGGGGGCCTTCTTCGACGATCTCGCCGCGGTCCATGAACACGACGCGGTCGGCCACACGCTTCGCAAAGCCCATTTCGTGGGTCACGCACATCATCGTCATCCCATCGCGCGCGAGCGTGCTCATCACGTCGAGCACCTCGCTGACCATTTCGGGGTCGAGTGCCGATGTCGGCTCGTCGAACAGCATCGCAACCGGATCCATCGAGAGGGCGCGCGCAATCGCGACACGCTGTTGCTGGCCACCCGAGAGCTGCGCGGGAAACTTGTCCTCGTGTTCACCGAGCCCGACGCGCCACAGCAGTGCACGGGATTTGTCGGCGGCTTCGTCGCGGTCGCGGCCGAGCACGTTCATTTGCGCGAGCGTCAGGTTGCGCCGCACGGTGAGATGCGGAAACAGTTCGAAGTGCTGAAACACCATGCCGACTTTCGCGCGCAATTGCGTGAGGCTGGCGGATCTGGCAGTGACGTCTACGCCGTTCACGACGATCTGGCCACTTTGCACGGGTTCGAGCCCATTGACGGATTTGACCAGCGTTGACTTGCCGGAACCCGACGGACCGCAGATCACCGCGACTTCACCGCGCGCAATGCTCACCGAGCAGTCGGCCAGCACGCGGTTCTTGCCGTACCACTTCGAAACTTTATGCATTTCGATCATCGTCATGTCTCTCGATGAAAAGTTGCTAACGCAACGATATACCATGAGCGCTTACGACAGCGCGTTGCGCGTGCGTCCGCGCAAGAGGTCGTCGGCCTTGTAGAGCGCAGTGCCGAGCGGCACGGCGACATGGCGCACCATGCCTGCGCGGTTCAGCGGGAACGTGCCTTCGCCAAAAGCACCCATGTCACACTCGACGCCGAGCATATGCCTGGCGATGCGATGTCCCAGATAGCTCATCAGCGCGACGCCGTTTCCATTGCAGCCGAGTGCGTAGTGGATGCCTTCGTGGGTACCGATGTGTGCGAGCTTGTCGCGCGTCATCGCGACGTAGCCTTTCCACGCATGCGTAATGCGTACATCGCGCAAGGCCGGCCAAAGCTGAACCAGCTTCGAGTAAAGCCGCCGCGCTGCTTCGCGCTCGCTCAGTTCGCGTATTGCAGGCCGTGAGCCAAAAATCATGCGCGTGCCGTCCGGCGACGGGCGCGTATAGAACAGGTTGCGCTTCGAATCGCTAATCATGCGGCGGCCGGGGTTCAGCACGTCCATCAGGCCACGAGGCAAGGCCTCGGTGGCAATCTGGTAGCTCGCGACAGGCAGTACCCGCCGCGCGAAGAACGGCAGCAGCGCACCCGTGTAGCCGTTGGTCGCGACGAGCACGTGATGCGCCATGAGCGTGCCACGCGGCGTGTGCAAGCGAAACTGCGGACCATCGCGCACGATCCGCTGCACCGCCGCATGCGAGTGCAAGGTCGCGCCGCGCCGCCGTGCGAGTTCGCGCAGTGCACGATGATATTTCGCGGTGTGCAGTCCTCCATATTCGTCGACGAGAATGCCGCCGTAGTAGTAATCGGAGCCGATGATCGCGCGTTGCGCGTCCCGCTCGATCACATGAACGGTCACGCCGGTCTTGTCGCGCAGCACTTGTCCCTGGTCGCGCAGCGCGTTGAAATGCGCAGGCGTATAGGCGCCGAAAAAGCGACCGGTGATGGACAGGTCGGCGTCGAGCGCTTCTTGCGCAATGAGTCGTTTGAGATAGTCGAAGCTGGCCGCCGACTCGCGCATCAACCGTTTCAGGCGGTCGGCCGGCACGCCGCGAATAGCATTGGTCAACGCGAGCTTCTGTCCGCTCGACACCATGCCGCCGCTGCGCGTGCTGCCTCCGGCGCCGATCTCCGCCGCATCCAGCACGGCGACGCTCGCGCCACGATGCGCCGCTTCGGCCGCTGCCGATAGTCCGCAGTAGCCGCTGCCGACAATCGCGATATCCACGCTCTCAGGCAACGGCGCATTCGACGCTTCGGGCGGCGCGGCGTCCCACCAGTACGGGGCACAGCGAAATGCTTGATGAAAAAGCAGGGCATCAGGGCGCATGTATCAGGACCTGTAAGCTCGACGTGAGGTCAGTCTAGGCCGCTGGAAATCATGCGGTCAAATAGCGCCAAAAAAGTCTTCTATTCAATATTGATATGGCAAGCTATCGTCTCGATCATGCTGCGTTGCATCGGAGAGCGCGTGAATCTCAGGCAAATTGAAGCGTTTCGGCTCGTGATGCTGCGTGGCTCGATGACGGCCGCGGCGGAGGAACTCGGCTCTTCGCAGCCCAGCATCAGCCGGTTGATCGCGGAGCTGGAAGCGTCAACGGGGTTGACGCTATTCGTGCGCAACGGCGGCCGGATCCATGCGACAGACGCTGGCAGTGCGTTCTATCGCGAGGTGGATCGCAGTTTCGTCGGGCTCGAAAAACTCGAGCATTCGGCGAACGAAATTCGCCAGCTTGGCAGCGGGCGTTTGCGGATCGTTGCGGCGCCAGTGCTGGCGCTGTCGTTTCTGCCTGCGGTGATCGAG
This sequence comes from Paraburkholderia nodosa, assembly GCF_001718195.1. GTDB lineage: Bacteria > Pseudomonadota > Gammaproteobacteria > Burkholderiales > Burkholderiaceae > Paraburkholderia > Paraburkholderia nodosa_A. The sequence continues at coordinate 318,336 of NZ_MCNV01000005.1, forward strand.
CGCTTCGTCGATGCTTATCCGCGCGTGCCTGTGTCGCTGGAAATGCGCAGCGAGAGCACGATCCAGCGTTGGGTGTCGTCGGGCCACTGCGACGCGGGCTTCGCGACGACGACACCTGACGCATTCGGCGTGACGAGCGTCGAACTATACAGGCTGCCGGGTTTGTGCGCGTTACCGGCACACCACCCGCTCGCGGGACGCGAGCACATTCAGGCGGCTGACTTGCGCGGAGAGCGGCTGATCTTGCCTTCGTATGCGGACGATACGCGCACGCCTCTGGATCGCGCGTTGCGGCCGGCGGGCGTGGACCAGGTGCCGGCCATCGAAACGCCGTATGGCGCGACGATATGCGCGATGGTGTCGCGCGGATTGGGCATTGGTATCGTCAATCCACTGGCCGCACTGGAAGCCAATGTGCAGCGCATTGTGTTCCGGCCATTCGAACCGTCGATCTTTTTTCGTGGCTTTATTCTCAATCCGCAGTTTCAGCAAGCCAATCCTGTGGTCGAGACGTTTCTGCAACTGGTCGACAAGACGATGAAACAAGAATTGGCCGCGCTCGGTGTGCAGGCAGGCTGATCTCTCAATGCGATGACTACTGGGAGCCTCGTAGCGCCGGGTAACGGGGCGCTGTCACGTTGACGAAGTGGCCGGGCAAGATGTGTTAATGAAGAAGACCAAATCGCTTTATCAAGGCCACCGGTTTCCGGCGGCGGTCATCGGCCACGCGGTTCGCTGGTATTTCCGGTTCCACCTTAGCCTGCGCGACGTCGAGGGTTGCTGTTCGAGCGCGGTGTGGTCGTGAGCTACTAGACTGTCCGTCGCTGGTGCGACAAATTTGGCGCGAGCTTTGCCCGTCGTGTCAAAGCGGTGCGGCGCAAGCCAAGCCGCACCTGGCATCTCGACGAGATGTTTGTGACGTTGCGCGGTGAACCCTATCTGCTGTGGCGGGCAGTCGATGAACTTGGGGCCGAAATGGACATCCTGCTGCAGAAGCGGCGCGACAAGGCAGCGGCCAAACGCCTTTTCCAGCGCGTGCTGCGCTCCAATCCAGTGCCGCGCAAGATCGTCACGGACCAGCTACGCAGCTACCCGGCCGCGAAAGCAGACATCCCGGAACTGGCGAACGTCAAGCACGTGTTCGTCAAAGCCAGCGCTGGCGTGAACAACCGGGCCGAGAACAGCCACCAGCCCACACGAGAACGCGAGCGGCGCATGCGGGGCTTTCGCGACCGTGCTCGTAAACAAGCTTTCCTCGCGAGCTTCGGCCCGATCCGGCAGCACGTCGCGCTGAAGCGGCATCTGCTCCGCGCTTCGCTATTTCGCAAACATCTCGCAGCTCGATTCACGGCTTGGCGCGAATTCACGGAAGTCACCCAAAATCCGTTCGCTGTTTTCTGAGTCGTGGTCCCGCCTGCCGAAACTTTGTCTCGCTATGGGCAACGTGACAGCGCGCTTCGCGGCAGTGGTTGCTCGACCATGCAGCGAACACCGGTGCGATCGTGTTTCCCGCGCATTTTCCCGAAACGTCGGCCGGTACGATGCGCAAGGGCGCGCACGGCTTCGAATGGCGCTACCTCGACCACCCGCGAAGCTAAGCGGTGAGCCTGACGGGCGCGAGCAATTCCGCGGCGAACATGCCCGCCGCCGACACGGCGTCCACGGCGAAGCAGCCGATGTGCTCGCGGATTGTCGCGGCGAAGCCGATCGTCGAAAGGCCCGTGCAGGAGAACGCGATCACCCGCGCGCCCGCTTCGTGCAACCGGCGCACGGTGTTCAGCGCCGCCGTCTGGCCCTCGGGCGTGAGCAGGTCGTTGGTTTTCGTGACGCCCTCGGGCCGCGCGTACGCGACATCCTCGCCGAGCAGCCGTCGAAAGGGCAGCGGCGCCTGCGCGCCGATGCCCAGCACCGCGACCGGCAGCCCGGTGAGCGCCGCGACGCGCGCCGACGCGCTACCCGCGCTCACCACCGGAACGCCGACCGCCTCGCGCAAAAGCGCAAGCCCGGGGTCGGCCGCGCAGCTCAGAAAGAGCGCACGCGCGCCATCCGCTTCCATTTGCCGGCCGAGCGCGACGATCTTCGGCACGGCGAGCGCTTCCGTGTGCGCGTCGAAGATGCCGGTGGGCTGGTCGGCGATACAGCGCGTGAACGACTCGATGCCGTACTGCGCCTTGATGAGGTGGCCATGCTCCAGCAACACCGCGTCGTCCTGCGTCGTCAGCACGCGAATGATGCCGAGCGTCATCGTTGCACTCGCGAAAGGCTCGCACCGGGCGCAAGCGGTTGCGGCGCTGCGCCGTGCACGAAGCGCACCGCGTCGCGCGGGCCGTGCAGCGTGACGGCGTCCTGCTCCACGCGCAGCCAGTCGCCCTCGGGCAGCCCGATCACGCTCGCATGCGGATTGGCCACGAGATATTCCTCGATACGCTGGTTGCGCGTTTCGCCCTGATGCCCGGAGGGCAGCGCGTTCGTGTAATGCGGATTGATCTGAAAGCCGATCAGATCGAGCGCCGCGAAACCGTTCGGGTCGACGATCGGCATATCGTTAGTCGTGCAGATGGTCGGGCAGGCGAGATTCGCGCCCGCACTCCAGCCGAGGTACCGCACGCCGCCTTTCACGGCTTCGCGCATCGGATCGAGCAGGCGGCGCGCGCGGCATTGCGCGAGCAACTGGAACGTGTTGCCGCCGCCCACGACGATGAGCTGTGTCTGCGCAAGCGCCGCCTGCGCTTCGGCAGCGCTCGCGAACGTATGCACCGAGCGCAACGACACGTTCGCAGGCGCAAGCGCGGCGGCGACCTTGGCCGCGTACTCGTCCCACGTCATCGTCACGCCCGCGAAGGGCACGAAGAGGGCTTCGGTGGTCTGCCGGCCGCCGCCGGGCGAGAGCTCGCGAATCGCGTCGAGCGCGTGAACGAGATAAGCGCCGTCGGGGCCGCGCGAGTTGCTCAGAAGCAGGGCGTTCATTGAAGGACCTCCGCAGTCAGTCGCGCGATGAGCGCGTTGGAAAGGATCACGGGCAAGCCGCTCGCTTCCTGCACGATCTGGCGATGGCGCTCGACGAAACCCATGCAATCGAGAATCAGCAGTTCGGCGCCTTCGTCGCGCAACTGGCGCGCGGCGGCGATCAACTCGCCGGTCTCGTCGGCGTTCCGATACGGCGAGGCGGCGGCGCAGATCGGCGCGCGGTGCAGCCCCGCCCACTTGCGGAACTCGCTGTCGATCTGGCTCACGAGCGGCACGACAATGCCCACCTGGCGCTCGCCCGCGAGCGCGGCGGCCGCGGGCGGCACGATCCGGTCGGGCTCGATGAGCCACGCGGCGCGGCCTTCGAGACCGTGGAACTCGCCGGTGCAGAGCACGAGCACCACGTCGCAGCCTTGCGCAGCGAGCGCATCGATCTTCTCCTGCAACACCGCGCGCACGACCGGCTTGTCGATGACGACGGACGAGCCGTCAAGCAGGCGCGAAACGAGCGTGGCGTTGCCCGGTTGCGGCGCGTAGTGCACTTCAATGGCTTCGCGCGTGAGGCCGTCGAGCACGCCCATGTGCACGCGCGGCAGCGCGGCGGGCAAGTGGGCGTCGAGAATGGGCGTGATGTCGGCGCGCGGCGCCTGGCCGATCGTCAACGTGCCGAGCTTTCGTGTTCTCATGCGGGCCTCCTCATCGACCGGGATGACGCACCTTCAGATGCGCGAGCGAGCCATAAAGTTCGAGCAGGCGCGCATAGTCCTTCTCTTCGTGGAACGCGCAGGTGCCGCGCCCGAATTCCTTGGCGACCTCCACCGCGAACTTGACCGCGAGCGCGATGTCGCCCTCGTGGCTCGCGCCCGTGCCGCAGCCCGGCACCACGCTTTGGGTCGTGATCGCCACGCCCACCACGGGTGCGCTCGTCGCGATGGACGGCTGCATGATGCTGTTCAGGTGATGCACGCCGTTGCCGTACGGCGTGATGTCCTGCGTCGTCACGGGGAAGGTGACCGCGGGCTTGCCGCTCGTCGTCTCCATGATACGGATGAGATCCTCGGACACGCGCAGGATATAGCCATCCTTCACGGTCGGGGAGATCGCGTAGCCGCTGTGGTTGATGATGCGGTTGCCCTTGGTCGTGTCGATCGAGAGCACGGCGTCCATCTCGTCCCAGACTTCGTGGGCGTTGACGTCCTCCGTGTCGATGGGCGAGTCCATGAAGTCGACGGGGTCGTGCGGGCGCGTGGGCGCGGTGGGGCAGACGTGCGTGGTGAGGAACACGTCGCCGGGAAGCGGGTCGCCGTTGCGGCGCATTTGCGCGAGCTTGAGCGCGGCCGCCACGGCGGCGATGGCGCCGTCTGCATCTGACACGAGACCGATGCGCGAAGGCCGCGCGCCAATGCCGCCGAGCCGCCCGACGATGCCCAGCGTTTTGGCCGTGCCGCCGCGGCGCTTGCCGTTGTCGCCGGGAATGGCGATCTTGACGAAATCCGTCGTACCCTTCGGGCCCCCGATCTCGGTCACGTCGACGCTCACGCCTTCGTCGGCGAACGGGGCGAGCAGATCGACTACGGTTTGGCCGCTGGCGTAGCGGCTGTCGAAGGCTTCGAAGACCTGTAGGGTTTGTGCAAGACTCATAGGATGGAACTCGGATTGCAAAGATGATGCGGGGTGAGGAAGCCCACTGCCCGAAGGCGCATGCGCCGCGAGTGAACGCAGCGCGCCGCGTAGGGGCAGGAGGGCGGAATGTTCAGCGCGATTTGATTAGCGAACCGAAGAAGCTGTAGAGTGCGTCGGCGGCGATCACGCCCGCGGCGAACACCTCCATGCTGCTTTTCGCGGCGGGGTTGCGGCGTTCGATCACTAGCCGGATCGCGATACCCGTCACCACGGCCCAGCCGGCGAGCGGGCTCGCGATCAGCAGGCCGGTGGCGAACAGCACGCCGAGCTGGCGCTTCGGGCCGCCCGCGAACTGCAACACGGCGCCCACCACGGCCCAGATCAGCAGGGAATGCAGGATGCCGGGGGCCACGCCCGCCTGAATCGTCGAGACATAGACTTTCGCCACGGGCGGAATCTGGCCGTTCGCAAAGAATGCGTGATGCGCGAGCATCACGACCGGAATGGCGACGACGAACGCGAGCATCGCCGCGATCAACTGCTGACGGCGGCCGGCCAGTTCGAACTCGGGGTCTTCACCGTGCCCGCGCAGAATGAAGCCCGCCTTCAGGTCGTAACCCATGTCGGCGAAAGCGGGGCCGGTGGCGGCGGAAAAGCCGCACAGCGTGACGAGCGAAACGGTCGGAAAGCCGATCAGCATGCCGATCAGCAGCGTGATCAGGGCCACCGCAAAGGCCGGGAACCAGCCCGAGTGCATGGCCGCGATGCCGACGATCAGCTCGTGCACGAAGGCCGCGAGCGCCGCGTAGAAGATGAAGCCCACCAGCATGCCCGGCGACATGTCGCCCCAGATGCCGCTCAGGAACGCGACCAGCGCGGCAAGACCGATGTAGGCGATCGCCCCGAAGCGCAGCGAACTCGCCACGGTGGGCACGGCCGCAAGCTGCGAATCGTCACGCGAACCGCGGCGCGCCGCCTTGTTGCCCTTCTGGTCGCGCAGCACGAGGATGCCGACCTGAATGAGCGCGACGAGTCCCGCGCCGATCATCATGCCGTGCGGAATGTAGGCCTTGTCGATGGCGAAGTGAAAGAGCGGCACGGAATAGCCGCGAATCAAAAAGCCGAGGCCCAGCATGCCGAGCGCCCAGATATTGCCGATGAAGGCCGTGCCGAACGCCGACATCGGGATGCCGAGTGATGAGCCGATCAGACCGACGCCCACGCCCACGCCGAGCAGACGCGCCTGCTTGCCGCCTTCGTCGCCGGCCTTGATCGCCTCCGCCGCCGCGACGCCTTGCGGCCACGTGCCCGTTGCCGGGAACACGCTGGTGCCGAACATGCGGTACAGCATGTAGCCGTCGAGCAGCATGCCGAGCGCGACGCCCGCGAACATCGGCAGCACGAGGTCTTCGCGGCCGAACAGGAAGGGAATGGCAATCGGCAGCAAAAGACTGTTGGCCGCGCCGAACGTTGCGGCGGAGATGGCGCTTTGCGCCAGGTTCTGCACGTGCACGGAACGATAGGCGCCGAAAAAGCGCAAGGGCACGCGCGCGCAGATCATCGCGGCCAGCGCGCCGACGATCGCCGTGTTGGGCGTCACGCCCACTTTGACCAGCAGCTCGATGCCGATGATCGCGCCAAGCACGCTCAGCACGGCGAGCAGCAGCAAATTGGCGGGCGAGAGGGCCATGGGGTGCGCCTGCGGCGCGCGCTGCGCGCCGCAGCTCGCGGGCGCTCCCGCGCCGGGTGGCTGATGGTCAGGCGAATGCGAAGCATGCATGAGTGGTCTCGTCAAAAACGCGCCGATGACTCGACGCGGGTGGCGGATGCTGCGGATTGGAATGAGCGGGCGCGCGGGGGGCGCCCCTTGATTGACTGCATTCAGCGCCGGTTTTTCGGCGTGGAATTCGTGGGAAAGGCGCTCCAGTACGGGTCGCCCAGCGAGCGGCCGATCGTGCGCGCCTGCTCCCGAACGGCTTCGCCGAGCGCCACGAGTGCCGCATCGTCCTGCGCGCCCGCGGGGAAGCTCAGGCAAAACGACAGGCATTCGCCGCTCGACGGGTCGGCGATCGAGCAGCCCACGGAGCACACGCCGTAGAGCGCTTCGTTCTGCGCCAGCGCATAGCCGCGCGAGCGTGTGAGCGCGACTTCGTCGAGCAGGGCGTCGAGCGTGGCGGGCCCGCGCGCCGGGGCGCGGGAGTCGCTGAAAGGCGCATCGGCGCCGATATCCGCGGCGTTGGCGTTCACGGTCTGCGCGCCCTCCGGGCGCAAGCCTTGCGGGAAACGCGCGCGGATCTGCTCGTCCGTTTCGCGGGCAAGCAGCGCGCGGCCCGTGGAGGTCGCCCACGAGGCCGAGCGGTGGCCGGGGTTCGTCATCGCGCGAAAGGCGAGGGAACCCGGTCGCACGCGCAGCACCACCACGTCATTGCCTTCGAGCACCGAAACGTAGCCCGTATGCCCAAAACGCTCGCCGAGCGTTTCGAGCGCCAGCGCGCACATGTCGATCAGCGCGCTGGACGAGCGCACGAGATGGCTCAGTTCGAGCAGGAGCATCGAGGGCCGGTAGGCGAGCGATTTCTTGTCGCGCTCCAGCAGCCCGGCTTCGCTCATTTGCTTGAGGACCCGCGAGGCGGAACTTTTTGGCATGCCTAACTGATCGACGAGGTCGATCATCGACATCTCGCGCTGCTCGCGCGCCATCAGGCGCAGAACGCTCGTTGCTGTTTCGAGAATGCTCATCCGTGCCTCACTCGTTCGTCGCTTGCTGCTGCATTATCGTTGCCTCTTTACTATGGTTCCATTTTGCGGAACCGAGTTCCAATTGCTCGAATATCGTAACGAAGGAAAGGCAGCCCGGAAAGCGTTTCAAAAATAATTTGTGCTCCAAACCACATGACCCCGGCAGCTGCATCAAAACGTTTTTTTGCGACGCCAACTAGCGCTTAGAATAAATTTCAATCTGGAACGCGGTTCCAAAATACGGAACCAAACAACGAGGAAGCTTCTGTGAACGTGCATTGCAGGCGTTGAAAATCCGGCGGCATCGGTCACGCTGAAAAAGGCACGCCTGAGGGACGGCCAAAGCATCGGTTCTGATCCATGCGCGGGGTGACAACCACCGCGCGGGTGGCACTCGTCCCTTGCATCGCGCAACGTCGCCTTCGCCGACCAGGAACATGTTTGAAACACAGATTCATTGATTAGTACTACCAATATTTTTAATCAGACCACTACTGAAGAAGGGGTAAAAGGATGTTGAAGAAGTTCGCATTGGCAGGCGGTGTCGCCATGTCGGTACTCGGCACGCAGCCGGCGCACGCACAAGGCTCCATGATCCTGTACGGCATCATCGACGAGGGCTTGACGTACACGAGCAACCAGAAGGGCTCGTCGGCGGTTCAGCTTCAATCCGGCAAGCTGGGCGGAAGCCGTTGGGGTTTGAAGGGCGAGGAAGCGCTGGGCAACGGGCTGAGCGCCATCTTCAATCTGGAAAACGGCTTCAACGCGACCAACGGCACCAATAGCGCGGGACGCATGTTCGCGCGCACCGCCATTGTCGGCTTGAGCCAGAAGGGCATGGGCACGGTGACGTTCGGCCGCCAGACCGACTCGCTCGCGGATATCGTCGCGCCGTTCTTCGGCTCGGGCTACTGGACCCCGGCGACGCATATCGGCGATAACGACGACATGAACTGGTACTTCCGCGTCAACAACTCGGTGAAGCTCACGACCGAGACGATTTCCGGCTTCAAGTTCTCCAGCATCTACGGCTTCAGCAACCAGGCCGGCGCGTTCGCCAACAACCGCGAATGGTCGGCGGCCGCGAGCTATGCAAACGGGCCGCTCTCGTTCGGCGCGGGCTACATGCTGATGAATCATCCGAATTCGACGTCGAACACGAGCGGCGCGCTGGGTGGCGCGTCGTCATCGAACGGCGACGACTACGGCACCGCATTTTTCTATGGCCTGGACGGCGGCGTGGCGCGGCAGCAGGTGGTGGGGACCGGGGTGGGCTATGTCGTCGGCGCGGCGCAGTTCGGCCTTGGCTACAGCAACGTGCAACTCGACTACAACGACGGCGCGCAGCGCAAGCTCAACAATCTCGACGCGAACCTGCGCTACCGCGTGAGCGCGCCACTTTCCCTGATCGCCGACTACACGTTCACGTTTGGCACTGCCGACCACGTGGCCGGTTCGAGCGAGCATCTGAAGCCGCGCTGGCATCAGTTGACGCTCGGCGTGGACTATGCGATGAGCAAACGCACGGAGTTCTATGCATCGGCCGAGTATCAGCTCGCCGCGGGGGAAGCATCGATCGCTGTGGGCAACACGCTCCAGAAGTTCGCCTACATCCAGTCCTCGGGCGGCCCCTCGTCGAGCCCTTCGCAGGTCGCGGTGTCCGTTGGCATTCGCCACAAGTTCTGAGCGGTTCGCGCAAGCCGATGCCGCTCATCGCTTGCGCGTGGCGGCGCGCGGCGTTCCACGCTTCGCGCGCGCAACGTCTGGCCGGACGTGGCTTGCCAGCAATTGTTCGAACCAGTCGGCAAACACCAGAATGGGGTCCCCGTGATTTTCATGCCGTTGACCGGGTTAGCGGGCTCCAGACCTGACAAGGTTTTGCGGTCTATCCCTTTATAAAGTCTCCGTAGAATCAAGAGCTTGCTGTTTGTCTTCCCCGGAGGCCCGCAGTGCCTCGCCCCCAATTGTCAAGGCGGTATTGTTGGCATAGTCTGAGTGGTTCCCCTTTCGGCTGCGGAGCGGACGGCGATGGAACACTGGCGGCAGACCTATCTCGGGATGCGGTCCATCCCGCACACGCTCAACGAGTTCGAGTTCGCCACGTTCTTCACGTTTTCCGCGAAGGAATGCGCGTTAATCAATGCCCGTCGCCGACACGTCTACCGCTTCGCGCTGGCGCTGCACATTGGTTTCGTGCGCATGACCGGTCGCACGCTCGATCCTTGCCGGTACGTGCCACGTAATCTCTGGCAGCACCTGGAGCAACAGCTTCAGCATTGAATCGCCCGATCTCGGAACTATGACGTCGCTGTACGACGGCCATACCGACACGCTGGTCGAACATCAGGCCTGCGCATACCAGGCGCTCGGCTTCGGCCTCATGACCGAACACCAACGCCGCTATATGATGCGCTGGCTCAAAGCCGCGCTCTCGGGCCGGCAAGATCGTAATGGTCTGCTGCACGAACTCAAATGCTGGCTCTAGGAACACCGGATCCTGTTGCCGCGCGATCGCACCTTGCGGGAACTGATCGAGCAGGCCATCCGGGACGTCGAAACCACGCTCACGGGCGGCCTTACGCAGGCCCTTGGCGAGCCACACTGGATCGTTGGGGCAAGCTGCTGCCGAAGCCCCATGGCGAGGCATCGAGCCTGCAGCAATGGCTGTGGTCGGTGCCGCTGCGCAATTCGACGCGACAGATGAGCGAACTCTTGCGCAAGCTCGACTATCTGGTCGAGCTCGGTGTACGGGTGCAGTGGCCCGACACATGCAACGAAGCTACCCGACAGCTGGCGCACGAATGTGCTACGCGAATGGAACAACGCGGGCCGCAAACAAACTATCGCGCTCTGCTATATCGAAAGGAGCAAGGTCTCGTCCCGACAAATTGATGTAATCCTCATCCCGCAACACCCGTGTATGACGAACGGCGAACTTTCCCGTGACGCCGCGATCTACGTCCCCCCGCTTGCACCCTCTCGATCTTCATCCCATCCTCCGCACCATCTTCGGGCGCGGAAATTCCCGATTGCGCGTCGAATTTTTTTCCAGTTGCGCCGCATTTTTTTGATTGTGCATTATGCGTTGTGCACAATACAAACGCACACCACGTACCGATGGGGATGTCCATGAGTCTCTTTGCGTTTGCCTCTGCGCCAGCAGTGGGTGCAATCGATACGACGCGCGCGTCGGGTACGGACCGCCTGAAGGTCCAGCAACTCAGTCATGCATTTCGGACTGCCGATGGTGTTGACGTGCCGATCTTCGAGCGCCTCGACTTCAGCGTGAAGGGCGGCGAGATCGTGTCGATCGTCGGTCGCAGCGGCGCCGGCAAGAGCACGCTGTTCAATCTCGTTTCTGGGCTGATCCATCCGCAATCGGGCCATGTCAGCGTGGGTGCGCGAGAAGATGGGAGCGCGGGCCGCATCGCCTACATGCTGCAAAAGGATCTGCTGATGCCGTGGCGCACGGTATTGCAGAACGCGGTGCTCGGTATCGAGCTGTATCGCAGGGTCAAAGCGGCTGATTACGAACGCGCGCACCAGATGCTGTCGCGTTACGGCCTGGGAGCCGTGGCCGACGCCTATCCGCATTCACTTTCCGGCGGCATGCGACAGCGCGTGGCGCTGACGCGCACGCTGCTCGTCGATCCTACACTGGTGCTGCTCGACGAGCCGTTTTCAGCGCTCGACTATGAAACACGGCTCGCACTCGAAGACGATGTGATGGCGCTGCGTGATCAAAGCGGCACGAGCGTCGTGCTCGTCACACACGATATCGAGGAGGCAATCGCTGTAAGCGACCGCGTGATCCTGCTGGGCGGCCGCCCAGCGCGCATCGAAGACGACATCGACGTGCGCCTCACCACGCACGGCCCGCGCACTGCCGTGTCGGCGCGCGAGGCGCCCGAATTCCGCACCTTCCATTCACGCGTCTGGAACGGACTGCGCAGCCATACCATCCAGCACTCGGGAGCCACGGCATGAGCGACGTAGCAATGTCATCCAACACGCCAGTGCGCCAGCGCAAGAAGCAGCGCAACGCGGCGACGCTCGGCACCACGGGCGCCGTTGCGCTGATCGTCGTCGCGCTCATCGCGCTGTGGCAGGTGGCCGTTTCGGCAGGCTGGATCAACGGCAAACTGCTCGGCTCGCCTGCCGGCATCTGGCTGGCCGCGCGGCAGGGGCTCAACGGCGGCACGTTGGTCAGCGACACGCTCGTCACGCTCTACGAAACCGTGCTCGGTCTCGCGGTGGGCAGCGGGCTCGGCATCGGGCTCGGTTTGCTGCTGTGGTTCGTGCCGCGTGTTTCGGGCGTCGCCGAAGGCCTGTCAGTCATTCTGAACAGTATCCCGAAGATCGCGCTAGGACCGCTCATCGTCATCTGGTTCGGCTCGGACACGACGTCGAAAGTGTGGCTCGCCGGCATTTCCACCTTCGCGGTAGCAATGATCTCTTCGTGTGCCGCCGCGCGCGAAGTCGACAAGGACCTGCTCAACCTGTTCCGCTCGTTCAACGCGAAGCCTTCGATGATCTTCACCAAGCTCATTTTGCCGGGCGCGATGCCGTGGGTGTTTTCCACGCTGCGCGTGAACATCGGCTTCGCGCTGATCGGCGCGGTGGTGGGCGAGTACATCGCTTCGCAGGCGGGGTTGGGACACGAAGTGTTCGTCGCGGGATCGCTGTTCGATCTGAACACCGTGTGGCTCGGCATCATCGTGCTCACGCTGATGGCGACGCTCTTGAGCTGGATCGTTCAATTCACGGAAGCAAAGGTCATTTCATGGAAGGCAAAACGATGAAACGGATGAACGTACGCATGGACGCGATCGCGGCGGCTGTCGCGGTAACGGGGTTCGCAGCGCAACTGCCCGCGCAGGCGGGAGAGCCGGTGACGGTGTATCAGGCATTCCAGTCCATCCAGTATCTGCCGCTCTACGTGGCGATCGACAAGGGCATCTTCACGAAGAACGGCCTCGACGTGCAGAAGGTTACGGCGGGCAGCGGCGCGGCGGGCGTGGCGGCCGTGATCGGCGGCCATGCGGACTTCTCGCTGCAGGACCCGATGACAGCGGTGCTCGCGAATCTCAAGGGCGCGAGCGTGATCAGCGTGGCGAACGTGGTAGCGGGCGTGCCCGTGTGGGTGATCGCGCCGCCCGATGCCGGCGTGCATCAGCCCGGCGACATGTCGAGCAAGAGCGTGGCCGTCGCGCTGCCGCCATCGACCAGTACCTATCTGCTGCAACGTCTCATCAAGGACCAGAAGATCGAGAAGGTCTCGCTCAATACGGTGCAACTCGGTACGGAGCTCGCGCCCGTCAGCGCGGGCCGCAGCCAGGCGGCGGCCGTGTACGAACCGCAGGCCGACACCGGTATCGCACAGGGCTACAGGATCGTGTACGGCTTTCCGAAGGCCTATCCGGGTGGCTACGCATTCTCGACCATCGACACGCTCGCCTCGACCATCAAGGACAAGCCGAAGATGGTGGCAGCGTTCGTCAAGTCGATCGCCGAGGCCGAGGCGCTCATCCATCAGTCGCCGCAGACGGCCAAGGATGTCGCGAAGAGCGAGTTCCCGTCGCTCGACCCGAAGATCGTGGAAGCGGCCGTGGGGCGGCTGATCGACCAGAACATCTACGCGCCGACGCCCGATATTTCCGAACAGGCGTTCCGCAACGCGCTGGATTTGCAGGAATCGATCGGCAATATCAAGCCGGGCGCCGCAACCTATGCGGGGTCGGTCGACAATTCGTTTGCGGCTTCGCTGGCAAAATAAGGCATCCGCAGTCATTGCCGGCAATCGACCCACGCGTTCGCGTGCCCCCGTGCCCGAACGCTTCGAATGGAAGTACAACATGACCGAAGCCACCCCGTCGTTCGTGACGGAGCTGATCGCGCAACGCGGCAATGCCGCGTCGAGCCGCGCCCGCCTCGACGCGGCCATCGCGCGCGCCGACGCGCTCGAACCCACGCTGCACGCCTTTGCGTACCGCCCCGAAGCGTATGTCGAGCCGGATGCGTGCACGCCGCTCGCGGGTCTGCCCGTTGGCGTGAAGGACCTGATCGACACCATCGACATGCCGACCGCGTACGGCTCGCCGATCTATCGCGACCATCGCCCGCAGGCGGATGCCGCCATCGTGACGAAGCTGCGCCAGTATGGCGCGCTGGTATTCGGCAAGACCGTGACCACGGAATTCGCGTGGCGGCAGCCCGGCCCGACCGTCAACCCGTGGAGCAACACGCACACGCCGGGCGGCTCGTCGAGCGGTTCTGCTGCGGCCGTGGGCGCCGGCATCGTGCCGCTCGCGCTCGGCACGCAAACGGTCGGCTCGGTGATCCGGCCGGCTGCGTATTGCGGCGTGGTCGGCTACAAGCCGAGCTATGGCAGCATCACGCGCGATGGCGTGCATCCGCTCGCCGCGTCGCTCGATCACATTGGATTTTTCGCGCAGTCGGTGGAAACGGCCGCGCTCGCGCATGCGCTCTTCGTGGCCGGACGCCCGGAGGCGATCGAAAGCGTGGAGAGCTGGCAGGCGTGGTTCGCGCCGCTCGCCGTGCCGCCGCGTCTCGGCGTGGTGCGCACGCCTTTCGATGCGCGCCTGCAGGACGAGCAAAAGGCCAATTTCGAAGCATCGCTTGCGCAGTTGCGCTCAGCAGGCGCTGAGGTGGTCGAAATCGGATTCGGCGCGGATCTCGCGCGGATCGTCGATGTGCTGCAGGTAATCCTGCGCGTGGAGGCGTGGCACGCAATCGGCCCGGTGTCGGAGTATCACCGCGCGCAACTCAGCGATCACATGCAGGCGCTCATCGACGAAGGCGCAGCGATGCCCGAAGCGCGCTACCGAGACGCACTGGCTTTGCAGTCCGCGCTGCGCGCGGAATCGGCGGCGCTGCTCGCGGGCTGCGACGCGCTCGTGAGCGTAACGGCGACGGGCGCAGCCCCCGAAGGTCTCGACGATACGGGCGACCCTGTCTTCTGCGCGCCGTGGAGCCTGCTCGGCGTGCCTGCCGTGACGGTGCCGTCGGGCTGGACAGCGCAGAGCTTGCCGCTGGGTTTTCAGATCGTCGGCGCATTCGGCGAGGATCTGGCGACACTGCGCACGGCAGCGTGGGTCGAAGCCGCGATCGGTGCGAAGCGTGACCTCCCTCTCGATGCACGCAACGAATCTGCCGCCTGACCTTTCGCGCCAACGCGCAAACACGGGCATGGACGGGCGCAAACAGACGCCGGCAGATCAGACCACAAAGAGGGGACGCCATGGGCAAGCCATATCGCACGATTCAGGAATACGTACTGGGCACGCTGCGCGTGGAGATCCTGCAAGGCGTCTATGCGGCTGGCACAAGGCTGCGCCAGGAGGAAGTCGCGAAGCGTCTCGGCGTGAGCACGACACCTGTTCGCGAGGCGTTTCGGGACCTGCGCGCGGAGGGGCTCGTCGCGATCGATCCGAACAAGGGAGTCGAAGTGCGCGGCCTGACGGCGGACGACGTCAGCGAAATATACGAGTTGCGCATGATGCTCGAACCGATGCTCGCGGCACGGGCCTGTCTGAACGCGAGCGCTGAGCAACTCGACACCGCGAACGTGTGTCACGAAGCGATGAGTGCGGTCGCACCGACTTCCGAGCAATGGACACTGCTCAACGAGGAGTTTCATCAGGCTCTGATGCAAAGCGAAGCCAGCGCGCGGCTGTTCGAGGTCGTGCGCGGGCTGTCGCTGCTCGCAAGACCCTATGTCTCGCTATCCATGTATGTGCAGCCCGATATCATGGCGAGCAATAACGAAGAGCATGCGCATCTGCTGGCTGCCTGGCGTGCGCGCGACGCGGACGCGGTGCGCGAGCAGACGCGCGTGCATCTGCTCAATACGCGCGATGCAATTGTCGCGTGCGTCGATCAGTCGGCGCGCCCGCTGCCAGTGTGATTCACTGTGTGATCCACTAGCAGCGTCACGACTCGCGTCGCTTCTTGCATCACCAGCCGCTGCACTAACCGACCGCCTGGTCTCTGGCATCTCAATCACGATCCGCATGTCCGAAGCCCTGCTGGAACTGTCCGCCGTCGAGGCACGGCGCCTGATCGGCGCAGGCGAGCTTTCGCCCGTCGATCTGCTCGACGCGTGTCTCGCGCGCATCGAAGCCATCGAGCCGTCCGTCGACGCGCTCGCCGCCACCGCGTTCGAGCGTGCGCGCGACGAGGCGCTGCGTGCACAGGAAGCCGTCGCGCGCCGCGAACCGCTCGGCCTGTAGCACGGCCTGCCCATCGGCGTGAAGGATCTCGAAGAGACGGCCGGCCTGTTGACCACCTACGGCTCGCCGCTCTATCGCGACCACGTGCCCGTCGCAGACAACGCTTTCGTTGCACGTCTGCGTGCTGCTGGCGCGATCGTCGCCACGAAAACGAACACGCCTGAAATGGACGCGGGCGCCAACACACGCGACGCGGTGTGGGGCGCGACGGGCAACCCGTTCGATCCGCGCCTGAACGCGGGCTCGTCCGGCGGCTCGGCTGTGGCGCTCGCGACGGGCATGTTGCCGCTCGCCACGGGTTCGGACCTCGGCGGTTCACTGCGCATTCCCGCCGCGCTGTGCGGTGTGGTGCGTTTCCGCGCGTCGCTGGGCCTGGTGCCGTCGGCGCATCGGCTGCTGGGATGGGCGCCGAACTGGATCAGCGGACCGATGGGCCGCTGCGTCGCCGACGTGCGTCTGCAACTGGCCGCCGTCGCGGGACACGCAGCCGCCGATCCGAGAGGTGGCCGCGCAAAATCGGACAGCGGGATAAGGCAGTTTATCTCTATGGCATGGTCGTGTGCCACGACGGGGCCCTTCGCATCGTGAGGGCCGTGGACGCGCGACTCCATGGAAGCCGCCTGCCAAACCGGTCGCCCATGTCAGCTTGCGGGACATGTGGCGCGACGCGGTGTCGAGGTGCCTGGAGCCGCTTTTGTCTACTCAACCGGATCAGCGGCGGCCCCATCGACGTTACCGCAGGCGGGCCAGTAGGGCTGCCGGTTGTTCGTCCATCTTCGTCAAAAATCCACCGTGGCGGACGCGAACACCGCGCGCGGCGCGCCGAGCGAGATCGTGCCGTACGAGGCGACACCCGCCCAGTACTTGCGATTGAACGCGTTGAGCAGGCCGGCGCGGAACGTCGTCGACTTTCCATGGATCGACGTGGTGTAGCGCGCGCCGAGATCCACGGTCGTCCACGACGGCACCGACTGTGTGTTCGCCTGATCGAAGTATTCCTGTCCCGTGAAATTGACGCCGCCGGTCAGCGTGAGGCCAGTTACCCACGGAAGATCCCATTCGGTACCCACGTTGGCCATCCATTGGGGCACGCCGACGGGGCGGTTCCCGACCGTCGAAGCACTGTTGGTCTTCGTGAGTTCAGCATTGATGTAGGTGACGCCGCCGAGCAACCGGATACCCTTCACCGGCTCGCCTGCAAACGTCAATTCGAGCCCCTGGTTGCGTTGCTCGCTGTCCACCGCGTAAACCGTGCCATAGAGCTGGCCGCTCGGCTTGGTGATACGGAAAGCCGCGAGCGTTGCCATGAGGCTGTGATAGTCGAGCTTCACGCCAACTTCTTCCTGCTTTGCCTTGTACGGTGCGAATACCTGGCCCGCGTTCGAGGCCGTGGTCGGGGCGATGTCGCCGCGGCTCAGACCTTCGACGTAGTTCGCGTAGAGCGAGACATGCTCGACCGGCTTGAACACGATGCCCACGAGCGGCGTCACCGCGCCCTTGTCGTACGAAGACGACTTCGCGCCGGTGGTCGTGTTGAAGTTGTCGGACTGGACCTGCTGCTGCCGCACGCCCGCCGTAAGCTGCACACGATCATTGAGGACGCTCAGCGTATCGGCGAGCGCCACGCCGTAGAGCTGCGAGGACGATACCTTGGGCACGCGCGAGGGCGAGGCGATGTCCTGTTCCGGACTGGCGATCGGCGAGTAGAGGTTCGACAGGATCGCCGTGCCTGAATTGCTGCCGTTGGCGATGCGATCGCCGTATATGCTCGCCATCAGCGTGAGCGAGTGCGAGACCGGGCCGGTGTCGAAATGTGCACGCGCGCCGGTGTCCGCGCTCCAGCGATTGACCTGGAATTTCCAGTTCTGCGGCGTCGAGCGCGTGTCGCCTGCCGCGTTCAGGATGGTCGGTGTCTGGTCGGAGAGGCGCGAAACGTCGGTTTTTGCGGTGCCGGCATCCGCGAATACCGTGACGCTCCGGGTTGCGTCGTATTCGGTATGCAGCAGCACGGACTGATCGAGCGACTTCCACCATCCCCAAGACTGCGTGACATTGCGCGCACCATCGGGCGCAGACGGCACCGCGATGCCCGAAGCGAGCAGGAACGGACGAGTCGGCGCATCGATCCACTGATACTGCTCGATGAAATCGAGCGTCGCGCGAAAGCGTTCCCCCTGATAGTCAAGCGAAAGCGCACCGACTTCCGCGCGCGATTTCTGGTTGTCGAGCGGCGTGCCGCCTTGACGGTGCAATCCGTTGAAACGGATGCCGAACTGGCGCTCGTTGCCGAACCGGCGGCTGATGTCGACGTGTCCGCCGACCTGCGAATCCGAGGTGTAGTCGAGGCCCGCGCGCGCGAGGTCCTGATCGAGCGGCCGCTTCGGCACGATATTGACCACGCCGCCTACTCCGCTGTTCGGCGACATGCCGTAGAGCAGGGCGGCCGGTCCCTTGATCACCTCGACGCGCTCGACGTATTCGGGAAAGACGTGATAGTTCGGTACGACGCCGTAGACGCCATCGAACGCGAATTCGCTGATGTTGCCTTCGTTAATCGGGAATCCGCGAATAAAGAACGAGTCGGTCACGCCGCCCGTCTGGCCCGTGAAGCGGATCGACGGATCCTTGTTCAGCACGTCGGCAATCGTCGCGGCTTCCTGATTCTGTATTCGCTTCGAGGTATAGCTGGTCACGCTGAAGGGCGTGTCCATGACGTTCTTGTTGCCGAGGAGCCCGACACGAGCTCCCTTTGCCACCTGGCCGCCGGCGTAGGGTGCCGGGAGTTCATCGGGTTGCGCGGCAGCCTTCACGACAACTGCGGGGAGTGTCTGCTGCGAATCCCGCGCCTCGGGCGCAGCCTGTGGGAGTTCTTCCGCATAGGAAGCCGGCGAGAAAGGCGCAGCGAGCACCCCCGTAAGAACAAGCCGTGCCGCGGTCGCGAGGATTCTGGGTTGAGGCTGCGTGGGATGCCGGACCAATTCGGCGTGAGTACAGTACGCACTGCTAACCATTTTGTTGCTTCCTTGTTCTCATCATTGTTATGGCTGACCTCATGACGCTCGATGTGACTACGCCGCGTCCGGTCCTCGGCCGTAGTCGTCTGCGTCGCTTTATGCGTGCACAGGAAAATGAGAATTATTATTATTTGTAGGGTTGTGTCAAGCGATTTCTGACGCTGGACGCGCAGATCGCAGAAATTGGAAGAAATTTCGGCGATCTTCACCAAACGCAAACCACAATCATTGTGATTGAGTGGTGTGCATGTCCCGACGAGCGTTGGAACTGACTTTAGGAAGACAATTGCAATATCACCTGTCGCAGCTCTTCGACGAGTCCTGGCCTGTCCGGTTCCACGGCGAGTGCGGCCGTCAGGAAGAACCTTCGCAGAACGTGCCAGAGTCGGTCAATGTCGCGGACACTTGATGGCGTGGTACAGCCTGGCAATTTGAATGATATGAACGCCCCCACCTAGTCGCAAGCTTCGCGTGATCGGCTCGATGTTGGCGGCAAAAAGCCGTCGATCTGGGATTCAGGCTGATCATACTGGTTCACTCAGCGAACCGAAGGGGATCTGTCATGGCGCATACGATTGTGGGCGTGGACATTGCAAAAAACGTGATGCAGGTCCACTGGGTGGACCCAGACACCGGTGAGGTCGTGAACCGGTCGGTCAAGAGGGCGGCGTTTCTTCAGTACTTTGCGAATCGGCGGCCGTGCCTCGTCGGGATGGAATCCTGCGGCGGATCACAGCACTGGGCTCGGCGGTTGATTGAAATGGGGCATCAGGTCAAGTTGATGCCGGGGAAGTTCGTCAAGGCTTTCAACATCCGCAATAAGAACGATGCTGCCGACGCGCGTGCGATCTGGATGGCTGCCCAGGTGGACTGCAAGGCAGTTGCCGTGAAAACCGAAGCCCAGCAGGCCGTGCTTGCCCTGCATCGTATGCGTCAGCAACTCGTTAAATTCCGCACGATGCAGATCAACAGTCTTCGCGGGCTGTTGAGCGAGTATGGTGAAGTGATGGGATGCGGTAGGGCAGCGCTCGACAAGGCAATAATCGAGATTCGGGAAAGGTTGTCAGGACGCCTCCCCGCAATGTTGATCGATACGCTGGCAGAGCAATGGAGAGGTCTGGACGCGATCGACAAGCAGATTGGTCAGATCGAGCGGCGGCTTCGGGAATGGATGAAGAACGATCAAGCAGACAAGGCAATCGCGGCAATCCCAGGTGTGGGGTTGCTCACCTCGACGGCGGCAGTAGCAACAATGGGGCACGCTGAAGCATTTAAATCCGGCCGCGAGTTTGCCGCATGGTTGGGTCTCGTGCCGGGACAGACTGGCTCCGGCGGAACCGTCAGGCTACGAGGAATCAGTAAGCGCGGTGACACGTATCTCAGGACTTTGCTGGTACATGGAGCGCGCAGCATTATCTATAAGGCCAAAGAGCCCGGGCAATGGGTCACGCAGATGAAGCAACGGCGTCCGTTGAATGTAGTAATCGTTGCCATGGCCAACAAACTCGCACGAATAATCTGGGCGGTCCTGGCGCATCAACAGCCATACCGTGCAGATCACGCGTGCAAGAGACCGTCATGATTCGATCACGGTGTCTACTGCCTTCTCTTTAAAGGGGTGGAACGTCAAAAGTTGCGGCGGCATTCGAGTGTGATGACAGATCGGGTTGGACCCGGGACTCACAAAGCCTGAATTTAGGTTTGAGCTTCTTAAGCTCGCGATTTGAATGAGGCGTGAGTCCGCGGATTTCATAGTGGCCCGCAGCGAAGCTGAAGCTGCACAGAGAGGCCGGATGTAGACGTGCAGCCCATCCCATTCGTCAAAACCTCGAACACCTGGGGCAAACGGGGGCGTTCATGTAGACATAAATATAATGATCGCTTTTTGCTTTGTAGTCCTATATTTTGGATCGAAGCGGAGATGACGTCGCGAGGCGATCTGGCCTCAAGGCCGATTACGCTTATGAAAGCAGTGGTCGTGAGTGTTAAATTTGCGAGCGCTGTTGGCGAATAAAGGGCTGGATCAACACTTTTTTAAGCGGTCATGTGTCAAAGCGACAGCAGTTGCCTGTCTTTGCTGTCATTACGGGGTGTGGGAGGCGGATTTCGCGGCTCAAAACGACAAGAATTGGTTGGAAAACAGCGACATTAATTGGTGAGCTCTACAGCAACAGCGTTGAACCTGCTGGAGAGCATCGAGGTTGAGGTCGGATTCGATAGCGATGATCAGGAGAGCGTTGAGCAGGCGATTCTTGCCGTCGAGGAGGCGATCAATACTCGCTTGAGGGGGCATCGGGGCAACGCACGGATCGAATCAGCGATCCTTCGCGTTAAGTTCGACTTCCGGTGCGCAATCCTTGATCAAGCCTTGTCCGACGAGGCCGCTGTTGATGCGATGAACAGTGTCCACACCCTGCATTGATCATTGCGGGTCCATAGGGGTAATCGTTCGACTCGCGCGAAACGTGGCATTCTTTCGAAAAAAGAGCCGATTGGTCAACGGTTTACGAATCCGGCGATTGCACAAGAACAGCGAGATTGCGCGGGCTTTCTGTTAGTGGTCTCGCAGCTCACCGCCAGATCTTGCACGATTCGAACGATTAACCCATTACGGGTTCAAAGCTTCAAATCCCGACCTTTCTCTCGAGATGCAAATCGTGGGACGTGCTGCAATACGGCGTCAGCCAGTTTCTCACTTGACGCCTGACCGCAGTCATCAAACGTTCGTCCGATACTTCAAAAAAACGCAGCCTGATAGATCTTCGGTGTAACACCGGTTTGTTGCTTGAACACGCGCGTGAAGTGCGACTGGTCCGCAAAGCCCGTTAGCGCACTGGCCTCGGCAATGGGCCGGCCTTCACGCAACATCAGCATCGCGTTCCGTACGCGCTCCTGCTGCTGAAAGGCATGTGGACTCAGTCCAGCCTCGCGTACGAAAGCGCGCAGCAGTACAAACGGGGTGACGTGAAACTCGGCGGCAAGCGTGAGCAGCGTCACTTTCGCATGCAGGTCGTCGCGCAAGCGGTTTTTCACTGCCTTCACTAGTGCTGGTTCATTACGCACGACGGGCAGGTCGCGGGCATGGCCCGCATGCCGGGCGCACAGACCCGCGATAGCGCTCGCCAGTGCTTCGCTGCGCTTGAAACGGTCGTCGTCCTTTTCGGAACACCAGTTCACGCCGTAGAGGTGCTGCGAGAGTTCTGCGTCGACGATAAACGGGCTCTTCGGTTCGAATCGCTCACGCCGGGCAATGCCGAGCTGGTCGCAATAGGCAGCCAGGGCAGCGGGCTGCACGTATTCGACGCGCATTTTCCACCGACCTTCGCCGGACGCTGCACCGGAATGCACGACATCGGCATCGATCACGATGACGTCGCCGCGGCGGCATATGCGCCGCTGGTCCCGAACCTCGACTGCGAACGCTCCGCCCGTAATCACAGCGAGACAAAGTGTCTCGTGTGCGTGAGGCGGATACCGGTGGCCGACGAACTGGCCCTTGAGCATGACGGCGTCCATGACGTCCGGCGCGCGCCAGAGTTTGATTGAACGACTCGGTGTATCGGCTCTCATGATGCGATGGACCGTGCTAGCGGCTGAAAGATCTCATCATATTCCTCGAGTCTCGGCATCGGAATAACGGGTTGTTTATCGAGACTGGCGACGAATTCGCACCAGCGTGCCAGCGTGTCGGCCCGCTGTGCGTCCGGGCAATACGGGATGTGCCAGGCAAAGAACGGCTCGACCACGTCATAGCCGACATATCCCAACGTGCCCTGCAGCAGGTGGCGCAGCATGCCCCCCGCCAGTTCACCATGAATGGCCTGCGGGCCGAACATGTGCTGCCGACCCCCGAGGCTCACGCCGATCACAGCGCGCTTGCCGACCATGCCGCCGCGGCCATAGATGCGCTTTCCGCCATATAGCGCACCCGACAGGAAGCATCGGTCAATCCAGCCTTTGATCAGGGCGGGCACCGAGAACCAGTAGAGCGGAAAAACCAGCATCAGCGTGTCGCTTGCGAGCAGCGCATCGACCTCCCGCCGGACCTCGGGCGCAAGCGTGTTGCACTCGAGCGCGCGACGCTGCTCCAGTGCGTAGACGAGGTAGTCGCTGTTGGCACGTTCCGCGAATTCGCTGCCGCGAACAACGGGATCGAAGTTGAGCGCGTAGAGGTCCGAAAAGCTCACGTCGTCGCCGCGCAACTCTAGCACGCGTCGGGCTTCGTGGGCCATCGCCGTGCAGAAGGAGCGCGGCTCCGGGTGGGCGTGGACGATATGAACTTTAGCCATGAGTCTTCGATGCCTTCGCGGCAGCGGGAATGAAGATATTGAGTTGGGCAACTTCCCTCTCGATTGCTTCGCGGCCCGGCAACGTACTTGCCTCCTGCAACAGGTGCCGCGTGGCGTGCAAGGCTTCCGGCGGTTTGGCCGCAAGGCGCGCCGCGTAGTCGTTTGCCGCAGCGAGCACTTCCGCGTCCGGCAACACGCACGAAACAAAGCCGTGCCGCAATGCCTCTGCTGCCGGTATCGGGCGGCCGCTCATCAGCCAGTCCCGCGCAGCAAGATCGCCCACCCTGCGTGCCAGCAACGCCGTTGCGCCGGCTTCGGGAACAATGCCCAGATCGGCGAACGGAAATTTGAATATCGTGCTCTCGCCTGCGACAACCCAGTCGGCGTGCAGCAGCATCGTGGCGCCGAATCCCACTGCCGCGCCGGTGACTGCGGCCACCAACGGCTTCGGTTGCTCCGCGAACGCAACAATGCACCGCCTGACCGCACCGTCCTCGGCTTGCGGCCACAGCGTGCCGAACGCAACGATGTCGTGGCCCGCCGAGAAATGGGGGCCGATGCCATGTACCAGCACGCAATGCACGTACGGATCGTCTTGCGCACGGCGCAGGGCGTTCGCCAGCGCACCGAACATCGCTTCGTCGAGCGCATTGCGCTTGTCGGGGCGGTTAATCGCAATGGACGCGACCCGGTTGCTAAGCTCCAAAGTGATTCTGGTTTCCGTCATGCCGTCTCCTCCTGAAGAAGTTCCTCTGGAAACCATGCTACGAGCTTCGGCCCCCAATGTATTGGACGATTTTGCAGCAAATAAGAAGGCTTATCGCATAACGATTTGGTTTGCGCATCCGGGTTGATCTCCACTGGCCTACGAAGTGGCTTCTGAGGCCTAGTGCCGTCAATGCGATTACTGGACTTGCCATTTTTCGATTCCGATGAGTGTGCGCGTTCAGCAGATGTACTTCGACGTACTGTCAGCGGATGGATCTTTCGCGAGCCATCAGATCGCAATCGCCGATAGCGTGAAGGGAGGAAGGTTGACTTAGGACTTTGAAAAGATGGACAAGATCTAAAGGAATTGAAAACTAATTCACACGATCTATCTAGGCTAGATCTGCACAACTCGTTTTCAGATCGCTGATCTTTAGGCCGCTGACGCGTATCAGCCGTGAGCGTTTGCTGGCAGGTTGGTAGCGTGAATCAAAAAGAAATGCTGTAAATCAGGCGCTTGCCAGAGGAGATTGTAGGCGGCATCGCTTTGCCCGCTCGAAATACGACCACACATTCTGCCGTATGCCCCGTAACCTTTGCGTATTCACCACCGAATTCACATTGCTCTTACGGAGCCCAAGATGACTGACTTATCGACGGGGACACTCTCGATCCTTTCCTCGGATCAGACGCGGGTCGACGAAGACCCACAGGAGACCGCCGAATGGCTCGATGCGCTGGATGGCGTGGTCCGGCATGCGGGCGCAGAACGGGCGCAGTACCTGTTCAATCGGCTCGCGGCCCACGCTTTGTCGAACGGTATCTCAACGGCGCGCCTGAATATCACGCCCTACGCGAATACAATTGGCGTCGATCAACAGCCTCCCTATCCCGGCGACCTCGAAATCGAAGAAGAACTCGCCGCTGCGCTGCGCTGGAATGCGCTGGCCATGGTGATACGGGCCAATCAGGCGTACGGTGAACTGGGCGGCCATATCGCCAGCTATGCGTCGGCCGCCGATCTGTTCGAAGTGGGCTTCAATCATTTCTTTCGGGGGCCGGACGATGCTCACGGCGGCGATCTAGTCTATTTTCAGCCTCATTCGGCGCCGGGCGTCTACGCGCGGGCTTACCTCGAAGGCTTTCTCAACGAGACGCATCTCGAACATTACCGACAGGAAATCACCGGTGCGGGCCTGTGTTCCTATCCGCATCCGTGGCTGATGCCGGACTTCTGGCAGTTCCCCACCGGCTCGATGGGCATTGGTCCGATCAACTCGATCTACCAGGCGCGCTTCATGCGTTATCTGCAGAACCGCGGACTGCAACGCACGGAAGGCCGCAAAGTATGGGGCTATTTCGGCGACGGTGAAATGGACGAACCCGAGGCGATCGGTGCGCTCTCGCTGGCGGCGCGCGAGGGACTCGACAATCTCGTGTTCGTGATCAACTGCAATTTGCAGCGGCTCGACGGACCGGTGCGCAGCAATGGCCGCATCATCGACGAACTCGAATCACAGTTCACGGGGGCAGGCTGGAACGTCATCAAAGTGCTGTGGGGTTCGGACTGGGATACCCTGTTCGCACGTGATCGCACAGGGGCGTTGGTGCGCGCGTTCTCACACACCGTGGACGGCCAGTTCCAGACTTTTTCCGCCAACGATGGCGCCTACAATCGCGAACGTTTTTTCGGGCAGAACCCCGAGCTGGCTGCGCTCGCAGCGCATCTGAGCAACGACGATATCGACCGCCTGCGACGCGGCGGCCACGATGTGCGCAAGCTGCACGCGGCCTACGAAAAGGCGTCGAAACACAGCGGTCAGCCCACGGTCATTCTCGCGAAGACAATGAAGGGCTTCGGCATGGCTTCGATCGGCCAGGGACGCATGACCACGCATCAGCAAAAGAAACTCGACATCGACCAGTTGAAGGCGTTTCGCGACCGCTTTCGCCTGCCACTCTCCGACGCTGATGTCGAACAAGTGAAGTTCTACAAGCCCGAAGAAGGCAGTGCCGTCATGGAGTATCTGCACGCGCGTCGGGCGGCGCTAGGCGGTTACCTTCCCAGAAGGCGCATAGCGGCGTCGCACACGCCGGCCGTGCCCGCGCTACCGTCGTGGGGGCAATTCGCGCTGGACACGAACGGCAAGGAAATGTCGACCACGATGGCGATCGTGCGCATGCTTGGCAATCTGCTTAAGGATGCCGCGCTGGGCCCACGTGTGGTGCCCGTCGTCGCAGACGAGGCGCGCACCTTCGGCATGGCCAATCTGTTTCGACAAGTCGGTATCTATTCACCGCTCGGTCAACTGTACGAGCCGGAAGACATGGGCTCGATGCTTTATTACCGCGAGGATACTGGCGGGCAAATACTCGAAGAAGGCATCTCGGAAGCGGGTGCGGTGTCGTCCTGGATTGCTGCTGCGACGTCCTACAGCGTGCACGATCTGCCGATGCTGCCGTTTTATATCTACTACTCGATGTTCGGCTTCCAGCGCATCGGCGACCTGATCTGGGCGGCAGCGGACCAGCGCGCACGCGGTTTCCTGATTGGCGCGACGGCCGGCAAGACGACACTCGGTGGTGAAGGCCTGCAGCATCAGGACGGCACGAGCCACCTTGCGGCCTCGACGATTCCGAACTGCCGTGCATACGATCCGGCCTTCGCGTACGAAGTGGCGATGATCGTCGACGAAGGCATGCGGGAGATGATCGAGCGTCAGCGCGACGTGTTTTATTACATGACGGTCACCAATGAAAGCTACGCGCAACGTCCGCTAGCAGAAGCCGATGTCGATCGTGTCCGGCGTGGCGTGCTCAAGGGCATGTATGTACTGGAGCCGGCGCGAATCGAGAGCGCCCAGATGCAGCTTCTGGGCTCAGGCGCGATTCTCGGTGAAGTCCAGGCCGCAGCCAGGATGCTGAAAGACGACTGGCATATCGACGCGGCCGTATGGAGCGTGACGAGCTTTACCGAATTACATCGCGAGGGCGTGTCCGCGGAGCGCGCGCAGCGGCTGCTGGAGCGTGGCGAGGCCGCGGTGCCTTACGTGACGGCAGCGCTGGCCGCTACGCGTGGGCCGGTAATCGCCGCGACTGACTATGTGCGTGCCGTGCCCGAACTGATCCGTGCGTACGTGCCGTCCCGCTATGTTGTGCTTGGCACCGACGGGTTCGGGCGCAGCGATACACGTGCGGCGTTGCGGGCGTTTTTCGAAGTGGATCGCGCGTCGATCGTGATCGCCGCCTTGAAAGCACTCGTCGACGACGGCCAGCAGGATTCGGGCATTGTGCGTCAGGCAATCGACAGATATGGCCGAAGTGGAAGCGGGCTGATCGAGCCTTGGCGTGTCTAGAACGCATTGCCCGGTGAAGTCCATGAGAGCGGCGCGCGAATCGGATGTTCAAAGGCTTCGCGCTTTCATCGGTTAATCGTAGGCAATCAAGGATCAAGTGACGAGCGTCCGACTGTGTACGGGGCTCGGCACCGACTGTTGAAACGCTTGCTGTTGGAGATAAATGTGCGGGTGACACGAGTAGAAGTGCCGGATATCGGCGATTACAAGGATATTCCGGTAATCGAAGTTCTGGTGGAAGTAGGACAACGCGTTGAGCAGGAGCAGTCGCTCGTCATGCTCGAGTCGGACAAAGCGACGATGGATGTACCTAGCCCGGCCGCTGGCGTGATCAAGGAGCTCAAGGTCGCGGTTGGCGACCGGGTGTCGCAAGGCGCATTGATCGTGCTGCTCGAGAACGAGGGAGCGCGGCACAACGAGGCGGTGCCTGTGCCTGCCGCCACCGCTGCGCGCGATCTCACGCAGCCAGATGCAAATGTCACGACAGTGCCAGTGCCCACGCCCGAACTGAAATCCACGCCCGCGCCGTTGCATCGCGCCGAAGCGCACGAAGGCGAGCCGCGTCGCGAAAGCCATGCATCGCCGTCGGTGCGCAAACTCGCGCGAGAACTGGGCGTCGACATATTGCGCGTGCAGAGCACTGGTCCGAAGCAGCGCGTGACATTGGACGACTTTACCGCGTTCGTCAGGAACGCGATGACGACATCGTCCGGCACGCTCGCAGTCTCGACGCCGCCTGTCTCGGCGAACGGAGCGGAGCTGGGTCTATTGCCGTGGCCGAAAGTCGATTTTGCGAAATTCGGTCCCATCGATTCGCAGCCGCTGTCGCGCATCAAAAAGATGTCCGGCGCCAACCTGCATCGCAACTGGGTGATGATCCCACACGTCACGAACAACGACGAAGCGGATATCACGGAACTGGAGGCGCTGCGTACGCAGCTGAACAGGGAATACGAGAAGTCAGGCGTGAAGTTCACTATGCTGGCCTTCGTGATCAAGGCGGTCGTCGCCGCATTGAAGAAATTCTCGACACTCAATGCAAGCCTCGCGGCCGACAGTCTCGTGTTCAAGCAGTATTGCCACATTGGTTTCGCCGCCGATACACCGACTGGTCTCGTCGTGCCCGTCATCCGTGATGCGGATAGGAAGGGCCTCGTCGAGATTGCGAGGGAATTGGGCGAGCTGTCGAAACTTGCTCGGGAAGGCAAGCTCAAATCCGATCAGATGCAGGGCGGGTGCTTTTCGATCTCATCGCTCGGTGGTATCGGCGGGACGCATTTCACGCCGATCATCAATGCGCCGGAAGTGGCGATTCTCGGCTTGTCGCGCAGTGCGATGAAGCCGGTCTGGGACGGGCGGCAGTTCGTGCCGCGCCTGATCCTGCCGCTCTCCCTGTCGTTCGATCATCGCGCCCTGGATGGCGCGGAAGCGGGCCGCTTCAACGCGTACCTGGTTTCGCTGTTGGCCGATTACCGCCGGATGCTGCTCTGATGAATCGAACTAAAGGTCCTGCACGAGGCAGCGCTAAAGCTTCTTTCCGCTCGAACAGATATGTGCGAGCGACACATCAAGGGTTTTCATGAGCGTGACAGAGATCAAGGTGCCGGATATCGGCGATTACAGGGAAGTCCCCGTCATCGAGATCGCCGTGAAGTTCGGTGATCGTGTTGAGAAGGAGCAATCCCTGATTGTGCTCGAATCCGACAAGGCGACCATGGATGTACCAAGTCCGGTCTCTGGCGTCGTCAAGGAATTGAGCGTCCGGGTTGGCGATATCGTGTCTGAAGGCACGTTGATCGCGCTTCTTGAAGACGTTGGCGAATTGGTTGCCGTGAGTTCATTGTCGATCGCTCCAGTCCGGGCACCGGAGAACGCGTCAGCCCGGCCGCAAGGTAGCAGCGTCTCCGGTAACGCCGATATCGAATGCGACATGCTCGTGCTCGGCGCGGGCCCCGGCGGCTACTCGGCGGCGTTCCGCTCCGCCGACCTCGGCATGAAGACCGTGCTGGTCGAGCGCTATTCGACGCTCGGCGGCGTGTGCCTGAACGTGGGCTGCATCCCGTCGAAGGCGCTGCTGCACACGGCGCTGGTGATCGACGAAGCTGAAGCGCTCGGCTCGCACGGCATCACGTTCGGCAAGCCGCAAATCGACCTGGACAAGTTGCGCGACTTCAAGTCGGGCGTCGTCAAGAAGCTGACGGGCGGCCTCGCCGGCATGGCGAAGGCGCGCAAGGTCGAAGTCGTGACGGGCGTGGGCGCGTTCCTCGATCCGAACCACATGGAAGTGGTGGGCGAGAACGGCAAGAAGATCGTCAAGTTCAAGCAGGCGATCATCGCTGCGGGTTCGCAGGCCGTGAAACTGCCGTTCATGCCGGAAGATCCGCGCGTGGTCGATTCGACCGGCGCGCTGGAACTGCGTCAGATTCCGCAGAAGATGCTTGTGATCGGCGGCGGCATCATCGGTCTGGAAATGGCCACCGTCTACGCGACGCTCGGCGCGCAGATCGACGTCGTGGAAATGCTCGACGGCCTGATGGCCGGCGCGGACCGCGATCTCGTGAAGGTCTGGGAGAAGTACAACGCGAAGCGCTTCGCGAACGTCATGCTCAAGACCAAAACCACGAACGCCGAGGCGAAGGACGACGGCATCTATGTGTCGTTCGAGGGCGAAAAGGCGCCGGCCGAGCCGCAACGCTACGACCTCGTGCTGGTCGCCGTGGGCCGCTCGCCCAACGGCAAGAAGATCGGCGCGGACAAGGCGGGCGTAGCGGTGACGGA
>NZ_MCNV01000041.1 GCF_001718195.1 Paraburkholderia nodosa
CTTCGCACGCGCGAGGCACCACTGGGGATCGTGCTCGAGCCAGGCCTGTGCCTCGGGCGGCTGGTGGTCGCGCACGGTGTGCCGGTCCCCCGGCTTGCGTAGCCGTGGATGGGTTGCGACGAGCTCGTGCCGGTGGAACGCCTGCACGACCGTGTCGGTGGCCTTGAGCCACAGCTGCTTGCCGACCAGCGTGAAGGGCACTGAGTACAGCGCCTTCTTGTAGACGACGTGGCCGTCCGTATGCACCTTGACCTCGGACCACACGGCCAGCACTGGCGGCACATCGGGCAGGCGCGTGGGCAGCGGCCGCTCGTGCGTGGTGCCGTGATCGCGCACGCCGGCCTGCTGCAGGATCCGCTCGCGCAACTGACGGTTCGCGTCGGCCAGATCGCGGAACTCGCGTAGTGGTACGAAGGACTTCTTGGCGTACTTGACTCCGGATTCAACGATTCCCTTCTTGGCTGGGTCGTGCGGCGGACATGGTTCGATGCGGAAACCATACGTTTCGGCGACCCCCGCGTAGGAACGCTGGACTTCGGGGCTATGCATGCAGTGCCGGATGATCGCGCACTTGGCGTTGTCGATCGTCACCCGGGAAGGACAACCCCTGAACCATTCGAAGGCGCGGCGATGACAGGCCAGCCACGTCTCGACGGTCTGGTCAAGCACAACCTCGGCATACTGATACCGGGACCAGCACAGGGTCATGACGAAGATCCACGTCTTGAGCGGGATGCCGGACTCGTGCGTGAGCACGGGGCCGGCGCCGAAATCAACCTGGGTGGCTTCGGCGGGCGCGAATTCGAGGGTCGTCGTTGCCTTGACGACGCGTTCTGCCGCAAGCCGGCGCAGCATGCGCTTCACGGCGTCGTAACTGCCGGTATACCAACAGTGCCCCTTTCTCCCTTTCCCCGCCGCTCCAGATAGATTTTCCAACGTAGTTCCATGACCGTCTCCCCAGCGCCGCTCAACGGTCCAGTGTAGTCGTTGCCGTCGACTCCCGCCGGCCTCGTCCGCTCCCCCTAATTCAGCTAGCGCGATCAAGAGCGCGGGCGAGGGGGCACCATGGCGTCCTCTGACGAGATAGACAGCCGTGCCGCGAAGGTGGCGGCGGTGTTAGGTGTTGCGACCGCTCGGAGGGGGCCGCTGACTCGAGTTCAGTCTAAGCGCGCTGGACAGTTGCTTGACGTCCGGACAACTGCCTATCGGCTGCGGCAGCGATTTTTGGCGAACCCTGTGACGAGTGCTCTCGATCCGCAGCACCGTGGTCCGACGCCGGGCGGTCGCCGATTAAAGCTGCGTGTCGCGCGGCTCGATCGCGGACGCCTGAGGCGCGTTGGCCTTACACTCCGGCTTTGGTGCAATTTTAATAGCAGCGAGAAGCAGCGTGTTTGCGGCGACCTCATTGAGCAGAAAGAACTGCCTTCCAAATAGCGGACGCATTTGTATCTTCGAGGCGCAGGTTCGTAAGGTCAAATTGCGCCTTCCGAATGCGATGCATCAACTCGATGCCCGAGATCGTGACGGTCGCGTTTCTGAAGCATTTGAAGCCGAGCATCGCGTTGACCCTGGACTTGATGTTGCGCTGATCTTGCTCGATCAGATCATTCGAGTATCTCAAGGACCGCAACGTCGCGTCTTTAGGCAAGGTCCCATCGGCATTCATTTCGCACACCGCGCGGTGAGACGCGTAACCGTCCAGCGTGATCGTAGCCCGAGGGCGCCCCTGACTTCTGATCGTCTTCGCAAAGAACGCCTGGGCCGCAGCCACATTTCGCTTGGCGGGAGTCAAAGTCGATCGTTTTCCCGCCCGGTCAAGCCGCGGTAAAGATAGACACATTTGGCAGGGATCTTCACATAGGTCTCGTCGATCGACTGACCGGCTTTCAAGGCCAGCCGATTCCAGCGTTTGACGAATTCCGGCGTGAAGCGCTGGGCCCAGCGCATGATCGTCGTGTGCGACATCGACAGACACGCTTGGCAATCATTTCAGCGAGGTGAAGTCTGAGATTGTAACGCAGGTACCAGCGCACACAGAGGACAATAACTTCGCGAGCGAAGTGGCGCCCGTTGAGCAATCCGTCAATGTCTTTTAGCTTACGCATTGGCTCGTGCTCGTCAAAATCCCGAGCGTAACAGACCAGCGCACCCAAATTGCACCCTACCGTCGCGGAGAAGCGATCGCCGTGATAAAAGCAGTTCGGTATTTTGCATTGCAAGTTGTCACCCGACGCCGCTGTCAGCAACGTGACATTGCTGAAGCTACCGGCTGAAAGCTGATTTGGCGAAGCCATCAGCGCGCATATTTCTCGCATGCATTCGTTACGTGGATCTGTGTTATCCAAACAATCGATTTTTTAGTCGACATGGAAATGCCGCATAGTGCGTTCGGCGATGTACTGGGCGTCACGAATGCAAATTTTCATGACCTGCCTGAACGCAATTGGCGTTGTCGACGCGAATATGGTTGTGTCGCGTTAGTGCCGGAACGCTAGAATGCGCGTCTGACGAACTGGTACTGACCCGATGAATAAGAAGGCACTGACGCCACGAACGGCCCTTGCCCCAGAAGTTGCGAAGGTTCTGAAGCGACTGCACCATCCGCTCGATGTCATGCTGCTGATGTGCGTGCCCTCGTATGTGGACTATGGACTGAGCCTGCGAAATCTGGAAAAGATGATGGCTGAGTGCGGCACCGATGTCGATCATTCAACCGTGCACCGGTGGGCGATCAAGTTGCTGCCCGTTCGGGAAAAGCCATTTGGCGTCGCAAGCGCGAAGTCGTCAGGAGTTGGCGCGTGGATGAGACTGATATCAAGGTCAAAGGACAGTGGAAGTACTTGTACCGGGCCGTGGACAAAGCGGGAGACGCGATCGATTTCTGACAAGGCTGCCGCGAAGCGCCACTTTGAAAAATCGATCGAGCGCAACGGCGCACCCGAGGCGGAGACCGAACGACAAGAGTGGGGCAAATCTCGCTGCGTTTGAGTCTATCAACGCCGGGCGGGAGACGCCGATCAGTATCCGTCAGTCGAAGTATCTGAATAACATCGTCGAGCAGGACCACCGCGCGATCAAGCGCGGGACCCGCCCGATGCTCGGGTTTAAGAATCTCGTTGCGTCCGCATTCTCCTGGGTGGCATCGAAGTCATACACATGATCGTCAAGGGAAATTGAACGATGGCGGCGTTGGTGCAAACTCCCGCACAGCAGTTATGTTCGCTGGTTGGATAAGGAAATCCATACCATACCGGTCTTGGACGGCCTCTCGGTCTTACTGCGACAGAACCCGCCCGACCCCGGCATTGAATCAGCAAAGGGCGGAACGCGTGGCGGCGTCCCGATACAGCCTAACGACTTCGGACTGGAAGAGGTTATGAACCGGATGTCACGAGCGGCTAAGCGATCCAGTTCGCGTGCCGGTGAGCCGCTAACCGCGATCCCGCAAGACGGCCAATCTGGCCTGCGCGACTGGTCAGAGCTGGCGGCCGGGATCGAGCGGGGCCGCTACGACGGTATCGCACGATTTTTCCATTGGACATTTGCTGTCTGGATTATTTACGCCAGTGTAGCGGGTTACTCGCTCACCCGGGTCGCCAATGGACCTGTGCATGATTTCCTGTCGCGACTGAACATGTCGATAGCAACGGTTCTGATTGTGCTTTTTCCGCTGAGGGTGGGTTGGAAGCTGGTCAGAATCGCGCCACCTGCGCTGCCCGATGTGTCCGTCGAACAGCAACTACTGGCACGCGTAGTACATGTCTTGATTTACGTCATGATCTTTGCAGTGCTGGCGAGTGGCTTCCTGATGGTGCCGAATGGCTATCCGTTTTTCGGACTGGTTGAAATCCATACTCCGTTCCAGAAAGGCCCGCTAACCGACGAATTGTTCGCGGTGCATCGCGCAAGTTGCGCACTGCTGGTTGGACTGGTCATGTTGCACGTGGCAGCGGTAATCAAGCACCAACTGATCTCGCGTAACGACGTGCTGCGAAGGATGCTTTAAATACGGTTTGTCTTTCATGGTCGCTGCATTTTTCATTGATGCCTGTATCTGGGAAAAGACCCGCCGGTCAAGGTGGGCCAAAACATCGACCTCATGGAGGTTAGCACATCTTAAATTTTCCGCACGGCGTTGCCGCGCAGCATGGCATGGATTCGCGAAACGCGGCGCCATCAATGCGTATTTCACGGCACCCGAGCCTGGAATTGAGCCGCCATCGACAGGCACGCCCGAAAGACCCTTTTGAACCGGCCGAGTGCCGCCAGCGCATGCTCAGCGCCCTACGGCTGCTCAATCTCGCGCTGCTGGACCGGCTGGGCACCCGTCGCGAGCAGTTCGTTTCCAAGGCGTGCGCCTATTTGTTCAATTCTTCACACTCCAGCTCGAAGCCCTCAACGTCCCGCGACAGGTGTACTGGATTCCTTGCGTTAGAGAGCATCAACCAGCACGGCCGGTCAGCGACAACTATTTTGGCCGGTCAACGGGGTAGTTGTCGTTCGATATCAGCTCATTCTCCTTCGTAGTTGTCGTTGCGTGATCGTGTAGTTGACGCACATCGTTACTGCGACAACGTTGTCGTGGTCAGGCAACTGGGCGCTGAACGGATTGGCAGGGTTGTCGTCGTGCAATTGACGTCGCAGTGCATTTTGTTTGTCGCCGGCCTTGCGGCGGCGGTAGCTTTCGACGTTGAGTTCGAAGGTCGTCGAGTGATGCACAAGCCGGTCGATGGCGGCGATGTCATGCCGGGGTCGGGGAGCACGTCATTCCAGTCCGAGAATGTTTCGTTTGCAGTTATCGGAAGACTTTTTCGCTCATACCTCTCTGCAATCCGCTCGAACAGAACGCTGGCCTCGGCCTGATCCTTGCGAGCATACGACAGGTCGTCCAGTAACGTTTTGCATAACGTTACTCGATCTATGTGTAGTGCACCGTTATGTGGAGTCCGGTGGGTCAAGGCATAGTGATAGTCGGCAGCCGTGATTCGAACTCCACATAAGTATCAGAGCCGCTTCAACCAGTCGATAATCGGCAAGCGTCCGAATGTTCCTCGGTCGGCCGATACCTTCGTCAATATGTCTGGAAACACTTGAGGGAGTGCATGGCGCTTCATGTCGATGTCTGATTGCGCATAGCGCATCGTTGTATCGAGACTCGCGTGACCAAGCCACTGGCTAATCGTTGGGAAGTCTACACCTGACTTTAACAAGGAGAGCGCTGTCGTATGCCTCAGAGAATGAGGGTGGATGCGTTTCTCCCGGAGGGT
Source organism: Paraburkholderia nodosa (assembly GCF_001718195.1). Classification (GTDB taxonomy): domain Bacteria; phylum Pseudomonadota; class Gammaproteobacteria; order Burkholderiales; family Burkholderiaceae; genus Paraburkholderia; species Paraburkholderia nodosa_A. The sequence goes on from NZ_MCNV01000041.1 coordinate 5,268, forward strand.
AGGTACGGTCGCTCCGGCGGCGACCAGATGCTTGCGAAGCAGGTAGTACACCCCGAAGCGGGTGTGCTTGTCGCCGCGATTATTGACAACAGTGCTGTGGTTGCATTAAGCGGATACGGGCGTTCTTCGACGAGTCGCTGCAACAACTTGGCAGTCTGCGGCCAGATCGGACAGACGCGGACCTTGTTTCCCTTGCCTTCGTCTTACCTGGCACGGCCGCTGCATGCGCAGGTCGCATAAACGAAGGTCGAGTACCTCCTGCACCCTTGCGCCGGTATTGAACATCAGTGAAAACAACGCGTAGTCACGCCGACCGGCGGCGGTCGTTCGATCGACCGCATTCAGCAGCGCCTCAACCTCGTCCTGCTCGAGATATTCGATCGGCGCTGACCGCGCCCCGCGTTTGAATGGAATGCTGAGGATTGCCTGCGCCACCGCCAGATGTTCAAGACGTTCAGTTGCCAAGAACCGCGCGAATGTATGAATCGCGGCAAGCCGGGCATTACGCGTGGCAATGCCGTTGTGCCGGTCTCGCTCGAGAGGTGTCAGGAACTGTCCGACCGATTCGGCGGTGATCGCCGCAAGATCCAGACGTTCAATGCCGCAGTGTCGCTTCGCACTAAGAAATCGCATCAGAAGCACCAGCGTGTCGCGATAGCTATGGATCGTGTGCCGGCTCATCCCTCGCAACGTAGGTAGATAATCCTGGAAGAATCGGACAAGACTCCGTCCGAGCTCACCGGAGCAAGGACGCCGTTTCATCATTGCTCTCCCTGAACAAGATAGCCAAATCGTTTCGCGAACCTATCGCTCGCCAGCTCTCGGAGTTCCGGAATCCAGCGCAAATGGTAGGCAGTCGATACGATTGATACATGACCCATGTAGAGTGCGAGCTTTGGCAGGTTGGACTGGACGTCCGCCCCCTGACGATACCATCGCATCAGGGCTTCAATTGCAAGGGAATGCATAAAGTCGCGAATACGGGGAACCCGCCCGTCGGCATCCCGGAAGCCTGCTTCTTGCAGTAATCCCGTGATACCTTCATGCAATCCCGTTCCAGGGTAGCCCCGCAGACCATGGTGCATATTGCACAGTAACGGTGACGACGGCGTAGTGTCGAGAGGGGTAGCGAGGCGGCGCGTGAGGTAGCGGCGCAGTTCTAGCCGGGCACCGCACGAAAGCGGAACCCATCTCGATTTGTGAAACTTTGATTCGCGTATGTGCAGGACTCCAGCGTGCGCGTCTACATCGGCCAACGTTAGCCGTAGCAACTCCCTTCGCCTCAGCCCGGCGGTGTACAGCAGCACAAGCGCCAGGCGGAGGACATACGGCCTTAGTGGCGATGTCGCCGTGGCCTGACGCGTGTCTGCAAGTTCGAGTACCCGACCAACCTGCGCGGGAGTCAGGACAATTGGTGCGGCATGTGGTTGCGGGCGCGCAAACCGGTTGATGCCCGGCACGAAACACCGGGGCTCGGTACGTTGCCGGTAGAGGCAGAAATTGCGCACGGCAACCTCGCGGGCCCGACGCACGTTCGAGGTGAGGGAATTGAAGGCCTTGCACCACGATTCGAACAGCGTGTTGTTCGGGTCCGATTCACCAGCTCGGACGATGAAGTCCCTCATTGAATGCAAGGTGCGCTCCTGTTCGCCGTACTGACGCCCTAGCGCTCGGCGGTGCGCAAGGTATCGACTGATGAGCGGATCAAGTGCGGTTGAGCCGAGTTGGTGCTTCATGATGCCCCCTTCATTGAGACGCGACCACATCCAGGTACCGGTAGGGCAACTTGGCGCAGCGCCTCCACATGCAGGCGAAGATAGACACACGTGCTCTCGAGGGAGCGGTGACCGAGCAGATCGCCGATCATCTTTACTCCGACACCTCGCTCGAGCAAGCGCATGGCGAAGCTATGCCTCAGGCAGTAGGGACTGGTCTGTAGAATGGGCAGGCCACTGAGGCGTGCACGCTTGGCATAGATGTGTTCGATCGTTACTGCCTTGATCGGACCGGCCGGGCACCGCACTCTCAGGAATAGCTGGTGTGTGCTCGTCAGGGGTGGTCGACGGCGTAGATAGCGATCGAGCACATGTCGCGTTCGGCCAGTGAGCGGCATTACTAATACCGACCGTGTCTTGCACTGGTCCACCCGCAGGATATCGTTCTTCCAGTCTATCGAATCGAGCGTCAAGCTGACGACTTCTGCTGGACGCAACCCATAGTAGGCCATCAGGTAGATGGATCGCATGATCACGGCAACCTTCAACGCTCGATTGGTCGATCGAATGCAGAAACTTGCTTACAGTCTTCCAATCCAATGCCCGTGGTGGAAGTTCTCCGCGATAGGTACGCGGTGTGTCGATAACATCAAGGCGATCCCTCGTGTAGCGTTGATTGGCGCAGAACCTCAGAAAGGCGCGCAGGTGCGCAATCGTATGCTGAAGAGTCTGGCGGCGAAGATGCTTGCTGGTCTGGTCGACAGAGCGCTCAAGGCGGCGCTTCGAACAGGCGCTCGACAGGACGCCGGTAACCGTCCTCAGGTGGTGCTCGACTGTATCAGGAGCGAGTCCGCGCAGATCAATGAGATGGGATCGGTATTGCGAAATGAGCGAGTCGAACTGGCTCGGTTTAGCCACCGGAACGAAGAGACCTCGATCGCATAAAAAGCGTTCTGCCGCTCGCTGCGTGGCGAGGTATAAGGTGTCGTGCGACCACGGTGCGAACCAGCGGGACAGCGCAGTCGAAGTAATCGGTAGGCTGGTGCCAGCCGCTACATGGTTATAGACAAGAACCTCACGGAAACGGCGTACGTGGTGCCGTGCGCAAATGCGCGTATAACCGGGCTCGACGACCCACGCCGAAAATTTGCGGACTAGCGGTCCTTGCGGGCCGGCAGCATAAAGCGGCCAATCGCGGGGAAAGAGAAATTCCAGCATGTGAATCTCCCATTCAAGTGAACGGAGGAATCACAATAGCTCGTTCCAGTTATGTGTAGTTCCGCCGCCTCAAAATCCCATCGGCCGAGGGTCCAGGCAGTTGACTCTACATAACGAGGTCCTGCACATAGGTCGAGGATGATCAAATCGGAGCGATCGAGCTTGGCCAGCGCGGAAGGTAACTGCAGGCTTTGGCGCGCGGCCTGCAGCTTCTGAACGAGCTCGCTGGTACGCGTGAACATCACGCGGTAGCCGACGTCGATCAATGCGTGACCGATAGCCGATCCCACGTGGCTTTTTCCGATCCTAGGGGGGGGCGAACAAGAGAACCGTGGCGCCTTTCTCCAGCCATGACTCTCCGGTGGCCAGCGCTGTAACATGCACTTTTGAGAACATCGGCACGGCGCCGAAGTCGAAGGCGGCGAGCGTCTTGGTCGGGTCCAGATGCGACTCGGTACGGTGCCGCTCGATGCGTCGCTTAGCGCGTTCGGCCAGCTCGTGCTCTAGCAGTGCGCCGAGCAGGCGTGCGGCCGGCTAGGCTTCCTTATCCGAGCGCTCAGCAAACTCGGGCCACAACCTGCCGATCGTTGGCAAACGCACCTCGTTGAGCATCAGGGCCAGGCGGCCACCATCATGCGCGGGCGCGTTCACGCTACCACCTTTTCGAGCAGTTCGTGATAGACGGCAACGGGCGGCATCTGAACCTCGACATCGGGACATTGCGCCTCACGGGGTGCGTATCGGTCACGCAGCGCCTTGAGATCGGGAAGCTCGCCGGTTTCCAGCATCGCATCAAGCTGCCCGGCCAGTACGGCCTGCGCGCCATGCAGGCCCGCGAGCTTAAGCAGGCCGACCATCGTCTTACATGCGTCGCGTTGTGACAGGCGGGCATCGAGTTGCTCCCAGTTTCTGCGGTAAGCCGCGCGTCTTCCAGGCACACCACAGGTGAGCGCAATTCTGAGATCTTGGTGCCGAAATCCACGTCCAGGATGCCGCGGGTCGGCATGTACAGAGTCGCCCAGACGGCGAACGGAGAAATGGTGCCCATCAGATCAGACACCGTATGATTGTCGCGGCACGATACGGACCCAGGTCCGCGCCAGCTTCCTCTACGGCCACGCCCGCGCGGTCAGTGAGATGAATTAACAACTGCACGTCGCTGTCGTTGCGATCACGTACCAGAACGTGATCAGGCACACGACGTAGAACCGCTCGGGTTGCCTCAGCGATACCCGGCTTCACGCGATTCAAGTTGGAGATGTCAAAGCGAGTTGCCAGCGAGGACACCGCGTCATCAGCGGACGCTTGGAGTTCCAATCGCTGTTCGTTGGTCCATGGAGTTGCGGGATGAACCTCGCCCAGCGCCCCGCGTTCGGCCTCGATCTTATTGATGAACTCTCGGGTTACATCATGCTTAGGCAGGTGGTCGTATGTCACGCAACCATGAAGCCCGCCTTGAGTCGGCCAGATGGTGCGGGATACTAGGCCGGACACGGTCGCGCCGAGGATGCCAGACGGAATTACCCAGTCCTCTGCAGAGCCAGCTAGCCAAGCGCGGCCGCAGGGGTCTGCCAGAACAACGAGGCGAGGATCTTCTGGGAAGCGCATGTCGTCGTCCAAGGTGCGCTTGAGCTCACCGGAGATTGCGCCTTTTCCGGTCCAACCATCCACGAAGACGATCTTTTCGGGACCGTGCAGCTGGATGACGGCTTCCAGAGCCACCGTGTCGATACCGCGATCGCGAATGATGCTGACGCCGTAGTGGTGAGCATCGCGGCCCATTTCGACGAGTGCCCGGCGCAGCAGGACGCCGAGGGGTACGCCTGCGCGAACAAATGAAACCAGGGCGATGCTCGGCCCGGTGTAAGCGGCACTCAATGCCAAGGCCAGGGACTGAATATTGGAAGCCATACGAGCGCCGTTCTGCGCCAGGACATGGGTGTGGAAACGCTTGTGCACGTCGGTAGGAGCCTGCTCCAAGCTTATCATCTCGGAGTAATGTTTCTGATTCGTCTGGATCAGAAGTTCCTTTTCGTCAACGTTAGTGACGCTCAGCGGCACGCGCTGCAAAAGGAAATGCACATCTTCAGGGGCGTAGCTGCCGCTGCCGATGGTGCTCAGTGTGGCGAGAAGATTAGTCATTGATGAGCCCCTTCACTACGGTCGCCAGTTGACTGTGCGCCGGCGTCGACCACATATGACAGTGGTCCATGAACCCCAGGTCGGAGATGCTGTCACCGAAGCCTAGGACTGGCCGCTCGCCGTGGATCTCACGGTCGCGACGCAACCATTCTTGAACGGCGAAGCGCTTTTCCAAACCCTCAGGCAGGAAGGCGAGGTTGTTGCCGTTAACGTGGGTGTGCATGCATTCCAACATGCTTCGAGATTGAACTTCGGTCAGCAACTCGGTGAGCACCGAGTCGTTGGACTCGTTGTGCTTGGTCACGACGTAGTGGCGCAGACCTTTCTCTCCAACTACCCAACTGCGCACGGAGTAGCCCAGTTCTTTGCCGATTTGCAGGGTGGCTTCGCTCAGTGTCGACAGCCGGTCTTGAAAGGTCCGGAGCGACGCGGCCATCTGGCCGTGCCAGGTCTGGTCAGGCGATCCGTCAGGGCGGAGTATCACTCCACCATGGGAGCAAATTGCGCCTTCGGTGAAAGGAAGCTTGACGCGGTTGTAGGCCTCCACGCTGCGTGCGGTAACCGGAACGACATCGGCTGAGGCCAGCAGCCAGTTGATGAAGAAGTTCTGGACCGGGTTCATGTACCCGTTGGGCTGCCCATGCACGTCCAGAGTGGCGATGATTCGTGGTGTGGCCTCCTCCATCTTGCCTGCGGTCTGGATCAGGGTGTCGTCGAGATCGACGAATATCAGCGGACGGTTACTGCTCATCGAAAATTATCTCCGCATTCAGGACATCAACCAGTTCTGCAGGGAGCGCTTGCGCCGGGGTTTCCGTGCAGATAAGAACTCGGTCGAACTGACCGGGCTTCACGTTGTAGAGGAAGTTCGGAATACCGAGGCCATAGTTGTCAGGAAACGACAGCACGTGCTCGATCGCGTGGCCCAGGGCCACAGGGGATCTCGTGGTGGAGCTGAAGTAGACGTCTGCCCCGGCTCGCTCCGCACGCTCCGCCAGCAGGAAGGGACGCCAGACGAACTCACCGGTACCAACTATGACGACGTTCTCGCCGGGCCGGATTTGAATGTCCGGTGCGAGCGTGTCCTCCACGCGGCGAACGCCCAAGCGCCCCCAGTCATTGCGGGGTGAGAGAGGCCATTCGCCTATAGAAACGGCACCGACGCCTGGCATATCCGGCAGGGGCGCGGACTGATCTTCGTGGAACTGATACGACCCGCTCAACAAGGATACGGCGGTGGTCGACTCTCCGATGGCCTTACTCACAGCACCCGCAGACCAGTCCGTCAGGACGCACGTGACCACTCGCTCGATCTTCTTCAGGCCGGCTTCGATTAATGCGCGGTGCAGGTTGAGAAAGGTCTTGCCGGTAGAAGCCTCATCGTCCACCAGGACTAAAGATCGGGCCTGAAGCATCAAATCACGAACCTCGGGATCGACCGGCAGGTGGATTAAGTGGGTGCTGGCATGACTGTGCTCTTCCTCGAATCGAGCAAAGAGGTCGGTACCCAAAGGATGACGGGTACTGGTGAGGTACACGCTATCGGAACGCGTTGCACTATAAGCACGGTACACGCCGGCACCGAGGCCAACTGCGGTTTCGGCCACGCCGATTACTAGCACTGGGCCGGGCAGGTTCGCTGGGATCTCGCTGACGAGGCTCTCGAAACTGGCAGCCATGATCGATGGGCGCGCCGGTATGTAGCGTCCCAGAACTTTGGATACAAAGAGAAATGCCCGCTTTGGATTCCGGCGCTCCGCGAAACCGAACAGGTTAGCCGCAGGCAAGGTGGCGGCGTCGACTTTGACCTCGAGCAGTCCCCGCTTCAGTTTAGCGCGTAGGAACGTGGGTACTACATTGCTATCCATGAACTGCTTCCTAGTTTGATGCGAGGTCGTCGAGGACCTAACTGGCTGTTGAAAATTGCCCCGGTGTGACAACCGCGGCACTGTTTAAAATGATGGTATGCAATTCGTCGCTGAGTTGTAGATGGAGCGTCCGGATTGCACCACAGGCGAGTGCGCCAGCCGGCGCATTTTCGCGCGGTGGCGGCGCCTGGGCGACTCATTGCGCTGTCCTTGCGGCACCGCCGTCACTATTCCGGCCACTTGGCTCATGTTGCTAGCAGCATTTGTCAGTTGAAGGATTTTTTCGCGATAATGGCAACGGTCATAGCAAAGCGCGATATCACGGGATTGCTTATTTCGCCAGCGAATACAGTTGCTCAACGGCAGACGATTGAGTGCCGCGAATGCATTTCATCTGCCAATGCATGACTTCAATGCCAACCATAAGATGCGTGCACAGCGAAAATCTTTGAATCCCAGCATAGGACGAGTGCGGCGCTTCATGGCACGGTAGTCCTGCTCTACAACATTGTTCAGGCATTTTTTCTGGCGGTCTGCTCGAGGTGGCGCAGACTCAGCGGATAGGCAACGTACCAGCGCAGGCATAGAAGGATTACGTCAAGTGGATAATGCAGGCGCTTGAGCACCTTCGCCACTGCGGGATTCAGGTTCTGCCTCATTGGTCAGATCGTCCGTCTTTGGGACTCGTATCCTCACCTCCGTGTGATATGGACTTCCGAAAATGACCGATGCAATTTTCGCGCCGGACGGACGGTCATATAGTCACAACACAATTCCGAACTGCCTGTTGCAAATGTCCAACATTTGTCGCGCATCGGACAATTTCGGAGATATTGCAACGCAATTCAACGGGATAAGGTAAGGTGACCAATGAACGCTTGATTGCATGGGTGCATTGTTGCTTAGTTTCGGTTCAGCACGGGGCTACTCTCCTCATCATCCGCCAGGAAATCGCCGAATAGGCCGGGACCTGCGAGGTAAGCAACTCGCGAAGCCCCTTCTCGACAGCTGATGGAGTCGATTGGTATTTGCTATCCAAATTATGGCGGCACCATAATGGACGAGACAACGAGCCATTCCTGACTGGCGTTGCGCACGCAACAGCCATGGTTCTGCGAAATCCCCTTGGACCTTGTTCGGCACCAACGTTTCTCTGGGGCGGCTAACCGCCAGGGCAGGCGTGAGTTCCATCACTGCGTCCTTGAACCCGATGGGTGTCTGGTGCGATGCGGTTCGCAACCCGCTTGAGAAAACGGGTGCGATATCCGGCCCTGCAGGCAAGGCGACAGCATAACGGAACCAAATTCGCAGGATTGCAATGAGGATGAAAAACCGATCGTCATTGCTCGCAGCGGCAGGAAATCGTTCAGGTTGTATGGAATTGAGCGTTTTTTTCTACCTTTGTTTCTTACTCTTTGGGGCGGTGCGCCGGTCGGGTGTCGGTACCCCTCGAGGTACCGAAGCAAACGATCGACAGCTTCCTGGTCGCCCTCGATTGCAGCGCGTTCGTCATCAGCGAGAGGAGTTTCCTACAACATCCGGATCATGCCCGTCTTCGAAGAGAGCAAGTCGGCTTGGGACGATTTCTTCGGAACGTAGAAGTCGCAACGCACACACGCCATGCGGTGTGGACATTGATCGAAGAACTCATATGAGTACAGCCCGTGACCAAGGTCATAGCACTTCCACGGCTGGTCCGTGTGCCGATCGTCGATCGCCTGCCGGTCAATGAGCACCTCCATCATTCGAAGGTTGCGCTGGAAGTACTGTGCTTCAGAATGAGCTCTGGCCAGCTTTGTGGGCGTGATTGCGACGTAATGCTGGGTCGTTGCTGGCGACCGATGACCAAGCCAAGCTTGCAGTTCGAACAGGGACATTGGTTCCCGCGCGTTAAAGAGCAGGCTCCCGATGGTCGAGCGTGCCCCTGTGGCTGCTGATCTGTCCGCGAGCATCCACGCAAGGAATGCCTGCCCTCCGGCAAAGCAAGGGGATGAGATGTCGGTTCAGGTGCTGGCGTGGTATCGCCCTTGCACGATACGAGAAGAGGAAGTCAACCTGCTCTCCGGTTTTGACGTCGAGCGCAGCCGGTTGTACGGGACGTACTCGCTCCCACGCCAATATTGCTTCTCCGACGACCGAGTCAATCGGTTTGGGAAATGCAGTTCCGGTCTTGTGAACCGGAACGTCGAGCATCCGGCATTGTGTACCTGGTTGCCCTATCGATGTTTCTTCACGTACACAGCCAACTCTTAGCCGTACGATCTCCTCACTACTTAGTGCGGCGAAAAGAGTGCGCCATTCGAATGCAAAGGGTATAAGCAAGCCCAAAGCGACAGAAATAGAGTAAGCGATCCATTATCGCCGTCCCTCTGAGTGGTGGACAGGCGCGTTGATTCGTGGAGTGGATATGCTGCGAATCAGTTCCGGGGGGCCGGCATCCGCCAAGGCACGAGCGCCTCGTAGTCGTCGGCGGTCTTTGCCAGAGGCAGGCGCTCGAACAGCCAGGTCAGGTAACGGTATGGATCGATACCGTTGGCCTTGCATGTTTCAACGAGACTAAAGAAATTTGCGCTGGCATGTGCGCCGGCAACCGTATCTGCGAACAGGAAGCCCTTGCGTGCAACGACAAACGGGCGAATGGAATTTTCACAGAAATTGTTCGATGCCGGCCAGTCGCCGTTCTCGAGGTAACGCACAAGCTTCGGCCACTGCTCACGTAGATAGCTCAGTGCCCTGCCGAGCAGGCTCTGGGGCAGCACTCCCGGAGACTGCTCGATCATGAGATCCTTGATGACCTGGAGTACGCGGGCGCTATAGCGTTGCCGCAGGCGCTGACGCCGCCCTGCATTCCACGTTTTACTGCGTGCCTCGGCGGCAAACAACTTGCCAAACAGTTTGATGAAGCGTGTTGCGAGCAGATCTGGCGTACGTGCTGCCTTGGGAACATTTTCCTCTGCCTTGACGAAGTAACGTCTCGCGTGAACGAGGCAACCAAGGTGCACGAGCTTGTACCGCTCGGCGATACCGTTATAAGCCTCGTAGCCATCGGTCATCAGCGCAGCGCCTTCCTGCACGCCGGCGAACAGCTTGTCGGCCAGCTTTGCCCCACGACCCGGCGTATAGGCATAGCAACAGATCGGGATTCCCGTGCCTGTCATCTGACACCACAGGTAACTCTTCGTCTGTGGCTTGCGCCCTTTCTCCTTGAGCACCTGGAAGGTCGTCTCGTCTGTGAGGATCACCGTTGCCTCAAGCAGCGCGTCGCGCATCAGGTTGATCACGGGCTGCGTTGCGAGGCCGACCTTGACCATGCTGGCAGCGATCGTGTTTGACGAGATATCGCCGCCGAAGCGGCGAAGCAGGCCAGCCTGGCGATACAACGGCATGCCAAACTGGAATTTTCCCGTCGCGATCCAGGCAAGCGCTGATTCGGTCAGTAGTCCTCGTGGGATGATGCGCGGCAGCGCCGGCGTGACCTTGATATCCAGATCACAGCACGGGCAGGCATACTTGACGCGCTGGTGCTGGATCACGCGCAACTGCTCGGGAATCACGTCGAGTTGTTCGCTGATTTCCACGCCGAACTCGACCAGTGCATGGCCGTCGTTGCTGCAGAAACGCTCGGCTTCCGGGAGCTCGTGCCGCTGGATCTCGCGGGGCAGACTGGGGTCAAGCGGCTTGCGGTGGCCGCGCTTTTTGCGTGTATGCGCACCGACCTTCGTTTCGAGTGTATCTTCCTGGGCGGGTGCCGCATTCGCGCCAAGCGCCTCAGCTTCGTTGAACAGCCCGAACTGTTCCGAGTCCCGTACTTCGCTCTTTGCACCAAACAGCTCACGCCGGTAGGCACGCAGCCGTTCCTCGGCCAGGTCGCGCTCCGCGCTCACCAGACGCAGCATGCTGCGGGTTTCTTCGTGCTCGCGCTCAAGGGTGGCATACGCCTCGCGCATGGCGAGTAACGCATTGAGTTCCTCGGCAGAGATCGTGATCTGGGCGGGCATGCCAGATTAGACCACGCATGCCCTGCCCATGTTCAGCTCACGCGCAGATATTCCTCCCGTGGATGTCGGCGGATCGCAGTGATGTCATCGCCATCGAGCAGCGCGTGCAGCGACGCCGACGTTAATGCCACGACTTCGGTCTTCCTGTCGGGCCAGATAAAATGGCTTGTTTCAAGGCGTTTTGTCATCAACCAGAAACCACTTCCATCCCAGCCGATAATCTTGCCCCTGTCACGACGGCGGTTTCCGAAGATATAAAGAGAGGAATCCATCGGGTTCAGATGCATGGCCTGCTCGACGAGAATCGAGAGGCTGTTCATGCCGTAGCGGAAATCGACAGGATCGCGATGCAAGTACACCTTCAGGTTTTCGTCGAACCGGAACACGGCATCCTCCCCAGAATCTGGACCAGGGTGGTCAGTTCGTCGATGGTCGCGATGGCTTTGCCCATCTCGAGCTCGACACCGTTGGCCAGTCGCACATGCAGCGTGAGCGCCATGGACGAAGGCGGCGGTGTCGGCACCGGCGCAGTCGGTATCGAAACGACCGGCACGAACGCGGCAAGTGCAGCAGCGGTGGCGACGAGCTCACGCGAATCCGACTGGTTGATGGCCACGCCATCAACCTCATCCGGCGAGGCGGTGTCATCACCGGCGTGCTGTATTGGCAAGATGCCTTGCTCGCGCTCCATCAAGAACTTCGTGATCCACTTGCGCAACAGGTTGGCATTGACTCCGTGCTCCTGCGCCAACCGGGCCACGGATACGCCCGGCTGCAACGCCGCCTCGATCAGTACCCGCTTGCTCTTCTCGTCGTAGCGCCGACGGCCGTCGGCACTCTTGCGAACTACTTTTAACTCTGAGTCTTTGTCGGCCATAGGTGTCCACCTTCAACGGTAGGTGGACACCTATGCTCCCCGCTCAGAGTACTGTTGGGTAGACGTCGATAATGGATCGCTTACGAAATAGACAGCTTTCCGCTGAAGTCGCGAGGTTCCCTGACAAATGGAGCGATGTCGGCCGTGCGCTTTCTGTTGAGATAGAAGTCGAGCATCTGCTCGACCTGGAGATGAAGACGCAGGATGCACCCAATATCATCTTCCGTTTCTGCCGCAAGAATCAGGGTATCTGCGTCGAGAAGAGTGCCTAAATCTAGATTGACGGTTGTTGGTGTGTTGTTCATTGTTGTTCTCAAGGAGGGGGCAGAAGCCCCGGCGACACTTCCGTAGCGGGCGCAGTCGCCGTGTCAGGCCCGGCGAGTGTCAGTTATCGGCATCGTCGTCCGAATGCATGGCAACATCATCTTCTTCCGGCTCGGGCTGGTTCTCCGGCGTGTCGTCGAGCAGGTACATGACCCGAATTAGTAAGGACTTTCCCGATCTCGTGGCATAGCGATATGCCAGGATGGTTGGTGCTGGACAACCCATCTGAGAAGGGGAAAGTCATGGACAAGATTACTCGTATCGGCGTGGATCTGGCCAAGAACCTGATCCAGGTGCACGGCGTGGACAGCATGGAACGCGTGGTGGTCAGGAAAGCCATCTCACGGCAGAAGTTTCTCGAATGGTTTGCCAACCTTGCGCCGTGTCTGGTCCCAATGGAAGCGTGCAGCGCTGCCCACTACTGGGGGCGCAAGCTGCGCGCACTTGGTCGCGAGGTTCGCCTGATTGCGCCGCAATTCGCTGCGCCATACCGCAAGGGCGGCAAGCACGTGAAGAACGACAGGCTGGATGCCGAGGCCATCTGTGAGGCCGCGGGGCGACCGCATATGCGCTTCGTGGCCGTCAAAACGGCAGACCAGCAAAACGTGCTGTTGCTGCACCGGATGCGGAACGGTTTCGTCGAGGAGCGTACCGCGCTCGTCAGCCGGTTGCGCGGTGAACTCGTCGAGTTCGGCGTGTTCCTGCCGCAAGGCATCAATGCATTTCGTGCCCGCTTCGTCGAGGCACTGGAGGACGGGGCCACTGAACTGAACGGTGTCGCGCGCACAGCGCTGGCACGAGGCCGGGAGCACCTGCAGGCCCTCGACCAGCAAATCGCCTGGTGCGACGCGCAGGTCGCCACGCACGTGAAGCAAGACAGCAGCGCGCAGCGCGCCATGGCGATCATCCGCTGCCAGGCCCGTCCAAGCGGGATCTGCGTGTCCGCCGGCAGATCGACCGCCTTGTTCGGGTAGCGCTCGCGCAGCAAGGCGAGCGCATCCATGACGGGATGGGCGGTCTGCGCCTGGAAAGGCAGGTCCAGCAGCTGTGCAATCAGTGCATGCGCGACGCGCCGCTTCGAGACGAGCTGTGCCCGCATCAGGCGGGTCCGACTGGGCGCATCCTGTTTGAGGACTGTGTCCGCCAATTCGCACAATTGCCTGGCAAGCACATCGCGTGTCAGGTCCCTGTTGCCTGCGAGCGCCTTGACTGCCGTGGCAAATTCGCGCAGCTGCGCCTTCAGATCCGGGCGCGAGGCGGCGCCCCGATCGTTGGCTATCCTGATCGCCTTGCGGACCCAGTCGCCGAGCATCGACAGGAGCTGGTCGGTTGCCGAGCACAACGCGTAGCGCATGAAGCAGGCGGCCTAGAGCCGCCGTATGGCCGGCTGGATGCGGTGGCTCACCGAGGGTTTGCGGTCCGCGCAGCGCAGCGCATACTGCCGGACGATAGCTTCGTTGCATGTGTTGGGGCACTGCACCCGTACACCGAGCTCGACCAGATAGTCGAGCTTGTGCAAGAGTTCGCTCATCTGTCGCGTCGAATTGCGCAGCGGCACCGGCCACAGCCATTTCTGCAGGCTCGATGCCTCGCCATGGGGCTTCGGCAGCAGCTTGCCCCAACGATCCAGTGTGGCTTCGCCAAAGGCGGCCTGCGTAAGCTCGCCCGTGTGCGTGGCTTCGACGTCCCGGATGGCCTGCACGATCAGTTCCCGCAAGGTGCGATCGCGCGGCAACAGGATCCCGTGTTCGTAGAGCCAGCGTTTGAGTTCGTGCAGCAGACCATTACGATCCTACCGGCCCGAGAGCTCGGCTTTGAGCCAGCGCATCACGTAGCGGCGTTGGTGTTCGGTCACGGAGCCGAAGCCGAGCGCTTGGTACGCGCAGGCCTGATATTCGACCAGCGTGTCGGTATGGCCGTCGTACAGCGACGTCATCGTCCCGAGATCGGGCGGTTCGATGCCGAGCTGTTGCCCCAGGTGCTGCCAGAGATTACGTGACACGTACCGGCAAGCATCGAGCGTGCGACCGGTCATGCAACAAGGTGAAGCGCCAGCGCGAAGCGATAGACGTGTCGGCGACGCGCGTTGATCAACGCGCATTCCTTCGCGGAAAGCGTGAAGAACGTGGCGAGCTCGAACTCGTTGAGCGTGTGCGGGATGGACCGCATCCCGAGATAGGTCTGCCGCCAGTGTTCCATCGCCGTCCGCTCCGCAGCCGAAAAGGAAACCGCTCAGCGTATGCCAACAATATCGCCTTGGCAGTTGGGGGGCGAGGCACTGCGGGCCTCCGTCATCGCTTTCTACAATCCAGTGCGCTTGCACTCCACGCTGGGTTATCTGTCGCCCGCCGCCTGCGAGGCGAAACCGACAGCGAAAGAAGCTATCTGCCTGTCCGAAATTAATTAACCCATGCATCAAAACAGCAGACGTGCCGCCACCCACACCGCGACTTGGCAATGCAACTCTTACGGGCGTCATCTCGACGACGTAGCCGTCGCTCAGGTCACGGCACCGCGCTTGGCGAATTCAGGCGCACGCCAGGTTTCTTCGGTAAGCACGTGGCGCAGACGCTCAGCGGCATCCCACACATCCACGTGGCGCGTATACAGCGGCGTAAAACCGAAGCGCAACACATGCGGCTCGCGATAGTCGCCGATCACGCCGCGCGCGATCAACGCCTGCATCACCTCGTAGCCGTGCGGATGCTCGAAGCTCGCGTGTGACCCGCGTTGCGCATGCGCGCGAGGCGTGACGAGCGTGAGCGGAAATTCCTTGCAACGCGTCTCGATCAGTTCGATGAAAAGGTCGGTCAGCGCAAGCGACTTTTGGCGGATCGCCAGCATGTCGGTTTGCAGGAATACATCGAGTCCACATTCGACCAGCGCCATCGAAACCATCGGCTGCGTGCCGCACAAAAAGCGGCCGATGCCGTCGTCGGCGATATATGTCGGGCCCATCACAAACGGCGCACGATGCCCCCACCAGCCTGACAGCGGCTGCTCGAACTCACTCTGATGACGACGCGGCACCCACGCGAACGCAGGCGAACCGGGACCACCGTTCAGATACTTGTATGTGCAGCCGACCGCGCAATCCGCGCCGACACCGTTCAGATCGACGGGCACGGCGCCCGCCGAGTGCGCGAGATCCCACAGCACTAGCGCGCCCCTGTCGTGAACCAGCTTCGTCAGTGCGGCCATGTCGTGCATGTAGCCAGTGCGGTAGTTGACGTGAGTGATCATCGCGACGGCGACGTCGTCGGTGATCGCCGCGGACAGCTCGGACGGATCGTCGACGAGGCGAAGTTCATAGCCGCGATCCAACTGCTTGATGAGCCCTTGCGCGATATACAGATCAGTCGGGAAATTCGAGCGTTCCGACACGATCACGCGGCGCTTCGGGTCGCGCTTGTCCTGCATCCGCAGAGCCGCCGACAACGTCTTGAAAAGGTTGATCGAAATCGTATCGGTGACGACGACTTCGTTGTGCGCTGCACCGATCAGTGTCGCAAGCTTGTCGCCCAGTCGCCGCGGCAGCGAAAACCAGCCAGCCGCGTTCCAGCTGCGGATTAGCCCTTCGCCCCATTCGGCGCCGATGACGGTCTGCGCCCGCTGTGCAGCCGCGACGGGCGGCACGCCGAGCGAGTTGCCGTCCAGATAGATGACGTTCGGCGAGAGCGTGAACTGGTCGCGCAAGAGTGCGAGAGGGTCGGCCGCATCGAGTGCGAGTGCTTCTTCACGTTGATTCATGATAGTTCGCTCTTGTCATCCGAAAGAGAAGCGCGTTCGTGCGGAACGCGGTGATACGGTTGCATCGGTTTCAATGCCTGCGTACCGCAGGTTTGTTGCACGAATGACGCCGGAAAAACACCATCCACGTCACTTCGCAATCTTGAATACCGACACGGCGTCCTGCAGCCTGGTGGCCTGCTCATCGAGGGAAAATGCCGCCGCAGCGGACTGCTCCACCAGCGCAGCATTTTGCTGGGTAACCTCGTCCATCTGCAGGACCGCCTGATTCACCTGCTCGATGCCTCGGCTTTGCTGCTCCGATGCGATAGCGATTTCACCGACGATGCCTGAGACCTGCCTGATCGCCTGCTTGACATCATCCATCGTCACACCGACCGCGCTTGCCTGCTTCGCCGCGTGGTCAATCGATTGGACCGATGAATCGATCAACTCCTTTATTTCCTTCGCGGCTGCAGCCGAACGCTGTGCAAGGCCGCGCACCTCACTCGCAACGACGGCGAAGCCCCGACCCTGTTCACCAGCGCGCGCCGCCTCCACTGCAGCATTCAGCGCAAGAATATTGGTCTGGAAGGCAATCCCTTCTATAACAGCCGTAATTTCCGAAATCTGCGTCGAGCTGCTGTTCATCTTTCCAATCGCACGGACCATATCCTGCACAGCATCGTTGCTCTCGTCTGCTATGACGGCTGCCTTCATTGCGAGATGATTGGCTTGCGACGCGTTGTCAGCATTCTGTCTGACTGTCTCCGTCAGCTGCGTCATGCTGGCAGCCGTTTCTTCGAGCGACGCCGCTTGAGCCTCGGTACGTGCAGATAGATCAGCATTACCACTAGCGATCTCTCGCGACGTTACCGTTACTGCATCGGTGGTCGCGTGGATGCCAGTGATGAATTCCGCTAGCTGGCTGTTCATCTTCCGCAATGATTGCATCAAACGTCCGACCTCATCCCGGCCGTAACTTTCGATACGTGAGGTCAGGTCTCCGCACGCGACGGTCTCCGCCACGGAGACTGACTTGCGCAGTGGAAGGACAATGGTCCTCGTGATCAGGAGTGCGGTGAGAGAGCCCGCCGCAAGCGCTAATCCAATCAACCCAATTGTGACTTCTACGGCCAGCCGGTAGTCCTCTGCTGCAGTGGTTCGAGCAATTTGGCTTCCGCTTCTGGTGAGCTGGACTTCCGCTTCGATCAATTTGGCGACAGCGGTGAACGCATCGGCAGACCTTCCCGTCGCGAGCGAGCGGGCCGAGGCAAAACTTCCCTCACCCTGTTCGGAAAGCGAAAGCAGTCTGTTATCCATCTCCAGATAGGATTTCCACGCCTTCCGGGTTTGCTGGTTGAGCTGATCCTCTTTCGCTGACGAGACGAGTCGCCCATATGCTTCGATTTTCGCGTCGAGTGTGCGAAGCGCAAAGTCCCTCATGATGCGCTGGGATGCTTTTTGCACGGGATCCGTTTCAAGCACACTTCGTAGCGTTGACTTGCGAACGTTGTTTGCCCATGTACGAATGTCCCCAAGCACGGCGACTTTCGGCAGCCAGCTATCGGCAAACTGAACTGCCCCGTTGTGCACCCGAGCTGTCTGGAACAGGGCGACGGAGCCTGTCGCGCAAAGAAGGATTAGCACGAGCGCAAAGCCAGCGCCAAGTCGGACGCCAATTCGGACGTTTGCAAGAAGGTTTCGCATAACGGGATCTGTCTGAGCGAAAATGCAAAAGCGCTGGAGTTCACGACCGATGGTGCCATTCCTGGTCGATTCCTCCAGCTTCCGCGGAAGACATCCTAGAACTTGTGCCGGATTCCCGTTACCGCCACGAACTGATTACCCGTTGAGGACGCTGAGAAACCCGTGATGTTCGCGACCGCCGATTTGTCAGTAGAGTCCGTTCCCGTCGCATGCTGGTAAATCGCGGAAATATAGACGTCGGTCCGCTTCGACAGGAAATAATCGACACCTGCGTCGACCTGGTGATAGGTCGCGTGATTGACGCCGTAGCCCTTCGTATAGTCGTAGGAGACACCCAGATTCAGCGCGGGGGTCACGAGATACTTGAAGCTGACCTCAGCATTGTGGAACGCGGCGTTGCCATGATAGTGCAGCGAATTCAGGGCACTTAGTGCGCCAAGACCCCGGAACTGGGTGTTGGTGTACATCGCACCAAGCGTGGCCCGTCCTAGCTGATACGCTGCGCCCGCTGCGATGATCTGCTGCGTGCGCGCTGACGCATAGCCCGAATAGACGGTACTGGCAGTCATGTTCGACGCTGTCGTGCTGGACGTCGAATTGTTGCCGAAGAACGAGAAGTTCGGGTCTCGCACATTCAGGTATGCTGCGCCGAGGGAAAGCGGACCGTTGTCGTAACCTGCGCCGAGGGACCAGATCTGGTTGGTGCCAAGGTGGCCGGCAACGCCACCCAAGCTGTACAGTCCGCCGAATTTCAGGCCTGCGTAGTCGACGCTCCTGAACTTGATTGCGTTGTTCACCCGATTGGTGTTCTGGAGGTTGTCAAGATCACCGGGGTGCGCGCCATAGCCCGTTGCCCACTGTGCAGCGGATTCAAAGCGCGCCGTGTAATCCACTACCGCATCGTACTGGCGCCCCAGTGTGACGGAGCCGAAGCGATCCGATGCCAGTCCGACGTAGGCCTGGCGACCGAACAGGTCTCCGCCTTGCAGCAGTTTTCCGTTGATCACGCTAAAGCCGTTCTCGACGGTGAACAGCGTCTTGAGTCCATTGCCGAGGTCTTCGACGCCACGCAGCCCCCATCGGCTGCCTTGCATGTTGCCGCTCGCCAGCGTGTAGAGCTTTTGACCGCCGGAATTATTATTGAAAGCGAAGCCCGCATCGACAATGCCATACAGCGATACGCTGCTTTGTGCGTAGGCGTGACCAAATAAGGACATCATTGCCGCGCCGGCAAGCAGACTCTTTCTCACAGTGATCTCCAGGTGAATTTGAACAGACGGAATAGACGCTTCGCGTGTGACCCGCGATGTCAGCGTTGGCGCACTCTACTGCCTCTGTTCTCCTGGCGTATTCGAAATCAAACAAACTCGCTTTGCGCCTTTCGCAAAGCTTTGCTATGCCGAGGGGGGATGCCGATCGTTTGTCCGCCGCAGGTCTGCGACCAGATGATCGAGACAGAGGGTGGCGAGCCCGGTCAATGGGCGCGTCGATGACGTTTTGACCTGCAGGCGACGCTGTTGCAGCAGTGCATTGGCGAACGGGATTGCGACCAGACCGTCGGAATCCATGCGGTTCGCGACCGAGACAAAGCCAGTCAGCATGATGGCGTTCGGAATCACCTGGGTAAACCGGTACAGTGACGCAACGTAGCGGCTCGTGATCGGTGTCACAACCTCAAATCCTTCAACGTTGCAGGCGATGTCAAACAACTGGCGAACCGTCGTACCGGTGTCCTGCAACAAAACCGGGTGGAGGTGGAGGTCTGGCAATGTAAGCGATTTTTGACCCGCAAGCGGGTGGTCTCTCGACATCAGCGCCATGACGGGCGCGGGAAGCGTAAGACGAGCAACCACATCCGGTTCGGGCTTCAGGCTGAACGAAAGCGCGATCGACGCATCCCCATCGACCAGCATGCGGCTTGCGTTATCAGACGATGTGACCTCGATCACGACCACGGCCTCTGGGTACAGCTTGTAGAACGCTGCGAGCGAGTTCGGCAGGAAATCGAGGGCAAAGCCTTCGGTGCATGCAATCTTGATCTTGCGCTGTCGCCGCCTCTGGTCGCCGTGAATCGCGCTCATCACGGCCTCGGCATCCGTAAGGCTATTTTGCGCATAGCGCAACAGCATTCGGCCAGCGTCAGACAGCACCATGCCACGCGCGTGTCGTTCGAAAAGCGGCGCGCCGACGTCGCCTTCGAGCTTCGCGATATGGCGGCTCAACGCTGACACAGTTGCGCCGAGCTTTTCGGTGGCAGCCGTCAGCGATCCACTCTGTGCCACGACTGAGAAGTAATACAGCGACGAATCCAGCAGGTTGCGCATTTCGGACCTGGCATACAGGGTTGCGATTTCCGCAAATATACGTTGATTGATTGCGAATACAAAAGATTGTTTACCCGGGTACTCTGGGGACATCGATTCTTTGATTCCAGAACATGAGCCGCTCAGAAGCCATCTCGCACGTCTCCCGTCACTTCGAAAGCGGAGCGTTCCAAGCGGTATTGCGCCGTCGCGTCGGCCTTCGCACGGAGAGCCAGAACCCGGATGCACAGGCTGCGCTGACTGGCTATTTGTCCGATGAGATCGCTCCCGCGCTAGGCGCTATGGGATTCACGTGCGACATCGTGGAAAACCCTGAAGCAGGCATGCCGCCGATGCTGATCGGCGAGCGCGTGGAAGCGGTCGGACTGCCCACGGTGCTGATCTACGGTCACGGCGACGTAGTCAACGGCGACGCAGCCAACTGGACAGACGCGCGTTCCCCGTGGGAGCTGTGCACAGACGGGGACAGCTGGTACGGCCGCGGCACGGCAGACAACAAGGGGCAACATTCGATCAATCTGGCGGCTCTTGCGTCGGTACTTGCCACGCGCGGCAGGCTTGGCTTCAACGCGAAGGTGATCATCGAAATGGGGGAAGAAGTCGGGTCGCCGGGACTCGACGCGGTATGCGCGCGGTATGCGGACCGGCTGGCTGCCGATCTGCTCATCGCCTCCGACGGACCGCGACAACGCGCTGCTGCACCGACGATGTTTCTTGGGTCGCGAGGCGCATTGCATTTCCGGCTGCGCGTGTCGAATGCATTTGGCGCGCGTCACTCGGGCAACTGGGGCGGCGTGCTGGCCAATCCCGCGACCGTGCTGGCGAATGCGCTTGCGAGCCTTGTTGATGGCAGTGGCCGGATTCGCGTCAACGGCCTGTTGCCGCCGCCGATTCCGCCGCGCGTGCGCGAGCTCGTCGCGAGTCTCGAAGTGGGTGCCGACGAAGGCGATCCGCCGTTGTCACAGGGGTGGGGCGAACCCGGTCTTAGTGATGCGGAGCGGGTGTACGCATGGAACACGCTGGAAGTGCTGGCGATGCAGGCAGGCAACGTCGGCCGGACAGTCAGCGCGATTCCGGGCAGCGCGGAAGCGGTGTGCCAGTTGCGCTTCGTGGTCGGCACGGATTGGTTGAACGCGCGCGAATTGCTGATCGCGCATTTGCGCCGCGAAGGTTTCGAGAACGTCGACGTGACGATCGAAGCGTCGGGCAGCGCGACGCGGCTCGATCCTGATCATCCGTGGTCGAAGTGGGCGGAAGCCTCGATTGCAGCAACCTCTGGCAAGCCGGTGACCATCCTGCCGAATCTCGGCGGCACGATCCCTAACGAGTGCTTCGCGACGACGCTGGGGCTCGCGACCGTCTGGATCCCGCACTCTTATCCGAACTGCCGCCAGCACGCTCCCGATGAACATCTGCTGGGGAGTGTTGCGCACGAGTCGCTGCAAATCATGGCCGGCCTGTTCTGGGATATGGGGGAATCGGGGCACACGGTTCGCGAGACGCTCCGGGCTTCGACGAAGCGCTAATGGCAGTAGTCCCACTCTCAAGCAGTCTTTCTTCCGGGTCTCAAGATCATGCAATCTGTTGCTACTGAAGGACGTGCTGTGCGCCAGGACAACCGGCCACTGAAGCGCCTTATCGTCGCGAGCAGCGTCGGCAACGCGCTCGAATGGTTCGACTTCGCAGCGTATGGCTTCTTCGCCGTCACGCTGTCGAAGCTCTTTTTCCCCGCGCATGACGAAACGGTGTCGCTGCTGCTGACCTTCGGCACGTTCGGGCTTTCGTATATTTTCCGTCCGCTCGGCGCGCTGGTTCTCGGACGCTATGCGGACCGGCACGGCCGCAAGGCGGGACTGCTCGCATCGCTTTGGCTCACCACGCTCGGCACGCTGATCTGTGCGCTGATTCCGACCTACGCAAGCATCGGCCTGGGCGCGCCCATTGGCCTCATGCTGGCGCGCGTGCTGATCTCCTTTTCGACAGGCGGCGAGTTCGGCAGCGGCACCGCGCTGATGATCGAACAGAAGTCCACACGAAAGTCTTTCCTTGGAAGTTGGCAGTTTTCGAGCCAGGGTATGGCCACAGTGCTTGCTTCGTTCGCGGGCCTCGCACTCAGCAGCCAGCTTTCGACGGATCAGATCGAAGCGTGGGGATGGCGCGTTCCGTTTGCTTTCGGCCTTTTGGTAGCGCCCGTCGGTCTCTATATTCGCCGTCACATTGACGACACGCTGCAGCCTTCAGCGGCGAAACATGCAGCGCCCATTCGAGATCTGCTCGTGAGTCACAAGGGGCGCGTCCTGCTTGCGGCAGGCATCATGGCGGTGTCCACGGCGGCCAGTTATCTGATGATTCTCTTTATGCCGACGTATGCCGTGAAGCAGTTGCATCTGCCAGCGTCGACGGGTTTTGCGGCGACGGTGCTGACGGGCGCGATCCTGATGGTGTTAACGCCGTTCATGGGGCATCTCGCCGACAAATATGGACGCAGCCGGATGATGACGGTCTCCGCGATTCTCACGCTGCTGACCATCTATCCCTGCTTCCGATGGCTACTGGCGGCGCCCTCTCTGTCAGTGCTGATGTCGATAATGATGCTGGCGGGCGTCTTGAAGGCAATCTACTTCGGTCCGCTCGCAGCGGTGCTGTCGTCGCTCTTTCCCGCCTCGCTGCGCAGCACGGGACTCGGCTTCAGCTATAACATCGGCGTCATGGTGTTTGGAGGATTCACGCCGTGGCTCGTGACGGCCATGATCGGCTGGACGCACGATCCCGTATCGCCGAGCATCTATCTGATGGGCTGCGCCGTGCTCAGCCTCATATGCATCGGCATCTATCATCGGTTCATCGTCAAACACATCTAGTTCGAAGCGAAGCGCTGACATGACTTTATTTTCTACCGCGCAGGACAGCGACTTCAGTGGCTGGATGATGTACCACTCGGTTGGTGTATTCCCCGGCCAACGGGAGGCCGTGACGGCGGCGCTCGCACGCTTCACATCCGACTGGTATGCACCCGACGAACGACGCTGGAGCGTCGGGCTCGGTGCGCGTGACGCGCTGCTGTCGAACTGGGCGACGCTGATCGGCGCAGACGCCGCGCACGTATTCGGCGCGCAAAATGTCACCGACGTCTTCGCACGTTTCATCGACGGTCTCGACGATGCGGCCTTGCGCGCACGCACGGTACTGATTGCCGCCGACTGTTTTCCGAGCCTGCACTTCCTGTTGAACGGTGTTGCGGCACGGCGCGGCTTCACGTTGAAAACGGTGCCGGTGCGCGCCGGTGAAGCCTACGTTCGCGACGAGGACTTCGTCGCGGCGTGGGATGCGCATGTTGGGCTCGCGCTGATCACGTGGGTATCGTCGCTGACGTCCAAACGCGTCGATCTGGCCGCGCTCGCTGCGCACGCGCGAACCACGGGCAGCATTGTCGCGGTCGACATCACGCAGGGCGCGGGCATCCTGCCGTTCAATCTGCGTGAGATACCGTTCGATTTCGTCTGCGGCTCCACGCTCAAATGGCTGTGCGGCGCGCCGGGATCGGGTCTTGGGTATGTCGCGCCGCATCTGCTGACGTCCGCCGTCACACCTTGCGTGCGCGGCTGGTTCAGTCAGGCCGACCCGTTCAACTGGAACCTCGATGCGTTTTCGTATGCGCCCGACGCACGCCGGTTCGACACGGGCACACCGTCGCTGCTGCCGTTCGTCGCATCGAAGCCGGGCTTCGACTGGCTGCTTGCGCAGCCGCCGGGCAAGCTGCGCGCGCAGAACCTGTCGTTGTGCCATCAACTTGTCGAAATCACCGGCGGTCTCGGCTACGCGCTGTTGTCGCCACGCGACGATGCATCTCGCGGTGGCAGTGTCATGGTGCGGACGCCCGCACATCTGGATCCTCAGGAGGTCGTGGCGAAGCTCGCTTCGCAGCATATCCTGGTCGACTCGCGCGGCCGCACGTTGCGGCTGTCGCCCGGTGCGTGCACGACGGTGGCGGGCATCGAACGTCTCGCTGCGCGGCTGCCGCGATGAAAGCGAAAGCGCCGCATGTAGTGCGGTCAAATGCGCCGCGCGCAGAAGGCGTGTCGTGCGTCCTGACGGGGCCGCCCCGGATGCCAGTTGCTGCACCGCTGCATTTGTGAAACCCCGCTCTTCAGCTCAGGATCATGATCATGACCAGTCCATCGTTTCTTCCCGCTCCGCTGACCGGTATTCGCGGCTTTCTCGTCCCGATGTCGTGTACCGATCTGGCCGCGACGACGCAGTTCTTTATCGAACGTCTCGGCTTCCGCATCGATGCCATTTTTCCCGCTGACAGTCCTCGCACGGCGATCCTGTCGGGCTGCAATATCAGGTTGCGCCTCGGTGTAGACCTCGTCGGCGGGGTGACGAAGCTCGACGTGCTGTGCGACGACGAGTTTCAACTCGGCGACGATACGCGAACACTGACCGCGCCGAACGGCGTCGAGGTCAGGCTCGTCCCGGCCGAGCCTCGCATGAAGCAGCCTGTCAACAGACAGGAACTCGTGTTTTCTCGTGCGCAGGATGGGGCACCGTGGACCGTCGGTCGTGCGGGCCTGCGTTACCGCGACCTGCTGCCAAACCGGCACGGAGGTGCGTTTATCGCATCACATATTCGGATCCTCGGTGGCGGCCCCGTTCCCGATTACGTGCACTTCCACAAGATCCGTTTTCAGACGATTTTCTGCCGCAAGGGCTGGGTTCGGGTCGTCTACGAGGGGCAAGGCGATCCGTTCATTCTGGAAGCGGGCGATTGCGTGCTTCAGCCGCCGGAGATCCGGCACCGCGTGCTGGAAAGTTCGGCCGGGGCAGAGGTGATCGAAATCGGTAGTCCGGCCGAACATATCACGATGGCCGACCACGATATGGCGCTTCCTTCGGCTGTCTATGATCCCGCCCACGATTTCAACGGTCAGCGCTTTGTTCGGCATGTCGCAAAGAACGGCACGTGGAGTCCGTGGAAATCGCCGGGTTTCGTCGTAACGGACACGGGTATCGGTGCGGCAACGAACGGCCTCGCGGGCGTGCGCGTGGTGCGCCCGCAAGGCGAGGGCAAGGCCGTTTCGCGCATGCACGATACGGAGTTCTGCTTTTTCTTCGTGCTCGCAGGAACTCTCGATGTCGTGCAAGGCGACGACCAATGGCATCTTCGAGCAGACGACAGCATTGCGATCCCCGGCATGCTTCCCTATGCGTTCAAGCACTGCAGCGCCGATTTGGAACTGCTCGAAGTGACCTTGCCAGCCGACTTCTCACTCGCGTGAGCAGTCGCTCGTGTTCGAGCACGAGATCGTCGCCTTAGTTCGAGCGCGTGATTCCCGTCGCGCTCGATGTGACCGGGGGGGAGGGTGTGGCCACGCTGCGCGTTCCGCCCCGGGTCTCGCGTTGCCTGTCAACAATGTGCGCGCATGAACCGCCTGCGGTCGTTTATCGCGGTGCAGAACACTGACGATGCGCGGGCCGAAATGGAAGTCAATTACTTCGGCGTTGCGACACCAAACGCTTTCACTGCGCCGCACGCGTTCATGACCGACATGCTCGCCGCGACGGTGTCCCCTTCGCGCACCTTGGCGTTATTGCGGAGCGTGCTCGATACGAGCGGCCGACCGTCTCTGGCATCCGGACGGCGAGGAAGATGCCACCGTCATGCCGCGCCTCGTCGAGGTGTACGGCCAGCAGAATGCCGAGTGCATGATGCATCGGCTGCGCAACCTGAACGTCTATCCGAGCCTCTTTTTCATGGATCAGATCAGCTCTCAGTTGCGCATCGTACGTCCAGTCGCCTGGAACAAGACTGAAGTCATCAGCCAGTGCATCGGCATAAAAAGGCGAATCGGATCAGGATCGCGAAAACCGCATTCGTCAGTTCGAAGATTTTTTCAATGTCTCGGGAATGGGCACGCCCGACGATCTCGTGGAATTCCGTGAGCAGCAGCGGGGCTTCCAGGCGCGCCTCGAGCGCTGGAGCGACATCTCGCGCGGCTACCACAAGTGGGTGTCGGGTGAAACGGCGAATACGCGCTTGCTCGGCATTGCACCTGTGCTCTGCGGCACGGAGCTGACGCAGGAGGGGCTTTACGTCAATCAGCATGGCGCTTGGCAGGCATTTCTCATGAGCGGCCTCGCACAACAATCGAACGTCGGGAAGGAGGCATGAATCATGGCTGTCACGCAAACGCTGCAGCAATCGGTCGACCAATTTCTGTATCGCAAGGCCGAGCTTTGCGATGCGCAGAGTTGGGACGAGTACCTCGAGCTCTTCGACGAAAACAGCACATTTCACGTGCCTCAACGGGGCTCCGAGCACGTGTACACGACCGACCCGAAGCGCAGCATGTCGCTGATCTACTACGCGAACCGAACGTGGCTCGAGGACCGTGTGTTTCGGCTGCGCACTGGCAAGTCTGCGGCCTCCACGCCGCTGCCACGTACACTGCATCAGATCACCAACGTGCGTATCGCCGAATGTGAACACGGGGAACTGGAAGTGAAGGCCAACTGGGCGACCTTTTACGCGCGGCACGGCGTGGCTGAACACTTCTTCGGGCGTGCTACCTACCAGCTGCAGCCTGCGGGCGGTAGCTGGAAGATCGCACGCAAGCACGTGCTGCTGCTGAACGACACGATCAACGCCGTGCTCGACTTCTATCATCTGTAGGCGGGAGTGCGGACAATGAGCCATAAGATCGCGTTCAGTTTTGCCGACTGCAAAACTGTGTTCTTCGACGTCCGTTAAGGCGAAATCCTCCTCGACGCCGCCCTCCGCAGCGGCGTGAACATTCCGCTCGACTGCCGCGAAGGTGTGTGCGGGACCTGCCAGGGACGCTGCGAGTCGGGCAGCTACACGCAGGATTATGTCGATGAAGAAGCACTGTCTCCCGACGATCTGGCTGCGCGTAAGATCTTGTCCTGTCAGACGCGCGTGCAGTCCGACGCCTCGTTCTACTTCGACTTCGATTCGAGCCTATGCGGCGCGGGGGGAAAGCGGTTGCTCACGGGCCAGGTTTCTGGCGTCAGGCAGGTATCCAAAACGACGGCGATCCTGGATCTGGACGCAGGCGCTCACGCGGGCCGCCTTGATTTTCTGCCGGGGCAGTACGCCCGCCTGAAGGTGCCGGGCACGGACGTGTGGCGTTCATATTCGTTCGCCAGCCGGCCCGGCGACGACAACCAGTTGCAATTCCTGATTCGTCTGCTGCCCGACGGCGCGATGAGCAACTACATGCGTGAGCGCTGCACGCCGGGGCAGACGATTGATTTCGAGGCGCCGCTCGGCACGTTCTATCTTCGGCAGGTGGAGCGGCCGCTCGTGATGGTAGCAGGTGGAACTGGCCTGTCCGCATTTCTCGGTATGCTCGACGGTCTCGCTCACAAGGGTAATTGCGACCAGAAGGTGCATCTCTACTATGGTGTGACGAACGCGCGCGACCTGTGCGAACTCGATCGTTTGGCCTCTTACACGCAACGCATCGCAAACTTCGCGTGCGACATCGTGGTGACGAATCCTTCTGACGGGTGGCAGGGAAGGACTGGCCTCATTCCGGAGCATTTCGACCGCGGGATGCTCGAATCAAACCCCTTCGACATGTACGTGTGCGGTCCGCCTCCGATGGTGGACGCCATCAGGGCATGGCTTGCGCGCGAAGGCGTAGGCGACCACCGCCTCTACTACGAGAAATTCGCGGATAGCAACGGCGCCCAGCAGGTCCCGTGAGGTCGCGGCGCAGCACCCATTCAGGGTCTTTTTGTATTCTTTTCCGCGCCCGGGGTGGTTTACTATCGAGTGACCATCAGCCCTCAGTGACACGCCATGTACGCGCCTGCTCTCAACGACAGCCAAGGTATTGACGCGCTGCGTCACGACCTCGAAGGCGCGCAGGAATGGATGGCGTCGATCTGCGGACCGCATCGGTTGCAGGTACGGAGCCCGAAGAAACTGCAGTTCCACCATTCGGGCACGGTGTTGCGGTCGACGGCGAGCTCGTTGGGGTACGTGGAATACGGCACCGATGTCACCGTTTCCATACATAACGAGGCGCCGCTCAACTGCTATAGCGTGAGTCTGCCGCTTACCGGGCAGCAGGAACTGGCCGCGCATGGTCGTTTGTGGCTATCGGACGAGGACAACGGCCTCGTGTTGTCGCCGCATGAGAGGCAGGACCTTACGATCATGGGAAACTGCCGGAAGATCATCGTTGCGATCCCGAGCCAGGCCCTGCGTCAGGTGCTTGAAGATCTTCTGCGACGGCCGGTTGGTGTCCCGTTGACGTTCGAGCCGCAGATGAATGCCGCCGACGGCGATCAGGCAGCCTGGTGGCGCATGGTCAAGTTTCTGCTGAACGAGATGGGCCACGCCGCGCCGTTGCTCAATCATGAGCAGATGGTCGGAAATTTAGAGGAAGCGTTGATCAAGGGGCTGTTGCTCTGTCAGTCGCACAACTACTCGCAGGCGCTCGCGGGGGCCATGGGCCCCTCATGTCCGCACTATCTGTTGCGAGCGAAGCAGTTCATCCACGACAACGCCCGTGAGGACATTGCGCTCGAAGACATCGAGCGCGCGGCCGGTGTGTCGCGCTACAAGCTGTTTGGTGGCTTTCGGCAACACTTCGGGCATGCGCCCATGGCATATCTGAAGTGGCATCGGCTCGAAGCAGTGCGGCGTGAGATTCTTTCCGACTGCTCCGAGCGTAACGTTTCTTCCATTGCGATGAGCTGGGGTTTTTCGCATCTCGGACGCTTTTCCAACGACTACAAGGCCCGTTTCGGCGAAACACCGTCGCAAACACTCAAGCGGGTGACAAGACGCTAAGTGAATATTAATTGCGTGTAGATTGCCAACTATGATGACTGGGAGACAGTAGAGACGTCGCTCCGACGTATACAGCGCCGTGGGATGGGCGGTTGCCGAAGCACGCCCGCAGCCTTGATGAGATCCGAGCACCCCGTCCTTAGCAAAATCGCGGCTTGCCACGAGTGGCAGCCGGCACGAAAAACAGGCTTCAGGATGCTGGTTCAACCTATTTCGTCATCACTTTGAGAAGCTTCGCAAACCTGGGTGGGGGCTCCTTACCGGCGGCTTTGGGAGGTTATGTTGCCGCGGTTCTCGTCATATAAGTCGCTTCGCTGCTGAGCAGTGCCTGGATGATCCGCGCGTTCCTGTTGGCCAGTGCGACCGCTGCTGCGCAGTTATGGCCCGCGTCGAGCCATCAGCTCTTGAAGCCAGATGCATGACGACTGCGGATTCGGCCCTTCGAGAAACGTCCCAACGTGTGGCCGCTAACATGTGTTTAGCGGCCACCGCGCGTGGCGAGCTGTCAGCGTGCCGGCAATTGCCGTCGCGCAATCTCAGCAAAGTATCGCGATCCGACTGACAGTATGTCGTCGTTGAAATCGTAGGTAGCGTTGTGCAGAGGAACGCCGCCGTTTTGGGGCTCCGTTCCGTTGCCGATGAAGATGAAATTTCCCGGTACAACCTGCAGAAACGCACCGAAGTCCTCCGAGATCATCATAGGCTGAACGTTGGCGTCCACATTCTCCGCGCCAACGACATGCGAAGCGGCTGAAACCGCTACATCAACAAGCTCTGGTGTATTCACGGTCGGGACGAACTCATGCGTGTACTGGAAGTCGCACTCGGCTCCGTGTGTACGGCAGATGCCCTCACTGACTTCCCTCATCCGGATCATCAGCAGCTTCTGCACTTCTGGGGCGTAGCTGCGCGTGTCGCCTTTGATGATGACATTCGAAGGAATGACGTTTCTAAGACCGTCCGTAACTATCTCAGTACACGAGATGACTGCGGACAGGCTTGGGTCCAAATTGCGCGAAATAATCGTCTGGAGACCGAGCACAATTTGCGAGGCAATGACAATGGGGTCGACGCCCATATGAGGCCGTGCTGCGTGCGTGCCTCTTGCCTTGATGTGAATGACGAAGTTGTCTTCGCTGGCCATAATGCCGTTCGGACGTGTTGCGAAGCTGCCTGCGGGCATCCCGGGCATGTTGTGCGCGCCGAAAATGGCGTCGACAGGAAACCGTTCGAACAACCCGTCTTGCATCATCGCTTTCGCGCCACGTCCGTGTTCTTCGGCGGGCTGGAAAATGAAGCGAACCATGCCGTCAAAGTCTTTTCGCTCCGCGAGAAGTTGCGCTGCGCCGAGAATCATCGCCATGTGTCCGTCGTGACCGCATGCGTGCATTTTCCCCGGAATACACGATGCGTAAGGTCTGCCGGGCGCATTCTCGGTGATGTTTAGTGCATCCATTTCGGCGCGAAGGCCGATAACCCGTTTCCCGTTGCCAATCTTCAAGTTGGCGACCATCCCGGTTCCGCCAATGTTGCGATGAACCTCGAGGCCGAGTGTCTTCAGAACACTGGCAACGTAGTCCGATGTCTGTACTTCTTCGAAGCCTGTTTCGGGATTCTTGTGGAACTGATGTCGCCAGTTCTTCAGGCGCTCTTGTAGGGACATTTCCATGGTGCGGTCCTCGATTTGAGGCGGTGATTGGATGTCAGTGCTCGAGCGATTTTTGCCACTCGCTCTGGCGCGCAAGAACGGCTTCCGCCGACTCGCCAACGAGGTCTCGATACACTGCGGGCGCCGTGGCACCCTCGGTATTGATGGCCAGCACGTGTGAGTCGGGTCCAAGTCCTACCTGCTGGGCAAGGGCCGGGTTTTGCATGAGCACGCTCAGGCCCGCGAATCCCGCGGCACCGGACTCTCCAACCACTAAAGGAGCGTCACGGTCGCTGCCAGCGGCAAGTGAACGCATTGCTGCCACCGCGTCATCGTCACTGATGGTCATGAAATGGTCGACGCACCGCTCGAGAATTTTCCAGGCCAAGGGGGATGTCTCTCCGCAGGCGAGGCCGGCCATGACCGAATCAACGGAGCCAGTCGCTTTCGTGGCGTAGCCTGCGATGGCGCTTTGATAAAGACAGTCTGCCTGCTGAGGCTCGACGACAACGAATCGGGGCCGCCGCGCTTCGGCGTGCTCCCAGAGATAACTCGCGACGCCTGCTGCGAGACCACCGACGCCTCCTTGCAGGAATACGTGGGTGATTGGTTGCGAAAGGGTGGAACTGCCGAGCTGCCGTATTGTTTCAGCGGCAATCACGCCATATCCCTGCATCACATCCCGAGGAATCGCTTCGTAGCCTTCGTAGGACGTGTCTGAGACAACGTGCCAACCATTTTGGGCCGCCAGTGCTGCCGCATGCTCAACCGATTCATCGTAGCTACCCGCGATGCGAATAATCTTCGCGCCGTACAAAGCGATGGCCTGCTCCCGTTCTACGCTGACGTTGGCGTGAAGGACGATGACACACCGACAACCGATGTCGCGTGCGGCGGCTGCCAATGACTTTCCGTGATTACCATCGGTGGCGCTGATAACAGTCAGGTTCGAAAACATCCCGGCATATTGCCCGCGAAGAAGACCGGCCGGATTCAGGCTATGAGTGTGCCAGTGCCGAAGAATCAACCGCACGAGTGCGATGGGCGCGCCTAACGCTTTGAAGCTGCCAAGCGGCGAGCGGAAGCCTTCGTCCTTCAGGCTGATGCGTGCGACGCCCAATGCTGCCGCGGCGTCCGGGAGGTCCCAGAGCGGCGTCGCTGAACGAGAGATCTGGTCCCAATCGGCTAGCCAGGCGCCGCTTTCGTCTGCCGCCCGAATGTTCAGAATGCTTTTGAGTTCATCTGGGTACGGCCCTTTGGACGCGCGGGAATTTGCAGTCAACATTGAGAAGAGCTCCAGGGAGGCATCCGATATGCCGTATTTCTATTGCCAACGTCCAAGTGCTGGCTCGGTGGAACAGCAGGAATAATATTGCAATGCTTTGTTTATTTGAGATCTAAAACTCGGCACAAATCGAGAAAATTTCTCGCATGGGGTGCTGGAGGCATTATGGCACCGCCGCACCCAACTGCGCGTTCGGGTTAGCGGACTACCGACTTGTCGTTCCAGACGTTGTTGTCAAACTGCCGTACCGTGATTGCACCGTTGCGGATGTCACCTGCTTCATCGAACTGAATGGGGCCGGTCACCCCGTCAACCTTCACCGACCGCAATTGCGCCAGGTAAACTTTCGGGTCGGTAGAGTTGGCTGCTTGCATAGCGGTTGCCATGGTCATGACTGCGTCGTATGCATAGGGAGCGTAAAGCTGAACCGGCGTCTTGAACCTTTGTTCGAACCGTTTGAAGAATGCCGGGCCTTGTGGCATCTGAGAAGGCGGTACGCCGGCGAGTGTGCAATACATATCGTTGGTCATTGATGAGCCGCCGAGGGCAATGAACTGCGGCGTGCACGCTTCGTCGCCGGCAATGAACTTGACCTTCATTCCGAGCCGACGCATTTGTTGTATAAAGGCGGCCGCCTGCGTGTCGCCACCCGTGAAAGCAACGGCATCAGGTCTGCGATTTTTGATCGTCGTGAGAACCGCCATCCAGTTGGTTGTCTTGTCGGTCCCGAATTCGCGGTCGACGACGGTACCGCCGGCGGACTGCACCGCCTTCTCAATCTGGTCAGCGAGGCCCTGGCCGTACGCTGTACGGTCGTCCACGATTGCAACCCTGGGAGCTTTCAGGTCTCGTACCAGATAAGTTCCGATGACCGAGCCTTGGCGGACATCGTTTGCGACCATTCGAAACACCGACTTGAGTCCTTGCTGGGTCAGCAATGGATTAGTAGCCGATTCGGTAATCATCGGAATTCCAGCGCCTGCGTAAATCCTCGAAGCGGGAATCGATGTGCCGGAGTTGGCATGCCCCACGACGCCGGCAACACGGTCGTCTACTAGCTTCTGCGCGACCGTCACTGCGGTCTTCGGGTCGGCGGCGTCATCTTGCGAATCTAGCTCGAAGGTGATCGAGTGGCCGCCGATTTTCAGCTTCCTGGTATTCAAGTCCTCGATTGCAAGCCGTACTCCGTTCTCGTCATCCTTTCCGATGTGTGCGAGCTCGCCAGTCAGAGGCGAAACCTGGCCAATTTTGACGGTAACGTCTGCGTCGGCCGCCGATGCAGATGCGCCAATTGAAACCGCCATCAACGTGTTGAAAAGTTGTCTGGTTTTCATGATCTTCGGTGGGAATACGAAACGGGGTGGGAGGGTGCCGAAGTCCCCAGCCGTCAGCTGCTCTAGCAGCGGTGACCGAAAGCACTTGACATGAACAGTTTATTGCGAGTAAACCGTTAGTATTTATTCTTTTGCGCCCACGTTTCGAGAAAAATTCTCATGTCGAATCTTCGAGATGTCGAGCTAGACGCTTTCGATTTGCGGATCCTCGCAATCGTGCAACGGAACAATCAGATGCCCCATCGTGAGATCGGGCATGAAGTGAACCTGTCCGTCCCGTCCGTGGCGCGAAGGCTCCAGAAGCTTAGAAGTGCTGGCGTTATTGCTGCGGACCGCAGCTTACTGAATCCCGATGCGCTCGGTTCCCGGGTCACGATAATCACTCACGTTTCCGCGGAGAGTGAGGCGATAGAGTTGCTCGATGCGATGAAGGCACGGTTCGATGCCTGCGAGCAAGTCCAGCAGTGCTATTACGTGACCGGCGACGTCGACTTCATCCTGATTTTCTGCACGCGGGACATGGCGGAGTACACGGCCCTAACGCGGGCGCTGTTCTTCGCGGAGGGAAACGTTCGAAGCTTCCGTACCTTTGTCGCGATGGAGCGGGTCAAAATAACGCTCGATGTGCCACTCGGTCGGACGAAGTAGGCCTGTCTCCCGATTGGTCAACCGCCACCCAGAAGTGCACATCTCTTCTTCAAGGTAAGCTATCTACGCAACGAATAGGCCCGTCAACACGAACTGCACGAGCTTCGGCAACACGACCAACCACTTGGCACACTGAGTTGGCCGATACCCTTAGTCTTGCGTCCGTAGACGGTGTGACGGTGCTTCTGCTCCCGCGTGTACGCGATGTTCAACGCGCTATC
Organism: Paraburkholderia nodosa; assembly: GCF_001718195.1. Lineage (GTDB taxonomy): Bacteria > Pseudomonadota > Gammaproteobacteria > Burkholderiales > Burkholderiaceae > Paraburkholderia > Paraburkholderia nodosa_A. Next base: position 39,133 of record NZ_MCNV01000041.1, read on the forward strand.
CATGCAACCAGATTTCCAAGCGCGCTTACGCAGGCGGCCGACGAAGTTTGAAAAAAGATTGATTGAAGATTTAAGTGCCCCTCGCTTGGTACGTGCAGCTCAACTACACGCGAGGCGTCAACATATCCCTGTGCCATTAGCAGGACTACCTGTTACGTGAGCTACCGGTACGTGGCCTCGTTGAGTGCTCTCGCCAGCATGCGGATGTCTGCGGAATTGTCCGGCTCATTGTTGTCCGACTCATTGGCCGGTAGGCCCCCGAAAGCGCGTCGTGCGGAGCCCATGAGCCTGCAGGCGTCACAGAACTCCTCCAGATATGGGTTTGACAATCCGTTTGATGGAGCGATGGTCCCGTTAGACAACGTTGATATTTGACCTGGCGGATCTTGATGGGCGCTTCCCGTTCGGCATTGATGGCGTGCAGGGCATCCAGATTGGCGCCGCTCTTATCCATAGTGATGGTCTCCGGCTCGCCGTTCTGGTCGATGGCTTTCTCGAAATAGCGACGGGCGGCAGCCTTGTCACGATGGGCTCGAAGCAGGAAATCCACCGTCTTTCCGGCCTTGTCCCCAGCGCGATAAAGGTATTTCCACTGGCCACGCACCTTGGCGTACGTCTCGTCCACCCGCCAGCTCTTGCCGACCGGGCGCTTGCAGCGGCGGAACGCCTTTTCAAGTACCGGCAGAAGCTTGATGGCACCACCGGTGCACGGTCGAATGATCGACCGCGATCCCGCGTTCGGCCCTCATCTCCTGAAGATTGCGCAAGCTCAGCGGGTAGGCCACGTACCAACGCACGCACACCAACATTATCTCGAGCGGATAGTGCAACCGCTGCAGCACTTTGGCTACCGCCGGACTCAGGGCTTTCATTGTCGTTCACAGCATTCGGTAAGGTCCCGCAGCATACCAGCCTCTGCTATTGCAATAGAACCGAAAGGAATAACAAATGTCCGGCGTGCCAGAAAGGATAGCCGATGCGGGACTAAAGGCGAACGTGGTCTGTCGGCTACTCTGACGAGGGTCCCGGTCGCACAAACCCCTCATTGCCAATGGCGGGACGGGAACACATGACGAAGAGATGCGAGGTGGCCTTTCGCTTTCGACAATAGCCCAACGGGGACAGGCGGGATCTCTGGCCGTTCTATCTCACACGCAGACAACGCCAGTGGCTTGCATCGGTGCGCGAGCAGTGGGGAGAAAACTGCGTCGTCCAGATTGCAAACCGCGAAGCGCGAATTATCGCCGAAAATGGCGAGCTTGCGTTTTGCAGTGCATATTTCGCGGAAAGCAAAGCAATTTCGCGAAAACCAGGCCTTGCCTCCCTCCACCGTACCGAGTGGGCGCCTTGATTGTCCACAGGTTCGCTGCGACCCGGGGCAGCGCGCGGGTACGCGATTGAAGCAGGAGCGTCTGCGCGGCCGGATTCGGGTTCGGCTAATCGGTTGCGGCCGACACTTCGATCAAGACGACTTTGCCGTTGGCCTGATACCGGCGATGTCCGCGACGGGCGACTCGCGCGCCCGGGCACGACGGCGGGCGTGCGGGGGGAGTGCCCGTGCGACCGTGTAGACATGGCCGCCCCGGGTTGTCGGTCGTGGAAGGGTGCATGTCGAATACGCGTCCACGATGCCACGGCTATGTCGATGCGGCCGGATGGTCCGGAAGTTTCACCTTGATTGTCGTGCCGGCTCCCGGCGAACTGATAACGTTGATCTGACCGCCCAGCATCAGAACGCGTTCTTCCATGCCCGCGAGTCCGAATGAACCCTTTTTGGCCGGCTGAACATCGAATCCTCGACCGTCGTCGCGCACTTCGAGCAGACAGCAGTCCCCTGTCCGCTCCAGCATGATGACCACATGGGGCGCCGCTGCGTGGCGGGCGACATTGGTCAGCGCTTCCTGAACGAGACGGAACAGCACGACAGCGCAGGGCTCGCTCACGACGATATTCTCGTCGGGCAAGTGCAGGCGGCATACCGTGCGACCGTTTCGGTTGAACTCGGCCGCGAGCCACTCGAGCCCCGCTGCAATGCCGGTGTCGAGTGCCGCAGGGCGCAGCGCCGCGATGACGCCCCTGACGACCTGCATGGTTTTGTCCACCAGCGCAATCAGCGCCTGCGTCTGCTCGACCAGTTCCGGGCGATCGTTGCCCAGTTGCATACGTAATGCCGACGCCTGCAGGCGAAGCGCGGTGAGGTGCTGTCCAAGTTCGTCGTGCATTTCACGCGCGATGTGCTTGCGCTCTTCCTCGCGAGCCATTTCGCGATGTGACGTGAGTTCCCGCAGCATCTCATAGGACTCGCGCAGGCGGCGCTCCGCCTCCTTGAGCACCGTCAGATCGATCACGAACGCGACGCCTTCCTTCCCACTGCCGTCGAATGCCGCGCGGCCGACCAGGACGGGCACACGACTCCCATCCTTCCTGAAGTATTCTTTTTCGGTCGGCTGAATGCCTCCCTGGTGCCCGATCTGCGCAAGAGCCCGTTCGCTGCTTTCGCGCCACTCCACTGGGGTCAGGTCTCGCCAGGGCAGACGACCTGAAACAAGATCCTCGCGGTCATATCCCACCATGCGCAGGAATGCCTCATTGGCCTCAAGGATGTCGCCCTCTGCGTTCCACACAATGATGCCGATGATATTGGCGTCGACGAGTCGCCGGATCCGGGCCTCGCGCTCCTTCAGGTCGCGGTACAGTCGGGTATTCTCGATCGAGGTTGCCGCTTGCGACGCGAGCAGCCGCAGCACACCAATTCGCGCTGGCGAGAAGGCACGGGTGACTAGGTTGTTTTCGAGGTACAGGGCGCCCATAAGCCTGGCCTGATTCGTCAGGGGCAGACACACAATTGAGCGGGCTCGATGCTGGAGGATGTAGGCATCTGCAGCGAACGCGGACGAGCGTGTGGCATCGTCGAGAATGACGCTCTGGCCCGTTCGCAACACATGATAGAGGACCGACTCGGGTATCACGGTGGGGCTCGCGGGGTCATCGCGTAGTTGCACGCGGAGTGTGTCCCCCGCGATTTTGGCTTCCGCGGCTATCCTTTGTCCGCCCGCGTCTGGAAGAATCAGCAATCCTCGCTCGGCGCCCGCCTGTTCGATCGCAGTGCGCATGACCATATCGATCAGCTTGTCCAGGACGATCTCTCCGGAAACGGCCTGCGACACCTTAATGACAGTAGCAAGGTCGAGGTGTTCAACGGGGGTGCCGATCGTGCTGCCCGGGCCGGGCGCTCGCTCTTCGTCCCCGAGAAGCGGATACAGCGCTTCAAGTTGGCGTACCTTGCCTTCGGCACCCCAGCGTTGGTAGCCCCGGCGTGCGTCCTGCAAATACACGCGGGCAATCCTGTCGAAGCCGCGCGCCGCGTAGAAGCCTGACGCGAGTTCATTGGCAAGTGCTTCGTTGTGTACGAAGCCATGTGTACGCGCCGAGCGCATGGCCTCTTCGTAGAGACGCATTGCTTCGACATCGCAGCCGTTCAGGCGAGCCAACTCGGCGCCCACCAGCGCCGCACGGGTTGCAAAATTCTCCGGACAGTTCTCTGCCCAGATCTCCAGCTGCCGGCGATGTGCGGCGATCGCGTCGTGGTGCTGCTGTCGCTCCGCGGCCGGGGCACGGTCACAATGTGCGGCCCGTGCCAGTGCACCGAAGAAATGGTATTCGCTTTCCTCCAGGTGCAATGACGAACTCCACAGTAGCTGCTGCGCCATCAACGCCGCGTTGATGGCGGCCACATGGTCGCCTGCAAGGAATCGTGCCTGCAGTTTCCGGATCCAGTACCAGCACGCGGCCGTTGCGAGCGCGGGGTTTCCGGACAAATGCTGTTCCATACGAAGTTCGTTAAATTCGTCGTCGTCAAAGTGACCGAATTTCAGCGTCGAGCCCCGGAGCATCCGGATCAGCGCGAGTTGCGTAGTGATGTTATCTACGACAAGACCGAAATGCGCCTTGCTGGCGAACGCGAGGCCCCGTTCGGCTTCGCGCTCGACCTCGATCAATGGTGCACCGGCGAAAAGCAGGTCTGATACGATATGGCAGCACGTATAGGCGCCAGACGGGACGTCGCCGATCCGGCTCGCTGCTTCGAATGCGCGGCGCAGCACCTCGCTACTAGCGCACACATGTTTTGTCCAGCGCACGACATACAGGGCGAAGCAGAGATATGTCACCGCCTCGAAGCGTTTGAGCCCACGGAGCTCGACCAGATCGAAGCCAAGCTGGCCAAACTGGATTCCAGCGAGGTAATCGCCAAAGCGTGGTCCAGCAATCCGCGGGAACATGACATACGCAAAACACGACGCATCGCAGTTGCCATGCTCCAGGCTAAGGCTGATCAGCTTGCATATGGCCAGGGAAGCCAGGTTCGCGTCAAAGAACCAGGCCGGCCTCTGGAGCTTGCTCAGCACGTTGGCGGTCGCGAGAGACGGCAGGTCCTTCATCAGAGGCAGATCGATGAGCGTCCCGATCGTCCTGCCGCCGAGCCGTGACCGGATGCTTTCGTACTCCTGTTGTACGTCGCTCTCTTCCGGATGCGCTAACCAGTCGATACCAACGCGCCGGAGATGCTCGAGACAGACGTCGACTGCGTGACCACTTTGGTCGAGGGTCAGATAGACATCCATTTGCAGACACGTGACCTGCGCCTGTTCGACCGTGGTCCTGGCACGGCTTGATAGCACGGATAGTCGCTCTTGCGCGACCGATAACCGGCCGGTGAGGAATTCGCATTCGGCAAGGTTCAACTGCAGCGCAAAGACCAGATCGCGCCTGCGTTCCCAACAATCGTCCCGCATGAGGTCCGCACCGGCGCTCAGATAGGTGAGCGCCGATGCATAGGCTGTTGACGCTTTTGCCCGCTGGCCGGCGCTCAGGTTGAACCCGGCCAGCTGCTCACGCTCTTGCCGGGAGGTCACCAGCGCTGCGCCACGGTTCAGTTGTGTAACGATCTCGAAGATCGCCGCTTCACGTTTGTCAGCGGGCGTTAGCGCCGCGAGCAGGCGTCCGATACGCAGGTGGACGCCGGCGCGCGAGTGCTCCGGGATCAATGAATACGCCGCTTCCTGTACGCGGTCGTGTGCGAACCGGTAGGCAAGTTCCAGTTGCTCGACCAGCCCTTGATCGACCGCTGGCTGCAGTAGCGCCCGGACCGCCTGCCTGGAGACCCCCAAAACCTTCGGTAACATCGCGACGGGGGCGGCGTTGCCAAGGCAGGCGAGCTGTTGCAACGCGCGCTGCGTTTCGATGGGCAAGCGTGCGAGCTTCGCGACCATCAGGTCCACCACGTTGTCGGTATATCCCTTGCTGTGAATGCTGGGCAGATCCCAGCGCCAGCAGGTCGTGTCATGGTCGAAGGTGACCAGATCGACATCAGCAAGCGTGTGCACGAACTGGATCACAAAAAACGGATTGCCGGCCGTTTTCTCATGCACGAGCGCGGCAAGCGGTGCGGCGCGTTCACGCTCGCAGCAAAGTGTTTCGGCAATCAGTTGCTCCACGTGCTCGCGGGCGAGCGGCTCAAGGGCAATTTCGTCGAGCCTTGCGCCTGTGGTCCTGACGGTTTGAAGTTTGCGCATTAGTGGATGCTCAGCATCAACTTCATTTGCGCGGTAGGCGCCGATCAGCATCAGGTATCGCTGGTCTGGCCGGGTGAGGAGATCTTCCACTAGGTCCAGCGTCGCGGCGTCGAGCCATTGCAGGTCATCGAGAAACAGGGCCAGCGGATGTTCACGTTGGGCGAAGACACCGATGAAGCGCCGGAAAACGAGCTTGAAGCGGCGTCGCTCCTCGTGAGGTTCGAGTTCCGGGACGGGTGGCGGATCGCCGATGATGAGCTTCAGTTCCGGGATCAGTTCGGTCATAAGGCGCGCATTCGGCCCTAGTGCCCCGATCAACGTGTCGCGCCAGATGGCCAGTTCCCTGTCGTGCTTGCCAAGGAGCGGTCGCACCAGCCCCTGAAAGGCTTGCACCAGTGTCGAGTACGGTATGTCGCGTTTGTACTGGTCGAACTTGCCCGACGCGAACAGCCCCCGCGGCGGTACAAGCGCCCTGTGCAATTGGTTGACGACTGCGGACTTGCCGATGCCGGAATAGCCGGACACCAGCACCAGCCCAGGCGTGCCGCTCGTGACGACGCGCTCGAACGCAGCGACCATGGCCTCTATCGCGCGCTCGCGCCCGTAAAGCTTCTCGGGGATGCGAAGCTTGTCGGATGTGTCACGTTCGCCCAGCACGAAGGCATCGATGTGGTGCTGGCGCTGCCAATCGGACAGGCACCGCCGCAGATCATGCTCGACACCGGCCGCAGTCTGATAGCGTTCCTCGGGAGTCTTGGCGAGCAGCTTCATGACAAGTTCCGAGACGACAGCCGGCACACTTGCTACCCGCGCGCCGGGCGGTACCGGGTTGCGTGCAACATGGCAATGTACCCACTCCATCGGGTCGGCCGCGGTGAACGGCAGGGTTCCTGTGAGCATCTGATAGAGCGTGACTCCGAATGCGTAGAGGTCGCTGCGCGAATCGATCGAGCGGCTCATCCGCCCAGTCTGCTCGGGCGCCATATAGGCGAGGGTACCGACGATCGTTTCCGGCGGTTCCGGCGATTGCCGTTCATACGTGCGTCGAGAGGCGCTGCCAAAGCCAGTGAGCCGCACGTGGCCGTCGACGCAGTCCACCAGAATATGCGCGGGTTTGATGTCCTTATGCACGAGGCCGTGCTGATGGACTTTACCCAGCGCCGCTGCAATGCCCACAGCGAGGGACAACACATGTCCCACCTCGCCAGGTCCGCCGATTTGCCGCTCGAGCAGTTCGCCAAGCGGATCCTCGAGCACTAGTACCATCCGTGCGTCATCGCGCACCAGCTTCAAAGGGCGCGCTGCCCACTGTTGAGTACGTCCTTCAGCGCGAACTCGTGAGCGAGGCGTTCGAGAAGGGCGGTTGGGGGATGTTCGTCGGCGGGACGTACCACCAGCACACTGCCGGTGCCGCCGGTGGGCTGGACCCGGTAGAGCGTGAGCTCACCATCCTCCCGCAGTATGCTTGCGCGATTTACGTCGGTACCGTGTAGGGAGTTCATCTGACGTAGTTTATCGTCGCGCTCGTGCCCGTCAATCAAGAGAGGCAACTCATTCGTCTGCTCATACAGCGGCGGACGTGCCCTTCAAGCACACTACACGGCAACATCTGTGGAGTCAGCAACGCGTGTAGAGCCAGGCGTTCTCCTCTACAACCGCCTCAAGTCGGCCGTGCTGGAGCCGAATCAGTACTTTCATTTATTGGCTAGCTAGCCCATGTGGCGCGGCCTTGGTCGACACAGCCGTCCCTTCCAACGGCGGAACCTGAAGGGGCTCGATGAGGGCTATCGACTACGTCGTCGCCAGCCCCGGTATCAAGTCGTTCACGTCTACGGCGTCGACCGGCTTCTGATTGAGAAAGACCAGTACCCGGCGGCGCGTAGCACGGTAACGCACCGAGGCGCGTCAGCCCCGGCGACGTCGACGGACTACGTTGTTACAATTGTCCGCTAGGCTCATGACTTCGGTGAAGAACGCTTCCACGACTTCATGCTCCAGCAACCGGTCGCGGTTCTTCGAGAACACCGAGTGGTCCCACACGGCGACCTCAATCCCCAGCCCGACAAACCAGCGGAACAGCAGGTTGTAGCGCATCTGCTCCATCAGCATGCGCTCGCTGCGCACTGAGTAGAACACCTGCAACAGCAGCGCCCGCATCAGCTTCTCAGGCGCAATCGAGACACGGCCGGTGTCCGCATAGATGACGCTGAACAGCCCGTTGAGTCGTTTCAACGCATCATTCACCAGCAACCGGATCGGTCGCAATGGGTGATCTGCCGGGACGAGGTCCTCCAGCTTGACCCTGCATCTCATCCATTCCGCGCGTCGCATCCGCTACCAAAGATCATGAACACGATATCCATAACGCTCGTCCCTCAAACCCCGTTTACACGGGATCCAAATTCAACAGCCTGTTAGGGAAGCTATAAACTGATCCACCTGTCTCGAGCGCTCCATCACTTTGTCGCGTGAGGCCGCCACGACTGACGAACCCAATGCCTACGACGTGATCGCGCGACTCACTAGTCCCGCTTGAGCGCAAACAATTGCTGTCGGCGGCTCGTAGCCAAACGGTGCGCGCAGCGGACACGCGGCGTGCCCGGTTGATCCTGATGCTTGACGACGGAGAGACACGTGAGGCGATCATGCGGCGGCTGCGCTGTGACTCCCGCTTCATTAGTCGTTGGTCGAGCCGGTTCCTGGCCGAGCGGCTGGCAGGCCTGTACGCGCGCCATCCGGGACGAGCTCCGGTGCATCCGCCTGACAAGCTGGAGGCGCGGGTTCTGAATCTCACGCTCAAGCATCGACCTGCGGACGGCTCGACGCATTGGAGCAGTTATAAGCTTGCTGCTGCTTTGGGCGATGTGGGTGCCTCGACGATTCAGCGCATCTGGCGAAAGCACGGCGTGCGGCCCCATCGGCTCGATACGCACATGGTTTCAAATGATCCTGACTTCGAGACCAAGGCGGCAGACGTGATCGGGCTGTATCTGAACCCGCCCGCACGCGCGGCGATGTTCTGCGTAGATGCGAAGACGGTCATTCAGGCCCTGGATCGTAAAGACCGGATGCTGCCGCTGTCACCCGGACGCGCCGAGAGCCACGGCATCGAATACAAGCGCAACGGCACGCTGAGCCTGATCGCCGCGCTCAACACGACGACGGGGGAAGTCATCGGCAAGACGGCGCCGCGCCATACTAGCGAGCAGTTCGTGGCCTTTCTCGCCGACGTTAGCCAGCGGCCCAAACAAGAGATCCATATGATCTGCGACAACGTCAGCAGCCACAAGACCCCGCGCGTGCAAGAGTTCCTGCGGCAACACCGAAACGTGCGGTTGCACTACACGCCGACCTATACCTCTTGGCTCAATCAGGTGGAGAACTGGTTCTCGCGCATCCAGCGCGACGTGATTGCGTGAGGCATCTTCACCACGGTAAAGGATCTGGAGCGCAAGCTGATGCGCTGTATCCGCGAGCACAACAAGAATCCCAAGCCGATTAAATGGAAGTACGGCGATCCATCGCGGCGAATTCGACGAGTGCCATTTCAATGACGCAGTTGACTAGCGAGACGAAAAGGCCAGCAATGGTCGCGCTCATCAGGTTCGACAAAGTGGCCGCAGTCAGCGCCCGCAGACCATATCGGCCGACGCGTCCGCGGATGTCCGGGTTGATCGCGCCGAAGCTACCGGTCAAGATTGCGATCGAGGAAAAATTGGCGAACCCGCACAATGCGAATGAGACAATCGCCAATGTTTTAGGCGTCAAGATTTGCAGCCCGCTTGCGGCAACCTGAGCTGTAGTTTGCAGGTACGGTGCCAAACCTGTATAAGCAACATACTCGTTCAAGATCAATTTCACGCCAATGAAGTTTCTGGCGATCGATGCGTCGTGTCAAGGTGCGCCGATCAGCCACGCAAGTGGTAAGAAGAGTAGCCCAAGCAGCGACTGCAAGGTTACATCGTGGAACCCGATGAAGGTTGCGATGCCTGAGACCATGTTATTGAGCAGGGCAATGAGACCAATGAAAGTGATCAGCATCGCCGCCACGTGCATTGCGATCTTCACGCCAACAGCACCGCCCGCGGCAACTGCATCGATGACGTTGGCAGCTAGCTTCTTATCGAACTCCAGTGAGTCGACTTCATTGTGATTCATCTCGGTAACCGGGCAGATTATCTTCCCGAAAAGAATACCGCCCGGTCCCGCCATGAAAGACGCCGCGATCAGAGGCTCTGTCGCGATCAGGTTGGCGGGACGAGAAAGCCCCGATATGATGAGGATTACTTACATGGCCAGCGAATAAAATTGCTCGGCAGCAGTCAACTGGATCCCAGCGGCTTTCATCTGCCCCTTCCTGATCATATGCATCACTCGATGCCAGGCAGGATGATGCGGGCGCAACGAAAATCCTTGAAGCCCATCATGGGTTTGACAATCCGTTTGATGGAGCGATGGTCCTGTTCGACAACGTTGTTCAGGTATTTGGGAAATCCACCGTCTTTCCGGCCTTGTCCGCAGCGCGATAAAGGTATTTCCACTGGCCACGCACCTTGGCGTACGTCTCGTCCACCGCCAGCTCTTGCCGGGGCGGCCAGTGGAAATGTTTGCACTGGGCCGCATGAAAAAAACTGCTGCTCCACACAGTTTGTTCTGGCTGAACTGCATATCAATTATTTTGATGTTAATTGTCTTGTGTCTCTCCCCCTAGGAGGCGAAACTTTTATCTCGCGCGGGCAGTGTGCGGTAACCAAGCGGGCTCGCCAACGGTTGAAAGATTGATTCAGAGTAGTGGGCGGCACCTCTTAAATCAGTAGGATCAGGTATGGTCGTTGAGCCACTAGCTGCTCAGGAATGGTTCGGCACCTTGCTGATGTTAGGCGGTGCATCACATCGCGTTTCCAATATCTCCTTCGTAAATTTATATGGCAGAGCTCGCAAAAATTACCGATGACACCCTTGGTGCTGTGCAAATTTGGGGGTTCCATGGAGAATGCAACGTAAGGGACGTCGCGGCGGCTGTTGAGGAGATCGCTGCGGGGCTAAAGGGCGACGGGCATACAATTCACGTGATGTCAGGCACCCACGGCTGTTGCGTGGGGCGAGTCGGTGCTGTCGCAATGCGCGAGCAAAGGTTTTCGGAACAAGATCGGGCTCTTGCCCACCCCATGACGGCAGACAACAAGGCCATTGTTGTGGCTGTCCACGACTTCAATACGGACAAGTTGCCGGCTCCCGACTATGTGTCCGCAGCGATGGCCAAGCTCAACAAGGACATCCGCACGATCGTGGCAGAGACGCCCGGGATTCCTACATTCCTGCTCGCCTATTGCTGCAGTGCAGGCACGAAGTAGCAGCGATGGGTTCCGCGGGGTTTTGTCTTCAAGTCGCCCCGGGCATGCAGCCAATCCACTGCTCGCTCAGCCCGAGCCGGAGCGAATGAGCCGTCCGGCGCGGCCGGGCCAACTCAAGTCCGAAGCAAGTCGATGAAGCGCGACTGGCCCGTCATGCGGACGGCCGACGCGGCGCGCACTCGCACGTTCAGGAAAGCTGATCTGATCGCGGCGCTGTGTGATCGTGCGGGGCTAAGCCGGGAGGAGGCGACTGAAATGATCGAGGCGTTTTTCGAGACCCTACGCGCCACGCTGGCTGCCGGCGAAACGGTCAAGCTTGCCGGGTTCGGGGTCTTTGCGTTGCGTGACAAGCCACCGCGCCCCGGACGCAATCCGCAGACCGGCGTCGCTGCGCCCATTGCGGCACGCCGCATCGTAAAGTTTCGCGCCAGCGCGCAGCTGCAGGCGCGCGTGGAGCGGGATGACGCATGAAGAATGAAAGATCCCCCCAGGTCGCGCTGATTCGGGCAGCCCCGTGCTGAGGCGAACCGTTGTGTGGGTGATCGCGTTCATTGACGGTGCAACGACCCGGTGGTGGGGCAGCATCAATGACTGGCAGCCGGACGAAACCCGTCTGAGCTCGGCGCCACGCTTGAGCGCTACCTTGGGCTCGTGGAAGCGTACCGGGCAGGCCGGGTGCCACAGCGCACGCACTCATGGTGTACCGCGACGGCACGTTCGCTTCGGTGATGCTGGGCGGCAGCACGCCTGAGGCCATCGGGTCTTACCCAGCAAGGCAGCGGGGGTGGCGCGCACGCGCAACGCCGCCCTTGGCTGAAGGCATGACCCGGCAGGCGCACTGAAGACTGATCGCCACTGCTTCGGCGCGTGAAACTCCCCCCCAGAAATGCGAACGTATTGCACCGCCCCTGTCAGGACAGGCAAGTACATCCCGGCCGGTTTTCGGCCACAGTACAGGAACGTGACGTTTTCAAGTGGAGGCGCACGAAGGGAAGATGGAGAGCCTTCATAAAAAACGGGAGAAGTCGGTGGGAAAACAGGCAAGGCACCCTGACGGCGGCGCGAGACAGCCTTTGAGGGACGGGGCTCAGTCAACCAGTCCCGTTGTTTTGATCGCCCAGCGGATGGAATTGGCACGCAATCCGGCGACGGGCAAGGAGATCAACGAGGCGACAGGAATCATCCGGGTGAAGACGCCCCTCTGCAGGGTAGCAATGCCCGCGTCGGCTATTCAGCAAGTTTCTTTTTTCCGCACCGTGCCCCGGTTCACGGTTCCATTCTTGACGGGAGAAGTCAACGCTCAGTCCACACGAATTTGCAACCCTGATGCTGGTTCGCCACGCAGCGGATCAGCTCGACATGAACCGCGCCGAACTGGACGCGCTCCTCGAACGGCAACTGGTGATGCTGGAACACGGCTCCGTGGGCAGGCGTCGCGCGCACCTGACGGAAAGGGGGCGGCCAGTCCTCGACGTGCTGCATCCGGACAGCGTTGAGCGGCGAAATCGCGCACCCGGGGCTAACGCAGGCGGCGATGCCAGGGACGGAGTTCCCAGGCCAGTGTTCGCCGCGACGGATTCCGCAATGCCGCAAGACGGAGGCTGAATACTGGTGTCCCGAATGACGACTACCGCGACGGCAGTCGCGCATATCAGGTGCAAGAAAAGGCAACGAAAATAGGGCGCTGGGCTGCACCGCGGCAAAGAGGGATAACTGATAACGACGGCCATTAGGAATCCCGCGTCCGCCCGGGCACTACTGCGCTACAACCCCGGCTCGCTGGCCGGGCTCCCGCATTCCGGTACGGTCACAATAATCTACAGGAAGGCAGGAGGACGAAGATGTCGTCATTGCCGTCACCGGCGGATAATTGTTGCGTCATCCTGACGCTCACATGAGTCGAAGGACGATCCTCTGGAGCAGGGCCGGCAGGTCGCGTCGCGTATCGACCACGAGGTGAATGAAAACCGTGTCGTCCCGCACCTGGTAGATGATCCGGTTCCTGCCGCATAGGGCCTGCCGGAAACGCTCATCGACGAAGCCTTCGAGTTCGGCAGGAATATGGCCACTGTTGGGATACTGGCGAATCTGCGTGATGGTTTCCTGAATCTGCGCCGATGTCTGACGCCAGGTCTCCCATCCGAAGGTTCGGACAATGTAACTTCTCAGCTCGTCGATGCCGATCCGCGCGGTCGGCAGGACGCGGTACTTCAGCGGCGAGGCCGGCATCAGCGAAGTTTTTCCTGGCGGTCGAGTTCGTTGAGCTCCCCGAAGAATTCGTCGCCGTCGACATGGTCGTCGCGCTCGATATGCTTCTGGCCGATGGCCAGGATCTTCAGCAGCGCGATGGTCTGCTGGGTCGCGTCGTAGGTTCGCACGTCCTGGACCACGAGTTTTGCTTCACCGTTCTGCGTGATGATGAGCGGCTCTCCCGAGTCGGTGAGGTCCTTGACGATCTGGGCGGCTTCGCTTTTGAGGTAGCTGATCGGCTTGACGTGATCGGCGAGGTGCATGGGGCGCTCCGTTGGGTCTAATAGGACTAAATATAGACCGTTATCGGTCACATCGCAACCGGCTACGAGGCTGGCAGCCGGCGTATTTAACATAATTAACATTATCGCAGTTTTATGTGTGGCAGCTATATCCTAATGTCGTGTTCTGGCTATTTACAGATGTCGCGTTTTTGACCACTGGCATGCTGGGCGGCTCGTGCGAACTACGGAGCCGGCGATGCGACCAGGCGAACTGGTGACACTAACGATGCGAGAGCTAGACCGACTCAAGATGATCCAGGCGGTGGCCGAAACCGGTTTGAAGCCTGGGCGCGCTGCTGAACGGCTGGGCCTGAGCGTGCGCCAGGTCGAGCGGCTGGTGCTCCGGTATCGCGAGCACGGACCAGCCGGTGTGGCTTCGGGCCGACGCGGACGGCCAGGCAACCGCAAGCTCGACGAAGGCCTGGCGTTGCGCGCGCTGACCATCATCCGTGAGCGCTATGCCGATTTTGGACCGACGCTGGCTGCCGAGAAGCTGTGGGAATGCCACGGCCTGCGGCTCGCGAAGGAAACGGTGAGGAAGCTCATGACGGACGCCGGACTGTGGGTGCCTCGCCGGCAGCGGCCACCGAAGGTGTATCAGCCAAGGGCACGGCGTGCACCAGCCCATAGCCGAGATCGTCTAGGATCGCATTGAGCAACGCCACCGGCGAAGGAAAATAGTGCCTCGGGTACCGGCCGACCGTCACACCGAAATGTGAACGGAAGAACACGTCATGCAGGGCGTCCTTCCGGTCAAACAGGATGGCGGTGGCCTTGAGCGCGCCCGGCAAGGTCAGGCCACCGGCGAAATATTCGTGCGCGAAACATAACGTCCCGTACCGTCCGTAATGGCTGACTCGAAATCCTCTCCTCGGGTCGGGTGCCAGCCAGTCCTGGACCATACGTCTCAACGACACTCCCGAAATCGCCATAAGTTCCTCCATCATTTCGACGGCGACGGTACTGCGCCCCTGAAGATCAACAGTCGTTAACACGCGGTTGATAGCGCCACCAAGACCTAGACTTACTTGGGACTTGCGTTTCCGCGCTTCGGCGGCACATCGGTGCAGACGCCCTCGTACAGCTCGGCGGCCATGCCGATTGACTCGCCCAGCGTCGGGTGCGGGTGAATCGTCTTGCCGATGTCGGTCGCATCCGCGCCCATTTCCACCGCGAGGCAGACTTCGCTGATGAGGTCGCCCGCGTTCAGGCCGACGATGCCGCCGCCGATCACGCGATGCGTCTCTTCGTCGAAGATCAGCTTCGTGAAGCCCTCGTCGCGGCCGTTGGCGATCGCGCGGCCCGAAGCGGCCCACGGGAACACCGCCTTGCCGTACTTGATGCCTTCGGCCTTGCACTGGTCTTCGGTCTTGCCGGCCCACGCCACTTCCGGATCGGTGTAGGCCACCGAAGGAATCTGCAGCGCGTCGAAGTACGCCTTCTCGCCGTGCGCCGCTTCCGCCGCCACGTGGCCTTCATGCACGGCCTTGTGCGCGAGCATCGGTTGGCCGACCACGTCGCCGATCGCGAAGATGTGCGGCACGTTGGTGCGCATCTGCTTGTCGACTTCGATGAAGCCGCGGTCCGTCACCGCTACGCCCGCCTTGTCCGCGCCGATCTTCTTGCCGTTGGGCGAGCGGCCCACGGCGACCAGCACGAGGTCGTAGCGTTGCGGCTCGGCCGGCGCCTTTTCGCCCTCGAACGACACATAGATGCCGTCGTCCTTCGCCTCGGCGTTCGTGGTCCTGGTCTTGAGCATGACGTTCGCGAAGCGCTTCGCGTTGTACTTCTCCCAGACCTTCACGAGGTCGCGGTCCGCACCGGCCATCAGACCGTCGAGCATTTCCACGACGTCGATCTGCGCGCCGAGCGTCGCGTAGACGGTGGCCATTTCCAGACCGATGATGCCGCCGCCGATCACCAGCATCTCCTGCGGAATCTGACGCAGTTCCAGCGCGCCGGTCGAATCGACCACGCGCGGATCTTCCGGCATGAACGGCAGTTTCACGGCCTGCGAACCCGCAGCGATGATCGCCTGCTTGAACTTGACGATCTTCTTGCCGTTCTCGCCCACCACTTCCATGTGGTTCGGATCGAGGAACGCGCCCACGCCCGTCACGACTTCGACCTTGCGCGCCTTCGCCATGCCGGCGAGGCCGCCCGTCAGCTTCTTGACGACGCCCGACTTGAAGTCGCGCAACTTG
>NZ_MCNV01000042.1 GCF_001718195.1 Paraburkholderia nodosa
CGCCGGACTCTGCAGGGGCCGGCGCGAGCGGTCCGCCAACGCCGTGGCGCCGTCATCCTGTGCATGCCGGGCAAGCCACTTGTAGCCGGTCTTCGGGCTGATGCCGAAACGCCGGCATAGTTCACGCCGGTTGGCGCCGTCCTGCAGGGCCAGATTCACGAATTCCAGACGCAGGTTCATGGTGTTTCTCGGGTTCCAGGGCATGAACGGCTCCAGGCGAATCACTCGCCCGAAGTGTTACCCATGTCCCCGCACACCTGTTACCCATGTCTCCGGTCCATACACCGCTGCAAAGAAAAGTAGGTGCCGCCCCGCACAGGGGCAACGCATGCACACCGACGCGAAAACAGGTAATCGCACAAGCAGCCAGGAACCGAGCGCAGCGCCAATCACCTGACCTTCACAGCCACAAAGCTCCTCGCATTATTCCGCTGAATCAGCAGCGACATACTCTTCGTCGCCTTCGCCTCGAGCGCGACAGCTTGCTCCTGCGATTCGACCAGCGTGTCATCGAGCGACAGCACGACATCTCCAGCCCGCACACCCGCGCTCGCAGCCGGCCCAGTGGAGGCTTCCACCATCAAACCAAGCGGCAACCCGGTCGAGCGCTTTTCCTCGGCGCTCAGCGCATGCGCGATCAGACCGAGTCGGTCGGCGGCATGGCGCGGAGCCGGTGTTGCGGCGGCGGCCTGCGCGTTCGGGTCCGCCATCACCGTTTTGACGGCTTTCACGTCAGACGGTGGGGCCTTGCTCACCGGATCGGCTACTGCGGGTGCGACCGGCGCGTCGGTCTTCTCCACCGCCTGTGCGGCATCGGTTGCTTGAGCTGCTGTCGCACCCGCAGTCCCAGCGGCCGCTCCTGTCGCCGCCGCATCCGCATCCGCCGCCTTCGCCTCGAACGCCGTGTTCGAGAAGCCGGCCACCGCGGGCTGGCGGTTGCGGATCACCTTCAGCGACGCCGGCGTGGCCGGCGGCACGGCAGCCAGCGCGGCGGCGAGCGTCGCGGCCCGGTCGACGGGTTTGGTGCCGACCTGCACGATCACGTCGCCGGTCCGGATACCCGCTTTGCCGATGGGCGAGCCGGGATCGACGGCGTCGACGAGCGCGCCGCCCGCGTGCGGCAAGCCGAGCGCCGCCGCAAGCCCGGGACTCACGTCCTCGACCTGCATGCCGAAGGTGCGGATCGTGCCGCCGTTGCCCGCGTTTGCCGCGGTCGCCGCATTGGCGCTGGCGGCGGGCGCCGCCTTGCGTGCCTGCAACTGGGCGCGGAACTGGTTGGCGGCGTCGATTGGAATCGCAAAGGTCAGGCCCTGGTAGCGGCCGCCATCCGCGTAAATCTGCACGCCGATGCCGATCACCTCGCCCGCGCGATTGAAGATCGGGCCGCCGGAGTTGTCGGGGTTGACCGCCACATCGGTCTGCAGGAACGGGAACGCCTTGCCGTCGGGCAGCGTGCGCGAGGTCGCGCTGAGGATGCCCGTCGTCACGGTGTTCTGATAGCTGTCCGGCGACCCGATCGACAGCACCGGTTCGCCGGCGTGCACCTTCGCCGTATCGGCGAGCTTCACGAACGGCAGATCGTGGCCGTCGATCTGCAGCACGGCAACGTCGCTTTGCGGGTCGACGGCAACGACCTCCGCCTTGAACTCGCGCTTGTCCGTCAGCCGCACGGTCACCTGCTCGGCGCTGTCGACGATATGCGCCGTGGTCAGCACGACGCCATCGGGGCTGACGATGAAGCCGGAGCCCGCGCCCGTCATCACGCGCGGTCCGCTGGCCTCGGCGTCGGACGCCGGCTTCGGCGCGCGACTGAAGAACGCGAAGAAAGGATCGGCGTCGTCGATGGCTTCCTGCTCGGGCGGCGCGGACGGGTCGTCGGGGCTGCGCGCGATCACGTGCACGACGGCGGGGCCGTAGCGCTCGGCGAGCGAGAAGAAGTCGGGTGTGGCCACGGCCGCCGGCGCGGTGGCCTCGGCGCTAGCCTTCGGGGCGGCGGCTTTGTCGCCAGCCGCTTTGTCGCTAGCCGCCGTAGCGCTTGCCGCCTTGTCGTTAGCGGCCTTGTTGGCGGCGGCTTTGTTGGCGGGCGGTTTGGTGGCGGCCGGAGGCGGCGTTGCCGCGTTCGCCTCGTAACAGAAAGCGCTGGCAAGCGCGAGGGCAAGCGCCGCCGCAGGGCGCGAAGTGCGGGCGAAAGACAGGCGGAGCACAGCACACCTCCCAGTGGTCATCGTGCTGGCGGGCGGCACGCGATCGCGGATAGCAAACGAGTGCCGACGACCATAGTGTAGTCACGCCACAAGGCAATTGGGGGGCAGGGTTTGTCCTGTAGCGCACGCAAATCGGCACTCAGGCGTAACGACGCATGCGCGGCGCATCGAAGATGACGCTTTGCTGACTTTGCGGCTGATCAGGCTGCTCAGGAAAGGGAGGGGGCGACGCCGAACAGGTGCGCGAGATGCCCCGCTCGTTGCGAGCGGGGCGTTCGGCTCTGGGGGGCGGCGCGAGTGCGTATCGCGATCGCTTTCAGCTACCCGAATACAGGTTGCAGAAGCTCACCGGCCCGACACACGTCGTCGTGTGCGGTGCGCCGGCGTCGCTCGTGCCCTGCATGGGCGCGCCCATGCCGCCCGGTTCCTGCTGTTGATGCTGTGCCTTCGCACGCGCGACTTGCTGCGCGGAGATGGGGCTCACGTCTGGATACGAGCTATCGGTCACGAATTGCGAACCGTTGGCCTGCGCTTCGATCAACTGTTCGCGCACCTGGGCACGCGTGAGTCCTTGTGCGGACGCGGTGGATACAGCGCCGATGCAAGTCGTCACGACGAGCAAGGCGAAAAGCGGGCGGCGGATGATCATTTCGAACTCCTGATGAAATAGCATGGTTCGGCGACCGGCTGGAGCACGGTCGAATCAACGGAGACTGCAATGGGTATACCGCTGAAGGTGGATTGCTATTCCCGTGGAGTTGCAACGGCGGGGTATTTTTCTATGTGAGCTGTACCTGGAGCCAATGCGGCAGTTCCGCGCCGATCAGGCTGACGCCAAAGAGCGCGAGTGCGCCGGCAAATAGAAGGACAAGCGGACTCACCCGCGTTCTGAGCAACACGCAAAGGGACATTACGGCGATGGCCTTCGCGGGCAGGCCGCCGTTGAGCGACTTGAGCAGCACCCAGCCCGCCGCGAGCATCATGCCGGCCGCGATGGGACGCAGGCCGCGCTCGAGCGCCAGCTGCCACGCCGCGCCCTGATAGCGACCCCAGATATGCGTGATGCCGTAGATGAGGATCGCGGTTGGCAGCAGGAGCGCGGCGGTCGCCACGAGCGCGCCCCAGAAGCCGGCGACCTGCCAACCGATCAACGTGACGAGCAGCGAGCCGGGACCCGGCGCCATGCGTGAAATCGCGAAGTCGGCGGCGAATTGCGAATGCGTCATCCACGGATGCACGTCCACGACCTGGCGCTCGATTTCGGCGACGATCGCCTGGCCGCCGCCGATCGTCACGAGCGAAAGTGGCGCGAAAATGGCGGCTAGCTGACCGAGCAGGCGTCCATTCATCGCGCACCCCGGCGGATCGCTACGTATTCGTAGAGCACGCTCACAGTGCCGCCTGCCACGACCACCCACACCAGCGACAAACGCAGAATGCCGATCGCAAGAAAGGTCGCTGCCATGAGCAGCAGCGCAAGCCCCTGCCGCCTCACGCGCCGAGCGGTGACGACGCCCATCGACAGCGACAACCCCGTGGCCGCCGCGGCGGCGCCTGCGATCAGAATCTGCGTGAGTGGATGGAAGATGAGCGCGCCGACCACGCTGCCGATCACGACGATCAGACACGCGGGCGGCACGACGATGCCCGTTACGGCCACGGCGGCACCGCGCCAGCCGAGCAGCCGGTGCCCGATCCAGATCGCCATGTTTTTCACGTTGATGCCGGGCAGCGCCTGCGAGAGGGCGAGGCCGTTGAGAAAGTCCTCTTCGCTGATCCAGTCGCGATCGTGGACGAATTCGCGCAACAGCCAGCCGCTCAAGCCGCCGCCAAAGCTCGTCATGCCAATGCGGCTGAAGATCAGAAAGAGTCCGAACAGCGTGGGGCGCGGCGAGGGGTTTGGCGTGGAAGCAGTCACGGGGATGACGCAAAGCGGGTAATGCCGAACGGTTCGGCGGTCGTCTCGTGCGGTGGTGGCCAAAATTATAGCGCCGCAACACGTGTGGCGCGGAGGGCGCGCGGTCACGCAAAATTCAGCGCGAGGTCAGGGCCGTTATGATGGTCGTACTCGCAGCGGCGCGATCGCTGTGATCGTTGTATCTGCGCTGTCCGCCGTGTGCCGCCTGGCGTGACGTGAACAAAACGCCCTGCCGCCATTGCTCATGCCCAGGAAAAAGACCAGCGTCTGGCTCAAAGGTCTCGAATTGCTCACCCGCATGAGCGCACCGCGACCGAAGAAAAGGGCCGCCGCACGCAAAACGGCGCCCGCCAAGGCCGCGCAGGTCGCGAGGCCGGCAGCCAAACCGGCGAGGCGCGCCGGGAAGGCGCATGTGGGGCGTGCGCAGCCGACGGGCACGGCCGGCAGGTGGATCCGCTCCTATCATTCCGCGCCGCCCAGGGCCGGGCATCTCGTCAACCATCTCGCGTATGCGCTCTATTTGCCCGCCGGTGCGGCCAGCGCCACGGGCCTGCCGCTCGTGGTCATGCTGCACGGCTGCAAGCAGACGGCGGAGTCGTTCGCCGCGGGCACGCGGGTTTGTCGGCTGGCGGATCGCGCGGGTTTCGGCGTGCTGCTTCCCGAGCAGGCGAAAACGGCGCACGCACAGCGATGCTGGCACTGGCACGGCGATCATGCGCAGTCGGAAGCGCCAGCGGTCGGCTC
This sequence comes from Paraburkholderia nodosa, assembly GCF_001718195.1. Lineage (GTDB taxonomy): Bacteria > Pseudomonadota > Gammaproteobacteria > Burkholderiales > Burkholderiaceae > Paraburkholderia > Paraburkholderia nodosa_A. The sequence goes on from NZ_MCNV01000042.1 coordinate 4,867, forward strand.
GCTCGTCGATGCCATCGCGCGCGAGCACGGATTCGATCACGAGCGCATCTACCTGGCGGGCATCTCGGCGGGAGCGGGTCTTGCGTCCGTGCTCGCGATGCGCCATCCGTGGCGGTTCGCGGCAGTGGGCCTGCATTCGGGCCCGGTTTTCGACGCGGCCAGTTCCACCATGAGCGCGATGAGCGTCATGCGCCACGGCAGCCGCGAAGACCCGGTGCATCTGGTCGATGCCGCTCTCGATGTCGCCGCCCATCCCGGTATGCCGGCCTTCGTCGTGCAGGGCGAAATCGACGCGGTCGTGGCAAAGCGCAACGCCGTGCAACTCGGCATGCAGTTCGCGCGTGTCAACCGGCTGCTCGACGCGCAGGGCGAATTACGCGTCGGCGAGATCCGGACCTATAGCCGCGACGCGGTGGCGTATACCGACTACGTCAAGTCGGGCAGGCTCGTCGTGCGTGTATGCGTGGTTCGCGGCCTCGGGCATGCATGGAGCGGCGGCGATCCGCGCGAAGCGTTTCATTCGGACCGAGGCCCCGACGCGATGGCGATGATGTGGCAGTTCTTCCGGCGGCAGCGCCGAAGTGCGGCAGATGAAATGGCGTAAGCGGGGCGTCAGCCATCGTTTGCGCGACGTACTCGCGCCGGCAGCAGCATGGCCGCCGCGAAGCACAGGAGATGCAGCCCGCAGAGCGCCGCGAAGGCCGGCAGGAATTGCCGCGGTTCGGCGGCGGAGGAACTCGGCACGGCGAGAGAAACCGCGATGGAGATGAGCGTCGTGGCGACCGGGCCGCCAATTCTTTGCGCGATATTCAACGCGGTGTTCGCCACGGGAAGCCGCGCCTTCGGTATGCGGGCATACGCGGCGGAAATCGAAGGAATGCTAATGGTTCCCTGACCCGCGCCCGCGATAAAGAGACTCGCCAACGCGAGGCTCGTGGAAAACGCATGGCCGCTCATCCACAAGAACGGCAGCGTGGCGACGAGCGCCAGCAGCGCGCCGCCTGCCGCGAGCGCGCGGCAGCCCAGACGCTCGGTGAGAAAACCCATGCAGGCGAATGAGGCCATCATGCCTGCGCCCGTGGCCGCGAGCAGCCAGCCCGCATGCGCGGCGCTCAGGCCGCAGCCCGCTATGAGGTAGAGCGGAACGGCAAGCTGCCGTCCGTACATGATGCCGTTGGCGAAGAATTGCGTGATGGCGGGAACCGCGAACGTCCGGTTCGCAAAGAGGCGCACGTCGATCAGCGCTGTCGTTGGCCGGCGTAGCGAGTGCCACACGAATCCCGCGAGCAGCGCAGCACCGGCTAGCAGAAACCCCGCGCCTTCGGCGTGCATGGCGTTCTGGAATCCATAGACAAGCGTGGCGAGACCAGGCGAGATCAACGCAAAGCCCGCGAAATCGAAGCGGCGCCTTTGCGGTCGAGCGGCATCGGGCGCCAGCAAACGTGCGGCCAGTGTGACGCCGAGTATGCCGACCGGTACGTTGATCAAAAAGAGCCAGGGCCAGGCGGCCCGCGCGAGTACGGCGCCGGCGAGCACCGGGCCGAGGATCGGCCCGAGCAGGATGGGCAGCGTGGCGTAGCCCATCACGCGCTCCATGTTCTTGCCCGCGACGCGCCCGATCATCATCTGCGCCATGGGTGCGAGCAGCCCGGCCACGAGGCCCTGAACGATGCGCGCACCGATCAGTTCCCCCATGTTTTGCGCCGCGCCGCACAGTACCGAAGCGAGCGTGAAGGCCGTGAAGGCGAAGAGATAGAGCCGCTTCGCGCCGACGCGGTCCACCAGCCAGCCGTTGAGCGGAAGCATGAGCGCCATGGCCAGCAGGTAGCCGCTCATGATCCACTGCGTCGTGGCAACGGGCGAGTGGAGCGCATCGCCGATGGCCGAGAGGGAGACGTTCACGAGCGTCGAATCCATCTGCGCCATGAACGAGCCGATGGAGACGACGATGGCGACCTTCCAGACCGACGCGGGAATCCGGTTGCCGGCACCGCCGGGCTCACGCGTGCCGCTCATCGTTCGGCCAGCCTTCTCATGATGTCGCCCGCCTTGAAAAGCGTGGCGCGCTCGTCTTCGTCGAGGTCCGCGATGGCTTGCGAGAGCCACAGTTGTTTCGCGTCGCGGGTCTGCTTGCGCAGTTGCCTGCCCTTTTGCGTCAGATCGATGAGGAGCTGACGGCCATCGGTCGCATGAGGCGTACGCGTGACGAGGGCCATCTCCTCGAGCGCCGCGACGGTGGCGCCCATCGACTGGGGCCGCATGCCTTCGGCGCGGGCGAGCGCGGCAATCGTGGCGGGACCGTCGTTGGCGAGCCGTGACATGACGACGGACTCGGTCATCGAGAGAGCGCCCGCATAAGACTCGTTGCGCGTGCGACGCACGAGCATGCCGATCGCCTGCATGAGGTCGATGACGGCGGGTTCAGGGGTACTGGCAGACATGGCGATTCACACGGATTCGGTTGGGGTGTGTCCTCGAATCATGAAGATAAACAGGTAGACTTGCAAGTTTATCTGTTAAAAATTCGAGCACCTGAAGAGAGCGATGCCAATCGGCTAACGCCAGACGAGCGCCATTGAGGCGTATGCTTGCGATCAAACGACGGCATTCAACCCCGATGGAGACACGCATGGCGGCACTTCAAATCGACGATCTCCCGGCCGCGATCCGGCAGGCCAAGCGGATGTTGCGCGCGCAACTGCCGAACTATCGCGAAGTGTTCGAGGAGGTCGCGCAGGCCATAGGCGAAGAAGCGCGGCACATCGCCCGGCTGCGCGAGGCGGGCGAGGGTGTGATTCCGGAGATCGCGTTCGCCGACATTCAGGCGCAGCGCGTGAGCCCCGAGGCGATCGCGCTCGTGAAGGCGCGCGGCGCCTGTGTGATCCGCCGCGTGTTCGCGCCGGAGCAGGCCACGCGCTGGGACGCCGAAATTGCCGAGTACGTGGCGCGCAACGACCTAGATGCCCGTGCCGCCGAACGCGCGGCCCAGCGCAATGCCCTCCCGCCGCAGGCGAGCCGCCCGTTGATCTATGGCCTCTACTGGTCGCGGCCGCAGGTGCAGGCGCGCGAGTCCGCCGAACTGACGGCCGCGCGCGTCTTCCTCAACCGCCTGTGGCGTCACGAGAGCGAAGGGCGCGTGCATTTCGATCCCGATGTCGTGCCAGTCTACGCCGACCGTCTGCGGCGCCGGCCGCCCGGAACGGCTGCGCCCGGCCTCGCCGCGCATTGTGACGGCGGTGCGGTCGAGCGCTGGGTCGACGAGAATTTCCGCCAGGTCTATCGCCATGTGTTCTCGGGCGACTGGCGGCGCTACGACCCGTTCGACGGCGCGTACCGCACGCACGCGAGCGAGATTCCCTCGCGCATCGCCTCTTCGATGTTCCGCACTTTCCAGGGCTGGACCGCGCTTACGCCGCAGGGCCCCGGCGACGGCACGCTGCAGATCGTGCCCATCGCCAACGCCATGGCGTACGTCCTCTTGCGCGCGCTGCAGGACGACGTGGCCGAGGACGACTTGTGCGGCGCCCAGCCGGGCCGAGGGCTGCCGATCAGCGCCGAGTGGCATGCGCCGCTGATCGACGCACTGATTTCGATTCCTCAGATGCAGCCCGGCGACACCGTGTTCTGGCACTGCGACGTGATTCACTCCGTGGAAGACGAGCACCGCGGCACCGGCTACAGTAATGTGATGTACATTCCGGCCACGCCGGGTTGCGCGAAGAACGATGCTTATTTGCAGCGCCAGTTGCCGAGCTTTCTCGAAGGCCGCAGCCCGCCCGACTTCCCCCCCGAGCATATCGAAGCCGATCTGGCGGATCGGGCGGGCGTGGCGGATCTCACGCCGCTCGGCCGCACCCAGCTCGGCTTGGCCGGCGTGGCTTAACATGGGCACATGACCCGCGCGTGTCGGCGCATCGATTCGCGCGCTTGCCTGTCAAAGCACGCGTGTGGCATGCTGTGCGCCGATCAACCGGCCATGACGACCATGGATTTCGCTTCGTCCGTCGCAACGTATGGCGCCGACCTGTCGGGCCTCATTTGCGGTTTTCGCTTCACGCCGGGCCAGCCTGGGCAGCCCGTCTCGTGCGACGACGTCCTTGAGGCGTTGCGGCACACGCACGAAAGCGGCGAGCCGCAGGCCGCGCGCGACGACACGTTTTACTGGCTGCACTTCAATCTCGCCCACGCCGCGGCGCAACCGTGGATGCGCGCGCATCTCGACCTGCCCGACGCATTCTTCGAGATGCTCGTGGAAGGCTCGCACTCCACGCGTATCGAACACGTGGACAACGGGCTGTTCGCCGTGGTCAACGACGTGATGTTCGATTTCGAACTCACGCCCTCGCAGATCGCGACGCTCTGGTCGTACACGCACGAGCGCATTCTCGTCACCGCGCGCCTGAAGCCGCTGCGCTCCATCGACCGTCTGCGCGGCTATGTGCGCAACGGCGAGACGTTCCGTTCGCCGGCCGAGCTGCTGATCCACCTGATGCGCGACCAGGCGGACCTCATGGTGGAGATCGTGCGCCGCACGAGTGTCGACGTCGATCGCGCCGAGGACCAGTTTCTCGCCTCGCGCCGCTCTGCGAGCCGCCATGAACTCGCCGCCATGCGGCGCATTCTGGTGCGCCTGCAACGCATGCTCGCGCCGGAGCCGGGCTCGATTTTCCGTCTGCTCGCGCGCCCGCCGCGCTGGCTCCAGACACCGGACATGCAGGACCTGCGCGAGGCGACCGAGGAGTTCTCGCTCGTGCTCGGCGACATGGCCGGACTCGTCGAGCGCATCAAGCTCCTGCAGGAAGAAATTGCCGCGCGTCTCGAAGAGCAGAACAACCGCACGCTTTTCACGCTCACGCTCGTCACCGTGCTCGCTCTGCCGATCAACATCGTCGCGGGTTTTTTCGGCATGAACGTGGGCGGCATTCCGCTCGCGGAAAACCGCCACGGCTTCTGGCTCATGGTGGTGCTCGTCGCGACCTTCACGGCGCTGCTGGGATGGTGGGTGTTCCGCCGGCGCGGCGACACCTGAGGCTTGCGGGGTCGCCGCCGATCTCGAAGGCGCCCAAAGCGTCGCGCGGCGCATTCAGGAGCGCGTGAGCGCCGAAGCTGCGCTCAAGCGCAGCGACTTCGCGCGCTAGCGCAAAAAAGGTCGGCCGCAACCGCATCGAATGCGCATGACGGGCGTTCACGTTAGCTGACGTTTGCGTGCGCGGGGCACCGCGCGCGCCCGCTGCTGGCGCGTTGGTGTATGTTGGCGTCATACCGTAGCCGCTCCCATGACGGCCCTGGTGCGGAGGACGCCTTGCCCGAAGTCTCGCCCAACCCCGGCGCGGTCCGCTCGCGAGTCTCGCGTTTGCTCGTGCTGCTGGTCGTGGCGCTGATTCCGATCCTGCTGTGCGTCGCGCTCGGGCGTTACGAGGCCGAACGCATTGCGCAGCGCGAGGCGAGCCTCGCTTCTGCGTTTATCGTCGGGCAGGTGGTGTCGATCGTCGAGACGGCGCAGAGTGCGGCGCGCACGTTCGCGCCGCGTGCGAACGAAGCGTGCGATACGCTCTCGCCGGATCTCACGCGCAAGGCCGCCGCCGTGCCCTATGTGCGCACGCTCGACATCCTTTACGAAGGCCGCATCGACTGCTCGTCCGCGTACTCGCAACAGGCGGTCCCCGATGGCGGCTGGCTCAATGGCAGCGCGCAGGCCTCGCAGGACGAGTGGCTGCTGATCGTCGACGACACGCCGATGGTGCGCAACCGCCCGTCGCTGCTGGTGGGCGTCGCGGGCGAAGCGGGGCGCGCGGTCGTGGCCGTGGTGGACGTGCAGTACCTGCTGGACCTGCTGCATGGCGCGGCCCCGCTCACGGTGTTTCGCCAGGCCGAGTTGAGGGTGGGCGAGGGCGCCGTGCTGCGCGAAGCCATGGCGCTCGTGAACGTGCGTGGCGCACCGTTGCTGGTCGATGTGCAAAAGCGCATGTCGGGCGCCACAATCGATCTGAAGATCTATGGGCGGCCCGAGCGCATTCTGGAGAACTGGCGTGCCCTGTTGCTGCGCTACATGCCGTGGGCGGCTGCCTTCTCGGCGTGGCTCGTCTGGCTCGTGCGCCGCTTGCAGCAAAGCGGGCAGTCGCGCCGCGAACAACTGCTGCGAGCCATACGCGCGAACGAATTCCATGTCGAATATCAGCCGCTCTACGGCGTCGAAACGGGGCGCTGCGAGGGCGTGGAGGCCTTGCTGCGCTGGGTGCGGCCAGGCACGGGCGCGATCCGTCCAGACGAGTTCATTCAGGTAGCCGAAGAAGAGCACGTGATCGTGCCGCTCACGCAGCATCTGCTGAAGCTCATCGAGCGCGACGTCGCCACTTGGGAGGTCGCGCCGGGCTTTCACCTCGGTGTCAACTTCGCGCCCGAGCATCTGTCGGGCGTACAGCTCGTGAGCGACGTGCAGGCGCTGCGCACGGCCGTGGCGCCGCACGGCGCGACGATCACGCTGGAGATCACCGAGCGTACGCTGGTGCGCAATACCGAGCAGGCGCGCAGCAATCTGGTGACCTTGCGGCGCGAGGGCGTGAGGGTCGCCATCGACGACTTCGGCATGGGATATTGCTCGCTCTCCTATCTCGAGAAATTTCCATTCGATATCCTGAAGATCGATCGCGGCTTCGTGCTCACCATCGATGCGCAAGGCAGCAAGGCGGCCGTGCTCGACGCCATTATCGATCTCGCGCATAGCCTTGGCGCGCGGCTCGTGGCCGAGGGGGTGGAAACGCAGGTGCAGCGCGACTATCTATGTGCGCGCGGCGTCACGTATATCCAGGGCTTTTTCTACGCGAGGCCCATGCCGTCGGAGGCGTTCGTGCGCTGGTATCGCGCGAACGGGGCGCATATGTCGCCCAATCCGCACATGACGGCCGGCACATAGGGCGCCCGCGTATTCCTGCCGGCGTGATTTGCTTAGCGCGAAACATCGGTTCTGCGAACGCGTGCGGCCCGGTAGCATCAACGCTTCGAGGGCTGTGCCGTGTGGGTGCATGCCCCATGCCAACACGGAAGCGCTGAAGATGACTCGCCCCACGTCGCCCAGACTTTATACCCGCCGCCACTTCCTCGCCACGCTGGGCGCAACGCTCGCCGGCGCGGCGCTGCCCGCCACTGCGTTCGCGAAATATCAGCCGGACCAGTTCCGCATCGGCTACCAGAAGGCCGCGAGCACGCTCGTGCTGCTCAAGGCCAACGGCACGCTCGAAACGCGCCTCGCGCCGCTCGGCATCAAGGTATCGTGGACCGAATTCCCGGCCGGCCCGCAATTGCTCGAAGGCTTGAACGTGGGCGCGATCGACTTCGGCTATGTCGGTGAAGCCCCGCCGGTGTTTGCCCAGGCCGCGGGCGCGGATTTCGTCTATACGGCGTATGAGTTGCCCACGCCGCACGCGGAAGGTGTGGTGGTGGCGAAAAACTCGCCGATCCGTGACGTGACGGGACTGAAGGGCAGGAAGATCGGCCTGAATCGCGGCTCGGACGTGCACTGGTTTCTCGTCGCGCTGCTGCAAAAGCAGGGTCTTTCCATTGGCGACGTGCAGCCTGTGTATCTGGCGCCCGCCGACGCGCGCGCGGCGCTGCAAAGCGGCGCCATCGATGCGTGGGCGATCTGGGACCCGTTCCTCGCGGCTGTCGAATCGCAGGACGGCGCACGCCTGCTTGCCGACGCCAGCGGCGTGGCGAGCCATCATCAGTTCTTCCTGAGTCAGCGCGAATTCGCGCAAAACCGCAAGGACGCGCTGGCGATCGCGCTGGACGAACTCGGCAAGACGGGGCAATGGGTGCGCGCCAACACGGCGGCAGCGGCCGCGAAACTCTCACCGATCCAGGGCCTCGATGCGGCGACGATCCAGACCGGCCTCACGCACTACGCGCATGAATATCGGCCCATCGACGCCGCCGTGATCGCGCAGCAGCAGAAGATCGCGGACACGTTCTACGACCTGAAAATCATTCCGCGCCGCGTGGTGACGAAGGACGCCGTGCTTGCTTGACTGCATGAGCACGGGCCATCCCGTGCTCATGCAACGCCAGGGCTTAGTGCTGCGACGACCAGCCCTTGTAGCTGCCCACGTTGTCGCGCGTGACGAGTTGCGGCGTCATTTCGATCATCGGGTTGGCGGGCTTCTTGCCGTTCATGATGTCGTAGCCCACCTGCACGGCCGTTTGCGCCATCTTCCACGGGTCCTGGCTCGCCGAGGCCTGCACCAGCGTATCGGTCTTGAGCGCCGTTTCGATATCGGGCGCGCCGTCCACCGACGTGATCACGATGTTGGTGCGATGCAGCTGCTTCGCGGCAAGGTCGCTGCCAATGGCCTGCGGGTCGTTGATGGCGAACACGCCGGCAATCTTCGGGAAGCGCGTGAGGTAGCCCTGCATCACGTTCATGCCACCTTCACGCGAGCCCTTGGCGTCCTGGTCGTCGGAGAGGATCTTGATGCCGGGCGTCTTCGCGAGCACCTGCTTGCAGCCGTTCACGCGGTCGATCACGGCCGAGACCTGCGGCCCGTTCTGGATGATCACGTTGCCGGTGTTGTTGATCTTTTTCGCGAGGTATTCGCACGAGATCTCGCCGGCCTTCACGTTGTCGGTCTGCACGGTGGCGTCGGCGCCCGCGGCGGCCACGTCCACGGCCATCACCACGATACCGGCCGCCTGCGCCTTCTTCACCGCCGGCAAGATCGCCTTCGGATCGGTCGCGTTCAGGAGGATCATGTCCACGTGCGCCGAAATGAAGTTGTCGATCTGCGTGAACTGCTTGTTGAGGTCGTAGTCGGCGGAAACGGCCGTGACCTTGGCATTCGGGTTGATCTGTTTGGCCTTCGCTTCCGCACCCTGCACGATCGTCACGAAGTACGGGTTGCCGAGCGAACCCACGGTAATGCCAATCGACTTGAGCTGCTTGTCGGCGGCATGCGCGCCTTGCAGTGCGAAACCGAACGTGAGGGCGGCAGCGGCGAGAACGACTTTTTTCTTGAACATGAGGTTGTCTCCTGAGGGGTCCTGTTTGGGTGCTTTCCGGGCGAGCGCAGCAGGACCGCCTGCGCTCGCGCCTGTTTCTGGCTGATGCTGTATCGAATGTTCGCTTAGGTACGGGCCGAGCCGCGCTGGCGGTAGCGGTCGAGCGCCACGGCGCCGACGATCACGAGACCCTTGATGATGTACTGCCAGATGTCCGAGACGCCGAGCAGCACGAGGCCATTGGTCAGGACGGCGATGATGAGCGCGCCGATCAGCGTGCCGATGATCGAGCCCACGCCGCCCACGAAGCTCGTGCCGCCCAGAATCACCGCGGCGATCGCGTCGAGTTCGTAGGACTGGCCCAGTTGCAGGCCGTTGGCTGCGTAGAGACGGGCCGCCGACATCACCGCGCCGAGACCCGCGAGCAGGCCCGACACGGCATAGACGAACATCTCGATGCCCCACACCTTGATGCCCGAGAGGCGCGCCGCTTCCGGGTTGCCGCCCACCGAGTAGATGCGCAGGCCGAGCACGGTACGGCGCAGCACGAACCACGAGCCGGCCACCACCACGAGCGCGATGATCACGAGCCAGGGCACGCCGAGCACCGTGCCGTTGCCGATGAAGGCGAACGACAACTGCGGGTTGAAGATCGTGGTGTCGTGACCCATGAGGCGCGCGATGCCGCGCACCGCCGTGAGCGAGCCGAGCGTGACGATGAACGGCGGCAGGCGCAGCAGCGCGATGAGCGCGCCGTTGATGAGGCCGAAGCCGAGGCCCACCGCGAGCGCCATGGGCACGCCGACCCAGCCCCAGCCCGCGAAGTTCGAGCCGATCATGGCGGCCATGGCGGCAGCGGCCAGTACCGAGCCCACCGAGAGGTCGATGCCGCCCGTGAGAATCACGAAGGTCATACCGGCGGCGAGCACGATGTTGATCGACGCCTGCTGCGTGACGATCGAAAGATTCTCCAGCGTGAAGAAGCCATCGGTGAGCAGACCGAAGCCGATGCACAGCAGCACCAGCACCGGCAGCATGCCGGCGGTGCGCACGAGCGACTTCATGCGCTGGCGATGACCGTCGACCGCGACGCTGCGTGCGGGTTGAGCGCCTTGCGCGGGCTGTGTGGGCGAGGCCGCGACACCGTGCCGGGGAAGAATGCTTTTCATGTCGTACTCCTGAGGGACGTTTCTTGCGTATGCGGTGAAGGTCAAGCGGCTTCGTCGAGCGGGTGCTGCGAGCCGGTGGCGAGTTCGATGATCGCTTCCTGGCTGATGGGTTTGCCGGAGTAGCCGCCAAGCTCGCCGGCGAACACGCCTTCGCGCATGACGAGCACGCGGTCGGCCACGCCGATGATCTCGGGCAGCTCGCTCGAAATCACGATAATGCCCACGCCGGTCTTGGCGAGGTCGTTGATGATGCGGTAGATCTCGGATTTTGCGCCGATATCGACGCCGCGCGTGGGCTCGTCGAGAATCAGCACGCGCGGCTTCGTTTCCAGCAGGCGCGAAAGCAGCACCTTCTGCTGGTTGCCGCCCGAGAGCGCGCCCACGTTCACGCGCGCGTTCGGCACGCGAATGGAGAGCGAGCGGATGGCTTCCTTCGCACGCTCGCCGCCGCGCGCGAGGTCGAGCACGCCCATGCGCGCGTCGCGCCCGGCCACGGCGACGTTGATGTTGTCGCGCACGCTCATGTCGAGAAAGAGGCCCTGATGCTTGCGGTCTTCGGTCAGGTAGACGAGGCCCGCGTTGATCGCGTCGCGCGGCGTGTGCACGTTGAGCGTCTGGCCGTCGATGGCGATCTGGCCGCGCAAGCGCGGTTCCGCGCCGAAAATGAGGCGCGCAAGCTCGGTGCGGCCCGCGCCCACGAGGCCAGCAATGCCGAGCACTTCGCCCGCGTGCAGGTCGAGGCTGCAGCCGCGCACGCGCTTGTCGTCGGCCACATCGCGCACGGTGAGCACGACCTTGCCCGGATCGTACGGTGCGTGCGCCTTTTTGTAGAAGCCCGAAATATCGCGGCCCACCATCATGCTCACGAGGCTTTCCGCGTTGAGCGCGTCGCGCATGAGCGTGCCCACGTAGCTGCCGTCGCGCAGCACGGAAACGCGGTCCGACAGCTCGTACACCTCGGCCATGCGGTGGCTGATGTAGATGATCGCCAGTCCTTCGTTGCGCAGTTGGTTGATGAGCTTGAAAAGGCGTTCCGTTTCGCGCGAGGAAAGCGGCGTGGTGGGCTCGTCCATCACGATGATGCGCGCGTCGCTATGCACGGCGCGCGCGATTTCCACCAGCTGCCGTTCGGCGATGGAAAGCGAGCCGACCAGCGTGGTGGGTCCGAAGCTCGCGCCGAGGCGCTTGAGCACGTCTTCGCAGCCGCGCTCCATGGCGCGCCGGTCGACCGTGCCGAAGCGGCGGCCGCCCTTGCGCAGTTCGCGGCCCGCATGAATGTTCTCGGCAACCGAGAGATTGGGCGCGAGGCTCAGCTCCTGATAGATCACGGCCACGCCCAGCGCGCGCGACGCATGCGGCCCGTCGATCACGACCGGCTTGCCTTCGATGAGGATCTCGCCGCCGGGGTCGGCCTGATAGGCGCCCGAGAGGATCTTCATCAACGTGGACTTGCCCGCGCCGTTCTCGCCCATGAGCGAATGGACCTCGCCGGGGTAGACGGTGAGGCGCACGTTGTCGAGTGCGCGCACGCCGGGGAAGGTCTTGGTGATGCCCCGCATTTCCAGCAGCGGCGGCGTGGACTCAGAGGGCGACATGGCTCTCCTCCTGCGCTTGAGCGTAAGTTTGTGCGCCGGCGCCCATGAGGATGCCCGCGCGCGGCGAAAAGTTGAAGAACATGGGGAGCGTGGCCGCGCCGAGCGCCCCCGCATCGGGACCGAAGGTGCCGCGCACCAGGGCGGGCGTGCCGCGCGCTTCCGGCGCGGTGGCCGCGACCGCGAGGCGCAGGCGCTGCATGAGCGTGTCGATGAGGCCCGCGTCCACGTCGGCGTCGAGCACCACGGCGGGCACGTCGAGCACGCAGAACGCCGAGCGCAGCGCGGGGGCGAGCGCATCGATGCAGTCGTCGAGCCATTCCTGCACGCCGGGGTGGCCGCGCGCGATGCACGCTTCCAGATCGGCGCGGCTGTCGATCGTCTCGCCGCAATACTGAAGATGGCGGCGCAGCGCGATGAGCGACGCGCGCGACAGCAGGATGTCCCACTGACCGGGCGGCTTGTGCGCCGAGGGCAGGCGGCTCGGCGGCACGGGCATCACCGCGAAATCGCCCGCGTTGCCGGTGAGGCCACGCACGCAGTCGCCGTCGATGGCGATGCCGCCGCCGATCGCCGGGCCGAGAAACAGGTAGAGGAAGTCGTCGCGCTGGCGCCCGCAGCCGTAGAAGATCTCGGCGATGGCGGCCGCGTTGCCGTCGTTTTCGCTGAACACGGGCAGCGCCGTGGCGCGCGCGAGTTCGCCCGCGAAATCGACATCGTTCCACACGCGGAAGGTGTCCGCCGGCAGGCCCAGTTCGCGCAGCCAGCTGCCGAGGTTGTACGGCTGCGCCACGCCGATGCCGGCGAGGCGACTGCGTTCCTCTGTCGTGAGGTGGCCCAATAACTCGGCGATGTCGCGTTGCACGATCTCCTGCGCGACCGAGGGTTGCGGCAGCAGCATGTCGCGCGAGCGGCGCTCGATCATGTGGCCCGCGAAATCCACGAGCACGGTTTCGATGTTGGTCCGGTCGAGCCGCACGCCGATGGCGAACGCGCCGCGCGGCGACAGGCGCAGCAGCGAGGCGGGCTGGCCGCGTTGGCCGTCGCGGCGGCCGCTCACCTCGATCAGGCCATTGGCCGTGAGCGAGGTGATGATGGTGCCCACCGCCGTGCTCGTGAGATTCGCGAGACGCGCGAGGTCGGCCTTCGACGCCTCGCCCGCGCGACGCAGCGCCTGCAGCAGCAGGCGTTCGTTGAAGCGGCGGACGTTGGCGGAATTGCTGCCCTGACCGACATGCGGACTTCTCACGTGTCTCCTCCTGTCGATCCGGAGTGGGCGCTTTGGCGCTCGCTCCGGTCCTATGCAAAGCAGGTCGGCCTGGAACTGCGTCGCCGACTAAATAAATCAAGTTGATTTATTTAATGCCAGAAATCGCGGGCTGTCAGCCTGGGGAAATCCCGTGAAGGGGTGAAGGGGCGGGATGAAGAGGCTCCGTACGATGCGGGCCCCGATGCAAAAGCTTAGGAGACTTTTGCCGCGAAGGGGAAGAAGCGGGGAACGAGCAGCAGGTGGGCCCGCGCGCGTTCGTATGGCGCGCGGGCTGTAGAGGGAGATGTGAGGATGGGTGTCAGGACTGCGCTTCGCGCGCATCGCGGCAAGCGAACCACCGGCGCGCCGTGCGCGGCGGCTCCGCGCTTTCCGCCACCTCACGCCACCAACGCTCCCCACGATGCGGCTCGACGAGATCGAGCCGCTCTCCCATGCGCGGCGTGGAGAGCGTCACGCCGCGCGCCAGCGCGAGGCCGGTCACGCGCTCGAACGGGTCCTGCCAGCGATGCATCGCGAGATCGAACGTGCCGTTGTGAATCGGCACGAGCCACTCGCCGCGCAAATCCACGTGCGCCTGCACCGTTTCCTCCGGTTGCATGTGGACGTAGGGCCATTGCGGGTCGTACGCGCCGGTTTCGATGAAGGTCGCGTCGAAGGGGCCAAGCCGCTCGCCGATCGTGCGAAAGCCGTCGAAGTAGCCGGTGTCGCCGCTGAAGAACACGCGCAGGTCGGCGTCGGCGATCACCCACGAAGCCCACAGCGTGCTGTTGCTGTCGAACAGGCTGCGTCCCGAGAAGTGCTGCGCAGGCGTGGCGGTGAACTCGACGCCCTCGACATTCGCGCCTTGCCACCAGTCGAACTGACGCACCTTCGCACCGTCGATGCCCCATTCGATCAAGCGGTCGCCCACGCCGAGCGGCGTGAGAAATACGCCCGTCGTGGCGGCGAGCGCGAGCACGGTTTCGCGGTCGAGGTGGTCGTAGTGGTCGTGCGAGAGGATCACGCCGCGTAGTGGCGGCAGGTCGGCAAGCGCGATGGGCGGCGCATGAAAGCGCTTGGGCCCGAGGTTCTGGAACGGCGAGGCGCGCTCGGCGAATACCGGGTCGGTGAGCCAGAAGTGGCCGCGCAGCTTGAAGAGCAGCGTGGAATGGCCGAGCCGGTAGACGCTGCGGTCGGGCGCGGCCTCGAGCTCCTCGCGCGTGAGCGCCTGAACGGGCAGCGCGCCGGCGGGCATGGTGCCGCCCGGCTTGTGGAAGATCATGTTCCACATGATCTTCAGCGTCTTGCCGAGGCCCTCGGCCGGGCGCGGACGCACGTTGCGAAAGCGCTCGCCATCGTGTTGCGGCGAGGTGGACGAGAGCTCGCGGCCGCGTTGTGCGGCGCTCAGGCCCAAGGTACGGCTCAGCGATGCGAAAGGCGAGGTCATGTCGGCGGCTGCCTTTGGAAACAGGAAGTAGACTGCACAGTGTAGTTTATTCTGGCGAAAAGTAAACTGTCTGGTGTAAGATTTGGGAATGGATTGCATCCCCGCCACCCCTCAACGCCTGACCGACCGCAAGCGCGCCGCCATCGTCGCGGCGGCCATCGACGAATTTCTGGCCTCCGGCTTCGACGCCACGAGCATGGACCGTATTGCGGCGCGCGCGAACGTCTCGAAGCGCACGGTCTACAACCATTTCCCGAGCAAGGAGGCGCTGTTCGCGTCGATCCTGTGCCAGCTCTGGGACGCGAGCGCGACCGCCGATGCGCCGGCCTACCGCGCCGGCGAGCCGCTGCACACGCAGCTCGTCGAGCTACTGATGCGCAAGCTGCGGCTCCTGAGCGACGAAGCGTTCTTCAAGCTCGCGCGCGTGGCGATCGCGGCGGGCATCCATTCGCCCGAGCGCGCACGCGACATGGTGGCTCGCATCGGCGAGCGCGAAGAGGACCTCACGGTCTGGGTGCGCGCGGCCGCCGCCGATGGCCGCCTGAAAACGACCGATCCGGCATTCGCCTCGCAGCAACTGCACGGCATCGTGAAGGCATTCGCGTTCTGGCCGCAGGTCGCAATGGGCCAGCCTCCGCTCGACGACGCGCAGCAGCGCCAGGTCGCCGAGTCGTCCGCCGATCTCTTCCTCGCGCGCTACGCGTGAGCGCCTCAAAGCGCGCCCGGTCGCGACGCGCATCGCTCCTTCTGGAATAGACTCTTGCCTTTCAGGATCGCAGGCTGACTGAGAGGACACCTTCATGCCATTCATGCTGCTCATCGCCGAGCCGCGCGGCCAGCGCGAGACGCGCGCGCCATCCGAAGGCGAGGCGCTCTACGCGCGCATGGTCGCGTTCGCCGACGAACTCGCCGCCGAGGGCAAGCTGATCGACGCGCACGCGCTCACCTCCGACACCGGCGGCGCACGCGTGCAGGTGCGCGAAGGCCGCGCGAGCATCATCGATGGCCCGTTCGCCGAGGCGAAGGAGATGATCGGCGGCTTTTTCCTTGTCGATTGCGCAACGCGCGACGAGGCACTGGCCATCGCGCAGCGCTGTCCCGCGGCGCAATGGGCGAGCGTCGAAGTGCGCGAAACTGGTCCGTGTTTCCGCTGAAGGGGTGCCTCTCCAGGTAGTTTCCCCAGGCACGCAAAAGATTTCGCTGTCCGTTGTCGATTTCCGTGCGCCCCGCGCGTCGTGTTCATGAGCGCACCCAAGGGTGCCGCTTGCCTCGAACGACCCGAACGCCACATTCAGGAGTAGACAATGCGATTCATGATCATGGTGCGCGCCAACGCGCTGACCGAAGCGGGCGAGCCGCCCGACGACGTCGAAGTATTCGCCGAAATGGCCCGCTATCACGAGGAACTGGCGAAGGCCGGCGTGCTGCTCGACGCCTCGGGCCTGCAGCCCAGCTCGCGCGGCTTCCGCGTGCACTACACGAACGGCAAGCCCACGATCCTCGACGGCCCGTTCGCCGAAACGAAGGAGTTGATCGCCGGCTATACGCTCATCCAGGTCCGCTCGCGCGACGAAGCGCTCGAATGGGCGCGCCGGTTCCCGTCGCCATTCGGCAAGCACACCGAGGGCGAGGTCGAAGTGCGGCAGCTCTATGAACTCGACGAACTTCCGCAGTGCGAGGGCGTCGAGAGTTTTCGCCAGCTGCAGGAACAACGTAAGGCATCCTGAGCATTTGCTCGATCACCGTGAGGCTCCAAACATGCATAAGCACATCTTCGTCAATCTGGGCGTGCGCGACCTCAAGCGCTCGATGGACTT
This sequence comes from Paraburkholderia nodosa, assembly GCF_001718195.1. GTDB lineage: Bacteria > Pseudomonadota > Gammaproteobacteria > Burkholderiales > Burkholderiaceae > Paraburkholderia > Paraburkholderia nodosa_A. Next base: position 21,132 of record NZ_MCNV01000042.1, read on the forward strand.
CTTCGGCCAGCTCGGCTTCAAGTTCGACCCGAAATTCACCAACGACCAGGCCGCCTGCATGGTGTTGGGCGAGAACATGTACGCCATGCTGCTCACCCTCGATTTCATGCGCGGCTTCACCGACAAGGCGCTCGTGGACGCCCGCGAAAGCACCGAGGTGCTGACCTGCCTCTCGTGCGTGTCGCGCGAGGAAGTGGACGGACTCGTCGACAAGGCGCTCGCGGCGGGTGGCACCTCGAAGCGCCCGCCGATGGAGTGCGGCACCGACATGTACGGCCGCAGCTTCGAAGACCCCGATGGCCACATCTGGGAACTGATGTACATGTCGCCCGCCGCGATCGAAAAGGGCGCGCACGGCTCGTGACGCAGGCGCGCGACCCTCACGACCCATTCACGGCGACGCGCCGCACGGTCGAGGCCGTGTGGCGCATCGAGTCGGCGAAGGTGATCGCCCACGCCGCGCGCATCGTGCGCGACGTGGGCGTGGCCGAGGAAATCGCGCAGGACGCGTTCGTCGCCGCGCTGGAAAGCTGGCCTGTGAGCGGCATTCCCGAGAACCCCGGAGCGTGGCTCATGACCGCCGCGAAACATCGCGCCCTCGACCGGCTGCGTCGCGCGGCCTCACATGCGCGCGCGCACGAGGCGATGGGCGCGGACCTCGAAGCGCTCGAAGCGCACTTCGCGCCCGACTTCGTGGAGGCGCTCGACGCCGCGCGCGAGGACGAGATCGGCGACGACTTGCTGCGGCTCGTGTTCGTGGCGTGTCATCCGGTGTTGCCGAAGGAGGGACGCGCCGCGCTCACGCTGCGTCTGCTCGGCGGCCTCACTACGGCTGAGATCGCGCGCGCGTTCCTCGTGCCGGAGGCAACCGTCGCGCAGCGCATCGTGCGGGCCAAGCGCACGCTCGCGGCGGCGAAAGTTCCGTTCGAAGTGCCGCGCCTCGCCGACCTCGAGCCGCGGCTTGCTTCGGTATTCGAAGTGATTTATCTGATCTTCAACGAAGGCTATACGGCCACGGCGGGCCCGGACTGGACGCGCCCTGCGCTGTGCGAAGAAGCCCTGCGGCTAGGCCGCATGCTGGCGGAACTCGTTCCGCTCGAGGGCGAGGCTCACGGCCTCGTTGCCTTGATGGAACTGCAGGCTTCACGCTTGCCCGCGCGCGTGGACCGGGCAGGGCGCGCCGTGCTGCTCGCCGACCAGGACCGCAGCCGCTGGGACGCGCTATTGATCCGGCGCGGGCTTGCCGCGATCGCGCGCGGTGCGGCCTGCGCGGGTGCGCCTGGGCCATACGCGCTGCAGGCGTCGCTCGCGGCTTGCCATGCGCGCGCGCCGAGCGCGGCGCAGACCGACTGGGCGCAGATCGTCTCGATCTACGACGCGCTGCTCGAACTCGACGCCTCGCCCGTCGTGCGTCTGAATCGCGCCGTGGCGGTGGGTATGGCGCGAGGGCCGCAAGCGGCGCTCGATCTCGTCGATGCGCTGTGTGCGGAACCCTCGCTGCGTCACTATCCGTGGCTGCCGGCCGCACGCGGCGATCTGCTCGAAAAGCTGGCGCGCCATGCCGAAGCGCGAGCGGAATTCGAGCGCGCGGCCGCGCTCACGCAGAACGCGCGCGACCGCGAAGTGCTGCTGGCTCGAGCGCAACCGAGCGCGCCACGGACCTGAGGGTGTCACTTCCGGAAGGGTCACGCTTGCGCTTCTGAAATATCGGGGCACAACGCTTGCTACCTGTGCGCGCGGACCCACTCTCTTTGCGCGGCCGGCGCGCAGGCTTCCGATGATTTCAAAAGCGACGATTCTGGCGGTTTCGTGTTCGGCCTTGCTGGGCACGGCGTGTGTGCATCTCGGCCCAACGCGCTTGCGCGCCGACCAGGTCGATTACGCAAGAGCACTCGGCGATGCAAATAAACGCGGAATACTCGCGGCCGTGATCGGTTTGCGTTATGGCGACGCGCCCGCCTTTCTCACGGTGAGTTCGATCATCGCCGCGTATCAATTCGATTCGACGGCGGGCGTCACGGGCAATATCGGCTCAGGCGCGCAGCCGGACTATGCGCTTGCGACCGGTAATATCTCCTGGTCGAATCGCCCGACTTTCACGTTCACGCCAACTACGGGCGAAGCGTTCGCTTCGGCGTACATCCGGCCGCTCGCGCCGGAACTCATGATGCCGCTCGCCGAAGGCGGCATGCCGGTCGATCTGCTGCTGCGTATCGGCGCGCAATCGATCGGCGGGCTGCAGAACGGCAGCGCGCTAGGCGGGGAGGGCAGCGCGGGCTCGGCGGGTTTCTTCCAGTTGCTCCAGGCGCTGCGGCGCCTGCAACTGGCAGGCGAGCTGAACGTGGAGTCGCGCAGCGAGAACGGCAAGAACACGGTGTTCCTCGCACTCGGCGCGACGAACAGCGCGCAGTCGCCGCAAGTTTCGGCGGACCTGGCGCGCGTGCGTGAACTGCTCCATCTTGCGGCGGACGCGCGCACGTACGAGATCGTCTATGGACCCTCCGCGCAGGGCGGCAATCGCATTCCCATGGTGACGCGCTCGGTACTCGGCATCCTCACGAATATCGGCGCGCAGGTGCAGGTGCCGGACGCCCAGGTGCAGAGCGGCGCGACGAAACCGACCGTCGGTCTGATTGGGGGCGAAACGCGGCCGATCATCATCGTGCACCAGGGGCCGAAGGCGCCCGCGGACGCTTATGTCGCGATCGACTACGACGGCACGGCTTATTGGGTCGAGCGCGCCGACTTCGACTCGAAATATGCGTTCACGGTCCTGCAGAACCTCATGGCGCTCGCGGAAGCCGAGACGAGCAGCAAGGCGCCGGTCGTGACGATTCCCGCGAACTAGGCGTGAGCTGGCTCGCTACGCGAAGCGCTTGCGCGCGAACATCGCAAGGTCGATGCGGCTTTCGCCTTGCGTGATCCGCTCCGCTAGCGCCTCGCCGATCGCGCTGGCGAACTTGAAACCATGCCCGGAAAAGCCGGTCGCGATGTGCACGTTCGGGCAGGTGGGCACGCGGTCGATGATGAAATGTTCGTCCGGCGTCATGTCGTATTCGCAGGCCCGGCCCACGCGCAGCTTGCCCGCGCCCGGTAAGTAGCGTTCCAGGAAGGCTTGCAGATCGCCGAGATCGCTCGGCTCGGCGCCGAATGGCGCGAGCGGCGCGTCCGCCGCGATGGGCTCGCCGGTGTCGTGGCGGCCCAGCTTCAGGCCGCTGCCGTCGAGATCGGGAAACCCGTAATAACCGCCCACTTCCGAGGCGACGAAAAAGCCCGGGAAGCGCTCCGGCCCAAAGAGGCCTGGCTCGCCTTCGAACCACGCGAAACTCTTGCGCACGCGCGTGACCGGAATCTCGAGGCCCAGCGGCGCGAGCAGATCGCGAGTCGATTTGCCGGCGCACACGATCAGGTCGCGCGCGGTGAACTTTTCGTTCCTGTCGGTCCAGACGTTGACACTCTCGCGCCCATGACACTCGATGCGCGTGACGCGCGTATTCGTGCCCAGTGTTGCGCCGAGCGCGGTCGCGAGCTGCCGGTAAGTGCTGATCGCGCGCTCGCAATAGAGCACGCCCGCGCCGGGTTCGAAGTTCGCGATCTGCTCTGGGCGCAGTCGCCACGCGGGCCAGCGTTTGCCGGCCGTGGCGGCATCGAGCGTTTCCAGCGGGATGCCGTGGCTGGCGGCGCTCGCCTGCACCTCGCGCATGAACGCTTCGTCGGGCGAGCCGATGTTGACGACGCCCGTGCGCACGAAAAGGGCAGTCTGCGTTTGCTGCTCGAGGTCTTCCCAAAGCTGCTGGGCGCGCAAGGCGAGCGGCACGTAGGCGGCGCCTTCGCCATAGGCGTGGCGAATGAGGCGCGTCGCTCCGTGATGCGCACCCTGATCGTGCGGTGGATCGCCGGCGTCGAGCAGCAGCACCTTGTTGCCGAGGCGGCTCAGATAATAGCCGGCCGCCATGCCCATCGAACCTGCACCGACGATCAGCGTGTCGAAATGTCGATGACTTGCGTTTGTGTCCTGCATGTAGTGCCCCGTGCGCGCCGCGGCGCGCGAACGTGTGTGCGCCTGGCTCCGCTGAACCGGACGGGCGCGCCGTAAAGGGCATTCATTGTCGGCGCTTCGCCCGCACCTGTCGAGCGAGGTCTGACTCGTGCAGGGTCAGGCCCGGGCGCGCCGTTTGCGCGGCCCCGTGGACATGCGCGTGACGAGCTCGGGCGGCGGCCCGAGCACCATGGGCGGCTGCTGGTCCGGTTCGTCGATCAGCCGGATCAGGCTGCGGATCGACAGCTCGGCCACGGCCTCGGTCTGGATCGCGACGGTGGTGAGCGCGGGGCGCATCTGATGGGCGAGCTGAATGTCGGTGATGCCGATCACGGACACATCGTCGGGCACGGCGCGGCCCATGCTGACCAGCGCCTGAATCGCACCGATCGCGAGCAGGTCGTTGGTCGCGAAGATCGCGCTCACGCGCGGGTGCTGCGCGAGCAATTGCTGGCAGGCCGCGTAGCCGGAGTCGATCGAGTCGCGCACCTGCATCTGCGCCACGTTCGCCGGATTCACGCCGCCTTCTCGCATGGCCGTTCGGAATCCTTCCGAACGGGCGTCCTGCAGGCCGCCGCAGCCGTCGCCGATCAGCATGGCGATATTTCGGTGTCCAAACTCAAGTAGATGGTGCGCCGCGAGCGCGCCCGCGCGCGCGAAGTCCACGGCCACGCACGGCAGCACGGGCGGATTCTCGGGGTGCTCCCACATCGCCAGCAGAATGGGGCCGTTGTGCATGGCCGAGATGCACAGTTCGTTCATGGCGATGTCGGTGTTCATCACGAGCACGCCGTCCGCGAAGGTGCCCGCGATCTGGTTCAGGTAGGCGCGGCCGATTTGCGCGTCGTCGTCGGTGTTGCAGACCATCAGGAAGTGGCCCGCCTTGCGCGCGGCGCGTTCCGCCGCGAGCACGAACTCGGGGTAGAACGGGTTGGAGATGTTCGAGAGCATGAGCGCGAGCGTGGACGAGCGCCCCTGCGCGAGCGCGCGCGCATTGAGGTTGGGCCGGTAGCCCAGTTCGGCGATGGCCTGCAGCACGCGCTCGGCCGTCTCGGGACGAACCTTCTCGCGATTGCGCAGCACGTTCGAAACGGTAGCCGCCGTGACGCGTGCGCGCCGCGCGACTTCTGACAGGGTGACCATGTCGGACCTTTCCCACATTCAGGGAAGATGATTCAGATGTTGCAATGCTGCGGCGGGGTTTGCTACTTTTCTCCCACAACATCAACGGAGACAACGAATGCGCGATTGTGCCGGATTCGAATTTAAGCGGTTAAATGCCCGCTGCGCAAGGGCTGTGGGAAGTTTTCTGCAGAAAAATTTAAGCGCTTAAATTTCGAGGCGAGAACATGGCGACGATACAGCTCTCGGGCGTCGGCAAGCGCTACGGCGATCATCCGCCGGTGGTGCGGCATGTCGATCTCGACATCGGGCATCACGAGTTTTGCGTGTTCCTCGGGCCTTCCGGATGCGGCAAGTCCACGCTGCTGCGCATGATCGCGGGCCTCGAGGAATTGAGCGAAGGCGAACTGCGCATCGGGTCGCGCGTGGTGACGGACGTGCCCGCCGCCGAACGCGGCGTGGCGATGGTGTTCCAGAGCTACGCGCTCTTTCCGCACATGACGGTGTTCGACAACATCGCGTTCGGCCTGAAGATCGCCAAGGTGCCGAAAGCCGAGATCGAGCGGCGCGTGCGCGACGCCGCGCGCAGCCTGCAACTAGAGGCGCTGCTCGACCGGCATCCCAAGGCGCTATCGGGCGGACAGCGCCAGCGCGTCGCCATCGGCCGCGCCATCGTGCGCGAGCCGGGCGTGTTCCTGTTCGACGAGCCGCTCTCCAATCTCGACGCCGCGTTGCGCAGCCATACGCGCATCGAGATCGCGCGCCTGCACCAGCGCTTCACGGATGCGAGCGTCGTGTATGTCACGCACGACCAGGTCGAGGCGATGACGCTCGCCGACCGCATCGTGCTGCTGCACGCGGGCGCCGACATGGAGCGCCACGGCAGCGTGGCGCAAAGCGGCGCGCCGCTCGATCTCTATCACCACCCGAAGTCGCGCTTCGTGGCCGGGTTCATCGGCTCGCCGCGCATGAACTTCATCGACGCGAGTGTCGACTCGGTGGATGAAGAGGGCGTGCGCGTCACGCTCGAAGGCGGGCAGACGCTGCTCGCCTGCGTGGACGGACGCGCATTGAAGCGCGGTCAGCCGGTCACGCTGGGCGTGCGGCCCGAACATCTGCGGCTGACTGGCGACGATCAATCGATTGCGTGCGCAACGGTGCTCGCCGAGCGCCTGGGCGAACATAGCTATCTGCATGCGGATCATGCGGCCGGCACACTGGTCGCCAAAGCGCCGGGCGATTCGCTTATCGGTGTGGGCGAACGCATCCGCGTGCATGTGCCGCCGCAGGCGTGCCATCTGTTCGACGCCGAAGGCACAGCGTTGCGCCGGCTCGCGGCAGCGCATGCGCCGGCGCTGGCCTGATTTCGTTATACCCCGCCGGTAGAGCGGGTCACCAGGTCTGGCGGCGCGGGTGCCGTCAGTCGACAAAGGCAGTCCAAAAGCATGTTGGATGGATCGACACAGGAGACAACAGATGTTTTCCAATCGCTTGAAAGCGTTCGGTTCGCTGGCCCGCGGCTCGGCCGCCGTTGCGATCGTGGCGGCGACGGCGTTCACGAGCATGGCCGCCGACGCCGGGACGCTGACCGTCAACGTCTCGGCGCGCGCCAACCAGCGCTCGACATGGCAAGATGCCTTCGACCAGTTCAAGAAAGCCAATCCCGACGTCGACCTCAAGGTGTCCTATATAACCGAGGAAGCCTACAAGGTGCAGATGGGCGGCTGGCTCGCGACCGATCCGCCCGATGTGGTGTCGTGGCACGACGGCGAGCGCATGGCCTATTACGCCGAGCGCGGCCTGCTGGAAGACCTCTCCCCGGACTGGGCCAAAAACGGCTGGAACGACCAGTACGCATCGGTGAAGAGTGCGTCCACATGGAACGGCAAGCAGTATGCCGCGCCGCTGGGATATGACGCCTATGGCTTCTTCTACCGCAAGGACCTGTTCGCCAAGGCCGGGATCAAATCCGAGCCGAAGACCTTCGACGAATTGCTGGAAAGCTGCAAGAAGCTCAACGCCATCGGCGTGCAGCCCATTGCCGTGGCCGCGCGCGACAGCTGGACGCTCGCCGCGTGGTTCGACTATCTGGACCTGCGCATCAACGGCAACGAGTTCCACCAGAAGCTGATGGCCGGTCAGATTCCCTATACCGACCCGCGCGTGAAGAAGGTCTACACGACGTGGAAGACGCTGATGGACAACCATTGCTTCATGGAAAACGCGCTTTCCTACGACGTGGATTCGATCGCGCCGGTGCTCGTCAACGGCAAGGCGGCGATGATGCTGATGGGCACGTTCTTCTCGGCGAGCTTCCCGGAGAACATGAAACAGAACGTGGGCTTCTTCCGCTTCCCGGTCATCGACGCCAACGTGCCGACGGCCGAAGACGGTCCCGTGAACGTACTGCTCATTCCTGCAAAGGCCAAGAACAAGGCCGATGCGCGCCGTCTGCTCGCCTTCATGGAAACGCCCGCGATCAACGCCGAACTCGCGCACGGCTGGGGCCAGCTGCCTTCGAACAACAAGGCAGCCGAGCCTGACGATCCCATCTCCAAGGTGGGCTTCCAGACGCTCGCGAGCACGCGCGGCGGCATTGCGCAGTTCTACGACCGCGACATGCAGAAGGAAATGGCCGACGAAGGCATGAAGGCCATGCAGCAGTTCTACAGCGACCCGTCGCAGCTCGATACGCTGCTCGCGCGCCTCGAAACGACGCGCCAGCGCATCTACCACAAGTAAAGCCGCGGTGCGGCCGGCGCATTGCGCCGCCGGCCGTACCTTCTTCGATCACCGGCGAGACTTCACCATGTCCGATACCTTGGCGCGCCCCATTGGGGCGGCGCGGCCGCGTCGCGTCTCTACTGTGCGGCGGCAACAGAATCGCGCCGCGCTGTTTTTCCTGCTGCCGGGCTGCGCGCTCTTTGCGCTGTGCGTGGTCTACCCGATTTTCAGCAGCATCACGCTCAGCTTCTATAACTGGGACGGGATGACCGCGAAAACGTTTGTCGGGCTCGCGAACTACGTCGAACTGTTCCAGACCGACACGTTCTATACCGCGCTCAAGAACAATCTGCTGTGGCTTGTGTTCTTCCTGCTCGCGCCGCCGCTCGGTCTCGTGTTCGCGCTCTATCTGAACCAGCACGTGCGCGGCATACGCGCGGTGAAGTCGCTGTTCTTCGCGCCGTTCGTGCTCTCGGGCGTGGTGGTCGGTCTCGTGTTCTCGTGGTTCTACGATCCGACCTTCGGTCTGCTCAAGATGATCGTCGGCCATGGCATACCCGTGCTGGGCGACCCGAAGCTCGTGACGTTCGGCATTATCTTCGCCGCACTCTGGCCGCAAACACCGTTCTGCATGATCCTGTATCTCACGGGCCTCACGGGCATCAACCCCGAGATCGTGGAAGCCGCGCGCATGGAAGGGGCGAAGGGCTGGCGGCTCTTCTGGCACGTGGTGCTCCCGCAGCTGCGCCCTGCCACGTTCATGGCCATCGTGCTCACGGTGATTGGCGCGCTGCGCAGCTTCGACCTGATCGCCGTGATGAGCGGCGGCGGCCCGTTCGACAGCTCCACGGTGCTCGCGTACTTCATGTACGACCAGGCGATCAAATACTACCGCGAAGGCTATTCGGCGGCGATTGCCGTCGTGCTGTTCGCCATCATGCTCGTTTATATCGTGTTCCATTTGCGCCGCATGCTGCGCGAAGAACGCTGAGTTACCCGTCGATTTTTCGTCGCTGTTCACGGAGTCGCTGCCCATGTATCCGCTTCCCGTCGATCGCTGGAAACCCGCGAATCGCGCGCTCTACAAGATCTCGTTGCCCATTGCGCTCGTTATCTGGCTGCTGCCCATGCTCGCCGTGCTCATTACCTCGATCCGGTCTACCGAGGAACTGCAGCAGGGCGACTACTGGGGCTGGCCGAAGCACTTCGCGCTGCTGGAAAACTACGGGGCGGCGCTCACGCAAACACCGATGCTCCATTACTTCGCGAACAGCGTGCTGATCACGGTGCCTTCGGTGATCGGTGCCATTACGCTGGCTTCGATGGCGGGCTTCGCGCTCTCCACGTATCGCTTTCGCGGCAACACGGCGGTGCTGTTCGCCTTCGTCGCCGGGAATTTCGTGCCGATCCAGATCCTCATGATCCCGGTGCGCGACATGGCGCTGCGCGTAGGGCTCTACAACACCGTGTGGGCGCTCATCATCTTTCACGTGTCGTTTCAGACCGGATTCTGCACGCTGTTCCTGCGCAATTTCATCAAGCAACTGCCGTTCGAACTGATCGAGGCCGCGCGCGTGGAAGGCGCGAGCGAATGGGCCATTTACTGGCGCATCGTCATGCCGCTCGTGCGGCCGGCGCTCGCCGCGCTCGGCATTCTCGTCTTCACGTTCGTCTGGAACGACTACTTCTGGGCGCTGTGTCTCACCCAGGGCGACGACGCCGCGCCGATCACGGTGGGCGTAGCCGCGCTCAAGGGGCAGTGGACCACGGCGTGGAACCTCGTGGCGGCGGGCTCGGTGCTTGCGGCGCTGCCTTCGGTGCTGATGTTCTTCGCCATGCAGAAACACTTTGTCGCGGGGCTTACCTTCGGCGCGAGCAAGGGCTGAGAGAGCCCGGCCGCAGCCGAAGGCCCTTTTTTATTTCATTCGTATTCCCGACGTTATTCCGAGGCGGATTGTCACTCATGCAAATCGGTGTCTGCTACTACCCCGAACAATGGCCGCAAACGATGTGGGCCGACGACGCGCGCCGCATGGCCGAATTCGGCATTACCCACGTGCGCATTGGCGAATTCGCCTGGAGCCGCATGGAGCCGCGCGCCGGTGTGTATGAGTGGGCCTGGCTCGACGATGCGATCGAAACGCTCGCGGCCCGTGGCCTGAAGATCGTGCTCGGCACGCCCACGGCCTCGCCGCCGAAGTGGCTCGTCGACGCGACGCCCGAGATGCTTCCCGTGCGCGCCGACGGCACGCCCTGGAACTACGGCTCGCGCCGCCACTACGACATTGCGAGCGAGGCTTATCGCGCCCATTGTGTGCGCATTACGGAGGCGATGGCACAGCGCTACGGCGCGCATCCGGCCGTGATCGCATGGCAGACCGACAACGAGCTGGGCTGCCACGACACCGTGCCGAGCTGGTCGAGTGCCGCGCAGCGCCGCTTCCAGACGTGGCTCGCGAAGCGCTACGACACGATCGAGGCGCTCAACGAGGCATGGGGCAACGTGTTCTGGAGCATGGAGTACCCGTCGTTCGAAGCGGTGGGGTTGCCCGTGCGCACGCCGACCGACGCCAACCCGGCGCATCATCTGGATTTTCGCCGCTACATGTCGGTTGAAGTCGCGAGCTTTCATCGCGAGCAGGCAGACGTGCTGCGCCGCCACGCGCCGAACGCCGACGTATTGCACAACTTCATGGGTTTTTTCACGACCTTCGATCACTACCAGTTCGCGGCGGACAAGGCCATCGACGTGGCGACGTGGGACAGCTATCCGATCGCGCGCACCGAAGTGATCGGGTTGCCGGAAGCGCAGAAGGCTCGCTACGCGCGCACCGCGCACCCAGACGTCTCGTCGTTCGACCACGACCGCTACCGCACAATAGGCGGCGGGCGCTTCTGGGTGATGGAGCAGCAGGCGGGGCCGGTGAACTGGGCGCCGTGGAATCCGGTGCCCGCGCCGGGCATGGTGCGCCTGTGGGCCTATGAAGCGTTCGCGCACGGCGCCGAACTCGTTTCGTACTTCCGCTGGCGGCAATGCCCGTATGCGCAGGAGCAGATGCATTCGGGCCTCAATCTGCCGAATAACGAGCTGTCTCCCGGCGGCCGCGAGGTGGAGCAGGCCGCGCGGGAGATCGCGGCGAGCGACGTGTTGCGTACACTCGCACCGGCGGGGCGTGCCCAGGTGGCGCTCGTATTCGACTACGAAACGCAGTGGATGTTCGAGATCCAGCGCCACGGCGCGAGCTTCGACTATCAGACGCTCGCGTTCGACTACTACAGCGCGCTGCGCGAACTGGGCCTCGATGTCGAAATCGTCTCGCGGCACGCGGATCTTTCGGCGTACCGGCTCGTGGTCGTGCCGTCGCTGGCCGTGATCGACGACGCCTTCGTCGATCAGATCGAGCGCAGCGACGGCCTGTGGGTGTTCGGGCCGCGCAGCGGCTCGAAGACCGCGCACTTCGCCATACCCGGCGACCTGCCGCCCGGCGTGTTGCAGCGCGTGCTGCCGTTGCAGGTGCTCGAGGCCGAATCGCTGCGGCCCACGCTCGCGCCTGCGGTCACGCTAGCCGGCGTGCAGGGCGAGGCATTGCATTGGCGCGATCACGTGCGCGCCAACGGCGCCACGCGCGTTCAGGCGCAATTCGAAGACGGCTGGCCTGCGCTGCTCTCGCATGGCCGCGTGCGTTACGCCGCTGCGTGGTTTTCGCGCGAGCTGCATCTCGCCATGCTCGACGAAGCCGCGCACGGCGCGGGCCTCGCAACGCAGCGCTTGCCGGAAGGCTTGCGCGTGAGCCGACGCGGCGGATTGTGCTTCGCCTTCAACTTTGGCGAGCAACGTGTTCAGGCGCCGGCCCCCGACGGGGCCCAGTTCGTGCTGGGCGCGCGCGAGCTTGCGCGAGGCGACGTGTGCGCGTGGCGCGAAACCCGCTGAGCCGCAGCTAACCCGAGAGAGTGTTCCGCGTCGCGTCGCATCACGCGCGCGCCGCGGAACACTCGCGCGCATCAGAACAGATGCCGGATGCCGATGCTCGCGCCCACGGTCGACCCGGAGACTTCAAAGAGCGCGTTGTTGATCGACAAGCCCGTGTCCATACGACCGTGGTTGTTCACGTAGCCCACCTGGCCATAGAGCGTCGTGCGTTTGGAGAGGAAGAACTGCACGCCGCTCGACGCGAGGAGCGAGTGGTTGGTGCCGTCGTTGCCGTCGCGCGTGTACCAGACGCCGGCATCGACGTCGAGGTAGGGCGTGATCATATAGCTGAGCCCGCCGGAGTAGACGCTGTTGTCGAACGACTGCGCAACCTTGTAAAGCGCGTACGAAGCGGAGATCGTGAGCGAGTTCGGGAAGCGATAGCTCGCGCCGATCGTGCGGCCCACGAACTCGATGGTGCTCGGCACTGGCGTGGTGGCCGCGCTGCCTCCGGCATTGCCGCTATACAGCGCGCCTGTGATCGTGAAGCCCGCGATGTGATAGCGCAGGCTCGCCGAATACTGGCGTCCCGCCTGGAAGTTGCCCGCCGCGCCGCCCATGGCGAACATGCCCATCGCCTGAATGCCGGCGATTTCCGGGGACGTATACGTAATCGCGTTGCTGTTGAAGAGCCCGGTCACGTAGACGTTGTTCACGTAGCTCACGAGACCGCTGCCGAAATACGACATGCCGCGCGGGTCCGTCTGGTAGAGCGAGAGGAAGAACGGTGAGTACTGCAAACCAGCCTTGACCGTACCATAGGGACTTTCCATGCCGATCCACGCCTGACGCCCGAAGAAGTTGCCGTTGGAATTGCCGAACTGGCCGTTCGCGATGCTGATGCCGCTCTCGAGCGCGAATACCGCACGCATCCCGCCGCCCAGGTCCTCGGCGCCGCGCATGCCGAAGTTCGAGCCGGATATGCCGCTGTCCGTAAACGAGAACTGATGACCGGCGTTCTGGCCCGTCCGCGTGTTCAGCGTATGGCTCGTGTAGAGGATCGACCCGTCGACGATGCCATACAGTGTGACGCTGCTCTGCGCGCTTGCGACACCCGCTGTGCCCATCAAACCGGCCGCCGCGAGGCAGCGGACCAGCCATTTCATGCCGAGGTTGTCGCGTTGTAACATTTCGTCATCCTTAGTGTTATTTATGGATTGAGATTGATGTGACAGGTGCTGCGCACGCTTCAGGCCATGCTCCAGGCAAAGCCGCGGATAAAGCTTCAGGCAAAAGGGGGCCGGGGTTCCTCGCGGAACCCCATGAATCGGAATGCTGGGAGTGCTGCTCGGCGTACTACGCGGAGTACTTCGCGTAGTCCTGCGGTCTGGCGCGGCGGCCGGGGTCCTCTCGCGTGCGCAGGAACAGCGTGGGCGAGCGCGTGGTCATCGTGGGCTTGCGGCTAGGCATGGGCCGGATTGAATGCGCGTTCACCGATCGCTTCTCCCCTGACGAGAGGTGTGCAACGTTGACGGAATGCTACGTTCGATGGGGGCTATTTTTGTACGACCGTGCGGAATCTGTCACCCTGGGAGAAACGATCACATTTGCGCATCAATTTGTTGCACCCGGCGCATGAATCGACACACGGGCGCCTGCCTCACCCCGCCGGATTCTCCTCATCCTGCGGCGGCGCGCTGCCCGCGGGCGCACCCAGGATGCTGACCTGGAAAACCGGCGTGCCTGCAAGCGACTCGAGGTTGGGGTCTTCGGGGTAGGCGAGCAGCAAAGGGAAGATGACAGAGCCGCCAATCACGGCGCGGCGGCTGTTCTCGGCGGGGCGCAGGCCCCAGACGTCCTGATAGACGAGCGGCACCGTCTTGCCGTCGCGCTCCGTGTTGCCAAGGTAGAGCATCACGTGACCGCCTATATAGATGAGCGTGCGCATGGGCGCGCCGTGCTGCACGAGCCAGTCGAGGCGTTGCGCGGGCGTGGAAGCCGAAAGATCGGTCATCGCCCCCGCGTTCATTTGCGTGGACGAATGGCGGGGCAGCCACACGCCGAACGCAGCGAAAATGCTCTGCAATTCGGCCGAGCAGTCGTTGTCGAAGTTCGTATTGCCCCAGCCGTAGGGGCGGCCGATCAGCGCCTTCATCAACTGTGCGAGATGGCGCGGCGTCGCCGCGAGCGGCGCGGGCACGATGGCGTTCGAATCGAGCACTGCCGTGCGGATCGCCGCGCGGCCGTCTACATCGCGGGCGGGCACGAGCACTTCGCCCGGCTTCGCGCCGGAAGCGGGGCGCAGCGGCAGCAGCGTGCCGGCAGGCGCGTCGAAGCGGAACACGCCGCCATCGTCGCGCAGCGCGGCGGAGGCCACGACCACGACGCCGAGCGAGTGGTGCGCCGCCGCGCGCCACGTCGAAACGAAGGCTTCATCGACGCTCGCCACGCCGTCGCTGCGCACCCAGCCCTGCACGTCCGGCGTCTGCACGTAGCGCCAGGCGCCGTCTGCGCTCGTGCCGAGCACGTAGAGCGGCGTGCCCGGCCGCACGGCGCTCACCTGCAGGTTGTCGAAGGGATAGCCTTCGCCTGCTATGCGATGTGAATAGAACGACGGGTCGACGGTGGGCAGCTCGCGCACGTACAGTGCCGTCGTGGCGATGGCGCGACGCGTGGCATCGAAGCCGCTGGACTGTTCGAACTGGCTGACGTTGGCGTTGCGCTCGATGGCGTCGATCCACGCCTTCGTGTGCGGGCGGAAATTCATGCCGTAGCCAATACGGCGCGCCTCCTTGCCGGTGTTGTCGAAGTATGCGAGGCGGCGCGTCTGCAGCGCGGCAATGTCGCTGCCGCCGTCGCGATACACACGCTGCTCGACAAACGCGCGATTCCACGGCGAGGGATCGTTCGGCCCTGCACCGAAATAGCGCGCGACGAGCGCATCGAATTGCGCGCGCTGGACGTCGGGCGAAAGGAAGGGCTTGTCGTAACCGGCGCTGGCCGGATCGATCCAGTGATCGACGTTCTGGTCGTAGTGCTCGATCGGGAACAGCGTGACCGTATCGGGCGGGAGCGCCTGCCCGGCATCACTCTGCGAGGCCGGGCCGGTCGCGCATCCCGGCAGCACGCACGCGGCGGCTAGCGTCAGGGCGAGGAGGCGGGCGCGCGGAGCCCGGGCAAAAGCGGAAAGGCGAAACGAAGAATCGAGGGCGGAGCGCATGGGCGAGCGGGCGGTTCGACAACCCGTGGATGATACAGGACGCGCCGCGCCCGCCGCCCTCGCTATTGCGCGAAAATCAAACGATCACTGCTCGATCTGCCGGTTCCAGCGCGAATCCCACTGCGCGCGGTGCTCGTTGATCACGTCCCAGTCCACCACCGTCACCTTCTTCACGAGCTGGTCGAGATTGCCCAGGCTCTTTTGCATGTCGGGCGGCATGGTCGCGTTCTGGTTGGTCGGAATCTGCTTGCCGGCGGAGGCCGCCTTGCTCTGCGCGGGCGCAGACAGCAGGAACTGCGCGAGCTTTTGCGCGAGCTGCGGGTCGGGATTGTTCTTCACCACGCACAGGTCCACGAGCAGCAGCACGGCGCCTTCCTTCGGGTTGGCGTAGGCCACGGGCAGGCCCTTGTCCTTCAGGTCGCCCACGGCGGTGGGCGTGAGCGGGAAAATGCCGGCCTCGCCGGTCTGGATCATCTCCGAGAGCTTGGCCGAATTCGGAATATATTCGACGACGTTCGGACCCACCGTGCTCGCCCACTTCGTGAAGCCCGGCTCGACGTTGTTCTCGCTGCCGCCCATCAGGCGATTGATGGCGAGAAAGCCGTGCAGCCCGAACGTGCTGCTCGAAGCCGACTGGAACACTACCTTGCCCTTGTATTTCGGATTGGCGAAATCGAGCCACGAGGTGGGCGGCGCCCAGCCTTTATCGGCGAACACCTTCGTGTTGTAGCCAATGCCCGTCATGCCGAGCTGCACGCCCGCGCCCACGTCGCCTTTCATGCGCGCGAACGGATACAGCTCCTTGAGCACCGGCGAATCGTCGAGTTTCTCGCACACGCCCATGCTCACCGCGCGCGCCATTACGCCGTCGTCGAGAAAGGCGACATGCATCTGCGGGCTGTTGCGGTTGGCGAGGAGCTTCGCGAGCACGTCGGACGACGTGCCCGGCACGACCACCACCTTCACGTTGTTGGCCTTCTCGAAGTCGGGCAGGACCTGGCTCGTGTAGGCTTTCTCCATCGGGCCGCCGTTCATGCCGATGTAGATCGTCTTCGTTTGCGACCAGGCGCCTTGCGAGATGCCCAAGGCAACGAGTGCGGCCAGCGGAGCCAGGGTGCGTGTGAGTTTCATCGTGGGGACTCCTTATTTGATTGGGAGAGCGGCATGAACGGAAGACTGCGTGAAGCGGCCGATAGCGAACGCCTCGATGGGCGTGCTCGTCGTGCCTTCTGTGACGAGTTCGGCGAGGACTTCGCCCACGCCCGGCGCCAGCAGGAAGCCGCCGCCGGAAAAGCCGAAAGCGTGCACGAGGCGCGGCGTGGTGTTGCTGAAACCGATGATCGGGTTGCTGTCCGGTGTTTCACCTTCCACGCCGCTCCACGTGCGGATGAGCAGCGCGTCGCGCAGGCCGGGCAGCAGCGCGCAGGCGTCGCGCATGACGGCGCGCGTGGTGGCGGTGGAAGGCTGTGCGTACTCGCCGTCGCCGTGCCCGCGTCCGCCGCCGATCACGCAGTTGCCGCGCTCGACCTGGCGCGCGTAGACGCCGCCGCCGTAGACGCCCAGGTTGTGCTGGATAAAGCGCGGCAGCGGCTCCGTCACCCACATGTTCGGGTAGATCGGCTTCATCGGCACGGTTTCGCCGAACGCGCCCGCCACCGTATTGGCCCAGGCGCCCGACGAGTTGATCAGCCAGTCCGCGCTGATGCGCTCGTGGCCCGCGCGCATCTGGAAACGCCGGCCGTCGAAGCTCAGGTCGGCGAGCGCGGTCTGCTCCTGCACGTGCGCGCCCGCGCGCCGCGCCGCCACCGCGAAGCCGGGCGAGACGAGACGCGGATTCGCCTGGCCGTCGCTCGCGCAAAGTGCCCCGCCAATGGCGGTTTTGCCGAGCCACGGGTAGCGGCGCCGAAACGCTTCGCCGCTCATGACGACCGACTCCACGCCGAAATCGCGCGCCATGTCGGACCACGCGTGAAGCGCGTCGAGATCGCTGTCGCGGCGCGCGAGGCGCAAGTGCCCCGACACGACGAATTCGCCGTCGCTGCCGATCAGTTCGGGCAAGCGGCTCCATACGCGC
Source organism: Paraburkholderia nodosa (assembly GCF_001718195.1). Taxonomy (GTDB): domain Bacteria; phylum Pseudomonadota; class Gammaproteobacteria; order Burkholderiales; family Burkholderiaceae; genus Paraburkholderia; species Paraburkholderia nodosa_A. The sequence goes on from NZ_MCNV01000042.1 coordinate 38,221, forward strand.
CGGGCGCGCACCGCAAGCGGCAGTTGCTCGGCGCTGCGTCCGTGGGTGCGCACGCCGCCGTAGTTCACGCCGCTCGCCTGCGCGCCGCAAAAGCGCCGCTCGAACAAGCCGACGCTTACCCCCTTGCGCGCGAGTGCGAGCGCCGCCGATGCGCCGACGAGCCCGCCGCCCGCGATCACAACCTGGAAGTGGCGCGTGTCACTCATCGTGGGCTTCCTCTTCGATGACTTGCACGCCGTCGTCGAACAGCATCGGTGAAATGGGAATCGGCTTGATCGGCGCCTGGCTGCGTAAGCGGCCCACCTCGTGCAGCGGCTTGCCGGTCTCCACGCTCAGTAGCGCCATGGCGGATTCACCGCACATGCGCCCCTGGCAGCGCCCCATGCCGATACGCGTGAGCGCCTTCAGGCGGTTGACCTCGCTGGCGAAACCGTCGCGGATACAACTACGCAGCGTGCCGGCATCGACTTCCTCGCAGCGGCAGATGGTCAGGTCGTCGGGCCAGTTGGCGGCGCAGTTGGCCGGCGGGGCAAATGCCTGCTCGATGCCAACGCGAAAGCGCGCGATCCGTTCGAGACGCTTCTCGATCGTTGCCACATCAGGCAAAGCAGCATCGTGCTGTGGCGCTTCGATGCCGATATCTTCGAGCATCGCGAGTGCGGCGCGGCTGCCCGCGAGTTCGGCGGCATCGGCGCCTGCGATACCGGCGCCGTCGCCGGCCAGATAGACGCCCGGCACAGAGCTGCGGCCCGCCGCATCGCGTTCGGGCAGCCAGCAGCGGTTGAGGTCGTCGAAGGCGAAGCGGCAGCCCGCGAGATCGGCGAGCTGGGTTTCGGGCCGCAAGCCGTAGCCGAGGCCGATCGCATCGCAGGCGATGGCGTGCTCCTTGCCGTCGGCCGCGCGCCAGCGGAAGTATTGCACCGCCGCGTCGCCTTCGATGGCCTCGAGCGAGACGCCATGCTCCATGCGCACGCCATGCGCCTTGAGCCACGCGACGTAATAAACGCCCCTGGCGAAGGTGCCCGGCTGGTTGAGCAGCTTCGGCGCGGCGGCGGCCTGGCGCCCAAACGGGCTCGTGTCGAGCACGGCGGCTACTTGCGCGCCCGCTTTCGCATACTGATACGCGACGAGGTAGAGCAGCGGCCCGGTGCCGGCGAACACGGTGCGCTGGCCAATTGCGCAGCCCTGCGCCTTCAGCGCGACCTGGGCGCCGCCGAGTGTATAGGCGCCTGGCAACGTCCAGCCGGGCAGCGGCACGATGCGGTCGGTGGCGCCGCTCGCGATGATCAGATGCGACCACGGCACGCTCGATTCGCGGCCCGCGCGCAGGGTGTCGAGCCGGCCCGGCTCGCACGACCAGGCCAGCGTGTCGGGCCGATAGTCGATTTTCGGGAGCAGGTCGGCCATGGTGCGATGGACCGCATCGGCTTTCTTCGCCTCGAAGCCGTAGAGCGCGGTTTTCGTGCGCGAAAAGCCTGCACCGTCAGCGGGCTGGCGATAAATCTGGCCGCCCCAGCGCGCGTTTTCGTCGATGACGGTGGGGCGCAGTCCCGCGGCCACGAGCGTTTGCGCGGCGCGAATGCCGGCCGGTCCTGCGCCGACGATGACGATGCGCTCGGGCCCGGTCGCGCTCATCGCGCACCTCCGCCATAAATTTTGGTATCCGAACCAGTGCGCGTCACCACACGCATGCCTTCGCGCAACGGCGTGGAGCAGGCGCGCAGGCGCGTGCCGTCTTCACAGCGCACCCAGCAGTCCTGGCAAGCGCCGATCAGGCAGAAGCCCGCGCGCGGTTCCGCGCTGAACTCGCTGCGGCGCACGTGCCGCTGATGCGTGAGAATCGCGGTGAGCAGCGTATCCCCCGCGAGCGCCTTGACTTCGACGCCGTCTAAAACGAAGGAAACGCTCGCGCGCGCGGTTTCGGCAACGCGGACGAACTGGGCAAGGGGAAGCGGCGTGGCGGTGCTCATGGAAGGTCGGTGGCGCGGCAGCAGGAATCGAAAGAGGCGGGCGGCGTTCAGTGCTGCCCGATCAGAATGCGGTTGAGCCCGTATACGCGGTCGAGCAGGAACATCGCACCCGCCGTGATGAAAATGACGAGCGCGGAAGCGGAGGCCATCATCGGGTCGATCGACTCGGTTGCGTACATATACATGCGCACGGGCAGCGTGACGGTTTGCGGCGAGGTCACGAAGATCGACATCGTCAGTTCATCGAAGCTGTTGATGAACGCGAGCAGCCAGCCGCCCGTGATGCCGGGCACGATCATCGGCAGCGTGACGCGGCGGAAGGTCGTCCACGCGTTGGCGCCGAGCGACGCGGCTGCATGCTCGATGCTGCGGTCGAGGCCGCTCACCGAGGCGAGCACGAGCCGCATGACGAACGGCGTGATGATGATCATATGCGCGAGGATCAGCCACGCGAACGAGCCGGTCGCGCCGATCAGCGCGAAAAAGCGCAGCAGCGCGATGCCCAGCACGAGCCCCGGAATCACGAGCGGCGAAAGCAGCAGCGCGTTGAGAAAGCCGCGGCCCGGAAAGCGCGCACGGCCAATGGCGAGTCCCGCGGGCATCGCGATGACGAGCGAGAGCGTGGCCGAGGCGAACGCGAGCTTGAGGCTGTTGAAGAACGCGGTGATGAAGTCGGGGTAGTCGAGGATCGCGCGGAACCAGCGCAGCGACAGGCCGTGCGTGGGGAGCGTCAAGGTTTCGTCGGGCGTGAATGCCACGAGAATGACGATGACGAGCGGCGCCAGCACGAACAGAATGACGAAACTATGGAACGTGAGGGCGAGCGGTCCGTTTTTGCGCATGATGTTGTGTCCTGGGGCCTTAGCCCATGCTGCGCGCGTAGCGCCGTTCGAGCACGCGGTAGTAGGTGAGCATCACCACGAGATTGGCGACGAGCAGCAGCACGGCGATGGTCGCGCCGAGCGGCCAGTTCATCGAGCTGAGGAACTGGTCGTACACGGCGGTGGCCGCCACCTTCAGGCGCCGGCCGCCCAGCAGGCCAGGAATCGCGAAGGCGCTCGCCGACAGGCCGAACACCATGAGGCTGCCCGAGAGAATGCCCGGCATGAGTTGCGGCAGCACGATGCGGCGCAGGGTGGTGAAAGGGGACGCCATCAGCGACAGCGCCGCGTTCCCGGTTTGCGGATCGAGCCTTTGCAGCGCGGTCCACACCGGAATCACCATGAACGGCAGCATCACGTGCACGAGCGCAATGACGATCGCGAAGGTCGTGTATTCGAGCTTGAAGGGGCCCGCGCCGAACAGAGCGAAGAACTGGTTCACGAGACCGTTCATGTTGAGCAGCATGCTCCAGCCGAACGCGCGCACCACCACGGAAACCAGCAGCGGCGCGAGGATCACGAGCAGGAAAAGCGAGCGCCATGGGTCGCGCATGCGCGAGAGGATGTACGCCTCCGGCGTGCCGATCACGACGCACAGCAGCGTGGTGAGCGCGGCAATGCCGAAGGTGCGCAGGAAGATCGTGTGAAAGTACGACGAGCCCAGCACTTCTACGTAGTTGTGCAGATCGAATGCGGCGATGGGGCCGCTCATCGGATCGAAGCGGTAGAACGTGAGCGCGAAGGTCATCGCGAGCGGCACGAGCACGAGCGCGGAGAACAGCAGCAGCGCGGGCGCGCTCATGAGCCAGAGCGGCACGTAAGCCTGCCAGCCCGCGCGCACCGTGGCGCGCGGGGCTGGCTGCGAAGCGCGGAGCGTGCTAGACACGGGCGCCCTCCCGATGGATGAAGCGGATCGCGTCGCTATGCCAGTCGATGCCCACCTGGTCGCCTTCGGCAAGCGGCTCGTTGCCCTCGTTCTGGCAGCACACGAGCATTTCGCCCGCGCGGCTGTCGAGCCGGTAGAGCCACTGGCTGCCGAGGAAGAAGCGGCTCGTCACGCGCCCGGCGAGCCGGCCCGAACCGCTCGCGCAGAGCTTGAGCTTTTCGGGGCGGATGCACAGCGTGATCGCGTCGCCGACACCCACCGCGCGGCCGCGTTCGGGGAGTTGCGCCGTCGAGCCCGTTTCGGCGAGATCGTGGCCGAGATCCACGCGGATCGTATCGCCTTCGCGCGCGACGATGCGGCCCGCGAGCATGTTGGCCTTGCCGATGAACTGCGAGACGAAGTCGTTTTCGGGCCGCTCGTACGCGCGATAAGGCGTGTCGACCTGGGTGATGCGGCCGCTTTCCATCACGACCACGCGGTCGCTGATCGACAGTGCTTCCGACTGATCGTGCGTGACCATCAGCGTGGTCGTGCCGATCTTGCGCTGAATGGCGCGCAGTTCGAACTGCATGTCTTCGCGCAGTTTGGCGTCGAGATTGGACATCGGCTCGTCGAGCAGCAGCACGGGCGGCGCGATCACAATGGCGCGCGCAATTGCCACGCGCTGGCGCTGGCCGCCCGAAAGCTCGCGCGGAAAACGCTGCGCGTAGGCGTCGAGGCGCACGAGCGCGAGCGCCTCGCGAGTGCGGTCCCGACGCTCGGCTTTATCCACACCGCGCATTTCGAGGCCGAAGCTCACGTTCTGCTCCACGCTCATGTGCGGAAAGAGCGCATAGCTCTGGAATACGATGCCGAGGCCGCGCTTGTTCGGCGGCATCTGCGTGATGTCACGCCCGTCGAGCGTGATGCGCCCGCGCGTGGTTTCCACGAAGCCGGCGATCATCTGCAGCGTCGTGGTCTTTCCGCAGCCCGAGGGGCCGAGCAGTGAGACGAACTCGCCTTTTTCCACCGACAAATTGACGCCCGCGACCGCCTGCAGGTCGCCGAACGATTTCGATACATCGGTCAGGGTGAGGAACGACATGGTGTGGCCTTCCAGTGCTTGGGTTGCGCCGGCACCCGCTGGGCGAATCAAGGTGCAGGGCGTTGAACCGACTGTAGCTAGCCAAATTTTTAGTCGTCAATTTAAAATTCCATCGAGCGATAGGAATCTGACTTATATTCCGTTTGATGGAATGTGGATGCGGCTTGCTGGCCGATCGTTTCGTCCGGTGAACTTCGGGAAATCCCTGAACAGGCCCGGATGCAAGCACGATGACGTTTGGTGGTCCAATCTGTTGGGCCGCGCGCCAATTCAGTCAGCTTTTGGCGGATATTCCGCTCTATGGAATCAACCGAGATCGTTATGACGTCAGGGGAAGAGAAAAGTGGAACGCCGGCCGACGACGCACGTGGCGCGGGCGTGTTGCAGCGCGCATTTGCGGTGATCCGCGCGCTGGGGGCAAGTCAGGCGGAAGGCAGTCGCGTGACCGCGCTCGCCAAGGCCGTGGGCCTGACCCAGGCTACTGTGCATCGACTGCTGCAGGGGCTGATCGCCGAAGGCGTGGTCGAGCAGGACGAAGGCACGAGGCGCTATCGGCTGAGCGTGGATTTTTTTGCGCTCGCGGCGCAGGCGGGTAATCCCAGCGGAATGCGCACGCTATGCCGGCCTGCATTGCTGCGCCTGTGCGCAAGCCTTGGCGACACCATTTTCCTGCTCGTGAAGAGTAGCTTCGACGCGGTGTGCCTCGACATGTGCGAAGGCCCGTTTCCGATCCGCTCGTTCACGGGCGATATCGGCGGGCGTGTAGCGCTGGGCGTGGGCCAGGGCAGTCTCGCCATTCTCGCGTTCCAGCCCGAGGCCGAGCGGGAAGAAATCATTCGGTTCAACGTGCCGCGCTTGCGCAGTTACGGCGTGCTGGACGAGGTGTATTTGCGCACGGAGATCGAGCGCGTGCGCAAGCTCGGCTACGCGGGGCGCAACACCGGCGTGCTCGAGGGCATGGCGGGCGTGGCTGTGCCGATTCTGGACCAGAACGGCTGTGCCGTGGGCGCATTGAGCGTGGGCACGCTGGCTGCTCGTCTCACGGAAGACCGGTTGCCGACGATCGTAGAACTGCTCAAGCGGCAGGCCGAAATCATCGGGCCGCAAACGAACCCGTTCGATGTGGCGGTGCGCCGCCCCATGCACGGGCTCACGCGAGCGATGTCGACGCAACCATTGGCTTGAGCGATGACGGCGGGTATTGATCTAGTCGAACGCATTCCTAACTAAATTACCTGATCGCGAATCGTTCTCGTTGAGCAATCGGTGTGCAAACGTTTACCAGGTTCGTGCATTGCTGCATTGCGAAATCGAACAGTATGATCGGACGAAAATTGACCAGGGGGATAACCTATCCGCATGCGTCTTGGTTTTGGCGTAAATAGGCAGGTGGCTATTCGTAGACTGAAGGCGACGTACGAAATGGCGGTTCGCCGCCATGGAGCGTCGCAATCCATGGCGGCGCGAGCAGGTGACGCCGGAACGAAAACAGGAGCGCCCGAAGCGTGGTCTCGCATGTCTTGCAGGACCCGGAAGGGACAAAACCACCCGCCACGTGAACTGTCACATTGAGTACATGCCGTTGCCACGTCGACGAGAAGTCATTGAGGAGCGTGGGTGCTGGGGGAGGTGGAGCGCATGTGTGATCCCGCGGCGCTTGCAGTCAGAATATACCGGTGATCGATGACGACCATAAACGACCGGACGTTGCCCGTTTTCGAGGCACCGGCTGCTACTGTTACGCCGGTGCCGGTACGCGCGGCGCCTTCGATCTTTCATGAGCGCTGGTGGCTCGACATCGCCACGCAAGGCGACTGGAAGCTTGCGGTGGTGAAGCAGGACGACGAGGTCATTGGCGAGATGCCGTACGCGATGCAACGCACGCGACTGTGGCGTGTCTCGCACCTGCCGCCGCTCACGCGAACGCTCGGGCCGGTCATCAAGTCCGTGACGGGCAGCGAGGCTCGCCAACTGCATCATGAACTCGACGTCACCGGCCAGCTGATCGAGCAATTGCCCGACTGCGACAGCTTTTTTCAGGTGCTCGACCCGCGCATCGACGACGCCCTCGCGTTCGCGCTGCATGGCTTTACGGTGACGGCGCGCTACACGTTTCGCATCGACCGGAACACGTCGGCCGACGAAGCATGGAAGCGTCTGAACAGCAAGACACGCAACGTGATCCGCAGCGCCTCCCGTGAATTGACCGTCGTGCCGGATATCGAGCCCGCCGAGTTCATCGCGTTCTACGACGCGAATCTCGCGGCGCGTTCGCGTACCAACGCTTATGGGGATGCGGTCATGCGCGACCTCGTCAACGCGTTCGTCGAGCGCAAGGCCGGGATGCTGCTCGGCGCCTATGGGCAAGGCGGGAAGCTCGTGGCGGCGGTCGGCCTCGTCTGGGACCATCAGGCAATGTATTACCTGTTGTCATCGCGCGCGCAGGACGCGCATAGCGGCTCGATCAGCCTGCTGCTGTGGAGCGGCATTGGCCGCGCGCTGGAGCGCAGGCTCACGTTCGACTTCGACGGCTTTTCGAGCCCGTCGACATTCAACTTCCTCAACGGATTCGGCGCGACGCTCACGCAGCGGCTGGGCGTCGAGCGCCACGGCACGGTGTATTTGCTGATGCGTACGCTTAAACGGAAAATTGCGCCCGGGCGCGTATTCGCCCCCAATCTATAGACGGCGGGGGCGTCGTGTGGCGAGCGATATCGCACGCTACACGAGTTCGTGCCGAGCGGGATCGCTTGCGCGACGGGTCGTGACCTCGGCAAGTTCCAGCGCGCTCGAGGCGAAGAGCAACGGGGTCCAGCGCCGGATCGTGCTTTGTGCGCCGGCAGCGAAACGTTCGCGCAGCGCGGGCTCGCCGCCCAGCTCGCCGATACGCTGCGCTAGTGTCGAGACGTCGCGCGGTTCGACCACGAAACCGTTCACGCCGTCGATCACCACTTCGCCAGCCACGCCGCATGTGCGCGTGACGATGGCAGGGCACCCGGCCGCGAACGCTTCGTTCACGCACAGGCCCCATTGATCGAATTCGCTCGCGAGGACGACGAATTCCGCGAGCGCGTAGAGATTCGGCATTTCCTGGTTGGCGAGTGAGTTGAGTATGGTCACATGAGACGTCAGGCCGAGCGAATCGATGCGCGCGCGCAGCTGCGCTTCGAGCGGACCCTGACCCACCAGAACGAGGCCGATATTTTCGTTGTACACCCCGGATTTGCGGTACGCGTCGATCAGCACGTCGACGTTCTTGCGCGCGACGAAGCGGCTTACGCACAGCACATAGCGCTGCGGCAGGCCGAAGCGCGATCGCACGGCCTCGGGGTTGACGCTCGCGGCCTGCGCGAGATCCGAAAAATAGTCGACGTCGATCACATCGAAACCAATGCGGGAACGCTCCTTCGGTATGCCAAGCGATTGCGCGTAACGGCGATGCTTCTCGCCCGCGACGAGCGCCCCGTCGAAGCGGCTCACGATAAAGCGCTTGAGCCGCTCCTTGGTGCGCTGGCGCAGTCCGTCGTCGGCCTTCGAATCCGACATGTAGATGAGCTTGAAGCGGCGCGTGAGATGTCTGAGGAAACAGAGCACCGCCGAATAGCCGGTGTTGTAGCCGAGCGTGATGACCACGTCGGGCTCGAAGTTGCGCACCTTCGCAATCAGGCGCGCGGTGTCGCGCGCGCCGAGACCGTCGCTGTCGGCGCCGTTCTCGACCAGCGTTTCCGCCATGCGCGGGCGGTTCGCGAAGAATGCCGCGCGGCGTTCCTGAGGAAAGCCGTAGACGCCCGAGCGCGCAAAGACCTCGAGCAGCGCCACCTGGTGGCCGCGACTGGAGGCCGCGCTGACGAGTGCCTCGTAGCGAGGGACGTGATAGTCGCCCAGGTTGCCGATGACGAAGAGGATACGCATGGACAATGACGGCTCGCGGTGGCGCTTGGTTGAGCAGGCAGCGCACCACGGGTGCCTGGTCTGCATGAAATCCCGGACAGTCGTCCAGACCTGCCGGGCAGCGTTGGCTGCGCCAAACCGCTCGCATAATCGCGGCGGGGACCCGCAGTCGCGCCGTTTGCTGCATCGTAACCCGATTGTGTGAGGCGTTTTTACGTGATGTCGGTGATCAGCGAAAACTTGTCCGATATGGCGGAGGCGATGCAAAGCAGATGAAACCTTGCGGGTCAATCCTTCCGAGGAATACGCAAGGCGCTTGCACGAAATGGCACATGACTTGCATAGGTCGGGCCGATTGGAGCGATTTCCGGATGCCAGAGGGCGGGTTTGCGCATGGCTTGTAACCGATTGTCATCACAACCGACATCAATCGGTGCGGGGCGATGAAAACTGTCATATCAATGCGTCACACTGGAGGTTTGGCATGTTTCAATACGTTGGAAGAAGGGAAAGCGCTTAAGGTCAGCATCAGATTTTCGGCTTAATATCCTAGGGTTGACCCGTGGCGCTTAGTCCTTCATTTCGATAACAAACATGCGAACCGGAATGGCAATCGAAGGTTTTGCGTAATGCATTTCGAGGGAATTGCGCGGCGCTGGATCGAAGATGGCCAACCGGGTTTCACCATACTGCGCGGACAATCAAGGAATATGAAAACGCTGTTTCTGCAGGCCCCGTCGTATGACGGCTTCGACGGTGGCGCGGGCTCGCGCTACCAGGCAAAGCGCGAGATCCGCTCGTTCTGGTATCCCACCTGGCTCGCGCAGCCCGCGGCCCTCGTGCCGGACAGCCGCGTGCTCGACGCGCCGGCCGACGGCCTGGGCGTGGAAGAAACGCTGAAGATTGCAGCCGCATACGACCTCGTCATCATCCACACGAGCACGCCGTCGTTCCCGACCGACGCGCTCTTCTGCGAAGACCTCAAGAAGCGCAAGCCGTCGATCGTCATCGGTCTGGTGGGCGCGAAGGTGCAGGTCGATCCGCACAATTCGCTCACGGCGAGCGAGGCGATCGATTTCGTCTGCCGCGAGGAATTCGACTTCACCTGCAAGGAAATCGCCGAAGGCATGCCGCTGGCCGAGGTCAAGGGCATTTCGTGGCGCGCGAAGGACGGCT
>NZ_MCNV01000043.1 GCF_001718195.1 Paraburkholderia nodosa
CGAGCGGCTTCGATCGTCACGTCAAATTTAGATCTGAGCGAATGGGGCGACGCGTTTCCCGACAACCGCATCCTGGGCGCCGCGACGCTGGACCGGCTACGCCACGGCGCCTATCGCGTCGTGATCGAGGGCGAGAGCTTCCGCAAGCCCAAACCAATGCCAGGAGGCAGTGAAAACGCGGTTGCCAAATCGGGCAAAAAACCGCATTCTTGAGCCCGTTCGAATCTGCGCTTTACCCCCGTTTCTGCTGGCTCCATTACGCCGCCCATCCCCGGCTCGATTACGCCGCCCCGTGACAACGAGCCGTTCGCGTGGGATCGTCCGGCGTTGACCGCACACAAACTGCGTGCGCTGGAGCTGCAGGCCGGAATGCCGGCGCAGCATGGTTCGCGCAAAGGTTCGGCTGCCGCCTACAGTCTGAAGAGCGTCCTCCAGCAGGAGCGGGCCGTGGCTGAGCAGTCCGAGCGAACCTATCAGAGACTGTTAACCGGTGGAAGCAGTCGCGCCCCAAATCAGACGGCGCGCCGATACGGTGGCCGGAAGCGCGGACATAGCGAACGGGCGAAGTGCGGCGCGGGGGCTTGTATATTTCATCCGTCGAGTAGATGACCCGGCGTATTTCTGGTGGAAACACGAAGAACGGCGTGACGTTCTCCCACGCACGCCGCCAGGATTGCACAATGGTCGGATATCGGGTGCCCCATGGGCCTGCAGCGAATGCCTCAAGCGCCTGCTGCGCGGCCTGCCCGCTTGCGGCCGTGTAGATCGGGCGCAGCGCCGCGGCGATAGCATTCCGGTCCTTGTAACTCGCGTATTCCAGGCTGTTGCGTATCAGATGCACGATGCAGGTCTGCACGGCCGTGCGCGGATAGGCCGTGCCAATCGCATCGGCCAGCCCCTTGAGGCCATCGACCACGGCGATCAGGATGTCCTGGCAGCCGCGCGTCTTGAGTTCATTGAAGACCTTGAGCCAGAACTTCGCACCTTCGGTGTGCTCGATCCACAAGCCCAGTACGTCACGCTGGCCGTCGGCCTGAATGCCCAGCGCGAGATACACGGCCTGGTTGCTCACCACGCCGTCGCTGCGGATCTTTACACGAAGCGCATCAAAGAATACGACCGGATACATCGGTTCGAGCGGACGGATTTGCCAGGCGAGTGTCTCGGCCATCACCTCGTCGGTGACCGAGCTGATGAAGTCGGGCGACACCTGCGTGCCGTAGCTTTCGGCCAGAAACGCCTGGATTTCGCGCACGCTCATGCCGCGCGCGTACATGGCAATGATGCGCTCATCAAAGCCGGTAAAGCGGCGTTCGTGCTTGGGGATCAGTATCGGCTCGAAACTGCCGTCACGGTCACGTGGCAGATCGACCCTGAGTGGACCGTGGTCCGTGATGATGGTTTTGCCACTGGCACCGTTACGCTCGTTGGTCTGGCCATCCGGCCTGGGATCGCCGGATGGATACCCCAGATGCAGCTTCATTTCGGCGCCCATCGCGCGTTCAATGACGGCCTTGTTGAAGGCGAGCATCAGGTCCTTGACCTGCGCGGGTGTCATCGGCCCCTTGACCAGTTCGTCGAGCAGCCCTTCAGGCAAGGCAGGCAGCGGCCCTCGGGCCGCTGCCTGCGAAGCGACAGTGCGTCGTTTCTGTTTCTTGTCCATCGGCATATCCATGATCTTTACCTCTCATGATATGCCTCGCCCACAAAATGGCTACAAGGGCTCCCCGTCGGTTGCAAACCCAACGTTGCTTTGATGTCTTTACGTACTGCGCTGCTTCGCTGGTGTAAGTGAGAAGGTGAAGGACTGCAATGCTACAAACGGTCATATTGGACCAATGGTCCGGACCCTGATGAAAGACGCGCGCGAGGACCTCGTTCGGATATCGGGATTGAGCTCCCTGTATTTTGTCCAGGTACGCCCCGCGCGGGTCCAACCCGCTTCACATCACCGCTGGCAGTGCAAAGTGATCTTTTATCCAGTCATGTGTACTATCGTGGTGTTCGTGTTAGTTGTTGGCAGATTAGCTCCGCACGTCACGCTGCCACTGGCTCGCGCCTGAAGTCGCCGCCGTACTTCAGAACTGCCCAGGCCATCCGCGCATTCTTGGCTGCGATGGCGACTGCTGCCCGCCAGTAACGGCGGCGCTCCACCAGGCTCCTGGCCCACCTGCTGAACCGGTCTTGCTTGTCGCCCAGGTTGGCCATCACGGCACGAGCTCCCAGGACCAGCAGACTACGCAGATACGCGTCGCCTGTTTTCGTGATGCTGCCCAGCCGGGCTTTGCCGCCACTGCTGTGCTGTCCTGGTGTCAACCCAAGCCACGCCGCGACCTGCCGGCCATTCCGGAAGTCATGCCCGGCACCAATGCTGGCCAGCAAAGCGCTGGCCGTGGTTGGACCGATGCCACGTAATTGCATCAGCCGCTTGCTGCGCTCATCTTCCCGGGCAATCTCGCCAATCGCGCGGTCATATTCGCCCAGCCGGTCCTCGATGTCGCCAGCATGCTCGAGCAAATCGCTGATGCACCGCCGCGCCCAGCCGGGCAACGAGTCAAGGTGAGTCGCGGTGTCTAGCCGTAGCTTTTCCGGGCTCTGCGGTAGAACCACTCCGAACTCCGAGAGCAGGCCACGCAACCGGTTGTAGGTCGCTGTTCTTTCCTCGACAAATCCCTGTCGCGTCCGATGCAGGCAAAGCGTAGCCTGCTGATGCTCGTCCTTGAGCGGCACAAAACGCATGCTGGGTCGCGTCACCGCCTCGCAAATAGCGGCCGCATCAGCCGCGTCGTTTTTGCCGCGCTTGCCGGACATCCGGTAGGGAGCGACCAGCTTTGGCGCCATCAACCTCGCTGTATGGCCGCACTTCTGGAACACGCGTGCCCAGTAGTGTGCTCCCGAGCACGCTTCCATACCGATTACGCACGGCGGCAATTGGGCGATCAATGCACTCAGCTGGTCGCGAGATACACGAGGTTTGATCAGCACCGCTTTGCCGGCGTCATCAACGCCGTGGACGGCAAACACGTTCTTGGCAAGATCGATCCCGACGGTGACAATTGGCATGGACTTCCCCTCCTGTTGGCGTTGATGTAGTTCGACACTCCATCATGGCACTTCGATGCCGACTCGCGGCTTCCGCCGCAGCCTCGGGACGGGGAAGTCCCTTCTATGAGCACCCGTTTGTCAAGCTGCTGAGCAGATTGACAAACGGTCCGGCCTCCAATATTTGGGATTGCGTATCATGTTGGCAACGAGTTATCAATGGTAGAGCATGCTAACCGTGCATGACGAATCTGAGGCCGATCAATCGCGCTCGTGAGACCTTAGTCTGCACTCACCTTCTATCCGCTGGCCCGCTGTGTGACCAGCCTCATCCTGCATGCGCGCTTCGCCCAGATTTCTCCGGGGCACGCGTCCCATCTTTCAATCGGTTACCACACAGATAACCAGGGACTTCCACGGACGCGTACACTTCAGATCCTTTATGCTGGCGTAGCCGGCTAGCCAGTTGCTGCGTTTCGTCTAATGTGTGCGAGCTATGCCGACTTGAGCTGGGCACCTTCTGGCAGGACGCCGTCCCCTTCAGATAACGCCACAGGGCAATCGCGAGTCGGCGCGCGACTGCTACGATCGCAACCCGCCGAATTCGGCGACTCGAGGACATAGCCTGCGTTCGCTGATAAAACCAATTGGTGAGTGCACTGTCGGGTTGATATCGTAACCACGACCACGCTATCTCGATCAGTAACGCGCGCACCCGTCGATTACCCTGTTTGCTGATTCCCTGATCTACCTGACTGTCGCCACTATCGTACGGTTGTGGCACAAGGCCCACGCAGGCGCCGACTTGGCGACGATTATCGAAGGATCTCCAGAACAGTTCGAGCGCGAGTCGTTGGGCACCGACCCGCCCAATGCCCTTGAGGTTGGTGAGATGTTCTACGCGGCTGGATGCTGCCGCAGGCAAACTGCCATGTAACGCGGTCTCAAGGGCTGCAAATTGCCGCTCGACGAATGCTAGGCGCTCGCACTCACGCAATAGCCGTTGGCTCAGTTCTGGCGGCAGAGGTGTGCCGTCGTGACACCGCACCTCATTTCCAGCGAGCCGGCTGGCGAAGCCCTTGTGCTCGACGTTCTCCCAGCAGCCGAGTGTGGCCAGCAGTTTGCGCATCCGATCTCGGTGTTGTAGCACCTCTTTCTGCAACTGGGCCCTGTCACGCATCAGATGACGGGACGCTTCGTCTTGGGGCGACGGTACTCGAACTACGCGCATGCGGTCGCGCTCGCCGCGCAGCCATGCGCGCAGGTTGATCACCAGCTTGATTGCATCGAGCCGGTCGGTCTTCGCGCGCCTCTTATGGCGCTCAACAGGGATGCTCGCGGGATCGACCACATAACATTCGATCCCGCGAGCCCGCAGCGTGCGATAGATCCAGAACGCATCCGGGCCGGCTTCATAGCTGACGACGACGCGCACATCCGTCGCCAGAATCCACTTGGCTTTATGCCGCTCGATGAGGTCCAGCACGGCCTGCAGCCGCCCCGCAGCGTCACGGTCCCGCAGTATGCACAGCTGGTCGGCTACGCTGCCCGTCGTGTAGCGCGACCTTCCATTTGGCCGCGGCAAGCTCGAGCGACTCCGCAAGCACAATTGGCTCTGTAACCGTTGTGTATGCTGGTTCAGCGTGCATGATTCTCTCCTATGAGCCTGGGTCGACGCACAGATTTTAGGCGCCGACTAGGTCGTCGAGGCAGCCATGCTTCATAGGATCTTTCATTCGGATAGGTTCACAATTTCTGCTGCGCGCCGTATCACATCGGCAGCCGGTTCTGCCCTTTCCCCTCCGAGCGAATCCCACCCTGGTTCGACCTTGTCAGGGGGGACGTCCGAGCCGACGTGTGGTAGCACGACCAGCAGGGGCGAGGCGCCCTGCCGGATGCCATAAGAGTTGCTCGAGCATCCCGCGATGCGGTCAGGAAGCGCGACGGACATGTGCGGCCCTTTTCCGCAGCGCGCCCATCGACCACATGAGGATGAGCGAGAGCGCAATCCAGAGCGTGGCAGCAGCCAGAATTGCCGGGCTAATCTGCTCCCGAAGTCCCGACCACATCTGCCGCGGCAACGTGAAATACTGCGGACTCGGGAGCAGGAAGAGAGCGAAAACCACCTCGTCAAACGATGTGATGAACGCCAGGACAGCGCCGGCCGACACGCCCGGCATGATGAGCGGCAGCGTTACTCTGCGAAACACCATCCAGGGAGGTGCTCCCATGATTGCGCCTGCCCGTTCAAACGAGCGGTCCAGTCCGCTGACTGAAGCAAGAACGGTAACCACGACGAACGGAATGCCTAGCGCAGTGTGGGCCGCAATCAGACCCCACAAGTTGTCGACGAGCCCAACCTTCGCAAATACGAAGTAGGTTCCCGCGCCTGTGACAATCGTTGGCACGACCATCGGCGCAAGAATGAAGCTCATCAATAGTGACCTACCAGGCAACAGTCGCTGCCTCAGCCCGAGCGCGGC
Source organism: Paraburkholderia nodosa (assembly GCF_001718195.1). Classification (GTDB taxonomy): domain Bacteria; phylum Pseudomonadota; class Gammaproteobacteria; order Burkholderiales; family Burkholderiaceae; genus Paraburkholderia; species Paraburkholderia nodosa_A. Next base: position 5,526 of record NZ_MCNV01000043.1, read on the forward strand.
AGCTGTGCCGATCGACGCGGCGAGAATGGTTGTGGCAACACCCACGATCAGGCTGTTTTTGACCGAGAGCAGCCACCGTGGATTGTCAAAAAATGACTCATACCACCGAAGCGACCAGGCATCAGCATGCAAATGCAACATCGCTCGGGAGAAGGTGAAGTACGGTTCTGTGTTGAACGAGAGCGGGATGATCACGAGGACCGGCGCGACGAGGAAGAAGAGAATCGCTGCGCAGATCACGACGAAGAGCACGCTCCATCCCTTTTCAACGGGAGAACGAAACGGCTGACTATGGACGTTCATGCTTACCCCATCTTAAGGTTTTCAGCGCCAACCAGGCGGTTATACACAAAGTAGAGTGCGAGAACGACAACAAGAAGCACAATGCTGAGCGCCGCCGCCAAGCCCCAGTTCAGCGAGGTCTGGATGTTGAAAGCGATCATGTTCGAAATCATCTGCCCAGACTGGCCGCCAACGAGCGCAGGCGTGATGTAATAACCTAGCGCGAGGATCAGCACCAAAAGACCACCGGCACCCACTCCTGGCAGCGTAATCGGGAAATATACCTTCCAGAACGAACTGAAACGTCCCGCTCCGAGAGATTGGGCAGCTCGCATGTAGCTAGGTGGAACAGCAACCATCACGCTGTACAGTGGCAGAATGAAAAACGGCAACAGGATATGCGTCATGGCGATCAGTGTGCCGGTCAGGTTATAAATCAGCATGACGCGGTTATTGTCATAGACCACTCCGGCCAGGACGAGAAGATCGTTGACCACCCCATGCGACTGCAGCATCACCATCCATGCAGTGATGCGAACAAGCATCGATGTCCAGAAAGGCACCAACACCAGAATCATCAATTTGTTGGCGGTCGACTTTGAGCTTGTTGCCATGAGGTACGCAATCGGATACCCCATCACAGCGCACAACGCGGTCACGGCAATGGCAACCCAGAACGTCTTGAGGTAGAGCGAGCGATAGACCTGGCTGTCTTCCGGTTGCGATACGATGCTACCCTGCTGATCTCGTCGGAAATCGAGCGCCGCGAGGTAGTTATCGAAGGTGAAGGGTCGTGTTGCGCGCGCAAGCATCGGTAGCAGACCGGGATCGCTCCAGACCGGATCAACGCTCGCGAACCACTGCTCAGTCGGCGCTTCTTCGGCCGCAGCAGCGCGCCGCGCAGTACGTTCAACAGTCGATCGTAGTCCGAAGCGCTCGGCATTCAGTCGGCTCGCAACCATGCCAATATTGCCATTCTCTCTTGCCGTCACGAGATCATGTGCCAGCCCTTTCCACACGTCGCCCGCACCATCCTTCGACCCTTTATCTAGCGCCTGCGCCGTAGCCGGAAGAAGATCACGAAGCGTTGAATCGTAAATGCTGACCTCAAACATCTTCGCGATCGGCACAATAAAGGCCAGCAGCAAAAACACGATCACCGGCAAGACAAGCAGGAACGATCTTCGTGTCTCACCGCGCCTCGCCCTGTGGACGCGGCTCTTCAACGTGCCGCCCCATTGTTCCTGGCAGGCGTCGTCAGCGCTATTCTCAGCCATTGTTACTGGGCTCATCTCGGTCCTCCCGCAGCCAGCAACGCACGGCTATCAGCCGAGCGCCAGCCAATTGCAAGCGTCTGTCCGGAGCGCAGCGATCCGAGACTTGAGGTGTTCGCGACTTTCACTGAGATTTCGTTGCCACTGGGTATCCTGCATGTAAGCCGGACGTGGTCACCGAAGTAAGTTGAATCGATAATTTCGGAGTCCACCTGGTTTTCGAGAGCGGCTCCTTGCGAGGCGATTGCTACCCGCTCCGGACGCAACACTAGGGACACGCGCGACCCGGAGGCAATCGGTTTCTCGGTCAGTGCCTCGAAATGACACTCTCCATGAGTAACCTTCGCGCGATAGTCGCCGTCTGACGACGCATAGCATTCGCGAACAACGCCGTCCAGCAAATTGTTGTCACCCACGAACCGTGACACAAACTCCGTGTTAGGCGATTCATAGATCTCGGACGGCGGCCCGATCTGTTCGATCATTCCATTGTTGAAGATCGCAACCCGGTCAGACATGGCGAGCGCTTCGTCCTGATCATGCGTCACATAGACGACCGTCACGCCAAGCATCTTGTGGAGATGCTTGATTTCCGTCTGCATGTGCTCGCGAAGTTGCTTGTCCAGCGCGCCGAGCGGTTCGTCCATCAACACCAGAGAAGGCTCGAAAACTAGTGCGCGGGCAAGGGCGATCCGCTGTTGTTGTCCGCCAGAGAGCTGAGCCGGCCGCCGAGACGCGAAGTCTTGCATCTTCACCATTTCCAGCGCATTTGCTACCTTCCTGACAATTTCATCCTTTGGAATCTTTCTCGCCGCAAGCGGAAACGCCACGTTCTCAGCGATCGACATATGGGGGAACAAGGCATAGTTTTGAAAGACCATGCCAATGCCCCGTTTATGCGGCGGCGTTGTTGTCAGATTCACGCCGTCGATGCTAATCGTCCCGGCAGTCGGGGCCTCAAAACCCGCGAGCATCATGAGGGTGGTCGTTTTGCCCGATCCCGACGGCCCCAGTAACGTGAGAAATTCGCCTCGCCTGACCGCAAGGGAGAGTGATTTCACGACGTGAGTGTTCCCGTCGTAGCTCTTTTCGACCTGCGAGAATACGACGTGGTCACCGTCAGCCGCTTTCGGACTACCTTTAATACGCTGCTGGTAAACGTTTAGCATTTGCGTTACCTTGATCCTTAGCGGGCCATCCAGGCGGCCCAGCGCCGGTTGATTTCGTCCTGCTCTTCATTCCAGAACCCGGTATCGTTCGCGAGGCCGACCTTCAGGTTGGCCGGAGACGTCGGCAGGTTATCACGCAGGGACGCATCCACAAGTGCAAGTGCCGAGTGGCGCGCGGGTGCGTAGCTGATGAATTTGGTCTGGATCGCAAGCTGGGGCGCCGATGTTGCGTATCGGATGAAATCAAGTGCAGCCGCCTTATTCTTGCTCGCCTTCGAAATCGCAAATACATCGCCGTTGATGATCTGGCCTTGCCAGATGATTCCGAACGGCTTTTTGTCTTTGGTAATAGCGTCGGTGAATCGGCCATTGCCGCCTTCGGTCATTGCAACTTCACCATCGGCGAGCAGCTGAACTGATTGCGCCTGCGCTCCCCAAAAGATCGCGTTTGACTTGATCGTGTCGAGTTTCCTGAAAGCGCGGTCAAGCCCATCTGGCGTTCGCAGAGTCTGGTAGACCTTATCGCGAGGTACGCCATCGGCCATCAGAGCCCATTCCAGATTGCCGTTCGGCTTGTTGCTCAAACCCCGCTTTCCCGGGAACTTCTTCAGATCGAAGAAGTCAGCGATTGTCGTCGGCTGGGCGCCGGCAAATTTCCGTTTGTCGAACGCAATTACGTTTGACCAGAGAATGGTCCCCACGCCACAGTCCATCAACGAGCCGTTCACGAAGTCGGTGGAGGCGGGTTTTCCGTCCGGCGACGGCGCAAGCGAGCTTGCCTTGATCGGATCGATCAAACCCTCGTCGCAGGCACGGGCAGCATCCTGGAACTCAAGATCGATCACGTCCCAGGCTCCGGAGTTAGCCTGCACCTGTGAGCGAAGCTCCGCGAGACCGCCGTTGTAATCCGCCGACAGAATCTTTGTGCCGGTTTTGGCAGTGTAAGGCTCAAAAAATGCTTGGGCCTGACTGGCAGTGTATGCACCTCCAAAAGAGGCGACAACCAGTTGTTGAGCATGTGCCGATGCAGCTGGCAGAACTGCACCCAGCACCACAAACAGGCACGCACGCGCTTGCTTCGATGTGTTTCGGAGTTTCATATTTACCTCTCGATGTCACGTTAAGGTTATTTTTACGACCAATCAGGCGTTCAAATCCGCGCGAGTTCTTTCTCCAGGCGCCGGGCTAGCTGAAGAACCCACTTGTCCGCTCCCGCAGCACCAACAAGTTGCACACTCACTGGAAGCCCCTTGTCGTCCGCCCCGGCAGGCAGCGCAATCGCGGGCGCTCCGACGAGGTTGAAAAACGAGGTGTAAAGTGTTAGTGCGTTCCCGATTGGATATAGCTGGTCACCAATTGGAACTCGGTTGCTCCCAGTCTCGGGAGCCACGATCGGACAGGTCGGCGTGAGAATTAAATCGACGTCGTCAAACTGACGTGAAAATGTGCCTCGATACTCAGTCAGCAGCCTTTGACATTGAACGTAACTCTCGGCAGGCAACTGCTGGCCTAATACAAAACCACTCCTGACGTCGGCGCCGTACTTGTCAACCGATGCACCTATCAATGGCGAGTGATACGCCAGCGCTTCGGCGAGCTGGATCGTGAGCGATACAGTTCGGGATTCGGCCGCATCGGGCAACTCAATTTCATGAAAAGTGGCCCCCAATCCCCGCAAAGCGGCTATGGCAGACTTGTAGCCCGCTCTGACCGAAGGTTCGAGAACAAGGGCCGCCTCTGGCAGAACGCCAACCCTAAGAGATCTTTCTGAATCGACTGGCTCGAATACATTGAGGTCGGTCAGCCATCCAGTGACAATGGACACATCATCTGCGCTTGCGGCAATGACGCCCACGTGATCCAGCGTCCAGCAAAACGGGATAACTCCGGTGGAGTCGAACAATCCAAAAGATGGTTTGAATCCCGTCACCCCACATAGCGCGGCGGGAACGCGCACCGAGCCGCCGGTGTCGGTGCCCAGGGCAAATGGCACAATGCCTGCGGCCACAGCCGCAGCCGATCCTCCGCTGGACCCCCCAGCCAGACGGCGCCGGTCCCATGGGTTAACCGTAGTGCCAGTGAACTGGTTCTCGCCAGTTGCGCCATAGGCAAACTCATGCATGTTTGCTTTGCCTACCAGGACAGCGCCTGCGTCTGCAAGCTTCCGAACCGCTACGGAATCCTCCTTTGGATAATGTTCCGCATAGACTCTGCTCCCCGCCGTCGTCCGGATCCCCGCCGTGTTGAAAACGTCCTTTGCGACGTATGGAACGCCATCTAGCAAACCGCGAGGCTGGCCGCGGCGGCGTCGATCATCCGCCGCCGCCGCTTGTGCCCAACCACATTCACTTGTCAACGTTATCAGGCTTTTCAGCCATGAATTGGTCGCCTCCGCGAGTGCCAGACTATGCGCGACGATCTCCGAGGACGTAGCATCGCCGATCGCAAGCGCGTGCGACATGTCTCTGAGGTTTGTGCCTCGCACCTGTGTCATGATCGCGCACCATCGGCCCACGGCGGCGCCACATCGCCGAGATCCTTTGCTCGAATCGCCGCGAGTCGCCCCACGAGACTGGACAGATCCGACACGACACCGAACCGCGGATCCACCAACTCAGAGAGGTCTTCTGCCGTCCAGCGACCACCGAAGAGTTCGCGGTTCACTGCGATAAGGGTTTTTAGAGAAATTGCATCAGCCATGTTTTCACACCACCGCGAGCTTGCGCGGATAGTCGGTCAGGTACTCGAAGCCGTCCGTCGTGACAACGATCGAATCACCAACTCGCCCACCAAACTCACCCTCAATCGTGATGCCGCCATCGACAGCGAACGTCATGCCGGCCTCAAGCGTGCGCTCCTCACCGCGCTTAAGTTCCGGCGTTTCGAGGAACGAATAACCGATCGAACGTCCCGTGCGGTATCCCGCCGCGAAACCAGCGTCCCTGTACACTTGCTCAGCAGCTGCATTCACATCCTCGCAGCGCACCCCAGGCTTGATCTGCGTGAGCGCTGCTTGCTGTGCCGCCACGGCCGCTTCGTAGACGCGAGCCTGCTCGTCAGTCACGGAACCGACGAAGAATTCGCGGTCAAACCCGAGCTTATAGTTCTTGAAGTTGGCGATACCACAGAAACACAAGTACACGGGATCGCCCCGCTTGAGCCTGCGAACCGAGGATCGGCGATGCACAAGGCAGACATCGCGGCCAGACTGGAGGATTTGGAGGTTATAGATCGTGGGTGATACAAACCGGTCTGTATGTTCGTCGAGGAATGACGCCGCCTTGCGCGTTCCGCCGGCGATTACAGCGAGTGCGATTTCATACTCGGGGACGCCTTCCCGGACCACTTCCTTAGCTGCTTCCACCATGGCAACCGCCACCTGCCCAGCCTGCTTCATGGTGGCGATTTCACTCGAAGTCTTGATCGTCCGCAGATCGAAGATGATCTGACCAACATCGACGATACGGTCCCCGGCGACAGGCAATGCACCTGACACGAGCGGTGGCATTTTCGCGTGCTCGACGCCGAGGCGCTTGACCTTCGCAGCAGCAAGCACTTCGCGCAACGGCTTGCGCCACTCGTCATCGATGCCGTCACACCATGGGCGAACATCCTTGATCCACGTCATCAGCGAGCACATCTCCGATTCCATCAGAGGCGTGATCAGTACCGGTTCGCGATCTTGTGCGATGACTAGCAGCGTCGGCCGGCCGAAATCCATCCCAAGGTAACCCCAGAAACCACCGAAATAGGCCACCGCATCGGGGTCGCTGATCAGGGCAACGTCAATATTCGCGGCATGCAGTGCTTCGCGCAATCTGCCTACCCGGCCTTCGTATTCGCTCACGTGTCCTCCGTCTGGTTAGCTGTATGCAGCAAGTACACAGGTCCCACTGTAGGAAGCACAATTTTCGCCGTCAAGTACGTGGTTCACCTAGGATTTTCATGGCATCAAACATGCATAACGACTATTCTATGGCCATAATATTGTTTGTATTCAATAGTTTAATGAACTACACGCTAGCCACCACGCCTTACCCAGTCGCGCGCTTTCATAAGACAAACTTATTCATCGCCATCAAAGTGTGCCAGGTGGTTTTGCCTCCTGTGTACAGGTTGCATGTAGCCGCGGTTTGTAGCTATGATGGGCATACGCCGCGCTAGTGCGGCAACCCACTGGACGCCCTTATGAGCACTTCAATGGCGTCCTGCGAGGAATATCAATGGCACGGGTGGTTAAACAGAAAGGGAAAGCGCCGCGACCGACAACTAAAGCCACGGCACCTCGGGGCCAAACGTCGGACATTTACCTGTCGGTTCGCGATCGCATTTGCAGCCTGCGCTATCCGCCGGGCACCTTGCTCGGGGAAAATGTGCTGGCTGAGGAGTTCGAAGTCAGTCGCACGCCCATTCGTCAGGTGTTGCAGCGACTCGAATATGAAGGATTGGTCGAAACCAAGAATGGCGTCGGGACGCTCGTTAGCGGCGTTGACTTCCGGGAATACAGGGACACGTACAATTTCCGCCTGCGGTTAAGTGAGATGTTGGGGGATTTCTGCTCCCCTCTCGACGCCCCCCCGGCACTTGAGCGCATTGAAGGACTTATTCCCCGGGCCATGGCGTTGTCAAACGGCACCCGAAATTATGACGAATTCTGGTCGATCCTGCATGAGCTCCATTATTCGATCAACGAATTGATCAAAAACAGGGAACTGCGGCAGACGCATGACAGGTGTTATTTCCAGGCGTCACGTGTTTGGTACAACTTCGTCACCGACCTGTGGGAAGAGGAAATTGAATATCTGAACCGCGAACTCGAAGAGTGCTGCCGCGCGTTACGAGCCGCTGATATGCGTGCCCTTGGCCTAGTCCAGCGCAACTACATCTCCTTTGGACTTGCCCGAATTGCACGCTTCATAACCGGTTAGTCGAAAGCATCGTCGCTATTAGGCCTGCCACGCATAGTTCGATCACCATGGATTTCATATAGAGGAGCACACATCGTGACTAGAGACTCCGTATTTAGAGCCGAATTTGACAATGGCCGACACGATCGTGCCAAGGCCGGTTTCGTACTGCTCGCAACCGAGCAGACGATCGAAGATGACATGTTCACGCTGCTTCCGAAGGGCGTAGGGATCCATTTCACCCGGGTTCCCAACCCCGACAGCATCACGCGGGAATCCCTCGACAACATCGCTGCCAGCCTCGCCGAGTCCGCGGCACGGATTCTTCCCGACGGCAGTCTCGATGTCATCTGCTATGGATGCACATCCGGGAGTCTGGTTGTCGGAGAAAAGAAGGTCTTTGCAGAATTATCGCGCGGCGCTCCAAACGCAAAGACAACCAGTATGGTGACAGCTGTCATTCGGGGGTTGAGGGCAGTTGGCGCCAGACGCATCGTCATTGGGACGCCGTACCTGGACGAAATCAACAAGCTGGAAAAAATCTACCTCGAAAACGAGGGTTTCGAAGTCCTCGCCATCCACGGCCTTCAACTTGAAAAAGACAGCGATATGGTGCGTGTAACGCCCAATAGCATCGTGCAATTGGCGCTGTATCTCGACCGCCCGGACGCCGATGCAATCTTCATCAGCTGCGGGGCGCTCAGATCAATCGAAGTCATCGACGAGATCGAACGATTCACCGGCAAACCTGTCATCACAAGCAATCAAGCGGTCGCTTGGGATGTTATGCGACTTGCCGGAATGGACGACCGCATCAGTGGATTCGGGCAGCTGCTATCCCAGCATTGAAAGAATATGCGAACGAATTGCGGCCCGTGAAGTAACGACGTGACCAAGCCTCTGATGGCTGCCATCGTCACTGAACACACTCATCGTACAATCTTCGATTCGGCAGTCTCCGATGACTCGACCTCGTCCAACTATCGACCTGCGGGCTCTTGAAGCGTTTGTCGCCGTGTGTGAATCGGGGTCGATGACCGCCGCCGCCAAGCTGCTGCAAGTAAGTCAAAGTGCGATAAGCCAATCGATCGCGTCGCTCGAACGCGAGCAGAGCACAGACCTCTTTGATCGGGAGAGTCGCCCACCCCGACCAAATCTCGCCGGCCGCGCCTTGCTTGAGCTTGCGGGCCCGCTGTTGAAACAGGCACAAGCTGTCAGCAGCAAGCTAAGAGACGTGTCGCGAGGCGAGGCCCTTCCAGTCCGGCTTGGGTGCGTTGACTCCTTCGCCGCAACAGTGGGTCCGGAGTTGATCCGTGCTGTGTCCGGATCGACCCGTCAGATTGAAATGTGGTCCGGGCTCACCCCGGCGCTTTCCGGCCAGATCCACCGGCGCGAAGTGGACGTTGTGGTTTGCACTCAGACCACCATCACCGATACGCGACTGATCGAAGTGCCGCTTTTGTCGGAGGCCTTTCTCGGGGTGGCTTCGCGCCGCTGGTTTGAAAGTCATGGGGGAGAAAAGGCTGATTGGGTGCGGCTCGCTGCCGAGCTTCCGCTGATTCGCTATACAGCTCGTTCGGTAATCGGACAGCAGATTGAGAGGCTGGCTCGACACCTGAACATTGACTGCGCACGTCGTTACGAGTTCGATGCGACGGATCCTTTACTCAGCCTTGTTAGCGCAAATCTTGGATTTGCAATTTCGACACCGCTCTGCCTTTGGCAAGCACGCCACTATCTCGACGATCTGGTCGTGTTCCCACTTCCTAAGAGCAATCTAAGTCGAAGGGAATTCTTTATTTTGCACCGGCGTGGCGAGTGGGACGAATTCGTCGATGAGATCTCGGTACTCACGGGGAACGCTCTTGATGAGCTTATTCGGCCCGCGCTCAAGAAATTGTTACCACAGATGTCTGCAGCCGCACTACGACATTCCAACGTAACGGAAATTCATCGTGACTGAGATATACAAATTGACGCGAGGGAAGGCCCCGCTGCTTATTTCGATCCCACATCTCGGGATACATATCCAAAACGAACTGCGAGAGACATACACCGACGCCGCATTAGCGCTTGCCGACACTGACTGGCACCTCGATCGACTCTATGATTTCGCGCATGAACTCGGGGCTACGGTCCTTAGTGCGAATGTGTCCCGCTACGTCATCGATCTGAACAGGCCGTCTTCGGACGAAAGCCTTTATCCGGGGCAACTGACGACCAGCTTATGTCCCGAGCAGACATTCCGCGGTGAAGCAGTATATCGGGACGGCCATATTCCCTCGACAGATGAAAAAATCTGGCGAGTGAAAGCGCACTGGCAGCCCTATCATGATTGTCTTGCAGAGGAACTTCGTCGGCTTCGTGGAGAGAATCCGCATGTACTCCTGTGGGATGCACATTCGATTGCGAGCGTTCTACCACGCCTGTTCGACGGCAAACTCCCGGACCTTAATATAGGCACACAGGACGGTCGCACTGCTGCCGAATGCGTACTTCGCGCTGCGACCAGTGGCGCCGCGAGAAGCGGATACACCTGGGTGGCCGACGGTCGATTCAAGGGTGGGTTCATCACCCGTCACTATGGCGCCCCGCAAGAGGGTATTCACGCCATCCAGCTTGAGATGAGCCAGAGCACTTACATGGAGGAAGTCGCTCCATTCCGGCTGATCTCGCACCGCGCACGGATGGTTAAGCAGACGTTGAAAACGATGGTCGGAAGCGCGCTCGATGCGATGAATACGTTGTAAAATCGCCCCTCCCACTGAGACGTCGGTCACATCATCGCATTGGCTCGCATCCAGCCCCGCGATCAAGGGTGATCGGTCGTTTTCACATCGCGCATAGTACTGAGGCGGAACTCGATATACAACCGTCGCAATCACTGCATGAGTCAGTACGGGAGGAGCTTCGTCGACGCATTGCGTCCGGTGCATACTCGTTGTCCCCCATTCCTTCGACTGCCATGTTGAGCGAGGAATTTGGCGTCAGCTCAATCACCGTAAAGCGCGCCTTGCGTGGTCTCTTCAAGCGGACGGAGAACTGACCGCAGTCCTGGGAAAGGAACGTATGTCAAGCGACAACCAAGATTGCTGTGTCAGCTTGACGTGAAGCAGCCTTCGTTGCAAGGCACGACCATCCAGGCCGTTTCGGTTACGCGAGAGAAGATATCTGATCCGACAATGAACACACTTGCCCCTCCCGATCACGTTATGCTCTGCATTCGGAAAACGATCTGGACAGATGGCGCACCGTTCATGTACGACATAACCTATCTTTCGCCTGAGATCGATAATGAGATCGTCGAGGAATTCGGCGAGCGGTTCGTAGTCGATGTACTAAAGACACACTCAATCCACATTCAAAAGACGCACATAGTTACCGATGCAGCACCTGCCGCTGGGGCAGTCGAAGGAATATTTGACGTACCGAACGGATATCCCATGCTTCGCCGCCTGTACAGGATGAAAACGAGCGATCCGGGTATTACCGTCTACGGCGTGGTCCAGGCACCGTTCGATCGACTCGCATGTACGGTAGACTTCCCGTGAATCATGACTTGCGATAGCGGGGTCCGCTGGACGGGACCGCTGACCACCCCCTGATGTCCGCAAGCACTTCCTCATATTGTGCCGCCTGGGCCGCCGCCCGCTCCTCCGACGCGGCCATTTGCGCTTTCAGTTCCTTAAATGTAGCCATGATCCCCCGACCGTCGAATATGGTCAGCGCGATCTTAGCTCGCTTCGGTTTTGCTCGAGTGATAGCTGCCCCAGAAGGGAAGCGTTTCCAGTCGTCGATCGCGCTTGCCGCTCGCACAAGCAAATCTGGTAAGTAGACCCGGGGATTTGCACCCCGAGTCTCTCGCAGAACCGTACGTGAGGCTCGCGCCTCATACGGCTGCCGGGTCGGCCGGTGGAATTTCACCACCAGCCGCCCACAGAACCGTGCGTAAACGTTTCCATTTACACGGCTCGTCCCAGCCATTCCCATGCCACCTCGCGATGGCAAAGCGACGCGGAAAAATTCAAAGCTCTTCCCGGTTTCCCGGTTGGCGACAACCTTCCTTGAGCTGAGTCATCCCCTTTGCTCCACGCCCATTACAGGCCCTTCAACGCTCGTACGGGGTGATCCGCCCCCTGCATGTGCATCGGTACTTTCCCCCTTCGTGGGTTCCACTTATAAGGTTTTCCCTTGGCATCACGTGCAGAGTTCCCAAGTTCCATACCCGAGCCAAGACTAGAGTCACGCCACCTAAACATCGGACACCATGTGGCCAATAAGCAGGTTGCCACCACACTGATCCCGGGAGTAACGGGCGCCCCCGGTTTTGATGTCGTCTAAGTTGGTTTCGATGCGTCATCAGCGGTTCACTTTCGTTCGTCTCTCTAATCCATACATGACGTGTTTGATCACGCCTTTTGACCGTAACGTTCACCACCGCAGCGTTTCCGACTGAAGCAGCTTACGGCTGTTTGAAGTCAACTCCTGCAAATCGACCTCGGAGGGCCAACCTCCATCTCAGGTACAGCATCGTGTTCAGGATGCAAACACGTTCATGGTACAACCCGTTATCCAACCGATACCCCGACGACACGCCAGTGGACAAACAACCAGGGGTGGGCGGACTTCACCTTGCGTAGCCATTCCGCACTACGTCGCTTGTGCTGCCGCAGCCGCTTGTACTTTCTCCGAGCCCACCGCATAAGCCGTAGGTCGACGTAGCTGAAGAGGCTGTGCATCGCCGTCCGATAGAACGCCCCATAGTAGTTCCACCACCCTTGTATCGTCGTGTTGCATTGCTGCGCAAGTTCATCAAGCGTCGCCGGTGTTCGTCGGTGTATGCGCCAACTCCGCACAGTATGTCTCATCCTCTTCAAGGCATCATTGCTCACCGCCGGCAGAAAGCCAGCAAATAACCGTCGATGTTTGCTCAATGCCCGTCTCGGTCTAAACGTAAAACCGAGGAACGTGAACTGCACGTTTGGATAAGTGCCAGTGCGCTTACCGTCCTTGCAATACACGATCTTGGACTTCTCCGGATGCATCGTCAGACCACACTCTGCCAGCCTCTCTGCAATCGCTTGCATCACGGCTTGTGCCTGCGCCAGACTGCGGCAATGAACCACCGCATCGTCGGCGTAGCGCGCAAAGGGAGACTGCGGCCATGTCCGCTGCATCCAGCTATCGAACGTATAGTGCATAAACAGATTCATCAAGATCGGGCTGATCACGCCATCGTAGAGCACATTAAAACTGTCAACATTTCGGCATTAAAACTGTCAATTGGTCCGACCGCATTCACTGAGGATCCACAAAATCTTATAAATTCAATGGGTTAGTGATTTTCAAGTCCAATTTCCAACGCAACCTTTCGCGCCGGAGCGTCAACTGAAAGGTTTTCAATGGAAAGTTGGTCTGCCGACAAATGCTGTCGACTGGCGTCACGATATTGATAAGGAAGGTCGGAAATTGTTCTGGGCCTGAGCGAAGCTAACCCTGGCCGGACCAAGCTAGAAGATAACGCTTAATCCAGTCTCACGAAAATACCTGTTTTTATGGTTATTTGATTTCAAATTGTGAGGATAACTAACATATCTGTATTCCTAATTAAAAACCAAGATACAGCACATGCATTGGATGCTCTTCTCGCATATGAAGACGTACGCTGGGCGCACCTACCACGTTTTGGCGCTCCGTTTGTGTTGTAAGCTACGCCGATAGCCTCGCCGCATCCAGCGGAACAAGAAAGCACAGTAATATCAACATCTTAATTGCAAACTCGAAGCGTTCTACGTCAGTTGACAAATTTATTCGGATCTCACGTGAAGTGACATTATTAGTGCGCGGCGAGTGGCAATAATTTTGTCAATCCGCCCAACGCCTTCGTTGTGCGGCCGGGTTGCAGCAGAATTCTGGATTGACGGAGTTATTGTGTTCTACGGCAATGGTTTGACACACGCTACGGCCTGCAGAAAACTTTCAATCACGAAGCACTGCTCAAACAATTGAGCACCCATTGGCGACTGGGTGTCGCACTGCGCACTCTGGTAAAACCTCTATAGTGGCCCGGTTTGGGTCGCCCCTCTTCTTGCAGTCCGGTCCAGATCGCCAGGCGCAATCGGACGCCGTGTGCGGCCTTGCCGGTTGTCGACAGCCATGGCGCCGAAGTGATTCGGCCCCTGTCAGCTTCGTCAGTTTCTGCCTGCACCTCGAAAGGAAGTCCCTGTGATAAACATTCCTCGCATCGCCGCATCTGCTGCCCTCGTCGTCGCTTTCGCTGTTGTCACGTTCGCCCAGATCAAGTTCGCGCCCCAGTCCGCAGACAACAACCCGCTCGCACAGATCGTCCTCAATGTCGAGTCGTGGGACAGCTGATTTCCGTCGGAGAGGTCCTCGGTCTTCGCCGTGAGCTTCGCGAGGATGTGCTCCACGGCGAGATCGGTCACAGCGCTGATCTTCTCCTCGATGGTGGCGATGAGCACGGGGGCGATCAGCTCTTCCCGGCGGTCTGCCAACCCTCGGTTGAACACGTCCGTATGTGCCTGAGCGCCGCAACCCACGCCGGGGTCAACCCGAACTGCGCGGCCAGTTCATCTTCGTGATGCGTGGATTGGCGATCAGCACGTCGATCATCGCGTTGTGCACGGTCGTCAGTTTCGTGATCTGTCTGCCCATGGTGCGCCTCCAGAATGGCAGGATGATTACGCCCAGCCACAGGTGTTTACGATGTTAATTATCATCATAAATCGCCAGACAGTAGTTGAATTTTTCTGAAAGCGAGGCATTCTGCGTCCGTGTCTCGCATCGTCACCGGGTCGGAAAGCAGGCGGGAAGCTGAAGGCGGCGCGGATGCCAGTCTTCAGATCGACGCAGCGATAACGGAAATCCGCCAGCCGCGCCAATTGGGCGCTCATGCGTAATGAATAAGCACCGATTTCGCGGGATCCGAGGGGTGTCCTGGTTGCCGTGAGTGCTCGCCCATATTTGCCAAAGTAGTGCTAGGATGCGCAACGTTTCGCCAGACCAGCGCACAGAAAAACGTCAAAAAGGTAAATATGGCATCGTCACGAACACTCAAAATAACGGACGACAAGACTGCCTTCGCGGCGCTCGAAAGGGCATTGCGAAACGAGCTTGCGGATGCTACATACAACTTAGAGTTTGTCGATTGGCCGAAGGTCTCCATCCGCCTCCAAGGGCCGGGCTACAACAGCTCGATTACCTCGGACGTTGCCGAAGCGATCATCGAGATTCAGACGGCACTCAATCGCGCATATTCGCGCCTCGTGCATGACAGCCCTGACTCGCGCACCTTGACCGGTGCGGAACGCAATAAGCTTCGATTCAAGGCGAAGGTTAGCAAGGGCTCGTCGTTGATCAACATTGATCTCGGCGATTTCGCAAAGACGCTTTCCACGGAACTGTTGAGCAAAATGACGCCAGACCAACTCGTGATCGCGGTCCTAGGCCTAGGCGCCATCGCGGGAAGCGTGGTGGCCTTTAAGGGATTTCTGAAGGCGCGATCGGAAGACAAGAAGGCCCAGCTCGATGCCGATAAGCAAATCGCGCTGAGCCAGGAAGAGACGAAGCGGCTTGAGACGCTCGCCAACGCCATGGGCGCAAATTCGGCGATCGCGGCTGCGAGGACAGATTTCGACGGCGCTCGACATACGCTCCTGAAGAGCGTGGGCGACGCGAATACGCTTGCGGTGAACGACGTATCCATTGATCGCGACACCGCTCGCACCCTGTCTCAGGCAAAACGAACGCAGTCGGAAGAGGCTCAGCTGAATGGCACGTACACGATCCTCAGCACCGACTTGCGAGACGCTGATTGCGTGAAGTTGCGCGTGCGTCGCGTCCAGGATGGCAAGGAATTCCTTGCCACCTTCCAGGACCACAGTTTGGACCGCGCACAAATTGGCCTGCTTCAGAGTGCCGAATGGGGCCGGACGCCCGTCTATCTCAGCATCAACGCGACCATCCTGCGCGGCGAAGTCACGACCGCCAGCATCATTTCGGTCACGCCACAGCCTGCCGCAGGCGCTCGACGGTAACCCGCACCATCGCTACAGCAAGGCATCGCCGGCGGCTCTCTTGGGGTTGTCCTCTCCGCTAAGGATGACAGGCCCACCTGTCTAGATGAGGCGTAACGGTGAAATTCGGTTGACGCTACCGCGAAGCGGGCTTGCACGAGCCGCTTCTCACCGCCTGGACGGCCTGCAGCGCTCGAGGCGGGGATCATTTGCCTATCTGGTTTAGCCGCGCAGCCGGGTCAATCTTCTTGGCTAGCGACGAGAAGATGTTTGCGAGGTCCAAGTAGTTGAGCTTGCCTTCGGCAATATCGACCATGATCTCCTCGAGCGCCTGCGTTCGCCCGACTTCGTACCCTTCTATGAAAAGATAGGTAAGAGCTGAAACGAGTGCCGTTCGCTTGTTTGCGTCTGAGAACGCGTGGCCGCGTGCAATCGCCTCTGCATACAACCCGGCGATTTCAAAAACGTCCTCCAAGCCATCGTAGATAACCCGGTTCTCAATACGACCAAGGGCGCCCTCTAAGGCGCCCCTGTTCGCTTTGCCATTGAGACCCGGCTCCTGGCTAAGGATGAAGTCGTGCACGAGCACGACCATATCCACGTCAAGAATCATCTCTTAGCGAGAGCCTGGATGACGGAATGATGTTGCTCGTAAACACGTTTGGCGGCAGTAACGATCTGCCTACGACCATCCGCGGAGCTTGCATTGACCTTTGTTGTGGGGAGCTGTACGCCTGCCCGGGCCTTTACTTCGACTCCGTGGATGTTCCCGGTCTTGCCTTTCATGACCATGGAATCTCCTTCGGGGTTAGGTTTTAGAGGTGCTGTCACACCGCTGTTAACGGCGATTCTACACAAAAAGTTTACTCGCAATAATTTGCAAGCTCGCTCTGACTGTCGCAGCGCGTCGCACGTCGGTCGGTGCGGCGCCGCACGCTACGTATCTGACGGCAAACGTTTCAAATACAAGACGCTAAAACGGGGCCACAGTACATCAGAGACGCGCCGCGATTGCTCAGGGGTTTCCCGATAGTAGTGTTCCTGCAACAACAACAGATCCTTGTGGCCACTGATCTTCGCGAGCGTCATGACGTCGACCTTGCGCGATAGCCGTGTCAGCGCTTCGGCCCGGCTGTCGTGAAAATGCGGGTCCTCGATCCCGAGTGACGTCTTGGTCTTCCGGAACAGTGTGTCGAGCGACGCCGACGTGACCGTGAAGCACTGGTCACGGTCAGCCACGAGGCGCAACAGCCTGTCCGCAGCCCGGCTTAGCGGGACCCTGTGTGGCTGGCCCGTTAGATACTGCATCTTGAGCTTGATCGTGACCACGCGCTTTTTCAGGTCGAGGCTACCCTTACCGAGGGCGAGCACCTCACCGGCGCGCATCGCCGTGCGCAGCGCGACGAGGAACGCCAGCGCCACGTCCTGACTCTTCGTCTCCAGCGGGCGGCCGGTGCGATATCCAAGCCACCGGACAATCGGCCGCGCTTCCTTCCAGGGGTCTATGCGGCGTGCGCGCGGCGCCGTCGGCGGCAGTCGCAGCCCCTTGAACGGGTTGTGCTCCATCCAGTGCCATTCATCGCGCGCGACGGCGAACACGTTGCGGATCAGGTTGATCTCGCGTTTCACGGACGCCGAGCCCACCGCGCGGGCTTCGTGCCATCGGCACGTTTGTAGCCGGATAGACGCCTGTCGCGCCAGTCCGCCAGCTGCGGTCTCTTGAAGTCGGCGAGCGAATGCCCGCGAGGTCCGGGAAGTCCCGCAGGAATCGCTGCAGCCGGAGCTGCTCGGCGCGCGCCCCCTCCTCTTTGCAGGCAATCGAGCTTGATGCTCGACGCACCAGAGAGGGAAAGGAGCCACGCTGCCGGCGCCACCACGTGAATCACTACAGTACCCGGTTCAAGGTCCGTGTGTGGTTCCGCGCGGAACTCGAGGCTTCTTTGGCGAGCCATCTGGGCAACGTTGGGCAACGCGCCACGCCAAATCCCTGAATCGCATGGGTTTCTTGATACATCTGGGCAACGCTGGGCAACATTGTGGGGGCCGGACTCGAATATCGGCCTGTAAGACACTCCCGACTTGAATCTGTCGAAGTCGACATGCCGGGTCGGCCGGTGGAATTTCACCACCAGCCGCCCACAGAACCGTGCGTAAACGTTTCCATTTACACGGCTCGTCCCAGCCATTCCCATGCCACCTCGCGATGGCAAAACGACGCGGAAGATTCAAAGCTCTTCCCGGTTTCCCGGTTGGCGACAACCTTCCTTGAGCTGAGTCATCCCCTTTGCTCCACGCCCATTACAGGCCCTTCAACGCTCGTACGGGGTGATCCGCCCCCTGCATGTGCATCGGTATTTTCCCCCTTCGTGGGTTCCACTTATAAGGTTTTCCCTTGGCATCACGTGCAGAGTTCCCAAGTTCCATACCCGAGCCAAGACTAGAGTCACGCCACCTAAACATCGGACACCATGTGGCCAATAAGCAGGTTGCCACCACACTGATCCCGGGAGTAACGGGACCTCGGAGGGCCTACCTCCATCTCAGGTACAGCATCGTGTTCAGGATGCAAACACGTTCATGGCACAACCCGTCATACCAACATAAATACCAACAAATCGGCGGGCAGCTTTTCGATCTTGCGGCGGTGGATGCCGCAACGGAGTGAATCGAGTTTACCCTTAGATTGAAGCGTCTAGAGTTGGCCCCATATATCTGGGACAACCGAACTGTCCGGGGTTGGCGGTCAAATTCGAAAACGGATAGCAAAACGAGAAGAGAGATATGAACGGTTTTGCCAAGCTAATTAACCATCACGATAGCCGCGTAGCGGCTGAACGTCAGGCCGCGGTAGACGCGGCAGAAAACGAAAAGACTGAAGCGGGACAGCGAGAGTTGTCATTCGCCAGTTCCGTCGAACACATTGTGAGCCCGCTGTTCGAGGATTTTGTCGCCGCGCTGAGAGGAAGCGGGCGCGACGCTACATTCAAGCCCTTGTCCAAAGACGGGCACGGTCGCAGCAACGTAAACCTGCACTTTAACGCCACGCAGGGCACCCGTCTGCGCGTCAATGCCTCCGACGATAGCGCTTACGCCGTAACCTTGCTCGAGGATGGAGACGTTGAGTTCCGCTCGTACTACGACCAACGTCCGGGCAAAAACGGCATCTCGAAACGCTCGGGTGATCTTGGTTCGATCGACGCTGAGACGATCCGCCACGACCTGCAAGTTCTCCTGAATTTGGCGCTGGAATCGCGCGCGCAGTAAGAAAAGCATCTTCGTTGCGTTTCGTGTGCGGCCGGCGAAAGACAACGCTGTGCCGCTGCTAACCAAGCTGTCTACTTCCGGTGGTCAAGGATGTCCAACGATCAGATCTCCGTGTCTTTCAAGTGCAAGAAATGCGGCACACAGCTTTCGTGGCCTGATGACGCTGCGGACTCATTTGAGGTTTCGTGCGCGGGGTGCGGGGCTTCCGCGGGCACCTATGGCGAGCTCCGGAGCACCGCGATGAAAGAAGCGAAACAGCACATCGAGAAGGCGTTCGCGGACGCGTTCAAAAAGCTGCGCTGATTTGGGGGAGCTGAGCCATGCTGAATAAAGCTGACCTGCGAGACGTGACCTTCGCCGACCTCGAAGCGCTCAAGGACAACCAGATCCCCGAATCGCACACGCTCGACTTCAAGCGTGACTTCCCGGCCGACCAAGCCGCGCGGGCGAGCCTTGCTGCTGACGTCGTCGCGTTCGCGAACACCCGGGGCGGTGATTTGATCCTGGGGGCTGTCGAGCAAGGTGGCGTAATCACGGATTTCAAGCCGATCGAACTCGATGACGTGGACAAGGCGCTTCTCACCCTGCAGTCGGCACTGACCGACCTCATCGAGCCCAAGGTTCCCGGCGTGCACCTCGTGGCCGTCGACATGCCGGATGGCGGGCACGTCGTTGTCGTGCGCACACCGCCGAGTTTTCAGGCGCCACACCGCGTACGCAAAAGCGGCGTTTTCTATTCCCGAACCTCTACTGGCATCGATCCGATGGACATCACGACATTGCGCAGCGCTTTTCTTCAAAGTGCGACGGCAAGTGAGAAGGTGCGGGCGTTTCGGGAAGAACGCATTACCGGACTGCGTCAACGCCCGCTATCGGCACCTCTGAGGCAAGGGCCTGTCGGCGTGCTACATATCGTTCCGATGGCTTCCATCCTTGGAACGTTGAATTTTGCTATAGGCGATCTGCACGGTGTAGCGCAACAGCTGCGGCCGCCTGTGGCTGCAGGCGGCTGGGGCTCCCGCATTAACCTGGACGGAGCCATGAGCATCTCAGCGGTTGACGAGACGTTTTCCTATACTCAGCTTTTCAGGAACGGAAGCATAGAGACAGTAATGCCCGTGCAATCGAACCATTCGCAAGTGGCATGGGTTGGAGCATTCGAAGACGCACTCGTGAAGCAACACCATCATCAAGCGCTGATTGAAACTCAGACAAAGCTTGGCGTCGATGGTCCGGCGTTCGTCATGCTCTCATTCGTGGATATCGGGGGAGCTGCGCTGGAAGCGGGCAACTCCATGATGTCGGCAATTCACGGTGGCCCGGCAGTGGTGCCCACATACTACGCGAACCTCTATCTGCCCGAGCTTTTCGTGGAATCGTTTGTCACGTCGTCTCCCGACATCTATGGCCCGCTGTTCGACATGGTGTGGAACGCTGCTGGACGACATGCGCGGCCTGCACTAGGGCGGTGACAGGCGCCGCCAAGTCGTTTTCCGATGGCGACGCCGGTGAGGCAACTTGGATTTTATGCCTCCGTCGCCAAAGCGGCACTGTCGCGGCGCACCACGTACACCCGCATCCCCTCACGGATCTTTGCGCCGCCTTCGCCGCTCGGAAAGCCGGCCTGGTCCTCGATCGTCGCAGATTGGACCTCCGCGTTGTTCACCCGGATGGAGGACACGGGCTGTTCCTCGAAATAGATCGATCCTTCGATGGCAAGCGTGTCGCCGATGTTGACGACTCCGCTCTCAATGACAACGCCGAATGCCTTCGCCGTTGGCCAAACTCCCGCGACGGTGCCGATGTACTCGTAGTGTGTCGGTACAACCCCGATGCGCTTACTGCTGTAACCGAGATAGGGGCCGGGTGGCGCGGATCCCGTGGCGACGTACCGGATAGGCTTTCCGCCTGAATCCTGCTAATTTAGCTCGTCCTTTTGAGGAGACCTCCATGAAAACGATGCTTAACATCGCCATCCTGTGCGGTGCCGTTGCTGTTTCCGGCGCGGCATACGCGAACTGCTTCGGCGGTCCGAACATGCAGACCTGCAACGATTCGAGCGGCAACTCGTACACCGTCAACCGGATGGGCAGCATGACCACAGTCAACGGTTACAACGCGCAGACCGGCAGTGGAATCAGACGTCGAACACTTACGGCAACACGACGCAGATCAATGGCACCGCGGCGAGCGGCCAGCACTGGAACGAGACTATCCAGAATTACGGCAACGGCAACCGGTCCGTATACGGCACCGACTCGCGCGGCAATGCCTACAACCACTACTGCACGTCATACAGCTGCAACTGATGCAAGGCGTCCCAGCGTGGTAGAAGAGCGCCGATGACGTATCCGGTACGCGCTTCGTTGTGGGGGCCGCATTGAATGCACTGGGAGAATTCAATGGCAAAAAGTGTCGCATTGAAGCGCGTCATCATTCCTTACGCTGCGATCGCGGAACTATCCAAAGCGGATTGCTACAGCTTGCATCTTCTCGGTCATATTTTTAACGAGACGATGGCGCTAACGAAGATGATGTACGCGGTTCAAACTAAGCGTGACGACAGCACCGAAGCCGAAACGGCGGCCGCGGTGTGTCAGGCGACACTCTTCTGCCGCATCCTCGCTGGCAAGATCTATGAGGCGCAACGGAGGCTCAATTCGAAGGAGATCCACGCCTTCTTAAGCACCTATTGCTTTCCGCATGTGCCCGACCGAATTGGGCCCGCGCTGCTCTCGGCCTTCAACTCCGCGGCATCGAAATGCAAATGGTTGAATGGCGCGCGCAATGGCCACGCGATGCACTATCCCGGCGTGCAGCACTGGGAAGCAGGACTAAAGGTCCTCGCCGAGAACAATGCCGGATTTGAATTCGTTTGCGGGGAACTGGATGGAAACATGCTGTACCACTCATCCGACGCAATGGCCGGCCTGGCATTCTTTCACGAGGTTGACCCAGGCGATTGGCGCACCGGTGCGGAAACAATGATGAATGACCTTTTGCAGTTAGGGGCCCACCTCGGAGAATTCATTCAGACCGCGCTGAAGAGCTTTATCTCGAATGCGAAAGATCACGACGCATCGTCGGCCAAAGCCGTGTTTGAAGAGGCTCTTCCCTCGCTCGATGCCCCGGATTTCGATCAATTCGAGGTTCCGTATTTCTACTCGTTCAACGAAGCTTAGCGCTCGCCTATTTACGGCCGAAACAAGCCCAACAGCATGCTGTGCTATTGCACCGTGCCCGCTCCGCCGCCAAATGGGAGGCCCGCCTGCAGGCAAAGCGCCTGGGCGTAAGGGTCCCACTGCTCGGCGGACGCGACGGCGATTTTGTTGAATATGCCCATCGTGAGCCCCGGCCCGGCATGTCCCATGAAATCGCACAGCAAGCCGGCCTCGTTCACGCGGGAAATGGCCGCAGAGATGAGCTTGTTCTCGTCGCCGGTCAGGCTGATCGTGATGTCCACGAAGTTCGGCGGTCCGAGAGGCTTGCTGGTGTTGTTTGCCATGATCTGCCTCACATCGTGAAGCCATAGGAGTTGCTGCCGGGGTAGGTGTAGCCCCCGCCATAGCCCGACGGGCCGAACGTGGTCGGGTCGTAAGAGCCGCTGGGCGAGAATGGCGTCGATCCCGAGAAGTCGCCCGAAAAGTTGTTACCACCACCGAAGTAGTTGCTCAGCGCACTTGAAAGCCCTTGCGAAACCATGCTGCCCGCAGCACCCGCACCAGCTGCCTGCGCTTGGATAGTCCTTCCAGCGAAACGTCACGCCGCGCTCATCGAACGCGAGCAGGCGCTGGCTGGAGATCGCCACACGGTGTGTATTGCGTGAGAGATACGCGAGTACCGCTTCGGGTCCCGCAAAGGGACGCTTGGCATACACGCCCCATTCACAGGCACGCAGCGGCGCAAGCTACCTGGCAAAGACAGCCGGGTCGGCGAGTCCGGCATACTCACCAAAGAACTGCAACCAGCCACATCGGTGTGCCTCCGTCAGCGCTTCGAGGAAGCGCCTGCGGAACAGGCGTGAGAGTATGCGCACCGGCAGGAAGAAGCCAGGGCGGCAGGCAATCCACCGCTCACCATTCGGTGACAGGCCGCCACCGGGAACGATACCGTGCACGTGAGGATGATGCGTGAGCGCCGAGCCCCAGGTATGCAGCACGAGCGTGGCACCGATCTGCGCACCGAGGTGTCGGGGATCAGCGGCGATCGTGCGCAGCGTGTCGGCGGCGATGTCGAACAGCAGTCCGTAGATGACCTGCTTGTTGTACCAGGCGATGGCGCCGATCGGCGCGGGTAGCGTAAAGACGACGTGGTAGTACTCGACCGGCAGCAGGTCGGCCTGGCGTGCCTCGAGCCAGCGGCATGCGGCACTGCCCTGGCATCGGGGGCAATGGCGGTTGCGGCACGAGTTGTACGCGATCTCGGTGCGCGCGCAGCCGGAGCAGCGCAACACGTGCCCTCCCAGCGCCGCGGTGCGGCACTGTTCGATGGCCGACATGACCTTCAGCTGCCCCAGGCTCAGCGACACCGTGCGTCGCCATGCCGGGCCCTGAGCGCGGAAGATGTCCGCGACCTCCAGCATGGGCTACTGCGCCGCGTTACTCGGAAGGCAGACGCTCCAGTGGACTGATGACCTCGCGCAGGAGATCGGTGGCGACCTGCACGTAAAGCGCAGCGGTCTCGCGCTGCTTGTGACCCAGCAGTACCTGGATCACGCGGATGTCGACCTTCTGTTCGAGCAGGTGCGTCGCGAAACTGTGACGCGGGGTGTGCGGGGTGACGCGCTTGTCGATCTGCGCGGCCTCGGCGGCGGCGTGAACGGCGCGGTTCAGCTGCCGCGTGCTGAGCGGGTCGACGGGATCCATGCCGGGAAACAGCCATCCGCCGTCAAGCATGCTGCCCTGGGCACGGGCAACGCGCCACCAGAGCCGCAGGCGTTCGAGCAGGACCGGCGAGAACATCGCGTAGCGGTCCTTGCGGCCCTTGCCCTGCTCGATGCGCAGGGTCATGCGCTGGCTGTCAATGTCGCTGACCTTCAGCGCCACCAGCTCGCTCGCGCGCAGGCCGGCGCTATAGGCGACCGACAGCGCGGTCTGGTGCTTCAGGTTGCCGGCGGCTGCGGTCAGCCGCCGCACCTCGTCGGGGCTGAGTACCACCGGGAGCTTGCGGGGCACACGAACCGGATGCATCCGGGCCATCAACTCAGGCTGGCCGAGCGTAACGTCGAAGAAGAACTTCAGTGCGCTGATCGCGGCATTGAGCGACACCGGCGAGGTACCGTGATCGACCAGATGCAGCTGGTAGTCCCGCAGGTCCTCGACGGTCGCGGTATCGGGTGAGCGGCCGAGAAACCTGGCGAACTGGCGTACGGCACGCAGATACCCGGACTGGGTCTTGGGTGCGAACTTGCGCATGCGCATGTCATCAACCATGCGCCGTCGCAGCGGGCTGACGCCCGGATCGGAGGAGGTCATGATGGGGCTCCTGCTGGAGAACGAGGCGGATTGCCTCAGTCACCAACATAAGCACCGGCGCCACTGACCTCTCATTCGCCGCCAGAGGCTGGACGGAGCCCCATACCGCGCGAGCGGTTTAGTCCCATCGGCCTAGGCAGACTGTCGATGATCGGGAGCCTTGAGGCGGTTGCACTTTCCTTTGCAGACGTTAGCGAGCTGGCGCGTGCACGATTGGCCGCTCTCACCGCCGTCCAAGGAGTCTCGACGACCCAGAGCTGGCGCTGCCACCTCCTCGAAGGCTTCACTGCTTTCGTTTCGTCACCAAAGCAAGGCGTTTCGGGTTTGCTTCGCAGAATGCGGCTTTCCCGAAACGCCTTCTGGCATGGCGGCTACTCGCGTTCGCTCCTATCAGTCGGAATCTAAACAATCCCGCGCAGCTTTCTGATACTGGGCGCGAAAAAGTAAGCACCACCTTCCAGTGTCACGAAACTCTCCAGCTCGAGTTGCGGCTTGTCGCTTTGCTGTAGTGATTGTGGCGCGGCACCGGCAAAAAACCGGTGCGTTTCATGGGACTGGCCGATGATGGGATCAATACCGCTTTCTGGTTGTGAGAAGTTGACGTTGTTCGCCCACGATTGCTGAACGAACTCGAACTGGTTCTCAATCGACGTAATGTAGCACTTGAAAAGCAAACCACGCGTTTTGTCGCCACCTGCCGATTGCTCGTTCAGCGCCTCCTCTTCAGTCACTTCAGGGCCGAAAGCAATGCCACGTCTTAGCATGCGGTGAGACTGCGTAAACGCCTCTGCCGCGTCGATCTCCTTCTTGTCCTTGACGTTTGGCTTGCCCGGGACGTCGTCGCGTGGATACGCTTTGCGGATATGCGCGGCAAACGGGCACTTGAAGCCCTGCCGGTCGCCGTCGAATTCGAAATCGTTGACATCGGGCGTCCCGTCGGCGATGGTGGGATTGTCAACGAGCGGCGCCTTGATGATGGCTGCACCGCTTTTCCATCTGCCAACCATCTGTGCGCCGAGTAAATCTGGATTCATCGGGTTGGCCGCACTAGTGATGCTTTGTGCGGCAAGCTTGACTGAGCGATTGAACTCAGGAACTTTCTGCGCGAGACGCCGGAACACGAGATATGCACCGTTTTCCATGAACGGCGAGGGGGGCTTTATATCGTCTCCCTTGACTTCCAGCGAAGCGGCTTGCGGATTCTGGCCGGGAAACCCAAAGACGAACTCACCGGGCCACAGCAAATCCTGGCCTTTCTGGCCTTGCGAGGGATCCGCACCAGTAGCTGTCGGTGTGAGTGCGACGTTGGCAGAGGTTCTCCCCTTCACACCCGGTTGCGACACGCCATCCGCGTAGCCGAAATGTTCGTGACCAGCAACAGGTGCAGGACGTACCTGGCCTTCCTCCGTGTGCAAGAGCGTCCAGCCATTCTCGTTTGGTGGAGCGAGACGCAGAGAGATAATGTCCGCCACTTCAGCATGGCTGGCGCCGGTCACAACGAAGACTCCGTGGAGATTCGCGTCTGGGCGCAGGATAGTCCACGACGTTGTGGGCGGATCGGTCATCTGGTCCGCCCGCTTGCCCATGCCTTCGATGAAAGCCTTCGCCGATCCTGGGTCGATATCACGAATGCCAAGTACGCTCAGTCCAGAGAATGTGAAAGCGATGTTGAGACCCGGAGTGGGCAGCAGTTTTCTACCGGTGCCGTTCCTGCTCTTTCTGATCATCTCATCCTGTGCGAGTACTTCGTCGACGCTCGTCAGATGCAACGAACGAAGGAAGGTTTTGAAACGCTTCACGTCCGATATCTTGAAGAAAAGAAGATGTTCGTTTTGCTTGATTAGACCAGCCAGAATATCGCCTTGAATGTCATTTGTCGGCAGCAAAGGTTCGTCGCTCAGATTGCGTGACATGTCTCTCTCCTCATATTTTCTCGATACACGATCTGGACGACATCCTCGGGCGAGACTCGTCCTCCTCAGCAGATTCACGCAAGCGTGACGAACACTGGAGTGGAACGAAGAATGCCCCCAGAAGCACTCCCGCACCAGTGATCCGGGCTTGATTTTTGGATGGCCTTCGACGAGAAGATTAGAAAATCGCGAGTCGTGATACACAGAAAATCTATTCTCTGTGTGCGGAAGCGAACAATAGCGCTTGTTGTTAAATAACTTTCTCTCCGATTTAATAGCTGATTCAGCACCTGCTTCTGATCGACATAAGAAAAACGACGCAACTTTGTCAGTACGCGCGACAATCTTCCTCGCGGCATGCTCGCAGTCCGACTCCATGGGAGACGAAGGACAGGAAGTCTGTGCGGACACACACATAGGTTGATGAATTAATCGTTTGCCGGATAAAAAAGCATCGCTTACAACAAATTCTAAATTGGCACTAAAGATCAATTTTATTTAAAGAAAGGTAACGTATTGAGTGGGCGATAGCATCATTGTTTCGAAAGCTGCCACACCCGGATTGCCGAGAATCCGCCGTTGACGCGCGGCAAGTGTCCCTTCAACGTGACGTCATGGCTTTCGTCAAGTTTTTTGCTGTGCTCAACCCGCCGTCGATGTGACTGTGAAAACTGTCGCTCGCTGTAAGTCCTGCCGCATTCGATCACGCCCACATCAATCAGGAGCGGAAATATGGCCGCCTATCCAAAGCAAATGCCCATGCGAATTCAAGCGAGGCCTGGCTCAAAGGCAGAGCGCGAGTATTTCGTGAGTTCCAAACTCCCTGGTCAACACTGGCCGGAACCGCAAGCCATTGCACCTGGCGTCAATCCTGCACCGCTCGAAGACCTGCTGTTTCATGGCGGAAAAGTGATCCCGAGCATGGAGTTTCAGAACATTTTTCTGGGTGGAAGCGGTTCTTGGGTGCAGAGCGATATTCAGTTCATCGACGCGGCGATCGGGCATGCCATGCAGCACAAGCAGATGAACAACGTCATGCAGCAGTATTTCCCCGGCGCCGCGCTCGCGTGCGAACAGCGTGAGTTTGTCATTCTCAACGCAGCGAAGCCCGAAAAGATGACCGAGAAGAACGTGCAAGACCAGGTGGTCGCGCTGCTGGAATCAGCGCTCATCCAGGACAGCAACCTCGATACGTGCCTCTTCAATTTGCTGCTGCCGGCTGGAACGATACTCGAGCTTCAGGGGGCGAGTTCGCTTGAGGGGCTGGGCGGCTATCATGGTTCAGTTCACTTCACCCAAGGCGGCGCCACACGCACGCTGTACTACTCGGCCAGTGTGTACTCCGAAATGCTTCCGGGCAACAAGGAGAACGGAATCGTTTCGTTTGATCAGTCGTGGAAGAGCGTAGTGGGAACGCTATATCACGAAGTCAACGAGTTCCGCACCGACCCGGACGTCAACGACGCGATCGAGAAGAACAACAATGACTATCTCGGCTGGTCCTCCAGGCAAGGCCGGGAAGTCGGCGACCAGCCGATCTTCCAGGCCGCCTCAAACCTAGCGCTGGTCTTCAAGGAGATCAGCGACCCGCCGAGAACGACCCTTCTGCCGGTGCAGCTTCTTTATTCAAACGCCGTTCACGGGGCCGAAGGGCCGATCGCGAACCCGCGCCCATGACCCAGGAGGACCGAACATGGCCGAAGTGATTCAGGACCTGTTCTTGAACCCGCCGTTCGCCGTTGCGCGGCTCGGCGGGGGCAGCGTGCCGCAGGATTCGTATCGTTGGGAGACCACGCCCGATCCAAGGTCGAACGGCGAGACGGTGGCGGCACCTGACTGGTCGCTAACCGTGGAAGCCGACGCGACGGTCACACCGCACCTGCCGGCCAGTCTGCGCTTCAGGGACGGCGCCATGATCCGCCCCGTGGCACCCTTTGTCGAAGTGTGGGCGCTCGTCGGCGAACCGGGCAGTGCGCCCTCGACTTGGCGGGAAGTCTCGCTGACGCCTGATCGGCTGACTGCCGAGGACATCGCGCTCAGCGCTCTGCAATTCAGCGTGACGGCAATGAACGGCAAGGCGGCGCGACGCACCGGCAACCCGGCGCTTCGGTTCGGCACGTTTGCGCCGGTGGATGTCGGGGCGGACGATCACGGCGCGAAACTGCTGCTTGCGACGAGCCCCCCGAACGCACAACCGAAAATGATCCCGGAAGGCCGCAGCATTCCGCTTGGCTCGGTGCAGGTGCTGCGTTCGCGATCGCAGCCGGCGCCCGGAAGCACGCCTTGGGCCGATGCCGTCGACGTCGCCGTCATCCGGCTTCGCTTCACACCGGCGCAGGGTCACTTCTACGGGCCGCCCAACACCGCGACGCCTCAGCCCACCACGCGCCGGGGCAACCGTTTCGCACCCGTGGACGCCGCGCGCGCCTTCCTCGACCCCTCCGCGGGCTGGGCCGGGGCGATCGCTGTAACCAAGGCGCCCGACGCGCCATCCGACACTTACGACGGCGCAAGCGTCGGCAATCAAGCCTCACTGGGCGTCGTCGACGACACGTGCGAAGCGCGGATCGAAGTCCGGCTCCCGCTACCGCAAGGCGGCCACACGCTCACGGCGGCGGCGTCGATCTTCGTTGCGCCGCCGGATTTCGCCCCGGACCGGCGACCCTTCGTCTCCCTCGCTGACGAGATCAACGACCGCGCGGGCGACACCGCCGCGCGCTCTTCCGCGATGTCGGCGCCGGAGCGGGATGCCTGGGTCGAGAATCTCTTCGAGCGGATTTACGAAACCATGTCGCTGTTCAACGTCGACTGCTGGCGAGCCGAACGCGCGGCGACGCTCACCGGCGCCCAGCTCAAGCCAGAGCCCATTGCCAACGACACGACGCCCGACGCAACGCATGCTGCCGGCGGCCGCGACGCGCTGCGCAATCCCATGTACGCACTGCTGGCTCCGAGCAACGACGTTCCTTTGCCGATGACCCAGCACGCGCGGTCGAGACACCGGTATCTGTCCGATCTGCAGGCCCTGGTCGCATTCATCCTCAAGAACCCGGGGCGCCTGCGGGCCTTGATTCGCGGCCCGTTCGAAATCAGGGCGAACGAGACCGCCGATGTGACCACGATGGCCATGCCGCCTTTCATGCGCCAGTCCAACGCCCTCCCGCTCAGCCTGTCCGCCTGGCAGTACCAATTATTGATGGACTGGGTAAGCCAGACCGAGACCGGCACGGGCGCGATACCGCAAGCGGTGGCACAAGCCGCAGCAGCGGCTCCGCGTCCGGCCGGCAGTCCGCTCTCCGCGCGCGCGCAGCGGCGTCGCGACCAGGTGCTCGCGCGCGTACGCAGGGTGCAGCCGTGATGGAGCGACTCACCGACCCGCCTGCGCCGCTGCCTGCACCACCCGACGCGCCACTCGTACGGCGCTTTCGCTCGCGCGTTGGCGACCATGTCTTGCTCGTGCCAGGCTCGCGCATCTACGACCTCGCCGGCGCGGATGGTAACGGCGAGCCAGACGAAGAGATCGACCGTCTCGTGAGTGCCGTCGCGGATACGCTTCTGCTGGACGGCGCCGCGGCAGGCTCGCTCTCGCAGGTCGTCGTGCCGGCTCCGCAGAGCATCTCGCTCAACGTCAGTTCGAGCTGCAACCTCGCTTGCAGCTATTGCTACGCCGCGCGCGGCGGCTTCGAAGGCGCGCAGCCCAAGCCCATGCGCTGGGAAACGGCGCGTGCGGCAATCGACCAGTTGCTCGCCGCAGCCGACGCCGATGCGCCGCTGACCATCGGATTCCTGGGCGGCGAGCCCTTCGTCAACCGCAACCTAGTGCACCAGGCCGTCGCGTACGCAACGGATGCCGGGAAGCGCGCCGGCCTCGATGTGCGCTTTTCAGTCACAACGAACGCCACATTGCTCGACGGCGACGATCGGCAATTGCTGCGCAGCCATCCTTTTGCCGTGACGGTCAGTGTCGATGGCGACGCGCCCACTCACGAACGCTTGCGCCCGTTCGTTCGCGGCCCCGGCAACGGCGCGGGCAGCCACGCACGGCTGCGGGAAGCCATCGCGCCACTGCTCGCCGCCCCCGGCCAGGCGCATATCGCCGCGCGCGCGACGATCACGCGCATGCAGCTCGACTTGCCGCGCGCGTTCGATGCGATCCTGTCGCTCGGGTTCGAAGAAGTCGGTTTCGCACCGCTGCGCCGTGGCCCCGAAGGCTCAGGCGCGCTGCAAGACGCGGACTGGCCCGTCTACCTGCGCTCCTTGTCGGACCTGGCGCGCAGAGAGCTCGCGCGTATTCCAGCCGGAGGCGCGCTGCGGCTCACCAACCTTGCAGTTGCACTGAAGCAGTTGCACCGTGGGGCGAGCTCCCCCTACCCGTGCGGCGCGGGCGGCGGCTATCACTCCGTCGCCGCCAACGGGGACTGGTACACCTGCCATCGCGCGATTGGCAACGCAGACTTCAAGGTCGGCGATTCGAACGGTCTCGAGCGCGAGCGCCGCACGCGCTTTCTACAGCAGCGCCATGTGCACGCGCAGACCCAGTGCGCGAGTTGCTGGGCTCGCTATCTCTGTGCGGGCGGCTGTCATCAGGAGGCCGCGCAGCGCACCGAGGCCTCGTGCGACTTCATTCGCAACTGGCTCGAATTCTGCCTTGCGGCCTATTGCGAACTGGGCACGAGCCACCCGGACTGGTTCGACGCCTGCGCGTCGACCTCCCACACTTGACTCATCTTCGAAGGGGGACGCAGTGGGCAGCCCTGTCAAACTGTTGCCGCGCAACGTCGCGGCGCTGCGCCGCAGTTCGAGCGCGAGCACGCCCTCGGTGCTTGCAAGCCCGGTTACTGGCAATCCGGTCTCGACCTTGCTCGAGTCCGGCGTCGGCAACTGCTTTCCGGGACTCGAATGCGACCTGCGCAACCTGGAGCGGCGCTTCTTCCCGTTCCTCGAAGTCGATCTTCTAGGCGACCGGATCAACGTGGTTTCCGTGGATAAGGACGGCGTTGGCGTCGCACAAAACGCCGGCGCGCTGGACGCGGCGAGCGCGAGCACCTACGGCGCGATCGCCAGTGACCTCGAGCAGAGCCGCCATTGGACCATCACTGCACTGCAAGGCACCTTTGGCCCACTGGGTCAACGCACGTTGAAGATTGCCGACCTCAACGCCACGAACTCCAATGGCAATCCACCCGATGTCTGGACCGCTGTTCGACTGCTTACGGAAGGCACGCCGGTGACGGTCACGCTCAAACGCGGGGCGACGTCGCGAACGCTGACCGGGCCCCGCCAGCGCTACCTAGACGATAAGGGCGCGCTCGCCGGCATGTTCGTGCCCGGAGAGCTGACTCAATCGCTGTGCAGCCCGTGGACGCACGACTTCCGGGACTGCGCCTGCTTCTACTGGGCCTCGAATCACCCTGACATTGCGCGACCGCCCGAGCCGGCGGTAGGTGCCACGGCTCCCGAATGGAATGCCGATGTGCCGTGGGAGCGCGCGGCCCGTGTCGCAGACGTACTGCCGCAACCGGCCACTGTCGATCTGCCCGATTCCGAGCTGGACCACTACGAAATCAATGCGCGCTGGCAAGAGCTGAACTTCGTTCTGGAAGGGCGCGAGAATCTCGGCCCCTACCTTGCCCAGGTGCGCACGGCATCACCGTTCGATAACGCGCAGCAACTGATGGCACAGTTGCGCTACGCGTCCGGTGTCGAACTGGCCGTGATGCAGACCTACCTCACTGCGGCGTTCTCGCTGCGAACCGATGCGCCGGTGGGCACACTGCGCGATGACATCACCGCGGCGCGCGCCGAGCTGATGCGCATCGCCATCGGCGAGATGCAGCATCTGCGCGCGGTCAATGGCGTGATCGCTTCGATGTCGCAGCGTGCGCAGCAAGCGTTCGAGCCGGCGCTGCATGTTGCGCGCGTGCTGCCCGGACAAGGAAGCACGCCGTGGACGCCGAGCGCGGCCACGCCCGAGGCAATTGTCGGGTACCTTGCGCTCGAAGCGCCTTCGCAGTCGATCGACGGCCTCTACGCGCGCATCCTTGCTACCTTGGCGCGCGACGGCACCAACGAGGACCAGCAGACGGTGCGCACGGTCATGGCCGAAGGCGAAGATCACTTCGAGACGTTCGAGTTCATCCAGGAGTGGCTGGGCCGGCATGCGGTCGCCGACTACCTGGTGAGCCCGAACCTCGCCGCGCCGCCGGCGGACAACGCGGCGCACGCGGCCCTGCAAACGCTCTACGTGCAAACGCTGGGCCAACTGCATAGCGGATACACGCAAGGGCTGCCGGCCGGCGCGGCTGAAATCAACGAGGCGAGGTCGGCAATGATCGCTGAGCCCGGCGGCTTGTTGCCGGCAATGCAGGCAGTTGCCGGCGCAGGCTTCCTCGTGGTGTTCGACGCCATCGGCGATGCGCGCTTCACGCCCATGGATCCGCCTTGAGCACGCGTCGAGCGAGAACCGGCGCGCCGCGCGCGCCGATGCCGGACGATGATCCGCTTTCGAACGAAGCCGGCCTCACCATCATTGGCGTGGGTCCGGCAGCGCTCGCCTGCGCGCTGTGGCGCGCGCGGCACGAGCGCGTCTTCGTGACGCCGCCGCTCAAGGCGGCCTCGCAAGCCGACGCGAGCTGGATCGAGGCGGTGCCCATGAAGTCAATTGCGGAGCTCGTTGAACTCGGGGTTCATCCACATGATCTCGGGGTGCGTGAGTTCGTTCGCACGAGAGCCATCGCGTGGCGCTCGCCGGAGCCCGAGATCATCGACACGGCCCCGGCGGCTCATCTCGAGCGGCCAGCGCTTGAGCGCGCATTGCTCGCCCTCGCCATGCGCAACCGGCGCATCGAATTCCTGCCGCGCCGTGCGCCGGCCTGGCCGGCAGAGCAAGATTCGACGCACCGGCGGCGCGAGAGCCGCATCGTCGACGCCTCAGGGCGCCGCGCGGTCGCCGCGACGCATGTTTACCGCTGCCGCCGCCCCTGGGTCGCGCGGACGTTCGCAATCGACTGCGACGCGCGGCGCGCCATCGCCCCGCTCATGGTGGCCGCGCTGCCGCACGGCTACCTGTATCGAGCGGCTGGTGCGCACTTCACGACGATCGGAATCGTCGGCCGCGGCCACATGTTGGCCGGCAGCGGGGCCGAAGTATGTGAGCGTTTGCTCAATGGCGCTGCGCGCTGGGCTGTCGCCGACCTCGCCACGCGGACCTGGCACTGCACCGGCTCCCGGCCTGCGTCGATGCAGTGGGCCGAGTTCGGCAATGCCGTTGCGATCGGCGACGCGGCCTTCGCGCGAGACGCGCTGTCCTCGCAGGGCCTCGCCTCCAGCCTGACCGACGCTCGCTACGCGGCGCTCATCGAGACTGACGACGATTGCCGGACGCTCGCCATGCGATCGCGCCTCGCCCGCGACACACATGCGGCGTCGCTTTTGCGGATGCTGCGAGAAGTCTGGTGCACGAGCGAGCACTGGCGTCAGTATCAGGCGGAACTGGGCTCGTTGCGCGTCGCGGTGCCCTCCGCACCGACGCAATCCGCCGAACGCATGATCCGAAAAAGCGTTGGTCGCGAGGCAACACCTGGCACACCGATTTGAATGATGCGCCAGGCATGTCCGCTGGATCAAGGCGTCGGCTGATTGGCACGATGGATGCTTAAGGGATGCGATCCAGGTCTCGTACCTTGCCAACAGCGATCACTTCGAGGTTGATCATGTCCAGTCCTAACTTTATGGGGCCATCCGTCGTCAAGCTCCTTGAAGACTCCGAAAGGATGCTGGCCTATGCCGCTCGCGCCGGAAAACCGATCCAACTCGAGATTTCAGAAACGATTGCGATGGCTCGCGAAGCGCAAATGCGCGGCGACTGGGCCGCTTCACTTCAAGCGAAGCTGTATTGCGCGCAAAGCGATCTGGCTAACGCAATCAAGCCCGTCACCGCGGAGGCGCTCGATCCGAAAGTCATGAAGGCGGCGAGGAAAGCGGCACGGCGTTATTTCTCGCTGGCGCTCTTGCTGACGCTGATCATTGTGCCCGCCTCCATGGTCATGTTCGTCGACTCGAAGCTTTCGGAGAGCGGCAAGGCGTTGATCGACAAGAACGACAAAATCGCCATTCCGCTCCACGAGGCCCTGGAACGGCAGCGCATTTCCATTACCTCGACTAAAAGTCGATGCGATGCCTTCGAATCCCTTCAAAAAACTCCGCTAACGCCAGTCTCGGCCAAACAAGGCATGTCGCGTGTCTCCGGGGAGATACCCGGGATCGACGCCGATCTGGCGCTGACACCCTCTGTTCTCGTCATAAAGGAACAGCTTCAGGAGTTCGCGCGCAACAACCGCCAGCTCTACGCGGAAACAATCTGGCTCGAACGGCTCTCCCTTCATGGCAGCGAGAACCCCTACGAGTCGCCGTGGATGGCGAACGCTTCGACCCGTAGAGAAAATCTCGAAGTCACCCTGCCGATGCTGCTCCCAAAGAATTGGTGGAGCAATGCCGACACGGACGACCCCAAGCCCAAAGGACCCGAGCACGCCATCGACGATGGCATGGAAAAACTCGCGGTGTATCAGGACATTCGGGCAATGGCGCAGAATGCTGAACACACCAGCGATTTTTTCTGGAGCGCAATCATCGCGTATTTACTGCCGGTGTTATACGCGGTCCTTGGCACGTTCGCATTCATTCTTCGGGACCTGTGCGCCCGAACCAGAAGCTACACCTATCACGCGTCGCATGCGCGCTGTTCCAATCACGCGCGCGTGATCGTCGCTGCGATCGTGGGCACGGTGATCGGGCTATTCGACAAGTTCATGGACAGCTCCATTTCGGCTTCGCCTCTCGCACTCGCGTTCATTGCCGGGTATGCGGTGGACCCGTTCTTCGCGCTCATCGACCATATCGCCAATACCGGAAGAGAACCGTCTGTCGCTTATGGTCCGGCCGACAAGCCCGAATAGAAGTAGCGCGAGATGAGAAATCAGACCTCTCCGTTGCGGCGAATACTCAGTGACTGCGCCAATTCCCAAGGGGAGACCAGAATAGCGCGCTGTGTGCTGGTCGCGGACCCTGCTGTGCGCGCTTCCTGGAGAGCCGGCAAGGATGGCGACGACGGTACGTGTGCCGGCATCGCGACATCGGTGCGGCGAGGAAAGAGAGCAAGCAGTTCAACGACTTCGCGAGGGCTGACTGGCAACACACGATGTACATTCGCCACCGGCACGTCATACTGATCGTGCCGGTGTCCGCTGGTGCCACGGTTTATCTTATTGGTGGCTTTCCCGATGATGGTCGTCCCCATTCTTCGTAGTGCGGGCGGAAACCGCAGCCCGCAGCAGTTGTACGCGCTTTCGACTTGGAGCTATCAACCAGCTTTACGGCGTAACCTGGCTCGCGAAAGCGGTGCCATCGGCACCGCTAGCGGCACACCCGTAGTTCGCAATAAATCCGTCACAGTTGCGACAACAATTGTGTCACTGCGAGATCGACGGCAGGCGCGGATTCGGTTGAAAGATCTGGCGCCGAAAGCGCTGCCGGTGTCGGCCATCTACGGCCGCTCGACAAAAGTCGGAAAGGGACAATCGAGCGTCCGCAGTACGCTGTGACGTGACACACATAGTCGATGCCGCGAGCACTACCGAACCAACCCGATCGCCCTTCGCTGCCGGTGGGGATGCCTGTCGGCCACTTGAAACAAGCCTACACTCACCGGGCAATAAAGTCGCAGAACAGCACCGTGTCGATATGCTCGAACCATTCCAGCGCCTGCGGATAATACTGCTTGAGCGTATTGCACAAGCGATTAGTGAATCGCGTCTTGTCACCAACCAGTTCACGTCGCTGCTCGATCAGGGTCATTAGGGAACGCATGCTTGCGCTCTGCGGTCTGAGCGGAGCAAATCGCTCGGGATGGCGCAACAGCGTAAGCGATCAGTGAAGGCCCCCTGAGAGTGATAGATTATCCAGTAGGGACATGCATGCTTGTGCTCTGCGAAGGCAATATAGTGAGCCGGTGCGACGGCGAACCCAGAGTATTCGTTGACGAGCGCAAGCGCACCCGCGGACTCGAAGCTAAAGCGGCAAACGTCCAGGCGTTTGGGTCGACTTATTCGTAGCCCGCGGGTGCATGTTCCGCCTGCACTGGCAGCAAGCTGCCAGTGCAACAAGTATCAACGAAAGCGGAACGGACTATCTATATCGGGTCGACTACGGCCGACCGCGTCCGGCATCTCCGCGCTCACTTGACACTCCATGAGATTCGGGTGGCCGCTATCAACGGCTTTGCGTCCGGTAGACCAACTCGACCCGCTGTCCGCGATTGAATACGTAAGTGCCCCCATCGTACCAGCGCTGAATCGCGCAGCGCGTCCGGCCACTTCCGCATGACCGCCACCGCATGTTCACTGAAGAAATCGGAAGGATCGATCATGTTCACCTTCGCGGCCTATTGAGCTGTCGAAGCGTCCATTGAATATTGATGCATCATGCCGGAATCGTGCCGGGCCATCGCGGCCTGGCCATGATCGGACAACTGCGCATCGAACCACACGTGCAGCGCGGCGACAAGGCGAGGCTCGTCCGAGCATTACACGATTTCGCCGCCATTGGGCAAGTCTCGATAGTGGATCTTCAGTTTGCCCGGCTGGGCTGTCCGCAGGGCAGCGAGGCCCGGTATATCGCCACCGTGGATCTGCTCCGGCGCCTCGAAGTCACCCGCCGCGAACTGCTGGGCGATTCCGGTCAGATGCCTGAGGATCAGGGAGACCTGCTTCGGATCATGATGCTTCGTGACGACCTGCTGGATCCCGCCGTCTGCGGTCTTCGTAAAAATGTGAGTGGTAGCGGCAAGCGAGAATGGCATCACCTTTGCGCCCTGTTGCGCAACGTCCCCCTTGCGTGCCGTGACTTCGGCGATGGCGGGCGACGAGAGAACGGCGGCGCCGAGCAGGACGACAGCCCATGCCACGATGACAGTTGCTGAAGAGCGTTCCATGGGGTACTCCAGTCGAAAGTGCGCAAGCAGTTTAGCTGCCGGTATGCTGCGCGGACTATGACTGCAATCATACGTCGCAGTACGCCGTATTCGCGCGTCCGCTATGTGCGTCGTATCATCGCCGAAGATGCGGCCAGCTACGCCAATTCAAATGGGCAGGAGCAGTTTCAAGCTGGCAATGATCAACACAATGCCAAGCAAGCCACGAATTTGACGAGGCGACAGCCAGCGGCTGCCAAGATATGCCCCGAACCAACTCCCCACGAGCACCATCAGCGCCAACGGACCAATCCCATGTGGAAGGTGATTTGTGGCGGTCCAATCACCTGCCAGCGCCGCAATGGAATTGCAGAGGATGAACAGCGCGGAAACGGACGCAGCGGTGCGGACGGATGACCATCCACAAAACAGCAGGAGCGGTGTTATTAGGACGCCTCCACCCACTCCGGTCAGCCCCGAGGCCAAGCCGATCGTTGCTCCCCAAGCGAGCGCGACGGACTTAGGTGGTGGTCGCACAGCCTGGTCGTTCAATGGCCTACGCGCCAGCGACAGTGTTCCAGCGATCAACAGAAGTGCGCCAAGTAAATACTCGAACCCTGCATTCGGGAGCGTTATATAGCCACCTAATAGCGCCATCGGTACGGCCGGCAATGTAAATGGCCAGAACAAATCCCAGTCAAAATGACTGTCCCGTATGAAGCGCCAGCTTGCAACCAGGGAGACCAGGATATTCAGGACAAGCGCGGTAGGCTTGATGCTATCGGGCTCGTATCCCATCAGCGCCATTATGGCGATGTAACCAGAAGCGCCAGCTTGCCCTGTGCTGGCGTAGAGCAACGCAACCGCCAGAAACGCACCGCAGATCAGCAGTGTCTGGAAATCAATCATTGCGCGTGTTAACCGGGATGTTGGAGCGACAGTAACGCACCGTAAACTGGCGAATGCCCGCTCTACGTAAAGTAGCGGCATTCTCCCGTACGCAGGATAGACCGGCGACGGCGGGCCGACTACAGAAATTCATCGGCAAAGGCGATCTGCTACGCACAAGCTGTCGACGGACATCCGAGTTTAGTCACTCACAGGTGATGGCCCACACCTCCGCGCGGACGTTCGAACGTCGGCTTGGCCCCCCACGACGTGCCATTCGAGAGAAAATCACGTCGGTCGCGCATCGCCTTCCAGAACCCACGCATGACGCATAGCACACGTAGTTGGACCGACGGGTACCGCTGCGGCTATGCATCGGGTACACAGTGAAAGGGCGCCCGCTATTCCCACGAGCCTATATCGGCGTCGTCGCCTTCACCGCCTTGCTTTGCGTCGGCGCCATAGCTGAATACGTCGACCTCACCATGCACACCCGGATTGAGATACCGATACGCGTTGCCCCATGGATCATCAGGCAAACGCCGGAGATAGCCTCCGTCCTTCCAGAAGATTGGCACCGGATTGGTAGCAGGTTTCTCGGTCAACGCCCGCAGGCCTTGCTCCTGGGTTGGATAGCGGCCATTGTCGCGGTGGTATTGCCTCATCGCCTGCACGATCGCGCCGATGTCCTGTTTCGCAGCGACACGCCTCGCTCCTTCCGGGCCGCGCATGATCTTCAAGGTGACTAGCGCGGCGAGCAAGCCGAACATCGCGACAACGACGATGACTCTTTTAAAAGCAAACCCTTGCTGATCACGCCCGTGCAGACCCACGATTTCCTTGCGGCGACCAGTCCTCATTTTCATAACATGATGCCTATTGTTCGGGAAGAAACGCTCGGGCTTCCTCGCGGCCAGAGAGCGGTCAAACAGGCCCGGCCGGTCATTCCAAGTTTTGTCGTGCCAGGGATGTAAAGTAAATGTAGTCTTCAGAGCCGCCAGACGATGAGGAGCGATCCTGCGCTCCGACCGGAGACGTGTCGTCGTGCGCCGATACGGGGATCAGAGTTAGAGTGCGAAAGTGGCCATTGCTGTCGCCAGCTTCGAGTTTCGAAGAACACCGAAGTCTGGGGCTCCCAGTGGGCTGCCAACTCCAGGTGTTCGCCGTTTTTGAACGAAATGCCGATGCTTACGACTCGTCCTCTCCCAGAACGGCATCGATAGCCGCTTGACCAACCTTCTCTGCGATCTCCAGAGCCCTTTCGCGAGTGAGCGGCCCATTGCAAAGCTTCGTCTCGGCGCCAAGTTCTTCGACCACGCCGACATTGTCGTTTCCTGTTATCCAGAACGTTGCGTCATACAGGCCTCTGGAAGCCTCCGTCAGCCTCACATGAATATCAAAGCCGCGATGCGAGAAAACTCGAAGCATGGAAGCCCCGCGAGAACGATAGAGAAATCCGGTTAGTCAATCTTCTGCACGTTCCGCGAACTTTCGGCCTGCTGGATCACCCGTCTGCAGACATCGAAAGCCGCTCGAAACGCGTCATCGGGATCATCGAATGGACCCTTGATGTACTCGGTGTCCGCGCGAATTTTCGATAAGCATTCCGATGTCTCACCGTACACGGGCGGCTCGACAATGAAGTATCTCGCTTCCCCCGCCGGGGTGAGTCTGCTTGCTACTGTTGCCTTCATTTGCCAACCGTTGAATGTATCGATCCGCGTTTCCATATGCCTCCCATCAGATCCCGTAAAGTCCGTCGCGTGATGGCGGACATTGCTCCGCGGTAAGGCTGCGTTATCTTTCCGTCCAATGCAGCAAAAGACCGCTCGACCCGTTGGATACGCTGCAGTCCATCCGATGCAGACACGTCCGGCCTTCTACCCGACAGCAGTGCCCTGGCGTTCCTATCCGAAGCGCGTGTCCAGCCATTGCTGCGCCCAGCGCTTCGCATAGGCAATGGCATCCTCGCGTGCTTCGAATCCAGCCAGGTCACCACTAAGATGAACGTCGTTACTCGCTGCCATCCGCACGATTGGCGCTGATACGCGCGTGCGCCATGTATTCCCCGTCCGTCCGACGGGGTGTTGGGACGATCCGGAAACGGATTGAATCGGAACGCATGTATTCACCTTGTCAATCAGGGTGCGGCTTCCAGCTGCCGCAGAGTCCATCGTCGTCGTCAGGCTGCGCGCCTGCTGAGAAGGGCCATGATCTGCCCCGCCTCGCAATCCGACTCGCAACCTGGCATACCGCTTTCTCGCAACAGCGCGCGAACTGCGACGAACATCCGGTACGCTTCCGGATCGACCTCATGGCGACGGTCGCCGATCAGGCTATCCAGGTCGGCGTTCGCATCCGACGGAAGATATTCATCGATAATGTCGCGGCCGCGGACCTGGATGCGTCTGAGCAGGTCGTTTCTGTTCACGGTGAACCTCCATCGATATCAGAAAGCCATAGCCATTGCTCCAGCGCGGAACAGCGGATACGTGAATGGAGAAACGTTCAGGACTTCATATCGACCACAGTCTCGCCCGGTGAACAGGTATCGATGAGGCGCTCTGCATATTCGATCGATGCACGACGCGCATCGCCCGCACTGCCGAATGGGCGGCTGGCTGCGAGGCAAAACACCCGGCTCCGTTGAGTGCCGTCGGGCTCCTCCGGTCCCAGGATTCGTACAGCCGCATCAAACCCCTCGTCGTAGTTATGGCAGGCACCGGACGCGGTTGGCCGGTGCGGATAAACCAGTGGGCAAATCTCAAGTCCACGGTAGAGACGGGCAGCGACAGTCATGATGTCACCTTCTGGCCGCACGTTTGCGGCAAAAGCGGAGATAAGGACGCACGCGACCGCCTCGACACATCTGGACAGCGGTCGATCGCGTTTCGTGGTCTGCGATGGAGGGAGGCGGCTCGATCCCCGAGGAAGGCTGCAGGAAGAGGGCTGGGATCGGTCGCAGGTCGACTGATGCACCCATGTTACCCCTCTCCAGCCGTTTGTACAGCGAAAGTCGTGTCAGGCTTGCATTACCCCGGCGCGGCGCTCATGGCGTAGCAGGACATCGCGATAGATTCCGGGCCGACGCGTCAGTTCCCGCGGCGTGCCATCGTCGACAAGGCGCCCGTGCTGGATCACAACGATGCGATCGAAGTTCTGCAACGTCGAAAGACGATGAGCGATGGCCACAACCGTACGGCCCTTCATTAGCTTTTCCAGCACAGCCTGGACGACAGCTTCCGACGCGCTATCGAGTGCGGACGTCGCCTCATCGAGCAAGAGGATTGGCGCGTCCTTCAGAAAGGCGCGCGCGATCGCGATTCGCTGCCGCTGGCCGCCAGAAAGGCTCGATCCATGCTCACCCACAACGGTGTTCAGGCCGTCGGGCAACGAACGGATCAACTCCAGGCACCCTGCATACTCGCAGGCCTTCATCACCTGATCTTCCGTTGCCTCAGGGCGTCCGTAGCGCAGGTTGTCGAGCAGCGAACGGTTGAACAGCGAAATGTCCTGAGGCACGATACTCACCGCGTCTTGCAGGCTCCTCAGGCTCACGTCACATAGGCGCTGCCCCGATATGCATACTGCGCCGGCGCCCGCAGGTGGATCAAACCAGCGAAGGAGCAGCGCGAGTACCGTGCTTTTGCCGGCACCGGACACTCCGACAAGCCCAACGCGCTGCCCTGCATCGATATGCAGGTTGAAGTGATCCAGCACGCGACGTCGTCCCGGATACGAGAACGAGATATTCTCAAAATCAATGTTCGCGTCGCGAATCTGCAGATCCGGGACGTCCACTCCCTGCTCCATTTCCCGCGGGATGAGCAAGGACTGCGCGGCCTCCGCAAGACGGGCGACATGCTGGGTC
>NZ_MCNV01000044.1 GCF_001718195.1 Paraburkholderia nodosa
CGGGGTAGCGCCCTTCAACCGCGACTCGGGAGCGTTTCGCGGCAAACGAATGATCTTCGGCGGACGTGCCGCTGTCAGGCGCATGTTGTACATGGCGACGTTAGCGGCCGTACGCTTCAACCCGGTCATTGGGGCCTTCTACCATCGGCTCGTCGCCACCGGCAAGCCGAACAAGGTTGTTCTGGTTGCCTGCATGAGAAAGCTGCTGACTATCCTCAACGCCATCGCAAAAACAGGAAAGCCGTGGGATGAATCCATCCACACGGCTTGACAGGTAAGACAGTTGCTCATTACCGCCCCGAGGGGCGGTCTTTTCATGCAGCGTCGAGCGTGCTTACTTCGCGTTCGCGAGCGCCACAGCCGTGTCCAGCATGCGGTTCGAGAAGCCCCACTCGTTGTCGTACCAGCTCGACACCTTCACGAGACGGCCCGAGACCTTCGTGAGCGTGGCGTCGAACGTCGACGACGCCGGGTTGTGGTTGAAGTCGATCGACACCAGCGGTGCGTCGTTGTAGCCCAGGATGCCCTTGAGCGCGCCTTCCGACGCTTCCTTCATGATGGCGTTGACTTCTTCGACCGTCGTGTCGCGCTTGGCGATGAACGACAGGTCGACGATCGACACGTTGATGGTCGGGACGCGGATCGCGTAGCCGTCCAGCTTGCCGTTCAGTTCCGGCAGCACGAGGCCGACAGCCGAAGCCGCGCCCGTCTTCGTCGGGATCTGGCTGTGCGTGGCCGAGCGCGCGCGGCGCAGGTCTTCGTGGTACACGTCGGTCAGAACCTGGTCGTTCGTGTACGCGTGGATCGTCGTCATCAGGCCGGTTTCGAGGCCGATCTTGTCGTTCAGCGGCTTGACGAGCGGTGCCAGGCAGTTGGTCGTGCACGATGCGTTCGAGATGACCGTGTGTTCGGCCTTCAGCACGTTGTGGTTCACGCCGTAGACGATGGTCGCGTCGACGTCCTTACCGCCCGGCGCCGAGATGATCACCTTCTTCGCGCCGCCCTTCAGGTGCGCGCTGGCCTTTTCCTTGGTCGTGAAGAAGCCCGTGCACTCCATCACGACGTCGACGCCCAGCTCGCCCCACGGCAGTTCGGCCGGGTTGCGGTTGGCCAGCACGCGGATACGGTCGCCGTTGACGACGAGGTAGTCGCCGTCGACCTTCACTTCACCCGGGAACTTGCCGTGTGCCGTGTCGTACTGCGTCAGATGCGCATTGGTCTTCGCGTCACCCAGGTCGTTGATCGCAACGATCTGGATGTCGTGCTTCTTGCCGTTCTCGTAGAACGCGCGAAGCGTGTTACGGCCGATGCGGCCGTAGCC
This sequence comes from Paraburkholderia nodosa, assembly GCF_001718195.1. Taxonomy (GTDB): domain Bacteria; phylum Pseudomonadota; class Gammaproteobacteria; order Burkholderiales; family Burkholderiaceae; genus Paraburkholderia; species Paraburkholderia nodosa_A. Next base: position 1,322 of record NZ_MCNV01000044.1, read on the forward strand.
ATTGATAGCGACGCGAATGGTCATGGTTTATCTCCTAAGGGCTGAAAAATTCTGAAACCAGCGCTGCGCTGGCGCCGACTCCGGGCTGCGGCGGCCCGGCGGGACGCTCAAGGCAGCGGGCCCGCCAGATCTTGCCGATCAGGCGGGCCCGTTACGCATGCTTAGTTGTCGAGCGCGGCCTTGGCCGTCGCGACGACATGATCGACCGTGAAGCCGAAGTGCTTGAACAGCACGCCAGCCGGGGCCGATTCGCCGAACGTGTCGATGCCGACCACGCCGCCTTCAAGGCCCACGTACTTGCGCCAGAAGTCGGTCACACCGGCTTCGATCGCGACGCGGCGCACGCCCTTGGGCAGCACGCGCTCACGGTAGTCGGCGTCCTGCTTGTCGAACACGTTGGTCGACGGCATGGACACCACGCGGGCGCCGATACCTTCGCGCTGCAGCGCTTCGACGGCCTTCATCGCCAGTTCGACTTCCGAGCCCGTGGCGATCAGGATGATCTTGCGGCTCGGGATGTCGTCGTTCCAGTCCTTGAGGACGTAGCCGCCCTTGGCGATGTTCGCGATTTGCGCGTCCGTGCGCTCGTTGAACTGCAGGTTCTGACGGCTGAAGATCAGCGACGAAGGACCGTGATGCGAGATCGATTCGGTCCAGGCCACCGCGGTTTCCACGGTGTCGGCCGGACGCCAGAGCGTCATGTTCGGGATCAGGCGCAGGCTTGCGACCTGTTCGATCGACTGGTGCGTCGGGCCGTCTTCGCCGAGACCGATCGAGTCGTGCGTGAAAACGAAGATCGACGGGCATTTCATCAGCGCGGCCACGCGCAGCGCGTTGCGGCTGTAGTCCGAGAACGTGAGGAACGTGCCGCCGAACGCCTTGTAGCCGCCGTGCAGGTTAAGGCCGTTGAGCGCCGCGCTCATGCCGAACTCGCGCACGCCGTAGTTGATGTGGTTGCCCCACTGGATGCCGGTCTCGCCGGCCTTGGCAGCGCGCACGGGCTTCGAAGCCTTCCAGTTGGTGAGGTTCGAGCCGGTCAGGTCGGCCGAGCCGCCCAGCAGTTCGGGCAGTGCGGCGGCGAGGCCTTCGATGGCCTGCTGCGAAGCCTTGCGCGTGGCAACCGTTTCCTTGCGCGAATCCGCGCCGGCGACGATCGCGGCGGCTTTCTGCGCCCAGTCCGCGGGCAGCTTGTGCGCCATGCGGCGCTCGAACTCGGCGGCTTCGGTCGGGTACTTCGACTTGTACGCGGCGAACTGCTCGTTCCATGCCGCTTCGAACTTCGCACCGGCGTCCTTCGCGTCCCAGTCTGCGTAGACTTCCTGCGGCAGCGTGAACGGCTCCCACTTCCAGCCCGCCGCTTCGCGCCACTTGGCGATTTCTTCGGCGCCAAGCGCCGCGCCGTGCACGTCGTGGCCGCCCTGCTTGGTGGGCGCACCCTTGCCGATGATGGTCTTGCAGCAGATCAGCGTGGGCTTGTCCGAGGCCTTGGCCTTCTGGATAGCCGCGTCGACCGCGTCCACGTCATGGCCGTCCACGTGCGGGATCACGTTCCAGCCGTAGGCTTCGAAGCGCTCCGGCGTGTTGTCGTGGAACCAGTTGACGACGTCGCCGTCGATCGAAATGCCGTTGTCGTCGTACAGCGCGATCAGCTTGTTCAGCTTGAGCGTGCCGGCGAGCGAGCAGGCTTCGTGCGAGATGCCTTCCATCAGGCAGCCGTCGCCGAGGAACACATACGTGTGGTGATCGACGATCTTCGCGTCGGCCTTGTTGAATTCCGCAGCGAGCAGCGCTTCGGCCAGCGCCATGCCGACCGAGTTCGCCAGCCCCTGGCCGAGCGGGCCCGTGGTCGTCTCGACACCCGGCGTGATGCCGAACTCGGGGTGACCCGGCGTCTTCGAGTGCAGCTGACGGAAGTTCTTCAGTTCCGCCATCGGCAGGTCGTAGCCCGTCAGGTGCAGCAGCGAGTACAACAGCATCGAGCCGTGGCCGTTCGACAGCACGAAGCGATCGCGGTCACTCCAGAGCGGGTTCGTCGGGTTATGGCGCAGATGGCGCGACCACAGTGCAACGGCGATCTCGGCCATGCCCATGGGCATGCCGGGGTGACCGGAGTTCGCTTGCTGAACGGCGTCCATGGACAGCGCACGAATGGCGTTGGCCATCAACTGGGTGGTAGCGGGGGAGGCGGAGGACGAGGTCGTCATGTCGAGTCCGGAAGTGTGCAAAAAGCGGCGTGGGCGGCGCAGGTCGCGAACAGCGCAAATTGCGAGGGCAAACTGCGGCGCACACAGCAGCGCGGGAGTCCGGAAGCTCGGCAAATCGCCCGCTCAGGCGCACATGCGGCGCCAGGAGACGCGAAACGGCCGGAGCAAACGGAGAGGGCTGCAAAGCGGAATATTCTAGCAGATCATGGGGATGAACCCTGGCCGTAAGGCGCGCGGTATGCGCCGCACGCGCAGTCGTCCTCGCGTTGGCCTCTCGCGCGGCCCAGGTCCGGTTCACACCCCTATAATGGCTCTGTTGGCCCTATTTACTGCGGGATTTTCGCGTGCTCAGGCGCAACGGCAACACACCTCGACTTCCGTGACCGACTCCCTCCTCTTCCATCCTGCGGCAGACGCGCTCTACGGTTTTCCTGGCGCGCGCCGCCTCGCCGCGGCCGATACGCCGTGGCAGCGCATCGAGGTCTGGGACACGCCGCAACTGGGCTGCCTGTTCACGCTGGACGGCCGCCCGATGACCTCCGCCGGCGACGAGTTCATCTATCACGAATGCATGACGCACCCGGCCGCGCTCACACATCCCGCGCCGCGCGCGGCGCTCGTGCTGGGCGGCGGCGACGGCGGCGCGGCGCGCCAGTTGTTGCGCCACCCGGACATCGAGCGCATCGTCGTGGCCGAACTGGACCCGGACGTCGTGCGCCTGACGGGCGACTATCTGCCCGAGGTGCGCGGCGACGCCTTCGAAGATCCACGGGTGGAACTCGTGATCGGCGACGCGGCCGCGTTTGTCGCCTCCGCGCAGGCGCGCTTCGACCTCGTCGTATTCGATCTGACTCCGCCTGACTCGCCGGCTGCGGGCCTCTATACCCCGACGTTCTATGCGGCGCTCAAGCGCGTGATGAGCGCCGACGCGCTCGTCTCGCTCCATCTGGGCTCGCCGTTCCATCATGCGCAGCGCGTGGGCGCGCTGCTCGGCGGACTGCGCGCGGCCTTCGCCGTCGTGCGACCGCTTGCCGCCTACGTGCCGCTCTACGGTTCACTGTGGCTCATGGCGATCGCGAGCGACACGCTCGACCCCGCCGGAGTCGACGAGACCACGTTGCAGGCGCGCGCCGCCGGGCGGCAACTCGAAGGCTTGCGCTACTACGACCCGCGACTGCACGTGGCGCTGTTAAAGGGTTCATGCACGGCCCGCGATAAACTAGGCAAATTCCTGCCGCTCTAGGGCTCCTGCCCGTGGAGAACGGCCGGTCCCATAGCGCTTTTGTCCCGCGCGCCCTCGCCCGGAGCGGCACGGCGCATCATCCGAACCGCGAATCTGGAGAGACTCGATGACCGCACCCCGTCCTGCCGGCGTGCCATGGCTGACCCCGTATCTGACAGTACGCGACGCGCGCGCGTCGATGGACTTCTATCGGGCAGCACTCGGTTTTGCGGTACGCGACAGCGTGGAGGACGACGGCGCGATCATGCACGTGGAAATGACTTACCACGATCAGTTGATCGTCATGTTCGCGCCGGAGGGCGCGTTCGGCTCGACCGCGCGCACGCCCAAAAGCGCACAGACTGTCGCGCCGCAATCTTTTTATCTGTATGTCGACGATGTCGACGCGGTTTATGCGCGGGCGCTCGAAGCCGGCGCGAAATCGCTGAGCGAGCCGCAGGACCAGTTCTGGGGGGACCGTTTCGCGCAGGTCGAAGACCTCGACGGTTACCGCTGGGCGCTTGCTCGGCACTTGTCCCGATTCAATGAGAAATAGTTCTATGCCCCGCTTTTTCGTCGGCAGCGCCCTGCAATCCGACGAGGTTGTCACCCTTCCCGACGAAGTCACGCGTCATGTCCAGGTGCTGCGCCTGCAGCCCGGCGACACCATCGTGTTGTTCAACGGTCTTGGCGGCGAGTACAGCGCCGAGATTGTCGGCATGGAGCGCCGCGACACGCAGGTGCGCATCGGCCCTCGCCGCGACTTTGAAGCCGAGCCGCCTTACCGCGTCACGCTCGCTCAGGGCATTGCCGGCAACGACAAGATGGACTGGCTGATCGAAAAGGCCGTCGAACTGGGCGCGACGAACTTCGTGCCACTCACCGCAGCGCGCAGCGTCGTGCGGCTTTCCGGCGAGCGCGCCGTGCGCCGCCAGGCACACTGGCAGCGCATTGTGCAGGCCTCGTGCGAACAATGCGGACGCAACCGCCTGCCCGACGTCGCGCCCGCGCGTGACATCGCCACATGGCTGGACTCCTTGCCCGCGCGCCCCGGCGAAGGCGAACTGCGCCTGCTGCTCTCGCCGCGCGCCAACGTCGCGTTCTCGACCTTGCCGGTCGAGCCGCCTTCGGGCGAAGTGACGGTGCTGATCGGGCCTGAGGGGGGATTTTCGTCGCAGGAAGAGGAGGCGGCGCTCGACCGCGGCTTCCTCGCCGTGGGGCTCGGACCGCGCGTGCTGCGCACCGAAACGGCAGGCATCGCCGTGCTCGCGGCGCTCGCCGCACGCTGGGGCGGCTGGTAAGCGCAGCGGGTAAAAATGACAAAGCCCGCCGGAAGGCGGGCTTGCGATTTTCTGTCGCATGCGCGCGACGGAACGTGAGCCGAAGGTCAGGCGAACGAATAAAAAACGCGGAACGGCACCTTGCGCTCGGCCCAGTATTCCGAAGCCTCGCGAAAGACGTCGAGCAGCGTTTCCCGGCCGTCCTTGTCGAACTTCTGGGCAATCGGCAGTCCTTCCAGCACGATCACGAAACCGGGCTGCTCGCCGGCTTTCTGCACCAGATCGGTCAGGCAGTCGTACAGGCCGTCGTAGTTCTTGCCGAAATGCTTCGGAAACAGAAACGAGGTGGCAATCGTCTCGAGTACTTCCTGCCTGGTTTGCGCATTCGCGCAGAACGCATAGAGGAAATGCTGCTGCAGCCGCTGGGCTTCGTCCGAGAGATCCTGAATGCGAAACGCCCGGATCGACTGGACAATATTCGGCTGCACGGTCGAAAACAGGCTCATGGCCCCCTCGTTCGATGAAAGCCCCGCCTCATCCTGGCGCGCCTCGCTGTCGTGCTTCAACTGCATGACGCGCTGGAACAGGTTGCCCTCCCCGGACGCGAACAGATCGCTCGCGACCCGGGGGTCGTGCGCGTAAACGTTATCGCTCATGCCGCTCATCCCGGTGTCAATCAATAATTCGCCTGAAACTGGCGTAGTGGTCGTCGGAGTAGTAACAGTTGTCGGTCCGCTTGCGTGGACCACCGCAAACGATGCGCTTGGCACCGCGGTTGTGCGCGCCCGGCGTCGGGACCGTGTACTCGTGATAGTAGCCCCGCCGCTGCGGTGGCAATATCCGCTCAAAATTCCCGAAAACGACGCCGTCCTTCTCGAAAGGGAACGGGCCGCCCGCCGCGATCAGGCTCAACGTGCCCACCGCCTCACGCGGAAGTTCGTTGACCGAAATGCTGCCGACCGGATTACCCGCCTCTTCCGGCTGACTCGTGCGCGCCTGAGCGCCACCTGCCGCGAACGCTGCGGTTGCGACCAGCGCCACCGCTGCGGCGCGCCGCAAGCCAGACAAACCGCCGCCGAAACAATGAGTTAGACGAGGCGCCATCACCTGGTTCCCGCTTCCCTGGTTACGTGTTCGACGACCATGAAAGGTGTAAGGGTATCGCTAATGATGCCTGGAAGCAACGTTAGTCAGGCGAGGACGACTACAGCTTGACTCCCCACGAGGGTCAAACTGGTAAATTTTACAATCTCATTGCGCGCGATTTTGCTCGCTCGAGCCGGGTCTCGCGCTCAAAAAAAATCGGCGTGCTCACAGGAGCACACCGATTTTCAGGTCCGCGTCACCGGGCGCCGGCGACTCGCAGGACTGAGCTTAACGTGCCGCGTTCACGTCCGCGACGAGCAGCGCCGTCATGTTGACAATGCGGCGCACCGTGGCGGAAGCCGTCAGCACGTGCACCGGCTTGGCTGCGCCGAGCAGGATCGGCCCGATGGCGATGTTGTTGCCTGCCGCCGTCTTGAGCAGGTTGTAGGAGATGTTCGCCGCGTCGATATTCGGCATGATCAGCAGATTCGCTTCGCCTTCGAGCGTCGACTCCGGCAGGATCTCCTTGCGCAGGTTCGCGTCGATCGCCACGTCGCCGTGCATTTCGCCGTCCACCTGCAGGTCCGGCGCGCGCTCCTGGAGGATCTCGAGCAGGTCGCGCATCTTCTGGGCGCTCGGCGCGTTGCTCGAACCGAAGTTCGAGTGCGAGCACAGCGCGATCTTCGGCTCGATGCCGAAGCGGCGCACTTCCTCGGCCGCCATGATGGTGATTTCCGCGAGCTGCTCCGGCGTCGGGTCGACGTTGACGTGCGTGTCGGCGATGAAAATCTGCCGGTTCGGCAGCACGAGCGCGTTCATTGCCGCGTAGACGTTGCAGCCGGACCTCTTGCCGATCACCTGGTCGATGAAGTGCAGGTGGCGGTGCGTCGTGCTGACCGTGCCGCAGATCATGCCGTCGGCTTCGCCCTTTTCCACGAGCATCGAGCCGATCAGCGTGGTGCGGCGGCGCATTTCGAGTTTCGCCATTTGCTGCGTGATGCCCTTGCGCGCCATGAGCTTCGCATAGGTCTGCCAGAACTCGCGGTAGCGCTCGTCATGGTCGGTGTTCACGACCGTATAGTCCTGGCCGGCGTGCAGGCGCAGGCCGTAACGCGCGATGCGCTGCTCGATCACCGAGGGGCGACCGATCAGGATGGGCTTCGCGAGCTTTTCGTCGACCACGATCTGCACCGCGCGCAGGATGCGCTCCTCTTCGCCCTCGGCAAACACGATGCGCTTCTTCTCCGGCTCCACGGCGCGCGCGAGCTGGAAGATCGGCTTCATGGTCGTGCCGCTGTGGTAGACGAACTGCTGGAGGTGCTGCTCGTAGGCGTCCATGTCCTCGATCGGACGGGTCGCGACGCCCGAGTCCATTGCCGCCCTGGCCACAGCCGGCGCGATCTTGACGATCAGGCGCGGGTCGAAGGGCTTCGGAATCAGGTACTCGGGCCCGAACTGCAGATCCTGGATGCCGTAGGCCGTGGCCACGACATCGCTTTGCTCCTGGCGCGCCAGTTCCGCAATCGCGTTCACCGCGGCGATTTCCATTTCACGCGTGATGGTGGTCGCGCCCGCGTCGAGCGCGCCGCGGAAGATGAACGGAAAGCACAGGACGTTGTTCACCTGGTTCGGGTAATCCGTGCGGCCCGTGGCGAGCACGGCGTCCGGACGCACTTCGAGCGCGAGCTCCGGCAGGATTTCCGGCGTCGGATTGGCGAGCGCGAGAATGAGCGGCTTGGCCGCCATCTGCTTGACCATGTCCTGCTTGAGCACGCCGCCAGCCGAAAGGCCGAGGAAAATGTCGGCGCCTTCGATCACTTCGGCAAGCGTGCGCGCGTGGGTTTCCCGCGCGAATCGCTCCTTGTCCGGGTCCATCAACTCGGTGCGGCCCTTGTAGACCACGCCCGCCAGGTCGGTCACGACGATGTTTTCGAGCGGCAGGCCGAGGTCGACGAGCAGGTCCAGACACGCCAGTGCGGCGGCGCCCGCGCCCGAGGCGACCAGCTTCACGTCCTTGATGTCCTTGCCCACGACCTTCAGGCCGTTCGTGAAGGCGGCCGCCACTACGATGGCCGTGCCGTGCTGGTCGTCGTGGAAGACCGGAATCTTCATGCGCTTGCGCGCTTCGCGTTCGACGATGAAGCACTCGGGCGCCTTGATGTCTTCGAGATTGATGCCGCCGAACGTGGGTTCGAGCGCGGCGATCACGTCGACGAGCTTGTGCGGGTCCGACTCGTTGAGTTCGATGTCGAACACGTCGATGCCCGCGAACTTCTTGAAGAGCACCGCCTTGCCTTCCATCACCGGCTTCGAGGCGAGCGGTCCGATGTTGCCGAGGCCGAGCACGGCCGTGCCGTTCGACACGACGCCCACGAGGTTGCTGCGCGCCGTGAAGCGCGCGGCGTTGAGCGGATTTTCGACAATCGCCTCGCACGCGAACGCGACGCCCGGCGAGTACGCGAGCGAGAGATCACGCTGATTGATCATCTGCTTGGTCGGCGCGATCGCGATCTTCCCGGGCGTAGGGAACTCGTGATAATCGAGGGCGGCTTCGCGAAGCTTGTTCGTAGCGGGATTCGACATGGGGAGGCAGGACGTGGGTGCGGATTAGAATGACAACTCGAACGCTAAGTTTGACCGATTGTAGCGCCAATCCCTGGCAGCATTCCTTTCAGTTCGGGCGCAAGTCCGGCGACCGCGATGGGGGGAAAAGCCATGCCAGGGTGCCCTATGCGGCGACGGCCATACCCCAACTGACATAACCCTTTCGTCATGCTTTCCGAGTTCTCCCTGATCGACCGATATTTTGCGCGTCGAGCGCGCACGAACACGCAACGCGCCACGCTGGGCATTGGCGATGACTGCGCGCTCATCGCGCCCGCCGCGGGCGAAATACTGGCCGTCTCGACCGACATGCTGGTGGAAGGCCGCCACTTCTTCCCCGACATCGATCCGCACGCGCTCGGCCACAAAGCGCTCGCCGTCAATCTCTCCGATCTCGCCGCGATGGGTGCGCAGCCGCTCGGCTTCACGCTGGCGTTCGCGCTCCCCAAGGCGGACGAGGACTGGCTAGCCGCTTTCAGCGCGGGCCTCTTCGAGCTGGCCGACCGCTTCGACTGCGAGTTGATCGGCGGCGATACCACGGCAGGGCCGCTGAACCTGTGCCTGACAGTGTTCGGCTCCGTGCGTCAGGATGCCGCACTTCGGCGCGACGCCGCCCACGCGGGCGACGACATCTGGGTCTCCGGCACGCCCGGCGACGCGCGCGCGGGTCTCGGCATGATGCGCGGCGAATGGCCGGTGCGCGAGCAGGACGCCGCGCCGTTGCGCCGGGCGCTCGAATACCCTGAACCGCGCGTGGCGCTGGGCCTCGCGCTGCGCGGCGTGGCCCGCGCGGCGCTCGACGTATCGGACGGTCTGGCCGGCGACCTGCGCCATATCCTGGAACGCTCGCACCTCGCCGCGACGATCGACGTCGACGCCTTGCCGCTCTCGCCTGCGCTCGCGCGCCTGCCGCGCGACGTGCAGCTGCAATGCGCGCTCGCGGGGGGCGACGACTACGAACTGTGTTTCACGGCGGCGCCCGCGCAGCGCGACGCGGTCGAGGCGGCCGCGCAACAGGCGGGGGTGCGCGTCACGCGCATCGGTACAATGACTTCCCGCACTTCGCCGCAAGCCGCCCCCGAGATCGCCTGGCGCGACGCGGGCGGCACGCCGCTCAATCTGACGTTGCAAGGTTTCGATCACTTCCATGCAGACTGATCCCACGCCCTCGCCCGCCGGTCAGCCGGCTCCTCCGGCAGGCTCGGCAAGCAACGCCGCCGCACCCGGCACGGGCGCTCAGGCCACTCGCCCGCGCCGCGCCGACGCGCCGTTCATGCTCACCCATCCGCTGCACATCGTTTCGCTCGGCTTCGGCTCGGGGCTCTCGCGCCTCGCGCCCGGCACGGCCGGCACGCTGTTCGCCTGGGCGTCCTTCGAGGTGCTCAACCGCTATCTGACGGTGACGGAGTGGGGACTGCTGATCTTCTTCGGCTTCTTTGCGGGCATCTGGATCACGGCCTTCACGGCGAAGAAGCTGCGCACGGACGATCCCTCGGCCATCGTCTGGGACGAGATCGTGGCGTTCTGGCTCGTGCTGCTCATGATCACGCCCGTCGCTTTCGAGGGCCGGCTGTGGGCCTTCGTCGTCTTCCGGTTTTTCGACATGGTGAAGCCGCCGCCCATCCGCTATTTCGACCGGCGCTTCAAGGGCGGCCTCGGCATCATGCTCGACGACATCGTCGCCGCATTCTTTACGCTGCTCGTCATCGCGCTCTGGCGCATGTCGGTGTAGCGCCACCTCGCCGCCAACCCAACGGATTGCTGCAATGGCTACCGATTCCGTCGTCCACCAACTCGCCATCCGCGTCGGCAACAAGCTGCGCGACGGGCGGCTCATGCTCGCGAGCGCCGAATCCTGCACGGGCGGCATGGTCGCCACCGCCATCACCGACATATCCGGCAGCAGCGTCTGGTTCGAACGCGGTTTCGTCACCTACTCGAACCAGGCGAAAACCGAGATGATCGGCGTGCCGCCCGAACTCATCGAAAAGCACGGCGCGGTGAGCGAGCCGGTCGCGCGCGCGATGGCTGAAGGCGCGCTCAGCAACAGCCGGGCACAAGTTTCGCTTTCCATCACCGGCGTCGCTGGACCGGGCGGCGGCACGCCGGAAAAACCGGTCGGCATGGTGTCGTTCGGCTGGAGCAACCGGCTCCATACGAGCGTGGAGACGCTGGTCTTCAAGGGCGACCGCGAACAGATCCGCGTGCAGGCCGCCGCGCACGCGTTGCGCGGGCTGCTCGCGTTCATCGACGAACAGGAACGCTAAAACCGGCCCGCGCCTCGCCGGCGCGCCGGCCGGGCCCACCAAGGAGGCCCATGCCATGGCAGCCGCGAATACCGCAGTCGAAGCATTGATCCGCCGCTTCGGGCTCGAACCACATCCCGAAGGCGGCTACTACAGCGAAACCTATCGAGCCGACAAGCTCGTGCGGCGCGACGGCGCAGCCGCCGCAGAGGGCACGCGCGCAGCCTCGACGGCCATCTACTTCCTGCTGGCGGAAGGCGCCTATTCGGCATGGCACCGCATCCGCTCCGACGAGCTCTGGCACTTCTACGCGGGCTCCCCCCTCGAGATTCATTCGATCGATGAACGCGGCGTGCTCTCCACGCGCAAGCTCGGCCACGCGCTCGACCATCCGGGCACCGTGTTCCAGGCGGTGGTGCCGGCCGGACACTGGTTCGCGGCGCGCTGCTGCGATCCTTCGACCTATGCGCTCGTGGGCTGCACGGTGGCGCCCGGGTTCGAGTTCAGCGAGTTCGAGATCGCCGATGTGAACGCGCTCGCCGATAAATACCCGCTGCATCGATCGATCGTCGAATTGTTCCGCAAACCGGCATCCGTTGCGGCTGCAGCCGCGAAGAAAGATTAGGGGCGCGGCGTCCGGGGACGCGGATTCGCATGATGCCCAGCTTCGGCCGCCGCCATGGCGCCCCGCCCACTTCGCCGTACGCCGCGCTCGAGGCGCTCCAGCGCAACCTCAGGCGTGAACGGCGCGTCTTCGCACTGCTCACCGGCCTGCTGATCCTTGCAGCGCTGTGCATGGCCGCCGCCGCGCTCGGCGGCACCGGATTCAGCGCGCTGCGCGCACAGGCGCTGGAAGCGAACACCCTCAGTGCGAAGGCCAACGCGCGGCTCGACCGGCTGTACGCCCTGCTCGGCAGTGCAGGCGCCGTCCTCGTGCTCGAGACCGCCTCGACATCGACGGCACCGTTGAGCGCCGAGCCAACCTCACGCTGCGCGACGATCTTCGAAGGCATGGCCGGGTCGCCCGATCTGAGGGCGGTGTGCGAGCACATGGCGGGGATACTCGAGCGCGTCTCGTCCGATGTTCCCATCATGTTGCTACGCGCCGACGGCAGCGCGGCCTATAGCCGTGGTGTCGCCCCCAAGGGGGCGCATTTGCGGCCGGCGCAAGCCGCGCGCACGCTGGCCGATGCCGCGCTCCTGCAGATCACGACCCACGGCCTGGATCCGGTCGCGGCAGCCAGAGGGATCAAGGTCGTCTGGTTCCGCCCACCCGAAGCGCTGGGCTTCCCGCCCGATCTCGTGCTTGGCGCGTTGCCGGTGCTCAGGAACGGTACGCTCTACGCGTTCACGATCACGAGCGTCGATCTCGACTCGCTCCTCATCGCCGCCAGCACCAGCGTCCCGTCGATCACCCCCACGCTGTTCGGCGCTGACGGCATCATGCTTGCCGGCCCGCTGCCGCCTGCTGACGCGCAGTCTCTCGACCGACGCCTTGCGAACCTTGCCCCCGGCACCTTCCACGTACTCCCCCGCTTCGGCGTCGCGCTGCGCGAAGCGCCGCTCGTGCATGGCTTCGGACACTTCATGGTGGCGCTGTCGTGGGGCGAGCTCTTCGCGATCACGCGCACGCCCGTCATCATCGTCCTGATGCTGACGGCCGCGCTCATTGCCATGCTCACCTTGCTGTCGCGCTACTGGAATCGCCGGGTGCTGACGCGTACCTACGACGAAGCCACGCGCGCGCTCGAAGGCGAGTTGCTCAATCACCTGCTCGTGCACGCCACGCCGGTGGGTCTGTGCATCGTCCGGCGCAGCAACTTCGAGATCGTCGTGGCGAACCAGATGGTGCGCGATGTTCTCGGGATAGACGCGCACGCCACGCGCTTGCCGAACGCAGTGTGTGTCGCGTTCGAGCAGCACGGGCCATGGCCCGGACCCGCGAAACACGATGACGAGACCACGGTGTATGAGTTGCCGTATTCGCTGGAGCGGCCCGGCAAGGAAGCGCTCCATCTCGCCATCACCTATGCGCCGGCCACGATGCACCACGAGCAGCACGCCGACCTTCCTGAGCCTCGAAGCGCCACCGCGTGACGGCACGCTCGACTACCTGCTCGTGACCGACGAATTCGCCAGCGAAGACATCGCTTCGCTATGGCCTGATCAAGCGAAAATCATATGGCTGCGACAGGACGGACCACTCGTCCCGCTCGAACTCGACGGCGGCGCACTCGTGGTGAGCCTGTACAGTCTCGCGGGCATACGCGCCGCGACGCAGAAGCGGATTCGCAGCCGTGCGGCGGCAGCGCAAGCACAGCAACCCGCAGCGGACCAGCCCGCGACAGATGAGAATTTCGCATCGCTGACTGCGCTGATCGCCGAGGACAACCGGCTCAATCGCGCACTGCTGCGCGACCAGTTGCGCATACTCGGCGCCACCGTCATCGAGGCGAAGGACGGCGAGGAGGCGCTGGCGCGACTCGACGAGCGGCCAGTGGACCTCATCCTCACGGATCTGAACATGCCGGGCATGAACGGCTACGCGCTGCTGGACGCCGTACGCGCAAAGCGCCCTCATCTACCGGTCTACGCGGTGAGTTCGGATGCGCTGCCTGAGCAGATCGCGCAGGGGCGCGCGTTGGGCTTTAGCGACTATCTCACCAAGCCGGTCGCGCTTGCGGAACTCGTCCGCGTGCTGGCCGTCGTGTCGGCGCAGATCAGCGTCGCGGCGAGCGCGACACTCGCAGAGGATTCCGAATCAGATCCACAAGCCCGGCCGCCCCGTTTCCCGCCGCTGCCTGCCGCGCTCGCCGATATTTTCATCGCGCAGGTGGATCACGATATCGTCGATTACGCGCAGATCGCCTCGCAGCGCGACTTCGCGCGGTTGAACGACTGGGCGCATCGCGTGTCCGGCGGGCTGGCGGTGCTGGGTCCTTCGAGGATCAATGAAGCCTGCATGGAGTTACGCGCGACGATGCGCGATGCGGGCGGATGGACTGAGGAGGTCGGCGGACTGGCGGCCGCCGTGGCGGCGGAACTCGAAGCACTGCGGGCGCTCGCGCGGCGCTCGCATTCGGGTTAGCCGCGCGGGCGTCGTCAACGTGACGCCCGCTCGCAAAGGCGGTGACGGTAAAGGCGCGAGCGCTCAGGAGCGTCTACCTGTCACCGCGGAAACCCATCTCAACGATACGCGTTGATCCGGTCGCGCGTTTCTTTCGCGGCCGTTGCAGCCGCCTGCGCGTAGTCCTCGCCCTTGCTCGCGTAGATGATCGCGCGCGACGAGTTGATGAGCATGCCCGTGCCGTTCGCCGTGCGGCCCGCCTTCACGGTCGCCTCGACGTCGCCGCCCTGCGCGCCGATGCCGGGAATCAGCAGCGGCATGTCGCCCACGATGCTGCGCACGGTTTCGATTTCCTTCGGGAACGTCGCGCCCACCACGAGGCCGAGTTCGCCGCTCGCGTTCCATTTGTTCGCGGCAAGGTCCGCCACCACCTGATACAGCGGCTTGCCGCCGGTCTCGAGGAACTGCAGGTCCGAGCCGCCGGGGTTCGACGTACGGCACAGCACGATCACGCCCTTGCCCTTGTGCGCGAGCCACGGCTCGATCGAATCGAAGCCCATATACGGGTTGACCGTGACTGCATCGGCCTTGAAGCGCTCGAAGGCCTCTCGCGCGTACTGCTCGGCGGTACTGCCGATATCGCCGCGCTTGGCGTCGAGGATCACGGGCAGGCCCGGGTGCTTCTCGTGGACGTGCGCGATCAGCGCTTCGAGCTGGTCTTCGGCGCGGTGCGCGGCGAAGTAGGCGATCTGCGGCTTGAACGAGCACGCGTACGCCGCGGTGGCGTCGACGATCTCGCGGCAAAACTCGAAGATCGCGTCGCTGCGGCCGGCCAGCGCGGCGGGAAACTTCGTGGGCTCTGGGTCGAGGCCCACGCACAACAGCGAGCCGGTGCGCTGCCACGCGGCGCCGAGGGTCTGGATGAAGGAAGTCATGGTGGTTGCTCGCGGCGAGCCAATAGGAGAAAACGGCGCGTATTTTACCCGCCCCGGAAGATGAGGCCGCGCCACGGCGCCCGAATCGGCCTGCGCCCAGCTCGCGCACGATGCATCGCCGCAAGCGCGTCGCGCGCGTTTTCGACGCGCGCTACGCCCAACTCATGACCGTCTTAGGTCCGTGCGCGCACGCCCTTGCCCCCTCTCGCACCCGTGCGGCCGCGCGCGCCGACGCGATGCGGGCTCGCTGACGCGCGCATGTCCATGCGCTCCACGGTGAAGGAAAAGCGCCGCACGAGCCGCTCGCCGTGCGCGAGCACGGTCATGCCGTGCGCATCGCCGCCGCCAGTCAGGTTCACGGCGTTGATCGGATGATCGACGGGTTCGAAGCAGAAGAAGTCTGCGCCGGGAGGCGTGTAGAGCACGTAGTAGTCGGTATTCGCGCAAATCGAGAGCGAGAGCCTGCGGCGCTCCCACACCACCGCCGCGCGTCCGCTCCAGCCGCTGAACGCATGATTGACGAGTTGCGCAGGCAGCGGATAGGCGACGCCGAACTGCCAGGCGGGCGGCGCGGGCACGTGACGCACCGGCAGCCAGTCCTGGCCCGAGAGCCACAGGCCGCTCGCCGGGGCCGACAGCTCGGTGCTCGTGTCGCGCGCAAGAAACGGATGCACGCCGAGACCGAACGGCAGCGCCTCGCGGCCCGTGTTCTCCACTTCCAGCGTCATCGCGAGCGTCGCGCCGTCGAGCGCATAGGTGAGCGCCGCGCGGTACGAATACGGCTCGCCGTCGCTGCGATCGAGCACGAGGCGCACGTTCTCGCGATCGGCGCTTTCGATGCTCCAGGGCGCGAGCCAGCCGTCACCATGGATCGGCAGCGGTTCGCTAGCGCGATTGCGCGGCACTTCGATATCGCGGCCGCCAAAGTGAAAACGCCCTGCGCCGATGCGGTTCGAGTACGGCAGCAGCGGGTAGCACGCGAGTTCGTTCGGGTCCATGCGCGCGCTCACGCGCTCGCAACGACGAAACACGGGCTCGAACGCGCCTTCGCTGCGCCAGTCGAATCGCGTGATTCCGCCGCCCAGTTGGGGCGCGACGTCGAGCCTCAGATACGCGTTCGCGAGCGTCACGCACGCCACGTCGCTCGAGCCCGCCGCGCCGATCGCAACCGCGGAGGTGCTCGGCCCCGGCAAAACCGGATGCGTGGCGGCTTCGAGCCGCGCGCGGCGCGCGGCGGCCGCTGGTGACACGACCGGTGACACAGACGGAGCGGAGGTAGCGGTGGGCGGCGCGCTTGCAGCAGCGGCGCCTGCGGAAACGGTGGAACGGGTAGGTCGACGCACAGCGGAATTCGCGACGTTCATAAGATGCTCCTCGAGAGGCATGTTTGATTGCCGCCGCAAAAGGCGGCTCACCGGTGGCCTGTCGACACCGCGCCTATGCGCGGGCCTGTGGCCGCTTCTTGTGTTCGCCCTTCTAGTGGTACTGGCAAAGCCAACTGCACACTGTCGATCGACTGCATCTGTTGCCGAACTACAACGACTGGCCGTCTCTTCATGCCGCCTGCCCGCAGCGGCGCTTCGCACTATGCGTGCGCATGTATCGTCTGATGAAAATCCACGCGCGCCTTTGTGCAAGCGCCCGATACCCCGGACTCAAGCGCGCCTGCGCCCCTGAAACCGCGGTTCTTCAAGGCCCTGGCGGCCAATTCGAACCGAAAACACGCCGCCCGCATGCGGCTCGCGCGCGAGGGCCTCCGCCTCCATTTCCTCGCGCGCGCTCGTGACATAAAGCGTGTCCAGAAGCGCACCGCCGAGCGTAACGCAGCTTGGCTGCGCTGTGGGAATCTTTACGCGTTCGGTTTCGACGCCATCGGCGCCATAACGCACCACGCGCTCGCCGCCCCACTGCGCGTTCCAGAGGCCGCCTTGCGCGTCGACGGTCGAGCCGTCCGGCACGCCGGTGTCGTCGGTGAGCGTGACGAAAGTGCGCTCGTTTGCAATCGTTCCGTCTGCGCCGTAGTCGCACGCGCGAATCTCGCGCGTGAGCGTGTCGCAGTAATACATGGTCGATCCGTCCGGGCTGAACGCGATGCTGTTCGAGATCGCGGGCGCGGGCAGCGGCAGACGTTCGAGCGTGAGATCGTGGTTCAGGCGATAGAAGCCGCCGATCGCCTGCCTCGGCGTTCCTTCGTATTTCGTGCCGAATACGAAGCGGCCCTGGCGGTCGCAGCGTCCGTCGTTCAGGCGCGTCGGCACGCCGGGTTCGACTTCGACGATGGTTTCAATCGCGCCCGTCTCCAGGTCGAAGAACGCCAGCTGCGAAGCGAGGCCGAGGAGCAGCGTGCGCTCGTCTTCGCACAGCGCGAAGCACGCGAGGCGCTCGGGCATCTCCCACGTGACGTGTTTGGCGCCGGACGCATTCGCGTCGTAGCGTTGCAGGCTTTTGCCCGAAATATCGACCCAGTAGAGCCGGCCGCTGCGCGCGCACCACGTCGCGCCTTCGCCCAGCTCGCATTTCGCGTGGACGAGCAGTTCGGCCACCGCTTCGTCCGAAGCGCTTTCCTTTGCGCTCATGCCCAGCCTCCGTCAACGACGATGTCCTGCGACGTGATCATGCGGCTGTCGTCGGCGCCGAGGAAGAGCGCCATGCGCGCGAGGTCTGCGGGCAGCAGTTCCGCGTCGATGCACTGGCCGCGCTTGATGGACTCGCGGCCTTCGTCGGTGAGCCACAGGCGCCGCTGCTTCTCGGTCATCACCCACCCCGGCACGAGCGAATTCACGCGGATGCCGTACGGGCCGAGGTCTCTCGCGAGACCGCGCGTGAGCCCCTGCACCGCCGACTTGCTCATCGTATAGACCGGCATTTCCGACTGCTTGAGCATCCAGCTGATCGAGCCCAGATTGATGATCGAGCCCGCGCGTGCGGCCTTCATGTCCTGGGCCACCGCCTGCGCGGCGAATAGCTGATGGCGCAGGTTCACGGCCACGCCGGCGTCGAACGACTCCGGCGTGACTTCGGCCAGCGTGTGGCGTTTGTCGTTGGCCGCGTTGTTCACGAGCACCTGAATCGGCCCGAACGCCGCCTTCACATCGGCGATGGCGGCGCGCAACGCCGAGATATCGGTGAGATCGACGTTGGCGAAGAGCGGCTTGTGGCGCGAATCGCCGAGTTCGTCGGCGAGCGCCTGGCCCGCGCTCGCGTCGATGTCGAAGAACGCCACGCGTGCGCCCTGCGCGGCGAAGTGCTCGACGAACGACGCGCCGATGCCGGTCGCGCCGCCCGTGATCAGCACCACGCGGTCGGTCAGGCTCGGATAGCGCGCGTAGTTTTCGTGCGCGTGGCGCGCGAGCGCGTTAGCGGGCGAATTTGCGTTGGACGACATCGTTTTGGTTTCCTTATGAAACTGTCAGCGAACTCAATCGCGAGCGCCGTGATTCTTGAGCTGGTCGAGCAGCACCGCCGCGAGCAGGATCGCGCCGCGCACGAGGTACTGGTAGAACGCGTCGATGTTGAGCAGGTTCATGACGTTCTCGACCGTACCCATGATCAGCACGCCGATCACCACGCCCGAGATGGTCGCGCGGCCGCCCAGCAGCGACACGCCGCCCAGCACGCACGCCGAAATCACGTTCAGCTCGAAGCCTTCGGCCGCATTCGGCTGACCCGACGTGATGCGCGAAGCGAGAATCACGCCCGCGAGCGCCGTGACCGCGCCCTGGATCAGGAAAATCCACACGCGCGTGCGCTCGACCTTGATCCCGGCCAGACGCGACGCTTCCGGATTACCGCCGATGGCGAGCGTATTGCGCCCGTACACCGTCTGATTGAGCATCACGCCGAATACGATGAAGCAGACGAGCGTGACCCAGATCGGCAGTTGCACGCCGAAGAGCGAGGCCGTGCCCATGGCGATGAACGTGTCCGACGACACGCCCACGGCCTGGCCGTGCGAAGCGATGAAGCCGAGGCCGCGCACGATTTCCATCGTGGCGAGCGTGGTGATCAGTGCGTTGATGCGCAGATACGCGATCACCGCGCCATTCACGAAGCCGATCGCGGCACCCGCCGCAACAGCGGCGACGATGGCGATGAACGTGTTGTTCGTCGCGTTGAGCACCATCGCGCAGAGCACGCCCGCGAACGCGACGATCGAGCCCACGGAAAGGTCGAAGTCGCGCGACGCGAGACAGAACATCATCGTGCAGGCCACCATGCCGATCTGCGAGACCGACAGTGCGAGGCCGAGCATGTTCTCGATCGAGAAGAAGTGATCGACGGTCAGCGACATCACGATGAACATGACCGCGAAGATCACGATCAGGCTGTACTCGGTGATCTGCTGCCACCACTTCTGCTTGTCGGTGGGACTCGGAATCAGCGCGTCGGCGACGCTCTTGGCGGCGCTGTTGGCAGACTCGGCCGCCAGGTTTTCTCTTGCTTGCATTTCAGTCACTCCTCCCCATCCACTCATGCAGCCTTGGCCTGCGTGCGCTTGGGCAGCGCGAGGTCAAGCACCGCGTGTTCGCTCGCCGCGCTGCGCGGCAACTCGCCCGAAATGCGGCCTTCGCGCATCACCACGATGCGATCCGACACGCCGAGCACTTCCGGCAACTCCGACGACACCATCACGATCGCACAGCCGCGCGCGGCGAGCTGGTAGATCACGTTGTAGATTTCATGCTTCGCGCCGACGTCGATGCCGCGCGTCGGTTCGTCGAGAATCACGACCTTCAGGTCGGGCTCGGCGAGCCAGCGCGAAAGAATCGCTTTCTGCTGGTTGCCGCCCGAGAGAAAGCGGATTTTCTGGCGGCGGCTCGGCGTCTTGATCTTCAGCAGCTTGATGAAGCGGTCCGCCGTTTCCGCTTCCTTCTTGCGGTCGAGGAACATGCCCGCGCGCAAAAAATGGCGACGGCAGCTGATGTTGATGTTCTCCGACACCGTCGCCATCGCAACGATGCCCTGCTCCTTGCGGTCTTCCGGGCACAGCACGATGCCGTGGCGAATCGCGTCGCTCGCGCTTTTCACGCGAATGGTCTTGCCGTCCAGCTCGATCTCGCCCGCGCGCCGCTTGTGCGTGCCGTAGATGAGCTGCATCAGCTCGCTGCGCCCCGCGCCCACGAGCCCGAAGAAGCCGACGATCTCGCCCGACTTCACCTCGAAGCTCGCCGCTTCGTTGAGCGGATGCCCTTGCACGCCGCGTACGGCGAAACGCACGTTGCCATGCTCGCGCGGCGAATAGTTGTAGATGTCGCTGATCTCGCGGCCCACCATTTCGGCCACGAGCGTTTCGCGCTTCACCGCTTCGAGCTTCTCGTGCGAGGCGACCTTGCGGCCGTCACGGAAGATCGTGCAGGCATTGCACAGCTCGTAGATCTCGTCCATGCGGTGCGAGATGTAGATGAGCGCGCGATTGTCGGCCCGCAGCTCGCGCACGAGCTTGAACAGCACTTCGGTCTCGCGGTGCGAGAGCGAGCTGGTCGGCTCGTCGAGCGCGATCACGCGCGCGTTGCGCAGGAGCGCCTTGCAGATTTCCACCATCTGGCGCTGCGCGATCGAGAGCTTGCGCAGTTTCGCGGCCGGATCGAGATCGACGCCCATCGCGGCAAGACGTTCGCGCACGAACTTGCGCGCCTCGCCGCGCTTCACCCAGCCGAGCGCATTGGGCAACGCGCCGAGCAGCAGGTTTTCCGCGACGGTCAGGTCGGGCACGTACTGCAGTTCCTGGTGAATCACCGCGATGCCCGCGCCGATCGAGGCCGCCGCATCGGCGAAGTGCACCTCGTTGCCGTCCATCAGGATGCGGCCGGAATCGGGCTGATACTCGCCGCCGAGAATCTTGAGAAGCGTGGACTTGCCCGCCCCGTTCTCGCCCATCAGGCCATGGACTTCCCCTGCATTCACCTCGAACGACACGCCGTCGAGCGCGCGCACGCCTGGGAACACCTTGCCGATATTGTCAAAACGCAGTGTCGCTGACACTTCGGTTTCCTCTCATTCGATACGCTGCGGGCGCGGCCTTCATGCCTTTCGGGCCTGCTGGCCGCCCCGCAGCGGGAAACACCCTAAACCACTACTATCCAGCGCTTACTTCGACGCGAGACCCATCTGCTGACGCACGCTCTCCACGTTGTCGCGCGTGGCCAGCATGCCGGTCGTCAGCGTGAGCAGCGGCGGTTCCTTGCCTTGCGTGATCCACGAGTACATCAGGTCCGAGGTTTCCTCGCCGTGGCGCTTCGGGCTGATGATGACGGTGCCATAGAAGCCCGTCGGCTGCGGCTTCTTGAACTCGTTGAGCGCCGAGTCCGAACCGCCGATGCCGATGCCGATCATGTTGTCGGCCTTGAAGCCGCGGCCTTCCGCTGCGCGCACGGCGCCGAGCACGGCTTCGTCGTTCAGGCCGTATGCCACCCAGTGCTTGTACTGCGGGTTCTTCGTGAGCGCGATGTTGGCGGCGTTGAAGGCGTTTTCCGTGTCGGTCTTCGCTTGCGGCGCCTGGACGATGTTCGCCTTCGGGAAGCCCGCGGCCACGAGCGCGTCGGTCGCGCCCGACGTGCGGTCATGCGCCGTCGGCAACTGCTCGTAGGTCACGTCGATGGCGCCGACGTCCTTCATGTCCCAGCCGCGCTTCTTGATCTCGGCGGCGATGCCGTCGCCCACCTGCTTGCCGATGTTGTACGCCGAGATGCCCATGTGCGGCACCGACTCGATCGGCTTGCCCGCGCCGTCGACGAGACGGTCGTCTACCGTCATCATCTTGAGCTTGTCGGCCTTCGCCTTGGCGACGATGCCCGGTCCGAGCTTCACGTCAGGCGTGCAGATGATGAAGCCCTGCGCCTTTTGTGCGGCCAGGTTGTCGATCGCGCTCATCACCTTCTCACCCGAGGGCGCGCCGATCTTCACCAGCGTGAAGCCCTTCTCCTTCGCGGCCGCTTCCGCGAACTTCCATTCGTCCTGGAACCACGGCTCTTCGGGCTGCTTCACGAGGAAGCCGATCTTCACCTGGTCGGCGGCCTGCGCGACGGGCGCTTGCGCGAACATGGCAGTGGCGGCTGCAGCCACCAGCGTCAGAAAGATGCGTCGTTGCATGTTGCTAGTCTCCTGTCTTCTTCAGTCACGGGAAGGGTATCGGCCGCCTCTTCTTTTACCCGTCGATGCGCGCGGCCAGCGCCTCGGCGGATTCCTGCACATTCGTTCCAAGCTCGTTTTCCTTCGTGCTGCGAATTACTTTTTCAACGCGCTCATTCGTGATGGAGCGCCGTGCGGCCGCCATCGATCGTGATACAGCTCGCGTTGATGAACGGCGCTTCGTCCGAGGCGAGGAACACCGCCGTCATCGCGACTTCCTCCGGTCGGCCAATGCGTTTCATCGGCGGCAACTCGAGCGTCGCCTTGCGCGCGGCTTCCGGGTCGGGCTGCGCGTTCCACCAGTCGTGCGTGAGCTGCGTTTCGATGTAACCCGGCGCGATGGCGTTCACGCGCACGTTCTTCGGCGCGTACTCGATGCCGAGTGCGCGCGTGAGCCCGATGACGCCGTGCTTCGCCACGGGGTAAGGGAAGCAGCCCGGAATGATCTGGAACGCGTGCGTCGAGGCGATGTTGATGATGCTGCCCGCACACCGCTCGACCATGCCCGGCAGCACCGCGCGGCAGCCGTTCCACACGCCGTCCAGATCGACGGCGAAGCAGCGGCGCCAGTCGTCGTCGGTCATCGTGAGCGGGTCGGCGAACACGTTGATGCCGGCGTTGTTCACGAGCACGTCGACCGGGCCGAACGCGCGTTGCGCTTCTTGCACGGCGGCGCGCACCGAGGCGGGCTGCGTCACGTCGGTTTGCACGGCGAGCGTTCGCGCGCCTTCATATGCGTTCGCAATCTCGCGCGCCGTTGCAACGGCCGTCGCGCCATCGAGCTCCGCGAGCGCGACGGTGGCGCCCTCGGCCGCGAACGCGCGCGCGATCGCCGCGCCGATGCCGCGTCCGGCGCCGGTTATGAGCGCGACCTTGCCCGCGAGGCGATTCACTTTTGCGCTCCTCGCGCAGCTTTCCAGCCTTCGATGAAGGCCAGTGCGTTCGCATGCGTGGCCGCCGCGTCCTGGCCCGGCTTGTAGAGCGCGGAGCCGAGGCCGAAGCCGCTCGCGCCCGCGGCCAGCTGCGGGTCCATGTTGTCCGGCTTCACGCCGCCCACGGGCAGCAGCGGCACGATCGGCGGAATCACGGCGCGCCATGCTTTCGTCACGGCCGGGCCGAGCTGCTCGGCGGGGAACATCTTGAGCGCGTCGGCACCGTGCTTGAGCGCCGCGAACGCTTCGGTCGGCGTGGCGACGCCGGGCACGCACGCGAGGCCCTGGAGCTTGGCGGCGAGGATCACGTCGGTGTCGGCGTGTGGCATCACGATCAGTTCGCCGCCCGCTTCGCGCACGTCGCGCACGCGCTCGGTGGTGAGTACGGTGCCCGCGCCGATCATCGCGTCGTCGGGCAGCGCCTCGCGCAATGCCGCGATGCTGTCGAGCGGCTGCGGCGAATTGAGCGGCACCTCGATCAACCGGAAGCCCGCGTCGTAGAGCGCGCGGCCATGCTCGGCGGCCTCGGCGGGCTTGATGCCGCGCACGATCGCGACCATCCCGCAGGCGCCGAACGCGGCGACGAAGCCGGCGTGCGGCGTGTAAGGGGCGGGCAGATTCAGTTCGGGTTCCATGTCGGCTTCCTGTTGCCTGGCTTCCTGTTGCCTGGCTTCGTGTCTGGTTCGGTTCAGCGGGTTCGATTCATCGGCCCATCGGCGCGCACTTAGCGCGGCGTGACGAGCCCGGCCTGCACGGCGATGCGCCAAAGCCCGTGTTCGGTCGCCTGGCGCACGAGATGCGCGCCGCTGCATCCGAATGCGGCAAGCGCCATGCGGTAACGCTCGCACAGCGCCTCGGCGCCGATCAGCTGCGGCGCGCAGCCGGCGAGCGTCACGTCGCGCCGCGCCAGCGCCGCTTCGAGGCCCGCCAGCTCATGGCCGATCACGAGGCCCGATAGATAGTCGGGCTGCTCGTCGGCGGCGAGCTGGGCCGTGAGGCCGAGCGTGCGCGTGCTGAACGCGGTGGCCAGCAGCCCCACGCAGCCCTGCTCGCGCGCCACGCTCACGCCGCGCAGAAACGCCGCGGTGTCGGGCTCGACGGGATGCTTCATCGTGCGGCCGAGGATCGTGTGCGCGCACAGCGCCGCGTAGACCTCACCCGTCATGAAGGTATAGAAGCGCGCAATGCGCTCGCCCTCCACCACCACCCATTTCGCGTGCGTGCCGGGCAGTCCGACTAGCGCCGTTTGCGGCTCGGCGTCGTCACCCGCTGCGCCGAGCGCGCCAAAGATTTGCGTTTCCTCGCCGCGCATCACGTTGGGCAGCGCACCCGGCTCCAGCACGCCCGGGACCACGGCGACTTCGGCGCCGCATGCGGCGCGCACGCGCACGATGCCGGCCACCAGCGCCTGAGCGCTCGCGGGCGTTTCGACATACGGTGCCTGCACCCAGCCCTGGGCGCTGCCGACCATCCCCGCGGCCAGCACGGGCAGCGAGGGGGCTTGCGCGAGCCACACGCCGCACGCTTCGTCGAAGGCGGCGTCGAAGCCGCCTTCTTCGGCGGGCACGGGCAGGTTCATGATCCCCGCCGTCGAAACGCGTGTGGCGATCACCTGGCCCGCCGCATCGAACAGATACGCGCGCAGCGAGGTCGTGCCCCAGTCGAGCGCGATGAGCGCGGCTTCGCGAGCGATCGCGGCGTCGCCGGCATCGATCGCCGCGCCGCTTACAGGCTTCTCGCGTGCTTTCATCGACGAATCCTGCGCGTGGTGGGCTGCGGCGCGCGCCAGCCCAGTTCCTGCGAAATCGCGCGTGCCTCGCGCTGCACGACGGGAATCAGTTCGTCCATGCGCTCGAGCGGCATGTAGGGAATCGTGCTCGCCACCGAAAGCGCCGCCACGATCGCGCCGGAAGCGTCGCGCACGGGCGCCGCCACGCAGCGGATCGAAATTTCGTTCTCCTCCAGATCGAACGTGTACCCGCCCGCCGAATAAGTCGCCATGCGCTTGAGGAAGGTATCGGGTTCGAGGCTGTGATCGGGACGGAAGCTCACGCCGGCGAGCGTGCGGCGCGAAGCGTCGAACAGGTCGCGCCACGATTGCGGCGCGAGGTCGAGCATCATCGCCTTGCCGATGCCCGTCGACGCGAGCGGCATGCGGTGCCCCACGCGCGAGCGCATTTCGAGGCCCCGCTGGCCGGGAATCTTGTCGATGTACAGCACGTCGTCGCCGTCGCGCACGCCGAGGTGGATCGTGTCGAGCGTTTCGTCGGCGAGCGCCTGCAGATGCGGGCGCGCAACGGCCGTGAGCGGCATCTGCTCGAGTGCGATGGTGCCGAGTTCGATGAGCTTCGGCCCGAGCAGGTAGCCGCCCTGCACCTGGCGCAGATAGCGCGCCTGCACGAGGCTCGAAACGAGACGGTGCGTGGTGCTGCGCGTCGTGCCGAGCACCGCGCCGAACGAGCGCAGGTCGCGTACGCCGGCGGCGGCCGCTTCGAGGATCGCGAGGCCGCGCAGGAGCGTCTGGGTGCCGGCCTGCTGCATCGAGCCGTCGAGCAACGTGCTCGCGACGCCGATTTCATCGGCGGCGGGGCGGGCTTTCGGCTGCGCTTGCGCGGGGGTTGCCGCGGCGTTTTTTGCGGGCGCGGCCTCGTCGGGGAGATTCGCGGCGAGTGTGGAAGACATCGCTTTGTTCATGGCGAGGGCGATGAAAAGAGACGATCGAAAGGCGCGTGCCGTCAGGCGGCGCGCGAACCGTGCTTCGGGAGACGGCCCGCCGCGCGGGCGGCCGGGACTCGGACAGGTAGCGGCGGGCGGCGCGTGGCCGCGCAAAGCGCTGGCTGAAGCATGGCGAACGTCTCCTTTGCGGTCCGGTTCGCTCCGCGTGTTACGCGTGCGCCGGATTTATCTGGGTCTGCCGACGATGTCTGCCGCGCTGTGACAGTCGCGGCTTATCGGATGGACTGATTGTAGGCAGGTTTTTTCGAGTTCTCCAATATGTGATTGGGTCGCTCATATATTGGGAAAATAGACACATGGGAGTGCCATCTGCCGAATGCCTAATGAGGGACAGAATTCAGCACGGAAAAGCCCGTCGGCATGACCAGCAAGAAAAAACGGCTGCCGGATGATTCCGGCAGCCGTTTCGTGCGGCACTCAATGAGGCTTTCGCGTATCGCTCGCCAAATCCGCGCCCTTACTTCCCCGCCGGCGCCTTGTAAGCCACGCAGTCGACTTCGACCTTGCAGTCCACCACCATGCTCGACTGCACACAGGCGCGTGCGGGCGGATGCTCGCCGAAGTACTCGCGGAACACCTTGTTGAACGAGGTGAAGTCACGCGCGTCGTCGAGCCACACGCCGCAGCGCACCACGTGCTCCGCGCCATAGCCCGCTTCCTTCAGGATCGCGAAAAGATTCTGGATGGCCTTGTGCGACTGCTCGACGATCCCGCCGCTGATCACTTCGCCGCCTTCCATCGGCGTCTGGCCCGAGACGTACAGCCAGCCGTCGGCTTCCACGGCGCGCGCGAACGGCAGATGCTGTCCGCCCTGGCCCTTGCCGCCTTCCGCTCCAATTCGTTTCATCGTTTGCTCCTTTGAGATCGTACGGCGCGCGCAGCTTTTTGGGCCGCGTACGCCGGGGGTCGAAATTCGATAGATAAAGCCGGTTTAGAAGGCCATTGCCTCGGCCTGCGCCTCGCGTTTGCCGCGCGCGACGAAGTGGCCCGCGCGCTCGCCCGTGGGTTGCCCGTCGCGATACGAAAGCACGCCGTTCACCCATACCGCGTCGATGCCCTCGGCCACCTGCTGCGGCTTCTCGAACGTCGCCGCATCGCGCACGCGCGTCGGGTCGAACAGCACGAGGTCGGCGTGCCAGCCCACATGCACCTCGCCGCGCTGCGAAAGGCCGAAGCGCCGTGCCGAAAGGCCCGTCATCTTGCGCACCGCTTCTTCGAGCGGCAGCAAGGCCGCGTCGCGCGCGTAGTGGCCGAGCACGCGCGGAAATGCGCCCCACAGGCGCGGATGCGGCAGCGGATCGTTGGGCAGTCCATCCGAGCCGACCATCGTGGCCGGATGCGAAAGAATGCGGCGCACGTCGTCTTCGGACATGTTGTGGTACACCGCGCCCGCCGGCTGCAGACGCTTGCCCGCTTCCTGCTGCGACACGCCCCACCCGGCCGCGATGTCCTTGATGAGCTTGCCCGCCTGCTCCGGGTGCGGCGTGGACCACGTGATGGTGATGTCGATGTCGCCCGTCACCTGCTTGAGATCCAGCGTCGACGAGCTGCGGCTATACGGATAGCAGTCGCACCCGACCGGCTGATACTTGCGCGCGCTTTCGAGCGACGCGAGCACCTCCGTGCTGCGCCCCCAGTTGGTGGGCCCCGCGCACTTCAGATGCGAGATCACCACCGGCACGCGCGCATGCTGGCCGATGTGGTACGCCTCGTTCATCGCTTCGAGAATCGCGTCGAACTCCGTGCGCATGTGCGTCGTGTAGAGCGCGCCGGCGGCGGCGAGCGGCTGGGCAAGCGAGGCGACCTCTTCGGTCGAGGCCTCGAACGCCGAGCCGTACGCGAGGCCCGTGGAAAGGCCGAGCGCGCCGTGCGCGAGCGCGTCTTCGAGCTGCGCGCGCATCGCCGCGATCTCGTCGCCGGTGGCGGCGCGCTTCAGGTCGTTCATGTGGTTGTTGCGCAGCGCCGTATGGCCGATCAACGCGCCGACGTTCACGGCGGGTCGCGCCGCGTTGACGGCGTCGACGTACGCGGAGAACGTCGGATAGCTGAACGCGTCGCGCTCGCCGAGCAGGTTCATCGGGTCTGGCGGATCGCCCTTTAACGTCACCGGCGAGGCGCTGATCCCGCAGTTGCCGACCACCACCGTCGTCACGCCCTGGCTGATCTTGGGCAGCATTTGCGGCGCGCGGATCACGTGCGTGTCGTCGTGCGTATGGACGTCGATGAAACCGGGCGCGAGCGCGCGCCCATTGGCCTCGATCACCTCTTCCGCGAGCCAGTTCGACAGGTTGCCGATCGCGACGATGCGTCCGTCGCGCAGCGCCACGTCGCGCTCGACGGGCGGCGCGCCGGTGCCGTCATACAGCATCGCGCCGACGATCAGCGTGTCGGCGGCTTCGGGGTGCGAATGCATACGCGTCTCCTCAGGATGGCTCTTGGGTGGACGCTCAGTCACCGAGCGGCTGGCGTTCGCCGCCGCCGCGATGCGCGTCCAGCGTGTGTTTCATGCGGCGCAGCAACTCGCGGCTTTCTTCGGGTTGCGCGAGCGCCAGTTCGGTCACGAGCACGTCGAGTGCCATCATCATCGCGTAACGCGACGACGACGGCTTGTAGATGAAATCGGTCTCGCTCGCGACGATCGGCACGAGCCAGTCGGCGAGCGCAGCGAGCGGCGAAGCCGGCGCGGTGAGCGCGACGAGCTTCGCGCCGTAGTCGCGCGCGATGCGGCACGCGTCGACGAGTTCGGGCACGCGCCCTGTTACGGAAAGCGCGACGACGACGTCTTCGGGCGAAAGCGTGCTCGCCACCATGCGCTGCAGCAGGCTGTCCTGGTACGAAGCCACCGGGCGGCCCAGGCGCACGAGGCGAAAGCGCATTTCGTCGGCGAGCGCACTCGAGCCGCCGCCCATGCCGAACACGTAGATCATGCGGGCCTGGGCCAGCGCCGCGGCGGCTTGCGCAAACGGCGCCTGGCACAGCAGCTCGTGGTTGCGCGCGAGCGCCGTGTGAATTTCGTCGTAGACGCGCGTGGCGGGCGGTTCGGCTTCGCCGTTCGCGTCGGCGGCGCGCGGCTTGCCCGCGCCTTCGGAAGCGCCAGTTGCCGCACCGCGCAGGAAGCGATCGCCCACGGCGGCCGCCTGGGCGAGCCGCAGCTTGAGTTCGCGCACGTCGTGGCAGCCCACCGCCTTCGCAAAGCGCGTGACGGAGGCGACGCTCACGCCCGCGCGCTGCGCCAGCTCGCCGATGCTCGCCCGCGCGGCGCTGGCAAGATCGTCGAGAATGAGCGCAGCCACGTCGCGCTCGGCGGGACGCAATTCGGGCACGCATTGCGCGATACGCGCGACGATGTCGAAGCGGGCCGGATCGGCGGCGGTGTTCATTGCAGGGAGTCTGTTAATAAATAACAATTCACGAAGCGATGTTACTTTGTGTACTATCTCCGAGTCAACGCCGGTCCTGAAGATGCCGGTGTAGCGGAGCCGCATGAAGCATATGGAGCGAAGGGAAATGAAAGTTACAAACTATCAGAGTGCAACGATCGACCCGAACAGCAAGGGCCTTGGCAACGTACCGGGCGCGAGCGTGCCGCTCGGGGACGCCGGGCGCCTCGAATGGAATTTACTCGAAGAGGACGTGAGCCTGCCCGCTGCGGTGCTGTATGCCGACCGCGTCGAGCACAACCTCAAGTGGATGCAGGACTTCGTCACGCGCTATGGCGTGAAGCTCGCGCCGCACGGCAAGACGACGATGGCGCCGCAGCTCTTTCGCCGCCAGATCGACACCGGCGCGTGGGGCATCACGCTCGCCACGGCGCACCAGACGCGCGCCGCCTACCGCGGCGGCATCTCGCGCGTGCTGATGGCGAACCAGCTCGTGGGCCGCCGCAACATGGCGATCATTGCCGAGCTGCTCAGCGACGCGACCTTCGAGTTCTTCTGCCTCGTCGATTCGGTCGAAGGCGTGGAGCATCTGGGCGAGTTCTTCCGCGCATCGGGCCGCACGCTGCAGGTGCTGCTCGAACTGGGCGTGCCGCGCGGCCGCACGGGCGTGCGCGACACCGACACGCGCAACGCCGTGCTCGCGGCGATCGCGCGCTATCCCGACTCGCTCAAGCTGGCGGGGGTGGAAATCTACGAGGGCATCCTCAAGGAAGAAAGCGAAGTGCGCACCTTCCTGCGCGACGCGCTGAACGTCACCCAGGAACTGGCCGCCGCGGGCCGCTTCGCGCGCACGCCCGCGCTGCTTTCGGGCGCGGGCTCGGCCTGGTACGACATCGTCGCGGAAGAGTTCGCGCCCGCCACGCAGGCGGGCGCGATCGACGTGGTGCTGCGCCCCGGCTGCTACGTGACGCACGACGTGGGTGTCTACAAGCAGGCTCAGTCGCAGATCCTCACGCGCAACCCCGTGGCGCGCGAAATGGGCGTGGCGCTGCTGCCTGCGCTACAGCTCTGGGCCTATGTGCAGTCGATTCCGGAGCCCGGCCGCGCCATCATCGGCTTCGGCAAGCGCGACGCCGCGTTCGACGCGGGCTTTCCGGAGCCGTCGCGCCACTATCGCCCCGCGAACGGCGGCGCGCCGCGCGAAGTGGCGGCAAGCGAAGGCTGGGAAGTGTTCCAGATGATGGATCAGCACGCCTACCTGAAGATTCCGGCGGGCGCGGACCTCAAGGTCGGCGACATGATCGCGTTCGATATCTCGCACCCCTGCCTCACGTTCGACAAGTGGCGTCAGGTGCTGATGGTCGATGCGAAATATCGTGTGACGGAAGTGATCGAAACGTTCTTCTGAGGCAGCGCGCATCGGTGCAGGCTCAGCCCGCTTCGGGCTCGGCCTGCGGAGCCTGCGCGAGCGCGGCCGCCGCCATAGCGGCCTCGCCGATGCGCGCCTCCATCATCCCCAACGCGCTCGACAGCGCCGCGAGCGCATCGTCGGGCAGCGACATCGTCACGTCCAGGAACGCGTTGCGGCGCGGCAGCCCCTCTTCGGTCACGGCGCGGCCGGTGTCGGTCAGTGTCACGTTGGTGATGCGGTTGTCGCGCTCGTCGGCGCGGCGCGCGATCCAGCCGAGCGCCTCCAGCGCTTTCAATTGGCGCGTGAGCGCGCCCGGGTCGACACGCAGCCGCTCGACGAGCCGCTTTTGCGACGACTCGCCGTCCTGCTCGTAAAGCGCGAGCAGAATGCGCCAGCGCGGCAGCGGATGGCCGACCTGCGCCTCGAACGCCGACATGAACGTCCGGTAGGTCCGACCAAACTGCTGCATGACGGCGATGCGATCCTGAATTTCCATGCTTTGTCTTCCTGCCGGCATCATCGCCGCGCGTTTGCCGGGTCCGTGCCGGTGCCCGCCAGGGGCGGAACGTCTCAATCCGCGTGAATCACGGGCTCCAACTTGCGCTGCAGCTTGACGGGCGGCACGCGCCGGGTTTGCCAGATCGACACCACCGCAATCGCCGCCGCCACGGCAATGCCCAGGTGAATCGCGCCCACGAGGGCCTCGCGCGCGGCTTCGAGCAGCGGCGCGCCATTATGCCCGGCGTTGGCGAGATCGGCGATCAGTGAAGCCTGCGCGTCGCGGTTGATGAGGATCTGCGGGTCGGCGAGCTGCGGCAGCCAGTGCGTGGCGTGGTCGGCATCCAGCGCGCGTTGCACGCCGCTCGAGTAGAGCTGCGTGACCATCGTGCCGGTGAGCGCCGTGCCGATCATGCCGCCGATCATCCGCAGTGACTGCAACAGCGCGGTGGCGATGCCCAGATGCTCGCGCCCCGCGGTCTGCTGCGCGAACACCGTGAGGTTCGGCATGACGAAGCCAAGACCGATGCCGGCCACGATCATGAACGCCATGAGCAGGCCGCGCGGCGTGTTGCGCGTGGCGAGGGCCACGGCGAAGCAGGCCACTGCGAGCATTGCGAAGCCGATGTAGAGCATCAGGTTCGGGTTGCGGATGCGCGAGACGATGCGCCCGTTCGCGATACTGCCGATCGTGATGAACACCACGAGCGGCGTGATGACGACGCCCGCTTCCTTCGGCGTCATGCCGAAGCCGCCCTGGAACAGGAGCGGCGCATAGAACAGCAACGAAAACATCGTGAAGCCGCCCAGCACGGCGAGCGTGAAAAGCGCATTCAGGCTCGCGTTGCGGAACATGTCGACGGGCAGGATGGCTTGCGGGCAGCGCCGCTCCCATTGCCAGAGCGCCCAGCCGGCCGCCAGCGCGAGGGCGAGCAGGCCGATGGCCGAAGCGGTGAGACCGCGCCCCGGCAGGCGTTCCACGAAAAGTTGCAGGCTGCCGAGCGCGACCGCGATGAGGAGCGCACCTGGCCAGTCGAGCCGCATGCGCGCCTCGTGCGCGACGTGGCGCAGATGCGGCAGATACTTCCAGACGAAAAACAGCGAAAGCAGGCCAACGGGCAGATTCACGTAAAACACGGAACGCCAGCCGTAGTACTGCGTGAGAAAGCCGCCGAGCGACGGCCCGACCGCGTTGGCGATACCGAATGCGGAACTCATGAGGACCTGCCAGCGCAGGCGCACGACCGAGTCGGGGAAGAGATCCGGAATGCAGGCGAACGCCGTGCCGACCAGCATACCGCCGCCGATGCCTTGCAGCCCGCGCGCAATCACGAGGAACAGCATGCTGTTGGCCGCGCCGCACAGCACGGATGCGGCGGTGAAGACGACGATCGACGCGATCACGAACGGCTTGCGCCCGTAATAGTCGCCGAGCCGCCCGAAAATGGGGACAGTGATGACCGAGGTGAGCAGATAGGACGTGGCGACCCACGCGTAAAGCTCGAAGCCGCGCAATTCGGCGACGATGGTCGGCAGCGCCGTGCCGACGACGGTCTGGTCGAGCGCGACGAGCATCGTCACGAACGAGACGCCGAGCATCGCGAGCAGCGACTCCCGGAACGGCAGAACCTGCCCGCTCGAATGGTGGGCGGCGGTATGAACGGCCATTTTTTGATCCAGCAACGGTTGACGCGTCAAAGATCGACCATCATAGCACGGTCCGATCCACTACACTGGGGCGTCGAACGGCGGCGATGCCCTCGCCGTCGTCGCTAAAATTCCGGGAGCGCCATGGAACCCACGACCGAACCGACCGCCGCAGATCCGGCCCGCACGGGCGCCATCGCGGCCTTCACAGAGGCCGATCTCGACGCGCTGCGGCGCGCCAAACATGAGCTCGAAACGCCGCCACTCGGCATGAAGCTCGCAGCGATCGTGGGTGCGCCGGTAGAAAAGCTGATCGCGCGGCTGCCCGGCGTCGCGAACGACAAGGTGACCGAGGCGACGCAAGCCGCGCTGCGCAAGTGTCTGCAGCTCGCGCTGAAGACGCTCGGCAAGCCAGGCGCCCTCTCCACCGCGGAACCACGCACGAGCAAAAAACCGAGCAACCTGCTGCACAAGTTCGCGGTGGCGACCACGGGCGCGGCAGGCGGCGCGTTCGGCCTTTTCGCGCTGCCGGTCGAGCTGCCCGTCACGACCACGCTGATGTTTCGCTCGATCTGCGACATCGCGCGTAGCGAAGGCGAGAATCTGGCCAGCACCGACACGCAGTTGCAATGTCTGACCGTGTTCGGCATGGGCGGCCGCTCGGCCGCCGACGACGAGGCCGACTTCGGCTATTTCATCGCGCGCGGCGCGCTCGCGAAGGCGGTATCGGCGGCGTCGTCGGAAATGGCAACGAAGGGCTTCGCCGCACACGGCTCGACCGCGCTCCTCAAGCTCATGCAGACCGTGGCCGCGCGCTTCTCCGTGCAGGTGAGCGAGCAGGTCGCGGCGAAATCGATACCCGCCATCGGCGCGGTGCTCGGCGCCATGGTCAACACCGTGTTCATCGATCATTTCCAGCAGGTGGCGCATGGGCACTTCACCGTGCGCCGGCTCGAGCGGCGCTACGGCGAAGCCGCCGTGCACGCGGCCTATGACGCGATCGATGTCTCGCTCGATTGAGGCGGCTGCGGTTTCTCGTCGCCGCGCGCCGGCACGGGCGTCACGCGGAGCACGAAGCGCGCGGCGACGTCGAGCGTGCGGCGCGCTTCGGGCATGAACGGCGCATAGATCGGCCAGATATGCGGCATGCCGCTGGCAATCTCGCACTCCACCGACACACCGTCGGCGTGCGCGCGCTCGGCGACGCGGCGCGTGTCATCGAGCAGCGTTTCGGAGCTGCCCACGAAGAGGCTGAGCGGCGGCAAGCCGCGAAAGTCGGCATACAGCGGCGACACGTAGGGATCGGTCGCACTGGCCGCGCCGAGGTAGAACGGCGCGATGCGCTCGAATACCGCGCCGCTGAACATGGGATCGCGCCCGTCGTTCTCGCGTATCGAAGCGCCCGTCGCCGCAAGATCGGTCCACGGCGAAAAGAGCACGGCGCCGGCGGGAAGCGCATCGCCTGCGTCGCGCAAGGCGACGAGCGTCGCAAGCGCAAGTCCGCCGCCAGCCGAATCGCCGCCAATCACGATCGAGCCGGGCTGCGTTCCTTGCGCCAGCAAATGGCGGTACGCGGCCATTGCGTCCTCGAGCGCGGCGGGGAACGGGTGTTCGGGCGCGAGGCGATAGTCGAGGGAGAAGACGTCGGCGCCGGCGCGCTTGCCCAGACCAAACGAGATCGCGCGCTGCGAACGCGGCGAGCAGAAGTAGTACCCGCCGCCATGCAGATAAAGGAGCGTGCGATGCGCGGGCGAGTGCTCGCGGATGAGCCACTCGCCGCGCATCGGAACATCGGAGGCGTCGTACTGCTCGCGCAGGCGCCAGCCGCTCGGCACGCCCGGGGTCCAGATGCGCCTCGCCGTCAGCATGCGCACGCGCGCGACGTTGATCGACTTGCGCGTTTGCGGCCGGAAGGTGCGGCGCAAGAACCTGCAGATCAGCCTGCTTTGCCAGCTCATCGGCTCAGCCCCTCCGCAGCCCTCAAACTGGCCTCGACCAGCACTCGGCGGCGGTCGGTCGACGGCGTCCCGCAATCAGACTTCGATCGCGGGAATGCGCGGCGCGCACGGTGCGGAGAGTGAGGCGAACGATCGAGGGCCGGTCAATTGGCGGGCAGCACCTGACCGCGAATCTCGCCTGACGGGTTCTGCGCCGTATGAATGTTGAAATACCACTGTCCGCCCATCAGCTGGGTGACCTGCTGCTCGTTGAGCGTGGCGGAGCCCTTGATCGGACTCGCCAGTTCACCCTTCGGAATCGGTACCTGCACGTTGGCGTTCTGTCCGACCGGCGCCGGGCCGTGGAAGTGCGCGGCGGCAGCCGGGCCGGAGAGGCCTTCATAGGTGATCGTCCAGTTCAGCGTTTTCGTGGACGTGTCGAAGGTGGCGTTGAGCATGCCGTGACCCTGGCTCACGCGCGGCGGGACTTCGCTGGACGGTTCGAGATCGGCCTTAAGGGCAACGGTGTCGGCATACGCGGCGCTGGAGGCAAGGACACACAGAGCGAGAGCGAGCTGCAGCGGACGAAGCAAATTCATGGAATTTCTCCTGTTTTTGTGGCGCGCTGCACCAGAAGGCGCAAAACCGCGCTCTCACATGCTAGAGCAAATCGGCTGGGCGCGTCCGCTGCGCCGATGTCGGCCCAACGTAAGCTGCGTGCAATAAAAAATGCGCCGCAGGCGACGCCTTGCAACCCAGGTGCTCCCTTCCTGCCATTGGGTATTGCCACCGAATGCCTGGAAGCGATGGCGAAGAACCGTTCGAGGTGCATGGGACGCAACACCGAATTGATTTGCATAGCGAAGTGTATTGGCGCCATCGTTTGACGAACCACCATTTGACAACGCGCACGTCCCGGCAAGAACACGCTCGTTCATCGACTTCACGGCCGAACCATTTCGCCGCCATGACACCGCGGCAGCAAGCGCGATTACCTGCACTTCCTGTAATAGTTAATTGATCGAAATTGTCTCGATTTCTCGTCGCACGGCGTCTAAGCTACCCAGTGCGAGAAGTGACTCTTCATCGAAGGGTCTCCAAGCTTGAACGCGGCTTCGGCCGCGTTTTTTTTCGCCTGTTTTTCCGCTCTATTGCCCTGCGCCAGTCGATTTCCTGATGTACATCATTCACGCGAGCAGCGCGACCTGCTGCTCGATTCCGACCAGCATCGCCTGGCAAGTGCGGATGAGCGCATAAGTTGACCGGCAGTGTGACCGTTCATATGACCGCGAAACGTCTCGAGCTCCGCGAGCAGCGCAGGGTACTGCAGCACGCCCACCGCACCGGCAAACCGGTGATGCCATTCGCGCAGGCCCGCGACATCGGCTTGTTCGAGGAGCGGCGGCAAGGCATCCAGGTCGTCGCGCATCGCCGAAACGAACGAGCCGAGCAACGTCTTCACGGTCGCCTCGCCGCCCCAAACCTGGATCATATGCGCGAGATCCAGCGGCTCGAACGCCCGCGCGTTTGCAGGCTTTTCCGCGAGCTTTCCGTCGCGTCCCGGTGAAGGCGACCCGGAAGCCCGCGACGCTGCTTGCCCCGCCCCTTGTCCGTTCGCGCCTGCCTCGCGCACAACTTCGCCCTGCACGGTGCGCTGTATGCCCTCCACGCCGAACCAGCGCGCGAGATGCTCGCGCAGCGTGGCCACGCGCGTGGGCTTGACGAGGCAATCGTCCATGCCCGCTTCGCTGCATTGACTCAGGTTCTCGGGCGCCGTATTGGCCGTGATGCCGAGTATCGGCAAGCGCCGCGCGCCGTGCGCCTTCTGTTCCATTTGGCGTACGGGCCGGGCGAGATCGCAGCCCGATACGTTCGGCATATGACGCACATGTCCAAGAATTCGAAAAGTGGACAAGCTATATTTCCGTAAATTCAAATACTTAGTTCAAGTCACCGTGTCCATCAAAATTTTTGAAAAATGGACTAATCGCGAGCCGCTGATGTCCATTTTTTTGTTGGGCGCGCAAATCCGAGAATGAGCCGTATCGGGAGTCGGCCTCCTAAATCCAACAGAGACCGGGCGGAAGACCGTAGGGCGCCAAGGCGATTGCACCGCTGCACGCGGCAACTCAAAGACTACCCGCAGTCGCGCCATAGGTGCGCGCGGATGCGTCAGATTTGGTGCGACTGAACTACATTCGCGCAAAGTCGCAGCACTTCGCCGGAAGCGCTTGGCCGTAGCTGGCCGACTGACGCCTATGCGGCCGGCCGGAGCCGACCCACAAGAGACGATGAGCGTGCCCGTGAGCGGTCATTCATTTTGGGTAACCGATGCTAGCTTATAAAGAACCTCGAATCGTTCGCACACGATCGGCATGGATTTATCAACATCGGCAGTCCGTCCGATTCGCTGGCACTCTTCGACGAAGAATCTCCAATGCTCCCGTTGCCAATACGTCAGCGAGCGATCGCCTTCTCCTTCGCTTGCTGCGAAATCAGGGGGCACGCAATCGAACGGAATGATCTCGACGTTCGTGGCTCGACGAATCAGAGTCGGTCGACCACTCCAGTCAAGCACAATCTCGATATCTCCGACCTTCGGAACTTCCTCACCGTCGAACTGCCACGACCAGAGTAGGCTGGATGTGCCATGCTTCGCGCCCGCGAGAATAAGACCGATGAGCGAATCTGAAAGTGCTTTTGAGTCACCGAAGCCACCAATTCGAACGTCACCACGCGGTAGCTGTATGTCCCATTCGGCCAACCTGTCGATTAACGACTGTACGCGCTTATCCATTCTCGCTTGTCCGTTATCTAGCTCTTGATCCGTAGGGTCATCGTGAGGTCGTCAACTGAGCGCCCCGAAATGCGAAACCGGTCATTGCGTCGTCCAACTTCTTCAAAGCCCAAGGACTGATAGAGGCCGATCGCAGCGTGGTTGTCGGTGAAGACAGATAGGTCTATCCATTCGATTTCATTACGCGTAGCAAATTCAATGGCTCCCTGCATCAACCGCCGGCCCAAGCCTCTCCGATAAAAGCTCTCCTCGACGCCGATGCCGAGGCTAGCTCGATGTTTCTCTGACGGTATGCTGGAGCCGGTCAGGTCAAGATGTGCGACGAAGCGTGAATCGGGACTTTCCACCGCCCACACCCTCATCCACGCCGGCTGAGGCAAAGCGGTCGTCAGACCTTTTTCGAAGCGAGCGCGGCGGTCAGGTGATTCGAAGTCAACGGCTTCCATAGGCGAGAAAAAAGGGGCGTCCGCCGCGCCCCGATTCAGCGATCTGCCGGTTCAGATGCTCTGTCCAACGCGTGAAGTCGGCAGGCGTTAGCGAAATGATTTTTAGCATCCTCGGTGCCTTGAATGATTCACACGATTTGGATTGTCGCCGATTTCTGCGGCGAGACCGGCGACCGCTCGTGCCCCACGTCGGGAAAAGAGATTGGGCTAGTGGATTACCATGTCGGCAAGCAACGCCCATCGCTCATGATCTCGCCATTCACCGTTGATGCGAAGATAGCGTCGTGAGAAGCCTTCCTTCTCAAATCCCAGTCGGCGCACCAAAGCTATCGACTTTTGGTTTCCGGGCTGTATGTTTGCTTCGAGGCGATGCAGTCCAAGGTCATTGAAGGCGTAGTCAACTGCGGTTCCGAGCGCGTCGGTCATTAACCCTTTCCGGCTAAAGCTCGACATTCCGTAGTAGCCGACATAAGCGCTTTGAAAAGCACCCGCGACGATTTCGTTAATATTGACGACGCCGACGATCTGCCCAGAAGACTGTTGTGCCACAAGACCGACGTTTGGCCCAGTTAGACACCGCGCAAACCAGTTATCAAAGCCCGCTTGGTCCGTGAAGGAGGTGACCCACGGTAGGTGGTAGTGCTGATTCGCGCGATTGGCGGAGATTAAGTCGGCAGCGTCGGCGCGGACTACACGACTGAGTTGGATCAAAGGCATGAATATATCGGGAAGGGTCGTTTAGCTCGTCAGTCGAGAGGAAAGATACCTGATTCTCTTCCCCGAAAAAAATACTACAGAGCCACGAAGCCTTCTTGGCCGCACTACGTCCCACTACCGAGTGCGCCGATTAGCCGCCGACGATGACAAGCTTCGTCATCGGCACGCACGCCAATTCCAGTCCGCGCGCGGTACGGTACGTCGAAACCGAATCGCCTGACCAACCACAACTGCGATAGAACGGGGCCGCGTTCAGCGTCGCATCGAGCCGCATTGCGCCAAGGCCTTGATCGGCGGCCAACGCTTCAAGAAAATCCAGCATCTTGCGTCCAATGCCGCGACCCATATGAGACGGTCGGACGAAGATCGCGTCGACTTGCCCGCTTTCGAGCGTAAGCATCCCTGTTCCGACGACCGATCCCTGATCGACGGCAACATAGAAGTCAGATTCGACAACGCCGGCCCATTTGTCGGTCGGCGTGCCGTCAACCCACGCCGAAAGGGCTGCTTTGGGATAGTGTTTAGCGCACGCAGCATGCACCGACGTTTTACGGATATCCCACGCGTCGAACACGTCATCACAGTTGGCTTTTCGTATCGTCAGCATGCAGCGCTCCTCGGTTCGAGCGGCGAAGTCGGCACGTCGGAAATGTCACCAAGAACGGAAACACGTACTCTGTGTTGCATGCAATCACTCCTATTTGCGCCAACGCAATTCGGAGCGGCGGAAAAGACACGGCCCCGTCATGACTGGCGGGGCCGTTGAGGAAGTCTGTGTACGGTGTATGAACGTCACGATTCCCACGACTCGCCATTGGCGGTCATGGTGCACATCATGAAATTTCGCGCGTCGTAGTTCATGACCGGAGGTTGCCGTTCTGGAGCGTAGCTGTCAATAGCGATTCGGAAATTGTTAGCGATTCAGGCAGTCGTCACGAGCGGCTCAAATTGGCCGAGGCCGTGTAAAAACGCGCAGAACGGCCGACCGGTGACGCGCGGTTGGGCACGCAGTTACGTTAGGCCGAGACGCAGGCAGGTGACGTGATCGTTTTTACTGGCAAACGACATCGGCGCGTGGGAGTTCACGCGCCTGCGAGCTTCATTGCACGCATCGTCTTTGCGAACCCG
The DNA here is from genome assembly GCF_001718195.1 of Paraburkholderia nodosa. Classification (GTDB taxonomy): domain Bacteria; phylum Pseudomonadota; class Gammaproteobacteria; order Burkholderiales; family Burkholderiaceae; genus Paraburkholderia; species Paraburkholderia nodosa_A. Next base: position 40,723 of record NZ_MCNV01000044.1, read on the forward strand.
AGAATCCTGATGACCCGTTTTAGGTTGTAGGCCAGCACGTGCAAACTCATTTCAGCAGCGACATGACCAAGTCCGCGCGTCTGGAAGTGCGTCGAACCCATCCAGTGCTTGAGCGTGCCG
>NZ_MCNV01000045.1 GCF_001718195.1 Paraburkholderia nodosa
TTCGGTCTCTCTCGAGACCGGTCGCTCACTCAAAGCTGACAGGTTCTGAATAAATTCAAAAACCTGACTTACTTTAGTGTGAGACTCTTGATACTTTTGCTGCTCCCGGCTTCATTCCGAAGAACGAGGCCGGGTCGCCACCGCATCAAGCGCCCACACTTATCGGCTGTAAATTTTTAAAGATCGATCGCGAAAGCGCCGTTAAAACTGCTCAACTACCGGCTTCTTTCTGCGTTGCTGCGTCAGCAGCAGAGAAACGAGATTATGAAGAATCTTTTCCGCTTCGTCAACCCCTTTTTTTCGCTCACCGCTTGAAAAAGCTTGCTGACTCCTGCGTCCGCCGGTTTCCGCGGCGGCCTTCGCTGCCCTGACGTCGGAGACATCGAACTGCGAAGGGGGCGAATCTTATCGCCCCCGCCGGCACTGTGCAAGGGGGTGGCGAAAATAATTTCGATCGCCGCTCGCGGCGATCGAATCTCCCGGGCATTTACTTGTTCTTGAACACGGGCTTGCGCTTCTCGACGAACGCAGCCATCCCTTCCTTTTGGTCTTCCGAAGCGAAGAGCGAATGGAATAGACGGCGCTCGAAGTGCACGCCTTCAGCAAGCGTCGTCTCGTAGGCGCGATTCACCGACTCCTTCGCCATCATCACGGCGGGCAACGAGAATTCGCAGATGGTCGTAGCCGCCGCCAGCGTTTCGTTCAGCAATTCCGCAGCCGGAATCACGCGCGATACGAGACCGGCGCGCTCCGCCTCCTCCGCACCCATCATCCGGGCGGTCAGGCACAGGTCCATCGCCTTCGCTTTCGACACCGCGCGCGGCAGACGCTGCGTACCGCCCGCCCCCGGAATCACGCCCAGCTTGATCTCCGGCTGGCCGAACTTCGCCGTATCGGCCGCGAAGATCATGTCGCACATCATGGCTAGTTCGCAGCCACCGCCGAGCGCGAAGCCCGCGACCGCCGCGATGATCGGCTTGCGAATCGAGCGGATCGTTTCCCAGTTGCGCGTGATGTAGTCGCCTTTGTACACATCCATGAAGGTGTAGCTCGCCATCATCCCGATGTCGGCGCCCGCGGCGAACGCCTTTTCGCTACCCGTGATGACGATCGCGCCAACGCCCTCATCGGCGTCGAACGCCTTGAGTGCCGCGCCCAGTTCGTCCATGAGCGCATCGTTTAGCGCGTTGAGCGCTTTTGGCCGGTTCAGCGTGATCAATCCGACCTTGCCACGCGTCTCGACCAGGATGTTTTCGTACCCCATAACTCCTCCTTCCATCAAAAGAAAGTCCCCGAAAAAATTTTTTACGCCGAACTTTGACTAATGCTAACATTGGCCAACCAACCGGTCGGTCAATTAATTGGCGCGGGCCCTGTCCAACCTCTCAATCAACGTTGAGCCATGACACATTCGCTGTTTGCCAAGCATGAGGGCGCGCTTCAAAAAGCGCTTGCCGCCATCGAGACCCGCGGCTACTGGAGCCCGTTCGCCGAAATGCCCAGCCCCAAAGTGTACGGGGAAACCGCCAGCGCAGATGGCGAAGGCGCGTTCAAGGCCCACCTGAATCGCGCCTTCGAACTCGACCAGCCGTCGACGGGCGAAACCGTCGGCAGCGAGGCCTCGCCGTTCGGCTTCGCGCTCGGCGCGCGCTATCCGAAGTCGACGCCCGACCAGTTGATCGAAGCCGCGCAGCAAGCCCAGCGCGACTGGCGCGCAGCCGGCCCGCAGGCATGGGCGGGCGTGAGCCTCGAAATCCTCGAGCGCCTGAACCGCGCGAGCTTCGAGATCGCCTTCAGCGTGATGCACACGACCGGCCAGGCATTCATGATGGCCTTCCAGGCCGGCGGCCCGCACGCTCAGGATCGCGCGCTCGAAGCCGTCGCCTACGCCTACGACCAGCTGCGCCGCATTCCCGCCGACGCGCACTGGGAAAAGCCGCAGGGCAAGAACCCGCCCCTCGCGATGCAAAAGCGCTTCACGATCGTGCCGCGCGGCACCGGCCTCGTGCTCGGCTGCTGCACGTTCCCGACCTGGAACGGCTACCCCGGCCTCTTCGCCGATCTGGCGACGGGCAACACGGTCATCGTCAAGCCGCACCCGGGCGCGATCCTGCCGCTCGCGATCACCGTGCGCATTGCGCGTGAGGTGCTGCGCGAAGCCGGCTTCGATCCGAACGTCGTGACGCTGCTCGCCACCGACCCCAACGACGGCGCACTCGTGCAGCAGCTCGCACTGCGCCCCGAGATCAAGCTGATCGACTTCACGGGCAGCACGCAAAACGGCCACTGGCTCGAGCGCAATGCGCATCAGGCGCAGGTCTACACGGAAAAGGCCGGCGTGAACCAGATCGTGATCGACTCCGCGGACGACCTGAAGGCCGTCGCCCGCAACATCGCGTTCTCGCTCTCGCTTTACTCGGGCCAGATGTGCACGGCGCCGCAGAACATCTATGTGCCGCGCGACGGCATCCGCACCGCTGAAGGCCAGCTGAGCTTCGAGGCCGTCGCCCAGGCGATTGCCGGCGCCGTGCAGAAGTTCGTCGCCGATCCGGTGCCCGCCGTCGAAGTGCTCGGCGCGATCCAGAACGAAGGCGTGACGGCTCGCATCGACGAAGCCCGCAAGCTCGGTACCGTGCTCGCCGACAGCCAGACGCTCGAACACCCGCAGTTCGCCGGCGCACGCGTGCGCACGCCGCTCGTGCTCTCGCTCGACGCAGCGCGCGACGCCGCCCAGTTCACGCGCGAATGGTTCGGCCCGATCTCGTTCGTGATCGCCACGGATTCGACTGCACAGTCGCTCAAGCTGGCCGGCGAGACCGCGCGCGACCACGGCGCGCTCACGCTTTCCGTCTACAGCACGGACGACGCCGTGATCGAAGCCGCACATGAAGCCGCCATCACCGGCGGCGTGGCGCTCTCGATCAACCTCACGGGCGGCGTGTTCGTGAACCAGTCGGCTGCATTCTCGGACTTCCACGGCACCGGCGCGAACCCCGCGGCGAACGCCGCGCTCGCCGACGCCGCCTTCGTGGCGAACCGCTTCCGCGTGGTTCAGAGCCGCGTTCACGTCGAACCGAAAGCGGCCCCCGCCGTTGCCAGCTGATCGGCCCACGACGTTCAGCCGAATGGCGCCCGATTGCCCATCCCTCTAGCATGCAAGGCGTGAGCGCACTTCTGCGCTCGCGCCCCAGGAACCCGAGATGACCGAAGCCTATATCTGCGACGCGATTCGCACCCCGTTCGGCCGCTACGGCGGCGCCCTCAAGGACGTCCGCGCGGACGACCTCGCCGCGGTGCCGATCCGCGCCCTCGTCGAGCGCAATCCCGGCGTGGACTGGAGCGCGCTCGACGACGTGCTCTACGGCTGCGCCAACCAGGCCGGCGAAGACAACCGCAACGTCGCGCGCATGGCCGCGCTGCTCGCTGGCCTGCCGACCGACGCGCCGGGCGGCACGCTCAACCGCCTGTGCGGCTCGGGCCTCGACGCTGTCGGCAGCGCGGCGCGCGCGATCAAGGCGGGCGAAGCGCGCCTTATGATCGCGGGCGGCGTGGAAAGCATGACGCGCGCGCCGTTCGTCATGGGCAAGGCGGCTTCGGCGTTTTCGCGTGAAGCGGCCATCTACGACACGACCATCGGCTGGCGTTTCGTCAACAAGCTGATGAAGCAGCAGTATGGTGTCGATTCGATGCCGGAGACGGCGGAAAACGTCGCGGAAGAATTCGGCATCAATCGCGCCGATCAGGACGCGTTCGCGTTGCGCAGCCAGCAGAAAGCGGCCCGCGCGCAGAAGGACGGCACGCTCGCGCAGGAAATCGTCGCGGTCGAGATCGCGCAAAAGAAGGGCGACCCCGTGCGTGTAACGCTCGACGAGCACCCGCGCGAAACTTCGCTCGAATCGCTCGGCAAGCTCAAGGGCGTCGTGAAGCCGGACGGCACGGTCACGGCGGGCAACGCCTCGGGCGTCAACGACGGCGCCTGCGCCCTGCTGCTCGCCAACGAGGCGGCCGCCAAGCAGTATGGCCTGCGTCGCCGCGCGCGCGTGCTCGGCATGGCGACCGCCGGCGTCGCGCCGCGCATCATGGGCATCGGCCCGGCGCCCGCTACGCAAAAACTGCTCAAGCAGCTCGGCATGACGCTGGATCAGTTCGACGTGATCGAACTCAATGAGGCGTTCGCCTCGCAAGGCCTCGCCGTGCTGCGCGCACTCGGCATTGCCGACGACGATCCGCGCGTGAACCCGAATGGCGGCGCGATTGCACTGGGCCACCCGCTCGGCGCTTCGGGCGCACGTCTCGTGACGACGGCGCTCCATCAGCTGGAGCGCACGAACGGACGCTTCGCACTTTGTACGATGTGCATCGGCGTCGGCCAGGGCATCGCCCTCGCGATCGAACGCATCGAGCCATAACGGGCGCAGTATCGACCGGCCGCCGGGCGATGCATTCGGCGGTCTCAGACAGCTTTGCATGGGACCAGGAGACAACCGATGCCCTACGATGCGATCCGCGTCGAAATCGACGCATCCACCCGCGTGGCCACGATCACGCTGAACCGCCCGGACAAGCTCAACAGCTTTACGCGCGCCATGCACCGCGAGCTTGTCGCAGCGCTCGACGAGGTCGCCGCGGCCGGCGCGCGCGCCCTTGTGCTGACGGGCGCGGGCCGCGGCTTCTGCGCGGGCCAGGATCTCGCCGATCTCGATTTCACGCCGGGTGCGATGACCGATCTCGGCGACCTCATCGATGAGCATTTCAATCCGCTGATCAAGCGCCTGCAGGCGCTGCCGATGCCCGTGATCGCCGCCGTCAACGGCACCGCGGCAGGCGCCGGCGCCAATCTCGCCCTCGCCTGCGACCTCGTGCTTGCAGCGCGTTCCGCAAGCTTCATCCAGGCGTTCGTGAAGATCGGCCTCGTGCCCGATTCCGGCGGCACGTGGTTCCTGCCCAAACGCGTGGGCTTGGCGCGCGCGCTCGGACTCGCCATGACCGGCGAAAAACTCAGCGCGGAAAAGGCGGAAAGCTGGGGCGTCGTCTGGCAAGTGACCGACGACGCAGAACTTGCGCAAACGGCCGGCGCGCTCGCCGCACGTCTCGCGCAGCAACCGACGCGCGCCATCGTCGCCACGCGCGAAGCGCTGCGCGCATCGGCCACGAACACGCTCGACCGGCAACTGGATCTCGAACGCGACCTGCAGCGCGAGCTGGGCGCGTCGCATGACTACGCAGAAGGCGTGCAAGCCTTCATCGAAAAACGCGCACCGCACTTCGAGGGCCGCTGAGATGTCCACGCAAGCCTCGCAACTGCCTGACGACGACGGCCTGTCGCCCGACGAACTCGCTCGCGCCGCCGCGCAGGCGATGTACGAAGCCGACGGCTGCACGCGCGCGCTCGGCATGGAACTCCTCGAAGTGCGCGCCGGTTACGCGCGCCTGTCCATGGCCGTGCGGCCCGAGTTTCTCAACGGCCATCAGACCTGCCACGGCGGGATGATTTTCTCGCTCGCGGATTCGGCGTTCGCCTTCGCGTGCAATTCGTACAACATCAACACCGTCGCGGCCGGCTGCTCGATCGAGTTCCTGCGTCCGGTGCTGCGCGACGAGGTGTTGACCGCCGAAGCCGTCGAACAGGTGCTATCGGGACGCAACGGGGTCTACGACATCCGCGTGACGAATCGGGCAGGCGAAACCGTCGCGCTCTTCCGAGGCAAGTCCGCGCAGATTCGCGGCAATGTCATTCCCGTCGCAACGTGAAGCGGGTTTCCCCTTCTCGATTCCCTACGCGTCACGAGTAAAGTTCTTAGATCCAGGAGACACCCATGAGTACCACGCTGCCGCTCGAACCCATCGAAAAGGCGAGCCGCGACGAGCTTGCTGCGCTGCAGCTCGAGCGCCTGAAATGGTCGCTGAACCACGCTTACGAGAATTCGCCGGTCTATCGCCGCAAATTCGACGAAGCCGGCGTACATCCGTCCCAGGTGCAGTCGCTCGCCGATCTCGCGCGCTTCCCGTTCACCACGAAGAAGGATCTGCGCGACAACTATCCCTTCGGCATGTTCGCAGTGCCGCAAGACCAGATTTCGCGCATCCATGCGTCGTCGGGCACGACCGGCAAGCCGACCGTGGTGGCCTACACGGCGCGCGACATCGACACGTGGGCGAACGTCGTCGCGCGTTCGGTGCGCGCAGCGGGCGCCAGGCGCGGCGACAAGGTGCACATCAGCTACGGCTACGGACTCTTTACGGGCGGCCTTGGCGCGCACTACGGCGCGGAACGTGCGGGCCTCACCGTCATTCCGTTCGGCGGGGGCCAGACCGAGAAGCAGGTCCAGTTGATCCAGGACTTCCGTCCCGACATCATCATGGTCACGCCGAGCTACATGCTCGCGATCGCCGACGAAATGGAGCGCCAGGGCATCGATCCGGCCACCTGTTCGCTGCGCATCGGCATCTTCGGCGCGGAGCCGTGGACCAACGACATGCGCCGGGCAATCGAGCAGCGCATGGGCATCACGGCCGTCGACATCTACGGTCTTTCGGAAGTGATGGGCCCGGGCGTCGCCTCGGAATGCGCGGAGACGAAAGACGGCCCGACGATCTGGGAAGATCACTTCTACCCCGAGATCATCGACCCGGAAACCGGCGAAGTGCTGCCCGACGGCGAATTGGGCGAGCTCGTCTTCACCTCGCTCACGAAGGAAGCGCTGCCCATCGTCCGTTACCGCACGCGCGACCTCACGCGTCTGTTGCCCGGTACGGCGCGCACCATGCGCCGCATGGAAAAGATCACGGGCCGTTCGGACGACATGTTGATCATCCGCGGCGTGAACGTGTTCCCCACGCAGATCGAGGAACTGCTGCTCAAGCAGCCGGCTCTCGCACCGCACTATCAGATCGTCCTGACGAAGGAAGGTCCGATGGACGTGATGTCGCTCAACTGCGAACCGTGCCCGGAAACCGCGCCCGACTACGGTGCGCTCGACGCGGCCAGCAAGGCACTCGCTTACGACATCAAGGCGCTGATCGGCGTGACGTGCAAGGTGAACGTGCTGGAAGTGAACGGCATCGAGCGCTCGGTTGGCAAAGCCCGGCGAGTCATCGACAAGCGGCCGAAGTAACCGCGGCCCGCAACGCGCAGTAAAAGAAAAAGCCGGCGCTCGCCGGCTTTTTCGCTTCACGAGTGCGGCGCAAGCGCCACCGCGATCACGAGTTCGGGAACAGCAGCCACATGCGGCCGCCCTGCTTCATCTTGCCGGCCAGATCGCCGGCGTCGTCGCCCAAGCCCCAGAAGTAGTCGGCGCGCACGCCGCCCTTGATTGCCGTGCCCGTGTCTTGCGCGAACACGAGCCGGTTGAGCGGCGTATTCGTGAGCGGGCGCGTAGTCTGGAGAAACACCGGCGTGCCAAGCGGAATCGACGACGGATCGACGGCGATCGAGCGTTCCGGCGTGAGCGGCACGCCGAGCGCACCGATCGGACCGTCGGCTCCGCCCTGCGCGTCGCCCTCGGAGCCGCCCATCTCGCGGAAGAACACGAAGCGCGGATTGGTGTCGAGAAGCGCGTCCACGCGCGTCGGGTTCGCGCGTGCCCATGCCTTGATGCCCTGCATGGTCGCCTGCGCGGGCGTGAGTTCACCGTGGTCGAGCAGCCAGCGCCCGATCGACTTGTACGGCTGGTTGTTGGTGCCGCCGAAGCCCACGCGCATCACGCTGCCGTCTTCCATCACGACGCGCCCGGAGCCCTGCACCTGCAGGAAGAACGCTTCGATCGGATCGTCCACCCACACGAGTTCGTTGCCGCCCAGCGCGCCAGAACGTTCGAGCTGCGCGCGCGGCGGCATCGCGGCGCCCGGACGATAGCCGGACGGCCAGCGATACAGCGCGGTCTGGTAGATGCCGTGACGCGTGCGCGAACCGTGCAGCAGCGGCTCGTAGTAGCCGGTCACGAGGCCGTCGAGCGTGCCGTCGTTGTTGGCGAACTGATAGGGCGTGAAATACGTTTCGAAGAATGCACGTGCGCTCGAGGCGTCCAGGTCATCGAGCTGCGAGGCCGCAGTGCACGCGCGCTGCCAGCGAGGATCGCGCGCAAGACGCGTGCAGTTCGCGCGCAGCGCCGCGGTCACGCCGATCAGCGAGTCGTCCTGCCAGCCCGGCACCTGCTGCCAGGCGACCGGCGTGAGACGTTGCGCGGCGAGCTGCGAGGGCAGCGTGGGCGTGCCTTTGGGCGGCACGTTGTGCACGTAGCTCGGGCCGCCGCATGCGGCAAGCAAAGCCGCGAGCGAAGCCGCGCCCAACCAGCCGCCTAACCGCAGACCCAGGCGGCTCCCCCCACGCCGAAGCGCCGACCCCACGCAATATCGCACCTGTGTGAATCCCGGCATCACCGGGACATCGAGACCGGAATCGACGTCAAAATCACGCCTACAATACTGGCTCTCGATGGATGCCGCCATGTCAGAACTGCTCGACGAATACCCGATGCTCATGTTTGGTCTGGAAGCGCTCCTTGCGCTGTTCCTGCTGATTTTCATCGTTGTGTGGACCGCGTCGGGCAGGAAGAAGCAAGCCTCGCGCGACGATCGGCGTCAGAACTAGCAGACCCCGATTTCTCGCGGCGGTTCAATGCAACGTGCGCGGCATGCGCAGCACGAACTCGGGCACGGGCGCCTCGAAGCGCTCGGCGTCCTCGGCCACACAGAAGTACTCCCCGCGCATGGTGCCCACCGGGGTAGCGATCACGGCCCAGCTCGTGTACTCGAACTGCTCGCCCGGCTTCAGAAGCGGTTGATGGCCGACCACGCCCAGCCCCTTCACTTCCTGCACGTGATTTTCGCTGTCGGTGATCACCCAGTGGCGCGCGATCAGCTGGGCGCTTACCTGACCGGTATTGCGAATGGTCAGCGTGTACGCGAAGGCATATTGCCGGCGCTCCGGGTCCGATTCTTCGGGCAGGTAGCGCACCTGCGACGTCACGCTGAATTCGTACTGGCTCATCGTTGTTCCATTCGCTTTGGCGCGGCTGCTGAGTCCGTTGACTGAGACGCCCGCGCGGCAAGGCGCTCGCGGGCGCGCCGCGAGGCGCGGCACATGGTTTGGCATTCTGCTTGATGCAACGGGCACCCGCAACCCGGCGCCGCCCGCGGCGGCCGCCGGGAAACGCTCTGCCACTGACGGTAAAATACGGTTTTTCCGACAGTTTTCCGATTGCCGCCATGACGCAATTCCGCATCGCCCCCAGCATTCTCTCCGCCGACTTCGCGCGTCTTGGCGAAGAGGTCCGCAACGTCGTCGCTGCCGGCGCCGACTGGATCCACTTCGACGTGATGGATAACCATTACGTGCCGAACCTCACCATCGGTCCGCTGGTGTGCGAGGCGATCCGCCCGCACGTGAGCGTGCCCATCGACGTGCACCTGATGGTGCGCCCGGTCGACCGCATCGTGCCCGACTTCGCCAAGGCCGGCGCGAACCTCATCAGCTTCCACCCGGAAGGCTCGGACCATATCGACCGCACGCTCTCGCTGATCCGCGACCACGGCTGCAAGGCGGGCCTCGTGTTCAACCCGGCCACGCCGCTGAACTACCTCGACCACGTGATGGACAAGCTCGACCTCGTGCTCATCATGTCGGTGAATCCCGGCTTCGGCGGTCAGTCGTTCATTCCGGAGGCGCTCAACAAGCTGCGCGAGGCGCGCGCGAAGATCGACGCCTACACGGCCCGCACGGGCCGCGAAATCCACCTCGAAGTGGACGGCGGCGTGAAGGTCGACAACATCGCCGAAATCGCGGCGGCAGGCGCGGACACCTTCGTGGCAGGCTCGGCGATCTTCGGCAAGCCGGACTACCAGACCGTGATCGACGAGATGCGCGCGCAACTCGCGAGCGCAGCAAGCGCTGCAAACGCAAAATGAACGCGCCCGTCAAGTTCACCGCGCCGCGCATCGAAGCGGCGCTGATCGACCTGGACGGCACGATGGTCGACACCGCCGACGACTTCGCCGCCGGCCTGAACGGCATGCTCGCGCAGCTCGACGCCGATGAAACCACGCGCGAGGAAGTGATGGGCTACGTGGGCAAGGGCTCGGAGCACCTGATCCGCAGCGTGCTCGCGCCGCGCTTTGCCGCGGATAACGTCGAGGCGCGCTTCGACGAAGCGCTCGCGCTCTACCAGGACGAGTACGCGAAGATCAACGGCCGCCACACGCATCTGTACCCGGACGTCGAAGCAGGCCTCGCGGCGCTGCGCGACCAGGGCATCAAGCTCGCGTGCGTGACCAACAAGCCACACCGCTTCGCCGTCGAGCTGTTGCAGCAATACGGCCTCGCGCAGTACTTCGACGTGGTGCTCGGCGGCGACAGCCTCGCGAAGAAGAAGCCCGACCCGCTGCCGATGCTCACCGCCTGCGAGCGCCTGGGCGTCAAGCCCGCGGCGGCGGTGGCGATCGGCGATTCGGAGAACGATGCGATTGCGGGCCGCGCGGCCGGCATGGCCACGCTCACGGTGCCCTACGGCTACAACCACGGCCAACCTGTACAAAAAATTGAATCGGATGGTATAGTTGCCTCGCTGCTCGACGCCGCCAAGGCGGTCGCAGCGCACAATGACCTGACTTAAGTTCTCGACTGAACGTCAACTATCCTCATGTTTCTGAATAAAAAACGGAGTCTGAGCACGATCGACCGGGGAGCCTGGCCCTGGCGTCGCTGGTCGCGCTAACCTCATCCGAGGTTCGCTGAAGTTGGGTATTCGTCCTTCTTCAGCACCGTTTTTTACTTCGCTGCGCACTCGCGCGTGTCTCGACTCTAAACTGTTGCGGTAACCCGTCGGCTGGTCTGGCCGTTGGCTTTCGTGGTCCTTGCGTGTCGTTTCGCCGTTCGCGGCGAGTTGCGCCGGGCGCGAGCGGCTACGCCCTACCTTCCGTCGATGTACCGCACGCCGGCCCGGCAAGCGCTGCCTCATCAGCGCGATCCTGGGCCGCACGAGTGAGCGCCAGCGGCCATCAAGCACTCTAAAACAAACGCCTCGCGCTCACCGCGCGCCCCGTTTTGAGCCGCACTGGGCCCGCACCCGCCGCGACCGGCAGCACGAACAGGATCGGAACATGACCGAACTCGAATTTCAGTCCCTCGCCAACGAGGGCTACAACCGCATCCCGCTGATCGCCGAAGCGCTCGCCGATCTCGAAACGCCGCTCTCGCTGTACCTGAAGCTCGCGCAGCCCGAGCGCGGCGGCGCCAATTCTTTCCTGCTGGAGTCCGTGGTGGGCGGCGAGCGCTTCGGGCGCTATTCGTTCATCGGCCTGCCGGCGCGCTCGCTGATCCGCACGCGCAACGGCATTTCGGAGGTCGTGCGCGACGGCCAGGTGATCGAGACGCATAACGAAGATCCGCTCGAATTCATCGCGAACTACCAGGCGCGCTTCAAGGTCGCGCAGCGTCCGGGTCTGCCGCGCTTCTGCGGCGGTCTCGCGGGCTACTTCGGCTACGACGCGGTGCGCTACATCGAGAAGAAGCTCGCCGATACCTGCCCGACCGACGATCTCGGCCTGCCCGACATCCAGCTGCTGCTGACCGAAGAAGTCGCGGTCATCGACAATCTCGCGGGTAAGCTCTATCTCATCGTCTATGCCGATCCGCAAACGCCCGAGGCCTACACCAAGGCGAAGCACCGCCTGCGCGAACTCAAGCAGCGCCTGCGCACCACGGTGCAGCCGCCGGTGACTTCGGCAAGCGTGCGTACCGAAACGTTCCGCGAGTTCAAGAAAGACGATTACCTCGCCGCCGTGCGCAAGGCGAAGGAATACATCGCCGCGGGCGAGCTGATGCAGGTGCAAGTGGGCCAGCGCCTCACGAAGCCGTATCGCGACAATCCGCTGTCGCTGTACCGTGCGCTGCGCTCGCTCAACCCGTCGCCGTACATGTACTACTACAACTTCGGCGAATTCCACGTGGTGGGCGCGTCGCCGGAAATTCTCGTGCGCCAGGAAAAGCGCGGCGAGGACCGCATCGTGACGATTCGCCCGCTCGCGGGCACGCGGCCGCGCGGCAACACGCCCGAGCGCGACGCCGAACTCGCGACCGAACTGCTCAACGACCCGAAGGAAATCGCCGAGCACGTCATGCTGATCGACCTCGCGCGCAACGACGTGGGCCGCATCGCCGAGATCGGTTCGGTGGCCGTCACCGACAAGATGATCATCGAGAAGTACTCGCACGTGCAGCACATCGTGAGTTCGGTGGAAGGCAAGCTCAAACCCGGCATGAACAATTTCGACGTCCTGCGCGCCACGTTCCCGGCCGGCACGCTCTCGGGCGCGCCGAAGGTTCGCGCGATGGAATTGATCGACGAACTGGAGCCGGTGAAGCGCGGGCTCTACGGCGGCGCGGTCGGCTATCTCTCGTTCAACGGCGAGATGGACCTGGCCATCGCGATCCGCACCGGCCTCATCCACAACGGCAATCTGTATGTGCAGGCCGCCGCGGGCGTGGTTGCCGATTCGGTGCCCGAGTCCGAATGGCAGGAAACCGAGAACAAGGCGCGCGCCGTGCTGCGCGCCGCCGAGCAGGTGCAGGACGGCCTCGACAGCGACTTCTGAGCGGAGAAAAGACCATGTTGCTCATGATCGACAACTACGATTCGTTTACCTACAACATCGTCCAGTACTTCGGCGAGCTCGGCGAAGACGTTCACACGTACCGCAACGACGAAATTACCATCGACGAAATCGCCAAGCTCAACCCCGCGCGCATTTGCCTCTCGCCCGGGCCGAGCAACCCGCAGCACGCGGGCATCACGCTCGACGTGCTGCGCGAATTCGCAGGCAAGACGCCGATTCTCGGTGTGTGTCTCGGCCATCAGGCGATTGGCGAAGCGTTCGGCGGGCGCGTCGTGCGCGCGAAGACCATCATGCACGGCAAGGTGAGCCAGATCGAAACCGACTGCAAAGGCGTGTTCGCCGACCTGCCGAAGCACTTCAACGTCACGCGTTATCACTCGCTCGCCATCGAACGCGAGTCGCTGCCCGACTGCCTCGAAGTGTCGGCCTGGACCGACGACGGCGAAATCATGGGCGTGCGTCACCGCGAGCTTGCGGTGGAAGGCGTGCAGTTTCATCCGGAATCGATCCTCTCGGAGCACGGCCATGCCCTCTTCGAGAATTTCCTGAAGCAAACCAAGAGCGCTTGACCCGGAGGCGACTAATCATGATTACCCCGCAGGAAGCGCTCCAGCGCACGATCGAGCATCGCGAGATTTTTCACGACGAGATGCTCCACCTCATGCGCCTCATCATGCGCGGCGAGCTTTCGCCCGTGCAATCGGCGGCCATCCTCACCGGCCTGCGCGTGAAGAAGGAAACCATCGGCGAGATCACGGCCGCCGCGACGGTCATGCGCGAGTTCGCGAATCACGTCGAGGTGAAGGACAACTCGAACTTCATCGACATCGTCGGCACCGGCGGCGATGGCTCGCATACTTTCAATATCTCCACGGCCTCGATGTTCGTGGTCGCGGCAGCGGGCGCAAAGGTCGCGAAGCACGGCAACCGGGGCGTCTCCAGCAAGTCGGGCAGCGCGGACGTGCTCGAAGCGCTCGGCGTGAACATCGACCTGCAGCCGGACCAGGTGGCCGCCTCGATCGCCGAAACGGGCATGGGCTTCATGTTCGCGCCCAACCACCATCCGGCGATGAAGAACATCGCCGCCGTGCGCCGCGAGTTGGGCGTGCGCACGATCTTCAACATCCTCGGGCCGCTCACGAATCCGGCCGGCGCGCCCAATCAGCTGATGGGCGTGTTTCATCCGGACCTCGTCGGCATTCAGGTGCGCGTGATGGAGCGTCTTGGCGCAAAACACGTATGCGTCGTCTACGGCAAGGACGGCATGGACGAAGTCTCGCTCGGTGCGGCCACGCTCGTCGGCGAACTCAAGGACGGCCAGATTCGCGAGTACGAGATCCATCCCGAAGACTTCGGTATGCAGATGGTTTCGAACCGTTCGCTCAAGGTCGAGAACGCCGAAGAATCGAAGGCGATGCTGCTCGGCGCGCTCTCGAACGAGGCTGGAACGGCGCGCGAAATCGTCGCGCTGAACGCGGGCACGGCGCTCTATTCGGCGAACGTGGTGGACTCGATCGCGCAAGGCATCGCGCTTGCGCGCGAGACGCTCGCCAGCGGCCGCGCGCGCGCCAAAGTCGACGAACTGGTACGCTTCACGCAACAGTTCAAACGCTGATCCAGCACCGTTTTTTGCCTCCGAATATCATGAGTGACATCCTCGAAAAGATCATCTCGGTCAAGCGCGAAGAAGTGCGCGCCGCCGAGCAGAGCGCCCCGCTCGAAGAATTGCGTCTGCAGGCAAGCACGGGCGACCTGCGCGATTTCGTCGGCGCATTGCGTGCGAAGCACGACAACGGCCAGGCCGCCGTGATCGCCGAAGTGAAGAAGGCAAGTCCGTCGAAGGGCGTGCTGCGCGAAAACTTCCAGCCCGCCGAAATCGCGCGCTCGTACGCCGAGGGCGGCGCGGCCTGCCTTTCCGTGCTGACCGACGTACAGTTCTTCCAGGGCAGCGCCGCGTACCTCGAAGCCGCGCGCGCCGCGTGCAACCTGCCGGTGCTGCGCAAGGACTTCATCGTCGATCCGTATCAGGTCGTCGAAGCCCGCGCGATGGGCGCCGACGCGATCCTGCTGATCGCCGCCGCGCTCCAGCCAGGTGAAATGCGCGATCTCGAAGCGCTTGCGCATTCGCTCGGTCTCGCGGTGCTCGTCGAAGTGCACGACCGCGCAGAACTCACGCACGCGCTCACGCTGAAGACACCGCTCATCGGCATCAACAATCGCAATCTGCGCACGTTCGAAACCACGCTGGATGCGACCATCGGCATGCTCGACGACGTGCCTGAAGACCGCATCGTCGTGACCGAGTCGGGCATTCTCTCGCGTGCGGACGTCGAGAAAATGCGCGCGCTTTCCGTGCACACGTTCCTCGTGGGCGAGGCGTTCATGCGCGCCGAACAGCCGGGCGCGGAACTCGCCCGCATGTTCTTCTGATCGCGCAACGCCATGGGTATCGAACGCGAAATCAAGCTCTCGCTGCCGCGCGGCCAGGTGGACGCGGCGCAGCGTCTGTTCGAGACGCGCGCCGGCAAGCCAGGTCGCGCCATCCGGCTCGAAAACATCTACTTCGACACGCCGGCGCTTGCGCTCGCGCGCGCAAAGAGCGCGCTGCGCCTGCGCCGCGCGCCCGAGGGCTGGCTGCAGACGTTCAAGACCGTGGGTGTGGCGCAAAACGGGCTGCACGCGCGGCACGAGTGGGAAATGCCGGTGGCGGGCGAAGCGCTCGAAATCGACCGGTTGCTGCACGAGTGCGATGAAGCCGGCGTTTCGACGGCGCTCTCGGATGCCGCCGCGAACCTGACCCCGCTCTTTCGCACCGACTTCCAGCGCACGCTGTGGACGCTCGAAGTCGACGGCGCGCAAGTGGAAGCGGCCATCGATCAGGGCGAAGTCACCGCGGACGTGAACGGCGAAACGCGGCGCACGCCGATCTGCGAAATCGAACTCGAACTGAAGTCGGGCGACGAAGCGGCATTGCACACGCTCGCGGCGGAACTCGCGCGGGCGCTGCCAGGCCTTGCGCCGGACGACATCAGCAAGGCCCAACGCGGGTACAAGCTGCGCGAAGGCTGAGAACGGTGCGGCGCGGCTTCAGCGCGCCGCACAACGCGCTCAATCACCTGTAGATAGCGGATAGCGCCGAAACAGTGCTGTTAGTTGCAACATCATCGCCGATGCCGCAAGAGGGCACCCGGCCGCGCTCGCGCCGGATTGAATCGCCGCGCAATTGCTGCGACACTTGCCGCCCATGACCTCCACGAAACGCCCGCGCGTCGCGATGCCGGTGCAAGCTTCGCTGTTCGACGACTTTCTGGCCGACGCAGCACAAGCCACGCTCGACGAGCCGCCGCTGCCCGAAATCGACCCGCGCCAGATCACGATCTTCTCGCTGTTCGGCGCCGACGAATTCCCGGCGCCCGAACGCACGCACGCCGTTATGCCCGCCCCCGCCATGCCACACGACCCCACCGCGCCGCAGGCCGCCATCGACACCACGCGCCTCGAAGACCAGTTCGACGCGCTGCCCGCCGCCTGGCGCGAGCTGCTTGCGCCGTTCATCACGAGCGACGCCTACGCGCCGTTGTGCCGCTTCGTCGATGACGAGCGCTCCGCCGGCAAGACCGTCTATCCTGCCGACGTGTTCCGCGCGCTGCGCCTCACCTCGCCCGACGACGTGAAGGTCGTGATCCTCGGCCAGGACCCGTATCACGGCGACGATCGCGGCACGCCGCAGGCGCACGGCCTGGCGTTCTCGGTGCCGCCTTCGGTGCGCCCGCCGCCTTCGCTGCGCAACATCTTTAAGGAAATCGCAGCGAGCCTCGGCATTCAGGCGCCGACGCACGGCTGTCTCGACGCCTGGGCGCGCCAGGGCGTGCTGCTGCTGAACACGGTGCTCACCGTCGAGCGCGCGAGCGCCGCGAGCCATGCGAAGCGCGGCTGGGAGCGCTGCACCGACACGCTGATCCAGCAACTCGCCGCGCGCCACGAAAACCTCGTGTTCATGCTGTGGGGCGCGCACGCGCAGAACAAGCGCGCGTTGCTCTCGGGTGCGCATTGCGTGCTCGAAGCGCCGCATCCGTCGCCGCTTTCCGCGCATCGCGGCTTTCTCGGCTGCGGGCATTTCGCGCAGGCCAACGAGTATCTGCAGGCGCACGGCCGCCAGCCGATCGACTGGCGTTTGCCGGAGGAAGGCCTCGAGCTCGCCTGAGCCGCCTGAGCCGCTTGGGCCTCGCAACGCGACGACGCGCAATGAAAAACGCCACGAGATCGTTCTCGTGGCGTTTTTGCTTTTACAGCCGTCAAACAGGCAACAAGCGCGAACGTTACGCTGCAGCGATCGCCTCACGCGCGCCTGCGAGCGCGGCGCTTGCTGCGTCCGGGCCCATGTTCAGGCCTTCGGCGAAGATGAAGTTCACGTCGGTCATGCCGAGGAAGCCGAGGAACGACTTCAGGTACGGCGTCTGGCTGTCGTGCGCGGTGCCTTGATACTTGCCGCCGCGTGCCGAAACGACATGGACCTTCTTGCCGTTCACGAGGCCTTCGGGACCGTTCGCGGTGTAGCGGAACGTGATGCCGGCGCGCGCGATCCAGTCGAAGTACGTCTTGAGCTGCGACGAGACGCCGAAGTTATACATCGGCGCACCGATCACGATGATGTCCGCTGCCTGCAGTTCCGCGATCAGCGCTTCGCTGCGTGCGGCGATGGCCTGCTGCTCCGGCGTACGCTGCTCGGCCGGCGTGAAGAACGCGCCGAGCACGGCGTCGTCGAGGTGCGGCAGCGGGTCGGCTTGCAGGTTGCGCGTGACGACTTGCGCGCCCGGATTCGATTGTTGCAGCCTGGCCGTCAATTCGTTGACGAGCAGCGTCGACTGGGCGCCTTGCGAGCGGGCGGCGGAATTGATTTGCAGGATCGTGGTCATGGTGGCTCCTTCGGGTCTCAGTTGCGCAACGTTGCGCGAGTGAAGGCATTGTGTTTTTTTACCGGGCTCCGAAAAAGTAGTCCGCCGATGACGGATTGTTGCAACGATAGAACAATCGCGGGCATGAAAAAACGGCGTGGGATCCGTTACCCACGCCGCTTATGGCGCCGCGTGCCGCCGCACCCTGTCCCAGCGGCTTACACCGCCAGCCAGCGCTCGCGCAATGCGCGCGCGGGCGCACGCTTGTCCGAGGCGGCGAGCTTGTAGCGCGCGACCTCGGGCGCATCGAGGGTCAGACGCGCCACGCGAAGCTCGTCGCGGCGGAACGCGTGGATGTCGACCTTCGTGCCCGGCTGGTAGCGCGAGAGCAGCGCGTCGAGATTCGAACCCGTCACACGCAGGCCGTCGAGCGCTACGAGCGCGTCGCCAGCCGAAAGCCCCGCCTTCTGGGCCGCGCCGCCTTCGTAGACGACGGCAAGCGTCGCTTCGGCGCCGCCACGCAGCCGCGCGCCGAGCGACGGTTTCGCGCCGCGTTCGGGCTCCCCTTCGAGCGTCACGCCGAACGGTTCGAACAGCGCCGCGAGCGGCAGGTCGCGCGTGCCGCGCACGGCGTCGCTAAAGAGCGCGCCCAGTTCCACGCCGGTCGCCTCGGCGATCAGCGCCTCGACATCGTCCTCGCCCACGCCCACCGGCTTGCCGCGATAGAAGTCGCGCCCATAGCGCTGCCACAAGAGGCGCATGACGTCGTCGAGCGATTTGCGGCCGTTCGTCTGCGCGCGAATCGCGAGATCGAACGACAGCGCCACGAGCGAACCCTTGGTGTAGTAGCTCACGATCGCATTCGACGCGTTCTCGTCCTGGCGGTAATACTTCACCCACGCGTCGAACGAGCTTTCCGCGACGCTCTGCTTCAGTCGCCCCGCCCCGCGCAGCACGCCGGCGATCGTCTTGCCGAGCAGGCCGAAGTATTCGTCTGCGGAAATGAGGCCGCTACGCACGAGCATGAGGTCGTCGTAGTACGACGTGAAGCCCTCGAACAGCCACAGCAGCGACGTGTAGTCCTCGCGCGTGAGGTCGTACGGCACGAACGCCGCAGGCTTGATGCGCTTCACGTTCCACGTGTGGAAATATTCATGGCTGCACAGGCCGAGGTAGGTGCGATAGCCGTCCGACGTCTCGGGCTTGCCCTTCACCGGCAGGTCGGTGCGATTGCAGATGAGCGCCGTCGAGGCGCGATGCTCGAGGCCGCCGTAACCGTCGCTCACGGCCTGCGTCATGAACACGTAGCGCTCCATCGGCGCGCGCTTCGTGCGCGGCTCGAACAGCGCGATCTGCGCCTCGCAGATCTTCTTGAGGTCGGCGGCGAGACGCTCGATGTCGAGCGCGACCACGCGGCCCGCGATCACGATGTCGTGCGGCACGCCGTGCGCCTTGAAGCTCGCGAGCGTGAACTCGCCGAGCGTGACCGGATGATCGATCAGCTCGTCGTAATTCGTGGCCGTGTACTCGCCGAAGCCGTAACGCTTGGTGCCGCGCGCTTCCGTGAGCGCCGTGCCCACGCGCCAGTGGCGGTAGGCGTGCCCGTCCGGACGCTGAATATCGACGGCGTGCTGCGCCTCCTCATGGCCGAGCGCCGCGAGAAACACGCTCGTGCCGTTGAAGAAGCCCACCGTGTCGTCGAGATGCGCCGCGCGCACGGACAGGTCCCACGCGTAGACTTCATAACGCAGCGTGAGCGCGCCCTTCACGGGCGCGGCCTGCCACGAATGCTTGTCGGTCTTCGTCACGCGCACCTTGCGGCCCGCGTCGTTGAAGGCGCGCAGCGTGACGATGTTGCGCGCGAACTCCCGCACCATGTAGCTGCCCGGAATCCACACGGGCAGCATGAAGCATTGGCCGTCCGGCGCGGGGTCTTCCACGGTGAGCGTCACCTCGAACAGATGCGCGGCGGGATTCTTCGGGACGATGGTGTATCGGATCGGCTTCATCGGCGGGATCGGTGAGAGATTCGCTCAGCAGACGCTGCAGTGCAAATTCAGTATGCCCGGCAGACAAAAACGGACAAAAAGCGCCGGGCAAAAAAGTACCGGCCGCGAAAGCGGCCGGCGGGTTCAGGCGAGGCGTCAGTGCGCGCCGTTCAGACCGCGCTCGAGCCGGTCGGCGCTGACGGCGCCCGGCAGGCGCGTGCCGTCCGCGAGGATCACGGTGGGCGTGCCGGTCACGTTCATCTTCTGGCCGAGCGCGAGATTGCTGTCGATGGCGGCCGTGTCGCACGTGCCGGCAGCCGTGGGCGCCTTGCGGTCGACCATCCACGATTCCCACGCCTTGCCACGGTCGGCCGAGCACCAGATCTGCTTGGCCTTCGCCGTCGAATCCGGCGAGAGCACGGGATACAGGAAGGTGTAGACCGTCACGTTGTCGACGGACCTGAGCGTGCTTTCGAGCTGATGGCAGTACGGGCAGTTCGGGTCGGAGAACACGGCCATCTTGCGCTTGCCGTCGCCCTTCACGACCTTGACCGCGTTCTCGAGCGGCAGCTTCGAGAAATCGACCTTGTTGATTTCGTTCAGGCGCGCCTCGGTGAGATTGCGGTGCGCCTTGGTGTCGATGAGTTCACCGGTGAGCACGTAATCGCCGCTGGCGTCGCTATAGACGATCTGCGTGCCGAGGTTGATCTCGTAAAGGCCCGGCATGGGCGCCTTGGTGATGCCCTTGATGTCGCTGGCGTCGATGCCGAGACGCGTCTGCAGCGCCGACTTGATCTTGTCGGTGGTCTGGTCGGCCTGGGCCGAGCAGCCGAGCGCCGAGGTGGCTACCGCGATCACGAGCGCGGCAAATCGAATACGCGTTTGCATGGGATGCATTCCTGATTCAGGCGCGCCGCGCAGGGGCGACGCGCGCAGAGTTCCGTTGAACGGCCGGGGCGGCATGTGCTGCGGGCGCGGCCAATATGTCCATTCTAAGCCGCACTGGCCTCAAGCAACCGAAATGCCTGCTTGCGCAGGCGAGCCCGTCGATACTAGCCGAGCGCCGAGGCCACGAGCCAGCGCTTGAGCAACGGCTGCGCCCCCACGAATGCCATGCCCGTATTGCGCACCGCGCGCGCGAGCGTGCCCGGGAACGAGAAAAGCCGCTGCAGGCCGTCGGTGGCCACGACGAGCTTCTGGATGTCCTCACGGCGACCGCGTTCGTAGCGGCGCAGCAGCACGATGTCGCCGAGATCGCGGAATGCCTCTTTCTTCGTGACCACGTCGACGAGCGCGGCGACGTCGCGCAAACCGAGGTTCACGCCCTGGCCCGCCAGCGGGTGAATCAGATGCGCGGCGTCGCCGACCAGGGCGACGCGCGGCGCCACGAGCCGGTCGACGGTTTGCAGAGACAGCGGAAAACCGCGCGCGGGCGTGACGCATTCGAGCGCGCCCAGCTGGCTTTGCGAGACGCGCTCGACTTCGGCGGCAAGCTGCGCCGGTTCGAGCTTGAGGAGTTCTTCGGCATGTTCGGTCTGCGCCGACCAGACGAGCGATACGTGCCGATCGGGCAGCGGCAGCAAGGCGACGATCTCGCCCTCGCGGAACCACTGGTACGCCGTTTCGCCGTGTGGCTTTTCCGCGCGGAAGTTGGCGACCACGCCGGTTTGCCGGTAATCGCGCCGCTCGACCGTCGAGCCGATCTGCGCGCGCACCCACGAATGCGCGCCGTCCGCGCCGATCGCGAGGTCGGCTTCGATCGTGCGACCATTGGCGAGGCCGATCACGGCCGCGTCGGGTTTCACGTCAAGCGTCTGCGCACGCGTGTCGATCCACGCGAGATTGGGCTGGAAGTGCAGCGCGGCGTCGAGCGCACGCTCGACGATCGACGACTCGGCAATCCAGGCCAGCTGCGCAACCGAGGCCTGATATGCCGAGAAGTGCAACTCCGCCGCGGCGTCGCCGAACACGCGCATGTCGTAGACGGGCGTGAGGCGCGCGGCGTCGGCGGCCTGCCAGACCCGCAGCCGCTCGAACAGCGCCTGCGAGCTGCGCGAAAAGGCGTACACGCGCGCGTCGAACACGGCTCCCGCAGGCAGCGGCGCGCACGGCTGCGCGAGCAGCGCCACGCGCAGGCCGCTCTGGGTCAGCGCGAGCGCCGCCGACTTGCCGACGAGGCCGCCGCCGATCACGGCGACATCAAAGGTCTGGTTGCTTGCAGTCATGCGCGCATTATAGCCGCGGGCGCTTGTGTGGCCGGGCGGGACGGGCGCGGTGTTGCGGCGCAGCAAGACGTTGCGGGAAGACGGCCCGCCAGCGCGGCGACACCCGCGGCTAACCCTCACCCGGACGAGGTTACAATTACGGTTTTCGTGACTCCCCGTCACGTCCCCCGACGTGCCACCTGCGCCGCCCCGCCCGCCGCTTCCGCTTTCGCGAGACGCCCGGCCCCGGGCCTTCGCGCGCGGCGAGCCGCACGTCACCACCCTGACATGCAGAGATTTACATGAGCCTCCAATGCGGCATCGTCGGCTTGCCTAACGTCGGCAAGTCCACCCTCTTCAACGCGCTGACCAAGGCGGGCATCGCGGCCGAGAACTACCCGTTCTGCACGATCGAGCCCAACGTCGGCGTGGTAGAAGTGCCGGATCAGCGCCTGAAGGCGCTCGCCGAAATCGTCAAGCCCGAGCGCGTCGTGCCGGCCGTGGTCGAATTCGTCGACATCGCGGGTCTGGTCGCGGGCGCGAGCAAGGGCGAAGGCCTCGGCAACCAGTTCCTCGCGAACATCCGCGAAACCGATGCGATCACGCACGTCGTGCGCTGCTTCGAAGATGAAAACGTGATCCACGTGGCGGGCAAGATCGATCCGCTCGCCGACATCGAAGTCATCAACACCGAACTGGCGCTCGCCGACCTCGCCACCGTCGAGAAGGCGCTCACGCGCTACTCGAAGGCCGCGAAATCGGGCAACGACAAGGAAGCCGCGAAGCTCGTGGCCGTGCTCGAAAAGGTGCGCGCGCAACTCGATCAGGCAAAGCCCGTGCGCGGGCTCGCACTGAGCGACGACGAGCAGGCGCTGATCAAGCCCTTCTGCCTCATCACCGCGAAGAAGACCATGTACGTCGCGAACGTGAAGGAAGACGGGTTCGAGAACAACCCGCATCTGGACGCCGTGCGCAAGTACGCTGAAGGCGAGAATTCGCCGGTCGTGGCCGTGTGCGCCGCGATCGAAGCGGAAATCGCCGACCTCGAAGACGAAGACAAGATCGCGTTCCTCGCCGATATGGGCATGGAAGAGCCGGGCCTCGACCGCGTGATCCGCGCGGGCTTCAAGCTGCTCGGCCTGCAGACCTACTTCACGGCGGGCGTGAAGGAAGTGCGCGCGTGGACGATCCATGTCGGCGATACGGCCCCGCAAGCCGCGGGCGTGATCCACACCGACTTCGAGCGCGGCTTCATCCGCGCGCAGACCATCGCGTTCGACGACTACGTCCAGTACAAGGGCGAAACCGGCGCGAAGGAAGCCGGCAAGATGCGCGCCGAAGGCAAGGAATATGTCGTGCACGACGGCGACGTAATGAACTTCCTGTTCAACGTATAAGCGACACCTTTTTCTACCCGTTTCCAAAAGACACTCTCATGGCCCAATACGTCTTCACCATGAACCGGGTCGGCAAGATCGTGCCGCCCAAGCGCCAGATCCTGAAGGACATCTCGCTGTCGTTCTTCCCCGGCGCCAAGATCGGTCTGCTCGGCCTGAACGGCTCGGGCAAGTCCACGCTCATCAAGATCATGGCCGGCGTCGACAAGGACATCGAAGGCGAAGCCACGCCGATGCCCAACCTGAACATCGGCTACCTGCCGCAGGAACCGCAGCTCGATCCGGAAAAGACCGTGCGCGAAGCGGTCGAGGAAGGTCTGGGCGACGTGTTCAACGCGCAGAAGAAGCTCGACGAGATCTATGCCGCCTACGCCGAACCGGACGCCGACTTCGACGCGCTGGCCGCCGAACAGGCGAAGTACGAAGCGATCCTCGCGACGACCGACGGCAGCGCGGAACAGCAGATCGAAATCGCCGCCGACGCGCTGCGCCTGCCGGCCTGGGACGCGAAGATCGGCAACCTCTCGGGCGGTGAAAAGCGCCGCGTCGCGCTGTGCAAGCTGCTGCTCGAAAAGCCCGACATGCTGCTGCTCGACGAGCCGACCAACCACCTCGACGCCGAATCGGTCGAGTGGCTCGAACAGTTCCTCACGCGCTTCCCGGGCACCGTGGTCGCCGTGACCCACGACCGCTACTTCCTCGACAACGCCGCCGAGTGGATTCTCGAACTCGACCGCGGCCACGGCATTCCCTGGAAGGGCAACTACTCCAGCTGGCTCGACCAGAAGGAAGCGCGCCTGAAGCAGGAAGAAGCGTCGGAATCGGCGCGCCAGAAGGCGATCAAGAAGGAGCTGGAGTGGGTGCGCCAGAACCCGAAGGGCCGCCAGGCGAAGTCGAAGGCGCGTATCGCGCGTTTCGAGGAACTGTCGAGCTCGGAATACCAGAAGCGCAACGAAACGCAGGAAATCTTCATTCCGGCGGGCGAGCGTCTGGGCAACGAAGTCATCGAGTTCAAGAACGTCAGCAAGTCTTATGGCGACCGTCTGCTCATCGACAACCTGAGCTTCAAGATTCCCGCGGGCGCGATCGTCGGCATCATCGGGCCGAACGGCGCCGGTAAATCGACCCTTTTCCGCATGCTCACGGGCAAGGAGCAGCCGGATTCGGGCGAAATCGTGCAAGGCCCGACCGTCAAGCTCGCCTACGTCGATCAGAGCCGCGACGCGCTGGCCGCCAACAAGACCGTGTTCGAGGAAATCTCGGGCGGCGCGGACGTGCTCACGGTGGGCAAGTACGAAACGCCGTCGCGCGCGTACATCGGCCGCTTCAACTTCAAGGGCGGCGATCAGCAGAAGATCGTCGGCAACCTCTCGGGTGGTGAGCGCGGCCGTCTGCACCTGGCCAAGACGCTGATCTCGGGCGGCAACGTCCTGCTGCTCGACGAACCGTCGAACGATCTGGACGTCGAAACGCTGCGCGCGCTCGAAGACGCCCTGCTCGAATTCGCGGGCTCCGTGATGGTGATTTCGCACGATCGCTGGTTCCTCGACCGTATCGCCACGCACATCCTCGCGTTCGAAGGCGACTCGCAGGTCACGTTCTTCGACGGCAACTACCAGGAGTACGAGGCCGACAAGATCAAGCGCCTCGGTGAAGAAGCCGCACGTCCGAAGCGTCTGCGCTACAAGCCGATCAGCCGCTAGGCAGGCGCGATCGATAGCAAACAACGGCGGCCCGCGGGCCGCCGTTGTCGTTCTGGCAGGTTCAAGCACACACGGCATGGCGGTTGCTCGAAAGCCGCTACGCTTAGGCTCACTTGGGGCTTGATCATGCCCAGCTCCCGCGAGGAATTCCGTAATGGCGACGCCGCTGCGCAACCGTGTTGTCCTTATCGTGGCGATCGTCGTCGCGCTGCTCGTGCTCGCGGCGCTGGGCACGCTCTACGCGCTGCAGCGCGAGGCAAAGGCGTACGTGGAGCGCGCGCTCGCGCCCGTCGGCACGGCCGCGAGCGTGAACGTGGCGTTCAATCTCTCATCCGTCGAGCTCACCGACGTGCGCCTGAAGCCGCCCCCGAATTGGCCGACTGCCGACACGCTGCGCGCCGCCCGCATCACCATCACGCCCGACTTGCGCGCGCTGATCTCGCACCGCGTGCATATTCGCGACGTCACGGTGAGCGATTTCACGATGACGGTGCTGCGCCGGGAAAGCGGTTCGATCCTGATCCTGCCGAATCTGCGCGAAGCGATGGCGCAAAGCGCCACGCCCTCGAACGGCGCGCAGGGCGAAAGCAGCCTGCCGCAGCAAAAGGTCATCGACCATATCGGCTTCGAGAACGGCACATTCGACTTCTACGACCGTTCGGTGAGCAATCCGCCGTGGCGCGTCACCGTGAACCGCGCGCAGGCGAGCGTCGACAATGTCCAGTTGCCGGCGCTTACGGAGCCCACCCGCGTTT
The DNA here is from genome assembly GCF_001718195.1 of Paraburkholderia nodosa. Taxonomy (GTDB): domain Bacteria; phylum Pseudomonadota; class Gammaproteobacteria; order Burkholderiales; family Burkholderiaceae; genus Paraburkholderia; species Paraburkholderia nodosa_A. Next base: position 25,555 of record NZ_MCNV01000045.1, read on the forward strand.
CGGTCGTGGGCAATGTCGTCGGCCCGGCGCACACAGGACGCGTCACTTTCGACGGCTGGATGCAAATCGCGAATAAGGACTCGCAACTCCGCACGACGCTGCGTGGCGTGGATGTGCGCACGATCGATCCCTATCTGCTTAAAAAGGCCGGCGCGAAGGCCAATGTGACGGGCGGTACACTCGATCTCGATCTCAACTCGACCGTGCGCGGCTATCACCTGCACGCGCCGGGCATCGTCACGCTGCACAACCTGCAACTCTCGGATAGCGGCGACGCGGTGGACACCTTCCTGTCGATCCCGACGCGCGCCGCCGTGGCCGCATTGAAGGCGCACAAGGGTGAAATCACGCTGCATTTCGTGCTCGACGGCAACCTGCGCGACCCTAAATTCAAGCTGAACGAAAACCTGATGACGGAGTTGCGCGCAGGGTTTGCGCAGGCGCTCGGGGTGAGCGCGGAAGGGGTGGCGAAGGGCGCCGGGCAAACCGCAAAGGGTATCGCTGACGCGCTGCGCAGTCTGCTGCAGCCGGTGCCGGCGCCCGCTTCGAAATAGCGCGGGACGCCGGCTTTAGCCTGCCTGGATGAGCTGCTTAGACCGGCAAGCCGAGTTCGCGCAGCTTCGCGTCGGTGGTGGCGTTGCTCGTATGGTGCACGCCGTGCCAGCCGAGCGCCGTGGCCGCTGCGGCGTTGTGCGCGTTGTCGTCGATGAAAACGAGTTCCTCGGGCTTCACGCCCGGCAACTGTGCCTCGATGCGGCGGAACATCTCGTGGAAGATCGCCGGATCGGGCTTCACGAGCTTCACGTGGCCCGATACGACGATATCGCGGCAGCGCCGCAGGATGCCAAAACGCTCCCACGCCCACGGAAACGTCTCGGCCGACCAGTTCGTGAGACCGAAGATCGGCATGCCCGCAGCCTCGAGGCGCTCGAACGTCGCGACGCCGCCGGCGAGCAAGCCGCCGATCATCTCGTGCCAGCGCTCGTAGAACGCGCGAATGAGCGCTTCATGCTCGGGAAACGCCGCGACCAGTTCCTCCGTGCCCACGGCAATGGGCTCGCCGCCGTCCTGGCGGACCACCCAGTCCATCTTGCAGACGTGCGTGAGAAACCAGCGGCGCTCGTCGTCGTTGGGAATCAGCTTGCGATAGAGATACTCGGGACTCCAGTCCACGAGCACCCCGCCGAAATCGAACACCACGGCCTTGATCGTCATGCGCTTCTCGCTCCACTTGATCGTTATCCGATCGTTATCTGATCGTTGTCGGGATGCCAGGGAAATCAGATCGGCTGCGTGCGCTTTTCGAGCCACGCGAGCGCATCGCCGCTCACGTGCGGCGCCACGCGCACGCGCACCGTCTGGTGATACGCATTGAGCCACTCGCGCTCGTCCGCACGCAGGAGCGCGAGATCGATGCATCGCGTGTCGATCGGGCAGAGCGTAAGCGTCTCGAAGCTCAGGAACTCGCCGAACCCGGTAGTTTCGGCGCGCTGGTTGAGCACGAGATTCTCGATACGCACGCCCCATTTGCCCGGCCGGTAGATGCCCGGCTCGACCGAGGTGATCATGCCTTCTTCCATGGCGGTCCAAGGCTCGGCCGGCGCGTAGTGCGAAATGACCTGCGGACCTTCGTGCACGTTCAGGAAGTAGCCCACGCCGTGACCCGTGCCGTGGCCGTAGTCCGCGCCCGCTTCCCAGATCGGCGCGCGCGCAATCGCGTCGAGCATCGGCGAGCGAATGCCGCGCGGGAACTTCGCGCGCGAGAGCGCCATCATGCCCTTGAGCACGAGCGTGAAATCGCGCTTTTGCTCCGCACTCGGCGAGCCCACGGGCACGACGCGCGTGATGTCGGTGGTGCCGTCGAGGTACTGGCCCCCCGAGTCGATGAGCAGCAGGCCATCGCCTTCGATCACGCTGTGCGACTCGGGCGTGGCGCGATAGTGCGGCATCGCGCCGTTCGCGTTGAAGCCCGCGATGGTCGCGAACGAGAGCGACTTGAAGCCCGCACGGCGCGCACGCGCGGCGGAAAGCTTTTCGTCGATGGTCAGCTCGGTGATTCGCTCGTGGCCAAGCGCCGCCTCGAACCACGCGAAGAACTCGGCAAGCGCCGCACCGTCGTGCTCCATGGTCGCGCGCACGTGGTCGGCTTCGGCGGCGGTCTTGCGCGACTTGAAGAACGTGCTCGGATTGACCGATTCCACGAGCTTCACCGCCGACGACACCGCCTGCAGCAAGCCATACGTCACGCGGCGCGGATCGACGAGCAGCGCGGCCTTCGCGGGCAGCGCCGCGAGCGCGGCGGCGGCCTCGGCATACGGCGCGACGCGCACCTTGTCTTTCGCGAGCGACTGCACGAGCGCCTCGCTCACCTTGCCGTCGGCGACGAAGAGCGTCGCGTCGTCCGGCCCGATCAGCGCGTGCGCGACGAACACCGGGTTGTAGTTCACGTCCGCGCCGCGCAGGTTGAAGAGCCAGGCGAGGTCGTCGAGCGTCGAGATGAAGTGCCACTGCGCGCCCTTCTCCTGCATCGCGCGGCGCACCTGATCGAGCTTGCCGGCGCGGCTCGTGTCGGCGTGCGGCGCGACGTGCTCGTACACGGGCTCGAGCGGCAGCGACGGGCGGCCTTGCCAGACATCGTCGAGCAGATCGAGGTCCGTGCGCAGCGCGACGTCACGCGCGTTGAGTGCCTCGGCCAGCGCGCGCGCCGAGGCGACCCCGAGCACCGCGCCATCGACGGCGACCGCGCCGCCCGCACTCACGTTCTGCGCGAGCCAGTCGATGTGGGGCGCGCTCTGCTGGCCGCCCATCATCTTCATGAGCTCGATGCCGGTGCCGGCCAGTTGCTGCTCGGCCTGCACCCAGTAGCGGCTGTCCACCCAGACGCCCGCGAAGTCCTTCGTCACCACGAGCGTGCCCACCGAGCCGGTGAAGCCCGACAGCCACTCGCGCCCTTGCCAGCGGCGCGGCAGGTATTCGGACAGATGGGGATCGGCGGAGGGCACGAGGGCGGCATCGACGCCCGCGCGCGTCATCGCGGCGCGCAGGGCGGCAATGCGTTCGGGAATCGAGGAGGTTTCGGGGAGTCGGGCGTTCATGTTTTCACCTGCGAAGAATTCGAAGCGGAAGATGGGAATCTAGCCAAAGGCGGCGCGTTTGAGGACCGGCTGCGCGCGACTAGCTGCGCCGGGCGCGCAATGCTACGCACACGCCCACGAAAACGAGCGCGAGCGCCGTGCAAAGCGGCCACTGGAGCAATTCGCCATCGTAGAAAAGGCCGGTCGCACTGCCCGCCGCGTTCGCGAGCGCCGCGCCGAGCGCGCCGGCCACAGCCGCCAGCGCGAGTCCGTGACGTGCGGCGCGCCGCAAGGGATGGAGCCACCACCCCGCACAGCCCACCGCCAGACCAAGAATAACGATACCGGGCCAGCCCATTAAGGACTTGTCCTATAGGTTTTCGGATAAGTCCGATAGGACCGCCGAAGCACGAGAGCTAGCATTTATAGCCTGATTAGACTCTATTGAAACTGGAAAACGGTCGGCTCGGCGCGTCCCGCGTAGCGGTTGAGTGTAGGGGGCGGGATTGCGCAAGGCAAGCGCGTCCGGGCCGCCCTAGCCGCACTCTCTCGTATGCGAATCGCCCTCGTCGAACCGGACACCCGTCAGGCCGAAACCCTCATCCGCCTGCTCATTGCGGGCGGGCACGCGTGCCACCACTTCCCGCTTGGCGCACAACTCTTCGAAACTCTCGAACAGGAAACCTTCGATCTGCTGATCACAGCATGGTGGTGCGGCGACGCCGGCGCAGACGACCTCATCCCCCAGGCGCGCAAGCTGCTGCCGGGTTTGCCCGCGATCGCGCTGATGCTCGCGCCGCATGAAAGCGAAATCGTCGCGAGTTTGCAGGCCGGCGCGGATGACTGCATCGCCAAGCCGGTGCGCGGCCCCGAAATGCTCGCGCGCATCGACGCGCTCCTGCGCCGCGCCGGCGTGCGCCGGCCGCGCAACCGCGCCCGCCACGGCTTTGGCGACTATCTTTTCGATTCCGGGCGCTACGAGGTGTCGTTTCGGGGTCACACCGTCACGCTCACGCCCAAGGAATACCGTTTCGCGCTGCTGCTCTTCACCAATGCATCGCGCCCCGTTTCGCGGGCGCGCATTCTCGAAACCGTCTGGAATCTGAACCGCGACGTTCGGTCGCGCACGCTCGACACGCACGCCTCCCGACTGCGCAGCAAATTGCAGCTCGGGCCCGAGCACGGCTGGCGTTTGACCACTTTGTACGGCTATGGCTACCAGCTCGAAAGGCTCCCCCTATCACCTACCGGAGTGTCGGACTCTGTCGGCGCGAATGTCGGAAGCGAGGAAAAGTTATAATATCCGCCTAAATCTCGCCCCCATGGTATGCAGCTTCTAACGATCGGAATCAATCACCACACCGCGCCCGTCGCCTTGCGCGAACGCGTGGCGTTTCCGCTCGAACAGATCAAGCCCGCACTCGCCCTGTTCAAGGAAGCGTGGTCCGGGAAGCGTTCGCTGAGCGCGCCGGAAGCCGCCATTCTCTCCACCTGCAACCGCACCGAGCTCTACTGCGCGACCGACGCGCACGGCTCGCGCGACCAGGCCGTGAGCTGGCTCTCCCAGTACCATGGCATCCGCGAAGAGGAACTTGCGCCGCACGTCTATACGCTGCCGCAGTCCGAAGCGGTACGTCATGCATTCCGGGTGGCTTCGGGGCTCGATTCGATGGTGCTGGGCGAGACGCAGATCGTCGGCCAGATGAAGACCGCGGTACGCACCGCGACCGAGGCCGGCGCGCTCGGCACCTATTTGAACCAGTTGTTCCAGCGCACCTTCGCCGTGGCGAAGGAAGTGCGCAGCACGACCGAAATCGGCGCGCAGTCGGTGTCGATGGCCGCCGCCGCCGTACGCCTCGCGCAGCGCATCTTCGACAAGATCGCCAACCAGCGCGTGCTCTTCATCGGCGCGGGCGAGATGATCGAGCTGTGCGCCGCGCACTTCGCCGCGCAGCAGCCGCGCGAACTCGTGATCGCAAACCGTACCGCCGAGCGCGGGCGCTATGTTGCGGAGCGCTTCGGCGGCCGTTCCATTCCGCTCTCCGATCTGCCAGCACGCATGCACGAGTTCGACATCATCGTCTCGTGCACGGCGTCCACGCTGCCCATCATCGGACTCGGCGCAGTGGAGCGCGCGGTGAAGGCGCGCCGTCACCGCCCCATTTTCATGGTCGACCTCGCGGTGCCCCGCGACATCGAGCCCGAAGTCGCCCAGCTCGAAGACGTCTTCCTCTATACCGTCGACGATCTTGGCACGATCGTGCGCGAAGGCAATGCCTCGCGCCAGGCCGCCGTCGCGCAGGCCGAGACCATCATCGAGTCGCGCGTGGCGAACTTCATGCAGTGGCTCGACTCGCGCAGCATCGTGCCGGTCATCCGCCACATGCACACCCAGGCCGACGCGCTGCGTCGCGCCGAGCTCGAACGCGCCCGCAAGATGCTTGCGCGCGGCGACGATCCGTCGGCCGTGCTCGAAGCGCTGTCGCAGGCGCTCACCAACAAGCTGATCCACGGTCCGACGCACGCGCTCAACACGTCGAGCGGCGATCAGCGCGATTCGCTCATCGAGCTGATGGGCGGCTTTTACCGCCACGGCCAGCCGGCCCGGACAGACGACGTCCCGCAGCCCGCGGCGGAGGTCGGCGCCTCGCCGCGCTCCGCCGGCTCTTCTGATTCGTCCAATTCGTCCGATTCCTCCGGTAGTTCGGACCGTTAGCGACGTTCGCGGTCGGGCGCGCGCCATGCGTGCCCTGCACGACCGGGCCGCGCGCCCGCCTCTTCTCTCTCGCAGTCCTATCCGGAGCCCGCTCCGCACCGCCCGATGAAAACGAGCATGCAATCGAAGCTCGACCAGCTGACTACGCGCCTGGCCGAGCTGAACGACCTGTTGAGCCGTCCCGACGTGACCTCGAACCGCGATCAGTACCGCAAGCTCACACGCGAGCACTCGGAACTGGGGCCCGTGGTCGAACACTACGGACAGTGGCGTCAGGCCAAAGACGACGAGGCCGCGGCGAAGGATCTGCTCTCCGACGCCTCGATGCGCGACTTCGCCGAAGAAGAGGTGAAAGCGTCGCGCGAGCGCATGGCGCAACTCCAGCACGAATTGCAGATGATGCTGCTGCCGAAGGACCCCAACGACGACCGCAACGTGTTCCTCGAAATCCGCGCGGGCACGGGCGGCGACGAGTCGGCCCTGTTCGCGGGCGACCTGCTGCGCATGTACCTGCGCTACGCGGAGCGCAACCGCTGGCAGATCGAGATGATGTCGGCGAGCGAGTCGGATCTGGGCGGCTACAAGGAAGTGATCGTGCGCATTGCGGGCGAGGCGGCGTACTCGAAGCTCAAGTTCGAGTCGGGCGGCCACCGCGTGCAACGCGTGCCCGCCACCGAAACGCAGGGCCGCATCCACACGTCGGCCTGTACGGTCGCGGTGATGCCGGAAGCCGACGAAATCGGCGAAGTCGAGATCAATCCCGCCGACCTGCGCATCGACACCTTCCGTGCCTCGGGCGCGGGCGGCCAGCACATCAACAAGACCGATTCGGCCGTGCGCGTGACGCACCTTCCGACCGGCATCGTCGTGGAGTGCCAGGACGACCGCTCGCAGCACAAGAACAAGGACCGCGCGCTCAAGGTCCTCGCCGCGCGCATCAAGGACAAGCAGTACCAGGAGCAGCACGCCAAGGAAGCGGCGACGCGCAAGAGCCTCGTAGGCTCGGGCGACCGCTCGGAGCGCATCCGCACCTACAACTTCCCGCAGGGGCGGCTCACCGATCACCGCATCAATCTCACGCTCTATCGCCTCGAAGCGATCATGGACGGCGACCTCGACGAACTGATCGGCGCGCTCGTCTCCGAGCATCAGGCAGAGCAGCTCGCGTCGCTCGGCGACGCGGATTGAGCGCGCAAGAGACATGAGCGAAGCCGTTACCGCCGAGGCGTTGCTGCGCGCCACGCCGCTGCCCGCGCTAGAAGCGCGCATTCTGCTGATGCACGTACTCGGCTGGCGCCGCACGGAACTCATCACGCGCGGCGATCAGGCGCTCGACGCGGCCCGCGTGGACGCGTACCGCGCGCTAGAAGCGCGCCGCGTGCAAGGCGAGCCGATCGCGCAGCTCGTGGGGATGCGCGAGTTCTACGGCCTCGACTTTGACGTGACGCCCGACGTGCTGATTCCGCGCCCCGATACCGAGCTGCTCGTGGAAACGGCGCTCGCGGCGCTCGAAGGCATTGCTCTGCCGCGCGTGCTCGACCTCGGCACCGGCAGCGGCGCGATTGCCGTGGCGCTCGCCTCGTCACGCCCCGATGCGCGTGTCTGGGCCGTCGATCGTTCGGCGGCCGCGCTCGAGGTGGCGGCGCGCAACGCCGCGAAGCTACTCGACGCCCAGCGTCCCGGCGGCCCGCTCGCGTTCGTGCCGGGCAGCTGGTACGACACGCTCGATGCGGCACTGCGATTCGACGCGATCGTGAGCAATCCACCGTATATCGCGAGCGGCGATCCCCATCTGGAACGAGGCGACCTGCGCTTCGAGCCGCGCGGCGCGCTCACCGACGAGGCCGACGGCCTCACCGCCCTGCGCGCGATCGTCGCGGGCGCACCTGCCCGGCTCGCGCCGGCTGGCGTGCTCTGGATGGAGCACGGCTACGACCAGGCGGCCGCCGTTCGGGCGTTGCTGGAAGACGCCGGTTTCAAGGACGTGCGCTCCGAGCGCGATCTGGCCGGCATCGAGCGCATCAGCGGGGGCCGTCTACCGTAGCCGCCCGACCAGGCACGCTCCCGGCGACGCCGGGCTTGTACGGGCGAAATCCGCTATCATTTCATCCTGCATTCCAACGTATTCAGCATCAATTCAATCGCAAGGTCAGTCATGGACACCCAACAACGCATCAAGCAGATCGTCGACGAAAACGCCGTCGTCCTCTTCATGAAGGGCAACGCGCAGTTCCCGATGTGCGGCTTCTCCGGTCGCGCGGTGCAGATCCTGAAAGCCTGCGGCGTCGATCAGTTCAAGACCGTCAACGTGCTCGAGGACGACGAAGTCCGCCAGGGCATCAAGGAATTCTCGAACTGGCCGACCATCCCGCAACTCTACGTGAAGGGTGAGTTCATCGGCGGCTCGGACATCATGATGGAGATGTACCAGAACGGCGAGCTGCAGCAGCTTTTCGCCGCGGCGTAAGCGCCAGCCACGGGGCGGCATCGGGCGCACGACGTTGCGCCTGTTCCGTCCCGAGCGCCCGGTGTGCAACGCCGGCACTTTTTCACGAGGCGCCTTCGCCTCGAACCCGCTTCGCCTTCGCTTCGACTCCCGCCTGACGTGAATACCGCCTCCCCTGCCTCGTCCGCTATCGCACAACTGCCGCAACGCCGGCTGATCGTCGCGATCACGGGGGCCACGGGCGCGATCTACGGCGTGCGCACGCTCGACATGCTGCGACGGCTCGGCGGCGTCGAAACGCATCTGCTCGTTTCGGCGGCAGGCTGGCTCAACATCCAGCACGAACTGCAACTCAGCAAGGACGATCTGCACGCACGCGCCGATGTCGTGCATTCCGTGCGCGACGTCGGCGCGACCATCGCGTCGGGCTCGTTCGCGACCGACGGCATGATCGTCGCGCCCTGCTCGATGAAGACGCTCGCGAGCGTCGCCCACGGTCTCTCAGACAACCTGATCGCGCGCGCCGCCGACGTCACGCTGAAGGAACGCCGCCGTCTCGTGCTGCTCGTGCGCGAAACGCCGTTCAACCTCGCGCATCTGCGCAACATGACGGCCGTGACCGAAATGGGCGGCGTGATCTTCCCGCCGTTGCCGGCCTTCTACAACCAGCCGGCTTCGATCGACGAGATGATCGATCACACGGTCGCGCGCGTGCTCGATCTGTTCGCACTCGGGCCCGCGCTCTCGCCCGCCTGGCCGGGGCTGCGCGGCACCGACGAATAAGTGCCGGGCGCACATTTGCGCAGTGCGCCGATTATCAATATCGGCGACACAATCAATTCCCTTTCGCCCGGTTTAATTCGCTACGGTAGGGTCATATATTGGTGGCAATACGATAATTTCGGACCGCCCCGGCGCGGTCAGCCACGATCATGACCACCCGCACACCTAGCCTTTTCCTCTCGCACGGCGCGCCTACGCTGCCGATCGACCCGTCGCTGCCCTCTGGCGGCTTCACCGTGCTCTCGGAGCATTTGCCGCGTCCGCAGTCGGTGCTCATGCTCTCGGCCCATTGGGGCACGATGCGCCCCGCGGTCAGCACCGCCACGCAGCCTGAGACGATCCACGACTTCTACGGCTTTCCGCGCGCGCTCTACGAGATCCAGTACCCGGCGCCCGGAGCGCCCGAGATCGCGCAGCGCGCAGCGGCGCTGCTGCGCGATCAAGGCGTGCCTGTCGACGAGGAAGCGCACGGCCTCGATCATGGCGCGTGGGTGCCCATGCTGCTGATGTTCCCCGACGCGAACGTGCCCGTCGCCCAGCTTTCGATTCAGCCGCGCGCCGACGCCGCCCATCACTTCTCGCTTGGCCGTGCGCTGCGCTCGCTGCGCGACGAAGGCGTGATGGTGATCGGCTCGGGCCAGATCACCCACAACCTGCGCGAGGCGGACTTCTCGGCGCGGCCGGAAGACGCTGATCCGCGCGTGGCCGAGTTCACGCAATGGTTCGAAAATCACCTCGCCGCGCGCGACATCGACGCGTTGCTCGATTACCGCCAGCGCGCCCCGCACGCGGTGCTCATGCACCCGACCGACGAGCACCTGCTGCCCGTCTTCGCGGCGCTTGGCGCCGCCGACGACGACTACACGCTCGGTGTGCAGTCGCTTGGCACCTACCAGCGCGCGCTCGCGATGACGAACTACGTGTTCGGCAGCGCCGCCGTGCAATAACGCCGCCGCGAGCCGCCACGCCGGCTCCGCTTGCGCTCCAAAAGCAAAAAAGCCCGCCTGAATCGCTTCAGGCGGGCTTTTTGTATTGCGCGACGTTTAGATGATGCTTAGTGCGCGCCGATGCCCTCGAGGACTTCGTCGTGCTCCTGGCGTTCCGCGAGGTACGGCGAGCGATAGCCCGAATTCACGCCCCAGTAATAGAACACGAGCGAGACCAGCGCGACGACCAGCATGTCCCAGCCGTACGGAAGCAGACCGGCGCCGCCGAACTGCTTGCTGCCGACGAGCGAGAGCAGCGCCATGATCGGCAGGTACGCGCACAGCCACCATGCGGCCTTCAGATCCTGGCCCCAGCCGTCAAAACCCTGCTTGCTCTGGAAGTAGAAGTACACCGGCAGCGCGACAACCATCAGCAGAATGATTTCGCCGGTCAGCGGCCACTTCGCCCAGTACAGGATCATCGATGCGCACACGAACGCGAACGGCGCGATCACTTTCATGAACGGCACGGAGAGCGGGCGCTCGATGTCCGTGGCGGCGCGCTTGAGCGCCATCAGGCTGATCGGACCCGTGAGGTACGAAATCACCGTCGCCACCGAGATCACCGCCGCGAGCGAACTCCAGCCGCGGAAGAAGAACATGAAGATGAACGACACGAGCAGGTTGAACCACATCGCGTTGCGCGGCACGCCGTAGAACGGGTGCACGTTGCCGAACATCTTCGGCATCGTGTTGTTGCGCTCCATCGCGTAGATCATGCGCGAGGTCGTCTGGCCGAAGTTTTCCTGGTGGAAGCTACCCGCCATCAGGCCGATGATCGTCAGACCCGGGATGATGAACTTGAAGATCGTGATCGCGCTGTTGGCACGCGCGAACAGTTTCACGCCCCAATAGTTGAGCATGAAGTAGATGATCACGAGAATCGCGGAGAGCCCGAGCCCTGAATGCGTCAACGACCCGTCGACGAAGAGCGCGTGCGCCCAGGC
>NZ_MCNV01000046.1 GCF_001718195.1 Paraburkholderia nodosa
CGAGCGGCTTCGATCGTCACGTCAAATTTAGATCTGAGCGAATGGGGCGACGCGTTTCCCGACAACCGCATCCTGGGCGCCGCGACGCTGGACCGGCTACGCCACGGCGCCTATCGCGTCGTGATCGAGGGCGAGAGCTTCCGCAAGCCCAAACCAATGCCAGGAGGCAGTGAAAACGCGGTTGCCAAATCGGGCAAAAAACCGCATTCTTGAGCCCGTTCGAATCTGCGCTTTACCCCCGTTTCTGCTGGCTCCATTACGCCGCCCATCCCCGGCTCGATTACGCCGCCCCGTGACAGCGAGCACCGGACGCCGACATTAGCGATTTGCTGCCGTTCAACTACGCGAAACGGCAAGCCGAAACGAGCGCGAACTGATCGGCCAATTGCGCGCCACCCATGAAGTCGGCGCGCAATACCCGAGTGCAGTCGTGGACATCGTCGGCCATGCCAGGCCGCCGCGATGCGGCCACGCTCGCCTCTCGGTTGCGAACGATTCTCGATCGGGTGTGGTGAATTTAGCGCTTACGGTTATCCCGCGTCGCCATCCCTCCAGCTTACTGCTCGGTTACGCGTGGAATTCGCGCTCGGGCAGGCGTGGAGTCAGCGTTCGGTTTGGCGTGGAATACGCCCTCATGGCCCATGGCAGGAGGTGCAATATGACTGCCGTCCAAGATTTTTTATGATCCTGGCGGGCGCGGCCATAATGGCTGAAAGTGAGCAGGCGTATGGAGGATATGCACAAGCCGGCCTTGCTGACCAAGAACCGGATGAGCTGTGACCCGCCCACTCTGATCGACCTCAATGGTCTGGATGCGTATGTCAAGGCTGCGCGCGAGCCTGTCCCCGGCCGCGTAGATGTCGATGAAGTCATGCTCATCGGCCAGGCCATCCGCGATCAGCCCGCTTCGCAATGCCTGCGCCTCGAGTTCCCTCGTCTGCTCCGTTTCCACCCCGGGCTGTCGCCTGATGTTGCGCACGAACTGAAGAACTGTATCCAGCAGGCAGTTGTTTCCCACCCCGCTGGCCCCCCTTCTCCGCGCTCGATTGCGCCAGAAACTCGTCAAGACTGCCATAGCTGCGAGCAAACTCGAACTGCTGCAGGACGGGCGCCTAGGCCGGCGCGGCACCCGCCAGGGGCGGGGAGGCGGCTGGGCACGTGCGGCGCGCGCAGGGGGGCGCGGGGCCCAGCTACTGCGAAGCGCGTGGCCGGGATCCAGGGCCCGGGGCGCTACCGCAGGCGCGCTTCGCGTGGCGTTGTGCGGCCCGGACGGTACGGCGTGCCGTTGTAGCTCGCGATCGCGTATTCGACCAGTTCCTCGAGCTCGTCGAGGGAAACATACAAACGCAGGCTACCCTTCGGATCAGCCAGCGCCCGCCGCAGATCGCGCGGATGCGAGCCGGTGTAGCCTAGCAGGCGCGACGACAGGCGGCTTGCGACGGTCCCGAAAAAACGCTCGATGTAGGGTCGCTCGTCCGGGCTGTGGCGCGGCCCCGCATCGACAAGGCACCCAACGAATTCACAAAGTGCCCTGATCGTGTCGTCGGCCAGGTTCGCTTTTGCGTTGTCGAGCTTCATACGTTCCCACACGGCATACGCGAGCTCCGGCATACGCTGCGACGCGAAACCCTCTTGCGCACCGTAGCCGAGTCCGGCGATCGTGAAGTCCTTCACGCGACGAGGCTCAAGCGCGTTTTCGATGGTCTTGATGACATCGTAGCGGCTGTACTCGCTCGCCAGCACGATGTGATAGCCCAGCACGACGCGCGTGTACACGTCGATGATCACCAGCAGCCAGACACGTTCCATTTCGAATTCGTGTTCAAATCCCAGCGGATCGCGCACCACGGACTTGGGGCAGATATCGAGCCGGTGGCCGTCGAATTCGACGACCTGACAGGGACGAGTCGCCGGCACCTTCACGTCGTCATCAAAGCGCGGCCCCCCCTTTCAGGTGCGATGCACCGGCGGCGCGCGCGGCTGTACCGAAACTGCGCAGCATTTCCGCCTTCAGCCGGCACGACAGGGAACGGATCGCATGCCCCGCGATGTTGAACGGATAATCCGCTGCAGTCAGGCCCACCGAGCGGCACTGGCGCAGGAACTCGTCATGCATCGCCTGCAGGCACGCGAAGACGCGTGCGCAGGTGTTACGGTCGGGATTCGAAGTTTAGGAGGCGAAGTTTAGGAGGCGAAGTGACGAATTTAATGCGGACTTATGCGAATTGACGCTTTTATTACGATTCAAAGGTAAATAAAACCGTCACGAGGGGCGCGCTTTGGCTCTTGGTTACAGGGAACGGGTAGTGTCAAATTTATTGCGTCCTACGTCGAGCGTGCCACGTATGTCGACCTGCTCGATAAAGATGCGAAGCAGATCGGTTTCCGCGGCAGGGCGGCTCGTGACCCCATTGATCACCACGACGCCGCCACGTTTGACAGCCCTCAGGCTGTCCGCCCAGGTCACGGCCCCGATGTTGTCACGACTGCATCAGTGCGGCGCGGCAACTGATCGGCGTGGCGGAATATCCGGTTGGCGCCGAGGCGCTCGGCGATCGCGGCACCCTCGTCATTGTGCGACGTGGCCACGAAGCCGGCAGCACAATCCATCTGAATGAGCGCAGTCGACATGCCGCCCGAAGCGGCTTGCACCAGCAAGGACGGCGGACGCTGCGCTCATACTCCGCCGTTGACCGGGGCACTCTCGCGCACTTTTATCAGGTATCACATAAGAGTCAACGTGCCACGAGGGCTGGCTCTCGCAGGAACGGTGTACGTCAGCCAGAAGCCTGGCGTCGATGCGAGCCGGCCGATGGATAGCTTGACGTCGATCCAGGTCTGTCACAAATCCGGAAACAGGGGCAACCATCACCGCGTGCCAAGTCAAATTCTGGATGCTGGAAGACGTCGTGCTTCCCAAACCTAGTGCCCCTTCTTCCATCGCACTCGGGAGACCTGTCATGCAAACCGGACTCACCACTGGTTTTTCTCACGTCAAGCCGCAGGACACGTCACTCACGCGCGGTGGGCTGCGCGATTTCTTTGTCTATCGTGATCTGGAAATCGTCAGGGGCACAAGGTGGTCGCGCAATATTAGGGCAAATCTTGCGCCAAAGTCGGACGCGGGCTGGCACCCGCATGAAGCAGATTTTCATATCGTCAGCATGCTCTAAGTCGGGGCGAGCTTCGTGTACACCGACAAGGAAACGCTCGTCGAAGCGGGTGATTGCGTGCATCAGGCGCCGTCCGTTTCGAACACGCGCCTGACATGGAGTACATCGAAATCGTGAGCCCTGCCGAATTTAAATCGGTAGACGCGGAAGCGCCGTGCCGGCGCCCAAGTAAGTATAAAGCGGCAGCAAGCGACACCCTGACGCATGCACAAGCTTGCCGCTGCACCTACAGTTGATATGTCCGCCGGTTACTGTGGCGGGTCACGAAGCCACGAACACGACCGGAGAAATTCATGCGCATCACGCTCCATCTCAGCACCTTCGACCGCCTTGACCCGAATGCCTATGCGATCCTTTGGCTCGACAACGACACCCACAAGTGGTCGCGCGAAGGTCATGCCGGTCTCCAATTCCCCGACTGGGGAAAGCTGCGGGTCGATGCTCGCGGCACGTTGGTGTGCGACCAGCAGAATGCGCGCCCCCTGTTCGTCCTCGACGGTCTCGCCGTGGAAGCCCAAACTGGCCCGTTCGAGGGGGAATCAGGCGAGGCACTCTGGTGCTGCACTGAATGCGAAAGCGGATCGGTCGTTGCAGGGCACTGGCATGTGCAGTGCGTCGACAAGGACACCGTGCTTGCCGAGCACAGCGTGTTTGCTGGGGACGAGGTCTGACCTCGGACGCGCCTTCGCCTCGTTGCATGCGAATCTTCGGTGAATCCCTGAAAGCCCGTGTCAGCGGGCTCGAACTATTCCAGTTCCGGAATGATGCGTCTGGTTAGGGACGAAGGATGCCGACGTCCAAATCGACCAACCGCTGGCCGATGACACGAACTGGCTTTTCGAGCATCGTGCTCAACAACGGCCTCACCCCGGCGCAAGCTGGGTATTCGTACTTTTGGTGCAATTTCTGGCGATCTGATCGAAAAACCTTAAATACCACCACCTTGCACTCCTTCGGCTAGTCAGCAAAGCCTTGTAGCGTGGGGCTTTGAGGAACGCAAGCGCCAAAAATTGCACCAAAGATCGTGTCAGAGTGCAAGTCCTGCCGGCACAATTCTTTTACCCTCATCCCTGACCGACGGAGATACGACCACGTTTAAAGCTCCCACACGCCCACTTAGACGACCCCTGCATCGCTTGCAACGGGAGCCACACTCTGGTCAGCGGCCCTACGCTGCCAAACGACTTTTGCAATCGAGATATCGCTATACACCGCCCCCTTGAGCGCTCCGTTTGCGGAATTAAGGGTCGCCTCCGTACGCTTGCCGCCGGCGAGGAATCTGTACGGGGCGTCTTCACCGAGACCTGCGAGCTGTCCTTTGATGCCTGCGAAGCGCGCGGTCTTGCGATTTGACTCGTAGAAGCTCGTCTTCCTATCGATTACTCGCAAGAGGTGTCGAATGGCAAGCGACTTGGGTCGCCGCGTCCCTGCACCGATTTCAGCTGATCGGTACTGACCTTAAACCTCGGAAACTTCATTTCCACTCCCGTACGAAACTCCGCCGCTTCATCAGCCCAAATTTTCGGCAGATCAATGTCGGGATCCAGTGTTCTGTCCCAGAAATAATTTTGCATAGCCGAGCCACTTTCTGGAATTGAATCGGCAGTCGCGGTCCACACGAACGGCCGGCCGTGTTGGTTGTACTGCTCGATATATCGCTCGCTGGTGATGAGTTGCCGCACGTTCTTGAACGACCCTCGACGGATCGCCTGCTGTGTAATCAGGCCAAACCAGCGTTCAACCTGATTCAGCCAGCTTGAGTAAGTCGGCGTGAAGTGCATGTGGTAACGCGTATGCCTGGCCAGCCACGCCCAGACCTTGGGATGCTTGTGTGTCGCATAGTTGTCGACGATCAGATGCACATCGAGATTGGCAGGCACCGCCTGATCCACATGCCTGAGAAACGCCAGGAATTCCTGATGTCGGTGGCGCGGCTTACATTGCGCAATAACTTCACCCGTTGCCGTATTGAGCGCGGCGAACAACGACAGATATCGGGCCACCGAACTCTTCGAAATCCCTGTCTGCGCAGCAGCGGAGCGCACGCTCCAGTGCGTTGCCCCATCCGGCTTCTCATGCAGCATCCTCGCAAGCAATTCCGCGACTGCTTCATCATCATGCGTGCGAGGCCGGCCTGGACGGGCTTCATCATGCAGACCGGCAAGTCCGTGGGCAACAAAGCGCTTCTTCCAGTGCGTAATTGCAGGCGGTGTTACTTCGCACTGCGTCGCAATTTCTTGACCGGTATGACCGTCAGCGGCCATCAAGATAATCTTTGCCCGGCGCACGAGAGAGTGAGGCAGCGAACGCGAGCGGCTCATTGAGAGCAATTGCTCTCGGCTCCAGCTCCGACACGACAAGCTCGATTCCTTTGCGTCCCATGATCGCCCCCAACTCACCGTGATTCGATCATAGAACAATATGAATTTACGTAAAGTTATTTCTGGGACAGAACACTAGATCCTTCCAAATACCCGTGCAATATCCCGCGCGAAACTTCGTGTCAGGATTCTGAGGCGGCTATGTGATGGAGCCTGGGATCGACTACGACGAGATCGAGACCTTCGTGGTGCCGAAAAACACCACGTATATCGTCCGTGCCGAAATGGACCACTACGACGAAGACCCGGAGGACGAAGTCGGCGCTTCCTGCATCGTTGCGGTCACCATGCAGCCTCAAAGAAATGATAAGTATTGCCGTAGACGTGAACGACTTGATACCGGGGCCGGCGGCGACGTAGTCGATAGCCCTCATCGAGCCCCTTCAGGTTCCGCCGTTGGAAGGGACGGCTGTGTCGACCAAGGCCGCGCCACATGGGCTAGCCAGCCAATAAATGAAAGTACTGATTCGGCTCCAGCACGGCCGATTTGAGGCGGTTGTAGAGAAGAACGCCTGGCTCTACACGCGTTGCTGACTCCACAGATGTTGCCGTGTAGTGTGCTTGAAGGGCACGTCCGCCGCTGTATGAGCAGACGAATGAGTTGCCTCTCTTGATTGACGGGCACGAGCGCGACGATAAACTACGTCAGATGGACTCCCTACACGGTACCGACGTAAATCGCAGCGCCAGCATATTGCGCGAGGATGGCGAGTTCACGCTCTACCGGGTCCAGCCCACCGGCAGCACCGGCAGTGTGCTGGTGGTACGTCCCGCCGACGAACATCCCCCAACCGCCCTTCTCGAACGCCTCGCTCACGAGTTCGCGCTGAAGGACGTACTCAACAGTCAGTGGGCAGCGCGCCCTTTGAAGCTGGTGCGCGATGACGCACGGATGGTACTAGTGCTCGAGGATCCGCTTGGCGAACTGCTCGAGCGGCAAATCGGCGGACCTGGCGAGGTGGGGCATGTGTTGTCCCTCGCTGTGGGCATTGCAGCGGCGCTGGGTAAAGTCCATCAGCACGGCCTCGTGCATAAGGACATCAACCTGCGCATATTCTGGTGGACTGCGTCGACGGCCACGTGCGGCTCACTGGCTTTGGCAGCGCCTCTCGACGCACGTATGAACGGCAATCGCCGGAACCGCCGGAAACGATCGTCGGTACCCTCGCCTATATGGCGCCTGAGCAGACTGGGCGGATGAACCGCTCGATCGATTCGCGCAGCGACCTCTACGCATTCGGAGTCACGCTCTATCAGATGCTCACAGGGACCCTGCCGTTCACCGCGGCCGACCCGATGGAGTGGGTACATTGCCATGTTGCACGCAACCCGGATCAGCAGATCCGCGGCAGTTGCTCGCCCGAAAGCCAGTCGGCAATGCGCCGGCCACCGAATTTCGTCTCAATCTGAACGAAGCCATGCGCGTCCTCGACCACTTCGCCGATGCGCGCCGCCGCCACGCCCAACGGATGCGCGCGCATCGCCGCGAGCAGTTGCGGCGCGTCGCCGCTTGCGCAGATCGCGACCAACTTGCCTTCGTTGGCGACATAGAGCGGATCGAGGCCCAGCAGCTCACACGCCGCATCGACTTGCGGCAGCACGGGAATCGCGCGCTCCTGAATGCGCATCCCGACGCCCGACTGGCCGGCGATCTCGTTGAGGGTCGTGGCAAGCCCGCCGCGCGTGGGGTCGCGCAGCACGCGCACGCGAGGCGTGACGGCAAGCATGTCCGCCACGAGCGTGTGCAGCGCGGCGCTGTCCGAGCGGATCTGCGTTTCGAAGCCCAGGTCCTCGCGCTGCGACATGATCGCCACGCCATGTTCGCCGATCGTGCCCGAGAGCAGCACGACATCGCCGGGCCGCGCCTGCGAGCCGTCGATATGAATGCCCGCGGGCACGACGCCGATGCCGTTCGTGGTGATGAACACACCGTCGCCCTTGCCGCGCTCGACGACCTTGGTGTCGCCCGTCACGATCGGCACGCCGCACGCGTGCGACGCCGCGGCCATCGACTCGACGATGCGGCGAAGATCCGCCAGCGGGAAGCTCTCCTCCAGGATGAAGCTCGCGCTGAGATACGAAGGCCGCGCGCCCGCCATCGCGACGTCGTTGACGGTGCCGTGCACGGCGAGGCTGCCGATGTCGCCACCTGGAAAGAACAGTGGCGAGACGACGTGCGCGTCGGTGGTCATCACCATGCGCTCGCCTGGGCCTTGCGCAAGCGGCGCGAACGCGGCCTGGTCGTTGCCCTGGCGCAGCCATTCGTTGTCGAAGGCCGCGACGAACAGCTCGCGGATCAGTTGCGCCGACGCGCGGCCGCCCGCGCCGTGGCCCATGTCGATGCGGCCGTCGCGAAAGTTCAGGGGCCGCACGAAGGCGGGCTTGACCGAAGATGGGTGGGCTGGGCTCATGCTGCGACAACCGGAATATCCTTGAAACGACCATAAGAGTAATGCGCGGCGCACGCGCCTTCGCTCGACACCATGCACGAGCCGATCGGATTCTCGGGCGTGCAGACCGTGCCGAACAGCGTGCAGTCGCGCGGGTGCTTGAGACCGCGAAGGATCGCCCCGCACTCGCACTTGCGATGATCGGCGACGGGCCGGTAGACGAGTTCGTAGCGGCTTTCCGCGTCGTAGCGCGCGTACTTCGGGCGAATGCGCAGCGCGCTCGCCGGGACCTCGCCCAGGCCACGCCACTCGAACGACTCGCGCGTTTCGAACACGTCCTGCATTAGCGCCTGCGCGGCCGCATTGCCCGCGCGCGTGACGGCGCGTGCGAATTCGTTCTCCACCTCGGCGCGGCCGTCGTTGACCTGGCACACGAGCAAGAGGATCGCCTGCAACACGTCGAGCGGCTCGAACCCGGCGATCACGACCGGCTTGCGATACCCCTGCGCGAAGGCCTCGTAAGGCGCGGAGCCGATCACGATGCTCACGTGCGCGGGGCCGACGAAGCCGTCGAGCGGCACCGCGTTCGCGTCGACGGACGGCGCGGCGAGCAGCTGAGTGATGGCGGCGGGCGTGAGCACGTGGCAGCACAGCACGCTGAAGTTCTCCGCGCCGCTGGCCGCCGCCTCGCGCACGACGAGCGCGGTGGGCGGCGTGGTGGTCTCGAAGCCGATTGCGAAAAAGACCAACTCACGCTCGGGATGCTCGCGCGCGATGCGCAGCGCGTCGCGCGGCGAATACACCATGCGAATGTCCGCACCGCGCGCCTTGGCACGCTGGAGCGACAGGCCGTCCGAGGCCGGCACGCGCATCGTGTCGCCATAGGTGCAGAGGATCACGCCGCGTTCGAGCGCGAGGCGAATCGCCAGATCGATGCGCCCGATCGGCAGCACGCAAACCGGGCAGCCGGGACCGTGGATCATCCGCACGTTTTGAGGCAGGAGATCGGCCACGCCGTAGCGGGAAATCGCGTGCGTGTGACCGCCGCAGAACTCCATGAACTGGTAGCGGCGCTCGATCTGCGTCTGCGCCTGGATGCGCCCGGCAATGCGCGCGGCGAGTTCGCCGTCGCGGAATTCGTCGACGTATTTCATTGCGCGGCTCCGGGTTGCGCGATGGGCGCGTCATGCGCCTCGCCAAGCGACTGGGCGACTTCGCCGAACAGCGCGAGCGTGCGCTCGGCCTCTTCCGGGTCGATCACGCCCAGCGCAAAGCCGACATGCACGATCACGTAATCGCCCGGGCGCGCGTCTGGCACGAGCGCGAGCGAGACCGTCTTGCGCACGCCCCCGAGATCGACGACGGCCGTTTCGGCGTCAGACCATTCGATGAGCCGTGCGGGAATAGCTAAACACATGGGCTAACTCCTGATTCTTGGCGCAGTCGCGAGCATCGCGCGTAACTGCGGATCGTATGCGGCAACCCAAGCTTGGCCAAGCGCGAGGCCGGCGTCACCACAGGGTACTGTGCCGGGCATGTGGGTGCGCACCCCGCGCGTCGCGAGAGACGTGCGCAGATGCGCGGCGAGCAGCCGGTTTGCGAAGCAACCGCCGCCAAGGAGCACGGAGCGACCTTGCGCGGCGAGCGTGGCCCAGTGGGCGAGCGCCGCAGCCAGTGCGAGATGAAAGACGGCGGCGCCGCGCGCGGCTTCGCCCGCGTCCGCGAGCGTCAGCAACTCGGCGAGGAGCGGACGGAGGTCAAGCTCGCCGTTGTCCGTGACTTGCCACAGGTCCGCCACATCGGGGGCCTCGTGCGCGTCGAGGTAGCCGCTCGCGAGCCTTTCGAGTGCGATGGCCGCCTCGGCTTCGGCGCGCTGGCGCAGGCACACGCCGAGCAGTCCCGCCGCAGCGTCGAACCACCGTCCCGCGCCGGTGCTCGGCGGGCAATTGCGGCTGCGCGCGAGCATGACGCCGACCGTGCGCGCGGCGTTATCGCCCACGGCGGCCGCGAAGCGCTGGTCGATTTCGTCGCTGCGCCCGAGCGCGTGCAGGGCGGCGGCGGCCATGCGCCAAGGCTCGCGCGCCGCGACGTCGCCGCCGGGCAGCGCGAGCGGCGTGAGACTGCCCAGGCGCCGCCAGCCGGCGGGCGCCACTTCCAGCAGTTCGCCGCCCCAAGCGGCGCCGTCCGTGCCGAGACCCACGCCGTCGAGCGCGAGGCCGACAACGTGCTCGCTCAACCCGTGCTCGGCCGCGACCGCGCCGATGTGCGCGTGATGATGCTGAACGGCGACGGTCGGCACGCCGAGCCGCTCGCCCCATTCGAGCGCGACGCGCGTGCTGTAGAAGTCGGGATGCAGATCGTGCGCGATCGCGCGCACGGGCCGCCCCGCGCGCGCGGCGGCCTCGACGAGCGCGGCCACCGACGTATCGAGCGCCACGCAGTGCGCCGGGTCGTCGAGATTGCCGTGCAGCGGCGACCAGTGCACCTCGCCGCCGATGCACACGCACGCGGCGTTCTTCAGCCACGCGCCGGTGGCGAGCACCGTATGATCGCCGAGGGCATGCGGCAGGTGCTGCACATGCGCCGTCATACGGCGTCTCCGGCGCGCCGCTGCTCAGCGCGCAACGCCGCAAGCTCGCTCTCCAGCACGCCGATGCGCTCGACAATCGGGTCGCGCGCACGCGCGATCCAGTCGAGCCACGCATCGAGGCCTTCGCCGGTCGTGGCCGAGAGCCGGATCACTTCGATCGACGGATTCACGCGGCGCGCATACGCGATGCACTGCTCGACGTCGAACTGCACATAAGGGAGCAGGTCAATCTTGTTGACGATCATGAGGCGCGCGGCTGCGAACATGTCGGGATACTTGAGCGGCTTGTCCTCACCCTCCGTCACCGAGAGGATCGCGACCTTCGCCTCCTCGCCGAGATCCCACACCGCGGGGCAGACGAGATTGCCGACGTTCTCGATGAACAGCACGCTGCGCGGTGCGTGGGACGCGAGGGACGCGTGCTCGTGAGCATGGTCGTGCAGCGACAGCCGCCCGAAGGCCGCCGTGACCATCGCCGCGTCGAGATGGCAGCCCTTGCCCGTGTTCACCTGGATCGCGGGCGCACCGGCCGCGCGAATGCGCTCGGCGTCGTTCGCCGTCTGCTGGTCGCCCTCGATCACGCCGACGGGCAGACCCGGCATCCGCTCGCGCAGCGCGGCGATCGACGCGCACAGCAGCGTCGTTTTCCCCGAGCCCGGGCTCGACACGAGATTCAGCGCACGCACGTCGTGTGCCGCGAATTGCCGCCGGTTGGCGGCGGCATGGCGATTGTTCTCGCCCAGCACATCCTGCTCGAGCTTGATGGTGCGCCCTTGGTCGAGGCCGGGCACCGTCACGCCCGCTGGCCCGAGGCCGTAGTCCAGGTCTTGGCCCGATGCGCCCGGGTGGGCGTGGGAATGAGAGCCGGAGTGGCCGTGCGCCTGCGCGCCCTCGTGCCCCTGAGCGGCGTTTTGCCGATCGCCGGGGCTGTCGCACCCGCATACCACGCACATGTTGCTTCTCCTTGCGCTAATCCGATGATTGTCAGGCATCGTCGACTGTCAGGTCGACGATGCGCAGCTCCGTGCCGCCGTTCGGCTGGAGCCAGTAGCCGCCGCAGTGTGCGCAGGGGTCGCCGCGCACGGCCAGCGGCACGGTCGCGTTGCAGGTCATGCACCACGCGCTGCCCGATGGTTCCTCGACCTCGACGCGCGCGCCGGCAAGGCAAGTGCCAGTGGCGATTGCTTCGAGGGCGAAGCGCAGCGCCTCGACCTCGACGCCCGCGAGTCGCCCGACTTCGAGCCTCAGCACCTTCACGCGGACAAAGCGCTCGCGCTTGGCGGCCGCTTCGACCGATGCCAGCACGCCGCCGGCCAGGCTTACTTCATGCATATCGTCGGTTCCGCCCGGTCGAGCGCATAGGCGATACACGGATCGAACGCGCCCATCCACACGCCTGCGTGCGCGGCGAACGCTCCATCGCCGGGCGCGGGGTCGAGTCGCGACAAGGCTTGCGCGAGCGTGCCCTGGCGGTGAAAATTCCACTCGGTCGGCGCGACCACGCGGTAGTCCTCGATGCGCGCCGTATCGTCCGGCGCGAGTCGCACCCAATGGACCAGCACGCCGCGCGCCATCTCGCACCAGCCGAGCGCCTCACCGGGCGCGCACGTCAGCGCGCCAAAGCGCAGCGCACGCGCGCCGTCGGCCGCCGCTAGCCGCACCACGTCCGCGACGCGCGCGCCAAGCCGCAGCCAGGGCGTATCGTAGTCCAGCGCGCACGGATCGTCGCTACGCGTCCACACGCCGGTCTCCGCGGGCTGGCCGCGTTGCAGGGGAGCGTGCGCGAAAGCCGGACTCCCGGCAATCGCTGTGGCCAGTTCGCTCAACCGCGCTTCGTCGATCACGAGTGGCCGCGGCGTGGCACGGGTCGTATCGGCGTATGGACGGCAGTCTGCCAGCAACCGGGCCGGGAACGTCTTGGCCCGCGCGCTCCAGGCGCTAAGGCAGCCACGCGGATCGTCCGCCCAGTGTGCGAGCCATTTGCACCCAGGCATGCCGAGAACATGCCGCTCCACCCAGTCGGGCGAGCCTGCCGCTTCGACATCGGGCAGCCTATGCGGCGCGGCGGCGGCAAGCCTCACGGGCCAGTCGGTCCAGATGCAGCGCAGCTGCACGGCGAGCGTTTCGCGCGTAAGCATCGAGGTATGAGCCGCTTTGACGGCATCCTCCCGCTCGTGCACCGCTGAGCCGCCCGCCGCGCCGACGGCAAGTTCCGCGCAGAGTCGGTGCGCGAGTCCGCACAGCGCGAACAGCGCCGAAAGCCGCGACGCGGCGGTTGCCGCCGGTTGCCCGCGCAGCAGCGTGGCGGCGAGCGGCGGGCGGCCGCCCGCGATGCTGTCCTGCCGGCCGGGGCGCACCCGGTATTGCCCGGCCAGCGTCGCCGCATTCATGCAGCGCTCCCGAACGCGCCCGGCCGCAACAGGAACGCGCGCCGCGACGCGCGCGGCGCAATGCCCGCTGGGTCGCCGTTCCCATCGCCCTTCGCGCCGACTTCCCCGCCGCGCAACTGCGCGAGGACGGCCTGCGCGGTGGCGACGGCGCTCTCCTGGCCGGCGAATTCGAACATTGGCGAAAAGAGCGAACAGCACGCATACGCGCCCACGCCTTGCACGTGCGCGCCGATCCATTCGACGTTGCCTACGCGCAAGCGTGCCTTGCCGCACGGCCGCGGACATGGCACCGAATCCTGCATCGCGCCGGGCGGCCTGAGGAGATTCATGGACCACGGCGTGATCAGCACGCCGAGCCAGGCACCTCGCGCCCCGGCCTCCCCGGGCATCGGGGCGAAGCCGATTGCCTCGACGGGCAAGGCGCGATTCACGACCGGCAGATCGCGCATCGCACCGTTGGCGACCGTCTCGAAGTGCGCGACCAGCGCCGCCACCCGTGGCTCGCCGCGCGGGGTGTCTCGCACGATGGCGCGCGCGGTCAAGCCGCGTCCCCCACCACCATGAACTGGTCCGCCGCGCCGTCGCAAACGGGGCAGCGCCAGTGCGCGGGAAGCGCCGCGAACGGCACGTGGGGCGGAATCTGCCAGACCGGGTCGCCTTGTTCGGGATCGTAGATCCACCAGCAGATCTTGCATTCGAGGCGCGTATGAGCCGCGATGCGGCTGCTATCGCCGAGATAGCTGCCCTCGAATTGCATCATGCGATCGTTCATCGTCACGCTTCGCCTACCCACTCGATCAACCGGGCGAGGCGCTCGCACGAATCGGCGATGTCTTCCGGCGCGGCGCGCACGACCTCCGGCAGATCGGTGATCTCGATCGTGTTCAGGATCAGCGTATCCTGCGAGTTGAAATACGCAACGCGCCAGCAGTTTGCGATCGCCGTGCTGCCCACGCGGCAATTTCCGTAGCCGCGCGCGAGCACCTGCACGGAGCCCTCGCCCAGCATGGCGTCGATCAGTTGTTCATCCCCCGGCGACAACGGCAGGAGCGTCAAGTTGACGACATGGGGCGCGTCCCCGGCACGCCAGCGCGCAACATGATCGCGCGCCTCGCTCAGGACCGACGGCGCGTTCATCACGCCCGGTGGCAACGACCCCGGCAACGGCGCCATCGGCTGCGTCCCCTCTGCGGGCCGCGCGAGGAGCGCCGGTGCTGCACCGATTTCGAGGCGGTCGGCCGCGCTCGCGCCACCGGGCTCGACCACGCGCCACAGCCCGGTTAACACCGTCTCCTGGATCAGGACGCTGCACCGCTGCGCATTGTCGATGCGCGCGCTGACCTCGCCCTCGCCCAACACGTCGTTGAGAATGCGCAGCGCCACCGCGTCGCAGGTCGTCAGGTCGATCGCTTCGGGCGGCGTGCCGGGTTCGTATGCCGCCAGCACGCGCAGTACATCGCGCAGCACGCCGCGCGCGGCGTCGAGCGCCCGCGCGTCGGCGCGCTCGGGCAGCGGCGGCGCTACATAGGTGCGCATGCCTTGCGGCATCGGCAGATAGTCGAGCACCGCATCGCCCTCGTCCTGGCTGCCGTGGCCGAATGGCACGACGGGAACGGGAAACGGAGTCATGGACATGGTTGGCAATCCCGATGATTGATCGATGTTCAATCGACGCTTGGTAACGGATAGTGACAATCCGCCGAAGCGCCGGCGGCGTTGACGGGAATGCCGACCGAAGGCACCCGCGTAGTCGGCTGCGCGAGCGCATGGGCGACGTTGGCCACGTAATCGTCCCAGTCCATCATGCCCGCGAGCGTCGTGACATAGCCGCCGTCGCGCAGCCACAGCAATGCGGGCCAGCGCTGAGAGCCGACGCGGCGCGCGATCGCGTCCTCGCCTTCGCGCGTCGCCACAGCCACGCGCAATGGGCGGCCAAAGCGGCCCTCCGCGAGGCGCGCGAGTTCGGGCAGCACCACGGCCACGTCGAGGGATTCGGGAAAGCGCACCGGGTCGCCCGCAAGCAGCACGACGCATTCGCCGCTATCCGCCAGCCAGTCGTCGAGTGTGCGTTCGTCCACGAACTCGGCGTGTCCGTCGTCGATCAGCCGCTGCACCACGGGCGCCACCTCATGCGCGGCGCCGCCCGTATTTGTCACGTCGATTCCTTGGTGGACCGGTGAGTGCCGCGCGCCGCCAGTCAGCCGGATCAGGTCGTCCACGCCGAGCGCGGACGACAATTCAAAATGCGCGCTCGCGCGGGCCATGGCGGCATCGCCCGCCAGCGCCCGCTCGACAAGCGAGAGCGTCGCGTCGATCTCCGCCGCGCGCGTCGCGTCGAGCTTCTCGCGCGCCGCGTCCAGAAAGACCAGCAGCCATTCACCGGCGCTGCACGGGCCAACCAGCGACGTGTCGATGCGGCGGCGCTCGCAGCGCCCGTCGCAGGACGCCTGCAAGCCCTGCACCTCGGTTACCCGCATCGGCACGCCTACGCACACGACGGCGGCTCCTCGCGGCGCGTGCGCAGCAGCACGCGCTCGTCGCCGGTGCGGCACGCATCGGCTTCGCTCGGCCGCTCGCCTTCGTAGCGCGCGAGCGCGAGATGCGGCAGCGTGACCGCCTCGTCGGCGCGCAGCGGGGTGCGGCGCGGCGAGGGTTCACCGCACCATGCGGCAAGGCGCTCGACGCCCAGTTCGAGCGCGCGCTCCAGCGACGCGTTCATGGCGGGCCGCAAGCTGCCGCCGTAATCGTCCACTTCGTCGGGCTGGCAGCCGACCAGCAGCACGCGGCGCGGATACCGGCCGGTCAGGCGCGCGAGCATCAGCACCTCCTGGAAGCCGGTCTGGTGCAGGCTCATCTTGCGCACCCCGAGAAACGCCGGAACGTCATCATCCTCAACGATCTTCAGCGTGCCGGGCGCGAGACCGTAATCGACCGCGTCGAAAATCAACAGGCTGTCGGCGGCCTGGACGTACTGGACCAGATACAGCCCTTGCGTGCCGCCGTCCATGAGGCTCACGTGCGGGGCGAATTCGAAGCGCTGCTGGAGCGCCTCGATGCAGCGCACGCCAAAGCCCTCGTCGGCCCACAGCACGTTGCCGATGCCGAGCACGACGATGGCGGGCGCGCCGCTTTGCGGGGAAGTCAGCATCGCGGCCTCACTTCTTGAACGTGCGGTGGCCCGAGATCATCGAGCCGACCACGCTCTGGCGGCCCATGATGTCCTCGCGAATCGCCGCATAGACATGCAGGATCACGAAGATCATGATCGCCCACATGCCGAGGTGATGCGTGGTGTGCACGCCTTGCGACTGGCCGAACAGCGGACGCACCCAGCCAAACGCAATCTGCTGCCACGAACCCGCCTGCGCGCCTTCGCCGTACAGCGCGAAGCCGGTCACGATCATGAACAGGGAGACCAGTAGGAACACGAAGAACATTGCGAGTCGCGACAACGGATTGTGCCCGCTGAACTGGCACGGCGTGGGCCCGACAAACGCGTAGTAACGCAGCATGGCGAACATGGCGAGCCAGTACTCGCGCGAGAACACCGGCACCCAGAACATCTCGCGCGCATGGTGATTGCCGACAATGGCCCAATAAGCGCGGCCCGCGAGTCCGATGGCGAACAGGTAGGCGGCGGTGAAATGCGCGAAGCGGATATAGCCCATCAGTAAATGCGCGCTTGCCTCGCCGGGCTGCGTGGGAAGCGGCGAGCCGATCAGGTAGCCGGTCACCGCGAGCACCACGATCGACGCCGCGTTGATCCAGTGCCAGACGCGCACCGGCGCTTCGTACACGTAAATCGCCTCGGCGGGCGGAACGGTGTCGCGCGCCTCTTCGCGTCGGGAATACGATTGCATCGTCATCATCCTTTCTTGGCCGCCACTGCGTCGGCGAGCGCAGGCGTCGCAGCGGCCTAGTGTTAGCGCACGGTCACGGCGGTCATTTCAGCGCCGTCCTCGCTCATCACGTGCGTCGAGCACGCCATGCAAGGATCGAACGAATGCAGCGAGCGCAGGATCTCGACAGGCTGCTCGGGGTTCGCAATGGGCGTGTTCATGAGGCTCGCCTCGAATGCGCCGATCTGCCCTTTAGCGTCGCGTGGGCCGCCGTTCCAGGTGCTCGGCACGACGCACTGGTAATTCTCGATGCGGCCATCCTTGATCCTGATCCAGTGGCCGAGCGCGCCGCGCGGCGCGGCGACCGCGCCCACGCCCTTCGCTTCGGCGGGCCACATCGACGGGTCCCACTTGTCGACGTTCGCGGTCGAGGTGTCGCCGTTGCGGATGTTGTCGATGAGGCTTTGCCAGTCGTCCGCCATCATCTCGGCGCAATACTCCGCTTCGAGCGCGCGGGCGAGCGTGCGGCCGATGGTGGTCGGCAACAGTTGTTTCGCGCCGAGCGAGGTTTCGGGCAAGCCGAGCAGCTTCGGCATGCCTTGGTTCACGGCGACGAGCGAGGTTTCGATCTGCTCCTTCGTGCGCCCGCAATGCGCATTGCCCTGCTGCGCGTGCGCGTAGCCCAGGATGTAGCGCGCGAGCGGTCCGACCTCCATTGCGTGCCCGCGCCAGCGCGGCGACTTGACCCACGAGTATTTCGCGCTCTCGTCGATCGACTCGATCGCGGTGCGCGTGCCCTTCGTGTTGGGCCCCAGTTCGTAATGCGGCTCGGTAATCCCGTCCCAGGGATGCAGCCCGCGGTCGTTGTCCGGGTATTGATACCAGGAGTGCGCAACGAACTCCTGCACTTGCTCGGGGTCGCGCGGATCGACCGGCAGGATCGTGTTCCAGTCGCCGTTGAGGATCGCGCCGCCCGGCATCTGGTTGGTGGATGGGTTGTAGTTGACGAGCGGATACGCGCCGTAGTCCATCACGTTGGTCGCGGCGAGGCCGCCGCCATGCAGCCAGCCGCGCGCCTTGTAGATCGTGCCGATTGCAAGCAGATCGGGCACGTAGACGTTGCGACAGAACGTGATCGCTTCGTCGATGAGCGACTTGACGAAGTTCAGGCGCTCCATGTTAATCGGTGCACCGGCGGCGAGATCGCCGTCGATATTGATCGCGCACGGCACGCCGCCCACTAGGTAGTTCGGGTGCGGATTCTTGCCGCCGAAGATCGTATGAATCTTGACCCACTCCTTTTGCAGGTCGAGCGCTTCGAGGTAGTGTGTGACGGCCATCAGGTTAGCTTCCGGCGGCAGCACGTAGGCGGGGTTGCCCCAGTAGCCGTTCATGAACGGCCCGAGCTGGCCGCTTTCAACGAACTTGCGCAGGCGCGTCTGCACGTCGCGGAAATAGCCCCGCGACGACATCGGATGCACGGGCGAGACGCGTTGCTGCAACTCGGACGTGGGCTTGGGGTCGGCCTTCAGCGCCGATACCACATCGACCCAGTCGAGCGCGTGCAGGTGGTAGAAGTGCACCACGTGGTCGTGCACCTGCAATGTCTTCGCCATGATTTCGCGGATCAGGTGCGCGTTCGGCGGAATGCGGATGTCGAGCGCGTCCTCGACGGCGCGCACGGAGGCGAGTGCGTGACATCCCGTGCACACGCCGCAAATGCGCTCGACGAATGCCCACGCGTCGCGCGGATCGCGCCCCTTGAGAATGACTTCGAGCCCGCGCCACATGGTGCCGGTGGAGACGGCGTTGCGGATCACGTTGTTCGAATCGACATTGACCTCGACGCGCATGTGGCCTTCGATGCGCGTGACCGGATCGACGACGATGCGCCGCCCGCTGTTGTCGAGCTGAAACCCCTGGGTGGAAATGGCTGTCATGCTTGTTTTTTCCTGTATTGCTTCCTATGCTTGTCGGCGGCGCCCCGGCGCGGGGCGCTAGATGCGGCTATCGGCCGTCGCGGTCTTGCCTCGCGTCGCGCTTCGATTTGGCGCGCTGAATCGCCGAAGCGGCCGCATGCGCCGCGGCAGCGGCGCCCACCACGACGGCCGCGGTGCCACCAATTTTGTCGGCGTTCGCTTCGACGCCGAACTGGTTGATCTGGGTGAGCCGGTCGTAGAAGGAGCCCTTGTCCCAGAAGCCGTCCTCGGAGCAGCCGATGCAGCCGTGGCCCGCCTGAATGGGGAAGCTCGTGCCGCCGTTCCAGCGCACGGTCGAGCAGGCGTTGTAGGTCGTCGGGCCCTTGCAGCCGACCTTGTAGAGGCAGTAGCCGCGCCGTGCCGCATCGTCGTCCCACGACTCGACGAACTGGCCAGCGTCGAAATGGGGACGGCGGTAGCACTTGTCGTGAATGCGCTGGCTGTAGAACAGCTTCGGGCGCCCCTGGCGGTCCAGCTCCGGCATGCGGTCGAACGTGAGCATGTAGGTCATCACGCCCGTCATCACCTCGGCGATCGGCGGGCAGCCGGGCACCTTGATGATCGGCTTGTCGGTGATAACCTTATGGATCGGCACCGCCCGCGTCGGGTTCGGCTTCGCCGCCTGCACGCAGCCCCACGACGCGCACGAGCCCCACGAGATCACGGCCTTCGCGTCCTTCGACACACGGCGCAACTGATCGATGAACGGCTTGCCGCCGATAATGCAGCTCATGCCGTCCTGGTTCAGCGGCGGATTGCCTTCGACCGCGAGGATGTAGTTGCCGCGGTACTTCGTCATCACTTCTTCGAGGATCGCCTCGGCCTGATGCCCCGCGGAGGCCATCAACAGGTCGTCGTAGTCGAGCGAGATCATCGAGAGCACGACGTCCTTCGCCAGCGGGTGCGCCGAACGGATGAACGACTCCGAGCAGCACGTGCATTCGAGCCCATGCTGCCAGAGCACCGGCGTGCGCGGCTTGGTCTCCATCGCGTGGGCGATCTTCACCATGAATGCGGGGCCGAGACCGAGCGACGTCGCCGTCAGCGAGCAGAATTTGAGGAAGCTGCGGCGCGAAATCCCTTGACGTCGCATGACTTCATAAAACGTTTCGATCACTGTGTGGTTCCTTGATGGCCATCGGGTCGGCGACGCCGACATGCGGTTGCGTCTCGGGGCGCCCATTGTCGGCGTTTAGCGTTCTCAAATACAAGATTCGTGCCAGCTTCGTGCGCACCCGGTCCAAACCGGCCTCAGACATGGCGTTGATCTAGATATGCCGTTCACGTCATCAATTTTCAGTCGTCGCAAAACCAGTTGGGGGTCGCCTTCTTAGCACGTCCAGCTTCTCTGGCAACGAGCCTCAAACACCGTGTGGTTAGTGGTTATTGCCCACGCAGTACGCGCCAGTTTGTTGGCAAGCGCGCAAGCTACGACATTCGAGTGTCGCCTTGTCATCATTGATCGCACCCAGTCGGCCAGACGACCCGTTTGCTTATCGAGCCGGATCATGTAGGCGCGCACGAGTAACCGACGGATGTTTTTGTCGCCGCGACGACTGATGCCGAGCAGGTTATTTCGGCCGCCCGTACCGTGTTGCCGTGGTACGAGTCCAATCGCCGCCGCGAAATCACGACCACATCGGTACTGCTTGCCGTCACCCATTTCTGAGGACAACACACTTGCCGTGATGACGCCAATGCCGGGAATGGTCATCAGCCGTTGACCAACCTCATCGTCCGAGACTTGGCGCGCGATGTCTCTTTCGAGCTGACCAATCTGCTCTTCGAGATACTTAACGTGAAGACGCAAACGCTCAATGATCGCTACGAGCTTTGGCGGCAACGGATGCTCCGCAAGGACAGCCGGTAGACGCCTGATCGTTGCAGATCCAATGGGCAAGCTAACGCCGAACTCGAGCAGGAACCCATGTATCTGGTTGACGGCCTTGGTACGATCCCTGACCAGCGATTCACGAACACGATGCAGCGTCGAAAGCGTTTGCTGGGATTCAGTCTTCGGTGTCACAAATGCATCGCTGGTCGGCAAGCGGCCTCACAGATAGCTTCTGCGTCGACGAAATCATTCTTGTTCGATTTGACGAACGGGCGCACGAATTGCGGCGAGATCAGCTTGACGTTATGGCCGAAAGAGGCGAGTAGGCGAGCAGTATGATGAGCGCCGGCGCAAGTCTCCATTGCCTCGGTGCACGGGTGAAACGTGGAGAAGAACTCAACCAGCTGCTTCCGGCTCAACTTCTTGCGGAACACGGCTTTCCCACGTTTGTCCTGCCCATGCAAGTGGAATCTGTGTTTGCCGAGATCTATTCCAACCAGCGTCACCGTGTCCATGATGGTATCCAAACGGTTTGGGATTTCGAAAGCTTACGCGCTCGAGGGGGCAGGAGGGACCATCCCATTAGTGTCACAACTTCGACGGTAAATGTGTCATCAACAACCACACCCGTCGCGGGGAAATCAACAAGATTCCGGATGAAATCCGTAGCTTGGCGCCCGCGAACTGAAAGTGTCACCTGAGAAACCGCGCGAACTGTCACCAAGGTGGTCCGGCCGCAGTGGTGCCGATAAGCGCCCCTTTCCTGGCCGCAAGGTAGCGCAATGCAAACTCTTGTTATTGGATGTTGAAGCGATCCGGGGCAAGCCGCCCGACGAGCCCCGCGCGCATCGCCATGAACACGCGCTGGCTCTATTCGATCGACTCCATGCGCGACTCACAACCGCGCTGGAAATGCTCTCGCACAAACCGACACCAGGACTACCCCTGCACCTTTAGAACCATGACCCCGAGCATTTCCGCCCGCTTGCTCGCATCCTCAGGCGTTGCGCAACAGTCAATCCAGAAGTCGGTTCCTTCCACGCGAATCGCATAGGGCGGCACATCGTCACGGCATTCGTCCTGTCTTTAAATGACCACTTGAGCAGAACCTTCTAGGTAGGGGTAATCGAATGAAAGATCCTATGAAGCCTGGCCGCCTCGACAACCTGGTCGACGCCTAAAATATGTGCGTCGACCCAGGCCGATTGGAGAGAATCATGCGCGCAGAACCAGCGTACACAACGGTTACAGAGCAAATCGTGCTTGCGGTGTCGCTTGAGCTTGCCGCGGCCAAATGGAAGGTCGCGCTACACGACGGGCAGCGTTGCCGGCCATTTGTGCATCTGTGACCGAGCGAGACGCTGCGGGGCGGCTGCAGGCCGTGCTGGACCTCATCGAGCGGCACAAGGCCACGTGGATTCTGGCGCCGGATGTGCGTGTCGTCGTCAGCTACGAAGCCGGCCCGGATGCGTTCTGGATCTATCGCACGCTGCGGGCTCGCGGGATCGAGTGTCATGTGATCGATCCCGCGAGCATCCCTGTTGAGCGCCATAAGAGGCGCGCGAAGACCGACAGGCTCGACGCCATCAAGCTGGTGATCAACCTGCGCGCATGGCTGCGTGCCGCCGCCCGCCCCCGCGCTGCCGACCTCGGCTGGCAGCGCGTTCTTCATGTAGCCGGTCGCGGCAGGAACCGCCGGCGTCCTGAAGTCCGGACCGACCGCGCAGCCTGCGAGCGCAAAGGCCAGCACTGTCGCCGCCCCGCATTTCCCGTAGGGGTGGTTGAATGTGTTAGCCATGGTTATGCCTCTTCTGCGGCCGGTTTGTTCGCCGCGCGTTTTTCGACGAAGCGTTCGAGGACCAGGTAATGGGTAGGCAGGATATAGAGCGTGAGCAGCGTCGCGATCCCGAGGCCGCCGATGACGACTGTCGCAAGACCCCGCTGGACGTCGGTGCCCACCCCGGTGGCGAGCGCAGCCGGCAGCATGCCCACCGTCGCGACCGGCGCGGTCATCAGCACGGGCCGGAACTGTTCGAGCGCCCCGGTCGTCACGCGTTTCGCGTAGTGGCAGGCCCTTGCCCGCGCAACCGGTTGATGTTCGACACCATGATGATCCCGTTCTGCACCGCGACCCCGAACAGTGCGATGAACCCCACAGCGGTCGCGATATTCAGCGTCTCGCCGCGGATGTTCAGTGCGACGAGGCCACCGAGCGTCGCGAGCGGCACGACGCCGAGCACCAGCAGCGCCTGGCGCGAATTGCCGAAGTTCGCGATCAACAGCGTGAGCATCATGCCCACCACGATCAGGAATGAAACCGCGAGACGCTTCTGCGCGCGCTGCTCGTTCTCGAATGTACCCGCCCCATTCGAGGTGGTACTTCTCGTGGTCGAAGTGAACGTTCGCATCGATCTTCCGCTACGCTTCGGCGAGGTAGTCCGACAGCGCGCGGTCGCGGTTGTCGACGCGGATCGTGACCTCGCGTTTGCCGAACTCGTGCGTGATCGTGCTTTCGCCCATCTGCAGCGAGATCTTCGCGACATCACCGAGAGGGACCTTTGCGCCAGACGTCGACGGCAGCGTCAGTTGCTCGAGTGCTCCCCGGTTCGTCACCGAGGCGTTCGGCACGTGCAGTGTCAGGTTGTAGATACCGGAATGGCGGCCGCTATAGGGTCGGCCGGTATCCGCGCGACATTTATTCTGCATCCCTGATTATCAACAACGACCGGATTGACCAGAACACGGCCAGCCTGCTACTTGCGCAGCGCCCGTCACTATCAATAGAGGCATGACATGAGCGTACCTGTCGCATCTTCCTTCCCTGAGTATGCACGCGGTGGTGCCCCCCGTATCCGATGCGCAACAGCCATTGCGCGACCGGTTGATCGCAGCCGGCCTGCTCGTCGACACCGGCGAAAACGGCCTCTATGGACACACCATATCTACGAAGGCATCGTCGAACGCCTGACGTGGCTGATATCCAGCATGGCTGCGGACCAGCATCCGGAAGTTCTGCGCTTCCCGCTAGCGGTGCCACGCAAGGACTTCGAAGACAGCGAATACTTGAAGAACTTTCCGCACCTCGCCGGCACGATTCACGCGTTCTGCGGTGATGAGCGAGAGACCATCGGCGCCTGTTGCGGGCGCTCAACGACGTGCCATCCGATCCCGGCGACGAGCGAAGCGACGCCTGGCTAGCCCAGCAAAAGCCAACGCGCGCTGTGCTCACACCCGCTGCGCGCTATCCGGTCTATCCGGTCATCGCGCGACGCGGCCCGCTACCAGAAAATGCGCTCACTATAGATGTGCTGTCGTATTGCTTCCGTCACGAACCTTCTCTGGACCCGACGCGCATGCAAATGTTCAGAATGCGCGAGTATGTGCGGATTGGCTCGCCAGAAGATGTTCAGGCTTTTCGCACGACGTGGATCGAACGCGGCCATGCACTTACAGGTATGTTACGCCTGCCCGCCGAATTCGACGTCGCGAACGATCCATTCTTCGGCCGCGGCGGCAAGATCGTCGCGGACAGTCAGCGCGCGCAGCAGTTGAAATTCGAACTGCTGATCCCGGTAACGGACCCGCAGCGCAAAACCGCCTGCCTGTCGTTCAACTATCACATGGACCACTTCGGTCGGATATGGAAACTGCGTTGCGCGAATGGCGCCATCGCACACTCGGCCTGCATCGCATTCGGAATGGAGCGGCTCGCACTTGCGCTGTTGCATCATCACGGGTGCGACGTCGATGCATGGCCCGACGACGTGCGTCAACTACTCTGGGGCGATAGTCACGAGCGCATTGCTGCTGAACTAGAATGCTGGCGACAGCCGGCTGACGCACCCGGAAGTGATGTCAACGGCGACGAAAAACAACGAATCTATTGATGACGCGGAGGCGCTCATCCTGCGGGCAGGTCACGATGATGAAAGCGTCCAGGATGTTCCAGGATCGCCTTCACGCTTGTGGCCGCCGGCGATTTTCGATGACCGAAATTTGTCGGCGAGGACGAATTCGCTCTCTCACAGTCGCCGGTTCCGTGCGGCCGGTCTAATCATGCGCTATTTGTAGGGAATCCAACATCATTGTTCGATAGCCGACGCAGGTGCGCGACGCAATTTGACTGACGCCAATGCGTCATTAGCGTCTGTACTGGCGGTTCCGGGCGTTTGCGCCCCACATGGCCTGGAAGGTGCTTGGAGACGAATCGCGCGCAGTGAAAGTGCGGTTCATGGTTGCCTGCCGACAGTGGCGCGAGTCGCAGGACTGAAACCCTGGTAACTTTTCGGAAAGGATCAGGTCTTGTCCAAAATGAAGAAGGTGCTGTGTAACGGTGTGCTGATTGCTATGCTAATCGGGGTGGCGGAAAATGCCGCCGCCGCGCTGGAACATGAGTGCGTTCCGGTCGACGCGTTTAGTGCTGTCTTCTGCTCAATCATTGGGGACGGCGATAAAGGAGAGGCTTTCCGCAGCAAGAAAGTGAGTTACTGCAGTGGCCCCACCTAGCGGATGACGCAACAACCGGGTTCTGGCAAACGTTCGTCATAAAATGTTGGCCGTTCGGAAGGGGCCATGGATCTCGAAAGCGAACGCACACAGTTGAGAAGAGTTCACCGGGGTCTGGTTCGCGCACGATTTCGGATAGCCGCCCAGGAACGCGTTCTCGAAGAAATGCGGAATGATGGTCATGCTACCGACATGACCCGTCCGATGAAGCTGTTATCGGTGGGCTTGCCCGGACGGCTGAAGTCGATCTGTACCTTGTAGTGGTACGCCCACATATCCAGCAGGACGGCCGGAGAACTCGCTGCCGTTATCGGCGAGCAGGCATCGCGGCGCCCGACGTTGGGCCACCAACCGGTTCAGCACGGACACAACGTCCTCTGCACGCAGGCGCTGTCCGACTTCAATGGCAAGTGCCTCACGGCTGAAGACATCCACGATCGTCAAGGCTCGCAGGCAGATGCCATTGGCGAGTTGATCGGCCACGAAATCCAGACTCCAGACCTCGTTGTGGCGCGTCGGCGCGCAACGCTGACGGCGCGACACCACCATCTTGCGTCGTTTGGGCAA
Organism: Paraburkholderia nodosa; assembly: GCF_001718195.1. Taxonomy (GTDB): domain Bacteria; phylum Pseudomonadota; class Gammaproteobacteria; order Burkholderiales; family Burkholderiaceae; genus Paraburkholderia; species Paraburkholderia nodosa_A. Next base: position 25,650 of record NZ_MCNV01000046.1, read on the forward strand.
CTTCGAGCGTAACTGCCGCTGTTCTTCAGCGTAGAGCCGGTAGATCCGGTTGCGGCTCACGCGCCAGCCTTCGGGTTTGAGCAGTCGTGAACGCGTCGGTAGCCATACCGCACGCGGGTCTGGGTCAATCTCACGCATGTGCTGCCGAAGCGCCCTCTGCGGATCCTTGACGCTGCGATAGTAGTGCGTGCTGCGCGCCTGCCGCACCAGACGGCACGCCCGCTGCGTCGGAAGACCGAAGTGATGCATGACGTAGGTCACGGCCTGTCTCTTCAGCGCGTGCAGGGCCACTTTTTTGTGGCGATATCCTGCAGGATCGCCTTGTCCAGACTGAGCTCCGCAGCCAGCTTCTTGAGCCGCGCATTCTCGTCCTGGAGCTGCTTCAGCTCACGCACCCTAGTTCGACTCCTGGCCCAGATCTAGCTTCTTCCAGCGGTAATACGTCTGCTCGGATCTCCCCAGCTGCGGCCACGTTCTGCTCCACCGAATACTGATTGCGTTTCCTCGCCAACCTCCCGTGTCATGGGGAAAATTGCTCCGAAACACTAACACTCATTTCTGTCCAGGATTTCGACGGCAGATCAGCCTCCCTGCCGAGGTATATCTCCCTGTCCGCTCGCAAATTCCTGTCAAGGAAGAATGCTCATGAAGATTGTGTTGATTGGCTACGGAACCATTGCATCTGCACTTATGCCAAACTTGCTCGGTGAGTTCGGGGGCGAAATTGAAAGCCTTAAGGTAATAGATCCATATGGCGCCCAGAGGCTCAGCGCTGATTTCGATTTCCCTGTAACTTGGGTGGCGGCGAGCGTCGCTAAGGAAAATCTTGAAGACTTGCTGAGCGACCTGGATTCCGACTCCTTTGTAATCAACCTGTCCGTCAATGTCTCAAGTGTCGACCTGGTTTCATTTTGCCAGCAGAAAGAAACAAAATATATTGATACATGCATTGAACCATGGGCCGGACATTATGTAAATGCAGATGCAGAGCCTGCAGAGCGTACCAACTACGCCCTCAGGGAAGCCATGCTTACGTTGAAGGCTAAATGTCAAGATGGCCCTACAGCTATCGTAGCGCACGGCGCAAATCCGGGTTTGGTGTCTCATTTCGTAAAGCGGGCACTTCTGAATATTCGGGATGATATTTACGGAATAAGCCAGCCAATCCCGCAAACTCGTCAGCAGTGGGCGAAGCTGTCTGCTGATCTAGATGTGAAAATAATCCATATTGCGGAGCATGATACCCAGATTGCAAAACTGCCTAAGCGGCCTGGCGAGTTTGTAAATACTTGGTCAATTGATGGGTTTATTGGCGAAGGTTGCCAGCCTGCTGAGTTAGGCTGGGGGACTCATGAACTTCGCTTACCGCCAGAGGGGCAGCGGCATACTACAGGCTGCAATAGCGCGATCTATTTGAACCGCCCGGGCGCCTCGGTCAGATTGAAAACCTGGACTCCTGCTTTTGGCCCATGCTTAGGCTTTTTGATCACTCATAATGAAGTTGTTTCTCTGTCGGATTATCTAACGTACTTTGAAGGTGAGCGAGCCGCTTATCGGCCTACGGTCAATTATGCTTACCATCCTTGCAATGACGCGATACTTTCCATTCACGAGCTTAGTGGTTGTTCTTGGAATCCACAGGCACAAGGGAGAATTTTGCAAGGACCGGATATCGCCTCGGGAGGGGATTATCTTGGCGTGCTTCTGATGGGGCATAAGAAAAATGCATATTGGTTTGGGTTCTACATGGAGAACTCGGTTGCTCAAAAGCTCAACCCTGAAAGCTCTGCCACCTCTTTGCAAGTCGTGGCCGGTGTTATAGCAGGTATGAAATGGGCAATTGCTAATCCACGTTGCGGGATCATTGAAGCGGAAGAGATGGACTTTAGCTTCGTGCTAGATAATGCAAAGCCCTACTTAGGCGAAATGCTGGGGGAATACACTGATTGGAGTCCTGTGGAAGAGGATAAAGGGCTATTTTCCACTGCTTCGTCTGATAAGTGGCAGTTTCAAAACTTCATGGAATAATTGCAGGGAGCGCAATCATGAGCTATTTAAAATCGTCAATCGGCTTGAAAAGTTATGACTGGTCTTCAGTTGAGTTACTTAAATATCTGACTCCCGAACGCATCACCGGATGTAGGGATGTCATAAAATCACGGCAAGAACACTTTTGGCATGACATGAGCGCTGAATTTGATTCCAAGCACTTCTTGATATATCTCATGAATCGAAGTGATTTACAGCTGAGCGATGATTTCTTAGAGTTCGCATGCCTCTGGCATTTGGATGAACAAAACCACTATAGAGGTCTTCGAAAGATCAATAGTGTGTTGTATGGTTTCCGAGAAGAAGATATCGACAAAGAAATCGAATCCAGACAGCCGGAATTTGAATCGATTTCATCCTTCATGGTTGATGAATTCACCATATTGGCGTCAATTGCATTCGATGAAGTTACTAGCACTCGGGCTTATAAGCAGGACTTCAAGCTTTTTGATAGTCTTGGGCCTGATTGTCTGTCCGCATGGATTCGTAATGCTACTAAAGATGAAGCGGCGCACTACGGCAACGCTATGAAGCTTTTGAAGAAAAACCACTCATCTCGGTTTGGCGAACTTCCAGCAATCCTTGACAAAATAGTTGGCTTCGAAACTTCTGATGGTTTCGGATATAACAATACATTTATTTTTGATCATGTTACCGATGACTTCTCGAATGAGCTATTGAACGATAGCAAAAATACGATTCTTGAGGTTCTCGGGAGCGAGAAATGACCTGGTTATATTTTGCCCTTCTGGCACCGCTGCTTTGGAGTCTCTCATATATTGTTGATAAGTTTGCAATCACTAATATTGCATCCAATTGGATTTCGTTCATTTTCTTGCTGAGCATCGGGAATATTTTTTTTGCGATGGCAATTTATGCCTATTTCCGGCCCGCCGATCTAGACTTATATATGGTGGTGATAAATATATGCTCTGGTCTCGCAATATTTCTACAATACTTTGCATATAGCTACTCCTTGGGGGATATGGATGTATCGGTTGTGATTCCGATTCACCAATCTGAACCAATATTTGTATTGGCCGCATCAGTGCTGATTTTTCATGCCATTCCGACATCTAGGCAACAGACTGGCTTCGCTTTGATCGTCGTTGGTATTCTAATACTATGCATGTCTAGGCAGACGATTGGTGGATTGGGGCACCCCCGGCACGTAGTCGTGTTGCTAATTTCTGCTTTTTTGGGAGCTGTCTCGACTGTAATTTCAGATGAGTTATTGAAAGTCACGAGCTTGCACTCGGTGCTGATTTTCAACTTTGCTGGCTATGCCCTTGGTGGGATGTTGCTTTTATTGGTTCCGAAATGGAGAAAGCTCATCATTGATGATCTAAAAGTTTTGAACTATAAGCAATTCGGAATTTTCGGGGCGACGAACATCTTTGATGTTGGGGGCTATGTATTCTTCATGGCCGCTCTGGCTGCGGGAGGCGGTGCAGCTTTGGTTTCGGTAGTCGTCAGTATCCACCCGCTGTTCGTCTTGGCTTTTGGGTTCCTGGCAACGAAGCTGTTTCCAAAATTTATCGCCGAGGATATTTCTCCCGGAGGCGTAGTTAGAAAATTTTTCTCAATCATCGTGATCGTGGTAGGAGTAGCAGTGATATCACTCCAGGACATGTGAGAGAGACTCGAAAAAACATCATCTGTTAAGAGTCGCTAACACAAGTCATCCACGAAGCATGAACAGATAACGGCATCGCTGGATGGTCGAGCGCACGCATGCATGGTTTGCCGGCTTCCGCAAACTGCGGAATTGCTTTGAGCGCCGTCTCGACATTCATGTTGCGTTGCTGTCCCTTGCTGCTGCCTGCCATTAGCCAACGGTGCAACCAGAAGCCGTCGCGGCCCGCCTCATAGCAGCTCACCACCAAGGTGTCAGGGTGCAGATGACAGCGAGCTTTGGCTTTCGCGATAGCGGTCAGGACGGAAGCGGTGTCGCCGGCCGCTACCGTGCAACGGCTGGGAGCACGTACGCCATCACCGAGTGACAGCTTCCAGTTCTTTTCGCCCAATTCAAAGGCGACAAACAGCCTGCAGGTGATCGCGGTGTCCTGTGCGTTCAAGGTTCTCTCGGGTGCGGCCATTTGCGTGCTCCTTCCGGAAAACGGTTCAGATCAACCGTTTTACTCCTGGGGGCTTACGCGGGTTGTTCCTCATAGACAGTTGACTTTCGCTGCGCACGAGGCTGACCGCCGCGCGGAGGTGAAACGCGGGTTAGCACGCATGCCAGAGCCGCAAGAGTATGGTCTAAGCCAATACTCGACAACCTGTTTCCGGCACGGAGGTCAGCGTGAATAACGATAGCACGGTGTTTGTCGGCCTGGATGTTCACAAGGATTCGATCGTGGTCGCGTATTCTGTCGGGTTTGGCGAAGTAGAGGCCCTCGGCAAGATTGCGCCTCGAGCCAATGATATCGATCGCTTGTGCAAGCGCATGCAGTCAAAAGCATCGAACGTATTGTTCGTCTATGAGGCCGGCCCTGCGGCTACGGCCTTCATCGCCAGTTGACGGCAAAGGGCTACCCCTGCATGGTCTGCGCGCCGTCACTGATTCCCCGCAAGCCCGGCGAGCGGGTCAAGACCGACCGCCGCGATGCAGCGAAACTGGTACGCGCGCTTCGAGCTGGAGATCTGTCGCCCGTGCACGTGCCCACCGTCGAGGACGAAGCGTTTCGTGACCTGGTCCGCACCTGGGGCGCCGCCAAACAGGATCTGAAGCAGGCCAGGCAACGCCTCAAAGCCTTCCTGCTCGCCCACGACGTGCGCTATACCGGCC
>NZ_MCNV01000047.1 GCF_001718195.1 Paraburkholderia nodosa
CATTGATAATGGCACCCATCGCACATTCAACGGAGGAACAGCAGTCTGCTGAGGACGGCGCAGCACGGTCCGTGAACAATCCGCCAAGATACTACGAGACAGCCTCCAGGCCAGACTCTCGGACATAGAGCGCGGCAGGTTCACACGACGGCACCCTGTAATGTGGTAGCCAACCCACGGATATCAGCCGGATCCACCGTCGACGTTACAGGCTGCGCCGCCCCCAGCAGATTCACCGAAAAGCAAAAGGACACTCACAACAGAGGCTTGCGTACTTGACTGCGAAAGTCATATCAGCTTCTCGTCGCACACACGAGCGGCCGTTCGCCAGCATGGATACTGCAGGGAAGATTACCTGCGACGTAATTGCTCGAAATCGTCGCGAATCGATCATTTCCGCTGTCCGGTCGAGCGCGATTGCACATCGATCGCAACGGACCGTTTGTTCTCATACATACGGAAAGACCATGAGGGGTGGATTGCTCCGCGGTTGGCGAGAGGTGCGAGGCACGCGTCCCGTGACGGATTCGCTTCGCTGATTACCAGCGATGTAATTGGCGAGGCTCGTTTCTCTCACTAACCTGTGCTTGTCGCCTGATCGATATCAGCGATACCTTCGACTTTCAAGGAAATACTGTGGCTCACTTCCCCATCTATACGCTCGAATCCGCACCTGAACAATCGAAGCCCGCGCTGAACGGGCTTGCCCAGGCCTTCGGCATGGTGCCAAATATCGCTGGCGCAATTGCCGGCTCGCCGAAGCTGATCAATGGCCTCGTCGGCCTGTTTCAGCAGGCGCATGGCGGCAACTTTTCCGAAGCACACGTCCAGACGCTGCTGCTCACCAATGCGGTGACCAATGGCGCCACCTGGCCGGTCGCATTCCACTCATGCCTCAGTCTCAAGGAAGGCCTGAGCGAGGCCGACGTGCAGGCGATCCGCGAACGCCGCCTTCCGCAGGACCCGAAACTCGCGGCGCTCTCGCGTCTGGCACGCACGCTGATCGAAAAGCGCGGCCACGTCGACGATCACGACATCGCTGCGTTCACCGAAGCTGGCTTCGATCAGGCACTCGTGCTCGACGTCATCCTCGTGGTCGCCGCCTCGACGATCACGAACTACACCGCGAGCGTCACCCAGCCGCCCCTCGAAGAAATGTTCCAGCCCTACGCGTGGAAGGCGTGAAGCGAGTTTGAGCGGCGGGAGCCCCACCCAAACCCGCCGCCGCAGAATGCCTCGTTCAAGCCCTTTCCCCGTCGGGAAAGGGTCTTCGATCCGGTTCCTCTAAACCGGGGTATCGACCGCCCAACCAGCTGCGCAGGCTCCTGGCACGTTGGTTGAAGACTGCGTGCGAATCGCAGGCGCGCACCCTATGCTTACACCCAGGTCACAAAACGTTTTATTCGCACTCTTAATCATATATGGTTTTCCAGGGAGTTCGGCATCAAAACGCGCGCAGTTCGAGTCGCGGTCTCTTTCGCGATCCTGCAGCGGCGATCGTTGAAGGGCAGAGGCCAGTCATGAAGGACGTGAGCGCACCCACGGCAGCTTCGTTTCCCTACACACTCCTCGTTTCGTGCAATCGTGGCTGACTGAAAAAAACCGCAGCGCGCGCCCGCCTCATCGGAGCGCCTCGATTACCCGTGAGGTAATTGAATTGCAGTCGCGCGATCAATATGATTCGCTTACGTTCTCGGGAAGAGGAAAAGGAACGGTGCACCAGCCAGACAGGACGATCGGTCGATCATGGAAAGACGAAATCAGGTATGCGAAACATTTCAGCGAATCAGCGACAAAGTCGCCTTCGACATCGAGTGGGAAGGCGTTGCGCGGGTTGTCCGGCCGTGGTCTATACGTTGGAGAATTCAAATGGATGAACTTCGTGACAAGGGGCTCTCTCATCCCCTGGTAGCAGGAGCCGCGATCTATCTCACCGAGGTCATGACGAGTGTCGACTCGAGTATCGGTCGCGCATTGATCGTTGTGGCCGGCGGACTAGCGCTTCAGCTCTATCGCAAGTTCACGCGATGCAATTGCCGCGTCGAGTAACTCCGCACCGGCTCAGCGCGGCGAGACGACAATTGCGATCCGGCGGTTTTGTGCTCGCGCGATCGATCGTCGATGTTAAGTGGATTGGATGGATCCTGTCGTCGGCAAATGCGTCAAGCGGCGAGTGATGGTTTGTATGCCTGCACACGGATTCCAGGAAAAATCGCTTAAGACGCCTTGTGGATCCAGCCGAATGGATCTGCAATCTTGCCGCGCTGAATACCGGTGAGCGTAGTGCGAATTCGTTGTGTGACAGGTCCTTCGCCACCATCACCGATCTTGAATTCGCCCGCAGCGTGACGAACCTCTCCGATGGCCGTCACGACCGCTGCCGTACCACAGGCGAAGGCCTCCTTGACGCGACCGCCGATCGCATCGGCTTGCCACGATGCGAATGCATAAGGCTCTTCGGAAACTGTGATGCCCTCCCGTTTGGCCAGCTCAATAATGGAAGCACGCGTAATGCCAGGCAAGATGGTGCCCGAGAGCGGAGGTGTACGCAGGGAGCCGTCGTCCATCACGAAGAACACGTTCATGCCGCCCAGCTCTTCGATCCATTTGTGTTCCGCAGCGTCGAGGAACACGACCTGGTCGCAGCCTTTCGCGGCCGCCTCGGTTTGCGCAATCAGGCTCGCGGCATAATTTCCGCCGCACTTGGCCGCGCCTGTTCCACCTGGTGCCGCGCGGGTATATTGGTCGGAGACCCAAACAGTGACCGCCATCTTGCCCGCCTTGAAATACGGCCCAACGGGCGAAGCGATAACACAGAACAGATACTCGTTGGCGGCGCGCACCCCGAGAAAACTCTCCGTTGCAAACATGAAAGGCCGCAGGTACAAACTGCCATCGCCGCCAGGAACCCAGTCCCGATCGATCTTCACGAGTGCATCCACTGCGCCGACAAAGAGTGCTTCGGGGAGTTCTGCCATGGACATGCGCGCTGCCGACGCGCGAAACCGCCTGGCATTCTCGTAAGGCCTGAAAAGCGAGATCGAGCCGTCGTCGCCGCGATAGGCTTTCATGCCTTCAAAAATCTCCTGCGCGTAGTGCAGGACAGCGCAGGCGGGGTCAATCTGAAACGGCCGACGTGGCTCAACTTTCGCGTCGTGCCAACCAAGGGCACTTGTCCATCGGACAGTCGCCATGTGATCGGTGAACACGCGACCAAATACCGGGTTGGCAATGCTCGCGGTGATCTCATCGTGTGGGGTCGGTGTCGTGCTGGGCGAAATAACAAACTGGGCAATCGTTTCAGTATTCATGGCTTCTTCGAGCTATGACGAAAATAACGCGGTCGCAGGGTTCCTGCTGTCCGCGGTTTGCGATGTGAAAGCCTTGGTCGCTGACCGTTATGAATGCGCGCTGCCGCAATTCACGCCCTCGCCCTGACGTGCCAGGGCAACCAGCGCGCCATCGGAAACGATGGCCTCACGATCGGCGAGAGCCTTGAAGCGCGCGAACGCTGCATTCAATTCTGCATCGCTATCCATCATGACACCAAGCTCACGCAGGCGCTGTTTGAAGGCAGTTCGACCGGAAAGCTTCCCGAGCACGATCCTGTTTGCGCTCCAGCCTACATCTTCCGCGCGCATGATTTCGTAAGTATCGCGCGCTTTGAGCACACCGTCCTGGTGGATGCCGGACGCATGAGCGAACGCGTTAGCGCCGACTACCGCCTTGTTGGGCTGCACCGCAAATCCGGTAATCTCCGAGACCAACTGTGAAGCCGTGACAATCTGGCTTGCATCGACGCGCACGTCGAGGTCGAAGTGATCTCTCCGGGTCTTGACCGCCATGACCACCTCCTCGAGCGCCGTATTCCCTGCCCGTTCGCCAAGTCCGTTGATCGTGCACTCGATCTGCCTTGCGCCGCCCGATTTGACCGCGGCCAGTGAGTTCGCCACCGCGAGGCCAAGATCATCGTGACAGTGCACCGAAAAAACCGCCCGGTCTGAATTTGGAATGCGCTCGCGTAGTTCGCGGATCAGTGCCGCATAACCTTCCGGCATGGCATGGCCAACGGTATCGGGTACGTTGATCGTAGTCGCGCCCTCGGCAATCACACCCTCCAGCACCCGGCACAGAAAGTCCATATCTGAGCGACTGGCGTCTTCCGGCGAGAACTCGACGTCATCGGTGAAACTGCGCGGCGCGCCTGCTCGTACACCTGGTCGGGCGACATACGGAGTTTTTTCTCCATATGCAGCGGCGATGTCGCGAGAAAGGTATGGATGCGAAAACGTTTGGCTGGCCGCAGCGCTTCGGCCGCACGTGAAATGTCACGCGCGTTCGCGCGTGCGAGAGAACAGATTATGCTATCTTTCACTTCGCTTGCGATTGCGCGCACTGCCTCGAAATCGCCATTAGAACTCGCTGCGAAGCCCGCCTCGATCCTTGCGGGATGGAGAGCAGTCGCCGGGTGCGTCGATCACAAAAGAAGAAAAACTCCGCATCGCGAGGCAACTCGAGCGTATGCGGGTCGACGTGTTGTACGTCCTCGGTCGTCATGCCCCTGACCACCGCTGGCTGGGAAGTGAAGCACTAACCCGAAGACGAACTCAGGTTGACTGCAGTCTCCGCGTCCACTCACAAAACGAATCCAACCGTTTTCGAGCGATCGTGCTTTATAGGTTAGATGTCTGGGGAGCACCTTGACCGCCGGCACGCACATCGCGAACTCTGGCATTTGATCGAGGGGGCATGGTCCATCCGCCTGCAATCGGACATCGGGCTCATCGCGTCGACTGGCCAAACAGCCGCGGATCCAGCGTAAAGGGTTCCGTGCTGATCACCTTTACGCTTGCCATCTCCGGATGCATCGGGTTCAGCAGCAGATTGAAGTCGGTAGGACAAACGACCGACGGGACCCGCATCGCCAGTTGCTCGCCCGCCTCAAGCCATTGCCGGCCAAGCGCCCTCGTCGCCGTTGGATCGCTCGTCAGGTCTGTCCAGCCGTCCGGCAGGCCAGGTGCGAATGCGGCATCGTAGACGGCGTCCGGCACCTCCAGCGTCACGAGGAAATAGCCACCGGCCGGCAGCAAGCCCGCCATGTGCACCAGCGCTTCAAGCAGCGCCGTTGACGCGTGGCAGCAGGTGTAAAGCACTCGCATGCCACGCGGGTTCCAGCGGCCTCCGGCGATCGCCGCACCATTGCCGCTCAGGTCATCGGCACGGTAATACCCGCGCCGCTCTTTCGCCAGGCGGTAAAGCCTCATGCAGACACGCCGTGAATGACTCGCAGCAGGATCTCACGCACGCGGTCGTAGCCCGGTTGCGAGTCGAGCACCTCGAGCGGGCTGAGTCCACCCAATTCCGCATTCGATCGCTGCATCCACTCGGCGGCCAGCGCCGGGTCCTCAAACACCTCCACAGCAAGCTGACGCACATACAACACGCGCGCAACGCGATCCGACTCGGCTGGCGACAGTCGCTCCGCGCGCGCCATCTTGCGCAGGATCGTCGAACTCGGCAGATTGAGACTCGCCAGCAGCGTCTGCACCGGCACGTGCAGCAGGTCCTTCGCTACGCGCTCGATGATCGCCGCTTCCATGCCTTCCCGGATCTGCCGGCGTTGCTCTAGCGGATCGAACCTGACGAGAAACGTTTCGATATCGTCAGAGTGGGCGCCGGGTCTGCCAGAGCCGGCCAGGGCCTTGCCGGCATGTGCTGCGCCCGGACGCGCCGCCGAATGACGGCCGGACGGTTGATTCAGGGACATGTTGCGCGCCTCCCAGATGGGAATTTCATGTTTCCCATTCTAGACCACTCTCAAACGGGAATCAAGATTATCCCATTTGATCATCTATTATGCTGACCGGTCCTGGCGGCGGAGACTGAAAAGCCGCAGCAGTTCGTCCCGCAATTCCGAGACATCCAGGACATGCTGCGCCCGGGTCACAGCCACATAGAGGAGGCGGAGCTTCTCGTCCGGCATCGGGCTGCCGTCGGCCCCGCGCAGGCGGAAATCGTTCGCAACCTTGACCCGCTTCCACTCGAGACCCTTGGCACGGTGGACGGTTGAGATCACATAGTGGGCGGCAGCTTCCACCACCGAGCGCTGCGCCAGGGCCCGCAGATAGCCGGTCCCCAGCTCGTCGACGATGCGCACAACCGGCAGCAGGTCCTGACCAAATGCACTGCGCGCAAACGCCTGTGCGTCGCTCCACGTCCCGAACAGCGAGAACGCCGCCGGACGGAACGCGCGCTAGCCGGCCAGCAACCGGTCAGCGCCATCAGCGTAGGCGAGAATCTCGGCGGGGCTCATCCGGATCGCCAGTCGGTGTCCTGCCTCGAGTCCCACGGCGAACTGCCAGATCGCCGTGACGTTCCTCCGGCACAGGATCGCGTCAACCGGCGGCGCGAGCGCAGGATCCTCCACCATGATCGAGCCGATGGCTTCCTGTCCCCGGATGGGCTTGCGCTCACCGAGCAGTGCGAGCAGGTGGCTCGCCAGCGCCGCGAACGTGGCACCAAAGCGGAACGACTCCGTGAGCACACACTCGGGCGTGTCGATCTGCGCCATCGCATTGATCGCGCCGCGCCACTCGTAGATCTGCTGGTAAGGCTGGAAATTGAACTGGTGAGTGTCCCCCTCGCAGTCAATCAGCTGGATGGGGTCAAGCCAAACGTTCTCGAAATCGGTGAATCCGGCGGACTCGGCAATCCTGGCATTGAAGCACGAAGTGCAGAGTAACTCATAGTGGCCATCGCCAGAACCGCAGTGGTCGGTGTCCCAGGGCGGCGTCTGGTTGCCGCATCGTTCGCATCACTTGTGTGCCATATCGTGCCCGCTGTAACGTTTTCCCTGCGATCGCCAGGATCTTGATTTCCGGTTGCCGTTTTCGACACTATTGATCCGACGTTGGCGGCAACATACGGCCCGCGAAGGCGTATTGGGGTGCGCAGTAGCTGGCGAACGGATGCCGCTATTTTGACAGACACGACGAGCAGCCCTGACTGGTGCCAGGTGTCTGGCGCCACTTGATCAGCAAGGTCAAACGCCATCCATGATCGGCGCGTTCGATGAGGTCATGCCGCACGGTGGCTTCCATGCGGTCGCGCTACGGGACTGATATGCCGGAAGCTTCAGAACTGGCACTGCATCGATGCAAAATATATAGGAATACAAATCAAAGCCAACCAAACTTCGATCATTTCTTTTATGTAAAGTGACGGCCCTTGAAAGCCGTCCGCGCCGGGACCGCATTGAATCACGAGCGGATTCAGATCGGTCTCTGGGATCCGAACGACGCGGAATGCCGAGGCTATCTGGCGTGCGTGGCGTGGCAAAGCTAGGGCGAAGGCAATGCGCAGTCGCACCCCGTCATTCATCACGCGTGGCAAGCGCATGCGTACCCTCACGCAGAAAACGCAGAACGGCGTCCCCGCCACACAGCTTGCGACCACGCCTCCCAATCCGATGATCAACAAGCATGAGGAATGGCGCGACGGCATAATCGCGGCGCGCTCGCGCCACGCTTTCAGCCACACACTGAGACGCGCGCGATTTCACACATCGGCAGCCGCATCCGCTGGGCCATCCGCGTCAGTCGAAGGCGTCGAGCGGAGCACGGCCTCCGACTGTGTGCGGGCCAGCGCGGCGAGGTACCGACCTGGCGAATGCCCGAGCGCTTTCTTGAACATGGTGATAAAAGCAGTCACGGACTCATAGCCGAGCTCGTCCGACACGCGCTGTACGGAAGCGCCGCCGGCAAGCTCACGCACCGCGACGAGCAGTTGCAACTGTTGTCGCCAGCGCCCAAACGTCAGTCCCGTTTCACTGACGACGAGTCTTGCCAACGAACGCTCGCTCATGGCAAGACGTTTGGCCCATTGAGCAATCGTGCGGCGATCGCCGGGATTGGCGTTCAACGCGTCCGCCATCTGCCGGATTCGCGGATGATCGGTAACCGGCAGATAGAGACGCTCGACCGGCATCAATATCAGCTCATGCAATAGCACGCGTGCAAGCCGGTCGGTATGGCCGCCCTGCTCATAGTCCAGCGACGCTCCGGCGAGGTGCAGGATCATTTCCCGTACCATGGGTGAAATGGAAAGCGTGCAGCATTCCTTAGGCAAGTCGACGATACCAGGTTCTGCAAACAGATAGCAAAGCTGGGCATTGGGCGTGGCGTGGTTGCTGTGGGACATCCCGCCGGGAATCCACACTCCGCATTGCGGCGGGACGATCCAGAAAGCGCCCGCGACATGACATGTTACAGCGCCGTGCAACGCCAGCACCAGTTGCCCCTTTCGATGCTTGTGCACCGGGATTTCCGCGGCATGCTCGTCGAGCTGTATGCGCAGCGCCACGGCCGGACGATCGATCGAATCGGGATCAGCAAAATCAGGAAGGCTAACGTAACGATCCATATCTGGCATTTTTTAGCGACATGTTGTCATTGTAGCGAAATTCGTGCGGAGAATGAGTCGGCATAGTAGCGTCATGCCAAGCTCCAATGCCGCCACGACTTCATCGCTCAAGGCCTCGCGCTCCCGCGTGCGAGGCTGGACGCTGCCCGATTTTTGTCGACGGGCATCGCTGCCCAACGCGAACCAACCCGACCTGGAAGCCGCACTCTTTTCGATTAAATGCTTCGTGGCGGCAATGCTGGCCTTGTACCTGTCATTGAGGGTCGGCTTGACACGTCCCTTCTGGGCACTCGGCACCGTCTACCTGGTTTCCCAGCCTCTCTCGGGGATGGTAATCAGCCGCGGCCTCTTCCGCTTTCTCGGCACATTGGCGGGCTCCGCCGTGACTCTTTTGCTCGTGCCGACCTTGGTCAATGAACCCTTGGTACTGAGTGCCGCACTCGCCATCTGGATCGGCTTCTGTCTGTACATTGCACGTCTTGACCGGACGCCGCGGGCCTACGCATTTCAGCTCGCCGGCTAAACGACGAGCCTGATCGGCTTTCCGTAGGTGATGAATCCCGGCACGATCTTTACTGTTGCCAGCATTCGCGTGCAGGAAATCACGATCGGCGTTCTGTGCGCAACGTTGGTCCATTCGCTGGTCCTGCCGCGCAAGGTGTCACATCGTGTGCATGCCCGGGTCGCCGCTGTTCTGGCCGACTCGGAGCGATGGACCTGCGTTGTGCTCGGCAATGCCCCTGATGCAGTACTTGCATTGGACCGCGCCCGATCGGCAGTGGACATGCTCGATCTCTATCAACTGTCTGCTCACTGCCCTTCGACTCCGTGCAAGGCCCGCTTCAAGGCATTGATCCTGGAAGCGCTTCATCGGCGTCTGCTGGCCGTGCTGTCCCTGTCCGGCGCCATCGACAACGCTCTGACGGAAATGCACGCGTTGCCGCACGACGTACCCGCCAAGCTCGCCTCACTGTTCGAACAGGTGCAGTCATGGCTGGCCGCGGGACAGCATGCTCGACCCCACGGCAACCAGAAGGCTGATGGACGGATTTCACACGCGTCGAACGAGCCCGTGTGGCCGCGATTCATGGCACGACCTTCTGCTCCGCAGATTGATAGCCAATCTCGGCGAACTCGTTCTCGCCCATCACGATTGCAGACTGCTGGAACAGCATCTGCAGACTGCTAAAGCGCACTGGACTCACAATGTGCCAAAGCAGGCATTCGATTCGAAGGCGGGTTAGGCCTTTGCACAGCGACCATTGGCTGGCGACGCGCAGTACAATCGGCGCCGTCATCGGCATCACAATCAGTTGCGCGCTTTGGATAGGTTCAGCATGGCGTGACGGCGCGACGGCCGTCTTTCTGGACGGCGTGGCTTGCGCGCTCTTCGGCGTCGCCGATCAGCCGGCCGGCAGCCTCAAGCGCTACGTGTTCGGCTCGCTTGCCGGCGTCGTGGTGGGCCTGACCTATGGCTTTGCCATCCTGCCCCGCACGACGGATTTCATCAGTCTGATGGCTGTACTCTCGCCAACTTTGCGTCGAAAACTGTTCCTCGGTGACCCGCGCGGCTGCCTCGGCAAGCAGACCGCGCATGATCCCGGCTGCTTCGAGATAGCGCAGCGTGACCTCGGGCCGCGCGCCGGCGGCCGCAAGAAAGCCGTTCACAAGCGAAATACGGACGGTTGGACTCGGAGCTCGCATGTGATCGTTTCGACGGTATCAATGCCTGTGCAGTCTGGGTTGCGTCCGATTGTACTTCGTGCATGGTGGGCGGTAGAGCAAGTGCGCGATTCATGAGTCAGACGAAAGTAGCGATGGCGTCGAGCGGATCGATGTGGACGGAACCGCGAGGTTCAACTGAGCTACCGACCGCGAATTGCGCTTCGATTGACTGCTCTCGCCGCACAATCTGCCGAGCGGAGCGCCACTGCGGCAATACAAGAATAAAAAATGCCGCCTGAACTGCGGCAATATTTCTCCGTGCAATCAAATGACTTCGTGATCCAGGCGAGCCGGATTTCATTAAGAAATGAAATCTGTAACGACGAAAATGATAAATCAGACGAGACAGATCGGTTTTTTTGACGCGAAAATCAGAACAGAAACAGCGCCGCGAGCTTGCGCAGGGCGCATGCTCCCGCAAGGGAATGCCGCCGGTGGTTGAATCTGTAGCACAGTCCTATTCGCACAGTAACTCCGCCCCGACAATGAGGCAGGCATTAATCACATTAATTATTGATTCTGCAAGACCATTTTGCTTTACCTAAGTTTACAACTGCCCGCGCCGTTGCTTTTAAATCCGGCAAGAAAATTGAAATACCCGGATTAACCCATCACTTTGAACGCGAGGAGAACGATATGGAAATACGGCAAATCAACGTCTACGATGTGATCGACAGTCGCAGAATCGGCAGAAGGCAGTATTTCATCGTCGCCTTCTGTGCGCTGCTCATGCTGTTCGATGGCTTCGATACCCAGGTCATCAGCTTCATCGTGCCTGTTCTCGCGAAGGAATGGCAGCTCCCTAAGGGGGTATTCGGCGCTATTTTTTCAGCGGTTTTCTTCGGCTTGCTAATCGGCAACTTCGGCATTCCGTTCGCAACCCAGCGCTTCGGTACGAAGAAGATCGCTTTCATGGCAACAACTGCATTCGGGCTGTTCACGGTCCTTACCGTTTTCGCGACGAGCGTGCCGCAACTGATCGCCTTGAGGTTCCTCGCCGGCATCGGCTTGGGAGCGGCCACGCCTTGCGCGGTCGGCCTCGTTTCGGAATTCAGTCCGAACAGAACCCGCGCGACTTTCGTCATTCTCGTCTACATGGGGTACGCGCTGGGGTTTATCTTCGCGGGAATCTGCAGTAGCGCTTTGATTCCGAGGTTCGGCTGGCAAGGTCCAATGTGGTTGGGCGGGCTCGCTGCACTGGGCTTGACGGTCTTGCTTATCCCGCTGCTACCGGAATCCGTGGCCTATCTGTCGAGAAATGCCGATCAGGCTGAACTGCTTCATGCAACCCGGCGCCTCTTTCCCGATTTCACTCTGCAATCGGACACCGAACTGGTCACTCATGAAGCGAAGCCCGTGGATGCAAGCGTGCTCGGCTTGTTCTCCGCGCAATTCCGCCTGGGGACGTTCCTGCTGTGGGCCGTGTTCGCCATCAACCTGGCCACTTTCTATTTTCTGCAAAGCTGGCTGCCGACCGTTCTTGCGTCCGCCTCATTCCCACCCGCGCTCGTGGTCTGGGCGACCATCACCGTGATCATCGGCGGCATGGTGGCGAGTCTTCTGATGGGACCCATCATGGACCGCACCAGTCCTTACAGGATCTTGTCCGCGATCTACGTCGGCGGCTCCGTCTCGATGTACACAATTTCGATTGCAATCGGCTCATCGCATCTGGCTTTACTCTCGACGATCTTCTTTTGCGGCTTTTGCATTAGCGGCGGACAAACCTGTGCCATCGCGCTGTGCACGCTCTTCTATAGCCCGGAATTACGTGCCCCGGGCGTTGCGTGGGCATACGGATTCGGTCGGCTCGGCGCCGCGGGCGGTACTTACCTCGCGGGTGTCCTGTACGCGAACAACTGGACCGCCGACGCGATGTTTCGAGTTGCAGCAGCACCGATACTAGTTGCAGCGGCTTGCGTGGCCCTGATGGGCGCTTGCTATGCCCTGACGAAGAAAGACCTGAAGAACTCCTTTTCAGCCTGACCTTTCACCACGCACCGAATCGATGGACGTTGGGTGGACTGTTCTTTTGTTTTGCCTTTGAGATGTGGAGATCTTATGAAAACGAAAAAAATAGAAATCTTTGTCGGTTCGCTCGTGGGGCTTGCCAGTTCCGTCGCGCATAGCCAAAGTAGCGTCACGCTCTATGGCGAGATCGACAACGGTATTCATTACCAGACCAACTTGGGTGGTGGCAAAGCCGTCTACATGGACTCGCTCGACGGTATCGACGGCAGTCGCTGGGGACTGACTGGAAAGGAGGACCTGGGAGGTGGTCTCAAGGCCATCTTTACTCTCGAGTCTGGAGTCAACGTGAATAATGGACAACTTGCCCAGGGCGGCACGGCGTTTGGCCGGCAAGCTTTCGTCGGACTGCGCAGCGACACCTATGGCTCTCTCACCGCCGGCCGTCAATATGACATGGTTTGGTATTTTCCGGAGTTTCTCGCCGGTTCCGCAGCAGTTGGCGACCTTCCGAGCGGGCATCCGGGAGACTTCGACAATACCAGTAACAGCGTGCGATTCAACAACTCGGTGCGCTACATGAGCCCGGACTTCCACGGTTTCTCCTTTGGCGTCGTATATAGCCTTGGCGGCGTACCCGGCGACTTCACCTCGACGTCGGGCTATTCGCTCGGCGCCGGTTACACACACGGTCCGCTTCAGGTCGGCGCGGCGTTCGATTACTTCAAACATCCAACATCGACACCAGGTAACGGATGGTTCACCAACTATGCAAGCGGTTTCAATCTGCTGGCCTCCTCACTGAACTCGGCTTATCAGGTCGCACAAGCCTACCAGGCCGCCGTCATCGCAGCGACCTACACGATCGGCAACGCGGCGATCAGTGCCTCGTACTCGAATGTCCAATACGCTAATCTGGGTGCGGCGTTCCTGAACGGTACGGCCATCTTCAATAACTATGACATCGGTTTGAACTACCGTTTCACGCCGGCGTTTTCCGTCGGCGTCGCGTATGACTATATGAATGCGCGCAGCGTCACGACGGCACAAGGCAATTCCGTGGGCAACCAGCACTACAATCAGGTGGCCTTCCTCCTGGACTATCTGCTGTCCAAGCGCACGGACGTATATCTCTCAGGCGGCTGGCAACGTGCTTCCGGCACATCGTCGACGGGCGTCCCGGCGGTCGCCGACATTGGCGGATCTGGAGATTCGTCGAATAACCATCAGATGGTCTATCGGCTGGCTATACGACATAAATTCTAAGGATTCCCCCTCGCCAACGCTTTGACATAACGATGCGGCAGCATTTTGTTACCGACATGCCGACGTTACTGTTGCTGCTCAAGGCTGCTGGTTCAACGCCTGGTAGTACAGTGTCGCACCAGCACCAGCACCAGCACCAGCATCATGGACATCCTGATTCCGGCGAATCTGTACCGGATCAGGCGGACAGGCCCGCTGCCTGCTCGTGTTTGTCGAAATCCAGCCGTCGCGTTTGGCCTGAACGAGTTCGGCCCTTATCTCGGCACGCGGCTTTCCACTCGTGACTAGCGCCGCGGCGCAGCTCGCGTCACTGATACCGGCGCTTGCGGCCAACGGAAAGAACATTACGAAGCACAGAACCGCTGAAATCAGCGTTCGCATGAAAAGCTCCTTAGTTGTAACCGGTTATTCCGTGCTCAGACGAAGCCGTACATGGTGAACAACATGACATACGGGATCTCCTGCCCCGCCGAATTGCAGACAATGATGTCCAGCTTCTGAATGGCGCACATGGACACTATCGCCTTGGTGACTTGCGAAAAGATCAGTTTCACGATGATTGACTCTCCAATTTGATTTGACCATAAGGTTGACCTCTCGGCGATCTGTCAATGGCGCTGACTGGCGCGTCAGGGTGCATCAATCGCTTATGACGCACGGCGATCATCCACATTGCAGAGCTCTTGTTCGCTACCGGCTCGCGGCACGAGAACCTGAAACTACGGTGCTCTGAAGCGTCTCTGTGATTAGTACTTTATCCACATTCACCTGGTCTGAATTTGTGGAAGTTGACAACTTATCTGCAAAAACTGCCAGAGTTTTTCCTGAGGCCGGCGTGCGGTATGCGGTCCAATCAACGTCGTTATGCGCCGACACTCACCAGGCATGTACAGGCGCGAGGCGCGCCGCCAGTTGGGGGTTGTTCGGTTGTCGAGTATGAGGTGACCGTGTCGAAGCGACCGTCCGGTGAGGCGGCGAAGATTGGCCTCGTTGAGCGGATCGAGTTCTAATGAGGAGCAAGCCTAAAGACGGACCGCTAGCGCGTGTAGCGGTCTCCCGCAGTTAGTGAAATGTACATCAGGGCTAGCGGCTATTGATATTCTGATTGGCCGCGCGTCGAAAAGCGCGTGTCGCCTGTCAACCGGCATATTGCCGGGATGCTGAACCGCAGAGAGTGGGCTATGGGTACGGCGGGCACACCCGAAGCGTTCAGGCCTGCTTCTGCGGCAGTCGATGATAAGCGCGCCCGTGATATACCAGACCCGAGTTCGACGAGCCGAGATGTACCGCCTGCACGCCACAGAAGAAAACCGTATGTGTACCGATGTCGACGCATCGGTCCACTGTGCAATCGAGACTTGCAGCTGCGGTTGCCAGCACCGGTGCGCCGGTGACGAGACAGGTCCACTTGCCGTACGTGAAGCGCTCCGACATCTGGACATCTCCTTTGCCCGCGAAGATCGGTGCCAGCATCTCATGCTCATCGGAAAGGACGTTGATACAGAGGATGCCCGCCGTGCTGAAGTGGCGATACTGTCGGCTCGACCGGCCTATGCAAACGAGAACCGTAGCGGGATCGTCGGTCACGGAGCAGACCGCGGACACCGTCATGCCGACATCGCCGGAAGGAGTCGTAGTGGTGATGATATTCACCGCAGCTCCGATACGGGCCATGGCCTCGCGGAAGGTAGTGCGGTCAGGGGAAAGTGCTATCACGGCAGTATCTCTCTCGGTTGACGGAGCGACGGCGCGGCTTCATGGCCGAGACGCCACAAACACTTTAATGAAGCAGCGCGGGGAAGTACCCGCGGCGTTGTTCCGTCCATGGCCTGCGCCGCGCCGTCCGTTGGTTCTCGCATTCAGTTGCGCTGCGTGTGCTTAATGTTGCTGAACAGAAGCTGCTGGCCCTGGGCTGGCAAGCTGCTCTTTGATCAGCTGTTCTTCGGCATCGTCGTAAAGACTGGCAATAATGCTCTCGTAGCGTGCCATCATCGGCTTGCGGCGTTTCTTGCGCGTTGCGGTCATCACACCGTTTTCCGGTGTAAGTTCCTCGGGGAAGATCCTGAAAGCCTTGATCTGCTCTGCCCGCGCCAATTTCGCATTGGCCTTTTCCACTTCTTCGCGGATCAGGTCGTTGACAATCGCGGAGGTCGCCAGATCTGAATAGCAAGTAATCGAAGCGTCGCGCGTCCTAGCCCAGTCCATGGTGAGCGTGCCGTCTACTTCGATCAGCGCCGTCAGATACTTGCGACCTTCGCCAACCACCATTGCTTCTGTAATGTACGGGCTCTGGCGAAGCTCATTTTCGATCTGCACCGGGCTAATGGATTTGCCAGCGGCGGTGTTAATAAGCTCTTTCTTTCGATCGATCAACTTGTACGAACCGTCCGTGCCGATGTCCACGATGTCGCCGGTATGCAGCCAGCCGTCCTGCAATGCGCCGTTCGTTTCAGCTTCCTTATTCCAGTAGCCGATGAACAGTCCCGGCCCCCGTACGATCATTTCTCCGTCGGGCAACACGCGAGTTTCCCATGCAGCGTCATTAAGCGGCAACCCGGAGTTTCCAGGCCTCGACCAGTCAGTCACCTGCGCGAGGTTTCCGCCGACCATCTCCGTCTGTCCATAAATTTCTTTCAGGTTGACGCCCCACAATTGAAATAGTGTGACGACCTCGGGTGGCACCGGAGCGGACGCGGTATACGGATAGCGCAAATCGTCGAAGCCGATTCTTGCCAGCAAGGGCTTGAAAATAAGCTCCCGGCAGGTGGCGTAGAGTTGCTCCTTGAATGGGTCGCTGCTGCCCGCGTCCAATCGATCGGCCAGTACTTCCCGAGCTATGCCAAGGGCAAGCTTGTAGTTTCTCTGCTCGGCATCGGAACTGCCATTCACGTGGTTGATTATCTGGGTCGCAAACTTCTGATAGAAGCGCGGCGGCGCCATATAGGACGTCGGTCTGACTTCCTGAATGCACTTCGCGAAATCGGCCGACACATCGACGAAGTAAGATACCGTCTTCGCCATCAACGGCAGCGTCATGGCCTGAATGCGCGCCACCGTGTGCGAAAGCGGCAGATGGATCACCATGCGTTGCGGTTCGGACAGTATCGCCGGACAGAAGGTTGGCCATGTGAACGCGCCAGCGAGCATCGACAAATGCGTCAGCATCGCACCTTTTGGCTCCCCCGTGGTTCCCGAGGTGTATCCCAGGCTAACCAGGTCCGTCGACTTCGCTGGCTCGGACTGCTCACGCAGATAAGCGACTTCGTCCCCGGCGAAGTGCAGAGCGAACTCGGCAAGTGAAACGACATTCGTACCGGTTTCGCCTGGCGTGCTCTTCCAGCCCGGATCGAGCACCACAATTTTCAGCAACCTGCGCGACGGGTCCGCAGCTTCGATGATCCGAAGCTGTTCGGCACTGCCGGCAAAAGCGAGTCGCGCCCCTGAATCTTCAAGGTAGTAACGGACCTCTTCGACCGACGCGGTGAAATAGACGCCTACCGTGACCGCTCCCGAGCAAATCGTCGCCATGTCGGCGATGACCCACTCCCGGGAGACGTCGCCCATGATCGCAATCCGTTCGCCTCTTGCTACACCGGCCCCTCTGAGTGCGGCAGATACGGAACAGACTGCGTTCGCATAGCCTTTCCAGGTAGTGGGTATCCACTCCCCGGCACGCTTCTGGAAGAAGGCGTTCGCCTCAGCGTCGTTCTTCACCCGCTCGGTCAGCAAGGCCGGAATAGTGGTGGTGGCGAATTGACTGCCGGAAGTCCACGATGCCGCGGTCATTTGTAGCTGTCTCCAAAGCGCTTGCGCTTTTCGGTGAACGAAGCCACCGCTTCGCGGCGCTCGGGGGAATTGAAAGTTAGCGTTTCCAGAGCGGTCGACGTATCGAGAAGCAGGTGGGCATTCTGCTTGACGAGCTTGTTGACGCAGTATTTCGTCCAGACGAGCGCATCGCGCGGACCGCTCGCGAGCAGTTCCGCGTAATCGATCGTCGCCTCGAGCAGCTTGCCGCTTTCGACGATCTTGTTGATCATGCCCATCGCCAATGCTTCCTCGGCGCTAACGAAGTCGCCCGTCATCAGATAGTGCCGCGCGCGGACTGGCCCGAGAAGAAGCGGCCAAATCACCGCGCCGCCGTCGCCTGCCACGACACCGGCGTTGACGTGCGTGTCGGCGAATCGTGCGGTCGGGCTCGCATAAATCATGTCGCAAAACAGCGCGAGCGTGGCGCCCAGACCCACGGCTACGCCATTGACCGCCGCCACGATCGGCACCTCGACCTCGAGCATGTTTCTCACGAGGTGACGGCCACCGCGCGTCGCCGACGGGATATCGCCATTGTCGATGGACTTCTGATCGCCGCCGGAGCAGAATCCGCGGCCTGCGCCGGTCAAGACGATCGCCTTGACCGATTTGTCGTGATCCAGATCGACGAAAACCCGTTCCAGCTCGCTGTGCATGTCCCAATTGATAGCGTTCAGGATTTCCGGACGATTCATCGTGACGATCGAAACACCTGAAGACCGTTGTTCGACATTTAGATACTGATAGCGCGAAGACGTGTTCATATCTAGGTTCATCCTTGAGTTTGTTGCGGGTTGGAAGACTGCGAGCGCATGGCGCGAATCTTCTCGAGCAGCTCGTCCGTTGGGCGGACGATATTGTTGCGATCGTTGAAATGAGGAATCACGTAGCGGCCAACCATCTCGATCGCCGACATGATCTTCTCGTGCGGCACCGAATCGATATGCAGCAGCACCTCGTCGATTCCGAGCTTTTCGTATTGCTCCAATTGACGGATGACCGTATCGGGACTTCCACACACCGTGGTAGCGGATTCGTTTAGCAGGTAATCCCAGTCTTCGGCAGCGCGTTGCATCGCGGGCACGCTTTCGGCCATATACGCATAGTTGTCCGCGAGTTTGGCGAGCCGCGGATAGGCATCGGTCGAGATGCGCGCATAGTTCATGATCGCCCCAGCGTAAATATCCTTGGCTTCCTGGTCGGTTTTTCCGATGCCGATGAAAAGCGGCATGCCGGCACGCGGCTTATGCAACGGTCCGGTCTCATCGCGTTTCCAGCTTTTCCAATAGGTGTCAAGCAGACCTTTCTGTTTTTCCCATCCCTGATAGATAGCATGGCTCATCACCGCAAGACCTTCCGAGCCGGCCCAGGCATGGCTGTTCGCGCTGGTTGCAGCAACGCCGAGCACCGGATACGGCTTTTGCAAGGGCTTCGGCACGAGTGATCGGGGCGGCACCTGGTAATACTTTCCTTCGAAGGTGAAAACGTCTTCGCGCATCGCTTTGCGCAATAGCGCCATCCCCTCTTCCATCTGCGGCAGAGTTTCGTCAGGCGATACGTTGAATGCGCGCATTGCGATCGTGGTGTTGGCGCGACCACAATACATCTCCATCCGCCCGTTGGAGAGGATGTCGGTGGCCGCCAGCCGTTCTGCGGTACGCAGTGCGTGATTGATGGCCTTGGGCATCAGGGCAACGGCAGGACGAAGCTTGATTCGCGAAGTGACGGCCGCGAGATAACCAAAGACCACTTCAGGAGCCGAACTCGACACGCCACCAAGAGCAAAGTGTTGCTCCGACAGAGCAACAAAATCGAAACCCATTTGCTCAGCGAGAAGTGTTTCGCGAACGAGTTCGCGAAGCCTGTTCGAGTAGCTATGCCCGACCTGTGTCTCCTGCTCGGACCAAAAACCGATTTTCAATGGCATTTTCTCTTCCTTGACAGTCGTAATGTGAAAATTCCTGGCGTGCGCGAACTGTTGCCGAGGTTCGATCGGTGTCTCGCCGTTAAACTATGAGCATCGCCGATGCGCTCTATTTCGAAACGTCACGACGAATGTAGATAGATGTGCTTATCTACTTATCAGCAGCTTACGCTTTGGAGTTTCTTTGTTTCGCGAATAAATATTGCCGTAGATTTCACAGCATTTTCTATTCTTTTTATGCCACTACCTTATCGATACCAGCAGATCATGCTGCAAATTTCTACGCCGATGATTCGGCCGCAAATGCCGCCGCAAGAAGTCTGGCTGTTGCATGCAGGCAGGTCTCCCCAATCTCGCTTGAGGACCCTCGCGCATCGCCGAGCACGCCGTTTGGGGAGATGGACGCCACCCCTTCCTTCCACATCAGGTTCAATTGCTCGGTCGTCATGAAGCCCACATGGCCTGCCACGAGTTGACCGTGTCGGACGCTGTCGGGGTGAAGGTGGATCATGAGCGAGGTTTCGGCGATGTCGGCGTGTCCGCCTACGAATTCCGGATCGCCACCGGCTTCTTCGACCGCCAGCCGCCATTCACGCAGCCACGCCTGATGATTGGTATAAGCAAGAACCTGAGTCCCCGGCCCGACGGCCTCTCTCAGACCCGGTAGCATCGTATGAAGAGCATTGAAGTTGCCGACATGAGCTGAGAAAAGGTAGATGCGCTTGAATCCGTGTTTCGCGAGGCTCACACAGTAATCGTGGCAGAGCGCGGCATACGTTTGCTCCTGCAATGAGATCGTGCCCGGGAAGGCCATGTGGTGCTTCGAGCATCCCACCTGTATGGTCGGCGCGATCAATGTTCGCCCCAGCAACGTGGCGATTTCCACTGCCAGGGCCTCAGCGTGATCGGCATCCATACTCAGGGGAAGATGGGGTCCGTGCTGCTCGATCGCCCCGCAGGGAATGATGACGCCGTCAAACTGCGTGGCCAGTGCGGCTGACACGTCCTCATACGTCATGCGCGAGAGATGCAGTGTTTTCGGCAGTGGGAGACTATTCACGATTGGGCCTTCCTGTTGCGGGTCAGAAATTGGGATCTAGCGTCCGCAGACTTCGAGTTGCCGAGATATTCATGCAGGTCATCGAGCGTCATCTGCAACAGCGCCGCGTCGTTCATCTGTGAACTTTCGCGCAATGTTCTCTTGATAGCAGCGAAAAGTTGCCGATCTTTGCTGCAAAGCTCCCGGCATTTGGCAAGCGCGTCTCGCTGCACCTCGTCACGCGTGGATATCGCATCTATCGCCCCCATCGCGAGCGCATCGCCGGCGGTGATCAACCCACCTGAAAACAGCAGCGAACGTGCGGCACGTTGACCAAGCAGGGTCGCTGCGTGACGCATGCCTTTTGCCGCGGGCAGCAAGCCGTGATTGATCTCGGGAAATCCCAGCCGGGATTCAGGCGACGCGACGACGTAATCGGCATGCAGGACCATTTCGAATCCCGCGCCCACCGCATAGCCGTTGACTGCGCACACGAACGGGCTCGGATACTGCTCGAGTTGCCCCAAAAATGCGTGGAATTCTTTCATGCGCGAGAGAGCAAGTTCGTGGTCCGCCACCTCATTGATATCGCCGCCGGCACAAAAGAACTTCTCACCCGCCCCGGTGAGCACGATGCCGGGTGGCATGTTTTCTTGAGCGAGGTCGCTGAAGACGGAGATCAATGTGGTGATGAGTGGTCCGCTAAGCGCGTTCGCCGGTGGCCGGTTTATCGTCAGCTGCACGAGGTCGGCATCGATGCGTGTGCGAATCAGTTCGTCGGTTTTCATACCTGATGCCTCGTCATTTTTCATCTGGCTAGTGTAGGTGCGCATCGGCCAAATTTAATTTTGATTTGTCGGCGCCATCGTTAATTCGGCGCGTTAAAATCGCGTCATTCAGATGGCCCACCGAATGTTGCGCTGAGGGCGGCGACTCATGAACTCACCGAGGCCGAGCAGGCGCAGAAAGCGAGTGAACCGTGGAACCAGAAACGCCTGAGATCCGGACGCCCACTTCGCCATCCGTGACGGACGAGGTGAAGATCAGCTATCAACCGTTCGATCCGGATTCCGTCGATTTGCCGGTCATTTCCGTTCTTCTGGAAACCAGTGGAAAAGAGGATGAGCTGCCGATGCACGTTCATCGCAAGGGGCAAATGGTCGTCGCATTGAGAGGGTCGGTTATGTGTCGATCACCGAGCGGATGGTGGATTGTCCCGGCCAACGGCGCGGTGTGGATTCCGGGCGGCATTCCTCATAGCAATCATGCTTCCGATTTCGCCAAGCTATACGTCGTCTTCATTCCACCGGACGAAGCAGATCTGCCCACCGACTGCCGCAGCTTTACGATTACGCCGCTCATCCGTGAGCTGATCCGTTCACTGGCCAGACTGCCGCCCGACTATCCCAAGGAAGGACCGACAAGCCGGCTCGCCAGAGTGTTGCTGGATCAGCTTGCTCAACTGGCGCCCGACGACGTCTTTCTCCCCATCTCCGACAATCATCGGCTTCAACAGATCGCTTCGTCGTTGCTCGACAATCCCGCCGACCGCAGCACGATCGCGGAATGGGGACGCCGGTATGCGATGAGTGAACGTACGCTCGCGCGGTTGGTGCTCAGCGAAACCGGTATGACATTCGGGCGCTGGCGCGAGCGTTTGCATATCATCATTGCGCTTCAGCGATTGTCCGCGGGAGCGTCGGTTCACGCCGTATCGCTCGAACTCGGCTACGAAGGTCCCAATTCGTTCATCACCATGTTCAAGAAGACCATGGGACAAAGTCCCGGCAAATTTCGAGTGGACAAGGTGGATGCTTCTTCGCCTTGATCGAAACACGGCGGCGGGCGATACACCAACTCGTCTTTCATAGCTGACGCGCTTGCTCCCGCAAGATGAACTTCTGGATCTTGCCGGTCGCGGTCTTCGGCAATGGGGTGAAGAGAACGGTCTTGGGAACCTTGAAATGCGCCATCCGCTCGCGGCAAAAGGCAATGATGTCCGCTTCGGTCACGACCGCACTGTCCTTGAGTGTGATGAAAGCACACGGTGTCTCGCCCCACTTGTCGTCAGGACGGGCGACGATTGCTGCTTCCAGAACAGCGGGATGGGAATACAGCACGTCCTCGACCTCGATAGACGAAATGTTTTCGCCTCCCGAGATAATGATGTCCTTCGAACGATCCTTGATTTCCAGGTAACCATCGGGATGCCATACCCCGAGATCGCCGGTATGAAACCACCCGCCGGCAAAAGCCTCTACCGTGGCGTCCGGATTCTTCAGGTAGCCCTTCATAACGTTGTTGCCGCGAAGAAAAACCTCGCCGAGCGTCTGCCCATCTTTCGGAACGGGCTCCAGCGTATCCGGGTGCGCCACCATCATTGCCTCCAGAGCAGGCCCGCGTACACCCTGGCGGGCCTTGAGTTGCGCTTTCGCATCAAGATCGAGATCATTCCACGACTCGCGCCATACGCATTGCACGGCCGGCCCATAAGACTCGGTCAGCCCATAGACGTGCGTCACCTCCCAACCCATGCGCTCCATGCCGGCGATTACCGGTGCAGGCGGTGGCGCGCCGCCGGTCATGACCTTGACTACGTGACTAATGCCCGCTTTCAGCTCCGGCGGGGCGTTATTGATCATGTTCAACACCACGGAGGCGGCACATAAATGCGTGACCGACTCGGTGCGGATGGCGTCGAGAATCCGCTCGGCCCGCGTATGACGCAGAAAGACGCTGGTGCCAGCCACCAACGCCATGGTCCAGGGAAAGCACCAGCCATTGCAATGAAACATTGGCAAGGTCCACAAATAAGTCGCGTCCCCGTTTAGATGCCAGGATAGTGCATTCGACACGGCGTTGAGATAAGCGCCGCGATGGTGATACACCACGCCTTTTGGATTGCCCGACGTGCCCGACGTGTAGTTCAGGGTAATGGCCTGCCATTCGTCTTCAGGCATCGCGAGAGAGAATTCCGTGCGGGTGGCCTCCTGCAGCAACGCTTCATAATTTTTTTCGCCGAGCAGATCGCCATCTCCGAACTGAGGATCGTCAATGTCGATAACCTGAATGACGCGGCCAAGACGTGCCAGGGCTTTCTTCACTGTCGGCGAGAATTCGCGGTCGGTGATCAGCAGCTTCGCCTCGCCGTGGTTGAGAATGAAAGCAATCGTGTCGGCATCGAGCCGTGTGTTGATCGTGTTCAGTACAGCGCCGCAAATCGGTACACCGAAATGCGCCTCGAACAGTTCCGGCGTGTTGGCCGCGATCATCGCTACCGTATCGCCCTTGCCAATGCCGCGCCCGAGCAGCGCACCGGCGAGTAGCCAGCAACGTCGATACGTTTCGGCCCAGTCGCGGCGAATCGTGCCATGAACGATGGCCGTGCGCTCCGGCCAGATAGACGCGGCGCGTTCGAGAAACGTCAGCGGCGACAAAGCAATGAAATTTGCCGGGTCGCGCTCGAGTCCGATCGTATAGGGATTGTCTGCCGTAATTTTCATGCGGGCCACCTCCCGGCTATGGCGATCGCGCGCTCGGCAAA
This sequence comes from Paraburkholderia nodosa, assembly GCF_001718195.1. Lineage (GTDB taxonomy): Bacteria > Pseudomonadota > Gammaproteobacteria > Burkholderiales > Burkholderiaceae > Paraburkholderia > Paraburkholderia nodosa_A. Next base: position 23,695 of record NZ_MCNV01000047.1, read on the forward strand.
GACGCCGAGGTTTTCTGCGTGTCTCATCTTTCTTCCTCGACTTGTTTTTATCGTCACGAAGCGCTCTCAAATGAGCGGTACGACTTCATCCGAAAAAATGCCACTGTTAACCGAAGGGGGGAACCCGATCTCTTCATCGGCACGGCCGCGCTACGGGATAGCCTGAAATTTCCTTGTAGTCGCAGATACGCTCTATTTTTCTCTGCTCCACCACATTCAGACCGTAACCCTCCAGGCCCACAATCGTTCTCTCGTGATTGGAGAGCAGGATCATGTTCTTCACGCCGAGTTCGGTGAGAATTTGCGCACCTATTCCGTAATCACGCAGTTCCGGCTCGGCGGGCTTGGGATGCATCATGGAACGCACGCGTTCCGACACGGCCGTGAGGCGCGACTCGCGGATCAGCACGATGACGCCGCGGTTCTCGTCCGCCAGCAGCCGCGCGGCGCCGCGTAGAGACGCGAGGTGATGACCTCCAATGATGTCGTTCATGGTATCCGTCGCATGCATGCGCACGAGGACAGGCTCGGCTCCCCGCAGATCACCCATGACAAAGGCAATATGTTCGACCTGATCGACGCGGTTGCGGTAGACGACGATCCGCCAATGCCTTCCATTCGGCTCGGTAAAGCTGCCGTTCTCAACGGCCTCCACGAGCCTTTCCGTTCGTCGTCGATACGCAATAAGATCGGCGATCGTGCCCAGTTTCAGCTTATGCCGCCGTGAAAATCCAATCAGGTCGGGCAACCTCGCCATGGTGCCGTCGTCGTTCATGATTTCGCAGATCGCGCCGGCCGGCGCGAGCCCGGCCAGACGCGCGATATCCACCGCGGCTTCGGTGTGGCCGGCGCGCACGAGCGTACCGCCGTCGCGCGCCATGAGCGGAAAGACATGCCCGGGAGAAACGATATCGTCGCGCCCCGTTTCCGGATTGATGGCAATTGAAATCGTGCGGGAACGGTCGGCCGCCGAGATACCGGTCGTCACACCATCACGCGCCTCGATCGATACCGTGAACGCCGTCTCGTGCCGCGTGCCGTTGATCCGGGTCATCAAATGAAGGCCCAATGATGCGCAGCGGGAGCGTGTCATCGCGAGACAGATCAAACCACGCGCATGCGTCGCCATGAAGTTGACGGCGTCGGGCGTGGCGAACTGGGCGGGAATAATAAGGTCGCCTTCGTTCTCGCGATCCTCGTCATCGACCAGAATGAACATGCGACCGGCTCTCGCTTCTTCGATAATGTCAGACGCCGTAGCGATGTCGGCGCGCGAATCCACCGGCAGGCGGGTCGATGTTGCGTTACTCATGAGTACACCTCACGCGATGTGATCACGAAACCTGCGCCAGACCGTGAATCTGGATAGGCCTTGTCGTGTCGATAGGGAGCGTCGTTTTGTTGGCAAGCCGTTTGAGGACGACGTTCGAGCGAACGCTGGCCACGCCGGGAAGGGACGTCAGCTTGTGTGTGATGATGTGTTCGAGTTCGACGAGGTTCCGGGCCAGCACCCGCAGAAGGTAATCGGTTTGCCCGGTCATCATGAAACAGTCCATGACTTCGGCGATGCCTCTTACCGTGTCGGCGAAACTCTCCCGCGCATGCATGCCCTGCCGCTCCAGACTGATCTCGACGATGGCCATGACTCCCAGGCCGAGTAGGGACGCATCGAGGACGGCGACGCGCCGGCTGATCACACCGAGACGCTCCAGATTCCTGACTCTGACGAGACAGGGAGAGGGTGACAGGTTGACTCGAGCCGCCAGCTCGAGATTCGTCAAACTTGAATCCTCCTGAAGTTCACTCAGGATGCTAAGGTCTATCCTATCCAGCGCAACGCTCATGGCCCGGTCTCCTCTTCGCCTAAGACTATGGTGCCCCGAGATTCGAACGTTCGCTTTCGATCAGAACATCGATTTCCGCTCCAGCACGCATTCGAACAACAGCACCTGACGAACGAGTTTATGCCAGCTGGCTCTGCGGGAAATTCCGATAAAAAGCCGAGTTATCACCAAAAACAGACATTCTCGTCCACGCGCGGGAAAACCCGATATTCGTCACACTACCGAAACGTAAGCTGATACTCATCAGGCCTTTCTGGGCGGCGGCAAGTCGGTACAGACGCCTTCGTACAGCTCGGCGGCCATGCCGATTGACTCGCCCAGCGTCGGGTGCGGGTGAATCGTCTTGCCGATGTCGGTCGCATCCGCGCCCATTTCCACCGCGAGGCAGACTTCGCTGATGAGGTCGCCCGCATTCAGGCCGACGATGCCGCCGCCGATCACGCGATGCGTCTCTTCGTCGAAGATCAGCTTCGTGAAGCCCTCGTCGCGGCCGTTGGCGATCGCGCGGCCCGAAGCGGCCCACGGGAACACCGCCTTGCCGTACTTGATGCCTTCGGCCTTGCACTGGTCTTCGGTCTTGCCGGCCCACGCCACTTCCGGATCGGTGTAAGCCACCGAAGGAATCTGCAGCGCGTCGAAGTACGCCTTCTCGCCGTGCGCCGCTTCCGCCGCCACGTGGCCTTCATGCACGGCCTTGTGCGCGAGCATCGGTTGGCCGACCACGTCGCCGATCGCGAAGATGTGCGGCACGTTGGTGCGCATCTGCTTGTCGACTTCGATGAAGCCGCGATCCGTCACCGCTACGCCCGCCTTGTCCGCGCCGATCTTCTTGCCGTTGGGCGAGCGGCCCACGGCGACCAGCACGAGGTCGTAGCGTTGCGGCTCGGCCGGCGCCTTTTCGCCCTCGAACGACACATAGATGCCGTCGTCCTTCGCCTCGGCGTTCGTGGTTTTGGTCTTGAGCAT
>NZ_MCNV01000048.1 GCF_001718195.1 Paraburkholderia nodosa
ACCGAAGCGCTTCGGCAGTCCACGCCACTTGCAGCCGTGCTCGGCGACATAAAGATCGCATTGCACTTGCAGGTTCGTCAGACTGACTGTTGCCACGCTGTCGTGGCAGACAATGCTCGATCCGTTGATAATTGGGCTTCGGTGATTTCCATCGCCAGAGTGGACGATCAAACGACATTAGCGTGAACACGCCATAGGACCACTTGTCCACCGGGGCCACGTCACCATCCTTGCCTGTTCGCAGATCTTGCTCCGATACAGCTGCGCAAACTTCCGCAGCTGCGCAAGTTCTTTTCGAGATTGGAACCGAGCCTGATCGGCATCGAACACCGTCACGGTTCGCACTTCTGGGCTCTGGAATTTATCTCGCAGGGGGCACACGGTTCGACTGCTGCCGACACAATATGTGAAACCCTTTGTGGTCGGCGGCAAGAACGACGAGAATGATGCTTCCGCCATCTGTGCAGCTGTGCCACACCCGGCATTGATCCAGCACCGATCAAGCGCCGAACAGCAATCATTGCAGTCGGCTCATCGCATGAGTGAGCGGGCCGTTTGCGAGCGAACCGTGAAGTCAAATCAGATACATAGCATGTTTGCATGCAGAAGAGGGGTTCATCTTCCGGACGGCCCTTGTCCAGCTTCGGTAGGACTTCAATGGTTCAATGGACTGGGAGTCGGTGCCGTCGCAGACGGCTCTCGTGCAAACCTCCTTTGATCGCTATCCGGCGCTTTCGTGCTCGCTGTCTTGCACGTGACCATATTCATTGGACAGGCTTTGACGGATGGGCTTGCCGCATCGCAGATTCAGGTCCAGACGACAGAACGGGCTCGCGAGGATATCGTCGACGCGATTAGCGGGACAGAGCGAGTGGAGCGTCAGCCTGATTGCTCGCCAGTCGGTAAAGGCACCGCTTTCGGCAAGTTCGAAGGCCCTCCTCCGGATAATCCCGCGGCACTCGATCGTGTCGGCGTCGGCCATATTTTTCATAGTCGCACCTCCTCCTGAGTAACAGTCATTCGTGCGTCATCCTGACGCGTAACTTCTGGGGAATTCCGGATCATGCGGCCTTGGCACGATGACGAGGAGCCCCCGGGCGACTACGTTGATGGTTTCTCTGCTGCGAACCACGATGCGCCACAAACTAAAAACCTGCCGCCGCCCGCTCGCGCACCTGCATTAGTGAAGATACGCGCGCGATTCACCCTCGATGTTGATATGCGTCAATGCTGCGAACGAGCCAACCAACACCGTGATGCGGTCGGAGTAGAACTAGCGAATATAGTCCCTCAATCCCATCTCGTTGTACAGAAGTGTCGTACCCTTCGCGCAGGATCTGTAAAGTGGCTCCCGGATTTGAGACAGTAATTTAGTCGACGCTGAAAAACTCGAAGCGCCTTGCGCGGCAAGGGTTTGAAGCTGATAGTTGTTGATGCATTTGCAGGAACTTCCCGCTCGCGGTGATTTGACTGGTGTCAACCGCAACGATCCCATTCAACTTCTAGCGTTCGTCGAGGCAATTCCGCCCATCCGCGGCAAGCCTGGCAAACCACTATCAAAGCCTCGGGTCGTTGAGGGCGATAGAGGTTACGACCACGACAAATATCGATGTCCACTGCATGCGGTCATGCATTGCAGAAATCGCTCGACGTGGTCAGCCTCTGTTGAGCAGACCATCTCGTGGCTTCACAACTTCCGCCGACTGCGCATCCGCTTCGAACAGATCGCTTCCATCCACGGATGGCTTTCTTCAGAATTGCCTGCTGCATCCATATGCTGGCGACCACCTGAAAAAGTGATTCTGCAAACCCCTTACTGCCGCGGCTTTCCGACACAGCATCAACGTTGAGTGCAAAGTGAGCCACGTCACCCCCCCGAGCCGTGCGCGGGGCTTCTGCGAGAAGAATCAGCGAAGCATTATTCAGTCCCAGCTCGAACTCAAGAGCCGCGAGGAACCGGCTTTGCGCATGACGCTATCCGACGGCTAATGGGTCTACAGGCGGAGCCTTTTCCTCAGGCGTGACGTCAGCGCGCGGGCCGGCAGGCTCGCGAGCGAGGCAACGGCAAATACGGACAGGATCGTCACTGCATCTGCAGCGAGACCCAGCCACACATCATGCTGGCCGCCGGTTGTCCGGGCCAACACGGCATCGGCGCTCAGCGAAACTACGGTGCCGGCGACGAAGCACTGCAGGCTCCTACGGCCGATCGCTCCGACCCACGGTGCCCTCTCAGCAGCGTGTCGTATCCAGCCACGGCGGACGAGATCGGCGACCAGCCACGCCAGCGCGATGAAATTCACCGCGCGTGGCCATTCGAGGTCCCGCTTCATGATGCCAGGCGTTGAGGGCTCGATCCTCAGCTTGTAATAGGCACCAGAGGCGATGATCGCGAGCGCTGCAAGCCACGCGATCCTGCCGAAACGCGCGGAATCGATGTGTTGATAAACGGGCTGGCAGCGCGCGAGTGCGCCGAGCACAAATACCAGTTGCCAGGCGAACGGATTGAAATCCCATCGGTTGTTCAGTGCGGCGGGAAGATACCAATATAAGGTTCCCGCGACCGCCCAGAGCCCGAACGATAGCGCTACAAGTAGCCACGGGCGCTCGCGTGCGAGCGGTACCATCACCGGTGCTGCCAGCGCGAAGAGTACGTACATCGGCAGCACCGACGCAAGATATGGTTGACGGCGTAGCAGCACGATATCGCGCAGCACCGTTGCCGGCGACGCAATCAATTGCTGCAGATCACGTGCCGTGTGCGGCGTTTCGATGTGGAACGCGCGCAAGACGGCGCTCGCCAGCAGCAGTAAGCCAGCCGTGAAAAGAAATGCCCGATAGATCACCCACGCTCGTTTGATAAACCACCTACGCGCGGCCGCTTTGTCGCGGTACGCTGCCAGAGTAGTCCATGCGGTGGCTGTCGAGTAGCCCGCGAGAAACACAAACGCTTCAGCAGCGTCGCAAAGCGCATACGTGTGCAACGTAATGTGCGACACGACGCTGCCGCTGACGTGATCGACGACAACGATCAGCAATGCGAGACCGCGGAGAAAATCGAGTTCTGGCAGCCGGGAGGTCGATGAATGCATGGAGTATGGATGGTGTGAGGCTGGAGCACTCACGGGCAGGGCGCTCGGGTGCAAACAGAACGCATGAAGGAAATTTCATTACGGAAAGGATTCGCCATCAAGAAGAGAGAACGAGCTACCACACTGCTGCCGACGTAGTGTCTTGAAGGCTTAATTTTGCCCGCTAATATGCCCAATATCATTGGGCTTTGCGAACCGCATCGGCTGGCATCTGGCCGTCCCGGGCAGGGCTTCGCTCCTGCTAGCCGCGCAAAAATTCTTTCGACCGCGTAGACATGAAGTCTTCTATGCGCGTGTAATAGCGTGGAGCATCTGTTTGCGTCCAATCCAGAATCCGGGTTAGCTCTTCCCAATAGGCAACTGCAGATTAATTGGTTGTTGCATTCTGCTTCGTCGAACGCTTCGCTCTATAGCCATCACATGCCTTGCCGAACGCGCCTAGCATCTTCCGGCTCCTCGTCGCTTGAGGCGTGCCATTCAGGAGGCCACTGCAGCGCGAGTTAAAATGTGGATGCGTCCGTGTACAGTGCTTCCATGCCTCCGTCATCCGCGACTGCCTCCAACCGAACTCTTTGGCCAACCTGTGCGATTCCTTGCTTGTATAGCGAGTTGACGCGTAACTCGCTGCCGTCGATGACCGACGACCGCAGTCCGCCAGACCCGACGACAATCAGACATGCTCGAAGCGGAGCGCGTATTCACGTCCCGTCAAAGCGATATTGCCACATTAGATCAGTTATTGAATATGAATTTTTATTATGGAAACCTAACGCATACTAATGCGTGTATGCGTGGAAGATGATCTTGATGTCAGGTTCGTCAGGTTAATAGGTAGGGCTCAACCAGCATGAAGCCGCTCACCCTAGCGGCAACGCCCGATTTTCGTCCCATGATCGGTTGCAGCATTGTCATCTTTTCGTCACGGTGCTGCGTCGTTCGTAATACCGTAGATCACGTAGTTTCGCGGAGCTAAAGTCGAAAGTAATGGGATCGACGCCCCCACCCGAAGCGGCATCAATTTGCCAAATCTATGGTCCGCCACATTTTTGCAACCCTGATTTTCGATGGCGAGCTGGCTTGCCTAAATCTATTCGGCGTCGTTTTGGGGGGCGCACCCCGCGCCACGATGAGATTCGCGCCTGACGATCCTTAACAGTGGCTCGGCTTCGAAAGCCTGTTTGGCACGCAGGTTCTTCGTCAGGCCGGTATGCCGTTCACGTCATCAATTTTCGGTCGTCGCAAAACCAGTTGGGTGAGTGTGGTCAATAAAGATGAAGCCATGTTCGTTCAGGTCGGGCGGGTTGTGAAGCCCGCGTCGAATGTGGTGTGGCGCGCAACAATTGCTCAGCCGGTTCGCGCCAGCTTGTTGGCCAGTGCAGACGCCACCAGGCTTGAATGCCGCTGCACGAGCATTGCGCGAACCCAGTCCGTCAGGCGGCCGGTTCGTTTCTCTAGGCCTCGCATGTAGGCTCGGGCGCACAGGACGAGCAGGCGCCTGACATTTTTGGCGCCGCGCCGGCTGATCCCGAGAAGATTGGTCTTGCCGCCCGTACTGTATTGCCGGGGGACGAGCCCAATCGATGCCGCAAAATCGCGGCTGCATCCGTACTGTTTTGCATCGCCCATTTTCGCGGCCAACGCGCTTGCGGTGACCGGGCCAACTCCCGAGATGCTCATGAGGCGCTGTCCCATCTCGTCCTCAGCGAGCTGGCGGCCCAGCTCCTGGTCAATCTCACCGATCTGTTCCTCGAGGTACTTGACGTGCTGGTGGTGGCGCTCCAGAATCGCAACCAGCCGGAGCGGCAGTTCCTGCATGGCGAGCACGGACGGCAGACGTGCGACAGCGGCCTTGCCCACCGGCAGACTGATGCCAAACTCGAGGAGAAAGCCATGCATCTGGTTTACGGTTCTGGTGCGCTCGCGCACCCATCGATTCACGCACACGATGCAGCACCGAAAACGTCTGTTGCGATTCCGTCTTCGGGGTTACAAATCTCCATCGCCGGGCGCGATGCTGTTTCGCAGATCGCCTCGGCGTCGACGAAATCATTCTTGTTTGACTTGACGAATGGCCTGACGAACTGAGGCGAGATAAAGCGCACCGTGTGCCCGAATTCGGCCAGCTTGCGGGCCATATGATGCGAACCGGCACAGGCCTCCATAACGACGGTACAAGCATGGAACGTCGCGAAGAATTCGACCAGTTGTTTGCGCTCATCTTTTTACGGAACACAGCCTTGCCTTTTGCGTCCTGCCCATGCAGGTGAAATGTGTGTTTGCCCAGATCGATACCAACGAGCGTGACTCCGTCCATGATGGCCTCCAGTTCGGTATGAACACTGCCAGCCTATCCTATCCGCCAGGGCGGGGACCATCCCATTAGTGGAAGTGTCACCGCAACCACCTGACCGAGGGGTGCGCCCATCATGAAGATTACGACGATTGGCATCGATCTGGCGAAGAACATTTTTTCCGTGCATGGTGTAAATGAACATGGCCGAACCGTGCTGAAGAAAGTGCTCAAGCGAAATCACGTTGCGGAGTTCCTTCGCCAACCTCTCCACCTGCGTAATCGGGATCGAGGCGTGCGCCAGCGCGCACTGTTGGGCCCGCAAGCTGCTGGCAATGGGCCATACCGTAAGATTAATCGCACCCCAGTTTGTCAAGCCGTACGTCAAGACGAACAAAAACGACGCGGCGGATGCCGAGGCGATCTGCGAGGCAGTCGCGCGACCTAACATGCGTTTCGTACCGGTCAAGACCATCGAGCAGCAATCGGTGTTGTCGCTGCATCGCGTACGTCAGGGTTTTGTCCGGCCCCGAACCCCACAGGCCAACCAGATTCGCGGACTGCCGCCGAATTCGGGATCGTTGTTCCCCAAGGCATCGGGCATCTCGAGCGCCAGGTGCCCGAACTAATCGAAGATGCAGAGAGCGATCTCACTGGCTCGTCTCGATTGCTGATCCAGCGGCTCATTGACCATCTGAAGGACCTTGGCAGGCGGGTCCGGGAGCTCGAGAAGCAGATTCAGTCCTGGCACCGCAGCGACGAAACGAGTCAACGCCTCGCACGTGTCCCCGGCATCGGGCCACTTACCGCGAGCGCGCTCGTCGCGTCTGTCGGTGACGCAATGAGCTTCAGGAATGCCAGGCAACTTGCGGGGTGGGTCGGTCTGGTACCCCGACAGAACTCCAGCGGCGGCAAGAACGTGCTGCTGGGCATCAGCAAGTCAGTATGACTTCCATTCGGCAAGGCTGGCCGCCGTGCGGTTGTAGACGCGGGTTTGAGCAAGCTTGATGAACAGATTGCCACGATCGAGCGACGTTTGCAGGCGTGGATGAAAGAGGACAAGGCGAGCAAGAGCATTGCCGCCATACCGGGTGTAGGCCTGCTCACGGCGACCGCCGCGGTTGCGACCATGGGAGACTCAAAGTCATTCAGATCAGGCCGCGAATTCGCGGCGTGGCTCGGCTTGGTACCCCGACAAACGGGCTCCGGCGGCAAGGTGGTCCTGCTGGGAATCAGCAAGTCAGTATGACTCCCCGTGAGGCGAGGCTAGCCGCCGTGCGGATGTAAGCGCGGGTTAGCATGGCTGCCAGAGCCGCATTGAGTGGGGACGGATCCGCCGCTCAACGGTCTGTTTCCGACACGGAGGCTAGCATGCACGACGATAGCACGTTGTACGTAGGGCTCGACGTTCACAAGGATTCGATCATGGTTGCCTACTCGGTCGATATGGGCGACGTAGAGTTGCTCGGCAAGATCGGTACGACACAGATCGAAGTTGATCGCCTATGCAAACGGCTGCGGTGCAAAGCACGACACATTTGCGTGGTCTACGAAGCAGGCCCATGCGGTTATGGCCTCTATCGACGGCTGATCGACAAAGGCTTCGACTGCATGGTGTGCGCACCATCGCTCATCCCACGCAAGCCGGGTGAGCGCGTCAAGACAGACCGCCGCGACGCAATCAAGCTGGTGCGCTCACTGCGAGCCGGTGACCTGTCCGCCGTGCATGTGCCAACGATGGAAGATGAAGCGTTTCGCGATCTGGCCCGTGCCTGGTCATCAGCCAGAGAAGACCTCAAGCAGGCGCGATGCCGGCTGAAATCGTTCCTGCTCCAGCATGGTGTGAATTACTTTGGACGAGCGGACTGGGGGCCTGCTCACCGCCGCTGGCTTAGCACATTCTCGTTCGATAGTGGCTGGCAACAACTGGCATTCAACGAGCACCGCCGCACGATCGAGGATCGCTTGGCGCAATGCGAACGACTGGAAACCGCGCTGCGTGAAGCCGTTGCAGATTGGCGTTTCTATCCCGCTGTGCTTGCGCTGCAGTCGATGCGGGGCATTAACTTCACGTCGGCTGTCGGCCTTGTGTCCGAACTGGCCGATCTGTCGCGCTTCGAGCATCCACGCCAACTGATGGCGTGGCTTGGCGTGACGCCGTCGGAACATTCGTCAGGTGGCAAACGGCGACAAGGCAGCATCACAAAGACAGGAAACAGTTACGCAAGAAAGCTGCTGGTCGAATCCGCGTGGAGCTACCGTCATTCGGCACGCGTGAGCATTGATATCCAGCGGCGACACGAAGGAATTCCAAAGGCGATCATCGATCGGGCCTGGGACGCGCAACTGCGGCTGTGCCGGAGATACAGGAACCCCCAACCAACATAACCCGAGCGATCGCCAGGCCGATAACTGGTCCGTCCTGTGAACAGGGTGATCTTCATGCGGCAGTCCGACAGAGATATAGTCATGCGACGTTCTCCACGTCCAGAATAACCGCACCTGTGCGCTGTCCGCTCTCGACCAGCTCGTGCGCGCGTGCGCAATCCCGAAGCGGCAGTACCTCATGGATTGGTACGTCGAGCGTCCCCAGCTCCAGAAGATGATTGATGCGCATAGCTGCGTCGGCTCGTTCCCCGGGTGTGAGCAAATAAACCAGCACGAACTGAAGCTCGATGCCCTTGAACAGAAACTTGTAGAACGGTATCTCCGGCCGCATCACCCTGGCTGAGCCATAGGTCACCACTGTCGCGCGATCCGAGAGCAGATCGGCCAGAGACTCCACATTGGCGCCGAATTCGACTTCAACGGCGTGATCGATTAGTCGCCCATTTGTCGCATCGAGCACGTCCGCAACGAAGGTGGGGCTCGTGTAGTCAACGAAGGCATCGGCACCAGCGCTGGTGATGCGTTTTTCATCAGCTGAGCCATGTCCGGATGCGACCACGAACGCGCCTGCCTGCCTGGCGAACTGCACGGCCAGCCGTCCGACTGTGCCGGCTCCGCCACTGATCAGGACGGTGCGCCCGGCCACGTCGCCGAAAGCTGTCGTGACGTGGCACGCCGTGAGGGTTGGAATGCCCAGTGCTGCGCCAACCAGGTAGGAGGCGTTGTCCGGGAGCGGGAAGACCAGCTTCTCGTCAATCGCAATGTACTGGGCAGCGGTGCCGGAAGCCCGTCGCCACTGCCCATTGCTTACCCAGACGCGGCTTCCAGGGGTGAGCCGGTTGCATCCAGGGCCACACTCGATAACGATCCCGGCACCGTCGCTGTGTGGAATGACGAACGCAAAGGCAAGGTCGCTCTTCCCGCCGCGAGCCCCCGCCCTCGCCTTGACGTCCGAGGGGTTGACGCCCGACGCATGGAGTTGCACAAGGACTTCCCCATGACCGGGGGACGGCATTGGACGCTCCCCGTTCACTAGCACCTCGCGTGCGGGTCCGACCCGCTCATACCAGACAGCTTGCATCGCGTTCTCCATTCATTTTCGTAACGAGGAAATCGTATCGCGGAGCCATCAAGCTGAAGAACGCATAATACCAATCGCAGCTATCGTTATTGGAGATTGATGTGCGAGACCTTGACATAGACCTCGTCCGCTGCTTCGTTGCTGTCTCGGATGCGCGGAGCTTCACCGGTGCATCGAAGCGCCTTTGCAGATCGCAGTCCGCGATCAGCACGCGGGTTCAGCGGCTTGAAGATTTACTCGGGGTCGAGCTTTTTTCCCGCAACAGTCGCCAGGTCGAGCTAACTACTGCCGGGGAACAGTTCCTCAACTACGCTGTCGGTCTGCTGCGTCTGAACGATGAGGCTGTCGGTATGGTTGGCCGAAGGAACCTCGAAGGGCGCCTGCGCCTGGGCATCGTCGAGTATCTTGTTCCTCACCGGCTGCCGGAACTGTTAGGCCGGATTCGTCGACTGCTCCCGCGGGTTGAGCTGAGCGTCAGGGTAGCGCTTAGTGAGGAGTTGCTACGTGCGTTCGATGCCGGTGACCTTGATGTCGTTCTCGTAAAGGAGCAGGAGGGTCGCGGCTCACCTCACCTGTTTCGCGAGGAAAAGATGCACTGGGTCGCGGCTCAAGATCTGGACGTCCCACCACCCTTGGTTGACCTGTGCCTGCTGCCCGCTCCCTGCGCGTTCAGAGCTGCTGCCATCTCGGCGCTCAATTCGGGCACGATCCAATGGCGAGAAGCGCTGACTTTGAGTGGCGTCGTCGGTGTCCAGTCCCGCATCAAGGAGGGCCTTGGCATTTCGGTCCTTTGCGAATCCGCGCTGGACGACGGACTTGTTACCTTGCCGCAAGGCAATGGTGCCTGGCCCGAATTGCCGGGGATAAGGCTGGTGACCTATGAGCGAAGTCCTGATCCACTTGGTCGTGCGCTGATTGACCTTCTGAAGGAGTGAGTGCGGCTACCCGTGCGGGAGTGGCGGCAATTTCCGGGCGCCTTCGTTAAAATGCTCGGTGCTGCGCGCGCCCAGCACCGACGCAATGCTTGACCGCTATCGTGCGCGCCGAGCCGGGGCCAAAAAAAATCGGCGCAGGCCCCGGCAAGAAGTTGTCTGTTGCATATGCGAATGCAACCGCGACTGTATGGCGTTCCTCCTTGAGGCCGAGCTTCGCGAGATCGAACTGCCCATTGCAAATGCGATGCGTCAACTCGATTCCTGAAATCGTGGTCGCGGCGCTCCCGAATCGCTTGAAACCAGGCATCACGTTCGTTCTGGACTTGATGTGGCGATGGCCTTGCTCGATCCCGTTGTTCAGATATTTTGAGGAGCGGACCTTCGTGTCTTCAGCCAGCAGACCATCGGTCTTCATTTCGCGTACCGCGCGGTGTGAGGCGGCATAGCCGTCGAGCGTGATGGTCTGCAGCGGCTGGCCCAGACGCTTGATGGCCTTGCTGAAAAGAGCTTTGGCCGCAGCCACGTCGCGTCGGACTCTGAGCATGAAGTCCACCGTCTGCCCAGCCCGATCCACTGCCCGGTACAGGTAGACCCACCTGCCGCGAATCTTCAGGTAGGTCTCATCGGTACGCCACGAGCGAGCCGCAGGTGTAGCAAAGCGGTTCCAGCGTTTGACGAACTCGGGTGTATAACGCCTCACCCAGCGCAGAATCGTCGTGTGAGCCAGCGACAATGCCCGTTCGACCATCACTCGACCAGATCGCGAAAGCTGAGCTTGTAGCGTAGGTACCAGCGAACGCACACAATGATGATCTCCCGATCAAAATGGCGTCCGCCGAACAACTTCTCCGGACTCTTCAGCTTGTTCATCGCGGCTCGTCGGTTTGTTTTGTTCCGACAACTCTAACCCATTCGCCGGCCCTATTTGCACCAGAGCCCCACTGAGATGCCTCGATGCGCCATCATTCTTCCAGGTTTCTCAGACTGAGCGGATAGGCCACATACCAGCGCACGCAAGTCAGGATCACATCAAGCGGGTAATGCAGGCGTTTGAGCACGCGGGCCACGGTCGGATTCAGCGTCTTCATCCAGCTTTCAGTCGTTCGTCTTGTTACGAACATCATAGCCGACTCGACCTATTGCAACAAAACACAGCAACATCACGTCTAGCGGGTGATGCAACTGTTTGAGTACTTTTGCCACAGCTCGGATTGAGCTTCTCGGTCATCGATCAAGTCACACATTAAGGGCCGTCAGCATAGCAGACCGCCGTATTGCGACAGATCACCGCAGAGCAGAATTTTATGCGGTCGAGGTTTTGTACCTTCCGGATTTTCTCCTATGATCAATGCGGGCGCGGTACCTCACGCCGACGAGCCTGGAGTGTCAGTGTACGCGTCGTTTGCTCAACGCGTATTCGGCGGTCTGATTCACGAACGGAAGAGATTTAGGATTCCCGTTGCATTGAAAATCCCTGTGGCTGCTCGATGCCACCCGCAATTCGCGGGGCGACACGTAAACGCTGCGCCGCAATCGCACGTGTTATCGGATCGCCACAATTTGACCGGATTCACTCCGGGGACGAAGGAGCATTCAATGGGGCAAGCGAACCGATCCTTTTTTGCGCGCGCATGGCCGGCAGTGGTTGCGCGCCTCATCGGGCTGTCGTCCGGTCGGCGTCGCCATAGTGTGATACGTAGCGCATCAGAGGACGTCGCGCAGGCGGAGCCTGTTTCCACACACTCGTCCCGGACGTGTCCTGAGGCGAATGCCACGTATCCCGATCTTGACGGGCACGCGAGCTGGCTCGACGAGCGCTCGTTCTGCCTTTACGTACCGATCGTCGCAGGCAGTGGGGAAAGGGGGCTCGCCGTATGGGCGGACCGGTTGCGTACGCTCGGTCTCGCTTCGGTCGTGACGACGGTCGGTGAATCGTTGCGTGACAGCGTGGACGTCCTCCATGCTGGTTGCGATGCGGGTTTGGCCGAACCCGAACCTTATCTCGAAGTCCTCGTCGGCGGCGAGACGGGCGCTTTTCTCTACTATCGCGGCGACGAGATCGAAGACGAACTCTCCGCCTTACACGACGCGCTCGATCGTCGCAGTCATGCCAGCCGTCCACCATCCTGACAGGGCTTGTCGCCCGTATTTCACAGCGATGCACGCCGGCATCTGCGGTGCCGCGTGCGCGCTTGTTTTCGATAGGGGGTTACACGATGTTGAATGCAGTCATTCCGAGTCAGGCGACCGTCTATCAGCAATGGGTACAGGGCCTGAGCGACTCGAACGAGGCGTTCCGCAGGCTCGCTGACGCGCAGTTGCGCATCAGCGCTCTTGCGATCGACGTTGGCGTCGCGTCGCTTGTGTCGTACCAGTCGGTGCTGCGCGTGGTGATCGACGAGAACGTCGTTGGCAGGCTGTTCGGCCAGCCGCTACGGCAGGCGATGACGGCTGCGGTCAAAATGGCAGCGTGCGGATCGGCGAGCGACGGCGCCGTCGTCTCTCACGCGTCGAGGTAGGCTCGCGATGACGACCTTTCTGCAGCAGCGCATTCGTTCTTTCGGTCCGCGTCCGTGTCTCGTGTCGGCAGGCGAGACCGTCACCTATGATGCATTCGGCAAGCGGATCGATTTCTGGCACGGCGAACTCGACCGTTGGTGCGTGAGGCGCGGTGACACGGTGGCCGTGTGCGGTGACTATGCGCCTGATGTCTGCGCATTGCTGCTCGCACTCGCGTTTGCCGGAGCGATCATCGTGCCCATTGCGTCTGCCGGCGTGAAGCGCGACGAGTTTCTTGAGATTGCGGAGGTCGGCCTCGTCATCATGTTCGACGTGGCAGGTGCTCCCCGAGTTGAACGCCGGTCGATGCCCGTTACCGCGCATCCGCTGATCCGGCAGTTGCGCGCGGAAGGTGCCGCTGGCCTGATTCTCTTCAGTTCCGGCTCCACAGGCCGAAGCAAGGCTTCCCTGCTTGACTTTGACCGGATGGCAGCGAGGCTCGAACGGGCGAAGGGCCGCGCGTACATCACGCTTGTCTTTCTGATGCTCGATCACATCGGCGGCATCAACACGCTGCTGAACGTGCTGTGCCAGGGTGGGACGATTGTGACGCCGGCTACGCGGACACCCGATGCGGTGTGCGAAGCGATCGCGCGCTACCGTGTCGAGTTGCTGCCGACCAGTCCGACGTTCATTAACATGATGCTGATTGGCGGTGTTGCGGCGCGCTACGACCTGTCGTCGCTGAGGCTCATTACATACGGCACTGAACCCATGCCCGAAACGACCCTTGCCGCGCTGCACGGCGCACTGCCCGGTGTGAAGCTGAAACAGACGTACGGACTGTCCGAGCTTGGCATCCTGCCAACGCAATCGAAAGGCGCGGGTTCGTTGTGGATGAAGCTCGGCACGGACGGGTTCGAACACAAGATCGTTGACGGCGTACTGTGGGTACGTTCCGCAACGGCGATGCTCGGCTACCTGAATGCCTCGTCGCCCTTCGATGAGCAAGGGTGGTTCAACACCCAGGATGTCGTCGAGACTGACGGCGAGTATGTGCGCGTGCTCGGGCGCCGCTCGGAGATCATCAATGTTGGCGGCGAAAAGGTTTACCCGGGCGAAGTTGAGAGCACGCTGCTCGCTGCCGGTAACGTCCGCGACGTGACGGTGTCGGGCCGGCCCAATCCGGTGACCGGACACGTCGTCGTCGCGCGCGTATCCTTGATCGAGCCGGAGGCGCCGGCGATGCTTGCCGCCCGGCTCCGGGATTTCTGCGCGGGCCGCCTCGAACGTTTCAAGGTGCCGGTCCATATCGATGTCGATGACGGCGTGCATCATAACGACAGGTTCAAGAAAGCCAGAGTGTCACGACCGACGGAGCAGCCCGTATGAGCGATGCAGACGACGTAGTTATCATCAGTGGAGGAAGCAGGGGCCTGGGGCTTGCGCTGGTGCGCACGTGTCTGAGCGCTGGCCGGCGGGTCGCGACCTTCAGCCGTGCGCGCACCGGCGACATCGACGATCTGATCGAACGCGACACGCACGCCGCGCGGTTTCACTGGCAAGCAGTTGACAGTACCGACAGCGCGGCGGTCTCGCAGTTCGTTGCGGGCGTGGCGGACCGCTGGGGTGGCGTCAGCTCGCTTGTGAACAATGCAGGCGTGAGTCACGACGGGCTCCTGGCGCTGATGCGCGAGGATGCGATCGAACAGATGATCGCGGTCAATCTGACTGGCACGATCCTGCTCACGCAAAGCTGCACGAAGTGGATGCTCCGAGCGAACCGCGGCGCGATTGTGAACATTGCGTCGGTGAACGCGATTCGTGGCCACGCGGGGGTCGCCGTCTACAGCGCAACGAAGGCGGCGCTCGATGGCCTGACGCGCAGCCTTGCGCGCGAACTCGGTGCGTGCAACGTTCGTGTCAATTCGGTCGCGCCCGGTTACTTCGAAAGCGATATGGTGCAGCACCTCGACGAGAAGGCGCGTGCGCGGATTGCGCGACGCACCCCGCTCGGCCGGCTCGCCGATACGACCGACATCACAAACGTCGTCGAATTTCTGATATCCGATCGCGCCTCGTTCGTCACGGGGCAGACGGTCGCCGTGGACGGAGGCATCACATGCTGAATCAACGATTTGAGCGCCACGAGACCGAGCGGCTCGTCCATGGTGCCGTGAGCAAGATCATGAGCCAGCGCGGGCTGCCGGCGCGAGAACTGCGTGAGGACGACAGGCTGAATGCGACGCTCGGCCTGAGTTCGCTCGATCTCGCCCAGCTTGTGTTCGATCTGGAACTGACGTTCGGCGCCGATCCGTTCCAGACCCTCGTGCCGATCACGTCGGTCCAGACTGTCGGGCAGCTCGTTGGCGCCTATCTGCGGCTCTTCGACGACACGGGGCTAGCCGACCCGAATGACGAACTGGCCGATGCGCAGGCGGCAAGCGAGCGTCGCCGACAACGGCGGGGGGCGCGAGGATGACGGACGCGACCACGCACACGCCCAACGACGGAGCGAATACTTCTCCGTCGTCCTCCAGTCGTGGCATCGCGATCGTCGGGATCGGCTGCCGGTTGCCGGGGGCGAGCGACTGGAAAGCGTACTGGCAGAATCTCATCGATGGTGTCGAGTCCATTCGTTTCTTCGATGATGCCGCGCTGCTGCGCGCGGGGGTCGACCCCGCGCAGCTCGCATCGCCCGGTTACGTGAAAGCGTCGCCCGTCATTGACGACTTTGACCGCTTCGACGCGGGCCTGTTCGAATATTCGCCACGCGAAGCACGCGTGATCGACCCGCAGCACCGCGTCTTTCTCGAAGTTGTCCACGATGCGCTCGAGGATGCCGGTTACTGGCCAGATACGTATGACGGTTCGATAGGGGTGTTCGCTGGCGCGGGCGGCGTGGTCAGCAGCTACTTCGCGTCGAACCCTGCGTTGCGCGGCTCGACGGGCGGTGTCGAGCACATCGGCAACGACAAGGATTTTCTCGCGACGCGTGTGTCGTACAAGCTGAACCTGACGGGGCCGAGTGTCACGGTGCAGACTGCATGCTCGACGTCACTCGTCGCGATCCATCTCGCATGCAGCAGCATCCTGAACGGTGAATGCGACATGGCGATCGCCGGGGCGTCGACCGTACGCGTGCCGCACATCGCCGGGTACACGGCGCGCCAGGGCGATATCCTGTCTCCGGATGGGCATTGCCGCGCGTTCGACGCGCGTGCGCAAGGCACGGTGTTTGGCAGCGGCGCGGGCGCGATCGTGCTCAAGCACGTCGAAGACGCGCGTGCGGATGGCGATCACATCTATGCGGTGATCCGCGGCACGGCGATCAACAACGACGGTGCGTCGAAAGTGAGTTACACGGCGTCGAGCGTGAGCGGGCAGGCGAAGGCGATGCTCGACGCTTTCGCCTGCGCGGGCGTTGCGCCACGGGCAGTGGGCTACGTCGAGACGCACGGCACCGGCACGGTAGTCGGCGATCCGCTCGAAATCGATGCGCTGACAAAGGCGTTCCGGCGCCACACACAGGACAGCGCGTTCTGTGCGGTCGGTTCGGTGAAGACGAATATCGGACATCTCGAACAGGCGTCGGGGATCGCAAGCGTGATCAAGGTCGCGCTTGCACTCGATCGCGGGCAGATTCCACCGAGCCTGAACTTCGATACACCGAATCCCAGGATTGCGTTCCCGCAGACCCCGTTCTTCGTGAACACCGCGTTGCGCGACTGGCCGCGCGGCGCTGCGCCGCGGTTCGCGGCCGTCAATTCGCTCGGTCTTGGCGGCACAAATGCGTTCGCCGTGCTTGAGGAGGCACCCGTTCGGGCGCCGACGACCGTTGAGGACGACCGTCCGCTGCACGTGCTCACGCTGTCTGCCCGCTCCGGGCGCGCGCTCGGAGCGCTCGCGGACCGATGGCGCCAGTCTCTTGCGACGACAGACAAGCCGGTTGCCGACCTCTGCCATACCGCGAATACCGGGCGCCAGCCGTTCAACTGGCGGCTGACGGCGATCGGCGGCACAGCGAGCGAACTGGCGGCGCAACTCGCTGCGCCCCCGTCGGTGGAGCGCCTTGGCAAGCGCCCGCTTGCGTTCCTGTTTGCCGGGCAGGGCGCGCAGTACGCCGGGATGGCGGCCGCGCTGCATCGAACGCAGCCGGTATTCCGCGCTGCGCTTGACCGCTGCGACACATTGTTGCGCCCGCATCTCGGCAAGCCGCTGCTGTCGGTCCTGTATGGGGACGCGCGCTCAAAAGCGCGCATTGACCAGACCGCGTATGCGCAGCCAGCGCTCTTTGCAGTCGAATGGGCGCTTGCCGAACTCTGGCGGTCGTGGGGCATCATGCCGGACGCAGTGCTTGGGCACAGCGTTGGCGAATACGTGGCGGCCTGTGTGGCCGGCTGCTATGACCTCGAGACAGGCATTGCGCTGATCGCGGCCCGCGGCCGGCTGATGCAGGCGTTGCCGAAGGGCGGTGCGATGGCCGCGCTCTTCGCAGGGGGAGAGACGGTCGCGCAACTGCTTGACATTTGCGACCCGCAGGCAATTGGCATCGCTGCGTACAACGGGCCCGAGAACACGGTCGTGTCGGGTCGCGCAGAGGCCGTCGCCGAAGTGCTCGCGCGTGCGCAGCAGGCGGGCATCGGCGGGCGGGAGCTGAGCGTCTCGCATGCATTCCATTCGCCTTTGATGGCGCCTGCTGCGACTGGGCTCGAAGCGCTTGCGGGCAACTATTGCGCGGCCGCGCCGACGATCCCGCTCGTTGCGAACCTGACTGGCGCCTTCGCGGACGCTCCGCCGACACCCCGGTACTGGAGCGATCACGCGCTGCAGCCGGTGAGTTTCATTCGCGGTGTGCGCACGCTCGCACAGGCTGGCATTGTCGATTTCGTTGAGGTTGGCCCCGGCACGACGCTCGTGTCGCTCGCGCAGCAGATTCTGGGCGATGGCGAAGCAGGCGAGCGGCGCTTCCTCGCCTCGATCGGACCCGACCGTGAATGGAGCGAGCTGACGGCGTCGCTTGCCGCGCTGTGGCGCAGCGGCACGCCAGTCGACTGGCGTGCGTTCGACGCACCGTACTCGCGGTGCCGCGTGTCCGCCCCGACCTGTGTGTTCGAGCGCGAGCGTTACTGGCTCGACGCGGGCCGCGGCGTGCCGGCGGGAAACATTGGTTTTGCGGTCGGTACCGCAACGGGACCCGGAGGCGATATTCCGGGCAGGCGTCTGCTCTCGCCGCTCGCCGCGTGGCAGTTCGCCGCGACCTACGACCTCGACACGGTACCGTGGCTCACCGATCACCGGATTTTCGGGATGGCAGTGCTACCGGTGACAGCGGGGCTGGTTGCCCTCGCGGTGGCCGGGAACGAGCGTTTTGCAGGCGCGCCCGTGTCGGTTGAATCTTTGACGTACGACGATGCGCTCGTTGTCCCCGATGACGGCGCGCGCGCCGTTCAGGTCGTTCTGCAAGGCGATGGGAGTGACATTGATGCCGAACTCGTCAGCCGCAGTGCGACTGACGACGCGTGGCGGCGCCACCTTCGCGCGCGGGTGTGTGCGCGTGCCGCACCACGCCTCGCGCCGATCACGATGCCGTTACCCGCATCGGCAGACCTCGAAAGGATGGTGCCGATCGAGCCGTTGCGATACTACGAGGCGATCGCACCGCTCGGATTCGGCTACGGCCCGGGCTTTCGCGGCATCGTCGCATTGTGGCAGGGCGATGAGGAAGCGCTGGGCCGGGTGGAACTGCCCGCGCATCTCGAAGTGGCCGCGTATCCGCTGCATCCCGCTCTGCTTGACGCGTGCCTGCATATCTATCCCGCGCTCGTACCCGAGTACCGTAGCCTTACCGGCCTAGAACCGAAACCGGAAGGCACATGGTTGCCGATTTCAGTCGAACGGTTCGAGATCGAGCGCACGGGTGCCGGGCACGTATGGGTACGGGCGAAACGGCGCCCGGCGCAGGCGGACGTCGTCACACTGGATATTGAGATCTACGGCGATGACGGCGCTCCCGTCGCACTGCTCGGTGGACTGACGGTGAAACCGATCACGCGCACGCAGATTTCGCCGCAGGTCAACTCACGCAATCGCGCGCTGCATCGGCTCGAATGGATCGAGCGGCCCATGCAGCCGCTGCAGGACGCGCCTGCGGCCGGACCGTCGAACTGGCTGATCGTCACCAGTTCCGATCTCGGCATTGCCGACGCGCTCGACGCACGGCTACGTGCACTCGGACACCATACGTCCGTGCTGCCGCTTCCGGAAAGCGGCACGGACGGCGACGTGCAGGCGTCGCTCGGCACCGCGCTGTCCGCGCACCCCGACGGGACCGGCTCCGTTGGTGTGGTGCTCCTGCATGGGCTCGGCGAGCGCGTGGACGAGGCCACCTCAGTCGACGCACTCGCCGCGGCCGAGCGCCGCTTCAGTGGCGGTACGCTTGCGCTCGTGCGTGCGCTCGCCGAAGCGAACATCGAGGCCGCGCCACGCGTCTGGCTCGTCACGCGCGGCGCGCACGCCCCTGTGGCGCGCGCGCCCGGCGGCGACCCGCTGCAGTCGTCAGTCTGGGGCATCGGACGTGTTGCCGCGCTCGAATATCCCGAACTATGGGCCGGGATGATTGACATCGGCGGGAAAGAAGACGCCGCAGCACTGGCAGCGGAGTTGTTCGCCGTTGACGGCGAAAATGAGGTCGCGTTGCGCGCGGGTCGCCGCTATGCCGTGCGCCTCGATCAGGATGACGAACCGGCGCCCGAACGGATTGTTCCGCCGTTCGATCCGGCCGCGACCTATCTCCTTACCGGAGGGCTGGGGGCGCTCGGTCTGAAGGTCGCGGACTGGCTCATCACCGCGCAGGGCGTCCGGCATCTGGTGTTGACGGCGCGTCGCGCCCCAGGCGAACAGGCCAGGGCGGTTCTCGAGCGTTGGGAAAAGCAGGGGGCGAGTGTGGTCGTCAGGCAGGCCGACATCACGCGCGAGGCGGACACGCATGTGCTGATCCGGCAGATCGGGGCCGAGCTACCGGCACTGAAGGGCGTGTTCCACTGTGCAGGCAATCTTGACGATGGCGTGCTAGCACAGATGGACTGGGACAGGTTCGCGGGAACGACCGGTCCCAAGGTGCTCGGTGGCTGGGCGCTGCACGTCGCGACGCGTGACCTGCCGCTCGATCATTTTGTGTTGTTCTCCTCCGTGCTGAGCGTGACGGGGGCGATGGGGCAGGCGAATTATGTTGCCGGTAATGCATTTCTCGACGGTCTGACCGAATATCGGCGCCGGCTCGGTCTGCCGGCGCAGGCGATCAACTGGGGGCCGTGGGGCGGTGAGGGTCTTGCGACTGAGTCAGGAGAACGGGGCGCGGCAATCTGGCGCGCGCGCGGCACAGTGTACATTGAAACAGAAGAAGGGATCGCGCTGCTGCACGCGATTCTCGCGCGCGGGGTCCAGCAGAGCATCGTTTCGATCACTGAATGGCCGCAATGGGCCGCGCAGTACCCCAGGCGCCCGCTCCTGCTTGAGCGGCTCGTGCGTGGTGCGCCAGCGCCTGCTGCCAGCGCCCTCTTCACGCGCGCCCAGGTGAATACGCGGCTGGGATCGGTGCCGGACCACGAACGGCGTGACGTGCTGCGCGACATCGTCGGTCAGATGGTCCGCGCCATCCTTGAAGTCAAGGGCGCTTTCGATTCGACACAGCCGCTTCGCGAGCTAGGTCTCGATTCGCTGATGGCGATCACACTGATCAACCAGCTCGATGCGGCCATTGGCGTGAGATTGCCAGCCGCAGCAATGCTCAAGGGGCCAAGTCTCGATCAGCTTGTCGACGAACTGCTACCGAAGGTCAAGGTTGAGAGCGACGACGCCGTACCCGAACAGATGGGGGCAGCGATGCCTGCGCTTGTACAGACCACCTTGAGCACGGCGGCTTCGGCGACTGTGCCGGCCGAACGATGGCTTGTCCGGATCCGGCCGAATCCCGAGGCGCGTTACCGGTTGATCTGCTTTCCGTTCGCAGGTGGCGGTTCAGCCGTCTACCGCGCGTGGGCAGATGCGACAGGCCTGGATGCGGAGATCCTTGCGGTCGAGCCGCCCGGCCGGCTCTCGAGGATTAGCGAGCCGCCCGTGAACCGGATCGACGCGTTCGTCGATGGTCTGCTCGCCGAGCTGCGTCCGCTGCTGGACCGGCCGGTCGCATTCTTCGGGCACTGTGTCGGCGGTCTGACCATGTACGAAACGACGCGTGCACTGATCGAGCGCGAGGGCGTTACACCCGCGCACCTGTTCGCATCGGGTGCGCGTCCGCCGCACCGCCTCGTTGCCGATGCCGCGTTCGAGCGCAGGCTCGCGGCGACGCTTGTCGAACTGCGTGAATTCGATATTATCGCACCGCTCTACCGGCAACCGGATGACGTCCTCGCGGAAGCGCTGCGTCACTTCCAGATCGAGGCGACCGAGCGGATGCTCGCGATTCCGGAGTTGCGCGAGCTCGTGCTGCCTGTCGTGCGGGCGGAGTTCGAGATGGCAAGCCGCTACGTGTTTGTGCCGCGTTCGCCGTGGTCCGTGCCGATCACCAGCTTTCGGGGCAAGGACGACATCTATGTGACGCACGAGGACGCGCTCGCGTGGCGCGATTTCACAACAGGTGAGTTCAGCCTGTTTACACGCGACGGGGCGCATTTCGGCGTCGTCGACGATCGCGCGTTCATTCTGGATGCGATTTCGGACGCGCTTGCCGGGTGAACACCGATGACAATGATGCCCGTAATGACGACGCGGTGGTTCCCCTCGGCGACCCCGACGACGACAGCGCGGCTGTCGCTGTTCTGTTTTGCGCATGCCGGCGGTGGCGCGTCGGCGTTTCGCGGCTGGCGTCGCCTCCTCGAACCTGCGATCGATGTGTTCGCTGTCCAGTTGCCGGGGCGCGAGAGCCGGCTCGACGAGGTTCCGCATACTCGCATGGACCAGGCTGCAGACGAGGTCGCAGCGGCGATGCAGCCCTATCTTGGCCGACCGTTTGCGTTGTTCGGACACAGTATGGGGGCGGCGATCGCGTTCGAGGTGGCGATGCGGCTCACGTGCGCGCCCGTGCATCTGTTCGTGTCGTCGTGGCTGCTGCCTAAACCTGCGCCGCATCCGGGACGTTTCGTGAACCAGGTGACGGACACGGAGTTGCTCCAGACGGTTTCGCGATACGGCGGCCTGCCCGACGGGCTGTTGCGCGACGCCGAATTCGCACAGGAATTCGTGCGCGTGTTGCGCGCCGACATGACGCTGCTCGATGCTTACCGGCCCGCCGTGGTGCAACTACGCTGTCCGGTGACCGTACTCGGCGGTGCAGACGACCCTGTTGTGCGTGCCGCCGAACTTGAGCGCTGGAGGGGGGTCGAGCGCGTCGCGGCAGTGCGTGTCTTTCCGGGCGGCCACTTCTATCTGCGCGATTCGCAGTCGGCATTGCTCGATACGATTTCGCGGCAAATGCTTGGCTTGCTCGCCGACCTGCAATGAGCGGAGCTTCATGGTGACGCGGGAGGGGGCGCAAATGGACGACGATCTACAGTACCTGAAGGAAATGAAGCACCGGCTCCGGCGCATTCGCGAATATACACGGGAGGGCCGTCGCGCATTCATGGCGTCGAACATGATGCAGGACGCTGTCGTGCGCAACATTGAAATGATCGGCTACACATGGACCTGTCTCAGTCCAGAGTACCGGTTGAGGTTACCGGACTTTCCGTGGCGGCTGATCGGCGCGCGCGTCGACTACCTGATGCACCAGCGCAACCCGGAACGGTTGAGGAAGCTCGTCTGGCTCGCAGTGCGGCGTAGTGTGCCAGAACTAGAGCGGGCGATGCGCAAGCATGTTCCAGAGATCGATGGAATGCCCGTGGACCGCGGTGCATTGCCCGGCCCGCGTCCGGACCTGAAAGCCGTAGCGCAACGGGATGAACGGGCCGCATGACGGATCATTCGCATCACCGTACCCTGTGTAGCACGATGTCCAACACGGACGCAGACGTAGGCGAAAGGAGCAGTCATGAACCTTGCCGGAAAAACGTTGTTTATGTCGGGGGGTAGTCGCGGCATCGGTCTCGCGATCGCGGTGCGCGCAGCCCGCGACGGTGCCAATGTTGCGCTCGCCGCGAAGACCGCGACGCGACATCCCCATCTCGAAGGGACGATCTACACGGCTGCGAAAGTAATTGAGGACGCAGGTGGCCATGCGTTGCCGCTCGTCGCCGATATCCGCGACGAAGCGCGGGTGCAGGCAGTTGTCGATGAGACAGTTGCAGCGTTCGGCGGGATCGACATCGTGGTCAACAACGCGAGCGCGATTCGCCTGACCGGCACACTCGACACGCCTGTCAGTCGCTACGACCTGATGCATGGCGTGAACGGACGCGGCACGTTTGTCTGCGTACAGGCGTGCGTGCCGCACCTACGCAGGTCGTCAAATCCCCATATCCTCACACTGTCGCCACCGTTGTCGACGAACCCAAGGTGGTTTCGTGACTACCCGCCGTACCTGATCGCAAAGTACACGATGAGCCTGTTCACGCTCGCATTTGCGGCAGAATTCGCGGACCTTGGAATTGCCGTCAACTCGCTGTGGCCCAGAACGACGATTGCGACTGCGGCGGTGCGCAACGTGCTCGGTGGCGAGGACATGATCGCGGCGTCGCGCACGCCTGAAATCGTTGCCGACGCCGCGTACGCGATTCTCACGCAGCCGGCAGCCACATGCACTGGCAGGTTTTTCATCGACGACGAGGTACTGCTTGCCGCAGGCGTGCGCGATTTCGCCCATTATGACATGCAGGCGGGCGCGCCCTTGCAGGCGGACTTCTTCGTCGATGCGTTGCCGGGCATGCGCTCTGCCGACATGTTCGCCAAACAGATCGCGTCGCCGTGACGTTTCACGGCGCGAACCACAATGACAATGAGCACATCCCGACTCAAGGCACTGATGCTGAAGGAAACGGACAATGGCGTCCTACCGTCAATCGAATGGCTGAACGTCGACAATCTGCCGGACGGCGATGTCGTCGTCGACGTCCATTACTCAAGCGTCAACTAAAAGGACGCGATGGCGATTGCCAATCGCGGGATTATTCGTACGTTTCCAGCGATACGGGCATCGATCTCGCCGGCGTTGTCGCGACGTCGGCCAGCCCCGGGCTCCAGCCGGGCGACGCAGTCGTGCT
Source organism: Paraburkholderia nodosa (assembly GCF_001718195.1). Classification (GTDB taxonomy): domain Bacteria; phylum Pseudomonadota; class Gammaproteobacteria; order Burkholderiales; family Burkholderiaceae; genus Paraburkholderia; species Paraburkholderia nodosa_A. The sequence goes on from NZ_MCNV01000048.1 coordinate 23,484, forward strand.
GACAGGCTGGGGGATAGGCGAGCGTCACTGGGGCGGTTTGACACAGGTCGTCCAGTCGGACTGGCTCGTCCCGTTGTCGCCTGGTCTCACGCCAAGGCGGGCGATGGGGATCGGCACCGCCGGGTTCACGTCAATGCTTTGCGCATTCGCTCTGGAACCGCACGACGTCCGTCCCGCGGGCCGGAGAGATTCTCGTGACAGGCGCGAGTGGGGGCGTCGGTAGTTTCGCGATCGTGATCCTCTCACAACTCGGCTATCGCGTCGTCGCAATGACCGGGCGGCCCGAGCACGAAAGCTATCTGAGGTCGCTCGGCGCGGCCCGGACCATCGGCCGCGGAGATTACGCGGTGGCGTGCAAGCCCGGGCGTCACGGCATGATGTTCGAACTGTTCGCGAGTGTCATCGATACCGTTGGCGGCCCCGTGCTGTCGTCAGCGATTGCACGGCTCGCATCCGGCGGCTATGTGGCGGTCTGTGGACTCGTGGTGGGACCGAACTTGAAACCACTGTGTTTCCCTTTCTGCTGCGCGCGATCAACGTCGTTGGCATCGATTCGGTGCGCTGTCCCACGCCGCGACGCGTCGAAGCGTGGGAGCGGCTTTCGGAATGCGTGCCAGGCTCACAGCTCGACAGCATGATTCGCGAGATATCGCTCGAACAGCTCGTCGATGCTGCGGACGAGCTGGCAAAAGGGCGGGGGCATGGCAGGACGGTAGTCAATCTGAAGGCGGACCCCAGATCGGGGTGATGTGTCGGGTCGATGTCCCATGCCTTTGGGAAGCGTTCGGTGTTGACCGGGCTTGGCGAGAGATGTCGCCGGGAGACATGACGGACGGGACGTCGCGAGGTCGTAGTCCCGCAGCGATGCGCGTCCGGCTGGTTGCTTCCCCCGCAGGATTCAGCTTGTGCAACAAGCTCGCGAAACGGGACAGGCCACCGGGTATCCGCGAAAACGCGGCGAGTCCCGGCATGTCCGTTACGGACGGCTTCGCGATGTGCAGGCCGCATTGCTGCTCGAAAGAGGTTCGAAGCGACCAATGGGATGCGTGAGATGTTCTGGCCTGGAGTGACACGCCCATGTATCAACAGTTTCTTTGCCGGCGCGAAACAGGCGTAGGTGTGCCCGACGATGTTCGCGTACTGCTTGCCGGTCTCGAATTCGAAAAATCCCCGAGAACGTTGACTTTTCCGGCGCTATCGCGCGACGAAATTCGGTCTGCGCGTCGCTTCTGCAATGAGCGCGACGCAGTGCGGTTCGCCGCTACGCGTTCCATGCTCCGGGCGCATCTTGCGCGAGAGGTTGGTTTCAGTGATAGCGATCTTGACTTCTCCCGGTCAGCCATGGGTCGGCCATTTCTCAGCAACTGTCCCGGCTCGACGATCGATTTCAACGTTTCTCATAGCGGTGCTTTTGCGCTCGTTGCCTGGTCGCATTGCCGCCGGGTCGGCGTCGACATCGAGCAATGTTCGGCGTCGCTGAATTGGGAAACCCTGCAGGATAGGGTGCTGGGTGAGTCGGATCGCGCTGCGTTTTCAGCGCTGCCGCACCAGAAGCGACGCGACCAGTTCTTTGACGTCTGGGTCGCGAACGAGGCATTTCTCAAGGCGCACGGGAGTGTCGGAGCCGGGCTCGCCGATTTTTCTGTGCTGCGGCCAGGGGTTCTGTCGCGGTAAGACGATTTGGGCGAACGATAACGATATGATGAGGATTGCTTACATCGCCAGCGAGTAGAATTGCCGGGCGGCCGATGGCTTGAGTTCGCCTGCGTCTTCCATCTGCCCCTTGGCGATCATATGCATGAGTTCAATGCCGCTCAACAAGATGCGGGCACAATGAAATTCCTTGAATCCCAAGATGGGTCGGGTACGGCGCTTGATCGCCCGATGGTCTTGTTCCACGATATTGTTGAGATACTTGGCCTGGCGGATCTTGATGGGCGTCTCACGCTCGGCGTTCACGGCGCGCAGCCCGGCCAGATTGGCACTACTCTTGTCGATGGTTACCGTTTCGGGCGCGCCATTCTGATCGATGGCCTTCTCGAAGTACCGTCGGGCCGCCTCCTTGTCCGCTTGGCTCGCAGCAGGAAGTCAACCGTGTTGCCGGCCTTGTCGACGGCGCGGTAGAGATACTTCCATGTACCCCGGTACCTTCACATAGGTTTCGTCCATCCGCCAGTTCTTGCCGACCGGGCGCTTGCAGCGGCGGAACGCCTTTTCAAGCACCGGCAAAAGCTTGATGGCCCGCCGGTGCACGGTCGAATGATCGACCGCGATCTCGCGTTCCGACATCATCTCCTCGAGATTGCGCAGGCTCAGCGGGTAGGCCACGTACCAACGCACGTACACCAACATTATCTCGAGCGGATAGTGCAACCGCTTCAGCACTTTGGCTAGCGCTGGACTCAGCGCTTTCATTGGTGTGCCGAGCATGCACAACAGCTTGGGGGTGAAAGTCCCCTGTCCAGCCTGATGGGGCGAAGGACCAGTGAAACGCAAGGGCGTCGTCGCGAGGCGGGGTCTGAAGGAAGCGTGTAGCAAAGTCACGACCTGACGAACAGAAACCTGATATGAGGCCTACCCGGTCGGACGAGCGAGCCAATGATCGCGAAGTCCTCCACCATCAAAGGCTGGGGTGGTAAATCAGGCGGGTGTGTGGTGAAGGCGGTTGTGCTTACCTCGGGAGGCCTGCCCGGTGTCCTGGAATCAGGACTG
>NZ_MCNV01000049.1 GCF_001718195.1 Paraburkholderia nodosa
GTGGCCGGGCATGCCCGGTACTTCGGTGTGCCACGCAACGGCTCGCGCCTCGGGCGCTTCCGGGGCCACATTGCACGCCTGTGGTATCGGACCTTGCGACGCCGCAGCCAGACCTGTCGACTGACCAGGCAGCGAATGGAGCGCCTCGTCTTGCACTGGTTGCCTCCCGTGCGTATCTGCCATCCGTATCCGTCCCAGCGTCTGATCGTTACGACCCAAGGCAGGAGCCGTATGCGGTAATTCCGCACGTACGGATCTGTGGAGGGGGTGATGGGTGACCGTCATTCCTACTCCGACTCGACGCATACAGGGAGCGCCCTTCATGCTCTAGATCGGGTTACCTTGCGGCCGCAACAAAGCGCGGCGTGATTGATGCGCTGTAATCGGGCAGCGCCTGATCGATCTTCTTCTGCTCTTCCAGGAAGCGGGCGGTCTGGGCCACGGCCTTCGCGGTGCCGCCGCCGAGCAGTGTCGGCGAGCGCTGCTCCACCGCGTCCGGATATTGATTGCCTGCGAGCAGTTGTGGCACGTCGGCGGGGCTCGCGCCGGAGAGCTTCGCGATTGCAGCGACCTGCGAAGAAGCGGGCGTCCACGTCTTGCCGTTAGCGCGATAGTCTGAGATTGCGCTCAGCGTCACGCCCACGAACTTCTGCACGAACTCGGGATGCGCCTGCGCGAAGTCCTTGCGCACCGCCCAGACATCGAAAGTCGGTGAGCCCCACTTGCCGACCTGCGCCGAATCCACGAGAACATGACCACTTTCGCGCGCCTTGCCCAGTGCCGGATCCCACGTATAGGCCGCATCGATTTCACCGCGCGACCAGGCCGCGACCGTTTCCGTCGGCCCCAGATTGACGATATGGACCTGATTCGGCTTGATGCCCCAATGCTTGAGCGCAGCGAGCAGGCTGTAATGCGCGGTCGACACGAACGGCGTGGCGATGGTCTTGCCGATCAGATCCTGCGGCTTGTCGATATGCGCGCCATTGCGCACGACGAGTGCTTCCGAGCCGCCCGTGAGAGCGTTGAGCACGACAGCCTCGACCGGCACCCCCCGGCTCACTGCGGCGGCAAAGGGGCTAGAACCCACATCGCCGATCTGAATGTCGCCCGAGGCCAAAGCGGCCACGACGTCGGCGCCGGTGTCGAAGCGCCGCCAGTTGATGGTCCATCCCGTCGCCTTTTCATAAGCGGCGCTGGCTTGCGCGAGCTTCGCCGGATCGGCGCCGTATTGATAGGCGATGTTGACAGTTTCCGCGCGCGCGGTGGCGCCGTGCGCGACGAGCAGCGCGAGGGCAGCTGGCGCGGCGATGGCGTGAACGAATTGTTTGAGTTTCATGTTGGATAGTGTCCTGTGTGTTGTCCGCGAATGACGTTCGCGGTCGTTGTTCGACAAGAGATATGGCCAGCTTAGCGTCAGCGTTGCGCTGCGCGAACGAAGCAAACGTGCATTGCAAATGCACCGGCGCGTTAGAACGAATGACGCATGCCGATACGCACATCCGCCTGCGTGGACGTGCTCGACGGCGCGAAGCTGTAGCCGATCACGGCGTCCACGCCCTGCGAAGCCTTGAGCCAGTCTGCCGAGATATAGACATCGGTGCGCCTGGACAGCAGGTAATGCAGGCCCGCTGAAAGCTGGTTCCAGTGATGGCCTTCGAAGTGCGTGTACTGGTAGCCGCCGATCGCGCTGAAGGCGGGCGTGATCTGCCAGTCTGCGCCGCCTTCGGCGACCTGCATGTGCGAGCTGTTGCCGAAGGCCTTGATGGTTGTATAGGTGTAGTTACCCATCAGCGTGACGGTGCCGATTGCGTAGCTCGTGCCCACGCCGAAGGTGCCCTGACGATCTACCGGAAAGCTTGTGCTGGAGTAGAGATCGGTGACCGCGCCCGTGGCGGCGTTCACGCTCACGGTCGGCCGGCTCAGGAAGGTGCGCGTGCCGATCATCGCGTAAGGATCGAATGCATAGATGCCGCTGGGATTATTCAGCTGCGTATACGCTGCGCCGATCGTGAAGCTGCCGCGCGCAAAATGCGCTCCGACGCTATAGGCGCTGTTCTCATGGAAACTACCGGCTACATTGCCGAACGACCACATGCCGCCGAGCGTGACGCCACCGAAGTCCTTTGATAGGAACTTCACCGAATTTGGCAGGCGGTCGCCGTTGAAGCGGTCGAAGTCGCCCTGGTGAATCGCGTAGCCGCTGCCCCATGCGGAGATATTGTAGGCGTAGGCCATTTCGGCCGTCATGTCGAGTTGGTCGCCGAACGACAGCGTGCCCCATTGATTGGACAGCCCCACGTAGGCCTGGCGGCCGAATTCGGCGCCGCCGAAGCCGAGTTGACCATTGCCGAGGTGAAAGCCGCTCTCCAGCACGAACACCGCCGAAAGCCCTCCGCCCAAATCCTCGGTACCCTTGATGCCCCACCGATTTCCATAGGAAACGCCGTCGCTGAATTCGAACAGGTGCGAGCCTCCGCTATTGCTGACGTAAGTGACGCCTGCATCGAGGATACCGTAGAGCGTCACGCTGCTTTGGGCATGAGCGAGTGGGGCGGCGCCGAGCGCAAGCAGGGCGGCGATGCTGCGCAGGGTGGGCGAAAAGGGAATCGTTTTATTTGTTTGCATGATGTAGGCGCGTGGATTGGCAAGAGTGCCATCGCGGTCAGACCGAATTGCTATATCAGACATCGGAATAAGCGTATTCAGAAATCTGATTTGCAATCCGAACTATTGTGCGTGGCCGAGCAGACTTCCGAGCTGCCACTATCGTGCACGGGTATCACGCGCGTGAAGACACCGCCCCGTTATTCGGTCATAACCGGTGCTTATGGAAGTGCTTCGGCTTCGCAGACGCTGAAAAGCCAGCGTCGAAAGCGTTGCACGGCCGGCGCTTCGGGACGCGCGGGCGGGCGCACGAGAAAGTAGCCGCGCTCGGTGGATACGGGCGCGTCCAGCAGGCGCACGAGCAGGCCCTTGTCGATCAGTTCGTCGACGAGCGGCGTCCAGCCCAGCGCCACGCCATGCCCGAGCAATGCCGCCTGAATCACCAGCGAATAGCTGTTGAAGGTGGCGCTGCAAGTGGTTTCGGGCGGCGGCGCAGCGTGTGCCGCGAACCACTCATCCCACGAGAGCCAGCGCGCGGGCTGCGGCGCATGAACGTGCAATAGCGGCAGGTCGGCCAGATCGCAGGGCTGGGCGATATGGCGATGCGCATTGGCAAAAGCGGGCGAACAGACCGGCGTGACCTGCTCCTCGAACAGGCGGGTGGAGGTGCAGGGCTTCCAGTTGCCGTCTCCGAATGCGATGGCCACGTCCGCGCGATCGTGCTGCGGATCGTAGACGGCCTGCGAGGTGACAATCTTGACGTCAAGCGTGGGCATCGCGTGCTTGAGCGAGGCGAGACGCGGCATCAGCCAGTACGCGGCGAAACCCGGATCGGTGAGGATCGTGAGTGCGTTGTCCGCTCGGCTCGTGCGAATCCCGCTGGCGGTGGCGCGGATCGTCTCCAGGCTCGTGCGCACCGTATCGAACAGCCGCTCGCCTTCGGCGGTGGGCGTCACGCCGCGATGGCCGCGAGCGAATAGCGGTGCGCCCAGATCGGCTTCGAGCTGGACAATGCGCTGGCTCACAGCGGGCTGCGTGGTGCCCAGTTCGCGTGCGGCGGCGGTGAAACTCTTGAGGCGCGCCGCCGATTCGAAGGCGAGCAGCGCCTGCATCGGTGGCAGACGGTTTTGGGCCGTGTCGCGTGCGGCGCGCGAAGGCTGGTGGAGATTCGCGGTGATGTCGACGGAGGTATTCATTTGGCATCCGGTAATGCGCAAAAGGCGGCGTTCGTGCGTTTGCTTATGGCCTCATAAGCGCGCCAGGGGTTCACGCGGTTGCGGCCGCTGACCTATGGTGTGACAGGAACAGACGACACCATGCTGGATCAGCATAAGATCCAGCAGCGGCGCGCGTCCTGCAATCGCAATAGTCCATTCTATCGACGCCCGCTCATGGCTCATAACGCGAAACCGAATATCCTTATCCTCATGGGCGATCAGGTCACGCCCGCTGCGCTGCGCGCCTATGGCAACACGGTATCGAAGACGCCGCGCATCGACGCACTCGCACGCGACGGCGTCGTGTTCGATTCTGCGTACTGCGCGAGCCCGTTATGCGCACCCTCGCGCTATGCGCTGATGGCAGGCAGCCTGCCTTCGCGCATCGGCGCGTATGACAACGCCGCCGAACTCCCTGCGCAGACGCTCACGTTCGCGCACTATCTGCGCGAGGCGGGTTATCGCACGGCGCTCTCGGGCAAGATGCACTTCTGCGGACCTGACCAGTTGCACGGGTTCGAAAGGCGCCTGACCACAGACATCTATCCCGCCGATTTCGGCTGGGTGCCCGACTGGTCCAATCCGCAACGCCGCCAGAGCTGGTATCACAACATGAGTTCCGTGTTCGGTGCGGGACCGTGCGTACGCACGAACCAGCTCGATTTCGACGATGAAGTAGGTTACACGGTGCGCCAGCATCTGTTCGATATCGCACGCGAGCAGGCGAGCGGCAAGGACCTGCGGCCATTCGTGATGGTCGCATCGTTTACGCATCCGCATGATCCCTATGCGATTGCGCACGAATACTGGGATCTCTACGAAGGGGAAGAAATCGATTTACCTAAGGTGACGCTTGGCTTCGAGGAAAGCGACTCGCATTCGCGCCGCCTGCGCGAAGCGTGCGAAATCGATCGCGAGCCGATTACGCGAGAGCACGTGCGCCGCGCTCGTCGCGCTTATTACGGCGCGCTTTCATATCTGGACGCGCAATTCGGCGTGATCCTCGACACGCTGGAGGCGACAGGTCTTGCCGATAACACCATCGTGATCTTCACTGCTGATCACGGCGACATGCTGGGTGAGCGCGGGCTCTGGTACAAGATGACGTTTTTCGAGGGTGCCGCGCGCGTCCCGCTGATCGTGCATGCGCCAGGCCGTTTTGCGCCCGGGCGCGTGAATGCATCGGTTTCGCACGTCGATCTGCTGCCGACACTCGTGGAAATGGCGACGGGCGAGCGCCGTAACGTGTGGCCCGATGCGATCGACGGGCGCAGCCTCGTGCCATACCTGCATGGGCAATCGGCGCATGACGAGGCTATCGGCGAATATCTGGGCGAAGGCGCAGTTGCACCGATCGTGATGATTCGCCGTGAGCGCTACAAGTACGTCTATTCGCCGGTTGACCCTGAACAGCTATTCGATTTGTGGGACGACCCGGTGGAACTGCTCAATCTCGCTGGCGATCCCAGGCACGAGCAGCGCTGCACGGAGTTCCGTGCGGAAGTGGCGCGCCGATGGAATCTCGACGATTTACATGAGGCTGTGCTGGCGAGCCAGCGCAGGCGCAGTTTTCATTTTCGTGCGACGCGCCGGGGCCGCATCGAGCATTGGGACTGGCAGCCACGCGCCAGCGCGCGCGACCGCTACATTCGCAGTCATCTCGACCTCGATTCGCTCGAAGAGATCGCGCGTTTTCCGCGCGTTAGACCTTGAGGCAATGCTGACGGAGTCTACCGTATGTGCGCATCAAGCCTTATGGAGCGCGCAAGCTACTCGACTTGAGGTCCGTCAAACGCCTGTCCGCAATCTAGTCGCGCGCTCTGGAGCTTGCAGCCATCGGCCGACGTCGAAGAAACCTTGATGACGAGACCAACAGGATCATGGTCGGAGTGTTCCTCAACTAAGTGAAGCCGACAGTCGAACGACCGACCGAACGCGTGGTTGCACGGCCTCGTGGCAAATACCGAAATTCGTGTCGCCAACCCGTGGACGTATCACACCTTTGCGCTCCGATATCAGGCGAAGGACAAGGGCTTCGTCGACTTCAACTTCGCGTTCTTCCTGCCCGAGGTCACGTGCTTCGAACCCGACCATATTCCGCCGCTGCGGCCCGGCCCCTTGACGACCGCCCGGCACGTTCGACTGGCACGTTCGACTGGCGCGTTCGACTGGCGCGTTCGACTGGCGCGTTCGACTGGCACAAGGTGGACGGGCGCTTGTATCGTTAGTTCTTCGTGCGCCATACGTAGGACGCGATAAAAACGTCACTACAAAGACCTCGACACCGCGGCGTTTTGCGCCACCGAGGTGACAGTTTTGTTTCCACTCCGAACGCCATAAAAGCGTCACTTCGCCTCAGTCCGCATTAAATTCGACACTTCGCATCGCCGCTACGAGCCCGGAATCTTTCGAGGCCTGATCTGCACGGACACAGTTTCGCAGCAAAACGCAGCTATATCGCTAATACCTGTTAGCGACTGGGCCGCACTTTTGCGGCGCTGCCGGATGCCGTGAGTGGCCGTTCTCGGACGCTACGTCAGGCGCTAGACGGGCCAGGAGCGGACCTTCGACGGTGCCGTCCTAATCGACGACATACATGACCTTAGTCGGCTATCGGTGCTCATATGCCAACGATTACCTGCCGATTTTGTTCGCAGATGCGCCGCACAGCCTCGATATCGTGCGGCGTCGGCAGCTCAGCCATCGCGCGAAAGAATGCGTCATGACCTGCCGGCGCGGATATCAGCAGCATGCGCGCGTCGGTGTCCGCCCGATTGGCGAAGGCGTGCACGTCGCCGCGCGCGACCGTAGCGACTGCTCCTGCGGATATTTTCTGGACGGTCTCGCCGATCTGGAACTCGAGCGAGCCCTCCAGGACCACAAAGGTCTTCTCCTCGTCGAGTGAGCGATGCGCAGGTGCGCCGCCGCATGTTCCGATTCGCATTTCCATCACAGTGTATGGAGCGCCGATATCGCCCGTGTCTGTGTCGACCCTCCCGGCGATAACTCGGGTCTGCATGTTGGCGAAGGACAGTACTACGGCGGGCGTGAAGATGGCGGATTTCATGGAAGTCGTGACGAGTGGTGAGAAGCGCCAGTCTGCGCCCTCGCGGAGCCTTCGATAAGACCGCTAGAATGGCGGCTTCCGCCAACGGGATGGACAATGGATATCAATGGCTCGCTGGCTTTCGTCGCTGTAGTAGATTGCGGCTCTTTCGCCGCCGCCGCGCGCGAGCTAGGTGTGCCGCGCTCGACCGTCAGTGCCCGCGTTGCAGCATTGGAAGCGCGACTCGGAGTGCGTCTGCTGCGACGCTCGACCCGCCGGATTGCACTTACAGACGAAGGCGAGGCATGGCACGCCAGCGTTGCGAGTGCCATTGCGACATTGCGCGCCGCGGAGCAACGCGGCCTCACCCGAGGCGAGACGCTGTCTGGCACGATCCGCCTGAGCGTGCCGCTCGACTTCCCCGACACCGTGCTAGCCGATGCCATCTCCGCCTTCCTCGACAGCCACCCGCGAGTGCGCGTCGAGGTACACGCCACCAACGAGGTAGTGGATTTCGTCGGTGACAAGTTTGATCTCGCGATACGCGGAGGCAAGCCGGGGAGCAACGATGCAGTCGCCCGGCGCATCGCCAGTTTCCGCATGGCCGCGTTTGCCAGCCCGGCATGGCTCGCAAGACGCGGCGTTGGTGATCGCGCTGACCACGCGATGTCAGTGCCCGATTCAATCGCGCAACTCGACTTGCTCGCTTTTTCCCCTCGCGACGATCGTGCCGCAGGCGCGCAGGCGAGGGTCGTGGCGAACAGCTTTGGTTTGCTGAAGCAAATGGCGATACGCGGCAGGGGTGTGGCGACCTTGCCCGCGCATCTGTGCGCGGACGCGATTGCCGCCGGCACTCTCGTCGAGATTGACCCACCCTTGCAGGACGCCACGCAACAGGGTCTCTACCTCGTTTACCCATCGCGGGGTGACATGAGCGCCCGAGCGCGCGCTTTCGCGCAACACCTTGGCGATACGCTGGAACGAATCGCGGTGGCAGGGCGAGGCAACCGCTAGGGGCGGTTGGGGCGACAACGCGGAACTTGCACCCCGAATCAATAAGGCAGAGCGCAATTTTGGGTGAGTTGAATGACTGCTTTCGGCAAGCTCGAAGGTCAACTTCGGGTCGGGTATTGCCCGGCGGCGCCGGGTGCAAACTGATTCTCCCGTCCTTCGAAAGGAGAATCGTCATGGAAGCCACCATCAACCCGGGCGTCGGCCGTGTACCGTGGAACAAGGACAAGCTGACGGGGCAGAAGCCGCCACTGAAGCTGAGGGAGATTTGGGGAATCCGTATCCGCCTGCAGCTTGCTGGAAGAGCGCGCGAGCTCGCGCTGTTCAACCTCGCGATCGACAGCAAGTTGAGAGCGTGCGATCTAACGAAATTGCGAGTGAGGGATATCTGTCTTGGCTCGCGTGTGGCACCAAGGGCGACTGTAACGCAGCAGAAGACCCAGCGGCCGGTCCAGTTTGAAATCACTGAACCGACCCGGGAGAGCGCCGCTGCGTGGATTCGAGAGGCGGGACTGTCGTCGAGCGACTATCTCTTCCCAAGCCGCATTCACGGCTCCGCCCATCTTTCGACGCGCCAGTACGCCCGCCTTGTCCATCGCTGGATACGGTCGATCGGGCTCGACGACACAGCTTACGGAACGCATTCAATGCGTCGAACGAAAGCGTCGCTGATTTACCGGCGCACAAAGAACCTGCGCGCGATACAGTTGCTGCTCGGTCACGCAAAGCTCGAGAGTACCGTTCGATACCTTGGCATCGAGGTCGACGACGCTCTCGAGATGGCGGAACAGACAGAGGTTTGAACGACAGGCGGCCGGACGGCACTCGGGGCGCTGTCCGGCCAGTTGAGTCATTCGACATCAGCGCCAAGATTGTCGACAACCAAAACGCGGATACCGCAAATTGCGCGCAAAGACCCTGAGAGACCGATGCGCCGGAGTATCCATCTCAGGGAGAGTTATGGAAATTTCCATTCGCTGCTGATATGCCCAAAGAGACGCGACGCTGGACTCGGGACAGTAGGTTGGCGCGGTAGACAACTGCCGGGCGCCGACGGCAGGAACGATGCTATTCTGCTTTTTTGGAAGCTCGAAGAATAGCAATCTCTGAAAGCCGATTGAGAGGGAGAAGTGATGAGCAATCATTCGGTGTCGCTCGACGTTGTAGCTTTGCGCCCCTTTGTGCCAGCAAAAGATTTCGATAGCAGCGCGAGCTTCTATACGGACCTAGGCTTCACCTCGTTTCAGCTAGGTGAGGGGCTCGCCTCCATGCACCTCGGCCCGTTCGCCTTCCTGCTCCAAAAATTTGACGTTGAAGGTTTCGCTAGCAATTTTATGATGCATTTGCTGGTGAATGACGTCGACGCGTGGTGGTCCCGCATCGATGCCCTTGACCTCGCCGGGCGTTATGGTGTCGAAGCCCCGCGTGCCCCGAAACTCGAACCATGGGGCCTCAGGGTCACTTATGTCTTCGACCCTTCGGGTGTGCTATGGCACATAGCCGAAGATGGGTCTCGCTGAATGGTCTGGCCGCTGGAAGCGTTCCGGACTGGATCAGGTCGGATGCGCTGTCCTCGACTGACGGCTTCGGAGAATCGCGAATGTCGCTTCGGGGTCGGTTATGCCGTTGCGTGAGATGCTGGCCGGGGGGGGGCGAGCGCCGTGCCCGGTCGTGGGACGCAGTGCGGCCAGGAAGCGTCGTTCGGAAATGTCGCCCAAATTGATGACAATCCTACGTAGCCGAGGGTCAGGCAAAGTCTGCAAAAGTCATCAGGCTCCAATGATGACGTGAGAAACTGCGTGGATGAAACAGATCAGTCTAGGGAAGTTCTCCGCGATTGCGTTGCGCATTGGCAGCAGATCGAACGGGCTACGGTCCGGGTTATCGAGCGACTAGACTGCCCCGAAGAACCTCAGGATGCGTTGGTCGCACTCGAATCAGGGCCCGGTAGCGAAAACGACAGCAACTGCACGGTATCCTCGATCAGGCTATCGCGGTCAGCCTGTCCGTCTTTCATCAACCGCACGAGTCGATGATCGAGCAGCAGCATCGACAGGCCATGCACGAACGACCAGACGAACACCGCGATCGCGCGCTGGCTCACCCCCTTGAGGTGGATGGCGGCGATTTCCCGCTCGAGAACATACAGCGCGCAGTCGTTCGGTGTCGACGGCGTATTACCGTATTGATCGGCCGGGAGCGGCGGGCCGAACATGACGCGAAAGCGCTCGGGCCGATCGAGCGCGAAATCGACATACACACGCGCGACACAGCGCAAGCGCTCGGCGGGGCCGCCCTCGATCAGCGCCAGCGCCGTTTCGAGGCGCTCGGCCAGTTCATCCACTCCTTTCTTGGCAATCGCGGCCAGCAGACCGTGCATATTGCCGAAATGATGCGCGGGCGCGGCTTTGGAAACGCCAGCTCGCCGCGCGCATTCGGCCAGCGTAAAGCCGGGGGCGCCTTTTTCCTCGAGCAGCGCTTCGCCCGTGCTGATCAGGGCCGAGCGCAAATCGCCGTGGTGATATGCCGCTTTCGGCGATGTGGAAGAAGATGAATTAGAAAGCATCTTGACGCGGTTAAGATCGACGGATAAGATGCAATCTTACCGTCGTTCAGATCGATTGGCTAGATCCGCGCTGTCTGCCTGCGCGTCATGAGCTTTGCGAGTCTGAACGGTTTTTCCGGATCGACCACGTCCTTTCTACCGAACGAGATTTTCAAATGCTGAATTCAACAGTAAGTACTACAAATCAAATAGCGAGCCCACCGCCGAGCGATAACTGGAAAACACAGACGCAGGAGCAGAAAATCCCGACCGCGTTCGGCCGTGTCAACGTCCGTATTGGCGGTAAGCAGGACGGCCGCACGATGGTGTTCTGGCCCAGCCTGATGCTGGACGCCTCGATGTGGAGCTATCAGTTCGATCACTTCGCTGCCGGCTATCACATTGTGCTGATCGATCCGCCGGGGATCGGCGGATCGGATGCGTTGCGCCGCCCGATTTCCGTCGAGGATTCCGTGGCGTGTCTGAAGGAGATTCTGGACGCGCTCGAAGTGGAAAATTGCATCGTCGTCGGCAATTCCTGGGGATCGCTAGTCGCGGGTGTTGCGGCTGCGGATTTGCGCGAGAGGGTGCTGGCAGCGGTCATCACCAATGGCACGGCTTCGGCGTCGACGCCGGAAATTATCGAGCAGATGAGCGGTATGGCCGCTGCGCTGGAACAATGCGAGACGGCGCCCGACTGGCTGCTGCCGGCCGTGCAGCAAGGTTTCGGCGGGAATGCGGCAGAAGCGCACCATCCCGAGTTTCTGGCCTATCTCGGTCAGGTTATGCGCGAAGATCCCGTGTCGATCGCGTTCGCCATCAAGGGCATCCTCCTCGCACGCCAGGATCTGCACGAGACGATGCGGCGCATTCACGATGTGCCGGTCCTCGTGATCGCAGGCAGCGAGGATCGTCTCTTCGATATCGCTCAGACGCAGAGCCTGGTCGATGCGATCGCCGGCAGCGAATTCGTGCTGCTACCCGAGACCGGCCATCTTGCCGCGCGCGAGAACCCAACGGCGGTCAATGCAGCGATCGACGCTTTCCTGGCCGCGCGGCTGAGCCGGTGAGCGGACAGATCCAGAGAAAGCGATGAAAGTGCAGACAGTAACGAGCTTGCCCGAAACCATGATCGCCATCGACCCGGAGCAGGCCGGCGGCCCCGAAGTGCTGAAACCCGTAAGCCGGTCCGTACCGAAGCCGGGGGCCGGCGAGTATCTGATCCGCGTCGCCGCAGCCGGCGTCAATCGCCCCGACGTGATTCAGCGGCTCGGCCTCTACCCGCCGCCCGTCGGCGCGCCGAGCATTCTGGGGCTGGAACTGTCCGGTACGATTGTCGCGGCGGGCCAGGGCGTGGATGCTGCTCGCGTGGGGCAAGCCGTCTGTGCCTTGGTTGCGGGCGGCGCTTATGCCGAATATTGTTGCGCTCCCGCGAGTCAATGTCTGCCTGTGCCAGCCGCGCTGTCCATGATCGAAGCAGCGGCCTTGCCGGAGACGCTGTTTACCGTCTGGAGCAATCTGTTCGATGGCGCGCACGTGGACGCGGGCGATACCGTGTTGGTGCATGGCGGCACGTCCGGCATCGGGACCATGGCGATTGCGCTTGGCCGCCTGTTCGGCTTGACCGTCATCGTCACCTGTGGCTCGGACCGGAAATGCGCGCGTGCGCTAGAGATCGGAGCTGCGCATGCGATCAACTACCGGACGCACGATTTCGTCGAGGAAGTGCGGCGCATCACGGAGGGGCGGGGTGTCGCCGCAGTGCTGGATATGGTCGCGGGCAGTTATGTCTCGCGTAATCTCCAGTGCCTGGCCGAAGACGGGCGGCATATCACGATCGCGGCGCAGGCCGGCAGACAGTCAGAGATCGATATGGTGCCGATAATGGTCCGTCGTCTTGTGCTCACGGGTTCGACGCTGCGCTCGCGTCCGCCGGCGTTCAAGGCGCGGATGGCAGAGGCCTTGCTGCATACCGTGTGGCCGGATGTCGTTGCAGGGCGGCTGAAGCCGATCATCGATGCCACTTTCCCGATCGCCGAAGCCGCGCAGGCCCACGCCCGAATGGACGCGGGCGAGCACGTGGGCAAAATTGCTCTGATATTGGACCCGAGTGCAATTGACTGAGCCGCATACGCGTGTGTTGAATTACCGGATTGCTCCGATTTTGGACGGACTTATGCCACCGAACCCAACCGATGCCGCATCGTCGCAGGTTCGCCAGAGCAAACAGCGTGTGCGATTTCACCGTGTTCTTCTTCAGTCCGCGATAACGCACTTTCTTGGAATCGGTAAAACATCGAAATTTGCGATGTACCGGGGGAAAGCGTCGTGCGCGGTTTGCCAAAAGGGAACTATGGCGATGTATCGCGCCGCGAGATGCTGCATGGGACGCAGGCCCCATACGAAGCCTGCTTGAATGGCCGCTATCGAGGACGGTGAGGGACCGCTCCGGGTCGATACCGGAAGTTCGTAGGTGGTGGCGACGTGCTTGCCATAGGCGTATCCCAGTGCCACTCCGCCACCGGGCCGGGTGCCCGGCGCGGGGTGATAATCATTGAAAGGCCTCCTGGCCGCCCAAAGAAGGGGCGGCCAGGGTCTACAGTTGAGATGCCAAGCTCAACCGACCCGTTCAGGAGGCTGAAATGAAGTATAGCGGCATCGATCTGCACTCGAACAACGCGGTGGTCGCCGTGATCGACGATCAGGACCGGGTGCTTTACTGCAAGCGACTGGCCAACGACCTGTCGTCTATCATCGCGGTCCTTGCTCGATTTCACGAGGACCTGCAAGGGGTCGTGGTGGAATCAACCTATAACTGGTACTGGCTCGTCGATGGCTTGATGGCCGCGGGCTTTGCCGTCCATCTGGCAAATACCGCGGCCATCAAGCAGTACGAGGGCCTGAAGTACGCCGGCGATGAACGCGATGCCGTGTTTCTCGCGCATATCTTCCGCCTTGGGCTACTGCCAGAGGGGTACATCTACCCGCCCGAGGAGCGAGGCCTGCGTGATCTCGCCCGAAAGCGCATGCAACTCGTACAACAAAGCACGCTGAACACTCTCAGCATCGAGAACATCCTGGCCAGGCAGATGAATCTGCGCTTCAACGCAGAGCAGGTCCGCCATCTCGATAGCGCGGCTGTAACTTCACTTGGTTTGCCGCCGCATATCGAGATCGCTCTGGCGGCAAACCTCGCGGTCGTGTACACCCTGCAAGCACAGATCAGGGTAATCGAGTCGACACTTCATCGCGAAGCAAAACTGCGTCCCGAGTTCGCAATCCTCAAAACTGCGCCCGGTATCGGAGTCACACTCGCGACCACGATCATGCTGGAGACGGGTACCATTTCCCGCTTCCGCACTGTCGGGCAGTTCAGCTCGTACTGTCGGTGCGTTGAAAGCAGACGCGTCTCGAACGGCCGGAAGAAAGGCGAAGGCAATGCCAAGAACGGCAACAAGTATCTCTCCTGGGCATTCATCGAAGCTGCTGCTGTTGCCATGCGCAGTTGTCCGCAGGCGAGACGCTTCTATGAGCGCAAGAAAGCCCGGCGCCTGCCCGTGGTCGCCATGAAGGCGCTCGCGCACAAGCTCGCGCGCGCGGCCTTCTACATGTTGCGAGACGGCAAACCCTTCGAGGTGACCAAATGCTTTGGTTAGATCCGGCGGGGCCGTGAGCCCGGTAAATGTGTTGGCGTGAACCCAGTCTAGTGATTGGGCCACGCGCTCCCGCCGCCCTCCAAATCAACGACCGCTGGGATGCCCAGACCATGAGCCGAAATGAGCCTGGCACTGCTCACGCAGCAAGCCGATCATTGGTGAATACTCCCGTGGACACCGGTCTGGTACCGATGGTTTTCTGGGGCTCTCTCATGAGCCACGGGCGAACGCCAGAATACCGGCGCTTGCCTTGATCCCGATGGATGACTGGTGCAGACCAGTTCTGCAACCAGGCGAGCGAAAAATCGGATGCATGCTCATGCGCGTCGAAGTGGTAGGGGGCTGAAACTGTTTAGCTAAGCAGGGTAAAGCCTGAGAGAAGCGTATTTATCTCTTGATCTAGGCCTTTCAATGGATGACTGGTGCAGACCAGTTCTGCAACCAGGCGAGCGAAAAATCGGATGCATGCTCATGCGCGTCGAAGTGGTAGGGGGCTGAAACTGTTTAGCTAAGCAGGGTAAAGCCTGAGAGAAGCGTATTTATCTCTTGATCTAGGCCTTTCAATGGATGACACTTTTAATGCGTTCTACGCCATACGAAGCCGTTGCCCGCGTATCTGTTCGATAACGACGAATGCGACGTGAGGCTCGTGAAGTCGGTGCAGGACGGGTCGCTTTACGAGTGGGGCGCTTGCCGATGAGGCGTTCTACGCAGTCTTCAGCAACCCTTGCTTTTCAATGAACGCGATCACCTCACCGAGCCCCTCGAGCGCCTTCAAATTGCACATCACGAAGGGCCGTTCGCCGCGCATCTTTTTCGCGTCCGAGGCCATGATGTCGAGGTTCGCGCCCACCAGCGGCGCGAGGTCGGTCTTGTTGATGACGAGCAGGTCCGACTTCGTAATGCCCGGGCCGCCCTTGCGCGGAATCTTTTCGCCGCCCGCCACATCGATCACATAGATCGTGAGGTCCGAAAGCTCGGGGCTGAAGGTGGCCGCGAGATTGTCGCCGCCCGATTCGATGAAGACGATGTCCGCATCGGGAAAGCGCGTGAGCATCTGGTCGACGGCTTCGAGGTTGATCGATGCGTCCTCGCGGATTGCCGTGTGCGGGCAGCCGCCCGTTTCCACGCCCATGATGCGCTCGGCGGACAGGGCGCCCGCGACGGTCAGGAGGCGCTGGTCTTCCTTCGTGTAGATGTCGTTGGTGATGGCGACGAGGTCGTAGCGCTCGCTCATCGCCTTGCAGAGCATTTCGAGCAAGGTCGTCTTGCCGGAGCCGACCGGTCCGCCCACGCCGACGCGCAGCGGCGGCAGCTTCTTGGTTCGTTTGCTGGGTGCGTGCGAATTCATGGTTCGTGTGTGTGTTTCAGGAGCGGAAAAGCCGCGAATACTGCGATTCGTGGCGTGCAGAAAGAACGCCAAGCTGTGGCGCAAAGGTATTGAGCGCTTCGGGGGGCGTCGCGAGCGCGCGCGCCACGGCCTTTTCGATGGCGGGCCGCAGCGCGACGATGATGCGCTGCCCGGCGAGCTGGCCGAGCGGCACCGCCTTGAGTGCGGCGGCGGTCTGATTCTCGATCCAGCTGAATGCATAGGCGGCGAGCGCGGCGTCTGGCGCGGCCGCGTGGGCCCACGCGGCGAATGCGAAGGCCGTGGGCTGCGCAATGGGTGTCATGCGCTCAAGCGTGGCGCGCCGCCCGGCATCGCCCCAGTCGAGCTGCGCGCAGAGCTGGCGCAGCGACCAGCCCATTTGCGCGGTCTCGCGCCGCAATTCCGCCGATTCGCGGCTCGCGACGAATTCCTCGTTCGCAACGATCAACGCGTGCTCGTCGTGCATGCGCCAGCGTTCCATCTGATGCGCCACAAAAGGTAGCTCGCCGCAGGCGAGCACGTTCGCGAGGCCGCCGGCTATCCAGTGCGAGGCGTCGTCGGCGTTCGTCACGAGCTGCGCATCGATTGCCGCTTCGAGTCCCTGCGAGTAGCTGAACGCGCCGATGGGCAGCGCTGGCGACGCGAGATGCAGCAGGGCGGTAAGCTCAGCGATGTTCATGGCTGTGGTCGTGCGCGTGGCCGTCGCAGTGACCGTGATCGTGTCCGCAATCGTGGTCATGCGCGTGATCGTCGCCATGAGCGTGATTGTGCGAATGACCGTGTGTATCGTCGTGCGAGTGCGCATGCCCATGGTGTTCGTCGTACACGCGCTGCGCGAGCGCGTAGTCGTCGGCGAAAGTTTCGTCGTGGCCGTGGCGGTGGCCGCCGCCGTATGCGCCCGATTCCGGCTGGAACGGTAGCTCCACGCGCTGCACCTGCGCGCCCAGGCGCTTGAGCATGTCTTCGAGCACGGGGTCCGCTTCGAGCTTGAGTTCGTCCGCCCCCACTTCCACCGGCGTATGGCGATTGCCCAGGTGATACGCGGCGCGCGTGAGCGTGAGGCGGTCGGGCGCGCGTACACGCAACACGCTCTCGGCCGCCGCGATCACGCGCACGAGGCCGCCGTCGTCGGCCACGAGCAGGTCGCCATCGCGCAGCACCGTGCCGCGAGGCAGCACGACGCCCACTTCCTCGCCGGTGTCGAGCGTGGTCGCGAGGCGGCTCTTGCAACGCGCGTCGTAGGGCAGCGTGAGCGTGGGCGCCCGCTTCACAAGAACGGGCGCGAGCTTCGCATTGAGTCGTTTGTCGATGGTGCGCATGGCTAAACTTTAGAACAGGAAGTAACGCTGTGCCATCGGCAGCACCGTGGCGGGCTCGCAGGTGAGCAACTGGCCGTCGGCGACGACCTGGTACGTTTCCGGATCGACGCTGATCGTCGGCTGCCACGCATTGTGAATCATGTCGGCCTTCGTCACGCTGCGGCAGTTGCGGACCGCCACCACGCGCTTTTGCAGGCCGTAGCGCTCGGGCATGCGCTTGTCGAGCGAGAGCTGCGAAACGAAGGTGAGCGACGTTTGTGCAAGCGCCTGCCCGCGCGTGGCAAACATTTCACGGTAATGCACGGGCTGGGGCGTCGGAATCGAGGCGTTCGGGTCGCCCATCTGGGCGAGCGCGATCATGCCGCCCTTGAGAATCAGCGAAGGCTTGATGCCGAAGAACGCCGGTTCCCAGAACACGAGGTCGGCCCATTTGCCCGGTTCGAGCGATCCCACTTCGTGCGCGATGCCATGCGTGAGCGCGGGATTGATCGTGTATTTCGCCACATAGCGCTTCACGCGGAAGTTGTCGTGGCGCGCACTGTCTCCGGGCAGGGCGCCGCGCTGGACCTTCATCTTGTGCGCGGTCTGCCACGTGCGGATGATCACTTCGCCCACGCGGCCCATCGCCTGGGAATCCGAAGAAAGCATGGATAGTGCGCCGAGATCATGGAGGATGTCCTCGGCGGCGATGGTCTCGCGGCGGATGCGCGACTCGGCAAACGCAATATCCTCGGCGATCGACGGGTCGAGATGATGGCACACCATCAGCATGTCGAGATGCTCGTCGAGCGTGTTGATCGTGTACGGGCGCGTGGGGTTCGTCGAAGAGGGCAGCACGTTTGCTTCGCCGCACACCTTGATGATGTCGGGCGCGTGGCCGCCGCCCGCGCCTTCGGTGTGGTACGTGTGAATCGTGCGGCCCTTGAAGGCGGCCACCGTCGCTTCCACAAAGCCCGACTCGTTGAGCGTGTCGGTGTGAATGGCCACCTGCGTGTCCGTTGCGTCCGCCACGCTCAGGCAGTTGTCGATGGCGGCGGGCGTCGAGCCCCAGTCCTCGTGCAGTTTCAGGCCGATCGCGCCCGCTGCGATCTGTTCTTCAGCGGGTTTCGGCAGGCTCACGTTGCCCTTGCCCAGAAAGCCGAGATTGATCGGCCAGCCGTCCGCGGCCTGGAGCATGCGCTCCATATGCCACGGGCCCGGCGTGCAGGTGGTGGCGTTGGTGCCCGTGGCGGGGCCGGTCCCGCCGCCCAGCATGGTCGTCACGCCGGAGGCGAGCGCTTCGTCGATCTGCTGCGGGCTGATGAAGTGGATATGCGTGTCGATGCCGCCCGCCGTGACGATCTGGCCTTCGCCCGCGATCACTTCGGTCGCGGCGCCAATGGGAATCGTCACGCCCGGCTGCACGTCGGGGTTGCCCGCCTTGCCGATCTTCCAGATGCGGCCGTCCTTGATGCCGATGTCGGCCTTCACGATGCCCCAGTGATCGACGATCACGGCGTTCGTGACCACAGTGTCCGCGACTTCCGCGTGCACCTGCTGCGACTGGCCCATGCCGTCGCGGATCACCTTGCCGCCGCCGAACTTCACTTCGTCGCCGTAGACGGTGTAGTCGCGCTCGATCTCGATGATGAGTTCGGTATCGGCAAGACGCACGCGGTCGCCGGTGGTGGGGCCGAACATCTCCGCATACGCGCGGCGGCCGATCTTCAATGTCATGTCGGATTCCTGATGAAATCGCCAGAATTCGCCGGCCGCGCTCAGAGCGGGCCCATCACCTGGCCGTTGAAGCCGTACACGGCGCGCTCGCCCGCAAGGGCCACGAGTTCCACGGTGCGTTCCTGCCCCGGCTCGAAGCGCACGGCCGTGCCCGCCGCAATGTTCAGGCGAAAGCCGCGCGCGGCTTCACGGTCGAACGAGAGGGCTGCGTTGACCTCGTAAAAGTGGAAGTGCGAGCCGATCTGCACGGGGCGGTCGCCCGTGTTGGCCACCTTCACAGTGATGGTTTCGCGGCCTGCGTTGAGTTCGATTTCGCCGTCGTCGATCAGCATTTCGCCGGGGATCATGGCTGGCTCCTCCCGGCTCAGGGGATCGGATGGTGGACGGTGACGAGCTTGGTGCCGTCGGGGAAGGTCGCTTCGACCTGGATGTCGGGGATCATCTCGGGCACGCCCTCCATCACGTCCTCGCGTGTGAGGAGCGTGGTGCCGTAATGCATGACCTCGGCGACGGTCTTGCCGTCGCGGGCCGCTTCCATGAGCGCGGCGCTGATGAAGGCGACGGCCTCCGGATAGTTGAGCTTGAGGCCGCGCTCGCGCCGTCTTTCGGCGAGCAGCGCGGCGGTGAAGATCAGGAGCTTGTCTTTCTCGCGTGGCGTGAGCTTCATCGCGTCATCGTAGTGGGTCGGTTGGGGCAAGTCTGCCGACCCAGCTTACGGGAGCGAGGTTACGCGCAGCTTGCGACCTCGCGCGCGGCGCGCACGAATCGATGCAAGCTCTCAGCAAGGTGTGTGCCAATGAAGGGGACAGCGTGAATGCACCAATCACGAGGTACGTATGCACCTCGATGGAGATGCTGCGCTGCGTTATCGTGCGAGGAGGCGCCGATGCGCACCGCAGAGGTGCGTGTGACGTGCGCTCAAGTCGTCCACAAGCGCAGCGGCGCGGCCTTCACACCATGCACGAACGGCCGCAGCGCCGTCCAGCACTGCGTGAGCGTGTTCTGCAGCGGTTCCATCGAACGCCCGAGCACGCGCACGAGCACCACGCCCGGCGCGATGCAGGTCGCGCCCGAGCGCAGCGTCTCGTCGAAAGGCAGGATGGCGGCGAGGTCTTGGGCGAGCGCCTCGTTGCACGCGGGGCCGATCGCCCACAGCACGCCAAAAGCGGGGTAGCCAGCGAGCCCTTGCGGCGCGTCGCGCAGCGGGTCGTTGGCGTCGACGAGGGCGCGCTCGAGCCAAAGCAGTTGATCGTCGGCTTCGCCTTCGGGCGCCGCGCGCGTTACGCGCGTGAGCGCTCGCACCATGCCCGCCGACCAGCGCTCGCCCGCGGCCTGGCGGCCCAGTTGCGTGGCGTCCCAGCCGATGGCCGTGGCCCCCGCGCCGAGCGTGAGCGCGAATTCGAGTTCGGCGTGGGCGTGGTCGAACACGAGGTTGTTCTGCGGCAGCCAGTCGAGCTTCGCGCCTGCGCCCACGCGCACGTTGATGCGCTGGCGCGCCACGCGGCCGTTCGACTTGTACCACTTGGTCGCGCCCGGCGTCGTGAGCACGGCGTGAGCACCATCGCCCACGTTCACGTCGATGTCGAGCCGGTCGCCGCCCGCGATGCCTGCTGGCGGATGCACGATCACCGCGTGACAGATCGCGTCGCCTTCGGGGTAGAGCGGCCGTTGCACGCGCAACGGCCCCGCGTGCAGGCGATGCGTCAGTGCGGTACGTTCGCCCTGGCGCTCGAAGCCGAGCTCGAGTTTCGCGGCCCATTCCTGATGCGCCGTGCTGCGAAACGTGGCGTTGGCGAGTGCGGCGTGATCGACGTGGAGCGACATGCGTGGCGAGGGGGACGGGGCAATGGCGTGGAGGATAGCACGCGTGCTCGCGAGCGCTGATCAGGGGCCGGGGAAGCGTGCGTGTCATCGCTGCTGGCATGTCACGCCGGCGGTTCCGCGCTCGGACGGATGACGTCCTGGACGTCCAGAACGCGAAAAGCTCGCGCGATCCTGATCATCAGGAACGGGACGGCACTCTCACCAGCCGGTAAGTCGTAGCCGAGGCGCTCGAGCGTTGTGCCAGTCAAGGCGCGATTGCAATGCGTTGAACGGCTGCAGCAGTTCAGGGGTCGGCGCGCCTTGCGCAGCTCAGCCGCGCAAGTTCCGTTTCGTGCAACGGGGCGGCGCGGGAAAAAGAATCGCAGGGTGCAAGCTCGAGCATTCAGCGATGCCAGACGCGGCTTTTCTTGCCGCCACTGTGCAACGGTGCCGACGAGGTCGCGCCTATCAATAAGGCGCGGAGCGACGATTTTTCGAGTATTTATCGTTCGAAATGGCCATTTGCGATAATATTTCGAGACTTCTGAACGTTTTTCGAGTCGTATGGCCGAACTGGAACCCGTTGGCTACCAGCACCTCATCGAGCACCTGAACCTGGAACGTCAGGTTCGGCCGCTTGAGGCGCCCGCTTTTCTCAACGGTTCCGTGAACCAGAAAGTGCGTGGCCACAATGGATTCTGGTATCCGCGCAAGACTGCGGTGGAGCAAACACTTATCGGGCACATCGAATTCGCGCTTCGCAATGAGGGGGTGAATCTTGAGGTGCTTGAGGCGGCGTTCGAGCACCTGGCTGAGGCAGAACTTCTGCGCCGGTGGTCCGAGTCGCCCAACAGTGCGTTCGTACGAAGGGCATGCTTCTTCTGGGAGTGGCTAACCGGCGGCAATCTGGTCATCGACAGGAGCCCCACAGGCGCCTACGTCGATGCACTGCCAGAGGCTGATTACTTCACGGCGGATTCCGCGCACGCAACCCGCCACCCGAAGTTCCGGGTGCGAGACAACCTGCCTGGTACGCGCGATTTCTGCCCGCTCGTGCGGCGCGTTGCACTGGCGGGTGGGCCCTCTCTGGACGATTTGCTGGATGAGGCGAGTCTGACACTGGAGCAGGTCACCGACGCAGCACTGTACGAGCGCGCGGTCCGCTACCTGTTCCTTTCCGAGACGCGCAGCAGCTACAGCATCGAACGCGAAACGCCCAGCGGCCACAAGGGCGAGCGCTTTGTCCAGCTTCTTGCCCGGGCCGGCGAGGAAGAGCGCATTTCCGAGGAGTGGCTCGTCGAGTTGCAGAACGTCATCGTCAGGGACACGTATGCTCAGGAGGCATCGTACCGGACGAAACAGAACTGGCTCGAGGATGGAACGGGGCGTGTCACGTTTTTCCCGCCACCGCCCGAAGACCTTCCGCGCGCCATGCGGGGCTGGGAGGCGTTCATCAACGAGCAGTCGGGCGCCGGCGGATATCGGTGCTCCAACGTGCTCGTGCGGTCCGCTTGTGCGGCCTTTGGATTTGTCTACCTGCATCCCTTTCTGGATGGGAACGGGCGAATCCACCGCTTCCTTATCCACCACGTGATCAACGGTGCGCGGCGATTGAAGGGTGGGGCCATTGTGCCGGTTTCAGCGGTCTTCAAGCGCCACGAAGGCTTGTATCTCGACGTGCTAAATGGGTTCTCCCGCCCGACCACGCGACTGTGGCGATACGCGCCCGGCGAGGACGCGCCGCACGTCGTTTCGTCACCGGGAGGGCGACCCTACCGGTTCTTCGACGCGACAGGGGAGGTCCGTTTCCTGCACCGCATGCTCATCGACGCCGTGAGGACCGAGTTGCCACGCGAACTTCACTGGCTAAGCGGCTTCGACGCCGCGTTTGAGCAGTTGAACGGTGAACTCAATCTTCCCCGCCCGGACCTGTCGGCGCTCATCCGCATGGTGCAATCAAACAACGGAAAGCTGTCGTCGAACAAACGCAAGACGTACCCGCATCTGCCCGATGAGGTCATTGCCCGGATTGAAGAGGTGGTGCGCGAGGCTTTCGACCCGGCATCGGCACACACCCGCAGTGACGGCGAATCCTCGCAGTCCTGAGAGCGCGTGGCGCGACAGTTTTTCGAGTATGGAGCGCCAATGGCAAGGCTGACTGAAGAAATGTCGAGCAATACGACAGTTTTTCGTATGACAACAGCGATGTCGACGTGAGCGGGAGGCCGTCACCGTTCTCCCACAGCGCTTTGTGGCGCGCCTTCGCGGGCTGCCCATTCCAGGGCGTTGCCCGACACGCGGACTTTACCGGGAGGCGGGCACGAACGCGCGGCCAGGCAACCCGCGCTCACCCCCTTGACGTGCTCTATTGTCCGGATTCCAAAGCCCACCTGCAAGGCGCGGGCAAAGCGGGCGAGGGCGGTCAAGCGCGCACGGGTGCACGGGCGCGCGGCTCGCCCGGGTTGCCGCAGCGCATGCATAGCTGGCTGAGGTGGAACGTTGTGCGCACCCGTGGTGTGCCGCTCAGGTCTTGAAGCGCGTGCGCGCGGTGGGACCCGACGGTGGGGAGGCGTCGGCTACCACCTTCTCGTCGCGGTCGATCGCCGACAGGATCAGGGTCTTGCGGTCGTCCCCGAGCGGCAGCAGGTCCACGCGCTTCCTGAGCCTGGCGAGATCCACCATGCCGTGACGGATCAGCTCCTGGTTGAATGTGCGATCCTTGGGCCGGTCCGCCACGTACTTGGACAGCGAGGTCGTGCACGTCGATGCAGTAGCCGATGCCGCCCCCTGTGGCAGGCGTCGCCACCTGGGTCAGGCGATCTTCCCAGCCTGCCGGCAGCACCGCGGTGCGGGGATCAACGCCCTGCGCGTAGTAGCCGAAAGCCTCATTGAAAGGCGACCCCTCGCCGATCGAGCCGTCGATCAGGTCCGACAACGTTTCCCAGTTCACGCGCGGGTAGATGTCGAGTTTGTTCGACTGCAACAGCGACTCGGGCGCATCGGGAAATGCGCCGAGAATCGACTGGCTGCCAACGATCACGAATTCGGTTTCCTGCGTGATAGCCGACGCGGCGCGGATCACATGTTCGAGTTGGTCGCGTTCCATTGCCTGAGAAAACTCCAGCGTGCCTGTGGCGAGAGTACGCCCGCGAACGGGGTGGACTGCCGCAGCTCCCTGGCGTGCTCGCTGTCCTCGGTCGCCGCGGCCAGGGCGGCCGGGATCCCCTGTTCCAGAAGCCTGGACCAGGCGGCGAGCAGCGGGCCGTTGCGGCCGGGCATGCGGGACCAGCGCTCAATGTTCTGAGACGCGATCTCAAACAGCTTCGGCTCGGCGCGGATCTTCTCGGCGATCAGGCGATGCATCGCCAGGCTGCGCCGGTCAAGCCGTTCATGCGAGCTTGACACGACTTCCATCTGGAATCTCCCGGATTGGACAATCCTCATACCGATCGTAAGGCATCTTGCCGACCCGGTCACGCCCGGTTGCCCCCCGCTCGCACGCATCCCGCATGACGTGGAAATGCTCCTTCCCGGTCAGCCGGCGATTTTGCGGCTATGTTCGGCATCTAACGGATACGCCACACGTCGGGCGTTACCCTGATTACGCTGTAATCGGGTCGGGGAACGCACCCGACGAACTCTGCAGCCGGGAGTCAAATCATGTGGTACTACGATGCGGGCGATGAATCGGACTTCGCGGATGCACCAAGCACCTGCGTGGACATTGTGGTCCTTGCTACCGGCGTTGTTCTGTATGTGGACGCTGGAGAGGAATTCCCCGGTAGTCCGGCTGGCCGCCGGCTACTTGCCAGCAGAAGGTGGGCGACCAACGAGGGTTGCATGGATTGGGCTAACGACCGATGATGCCCGGAGACTGCAGCTGACCCTCATTGCTTATGGCGGCTGGGGCCCTTCAGGGTTCACACCGCAATCAACTCCCGCACCCCATCCGCATCCATGCTCGCGCCGGCGCCGCCCGCCACGATTTCGCCGCGGCTCATCACCTAGTAGCGGTCCGCGATGGCCTTGGCGAAGTCGTAGTACTGCTCGACCAGCAGCACCGTCATGTGCATCTCTTCCACGAGCCTGCGCAACGTGCGGCCGATGTCCTGGATGATCGAAGGCTGGATGCCTTCGGTAGGCTCATCGAGAATGAGCAGCTGCGGATCGCTCATCAGCGCGCGCCCGATGGCGAGCTGCTGCTGCTGGCCGCCCGAGAGGTCGCCGCCGCGCCTTCATGTCCTTGAGCACGGGAAAGAGTTCGTAGATGTGCGCGGGCACGCTCGACGGCATGCGCTTCTTGCTCGCCGCGCCCACCAGCAGATTCTCTTCGACGCTCAGGCGCGGAAAGATATCGCGCCCTTGCGGCACGTAAGCAAGGCCCTGCGCCACCCGCGCATGCGTGGGCAGCTTCGTGAGCGCTTCGCCGCGCCACGCAATCGAACCGTTCTTCGTCGGCACGACGCCCATGAGGCAGCGCAGCAGTGTCGTCTTGCCCACGCCGTTGCGGCCGAGCAGCACGGTGAGTTCACCCTCGGGCACCGTCATCGAGACGTTGCGCAGGATGTGGCTGCCGCCATAGTACTGATTCAGCGATTCGATGGTTAGCATGACTGATCTATTCAAAACGGCCCTAGCGGCCCAGATACGATTCGATGACCGCTTCGTCGCGCTTC
>NZ_MCNV01000050.1 GCF_001718195.1 Paraburkholderia nodosa
GGTCGGAATCACCGCGTCGCATGCGCACAAGGATGTGACGATACTCAAACAACTCGAACCTCCTGTTGGCCATAGGCGCTCCGTTCAAATGAACGGAGCGTACCGACTTGGAAAGTTCGAATTGCGCTTGTGCCCGCTACCGCTGGCTTCTGCACGCCGCCCGCAGGGTGGCTCCTTTGCGCCGCCCATGCAGTGGCTCGATTACGCCGCCCCTGGACTGGCTCTATTGCGCCGCCCATCAGGTGGCCCGATTACGCCGCCCCCGAATTGGCTCTATAACTCCGCCCGCTGACACTCGTCGCGTGTCAGCACATACCATACGATGACCGCGAGCTTGCGGGCCGTTGCGACGACGGCAATTTGTTGGCCGCGGCGATCGCGCACGCGCAGGAAGAAGGCGCGCAGCGGCCCGGGCGCCTGCGTGGCGCCCCAGGCAGCCTCGACCAGCATCGCCCGCGCGTAGGAGCGCCCGCGCTTGGTGATGTGGCCGTGCCGGGCCGGTGTGGTGCCGGATTGATAGACCGACGGATTGAGCCCGAAGTAACTCACCAGCTTCTCCGGATTCGGAAACCGCCCGACGTCACCGATGGCCGATAGCAGCCCGATCGCCACAGTGGTGTTGACGCCGGTGATCGTCAGCATCACGCGTAGTCGCGCGTCGTCGATGGTCGCTTGCGCGAGTGCCTGCTCCACCTCGCGCAGATCCTCGCCGAGACGGTCCAGTTCGCGCAGTCGTTGCTCGACACCCAGTCGTTCATCCAGCGGTAGCGGTTGAACGCTGAGCCACGCACGCCCCTTCCTGCCAAACAGATCGGTGACGGGACACCGCTCGATCAGATGCGCGGCTAGAACCGCGTGAATCTCGTTCTTCAGCCGTGTGCGTTGCCGCACCAGCTGTGAGCGGCGCGAGATCTGCCGACGCAACGCCAGCGTGCGCTCGTCCGGCATCCAGACTTCTGGCAGAAAGCCGCTTGCATACAGTTGTGCCAGTACGGCCGCGTCGATCCTGTCCGTCTTGACGCGTGCCTCGGCGATCAGTCGCACCTGCAGCGGATTCGCAATCGCCACACGTGCGACGTGCTGGCGTAGCACGTTGACGATGGCGGCAGTGTTGCCAGTTGCCTCAAGCACCACATGATCGGTGGCGCGCAACCTCCCGGCAAAGCGCTCCAGTTCGTCGCGTCGCAACCCGGTGCGGCCGCCGGCATGCAGCGTGCCATCCTCCAGGTATGCGATCTCGGCCACGGAGCGCGACACATCTAACCCTACGATTCGCATAACCGTCTCCCGTTTCAGATCACTGCTGGGAGCCGGTGGGACAGCACGACAACTACGGATTCGCGCTCGCAGCGCAACCGGGCGGGTCGCAGGGGCGGCCAACTACTAACACGAGCTCGCGACTCATCGTATAGGAACGGCCTGCCCACCCGAAGTGCTCCCCAGTGCCCCTGTCCCGGATGGTCACACCATACGCTCAAACTGCTCGGCGCGGGACCGCGAGGCACCGGCTATATCATGCCGGTTACGAATGCCATCGAGAGCCTGAACATGCAGTTGCGCAAGATCATCAAGACGCGCGGGCACTTCCCCAATGACGAAGCGGCCATCAAGTTGCTGTGGCTGGCATTACGAAACGTGCTTGCAAAGTCCGTGCGCCATGCCTATGACTGGAAATCTGCGATGAACCAGTTTGCCATCCTGTTTGGCGAGCGGTTTACGCGGGCGCGCGGGTAACGTTTTTTTAACCGCCTCGCCCACAAAAATGCGGACAGGTTCGAAATTGTCGGTAGGTCTACGATCAGTGCGCGCTACCGTCCTGCCCTGATCGACTTGAACGTCGATGCCGAGGAGACCCTGTTGACGGAGCACTTCAAAACACTGCCCTGCTGTTACCAATCGCCATCGGGCAAGTTTTGGATCAAGGCAGCCTCTCGATTGTGATCAGCAATACCAGATTGCTGACAATGCTGTTGCCCGGTCTTGGCGTACTGTCGACAGCTGCGCTCGCATGCTATTTGATGGCTGGTCGTATACGATGGGGCTCTTTGGCCTTCTCGGCTACATCGAGCCCGTGCTGCTGCTGGTGGTGTCGATTGGCTTGTTGGGTGAAAGCTTAACAAGGCAGAAGATTGCGACCTACGGGCCTATCTGGCTCGCGGTCAGCTTGATCGCACTGCATACCGCGTTGCAAATCCGCCGGTCACTTCGAGGAGGCTCGCGGTGCTTAACGTTAAAAGGCTAACGTTCGTGGATCTCAACGACTTCTTGGATTGACCATCTGACAAGCTTGGCACTGGGGGTCGTGAATACAAGATTGGGGCCGCCGTAGAGAGCGGGGCCCCGTATGAACGGTTTTTGCACGGCGTTAGATGCGGCTCGTTAGCTCTGGCAATACTGAAAAGAGATCCCCGACAAGCCCGTAGTCTGCGATCCCGAAGATCGGCGCATCCGCATCCTTATTCACGGCGACGATCACCTTTGAGTCGTTCATGCCGGCCAAGTGCTGGATCGCGCCAGAGATGCCAACAGCAATATACAGCTGCGGGGCCACAATCTTGCCGGTCTGGCCGACCTGCCAGTCATTCGGCGCGAAACCAGAGTCCACCGCTGCGCGCGACGCGCCCACCGCAGCGCCGAGCTTGTGTGCCAACGGGTCGAGCAGCGCAAAGTTCTCCGCGCTGCCCATGCCCCGCCCGCCCGAGACGACGATACGCGCTGACGTTAGTTCAGGACGCTCGCTTTTCGAGACTTCCCGACGCACGTAGCGCACCCGCTGGGTACCTTCGACCGCCTCGCGCGTGTCAATCGATGCGCTACCGCCGGTGGCCGGCGCGGCATCGAAAGCGGTTGCACGGATCGTCGCGACCTTGATCATGTCGTCGCATTGCACGGTGGCGATGGCATTGCCTGCGTAAATCGGTCGGTCAAACGTATCCGCCGTATGGATCGCGACGACGTCAGAAATCTGCGACGCGTCGAGTTTCGCGGCTACGCGCGGCGCGACGTTCTTGCCCGCGGCGGTTGCCGCGAAGAGCACGTGCGTATACGACGGCGCAAGCGCTAGCACCTGCACGGCCACATTTTCCGCGAGACCCTCGGCCAGATGTGGCGCGTCGATCAGGATGACCAGCTCGACGCCTTCAATTGCAGCCGCGGCGTCGACAGCGGCGCGTGCGTGGTGACCTGCGACGAGCACGTGCACGCCGTTATTCAACTGGCGCGCAGCGCATACGGTGTGCAGCGTGGTTGCTTTGAGCGCTGCGTCTTCGTGTTCGGCAATGACGAGGGTAGTCATCAGATCACCTTTGCTTCGTTCTTGAGTTTGTCGACAAGGGCAGCGACGTCCGCGACGCGTACCCCTGCCTTGCGTGCGGCCGGCTCGACGAATCTCAGCATCTTCAGCCGCGTCGCCGGATCCACACCGAGATCGTCAGGCGTGACCGTGTCTATCGGCTTCTTCTTCGCCTTCATGATGCTGGGCAGCGTCACATGGCGCGGCTTGTTCAGACGCAAGTCGGTCGTTACGATGGCGGGCAAATCCAGCTCAATCACTTCAAGGCCGCCGTCTACTTCGCGTGTCACAGTGGCCACGTCGCCCTGAATCTGGATAGCGCTCGCGAACGTTGCCTGTGGCCAGTCGAGCAGTGCGGCGAGCAATTGGCCGGTCTGACCTGCGTCGTCGTCGATGGCCTGTTTGCCGAGAATCACGAGTTGCGGTTGCTCGCGCTTGACCGCAGCTCTCAGCAGCTTCGCGACCGCTAGCGGCTGTAGTTCGGCGTCGGTCTGGATATGCAGGCCGCGATCTGCGCCGATAGCAAGCGCCGTGCGCAGAGTTTCGATGCTCTGCACCGGCCCGCAGGTGATTGCGATCACCTCACTGGCGTGACCAGCTTCCTTAAGACGTGTCGCCGCTTCGACTGCGATTTCATCAAACGGGTTCATCGACATCTTTACGTTAGCGATGTCGACGCCGGTTTGGTCCGCCTTTACGCGAACCTTCACGTTGTAGTCAACAACGCGTTTGACTGCTGCCATAACCTTCATGTTGCTTTCCTTGTTGCGCGGGAGTGAGTTTGGAAGCGCGCGGCACGTCAGCCACATGTCGCCCGTTCGATGATGACGAGTGCAGCATGGGGCGCATGCACTTCAATGTGCGCTTTAGCGTCATTCTGCGTTTCAACGCGCGCTGGCTCAATCTCGAAGGCTTCGCCGTCGGCGAGGCGCGTAGCGACATGCGCTTCGCGGAGCATGAGCGTTTTGCCGCCCCTGCATGTGCGCAAAATGCTAGCCCCACGCAGTGTCAACACGAGCGCGATGCATCCGGACGGCACGTGCATTGTTGCGCGTAGCGGCACGATGCGGGCGGTGTAGCGCCCGCGAGTGACCATTGCGTTGAGCTTGACGATCGAGCCATCGTGCAAGCTGGCGTGCCACTCGGCGTCGCCGTCGTATTCCGATGGGTGTCCAGGTTGCAGATCGACGCGGGTCGGGCCGTTATCGAGCGTGACACCCGCGCCCGCCACGACGAGCGAAACGCGGATCATGCCGACAAAGCGCGAATACGAACCGTTGCATTCGACGTCTGCGAGGCTGATGCGCCAGCCGCCATTGTGCCAGGCCTTCGGTGCGAATGAAGCAAGCGGCCGTACCGCGAGGCCGGCGGAAGCCACTGCGTCACGAAACGGCGCCGAGACCATATTTGCCGCTCAGCAGCGCGCCGGTGGCGAAACGGTTGATTGAGTATGGCTCGAGCACCACGTCGGCAGGCTGGCCGAGCGCGGCCTGGGCGAGGATCTTGCCAACCGTCGGCGAGAGTTTGAAGCCGTGACCCGAGAAGCCATATCCGACCACCAGCCCCTCGATACCAGGCAGGGCGCCGAGCACTGGATTCCAGTCCGGTGTCACGTCATATACTCCCGTCCACGACGATGCGATGCCGGCCGTCTCGTACTCGGGGAAGCGTTCCGCGACCTGTGCACCGACATCGACAATGTAGTCCATGGGGATGTCGCCCTGTTCGGTGTCAGCCGTGTTCAGTTTCTCGCCGACCACGCCCTCGCTGACCAGCATCTGATTTCCACCGTAGCTTCGGTAATACAACATGCCTTCGGACGCGAGATCCTTGAACACCGGCATCTGAAACGTATATGGCGCCTCTGCGCATTCGAGCGCGAGCACTGCGTGACGTTCCGGCGCGATCGACAGCGTTTTGCCTGTCCATCCCGCCAACTCCGGCGTCCAGATGTTTTGCGTGCTGATGACGGTGCCCGTAGCGAAATCGCCCGCGTTCGTCGACACCCCCACTACCTTGCCATTCTCGATCAGCAGCTGGTTCACCGTGACGTTCTCCCGGATCGTCACGCCGCCGCGTCGTGCAGCGCGCGCGAAGCTGGTTGCGGTGAGGTACGCGTCTGCGAAGCCCGCTTCCGGTTCATAGCCGATCAGCGCCGCGTTGTCGAAGTTTGCAATTGGCAAGCATTCCTTTGCTTGGCGCGCGTCGAGCAGCTCGAGCGGAATGCTCTGCGCCTTCTGTTGCTCGAGCGATGCACGAAGCGGCTCGAGCTTTTCGTTGTCCGCCGAGACGATCATATACCCGCATTTGACGAGACCGCACGACGCTTCGTCGTCGCCCAGATAGGTGGCGAAGTCGTTGAAAACGGACCACGACCTGCGCGCCAACTCGACGTTTTCCTTAACGGAGTAGTGCGTGCGCAGAATGCCCGACGACTGCGACGTCGTGCCCGCGCCAATGGTGGCGCGGTCGAGCACCAGCACTTTTTTCGCTCCGAGTTTTTGCAGGTGAAATGCGACCGAGCAACCGATTACCCCTGCTCCAATCACCACAATATCGTAGTTGTTCACGGACATATCCTTGACTGAGATGGTGATGCAAGTCTGCCCCCGTTGGCCAGCGCCGATGTTTCTATAAACAATACTGATGGCAATTCATAAGATTTCCGCCATTTAAAATGGGGAGACACGGACTAGCTTAGCTGCGTGGCACTATTCGGGATGGAATGAAAAATTCAATCTCGGCATTCGCCCAAGGCACTTACTTCGCGATGGCTTCGATCGCCGTCGCGTTTCTCATTGGCCTCTCGACCAGATGCCTAGCACAGCGTCTTGTGCCAAAGGCAGCGGCATCAGTGATTGGGGAGATCGTTGGAATACTCGTACTGGTCGCGTCATCAGCGTACTTCTTCACTGGGTCTCGTGGATAACCCCTTCTCTGGCCCTGCGTCAGTTCGTGGTCCATAAGCTTCGCTTATATCAACCGTATCCCATCGCGAAACCGTTAGGCTGGCAAAACCTTCGCAAAGAACCTGGCTTTATGAATACTCAGCTTGCATCCGCGCAAAACGAGCGCGAGTCGATGGAGTACGATGTTGTGATCGTCGGTGGCGGCCCCGCCGGGCTGTCTGCCGCGATCCGCCTGAAGCAGCTGGCCGCGGAGAAAGGCGCTGAGATCGGCGTCTGCGTGCTGGAGAAAGGCTCGGAAATCGGGGCGCATATCCTCTCGGGCGCGGTCATGGACCCGCGTGCCCTGAACGAGCTGATGCCGGACTGGAAAGAGCAAGGCGCACCGCTGAACGTGCCCGTGACCGAGGACAAGTTCCTTTTTCTTTCCGAAACGGGGGCTAAGGCTGTGCCGAACTGGGCACTGCCCGACAACTTCAAGAACCACGGCAACTACGTCATCAGCCTCGCCAACGTCACGCGCTGGCTGGGCCAGCAGGCCGAAGCCCTGGGCGTCGAAATCTTCCCGGGCTTCCCCGCCGCCGAAGTGCTCTACAACGACGACGGCTCGGTCAAGGGCGTCGCCACCGGCAACATGGGTGTGGGCAAGGACGGCGAGCCCACCGAAAACTTCCAGCTCGGCATGGAGCTGCACGCGAAGTACACGCTGTTCTGCGAAGGCTGCCGCGGGCACCTGGGCCGTCAGCTGAACGAGAAGTTCAAGCTCGGCAAGGATTCGGATCCGCAGGTCTACGGCATCGGCATCAAGGAACTGTGGGAGATCGATCCTTCGAAGCACCAGCCCGGCCTCGTGATCCACACCGCCGGCTGGCCGCTCGAATCCGATACGTACGGCGGCTCGTTCCTGTACCACATCGACAACAACCAGGTGATGGTGGGCTTTGTCGTCGGTCTTGCGTACCAGAACCCGTATCTCTCGCCGTTCGAGGAATTCCAGCGCTACAAGACGCACCCGGAAATCCGCAAGTACCTCGAAAGCGGCAAGCGCGTGTCGTACGGCGCGCGCGCGATCACGGCGGGTGGCCTGATGTCGCTGCCCAAGCTCGTGTTCCCGGGCGGCGCGCTGGTGGGCGACGATGCGGGCTTCCTGAACGCCTCACGCATCAAGGGCAGCCACGCGGCGATCAAGACCGGCATGCTGGCTGCCGATGCGGCATTCGAAGCCGTGCAGGCAGGCCGCCAGAGCGATGAGCTCGCGGCTTACCCGGAAGCGTTCAAGCAGTCGTGGCTCCATACGGAGCTGTACAGGGCGCGCAACTTCAAGCAGTGGATGAGCAAGGGCCTGTACCTGGGCACGCTGATGGTGGGCATCGAGCAGAAGCTGCTGGGCGGCAACGTGCCGTGGACGCTGCATCACCAGCACCGCGACCACGAGATGCTGAAACCGGCTTCGCAGTGCAAGCCGATCGAGTATCCGAAGCCCGATGGCAAGCTCACGTTCGATCGTCTGTCTTCCGTGTTCATCTCGAACACGAACCACGAAGAGAACCAGCCTGCGCACCTCACGCTCAAGGACGCGAGCGTGCCCGTGAACGTGAACCTGCGCACCTACGCGGGCCCCGAAGCGCGCTTCTGCCCGGCCGCGGTGTACGAGTTCATGAAGAACGACGACGGCAGCGACCGCCTGCAGATCAACGCGCAGAACTGCGTGCATTGCAAGACCTGCGATATCAAGGACCCGACGCAGAACATCGTATGGGTCACGCCCGAAGGCGGCGGCGGCCCGAATTACCCGAATATGTGATGTCCTGATACGTGCCCCGCAACGGTTCGTATCCCAAACGATCATTGAGCTTGCGATTGACAATGCACCATACTTGTTCTGGAAATGCAGCCGTTTGCGGCGGCGAATGGCCACAGCTTCGTTAGGAGTCGGCCGCGTGTCGCCCCTCGGCAGAGGGGAACCCGGCTACGTCAATGCGGCCTTGGTGGTCACAGCACCGGCGGTGCACTGGTCCACAAGCCGACGGTGCCTGTTTGCAGGCACATAGGCGGATTCAGGTCGGTTGCGGGAAGTCCAAGAGTCTATCCCCAGAGGGCGAGGCGCATCTTGCATGGGCGGCGAGCCGCCGGCTAGTCGGGCGAGAGCAGGTACTCGCGACTCAATTGGCCGTTACACCGGAGACATAATTGACAAACCGTCCAGTTTCACACGTAGGGGATTCACCAGTGCTTCAGTGTCCGGTTACCGATGATCAATGGCTTCTTGTGGGTCATCTGATCCAACCACAAGGCCGTCAAGGCTGGGGGCGACCGGCACGCGATCCTCGGACGATTCTCGACGCGATTCTGTGGGTGATTGTCAATGAAGAGCGATGGCATCGCCTGCCGCCACGCTTTGGGCCGCCACAGACAGCGTATATGAAGTGGCTTCAGTGGCGGCGTAGCGGGGTGATGGAGCAAATCATTGCAATTCTCTCCTCCGAGGGGAGGCTGGAGTGACGGTGCGGCCTTGGATGTGCCGCGGATCGTTCGCGCCGCAAAGGTGATTCTGGTGGGACGGCGCATCCAGGTGAAGCCGTTCGAAAAGCAGCTCGAGGTGGACCTGTTCAAGCGCCCGGGTATCAGCACCGTATTTCTCGCCGACAGGCGCGGGTTGGATGCGGACGTTTGCACTACGTTGGGGCGGTAGCGCTGGCAGGTGCGGAAAAAGTAGGATTGTCATATTTGCACGTATTGGTGCCGTCGACCGAATTTGGCAGGGACTTGGCGTGCCGAGCTTCGACTTGCAAGCGCGCTACGGGTTACAGTGACCAGTCCATCTGACGTACAATAAAAGGAGATTATCGGTTTATAAATAATTAGGGATACTACGTATTAAGTAAAGAAAACAACTTACATAAGAACATTCGTTATCGAATGGTAACCAGGTTTTGGAGGACTCGATGAAAGGACGCAACGTAATTGCGCTATTGACTTTGTCGGCTTGCGCCGGTCCCGCGATGGCGCAAAGCTCAGTGACGCTCTATGGCGTTATCGACGAAGGTTTTGACTTCGCCAATAATGTGGGCGGCAGCAAGGTCTACGAGTTGCAGAGCGGCTACGCCCAAGGTACCCGATGGGGCCTGAAGGGGGCAGAGGATCTCGGTGGCGGTTTGAAAGCAGTGTTCCAGCTCGAGAATGGCTTCAACGTGAACAACGGAAAACTCGGGCAGGGAGGCTTGATGTTTGGGCGGCAGGCCTACGTTGGCGTAGCGAGCGAAACGTTCGGCACGGTCACCCTAGGGCGCTAATACGACTCGCTGGTCGATTTCCTAGCACAGACTACGGCGAACGGAAGTTGGGGCGGTTACATCTTTTCGCACCCTTACGACAACGACAACACGGACAATACGTTCCGTGTCAACAACACGGCGAAATATACGAGTCCGTCGCTCGCCGGCTTCCAGTTCGGCGGCACATATAGCTTTAGCAATGACACGAATTTCGCCAACAACCGACAATACAGCGTCGGCGCCCAGTACACGAATGGTTCGCTTTTGATCGCTGCGTCGTATCTGCAGGCCAACAATCCGTCTTCGACGGCTACTGGCGCGATCAACAACGGCGGCGACAAAAACTTCCTGGCTGAGCGCCTGCGCATTTTCGGCGCGGGAATCAACTATACGATCGGGTCGGCAACGCTGGGCTTTGCATACACGAACACCAACGTCACGCAACCGCTCAGTTCCGGCTACGTAGGCCCGATCACGCCGCCTGCCGGATCGACCCTTTCGTCGCTGCGCTTCCAGAACTTCGAAGTGAACGGGAAATATCAGTTCACGCCGGCGTTCTTCGTTGGTGCGATGTACACCTACACGCGTGCCGACTTCAACGCGACCACTGGCAAGCTGCATCCCAACTATCAGACGATCGGTTTGTTGGCTGATTACAATCTGTCGAAGCGTACGGATCTCTATCTTCAGGGTGCTTACCAGCATGTTGGCGGCGACAAGACGCAAACCGTGCTCGACGTCGCCTATGTACCTGGCGCTGCGGATGTTTCGTCGAACTCGAATCAGCTCGTGGTTCGCGCAGCAATACGACACAAGTTTTGAGTGCGCCAAGATACCGGCAAGGAGTAGGCGGCGCAAGTCCGCCACGATGAAGGAGTCAGTAGTCGGACGGCTAAGTAGTACCTGAAGCGTGGCCAAAACTACGTGACCGAGCGATCGGCGACAGAAGGCAACTGGCGAAGGTGATTGGGAAGAACCCGGACGATAGTGAGTACAGGCACGGAGGAGGATCAGTTTCATGAGCCAAATACCCGTACATCCGCGCCCGAAGAGACTGTCTAACTGGATCAACCCGATGGAAGCAAGGAAGGCCCACTCGTTGGTTGACAAGGTTTATCAACGGAAGAATCAGGAAGTCGCCTGGGAGCGAGTCCGGGCCAAACGTGGCAGTGGCAGTGGCGGTGTCGATGGAATCAGTGTGGCAGACTTTGCCGACCAGGCGGATCAGCATCTGGACCGTCTGCAGGCAGAACTGCGTGCGTGGACCTATCAGCCGCAACCGGTCCGGCAGGTCTCGATCCCGAAAGTCGGCAAACCGGGGGAGACCCGCAAGCTCGGCATACCGTCGATTTACGACCGCGTATGCCAGCAGGCGCTGCTCAACCGTCTGGAGCCGATCTTCGAGCCGGTATTCGACGAGGCCACCTTCCGCTATCGGCCAGGGCGATCGACACAAGACGCTTTGCGCAAGATCTGGAAGGAGATCGAGGGCGGCAGGGAATGGATTGTTGATGCTGATCTGAAGGACTTTTTTGGATCAGTTGACCATGACAAACTTCTGTCGCTCATTGCTCGGCGCATCACTGACGGTCGGGTACTACGCCTGATCAAGGCGATGCTTAAAGCCGGCAGTTTCGGCAAGGGTCGTCTCTTTCCGAGTGAGCGTGGAACGCCGCAAGGTGGGGTCGCTTCAGGTGCGTCGTCTTGCAAAGCGACGTGTGCCGCTTCGAACGCAGGAGCGTGGGAGCTTGTAGTAGTGCCCCCAGCCCTGCAGGATGGGATTGAGCCGTCCAATCAGCTGGATCGTGCGGCGCATCTGGTCGCGTCGATTCAGGCGCTGGCGCAACATTGGCTGGAAGGTCTTGCCGGAGGCGTGGCTGTCTGGCGAGTTCGGGTTGGTCAACCGGTCAACCTTGTGCAACTGATACCTTCTCTTGCGTCCCAGCATGCTGCATCTTCGTGAAAGCTGCATGCCGGAAAACGGCGTGCAGTTTGAGCGGCGGACGGAGGCCAGCGCGCCTTCTCCGACCAAACAGCGTCGAAGCCTGCGAACAAGGCCGGGAAGCCGGCTGCGGAGCAGTTGGGGCGAAGGGGGCAAGGGAACACGGGTCAGCAAGATACCCGCCGGGCTCAGAACCGGGCAAGCGAGCCATAGGGGCTGTAACGTGTACGGCAAGCTGCGAGGCAGGGGAAGAGGGAGCGGTTCACTGCGCTGCTGCACCATACCACGGTCGGTTGCCACAGAGAGTCGTTCTTTGCGCTCAACCGCAATGTGGCTCCCGGGCTGGACGGCATAAGGTAGCGGTACAACGACGCAGGGCTGGAGGACTATCTTCAGCGTCTGCACGCACAAGTGCACAGCGGAGCGTATCGGGCACTGACTGTACGGCGGCAGTACATACCTAAGCTGGACGGCAAGCAGGGCCCGTTGGGGATTGCAGCACTGGAGGACAAGATTGTCCAGCGCGCGTTGATTGATGTGCTGAACGCGATCTACGAGGGGGATTTCCCCGGGTTCTCGTACGGGTTCCAGCCCGGGCGAAATCAGCACGATGCGCTGGGCGCGTTGGCGACAGCGATCACCTTCACCCCCGTGAACCGGATTTTAGACGTCGATCTCAAAAGCTTCTTTGACTCGGTTAGCCAGGAACGGCTAGTTCGTTTCATTGAACACCGGTTCAGCGACCAACGCGTTATCCGACTTGTGCGAAAGCGGCTTGCGATATGCAGATGATGTTGTTGTCGGCTTCGAGTACGCTTGCTGATGCCCGGCTCTTCTGGGACGCGATACGCTCGAGTTTGGAGAAGTTCGCGCTTGCGCGTCACCCTAGTATTCCGCCCCAGAAATAACTTTAAGAAAATTCAGATTGTTCGATGATCGAATTCACGGCGTGGTGGAGGCGATCATGGGACGTAAAGGAATCGAGTTTGTCGTGTCGGAACTGGAGCGAGAACAATTGCTGTCGATGAGCCGATCGCGTTCGCTGCCTCATTCGCTGGTGCGCCGGGCAAAGATTGTCCTGATGGCAGCTGAGGGTCATACGAACCAGGAAATCGCGGTTCAATGTGAAGTAACGTCCCCTGCGATCACGCACTGGAAAAGCGTTTTGTCGCGCAGGGGCTTGCTGGTCTGCATGACGAAGCGCGCCCGGGGCGACCGCGCGCATGACGACGAAGCGGTGGCCGAGTTGCTGGCGAAGGTCCTGCATGAGAAGCCGGACGGGAAAACGCACTGGAGTGTGCGTTCTGCTGCCGCGCAAACGGGTATTTCGAAGAGATCGGTGTCCCGATACCTGTCGCCGTTCGGCGTGCAGCCTCATCGCTCGAAGAGCTTCAAGCTTTCTACTGATCCGTACTTCGTCGAGAAGGTGCGAGATATTGTCGGCCTGTACCTGAGCCCACCGACCAACGCCCTGGTGTTGTGTGTCGACGAGAAGAGCCAGTGCCAGGCACTCGAGCGAACGCAACCGGTGTTGCCGATGGGTCTGGGCTACCTCGAAGGTGTTACGCATGACTATACTACGCATAAGCACCCCAAGGTCAAGGAATGGCTGGCGAAGCACACGCGTTATCACATGCACTTCACGCCGACGTATTCGAGCTGGCTCAATCAGGTGGAGCGCTGGTTTGGCCTGATCACGCAGCAGGCTATCCGGCGCGGCTCCTTCAGAAATGTACGCCAGCTAATCGCCAGCATTGAGCGCTATGTTGCACAGTACAACCAGCACAACCGTCCGTTCGTCTGGACGGCAACCGCCGATTCCATCCTTCAGAAAGTGGCTCGGCTATGCAAAGTTATTTCTGGGACGGAACACTAGACATCAAGCCGTAGGCGGCATGGCTAGACGAGAAATCAGTAACGAGTTGTGGGCGGCGCTGGAACCGTCAATTCCGGCATTCACGCCGTCGCCCAAAGGTGGCAATGCTACGCCGACTGCGCGACCACGACAGATTGATTGGGAACGGGCGAGCCTTGATGCAGCCAGCGTTTCCAGCCCCTAGGCCAGAAACTGGCCCCAACCCGACAGAGCGGGGCACGCTCGGCTCGAAACGGCACATCGTTGTAGATGCGTGGGGCGTTTCGCTTGCCGTCACGGTCACAGGGGCCAACCGGCACGACTCGATGGCGTTCGAGCGAACAGTCGATGCCATCCCGGCAGTGTGCGGCCTGAATGGCCAACCTAGCAAA
Source organism: Paraburkholderia nodosa (assembly GCF_001718195.1). Classification (GTDB taxonomy): domain Bacteria; phylum Pseudomonadota; class Gammaproteobacteria; order Burkholderiales; family Burkholderiaceae; genus Paraburkholderia; species Paraburkholderia nodosa_A. The sequence continues at coordinate 13,663 of NZ_MCNV01000050.1, forward strand.
CGCCCGGGCAGACTGCATGCAGACAAGGGCTACGACTTTGCCCGCTGTCGGCGTTACCTCAGGCAGCGTGGAATCACGGCTCGCATCGCCCGAAGAGGCGGAGATAGCACGGAGCGACTTGGACGGCATCGCTGGGTTGACGAGCGCACGCATGCCTGGTTCGCAGGTTTCGGCAAACTGCGCATTCGCTTCGAGCGGCGCCTCGACATTCATGTCGCGTTGCTCGCTCTCCCTGGCTTCTGCCGTTATCTGCTCGCGCTTCGTGGATGACTTGTGTTCGCCGTTCTAAGCAACATCCGAATTTGAGGAACGCCTCAAGAATGTCGAGACGCCGCTCGAAGCGAATACGTAGATGGCGGAAATTAAGCAGCCAGGCATGTGTACGTTCCACGACCCATCGGACTTTTCCGAGGGCACTGTCATGCAGGTGGCTGCGTCGCGCGGGTGGGAATACTGCGTTCGTAAAGAGCGCGTCGGCATTTGTCGTGGTCGTAACCCCGGTCGGCATAGACGCGGCTAGCGGCGGCTCGAAGGCCGCCCGCGCCTCCCGAAGATCGGCACAACGACCTCGATCAGCGGAACGAGATGGGCGTCGTTACGATTGGTGCCTCAGGATTGCCGCGATCGCCGCTCCATTGGCGTAGGTGGCGAGGTGGGTGCCTGCATCCGGGGCGCGCTCGATCGGTGGAGTTCGGGCCAGTTTTGTGGGCCCTGTCGATAAGGGTAACTGATGAAGGTAGTTTCCGATATAATGAGGATTGGTTACGCTGCCAGCGAGTAGTACAACTGCTCAGCTGCGCTCATTTGGATGTCGCCGTCGTTGATCTGCCCTTTGGCGATCATGCGCATGAACTCGATACCGCTGAGCTGGATGTGCGCGCAGTGGAAATTCCTGGACCCGGGCATTGGTAGAGCGTTGCGCTTCACGGCACGGTTATCACGCTCGACTATGCTGTTCAAACGTTTTGTCTGGCGGATCTTGATCGGCGTGTCGCGCTCACCATTGATGGCCTCAAGCCCGGCCAGATTGGCGTCGCTCTTGTCGATGGTTACTGTTTCGGGCTCGCCATTTCTCGCGATCGATCGCTCGAGGTGGCGCCGGGCGGCGGCCTTGTCGCGACAAGCGCGCAACTGGAAGTCTACCGTGTTGCTGGCCTTGTCGACGGCACGATACAAATACTTCCATTGGCCCTTGATTTGATATACGTCTCGTCCCTGCGGCAGTTCGTGCGGACCGGACGCTTGTCACGCCGGAACGTTTTCTCCAAGACTGGCAGCAGCTTGAGGGCCCAGCGATGCACGGTGGAGTGACCGACGTCGATGCCACGCTCAGCCATCATCTCTTCGAGATACCGCATACTCAGCCCATACGCCACATACCAGCGCACGCACGTCAGGATTATATCGAGCAGGTTATGCAGACGTTTGAGCACACGGGCTACTGCCGGATTCAGGGTGCGGATGAAGCTTCCGCTTTGGAAAAGAAAATTTGGAAACTTTCGAACTGCTGCGTCACCGTACCAACTACACGACCTGCTCAAACTATGAGTTCGAACGAGTGATACGCGCGCGACCGAATGAGATGTAGTTCCGGTGTACTAGTCCAAGAGCGCGCGTGTCCCCAGCGCGAAGCGCCAAGCAACATTCCTCCAGTTCTCTGTGGAGGTTCTTAGTCTCATCGTCCCATGAAAGTTCGACGATATCGAGCCGAAGCCGCGATGCTAGCAAGTAACAACGGTCATGCGTTTGGCGAACTTCTCCGTTCGTTATCAGACCATTGGTTACGGAATGCAACCCATGGAGGATCTGCCAGAATGCTTCGAAATTCGGCGGCTCGTGTTGCAGAGCCCTCGCTCTCAGGGCCAGTCCTCGCATCCGCTCAAGCGCTTTGGGAGCGTATGCTGGAGAACAGAAGTCGCCAAGTATCTCGCTCAATCTTAGCCAGAATGCGTAAGTGTCAAGGTATTCTCGAAGATCAACGCCCCTGACTATCGTGCCAACGCCATTCTTGGTTTCCACGAGGCCTTCATACTCGAGCCTCTGAAGATTTTGTCGGATCGGCGTGCGACTGACCTGGAATTCATCCGCAAGTGTCGTCTCCCCTAGTACCGTGCCGGGGGGGTAATACAGAGTGCAGATCCGATCACGTAACGTCCGGTGAATCTCCGACATCTGATAGCGGACTCCTGATATCTTGTCCACGGCGCCGGCACTTGACAGCTTTGTTTTTGCAACGCGTCCCATCAAAATATCTCCCTCGGAGTGAGGCATTAGAAGAATGGTCGCCTGCTACAGCGTGACCAAGCTTCCCCATCCGTTGCCGTAACATTGGCAGTATTGGACTGTTAGCCCCAACCGTACATACTTCACATCGCACCGCGAATCGTAGCCTGCCGGCGCACCAATCCCGCGCGCGGTTCGGAATGTCTCTGGCAAACCGCCGCACCTTGGTTATCGGGGCAGCGCAGGCCGCTGATTTCCAGATACCGAAAGGAAGCAAAAATTATGCACACTACCGCGCTCGCGATCCTGCCGCACGTACCGCCATGACTTGATGAGTCTAGACTGCGAAAACATAAAATCATATCGGCAGACGCTCGTGACCTGATCGCCATAATTAGCATTTCCGCCATACTGCCTCTATGAACGCGTCCCGTTTTGCAACAGTTTTCGTTTGTTCAGACTGACAGGATGGGTTGCAGCTCTCTATCCGGCCTTCATGCAGCCGATATAGCCGCTGCGGGCCCCTATGAAATCCGCTGACTCGCTCCTCATTCTTACCGCGAGCTCGAAGCTCAAGACAGTATGCAGGTTTAGCAAGTCCCAGGTCCTACCTGACTGGTCATCACAATCGATTACTGCGCAACTTTCTCGACGACGTTCACCCTGTGTTGAAGCATTGAACTTCTATTTCACGAACACTTTTTAAGACGGGCTTTACACTGACGTAGTCCGTGCAATATGGCCTGTCGTGAGCAAGTACCGCCCAGATTGTGTGCGCCATCTTGTTTGCCAGAGCGACGACTACGACGTTCTTGGGTCTGCGCCCGAGCATCTGCTCAACCCACGGACCAGGCTCCTTCCTGTGCTCCAGGACCGATCGCGCGCCGTGAACTAGCAGGGTGCGCAGGTATGTGTCTCCGCGCTTCGATATGCACTGCAAGATCACCTTGCCTCCGGAACCCGTTTGCCCGGGTACAAGACCGGCCCATGCCGCAAACTCTCTGCCTGAACTGAATGCCTTCGGATCGCCCATGGTCGCGACGGCTGCTGTCGCGGTCAGCAATCCCACGCCCGGGATTTCGCTGATGGCCTTGACCGCCTTGTCCTCTTTTTTCCACTCCCGCATCCGACGCTCAATCTGCGCGACCTGCTCATCGAGCTTCGTCAGTCCGTTCCACTGCTCGCGAAGTGAGTCGATCACAACTGCTGGCAGTCGCTCGGCAACCCGTTCCAATACCTCTGGAATCGCCTTGTCAAGCGCAGCACGGCGGCTCTTGCCCATCACCTCGCCGTATTCCGTCAGCAATCCACGCAGGTTGTTGGCCTGCATCGTGCAAAACTTGATGAGTTGCTGGCGCATCCGGTGCAGCGCCAACATCGCCTGCTGCGTCTCCGTCTTCACCGCAACTGGCTTGCCTGGTTGCTGAACCGCCAACCAGATCAAGCGTGCATCAGCAGCATCACTCTTGTTTCGAATGTTGAAAGCCTTGGCAAATTCAGCCGGGATCAGCTTGACGTCATGTTCCATCTTGATTAGCTGACGTGCCCAGTGATGCGCACCGCCATACGCTTCCATTCCTATGAGGCACGGCGTACGATTCGCAAAGTGCTCAAGGAACTTCGCCCGCTTGATCAGCTTGTTCACGATCTCTCCAGTCTCCTGATCGACGTAATGCAACTGGAAAACGAGCTTGGCTACGTCTACGCCCACCGCCATACTGTTCATCGTGGATCCTCCGGTTGCCGGGAAATGCGTGCATTTCCCATTTGGGCACATCGATGCCGTTGGCCCGTGAGGGTCCACCTTACTTCTGCTCTCACATTCACGGGTGGGACGCGTTCATTCATTCTTTCAGCCGCGTTGTTGCATAAATCGAGCGCAAGGACAAGGTGACCTCCATGTACTCGATCTCAGGCAGTGAGAACGGACTACGGGCGAGCGAGTGCCGCCATGCGGTTGAGCACGCCTGCACGAATCGAAATTCGGTTGCCTGAGAAACGATCTCGCGTGCCACAGGCACGAGTCCGTGAGGATCTTGATCCGGTACATCAGGGTCCCAGCCAGCGAGCGACGATAGTAACCACTCGCCTACTTCCAGTCACCCTGTCAAGTTCGCAAAGCCGATTTCAAATGTGCCACAAAAGTAAGACATCCTTTTTGACCTATGAGGGAGAATTGCACGTCTGCCCAGACGTACTATGCGGACAATCTTGCTTTGGGTTGTTCCCGATGGCCGCCTGCATCCGCTGTTGGGGCAACGCGAAGTGCTGACGGATCGGACCGAAGCGCAACAGGAATACCTGCGTGCTGGCGTGGATCCCGGAAATCCTGCATTTGCGGCTCGCGCCGGCGCGTGGGATGACGACTGTTTGCAGCGCAGTTGTTCACGCGGGCCGAAGCCTTTAGAATTACGCTGGTGAGTGTTGGTACTGATATGACTTTGCGTGTCAATCGCGACACTAGTTTTCAGTTTATTGCATTGTCGCATGAATTTCCTGAGTGCGGCACAGCAGCAAGTCTCGACGGTGGATCACACTGATATCCGCGGGTTGGATACCGCATTACAGAGGTTCGCCTCATGATCATCCTTCAGAAAGTGGCTCGGTTATGTAAAGTTATCTGGGACGGAACACTAGACCCGAATCTGTCGCGCGGAGCTCGTGCGGCATGACTTGCGCGAAACGGAGCGCTTCTGCACGCACGACGGCCTTGCGCTGGTTGAGATCGCCGTCGACCAACTGGACGTCATACCCGAACAGGTACGCGTCATCCAGCACCGGCGCGGATTATCCCGCGTGGACTGCTCACAGAATTCGTGCTCGCAGGATCACCACTGGCAAAGAGATATGGTAACTAGATCGTCCATGGCGCTCACACCACCGTTAGATTGCGCGGGTAATCGGTCAGATATTCGAACCCATCCGCCGTCACGACGATCGAATCTCCTACCCGCCCACCAAACTCTCCTTCGATAGTAATGCCACCGTCGACCGCGAAGGTCATACCGGCCTCCAGGGTCCGCTGCTCGCCGCGTTTGAGCTCCGGTGATTCAAGGAACGAGTAGCCGATCGAGCGTCCCGTCCGATATCCCGGGGCAAATCCTGCGCCCCGATAGACCTCTTCAGCGGCAGCATTGACATCTTCACAGCGCACCCCCGGTTTGATTTGCGCGAGTGCGGCTTGCTGCGCCGCAACGGCAGCGTCATAAACCCGCGCCTGCTCATCAGTCACAGATCCGACGAAAAACTCGCGGTCGAATCCGAGCTTGTAGTTCTTGAAGTTTGCGATACCACAGAAGCACAGATAGACCGGGTCTCCACGCTTCAGTGTTCGAACGGAGGATCGACGGTGCACAAGACAGACATCGCGTCCGGACTGGAGGATTTGAAGGTTATAGATCGTCGGTGAAACGAATCTATCCTTGTGTTCATCGAGGAGTGAAGCGGCTTTTCGGGTGCCTCCGGCAATGACTGCCAACGCAATCTCGTACTCCGGGACGCCCGCGCTGATGACCTCCTTAGCGGCCTCGACCATCGCAACAGCTACCTGCCCAGCGTGCCGCATAATCGCAATTTCGCTTTCTGACTTGATCGCCCTCAGATCAAGAATGATCTGACCCACATCGACCAAGCTGCCTGCGTCGACGGGCAGTGCAGCGGAAACGAGAGGCGGCATTCTCGTGCGCTCGATCCCCACTCGCTTCGCCCTCGAAGCCTGCAGTACCTCTCGCAGCGGCGTTCGCCATTCGTCACCAACACCATCGGCCCAGGGACGGATATCTTTGATCCAAGTCATCAGACCGCACATTTCAGATTCCATCAACGGCGTGATCAAGACCGGCTCACGATCCTGGGAAATCACAATCAGAGTAGGGCGTCCGAACTCAACGCCCAGATAGTTCCAGAAGCCCCCGAAGTAGGCCACTGCGTCAGGGTCGCTAACCAACGCCGCATCGATATTGGCGCGACGCAGTGCATCACGCAGTTTGCCCACCCGGCTTCCATATTCATTCACTTGTTCCCCTGTTAGCTGAATGCAGCTAGTACACGACCCGACTCTAGGTACACCAATTGGGCATTTCAACTGGTCTACTCGGGTAGACAAACTGGTTCCGAGACTTAGCGTTCTGTCCCAGAAATAACTTTGCATAGCCGAGCCACTTTCTGGAGAATTGAATCGGCGGTCGCGGTCCATACGAATGGCCGGCCGTCTTGGTTGTACAGCTCGATACAGCGCTCGATGCTGGCAACGAGTTGGCGCACGTTCTTGAACGACCCTCGACGGATCGCCTGCGGTATAACCAGGCAGAACCAGCGTTCAACCTGATTCAACCAACTTGAGTAGCTCGGCGTGAAGTGCATGTGGTAGCGCGTATGCCTGGCCAGCCATGGAAGCCGTCTCTCGTACAGCTCGCGGTCCAGGGGCCCCGTTCAAAGCCGGGCAGTTCGGCGTCGACGCTCGGAACGGAATAAAATTTGCCGGGACTGCGGCGACTAGTTCTCTGACGATTTTTGTTGCCAGAATGATGACAATTTCGCTTGCGGAACAACAGATTCATCGTCGCTTCGAATAATCTTGCTTAGATCATAACGCAAATAGTCTTCGCGACTCTTGGGAGATATCCCTCGTTTCAATAATTGAACTGAAAGATATTCTTCCCACGAGAAGGCATCTAATCCAAGGTGATGATTAATGTGTCGCTGGTCCTTTATGTGTGTCAGAGCAAACCATTGATGTCCCAGCGGGTGGGGAGCATCGATGAGAGTGAAGTCTAACCCGCATTGCTCAGACAGTGAACGAAGAGTCGAAGCCTTGTAAAACTGAACATCTGGATATGACCACTCTGTGCCGATGCTGTCCGAGTCTCCAGCCAGAAAAGCCCCCACGAATTTTCCATTAGATCGCAGACTCCGAGACACTGATGTTAGGCACGTTTCAATCTGTGTCATGCTCGCGTGCATAAAGATTCCGGCGGCAATTATGTAGTCAAACTGACAATTGAAAACGGATGCGTCGAAATTTGCGTTTAATGAAAATTGGGCTCGCTTTAAACTAATGAGTGCAGAACCAACTTCCGCCTCGATGCCTTGCAGAAGACACCATTCTTCCGGCTCAAGGCCAAAATAGCGACCAGGGTTGAGGTATATCAAAGGAAACCTGCCGCCACGAAGCGACCCACATCCGATATCTAATAAAAAGTGATCCTCTCTCAAGCCCAGCAGAAGCAACGTAACAAACTGCACGGCACCTAAGCGATCGTAATAGTCAGGCGGACCTACCCACGCGCGATGATCCCTATCCCCCATTACTTTCTCTTGCATTTCCATATCGCTTTCCTTAAAGATATTACTCTATTTTGATCTGTGGCCAAACGAGTCGACCTGCCTGACGAGCAATTGTCCCAACGCGGGAGCCTCGAGCCATCCCGCTTCGAGGTTATTGCCGCTATCTGGAGCGGCATCCAAAGGGCGCGCGTGGCGCCGGAAAGCATGCAAGAGCGGTGCCAAGACGCAGTCGGGCGGGTGCATCGCGCTCGACAGTGTCGAAATTGTCGGCGGATATGTCATGCCGACGCCCAATAGCCGACAAAGCTACCATTGCGGAGGGGCTTTCCAGAAATAACGACGAGATGCTGATATGACCTTTATATGAACGCCTCCCTTTTGCGAGGCTTTTGTGTGCTCCGACATCACCTAGGTTGGGTTGCTGCTTTATATTCGGCCTCATTGCAGCCTCACAGGCTGCGGGTCCCGATGAAATCCGCTGACTCGCCCCTCATTTCCCGTAAGAGCTCGGAGCTCCGAGTCATATGCAGGTTTAGCAAGTCACGGTCCGACCTGGTTCGTCATCACACTCAATTGCCAACGCAACCTTTCTGTTCGAGTTGTCTTCCCACGGTGGAGAGTCGACGCGCTCTCCGTGTGATCCGGAGTGCGTTCACGCAGGTTTCATGCTCGTGAAGCCCTGTTCGTATTGCCGATCATGGGCAAGTATCGCCCAGATTGTTCGGGCCATCTTGTTTGCCAACGCTACAAGTACTACGTTGGGTGGTCGCCGTTTCCCGATGCGTTCGACCCATGCTCCCGGGTCCTTTGAGTTATAGAGCACGCCGCGTGCGCCGTGAATCAGAAGGGTCCGCAGATAGGTATCGCCCCTCTTGCTGATTCCCAGCAGGACCACCTTGCCGCCGGAGCCCGTTTGTCGGGGTACCAAGCCGAGCCAGGCCGCGAATTCGCGGCCCGATCTGAACGACTTTGGGTCTCCCATGGTCGCAACCGCGGCGGTTGCCGTGAGCAGGCCTACGCCGGGTATGGCAGCAATGGTCTTGCTCGCCTTGTCCTCTTTCATCCACGCCCGCAAACGTCGCTCGATCGTGGCAATCTGTTGATCAAGCTTGCTCAAGCCGTTCCACTGCTCTCTGAGTGTGTCGATCAGTACCGCAGGCAATCGCTCTGCGACTGTTGCCAGCACTATCGGCATGGCCTTATCGAGCGCACAGCGACCTTTTCCCATCACCTCGCCGTATTCGGCGAGCAAACCCCGAAGACAGTTCACTTGCATTGTGCGGAACTTGATTAGTTGTTGCCGCATGCGATGCAGCGCCAGCACGGCCTGCTGAACTTCGGTCTTCACGGAACCCGCTTTCCCCGGCTGCTGCACCGCAAGCCAGATTGCACGCGCATCGGCCGGATCGCTTTTGTTGCCGATATTGAAGGCTTTGACGAATCTGGCCGCCATCAGCTTCACCTGGTGGCCCATCTTCGCAAGTTGTCTCGCCCAGTGGTGCGCTCCGCCACATGCTTCCATGCCGATCAGACAAGGTTCTCGGTTTGCGAAATGCTCGAGGAACCTTGCCCGCTTGATACGTTTGCTGACGATTTCACCGGAATCCGAGTCGACCCAGTGCACCTGAAAGATGTTTTTTGCAATGTCCACTCCCACTGGCGTGAGTTTCATAACATCCTCCGATTGATGATCGGTTACCGTCGCAAGAATCCACCATGCTTTGTAGCTTCGACGGTAGGTGGGAGGCGTTCATTCCATTTCTCGATCCAGTCTCGCAAGCTTTTTTCTGAGCGCCGATCGCTTTTCGGTGAATCTGCTGAGGGCGGCGGCCTGTAACGTCGACGTACACGGCCACGAAGCATACCGACGATAGAGGCATTCAACGATCTGTCTCTCCGACGGCAGCGTTCAGAACGCGAGAGCGAGCACGTCGACTATGACGCCCCGGTGAAGGCATATGACGTCGAGCAATGGTGACGGTACGACCATGCGCTTCAACCAGCAGGTGACGCGCATGGCCGTTGCCGGCCTTTGTGATGCTGCCCAGCCTGCGTCTCTGGCCCGAGGAATGTTCGGATGGCGTCAGACCAAGCCATGCAGTTAGCTGCCGCGGGTGATCGAAGCGTGACAGATCACCGAGCTCGGCAAGCAAGCCGATGGCGCTGGTGAACTGAATGCCACGTAGCGCCTGGAGCGCTTTGACCGCCGGATAGAAACGCCATTGTGGCGCCATCTCGCGCAAGGCCGTCTCGAGCCGTTCGCACTGCGCGAGACGGTCTTCAATGGTCCGGCGGTATTCTTCGAACGCAAGCTGTTGCCAGTGCGAATCGAACGAGTAGCCGCTGATCCAGCGCCGGTGTGCAGGCCCCCAGTCGGCGCGGCCGGTATAGCGCACGTCGTGGGCGAGCAGGAAGGCTTTGAGGCGTTGCCTGGCCTGCTTCAGATCCTGTTTGGCGGCGCCCCAGGTGCGGACCAGGTCACGAAACGCTTCGTCCTCGACGGTGGGCACGTGCACGGGCGACAGATCTCCAGCTCGAAGCGCGCGTACCAGTTTCGCTGCATCGCGGCGGTCGGTCTTGACCCGCTCGCCGG
>NZ_MCNV01000006.1 GCF_001718195.1 Paraburkholderia nodosa
TTCGGTCTCTCTCGAGACCGGTCGCTCACTCAAAGCTGACAGGTTCTGAATAAATTCAAAAACCTGACTTACTTTAGTGTGAGACTCTTGATACTTTTGCTGCTCCCGGCTTCATTCCGAAGAACGAGGCCGGGTCGCCACCGCATCAAGCGCCCACACTTATCGGCTGTAAATTTTTAAAGATCGATCGCGAAAGCGCCGTTAAAACTGCTCAACTACCGGCTTCTTTCTGCGTTGCTGCGTCAGCAGCAGAGAAACGAGATTATGAAGAATCTTTTCCGCTTCGTCAACCCCTTTTCTTCGCTCACCGCTTGAAAAAGCTTGCTGACTCCTGCGTCCGCCGGTTTCCGCGGCGGCCCTCGCTGCCCTGACGTCGGAGACATCGAACTGCGAAGGGGGCGAATCTTATCGCCCCCGCCGGCCCTGTGCAAGGGGGTGGCGAAAATATTCCTCACTTGCGGGTAAGGACCTCCAGCGGCACCGCATTCGCCATCGCCGCGTAGCCCGCATCGCTTGGGTGGATGTGGTCGCCACTGTCATAGCCGTAACGCAGTCGCGCCGGATCTGCCGGGTCCCGCAGCGCGGCATCGAAGTCGACCACGCCGTCGAACGCCCCGCTCGTCCGAATCCACTGGTTCACCGCCGTGCGGATTGCCTCGCGCTCCGGCGGCAGTGAAGCTGGCGTGAGTGTCGCGCCGAAAATGCGCACGCCGCGCCCATGTGCCTGCGCGATCACGCGGCGGTAGCCCGCGATCAGGTCGTTCGCGTCCACGTGCGTATGAGGAAAGTCGCAGTCGAGGCCCGATCGCGCCGGCATCGCCTGGAAGTTGATGTCGTTGATGCCGATGAGCACCACCACGGTCTTCACGCCCGGATGGCCGAGTGCGTCGCGGCCAAAGCGCCGCTCGAGCGCCTCGCCATAGCAAGGCGAATCGCTCAGCAGCCGGTTGCCGCTGATCCCGAGATCGATCACGCCGAGATCCGTGCGCTGCGACTGGGCGATGCGGCGCGCCAACGCGTCCGGCCAGCGACGGTTCTGGTTGAGCGAGGAACGCATGCCATCGGTAATAGAATCGCCGATCGCCGCGACTGTCGACGCCCCCGGCGCCTCGACCGCCAGCCCCGTCACCCACGCGTACTGCGTAAAGCGCTGGGTGAACGCGCCAATCGACGGATCGGCGACGTGATTGCCCGGACGAGAGACGTAATTCACCTGGCTCGCCACGCGGTGCCACGCAACCATCTTTTGCTCGGCTCCCATATAGGAGCTGATCGCGTACGGCGCGTGCGCCTTCAGATCGATCTGGACCGGATCGCTATCGAGCGCCGCGCCGGGCGGCACCGACACCGACGCCCGCCCGCCGAAGGTCACGTGCACCGTGCCCGCCTCGCTCGCCGCCGCGCCGCCGGCCGACGGTGCAATCGCCATCGCCTCGATCACGAGCGGCGTGCGCCCATAGAGATTGCTCACATGCACCCGCGCGACCGTGCCGCCCAGCGTCGGATACACGATCTGGCGAACGGTACGTCCGGCCACCTCGGGCGCACGGTACAGCGCAGGGAGCGCGTCGCGCTCGGGAATCGACTGCAGCGGCGTCGCCCAGCTCGTGACCCAGGGGCTCGGGGCTTGATCCGCGAACGCCGGAGACGTGGCGCCAAGCGAAATGAACAAAGCGGTCGCGGCCGCGAGGGGAGCAAAAGAAATCTTCATCCGTGAACGAGTGCGCAGGCAAAGGGGCATTGTGCCCCATGGCCCGGTGCGCAGCCTTCCATCCACCTGACAATCCAGCGCACGAAACCACGCGAAACCCACGCACAAGCCGCCCGCACCAACAAATCCCAGGCATTCCTGCTGCTACCCCACTAAAACTCAGCGGTAGACCCGATTTCTTTGCCCTACCTCAAAAAATTCATTTACCGACCGGTCGGTTGGTTTATACTGCGCGACATACCCAACTTCGACGAGAGCGTCTCCATGTACACGCAATCCCTCGACATCCCCGGCAACGTTGCCCCGCTCGGCGCGGACGCAACCTCGCCGGAGCAGGCGCAGTTCGACGCCATCATGGCCGCCGACGGCAAGATCGAGCCGCAGGACTGGATGCCCGAAGCCTATCGCAAGACGCTCGTGCGCCAGATCTCGCAGCATGCGCACTCGGAAGTCGTCGGCATGCTGCCGGAAGGCAACTGGATCTCGCGCGCGCCTAGCCTCAAGCGCAAGGCGATCCTGCTCGCCAAGGTGCAGGACGAAGCAGGCCACGGCCTCTATCTGTATAGCGCGGCGGAAACGCTCGGCGTTTCGCGCGACCAGCTCGTCGACGCCCTGCACGCCGGCAAGGCCAAGTATTCGAGCATCTTCAATTACCCGACGCCCACGTGGGCCGATGTCGGCGTGATCGGCTGGCTCGTGGACGGCGCGGCGATCATGAACCAGATCCCGCTGTGCCGCTGCACGTATGGCCCGTACGCGCGCGCCATGATCCGCATCTGCAAGGAAGAGTCGTTCCACCAGCGTCAGGGCTTCGACGCGCTGCTCGCCATGATGAGCGGCACCGAAACGCAGCGCGAACTCGTTCAGCAGTCCGTGAACCGCTGGTGGTGGCCGGTGCTGATGATGTTCGGCCCGAGCGACGCCGATTCGGTCCACAGCAACCAGTCCGCCAAATGGGGCATCAAGCGCATTTCGAACGACGACCTGCGCCAGAAGTTCGTCGATGCGACGGTCGAGCAGGCGAAGGTGCTGGGAGTCACGCTGCCCGATCCCGATCTGAAATGGAACGAAGCGCGCGGCCACTACGACTACGGCACGATCGACTGGGAAGAATTCTGGCGCGTCGTGAACGGCGACGGCCCGTGCAACCGCGAGCGTCTCGGCACGCGCGTGAAGGCGCACAACGAAGGCGCGTGGGTGCGCGAAGCCGCCCTCGCCCACGCCGAAAAGCAACGTCAGCGCGCCGAAAAGCACGCAGCTTGAGCACACCTCATACATGAATCAGGAAGGAAGGAGATCCACGATGAACAAGGAATGGCCGATCTGGGAAGTGTTCGTGCGTAGCAAGCAGGGCCTCGACCACAAGCACTGTGGCAGCCTGCACGCCTCCGACGCCTCGATGGCGCTGCGCATGGCGCGCGACGTCTACACGCGCCGCCAGGAAGGCGTGAGCATCTGGGTGGTGCCGTCGTCGGCAATTACGGCATCGGATCCGAACGAAAAGGCCGAGCTCTTCGAGCCGGCCGGCGACAAGATCTATCGCCACCCGACGTTCTACACGCTGCCCGACGAAGTCAACCACATGTAAGAGCGCAACATGACGACGCCCACGCCTGAACAACTCGCGTACGTGCTGCGCCTCGCCGATACGGCGCTGATCCTCGGTCAGCGCAATACGGAATGGTGCGGCCACGGCCCGATCCTCGAAGAAGACATCGCGCTCGCCAACATGAGCCTCGACCTGATCGGTCAGGCGCGCCTGCTCTACACGCATGCCGCCACGCTCGAAAAGGCCCTCACCGGCCGCGAGCGCACGGAGGACGACTACGCCTACTTCCGCGCCGAGCGCGAGTTCGCGAACTACACGCTCGCAGAACTGCCGCACTTCGGCCCGCTCGCCGGCACGACGCATTCGGCCAACGACTACGCCGTGACGATCGTGCGCAATTTCCTCTACGCCACGCTGATGGGGCATCTGTGGACCGCGCTGCTGCGCTCCGCCGACCCGCAACTGGCCGCAATCGCCGAGCGCTCGATCAAGGAAACGCGCTACCACGTGCACCATGCGCGCGAGTGGCTGATCCGTTTCGGCGACGGCACCGACGAATCGCACCGCCGCGCCCAGGCCGCCATCGACTGGCTGATGCCGTACACGCGGGAATTCTTCAGCACCGATGCCGTGGAAACGGCCGTGGCCGAAGCCGGCATCGCGCCGCTCGCCGCACAGTTCGAAGCGGCGTGGCGCACCGACGTGGAAGCCGCGCTCGAAGAAGCCACGCTCGCCATGCCCGCGCCGGTGTTGCACGTCACGACCGGCAAGCACGGCGAGCACTCGGAGCACATGGGTTTCGTGCTGGCCGAGATGCAGAGCCTCGCGCGCCAGCACCCGGACGCGCGCTGGTAAGCACCCCCGCAGGAACAAAGGAAGTCACGATGCAAGCAACGGCAGATCACGCGCTCGAACGCGCCTGGGAAGTGCTGGAATCGGTGCCCGATCCGGAGATTCCGGTCGTGTCGATCCGCGAACTGGGCATTCTGCGCGACGTGCGCCGCGCCGACGACGGCCAGATCGAAGTGGTCATCACGCCCACCTACTCCGGCTGCCCGGCGATGTCGCAGATCGCGGAGGACGTCGCGCACGCGCTCGACGCCGCCGCGCTCGCGCCCTACCGCATCGCGACGACCCTCACGCCCGCGTGGACCACCGACTGGATCACCGACGAAGCGCGCGAGAAGCTGCGCGCCTATGGCATCGCGCCGCCCACAGGCAACTGCGGCTCCGCGCCTCGATCGGCCGAACAGCCGATCACCTTCATCGCGAAACCGAAGCCGTTGCCCGCGCCCGCCTGCCCGCACTGCGGCTCGCAGCACACCGAACGCCTCGCGCAGTTCGGCTCGACCGCGTGCAAGGCGCTCTACCGCTGCATCGACTGCCGCGAACCCTTCGACTACTTCAAACCGTACTGATATGGCCACTCCGCAATTCCATTCGCTGCGCATCCGCGAAGTGCGGCCCGAAACCGCGGACGCGGTCTCTGTCGCTTTCGAAGTCCCGCCCGAGCTGCGCGAGGCGTTTCGCTTCACCCAGGGGCAGTTCGTGACGCTCAAGACGCACATCGATGGCGAAGAAACGCGTCGTTCGTACTCGATCTGCGTGGGCGTCACCGACTACGACCGCGATGGGGAGCTGCGCATCGGCATCAAGCGCGTGCGCGGCGGGCGTTTTTCGAACTTCGCGTTCGACCAGCTCGCGCCCGGCCACGAGATCGACGTGATGACGCCCGATGGCCGCTTTTTCACGCACCTGAATGCCGAGCACGGCAAGCACTACGTGGCGTTCTCGGGCGGTTCGGGCATCACGCCCGTGCTCGCGATCATCAAGACGACGCTCGAAACGGAGCCGCGCAGCGCGTTCACGCTCGTGTACGGCAACCGCAGCGTCGACTCGATCATGTTCGCCGAAGAGCTGGAAGACCTGAAGAACCGCTTCATGAGCCGCTTCCGCCTCTATCACGTGCTCTCGGACGACCTGCAGGACGTCGAGCTCTTCAACGGCGTGCTCGATCAGGCCAAGTGCGCGGCGTTCCTCGAAACGCTATTGCCCGCCGACGAGATCGACGAAGCCTTCATCTGCGGCCCCGGCCCGATGATGGACGCCGCCGAAGCCGCGTTCAAGGACGCGGGCGTACCGCCGCAGAAGGTGCACGTGGAGCGCTTCGGCTCGCCGCTGCCGCAGGCGGGCGTGCCGAACGTCGAGATCACCGAAAACACGCCGGCGGCCGACCTCGAAATCGTCATCGACGGCAAGAAGCGCAAGATGCGCCTGCCATACGAGGGCGTAAGCCTGCTCGACGTCGGCCTGAAGGCGGGTCTGGCGCTGCCTTACGCGTGCAAGGGCGGCGTGTGCTGCACCTGCCGCGCCAAGGTGCTCGAAGGCGAAGTGAAGATGGACAAGAACTACACGCTCGAGGAGCAGGAGGTGAAGGACGGCTTCGTGCTCACCTGCCAGTGCCATCCGGTGAGTGAGCGTGTGGTCGTGAGTTTCGACGAACGTTAAGGCGTTAGAGCAACAGCACGCTTTCGGCCCGCAGGCGATCCGCTTACACTAGGGGCCGCCCGCGGGTGTTGCAGCGCAGCGCTGCAGCACCCGCGGGCGGCTCCTTTTGTTATTTGCGTGCTTTCGGGCTTACAGGGCGTTCAGCGTGAACGCAACGAGTTGTCGATGACCACGATTCACCTCATTTACGGCGAGCCGGCCGTGACGGCGCTACGACAGGCTCTCGAAGCGGCAGGCCGTCCGGACCGCGTGATCGCCCTGCGCGACGACCTGACGGTCGGTCCGTTGCGCGACATCGACGTGGCGGGCGACCCAGGCGTCGCGCAACGCGCCGCCTTCTGGGAGCGCCTGAGCGATGCGCCGCCAACCCTCGCCCACGACGACTGTGCGGCGCTGGGTGCGCTCGAAGCCGACGATTCCCACGTGGTGTTCTGGCACACGCACGACGCCGCCCACCAGCTCGCGTTGCGGCGGGTCTGCTACCGCTTGCGCGACGTCCCGCAGCGCCTGAATGAAGTGCGTCTGACTGCCGACGAAATTTCGGGCCCGAACGCTGCAACCCGCATCGAGGCGCGCTTGCCGGACGCCGCGCCGATCTCGGTCCTGCGCATCACGCGTCTCGCGCTGGAGTGGCAGGAAGCCAAGTTCGCCAATGGCGAGACGCGCCGCTGGCGCGACAACACCTTTACGAGCGGCACGTGGAGCGACCTCGACGCCATGATCCTCGACGTGCTCGACGCCCATGAAGACCGTCCGGCGGACGCATCCTGGCTCGCCAGCGACGTGCTCGGCGCAGCCCTCACGCGTGGCGGCGCCGGCTTCACGGTTGGCGAGCCGGTCGTGCTGTGGCGCCTGCGCGAGTTGTGCGCGGCCGAAGAACTGCGCCTGCGCGACGATATGTGCGCCGCCTGCGCCCCGCTCGCCGCTGCCGCGCGCGCCGCGCGTCCGCCGCTGCCGCAAACCGCCGCGCACCTTTCCCTCCCCCGCTGAATTCCCATGGCACGCACCCGAGCGCCCGACCACGAAACCCAACGCGACCAGATCCTCGAGCTCGCCGCCGCCAAATTTGCGCAGACGAGCTACCCGAGCACCTCGATGTCGGATCTCGCGGCCGCCAGCGGCACCTCGAAGGCGCGGCTCTATCACTATTACGAGAGCAAGGAAGCGATCCTCTTCGACCTGCTCGATCGCTACACCAAGCGGCTCATGCTGATCATCGCGGAGGTCGAAGGCGCAAGCCAGCGGCGCGGTCACGACGAGCGCGAGAGCTTCGCGGAGCTGATTCGCGCGTTTCTCGCCGAGTACGAAACCTCGCACAGCCGCCACGTGGCGCTCCTGAACGACGTCAAATACCTCGTGGACGCCCAGCGCGAGATCATCCTGAACCGCCAGCGCGACGTGGTCGCCGCATTTACGCGCCAACTCGCGCGCGCGTATCCGGGCCACGTCACGAGCGAAAACCAGACTGCGCTGACCATGATGGTGTTCGGCATGATCAACTGGACGTTTACGTGGCTCAAACCCGGCGGCCGCATGGGATATCGCGACTTCGCCGAGCAGGTGATCGCCATGGTCGATCACGGTCTGAAGGGCGCCTGAAGGTGGCTTGGGACGGTGCTCCGGGCGACAGAACTTTTCGGGCCAGATTGCTGCAACGCGACATGATGCGTCAGGACAACAGTTGACGAGTCAAACGACCCACTCAGAATAAACCTTAATAATCAGTGGTTTGCGCTCAGATTTTTATTAATTAGGCGCAACACTCAAATTTGCACTCCGGGTTTTCCCTAGAGCGCACCTAGGGTTTCCGCTAGAATGCGTTTTGCGCTGCATCATGCGGCATGCATTTTAAGGAGAACCCACCATGAACCCGCTTTCGACCCAAGCCAACGTGCCGATCATATCGTCCGTTCGTCCGCTGACGTCCGGTCATGCGCCCGTCATGGTGCGAGTGCTCACCTCGGCAGACCGCGAACGCCTGCTCGCGCACTTCCTCTCGCTCGACAGCGATGACCGTCTGCTGCGCTTCGGCCAGGCCGCGCCGGACCACGTGATCGAAAAGTACGTGCGCTCGATGGACTTCACGCGCGACACCGTGTTCGGCGTGTTCAACCATCAGCTGCAACTCGTGGGCGTCGGCCATCTGGCCTACCTGCCGGCGGACGGCAACGGCCGCACGGCCGAGTTCGGCGTGTCCGTGCTGGAAAGCGCGCGCGGCCAGGGCATCGGCTCGAAGCTGTTCGAGCGCGCCGCCATCCGCAGCCGCAACACGCACGTCACCACGCTCTACATGCACTGCCTGTCGCGCAACTCGACGATGATGCACATCGCGAAGAAGTCGGGCATGAAGATCGAGTACGCCTACGGCGAAGCCGACGCCTATCTCTCGCTCGAGCCGGCCGACCAGAGCAGCATCATCGCCGAAATGCTCCAGGAACAGGCCGCCGTGTTCGACTACGCGCTCAAGCGTCAGGCGCGCCAGGCCAGCAAGCTGATGGAATCGATCCTGCCGCAGGCTGTCGCGGCGTGACTCCTGCCCTTCGGGACAGACTGATGCACTGAAAAAGCGGCTTCGGCCGCTTTTTTTGCGTCTGCTGCACAGTGCCGCGCAGTCAGCGGATCGGCAAAGCCGTCGTTTCCTTGAACGTGTCGAGCGAAAAGCTGGACTTCACGTCGATCACCGAAGGATGGTGCAGCAACTGGTCCTGCACGAAGCGCGAGAAGTGCGCCATATCCTCCACCTGCACGCGCAGCAGAAAATCCATGTCGCCCGTCATCGCGTGGCAGGCCACCACCTCCGGCCAGGTCTGCACCGCCGCACGAAACAGCTGGGCGTGCGTCACGCCTTCGCGCCCCGCCGCCGTCGGCCCGCGCTTTTCCAGCCGCACGTTCACGTAGGCTAGCAGGTCGAGCCCCAGCTTCTGCGCATCGAGCAGCGCCACGTAGCTGCGGATCACGCCGCTTTCCTCCAGCCGCCGGATGCGCCGCAAACACGGGCTGGGCGAGAGATTCACGCGCTCGGCGATCTCCTGGTTCGAGAGCCGGCCATTCTCCTGAAGGATTGCCAGAATGCGCCTGTCGATCGCGTCCAATTCGATGCTTGCCATTTTCTGCCTTCTCAACACTCATTTAAGGCAGTTTATAGCGTAGATCGACAGCAATGCGACCCAACTCGCAAGTTTTCTCCCAATACGGCGGACTACACTGTGCAGCACGAAATCTGATCTACATCAGCCAGGAGACAATCATGCAGGTCCCCAACTGGGAGAACCCCGTCGGCACCGACGGCTTCGAATTCATCGAATACACCGCGCCGGACCCCAAGGCGCTCGGCAAACTGTTCGAACGCATGGGGTTCACGGCCATCGCGCGCCATCGCCACAAGGACGTGACGCTCTATCGTCAGGGCGATATCAACTTCATCGTCAACGGCGAACCCGACTCGTTCGCCCAGCGCTTTGCGCGTTTGCACGGCCCGTCGATCTGCGCGATCGCCTTCCGCGTGCAGGACGCCGCCAAGGCCTACAAGCACGCGCTCGAACTCGGCGCGTGGGGCTTCGACAACAAGACGGGCCCGATGGAGCTGAACATTCCGGCCATCAAAGGCATTGGCGACTCGCTGATCTATTTCGTCGACCGCTGGCGCGGCAAGAACGGCGCGGCGCCGGGCAGCATTGGCGACATCAGCATCTATGACGTCGACTTCGAGCCGATCGCGGGCGCCGAGCAGAACCCGGTCGGCCACGGCCTCACCTATATCGACCACCTCACGCACAACGTCCACCGCGGCCGCATGAACGAATGGGCCGAGTTCTACGAACGCCTCTTCAACTTCCGCGAAATCCGCTACTTCGACATCGAAGGCAAGGTCACCGGCGTGAAGTCGAAGGCGATGACCTCGCCCTGCGGCAAGATCCGCATCCCGATCAACGAGGAAGGCGGCGAGACGGCAGGCCAGATCCAGGAATATCTCGACGCCTATCACGGCGAAGGCATCCAGCACATCGCGCTCGGCACGAACGACATCTACCGCACCGTGGACGGCCTGCGCGCCAGCGAAATCGCGCTGCTCGACACGATCGACACGTACTACGAGCTCGTAAACCGCCGCATTCCGGGCCACACCGAGCCGCTCGAAGAACTCAAGAAGCGCAAGATCCTGATCGACGGCATGCCCGAAGACCTGCTGCTGCAGATCTTCACGGAGAACCAGATCGGCCCGATCTTCTTCGAGATCATCCAGCGCAAGGGCAACCAGGGCTTCGGCGAGGGCAACTTCAAGGCGCTGTTCGAATCGATCGAACTCGATCAGATCCGCCGTGGCGTTGTGCAGGACAAGGCATGACGCACTCGCATCAGTAATTTCGGCCAAAGCCAAACAAAAAGGGCGAAAGATCGCGCGATCTTCGCCCTTTTTGACTTTTGAATCCGCCGCCGCACACCCCGGCGCCGGATTCGGGTGAATGGAATACTGCGCGGATCAGCGCGGCATCAGGATTTGCGTTCGGCCTTCGCGGCCGGCATGGCGTTCGTATCAGCCTTCATGCTCAGCGTGTACTGGGCGCATCGGGTCGTCGCATTCTCGCCGCTCTTTGTGCTGGCGTTCGAATGCAGCGGCGCGCTCATGGCAAAGAACGCAGCCGAGACCGTCAGGAAGGTCTGGATATGTCGATTATTCATGCTGGACTCCTTTTTTAGACTGCCTGTTGCAGTAGTGCCCCTTTTAATAACTGTTAACAGCCAGGGAAGCTGCGCGGTTCGCACAGGTGAGGGAGTTAGACAGGATATTCAAGTCCGGTTCCCAGGTAGTGCAAGTTTTACACGTTGTTACTCCTCTGAGGAATTCGATACATCCGTTATTACACAGGGGTTTCAGGCCGCTTGCGCGACAAGGCGCCGCGGGCCCGAAACATGCAGCGGAGTGCGGCGCTGCGCTCCGAGGCTCGAAGCGGCGGGTTTATCCGAGTGCTACTATCGAAAGAAAGAAGCCAATATGGCGACCCCGGCCAGAGCATTCACAAGATGCCGAGGCCCTGAAGTTCTGGCGATCCCACAACGGATTGGTTGGATGGAGGAAGACACATAATGAATGCCCCGCTAGACGCAGGTCAGCGCGCTTCGCTCGAAGCCGCACTCGCTTCCGTCACGCTCGACGATAAATACACCCTCGAACGCGGCCGCGCGTACATGAGCGGCATCCAGGCGCTGGTCCGCCTGCCGATGCTGCAGCAGGAGCGCGACAAGGCCGCCGGTCTCAATACCGCGGGGTTCATCTCAGGCTATCGTGGCTCGCCGCTCGGCGGTCTCGATCAGTCCCTCTGGAAGGCGAAGCAGCATCTCGCCGCGCATCAGATCGTCTTTCAGCCAGGCGTGAACGAAGACCTCGCCGCGACCGCCGTGTGGGGCTCGCAGCAGGTGAACCTGTACCCGTCCGCGAAATACGACGGCGTGTTTTCGATGTGGTACGGCAAGGGCCCGGGCGTCGACCGCAGCGGCGATGTGTTCAAGCACGGCAACTCCGCCGGCTCGTCCCCGCACGGCGGTGTGCTCGTGCTCGCCGGCGACGACCATGCGGCCAAATCGTCCACGCTAGCGCACCAGTCGGAGCACGTCTTCAAGGCCTGCGGACTACCGGTGTTGTTCCCCTCGAACGTGCAGGAATATCTCGACTTCGGCCTGCATGGCTGGGCGATGAGCCGCTACTCGGGCCTCTGGGTCGCAATGAAATGCGTGACCGACGTGGTGGAATCGTCGGCGTCGGTCGAGCTCGATCCGCATCGCACGAACATCATCCTCCCCGAAGACTTCGCGATGCCCGAGGGCGGCCTTAACATCCGCTGGCCCGATCCGCCGCTCGTACAGGAAGCGCGTCTGCTCGACTACAAGTGGTACGCGGGCCTCGCCTATGTGCGCGCCAACAAGCTCGACCGCATCGAGATCGATTCGCCGCACGCGCGCTTCGGCATCATCACGGGCGGCAAGGCGTATCTGGATGTGCGCCAGGCGCTCACCGACCTCGGCCTCGACGACGAAACCTGCTCGCGCATCGGTATCCGGCTCTACAAGGTCGGCTGCGTGTGGCCGCTCGAGGCGCAGGGCGCGCACGCCTTCGCGCGCGGCCTCGAAGAGATTCTCGTGGTCGAGGAAAAGCGCCAGATTCTCGAATACGCGATCAAGGAAGAGCTGTACAACTGGCCCGACGCGCAGCGTCCGCGCGTGTACGGCAAGTTCGACGAAAAGGACGGTGCGGGCGGCGAATGGTCGGTGCCGATGGGCAACTGGCTCCTGCCCGCGCACTACGAGCTGTCGCCGGCGATCATCGCCCGGGCGATCTCCACGCGGCTCGACAAGTTCGAATTGCCTTCGGACGTGCGCGCGCGTATCGCGGCGCGCATGAGCGTGATCGAGGCCAAGGAAAAGGCGCTCGCGAAGCCGCGCGTCCAGGCGGAGCGCAAGCCGTGGTTCTGCTCGGGCTGCCCGCACAACACATCGACGAACGTGCCCGAGGGCTCGCGCGCGATGGCCGGCATCGGCTGCCACTACATGACGGTGTGGATGGACCGCGGCACGAGCACCTTCAGCCAGATGGGCGGCGAAGGCGTGGCGTGGGTCGGTCAGGCGCCTTTCACGAACGACAAGCACGTGTTCGCCAATCTGGGCGATGGCACCTACTTCCACTCGGGCCTGCTCGCCATCCGCGCGGCGATCGCCTCGAAGGCGAACATCACCTACAAGATCCTCTATAACGATGCGGTCGCGATGACGGGCGGCCAGCCGGTCGACGGCACGCTCACGGTGCCGCAGATCACGCATCAGGTCGCCGCCGAAGGTGCAGCAAAGATCGTGATCGTCACCGACGAACCCGAAAAGTACGAAGGCGAACCCGCCACGAAGCTCGCGCCGGGGGTGACGATCCACCACCGTGACCAGCTCGATGCGATCCAGCGCGAACTGCGCGAGGTTCCCGGCACGACGATCCTGATCTACGACCAGACCTGCGCCACCGAAAAGCGCCGCCGCCGCAAGCGCGGCACGTATCCGGACCCGGCGAAGCGCGTGGTCATCAACGAGGCCGTGTGCGAAGGCTGCGGCGATTGCTCGGTGCAGTCGAATTGCCTGAGCGTCGAGCCGCTCGATACGGAATACGGCACGAAGCGCCAGATCAACCAGTCCACCTGCAACAAGGACTTCTCGTGCCTGAAGGGCTTCTGCCCGAGCTTCGTGACGGTGGAAGGCGGCCAGCTGCGCAAGCCGAAGACGAGCAGCGTCGCGAACGAAGCGATGCCGACCGTCCCGACGCCCGACGTGCCCGCTATCGACCGCCCCTACGGCGTGCTCGTGACGGGCGTGGGCGGCACCGGCGTGGTGACGATTGGGGCGTTGCTCGGCATGGCCGCGCACCTCGAATCCAAGGGCGTGACCGTGCTCGACGTGACCGGCCTCGCGCAAAAGGGCGGCGCGGTGATGAGCCACGTGCAGATCGCCAACCGCCCCGGCGACATCCACGCGACGCGCATCGCCATGGGCGAGGCGAACCTCGTGATCGGCTGCGACGCCATCGTGACGGCCGGCGACGACTGCGTCTCGCGCATGCAGGAGGGCATGACGCACGTGGTGCTCAACAGCGCGCCCACGCCGACCGCCGAGTTCATCAAGAATCCGCAGTGGCAGTTCCCGGGCTCCAACACCGAAGCCGACGTGCGCGCCGCGGCGGGCACGGACCACGTCGCGACCGTCGATGCGAACCGCTACGCGCTCGCGCTGCTCGGTGACGCGATCTACACGAACCCGTTCGTGCTCGGCTACGCGTGGCAAAAGGGCTGGCTGCCGCTCACGCACGAGTCGCTCGTGCGCGCGATCGAGTTGAACGCGGTGCAGGTCGAGAAGAATCTCGCGGCGTTCGAATGGGGCCGCCGCGTGGCGCACGATCGCGCCGCCGTGGATCAGCTCGTGAAGAAGCCGATGCCCGAGCAGAACGCCGAAGCGGCCGGCGCGAAGATCGTCTCGCTGCACACGCCAAAGGCGCTCGACACGCTCATCGAAAAGCGCGCGCAGTATCTCGCCGCGTATCAGAGCGCGGCATACGCGCGGCGCTATCGCGCGTTCGTCGAAAGCGTGCGCGAGGCCGAAGCGAAGCTCGAGCATGTGGACGGCCACTCTCCGCTCACCGAGGCTGTTGCGAAGAACCTGCACAAGCTGATGGCGTACAAGGACGAGTACGAAGTCGCGCGCCTCTACGCGGACCCGGCGTTCATCGAGAAGATCAAGGCGAGCTTCGAAGGCGACTGGAAGGTGAATTTCCATCTCGCGCCGCCCTCGCTCGCGAAGCATGACGACAAAGGCCAGCTCGTGAAGAAGCAGTATGGCCCGCGCATGCTCACGGCCATGCGCGTGCTCGCGAAGTTCAGGTTCCTGCGCGGCACGGCGCTCGACCCGTTCGGCCGCACTGAGGAACGCCGTCACGAACGCGCATTGATCGGCGAGTACGAAACGCTGATGCGCGAAGTGATCGGCGGTCTGAGCGAGGCGAATCTGCCGCTCGCGCTGGAACTCGCGAACCTGCCCGACGCGATTCGCGGTTACGGCCATATCAAGGAGAACAACCTCAAGGCCGCGCGCGCGAAGTGGGCCACGTTGCTCGCGAAATGGCGCTCGCCGGAAAACGGCGCGGCGCGGCACGCGGCTTGACGCTCACCTGATTCGAGGCGGTAAAAGCAAAGGGCGCTCCGTGCAATACGGAGCGCCCTTTTCACATCAGGCGATTCACGCCAAAGCGATTTACTTCGCTGCAGCCTTCGCCACGTTCGCGTTCGCCGAAGCCACCGCCGTCATGTTGATGATGCGTCGCACGGTGGCGGCCGGCGTGAGGATGTGCACCGGCTTCGACGCGCCCAGCAGGAACGGGCCGACCGTCACGCCTTCGCCGCCGATCACCTTCAGCAGGTTGTAGGCGATGTTGGCCGCTTCCACGTTCGGCATGATCAGCAGGTTCGCTTCGCCCGTGAGCGTCGTGCCCGGGAACGACTGCTTGCGGATCAGCTCGGAGAGCGCCGCGTCGCCGTGCATTTCGCCGTCCACTTCGAGCTGCGGCGCGCGCGCGGCGATCAGCTCGCGTGCGGCCTGCATGCGCTGCGCGGTCGACGAACGCACGCTGCCGAAGTTCGACGACGAAAGCAGCGCGACCTTCGGCGTGATGCCGAACTTCTCGATTTCGCGCGCGGCGAGGATCGTCATGTCGGCGAGCTGCTCGGCGCTCGGCACTTCGTTCACGTAGGTGTCGCTGATGAAGATGTTGCGGCCCGGCAGCATCAGCAGGTTCATCGCGGCGTAGTTCCCGGCTTCCTTCGCCTTGCCGAACACCTGATCGATGAACTTGAGGTGATAGTCGAAGCTGTTGAGCAGGCCGCAGACCATGCCGTCGGCGTCGCCCAGATGCACGAGAATCGCGCCGATCAGCGTGTTGAACTTGCGCACCGAAGCCTTCGCTACTTCAGGCGTGATGCCCTGACGCGCACCGAGTTCGTGGTACGCCTGCCAGCTCTTCTGGAAGCGCGGATCGTCTTCGGGATCGACGATCTCGAAGTCGGTGCCCGGACGCAGCTTCGAGCCCATCTTCTTCAGGCGCATTTCCACGACCGACGGACGGCCCACGATGATCGGCCTGGCGATCTTCTCGTTGAGCACGAACTGCGCGGCACGCAGCACGCGCTCGTCCTCACCTTCGGCGAACACGATGCGCGCGCAGTTGGCCTTCGCCGCCGCGAACACCGGACGCATCACCATGCCCGAGCGATACACGGTCGCGCCCAGTTGCTCGCGGTAGGCTTCCATGTCCTGGATCGGGCGCGTGGCCACGCCCGAATCCATCGCGGCCTGCGCCACGGCCGGCGCGATCTTGATGATGAGGCGCGGGTCGAAAGGCTTCGGAATCAGGTATTCCGGGCCGAACTCGAGCGTGTGGCCTTCATAGGCCTTCGCCACTTCGTCGCCCTGATCGGTTTCCTCGGCGAGTTCCGCGATCGCGCGCACGCACGCGAGCTTCATCTCTTCCGTGATGGTCGTCGCGCCCACATCCAGCGCGCCACGGAAGATGAACGGGAAGCACAGCACGTTGTTGACCTGGTTCGGATAGTCCGAACGGCCCGTGGCGATGATCGCGTCCGGGCGCACCTTCTTCGCGTCTTCCGGGCGGATTTCCGGCTCCGGGTTCGCGAGTGCGAGGATCAGCGGTTTGTCGCCCATCTCCTTGACCATCTCGGGCTTGAGCACGCCTGCGCTCGAGCAGCCGAGGAACACGTCGGCGGACTTGATCGCGTCGCCGAGCGTGCGCGCTTCGGTGTTGGCGGCGTAACGCGCCTTCGACGGATCGAGATTGCCGCGGCCTTCGTAGATCACACCCTTCGAGTCGGTGACGAGGACGTTCTCTTTCTTCAGACCGAGATTCACGAGCAGGTCCAGACACGCGATCGCCGCTGCGCCCGCGCCCGAGCACACGAGCTTCACTTCATCGAGTTTCTTCTCGACCACTTTCAGGCCGTTGAGAATCGCCGCCGAAGCGATGATGGCCGTGCCGTGCTGATCGTCGTGGAAGACCGGAATCTTCATGCGCTCGCGCAGCTTCTTCTCGATGTAGAAGCACTCGGGCGCCTTGATGTCTTCGAGGTTGATGCCGCCGAGCGTGGGCTCGAGCATCGCGATGGCTTCGACGAGCTTGTCCGGGTCGGTTTCGTCGAGTTCGATGTCGAACACGTCGATGCCGGCGAACTTCTTGAAAAGGCAACCCTTGCCTTCCATCACCGGCTTGGCCGCGAGCG
This sequence comes from Paraburkholderia nodosa, assembly GCF_001718195.1. Classification (GTDB taxonomy): domain Bacteria; phylum Pseudomonadota; class Gammaproteobacteria; order Burkholderiales; family Burkholderiaceae; genus Paraburkholderia; species Paraburkholderia nodosa_A. The sequence continues at coordinate 16,583 of NZ_MCNV01000006.1, forward strand.
GGCCGATATTGCCGAGGCCGAGCACGGCCGTGCCGTTCGTCACGACGCCGACGAGGTTGGCGCGCGAGGTGTATTTCTGCGCATCGAGCGGTTCTTCGTGAATCGCCATGCACGCGGCCGCAACGCCGGGCGAGTAAGCGAGCGAAAGATCGACCTGGTTCGAGAGCGGTTTGGTCGGTGTGACCGAAATCTTGCCTGGCCTCGGATTCTGGTGATACGCGAGCGCGCTTTGCTTCAGTTGTTCATCCATTTTCAGGCCTGCCTGGACGTGAGAGGTGAGAGACGTGAGAGAGAATCTTTTATGGTCGTAGGCCCGCCGGCCCGCACGGCACGAGCGTTCCAGCAGGGCCGAATAGTGTACACCTGGCGCCGTTCGCGTCCACGTGGGTCAAAGACTGATACCGGGAATTCGCGCGGCCGATATTGCGGAATAGTTCCGCGCTTTTGTCTTACGGTTGCGCGCTGCTCATTCGAGCGCGGCGCCGCGTCGTTCGGGAATCAGGAAGAGGGTCGCGAGGATGTCGAGCACGTAGATGGCGGCGAGCATGCCGAGCGCCGCCGTGAAGGAATAGCGCGCGGCCAGCGCGCCCACGGCGAGCGGCCCGAAGCCGCCAACGGCGCGGCCGATGTTGAACAGCACGTTCTGCGCGGTGGCGCGTGCCGCAGTGGGATACAGCTCGGAGATGAGCGCGCCGTAGCCGCCGATCATGCCGTTGACGAACACGCCCATTGCTGCGCCGCCGATCAACAGCGCGAACGGCGTGGAAAGCTGCGCATAGACGAATACCATGACCACGGCGCCCGCCTGATAGAACAGGAACGCGGGCCGGCGCCCGAACCGGTCGGCGGCGATGCCGAAAAGCCAGATGCCGAGCGCCATGCCGGCAACCGTCGCGGCGGTCCACAGCCCCGACTTCGTGAGCGAATAGCCAAAGGACTTCGAAAGGTACGCGGGCAACCAGATCATGAGCCCGTAGTAGCCGAAGTTCTGCACCGAGCAGAGCACGGCTACCCCGAGGCTCGCGCGCGCGGTGCGCGCATCGGCCACGAGCATGCGCAGGGCGCGGGGGCGCTCGGCCCTGGCGGCAGCGGCCATGCGCTGCGCATGTGCGATGAAAAGCTCGGGCTCCTCCACGCGCCGCCGCACCACGAACGAGACGACCGCCGGCAGCAGCCCGATGGCGAACATGCCGCGCCAGCCGATCAGCGGGAGCAGCAGCGGCGTGAGCAGCGCCGCGGCCAGCACGCCCAGCTGCCAGCCGAGCCCGACATACGACGACGCCCGCGCGCGCAGTTGCGCGGGCCATGCCTCGGCGACGAGCGCCATGCCAATGCCGAACTCGCCGCCCAGCCCGATGCCCGCGATCGTGCGGTAGACGAGCAAGTCGCCGTAGCCGCGCGCCAGCGCGCACATGCCGGTGAAGACGGCGAACAGCAGAATGGTCCACGTGAGCACGCGCACGCGGCCGTAGCGGTCGCTCAACAGCCCGAACACGATACCGCCCATCACCGCGCCGACGAGCGTCCAGGTGACGAGCGCGCCCGCCTGCGCGCCGGACAGATGCAAATCGGCGCTGATCGCCGGCAGCATGAAGCCGAGCATCAGCAGATCGAAGCCGTCCATGGCGTAGCCGAGCACGGCGGCGACCAGCGCACGCAGGGCGTGGCTGCGCGTGGCGGCGGCAGGGTTGGTAGAAACGGCGGTCATGTGGGCAATCCTGAGAAACGTACGTGCACGGGGAGCGCAAACCGGCGTGAGTGTAAAGGCGTGGCCGGGCCGTCACAACCGCGACGCCAGGCGCACATAGCGCAGCGCCGCCGGCGTTCGCGCCCCACATCGCTGCCGGCGCTTGCCCGCGCGACTCGTCGGCAGTCGTCAAGTCGGGTAAAATACCGGCCTACGCGCGCAAGAGAAGCCGTCCGGACCGGGCGAGTCGCCTTGACCCCATGCAGTGAAAAAGGTCAGGCGATCCACGCCCCCGGGCCGCGCACCGCAGACGCCGAAGCCACGCTTCGCGCCCGCCGTGCCAGCGCCACTGGGCCACGCGCCCACCCTCCTCTCGCACTCATATCCAAGGATTCGCCCATGACAGGCTACGATCGCCAGACGATCTCGGACGCAACCGCGAAAATGCTGCTCGAAGTGAAGGCCGTGCACTTCAACGCCGAAAAGCCCTTCATCTTCACTTCCGGCTGGGCGAGCCCGGTCTACATCGACTGCCGCAAGCTGATCTCGTATCCGCGCGTGCGCCGCGGCCTGATGGAAATGGCCGAAGCCACGATCCTGCGCGACGTCGGCTACGAACAGATCGACGCCGTGGCCGGCGGCGAAACCGCGGGCATTCCGTTCGCGGCCTGGCTCTCCGACCGCCTGATGGTGCCCATGCAGTACGTGCGCAAGAAGCCGAAGGGTTTCGGCCGCAATGCACAGATCGAGGGTCTGCTCACCGAAGGCCAGCGCGTGCTGCTCGTCGAAGACCTGACCACCGACAGCCGCAGCAAGATCAACTTCATCAACGCGCTGCGCACGGCCGGCGCGCAGGTGAACCACTGCTTCGTGCTGTTCCACTACAACATCTTCAAGGAAAGCGTCTCGGTCCTGAAGGACATCGACGTCGACCTGCACGCGCTCGCCACTTGGTGGGACGTGCTGCGCGTCGCCAAGGAGTCGGGCTACTTCGAAACGAAGACGCTCGACGAAGTCGAGAAATTCCTGCACGCACCGGCTGAGTGGTCGGCTGCGCACGGCGGCGCGACGTCGGCGCCGCAGTAAGCGCTCGAATCGCGCTCGCACAAGCGTGAGCGCGTGGCAAAAGGCCATCTGCCTCTGGGCAGATGGCCTTTTTTCTGGCTGGTGCAGCGGTGTAATGCGAACGTCGAGCGAACGTCGAGCGAATGTCGAGCGGGGGTCGCGCGGCAGGATCAATGCGCCGTTTCTGCCTCGCCGCCCGCTTCGGGCACATTGGGCGCGTACGAGGAGAGATTGAGCAAGCCATTGCTCTGCGCGTACTGGAACAGTTCGGAGTCTCGATCGAGTCCGAGCTTGCGCATCGCCGTGTTCTTCTGAGTACTAATAGTCTTAATACTGCGGTTCAGCTTCTCGGATATTTCTTTAATCGTCATGCCCGAAACAAAGAGTCGCACGACCTCGAGTTCTCGCTTTGAGAGAATCACTTCATCGGTTTTCCCGCCGCTGTTAATGCGCAGTTGATCGAGCGCGGTCTTGACCTGTGGGCTCATGTATTCGAGATTGCGGCTCACATGCTGCACGGCGAGGCCGATGTGGCTCAGGTCGTCGGATTTGTGCACCACCGCGAACACGCCGAGTTCACCGAGGCGTTTGAGCAACGCGGGATTTTCGAGCATCGTGAGGACGACGATGGGAACGTTCGGGAAGTTGCGCCGCAGGTAGCCGATGAGCGGCAAACCGTCGCCGTACTGGCCGCCCGGCATGGCAAGGTCAGTCACCAGCACATCGCAGGGACCGGCTTGCAACGCCTTGACGAGTTCGGTGGACTGACGGGCGCGCCCTACTACCTTGATGCCGGGAAAGTTGAGCAGTGCATGTTCCGCACCAAACAAGATCACCGGATGATCGTCGGCGACTACGACCCTGATTGGTTGCTGCATTAGCCCTCCGTGTAGGCAAACCTGCTTGTTGCTTTGGCGCTCGGCCAGTCCACATTTCGCTTGTTGTTCCGGCGTCCGACAGCTCCACGTGCCTAAGCGGGAGAATATACGACTATAACGAAATCCTCCCGCGCACCTGGTACGCGCGCAAGCGAAAGCTCGCTCGCTTATACCGCTATATTGGATCAGATTCGGACCATCGAACAATTCAAATGTTTCCTTCAGAAAAACGTGGCCGGAATTTCACAAACATGCAGGAGAGCTCGCTGATGCGTACTCCATATGACTTTCAGCCAGGTTGCGCGCGCCGTGCGCGCCTATGCGCGTGGCTCGCGATGGCGAGCGTTGTGGCGACAGCCAATTTAGCCTATGCAGGCGAAACATTCACAGTATCGAGCGCCGATTTCAGCGACGGCGGAAAAATCGGCCCGCGCCAGGTCTTCAACGATGCGGGCTGCAATGGACCCAACGAGTCACCCAGTTTGACCTGGCGCAATGCTCCCGCAGCCACACGGAGCTTTGCCATCACGATCTTCGATCGCGACGCGCCAGGACGCGGCTGGTGGCACTGGGCCGTCGCGAATATTCCGGCGCGCGTAACGAGCCTGCCGGAGAACGCGAGCGCCACGGGCGCGTTGCGCAAGCTTGGTGCGATCGAGGCGCGCAACGATTTCAACATCGACGGCTATGGTGGACCGTGCCCGCCGCCGGGCAATCCCCACCGCTACGTCGTCACCGTCTATGCGCTGAACGTCGAAGCGCTGCCGCTCGCACAAGGCCGCCCGGCAGCGCTGTTCGATCGCGAGATCAGTGGCTCGACGCTCGGAAGCGCACAAATCACCGTCACGTACGGCCGCTGAGCGGGGGCGGTTGCGCCCGGCGAGCGTCTGAGCGCTTACGGGTAAGCCCCGATTTTTTCCGGACGCGTTCACACGCGCGTCCGCATGACGTCTTAAAATACCGTTCCAGCATCGCCTTGGGTGATGGCGCCCCCAATCCCCGCGTTCAGAGAGACTGAGATGAGCACGAAAGTTTTTGTCGACGGACAGGAAGGCACGACCGGCCTGAAGATTTTTGAATACCTGTCGCCGCGCGCCGACGTCGAGATCCTGCGTATCGACGATGCGAAGCGCAAGGATGTCGAAGAACGCCGCCGTCTCATCAACGCTTCGGACGTGACGTTCCTGTGCCTGCCCGACGTCGCCTCGCGCGAGTCGGCCTCGCTCGTCGAAAACGATCGCACCGTGCTGATCGACGCGAGTACGGCGTTCCGCACCCAGGCCGACTGGGCCTACGGCCTGCCCGAGCTGACCAAAGCCCAACGCGACAAGGTGCGCAAATCGAAGCGCATCGCCGTGCCCGGTTGCCACGCTTCGGCGTTCATTCTCGCCATGCGTCCGCTCGTCGAAGCCGGCCTCGTTGCGCCGGATTTCGCCGCGCACAGCTACTCGCTCACCGGCTACAGCGGCGGCGGCAAGAAGATGATTGCGGAGTACGAAGCAGGCGGCAACGCGAAGCTCGCGAGCCCGCGCCCGTACGCGCTCGGCCTCACGCACAAGCATTTGCCGGAAATGGCGGTGCACGGCGGCCTGAAGTCGGCACCGGTGTTCACGCCGATCGTCGGGCCGTTCTACAAGGGCCTCTCGGTCACCACCTATTTTTCGCCGAAGCAGCTCACGCGCGGCGCCAAGCCGCAGGACGTGCAGGCGCTGTTCGCCGAGTACTACGCAGGCGAGCCGTTCGTGCGCGTGGCGCCGTTCAACGCCGATGAGAACCTCGACGCCGGCATGTTCGACGTTCAGGCGAACAACGACACGAACCGTGTCGACCTGTTCGTGTTCGGCAACGACGAGCAATTCGTCACCGTTGCCCGCCTCGACAACCTGGGCAAGGGCGCTTCGGGCGCAGCGATCCAGTGCATGAATCTCGCAATTGGCGCGGCTGAAAATACCGGCCTGCATGCCTGAAGCAGCGGGACTCGCAGCGCAAACAAAAAACCGGCTCGCTGAGCCGGTTTTTTTTGCCCCCACGCCCTCGTCTTGCGCCAAGGCAAAACCTGCAGACGAAAAAAAGCCCGCCAATGGTTGGCGGGCTGAATCCATATCAGAGGAGACATGGAGGAGACAAGAAGCAGTATATCGACTAGCGTGATGCGATGCAACATGTAAAGTAGTGCGCACCCTGAATGTTGCTTCAAAACAACACAGCCATCATTGTCCTGTCATCGACAAAATAAACATCAGCTGATCGAGCCCCACCGGCCGCACCAGATGCACGTCGAAGCCCGCCGTAAGCGCCTCGTCGCGGTGGCGCGATTCGCCCCAGCCGGCGAGCGCGATCATCAGCGGTACGCGCTCGCCGCTGATCGCGCGCAAAGCCCGCACGATCGCGCCGGGCTCGTCCTGCGCGAGCGAAAGCGCCACGATCGCCACGTCGGGCGCGCCGCGCGCAGCCAGGTCGAGCGCCTCGTCGAGCGTGCGTGCCACAGATACGCCGTAGCCGAGATCGGTCAGCAAGGTGCTGAGCCCGCCCAGCGACTTCTCGTCGTTATCGGCGATCAGGATGCGCGTCTCCATCCGCCGTTCTCCTACCCTGAAAATGGCCTCGCAGCCGCATCTCCCGCTGGATCCGGTGCGTGCCCTGTCGTCGTCATCGGTTCCCCGTCCCCACATCGCGGGCGGCGCCGTCAAACCGGTCGCCATCCATCGAGATGCGTCACATTGTGCTCAACCGCACGCCGGGTCTTTGTGCGTCACCGCGCGGTCGTCTGAAGATTTTGATCGCAAACCACCCCCGGACGTTCGCCGCGCCTCATTGCGCCCTTCATTTCACGCAGACTCGTCAACCGCGGCCCGCGCGCCGCGCGGCCACCTTGCCGAGCACGGCGAAATCGGAGTCGCCGTCGCCGTGCGCCACGGCTTCGAGCAGGCTGTCGCGCAGCACGCTCGCGAGCGGCATCGGCGTTGCGGTGGCGTCGGCCGCGGCCAGCGCGAGCCGCACGTCCTTCAGGCCGAGGCGCGCCTTGAAGAGTGCGGGCTCGTAGCGCCGCTGGGCGATCATGCCGCCGTAGCCCGCATACACCGGGCCCGGGAACGGGCCGCCCGTCACGACGTCGAGGAAGTCGCGCATGGCGACGCCGTAGCCGTCGAGCAGCGCCGCGGCCTCCCCGAGCGACTCGACTGCCGCAGCCAGCATGAAGTTCGCGGCGAGTTTCATCACGTTCGCCTGCTGCGGCACAGCACCCACGCGCCACGTTTTCTGGCCGATCACGTCGAACAGCGGCTGCACGCGGTCGATCGCCTCGGTCGCGCCTGCCGCCATGATTGTGAGCTTCGCCGCCTGCGCGGCGTCCGGGCGCCCGAGCACCGGCGCCGCCACGTAGTGCAGGCCACGCCCGGCATGGGCCTGTGCTAGCGCTTCGGCCAGTGCGACAGAGATGGTCGCCATGTTCACGTGCACGAGCCCTTGTGGCGCATGGTCGAGCAGCGTCGCGTCGATGACCTCGCGTAGCGCGGCGTCGTCGGCGAGCATCGAGAACACGGCGTCGCCGGCGAAGGCCTCGCCCGGCGTGCCGACGATGCGCGCGCCCGCGTCGGCAAGCGCCTGCGCCTTCGCGGCCGTGCGGTTCCACACGCGCACCGTGTGGCCCGCCTTCAGCAGATTGCCGACCATCGCACCGCCCATTTCGCCAAGACCGATAAATCCGATGTCCATCGCCTGCTCCTTCCATGAAAAACGAGGGAAAACCCGGGGCAAAGGTGCAGTACAGCACAAGACGGGCCACGCTGCAGGCGGACCCTCACGCCGCGCGAACGCACGCGCGCTGTGGCAGGCGGTGCGATACTGCTTGGCATGGTCACCGCCACCTTCCGTTTTTACGAGGAGCTGAACGACTTTCTTGCGCGGCCGCTGCGCCGGCGTGCGTTCAGTTGCGCCTGCGCGCGCAACGCGACGGCGAAGCACATGATCGAAGCGCTCGGCGTGCCGCACACGGAGGTCGAACTGATCCTCGTGAACGGCGAATCGGTGGGTTTCGACCATGCGCTCGCGGACGGCGACCGCGTGGCCGTCTACCCGAAGTTCGAGGCGCTGGACATCCGGCCGCTGCTGCGCGTGCGCGACGCGCCGCTGCGCGAACTGCGCTTCGTCGCCGACGCGCATCTGGGCGGCCTCGCGCAACTGCTGCGGCTGGCCGGTTTCGATACGCTCTACGATAACCACTTCCCCGACGACGAGATCGAGGCGCTCGCCGCCGCCGAACACCGCATCGTCCTCACGCGCGACCGCGAGCTGCTCAAGCGGCGCAGCATCACGCACGGCTGCTACGTGCGCGCGCTCAAGCCGCGCGCCCAGGTCCACGAGATTTTCGAGCGGCTCGACCTCGCCGCGAGCGCGCGGCCGTTCCGCCTCTGCCTCATGTGCAACTCGCCGCTGCGGCCGATCGAGCGAGCCGCGGTGCGCGAGCGCGTGCCCGCCGGCGTCTACGACCGGCAGACGCGCTTCGTGACCTGCGACGTCTGCCGGCGGGTGTTCTGGGAAGGCTCGCACTGGCAGCGCATGCGCACGCTGATCGACGGCCTCACGCGCCCCGTGAACGAGGCGCACGCGGCACATGACCGGCTCGAGCGCCACAACGGCCATGAGGGACCGGATCGCGGTGGCGACGCGTAGTGGTATTCACGGGTACTCGATGCGGCTGAATGGCGCTCACGAGACCAGTCGCCGCGATGGACGCACGCGGGCGTTTGCGTACAATGCGCGCCACCGCCCAACACCGGAGCACGACATATGGCCATGAAGAAAACCGACCTTGAGAAGAACAAGGCACTGAAACTGATGCAAGCGACGCACAAGAGCGGGCCCGACCGCTTCGGCAAGGGTGCGGCGCAACCGGCGCTGGACCGCCGCGAACAGCGCAAGCTGGACCAGGCGCAAGGGCTCGTGCCCTTCGCGTGCAAGCTCAACGCCGATCTCGTCGAGAAGCTGAAGGCGCGCGCCGAGGGTCATCCCGGCGGCGTGAACGGCCTGCTGACGGAATTGCTGGAGGCCGGGCTCGCACGCGAAGCGTCCTGAGTTCGCACCCGCGGCGAACGCGCAAAAAAAAGCCAGAGCAGTTGCTCTGGCTTTTTTACGACTGAAGGGCGCTTTAGTTTGCCTGGCCCTTGTCTGCCGTACCGGCGGCCGATGCGCCTTCCGACACAGCGGCACGCTTGCCGTGGTGCTTGAGTTGCTTGTGCTGCTTCTTGGCCTTTGCGGGCGCGCTGGCTGCCGGTGCGGTCGCAGCGGGAGCCGAAGCGTCTTGTGCGAATGCCGAAGCCGTGACCAGTGCGAACGATGCTGCGATGAGCGAGGCGAGAATCTTTTTCATCTGTTGTTCCCCAAAACCTGACAAATAATGACCGGCACGTTGTGAATTAGAACAGCGTGAAACCGCAAAACGATCCGCTTGCCGATCTGGGCGGGCGTTTCGCGCGAAGCAGTATTACGCAGCGTAGGGCGTTTGTCATCCGCTAATGGCCGGGTGTATTTTCCGGGAGACAATTCCCTTTCAATTCGGATACGATCGGCCTTTACGCGTCCGTTTTCCGGATGTTCGTTGTTTTTTCACGTAATACGCTGAATTGGCCTGCTCCAAGTGAATTCGGGCCAGATTGACAGTTCCCCGCGAAAAGAGATCTCCGCTTGCAATCCGCCTCCCGCCGCCACCTGCGCGCCAATCTCCTGATGCTGACCGCCGCCCTGATCTGGGGCTCGGCGTTCGTCGCCCAGCGCCTGAGCCTCGACGCCATCGGCCCGTTCCTGTTCACCGGCCTGCGCTTCCTGCTGGGCGCCGGCGTCGTTTCGGTCTTTCTGCTCGCACGCCGCCGCACCAGCGGGCGCGGCGCTGCGGAACGCGGCAACACGGCGGCGCCGGCGCTGTTCAACGGCGCGCTGCTGCGCTCGGGCACCGTGCTCGGCCTCGTGCTGGCCGTCGCCATCTCGCTTCAGCAGATCGGACTCGGCTACACGAAGATCGCCAACGCCGGCTTCATCAGTTCGCTCTATGTCGTGATTGTGCCGATGCTCGGCGTGCTGCTGCGCCATCGCACGGGCGTCGGCACATGGCTCGGCGCCGCGCTCGCCGCGGTTGGGCTCTACTTCCTCAGCATCAACGAGCACTTTTCGGTGATGTACGGCGACTGGTACCAGCTCGGCTGCGCGCTCGTGATCTCGATCCAGGTCATGCTCGTGGGCCACTACGCGCCGCGCCACGATCCGCTTGCGCTTTCGATCGTGCAGTTCGTCGCCTGCGGCGTGGTGTGCCTCGCGATCGGGCTCGCGTGCGAACCGCTGCGCGCCGCCGACATCGTGCGCGCCGCGCCCACCATCCTCTATGGCGGCGCGCTTTCGGTGGGCATCGGTTATACGCTGCAGGTCGTCGCGCAGCGCGACGCCGCGCCCGCGCACGCCGCCGTGATCTTCAGCATGGAAGGCGTGTTCGCCGCGCTCGCGGGCTGGGCCGCACTCGGCGAAACGCTCACGCCGCGCGCACTCGCCGGCTGCGCGCTCATGCTCGCCGGCCTGCTCGCCTGCCAGCTCCTGCCGGCCTGGCAAGCGCGCATGCTCGCGAAGCAGCGCGCCGCTGCGCAACCTGCCGAAACGGCGTAAAAACGCGCCATGATTTTCTGGCGTTGATCTCGCGCTCCGCACTATTTCGACAAATGGCGTCGCTTTCGAGTGGCGCCATTTTTTTCGTGTGGATAACGCGTAATTGCGTCGCGCCGAACCAGGTTATCCACGCCCACCTCTGGACAACCTGGGGACGACCTGGCGAACGACCTGTGGACCACTTCTTGATAACCACGCGCCTGGCGTTGCGACCTGAAAAGTTATCCCAGCAGCTCGCAACGCGTACAAGCTTTGTCCGCATGGCTATCCGTTTTGCATCGGTATGAGCCGACAGGCAATTTTCGTGTTGTCCACAGTTAATGCCAGGACTTGTTAACTGCTACTACTTATAAATATAAATACTGAAAAGACTATGGGGATATACGCGACGCTCGCTTCGTTCGCGTGCTGCGCATTCGCGCAAAGTCATTCCACGCTGTGTTCAAGTGTCCCACGCATGCGCAATGAAAAAAGGCGTGCCCCGAGGAGGCACGCCCTTGCCGAATGCATCGCGTGAGGACACTGTGGGGGCTAGTCGTCCGCCATCATCCGCTCGATCGTCGGCTCGAGGTCGAGCAAACCGATGGTCGCGGGCTTGGCCTCGACGACGCCAAAGCATTCCGTGCGCTGTGGCGCCGGATCGACGAGGAAATTGCGCGCGTAATGCCCGCAACGCGCAGGCGGCAGAAGCCGCTCGGGCGGGATCACCTCGAATGCCGTCCCCACGGCGATGAAGAGATCGTCCGGCGTCATGTCGCTCTGAATGCGCCAGAGCGTCTCGTACTCGGGCGCGGCCTCGTTGAAAAACACTACACCGGGCTTCACGCCCTCCACCTGCCCGCAGGACGGACAGGCCGCTTGCGGATCGAGCGCGCGGCCGGACACGGGAAACCGATAGTCGCAATCGGTGCACAGCAGCGAAATCATGTCGCCGTGCAGATGCGTCACCTGGCGCGCGCCGGCCTGCTCGAGCATGTCGTCGATGTTCTGCGTGACGAGATGCACGCGCTCCGTGCCCCAGGCGTCCTGCCACTTCGCGAGCCGTTCGTGGGCGGCGTTCGGGCGCGCGTCGCCGCATTCGGCGATGCGCTGGTTGTAGAAACGGAACACCGCGGGCCGGTTGCGGCGCCACGTGAGGTAATTGCACACCTCGTCGATGCTCGCATGGGACCAGATGCCGTCGCCGGTGCGGAACGTCGAAATGCCGCTTTCCGCAGACAGTCCCGCACCGGAAAACACGAACAGGCGGGGGAGTCTGCCGGACTGCCCCGGTTGCCGGGATTGCGCCACGTTTGCCACTTTCGCCTCCTTGATCGAACGGCGACATTATGACCGTCCAGCGGCGTTTCGGCAGAGGTTCGCCATGGCGGACAGGCGCATGGTCCCGACGAGCGCGCTGTGCGCCCCCAGAACCGGCGCAGGGCGTCTGATCACCCCTGACCACGCGCCGGGTCGCGGCAGCCGCTTGAGAGGCCTCTCAACGCCTTCTGCCGCGATCGGCCAATAAAAAAGGGATGCCGCTATGGCATCCCTTTTTTCAACAGGCGCGATCAGCGCGCGAACAACCTCACTCCACCGTCACCGACTTCGCGAGGTTACGCGGCTTGTCCACATCGGTGCCGCGCACGCACGCCGTGTGATACGCGAGCAGTTGCAGCGGCACGACGTGCAGGATCGGCGACAGCAGCCCGTAGTGCTCCGGCATGCGGATCACGTGGATGCCGTCTTCGCTCGTGATGTGCGTATCGGCGTCGGCGAACACGTACAGCTGGCCGCCGCGCGCGCGCACTTCCTGCATGTTCGACTTGAGCTTCTCGAGCAGCGCGTCGTTGGGCGCCACGGTCACCACGGGCATCGCCTCGGTCACGAGCGCAAGCGGCCCGTGCTTGAGCTCGCCGGCCGGATACGCCTCGGCGTGGATGTACGAGATTTCCTTGAGCTTGAGCGCGCCTTCGAGCGCGATCGGATAATGCAGCCCGCGCCCGAGGAACAACGCGTTTTCCTTGCGCGCGAACTCTTCGGACCACGCGATGATCTGCGGCTCCAGCGCGAGCACGCCGTTGAGCGCGGCCGGCAGATGGCGCAGCAGTTTCAGGTGCGCGCTTTCCTGTTCGGCATTCACATGGCCGCGCAGCTTGCCGAGCGTGACGGCGAGAATGAAAAGGCCGACGAGCTGCGTGGTGAACGCCTTCGTCGACGCGACGCCGATCTCGCGCCCTGCGTGCGTGAGGAACTTGAGCGCGGTGAGCCGCACCATCGCGCTCGTCGCCACGTTGCACACGGCGAGCGTGTGCGCCATGCCGAGCGACTGCGCGTGCTTGAGCGCGGCGAGCGTGTCCGCGGTTTCGCCCGACTGCGAAATCGTCACGACGAGCGCGCGCGGATTCGGCACCGACTCGCGATAGCGGTATTCGCTCGCGATCTCGACATCGGTGCGGATCTTCGCCACGGATTCGAGCCAGTACTTCGCCGTGAGGCCCGCGTAATAGCTCGTGCCGCACGCGAGAATCAGGATGCTGTCGATGCCCTTGAACACCTCGCCCGCGTTCTCGCCGAAGAGTTCGGGCGTGAAGGCGTCGGTGGCGGGAATGGTGTCGGAGATCGCACGCGGCTGCTCGAAGATTTCCTTCTGCATGTAGTGGCGATACGGGCCGAGATCGACCGCGCCGCCATACGCGCCATAGGCCTGCACGTCGCGCACTTCGCGCGTCACGATATTGCCCGCGCGATCGGCGATGCGCACGCCTTCCAGCGTGATCTCGCACACATCGCCCTCTTCCAGATAGCTGATGTGCTCGGCGCTGCCCGCGATGGCGAGCCCGTCCGACGCGATGAAATTCTCACCCTTGCCATAGCCCACCACGAGCGGCGACCCGGCGCGCGCGCCGACCACCGTATGCGGCTGGCTCTTGTGCACCACGCCGATCGCATACGCGCCCGCGAGTTGCTGCACGGCCGCGCGCACGGCGACGAACAGGTCGCCCTGATACAGGCTGTGGATCAGATGCGCGATGACTTCGGTGTCGGTCTGCGAAACGAATTCGTAGCCCTTCGCGCGCAGCATTTCGCGCAGCGACTCGTAGTTCTCGATGATGCCGTTGTGCACGATCGCGAGCGTGTCGCGTGAGAAGATCGGGTGCGCATTGTTCACCGTGGGCGCACCGTGGGTGGCCCAGCGCGTGTGCGCGATACCGGTCACGCCTTCGAAGTGCGACTCGCGCACCTGCTCGTCGAGCTCGGCCACGCGCGCCACGCTGCGCACGCGCTGCGGGCCGTCGGCCGTCACGACGGCCACGCCGCACGAGTCGTAGCCGCGATATTCGAGCCGCCGCAGTCCTTCGATCAGGACGGGAACGATGTTACGAAGCGCAACCGCGCCGACGATGCCGCACATGGATTCGATCCTTTGCAATGAGAGGCGTGGGCGCCGCGCGTCTTCGCACAGCGGCGCCGGGTTTCAACCGTTCAGTTCTTTTTCTTCACCGGCCGAACGTAGCCGGTTTTCGCGATCTGCGTTTTTTCGTTGAGCACGAGCGTGGCTTCCGGCACGTCCTTCCACACCGTCGTGCCCGCCGCGATCGTTACGCCGCGGCCCACGCGCACGGGCGCGACGAGCTGCGTATCCGAGCCCACGAACACGTTGTCCTCGATGATCGTGCGGTGCTTGTTCGCGCCGTCGTAATTGCAGGTGATGGTGCCCGCGCCGATGTTCACGCCCGCGCCGACATCGGCGTCGCCCACGTAGCTCAGGTGATTCGCCTTCGAGCCCACGCCGATGTTCGCGTTCTTCACCTCGACGAAGTTGCCCACGTGAACTTCATCGGCGAGCTTCGCGCCGGGACGCAGACGCGCATACGGCCCGAGCACCGCGTTCGCGCCGACCGCCGCGTTTTCGATATGCGTGTAGGCGTCCACGCGCGTGCCCGCGCCGAGCGACGCGCTGCGAATCACGCAGTTCGGGCCCACGCTCACGTTTTCCGCCAGCGTCACCTCGCCTTCGAATACGCAGTTCACGTCGATGAACACGTCGCGCCCGCAGGTGAGCGAGCCGCGCACGTCGATGCGCGCGGGATCCGCGAGCGTCACGCCCGCGACGAGCAGCGCTTCGGCCACGTTGCGCTGATGCACGCGCTCGAGTTCGGCGAGCTGCTGCTTGCTGTTCACGCCGAGCGTTTCCCATTCTGCGTCGGGCTGCGCGGTCACGGCCGGGTGACCGGCGGCGATCGCGGCTTCCACGACGTCGGTGAGGTAATACTCGCCCTGCGCGTTGTCGTTCTTCAGCGCGGCCAGCCAGCCCGCGAGCGGCGCGGTGGGCGTCACGACGATGCCCGTGTTGATCTCGGCGATCTTGCGCTGCGCCTCGTTCGCGTCCTTCTGCTCGACGATGCGCTCGACCTTGCCCGCCGCGTCGCGCACGATGCGGCCGTAACCGGTCGGGTCGTCGAGCGTGACGGTGAGGATGCCGTAGCCGTTCTCGCCAGCGGTGTCGACGAGACGCTTGAGCGTGGAAGCGCGCGTGAGCGGCACGTCGCCGTAGAGCACGAGCGTGGGCACGTTCGCGTCGAGCAGCGGCAGCGCCTGCGCGAGCGCGTGGCCCGTGCCGAGCTGCTGCGCCTGCAGCGCGAACTGGACGTCGGGCGCGCCGACGGCTTCGCGCACGGCTTCGCCGCCATGGCCGACCACGACGACGAGGCGCGTGGGCGACAGCGTGCGGGCAGTATCGATGACGTGCGAGAGGAGTGGCTTGCCGGCGAGCGGATGGAGCACTTTCGGCAGCGCGGAGTGCATGCGTTTGCCCATGCCTGCCGCGAGGATCACGATGTTCATTGCATCAGTGACTGAATGAGGATGAAGCGGCCGATTTTAGCATGCGGGATATCCCCGACATGCCGGCCGGCCGGGCTCTCGTGCCCCGAAAAACATTGTTTTACAACTGCTTTTCTTCGGATCGACAGGCGGAAGTAAAAACGCTCCGATGCGGGGTCGGAGCGTTTCAGAACCACAGAGGCGATCTGAGGTAAGGCTCAAAGATCGTCGAACGGCGTGAACTTGATCGCCGTGCCTTCCGCTGGCGCCGGGTCGGTGGAACACGGTTCTTCGTCGAACGCGATGTCGCCGGCCGGATCGGCCACGCCCGTCGCGCGCAGGTCCGCGAAGTTGAACAGGTTCGCGTCCATGAGATGCGACGGCACGACGTTGCCGAGCGCGTTGAACATGTTCTCCACGCGGCCCGGGAAGCGCTTGTCCCACTCGCGGATCAGCGCCTTCATCTCCGCGCGCTTCAGGTTCGGCTGACTGCCGCACAGGTTGCATGGAATGATCGGGAATTCGCGCAGCACCGCGTACTTCTCGAGATCGGTTTCCTTCACATAGGCAAGCGGCCGGATCACGACGTTCTTGCCGTCGTCGGACTGCAGCTTGGGCGGCATGCCCTTGAGCTTGCCGCCGTAGAACAGGTTCAGCAGCAGCGTCTGGAGAATGTCATCGCGATGATGGCCGAGCGCGATCTTGGTCGCGCCCAGTTCGCCCGCCACGCGGTACAGAATGCCCCGGCGCAGGCGCGAGCACAGCGAGCAGGTCGTCTTGCCCTCGGGCACGAGGCGCTTGACGATGCTGTACGTGTCCTGGTTCTCGATGTGATACGGCACGCCCACGCGGTCGAGATATTCGGGCAGCACGTGCTCCGGAAAGCCCGGTTGCTTCTGGTCGAGGTTCACGGCCACGATGTCGAAGTCGATCGGCGCGCGCTCGCGCAGGCGCAGCAGCACGTCGAGCATCGCGTAACTGTCCTTGCCGCCCGACAGGCAAACCATGACCTTGTCGCCGTTCTCGATCATCTTGTAGTCGCCGATCGCCTGGCCGACCTGACGCACGATGCGCTTGAACAGCTTGTTGTTCTCGTAGGCTTCCTTCTGCTCGCGGCGCGTGAGCACCTGGCGGCCCGTCTCTTCGGTCGCGGCGTCCTCGCCAACGGGTAGCGTTTCGGGGGCGTTCATGAATCAGTCCTCTTTGATGCGAAAGACCTCGACGCCCACCGCGTCGCAGTCCGGATAAACGTCGGGCTTCTCGGTCGAAACGCGCACCGCGCGCACGAGTTCGTGCGAAAGCAGCGCCGCGGCGAGATCGTCGCAGAGCGTCTCCTGCAGATGGATATGGCCTTTGCCCACGCGTTCGGCGACGGTCGAGCGCATGAAGTCGTAGTCGACGACTTCGCGCAGTTTGTCCTCTTGCGGCGTGGTCGAAGCAAGCGGCACGAACAGGTCGACATTGATGATGACGCGCTGTTCGCCGCGCTTCTCGAACTCATGCACGCCGATGTTGATGTGCACTTCGTAGTCGCGCAGGAAGAGCCGGCGGCAATCGGCGAGCCGGGGGTGAAGCAAAACGGTGGACATACGGGTTCCAGTCGATAAAAGCGTGCGTTCTCTCGCACGTATGCCGGCGCGGCGCGCCCGGCGGGTCGTTCAGCCGGTCTGCAAAACCGCTCGTGCGCGGCGGCTTGCATTCCTTTGTCTTCGTCAGCACCGCAGGCTCGCCGTTCTGCTGGCAGCGGGCTGTGCATTTAGTTGCAAAACTAGATGCAATCCACGTTCGGGCGTCAGCCGCCCGTCAAAAACATCACGTCGCGGGGCAGCGGCAGGAGGTGCTGGCCGCCGTCCACGACGAGCGTCGTGCCGGTCACGCCGGTCGCCCGCGCCAGATACAGCGCGGCTTCCACGAGATCGGCGGGCCGCGACGCGCGCTTGAGCGGCGTGACCTGATGCGCGGCGGCGAAGCTCGCCGGCGTCTGGTCGCCCGACTGCAGCGTGAGGCCGGGCGCGAGCCCGACCACCCTCACCTTCGGCGCGAGTGCCTGGGCAAGCGCGACGGTGGCGTTCTGCAGCGCGGCCTTCGTCAGCGTGTACGACAGATAGTCGGGATTCATGTTGTACAGCTTCTGGTCGAGCACGTTGATCACACATGGGCGCAGCGTCTCGTCGTCCGCCGCCGCTTCGGGCGTTGCCTCGTACAGCATGCGCGAGAGCACGAGCGGCGCGCCCACGTTGATCGCCATCAGCTGCAGCAGCTTCGCGTAGCCCACATCCTGCGCGGTGTCCTCGTCGAAGCGCGAGGCATTGTTGAGCACGCACGCCGGACGACCGAGCGCCGCGACACAATCCGGCACGAGCCGCGCCACCTGGGCTTCGTCGCCGAGGTCGGCGTGCAGCGCCACAGCCCGGCGGCCCAGCGCCGCGATCTGCGCGACGACTTCGTCGGCGGCCTCGCGCGACTCACCGTAATGGACCGCGACGTCCCAGCCGCGCTGCGCAAAGCCGAGCGAGAACTCGCGGCCAATACGGCGTGCTCCGCCCGTGACCAGCACGACGGGCGCCGCTACGCCAAAATCGGGGCGCGATCCGTTGTCGGATGCACTCATGTCGGCGTCAGCCGGGCGGATGCCGGGAGTTGCGCTCATTTACAATGCCGGGATGAATCCGAAAGCTCACGAACCCGATAGTTTACCTGTTCCCGAGCCGATCGCGCTCGCGCAGTCCGAGGCGCTCGCGGCCACGTTGCGCGCCGAGATCGCCGCGGCGGGCGGGTGGCTCCCGTTCGACCGCTACATGGAGCGCGCACTCTATGCGCCGGGACTCGGCTACTACGGCGGCGGCGCACGCAAATTCGGCCTCTTTGCCGGCGACGGCAGCGACTTCGTGACCGCGCCCGAGCTTTCGCCGCTCTTTGCCGCGACGCTCGCGCGCGCCGTGGGCGAAGCGCTCGCCGCCAGCGGCACGCACCGTCTGATGGAATTCGGTGCGGGCACGGGCCGCCTCGCGGCGGGTCTGATGCTCGCACTCGACGCAGCAGGCGTGGCGTTCGACTCCTACGCCATCGTCGATCTGTCGGGCGAGTTGCGCGAGCGCCAGCGCAAGACCATCGTGCAGCTCGCGCCGGCACTGCTGAGTCGCGTGACGTGGCTCGATGCGCTGCCCGCGCAGTTCGAAGGCGTGGTGATCGGCAACGAGGTGCTCGACGCCATGCCGGTGCGCCTCTTCTCGCGCAAGGACGCCGTCTGGCACGAGCGCGGCGTGAGCGCAAACGCAGAAGGCGCCTTCGTCTTTTCCGATCAGCCGGCGAACTCCGGGCGCGATGCCAACTGGCCCGAGAGCGCGCTCGCAGGCGTGGAAGGCAGCGAAGACTACGTGACCGAAACGCACGAAGCCGCACTCGCCTTCACGCGCACGGTTTGCGCGATGCTCCAGCGCGGCGCGGCTTTCTTCATCGACTATGGCTTTCCGCGCCACGAGTACTACCATGCGCAGCGCGCGCAAGGCACACTGATGTGCCACTACCGGCACCGCGCGCATGGCGACCCGTTCCTCTATCCCGGTTTGCAGGACATCACCGCGCACGTGGAATTCACGGGCATTGCCGAAGCGGGCGTCGAAGCGGGCGCGGACCTGCTCGGCTATACCACACAGGCGCGCTTTCTGATGAACGCGGGCATTACCGACGTGCTGAGCGAGATCGATCCGCACGACGCGCAGCGCTTTCTGCCCGCCGCGAACGCGGTGCAGAAACTCGTATCGGAAAGCGAGATGGGCGAGTTGTTCAAGGTGATCGCGTTTTCGCGCGGCATCGACGAGACCATCGCGGCGTTTGCGCGCGGCGACCGCAGCCACACACTCTGAGGCTCACGCCGCGCGACCATGATCCGCTGGTTTCTCACCACCTTCATCGCCGTGGCGATTCTCTCGAGCGCCCAGCCCTGGCTCAGAAAGCTCGGCATCGGGCGGCTGCCGGGCGACATCACGCTGCGCATTTTCGGCCGCGAATATCCGCTGCCGTTCATGTCGACGCTCGTGCTTTCGATGGCGCTTTCGTTTCTCGTGCGCGCGCTCTGAGCGAGCGCGCTCGACCGGTCAAGCCGCAGCGAGCGCGCCTTCCACCGCCGCCACGCGCGCCTCGTGCACCGCTTCCTTGATCTTCTCGGCGCCGCCGCGTTCGATCGAGCGCGCAATCGCCCCCGCATCGACGCCGCGCGCAGCCACGAGCGCGATCCGCAGGCGCTCCGCCTGCGGATAAGGCGCGTTCTCCCAGTTCAGCCGCCCGCGCAAATCGGCCTCGCAGGCCTGCAACGCCTCGGCGAAACGCGCGGGTTTGCGCAGCGCGTCGCAACGTTCGAGCATGCGCACGAGCGCCGCCGCGCCCATCTCCATCACGCGATGCACGTTGCCGTGCTCGCGCGCGACCAGCACCGCCAGCTCGCGGCAGTCGTTGGGCACGCGCAGACGGTCGCACAGCGGTTTGAGCAGATCGACGCTGCGCCCTTCGTGGCCGAGGTGACGCGGCAGCACGTCCTCGGGCGTCGTGCCCTTGCCGAGATCGTGCGTGAGCGCCGCGAAGCGCACCGGCAGCGTGTAGCCCTGCGCGGCCGCATGGTCGATCACCATCATCACGTGCACGCCGGTGTCGATCTCCGGGTGATAGTCGGCGCGCTGCGGTACGCCCCACAGCGCGTCGACCTCGGGCAGCACGCGCGCGAGCGCGCCGCAATCGCGCAGCACCTCGAACATGCGCGACGGCTTCGCTTCCATGAGACCGCGGGCGATTTCCTGCCACACGCGCTCAGGCACGAGTGAATCGACTTCGCCCGAAGCGACCATCTCGCGCATGAGTTCGAGCGTTTCAGGCGCGACGGTGAAATCGGCGAATCGCGCGGCAAAGCGCGCGATACGAAGAATGCGCACGGGGTCTTCGAGAAACGCGTCGCTCACGTGGCGGAACACGCGCGCCTCGAGATCGCGCGCGCCGCCGAACGGATCGACGACCTCCCCCGTGAGCACGCCGCCCGGCTGCACTTCGCGCGCCATCGCGTTGATGGTGAGATCGCGCCGCGCGAGATCTTCCTCGAGTGTCACGTCAGGCGCGTAGAAGAACTGGAAGCCGTGATAGCCGGCCGCCGTCTTGCGCTCGGTGCGCGCAAGCGCGTACTCCGCGTGCGTTTCGGGATGCAGAAAGACCGGGAAGTCCTTGCCCACCGGACGATAGCCCTGCGCGGCCATCTGCTCGGGCGTCGCGCCCACCACGACATAGTCGCGGTCGCGCACGGGCAGCCCGAGCATCTCGTCGCGGATCGCGCCGCCTACGACATAGATCTTCATTCGTCGTCGCGCTCGTCGTCCTGGACGATGTGCGTTTCGCGGCGCGCCGCCTCGACCCACTCGGTCACCGCGGGCAGTGCGCTCACGCGCTGCGCGTACGCCGCCGCTTCGGGCGAGAGCTTCGGCTGGTAGCTGTTGAAGCGCATGACGACCGGCGCGTACATCGCGTCGGCAATGCTGAACTCGCCGAACAGGAACGGCCCGCCGCTCGCGGCGAGACACTCGCGCCAGAGCGCGTCGATGCGCGCGACGTCGGCGAGCGCACCCGGCGTCGCGCCGGCGCCCGGCTTCACCTTGCGGATGTTCATCGGCATGTGGTTGCGCACTTCGCCGAAGCCCGAATGCATCTCCGCGCTCACACTGCGCGCGCGGGCGCGCGCGTTCGCGTCGCGCGGCCACAGCGCGTGCTGCGGGAAGCGCTCGGCGAGCGTCTCGGCAATCGCGAGCGAATCCCACACGGCAAAGCCGTCGTCGCCAACGAGGCACGGCACCTTGCCCGAGGCCGAGAACGCGAGGATCGACGACCTGGTGGCCGGCTCGTCGAGCTCGATCAACACCTCCTCGAACGCAATGCCGAAGTGCTTGAGCAGCACCCACGGACGCATCGACCACGACGAATAGTTCTTGTCTCCGATTACGAGCTTCATTGTTCCAATGACCGTTGTGAGTTGAATAAGCGCCGGCTGAGAGTCCGCGTTGGGCTATCGGCCGGCACTGGCGCGAAAGATGTTCAGCCGCGAACGCAGCGAGGCGTCGGCGAGATAGAGCGGCGCGATCGTCTCGATGCTCGCGGGCTCGATATCGAGCTCGGGGGCGAGCGGCCCGGTCAGCACGCTGTCCACCTTCATCGAATCGAGATTATCGCGCGTGAGCACCGGCACGCCCGGCGCCATTTCGAACGAGAGCGCCTGCAGGCGGCCGAACGCGTCGGGCAGCCGCACGATGCGCGCGTGCCGACCCACCACTTCGCCGCAATACTGCAGCAACTGTTCGAGCGTGTAGACCGTCGGGCCGCCGAGTTCGTAAGTGTGCCCGCTCGCGGCGTCGAGATCGAGCACGTTGACGATCGCCTTCGACACATCGCCCACGAACACCGGCTGGAACTTCGCGTCGGGCATAGCGAGCGGAATCATCGGGAAGAGCCGCTGCAGGAGCGCGAAACGGTTGAGGAAGGTGTCCTCGGGACCGAACACGACGGAAGGCCGGAAGATGGTCGTAGCGAGCGCCGGGGCCGCGTGCACGGCTTTCTCGCCGTCGCCCTTGGAGCGCAGGTACATGCTCGGCCCGCGCGGGTCGGCGCCGAGGGCGCTCACATGGATCAGGCGATGGACGCCCTTGCCCTCGCAGGCCGCGACGACCTTCGTGGGCAAGTCGACGTGCAGCTTCGCGAAGCCCGGGCCGTAGGGATCGCCGCGCCCGCCGTTGAGCGTGCCGACAAGATTGATGACCGCGTCCGCATTTTCGACGAACGCCGCGAGCGCGACCGGATCGGACACATCGGCCTCGATCACGTCGACGGGCAGCAGGGTGAGATGGCGGGCGTTGTAGCGGCGTCGGGTGGCGACGCGCACGTCCTTGCCCGCCTCGACGAGCGCGTTGACGAGATGGCTGCCGATGAATCCCGAACCGCCGATGACCGCAATGGCTTGATGTCGCATCTTCGACCTCCTCGGGCAGGCGGCGCCGCCGCGTACGAGGTCCGGTTCGTCCCGCGGCGCGCCAGTCAGAAGACGGAGCACGCAGCGTGCCGTCTGCCGTGCGCGTTTCCGTATGAAGGGAAGCGGCGCGGTCCAACGGCCCGGCGCTTACGGCGAGATATAGCCGAGACGCGCCTTCAGCGATTGCGGACGGCCCTCGAACAGCGCCGCATAGTAGACCGTGTTCGACAACACGTTTTTCACGTAATCGCGGGTTTCCTGGAACGGAATGGTTTCCGCGAAGATGGCGCCCTCGACGCCGCCCTGCAAAGTCTGGCGCCATGCGCGCGGGCGGCCCGGCCCGGCGTTGTAGCCCGCGGTGGCGAGCACGGCGGAGCCGTCGAACTGATTGTAGATCATCGACAAATAATTCGTTCCGAGCAGGATATTGGTGTCGAGATCGTTGAGCTGGTCGCGCGACAGGGGCCCGAGGCCGATCTTCTTCGCCACCATCTGCGCCGTGGCCGGCATGATCTGCATGAGGCCGCTCGCGCCCACGCCCGATTTCGCATTGAGAATGAAACGCGATTCCTGGCGAATCAGGCCGTAGGCCCATTCGACGTCGAGGCCGCTCGTTTGCGCGTCGCGCTCCACGACGTCGCGGAACGGCGCGAGATAGCGCAGCGAGAAGTCGTGCTCCGTTTGCGTGCGGTCGGCCGTGTTGACGGTGCGGTCGAGCAACTGGATGCGTTTCGCGTATTCGGCGACGGCGAGCAGTTGCCGATCGCTCATGCCGCGCAGCGGCCAGTTCCATTCGCGATTGCCTTCGAGCCGCAGGTTCAGCGCGTAGAAGCGCTGCGCGAGCGCGAAGCCCGGCGTTTGCGCAGCCTGGGCGATTTCGGCGTCGCTCACCGTGGTCTTCGGCGGGATGGTGATCTTCTGGCCGAGTTCTTCGGTGGCGAGCTGGCCGTAGAAGTGATAGCCCTGCGAAATCGACGCGAATTCCTGGTTCGCTGCGCCCGTTTCGCCGGCCTGTTTGAGCGCGCGTGCGTGCCAGTACACCCACGACGGCTGCGCGCGCAGCGCGGCCGGCATCTGTTCGATCGACCAGCGCACCATGGTCCAGTCGCCGCCCAGCAGCGCGGCGCGCGTACGCCATTCGTAAGCCGGGTTCGAGAGAGGCGCATTCGCCGAGAGGCGGTACCAGCCGAGCGAAGCGGGCAGGCGCTTCAACGCCCCTTGATAGCCGATCGTGCCCCAGCCTGTCGCGCGCTCCGGCGAACTGAGCTGCGGTGCGACAGTGGCGAAGGTGGCCGCTGCCATGGCCGGATCGTTGGCCGCCATCACGGTGACGGCGAGCAGCGCGAGCTGGTGCGATTGCGGGTCGGCGGTGACGCCTTGCGCGAGCGTGAGCGGCGGCGTGCTCACGGCCTGGCTGAACGCGCTCGGGTCGGGGCGCTGCGAAAGGCCGTCGAGCAGCTTCGCGCCGGTCGAGGTCTGGTTCTGCTCGTAGGCGAGGCGGATCTGCTGCCACACGTCGTCGCTCGAGAACTGGCCTTTGATGGCAAGCGCGGTGATGAGATCGACGCAGCCGTCGCCGTAATAGCGCGGCTCGGTGAGCAGCGCACGCGCGTCGTTCGCGACGTTCTCGCCGCGCGCCGCACGCGACTCCAGCGCGTAGCACTTCACCTGCGTGTCGTCGTTGAGCACGAAGCGCGAATATTGCTGGTCGAAATTCGTCCAGTCGTGGCGCGCGCCGAGCACGGTCAGATAGTCGTTGCGCATGCGGTCGGCGATCGCCTGACCGTCGTAGCGCTGCAGGAACGACAGCACCGGCGCGTCGGGCGCGTCGATGCGCGCATGGCCCTGCGAATCGAACAGCTGCGGCTTGAGCTGGAAGTATTCGAGGTATGACGGCGCCGGGTAGTCGGGAATCATCGCAGCGAGTTGCGCGGCGCGCGCGGGATCGTTGTTGCGCGCGGCTTCGCGAAGCTGGATGAAAGTCTGATCGTCGTTGGAAAGGACTGCGCCTATGGGCAGTGCGACGGGGCGCACGGCGTCCGCCGTGCTGCATGCTACGAGTGCCGCGGCAGTCAGTGCGAGACCGACCACGCGATATACTCGGACAAGGCGTTTGGACATCGTTATTTCTGGAGCGCGAGGTGAACCCAAGCATAGCACGCAACCCTCACACGGAATCCAAAAAGGACTGGCGTGCAAGGCTGCTTCCTCGGCGAATTGAGGCGGCTTCCGACGTGGCAATCGGTGCGGCACTCGCGGCTCGTCTCGATGTGCTCGTCGCGCAATTTTCGCCGCGTTCGATCGGGTTCTACTGGCCCTTGCGCGGCGAGTTCGATGCGCGCGCCTGGATCACCGCCTGGCTCGCCGCCGATGCGTCACGCCGCGCCGCCCTCCCCGCCATTCCCGAGCGCCATACGCCACTCGTCTTTCACGCCTGGACGCCCGATGCTCCGATGTGCGAAGGCCATCACGGGATCCTCGAGCCGCAATCGCAGGAAGTGATCGTGCCTGATCTTCTTTTCGTGCCCTGCGTGGGTTTCGATCGCGACGGCTATCGCCTCGGTTACGGCGGCGGCTACTACGACCGCACGCTGGCCGCCTGGCCGGGCGTTGCGTTGCCCGTCACGGTTGGCATTGCGTATGAAGCATGCCGCATCGACGACGGCGTGCTTGCGCGCGAGGCGCACGACCTGCCGCTCGACGCCGTGGTGACGGAAGCCGCCACGCACCTTTGCCAACGTTCACGTGAACGTTGAACGCTGAACGCGCCTTGATCGCTCAGAGCGAAGCCGCCGCGCGCGCGGCCGTGTCATAGAGCCCCGACGCATTGCGCATGAGTTGCGCGGCATCGCCGATCTGCTGATTCGTGAGGCCGCTTTCCTTGAGCGTCGCGATGAGGCAGCTCTCGCGCACGTCGCGATAGCGCAGGCACAGCGCCTGGCCTTCCGGCGTGACCGAAAAGAAGACTTCCTTGCCGGTCTTTTCGCTTTTTACATACCCTCTTGAGACGAGCTTCTTCAACGCATACGTGGCCACGTGCGTGTCCTCGATGTTGAGCACGAAGCAGATATCCGCGAGCTTCTTGCGCCGCTCGCGATGGCCGACGTGATGGAGCAGCGACACCTCGATCGGCGTCATGTCCTTCACGCCCGCCGCCGACATGCAGCGCACCATCCAGCGGTTGAACGCATTGCTCGCCATGATGAGCGCGTACTCGAATTCGGAAAGCTCGGCGCTCGACTCGGAGACGAGATGTTCGGACGAAACGATCTTGGTCGGCTGGCGCGACATGGCAGATAACCCGGTAGTCGGTGTTCGAAAAGGCAAAGCGGCGTGGCGTGAGTGTAATTGCAGCGCGACTGCCGTGCGCCTGGCGAAAACGCTTATTGATAATTTGTAGATATTTTATCGACAATGTACGCTAGGAAGGAATGGCACCGGCACCGCCTGTGCATCTTTCGTGCGCTTATTTCCGACCGGTCGAACCGTCCCTTGATCGATCCAACATGCCGAATTCTGACCCTCGCATTTTTCCTCTCGGTGACGAAGCGCTCGTCTGCGAAGCGCCGCCGCCCGCCACGCTCGAGGTCCAGCGCCGCGTCTGGGCCGTCGCCGCGCTGGCGCGCGGCTGGGCGCCGGTGCGCGAAGTGGTGCCCGGCATGAACAACCTGACGATCACCTTCGATCCGCTCTCGGCCGACGCCGCGGCGCTCGCGCTCGCGCTGCGCGACGCATGGCGCGAGGCCGAAGACGCGAGCGCGGCAGGCCGTGAAGTCGAGATACCCGTGGTCTACGGCGGCGAAGACGGCCCCGATCTCGAAGCGGTCGCGCAGCATTGCGCGCTCGCCGCCGCCGACGTCGCCGCGCGCCATGCCGCGGGTGTCTACACGGTGTTCTTCCTCGGCTTTCAGCCCGGTTTCGCCTATCTCGGCGGTCTCGAACCCGCGCTGCACACGCCGCGCCGCCGCGAGCCGCGCCTGGCCGTCCCCGCCGGATCGGTGGGCATCGGCGGCGAGCAGACGGGCATTTATCCGGCCGCCTCGCCAGGCGGCTGGCAACTGATCGGCCGCACCGCCGCGAAGTTGTTCGACCCTTCGCGCAATCCGCCTTCGCTGCTCATGCCTGGCGACCGCGTGCGTTTCACCATCGCGGAGCTCCACGCATGATCGAAGTATTGCGCGCGGGCCTGCTCACCACGGTCCAGGATCTCGGCCGCCCCGGCTACCGGCATCTGGGCGTCGCCACCGGCGGCGCGCTCGATACGCTCGCGCTCGAAGTGGGCAACCGTCTCGTCGGCAACCGGCCCGACGCCGCCGGCGTGGAAATCACCTTCGGCCCCGTCGCGCTGCGCTTCGCGCGCGCCACCCGCATCGCCATTACCGGCACCGACTTCGGCGCGACGCTCGGCGGCCGCCCGGTCTGGTCGTGGTGGAGCCTGCCCGTGGCCGCCGGCGAGGAACTCGTGCTGAACGGCGCGAAGCGCGGCATGCGCGCCTATGTGTGCGTGGCCGGCGGCGTCGACGTGCTGCCCATGCTCGGCTCGCGCAGCACCGACCTCGCGGCGGGCTTCGGCGGCCTCGCAGGTCGCGCGCTCAAGGACGGCGACCGTCTCGCCACGGGCGCCTCGTTCGCGCCGGGCCGCGAGCGCGCTGCGCTCGACCCGGGCGCGCCGGCCTTCGGCGTGAAGGCGCCCGTGTGGTGCAACTTCGCGCTCGCGGACGAGCCGCATCACCGGCGCGGACGCCATCCGGACGGCATGGCCTGGGCCGTGCCCGTGCGCGTGCTGCGCGGCCCCGAGTACGACAGCTTCACACCCGAGGCGCAGCGCGCGCTCTGGTCCGACGAATGGCAGATCACGCCCAACAGCAATCGCATGGGCTTTCGGCTCACGGGCACGCCGCTCGTGCGCGCGAACGGCGTGGATCTGCTGTCGCACGCGGTGCTGCCGGGCACGATCCAGGTGCCGCCGAGCGGCCAGCCCATCGTGCTGATGGCCGACGCGCAGACCACGGGCGGCTACCCGAAGATCGGCTCCGTGATTCGCGCCGACTGGTGGAAGCTCGCCCAGGTGCGGCTCACCGGTGGCGTGCGTTTCGTGGAAGCGACGCCGGCCGCCGCGCGCGCGGCGCTGGAAGAGGAACGGGCGTATTTGCGGCAGATCGACACCGCGATCGCCATGCACGACGAACGCCTTGCGAACCGCCGCGCGAACGCGGCCGCGAGCGCGTGATTTTCAAGCACCATCGGTAAGACAGGCAGTAAGAGGAACCCATCATGACCACCATCGATCTGAACGCCGATCTCGGCGAAGGCTGCGGCTCCGACGAGGCGCTGCTCGACCTCGTGAGCTCCGCCAACATCGCGTGCGGCTGGCACGCGGGCGGCGCCAACGCCATGCGCGAATGCGTGCGCTGGGCCGTGGAGAAAGGCGTGTCGATCGGCGCGCATCCGAGCTTCAACGACCCCGAGAACTTCGGCCGCAAGGAGATGAACCTGCCGCCCGAGGAAATCTACGCGGGCGTGCTGTATCAGCTCGGCGCCCTCTCCGCCATCGCCCAGGCCGAAGGCGGCCGCATCGCCCACGTGAAGCCGCACGGCGCCCTCTACAACCAGGCCGCGCGTGACCCGCAGATCGCCGAGGCCATCGTCTCCGCGGTGCACGACTTCGATCCGTCCGTGACGGTGTTCGCGCTCGCGGGCAGCGGCCTCGTGACGGCGGCGCGCGAGGCGGGGCTCGTCGCGATCGAGGAAGTGTTCGCCGACCGCGGCTATCGCGCGGACGGCTCGCTCGTGCCGCGCAGCGAGCCGGGCGCGTTGCTCGACGACGAAGACACTGTGCTCGCGCGCACGCTCGCGATGATCCGCGAGCAGCGCGTGCAGGCCGTGAACGGCGCCTGGGTGCCGCTGAACGCGCAGACCATTTGCCTGCACGGCGACGGCCCGCACGCGCTCGCGTTCGCACGGCGCATCCGCACGGCGCTCGACGACGCAGGCATCGGCGTGCGCGCGGCGGGGGCCGGCGAAGTTTGACCCACGCGCGTTCGAACGCAGCAAAGCGCGCGGCATGCGCCGCGCGCCGCTAGAGACGTATCACCGAAGGTTTTCACAAGGCAAACCCCCGGCAGCGCAAGCTTGCCAGGCGTAGTTGTACCGAGCAGGTTCGTAGTTGTGCGAACGGCCGTCAGAGCCGTGAAGTCAACGCCGCTATCCGCGGCAATCAACGACAAGCCAATACGTTTGGAGATCTACATGCAGAGCACCGTCAACTTATGGCCGCTGATCGGCGTGGCCGTCATCATCGCCGGCTTCTTGCTACGTTTCAATCCGATGCTGATCGTCGCCGCGGCGGCCGTCGTCACCGGTTTCGCCGGGGGTTTTCCGGTCGCGAAGATTCTCGCCGCCATCGGCACCGGCTTCATCAAGACCCGCAACATTCCCCTCATCATCCTGTTGCCGCTCGCCGTGATCGGGCTGCTCGAGCGCCACGGCCTGCGTGAGCGCGCACAGATCTGGATCGGCAGCATCAAGGCGGCCACCGCCGGGCGTCTGCTCATTGTCTATCTGCTCGTGCGCGAGTTGACCGCCGCGGTCGGCTTGACGGGCCTCGGCGGTCATCCGCAGATGGTGCGCCCGCTCATCGCGCCGATGGCCGAAGGCGCCACCGAAAACCGCTTCGGCAAGCTCTCCGACGCCGTGCGCTACAAGCTGCGCGCCTACTCGGCCGCGACCGACAACGTGGGTCTCTTCTTTGGCGAGGACATCTTCGTCGCGTTCGGCGCGATCGTGCTGATGGTCACGCTGCTCAAGGAAGCGGGCGTTTCGGTCGAGCCGATCCACGTGGCGTTCTGGGGCATTCCCACGGCGATCTGCGCGTTCCTGATTCACGGCTTCCGGCTCTGGCTGCTCGACCGCAAGCTCGAACGCGAACTGGGCGCCATGCGCAACGCGAGCGACGCAAAGGCTGCAAACCGCGCACAAGGAGACGAAGCATGACGCTCACCCTCAATTGGCTCTTCTGGCTGCTCGGCATCGTGCTGCTGATCGTCGGCGGCATGATCGTGATGGATCGCGAGCATCCGCGCCGCTTCACGGCAGGCGGCTTCTGGCTGCTCTACGCGCTCATCTTTCTCGTCGGCGACCTGCTGCCCGCCGAAGTCGTAGGCGTGCTCGTGCTCGCCATGGCGCTGATCGCCGGCCTCGGCGGCGTGACGGCCGCGAAGCCCAAGGTGCTCGCGCTCGAAACGCGTATCGCCAGCGCGAAGCGACTGGGCAACAAGCTCTTCGTGCCCGCGCTCACCATTCCCGTCATTACCGTCGTGCTCACGCTCGCGGCCAGCCATCTCGTCTTCGGCGGCAAGCCGCTCTTCGACCCGAAGAACGTCACGCTGATCGGCTTCGGCATCGGCTGCGTGATCGCGCTCGCGATTGCCTGCATCATCACGCGCGACAGCGTCGGCCAGTCGATGAAGGAAACGCGCCGCCTCGTCGACGCGCTTTCGTGGGCCGCCGTCCTGCCGCAGATGCTCGGCATGCTCGGCCTCGTGTTCTCGGACGCGGGCGTCGGCAAGGCCGTCGCGCACGTGACGACGTCGTACATCAACATGGACGTGCGCTTCGTGGCCGTGGTGGTCTATTGCGTGGGCATGGCGCTCTTCACGATCATCATGGGCAACGGCTTCGCCGCGTTTCCGGTGATGACGGGCGGCGTGGGCGTACCGGTGCTGGTGGGCGTGTTCCACGTCAATCCGGCGATGATGGCCGCCATCGGCATGTTCTCGGGCTACTGCGGCACGCTCATGACGCCGATGGCCGCGAACTTCAACATGGTGCCCGCCGCGCTGCTGGAGCTGCCCGACAAGAACGCGGTGATCCGCGTGCAGGTGCCCACGGCGCTCGGCATCCTCGCGGCGAATATCGTACTGCTGAACGTGTTCGGGTTTTGACCCGCGTACGCATGCGCTCGCAAGAAGAGCCGGCGAAAGCCGGCTTTTCCGCATTCAGGCCGCGCGCGAGCACAAGATGCGAGCGCAAAGGCCCGGCCTGGCTCAACCCGGGTCGACGTTGAACCCACGCTGGCGCAACAGCTGGAGCACGCCTTTAGGTCCGCCCAGATGCAACGCGCCGACGGCGACGAAGAGCGGCTTGTTGGGCGCCACGTACTGCTGCATGCGCGAAACGAAGCGCCGGTTGCGCTCGTAGACGATGCGGTTGTCGACCGACGCCGCCACCCGCGCGTCGTGCGAGAGCTTTTCGGTGCGCGCCGATTCCCATGCGGCGATCGCGTCGGCGTCGCCCACGCGCCACAGGTGCAGCAGCGTCTGCACGTCGGACACGTTTTGCGCCGGCGTCTGCGCGAGGTCCTGGGCGAGCATCTCGCGCTGCTGCGCGAGGCTCAGATTCGTAAAGGCGCGCATCTGCTCGCCGAGCGTCTCCAGGCCGACGATGCGGCGGCCCTTCCAGCGCAGGAACACGTTCTGCAACTGCGCCTCGGTGCCGAACTCGGTCTGCAGGCCGGCGCTCAGCGAATCGTAGGTTTCCACCAGCAGCGAGGCGAGCCACGGCCGCATCTTGCGGATCTCGGCGAGCGCCTCGGGATTGCCGCGCATGCGCGCCTCGAGTTTCTGCCAGAGCGGATCGGGCAACAGGCCCGGCAGGCAGGGCCGTTTGCACACCCCGTATTTCGAGACGTCGTCCTGGGAAACCAGCAGATCGTCGGGGGAAAGCTCGAGCGCGAGAATGGGCGACGCGGCGAGCGCCGCGAGAATCTGCGGGCGAAACGGCTGGGCGGGCGGGTAGTCGGCGGGGTCGCCCACATGGAGCGTGCCGAGCAGATAGATCGTGAGGTTGCCGCGCGTGGCGACATAGAACGGCATGCGCGCAGGCTGGGTGCGCACCGGGCCGCCAGCCGTCGTGCCCGATGCGTAGCTCGGCACGGCGGGCGCGGCGTGAAAGCCGGGAATGCCGCCGTTCGCGCCGCGTGAGGTGCCGGGCGGCATGGGCACGGCCGGATGCACACCGGGCGTGTTGGCGACGGCGCCGCCGGCGAACGCCGGGCCCGAGGCGCCCGCGAGAACGCCGATCGCCAGGACCAGCGTGAGCGCCGCGCGCGCCGCAGCGCTCGACGCCTGCTTCAACGCCGCACGCAACGCCACCGCGAATGCCACACCAAAAGCCACACCGAATGTCACCCGAACAGCCGTACCCAGCCCGGCCGCCACGATAACGGCGGCAGCCGGAACGATTGAAAGAGCGGCGGAGAAAACGGTGGGAAAACCAGTGAAAAAGGCGGCACGACGGCCGCCCATCAACTGGCGGCGCGTAGCAATAAAACGACGCGCCGCCGTCGCTTCAGGCCGGCATGGGCCGCCCATCCTCTTCCCCCACCTCCTCTGCACGATGGCAGGATACCTGACGGCCGTCCACTTCGCGAAGAACAGGCACTTCCTTACGACACCGCTCGACTGCGTATGGACAACGTTGATGGAACGTGCAACCAGACGGCGGGTTGAGCGGCGAAGGCAATTCGCCCTCGAGCTTGATCTTCACGCGGCGGTCCGCTTCGAAGATCGCGGGCGTGGCCGAAAGCAGCGAGCGCGTGTACGGATGGCGCGGCCGCGAGATCACCGTGTCCTTGTCGCCCAGTTCCGCCACGCCGCCCAGGTACATCACCATCACGTCGTCGGCGATGTGCTCGACCACGGCCAGGTTGTGCGAAATGAACACGTAGCTCGTGCGGAACTGCTCCTGCAAGTCCATGAACAGATTGAGAATCTGCGCCTGGATCGAGACGTCGAGCGCGGAAACCGGCTCGTCGGCCACGACGATCTGCGGGTCGAGAATCATGGCCCGCGCGATCGCCACGCGCTGGCGCTGGCCGCCCGAGAACATGTGCGGATAGCGCTTGGCATGCTCGGGGCGCAGGCCGACGATGCGCATCATGTGCGCGATGCGGTCCGCGCGCTCGTTTGCCGTGAGGCGCGTGTTGATGGCGAGCGGCTCGCCTAGCGTCTGCTCCACGGTCTTGCGCGGATTGAGCGAGGCGAACGGATTCTGGAACACCATCTGCACGCGGCGGCGCAGCGCGGCGATCTTCGCGGCGTTTGCGTGCGCAACGTCCTCGCCGTCGATGGTCAGCTTGCCCGCGGTGGGCGGCTCGATCATCGTGAGCTGGCGCGCGAGCGTCGATTTGCCGCAGCCGGACTCGCCCACCACGGCGAGCGTGCGCCCGCGCGTGAGCGAGAACGACACGCCGTTGAGCGCCTTCACGGTGCCCGTGCCGAACATGCCGCGCTTGACGGTGTAATGCTTCTTGAGATCGTCGGCGACGAGAACCTTGTCGTCCTGATGGTCCTGACGAGCCGCGTGTTGCTGGACTGCGTTCATCGCGCGCCTCCACTGGATTGAGTCACCGCCGCGTTCAGCGGCTTGATGCAGCGCACTTGCGCGTAACCGCTTTCATCGGTCACCGCGTCGAGCGCGGGCCGCGCCTTCATGCAGTCATCCACCACATACTTGCAGCGCGGCGCGAACAGACAGCCGCTCGGCCGGTCGTCGCGGCCGGGCACCATGCCGGGCAGCGCGGCAAGCCGCATCGCCCCCTTGTTGTGCTCGGGAATCGCGGCGAGCAGCGCTTCCGTGTACGGATGATGCGGACGCGAAAAGATATCCGGCACGCGGTTCGTCTCGATGATCTCGCCCGCGTACATCACGGCCACGCGTTGCGCGACTTCCGAAACCACGGCCAGATCGTGCGAAATCAGCACGAGCGCCATGCCGCGCTCCTTCTGCAGACGCACGAGCAGTTCCATGATCTGCGCCTGGATCGTCACGTCGAGCGCCGTGGTGGGCTCGTCGGCGATCAGCAGCTTCGGGTTGCAGGCCACGGCCATGGCGATCATCACGCGCTGGTTCATGCCGCCCGACATCTGGTGCGGGAAGTTGTCGATGCGGTTCTTCGCGTCGGGAATGCCGACCTGGTCGAGCAGTTCCAGCGCGCGCGCGTTGAGCGCGGAGCCGCGCAGCCCTTCGTGCAGCTTGAGCACTTCCTTGATCTGATAGCCGACGGTGTAGCTCGGGTTCAGGCTCGTGAGCGCGTCCTGGAACACCATGGCGATGTCCTTGCCGACGATGCGGCGGCGCTCCTTGCCGGTGGCGTTTAGCAGATCGCGGCCGTCGAAGGTGATCGAATCCGCGCTCACCTTGCCGGGGGCGTCGATGAGGCCCATCAGCGCCATCATCGTCACGCTCTTGCCCGAGCCCGATTCGCCGACGATGCCGAGCACTTCGCCAGGCGCGACCGACAGATTGACGCGGTCGACGGCGGGCAGGCCGTTGAAGTTCACCGCCAGATTACGGATGGTCAAAAGTTCGTTGTTCATGTCAGTCCTCGCCGGGCCGCCCCAAGAGGACTGACGCCCCCTCGGGGGGCAACGACCGAAGGGAGTGTGGGGGTCGTTTTCATGTCAGGCCATCCGCTTGAGCTTGGGATCGAGCGCGTCGCGCAGCCCGTCGCCGAGCAGGTTGATCGCGAGGACCGAAATGAGGATGGACAGACCCGGCATCGTGACGATCCACCATGCGCTGTCGATGTAGTCGCGCGCCGAAGCGAGCATCGCGCCCCACTCCGCACGCGGCGGCTGCACGCCGAGGCCGAGGAAGCCGAGCGCGGCGGCGTCGAGAATCGCCGAGGAAAAGCCGAGTGTCGCCTGCACGATGAGCGGAGCCGTACAGTTGGGCAGCACCTGCGAGAACATCAGGCGCAGCGTGCCGGCACCGGCCACGCGCGAAGCGGTCACGTACTCCTTGTGCAGTTCGCCGAGAGCCGAACCGCGCGTGAGACGCACGTAGCCGGGCAGCGCCACGATCGCGATCGCGAGCATGGTGTTCGTGAGACCCGGTCCGATGATCGCGACCACGGCCACCGCGAGCAGCAGCGAAGGCAGCGCGAGCAGCACGTCCATGAGACGCATGATCGGCGTGTCGGCCCACTTCTCGAAGAACGCGGCGACGAGCCCGAGCACGATGCCCGGAACCAGTGCGAGCACGACCGAGACGCAGCCGATCCACAGCGAAAGCCGCGCGCCGTACATGAGACGCGAGAGGATGTCGCGGCCCGCTTCGTCGGTGCCGAGGATGAACTTCCAGTTGCCGCCGTCGAGCCAGGCGGGCGGAATCTTCACGTAGTCGCGGTATTGCTCGATGGGGCTGTGCGGCGCGATCAGCGGCGCGAAGATCGCGATGACGATCAGCGCGAGCACGATCACGCCCGCGCCCACGGCGCCCCTGTTGCGCGAGAAGTTCGCCCAGAATTCGCGCAGCACGAGCGCGCGGCCCGAAGGCGGCGTGACGGCGCGAGGCACGGTGTTCTGAATGTCAGCCATCATGCCTCCTGGTGTTGAATAGTGTGTTGTGGGGTTCGCATTTTCATGGCTCGCTTACCTCGTATGTCGAATGCGCGGGTTGAGCACGCCGTACAGCAGATCGACGAACAGGTTCACGACGATCACGAGCGTCGCGATCATGAGAATGCCGCCTTGCACCACCGGGTAGTCGCGCCGGCTGATCGCGTCGATCAGCCATTTGCCGATGCCGGGCCAGGAAAATAGCGTTTCAGTGAGCACCGCGCCCGCGAGCAGCGTGCCGACCTGCAGGCCGATCACGGTCACCACGGGAATGAGCGCGTTGCGCAGCGCATGCACGACGATCACGCGCACGGGCGAAAGACCTTTGGCGCGCGCGGTGCGGATGTAGTCCTCGCGCAGCACTTCGAGCATGGACGAGCGCGTCATGCGCGCGACCACGGCGAGCGGAATCGTGCCGAGCACGATGGCCGGCAGGATCAGGTGGCTCAGCACCGACCTGAACGCGCCTTCGTCGGTGCCGGGCAGCAGCGAATCGATCAGCATGAAGCCGGTCACGTGCGGAATGTCGAATTCCACCGCGATGCGGCCGGACACCGGCGTCCAGCCGAGTTTCGACGAGAACACCATGATGAGGATGAGCCCCCACCAGAAAATCGGCATGGAGTAGCCGGTGAGCGCGGTGCCCATGACGCCGTGATCGACGGCAGTACCGCGCCGCAGCGCCGCGAACACGCCGGCGGGCAAGCCGATCACGAGCGCGAAAACGAGCGCGCAGATCGACAGCTCGACGGTGGCGGGAAAGCGCGCGAGAAACTCGCCCATCACGCTCGTGTTGGTGATGATCGAGGTGCCGAGATTGCCGTGCACGGCGTGCCAGACGTAGTGCACATACTGCATCGGCAGAGGCTCGTCGAGCCCCAGGCGGTGCATCGCCTCGGCGTGCATTTGCGGATCGACGCCGCGCTCGCCCATCATCACTTCGATGGGGTCGCCCGGAATCAGGTGGATGAGTGCGAACGCAAGGATGGTGATCCCGATGAACGTGGGTATGACCATGCCGATGCGGCGCAATACGAAGCGGAACATGTGGTGTTCCCCCAAAAGCTTGAAATGAAACGCAACCGGCGACAGGGGCTCGTGACCCCGGTCGCCGGACCATTTTCCGCCGGTCCTGGCTGATATGCGGACCGAGCGGAAAGTCTTACCCGATTATCCTTACTGCATGCCCACGCCGTCGAAGCGCGCGTAGCCAAGCGGCTCGATGCGCATGTCGGTCACCTTCTTGCTGACCGGCTGATAGACGGTCGAGTGAGCGATCGGCGAGAACGGCAGTTGCTTCGCGAAGATCTGCTGCGCTTCCTGGTAGAACTTGGTGCGCTGCGCCACGTCCGAGGTCTGACGGCCCTTCTGGATCAGGTCGTCGAACGGCTTGTAGCACCACTTGCCGAAGTTGTTGCCGTTCACGGCTTCGCAGCCGAGCAGCGTGCCGAGCCAGTTGTCCGGATCGCCGTTGTCGCCCGTCCAGCCGATCAGCATCGAATCGTCTTCGCCTGCGTGAGCGCGCTTGATGTACTCGCCCCAATCATACGTCACGATCTTCGCCTTCACGCCGATCTTCGCCCAGTCGGCCTGGATCATTTCGGCCATCAAGCGTGCGTTCGGGTTGTAGGCGCGCTGCACGGGCATGGCCCACAGCGTGATCTCGAAGCCGTTGCCCTGACCCGCCTTCGCGAGCAGCGCCTTGGCCTTTTCCGGGTCGTACGAATTGGCCGGCAGGTTCTTGTAGTACGACCACTGCGTCGGCGGCATCGGGTTGGTTGCGAGCTGGCCCGCGCCCTGGTACACCGAGTCGATGATCGCCTTCTTGTTGATCGCCATGTCGAGCGCGTG
This sequence comes from Paraburkholderia nodosa, assembly GCF_001718195.1. Classification (GTDB taxonomy): domain Bacteria; phylum Pseudomonadota; class Gammaproteobacteria; order Burkholderiales; family Burkholderiaceae; genus Paraburkholderia; species Paraburkholderia nodosa_A. The sequence goes on from NZ_MCNV01000006.1 coordinate 52,916, forward strand.
GCGCACGTCCGCGTTATCGAGCGGCTTGTGCGTGACGTTGTACGACAGGTAGCCCAGGTTGAAACCCGGCTGCGACGGCATCGCGATGTTCGGCTCGGCCTTCAGCGGCGCGATGTCGGCGGGCCGCGGATAGCTCATCACCTGGCATTCGTCGCGCTTGATCTTCTGCACGCGCACGCTGGCGTCCGGCGTGATCGAGAAGATCAGCTTCGAGAGCTTCACAGCGCCCGGCTTCCAGTAGTCAGGGTTGCCGTCGTAGCGGATCGTCGCGTCCTTCGTGTAGCTCTTGAAGATGAACGGACCCGTGCCGACCGGGAACTGGTTGATGTCGGCGGCCTTGCCGGCCTTCATCAGTTGATCCGCGTATTCAGCCGAGAGGATCGAGGCGAATTCCATCGCCATGTTCTGGATGAACGGCGCGTTCGGCTCGTTCAGCGTGAACTTGACCGTGTACGGGTCGACCTTTTCGACCTTGGCGATCAGCTTGTCGAGGCCCATGTCGGTGAAGTACGGGAACGACACCGGGTACGCCTTGCGGAACGCATTGTTCGGGTCGAGCATGCGGTCGAACGAGAACACGACGTCGTCCGCATTGAATTCGCGCGTGGGCTTGAAGAACGAGGTGGTCTGGAACTTCACGCCATGACGCAGATGGAACGTGTAGGTCTTGCCGTCCGGCGAAACGTCCCACGATTCTGCGAGACCCGGTTCGACCTTGGTGCCGCCGCGCTCGAATTCGACGAGGCGGTTGTAGACGGTGAACGTATTCGCGGTGAAGTCGGTGCCGGTCGTGTATTGGGCCGGGTCGAAGCCAGCGGGGCTGCCTTCCGAGCAGTAGACGAGCGTCTTGTTCGGAATGCTTTGCGCGGCGTGCGCGAGCGGGGCTCCAGCAATCGATGCCGCTGCGAGCGCCACGAGAGACGTCATTCGTGCAGCACGCAACAGTTTGTTTTCTTTCATGTTTCCTCCAGTTCAGTGCCGGCTTGCGCCAGCGTAGCGCGATCTTACACAGCAGGTGCCGCAGTCACAAGCAAGCCAAAAGTCCCGTCGCTTGTGGAAAACGCCGGGTTGACAGGCGTTGAGGTTGCAGCATGCTGCGGTGCAACGTAGCTTCACCCTTCTTTTTCTCTTGCCGATCAGGAACATAGCGCGCCGAAATGACGCGCGCAGCCGGGGCGCGCAGCCTTGCTGATGCAAATCGCGCAATCGCATCTCAATAAAAAACCGCGCGGCCCGGGAGTCCGGGAACCGCGCGGTTTGTTGCCGTTTGGCGGGTCGAGCGTGCGGGCCCTAGAAGCCCAGCCGCTCGCAAATGGCCTTGGTGGCCGGCGCCGCGTTGAGCGTGTAGAAGTGGATGCCCGGCACGCCTGCCTCGACGAGACGGCGGCACAGGTCGGTCACCACGTCGAGCCCGAATGCGCGGATCGACTCGCGATCGTCGCCGAAGCTTTCCAGACGCTTGGCGACCCAGCGCGGCACTTCGGCGCCGCACATCTCCGAAAAGCGCATGAGCTGCGAGTAGTTCGTGATCGGCATGATGCCGGGCACGATGGGAATATCCACGCCCAGTTTCTTCGCGTCGTCGACGAAGCGGAAATACGCGTCCGCGTTGAAGAAGTACTGCGTGATCGCCGAATTGGCGCCCGCTTTCACCTTTTGCGCGAACGCTTCGAGGTCGTGACGCGGCGAACGCGCCTGCGGGTGGTACTCGGGATACGCGGCCACTTCGATGTGGAACGCGTCGCCGGTCTCCTCGCGGATGAACGCGACGAGTTCCGACGCGTAGCGCAATTCGCCCACCGCGCCCATGCCCGAGGGCAAGTCGCCGCGCAGCGCCACGATGTGGCGGATGCCGTGCGAGCGGTACTCGCCGAGAATCGCGCGCAGGCTCTCTTTCGAGGAGCCGATGCACGAGAGATGCGGCGCCGCCTCGATGCCAGCCTTCGCGATGTCGACGACGGTGTCGAGCGTGCCCTGTTGCGTCGAGCCGCCCGCGCCGAACGTCACCGAGAAAAACTTCGGCTTGAGCGTGGCAAGTTCCGCCCGCGTAGCGCGCAGCTTTTCCAGGCCGTCCGGCGTCTTCGGCGGGAAGAATTCGAATGAGAGTTCGATCGGTTTCATGTTGATGAGGCCAGTGAGGCCGGGCCGCGAACGTGGGCGGCCCGGCCCGCGTCAGCCGAGGCTGCGGTTGCCGAAAATCAGCGCCGACAGCAGCCACGACACGATGCTGTACAGGATCGAGCCGAAAAATGCCGACCAGAAGCCCGACACCTCGAAGCCCTTGAGGAGCGACGCCGCCAGCCAGAAGCACAGCGCGTTCACCACGAGGATGAAGAGGCCGAGCGTGAGGATGGTCACGGGCAGCGTGAGCACGATCAGCAGCGGGCGCAGCACGGCGTTGATGAGTCCGAGCACGATCGCGACGATGAGCGCGGTGCCGAAACTGCGAATATGGATCGACGGAACGAGCCAGGTGATGATCAGGAGCGCGAGCGCGTTGATCAGCCAGGTCAGCAGCACGGTCATAAGGACTCCTTTTGCGTCGTTGCTTTTGTATCGCCAGGTGCCGGCGGCGGATGCCGCCCGCAGTCCCCACGCGTTGCGCGCGCAGGGATTGGGGTCAGCATCCGCCTGACCGCTTAAAGCGGGCTTAAAACAGCAGCCCGCTTTGTATCGCGTTGTATCGGCTTAATAGCGATAGTGGTTCGGCTTGAACGGACCGTTCTTGTCGACGCCGATGTACGAAGCCTGGTCGTCCGACAGCACGGTCAGGTTCGCGCCGATGCGCGCGAGGTGCAGGCGTGCAACCTTTTCGTCGAGGTGCTTCGGCAGCACGTACACCTTGTTCTCGTACTTCTTGCCTTGCGTAAACAGTTCGATCTGCGCGAGCGTCTGGTTCGTGAACGAGTTCGACATCACGAACGACGGGTGGCCCGTGGCGCAACCGAGGTTCACGAGGCGGCCTTCGGCCAGCAGGATCACGCGCTTGCCGTCCGGGAAAATGATGTGGTCGACCTGCGGCTTGATGTTTTCCCACTGGTACTGGCGCGTCGACGCGACATCGATTTCCGAGTCGAAGTGGCCGATGTTGCAGACGATCGCGTTGTGGCGCATCGCCTTCAGGTGATCGTGGTTCAGCACGTGGTAGTTGCCCGTGGCCGTCACGAAGATGTCGGCCTTGTCGGCGGCGTATTCCATCGTCACGACGCGGTAGCCTTCCATCGCGGCCTGCAGCGCGCAGATCGGATCGATTTCCGTGACCCACACCGTGGCGCCGAGACCGCGCAGCGACTGCGCGCAGCCCTTGCCCACGTCGCCGTAACCGGCCACGACCGCGATCTTGCCCGCGATCATCACGTCGGTCGCGCGCTTGATGCCGTCCACGAGCGACTCGCGGCAGCCGTAGAGGTTGTCGAACTTCGACTTCGTGACCGAGTCGTTGACGTTGATGGCCGGGAACGGCAGACGGCCTTCCTTCTCCATCTGGTACAGGCGGTGCACGCCGGTCGTGGTTTCTTCGGTCACGCCCTGGATGTGCGAAAGGCGCTTCGAGTACCACTGCGGATCGACGTCGAGGTGCGCGGCGATCGACTTGTAGAGCGCAACTTCCTCTTCGTTCGTCGGCTTGGCGATGACCGAGCGGTCCTTTTCAGCCTTCGAGCCGAGGATCAGCAGCAGCGTGGCGTCGCCGCCGTCGTCGAGGATCATGTTGGCGAACTCGCCGTTCGGCCATTCGAAGATGCGGTGCGAGAACTCCCAGTATTCGTCGAGCGATTCGCCCTTGAATGCGAACACCGGCACGCCGCCCTGCGCGATCGCGGCGGCGGCGTGGTCCTGCGTCGAGAAGATGTTGCACGAGGCCCAGCGGACGTCGGCGCCGAGCGCGGTGAGCGTCTCGATCAGCACGCCCGTCTGGATCGTCATGTGCAGCGAACCGGCGATGCGCGCGCCCTTGAGCGGCTGCTGTGCCTTGTACTCTTCGCGGGTTTGCACGAGGCCCGGCATTTCGGTCTCGGCGATATTGAGTTCCTTGCGGCCCCAGGCGGCAAGCGACATATCGGCGACGATGAAATCTTTGGCTTGATCTTGCGGAACTGCGGCGTTCATCACGCCCTCCTTTCTAAAAGTGACTAGAAATTAAAGACGTGAGCGCCGTTTCAGTGCGGTTGATTCAGTGGATTCAACCGGATTGAAGCACTTTCGAGCCTGGCGGGTTACAGAAAACCCGTCGCAACGCTCCTCGAAAGCGAGCCGAGATTGTAGCAAATCGGGATGGCGTCCGCGCGCGTGCGCATTGCCGATAAAAGCGGGCGCGAACGCGCCCGCAGGACTTTAAACCGGCAAGAAACTGAGCGCCGGCGCGAGCAGCACCATCACCACGCCCGCGATCATCATCGTGAGGCTCGCCACCACGCCTTCTTCGCTGCCCAGCTCGCGCGCCTTCGCCGTGCCCACGCCGTGCGCCGCCGCGCCGAAGAGCGCGCCGCGCGCGAGGCGCGTGCGCAGCGGCACGAGGCCCAGCACCAGTTCGCCGAACAGCATGCCGCACACGCCCGTGGCGATCACAAAGAGCGCGGTGAGGTCACGCGGCGCGTGGATCTTGTCCGACACCGCGAGCGCGAACGGCGTGGAGATCGAGCGCGTCATCAGGCTGCGCTGCAGATCGGGCGACAGGTGCAGGAGCTTGGCCAGCGCGAGCGAACCGCCCACTGCCACGACGATGCCGACCGTCACACCCACGGTGAGCGAGATCCAGTGGCGCCTGAGCAGGTCGCGGTACTCGTAGATCGGCACCGCGAAGGCCACGGTGGCCGGCCCGAGCAGCCACATGAGCCAGCGCGTGTCCTGGAAGTACACGGGGTACGGAATATGGAGCACCAGCACGAACACGCCGAGCACGGCGGGCACCGCAACGAGCGGCGTGAGCCAGGGCGAGCGAAAGCGCGCATAGAGCGCCTTCGAGGCGAAATAGAGCGCAACGGTGAGGATGAAGCAGCCGGCGGCGATGAGCCGCGCCGCGTCGTCGGCGAACAGGGACGAATAAAACGTGTTCATGACGGAATCATCCTCACTCTATTCAGGACGTTGCAGCCTCAAGCCCGCGCCAGATGGCGCGAGTGCCGCGAATCGCGCACGCGGCGCAGCGCGAGGCGCCGCTCGAGCTTCGCGGCCTGTTCGACCGCAAACGCCACGGCCACCATCACCATCAGCGTGCCGCCGACCACGACGAGCGCGAGTCGCCAGCCATCGGCGCGAAAGAGGCCGCCGTACTTCACGGCTGCGACGGCAGCCGGAATGAAGAACAGCAGCATGTCGGAAAGCAGCCAGTCGGCGCCCGCCTTGACCCAGCGCGGCGTGACGCCGCCGCAAAAGAGCAGTGCGAGCAGCAGCACGAGGCCCACCACGCCACCCGGCACCGGCAGGTGCGTGAAGCGCGTGAGGGCGTCGGCGGCGTACCAGACGCCTGCGAGCAGCGCCGATTGCACGGTAATGCGGCCGATACGGCGCCCGAAGCTCGACATGCCGCCCGCTTTACGCTCGGCGTTTTCGGAGACTTTCGCGGTCGCGTTGGAGGTAGTCATGGCAAACCCTAAGTGACACTGGAATGGAAGTCAGTATAGGGTGCAGCGCAGCATAAACATAATGACTTAAGATCATCTGCTACATTCCATATTGGAATGCACCAACTCAGCACCCGGCTGAGCGTGTTTTCTGCACATTTGTGGAGTCCCGATCGTGGAACTGCGCGCGCTTCGCTATTTCATCGAGGTGGTGCGGCAACAGAGCTTCACCGCCGCGGCCGAAAAACTGCATGTCACCCAGCCGACCATCAGCAAGATGGTGAAGGCGCTCGAAGACGAGACCGGCACCCAGCTCCTGCTGCGCGACGCGCGCCAGATGGTGCTCACCGACGCCGGACGCATCGTCTACCAGCGCGGCCAGGACGTGCTCGCTGCGCAGGCGCAGCTCCAGGCCGAACTCGCCGATCTCGGCACCCTCGGGCGCGGCGAACTCACCATCGGTATCCCGCCGATGGGCGGCTCGCTCTTCACGCCCGCCATCGCCACGTTTCGCCAGCGCTATCCGAAGATCGAGCTGAAGCTTTTCGAGCAGGGGTCGCGTGCCATCGAAGCCGCGCTGATCTCAGGCGAGCTGGAACTGGGCGGCGTGCTGCTGCCCGTCGATCCCGCACTGATCGACGTCCTGCCGATCTCGCACGAGGTGCTGTGGCTCGTCGCGCGGCGCGGCTCGCGCTGGGACAACAAGCTCGCCGTGCCGCTCGCGGAGCTGGCCGGCGAGCCGTTCGTGTTCTACGGCGAAAGCCTCGCGCTCAACGACGTCGTGCTGAACGCGTGCCGCACGGCCGGCTTCGTGCCGCAGGTGGTGGGACGTAGCGGCCACTGGGACCTGATGGCCGCACTCGTGCTCGCGGGCGTGGGCATTGCGCTGCTGCCCGCGCCGTACGTGCGCCGGCTCGACGCCGAGCGCTTCACCTGCCTGCCCGTGAGCGAGCCGCAGATCACCTGGGACATGGCGATCGGCTGGAAACGCAGCGGCTATCTCTCGCACGCGGCGCGCGCGTGGCTCGACGTCGCGCGCTCGGAATACGGCAAGCCCTTCACGTTTCTCGACGACTTCGTGCACCCGCCGGGGATGGAAAAGCAGCCGGGCAAGCCTGGCTGAAACCTGCGACGAGCGAGGGCGAACCCTCAGGCGTCGACGTGCTGAAGCGCCGTATCGCGTTCGCATCTCGTTTGTGCGATGAAGTCGGCCGCCCGCTCGCCGATCATCACGCAAGGCGCATTCGTGTTGCCGCCGATGAGTGTCGGCATGACCGAAGCATCGGCGATGCGCAGCCCCGTCACGCCGCGCACGCGCAACTGCAGATCGACGACGGAACGCGCGTCGCCGCCCATGCGGCAGGTCGCGACGGGGTGATAGATCGTGTCGGCATGGCGGGCGATCGTCTCGCGCAAGTGCGCGTCGCTCTGCTCGCCATGCGTGTAGAGTTCGCGGCCGCCCAGCTGCGCGAGCGCGGGCGCGTCGAGTATGCGCCGCGCGAGCCGTGCGCCCTGCACGAGCGCGTCGAGGTCGCGCGGATCGCAGAGAAAGCGCGGGTCGATCGTGGGCGCCACGCGCGCGTCGGCGCTCGCGAGCGTGACCGTGCCGCGGCTCGCCGGGCGCAGCACGCACACGTGCAGCGAATAGCCGTGGCCCCAATGCAGGCGGCGGCTGTGATCGTCGACGAGTGCCGTGCAGAAGTGCAGCTGCAGGTCGGGCCGGTCGAGTTCCGGGCGGCTCTTCAGAAAGCCGCCCGCCTCCGCCACGTTGGTCGTGAGCATGCCGCGCCGCCCCTGCAGATAGCGCACGAAGCCCGCCGTCATGCGCGCCGCGCCGCGCAGCGAGTAGCCCACGGTGTCGCTCGAACGCACGCGCTTGTTGAAGGTGAAATCGATATGGTCGATCAGGTTGCGGCCGACTTCGGGCGCGTCGTGGCGCACCGCAATGCCGAGCGCGCGCAGTTCGTCGGCGGGGCCGATGCCCGAGCACATCAGCAACTGCGGCGAGTTGAACGCGCCCGCCGCGAGGATCACCTCGGCACGCGCCCGCAGGGTCTCGATCGCACCGCCGCGCGCAAGCTCCACGCCGCTCGCGCGCGCGCCGTCGAAGCGCACGCGCAGGACCGTCGCATCGGCGATCAGATGCAGGTTCGGCCGCTCGCGCCCATACAGATACGCGCGCGCCACCGTGCAGCGTTCGCCGCCGCGCTGCGTCACCTGATAGAAGCCGACGCCCTCCTGTTCCTCGCCGTTGAAGTCGTCGTTCATACGAAAGCCCGCCTCGCGCGCGGCCTCGACGAAGCGCGCGGCCACCGGATTGCGCTCGCGCAGGTCGGCGACGCCCAACGGGCCGCCCGCGCCATGCCAGGCGCTCGCGCCGCGCTCGTTGTCCTCGGCGCGCAGAAAGTACGGCAGCACATCGCGCCACGCCCAGCCCGTGCAGCCGAGCTGCGCCCATTCGTCGTAATCGAGCGGATGGCCGCGCGTGTAGATCATCGCGTTGATGGCGCTCGACCCGCCGAAGCCGCGGCCGCGTGGCTGGTAACCGCGCCGTCCGGCGAGTCCCGGCTGCGGCACGGTTTCATAGGCGTAGTTGTTTTTCGTGCGAAACGGGACGAGCGCGGCGACGCCGAGCGGCATGTTGACGAACGGGTTGCGCGCCGTATGCGGCCCGGCTTCGACGAGCGCGATGCTCGCCTGCGGGCAACGGTCGGCCAGCCGGCCCGCCAGCGACGCGCCACCCGAGCCGCCGCCTACGATGATGTAGTCGTATTGCATCGTCTCCGTCTCCTGCCCCATGCCTGCCTCTTGCGAGGCCCCGGCGCGCTAATTGCACGCTCGTTCGTTTTCGGCTTCAATGGCGCATTGTAGGAAGCGTCTGATTCGGAGGTCAGCTTTTATGTCAGAGCATCTCCTCTAAACCTGACAGCGGATCGACGCCTATGATGGAAGGCGGTTCAGCCGCCAGAGCTGAAACCCGCGAGATTCCAGCAAGCGGCAAAGGGAGCGCTGGAGCGCACAAGAATCACTCACCTCACGGACGCTTCCCATGGAGCGGCCGCTGCGCACGCCTCCCCCGTCACGAGAGCGAATACAACACGAACGGCCGCGCGTGAAGCACGCCGCACGCAGCAGCCTTGCATCGGAGACAGGCAGATGAACCCGACGGAAGTCACGCATCGCCCCGGCACGACCCACGAAGTGACGAACCAGGCGCCGCCGCTCGCCGACTACAACCTCTTCACCACCGACGCAGCGCTCGGCGAGGCCCTCGCGCGCGCTGGCGCGAACTGGCACCGCGAAACGCTAGCGCGCCATGGCGAGACCCTCGGCAAGGCGCAAACGCTCGCGCTCGCGGATCTCGCCAATCGCCATGAGCCCGAACTGCACACGCATAGCCCGCGCGGCGAGCGTATCGACGCGATCGAATTCCACCCCGCCTGGCATGAGCTGCTCACGCTGCTGCGCGAGCAGGGCTTGCACGCGCTGCCCTATTCGGACCCGCAGCCTGGCGCGATGGCCGCGCGCTGCGCAGGCTACTTCCTGCACGCGCAGCTCGAATCGGGGTCGTTGTGCCCGCTGACCATGACGTTCGCGAGCATCGCCGTGCTGCAGCGCGAACCGGCGCTGTTCGAAACGCTGCGCGCGCCGCTCTACACGCGCGAGCACGACGCGCGCGACCTGCCGCTCGCGCAGAAGCGTTCGATGATGATCGGCATGGGCATGACCGAGAAGCAAGGCGGCTCGGACGTGCGCAGCAACCGCACCGAGGCGCGCCCCGCGGGCATCGAAGCCGGCCGCGGCGCGGCGTATCTGCTCACCGGCCACAAGTGGTTTTTCTCGGCGCCGCAGTGCGACGCGCATCTCGTGCTCGCGCGCACCACGGAGCACGACGGACTTTCCTGCTTCTTCGTGCCGCGCTACCGGCCGGACGGCACGAAAAACGCGGTCAATGTGCAGCGCCTGAAGAACAAGCTCGGCAACCGCTCGAACGCGAGCAGCGAAGTGGAATTCTTCGATGCGTACGGCGTGATGATCGGCGACGAAGGCCGCGGCGTGCCGACCATCATCGAGATGGCGAACTACACGCGGCTCGACTGCGTGATCGGCAGCGCGGCGCTCATGCGCGCGGCGCTCGTGCAGGCGATCCACCACGCGCGCCACCGCAGCGCGTTCGGCCGCGTGCTCGCCGAGCAGCCGCTCATGCAAAACGTGCTCGCCGATCTCGCGCTCGAATCGGAAGCGGCGACGGCGCTCTTCATGCGGCTTGCGCGCGCCTTCGAAGACAGCGCCGAAGCGAAACCCGGCGATACCGACGACACGTTGCTCGAAGCACGCGCCTGGCGGCGCATCGTCACGCCGGCGGCGAAGTTCTGGGTCTGCAAGCGCGCGCTCGCGTTCACGGGCGAGGCCATGGAAGTCTGGGGCGGCAACGGTTACGTCGAGGAAGGGCCGATGGCGCGCTTCTATCGCGAAGCGCCCGTCAACTCGATCTGGGAAGGCTCGGGCAACGTGATGTGCCTCGACGTGCTGCGCGCGCTGGAGCGCGAGGCCGACGCCGCCCAGGCGCTCTTTCTCGCGTGGCGGCGCGACGCGCAGACTCACCCGGTTCTGAACGCCGCGCTCGACCGCCTCTCGGTGCTGCTCAATGGCGCGCCGGGCACGCGCGAGGCGAGCGCGCGGCGCATCGCGCAGCAGATCGTGCTGATCGCGCAGGCCATGCTGCTGCGCGACGGTCCGCCGGAGATCGCCGAAGCGTTCATCGCCACGCGCCTCGACGAACACGACGCCGACTGCGACCGCGTATTCGGCACGCTGCCCGCGCGCTTCGATCACGCCGCGATCATCGAGCGGGCGTTTCCGTCGCGCCCGGTGTGACCACTCAGCACGAACCGATAGCACGAACCGATTTTTCCGTTCGCCCGCGCGCCAAAGCGTGGGCGAACCCAAGAGGACCGACCATGAAGCAGGACCTGCCCGAAGACTTCGCGATCAACGCACACGACGCCCCCGACGACCCGCGCGCCGCGCTCGACACGCTGCTCGCCGCGCAGCGCGAAGCCTTCCTGCGCGACCCGTTCCCGTCGTGGGACGCACGCGCGCGCCATCTCAGGGCGCTGCGCGACGTGCTGTTCTCGAACCGCGACGCGCTCGCCGAGGCGATGAACGCCGACTTCGGCCAGCGTTCGAAGGCGGAGGTCGCGCTCGCGGAATTCGTCGTCCTCAAGCAGGAGATCGACGCGGCGCTCAGGCACGGCGCGCGCTGGATGAAGCCGCGCCGCAGACCGGTCGGCAAATGGCTGCTGCCCGGACGCGCGAAGCTGGTGCCGCAGCCGCTTGGCGTGGCGGGGATCGTGGTGCCGTGGAACTATCCGCTGCAGTTGGCCGCGAGCCCGCTCGTGTGTGCGCTCGCGGCGGGCAACCGCGCCATGATCAAGATGTCGGAGTTGACGCCGCGCACGTCCGCGCTGTTCGCGGAGCTGATCGGCAAGACCTTCGCGCGCGACCACGTGGCGGTCGTAAACGGCGACGCGTCGGTCGGCGCCGCCTTCAGTGCGCTGCCGTTCGACCATTTGCTCTTCACCGGCTCGACGCGCGTGGGGCACGAGGTCATGCGCGCAGCTGCCGCGAACCTCACGCCGGTCACGCTCGAACTGGGCGGCAAGTCGCCCGTAATCATCGGTGAAGACGCGCGCTTGAACTACGCCGTGGACAGCCTGCTGCTCGGCAAGACGCTGAACGCGGGGCAAACCTGCATCGCGCCCGACTACGTGCTGCTGCCGCGCGGCCAGGAGGAGGCGTTCATCGCTCGCGCGCGCACGCGCTTCGCGCAGCTCTATCCGGACTTCGCGAACAACCGCGACTACACGTCGATCATCTCGGCGCGCCACTTCGAGCGCCTGCAACGCCTCGCCGACGAAGCTCAGGCGCGCGGCGCGCAACTGCACGCGCTCGGCACGCACGACGCGGCCACGCGGCGCTTCGCGCCCGTCATCGTGACGAACGCCGGCGCGCAGACGGCGCTCATGCAGGAGGAAATCTTCGGGCCGCTCTTGCCGCTCGTGCCCTACGACACGCTCGACGAAGCGTTGCGCTACGTGAATGCGCGCCCTCGCCCGCTCTCGCTCTATCTCTATGCCGACGACCCGCGCACGGTCGAGCGCGTGACGCACGAAACGGTGGCGGGCGGGATGTCGGTGAACGAGACGCTCATGCATATCGCCGCCGAGGGGCTGCCGTTCGGCGGCGTCGGCCCGAGCGGCATGGGCGCGTATCACGGCTACGAGGGCTTCGTCACGTTCTCGAAGATGAAGCCGGTCTTCACCCAGGCGCGGCTGAATGCGCGCGGGCTCATCGCGCCGCCCTACGGCAAGCGCGTCGCCTGGCTGATCAAGTTGATGTTGAGGAGTTGAAGGGCAGCGCGGGGCGGGTGCCGGCGATCCTGCGGATGTCGCTGATATCGCGTGGGGCGCCGCCGGCTGTCGCTCCGGCGGCTTGCGTTTGCGCGGCGGCTTTGACCTTCGCGTCGTTTTCCGTTTCGAGGCGGTGCAGCCACGCCAGCAGTTCGGCCACCGCCTGATAGAGCTGCGGCGGGATCTTGGCGTCGAGGTCCACGCGCATGAGCAGCGAGACCATCTCCGGCGCTTCGTGCACGTAGAGGCCCGCTTCCTTCGCGCGTTGCACGATCATCTCCGCGACGAGGCCGTAGCCCTTCGCGACCACGCGTGGCGCGCCGTCGCCTTCAGGGGCGTCGTAGGCGAGCGCGGCGGCGCTCTTGCGGTGCGTGCGGCTCATCACAACTCCCAGTCGTGGTCGAGGCGGTGGTGCCGCTGGTCGGTCGCGTCGGCGCCCGGTCGCGCGGCGGACGCCTCCGCCGCGGCGCCAGCCTGCGCGGTCTGCGTGGTGGATGCGGCGGAAGTGGTTTGTGCGGCGTAGGCGCTCGCAGCGCTCGCTGCCCTGGCCGCCTCGGCGGGACTTGCCGCGGGGCCGCTGCCGATCTCGCGGATCGAGAGCCCCGCGAGCGTGAGCCCGAGCGCTTCGAGCCGACCGCGCAGCGATTCGCTTTCTGCGGTCAGGCGCGCGGCGCCGCCCGCATTCGCCTGCACGCGCACGGCGAGCGTCGAGCCTGTGAGCGTCAGTTCCGCGTCGACGGTGCCGAGCTTCGGCAGCGCAAGCGTGAGCCGCGTGCGCCATGGGATGTCGTCGGCATCCACACCGCCTGCGCCCGAGTGCGGGTCGCGGGCATCGTAGTCGTCCTGCTGGATGCTCCAGTCCACCCGCACGCCCGGCCAGGCCTCGCCGTTCCAGCGAAACTCACCGGTGGCAAGCAGATCGAGTTGCTGGCGCACGAGCGGAATCACGGCCGGATGGACCGTCGGCCCGGCGCCCTGCGCGGCGGCCTCATGCATCGCGGGCAACAGGGTGTCGGCGAGCGTCGCGCGCGCCTGGGCCTGGTTCGCGGCCGCGTCGCCGTGCAGATCGGCCAGCCCGGGAAAGGCCCGCGCCAGTGCGGCATTGAGCGCGTTTGCCGCGTTCTGGGCATTGCCCGTTTCGCCGCGCGCGGCGCCCGGCGCGTCGGCGAACGTCTCGGTCCATTGCACGTCGTCGATCTCGTCGTCGGCCGGGCTCCAGTCGAGCGGCAGTTGCGAGTGCGCGCCGAGCAGACGGTTTTGCGGCTCGTCGGCAAGGTCGGCGGGCGAGAGCTGGCCGCGCAACCATTGCGCGAGGTGGGCTTCGTAGAAGAGTCCGCTCGAGCTGACCGTCTGCGCGAGCGACGCCGCGAGCGCGGCGACCGGGCCGGCCTGTGCGGCGGCGGTTTGCGCGCTTTGAGCGGTTTGGGTGGTTTGTCCGGCCTGCGGGTTTTGCGAGGACGCCGTCTGCGCGGAAGCATCGGTCCCGGCGTCGGCCGCCGCGGCCAGCGCTTCGCCGGCCGGACCCTGGGCCGCGAGCGCCACGTCCGCGAGCAGCGCCGCTTGTGCCGCCTGCGCCTGCTCGCCGGCAAGACCCGGCAGCGGCAACGTGGCCGCGCCGCCGGGCGCCGCGTCGGCAGCGGGGCTGGCCCAGAGCGGCGCGCGGCCCACTACGGCGGGCGTCGCTTCGCCGCCCGAGCGGATGATGGCGTCGAGCGCCAGCGCAACCGCCGAAAGGACGGTCTCGGTCGAGTCCTGCGTACTGCTGGTGTTGGTCGCGGTGTCGGCGAGTGCGGCAGTGCCCGTTGCGAGCGCGGAGACGCCCGTCTGCGCCGCGCCGGAGGCGCTCTGCGGCCCGACCGGCGTGAGCGCCGCAATGCGGCTCGCGAGGAGCGCGGCGGCTCCGGTGTCGATTCCGTTCATGGTGTTCCGGATCTGCGCACGGCGCTGACCTGCCGGTTCATGGGGCGTTGCGCGCCGTTGCCTCGCGAGGCGCCACGCGCCGCGCTAGCGGGCGCCGTAGATTTCCTGCAAGACCCGCGCGGGCTGCACGGTGCCGTAAAAGAGCGCCGAAAGCCGTGCCATGCAAGGGCTTGCGAGATCGCGAATGGCGGCGTCGTCGGCGAGGATCTGGCGGATCAGCTCGTACTTGCGAGCCCGTTCGGTAACCGTGAGCCGAACCGCGGCTTCGGCGTCCTTCAAGGCATCGACGAGGATCCGGTACTCCTCCTGCAAGCCGATCAGATCGTTCCAGTGCGCATCGCGCGCCGCATGGAGCATCTGCTCCGACACGGCCGCTATCGCTTCGTAGCGGGCGAAGTAGTCTGCTTTTGAACTCATCTCATCAATGAGCCGGACGCTGACGCGGATGCCTGTTCGGCCATCCTCGCCACTTCCGGCGCTATCCCCAACCAGGCTTCTTCGAGCGTAGCCAGCAGTCGATCGACCTCGACCAGCATGGTCTCGCTCTGTTTAATATTGGCTTCCAGCAGGCGCTTCGTCATATAGCTGTACAGCGCATTCAGGCGTTGAGCGATCTCGCCGCCCGCCTCGACGTTCAACGCGAGCTGAAGTCCGCTCTCGATAATCCGGATCGCCTTGGCGATCGCCTCGCAACGCGGCCCGACGTTGCCGGCCTGCAAATGCATACGTGCCTGCGCAATGGCCTGGCGCGCTCCCTGGTACAGGAGAACGATCAGCTTGTGCGGGCTCGCACCCATGACCCCCGTTTCGACGCCCACGCGTGCATAGGCGTTAGCTCCAGATTGGGCAGGGGAAAACATCGGCGCTTCTCCTTGATACGTTTGGCTTGAATGCGGTCGTCCGACGCGCTGTGCAAGCACGAGCGACGGACTCTTCTAGCCGGGTTATCGGAACGTAGGGGGAGAAGCTTTAGCGCGTTGAGCGGGCAAAGGCTTCGGGCACCGTCACACCTGAATCTGCATGATGTCGGTGTAGGCGGCCACGAGCTTGTTGCGCACCTGCAAGCCGAACTGGAAGCCGATGTTGGCTTTCTGCATGTCGACCATCACGTCGTTGAGCGACACGTTGTTCGCGCCCAGTTCGAACGCCTGCGACTCGCCAACGGCCTTCTGCTGGGCGTCGCTGATCTGGTCGAGCGACGACTTGAGCGCCGCCGCGAACCCGCCGGCCGTGGCCGCGCCCGATTTTTCGTCGGCTGCGGTGGGGCCGCCGGCCGCCTGGGTCGCCATCGACTGCATTTGCGCCAAGGCGGACGTGAGCGGGGATACTGGCACGGTCATGTTTGCTCCACGAAAAGGGGACGGCAGGGTATTCCGGGGACGAGCCCCAATGCCGGAGTTTCAGCGATTGCGCCGCAATCTTCAGCGATTGCACAGCGATCCTGCGGGCCCGGCCGAGACGGCGCACCGACAGATGCCGAATCTGGAGGAGAGCATAGCAGCGGGTCCGTTTCGGCAGCCCCGAAACTAGGGGGAAAACCCGGCTCTATTCGCGCAATCGGCTTGCCAGTGGCCCCGGATAATGCGTCTCGTGAAAGTCTCCGCCATGCAAGGCGAGACCTGGAAGCCTCCGGAGATACCCGTCGCATGGATTCGACTGCCAATTCTTTGATCAACCCCGACGCCCGCATGGGCCTCGCCACCTCTGGCGCGGGCGCCGCGCCCGGCGCTGGCGCGGGCGCAGGCCTGGGCGGCGCGGATGACCTCGGCGGCGGTTTCGCGCAACGCCTCGGCTCGCTCTCGTCGTTGCGCAACGTGCGCGGCAACCCGCGCGCGCCGCTCATTTTTGCCGTGGCGGTGCTCGTGGCCGTGGTCGCGGGTCTCGTGCTGTGGTCGCGCGCGCCCGACTACAAGGTGCTGTACAGCAACCTGTCGGACCGCGACGGCGGCGCCATCATTACTGCGCTCCAGGCCGCAAACGTTCCCTACAAGTTCTCGGACGCCGGCGGCGCCATCCTCGTGCCCGCCGAGCAGGTCAACGAAATGCGCCTGCGCCTCGCCTCCCAGGGCCTGCCGAAGAACGGTTCGGTCGGCTTCGAGCTGATGGACAACCAGAAGTTCGGCATCAGCCAGTTCGCCGAGCAGGTGAACTACCAGCGCGCGCTCGAAGGCGAGCTCGAACAAACGATTCAGTCGATCGCGAGCGTGAAGTCGGCGCGCGTGCATCTGGCCATTCCGAAGCCCTCGGTGTTCGTGCGCGAGCGCGAAGCGCCCTCCGCCTCGGTGCTCGTGAACCTGTATCCGGGCCGCATCCTCGACGACGGCCAGGTCGCCGCGATCACGCACATGGTGGCTTCGGCCGTGCCGGACCTGCCGGTGCGCAACGTGACGGTGGTCGACCAGGACGGCAACCTGCTCACGCAGAGCGCCACGGGCGTAGGCCTCGATGCCTCGCAGCTCAAGTACGTGCGCCAGGTCGAGCACGACACCCAGGCGCGCATCGATGCGATCCTCGCGCCCCTGTTCGGCGCCGGCAACGCACGCTCGCAGGTGAGCGCCGATCTCGACTTCTCGAAGCTCGAGCAGACCTCCGAAGCCTACGGTCCGAACGCCAATCCGCAGGCCGCCGCCATCCGCAGCCAGCAGCAGAACATTTCGACGGAAATGCAGCAAAGCGGCGCGGGCGGCGTGCCCGGCGCGCTCACGAATCAGCCGCCGCAGCCGGCTTCGGCGCCCATCAGCGCGCCGGCGGGTGCCAACGGCGCGTCGGCTCCGGTGCCGGTCTCCGATCATCGCGACACCACCACGAACTACGAGCTCGACAAGACCGTGCGCCACTATCAACAAGCGCCGGGCGACGTGAAGCGCCTGTCGGTCGCCGTGATCGTGAACTATCAGCCGAAGATGGACGCCAAGGGCCACGCCACCATGCAGCCGCTCGACGCGCAGAAGCTCGCGCAGGTCGAGCAGCTCGTGAAGGACGCCATGGGCTACGACGCCAAGCGCGGCGACTCGGTGAACGTGGTGAACGCCGCGTTCCAGACCGAAGTGGACCCGAACGCGAACCTGCCGTGGTGGCGTCAACCGGACATCCTCGCCCTTGCCAAGCAGATCGCGACGTGGCTCGGCATTGGCGCGGTGGCTCTCTTCCTCTATTTCGTGATGGTGAAGCCGGCGCTGCGCCGCGCGTTCCCGCCGCCCGAGCCGGTTGCGCCCGCGCTGCCCGGCATGGGCGACGGCGAGCCGCTGATGCTCGACGGTCTCCCCGAAGCGGTGCGCATCGGCGGCACCGGCGCGGAAGGCGAAGACAGCGCGGAAAGCGAAGCCGCCCTGCTCGCCTTCGAAAACGAGAAGAACAAGTTCGAACGCAACCTGGAATACGCGCGCAACATCGCGCGCCAGGATCCGAAGATCGTCGCAACCGTCGTGAAAAGCTGGGTGAACGATGAACGCTGAAGGCGCAACCAAGAGCGCGCTGCTGCTCATGTCGATCGGCGAGCAAGAGGCCTCCGAGGTCTTCAAGTTCCTCGGTCCGCGCGAAGTGCAGAAAATCGGCGCCGCCATGGCGGCGCTCAGGAACGTCAAGCGCGAAGAGATCGAAGTCGTGCTGCAGGAATTCGTCAAGGAAGCCGAGCAGCACACCGCCTTCTCGCTCGACTCGAACGACTACATCCGCAACGTGCTCAACAAGGCGCTGGGCGAGGACAAGGCCGGCGCGATCATCGACCGCATTCTGCAAGGCGGCGACACGAGCGGCATCGAAGGCCTCAAGTGGATGGACTCGGGGTCGGTTGCCGAACTCATCAAGAACGAGCACCCGCAGATCATCGCGACGATCCTCGTGCACCTCGACCGCGACCAGGCATCGGAAATCGCTTCGTGCTTCACCGAGCGCCTGCGCAACGACGTGCTGCTGCGTATCGCGACGCTCGACGGCATCCAGCCGCAGGCGCTGCGCGAGCTCGACGACGTGCTCACGAACCTCCTCTCGGGCAGCGACAACCTCAAGCGCAGCCCGATGGGCGGCATCCGCACGGCGGCCGAAATCCTCAACTTCATGACGAGCCAGCACGAAGAAGGGGTGATCGAGAACGTCCGCCAGTACGACGCGGAACTCGCACAGAAGATCATCGATCAGATGTTCGTGTTCGAGAACCTGCTCGACCTCGAGGACCGCGCGATCCAGCTGCTGCTCAAGGAAGTCGAGTCGGAGTCGCTCATCATTTCGCTCAAGGGTGCGCCGCCCGCGCTGCGCACCAAGTTCCTCTCGAACATGTCGCAGCGTGCGGCCGAACTGCTCGCCGAAGACCTCGACGCGCGCGGTCCGGTGCGCGTGTCGGAAGTCGAGGCACAGCAGCGCCGCATCCTGCAGATCGTGCGCAACCTCGCCGAGAGCGGCCAGATCGTTCTAGGCGGCAAGGCAGAAGACGCTTATGTCTGACACGAGCTCCGCGAACAGCCATCGCTCGGCGTACCAGCGCTGGGAGATGGCCTCGTTCGACCCGCCGCCTCCCCCGCCGCCGCCGCCCACGCCCGACGAAACCGCGGCGTTCGAGGCCCAGCTCCATGCGCTGCGCGACGCGGCCCACCAGGAAGGGTTGCGCTCCGGCCACGTGGCGGGCCAGGCGCTCGGCTATCAGGCCGGGCACGAACAGGGCCGCCAGCAGGGCTTCGAGCAGGGCCAGGCCGAGGCGCGCGCGCAGGCGGCACAGCTCGCGGCGCTCGCCAGCCGTTTTAGCGACGCGCTCGAAACGGCGCAGGCCGGCGTGGCCGAGACGCTCGTGGAACTCGCGCTCGACATCGCGCAGCAGGTCGTGCGCCAGCACGTCCAGCACGACCCGACGGCGCTCGTCGCGGTCGCGCGCGAAGTGCTCGTGGCCGAGCCGCAGCTCGCCGGTTCCCCGCAGCTCGTGGTGAGCCCCGCCGATCTGCCGATCGTCGAGGCTTATCTGCTGGACGACCTTCAGACGCGCGGCTGGAGCGTGCGCACCGACCCGACCATCGAGCGCGGCGGCTGCCGCGCGCAGGCCGCGACGGGCGAAACCGACGCCAGCATCCGCACGCGCTGGGAGCGCGTCACGGCCGCGCTCGGCAAGGCACGGCCATGGTGAACCACCCGCAACCGCCGAGCCATCAGACCATCCACACGGGCGGTCTCACGCCGCTCGAGCAGGAACTCGCGCTCGCCTCGTTCGGCCCGCTCGCGAGCGACCCGGCACAGCTTGGCGCGTTGCTCGTGGGCGACCTCGACATTCCGGGCATTCCAGCCAAACGCGAGGCACGCGAGCAAGGCGCCATCGATGCGATCGACGCCGCGCTCGCCGCGGACGCCGCCGATGCGCCGCCAGGCATGACGGATCACGGCGCGCCGGTCGTGGCGGCCGAAACCCCGAGCGCACCCTACGTACCGCCGGCGAACTACGACCCGGCCAACCCGTTCCTGACCTCGTGGAACGCGCAACTGCGCGGCGTGCGCGAGCGCAATGCGCTCGCCCTGCCGCTGCGCGGCTGCGGGCGCCTCACGCGCGCGGCGGGCCTCGTGCTCGAAGCCGTGGGGTTGCGCCTCTCCGTGGGCGCCGAGGTGATGATCGAGCTGCCGCCGGGCAGCTCGCTGCCGATGGCCGAAGCGGAAGTGGTCGGCTTCGGCGGCGACAAACTCTTTCTGATGCCGACGACCGAAGTCGCGGGCCTGTTGCCCGGCGCGCGCGTCTGGCCGCTGGAAACCGCGCCGATCGCCGACCCGAAGGCCGGTGCGAAACGCCTGCCGGTGGGCTGGGGCATGCTCGGCCGCGTGGTCGATGCCTCGGGCCGCCCGCTCGACGGCCTGGGCCCCTTGAACACCGAGGCCGACGCGCCGCTCACCTCGCCCGTCATCAATCCGCTGAACCGCGAGCCGATCCACAAGGTGCTCGACGTGGGCGTGCGCGCGATCAACTCGCTGCTCACGGTCGGGCGCGGCCAGCGCATGGGCCTCTTCGCGGGCTCGGGCGTCGGTAAATCGGTGCTGCTCGGCACGATGGCGCGCGCAACCAGCGCGGAAGTCATCGTGATCGGCCTGATTGGCGAGCGGGGCCGCGAAGTGAAGGAATTCATCGAGCAGATCCTGGGCGAGGACGGCCTTGCGCGCTCGGTCGTCGTGGCCGCGCCGGCCGACGTTTCGCCGCTCCTGCGCTTGCAGGCCGCCGCGTACACCACGTCGCTGGCCGAATATTTTCGCGACCAGGGCAAGCACGTGCTACTGCTCATGGACTCGCTCACGCGTTACGCGATGGCGCAGCGCGAGATCGCGCTCGCCATCGGCGAGCCGCCCGCGACCAAGGGCTATCCGCCTTCGGTGTTCGCCAAGCTGCCGGCGCTCGTCGAGCGCACCGGCAACGGCCCCGAGGGCGGCGGCTCGATCACGGCGTTCTACACCGTGCTCACCGAAGGCGACGATCAGCAGGACCCGATCGCCGACTCGGCGCGCGCGATTCTCGACGGCCATATCGTGCTCTCCCGTGCGCTCGCCGAAGCGGGGCATTATCCGGCCATCGACATCGAGGCCTCGATCAGCCGCGCGATGACCGCGCTGATCGACGACCAGCATCTGAACCAGACGCGCGCGCTCAAACAGATGCTTTCGCGCTACCAGCGCAACCGCGACCTCATCAACGTGGGTGCGTACGTGAGCGGGCGCGACGCCGTGCTCGACCGCGCGATCGCGCTGTATCCGCGCATCGAGGCCTTTCTTCAGCAGGGTTTTCGCGAAACCGCGAACTATGATCAGAGCGTCGAGATGCTCGGCCAGCTGATTGGAGCCAGGACATGACGAAACAAACCGCGCTGCAAACCTTGATCGGCCTCGCGCAAGACGACGTCGACGCCGCCACGCAGAAGCTCGGGCGCGTGCAGCGCGAGCGCGTCGAGGTCGAAAAGCAGCTCCAGGCGCTCATCACCTACCGTGACGAGTACCACACGCGTTTCACCGAATCGGCGCGCAGCGGCATGGCTGCAGGCAACGTGCGCAACTTCCAGGCGTTCATCGACACGCTCGACGCGGCGATCGAACAGCAGCGGCGCCTGCTCGAGCAGGCCACCGCGCGCGTGGAGGCCGCCAAGCCCGAGTGGCAGCGCAGCAAGCAAAAGCTCGGCTCGTACGAGGTGCTGCAAACCCGCCATGACGATGTGCAGGCCCGCAAGGACGCCCGCCGCGAACAGCGCGACGCCGACGAGCACGCCGCCCGCGTGCTGCGCATGCGAACGTCGCAACATCCGTAACACGTTTTCGAGGCCGCCAGTATGTCGCTCCTCTCTTCCCTTTCTTCGCTGTTCGGCGCCGCCACGGACGCCGTGACGGGCAATTCCACCTCGAACGCCGTGTCGAACACGGCAGCGAACTCCGTTAGCCAGGCCGATGCCGCCAGCCAGGGTTTCGCGCAGACGCTGCAGCAGCAGATGAACGCGCAAAGCGCGCAGGCGAACCAGAACGCCCAGGCGGCGCAAAGCGCGCAGTCGAATGCGTCGGCGCAGTCCAATTCGAACACGTCGAGCAGCAGCGCCTCGCAAAGCAGCACCAACAGCAACAGCGGTGCATCGCAGACGTCCAGCTCGAACTCGAGCCAGGCCTCGCAGGGCACCTCGAGCGCCGATCGCCGCGCCGCCGCCGCGCGCGCCCAGCAAAAGCAGGCCACTGACGCAGGCGCGCAGGCCGCCGCGGCTCAAGCCCAGCAGGCGCAGCAAACGCAGCAAGCGCAGCAGGGCCAGCAGACCCAGGACAGCACGAGCACCGACGCGAACGCCGACGGCAGCCAGGCGAGCAGCGACAGCACGCTCGCCGGCGTCGCCTCCGCGGCGGCAGCAGCGGCCGCCACGGCAGCCACAGCAGTTGCCGGCGCGGCAGGCGACGGCACGGCCACGGGCAGCGCCGCGAGCAGCGCCTCGACGTCGGTGCACGACGCCCTGCAAGCCGCGCTCGCGCAACTGCGCGGCGGCGCGGCTACGCTCGCCACGCATGCGGTGAGCACGGCCGGGTCGGCTGCGAATGGCGCAACCACGGCCAGCACGGGCTCGGGTTCGAACATCGTCAGCAGCTTCGCCTCGCATTTGAGCGCGACCGCCCAGAGCAAGGCGTTCAGCACGGCCGCAAGCAGCGGCGCGAGCGCCGACGCGGCCAAGGGCGCCACGACGGCCGCGACCGACGCCGCGAAGGCCGCCACCGACGCGCTCACGGCAGCGGCACAGCAGCAGGCAGGCGCCGCCACGCAGACCGACGCCACGGCGAGCACCGCGACGACCGACGCGCTCGCCGCGACCCAGGCCGCGGCGGTCGCCGCCGCGACGGCCGCGCAGGCCCAGGCCGCCCAGGCGGCCAGCGCAAGCGCGAATCCGGCGGCGGCGGCCGCCTCCGCGTCGATCGCGCCGCAGGTCGGCACGAACGACTGGGAAGACGCGCTCAGCCAGAAGGTCGTGTTCCTCTCGAACGCACACCAGCAGTCGGCGGAACTCACGCTCAATCCGAAGGATCTCGGACCGCTCCAGGTCGTGCTGCAGGTCTCGGACACCCACGCGCACGCCCTCTTCGTCTCCCAGCACCAGCAGGTGCGCGAAGCTGTCGAGGCGGCCCTGCCGAAGCTGCGCGAGGC
This sequence comes from Paraburkholderia nodosa, assembly GCF_001718195.1. GTDB lineage: Bacteria > Pseudomonadota > Gammaproteobacteria > Burkholderiales > Burkholderiaceae > Paraburkholderia > Paraburkholderia nodosa_A. Next base: position 75,430 of record NZ_MCNV01000006.1, read on the forward strand.
GATGGAGCAAAACGGCATCGGCCTTGGCAGCGCGAGCGTGAGCGACGGGTTCTCGCGCCAGATGAACCAGCAGGCGCAGCAGGACGGCAGCGGTTCGGGCCGCTCCGGCCGTTCCGGTTCGGGCTCGGGCAGCACGCTCGCCGCAACGGATGCCGTGGACGATACGAGCAGCGCCGCGAGCGTCACGCAGCGCTCCGTCGGCCTGATCGACACCTTCGCCTGACACCTTTCTGACACCCTGCCTTACGCAGCCGCGCCCAGCGGCTGCGCGCCCTGACCTCTCGTCCTTGCGCGCCCGGCTTGCCGCGGCGCGCAACAAAACCACGAGATAGCCGGAATTCCCCCGTCTATTCCTCCCATCGCTGAAAGGCAAAAGCCGGAACAATGCAGCATGCCCGGACTGACCACCAGGTCGGTGCCCCGGACCCTTGCAAGCATCCAGGCTGACTTTCGACATGGCGACCACCACCGCATCCCAGCAAGCCGCGCCCCAGGGCGCGAAACCCGGACCGATGAAGCGCATTATCGTCATCGCGCTCATTGCGATCCTCGCCGCCGCCGCGGCGGGCGGCGCGACGTGGTTCTTCATGTCGCGCCACACGGCGAGCGCACCGGTCACGCCGACCGCCGCGCCGCCGGCAATGCCCGTGTACTACGCGCTCGAGCCGATGACCGTCAATCTGCAGGCCGACGACGGCGAGTCGCACTACCTGCGCATCGGCCTCACGCTCAAGCTCGACAACCAGGCCACCCAGGACGCGCTCGTCGCGCGCATGCCCGAGATCCGCAGCCGCTTGTTGCTCGCGCTCTCGAACAAGCATCCGTCCGACCTCGCACCGCTCGACGGCAAGCGTGCGCTCGCCACGGAACTCGCCGTGCTGATCTCGCAGCCTGCCGGCGCGAACGAGAAGCCGATGCACGTCGACGACGTGCTGTTCACCGAATTCGTCGTCCAGTGAGCGTGACTGACATGATTCCCGCGATGGAGGGCCAGTCATCATGACGATGGGTCACGACGAGTTCATGTCCCAGGAGGAGGTCGATGCCCTCCTCAAAGGCGTCACCGGCGAAGTCGATTCCGATTCGAGCGGCTCGGAGAAGCAGGGCGTACGGCCCTACAACATCGCGACGCAGGAACGTATCGTTCGCGGCCGGATGCCAGGCCTCGAAATCATCAACGAGCGCTTTGCGCGCCTGTTGCGCGTCGGCATCTTCAATTTCATGCGCCGCACCGCCGAAATCTCGGTCGGTCCGGTGCGCGTGCAGAAGTACAGCGAGTTCACCCGCAACCTGCCGATCCCGACGAACCTGAACCTCGTGCACGTGAAGCCGCTGCGCGGCACGTCGCTGTTCGTGTTCGACCCGAACCTCGTGTTCTTCGTCGTGGACAACCTGTTCGGCGGCGACGGCCGTTTTCACACGCGAGTGGAAGGCCGCGACTTCACGCAGACCGAACAGCGCATCATCGGCAAGCTGCTCAATCTCGTGTTCGACCACTACACGACCGCGTGGAAAAGCGTGCGGCCGCTTCAGTTCGAATACGTGCGTTCTGAAATGCATACGCAGTTCGCAAACGTTGCCACGCCCAACGAGATCGTGATCGTCACGCAGTTCTCGATCGAATTCGGGCCGACGGGCGGCACGCTGCACATCTGCATGCCCTACTCGATGATCGAGCCGATCCGCGACGTGCTCGCCTCGCCGCTGCAAGGCGAAGTGCTCGACGTGGATCGCCGCTGGGTGCGCGTGCTCTCGAAGCAGGTGCAGGCCGCCGAAGTCGAGCTCACGGCCGACCTCGCGCAGGTGCCCGTGACGTTCGAGCAGATCCTGAACATGAAGAAGGGCGACGTGCTGCCCATGAACATCGCAGAGCACATCACCGCCAAGGTGGACGGCGTGCCCGTGATGGAGTGCGGCTACGGAATTTTCAATGGTCAATACGCGTTGCGGGTCCAGAAGATGATCAGCGCAGCCGACACGATGAAGGAAGGTGGATATGAGTGACATCAACGGCACGAGCGCAGACGAGCCGGTGCTCGACCCGGGTTTCGAGGCTGCGGCGCCGGAAGCGGGCAGCGACTCGATGGACGACTGGGCGAGCGCGCTTGCCGAGCAGAACAGCAACGAAGCGCCCGCCGCGCAACCGGCGGCCGTGTTCCAGCCGCTTTCGAAGGTCGATTCGACCAGAACGGCCAACGACATCGACATGATTCTGGACATTCCCGTCCAGATGACCGTGGAGCTGGGCCGCACCAAGATCGCCATCCGCAACCTGCTACAACTCGCGCAGGGCTCGGTCGTGGAACTCGACGGCATGGCCGGCGAGCCGATGGACGTGCTCGTGAACGGCTGCCTCATCGCCCAGGGCGAAGTGGTGGTCGTGAACGACAAGTTCGGCATTCGTCTCACCGACATCATCACGCCGTCCGAGCGGATCCGGAAGCTGAACCGATGAAACCCCAGGCTGTTCCCGGCGCCAACGCGCGACGCACGCAGAAGTCCCGCGGCGCGCGCGTGCTGCGATTCTCGTGGCGCCTCGCTGTACACCTTTCGCTCGCCGGCGCCGCCGTCTTCGCGGTCATGAGCGCGCGAGCCGCCGACCTTCAGGCGCTCAACGAAGCCACGCGCGCGGCATCGGCTGCTTCGGGCGCCTCCGCCGTGATCGCCGGCAGCGCGGTCCCCGCGCTCGGGTTCGGCGCGGTGGTGCAGACGGTGCTGGGTCTGGCGCTCGTGATTGCCGTGGTATTCGGCTGCGCCTGGCTCGCGCGGCGTCTCGGCCTCCAGGGCGGCCCGAAGAACGCGCTCGTGAAGACCGTGGGCGGCGCATCGCTCGGCGGCAAGGAGCGCGTGGCCGTCGTCGAGATCGGCGATACCTGGCTCGTGCTGGGCGCCGCGCCCGGCAACGTGCGCCTGCTCCACACGCTGCCCGCGGGCGAGGTTCCCGCAGGCGTCGCCGCGGCTGCCCCCAACGCCCCCGCCCTCTCGGGCACCTTCGCACAGCGCTTTCGTGACGCGCTGAAAAGCGAGGCGAACAAACGCATCAACGCGCGTTTCATGCGTCACGACGGCGGAGCGCAGTAAATGCACGGCAGTTCCCTTCATGCGCCGGGCGCAGGCGGCGATGTCCGCGCGCGCGCGGCTACCCTCGCGAAGATCGCCAGAACGGCGCTTCCGTTCGCGCTGATGCTCGGCGCGGGCGCCTTCGCCCTCGCGCTGCCGCACCTGGCGCACGCGCAGAGCGCGGGCGGCCCGCAAGGCCTCCCCGCCTTCAACACGAGCCCCGGCCCCAACGGCGGAACGACGTACTCGCTGAGCGTGCAGACGATGCTGCTGCTCACGATGCTGTCGTTCCTGCCGGCGATGGTGCTGATGATGACGAGCTTCACGCGCATCATCATCGTGCTCTCGCTGCTGCGCCAGGCGCTCGGCACGACGACCACGCCGCCCAACCAGGTGCTCGTGGGCCTGGCGCTCTTTCTCACGCTGTTCGTGATGTCGCCGGTGCTCGACAAGGCCTACAACGACGGCTACAAGCCGTTCTCGGCCGGCACGATTTCGATGGACGACGCCGTGGCGCGGGGTGTCGCGCCCTTCAAGACCTTCATGCTGCGCCAGACCCGCGAGTCCGACCTCGCGCTCTTCGCGCGCATCTCGCACGCGGCGCCCATGCAGGGACCCGAGGACGTGCCGCTCACGCTGCTCGTGCCCTCGTTCGTCACGAGCGAGCTGAAGACGGGCTTCCAGATCGGCTTCACGATCTTCATCCCGTTTCTCATCATCGACCTGGTGGTGGCGAGCGTGCTGATGTCGATGGGTATGATGATGGTGTCGCCCGCGACGATTTCGCTGCCGTTCAAACTGATGCTGTTCGTGCTGGTGGACGGCTGGCAACTGCTGATCGGCTCGCTCGCGCAGAGCTTTACCTGAGGACACAGACATGACGCCCGAAATGGTCATGACGCTCTCTCACGAGGCGATGTATGTGGCGCTCCTGCTTGCTGCGCCGCTCCTGCTCGTCGCGCTCGTGGTGGGCCTGGTGGTGAGCCTTTTCCAGGCGGCCACGCAGATCAACGAATCCACGCTCGCATTCATCCCGAAGCTGGTCGCCATCGCGGTCACGCTCGTGATCGCCGGCCCGTGGATGCTCACGACGATGCTCGACTACATGCACCGCATCTTCACGAGCATTCCGCAGCTCGCGGGCTAAGCGCAGCCCCGGCCGCCCCTCTGCGCTTTCGGCGCTCGTCTTCCGGCACACGATGTTTACGGTCACCTACGCGCAGCTCAACGCCTGGCTCACGGCCTTCCTCTGGCCGTTCACGCGCATTCTGGCGCTCGTGGCGGTCGCGCCGTTGGTGGGCAACCGCTCCGTGCCGACGCGCGTGAAGATCGGCCTCGCGGGCTTCATCACGCTGATCGTCGCGCCTACGCTCGGCGCGATGCCGCAAGTCACGGTGTTTTCCGCCGAGGGCGTGTGGATCCTCGTCAACCAGTTCCTGATCGGCGTGGCGCTCGGCTTCACGATGCAGCTCGTGTTCGCGGTCGTCACCGCGGCGGGCGACATGATGAGCCTCGGCATGGGTCTGGGCTTCGCGAGCTTCTTCGACCCGCAGGCCAACACCAGTTCGCCCGCGCTTTCCTCCTGGCTGAACATGATGGCGATGCTGGCCTTCCTCGTGTTCGACGGCCATCTGCAGATGATCGCGGCGCTCGTCGCCACGTTCCAGACGCTGCCCGTCACGGCGAGCGTGCTCGGCGCCTCGGGCTGGCAGCTGATCGCCAGCTATGGCGCGACGATCCTCACCTCGGGCCTGCTGCTTTCGCTGCCGGTGGTGGTCGCGCTTCTCATCACCAATCTGTCGCTCGGCATTCTGAACCGCGCGGCCCCGCAAATCGGTATCTTCCAGATCGGCTTCGCGCTCACGATGCTCGTGGGCCTGCTGCTCATTCAGCTGATGATGCCGAACCTGATTCCCTACTTCGCGCGCCTGTTCGACAGCGGTATCGACCAGATGGGCCGCGTGGCCGGCGCGCTGCGGCCGCACGGTTGAAACGCGCCTCGCACGACGCGCGCGCAGCGCAATAAAAAAGCGGATCGGAATCCGCTTTTTTTTCGACCGCTCAATGCCTCACGATCAAGGATTGATGTACTGGAACAGCGAGAGATTTTGCGTTGCCGCGAAGCTCTTTTGCGAAGCCGTGAGCGCGTTCGACAGCTGCTCGAACTGGCTGATCGCGGCCACTGTGTTGGTGCTCGTGAGGTCGGTGAGGTTCGACGTGACCTGCAGCGAGTTGGTCGACGTGACCGTTTGCAGCGCCTTCACTTCCTGCTCGCGGCCGCCCACGGAAGCCTGCACCGTGATCACGTTCGACAGCGAGTTGCCGATCTGCGTGAGGCCCGTGTTCAGCGCGTTGTTGAGGTTCGCGACCGCGGCGGTGGAGCCGCTCGTGGGCGTGTTCAGCGCAGCGATGATGCTGTCGATGCTCGCGAACACGTCCGTGTTCTGCGACGCCGTGGCCGGCGTCACCGAGAACGAGTCGCCCGCACTGGGCGTACCCGACATCGTCACGCTCATGCCCGAGCCGAGCGAGATTGGATTGCCTTCGGTGTAATTGGCCGGCGTCGTGGTCGTCGCCGGGCTGACGCTGTTGTCGGTCACCGTGTAGGTGAGCGCGCCCGTGGTCGCGTCGGTGGCGAACGCGATCGAGTAGTGGTCGTTGTTGGTCGCCTGGGTCGGGTCCGTCACCGTCACGCCGCTGATCACGCCCGTGCCCTTGTTCGACGAACTGCCCGAGGCCACGTTGGCCGAACCCACGGCCTGCACGCTCTGGAACACAGTCGTGCCCGTGTCGCCGACCGCGATGTTGCGCGTGCCGGCCACCTGCATCACGCGCTGGCCCGCGTCGCCGTTGTAAGTCACGCCGCCGCCCGACTTGTTCGAGAATACCTGCGAGGTGCTCTGGAAGCCCGAGAAGATGTAGTTGCCCGCGCCGTCCGTGGTATTGGCGAGCGTGAGCAGCTGGTTGCGGTCGCCTTGCATCTGCTTGGCGATCGCCTGGCGCGCCTGGTCGGTGAGCGAGCCGTTCTGCGCTTCGATGATGAGCGAGTGGATGCTCTGCATCGTGCTCGTCACGCTCGAGAGCGTCGTGTCCTCGAGCTGCAGCGCGGTAAGCGCCGTGGTCTGGTTCGACGAATACTGAGTGAGCGTCGCGCTCGTCGCGGAAAGCGTCACGGCCTGCGCGGCGCCGAGCGGATTGTCGGCCGGGTTCGAAATCGCCACACCGGTCGAGATCTGCTGCTGGACCTGAAGGAGCTGAGACTGCTGGTTCTCCATCGTCGACAGACTGGAGGAAAAAATCTGGGAAGTCGCGATACGCATGGGTCAGCGCCTCACTGGAAAATGCCGAGCAGGGTCTGGAACAGCGATGCCGCCGTCTGGATCACCTTGCTGTTGGCCTGATAGAGCTGTTGATACTGCAGCAGGTTCGCGGCTTCCTCGTCGAGGTTCACGCCCTGCACCGACTGCTGCTGCGAGGTGAGCTGCGTCACGAGCGACTGCTGCGACGTGTTCGACGCCTTGAGCTGGCTTGCCGTGTCGCCGATCGAGTTCACGTAGTTCGCATACGCCGTGGTGAGCGTGCTCGATCCCGTGTACGCCGTGCTCGACGTGAGGTTCGCGAGCGCGAGCGCGTTGCGGCCGTCCTGCGTGCCGCTCTTGTTGCCCGCCACCGTGAACGTGTCGTTGTTCGAGGGCGTGCCCGTCATCGTGAAGCTCACGTTGGTCGCGGTGGCGTTCGCGCCGGCCGAATCCGTGAGGTTCGTGATGGTGAAGGTCGCGCCCGTGGTCGGGTTGTAGGGCACGCCGGTCACCGGCGGCGTCGCGGCGCTGTTGATCGTCACGGTACTGGTGGTCGTCGACCCCGGCGTCGTGATGGTGACCGTCGTGCCGTTGGGCAGACCGGTCAGCGTGCCGGACGTCGAGTTGTACGTCAGCGTGACCGGCAGGTTCGTCGTCGAATAGCCCGTACCCACCGCGCCTTGCGTCACGGTAGCCGTGCCTGCGTTCGTCGTGGACGCCGACACGACGACCGGCGTGGCCGCCGCGATCGCCGCGGGGTCGCTGGTCGCGACCGAGAAGCTCGCGAGTGCGCCGGCCGTCGGCTGGATCATGAACGAGTCGCCCGCGCTCACCGTGCCCGAAGGCGTAATCGAAAAGCCGCCGATCTTGATCGGCGCAGTGCCGTTCGGCTGGGTCGCGACCAGCGAGTTCGTCGTCGTATCGGTGAGGTTCCAGTTCGTGCCGTCGTAGCTCAGCTTGTAGTTGTCGGTGAGCGGCTGCGTGCTGTTCGTCAGCGTCGCGCTGACCGTGGTCTGCGTGTCGGGATTCGTCGAGCTGGCCGTGACGAGCGGGTTGCCCACCGTGAACAGATTGCCGCCCGCACCGCCCGAGAGCGTGAGGCCGAGTGCGTTCTGCGAGTTCACCTGCGCGGCGAAACTCGTCACGATCGCGCCCAGTTGCGACTCCGCCGGATCGAGCGTGGACGAGACGAACGAAACGAGGCCGCCCACGGTGCCGCCTTGCAGCGCGGCCGACGACAGCACCTGCGGCGCGCCTTGCGATGCGGCGCTCGCGCCGTTCAGGCCCTGCCAGGTCACGGCCAGTTCCTGCGGGTTGGTGCTCGAAGGCTGCGTGCCGAGGTTGTAGCTCTGGCTGCTGACCACGAGCGGCTGGCCGTTGCCGAGGAACACGCTGTAGCCGGTGCTGCCCTGCACGACCTGTACGCCCACGAGCTGCGAGAGGTTCGCGACCGCTTGATCGCGTTGATCGAGCAGCTGGTTCGGCTGTTGGCCGCTCGAGCTCGCGGACGTGATCTGCGCGTTGAGGTTCGCGATCTGCTGCGTGTAGGTGTTGATTTGCGAGACAGCGCTCGTGAGCTGCGTGTTCACGCTCTGGCGCATCGCGTCGTACTGCTGGCTCGCGGCGTTGATCTGGGTGGCGAGCGTCTGCGCGTCGGAGAGCACGGTTTGCCGCGCTGCGGTATCCGAAGGCGAATTCGAGACGTTCTGCAGGCCCGTGAAGAAGTTCGTGATCGCGGTGGCGATGCCCGAGGTCGGGCTGCCCACGAGATTCGAGAGTTGCGTGGCGAGGTTGTACGAAGCCGTGTACGAGCTGCTGGCCGTCTGCGCATTGTTGACGGCCGTCGTGAGGTACTGGCTGTACGCGCGCTGCACGGTGGCGGTGGTGACGCCGCTGCCGAGATAGCCGTTCGACGTGTACTGGCCTGCCGATTCCTGGTACACCGGCTTCTCGACGGTGTAGCCCGCGGTCGTCGAGTTGCTGATGTTCTCGCCGGTGGTCGAGATACCAATCTGCGCCGCCTGCAGGCCGCTCAGACCGATCGAGAAAATGTTGGACATGCGTAATCCTCGAAAGCGGCCTGCCCCCTGGCAAACCGCGTGGTGTACTCACGGTATAACGGCAACGCACTGCAAAAATTGAGCGCCCGATGGGGACGAAAACGTTAGCGAGTGGGCGCGTGCGCGGCTGCCGCGCGGCGGGCGCGCCGGCGCAGCATGCGCTGCGCCGTCCGGGGTGTGGCGGATCGTGCGGGCGAGGCGCGTGCCGCTCAGGCACGCGCGAGCGCGCGGCGCTTCATCTCGAGCTGCGTGATATAGCGCTGCAGCGTGTTCTCGGAGGCGCCGGGCAGCGCGTCGAAGCGAAAGCCCATGTGATAGCGGCGGTCGCCGTTGGGCAGATCGATGAAGCGCAGCACGACGAGCGCGAGATCCACGCGCAGCTTGCCGTGCGCGCGCAGGTCGAGTTCGACGTCGGGCAGCACGAGCCCCATGGCGAGGTCCGCGACGCGCTCCTCGGTCGTACGCAGTCCGAGGCCGCCGAGCGAGAGGTCATGCACCTCGTACGCAAAGCGCGGGCCGCCGCTCGGCAGCTCGCCGCGGCAGATGCACGGCTCGAGCACGGGCGTGTCGACGCGGAAGTACTCGCGCCGCTGCACGTAGAACAGCACTTCGGGGAAATCGGCTTCGAACGCGGGGTGCCCTTCGAACTCGGTGCGCCGCGGCGTAGCCGTCTTGAACTCCACGCGTACGCCGTCGGGCGAGGCGTGGAACAGGCACTCGGGCGCCGCGAGCACGCCCGTGTTCTGCTCGGGCATCGCGCCCCAGTCGAACACGAAAGTGCGCTCGCGTCCGTTGACGGCCAGAATGCGCGTGACGAGCTGTCCGCCGCGATACTGGAGGGTCAGGAAGTCGCCGCGATTGACGAGATTGCGTAGCTGGACGCCGATCTCGAGCGGATTGCGGCGCCCAAAATCGTGGGAGCCGTCGGCACCCTCGGCGCCCTCGCCTGCTTCCTGTGGATTCGACTGAACGGTATTCATCGGCCTGCCGGAAATTCGTGAACGTGCCGGCGCGAGAGCGGACCCTTTCCGCACGCGCCGTTCGGGCGGTCCGACCGCCCGGATTGCTTTTCCATCTCGCCTGCATTAGCGGCAGACATGACGAAAAATTTAGGGATTGGGCGTAAAAAAAATGTGCCTTTTCCCTGCATGAAACACGCGTGCGCAGCTTCTTCCGGCAACTGCGCCGAGCCAACGTTTGCGGTTGCCTAATTGACGTCAACCGTGGCGCCGGGCGTCGAATCGATCGTCAGGCCATCCGCTGCATGATGGTCAGCAGCTTTTTCGCATAGTGCGGGTCGGTCGCGTAGCCCGCGCGCTGCATGCCGTGCGCGAAGCCTTCGGCGCTCTTCGAGCCGTTGATCACCGACGCGTAGCGCGGATTGTTCTTGAGCAGCGTGGCGTAGTCGGTCATCGCGTCTTCGTACGAGTCGTAGGCGCGGAACTTCTCCACCACACGATGCGGCTGGCCGTTCACGTACTCGGTCGTGACCGTCGAGACGGTCTTGCCGGTCCAGTCCTTGCTCGCCTTGATGCCGAACACGTTGTGGCTCGCCGAGCCGTCGGCGTTCTTGATCTCGCGCTTGCCCCAGCCCGATTCGAGCGCAGCCTGGCCGAGAATGAAGCGCGCCGGGATGCCCGTGGTCGAGCTGGCCTGCTGCGCGGCGTTGGCGAGCTTGTCGACGAAGGCGTCCACCGAAGCGTCGCCGTTGCCCTTGACCGGCGGCGTGAGCGCGCTGTTGCCGCTGTAGCCCGAGCCGTTGGCGAGCGCGCCATTGGCGGCAGTGTTGCCGTAGGCGCGGCCGAGCGCATTGAGCATGGCGAGGTTGCCCTCGCTCGCGTCCTTGCCCGAAAGCCCCGAGATCGCGCCCGCCACGCCGCCCGCACCACCGGCACCACCCGCGCCATCGGCACCGGCAGCGCCCCCCATGCTGCGCATGAGTTGCTTGAGCATCGCGTTCGCCACGCCGATGCCCTTGTTCGACATCTGCTGGGCGAGCTGCTGATCCATCATCGAGGTGAACTGCGCGCCGTCGTGCGAGTCGAGCGGGCCGTCGTCGGGCGTCGCGTCGCGCATGCTCTTGAGCATCATCTGCGTGAAGACCGCGTCGAACTGCTTCGCGGCCATCTTCACGCCCTGCTGGGGCGAGGCGTTCGCCGCGGCGCGCATCGAGTCGAAGCCCTGCACGTCGAGCGCGAAGCGGTTGGTGAGGTCGAGGCTGCCGCCGCCGATGTTCTTCGTATTATCCAAGTTGCACCCCTTAGATGATCTCGAGGTCGGCGCGCAGTGCGCCCGCCGCCTTCATCGCCTGCAGGATCGACATCAGATCCGCCGGCGTGGCGCCCAGCGCGTTGAGCGCTTTCACGACCTCGGCGAGATTGGCACCCGCCGTTACGAGCTTGAGCGACCCGTTGTCCTGCTTCAGCTGGATCTGCGACTGCCGCGTCGCCACCGTCTGGCCGTTGGAAAACGCGCCGGGCTGGCTCACCGCCGTCTGCGTGTTCACGACGACCGAGAGATTGCCGTGCGCGACCGCGCAGCTCTCCAGCGTCACCATCTGGTTCATGACGATCGAGCCGGTGCGCGCGTTCAGGATCACCTTCGCGGCCGGCGTGGCCGGATTCACGTTGAGGTCCTGGATCTGCGCGATGAAGCCCACCTGCGACCCCGGATCGGCCGGCCCGTGCACCTGGATCGTGCGGCCGTCGAGCGGCGAGGCCGTGCCCGGGCCGAACATGTTGTTGACGGCCGAGACGATGCGCTGCGTCGTGTCGTAGTCCATGTCGTTGACGGTCAGCGTGAGCAGACCGCCTTGCTGCGAAACCGGCGAGATCACCGCGCGCTCGACGATCGCACCGCCGGCAATGCGCCCCGCGGCGAGCTGGTTCACCTGCACCTTGCTGCCGTTGGCCGAGGCGCCCGCGCCGCCCACGGCCACGTTGCCCTGCGCGAGCGCGTAGACCTGGCCGTCGGCGCCCTTGAGCGGCGTGAGCAGCAGCGTACCGCCGCGAATGCTCTTCGCGTTGGCGAGCGACGACACCGTGATGTCGATCTGCTCGCCCGGCCGCGCGAACGGCGGCAGCACGGCCGTCACCATCACGGCGGCGACGTTCTTCAGCTGCATGTTGTTGAGCGTCGACGAGGAACCCGACGAGCTCGACGTGTTGTTGATCGAGATGCCGAGGTTCGCGAGCATGTTCGCGAGCGTCTGCGTCGTGAACGGCGCCTGGGTCGTCTGGTCGCCGGTGCCGTCGAGACCCACCACGAGGCCGTAGCCGATGAGCGGGTTGTCACGCACGCCCTGGAACGTCGCGAGGTCTTTCACTCGCTCGGCGCGCGCCGGCGTCGCGTAGGCGACGAGCGCACCGCAGGCCACCACGAAGCCGAATGCCACGCCGAGCGCGGCGAGCACGTCCTTCATGCGCGAGCGGCGCGAACGATGGAAGCGGATCTTCACCATGGCGCGATGTTCAGGAAAAAGCGTTGCAGCCAGCCCATCGTCTCGGCCTCGTCGATCACGCCTTTCGCGGAGTATTCGATCTTCGCGTCGGCGACGTCGGTCGATAGCACAGAGTTGTCTCCGGCAACGGTGTTCGGATTGACGACGCCGGAAAAGCGCACGTATTCATTGCCCTGGTTGATGAGCATCTGCTTCTCGCCGGACACGACGAGATTGCCGTTGGGCAGCACGTTCGTCACGGTCACGGTAATGACGCCCGTGAACGTGTTCGAAGCGTTCGCGCCGCCCGTGGCGTCGAACTGGTTCGCGCCCGTCGTATTCAGGTTCGCGCGGTTGAAGAAGCCCGGCAGGAAGTTCGCGGTGCCCGAGAAGCTGGCGCTGGTGCCGCGCTTGGTGGCCGCGCCCGACGACTTGGTCGCATTGATGTTTTCGGAGATGACGATCGTGAGGATGTCGCCGGTATTGCGCGGACGCTGGTCCTCGAAGAGCGGCCGTCCCGCGTAGCCGGGGTTGTAGATCGCGCCCGGCGAGGTGTTCGCGGGCGGCGGGGGCGGCACGGCCGTCATGGGCTGCTGCGTGATCGGCTGCCGGTTGGGTAGGTAGGCGCAGCCCGCCAGCATCGCGAGCGCCACAGCCGCCACGAGCGCCCGGGGGGTGCCCGGATGCCGCGCGCGGATGCGAGGATGGTTTCGAACGGACTGCGACATATTCTTCACCGACTTGATTAACCAGGGAGACCTCAGACCTGCATCTGGCTGAGGGTTTGCAGCATCTGGTCAGAAGTGGTGACCGCCTTGCTGTTGATTTCGTAGGCGCGCTGCGTCTCGATCATGTTCACGAGTTCCTGCACGACGTTCACGTTCGACGATTCCACGTAGCCCTGATTGAGCGTGCCCGAACCGTTCTGGCCCGGCGTGGAAACCGTGGGCGCGCCCGACGATGCCGTTTCCGACAACAGGTTTTGCCCGTTCGACTGCAGCCCGGCCGGGTTGATGAACATGGCGAGCTGCAGCGTGCCGATGGTCGTGTTATTGCTCGAGCCCGGCGTCGTGACCGTGACCACGCCGTCGCTGCCGATGGTGAGCGAGGTGGCGTTGGCGGGCACCGTGATCGCCGGCATCACCTGGTAGCCGCTCGCCGTCACGAGCTGGCCTTGCGCGTTGGTCTGGAACGAGCCGTCGCGCGTGTAGGCCGTCGTGCCGTCGGGCATCTGCACCTGGAGGAAGCCGGCGCCGTTGATCGCCACGTCCTTCGAGTTGCCGGTCTGCTGCAGGTTGCCCTGCGTATAGAGACGCTCGGTCGCCACCTGCTGCACGCCCGTGCCCACCTGGCTGCCCGAAGGCAGTTCGGTTTGCTGGGTCGAGTTCGCACCCGGCTGGCGCAGCGTCTGGTACATCAGGTCCTCGAACACCGCGCGCGAGCCCTTGAAGCCATTGGTGCTCACGTTCGCGAGGTTGTTCGAGATCACGTCCATCTGCGCCTGCTGGGCGTTCATGCCGGTGGCGGCGATGTAGAGCGATCGGTTCACGGTGTCTTTCTCCCGGTCCGGCCTCGCGCGCAGCGCGAGGCGGCCTTCATTTAACTTGAAATGGCTTAGCTGAAGTTGAGCAGCTGGTTCGCGCTCTGCTCGTTCTGGTCCGCGTTCTGGAGCAGCTTGGTCTGCATCTGGAACTGGCGCGCGTTGGTGATCATCGAGACCATCGCCGCCACCGGGTTCACGTTGCTGCCCTCGAGCGACTCGGTTGCGACCTGGACGGTCTGGTCCGCGTCGGCGGGGTTGCCGTCCGACGTGTGGAACAGGCCGTCGTCACCGCGCGTAATCGCGCCTGCCGGCGGGTTGACGAACTTGATCTGGTCGATCATGGCGATCGCGTTGGCGGGACTGCCCGGCGCGATGGCCGATACCGTGCCGTCCTTGCCGATCGTGATCGCCGAGCCCGGCGGCACCGCGATCGGGCCGCCGCCGCCGATCACCTGCAGGTTGTTGGCCGTGACGAGCTGGCCGTTTTCATCGACGTGCAGGTTGCCCGCACGCGTATAGGCCTCGTTGCCGTCGGCCGTCTGCACGGCCATGAAACCCTGGCCTTGAATCGCGATGTCGAGCGGGTTGCCGGTATGCGAGATCGCACCGGGCGTCATGTCCGAGCCAGGCGTTGCCGAAAGCACGTAGGTGCGCGTGGTCTGGTCGTTCACCGTCGAGCCGTCGCCGAACGACATCGGCACGGCGCGAAAGTTGGCGAGCTGCGCGCGAAAGCCCGTGGTCGAGACGTTCGCGAGGTTGTTCGCGACGACGGCCTGCTGCTCGAGCGCCTGGCTCGCGCCCGTCATCGCGGTATAGATCAGTCGGTCCATGATGTGCCCGGTACGTGGTTAGCCGCGTTACATCTGCAGCAGCGTCTGGTCGACGGTCTGCTGCGTCTTGATGGTCTGCGCGTTCGCCTGGTAGTTGCGCTGGGCCGTAATCAGGTCGACGAGCTGGTTCGTCAGGTCGACGTTCGACGCTTCGAGCGCGCCGCCCGTGAGCGTGCCGTGGTTCGTGCTGCCCGGCGTGGAGACCTGCGCGACGCCCGAGGCCGCCGTTTGCTGGAACTGGTTGCCGCCCAGGTTCAAAAGGCCGTTCGGGTTGTTGAAGTTGGCGAGCACGATCTGGCCGAGCGACATGGTCTGGCCGTTCGAGTAGTTGCCGGTGATGGTGCCGTCCGCGGCGATCGAGAAGTTCGAGAGCGTGCCGCTCGCGTAGCCGTCCTGGGCGAGGTTGTTCACGCCGTTGGCCGAGCCGTACTGCGTCGTGCCCGCGAGGTCGAGCGTCAGCGACTGGGGCTTCGTGGAGCCGTCCGTCGGGTTGATGCTGAAGGTGAACGACGTGGTGCCGTTGCTCGACACGGTGGCGTTGGTCGGATCCGGCGTGATGCTCTGCAGCGCGCCGGACGAGCTGAACTGCGCCGTACCGAGCTTTTCCACCGAGCCGGGCTGACCGGCATACACGGTCCACTGGCCGCTCGTCGCGTCTTTCGCGAAATACATGTTGACCGTCTGTGCGCCGCCGAGCGTGTCGTAAGCCGTGACCGACGTCGAATACGTGTAGCTCGTCGAGTCGGTTTCGCTGAAGGTCGTCGTGGTAGGCGTCGTGGCCTGCGCGTTCAGGTTCAGCTGCGCCGTGATGTTCTTGGTCGCAACCGGCGCGATGTTGGTGGTCGGCACCTGCAGCGGCACGGTCTGCGCGGTGTTGATCACGCCCGTCGAACTGGCGGCATAGCCCATCAGGTCGTTGCCCGACGCGTCGGTGATAAAGCCGTTCTTGTCGAGCTGGAACACGCCGTTACGCGAATACGTGATCGTGCCGTTGTGCGACATCTGGTAGAAGCCGTTGCCGTTGATGGCGACGTTCAGCGCCTGGCCCGTCGTGCTGATCGTGCCTTGCGCGAAGTCCTGCTGCACGGTCTGGAGCGAGGCGCCGAGGCCGATCTGGTTGCCCACCGACGTCGCGATGGTGTTCGCGTAGACGTCGGCGAACTGCGCCGTGCTCTGCTTGAAGCCGACGGTGTTCGCATTGGCGATGTTGTTGCCGATCACGTCGAGGTCGTTCGACGACGCGGCGAGGCCGCTCAATCCTTGCTGGTAGCCCATGGTTGTCTACTCCGCGTTTATCGTGTTCAGAGAATGGCGCCGACGCTCGTAAGCGCGACGGTCTTGCCGTTGGCGAGCGAGAGGCTCGGGGTGCCGTCCGACTTCTGGACCACGCCCTGCACCTGGCTCGCGACGAGCGCGGTTGCCGTGGCTGACTGGCCGTTGGTCGTCGCGCTGGCGCTGATCGTGTAGGTGCCGTCGGCGACCGTATTGCCCGAGCTGTCCTTGCCGTTCCAGGTGACCGGCACGGTGCCGGCCGACTGCGCGCCGAGGTCGAGCGTGTTGACGACCTGGCCTGCCGAATTGGTGATCGTGAGCTTCACGTCCGAGACCGCCGAAGGCAGCGTCACGCCGAGCTGCGGCGCGCTGCCGCTCGACACGGCGGCGCTGCTGCCCGGGGCGAGCACGGTCGAGCCGATCAGCAGCGCGGCCTGCGCGTTCTGGCCCGCCGAAAGCTGCGTGGAGAGCGACGACAGCGACGTGTTGAGCTGCTGGATGCCCGACACCGTGTTGATCTGGGCGAGCTGCGAGGTCATCTGCGAGCTGTCCATCGGATTGGTCGGGTCCTGGTTCTGCAACTGCGCAACGAGCATCCGCAGGAACGTGGACTGCAGGTCGCTCGCGCTCGTGCCGCTCGACGACGCCGACGACGAACTCGAGCTCGTGCCGTTCATGGTGTCGAGCAGTTGCTGCGACACGGTGGCGGTGCTGCCGCCGATGGTTGTGTTGCTGGAACTCAACGCGTTCTCCCTCGATTGCGCTTCGTGCTTTGGCGTGTGGTGGTGGCAGGCGCTGCTTCATTTCGCGCCCGCTGGTCTCTGTATGTACTGCAGTGTCCGTACTGACTGCGGCTTGCCGTGCTTCAGGCTGCCGCTTTACGTTCCGATCGTGAGCGTCTTGAGCATCAGCGTCTTGGCCGTGTTCAGCGTTTCGACGTTGGCCTGGTACGAGCGTGACGCCGAGATCATGTTCACCATCTCCTGCACCGGATCGACGTTCGGCATCGTCACGTAGCCGTCCGCGTTGGCGGAGGGATTGTCGGGATCGTAGGTCTCTTTCATGGGCGTCGGGTCGTCCACCACGCCGGTCACCCTGACGCCGCCCACCTGCTGGCCCGAGGCCGTGCGCGCGCCGCCGAGCGGGTTCACTGCGAACACGACCTGCTTCGCCTTGTACGGCTGGCCGTCGGGGCCGGTCGTGCTGTCGGCGTTGGCGAGGTTGGACGCCGTCACGTTCAGGCGCTGCGATTCCGCCGTCATGGCGGAGCCCGCAACGCTGAAGATGTTCATCAGGGATGGCATGGTTTCGTAGACCTCACATCAGGTGCGCGTCACGCGCGCGTTGGTCGTTCATGGCTTCGTTACTGCGTCTTCCGGTTGCGTGCGGCGATCAGCTCGAACCCGAGGTGATCGCGGAGAGCATCGTCTTGATCTGCTGCGAGACCACCGTCATGCCCGACTCGAAGTGCAGCGCGTTGTCGGCGAACTGCACGCGTTCGGTGTCGAGATCGACCGTGTTGCCGTCGAGCGCGGGCTGCACCGGCGTGCGGTACATGAGCTGGCTCTTGTAGGTGTCGGCGGGGCCGCCCGTCGGGATCAGCTTCGCGTCGCCGGCCATGTGGCCCGACTTGGTCGACGCCATCTGCATGCCGCTCGTCACGCCCGCGGGCTGCGCCATGGCGAGCGGCTGGGCGTTGCCGCCCGAGGTGGCCTTCATGCCCACCGTGCCGCCGGCGCCCTGCTGGCGCAAAGCGCCGGCGAGCGACGCCGCGAAGTCCACGTCGCGCGCCTGGTAGCCCGGCGTGTCGGCGTTCGCGATGTTCGAAGAGATCAATGCCTGCCGCGTGGCGCGCACATCGAGCGCTTCGCGCCCAAAGGCGAATTCGGCATCGAGTTTGTCCAGCATCGGGCGTTCTCCGTGAAACGAAAAGGATTCGGCGTGAGCGCGGCGGGCTCGCCAGGCGGCGGGGAAACCGGCGCAAACGTTAGGCGCGTGGTCCGAAGGCCTTTGCGCATGGAGTGGAATATTAGGCGGGGGTGGCAAGAACCAATCGGACGAATAGCCGGTAAAGCGCCCCTCTATTCGACGCAAGCGCGCGGGGGGCGCCGCCTAGAATGCGAGGCGTGTCAATGCAATCGATGGAGAACGACAATGCCGCAGACTGCCCCTTTCCGTAGGCCGCACGACGGCCTGGAGCGGCGTGCGCGCGCGCTGTCGTGGCGCGCGTCCTGGACGTGCGTGCTGGCCTGCGCCCTTGGCAGCGCGCTCTTTGGCGGCACGCTCGCTCATGCACAAACTCCGGCGCAATCTGAAGCCGCCGGCGGCCAGATCTTCATTGCGGGCCCCGGCGACCGCTCGGGCGCCGACGCCGCGCAGATGAACGCGATGCTCGCGAGCAATGCGAAGAAGCCCGCCGCGGCTGTAGCCAGCGTTGCTCCCGCCAATGAGGCCGCACCGTTGCGCGCGGCCAGCTACGCCGATCTGAATTCGCGCGGCGTGCCGGAGGACGCACGCGCGGGCGTCGAGTCGAACGGCATGATCACGATACCGGGTCCCGGCGAGCGCGCGCCCCAAGGCGACGCGCCGCGCATCGTCACGGTTCCCGCGCCGGGCGCGAGCGCCCAGCCCATGCGCGTGCCGGCGGCCAACGCGAACAACGCGGGCACGCTGCAGCGCGTGAACCTGTCTACCGCCGCGAACCGCGTCGCCCCGGTGGTCGTAGACGCCGGCGCGGCGACGCTCGCGAAGCCGGTTGCCAGCGCAAGCACCGGCGCGCCGCCGAATCCCAATACCAGCGCCGTCGCCACGAACGTGCAGGCCACGCCGCCGGGCCAGCAGGACGGCGAATCGATCCGCGCCGCCGCGCTCGCCTTCCTGCAGCAGCAGTCGGCAGGCTTGCCGGGCCACGTGAGCATCACGGTCGCGCCGGTGTTTCCGCGTGGCCTCGCAGCCTGCACGTCACTCGAGCCGTTCATGCCGCCGGGCGCGCGCACCTATGGCCACACGACCGTGGGCGTGCGCTGCATCGGCGCGAAGCCGTGGACGCTCTATGTGAGCGCGCGCATTGCGGTGGACGTGACCTACTACGTGGCCTCGCGCCAGATCGGCGCGGGCGAAGCGCTTTCGGCCGCCGATTTCATGCCGCGCGCGGGCGACCTCGCGAACCTGCCGCAGACCATCATCACCGATCCCAACCAGGCGACCGGCGCCGTCGCGCTCGCCCGGATTTCCGCGGGACTGCCGCTGCGCACCGACATGTTGCGCAGCGCCGCCTCGGTGGTCATCGGCCAGACGGTCAAGGTGATTGCCGTGGGCAGCAACTTCACGATCTCCGCCGAGGGCAGCGCGCTCAACAACGCCGAGCCGGGCCAGCAGGTGCGCGTGCGCACGAGCGGTGGCCAGATCATCTCGGGCGTGGTCAAGGACGCGGGTACCGTGCAGGTGCAGATCTAGGGCCGGTAAGCGCTGGCAAGGGCCGGATCAGGGCGCGCCGAGCCCCGTCCGGCGGCCCGATCCGGCCGTCTCCGGCTTTGTGCGCCAGCACACGTAACAGCATGTAACGGTGGGATTTTTCGGCTAAAGTTCGGCCCGACCTGTGCCGTTATCAAGGTCAAATCGATCAGGAACGCCCATCGTGAAAGTTGACTCCTCCACCCGCAATGATCCGCGCACGCTGCAGGATGGCCTCGCGCGCTCGCAAGCCGATTCGACCGGCGTAAGCACCGACACCGCTACCACCTCCGGCGCGGCAGGCAGCACGACCGCCGCCGCTCAAGGCGGCGCGAACGTGAGCCTGTCGTCGCTCTCGTCGACGATGCGCTCGCTCGCGGCGAGCGGTTCCGCCGACATCGACACGGCGCACGTGCAGTCGATCAAGGACGCGATCCGCAACGGCACGTTGCAGATCGACTCCGGCAAGATCGCCGACGGCGTGATCCAGACCGCGCGCGACCTCATGAAGCCGACGTCGGGCAACTGACGCCCGATGCGCGAGCGCCGCGCAAACCTCGCTTTTTTTGGTGCCTTGCAATGAAAGATGCCCTGTTGGCCACACTGATCGACGAACACGCCACGGTCGAGGCGTTCGCGTCGCTGCTCGCCTATGAAGAAAAGGCGCTCGTGTCGGCCGATGGCATGGAGGCGCTCCCGCAAATCGTCGAGCAGAAGACGACGCTCACGCAGCGTCTCGCGGGCCTCGAAAAAGCGCGCGACGCGCAACTGGCCGGCCTCGGCCTGCCGGGCGGCCGCAAGGGCATCGAAATGGCCTGCGACGGCGACGCGCGTCTGGCAAGTCAGTGGGCGCTGCTCAAGGGGTCGACCGAGCGTGCGCGCCGCAAGAATCTCACCATTGGCATGATGATCCGCACGCGCATGGAACATAACCGCCGCGCGCTCTCGATCCTGCGCGGCGAAACGGGCAACGGCTCGATGCTGTACGGTCCCGATGGGCGGTTGCCGGCGTTCGGGCTGTAAGCGCGCGTAGAGCATCCGCCAAAGACAAAAGCCGAAGCAGTGATGCTTCGGCTTTTTTGTTTTGCGCGAGTCCAGTCCGCCAACAAAAAAGCCGGGGCACTCTCGCACCCTGGCTCTTTCATTGCAACTTCAGTCCCGCTCGCGCTGGCCGCCGCGCGCGCCGTCTACCGCCTCAATTCTCCTGGCCGGCCCACGACATCTCGCGCAGTCGCGTGCGTAGGCGCGCCACCGCCTGGCTGTGCAGCTGGCACACGCGCGACTCGCTCACCTCCATCACCGCGCCGATTTCGCGCAGGTTCATGCCGCGCTCGTAATAGAGCGACATGAGCAGCTTCTCGCGCTCGGGCAGCCGGTCGATCGCCTCGATGAGCGCGCCGCGCAGGCTGTCGTCGAGTAGCGCCGAAAGCGGGTCCGAATGATCGACGCAGTAGCGGTCGAGGAACGGTTCGTCCTCGGCGGAGCGGTCGAAGTCTTCGTAGTAGATGAGCTGGCTGCCATGCAGTTCCTGCAGCATGCTCTGGTACTCGTCGAGCGGCATGCTCAGATGCTCGGCGATCTCCGTCTCGCTCGCCGAGCGCCCGAGCCGCTGCTCCACCTTGTGCACCGCGCTTTCCACTTCACGCGAGGTGCGGCGCAGGCTGCGCGGCAGCCAGTCGTTGCTGCGCAGCTCGTCGAGCATTGCGCCGCGAATGCGCTGGCTCGCGTAGGTCTCGAACTGCGCGCCCTGATCTTCCTTGTAGCGGTTGGCCGCGTCGAGCAGGCCGATCATGCCGGCCTGGATCAGGTCGTCGAGGTCCACGCTCGCCGGCATCTTGGCGACGAGCTGCAAGCCGAGCCGTCTGACGAGCGGCGCGTATTTCGCGAGCACGTCGGCCTGCGAAATTTTTCCTTGAGCGTTATACATCGTGCTCTCCACTTCTCATCTCCCTGTTGGCGTCGTCGTGCGCACGTCAGACGTGCTGCGGCGACGTCCGCTGCGCGGGCGTATCGGTCCGCCAGCCCACATGGGCCGGAGCGGACGCGGATGTTGCGTTGGGTGCGGGATGCACACCCGTCACGGCCGCTACGAACGAATCGGCGTTCGCGGCGAGCGTGCTGTGTGCGGCGTTTGTTGCATGGGTAGCGTGGGGCTGGACGCCGGCTTGCGGCGCGCCGTCCGGATCGTCGACGGGTGCGTGGCCCGCCGCTTCATGTTCTTCGTCCTTCGCGCCGAACAGTGCATTCGCGCGTGCCGTGGCCGGCGAGCACGCCGAGACCGCGGGTCGCATCGGCCAGTGCGGCAGTTCGGCGGCCACGTGGCGGAAATCGCGCGCGGCGGCCGTCGACGGAAACGCATCGACGATGCAGCGCGCAAGCCTGAGCGCCTGCGCCATGTGCTGATCGGCGGCGACGCTTCCGGCGCTGTCGAGCGACACGCTCAGGTAGCGGCTCGCCACCCCTGCGAGATTCTCGATCGCGGCCTGCGCGTCGCTCGCGTTCGCCACATGATTCGCGAGCACGCGAAACTGCGCGATCGCATGCGCGAAGTGCAGCCGTTTCATGCACGCGTAGGCGTCCGTGATCGACTGCGCACCGATGCGCATCACGATCAGCACATCGTGCGCATGCATGGCGAGCGGCGAAAGCGCGCCATCGGCGTCGAGCTGCGCGTCGATCAGTACGATGTCCGCGGGGCCCGAAATGACCTTCTGCAGCTGGGCGGACGTGTACTGCGCGCGATTGTCGCGCGAGGCGGCCAGCACGCCGAAGCCGAGCGCATGGCGGCCCACGGCTTCGTCGAGCGTGCGCTCGCCGCGCACGACGGCGGCGAAGTTGCCTGCGCCGCGCACACCGCCCACCAGCGCACAGACCGAGCGGGGTCCCAGACACTCGTCGATCACGAGCACGTCCTTGCCCTGCGCGGTGAGCGCCGCCGCGAGATTGACCACCGTGGTCGTGCGTCCGGGCGAACCTGCACCGCCCGTCACTGCGACCACGCGCGAGCCTTCACGCGCGAGAAGCCGCCGCAGCCCTTCAGCTTGATCGATTACGAACTTATCCAAACCTGACCTCGGGAGCCTGCGAATTCGTACGCGTCGAGAGTGCCGACAGCAGCGCCGGGATATCGTCTTCGTGCGGCACGAACGGCGAACTCTCTCGCGGAATGCAGAAAGCGCTGCGGATCAGGAAGCGGCGCGTCGCCACGTAAAGGTTCTCGGGGACCTTCTGGCCCGTCGAGACGTAATGCACCGGCAGCTTGTAGCGCAGCACGGTGTCGAGCGCGCTGCCGAGGTTGGTCGCCTCGTCGAGCTTGGTGAGGATGCAGCCCGTGAGCGGCGCGTTGTCCGGGCCGCTCTGGTAGGCCTGCACGACTTCGTTGAGCGTGTCGCCGTGGTTGGTCGCCGAGAGCAGCAGAAGGCGCTGCACCGGGCGGCCCGCGCCGCACAGCATGGCGATCTGGTCGGCCACGGCGCGGTCGCGCTGGCTCATGCCGATCGTGTCGATCAGCACGATGTGCTTGTTCTTGAGTTCGGTGAGCGCGAGCTGGAGGTCCGCGCCGTCACGCACCGCGTGCACCGAAACGCCGAGGATCTTGCCGAAGATGCGCAGTTGCTCGTGGCCGCCGATCCGGTAGCTGTCGGTGGTGAGCAGCGCCACCTTGCTCGCGCCGAAGCGCATCACGCAGCGCGCGGCGAGCTTCGCGGTGGTCGTGGTCTTGCCCACGCCCGTCGGGCCCATCAGCGCGAACACACCGCCGCGCTCCATCAGCGCCTGTTCGTCTTCGAGCACGGGGAGGTTCGATTCGAGCACCGACTGGAGCCACTCCATGCCGGCCTCTTCGGTCTGCACGTCGGGCAGCCGGTCGATCATCATCTTCACCAGTTGCGCCGAGAAGCCTGCGGCGAACAGCTGCTTGGTGAGCGCGCCCTGCACCGGGCTGCGGCGCTGGCGCTCGCCCCACAGGAGGCCCGCGAACTGCTCTTCCATCATGCCGCGCATGGAGGCGAGCTCGTTCATCACGGTTTCGTTGACGACCTGCTCGATGCGCGCGCGGATCGCTTCGCTCACGCTTTGCGCCGCATCGGCGCCCTGCGCATTGCGGCTGCCGGGCGCGGGGCCCGCGGCTTCCGGACCGTGGCCGAGGCGCTGCGCGGCGCGGCGCGCGGCGACATGAGCGGCCTCGAGCGCCCAGTCGGGCGTGCTGGCGTCAACGTCGGGCGGCAGCACCGGATCGGCGACGCTGCCAAGGCCGCGCGCGGCGGCGGTGGCAGGCGTCATGCCCGGCACGCGCGGCGCGTTCTGCTGGTTCGCGATACGGCGGGCGTGGTCGATCAGCCAGGGGTTCGATTCGGCCATCGTGCGCGGCGCGTCGCTCGTCTGCGCGGCGGCGGCCTGTTCGAGCCGCGCTGCGGCTTCACGTGCGGCGGCCTGGGCGTTGGCGTTGGCGGTCGGCGCCGTGGACGCAAACGATGGTGCAAAGGCCGGCGAGGCGAGCGAGTCGGTCGCGGCCTGCAGCGCCATTTGCAGCGGCGAATGCGCATGCGGGACAGCTTGTTGCGATTGCGCGGCCTGCATCGCGGATTGCAGCGTCGGCGGCATCGCCGATTGCGCGGCCTGCTGGCCTGCCGCGGCGCGCGAAGAAGGCGACGAAGCCGAAAGCGGCGCAATGGCGGCCGACGCGGCCGCCGCTTCCTTGCCGAGCGAGACGGCGGTGTCGGCGGCCTGGTCGCCATCGGCATCGGCGTCGGCACTCGCGCCGCCGTTTTCGGCGCCCACTTCCGGGCTCGCGCCGAACACCGACGAGAACACGTCCGGCATGCCGCTCGCGTAGGGGTTCGCACCGCCCACCGGGGCGGCGAGCGCCGCGGGAGCGGCGCCAGGCGCGCTGCGCGGCGTGCGCGACATCTGTGTCATGGCGGCGGAGGGCTGCGCGAACGGGGCGCCTTGACCACTTTGCGCCACGAGGCCACTCAGGCCTTGCGCGGCGGCAGCATCGGCCGGCGCGATCGCCGCGAGATCGCGGTCCGCGAGCGCGACGATTTCGACGCTGCCGTCGTCGAGCGTACGGTTCGACAGAACGACGGCGTCCGCACCCAACGCTTCGCGTACGAGCCGTAACGCGTCGCGGCTGGTGCCACCGATGAATTTGCGAATGTTCAAGCTAAGCCCCTGATGAGGTGAGCGGCCAATGCCGCCGCCGGTCGTCTGTTGCTGGAATGGCGCTGGATTGCTGCCGGCCTGGCGTCCTGTGCAAGGCCTTTTCCGATGTTGGAATTATTTCGAAGGTGAGCCCCCCATGATCGATGGATCAGGGCGGAGAAATGCGGGCAATTCGCGGAATCGGTGGCGGAGCTGCGCACAGGCAAAAATTACGTGCAGAAAGGCTCGCACGCGGCGCGGCTAACGAAAAAGCCCGCAAGAAGCGGGCTTTTTCTCGTCCAGATACGGCAGCGCGATCAGTGCGCCCCGATCACGTTCACCACCTTCACGTTGCGCGTATCGGGCACCTCGGCATACGACAGCACCTTGAGCTGCGGCAGACTGCGGCGCAGGAAGCGCGACAGCATGGGCCGCAGCGCGTGCTGCACGAGCATCACCGGCGCGAGACCCAGCGCCTGCTGACGCCCCATCGCCTGCTCGGTCTGCGTGAGCAGCGTGTGCGCGAGACCCGGTTCGAGGCCGGGGTTCGGGCCGGAGGTGAGCGTCTGCGACAGCACGCGCTCGAGGTTCGCGTCGAGGCCCATTACCTGCATGTCGGCGTTGCCGGGAAACCATTGCTGCGTGATCGCGCGGCCGAGCGCGATGCGCACCGCCGCCGTCAGATCGTGGGCGTCGGTGATGCGCGGCGTGTGCTCCGCGAGCGATTCCATGATCGTGCGCATGTCGCGGATCGGCACGCCTTCTTCCAGCAGGTTCTGCAGCACCTTCTGCAGCGTCGTGACCGGCAGCACCTTCGGCACGAGGTCGTCCACGAGCGAAGGCGTGTCCTTCTGCACGCGCTCGAGCAGCGCCTGCACTTCGCGGCGCCCGAGCAGTTCGGCCGCGTGCATGACGACGAGGTGATTCAGGTGCGTCGCCACCACCGTGCTCGAATCCACCACCGTGTAGCCGAACACCTGCGCCTGCTCGCGCACGTTCGAATCGATCCACACGGCGGGCAGGCCGAACGCCGGGTCCGTGGTCGGCGTGCCGGGCAGCACTGCGCTCACCTGGCCTGGGTTGATCGCGAGCCACTGGCCCGGGTAGGCCTCGCCCGTGCCCACTTCCACGCCCTTCAGCGCAATCCGGTAGGCGTTCGGGCGCAGCTCCAGGTTGTCGCGAATATGGATGACGGGCGGCAAGAAGCCGATTTCCTGCGCGAACTTCTTGCGGATGCTCTTGATGCGCTTGAGCAGCTCGCCGTCGGTGTTCTTGTCGACGAGCGGAATGATGCGGTAGCCCACTTCGAGGCCGAGCGTGTCGATGAGCGCCACGTCGTCCCAGGTCGCCTCGGCGTTTTCGACGGGTGCAAGCGCGGCGGGCGCGGCGTCGGCGATCACGGCGCTCGCCTTCTTCGCTGCGGCGTTCTTCTTCAGCGTGCGGCCGAGTTGGATCGCACCGCCGCCGAGCAGCAGAAACGCAAAGTGCGGCATGCCCGGAATCAGGCCCATCATGACGATGATCGCGCCCGTGATCATCAGCACGCGCGGGTTCGTGAAGAGCTGGCCGGTGAGCTGCGTGCCGATGTCTTCGTTGGTCGCCACGCGCGAGACGATCACGCCGGCCGCCGTCGAGATCACGAGCGACGGAATCTGTGCGACGAGGCCGTCACCGATGGTCAGCAGCGTGTAGGTCTCGCCCGCCGAGGCGAGCGGCATGCCGTGCTGCACGACGCCCACGATCAGGCCGCCCACGATGTTGATCACCATGATCAGCAGGCCGGCGATGGCGTCGCCGCGCACGAACTTGCTCGCACCGTCCATCGAGCCGTAGAACTCGGCTTCCTGGGCAATCTCGCTGCGGCGCTTGCGGGCCGCTTCTTCGTTGATGAGGCCCGCGTTCAGGTCGGCGTCGATCGCCATCTGCTTGCCGGGCATCGCGTCGAGCGTGAAGCGCGCGGACACTTCGGCGATACGGCCCGCGCCCTTCGTGATCACCATGAAGTTGATGACCATGAGGATCACGAACACCACGATACCCACGGCGAAGTTGCCGCCCACGAGGAAGTGGCCGAACGACTCGATCACCTGGCCCGCTGCCCCCGGGCCGGTGTGGCCTTCGAGCAGCACGATCCGCGTGGAGGCCACGTTCAGCGAGAGCCGCAGGAGCGTGGAGAACAGCAGCACGCTCGGGAACGCCGCGAAGTCGAGCGGCTTCATGGTGTACATGCTGACGAGCAGCACCATCACCGAAAGCGCGATGTTGAACGTGAACAGCAGATCCAGCAGGAACGGCGGCAACGGCAGGATCATCATGCCGAGGATCATGCAGATCAGGATCGGTCCCGCCAGCGCGCGCAGATTCGTGCTTTGCAGCATCTCCGGGCGCCGCGCGAGGAAACCGGTGCGGGCGTTCATTCTGTTGCTCCTTCAGTGCCGTCGCGCGCCGGATTGTCATCGGCGCGGCCAGCGGTATTCGATGCGTTGTTTGCGTTCGCCGCGTTCGCTGCGTTCGTGGAATTTGCCGCGTTCGCGCGACTGGCGGCCTCGGCGGCCGCGCGCTCCTCGGGGGTGAGGGCTTCGTCGGCTTCGCTGGCTTCGTCTTCGTCACTCATCGCGCCCTTGTCCATTTCGGGTGGCACGTCGAGGTCGGTCGGCTCCATCGGCACGTCGCCCCCATGCTCGCGAAAGCGCTTGAGCTGATAGACCCACGCCAGCACCTGGGCGACCGCGCCGTAGAGCGGACCCGGAATTTCCCGGTTGATGTCGACGTTGTAATAGAGCGCGCGGGCGAGCGGCGGCGCTTCGAGCAGCGGCACGTTGTTCTCGGTCGCGATCTCGCGGATGCGCGCGGCCACGAGGTTCACGCCCTTGGCGACGACCTTCGGCGCGCGCATCTCGCCATCGGCGTACTTGAGCGCGACGGCGAAGTGCGTCGGGTTGGTCACGACCACGTCGGCCTTGGGCACCTGAGTCATCATGCGGCGGCGCGCGGCGGCGCGCTGCTGCTGGCGAATGCGCCCCTTCACGTGCGGATCGCCTTCGTTTTCCTTGTGCTCGCGCTTCACTTCTTCCTTGGTCATGCGCAGCTTGCGGTAGTACGACCAGAGCTGGTACGGCACGTCGAGCGCGGCGACCACGAACATGCCGGCGACCGTCATGCCGCAGCACACGCCGATCAGATGCATCGCGTCGGCGAACGCGCGCGCCGCGGGCTGCATGGCGAGCCCGAGAATCTCGTCGCGCCGGCTCCACAGCGCCCAGCCGCCGATCACGCCCACCACGAGCGTCTTGGCGAGCGACATGCCGAGCTGGATCGGCCCGTTCACGGAGAAGATCCGCCCGAGCCCCGACATCGGATTGAGGCGGCCGAAGTTCGGCTGCAGCGCCTTCGTCGAGATGAGCCAGCCGCCGAGCGCCATCGGCGCGAGCAGCGCGGCGAGCCCCGTGAGCGCGAGCACCGGCATGAGCGCCATGAGACCTTCGCGCGCGGCGACGCCGGCGCCGATCAGCATGCGGCTGGTTTCGAACGCCCCCGCGTGATTGAACGAGAACGCGCCGCGCATCATGGCTTGCAGATGCTGGCCGATCGTGCCGGAGAGCATCCACGTGCCATAGAAGCCCGCCGAGAGCAGCGCGAATGTCGCCAGCTCCCGGGAACGCGGAACCTGCCCCTCCTCCCGCGCCTTTTCGAGGCGCTTGGGAGTGGCGGATTCGGTTTTCTCGAGGTCGCTGTCCTCAGCCACGCATGCTCCGGTCGCGGGCACGCGCCGCTCGTCGCGGCTGCGCGGCTGGCGCGCGCCCTTTTTCAGTGACAGCGATTATTGCCGCGCAAGCCAAGCGGCGATTGGCGGAGTAGGACGGGGAAATCAGGGTATTTCGGCCGATGGAACCGGGGCGGCATCATCGGCGAACGCCGGCACACGATGCGCGCGCGCTCGCGGGCCGCCAACTTCACGGCCTACGCACCCTCAGGGCCCGCGATTTCAGAACGCGACGAACGGCGCCTTGCCGCCGGACGCGCTCATGTCCATGCCGTAGTACACGTAGCGGCCATAGAAGAACGACAACCCCAGGTCGAGCGCCGCGGCCGACCCGAACTGCCCTGCCAGGTTGTTGGCCGCATAGTTCGCGCCGCTGCCGAGCAATGCGTTCGCGTTCGCGACATTGAAGGTCGCGGTGCCCGTCGTTGCGCCGTTATTGGACGCGAGTGCAGCGCTGAAGGACTGGGTGGACGTAGGGCAATAGAACGTGCCGAGATTGCCGCCGCACTGCGGCAGGGCGCTGTCGACGAAGAAGATCGCGTTCGAACCCGAGTCGAGGAAGGTCTGGAGCGTGCGCCCGTTGAAGGTGGAGCTGAGCCTGCCCCACGAGTCCGTGTTGTAGCTTTGCGCGGCGGTCATCGCGTTGTTCGACTGCGTACCGATGCCGAACACGAGCGTGCCCGTCGCACTGGGCGCGCCGGTATCGGAGACGGGGGCCATCTCGAGGATCACGCCGTTGCCGTCCGTGCCGAACCTGGGCACCGGATTGGCCACCAACTGGGTTTGCGTGACCGTTGCCGTGACGCAGTTCGTGTCGCCGGGGCAGGAGTAATAAGTGCCGAGGTTGTCATAAGGCGCAACGCCGATACCGAGAATGCCGTTCGCGCCCAGGTCCTGCACCGTGTCCTGCGCGCTGCCGAAGCTCGCGCACGCCGACGGCACCGTGTTCGAGTTCAGGTCGCCGATGATCTGGATCGGAATATTGGACGCCGTTTCGCCGCCGATCTTCACGTCGGCGGGACGCACCGTGCCCCATGTGTAACCGTCGGCGAAGGCCGTGCATTCGGCGAGGGTGCCGCCGTTGGCTGTGGCCTTGGGCAGCGAGCCCAACAGGTTCGGCAGCGCCGACGCGAGCAGGCGCAGCCCGAACGACGCCGTATCGACCTGAATGTTGTCGACGGTCTCGCAGGTGCTCGTGCCGGCCACGCAGATCGTCACGCTGACAGTGGGAATGTTGGGCAGCGTGCCGGTCAGTCCGCGGTTCACGACGACGCCCACGGTATTCGCGGCGGTAGCCGCGGTGGGCTGCTGTGTGGGACTGGGAACCGCGGAGCCGCTGCCGCCACTGCTGCCGCTCGAGCTGCTGCTACTGCTACCGCTGCTGCCGCCCCCGCCCCCGCAGGCGGCGACGAGCGAAACCAGGGCAACGAGCGCGGCGCCCGAAAGGAACCGGAAAGGGCGCAGCCACACGTTGCGCGAATAGCGTGAAGTCAGCACTGAAGTCAGCACGTTCGGCCTCCGCTCGTCACTGGATATCGGAGGCGCTGACGCCCGCAGGCAGCGCCTGCGGCAGCCATGCCTGCCCGGAGAAGGCGCCCATGTGGCCGCCCGAATGCACCACGACGTTCGAGTTTTCGACCACGCCCGGCCCGCGCACGTGACCGGCGGCGTGGCTCGCCTTCACGCCGGCCGTGTACTGGGGAAAATAGCCGCCCAGCAGCGTGGCGAGATTGGGCATCTGCGGGCCGTCCCAGGCCACGCCGAATACGGTGCCGGCCTGCGAGAGGTACTCGCGCACGACGGTGCCGTTGGCGAGCGTGGTCTGCTGAACGGTATAGGCGGGAGTCGTGGAAGCGCCAGACGCCGCGCCTTGCACCGCTGCGCGCGCCACGGCCGAGGCGTTGCCGGCCGCGGCTGCCGCCGAAGCGGCGCTCAGGGTGCTGACGTTCGCGCCCGCCGGCGTGGGCATGGGCGCACCGCCGAGCGCGGCGTGAGCCGCCGGCGCCGCGAGCAGCACACCAAGCAGGGAACCGAGAAGCGCCGCGCCGGGTGCGCGGCCGCGTTTGACGCGGCGCGCAAACGAGCGCGCCGCGTTGCCACAGAACGATGTGTATGGATACAAGGCGTCCCCTCCCTGTTGCGATGGCGCGTTGCACCATACGCTGTCGGGGCCGCGCGGGAAGGTCGCGGCGGGACGCAGCAGGACGGGCAACGGCTGGCTATGCTTCGTTGCCCCACCGCGACGTTCGCCGCCGCAGGGCACGAAGGCATGAGCACTAGTATGCCCGCCTTGGACTACATGCGGCAGCTAACCGAACGATTAGCTGCACGTTAGGGGTCAGAACCCGAGACTTGCGAGCAGATCGTCGACCTGCGCCTGGTCCTGCACGACGTCGGTCTTGCCTTCCGGATTGATCTGAGGGCCGTTGAGCAGGCCTTCGGGGCTGCCCGTGCTGCTCTGGGTCTCCGCGAGCGCCGCCGCCGTGGCCGCGAACTGCTCGCGCCGCTCCGGCGCGATGTTCTCGACCAGCACGGTGAGCAACTGCTGCTCGATCAGATAGACCACGTCCATGATCTTCTTGATCACCTGGCCCGTCAGGTCCTGGAAATCCTGAGCGAGCATGATCGCGAGGAGTTGCTCGTTGGTCGCCGCGGTGGCTTGCGGCACGCCATCCACGAAGGCGCGCGTGTCGTCCATCAGCTGGCGCACTTCCTCGCGGCCGATCGGCGCGTCGTACCAGGTCGCCCAGCGGCTCGTCAGTTCCTTCGCGTCGCGTTCGAGCGTTTCCTGCAGCGGCTTGGCGATGTCGATCGCGGTCAGCACACGCTCGGCGGCCTGCTCGGTCATGTTCGCGACATAGCGGAGCCGGTCGCGCGCGTCGGGCACCGCCTCGGCGGCGCGCTCCACATGCTTGTCGAGGCCGAGTTCGCGCATCGAGTCGCGCAGGCTGCGCGTCAGGTGTCCGATGCGCGCGAGGATGCGGTCCGTCGCCAGCTCGCCGGCTTCGCCCGCGGCGGACGGCTCGAAGTCGAACTCGGGCGGCTGCGGGAGCGGCTCGATGCCATCGGCTTCCGGCCACTCACCGGAATGAGCGCCGGACTGCTCACTGATGGGCTCGTTCACGTCAGCTCCCCGTCTTGGCCATCTTCTCGAGAATCTTGTTGAGCTTCTCGTCGAGCGTGGCGGCCGTGAACGGCTTCACCACGTAGCCGCTCGCGCCAGCCTGCGCCGCAGCGATGATGTTCTCCTTCTTCGACTCGGCCGTCACCATCAGCACCGGCAGATGCGTCAGGTTGGCGTCGGCGCGGATCTCCTTGAGCATGGCGAGACCGTCGAGGTTCGGCATGTTCCAGTCCGAGATCACGAACTCGTAGTTGCCGCCGCGCAGACGGGCGAGGCCCGCTGCACCGTCTTCGGCTTCGTCGACGTTCGAGTAGCCCAGTTCCTTGAGCAGGTTGCGGACAATCCGGCGCATCGTCGGAAAATCGTCCACCACCAGAATCTTCATTCCCTTATCCATCACGTTCCATTCCTCCAGGCGAAAACCCGGGCAATTATCCAGAGAAGCGCACTGCCTATCCAGATAAATTAATCGCGAGCGATCGAGCAAGCGTTTGCGGCCTGCATGATCTCTCTATATCGGCAATTTCTTAGACGCGCTGAACCCTGTCGCCCATCGAGGCGAGTCGGGTCATCACGCGCCGGCTCATGTCGGAGAGCGAGGCGATCTCGTCGGCGCCACCCATGGCGATGGCTTCGCGCGGCATGCCGAACACGATGCAGCTCGCCTCGTCCTGCGCGAGCGTGTACGCACCGGCCTGGCGCATTTCGAGCAGCCCGGCTGCGCCGTCGCGGCCCATGCCCGTGAGAATCACGCCGATGGCGTTCTTGCCCGCGTGCAGCGCCGCCGAGCGAAACAGCACGTCGACCGACGGACGGTGCCGGTTGACCGGCGGGTCGTCGGACAGATGCGCGATGTAGTTCGCGCCACTGCGTGCGAGCAAGAGGTGTGCGTGGCCCGGCGCGATGTAGGCGTGGCCGGGCAGCACCCGTTCGCCGTGCTCCGCTTCCTTGACGGTGATGCGGCACAGCCCGTTCAGGCGCTGTGCGAACGACTTCGTGAAACCGGGCGGCATGTGCTGCGCGATCAGCACCGCGGGCGCGTCGGGCGGCAGCGGCTGCAGCACTTCGCGGATCGCCTCGGTGCCGCCCGTCGACGCGCCGACGATCACGAGCTTTTCGGTCGAGACGAGCGGGTTGTTGATCATCGGCGCCGGGCCCGCGGGGTGCGCAGCGGCGTGACCGTGCGCGTGCGCTGCCGCGCCCGCCGATGCGGCGGCGGGCGCATGGTGCGCACGCACGCGGGCGCGCGCGGCGGCGCGCACCTTGTCGGCGAGCTTTTCCGAGTATTCGAGCATGCCGTCGCGAATGCCGACCTTCGGCTTCGTCACGAAGTCGACGGCGCCCAGTTCGAGCGCGCGCAGCGTGATTTCGTTGCCGCGCTCGGTGAGCGACGACACCATCACGACCGGCATGGGCCGCAGACGCATCAACTTCTCGAGGAAGTCGAGGCCGTCCATGCGCGGCATTTCCACGTCGAGCGTGAGCACGTCGGGGTTGTGTTGCTTGATCAGCTCGCGCGCGACGAGCGGATCCGGCGCGGTGGCGACGACCGTCATATCGGGCTGACTGTTGATGATTTCCGTCATCAAACTGCGGATCAGCGCCGAATCGTCGACGCAGAGAACCTTGATTTTTTGCACAGCGTTCACGCCTCCTCTACTGTCCTGGCGTTGTCTTGACCGGATGCGCGCAGCGCGGACGACACGCTCGAGCCGAACAGCTCGATGCGAGGGCGCGCGCCCTGCGGCTGGGATTGGGAAATCTGGGGCGTATGAGCTGCCGAGTTTGCTGCCGGCGACGTGGCGCCCGGGCCCGCACGCCCCGCGCCGCCGACGCCGAACAGCTCGACGCGCGCCCGCGCCCGCGCGAGCCGCTCGGCGCGCGCTTCGGCGGTTTGCGCGGCGAGCTGCTGCTCGCGCTCGGCCACGCTCGTGTCCTGCGAGAGACGCAGCTTCTTGACCATCACCTGGCCCGTGCGCGGCAGGAACGCCACCTTGCGCGGATGCGAGCCTTGCAGGTCCTCGGCCACGATGCGGATGTTCTCGGTCGCGAGATAGCGGCGCACGAACACGGCGTTGCGGTCGCCGATGTTCATCGTCGTCATGCCCGCGAGCACGGCTGCGCCGCCGAACACCTTGGCCTCGAAACGCTCACGGCGGCCACCCGCCTTGATCAGCTCGTTGATGAGCACTTCCATCGCGTAGGCGCCGTAGCGCATGGCGTCGGAGGCGCCGGTGAGGGCGTGGGCGGAGTCCGCGCCGTCGTCGGGGAGCATGAAGTGGTTCATGCCGCCGATGCCGGCGGTGCGGTCCTGAATGCAGGCCGCCACGCACGAGCCGAGCACCGTGACGAGCACCATGTCCTCGCCCGTCGTGTAGAACTCGTTGGGCAGCAGCTTGACGCCGGGGCGCTGGAAATGCGCGTCGAAATAGCGGTTCGTCGCGATCGGAAGGCGGGCGCTCATGCGGGCACTCCGAGCGCGTCGTTCGCGCGGCGCGGCGCGGCACTGGCAGCGGCGCCGCGCGTGAGTTCGTACACCGTCTGGCCGCGCAGACGGAACGCCTGCGTGACGTAGGTGAAGTTCTCCGAATGGCCCGCGAACAGCAGGCCGTCCGGCTTCATGAGCGGCTCGAAGCGCGTGAGCACCTGTGCCTGGGTCGGCTTGTCGAAATAGATCATCACGTTGCGGCAGAAGATCGCGTCGAACGTCGTGCGCAAGCCGTAGTCCGCGTCGGTGAGATTGAGCTGCTCGAACTTGACCATCGCGCGCAGCTCCGGGCGCACCTTCACGAGTCCCGAGTGCGAGCCGGTGCCCTTGAAGAAGAAGCGCTTCAGACGCTCCGGCGACAGATGCTTCACCTGGTCGAACGAGTAGACGCCCGCGTCGGCCTTGGCGAGCACCTGGGTGTCGAGGTCGGTGGCGAGCACGCGCGCCTCGCGCGCGGCGCGGTCGCCGAGCGCTTCGACGAGCGTCATCGCGATCGAGTACGGTTCTTCGCCCGTGGAAGCCGCCGAACACCACACCGAAACCGGCTGCGCACCTGCCACCCCCGCCCTGCGCTTCACGAAATCCGCGAGGATCGGGAAGTGATGCGCCTCGCGGAAAAACGCGGTGAGGTTCGTGGTGAGCGCGTTCGTGAACGCTTCCCACTCGGTCGCGTCGTTGCGCGCTTCGAGCTGGTCGAGGTACTCGCGAAAACTGTCGAGGCCGAGCGTACGCAGGCGCCGCGCAAGGCGGCTGTATGCCATGTCACGCTTGTGGTCCGAGAGCGAGATGCCCGCGCGGCGGTGAATGAGCGCGCGAATGCGCTCGAAGTCCGCCGAGGTGAAATCGAAATCGCGGTTGCTCTCGACGCCCGAACCGCCCGTCTCGCCGGCGTCCTGGCGTGTATTTCGCAGCGCTTTCATGCTGATGCTCCTTCGCATTGCGCGCCGCCCACTGCATGGGATACCGCGGCGCAGGACTGCTGCGCGCCGCGCCTGCCCGGTTGCAATGCGTGCGGCGCATGGGCGGCCTGCGCAGCACGCGCGGGCCGTGGGGCCCGGCGCGGCAGGTCTTGCCGTTGTGTAGCGCTCATGTGCATTGCAGTTGCTCGTCGTGTTCAGTACTTCACTACTCTTCCATGCCGCGTTCGATCAGAACGTTTCCCAGTCCGAATCGTCCGAAGCGGATGCTGCCGTGCTCACGTACGTCTCGCCGCGCGCAGGCGCGGCCGGTTTCGCTGCAGGCTTTGCCACCGCCTTGTTTGCCGGTTGCGCAGCGGGCTTTGTCGCAGGCTTCGCGGTGTCCGCCGGTGCCGCCGACGCCGACGACGCCGACGACGACGTTGCCGCCGCGGGCTTCGCCCCCGCCGCAGCCGAAGACGGCGTCGCGCGTTTCGCGGCAACCGGCGCGGCCGGCGTGACGCGAGCCGGACCTGCACCCACGCTGCGCGCCGACGCGCCGCCCGTCGTCCACGTGCCGAGCACGTTCTGCAGTTGGCGCGTCTGCTCTTCGAGCGACGCGGCCGCAGCGGCCGCCTGCTCCACCAGCGCCGCGTTCTGCTGCGTGACGGTGTCCATCTGCGTGACGGCGCGGTTGACCTGCTCGATGCCGCCCGACTGCTCCTCGGAAGCCGCGCTGATCTCACCCATGATGTCGGTCACGCGACGCACGGCCTGAAGGATTTCTTCCATCGTCGCGCCTGCGCGGCCCACGAGCTGCGAGCCGCTTTGCACTTTCTCGGCCGAGTCGTTGATGAGTTCCTTGATTTCCTTCGCCGCGCTGGCGCTGCGCTGCGCGAGGCTGCGCACTTCACCGGCCACCACGGCGAAGCCGCGGCCCTGCTCGCCCGCGCGCGCCGCTTCCACGGCCGCGTTGAGCGCAAGAATGTTGGTCTGGAACGCGATGCCTTCGATCACGCTGATGATGTCCACGACCTTCGCCGAACTCGCCGCGATGCCCTGCATCGTGTTCACGACTTCACCCACCACCTCGCCGCCGCGCGTCGCGATGTCGGAGGCGTTGACGGCCAGCTGGCTCGCCTGACGCGCGTTCTCCGCGTTCTGGCGCACGGTGCCGGTGAGCTGCTCCATGCTCGACGCCGTTTCCTGCAGCGAAGCGGCCTGCTGCTCGGTGCGCTGCGAGAGATCGGTGTTGCCCATGGCGATCTCGCGCGCGCCCACGTCGATCGAGCTTGCGCCCGTATGCACCGCGCTCACGAGCGTGACGAGGCTTTCCTGCATGCGCTTGATGCCGCTGAACAGACGCCCGATCTCGTTGTCGCTGTAGACCGTGACCGGCTGCGTGAGATCGCCGTGGGCGATGCGCTCGAAGCACGTCACTGCGTCCTCGAGCGGCTGCACGATGAGGCCGCGCATGGCGAAGCGGATCACCACGACGAGCACGAGCGCCACGGCGATCGCCGCGCCAATCGCGATGCGCATGACGGCGATCTTGTCGTGCGCGCCAGCCTCGCGAGCCTGCGCGCTTTGTTCCAGGGCCTGCGCGAGCGGACCGGCGACGTTGTCGTAATCGACGAACATCGGACTGATCTTCGTGTCGGCGATGGCGTGATAGGCCGGTTGATCGTTTGCGCGCAGGGCCGCGAATTCGGGCTGCACGCCGTCTTGCATGAGCGTGGCGCGCTTTGCCACGAGCGCGTCGAGCGCGGCGGCGTCGAGACCGCCCTTCGGCGCGTTCTGGAACGCTTGCCAGGCTTCGTTGGATTTGCCGAGCAATTCCTGGGCGCGATCGATCACCTTCTTCGCATCGTCGGCCTGGCCTGCTGCCGTGAGCGCGCTGGCGCGGTCGATCGCGACACGCGTGCGCAGCAGATACGACGACGCGTCGTTCAGCGCATGCATCGCCACGAGATCGCCTCGCACGATTTCGGTGAACGCATCGCTCGCACGCCCGAGCGCGACGAGCCCGAGTGTGCCGACCAGCACGGTCAGCGCAACCAGAATGACCCCGACGCCCGTGAGCGTCGTGCGGATCGACCATCTTTGCAGCATCTCGTTTGCTCCTGTCCTGTACGAATCGGGGCGGGCTGTGCGGTCAAGCGCGGCCGGCATAGGCACGGCGACGCCCGGGCCCCTGCGCGAAGCGCGCGCGAAAACGAAGGCGGCTTGCCGCTCTTTGGCGGCGGCTTTCCGCTCTCTCTCACGCTGGCCTCGCGGCCCCCCGGTTTAACTCTCGGCGCGTTAGACCAGCGCCTCGATCAGAGCCATCTCGCGGCTCGTCATCAGTTTTTCGATGTCCATCAGGATCAGCATGCGGCCTTCCACAGTGCCGAGGCCCGTGAGGTACTCGGTCGTGAGCGTCGCGCCGAATTCGGGCGCCGGCATGATCTGCTCCATCTGCAGCGTGAGCACGTCCGAGACGCCGTCCACCACCATGCCGACCACGCGATGCGCGACGTTCAGGATGATGACGACCGTCTGGTGGTCGTACTCGACGCGGCCCAGATGGAACTTGATGCGCATGTCGACGATCGGCACGATGATGCCGCGCAGGTTGATCACGCCCTTGATGAAGTCGGGCGCGTTCGCGATGCGCGTCACGCTGTCGTAGCCGCGGATTTCCTGCACCTTCAGGATGTCGATGCCGTACTCTTCCGCGCCGAGGGTGAAGACGAGGAATTCCTGGCCGCCTGCGTCGGCCTGCAGCGCGTCGCGGCGTTGCGCGCCGGCAATCGCGCCGTGTGCGCCGTTGCCTTGAATCGATTGGACTTCTGCCACGTTAGCCCCTGAACGGTTGGGAGATGATGGGTTGAGTGCGTCCGGACTTCATCGCGATTACGCGAATTCGGCGAACGCACCCGAATTTGCGCTGGCGCTTACGCCATGCGTGGCGCGCGTCTCGCGATTGAGCGCGGCCACGTCGACGATCAGCGCGACGCTGCCGTCGCCGAGAATGGTCGCCGCCGAAATGCCGTGCACCTTGCGGTAGTTCGTTTCCAGGTTCTTCACCACGACCTGTTGCTGGCCGACCAGTTCGTCGATCAGCATGGCGAAGCGACGACCTTCGGTTTCCATGATCGTGACGATGCCCTGCGTCGGGTCCGTGCGCGCGCCTTCGACGTTGAACGCCTGATGCAGCGCCACGAGCGGGAGATACTCGCCGCGCACGCGCACCACGCGGTCGCCGTTGGTGACCGTGTAGATGTCTTCGTGGCGCGGCTGCAGCGACTCCATCACGAAGTTCAGCGGCAGGATGAAGATCTCGCTGCCGACCTTCACCGACATGCCGTCGAGAATCGCCAGCGTGAGCGGCAGCACGATGCGCGTGGTGCTGCCCTTGCCCGCGTGCGAGGTGATTTCCACGTGGCCGCCCATCGCCTGGATGTTGCGCTTCACCACGTCCATGCCCACGCCGCGGCCCGAAACGTCCGTCACCTGCTCGGCGGTCGAGAAGCCGGGCAGGAAGATGAGGTTCCAGACCTCGTCGTCGGACATGCTGTCGCTCACCTGCATGCCCTGCTTGATCGCCTTGGCGAGAATCTTGTCGCGGCGCAGGCCCGCGCCGTCGTCGCTCACCTCGATCACGATGTTGCCGCCGTGGTGCGCGGCGGACAGCACGAGCTGGCCCGTGGCGTCCTTGCCCGCGGCGCGGCGCGCTTCCACGGTTTCGATGCCGTGGTCGAGCGAGTTGCGCACGAGGTGCGTGAGCGGGTCGATGATGCGCTCGATCAGGCTCTTGTCGAGTTCGGTCGCCTGACCGAAGGTGACAAGCTCGACTTCCTTTCCGAGCTTCGCCGCGAGATCGCGCACGAGACGCGGGAAGCGGCTGAAGACGTAATCCATCGGCATCATGCGGATCGACATCACCGCTTCCTGCAGATCGCGGGCGTTGCGCTCGAGCTGCGCCATGCCGTTGTAGAGACGGTCGTGCAGCGCCGGGTCGAACGTGCTGGTGGTTTCCGCGAGCATGGCCTGCGTGATGACGAGTTCGCCCACGAGGTTGATCAGCTGGTCGACCTTTTCGACGCCCACGCGAATCGAACTGCCTTCCGCCGATGCGGCGGCGGCGGCCGGTCGCGCCTTGCGCTCGCCTTCGGCTTGCGCGGGCGCCGGGGCGCTCGCGGGCGGGCGCGGCATGTCTTGTTCGGCATGCGCGGCGGGCGGCGGGGCCGGGATCACGGCGCTCGCAGCAGGGGCCGCAGCCATCGGTGCGGCGGGAGGCGCGGCCGGTGTTGCCGCGGGCGCGGCGGCGGGTGCGGCCGCAGCCGGTTGCGCGTCGCCCTGCGGCGCGGCGCCACGGCCGATCGAAATCTGTTTCTCGTCGATCACGAAGCAGCACACCGCGATGATGTCGTCGGAGGTCACATCGGTTTCGAGCCACAGCGTGAGGTCGTCGCCGGTCTTCACCTGGCCGAGAATGCGGCCGAGGTTGCCGAGCTCTTCGACGAGCAGCTCCTGGTCCTTCGCGTCGACGGCACGCAGCGTGACGCGCAGGTGCGGACCTTCCACCGCAGCGTCGGCGCCGGCTGCGGGCGCCGACGCTGCCGCATCGATCGCCTCGCTCACGACGTGCTCGGGCGCGCCCGAACCTGCCGAGGCCAGCGTGCTGTGCATTTCGAAAGCGGCTTCGAGATCTTCTTCCGAATCGCCGGCGCTCGCCTGCGCAGCCGGTGCGGGCGCGGGGGCCGGCGCCGGTGCGGGTTCAGGCGCGGGTACGCCGCGGCTTTCCGCGTAGAGGCGCTCGAGCTTGGTGCGCACGGCGGCCGCTGCCTGCGCATCGGGCTCGGCGCTCGCGCGGTAGGCGCCGAGCTGGTCGGAAAGCACGTCCTTCGTTTCGAGGAACGTGTCGATCATGTCCTTGCGCAGCACGAGCTCGTTGTTGCGAGCGCGGTCGAGCAGCGATTCGAGAATGTGGGTCGTCTCGGTCAAGGCCGTGAAGCCGAACGTCGCCGCGCCACCCTTGATCGAGTGCGCCGCGCGGAAGATCGCCGCCAGATCCTCGGGATCCGGGCGACCGACGTTCAGGTTCAGGAGAAGCTGCTCCATCTGAGCGAGCAGCTCGTCCGCCTCGTCGAAAAACGTCTGATAGAACTGAGTGATGTCGAGAGTCATTGCTCTTTCACCGCGTTAATTGCCTGGGGGGGTGCCTGGTCGCTCGCCGCGCGGCACCTCAAGGGTGGGCCTCGCCGAGTGCGCTCGCCAGATCGACGAGCAGCTCGGGGTCCACCGGTTTTTCGATCCAGCCGGTCGCGCCTGCGTCGCGTACGGCTGCCTTGAAGCCTTCGTCCGATTCCGTGGTCAACACGAGGATGGGCGTTTCGAAGTACGAAGGATTCGCCCTCAACTGCTTGATCAGGTCGAGCCCGCCCATGCGCGGCATGTAAAGGTCGGTAAGCACGAGATCGAAGCGCTGGGCGAGCGCATGCTCGAGCCCTTCTTCGCCGTCGCTCGCCACCGTCACCTCGTAGCCTGCCGAGCCGAGCGCCGCCTGCAGGATCTCCCGCATGGACACCGAATCGTCGATCGCCAGAATGTTCCTGATCATCCGTTCCTCGTTGTCATTGCGCTGCCGGCGCGACGGCCGGGGCGACCGCCGGCCCCACCGGCGCCACCGTGGTCGCCACCTTCGGCGCGATCGCGACCGGCGCCGGCGCCGCCCGGCCCATGCCGGCGTCCGGCGTGAGCGCGGGCAGGCTCTTGCCCGAACCCGCTGCGTCGTCGGAGAGCGTGGTGGTGGTCGAGTCGTCGTGCATGAGCGCGTCTTCGGACTTCTTGTTCAATACGATGATGCTGATGCGGCGGTTCTCCGGGTCGAGCGGATCGGCCTTGTTCAGGTTCTGCGTGGAAGCGAGACCGAGCACGCGCAACACCTTCGATTCGTCCATGCCGCCCGCGATCAGCTCGCGGCGCGATGCGTTCGCGCGGTCGGCGGAAAGCTCCCAGTTGCTATAGCCCTTGTCGCCGCCGGCGTAGGGCACGGCGTCGGTGTGGCCCTGCACGACGATGCGGTTGGGCACGTCGTTGAGCGTCTTGCCGATCGCCTGCAGGATGTCGCGCATGTACGGCTCGACCACGTCGCGCGCGGTGGCGAACATCGGGCGCTTCTGCGAGTCGACGATCTCGATGCGCAGGCCCTGCAGCGTGGAGTCGATGCGGATCTGCTGCTTGAACTGGCGCAGCACCGGGTTCGCCTCGATCGCCGCCATCAGCTTGACTTGCAGGTCGTGCAGGCGCACCTGCTCCTTGCGTTCGAGCGAGCCTTCGAGCTGCTTCGTGGCGTCGTCGTCGTTGTGCTTCGACTGGTTGCGCTCCGAGCGCTCGGTCGCGCCGTCGCTGCGGCGCGTGACGCCCTGGTCCTGCGACGAGATGTCACGGCCGCCGCCCTTCAGGATGCTCGAGTCTTCCGCGCTGCGGTCGCCGCCCCAGAGCGTGATCTTCATCGGCTGGTTGAAGTAGTCGGCGATGCCCTTCAACTGCACCGTCGAAGCCGACGAAAGCAGCCACATCAGCAGAAAGAACGCCATCATCGCGGTCATGAAGTCCGCGTAGGCGAGCTTCCACGCGCCGCCATGATGGCCGGCCTTCTTCGGCGCGGCGCGCTTGACGACGATTGCGCGGTCCTTGTTGTTGCTCATGGGCCGTCCCTTACTTCGCCTTCACGCGGCGCACGTGCTCTTCGAGTTCCGTGAACGACGGACGCTCGGTCGAGAACAGCACCTTGCGGCCGAACTCCACGGCAATCGCCGGCGCGTAGCCATTCAGGCTCGCGAGGATCGTGACCTTGATGCACTGGAACATCTTGGTCGACTCGGTCACGCGCTGCTCCGCGAGGCTCGAGAGCGGGCCGATGAGACCGTACGAAAGCAGAATGCCGAGGAAGGTGCCGACCAGCGCCTGGGCGATCATCTCGCCGAGCACTGCGGGCGGCTTGTCGGCGGACGCCATGGTGTGAACCACGCCCATCACCGCCGCGACGATACCGAACGCCGGCATCGCGTCGCCCACCTTCGCGAGCGCGTGGGCAGGCGCCTCGCCTTCGGCGTGGTGCGTTTCGATTTCCTCGTCCATGAGGCTTTCGATCTCGAAGGCGTTCATGTTGCCGCCCACCATGAGACGCAGGTAGTCGGTGAGGAATTCGACGATGTGGTGGTCGGCCAGGATCTTCGGATACTGCGTGAAGATCGGGCTCTTCTGCGGATCGTCGATATCCGCTTCGAGCGTGAGCGTGCCTTCCTTTCGCGCCTTCGCGAGCAGGACATAGAGCAGCGCGAGCAGCTCCATGTACACGTCCTTGTTGTATTTGGCGCCCT
Source organism: Paraburkholderia nodosa (assembly GCF_001718195.1). GTDB lineage: Bacteria > Pseudomonadota > Gammaproteobacteria > Burkholderiales > Burkholderiaceae > Paraburkholderia > Paraburkholderia nodosa_A. The sequence goes on from NZ_MCNV01000006.1 coordinate 117,169, forward strand.
TGAACAGCGTGGGAAGCACGCGCAAGGTGGCCTTGATGGTCTTGATGCCGTTGCCGAGGATGAACGCGCCGACGCCAGCACCACCGATCATGAGCAGTTCCATCGGCTGCATGAGTGCAGCCAGATGGCCGCCCTCGAGTGCGTAGCCGCCGAAGACGCAAAGGATCGTCAAGAGGGTTCCAACGATAATCAGCACTGCCGGGTCCTCACTAGAAATGCGCCGCGAACCGCCGTCGGCCCGCGCCCTTAGCTGGGTTTACGGCAACGGCGCGAAAAACTTTGGGTTTGAATGGGCGCGGATCGTAAGCCGGCCGGGCGTCTGCCGTCTGCTCGACGTCGACATGCCGGATGAATCTGGGGCCGGTTCGCAAAGCCGCGCGGGAAGGGATTGCAATTCGTGTCTATGACTGCGTGTGACGATGCGGCGTGCTTGCGGCACGCGCCTTCCGGCGAAGCCGCAGGGGCCTCTGCGCCGGGACGGGCCGGGTTTATCCGGAGTCCCGGCCTGCATGGAGTGCGGCAAACCGCATCGATCAGGGACAAGCGGCGTTGATCTGCCTCAAGCGGCGATCTGCGACGCAAGCGCGTTGCGCCGTGTGCGCCCCGCCCGCGAGGGCGGCTGGCACAGCCCGCAGACGAAGCCACGCTGCGGGTCGTGCGCGTGAGCGACGTAGCGGCCGCCGCAACGGCTGCATGGCGTCATCTGCAGGAGGCCCGAGGTGAAATAGCGCACGAGCGTCCAGGCGCGCGTGAGGCTCAGCGCGGGCGTTTCGTCATGCAGCCGCAGGTGCTCGAGATAGAGCCGGTAGCTCTTCACGATCGCGTGGATCGGCTCGCAGCGCGCGTGGCGGCTCATGAACATGAACGTGTTGTAGAACAGCGAGGAATGGACGTTGGGCTGCCAGGTCATGAACCAGTCGGTCGAAAACGGCAGCATGCCCTTGGGCGGCGACTCGCCCTTCACTTCCTTGTAAAGCCGGATGAGCCGGTCGCGCGAGAGCGAGGTCTCCGCTTCGAGCAGTTGCAAACGCGCGCCCAGTTCGATCAGCTCGATTGCGAGCGCGATCTCTTTTACCTCCTGCACCACACTCTTTGTCGCCATAGACACCCGTTGGAAGCCGCAATGGAATGCGCCTGGCCCCTGCCGCCGTTCGCGGGCAGCAAGGGTGCAATGCGCCGCAGCGCGCTGCGGCGCTGGGCGAAGCGGTTCAGCCGATCTGTTCGACGTCCTGGCCCGCCATGATGATCGCCGAGTGCGTCAGCGCGGTTTTGCCCTTGTCGGCAAGCGCGCTCAGGATGGCGTGGTCGTCGAACCGGAAGCGGCAAAGCAGCTGGTTCGATGCGGCAAGGCGTACGGTCTGCGCGAAAGTGAGATTAGCGAGCACCTCGGCAGACTGCTCGGAGATGCCCATACGGAACATGCCCGTCGGCTTGTCCTCGCGCAAAAGACGTTGCGCGAGCAACAGATACGACAGGTTCACTTCCTTGATCTCATTGAGCATGTCGCTGTGCGTCGTCGCGCTCATGGATTCCCCCGAATCAAATCGCAGCGGCTGGTCAGACCGCCCGCGGAAAACGTTTGCTCGCCCAGATACAACCCAAGTGCATCCGAACGGCCTGTTTATGGTCGTGGGTCCATTGTGGCTGGGGCGGGAACAAATGGAAATCGGACGGATGCCGCGACGCGTTGCGAGAAAAAGTTTCGCAAACGTGTAGGAATTTTTCTGACAAAGAGGCGGGAGCAGCGGCGGGAGGCGGGGCGCGTCATGTCGTGCGCATAGGCCGCGGATTTATCGGTTAATTATAGGCTTTTTCATGGATGCGTCACGCGTGCGTGCTATTCGATGCGCGCGCGTCACTCGCGCCCTGCCTTTTGACCCTTGTTCCGGCGCAGCGGGCACGCGGCTTGCGCAATGCGCGCCCAAGCCGCGTCACGCTTTGCAATGGCCTCTTACACCTGCTGTATCCCGCTGTAACAACTTTAAGCGTTTGCAAAACCGCGTGTGTCGGGCCGCGAAATGGCCATAATCGGTCTCAGGGATAACCCGATACCGTTGTACCGCCGCAGTGCCGCATCACAGAGTTCGTTGCACACGCGGCTTTTTTGCCAGGAGATCGAACAATGCGAATCGCACAAATTGCGCCACTTTATGAAGCCGTTCCGCCCAAGCTTTATGGCGGCACCGAGCGCGTCGTGTCCTACCTGACCGAAGCGCTGGTCGACCTCGGCCACGACGTGACGCTGTTCGCCAGCGGCGATTCGGTCACCTCGGCAAACCTCGAAGCCGCCTGGCCGCGCGCACTGCGCCTGGACCCCACGATCCGCGACGCGCTGGCGCCGCACATGGTGCTGCTCGAGCGCGTGCGCCGCGTCGCGCACGAATTCGACGTGCTGCACTTCCACCTCGACTATCTGCCGTTCCCGCTTTTCACGACCATGGACACGCCGTTCGTGACGACGCTCCACGGCCGCCTCGACCTGCCGGAGCTGCAACCGGTATTCGAGCAGTTCCCGAACGCACCGGTCATCTCGATTTCGGACTCGCAGCGCCAGCCGTTGCCGCAGGCCGCGTGGCAGAACACGATCTATCACGGACTGCCAAAGAACCTGCTCACGCCGCAAGCTGACCGCAAGCCCGAGTACCTGGCGTTCCTCGGCCGGATCTGCCCGGAAAAGCGTGTGGACACGGCGATCAAGATCGCCGCGCTCTCCGGCCTGCCGCTGAAGATCGCCGCCAAGGTCGACAAGGTCGACCAGGACTACTTCAAGACCGAGATCGAGCCGCTGCTTTCGCAGGCCCACGTGGAGTTCGTCGGCGAGATCAACGAAGAGCAGAAGCCCGCGTTCCTTTCGGGTGCGAAAGCGCTGCTGTTCCCGATCGACTGGTCCGAGCCATTCGGCCTAGTGATGATCGAGGCGATGGCCTGCGGCACGCCGGTGATCGCCTTCAATCGCGGTTCGGTGCCGGAAGTGATCGACCCGGGCGTGACGGGCTATGTCGTCGAGGACGTGCAAGGCGCCGTGGCCGCGCTCCAGAGTATCGATTCGCTTTCGCGCGTGGCGATTCGCAACCAGTTCGAACACCGCTTTACGTCGCACATCATGGCCGGCAATTATGTCGACACTTATACGGCGCTGATCGAAGCCGCACAGCGTCCGGTACTGCGTCGCGTCGCCGCCGGTTGAGTGCGAAGCATTCCAGATTTCGCGATAAATCCAGACGAATGCGCGACGTGAATCGTTTGCGAGTCGCTGAATAGCGCCATTACGCGTTGATTACAGAAGACTCACAAAAAAGAGCCGCATGAAACATGCGGCTCTTTTTGCATTTTCGGCTACACCGCTATGACGGCCGGGCTGTTCCCCGGCGGCATGCGTCAGGCGATCAGGTAGCGTTCGCGGTTCTTGCCCGCGATCCACTTGGGCGGCTTGCCGCGGCCGCTCCAGGTCGCGCCGGACTTGGGGTCCTGATAGCGCGCGGGCAGCGGCGCCTTTTTCGGCGGACGCCCGCGGCGCGCGGCCTCGGCAAAGCCCAGGTCCTGGGCGGAAAGGCCGTATTCGGCGATCTTTTCCCGGATCGTGGCGATGACGTCCGCGATCTCCGTGCGCCGCGCCTCTTCGGCCTGAGCCTGGAGTTTTGCGATCTGCGCCTTGATCTCTGTATATTGCGACATTTCTATTCCCCCTTCATTGCTCTTGAAACCTGCTCTTGAAACCGGCTCGATCGGAGATTAGACGTAAATAACGGAATTCGCAATCGCTATTAATACTGCCTTTTTACGCTATTCTTCAATTTAACGATCGACCGGCTCCAGCGCAATTGCGTACACATCGATCGTAATAATTCGATCAATTACGTCGAAATTGACAATCCTTGACAGCATCGAAAAGGGCGACTGCCTAGAATCTGGCATTTCCCGGTGCCGGTGCTTTACGCGGCGCCTTCAAAAATCGACTTTTCGAGGTGTCACGCAATGCACTTATCCAGGCGGCTCATCGCCGAACTGATCGGCACTTTCTGGCTCGTTCTGGGCGGCTGCGGCAGCGCGGTGCTCGCGGCCAACTTCGCCGGGCCGGTTCACGGACTCGGGATCGGGTTCGTGGGCGTGTCGCTCGCCTTTGGCCTGACCGTGCTCACCATGGCCTACGCCATCGGCCACATTTCGGGCTGCCATCTGAATCCCGCCGTGAGCGTGGGCCTGACCGTGGCGGGCCGCTTCCCGGCGCGCGACCTCGTGCCCTATATCGCCGCGCAGGTGGTGGGCGCGGTGATCGGCGCTTTCGTGCTTGCGCTCATCGCGACGGGCAAGCCCGGCTTCGACCTCGTCGCGAGCGGCTTCGCGACCAACGGTTACGGCGAGCAGTCGCCGGGACACTACGCCATGGGCGCCGCGTTCGTGTGCGAAGCGGTCATGACCGCGGTCTTCCTGTTCGTCATTCTCGGCGCAACCGACAAGCGCGCACCCGCAGGCTTCGCGCCGATCGCCATCGGCCTGTGCCTCACGCTGATTCATCTGATCTCGATTCCTGTCACCAATACCTCGGTGAATCCGGCACGCTCGACCGGCCCCGCGCTGTTCGTGGGCGGCGAGGCGATCTCGCAGCTGTGGCTGTTCTGGGTCGCGCCGATCGTCGGCGCAGTGATCGCAGGCATCGTGTACCCGGCGGTGGCGGGGCGGGGCGAAGCGGTGGCGGCGGTCGGCGCGCGCGAGACGGCTTGACGGCCTCTGACGCGCGCTGACACGTCCGCGCGGCCCGAGCCGCGCCGCATTGCGACACGTTCTCCGTGCAGTTGCAAACGGGCGCTTCGGCGCCCGTTTGTCTTGCTGAGCGCGGGGCGCTCCGGGTGCGCTGCTGGCCGGGCCCGTGACGGCTGCGCTGCTAGAATCGGGCGACCTTCCCATTGTCTTGCGACCTGGAGCATCACGCCCAGCATGAAGCGCTCACGCCCCCGGCCAGGCCGGATCGCCTCGACGCTCGCCGCCGCGCTGAGCGCACTGCTATGCGCCTGCGCGCCGCTGCCACACGCCAACGGAGCCGCTAACGCCGGCGAGACAGCGAAGACGAATGCGAGCAGCGCGCCAGCCGCGCGCAACGTCGAAACGCTCATCTTCGTGAGGCACGGTGAAAAGCCGCCAGAGGGATTCGGCCAGCTCAACTGCAAGGGGCTGAACCGCGCGCTTGCGCTGCCGGCCGTGATCGCGGCCAAGTACGGCAAGCCCGATGCGATCTACGCGCCCGACCCCGGCGAGCAAAAGGAAGACAACGGCCATGCCTACAACTACGTGCGCCCGCTCGCGACGATCGAGCCGACCGCGATCCAGTTCGGCATGCCGGTCCAGACGCCGTATGGCTATTCGAAGATCGACGCGCTGCAAAGCGCACTCGTCGATCCGCAGTGGCGCGGCCGCACCGTGCTCGTTGCATGGGAGCATCGGGAAATCGAGACGCTCGTACGCCGCGTCGTCACCGCGCACGGCGGCAGCGCGAACGACGTACCGCGCTGGGAGAGCGCGGACTTCGACAGCATTTACGTGGTGCGTATCGACTGGAGCGGCGGCGCCGCGCGCGCGCGTTTCTCGCACGAGCGCGAGGGCCTCGACGGTCGCGCGGACGACTGCCCGTGCGCGCAACTGCCCGCCGCGCAGTAATCGTCCCGCGGTTACCGTTCGAATGGAATCGAGGTGGTGGCGGCGCTAGCGACCGCGCCCGCGTGAATTACGACGCGAGTTCGTCGTTGAGCGCGAACAGCTTGCGAAGATGATGCGCGACACCGGCTTCGAAGTTGTTGCCGATGCGCGGCACCCGAGGCAGCCGCTTGATGAGATCGGGATTGGCGTTGTTCATCATGAACGGATGACCCGCCGTTTCGAGCAGGTCGATATCGTTCATGTTGTCGCCGAACGCGACGCAACCCGCGGCGTCCACGCCGAGCCGGTCGAGTACGACGCGCAGCGCGCGGCCCTTCGAAACGCCGGCCACCATCACTTCGAGACAATCGGGCAGGGAATAGGTGACGTAGAGCGCGTCGCCGAACTCGCGCGCGAGATTCTGCGCGACGTGCGCGAGATCTGCCGGATCGCCGATATAGAGCGCCTTGGCGATGCCTGCGCCCGCGTAATCGCGCAGATCCGCCACGCGGTACTCGAAGCCCGAGTCCTGGTGATACGCGAGCAGTTCGGGCGCGTCGCGGTCGATGAGCCAGGCGTCGTCGGTATAGATGCTCACGATCACGCGGCCGTGCTCGCCCACGGTGTCGGCGGCGACCAGACGCTCGACCATGGGCGCGCTCAGATTGCTCGCGTGGATCAGTGTGTCGTCGGGTGCGTGCACGCGCGCGCCGTTCGCGGTGATGAGATATGGCCGGATGCCGAGCACGTCGCGAATACCGGCCACGTCGCAATAGTGGCGGCCGGTCGCGATTACGAACGGCAGCCCCTGCGCATCGAGTGCGCCCAGCGTGGCAACCGTGAACGGATCGACCTGATGGTCGCTATTGAGCAGCGTTCCGTCGAGATCGGTTGCAATGACCTTGTACATGGTGATCAGACAGCTAGCGGGAAACGTTGAATCGTAGCATCTGCGGCACGGCTATGCCCTTGACCTACGTTCGCGCCCTTTCTCGCTTGCCGCTCAGTTGTCCGCAGCAGCGCGCGCCAGCCGCTGGGCCTCCATCTGCGCGAGGCGAAGCGCGCCGGACGTGGAATCGGCGAGCGGCGCGCGCAGGCGATCGCGCACCGCTTGCGGCACCCACTCGCGCAGCGGTTGCCCAAGGCCGCCCGAGAGCGCCGCCGGCAGCTCGCCCGAAGGATCGAGCGCGGTGATGAGTTTCGCGATTTCCACGCCAGCTTCGGCGAGCAGCTTAGCGACGAACGGATGTTCGCGATGCGCGAGGACGACCGGTGCGAGGCTGGCGTAAGCTGTCTGGTTGGCCGCGCACTGCCATACGATGAGACTGTCGCGATCGGTGGCCCGCGCGTGTGCGAGGAGGGCCCGTGCGAAGTCGTCCATGGGCACGCGTGCATCGAGCGCCTGCTGCGCCCAGACGATCGCGCGCAGGCCGAACCACGCGCCACTCGCTTCGTCGCCCGAGGGAAAGCCGAAACCGCCCGCAATGCGGCACTGACCGTCCTCACCAAGCACCGCTGCGATGCTGCCCGTGCCGAGGGCGACCACCACGCCCGGCGCGCCGCCGTGCGCGCCCAGCAGTGTCGTGTAGGCGTCGCTTTCCACCGCGAGTCCGGCCACGGGGGGAGCGGCAGCGAGAAACGGCGCGAGCCAGTCGGGGTTGTTCACGCCCGCGAGCCCGCAGCCAAGCACGCATTGCGACCAGTCGAACGCAAGCCCCGCGTGCGCAAACGCCGCGCGGCAGCCCTCCTCGATCGATTGCCAGGCCCGCGCGATACCGAGCCCGAGCCCCGACGGCCCCGCAGCCGCGCGCGCGAGTTCGACGCCGTTCGCGTCGCCAAGCGCGATGCGCGTGCCCGTGCCGCCGCCGTCCACGCCAATCAACCAGGTGTATTTCCGCATGATGTCCGCCGCGCCTCGCGCGCCTGTGAGTCCGGTTCGAAAGCCAAAATTCTTGTCGTGCCGCAGAGACTAACGGCTTCCCCGGGTTCGCACAATCGGCCATCCGGCCAGGGTGGCGGCGCTGCACCGATCCGCTATGCTTGCGTGGCTCGAACGATGTCTCGCAAGGAGAACTTACCGTGACACACCGCTGCAACTGGGTATCGGCAGGCGCGTCGCCGCAGTATGTGCAATACCACGACGAGGAGTGGGGCGTGCCGTCGCGGGACGACCAGCATCTGTTCGAAATGATCGTGCTCGAAGGCGCGCAGGCAGGGCTCTCGTGGTCCACGATACTCAACAAGCGCGAAGGCTATCGCCGCGCCTTCGCCGACTTCGACATCGAGAAGGTTGCGCGCTTTACGCCCAAACACGTCGAAACGCTCATGCAGGACGCCTCGATCGTGCGCAACCGGGCCAAGATCGAGGCCGCCATCGCCAACGCCCGCGCCGTGCAGCAAATCCAGACGGAGCACGGCTCGCTCGCGAAGTTTGTCTGGTCGTTCGTGAACGACACGCCCATCCAGAACGACCTTGCCTCGTATCGCGACGCACCAGCGTCTACCGAAGTCTCGGACGCCCTTAGCAAGGCGCTCAAAAAATACGGCTGCAAATTCGTTGGTACGACGATCTGCTACGCGTTCATGCAGGCTGTCGGCATGGTCAACGACCATGAGCGCGACTGCATGTGCCGCAAGGCCTGCGCTGCGCTTGGCAAAAAGAAGCGCCGCGCCTGAGCGCAGTGACACTTGCGCGACTCGGGTAACCCCCGAGCGAGGCAGGACGCGCCTTGGAAACCTTCGTCCCGCATGGCTTTGTGGCACGCCGGCGCGACTGCGCCCGGCACTGGCCAACCCAATTTTTGATCGCTACGGTGCGCCACCCCACGGTTTTCCGCTGGCGTGCCGTTATAACGGGAAGTGAATGCAGACGCGTCAGGGGAACGGTGAGTGATGTCGGCTGGAAGGCCGGCGGCGCCGCATTAGAAGGGAATTAACCTGTGCCCGGCAGCTGGGCAACAGGGGGTTGAAATGAAAAACGTCCACTTCCTGAGTCATCAGGAAATCTTCGACCGCGCGGTGGCCCATCTCTTTGGCTAGGGGCGCGCGGCACTTCTCCCACGCGGAGGCGGCGCCTACCGGGGCGGTGGCTGTGGCGGCGGCTCCGGCAGCGCGCACAGCTATGGCGGTTGCCCGGTCGGCAGCTTCATCCGGCCACGCGACTATATGAGCGCCATGGAAGGCATACCCGTGCGCTACCTCGGCCGTGAGACGAACGACGTGCCGCTCTATATGGATGTGGGCGTCGCCGCGCTGAAGAAGGCGCTGCTGCGCGCCCATATCAACATATACGACCCCGCCACGATCACTCTGCTGAGTTGCCTGCAGAACGTGCACGACGTGTTTGGCGTGTGGGAATGGCGCGAACGCCTTTGTTCGATTGCCGCGCAGTTCGGCTTGTCGCCCGCGCAGCTGAAGAACGCTGCCTGAAATCGGCCGGCACGCGCAACACGCGCCGCGCATCGGCGCGTAGTTTCTAAGCGCAAATACGCACAAACGCAAACGGCGGCGCAGCTTCTTTCGAAGCATGCGCCGCCGTCTGGCGGAACACCGAAAAGCGAAAAAGCTTAGTGGAGCTTTTTCGGCAGCATCTGGCTGCGCAGGCGCTTGTGCAGGCGCTTAACAGCAGCTGCCTTCTTGCGCTTGCGAACTGCCGTCGGCTTTTCGTAAGCTTGACGCTCACGCAGCTCGGCGATCAGGCCGTTCTTTTCGATCGCACGGCGGAAGCGGCGAATCGCCACTTCGAACGGCTCGTTTTCCTTCAGAAGAATCGTCGTCATGTATTTCCTAACTCAAATCGCTTAATACGGTTCAAAGGCGCGAGCGTCAAAGCCGCTCACGCGCCGGCCCTCCGGTCGTTCGCCACGCTGGGGCCGAACGAGAGGCAAGGCGGCCACGGAGGCCGGAAAAGAGAAGTAGGGGGTTCACAGCGGAACGCGATCAGGTCGACCTTGCTGCAACACACCTGACCGCCGGTTTGCGGCCGCCAACAGTAACGAACACGGCAACAAAACAGGCAAAGATCTCAATTCACTCCCAATGATATCAGGAAAAGATCCGCCTGACCAGGGTTTCTTGAGTCTACTCAGGGACTTGCGCGGCTTGCCGCGGCCGCCGCGCCCGCCCTGTCGATTAGGACACCTGGGTTAATGCCTTTGCCGTCAGGCGCTCGCGTCGTTGAGCGCCTGGATGTCGGCCGGATCGAGCTTCAGCCGTACCGCCGCCGCAAGGCTCTCCAACTGATCCAGCGAAGTCGCGCTCGCGATCGGCGCGGTAATGCTCGGGCGCGCGATCAGCCACGCCAGCGCAACTGCCGCGAGCGTGCTGCCGTGACGCTCAGCCACATAGTCGAGCGCCGCGAGGATCCGGATGCCGCGGTGGTCGAGGTACTTTTCGACGCGCGAGCCGCGCGTGCTCTTCGCGAGATCCTCGCGCGAACGGTACTTGCCCGAGAGAAAGCCGCTCGCGAGGCTGTAATAGGGCACGACCGCGAGCTTCTGCGCCATGGCCACCGGTTCGAGATCGGCCTCGTAATGGGCGCGGTCGTACAGGTTGTATTCGGGCTGAATGATCTGGTACGCGGGCAGGCCGGATTTCGTCGCAACCGCGAGCGCCTCCTCGACGCGCGCGCCCGTGTAGTTCGACGCGCCGATCACCCGCACCTTGCCGGCCTCGATCAGCCGTTGGTACGCACCGAGCGTTTCCTCGAGCGGGACTTTCTGGTCGTCCTCGTGCGAGAAGTACACGTCGATGTAGTCAGTCTGCAGACGACGCAGCGAATCCTCCACGGCAGCCGCGATGTTGGCGGCGGAAAGTCCCGGGCGGCGTGCATCTTTTGCGACCTTCGTTGCGATCACCACCTTGTCGCGCTTGCCGCTTTTGGCGATCCACTTGCCGATGATCGTCTCCGATTCGCCGCCCTGGTTGCCGGGCACCCACGCGGAATACACATCGGCGGTGTCGATGAAGTTGAGGCCGGCGTCGGTGAAGGCGTCGAGTATCGAAAACGAGGTGGCTTCGTCTGCGGTCCAGCCGAAGACGTTGCCGCCGAACATGAGCGGGGCGACCTGCAACGAGGAATTGCCGATCCTGCGTAGTTCCATGGGGCCTCCAGAAAAAAGGGCGGACGGGAATCGCTGAGGATACGCCGCCTCGCGGCGCGCTGCAGCGGGCAAGGGCGCGCAGCCGCGGGAGTGCCTTGGCGCCCTGCACTAAACCACGCGCGATACCTGCCGTAAACACGCTTGCAAACTGCAAGACGCAGAAATGCGTGAGGGAAGCGGGAAGCACGAAGCGCGGCGCAACCGGATTTTTTATGCACCGCGCAAATGAGGTCTCGATTGTCGGTGCTTCCCCTCAAGTTTTTTTTACCCACGCCGACAACCTTCACTGAGGCGGCCAGCAATGAAAGATTGCACCCGCCGCGGCCATAGTGGCTTGTAACGGGCTTTCAGCCCGCTTAGGAGAATTTCCATGCTCGGAATTAACAGCAACATCAACTCGCTCGTCGCGCAACAGAACCTGACGGGCTCGGGCAGCGCGCTGTCGCAAGCGATCACGCGCCTGTCGTCGGGTAAGCGCATCAACAGCGCAGCTGACGATGCAGCAGGCCTCGCGATTTCGAACATCATGCAGACCCAGATCAACGGTCTGAATCAGGGCGTGTCGAACTCGAACGATGGCGTTTCGCTGGTTCAAACGGCATCGAGCGGTCTCTCGTCGCTGACGAGCAGCCTGCAACGTATCCGCCAGCTGGCTACGCAAGCGGCCAACGGCTCGATGACCTCGGACGACCGCGCAGCGCTGCAGAAGGAAGTCAACCAGCAAGTCTCGGAAATCAACCGTATCGCTTCGCAAACGACGTACAACGGCATGAACGTGCTGAACGGCACGCTCGGTAACGTGTCGTTCCAGGTCGGTGCCAACGTCGGTCAGACGATCAGCCTGAGCCTGTCGCAAAACATGTCGGCTGCTTCGATCGGCAGCGGTGTGCCGCAAGCTGGCCAGACGCTCGGCACGTTCAGCGGCCTGAGCTTGGATTCGGCCGGCGCTTCGGTCGCTGCCTCGGCTGCAACGGTCACGTCGATCAACGTCGTCTCCGACGGCAGCGGCGGCTTCACGTTCACGGACCAGAACAACCAGGCACTGAGCAACACGGCAGTCGGCGCGCTGTTCACGGCCACGGGCGCTTCGGGCACCAGCGGCAACGCCATCCAGGGCTCGGGCGGTGCGGTTTCGCTCAGCATTGCCGCCGCCTTCAATACGGCTGTCGGCTCGGCCGGCTCCGCTGCTGTTGCAACGGTGGACGCTCAAGTCAACTCCTACAACGTGCCGACGGACGTTGCTAACGTCAACATCAGCACGGCAAGTGGCGCAAGCATGGCCATGGAGTCGATCGACAACGCACTGAACACGCTGAACAACCTGCAGGCAACGCTCGGCGCAGCGCAAAACCGCTTCACGGCAATCGGCACGACGCAGCAAGCTCAGTCGACCGACCTGTCGACCGCCCAGTCGTCGATCCAGGACGCCAACTTCGCGGAAGAAACGGCGAACCTGAGCAAGGCGCAAGTGCTGCAGCAAGCCGGCATCTCGGTGCTCGCACAAGCGAACTCGCAGCCGCAGCAGATCCTGAAGCTCCTCCAGTAATACGAGCTTCTCTAGCACAAGCGTTGCGCGCCCGGCAGCAATACCCGTGAGCGCAACGCAAGCCAATCGGGAGGATCACCTCCCGATTGGCGTTTTGCAGACTTGAACCGATTCACACTGCAACGCCGACGCACGGAGCCCCTTCATGTCCACCGTATCCAGTTCGACAGCCAGCACGATCGCAAGTAGCGTCGCCGCTACAACCGCAGCGAGCAACGCCGCTTTGCAGCAAGCCGCCCAGTCGATCGTCAGCGGCTCGACCGGCAACTCGTCGATGGACGTGAACTCGCTCGTCACCGCGCTCGTCAATGCCAAGACTGCCGGCCAGGCCGCGACGATCAGCGCCGAGCAGACGCAAGACAACACCGAGATTTCCGCGTACGGCGCGCTTTCCGCCGCGCTCTCCGCGCTTCAGGCAGGCCTCTCGCCGCTTTCGGACGGCACGACCCTCAATGCATTCAGCACGACGCTCAGCGGCACCGGCATTACGGCCACCGCAGGCAGCGGCGCGGCAGCCGGGTCCTATTCCATTGACCTGAAGCAGGTGGCGCAGGCTCAGGTGCTCACCTCGACAGGCTACGGCGCAACCACGGCGCTCGTCGGATCGGGGGGCTCCGCCACGATGACGCTGACCGTCAACGGCGCCAGCACAACGATCTCGCTCAACAGCTCGAACAGCACGGTTGCAGGCATTGCGTCGGCGATCAACTCGGCCACCAACAACCCGGGCGTGACGGCATCGGTCGTCAACGGCGCCGACGGCGCGCACCTCGTACTGCACTCGACGTCGACCGGTTCGCAGAACGGCATCAGCATCGCGATCAGCGACTCGAATTCCAGCGACGCAGTGAACAATCTCGCCGTGACGACCACGGCGGGTACGGCGATCACGAGCTCCAGCGCGACTTCGGCCAACCTCACCGCCAACCAGTCGACGATCTCCAACACGACCACGTGGACGCAGTCCACGGCCGCACAGGACGCCTATTTCGCGATCGACGGCACGGGCGCGACTAGCTCGACGAACACGGTGACCTCCGCGCTTTCCGGCGTCACGCTGAACCTGACCGCATCGGCAGTCGATACGTCGAGCACGGGCAGCGGCGCACAAACGCTCACGGTCGCGCAGAACACGAGCGCGGAATCCAGCGCGATCAACAATTTCGTCACGCTCTACAACACGCTCGTGACGACGATGGCCGCGCTCACGTCGTTCAGCTCGACCTCGACCTCGCAAGGCGTGCTGCTCGGCGACTCGACGCTGAACATGATTCAGAACCAGCTTGCGACGATCGTGGCGACGGGTGTGAAGAGCGGCAGCACGACGACCAGTCTCGCTTCGATCGGCGTCACGCTGAATTCGGACGGCTCGCTCTCGGTCGACAGTAGTACGCTGAACACCGCACTGCAGAACAATCAGTCGACCGTGGCCGCGCTGTTCAATTCGACCAACGGCGTCGCCGCCCAGTTGAACAACAACATCACGAGCTATTCGTCGAGCACGGGCGTCATCACGACTCGTACCAACTCGATCCAGACTGACCTGACGAACCTCTCGACACAGCAGTCGAATCTCGCCGAGTACCAGTCGCAGCTCACCAGCATGTACACCGCCCAGTTCACCGCGCTCAACACGCTGATGGCGACGATGAACAGCAACCAGCAGTACCTCACGCAGCTCTTCGGCGGCACCAACAGTGCAGGCGCGCTGGCCACCAACAAGAGCTAAGTGCATCCAGCAGGAGAGACGACATGGAATTCGGGGCGCCCATCGATCGCATCTGGCAGATCACGAAAGACATCGAGCAGGCGGCAGCCGTCGGCGAATGGGAAAAGGCGGCCGAGCTCGCGAACGAGCGCTCGCCGCTTCTCATGTCGCTCTCCGCGAAGCAAACGGGCGCCGCGCTCGACGTGCTCAAACAGGTTCATGCGGTCGATACACGTGTCGCAGCAGCGGCGGAGTCGGCCCAAAGCACGCTCAGCGCCGAGTACCGTTCCGCCATGCAGGCAACGCGCAATGTGAACCTGTATCAGCGCGTTGCGCAGTTCTGAAGTACGGACTTTGCAGCGCGTCCAGGAATAACAAGCAACCATTGCGCCCTCGAAGGCGCATTCGCACATTTCGGCCCGCCTCGCGCGGGCTTTTCTTTTGCGCGCCCCTCTTGGGCATAGCTCAGGCAGCAACGGCCTTCAACTGACCCCATCTACGCCCTTCGTTCGCACCACCGAATTGGCGGGCGTTTTGACGTCAACTCGGCAATTCGTCCCGAGTGCGCGCGCTCGATAATTGCCTTACCTCTGCTAACTGCGGCGCAAGCACGCCTTCGTCATGACCGCTTTCCCAACTCCGACCGAAACCACCGCGCTCGCCCCTCAATCGCAAATGGGGAACGACATCCAGCTCGTCATGGAAGCCGGGATCGAGCACCATCGCAAGCAGGAATACGACGAAGCCGAAGCGCTCTACGCCATCGTGCTGGAAGCGGATAGCGATCATGTCGACGCCAACTACCACATTGGCGTGCTGTACATGCAAACGGACCGGCCAGCCGAGGCCGTGCCGCACTTCGAAGCGGTGCTCGGCCATACGCCGAACTTCGCGCAACTCTGGGTCTACTACTTCAACGCCCTCACCGCCAGCAACCAGTTCGAGGCCGCGCGGATGGCGCTCGACGTGGCGCGCCAATGCGGTGTTCCCGGCGATGCCATCGAGACGTTGAAGGCTCGTCTGCCCCAGCCTGACGCCGCAGCGACGCCGGCGCCGTCCACTGAACCTTCGCGGGTGGCCGCGGCGGAGGCTCCCGAAGCCGCGCCGCCGCAGAAGACCTCGGACACGCCCGCAGCGATAGTCGACCCGCGCCGCGCAAGCATGACGGAGCTGCGCCAGTTTGCCGATCTGTTCAACGGCGGAAAAACAGAGGCCGCGCTGAAGCTTGCCCGTCGCTTGACGGAGCAAAACCCTGCGCACGGCGAATGCTGGCTGACGCTCACGCACGCCCTGCAGCGCGCAGGCAAGTACGCGGAGTCTGTGATGTCGGCCGAGCGCGCCACCGGCCTGATGCCCAACAGCCTCCCCGCCCAGACGATGCTGGCCGACGCGCTGCATATCACACGCCAGCACCAGCGAGCCATCTTGCACTGCATCCAGGCTCTCGAAAAGCATCCCGAGAGTGCAGCCCTGCATCGCACATTGGGTGCCGCCCTTCAGGCAACGGGCCGCGCCGGCGAGGGCATCGCCCAGATGCGCCGCGCCGTTGAACTGGAGCCGAACAATGCTCTCGAACTCGACGCGCTTGCCAATGCGCTGAACGAGGATGGCCAGTACGACGAAGCGGAAAGCGCCTTTCGTAAGGCGCTCGCACTCGCGCCCATGCAGGCGGCCACACACAGCAACATGCTGTTCTGCCTGATGCACAAGACTGATCTCGATGCAGAAAGCGCCTTTGCAGAGTTCTGCGAGTACGGGAAGCGCCAGGAAGCTTCCCTGCGTGCACACTGGCCGAAGCACCCCAACGATCGCAATCCGTCGCGGCGCCTGCGGATCGGCTTCGTTTCGGGCGACCTGATCAATCACCCGGTTGCCTACTTCTTCCAGTCGATCGTGGAGCATCTGGCCCGCGACACGAGCCTGTCGCTGCACGTCTATTCGAACTACGTGGTCACCGACGCGTTCACGAAGACGATCCGGGAGCACGCGCAAGCGTGGCACGAAATCTTCGGCATGACCGACGCAGCGGTCGCGCAAAAAATGCGCGACGACGGCATCGATATCATGATCGATCTGTCCGGCCATACCGGCCGTAACCGTCTCGTGGCCCTCGCGCACAAGCCCGCGCCCATCCAGGTGAGCTGGATCGGCAATCCGGCCACGACCGGCCTGACGGCCATCGACTATTACATGTCGGACCGGTTCGTCACACCGCTCGAACAGTTCGCCAGCCGTTTCTCGGAAAAGCTCGTGTTCCTGCCGGCTCTCGCGCCGTTCAAGCCGTACGCGCAAGCGCCGGATGTTAACGAGCTGCCCGCCTTGAAAAACGGCTACCTGACCTTCGGCAGCTTCAGCCGTCTGGTCAAGATCGGGCCGGAAGTCGTGGCGCTCTGGGCACGCGTGCTGCGCGAGATACCGACTTCGCGCATGCTCATTGGCGCGATCACGTCGATCGAACAGATGAACAGAGTGGCCAAACTGTTCGCGAGCGAAGGCGTGGACGTGAGCCGCATCAGCTTCATGCAGCGCAAGGGCACCGATGTCTACCTGCAACAGCACCAGCAGGTCGACGTCTGTCTCGACGCGTTCCCATTCGCCGGTTCGACCACGACCATGCACGCCCTGTGGATGGGCGTGCCCACCATGACGCTGCCCGGCGTTTCGATGGCGAGCCGGGGCAGCACGGGATGGCTCTCGCACCTCGGGCTCGACGAGGCCTTCGTCGCGAACGACAAGGACGACTTTGTGAGCAAGTGCGTCGCGCTCGCCAGCGACATCGAGGCACTCGCAACGGTGCGCCGCGAGTTGCGCCAGCACTGCATGCAGTCGCCCATCATCAGCGCAAGCACGATCGCCAACGCCGTATCGCGTGCGCTGCGAACCATGTGGCAGCGCTGGTGCGACGGACTTGCGCCGGAGCATTTCGAGGTCCTGGCGCAGCCGCAGGATGCTTCGGCGGAACCGGTTGCGGAACCTGTGCGCGAGCAGCAACAACCGGGTATTGCGCCAACAGCCGGCTCGATCACGTCGATCGACGCGGTGACCGGCATCCCCGCAGCGACGAAACCGATTCGTATCATCTGCGGCACCCGCCGCACCCGTGAGCAGTTCTCGAATGAAACGGCGCTTGGCCAGTCGCTAAAGCTCTACGCCCAACTGCCTAACATCGAACTCCAGCTGTTCGACAACAACACGCGCGGGCTGTCCAGCATCTACAACGCGGCGATCGAAGAGGCGAAGCAGCGTCCGGCGATCCTCGTATTCGTTCACGACGACGTCTGGCTCAACGACTTCTTCTGGACCGAGCGCATCCGCGAATCCCTCGCCCGTTTCGAGGTGGTGGGGCTCGCCGGCAACCTGCGCCGCGCGCCGCGCCAGCCCGCATGGGCCTTCGCGACGCCCGATCTGCAGTGGGACGAGCGCAAGTATCTGAGCGGAACCGTCGGCCACGGCAAGGGCTTTCCGTGCAACATCGCGTCGACCTTCGGGCCTTCCGGACAGGAATGCAAGCTTCTCGACGGTCTGCTGCTGATTGCGGATAGCGAAGTGCTCGCGAAGAGCGGCCTGCATTTCGACGAGCAGTTCAAGTTCCACTTCTACGACATGGACTTCTGTCGCCAGGCGGAACTCAAGGGGCTGCGCATGGGCACCTGGCCGATTTCGGTCGTGCACGAAAGCGGCGGCGCGTTCGGCACGCCGAGCTGGCGCGAAGGCTACGAAAACTATCTGCGCAAATACGGCGATTGAGGCCGTTCTCCCAACAGCCAGGCGACGCTCCGGCGTCGCCTGCTGGCAAGCAATAAACGGCGCGTCGGGTAGCGGCACAGCCCTGACGGCCGAATCGGCGCAGCGCTCGTCTTGCGCTGCACGTCCCTCGTCCAGCAGATCGCAGGGCGCCCAACGAGACGCTGTTCATCAAGCATCTCACGCCCTGTGGATTCCTCAAACACACGCAACGCAGACAGTTTGGTTGTCCGTCGAGAAGTCGGGGCGCAGCTTTCGATCGCACCTGAGCCCGGCGAACAAGGCGTCGGGTCGAGGACCCAAACACCGGCTCTGTCGGCACGCATTGATCGACGCAGGTTTCGGTATGGACTACCGATTATCGTTTCGTGAGTGCGTGGCGGCAAAATCGCAGCGCAAGATGCGCGCAGCCTGCTCACATCGCTTCGAACAAAAAAATAGCCTGCTCACGGGATAGTCCCGGAGCAGGCTATGGTTCGTCCCGTGACACTCAGGTCACAGCGAACAGAACGTCCTGCGGTAACAGCGGTGACTTGTCGATCGCCTGCAGTGCACGAATCTTTTCACGCGAGACGACCTGCGGATCGACCCACCAATCCTCGAACGGAATCGGATTCGGCGAGACGGGCGGGAACAGCACGGACACGTCTCGCGCGACGAGTTCATAGCCATGGCGAAGCAGAATATCGCGGCTCTCGCTGCGGGCACGAAAATCGCCCGAATACGCATCGGTTTCGAATGTGATCACTGAAAACCGGTAGCGATCCAGCGGCAACTTTTTCAGCACTTGCAGCGTGTTGTAGCTCGGATCGATGTCGAGCTGCAGGTAATCGATTCGTTGCGTGTCTTTACCGAACCATGCAGGCAATGCCTTCGCATAATCGAGTGCGAGCGCATCTGCGAGCACGAGCGTGTGGTCGGGACGGTCCTTGAGCCAGCTACCGAAGAACGCCGGATCGAACTCGATCGACACGCCTTGCCAACTGTAAAGGAGGGCCAGCAACGCGGTGTTGTTGTTCGACAGCGGATAATTCGCGCCGACTTCCAGATAACGGCCGTTCGTACGGCCATCCAGCATCGACAGCACGAAGATGTCCTGCCAAGCCTGCGAAGCATTGCGATTGAGCGTGCCAGCACCCGCGAACGGGAAGCGCAAATGCTGCTGCATCTGCGGCTGCCACGTCCACGCGTGCCGCAATGACTGAATATCCATAGAGATGGCGTCTTGCATGCGAATCCCGGCTTAGACGATTTCGATTTCCGGGAACGGGAAAATCAGGCGCCCGCCGCTCTTCAGATACTCGCTTTCACGACGCAGGATGCCGTTCTTGAAGTGCCACGGCAGGACGAGGAAATAGTCCGGCTTCATTGCACGTGCCTTCGCTTCGGAAATGATGGGGATATGGGTGCCCGGCGTCACGCGGCCGAATTTTTCCTCGTTCACTTCGGCGATGGCCGGAATGTCTGCCGCGGTGAATCCGCAGAACTGCAGCACGACGTTGCCTTTCGTCGAAGCACCGTAACCGAGAACCTTCTTGCCGTCCGCGTTCAGCGCGCGGATCAGTCGCGTCAGGTCGTCGCGATGACGGAACACTCGCTCCTCGAATTCACGATAAGGACGCGGCGTATTCAGGCCCATGCGGTCTTCCTGCTCGAGCAGCCAGTCGATTACCGGATGATTCACCTTGATCGAGTGATCGCCGGCTTTCGCAGCAGTCACTGCGAAGCTGCCGCCGTTGACGGCATTCATCACGACGTCCACCAGCTTGAGGCCGGCCGCTTCCAGAATGATCTTCACGACGGCGAGCGAATAGTACTCAAGGTGCTCGTGGCAGATCGTGTCGTACGAATTCAGACGCAGCATCGACGGCATGTAGCTTTGCTCGAAATGCCAGACACCGTCATCGGCGAGAATCGATGCGATCTGTTTCGCGAATTCGATCGGCGCTTCGAGATCGTAGAACATCGCGATCGACGTGACGATCTTCGCCGGGCGACTTTCGACCGAACGGTAAGCGTCGGCAGAGAAGAAGTCGGGGACGAGGCGCACGTCATCCGGATAGTATTCGCGGAACTTATTGCCGGTCGGATCGATTCCGATCCGGCGCAGACCGTTAGTGCGGTAAGCCCTCAGCGTCGTGGAGTCGTTGCTGCCGATGTCGAGCACGACGTCGCCCGCCGAGAGCGGCTTCAGGCGTTCGAGGTACGCGATCTTGTCGGTCAGGTGATCGACCATCGACTGGTTCAGCCCCGATCGATAGCCGTAATTGTCGCCGTACATCTCCGAGGGTTCGTACGAGTGCGCGAGCTGCAACAGCCCGCTGCCCGGCGACCACACGAGCTCCAGCGGGCCCCGCGTGACCGGCTCGTCAGCCGACTTCGGGAAAACGCCGGTAAGTGCCTGGTGGCCGAGATTGAGCACCGGGATCTGATGCGTGCTGCCGCTCACGCGGCAACCGGGAATGGCACGATATGAATTCATGGATGGCTCCGGAACGAAGCGATTTCGGTGGGAAACGGATGGAGTGGAGTCACTGCACGCGATCTGCCGTGTGAGTGGCGACCGCCGAATCCGAGATCAACATGTTGTGGCCGAACACACCGGCATTCCTGAAGTGTTCGACGATCAGATAGCTGTGCAGACGTTCGAGCAGGAAGCCGACCGAGCGCCGTTGATAACCGTCGCGCGCAACGAAGCGAGGCGAGTTCATGAACTCCGACGCGCGCTCGAGCACTGCGAAGATCGAGCGAAACAAATCGACGTGGTAGAGGCCGATGCTGCAAGAAGGCACAAAGTGCTGCTGGCTGATGAATTTCAGCGCGTCCGACGAATCGAACAGCTTCTCACCCATCATGTACTGCGTGAAGCTCAGGAAATCCTCGAGTACGTGGGCGCCCTGGTATTGCGCAATGACGCCCGCCGCGCCGAGGGTAATCGGCGTATTGAAGCAGCTGTTCGCACGCTGACGCTCGAAGCAGTATGCGTAGTTACCCAGCTCTGCTTCCTGAACCACCGAAGCCCACGGCAGATTGCTTGCTTTCGGAGCATTTACTGGTGTGGGCGAAATGAACCGGCGGTACTGAAAGATATTCAGATACTCGTATCCTGACGCGATCGAGTCGAGATTGCGAAACAGCCAGAAAAGCTGCGCGTATTCCGACAACGCATGCCCGTGCTCGCCGTACAACTCATCGGGCACGATTGCCTTTCTCCGGATGTTTCCTGGCACGGCATTCGGCGAAATCAACAGATCGACGAAATGCGCGTGCTCGACCGGAAACGGCACGTGCCCGATGCACACATTCAACGTATTCATTTTGACGGGCCCACAAAGCCTTTTGCGAAGCTAAAGGCTAACGGCTGAGCCTCGCCGTCAATCGGGCGAACAGACCGCGGTTAGCGGTGCAATTCTTTGGATGCGCTGTTGGCGATGGCCCTTCGTCGTGCACACCCGGGCAGGCGCGATCAGGAGCACGATCGAAGGCATCCAGTTCCAGACGGACATCCTTACGGATTGCCTGGTATCGGGCGCATGCAGCGCATTGAGCGTGTCAAGCTGCGCTCGACAGCGGAGGACGCGAACGCTTCGCGGAGGTCATGAAGCCAGAGGTGTGACTGGAGATGACGCTGATTTGTCGAGTTCTGAAGGCATCCTGCGGCAGGAGGACTCTCGACTTTGCGGTGGTGAGAATTTTTGGCGCGCCCGGCTGGGATCGAACCAGCAACCCCTGCCTTCGGAGGGCAGTACTCTATCCATTGAGCTACGGGCGCGTTGACTTGCTGGCGCCGCCGATTGACCGAAGAATACGGGAAAGGCAGCGCCGAAGAGAGACCGAGAGAATAACCGGTTTCGGTTAAACCGTCCACCGCGCGGATTATTAAGGGTCGCATCCCCATCAGGCACAATTCGGGCACAATTCGGGCACAACTCAGACGCAACAACACGTCCCACTGCCGGTCCGCTCCGGGTAAACGCCCGCTGAACTCCCTCCGCGCCCAGCCACCAGCCGGAAAACCTTCCGTCTATAATCGTCGGTGTTTGATCTGCCGCATGGCCATTGCCGTCCTGCTGTACCGCTCACCATAAAACCAACGGGAGTCGAGACAAGCATGAGCGAAGCACCCCACGGAGCCCCGATCAAAACGCCCGGCCAGCTGATCGCCGCAGTCATCGCCGGGTTTGCCGTCCCCATCGTCATCATCATTTTGCTCGTCTATTACGTCGACAACACGACGCGCACCGGCGCGGGCACCGACGAGCTCTCTACCCAGCAGGTCGCCGCGCGCATCGCGCCGGTCGCGCAGGTCAACGTGCGCGACGCCAACGCGCCGCACGTCTACAAGACCGGCGAGCAGGTCTTCCAGGCTGTCTGCTCGGCGTGTCACGCCTCGGGCGCCGCCGGCGCGCCGAAGTTCGGCAACTCGGGCGACTGGGCGCCGCGCATCGCGCAGGGCTTCGACACGCTCTGGAAAACGGCGCTCTCCGGCAAGGGCGCGATGCCCCCGCGCGGCGGCACGAGCCCCGACGACTACAGCGACTACGAAATCGGCCTCGCCGTCGCCTATATGGCGAACCACGCGGGCGCGAACTTCCAGGATCCGCCCAAGCCCGCGCCAGGCGCTGCCAATGCAGCCAATGCAGCTTCGGGCGCGGCGGGCGCTGCACCGGCCTCCAGCGCATCGGGTGCCGATGCGAACGCCGCCCAGGCGCAAGCCGCCGCAGCGGCGATCGCGGCCATCCCGCAGGCTTCGTCCGCTCCGGCCGCAGGTGGCGGCTCGCAAAGCGCCGACGCCTCGCAGGCGGGCAAGGCACTCTATCAGCAGGTTTGCCAGGCGTGCCACGCCGCGGGCGTACTGGGCGCGCCGAAATTCGGCAACAAGGCCGACTGGGCGCCGCGCCTGAAGGACCCGATGGACACCGTCTACAACTACGCGCTGCACGGCAAGGGCCAGATGCCTCCCAAGGGTGGCTCGACTGCCTCCGACGCCGACGTGAAGGCCGCCGTCGATTACATGGTCAGCGCGGCGAAGTAGGCCGTCACACGCGCGCCAAAGCGCAAAACGATCCCTGCCCGCAACGATACGGGGCGGGGATTTTTATATGCGTCGATGAAACAGCGGTCGCGCGTCAGCGCACGGGACGCGCGAATTCGCGGGCAAAAGCGAACGCACCCGAAGCGTCCCCGGCGAGCGCGCCGTAACGCGCAGCCAGTTCGGCGGGAGCGAGCCACGGATAGCTCAAGCCCTGTTGCAGGCGCTCGAGCCGCGCACCGTCCGGGTCGTCGATCACGTCCATCCGGGCAATGTGAATGTGGAATGCCGATACGCGCGGCGCGATGTCGTTCGAATCGAAAGTCCAGCGATACGTGCCGTGACCGATGCGCAGCGCGCCCGCCGCGTCCTCGCGCATCACGACGAGCCAGGGCAGCGCTTCGATCGTGCGCTCGCGCGCAACGAGCGCAGTGGCCTCGCAAAGGTAGTAGGTGCGGCAGCGCGAATAGCGCTCACCAAAATCGCTGACCAGCGTCTTCGCGATCGCTTCGGCGCCGACGCTGCGCGCCGGAAACGCGATGTTCGGTGTCGCCAGCGAGAACGTCAGTTCCGCATCCTGCGCGAATGCTTCGTGAATCCGTGCGGGCTTCGTGTTGTCCTTCGCGTCGATATACGTTTCAAGCGCGTGACGGTAATGCTGGAGTAATGGATCTTCCATCTGCGGCAGCGAGCGGGTCAGAGGCGTTCACTCTACAGCCGCCCGCGTCCCAAAAAAGCAAACACCCGCTGCATGCCAGGGTCATCACCCCTTCTGCAACAACGCCTTCAAACTCGCCAACCGGTCCTTCGGCGTCATCGGCGCTTCTTCGGCGGTCGGCGGCGGCGCGTCGTCGAGGCCCATCTCCGGAATGAAGCGCGACGCCTCGCACACCACCGTCTCGCGCGCCCGCTTGCGCTTCTTGCACCAGTTCAGATGCAGACTGCGCTGCGCCCGCGTGATCGCCACGTACATGAGGCGCCGCTCTTCCTCGATGCGTCCTTCGTCGATCACATCGTCTTCCGAGCCGCCGCGGTGCGGCATGATCCCCTCTTCCACGCCAACCAGGAACACGTGCGGATACTCCAGTCCCTTCGACGCATGCACGGTCGAAAGCCTCACGGCGTCCGGGTCCTCTTCCTTGCCTTCGAGCATCGACATCAGCGCGACGGTTTGAATGAGGCCCATGAGATTCTTGCCGGTGTCGGCGAGACCGTCGGCATTGTCATATCCGGTGGCTTCGCTGTCTTCGCCGATCTCCTGCTCGGGCTTGGTGCCCTTGCGCTTGAGCCACTCGAGGAATTCGAGCACGTTCTGCCACTTCGACTGCGCCTGGCGCTCGTCGAAGGCGTCATAGAGATACGCCTCGTAGTGAATCGCATCCATGAGGTCGTCGAGCACGACCGTCGCCGGGTCCTTCTGCGCGCGCTCGGCGAGGCGCTGCATGAAATCGCAGAACACGCGCATCGGCTCGACCTGGCGCGCCGAAAGCCGCGCCTCGATACCGCCCATGTAGACGGCCTCGAACAGCGACACCTTCGCCTGCCCCGCGAACGAACCAAGCGCTTCGAGCGTGGTGTTGCCCACGCCGCGGCGCGGCGTGGTGATCGCGCGGATGAACGCGGGATCGTCGTCGTGATTGGCGATCAGGCGCAGATAAGCGCAGATGTCCTTGATCTCGGCCTTGTCGAAGAACGACTGGCCGCCCGAGAGCACGTAGGGAATGCGCTCGCGACGCAGCACCTGTTCGAAGATGCGCGCCTGGAAATTGCCGCGATACAGAATCGCGTAATCGCGAAACTGCGCACGGCGCTCGAACTTGTGCGCCGAAAGCCGGAACACGACCGACTCGGCTTCGTGCTCTTCGTCGTTGCAGGGCGTAACGGTGATGGTGTCGCCCATGCCGTGCTCGGACCACAGCTTCTTCTCGAACAGCTTTGGATTGTTCGCGATGACGTTGTTCGCGGCCGTGAGAATGCGTACCGTCGAGCGGTAGTTCTGCTCGAGCTTGATGACGTGCAGCTTCGGAAAGTCCTTGCCGAGTTGCGCGAGATTTTCGAGCGTGGCGCCGCGCCAGCCGTAGATGGCCTGGTCGTCGTCGCCCACGGCCGTAAACGCAGCGCGCGGGCCCGCCAGCAGTTTCAGCAGTTCGTACTGGCAGGCATTGGTGTCCTGGTATTCGTCGACCAGCAGGTAGCGCAGCTTGTTCTGCCAGCGGTCGCGCACCTGCTCGTTCTTCGCGAACAGCTCGGCAGGCAGGCGGATCAGGTCGTCGAAATCCACCGCCTGATACGCGTGCAACGTCGCCATGTAGTTGCGGTAGACGATGGCCGCCTGGTGCTCGTCCTCGTTCGAGGCCGTGGACAGCGCCTGCTCGGGCATCACGAGTCCGTTCTTCCAGAGCGAGACGATCGACTGGATCTTGCGGATGAAGCCCTTGTCCGTCGAGCCCACCTGCTCCTGGATCATGGCGAAGCAGTCGTCGGCATCCATGATCGAGAACTGGGGCTTCAGGCCCAGGTGTTCCGCCTCCTGGCGCAGAATCTGCACGCCGAGCGAGTGGAACGTGCAGACCGTCAGCTGGTTGGTCGGCACCTTGCGGCCTTCCTTGCCGGGCGTGGTGAGCGTCTTGCCTTCGAGCAGCTTGCCCACGCGCTCGCGCATTTCGGCGGCGGCCTTGTTGGTGAAGGTGACGGCGGCGATATGGCGCGGCTCGAAGCCTTTCGCTTCGATGAGGTGCGCGATCTTCTGCGTGATGACACGCGTCTTGCCGCTGCCCGCGCCGGCGAGCACGAGACAGGGACCGTCGAGATAGCGCACCGCTTCGTTTTGGGCGGAATTGAGGCCTGCGGACATCGTTGCTGGATTGGAAAAACGGGTGGTACGGCTGGGAGGCGTGCGAACGGGGCGCGTAGCCTTTCGTGACGCCGCACGGCGCGAGGCGTGCGTACGTCGCAGCGGCCTCTCACGTGGGAGGTGCGATGTTAACACGGTACAGCGATACGCCGATGGCGCCCCCGATGTTCCTCTTTCCACAGCTCACCCGTCCCTCGCCTCGCTCCGCACGCTCTACGCGCCGTGCCACAATAACGGGCTCCCGCCACCCGCACTCGCTGGAAAGAGGAAGCGCTCAATGACTGCACCGCAACCGCTGCAAATCGGCCTGATGGGCTACGGCTTCGCCGGCCAGACTTTCCACGCCCCCGTGATCGCGCATAGCGGCGCCGCGCAGCTCGCCGCCATCGCCACGAGCCAGGCCGAACGCGCCCAGGCCGACTATCCCGACGCCGCGATCGTGCCCGACCTGGACGCGCTGCTCTCGATCGATGCCATCGAATGCGTCGTGATCGCCACGCCCAACGACACGCACTACGACCTCGCGCGCCGCACGCTCGAGCGCGGCAAGCACGTGCTGGTCGACAAGCCGGTCACGCTCACTTCCGAGGAAGCGCGCACGCTCGCGGCCATCGCGAAGCAGCGCGGACTCGTGTTCGCGCCGTTCCACAACCGCCGCTGGGACGGCGATTTCCTCACCGTGCGCGAGCTGATCGAGCGCGGCGAACTCGGTCGCATCACGCACTACGAATCGCACTTTGACCGCTTCCGCCCGCAAGTGAAGCAGCGCTGGCGCGAAGACGCCACGCGCGGCGGCGGCCTGCTCTACGATCTCGGCCCGCATCTGATCGACCAGACACTCGCGCTCTTCGGCGCACCCGAGTCGATCACCGCATTCGTTCACACGCGCCGCGAAAACGCGAGCGCGCCGGATTACGCGCACCTCGTGCTGCGCTACCCGCACCACGACGCGGTGCTGCACGCCAGCGCGCTCGCCGCGTACGCGCCGCGCTTCGCGATTCATGGCACGCGCGGCAGCTATCTGAAGAACGGGCTCGACACTCAGGAAGATCAGCTCAAGGACGGCCTGCGCCCCGGTCAGGCCGGCTTCGGCGCGGGCAATGAGACGGGCCGCCTGCACGTGCTGCGCGACGACGGCCAGGAGGCCGATCTCGAAGTGCCCAACGCTGCGGGCAACTACGCCGATCTGTACCGCGCGCTGGCCGCGGCGATCCGCGAAGGCAAGCCGTTCCCGGTAAGCCCGCAGGACGCCATCGACGTCATGACGCTCATCGAACTCGCCATGCAAAGCGCGAAGGACGGCCGCACGCTGGCGTTCGTGCGCCAGTCCTGAGCGCACCGGCGCGCGCTTTCGGCTGCGGCGTCGACCTTGCATGGCGCCGACGCCGCTGAAAGGTCCATACAAATGGTTACATCTGGTTGCCGCGGTGGGGTCATCACGCGGCAATCGCCAGACGTTTGTGGACATGCAAGCCCAAAAAAGCAACGACAAGACCAAGGAGAGTCTGAATGACCCGCTACATCCACGCTCTACGCCTGATCGCCGCCGGCGCGCTCGTTTCGACCCTCGCCGCGTGCGTGATCAACCAGCCGGCGCACCACGCCGCTGCACCGCCGCCGCCCGGCCCGAATCCCCACGAAGTCGCCGTCGATCGCCTGCATCAGGTCGACAGCCGCATCGACAACCTGGGCCATCGCATCGATATGCGCGTGAGCCAGGGCTACTACCCGCCGCCCCAAGGCGGCGCGCTCCATCACCGCCTCGACACGATCCGCGGCGAAGCTCACGACATGGCCGCGCAGCACGGCGGCGGCATCTCGCCCGACGAGCAACACGTTCTGAACGAGGAACTCGACACGGCCGCTCGCGCCATCGGCGAGTAAGCGCCACACGCATTGGCCTGTCGGCACGGACCGCGCGCTCGCGGCTCGTGCCGACCCATCTGCCCACCCGAACCGCCCCCGTTTTTCTCCGGCGCGATGCATGGCGCGTTATGCATCTGCGCAAGCCAATGCCAGCAAGGCTCACGCCCCTTTGCTGGCGCCGCGCGCAGAATTTTTCCGCATTGACATAGCCCCGAGGCGTCGCGCACAATCGCTGCGCGCGCCGGGAGAGCGCGCCGTTTGCCTTAGCTTGCTTTCGCAAGTGCAACCGGCGCCGCCGAAGGGGCAACCCACAAACTCTCAGGCAAAAGGACCGTGCGCGCCGGACCGCTGATTCGCTGCCTTTGCGCTTTTTGCGCGAGATGACGCGAAGCGGCACACAGTCCGCAACTCTGGAGAGCGGCAGTAGAACGGGCGGCGGCGGATCGTAACCCCCACGCGTTCAGGCTGCCCACCGAAGGGGCGCGCGCCAACTGCAACAGGGCGCAATCTCTCAGGTACCGAGGACAGAGGGGCCATGCAAGAACCGACCACGGGCATCGTGCCTGCGGCGCTTCCTGCATGGCCTTTTTCGTTTTCGCGCGAATTTTCGCGACCGCCTGAGGCCCCATGACCGAACTCAAACGCACCCCGCTGAACGACACGCACCACGCGCTGAATGCCCGCATGGTCGACTTCGGCGGCTGGGACATGCCCGTCAACTACGGCTCGCAGATCGACGAGCATCGCGCCGTGCGCACCGACGCCGGCATGTTCGACGTCTCGCACATGTGCGTCGTCGACTTTTCAGGCCCGAAGGCGCGCGAGTTCTTCTCCCGCGCGCTCGCCAACAACGTCGCCAAGCTCACCACGCCGGGCAAGGCGCTCTATTCGTGCATGCTGAACCCCGAAGGCGGCGTGATCGACGACCTGATCGTCTACTTCTTCGCCGACGACCAGTTCCGCACCGTCGTCAACGCCGGCACAGCCGAAAAAGACATCGCCTGGTTCGAGAAGCTCAACGCCGAAGGCGGCTTCGGCCTCACCATCACGCCGCGCCGCGATCTCGCGATCGTCGCCGTGCAGGGCCCGAACGCGCGCGAAAAGGTCTGGCAGATCGCGCCCTCGTCGCGCAGCGCCACCGAAGTTCTCAAGCCCTTCAACGCCGCGAAGGTCGAAGCCACGCCGTTCGGCGAGCTGATGATCGCGCGCACGGGCTACACCGGCGAAGACGGCTTCGAAATCGTGGTGCCCGCCGCCGCCGTTTGCGAACTTTGGGACGCCCTGCAGCGCCAGGGCGTGAAGCCCTGCGGCCTCGGCGCGCGTGACACGCTGCGCCTCGAAGCGGGCATGAACCTCTACGGCCAGGACATGGACGACGGCGTCTCGCCGCTCGACGCCGGCCTCGCCTGGACCGTCGACATGAAGGAGCCGCGCGACTTCGTCGGCCGCGGCGCGCTGGAGGCGAACGGTTCGCGTTCGGCCTTCGTCGGCCTGATCCTGCAGAAGGAAAACGGCAAGGCCGGCGGCGTGCTGCGCGCGCACCAGAAAGTGCTCACGCCGCACGGCGAGGGCGAGATCACGAGCGGCACGTTCTCGCCGAGCATGCAGGAATCGATCGCCTTCGCGCGCGTGCCGCAGGGCGTGCAGCCGGGCGATGTCGTGCAGGTGCAGATCCGTGACAAAGCCCTTCCCGCAAGCGTGGTAAAACTGCCGTTCGTGCGCAACGGCAAGGTGCTCGCCGCCTGATCCGCGAGGATCCTGCCAGCGCGCACGCCCTCCCCCTTTCGAGCAACAAAAACCGCACCACGCACTGGAGCAACCATGAGCATCCCGGCCGAACTGAAATACACCGAATCGCACGAGTGGATCCGCACCGAAGCCGACGGCACGCTGACCATCGGCATCACCGACCACGCGCAGGAAGCGCTCGGCGACATCGTCTTCCTCGAACTGCCTGAAGCGGGCCGTGCCGTCACGGCCGGCGACGCCGTTGCCGTGATCGAGTCGGTCAAGGCCGCCTCGGACATCTACGCGCCGGTCGCAGGCGAAATCATCGAAGCGAACACGTCGCTCGTCGACACGCCCGACCAGGTGAACGGCGCGCCGTACGAGTCGTGGCTCTTCAAGATCAAGCCCGCCGCCGACGCCAAGCTCGACTCGCTGATCGACGCCGCCGCCTACGAAAAGGCGATCGGCGCGTAAATCGCAACCTTGCCTTAACCGCCATGGCGCGGCGGCGCGCTCAGAACGCCGCCCGCGCCCGCAGGAATCCCTATGAAGCTCGAACACCCGGATCGTCTGATGAACTCCCCGCTCTCGCTTGCTGCACTTGAAGCGCACGACGCTTTCGCCGCCCGCCACATCGGCCCCGACACGGCCGACCAGCAGGCGATGCTCGACGCGCTCGGCTTCGCCTCGCGCGCCGCGCTGATCGATGCGGTGATTCCGGCGAAGATCCGCCGCAACGAGACGCTGCCGCTCGGGCCGTTCTCGCAGCCGCGCTCGGAAGCCGAGGCGCTCGCCGCCCTGCGCGCGCTCGCGGACAAGAACCAGGTGTTCCGCTCCTATATCGGGCAGGGCTACTACGACACGCACACGCCGGCCGTCATCCTGCGCAACGTGCTCGAAAACCCGGCGTGGTACACCGCGTACACGCCGTACCAGCCGGAAATCTCGCAGGGCCGCCTCGAAGCCCTCTTGAACTTCCAGCAGATGATCACCGACCTGACGGGCCTCGCGATCTCGAACGCGTCGCTGCTCGACGAAGCCACTGCCGCCGCCGAAGCCATGACGCTCGTACAGCGCGTGGGCAAGTCGAAGTCGAACGTGTTCTTCGTCGCCGACGACGTGCTGGCGCAGACCATCGAAGTCGTGAAGACGCGCGCCAAGCCGATCGGCATCGAGGTGAAGGTCGGTCCGGCCGCTGAAGCGGCCGAAGTTGCCAAAACCACAGGTGCCTTCGGCGTGCTGCTGCAATATCCGGGCGTGAACGGCGACGTGCGCGACTACCGCGCGCTCGCACAAGCCGTGCACGCAGCCGGCGGCGCGGTGATCGCCGCCGCCGATCTGCTTGCACTCACCGTCCTCACGCCGCCGGGCGAATGGGGCGCGGACGTGGCCGTGGGCAACTCGCAGCGCTTTGGCGTGCCGATGGGCTTCGGCGGCCCGCACGCCGCCTACCTCGCGGTGAAGGACGAATTCAAGCGCCAGATGCCGGGCCGTCTCGTCGGCGTGACCATCGACGCGCAAGGCAACCCGGCGCTGCGCCTCGCGCTGCAAACGCGCGAACAGCACATCCGCCGCGAAAAAGCGACGTCGAACGTCTGCACGGCACAGGCGCTGCTCGCGATCATGGCGAGCATGTACGCCGTCTACCACGGCCCGCAAGGCTTGAAGCGCATCGCGCAACGCGTGAACCGCGTCGCCGCGATCCTCGCCGCGGGCGCGAAGCAACTGGGCTACACGCTCGTGAACGAAGCGTTCTTCGACACGCTCACGTTCGAAGCCGGCCCGCGCACCCAGGCGCTCCACGACGCGGCCCTCGTGCGCGGCATGAACCTGCGCCACGTGAGCGAGACGCGTGTGGGCGTGTCCGTCGACGAAACGACTTCGCGCGCCGATCTGGCCGACCTGCTCGCCGTGTTCGCGCAAGCCGCGTTCGCCGGCGAAGCGCCGTCGGTCGACAAGCTCGACGCCGAACTCACGCAAGCCGCCGCGTTGACGTTCCCGGCCGCGCTGGCGCGCGAAAGCGCGTACCTCACGCATCCGGTGTTCAACCGTCACCATTCGGAAACGGAAATGCTGCGTTACCTGCGCAGCCTCTCCGACAAGGACCTCGCGCTCGACCGCTCGATGATCCCGCTCGGCTCGTGCACGATGAAGCTCAACGCGACCTCGGAAATGCTGCCGGTGACGTGGCCCGAGTTCGGCCGCATCCACCCGTTCGCGCCTGCGGAGCAAACGGTTGGCTATCGCGAGATGGTCGATCAGCTCGAACAGATGCTCGTGGCCGCAACGGGCTACGCCGCCGTTTCGCTGCAGCCGAACGCAGGCTCGCAGGGCGAATACGCGGGTCTGCTCATCATCCAGGCGTACCACGCCTCGCGCGGCGAAGCGCATCGCAACGTCTGCCTGATTCCCGCTTCGGCGCACGGCACGAACCCCGCATCGGCGCAGATGGCCGGCATGCAGGTGGTCGTGGTCGCGTGCGACGCGCAAGGCAACATCGATCTCGCCGACCTCAAGGCCAAGGCCGCGCAGCATGCGGCGAAGCTCGCGGCGATCATGATCACGTATCCGTCCACGCACGGCGTGTTCGAAGAGAACGTGCGCGAAGTCTGCGAGATCGTGCACGCGGCGGGCGGCCAGGTGTACGTGGACGGCGCGAACATGAACGCCATGGTGGGTCTGGCGGCGCCGGGCCAGTTCGGCGGCGACGTCTCGCACCTGAACCTGCACAAGACCTTCTGCATTCCGCACGGCGGCGGCGGCCCGGGCGTCGGTCCGGTCGCAGTGGGCGCGCACCTCGCGCAGTTCCTGCCGAACCAGCTTTCGTCGGGCTACAAGCGCTCGACCGATAAGGGTCACGGCATCGGCGCGGTGAGCGCGGCGCCTTACGGCTCGGCCTCGATCCTGCCGATCTCGTGGATGTACATCGCCATGATGGGCGCGGCCAACCTGACCGCTGCGACCGAAAACGCGATCCTCAACGCCAACTACGTGGCGAACAAGCTCGCGCCGCACTTCCCGGTGCTCTACAGCGGCCCGGGCGGGCTCGTCGCGCACGAGTGCATTCTCGACCTGCGCCCCATCAAGGATGCAAGCGGCATCACCGTGGACGACGTGGCCAAGCGCCTGATGGACTACGGCTTCCACGCCCCGACCATGAGCTTCCCGGTGCCGGGCACGCTGATGGTCGAGCCGACCGAGTCGGAGTCGAAGGAGGAACTCGACCGCTTCATCGACGCAATGGTTGCCATCCGCGAGGAAATCCGCGCCGTGGAAGACGGCCGCGCGGACAAGGAAGACAACCCGCTGCGTCACGCGCCGCACACGGCCGCCGTGGTGGTCGCCGACGACTGGAAGCACGCCTACTCGCGCGAGCAGGCCGCCTACCCGGTCGCATCGCTCGTCGCGCGCAAGTACTGGCCGCCGGTCGGCCGCGCCGACAACGCTTACGGCGACCGCAACCTGTTCTGCTCGTGCGTGCCGCTTAGCGAATATGCGGGCGAACATGCAGACGAAACCGCCGGCGAATAAGCCCTTGTGAAGCCGCCGCGTGACCTTCGGCTCACGCGGCGGCGGTCATCCCTCTCACATTTGCCGCCGCAAACCGCTAACATCACACACCTGTCAGCCTTGAATCAGGGAGTCGCGCATGGCGCGGAAGGTGCGAATGGTTCCATTGCGGGACTCGGTGCGGGACTTGCCGCATGCCGCAACGCGGAATTCGGTCCGGCAAGCCCGGCACGGGCGCGGTGCGCTGCAACGCCGCCCGCAGCGCCTTGCCGCCGCGCTGGCGTTGGCCTGCGCCACCTTCGCCGGCACCTTCGCCGGTACGGCCCACGCGGCCATGAACTTCTGCGCGGCCCCCGCGCTGCAATCGAGCGAGCGCACCAACTCCGATCCGGGCGTGAAGGCGCTCGTGGCCGAGGTGCTGACGCACGTGAACGACACGCCGCGTCCGCTGCCGCGCCTGCACACCGAGGGCACGCTGCCGCACGAGGGCATCTACGACCAGAGCGTCGAGGCGGCGAAGGAACTCGACCTCATGCGCAACGCCGCGCTCGCGTGGCGCGCGACGAGCGACGAGCGCTTCCTGAAGCTCGTGGACCGCTTTCTGCTCGCCTGGGTCACCACGTACAAGCCGAGCTTCAATCCCATCGACGAAACGCGTTTCGAGGGGCTGATACTCGCCTACGACATGACCGCGAGCGCGCTGCCCGTGAAAACGCGCAACGCGACCATGCAGTTCCTGAACAGCTTCGCGACCGGCTATATCGCGCAGATCGACGCGCAGCCGCGCCCGCTCAAGGGAAATTTTGCGAACAACTGGCAGAGCCATCGGGTCAAACTGATAGCGATGATCGCGTTCACGCTCGACAACCGCAAGATGATCGCGACGGCGCAGCGGCTCTTCGTCGAGCATCTCGGCGACAACGTCGCGCCCGACGGCTCGACACTCGACTTCTCCGAGCGCGATGCACTGCACTACGTGACCTACGATTTGCAGCCGCTCGTGACCGCCGCGCTCGCCGCGCGCCGCCACAACCGCAACTGGCTGATCGAACGCGCGGCCAACGGCGCGACGCTCGCGGGCGCGCTCGACTGGCTCACGCCGTATGCGCTCGGCCAGAAGACGCACGACGAATTCGTGCATTCGAACGTACCGTTCGACGCGAAGCGGCGCGAAGCGGGCCTGCCGGGCTACACCGGCCAGTGGGACCCCAAAAACGCCGCCGAACTGTTTCACCTCGCGGCGCGACTCGACGGCCGCTTTGCACCAGTCGCGCTGAAACTCGCGCCCACGCCGCCCGCGTGGCTCGCCGTCTGTCTGCCGTTGCCGGCGCGGTAAAACGCGCGCGGGATGCGGCGGCGGCACGGGAAATAACGATGCCGCCGAACGCGCCGCATCCCTACAAACCAACGTCAGACAAGCAGGAGCAGTACCCATGGCAGTAAGCGTTTTCGATCTCTTCAAAGTCGGCATCGGGCCCTCCAGCTCGCACACGGTCGGGCCGATGCGCGCAGCGCTGATGTTCGCCGAAGGACTCGAGCGCGACGGTCTGCTTGCGAGCACCGCCGCCGTGAAGGTCGAGCTGTACGGCTCGCTCGGCGCCACCGGCAAGGGCCACGGCACCGACCGCGGCGTCATGCTGGGCCTCATGGGCGACGCGCCCGACACCGTCGATCCCGACACCATCAGCGAGCGTCTCGAAGCCGTGCGCACCTCGCGCCAGCTCGCGCTGCTCGGCCGCCATCCCATCGCGTTCGTTCCCAAGGAGCACGTGGCGTTCTATCGCCAGGCGCTGCCCGAACACCCGAACGGCATGAAGCTGCGCGCGCTCGATGCGAACGGCGACACGCTGCGCGAAAGCACGTATCTGTCGGTAGGCGGGGGCTTCGTCGTCACGGCCGGCGCGCCGAACACGAAGGTGCTCGCGGCGGCCCAGCAATTGCCGAATCCGTTCACCACGGGCGCGGAGATGCTCGCGCTGTGCGCCTCGACGGGCAAGAGCATCGCGCAGTTGATGCTCGAAAACGAGCGCGTCTGGCACAGCGACGAGCAGATCCGCTCAGGTCTCCTGCACATCTGGAACGTGATGCAGTCGTGCGTATCGCGCGGTTGCGGCATCAACAATCCCGACGCCGACGGCACGCTGCCCGGCCCCTTCGCGGTGAAGCGCCGTGCGCCGCAACTTCATCGCGCGCTGACCAGCAACCCCGAGCGCGCGCTGCAAGATCCGCTCTCGATGATCGACTGGATCAACCTGTACGCCATCGCCGTGAACGAGGAAAACGCCGCGGGCGGGCGCGTCGTGACTGCGCCGACCAACGGCGCAGCGGGCATCATCCCCGCCGTGCTGCACTACTACGTGCGCTTCACGCCGGGCGCGAACGAACAGGGTGTGATCGACTTCCTGCTCACCGCGGCCGCCATCGGCATTCTCTACAAGCTCAACGCGTCGATTTCGGGCGCCGAAGTGGGCTGCCAGGGCGAAGTGGGCGTGGCCTGCTCGATGGCCGCCGGCGCGCTCGCCGCGGTGCTGGGCGGCACGCCGCTGCAGGTGGAAAACGCCGCCGAAATCGGCATGGAGCACAACCTCGGCCTCACCTGCGACCCCGTGGGCGGCATGGTGCAGATTCCCTGCATCGAACGCAACGCCATGGCCTCGGTGAAAGCCGTGAACGCCGCGCGCATGGCGCTGCGCGGCGACGGCGCGCATTACGTCTCGCTCGACTCGGTGATCAAGACGATGCGCGAGACCGGCGCCGACATGAAGACGAAGTACAAGGAGACCTCGCGCGGCGGCCTCGCGGTGAACATCGTCGAGTGCTGATTCGCTGAAACGCTGTCGCCTTGCCTGAAGCATCCGAACGTATTCACGTAACGATTGAAGGAGACTTGACCGCCATGCAGCAGCCGAACGCATCCGCCACCACCGAAGCCACTACCACCGGAGCTCGCCTCGTCGTCGATGCGCTCGTCGCCAATGGCGTCGAGCGCGTGTTTTGCGTACCGGGCGAGAGCTATCTTGCGGTGCTCGATTCCTTGTCCGACGAAACCGCAAGGATCGAAACCGTGGTGTGCCGTCACGAGGCAGCGGCGGCGAACATGGCGGAAGCGATCGGCAAGCTCACGGGCAGGCCCGGCATCGCGCTCGTCACGCGCGGGCCGGGCGCCACGCACGCCTCGATTGGCGTGCACACGGCGTTCCAGGACTCCACGCCGATGATCCTCCTGATCGGCCAGGTCGCGCGCGAGCAGATGGACCGCGAGGCGTTCCAGGAAATCGACTATCGACGCATGTTCGGCCAGATGGCGAAGTGGGTCGCGCAGATCGACGACGCGCGCCGCGTGCCCGAATACCTGAGCCACGCGTTCCATGTCGCGATGTCGGGACGGCCGGGTCCCGTCGTGCTCGCGCTGCCCGAAGACATGCTGAGCGGCGCGATTCCCGCGTCCGAAGCGCAGCCCATCGCGCCGAGCGCGCAGCGCGTGCAGGCGTCGCCTTCCGCCGCGCAGATGGAGCGCGTGCGCGATCTGCTCGCGGGCGCGAAAAAGCCGTTCGTGATCGCAGGCGGCCATGGCTGGAACCCGCAGGCTTGTGCGGACTTCCAGCGCTTCGTCGAGAACTGGCAATTGCCCGTCGGCCTCGCGTTCCGCTTTCAGGACACGCTCAACAACGATCACCCGAACTACGCGGGCGACGTGGGTCTCGGCATCAATCCGGCGCTCGCGAAGCGCATCCGCGAAGCCGACGTGCTGCTCGCACTCGGTCCGCGTCTGGGCGAATCGACGACGGGCGGCTACACGCTCTTCGACATTCCCAAAACGAAGCAAACGCTCATCCACGTGCATCAGGGCGCGGAGGAGCTCGGCCGTGTCTACGCAGCCGATCTGCCAATCGTTTCGGGCCTCGCGGAATTCGCGGCGCTGCTCGCAACCCTCCCGGCGCCCGCTCAACCCGCGTGGGCCGGCAGCGCCGCAGAAGCACACGAGGCGTGGCACGCATGGCGCAAGCCGCTGCCGATGCCCGGCGACGTGCAGCTCGGCGAAGTCATGCAGCAACTGCGCGCGCGCCTGCCCGACGATGCGATCGTCACGAACGGCGCGGGCAATTACGCAACGTGGCTGCATCGCCATTTCGCGTATCGCCACTTCCGCTCGCAACTCGCACCCACGAGCGGCGCGATGGGCTACGGCGTGCCCGCCGCGATCGCCGCGAAGTCGCAATACCCCTCGCGCACCGTGGTTGCGCTCGCGGGCGACGGCTGCTTCATGATGGCGTCGTCGGAACTCGCCACGGCAATGCAGTACGGCCTGAATGTCGTGTTCATCGTCGTGAACAACGCGCACTACGGCACGATCCGCATGCATCAGGAGCGCCACTATCCGAACCGCGTGCACGGCACGCAGCTCACGAACCCCGACTTCGCGGCGTTTGCGCAGTCGTTCGGCGCGCACGGCGAAGTCGTCACGACCACGGCGCAATTCGCCCCCGCGCTGGAGCGTGCCCTCACGGCAGGCAAGCCCGCGCTGATCGAGATCCGTGTGACGAAGGAAGCGAGCACGCCTGCGGCCACGCTCGAACAGATTCGCGAATCGGGCAAGAAAATGCGCGGAGAATGACTGAAAAGGAATCCTGAACAAGCTCACCTGTCGCGCTGGACGAGCAGCAGTGAGCGCACAAACAAAAGCCCCGCAGATCTTTCGATTCTGCGGGGCTTTTGACTTCAGCTAAAGCTCGGGCGCTTACTTGCCGCCCACGCTTTGCAGCGTCGTCCACTTGCCGTCGACGACCTTGTACAGCGTGATGCCGCCGTTCTTCAGGTCGCCGCGCGTGTCGTACGCGAGGTCCGACGTCGTGACTGCCGGCATGCTGGTCTTCGCGAGGAACGGCAGGTACTTCGCCGGATCCGTCGAGTTGGCCTTCTTCATCGCGTCGAACATCGCCATGGCGCCGTCGTAGGCGTACGGCGAGTACGTCTGCACGTCTTCACCGAAGCGCTTCTTGTACTTCGTGACGTAGTCCTTGCCACCCGGCATCTGGTCGAGCGGCAGGCCGGCGAGCGACGCCACCGTGCCGTTCGCCGCGTCACCCGCGATCTGCAGGAAGGTCGGTGTGTGCACCATTTCGCCGCCCATCAGCGGAGCCTTGATGCCCAGCGACTTCATCTGCTTGACCATCGGTGCCGCTTGCGAATCCGCGCCGCCGAAGTAGACCAGGTCGGGGTTCATCGCCTTCGCCTTCGTCAGGACCGACTTGAAGTCGACGGCCTTGTCGTTGGTGTATTCACGGTCGATGATGTTGCCGCCGGCAGCCTTTGCAGCCTTCGAGAATTCGTCGGCGAGACCCTGGCCGTAGGCCGTGCGGTCGTCGATCACGACGATCTTCTTCAAGCCGAGGTTCTTCACTGCGAACGTGCCGGCGACCGAACCCTGCTGCGTGTCCGAGGTCATCATGCGGAACGTCGTCTTGAAGCCTTGTTGCGTGTACTCAGGCGCCGTCGCCATGGCGATCTGCGGGATGCCTGCGTTCGCGTAGATGCGCGAAGCCGGGATCGTCGTGCCCGAGTTGAAGTGACCGAGCATGCCCTTGATGCCGTCGTCGACGAGCTTCTGCGCGACCGTCGTGCCCGTGCGCGGGTCGGCCTGATCGTCGGCCGAGTCGAGCACGAAGTGAACCGGCTTGCCGCCGATCACGGGCTTCGTCGCGTTCATGTCTTCGACTGCGAGCGTGATGCCGTTCTGGAAGTCCTTGCCATAGTGCGCCTGCGCGCCCGTCATCGGACCGGCGAAACCGATCTTTACGTCTTCGGCTTGTTGTGCCTGCGCAGTCCCCGCCAGCGACAGGGCGGCAACAAGCGTTGCGCCTGCCAGCTGCTTCATCGTGTGTTGCATTGCTTCTCCTTGGTACCAGGTATCGAACGAGCGGCTTCGGATTTCAATGGACCTTGCCGCTTCCTTGTCTTGAGACGACCGACAGTATGGCTGGTGCTTAACCGATCGTCATCAAGTTTGCATTACCGCCCGCTGCTGCCGTATTCACGCTGACCGAACGTTCCGCGAGCAGTCGTTCGAGAGCGTAATCTTCATCGCCGTTGGCGAGCGCGTGCGCTGCCACGCCCTGCACCGAGACGATCGGGCCAGGACGTTTGGCCACTTCCTTCACGAGTGCGAGCAGCTCGTCGCTGTCGCCTTCGAAGAGGACCGCATCGAAGTCGGCATCCGCCGTCTTCTTGATCGCTACGTGCGCCTTCAGTGCCGCCGGCAACGCGCTCACCAGCGCTTCGCCTGCCGCGCCCTGGAACAGCGCGCGGTTGCCCGTTGCGAGCGCAACGGCGAGTTGTGCGCGGGCGCCCGTGGCCGTCGACGGCACGCACAGCACCGTGCCGCGCGCCGAAAGCGTGTAGGTGTTGCGCTCGCCCGTCGGGCCCGGCAGAACCGCCGTGGCGCCCGCGAGCACGTATTCGAGGTAGCCGTCGCAGCGTGCCGCGAGCGCGGGCTCGCGCTCGGCGATGAGCCAGTCGCGCAGCGTCGTGAGCGCAGCCTGTGCCGATTGCGGCGCGCCGTTGCCGTCAGCCGCTTGCGGCGCGTCGACGACGAGCACATCGGCGAGCGACTTCGGCAAACCGGCCGGACGTTTCGCGAGCAGACGCGACAGATACAGTGCGCCACCCGCCTTCGGACCCGTGCCCGAGAGACCTTCGCCGCCGAACGGCTGCACCCCCACCACCGCGCCGATCACGTTGCGGTTCACGTAGATGTTGCCCACGTGCGCGCGGCCGATCACGTGCGCGATCGTTTCGTCGATACGCGTGTGAATGCCGAGCGTGAGGCCGTAGCCCGTTGCGCGGATCTGCTCGAGCAGCTTGTCGAGCTGGCTGCGGCGATAGCGCACCACGTGCAGCACCGGGCCGAACACCTCGCGCTTGAGTTCGTCGAGGCTGTCGAGCTCGATGAGCGTAGGCGGCACGAATGTGCCTTGCGCGCAGGAGTCTGGCGTCGGCATCTGCTGGACCTTGCGGCCCTTTTCGCGCATGCCTGCCACGTGCGTATCGATACCGCGCTTCGCGTCGATGTCGATCACGGGGCCGACGTCGGTCGAGAGGCGGTCGGGATTGCCCACCGCGAGTTCCTTCATCGCGCCCGTGAGCATTTCGAGCGTGCGGTCGGCCACGTCGTCCTGCAGGCACAGCACGCGCAGCGCGGAACAACGCTGGCCGGCCGAGTCGAACGCGCTTTGCAGCACGTCGGCCACGACCTGCTCCGCGAGTGCCGACGAATCGACGATCATCGCGTTCTGGCCGCCGGTTTCGGCGATCAGCGGAATCGGGCGGCCTTCGGAATCGAGGCGCTCGGACAGCGTCTTGTTGATGAGGCGCGCGACTTCGGTCGAGCCCGTGAACATCACCGCGCGCGTGCGGTGATCGGCGACGAGCGCCGCGCCCACGGTTTCGCCGTTGCCCGGCAGCAGTTGCACCGCGCCCGCCGGCACGCCGGCTTCGCGCAGGATGCGCACCGCTTGCGCGGCGATCAGCGGCGTTTGTTCCGCGGGCTTCGCGAGCACCGTGTTGCCGGCTGCGAGCGCGGCGGCCACCTGGCCCATGAAGATCGCGA
Source organism: Paraburkholderia nodosa (assembly GCF_001718195.1). Lineage (GTDB taxonomy): Bacteria > Pseudomonadota > Gammaproteobacteria > Burkholderiales > Burkholderiaceae > Paraburkholderia > Paraburkholderia nodosa_A. The sequence goes on from NZ_MCNV01000006.1 coordinate 157,496, forward strand.
GCGGGAAGTTCCACGGGCTGATACATACCACCGGGCCGAGCGGACGGTGCGTGTCGTTCGAGAACTCTTCGCGGATCTGCGTGGAGTAGTAGCGCAGGAAGTCGATCGCTTCGCGGATTTCGGCCACGGCGTTCGGCAGCGACTTGCCCGCTTCACGCACGATCAGGCCCATCAGCGTATGCATTTGGGCTTCGAGGAGATCGGCGGCGCGTGCGAGGCAATCCGCGCGCGCTTCGACGGGCGTGGCCTGCCAGATCGGCGCGGCGGCCACGGCGTGCGAGAGCGCGGCGCTCACGTGCTCGCTCGTCGCTTCCGCTACGGTGCCGACGAGATCGCGATGATCGGCGGGATTGCGCACGTCGCGTGCGGCGCTGTCTGCGATCTCGCTGTCCGCGAGCATCGGCGCGGCGCGCCACGGATGATGCGCGCTCGCCAGCAGCGCCGACGAGAGCGACGCGAGACGATGCTCGTTCGACAGATCGAGGCCCATCGAATTGAAACGCTCGTTGCCATACAGCTCGCGCGGCAGCGGAATCTTCGCGTGCGGCGCGCCGAGCGGCACGACCTTGGCAGCGTCGTCGATGGGGTTCGTGACCAGTTCGGCGACCGGCACGGAGGCATCGGCGATGCGGTTCACGAACGACGTGTTCGCGCCGTTTTCGAGCAGACGCCGCACGAGATACGCGAGCAGCGTTTCATGCGTTCCGACCGGCGCGTAGACGCGGCACGGACGGTTGAGCTTGCCCTGCGAGAGCGGGCCCGTGACTTCTTCGTACAGCGGCTCGCCCATGCCGTGCAGGCACTGGAATTCGTACTGGCCGGGATAGTAGTTCTGGCCCGCGAGGTGATAGATCGCCGAGAGCGTGTACGCGTTGTGCGTGGCGAACTGCGGATACACGGCATCCGGCGCGCCGAGCAGCTTCTTCGCGCAGGCGAGGTAGGAGACATCCGTGTAGATCTTGCGCGTGTACACGGGATAGCCTTCGAGGCCGTCCACCTGGGCGCGCTTGATTTCCGTATCCCAGTACGCGCCCTTCACGAGGCGCACCATGATGCGGTGACGGCTGCGCCGCGCGAGATCGACGATGTAGTCGATCACGAACGGGCAGCGCTTCTGGTAAGCCTGGACCACGAAGCCGATGCCGTTCCAGCCCGCGAGTTCCGGATCGAAGCACAGCGCTTCGAGCAGGTCGAGCGAGAGTTCGAGGCGGTCGGCTTCTTCGGCGTCGATATTGAGGCCGATGTCATAGCGGCGAGCGAGCACGGCGAGTGCGCGCACGCGCGGCAGCAGCTCGCCCATCGTGCGTTCCTGCTGCGCGCGCGAGTAGCGCGGGTGCAGCGCGGAGAGCTTGATCGAGATGCCGGGGCCTTCGTAGATGCCGCGGCCGCCCGCGGCCTTGCCGATCGCGTGGATCGCCTGCTCGTACGATGCGTAGTAGCGCTGGGCATCGGCTTCCGTCGTCGCGGCCTCGCCGAGCATGTCGTACGAGTAGCGGAAACCGCGCGCTTCGAACTTGCGGCTGTTGGCCAGCGCCTCGGAGATGTTCTCGCCCGTGACGAACTGCTCGCCCATCAGGCGCATGGCCATATCCACGCCCTTGCGGATCAGCGGCTCGCCGCCCTTGCCGATCATGCGCGTGAGCGCCGACGACAGACCCGTCTCGCTGTTCGTCGTGACGAGCTTGCCGGTGATCATGAGGCCCCAGGTGGCGGCGTTCACGAACAGCGACGGCGCGTGGCCCACGTGCGATTTCCAGTCGCCCTTGCTGATCTTGTCGCGGATGAGCGCGTCGCGCGTCGCGCGATCGGGAATGCGCAGCAGCGCTTCGGCGAGGCACATCAGCGCCACGCCTTCCTGGCTCGACAGCGAAAACTCGTGGATCAGGCCTTCCACGCCGCCGCCGGTACCCTTCGCACGCAGCGTTTCGACGAGCTTCGTGGCGAGCTTCGTCACGTCGCCCGTGAGGTTGGCCGGCAGGCGCGCTTCACCGATCAGGAATGGCACGCACTCCGGCTCCGGACGGCGGTACGCGGCCGTGATGGCCGCGCGCAGCACCGACTGCGGTTGCACGTTTTGCGCGAATTCGAGGAACGGGTGCGACGCCGCTTCGTCGTCGTCAGCGGTAGCACCTTCCGCGAGATCGGTCGCGCCGACATGACCATTGAGTTCGGGAGGCAACTGGCCGTGCTCGATCTTCTCGAGGTAGGCAAAGATGGCTTGCTTGATGAGCCAGTGCGGCGTGCGCTCGAGCCGCGTGGCGGCGTCCTTGAGGCGCGAGCGGAGGAGATCGTCGACTTTGACGCCAAGTGTGGTGCTAGCCATGTTTCCTTCATATGCCGGCAGACCCGCACCGGCGGTGACCAAAAAGTTGGCGAATCGTAACCCTACCAATAAAAAGGTGCAACCACTCTCGCAAAATGGTTGCACCACGGTTGAGGCCTTGTGCAGCCTGGGTTTGCGGCCGATGACCGCCCACCGGGCCGCGCGGGTCGCGCTCGGTATTTTCCCTGGCCCAGCAACACGCTCGACAACCCTAATCGATTCCGCGGCCGTGCCGTTATACAAACAGAGCGGGGGTTGTTGATCACAAGAAAGTGCGTAGGGACCGAAAAATGGAAAAGCTGCTGGTAATTGCAGGGATCTGGACGTTGTGCGCCACGTGCGCCGTGCTGTTCATGCGCGGCGCGACGGCGCCGGATGAACGCCGCATGAGCTTGAAGCGCGCGGCGCGCAGGGATGCGGCCGATACGGTCGGCCAGTAAGGAAGAAACGGGAAGTTGATACCGGTGGCCCCGCTGTTGCGGCAACGGGGCCATGGCGGCGGCTGTCCGCGGCTAGATATCGAGCGGATCGACTTCGAGATTCCAGCGCAGCACGCCGCGCAACGCGCGCAGCGCGGGCTGCCATGCGCGCAGCGTTGCCTGCAGCGCGGCACGCGACTGGCTTTCCACGAGCAGTTGCGCGCGATGCACGTTCATCACCTTCACGATGGTGAGCGGCACCGCGTCGTAGGCCATGACACGCTCGGCGCCCGGAATCGCGGTGAGCGCCTCTGCGGCCTGGGCGAGAAACGCCAGCGCCACGTCCAGCGTGCGCCCCTCGGCGCGCAATAGCGCCTGATAGACGAACGGCGGCAGGTGCGCGTCGCGCCGCTCCGCGACCTGCGTATTCGCAAACCCCACGTAGTCCTGGCGCGCCAGCGCGTGATAGAGCGCGTGGCGCGGATAGCGCGTTTGCACGAGCACCTCGCCAGCCAGGCCGGCGCGCCCCGCCCGTCCGCTCACCTGCATCAACTGCGCGAACAGGCGCTCGCTCGCCCGGAAATCGTGCGAAAAGAGCGCATTGTCGGCGTTCAGCACGCCGACGAGCGACACGCGCTGGAAGTCGTGCCCCTTCGCGATCATTTGCGTGCCCACCAGGATGTCGACCTCGCCCGCGTGCACGTCGGAAAAGAGCGCCTGCGCGCTGCCCTTGCGGCGCGTGCTGTCGGCGTCGATGCGCAGCACCCGCGCGCCCGGCACCGCGCTCGCGAGCGCCTCCTCGATGCGCTGTGTGCCGCGCCCCATCGGCGCGATGTCGACGTTGCCGCACTCCGGGCACGAATGCGGAATGCGCGATTCCCAGCCGCAGTGATGGCAGCGCAGCGCGCGCTCGGGCTTGTGCAGCACGACGTACGCGCTGCAGCGCGGGCAGCCCGCCACCCAGCCGCAGGCGTCGCAAGCGAGCGTAGGCGCATAACCGCGACGGTTCAGGAACACGAGACTCTGCTCGCCGCGCTCGAGGCGCGCCTTCATCGCCGCGACCAGGGGCCCGGAGAGCCCTTCGAACGAAGCGCGGCCCCGCCGGCGCTCCTCTTCGAGATCGATCAGCTTGACGGTGGGCAGCACCGCGTCGGCAATTGCGCGGCGCGAGAGCGTGAGGCGCGTGTAGCGGCCCTGCTCGGCCTGCCACCAGCTTTCGAGCGACGGCGTGGCCGAGCCGAGCACGACCGGCACGCCCAGCTGCTTCGCACGCCATACCGCGAGGTCGCGCGCCGAGTAGCGCAGCCCTTCCTGCTGCTTGTAGGCGGGGTCGTGCTCCTCGTCGATCACGAGCATCGAGAGACGCGGCAGCGAGGCCAGCACCGCGAGCCGCGTGCCGAGCACGATGCGCGCGCGGCCCGTGTGTGCCGCGAGCCAGTTGCGGGCGCGCTCGCCTTCCGCGAGGCCGCTGTGAAGCGTGACGATGGCCTCGTCGGCGAGCGTGGCCGCGAAGCGCGTGCGAAACGCCGCCTCGAACTGCGGCGTGAGATTGATTTCCGGGACCAGCACGAGCGCCTGGGCGCCCGGGTCGCGCTCGAGCAGCGCCGCGAGCGCGCGCAGATAGACCTCGGTCTTGCCGCTGCCCGTCACGCCGTGCAACAGGAAGGGCGCGAACCCGCTCGCCTCGCCGATGGCTTCCACGGCTTCGGCCTGTTCGTCGCTCAGGCGCGGGACGTCCACCATGGCGGCCGTCTGCGCGGCGCTGTGGGCTGCACTGGCGGCCGCGCCGACCGCAATGGACTCATGCTCGACCCAGCCCGCTTCGCACCAGGCCTCGAGCGTCGCAATCGCCTTCGGATGCAGCGCGCGAGCCGCGGCGGCGTCGAGTTCGCCGGCATCAACGAGCGCCTGCGCGAGACGGCGCAGCGCCTGGGCGCGCGCCGGCAACGCGTCGGGCAACTCGGCGCGCCCTTGCGGCGAAAGACGGTAGCGCTCCTCGGGGGCGAGCAGGCGCGCCCAGCGCGACGGATCGCGCAGCGCCTGTGGCAGCGCCGGCAACGCGACCTCGCCCAGGCCCCGCTGATAGTAGTCGGCGGCAAAGCCAGCCAGCGCGAGCCATTGCGCCGAAAGCGGCGGACAGGCGGCGCACACCGCGCTTACGTCGCGGAGCTTGTTCGCGGGCACGTCGCTGTGAGTGGTCACTTCGCAGATCAGGCCGACGACGTCGCGACGTCCGAACGGCACGCGCACGAGCATACCGGGCTCCGGCGCGCTGTCGAAGCCATAGCGATAGTCGTAGAGCGCATCCAGTGGATGGTCCAGCGCCACGCGCACGTACTGCCCTGTCATGCCTTACTCCTAGGGAAGTTCCGTACGCCACCGCACAGACATGCAAACCTCAAGTAATACTTGAGATTTCGCGCTAAGTTTTGGATTCCGCAGAACAATCGCGCCCCCGAATCTGCGCCTGTGGATAACTTTGTTGAGAACTTCCCGGGCGCCGCCGCAGCGCGCCCGCGTGTCGTCGTTATGTGGGATACCGCACACAGCGCCGTGGAGCGCCGAAAGCCTTGTCTGTCAAGGGTCTGATTGATTCTGCGCAGACCTGAACGGGCGCCTGCGACAACCTTTCCCTCTTGCGCGCCGCAACGAGGCAAGTGTGTATAAGTCAAGTCTTGACAGGACCGCGATGGCGTCTGGATGGCCTCTTGAGCCCGGTCATACCCTGACGCCCGGAGCCCAGCTTGGTGCGGCGCATCAAAAACGTCACGCACCGGTCGCGCGGATCGCGCGGCTGTGGCGATGCACTTCGTCCACGAGTTCGGCCACGCTTTCGGGCGGCGTGAACTGCGAAATGCCGTGGCCGAGGTTGAACACGTGGCCCGGGTGCGCGCCAAAGCTGTCCAGTACCGCACGCGCCTGCTCGCGAATCGCGGCCGGCGAAGCGAACAGCACCGTGGGGTCGAGGTTGCCCTGCAGCGCCACGCGCTCGCCCACGCGCTCGCGCGCGCGCCCGAGGTTGACGGTCCAGTCGAGGCCAACGGCGTCCACGCCCGTATTGGCGATTTCGTCGAGCCAGAGGCCGCCGCCCTTCGTGAAGGTGATCACGGGCACGCGCTCGCCGTCGTGCTCGCGCTTGAGCTGCGCCACGACCTGCGCGATGTACGCCAGCGAGAAGCGCTGGTACGCGCCGTCCGCGAGCGCGCCGCCCCAGGTGTCGAAGATCATCACGGCCTGCGCACCGGCTTCGATCTGCGCGTTCAGATAGGCCGCCACCGCCTGCGCGTTCACTTCGAGAATGCGTTGCATGAGGTCGGGGCGCGCGTACAGCATCGACTTCACCGTGCGGAAGTCGTCCGAGCCGCCACCTTCGACCATGTAGCAGGCGAGCGTCCAAGGGCTGCCCGAGAAGCCGATCAGCGGCACACGCTGGTGCCCTTCTGCATTGGTGAGCGCGCGGCGGATTTCGCGTACGGCGTCGGTCACGTAGCCGAGCGTCGCGCCGATATCCGGCACGGCGAGCCGCGCCACGTCTTCTTCGGTACGCACGGGGTGCGCGAACTTCGGCCCTTCACCCGCCTGGAACGAGAGGCCAAGGCCCATCGCGTCCGGAATCGTGAGAATGTCGGAGAACAGGATCGCGGCGTCGAGCGGATAGCGCTCGAGCGGCTGGAGCGTGACCTCCGTCGCGTAATCGGGATTCTTCGCGAGGCCGAGGAAGCTGCCCGCGCGGCTGCGCGTGGCGTTGTACTCCGGCAGATAGCGGCCTGCCTGGCGCATCAGCCAGATCGGCGTGTACTCGGTCGGCTGGCGCAGCAGCGCGCGCAGGAAGGTGTCGTTCAGGAGAGTGTGGGCCACGTGCTGGATGCGCGAAGTCGCGCCAAGGTTCGGAAGCAAGCGGCCATTTTACCGGAGCGGCCGTCGCGTCATGCCCCTGATGGGCGGGATCAGAAAGCGCAATGCCACTGAAGTATAGGCCTGCCTACCCAGGTAAGTCCGCGCTTAACGGCCGCGTACGCGAGGACTATCATCAGACGGCTTTCCAAAACATTACATCAACCAAAACCAGATCTGGAGACACGATGAAAAAAGCCGCCCTCGGCCTGACGATCGTTAGCGCCGCTTTGCTGAGCGCGTGCGCCACGAGCCAGTCCGCCGGTACCCCCGCCAACGGTGCGCAGAGCGCCACGGCCCCGTCGCGCCTCGACGAAATCATCGCGCGCGGCACGCTGCGCGCCTGCACGACCGGCGACTACAAGCCCTACTCGTTCTACAGGCAGGACGGCACGTTCGAAGGCATCGACATCGACATGACCCAGTCGCTTGCGAAGTCGCTGGGCGTGAAGGCCGAGTTCGTGAAGACGTCGTGGTCGAACCTCATGAACGACTTCCTCGCGAAGTGCGACGTTGCAGTGGGCGGCGTCTCCACGACGCTCGAGCGCCAGAAGCGCGCGTTCTTCACCGAGGCTTATCAGGTCGACGGCAAGACGCCGATCGTGCGATGCGCGGACGTCAAGAAGTATCAGACCGTTGAGCAGATCAACCAGCCTTCGGTGCGCGTGATCGTGAATCCGGGCGGCACGAACGAGCGCTTCGCGAAGCAGTTCCTGCCGAATGCGAATCTCATCATGTACCCGGACAACGTGACGATCTTCAAACAGATTCTCGCGGGCAAGGCCGACGTCATGGTGACCGACGCCTCCGAGACCATGTTGCAGCAGAAGCTCAACCCGGGGCTGTGTTCGGTGCATCCCGACAAGCCGTTTCAGTACGGCGAAAAAGCGTGGATGGTGCCGCGCGGCGACGTGGTGTTCCAGCAGTATGTCGATCAGTGGCTGCACCTTGCGCGCGCGAGCGGCGAATATCAGGCAATCTCCGACAAGTGGCTGAAGTGAAGTGTTGAATCGCGCCGCATTGTTATGGCCCTTCGAATTGCTACGATGAGTTGCAGAACATGGGGTCACACGAGGCACGCAAAGTTTGCATTCCACGCGCGAGCGCAATGCCGACGCATTGCGCATGTGCGCACCCGGTAAATCTGTACCGTACGCGTCATGCGTAAAAAGGCCCATGCGGTGGGCCTTCCTTCATGCGATTCGAATCCTCGCGCGCGAGTTGCGATTAAGGCTGTCAGGCAGCCTCGAAAAATAGCGGTAAAAATGACTTCCGCGAAACGCTCAGGATGGCAAAAAGCGCCGCAGAGCCTTATCTGACGGGCGTTACAACCTGAAACACTTTGTTACCGCGAACCTATCTTAATTCGCCCACAATGCCTTCAACGGTTTCAACACGGATGTGGCGCGGTGCCAGTGTGAGCGGACACAAAACACCAGCCGGTCGGCCCTATGCCGAAGCCCTCTCGAGGGGCATCCTTGTTGGAGCCGTGACCGGCGTCGAAGACGTTTCATGACCCGGCTCCTCCTTTGGTCTCCTCGCGCTAACCCCGTAGCGTGTGGTTTTTAGCGGGCTCCAGGCCCGCTTTTTTTTCGCCTGTACGTTTCGTTATTCAACAGGCATCGCTCTGCCCCCACTCCCTCCAGCGTCAAATGATCGTTCGGTTTCCCGACTATTTTTGCGCGTTCTGCAATGCCGCAGCGACGCCTTGAATCGTCCGCCGCGGCATTGCATCGAACCTCGTATCAAGCCGTTTTCTGCTCGTTGATCTTGAGTTCGTCGATCATGCGCGCGCGCATCACGAACTTCTGCACCTTGCCTGTCACGGTCATCGGCAGTTCGTCGACGAAGCGGATGTACTTCGGGATCTTGTAGTGGGCAATCTGCCCCTGGCAGAATGCCTGAATCTCCTCGGCCGTTGCCGCTTCGCCCGGGCGGAGCACGATCCACGCGCACACTTCCTCGCCGTACTTCGCATCGGGCACGCCGAACACCTGCGCGGACTGCACCTTTGGGTGGCGGAACAGAAACTCTTCGATCTCTCGCGGATAGATGTTCTCGCCGCCGCGGATCAGCATGTCCTTGAGGCGACCGACGATGTTGCAGTAGCCTTCGGCATCGATCGTCGCGAGATCGCCCGTATGCATCCAGCCATCGACGATCGACTCGGCCGTCTTCTCCGCGTCGCCCCAGTAGCCCTGCATCACCGAATAGCCCTTCGTGCACAGCTCGCCCGTTTCGCCCACCGGCACGATATTGCCGAGCGCGTCGACGATCTTCACTTCGAGATGCGGCTGAATGCGGCCCACGGTGGTCGTGCGCTTGTCGAGCGGGTCGGTGGTCGAGCTCTGGAACGACACCGGGCTCGTTTCCGTCATGCCGTAGGCGATCGTGATTTCGGCGAGATGCATCCTGGAGACCACGCGCTTCATCGTCTCGATCGGGCACGGCGAGCCGGCCATGATGCCCGTGCGCAGCTTCGAAAGATCGAAGCGTGCGAACTCCGGATGATCGAGCTCCGCGATGAACATCGTGGGCACGCCGTGCAAGGCCGTGCAGCCCTCTTCCGAGACGGCTTCGAGCGTCGCGCGCGGATCGAACGCCTCCCCCGGGAACACCATGTTCGCGCCAACGGATACGCACGCGAGCACCGCGAGCACCATGCCAAAGCAGTGATAGAGCGGCACCGGAATGCAAAGCGAATCTTCTTCGGTGAGGCGCATCGCCTGGGCGATGAAACGTCCGTTGTTGAGCACGTTGCGGTGCGTGAGCGTCGCGCCCTTCGGATTACCGGTCGTGCCGCTCGTGAACTGGATGTTGATGGCCTCGTCGGGCGATAGCGTCGCGTTGATCGCGTCGAGCCACGCCGTGCCGTCGCGGGCAATGCGCTCGCGGCCCATCTCCACGAGTTCGCTGAAGCAGAGCATGCCGGCGGTGGCCGTGTCGCACATGCGCACGACCGCGCGCAGTTCGGGCAGGCGAGCGGCCTGCAACTGGCCGGGCGTGGCGCTCGCAAGCTCGGGCGCGAGCGTCTGCAGCATCTCCAGATACTTCGAGGTCTTGAAGCTCTCCGCCGAGACGATCGCCTTGCAGCCGACCTTGTTCAGCGCGTATTCGAGTTCGGCAAGACGATAGGCGGGATTGATGTTGACGAGCACCGCACCGATGCGCGCGGTCGCAAACTGGGTGAGCAGCCATTCGACGCGATTGGGCGACCAGATGCCGACGCGATCTCCCTTGACGATGCCTAGCTCGGCAAAACCGGCCGCGAGCACGTCCACTTCTGCGGCGAACTCGCGCCAGTTCCAGCGGATGCCCTGCTCGCGGAACACCACGGCAGGCCGCTCGGGGAAGCGGTTGGCGGTCTCCTGCAGGAACGTGCCGAGAGTCGCGTCGCTGAGCGGTACGTCGGACGTGCCTCGCACGTAGGAAAGCCCGTCTTTCGGCGCGATGAGCGGCTCAGGTACACCGGGCGCGGCGCGCGCGCCTGCTGCGTCGATTGCCATGATGGCTGTCTCCTGGGGAGCGTCACTCCCGCGTTTGAAATGAATTTGAAAACCATTGTGCCACCGGCTTGACTGGGGGCGGCATCAAGTCTTACCCGCAGGGTCTGGGCCGGCTGCGAACGCATGATTTGGCATTACCTTTCCGTAAACGTCAAGTATGCCGGAGCGTTTTGGTCGACCTCCGTGGCTCACGGCATTTATGCCGCGTTTTTCATCGCGGTGCCATTGGGCCGTGCCCGCCCACGGGCGCGCACATGCAAAAAGGGCTCCCCAACCGGGGAGCCCTTTTTTGCTTCGAACGCGGCCCCACGAGGGGGCGCGTACGAGAACCCATTAGTGCTGGTTCATCTTGCGCAGGCGCTGGATCGCCGCGAGCTGCGCGACCGCGTAGGCCAGTTCAGCCTGGGCGGTGGCGTACTCGAGGTTCGAGCCGGCGTTCTGCAGCGTCTCTTCAGCGCGCTTGCGCGCTTCCGTAGCCTTCGCCTCGTCGAGATCCTTGCCGCGGATCGCGGTGTCGGCGAGCACCGTGACGGCGCCCGGCTGCACTTCGAGAATGCCGCCGGCGACGAACACGAACTCTTCACCGCCGTCTTCCGCCACGATGCGCACTGCGCCCGGACGAATACGCGTGATGAGCGGCGTGTGCCCCGGCAGAATGCCCAGCTCGCCCGCCTCGCCCGGAAGCGCGACGAACTTCGCCTGGCCGTCGAAGATGCTCTCTTCGGCGCTGACGACGTCTACCTTGATGGTTGCTGCCATATGTGTCGACTCCTTGGGGATTAATTGGCTGCTGTGGCGGATAAGTCGCGCGACTTATCCGCACTTCGGCAACTAACCCTTACTGGATCTTCTTGGCCTTTTCGAAGGCTTCGTCGATCGTGCCGACCATGTAGAACGCCTGCTCCGGCAGGTGATCGCATTCGCCGTCAACGATCATCTTGAAGCCGCGAATCGTTTCCTTCAGCGGCACGTACTTGCCCGGCGAGCCCGTGAAGACTTCCGCGACGTGGAACGGCTGCGACAGGAAACGCTGGATCTTGCGAGCGCGGGCCACCGTCAGCTTGTCTTCCGGCGACAGTTCGTCCATGCCCAGAATCGCGATGATGTCGCGCAGTTCCTTGTAGCGCTGCAGCGTTTGCTGCACGCCGCGCGTGATCGAGTAGTGCTCTTCGCCGATCACGTTCGGGTCGATCTGGCGCGAGGTCGAGTCGAGCGGGTCGACTGCCGGGTAGATACCCAGCGAGGCGATGTCACGCGACAGCACGACGGTTGCGTCCAGGTGGCCGAAGGTCGTAGCCGGCGACGGGTCGGTCAAGTCGTCCGCAGGGACGTACACGGCCTGAACCGACGTAATCGAGCCCTTCTTGGTCGACGTGATGCGCTCTTGCAGCTTGCCCATTTCTTCAGCCAGCGTCGGCTGATAGCCCACTGCCGACGGCATACGGCCGAGCAGTGCCGACACTTCGGTGCCAGCCAGCGTGAAACGGTAGATGTTGTCGACGAAGAACAGCACGTCGAGGCCTTCGTCGCGGAAGTGCTCGGCCATCGTCAGACCGGTCAGCGCGACGCGCAGACGGTTGCCCGGCGGCTCGTTCATCTGGCCGTACACCAGCGCGACCTTGTCGAGAACGTTCGAGTCCTTCATTTCGTGGTAGAAGTCGTTGCCCTCACGGGTACGCTCGCCCACGCCCGCAAACACGGAGAAACCACCGTGTTCCTTGGCGATGTTGTTGATGAGCTCCATCATGTTGACGGTCTTGCCCACGCCAGCACCACCGAACAGACCGACCTTGCCGCCCTTTGCGAACGGGCAGATCAGGTCGATAACCTTGATGCCGGTTTCGAGCAGTTCCGCCGACGGCGACAGCTCGTCGAACGCCGGAGCCTTCTGGTGGATCGAGCGCGTCGTTTCGCTCACGATCGGGCCAGCTTCGTCGATCGGACGGCCGAGCACGTCCATGATGCGGCCGAGGGTCGGCTTGCCGACCGGCACGCGGATGGGGTTGCCCGTGTTCTTGACCACGGTGCCGCGGCGCAGGCCGTCAGCCGAACCCAGACAGATGGTGCGGACAACGCCGTCGCCCAGCTGCTGCTGCACTTCCAGGGTCAGTTCCGACCCTTCGAGAATCAGCGCGTCGTAGATCTTCGGCATGCTCTCGCGCGGGAATTCCACGTCGATCACCGCGCCGATGCACTGTACGATCTTGCCTTCTACCAAAGCAGTTGTACTCATCGATTTTCCTTTAGATACCTGAATTCTTCACTCGCTCACCGGCATACACCGGCGCGGTTTCGCAATCGGTTCGCGCTCGTCGCTTGATCAAACGGCTGCTGCGCCGCCGACGATTTCCGAAAGTTCCTTCGTAATCGCGGCCTGGCGGCTCTTGTTGTACGAGAGCTGCAGTTCGTTGATGACCGTCTTCGCGTTGTCCGACGCCGCCTTCATCGCCACCATACGGGCCGACTGCTCCGAAGCCATGTTTTCCGCCACGGCCTGATAGACCAGAGCTTCGACATAGCGCACCAGCAGTTCGTCCACGACGGTTTGCGCGTCCGGCTCGTAGATGTAGTCCCACGCCGACTTCGGCGTCGTGCCGTCGTCATCCGCTTCCAGACGCTCGGCCGACAGCGGCAGCAGTTGCTCGATTACAGGCTCCTGCTTCATCGTGTTGACGAAGCGCGTGTACGCGAGGTACACGGCGGAAAGCTTGCCTTCCGAGTACTGGTCGAGCTGCACCTTGATCGCGCCGATCAGCTTTTCGAGGTGCGGCGTGTCGCCGAGTTGCACAACGTTCGAGACGACCTTCGCGCGCAGACGATTCAGGAAACCGAGGCCCTTGCTGCCGATCGCAGTTGCTTCGATCGTCGTGCCGGATGCTTCCAGCTCCTTGAACTTCTGCAGCGTCGCGCGCAGCACGTTGGTGTTCATCCCGCCGCACAGACCCTTGTCGGTCGTGACGAGAATCACGCCTGCGACCTTCGCACCGGTGTTTTCCACCATGAACGGGTGGCGGTACTCGGGGTTCGCACGGCTCATGTGCGCAGCGATGTCGCGGACCTTGTCGGCATACGGGCGGGCGGCGCGCATGCGCTCCTGGGCACGGCGCATTTTCGACGCCGCGACCATTTCCATCGCCTTGGTGATCTTGCGCGTGTTTTGCACGCTCTTGATCTTGCCGCGAATTTCCTTCATTCCAGCCATTGCTTTGCTCCTTTGTCGACCCGGGTCAGCGCTTCATTCAGCGCTTACCCGGGTCCCAGTCCGTTTATCGTGTTTGATTCCCGGACGGATCAATATGCGCCGGACTTCTTGAAGTCCTTGAGAGCCGCGTGGAGCGCGTTCTCGTCGTCCTTCGACAGGTCCTTCTTGTCCTCGATGCGCGCGACGAGGTCAGCGTGCTTCGACTTCAGGTATTCGCGCAGGCCCTTTTCGAACGGCAGGACGTCCTTGACGTCGATATCGTCGAGGTAGCCGTTGTTCGCCGAGAACAGCGCAACAGCCAGTTCCCACACTTGCAGCGGCTGATACTGCGGCTGCTTGAGCAGTTCCGTCACGCGGCGGCCGCGCTCGAGCTGCTTGCGGGTCGCTTCGTCGAGGTCCGATGCGAACTGGGCGAATGCAGCCAGTTCACGGTACTGCGCGAGGTCGGTACGGATACCGCCCGACAGCTTCTTCACGACCTTCGTTTGAGCCGCACCACCCACACGCGACACCGACACGCCGGCGTTGATTGCCGGGCGGATGCCTGCGTTGAAGAGGTCGGTTTCCAGGAAGATCTGGCCGTCGGTAATCGAGATCACGTTCGTCGGAACGAATGCGGTCACGTCGCCGGCTTGCGTTTCGATGATCGGCAGTGCGGTGAGCGAACCCGTCTTGCCCTTCACTTCGCCGTTCGTGAACTTCTCGACGTAGTCGGCCGACACGCGCGCGGCGCGCTCGAGCAGACGCGAGTGGAGATAGAACACGTCGCCGGGGTAGGCTTCACGGCCCGGCGGGCGGCGCAGCAGCAGCGAGATCTGACGGTATGCCCAGGCTTGCTTGGTCAAGTCGTCATAGATGATCAGGGCGTCTTGACCGCGGTCGCGGAAGTATTCGCCCATCGTGCAGCCGGCATACGGTGCGAGGTACTGCAGCGCGGCCGATTCCGAAGCCGAAGCGGCAACGACGATCGTGTATTCGATCGCGCCCGTTTCTTCGAGCTTGCGCAGCACGTTCTGGATCGACGAAGCCTTCTGACCGATGGCGACGTAAATACAGATGAGGTCCTTGCCCTTCTGGTTGATGATCGTGTCGACGGCCACCGCGGTCTTGCCGCACTGACGGTCGCCGATGATCAGCTCACGCTGGCCACGGCCGATCGGCACCATCGAGTCGATCGACTTCAGACCCGTTTGCACCGGCTGCGACACGCCTTCACGCCAGATCACGCCCGGAGCGATCTTTTCGATCGCGTCGGTCATCTTGGCGTTGACCGGGCCCTTGCCGTCGATCGGGTTGCCGAGCGGGTCGACCACGCGGCCGATCAGTTCGGGGCCAACCGGCACTTCGAGAATGCGGCCCGTCGTCTTGACGATGTCGCCTTCCGAGATGTGCTCGTACTCACCCAGAATCACGGCGCCGACCGAGTCGCGCTCGAGGTTCAGCGCGAGGCCGAAGGTATTGCCCGGGAATTCGAGCATTTCGCCCTGCATCACGTCCGACAGGCCGTGGATACGCACGATACCGTCGGTCACGGAGATCACGGTGCCCTGATTGCGAACGTCTGCGCTCGCTTCAAGGCCCTGGATCCGGCTCTTGATCAGCTCGCTGATCTCAGAGGGATTGAGTTGCATTATTCGCTCCTGATGTTCAATTCTGTTGCGTGCCAGCCGCCGCGCCCGATTACTGGAATCGAGGCGCTCAGGCGGTCAACGCCGCCTGCATGCTGGCGAGCCGCGCGCGGACCGAGGTATCGAGCACTTCGTCGCCGACCGTGACGCGCACGCCGCCGATGAGCGAGTTGTCGATCTCGACGGTCGGCTTCAGCTTGCATTTGAACTTGCGTTCGAGGCTGGCGACGAGGTCGTTCAACTGGGCGCCTTCGAGCGGGAACGCGCTGACGATCACTGCGTCAGCAGCACCTGCCTTGGCGTTCTTGAGCGCTTCGAACTGCGTCTGGATTTCCGGCAGCAGTGCCAGGCGATGATTCTCGATCAGCATCTGCACGAGGTTCTTCACCTCGGCCGATTCCTTGACCGGCGACTTCACCGCCGCGAGCAGCAGCTCGGCGACCTGGGCATGGCTCACCTTCGGGCTCGTCGCGACCGACTGCACCTCGGGCAAGGCCGCAACCTGTGCCAGCTCCGAAACGAGCGTGGACCAGGCGGCGGTGTCACCAGCTTCGGCCACGCCAAACAATGCTTCTGCGTACGGGCGGGCGATGGTTGCAAGTTCGGCCATGATCAGAGCTCGGCTTTCAGTTGATTCAGCAGTTCGGCGTGGGCCGACTGATCGACTTCGCGCTTCAGGATCTGCTCGGCGCCTTGCACGGCGAGGGCGGCGACTTCGGCGCGCAGGGCTTCGCGTGCCTTGACCACCTGCTGGTCGGCGTCGGCCTTCGCCTGAGCGATGATGCGCGCCGCTTCGGCGTGTGCCTGGGCCTTGATTTCTTCTGCGACCGCCAGTGCGCGCTTTTCAGCGTCGGCGATACGGCTTTGACCCTCGTTACGGGCCGTAGCGAGCTCTTCGCCGACGCGCTTGTGCGCCGCTTCGAGTTCCGCCTTGCCCTTTTCCGCAGCGGCGAGGCCGTCTGCGATCTTCTTCGAGCGCTCGTCGAGGGCGTTGATCAACGGCGGCCACACGAACTTCATCGTGAACCACGCGAGGATCAGGAACACGACCATTTGCGCAAACAGGGTTGCGTTGAGATTCACGGTGTTTCCTTAATCGTTGCTATTCCGGGGAATTGAAACGGCAAGGCGCTCATCGGTTGTGAAACTCGATCAGCGCCTCGTCTCCCGTTCCGCCATGCGCCCACTACCCGTTATAGGTCAGGCGCAACCTTCCAGGGAACTTAGCCCGCGAGCTTCGAGAGCAGCGGGTTAGCGAACGCGAACAGCATTGCAACACCAACGCCAATCAGGAACGCTGCATCGATCAGACCAGCCAGCAGGAACATCTTCGTCTGCAGCGGGTTCATCAGTTCAGGCTGACGTGCGCAGGCTTCGATGTACTTGCCGCCCATCAGGCCGATACCGATACAGGCGCCGATTGCACCCAGGCCGATGATGATGCCGATACCGATGGCCGTGAAACCCTGGATGTTGGCGATGAAAGCTTGCATGATCACTCCTTATTGAGATTTTCTGGAACTGGGGATTTAAAACTGCAAATCTGGTTTGACGAGCACTTAGTGCTTGTCGTGTGCCTGGCCGATGTACACCAGCGTCAGCATCATGAAAATGAACGCCTGCAGCAGAACGATCAGAATGTGGAAGATCGCCCAGACGCTGCCCGCAATCACGTGGCCGATGAAGCCAAGCACCGTCGTGTCCGCGCCGAAGCTCCACAGACCGCCCAGCAGCGCGATCAGCAGGAACAGCAGCTCGCCTGCATACATGTTGCCGAACAACCGCAGGGCGAGCGAAACCGTCTTGGCGACGAACTCGATGATGTTCAGTGCAAGGTTCGGGATCCACAGCAGCGGATGCGCGCCGAACGGGGCCGAGAGCAGTTCGTGTGCGAAGCCGCCAGGACCCTTGATCTTGAGGTTGTAGTAAATCATCAGCACGAACACGCCGAGCGCGATGCCGAACGTGCCGTTGAGGTCGGCAGTCGGGACGATGCGCTGGTGCGGCAGCGCTTCGGACAGGCCGAGCCAGCCGATCACGCGCGTGGGCAGGTCGACGGGAATGAAGTCGAGGGAGTTCATGAGCGCGACCCAGATGAACACGGTCAGCGCGAGCGGTGCGATGAATGCGCGGTTGCCATGGACGATGGACTTGGACTGGTCCTCGACCATCTCTACCAGCATTTCGATGGCGCACTGGAAGCGGCCCGGTACGCCCGGGGTCGCCTTGCGCGCAGCGAGGCGCAGGATGAGGATCGTCACTACGCCGCACAGAATCGACCAGAACAGCGTGTCGATGTTCCAGACGCTGAAGTCGACGATCGACGTCTGGTGCGAGGTCGCAAAGTTCTGCAAGTGGTGAGCAATGTACTCGGACGGACCCGGTCCGCTCGTTCCTTCGCTAGCTGCCATATCGTTAGAGCCACCCAAATTGTCGAAAATCGTTTTCGGCCGTTCCCGCCGCAATACTGTATTGCGGGAACGCGCCGCCGTGGATCGTGTCTTATCTGCTTCGCATCGGCCAGCTAACTTCCACCGTCATCGCTTCGACGCCCTGACTTGAGGCGGCGCGATGTTGGCGGGTCAGCGCCACGCGAGCGCGATCCAGTATGTCTTTAGTGCGATCAGGTACGTGACGAGCAGCGGAATCCACAGCACGTCGTGATACCAGAACGCGATGGCGACGAACATCGCAATCGTCGCCCCCATCTTGAAGGCTTCACCGAGCATCCAGTTAAATACGGTGCCCGCCCTGCTCAACTGCTTCAGGCGCGCCGCGAACAGCGCACCGGGTAACCAGCAGATCGCTCCGCCCAGGAAGGCCGACAACGCAGCACTGCCCGGCGGCTTATAAAACAGCCACCACGCCAACGTTGCAACCAGGGACAAAACCACTTGCGCCGCGACGACACGAAACGGCGTGACGCGCGATGGGCGACTCACCTGTGCGCCGAAAATTTGCTCGGCTTCGGCCCGGGTGAGCGGAACGATGTCGTTGTTATCTTGCTGGCTGGCGTCCAGTTCATCCCAGCGCGCGTTGTGATCCGCTTTGGATACAACGCGTCCGGAAGTTCTTGCCGCTGCATCCTGCCCCCGGCTGGATGCTCCGGCTGCGCCCGGCGGTACATCGGGCCCTTCATGCGCCTGCGGCGCTTCGTCTGGCCTCTGACCCACCATCGCTTTATTCCGGAAATTCGCCTTGCACGCGTTTTATTACAGCGTACTTACGGCATCGCCAACCAAATAAATCCGGGCGATTGTAAGCGATAGTTGCAGGCAATTCAAGACTTTAGGCCCTTCAATAACACCCGTGAAATGCGACTTCATGATGCGGAAAACTCCGCGCCGCGAGGGTGTGACCGGTAACTGTAAGGGATGCAGCAGGCAAAGCGCAATCATCAGGATGACCAGGTAATTTCGAGCCCATCTGGCGCGCAATCCGGGCTATGCGCCAGGATGTGGGACGGGGTGCCGTCAGAACAGATGCAGCAGCAGCGCGCCGCCCAAAAAGGCCGCGATCCAGAACGGCACAGCGACCAGGTGAAACAGCAACCACACGCCGCGCTGGCCGGACAGACGCACGGCGATGAGGTTCGCCAGCGAGCCGATGGCCACCCCGAAGCCCCCCACGCTCACGCCGAACGCGAGCGCGCGCCAGTCGTGCGTGAAACCCGCGAGCACAATGGCGGCCGGAACATTGCTAATCACTTGCGACAGCACCGCCCCTGCGGCAAAAGCGCGCATCGGCGTTTGCAGCGACAGTGACGTCAGCGCGTGATGGATGGCGGGCAGCGCGGCCACGCTGCGCAGGACGATGAACATCAGCACGAAGATCAGCAGCAGCAGCCAGTCGATCTTGAGCACGATGCGAATTCGCCAGATCACAAAGCCCGCGGCGACGGCGGCAAGTGCAACGCCTGCGTGGTGCGCATCGGCGAGCAGCACGAACGCGACGAAGAGCACAGCCGCCACGCTCGCAAGCGCCCGGTCGACGCGCTGCGGCGCGGCGTCTTTCGAGAGATCGAGCGGTACGGTCTTGAAAAGAAACGCTGTGAGCAGGATGAGCATCGCCATGAGCAACGCGCAAAGCGGTGCGAGCCCCACGACGAAGCGTCCGAACGATACCCCGCTCACCTGCCAGAGAAACAGGTTCTGCGGGTTGCCGAGCGGCGTGAGCACCGACCCCGCGTTCACGGCAAGCGCGATGACGATCACGAGGCGCTTGAGCGGCAGCGGCGTGAGCTTGTGCAGCGACAGCACGAGCGGCACCACGACGAAAAGCGCCACATCGTTGGTCACGATCATCGCCAGCACCGCGGCCAGCGCGACGAGCAGCAACGCGAGCCCGCGCTCCGAGTGAATGTAGTGGACGAGCTTGTGCGCGAGCCAGGTCAGCAGTCCTGAATATTCGATACCCTTCGTCAGAATGAGCAGACCCGCGAGGGTCATCACCGTTTGCCAGTCGACAAGTGCGGGCAGCGAGGCGATGGGACGAGGTGCGTAAATCTGCAACGCCACGAACGCCACGATGAGGATCGCGAGCACCGGCTCCGAAACGGCGAATGCGCCGATGCGGCGCAACAGGCTCAAGGGCTCAGGCGCCCCCTGCTCCGATTCGCGCACCGGATTTATGCGCCGGCGCGCGCGTTTGCCGTGGCGACGTGCATCGCGCCCATCACGCGGCCGTTTCGCCGCGCAGGCGCAGCAGGATGCCGTCGAGCGCATCGAGGTCGCCGAAGTCGACCGTGAGCTGCCCTCGTCCGCGTCGGCCGAGCTTGATCTTCACCGATGCGGCGAGCAGGTCCGACAATTCCTCTTCGAGGCGGCGCGTGTCGCGCCCGCCATCGTGCGCGGCCTTCGCCTTGACTGCCGGTGCGGCCTTCGTGGTGGCCGAAACGAGCTTCTCCGTTTCACGCACCGACATCCGCTTGTTGACCACCTGGTTCGCCAGCGTGATCTGCGTGGCCGCGTCCACGGCGAGCAGCGCACGGGCGTGGCCCATGTCGAGGTCGCCGGCCAGCAGCATGGTCTGCACGGGCGCCGCGAGATTGAGCAAACGCAGCAGGTTCGACACCGCGCTGCGCGAGCGTCCCACCGACTCGGCCGCCTGCTCGTGCGTGAAGCTGAACTCGTCGAGCAGGCGCTGGATGCCCTGCGCCTCTTCCAGCGGATTCAGGTCCTCGCGCTGGATGTTCTCGATCAGTGCCATGGCGGCGGCGGCCTGGTCGGGCACATCCTTCACGAGCACCGGCACTTCGGTGAGGCCAGCGATGTGCGCAGCACGGAAGCGTCGCTCGCCCGCGATGATTTCATAGCGCCCCGTCGCAACCGGGCGCACGAGAATCGGCTGCATCAGACCCTGCGCGCGAATGCTCGCGGCCAGCTCCTGGAGCGCGCCCTCGTCCATGCGCGTGCGCGGCTGATACTTGCCGGCCTGCATCTGCGTGAGCGGCAGCGTGTTAGGCGCGCCGTCGATCTTCACCGCCTCGGTGATGTCCGCGCTGCCGCCGAGCAATGCTTCCAGCCCCCGGCCCAGCCCCTTCTTCCGTGCTACTGCATTCATCGTGCTTCCCCAGTCTCGTCAGAGTGCGCGCACGCGCTCGATCATTTCCGCGCCGAACTGCACATAGGCCTGTGCGCCGCGCGAGGCGCGATCGAACACCACACCCGGCAAGCCGTAGCTCGGAGCTTCAGCGAGGCGGACGTTGCGCGGGATCACGGCGTCGAAGACCTTGTCGCCGAAGTGCTCTTTCAACTGCTCGGAAACCTGCTGCTGCAACGTAATGCGCGGATCGAACATCACGCGCAGAAGGCCGATCACCTTCAGGTCGCGATTCATGTTCGCGTGGACCTGCTTGATCGTATTGATGAGATCCGAAAGACCTTCGAGCGCGAAGTATTCGCACTGCATCGGGATCACCACGCCATGGGCGGCGCACAGGCCGTTGAGCGTGAGCAGCGAAAGCGCCGGCGGGCAATCGATGAGGACGAAGTCGTAATCGGCGTCGACTTCGGCGAGCGCGGCCTTCAGGCGCCGCTCGCGCTGCTCGACCGTCACGAGTTCCACCTCGGCGCCGGCCAGCTCGCGGTTGGCCGGCAGGACGTCGTAACCGACCTGTTCCGGTCGCGTGCGCGCAGCGTTCACCGTGACACCGTCGACGAGCACCTCGTAGACCGTGTTCTCGCACGCGGCCTTGTCGATGCCGCTGCCCATCGTGGCGTTGCCCTGCGGGTCGAGGTCGATGAGAAGGACACGTTGTCCCTGCGATGCGAGGCTCGCGGCGAGATTGACCGTTGTCGTCGTCTTGCCGACGCCGCCCTTCTGGTTCGCAACGCAGAAGATTTTTGCCATCTTTCGTGTGTCCCTTTTACTGCCTTAAGTAGTTTGCTTACGTTATGACGCAACTGCTTCGCGCACCTTTCGGCCGATTGGCCATCGCCGGATCGGCTCAGGCCGCGGCGACCGACTCAACCGACACTTCGATCAAGTGGCGCTCCGCATCGAGCATCGGCACGCTCAGGCGGATCGTGTTCAGCGCCCGGGTTCCGGCCGGCAGACGCTCGATCTCGCCTTCGGGGTGCACACCCTTCATGGCCCAGATCGCGCCACCCTCGGCAACGAGATGACGGGCCAGTGTAACGAAATCGGCGAGATCCGCGAATGCCCGAGACACGATCAAATCGAATTTTTTCGATACTTCGATGCCGGGACGCAGCGATTCGACCCGGCCGGTCACCACCGAGAGGTTCGCGAGTCCGAGTTCAGCCTTCGCCTGCGACTGGAACGCCGACTTCTTCTGCACGATATCGTTGAGCGTGACCTGCCAGTCCGGACGCACGATCGCGAGCACGATGCCGGGCAGTCCGCCGCCGGAGCCGACATCGAGCACCGTTGCGTCGGCGCGCGCCGGCAGGTGCGGCACGATCGAGAGCGAATCGAGAATGTGCTGGATCAGCATCTGGCGCGGATCGCGAATCGCCGTGAGGTTGTACACGGCGTTCCACTTGGCGAGCAGCGCAACGTAGTCGAGCAACTGCTCGTGCTGCCGCTCGGTGAGTTCGACGCCAAGCGCCTGAGCGCCCTCTTTCAGCAGACGAGCGAGCGCGTCGCGGTCCGCAATGCCGGGTTGCCTCGAGCGCCCCGTCATTGCGCCACCGGCGTCGAGTCGGGGCCGCTTTCGTCTGCAGCACCCGGATTCTGGCGACGGCGGCCAAGGCCACGCTTGAGGTGAACCATCAGCAACGAAATCGCGGCGGGCGTAATGCCCGAAATGCGCGACGCCTGGCCGATCGTTTCAGGGCGGAACTGGCTCAGCTTCTGGCGCGCCTCGAACGACAGGCCACGCACTTCCGCGTAATCGATGCCTTCAGGCAGACGGGTATTATCCTGCGCGCCGTTGCGTTCGATCTCGTCGGCTTGGCGATCGATATAGCCCTGATATTTGATGCCGATTTCGATCTGTTCCTTGATCTGGGCTCGCAAAACTTCATCGTCGGCGAGCGGGGTTTCCGGCGCGCAAGCGCCTTCGCGCAGACCGCACACGCCGTCATAGGTCACGCCCGGGCGGCGCAGCAGGTCCGCGAGGTTGTATTCGCGGTCAATCGCCTTGCCGAGCAATGCCGTCGCTTCTTCCGCCGAAAGCGTCTTGGGGTTCACCCACGTCGACTTCAGACGCTCTGTTTCACGTGAAACAGCATCACGCTTACGGGAGAAGGCGTCCCAACGGACGTCGTCAATCACGCCCAGTTCGCGGCCGATCTCCGTCAGGCGCATATCCGCATTGTCTTCACGCAGGCTCAAGCGGTATTCGGCTCGGCTCGTGAACATGCGATACGGCTCGGAAACGCCACGCGTCACCAGATCGTCGACCAGCACGCCAAGGTACGCCTGATCGCGGCGCGGGCACCATGCGTCCTTGCCCTGCACCTGGAGGCCTGCGTTCATTCCGGCGAGCAAGCCTTGTGCTGCCGCTTCTTCATAGCCCGTCGTGCCGTTGATCTGGCCCGCAAAAAACAGGCCGTTGATCACCTTGGTTTCGAGCGAAGCCTTGAGGCCGCGCGGGTCGAAATAGTCGTATTCGATCGCGTAGCCCGGACGCAGGATGTGCGCGTGCTCGAGGCCGCGCATCGAGTGCACGAGCTCGAGCTGCACATCGAACGGCAGACTCGTGGAGATGCCGTTCGGGTAGAACTCGTTCGTCGTCAGGCCTTCCGGTTCGAGGAAGATCTGGTGCGATTCCTTGGACGCGAAGCGATGAATCTTGTCCTCGATGGACGGGCAATAGCGCGGCCCTACCCCTTCGATCACGCCCGTGTACATCGGCGAGCGGTCGAGACCGCCGCGAATGATGTCGTGGGTGCGCTCGTTCGTGTGCGTGACCCAGCACGGAATCTGACGCGGATGCTGTTCCGCGCGGCCAAGAAACGAGAACACTGGCACCGGATCGAGGTCACCGGGCTGCTCTTCGAGCACCGAAAAGTCGATCGTGCGGCCGTCGATACGCGGCGGCGTGCCCGTCTTGAGACGGCCCTGCGGCAGCTTCAGCTCCTTCAGGCGCGACGAGAGCGTCACGGCAGCGGGATCGCCAGCGCGGCCGCCCGTGTAGTTGTTCAGGCCCACGTGGATCTTGCCGTCGAGGAAAGTCCCCGCCGTTAGCACGACTGCACGGCTGCGGAAGCGGATGCCCACCTGCGTGACGGCGCCTACGACGCGATCGCCTTCGACCATCAGGTCTTCCACAGCCTGCTGGAACAGCCACAGATTCGGCTGATTCTCGAGACGTCGCCGGATCGCCGCCTTATAAAGAATGCGGTCGGCCTGCGCGCGCGTCGCCCGAACCGCCGGGCCCTTGGACGAATTGAGAATGCGGAACTGGATCCCGCCCTCGTCCGTCGCAGCGGCCATGGCGCCGCCGAGCGCATCGACTTCCTTGACAAGATGGCCCTTGCCGATGCCGCCAATCGACGGATTGCAGCTCATCTGGCCAAGCGTTTCGATGTTGTGCGTGAGCAGGAGCGTCTTGACGCCCATGCGGGCGGCGGCAAGCGCAGCCTCGGTTCCGGCGTGACCGCCGCCGACGACGATTACGTCAAACTCTGTGGGATAAAGCATGGCGGGACCTCACGCAAGGACGAAACGACCGCGTGAGCCTTCTCGGAAAAGTGGTATGCGCGAATTATAACGGTTTCGGGTTTTCGGCCGTTCACACCCGAATTTTGTTCCCCAGACGCGCCGGCGTTGAACAAAAAAAAGCGGCGTGTTTCACGTGAAACACGCCGCTCATTTCTACAGCGATAGACGAAGTCAGACCGGTTTCTTCGCCAACCCGAGATACGTTTCGATCACGCGCGGGTTCTGCGCCAACGCCCCCGCCGGTCCTTCTAGCGCCAGGTCGCCAGTTTCCAGCACGTAGCCGTAGTCGGAAATCTGCAGTGCAGCGCGGGCGTTCTGCTCGATGAGCAGCGTCGCGACGCCCGTTTGCCGCAGCGCGCTGATGATGTGGAAGATTTCCTTCACGATCAGCGGTGCGAGACCGAGGCTCGGCTCGTCGAGCATCAGCAGATCGGGCTTGCCCATCAATGCGCGGCCGACTGCGAGCATCTGGCGCTCGCCGCCCGAGAGCGTACCTGCCGCCTGTGCGCGGCGTTCTTTCAAGCGCGGAAACAGCGTGAAAACGGGTTCGAGCTGGTCGAGGAAATTACGCTCACCGGCGCGCTTGCGGCGATACGCGCCGAGCACGAGGTTGTCCTCCACCGTCATCGAGGCGAACAACTCGCGCTTTTCCGGCACGAGACACATGCCGCGCGCCACGCGCCGCTCGATCGGCAGCGCGCCGATCTCCTCGCCCATATAAGCGATGCGGCCGCTCGCATGTCCCGTCACGGGCAGCGCGCCCATGATGGCGTTGAGCAGCGTGGACTTGCCCGCGCCGTTGGGACCGATCACGGAGACGATCTGCCCCGCGCCCACCCTGATCGCCGCCTTGTGCAGCGCCTCGATCTTGCCGTAGCGAACGGCGAGTCCGGAAACTTCCAGTACGGGAGTCGTCATCATTCCACCCCGCCCAGATACGCTTCCAGAACGGCCGGATCCTTCTGCACCTCTTGCGGCAAACCTTCCGCGATACGCGTGCCGAACTCCATCACCACGAGGCGGTCGGTGAGATTCATCACGAAATCCATGTCGTGTTCGACCAGCAGCACGCTCATCCCGTCTTCTCTCAGCTTGCGCAGCAATGCCGCCAACTGTTGCTTTTCCTTGTAACGCAGGCCAGCCGCAGGCTCGTCGAGCAGCAGCAAGGTCGGATCGCAGCACAGCGCGCGGGCGATCTCGAGGATGCGTTGCTGACCGAGCGCGAGGCTGCCCGCTTCGTCATACATATGCTGTTCGAGGCCCACGCGACGGATCTGCTTTGCGGCCTCGCTCATGAGCCTGCCCTCTTCCGTGGCATTGAGTTTGGCCACGCTGCGCAGCACGCCCGCGTGACCCCGCAGATGCGCACCGATGGCGACGTTCTCGAGCACCGTCATCGTCGGCAGCAGCTTGACGTGCTGGAACGTGCGGCCAATACCGCGCGCGACGATTTCACGTGAAGTGAGGCGGTCGATGCGCTCGCCGCGGAACGTGATCTCACCGCTGGTCGGCTGAAGCACGCCGGTCACGAGATTGAAGGTCGTCGACTTGCCCGCACCGTTGGGACCGATCAGGCCGATGATCTGCCCCGCCTTCACTTCGAAGCTCACGTCGTTCACCGCCACGAGACCGCCGAACTGCTTGCGCGCCTTGTTCACCGTCAGCAGCATTTCGCCGGTGGCCGGCTTGCTGCGCTGCGGCAAAGCCTCGGCATGCTCGGGCACATGTGCCTGCGGACCACGCGGGAAGAAGCGCGCCACGAATGGCCAGACGCCGCGCCGCGCGTATTGCAGCAGCAGCACCATCAGAATGCCGAACACGATGATCTCGAAGTTGCCGTTCTCGCCAAGCAGCTTCGGCAGCAGGGTTTGCAGCCAGTCCTGCAGCACGGTGAGAATCGCCGCGCCCAGCACTGCGCCCCAGACGTGCGCCACGCCGCCCACCACGGCCATGAAGAGATATTCGATGCCGTGATTCAGACCGAACGGCGTCGGGTTCACCGCGCGCTGCAAGTGCGCGTACAGGAAGCCCGAAACGGCTGCGAGCACGGCCGCATAGACGAAGATCACCACACGCATCCAGCCGGTGTTCACGCCCATGGCCTCGGCCATCATGCCGCCGCCGCGCAGCGCGCGAATCGCGCGCCCCATGCGGCTATTAAGCAGATTCTGAACGGACACCACGGACGCAAGCACCACGACCCAGATTAGGTAGTAGATATGGCGGCCCGATTCGAGGTCGATGCCCAGCACGTTCAGCACGGGAATGCCGTTGATGCCGTCGTACTTGCCGAGCATGTCGAGGTTGCCAAACAGGAAGAACAGCGCGAGGCCCCAGGCGATCGTGCCGAGCGGCAGGAAGTGGCCCGACAGACGCATCGTGACGAGCCCCAGAACGAGCGCCACGAGCGCCGTGATCACCACGCCGACGATGAGTGCCAACCAGGGCGAAACGCCGTACTGCGTCGTCAGATAAGCAGTCGCGTAAGCCCCGAGCCCGACGAACGCGGCCTGCCCGAAGCTCGTCATCCCGCCGATGCCGGTGAGCAGCACGAGCCCGATCGCGACGATCGAATACAGGCCGATGTAGTTGAGCAGCGTGATCCAGTACTCGGGCACGTGCACCGGATGCGGCAGTACGGGCAACGCGAACATCACCACGAGGAACAGCCAGAAGAAGCGGTTGTGCATGACGAATCGTTTCATCGCGTCACTCCTCTTCCTCTTCGGCGTGCGGCGTCGAGAGCGAGCGCCACAGCAGCACGGGGATGATCAGCGTGAACACGATCACTTCCTTGTAAGAGCTCGCCCAGAACGACGAGTAAGACTCCAGCAGGCCCACGAGCACGGACCCTGCCGCAGCCAGCGGATAGCTCACCAGGCCGCCGATAATGGCGCCTACGAAGCCCTTGAGGCCGATCAGAAAGCCCGAGTCGTAGTAGATGGTGGTGAGCGGCGAGACGAGGATGCCGCACAGCGCGCCGAGGCCCGCGGCGAGCGTGAACGCGAGCCGCCCGGCCTGCGTGGTGCCGATGCCGACGAGGCGCGCGCCGAGCCGGTTCACCGAGGTCGCGCGCAGCGCCTTGCCCGAGATCGTGCGATCGAAATAGAGATACAGCGCGACGATCAACACGGCGGCCGTGCCGATCACCCAGAGGCTTTGGCCCGAGATCGACAGGCTGCCGATGTTGAACGTGGCGTCGGAGAACGCGTTCGTGCGCGAGCCTTCCGCGCCGAACATCACGAGCCCGAGGCCCACCATCGCGAAGTGCACGGCCACCGCTACGATCAGCAGCAGCAGCGTGGTCGCCTCGGCGATGGGCTCATAGGCGAGGCGATAGATGAACGGCCCCATCGGCACCACGATCGCAAGCGTGAGCGCGATCTGTACGAGCATCGGCAACTGCTGGCTCGCTACGCCGCGCGTGACCGCATAGAGCGCGATGGGAAAGAGCAGATACTTGCCGGCAAGCGTCACGAGCGTGCGCGCCGCGTGGCGCCGCCGTTCGGCGTGACGCACGAGCCCGGCGGTCTCGACCAGGAAGCACGCCGCACCGAGCGCGACGAGCAGCCAGCAGGTGGCCGGAAACTTCTGCGATTGCAGCGCGGCGAGCGTGAGCGCGCCATATGAAACGAATTCGCCCTGCGGAATGAAGATCACCCGCGTCACGGAAAACACCAGCACCAGGGCGAGCGCTAGCAGCGCATAGATCGCACCGGTGGTGATGCCGTCCTGCGCGAGGATCGCGGCGATCGATAAATCCATACTCCCCTCTTCCTGAAACCTTCTGGAACCTGGAAAAACAGCGGCGTCGAAAAACGGCAATGCGGGAAAGAACCGCCGAAGGCGCGGTTCGGCCTTCGGCTGTGAAAAGCCGGTGCGCAGCAACGGAGCTGCGCACCGGTCATGCTCGTACGTGATTCTCAGTGGCCAGAATGACGCTGTAACGCGCGCGCGTGTTCCACGGGAAAACGCACTGCGCTTTCCCGTGCGCCGCACGTTATTCGCTCTGCAGCTTCCACTTGTTGTTGACGATCTCGACGATCACGCGTGCGCGCTGGTCGAGGCCCGCATGATCCGTCGAGCTCATGTTGAAGATGCCGTGCGCGCCCGCCGCGTCCTGCGAGTTTTCGAGCGCGGCGCGCAGCGCCACGCGGAACGCCTCGGTGCCCGGCTGGCCCGCCTTCAGCGCGACCGGAATCGCGCGCTGGAGCAACTGGCCGGCGTCCCATGCATGACCGCCGAAGGTCGCCACCGTGCCAACGCCATAGGCCTTCTCATAGGCCGTCTTGTAGGCCAGTGCCGACTTCTTCACGGGGTTCGAATCGGGCAACTGGTCGGCCACGAGAATCGGGCCTGCGGGCAGCAGCTCGCCTTCGCAATCCTTGCCGCAGACGCGCAGGAAGTCGTTATTCGCCACGCCGTGCGTCTGATAGATCTTGCCCTTGTAGCCGCGATCCTTGAGCGTGGTCGCGGGCAGCGCCGCGGGCGTGCCGGAACCGGCGATCAGGATCGCATCGGGGTTCGCCGACATCAGCTTGAGGGCCTGGCCCGTCACCGACGAGTCGGTGCGGTTATAGCGCTCGTTCGCCACGATCTTGAGGTTGTGCTTGCCGGCCGCGCTGGTGAACTCCTTGAGCCAGCTGTCGCCGTAGGCGTCGGTGAAGCCGATGAAGCCCACCGTCTTCACGCCCTGCTTCTCCATGTAGCTCGCGAGCGCGTCGGCCATCAGGCTGTCGTTCTGCGGCGTCTTGAAGGCCCACTGACGCTTCGCGTCGATCGGCTCGACGATCGCGGCGGATGCGGCGAGCGAGATCATCGGCGTCTTGCCCTGCGCGACGACGTCGAGCATGGCGAGCGAGTTCGGCGTGACCGACGAGCCGATGATGGCGTCCACGTGGTCTTCGTCGATCAGCTTGTGCGTGTTCTGCACGGCCTTGCTCGTGTCCGAGGCGTCGTCGAGCACGATGTACTGCACGCTCTTGCCCGCGATCTCCTTGGGCAGCAACGCGATGGTGTTCTTCTCGGGAATACCGAGCGACGCGGCCGGCCCCGTTGCCGAAAGCGTCACGCCAATCTTCACCTGCGCGGCGGCGATGCCCGCCGTGCCCATCAGCGCCGCTGCGAGTCCGGCACTAATCGAGCTCAATACCCACTTCTTCGTTTTCATTGCGCGTCTCCAAACGCTTGGTCTGCGTGTTGTCGATTGATCCTGCGCCGATTACTAGGATGTTCGTGAATCGGCGCCGGCCTTTGAGTGTAGTAATCGGGATCGCGCGTGTAATGCATGGTTTTCCCTGCCTGCGACGCCGCACAAGCCGCCGCGCGCCAGGGTGCGCTCTCCGCTTTGTCGCCTGCTCCCCTACTGCTGCAAAGCCGTTGTCACGGCAACAAAAAAGGCACCTCGATCGAGCGTGCCTTTTTCGTGTTTCGTGCGTCATTCAACCGGCGCTCAATCGCCGGCGAGTTTCCACTTGCCGCCGACGATCTCCACCATCACGCGGGCACGCTGGTCGAGACCCGCGTGGTCCGTCGCGCTCATGGTGAAGATGCCGTGCGCGCCTGCCACGTCGTGCGAGTTTTCAAGCGCGGCGCGCAGCGCTTCGCGGAAGGCCTTCGAGCCCGGCTGACCCGCTTTCAGCGCGACCGGAATCGCGTGCTGGAGCAGGAGGCCCGCGTCCCACGCGTGACCGCCGAACGTCGAAATCGAGCCTGCGCCATAGGCCTTTTCATACGCGGCCTTGTACGCAAGCGCCGATTGCTTCACGGGATTCGAGTCAGGCAATTGATCGGCGACGAGCAGCGGCCCTGCCGGTAGGTATGTGCCGTCGCAGTCCTTGCCGCACACGCGCAGGAAGTCGTTGTTGGCCACGCCGTGGGTCTGGTAGTACTTGCCCGCGTAGCCGCGCTCCTTGAGCGTTTTCTGCGGCAGCGCGGCCGGCGTGCCCGCACCCGCGATGAGCACCGCGTCGGGGTGCTGCGAGATCATCTTGAGCACCTGGCCCGTGACCGAGGCATCGTTACGCGCGAAGCGTTCGTTCGCGACGACCTTGATGTTCTGTTTCGAAGCGGCCGCGCTGAATTCCTTGTACCAGCTCTCGCCATAGGCGTCTGCGAAGCCGATGAAGGCCACCGTCTTCACGCCGTGCGCGGCCATGTGCTGCGCGATGGCGCCGGCCATCAGCGCGTCGTTCTGCGGCGTCTTGAAGACCCACGAGCGCTTGGCCTCCATCGGTTCGACGATGGATGCCGCTGCGGCCATCGAGATCATCGGCGTGGACGTTTCCGCGGCCACGTCGATCATGGCGAGCGAGTTCGGCACGACAGTCGAGCCGATCAAGGCGTCGACGTGATCTTCGCTCGTGAGCTTGCGCGCGTTCTTCACCGCCTGGGTGGAATCGGTGGCGTCGTCGAGCACGATGTAATCGACTTTCTGGCCCGCGATTTCCTTCGGCAGCAGCGCAACCGTGTTCTTTTCCGGAATCCCGAGCGAGGCAGCCGGCCCCGTCGCCGACAGCGTCACTCCGATCTTCACATCTGCATACGCCCCGCCGGCCGTCGCCGCGAGCACCCCGGTCGCGACGCAAGCCGCGCCCATCCAACGCAAAACCAACTGCATCTCCACTCCTTCTATATTCATTTTCTTTATTGCTACGGATTTGTGGCGCACCGCGGCCGATCACCTCATAGTCCAACCGATAATCGTCTGCGGGAAATCAACGCAAAAATGCTGACCGCATGGTCGGTGATTGGCGAGTGTAGCGGTCTGCGTATTCGGATGGCAAGCGCTTTCCATCTGCTTACAGTGAGCAGGATTGCGCGCGCCTTTTGCGTAATGCGCAAACGCTTGTGCAGTGGGCAAAGTGCTGCCGCGCGGCCTGGTTTGCGTAATACGGGAAGGGATAATCGGTGCGTACGAAGGTGCGTAACTCGCATGCCTCGCAGCGGAAAAAAGATAATCGGCTCGCCGTTGAAAACAGGCGTAGAAATATAAAAAGCGCTGTTGGACTCTCATCCAACAGCGCTTCCTTGTCCGGGCACTTGGTGCCTCAGTTGTCTCCTCGTTCTCCACCTGCAAATTCGGTGCATCAGAACTAAGCGCAACTTTAAACTTCACCCCCCTCTGCAGCAACTAGCATTTACCCTAGTGGTGCAGTGCGGCACCGAAATGGGGCGTGGCGCCACAGGTTTGTCGCACAACGGGGCGCTGCGGGATGCCGCAGCGCGACGTCCTTGCGCGGGCTATGCCAGCTCGCGCCGACCGGCGATCATTCTATCGCAGTGCAGAGCAGTCCTGGCACGCCAGTTCGTCAAGCGCGCAAGGGCCGCACGCGCGCCACGACCTCGCCGACTATGCCGCGCCGGAACGCCAGCACGCAGGCAATGAAGATGATCCCTGTGACGATCGTTGTGGACTCACCGAGTGAGCGGAACCACTCCACGCCCGTCCCTCTCGCGAGCGCCGTGCCGATGTCGCCCAGCCGGTCCTCCAGCGCGACGATCAGCGTCGCGCCGAGCAGCGGCCCGAACAGCGTGCCCATGCCGCCCACGAGCGTCATGAGGATCACGAGGCCGGACATGGTCCAGTACGCGTCGCCGAGCGTCTCGAAGCCGAGTACGAGCACCTTGAGCGCGCCGGCCAGACCCGCGAGCCCCGCCGACAACACGAACGCGAGCAGCTTGAAGCGGTCGGTGTCGTAGCCGAGCGAGACGGCGCGCGGCTCGTTCTCCTTGATCGCCACGAGTACCTGCCCGAACGGCGAATGCACGATGCGCACGATCAGACCGAACGCGAGCACCATCACGACGAGCACGACGTAGTAGAGCGAGAGATCGGAACCGAGCGAAAGCACGCCGAACAGCTTGCCGCGCGGCACGCCTTGCAGACCGTCTTCGCCGTGCGTGAACGGCGCCTGCAGGAACACGAAGTAGACCATTTGCGCGAGCGCGAGCGTGACCATGGAGAAGTAGATGCCCTGCCGGCGAATCGCGAAAATGCCTACCACGAGCCCGAGGACGGTGGCCACCGCCGTGCCCGCGAGCACGCCCACCTCGGGCGTGAAGTTGAGCGACTGGATCGCGTAGCCTGCCGTGTAGCCCGCGCTCGCGAGAAACATCGCATGGCCGAACGAAAGCAGGCCCGTGTAGCCGATCAGCAGGTTGAACGCCGCGGCGAACAGGGCGAAGCAGAGCACCTTCATCACGAAGAGCGGATAGGCGCCGGCGAACGGCGCGACGATCAGCCCGATCAGCAACAAACCATAGAGCGCTTTTCTTTGCATCATCGTTCCTTGCCGAAGAGACCAGCGGGGCGAATCAGCAGCACGATCGCCATGATTACGAACACCACAGTCGCGGAGGCCTCGGGCCAGAACACCCGCGTGAAGCCTTCGATCACGCCGAGCATGAGGCCTGTGAGGATCGAGCCCATGATCGAGCCCATGCCGCCGATCACGACCACGGCGAACACAGTGATGATCATCGGCTGGCCCATGAGCGGCGAGACCTGGATCACGGGCGCGGCGAGCACGCCCGCAAACGCCGCGAGTGCGACGCCGAAGCCGTAGGTGAGCGTGATCATGAGCGGCACGTTGATGCCGAACGCCTCGACGAGCTTGGGGTTCTCCGTGCCCGCGCGCAGATACGCGCCAAGGCGTGTTTTTTCGATCACGAACCAGGTCGCGAAACACACGGCAAGCGAAGCCACCACCACCCAGGCGCGGTAGTTGGGCAAATACATGAAGCCGAGATTGGTCGCGCCGGCGAGCAGGTCGGGCACATCATAGGGCTGCCCCGACGAGCCGTAGATCGAGCGGAACACGCCCTCCACCACGAGCGTGAGGCCGAAAGTGAGCAGGAGTCCGTACAGATGATCGAGCTTATAAAGCCAGCGCAGCATGGAGCGCTCGATCACGACGCCGAACAGGCCGACCACGAGTGGAGCGACGACGAGCATCGCCCAGTACGGCAGATCGAAGTACGCGAGCCCCATCCACGTGAGCATCGCGCCCAGCATGAACAACGCGCCGTGGGCGAAGTTGATCACGTTGAGCATGCCGAAGATCACCGCGAGACCGAGGCTCAGGATCGCGTAGAACGAGCCGTTCACGAGCCCGAGCAGCAACTGGCTCAGCATTGCCGGAAGCGGAATGCCAAAAATCGTCATGAGAGCCGCCATGAATGCATTAACGGATTACGCAATCATGCCGCGCCCGGCGCACCCACCTCGGGGCGCCGGGCGCGGCATCCGACTGCAGCATTTACGCGCTCGCGCTTACTTCCACAGCGCGCACTTGCTCTCCTGCTTCGTCGTATAGGCCTGCTCGCCCGGGATCGTCTGCAGCACCTTGTAGTAGTCCCACGGCTTCTTCGACTCCGACGGCTTCTTCACCTCGACGAGATACATGTCGTGGATCAGCACGCCGTCCTGGCGGATGTAGCCGCCCTTGGTATAGAAGTCGTTGACCTTGGTCTTCTTGAGCTGCTCCATGACCTTGTCGGAGTCCGTCGTGCCGGCCGCCTGCACCGCCTTCAGATAGTTCGTCACCGCCGAATAGTCAGCCGCCTGCAGTTCGGACGGCATCTTCTTCGTCTGGTCGAAGTAGCGCTGCGCCCACTTGCGCGTGTCGTCGTTCTGGTCCCAGTACCAGCCGGTCGTCAGCAC
This sequence comes from Paraburkholderia nodosa, assembly GCF_001718195.1. Lineage (GTDB taxonomy): Bacteria > Pseudomonadota > Gammaproteobacteria > Burkholderiales > Burkholderiaceae > Paraburkholderia > Paraburkholderia nodosa_A. The sequence goes on from NZ_MCNV01000006.1 coordinate 191,264, forward strand.
GAGGCCCTGCGTGGTGTCGAGCCCAAGGCTGTGCACGTCGGGCAGGAACATCAGCAGCGCCGCGGTCTTCATCGTCTTGTTGATGCCGAATTCCTTCGCGGCCTTGATCGCGTTGACCGTGTCGCCACCCGCGTTCGCGAGGCCGAGGATCTGCGCCTTCGAGGCTTGCGCCTGCAGCAGGAACGACGAGAAGTCCGACGCCGAGAGCGGATGGCGCACTTCGCCGAGCACCTGACCGCCGTTCGCCTTCACGACGTCCGCGGTGTTCTTCTCGAGCGACTTGCCGAACGCGTAGTCTGCGGTCAGGAAGAACCAGCTCTTGCCGCCCTGCTTGAGCACCGCGAGGCCCGTGCCCTTCGCGAGCGCGACCGTGTCGTAGCCGTAGTGGACCGTGTACGGCGTGCACTGCTCGTTCGTCAGGGCGTCCGTGCCCGCGCCCGTGTTGAAGTACACCTTCTTCTTCTCTTGCGCGACCTGGTTCATCGCCAGCGCCGTCGCCGAGTTCGTGCCGCCGAGCAGCATGGTGAGCCCGTCACGGTCGAACCATTCGCGCGCCTTCGAAGCGGCGATATCGGCCTTGTTCTGGTGATCGGCGTACTCGATCTGGATCGGCTTGCCGAGCACCTTGCCGCCGAAGTCCGCGACCGCCATCTTGATCGCCGTGAGGCCGCCCTGGCCGTCGTCGTCGGCGTAAAGGCCGGACATGTCCGTGATGAAGCCGATCTTCACCGCGTCGTCGGCGGCCTGCGCGCTCCCCGCGCTGAACGCCATCGCAGCTGCCGAGGCGGCAAAAAGGCCCGCGAGCCGCGCGAACGTGGTTTTCTTCATTGCAGTCTCCTTCCTTGGTTGCGTAATTATCAGGAATACTCCATGAACATCGGAGGCAAAGCGATTCGCGCGGCGCTCATCTCACGCTCACGTCGCGCGCAAAACCAGACCAAAAAAATTAAACGCCCAGCAGGTCGTGCAGCACCGGCATCTTTCCCTCGAGTTCGGCAGTGCCGAAGTGCTCGACGATGCGCCCGTGCTCCATCACGTAAAAGCGGTCCGCGAGCGGCGCCGCAAAGCGGAAGTTCTGCTCGACCATCACGATCGTGTAGCCGCGCGATTTCAGCGTGAGGATCATGCGCGCGAGCGTTTGAACGATCACCGGCGCCAGCCCTTCGGATATCTCGTCGAGCAGCAGCAGGTTCGCGCCCGTGCGCAGGATGCGCGCCACGGCGAGCATCTGCTGCTCGCCGCCGGAAAGCCGTGTGCCCTGGCTGTTGCGCCGTTCGGCGAGATTGGGAAACATCGCGTAGATCTCGTCGAGCGACATGCCCTGCGCCAACTTCGCCCCTTTCGTGCCGATGTGCGGCGGCAGGAGCAGATTCTCTTCGCACGAGAGGCTCGCGAAAATGCCGCGCTCCTCGGGGCAATACCCCACGCCGCAGTGCGCAATGCGATAGGTGGGCATCTGGATGGTCTCGCGCCCGCCAATCCGGATCGAGCCCGTGCGCCGGCCGGTGAGCCCCATGATGGCGCGCAGCGTCGTCGTGCGCCCCGCGCCGTTGCGCCCGAGCAGTGTCACGACCTCGCCGCGCCCGACGGACAGATCCACGCCGTGCAGGATGTGCGACTCGCCATACCACGCCTGCAGCCCCGCAATCTCCAGCGCCTTCGCGCTCTCGGTCGCGCCGGCGGCCGCAGTCGTTTCGCGTTCGGTGACGGTATTCATGCGTGCGCCCCCGTAAGGGCTGCGTCCGCACTGCCCATATAGGCCTCGGCGACGAGCGGGTTCTTCGAGACTTCGGCGTAGCTGCCTTCGGCGAGCACCTCGCCGCGCTGAAGCACCGTGATGGTGTCGGAGATGCCGGCAATCACGTTCATGTTGTGCTCGACCATGAGGATCGTGCGCCCGCTCGATACTTTCTTGATGAGCGCCGTCACGCGGTCCACGTCTTCGTGGCCCATGCCCTGGGTCGGTTCGTCGAGCAGCATCAGCTCGGGCTCCATCGCGAGCGTCGTGGCGATTTCCAGCGCGCGCTTGCGGCCATAGGCGAGCTCGACCGTGGGCACATCGGCGAAATCGGTGAGGCCCACCTGCGTGAGCAGATCCATCGCGCGATCGTTGAGCTCAGCGAGCGTGCGTTCGCTCTTCCAGAAGTGGTAGGCGGTGCCGAGCGAGCGCTGCAGCCCCACGCGCACGTTCTGGAGCGCCGTGAGGTGCGGAAACACAGCCGAAATCTGGAACGAGCGGATGATGCCGCGCCGCGCGATCTGCGCAGGCCGCTCATGCGTAATGTCGATGCCGTTGAAAACGATGCGCCCCGCGCTGGGCACGAGGAATTTGGTGAGGAGATTGAAGCAGGTGGTCTTGCCTGCGCCGTTCGGTCCGATCAGTGCATGGATCGAGCCGCGGCACACGCGCAGGTTCACGCCGTTCACGGCCGTAAAGCCCTTGAACTGTTTCGTGAGGTCGCGCGTCTCCAGAATCGTGTCGCCGAGAATCATGTCCCCTTCCGAGCGTGGTAAGGCGTAACACTGCAGACCGTCCGTGACTCGTGGTGCACGGTGAGGTCCGGCGCGGACGTGGCGGCGCGCCTCCCGATGCGCGCAACGCGCGCCTGCCGACTTTCGCGTCATTGTCTCGCCAATGATGCAGCGCAATCATTGGGATTTGCACTTAAGGGAGCGCCACAAGGACAGCGAACATTACGACCGGAAGTTGACGACAGTACGATGAAAGATGCGTACACGTTAGGCGCACGATCACCGCAAACCCGAAACTCACGGCCGTACAAAAGCACGCGAGCGGAAGCGCTTGCGCTCGCGTCCCACATAGTCTTCGAATCGACGCTATCTTGCGCGTCGCTCCATGCCCTCAGGCGGTCGTCAGCGTGACACCGGCGGCGGCCTCCGTTTGCGCACGCGAAGCCTCGCGGCGGTCGGCGCGCAGCATCTCGGCGGCGCGCTCCGCGATCATCAGCGTCGGCGAATTCGTGTTTCCCGAGGTAATGGCCGGCATGACCGAGGCGTCCACCACACGCAGGCCCTCCACGCCGCGCACACGCAGGCGCGCGTCGACCACGGCGTCGGGGTCGTCGGCGCGGCCCATGCGGCAGGTGCCGACGGGATGAAAAATCGTCGTGCCGACGTTGCCCGCCGCCTCGCGCAGTTGCTCCTCAGTCTGGAACGCGAGCCCCGGCAGGATCTCATGCGGCTGGTAGCGCGCGAGCGCGCCCGAAGCCGCGATGCGCCGCGTGAGCCGTATCGCGTTGGCCGCCACGCGCAGGTCGCGATCGGTCGACAGATAATTGGGCGCGATCGCAGGCGGCTGCGACGGGTCCGCTGACACGGCGTGGATACTGCCGCGCGACGTGGGCCGCAGGTTGCACACCGAGGCGGTGAACGCGTTGAAGCGATGCAGCGGCTCGCCGAAGCGGTCGAGCGAAAGCGGCTGCACGTGGTACTGGAGGTCGGGCCGCGTGAGCGTGGGATCGCTCGGGTCCGATTTCGCGAATGCGCCGAGCTGCGAGGGCGCCATCGACATGGGCCCGCTCTGGAAGAACGCGTACTGCATGCCGATCATCAGCTTGCCCCACCAGTGCGCGGAGGCCGTGTTGAGCGTACGCACGCCGTTCACGCGAAACGCCATGCGCAATTGCAGATGGTCCTGAAGGTTCTCGCCCACACCGCGCAGATCCTGCACGACGCCAATGCCGAGCTGCGCGAGCCGGGCAGCGTCGCCGATGCCGGAAAGCTCGAGCAATTGCGGCGAATTCACGGCACCGGCGCTCAGGATCACTTCACAACGTGCCCGCGCGACGTAGTCGACGTCGCCGCGATACTCCACGCCCACGCAGCGCTTGCCTTCGAAGATCACCCGCTGCGTGAGCGCGCCGGTGACGACCGTGAGGTTGGGCCGCTTCATCGCCGCGCGCAAGAACGCCTTCGACGCATTCCAGCGCACGCCGCGCTTCTGGTTCACTTCGAAATAGCCCACGCCGCTGTTGTCGCCGCGATTGAAGTCGTCGGTGGCGGCAATGCCCTGCTCCTGCGCGGCGCGCGCGAACGATTCGAGAATCTGCCAGCGCAGACGCTGCTTCTCCACGCGCCATTGGCCGCCCGCGCCGTGAAACTCGCTCGCGCCGCCGTGATGATCTTCGCTGCGGCGGAACACGGGCAGCACGCTGTCCCACGACCAGCCGGAATCGCCGGTCTCGCGCGCCCAGTTGTCGTAGTCTTCGCGCTGGCCGCGCATGTAGATCATGCCGTTGATCGACGACGAACCGCCCAGCACGCGCCCGCGCGGGTACGAAAGCGAGCGGCCGTTGAGGCCTTTTTCGGCGGCGGTCTTGTAGAGCCAGTCCGTGCGCGGATTGCCGATGCAATACAGGTAGCCCACGGGAATGTGGATCCAGTGATAGTCGTCCGCGCCGCCCGCCTCGATGAGCAGGACGGAAACGTCCGCGTCTTCGGTCAGGCGATTGGCGAGCACGCAGCCCGCGGTGCCCGCGCCAACGATCACGTAGTCGAATTCGCCTTCGAGGCGGCGCGCGGCCTGAGCTTCGCTCGGTGCAGGCATGATGTGTCTCCAGCGATGACTGCTCTCTTTATGTTGTATTTTTGGACTGCGATTACTGCGCCGGACGGCATCGAACGCTTCGGATTCCTTTCGAACAGCCCGGCTCCCGGCCGCCTACTTCGCCACCGGCATGGTGAATTCCGCGCCCTTGGCGATGCTGTCGGGCCAGCGCTGCATGATGCTCTTGTAGCGCGTGTAGAAGCGCACGCCTTCCTCGCCGTAGGCATGGTGGTCGCCGAACAGCGAGCGCTTCCAGCCGCCGAACGAGTGCCACGCCATCGGCACCGGAATCGGCACATTGATGCCGACCATGCCCACCTTGATCTGGCGCGAGAAGGCGCGCGCAACGCCGCCGTCCGAGGTGTAGCACGACACGCCGTTGGCGAATTCGTGTGCGTTGATCAACTCGACGGCGCTCGCGAAATCGGGCACGCGCACGACCGACAGCACCGGACCGAAGATCTCTTCCTTGTAGATCGTCATGTCGGTCTTCACGTCGTCGAATAGCGTGCCGCCGAGGAAGAAGCCCTCCTCATGACCATCCACCTTGTGGCCGCGCCCGTCCACGACGAGCTTCGCGCCCGCCGCCACGCCGGCCTCGATATAGCCCTGCACTTTCGCGCGATGCACGCCCGTGACGAGCGGCCCCATTTCCGAGGCGCCGTCCATGCCGCTGCCGATCTGCAGCGCCTTCACGCGCGGCGAGAGCCGCTCGACGAGTTCGTCGGCGATATGGCCCACGGCCACCGCCACCGAAATCGCCATGCAGCGCTCGCCGGCCGAGCCATAGGCCGCACCGATCAGCGCGTCGACGGCCTGGTCGAGGTCCGCGTCGGGCATCACGACGAGGTGATTCTTCGCGCCGCCCAGCGCCTGCACACGCTTGCCGTGTCTCGTGCCTTCCGTGTAGATGTACTCCGCGATCGGCGTCGAGCCGACGAACGACAGCGCGGTGACGTCCGGATGCGCAAGCAGCGCATCCACGGCCACCTTGTCGCCATGCACGACGTTGAACACGCCGTCGGGCAGCCCCGCTTCCTTGAGCAGTTCGGCAAGCCGCACCGAAGCGGAAGGATCGCGCTCCGAAGGCTTCAGCACGAACGTGTTGCCGCACGCGAGCGCGATCGGGAACATCCAGCACGGCACCATCATCGGGAAGTTGAACGGCGTGATGCCGGCGACGACGCCCAGCGGCTGGCGCAGATTCCAGTTGTCGATGCCCCCGCCGATCTGGTCGGTGAAATCGGTCTTCAGCAGATTGGGAATGCCGCACGCGAACTCGACCACCTCGATGCCGCGCATCACCTCGCCCTTGGCGTCGGAGAACACCTTGCCGTGTTCGCGCGTAATGAGTTCGGCGAGTTCGTCGTGATGCTGGTCGAGCAGATCCTTGAACTTGAAGAGAATGCGCGCGCGTTTGATAGGGGCCATTTCCGCCCACGCGGGAAAGGCTGCCTGCGCGGCGGCAACGGCGGCGTCGACCTCCGCCACGGTGGCGAGCGGCACGCGCGCGCTCACTTTGCCGAACGCCGGATTGAAAACGTCGCCATGACGCTCGCTCGTTCCAGCCAGCGGCTTGCCGTTGACGAAGTGGGTCAGCATGCGGACGCCGGCTTCGTTTTGATGTGTCTCGCCCATGGGTGTGCCTCTTTTGTCGTGAAGCCTCGATCCAACTAGCGTAATCGCGAGGCTGGGGCGCGATCCAATGATTAATGCTCAACAGCGATATAAGGCGGTTTAATATCAGGATATGGACCTGACCTTGCTCCGAGCGTTTGTCACGGTCGCGCGCGAGGGCAACCTCACGCGCGCGGCCACCCGTCTGCATCTCACGCAGCCGGCCGTGAGCCTGCAGATCAAGCATTTGCAGGAGGCGCTGGGCATCGCGCTCTTCACTCGCACCTCGCACGGGCTCGCGCTCACGCGCGACGGCCAGGCGCTGCTGCCGCACGCCGAACGCGCGCTCGCCGCCGCCGGCGACGTGCAGCGCGCCGCTGCTGCGCTGCGGCACGAAGTCCGCGGGCGCTTGCGCATCGGCACCATTCTCGATCCGGCGTTCCTGCGCCTCGGCGGCTTTCTGCGCCAGCTCGTCGAAACCTGGCCGCAGATCGAAACGGCGCTGCGCCACGGTATGTCGGGCTGGGTGCTCGACCAGGTGCGCTCGCGCGAACTCGACGTGGGCTACTACATCGGCCAGCCCGTGCCCGACCCCGACACCTTCCACGCCATCACGCTCACGCGCTTCCAGTACCGCGTGCTCGCGCCGGCAGGCTGGAAAGACCGCGTGAAGGATGCGCGCGACTGGCGCGCACTCGCCGCGCTGCCGTGGATCTGGACTCCGCCCGCCTCCGCGCACAATCGCCTGCTCACCACGCTGTTCGAGGCCGCGGACGCCAAACCGGTGAAGGTAGCCGAGGTGGACCAGGAACCGTCGATGCTCGACCTCGTCAAGTCGGGCGTGGGCCTCACGCTCGCACGGGATTCCACGGCCCTCGCCGAAGCCCACGCGCACGGGCTCACCATTGTCGAAGGCGTGACGGTGCCCACGGAACTCACCTTCATCACGCTCGCCGCGCGGCGCGACGAGCCCACCATCGCGGCGGCACTGAAGTCGATCGAAACGCAGTGGGCGATATGAGCCGCGCTCATGAAGACGCGCGCGCCCCGTTCAGTCTGACGTAAGCGCAGGCCTGGTCGCGTAACAGCGCTGTCGCCCAAGTTTTGATAGATTGGGAATCCGCTCCGCGTTTTCGGCACGCCCACGGGTGTGTTCACCCTGCGCGGCGCGTTTCCCCGCTTCTCCCATCGTTCCCCTTGTTCTCTTCGTTCGACAGGAGCCTTGCATGGCCCGCAACATCGAAATCAAAGCCCGCGCCCGTCAATTCGACGCCTTGCGCGACCGCGCTTCCCAGCTCGCCACCGAAGCGCCGCTGATCTTTCGCCAGCAGGACTTCTTCTATGACGTACCGCGCGGCCGCCTGAAGCTGCGTCAGTTCGACGACGGCACGCCGCCCGAGTTGATCTTCTATCAGCGCGACGACCGCGACGGCCCGAAGGCCTCGTACTATACGCGCAGCCCCGTCACCAATGCCGAGGCCATGCACTCCCTGCTCGCCACGGCGCTCACCACGCGCGGCATCGTCTCGAAGGAGCGCCACGTGTATTTGGCGGGCCGCACGCGCATCCATCTGGACCGCGTGGATGGTCTGGGCGACTTCGTCGAACTGGAGGTGGTGCTCGGCCCCGAGGACGACGAGCAAGGCGGCGAAGCCGAAGCGCACGCGGTGTTCGCGAAGCTCGGCGTGGACGAAAGCGATCTCGTCGCGGTGGCTTACGTGGATCTGCTCAATACGGCCAACGCGGCCTGACATCTGCAATTGGCATAGCGGGCCCTTGCGGCCTGCTACGCCTTCCCTCCCACGCCACTCATGCCGCCGGCGCGCCCGGCTCCAGATGCCCGAGCGGCAGCGGCCCGTTGCGCTTGAACGTGGTGAGCACGATGTTCGAGCGCACGCTGTCCACGCCGGGCACGCGCATGAGCTTCTTCATGACGAAGGTCGAGAGCGCGTTCAGATCGGGCGCGACGATGCGCAGCAAATAATCGGCGTCCCCCACCACGGCATGGCATTCGAGCACTTCGGGCAGCACGTCGATCTGCTGCTGGAACTGCTCGATGATCGAATCTCCATGATGCTTGAGCTTGAGGCTCGTGAACGCGGTCACGCCCAGCCCGAGCTTTTCGGGCCGCAGCACCACGCGATAGCCGTCGATCACCCCTGACGCCTCGAGGCGCTGCAGCCGCCTGCCGATCTGCGAGGGCGAGAGCGGCACCTGCTCGCCAAGCTGCTGATGCGTGGCGCGGCCAAAGCGCTGCAGCACGTCGAGCAGCGCCAGATCGAAATGGTCGAGTTCAAGCATGAATGGAGTCCGCATTAATTGACTGTATTGCGCTCGATTATTGCATACACCAGCCGTAACCTATGGAGTACGCGCACATCCCGCGCGCCATCCGCTCTAGACTTGCATGACCGCAAGCCTTTTTAGTGGAGCGTTACGAACATGGTCGCCGCCACCGCGAAACTGCAGGAGCAGTTCGACGCGGGTCTCAACACCCGCCCCGATTTCACGATCGACCAGCCGAGCGAGCGCTACGGCGCGGCCGATCACGCCGTCTGGGACCAGCTCTACCGGCGCCAGCGCGCCCTGCTCGAAGGCCGCGCCTGCGACGCCTTCATGGAAGGCGCGTTGCGCATCGGCCTGAACGTTGCCCACGTTCCGTCCTTCGCGCAGGTGAGCGAGCGCCTGATGGCTGCAACCGGATGGCGCATCGTGGCCGTGCCGGGTCTCGTGCCCGAGCGCATCTTCTTCGAGCATCTGGCGAACCGGCGCTTTCCGGTCACCTGGTGGATGCGCCGTCCCGACCAGCTCGACTATCTGGAGGAACCCGACTGTTTCCACGACCTGTTCGGCCATGTCCCTCTGCTCACCGACCCCACTTTCGCCGATGCGATTCACGCCTATGGCCGCGCTGCGCTCGCCGTCGAGGAGCGCGCGTTGCCGTTGCTCGCGCGGCTCTACTGGTACACGGTGGAGTTCGGCTTGATGCGCGATCCGAGTGCACCCTACGGCGTGAAGATCTACGGCGCCGGCATCGTCTCGAGCAAGGGCGAGACGCTATACAGCGTGGAGAGCGCGGCGCCCAACCGGCTCGCGTTCGACCTCGACCGCGTGCTGCGCACGCGCTATCGCATCGACACGTTCCAGAAGACCTACTTCGTAATCGACTCGTTCGCGCAGCTTTTCGACGCGCTGGGCGCGGGCATTGCTTCGCGTCTGGCTGATCCGGCGGCGCTCATCGCGGTGCAGCCGCACGCGGCCGGCGACGTGCTGCAAAGCGACACGATCATCACGCGCGGCACGCGCGAGGGCTGGCTCGACGACGGCGACGTCTGAACGACATGCGGGCTTTGCGCCGCAGCACGCGCGCGTTCCTTGATGCGAGCGCTCGCACGCGTGCCCCATACGTGAAAAAATGGCTGATCGGCTCACGGCGCACGCCGGGCCTCAAGCTCAATACAGGTGCAATGATGATCAACCGACTCACATCCGAAGAGCGCGCATCCGAACTCGCCGACCTGCGCGGCTGGCAGGCCGTCGCCGGCCGCGATGCGATCCAGCGCCATTTCCGCTTCGCCGACTTCAACGAAGCGTTCGGCTTCATGACGCGCGTCGCCATCAAGGCGCAGGAGATGAACCACCACCCCGAGTGGTTCAACGTCTACAACCGTGTGGAGATCACGCTTTCCACCCACGAAGCCGACGGCCTCACCTCGCGCGACATCGAACTCGCGCGCTTCATCGACTCGATCGCGCCGGGGCCGCTCAGCGCATAAGCAGCGGTACTAATCATGGGTACGCTGTGCGCACGCCGAGTGCACACAGCGAGCACACAGCGAGCACACAGCGAGCGCACAGCGAGCGCACAGCGCGCCGTGAAAGCATAATGCAGGGTGCGGGGCCTTCAAACCTTCAGCTTTGAAGGCTATTCTTGATGGATACGTAAGACTCCCAGGCAGCGCGGGCAATCGGGTCTAAACGTTCCGGTGATATGGTGTTCTGACGCTGTACAATCAGCAGCGCATAAGGCTTGGAGAGCGCACTTGCCTCCTGGCACAACGCGAGTTCATCGCCAATCGAAGGCGAGCGGTTGCGCCAGAAGTTGATCGCGGCTTCGAGTTCGGTGATTGAAATATCGGACATGTGGATCGTGATCGCGCAACCGTCGGGCTGTGCCTCGAGACCAGCAAGCGACGCTTCGCGAACTGCGTGCCTGAACGCTAAAACCCATTGTACTTGAGCGAATCCCATGCGACTCCTTCTGATCGAAGACGACCGCCCTATCGCACGCGGTATCCAGTCCAGCCTCGAACAAGCCGGCTTTACGGTCGACATGGTCCACGACGGCATCTTCGCCGAACAGGCCCTCACGCAGAATCGCCATGAGCTCGTGATCCTCGATCTGGGGCTGCCGGGCATCGACGGCATGACGCTGCTTTCGCGCTTTCGCCAGAGCAACCGGCATACGCCCGTGATCGTGCTCACTGCGCGCGACGAATTGAACGACCGCGTCCAGGGCCTGAATTCCGGCGCCGACGACTACATGCTCAAGCCGTTCGAACCGGCCGAGCTCGAAGCGCGCATTCGCGCCGTGATGCGCCGCAGCGGGCCGCACGGCGACGTGCCGCGCCCCGAAGTGTCGCTCGGCGGCGTGCGCCTGTCGGGCGTCGATCGCCGCATCTTCAACGACGACAAGCCGCTCGAACTCTCGCCGCGTGAGTTCGCGGTGCTCGAAATGCTGCTGCTGCGTCACGGCCGCGTGGTGAGCAAGGCGCAACTGCAGGACCACCTCACGCACTTCGGCGGCGACCTCGGCGACACCGCGATCGAAGTCTACGTGCACCGGGTGCGCAAGAAGCTGGAAAACTGCCGTGTCGAGATCGTCACGGTGCGCGGCTTCGGCTATCTGCTGCAGGAAATCCGCCAGGCGGCCTGATCCGCCTCGTTTTTCTGGGCAGCCAGCGGCGGCGGAGCAATCCGCCGCCGTTTGCGCTTGTAAGCGCCGGCTTCTGGCGTCTCACTGGCGCATCAGCCGCCACGCCCGCGGCCCGCGTACAATGGATCGGTCCCGTGCCGCGCACGCCGCCGCACCTACGATTCATCATTCGCCCCGAAGCCATCATGCCCTCACCTGCCGCAACGAGCCTGCGGCGCACGCTGCTACGGCGCCTCGCCGCCCCGCTTTCGCTGCTCGCGCTGATGAGCGGCCTGATCGCCTATTGGCTCGCCTGGCAGTACACGCAGCACGTGGTCGACCGCTCACTCGCGGACCTCGCCACGGCCATCTCCCGGCAGATCCAGATCGCCGGCGACGATGCTGCCAATATCGTCCCCCCGCTCGCCCAGGCGATGTTTTCCGACCCCATCGAGGACCTCGTCTATCGCATCAGCAACGGCGAAACGGAAATCGCGGGCGACCATGACCTGCCGCTGCAGGGCACCAACGTGCGCCGCATGCACTACGCGTACGTGTTCGAAACGATCTATCAGGGCGTAACCGTGCGTGTCGCCCAGGTGCGCGTGCCGCAGGCGCATGGCAATCCGATCGTCGTGGAAGTCGGTCAGCCGGTGCACCATCGCTTTCGCATCGCGGCCGAGTTTCTCGTCGCGATCATGATGCCGTTGCTGCTCCTGCTGCTCGCCGGCTGGGTCATCGTGTGGCGCGTGGTCAACCAGCAGCTCAACCCGCTCACCGCGCTCGCCGACTCGCTCAACCGCCAGACGCACACGTCCCTCGAACCGGTGGACGAGACCTACGTGCCCGTCGAGATCCGTCCGCTCACGGGCGCGCTGAACGCGCTGCTCGGACGCCTGAAGACCGCGCTCGACGCGCAGCGCAAGTTCATCGCCGACGCCGCCCATCAGCTGCGTACGCCGCTCACGGCGGTGAAGCTGCACGCCGAGCAGGCCGTGAACGCGCGCGAGCCGCAGAAGGTCACCGACGCGGTGCGCGAGCTGCGTGCGGCCGCCGACCGCGCGGTGCGTCTGTCCAATCAACTGCTTTCGCTCGCGCGTGCGGAGCCGGGTGAACAGGCTGCGCGCTTCGTCGATATCGACATGGCCGCGCTCGCCTTCGAAACAGGCGCCGAGTGGGTGCCGCGGGCGCTGGCGAGCCACGTCGACCTCGGCTTCCAGCGCCTCGACGATCCCGAAAACGACACGCCGTTGATGGTGCGCGGCAACCCCGTGCTGCTGCACGAGGTCATCGCGAATCTGCTCGACAACGCGCTCAAGTATTTGCCGCCCGTGCGTCTCGAAGGCGCCCGCATCACCGTCACCGTTTCGCAGTCCTCCGCGGACGGCGTGCCGATGGCCGAGATCGTCGTGGAAGACAACGGCGGCGGCGTGCCCGCTTCGCAGCAGGCGGATCTCTTCAAGCGCTTCTTCCGCGGCGACGGTCAGAGCGAAAGCGGTGTCGATAGCGGCGCGGGCTTGGGCCTCGCGATCGTGCACGACATCATGACGCTGCACCGGGGAAGTGTGCATTACGAAGATGCCCCCGAAGGCGGCGCGCGTTTCATCGTGCGTGTGCCGCTCGCGCATCGCGGCATCCCTGGCGGCAAGGACGCCAAAGACCGCAGTGACAGCAAGGAGGCCGCCGCCTTCGAGGCCGCCCACCTGCATACGGTCGAGGCCGGCGAGGCGCCGCGCGAGAAGAAACCGAGCCACCAGGCGAGCATCGATCTCTGACGCTGCAGGTGCCGGGAAAACGACAAGGGCCGCTCATGCGGCCCTTATGCTTGATACAGTGCGACGCGCGCTGCGCCGTTTATTTCTTCTTTTTGCTCTTGCCTTTCGACGCTTTCGCGCCCTTCCCGGACTTGTCGTCGTCGGGCGGCGCGAGCATCGTGCCGCGACATTTGCGGGCGCCGCATCGGCATTCGTATTCGCGTTTGAGCTTCTTCGTCTGCTTCGCGTCGATCACGAGGCCGTAGTCGTAGAAAAGCTCCTCGCCTTCAGCGATATCGCGCAGCGCGTGAATATAGACGTGTCCTTCGATTTCCTCGGCTTCGCAATTCGGCGCGCACGAATGATTGATCCAGCGCGCGCTGTTGCCCTTCACCTTGCCGTCGATCACGTCACCGTCGTCCAGCGCGAAATAGAACGTGTGATTCGGTTCGTCAGGATTATGCGGATGACGCCGCAGCGCTTCCTTCCAGGAGATGCGCTCGCCCTTGTATTCGATCAGTCGTTCGCCGGTCGCAATGGGGACCGCCGCAAACACGCCCTTGCCGTGCACGCCCGACTGGCGCACGACGATCCTGCGTTCACTCATTGAATGAATCCTTGTGAAGTACTGGGGGAGACTGTCCCGGTCATGACAGGCGGCGTGGAACCTGTCCCTCCGCGCGCCGCCCGCGGCTCTCTCATGAAGCCGTGCCTGGCGGTCTGCCTGGCCTTGCATCGGCCCTTGCATCCCGGCTCGTCGCGCTCCGTACGCAAACGCGGCGCCGATTGGGCGCCGCGCTCATGCGACGCCCGGCGCGCCACAGACGGCATCGTACACGCTCGCGCCTCTTTCGTTCAACCCATATGCGCCGTGAGAAACCGCCACGCGCAACGTGTCTCAGCGCTGGCCGAGCGTCGTCTCGCCAAACAGCTTCTTCAACTCGCGCGGTTGCGAGCGCCAGTATTGCGGCGGCGCGCTCACGCTCGCGCCGAGTTGCGCCGCGGCGTGCCATGGCCAGCGCGGATCGTAGAGCATCGCGCGCGCCATCGCGATCAAGTCGGCCTCGCCGTCTTCGATGATCTGATTGGCCTGCAAGGCGTCGGTGATGAGGCCCACCGCAATCGTCGTCATGCCCGTTTCGGCCTTCACCTTGCGCGCGAACGGCACCTGATAGCCGGGCTCGAGCGCGATCTTCTGCAGCGGCGACACGCCGCCCGACGACACGTCGATCCAGTCCGCGCCGCGCGCCTTGAGCGCCTGCGCGAGGACGACGGTGTCCTCGGGAGTCCAGCCGCCATCGACCCAATCCGTTGCCGAAACGCGCACGCCGATCGGGCGATCGGCAGGAAATTCGGCGCGCACCGCGTCGAACACTTCGAGCGGAAAGCGCATGCGGTTTTCGCGCGAGCCGCCGTATTCGTCGCTGCGCTGGTTCGCGATCGGCGAGAGAAATTGGTGCAGCAAATAGCCGTGCGCCGCGTGGATTTCGAGGGCGTCGATGCCAAGACGCGCAGCGCGGCGCGCCGTGGCCACGAACGCATCGCGCACGCGATTCAGACCCGCGACGTCGAGTGCGAGCGGCGGCGCCTCGCCTTCCTTGTGCGCGAGCGCCGAAGGCGCGTGCGGCAGCCACCCGCCGTCGGCGACCGGAATCAGCTGGCCGCCCTCCCAGGGCACATGACTCGACGCCTTGCGACCCGCGTGCGAGATCTGCATGGCGATGCGGATCGGCGAGTGGCGGCGGATAGCGGCGATCACGGGCTCGAGTGCGGCTTCGGTCACGTCGTCCCACAGGCCGAGACAGCCCGGCGTGATGCGGCCGTCCGGTTCGACGGCCGTCGCTTCGATGCAGAGCATCGCGGCGCCCGAAAGCGCCAGGTGGCCGAGATGGATCATGTGCCAGTCGTTGGCTTCGCCGCGCTCGGCGGAGTACTGGCACATCGGCGAAACGACGATGCGATTGGGGAGCGTCACGCCACGCAGTTCGAGCGGACTGAAGAGCTTGCTCATGGGAGGTCCACGGACGGTTGGCAGAAGCGTCCGAGAATAGCACGCGCTTTTTTCACGCGTTCGACAAGGAACACAACGCGTGCGCCCGCGCGAAGTGGATCAGGCTCGGTTCAGGCGCGCGTCAGGGTTGGCGCGCGGCCATCTGGGCGTCGACGGCATCGAGCCATTCGCCGAACATGCGGCTCGCCTGCGCTTCGAGGAGCGGCCCGTGGCGCGCCGTCTCGTCGCGCAGCGCGTTCACGTCCACGCCCGCGCCGGCGATTTCGGCGGCATGACCGATCAGCCAGGGCTCGAAGCGGTCGGCGCGCACTTCGGGGTGGCACTGCAGGCCGAGCACGTTATCGCTCCAGGCAAACGCCTGGTTCTCGCAGAGCGGCGTGGAAGCGAGCCGCGTGGCGCCCTGCGGCAGATCGAAGGTATCGCCATGCCAGTGCAGCATGGAGGTCGCCGCGCCGTCGAGGTGCTGCAGCGGCGAGGCGCGGCCGGCGTCGGTGAGCGTGAGCGGCGTCCAGCCGATCTCGGGCTGGGGTCCCGCATACACGCGCGCCCCGAGCACGCGCGCAATGAGTTGCGCGCCGAGGCAGATGCCGAGCGTAGGCAGACCCGCCGCGATGCGCTTTTCGATCATCGCGGCAAGGGGACCGAGGGTGGGATAGCGCGCATCGTCGCACGCGTTGATCGGCCCACCGAGCACGACCATGAGCGACGCCGACAAGGGATTGAGCGCGCCGACGCGGGCGAAGCCGACATCGACGTAGCGCACGGGGCGGCCGCGGTCGCCGAGCACGCGCTCGAAGCTGCCGAGGTCCTCGAAATAGACATGGCGCACAGCCAATACTTCGCGATTCATCGGCACATTCCCGGGTCGGCTGTGGACGGCATGCACGTCACCGCTTTTTCACGGCGCCTGCGAACGTTTGCGCCAACGGTCGTGACAAAAACTTGTGGCAAATACTTGCGAGAACTACGCAAATTGCCATGCACGCGTTTGATGCACGCAAAGTCCGCACGCCAACGACCGCGCGATGCTTTGCATTACCGTGCATTACATGCGTTGCGCGCGCCGCCCGCATGGGGGCGGCGGCGCAGCTTCGGCCTTAAACCGCGAAGATCTTCCAGTTTTTCTTCTGGGTCGTCACGTCGGCCTGTTCGTAGACCGAGCAATCGAGACGCAGATCCGTGTCAGCCATGTCGATATTCAGGAGCTGGCAGTGATGCGGCGTCTTCTTCGGGTTCTTGCTCGGCTCGAAATGCGAGCAGGTCAGGCACATGCGGTGCTGCGGGCTGGTTTCCTGCGATTCGAGCAGATAAACCGTCTTGAGCAGCGAGCGATACAGCGTGGACTGCTCGTCCGCCTTCAGCGTGCCGACCGCCTTCGACAGGAAGTCGGGCCACTGCGAGGCCTTTTTCGCCGCCGTGCGGCCGCGCGAGGTGAGACGCACCGCGAGCGCGCGGCCGTCGTCGAGCGCACGGCGCTTTTCGACGAGCCCCTTGGTTTCGAGCGTGCTCACCGCATCGCTGGTGGTCGCGGCCGTGAGGGCCGTTTCACGCGCGATCTCGCCGAGGCGCATCGGCCCCTTACGCTGCATCAGCAGCACGAGAATTTCGCCCTGGGTAGGCGTGAGGCCTGCCCCTTCGGCCCAGTCCCACGCCTGGCTCCGCATTGCCGTGCTAAGTCGCAGCAGGCTATGGGTCACCCGCCCGGCTGCCTGCTCTCCGTATACGCCTTCGCTCATAGTCTTTCGCTGGTTATTGGCAGCTTGCGCTGCATCGTCAGCCGCCGCTTTGACCGACGGCCTGTGGGAACGCTGGCGCCCGGTTCCCCGAGCGCCGCACCATCTCAAAAAATCCTGCTTCGCATACGTCATCGTATGCGTTGCACTGTCATGTTTCTTGCCGCAGGCCCCGAAAACATCCTTCAAGTCCCGACGCCAGTGCAGCAAACCGACATTCTATGCGAGAGCGGCAAATCGCACAGCTAACTTATCCAACGTGAATTGTGGATAACCCGTTGATAAGCACGCTATTGCCTTGTGTACAGGTTCCTCGCTGCTCGCCGTCGTCGCCCCGCGACCCATGCAGGTTATCGCGGATTTCTGTCTCGAACGCAACTGGAATCTGCCCGATCGGGCCTAACCAATCATTACGTAGTCCATTGAGTTTGCAGGGAAAACGAAGGTTACCCACAAAGGCCTGGGCTATTTGTCCTTGAATATGGACCATGTCGGGACCCAGGTCAAAAAAATAAGAACCCCCAGGTACCTCGAAGGCGGCAAAAAAATTTTCGTCCAGCTCGAAAAAATTGGCGTGCGGAACCAACGCAACCCTTTTTTGGCCCGCTTTTCACACCCTGCCTGCCGGTTTTCCGGTCCCCCAAAGCACGAAGGGCAGCCCGAAAGCTGCCCTTGCATCCTGTTTTGCCGGCGCGGGGCGTGCTTCCGACACCTCCTGCCCCCCGCAAAAATCGGTCAGTGGTCCTGTCTGTCCGCCGGCTCCCTCTTTTCGATTCCCATCAGGCGCGCCAGCGCAGGCACTGCTGGCGCACCGCTTCATGCAGCGATTTTTCCTCGGCCACCACGCTGCGCAGCCACGTGGCGTCGTTGTTCTGCGCACGGGCGATCGTGCCGATTTCGGTGAGCGCGCGCGTCGAGCCGAGCACTTCGCCGTGCGGGGCGATCCGGTCCAGCGTTTCGAGGATGTCTTCGGAAATCGTGCGGCGCTCGCCCGTTTGCGGATTCACGCAGGTGCCGGCGAGGCCGAAGCGGCACGCCTGGAATCGGTTGAACGTGTACACGAGGTAGTCGTCCTCGAGCGGCGCGATCGGTCGATCAGTGAGCAGATGGCGCGCGAGCGTCTGGATGTAGCAGGCGATCGCGGCGGCGCGCTCCACCGAAAGCGGCGTATCCATCACGCGCACCTCGATCGTACCGAAACCGGGTTTCGGGCGGATGTCCCAGTAGAAGTCTT
The DNA here is from genome assembly GCF_001718195.1 of Paraburkholderia nodosa. Taxonomy (GTDB): domain Bacteria; phylum Pseudomonadota; class Gammaproteobacteria; order Burkholderiales; family Burkholderiaceae; genus Paraburkholderia; species Paraburkholderia nodosa_A. Next base: position 209,095 of record NZ_MCNV01000006.1, read on the forward strand.
TCATGCTGTTGACAACGCCCGTGTGCACCATCTTCGAGAAGTACTCCTTGAACTCCTCCCAGCTCAGCACGAACGGCGCGCGGCCCGACAGCGGAAACGCGAACACGGAATTCAGTCGTGCCGAATGAAATCCGGTGTCCACCCCCTGGACATAGGGCGACGACGCCGAGAGCGCGATGAAATGCGGGATGAAGCGCGAAAGCGAGTGCAGCAGGAAGAGCGCGCTGTCCGCATCCGGGCAGCCGATATGCACGTGCTGGCCGAACACCGTGAACTGCTTCGCCAGGTAGCCGTACAGTTCGGACAGGTACTGAAAGCGCGGCGTATCGACGATGCGCCGGTCGCTCCATTGCTGGAACGCGTGGGTACCGCCGCCGCACAGGCCGACGTTGAGACGATCGGCCGCGGCGACAAGCGTGTCGCGAATCTTGCGCAGATCGGCCACAGCCTGCTCGTGATTCGTGCAGATGCCGGTGGAGAGTTCGATCATGCTTTCGGTGATTTCGGGCGTGATGTTGCCCGGAATCTCCTGATCTTTGACGAGGCGCATGAGGTCGCTCCCCGCCTTGGTCAGATCGTAGTCGTGCGTGTTGACGATCTGCATTTCGAGTTCGACGCCGAACGTAAACGGCTTCGAATCGACAAACGTTTCAAGTGACATGGCGTTTCCTGTCGGGGCGTCGCGCGCAAGCCGCCGGCCGCGCGCGCCGCGAGATTCATTTTTCGCCGCGTTCGCCGACGAGCGCGAGCGCGCGATAGACCACCCAGGGTCCGAAGAGCTGCAGCACGACGATCGAGCAAAGAATGATCGCGCGCAGGCGCGGATCGAACGTCGGATAGAGCTCGTAGGTGTCCTCGACGAGCAGCAGCGCGAGTGCCGACATCGGCGTCAACGCAAGGCCGAGCGCCACGCCCTGCTTCCAGTGCAGCCCGCTCGGCTTGGCGAACATCAGCACGCCGACGAGCTTGGCCGCGACACGGGCGACGATCAGCCCCGCTGCCGCCGCGCCGCCCACGAGAATGTCGTGCCACTCGAAGGCGGTGAGCGTGAGCACGAACAGAATCACCGTGAGCAGCCATCCGGCCGTGCCGAAATGCTGCGGCCACAGCTGCGGACGCGGCTCCAGATTCTTCACGATGATGCCCGCGGCAAGCAGGCTCAGGATCGTCGAGAGCTTGAGCAGGTGCGCAATGGCGATCGCCAGCAGCACGAGGCCGAAGAGCGCGACGAACGAGTGCTCGTCCTGCGGGCTCAGCCGGCGGTAAAACAGCGTGCAAGCGCGGGCGAGCACGAACGCGAGAATCAGTGAGCCGATCAGCAGATAAAGCGGCTGCAGGATCGTCGCGAACACGTTGCCGTACATCTCCTGATGCAGCCAGGTCGAGGCAAGCTTTTCCACGATCACCGCATACATGCTGTTGAGCGCCGTGAGCGTGAGCAGGCGCTGCGTGACCTGGCCTTCTGCGCGCAGCTCAGTCTTGAGCTGGATCACCATGGCAGGCGACGTCGCCATGGCGATCGCCGACACGACGAGCGCGATCATCGTCGGCACGGAAAGGAACAGCAGCACCGCGAGCACGAGCACGAAGGTGAGCGAGGACTCGGCAAGGCTCGACAGGATGAGCCAGGGATTGCGGCGGATCCAGCGCAGGTCGAGACGGCTGCCCAGTTCGAACAGCAGCAGGCCGAGCGCGACGTCGAGCAGCGGCCGCGCGGCCGTGCCGACATCGGCGTCGATCACGCCGAACCCGGCCGATCCGGCAATGAGCCCGATCACCCCATAGCCCGAGATCCGCGGCAAGCGCCACGCCCGATAACAAAGCTCGCCGCACAAACCGGCGGCGAGCAGCGCGAGCCCGGCCCAGAAAATTCCGTCGAGCTGCAACGGCCAGGCGGGAAAAAACGAAAACGCCGACTTCATCGTGGTGGCTTCTCCTTGGCAACGACATCTTGCGTGGGATCGAATCCGGCTGTCCGACGTTGGATCGACATACGACCGGCTAACAGGCAAGCCGCGTGCCGCACGAGGCGAACGACACCTCTACTCCCCGTCCGTTGTCGGCTTGCTCTGCGCCTGGCGCTGCGCCAATCGATGCAGCCGGCTGGCCCGACGATATGACGATTGGGCGAGCTGGCGCGAATACGCGCTTCCTGCGGCGAGTGCGGGCGAACCGTGCGGCAAAACGCTGCGACAAAGCAGCCGGCACATGGTGGTGCGGCGAACAGCCGGTACGGGCGCTTGCGTGTGGTGTGGCTGCGCCCGCGTTGGATGAACGAACGCTGCCGTCTACCCTGAGCACTCAGATTCAGGATGAGGGGCAACCGTTCCTTGGATGCGTCGACCGTCTGCTGCGGCATTTGACGCGGAAAGAACGGCGATTGTGCCATAGCTTTTTTGCAATTGCCCCACCGCATCGAAAGCATCGACAAAGACGGTAATAGCGTCCTCATTGTGCGCTTTTGGCGACGTATGCGGAAAAAATGACCGCATCGGGGCGGGCGGCTTTCGTCTGGTTTTTCAAGCCCGGCTGGATCGTCTTTGCCGACAGCGATGGCGCTAGCTTGGGGTCTACTGTTTACCGTATGTATACGTAGTAGAAGTTAACAAGGGCCTGGATTTCCTGTGGATAACCGGGGTTTACTGAAAGGAATCCGGGAGTTGGCGTTCGCACAACCGCGCGCAAAGCATGTGCGGTCCATGCGCACTTCGAAGAGTAACTTTTGGGCCTGGAACGGGGCGTGCTGAGTTACCCCGTTTACGTCCACACCGCTTCCACACTCGATTCGCTGGCAACTCGCGCGGTTATCCACAGATTGGCGTGGATAACCTGGGCGGCGCTTTCCCGTGTGGGGCGATCAAAGACTGCGCTGGCGCAAGGCGCGCTGGAGGAAGCGCGCCGGATCCAGCTGGTCCGCGAGTTCCCGCTCCAGCGGCCACGGCTCGCCTTCCAGCTGGGACGCGATCAGCTCCGCCCCCAGTCCCGCCCACACGAGCCCGCGCGAGCCAAACGCATACGCGCCGTAGAGGCCGCTTGCGCGCGGCAGGTCGAGGGGCCATGCGCCGGCCAGACGCTGGGCGTCGCGGCGGGCGGCGTCTTCGTCGGCGAGCGCGCCGAGCATCGGCATGCGGTCGCTGGTGACGCAGCGGAACGCCACGCGGCCCGCGAAATCGCACTCGCCCTCGCGCTGGGCGGCGGCAAGCTCCGGGAGCATGTGCGCGACACGTTCGATGTTCTCGGTATGGCCGGCGGCGCGCAGCGCGTCGTCGGCGTCGTCGACTTCGTAGGTGGCGCCCGCGAGCGTAACGCCGCCGTCGAGCGGCACCGCATAGCCCTCGCCGATCACGGGTACGCGCAGGTTCGCGAGCGGGCTGGGATCGACGAGCGTGAGCTGGCCGCGCACGATGCGGGTGGGCGCATGCGCGAGCGCGGCGGCGCGCGAGGTGTCCTGGGCGTTGGCGAAGATCACCGCGGCTGCCTGGGCGACGAGCCGTCCGGCATCGTCGAACACCTGCCATTCACCGGATTCCTGTTCGCCGGCGCGGGCAATGTGACCGATACGCACACCGAAACGTGTCTCGACCTGCGCGCCGGGCAGCGCGGCGGCGAAGGCGCATTGGGCGCGGCAGAGCGTTGCCGGGTCGATTGCGCCGCCCTGCGGATAGAACCACCCGCCCTGATTGAGCGCGATGCCGGCCAGCGCCTGGGCTTGCTCGCGCGTGACGGCGCGCACGAATTCTTCGGGATAGCCGAACGATTCCAGCGCGGCGGCGACGGCGCGCGATTCGTCGTCAGTGGCGAGATGGAGCAAGCCGGCGTGCGAGCGCCTGGGCGCGTGGCCGGCGGCTTCGAGCGCGGCCCAGCGTTGCAGCGCGTAGAGAAACCCCGCGCGCGTGATGCGCGACGCGCTGCTGTCGTCACGCGAAATCAGCGGATGAAACACGCCGGCTGGATTGCCCGATGCCTCGAGCGCGGGCGCGGCGTTGCGTTCGACGAGCGTCACACGCCAGCCGCGCACGGCCAGCCGCTCGACGAGCGCGCAGCCGGCGAGTCCCGCTCCCACGACGACGGCGTGCCGCTCGCGCAGCGCAAGCGGCAGCGGCGGCTCGTAGCGGCGCACGCGCCAGCGCGGCGCGAAGCGTCCGACCAGCATCGCCCACTTGCCGTTGAAGCCTTCCACCTTGCGGTATTCGAAGCCGTTTTGCTCCAGCGCGCGCTTGACGTCGCCCGAACTGCTCCAGGTCGCGAAGGTGGCGTCCTCGCCGGCGATGCGCGCGAGCGCCTTGAAAATGGCCGGCGACCAGAGTTCGGGATTCTTCGCCGGAGCGAAGCCGTCGAGGTAGATCGCATCGGCGCGCATCCACATTTTGGGAAATACCTCGAGTGCATCGCCGAAAGCGAGCGTGAGCGTGACGCGTCCGCCCTCGAATTCGAGGCGATGGGTGCCCGGCACGAGCATCGGCCAGGTGTTCACGAGTTCGTGCGCGAGCGGCGCTTCGCGTGCGTGTGCAACGACTGCGTCGAGCGCACTTTTCAGGTCGTTGCGCGCGAACGGATGCTTTTCCACCGAAACGAAATGCAGGCGTTCGCAGCGCGCCGGGTCGTCGCGCCATGCCGACCACGTGGCGAGAAAGTTCACGCCCATGCCGAAGCCGGTTTCGACCACGGTGAAGATCCGCCTGTCTTGCCAGCGCTGCGGCAGCGCGTTGCCTTTCAGAAAGACGGCTTGAGCCTGTGCGAATGCGCCCGCAGTGCTGTGATAAACGTCGCCATAGATGGGCGAAAACGGCGTGCCGTCTTCCCGGAAGGCGAGCGTGGCGGGTGTCAGGGTGGCGGTCATGAGGAACGCGAAGCCAGAGGTGAGGAGAAAACGGACAAGCAGCGCGGCTGGAAAAAGCGTGTGACGAAGGCGGATCGCGTTGCCGCAAACGCTTGCCGGGCCGGCGTTTGCGCGCATGCTGCGTTGGCGCGGCGCAACGCGTGCGGCGGGAAAAACGTCGCAGGCGGGGGGAATTGCGGTGGTGGACACCCCAAAAAGGTCTACAAGCTCCAAAAAACCCGCATTTCCCGCGCGAAATCTTCGAAACCCTTGTCGTTATTGGGTTTGCGCTGCGCTATCATAGCAAGCGCCGCCCAGGGAAGCGGCAGCACGGACGTTGCGGCATCAGACACACGCTAGTCGCCGCAACGCGAAAACGCCGGGGTGCTCCGGGTCCGTCGCTGCTCGACGGCGCGGCACGCGTCCGTATAATCGGCGCGTTCGCGCTGTTCGTGTCAACCTAAACACAGAAAGGAACTTCTCAATGAATAAACAGGAACTGATCGACGCCGTCGCAGCACAGACGGGCGCTAGCAAGGCACAAACCGGCGAGACGCTGGACACGCTCCTCGAAGTGGTCAAGAAGGCTGTGTCGAAAGGTGATGCGGTTCAGCTGATCGGCTTCGGCAGCTTCGGTTCGGGCAAGCGCGCAGCCCGTACGGGCCGTAACCCGAAGACCGGCGAAACTATCAAGATTCCCGCTGCCAAGACCGTCAAGTTCACGGCTGGCAAGGCGTTCAAGGACGCCGTCAACAAGCGCTAAGGCATTGCCGCTTTAAGTTGACACCCGCCCCTGGCGGGTTTTTTTTCGCCTGCGAGGTGCATGCATCGCTGGCGAAAAAGCAAACGGCGCCGCATTTTTGCGGCGCCGTTGTTCGTTGAGCGCGTCGTTCCGGTCACGCGGGACGGTGGACGATCTCGTCGTGATCGCCGTGATCATGATCGTGGTCGTCGTCGTCGAGCTCCCACGACGGGAACGGGTCGGCGTAGCCCAGCCAGGCTTCGGGGCCTGCCGCGTATTCCGCATCGTTGAGGAGGCATGCATCGAGCTTCGCGCGCCACGCGTCGCGCTCGAGATCGATGCCGATCATCACCAACTCCTGGCGGCGGTCGCCGACGCTCGGGTCGTCGAGATCGCCTTGCCAGTCGGCGGCGATTTCCTTTTCGAGTTCGGCGTCCTGCGGCCATTCCTCGCGCGGCAGCGCCGCCCACCACGTGCCCGCGGGACCGTGACGACACACGCCGCCCGCCTGCGAGAGCGTGCCCGTCACGTCGTTGCGCGTGGCGAGCCAGAAGAAACCCTTCGAGCGCAGCACACCCTTCCATTCCTGGTTGAGCAGCGCCCAGAAGCGCTCGGGATGAAACGGGCGGCGTGCGCGATACACGAAGTTGCTGATGCCGTATTCGTCGGCTTCGCTGCGCGGCGCATGCGCCGGATCGTGGCAATGCGCCGGGTCTTCGCAATGGTCATGCTCGTGCAGCGAGGCGAGCCAGCCCGGCGCGCTCGATGCCGCATCGAAATCGAAGCGGCCGGTGTTGATCACCTCCTCGAGCGGCACGTTGCCGAAGCGGCTCACCACCTGCACCGCGCGCGGATTGATGCGCGCGAGAATGTGCTGCAAGCGTGCGAGTTCGTCGTCGCTTACGAGGTCGGCCTTGTTGAGCACGAGCACGTCGCAGAACTCCACCTGATCGACGAGCAGTTCGACGATCGCGCGGTCGTCTTCCTCGCTCGCTGCCACGCCGCGCTGCGCAAGCTGGTCGGCGCTCGCGTAGTCGCGCAGGAAGTTGAATGCGTCGACGACGGTGACCATCGTGTCGAGACGCGCGAATTCATCGAGCGCGATGCCGTCGTCGCCGGCGAACGTGAAGGTTTCCGCGATCGGCATGGGCTCGGCCACGCCGGTCGATTCGATCACGATGGCGTCGAAGCGCTGGCCGGCGCGAGCCGGATCGGCGAGGCGCTGGATCTCGGTGAGCAGGTCGTCGCGCAGCGTGCAGCAAATGCAGCCGTTCGACAATTCGACCACGCGCTCTTCCACGCGCGAGAGTGCCGAGGCGTCACGCACGAGCGCGGCGTCGATGTTCACCGAGGCGAGGTCGTTGACGATCACCGCCACGCGCAGGCCTGCGCTGTTCGACAGGATATGGTTGAGCAGCGTGGTCTTGCCCGCGCCCAGAAAACCCGAGAGCACGGTGACGGGCAGTGGCGGCTGGTTCATCGCAGTTTGGTGCAGAAAGTGAGTCGGGAGGCGCGCCGCGCGAAAGGATCGAAATCCTCGTAAGGGTGCGGCGTCAGCCAGCATTTTGCACCATGCGCGCGCGCCACGCAGGGCACGCGTGCCGCCGCATTCAGGGCGCGAGCATGCTGTGAGCGCTCAGCACGCGCTCAAGCGCGCTATTGCATGAGATGCCACTTGCGCAGAATGTCTGCGATCTGCTGCGCGTAGAGGTCGCGCAGCGTCGGCGTTTCGGAATGGTAAGCGCCGACGGCAGCCCACGTGTTGCCGTACTTGTTCATCTTCTGGCGCAGATGCCACGCGGCGATATAGACGTTCTTGCACGGCTCCATGAGCGTGCTTTGCGAAATGCCGTACTGCGAGAGCACGGGCAGATGCACCGAATTGATCTGCATGACGCCGTAGTCGATCGAACCGTTCGCATTCCTGTGTACTGCGTCGGGACGGTTGTGCGACTCCTGCCAGGCAATGGCGCGCAGGATCAGCGGATTGACCTTCTGGTAGCGCGCGGCCTCGTCGAAACAATCCGCGTGCGCGAGCGTGCTGACGCTCGCGGTGACGAGCACCACGGCGGCGGCAAGCGTAGCGGACCAGACGTTAGGCATGGCGACTCGCGCGGAAACTGACAAAAGGGCAAGCAAAAGACAAGCAAAAGGACAAGCCCGGAGACGAACGGCACAGCCTGCAGAATGACGCAATCTCTCGCGAGCCGGTCTGATTTCTGGCGCGCAATGCGGGAATTCCCACATAAAGACAGGGGGAAACGCGCGTTGGCCATCCTTCGGGCCGCTCGTATGATACCGGTCACTGATGACGCGTCAAGCTGGCTGCTCAGACAAGGCGCAGCGCTTCTAGCCAATTGAAGTCCACGCGCTCTCGCTCGCGAGGCATGCATGCTTACAAACAGCTTGGGATTACCGGCTGGCGCGGCTCGGCGATTAGAAGAATTCCCCGGAGAGCCATTTTTTGTGACAAATTCGACACGAAAAACTGCTACTGTTTCATCTTTTGTTGACTGACGGACGTCCGGGCCGAGGAGAGCCGGCGTCGGCACTAGTCAGGAAAGCACAGGCGAATCGGCCCCACAGCCGTACGTCGAGGACGAATAGCCGCGCGCGTCTGCCGCTGGCTTCGATAAGACACCCATGAGAAGAAATCGTATGGCTTTGCGTCGCGTCGCCACGGCGCTGCTCGTGAGCGGACTGATTACGGCACAGCTTGCCTATGCGCAGGTCACGCTCAATTTTGTCAACGCCGACATCGATCAGGTGGCGAAGGCAATTGGCGCCGCCACCGGCAAAACGATCATCGTCGATCCACGCGTGAAGGGGCAGCTCAATCTCGTCTCCGAAAACCCCGTACCTGAAGACCAGGCGCTCAAGACCCTGCAGTCGGCGCTGCGCATGCAAGGCTTCGCGCTCGTGCAGGATCACGGCGTCCTGAAGGTCGTGCCGGAAGCCGACGCCAAGCTGCAGGGCGTGCCGACCTACGTGGGCAACGCGCCGAGCGCGCGTGGCGACCAGGTGGTAACCCAGGTGTTCACGCTCAGGCACGAGTCGGCGAACAACCTGCTGCCGGTGCTGCGCCCGCTGATCTCGCCGAACAACACCATCGCCGCCTACCCGGCCAACAACACGCTCATCGTGACCGATTATGCGGACAACGTGCGCCGCATCGCTTCGATCATCGCGGGTGTGGACTCGGCCGCCGGCCAGCAGGTGCAGGTAGTACCACTGCACAACGCCAATGCGCTCGACATCGCGCCGCAAATCGCGAAGATGCTCGACCCGGGCGCGATCGGCGCCTCGGACCCGTCGCTGAAGGTGTCGGTCATCGCCGACCCGCGCACCAATTCGCTGATGCTGCGCGCCTCGAACGCGCAACGCCTGGCCTCGGCGGTCCAGCTCTCGAAGCAGCTCGACGCGCCGACCAGCATGCCGGGCAACATTCACGTCGTGCCGCTGCGCAATGCCGACGCCACGCAGCTCGCCAAGACGCTGCGCGGCATGCTCGGCAAGGGCGGCAACGATACGTCGTCGTCCGGCAATGCGAACGGCTTCAACCAGGCAGGCAACAGCGGCGGCGGCGGCGGCATGTCGACCGGCACCTCCGGCACGCCGCCGCTGCCGTCGAGCTCGCTCAGCGGCGGTACGTCGTCGGGGAGTTCACTAGGCGGGGGCAGTTCGTACGGCAGCGGCGGTGGCGGCAGCAACGAAGCCCCATTCCTCGGCGGCGACAAGGACAAGGGCGACGAGAACCAGCCGGGCGGCATGATCCAGGCCGACGCGGCGACCAACTCGCTGATCATCACGGCGCCGGACGCGGTGTACCGCAACCTGCGCGCCGTGATCAACCAGCTCGATGCGCGGCGCGCGCAGGTCTATATCGAGGCGCTGATCGTCGAACTGAACTCGACCACCAACGCCAACCTGGGCATTCAGTGGCAGGTGGCGAATGGCAATTTGTACGCCGGCACCAATCTTTCCACCGGCAGCGGCAACAGCATCATCAACCTGACGGCCGCTGCGGCCGCCGACGCCAGCACCGGCGGCCTTGCAAGCGCGCTCGGGGCTTCCGGCCTCCAGCAGGGCCTGAACGTGGGCTGGATCAAGAACATCTTCGGTGTGCGGGGTCTCGGTGCCTTGCTGCAGGCGCTCTCGCAAACGGCCGACGCCAACGTGCTGTCCACGCCTAACCTCATTACGCTCGACAACCAGGAAGCGAAGATCGTCGTCGGTACGAACGTGCCGATCCAGACGGGGTCGTATTCGAACCTCACGAGCGGCACGGCGAGCACGGCGTTCAACACCTACGATCGTGTGGACGTGGGCCTGACGCTGCACATCAAGCCGCAGATCACCGACGGCGGCATCCTGAAGCTGCAGCTGTACACGGAAGACTCGGCGATCGTGACGGGCACGACCAACGCGACGACCAATCCCGCCGGCCCCGAATTCACCAAGCGTTCGATCCAGTCGACGGTGCTGGCCGACAACGGCGAGATCATAGTGCTCGGCGGCCTGATGCAGGACAACTACCAGGTCGCCAACAGCAAGGTGCCGCTGCTCGGCGACATTCCGTGGATCGGCCAGCTGTTCCGCTCGGAAAACAAGACCCGCGAGAAGACCAACCTGATGGTGTTCCTGCGTCCGGTGATCATCAGCGACCGCGACACGGCGCAGGCGGTCACGTCGAATCGCTACGACTATATCCAGGGCGTAACGGGCGCATACAAGTCCGACAACAACCTGATCAAGGATCGCGACGACCCGGTCGTGCCGCCGATGCCGGTCGGCCCGAGCCAGGGCGGCTCCGCGCTGAACCTGTTCGACCTCGACCAGATGCGGCGTCAACAGGCGCTGGGCGTGCAGCCCGCGGCGCCCGCAAATCCGGCAAGCCCCGTGCAAATGCAGCCCGCCGCACCCGTGCAAACGGCGCCGGTCGAAACCACGCCGGTGCAACAGGCGGCGCCTGCCACCACGCGGGTGCAGCCGTGAGCACGCCGCACGCGCCTGCGGCCACTGGCGGAGCGGACCGCGAGCCGCCCTCGCCGCTTGCCGCGCGCCTCGTGCCGTACGGCTTTGCGCGCAGCGGCCAGATTCTGGTCGCCCAGCAGCGCGCCGAAGGCCTCGAAGTGTGGATCAGCGAGCGCACTTCGCAGGCCGCCATCGCCGAGGTCGCGCGCAACTTCGGCGCGTTCGCGCTCGTGCGCGTACCGGCCGACGAACTCGCGCAGGCCATCAACCAGGCGTATGCGCGCCAGGACGGCAGCGCCGCGCAGGTGGTGGGCGAAGTGGAAGGCGAAGTCGATCTCTCGCGCCTCATGCAGGACATTCCCGAAGTGGAAGACCTGCTCGAGTCCGAAGACGACGCGCCGATCATCCGTATGATCAACGCGCTCCTCACGCAGGCCGCGCGCGAGCAGGCATCGGACATTCATATCGAGCCGTTCGAGAATGCATCCGTGGTGCGCTTTCGCGTGGACGGCACGCTGCGCGATGTCGTGCGCCCGAAGAAGGCGCTGCATGGCGCGCTGATCTCGCGTATCAAGATCATGGCGCAGCTCGACATCGCCGAGAAACGCCTGCCGCAGGACGGCCGCATCACGCTGCGCGTGGGCGGGCGTCCGGTGGACGTGCGCGTGTCCACGCTGCCCACGGGCCACGGCGAGCGCGCGGTGCTGCGTCTGCTGGAAAAAGACGCGCAGCGCCTGAACCTCGAAGCGCTCGGCATGGCCGGCGACACGCTCGGCAAGTTCGACCAGCTGATCGCGAAGCCGCACGGCATCGTGCTCGTGACCGGCCCGACGGGCTCGGGCAAGACGACCACGCTCTACGCCTCGATGTCGCGGCTCGAAACGGCTACGACCAACATCATGACCGTGGAAGACCCGATCGAGTACGACCTTTCGGGCATCGGGCAAACCCAGGTGAACGAGCGTATCGGCATGACGTTTGCGCGCGCGTTGCGCTCGATCCTGCGTCAGGACCCCGACATCATCATGATCGGTGAAATTCGCGACCTCGAAACCGCGCAAATCGCCGTGCAGGCGTCGCTCACGGGCCACCTCGTGCTCGCCACGCTCCATACCAACGACGCCGCCTCGGCGGTGACGCGTCTGACCGACATGGGCGTCGAGCCGTATCTGCTCGCGTCGTCCCTGCTCGGCGTGCTCGCGCAGCGCCTCGTGCGCCAGCTCTGCCCCGTATGCAAGGAAGAACGCGTGGAAGACGACGGCAGAAAGCGCTGGCATCCGGTGGGATGCGATCGCTGCGGTCATTCGGGCTACGCGGGACGGCGCGGCGTGTACGAACTGCTGCTCATCGACGAGCCGATTCGCGCCCTCATCCACCGCAATGCCGCCGATGCGGAGATCTTCGCGGCCGGCCGCGCGCAAGGCATGCGCACGCTGCGTGAAGACGGCGAGCGTTGGGTCGAAGCGGGCAGGACCTCGCTCGAGGAAGTGCTGCGCGTGACGGGCGGCGCGTAATGCGCCGCACGACGGGCCGCACGATGAACCACCAGATGGACGCTCAATAAAAGCGAGGGCGATCAGCAACATGCCGGCATTTCGCTTCGAAGCCATCGACGCCACGGGCAAAGCGCAAAAAGGCGTGCTCGACGCGGACAGTGCACGCGGCGCGCGTGCGCTGCTGCGCGGCCAGGGCCTCACGCCGCTCGTAGTCGAACCCGCCGCGAGCCGCACGCGCGGCGCGCGCCAGCAACGGCTCGCGCTCGGGCGCAAGCTCTCGCAGCGCGAGCAGGCGATCCTCACGCGCCAGCTCGCGAGCCTGCTGGTGGCGGGCCTGCCGCTCGGCGAGGCGCTTGCGGTGCTCACCGAGCAGTCCGAGCGCGACTACATCCGCGAACTGATGGCGGCCATTCGCGCCGAGGTGCTCGGCGGCCATTCGCTCGCCAGTGCCCTCGAGCAGCACCCGCGCGACTTCCCGGATATCTACCGTGCGCTCGTGGCCGCGGGCGAGCATACCGGCAAGCTCGGCATCGTGCTGTCGCGCCTGGCCGACTACATCGAGCAGCGCAACGCGCTCAAGCAGAAGATCGTGCTCGCCTTCACGTACCCGACGATCGTCACGATCATCGCGTTCGGCATCGTCACGTTCCTCCTCAGCTACGTGGTGCCGCAGGTGGTGAACGTGTTCGCGAGCACGAAGCAGCAACTGCCCTTGCTCACCATCGTGATGATGGCGCTCTCGGGCTTCGTGCGGCAGTGGTGGTGGGCGGTGCTGATCGCCGTGGCCGTGGTCGCGTGGATCGTGCGCTCTACCTTGCGCCGGCCCGGCCCGCGTCTCGCATTCGACCGCTGGATGCTCACCGCGCCGCTCGCGGGCAAGCTCGTGCGCGGCTACAACACGGTGCGCTTTGCGAGCACGCTCGGCATTCTGAGCGCGGCGGGCGTGCCGATCCTGCGCGCGCTGCAGGCGGCCGGCGAAACGCTCTCGAACAAGGCGATGCGCACGAACATCGACGAAGCCATCGTGCGGGTGCGCGAAGGCACGTCGCTGTCTCGGGCGCTTGGCAACACGAAGACGTTTCCGCCCGTGCTCGTGCACCTGATCCGCTCGGGCGAGGCGACCGGCGATGTAACGACCATGCTCGACCGCGCGGCCGAAGGCGAGGCGCGCGAACTCGAGCGGCGCACGATGTTCCTCACGAGCCTGCTGGAGCCGCTCCTGATCCTCGCGATGGGGGGCGTGGTGCTCGTGATCGTGCTCGCGGTGATGCTGCCGATCATCGAGCTGAACAACCTCGTGCAGTAAGGCGTACGAACCGCACGAAGTCGCGTGAAGGCAGGCGCGCCGAACTCAGCGCACGTAGATGGTGGGACCGGCTGCGTTGGGCGGCAGGAAGATTTCGGAGTGCACGCCGTGGCGGTCGATGAGGATCGAGCGGGGGCGCACTTCGAAGAGTTTGGAGTTCTGGTCGAGCGGGCCGCCGAGCGAAATGGCCCGCGGGGGTTCGCCGCCCACGCTGACGATGGCCGCTGCGCCCTGCGCGAGCGAGAGGATGCCGAACAGGTGAATGTCCTGCACCGGGTTGCGCTCGAGTCTGCCGCCGAACAGCGTGCCGGCCTGATCGAGCGAAACCGGCACCCGGGCGGCGGCGGCCTGCACCGGCGCCGCGCGGTTCGTGGCGAGGGTGATCGTCCACCACGTGGCCGTGGCGCAGAACACCGCAAACGCGGCGAGGGAAAGAAGGCGGATTTGCAGTGGGCTCATGCGCTCATTGTACGAAGGTTTATGAAATTTTTGATGTACGCGTTTGCCATGCCCGCAAGGCGTCGGAAAGGCGTCATCGTGTGACATTACAATGACCCGTCATGCGTGCGAGGACACGGCCCGATACAAGCGGCGGGTCCGATCGCAGGCGGGACGAAGCGCGGCGCACAGGCGTGCACCGCAACCATATCTAGCGAGGGAGGAAAGAACTCATGTCCATGTGGGCCAAACGCCGTGCCGAAATCGAAGTCACGCGCGCGCGCCGCCAACGCGGCTTCACGCTCATCGAAATCATGGTCGTGATCGCGATTCTCGGCATTCTGGCCGCGTTGATCGTGCCGAAGATCATGAGCCGCCCCGATGAAGCGCGCCGCGTCGCCGCGCGCCAGGACATCGGCACGATCATGCAGGCGATGAAGCTCTATCGCCTCGACAACGGCCGCTATCCGACCCAGGACCAGGGGCTGCAGGCGCTGGTGCAAAAGCCGACCACCGAGCCCGTGCCGAACAACTGGAAGGACGGCGGCTATCTGGAGCGTCTGCCCAACGACCCGTGGGGCAACGCGTACCAATACCTGAACCCGGGCGTGCACGGCGAGATCGACGTATTCAGCTACGGCGCCGATGGCAAACCCGGCGGCGAGGGCAACGACGCCGACGTCGGGTCCTGGCAGTAAGTCGTCCGCCACGCCGCATCCATGCAACCGAGCCGCCTCGTCCCTTGCCGGGACCGCCGATCGACACGCACCGCGCGCAATTCGCGCGCGGGCATGCGTTCGCGCGCGGCGGGCTTCACGCTGCTCGAAATGCTCGTGGTGCTGCTGATCGCGGGGATTCTCATCTCGCTCGCTTCGCTCACGCTCACGCGCAATCCGCGCACCGACCTGAACGAAGAAGCGCAGCGACTCGCGCTCCTGTTCGAATCGGCCGGCGACGAGGCACAGGTGCGTGCCCGGCCCATTGCATGGCAGCCGCTCGCGGGCGGGTTTCGCTTCGATGTCCATACCGAGGACGGCTGGCGTCCGCTGCGCGACGATCTGCTCGGCCCGCGCAACTGGGAAGGCGGCGTGACCGGCGTGGCGATCACCTACCCCGGCAGCGACGACACGCAGGCCAACCGGCTCATTTTCGGCACGGAAGCCGTGGACGTGCCGGTGCAGGTCACGCTCTTCTCGGCAGCCGGCCAGGCGACGATCGTCGGCACCGGCACTGGCCGCTTCGAGGTGCGCTGAGATGCGGCTCTCGATGCGTGGGGGAAAGCGCGGCCACGGTGCCCGCGTGAATCGTCCGGCTCGCCCGCTGCGCGAGCGCGGTTTCACGATGATCGAGGTATTGGTTGCGCTCGCAATCATCGCGATTGCGCTGGCCGCGTCGTTGCGCGCTGTCGGCAGTCTCGCCGCGAGCGAGGCTGATCTGCACGACCGCCTGCTCGCGGGCTGGAGTGCGGACAACACGCTTGCGCAGCTGCGTCTCGCGCACGCGTGGCCGGACCTTGGCGAGAGCAGCTTCGACTGCTCGCAGGGCAATCTGCGGCTGACCTGCACGCAGCAGGTCGCGACGACGCCCAACCCCATCTTCCGGCGCGTGGAGGTGTCGGTGACGACGCCCGGCCGTTCCGGCAATCTCGCGCAACTCGTCACGGTGCTCGCCAATGAGACGAACCGCTCGTTGTGACCGCGCGCGCGTCGCCGCGCCAGCGCGCGGCTTCACGCTGATCGAGCTGCTCGTGGCGATCGCCATCATGGCCGTGGTCGCGATCCTCTCGTGGCGCGGCCTCGACGAAATCGTGCGCGGGCGCGAAACCATCACGCGCTCGATGGCTGAGGAACGCGTGTTCGCGCAGATGTTCGACCAGATGCGCATCGACTTGCGCGCAGCGACCTCCGATGACGAAGCGGGCGGCGTCGCGATCTCGCTCGACGGCGGCGCGCTGCAGGTCGTGCGCGCGTTCGCGGTGCCGCCGGGCGCCGCGCCGCGAATGCAAGTGGTGCGTTACCGCGTGTCGGGCGGCCAGGTGGTGCGCTATGCGTCGCCCCCGCTTGCCAATCTCGGCGAGCTGCGGCGCGCGCTGCGCGGCGGCGAAGGCGACAACTGGGGCGCCTTGCCGATGATGAGCGGCGTGGACGTCATCAACGCGCGCCTGTACGTGCCGAAGACAGGCTGGACGGCGAACATGCAGGACGTGCGCTCGCAGGTGAGCGGCTACAACAACGATCTCAAGGTGCCGCAGCTCGGCAACGCCCCGTTGCCGCGCGCGGTGACGGGCGTGCAGGTGAGCGTGGGTTCGCATTCGCTCGAGCGGCCGGTGACCCGCGTATTCATGGTGGGGGAATGACGTTGCGTACACAACGAACCTCCACTCGGCGAACCGGACGATTCGGCCGCTCTACGCGCGCACGGCGCGGCGCGGCCATCATCAGCGCGCTGCTCGTCGTGGCGCTGTCGGCGATCCTCGTCGCGGGCATGTTGTGGCGCCAGCAGGTGCAATTGCGCCGCATCGAGAATCAGCGTCTGCTCGCGCAGGCGCAGTGGATCGCGCGCGCCTCGCTCGACTGGACGCGCCTCGTGCTGCGCTCCGAAGCGGATACGTCGGCGGGCATCACGTATCTGGGCGGCGCGTGGGGCGTGCCGCTCGCGAGGACGCGCCTGTCCGACTTTCTCGGCCAGATCGGCGAGGCGCGCGCGCAACAGGGCACGGACACCTGGCTCTCGGGCTCGATCGAAGACGCTCAGTCGCGCTTCAATCTGCGCGATCTCGTGGCGTCCAACGCGCCGGGCTCGCTGCAGCTGAACCTGACCGAAATCGAAGCGTTCGCGCGCCTGCTGCAGATTCTCGGCATCGACCAGCAACTCGCCAAGAACACCGCGGTGTACCTGCGCTCGGGCCTCTCCTACTCCGCAACGCGCTTCCAGACGCAAACCGCCACGACGAGCGGCACCTCGCAAACCGAGGTGCTCGCCGGCGGCGGCTCGACTGGCGGCGGCAACTATACCGACAACCCCGGCCTCTCGGACAGCGACAGCAACAGCGGCGTCGCGCCGCTCCTGATGACGAGTGTCGATTCGTTGCTCGACGTGCCCGGCTTCACGCCCGACGCCGTTGCGCGGCTGCGCCCGTTCGTGACGATCCTGCCCACCGTGACGCCCGTGAACATGAACACGGCGAGCGCCGAGGTGATCGCCTCCGTCGTAACGGGCATGAGCCTGTCGAACGCACAGGCCCTCGTCGCGCGTCGCCAGAGCGTGTTTTTCCGCAACGTGAGCGACGTGCAACTCGCGCTCGAAGGCGTAGGCGTGAAGCAGGCCTCGATCGACACGACGCAGATCGACGTCAACACGAGTTATTTTCTCGTCCATGGGCGCGTGCAGCACGAGCGCGCCGAGGTGGACCGCACGACGCTAGTCTGGCGCGACCCGCTCACTCATACGACGCGCATCGTGCGCGTTCGCGACGAACCATGAATCCGTCCCCGACCAACATCGAAAAGAGGTGCGTTTGAGCACGCTGATCGTCCTCATGCCGCCCCGCGACCCGGCGGTCCACTCGCAGGAATGGCAGCTGCCGGAACTGCCGTTCGTGCTGCTCGACAAGACGGGCAACACGCAACGCGCGGGCCGTTCGGCGCTCGGGCTGCTGCCGAAGGCCTCGGCCACCATCCTGATGATCGCCGCGCGCGACCTGCTCACGCTCGCCGCCACCGTGCCGCCGCTCAAGGGGCCGCGGTTGCGTCAGGCGCTGCCGAACGTGGTCGAGGATCATCTGATCCAGGATGCGCAGACCTGCCATCTGGCGCTCGATCCCAAGCGCCTGGCCGACGGCCGCCAGGTGGTGGCGGCCATCGATCGCGGCTGGTTCCGCTTTCTGCTGGAAGGCTTCACCGCCGCGGGGCACCGCAATCTGCGCGCCGTGCCGGTGGCGCGCTGCCTGCCGGCCGCGCAGGCGGTGGAAGCGGTTCAGGAGGTTCAGGTGACTGAACCGGCCGAGCCCGCCGAGCCGGGGGCAGCGCCCGGCGCCGCGCCTCCCGCGCCTCCCGCGCCCGAACCCGTGACCGCATGCGTGCTAGGCCATGTCGTCGCGACTGCACCCATGCTGCTGCCCGGCGTCGCGCCCGAGCCGGCGGCAGCCACGGCGCAAGCGGCGCTCGAACTCGCGATCGTGCGCGGCGCGCTCGCCGAGGGCTTCGCGGTGCCTGCCGCGAGCGTGGCCGCTACCGTCACGGCGCTCGCCGGCGGCGCGCCGGTTTCGGGTTACGTCCTCACCAATTTGCCGGGCGAGCCCGTGAGCGCCGCCGCACGTGCGTCGCTGGCAGCCGCATTGCCGGGCGCGCAGCCGCTCACGTTCGAGGCGCTCGCGCGCCGCGCGCTCGCCTGCCGCTTCGACCTCTGCCAGTTCGAGTTCGCCTCGCAGCCGTGGCGGCTCGACCGCGCGACGCTGCGCCGTCTGCGCGTGCCGATCGTGCTCGTGGCGGCGTCGCTCGTCGTGGCGGTCGTCGGCGCGAATATCCAGTGGCTCATGATGGCGCGCCAGCGCGACGCGATCAGCGCGCAGATGACCGAGCTGCTCCTCAACGCGTTCCCGAAGACGACCGTCGTGCTCGATCCCGCCGGGCAGATGGCGCGCCAGTTGCAGCAGTTGCGCCTGGCCGCGGGCGAGCCCTCGCCCGACGACTTCCTCGCGCTCTCCGACGGGCTCGCGCGCTCGCTCGGTCCGGTGCCCGCGAACGGCATCGCGGCCCTCGACTATCACGACCGGCGTCTGGACGTGACCTTCAAGCCAGGCGTCAACGTCGACGCCGATCTCGCGAAACGCCTCGCGGGCAACGGCCTGGCGGGCACGGTGGATGCCAGCACGGGCAAATGGACCATCAGGAGCGCATCGTGAAGACAACGACTATGAGCGGCGCGTGGGCCGAGGCCTGGACGAACTTCTGGGAGGCGCGCACGACGCGCGAAAAGACGCTGCTTACGTGGGGTGGCGCGCTGCTTGCGCTGGCGATCGGCTGGTCGGTGCTGTGGCAGCCCGCCGCCGACGGCCGCGCGCGCCTGCGTCAGAGCCTGCCCGGCATGCAGCGTGAACTCGCGCAGATGACGGCCGAGGCCGACGAGGCGCGCTCGCTGGCTGGCGCGGCGGCCAGCGTGGCGCCGGGCGGCCAGGCGCTCAAGGACGCGGTCACCGCCTCGCTCGCCGATCACTCGCTCACGGGCGCGCAGATTCAGCTGATCGGCACGACAGTGCAGGTGCAGATGAAGAACGTGTCGTTTCCGGCGTGGACCGCGTGGCTCGACGACGTGCGCAAGCAGTTCAAGGTGCAGGTGGTCGAGGCGCACATCACCGCGCTGAAGGCCGACGGCCAGGTCGACTTGACGGCCTCGCTGCAACCGGCGAATACGCACTAAGAAGAAAAAGCGCGCATCGAAAAGCGCGCAATGAGAATCGCCGGAGAAATGCGCAATGAGTTACTGGATGCGGCGCCTGCGCGCCGCGTTGCCCTGGCTGATCGTGGGCCTGCTGTCGAGCGCTGTCGTGCTGCTCGCCCGCTTGCCCGCGGCCTGGATCGCACCGCAGTTCGCGCGCGCGACTCAGGGGCACGTGAACCTGATCGACCCGGAAGGCTCGCTCTGGCACGGCTCCGCCACGCTGATGCTCGCTGCGGGCCAGGACGCACGCGGCGCAACGCTGCTGCCGGGGCGCATCGTCTGGCGTACGGCGTTCTGGCCGCTGTTCGTCGCACGCGTACGCATGGACATGCTGCAGACCGAGGCGATGCCCGACCCGGTCACGGTGGATGCGTCGTTGCGCGGCGCGAACGTGAGCGCGGGCACGATCGCCGTGCCCGCGTCGCTGCTCGCCGGTCTCGGCGCGCCCTTCAACACGCTCGATCTGGACGGCAAGGTGCGGCTCGCGTGGACACCGTGGCGCGTGTTCGGCACGGATGCATTCGGACGACTGACCGTCTCGCTCGCCGACATGAGCTCGCGCGTTTCGCTCGTGAAGCCGCTCGGCACGTATCAGGTGGTGCTGCAGGCGCAAGGGGCGACGTCGACGCTCGAGCTCTCGACGCAAAAAGGACCGCTGATGCTCGAGGGGCGCGGCTCGTTCTCGCGGGCTTCGGCATCGTTTCAGGGCACCGCGAGCGCGGCGCCGGATCAGCGCGACAACCTGGCGGGCCTGCTGAATCTGCTGGGCCGGCCGGTCGGGCCGGGCACCGTCGCGCTGACGTTCATGCGCTGAGGTTCGTGGTCTGAGCGTGCGCCCGCCTGCGCGGGTGCATACGCCTTACTGCGGCTGGGCGGCCGCCGTAGCCGTCGTCGCTGCCGCTGGGGCCGAAGCGGCCGAAACCACTGCCGGAGCGGCGACGCTGCCGGTCTCGCGATCCATCTGCGAGGCATCCCAGCCGCCGCCCAGCGCCTTCACGAGCCCCACCGACGACACCATGCGCTGCCCGCCGATGCTCACGAGCTTCTGCTGCGCGGTAAAGGCCGTGGCCTGCGCGGAAAGCACGTTCTGGAAATCGGTCGTGCCCGCCTTGTACTCGTTCGTCACGATCGCGAGCGCATGCTGCGCCGACTCCACCGCCTGCTGCTGCACGCCGACCTCTTGCCCGAGGATGCGCTGCGAAGCGAGGTTGTCCTCCACGTCCTGGAACGCGGCCAGCACGGTTTGCCGGTACGCGGCCACCTGCTGGTCGTAGGCGGCGCGCGCGGCCTCGGTCTGGGCCTTGCGCAGCCCGGCGTCGAAGATCGTGCCGGCAAGCGACGGCCCGAGCGTCCAGAAGCGCGAAGGCAGCTGCAGCAGCTGCGACATCACCGAGCTTTCGAAGCCGCCGCTCGCGGACAGCGTGAGCGTAGGGAAGTACGCCGCGATGGCGACGCCGATCTGCTCGTTGGCGGAGGCCGCCTTGCGCTCGGCCGAGGCGATGTCGGGCCGGCGCTCGAGCAGCGCCGAAGGCATGGCGAGCGGTACCGTGGGCGGCGTGGCGGCGAGCGGCGACGGCGGGATCGAGAACGTGGAGGCCGGCTGGCCGACCAGCACGGCGATCGCATGCTCGTCCTGGGCGCGCGCCACACCGTTGTCGATCGCAGAAGCCTGCGCAGATTGCAGCTGGGTTTGCGCCTGGATCACGTCGGCGCGGCCCGCCACGCCCTGGGCGTACTGATTCTGCGTGAGCTGCAGCGACTTCTGGTACGCGACGACCGTATCGTCGAGCAGCTTCTGCTGCGCGTCGAGCGAGCGTAACGTGAAGTAGGTTTGCGCGAGCGTGGCCTGGGCCGACAGGCGCGCGTTCGCGAGATCGGCGGCGGCGCCCTGCTGGCTCGCCTCCTGCGAGCTGACCGTACGGCTCACCTTGCCCCAGAGATCGGGTTCCCAGGTGGCGTCGAGCCCGAGGTTGACGTTGTTGTTGATGCTGCCGCTCGACAATCCGCCGCTAGAGTTGGCCGCGCGCGTGGGCGTGTACGAGCGCGTGCCGGCGAACGAGCCGCTGATCACGGGGAAGTACGCCGCCCGCGCCTCGCCCACGAGCGCACGCGCCTGGCGGTAGGCGGCGGCAGATTGCGCGACCGTCTGGTTGCTGGTGTTGAGCTGGTCCATCAGCGCATTGAGCTGCGCGTCGTCGTAGATCAGCCACCAGGCGCCGCGGTCGGTGGTATCGGCGGGTTGCGCGACCTTCCAGCCCTCGGGCGCTTCCTTGAACGAAGCGGGCACGGCAGCGCTGGGCCGGTGATAGTCGGGGCCGACGGCGCAGCCGGTCAACTGGAAGGTGAGCGCGGCGGCCGCGCACAGCGTCAGGATGGAAAGCGGCTTGGGCGCGCGGCGCGCCACAGACCCGGCGGGTCCAGTGGTCGCGCCGGAGCGGACGAAACGGCAAGGCATGCAAGGATTCCTGTCGATGCAACCGGCGCGCGCTCGGGCGGCCGGTCGCGCACGGGGTTGTCGCGTTGCGGCAATGGTAGCGCACACGCTAGTCACTGCACGGAATCCGAAAGCTTACGCGTTGGAAGGGTTCGCGGGTGTTACGGCGTGAGACGCACAGGTTACGCGTCGTTACGGCGGCGCTGCGGTGCGCGGCAGGCGAGCTGGCCGCCACCGCACGCGGGTGCATCCGCTGCCGGTATTGCTGCGGTTGCGGCGGCGGGCGTGGCCGCCATGACAGCGCTTGCGGCGGCGGGTTCGGGCTGCGCGCGCCGGCGCTGAGCCCACACCACGGCCACCACCGCGATCGAGCCGCCCGGCAGCGCGAACATGGCCGCATACAACGCGAGCTTGCGCCAGCGCGACGACTCACCGGCCTTCGCGAAAGCGAGGCGGGCGGTGTCGGTGACGGAGCGGCCAAGGCCGCCAAGCGCGTTGATGAGAAAAAGCATGATGCGGAAACGGGTGGACGTAGAAGAACGAAACTGGTTGCCTGTCATAATATTGACTATGCAATCAAATCACAACATACTTTGCAGCGCATCAATACGACTGTTGTTTTTATGCGCCGATCGCGGCGACAGAGGTGGCCGCGACCTGCTAGCTGATTTATCTGCCTGAGCAGCGAAGTAACCCGTTATAATCCGCTCGTTTTTTGAGATGCTGGAAAGCGAACTGCCATGAGCGACGGTCCTTTCGTCCCGGCGAGTCTGGGCGTCGAGCCAAGTCTCGGCTATTTCCTCTCTACCGCGCGCAACGTGCTGGCCGGGCGTATCGACCGTGCGGTCGCGCCGCTTGGACTCACATCCTCGCAAATTGGTGTGATCCTTTTATTGTGGTTCGAGCGCGCGAGCACGCCCAACGAGATGTCACGCGCGCTCTCGTACGACACCGGCTCCATGACGCGCATGCTCGACCGGCTGGAGAAAAAGGGTTTTCTCGAGCGGCAGCGCAGCCAGGCGGACCGCCGGGTCGTGGAACTCGCATTGACGGACCAGGGGCGCGCGGCGGCGCAGCAATTGCCCGACCTGATTGCCGCGGAGATGTCCGAGCAGTTACGCGGCTTCTCGCCCGAAGAAGTCGCGACGCTGATTCATTTGCTGCAACGCTTCATCGCCAATGACGGCTCGACCACACCGCTGTGCGGATCGATGATCGGGGCAGGCAAGGGCCCAGAAGCGCCGGCGCAGGAAGACGGCGGCTAGCAACGGCGCACGGTGCGCGGTAGCGCAACACCTGGCGTAGTTTGATCCAATCACTGTCTGGGCAGAAAATGCACAGACACGCAATAACAAGCTGGCGTGCGCTGCTCCCGTGGAGCGGCAGCAACGGCCGACTCACCAAGGACACGGAACATGGCAGCTTCTACCGCGGTGCCCGCGCAGGCCGAACCCGCACCGTTTTCCGGCGGCACGCTCGCGCTCCTCACAGTCGGGCTCGCGCTCGGGACCTTCATGGAGGTGCTCGACACCTCGATCGCCAACGTAGCGGTACCGACCATCTCGGGCAACCTGGGAGTCGCCAACAGCGAAGGCACGTGGGTCATCTCGTCGTACTCGGTCGCCTCGGCGATCGCCGTGCCGCTCACCGGATGGCTCGCGCGCCGCGTGGGCGAAGTGCGCCTCTTCACGCTCTCCGTGCTGCTGTTCACGCTGGCCTCGGCCGCCTGCGGCTTCGCCACGAACTTCGAGACGCTCATCGCATTCCGTCTCGTGCAAGGGCTCGTTTCCGGGCCGATGGTCCCGCTTTCGCAGACCATCCTCATGCGCTCCTACCCGCCCGCCAAACGCGGCCTCGCGCTCGGCCTCTGGGCGATGACCGTGATCGTCGCACCCATCTTCGGACCGGTGATGGGCGGCTGGATCACCGACAATTACACGTGGCCGTGGATCTTCTATATCAACGTGCCGATCGGCCTCTTCTCGGGCATCTGCGCGTACCTGCTGCTGCGCGGCCGCGAGACGAAAACGACGAAGCAGCGCATCGACGCCGTGGGCCTCGCGCTCCTCGTGATCGGCGTGTCGTGCCTGCAGATGGTGCTCGACCTCGGCAAGGACCGTGACTGGTTCAACTCGACGTTCATCGTCACGCTCGCCATCATCGCGGTGGTCGCGCTCGCGTTCATGCTCGTGTGGGAGGCGACGGAAAAGGAGCCCGTGGTCGATCTCTCGCTCTTTCGCGACCGCAATTTCGCGCTCGGCGCGATGATCATCTCGTTCGGCTTCATGGCTTTCTTCGGTTCGGTGGTGATCTTCCCGCTCTGGCTGCAGACTGTCATGGGCTACACGGCGGGCCTCGCGGGTCTGGCCACCGCGCCGGTGGGCCTGCTCGCGCTCGTGCTCTCGCCGCTCATCGGACGCAACATGCACCGGCTCGATCTGCGCATGGTCGCGAGCTTTGCCTTTATCGTGTTCGCGCTCGTCTCGCTCTGGAACTCGACGTTCACACTCGACGTGCCGTTCGACCACGTGATCCTGCCGCGCCTCGTACAGGGCATCGGCGTGGCGTGCTTCTTCGTGCCGATGACGACCATCACGCTCTCCAGCATTCCCGACGAGCGGCTCGCGAGCGCCGCGGGCCTCTCGAATTTTCTGCGCACGCTCTCGGGCGCGATCGGCACGGCGGCGAGTACGACGTTCTGGGAAGACGCCGCCATCTATCACCATGCCGTGCTGTCGGAATCGGTGACCCAGTCTTCGCCGAACACCGTCGCCTACAAGGACGCGCTCGCGAACCTCGGTTTCGCGGGGCAAAGCCTGACCGCCCAGCTCAACGACGTCGTGACGACGCAAGGCTACATGATGGCCACCAACGACTTCTTCCGCATTTCCTGCGCGATGTTTGTCGTGCTGGCTCTGCTGGTGTGGGTGACGAAGCCGAAAAAAGGCGCGGGACCGGCAATGGGTCATTGACGGTCCCGCGAAAGGCCGCCCGCGTGAGCCGCGGGCGACCGGGTGCGCGATGCGCTGCGTTGCTAGCGCTGTGTGATGCCGCTCGTCTGGATCTCGACGCGACGGTTCTTCGCGCGGCCTTCAGCTGTGGCATTCGACGCAAGCGGCCTCGAGAAGGCATAACCGTGCACTTCGTACTGGCCGGCGTGGAGGCCACGCGACTGGAGATAGCGGCGAACGGACTCGGCGCGGCGCACCGAGAGGCGATCGTTATAGGCCTTCGAGCCGACCGAGTCGGTGTGGCCGTCGATCACGACCGTACCGATGTTCACATCGTTGCTTTCCGTGACGAACCGGTCGAGCCTGCGCTTGCCGTCGGGCAGCAGATCGGCCTTGTCGAACGCGAAGTTGGCGTCGGCGTTCAGCGTGATCGTGCGCGGCTGAACCTGGGGCGGCGTCTCGCCGATCGGCGCCGGCGCCGGTGCCGGCGACTGCGGCGGCTGGCAGATGAACGTGATTTCACGCGGGTCGTCTTCCGGTTTGAAGCCGGCAACGGCGCGATCCACCGACGAGACGCGTAGCGGCGTCTTGCTGCCGCAGGTCTCGTTCATCCTGGCCATACAGGTTTTGGAGCTTTCGAACAGGCCGAGACATTGCACGCGATACGCTTGCGAGCCGTTAGCGAGCGTGACGATGTCGAGATTGTGGGTAGGGCCTGAGGCGGTAGTGCAGCCAGCGGCGGCGGCGATGACGGCAGCCGCGGCACTGGCAGACAGAAAGCGCAGTTTCATTGTCGATTCGAGTGGTGGTTGAGGATGAACGGCCCAGACCACACGGGCCGAAACCAGCCCAAGATACGGGTTCCTCAACCCCTCCCTCAATCAGACAATGCCCAAATCGGCCATGCGCCGATCAATGCGCGCTCGAAGCCGGCTCCGCCACGGCTGCGCCGCTCACGCCGGCGGTGTCGCCACCTGCGCCTGTGGTCGTATCGCCGGGAATCGGCGCATCGACGCCGGTTCGCACGTACTGCTTGAACGCCGCGCCTGCCGACCACGGGTTGGGCTTGCAGCCGAGCGAACTGTCGCAATGCGCGGCGAAGCCGATCGTGGCCGTGCCGTCGGCGTTGGCCTGCTTCGTGATTTCATAGGCGAGCAGACGCCGGCCGCCGCCCGGGCCCGACGTCTGGATCAGCGTGTCGGTCACGGTCTGCACTTCGTACTTCGAATGACTGCGCACCCAGTCCTGGGCGCGTTGCCACCAGAGATCGCATTCCGTCTTGTCCGAACAGGTGAGCGGTGCGGTCGCGATCTGCATGACGTCGGGATTGACCTGCCCGCGCGACGCGCAGGCCGCAGCCGTCGCGCACAGCAGGATCGCAAGAATTCGTTTCATCGCGTGGATTCCTCCCAGAGTGAGCCGCATTGCGCGCGGCCCGTGCATTTTTGGTGTTTTCAGCTTCGTTCGTCCGGCGCGCCCGTCATCCGCGCGCTTCGGTAACGCGGCGCCTACCCTGGTTGGACCGCATCTGCACGCAGGTGTTGCGAGCAAATGCGGTGCCCGGGACAAACATCGATGGAATGGGTGCGCGCCGTAGCGGCGCACCGGCGGCGGCTCAGACGCTGAAGCGATTGAGCGTATACGCGCGATAGGCGGCGACGAACGCGTCGAACGAGCCGACTTCGTCGCGCTCGAGTTGCGCCTGCTCCGCGAGTGACTCGCGCGCGAGCGTTTCGAACTCCGCCGTGGCCTCGGCGTCGAGCGGACGCGCGAGGAATTGCGCTGCGTGGTGCTCGCTTTGTGCGCGTGCAAATTGCAGGAAGGACTGCTTGTTATCGCGCATGGTTTGCAGCACGCGCGCCGATGGCGTGAGCGACGGGTCGGCCAGCTTCGCGCGCTGTGTCGCGAGCGATCGCGTGTGTTCGTCGCTGCCGTGCGCCGCGTCGAGTACGGCGGCTGCGTGGCCGATCTTCTCGAACAGCGCTTCGGCCCACTCGTGCATCGGCACGTCCTTGCCGTCGCGCTTGAGCGCGAGACCCGGGCGGCGCCCTTCCTTCGTCACCAGGCCAAAGTTTTCATTCGATTCGGCATAGGCGTCGGCAGGCAGGAAAGGGCTTTCATCGAGCGCGCAGGCGAGCAGGTAGGCGTCGAGAAACCGTGCGGTCTCGAGCGAAATGCCGGTTGGCTCGAACGGGTCGATGTCCATGCAGCGCACCTCGACGTACTGCACGCCGCGCGCGGCAAGGGCATGCAGAGGCCGCTCGCCCGGATGCGTCACGCGCTTGGGGCGGATCGTTGAGTAGAACTCGTTCTCGATCTGCAGCACGTTCGTGTTGATCTGCACCCACTCGCCGTCGCGATGCGTGCCGATCGCCTCGTAGGGCGGATACGGCTGGCTCACGGCCTGCGCGAGCGCGTCGAGATAGCCTGCCAGCGTGTCGTAGTCGGCGCGCAAGGCGGACTGGCCCGTCGTGTTCGAGTAGCCGAGATCGCTCATGCGCAGGCTCGTCGCATACGGTAGATAGAGCGTGTCGGCGTCGAATGTTTCGAGCTTGTGCTCGCGGCCGCGCAGGAAGCGCGCGTCGAGCGCGGGCGAGGCGCCGAACAGGTACATGAGCAGCCAGTTCGTGCGGCGGAAATTGCGGATCAGCGCGAGGTAGCGCTCCGATTGATAGTCGGTGAGCGAGGCCGTGGACTGATGATGCGCATGCAGCACGCGCCACACCTCTTCGCTCAGCGAGTAGTTGTAGTGGATGCCGGCAATGCACTGCATCGTGCGGCCGTAGCGCAGCGCGAGGCCCATGCGGTACACGTACTTGAGGCGGCCGATATTCGAGTTGCCATAGCGCGCGATGGGGATGCCGTCGTCGGCGTCGGGCAGGAGGCCCGGCATCGATTCGTTCCAGAGCATCTCGCCGTCACGCGCGAGTACCGCATAGACGTAGCGGTGCAGCTCGTCGAGTTGCGCAAGCGTGATCGAGGCATCGGGCTCGGCAGGCGTGATGATCTCGATCAGCGCTTCCGAATAGTCGGTGGTCAGCGACGGATGCGTGAGCGCCGAACCGAGCGCTGCCGCGTGCGGCGTCATGGCGAGACGGCCGTCGCGCGTCACGCGCAGGCTCTCCTTCTCGATGCCGCGCAGACCGCGCGTGAGCGCGCCGCGATGTGGCCCGTCGCCCAGCACGGAAAGGCGCTGTGCGAGAACGTCGTTCGTGCGTGTAGAGGTCGTGTCTGACATTGAGGCAAGTCGGGCTCGGGCCGGCGGCGCCGTGCTGCGCGCAGTGCTGCTAAGACTCGCCGGCCGGGATTCTTTTCGGTAGCGGGCTACTTTAACATCTCGCCGAAAGACCTGCTTGGGCCTGCCTCGGGCGGGGTTTTGGCCAGTTTGCGCGCGCTTCTCTCGGTGAGGGCGCGCCTTTCCGGCGCTGCCCTAGCCGCCGCGCGCCGCGCCCGCGCGATCGGCGATTTCGTTCCACAAATGCATGGCCGCGTATGCGCGCCAGGGGCTCCACGTGTCAGTGCGGGCGCGCTGTTGGGTCGCGCGCACGAGCGCCGGGTCACGCGCCGCGATGGCCTGCATCAGCACGAGATCGGTCGCGGGCCACGCGTTCGCATCGCGCCACGCGCGCATCGCGACGTATTCCACGGTCCACGGTCCGATGCCGGGCAACGCGAGCAGTCCCGCGCGCATGGTGTCGAGATCGGCGGGTTCCGGTGCGATCGCGTCGATTTGTCTGTTTTGACGCGTGCCGCGCGGCTTCTCCTGATCGTTCTGCGCGTAGTCGCGTTCGATGATCACCGCGCCGCTCGCCACGGCCTGCGCGAAGCCCTGCAGCGCGGCGACGCGCTTGCCCGGCATGCCGATGCCCGCGAGATCGGCGGCGGCGAGCGCGGCGGGCGTGGGAAAGCGCCACGCAGTGCGCGCGTGGGCATGGTCGTCGATGCGCTTGCCCACGCGTTCGACGAGGCGCCCGATGATCGTCGTCGCCGCTTTCACGCTGACCTGCTGGCCGACGATCGCGCGCACCACGAGCTCGAAGCCAGACCACGCGCCCGGTACGCGCAGCCCCGGCACGGCTGCGACGAGCGGCGCGAGCCACGGGTCGCTGCGCAGATGCGCGGCGACGGCGGCGGGATCGGCCTGCAGGTCGAACATGCGCGAGAGCGGCGCGGCGAGCGCCGCCGCATGCGCGCTCACGGGTCCGTCGATCTGCACGACGAGGCAATGCTTGCGCGCGTGACGGCGCACGGCGAGCGTGCCGCTCGCGCCATTGAAATCGATCGCGCGCAGCCACGCGCCGTCCTCCACCGCTTCGACGCCCGGTGTGGCGCGCCCGCTGAAGAAGCGCAGCACGCGGGGCCAGTCGTAGGGCGCGCGAAACGGCAGCTCGAGTGTGGCGCTGTGCGTCGGCGCGCTGGTTTGTGCTTCGGTTTGCGAGGCGATGGCGCTCAAGTGGCGGTCTCCGGCGTGTCGGCGCGGTTCGGGGCCGAACGGCTGCTTTTCGGGTTTTTCGCACCGTTTTGCGCACCTTGCGATGCGCGTGCTTCGCTGTCGAGCAGCGCCGCCTTGCGCTCGAGCCCCCAGCGATAACCGGCGAGCGAGCCGCCCTTCTGCACGACGCGATGGCACGGAATCGCCAGCGCCACCGGATTCGACGCGCACGCACTCGCCACGGCCCGCACCGCGCGCGGCGCGCCGAGCGTTTCGGCGATCTGCGAGTAGCTGCGCGTCTCGCCGTAGGGAATGCGCTGGAGTGCGTCCCAGACGCGCTGCTGGAACGCCGTCGCGGCAATGTCGAGCGGCAGATCGAAACGCTC
The DNA here is from genome assembly GCF_001718195.1 of Paraburkholderia nodosa. Classification (GTDB taxonomy): domain Bacteria; phylum Pseudomonadota; class Gammaproteobacteria; order Burkholderiales; family Burkholderiaceae; genus Paraburkholderia; species Paraburkholderia nodosa_A. Next base: position 238,512 of record NZ_MCNV01000006.1, read on the forward strand.
GCGCCGGCCGTGCAGATACGCGTCGATCTGCGCGGCAAACGGCGCGATCGCGGCCTTGTCCTCGATGCACTGCGCGTTCGCGAAATCGGCCGTGAGTGCGGCGGTGAGTGTCGCGGCATCGTCGCCGAACGCGATCCGGCAAATGCCCTTTTCCGTTGCCGCAATGAGCACGAAGCCGATCGGCGTGGGCGTGGCGGCGTAGTGGATCGTCAGCCCCGCGCCCTTGCGGCGATAGGCGGAAGGCGCCATGCCGAGCTCGCCCGGCACGCTGTGATAGAGCCGCGACGACGAACCGAAACCGGCGTCGGCGCTTGCGCGCGTGACGTCGGCGCCCTCGCCGAGCGCGTCGCGCAGCACGGCCCCGCGCCGCGCCGCCTGGTATTGGCGCGGCGAGACGCCCAGCACGCGCTTGAAGAGGCGTTGCAGGTGAAACGGGCTGAGGTGCACGGCTTCGCCGAGCTGCGCGAGCGTGAGCCGCTCTTGCGGGTCGGCGTCCAGCGCCGCACAGGCGCGCCGCACGATTTCCAGCTCACGCGGCAGGCCGCCCGGGCGGCAGCGCTTGCATTCGCGATAGCCGGCGGCGCGCGCGTCGTCGGCCTCGGCAAAGAATTCGATGTTCTCGCGCCGCGGCAGCCGCGACGCGCACGACGGGCGGCAGAACACGCCGGTAGTGCGCACGGCGTAGAAGAACGCGCCGTCGGCGCGGGCGTCGCGCGACGTGACGGCTTGCCAGCGGTCGGCGTCGTTCGTCCACTCGCTGTCAGGCGTCTGGCTCGGTTTGGCGGGTTTCATCGCTGGTTTCATTGCAGGGACGGCGCTCATTTGAGGCTCCTGGAAGTGCCTGTCTGTATGCCCTTACTCTAACTTCGCGTACGGACGACGGCGCGCCGGATCTTGCGCTGTCATTGCGGTCGACATGGGCCGTGAAGGCGCGCCTGATCGCGTACTTTTATGGCCTTCGGTGAATCCCTGGTGGCGTCTTGCCGATTCCCGTGCGACAAAATGACAACTTTGCGGGTTTTCCCTTAAAAAGTTGTTGCGTCGCGACAGCCGACTCGGTATAGTCGTTCCTGTCTCCTCCATGTCTCCTCCTGATATGGATTAAGCCCGCTCACTGCAGCGGGCTTTTTTTCGTCCCGCGTTTCCCCGGCCGCAGCGCCCAAAGCTATTTTCCGCCGGTTCCCACTGTTCTGCTGCCGCCCTGCTGCGGCCGATTCCGGTTGGCGCGGCTCGGTGAAATGCGCGCCTTCTGCGCAGCCCCGCGTCCACAGGTTCATCATGAGAATCCCAGCACGACCTCGAGGACGCCATGCGGATCCAGATTCGCGAGATCGATCACGTCGTTATCCGGGCCGCCGACATGGCCGCCATGACGCGTTTCTATTGCGAAGTACTCGGTTGCGAGCCGGAGCGTGAACAGCGCGATCTCGGCCTCGTGCAGTTGCGCGCGGGACGCTCGCTGATCGATCTCGTGACGATCGGCGGCCCGCTCGACCGGGGTTCCGGCGCAGCGCCTGCCGGCGCGAGCGGCAACATGGATCATCTTTGTCTGCGCGTGGAGCCGTTTGACGCCGAAGCGCTCACGTCGCATCTGACGCAGCATGGCGCGCGTCCCGGCCATGCCGTCGAGCGCTATGGGGCGGAGGGTTTGGGGCCGTCGCTGTATCTGTTCGACCCGGAAGGCAACATGGTGGAACTCAAGGGGCCGCCGCACGCTTGAGGGCGCGCAGCCTGCTTTCAGACGTTCTCGGGCGCCTTGAACACGCTCCATTCGACAGCCACTGGCTCAGCACTCGAATTGCCGATCCACGCCGCGCCGTCCTGCACCGTGCATTGCAGGCGCATGGTGCGCTCGGCCAGCGCGCCGAGCGACGCGGCAACGCCCTCGCCCAGCGACCAGACCGTCACGTTGCGCAGGCGTTCGACCTTGTTGCGCACGCCTTGCCACCAGATGTCGGAGGTGCGCCCGCCGTAGGCGATCACGATGACCTCGCCTGCACGCCCGCTCGCCTTGGCAATGCGGCGCTCGTCGGGCTGCCCGACCTCGATCCACGTTTCGATCGCGCCCGTATAGTCCTTGCGCCAGAGATCGGGCTCGTCCGTGTCGGACAGGCCCTTGCAGAATTCGAGCCGCTCGCCCGCAAACAGCGCGAACGCCGCGATGCGGACCATCATGCGGTCATCGGTTTCGGACGGATGGCGCGCGATCGTGAGCGCATGGTCGGCGTAATAGTGCCGGTCCATGTCCGCGATCTGCAGTTCTGCCTTGTAAATGGTCGATTTGAGTGCCATACCGAATTCCGGTCGCGCGAAAGCCGCACATGATAGCGAAGTTTCTAGCAAGCCATGTGCCGGTCGAGTGGACGCGCAGCGCGCGTCGATACGGCGCGACGCAATGCGGATGGTCTGACGAGAAAGTGACGGGGATTTGACAGCGGCGCGCGACGCGCGTGCGTCGGGCCATGTCGAGCGGCGCGTTGGGAGAGACGGCCTTACTGCTTGATGAAGCGGTCCGTGGTCCAGAGGCCTTGCTGGTCGCCATTCGCCGCGTTGACGAATTCGACGTCGTGGCCCACCACCTGTACGACGCGGAACGACTGGTTGTCGAGTGTGGACAGACACTGGAATCCCGTGAAGTATTCCTGCATCTGCTGATGCTCGCCGGCCTGCTCGTGAAGCGCGACGGCGTCGAGCTTGTCTTTCGTGAGGCACCCATAGGAGCCCGGCTTGAGTTGCACCGTTTGCTGCGGCTTGACGCTCACATCCTGAGCCTGAACCGCGACGACGCAAGCCAGGCTGGCAGCCGCGACGACGATACCGGATAGCCTTTTCATGATTGCCTCCTGCGGGTGTTAGTCAGGTTAGCTATGTATTTAACTCTTATGCCTTACCCGCGTCTTTAAAAATAGAAAACTGCCGAAAGACTGCAAGCCCGACTTGTGTGCGCTCGCAACAGCGCCGTGGAGGCTTGCAACATGGCGTCGAGCACCGCTATGCCATGAAGCGCGGCGCTAAGAGGCGTCCAGCAGCACTCCGAAGCATCGATTACAGCGTCCGGCGCCTTATCCAACAAGGCGCAGGCGGTTATAGCCAGACTACGAAAATCGAATCCGCTTTTGATTTAAACGATTTAATAGATCGCCGCGCGCCCATGACGCATTGCACCTAAAGTCGCGCGAGCGCCCATCGGGCGCGCGCTCATTAATGGATTGGCGACAGAATAAAAAGGATGCCAGCCGCTCCATGAGGCTCTCGAAACGAAGCCGCGCGCCGCGCTTGCATACGGCAAAAGTTCGTGGATAAATCGGGCTTCCCAATGGAGGAACCCCATGACTTTCGCTCACTGGCTACCGTTCGCGATCGCGTCGGCCATTCTCGTTGCCATTCCCGGCCCCACCGTGCTGCTGGTCGTCTCCTACGCGCTTGGCCACGGCCGCCGTTACGCGCTCGCAACCACGGCCGGCGTCGCGCTCGGCGACTTCACGGCGATGACCGCTTCCATGCTCGGACTCGGCGTGATCCTCGCGGCATCCGCCACGCTGTTCTCGGTGCTCAAATGGATTGGCGCCGCCTATCTGATCTATCTGGGCGTGAAGCTCTGGCGCGCGCCCGTCGGCGTTGGCGACGCACCGGACACCTCCGAGACGCGCACCGGCCGCATCTTCGCGCATGCCTACGCGGTTACCGCGCTCAACCCGAAGAGCATCATTTTCTTCGTCGCCTTCGTGCCGCAGTTCATCGATCCGCATGCGGCCATGACATCGCAGATCGTCGTGTTCGAAGCCACCTTCCTCGTGCTCGCGACGCTCAACGCGCTCGTCTATGCGCTGCTCGCAGCGGCCGCGCGCAAGGTCGTACGCAGCCCGCGCGTGCAGCGCGCCGTCAATCGTACGGGCGGCACGCTGCTCATCGGCGCCGGGCTCTTTGCCGCCGCGTGGAAAAAGGCGGCGGCATAAGCGGCGCATCCGGATCGACGGCGACCGGGATGCGGGGCCCACCCCGAGCCCCGCGAATCGGACTGTGAACGGGCACGCAGGCTGCTCAGAGCGGGTTGTGATGGTTGGCGAACATTGTTTTCAAGCTTCGGTGCGCGCCCAATGTGCAAACTGTCGCGTCTTGGCTACAATGCAATTGCAAACCGCTTGACAACCAGGAGGTAATCGTGATCGAGCACGTAATACTGGGCGCGTTTCTGGTGATTCCCCTTGTCATTGTCGTCTTCCTGTTTTCCGACGAAATCCTCGAGGAGCATCGACAGCGCGTAGAAGCGGGAGACGGACATCATATGGACTGGCGTCATCCGCTACGCAGCCTTCTGCATCACTGAGCGGGAGCACGCATCGCGCGGATGAACACGCCGAAGCACATGGGTGGCACTCGTGGATTTCGAGTTCTCCTGGATCGTACTTCGTCGCCTTGTTCGTGCTGATGGTGCTTGTCCGTCGCGCTCACCCTTCTCTGTCCGTCTGCCGGGCAGCGCGGTAGCACGCCGCGCACGCACGAGGCAGACGCGCACGGCGAGCACGCACGCTGACGGGAATCACTCCCGGCCAGCGCGCGCTGGCAAGCCACACCTCCGTAATTCAGCGTTACCACTTGCAGCACCTGTATCCAGCAATCAGGCTGACAATCGCTCGCATGTTTTCAAAGGTTCTCAGGGAGAACGACATGCGAAAGATGGCAGCCGTTTTGGTGCTGGCGGGGTGTGCGGTGGCGGCTGGCCCCGCGAGCGCGCACGATCATGGCGGTGACGTCGTGGGTGCGCTGGTTGGCGGCGCGTTGATTGGCGCCGCAGTGGGCGCCGTGCTCAACAGCGGCCCGGCGGTGGCCTACCCGGCCCAGCCGGCCTATGTACAGCCTGCGCCCGTGTATGCCGAGCCGGCGCCGGTCTATGCCGCCTCCCCGGCCGGCGCGGCGTGTTACGACCAGTATTCGGGCCGCTACGTGCCCTGCGCGCCAGCCCAGCCCGCGCCGCCTCCGCCGCAATATGACGACGGCTACGCGCAACCCGGCTACGGGCAACAGCCGGTTTATGCTCAGCCTGGCAGCGGCTGGTAATGCTTGAAGCGGCGCACGCTACGCTCGGTGCGCCGCCCATCACCTCGGTTGTTCCCCCGCGTCTAGCTCGTCTGCTCGACGGGCGTCACGCTCAGGTTGAGCCGCTGCGTCAAGCGGATCACACCGATTTCCACTGTGCGATCAATGCGCGAAACGTCGAAGAGACGCTGCAGCGTGTCGATACCGTCGACCGGCACGCCGTCGATCGTCACGATCGTGTCGTCCACGCGCAGGCCGCCGAGCGCAGCGGGACTGCCCTTGACGATCTCCATCACCCGCACGCCGGTCGTCGCGCTCAGGCTGAAGTAGCGCTGCACCTTGCGCGCGATCGGCACCGTGGTGCCGGCAATGCCGATATAGGCGCGCCGCACCCGGCCGTGTGCGAAGAGCTGCGTGATGACCCACTTTGCCGTGTCGATGGCCGTGGCGAAGCAGATGGCCTGCGCGCCCGGAATGATTGCGGTATTCACGCCGATCACCTGACCCGCCGAATTGATGAGCGGACCGCCCGAGTTGCCCGGATTGAGCGCGGCGTCGGTCTGGATCACGTCGTAGATCATGCGGCCGGATTCCGAACGCAGCGAGCGCCCGAGCGCAGACACCACGCCCGTCGTCACCGTTTGCGCGAGGCCGAGCGGGCTGCCTACGGCGATGGCGATCTGCCCGACGCGCAGGCCCGCCGAGTCGCCAAGCTGCGCGTGCGGCAGCGCCTCTGCCGCGCCGATACGCAGCACGGCGAGATCCGTGCTCGGGTCGTCGCCGACAAGGTCGGCGCTTTGTGTCGTGCCGTCCGCAAGCGTCACACTCAGCTTGCTTGCGCCATGCACGACGTGGCTGTTCGTCAGCAAGTAGCCGTCCGGCGTGAACAGGAAGCCCGAGCCGCTACCGCCGCGCGCAGGCGCCTGGCCCGATGCGCGGCGCTCGACGGCAATATGCGCGACGGCGGGCTGCACGCGCTCCAGCGCGCCGATCACGGTCCGCGAATAGGCGTCGAGGAGCACGTCGTCATCGAAGCCCGGGCGCTGGCCCGCGCCGTCGGAAGGGACGCCGCGAGCCAGATCGTCAATGAAGGAAGGTCGTCTGCCCACGATCTGAATCTCCGAAAAAGTGGGCTCTACATGCAGGGGGCGCGCGACGTTTTCAAGAGCGGGCGCCGGGCCGGCCGAATCGTCAAGCTCTTGACTGCGGCTGCCAGCCCGCTGGCGAGCGCTTCGCAAAAGAAAAAAGCCCGCTCGCGCGGGCTAATCCATGCTCGGGTGACATGGCGAGGTTAAGCGGGAATTCGCGGCGCCGGGCGCTCGCGAAGCAAACTCGGGAGTCAGGCGGCCAGCGCCTCGCGCACCGCCGCGCCGGTCGCAGCCCGACGCGCTTCGAGCTCGACCATGAGCGCGTCGACCGTGCGGAACTGGGACGGCGTAATCTGGGCGAGGTCGAGCAGCGTGCAAAGGCGCTTGTACCAGTAATCGAATGAAAAGACGGCCGGCGTCGTGCCAGCGGATAACGAGGGAGCCGTCGCGCGCATGATATGCGCGATCTCTTCGTCGATGAATCTCATGAATGCCCCCGTGCGCTGGTCCAACGCCTCGTTGTCTTGTGAAGACGTGTCTCGCCACTTTAGTTCGGCGGCGGCGCGTGTCCAGCTATCACATCGGATAGGTCAAGCTCAAAGGTCGGACGTCAACCTTTCAGACGGCTTGTTACGGTCCCCTTAACGTCGCCAGCCGCGGCCGTAATAGCCGCCCACGCCAACCCCGATATCCACCGACGGCGCCGCATAGTAGCCCGGCGCGTAGCCGTAGGCCGGCGCAGGCGCGTACGCGTAAGGCGGCGCCACCACACAACCCGTGAGGCCGGCCGACAAGCCAGCCAGAGCAATAACGCAGAAGAGTGTTTTCATCGTCGTTCTCCTATGCCACTGATTGTCGACGAGCCACGATGCGGCAAGGGTTTGGAAAAGCAACGATGTGTGTCCACAAATTACAGCCGCACGCAGCGGGCGCTGGGCGTTCGTGGAGGCAGAGAAGGGCGCGTTAGCGAGCACAAGCGTTGAAGCCAGCGCAAAACAATCGCCCGCTTGGGGGGTGCGGCGGAATTCTTGGACGGGTTTATGTCGTCAGCCCGAGGCTCTCCCGGTATTCAATCGGACTGAGTGCGCCAAGCGAGATCTTGATCCGTTTCTCGTTGTACCAGCGAATGTACGAGTCAACGACCTCGATGAACTGGTCGGTGCTGACGGTCTGCCAGTCCCGCGAGTAAAACAGTTCCGTTTTCAGCCGTCCAAAGAATCCTTCGCACGCTGCGTTATCGGGCGAGCAGCCCTTGCGCGACATTGAGCGAATCAGCCTTGCCTCACGTATCCGGGCAAGCCAGCCTGGCCAGCGATAGTGCGCACCGCGATCTGAATGGACAACAGGTCGGCTGTCGCTGCTGCCGATTGCTTCGATGGCGGCATCGAGCATCGTGTTTACGAGTTCGGCGTCTGGTCGCGTACCGATCGACCAGCTGATCACAAGCCCATCGAAGCAATCAATAACTGGCGACAGATAGACTTTGCCAGCAGGAATCTGGAACTCGGTGATGTCTGTGAGCCACTTTTCATTCGGTGCTGCGGCACGGAAATCCCGGTTGATAAGGTTCTCTGGAGCCGGACCTATTTCTCCAGCGTAGGAGCCGTATCGACGTCGCCTCGTTGTGGCCGCGCTTAGCTGCTCCTGCTTCATCAAGCGCCGAACGACCTTCTCCGAGATGAAGACTTTCTGCCTGCCAAGTGCCGCCCGCACCCGGCGATATCCGTAGCAGCGGTGGTTCAATTCAAAGATATCTGCGATGGCACTGCGTACACCCGCATACTTGTCGGCAGCCTGTATCCGCGCCCGGTGATAGAAGTAGGAGCTACGGGCGAGCCCCAATTCAGCCAAAAGCTCCGGCAGCGTGTAAGTCTGTTTCAGGGCATCAACCAGCGCCGTCTTCTCCCGATTCGTCAGGAGTTGCGGGTTGACGCCCTGGCCTTTTTTTAATATTTCATTGGCCTTCTTCAGAATGTCGTGTTCAATCTGGAGCTTCCGGATGTCTCGTCGGAGTGATTCGACTTGCTGCTCCAGCGTCGCTTTCTCGGAGCTCTGCGGCGGATCGTTGCGGCGTGTCATGGCTGAAGCAGCCTCCTGACCGAGTAACCGATCTCTCCAGTTGTACAACGTTGGCCGGCTCACGCCAATCCTTTTAGCAACTTCCTCCGCGCTTTCTCGTCGAGTGCACAGATCGATGACCGCTGTCTGCCTGAGCTCCGGTGCATACCGAATACCCGAAGCCTTCCCGAGAACGCGCTTCTTTCGCTCAGGATGCAGCTCGTCGAGCCAGGCGACGAGCGTCCCGCGTCCCGGATATCCCAAGGCCTTTGTCGTTACTGCCAGACACTGGCCATGGCTCATATAGTGGTCTGTAGCCGCTTTTTTTTGTTCCGCCGAATAGCGCGGCCTCAAGCAGATACGTTCCTTCGGCAAATCCAGACATCGCTCGTACGTGTGATACCAACGTTCGAGCGATTTCGTTGTGGGATAGCCTAACTGACGAACCGTCGCGGTGAGGCGCTTTCCAAGCTTCAAGTAGAGTTTGACCGCTCGGATGCGTTCTTCGTATGAATACATGGACCAGCTCCTAATAGTCCAAGAATTCCGCCGCACCCCCCTTGTGGAATTTTCGATTGATCGCACTACGAATTAAATGACCCGGCAGTTAACTCGTAGTGCGCAGAGATGAGGCTGAACAAGCTTCGCTTTTGAACAGCGGCGCCAGTTTGATCGACGATCGCTGGAAAAAGCGCCCAGGCCCGAAGGCCCGAGCGAAGCCGTCGCGTCAACGACGGCGGAGGTATTCGTTTAGCTATGCGAAACGCCTGCGCGGGATCTTCGCAGGCGTTTCAGCAGTATTGCCTTGTTACGGATGGTTATACATCGCGTTCCAGTCGGCCTTCGGCACCGCCGGGCGGCCTGCATCCGAGTTGCCGGCTGCCACGCCGCCATAGCCGCTCGTTGCGCCGTTCGCGGCGGCTACCTTGGCTTCGGCTGCGAGAAGATCGTCGGGGTAGTGCGGGTCCGCCCCTGCGCCAGGATGCCAGCCCGCCTTCGCGAGCTGCTCGAGCTCGGCGCGCACCTGGGCGCGGGTCACGGGCGCATTCGATTGCGCGAACGATGCCATCGGCACCACGAGTGCAACGGCAACGGCTACGGTCTGGATCAGGGACTTCATGCTGACTACCTCCTTTGGCTTTTGATTCGGTGCGACAACGTGTCTGCATCCGATGAGCGAAAGTCTAGGAGGATTGCCGCCGAGGGTTAACCCTCGGCCTTCGAAGGGATTGTTCCAGGCTGGAGAAGAATGGGGCGGCGCGCAGTGCGCTTGCGGGTTACTTCCCGATACAAAACCGGCTGAAAATCACGCCCAGCAGGTCATCGGACGTGAATTCGCCGGTGATCGAATTCAGCGATTCCTGCGCGAGCCGCAGCTCTTCGGCGAACAGATCGAGCAATTGCGAATTCTGGTCGGCGTGCGCCGCCGCGTGCGCGAGATGCTCGCGCGCCGCGCGCAGCGCGATGAGATGCCGCTCGCGCGCGAGATAGACGCTCTGCGCATCCGCCTGCCAGCCCGCAATGCGCAGCAACTCGGCGCGCAGCAGCCCAACACCGTCGCCCTGTTTCGCCGAAAGACGCAACTCGCACACTTCGCTGCCGTTGCCGGCACGACGCTGCGCCACTTCGGGCGGCACGCCGGTCAGGTCGGTCTTGTTGAGCACGCGCACGACCGGCACACCGGCGGGAAAGCGCGCGGCGATCACCTCGTCTTCGGCGTTCATGCCCGTGCGCGCATCGAGCAGATGCAGCACCACGTCTGCGCGGCCGATCTCGCTCCACGTGCGCTCGATGCCGATCTTTTCGACCTCGTCCTCGGTGTCGCGCAAACCTGCCGTGTCGATCACATGCAGCGGAATGCCCTCGACCTGGATGGTCTGGGAAATCTTGTCGCGCGTCGTGCCGGCAACGGGTGTCACGATCGCGAGCTCCGCGCCTGCCAGCGCGTTCAGCAGCGACGACTTGCCCACGTTGGGTTGTCCCGCGAGCACGACCGAAAGGCCCTCGCGCAGCAGCGCGCCCTGGCGCGCTTCGGAGAGCACCTGGTCGAGTTGCGCGCGAATGCGTGCGAGCTTGCCGCGGGCGTCCGCGGCCTCGAGGAAATCGATCTCTTCTTCGGGGAAATCGAGCGTCGCCTCCACGAGCATGCGCAGCGTCACGACGTCGTCCACGAGCGCGTGGATGTCGCGCGAGAACGCGCCGTCGAGCGAGCGGCCCGCCGAGCGCGCCGCCGCTTCGGTGCTCGCCTCGATCAGGTCGGCCACGGCTTCCGCCTGGGCCAGATCGAGTTTGTCGTTGAGGAACGCGCGTCGCGTAAATTCGCCAGGTTCCGCGAGGCGCAGCCCGAACTCGCGGCCGGCCTCGATGCAGCGCTGCAAAACGAGTTGCAGCACGATCGGGCCGCCGTGGCCCTGCAGTTCGAGCACGTGCTCGCCAGTGTACGAATGCGGCGCGGGGAACGACAGCGCGATACCGCGATCGAGCACCGTGCCGGCGCCGTCGAGGAACGGCACATAGCTCGCGTGGCGCGCAACCAGGTCCTGGCCCGTGAGGGCCTGCATCAACGCAGCGGTCGCCGCCGCGCCGGCGCGGCCGGCCGACACGCGCACGACACCAATCCCGCCGCGTCCGGGCGCGGTAGCAATGGCGACGATGGGATCGGAATCGGTGGCGAGCATGATGGGCGTGGACCGTAGAGCAGGGCTGGAATCGGGATGGAGTGCGGGGACTCACTGCGGTCTTGCAAGCACTCGCAAAACGCGAGGCATTGTAACGCGCCGGACAGAGCGTTTTCGACTGGAAACCCAGCTAAGAGCCGTCTCGATTTATCTTAATTTAGATAAGATTAGTCTTAAGGAATTCTGTCGGATTTCAGATAATTCAGGCGCTGGATCTCGCCAACATCGTGCCACACGGGAATTCATGGGGGATCTCGACCGAAGTCATACGGCAACCAGAAGCAGGTGAATTATCGCTTTTATACGTTAAATGTAGCCTAACTGGTTGTCATCTTCGGCAATTTCGGGTTGCACAATCTGGCCCATGCCGACCACCAACGAAAAAGCCGCTTTTGCCGAACGTCTCAGGTTCGCCATGAAGCGCGCGCCCGAAAAGCTACGCGGCAGCACCGACCTGGCGAACCGGTTCAATCTGCGCCATCACGGCGAGCATCCGGTTTCGCCGCAAACCGCTCACAAGTGGCTGAGCGGTCGCACCATTCCCACGCAGGACAAGCTGGAGACGCTGGCGAAATGGTTCGACGTGGACATCCACTGGCTGCACTACGGGCCTCCGGGCAATGCCGGCTCTGGCGTGCCGAGGCCGCGCAAGCCTGACGGCAAATATCCGGTTTCCGAGGAAACGCTCGAACTGGCCTCGAAGATCGAATCGCTCAGCGCCCATCACCGCTATCTCGTGCAGGAACTGGTCGCCCAATTCTACGGCGACGCCGAGAAGAACTAACGCGCACACACGAACACTAACGCGCACACACGAACGCTGCGCTCTGCGCCGTCAAGGAAATGGCGGTCCGATAACGCAAAAAGCCGTCCGGTTCGCACCGGACGGCTTTTTTTCGAGCCTGGATTCAGGCGGCGGCATCACTGCCGCCCCGGCACTCAGGCGGGCTTCTTCTTGCCCTTACCCATCATGCGCGTGATGTAGTACTGCTGCGCGATCGACAGCACGTTGTTCACGACGTAGTACAGCACGAGGCCGGCCGGGAAGAAGAAGAACATGACCGAGAACGCAATCGGCATGAACATCATCATCTTCGCCTGGACGGGGTCCGGCGGCGTCGGGTTGAGCTTGGTCTGCACGAACATCGAGACGGCCATCAGCACCGGCAGGATGAAGAACGGGTCCTGCTGCGAGAGGTCGTGAATCCAGAGAATCCACGGCGCACCGCGCATTTCCACCGACGAGAGCAGCACCCAGTACAGCGAAATGAACACCGGGATCTGGATCACCACCGGCAGACAGCCGCCGAACGGATTCACCTTCTCCGTCTTGTAGAGCTCCATGAGCGCTGCGTTCATCTTCTGCGGGTCGCTCTTGAAGCGCTCGCGCAGCGCCTGCATGCGCGGCGTGATTTCCTTCATGCGCGCCATCGACTTGTAGCTGGCGGCGGAGAGCGGGAAGAACACGGCCTTGATGAGCAGCGTGAGCAGCACGATCGACCAGCCCCAGTTGCCCACGTAACCGTGGATCTTCTCGAGCAGCCAGAAGAGCGGCTTGGCGATGATCGTCACCCAGCCGTAGTCTTTCACGAGCTCCAGGCCCGGCGCGACGCCTTCGAGCATGCGCTCTTCCTGGGGACCTGCGAAGAGGCGTGCCTGCACGGTATTCGTCGCACCCGGTGCGATCGTGCCGAGCGGCTGCTTCATGCCCACGCGATAGAGCGAGTTGTCGAACTTCTCGACGTAGATGCTGCGCTTGACGCCTTGCTGCGGAATCCACGCGGTCGCGAAGTAGTGCTGCACCATCGCGATCCAGCCGTTATCGGCCTGGGTCACGAAGTCGGCCTTGTTCTTGTCGATGTCGCCGAACGTGATCTTCTGGAAGTGATGCTCGTTCGAGTACACCGCCGGCCCGATGAAGGTGTGCGAGAAGCGCGGCGTTTCGACCGGCTGGCTGTCACGCACGATTTCCATGTAGAGCGTGGGCGAAACCGGCGCGCCACTGACGTTCTGCACCTTCCAGTCCACGCCGATCACGTAGCTGCCACGCGTGAACGTGTAGGTCTTGGTGACCTTCACGCCGCCTTTCTCGGGCGACTGCAGCGCGATCTGGAAGGAGTTGGCGTCGCCGGTCAGCTCGCGCGGGCCTTCGACTGCCGTGAACACGTCGTTGTGGTTCGGGAAGTCGCCGCCGAGCAGGCCGGTGCGCGCGAGGTACGTGTGGTCGTTCGTGTGGTCGAACAACGTGATGTACTGGTCGGGACCCTTGCCGTCGGCGCTTTCCTTCACGAGCGAAAGCTTCACGAGCGTGCCGCCGCGCGTGTCGATCACGCCGTCGTAGACGTCGGTGCGAAAGTGAACGAGCTGTGCTGCGGCTGCAGCCGGCTGGGCGGTGTTCGTCGGCGCCTGGCCCGCGGCGGCAGCGGCCGTCGGCAGGTCGGACGCGCCGTTGGCGGCGCTAGCCGGCGCAGGGCCGCTCGAGGCGGATTGCGTCTGCGTTTGCGTCGCGTTCGGGAAGAACATCGACTGGCGTCCATGGTCGCGCTGCCAGTTGTCGTACAGCATGACAGCTGACATGAAGAAGATGACCCATAGGACGGTGCGTTTGATATCCATGCGTTGTCTCAGTGTCGATGGAATGGCGCGTCAGCGCTTTTTCGGAGATGCAGGCGGGACGAGATCGACGCCGCCCGCCGAAAACGGATGGCAGCGGCACAGTCGCCGCGCGGCGAGGTAAGTCCCACGCGCGGCGCCATGATACTGGATTGCCTCGCGTGCGTAATCCGAACAGGAAGGATAAAAACGGCACCGGCTGCCGAGGAGGGGACTCACGGCAAGCTTGTAGAAACGCAGCAGTGCGATCAATACCGTTTGCATGGCGTTGCGGCCTGGCTGCGCCGCGTTCGATGACGAACCACGTGCCGCTTGCGCGGCGGCTACGTCGGATATGCCGGACTCGCGTGCCCCGCTCATGATGCGCGGGTCTTGCTCTCGTCCGGCGGCAAATCTTTACCGGCCTGGGCCTGCGGCGGTTCCCCGGCTGCCTGCCCACTTGGTGCCGCAGCCTGCGTTGCGCAAGGGGTGCGCGCAGATGTCGCAGGCGCAGCGCCGCCACGCCGCGTGACTTCGCGCGCGGCCTTTTCGAGCAGCGTTTCGATCTCGCCGCGGCACAAAGCTTTGAGCCCCGGCGAAGACGCGCCCGGCAGCGCCTTGCGGTCGAACTTCGTATGCAGGCGCAGCAGCAGGTCGAAACCTTCGAACTGCGCCCGGCGCACACGAAACGCTTCACGGGCAATGCGGCGCACCAGGTTGCGCGTGACCGCGCGCGGTGCGTACTTCTTGCCGATCACGAGCCCGAGCCGCGCCTCGTTGCCGGTGGGCCGGCCGTACACGACGAAGTGCTCGGTGCGGCGCCAGGGGCGCAAACGAAAAACGGATGAGAACTCATCCGTTTTCAGTAGCCTTGCGGCTTTCGGAAAAGCGGCTTGCGTTCGCGACGGCATGACGCCCCGATCAGTTACCAGGTTCGTCCTGTTCGCCGTGCTCGCGAGCGGGCCGCTACCCGTGATTTCGCTGATAGCGATGCTGCCCGACTTAGACGGCGAGGCGCTTGCGACCCTTCGCACGGCGTGCGTTGATCACTTTGCGGCCACCAGCGGTCTTCATGCGCACGCGGAAACCGTGGGTACGCTTGCGACGGGTAACGGAAGGTTGGAAAGTACGTTTCATGTTGCTCTCACTGTTGAGTTATGACCGCGGCGAGCATCGCGGAAAAAGGCAATGGCCGGTGGTACTAGGGATTGGTTTTCGAGGAACCCGCTATTTAAGCCGGTTTTTCGTTGGCCGTCAATAGCTTAGGCGATCGAACCTTCTCGAACGGCAGCGCAACGCCTGCATCGGCCGCGGTGAGGGCACGAACGAGCGTGCGTTGATCCGTCCCTGTGGATAACTTCCTGGTGAGGGGATTTCGGCGTTAGAATCTCGCCTATCCCAAGAATCCTGCATGCCGCTCCGGCCCGCCTGCTTGCCGCAAGACCTTTGCCGCGCGGGCTTCCGGAGCCATTGCCGTCGCCTCGTCAGGGCCTCGTCGCATCCGTGCGACAAGAGCGGGGCGACCGCAACGCATGCAAACAAAACGACCACAGCAACTCGATGAACGAATTCTGGCAACACTGTTCCGCACTACTGGAGCGTGAGCTAACGCCCCAGCAGTACGTGACGTGGATTAAACCGTTGGCCCCGGTTGCCTTCGATGCTGCGGCGAACACGCTGCAGATAGCCGCTCCCAACCGTTTCAAGCTCGACTGGGTCAAGAGCCAGTTCTCGGGCCGGATCACCGATCTGGCGCGCGACTTCTGGCAGACCCCCGTCGACGTGCAGTTCGTCCTCGACCCGAAGGCGGGCATGCGCGCGCCTCACGTCGCACCGGCGCCCGCCGCCGCGTCGCGCGCGCCGCTGGCTGCCGCGCCGGCGTCCGCATCGGTCATGAGCGCAGCCGCCGCGCCGCAGCCGGCCGCCGTGACGGGCGGGACGGGACTCGCGGGCATGGTGCATGCCGCGTCGGCCGCCGCCGCGCAGGCCACGGCCGATGACGCCGCCGACCTCGATCTGCCCAGCCTCGACGCCAACGAAGCCGCCGCCGGCCGCCGCACATGGCGTCCGGGCCAGGGCGCGGCTGCGGCCGCTTCGAGCGGCGAGCCGGACCCGACCTACGAGCGCTCGAAGCTCAACCCGGTGCTCACGTTCGACAACTTCGTGACGGGCAAGGCGAACCAGCTCGCGCGCGCGGCCGCCATCCAGGTCGCCGACAACCCCGGGATCTCGTATAACCCGCTGTTCCTCTACGGCGGCGTGGGCCTTGGCAAGACCCACTTGATCCACGCGATCGGCAACCAGCTCCTGCTCGACAAGCCGGGCGCGCGCATCCGCTACATCCACGCAGAACAGTATGTGTCCGACGTGGTGAAGGCCTACCAGCGCAAGGCATTCGACGACTTCAAGCGTTACTACCACTCGCTCGACCTGCTGCTGATCGACGATATTCAGTTCTTCTCGGGCAAGTCGCGCACGCAGGAAGAGTTCTTCTACGCGTTCGAGGCGCTCGTCGCCAACAAGGCGCAGGTGATCATCACGAGCGATACGTATCCGAAGGAAATCTCGGGTATCGACGACCGTCTGATCTCGCGCTTCGACTCGGGCCTGACCGTGGCGATCGAGCCGCCGGAGCTCGAAATGCGCGTGGCCATTCTGATGCGCAAGGCGCAATCGGAAGGCGTGAGCCTGAACGAGGACGTGGCGTTCTTCGTCGCGAAGCACCTGCGCTCGAACGTGCGCGAACTCGAAGGCGCGCTGCGCAAGATCCTCGCGTATTCGAAGTTCCACGGCCGCGAGATCTCGATCGAGCTGACCAAGGAAGCGCTCAAGGACCTGCTGACGGTGCAGAACCGCCAGATTTCGGTCGAAAACATCCAGAAGACGGTGGCGGACTTCTACAGCATCAAGGTCGCCGACATGTATTCGAAGAAGCGCCCGGCGAACATTGCGCGCCCGCGCCAGATCGCCATGTATCTGGCCAAGGAACTCACGCAGAAGAGCCTGCCGGAAATCGGCGAGTTGTTCGGCGGCCGCGACCACACCACGGTGCTGCACGCCGTGCGCAAGATCGCCGACGAACGCACCAAGGACGCCCAGCTCAATCACGAGCTGCACGTGCTCGAGCAGACGCTGAAGGGGTAAGACGCATCAGGCGGCAGCGCAATGGCGGGGCGGACGTCGTTTCCCGAAAGGTTTGCCCTGTTTATTTCGCGGATCGCCCCCAATTTAGGGAAGTGGTCCGTTTTCAGGCACAATATGGGTTTAACCGCCCGGCGGTCCGGGGCGGGAACCACCGCCGCGGCCTGTGCCGCATTAACCGCCTGAGCGGCGCCAAAGCCGCGTGACTTTCGTGGGGTCACGTCGGCAAAACCGGCGCCAGGCGGGCGCGCAGTCCGTCACATCAACGAAGGAACTCTATGCAACTGGTCAAGACCGAACGCGATAACCTGCTGAGGCCGCTGCAAACGGTGAGCGGCATTGTCGAACGCCGCCATACGTTGCCGATCCTCGCCAATCTGCTGATCACCAAAACCGGTTCCGACGTCTCGTTCCTGTCGACCGACCTCGAGTTGCAGATCACCACGACCGCCGACTTCGGCGTCGGCAACGACCAGGTGGCCACGACCGTCGCCGCACGCAAGCTGCTCGACATCCTGCGCGCGATGCCCGACGGCCAGGTCACGCTCACGCTCGCGGACAAGCGCCTCACGGTGCAGTCGGGCAAGAGCCGCTTCGCCCTGCAAACGCTCGCCGCGGACGAGTTCCCCACGGTGGCGCAGGCCAAGGACTTCGGCGCGAACCTCGCGGTGCCGCAGAAGACGTTCCGCCAGTTGCTCGGCATGGTGTATTTCGCCATGGCGCAGCAGGACATCCGTTACTACCTGAACGGCATGCTGCTCGTCGTGGACGGCGACCAGCTCATGGCAGTCGCCACCGACGGCCATCGCCTCGCGTTCTCCTCGATGAAGATCGAAGGCTCGTTCGCGCGCCAGGAAGTCATCATCCCGCGCAAGACCATTCTCGAACTCCAGCGCCTGCTCGAAGACATCGACGACGTGCTGAAGATCGACATCGGTTCGACCCAGGTCAAGTTCACGTTCGGCCAGGTCGAGCTCGTCTCGAAGCTCGTGGAAGGCAAGTTCCCCGACTTCCAGCGCGTGATCCCGAAGGCGCACAAGAACACCTTCCAGATCGGCCGCGAAGAACTGCAACGCTCGCTGCAACGCGCGGCGATTCTCACGTCCGACAAGTTCAAGGGCGTGCGCTGCATCATCGAGCCGGGCCAGCTCAAGATCATGTCGACCAACGCCGACCAGGAAGAGGCGCAGGAAGAGCTGGAAATCGCCTACCAGGGCGACACCATCGACATCGGGTTCAACGTCACGTATCTGCTCGACGTACTCGCGAACCTGAAGGTCGACACGCTGGAAGTGAGCCTCGGCGACGCCAGCTCCAGCGCACTCATCACGATTCCCGAGAACGAGGAATTCAAGTACGTGGTGATGCCGATGCGCATCTAAAAAGCGCGACAGAAGAAGAACACCAGGGGGCGCTGCGCCCCTTTGGCGTTTTTATGGCTTTTTGAAAAAGTCTCGAGCAGTAACACAGGCAGTACGCAGAACCGGAAAATTCCATGACTGATACGAACAACTCGCAACCCGACAACAGCAGCTATGGCGCCTCGTCGATCCAGATCCTCGAAGGTCTGGAGGCAGTGCGCAAGCGGCCCGGGATGTACATCGGCGACACGTCGGACGGCACCGGTCTGCACCATCTCGTCTTCGAAGTGCTGGACAACTCGATCGACGAAGCCCTCGCCGGCTACTGTAACGACATCCGCGTGGTGATCCACGCGGACAACTCCATCTCGATCACCGACAACGGCCGCGGCATTCCCACGGACGTGAAGATGGACGACAAGCACGATCCGAAGCGCAGCGCCGCCGAAATCGTCATGACCGAGCTGCACGCGGGCGGCAAGTTCGATCAGAACAGCTACAAGGTCTCGGGCGGCCTGCACGGCGTGGGCGTGTCGTGCGTGAACGCGCTTTCGAGCTTCCTGCGCCTCACCGTGCGCCGCAACGGCAAGAAGCACTTCATGGAATTTCACCGTGGCGTGCCGCAGAACCGTGTGCTCGAAGAGCGCGACGGCCACACGGTCTCGCCCATGCAACTGCTCGGCGACACGGAAAATCGCGGCACCGAAGTGCACTTCATGGCCGACGAAACCATCTTCGGCAGCGTGGAGTACCACTACGACATTCTCGCCAAGCGTATTCGCGAGCTCTCGTTCCTGAACAACGGCGTGCGCATCCGCCTGACCGACCAGCGCACGGGCAAGGAAGACGATTTCGCTTTCGCGGGCGGCGTGAAGGGCTTTGTCGAGTACATCAACAAGGCCAAGCAGGTCCTGCACCCGAACATCTTCTACATCTCGGGCGAGAAGGACGGCGTGGGCGTCGAAGTGGCGATGCAGTGGAACGACAGCTACAACGAAAGCGTACTGTGCTTCACGAACAACATCCCGCAGCGCGACGGCGGCACGCACTTGACCGGTCTGCGCGCGGCGATGACGCGCGTGATCAACAAGTACATCGCCGACAACGAAATCGCCAAGAAGGCCAAGGTGGAAACCTCGGGCGACGACATGCGCGAAGGGTTGTCGTGCGTGCTTTCGGTGAAGGTGCCGGAGCCGAAGTTCAGCTCGCAGACGAAGGACAAGCTGGTTTCCTCGGAAGTGCGCGCGCCGGTCGAAGACGTCGTGGCGAAGGCGCTCGAAGAGTTCCTGCTCGAAACGCCGAACGACGCGAAGACCATTTGCGGCAAGATCGTCGACGCCGCGCGCGCGCGCGACGCTGCGCGCAAGGCACGCGAAATGACGCGCCGCAAGGGCGTGCTCGACGGCGTGGGCCTGCCGGGCAAGCTCGCGGACTGCCAGGAAAAGGATCCGGCGAAGTCGGAGGTTTATATCGTCGAGGGCGATTCGGCAGGCGGCTCGGCCAAGCAAGGCCGCGATCGCAAGTTCCAGGCAATCCTGCCGCTGCGCGGCAAGGTGCTGAACGTCGAAAAGGCCCGCTACGACAAGCTGCTGTCTTCCGAGCAGATCGTCACGCTAATCACCGCGCTCGGCTGCGGCATCGGCAAGGACGACTACAACCTGGACAAGCTGCGCTATCACCGCATCATCATCATGACTGACGCGGACGTGGACGGCGCGCACATCCGCACGCTGCTGCTCACGTTCTTCTATCGCCAGATGCCGGAGATGATCGAGCGCGGCTACGTGTATATCGCGCAGCCGCCGCTGTACAAGCTCAAGGCGGGTAAGGACGAGCGTTATCTCAAGGACGATTCGGAGCTCAACGCGCATATGCTGCGTCTCGCGCTGCAAGGCTCGGAGCTCATGCCGAGCGAAGGCGCGACGCCGATCTCCGGCGACGCGCTCGGCGAACTCGCGCGCTCGTACCAGCTTGCGCGCGGCGTGGTGGATCGTCTCTCGCGTCTGTACGACGAGCGTGCGCTCGAAGCGATCATGGACGGCGTGGCGATCGACCTGTCGAGCGAAGCCTCGACCGAGGCTTCGGCGCGTGCACTCGAAGCGCAGCTGCGCGACGATCCGCTCAAGCCTGAAGTGAGCGTCGTGCCGATGTACGACCAGGTGCGCGAGCAACGTTCGCTGCGCGTGGAGCGCCGCCATCACGGCAACGTGAAGGTCTCGGTGATCGACGAGGAGTTCCAGCTCACCGCCGACTATCAGCAGCTCGTGAACACGGCCAATACCTTCAAGGGCTTGATCGGCAAGAACGCCGTGATCAAGCGCGGCGAGCGCAGCATGGCCGTGAACGACTTCAAGAGCGCGATGAAGTGGCTGATCGCCGACGCCGAGCGCAACGTGTCGAAGCAGCGCTATAAGGGGCTTGGCGAGATGAACCCCGGGCAGCTGTGGGAAACGACGATGGACCCGACGGTGCGGCGTCTGCTGCGCGTGCAGATCGAAGACGCGATCGCTGCCGACGGCATCTTCACGACGCTCATGGGCGACGACGTCGAGCCGCGTCGCGCGTTTATCGAAAGCAATGCGCTGCGGGCGGGGAATATCGACGTTTGATCGTCTACGCCTGCATTGAACAACAAACGCCCGGTTTCCCGGGCGTTTGTTTTTTGTACGGCCTCACGCCGCAACTCAAGCCGCGAAACCCACCGGGATGACATAGACGACGCTCTGCCCGGCAGGCAAACCGAGCGCGTGCGCTGCCTGCGGCCCATCGACCGCGCCCACGGGCACGGCGACGAGCCCGAGCGCAACGGCCTGCAGCAGCATGTTCTGGGCGGCGTGCCCGGCCTCCAGATCGCTATACACGCCGGCTCTCCCCCCATACCGCTGCTTGAGCCGGCCGGGATCGGCAGCCACCACGATCAAGGCCGGCGCCGCCCCGACAGACGCCTGGTTGAGTGCAAGCGCTTGCAGCTTGGGGCGCATGTCGGGCGTCGCTCGCGTCTGCGCGCGGTGGCCTTGAGGCACGTAGTGCATCACCTCTGCGGCGGTCACCATGTAGAGTTCAAGCGCAAACAAAGCGCCGGCCGAAGGCGCCGCGCGCTTGCCGTCCGGGCTGGTCACGCCCTGGCCGGCCCACAGCAGCTGGCCGATGGTCTCGACAGGCAACGCGTCGGACCGGAACCTGCGTACGGACCTGCGCCGCTGGATGGCATCCTCGAGAGAGACCGTGCCGGAGACTTTGGGCTTGGGCAGTGCGATCTCATTGGTGTACTTCGCCGGGCTCTCCTGCGCCTGGCTGGTGGAAACCTGGGTCATTGCGCCCGCAGCCAGCGCGGCCAGCAGTTCACGGCGTTTCATCCGGCGCCTCCATGAGTGACGGAGCAGGCCTCGACGGCCTTCGCGATTTTCACTATTTCACGTTTTCGAGCGACACCCGGACCATGGCGCAATTCGATCAATAGTCACCACTGGCCCACTCGCAGAAGTTATAGACCGTAAATTCGAGATTGCGAGGTCCGATTCAACATCGCGATTTACAGCAGCGAAAAAGCGCCCTTGAAGGCGCCATTTTTTGTGTGGAAGACAGCGGCAATTCGCGTTCTGCACTATCCACAGCCCCCAGCGGATAACTGCCGGAAAACCCCTGGAAATCACTGTGCATGAATCGGGGATAACTTCGTCTGCACGCAAACTGTGGAAAAGTTGCCAGCAGCTGCCTCGTGTTGTCCCGTTAACGCCCGCACGGTTATGGTTTTTCCACAGCCTTGTTTACTCAATGGTTTTCCGGGGTTATCCACAGAATACCCAGGGGCTTGTTAACTATTACTACGTTTACGTATACATACGTTATTAAAACCTTAGAACCCTCGCATCGGAAACGAAGATGCCGCCGTAAACGTCCCGGCGGCATCGTTCGAAGTGTGCGAATCGCCTGCCTTATGCGAGCGGGATATAAAGCTCCGTTTTCAAATCGTCCGGCGCCGCCTCATCGGGCGTATTCAGATAAACCTCGAACGAAGGCGCCGAAAAGTCCGGCGTGCGTCCGAGCTTATTGAGCCCTTCGTTGTAAAACCAGATCCACGCCTGGCCTAGCGCCTGATACGGCCCCTTGTGCAGCATCATCGCGTGCTCGCCGCCACGCAGCTGGAACTTCTCAACGGGCGCCACGATCTCCACGTCGGTTTCGTGCCCCAGATGCAGCGCCGCTTTCGAGCGCAGCTTCGACTCGTCGACCGTATTGGGATCGTCGTAATAGATGCCGACCATCTTCGAGCCGGACGTGCGCACGTTGCGCTCGCCGAGCCATTGCGCGAGCGTGTAGAACGCGTCGCCGATCTTCATGTACGGACCCACGTGGCTGACGGCGAGCAGGTCCATCGGCTCGAGGGTGAGTAGTTTCACGTCGTGGTTTTGCATGATGGCGTCTCCTGGTGCGATGGCCGCGCGATGGCGCAGCGCCTGCGAACCAAGATAGCACCACGCCCGGTGCGACGCCCCTGGCGTGCCGGGCGCTCGAGCGTCACGAACTCACGCGTGTCACCGGATGCGCCTCGAGCCACGCGTTCTCTTCGTCGTCGTAGAGCCGCGAGCGCGTGAGAAAGCGCAGGCCCGTGGGTCGTTCGAGCGAAAACATGCCGCCGTTGCCTGGCACGGCGTCGATGATGAGCTGGGTGTGCTGCCAGTATTCAAACTGCGCCTGGGTCATATAGAACGGCATCCCGCCGATTTCTCCCAACTGCACGTCGGCATTGCCGACCATGAACTCGCCGACGGGAAAGCACATGGGCGCGCTGCCGTCGCAGCAGCCGCCCGACTGGTGAAAGAGCAGGGACCCGTGCTCGCGCGCCAACTGCTCGATCAGCGCGAGCGCGGCCGGCGTGGCGGTAACGCGTTCGACCATGTCGTGACGCTCCTCTCGAGAGGCTACGAAGGGGGCGTCGCGCGCAATTGCGGCCTCTCGACCGCCAACCAACGCGCGCGACGCTCAGGGCACGCAGTACGTTCAGAAGAACCCGAGCGGCTGCTCGCTATAGCTCACGAGCAGGTTCTTCGTCTGCTGGTAGTGGTCGAGCATCATCTTGTGGTTCTCGCGGCCGATGCCCGACTGCTTGTAGCCGCCGAACGCCGCGTGCGCCGGGTATGCGTGGTAGCAGTTGGTCCACACGCGCCCCGCTTGGATCGCGCGCCCGAAGCGGTAGGCACGCGTGCCGTCGCGCGTCCACACGCCTGCGCCGAGGCCGTAGAGCGTGTCGTTGGCGATTTCCAGTGCTTCCTCTTCGGTCTTGAAGGTGGTGACGGACACCACGGGTCCAAAAATCTCTTCCTGGAAGATGCGCATCTTGTTGTGGCCGCGGAAGACAGTGGGCTTCACGTAATAGCCCTCGCCGAGTTCGCCGGCGAGGCTGTTGCGCTCGCCGCCAATCAGGCACTGCGCGCCTTCCTGCTTGCCGAGGTCGATATACGAGAGAATCTTCTCGAGCTGCTCCTGCGAGGCCTGCGCGCCGATCATCGTCTTCGTGTCGAGCGGGTGGCCTTGCTGGATCGCCGCGACGCGCTTGAGCGCGCGCTCCATGAAGCGGTCATAGATCTTCTCGTCGATGAGCACACGCGACGGGCACGTGCACACCTCGCCCTGGTTGAGCGCGAACATCGCGAAGCCTTCGAGCGCCTTGTCGAAATAGCTGTCGTCATGGTCGAGCACGTCGGCGAAGAAGATGTTCGGGCTCTTGCCGCCGAGCTCCAGCGTCACGGGAATGATGTTCTGGCTCGCGTACTGCATGATGAGGCGGCCCGTGGTGGTTTCTCCCGTGAAGGCGATCTTGGCGATGCGCTTGTTCGAGGCGAGCGGCTTGCCGGCTTCGAGGCCGAAGCCGTTCACCACGTTGAGCACGCCGGCCGGCAGCAGGTCCTGAATCAGCTCGGTGAGCACGAGGAACGATGCAGGCGTCTGCTCGGCGGGCTTGAGCACGACGCAGTTACCGGCCGCGAGCGCGGGCGCGAGCTTCCACGCGGCCATGAGAATCGGGAAGTTCCACGGAATGATCTGGCCGACCACGCCCAGCGGC
Organism: Paraburkholderia nodosa; assembly: GCF_001718195.1. Lineage (GTDB taxonomy): Bacteria > Pseudomonadota > Gammaproteobacteria > Burkholderiales > Burkholderiaceae > Paraburkholderia > Paraburkholderia nodosa_A. The sequence continues at coordinate 262,531 of NZ_MCNV01000006.1, forward strand.
TCATGGAAGTGATACGCGACCGTATCGTGATCGATCTCCGAGATGCCGCCTTCCTGCGCGCGCACGCAGCCCGCGAAATAGCGGAAGTGGTCGGCGGCGAGCGGGATGTCGGCGGCGAGCGTTTCGCGCAGCGGCTTGCCGTTGTCGATGGTCTCGGCCACGGCGAGCCTGTGGAGGTTCTGCTCGATGCGATCGGCAATGCGGTTGAGGATATTCGCGCGCTCGGTGGGCGAAGTCTTGCCCCAGGCGGCTTTGGCCTTGTGTGCGGCGTCGAGCGCGAGTTCGATGTCGGCTTCGCGCGAGCGCGGGATGGACGTGAACGCGTGACCGGTAATCGGCGAAATATCGTCGAAATACTCGCCGCCGAGCGGCGCGACCCATTCGCCGCCGATGAAGTTGCCATACTGCTTCTTGTACGGGAATTCGGTAGTCAGGAATTGCATGTCCGCGTGATTCATCTGCGTGCTCCTCTGTGTTCTCGATCTCGATATGGATGGACGCGGCGAGGCCGCGCTACCGCGGCACGCTAACGCGAGAACCATGCCAGCGCGGCGGCGCAGCGGCGCTTTGCCGGGCGGTCGAGGCCCAGCGCGTCATGCCGCGCGAATGCGCTGCGCGCGAGCCTTCAGGTCGGAGAAAGGATTGCGTCAGGCCGGAACAGAAGGGCGGCCAACTGCTCAGGAAGTGAACAGCCTGGGAGCGTAATTGCGGCGGGAGTCGGAGATTTGCGGCGCGCGGGCCGCACTTGCGGTAGGCTTTGCACCCGTAACAGTCAGGAGAGTTTGCATGTCGAGTACATTCGTTTGCCGCAACCAGTCGTGCGGCACCCCGTGGGAACAGAGCGAGGTCGTGATCAAGAACGAAGGTCAGGGGCCCTTGTTCCGGTGTCCGCTGTGTGGCGCCCGTAACTACCTGGAGCAGTTCGAAGACGACGACGGCAACGTCGTCTATGAACAGGTGGACGGCAAGCCGTTCCTCTGAGCGCTGGCGGCTGGACGATCTGGATAGCGAGCGTGATGCCGAAGAGAGTCCGAAAAGCGAAGCATGCGGAGCGGACTTCGATGGTCCGGATTCCGAAGTTTTTCGCCATCCATGGCGTCTCGGACCTGGCAAGCGTGGAAAGTGAAAGACCGGCTTGCCGGTGACCGGCGAAGCGCAAGCGTCGGGCAGCGAGGCGCCGCTTTCAGCGGCGTCCATCCCCTATTTAGTCGGACTATTGGTTACCTATCTATACGGGTAGGCTGGCGAGCGCCCCGGAGCGTCCTACAGTACTTCATACGATAAGAAACCACGGCAGGACAACGGGGAAGGCCATGACATTCGTCGAACAGGAAATCGCGCACATCGCGCGCGTGATGCCACCGTCGCTGGCTGGCGATTTCGAAATGCCGGTGATGGGTGTCGCGTACTGGCGCAAGCGCTTGCACGCGCTTCTCAAGCAAAACCATCTGACTCACGTTCAGCTTTCGACCGTCGATACGCTGCTGCGCCAGCTCGACGGCTTCGAGGCGCTCGGCCGCTGGCTGCCGCGTCCGAAGCGGACGTCGCGTCATGTGAGGCGCGTGAAGTAGTTCAGGCCCGTGGCCGCGGAGAAATGCAAAAAGCCCGATCGCAAGGATCGGGCTTTTTGGCTGAATTCGCTGGTGGGGCGTGAGTGACTCGAACACTCGACCTACGGATTAAGAGTCCGCTGCTCTACCAACTGAGCTAACGCCCCCAACAGAAAAAAGATTATGCAGGACTTTTCCGGGCTTGGCAAGTCCCTTCTGCAAATTATCTGAAAATAGTTTGTCGATGCGGTGCAGGCTCCGTGTGCGCGAGCGTTTGTGCCTTTACCACGGGCGCCGTGCCGTCCCGGTATGATGTCGCCACGCTTGGGTCAAACCAGGTTTCGAGCTAGTCGCTGTGCACCGCCCCGGTTCGCCAAGGTCGGCTGCGATCGGCTGGAAACGTCGCACGGCAATCCACAAAGGCAAACGATGGACGACAACGCAATCGACGCGCTGCTGGAGCGGGTGCTGGCCCCTTGGGTGCGCGCGCTCGGGATGAAGCCCGTCGAGGTCTCGGAAGACAGCGCCACCTTGCGCCTGCCGTTTTCCGGCGAGCTGCGCCATTCGGGCGGCGTGATCTGCGGCCAGGTGTTCATGGCGGCGGCGGATACGGCCATGATCGTCGCGATCACGGCCGCGCTCGGCGGCTTCAAGCCCATGACGACTGTTGCGCTGAACACCAATTTCATGCGCGCGGTGCGCAAGGGCGACGTGCTCGTGACGGCGCGCGTGCTGCGCATGGGCCGCAATCTGGTGTTCGGTGAAATAGAACTCTACGACGAAGACGGCCGCATGGCGGTTCACGCGACCTCGACCTACGCGCTGCTCGATTAAGCTTGGCGCTTCCGATCGGTTTCGGTCGCTTCGAAGGACGTAGAAGGCATGTTCGATCAGGTGGTTTTCGCCGGCGGCGGCAATCGCTGCTGGTGGCAGGCGGGGTTCTGGGACATCGTCCAGCCCGAGCTGCGCATTCGCCCGCGCGTCATTACGGGCATCTCGGCGGGCGCGGCCACCGCGTGCATGCTCTACACGCGCGACGCCGACTGGGTCATGCGTTATTACGAGGAAGCGCTGCGCCACAACAAGCGCAACGCCTACTGGGGCAATCTGCTACGCGGCGAGTCGGTGTTTCCGCATTACCGCATCTATCGCCAGGCGTTGCTCGACATCTACGGCGAGCCGTTCACGCAGCTTCAGGACGCGCCTGAGATCCGCATCGGCGTGTCGCATGTGCCGCGTTGGCTTGGCGCGCGCAGCGCCGTGGCGGCGGGTCTCATCGCGTACAACATCGAAAAACATATCCGCAAGACGCTGCACCCGACGCTCGGGCGCAGGCTCGGGTTTCATCCGGAATTCGTGACGGCGCAGGAATGCGCGAGCGTGGAGGATCTAGCCGATCTCATCCTGCAGTCGTCATGCACGCCGCCGTTCACGCCGGTGCTGCGGCGTGACGGCCGACCGGTGCTCGATGGCGGGATGGTCGACAACGTGCCGGTCGGCGCGCTCGACGACACGCCCGGCCGTGTGCTGGTGATGGTGACGCGGCTCTATCCGCGTCCGCAGATGTTCGTGGTGCGGCATCAGGCAACGCAGGGCGTGCAGCAGCGCCTTTACGTGCAGCCGTCGGCCAGGGTGCCGATCTCGAGCTGGGACTACACGAGCCCGCAGCAGATGCAGCACGCGTACAACCTCGGCCGCGTGGACGGCGAGCGTTTCCTCGCGCGTTTGCCCGAGGTCATGGAAGCGGCCGCTCACGCCTGAGCGCACGCGGCCGCATCGAAATCAGACGGAAAGACGCACGAAGGGCGGCGCGCGCCGCCCCGTGCCGCCGCGCTTACTTGCGGCGGCCGCCCTGCAGCGCTTCGGGGTTCGCGACGCTCACGTGATCGCCCGCGTCGAACGCGAGGATATTGCGGAACGCCCCGCCGAAGTACAGCTCGTAGCTCTCGCGCTCCACATAGCCGATGTGCGGCGTGCAGATCACGTTTTCCATGCGCAGCAGGCTGTAGCCCTGCAGGATCGGCTCGCTCTCGTACACGTCGATCGCGACCATGCCCGGCCGGTTGTGCGCGAGCGCGCCGAGCAGCGCATTTTCTTCCATCAGCTCCGCGCGGCTCGTGTTGACGAGCAGCGACGTGGGCTTCATGCGCAGCAGGTCTTCCTGCTTGACGATCCCGCGAGTGTCATCGTGCAGGCGTAGATGTAGCGACAAGACGTCGCTCTCTTCGAACAGCGCCTCGCGGCTTGCGGCGGCTTCGTAGCCGTCGGCGCGCGCCGCTTCGAGCGAATGCTCGCGGCCCCATACCAGCACGCGCATGCCAAAGGCCTTGCCGTAGCCGGCCACGAGCCGGCCGATCTTGCCGTAGCCCCAGATGCCGAGCGTTTGCCCGCGCATCACCTGGCCGAGGCCGAAGTTGGGCGGCATCGCCGAGGTCTTGAGGCCCGACTGCTGCCACGCGCCCTGCTTGAGGTTGGCGACGTACTGCGGAATGCGGCGCTGCGCGGCCATGATGAGCGCCCACGTGAGTTCGGCGGGCGCGACGGGCGAACCAGTGCCTTCGAGCACGGCGATGCCGCGCTCGGTGCAGGCTTCGATGTCGATGTGCGGACCGGCCTTGCCCGTCTGGCTAATCATGCGCAGATGGGGGAGCTTGTCGAGCAGTTGCGAGGTGATGCGGGTGCGTTCGCGAATCAGGACGAGCGCGTCGACTTCGGCGAGGCGGCTGGCGAGTTGGCCGAGGCCGCGGACCGTGTTGTTGAAAACCTTGACCTCGTGGTCGGCGAGCAGTTGAAAGCAGTCGAGCTTGCGGACGGCGTCCTGGTAGTCGTCAAGGATGGCAATTTTCATGGCGGCGGGTTGTTTTGCGTGTTTTGCATCGCGCCTTTCGTAGCGCGACTTCGGTGTTCATCTGGTGGTTATCCCACTATGCAGCGCCGGGAAGGCTGGTATGAATATAGGGAGCCTTCACGTCGCTCGCCGCGTGCAGCAGCAGGCATTGCAATTGCGCAAGCCCGAGGCTACGCACGCAGGTTTTTGACGCGGCAATCAGCCGCGAATTCGCAACTTTTAACAGCTTGTCGGGCTCCGATGCAAGCCGCTTTACAGACGGTTTCGAACCCCAGGCTAGAGGACCTTGACGACCTGCCCAACTGCGCGAACCGATTCGCATGTTGATCTGCCATCGACATCCGGTTCGCAATGAGTTGCGCCTCTCGCGTGCAGCGTTGAAAAGGGCCGATTCTCGTTTTACAGCCCTAAAAATGGAGACAGCTCGATGAACCATCCCGATTACCAAGCCCAGGCCGCCGCACAGGTGCCCGCCTGGGTCCGGCACCGGAAACTGGTCGACTGGGTGCAGAAAATCGCAGCGCATACGCAGCCCGATCGCATCGTCTGGTGCGATGGCTCCCAGGAAGAATACGACCGCCTGTGTGCGCAGATGGTCGAGGCCGGCACGATGCGCCGCCTTAATCCGCAGAAGCGTCCGAATTCGTATCTCGCCTGCTCCGACCCCTCGGACGTCGCGCGCGTGGAAGATCGCACCTTCATCTGCTCGCCCACCAAGGAAAATGCCGGCCCCACCAACAACTGGGTCGCGCCCGCCGAAATGCGCGCGACGCTCGACGGCCTGTTCGCAGGCTCGATGCGCGGCCGCACGATGTATGTCGTGCCGTTCTCGATGGGCCCGCTCGGCTCTCCGATCGCGCATATCGGCGTGGAGCTTTCCGATAGCCCCTACGTGGCCGTGAACATGCGCATCATGACGCGCATGGGCCGCGCCGTGTACGACGTGCTCGGCGAAGACGGCCCGTTCGTGCCGTGCGTGCACAGCGTGGGCGCGCCGCTCGCAGCGGGCGAGCGGGACGTGCCGTGGCCGTGCAACAAGACGAAGTACATCGTCCACTTCCCGGAAACGCGTGAGATCTGGAGCTACGGCTCGGGCTACGGCGGCAATGCGCTGCTCGGCAAGAAGTGCTTCGCGCTGCGCATCGCTTCGACCATGGGCCGCGACGAAGGCTGGCTCGCCGAACACATGCTGATTCTCGGCGTGCGTTCGCCGGAAGGCCGCAAGTACCACGTCGCGGCGGCGTTCCCGTCGGCGTGCGGCAAGACCAACTTCGCCATGATGATTCCGCCGCCTGCCATGAACGGCTGGGAAATCACCACGATCGGCGACGATATTGCGTGGATCAAGCCCGGCGCCGATGGCCGTCTCTACGCCATCAACCCCGAGGCCGGCTACTTCGGCGTGGCGCCGGGCACCGGTGAGAAGACCAATTTCAACGCCATGGCGACGCTCAAGGAGAACGTGATCTTCACGAACGTCGCGCTCACCGACGACGGCGACGTCTGGTGGGAAGGCATGACCGACGAACCGCCCGCGCACGCGATCGACTGGCTCGGCAACGACTGGACTCCCGCCATCGGCAAGGAAACGGGCCGCAAGGCCGCGCATCCGAACGCGCGCTTCACGGCGCCCGCGTCGCAGTGCCCGTCGATCGATCCCGAGTGGGAGAACCCGAAGGGCGTGGCCATCGATGCGTTCATCTTCGGCGGCCGCCGTTCGACCACGGTGCCGCTCGTGACCGAGGCGCGCGACTGGACCGAGGGCGTCTACATGGCCGCGACCATGGGCTCGGAGACCACGGCCGCGGCCGCGGGACAGCAGGGCGTGGTGCGGCGCGATCCGTTCGCGATGCTGCCGTTCTGCGGCTACAACATGGCCGACTACTTCGGGCATTGGCTCGACGTGGGCGAGCGCCTCGCCAAGGCCGGTGCGACGGTGCCGCGCATCTTCTGCGTGAACTGGTTCCGCAAGGGGCCAGATGGCAAGTTCGTGTGGCCGGGCTTCGGCGAGAACATGCGCGTGCTCGAGTGGATGGTGCGCCGTATCGAGGGCAAGGCCACCGGCGACGAGCATGCATTCGGCGTGTCGCCGCGCTACGGCGACCTCGACTGGAGCGGCCTGAACTTTACGCAGGAGCAGTTCGAACAGGTGATTTCAGTGGACGCCGACGCCTGGCGCGCCGAACTCGCGCTGCACGCCGAGCTGTTCGACAAGCTCGCTCATGGCTTGCCGCAAGTGTTGAAGGACGCTCGCCAGAGGCTGGAAACGCGTCTCTAATCATGTAATGTGAGCGCTCACTATCTGGACGGCCGCCCGAGGGCGGCCATTTTTATTTCCGGGGTCGAATGCATTGGTGCGGTGCAGAGGCACGTCTGTTCGGCGTTAGAGCGACTATTTCGCTGCAACGCGCAAAATTGTTTCGTTCGAAGTAATAATCGGACCGCTGTTAATGCATTTTGGGGTGCAGTCGAAGAAATCGTAAAGAAAATAAGGGCTTCGGAGGCAACTTCTGCACGATTTCTGCTGTCGTAGGAGAATTCGCGGTTTCCTCCGCTGATTAACAGCGGGGTAGTAACAGGCAGGAGTTGTCTCATGGATCATTTGCAGTCGATGCGAGTATTCGTCAAAGTGGCCGACCTCGGCAGTTTCGCCCGGGCCGCTTCCGCGATGGATATCTCCAACGCAGTTGCGACGCGGCACGTTGCCGACCTCGAAGGTCGACTCGGCACGCGTTTGCTCAACCGCACGACCCGCAGTCTCTCCCTGACCGAATCGGGTCAGGTCTATCTCGAGCGCGCCCGCCAGATCCTCGATGAGCTCGAGGATGTCGAACAGATGGTCGTCGCGCGCAATCACGAACCTGTCGGCACGCTGCGCATCGTCGCGCCGGTCGTGTTCGGGCTCCACAACCTCGCTCCGGTGCTGCAGACCTACACGCAGCGCTATCCGCAGGTCATTCCCGACGTCACGCTGGTGGACCGTCAGGTCGATCTCGTCGAAGAGGGCTTCGATCTGGGCGTCGTGACAGCACGCCAGATGCGCAGCGCCAGCATCGTCACGCGCCGCCTCACCACGGGTTGCATGACGGTGTGCGCGACGCCCGCGTACCTCGAAAAGCACGGCACGCCCACGCGCCCCGAGCATCTCATGGAGCACCCGAGCCTCTCGCTGCCCTCCGAGTACTGGGGGGACGAGCGCGTCTTCACGGGTCCGGACGGCGAAATCCGCGTGCGTCCGACAAATGTGATCGTGGCGAACAACACCGAGATGCTGCGCCAGTTCGCGCTGCTCGGCATGGGCATCGCGATCCTGCCGAGCTACCTGATCGGTCGCGACATGACGCGCGGGCGCCTCGTGCGGCTGCTTGGCGACTATCGTCTGCCGCAGGTGGAGATCAACGTCGCGTATCCGAGCCGGCGTCACCTGCCTGCCAAGGTGCGCACGTTCATCGACCATCTCGTCGAGCACTTCAGCCAGACGCCGAACAGCCAGCTTGGCGAGCAGTGGGTCAAGGACGGTCTTGCACGTCCGGCAGTGGCGGCTCGCAACGGCGTTGCGGGCGACGACTACGATGGCGTGCAGCCAGCGCCGGGCGGTAGCCTGCACGACAGCGAGCACAACGGCACGGACGGCGAACGCGCGCCGAAGGCGGCGCGCGCTTCGGCAGCGCGTACCCGGACTTCGGCGATCTCGCCGCTATAAGCCCGATATCGCCGTTCATCGGTCGATAAAAAAGGCGCAGCTTCGAGAGAAGCTGCGCCTTTTTGCCTGTTGCGAGCGGGCCGGCGACGGCCCGGGAAGGGACGGCTTTACGACCCTGTCTTGCGCGCCGGCGTCTTGCGGGCGGCGGTCTTGCGTGCCGGTGCGGCTTTGGCGGCCGCCGTCTTGCGCGCGGGTTTCGCCTTGCCTTCTTCGGCCGAATCCGCCGCGTCGTTCGCGGCATCGTTCGTCGCCTCAGCCGAGGCAGCCGACTTCTTCGCGGCCGTCTTGGCCGCCGTCTTCGCGCTCGGCTCCTTCTTCTCGAACTCGAAGCCGATCTTGCCGTCCGGCTGCTTGACGAGGAAAGCCTTGAAGTTGCGGCCCGTACGCGACGACTTGAAGTTGGTCAGCAAGTCGGTGCGGCCTTCGGCAAGCAGCTTGGCCATCTGGTCGCGCGCGATCTCCTGCTGCAGGATCACCTTGCCCGAGCGGAAGTCGCAGGTCTTCGGATTCGCGACCGAGTGCTCGCACACGTAGCTCATGCCGTGCTCGTACACGCGTGCCTTGCACTTCGGGCACGCGCCCACCGGCTCCTGCTGCGAGAAGTCGGGCGCTTCGCCGTCTTCGGCGCCGGAGTCCTGGCCGAAGTCGAACTCGAGCTTGTAGTTCTTGATTTCGTCGTCGAACGAGAGCTTGAGGATGGCAGAGAACGGCCGGCCCATCTTGCTGCGGAAGCCCGAGAGCGGGCCGATCGTCTTGTTCTGCAGCAGTTCTTCCACTTCGGGGATTTCGAACTGGCGGCCGCCCGGAATCTTCGAGATCGAGAACTCGCACTTCGTGCAGGCGAAGCGGCGATAGTTTTCCTTCACCTGGCCGCCGCAATTCGGACACGGCGTTTGCAGCGTCGCGTAGTCGCCGGGGATCGTGTCCGAGTCGTATTCCTTCGCGCGCTTCACGATGGTCTGCGTCATGCGGGCGATTTCCTGCATGAACGCGTCACGCGGGAGTTTGCCGCGCTCCATCTGCGAAAGCTTGTACTCCCATTCGCCGGTGAGTTCCGGCGCGGTCAGTTCTTTCACGCCGAGACCGCGCAACAGCGTCATGAGCTGGAACGCCTTGGCCGTCGGGATCAGTTCGCGGCCTTCGCGCACGAGATACTTTTCGCCGAGCAGACCTTCGATGATCGCCGCGCGCGTGGCCGGCGTACCGAGGCCCTTGGCGGCCATGGCCTCGCGCAGCTCTTCGTCGTCCACGAGCTTGCCCGCGCCTTCCATGGCCGAGAGCAGCGTCGCTTCGTTGTAGCGCGCAGGCGGCTTGGTCACGAGCTGGTGCGCCGCGATCTTGTCGGTCTTGACCTTCTCGTCCTTCTTAACCGGCACGAGATTGGCGTCGTCGCCGCCCGCGTCGCGGCCATAGACCTGCAGCCAGCCCGGCTCGACCAGCACCTTGCCTTCGGTCTTGAAGTGATGCCCTGCGACTTCGGTGATACGCGTGGTGACGCGATATTCCGCCGCCGGGAAGAACACGGCGAGGAAGCGCTTCACGACGAGGTCGTACAGCTTCTGCTCGGGCTCCGAGAGCGACTTCGGCGCCTGCAGCGTGGGGATGATGGCGAAGTGGTCGCTGATCTTCGAGTTGTCGAAGATGCGCTTGTTCGGCTTCACCCAGCCCTTGTCGAGCACCTGCTTGGCGTGCGGCAGGTAGTTGTTGCTCTCCTTGAGCATCTCGAGCGTCTCTTTCACCGTGCCCATGTAATCCTCGGGCAGCGCGCGCGAGTCGGTACGCGGGTAGGTGAGCACCTTGTGCTTTTCGTACAGCGCCTGAGCGAGGCCGAGCGTGTTCTTGGCAGAAAAGCCGAAGCGGCCGTTCGCTTCACGCTGCAGGCTCGTCAGGTCGAAGAGCGCGGGCGAGAGCTGGGTGGACGGCTTCGATTCCTCGCTGACCGTGCCTTCGCGGCCATGGCAGGCCGCAACGATGGTCTCGGCGGCCGGCAGGCTCCAGAGGCGCGAATCGCGCTTTTCCGGATCGAACTCGTCCCTCTTGAATTTCGGGTCGTACCAGCGGCCTTCATAGAAGCCGCTCGCGCAGACGAACTCCGCACGCACTTCCCAATAGTCGCGCGGGATGAAGCGGCGGATTTTCTCTTCGCGTTCGACGACGATCGACAAGGTCGGCGTCTGAACGCGGCCAACCGTCGTGAGGAAGAAGCCGCCGCCCTTGCTGTTGAAGGCGGTCATCGCGCGCGTGCCGTTGATGCCGACGAGCCAGTCGGCTTCCGAGCGGCAGCGGGCGGCGTCGGCGAGCGGCTGCATGTCGTGGTCGCTGCGCAGGTTCGCGAAGCCGTCGCGGATCGCCTGCGGCGTCATCGACTGGAGCCACAGGCGCTGGACCGGCTGCTTCGCCTTCGCGTGCTGCGCGATCAGGCGGAAGATCAGCTCGCCCTCGCGCCCCGCGTCGCAGGCGTTGATGAGTTGCGTGACGTCCTTGCGCTTCATCAGCTTGTTGAGCACCTTGAGCCGCGATTCGCTCTTGGCGATCGGGTTCAGGTCGAAGTGCGGCGGGATCACGGGCAGGTGAGCGAAGCTCCACTTGCCGCGCTTGACCTCGTATTCTTCCGGCGCTGCGATTTCCAGCAGATGGCCGACTGCCGACGAGAGTACGTAGTCGTCGCTCTCGTAGTACTCGTCATGCTTGGTAAAACCGCCCAGCGCGCGCGCGATGTCGTTCGCGACGGACGGCTTCTCGGCGATGATCAGAGCTTTGGACATGACTGGTTGCTTGTGGGTGTTCCGGTTGGCGCCCCCGGGGCCGATGCCGCCTGAATGGGCGCTTGGGCGCGATGCCCGGCGTTGCTGCCCCGCTCGGGGGGCCGTTCTCGACCGCTTTATAGCACATGGCGCGTCGGCGTCGATTTTTGCGTCATCTCATGACGACACCCGCGCACCCGCCAGGGCGCCCAATCATAAGGGCGCGCCAGGCCGCGCGGCAAGCGGTGTGCCTGATCGGGGTCAGATGCTGGGTGCGCTCAAACCGCGCTCAGGACGGGGCGCAGCTTGGGCGCGTCGGACACGCCCGGTAGCGCCGTGAGGTCCGAAAGCATGCGCTCGACCACGGCGGCGTGCGGCAGGACCGTGCCGAAAAAGCGCGTGGCGTGACCGTCCTCGATCAGGATGGTCGGGAAGTTCTCGACATCGAGATCGTCGAAGCGGTCGGCATGGGTTTCGATGTCGATGTACGCAAAGCAGACATCGGGATGCGCCTCGGCGATGCGGTCGAACGTGGCACGGTAGTCGCGGCACGTCCCGCACCATTGCGCGCACAGGCACGCGACGAACAGCGTGTCCTGATTGCTGACGCGCTCGGCGATCTGGTCGGCTTCGGTGTCGAGGTCTAGCGCGGGCATGGTCGTTCCTTGCGTTCTCTTATATATAGAGCGGGGTATTTGGCGCGAATGTATCACGGCGACGCGTGAGCGGTGATGCTCCCCCAATCCGCGGCATCAGCCGCGCGAGGCCCGCACGAACCAGCCGCCGGGCAGGGCGTCGAGGTGTCCCGCGAGCTCGAGTTGCAGCAGCGTGCCTTGCAGCACCGCTTCGGCCATGTCGGTGCGCTGCGCGAGGATTTCAACCGTGGCGGGCGCGTGACCGAGCGCTTCGAGGAGGCGCCGGGCTTCAGCGCCAAGGCTGGCGGGCGATTTTCGTGCTTCAGCGCGATGCGCAGGCGGCGGCTCGGGGCGGGGGAACTCGAGCGCCAGCTGTGGCGTCTCGTTTGCGTCGTCGCGCGGCATGCGATCGAACGGAACGGAGACCTTCTCGCGGCGCTGTTCCCGCGGCGACACCGGCGTGCGGCCTGCACTCGAGGGTTGCCCGACATCGAGCGCATCGAGTACCTCTTCGGGCGATTCGACCAGCTGCGCCCCCTGCTTGATGAGCCCGTGGCAGCCGCGCGTGAGCGGCGCGTGAATCGAGCCGGGCAGCGCGAAAACGTCGCGTCCCATTTCGTTGGCGAGCCGTGCCGTGATGAGCGAGCCGGAACGTTGTGCGGCCTCGACCACCACCACGCCTTCGACGAGCGCGGCAATCACGCGGTTGCGCTGCGGAAAGTTCGCGGAGCGCGCCGGGGTGCCGAGCGGCCATTCGGAGACGAGCGCGCCGTGTGCGGCGATCTCCACGGCGAGCGGATGATGGGCCGGCGGATAGACGAGATCCGCCCCGGTGCCGGTCACGGCGACGGTGCCGCCCTGCTCGTGGAGTGCGCCGCGATGGGCGGCGCCGTCCACGCCGAGCGCGAGCCCCGACACGACGGTGAGACCCGACGCGGCGAGAGTGCGTGCGAAGCGCGCGGCGTCCTCGACGGCCTGCGGCGTGGCGTTGCGGCTGCCCACGATGGCCACCGCGCGTGCGTGCAGCAGTTCGAGCCGGCCCTTTGCGTAGAGCAGCGGCGGTGGATCGGGCATGTCGAGCAGGCGGCCCGGATAGGCCGGGTCGGCAAGCGTGATGAGCGCGTTGCCGGGCGCCGCGCGCCACGCCTGCAGGGCATCGAGTCGTGCCGCGAAGTCCGGCCGGGGCTCGGCCAGGGCGGCATGGGCGGCTTGCGCACCCGCCACCGCGGCGAGTGCGGCGAACGGCTGGGCCAGCACGTGTTGGGGCAGGCCGAACGCGCCGAGCAGCGCGCGCAGCGCAGCGGGCCTCAGGCCGCGCGCGAGGGCGAGGCGCAGCCAGGCGGCCAGTTCTTCGGCAGACAGCGGCAAGGTCGTCGGCATTGCGTTCCCAGGGCGCGGACGGTTTGCCGCACCTCGTGATAAAATTTTCACCATCCGAAATACACCGTGGCGTCTTTACCCGTGGCATTGCGCGCACGCCTTCGCGAGCAGCGCGCCCGCACGGGCGATACGCGCGTTCAACGTTGAATTGCGGCCCTTTCGTCCGAATATCAGGAGATATCCTCCGTATCCGGCCCGGGACCCGCAAGCTGGCCGAATGGCCAGGCCGCGCATCGTTCCCTGTGCCAGGCTCTTTCAGGCGCCCAACGAGAAACCCGTCAAATCATGGCTCTACTGAACATTCTTCATTACCCGGACAAGCGTCTGCACAAGGTCGCAAAGCCGGTCGAGGTGGTCAACGACCGCATCCGCAAACTGGTCGCCGACATGGCCGAAACCATGTACGCCGCGCCGGGCGTCGGTCTCGCGGCCACCCAGGTCGACGTGCATGAGCGCGTCGTGGTGATCGACGTGTCGGACGCGCACGACGAACTGCGCGTGTTCATCAACCCGGAAATCATCTGGTCGAGCGACGAGCGCGAAGTGCACGAGGAAGGCTGCCTTTCCGTGCCGGGCATCTACGATGAAGTCGAGCGCGCGGAAAAGGTGCGCGTGCGCGCGATGAACGAAAAGGGCGAGACCTACGAGGTGGACTGCGAAGGGCTGCTCGCCGTGTGCATCCAGCACGAAATGGATCACCTGATGGGCAAGGTGTTCGTCGAATACCTGTCGTCGCTCAAGCAGACGCGCATCCGCAGCAAGATGAAGAAGCTCGAACGGGCGATGTAATCGCGATCTGACCGTCTCTTTCTTCATCAACCCGCCGCCACGCACCGAGCGCCCATGAGCCACACCCTTCGCGTCATCTTCGCCGGCACGCCGGAATTCGCTGCCGCGGCGCTCGCGGCGATTCACGAAGCGGGCTTTGCCGTGCCGCTCGTCCTGACTCAGCCGGACCGCCCGGCAGGCCGCGGCATGAAACTCCAGGCAAGCCCGGTCAAGCGCTATGCGCAGGAGCACGGCATGGCCGTCGCCCAGCCGCCGTCGCTGCGCCGGACCGGCAAGTATCCGCAGGAAGCCGCCGCGGCGCTGGACCTGCTGCGCGCCACGCCGCACGACGTGATGGTGGTCGCAGCCTACGGGCTGTTGCTGCCGCAGGAAGTGCTGGATATCCCGCCGCGCGGCTGCATCAACATTCATGGGTCCATCCTGCCGCGCTGGCGCGGCGCGGCACCGATTCATCGCGCGATCGAAGCCGGCGACACCGAAACCGGCATCACGCTCATGCAGATGGACGCGGGGCTCGACACCGGCCCGATGATCTCCGAGGTGCGCACGCCGATCGCGCCGGGCGACACCACGGCGACGCTGCACGACCGCCTCGCGCAACTCGGCGCGCAGCTGATCGTCGACGGGCTCGTCGCGCTCGAGCGCGACGGTGCGCTGCCCGCCACGCCGCAGCCGGCCGAAGGCGCGACTTACGCCGAGAAGATCGGCAAGCAGGAAGCCGCGCTCGACTGGCGTCGGCCGGCGGTGGCGCTCGCGCGTCAGATTCGCGCATTCGACCCATTCCCGGGCGGCGCGGCCACGCTGGACGGCGCGCAGCTCAAGCTGTGGGCCGCCGAGCCGGTCGAGCGTCCGGCGGACGCGGCCGGCGAACCGGGCGAGATTCTCGAAGTCAGCCCGGCGGGCGTGGTGGTGGCCTGCGGCGAGGGTGCGCTGCGCCTCACGCAGCTGCAAAAGCCGGGCGGCAAGCGGCTGCCCGCGCGCGAATTCCTGGCCGGTATGCCGCTGGCGGCGGGGCAGCGGTTCCAGCTGCCGGAGACCCCGGCGGCTTGAACCCGGGCTCGCGCCAGCGCGTGAAAACGCTCCGCCAGGCCAAGTGCTGCGCGGTTCCCGGCGCGCTAGAATCAATGGCGTTTGAAGCGCGTTTTTCGATTTTGAGGTTGGCATGCTCGGCATTACCCATTTCGGTTTCTTTCTCGTCGCCGTATTTCTCCTGAACGTGACGCCGGGGCCCGACACGGCCTATATCGTCGGCCGCAGCGTCGCGCAGGGCCGCGGCGCGGGCCTCGTTTCCGCACTGGGTATCTCGGCGGGCTGCTGCGTGCACACGCTCGCCTGCGCGTTCGGTCTGACCGCGCTGCTCGCGGCGTCGGCCACGGCGTTCACGGTCATCAAGATCGTGGGCGCGATCTATCTCGTGTATCTCGGCGTGCGCCTCGTTCTCACGAAGCACGAAGTCAGGCCCGCCGAAGGCGCCCCGCAGGCCACGGCCCCTGCCGCCGCCCCGCGCCCGCTGCGTCAGCTGTTCGTTTCGGGTTTCTGCACCAACGTGCTCAATCCGAAGGTGGTGCTGTTCTTCGTTTCGTTTTTCCCGCAGTTCGTGACCACGGGGACGGAGCACAAGGCCCTCGCTTTCCTCACACTCGGCGCCGTGTTCATGCTGATGAGCACGGTCTGGAACAGCTTCGTCGCGTGGGTGGCGGGCAGCGTCACGCAGCGCTTCTCGGGCAAGCCGGGCGTCAAGAAGTGGCTCGATCGCACGGTCGGCTCGGCGTTTGTCGGGCTGGGCCTGAAGCTCGCGACCGCCACGCGATGAGATTGAATTTTTCGCATCTGCCCATATCTAACAAATCGCTTACAATGCGCTCGCTCAAAGCTAGCTGACCGGCTGGCGGCGGGCGTTCAACGATCGATTTGATCCCCTGGTGGGTGAAGGAGCACAGCACATGTTCAACTGGGTCAAAACCGCGATGTTGATGGCCGCGATTACGGCCCTTTTCATCGTGATTGGCGGGCTGATCGGCGGGCATCGCGGGATGGTGCTGGCGCTGTTCTTCGCGCTCGCCATGAACTTCTTCTCGTACTGGTATTCGGACAAGATGGTCCTGCGCATGTACAACGCGCAGGAGGTCGACGAGACCACGGCGCCGCAGTTCTATCGCATGGTCCGCGATTTGTCCACGCGGGCGGGCCTGCCGATGCCGCGCGTCTACCTCATCAACGAGGACGCGCCCAACGCCTTCGCTACCGGCCGCAATCCCGAGCACGCAGCGGTCGCGGCGACCACGGGCATCCTGCGCGTGCTGTCCGAACGTGAAATGCGCGGCGTCATGGCGCACGAACTGGCGCACGTGAAGCACCGCGACATTCTGATCTCGACCATCTCGGCCACCATGGCCGGCGCGATCTCGGCGCTCGCCAACTTCGCGATGATCTTCGGCGGCCGCGACGAGAACGGCCGTCCCGCGAACCCCATCGCGAGCATCGCCGTGGCGCTGCTCGCACCGATCGCGGGCGCGCTGATCCAGATGGCGATTTCGCGTGCGCGTGAATTCGAGGCGGACCGCGGCGGCGCCGAGATTTCCGGCGATCCGCAGGCGCTCGCTTCGGCGCTCGACAAGATCCACCGCTACGCGCAGGGCATTCCGTTCCCGGCGGCCGAAGAGCATCCGGCCACGGCGCAGATGATGATCATGAATCCGCTGTCGGGCGGCGGCTTGCAGAACCTCTTCAGCACGCACCCGTCCACGGAAGAGCGCATCCGCCGCTTGATGGAAATGGCTGCAGGTGGCCAACGCTAACGCGACGACCGGTAGCCGGTGACGAAAAAAACGCCTCCTCGGAGGCGTTTTTTATTCAGCCCGTCGCCGCGGCGTCGCCGTCCATATGTCGGGCGCCCGCTCGCACCGAAACCCGCAACGCCCGTTGACGCAGCGACACCACGAAGAATACGAAATAAACGCCGATGAACCAGGACACGTCGAGCGCGTAGTAGACGTGCCCGAACTTGACGACGATCCACGCGGCGATGAACGCCAACGGTACGGCGTAGAAAAACACGCGATCCATCCGGTTGTCTTCTTTGCTGCTCTGGAAGAGCGAAACGTAGCAGCACGCAAAAAACGGCGCGATGTCGTATTCCTTCATTCTCGGATTCAGCGCGAGACAGAACGCGAGCACATAGAACAGCCTGCCAGGCACGCTTGCGTTTTCGGCAACCATGAGCCGCCGCCCGCGCAATGGATTGACCGCGTACATGAATAGCGCCACGACCACCAGCTCGTAGAGCAGCACGTCTTCCAGGGTCGACAGCGCACGCACGTGTTGTTCGAGTATCCCGAACAGCACGAGTCCGGAATCGTTCTGGGCGAGCATCTGCCAGCGCAGCAGGGTTTCGAAGTCGGTCCACAGGCGCGGTTCCAGCGCGAGCTGCGCGATGGTTGCCAGCGCAACGCACAAGGGCACGGCGATGAAATAGCGCATGCCTTTGGGGATAAAAAAGAACACGACGGCGTAGGTCAGGAAATAGATCTTGATGGAGGCAAACAGGGCGATGAAAAAAGCCAGCGCGCAATACTTTGCCGTCGCGCCACGGCTGTCGTGCATAGCCGAAGCCGCATAAAAAAGCGCAATGATCAGCAGGTGGCCGAAGATCGCAAAATTGCCCGTGAGGATGCCTCCCACGCCCGCGCCGCCGGTCAGAAACCCAAGCGCGCCCGCGACGATGAAATCCGCATGCCTGATGCTGTAGGCCAGATAGATCAGCGACGCGACAACGAATGCCAGATAGAGCCAGTGAAACGGCACGCGCGAGAACAGATTCAGGAAGATGGGCGGATAGATGAAGGGGAATCCGTGCGGAATATACGGATTCGCGCCGCGCTTGAATTGATCGAGCGCGTACGCGTACACCTTGTAGTCCCAGAAAGGCGAGAACAGCTTTCCCCGTCCCTGCTGGTACACAGAAAACAGAGCAACGAAGGCGAGGAACGCGAAGTCTTGTTTCTTCCCGAGTCGTTTCATGATGGCCGCTACGTCGCAGGGGGGAGGGGCGTTTTCTGTCGCCATCATGAGGCGAGCGGTTAGTCGGTATCCGCCAATATGTATCCCTGCGCTTGCCTCGCTATCCGCGCGCTGGCGCGGTGCCGTCAACGGGAATCGCGCCGGCTCGCAGTGTTGCGCGCTCGCCACGCTACAATGGCTCGCTCGTGCATTACTGACGCCGCGACTCACAGCGGCCCGCATCCGGTTTCTTCATGACATCCAGCCCATCCCGGCGACCCGGCAAGCCGTCTCAAGGCAAAAAGAGTTCCGCATCCCCCGCGCGCCCGCAGGGCGCGGCGCCGGCGCGCAGCCACGCCGTGCACCTGGCCCCCGATTCGCTGGGCTTTGCGCTCGACCAGGCCGCTCATGCGGTCGGCGCGGTGCGCGCCGGTTCGGCCTTGCCTGGCGCGCTCGCGAGCGCCTTCGCCGCCTTGCGCGCCGACGTCGCGCCGCAGGCTCGCGGCGCTGTGCAGGACATCGCCTATCGCACCATGCGGCGGCTCGGCACGGTCGACTGGCTGATCCGGCAGCGCGTGAGCAAGGCGCCGCCGCAGCTCGTCGCGAACCTGCTCGCCTGCGCGCTGGCGTTGCTCGCCGAAGACGAGGCGAGCGCCGCCTACACGCCGTTTACGGTCGTCGATCAGGTCGTGCGCGCCGTGGGCGCGCGCCGCGAAATCGCCTTCGCGAAGGGGCTCGTCAATGCGGTACTGCGCGGATTTTTGCGCGAGCGCGACACCGCGCTTGCCGCTGCCCAGGCCGATGAAACCGCCCACTGGAACTATCCGCGCTGGTGGATCGACGCGGTCCGCGCCGCGTGGCCCACGCAGTGGCAGGCGATTCTCGCCGCGGGCAACACGCAAGGCCCGCTCACGCTGCGCGTGAATGCGCGCCGCACGAGCGCCGCCGATTACGTCCAGCGGCTCGCCGCCGAAAACATCGCCGCCACGCAGATCGGCGAACACGCCGTGCGTCTGGCCGCCGCGTTGCCGGTGGATCGCATCCCCGGGTTCCTCGCGGGCGACGTGTCCGTGCAGGACGCCGGCGCGCAAGTGGCCGCACAAATCCTCGGCGTGCGTGACGGCATGCGTGTGCTCGACGCGTGTGCGGCGCCCGGCGGCAAGAGCGGCCATCTGCTCGAGCTTGCCGACATCGATCTGGTTGCGCTCGAAAGCGACGCCACGCGCGCTGCGCGCATCGGCGAAAACTTCGCGCGCCTCGGTTTCGCGCAAGACGATCCCGCGCACCCCATGCGGCGCGCATCGATCGTGGTCGGCGACGCGGGCAATCCTGCCGCGTGGCATGACGGCGAAGGCTTCGATCGCATCCTCGCCGACGTGCCATGCTCGGCCTCGGGCATCGTGCGCCGTCATCCGGACATTCGCTGGCTGCGCCGCGAGAGCGACATCCCGGCGCTTGCCGCCGAGCAGCGCCGCATCGTCGATGCGCTGTGGCCGCTCGTGAAGCCGGGCGGCGAACTGCTGTACGTGACCTGTTCGATCTTCCCCGAGGAAGGCGAGGCGCAGGCGCGCTGGTTTGAAAGCACCCATGCGGATGCGGTACGATTGGACGCCCCGGGGCAACTGCTGCCCGAGGCATTCGGCGCGCCGGCCCGGGGGCCAGAAGACGGCGCAGCCGGCGAAGCGCGGCACGATGCTGCTGCAAAGGCCGAAGTGACGACGACTGTCTTTCCCGTTCCCGATCGCACCGCAGATCACGACGGATTCTTCTACGCGCGCTTTCAGAAACGGTGACCATCAAACGCTTCTTCCCGCTGCGGTTCGCGGCCCTGATCTGGCTGGTGCTTGCCGTCGTCGGCTTCGTGGCCGCCGCGCCGGCGCGCGCCGACTCGATCTCGGTGCAGCGCGCGTCGCTCCAGGCCGACAGCAACGGCTGGAGCCTCGACGCCCGTTTCGACTTCGACCTCAACAGCAGCCTGGAAGACGCGGTCAACAAGGGCATTCCGCTCTACTTCACCACCGACTTCGAGCTCACGCGCGCGCGCTGGTACTGGTTCGACGAACAGCCGGTGAGCGTTTCGCAAAGCATTCGCCTGTCGTTCCAGCCGCTCACGCGCGAGTACCGCGTCTCGAGCGGCGGTCTGCAGCTCGGCTTCTCGACGCTCGCAGAAGCGCTCGCGGTCATCAAGCACGTCACCTCGTGGCACGTGATCGATCGCAACGACGTGCACGCCGGCGAAACGTACACGGCCTCGGTGCGCATGCAGCTCGACGTCGCGCTGATGCCCAAGCCGTTCCAGATCGACGCCGTGAACAACCGCGACTGGAACCTCGCTTCCGACTGGAAGCGCTTCAACTTCACGGTGACCGAACGTGCTAAATAAAGTACGCCGCGCCACCAGCTTCAGCAGCGTCGTCGTCAAGCTGCTCGTCTCCACCGTCGCGTTCACCGCGACGCTGCTGCTCGTCCTGCTCGCCGCGGCGAGCGCGAACACCGAGTTCTTCGACCGCTACTACGGCTGGCTCTACGCAGCCAATATCGTCGTCGCGCTGATCTTCCTGTCGGTGGTCACGGCGCTCATGATCGTGATCGTCGTGCGCTTGAGGCGCGGCAAGTTCGGCACGCGGCTGCTCGCGAAGCTCGCGTTCTTCTTCGCGCTCGTGGGCGTGGTGCCGGGCGGCATCATCTATATCGTTTCCTATCAGTTCGTCTCGCGCTCGATCGAGTCGTGGTTCGACGTGAACGTGGAAACCGCGCTCACCGCCGGCCTGAATCTCGGCCGCGGCATGCTCGACGCCTCGCTCTCCGACCTGCAAACCAAGGGCCGTCTGATGGCCGAGCAGATCGCGAACGGCGATTCGGCAGGCACGACGCTCACGCTGCTGCGCGCGCGCGATCAGTTCGGCGTGCAGGACGCGATGATCGTCGAGCCGGTGCGCAGCATGTCGGGCGCGGCGCCCGACATGCACGTGGTGGCGCAGGCGTCGAGCAACTTCTCGTCGCTCATGCCCGCCGACATGCCCACGGCGCTCATGATCGATCAGGCGCGCGGGCGCGGCTATGCGGCGATCGAAGGCGAAGTGGATGGCGACCCGCATCAGCTTGGCTCGAAGGGCGCGCTTCGATTGCGGGTGGTCACCCGCATTCCCGATGCGAACACAACGGATCTGCAGCCGGTCGAGCGTTTCCTGCAGCTCGAGCAGCCGGTGCCGGCCGCGCTCGCGCGCAACGCCGACGCCGTGCAGCGCGCGTATCGCGAGTACCAGGAGAAGGCGCTCGGCCGCACGGGCTTGCGCAAGATGTATATCGGCACGCTCACACTCGCGCTCTTTCTCGCCACTTTCGTCGCGATGATGCTCGCGCTCGCCCTCGGCAACCAGCTCGCGAGGCCGCTCTTCCTGCTCGCGCAGGGCACGAAGGAAGTGACCGAGGGCGACTACACGCCCAAGCGCGAAATCAAGTCGCGCGACGAGCTGGGCTTCCTCACGCAGTCGTTCAACGCGATGACGCGCCAGCTTTCCGAAGCGCGCCAGGCCGTGGAGAAGAACCGCGTCGCGCTCGAGCATTCGAAGGCGTACCTCGAGAGCATTCTCGCGAACCTCACGGCGGGCGTGTTCGTGTTCGACCGGCAGTTCCGCCTCACGACGGCGAACCCCGGCGCGGAGCGCATTTTCCGTCAGCCGTTCCAGACGCAGCTCGGCGTCGCGCTCGATCACATCGGCGCGCTCACGGAGTTCGGCGCGATGGTGCGCAAGGCCTTCGCCGACCAGGAAGCTTCGCGCGGCGATGGCGATCAAGAGCGCGGCCATTGGCAGCAGCAGTTCTCCGTGCCGATTCCGGGCGAGACCGATCCGCTCACGCTGCTCGTGCGCGGCGCGCGCCTCGTATCCGACACGGGCCGCGACGCGGGCGACATGCAGACCTCGGGCTACGTCGTGGTGTTCGACGACATCTCCGACGTGATCTCGGCGCAGCGCTCGGTGGCGTGGGGCGAAGTCGCGCGGCGTCTCGCGCACGAGATCAAGAATCCGCTCACGCCGATCCAGCTCTCGGCCGAACGCCTGCAGATGAAGCTCACCGACAAGCTCGCGCCCACCGACGCCGAAGTGCTCAGGCGCGGCGCGACCACCATCGTCAATCAGGTCGCGGCGATGAAGCAGATGGTCGACGACTTCCGCGATTACGCGCGCACGCCGCCGGCGGTGCTCGCGAACCTGCAGCTCAATGAACTCGTGAGCGAAGTGCTCACGCTCTACGGCGCGGAAGAAGGCAAGAGCGCGATCAAGGTCGAGCTCTCCGAGTTGCCCGTGATACGCGGCGACGCGACACAATTGCGTCAGGTGATCCACAACCTGCTGCAAAACGCGCAGGACGCGGTGGCCGACACGCAGAATCCTCGCGTGACGCTCGAGACCCGCGCCGTAGAATACGGAGACCCCGACGCGCAAGGACGCACGCGCGTGGCGGTTCGTCTCACGGTATCGGACAACGGCCCGGGTTTCCCGGCGCGCATTCTCACGCGTGCGTTCGAACCCTATGTGACGACCAAGGCCAAAGGAACAGGACTCGGGCTTGCGATGGTCAAGAAGATCGTCGACGAGCACGGCGCGCGCATCGACATCCGCAATCGAATGAGAGCGGGCGATGTGATCGAAGGCGCGCAGATCTCGATTCTCTTTCTCCAGTTGGCAGACGATGCCGCCACGCCCGGACCCGGCCGATCCGGGGAGGGGCAGGCGCGTGCCGAAGCGGAGCAAGGATCAAAAGCAACAGTGCAGACAAGGGCAGCGTAAATGGCAACCATCCTGGTGGTAGACGATGAAATGGGCATCCGGGAATTGCTCTCGGAGATCCTCAGCGACGAAGGACACGTCGTGGAGCTCGCGGAAGATGCGCAGCAGGCGCGCGACTTCCGGCAGCGCCACGTGCCGGATCTCGTGCTGCTCGATATCTGGATGCCGGACACCGATGGCGTGACGCTGCTCAAGGAATGGGCCGCGCAGGGCCATCTCACCATGCCGGTCATCATGATGTCGGGGCACGCGACCATCGACACCGCCGTCGAGGCGACGAAGATCGGCGCGCTCAACTTCCTCGAAAAACCGATCGCGCTGCAAAAGCTGTTGAAGGCGGTCGAGCAGGGGCTCGCGCGCGGCACGGCCGCGCCGGTCGCGCCGGCCACAGCGGCGGCAGCGGGGAAGACGGCGGCGGGTGGACCCGCGGTCGTGGCATCGGCGGCGGCGCTGCCGGTACTGGGCGCCGACGGCGTCCATGGCATGCAGGCGGCGGCCACGCAAACGGCATCGATCTCGTTCGATATCCCGCTGCGCGATGCGCGCGACGCGTTCGAGCGCGCCTACTTCGAGTACCACCTCGCGCGCGAGAACGGCAGCATGACGCGCGTGGCCGAAAAAACGGGGCTTGAGCGTACGCACCTGTATCGCAAGCTCAAGCAGCTCGGCGTGGACCTCGGCAAGAGCAAGGGCGAATGAACGCGTGCAGGTGAGCGGCGCGGACAGGCGCGTCAATTTTGCGAAAGCCACTTGGCAAGTGCTGATTTCACCGCTATAATCTTCTTTCTTCGTTGGCCCGGTAGCTCAGTTGGTAGAGCAGCGGATTGAAAATCCGCGTGTCGATGGTTCGATTCCGTCCCAGGCCACCAGAATGCAGCCCCAGGAGATCGTTCGATTCCTGGGGCTTTTTCGTTGTGCGCGTTGTCCAGCGGCTTGAACTCCGGACATCGACGGTATCCGGGGTATAAGGGTGCGCCGATGCCCGTAGAAGGGCCCCGGCCTATACTGCATGAGCCGGCGCGGGGGTTGTCCCTGCCGGCCCGCCGGGCGCCGGGCGCCAGGCGACAAAAGCGGGCAAGGAAGCCAGCAAAGCGCCAGCAACGAAAGCATTCGCGCGGAAACCTCATACACGGAGTTTCACGGTGACTCGAACAGAAGCCAAAGGCGCGCTCGTCCTGTTTTCCGGCGGCCAGGATTCGGCCACGTGCCTCGCTTGGGCGCTCGACCGCTACCAGAGCGTCGAAACGCTCGGCTTCGATTACGGCCAGCGTCATCGCGTCGAACTGGAATGCCGCGAGGGTTTTCGCGCGGCGATCGCCAGCACGTTCCCCGAGTGGGGCGAGCGTCTCGGCGACGATCACATGATCGATCTCTCGGTGCTCGGCTCGATCAGCGACACGGCCATGACGCGCGAGATCGAGATCGAAACCGCCGCGAGCGGCTTGCCGAACACCTTCGTGCCTGGCCGCAACCTGATGTTCATGCAGATCGCCGCGGCGATCGCTTATCGTCGCGGGCTCAAGGTGCTCGTGGGCGGGATGTGCGAAACCGACTTCTCGGGCTATCCCGACTGCCGCGACGACACGATGAAGGCGCTGCAGGTAGTGCTCAATCTCGGCATGGACACGCGCTTCGTGCTGGAAACGCCGCTCATGTGGCTCGACAAGGCCGATACATGGCGCCTCGCCGAAAAGCTGGGCGGCGAAGCGCTGGTGGATATGGTCCGCGTGGAAACGCACACCTGCTACCTGGGCGAGCGCGCGGAGCTTCACGCGTGGGGGTTCGGCTGCGGCGAGTGCCCGGCGTGCAAGTTGCGCAAGCGCGGGTATGAAGCGTATCTCGCCGGCGAGAACGTGACGGAAGCCCCGGCCTGAGTGTTAGCCTCGGGCCGCGCGCGTCACTTTCGCGGTGAATGAATACGGCCAGGGCCGCGCACGGGCGGCGCGCCCCCCGCCGACACGATGATTTCGCGCCCGAGACCAACCGGCTTTGCACGCGCCTTGCGCGCATGAGCCAGAACCAGGCTGCACGATGACTTACGCGGTAAAGGAAATTTTCTACACATTGCAGGGCGAGGGCGCGAACGCCGGGCGTCCGGCCGTGTTCTGCCGGTTCGCCGGCTGCAATCTCTGGTCGGGCCGCGAGGAAGATCGCGAGCAGGCCGTTTGCCGCTTCTGCGACACCGACTTTGTCGGCACCGATGGCGAGAACGGCGGCAAATTCCGCACGCCGGAAGAACTCGTCGCGCAGATCGCCTCGCTCTGGCCCGAAGGCGAGGGCAACCGCTTCGTGGTCTGCACGGGCGGCGAGCCGATGCTGCAGATCGACCAGCCGTTCGTCGACGCGCTGCACGCCGCCGGTTTCGAGATCGCGATCGAAACGAACGGCTCGCTGCCGGTGCTGGAAACGATCGACTGGATCTGCGTGAGCCCGAAGGCCGACGCGCCGCTCGTCGTCACGAAGGGCAACGAGTTGAAGGTTGTCGTGCCGCAGGAGAACCAGCGCCTGGCCGACTATGCGAAGCTCGATTTCGAGTATTTTCTCGTGCAGCCCATGGACGGCCCGTCGCGCGACCTGAACACGAAGCTCGCCATCGACTGGTGCAAGCGCCATCCGCAGTGGCGCCTGTCGATGCAGACCCACAAATACCTGAACATTCCCTGATTCACGCGAATTTACCTGAAGAAGCGCCGTGCTGACGATCACCCGAAAACTCGAATTCGACGCGGGCCACCGCATCCCCGACCACCGCAGCCAGTGCCGTAATCTGCACGGCCATCGCTACGTGCTCGAAATCACGCTGGAAGGCGACCTCGTCGAAACCGAGGGCGCGCCCGACCGCGGCATGGTGATGGACTTCGCCGATGTGAAGTCGCTCGCGAACCAGCATCTCGTCGATCTGTGGGATCACGCGTTCCTCGTCTTCGCGGGCGACACGCAGGTGCGCGGCTTCCTCGAAACGCTGCCGGGCCACAAGACAGTCGTGATCGACCGCATTCCGACCGTGGAAAACCTCGCGGCCATCGCGTTCGACATTCTCGCGAACGTGTACGACGCGCACTATGGCGTGAATCTGCGCCTGCACAAGCTGCGCCTGTACGAGACGCCGAACTGCTGGGCCGAAGTCACGCGCGACTGACGCGAGCAGGACCCCGCCTCAGTCGTTTCACCCGCCGCTTCACCCTCGCTCCGACGACCCGCGCAAGGCGGGTTTCCGTGCCGACCGCCAGGTTTTTGTCGCGGTATGATCATTGCCGCAAGGCCTGCGCATCCCCGCGCGCGGCCCGACAAACACATAACGGAGCGAGACCTGCCGGCTGCCGCGCTGCCGGGCGACACCGCCCGCGCCTGGCGCGTGCGCCCCGCGGCCTCGCCGGGAG
The DNA here is from genome assembly GCF_001718195.1 of Paraburkholderia nodosa. Lineage (GTDB taxonomy): Bacteria > Pseudomonadota > Gammaproteobacteria > Burkholderiales > Burkholderiaceae > Paraburkholderia > Paraburkholderia nodosa_A. The sequence continues at coordinate 288,352 of NZ_MCNV01000006.1, forward strand.
CACGGCGATGAGCACCTTCACCAATCCCCTCAAGGAACGCCTCAAGGAGGCGGACGCGCTATTCGGCTTATGGCTTTCGATGGGCAGCGAGACCGCCGCCGAGGCGCTCGCGCACGCCGGCTTCGACTGGCTGTTGATCGACATGGAGCACACGCCCAACGACAGCGCCGACACCATCGCGCAACTGCGCGCCATCGCGGCCGCGCATCTGCCCACCGAGCCCGTGGTGCGTCTGCCGGACAGCGAGCCGTGGCTCGTGAAGCATGTGCTCGACGCGGGCGCGCGCACGGTGATGTTCCCCAACGTGGCCTCGGCTGAAGAGGCCGCACGCGCTGTGAGCCTCACGCAGTACCCCGACGCGCGCACGCCCGGCGGCCAGCGCGGCGTGGCGGGCGTGGTGCGCGCGGCGGCCTACGGCATGCGGCGCGATTATCTTCAGGGCGCGAACGCGCAGATCGCGACGATCGTGCAGATCGAGTCGGCGGCGGCACTGGCCGAAGTCGAGAAGATCGCGAAGGTGCCGGGCGTCGACTGCCTGTTCGTGGGTCCCGCCGATCTGGCCGCGAGCCTCGGCCATCTCGGCGACTCGAAGCATCCGGACGTCGTCGCCGCCGTGCAGCGCATCGTCGCGGCCGCGCGCGAGGCGGGCGTCGCGGCAGGCATCTTCGCCATGGATGCGGCCGCCGCCAGGCAGTATCGCGAGATGGGTTTCAGCTTCATCGCCCTGGCCGCCGACGTGATATGGCTCGTGCGCGCGACACGCCAGGCGCTGCAGGAGGCGAGATCATGAAGCGTCCGAAAGCGCTTTTCGGGCGTGCGCGCGCGCTCGCCATCGGCTGTCTCGCGGCCGCTGCGCTCGGTGTGAGCGGAGTGACGGCAGCCGCCGACGCCGCGAGCGCCACCGCAGGCGCGGAGTCCGATCCGCAAACGGCCAACGCCGTTGCCGACTACAACGCGGGCAACCTCAGCGCGGCGCGCGCCGAGTTCCTGGCGGCGGCCGAGCGCGGCAACCGGCTGGCGGAGTTCAACTACGCGATGATGCTCGTGAACGGCGAAGGCGGGGCCGCCGACGTGGGCGAGGGCCGCAAGTGGCTGCGCAAGGCGGCGGACGCGAACATGTCGCACGCGCAGTACGTGTACGGCAAGATGTACGACGACGGCGACTTCGTCGAGCGCGATCCCGTGCAGGCGCACCAGTGGTTTCTCAAGGCGGCGAAGCAGGGTCACGTGCAGGCGGAACTGGCGCTCGCGAACCAGTACCTGGACGGTCGTGGCACCACGCGCGACAACAAGCAGGCGTTCTACTGGTACAAGAAGGCCGCCGAGGGCGGCGACATGACGGCGCAATACGTGACCGGCTCGTTCTACGAGCGCGGCGGCGACGGCGTGCCGAAGAACCTCAACGTCGCGCGCGCGTACTATGCCGCCGCGGCGGCGCAGGGCGATCCCGTGGCGCGTTTGAAGTACCAGCAGTTGAGCGCGCAGCTGATGAAGTCGGCGCCCACCCAGTAAGCGCCAGCAAGCGACCGCGAAACGAAAACGCGCCGTTCAATGTTGGCGCGTTTTTTTTGGTTGCTTCGATTTCTGCGATCGGGCGGCCATAGCTGTCTGCCGCGCCTTCAACTCTGCATCAACCGCTTCTGGCGTCCCACGCTCATGATGAGCCCGATCGCCACGCCGAGCGTGGTGAGCGCCGTGCCGCCATAACTCATGAACGGCAGCGGCACGCCCACCACGGGCAGGATGCCGCTCACCATGCCGATGTTGACGAACGCATAGGTAAAGAACGCCATCGTGAGCGAGCCGGCCAGTAATCGCCCAAAGAGCGTCGAGCCGATCGCGGCGATATAGAGCCCGCGCGCGATCAGACACATATAGAGCGTGAGCAGCACGAGGCCGCCCGCGAGGCCGAACTCTTCGGAGAACACCGCGAAGATGAAGTCGGTGTGCTTTTCGGGAATGAACTCCAGGTGCGACTGTGTGCCCTTCAACCAGCCCTTGCCGAGCGGGCCGCCCGAGCCGATCGCGATCACGGCCTGGATGGTGTGGAAGCCCTTGCCGAGCGGATCGGAGGTCGGGTCGAGCAGCGTGCAGATGCGGTGCTTCTGGTAGTCGTGCATGAGCGGCCAGTTCACCTGCGGCTGGCAGATCTTGTCCTGGAACGCCGCGATCGAGGCCACCGCGATCACGCCTGCGATCAACACCGGCACGATCAGCTTGAACGAGAGCCCCGCGAAATAGATGACGAAGAGGCCCGACGCGAACACGAGCACGGCGGTGCCCAGGTCCGGCTGCTTGGCGATGAGCCCCACCGGCACGAGCAGAATCACGAAGCCGACGACGAAGTCGTACCAGCGCATCACGCCTTCGCGGCGCTGGTAGTACCAGGCGAGCATGAGCGGCGTGGCGATCTTGAGGATTTCCGAGGGCTGAATCACGACGCCGACGTTGATCCAGCGCTTTGCGCCCTTGCGCGTGAGGCCGAATAGCGCCACGGCGATGAGCAGCGCGATGCCGAAGGTATAGATCGGCACCGCGAAGCGCATGAGCGTGTTGGGCGGCACATTGGCGAGCGCCCACATCAGCACGAAGGTGAGCATGATGTTGCGCAGCTGGTCTTCCACGCGGCCCGGCACGTCGAGGCTCGCGCTGTACAGCGTGACGATGCCCACGCACAGCAGCAGGAACACGGTGAGCGCGAGCGGTCGGTCGAAGCCGAGGAACATCTTGCGCAGCGTGTCGAGCACCGCGCGCTTGTCGATCTTGTCGAACTGAAGGAAAGGCATGGTGGTTCCTTACTCGTCGATGCCGCCCGTTGCGGGCTTGGGCGGCGGTGCGAGCGTAGCCGCGTCGCTCGCGCTGGCGGGGCGGTGCGGGCGATGGGGGCCAGGGCCGAAGTGGCGGGGCACGGAGGCGGGCGCGGGGCGGGCGGCACCCGTGTCCGCCGTGCCGTTCGTGCCGCCGGTGCCGCCGTTCACGGCGTCGGTTGTGGCGGGCGCATCGAGGCTAACGTTCTGGCGTGGCTGGCGAGTCTTGCCGGCGGCGCTGCTTGCGGGCGTAGCCCGCGCCGCCGCGCCGGGGGCCGCAGGCGCAGCGGAGGCAGGCGCAGCAGCGGCCGCGCCCGAGGCTTCCGAAGCCGCCGCAGCAGCAGCCGAAGCAGCCGCAGCCGCAGATGCCGCGCCGGGAATCGGCAGCGGCGTGAAGCCGGCTGCGACCCGCACCGGCTGTGCGGCCGGTACGGCCGGTGTGGCCGGGGCAACGCCCGAGGCCCCCGCGGCTGCTGAAGCCGCCGATGCCGCCTCAGGCGGCGCGCCGATCACGGGCGCGGACGCGTCCTCCGTGGCCGAAGCCGCCGCGCTCACGGCCGCCTGCTCGACGCCGGGCTTGAGCCGGTCGACGAGCCAGTAATCCAGCACGCGGCGAGCGATCGGACCTGCGGCCTGTGCGCCCCAGCCGCCGTTTTCGACGATCAGCGCGACGGCGATCTGCGGCTTCTCGGCTGGCGCGAACGTGATGAAGAGCGCGTGGTCGCGCAGATTTTCGGCGAGCGCATGCGCCTTGTACTTGCCGCCCTGCAGCGAGAAGACCTGCGCCGTGCCGGTCTTGCCCGCCGAGGTGTACGGCGCGTTGCGGAACACCTGGTAGGCCGTGCCCGAGGGATTCATCGTCACGTTTTCCATGCCGCGCTTGACGACGTCGATATCGGCCTGGCTCACGTTCAGGCGCCCGCTTTCGCTCGGCACCGTGAGGCGCTCCTGCTTCGTGATCGGATTCTCGATCTCCTTCACGAGGTGGGGCTTCATCAGAATGCCGTTGTCGGCGAGCGTGGCCGTGGCATGCGCGAGCTGCAGGATCGTGAACGAGTTGTAGCCCTGGCCGATCCCGAGGCTGATCGTCTCGCCCTCGTACCAGCGCTGCTGCTCGGGCTTGCGGTACGCCTTGCGCTTCCATTCGGTGGAGGGCAGGATGCCGCGCGCCTCGCCCGCGATGTCGATGCCGGTGAGCTGGCCGAAGCCGAGCGGCTTCATGAAGTTGGCGATGTTGTCCACGCCCAGGTCGTGCGCGAGCATGAAGAAGTAGGTGTCGTTCGACACCATGATCGCGCGGTTCATGTCGATCCAGCCCTGGCCCGAGCGCACGTCGTTGTTGAAGCGGTGGCCGCCGAACATGTAGTAGCCGGGGTCGGAGAAGCCCCACTGCGGCGTGCGCTTGTGCAGCGTGAGCGCGGCGAGCGCCATGAACGGCTTGTAGGTCGAGCCCGGCGGGTAGGTGCCGTGCAGCGGACGGTTCAGGAGCGGGTGATCGGGCGAGTTATTGAGCTCGTCCCAGGTCTGCTGGTCGATGCCGTCTACGAACGAGTTCGGGTCGAAGCTCGGTGCCGAGACGAACGCGAGAATGTCGCCCGTGGACGGCTCGATGGCCACAAGCGCGCCGCGCTTGCCCGCGAAGGCCTGCTCGGCCACCTGCTGCAGACCGATGTCGATCGACAGCACGAGGTTGTTGCCGGGCGTGGCCTGGGTGCGCGAGAGCGTGCGCACGGGGCGCCCGCCCGCCGTCACTTCCACTTCCTCGAAGCCGGTCAGGCCGTGCAGCTCGGTTTCGTAGCTTTGCTCGACGCCGATTTTGCCGATGTAGTCGGTGCCGTTGTAGTTGTTCGCGTCCAGACGCGGATCGTAGTGCTCGGGATCGCTGTCGTTCTTGTCGGAGAGATCGTCGATGCGCTCCTGGTCGTGCTGCGAAATCCGGCCGATATAGCCGATCACGTGCGCGGCCGTGGGCCCGAGCGGATATTGGCGGAACAGGCGCGCGCGCACTTCCACGCCGGGGAAGCGGAAGCGCTGGGCGGTGAAGCGCGCGACTTCGTCGTCGGTCAGGCGCGTGCGGATCGGCAGGCTCTCGAAGTTCTTCGAGTCTTCGAGCAGCTTCTTGAAGCGGCGGCGGTCGCGCGCATCGATCGGAATCACGGTTGAGAGCTCGTCGATCGTATTGTCGAGCGTGTCGGTGAGCTTCGAGGGCGTGATTTCGAGCGTGTACGCCGAGTAGTTCTTGGCGAGCACGACGCCGTTGCGGTCGGTGATGATGCCGCGGTTCGGCACGATCGGCGCGACGGAAATGCGGTTTTCGTCGGCCTGCAGCGAATACTTGCTGTGGTTCCAGACCTGCAGATAGAGGAAGCGGAACGCGATCAGCCCGAAGCAGACGAACACGAACAGCCCCGCCGCCGCGACGCGCAGGCGGAACTTCGTGAGCTGCTGCTGGGTGTCCTTGAATTCGGTCATGCTGTCAGACCCAGGCGCCGCGGTTCCAATCGCGAGGAACGGCGGGCCGGGGTGCGTAAGAGGTAGTCAAGCGAGTCTTCCAGCGGCGGGCGGCGGGCCGCTCAAATGGGCCGGGTGTCGTCGGGATCGACGGGGCGGCGCTGCGGCAGGAGCAGCAGCACGCTCGCGATCGGCCAGAGGATCGCCTCGACGAAGCCGCTGATGAGATAACCCCAGCCAGGAAACGAAGCGCCCATCAGCAGGCGGATCACGAACGGCACGACCTGCGCGCCGACCAGCATGGGCGTGACGGCGAACATCTGCAGGCCGATCGACATCCACAGCACGCGGCGGTGAATGGTGATCGCGCCATAGGAAAGCAACGTGTACGCGAGCGCGTGCTCGCCGAGCAGATTCGCGTTGTGGACGTCCATGAGGAGCCCGAGGAAGAACGCGACGCCCATGCCGACTTTGCGCGGCTGGTGAATGTTCCAGAACAGCAGCACGAGCGCGACGAAGTCGGGCACGCCGGGCAGCTTGCCCCAGGGCAGCAGGTTCAGCAGGAACGCCGCCGCGAGGCTGAAAACGATGAAGTACGGATTGACCGGCTGCAGAATGTATTGCGGACGCGGCATCAATGGCCCCCTTTCTCGACGGCCTTCGCTGCCTCTTCGCGCAGGCTCTCCCTGGGCCGCTTTTTCTCCGCCGGCTTCGTGTCTGCTGCGGCTGCATTCGCTGCCGGCTTCGCCTGCTGCGCCGGCGCCGGGGCCGCGCCCGATGCGGCGGCGGCGGGCTTCGCCTTCGCGTCATCGGCCTTTTTGTCAGCCTTTTTGTCCGCGGCCTTGGCGGCCTTCTTCTTCGCGTCCTTCGCCTCGGCGGCCGCTGCGGCTTCCTCGGCGGCGATCGGGTTGGGCGGCACCTGCGGCACATAGTGCAGCACGAGCACCTGGCGCGCCCCACGCACGGCGGCGAGCGGCAGGCAGACCACGCGTGCGAACGCGGTGTCGGCCTGCTTGTCCACGCGCAGCACCTTCGCGACCGGCAGCCCTTGCGGATAGATGCCGTCGAGCCCGCTCGTCACGAGTTCGTCGCCCACTTGGAGATCGGCGCTGATCGGCACGAAGCGCAGATCGAGCAGGTCGCCCTTCGCCGTGCCGTAGATCACACTGCGCAGACCCGTGCGCACGACTTCGACCGGCACGGCCTGGTCCTTGTCGGTGACGAGCGTGACTTCGGACTGCATGGGGAACACGCGTGTGACCTGGCCGATCACGCCGTCCTCGCTCAATACCGGTGAGCCGTTCTGCACGCCCTGCTGCGAGCCGCCGCCGATCACGACCTTCTGCGTGAACGGGTCGCGCGTGTCGTACTGGATCCCTGCAGGCGTGGTTTGCGCGCCGATGCGCTGCGAGAGCTGCAAAAGCGCGCGCAGGTGCGCGTTTTCGGCGGCGAGCGAAGCGGCCGCGTTGGCCTGCTGCGAAAGCTGAAGATTGCGCACGTGCAGCTGGGTGTTTTCGGTGCGCAGCGTGGAACTCGTCACGGCCAGATCGGCGGCGCCCATAAAGAAGTCACGCGGCACGAGGGCCGCGCGTTGCAGCGGGTAGAGACCCGCGCCGAGCACGCCGCGCACGATCTCGAGCGTCTTGAAACGCGCGTCGGAGACGAGGAGCGCGAGCGACAGCACGACGAAGAAAATCAGCCGTGCGAGTGCCGATGGGCCCTGTTTAAAGAGGGGCGGCGGACTGTATTCCATGGTCGGCGCCGGGGGCGTGTGCGGTTCGGTGAAACAGAGGGTGTAACGGAGGGCACAACGAAGTGTGAATCTTCGGCGCCCCGCAGGACGTCCCGTTGCGGGCGCCGTAACGGCGCGCGCGCCGCCATGCCATCAGTGGCGCGACGACGCCGAAACCGCGCCGCGGGCGAGCGCAGCGGTGCGCGGCGCGCTTACTCGTACGAGAAGATGCTGCCAAGCTTGTCCATGCGCTCGAGCGCCATGCCCGAGCCGCGCACCACGCAGGTGAGCGGGTCTTCGGCCACGAGCACCGGCAGACCGGTTTCTTCGGCGAGCAGGCGGTCCAGGTCGCGCAGCAGCGCGCCGCCGCCCGTGAGCATCATGCCGCGTTCGGCGATGTCGGCGCCCAGTTCCGGCGGCGTTTGTTCGAGCGCGATCTTCACCGACGAGACGATCTGGTTCAGCGGGTCGGTGAGTGCTTCGAGAATTTCGTTGCTCGAAATGGTGAAGCTGCGCGGAATGCCTTCCGACAGGTTGCGGCCCTTCACTTCCATTTCCTTGACTTCGGAACCCGGGAAGGCCGAACCGATTTCCTTCTTGATGGCTTCGGCGGTTTGTTCGCCGATCAGCATGCCGTAGTTGCGGCGGATGTAGTTGACGATCGCTTCGTCGAACTTGTCGCCGCCCACGCGCACCGAGCCCTTGTAGACGATGCCGCCGAGCGAGATCACGCCCACTTCGGTCGTGCCGCCGCCGATGTCGACGACCATCGAGCCCGTGGCTTCCGAAACCGGCAGGCCCGCGCCGATCGCGGCGGCCATCGGCTCTTCGATGAGGTACACCTGCGAGGCGCCCGCGCCGTGCGCGGCTTCCTTGATCGCGCGGCGCTCGACCTGGGTCGAACCGCACGGCACGCAGATGATGATGCGCGGCGACGGCGAGAACATGCGCGACTCGTGCGCCGTCTTGATGAACTGCTTGATCATCTGCTCGGTGACGGTGAAGTCGGCGATCACGCCGTCCTTCATCGGGCGGATGGCTTCGATGTTGCCCGGGACCTTGCCGAGCATCTGCTTGGCTTCCTTGCCGACTGCCTGAATCGTTTTCTTGCCGTTCGGGCCGCCTTCCTGGCGAATGGAGACGACCGAGGGTTCGTCGAGGACGATGCCCTTGCCGCGCATGTAGATCAGGGTGTTGGCGGTGCCGAGGTCGATCGCCAGGTCGTTGGAGAAGTAGCTACGCAGAAAACCGAACATTCAAAAATCCTGTCTCGCTTGTGGCCGTCCTTCCAGCTTGGTGGGCGAGGGCGGCAGCGGAAAAATTCACAGCCTCAGGGCGATATGCTCCACCACGAGAGCACTCCGAAATCACGGCGGAGGGCGTCGCAAGGGGCGCCACGAGGGGCCTGAGACTGCGGGGATAGTTACCGGAGGCAGCCTGGCTGCGCCGCCCGTTTGATCTTGTCTGGCCGCATTGAGTTGCGTACAGACCTGAAAGGCGGATGCAAGGCGGTCCGGGTTTGGGTCGAACGCGTAATGATACCTTATAATTTTGCCTGTTTTGCAGGATCCGGAACGCAGTTTTTGACCTCATCGAAGCTTTCCTCCCGAGCCGGATCCGGCGCGATAAACCGCTGTTGCAGCACCGATTTCCGCACTGCCGCAGCCCCTTTTTCCGGTGACCGCATGGCCCTGACCCTGAACGATGTGAAGCGCATCGCGCATCTTGCGCGCCTCGAACTGGCCGACGCCGAAGCCGGCAATACGCTCGAACGCCTGAACGGCTTCTTCGGCCTCGTCGAGCAGATGCAGGCCGTGGACACGACCGGCATCGCCCCGCTCGCCCACCCGATCGAGCAGATCGAGGACGTCGCGCTGCGTCTGCGCGAGGACGCCGTGACCGAAATCGTGGACCGCGAAGCGCTGCAGCGTCCCGCGCCCGCGGTGCAGGACGGACTTTACCTCGTACCGCGCGTGATTGAGTAAGCGCGCAGCATTTTTTCGCCATTTCGAAATCTTTCGAGTCGTCGGAACAGTTCGAAACGGCACGGACTCCCGAATTTTCCGGGGTTTTCCGGGTAGCGGCCCACACGTTTGCCAACGTCGGTCGAGCGGCTCCCGGACGGCGCAACGATCGGATTTCGACCACGCCGTGACGTTCTTCCAGGAATCACGCAATGCATGACAAAAGCTTGACCGAACTGCGCGCCGCGCTGGCTGCGAAGGAGTGCTCCGCAGTCGAGCTGGCCCAGCACTTTCTGGGCCGGATTGAAGCGCATCAAGACCTGAACGCCTTCGTCGACGTCAATCCCGAATTGACGCTCGCCCAGGCGAAGGCCGCCGACGCGCTCCTGCACTCGGGCCACGCGGGCCCGCTCGCGGGCATTCCGCTCGCGCACAAGGACGTGTTCGTCACGCGCGGCTGGCGCTCGACCGCCGGCTCGAAGATGCTTGCAAACTACGTGAGCCCGTTCGACGCGACCGTGGTCGAGCGGCTCGAGCGCGCGGGCATGGTCTGCCTCGGCAAGACCAACATGGACGAATTCGCGATGGGCTCGTCCAACGAGAACTCGCATTTCGGCGCCGTGAAGAACCCGTGGGACACGAAGGCCGTGCCGGGCGGCTCGTCGGGCGGTTCCGCCGCGGCCGTCGCCGCGCGCCTCGCGCCCGCCGCGACCGGCACCGACACCGGCGGCTCGATTCGCCAGCCGGCGTCGTTCACGGGCGTGACGGGCATCAAGCCCACCTACGGCCGCGTCTCGCGCTACGGCATGATCGCGTTCGCCTCGTCGCTCGACCAGGGCGGCCCGTTCGCGCACAGCGCCGGCGATTGCGCGCTGCTCCTGAACGCCATGGGCGGCTTCGACGAGCGCGACTCGACGAGCCTCACGCACGAGCACGAGGACTACACGCGCTTCATCGGCCAGACATGGAGCCAGGAGGCCAGCGCCGACAAGCCGCTCGCGGGCCTGCGCATCGGCCTGCCGAAGGAATACTTCGGCGCGGGTCTCGCCGACGACGTGCGCGCCGCCATCGACGCCGCGCTGAAGACGTACGAATCGCTCGGCGCCACGCTCGTGGAAGTCACGCTGCCGAAAACCGAGCTGTCGATTCCCGTGTATTACGTGATCGCCCCGGCGGAAGCCTCGTCGAACCTCTCGCGCTTCGACGGCGTGCGCTTCGGCCACCGCGCCGCCGAATACCGCGATCTGCTCGACATGTACAAGAAGTCGCGTGCCGAGGGCTTCGGCCCCGAGGTGAAGCGCCGCATTCTGGTGGGCACCTACGTGCTCTCGCACGGCTACTACGATGCGTACTACCTGCAGGCGCAGAAGATTCGCCGCATCATTGCGCAAGACTTCCAGGAAGCGTTCAAACAGTGCGACGTCATCATGGGACCGGTCGCGCCGAGCGTGGCATGGGACCTGGGCGCCAAGGGCGACGATCCGCTGCAGATGTACCTCGCGGACATCTACACGCTTTCCACGAGCCTCGCGGGCCTGCCCGGCATGAGCGTGCCGTGCGGCTTCGGCGCGGGTGCGAACGCGCAGCGACCCGTCGGTCTGCAGATCGTCGGCAACTATTTCAACGAGGCCCGCATGCTGCAGGTCGCCGACGCCTTCCAGCGCGCGACCGACTGGCATCGCAAGGCGCCGGCAGGGGTATGAACATGGCAACACAGTGGGAAGTGGTGATCGGTCTGGAGACGCACGCGCAATTGTCGACGGCGTCGAAGATCTTCTCGGGCGCATCGACGCAGTTCGGCGCCGCGCCCAACTCGCAGGCCTGCCCCGTCGATCTCGCGCTGCCGGGCGTGCTGCCGGTGATGAACCGCGGCGCCGTGGAGCGCGCGATCCAGTTCGGCCTCGCGATCAACGCGACGATTGCGCCGCGCAGCATTTTCGCGCGCAAGAACTACTTCTATCCGGACCTGCCCAAGGGCTATCAGATCAGCCAGTACGAGATTCCGGTCGTGCAGGGCGGGCAGATCACGATCCAGGTCCCGGCTAACGAAAAGGCCGGCAAGGAAGCCTACGAGAAGACCGTCAACCTGACGCGCGCGCACCTCGAAGAAGACGCGGGCAAGTCGCTGCACGAAGACTTCGCGGGCATGACGGGCATCGACCTGAACCGCGCCGGCACGCCGCTGCTCGAAATCGTCACGGAACCCGAAATGCGCAGTGCCGCCGAAGCGGTTGCGTACGCGAAGTCGCTGCACACGCTCGTCGTGTGGCTCGGCATTTGCGACGGCAACATGCAGGAAGGCTCGTTCCGCTGCGACGCGAACGTCTCCGTGCGCCCGGTCGGCCAGAAGGAATTCGGCACGCGCGCCGAGATCAAGAACCTGAACTCGTTCCGCTTCCTCGAAGAGGCGATCCAGTACGAAGTGCGCCGCCAGATCGAGCTGATCGAAGACGGCGGCACGGTGGTGCAGGAAACGCGCCTCTACGACCCGGACAAGCGCGAGACGCGTTCGATGCGCAGCAAGGAAGACGCGCACGATTACCGCTATTTCCCCGACCCCGACCTCATGCCGCTCGTGATCGATGCCGCGTGGGTCGAGCGCGTGAAGGGCGAGCTGCCCGAGCTGCCCGCGACGATGCAAACGCGCTTTGTCGAGCAGTACGGCGTGACGCCGTATGACGCGAACGTGCTCACGTCGAGCAAGGCAATGGCGGCTTACTTCGAAGCCGTGGTGGCGAAGGCGGGCGCGGCGCAGGCCAAGGCCGCCGCCAACTGGCTGATGGGCGAAGTCTCGTCGCAGCTCAACCGCGAAGGCCTCGACATCGCCGCTTCGCCGGTCTCGGCCGCGCAGTTCGCCGTGCTGCTCGCGCGCATCGCCGACGGCACGATCTCGAACAAGATCGCCAAGGAAGTGTTCCAGGCGATGTGGGACGAGAAGGCTGCCGACGAAGCCGCTGCCGATCGCATCATCGAAGCGAAGGGCCTCAAGCAGATCTCGGACACCGGCGCGCTCGAAGCGATCATCGACGAGGTGCTCGCCGCGAACCAGAAGTCGGTGGAAGAATTCCGCGCCGGCAAGGAAAAGGCGTTCAACGCGCTGATCGGCCAGGCGATGAAGGCCACCAAGGGCAAGGCGAACCCGCAGCAGGTCAACGAGCTGCTGAAGAAGAAGCTGGGCTGAGTTTGGGCGGGTTTGAGTAGCGTGCCGCCCTGATTCGGGCATGCTAGCGAGGCGGCGTCGTGCGTAGCAGCGCGGCGCCGCCTTGCCGCTTCAGGCGGGCTGCGGCGCTGGCGCCGTCAAATTCACGAGAGAGAGGAGAACAACGCATGTCCCACATCCCGAGTCTCGACAGTTACCGCGTGCCGTACTTCAGCGACAAGAAGGCGGAGACGTTCTCGCTCAACGCGCTCGACCCCGCCGCGAAACCGTTCTCGACCGGCAGCAAGGACGGTGACCGCGACCGGCTCGCCGAGATCGGCAACCAGCTCGACATATTGCAGGAGCGTCTGCATTCGCAGCGCCATCAGCGCGTGCTGCTCGTGTTGCAGGGCATGGACACGAGCGGCAAGGACGGCACGATTCGCGGCGTGTTTCACGAGGTCGATCCGCTCGGCCTGCGCATCGTGCCGTTTCGCGCGCCGACGCCCATCGAAGCCGCGCGCGACTTTCTCTGGCGCGTGCACCTGCAAGTGCCCGCGGCCGGCGAGCTGGCGATCTTCAACCGCAGCCACTACGAAGACGTGCTCGTGCCGCGCGTGATTGGCCAGATCGATTCGGCCGAGTGCGAGCGCCGCTACCGGCAGATTCGCCATTTCGAGGCGCTGCTCGCCGAGAGCGGCACGTCGATCATCAAGTGCATGCTGCACATTTCGAAGGACGAGCAGCGCAGTCGCATCCAGGCGCGCATCGACGACCCCACCAAGCACTGGAAATTCGACGTCTCCGATCTCGAAGCGCGCAGGCATTGGGACGCCTATCAGGCCGCGTACCACGACGCGCTCGCGGCTACCTCCACGGAGTACGCACCGTGGTACGTGATTCCCGCGAACTCGAAGTCGCATCGCAACCTCATGGTGGCCGAACTGCTGCTGCGCCTGATGGACAGTCTGAAACTCGAATTTCCGCCGGCCAAGGCCGAACTCAAGGGTCTCAGGATCGACTGAGACCGACCGTATTCCCTCGCGCGGCGCGGTGCAGTTCCGCTTCGGCGCGCCGTGCGAGGCAACGCACAATCAAGAGGAAAGAAGACATGTTGCGTGTGATCACCGCGAATCTGAACGGCATCCGCTCGGCGGCGAAGAAAGGCTTTTTCGAATGGTTCGGCGAACAGAAGGCCGACGTGCTCTGCGTGCAGGAAATCAAGTGCTCGCAGGACGACATGACCCCGGAATTCCTCGCCCCGCACGACTTCACGGGCTACTTCCAGCATGCGGTCAAGAAGGGCTATAGCGGCGCGGGCGTCTATTCGCGCCACGAGCCCGACGAGGTGATCATCGGCTTTGGCAGCGAGGAGTTCGACCCGGAAGGGCGCTATGTGGAAACGCGCTTCGGCAAGCTTTCGGTGATCTCCGTGTACGTGCCTTCGGGCTCGAGCGGCGACGAACGGCAGGCCGCGAAGTACCGCTTCATGGACGAATTCATGCCGCATCTCGCGGAACTCAAGCGTGAGCGCGAAGTGATCCTGTGCGGCGACGTGAACATCGTCCACAAGGAAATCGACATCAAGAACTGGAAGGGCAACCAGAAGAACTCCGGCTGCCTGCCCGAAGAGCGCGCATGGCTCACGAGCCTCTTCGACGACGTGGGCTACGTGGACGTGTTCCGCACGCTCGACCCGCGCCCCGAGCAATACACGTGGTGGAGCAACCGCGGCCAGGCGTATGCGAAGAACGTGGGGTGGCGTATCGACTATCAGATCGCGACGCCCGGCATTGCGCACAAGGCGAAAAAGACCTCGATCTTCAAGGACATCAAGTTCAGCGACCACGCGCCGCTGACCATCGACTACGACCACAAGGTCAAGAGCTGACGCTCACCGCGGCGCGCTGTGAAACCGCTTTCAGGGCGCCGAAACCACCTTGCGCTTTTGCACGGCCGGGATGCCCTCGTAGTCGGGCAACTCGGCGAGCGGCTTGCCCATGGCCTTTGCGTAGAGCGGCATCATGTCGGCGAGGCGCTTGGCGATATCGGCGCGTCGCGCCGGCGTGTACGGATGCACGTAGATGAATCCCTGGTCGCGGTCGGCGCGCGTCGCCACCGCGAGCTTGTCCCACAGCGTGAGCGCCGCGCGCGGATCGAATCCCGCGCGCGAGGCGATATCGCTGCCGATCACGTCGGCTTCGGTTTCGTCGGCGCGGCCGTAGTGCATTTCCACGAGTTGCGAGCCGATACCGAGCGGAAACACGCCGAGATCCGCGAGCCCGAATAGCTGCGGCACAGAGCCCGATTCGATCTGCGCGGCCTGTTGTTCGCCCAGGCGCTCGCGCACGTGCTCGCGCACTGCATGCGCGATCTCGTGGCCAAGCAGCATGCCGAACTCGTTGTCGTTGAGCTTCACGCGATCGAGCAGGCCGCCATACACGACGATCTTGCCGCCCGGCAGCGCGTACATGCGGATGTCGTTCGAGCGGATCACCGCCACTTCCCACTTCCAGTTCTTGACGCGATCGCCCCACTTCAGCGAGTAAGGCGCGAGCCGGTCGACGAACGCCCGCACGCGCTGCACGTGCGGATCGCTTTCGGCATAGAGGCGGTTCGAATGGGCCGCGCCGCGCACGATCTCGTTGAACTCGGCCGTGGCCTGCGCTTCGAGCATCGGCGAGGGAATCAGATTGCGGTACACGGCGGCGTTGCCGAATCGCACCACGCGGCCCGTGTTCGGCGCGCCGGGGGCGACGCTGCCCGGCGTAGCGCTCGCGTTTGCGCCGATGTTTGCTGCGCCGTTCGTGTTATTCGCCGGGTTGGTCGCGCCATTGCCGGCTGGCGGCAGTGCAGGATTGCCTGGCACGGCGGCGGGGGCGTTCGTCGCGGCGGGGTTCTCGGCAGCCCACGCATTCCATGCGCCAAGCGCCGGCCAGGCGGTGGCGAGCGCCAGCACGAGCGCACGCGCGCGCGCGCCGCTGCGCTGCAGCGCACGCGGGCTTTGCGCGACGGTCTCATGCGTGCTCACGACCGGACTCTCCACGGGGCAATACGAATGAGCAGGAGCATACCCGGTACCGCGAGCACCGTGCAGACGATGAAATAGTCGAACCAGCCGATCTTCGCCACCACGTAGCCGCTCGCGGCGGAGGCCAGCGTGCGCGGCACGGAGGCGAGGCTCGTGAAGAGTGCGAACTGCGTGGCGGTGTAACGCGGATCGGTCGTGCTTGCAATATAGGCAGTGAACGCAGCGAGCGTGAGTCCCGTTGCGAAGGTCTCGAAGCCGTACACGAGCGCGAGCGCAACGGCGCGCGGATCGAGCGTGAACTGCACGGTGGCGCCGAAGAGACCTGCGGCCCACGAAACCGCGTGGCTCACGGCGAGCACGGCATCGTAGATGGCGGCGAGCGAGGGCGAGCCTGCGCCGAGCTGCGCGAGCCACGCGAAACCCAGAGTGGAAATCATTTGCAGGAAGCCGAAGATCCACAGCCCGCGCCCAATGCCGATCTTCACGAGCGCCACGCCGCCGACAATGCCGCCCGCGAGGCTCGCGCCGAACGCCGTCATCTTGGCGATCACGCCGATCTCCGTGCGCGAATAGCCGATGTCGAGGAAGAACGATGTGGACAGGGTCGTCGCCATCGTATCGCCGAGTTTGTAGAGGAAGATAAACGCGAGCACAAAGAGTGCCGCGGCGAGACCGTCGCGGCGCACGAATTCGGCGAACGGCTGCACGATCGCTTCGCGCAGGTTCTTCGGCGGCGCGCCGTGCACTTCGGGCTCTTTCACGACGAGCGTCATGATCATGCCGGGAATCATGAACGCCGCCGTCACGACGAATACGGTGCTCCACGGCAGATGATCGGAGAGGATCAGCGCGAGCGAGCCCGGCACGAGTGCCGCGATCTTGTAGGCATTCACGTGCACGGCGTTGCCGAGGCCCTGCTGCGTATCAGTGAGCAGTTCGCGCCGGTAGGCGTCGATGGAGATGTCCTGGCTCGCGCCGAAGAACGCCACCAGCGCGGTGAGCGCGGCAACCGTCCAGATCGAATCTTTCGGCGAAACGTAGCCGAGCGTGCCGATGGCGAGCGCCACGAGAATCTGCGTGACGAGCATCCAGCCGCGCCGCCGCCCCGGGCGCCAGCCGGGCAGACGCGGCACGTAGCGGTCCATGAGCGGCGCCCAGACGAACTTCCAGGTGTAGGGGAACTGGATCAGCGCGAAGAGGCCGATCTCCTTGAGATTGACGCCCTCCGAGCGCAGCCACGCCTGCACCAGATAGACGAGCGTGAAGAGCGGCAGCCCGGAGGTAAAGCCGAGGAACACGCAGATCAGCATGTGCGTATTCAGATACGCACGCCAGCCGGGGTGGGATTCGTGAGCGGTAAGAGCGGGTGCCTCGTGGGGCGGATTCTGCATGTCGTCGTTAGCGGCGGCGGTGTTGGGTGCGGTTCCAGGTGAACTGGTCGGGCAGAAAAACACGCGACGCCGCGCACGGCGTCATTTTTTTCTCACGCGATAGACCGCAAGACTACCACGCCAGTTCACACCCCAACGAACGGTCTGACCCCCATGGAGCACGGCGCGGTCGAGAATTTCGATGCCCACTTCGGGCGCGAGCGCCTCGAAGTCCTTCACCGTGAGAACACGCACGTTCGGCGTGTTATGCCACTGGTAGGGCAGCGACTTCGAAACCGGCATGCGTCCGCGCATGACCGAAAGCCGGTGCGGCCAGTAGCCGAAGTTCGGGAACGAGACGATGCACTCCTTGCCCACGCGCGCCGTCTCGCGCAGGATGGCGGCCGTTTGGTGAATGGTCTGCAGCGTTTGCGAGAGGATCGCGAAGTCGAAGCTCGCGTCCTCGAACAGGCGCAGGCCGTCTTCCAGATTCTGCTGGATCACGTTGATGCCGTTCTTCACCGATGCGAGCACGCCCGCGTCGTTGATCTCGATGCCGTAGCCCGTGCACTCCAGCTCCTCGGTGAGCAGCGAGAGCAGCGAGCCGTCGCCGCAGCCGAGGTCGAGCACCTTCGCGCGCGGTTCGATCCAGCGCGCAATGGTGCGAAAGTCGGGACGGGCGGAAAGACTGTCGAAAGCGCTCTGGTTCATGCGCCCACCTCAGCAGCAATACGTTCGTAGTAAGCGCGCACCACATTGTGATAGCGCGCGTCGTCGAGCAGGAAGGCGTCGTGGCCGTGCGGGGCGTCGATTTCCGCGTAGGTCACCTGGCGCTTGTGATCGAGCAGCGCCTTCACGAGTTCGCGCGAACGCGCGGGCGCGAAACGCCAGTCGGTCGCGAAGCTCGCCACGAGGTATTTCGCCTTCGTGTGCGCGAGCGCGCGCGTGAGGTCGCCGTCATACGCCTTCGCGGGATCGAAGTAATCGAGCGCACGCGTGATCAGCAGGTAGGTGTTGGCGTCGAAGTAGTCGGCGAACTTGTCGCCTTGATAGCGCAGGTACGACTCCACTTCGAATTCCACGTCGAAGTTGAAGTTGTAGGCGTTCTCGGCGCCTTCCGCGCGGCGCAGCGCCCGGCCGAATTTCTCGGCCATGTCGTCGTCGGACAGATAGGTGATGTGGCCGATCATGCGCGCCACGCGCAGGCCGCGGCGCGGCTTCACGTGGTGGGCGTAGTAGTCGCCGCCATGGAAGTCGGGGTCCGAGAGGATGGCCGAGCGCGCGACTTCGTTGAACGCGATGTTCTGCGCCGAGAGCTTGGGCGTGGAGGCGACCACGATGCAGTGGCCGAGACGATCCGGATAGCGCAGGCTCCATGCAAGCGCTTGCATGCCGCCAAGGCTGCCGCCCATCACCGCGGCGAACTTCTCGATGCCGAAGCGATCGGCCACGCGCGCCTGGGCGTCCACCCAGTCCTCGACGGTCACGACCGGAAACTTCGCGCCATAGGGCTGGCCGGTGGCCGCGTCGAGGCTCATGGGGCCGGTCGAGCCGAAGCACGAGCCGAGATTGTTCACGCCGATCACGAAGAAGCGGTTGGTGTCGAGCGGCTTGCCCGGGCCGACCATGTTGTCCCACCACCCCACGTTCTTGGGGTCGTCCGCGTAGACGCCCGCCACGTGGTGCGACGCATTGAGCGCGTGACAGACGAGCACCGCGTTGCTGCGCGCGGCGTTGAGCGTGCCGTAGGTTTCGACCACGAGGTCGTACCCGGCCAGCGCCGTGCCGTTCTGCAGTTGCAGAGGCTCGTCGAAATGCAGTGTTTGAGGAGCGACGATGCCGATCGATTCCATTCGTTCCGCCTTGGTTTTTCGGGCGGCTAAACGGTGTCGGCGGGCGCGGAGTGCGAAAGGGTTGGCGCAGCTGACGACCTCTTTAGCCGCATTTATATCGAACTCCCGGGCCCAGGCCTTGAGAGTTCACGCGCCCGCAATCGAGTCAGCAAATCGGCGCGTGGGTATTGCAAAAGGAACGCAGAGTATATCGGAAAAAGTGCAAAGCGACGCGGCGCACGGGAAAGGCGGCCCGGGCGGCGCGCTGCCGCCCCCGCGCTTTTGCACCGTCCCTTCACGTGCCCGCGCACCGCGCGAGGCCGCGAAGCCTTATCACTTGCCGGGTGCGGACGGATTCGCGTTGCGCCAGCGCCGCAGCTGCAAGGCCGCGATGATCATCAGGAGGCCGTAGAGGACCGCATAGGCGGCGATCACCCAGATCAGCGAGAGCGCGCCAGCACCTGGGAACATCGCGAAGAAAAAGCCCACCGTGGCCGAGAGCAGCCCCGAAATCCCGACCGCCCACGGATGCGCGATGGCGTGCCGGTACTGGATCGCGTAGACGATCTCGAAGATGCCCGTGAAGAACGCCCAGACGCCGATGATCATGACGAGGACGATGGCGGTCTCGCCGGGCCAGAAGAACGCCACGAGGCCCGCGATCACGCCGATCAGACCGATGACGATGTAGGTCCAGCGCCGCGTGCCGCCGCCGCGCGCCCCGTAGATGAGCGCGAATGCGCCGTCGACGAGGGCGTAGGCGCCCCAGACGATGGCGAGCGTGAG
The DNA here is from genome assembly GCF_001718195.1 of Paraburkholderia nodosa. Classification (GTDB taxonomy): domain Bacteria; phylum Pseudomonadota; class Gammaproteobacteria; order Burkholderiales; family Burkholderiaceae; genus Paraburkholderia; species Paraburkholderia nodosa_A. The sequence continues at coordinate 307,464 of NZ_MCNV01000006.1, forward strand.
CACGGTGAGGCCGGGCAGCGAGAAGGCGAGCACGCCGAACACGATGGCGGCAATGCCTCGCGCAATGAGCCAGCCCCAATGGGCGGAGAGGCCCATCAGGATGGGCGGCAGGCCGAGGGGAGGAACGGGACGGTTCATGCGACGGTTCTCCTTCCTGTTAGCGACGCGAGCCACCGCCACGGAACAACGCCGCCGCGGCCGCGCTATTGAAGAATGATGCGGATCTGCTCGTCGGCGTGCTCGCTCGGTGAACGCGTGAAGCCGCTTTGCGCGTAGCGATGCCAGCAACCAATCACATAGCGCACGACCAGATTCGCCCGGACCGTTGGATCGTATCCCTTGGCGGCCGGCTTCGTGTTGACATGGTCAGACCCCGAAATTGCCTTGCGCTCGGCCTCCTGGGCGAGGTCGACGCGCAGACACTGGCGCAGCGACGCCTCGACGCGATCGAGCATCTGGTTCACGCGCTCGGCGAGGCGCTCATGTTCGCCCACGAGGGCTTCGCAGGTCAGTACGCGGGTCATGCCGGCGTTGCGCGTGGAAAAGTTGACGAGCATCAGCGCGATCGCACGCGCCTGCAGGACGCCGCTCGGCTCTTTTTCGACGATCTGGTTGATGAGGCCGAAGAGCGTCTGCTCGATGAAATCGATGAGGCCCTCGTACATCTGGGCCTTGCTTGCGAAATGGCGATACAGCGCGGCCTCGGAAACGCCCAGGCGCGCGGCCAGCGCCGCGGTGGTGATCTTCTCGCCGCGCGGCGCCTCGAGCATGGTGGCGAGCGTCTGGAGAATGTGGATACGGCGTTCGCCCGGTTTCGGGCGGGGGGCGCGGCGGGCCGCGCCCGGCGAATCTGCTGCTTCGACTGCTTCACGCGTTTGTGTCGGCTGCATGGATATCGTCCCTGGCGTTGGCCTCTGGGTTGGCGCTCCCCCGTTTTACTTCGAGCGTCCCGACTGCAGGCCTGGTTTCAGGGATTTTAGCGAACGAATGCGACGATCGACATAGTGTGGTCTGCCGGTGCCCGGCAGATGCGCCGGCAAATGCCCGGTGATCCAGACGGTGCGGATGCCGAGGCGCCGGTAACGCTTGAGATGGCTGCGCGTGTCTTCGATCAGGATCGCATCGGCGAGCGCCACGCCGGCCCGGCGCAGCGTGCCGCGCAGCATCGCGCAATCGGGCTTGGCGCGCCAGTAGCTGCGCGAGCGCATGCCTTCGATGGCGATCACGCGCTCGAACAGCCCCTCGATGCCGAGCGCCGCGAGCACCGCGTGCGCGTAGTCCTCGGGGCCGTTGGTGAGCACGATCTTGCGCCCGGGCAGCGCGGCGAGCGTGCGGGCGAGGCCGCGCTCGGCGTGCAGCATGCCGTGCAGGTCGTCGAAGGTGTGCACAACCTTGAGAAAGTCGTGCGGGTCGATCGGATGATGGCGCGTGAGCCCGAGCAGCGTCGCGCCGTAGCGGCGCGTGTAGCTCGTGCGCAGGTGATTGGCTTCGTCGCGGCTCACGCCGAGCGCGTCGATGATGTACTGCGTCATGCCGGCGTTGATGGCCGGGAAGATCGCGCGCGACGCGTTGTGCAGCGTGTTGTCGAGGTCGAAGAGCCAGACGGGAGTGCCCACTTTGCGGGCGACGCGGCGCGGCCGGCGCCGGGCACGCCTGGCATGAAGGCTGGAGTCGGTCATCGCGGACGTGAGACGCGGCGGCGGCACGGCGCCGCCGCTGGGAGGAAGGCGCTTAGTGCGAGCGGATCATCGTGCCGAACGGCTGTTCGGTCAGGATTTCCAGCAGCACGGAGTGCTCGATGCGGCCGTCGATGATGTGCACCGAGCGCACGCCGCTCTTGGCTGCGTCGAGCGCCGACGAGATCTTCGGCAGCATGCCGCCCGAGATCGTGCCGTCTTCGAAGAGCGCGTCGATCTCGCGCGCCGAGAGGTCGGTGAGCAGATTGCCCGCCTTGTCCATCACGCCCGGGATGTTCGTCATCATCACGAGCTTTTCGGCGTTGAGCACGACGGCGAGCTTGCCCGCCACGAGGTCCGCGTTGATGTTGTACGAGAGGCCGTCTTCGCCGAAGCCGATCGGCGAGATCACCGGAATGAACGCGTCGTCCTGGAGCGCCTTCACGACCGCCGGGTTGATGGCCTCGACTTCACCCACCTGGCCGATGTCGATGTACTGACCGGGTTTGTCGCGGTCCGGCATCATCAGCTTGCGCGCGTGGATCAGGCCGCCGTCCTTGCCGGTCAGGCCGACCGCGTGGCCGCCGAAGTGGTTGATCAGCGTGACGATGTCCTGCTGCACCTCGCCGCCGAGCACCCACTCGACGACTTCCATGGTTTCTTCGTCGGTCACGCGCATGCCCTGGATGAACGTGCCTTGCTTGCCGATCTTCTTGAGCGCCGTATCGATTTGCGGGCCGCCGCCGTGCACGATGACCGGATTGATGCCCACGAGCTTGAGCAGGATGACGTCGCGCGCGAAGCCCTGCTTGAGCCGCTCTTCGGTCATGGCGTTGCCGCCGTACTTGATGACGACGGTCTTGCCGTGATACTGGCGAATGTAAGGCAGCGCTTCGGCCAGAATTTCGGCTTTCAGGGTGGGGGCGATCTGCGAAAGGTCGATGGGCTCGGACATGGCGGCGGAGACTTGGACGAAAAACAGACGAAACTCGCGGACGAAGATCCGCGGACGAAGAACGCGGCCGCAAAACGGTCGAAACAGGGCGGATTGTACAGGACTGGCGCGGTGCAGCAGGGAAAACGGCGGGGAAAACGACGGGCACCGGACGCTTCGCGAGGCACATGCGCAACACGGGCGCGAGCGCATCGGCGCGCCGCAAAACGGGGCGAAATCGGCTGGGAAAGGCGGGCGTGAAAAGCGAGGTGCAAGACGTGCGCGCGGGCTGTGGCATCATCTTCCTGTCGCCAACCCATGGCTTCGAGAGGAGTGCGCGCCATGACCGCCTCCGCCGTGCCCGCCACCGGCATGAAAAGCGCCCGCTGCCCCCGCTGCGGCAACAGCTTCGATTGCGGCAGGAACACCGAACCCTTCGATTGCTGGTGCAAGTCGCTGCCCGCCTTGCCCGCGAGCGAGCTGGACCCGCGCGGGCGCTGCCTCTGCCCCCAATGTCTCGCGGCGGCGGCGGCGCCGGCAGCGAGCGACGCGCCGAAGGGCAGGAGCGCTATGCCGTGAAGGGCGTGCTGCGTTGCGCAGCGTGCGCGAGCGCCGCGAGATCGGCGCTCACTTCGTCGAGCACCGGTTCCCACTGTCTGAACGCCTGCTGACGGTACAGCCGGGTATTCGGATACCACGGACTGTCGCGTCGATCCAGCAGCCAGACCCAATGCGGATTCACGTCCAGCAGCACCCAGGCGCGCTTGCCGAGCGCGCCCGCAAGGTGTGCGCTCGACGTGCACACGGAAATCACCAGGTCGAGCGCGTCGACGAACGCGGCGGTGTCGTCGAAGGTCTTCCACTGGGCGCTGAAGTCGGTCACCTCGAAGCCCGCTTCGTGCGCCGCGGCGATGTCCTGCTGTGCGCCGGGCTGCAGCGAATAGAACGCCACGCCCTCGATGCCGCCGAAATGCCGGGCATACCGCTCGAGTCCGATGCGACGAAACGGATTGCGCTTGTGCGTGAGGCGGCCCGTCCACGCGAGCCCGACCTTCAGACGCTGTTCGCCCGCAAGGCGCTCGCGCCAGCGCGCCGCCGCCTCGGGATCGGCCTTGAGATAACCGGTGGGGCCCGGGACAGTCGCTTCTTCAGTACCGAATATCAGCGGCAGGCTCAACAGCGAGACTTCGCAATCGTAGGGCGGCAGGTTTTCGACGGGGCCGCCCGCGCAGTACAGGTCGCAATGGCGGCCCAGGCTGCGCGCGAGCAGCGCGCCCATCTGCGGAAACGAATTCCAGACGAGCCGGCCGCCTTCGCGATGCACGCGTTCGGCGAGCATGGGCACGTAGCGGCAGAATTGCAGCAGGTCGCCCATGCCCTGTTCGCCCCACACCAGCAATGTGCGGCCCGCGAGCGGCTCGCCTCGCCACTCGGGCTTCGGGAACGCCGGGCGGCCCATGGCCAGTTCACTGGAGCCCTGCCAGCGCATCTCGTGTCCGGGCCAGCCTTCGGCATAGTTGCCGCGCAGAAGCTGGATCATCGACAGGTTCGAACGTAGCGATGCGTCGTTGGGCGCATACTGGCAGGCGGCGCGCGCGGCGCGTTCGACCTCGTCCCACTGCTGCGTTTCCTTGCAGGCCATCGCATGGTTGTTCAGAGCGAGTGGGCTTTGCGGCGCGAGTTCGAGCGCGCGGTGGCTGGCGTGGAGTGATCGCGCCGCGTCGGTATCGGTTGGGAACACGCGCGCCAGGTTGATCCAGGCGTTGACGTTGTCGGGCTCTTCGGCGACCGTTTCTTCGAGCAGCTGCAGAATCTCGCGGTCTCCAAAATTGATCTGCATCAAAGCTGTTGCAAGATTGTTGCGCAGATTTGGAAACGTACGCGCGATTCCCAGCGCGTGGCGGTAAGGTTCTACCGCTTCGGCGTGACGGTTTGCAAACTGCAGCGCGAGGCCCGCTGCGAACCACGCGGCGGCCCGCTCCGGTGCGAGCCGGGCAAGCGCGGCGCTCAGGCGTATGGCTTCTTGCGCCAGCGCGCTATCCTGTGCGCGAGCGGCGATGAGGACGAGCGTGTCGTCGTCCAGGCCGCGCAGCTCGGCGCGCGTGGCGGCCAGCAATTCGTGTGCGGACGCATCGGTCGCCTCGTCGGTCCCGCTGGCGGTGGCAGCGTCGATGAAATCGAGAAAGAGATTGCGCACAGCGTGGAGTACGTCAGGGGGCGAGGCTTGCATTGTTCCGTCTTGCTTGTCAGAAAGCGCCGAAGCAAAAGTGGTCGGCGGATGACATGGATTGAAGCAAACCCTTTCAAGATGATGAATCAGATAAGTCTTAACCGGTAAACTGACAGCATGCATCGCATAACCGTCAGTGCTCGCGTCAATCTCAGCCATCTGTTCTGGCTGCGCAGTCTCGCCATCATCGGCCAGCTCTGCACGATCGCGTTCGTGCAACTCTTCATCGGCGTGCAGTTGCCGTTGCCCGCCATGCTGTTCGTGATCGCCATGGAAGTGGCGTTCAACGGCGTGACCTGGCTGCGCGTCACGCAGGATCGTCCGGAATCGAATCTCGAACTGTTCGGCCAGCTCTGGGTCGATCTCGGCGCGCTTTCCGCGCTGCTCTTTCTTTCGGGCGGCACGACCAATCCGTTCGTCTCGCTCTACCTGCCCTCGCTCGCCATCGCGGCCGCCGTGTTGCCGTGGTATCTCACCGCCTGGCTCGCGGCCTTCGCAGTGGCCTGCTACGTGCTGCTCGGCTTCGATAACGTGCCGCTCAATCTCGACAATCCCGCCAACCTGTTCGACTACTATCGCGCGGGCATGTGGGTGAACTTCATGGTGAGCGTGTGCCTGATCGTGTGGTTCGTCGCGCGCATGTCGCGTGCGCTGCGCCAGCGCGACACCGCGCTCGGCGACGCGCAGCAGCGCCTGTTGCGCGACGAGCGTGCCGTGGCGCTGGGCGTGCAGGCCGCTACCGTGGCGCACGAGATCGGCACGCCGCTCTCGACCATCGCCATGCTCACCGAGGAGCTGCGCGACGTCGCGCGCACGGACAAGGGCCTCGAACCGTATGCCCCCGACCTCGAACTGCTCGACAAGCAGATCTCGCTTTGCACCTCGGCGCTCGCACGACTCAGAAGCCGCGCCTCATCCACCGGCGCGCGCCAGCTCGTGAGCGAATGGCTCGGGCCGTTCGTCGAGCAATGGCGCCTGCGCCATCCGCACGTGAAGTTCGAACTCCTCGACAATGGACTGAACGACTTCGCCCTCGACGACACCGTCGCCGTTGGCCAGATCCTCACCATCCTGCTCGACAACGCCGCGCGCGCCAGCCGCGATTTCGTGACGCTGCGCGCCTATGCGGCCGCGCGGGCCGGCTACGTCGATTTCGAAGTTTGCGATGCCGGGCCCGGCATTCCTTCCTCGCTGCGCGCCTCGCTGGGCGCCGCGCCCGTGGACAGCACCCAGGGCGGTCACGGCGTCGGGCTGTATCTGGCGTTTTCGTCGGCGGCGCGGCTTGGCGGCTCGATCGAACTCAACGACGTCACGCCGCCCGGCAGCGCGTCGGGCGAAGTGAGCGGCGCGGATGACGAGACGTCGACCGGCGCCGTAACCGGCAGCGGCACGCGCACGCGCCGTCCACGCGGCACCCGTGCGGTGTTGCGCTTGCCGGCGAAGCAGGTCAAGGCGGGTCAGGCGAACCCCGCGGCGGCGCGCGAAGGCGCAGCGCCCGCGGGTTCGGAGATTGGATCAGGCGAGGGGCCGACCCGGTCCGACGCCGCGTAACAACACGGAGAATCAGGCATGAGCGATATGAGTTTTCTGGTCATCGACGACGACGAAGTGTTCTCCGACATCCTCACGCGCGGCCTCACGCGGCGCGGCTTCGAGGTGAAGCAGGCACACAATGCGGAAGAGGCGATTCGCTTCGCCAATCAGCAGAAGTTCTCGCAGATCACCGTGGACCTGCATCTCGGCAACGACTCGGGCCTGTCACTCATCGCGCCGCTGCGCGAACTGCAGCCGGACGCACGCATGCTCGTGCTCACGGGCTACGCAAGCATCGCCACAGCGGTGCAGGCCGTGAAGGACGGCGCGGACAACTATCTGGCCAAGCCCGCCAACGTCGAGATGATTCTCTCGGCACTCCAAAGCGATGCGAGCGCCGTGCAGGCCGAAGAGGCCATCGAGCACCCGGCGCCGCTCTCGGTCGCGCGCCTCGAATGGGAGCACATCCAGCGCGTGCTGGCCGAGCACAACGGCAACATTTCGGCCACGGCGCGCGCGCTCAACATGCACCGCCGCACGCTGCAGCGCAAGCTCGCGAAGCGCCCGGTGCGCCAGTAAGCACAGTCCGGAGCGGTAAAAGAAAAGGGACCCCGCGGGGTCCCTTTTTCATGCGTCGTGCATAACGTTTAGAGCACGTAACGCGACAGGTCTTCGTCCTGCGCCACTTCGCCGAGCGCGCGGTCGACATAGGCAGCGTCGATGGTCACGCTCTTGCCCGCGTGATTGCCGGCCGCGAACGAGACATCTTCCAGCAGCTTCTCGATCACCGTGTACAGACGGCGCGCGCCGATGTTCTCGGTCTTCTCGTTCACGGAGAAGGCGATTTCCGCGAGGCGGCGAATCCCGTCTTCGGCGAAATCGAGCTGCACGTCCTCGGTGGCGAGCAGCGCCTGATACTGCTTCACGAGGCTCGCGTCGGTCGCGACCAGAATCGCTTCGAAGTCCTTCACGGAGAGCGAGTCGAGTTCCACACGAATCGGGAAACGGCCCTGCAGCTCGGGAATCAGATCGCTCGGCTTCGAAAGATGGAACGCGCCGCTCGCGATGAACAGAATGTGATCGGTCTTCACCATCCCGTATTTCGTGTTGATGGTCGTGCCTTCCACGAGCGGCAGCAGATCGCGCTGCACGCCCTGACGCGAAACTTCGCCACCGCTGCCTTCGTTGTTGCGCGAGGCGATCTTGTCGATTTCGTCGAGGAACACGATGCCGTTCTGCTCGACGTTCTGCACGGCCTTTTGCTTGACCTCTTCGTCGTTGAGCATCTTGCCGGCTTCCTCGTCGGTCAGCAGCTTGAGCGCTTCCTTGACCTTCACTTTGCGGCGCGTTTTCTTGCCGCCGCCGAGATTGGCGAACATGGAGCGGATCTGCTCGGTCATGTCTTCCATGCCCGGCGGGCCCATGATGTCCATGCCCACTTGCGGCTGCTCGACGTCCAGCTCGATTTCCTTGTCGTCGAGCTGGCCTTCGCGCAGGCGCTTGCGGAAGGTCTGGCGTGTCGTGTTGTCGCCGCTTTCGGCGTGGCTCGCCGCATCGGACGAACCGAAACCTACCGGGCGTGCCGTCGGCAGCAGGATGTCGAGAATGCGGTCTTCGGCCTGATCCGTGGCCTTGCTGCGCACCTTGCGCATTTCCGTTTCGCGCGTCTGCTTCACCGAGATTTCGATGAGGTCGCGCACGATGCTATCCACGTCGCGGCCCACGTAGCCCACTTCGGTGAACTTGGTCGCTTCGATCTTGATGAACGGCGCATCCGCGAGCTTCGCGAGACGACGCGCGATTTCGGTCTTGCCGACACCCGTCGGCCCGATCATAAGGATGTTCTTCGGCGTGATTTCCTGGCGCAGCGGCTCGGCGACCTGCTGGCGCCGCCAGCGGTTGCGCAGCGCGACGGCCACGGCCTTCTTCGCGTTCGCCTGGCCGATGATGTGCTTGTCGAGTTCCGAGACGATCTCGGCGGGGGTCATGGTGCTCATCCTGATTCCTTCTCGTCGGTACGGTCGGTTGGCGAGTTATTCGATGGTTTCGATCACGCGGTTGTGATTCGTGTAGATACACATGTCGCCCGCGATCTCGAGCGATTTTTCGACGATCTCGCGCGGCGAGAGTTCGGTGTTCTCCACGAGCGCGCGAGCCGCGGCCTGCGCATACGCGCCGCCCGAACCGATCGCGCAGATGCCTTCTTCGGGATCGAGCACGTCGCCGTTGCCGGTGATCACGAGCGTGGTGGTCGAGTCGGCGGCGATCAGCATGGCCTCGAGGCGGCGCAGCATGCGGTCGGTGCGCCAGTCCTTGGCGAGTTCGACGGCGGCGCGCGTGAGGTTGCCCTGATGCTTTTCGAGCTTGGCTTCGAAGCGGTCGAGCAGCGAGAACGCGTCGGCGGTGCCGCCGGCGAAGCCGACCATGACCTTGCCGCCGTAAATGCGCCGGACCTTCTTCGCGCCACCCTTCATGACGATGTTGCCGAGGGTGACCTGGCCGTCGCCGCCGAGCGCGACCTTGTCGCCGCGCCGCACGGATACGATCGTCGTGCCGTGAAATTGCTCCATGTGCGTTCCTTTTTACCGTTGATGCCGGGTTGGATGCGAAGGTGGTATGCCTGCCGCTTTCGGGTGGGCGCCGCGGTGCTCGCGCGCCGTGCACGCTGCGGGCGCGGCCGCCCTGAATCCGGGCGCGTCGCGCGCGCTTCTCGCGCGCCGCGAGCGCATATCACCTGGAGTTTAGGGCGGCGATGGGCATATCAAGGGCCGCGGGCGCAGAAAACGGCACGGCGGCTCGGTGGCGCCGCGGCCACGCGCAAAAGAAAAAAGCGCACGGGGCTCCGTGCGCTTCGACAGGGAAGGCAAGTCGCTAGCCGCGCAAGCAGGGCTTCGCGGCCAGAATAAAGCTCAATCGCCGAACAGCTTCTGGCGCAGTTCGCGTCGCTCTTGCGCTTCGAGCGAGAGCGTGGCGGTCGGGCGCGCGAGCAGACGCGGGATGCCGATCGGCTCGCCCGTTTCTTCACACCAGCCGTAGTCGCCGGAATCGATGCGCGCGAGCGATTGCTGCACCTTCTTGAGCAGCTTGCGTTCGCGGTCGCGCGTACGCAGCTCGAGCGCATGCTCTTCTTCGATCGTCGCGCGGTCGGCCGGATCGGGAACGATCACGGTTTCGCGCAGATTCTCGGTGGTCTGGCCCGCATTGCGGAGGATTTCCGCCTGCAGCTGTTCGAGCCGGTTCTTGAAGAAGGCGAGCTGATCCTCGTTCATGTAATCCTTGTCGCTCATCTTCAGGATTTCGGCTTCGGTCAAGAGTCGTTTCGTCGTCATCTGGCTTGCTTCTTCAATGAGTGAGGCAAAACTGGCACATCTTGCCTGCACTTTTGTGTTGCCCGCAGTGGCCGCGGTGGCCGTTACCAACCTTTACCACTTTGCCAGGCGCAGTTACCGCGCCGTTATATGCGCGCTGGCGGGCACGGACGATGAACTGTCGTGACGCCCGAAGCGCCGCTGCGGGGCCGAACTCCTCTGGAAACCGGTCATCAGATGCTTCTGAGGCATATATCGTACCGACTGCGCGCTGCGACGCGATGCGCTGCCGGCGGGGCGTCCCTCGGGAATTCCGGGGCACCTCTCTTCCAGTGGGGCCGTATTGTAACCGAACCGCAAACTCGCGCCGCAAGCGGGAAATCCCTGCTGCCACCCGCCTGTCGCCAGGCCGTTTGCGCACCGGTCGATATCCAGAAAATATAACGCGCCAATCGTGAAAAAGCGATGGTCGGGTACGTTATTTGACGCACAGAACCGGAAGGAATGCTTTGCGCCGGCCGCAAACCTGGCGCCGGCGCTGCGTCGCAGTGCAAACTCCAGACGAAAACGCCCGGCAGCGGGCCGGGCGTATCGGGAAAAGCGGGGGAGCCGCTCAGGCGAGGCAGGCGTCGAGCCCGTCGGTGATGAGGTCCTGCGGCAGTTCGATGCCGATGAACACCATCTTGCTGCCCTTCTTCTCGATCGGCAGCCACTTGGCGGCCAGGTCGCTGCCCATCATCTGGTGCACGCCCTGGAACACCACCTTGCGGTCCACGCCCTTCATGTAGAGCACGCCCTTGTAGCGCAACAGGCGCTCGCCGTAGATCTGCAGGATGCCGCCGAGGAAGTCTTCGAGGCGGTTCGGATCGAACGGACGGTCGCTGCGGTAGACGAACGACTTGATCTTGTCGTCGTGGTGTGCGTGATGGTGGTGGGCGTGATCGTGGCCTTCGTGGTCGCACTGGCCGTGATCGTGGTCGCAATCAGCGTGGTCATGGTCATGCGCGTGGTCATGATCGTGATGCGCATGAGCGTGATCGTCTTCGGCGAGGAAGTCGGGGTCGATTTCGAGCTTCGCGTTCAGGTTGAAGCCGCGCAGGTCGAACACTTCCTTGATGTCGGCCTCGCCGAAATTGACCTGGCGGATCTGCGCCTTCGGATTCATGTGCAGCACGCGATGGCGCAGATCGGCGAGTTCATTCTCGTCGACGAGGTCGGCCTTCGTGATGAAGAGGCGGTCGGCGAAACCGACCTGGCGCTGCACCACTTCGTGCTCGTCGAGCTGATGGTTGCCGTGCTTGGCGTCCACGAGCGTGATGATCGCGTCGAGCAGGAATTCGTCGGCGATCTCGTTATCCATGAAGAACGTCTGCGCGACCGGGCCCGGATTGGCGAGGCCGGTGGTTTCGATCACCACGCGGTCGAAGTCCAGCTTGCCGTCGCGCTTTTGCTGCGCGAGATCGCCGAGCACGCGCGCGAGGTCGCCGCGAATCGTGCAGCAGATGCAGCCGTTGCTCATCTGGATGATCTGCTCGGTGCTGTCCTGCACGAGGATTTCGTTGTCGATGTTCTCTTCGCCGAACTCGTTCTCGATCACGGCGATCTTCATGCCGTGCTTCTCGTTCAGGATGCGCTTGAGCAGCGTGGTTTTACCGCTGCCGAGAAAGCCGGTCAGGATGGTGACGGGAATCATGCTGGTTGCCATGCTGTCTGCCTGGTAGGTGTTCGAGGGGTACGTTCAGGCGCGCCGCTTCGTGCTGTCGCTGCCTTCGAGTGTTACAACATAACTTCCTATTGAAACATATCTGCGCCGCGCCCGCATGCGGCGGCCGGGCGTGAGACTCAATCGGGGCGCGAACAGGCGGCCCGAAAGGCGTTCCGGCGCGGCGCCGAAAAGCCTCAAGTAAGGCCGCCTCAGGCGATTTGCAACAGCAGGCCTTTCAGATATTCGCCTTCCGGGAATGCCGTGAGCAGCGGATGATCCACACCGGCGCCAAGGCGCTTGAGGATACGCGCGTCCACCCTGGCGTCGGCGGCGGCGCCGGCCACGATCTTCTGGAACAGCGCCGAATCGATCGCACCCGAGCACGAGTACGTGAACAGCAGACCGCCCGGACGCAGCAGCTTGAAACCCGTGAGGTTGATGTCCTTGTAGGCGCGCGCGGCGCGGTCCACGTGCTCGCGCGAGGCCGCGAACTTGGGCGGATCGAGCACCACGAGATCGAAGCGCTCGCCATCGTCATAGAGGCGGCGCAGCGTCTTGAAGGCGTCGGCGTCGAGCCAGGCGGCGAGCGCGGCGTCGAAGCCGTTCGCCTCGACGTTTTTCTGCGCGGTGGCGAGTGCTTCGCCCGAGGAATCGATCGACACGACCCGTTTCGCACCGCCCTTCATGGCCGCGAGCGAGAAGCCGCCGGTGTAGCAGAAACAGTTGAGCACCTCGCGCTCGCGCGCGTACGTCTGCACGAGCGCGCGGTTGTCGCGCTGATCCACGTAGAAGCCGGTCTTGTGCCCGTTGCGCACGTCCACGTGATAGCGCACGCCGTTCTCGCTCGTGATGATCGTGGCCGGCGGTTCGTCGCCTGCGAGCAGGCCGGTGATCTGTTCGAGCCCTTCCTTTTCGCGGATCGACACGTCCGAGCGCTCGTAGACGTTCGGGCAGCCCGTGGCCGACGTGAGCGCGGCGACGATCGCCTCCTTCCACGCCTCGACGCCCGCCGCCATGAACTGGCACACGAGCTGGCCGCGGCCGCTTTGTGCAACATCACCGCCGTCTTCGATGTAGTAGTCGACGATCAGACCAGGCAGGCCGTCGGCCTCGCCGAAGATCAGGCGCACCGCGCCCGTGCCGCTCACCATCGCGCGGCGGTCGGCCACGGCGCGCTGCACGCGTCGCTTGAAGAACGCGTGGTCGATGGGCTCGTTTTCGTCGAAGCTCCACACGCGTGCGCGAATCTGCGAATGCGGGCTGTAGGCGGCGCGCCCGAGGAAGCGGCCGTCGGCCGAGCGCACGATCACGGTCGCGCCTGGCGCGGGCTTGCCTTCCACGCGGTCGATCGCGTTCGCGTAGACCCACGGATGGCGGCGCAGCAGGGATTTTTCTTTGGACGGCTTGAGGGTGACTATATTCATGATGGCTTCGATGCTGGGTAACGGCACTCGTGTCGCGCAGCGTTGCGCGAGCGCCGTGGCGTATCAATCGCGCTTCTTGGCGCGCGGATGCGCGGTGTCGTAGACCTTCGCGAGATGCTGAAAGTCGAGCGACGTGTAGACCTGCGTGGCCGAGATGCTCGCGTGGCCGAGCAGTTCCTGCACGGCGCGCAGGTCGCCGCTCGACTGCAGCAGGTGGGTGGCGAACGAGTGCCGCAGCACGTGCGGGTGCACGTTCGCGGGAATGCCCGCCGCGATGGCGGCGCGCTTCACGCGCTCGCGCACCACGCCGGGCGCCATGCGGTTGCCGCGCACGGAGAGAAAGAGCGGGGCGTCGTCGTGCTTCACGAAGGCGCTGCGGGCGGCGAGCCAGGCGTCGAGCGCGTCGAGCGCCTTGCGCCCGACCGGCACCATGCGGTGACGGTTGCCCTTGCCCAGCACCTCGACTTCGGCGGCGTCGCGCTTGAGCCAGCCCGCCGATTCGTAGCCGTCACGCTTGACGTAACGCACGTCGAGTCCCACGAGTTCGGCGAGCCGCAGCCCCGACGAGTAGAACAGCTCGAGCATCGCGCGGTCGCGCAGCGCTTCCGGGCCGCCTTCTTCCGAGCCGGCGATGGCGGGCGCTTCCATGAGATGCGCGGCGTCGTCGACGGAAAGCGCCTTCGGCAGCGTTTTGGCGCGCTTGGGCGCACGCACGGCGGCCACGGGATTCGCGTCCATTTCGATGCGCCCCGCGAGCCAGCGATAGAAGGCACGCCAGGCCGACAGCCGGTGCGCGATCGAGCGCGCCGAGAGGCCGCCCGCGTGCGCGCGCGCCACCGCGCCGCGCACTTGCGCGGCGGTGACCGTTTCGAGCGGCTTGTCGCTCGCGAGCTTCTTCAGCTCGTCGAGTTCATGCGCGTAGCCGCGCAGCGTGTGCTCCGAGAGCCGCCGCTCGTGTTCGAGCATCGCGAGATAGTCGGCGATCGGATCGGTTGGGTTCACGTTGGGCGGCTTCGGTGTGCGTCAGTGCGGCAGCAGGCGCGAGAGCGCCGCGCTCGCCAGTGCACCGATCTGCGTGAGAAAGTCGGTGGCCATGCCTTCGTGGAAGCGGCGCGGGTCGGGCGAGCCCATCACCAGCAGGCCGAAAGCTTCGCCCCCTGGCGCGTCGTTCGAGGCCACAGCGGGGGCGCGCAGCGCGATGATCGCGACCGATTCGGCGGCGCCTTCACTCGAGTCGAGCCATTGCGCGGCCTCGAAGCCGGTGTTCGCGCCGCAATACGGCGTGTCGAGACTATTCGCGAAGATACGCACTTCCTCGCCGGTATGGCGCGCGAAATCGGCCTGGCTGTAGGACTCGGCGACGTCCCACACGCGCAGCGCGGCTTGCGGCATGTCGAACACGTCGCGCAGGTTCTGCGTGATCGAGCGCGGCAGCGCGTACGGGTCGCGCTCGGCGATCATGCGCGTGGTCCAGCGGTTGAACTTCGCGGCGATCGAATCGTTCTCGTGGCCGTAGCGCAGCAGCTCAGAAAGACGCCGCTCGAGATGCTTGTTCTTCTCGCGCAGCATTTCCATCTGGCGCTCCTGCAGCGAGACGGCAGCCTTGCCGTGCGGATTGCCTAGCTTGATCGTCGCGAGCAGTTCGGCGTGCTCAACGAAAAAATCGGGGTGGGCGAGCAGATAGTCGGCAACTTCGCGATCGTTCATGTTGTGGACGCGTTGTAGTTGTGAGGCGCGCACGGCGGCGCGCAGTCTGTCATGCGGTTGATTGTTATCGAGTAGTCGTGCGGCGCGACGTTCTCTCGTTGCGCGCGCCGTACGAGGCCGATGTTGCGTGTCAGTCGGCCAGCTCGATCTCGCCTTCGAACACCGTGGCGGCCGGGCCCGCCATGGTGAGCGCGGCGGATTCGTCGCGCGCGCCGTCCCAGGCGATGGTCAGCAGGCCGCCGTGGGTATGCACCTTCACGGGCGTGTCGAGCAGCCCGCGGCGAATGCCCGCCGCCACGGCCGCGCACGCGCCCGTGCCGCACGCGAGCGTTTCGCCGGCGCCGCGCTCGAATACGCGCAGCTTCACTTCATGGCGCGAAACGATCTGCATGAAACCGGCATTCACCTTGTTCGGGAAGCGCGCATGCGTTTCGATGACCGCGCCTTCGGCTTTCACCGGGTACGCCTCGACGTCGTCGACGACCTGCACCGCGTGCGGATTGCCCATCGAGACGACCGACACCCAGCGCCGGGCGCCGTTCACGTCGAGCGGCCAGAGCGTGTCGTTGCCTTCGCGGCGGCCTTCCAGGCCGTTCGCGTTGAACGGCACGTGCGCCGGCTCGAACTCCGGGCGGTCCATGTCGACGACGACTTCACCGTTTTCCTGCACGACGAGCGTGATCGTGCCCTTCTGCACCTGCACGCGCACGCGATTCGAATCGGTGAGCTTGCGGTCGCGCACGAATTTCACGAAGCAGCGCGCGCCGTTGCCGCAGTGCTCCACCTCGCCGCCGTCGCAATTGAAGATGCGATAGCGGAAGTCGACGCCTTCCACGGTCGGCTTCTCGACCAGCAGCAACTGGTCCGCGCCGATGCCGAAGTGGCGATCGGCGAGCGCGCGCACACGCTCGGGCGTGAGCGCGAGGTCCTGGCTGTAGCCGTCGAGCACGACGAAGTCGTTGCCCGCGCCGTGCATCTTGGTGAATTTGAGTTTCATGCCGTCATTGTAAGCGAGGCCCGGGCGAAAACCCGGGCCCGGGTCGTGTGCGCAACGCTCAGTGATAGACGCTCGGCTCGCCTGGCGGCCGCGTCTTGAAGCGCTTGTGGACCCAGTAATACTGCTCGGGAATATGCGGAATCTGCTCTTCGAGGAAAGCGTTCATGCGGCGCGCGTCGAGATCGTCGTCGCCGGTCGGATAATTTTCCCAAGGTTTGAACACTTTCAGCCGATAACCCTTGTAATTGGGCAACACCTCGCCGATGAACGGTACCACCTGCGCATGACCGACCTTCGCCAGACGTCCCACCGCAGTGAGCGTGCAAGCCGGCACGCCGAAGAAGGGCACGAACGTGGAATTGCGCATGCCGTAGTCCATGTCGGCGCCGAGCATCACGGGCTTCTTGTCGCGCAGCCAGCGCAGCACGGCGCGCGCGCTGTCCGCGCGGCTCACCATTTCCGCGCCGAAACGGCTGCGTCCCGCCTTGGCCGCGGCTTCGAATTCCGGGTTCGAGAACGGCTGGTAGAGCGAGCCGCACGGCCGGTGCAGCGAATAGTTCAGAAACATGGAGCCCGCCTCGATGCCCACGAAATGCAGGCCGAGAAAGAGCGTCGGCGGCAGGTTCGGATCGGTGAGATCGATCTCGCTGTCGAGTTCGACGATCTTTTCGAGCTTCTTCGCCGAGGCGAACCATTGCACGCTGCGCTCCATGTAGCTGCGAATGGCGTGGCGAAAGTGCAGCCCCGCCACTTCCTCGCGCTTTTCGTCGCTCCATTCGGGGAAGCACAGGCGCAGATTCGTATGAACGACGCGCTTGCGCCGGCTCGGGATCTTGTAGAGCAGCCAGCCGAGGCCGTCGCCCAGACGCGCGACGAAGCCATAGGGCAGGATCGCGAACAGCTTGAGCAGGCCGATGGCGAAACGGGAGCCGAGTTTGCCTATCATGCGGCAACTCCGCTGCAGGGCTTGCGAACTGTGAAGGGGACGATGAGCGGCACGCGGGAGAGACTCTGCGACAATTTAAGGAAGTCGCTATAATAAGGGCTTCGCCGAGTTAATAGACAACTTGCGGGGCGAAGCCGGTGGGCTGTGAACTACGCGTAATCGAACGCGAATCATGGCAACCGGGCAGCAATTCCGCTAAAGCGTCGCCGCTTCAAAGCTCCCGAAGCTGGCTACGTGAACTCAACCGTCACCAGCTACAAGGAGCTAGACACGTGGCAAACGACTATTTCTTCACCTCCGAATCCGTCTCCGAAGGCCATCCGGACAAGGTCGCCGACCAGATCTCGGACGCGATCCTCGACGCCATCCTCACGCAGGACAAGTACTCGCGCGTTGCAGCGGAAACGCTGTGCAACACGGGTCTCGTCGTGCTGGCAGGTGAAATCACCACGACGGCCAACGTCGACTACATCCAGGTCGCGCGCGACACCATCAAGCGCATCGGCTACGACAACACCGACTACGGCATCGACTACCGCGGCTGCGCGGTGCTCGTCGCTTACGACAAGCAGTCGCCGGACATCGCCCAGGGCGTGGACCGCGCGCACGACAACAACCTCGACCAGGGCGCCGGCGACCAGGGCCTGATGTTCGGCTATGCGTGCGACGAAACGCCCGAGCTGATGCCGCTGCCGATCCACCTGTCGCACCGTCTGGTCGAGCGCCAGTCGAACCTGCGCCGCGACGGCCGTCTGCCCTGGCTGCGCCCGGACGCGAAGTCGCAGGTCACGATCCGCTACGTCGACGGCCGGCCGCACGCCATCGACACCGTCGTGCTCTCCACGCAGCACTCGCCGGACATCGACCTCGGCACGCTGCGCGAAGCCGTGATCGAAGAAGTCATCAAGCCGGTGCTGCCGGCCGAGTTGATCAAGGGCGACATCAAGTTCCTCGTGAACCCGACCGGTCGCTTCGTGATCGGCGGCCCGCAGGGCGATTGCGGTCTCACGGGCCGCAAGATCATCGTCGATACGTACGGCGGCGCAGCCCCGCACGGCGGCGGTGCGTTCTCGGGCAAGGATCCGTCGAAGGTGGACCGCTCGGCAGCCTACGCCGGCCGTTATGTCGCGAAGAACATCGTGGCCGCCGGCCTCGCGTCGCGCTGCCTGATTCAGGTGTCGTACGCCATCGGCGTGGCCGAGCCGACCTCGGTCATGGTCAACACGTTCGGCACCGGCAAGGTTTCGGACGCGACGATCACGAAGCTCGTGCGCGAACACTTCGACCTGCGTCCGAAGGGCATCATCCAGATGCTCGACCTGCTGCGCCCGATCTACGAAAAGACCGCCGCTTATGGCCACTTCGGCCGTGAAGAGCCGGAATTCTCGTGGGAAGCGACCGACAAGGCGCTGACTCTGGCCGAAGCCGCCGGCACGGAGCCGGTGAGCGCAGCCGTCGCGTAAGCGTTCGCATAAGCCGGCCTCGCGCCGGCTCAAGTGAAGCAAGCGAAGAAAAACCCCGCAGGGCGCAAGCCCGTGCGGGGTTTTTTGTTTTCTGCGGATCGCGCGGCGTGGGTCGCGCGCGGGTCTCAGCGCATCGCGAAGCCGAACCAGCCCGCACTGCTCGCGGCCATCCGGCGCGGCTTGCGCGTGCTGCGCGCCACATGAACCGTGGAAGGCGCGGCGAGCGTGCGCAGCGGTGCATTCGGACGATACAGCAGCGTGCGCAGCGAGAAGTGACGCGAGCCCGAGCGCATGCGCAGCACGGCGAAGAACGAGTGGAACCAGCTGCGCATGCCGTCGACGGGCTTCGCTTCGCGCACTTGTTGCGTGAGCGCGCGGGTGCGGGCGGCGTGGTGTCGCAGTGCGCGCACGAGGTGACGGCGGGCTGGGCGTGCCGCTTTCAGGGCAGTGTGGGCGGCGTGGGTCATGCGTTGAGTATCGAAGAGGGTATGCATGGCGGTTGAGCAATCGGGTTCGAGGTGCGCCTTGCGCGACGCTTTGCATCGAGCAGCAAACGTGCCTGTCTTTCAGGGCGTCACGATGTCGGTGGACGGGAGACGGGCCGCATGGCGCGGCGTAGGACGCGACGCGACGGATTCTTCTGTTGGAGCACCTTGTGTGGCAAGGCGTTCACGGCGATCCGTCCGTGCGATGAGAATTCGGCGAAGTCGAACAACATCGCGACAGGCTACACGCGAATCGTGACCGCAAAAAGTCGGTTAATACCCGGCCCTGCGCGTCTTTGATGCACACGATCCCGCCCTTTGTCTTCATCGCGGTGCGCGTGCGCCATTCGCGTGCGGGTCGATCCGCGGCGCGCATGGAGCCACTTCGTGTGAGCGAGTGGTCCTTCCCGCCGTGCCGGCACGCTTTACAATCGATGAGTCGGCGCGCGCCGACGCCTCAGCCTTATCGTTTGACGAAGCGACGAACGCAGGCTGCGGCCCTTGCTCGCATCGAGATCGCATAACGGAAGTCCCATGTCAGTCCATTCAAAGAAAGAACAGGTGCAGGCGCTGCGCGAGCGCGGCTTCGTGGTCGTGCCAGGGCTCGTTTCGCCCGAGCGCTGCGAGGCGATCAAGCGGGTTGCGCAGGAGCAGTTGCAGGCGGCTGCGGCGCCGCTCGAATTCGAAGCCGATTTGCGCTACCCCGGCGCGCCCGAATCGAAGGCCGCTCCCGGCGGCAACACGGTGCGGCGCCTGCTCGACGCCTACTCGCGCCACGCGCTGTATCGCGAGTGGGCCACGTCGCCGGAAATCGCGGGGTGGATGGAGCTGTATTTCGGCGAGGAGCCGGTCCTCTCGCGTGCGCATCACAACTGCATGATGACGAAGCACCCGCACTACGGCAGCCTGACGGGCTGGCACCGCGACGTGCGCTACTGGTCGTTCGAGCGCGACGACCTCGTGTCGGTCTGGCTCGCGCTCGGGCCGGAGAAGATGGAAAACGGCGGCCTGTGGTTCGTGCCGGGCTCGCACGACGCGCCGTTCACCTCGGACAGGTTCGACGCCGCGAAATTCTTCCGCGCCGACCTGCCGGAGAACAAGGCGTGGATCGATCGCGCCATCGCCCCGACGCTCGCCGCCGGCGATGTGGTCTTCTTCCACTGCAACACGCTGCATTCGGCGGGGCAGAACCAGAGCGATCAGGTGAAGTTTTCGCTCGTGTACACCTATCACGGCGCGAGCAACGTGCCGCTGCCGGGCACGCGCTCGGCCTCGAAGCCCGAGGTGAGGTTCTGAGGCGATGCAGCCGTGCTCTTCGTTAGCGCCGACGCCCCGACATCGCGAGCCCGGTGATGCCTGCGAGCGTCGCGGCGATGCCGCCCCCAATCAGGAGGATCGTGCGATTGGTGGGCGCGCCGGTAAAGAGGCGCGACATGTCGTTCGCGAACGAATGGAGCGACTGGCCGCCGAAGTACAACAGGACGACGCCACAGGCGATGAGCGCGATCGAAATCGCTTTGGCCATGAACAACCTCTCGCAAAGGATGGACGCCGCAGTGTAGGCGAGCGGCCGCGGCGCGTCCAGGGTGCGGTTTTTTCACCGGCCTGACACGCGCTCCCCATCGCCTTTCCCGCATAGTGGGCATCTGCACGGCTTGGGCGGATTGGCTAACATAGCTGCCTCACGCGAGCGTCGCGCCCCACGGCACGTCGCGCCCATCCCTTCGCTTACTTCCCGTTTTCGCCGAGGATTCAGATCATGGCTTACGAAGCAGCCTCAGAACGCTATTCGGACATGCAGTACCGCTTTTGCGGCAAGTCGGGGCTCAAGCTGCCCGCGCTGTCGCTCGGTCTGTGGCACAACTTCGGCGACACCACGCCGATCTCGACCCAGCGCGATATCCTGCGCACCGCGTTCGATCTCGGCATCACGCACTTCGACCTCGCGAACAACTACGGGCCGCCGTACGGCAGTGCCGAAACTAACTTCGGCCGCATTTTCAAGGACGATTTCCGTCCTTACCGGGACGAACTGCTGATCTCGTCGAAGGCGGGTTGGGACATGTGGCCGGGCCCGTACGGCCAGGGCGGCGGCTCGCGCAAGTACGTGCTCGCGAGCCTCGATCAGAGCCTGGAGCGCATGGGCCTCGACTACGTCGACATCTTCTATTCGCACCGCTTCGACGTGGAAACGCCGCTCGAAGAGACGGCGGGCGCGCTGGCCACGGCCGTGCAGCAGGGCAAGGCGCTCTATGTCGGCATCTCGTCGTATTCGCCCGCGAAGACGCGCGAAATGGCGCGACTGCTCGCCGAATACAAGGTGCCGCTGCTCATTCACCAGCCGTCGTACAACATGCTCAACCGCTGGGTCGAGGAAGAACTGCTCGACACGCTCGAGGACCTGGGCACGGGCAGCATCGCGTTCACGCCGCTCGCGCAGGGCGTGCTCACGAACAAGTACCTGAACGGTGTGCCCGAAGACGCGCGCGTGAACCGTCCGGGCGGCGGCTCGCTCAAGAGCGAGCACCTGAGCGAGCAGAACATCGAGCACGTGCGCAAGCTCAACGACCTCGCGCTGCGCCGCGGCCAGAGCCTCGCGCAGATGGCGATCGCCTGGACGCTGCGCGGCGGCCGCGTGACCTCGGCGCTGATCGGCGCGAGCCGCGCGGAGCAGGTGCGCGAGAACGTCGCGGCGTTGAAGAACCTCGAGTTCTCGAAGGAAGAACTCGCGGAGATCGACCGCTATGCGACCGAAGGCGGCGTGAACCTGTGGGAGAAGCCGTCGACCGATCAGCCCATCTGAGCGACACGCTTCTGCCTGCTTGCCGGCGCAAAGAACCGCCTCCTTGCGAGGCGGTAATGAGCAACTGTCTTACCTGTCAAGCCGTGTGGATGGATTCATCCCACGGCTTTCCTGTTTTTGCGATGGCGTTGAGGATAGTCAGCAGCTTTCTCATGCAGGCAACCAGAACAACCTTGTTCGGCTTGCCGGTGGCGACGAGCCGATGGTAGAAGGCCCCAATGACCGGGTTGAAGCGTACGGCCGCTAACGTCGCCATGTACAACATGCGCCTGACAGCGGCACGTCCGCCGAAGATCATTCGTTTGCCGCGAAACGCTCCCGAGTCGCGGTTGAAGGGCGCTACCCCG
>NZ_MCNV01000051.1 GCF_001718195.1 Paraburkholderia nodosa
AGCGGACGGATATATGCCGGCACGAAGCCCGGGAAATCGAACGCGTTGTCCACGCCCATTTCGAGTGCCATCTGGCGGATGTTGTTGCCGTAGTCGAGCGTGGCCGCGCCGCGCTCCTGCAGCGTAAGCATCGCGCGCACCTGGTGGGCCATCGATTCCTTCGCGACCTTCACGATGCTTTCCGGCGCGACCTTCTGCGCTTCACGCCACTGCTCCACGGTCCAGCCCTGCGGCAGGTAGCCGTTGATCGGGTCATGCGCGCTCGTCTGGTCGGTCACGCAGTCAGGCGTGATGCCGCGCTTCACGAACTCGGCGAAGACATCGGCGGCGTTGCCGAGCAGGCCCACCGAAACCGGCTTGCCCGTGCGCTTCGCTTCCTCGACGATGGCCAGCGCCTCGTCGATGGTCTTGGCCTTGCGGTCCACGTAGCGCGTCTTCAGGCGGAAGTCGATGCGCGTCTCGTCGCATTCCACCGCGATCATCGAGAAGCCCGCCATCGTCGCCGCGAGCGGCTGTGCGCCGCCCATGCCGCCGAGGCCGCCCGTGAGGATCCAGCGGCCCTTCGGGTCGCCGTTGAAGTGCTGGTTCGCGACCGAATAGAACGTTTCGTACGTGCCCTGCACGATGCCCTGCGAGCCGATATAGATCCAGCTGCCCGCGGTCATCTGGCCGTACATCATCAGGCCCTTGCGGTCCAGTTCGTGGAAGTGTTCCCACGTGGCCCAGTGCGGCACGAGGTTCGAGTTCGCGAGCAGCACGCGCGGGGCGTCGGCATGGGTGCGGAACACGCCGACCGGCTTGCCCGACTGGATCAGCAGCGTCTCGTCCTCGTTCAGGTCCTTGAGCGACGCGAGGATCTGGTCGAAGCACTCCCAGTTGCGCGCGGCACGGCCGATGCCGCCGTACACCACAAGCGCATGCGGATGCTCGGCGACCTCGGGGTCCAGATTATTCTGGAGCATCCGGTAGGCGGCTTCCGCCAGCCAGGTCTTGCAGACCTTCTCGCTGCCGCGCGGCGCGCGGATCGTGCGGGTCGGGTCGAGGCGCGGGTCGGTGAAGTTCGGTTGGTTCATTTGTTCGAGTCCGTCGAGTCTGGATAGCAAGCTGGAGGTGGAGGGCTGCGCCCGCGGAGATGCAATGAGCGCTGCAACGTGGGTTAAGTCTAACGCCGCCAAGTTGTATATACAACTCGTTTCAAAAAAACGTGGGTTAGTAGTTACCCTGACGAAACTCGCCGAGTTCGGCTTATCGGAGCGAAGAAACGGGCAGGCGAGCCGCGAAGCTTTGTCTAGACAAGATGTCTGCAAACAGCCCGACACAGTGCATGGTCTGTAGACGCGGCCAGACCGCCCACGCAAACGAAAGTGGCGGGCTTGATGCGGGCAGGGATCAAGAGGGACGGAGCGCTCGAGCGTCCGGTGGACTGCAGTTCAGCAAGTAAGCAAGAAGTGAGCGACCTCGCCGCCCAGGCTCAAACAGTACCCGCCAGATGAAACCGCGAAGCCGGATGCCACAGGCGCACGGAAGTCGCCACATGACGCCCCACCCACGTGCGCCGCAGCAACAGCAGGCAAGGCTCGCCGATTTCCATCTCCAGATACTGCCGCACGCGCGCATCGGGCTTCTGCGCGTAAATGCGGAATTCCGCGCGCTGGATCGGCGCGAGGCGCACCATGTAGTGATTCGGCGTTTCGACGGTGAAGTCCTGGGCGAGGTAGTCGGGGAACACCTCGGGGTTCACGTAGCGGTCCTCGTACTGGATCGGCTCGCCCTCTTCACTGTGCACGATGCGCGAGTGGAACACCGGCCCGGCGTCGAGTTCGAGCGCCGCGATCGCGTTCGGATCGTCGCTCGCCTCCAGCCCCAGCACACGCGCCGCATGCCGATGGCCGCGCGCCGCGATTTCGTCGGCGATATTGCGGATCTGCAGCACCGTCGATTCGTACTGGCGCGGCGCGACGTACGTGCCCGAGCCGCGCACCCGGTTCAGCACGCCTTCGGCCATCAGTTCTCGCAGCGCGCGCGACACCGTCATGCGCGCCACACCGAACTCTTTCACCAGTTCCGTTTCGGAAGGCACCACGTCGCCGGGCCGCAAGGCGCCGCTTTCGATCTGCGCGAGCACATGGCGCTTGATCTGCTCATAGGCGGGCAACGGGGCACTGCTGACCGTCTTCTTTTGCATGGTCTCGATCTTCGAATGAACGGGAGGTCGCCGCAGCGATGGCCGCCGGGCGCGGCGCGGGCTTGCAGCTTCAGGCGGCCACATTGTACCGCCCCTTAAAGCGGCTCCTTTTCCGGCTCGGCCACGAGCGCGGGCTGCCAGCGCGCGAGCACCACGCAGGCGCGCACGCCCCGCCCGTCCGCGCCCGGACTCAGGCTCACCGCGCCACGATGCGACTGCGCGATCTCGCGCACGATCGCAAGACCAAGGCCCGTGCCTTCGGTCCCGACGGCGGCGCGGAAGAAAGGCTCGAAAACGCGCGCCCGCGCTTCCGCGGGAATGCCGCGGCCGTCGTCGAGCACTTCGAGCGCGACCATCTCGCCGCTCGCCCGCACCGACACGGTGACGTGCCCGCCAGCCGGCGTGTAGCGCAGCGCGTTATCCACGAGATTGCTGACCATCGCGCGCAACAGCTCGCGATGCCCCTGCACCACCGCCTCGCCCGCCTCGCGCGGCAACTCCGCGCCGAGATCGATGCCGCGCGTCTGCGCGAGCAGCGCGAGCGCCTCGACCACTTCGCGCGCGAGCTGCGCCATGTCGACGGGCGCGGCCGGCAATTGCGCGGGGTCGAGCGCCTCGGCCTGCGCGAGCAGCAGCAACTGGTTCGTGAGCGCGACCATCGAGCGGTTGCTCACGTGCATGGCCGCCAGCACTTCGTCGAGCGCGGGATCGACGGCTTTTTGCTGGCGCGCGTACTGCAACTGCGTGCCGAGCAGCGTGAGCGGCGTGCGCAGCTGGTGCGCGGCATCGGCGATGAAGCGGCGCTGCGCCGCCGTCTGCGCCGAAAGGCGCGCAATGCATTGATTGATGGCGTCCACGACGGGCCGCAGTTCGGCATGCAGCCCTTCGGCGCGAATGGGTTCGAGGTGCGAAGGATCGCGGTCCGCCACGTCGTTCTTGAGCTTCATGAGCGGCCGCAGCTCGAACGTGAGACCGATGCAGGCGAGCGCCACGGCCAGCATCACCATGCCGATCTGGCGATAGAGCTGGGGACGCCAGAGCGCCTCCACCATCGCGTCGCGCGAGCGCTCGGTTTTGCCCACCGAGACGCGCACGCGCCAGACGTGGCCGTTGTCGTACATGGAGCGCACCACGCTCACGGCGCGCACGGCCTGACCGCGCAGCCCGGCGTCGTACGCGACGGGCGAATCGACGGCGGGCGCCGAGGCCGCATGCGGAAAGTCGGGCATGCCCGCGAGCAGCGAGCCGCCCTCCACGTGCACGTTGTAGAACACCTGGTCCTGCTGCGGCGAGGCGAAGAGTTCGAGCGCCGCGGGCGGCACGTCGGCGCGCAACGCGCCATCGGCCCATTGCACGGAACCGGCGATCATGCGTGCGGACGACAGCAGCCCGCCGTCCTGCACCAGATCGGCAGTATGGCGCGCAGCGCGATACTCGGAGGTCGCCGTAAAACTCACGTAGAGCGCGAGCGGCACGAGCATCCACCACAGCAGGCGAACGCGCAGGCTACCCGTCATGTCGGCACGCGCAAGTCGTCATAGCGTTTCATCCTTCCTGCGCAGCAAGTAGCCCAGGCCGCGCAGTGTCACGATCACGGCCGAGCTGCCTTCGAGCTTCTTGCGCAGCCGCGACACGTAGATTTCGATGGCGTCCTCGCTGGGTTCGTCGGCGAGCGTGAAGATTGCGTCGACGAGCGCGGCCTTCGACACGGTCTGGCCGAGGCGCAGTGCCAGCGTTTCGAGCACCGTGCGCTCGCGCGGCGTGACGTTCAGCGGCGCGCCCTTCAGCGTGAACTGGCGCGTGTTGAGGTCGAACACGAGGTCCCCACAGCCGATTTCATTCGCGCGCGCGGGCGTTTGCCGGCGAATCAGCACCTTGATGCGCGCCACCAGTTCGCGCACCTCGAAGGGCTTGACGAGATAGTCGTCGGCGCCGGCGCCGAGCAGCTCCACCTTTTCGTCGATCGAGCCGCTTGCCGTAAGCACCATCACGGGTGTCGCGTCGCCGCGCTGGCGCAGCCGCCGCAGCACGTTCTTGCCCGAGAGCTTCGGCAAATTGAGGTCGAGCAGCACCACATCGTAGTGATTGGACCGCAGCAAATGGTCGGCGGCTTCGCCGTCCTGCACGGCGTCGAAGGCGAACGCCTGCTCCTCCAGCGTCTTGACGAGCCAGTGTGCAAGCGTCGGATTGTCTTCGATCAGCAGCAACTTCATGGGCGGGTACGGGCAAAGGCGAAGGCCGTTTCAGGGGAATCGATTGTGCCGTTGCCGGCGCATCGCCGCCCTGCGGGTTAACACGGACGATTTTGCACGGCGCCCGAAGGCTGGCAGAAGGCTTACGGTTTTTATAATCGGCTCCATCCACCAAAAAGCGCCGCATGCACGGCGCACCACCCTCAGGAGACTCCACGATGCCTACCTTGCGCCAGATCGCCGCCGTATCGAGTGTCGCGTTCGCCCTCGCCGCCGGTTCCACGGCTGCCCACGCGGAAAAGATCACGATCATGGTTGGCGGCGCAACCAAGATCATCTATCTCCCCGCCAAACTGACCGAGCAGCTCGGCTACTTCAAGGACGAAGGCCTCGACGTCGAACTGCAGTCGCAGCCGGCCGGCGTGGACGCGGAGAACGAACTGCTCGCGGGTGCGGTGCAAGGCGTGGTGGGCTTCTACGATCACACCATCGACCTGCAGAGCAAGGGCAAGGAAGTGCAAACGCTCGTAGTGTTCGGCCAGGTGCCCGGCGAAGTGGAAATGGTGTCGAACGCGGCAGCCGGCACGGTCAAGAGCATGGCCGACGTGAAGGGCAAGACGCTCGGCGTGACGGGCCTTGGCTCCTCCACGAGCTTCCTCACGCAGTACCTCGCACAGCGCTCGGGCGTGCCCTCCAACCAGTACACGCTGCTGCCGGTGGGCGCAGACAACACCTTCATCGCGGCGATCAAGCAGAACCGCATCGACGCGGGCATGACGACGGAACCCACCGTCTCGCGTCTGCTGCAAACCGGCGACGCCAAGGTGCTCGTCGACATGCGCACGCTCGAAGGCACGCGCGCTGCGCTCGGCGGCACCTACCCCGCTTCGAGCTTCTACGTGCAGCGCGCCTGGGCGCAGTCGCACAAGGAAGAAGCGACGAAGCTCGCGCACGCGTTCTCGCGCACGCTCAACTTCATCGCCACGCATAGCGCCGATGAAATCGCCGCGAAGATGCCGAAGGACTACTACGGCAACAGCCAGGATCTCTACGTGGCCGCGCTGAAGTCCTCGCTGCCGATGTTCACGAAGGACGGCCGCATGCCCGCCGACGGCCCGGATACGGTGCTCAAGGTGCTCTCGGCGTTCAATCCTTCGGTGAAGGGCAAGCACATCGACCTCGCGAAGACTTACTCGAACGACTATCTGCCGGCTCCGACCGCCACGGCGTCGAAGTAAAACGCAATCGGCCCCACGTTCAGCCCACTGAAATAATGACTTCCTCCCATTCCCAAGGCACGCCGGCCATCGAGCTGCGCAATGTTTCGTGCCGCTTCATTTCACCGGACGGCAAGGCGACGGTCGCCCTGCGCGACTTCAGCATGTCGGTCGCGCGCGGCGAGTTCGTCGCGATCGTCGGGCCCACGGGCTGCGGCAAGTCCACCACGCTCAGCATGATCACGGGCCTGCTCAAACCCACCACGGGCGAAGTGCGCGTGATGGGCGCGCCCGTGAACGGCATCGATCCGCGCATCGGCTTCGTGTTCCAGGCCGACGCGGTGTTCCCGTGGCGCTCGGTGCTCGACAACGTGGCGGCCGGTCCGCTCTATCGCGGCCGCTCGAAATCGGCCGCCTACGACGAAGCCAACGAATGGCTGCGCCGCGTGGGCCTCGCCAACTTCGGCAAGCACTATCCTCATCAGCTTTCGGGCGGCATGCGCAAGCGCGTGGCGCTTGCGCAGACGTTCATCAACAAGCCCGAAATCCTGCTGATGGACGAGCCGTTCTCGGCGCTCGACATGCAAACGCGCACGCTCATGCAGGACGAGCTGCTGCAGCTGTGGGGCGGCACGGGGTCGGTCGTATTCGTCACGCACGACCTCGAAGAAGCCATTGCGCTCGCCGACCGCGTGTTCGTGCTCACCGCGCGCCCGGCCACGCTCAAGAAGGTCTACGAGATCGATCTGCCGCGCCCGCGCGTGACGTCCGAAATCCGCTACGCGCCGCACTTCGTCGAACTGTCGCGCCAGATCTGGCACGACCTGCGCGAAGAAGTGCAGATCGCCTAACACCGGAGCCGTTCACTATGTCCACCCCGCAACAAACCCTGCCGCAAGGCCTCGATGCCGCCTCGCTCGACGCCGTCGAGCGCGCTGCGCAAAAGCGCATTCGTCAGCGCAATCTGCTCGTCATTTCGCTGCGTATTCTCGTGCTCGTCGTCGTGCTCGGCGGCTGGGAACTCGCCGCGCGCCTCAAATGGATCGACCCGTTCTTCTTCTCGATGCCCACGGCCATCTTTGATCAGATCATCGACTGGTTCGTGAACGGCACCTCGCAAGGGCCCCTGCTCACGCAGGTCTGGGTCACGCTGGAAGAGACGGGCCTTGGCTTCATCATCGGCTCGGTGGCCGGCGTGTTCTGCGGCATCGTGCTTGGCCGCAACAAGCTGCTCTCCGACGTATTCAGCCTCTACATCAAGATCGCCAACTCGATTCCGCGCGTGGTGCTCGGCTCGGTGTTCGTGATCGCGCTGGGGCTCGGGATGGCGTCGAAAGTGGCGCTCGCCGTGGTGATGGTGTTCTTCGTCGTGTTCGCCAATGCGTTCCAGGGCGTGCGCGAAGCGGACCGCTACATGATCGCCAATGCGCAGATTCTCGGCGCGTCGCGCCGCCAGGTGACGACCTCGGTCGTGATTCCCTCAGCGCTTTCGTGGATTCTCGCGAGCCTGCACGTGAGCTTCGGCTTCGCGCTGGTCGGCGCCGTGGTGGGTGAATTCCTGGGTTCGAAGCAAGGCATCGGTTTGCTGATCTCGACGGCGCAGGGCGCGTTCAACGCAAGCGGCGTGTTCGCCGCGATGATCGTGCTCGCCGTAGTCGCGCTGGCCGCCGACTATGTGCTCACCGCGCTCGAGCATCGTTTGCTCAAGTGGCGGCCCACGCCTTCGAACTGATTCAGTCAGCTTCCCCTGTCCGGACCGCGTAAGACGCGAGAGCTTGCCTGGTCCGTGATCCGCGGCGCACTGCCAGTGCGCCGCGTTTTTTTTGGGCCTGCCAAACGCTACTTGGGCTGCGCAACGGTACGCAGATACGGCTTGAGCGTCTTGAAGCCCTGCGGATACTTCTGCCTGGCCGCATCGTCGGAAACCGAAGTCGGGATGATGACGTCGTCGCCCGGCTTCCAGTTCACCGGCGTCGCCACCGAGTGCTTCGCCGTGAGCTGCAGCGAATCGAGCAGGCGCAGCACCTCGTCGAAATTACGGCCCGAACTCATCGGGTAGACAAACATCGCCTTCACTTTCTTGTCCGGCCCGATGAGAAACACCGCGCGTATCGTGGCGTTGTCGGCCGCCGTGCGCGGGCTGGCGCCGCTCGCGTTCGGGTGAATCATGTCGTAGAGCTTCGCCACGTGCAGATCCGGGTCGCCGATCATCGGATAATTGACGGCGCTCCCCTGCGTTTCCTCGATGTCCTTCGCCCACCTCGCATGGTCGTCCACCGGGTCGATGCTCAGACCGATGATCTTCGTGTTGCGCTTGTCGAACTCCGGCTTGAGCTTCGCCATATAGCCGAGTTCCGTCGTACAAACGGGCGTGAAGTCTTTCGGATGCGAAAACAGAATGGCCCATTGGTCGCCGATCCATTCGTGGAAACGGATCTTGCCTTCGGTGGTCTCCGCGGTGAAATCGGGTGCATCTTCTCCAAGACGAATCGTCATCTTCTGTCTCCTGAATGCAGTGATTTACAGCTCGTGAGGTGATCGTGAGGGGTCTGCGTGCGCGCGAAAGTGCCTCCCGCTTTTGCATTTTAGGTAGTCTCCGTGACGCTTATGAAAATCTTTGCTATTTCATTAGCATTACATACGCCATACATTTATCCATCATTTAGCGCTAAAAACCTGCATCGGCGTGCTATCGCAGCCTTGACATCCACTTGGCATGAAGCGAATAATGCGTCGTTCGATAATCGAAACCGTGTTCGAGTTACGAACACGAGAACAACAATAACGGGCTGGTCGTCTTGCCGTGCAAATACCCGCGTGCAAGGCGTGATATGAACCCGCTGCGCCGGGGCGGCATCGCCTCTCGCTGATGGAGGAGCCGCACCTGCCTCCCCGCCCCCTACGCGCCTGGCCCCGCCAGCCGCACGGTGCGGGGACTACCCGCAAGCAACGCCTCCTGTCCGCTCCGGCCAGCCAGTAGCGACACGCTACGAACTAGCGCAAAGAGCATGAAAAGAGACCTCCAGACTGAAACGCGCGATTCCCGCCAGGGTGTCGTCGCCGCCCTCGTGTATGTTTTCGAGCGGGTCATGCCCGACCCCTTCGTTCTGTCCATCTGCCTCACCTTCTTTGTCGCCGTGCTCGCGCTCGTCATCGCGCCGCACGGCAATCTCCCCACGCTGCTCAGCGCCTGGTACGAAGGTACGTTCGGCATTCTCGGCTTCGCGCTGCAGATGATCCTGATCCTCGCCACGGGCTACGCCATTGCCGAAGCGCCCGTGATCCAGCGCGTCCTGCGCGCGCTCGCGGCCAGGGCGCAAACGCCGGCGCGCGCCGCGCTGCTGGTGTTTCCGGTGGTGGCCATCGCCGCGTGGCTGAACTGGGGCCTGGGCCTGATCGTGGGCGCGCTGCTCTCGCGTGAAATCGCGAAGCGCGTGAACGTGGATTTCGCGTGGCTCGTAGCCGGCAGCTATTCGGCATGGTCGATCTGCAATAGCGGGCTCTCCAGCTCGATCGCCCTCTCGCAGGCCTCGCACGGCAACGCGCTCAATCTCGTGGAAAAGGCGACCGGCCACGTGATTCCGCTCAGCCAGACCGTCTTCGCGCCGTTCGTCTTCATTCCCACCGTGCTCGTGGTGGTCGTGATGACGTTCATCTTCATCCGCATGCATCCGAAGCCCGAGCACGTGGCGCCGTTCAGCGAGGCGGCCGAAGCCGAAGCGAACGACGCCGGCGCCAGCGACGACCCGCACGCGCGCGTCGGCAACGGCACGCCTTCGTTCGCATCGCGCCTCGAGCAGTCGATGCTCGGCACGCTGCTGCTGATCGTGCTCGGCGCAGGTTATCTGGCGATGGAATGGAGCGAAAAAGGTTTCGATCTCGACATCAACACGACAATCCTGATCTTCCTGCTGATCGGCCTCGCACTGCAGCGCACGCCTATCGCCTACGCGAACGCCATTCGCCGCGCCGCGCGCCAGACCGGCTCCATGCTGCTGCAGTACCCCGTGTACGGCGGCATCATGGGCGTAATGAAGGGCACCGGCCTCGCCTCGATGATCGCCAAGGCCTTCGTCACGATCGCCACGCCGCTTTCGCTGCCGCTCTGGAGCTATCTGAGCTCGCTCATCATCACGCTGCTCGTGCCGAGCGCCGGCGGCCACTGGGCCGTGCAAGGGCCGTTCGTGCTGCCCGCCGCGCTGAGCCTGCACGCCTCGGTGCCGCGCACTGCCATGGGCGTGGCGATGGCCGAAAACGTCTCGAACATGCTGCAGCCGTTCTGGGCCGTGCCGATCGTCGCGATCGCGGGCATTCGCATCCAGCGCGTGATGGGCTATACCGCCGTGACGTTCGCCGTGTCGCTCGTGATCTACGCCGTGGCGCTCTGGCTCGTGCCCTGAGCGTCGAGCGGTTCCGCCGCGAAAGAAGGCGCTGCGCCGGCCGCTTTGCAGCGGTTCGGCAGCGCCTTTTTTCATGCGGCGCGCGTGAGCCGCGCTGGCCTCGCGGCGCGCAAAGATCGGCGACAATGGGCAAGCCTCGACGGCGGCACGCCGCCCCGAATCGATCTGCGATCCGAACCAGGAGACTGCCATGACCGCCAGCGCGCCGCCTACCCCACCCTCATCGTCTTCGTCAGGCTCCGGCGAAGACGGCGGCGAGCTCGATCCGCGTTTCGTCGAGTTCGCGCGCCAGGTATTCGACACCGCGCGCCGCGGCGAATCCAACACGCTCGCCACGCTCATCGAACAGGGCCTGCCGCCGAATCTGCGCAACGAAAAAGGCGACAGCCTCGTGATGCTCGCGAGCTATCACGGCCACGCCGCCGCCGTGCGCACGCTCGTGCAGCACGGCGCCGACCCCAACCTGCGCAACGACAACGGGCAAACGCCGATCGCGGGCGCGGCCTTCAAGGGCTTTGCCGACGTGATCAGCGCCCTGCTGGAAAACGGCGCCGACGTGGAAGGTGCCTCTCCCGACGGCCGCACGGCGCTGATGATCGCCGCCATGTTCAACCGCTCCGATATCGTCGACCTGCTGCTCGCGCGCGGCGCGAACCCGGCGGCGCACGACGCCGCGGGCAACACCGCGCTCGACGTGGCGAACGCGATGGGCGCGGTGGCCACGGCCACCCTGCTCGCCGGGAAAGCCGGCGGCAAAAGCGCGTGAAAAGAACGCGGGAATCATGGGGCGCGATGGGCAGGCACGCGAAACGCTGCAAAGCGCACAACGGCACGCAGCGCCCTGGTGTCACTCCTGGTTTGCATACAACGCGCCGCCAGGCGACGCTATCCATGTAACACCCGTGCGTGCAGCGCCAGTGCGGGGCAGGCGATTTTCCACGAGCCGTGATATCGTTTTGTCATCGGATTCGAAGTCTGCACGCACCCGTCAATCGAACTCTGTTACTTTCGCGAGCGTCGCCATGAGTGATGTACGCCACCATCTGAGTCCGCGCGATCGCGTGGAGCTGCTCTGCTGGCTCACCTGCGGGAGCCTCGGGGCCTACTATCTCAACGAATCCTGGCCCAATGCGGCCTTTCACGTCCAGGCGGCGCACAAGTGGCTCGACCGTCACGCGCGCGAGGCCGACTGGCTCGCGATCGCGCGCCTCGCCGCCATGGCGCAGGATATCGCGCAGCAGCACGCGTGGTTCGTGGACGCGGTCTGGGCGCGCGACGCCGTCGAGGAAATTCTCGACACCGACGACCTGAACTACCAGGCCAAGCTCGTCCTGCAAGTGCTCAAGGACTGCGAACGAGCGCTCGCCGACCGTCGCCCCGCCGACTAGGGATCAAACCGGAACTCCATAAGCGGGGTTCCCCACACAGGCCACGCGTTTCTCCATCAAATGATGGACGCGTGGTGGTTATCCTCAGAACATACTCCCGCTTGCAGCGTCGGCCCTTTCCCCTTCGCCGGCCGCTCGCCCACGCGGGAGAACCCAAATGACTCGCCCCCTCGCCCCGATATTCGCCGCCGCGCTCTTCGCGTTGGCGTCGGCGAGCCCCGCTGCGCTCGCGCAAACCGGCGGCCACGCAACCGCCGTCAACGCCGCCCGACCCATCCAGCTGCAAAAAGTCGCGAAGCCGGCGCCCAAAGCCCCGCAAACCGCCAAAGCCACCAAGCCCGCTCCGCAATCGCTGCGCTGGCTGATGTCTGAATCTCCATGAAACGAACCGGCGCGCCCGCGCCGGGTTCGCGCTTCGCCACCCCGCCTCGAAGCGCAGCCGTCGCGGCTCAGGACTGCGACGGCTTCGCGCTGTCTGCCGCCGGCGGCGGCGCTGCCGGCGTCCAGCCATAACCGAGCGCCTTGTACAGGCTCACGATCTGCGCGAGTTCCTGGTCCTGCAGCGACGACTGCTGCAACTGCGCGTTGAAGAGACTGCGCTCGGCGTCGAGCACCTCCAGATAGCTCGTATAGCCGCCTTCGTACAAATCGCGCGCGACTGACGTGTATTCCGTGAGCGCGGCCACCTGGCGCGTCGTCGAATCCAGTTGATCGCGTGTGCGCGCGACGCCCACGAGCGCATTTTCGACATCGGCGAACGCCTGCTGGATCGTCTGCTCGTAAGTGAAAAGCGCTTCCTGCTGCACGGCTTCGGCCTGATGCACGCCACCCGCGATCGCACCGCCCTCGAAAATCGGCTGCGTGACCGCGCCCGCGAACGACCAAACGCGCGCGGGGCCAGTCCAAAGCCCCGAAAGCGCCGTGCTCGCGGCGCCGAACAGTCCCGTGAGCGAAATCTGCGGGAAATACAACGCACGCGCTGCGCCGATCGATGCATTCGCCGAAATGAGCGTTTGTTCGGCCTGCAGAATATCGGGCCGGCGCTCCAGCAGCGTCGACGGCAGGCCGGCGGGAATGGCGGGCGCCGTGAGCTCGGTGATCGACTTGCCGCGCGCGATCGGCCCCGGATTCTGCCCCAGCAGCAGCGAGATGGCGTCTTCCTGCGTTGCGATCTGCTGCTGGATCGAGTACACGGAGGTCTGCGCCGATTGGTACTCCGACTGCGCCTGGCTCACCTGCAACCGCGAAACGACACCGCCCGCATAGCGCTCGTTGAAGAGATCGAGCGCGCCCTTGCGGCTTTCGAGCGTGTCCTGCGCGATGACGAGCTGATTGTCGAAGTCGCGCAGTTGCAGATACGACGTGGCCACGTTCGCGATGATGGCGATGCGCGTGGCCTGCTGCGCAGACTGCGTACTCAGATAATCGGCGCGCGCGGCTTCGGTGAGCCTGCGCAAGTGGCCGAATAAATCGAGTTCCCAGGATACCGTGCCGTTCAGCTCCACCTGGTTGCCGACCACAGGCGGGAAGCCGGGCGCCGGCACGCCACGGCTACGCGACGCACCGAAGTTCGCCGATACCTGCGGGAACAGGCCCGCGCGCGTCACGACGTAGCGTCCGTAGAACTCCTCGACGCGTGCCGCAGCAATCCGCAGATCCTTATTCTGCGTAAGCGCCCTGGCGACGAGGTCGTTGAGCACCGGGTCGTTGAACTGCGTCCACCAGTCGAGCGTCGTATCGACGGCTTCCGCCTGCGGCGAGGCGTAGCGAAACGTCGACGGCGTCTCGACCGCCGGACGATGATAGTCGGGCCCGACCGCGCAGGCGCCAAGGCAAGCCGTCGCGATGGCGAGCCCAAGCGGACGCAGCGCGCGATTCGTCAAATTCGAACGGGTCTTCATCGCTCAGCCCTCCTGCGAAGGCGGCGCTACGGGCGGCGTGCCGGGATGCGGCGTGGCGTTCGCTTTCTTGCGCGACGAGAGCGTTTCGAGTCCCCAGAAGAACATCGGAATGAAGAAGAGCGCGATCACCGTGGCGCCGAGCATGCCCGCGATCACGCCGGTACCGAGCGAGCGCCGGCTCGCGGCCGATGCGCCGCTGGCGATGGCGAGCGGCACGCAGCCGAGGATGAACGCGAGCGAAGTCATGATGATCGGCCGCAGACGCAGCTTGGCGGCGTGCAACGCGGCGGCGTACGGCGACATGTTCTCTTTCTCGCGCATTTCAACGGCGAACTCGAAGATCAGGATGGCGTTCTTCGCCGCGAGCGCGATCAGCACCGTCAAGCCGATCTGGAAGTACACGTCGTTCTCCATGCCGCGCAGCAAGATGCCCACTAATGCCCCGAAGATCGCGAACGGCACGGCCAGCAGCACGCCAACCGGCAGCGACCACTTCTCGTACTGCGCCGCGAGAATGAGGAACACCATCAGCAGTGCGAAGCCGAACACTAGCGCGGCCGTCGAGCCGGCCTTCTTCTCTTCGTACGCCTGGCCGCTCCATTCAAAGCTGTAGCCTTCGCCCAGCACTTCGTTGGCAATCTGCTCCATCGCCGCGATCGCCTCGCCCGAGCTGTGGCCCGGCGCCGCGTCGCCGGTGATCTTCGCCGCCGGAAAGTTGTTGAAGCGGTTGACGATGTCAGGCCCGGGCACGAAACGCGATGTCGTCACGGCCTTGATCGGCACCATGTCGTTGTTGCGGTTGCGCACATAGAGCTGCTGGATATCGTCCGGGCTCAAGCGGTATTGCGGCTCGGCCTGGATGATCACCTGGAACAGACGACTGCCCTTCGGGAACTGGCTCACGTACAAGGAACCGAACATCGTCTGGAGTGCAGAATAGATGTCCTGAACCGGAACGCCGAGCGTTTCCGCCCGCTCCCGATCCACTTCCACGAGCAATTGGCGCGAATTCGTGTTGATGGTCGAATTCACGCCGCGCAGCGCCGGATTCTGGCGTGCCTTCGCAATCACCTGGCGCACCTTTTCCTCGAGCTGCTGATAGCTGCCGTCGCCGGTGCTCTGCAGCCAGAACTCGAAGCCGCCCGTCGTTCCGAGGCCCGGAATCGACGGTGGATTGAGCGGTACGACTACGCCGTCCTTGAAGGTGGAGAACGCCTTGGTGGCATCGCGGATCAAGTCCTGCGCCGTGCCGTTTTCGCCGCGATCCTTGAAGCCCTTGAGCGTCACGAACAGCGTGCCCGCGTTCGACTTGTACTGCGAGTCGATCAGGCTGTAGCCGATCGGCGCCGCCACCGAACTCACGGCAGGCTGTTTCGCGAACCAGTCCTCCGCCTTTTTCGACAGGTCGCCGGTGCGGTCCAGACTCGCCGCGTCGGGCATCACGACCGCGCCGAACAGATAGCCCTGATCCTCCACGGGCAGGAACGACGATGGAATATGCTTGAACAGGCCGACGGTCGCGATCAGCATCACGACGATCAGGCCGATGGAGAGGATCACGCGGCGTATCGCCGTCTGCACCCAGCTGCCATAGCCCTCGGTCAGGCGCTCGAACTTCTCGTTGAACCAGCGGAAAAAGCGGTTCTTCTTGTGCTCGCCCGGCTTGAGCAGGATGGCCGCGAGCGCGGGCGATAGCGTGAGCGCGACGATACCCGAAAGCACCACCGAGACCGCGATCGTCACCGCGAACTGCTTGTAGAGCTGCCCCGTGATGCCCGAGAGGAACGCCACCGGTATGAACACCGCGAGCAGCACCAGCACGATCGCCACCACCGGGCCGCTCACTTCGTCCATCGCGCGCTTGGCCGCTTCCTTTGGAGGCAGCTTGAATTCGGTCATGTTGCGCTCGACGTTTTCGATCACCACGATCGCGTCGTCCACCACGATGCCGATGGCCAACACCATGCCGAACAACGTGAGCATGTTGATCGAGAAGCCGAACGCCTCCATGCCGATGAACGCGCCGATGATCGACACGGGCACCGCGAGCAGCGGCACGAGCGTCGCCCGGAAACTTTGCAGGAAGATGTACACCACGATGATCACGAGAATCACCGCATCGCGCAGCGTATGGACCACCTCGTTGATGGATTCATGCACGAACTCGGTCGTATCGAGCGCGATTTCATACTTGAGGCCAGGCGGAAAGCTCTTGTTCAGCTGTTCGAGTGTCTGACGCACCTGCTTGGCCACCTGCAGCGCATTCGCGCCCGGCTGCTGATACACGGCGAGCAGTGTGGCCGTCTTGCCGTTGTAGCGGCCGCGCAGCGAATAGTCCTTGGCGCCCAGATCCGCGTGGCCGATGTCCTTGAGGCGCACGATCGCCGCATCGCCCGACGCCGCGCGCAGGATGATGTTGTCGAAATCGGCGGGCTCCGTGAGGCGGCCCTTCGTCGTCACCGGGAACGTCTGGTTCACCGGTTTGCTGGTCGGCGCCTGACCGAGCCGCCCCGCAGAGAACTGCTGGTTCTGCTGCGCAATCGCGTTCTGCACGTCGGCCACGGTAATGCCGAGCTTGGCCATGCGGTCGGGCTTGAGCCACACGCGCATCGCATAATCAGCAGAACCGAAGATCGACGCCTGGTTCGCGCCCGGAATACGCTTGAGCGCGTCGAGCACGTAGACGTTCGCGTAGTTCGCCACATAGGCCGCATCGTAGGCGTTATCGGGCGAATAGATCGCGATCACCATCATGAACGCCGACGAGCGCTTCTGCACCGACACGCCTTGCGCGGTCACCGAGTCGGGCAGGAAAGGCAGCGCGAGGTTCACGCGGTTTTGCACGTCCACCTGGGCGAGCGACGGATCGGTGCCGATATTGAAGTACACCGTGAGCGTCATGTTGCCCGTCGACGAACTCGACGAGTTCATGTACATCATGTTGTCCGCGCCGTTCACCTGCTGCTCGATCGGCGCGGCCACGTTCTGCGCGACGATGTCGGCGCTCGCGCCCGGATACGTGGCGCTCACCGTAATGGTAGGCGGCGCGATGTCGGGAAACTGCGCGATCGGCAGGTTGAACATCGACACCAGACCGGCGACGACGAGCACGATCGAGAGGACCGACGCGAAAATTGGCCGGTCAATAAAGAAGTGGGAGAACTTCATCGCTCAGCCTCCCGCGGCGGGCGAGAACGTGACGTCCACGCGGCGGGATTTGTCGGGTGGATCGTCGGCGACGATCCGCGCCGGTTTGCGCATGTCGATGCGCTCGGTTTTCACGCCGGCCACGACCAGCGCGGCACGCACCGTCCCTGCGCGGGCGGCGGCGAGACGCTCATTCGCGGCTTGCGAGCCGCTCGAATCGGTGTAGCCGGAAATCACCACGCGCATACCCGGCTCCGCGACGAGACGGCGCGCCACGGCTGCGAGTGCGTCGGCGGACTGGGCGTCGAGGCTCGAACTGCCCGACGCGAAGTAAAGCGCGGTGTGTTCGCCCAGCACGTCGGCAGCGCCGGATGCGGCGGCCGGTTGAGCGGCGCTCGTGCCAGCGTTGGCTTGAGCGTTGGTATTCGCGTTCGCAGCCGCCGGGCCCGAAGCTCCGGCCGCGCCCGCCTGCGCCCCGCCGCCTGCACCGGCGTCGGGCCCGCCAATATTGACGGTTGCGGGCGGCGTCGCCACGAGGTTCGACTTGACCGGCGCACCGGGCATGAGCCGCAGCGTATTGTCGATGACGACATGATCGCCCGGATGCAAACCCGACTTGATCACCCAGTCGTTGCCGTTCCACTCACCCGTTTCGACCACGCGCTGCTGCGCCTTGCCGTCCTTGTCGACGGTCCACACATACGCGCCGCGCGGCCCCTGCTGCACCGCCGCCTGCGGCACCGCCACCGCGGAAGTCCGCAGCGCGCCCAGCAGCTTGATACGCACGAACTGACCGGGCCGCAGCGACCCCGTGGGGTTTGGCATGGCGGCGCGAATCAGGTAGGTGCCGGTTTCCGAGCTGAGCGAGGCATCGGTAAACGCGATGTGGCCGCGTTCGGGATAGATGCTGCCGTCGGCGAGCACGATTACCGCTTCGAGCTTGCCGACGGGCGGCAGCTTGAGCGTGCCGTTCTGCGTTTGCGTGCGCAGATCGAGCATCTCGTTCTCGGAGAGCGAGAAGTTGATCCACATGGGATCGAGCTTCGCCACATAGGTGAGCAGGCTGTTGCTCGCATCGATATACGAACCGTCCTGCTTCTTTGCAAAGCTCGAAAGACCGGTGACTGGCGCAACGATCTTCGTATAGCCGAGATTGAGCGTCGCGCTGATGACATTCGCCCGCGCGCCTTCGACCGCGGCGGCGGCCGCCTGCTCCTGGCCGACCGAGTCGTCGAGATCCTTCTGGCTCAACGCATTCTTCGCGGCGAGCGGACGCACGCGATTGAGGTTGGCCTGCGCGGTGACGAGCCGCGCCTTCTGCTGCGCAAGCTCGGCCTGCGCGGCATCGAGCGCGGCCTCGAAGGGTTTGCGGTCCATGACGAACATCACGTCGCCCGCGTGGACCAGCGAGCCTTCCGTATACACGCGCTTTTCGAGGAAACCGTTCACTCGCGCGCGAATTTCGACCTGTTGCGAGCTTTCTGTCTGCCCTACGTATTCGAAGACCACCGGCACGTCGCGCAGCGCAACATTGATCACGTCGACGTTTGCGGCAGGTCGTGTTTCAGCAGCAGGTTTATTGTCATGACATGCAACGACGCTTACCAGCAATCCCAGCGACAGGCACAAGCTGGCCACCCGAAATCCGTGAGTCATGCTGTTCTCCGTTGTTATCGACGATCTGCGCTGGACCGACGAACCCCAAATCAGGCGCGCGCGGGCGATCGAATCGAACCAAATCGCCAAACTGACTTTGGTGCTCGAGCGAATACTACTGTTTTTCGGGAGAGCGCAGGATCAGGACGGCCAAAAAGTCGCACTCGATGAAAAGACCGGCACTCGCGGAGCAATAGTGTCCGGATTCATTTCGAAATCCGAAATGACGGAATCGTTCGCTAACGTTCGCGTGAAAATGCGCAACGCTTGCGTAGGAACAAAGGGAGAGCGCGGAAAGCGGAGATTGCGGACGCACGGAACGTGCGTCGCGTGGAGGGCGGGCGGGAGAACATCAAGGCATGTCGCAGCCGTCGCAGCAGCGGTTGCGACACGCGCTGCGAATCAGGCGGCGCGATCGAGCCGGCGCACCGAGCCGAACTCCGCACACGAAAGCGTGCGCATCAGCAGCGCCATGGCCTCGGCCACACGGCGGCGATCGAGTTCCACGTGCAGGCAAGCGAGATCGCTGCGGCGATCGATATCGATTGTATGCACGCCGAGCGCGCTGCCAACCAGACCATGCAGCGTGCAACGAGCGAGTTGCGCTTCGCTCGTGGGCACGCGCACGACCAGTTGCACTGTCGTGCGATGGGTTGCCGGGTGAAGGGGCTTGCCCGGATTGTGCAGCGAGAGAACGGGCCGCAGCGCGGCGGCGGAGCGGGAACCGCGGGAATTCGGACCCTGCGAGACGATAGACGGCATACGTGTTGTGCGCACGCCGTCGTTCGGGGCGGCGCGCTCGAGTTGAACACGAACCGATTCTAGGCAGCGCCGCGTAAAAGTCGGGTAAACAAACACTGCGCGGCCGCTAAAAGTGCGTAGCGGCAGAAGAGAGAAGCGTTAATCGAGCGGACGACCCGCCGGCTCGCGAATGAGCGGCAGCGCGAGCAGCGAGACCGCGCCGCAGCCGATCAGATACCAGGCGGGCGCGAGCGGATTGTCGAGCAGCTTGATGAGCCAGGTCGCGAAGAACTGCGCGAAGCCGCCGAAGATCGAAACGCCCACGCAATACACCACCGACATGCCCGTCACGCGAATCGACTGAGGAAAGAGTTCGGGCAGCATCACGATATTGGGGACCGCCGTGAACGCGACGATCGCGCCCAGCACGGCCACGACCGCGAGCACGGTTGGGATGGTCGGCATGGCGTGAATGACCATGAAGGCCGGATAGATCACCGCGATCAGCAGCACGCGCGAAACACCCATCACCCACTTGCGGCCCAGGCGGTCGGAGAGCGAGCCGGCGAACGGCGAGCAGACTGCCGTGACGAGCGCCGCGACGAGGGCCGCGCTCATGCCGACCGACATCGGCAGGCCGAGAATCTTGATCGCATAGGTCGACATGTAAAACAGCACGATGTAGTTCGCCGCCGTGCCGCCGATGGTCGTGACGACACCCGCCACGAGCGCCGTGCGATGACGCCCGAAAATCTCGCGCAGCGGCCGCGCCACGTCGGCCACGGGTTCGGCGTCTTCGACTTCGACGGGGTTCGCGAGCGTTTCGTCGAGATGACGGCGGATGTACACGCCCACCGGCACGACGAGCATGCCGATCACGAACGGCACGCGCCAGCCCCAGCTTTCGAGCGCGGCCTGCGAGAGCATGGTGGACAGCGCCACGCCGATGAGCGCGCCGCACACCGTGTTCAGGCCCTGGCTCACGAATTGCCAGCTGCCGTAAAAACCGCGCGAACGGTCGTCGGCGTATTCGAGCAGGAGCGATGTCGAGGCGCCCACTTCGCCGCCCACCGCGAAGCCTTGCACGAGACGCGCGAGCAGGATCAGTGCGGGCGCCGCGAGCCCGATCTGCGCATAAGTGGGCGCGAACGCGATGAGCGCCGAGCCGAGCGCCATGAGCCAGAGCGTGAGCGTCATGGCGGCCTTGCGGCCGACGCGGTCCGCAAACGCACCGATCACGATGCCGCCGATCGGACGCACGACGAAACCCACGCCAAAGCTGCCCACGGCGAGCATCAACTGGTTCAGCGAGCCGTGCACCGGGAAGTACAGCGAGCCGATGATCGACGCAAAGAAGCTGTAGACCGTGAAGTCGAAGAACTCGAGCCCGTTGCCGAGCGTGATCGCGAAGATGGCCTTCGCGCGCGAGCGGCGCGTGGAAGCCGGGGCGGCAGCGGCCGGCGCCTGAATCGACGTGGCGTTCATCGGGTGTCTCCTCGTGTGTCTCGTGTCTCGTGTCTCGTGTCTCGTATCGTGGTGCGTTTACCCGCCGGCTTTGAGCTTCAGCCGCGCAGGAAGCGTTCGGCGAGCTGCACCCAGTATGCCGCGCCGGTGGCGAGGCAATCGTCGTTGAAGTCGTAGCCGGGGTTGTGCACCATGCAGCCGCCCTCCCCGTCGCCGTTGCCGATGATGAGATAGCTGCCCGCGCAGCGCTCGAGCAGGAACGAGAAGTCCTCGCTGCCGGTGAGCGGCGCCATGTCGTGGATGAGGCCGTCTTCGCCGAGCCAGTCGCGCGCCACATCCTGCGCGAACGCCGTCATCGCCGCGTCGTTCACGAGCACCGGGTAGCGGCGCTGATAGTCGATGCGCGTCGTCGCGCCGTAGGCGCTTGCCTGCGCATGCACGAGCGACGTGATGCGCTCCTGCAGCAAGTCACGCACTTCGGGGCGCAGCGCGCGCACCGAGAGGCGCATCTGCGCGGTTTGCGGAATCACGTTGGGCGCGTCGCCCGAATGGATCGCGCCCACGGTGACGATCGCCATGTCGAGCGGCGGCACGTTGCGCGACACGATGGTCTGCAGCGCGAGCACGACGTTGGCGCACACCACCACCGGGTCGATCGCCTTATGCGGCACCGCGCCATGACCGCCACGCCCGTCGATGTCGATGATGACCGTGTCCGATGAAGCCATGAACGGCCCCGCGCGAAAGCCAAGTTTGCCGGTCGGAAAGCCCGGCATGTTGTGCATGGCGAACACGGCGTCGCAGGGAAAACGTTCGAGAAGGCCTTCGTCGAGCATACGCTTCGCGCCGCCCAGGCCTTCTTCGGCGGGCTGGAAAATGAGGTGCAGCGTGCCGCTGAAGTTGCGCGACTGCGCGAGATGTTTCGCCGCTGCGAGCAGCATGGCCGTGTGACCGTCGTGGCCGCACGCGTGCATTTTGCCCGGAATGCGGCTCGCGTAATCGAGGCCGGTGTTTTCGTGGATGGGGAGCGCGTCCATGTCGGCGCGCAGACCGAGGCGCTGAGTGCCTTCGCCCACCTTGAGCGTGCCCACGACACCGGTGCCGCCCAGCCCGCGGTGCACCTCGTAGCCCCACTCGGTGAGGCGCTGCGCGACGAGGTCGCTCGTGACGAATTCTTCGAAGCCCAGTTCGGGATGCGCGTGGATCACGTGGCGCAGCGCGATCATCTCCTCTTCGATCGCGGCGATTGCGGCCGGGATAGCCATCGTGTTCATACGAATTCCCTCCAGGGCGAGCGTGAGTGTGAATTCGCTTGAGAATAATGACGTCTCCTTTTGGCCGACAGCCCTAAAATAGTTGGCCCGCCAACCAGAAGTGCGCACTCGGGTTATCCCTATGAAGTTTCATCAGTTCCGCGCGCTCGTCGCCATGGCCGATACCGGCAGCATTCGTGCGGCCGCGCGTGCGCTTGGCATCTCGCCGGCGGCGGCAACGAAAGCGGTACGCGAGCTCGAAGCCGAGCAGCAAATCGCGCTCGTCACGCGCAATGCGAACGGCATCGCCTTCACGGAGGCGGGACAGGCGCTGCTCGTTCATGCGCGGCTGGTCGTGCACCAGATGTCGCGCGCCCAGGACGAACTCGATGCGCGGCGCGGGCGCGGCGGCGGCAAGCTCGCGATCGGGGTGACGCCGTGGCTCGCCCTGTCCTTTTTGCCCGACGCCGTCACGCTGTTTCGCGAGCGCATGCCCGGCATGCAGCTTGAGTTCTACGAGGGCCTGCTCAATATCGTGATGCCGCGGCTGCGCGACGGGTCGCTCGACTTTTCGCTAGGCAAGCCCGGGCCCGCTTCGCTGCATGCGGAATTCACGCAGACGCCGATCTTCGCCACGGAGTCGGCCGTGGTGGTACGCAAGGACCATCCGCTCTCGCATGCGCAATCGCTGAAAGAACTTCAGGATTGCGAATGGTTGCTCAACTGGGACCCGGCCAGCAAGGAGATGATCGCCGACGATGTTTTCCTGCGTCACGGTCTCCCGATGCCGAACAACGTGCATTTAGCGCACTCGTTCGTGGTGGCGATGGGGCTTATCATGAACACGGATATGGTGAGTATTTTTCCGTGGCCGTTG
Source organism: Paraburkholderia nodosa (assembly GCF_001718195.1). Lineage (GTDB taxonomy): Bacteria > Pseudomonadota > Gammaproteobacteria > Burkholderiales > Burkholderiaceae > Paraburkholderia > Paraburkholderia nodosa_A. The sequence continues at coordinate 22,422 of NZ_MCNV01000051.1, forward strand.
GTGGAAACGCGGTTTGCGCGCGACAATTTGCGTGCGCTCGCGCTTCAGGAGGAGGTGGATCGCACGGTGGTGAGCGTGGTTGCCCGGCGCGGTGTGCCGCTTTCTGCTGCGGCTGAGTGCTTTCTGGAGTGCCTCAAGGAGGCGATTCATGCTGGTGAGGCTTCTGCTAATCCTGAGCGTAGGCGGCTTTATCACTCGCTTGAGTTGCTGATTTGATTGGCCGCTTTTTTTGTCTTTGTTCTGGGTTCTTTGGCCTTTCCTTGTTTTCGCGTCGGTATGCAGGCGTTGCCCCTGTGCGGGGCGGCACCTACTTTCTTTGCGGCGGTGTATGGACCGGAGACATGGGTAACAGGTGTGCGGGGACATGGGTAACACATGATCCGCTCATTCGGGATGGTCCAGGTTGATGGTTCCGAAATGATGATGCAGGAAAAACAGGTCATAGCGGTTGCCGCTTCCTGCGCTGGGGCGCACCGCAACCGGCAGCTTGTGCAGCGCATTTGAAACCTTGAAACACCGGCACCGGAAACGGAGTTCTCCATTCCACCCCACGCGTACCACCGTGTCGTCGCTGCGATAT
>NZ_MCNV01000052.1 GCF_001718195.1 Paraburkholderia nodosa
CGATGCTTTTGACTGCATGCGCTTGCACAAGCGATCGATATCATTGGCTCGAGGCGCAATCTTGCCGAGGGCCTCTACTTCGCCAAACCCGACAGAATACGCGACCACGATCGAATCCTTGTGAACATCCAGGCCGACAAACACCGTGCTATCGTTATTCACGCTGACCTCCGTGCCGGAAACAGGCTGTTGAGTATTGGCTTAGACCATACTCTTGCGGCTCTGGCATTCGTGCTAACCCGCGTTTCACCTCCGCGCGGCGGTCAGCCTCGTGCGCAGCGAAAGTCATACTGTCTATATTGAGCAGTGACGACATTCACGTATGAGCACGCCGGGTGTCCGTCCTGGCGTTGCGCACGCTGTTGGGCTCGCGCGAGAACATTCGTCGCGAGGTGCCGTTCGTAAGTCGACACTGGGGGGGAGCATGGGAAGTCGCCTTGGAGGACAAGTCGTTTGTGTCACGCTGGCATTTGCCATCGCGGGCGGCGTGCCCCGTGCCAGCGCACAAACAGGCGTAAGTCCAGCTGTCGACACGTCCGCGCAAACGGCGGCGGTTGCGACGTCCGCGCCGCGACGGAGGTCCGATGCCATGCTGGCTGGCGACGTCCGTCGGGCCCTCGTGCGCAATCCTGGGGTGAACTCCATGAATATTCACGTACAGGTGCGCGGTGGCATCGTTACGCTGACTGGGTGGGTACCACAGCGCTCGCAGATCGAGCGGGCCAGTATCGCGGCAAGATCAGTTCGCGGCGTCAGAGCGGTTTCGAATCGTTTAACGGTACGAACGGGGCACGGCGGCGGTCGTTGAGCCGCACCGATTGGGACGGCACACCCATACCAGACAAGCGCGAACGACTGCTCACCATTTTCGGAACGACAGTGCAGAGGGCCGACCGCTACGTGTAGGCCGCGTTACCCCGCCGCCTTGCCCCCAAGATCGACCGTATCGACAAAATCCTCCGTCACACGAGGCAGCGTCCGTCCACGTTTCTTGACAAGCGCAATCGGGCGCACGAATGCCGGATCATCGATCGGCCGCATAACGAGACCTCGCTCCGCGTGCACTTCGCGCGCGGACTCCGGAAGAACCGAGATCCCGAGGCCGCCGCGCACCATCGCAACGGCGGTCATCATGTACATCGGCTCGCACGCGATATCGGGCGTGCAACGGGCGTTCGCCAGCGCGGCGTCTACGACAGCGCGCACACTCGTTCCCGGCGCGGTCAGCACGAGCGGCATCGAAGCGAAGTCGTCGACCGTCACCTTGCGCTTGCGGGCTAGCGGGTGGGTCTTCGGGCACACGATCACCAGCCGGTCTTCGCCCGTCTGCAGGACATCGAGCGTCGCATCGACGCTGTGCCCGCCCGTCAGACCGATATCCACCTCTTCATTGCGCACGAGCGCGTTGACAGCGCTCGCGACGACATCGCGAACCTGAAACCGCGCCTGTGGCACGCGCTGGCGAAACGCCCGGATCAACTCGGGCAGCGCGCTGGCGGCGAAGGTCGGCAGGCACGCGAGTCGCACTGTGCCGCTCGACCCGTCGCCGAGCGCGCGCGCATCTCTAAGAGCCTGCTCCATATCGCTTAGCGATCGCGTCAGGATAGGCAGCAATTCGCGGCCCGTCTGGGTCAGCGCAACGCTGCGGCTGTTGCGATCGAACAAACGCGCACCCACCGTTTCCTCGAGGCGTCGAATCTGCACGGTCAGCGCGGGCTGCGACAAATGCAGCCGCGCCGCCGCGCGCGTGAAGTTGCCCGCGTGCGCCACGGTCACGAAAGCACGAATGTCGCGTAGATTGAGATCCATAACGAACTGTGATTGCTACGATCAATTCATTTCAATTGCGTTATTGAAGCGCCGAACTTACGCTGGTCCGCACTAAAAGACAAGACTGGAGACACAACATGCTGCCTTTGCTGGGGCTCGTGACGATCGTGGTGCTGCTGGCCGCGATTCTTTCAAAACGTATGTCGCCGCTCGTCGCGCTCATCATCGTGCCGCTCGTCGCGTCGCTGATCGGCGGATTCGGCTTTCAGACGAGCAAGTTCGTCATCGACGGATTGAAAGGCCTCGCGCCGGTCGTCGGCATGTTCGTGTTCGCGATTCTCTATTTCGGCACGATCACGGATGCGGGCACGCTCGATCCGATCATCGACCGCATCCTGCGCACGGTCGGCACCAAGCCGACGCGCATCGTGGTGGGCACGACGCTGCTCGCGCTGCTCATTCACCTCGACGGCTCGGGCGCGGTCTGCTTTCTCGTCACCATCCCGGCCATGCTGCCGCTATACGAGCGCCTGAACATGGACAAGCGCGTGCTCGCGGCGGCCGTTTCGATGGCGGCCGGCATCAACTTCCTGCCGTGGACGGGGCCGATGATCCGCGCATCGGCGTCGCTGCATCTGCCGATTTCGGCGCTTTTCAATCCGTTGATTCCGGTCCAGGCGATCGGCCTCGTGTTCGTGTTCAGCATGGCCTGGTGGCTCGGCCGGCGCGAGGAAAAGCGCCTCGGCTATTCTTCCGCCAGCGGCACAGTTCCGCTACCCAAACGCGAGCTCACACCCGAGGAACAGGCGCTGCGCCGCCCGAAGCACTTCTGGTTCAACATCGTGCTGACGATCGTCGTGCTCGGCACGATGGTCGTGATGGGCGAGAAAATTCCGCCCGCGATCATGTTCATGGTGGGCTTGTGCGTCGCGCTGATGGTGAATTACCCGAACGTCGACATGCAGCGCAAGCGCATCGACGCCCACGCGCGCGCCGCGCTGATGATGGCGGGCATTCTGCTCGCAGCGGGCGTGTTCACCGGCATCATGCAGGGCAGCGGCATGCTCAAGGCGATGGCGCAGGCCGCGGTCGGTTTCGTGCCGCCTGCGTTTGCGGGGCACATTCCGGTCGTGCTCGGCGTGCTGTCGATGCCGCTCTCGATGCTCTTCGACCCCGATTCGTTTTATTTCGGCGTGCTGCCGGTGATCGCCGAAGTGGCGTCGCAGCTCGGCGTGCCGGCGGTGCACATCGGGCAGGCCGCGCTGCTCGGCCAGATGACCACCGGTTTTCCCGTGAGCCCGCTCACGCCCGCGACGTTTCTCGTCGTCGGCCTGTGTGGAATCGATCTCGCGGATCATCAGAAGTTCACGTTTCCGCTGCTGTTCGGCGCGTCGATCGTCATGACGATCGCGTGCGTCGTGCTGGGCGTGTTTCCGCTGTAAAGAGGAGTGGCAGAAGTCATGAACCGGACCGAATCACCAAGGCGCGTACGGATAGGCGCGGGTGCAGGCTACTCGGGCGACCGCATCGAACCCGCTGTCGAACTCGCCGAGCATGGCGCGCTGGACTACCTCGTGTTCGAATGCCTCGCGGAACGCACGGTCGCGATCGCCCAACAAACGCGCCGTCACGATGCCGCTCTCGGCTACGATCCGCTGCTCGAAGCCCGCATGCGCGCCGTACTGCCGGTCGCCGTGCGCAACCGCGTACGCATCATTTCGAACATGGGCGCGGCCAATGCACGCGCGGCGGCGATCAAGACGGCGCGGATTGCGCAGGAACTTGGACTCAGCGGACTGAAGATTGCCGCAGTTACCGGTGACGATGTGCTCGATGTCGTCCTGCGTTCCCAACTGCGCTTCGAAGAGTCCGGCGACGATGTCAGCGCCTACACGGACCGCATCGTTTCGGCAAATGCGTATCTCGGCGCAGCGCCGATTGTCGAGGCGCTCGCGGCGGGCGCGGATATCGTGCTCACGGGTCGCGTCGCGGACCCGTCGTTGTTCGCCGCGCCGCTCATTCACGAGTTCGGCTGGCGCATGGACGACTGGAACACGCTCGGGCAGGCGACCGTCGTCGGCCATTTGCTCGAGTGCGCGGGACAGGTGACAGGTGGCTATTTCGCCGATCCCGGTTTCAAGGACGTGCCGGATCTCGCGCGGCTAGGCTTTCCGATCGGCGAAGTCGGCGCCGATGGCAGCGTCGTCGTGACGAAGGTGCCGCATGCGGGCGGCCGCGTGACTGAGGCGACATGCAAGGAACAATTGCTCTACGAGATTCACGATCCGCAACGCTACTTTCAGCCCGATGTCGTCGCTGACTTCAGCGGGGTGCGCGTCGAGGAAGAGGCGCAAGACCGCGTGCGCGTGACCGGCGGGCGCGGCAGTACACGTACGGGAACACTGAAGGTATCGGTCGCGTATGTCGATGGCTATATCGGAGAGGGGCAGATTTCCTACGGCGGACCGGGCGCGGTTGAACGTGCGCGACTTGCGCTCGACATCGTGCGGGAGCGCCTCGCGACCACGGGCGTCGACACGAGCGAACTGCGTTTTGACCTGATCGGCGTGAATGCGCTCTATGGCGACGCCCTCGCGGCACGTCACGACGCGCCGTACGAAGTACGCGTTCGCGTGGCAGGGCGCGCGGCGAACGCAAAGGAAGCGGCGCGAATCGGCAACGAGGTCGAAACGCTCTACACCAACGGACCTGCGGGCGGCGGGGGCGTCACGAAATCGACTCGGGAGGTGCTCGCCGTGCAGTCTGTCTTGCTGCCACGCGAACAGGTAAATCCGGTATTCCAGGTTGTCGAGGCAAGCGATGAAACTGCGTGAACTGGCCCATGGCCGCACTGGCGACAAAGGCAATACGCTGAACATCTCGGTGATTTGCTACGACGCGAAGCACTACGCCCATCTGCACAACGTCTTGACGCCGGAGCGCGTCAAGGCGCATCTCGCCGACGTCGTCAAAGGCGAGGTCGTGCGCTACGAACTACCGCTTCTCGACGCGTTCAATTTCGTGCTCGGCAACGCGCTGGGTGGGGGCGTGACGCGTTCGCTGGCGCTGGATGCGCACGGCAAGTCGATGAGCATGGCGCTCCTCGATCTCGAAATAGACGACCTTCCTGAATGACCGCATGACGGCGCGCTTTCCGAAAGGCGCCGTGTGACACCCGGGGTTAGCTTTAAGGGTTCTCCCCAATGCAGACCCATGTCCCAAAATTTGTATGATGACCTTATGACGTGGCAAATCTGCTGATATGTTCGAGAAGATTCCCAACCGGGCGCTGAGCGACACGGTCGCGCAACAGCTGCTCGCACAGATCGACAAAGGCACGTTCGCGCGCGGCGGCAAGCTGCCGACGGAAGCCGTGCTCGCCCTGGAGTTCGGCGTCAGCCGCACGGTGATCCGCGAGGCCATTTCGCGTCTGAAGAACGAAGGCGTGGTCGAGCCGCGTCAGGGCAGCGGCGTGTACGTGGCCGCGCATGGCGCGATCCGGCCGCTGCGCATCGACTACGCGGAAGCGATGGAAGGCGGCTCGGTGCTGCAGATCCTTGCGGTGCGCCGCGCGATCGAAGCCGAAGTCGCGGCGGAAGCCGCCATGCGCCGCACCGACGCCGACATGGTGGCGATCGACGCCGCACTCAAGAAGATCGATGAGGCCGTCGCCGAAGGCCGCGACGGCGTTGCCGAAGACGTCGCGTTTCACCGCGCGATCGCCAGCGTGACGGGCAATCCGTACTTTCTGAAGACGCTGACGTTTCTCAATCAATACCTCGAAGCGGGCACGGTCATCACGCGCCGCAACGAGGCGCTGCGCGAGGACTTCTCGCGGCAGGTGCGCGACGAACACGCCGCGATCGCCGCCGCGATCCGCGCAGGCGACCCGATGGCCGCGCGCAATGCCGCGCAAACCCACATGTACAACGCGGCGCGCCGTCTGGCCGAAGCCGGTATCGGCTGAGTTCGCAGATGCATTCGCTCGCGCAATCCGCGGCGCACTGTCTGCGGCCCTGTTCGTAGAGGAAAAGGTATGTCGAGAAATGTCGGAGTGATTGGTCTGGGCGCGATGGGCATGGGTGTCGCGCGTTCGCTGCTGCGCGGCGGTTTCAACGTCCATGCATGCGACGTGCGCCGCGAAGTGCTCGACCAGTTCGTGGCCGCCGGCGGCACGGCCTGCGCGAGTCCCGCCGAGCTTGGCGCGCGGTGCGACGTGGTCGTCACGCTCGTCGTCAATGCCGCGCAAACGGAAACGGTGCTGTTCGGCGAGCAGGGTGCGGTGCATTCGATGAAGCCGGGCGGCGTCGTGATTGCGTGCGCGACGGTTGCGCCCGACTTCGCGATCGACCTCGGCCGCCGTGTGGAAGCGGCCGGCCTGCAACTGCTCGATGCACCCGTATCGGGCGGCGCGGCGCGCGCGGCATCGGGCGAAATGACGATGATGACGTCCGGGCCCGCCGCCGCATATGCCGCGTGCGAGGACGTGCTCGCCGCGATGGCGGGCAAGGTGTACCGGCTGGGCGAGCAGCATGGCGCGGGCTCGAAGGTGAAGATCATCAACCAGTTGCTCGCGGGTGTGCACATCGCCGCCGCCGCCGAGGCGATGGCGCTCGGTCTTCGCGAAGGCGTCGATCCCGATGCGCTCTACGACGTGATTACGCACAGCGCCGGCAACTCGTGGATGTTCGAGAACCGCGTGCCGCACATTCTCAACGGCGACTACACGCCGCTGTCGGCCGTCGACATCTTCGTCAAGGATCTCGGCCTCGTGCTCGATACCGCGCGACGCTCGAAGTTTCCGCTGCCGTTGTCGGCGGCTGCGCATCAGATGTTCATGATGGCCTCGACGGCAGGTCACGGCGGCGAAGACGATTCGGCCGTGATTAAGATTTTCCCGGGCATCGATGTGCCCGCGAAGCGCTGAGCGGGGAAGGGTGCAACAACATGACAAACACGAACGCCTCTGCCGCAAAGCCGCTGCTCGGCTGCATCGCCGACGATTTCACGGGCGCGACCGATCTCGCGAACATGCTGGTGCGCGGCGGGATGCGCACCGTGCAGACGATCGGCGTGCCCGGCGCCGACACGCGCATCGAAGCCGACGCGCTCGTGGTCGCGCTGAAGTCGCGCACGATCGCTGCTGCCGACGCCGTGGCGCAGTCGCTTGCCGCCCTCGAATGGCTGCGCGCGCAAGGTTGCCGCCAGTTCTTCTTCAAGTACTGCTCGACCTTCGATTCGACCGATCAAGGCAACATCGGGCCCGTGGCCGACGCGCTGCTCGACGCGCTGTCGACCATCGAAGGCGACGTGCCGTTCACCATCGCCTGTCCCGCGTTTCCGGAAAACGGCCGCACGATCTATCGCGGGCATCTGTTCGTTGGTGACGTGCTGCTGAACGAGTCGGGCATGGAGCATCATCCGCTTACGCCGATGACGGACGCGAACCTCGTGCGCGTGCTGCAACGTCAGACGCGCTCGAAAGTCGGTCTCGTGAGATACGACGCCGTGGCGCGAGGCGCGCAAGCCGTGCACGCCTCGATCGGCGCGCTGCGGGCCGACGGCGTGCGCATGGCAATCGCCGATGCCGTCTCGGATGCCGATCTCTACACGCTCGGCGAGGCGTGCGCGGGCCTGCCGCTGATCACGGGCGGCTCGGGCGTCGCACTCGGGTTGCCCGCGAATTTCCGCCGCGCCGGTTTGCTCGCCGATGCCGCCGATGCAGGCGAGTTGCCGCGTATCGACGGCGCGTCGGCGGTGCTGGCGGGCAGTGCGTCGAAGGCGACGAATGCCCAGGTGGCCGCATGGCGCGAAACGCGTCCCGCGTTCCGCATCGACCCGCTTGCGGCGGCGCGCGGCGAGCCCGTCGTCGAGCAAGCGTTGGCCTTCGCGCGCGAGCACATGCGCGCGGCACAGCAACCCGTGCTGATCTACGCGACGGCATCGCCCGACGAGGTGAAGGCGACACAGCGCGAACTCGGTGTGGCGCAAGCCGGCGAACTGGTCGAGCGCACGCTCGCGTCGATTGCGCGCGGGCTGCGCGATTTCGGCGTACGCAAGTTCGTTGTCGCGGGCGGCGAGACCTCGGGCGCGGTGGTGCAGGCGCTGGGCGTCGACATGCTGCGCATCGGCAAGCAGATCGATCCAGGCGTGCCCGCCACCGCCACCATCGCGGCCGAACCACTTGCGCTCGCGCTCAAGTCCGGCAACTTCGGCGCAGTCGACTTCTTCGCGAAGGCGCTGCATATGCTCGACGGAGGTGCGAAATGACGGCGGCCATTCACACGAGCAGCGAAGCGAAAGTCCGCGAGGAAATCTGCGTGACGGGCGCGAGCCTCTACGAGCGCGGCTACACCGTCGGCAGCGCGGGCAACATCAGCGCGCGGCTCGACGACGGCTGGCTCATCACGCCGACGGATGCCTGCCTGGGTCGGCTCGATCCCGCGGAGATCGCGAAGGTCGACCTCGACGGCAATGCGGTTTCGGGCGGCAAGCCGTCGAAAACGCTGGCGCTGCATCGCGGCGTCTACGAGCGTAACCGTGAAGCGCGCGGCATCGTGCACACGCATTCGACACACCTTGTCGCGCTGACGCTCGCAGGCGTCTGGAGCGACGCCGACGTGTTGCCGCCCATCACGCCGTACTACGTCATGAAGGTCGGGCACGTTCCGCTGATCCGCTACCGGCGTCCTGGCGATCCGCAAGTCGCGCAACAGATCGCCTCGCTCGCCGATGGCGTGCGCGGCGTGCTGCTCGAGCGGCTCGGGCCGGTCGTGTGGGAGCGTTCCGTTTCGCAGGCTTCGTACGTAATCGAAGAACTGGAAGAGACGGCGCGTTTGTGGCTGATGACGAACCCGCGCCCCGCGCCGCTCGACGACACCGCGCTCGAGGAGTTGCGCACGGTGTTCGGCGCGCGCTGGTAACGCTTACCGTATTCAAGGAGTCGCTTCGATGCCACGCTTCGCCGCCAATCTTTCGATGATGTACAACGAACACGCGTTTCTCGACCGCTTCGCTGCTGCCGCGCGCGACGGTTTCGAGGCTGTGGAGTTTCTGTTCCCTTATGAGTTTCCGGCCGCCGACATCAAGCAGCGTCTTGACGACAACGGCCTCACTCAAGCGCTGTTCAATGCGCCGCCGGGTGACTGGGCGGCGGGCGAGCGCGGGACCGCGTCGCTGCCGGGCCGCGAGGACGAGTTTCGCCGCAGTATCGAGACCGCACTCGAATACGCGCGTGTACTCGGCAACGACAAGCTGCACGTGATGGCCGGGTTGATCAAACCGGAGCAATCGCGCGCCGCGCATCGCGAGGTGTATCTGAAGAACCTTGCCTATGCGGCGCAGGCCGCCCAGGCGGACGGCATTACCGTCGTCATCGAGCCGATCAACACACGCGATATTCCCGGCTTCTTTCTGAACCGGCAAGACGACGCGCAGGCGATCTGCGCGGAAGTCGGTGCGCCGAACCTGAAAGTGCAGTTCGATCTCTACCACTGCCAGATTGTCGAAGGCGATCTCGCCGTCAAGCTCAAGCGTGACATCAAGGGCATCGGGCATATCCAGATTGCGGGCGTGCCCGAGCGGCACGAGCCGGATCTTGGCGAAGTGAACTACCCGTATCTGTTCTCGCTGATCGACGCACTTGGCTACGACGGCTGGGTCGGTTGCGAATATCGGCCGCGCGCCGGCACATCGGAAGGGCTTGGATGGATCAGGCCGTACGTGAAGGCGCGCAGCTGAGCGCACAGACCTGAGCGCATTCGACGGACACACTGGAGGAACCACAGCGACATGAAAGTACTGATCACGGGCGGTGCGGGATTTCTGGGCCAGCGTCTCGCGCGCGAGCTGCTCGCACGCGGCGAACTGAAGGGCGCGGACGGGCAGCGCGAGCCGATCACCGAACTGGTGCTGCTCGACGTCGTCGCGGCGCCGGGACCGGCTGACGAACGCGTGCGGGTGGAAGTCGGCGACATTGCCGAGCGCAGCGTGCTTGAACGCATCATCGACGAGAAGACGGCGGCGATTTTTCATCTCGCGGCGATCGTCAGCGGCCAGGCGGAAGCGGACTTCGATCTCGGCATGCGGATCAATCTCGACGCCTCGAGGCTGCTGCTCGACGTGTGCCGCGAGCGCGGGCATCGGCCGCGCGTCGTGTTCACGAGTTCGGTCGCCGTCTATGGCGGCGAACTGCCCGAGGTCGTCCACGACGACACCGCATTGAATCCGCAGTCGTCGTACGGCGCGCAAAAGGCCGTCGCCGAGTTGCTGCTCAATGATTTCTCGCGGCGCGGTTTCGTCGATGGCCGCGCGCTGCGTCTGCCGACCATCAGCGTGCGCCCAGGCAAGCCGAATGCAGCGGCGTCCTCGTTTGCCAGCGGCATCGTTCGCGAGCCGCTCAACGGTGAGCCGACGGTGTGCCCGGTGAGCGGTTCGACGCGGCTGTGGCTGCTCTCGCCGCGCAAGGCCATCGAATGCCTCGTTGCCGGATGCGAGGTCGACGGCGCCGCGCTCGGCAACCGGCGCACGGTGAATCTGCCGGGCGTCTCGGTGACGGTCGACGAGATGATCGCCGCGCTGCGCGACGTGGCGGGCGATGCCGTCGCGGCACGGATCGAATGGAAGGCGGATGAGCGTGTGGAGAAGATCGTCGGCAGCTGGCCCGCGCAGTGGGACATTGCACGCGCGACCCAGCTTGGCCTGCAAGGCGACGCGTCGTTCAAGGATATCGTGCGCGCGTTCGTCGACGATGAACTCGGCGGGAAGATTGCGCAGCATTGATTGCGTGCCCGGCTTCTTGCGCGAGAAACAACACGCGCCGCCATCGCAGACCTGAGTCTTTGCGAGGCGGCGTTCTTGCTTTACCGCAGTTGGAGCCCCTCGCGGTGCTGCGGGCCGCGCGGACCGTAGTCGAGTTCGGCGCCCAGATTGCTGCTGCGCGTGATCGGCGCGGGCGCATCGCAGGCGTCCATGATCGATTCGACGAAAACCAGTCTGTCGTTCGGCGCGGCGAGGGCGTTTTGCAGATCCCCGCAGGTCCTGGCCACGAACGACTGCACGGCGGCGCCCGGATGGAGCACTTTCGGCAGTTCCGCGTAGGCCCAGTTCGCGATGTCGTTGTAGGGCTCGGTCTTGCCGAGGTAGCCGCGTTCGATGGTGTAGCCGCCATTGTTGATCAGCAGGATTGCCGGCTTGTGGTCGTGGTGCAGAATGGTCGACAACTCCTGCGCCGTGACCTGGAACGAACCATCGCCGATGAGCAACACGTGGCGGCGTTCGGGCGCCGCAGTCAGCGCGCCGAGCAGGGCGCCGACCGAATAGCCAATCGATCCCCAGTTGATCGATCCGATGAACGTGCAGCCCGGCGGCAACTTCAGGCCGAGCAGGGAAAACGACGTGCCGTTGTCGACATACAGGACGTCGCCGGGCCGCAGATAATCCTGGACAGCCTGCCAGTAGGCGGCTTGCGTCAGCTTCGCGGCAGCCTCGACGTGCATGCGGGCGGCCGGCGCGTCGACCGGGCCTTGCACGCGCGTCGCAACCAGCGGGATGGCATCGATCACGCCCCGTAGCACCTCCTTGAGCGTCACCGCCTGATAGTTGTCTTCGCCGATGTCAACGGCGTGCGCACGCGCGTGGATCGTGCGGGCCGGAAGCGTTGCCGAGAAATCGCCCGTCGTCACTTCGATCGGCCGGTAGCCCACGGCGAGCAGGCAGTCGCTGCTCTCGATCGTCTCTTGTACCCCAGGCTCGCTGCCGTTGCCGGCGTAGATGCCGACATACTGCGGGTGCGATTCGTCGATCACGCCCTTGGCGGCGTTGATCACCGCGACCGGGGCCTGGAGCTTTTCCGCGAGCGCCACGAGTTCGGGGGCGACGCCGAACCGGTCGGCGTCCGTATCCACGAGGATCGCCGGTGCCGTTGCTGCGGAAAACTGTTGGGCGAGCGCGGCGATGCACGTTTGCAACCGTTCCGGATCGCTCGGAACGTGGGCAAGAACGAGCGGCGCGGCCGGCACCTCGATCTCGAGGTAGGCGATGTCGGAAGGCAGCTCCATATAAACCGGGAGCTTTTCCCGCCAGGCGGTGAGGATCAGCCGGTCGATCTCGACGACGGCGTTGCGCGGCGTGATCCTCGCCTGGGCGACCGTCACCGGCGCATAGGCGCGCAGGAAGTGGTCGAAGTTGCCGTCGGCCATGGTGTGATGCATGCCGAGGCCGCGATCGATGGAGCGCAGCGGGATCGAACCGCTGATGCAGATGACGGGGACGTGCTCGGCGTAGGCGCCGGCCACGCCGTTCAGTGCGCTCAACGCGCCGACCCCGTTCGTGACGAGCAGCGCGCCCAGGCCGTTGAGCCGCGCATAACCGTCCGCGGCATAAGAGGAGGTCAACTCGCCCGTGGTGCCGACCCATTCCAGCGCACCGGTATCGTGGAGTTGCTGCAACAGCGCGAGATTGTAGTCGCCAGCGACGCCAAACAAATGACGAATGCCGGCTTCCTCGAGGCGGCGCAACAGGAAGTCGCCAATCGTCATGCGTTGGGTGAGTTTTGCCGTGTTGTGCGTGGCTTCCATGGAGGACTCCTTAGTGGGTCATTGGAGGAATGTGCGGTACCGGTGATCCATCGCACTCCGCGGAAACGGTGCCGCGCAAGTCGGTCTGCGGTACAACGGATTCGCAGTCTAGGCACTGGGCAAAAACAGCAGCGTGACCGGGCCATTACAAAAAAATATCAGGGAGAGAACACGCTGCACTTCGTCATTTCTCTGTAATGATTGAGTAACGGCCCTGTTGGAACGCACTGCCTAGACTGCTATCACGCCTGGCTGGCATAGGGGCGCAAAACGAGCACAGAATCAGTGACACGCGCATGAGAGTGCAGGGATCGACGCCATGAAAATTCTCGTCATCGAAGACGAAGCCAAGACCAGCGAGTACATCCAGAACGGCTTGACGGAAGCCGGCTACGTGGTGGACGTGGCCACGAACGGCATCGACGGGCTGCACCTCGCACAGGAGATGGCTTACGACCTGATCCTGCTCGACGTGATGATGCCGGAGATGGACGGCTGGACCGTCATGAAGAAGCTCGGTGCCCGCATCAAGACTCCAGTGTTGTTCCTGAGCGCACGGGGCACGCTAGAAGACCGGCTCAAGGGCCTCGATCTCGGCGCCGACGACTATCTCGTCAAGCCTTTCTCGTTTGCCGAGTTGCTGGCGCGTATCCGCATCATACTGCGGCGCGGCCAGCCACAAAAGCAGGAGGAGCAGGTCTTCGAAGTCGGGGATCTGCGGGTCGATGTGCCGAAGCGGCGAGTCGACCGGGGCGGCGCGCGCCTCACGCTCACCAACAAGGAATTCAACCTGCTGGCGTTCTTTCTGGAGCATCAAGGTCAGGTACTATCGCGCGCCCTGATCGCTTCGCGCGTCTGGGACATGAACTTCGACAGCGACAGCAACGTGGTCGATGTGGCGGTGCGCCGGCTGCGGCAGAAGATCGACGACCCGTTCCCGGTTCGTCTGATTCATACGATTCACGGCGTGGGATACCGTTTCGAGTACGAAGCATGAAGCGGCTTTCGCTCACCACGCGCCTTGCGGTGTTATACGCGCTCATCGTTTTTACCGCGATGGCGTTGCTCGGCACCTTGCTGTATCGCGGGCTGGAGCGGCAGTTGATCGTGCGCGACGACGCGGCGCTGGTGACGCGTGTGGACCAGCTTCGCACGCTGATGAACGATGTCGACGTGCGCGAGCTGATACGCGACAAGCCCCATCTTTTCGCGAACATGCTCGGCAATACGGAATCGCTGCTGATCGTGGGCTTTCCGGGTGAAGCGCCGCTCATTACGGTGAATCCCGGTCACCGGGCGGTGCCGGACATGAAGCCGGTGCCGGTCGACATGCCGCTCACACTCGGCGCCGTGCAGCATACGGTTGCGGCCGATGGGACGCCGTTCATCTACGTCGCCGCTGCGGCGCACGACGTAGCTGGGAAACAGGACCTGCAGATCATCTCCGGCCGCTTGCTGACCGAGCGTACGCAATTGCTGCGGGCATATCGCAACCAGATACTGCTATTTGCCTCCGCTGGCGCAACTATCGTCGCCTTGCTCGCTTTCGTCCTCGCGCGCCGCAACATGCAGCCGTTGCGTGTTCTCGCGGCGCAAACCGGGGCGATCGGTGTCAGCACGCTTTCGACGCGCATCGAGCAGCGCGCCACGCCGCCCGAACTCGACGCACTGATCGCCGCATTCAACGGCATGCTCGACCGGCTCGAGCGCGGGTTCACCCAGTTGAAACAGGTATCGGCCGACATGGCGCACGACCTGCGCACGCCCATCGGCAATCTGCTCGGGCAGACCGAAGTCGGCTTGAGCCAGACGCGCGACATCGCGTATTACCAACGGCTACTCGGTTCGAATTACGAGGAGCTGCAACGCCTGTCGAAGATGATCGACAACATGCTGTTCCTCGCGCGCACCGAGCAGGCCGATAACGCCATCGAGCGCAAGGACGTGCCGCTCGCGGTGGAATTCGAGCGCATGCAGGAGTACTTCGAAGGTCTCGCGGAGGACCGCAACGTGAGCCTCGAATGGCGCGGCGAAGGCCACGTATGCGCGGATCCGGATCTGCTGCGCCGTGCGCTGGGCAATCTGCTTGCGAATGCCTTGCGGTATGCGGAGCCGGGTACGGCCATCTCGACCGTGGCGCAGCAAGGACCGGAGGCCACGACGCTCCATGTCGAAAACCGCGGACCGACGATCGAGCCGCATCATCTCGAACGGATCTTCGACCGCTTCTATCGGGCCGATCCGTCACGGCACCGCTCGTCGGAGTCCAGCGGGCTAGGGCTTTCGATCGTGCGCAGCATCATGTTGCTGCACGGCGGCACGTGGCAAGCATCCAGCAGCAACGGCGTGACGCGCTTTACGCTCGTGTTCCCGCGGCAGCGCGAGCGGCGCAGCCAGTAGGCGCCCCAGGGGCGGCGGTGCGACAAACCGCGCTATGATGGGCTGCCGTGAATTGGGGAATGCGGGACGCAACCCATCGATGCGCGCGTGGGTTGCCGGTACGAGTGGAATTCAGCATCTATTCCAGTCATGAAGCCCAGTCATGAAGCGTAGAAGAAACGATGAAACAACGTACATGGCCCAGACTCGCTCTCGTTTGTTCATTCGTGGCTTTCATGCCGCTTGCGGGTTGCGTGGCCCGCGGTGCGCCGTCCTGGTCGCTCTTCGGTGCGTACTTTCCGTACTGGCTCGTGAGCGCCATGATCGGCATCGTGGGCGCGCTCGTCGCGCATCGCGTGTTCATCTCGACTGGCTGGATTCGCGTGGTGCCGTACCAGCTTTCCGTCTGCACCGCGATCGGCATCGTCGCCGGGGTGCTCGTCTGGCTGTGGGGAACGGGGCAGCTCTGACATGAAAATGGCCGGCCAGAATCCTCGACATGCATGGAAGGGTCGCGCGATCGCCGTCGTGATCGTGCTGCTCGGCGCCGCGGCGCTTTGGTACGCGTACGACCGCTCGTCGCGCTATCCGTCCACCGACGATGCGTCCATCGACGCTGACGTCGTCCACGTCGCGTCCCCGGTGGGCGGCCGCATCATACGTGTTCCCGTGGAGGAGAACCAGCATGTCGCCAAAGGCGACGTGCTGTTCGAAATCGATCCGGTGCCGTACCGGCTCGCGGTCGCGCAGGCGCAGGCCGAAGTCGAGCTGGCGCGCGCCTCGCTCGCCACGCGCCGCCGCACGCTGATCGGCGAGACGTCGAACGCGACGATCGCGGCCGACCAGACTCGTCGTGCGACGCACAACTACGACCTCGCGACGCGCAGCCTCGAGCGCCTGCGGCCGCTCGAGGCGCAAGGCTATGTGTCCGCGCAGCAACTCGACCAGGCGGTCGTGGCGCAGCGCGACGCGAGCGTCTCGCTCGCGCAGGCGAAGGTGCAGCAGCGTTCCTCTGCGCAGACGATAGGCGACGACACCGACGCGATCGCGGCGCTGCATGCGCGCGAAGCCGCGCTGGCGATCGCGCAGCGCGGCCTCGACGATACGGTCGTACGCGCGCCGTTCGACGGCTACGTGACGGGACTGACGATCCTCGCGGGCGAGACCGTCGCGCCGAACCAGTCCATCTTCACGCTGGTTCACTCGGGCGAATGGTTTGCCGTGGCGAACTTCCGCGAGACGGCGCTCGGCGCCATCGAGGTGGGCGACTGCGCCACCGTGTACTCGATGATCGACCGCAGACAGCCAATGAGCGGCAAGGTGATCGGCATCGGCGCGGGCATCATGGACACGGACCGCGTGAACCTGCCGCGCAGCCTGCCTTACGTGCAGCAGTCGGTGAACTGGGTGCGCGTGGCGCAACGCTTCCCGGTTCGCGTGCGCATCGACGCGCCGGTCAACAGACTGGTGCGCATCGGCGCCAGTGCGATCGTCGAGGTCCGGCATGGCCAGTCTTGCCGGTGACATCAGGCGGCCCGGTCCGCGGGAAATCGCCAGGCTGCTCGCGCCGTTTCCGGGCCGCGCCGCGATCGTCACACGCATCGCGCTGATCTGCGCGCTCACGGCGCTCGTGACGGTCGGCTACGGCACGCCCGGTGCCGCGACTGCCGTCTATATCGTGTTCTTCCTGAACCGGCCCGACCGCATGACGAGCGTGGTCATGTCGTTCGCCTTGATGCTGCTCGTGACCGTGATCATCGGGATCGTAATGATCTTCGCGATCCTCACGATCGACCAGCCGCCGCTGCGCGTGGCGAGCATGGCGCTCCTGTCGTTCGGACTGCTATTCGCCACGTCGGCAAGCAAGCTTCGTCCGATCGGCGCGATCCTGGCGATGATCGTCGGCTTCGGGCTCGACGAACTCGGCCTCGCGCCGCTTGGCGAAGCGGCGACGCGTGGCCTGATGTACGCATGGCTGATGGTTGCGATTCCCATCGGCGTGGCGATCGTCGTGAACCTCGTGATCGCACCGTCGCCGCGCCGGCTTGCTACCGCGCAGCTTGCGCGGCGCCTGAGGCTCGCTGCGCACCGCCTCACTGGCACGGCGAGCGACGAGGAGCGCGCCGCGTTCGAAGCGTGCATGCGCGAGGGCGATCACCAGATCCTCACGTGGCTGAAGCTCTCGACGCTCGAAGGCACGTTGGTGCCGGCCGACGGCGCGGCGCTGCGCCAGGCGGCGGCGTCCACCACGGCGATCCTGGTCGCGACGGATTTTGCGGCGAGCGAGTCCGGCGCGCGCCTGCCCGACGCGTGTGCGGCACAGCTTGCCGCAACGATGACGCAGATGGCCGCGATGCTGGAGGCGGGCGGCTATCCCGTGGATGTCAAGCTCGATATGCCGCACCTGCCCGAGGGAGCCGCGCTACCGGCGCTCGTGCTTGCCGACCTGCGCGCTGCGCTGGAGGGCTTCGCGGTGCCGCCTGCGGAAGGCGCCGCCGCGCCTGTTCCGGCTCCCGAAAAAACCGCCGAGCCTCCTGCACGCAGCGGCTTTTTCGACGCCGATGCCTTCTCGAACCCCGATCACGTCCGTTACGCGCTGAAGACTACCGCGGCGGCGATGTTCTGCTACGTGCTGTACCAGCAACTCGACTGGCAGGGCATTCATACGTGCTTCATCACCTGCTATATGGTGTCGCTCAGCACCACGGCCGAAACCGTCGAGAAGCTGACCTTGCGCATTGCGGGCTGTCTCGTCGGCGCGTTGCTCGGCACGGCGGCGATCGTGTTCGTCACGCCGCGTTTGACCTCGGTGGGCGAACTGATGGCGCTGGTGTTCGCGGGCGCCTGGCTGGCCGCGTGGGTGGCGATGGGTTCCGCCCGGATCGCCTACGCGGGCATGCAGATCGCGTTCGCGTTCTTCCTGTGCGTGATCCAGGGCGCGGCGCCCGCGTTCGACCTGACGCTCGCGCGCGACCGCGTGATCGGCATCCTGATCGGCAACGTCGTGATCTATCTGGTCTTCACGCGCGTCTGGCCGGTGAGCATCGCCAGCCGGATCGACGCGACGTTCAAGGCGCTCGTGGCGCAATGGAGCCGCATCGCGCGCGCCGCGGACGCCCGCACGCGCAGCGCGCTCGCGGCAGGCGCGCTCGCCCAGTACGGCGGACTGCGCCAGGATATCGGGCTGATCCATTACGAGCCTTCGTGGGTGCGTCCCGAGCCGGAGTGGGTGGCGAGCCGGCGGCGTGCACTTGCGGAAATCGAGGCGCTGGAGGCGCCGCTGGTCCTGGCGGCAGGGCGCGCGGGCGCGTCGCGGCTGGCTGAGATCGCCGAGCGCCTCGCTGCCGGCGACGACACGCACGGGCAAGCCGCACAGCCTGCCGCCGACATGCAGACGCGAGACATCGGGGCCACGGAGGACCGCACGGCCGACCCCGCGCTCGATGCGCTCCAAAGCGTCATCGCCAGGCGGTTCGGACAGATCGCCGAGATCACGCGCCCAGCTTCGGCCACGGAGACGACGACCGATGCGCGCCCCTGAACCGACGCCCCGGCTCATGGTATTGGCCGCCACGCTGGCTGCCGCATTGGCTATATCGGGACTCGAGGGTTGTGCGACGTCGTCGATCGATCTCGCACCTGCGGCGCCGGACCGCCCCTGGCAGCCGCAGACGGACGCCGGCGGCAACATCGTGCCCGGGCCGCCGCGCAGCGCCAGCGAGGCGACGCAGGCGGGCTACACGTTGCCGCGCAGCGCCGCGCTCGCTTCGATCGAACCCGCGGCGGCGCTCGATGCGAACCACGCGTACACGCTGCCCGAGCTGATCGATCTAGCGGAGTCGACGAACCCGCTCACGCGCATCGCCTGGAACGACGCGCGCAATGCGGCGCTCGCGGCGGGCATCGCGAAGACCACCTACTTGCCGCAGCTCACCGCGACCGCCATGGGCGGATACCAGGCGGCGAGCGGCGCCGCATCGACGCCGCTGCTCGGCACCACATCGACCAACTCGAATATTCACGGCACGGTTTCGGTACTCTCGCTGCAATGGCTACTATTCGACTTCGGCGGCCGTCGTGCGCGCGTCGATGCGGCCAAACAGCTTTCCGTGGCGGCGAACGTCGCCTTCACGTCCGTTCACCAGCACGTGATCCACGACGTGAGCATCGCGTACTACGCGTACGCAGCCGCGAGCGCGCGGGAGCATACCGCGCAGCAGGCGCTCGACAACGCGGACGGCATTCTCAGCGCCGCGCGCGCACGGCGAAAGCAGGGCGTGGGCACAGTCGTCGAGGTCGCACAGGCCACGCAGAACCGCGCCCAGGCCAATCTTCTGAAGGTGCAGGCGGACGGCGCGTTGAGCGACAGCTATCTGAGCCTCGTCTCGGCGCTCGGCATCTCGCCGTTGTCGAAACCGCTGATCGCCCCGTTGCCGGCGCGTATGCTCACGCCGGCGCTGCACCAGAGCGTCGATGAAATCGTGACCGATGCGATTGCGCGGCGGCCGGACGTGCAGGGCGCCTATGCGCTGGAACAGGCCAACCAGGCGAAGATCCGCGCGGCCGAATCCGCCTTCATGCCGAGGATATTTCTCTCCGCCGCGGCCGCGTATGGCACCGGCACGACGTCGATCACGGCGATTCCCCCGGTCGGCGATCAGGCGGCGACGGTGAACCTGAACGGCAGCCGCCGCAGCGGCAGCATATTCCTCGGCGTGACGATTCCGCTATACGACGGCGGCTTGCGCTCCGCCGTGCTGATGCAGGCGCGCAACGATGCAGACAGTGCGTCCGCGCAGTTGACCCATACGAGGCAAGAAGCCGTCCGGCAGATCGTTGCCGCGCAGAACGGGCTTTCGACGAGCCTCGCGTCGAACGACGCCGCGAAGGCACTGGTCGAGGCCGCGCAGACGACTTACGACGCGGCGTTCACCGCGTACCGGCACGGCGTCGGCACCATCACCGACGCGCTCCTCACGCAGAATCAGCTGCTCGCCGCGCAGAACGCGTATGCCGACAGCTACAGCGCCGCGCTTTCTGCCGCGGCGACACTCGCGCTGGCAACGGGCGAGATCGGCTCGCCGTCCATGGTAGGCGAGCCGTCTCAGTAGGTAGAGCCACTAAATACGCTGCGCCGGCGTTCAGCTGCCGAAATACGTCATGCAAAAGCTGGCCGGGCCCACACAGGTGGTCGGTGCGGGCGTATGCGTACGAGAACCCGCGGCCGAACTGCCCGCCATCGATACGCCACCCATGTCGCGTTGCACCGAAGCTTGCGCGTATTGTGCCGCTGCGACCTTGGCCTCGGCTGCCTGAATGTCAGCCGGATAGTCGATGTCGTCGCCGCGGCCCGGGCTGTATCCGGCCTGCTCGACACGCACGAGATCCGCACGCACTTCGGCGCGGGTCAGCGGTTGAGTGGACTGCGCGAAGCTATATGCCGGGACGGCGACCGCAGAAGCCGCGACGAGAATGCTGAGAAGAAGCCTGGACATGATCAATACTCCTATATATCCGCAGAGCGGATGAGTCGGGAAGGAAAGCCGCAGCATCGACTGTGCATAGACGCGAAGACAGGCTTAGGACCGAGCGACTTGAAACATGGCTAAGCGGGGCAAGGCGT
The DNA here is from genome assembly GCF_001718195.1 of Paraburkholderia nodosa. Lineage (GTDB taxonomy): Bacteria > Pseudomonadota > Gammaproteobacteria > Burkholderiales > Burkholderiaceae > Paraburkholderia > Paraburkholderia nodosa_A. The sequence continues at coordinate 20,350 of NZ_MCNV01000052.1, forward strand.
TACTGCGTGGTTGCAGTGTAGGTAGGCGCTTCGGTCGCCAAGGTTACCCGGTGATTACAAGAAAATAACGAATCATCCGTCCCTTTGATTGGATGGCCCGGCGCGGGCACGTCATTATTTCGTAATGACCGGGTAACCCTCTCGTTCGAGGCAGCTTTTTAGACTGGCCGTGTTGTCAATCGATTCGTTCACACCGCGTCATTCCAAGGAGCTGCCATGTCTTTCCCTTCCTTCCGTTCTGCCGTTGCTCATGCTGCAGCGGCGCTTTGCCTGGTTGCCGGTGCCGCGACGACAGCGCAGGCCGCGCCCATCAAGAACGTCGTCCTCGTGCATGGCGCGTTTGTGGGTGGCGCCGGATGGCGTCCGGTGTACGACATTCTCACGAAGGACGGCTACAACGTGACGCTCGTGCAAGAGCCGCTGACGTCATTCAAGGACGACGTGACGGCGACGAAGCGCGTCATCGATAGCCTGGATGGACCGTGCGTGCTCGTCGGCCATAGCTACGGCGGCGCGATCATCACGGAGGCGGGCAACGACGAACATGTGAAGTCGCTCGTCTACATTGCCGCGCATGCGCTCGATGTCGGCGAGACTGAAGTCTCGAATGGCAAGCGTTATCCGAATGCGACGCCCCATGAGGACATCGTGAAGACAGCCGACGACTATCTGTACCTGAATCCCGTCGACTATCCGCGCGATTTCGCAGCCGATCTTCCGATTACGCAGGCTGAATTCGAGGCGCATGAGCAAATGCCGACCGCGGCAGGTGTATTCGCGTCGGAAATCCCGGATCCGGCATGGAAGATCAAGCCTACGTTCTATCTGGTTGCGAAGGCGGACAAGATCATCAACCCGGACCTCGAACGCATGTACGCGAAGCGCGCTCATGCACAGACGGTGGAAATCGATGGCGCCAGCCATTCGGTTTATGAGTCGCATCCGAAGGAAGTGGCCGCGTTGATCGAACAGGCGGCTCAACCAGGGCAGGAATCGGACATCACTAATGAGCCAGAATCAGACATTACAAAAAAGCTGTGACAAGTAATGTCCCGGCCAGATACAGATGTCGTACTGCGGGCTAAATACAGATGTCGCATCTCTTCCCCGGTCTGATGTTCCTGCAGTGCTGAAGGCCAGCGGTTGAAGCAGCAGGGCGCTTGTGCCTGTTCAGCGGGTCCGGGCAGTCCGCTGGCCAGGTCTGGATGGCTGCGTTGCTAGCGTCTTTCGCTGCGCAAGGTTTACGATCACGGCCTCCATGTCGGCCTGCGTGAACTCGCGCGTCTTCTTCGTGCCGGGCGCACGCTCATGGCTACGCACCTCGATGCCGCGGTTGGTGCGCGA
>NZ_MCNV01000053.1 GCF_001718195.1 Paraburkholderia nodosa
TGTCGCACTTGTTCAGGAACACGATGATGTAAGGCACGCCAACCTGACGGGCGAGCAGGATGTGCTCACGCGTTTGCGGCATCGGGCCGTCAGCGGCCGAGCACACCAGGATCGCGCCGTCCATCTGTGCCGCGCCCGTGATCATGTTCTTCACGTAGTCAGCGTGGCCCGGGCAGTCGACGTGTGCGTAGTGGCGGTTAGCCGTTTCGTACTCGACGTGCGCGGTGTTGATGGTAATGCCACGCGCCTTTTCTTCCGGCGCTGCGTCGATCTGGTCGTACGCCTTCGCTTCGCCGCCGAACTTGGCGGTCAGAACCGTCGTGATCGCTGCCGTCAGCGTGGTCTTGCCGTGGTCAACGTGACCGATCGTGCCCACGTTCACGTGCGGCTTGGTCCGTTCGAATTTACCTTTTGCCATGTTTCTCTTCTTTCAAAAAAGTGGTGAATCGGTGACTGAGCGATGCGAACCAGACCCATGCCTGGTTCGCCGCATGGTCAACTGAATGCCGATGCTTACTTCGCCTTCGCGCTGATGATCGCGTCGGCCACGTTACGCGGTGCTTCTGCGTAGTGCTTGAATTCCATCGTGTACGTTGCGCGGCCTTGCGACAGCGAGCGCAGCGACGTCGAATAGCCGAACATTTCCGACAGCGGCACTTCGGCGCGAACGATCTTGCCGCCGCCAACCATGTCTTCCATGCCCTGGACGATACCGCGACGGCTCGACAGGTCGCCCATCACGTTGCCCATGTAGTCTTCCGGCGTTTCGACTTCCACAGCCATCATCGGTTCGAGGATGACCGGGCTTGCCTTGCGCATTGCTTCCTTGAAGGCCATCGAGCCGGCCATGCGGAACGCGTTTTCGTTCGAGTCAACGTCGTGGTACGAACCGAACGTCAGGTGAACCTTCACGTCGACGACCGGGAAGCCCGCCAGCACGCCAGCCTTCAGCGTTTCCTGGATACCCTTGTCCACCGCCGGGATGAATTCGCGCGGAATCACACCGCCCTTGATCTCGTCCAGGAACTCGTAGCCCTTGCCCTGCTCGTTCGGCTCAAGCGTGATGACAGCGTGACCGAACTGGCCGCGACCGCCCGACTGCTTGACGAACTTGCCTTCGACGTCCTTCGCCGTAGCGCGGATCGTTTCGCGGTATGCAACCTGCGGCTTGCCGACGGTCGCTTCCACGTTGAATTCGCGCTTCATGCGATCGACCAGAATTTCGAGGTGGAGCTCGCCCATACCCGAAATGATGGTCTGGCCCGATTCCTCGTCCGTCTGGACGCGGAACGACGGGTCTTCCTGCGCCAGGCGGTTCAGGGCGAGGCCCATCTTTTCCTGGTCAGCCTTGGTCTTCGGCTCGACGGCCTGCGAAATCACCGGCTCCGGGAACACCATGCGCTCCAGGATGATCGGATTCGCCGGGTCGCACAGCGTGTCGCCCGTGGTTGCTTCCTTCAGGCCAACGGCTGCAGCGATGTCGCCTGCACGAACTTCCTTGATTTCTTCGCGGTTGTTCGCGTGCATCTGCAGAATACGGCCGAGGCGTTCCTTCTTGCCCTTGGTCGAGTTCAGCACGGTGTCACCCGAGTTGACGACGCCCGAGTACGCGCGGAAGAAGATCAGCTGGCCAACGAACGGGTCGGTCATGATCTTGAACGCGAGTGCCGAGAACTTCTCGTCGTCGGATGCGCGGCGCTCTGCCTTCTCGCCGTTTTCGAGTTCGCCCGTGACCGGGGGAATGTCCACCGGCGACGGCAGGAAGTCGATCACGGCGTCGAGCATACGCTGCACGCCCTTGTTCTTGAACGCGGTGCCGCACAGCATCGGCTGGATTTCGCAAGCGATGGTCCGGTCGCGGATCGCCTTGACGATTTCCGCTTCGGTCAGCTCTTCGCCGCCGAGGTACTTTTCCATCAGCTCTTCGCTGGCTTCAGCAGCCGACTCGATCATCTTTTCGCGCCACTCGTTGCACGTGTCAACGAGTTCGGCCGGGATGTCGACGTAGTCGAACTTCGTGCCTTGCGAGGCCTCGTCCCAAATGATCGCCTTCATCTTCAGGAGGTCGACGACGCCCTTGAAGTTTTCTTCAGCGCCGATCGGCACCACGACCGGAACCGGGTTTGCCTTCAGGCGGTTCTTCAGCTGGTCGTAGACCTTGAAGAAGTTCGCGCCGGTACGGTCCATCTTGTTGACGAACGCGAGACGGGGAACCTTGTACTTGTTCGCCTGACGCCACACCGTTTCCGACTGCGGCTGCACGCCGCCCACTGCGCAGTAGACCATGCACGCGCCGTCGAGCACGCGCATCGAGCGCTCGACTTCAATCGTGAAGTCGACGTGGCCCGGGGTGTCGATGATGTTGATGCGGTGCTCGGGGTAGTTGCCGCCCATGCCCTTCCAGAACGCGGTCGTAGCAGCGGACGTGATCGTGATGCCACGCTCCTGTTCCTGCTCCATCCAGTCCATGGTCGCGGCGCCGTCGTGAACTTCACCAATCTTGTGGTTCACGCCGGTGTAAAACAGAATGCGCTCGGTCGTCGTCGTCTTGCCGGCGTCGATGTGAGCGCTAATACCGATGTTACGGTAGCGCTCGATAGGAGTCTTGCGAGCCACTTTGATCCTCTATCGGGAGGTGCGCGCCGGATCGATCCCGACCGGGTTGATCCCAACGCGCCTGAACACAAACGGGCGAGGCGCTCGATAAGCGCACCCGCCCGGAATTTTTTCCGTTTTTTGAGCAAACCCCGGTAGGGGCTTTCTCTTAGAAGCGGAAGTGCGAGAACGCCTTGTTCGCTTCTGCCATCCGGTGAACTTCGTCGCGCTTCTTCATCGCGCCGCCACGGCCTTCGGCCGCTTCGGAGAGTTCACCTGCCAGACGCAGGGCCATCGACTTCTCGCTGCGCTTCTTCGCGGCTTCACGCAGCCAACGCATCGCCAATGCCATACGACGCGAGGGGCGCACTTCGACCGGAACCTGATAGTTCGCACCACCAACGCGGCGGCTCTTCACTTCCACCACCGGCTTCACGTTGTTGAGCGCGACAGTGAACACTTCCAGCGGGTCCTTGCCACCCTTGGTCTGGATCTGTTCGAAAGCGCCGTACACGATACGCTCGGCAACCGACTTCTTGCCGGAGAGCATCAGCACGTTCATGAACTTGGCTACATCAACGTTGCCGAACTTCGGATCCGGCAACACTTCCCGCTTGGGGACTTCGCGACGACGCGGCATGTTTCTTCCTTTAACTTTTCAGTTGAAGCGCGGGTTCACACCTTGCGCTCCGCGGCCACCAACTAACCCGATTCATCCATTACGACTTACCAGCCTGGTCGGGTGACCACTTACTCGACAGCACCGGCCAATCCGGCACCTGTCGCTTTTATCGCCGGCACTCCTGCGAGCACGACGACACCTGACTCTTACTTCGCAGCCTTCGCGCGCTTTGCGCCGTACTTCGAACGAGCCTGCTTACGATCCTTGACGCCCTGGGTATCCAGCGAGCCACGAACCATGTGGTAACGCACACCCGGCAAGTCCTTCACACGGCCGCCGCGGATCAGCACGACCGAGTGTTCCTGCAGGTTGTGGCCTTCACCACCGATGTACGAAATGACTTCGAAGCCGTTCGTCAGGCGCACCTTGGCGACCTTACGGAGTGCCGAGTTCGGCTTCTTCGGCGTCGTCGTGTACACACGGGTGCACACGCCGCGACGCTGCGGGCAGTCCTGCAGGGCCGGCGACTTGCTCTTCGTAGCTTCCGAAGCGCGGCCTTTGCGAACCAGTTGATTGATGGTTGGCATTGTTTATTCCTGAAATTGAACAAAATCGACGCATTTATTTCCGGGCAAAGCGGAAAACCATACGTATCGAACTCCGGACTGGGTATTTGACGTTAGTTTTCGTCAAATCAATCGACGAGCACAGACATCCCAAAGACCGGAACCCAGCATGATATTCCGAAAAGACCAAGCGAGTCAATGGCTTGCGACATTTCGGACGACGGAGGAAGTGACAGCGCCGTGACAATCCGGCGGCGTCCGGAATACCCGGTGCGGGAACAGCGCGCCTTATTCGTCGCCGACGACCTCGACGAGTTCCTCGCCGAAGCGCTCGAGCTTGCGCGCGCCGATGCCGGGGATGTCACGCAGTTCGTCCACCGACTCCGGGCCGTTGCGCGCGATTTCCGCCAGCGTAGCGTCGTGGAAGATGACGTAGGCCGGCACGCCCTCGCTCTTCGCGGTTTCGGTGCGCCACAGGCGCAGGCGCTCCCAGCGCGAGCGCTGACGCGGGCTCATGCCAAGGGTCGGATCGGCCCGCTCGCTGGTGCGGCTTGACGAAGTCCGCGTACGCGTGGGTTTCACGTAACGACGCATCGTGACACTCTGCTCGCCCTTGAGCACCGCCTTGCTCGCCTCGGTGAGCACGAGCGAGCCGTAGCCGTCGTGGTCGACGGTGAGATAGCCGAATGCCACCAGTTGCCGGAAGATCGCGCGCCATTCCGGCTCGGAAAGCGCGGAGCCGATGCCGAAGGTAGAGATTTTCTCGTGCCCGCGCTGCAGGATCTTCTCGTTGCGGTTGCCGCGCAGGATGTCGATCAGGTGGCCGGCGCCGAAATTGAAGCCGCTCGCGCGCTGCGCGCGGAACACACACGAAAGCGCCATTTGCGCCTCACGCGTGGCGTCCCACGTGGCGGGCGGCTCGAGACAGGTATCGCAGTTGCCGCACGGCTTGCTCTCTTCGCCAAAGTACGCGAGCAGGCGCACGCGCCGGCATGTGGCCGCTTCGCACAGGCCGAGCAGTGCGTCGAGCTTGCCCGTCTGCACGCGCTTGTGCTGCTCGTCGGCTTCGGACTCGTCGATCATCTTGCGCTGCTGCACCACGTCGCCCAGACCGTAGGCCATCCATGCGTTGGCCGCCAGCCCGTCGCGCCCCGCGCGGCCGGTTTCCTGGTAGTAGCCTTCCACGCTCTTGGGCAAATCCAGATGCGCGACGAAACGCACGTCCGGCTTGTCGATGCCCATGCCGAATGCGATGGTGGCGCACATCACCACGCCTTCTTCGCGCTGGAACAGCTCCTGGTGCTTCTGGCGTACCTCGAATTCCATGCCGGCGTGGTACGGCAGCGCGCGCAAGCCCTGCCCTTTCAGCCACTCGGCCGTTTCCTCGACCTTGCGGCGCGAGAGGCAATACACGACGCCGGCATCCGTGGTGCCGTCGGCGCGCGTATGCTCCGCGCGGATGAAGTCGAGCAACTGCGAGCGCGCGTTGTCCTTCTCGACGATGCGGTAGCGGATATTCGGCCGGTCGAAGCTCGAAACGAACACACGGGCGTCGTCGAGCGCGAGACGGTGCGCGATCTCGTCGCGCGTGATGGCGTCCGCGGTTGCCGTGAGCGCGATGCGCGGCACGTTCGGAAAGCGCTCGTGCAGCACCGAGAGCTGGATGTATTCGGGCCGGAAGTCGTGGCCCCATTGCGAGACGCAGTGCGCTTCGTCGATGGCAAAGAGGCCAATGCGCGTGCGCTCGAGCAGGTCGAGGAAGCGCGACGTCATGAGGCGCTCGGGCGCGACGTAAAGCAGGTCGAGATCGCCCTCGCGCAGCGCCCGCTCGGTCGCCGCCGCTTCGGCGCCGCTCAGCGTCGAGTTGAGATACGCGGCGCGCACGCCCACTTCCGTGAGTGCGGCCACCTGGTCCTGCATGAGCGCGATGAGCGGCGACACGACGATGCCGGCACCGAGCCCGGCTTCGTGCCGCACGAGTGCGGGAATCTGATAGCAGAGCGATTTGCCGCCGCCGGTCGGCATGAGCACCAGCGAATCGCCGCCCCCTGCGACGTGCTCGACGATTTCGGCTTGCTGCCCTCTAAACGCGGGATAGCCGAAGACTTCGTTGAGGATTTCGAGGGAACGGGACATGAAGGCGGTGAGCGTGCGGAGCAAAGGCGGTGGGCCGGATTTTACCAACCCGGACGCGCCTTGACCGCCGCTACCGTGAAGATTGGCCATTCGGCCAGGAGAAACCGCGGAAATCGCGCGCGCAGATTGCAAGCGCGAACAACCAGGATGAAGCGGGCTCGTCAGGCAGCGAGGCGCCGGCGCGCGATCCGAAACGCACCGACGATTGTCACGACGGCCACGACCGCGGCGGCGATCGTGAATGCGCTCGCCCCGAAGAGCACGACGTTGGCGCCGACGAACATCAGTGAGCCGATCGTGAGCAGCGCGGCGCCGCCCTTGACCCTGCCCGCCAGCAGCATGATGAAACCGATGATCAGGAAAGCCCACATCACGAGGAAGGTCGCGAAGAAGTTCGCCGCGGACTGATTGCTGACGTGATGCAGCAGCTGCGAAAAGCTGGCGACACATGCCACCAGATTCAGGATGAGACCGACCCCGACCACCCACATGATTACCGCCTCCAGATTCAGATAAACGCCGCCAGTGTCGTACGAAAAGACCCACACAGGCGGACTTGGCGCGCTACGTTAGCACGCCTCACCGATGTGCGCAGCGAGCGGGCCGGCACTGCGGCACGAGGCCGCAGGCGTAAGCGAGAAACGCGCGCGCCAATAAAAAAGCCGCCCGGTGAAAACCAGGCGGCTTTTGCGAGGGCATGGGAGCCCGCAGCGAAAGGCGGCTTGCGCCGCCCCGCGCTTACTCGTCCGTCGTATGCGGCTGTTGCGGCTGCGGCTCGGCGGCCGGGGTTTCCGGCGTACCGAACTCGAACGCTTCTTCCGCTGCGATCTGGTCGAAACGCTCGCGATCCGACGATTCCTTCGCACGGCGCGCCTTGTGGAAGGCGAGACCCGTGCCAGCCGGAATCAGACGACCGACGATCACGTTTTCCTTCAGGCCACGCAGATCGTCGCGCTTGCCCATGATCGCCGCTTCGGTCAGCACGCGGGTCGTTTCCTGGAACGATGCCGCCGAGATGAACGAATCGGTCGAGAGCGATGCCTTCGTAATACCGAGCAGCACGTTCTCGTACGTTGCCGGGCGCTTGTCCTCGGCGTTCATCTTGTCGTTTTCGTCCAGCATGTCCGAACGCTCGACCTGCTCGCCCGGGATGAAGCGCGTATCACCGTTGTCGGTGATCTGCACACGACGCAGCATCTGACGCACGATCACTTCGATGTGCTTGTCGTTGATCTTCACGCCCTGCAGACGGTACACGTCCTGCACTTCGTCCACGATGTAACGCGACAGCGCTTCGATACCCTGCAGACGCAGGATGTCGTGCGGATCGGCCGGGCCGTCCACGATCATTTCGCCCTTGTTGACGACCTGACCGTCGTGGACCAGCACCTGCTTTTCTTTCGCGATCAGGAACTCGTGCTGATTGCCTTCGAGGTCCGTGATAACGAGACGCTGCTTGCCCTTCGTGTCCTTACCGAACGACGTCGTACCCGTGACTTCCGCCAGGATACCTGCGTCCTTCGGCGAACGTGCTTCGAACAGTTCCGCCACACGCGGCAGACCACCGGTAATGTCACGCGTCTTCTGGGCTTCGGTCGGGATACGTGCGAGCACTTCACCGACCTGCACCTGCTGACCGTCCTTCACGGTGATCAGTGCGCCGACCTGGAAGCCGATCTGCACCGAATGCTCCGTGCCCGGGATCTTCACTTCGTCGCCGTTCGCGTCGAGCAGCTTGACCTGCGGACGCACGCTCTTCGCCGCCTGCGAACCGCGGCGCTTCACGTCGATCACGACGAGGGTCGACAGACCCGTGACGTCGTCGATCTGCTTGGCCACGGTCACGCCTTCCTCGACGTTCTCGAACTTCACCGTACCGCCGTACTCGGTGATGATCGGACGCGTGAGCGGATCCCACGTTGCGAGCTGCGTGCCGGCCTTGATCGCTGCGCCATCGAGCTGCAGCAGCGTCGCGCCGTACGGCACCTTGTGACGCTCGCGCTCGCGGCCGTGATCGTCGGCGATGATGGCTTCGCCCGAACGCGAGATGACGACTTGCTCGCCCTTCGCATTCGTGACGTAACGCATCGTCGCCGTGAAGCGCACGGTACCGTTCGACTTGGCTTCCACCGACGAGGCCACTGCCGCACGCGACGCCGCACCACCGATGTGGAACGTACGCATCGTGAGCTGCGTGCCCGGTTCGCCGATCGACTGTGCCGCGATCACGCCGACGGCTTCGCCGACATTCACGCGCGAGCCGCGGCCGAGGTCGCGGCCATAGCAGGCTGCGCACAGGCCATAACGCGTTTCGCAGGTGAGCGGCGTGCGCACGCGCACTTCGTCGATGCCGAGGCTTTCGATCGTTTCGACCGCGTCTTCGTCGAGCAGGTCGCCCGAAGCGTAGATCGTTTCCTGCGTTTCCGGATTGACGACGTCCGCCACCGCAACACGGCCGAGAATACGGTCGCGCAGCGCTTCGACGACTTCACCGCCTTCCACGAGGGCCTTCATCGCCACGCCGTTCGACGTGCCGCAATCGTCCTCGACGACCACGAGATCCTGGGTCACGTCGACGAGACGACGCGTCAGGTAACCCGAGTTCGCGGTCTTCAGTGCCGTATCAGCCAGACCCTTACGTGCACCGTGGGTCGAGATGAAGTACTGCAACACGTTCAGACCTTCGCGGAAGTTCGCGGTAATCGGCGTTTCGATAATCGAGCCGTCCGGCTTCGCCATCAGGCCGCGCATACCCGCGAGCTGGCGAATCTGCGTTGCGGAACCCCGCGCGCCCGAGTCGGCCATCATGTAGATCGAGTTGAACGATTCCTGACGCGTTTCCTTGCCGTCGCGGTCGATGACCGGTTCCGTCGCGAGCTGCTCCATCATCGCCTTGCCGACCGCTTCCGACGTGTTCGACCAGATGTCGACCACGTTGTTGTAGCGTTCCTGCGCGGTGACGAGACCCGACATGTACTGACGGTCGTACTCCTTCACCTTCTTCGCGGCTTCGCCGACGATGGTTTCCTTCTGCGGCGGGACGAGCATGTCGTCCACGCAGATCGAAATACCGGCGCGCGTTGCCAGGCGGAAGCCCGACTGCATCAGCTGGTCAGCGAAGATCACCGTTTCGCGCAGACCGCACTTGCGGAACGCGGTGTTGATCAGACGCGAAATTTCCTTCTTCTTCAGCGGCTTGTTCAGCACCGAGAACGGCAGACCCGGCGGCAGAATTTCCGACAGGATCGAGCGGCCAACGGTCGTTGCGTACAGCGAGATCTTCGGCACGAATGCCGGTGCGCCTTCCGACTTGTCCTCGTTGTGGACCATTTCGGTAATACGCACGTTCACGCGCGAGGCCAGCTCGACTTCCTTGTTCTCGTACGCGCGGAGCACTTCCGACACGCCCGTGAACGTCATGCCTTCGCCCTTGCCGTTGATCGCTTCACGCGTGGCGTAGTACAGGCCCAGCACGATATCCTGCGACGGCACGATCGACGGATCGCCGTTGGCCGGGAACAGGACGTTGTTCGACGCGAGCATGAGCGTACGCGCTTCCATCTGCGCTTCGAGCGACAGCGGAACGTGAACAGCCATCTGGTCACCGTCGAAGTCGGCGTTGAACGCCGCGCAAACGAGCGGGTGCAGCTGGATTGCCTTACCTTCGATCAGCACCGGCTCGAAAGCCTGAATGCCAAGACGGTGCAGCGTCGGCGCACGGTTGAGCATCACCGGGTGCTCGCGGATCACCTCTTCGAGGATGTCCCACACCACCGGCGTCTGGTTCTCGACTTCCTTCTTCGCAGCCTTGATGGTCGTGGCAACGCCCATCGTTTCCAGCTTGTTGAAGATGAACGGCTTGAAGAGTTCGAGCGCCATCAGCTTCGGCAGACCGCACTGGTGCAGCTTGAGCGTCGGACCCACCACGATGACCGAACGGCCCGAGTAGTCCACGCGCTTGCCCAGCAGGTTCTGACGGAAGCGGCCGCCCTTACCCTTGATCATGTCGGCGAGCGACTTCAGCGGACGCTTGTTCGCGCCCGTCATCGCCTTGCCGCGACGACCGTTGTCGAGCAGCGAGTCAACCGCTTCCTGGAGCATCCGCTTTTCGTTGCGGACGATGATCTCCGGCGCCTTGAGCTCGAGCAGACGCTTCAGACGGTTGTTACGGTTGATGACGCGGCGATACAGATCGTTCAGGTCCGAAGTCGCGAAACGGCCACCGTCCAGCGGCACCAGCGGACGCAGTTCGGGCGGCAGCACCGGCAGCACTTCGAGCACCATCCATTCGGGCTTGATGCCCGAACGCTGGAAGGCCTCGAGCACCTTCAGGCGCTTCGCGTACTTCTTGATCTTCGCTTCCGAGCCGGTGTTCTTCAGCTCGGTGCGCAGCGTTTCGACCTGCTCGTCGATGTTGATCGCGCGCAGGAGTTCACGCACGCCTTCCGCGCCCATTTCGGCACGGAATTCGTCGCCGTATTCCTCGACCTTGTTGTAGTAATCCTCTTCGGTCATGATCTGACGCGCCTTCAGCGGCGTCATGCCCGGTTCGATCACCACGTATGCCTCGAAGTACAGCACGCGCTCGATGTCGCGCAGCGTCATGTCGAGCACCATGCCCAGACGCGACGGCAGCGACTTCAGGAACCAGATGTGCGCGACCGGCGAGGCCAGCTCGATGTGGCCCATGCGTTCGCGACGCACCTTCGCCAGCGTGACTTCAACGCCGCACTTCTCGCAGATCACGCCACGGTGCTTCAGGCGCTTGTACTTGCCGCACAGGCACTCGTAGTCCTTGATCGGCCCGAAGATCTTCGCGCAGAACAGACCATCCCGTTCCGGCTTGAAGGTACGGTAGTTGATCGTCTCCGGCTTCTTCACTTCGCCGAACGACCACGAGCGGATCTTGTCCGGCGAGGCCAGACCGATCTTGATCGCGTCAAAAACTTCTTCTTGTTGGACTTGCTTGAATAGATCGAGCAGAGCTTTCATTGCCTTCTCTCCGTAGTCCGATTAGTTGCGGTCGAGGTCGATGTCGATGCCGAGCGAGCGGATTTCCTTCACCAGCACATTGAAGGATTCCGGCATGCCCGCGTCGATCACGTGGTCGCCCTTGACGAGGTTTTCGTACACCTTCGTCCGGCCCGTCACGTCATCGGACTTCACCGTCAACATTTCCTGCAGCACATACGAAGCGCCATACGCTTCGAGCGCCCACACTTCCATTTCACCGAAGCGCTGACCACCGAATTGCGCCTTACCACCCAGCGGCTGCTGCGTAACGAGCGAGTACGGACCCGTCGAACGCGCGTGCATCTTGTCGTCGACAAGGTGATGCAGCTTCAGGTAGTGCATGTAGCCCACGGTGACCGTACGTTCGAACATCTCGCCCGTGCGGCCGTCGTACAGACGCACCTGGTTCTTCGACGGCGTCATGCCGAGGTTCTGGGCGACGTCGTCCGGGAACGCCAGATCGAGCATCTTGCCCATTTCCTCTTCGGTCGCACCGTCGAACACCGGCGTTGCGAACGGCACGCCTTCGCGCAGGTTCTTCGCGAGTTCGAGGATCTCGTCGTCGCTGAAGCTGTCGAGGTCTTCCTTGTGGCCCGATTCGTTGTAGATCTTCGTGAGGAATTCACGCAGCTCTGCAACCTTCGTCTGACGCGCAAGCATCTCGCCGATACGCCAGCCCAGACCCTTCGCGGCCCAGCCCAGGTGCACTTCGAGAACCTGACCCACGTTCATCCGTGACGGCACGCCGAGCGGGTTCAGCACGACGTCTGCCGGACGGCCATCGGCCATGTACGGCATGTCTTCGATCGGAACGATCTTCGACACCACACCCTTGTTACCGTGACGGCCTGCCATCTTGTCGCCAGGCTGCAGACGGCGCTTCACCGCGAGGTACACCTTGACCATCTTCAGCACGCCCGGCGGCAGTTCGTCGCCTTGCGTGAGCTTCTTGCGCTTCTCTTCGAAGGCCAGATCGAACTGGTGACGCTTCTCTTCGATCGAGTTCTTGATCGCTTCGAGCTGCGCCGCTGCTTCTTCGTCCGCGAGGCGGATGTCGAACCAGTGGTAGTGATCCAGATCTTCGAGGTACGCGCGCTCGATCTTCGTGCCCTTCGCGAGCTTCTTCGGACCGCCGTTCGCGACCTTGCCTTCGAGCATGCGTGCGAGACGCTGGAACGCGTCGCCTTCCACGATGCGCAGCTGGTCGTTCAGGTCGAGGCGATAGCGCTTCAGTTCATCGTCGATGATCTGTTGTGCACGCTTGTCGCGCTGGATGCCTTCACGCGTGAACACCTGCACGTCGATGACCGTACCGCTCATGCCCGAGGGCACGCGCAGCGACGTATCCTTCACGTCAGAAGCCTTCTCGCCGAAGATCGCGCGCAGCAGCTTTTCTTCCGGCGTGAGCTGGGTTTCGCCCTTCGGCGTGACCTTGCCCACGAGCACGTCGCCCGCTTCGACTTCCGCGCCGATGTACACGATGCCCGACTCGTCGAGACGGCCAAGCTGCACTTCCGCGAGGTTCGAAATGTCGCGCGTGATTTCTTCCGGCCCGAGCTTCGTGTCGCGTGCAACGACATTCAGTTCTTCGATGTGGATCGACGTGTAACGGTCGTCCGCAACCACCTTCTCCGAGATCAGGATCGAGTCTTCGAAGTTGTAGCCGTTCCACGGCATGAACGCGATCAGCATGTTCTGGCCGAGCGCGAGCTCGCCCAGATCGGTCGATGCGCCGTCAGCCAGCACGTCGCCGCGCGCAACCTTGTCGCCCATCTTCACGATCGGACGCTGGTTGATGTTCGTGTTCTGGTTCGAACGCGTGTACTTGATGAGGTTGTAGATGTCCACACCCACTTCACCAGCAACCGCTTCGTCGTCGTTCACACGAATCACGATACGGCCTGCGTCGACGTAGTCGACCACGCCGCCACGCAGCGCCTGAACCGTCGTACCCGAGTCGACCGCAACCGTGCGCTCGATACCCGTACCGACGACCGGCTTTTCCGGACGCAGGCAAGGCACGGCCTGACGCTGCATGTTCGAGCCCATCAGTGCACGGTTCGCGTCGTCGTGCTCGAGGAACGGAATCAGCGAGGCTGCAACCGAGACGATCTGCGACGGCGCCACGTCCATGTACTGGATGCGGTCCGGCGTGACCATCAGCGTTTCGCCCGCTTCACGCGACGAAACCAGTTCGTCGGTCAGCGTGCCGTCTTCAGCCACTGCCGCGTTCGCCTGAGCGATCACGTAACGGCCTTCTTCGATCGCCGACAGGTAGTCGATCTGGTCGGTCACCTTGCCGTCTGCAACCTTGCGATACGGCGTTTCGAGGAAGCCGTATTCGTTCAGGTGCGCGTACAGTGCGAGCGAGTTGATCAGACCAATGTTCGGACCTTCCGGCGTCTCGATCGGACACACGCGGCCGTAGTGGGTCGGGTGCACGTCGCGCACTTCGAAGCCTGCGCGCTCACGCGTCAGACCGCCCGGGCCCAGTGCGGAAACACGACGCTTGTGCGTGATTTCCGAGAGGGGGTTGGTCTGGTCCATGAACTGCGACAGCTGCGACGAACCGAAGAACTCGCGAATCGCCGACGAAATCGGCTTCGAGTTGATCAGGTCGTGCGGCATCAGGTTTTCGCTTTCGGCCTGGCCGAGGCGTTCCTTCACTGCACGCTCGACGCGCACGAGACCCGCGCGGAACTGGTTTTCCGCGAGTTCGCCCACGCAACGCACGCGACGGTTGCCGAGGTGGTCGATGTCGTCCACTTCGCCCTTGCCGTTGCGCAGCTCGACGAGGATCTTGATGGTCGCGAGGATGTCGTCGTCCTGCAGCGTCATCGGGCCGACGATTTCGTCACGGCCGACGCGGCGGTTGAACTTCATACGACCCACCTTCGAGAGGTCGTACGCTTCTTCGCTGTAGAACAGGCGGTTGAACAGCGCCTCGACCGCTTCTTCGGTCGGCGGCTCGCCCGGACGCATCATGCGGTAGATCGCGATGCGCGCGGCCATCTTGTCGGCGGTTTCGTCGATACGCAGCGTCGACGAGATGTACGGACCCTGGTCCAGATCGTTCGTGTAGAGCGTCTGGATGTCCTTGATCTTCGCTTCGCGCAGCTTCTCGAGCACGCTTTCGGTGATCTCGTCGTTCGCGTTCGCGATCACTTCGCCCGTGTCGCCGTCGACGACGTTCTTCGCGAGAACGCGGCCGAGCAGATAATCTTCGGGGACCGAAATGTACGTCGTCTTCGCGCTTTCGAGATCGCGAATGTGCTTCGCGTTGATCCGCTTGTCCTTCTGGACAATGACCTTGCCTTCGCGATCGCTGATGTCGAAGCGCGCGACTTCACCGCGCAGACGCTCCGGCACGAACTCCATCTGCGCGCCTTCCGGCATCAGCGTGAAGTTGTCGAACACGAAGAAGTTCGCGAGGATCTGTTCCGGCGTGAGGCCGATAGCCTTCAGCAGGATCGTGACCGGCATCTTGCGGCGACGGTCGACGCGGAAGTACAGCACGTCCTTCGGGTCGAACTCGAAGTCGAGCCACGAACCGCGGTAAGGAATGATACGGGCCGAGAAGAGCAGCTTGCCCGAGCTGTGCGTCTTGCCCTTGTCGTGTTCGAAGAACACGCCAGGCGAGCGATGCAGCTGCGAGACGATGACACGCTCGGTGCCGTTGATGACGAACGAACCAGTCGGCGTCATGAGCGGAATTTCGCCCATGTACACTTCCTGCTCCTTCACTTCCTTCACGACCGGCTTGCTCGGCGATTCCTTGTCGAGCAGGACGAGACGGACCTTGGCGCGCAGCGCCGAGCAGTACGTCAAGCCGCGTTGCTGGCATTCCTTGATGTTGAATGCCGGCGACGACAGCATGTAGCTGACGAACTCTAGACGAGCAAAGCCGTTATGGGAAACAATAGGAAAAACGGACGAAAACGCTGCCTGCAGACCTTCCGGTTTGCGTTGTGCGGTCGCCGTTTCTGCTTGCAGGAATGTGCTGAATGATTCAAGCTGGGTAGCCAGCAGGAAAGGAACCTGGTGAACGATGGGGCGTTTCGCGAAACTCTTGCGAATACGCTTCTTCTCGGTGAAGGAATAGTGCATACGATCTCCGAATCACGGCGGGTAGGACGACCCGAGTGTTCACCGACTGAGACCCGATGGCTTCGCGAGCCCTGGAAGCTTGGTGGTTGGCCTCTACCAACCGCTGGCTGACGGCAACGGATTTCGGCTTGTCATAACGTGCCCGCTGCCCGACCAAACTTGCCTTCTGCAGTCGCTTCAGAAGACAAAGAGAAGCGTCGTGCGCAAGGATCGTGCCCTTGAGGCACTCACCCGGCGAAAGACGTTTTTCTTTGGCTTCTGGGTCCCGCATCCCGCCTCCGACTTCTAAAAAATCGAACACAAAAACGCAGAACCCACAAAGCACAAAAAGGCCGGCGGTGTAAAAACCGCCAGCCTTCGCACAGCGCGCTGAAACTTACTTGATTTCAGCCTTCGCGCCGGCTTCTTCCAGCTTCTTCTTCGCTTCTTCAGCAGCAGCCTTGGGCACCGCTTCCTTCACGGGCTTCGGTGCACCGTCGACCAGGTCCTTCGCTTCCTTCAGGCCGAGACCCGTCAGTTCGCGAACGGCCTTAATGACCGAAACCTTGTTTGCGCCGGCTTCGAGCAGGTTGACCGTGAATTCGGTCTGCTCTTCAGCAGCAGCAGCAGCGCCGCCGCCTGCCGGGCCAGCGACTGCCACAGCAGCTGCCGACACGCCAAACTTCTCTTCGAACGCCTTGACCAGTTCGTTCAGTTCAAGAACCGACATCGAGCCAACGGCTTCGAGGATGTCTTCTTTTGCGATTGCCATTTGAAATTACTCCAGATTTGAATTCGGAAACAGCTAGCGATCTTTCTCGCTTGCTCTTGCTCGTTCGTCTGCCTGAAATCAGGCAGCTTCTGCTTGCTTCTTCTCCGCCAGCGCGGCCAGAGCACGCGCGAAGCCGGAAACAGGAGCTTGCATAACGAACAGCAGCTTCGAGAGCAGTTCTTCGCGGCTCGGGATGTTGGCCAGCGCTTGCACGCCTGCCACGTCCATCACCTTGCCTTCGTAGGAACCAGCCTTGATGACCAACTTGTCATTGCCCTTCGCGAAGTCATTGACGACCTTCGCAGCAGCAATTGCATCTTCCGAGATGCCGTAGATCAGGGGGCCAGTCATCTGCTCTGCCAGCGGAGCAAACGGGGTACCTTCGACAGCGCGACGCGCCAGCGTGTTCTTCAACACGCGGAGGTACACCTGCTGCTCACGCGCTTTCGCGCGCAGCTTGGTCAGATCGCCAACCGCGATTCCACGATACTCGGCCAGCACCATGGTCTGAGCCTTCGCGACTTGCGCGGAGACTTCAGCCACGACGGCCTGCTTACCTTCTTTGTTCAGTGGCACGGTTAACCTCCAGATTCGACACACTTCGCTTTCGCATCATGTGCCGCGTTCAACAACGGCGACCGACCAGTCCGGAGTAAATCAGTTTGCATCGTCAGGCGTTACCGCCTGCATCCGCTCACATCAGCACTTCAAAACCTTTTCGGGTTCGCCATCTGCGTTGGCTTTGCATTAAGGAAGCACCCAACTGCTGCACTTCCGCCAACGGTCTTTGACAACCGGTTGCACCGCGCTTACTGCCGCTGCACAACCGCCCAAAGCCCTTTAAATCCGCGCTGCCGCCCTTTCGAGCCTCAGCGCGGCAAAACCATTACGCTGCGAGCGACGTCTGGTCGACGCGAACGCCAACACCCATCGTGCTCGAGACAGCGATCTTGCGCAGGTACACGCCCTTGCTCGTTGCCGGCTTCGCCTTGGTCAGCGCGTCGAGGAGCGCGTCCAGGTTGGTGCGCAGCGCGGTCGGCTCGAACGATGCACGGCCGATCGTGGCATGGATGATACCGGCCTTGTCGACACGGAATTGCACCTGACCAGCCTTCGCGTTCTTGACCGCGGTCGCCACGTCCGGCGTCACGGTGCCGACCTTCGGGTTCGGCATGAGGCCGCGCGGGCCGAGGATCTGACCGAGCGTACCGACGACGCGCATCGTGTCCGGCGAAGCGATCACGATGTCGAAGTTCAGGTTGCCGCCCTTGATCTGCTCGGCGAGGTCTTCCATACCGACGATCTCTGCGCCTGCTGCCTTGGCTTGTTCAGCCTTTTCACCTTGCGCGAACACTGCGACGCGGACCGACTTGCCGGTACCAGCGGGCAGAACGACCGAGCCGCGAACGACCTGGTCCGACTTCTTCGCATCGATGCCGAGCTGCACTGCAACGTCGATCGACTCGTCGAACTTCGCCGTGGCGCATTCCTTCACGAGCGACAGTGCATCGCCGATCGGGTACTGTTTTTGGCGGTCGATCTTGGCAGCCAGTGCCTTTTGACGCTTCGAAACCTTAGCCATTTACACGCCCTCCACGATAATGCCCATCGAGCGGGCGCTGCCAGCGATCGTGCGGACCGCTGCGTCCATATCGGCTGCCGTGAGGTCCGGCATCTTGGTCTTGGCGATTTCCTCGGCTTGCGCGCGGGTGATCGTAGCGACCTTGTCGGTGTGCGGCTTGGCCGAACCCTTGTCGACCTTCGCTGCCTTCTTGATCAGAACCGTAGCCGGCGGCGTCTTCAGGATGAACGTGAAGCTCTTGTCCGCGAATGCCGTGATCACCACCGGAACCGGCAGACCCGGTTCCATGGCTTGAGTCTGCGCGTTGAACGCCTTGCAGAACTCCATGATGTTCAGGCCGCGCTGACCCAGTGCCGGGCCGACCGGCGGCGACGGATTGGCTTTACCTGCAGGAATCTGCAGCTTGATAAAGCCGATGATTTTCTTTGCCATGTTGAAAACCTCTTTGGAACGCGTGAGCGTTCTGGTGAGTGGTAGCGCGCGTTCACCACAATCTTCGCTGTGCCAACTGCTTTGGCGACATCTACAGCCGACTGGACTACTGGCGCTCCTCTACGGCCATAACGCGGACCGTAAGCGCGGAAAAACGGATCGCACTCGAGGCGCGATCCGTAGTATTCGATTTACAGCTTTTCGACCTGACCGAATTCGAGTTCGACCGGTGTGGCGCGACCGAAAATGGTGACGGAGACCCGGACGCGCGACTTTTCGTAGTTGACTTCTTCGACGCTGCCGTTGAAGTCCGTGAACGGACCTTCCTTCACGCGGACCATCTCGCCGACTTCGAACAGGGTCTTGGGGCGCGGCTTCTCAACGCCTTCCTGCATCTGCGACATGATCTTTTCGACTTCGCGCGGCGAAATCGGGCTCGGGCGATTACGCGCCCCGCCGACGAAACCGGTCACCTTTGCCGTGTTCTTCACGAGGTGCCACGTTTCGTCCGTCATTTCCATCTCAACCAGGACATAGCCCGGGAAGAAACGACGTTCGGTCACCGATTTGTGACCACCCTTCACCTCGACGACTTCTTCAGTCGGAACGAGGATCTGGCCAAACTTGTCCTGCATGCCAGCACGTTCGATACGCTCTTGAAGCGCACGTTGCACGCTCTTCTCCATGCCGGAGTAGGCGTGCACAACATACCAACGTTTTCCGCTCGGGGATGCCGGTGTATCGCTCATATCATTTCCAACCCAGAATCGCCGAGAAAATCACCCACTCGATGGATTTGTCGCAAACCCACAGAATGATGGCCATGGCCAGCACAAAACCGAAGACCACCAGGGTCGTTTGCGTGGCCTCTTTGCGAGTCGGCCAGACGACCTTGCGAACTTCCTTGTACGAGTCTTTGGCAAACGCGATGAAGCTCTTGCCGGGCGCCGAGAGAAGACCGACTACCACCCCCGCGATCACGCCCACTGCGAGCGCTGCACCGCGGACATACCACTCCTGGCTACCGAGCCAGTAGAACCCTACGAACCCGGCCACAACCAACAATACGCCCGCCGCAAGCATCAGCTTGTCGCTGGAAGTATTAACAGTTTCGACGGAAGGATTCGCCATAACACCTTAAAGAACAACGCGCCGAGGCGCGAGAAGTTGGCAGGGGCAGAGGGAATCGAACCCCCAACCTTCGGTTTTGGAGACCGACGCTCTGCCAGTTGAGCTATACCCCTAAACCATTTTGGGGTTGACGGCATCGCCAACCCCGAAACCACTTAGTCGATCAACGAGACTGGCAAAAACTTACTCGATGATCTTTGCAACCACGCCGGCGCCGACGGTACGGCCACCTTCGCGGATTGCGAAGCGCAGACCTTCTTCCATCGCGATCGGAGCGATCAGCTTCACCGTGATCGACACGTTGTCGCCCGGCATGACCATTTCCTTGTCCTTCGGCAGCTCGATCGAGCCCGTCACGTCCGTCGTACGGAAGTAGAACTGCGGACGGTAGTTGTTGAAGAACGGCGTGTGACGGCCGCCTTCGTCCTTGCTCAGCACGTACACTTCAGCCGTGAAGTGCGTGTGCGGCGTGATCGAACCC
>NZ_MCNV01000054.1 GCF_001718195.1 Paraburkholderia nodosa
AGCCGTCCTTCGCGCGCCACGAAATGCCCTTGACCTCGGCCAGCGGCATGCCTTCGGCGATTTCCTTGCAGGTGAAGTCGAATTCCTCGCGGCAGACGAAATCGATCGCCTCGCTCGCCGTGAGCGAATTGTGCGGATCGACCTGCACCTTCGCGCCCACCAGACCGATGACGATCGACGGCTTGCGCTTCTTGAGGTCTTCGCAGAAGAGCGCGTCGGTCGGGAACGACGGCGTGCTCGTGTGGATGATGACGAGGTCGTATGCGGCTGCAATCTTCAGCGTTTCTTCCACGCCCAGACCGTCGGCCGGTGCGTCGAGCACGCGGCTGTCGGGCACGAGGGCCGCGGGCTGCGCGAGCCAGGTGGGATACCAGAACGAGCGGATCTCGCGCTTTGCCTGGTAGCGCGAGCCCGCGCCACCGTCGAAGCCGTCATACGACGGGGCCTGCAGAAACAGCGTTTTCATGCGATGAGTGCTCCGGGTACCCGTACTGTGCCGGGTGATGATTGAGGTGACAATTCGGTAAAAAGGCGCGCTACCACAGCGCGGTATCAAAGCGACGCCTCAGCGAGCGTCCGATCCTTCGACGGCAGGCCGCCGCGTGCTCGCGGGCCTGGCCATGGCGGAAGGCGCTGCGGCCTCGGGGTTGGCGACGCTCACGCGCACGCCGCGCCAGATCACGTGCGAGCCGAACGCGGCGGAAAGCCACTGCAGCGCCAGCAGCACGTCGCGCAGCGGCACGAGCGGCAAATCGCGCCAGAACCCTCGCCAGCTTCCGCTCGCTCGCGCGTGCAGTATCAAACGCGCAATGATACCCGCCATCGTGGCCGTGGCGAGTCCGGCCAGCGCCGCGCGCGTCGTCGCGCACGCGCCGATGCCCGCGCCGGCCGCGAGCAGGCCGTAGAACAGCGCGCCCAGCACGAGCCACGGCGTGGGAAACGTGATGAACAGCGAAGCGAAGCCCGCCGGATTCACCGAGCGGATGGTGCGCAGCCAGCGCGTCTCGCGCAGCCAGAGCGAGCCGAAGGTCGGCTCGATCACGTCGGTGGCGACCACCACGGGCGCCAGCACCGTGGCGAGGCCGTGATCGCGCGCATAGCGGGCGAGCAGATAGTCGTCGGCGAGGCAGTCCTTGAGCGCAGCGAAACCGCCGATGCGCTCCAGCGTCGTACGGGAAAGCGCGAGCGTCGCGCCAAAACCGAACGCGCGCGAGCCCGTGGAATGCGCCACGCGCACCGAAGGCGCGAACCACTCGTTGATGAAGAGCGCACCCACGCGGGGCCAGAAACCGCCGATGCTGCGGGCGCTGTAGAGACAGGTCACGACGCCCACGTCCGGGTCGGCGAGCGGCGCGGTGACGATCTCCAGATAGTCGGGCTCGACGGCGATATCGCTGTCGGCCACGACGATCGCGTCGTAGCGCGCGCGCGCCGCCAGATTGATGAGGTTGCTCACCTTGAGATTACTGCCGTGCACACGCGGGTCGATCACGAGTTCGATGTCGTGGCCGGGATACGCCGCCTGCAACCGGCGCACCACGGCAATGGCCGGGTCCGCCGGCGACGACACGCCGAACAGCAACTGAAAACGCGGATGCCGCTGCTCGCAGAAGGTCGCGAGATTCTCATAGAGGCGTGGCTCGGCGCCGCACAAGGGCTTGAGCACGCTCACAGGCTGCGGTTGCGCCCGGCGCGCACGACGCGCGGCTTCGCGCACGAGCGCGGCCGAACCGAGGCGCGGCATCGTCAGCGCGGCAACGAGGCCGTAGAAAGCGGCCACGCCGCACAGCACGACCACGACCCAGACGAGCACGGGCCAGGCCGCCGGGATGGCGAAAACCTGCGCCACCGTCATGACGCGCCGCCTTGCCGGGTCACGTGGGCCAAGCCGCGCTCGCCGCGGGCTGCGCGCAAGGGGAGAAGCTCCTGCGGTGCCCCGACCGGAATTCGCGTTTCACCACGTACCATTTCCCTGCCCTGAAAATCCAGAAATAAGCCGCGCATCTTAGCCGCATTACGTATTTGAAGCGGGAAACCAGACAATGGATGCCGGTTTGCACGATGCGAGGCAATTGAACAAACAACGAAGGGGAAATAAACCATCGTATGAAACATTGGACATGGTCGATCCCCGATTCGACGCCGAAAATTGTATCAGCAAGCTCCGTCAGTTGCTTCCGACGGACGCGGGAAAATGCGTTGCCAAAGTTGTAAAAGCGTAACTGTTTCAGCGATTAAACAGCCGCCTTCCAGCGCTTTTCCGACCCGAAAAAATTCGGTAAGCATCTAGAAATGGTTCTTTAATAATTCTGAATTGAAAGCGCGGCTTTTGCATTGAAACAGGAGTAGTTCTCGTTAATATTCAAATTGACTGGGCGTAAAGGCAATCAGCCATTTCTGAACCCACGCCGCCTGCATGGGTTCCCGAAGGCCGCCAGCACGAACGAAAGTGGTTTGGCACAATGGCCGCACCTTGCGACTGCCTTGCGGCCTCGCGTCGGGCACCCGGCGCACGGCACACGCGTCGCGCCCCTCATACCAGGCCCCACGCTAGCCCATGACCCTCTTCTCCGTACTCGACCTCTCGCCCATCCCCGCAGGCTCCCATGCCGGCGCCGCGCTGCACAACACGCTCGATCTCGCCCGGCACGCCGAGCGACTCGGCTATCACCGCTTCTGGCTGGCCGAACATCACAACATGACGGGCATCGCCAGCGCGGCGACTTCGGTGGTGATCGGCTTCGTGGCGGGCGGCACGCAGACCATCCGCGTGGGCTCGGGCGGGATCATGCTGCCGAACCACGCGCCGCTCGTGATTGCCGAGCAGTTCGGCACGCTCGAAGCGCTCTACCCCGGCCGCATCGACCTCGGCCTCGGGCGCGCGCCCGGCACCGACCAGACCACGGCGCGCGCGCTGCGCCGCGACCTGCAGGGCAGCGCCGACAGCTTCCCCGACGACGTGGCCGAACTGCAGCGCTATTTCGCGGCGCCCGTCGAAGGCCAGCGCGTGCGCGCAGTGCCCGGCGCTGGGTTGAACGTGCCGCTCTATATCCTCGGCTCGAGCCTCTATGGCGCCCAGCTCGCGGCGGCAATGGGTCTGCCGTTCGCGTTCGCCTCGCACTTCGCGCCCGACCATCTGCTCACGGCACTGCGTCTGTACCGCTCGCAGTTCCGTCCGTCGGCGGTGCTCGCGAGGCCCCATGCGATGGTCGGCGTGAACGTGTTCGGCGCGCCCACCAACGAAGAAGCGCGCTTTCTCTTCACCTCGCTGCAGCAGCAGTTCGTGAATCTGCGGCGCGGTACGCCGGGGCAGTTGCCGCCGCCGGTCGAGCAGATCGCGGCAAACGAGTTCGAACTCGCCGGCGTGTCGCACTCGCTCGCCTGCTCCGTGGTGGGTGACCAGGAAACCGTGCGCGCGGGCCTCGCCTCGGTGATCGGGCAGACCGGCGCGGACGAGCTCATCGTCACCGCGCAGATCTACGACCACGCGGCGCGTCTGCGTTCGTTCGAGATGGCGGCGCAGGCGCGCGATGAATTGAAGGAAGCCGCCGCGGGACGATAAGACGGCGCGAGGTTTGCCTCGCGCGCGGCGTCGCAACCGAGCCCGCCCTCGACCGCGCCCTTAGTGCGAGGCGTTCAACGCGTCGAGGCCTTTGAGCAGCGCGGCATGAAACGCCCGCGGATCCTGCATCTGCGGCGCGTGCCCGAGATCGGCGAACTCCACCAGCGTCGCGTGGGGAATGGCGCGCTGCGCGGCTTTGGCCAGCACCGGATAGTGCCCGAGCTGCGCGCGCACCTCGGGCGGCGCGAGATCCTTGCCGATGGCGGTCGTGTCCTTGTCGCCGATGAGCAGGAGCGTCGGCATCTGCAACTGCCCGAACTCATAGATCACCGGCTGCGTGTAGATCATGTCGTAAAGCAGCGCGGAGTCCCACGCCACTTGCGTCTTGCCCGGCCCGCGATACATGCCCGCCAGCATCTGCACCCACGGCTCGTAGGCCGGCCGCCACTGGCCCGCGTAATAGGTGGCCTGCTCGTAGCGGCGAATACCGTCAGCGCTCGTCTTGAGCTCGCGCGCGTACCAGTCGTCGACCGAAATCGACGGCACGCCCTTGGCCTTCCAGTCTTCCAGCCCGATCGGGTTCACGAGCACGAGCTGCTCCGTTTCGCCCGGATACATGAGCGCGTAGCGCACCGCCAGCATGCCGCCCGTCGAATGGCCGACGATCGTCGCATCGTGCACGCCGAGCGCCGCGAGCAGCGCATGCGTGTTGCGCGCGAGCTGCTGAAAGCTGAACTGATACGAGGCGGGCTTGCTCGATTTGCAAAAGCCGATCTGGTCCGGCGCGATCACGCGGTAGCCCGCGGCGTGCAACTCGCGGATGGTGGCGTCCCACGTCGCCGAGCAAAAGTTCTTGCCATGCAGCAGGACCACGGTGCGTCCGTTCGGTTTCGCGGGCTGCACGTCCATGTACGCCATGTGCAGCGTCTGGCCCTGCGAAACGAACGCAAAGTCATGCACGGGATGCGGATACTCGAAGCCCTGCAGCTCGGCACCATACGCGGGGCCGTCGGGCGTCTCGATCGCGGCTTGCGGTGACGACGCCGACGACGGCGCGGCATCGCTCGCCTCAGGGTCGGCAGCGAGGGCGACGTGACAGAGCGCGGCCGCACTCAGCGCGGCAACGAAGGGAGCGAAGGCAGCAAAGCGGGCAAGCGTGTGGTTCAGGATGGCTCTCATCGACGGGAGATCGGGCGAAAGGTCGGACAGAAGAACAGGACGGCGAGATGGCGCCGGTACAGCCAGCGATTCTAGCGGCCCCGCCCCGCTCATGCCGGCTTTCTCGTCCAGCGCGTCTGTAGGGCATGCGGTTTGCTGCTCATCAGCGCCTCGCACGACTGCGGCGCGCATCTCCGGCCCCGGGCACCGGCAATTCGCGCTACGCTGCATTCGGTGCTAGAACAGTCAATACAGGACGCACGAGACGTCCGCGACGCGAGAGACGCACGCGTGTTGCACCGCGAAACGCGCCGCATCAGGGACGCGACAAGCACGCGAAAGAAGGACCGCACCGGCCCGGGCACGACGAGGCGGGCCGCGGCGGCCGTACCGGGGGGCACAACAAGGAGACGACCATGGAAACCCCGGCAAGCCTCAACGATCTGCAACGCACCACCCTCGCCATCGTGCTCGCTGGCGGCCGCGGCACGCGCCTCGGGCCGCTCACCAACAAGCGCGTGAAGCCGGCCGTGTACTTCGGCGGCAAGTACCGCATCATCGATTTCGCCCTCTCGAACTGCCTGAATTCGGGCATCCGCCGCATTGCGGTCGTCACGCAGTACAAGGCGCACTCGCTCCTGCGCCATCTGCAACGCGGGTGGGGCTTCCTGCGCGGCGAATTCAACGAGTTCCTCGACCTGTGGCCCGCGCAGCAGCGCGTAGAAGGCGCGCACTGGTATCGGGGCACCGCCGACGCCGTCTACCAGAACATCGACATCATCCGCTCGATCAGACCGAAATACGTGGTGGTGCTGGCCGGCGACCACATCTACAAGATGGACTACACGCGCATGATCGCCGACCATGCCGCAAGCGGCGCCGACTGCACGGTGGGCTGCATCGAAGTGCCGCGCATGGAAGCGCGCGCGTTCGGCGTGATGGCCGTGGATGAGTCGCGCCGCGTGACCGGCTTCGTCGAAAAGCCCGAGGATCCGCCCGCCATGCCAGGCCGCCCCGACATCGCGCTCGCGAGCATGGGCATCTATGTGTTCGACACGAACTATCTCGTCAAACTGCTCGAAGAGAACATCGCGCGCTCGGCCACCGACCACGACTTCGGCAAGGACATCATTCCGCGCGTGGTGAGCGACGGCCATGCGATCGCACATCCGTTCAGCATGTCCTGCGTGTCGTCGGACCCGGCCGCCGAACCCTACTGGCGCGACGTGGGCACGGTCGACGCCTACTGGTCCGCGAACCTCGACCTCGCCTCGACCATCCCCGCGCTCGATCTCTACGACCGCAACTGGCCGATCTGGACCTACCAGGAACAGTTGCCGCCCGCCAAGTTCGTGCGTGACCTCAACGGCCTGCAGGGCTCGGGCACCAACCTGATCGTGTGCGGGGGCAGCGTGATCTCGGGTTCGCAGATCTCGCGCTCGGTGCTCTCGTCGAATGTCGTCGTGCAGTCGTTCTGCAACATTGCCGAGGCAGTCTTGTTGCCACAGGTGACGGTGGGCACGAGTTGCCGGCTGCGCAAGGTCGTCGTGGACCGCGGCTGCACGGTTCCCAACGGCACCGTGATCGGCGAAGACGCTGCGAGCGACGCCGAGCGGTTTTATCGCACCGAGAGCGGCGTCGTGCTGGTCACGAGCGAGGCGCTGGCGAAACTGCCTGGCTAGTCATGCGCCCCGCGAAGCCGATCCGCAAGACCGGCTTCGCTCACGGGCGCGCCAATCCGCAAACAACCCGCAAGCAACCCGAGCACCGAGAGGACTGACTCCCGATGACCATTCGCGTCCTGCACGTAGCCAGCGAGCTGTATCCGCTCCTGAAGACCGGCGGCCTCGCCGACGTTACCGCCGCCCTGCCCGCCGCGCTGATCGAACAAGGCGCCGACGCCCGCCTGCTGCTGCCGGGCTTCGCGCCCGTGGCGGCCGGCCTCGAGGACCTGCGCCCCGTCGCGCGCCTTACGCGCACGTTCGGCGCGCCCGAGGCGACGCTCGAACTCGGGCGTCTGCCCGGCAGCGAGCTGGCCGTCTACATGATCCGCGCCGACGCGTTCTACGCGCGCCCCGGCAACCCCTACCTCGACGCCGAGCACGTGCCCTACGGCGACAACGCGCAACGTTTCGCGCTGCTCGGCTGGACCGCCGCGCAACTCGCGCTGCACCTCGATGCCGACTGGGCGCCCGCGATCGTGCAGGCACACGACTGGCATGCGGGACTCGCGCCGGCCTATCTGCGCGCGGCGGCGCGCGAGCGCGGCACGAGCTTGGCGCCCGGCGGGGCGCGCTCGATCTTCACGATCCACAATCTCGCGTATCAGGGCATCTTCCCCGCGCAGCAGTTCGACACGCTCGGCCTGCCGCGCGACTTCTTCGACATGCATGGCGTGGAGTTCTACGGCCAGCTTTCGTTTCTGAAAGCCGGCCTCTATTTCGCCGACAAGATCACGACGGTGAGCCCGACCTACGCACGCGAGATTCAGACGGTCGCCCAGGGCGGCGGCCTCGAGGCGCTGCTGCGCGGCCGCACGCACGACCTCATCGGCATTCTCAATGGCGTGGACTATGCCGTCTGGAATCCGTCGAGCGACGCGGCCATCGCGACGCGTTATTCGGCCACGCGCCAGAGCGGCAAGATGCGCTGCAAGGCGGCGCTGCAGACGCGCCTGAAGCTCGCGCAGAAGCACGACGCCCCGGTGTTCGGCGTCGTGAGCCGGCTCACCGAGCAAAAGGGCCTCGACCTGCTGCTCGCGGCGCTGCCCGAGATCGTCGCGCGCGGCGGGCAGCTCGTCGTGCTCGGCACCGGCGACCCTAGCCTCGAACAGGGCTATACGCGCGCCGCGCACCAGCATCCCGAATCGGTGGCCGTGGAGCTGGGCTTCGACGAGACGCTCGCGCACGAGATCGTCGCGGGCGCCGACGTGATGATGGTCCCCTCGCGCTTCGAGCCGTGCGGGCTCACGCAGCTCTATGCGCTCGCTTATGGCGCGCTGCCGCTCGTGCACCGTGTGGGCGGACTCGCCGATACGGTGGTCGACGCCTCGCTGGAGAATCTCGCCGATGGTCTCGCCACCGGCTTCGTGTTCGAGCGCTTCGAGCCCGACGCGCTCACGGCCGCGATCCGCCGCGCCTTCGCGCTCTATGGGCGCAGCCGCGACTGGCGCGAGACGCGCTCGCGTGCAATGCAGCAGGACTTCGGCTGGGCCGCGTCGGCGCAACGCTACATGGCGCTCTATCGCGAGCTGGCCGGTCAACACGTCGTGGCCTAGCGCCCGCCCGGACGCATTGCAGCCGCTGGCAGCGAGCGCGCGCGCAACACCGCGCCCACGCATCCATCGACTGGGCGCAGCGAATTCGGTTATCGTTGCTGCACCTGCGCAAAGGCGCGCTGCTCGAAGCGCCGCAAGCGATAACGAAATCTGGACCGGCCATGAAAAACGTTTTGAGCATCCAGTCGCACGTCGTGTTCGGTCACGCGGGCAACAGCGCCGCGGTGTTTCCCATGCGCCGCCTGGGCGTCAATGTCTGGCCGCTCAACACGGTGCAGTTCTCGAATCACACGCAATACGGCCACTGGACCGGCGCCGCCATCGGCTCGGACGAGGTCGTGGATCTCGTCGAAGGCATCGGCGCGATCGGCGTGCTGCCGCGCTGCGATGCGGTGCTCTCTGGCTACCTCGGCGCCCCCGAGCAGGCCCAGGCCGTGATCGACGTGGTGCGCGCCGTCAAGGCCGCCAACCCGCAGGCGCGCTACTTTTGCGACCCGGTGATGGGCACGCTCAACGCCGAGAACGGCTGCCGCGTCGAGCCCGGCATTCAGGAGTTCCTCGTGCGCAACATGCCCGAGGTCGCCGACGCGATGATCCCCAATCACATCGAGCTGCAACGACTCGTGGGCCGCGAGATCGAGACCGCGGAAGAAGGTGTGCTCGCGTGCCGCGAATTGCTGCGCCGCGGCCCGAAGTTGGTCCTCGTGAAGCATCTGCTCGACCGCAACAGCCCTGCCGACCGCTTCAACATGCTCGTCGTGACCGAGCATGAAGCATGGCTCGGCCAGCGCCCGCTCTACCCGTTCGCGCGCCAGCCGGTGGGCGTGGGCGACGTGACGAGCGCGGTGTTCGTCGCGCGCCTGATGCTCGGCGACTCGCTGCGCCGCGCGTTCGAACACACGCTCGCGGCCGTGAACGCCGTAGTGAAGGCGACTTACGACGCAGGCCGTTACGAGCTGGAAATCGTCGCGGCGCAAGACCAGATCGCGCGCCCGCGCGAATGGTTCGACGCCTGGGCGGTGGAAGCCGCCTAAACTGAAGCGGTGCGCGCGCGGCCTATAATGCCGTCCGCATGACTCGCGGCGGCCAGACACAGTGCACGGCCGCGGCGCCCACCGTCTTTAGAGAATGACCGATGTCCGATTCAATCCGTAGCGAGCAGGAAGAGTATTTCGAGCAGCTTTGCCTTGCCGTCGACGCCGGCGAGACCCACGAGCAGGAAGCCATCGAATACTTCGAGGAACACAGCCACGAAAGCGGTTTCGACGCCGCCGTGTGGCTCGACATCGCGCTTTACCATGCACCCGACGTCGCGCGCGGCATCATCGACTTCGTCGACGAGAGCGAGCGCGAACGCAGCGACATCGCCCAGACCATTGCCGACACGCTCGACATCTCGTACGGCGACGACGAATGCGCACGCTTCGAAGCGACGATTCGCTTCGCGCTCGCCAATGGCATTCCCGTCGATCTCGACGTGGTGCTCGACGGCTGCAACCGCGCGCTCGACGACCTCGAAGCATGGGCGAGCGCCGACACCATGGCGCCGCTCGTGCGCCTGCGCGACGCGCTCTTCGAACTGCAAAGGGGCGAGTAGCCCGAGCGCGCGGCACGGCGTGAGCGGCTGACCTGGCAGCCTGATATATTGCTCGCCATCCGCCGCCTCGCGAAGGCGCGCGCCCGGCCGGCGCACATGGGGAGCTGGCTGAGACCCCCACGAGACACCCCACCCACGCGCGCAGCCGTCGCACAGCCCGTTCCGGCAAGCCGCAGTCGCAAACAGCAAGACGCAAGACCCGAACACGAGACGCCCCGTCTACGCGCCACGCCGGCGCGCGGCGCGGCGTACCCGGACAAAACGCACACAAGAACACCGCGCCGCTGTCGCGCAAGGAGTCACCATGAGTCTCGCTGCCGCGCCTGCAACCGCTGGCGTCTGCGCATTCGCCACGCCCTACCGGGCGTGCCGCAGGCTTGCAGCTGGGCTCCTGATCGGCGCGCTGGCCACCGTCGGCACGCTCGGCGCGAGCCGCAGCGCTCTGGCCGCCGGCCCGCTCGACGTGCGCATCGGCTTCGTCTCGCCGCTCTCGGGCGACTCCGCCGACTACGGCCGCGATCTGCAAAACGGCGTGCAGCTCGCCCTCGACGAGGCGAACGCGCAAAACCTCAAGATCGGCGAGCAGGCGGCGCACTTCGAACTCGTGCCCATCGACGATCGCAGCGACCCACGCCTCGGCGTGCAGGCCGCCGCGACGCTGGCGAATCAGGGAGTGAACGCCGTGGTCGGCCACTTCAACTCGGGCTCGGCCATTCCGGCCTCGCGCATCTACGAGAGCGCGGGCATCCCGATGATCAGCCCCGCGGCCACCAATCCCGTCATCACGTCGCAAGGCTTCGCGAACACCTTCATGGTGATTGCAAACGACGCGCAGAACGCCGGCATCGCAGGCGCCTGGGCCGTGGACGTGATGAAGGCCAAACGCGTGGCCATCATCGACGATCGCACCGCCTTCGGTCAGGGCGAAGCCGACATGTTCGAGCGCGCGGTGCGCGAGCATGGCGGCAACGTGGTCGCGCGCGAGTTCGCGCAAAGCATCGCGAGCGACTTCGGCCCGCAGCTCGCGAAAATCAAGGCCGCCGATGCCGACCTGCTCTACTTCGGCGGCCTCGCGCACCAGGGCGCGGCGCTCGCGAAGCAGATGAAGGCGCGCAGCATGAACGCGCAGTTCGTGGGCGGCGGCGGCGTGGCGAACGCCGACTTCACCCAGGCCGCGGGCGCCGCCGCCGAAGGCGCGATGGCCTGGGAGTACGGCCGCCCGCTCGCGCAACTGCCGGAGGGCCCGCGTTTCGAGCAGGCTTTCAAAGCCCGCTTCGGCGCCAACGTGCTCGCCTACGCGCCGTTCGGCTACGACGCGGCGTGGGCCGCGATCCACGCGATGGTCAACGCGAAATCGGCGCAACCCGAGGTCTACCGCAGCGCGCTCAAGACGCTCGCCTTCGACGGCGTGACGGGCCGCATTGCCTTCGAGCCGGACGGCTCGCTCAAGAACGGCGCCTCCACGCTCTGGCAGGTGAAGAAAGGCGTGTGGGTGCCCGTGACGACGCGCGGCGGCTGAGCGCCGCTCACGGTTGCTGCGGCGCGCTCGCCGCCCGCACGACGATCTGCGCGTGCGTGTCGCGCTCGATGCGCAAGAGCGCGTCGCGCATCTGCGCGAATTCGTCGGCCGTGCACATCTGGTGACCAAAACGCGCCGCTAGCCGCCGCTCGATCTGCAGCGTGCGCGAGCGCGCGTCGAACACGTAATGCGACGTGTAGTCGAGCAACGCGTCGCTCGCTTGCGTGTCTTGCGGCACGTCGGTCACGCTCGCGAACGCGGGCAGCACGATCTGCGCGCTCTCCGTGAATTCTCCGCCGATGCACGCCCAGGGCTGCGTGCGGCGCGGCTGCGCGAGCCAGCTGTCGATCTGCGTGGCAATGCCACCCGTGAAGCTGCTCGTGGCGGGGATTGCCGTCGTGCCGTCGCGCCAGACCACATGATCGAGTGTGCCTTCCATCGTCACCGAAAACGGTCCGTCGGTTGCCTCGGTCGGGGCCGTGCTGACGTGCGCGGTGCCGGCGAGTCCGGTGAGCCGCAGGCGCTGTGCCGCGAGTTGCTGCGCCTGCGCGTGCGTGGCGCGGCGAAACGAGTTGCGCTCGGGCTCCGCGCCCACGCCTTCGTCTTCCACGTAGTAGCTGTAGGCGGCGTCGCCGGTCGCCCCCACCTCGAGCGACAGGCGCGCCGTGCGCTCGCGCCGCCCGGTCGCGGGCGTACGCGAAAGCACGCCGTCGTCGACGAGCAGCACGGGCCGGTCCATCGCGCCCGGCGGCAGGTAGCCGAACGCATAGCCGCCCGAAGAGGTGTCCGCATACACGCCGAGGTCGGGCAGCCACGCAATCGCATGGTTGATCGCGTGCGCGCCATAGCCCGGCACGTCGGGCAGCGTATAGACGGGGCCGAGATCGAGCAGCACGGGCTCGGCGCGTATGCCCACCGCCGCGAGCAACGCGCTGAAGAGTGCGACGTGGTCCTTGCAGTCGCCGTAGCGGTTGTGCAGGATGTCGGTCGCGCGATGCGGCACGGCCGCGGTCTCGCCAAGAAAGAGCGCGACATAGCGGATATTGAAGCGCATCCAGTCGTAAATGCGGCGCGCCTTCTCGCGCGGGTCGCTCACGCCCGCCGTGAGCACCTGCGCAAGCGACGCGATGGCCGGATCGGTCCCGGTGGGATCGGCGGCGGCTTCGCGATAACGCGCGGCGAACGCGGCGAAGTCGGGCATTGTCGACACCATCAGCCGGTCGCCCCAGTTCACGTAGGCGACCGCCCCAGCTTCGAGCGGCGGATAGGGGCCGTGCCGGTAGTCGAACGCGTAGCGGGTGCGGCCGTTCGCCGTCTCGGGGGCGAGCGCCGCGTAGCCGCGCGCGTCGGCGTGGAGCGGCACGCTGGCGGGCAAATCGAAGATGAGGCGCTGAAACTCGACCGGTTCGCCCGTCGGCTCGACGAAGTACGAGAACGAGCCCGCGTCGAGCGCCTTCGCGCGGCGTTTGGCGAAATGCAGATGCACGCGCGACCCGACCTGGACGCCCGGAAAGATCACCGTGCGCAGCACGCCGTCCTCGAACGTGGGCGCGCCCGCCGAGCGCGGCTCCTGCACGTCGCGAATGCCGCTTGCGCCGACCGCGTGCGCGGTGCCGTCCGGATCGACGGTTTCGGCCGACAGCTGGGTAATCGTTTCGATATCCTTATTGAACCAGACGTAGCGCTGGGCGACCTCGTCCACGCCGGCGGTGGTGTTGGCGCGCAGCACGGTGTCGTCGTCCTCGACGACCGAGCCGTCCTGCTGCACGACGAACAGATGCACGTCGCGCTCGAGCGTGTATGGCGGCACGTCGGTTTGCGCGGCGCGATCGGCGGTCTCGACGCGTGCCGTGCTGTCGGGGCTGCGGTCGCTCGCCTGGGCGCGGGCATGGCCGCTCACAACTGCCAACGTCAACGCTAGACACGTCGCAACGCACCGGGCGGCGCGCCTGAGCCCCTCGCCTCGCGTCATGGGCGTCTCAGGCGCGCGCCGCGGCTTGCGCGGCGTTCGGCCATGAGGTCTGCGCGAGAGAGCGCTCGCGCTGCGCGACACGCCATGCGCGGGGACTCGCGCCGAACTCCGCGCGAAACGCCGCGTTGAAGTTCGACAGATCGTTGAAGCCGCTCGCGAGCGCAACATCGACGATCTTCGCTTCGTCGTCGGCGGCAAGACGCAGGGCGGCGGCGCGCAATCGCGCGCGCAGCAGGTATTGATGCGGCGTCACGCCGGCCACCGCCGAGAAGGTGCGCAGAAAATAGAACTCACTCACGCCCGCCGCGCTCGCGAGGCTGGCGAGCGTATGCGCATCGTCGGGCGTTTCGTCGATCAGCCGCAGCGTCGCAACCACACGTGCCGCCGCCGCAGCGCCCGGCGTGGCAGGCGTCGCCGCGTCCTTGCCGCTCGCGACCACGCGCAAGGTCGCGAGCGCGAGTTCCAGTGCAATTTCACTCCAGGCGACCACCCCGGTCGCATGGTCCCGCTCTTGCGCGAGCGCGTCGGCGCAAGCGTGCGCCACGAGCGGCGCGAGCGCGCGCACCGGCGGCACCCGCGCGGCCCGCCAGCGGCGCGCGCCGGGCGCGAGGCCCGCGGCTGCGGCCTGCTCGTCGAGCCAGCCAGGGTCGTAGTGGAACGAGAGGCAGCGGTCGCCCGCCGCGTGACGGTGGCCGCATTCGAAGCAGGCGCCGGTTTCCCCGAGCATGAGCGCGCCGGGCGTCATCAGCGCGCGCGCGTTGCCGCTGCGGTAGCCGAATACGCCTGCCGCCACGACGGCGAGGCACGCGCTCGTGTGGCGCTCCTCGTAAGGCCGGTCGCCGGGACCGAGCGTGCAGACGACGTCGTCGACCGACCAGCCGGCGCCCGCCCCGAGCGGGCGCGCCGTGGGCGCACGGCCGCTCGCGGCGCGGCCTTCGCGCTCGCGCTGGGCGAGCGCGCGTTGCAATGAAACGGCGAGACCTTGCACGGCAACCTCGCGTGAAGTTGGCACGTTCGTTGGCTACGTTCGTTGACTACGTTCGTAGGCTACGTCTGCCGTTGTAACACATCGCCGCGAGCGTCGCCGGAGCGGCCCCGGCTGCTATCGCCGCCGTTCCTCGATGGCGCGCAGAAGCGCCAGCGCGATCCCCTCGGCGGCAAGGCGCACCTCGTCGAGCGCCGGAAACGACGGCGCAATCCGCAGATGACTGTCGTGCGGATCGACGCCATACGGAAATGCCGCGCCCGCGGGCGTGAGGACGAGTCCCGCCGCCGCCGCGAGTTCGACCGTGCGGCGCGCGCAACCCTCGGGCGCATAAAGGCTGATGAAATAGCCGCCGCGCGGCACGTTCCAGCTCACGCCGGGTACGCCGGCAAGGCGCGCGCGGAACACCGCGTCGACCGCATCGAACTTCGGCTTGAGCAGTGCCCGATGGCGCGCCATCAACCCGGTGAGCGTCGCGCGGTCGCGCAGGAAGCGCACGTGGCGCAGCTGGTTGAGCTTGTCCGGCCCGATCGTGCGCACGGCTGAGTGCTTCTGCCACCAGGCCACGTTACGCGGCGCAGCGGCGAGCCACGCGAACGCCCCGCCGCCGAAGGTCACCTTCGAGAGCGACGCGAACATCAGCGCGCGGTCTGCGTGGCCCGCCGCCGCGCAGGCTTCGAATACGTCGAGCGTCGCGTGCGCTTCGTCGCTCAGGTGGTGAAAGCGGTAGGCGTCGTCCCAGAAGAGCCGGAAATCGGGCGCGGCGGGCATGGCGGCCAGACGCCGGATCACCTCGTCGGACCAGATCGCGCCCGTCGGGTTGCTGTAGAGCGGCACGCACCACATGCCTTTGATCGATGCATCGTCGCGCACGAGCGCTTCTACGCGGTCCATGTCGGGGCCGTCCTCGTGCATCGGCACGGCGATCATGCGCACGCCCAGCGCCTCGCAGATCGCGAAGTGGCGGTCGTAGCCCGGCACCGGGCACAGGAATGCGATCTCGCCCTGCGCTCGCCATGGCGCGCCAACCTCTGCGCCCTCGCCCGCCGGCACGCCGTGCAGCAGCGCGAAAGTCAGCGCGTCGTGCATCAGTTCGAGGCTCGAATTACCCGCCGCGATCACCTGGGCGCCCGGCACGCCGAGCAGCCCGGCGCCCAGCTCGCGCGCCTCGGGCAAGCCGCTCGCCAGGCCGTAGTTGCGGCAATCGAAGCCATCGCGCGCGAGATAGCCCGCCTGTGCGGCTTCGTCGATGAGCGCCTGCGAGAGGTCGAGCTGTTCGGGCGAAGGCTTGCCGCGCGACATGTCGAGCCGCATCTGCAGTTGCTGGAATCGTTCGTAGGTCAAATCGACGGGCGGCGACATCAACATGGGCTTCTCCAGAAAGCGAAGGACGATGCGAAGAACAACGCGAAGGGTCGGTACGGCCCCAGTATCGGCGCGTCCCGGCATTCAGACAAACGCGTTATATTGAAGCCTTCGATCAATTTTTCTTATACCAATGAAGACCCTCGACCTCGACGTGCTGGCCATGGTGGTGGCCGTCGCCGACGCCGGCAGCTTCGTGCGCGGCGCCGCGCTCGTGCACCGCTCGCAGGCCGCGCTCAGCATGCAGATCCGCGCGCTCGAGGAATCCATCGGCAAGCCGCTCTTTATCCGTGCACCGCGCAGCGTCACGCCCACGCCCGACGGCCAGACGCTCATCGCCTACGCGCGGCGCATGCTCGCGTTGCGCGACGAAGCGTGGGCCTCGCTCGCGCACCCGGAAGTGACGGGGCGCGTGTCGATCGGCGTGCCCGACGATTACGCGTCCTCGCTCATGCCGCCGGTCCTGCGCAAGTTCTCGGCGAACTGGCCGAAGGTGGAGATCCAGGTGATCGGGCTGCCGAGCAGCGCGCTCCTGCCGCTCCTGAAGGACAACAAGATCGACCTGGCTTGCATCACGCGCACGCGAGGCCTCGCGGGCGAGTTCATCCGCTTCGAGCCGATGGTGTGGGCCGCGCCCCCCGCGGCGGTGAGCGCGGCGAGCGGGCGCGAGATCTGGCGCGAGCGTCCCTTGCCGGTCGCCCTCTTCGGCGGCGGCAGCGTCGCGCACACGAACGCGATCCAGGCGCTGGAGCGCGCGAAGATCGC
Organism: Paraburkholderia nodosa; assembly: GCF_001718195.1. Lineage (GTDB taxonomy): Bacteria > Pseudomonadota > Gammaproteobacteria > Burkholderiales > Burkholderiaceae > Paraburkholderia > Paraburkholderia nodosa_A. Next base: position 16,201 of record NZ_MCNV01000054.1, read on the forward strand.
CTATCGCACATCGTATGAAAGCCCGAGCCTGATGGGCCTGTGCAGCATGGTGGCCGCGGGTCTCGCCATCGCGCCGCTCGCGCGCTGCGCGGTGCCCGAGACGTTCGTCACGCTCGGCCGCCAGCATGGCCTCCCGGCACTGCCCGAACTGGAAGTGGTGCTCGCGCGCAGCGCACGCTCGAACCGTCCGCCGTGCGACTTTCTCGCCGACCAGATCCTCGCGGAACTGCGCGTTCAGGAGCGGTGATCTTCCGACGATGCTTCGGGCAACGAATCAGTCGATCAATCGTCGCCCAGCCGCGAAAGCAACGCGTAGAGGCGCGAGACATGCCGCAATAGCATTTCGCGATGCTTCTCGATCTGTTCGAGGCGGCCTTCGAGGTCGGCGCGCACGCGCTCGTCGGGGTCGGCGTAGTTGATCACGTCTTCGATACGCGAGCGCAGCACCGCCGGCTCGACCGGCGGCACGCTCAGGTAGCGCTCGAGCTTGCGCACGTCCTGCGCGGCGAGATCGCGGATCTTGCGCGTGCCCGCGAGACGCCGGTGCGCCTCGGGCGTCGCCGTCGCTTCCTCGCGCTTCGCGCCCTGGCCGAAGATCGGCTCGACGCGCAGCACAGGCGCCTTGCGTACCGGATGCGCGGTGCCGCGAAAGCGCGCGCGCGGCGTCTCGCTCGCGATCGCTTCGCGCGTCTCGTCGGGCACCTCGGCGCTGTCGTGCTTCACGTCCATCCAGCCTTCGGGCAGGCCCGTGACGGCTTCCACGCCGCGCACGAACTCCGCGCTGAAGTCGCGCTGGCCCGACACGATCAGCTTCATGTAGCTCGCGGAAAACGTCATCATGCGCGCGAGCCGGGTGGCCGACCCGACCTCGCGCGTGAGCAGCGCCAGATTGGCACGCCACATCGGCATGAGCGTGGCGTTGGCATCGTCCATTGCGGAGCTCCTCCTTCGTTCGCGTCATCTGCCAATGATAAAGGCTGCGGCGCACCACGCGCGCTTTCGCGGGCCGTCTGCCCCACACGCGCGCTGTCGTTGGCAATAGGGTCAGCTAACGGTAAAGGGAGCAAGGCACATGCCGACGACTGTCGGCCATGCACGGGGAAATGACTGAGGAAATGACGGCGAGCGGCGCGGCCGGACCTTGGCAGGCCTTAGAAATGGCCCGTGAAGCGGTAACGGCTGCCCGGATGCCAGAGATTGGCGACCGAGGCGACGAGCCCACGCGAGCGGGTGCGCCGGTGCAATACGAGGCACGGCTCGGCCTCCCCCATCGCGAGGCGCGCGCGCGTCTGGGCCTCGGGGGCGAGCGCCTCGATGCGATACTCCACGCCCTGCAGCGGCGCGACATGCACGAGGTACTGGTTCGGCGTAATGTGCGTGAAGTCCTGCGCCGCGTAATCGGGCGCGACGGCGGGATTGACCCAGCGCTCTTCTAGCTGCACGGGCTCGTCGTTTTCGAAGTGAAGCACCCGCGAGTTGAACACCTGATCGTTCGCGGCGAGCCCCATTTCGACGGCGAGCGCCTCGTCGGCGCGATGCACGCCGATCTCCAGTACCTCGGCGCGGTAGCAGTGCCCGCGCGCGAGGATTTCGTCGGAGATGCTGCGGATGGCGACGAGCGTCGATTCGTACTTCGGCCGCGCGACGAAGGTGCCCGCGCCCTGCACGCGCGTGAGCACCTGTTCCGCGGTGAGTTCGCGCAACGCCCGGTTCACGGTCATGCGCGCGACCTTGAACTCGCGCGCCAGTTCGTTCTCCGAAGGCACCTGGTCGCCCTCGCTCCACTCACCGGCGTGAATGCGCGCGAGGACGAAGTCCTTGATGCCCTGGTATGCGGGAGCGTTCATCGCGTTGGCCCGTGCTTTGGCTTGGCGTCTGCTTGTGCGTGATCGCGCGTGCTTGCGCTTTACTGCGCCTCGGATTCGAATGCGAACGGGCTGTGCGAAGCGATGGCACCGTTCTGCACGAGACGCGCAATCGCTTCGATATCCGGCGCGAAGTAGCGGTCGAGGTCGTAATGCGGCACCTCGGCGCGCACCGACTGCATCACGTGCGCGAGCGCCGGGCTCGTGTGGTGCGGCGCGCGCAGGTCCACGCCCTGGGCCGCGGCGAGCAGTTCGATCGCGAGGATGTTGGCCGTGTTGTCGGCGATGTCGGCGAGCTTGCGCGCGGCGAACGTCGCCATCGACACGTGGTCTTCCTGGTTTGCCGAGGTCGGCAGCGAATCGACCGAAGCCGGATGCGCAAGCGTCTTGTTTTCCGACGCCAGTGCGGCCGCCGTGACGTGCGCGATCATGAAGCCCGAATTCACCCCGCCGTCCTTCACGAGGAAAGGCGGCAGGCCCGAGAGCGTGGCGTCGATGAGCAGCGC
>NZ_MCNV01000055.1 GCF_001718195.1 Paraburkholderia nodosa
GTCGCCGTGAAGACAGAGGCCCAGCAGGCCGTGCTGGCACTACACCGGTTGCGGCAACGCCGCAGCGTGTGCCGGACGCAGATGTAACCGACCTTCTGCCGTTCAATTACGCCCGGCAACAAAAGGAAAAGGAAGAGACCGGCTGACGAACTGAATGCGCGTCGGCATGCTGGCTCACGCGCAGGCTCATCACCTCGACGCGGATATCGCCGGTTGACCCCGACCATCGCGGTACGGCTGCGCTTGCTCGTCTGTCGCAAACGATTCTTTATTCGGTGTGCTGAAATTACCGCTTACGATCAGGCCTGCGCGCAGTCTCATCGAGAAACCATTGCGCGTGACAGACGACGCGCGAGCGGTCATCGATCACGCACAGCAGCATCGGCGTGATCCACTGGCCGTCATGGATGAGCAGCTTGCGCGATCCGTGATGGAAGTCGAGATGCCAGAGCGCGTTGACGTGCTCGACCTCGAAGCTGCGGACCTCGAGCTTCTCGAGGCGATCGCGCGCGAGCATCGCGCCGGCGCTCGTGTGCCGGGGCTGGCGTTCCCGGAACAGGCCCTGCGCACGCATGTAACGGCGCACGGTCGTGTACGACGGCAGGTTCGCCGCACCGAGCATGACCTTGAGGTTGTCGAAGTGCAACTGGCAGGTCCAGCCGGGATGGTCGCGGTACTGCGTGCGGATCGCCTGTACCGTCTGAGGCGACAGGTTTGCGCCGGCGCCACTTGGGCGCTTGCGCAGTTTCGCCACCGGGTCGTGTGGCGCCTTGCGGGCCTGATAGAACCACCGTTCGATGGTCGAGCGGCCGAACTGGATATCGTCGCCAGTGACGGGATGACGCCAGCGTCTGGCGGCCAGCGCGGTGATGAGTTCGCGCAACTGCCCCGACTCGGGCGGTGCTGCAAGCAAGGGGCCGACGATCGCAAAGCGCAAGCGCGCCCAACGATCCCGCACGGGTAGATCGTGAAGTTCAGTCATGCGTTCTCCAAAGATGCGGCGCACCGCGCCGCGATTCAGGGGAGAGGCGAGACTACAAGCGCTGTTCGGAGAGGGCGAGCGAGAAGTTCTGCGGGCGGCTACCGTCCCTCATGCACGGTGCTCATGGCGCTGCTGCGGGTGAGCGGCGAGAGCCAGCACAGCAGCGGGTCAGGCTGTAACGCCGCAGCGAAGCGCTCGAGCAGGCTCGCCGGCGCCTGCACGGTCTCGACGGGCGGCACGAACGCCGCCCGCCCAAGCGTTCAGAACGGCGTGCTGACGAAGTCGGTCTGCCACCAGCGCCGCCATTGCGCGATCGTTGCGCGCGGCACGCCCAGCTCGCCGAGCTGATGCATCGCGGCAGCAGTGCCGGCACTGGCGCGCGTGGCACTGACGACGACCATGATTGCGGCAACGTAGACGCGACGGCCGAGAAAGCGCACGGAGAACGGCGTGGTGCGACGGCGGCACTCGGCGCAGCAGAAGCTGTAGCGGAAATCGCCGCACTCGGCGCGGGCTTGCCGGGTAAGGCCGCGTGGTTTGCGGCGATAGCGGGCGCTGTGCAGAACGCCTCTGCAGCGGCGGCAGTGCTGCGAGCGGGGTTGCTCGGCGAAGTCTTGATCGATCCGCAGCAGCAGGCGGTAGAAGTCAGGATTACGGGCACTCGTGCGGCACACTGCAAAGGTCTCGGGTCTTGGAAAACGCGAGACTCTCCCTTGGGCGTTGTTTGTGCAAGATGCCTGAGGGAGATCCCCTCGGCTACATCACGCAAGTCGCTCAAACCGCCCCGAATCCCCATCGACTTGCGTGCTCATGCTCACACCTCGCCCTCTCCGGCGATGCAGTAGAAGCTTCGAGATGGTTACGGTATTGCAAAAACGAGACCGTGTTAGCGCGCACTACGGTGTGGCAGACGCTAAAGCCCATGCCGTCCTTAGCCGTCAGGAGGCGGTGGCTAGTACCATTGCCCCAATCGACGAAGTGATCCGTCGCTTCAGCATCGTTCAGGCTACGCACAATCATATTGTTTGATCGCAGGAATACAGGTGCAAGTCATTCGTAGAAGCGTGGCTTCCGCGCGCTCCCGAAGCGGAAAGCCAAGGTATGGCTTTTGGGACGGGGCAGGCTGGCAAGAACCTGCCAACCCATGTGCTCCACTGCCATTCGCCCCATTCCTGATACGGCACCGTCCAGACCTCGTCGGGGAGCCGTCGCCCATCTTGATAACCCAATCATGAGATGAGAGACCTCGCCACGATGCGCGCGCGGCGGTCGTGGCAGCATCAGGATCGATCGAGCAAGTTTCATCTGAACTCCTAGAAGTGAGTTGCTAGATTGTTATGGTCAACGTATCCCTATCAAGCAACCGATGTGCCAACGACTTTCTGAAAACACAGCTGAGAAAACAAGGCGCCACTCGCCGTGCTAGCTGGCATCCTGCCGTCACACTTGCGACATCGATGTCTTAAACGAGACACAGCTCAAGACAGGACCGCGGTGGTCGATGGCGATGATCGCTGGAAAAGTGCAATCTCCCCGAGAGGCTCAGACAACCTCGCTGTGCTGTGCGCCGGCATGGAAGAGCTCGCCATATGGCTCTGTCAGGTTGATGGAAAGGGGGCGGTAGAATGACGTAATGAAGAAGACAAAACCGCTTTATCACGGCCACCGGTTCCCTGCCGTCGTCATCAACTGCGCGGTTCGCTGGCATTTCCGGTTTAGCCTGAGCCTGCGCGACGTCTAGGAGTTGCTGCTCGAGCGTGGTGTTGTGGTCGCATGAGACGATCCGTTGCTGGTGCGAGAAGTTCGGCGCCAGATTCGCCCAGGGCGCCAAGGCCGCGCGGCGCAAGCCGGGCTGCGCGGCGAGCCGTATCTGTTGTGGCGAGCGGTCGACGAGCATGGCGCAGAACTGGACGTGCTTGTGCAAAAGCGGCGTGACAAGGCATCGGCAAAGCGCTTCTTCCTCAGGGTGCTGCGTTCAAACCCGGTGCCGCGCAAGATCGTGACCGACCGGCTGCGCAGCTATCCGGCGGCGAAGTCGGACATTGCTGAGCTTGCTCATGTGAAGCACGTCTTCGTCAAAGCGGCCGCATGCGTGAACAACCGTGCCGAGAACGGCCACCAGCCGGCCCGCAGGCGGGAGCGCCAGATGTGCGGATTTCGCGATGCACGTCGCACGCAGGCGTTTCTTTCGAGCTTCGGTGCGATCCGGCAGCACTTCGCGTTGCCCAGACACCAGATGAACGCGGCATGTCATCGTACCGCGCTCCAGAAACGTTTCGCGACGTGGCATGGTTGGACTGTCACTGCCGCCGGAGACAGGGTTATCTAATAAGGATAACTACTCGTACGCCACAAAGACAGACTACATCGGCCAACCTGACTGAGCCATTCTGGGGCAGCGAGCTACGCCTTCGTCGCCGAACCGCAAACCAATGGCGTTGCTGAGCGGTTCAATCGGAACATGAAAGAACAAGCGATTCACCGGCGTATCTTCAAGAATGTTGATGAAGTTCGTGACGCTGTCGTTGACTTCAAAGACCGTTACAACCGAGAATGGCGGCTGGAAAAACTGGGGTTCATGTCACCCCTCGAACCCCGTCAGGCATGGATGTTTAAACAGGCCGCCTGAGTGCCAAAACCGTGTCCAAACAATCCGGGCCGATACAGGTCAAACGTCGTTAGACATGGGAGGCCTTGTCGATCTGCCGCATTTCACTATAGAGAATAACAATAGCGATAAGACCCGCCGTCATATCGGCAGCCGCTACCGAGAACAACAGGCCGTCATGTCCGTAAGCGTGCTGCAGCAAGGCCATCAGGGGCATCAGAAACACGCCATGCCGCAGTACCGCTACAAGCGTTGCCCAGATTGCGTCGCCCTTAGCCTGCATGAAAAGCAGACACACCTGTTGCACCGCTAACACCGGCAACGCACAATGGAACAGTAAGATCGCGCGGCTACCAATCTCTATCGTCGCCGACTCGTGCGTAAACCAGCCGATGATGGTCCTAGCTTGCCACACGACCCAGCCGGCATAGACTCCGGCGAACGTTAGCGCGACGGCAACCATAGTCCGAACCGCTTGCGCCACCCGTGTCCAGTTACCTGCGCCGACATTAAACCCTACAACCGACTGCGCCCCGATGCACAGCCCATACAGCGGAAGTACCGCCAGCATCGCCAAGCGGCTGGCCAAACCTATCGCCGCCACCGATGCCTCGCCGTAGCGAGCAGCGAACCCATTGAGCATGGACATGGCCGCTACCGCGAGCAGCGTATTGAGCGCTGGTGGAATGCCGATGCGGGCGATGCTCGCCAGCCGGCACCAGCAGCGTCCCACCGATGGCCACAATAAGACGATGGCCCCGTGCCTGCCCGCGAAATGTCGCCAATACAAGGTTAAGCCGCACAACTGGGCCAGAAATGTTGCGATACCGGCCCCATCGATGCCCAGCCCCAACCAGAAAATCATCACCGGGTCGAGCGCCGCGTTCATTGCGAAGGATGAGACTTGGGTCGTCATGCTGAGCACGGTATTGCCATCCGCTCTCACGATGAAACCACAGACCATATTGAATACCACTGCCACATAGCCCAGCAGCAGCCAATGAAGATAGGCCACCGCCAGTGGCAAAGTCGATGGTCCAGCGCCTAGCCATGCCAGCAAACTTGGAGCCAACAGCCAGCCGGCGATTGCCGCAATGCCAGTAATTACCATCGCAGACCATAACGCGTGCGAGGCATAATCGTTGGCAGAGTGATCGTCGGCGCGCCCCAAGCTTCGAGCAATCAACGAGGCGGCCCCTGCACCGAAGATCTGGCCTATTGCCGTGATGCCCATTGCAAACGGGAACGAGAATGCCATCGCCGCGAGTGCCGCTGTTCCGAGCCGTCCCACGAAATAGGCGTTGAGCAACTGATAAGCGGCACTGACAGTGACTCCAATGACGGAAGGAAGAGCCAGCCGCAGGATCAGTGGCAACAGTCGATCATGGGCCATTGACTGCATCAGTGATGCCGCAACTGTTGGCGTGTTCATACCATGGCTCCCTTCACGCTTGGATTGTCCCTGAGCCATCCGGCATAAGCCGCGAGACAATGCAGCAACTGACGTCCCAGCATGTTCGCCTCCTCTGCGGAAAAGCAATGCAGCGCACAATGCATCTGGATACGAAGTTTACCGTCCACATTGTCGATATCTAACCGCAACGTGTGATGACGGTTGGACCCCATCCCATCACCCGTCCAGATCGTCGGTTGAGCAAGGCCGAGCAGCATGCGCGTACGAAGATTATCTAACGCAGCGCGATAGTTGACGACAACACGAGGCCAGTCGAAATCCATGAGTGCCTTCGCCTGATCGTCCGGCAGCAGATACGCAGCCGCCCGTAGCCCAATGCCATGGATCCGCGCCGAATTGCGCTGACGACGCACCACTTTCAGACGTTCCGCCACACTGAGTCGCCCCTCACAAACGATGGCCAGCGGGACAAGCTCCGCGGTAAAGCCCATAACCGTCGACAGATCCTGACCCGGCAGGATAGGCGTGCGCAGCATGTCCATGCTGTCCAAAAACAGCCCTCGTCGCTGGTTGCCCTGTCCTGCCACCTCCGCCAAGGCGCACAGGATGACGTCGAACGCGTCAAAGCCGTGCCGTTCCGGATGCAGATCGAGCAGAACCTTTGTCGATTCCGCATCCAGGTCCAGATAGCGAATCCCCTTGCGCGCACACAAGGCCTCGAAAGCAGCATCACTGTGCATCTGCCCAGTATGGAGCATCTCGAACAAGCGGCGGCTGGCATCAGCGCCACTATCGACTGGCTCAACCTCGAGGACTGTAGCACTATCCTCACGCAGCAGTTCCCATGGCCGGCTTCGCCAATAAGCAATGTGGCTGTCCAACGAACCGCTCACATGTTCGCGCAGCGCCTTCACCCATCGATTCAACTGCGCGCGGCCACTGAATGCGGGAACTGGCGCGTGGCCATGCACTATAGCCAGATAGTAGCGTTCTACTTCGTCCAGCAGCAGCCGGAACCCATAGCCGTCGACTAGAAAATGATGAATTATGATAAAAATCCAACTGTGCGGCCGCCCACCGACCTCCGCCTCGATCAATTGGAAACGCGACATCCAGGTACGACCATCGAACCGGAATGCATATTGCGCTTTCTCAGCGATACCAGATACCTCTCGCGTGCAATCACCGAGCTCTGCGTACGAGCCCAATGCAACTCGCTCCAGATGCAACGCTCCGACTCCGGTATGGAAGCGTAGATCATCGTCATCTCGAGAGATCCTGGTGCGCAACAGTGGGTAGTCTTTCGCCAACCTGACGATAGCGGACTCCAATATGGCCGGATCCAAACGGCAGCTATCGTCTTGCCAGATCGCGTACATGTTGAAATGCTCGTCTAAACCCATGCGCCGATTCATGAATCGTATCGTAGGCGTTACTTCCACGCCACCGCCGATTTGGCCATCATGGTGCACCAGTTCGCCAGAGCGGGCATCGACCAGCCCGGCCAGTTCGCGTAACACTGGATAATCGTACAACTCGCTGACCGAAAAGCGGATGTCCATCTTGGCCGCCTGCGCCACACAGCGCACGCTCAGCATAGAGGTACCACCCAGTGAGAAGAAATGCGCGTCCGCACCAATCGTCGATATACCAAGCACTTCCTGCCAAACCGCGGCCAGTGCATTCTCGGTCGTGGTGACCAGCGGCGCGAATACGCCCACTGCGGTTTGCCGTGGCAACGGCAAGCGTGAACGGTCCAGTTTACCGCCCGGCAGCTTAGGCAAAGCCCGCAAGCGGACAAATGAACGGGGAATAGTATGGGGCAACAGCGAATGACGGAGCATTTGTCTGAACCCATCCTCCGTCGACGGCAGCTTCGCCTCCGTGCCCACCACGTAAGCAGTCAACAGCGGCTCGCCATCCGCGGCGCGGTGCAAATGCACCGCGGCCTCCTCGACCCCAGGACATTTTCGCAAGACGTGAGAAATCTCATCCAGTTCAACGCGCAAGCCATGGATCTTGATTTGGTTGTCACGCCTTCCGAGGAACTCCAGGCGGCCGTCGTCACGGTGGCGCCCCAAATCGCCAGTGCGATAAGCCACAGTTCCGAAAGGCTGTAACTCTGCCACCGAATTATCAACAAATCGCTCGGCCGTCAACTCCCTGCTGCCATGGTAGCCACCCGCCAGGCAGTCACCCGTCACCAGGATCTCCCCCACCGCACCTTGAACCACCGGCCACAACTTGTCATCTACGACCGCTATGCCGACATTGGCCACCGGCTTACCGATCGGGACAGTCCGTTCATCAGCGCCCACTTCGCACACCTCCCCCCAAGCGGCGTTCGAACTACACTCGGAGGATCCATAGAAGTTGAACAAACGGGCCTGTGGGAACGCCTCGAGAAAGCGCCGAGCCAACTCTGGCGGCAACGCCTCAGCGCTTGAGGTGACCAGCCGCAAATCTGAAACCGACCGTCCGTCTGTCAATTGTGCCGTCAAAATGCCGGTGATCAACGGTGGCGAGCACAGCAGACGCGTTACCCGGTAACGATCGAGCTGCAATAGCAGCAGGGATGGATCTTGCAGTTCTTGCTGACTCAGCAGCAAACTAGGAACGCCTTGTAAGAGTGGCCCGAAGATTTCCCATTGACTGGCAACCAGCGCCGCCGACTTCTGCACTACGCAGACATCGCCGGCCTGAAATGGGAATTGCCCCCACATCCAGTGCAAACGATTTAGGCATGCTGTAGCGGAAACTACAACGCCCTTCGGTTTTCCCGTAGAGCCAGATGTGTATACGATCTGCAGCACTTCATGCGAGCAAGATGGCGAAGGGGCGGCATCTGTTTCCTCATTGCCGCATGCAACTTCCTCCGACGGCAGTAGCACCAGCCCTCTGTCACGAAATGCTTCCCGCTGCAACGGCGTGGCAACGAAGGCATTGGGAGCGACATCTTTGGCAATCTCAAGTATGCGACTTACCGGATAATTTGCCCCGATCACCGAGTAGGTTGCGTGCAGCTTGATCGCAGCCAGAATAACGATCAACGCGTTAATGCCGCGGTCAATGCCAAGCAGCACCCTGTCGCCGGCACCAACACCGGAGGCTGCAAGTCTGTTAGCAAAACGGTTGGCCGCTGCATCCAACTCAGCGTACGAAATGCGGCCGCGCTCCCAGAAATAAGCAGTATCCACTGGTGACATTTTTGCACGCACTTCGAACATTTCGCGTAGCGTACTAGCGCCTGTATAAGCCAGCCGTCCTCCGTTGTACCGCTTAAGAAAAGCCTTTTCAGCTGGGTGCCGCAGATCCAGCTCTGCCAGCGGCGCTGCGGGCGCCGCAATGATCGCCTGAATAATTTGCTGCAGGTTGAGCAGCATTCTGGAAACGAGCTCGTCGGAGAACAGCTCGGTGCAATAGGACATCTGCAGATAGATGCCGTCCCCCTCTTCCTGACAGTAAAGAGTGAGATCGTACTTGGTATAACCGTTTTCCAATTCTCGCGCGACAATTGACACGTCTTGCCGCCCCTCAGAAATCAGCTCTGCCTTCTCCGAATACATGTTGAACATCGCCTGGAATACGGGGGAAAAATTGCTTCCACGTACCACGTCAACTGCTTCCAACATCCGACTGAATGGATATGCCTTGTTGAAGGCAGCACCGATGACAGTTTGCTGCGTCGTGGCCAGATTTTCGATGAATGACTTGTCAGGATTTATCTTCGCCCTTAGCGGCAACATGTTTAGGAAGAACCCCAGCAGGTTTTCCGTACCTGACTGTTCGCGCACTACATTCGGAGTGCCGACGATGATATCGTCCTGTCCACTGTACTCTCTCAACAAAACGTAAAACGTCGTCAGTAACACGCTGAAAAGCGTTGTGCGATTGTCCGCAGCGAGTTCGCGAAGTCTGGACGCCGCGAGAGCCGGAATTTGTATGGCGTGTGACTTACCGGTGTAATGCATCCGCCTCGGACGAGGCTTATCGGAAGGCAGGGTCAGCACCGGCAACTCACCCGACAGCTGTTGTGCCCAGTACGCGCGCTGTCGCGCCCAGCAGTCCGATCGAAACTGCTCAGACTCCCATTTCGCGAAATCCGCGAACGAAATTTCGGCTTCGAGACCGTCCTCTGAGCTGACTCCCGCCTTGTAAAATTCACGCAGTTTGCGCACCATCACCGAAAGCGACCACGCGTCCATAATGATTTCATGCGTGGTAAAGATGACAACATGCCGGTCTGATCTCTCTCGTACTAGTAGTGCGCGATACAGTGCGCCCGCGGCGAGATCAAAGGACGGATGAAACTCGCTCGCCTTCAGTTCAGCCAACCTGGGGGCACGATGGTCGCCGCAAAGGTCTATAAAGCGCAAACTGCCCTTCGGCGGTGAATCGAAGGTCAAATATGGATTGCCGCTCTTTTCGACGAATCGGATGCGCAGTGTGTCGAAGTACTGCACCACCGCATCCCAAGCCCGACTAAAGCGATCTCGATCAAGCTCTCCGCAGCATTCGAGCGCCGTTTGCAGGGTATAGTTGGATGCTGTTGGATCAAGCTTCCACAAAAACCATAAGTGTTTTTGAATGTGGCTGGCCGGAGCCTCTCCGCCCTCATCACGGCGACTGCCGACAATGGCGGGGAGCGACTCATGCGCATCCTCTTTCTCGGCCAGGAGCTCGGTCAACTCATCTATTGTGCAATGATACAGGTCAACCACTGAAACTTCGCAGGCGAATTCGCTCCGAATACGGTTGATCGCAAGCATGGCGCGCAGCGAGTCACCGCCCATCAGCAAAAAGTTGTCGTTTCGTCCCAGCCGGTCTAGATGCAGTATCTCGGCTAGCAGCCTGCACAACCGAACCTGAAGACCGTCAGCAGGCTCCAGATATTTCACATCGGACAAAGGACGCAAACTTTCCGGGGAAGGCAATTTTTTGTAATCAAATTTGCCATTGGCGTTTAATGGTAATGTCGCCATCTCGAAAAAAAGATCAGGCAGCATGTAGTCAGGAAACTGACGCGACATGTGTTCGCGCAAAGCGCTCCGTGTAACCTCCTCTCGAAGCTTGACGAAGGCCACGAGGCGCGGCAGTCTTTCCGCTTCCCCCAGACTATTTAGTGTTTCCCTTGCCGTCAGTTTCACCCGATTGTCAGCGGGGTAATGCACCACTACGGCCGCGGCCTCGACTGCTGCATGTAACCCCAGCAAACCTTCTACCTCGTTTAGCTCAATACGATAGCCACGCAGCTTAACCTGACGATCTGCTCTTCCGAGACACTCCAGTAAGCCATCCTCACGCATCCTCACGAGATCGCCAGTCTTGTATAATCGATCATATCCGCGCTTATCGCTGAAAGGGTTAACCACAAAAGCCTCCTCGGTACGCGCGTCGTCGTTAATGTAGCCACGCGCAAGGCCAACGCCGGCTACACAGAGTTCGCCTACGTCACCTGACGCAACAAGCGTCAGCGCCGCTGCATCTGGCCTGACCACATAGATTTGCAGATTGTCTATCGATTTCCCGATTGGCATAAATGCCTGACCTTCCGCCGGAGAGTTAGAAATCAAAGCATGCGTGACACCGTCGGCACATTCAGTCGGTCCATAGTGGTTGAGGATGGGAATAGACGGGTACATGGCCAGCCAGCGTCGGCATACGTCGGGCGGCAATGCCTCCCCGACGGTGGAAATCCTGCGCAGCGCCGGCAGCGCGCGTGCCTCGATCAATTCGACTTCGGCCACAAACGAGCGTAGTTGTGACGGCACAAATTGAATGACCGATACTTGGCATTCGCGCAGCTCAAGCAGCAGCCGCGACGGATCGCATACGACGTCTCTATTAATGATCCGCGTGCACGCCCCCACTTGCAGCGCCGCCATAAATTGCCACAGAGAAATGTCAAAACAGTGCGATGCTGTCTGCGCCACCTGGTCAGTTTTACTGATCGCCAGATCGCGGACCTTAGCATGCAAATGATTGACAAGGCTCCGCTGTTCAACCATTACGCCCTTTGGTTGACCGGTGGTACCCGAAGTAAAAATGACGTAGGCAAGATCACTGCCTTTGCCTCTGGGCCCGACAAAGGCTACGCTCGATGCTTGCGCTTCCTCAATATCAAGAAGCACTAGTTCCGGTTTGGCTGCCTCCAAATACGCCGCCTGTTCGTAGCAGTTATGGTCGGTCACCAGCAGGCAGCATTTACTCTTCTCCAGCATGTAATCCAAACGTTCCGCTGGATACTGGCGATCAAGCGGCATATAGGTACCGCGAATCTTAAAAATGGCAAGCATCGCAGCCAATAAATCAGTTCCTCGCTCCATCAGCACGCCGATGACGGGCGCCTCGCGGCCACAGCGCTCGGTCAGCGCCGTTGCGATGCGATTAGACTGCTCATCAAGCTCCCGATACGTCACCGACTCGCTGCCATGCCTCGCTGCTATATGGTGCGGATAAAGCCGTGCCGCATCACAAAAGTAGTCCACTGCCAATGGTGTTTTCATTTCAATCTCACTCACTCTATTAAATGCTTGAAGTAACCGGCCCTATACTAAAACCAGCTGTCTCGGCGGACGACCGCAAAAGTATCCGTGGAATGATCGTCGAATGGTTCATTGCGTTTGGATTGGATAACTGGTTACGATTAGAATCAGTACCGATAACCGCGAAAGATGCGGCTGGCGCGAGCAACGTTACAACTCGATGGCGCATAGATCGCCTTCCGATCGCACATTGCTATGACGATGCGAGACCGAACCCACCGAGTGCCCGCATCGCGTAACGGCGCTATATCTTGCGCCAGCCCCGCAGTTCTCCCCAATCCTCAGAGAGCGAGTTCCTGGCACGCTTCCGAAACGGTCACGCAGCGCTTACTGTCAAAAAGTAGGGTCGCGCTCGCGATGAAGGCTTTCGGATCATCGGCAACAAGCGACCAATCGTGGGAAAACCGCACAGTGCGTGATCTGTTCATCGTTAAAGTAACCGTCCTCAATCACAATCACGACCTTAGCTCGAGCAAGCGATGTCAGTTCAAGAAGAGGACTATGCAATGAGTCGTAGTAAGGAATTCACTTCATACAGGTTTCGAACTGTATGCTGCAATATAAAAACTACAGTAAAGCGCGTGAATAATTGAAACATGTGCGCTTCGACACCCGACGCTCCAGTAGCATAAGTTCAGAAGTATTCAACAGTCATATAGTGGATTAGAAGGTGCGATGGCTCTGCTCGATTAGGTCGTCCTGACCGTCGCGTCGATGTCGGTGCTCACATGCTGCTCACTTCGCCGCACAGCTTCATTCTGGCAGAGCCCTTGTTAACTTTCTTTGTGAGATATATCGTTCGTCGGACTGCACAGCAACGCAGGAAGAAACTTCCCGGTCAGGGAACGGAATGGAACTGATGATCCAGAGCGCCGTTTCCTTAGTAACGCGTAGCGCGGCACCTTGAGTGGACGCCGCAATAACATAACATGTCGACTGTCATTTTTTGAAGATCTTGTCTGTGGCTCGTGAGGCTTTGGTTTCGTGTTCACGCTTCGTTACCTTCCGCTTTAATTTCCCCGCGACAGCAGATGCAATAGTTGAGCCAACGCCACGACACACCGGATAGATATCTCACAACACATTGCTGATCGGGATGATTGATGGGCATTCACCCTCCAAAACGCTTGCGGGATCTTGCGCCAAGAATCGTTTGTCGGTTTGCCTGTGTTGCATGTCCGACAATGTTTGATGTGCAACACCACGGATTACCGCGAGGAAGGCCGATCAAAGCGACGAACTTACTGACGAGATCATTACAGTAATCAGGGCCAACTCGGTCTCATTGAAGAACTTGCGGTCGACCACCAGCGCCTTGGCCGCCTCGCCTTTCTCATGAGCGCGACCTGCAGCCAGATAGGCCGGCTAGTGCACGTCCCAATCGAATTCGGCACCCGAGATTCAGCAGCGACACGAAGGGCTGCCCAAAGCGATTATCGATCGGGCGTGGGATGCGCAGTTGCGACTGTGCCGGCGATATCGCAAGCTCGTAACCCGAGGCAAGAACGCCAACATTGCGGACGTTGCCGTTGCGCGCGAATTAGCCGGTTTCACTGGGACATTGCCCGACTCGCGATGGCGCTTGCATTGCCGCGTAGCGTGCAGTCCATATGAGACTGATGACGGGTCGGTATTGATGATCGATGAACTGATTCATGAAGGGAGTTTCCTGAAGTCGGCGTAGCCCGGTATTCGAGCAATCCGCGCTTCCACTTCGCAACGGGCAGTCCCCGACTTGCGTTTTAAGAACGCGGCAGGCTCATGAGACGGAATGGAACGAACGCCCCCACCACGGCCGGTGAGGAAATGCAGGACAGTGGATCCTCGCGGGCCGACGGCATCAAGTGCCCAAGTGGGAGATCATGACGATTTCCCAAGGCTAACCGGAGGATCCACAATGAACTATGGGATAGTCGGTGCTGACATCGCAAAGAACGTCATGCAGTTGCATTGGATGGATCCGGATACCGGGGAGATCATCAACAGCCAATCAAGCGAGCCGCATTTCTGGAGCACTTCGCGAATCGTGCTCCTTGACTAGTCGGCATGAAGCATGCGGCGGCGCCCAGCATTGGGCCGGACGACTGATTGAAATGGGACATCAGGTGAAGCTGATACCGGCGAAATTTGCCAAGGTTTTCAACATTCGCAATAAAAACGATGCTGCAGACGCCCGTGCCATCTGGATGGCGACGCAGATGCTGGGGAAATCTGTGGCAGTCAAGACCGAAGCCCAGCAAGCCGTAATGCTCTGCACCGAATACCGCAACAGAAGATCAAGTTCCGCACCATGCAGATGAACTGC
Organism: Paraburkholderia nodosa; assembly: GCF_001718195.1. GTDB lineage: Bacteria > Pseudomonadota > Gammaproteobacteria > Burkholderiales > Burkholderiaceae > Paraburkholderia > Paraburkholderia nodosa_A. The sequence goes on from NZ_MCNV01000055.1 coordinate 13,855, forward strand.
CTGCGTTGTACTGCGCCCAGTTTTTGACGCGGTACTGGCTTTGGAACTCGATTGCTTGCTGGTCGTGTCCTTCCGCATCTTCTCGGCATAAATTGAGAATGTACGCAGGAAACCGAACTGTTAACAGAGCCCCTCCCGGACGCTGTTGCGCGTAAACGTCAGCATGCGCAGCTAGATTTATGCAACAACGCCAATAAAAAATAGGAAAAAGCTGGAAACACGTTGCATAAAAAATCGCCCCGAAACCCAAACAAAAAGGGTATCGGGGTGGAATACACATTGGAGAATTACCGGAGAAACCCTGCACAAAACTCCTAACCAACGTTTCGCACAGGCACACAATTAATAGAGCAACAGCAGCTAACTCAGTTAATCGGGCAATTACGATTGCTAATCGGCAAAGAAACGTTTGTCAAACCAAATGCCATCAATTTCGCTGATAGTGGTTCGATGTTCGCCAATTCGGCTACCGCTCTAGCCTAGCAGGCTGCTGAAGTACCTCCCGTTAGAAGCAGGCTTTCTGCGGTTACGCGGCTCTCGCTGCGCGTTCCGTCGCATTGTGAAATTTCAACGCAAAGCTCATGCTGGTTCGGCGGGTTGAGGCCAATTGCTGGCCATATTGACGCTTTTTTTCGCCACTATGGGCGTACCTGTGCCAATGAACGCAGGCGCACGAGATTGTAAACGGCCATGTTCAACACGAACATCTGGTCCACCTTCTTCAAGCTGCGCACCACGGTTTTGGCCCACCCGAAGCCCTCCTGTGCGTCGTAACCCTTATCTGCACCTAGCGTGATTTCTGCACTCGCGTCTCCTGCCGCTTGCCGTGCGTCGTTGATTATGACCTTGGCTGCTTCACGCTCGGCATGCCCGTCAGCGCGCGTCACGCGTGCGTTGACCACCAGGCCATGCCGATTGTCGGTTAGAGTGTGGCCCATGTAACGCAATTCGCTGGCCGTTTTGCCTTTGCGATAGAGCCGCGCACCGGGATGCGGTCCTGGACTCATGCGTCTCGTTGCTACGCTTCTCGCCCTTGGAGTCGCCCGTACCACCACCTTCGCTGTCCTGATCGTCACTGTCCTTGGGCACAAAGCTCTTGTGCCCCGCCCACGCCTGGATCAGCGTTCCGTCCACACTGAAGTGCCCGCCCGAGAGCAGGCACTTCTTCCCGGCGATCGCCACAACTTTGAGCTTGCACTCAAACCTCCCATCTACCGTCAAAGCTACAAAGCATGGTGGATTTTTGCGACGGTAACCGAACATCAATCGGAGGATGTTATGAAACTCACACCATTGGGAGTGACGATCTCACCGGAATCCGGGTCGACCCAGTGCACCTGAAAGATGTTTTTTGGCAATGTCCACAGCGGGCGGCGTTATAGAGCCAATTCGAGGGCGGCCTAATCGAGCCACTGCATGGGCGGCGAAGGAGCCACCCTGCAGGCGGCGTGCAGAAGCCAGCGGCAACGGGCGCAAGCGCAACTCGAACTTTCCAATTCGGTTCACTCCGTTCATTTGAACGGAGCGCCTATGGCCAACAGTGCAGAAGTTGCTGCGTGCACAGCGCGTGACGTTACCTAGGCGCGGCGGCGTCGAGTTGAACTGCGTTGAGGCATGTGAAGTGGATGCGCCCACCGGTGTGCAGTCCGTCGTCTGGCGCCTGCTGAGCAACCGCGAGGTGTCCGATGCACATGTACTCACCGAACTGATCGACTGGTACCGCGCGAGGCGGGAGATCGAGATGTTCTTCAATGTGTTGAAGAACGCATGTCGGGTTGAAACGTTGCAGCTCTCACAGACCTCGGGCGCAAGGGCGACGGTGAACCCGGCGCGAAGACACTGTGGATTGGCATGCAGCGTGATGGACGCGGTGGTCACTATCCAGATCCTGCGCGAAGGGTACAAAACTTCTGTTAACGAGATGCGCTTAACCTGCATTGCGAACTACGCATCCCACGAATCCGCATCGCGCGACCACGCGACACATGCGGCATAACCGCTCAGGGCACGAAGCCAAACTGCGTCGAGTCTCGCAATCAAGTCGCGATTGCATACGCTCTCCTCGCTAACTAGGATGCTTGGTTCGTGCTGCCTGTCGCCAAGTACAGAAAACCATGTCATGCCCCCTCCGATGCCGACGCCAAGTGCCTTCAACACCGCTTCCTTTGCCGTCCATACGTCATAAAACGCGTCGGTTCGCCTGTACATCGGCAAAGCGGTCACTTGTGCCTCGTCGCGCGGCGCAAATACCGCTGATGCGAGCTTCCTCCAATTGATGTCTTTGCGCGCAAATTCGATATCGACACCAACCCTCCGTCGCCGGCCAATTGCGATCAGAGCATACTGCTCCGAATGCGAAACGTTAAAGTCGAGTTGCCCACCGAACCCGCTTTGCATCGACTTATCGAGACGCGGCCGTCCGCCGGTGTCTCGCTCGAAACGCAATTCACTGGCCTCCGAATCTGTTCGTTCCGCGAGCAACTGACGCAGTACGACGCGCGTCACCGCACAACGCAGCGCATCGTCGCGGCGTCGGAAGCGCGCGACCTTCGCACGCTCATCGTCCGAGAGCGGAGCGAATGCGGGACAGTCGAGCATGACGCGAAAATCGAAGCTGATGCAAAATATTTCAATATTTGCTGCGGAGGCACGCGGCGGAGCGAGCTCGTGCACATTGAAAGCCGACGTTGCAGGGACGATCATCAATTCACTCCGTTAGTGACGGTAACAGGCAGTTGCTGTGCGATTATGCCGCGCGAGGAACAGAGGTGCTCAAGTTCCTGAAACAGGTTGCAGATCACGTGCGCTCGTCTGGAGCAAGTCGGCCGATGAAATTCGGTCACGTCTCGAACGGTTTTGCGCACGCGTCTAAACGATACCGAGATGAACGCCATGAACATGACACACCAGCGATTGACGACGCCGTGCTCGCGCTCCTCTATTCGACATTGCACGCCCGGCATTGTCACCCATTGAAAGGCCGTTGGAAAGACAGTACAGCACTACGCACAAGGCGCAGCCTTCCGTTGTTGCGAAACCTTCGCCAACCCCGCGCGAAGCGCCGCGACGCATCCGATATTTCGTTCGCCTAGTGGCGGAATTGATCCGCGAGCACGAAAGCGCCGGATAGCGATCAAAGGAGGTTTGCACGAGAGCCGTCTGCGACGGCACCGACTCCCAGTCCATTGAACCATTGAAGTCCTACCGAAGCTGGACAGGGGCCGTCCGGAAGATGAACCCCTCTTCTGCATGCAAACATGCTATGTATCTGATTTGACTTCACGGTTCGCTCGCAAACGGCCCGCTCACTCATGCGATGAGCCGACTGCAATGGTTGCTGTTCGGCACTTGATCGGTGCTGGATCAATGCCGGGTGTGGCACAGCTGCACAGATGGCGGAAGCATCATTCTCGTCGTTCTTGCCGCCGACCACAAAGGGTTTCACATATTGTGTCGGCAGCAGTCGAACCGTGTGCCCCCCTGCGAGATAAATTCCAGAGCCCAGAAGTGCGAACCGTGACGGTGTTCGATGCCGATCAGGCTCGGTTCAAATTTCGAAAAGAACTTGCGCAGCTGCGGAAGTTTGCGCAGCTGTATCGGAGCAAGATCTGCGAACAGGCAAGGATGGTGACGTGGCCCCGGTGGACAAGTGGTCCTATGGCGTGTTCACGCTAATGTCGTTTGATCGTCCACTCTGGCGATGGAAATCACCGAAGCCCAATTATCAACGGATCGAGCATTGTCTGCCACGACAGCGTGGCAACAGTCAGTCTGACGAACCTGCAAGTGCAATGCGATCTTTATGTCGCCGAGCACGGCTGCAAGTGGCGTGGACTGCCGAAGCGCTTCGGT
>NZ_MCNV01000056.1 GCF_001718195.1 Paraburkholderia nodosa
ACTCGCCGCCAGGATTGCTCCCGCGCTGCCGTTCGACTTGCATGTGTAAGGCATGCCGCCAGCGTTCAATCTGAGCCAGGATCAAACTCTTCAGTTCAATACCTGTTACTGTTTTCGGTCTCTCTCGAGACCGGTCGCTCACTCAAAGCTGACAGGTTTTCTGAATAAATTCAAAAACCTGACTTACTTTAGTGTGAGACTCTTGATACTTTTGCTGCTCCCGATACCGCTCCGAAGAACACTATCGGGTCGCCACCGCATCAAGCGCCCACACTTATCGGCTGTAAATTTTTAAAGATCGATCGCGAAAGCGCCGTTAAAACTGCTCAACTACCGGCTTCTTTCTGCGTTGCTGCGTCAGCAGCAGAGAAACGAGATTATGAAGAATCTTTTCCGCTTCGTCAACCCCTTTTCTTCGCTCACCGCTTGAAAAAGCTTGCTGACTCCTGCGTCCGCCGGTTTCCGCGGCGGCCCTCGCTGCCCTGACGTCGGAGACATCGAACTGCGAAGGGGGCGAATCTTATCGCCTCGATCGCGAGTCCGCAAGCCCTTCCCATCGACTTAATTGAAAAGAGGCGCAACGCGCCTCCTCCTTTCACTGAGCGGCATTCGCGCTCACGATTTCGGATCGTCCGTCGTCGGCGGGTCGAACAGCGCCTTGCACGGCGGCGAGAGTTCATCGTAGTGCTGCTTCATGCAAGCCTTGATCTTCTCCTTGTTCGGGATCGCTCTCGCGCAGAAGCGGAATGCATCGCCACGGCAGGCATGTTCCTGCTCGTTGCGCGATTCGCCGCTGCTCGCCATCGCGAAGGTTAGACCGACCAGCAATGCGCCCGCTTTCATCATGCGATCGAACGGCTTCCTCATGGCGTTCTCCTCGTGATGCGTAGTCCGACGCGACCCTGCAAGGGCTATTCCCGGCACGCCGCTTGCAGCGCTGCCCTCACCTGCCACGATGAGGCGCTGCTCTCACGCAGCGGAACGCCATGAACCCACCGATCACCCCGATCCTCGCGCTTTGCTCGTCGATTGTCATACCAGGCATCCCGCTGGCCGCTCATGCGGACGACAGCGCGAGCCCCTGCGCGGCGCTCAAGCGCATCGTCGCGGCAGCACCGCAGCATTTCGCGTCGCTGAGTCCTGACGACGGACACGCCGTCGCGCAACCCTATGGCGACGACGCGCAGTGCGCAACGACTGGCGGGAGTTTTCAGTGCGTGTGGAGCGCGCGCGACGCCGGATCTGGGACGAACGCGCTCGAAGGGGTAGGCGCCGACATTGCCTCGTGCCTGCCCGACGCAACGCACGACGTGAACTCGCCTGGCCGCCAGCACTTCTATCTGGGGCAGCGCGGCAGCCGGACCGAGATCACCGCGCAGACCGATGGCTCGACGCGCGTCAAGCTGATCGTTTCACATCAATAGGCATGCCGTCAGCCAAACGCGTCCGCAACCGCGCAATTCAGGACCACTATGAGCCCACGGCCGCCCGCCGCCGCGTCGCGCCCGCCGCAGCCCGCGCGGCGCCGTGCCGACGGCCGGTGAGCACCGTCTGCACGATCACCGCGGCAAGCAGGAATGCGCCGCTCGCCAGGTTTTGATAGTAAGGGCTCAGCGTGCCGACCTGATTGATCACATTGTCGATGACACCGAGCAGCAACACGCCGGCCAGCGGTCCGGCCATCGTTCCCACGCCGCCCGTGAGCAACACGCCGCCGATGACAGCCGCGGCGATCGACTGCAGTTCGTAGCCGGTCCCCGCCCCCGACAACCCCGAGTCCAGGTGCGACGCCAGCAGCGCCCCCGAGAGCCCGGCGAGTGCACCGGACAATCCATAGGCGAGTATCTTCACGCGCTCCACGCGCACGCCCAGCATGCGCGCCGCCTCTTCGTTGCCGCCGATCGCAAAGATCGCCGCGCCAAAGCGCGTGCGGTTGAGCAGCGCGCCGCCCAGCGCATAGACGACCACCAGCACCCAAATGAGACTGTTGACGCCAAACACCGAGCCATTGGCGATGCGCGCGAAGAAACCCGGATTGGCAATCAGCAGATCCTGGCTCGCGAGCACGAGCGCGAGCCCCTTGAGCCCGAGCAGCGCCGCGAGCGTGACGATGAACGGCGCCATGCGCGCGCGGGCGATCAGCACGCCGTTCACCAGACCGACGACGAAACCCGCCGCCACGGGCGCGAGCATCGCGGCGCCCCAGCCATAGGGCGCGGCATAGGCGGCCAGCACCGTGCCGAGTCCGACCATCGACCCGACCGAAAGATCGAAGCCGCCCAGGATGATGACGATGCTCTGCCCCACGGCGACGAGCCCGAGAAACGCGCCGTTCGACGCGATGTCCGCGAGGTTCGCGGGGCGCAGGAAGTCGGGAAACACCATGCCGGCCACGAGCGCCACGACCACGAGCATCGCGATCGCCCCGCGCGACTGCACGAGCGCGATCACTTGCGCGCGCCGATTGGCGCCCGGCGTGGCGGCGGTTTGAACGTCCACTGGTTTGGCGTTTTGCATCGCGTCAGCCTCCCGAGCGTTGCAGATACAGCGCGACGACGATGAACACCGCCTTGAGGATCTGCGCATAGGTGAAGCTGATGTTGTTCATGATGAAGCTCGCATCGAGCACCTGGAGCAGCAGCACGCCGAACACCGCGCCGACGATCGAGATGCGTCCGCCCGAAAGCGGCGTGCCCCCGATGACCGAAGCGGCAATCGCATCGAGTTCGAAGTTCACACCCACATAGTTGGGATCCGCCGCGCCAAGTCGCGATGACGCGAACACGCCGGCGAGTCCGGCAAGCGTGCCGCTCACCGCGTAGACGAGAAAGAGCGTGCGCCGCACCGGAATGCCCGCAAGAAACGCGGCGCCGCGGCTCGCGCCCACGAGAATCGCGTAGCGCCCGAAGGTCGTGCGCCGCACGACGAACGCGACCACCACCGCGAGCCCGAGCGCGATCAGCATGACGACGGGCAGCGGGCCGAGCGCACCGGCGCCGAGCAGATCGAACGCGGGCGTGTCGGGCAGATTCACGCGGGAGCCACCCAGCAGCGCCTGCGCGAGCCCGCGCGCGGCGACCAGCAAGGCGAGACTCGAGATCAGCGGATCGATGGCCAGCAGCGCGACGAGGAACCCGTTGCACAAGCCGACGACGGCGCCCACCGCGACCGCGCCCACGAGCGCCGGGCCCACGCCATACGGCAGGAACACTGCGATCGACGCGCTGGCGAGCGCCATCACCGAGCCTACGGAGAGATCGATGCCGCGCGTCGCAATCGCGAGATTCTGGCCCAGCGCGATCAGCACGATAGGCGCCGCCTCGAACAGCAGGCTGCGCGCCGCGAAGGGATTCGAGAAGCCGGGCGTGACGGCGAGATTGAACGCGACGAGCGCGGCGAGCGCGAAGTACACGCTGTGCTCGCGCAGCACCGCGCGCCAGGTCCGCGCGCGCGCCTCGGCGCCGGTCGCCGCCGAGACGGAACGGCTCGAGGAATTCGAAGGATTCGAGGGGCTCAAGCTTGCCTCGTTCGATTCAAGGTTGGTCGCCATCGGAGCGGTTGTCGGGGATTGTGGCGGGTTTGGCGCGGGGTTGCTCACGCGGTGCCGTCGCCGCGGTCGGCGCTGGCGTCGGATCCGGCGCCGGCCAGCACGGCGAGCACATCGTCGGGATGCGCGCCGGCGGTCGGCATGCCGCCCTCGGTCGCGCCTTCGTTGAGCACGACGAGGCGGTCGGTCAGCGCAAGCAGCTCTTCCATCTCCGAGGATGTGACCACCACCGCGAGCCCCTCCTGCGCAAGCTCCTGCACGACGCGATGCACCTCCTCTTTCGCGCCGACGTCGATGCCGCGCGTGGGATCGTCGAGCAGCAGCACCGTTGGGCGCGTAGAGAGGCAGCGCGCGATCAGCGCCTTTTGCTGATTGCCGCCCGAGAGCGTCGTGATGAGTGCGCCGGGCCCGGCCGTCTTGATGCCGAGCCGCTCGATCGAGTCCCGCACCACTTGCGCTTCCTTCGCACGCGAGATGAAGCCGAAGCGAGAAATGCGCGGCAGCAAGCTTGCGACGATGTTCTCGCGCACCGAGAGACGTGGAAAGATGCCTTCCGCGCGGCGGTCTTCGGACAGGAAGGCGAGCCCGCGGCCGATCGAGCGCGCCGGGTTGGCATGCGTGAGCGCGCGGCCAGCGACATCGACCTCCCCGCCATCGGCCTTTTGCGCGCCGAAGATCGTCTTGAATGTTTCTGTGCGGCCCGAGCCGAGCAGTCCGGCCAGCCCGACGATCTCCTTGCGGGCCACGCGCAGCGACACGTCGCGCACGCGGTTGCCCCACTGCAAATGGTCGACGGCGAGCGCAGGCGTGGCGTCGGCATCGGCGCTGCCCGAGCGCTCGGCCCAGGCGTGCTCGCCCGCGCTCTCGCGGCCCAGCATGGCCGCGATCAATGCCGCGCGCGGCAGTTCTGCGGGCGTACCCGTGCGGACCACTGCGCCGTCGCGCATCACCGTAAAGCGATCGCACAGCCGGTAGCATTCGGACAGCCGGTGGCTCACGAACAGCAGTGCAATGCCCTCGGCGCGCAGGCGATCGACGACTTCGAACAGCACGTCCACCTCCGCGCCGCTCAGGGCCGAAGTCGGTTCGTCGAGGATCAGCACGCGCGCGCCCAGCGAAACGCCGCGCGCAATCGCCACCATCTGCTGCGCGCCGAGCCCGAGCGAGCCGAGACGCGCGGCCGGATCGACCGCGAGCCGGTAGCGCTGCACGATGTCGGCGGCGCGCTCGAGCATGCGCTTCCTGTCGATCAGGATGCCGAAGCGTTTCGGTTCATGGCACAGAAAGATGTTGTCGGCCACGCTGCGCTCCGGTATCAGGTTGATTTCCTGATACACGGCGCACACGCCCGCGCCCTGCGCGGCGCGCGGACTGTCGAACGCGACGTCCGCGCCGTCGAGCGTGAGCGCGCCCGAGTCGGGCTGATGAAAGCCGGTGAGGACCTTGATCAGCGTGGACTTGCCCGCGCCGTTCTCGCCCACGAGGCCGTGCACCTCGCCCGCGCGCAGCGTGAGTGAGACGTCGCGCAGCGCGCGCACCACGCCGAAGGTCTTCGAAACGCCGTGCGTTTCGAGCACGGCGCGCGGCGTGGCCGTGGCGGAACCGGCGCGACCGGTGCGATCGGCGGGGGCGCTCGTCGTCATCGTGCGGACGCGGCTCAGTAGACCTTGCCCTGCGCGAGCGACGGCTGCGCGTTGTTCCGGTCGAACAGCGCGTCATCCATGATCTGCTTTTGCGGCACCGGCTTGCCCGCGAGATAGTCTTCCAGCGACTTGAAGGCGAGCGGACCGAAGCGAGGGTTCGTTTCGACGTCAGCAGCGACAACGCCGTTCGAAATATCCGTGACGATTTCCTTCGTGCCGTCGATCGAGACGATCTTCACGCCGTTGAGCTTGCCGGCCTGGCGCAGCGCCTTGATCGCACCGACCGTCATCGTGTCGGCGTGGGTGTAGACGGCGTTGACGTCCGGGTGCGCGAGCAGGATCTGCTCCATTACCTTCTGCGCTTCGGTCGTCGACCAGTTTGCGGTTTGAGCCGCAATGATCTTCATGCCGGGATAGGGCTTGAGGCCGTTCGCAAAGCCGTCCGTGCGCTGGCTTTCCACCGTGTTGCCGTAGCCGCCCTGGATCTCGGCGATGATCGCGTTGCCGCCCGTGGCGTCTGCCAGCGCCTTCGCCGCGCGCTCGCCCTGCTTGTAGAAGTCGGAGCCGAGGAACGTGATGAAGTCGTCGCACACCGTGCCCGCCGTCTGCCGGTCGATCGTCACGACGGGGATACCCTTCGCGCGCGCCTGGGCGAGCGCGGGCTGCAGGCCTGTGGAGTCGTTGGGCGCAATGATGAGCGCCTCGGCGCCCTGGTTGATCATGCTTTCGATGTCTGCGACCTGCTTCGCCTGGTTGGCGTTCGCGTTCGTATACAGGAGACGCTTCACGCCCGCTTCCTTCGCCGCTGCGCGAACCGAGGCGGTTTCGGTCGCCCGGAACGGGTTCTGCTCATTCTCCGACTGAGAGAACCCCACCACCAAGTCGCTCAGCTTCTTGCCGGCCGGTTTGGCATTCGTGCAGCTCTCGCTGGAATTCGACTGGACTTTCTGCGCGCCGGCAGTGGACTGCGCGTGAGCGCTCGCGGCGAACGCGCTCGCGAAGCAAAACCCGGCGGCGATGAGGGCGGACTGGATTCGTTGATGACGCATGGCTGTCTCCTGTCGACCGCAAACCTGACGCTTCGACGCCGGATGCGGTCCCATGCAAAGCTGTGAATGACATGAACGGCGCAGGCCTACGGCCCCACCGCGGCGTTATTTGTCTTTCTTGTTTCATCGGTGCCGCGCATGAGGCTCGACGCCGAATTATTACCGTCACTGCTTCAACTAATATTACCAGTCAATTTTCGGAGATATTAATGAGGGTATTCACGGGGGAAGCAGAGTCCGGCGCGCACACCGAGGTCCGTTCGATGAGCGGCCCGTCGAGCTTCACGGTGCGGTGGCGCACCGGCGCGCCGGCGCTGCGGTTCTGCTCTTCCTGCAGCAGCGTCTCGACGGCCCAGCGCCCAAGCTCGTAGTTGGGCAGCACGACGGTGGTGAGCGGCGGGTGGGTGTGACGCGCGATTTCCTGGTCGTCGTAGCCCATTACGGAAACGTCTTCGGGCACGCGCAGCCCGAGTTGTTTGAGCGCTTCGATCGCACCAATCGCCGTCAGGTCGTTGGCGCAGAAAATCGCGGTGGGCGGATTCGGCTCGCGCATGAGCGAGAGCGTGAGTTCGAAACCCTTGCCCGAACTCCAGTCGCCGTCGCGCACGAGGCGTTCGTCGAACAGCAGGTCCGCAGTCGCGAGCGCCTGGCGATAGCCCTTCAGACGGTCTTTCGCGGCGTCCTGCCAGGTTTCGCCATTGATGAAGCCGATGCGCCGGTGCCCCGCTTCGATCAGATATTCGGTGGCCGTATGGCCGCCCGCCACTTCGGCCGGCACGACCGAAGAGAGCGCGTGATCGGACGCGTAGCAGTTGAGCAGCACGGCCGGCACCTTCAGCAGCGCGGGCGGCACCGTGACCTTGCGCGTGTACACGGTCGCGTAGATCACGCCGAGCACGTTCGGCATGGCGAGCGTTTGCAGCACCTGCTGCTCCATCTGTGCGTTGCCATGCGTCGAGAACACCGCGAGCAGACAGCCGTTGTTCCAGGCGGCGTCGCGCGCGCCGTCGATGCTCACGACCGGGTGTGGACTCGTCGAGACTTCGTCGGCGAGATAGACGATGAGATTGCGCTCGCCTGCGGGGGCGGGCGTCTGCACCGCGCGGATCGGCAACTGGTAGCCAAGCGATTGCGCGACCTCGTGCACCTTCAGGCGCGTCGCTTCGGAAAGCTTGGCGCCGACCGCGCCGTTGAGCACGAGGGAAACCGTCGATTGCGATACGCCGGCGGCCTTCGCGATGTCGGTCATGGTCGGGCGGCGTTGCGTCGATTTTTTCATCGGATCTGAGGGGGACTGCGGGAGGGCTGCGCGGCGCGGCGGCGCGCGCTCGGGGCCGCGCTGTTGGCCCGAAGCGTAGCACTAATAATTTTGGCCATCAATTGGAGCATGTCACCATTTTTTGGCGGCATCATCAGCGATTTCAGCGCCTATATTATCTTTTATTAGTAATAAAACGATGCACTTGGAGAACGCTCATTTGACTGCCCGACCGACACCCTCGTCGCCCCCGGAGATCGCATTCGACGCCGCCGCGCTCGACGACGGCCAACTCGTCACGCTGGCCCATGGAGACGCGCGCGCGCTCGTCGCGCCGCACGTCGGCGGCTCGATCGCGGCGTTCTACGACGCGGCCGGCCACACCCCTGCGTCGCACTGGCTGCGTCCCGCCACGCGCGCCGCCATCGACGCGCGCGATCCGCTAGGCATGGCGAGCTTTCCGCTGATGCCGTACTGCAACCGCATCCGCGACGGGCGATTCCGCTTCGAAGGCGAGATGATCGACTTGCCGAGCGGCACCGGCGCGCTGCGCCACGCGCTGCATGGCCACGCATGGCGGCGCCCCTGGACGGTCGAGGCGCAAACGGCTGATACGCTCACGCTGCACTTCCTGCACGAGCCGAACGAGTCACATGAAGCGCACGGACCCCACGGATCGCGCAAGGCCAGTTCACACGTCGGCACCGGCTGGCCGTTTCGCTACGAAGCGCGCCAGCACCTCACGCTCGACGCCAGCGGCCTCACCGTGCGCCTGTGGGCACGCAACCTGGCCGCGCGGCCCATGCCGTTCGGTCTGGGCCATCACCCGTACTATCCGCGCTCGCCCGGCACGCGTATCGCCGCGCGCGTGCGCGCCATGTGGGAGATCGACACGGAAGTGCTGCCGGTCTCGCTCAGCGCGCACCCAGCCGTCGACGCCCTGCAGGCCGGCCTGATCGTCGACGACTTCGACCTCGACAACAACTTCTCCGGCTGGCGCCGCGAGGCGGTCATCGAATGGCCGCACGAAGGCCGTCGCCTCGCGCTGCGCGCGAGCACGCCACTCGACTTCTTCGTGGTCTTCTGTCCACCCGGCCTGCCCTACTTCTGCGCCGAACCTGTCAGCAACACGACGGACTGGCTCAATCTGCGTCACGAAGGCACCGTGCAGCGCATCGACGTGGGCGGCACCGTGCTCGCGCCCGGCGAAACACTCGAAGCCCAGCTTGCCTGGCAACCCGAGTGGACCTGAAGCGGTCGGTCGCTCACATGCCGGCGCCGCTCTGCCCACCCGAGCGCACGCCCGCCAACGGCGCGCCGTAGCCGCCCGCCTCGGCGTTGTTCGGGTGGCCGTTCGCGAGTTGCCCGCGCGGATCGGTGGGACCGACCGGCATCTCGCCGGCCTGGCGATTGCCGTGGGTCGGGTATTCGCTGCCGGGCTGGGCGCCCGGCATGAGCGCGAGGCTGTTTTGCGGCGTACGCAGGTCGTCGTTCGGCGCGAGCTGGGCAAAAACCTGGCTGGGCGCACCTGCCAGCATCGCGCTTGCCATGAGGCACGGCATGGCCGCGTGGGCGAAGAAAAGCTTCATCTGGCACTCCTTGTCGCGCAACGCGACACGCTTGCGGCACGCGAGTGCTCGCCGTGCTGCTTTCAGGCTAGCAGACGGCCGCCTGCCACGCCCCATAATGATCTCCAGCAAACGCCGCGCTGCGGTTACTATTCCGGGTTGTAAGGCAAACCAGAAAAAGCGGCTCGCCACGGCGGGCCGATACAACGACAACCTCGGTCGACAGGAGACAAAACCATGGACCAGCCGCGTGCCGTCGACGTCCAGACCTTCATCAACGAACATCCGTTCTCGCCGTTCCAGTGGTTCATCTTCGCGATGTGCTTCGTCATCGTCCTGCTCGACGGTTTCGACACTGCCGCGATCGGCTTCATCGCGCCTTCGCTGCTCGGCGAATGGGGCATCCCCAAACCCGCGCTCGCGCCCGTGCTGAGTGCGGCGCTCTTCGGCCTTGCTTGCGGCGCACTCGTGTCCGGACCGCTTTCCGATCGCCTCGGGCGCCGCGCCATGCTGGTCGGCTCGGTGTTGCTGTTCGGCGTGACCTGCCTCGCTTCGGCGTTCTCCACCAGCATCGGCGAGCTCACGTGGCTGCGCTTCATTACGGGCGTGGGTCTCGGCGCCGCCATGCCGAACGCGGTCACGATGATGGGCGAGTTTTGCCCCGACCGGAACCGCGCCACCGTAATCAATCTGATGTTCTGCGGCTTTCCGCTCGGCGCGGCCTGCGGCGGCTTTCTCGCGGCGTGGATGATTCCGCATTTCGGCTGGCGCAGCGTGCTCATGCTTGGCGGCGTGACGCCGCTCGTGCTCGCCGTGCCGCTCTTCCTGCGCATGCCGGAATCGGTGCGCTACATGGTGGCGAACCAGCGGCCCGTCGAGCGTATTCGCGCCGCGCTCGCCCGCATCTCGCCCGATGCCGCCAAGGCGCAGGTGTTCACGATGACGGAGCACGCGCCGCAGACGCAAAGCAAGGGCCTCGGCGTCGTGCTTTCGCCGATGTACCTCGTCGGCTCGGTGATGCTGTGGGTCGCGTATTTCATGGGGCTCGTGATCTTCTACGCGTCGATCAACTGGATGCCGCTCCTGCTTAAAGACGCCGGCCTCACGGCCTCGAGCGCCACGCTGATTTCGGCACTCTTCCCGCTCGGCGGCGTGGGCGCGGTGCTGAGCGGCATGCTGATGGACCGCTTCAACGCGAACCGCATCATCGCCGCGTGCTACGTGCTCACCGCGCTTTCGGTGTGGCTCATCGGCCAGGCAGCGGGCAACGTGGCCCTGCTCGTGCTCGTGGTGTTCGTGGCCGGCGTGCTGATGAACACGGCGCAATCGTCGATGCCCGCGCTCGCCGCCGCGTTCTATCCCACCCAGGGGCGCGGCACCGGCGTGGCCTGGATGCTCGGCATCGGGCGCTTCGGCGGCATTGCGGGCTCGTTCCTCGTGGCCGAACTCGCGCGCCGGCACTTCACGTTTGCGGGCATCTTCGCGACGGTTGCCGTCGCCGGTCTGATTGCCGGCGCCGCACTGCTCATCAAGCAGGCCGCGCGGCCGCAGACGAGCGGATCGTCGGCGGCAAAGACGGAGTCGTTCGGGCACTGAGGCCCGCGGGCGTGTCGAGGATTGCGCCGTGCCGCACCCACGGGCCGGCGCAATCCGCAGAGCGATCAGCCGCCGAGCGCGCCGAGATTGAGCCTGTGCGAATGGCCGATCCACACGGCGGCGTCGCGATGATCGCGCAGGGCATCGGTGGTGTTCGGATGCACGAACACGTCGAGTGCGCCGTGATTTAGCGTGAGCCATTCGACGACCGTCGTGAAATGCTCTCGCGTAATGGCGAGCTGATACGACCACATCGGATGCGGCCCGACCGGGCGCTCGTGAAAGCGGCCGATCTGCACGATCTCGCCGAAGCGGGCATCGATCGCCTCGCGCAAGGTCCATGCGGCGTCGCGCGTCGCAGCGTCGAAATAGACGTGGGCGTGCCAGCTCGTGATTTCGACGGGATCGAGGTAGTTCATGGTGGAAGCAGGAATGCGGTGAGGGTTCGAGCCGACATTGTCCATCGAATGCTCGCACCGCGCAGGCGAACGCACCACGCGAGGTTTCAGTGCGCGCCGTTCGAATACGTGTCGCCGACCATCAGCCGCACGATTTCGTCGCCGTCGGTTTCCGAGACGCGCCGCTCGCCCGCCACTTCGCCGCGCCGCAGCACGACGATGCGCTCCGCCACCGCGAAAATATCGTGCAGGTTGTGCGAGATGAGAATCACGGCCACGCCCTGCGCCTTGAGTCCGCGGATCAACTCCATCACCTTGCGTTGCTCGGGCACGCCGAGCGCCGCGGTGGGCTCGTCCATGATGAGCACGCGCGCGTTCCAGTAAATCGCGCGGCCTATCGCAATGGCCTGGCGCTGGCCGCCCGAGAGCATTTTCACGGGGCCCGTGAGCTTGCGCGGCGGAATCACGATATCGAGCCGCTCGAGCACTTCGCGCGCCACCCGCGCCATGTGCGGCCGGTCGATGACCTGGAAGCCGAGTAGCCGTCGCACGGGTTCGCGGCCGAGGAAGATGTTGCTGCCCACGTCGAGATTGTCGGCGAGCGCGAGATCCTGATAGATGGTTTCGATGCCCTGCGAGCGCGCATCCTGCGGGTCGCGCAGCTGGAGCGGCCGCCCTTCGAAATGCAGATCGCCCGCATCGGCGCGATACACGCCAGAGAGAATCTTGATGAGGGTGGACTTGCCCGCGCCGTTGTCGCCCGCGAGCGCAAGCACTTCGCCGGGCATCAGCCGCAACGACACGCGCTTGAGCGCCTCCACGCCACCAAAGCGGATCGAGACATCACGCGCCTCCAGAATCGGCGTGGCGCTCTCATCGCTCATTGCGCGCCTCCGAGCCGATCCTTGTACTGGTCGATCAGCACCGAAAGAATGATGACGATGCCGACCACGATGAATTGCCAGAACGCGTTGACGTCGATGAACACGAGCCCGAATTCGATCACGGCGATGATGAGCGCGCCGATCAGCGTGCCGATGACGTTGCCGGTCCCGCCAAAGAGACTCGCGCCGCCGATCACGACCGCCGCGATCGAATCGAGCAGCATGGGCTCACCCGCATTGGCCGCGCCCGCAGCGAAGCGCGCTGTGTAGACGATGCCGCCCACCGCCGCGAAGGCGGCCGCAATCAGATAGATCGCGAACAGATGACGGCGTACGTTGATGCCCGCGCGCACCGCCGACTGCGGATTGCCGCCTACCGCGTAGGTGTACTGACCGAAGCGCGTTTGCGAGAGCACGAAGTGCATGATGACGAGCAGCACGGCCGTGAGGATCACGGGCGTCCAGCCGCTGCCGAGCCACGCGAGCCCAGGATTGTTCACGGAGACGGTCATGCCGCTGCCCGCAGCGAGAAAGCCCACGCCGCGCGCGACCCCATACATGCCGAGCGTGCCGATGAATGCGGGCACGCCCAGGCGCGCGATCAACACGCCGTTCACGAAGCCCGGAATCAGGCATACGAGCACCGTGAGTGGTATCGACATCAGCAGGATCCACGGCGATGCGCCGCCGGGAATCGTGAACTGTGCGACGCACACCGCCGCGAGCCCCATCACGAAGCCCACCGAAAGATCGATGCCCGCGGTGATGATCACGAAGGTCTGACCGATGGCCAGCAACAACGGCGCGCTCGCGGCAAGCCCGATCGACTGCAGGTTGTACGCGTTGAATACGAACGACCGATGCGCCGAGATGCGCGCCCACGCCTCGAAGAAGACGAGCAGCGTGCCGAGAAAGAGCCACGGCCAGACCTTGCTGACGAGCGCGAGCCTGTCGAGTCGTTTGTCGTTCATGTGGCTCTGTTCGCGCGGCTTAGTTCGAGTAGATGTACTGCTTCATCTCCGGCTTGTCGATATTCGACTTGTCCAGCACCACGAAGCCCGTGCCCTTGTAGGTGGGAATCTTCTTGCCGTGGATGGTGTCGGCGGCGAACTTCACGGCGTCATAGCCCATCTCGTCGGGGAGCTGCGCGATGGCGATATCGACGAGGCCGCTTCTGATCTGCTCGTCGATGCCCGGCACGGCGTCGAACACGACGACCTTCACCACGCCCTGCTTGCCCGCGTTCTTCACGCCTTGCGCCGCGCCTGCGCCCGAAAACGTGTTGGCGCCGAATACGCCCGCAAGGTCGGGATTGCGCGCGAGTACCGCCGCCACGTGCGAGGCGGCGCGATTGGCGTCGTCCTCGTTGTACTGCGTCTCGAGCACCTTGATGTTGGGGTGCTTCTTCATCTCTTCCATGAAACCTTGCGCGCGCGCGTCGGTGCTGGAAATGCCCGGCTTGTTGTTCTCGCAATAGACGGTGCCCTTGTCGCCGATCGCTTTGGCGAGCGAGCGCGCCGCCACGTGGCCGCCTTCCAGGTTGTCGGAAGCCACATAGGAGAGCGGGAAGTCGGCGTCGCCCTTGCCGCTTTGATAATGGCCGTCGCCGATATAGGTGTCGACGGTGATGACCTTGATGCCGGCGTCGGCGGCTTCCTTGAGCGGGCCGATGAGCTGTTGCTTGTCGACGGGCGAGACGAGCAGCACGTCGGGATGCTTGGCGATGAACGCCTTGAGGATTGGCACCTGCTCCGTGGTGTTCCAGGCCTTCGGAACCTGGAACAGCAACTGGATGTTTTCTTCCTTCGCCGCGCGCTCGGCGCCGCGATGCATCGTGAAGTAGAAGGGATCGGTGACGCCGGGCAGCAGCGCGACGACGGGATGCGCCGCATCCGCGTGCGCCACGCCGGGCAGCGCGCCGGCGACGATCGTGGAAAGAGCCATCAGACAGCCAAGAGCGATGCGCAACATGTTTGTCTTCCTCCAGGTGAGTCCGACGCACGGCGCCCAATCTTCCCGAGGCGACCACGCCCGGCAGCAGTGGCTCAGTATACTGACGCGCTCTGCCGCGGGGCCTGGTGTTTTCCTGCACTCTTTCGACGCTTTATGCGCTTCGGATGCAGACATCCCGATTGGTGGGACGACTGACTATTTTCATTGCAGGAACAACCGATACGCCGGATTGCTCGTCTCTTCCCAGTGCGGATAGCCGAGCGTGGCGAGGAAACGGCGGAACTCGGCGTCTTCGGCGGCGGGCACCTGGATGCCCACCAGAATCGAGCTGTAGTCGGCGCCCTGGTTGCGGTAGTGGAACAGGCTGATGTTCCAGTTCGGCGCCATCGACGAAAGAAAGCGCATGAGCGCACCCGGGCGCTCCGGAAACTCGAAGCGGAACAGGCGTTCGTCGTGCGCGAGCGGCGAGCGTCCGCCCACCATGTAGCGGATGTGCTGCTTCGACAGTTCGTCGCCCGTGAGATCGACGCTCGGAAAGCCGTGATCGACGAAGGTCCTCGCGATCTGCTGCGACTCGCCGCGGTTGCGGATCTGCACGCCCACGAAGATGTGCGCGCGCTCGGCGTCGTCGATGCGGTAGTTGAACTCGGTCACGCTGCGCGTGCCGACCAGCTCGCAGAAGCGCTTGAAGCTGCCGCGCTCCTCGGGGATCGTCACCGCGAACACCGCTTCGCGCGCCTCGCCCACCTCGGCACGCTCGGCCACGAAGCGCATGCGGTCGAAGTTCATGTTCGCGCCCGAGGTGATCGCCACCAGCGTCTGCCCCTCGATGCCCTCGCGCTCCGCGTACTGCTTCGTGCCCGCCACGGCCAGTGCGCCTGCGGGTTCGAGCACGCTGCGCGTGTCCTGGAAGACGTCCTTGATCGCAGCGCAAAGGGCATCCGTATCGACCGTGAGCACTTCGTCGAGATACTGGTGGCACAGGCGGAAGGTTTCCTCGCCCACGAGCTTGACGGCCGTGCCGTCTGAGAACAGGCCGACTTCGGTGAGTTCCACGCGCTTGCCGGCCTTGATCGACTGCGCCATCGCGCAGGAATCGTCGGTCTGCACGCCGATCACCCTGATCTCGGGGCGCACGGCTTTTACGTACGCCGCCACGCCCGCAGCCAGCCCGCCGCCGCCGATCGGCACGAAGATCGCGTGAATCGGGGCCTGATGCTGGCTCAGCACCTCCATGGCCACGGTGCCCTGGCCGGCGATCACGTGGGGATCGTCGAACGGATGCACGAAGGTCAGGCCGCGTTCTTCCTGCAGGCGCACGGCGTGGGCGTAGGCGTCGCTGTACGACTCGCCGGCCTGCACGACCTCGACGGTGGCGCCGCCGTGGGCGCGCACGGCATCGACCTTCACCTGCGGCGTGGTCACCGGCACGCAGATCACGGCCTTCACGCCGAGCTTCGCCG
>NZ_MCNV01000057.1 GCF_001718195.1 Paraburkholderia nodosa
GAAGGCGTCGAGCTTGATCGCTCGCTGCTTGCGAAGTGGGTCGGTCACGCGGCGACGTTGCTGCAGCCGCTCGTTGAAACACTGCGTCGTCACGTGATGTCAGCGACGAAACTGCACGCCGACGACACGCCGGTTCCAGTGCTTGCACCGGGGAACGGCAAGACAAAGACCGGTCGCCTGTGGGTGTACGTGCGCGATGATCGTGCATCGGCCGACATGACGCCGCCGGCGGTATGGTTCGCCTATACGCCGGATCGCAAGGGCATCCATCCACAGCAGCACCTCGAGTCGTTCAACGGTACGCTGCAAGCCGACGCGTACGGTGGCTACCAGGCCATCTACGAAACCTGGCGCGTCACGGAGGCGGCTTGCTGGGCGCACGCTCGACGACAGTTCTATGAACTACACGCAGCGCGCCCCAATGCGTTGAACACTGAAGCGCTCGAGCGTATTGGCGCGCTATACAGGATCGAGGAAACGATCCGGGGCAAACCGCCCGACGAGCGCCGTGCGCATCGACAGGAGTACGCGCGGTCGCTACTCGATCAATTCCATGCGTGGCTCACAACGACGCTGGAGGCGCTCTCGCGCAAATCGGACACGAGTCGGGCAATCCTCTATGCGCTGAACCGGTGGGAAGCGCTCACACGCTATTGCGATGACGGGCAGTTGGAGATCGACAATCTACCCGTCGAACGCGCGCTGCGCGGAGTAGCCATCGGTCGCCGCAACTATCTGTTTGCTGGTGCAGACTCCGGCGGTGAGCGTGCCGCCGCAATCTACAGCCTCGTTGGCAGCGCAAAACTCAACGGCATCGATCCTGAAGCATATCTGCGTTACGTGCTCGCACGCATCGCCGACCATGCAATCAACCGCATCGACGAACTCGCACCATGCGTCGTCGCCGGTCAGATCCGCACCGCAGTCTGAAGATCACGACCTCCAGTCAAGACGTTGCTGATGCCACGCTTACAGGTCGCCAGCGGTTTCCGGTTGATCTATTTATCGCTGGCCGCTCGGGAACAGCTCGGTGGTGACCGCTCCTTATGCGAAAGCCGCCATCGTTGTGACGCGAGTTCGGACGGCCGTTGTGGGTCGAGGCTGTGTGGAAACGCGAAACACGGAGTCCGCGGGCGCATATTCCATGCTGCCTTCTCGCAACCCATCGGTAGACCAGGAATGCTGGCGTAATTTCGATGCCTCGCTGCAGACCACGCCAGCTTATACGAGGAACCTTGGGTGCTTCACGCACCCACCAGCCTCATGGCCTTTATGACTTTCGAGAACCCCAGTATCGCTATTACGCGCTTGAGGTTGTATGCCATGCAGGCTCATTTCGGTACTCACATTGGCAAACCGGCGAGTCAGGAAGTGCGTGTAGCCCATCCAGTGTTTGAACGTCCCAAACACGTGCTCAACAGTCCGCCTTCGCGTTGTCATCGCATTCGGCATTCTGTCCAGTCTTCGCTGCGCGGCTTCTAGTACCAACTCGTGTTCCCAGCGCGCAATCCGCCGGTAATCGCTTGGCGTACATCGCGGCTTCATTGTGCAACCAATGCATGCACTGCTCCAATAGCGGCGCAGATACATGCCCTGTTCCAGACCAGTAAAGCGGTAAATTGCGCGTTGCCCGGCCGGGACTCCCATGATCTCCTCGCGCCGTTCGAAAGAAGCAGCCGAAGTTTCCCTCGGAAATAAATTGCGACTGGTTGCAATGGCGAGCGCGGCGGTTTGTTTCGTCGGATATGCTCATTTGAATTGGTATAGGTAGCCGATCTTGAACGTTGGAATGTACCGTCTTCCCACGATCGGGCTGTCAGTAATACCACTGCTGAGGTGTGATACGCCTACATCGAAACTTACCATTTGATGGGACGTGAAACTGTAGTTGACCTGCGTGCCGATCGACGAGTTGTAGGCGGCCTTACCTGCGTATTCGGGGCGTCCCACCCGGACCTCGGACGGTCGCACGCCATAATAGTAATTGACGTATTTGCTGCTCAGCCAATCGAAGCCCGCGTGCGGTTCTATCGACCAGTGCCCGAGGTCGAACGACTTACTGTATTGAAGGTCGACCATCTGCCCCTTGTTGCCCCCAAGCAGATAGTCAGCTGACAGTGTACCGAACGCGGTTTTCCATGCGAGTGCCGGACCGTACCAGAATGTACCGTTTCGATCCTCCATTCCATTAAGGATCGGCGCGTCGGAACCCTTGTAACCACCGAAGACGTCGAACTTGCCGCGCAGCGTGAAGGTCACGTTGCTCCACTTACCGACCTTAAAATCGACACTGGTGCCGAAGGCGTGCAGCCATTTGTTATCGAAGGAAATCAGCGGAATCGGTGCGACGCGGGTACTGTCTCCCCTATAGGGCGACGACTCGATTCCCACTGCGGCACCCAGACCCCAATGTGTCACGTTCGTCGCGTTGCTGAGTACGGTGAAGCCGCTGTCTTCCGCTTCGGGTGGCTCCGCGCTGACACCATTTGCCCACGCCGCGCCTGAAGACAGAAAGGCTGATGCGATAGCCAACAGCAACAGTCGTTTACGCAAGATCGTTTTTCTCATTGTCATTCCTCAAGTGGATTGCCAAGACGGAAGCGACTGTAGGACGGGCCGACTTACTCATCACTTACTAGACGAAAGATGTTGACTGCGCGAGCAGGCGCTCCGGTCAGAACACGGAAGCCGAGTGATAGAACGACCAATGAAAAAGTGCGAACGTGGATTTGCCGGGCCCGTGGGGAGGAGGCGATAAAAAAGGCGATGAGAAAGATAGAAACGCCAACGATGGTCATCGCTTTGCGGCAGTCAACTTGAATCCGCCCCGCACGAGGAATCGATATTTAAGCGTGGTGCTGTAGTCCGGCCGTTCCATTCGCTACACAAGAGCCGCGGGGTGCTTGGCGTACCCCGCGACATAACGCTCTGCCGACCCGCGTGCGAGTGGTTCGTTTTGATCCACAGCGGGTACGAGCTTGATTGGCCCGTACACTGGCAACCGGCCAGTCGGAATCGACGTCAGGATTGCCGGTGTCGTCACGATGCGCGACGGCGCCTGCTTCACGCCGCGCAATAGCTCGAGCGGCCGGAGTCCTGCCGTGTTCCGTGCCATGCGCAATCTGCAAAGCACCGTTTCCAATTGCGAAAGACGTCCTCGGTGAAAATGCAAAAAAAAATGGGTAATAAGGCGCGTTCTGCGATCCGTATCGGCCGCTAGCATTTCCGGTAACGGGTATACAGAAGGCAGACAATGTGTCTCGTGGCCAGCCGTAATTCCGGAAAAATGAAAAACCATCCAAGCAGTGTCTCAAGCTGGCCAGCGTGATCTGTTCGTGATCGCCCGAAATGGTATTTGCCAGTGCACCCGGGCCACGACTGACTTCGTAACCAATTCGTAGGCAAGAATGAACAGGAGCCGCTGAACGGCAGTCCGTTTTATCGTCTCGTTCCTATTGCCTGCCTTGCGCGGGCGATGAAGATTCGTGACCCGGCGGTAAAGATCGTGTGTCGGCCTTTCCTGTACACGTGCGAGTCAGTCTGCACAGCGCCTTCCATGCAACTCCAAATGCAGCTGAACGAGCCAGGCACAACGACAGTCATCCGGGACGTAGACCGCGTGGTCGGCTTCATTTTCCGGCCCGACCTTCCTCGCACGAACTGCGGCATCGAAAGCGCGTCTGGCGCCCCATCTGAACATCGCCATGATGACCAGAGTGACGGCAGCAGTGCATGCCTGCCACCACCTGTCCGGCATACCGTCACCAAGGAGGTCAGATATCGCCGCAAATCCGAAGCACGGGACCATGGCAATACTTGTCGATATCGAGAGAAGCGCAACATTCGCACGTATCGTCGTCAGGGTGCTGCCTTTCATGGATTGAAGCTTTAGGGAGTAGTTGACGCGCATTGTTGCCAGGAATCGCTTACCGGATACTTACCGATCAGTCAACGTAAGTGGCCTCCTTTGGTAACTTCGACAGGCGGTGGGATGCCCGTTGTCCGCAGGCGTATTCGAGCATCCATCGCATCATTCCAGCGCGCCTCTTGTTTGTACGACCGGACCGGCGTGAGCGAATACTCGTCAAGCATCACTTGAGCAAGTTGCGACGCCGAGCCAAGCAGATCAGCGCGGCAACCGGTGAAGCATTTTTCCCGCTCTCGATGTCGGCCACTGCCCAATGCGGTCGGCAGAAACTGGCTCGACTCGGACGGTTGCCCTGGTCACCCGCCATAACAGCCTCGAATGTGCCGAATGCCACGCGGTCATCTCCGCACCACTCGTCTAGT
This sequence comes from Paraburkholderia nodosa, assembly GCF_001718195.1. Taxonomy (GTDB): domain Bacteria; phylum Pseudomonadota; class Gammaproteobacteria; order Burkholderiales; family Burkholderiaceae; genus Paraburkholderia; species Paraburkholderia nodosa_A. The sequence goes on from NZ_MCNV01000057.1 coordinate 4,291, forward strand.
GCTGAGCGCCAGCAACGATGCCTGAAAGCAGCGAAAATGCGATTGCCAAAAAGGCGGGGAAAAAACGCAATCTTGAAACCGTTCGAATCCGCGTTTTACCTGGCGCCATTACCCCGCACCGTTACGCCGGTTTCCAGCGGAATTCGCTCATAACCAAACGGTGAATCGGGTCCCAATCGAAAGAGAGCGCACTGTCAACCGCCAGTCATGCGCCAGCGCAATTTCCTTGCATATTGCCAGCCCCAAACCAGCGCCATCATGACTTGCATCGGGGGCACGCCAAAACCGCTCGAACAGAAACGGAAGATAGTCCACCCGTATGCCTGGACCCTCATCACATATCTCGATCGATACCCCGTTGATCGTTACCAACACAGTGCCATTGGCTGGCGACGCATTGATCGCATTTTCGACAACGTTCTTGATGAGGACAAACAACGCGCTTTTGTCGGCGCGGATTGTCGGTAGCGAGTCAAACTCCTCGATACGCAGCCTCACCTGCTTGCCATCAGCCTTGCGGGCCAGGTACGCGACGACATCCTGCGCAACATTGGCCGTGCTAACTTCGGCGAATTCGAAATTCTGTGTCTCGCTGACTTCGGCAAGATGCAAAAGTTGTCGAACCTGCCGCGACATCAGGTCGATCTCGCGGAATAAAAGCTCCTTTTGCCTGATCTCCGGCTGCAGCTCGATCTGGCCGCGGATCAATGTCAGCGGCGTTTGGAGCTCATGCGCCGCCGCTGCAAGAAATTGCTGCTGGACCTTGAAGCCGTTCTCCAGTCGGTCAAGCGCCTTGTTAAATGCGTTGATCAACGGCTTGATCTCGGTCGGAATGCCATTGGCCGAAAGGCGAGTTTTCAGATTTTGAGGTGCTATCTGCGCCGCCGCTTCAGATACATCCCGTAGAGGTTTGAGCACCCGGCCGATGGTAAGGGGCAGTGTCAGGCCAAAAATCACGACCGCAACGAAGAAAATGACCCTGACCGTGGCTGGAATCGGCCTGACCTTTGAACTGACCAGCGTTTCGATGAAACGTGTGCTGGTTGCGGTCTGAACATAGAACACAGATTGTCCCCGCAGCACCTCCTGCGTGGCGACGGAGAACCGCCTTCCATTGATATACAGGTGGACTGTTTTGCCGACGGCTCGAGAAAGGTCATCGGTCAGCCAGGGGCCATCCTTTTCTGCTCCTGTTGAGGCCAGCTGGACGTGACCCTGGCCGTCCAGCACACGGTATTTGAGCTCGGTAGGCACGACCTCAAACAGCCACGCTTCATTGTCAGGAAAGTCTACAGAACGGGGATGGCCCGCTTTATCGAATCTAATTCCATTCATTACCCTATGGACGTTCTCCGCCATCTCGTGTCGGCCCAGCGTTTGCTCCGGATAGTGATCGAACACATAGATAACCACGCCAGCGAGCGCAGTCAAGCTGAGTGCAAGTGCGACTATCGTCGTTACCCACAGCCGCGCTGACAGACTGCGGATCCAGTGATTGAGCATGAAGCCCCCAATTTAGAACGGCTATGCAATGCCGCGAGACGGATTGCAGACGGAATGTTTACATCGTGGGTTCCGAGGGCGATGTGACGCAGTCGACTCTTTCGGTTCACGTGTGCGCGCTTGCCGCTGGCGTCCGGATGGAAAACATAACCCCCTTCGCGTATCACTCTTGCGAACGCAAATCAGCGCACCGGTTCTCGTGAGGCCGCGACCAGCGCGAAGCTGACATCGTCGATGTTTCCAGTCCGCACCAAAGCGTCAATGACGGCCAGCGGCCGGCGTCACCCGGAGATTTTCTCGAGGGCAAATCCCGCACCGCGATGATTCACCAGCCGTGTCCTTGCATTGATCGAGGCAAGCTTCTTGCGCAACCGGTGCACGGTCACTTCCAGCGCATTTGGTGTTACGGCATCGCCCAGGCCCCATGCGGCATGCTCCAGTGCCGAGTGCCGAACCGTTCGCCCGGCAGCGTCGATCAGACAAAGCATGATCTGCAGTTCGGCGGCCGCGAGCGTGACCGACAGATCACCGCAGGACATCTCGCGTTGCCGCGGGTCCACTGTAACGTCCGCGAATGACGCGTCAAGCGCTCTCAGCACCACTGGCCGGCGCATGAGGGTACGCACCCGCGCAACCAGCTCGCTCATAGCGAATGGTTTGGTCACGTAGTCGTCCGCGCCACTCTCAAGACCGTCCACCCGATCGTGCAAGGCATCGCGCGCGGTCAGTATCAGGCATGGCGTCATCTGACCTGCAGCACGCAGTGCACTCAGGAAGGACAGTCCGTCGCCGTCCGGTAGGCCTCGATCGAGAATCATCACCGAGTAGTCGGCCTTGCGCAGGCCAAAGGTCGCCTCGGAGATGTTGCGAAACTGGTCGACCTCGATTCCCACGCCGGCAAGGGCCTGTCTCACCATATCGGCAAGACGTTCGGAGTCTTCAACGATTGCAACTCGCGACATGAAATGAACTCACTTGAACTGATTGTTCGGCCGAATCTGGTTTCCGGGGTGAATCACTTACTACTCGCGGAGATGACGCTGCCAACTGACGATGCAGCGGCGCCCAGAAAATCTGGGCTGTTGTTGCATTGACCAGGCGTTGAAGCGAGCGTTCAATGACACACGTCAGTCCACGAACACCTGCGACATGATCGAAGTGTCGCCTATGCCAAAGTTCGCTGTAGTACAGATTAGCGTCCTTGTTTCCGCGCGCCAGATATTCCCGGGAAGCATCCGAAACGCGGCATGCCATGCGAGGGCGAAACCGCTCGAGAATGAACTATATTGGACCTGCACGCTTTCCGGGATCGGAGCGTCATATTGTCGGCAACTATTCCAAGAAATCGATGTTTCACACAGGGGTCACACTTGCTTTCCCAGCTTTCCGTCTTCAGGTTAGCCATTGTGCCCACACGCACCCGGCTCTCGCCGAAATTGGCTAATGGAAATAACACAGCATTTGGACCATATCCCTTGTACGATGTCCACCATAATCCGATGCCCCGATCGCTAGTGGCCACTTCTGCTTCCCCCGCCGCCCGGGAGAGAGTGCAGCCAAAGAGCAACATTTGTCGAACAGGCAAAGGTTTCGCTCACGGAACGTCAGTGTCCAAGGCGGGAGTGACTCTACAGCAACACGACTTACCGGTTCCTTACCGGTTCGAAAATGGTTGCCAACGACGCGTTATCGTGGCGGCTCAGTTGCTGTGTCGCCTGGATGAATGACGTGTCGATCCGTGACTGACAAGTGGAAGTCGCGCAGTGAGAAGAAGATGCCTGTGTTTTTCAGTATCCCCGTGGCCTTGAACGTGCATCTCAGACCCGAGCGCTGACGTCGCCGTCTTTGACCGTTCAATGACGACCAGGCCAAATGTAGAGGGCGACGGTCCCGCGTAATCCGCTCCGGCGAACGGCCGACACCCGGCGCTCCCGGAAGAGAAATGTGTTGGAAACGATGAAGGTTCCTGGCTTGAGAGCCTTGTCGAGAAAATCGCCCAGCTTCGCCATCACGCTCGGCATTAGATAACAGACGATTGCATCGGACTTGTCGAGATCGCTATGAAAGAAATTCCCCCATTTCAGCGACACGTTAGGCAAGTGGTGTGTTCTCAGGCGCGATACGAGATAAGGGAATAACGATATCTCCATGCCCTGAACGGACGCCTCGGGGAATGCTCGCGCCAACGCAATGACGGGCGCGCCCCACCCGCTTCCAAGATCGACGATCAACGCGTGCTTTGGCAGCCGCGCATGCTTGAGCAATGCGACAATGTCGTCCACTTCCGATCTTCTTGATGAAAGCGTCGGCACGCCTGTCAACGCGGTGGAAATCAAAAGGGATGCACCGACGAGCAGGGTCAGGAAAACGGCAAAATATGGAATGAATGAGGCCGCCACGATATTGACTCAGCTGCGAGGCGGGATGTGAGGCAACAACAGGTACGATGCATGTTTGCTACCTGTCACGACAGTGTCCGTTCCACCGTATAGTGCGGGATCGCGATTGGGATGAGCGGCGAAGAACAGCCCGGAATGGCTGTAGTCCGGAAGATCGTAGTCTTTCGCGTGCACGGTGGACGCACCGGGCCCATAGCCGAAGTCCTTCCCCTGGATCGTCAGGGCCACGCGGTACCCCTTGGGAATTACGATGCTCGTCGGCTCCGTGAACTCCACGTCGACCGGATACAATTGGCCAGGAGTCATCGGCGCGGCAGCAAGGTGCGGATGAACCGGCTGCCAGGCAGTGGATTTCGCCAAGTCTACAGCACGGTGCGAGACCCGCAGATAGCCAAGATCGAGCGGTACGTTCGGATCGCTGTTTCCCATGAAAGTGACATCACGGCCGTCGGGATCGAGGAGCCGAACTGCCGCAAAAATGTCCATATCTGCCGTTGAGGAACTGACCCACAGCCGCAAAGCGATTGGACCAGTGAACTCCGTTTCGTTCGTAAATGGCGCGGTCGTAAATGTCAGCCCTTCACCTAACGCCGGCCAGGATTTCGCAGCTGGCGCCGCGGCTTCGAGCGCCGGATCCATCGACCCGCTCGCTGCGTCCAGGTAGTAGGGCTCCCAGTTCGTATCAGGCAATGGCCACGCCTTCTCGTTTCGCCATGTCGTGCCGTCTGGGCGCCTGACCTGCACGGCGACACGCGGCTCCTGGTCCCAGCCGTTGTCGATGCCTTTCAGGAAATGATCGAAGAAGCGCTTTTGCAGCGCCAGCGCCTCGTCCGAATAGAAGGGCGTCAAGTGGTCGCCGGTCTGGATGCGCAGCCACTTCTGGTTGCTGTCCGCCGCAAGATAACCTCGAGTGCTCCAGTCGGTCCAGTTGGCGACGTCGAGCAACGGCACCGTGATGCGGCGCCCGTCCGGTGTGCGCTCGTGATACCAGGCGTCGTCGAACGGATGTCTGGCGAAGGCTCCGGCGGGATCGATGCGGTTGTCCTTCAGACGCTCCTGCGAAAGCGGTAAGCCGGTGTCCTTGCCTCCCCTGATGGAATCGACCAGCGGTGTCCCGGCATTACCGTTCTGGTTAGGCGCGACCTGATGTTCCCACCAGAACTCCCACGCCACGTTGAGGATGCCGCCGTAGTAAGCGATCTCGCGATATTGATCGAAGGCGCCTTCCCAGGGGAGGATCGCGGCGAGGCCTTCGGGCTTTAGAGCGGCGACCTGATACTGGTTGATTGCCTGGTACGATGTACCGAGCAGACCGACCTTGCCTGTGCTCCATGGCTGATGCGCGGCCCAGGTAATCAGTGTCGCGTAGTCTCGCGTTTCGCGCGGCGAAAAAGGATCGAGAACACCTGGCGATGCGCCGGCGCCCCGCACGTCGGCGTGGATAACGACATAGCCATTCGGAATCCAGCGCTCCGGATCGGGAGCCTCGAACCGGATATATCGGCAAGACGACTTTTTGCACAGGTCCGGATACTTCGCGATGAGCTTGGTCCACGACGTCTTGTACGCGGGCACATCGGCCATGCTGGTGTCTTTGCCATAAGGGCCCATCAGCATCAGCACCGGATAACGACCGGGCTTGTCCGGACGATAGATGTTGATGCTCAGCTTTGCGCCATCGTTCATGGCCACAGGGACGTCATGCTCGAAGAGCATCCCCGGCACGCCGCTGTCGACACGCTCAGCCTGTGCCGACTGCGCGAACGCGATGAAAAGAGCCGCGGCTAGCGGCGCCACTCTGGTCAAACGCATCGGAACTACTCCTGGTTGTTGTGGAGCCCGTTTCGGCGGCCCGGTCAGGCGGCCCGTCGTTTGCACCTACACGGCAATCAAGGGTTGGTGCCTCCATGCTGTGTCCGGAGCACGAGAGACGTTAACGACGTACGTCGCGCAAGAAAGCCATAAGGTCTGTCATCAACTGCGGATGGCGCGGCTCCCAGCCCAGTCGCTCCCGTGTGGCCTGACTGGAAACCGGGTTATCTGCGCTGACGAAGGGCGCCAGCCAACCAAAATGCTTCGCAGCATCTTCAGTTGGCAAAGGCATGACCTGGATGTCAAGATGGCGCCCAATTGCCTCGGCGATGTTACGGAACGGGATGCCCTCCTCGGCCACAGCGTGATAGCGGGCCCCCGCCTCGCCGCTTTCGAGCGCGAGCCGGAATAGCAGCGAGGCGTCGAGCCGGTGCACGGCAGCCCATCTGTTGCCTCCATCCCCTGGATAGGCGGAAATCCGCTTCTTCCGTGCGATCTCGATCAACCGCGTGACGAGCCCGAGCCTGGTCTCGTCATGCACCGACGGCGGCAACCGAACGACCGTGGTGCTCACGCCGGTCCGGACGAGATCCAATGCCGCTTTTTCGCATTGCGCCCTGCGCCCGCCCACCGCACCGGCATCGGCGGAGTCAGTTTCAAGTGCCCGACGCCCCTGTGCCATCGCCATCGTCGGAAACGCGATGACTAGCGAGCCTTTTCTTGCTTCCAGTGCGTCACCGAATGTTTCGATGGCGCGCCGCTCTGCTCCCACGGCCGCAGTCGTGAATCGCTCGACGATATTCGTTGGGCGACCGCCGAACACGATGCGCGCACGAATACCGAGGCTGGCTTGCGATAGCGCGTGAAAGAAGGCGGTGTGAATGACGCCATCCGCAGTTGCCGCAGCCTGGCGCAGGACGTGGAGGTCCTCGATCGTCCCGCGGCAAGCTCGAGCCCCCAAGGCTTCCAGCGAAGCGGCGGCCTTCGCCGAGCGTACAAGTCCGGTAACGTCGTGGCCGGCGGCGACAAGACTGCGAACGGTAGCAGAGCCTATGAAGCCTGTGGCTCCCGTGATAAAAACCCGCATTCCGGGCTCCTTCGGTGTAAATTCAGTGGGAGGACGCGGCCGATCCGATGCCGAAATAATCGGATTGCGTCAGATTGGCGAGGAGGCCAGCTTGCTCAGGCGTCCAGCCCAAAAGCGCCCGCGTGCAATCACTTGTAGCTGGCGCGTCAATTGCCACGAATGGTGCAAACCATCCGAAATGCGCGGCGGCCTCCTCCGCAGAGGGTGAAACCAGCGGTAAGCCCAGGCTACGGCACCGACGAGCGACCGTGCACCGACGGCGGCGTGCTTCTCGACGCCCCCTGCTGAGCGAACCAAACCGATGACCTGATGCCCCCATTGAATCAGTTCCCGGACGACGGCGGAGCCAACCCAACCGGTCGCCTCAGTAACAAATACTCGCATCGCAAACCTCCTCTTTCGTTTCCAGGACAGGCTACGGCATTGAACCCGGACGATCTATGTTCTAAAGTACCGAATTAGCATTCAATCGTTCAGAATTTGTCTATGACGGACCCGTTATCGGATGTACTGTCGTTGCTGAAGCTGCGCAGCTATGTGTCCGGCGGCTTCGATGCGAGCGGAGATTGGGCCGTGCGATTCGGTCCACACGACGGCATCAAGTTTCACGCTGTTCTTTCGGGCCAGTGCTGGGTCTTCGTAGATGGCGAACCTGAGCCCGTGAAAGTCATTGCGGGGGAGTCCTTCATACTTGCGAGAGGGAGGCCCTTTCGAATCGCAAGCGACATGGCTGTAGAAGCAATCGATTTCCGCACGCTCCTACCGGACGTGCAGGACGGTCGTATCGTGACCTACAACAAGGGCGGCGAGTTTCTGAGCATTGGTGGCTATTTCACGCTGGCCGATGGCCAGGCAGATCTCCTGTTGAACATGCTCCCGCTTATCATCCATGTCCGGGACGAGCCGGGCCTCTCCACGTTGCGATGGTGTGTTGAGCGCATGAGGCAGGAATTGCGCGAGCGGCAACCGGGGGGAGGCATTATTGCTCAGCAGTTGGCCACAATGGTGCTGGTGCAGGCGTTGCGGCTGCAGCTTTCCAACGCGCGGAGCGATGGAGTCGGCTGGCTTTTCGCTCTCGCCGACAAGCGCATGCGCGCGGTGATCAATGCAATGCACGAGGCACCGGGCACCAAATGGACTCTGCAGACCCTGGCCGGCCAAGCGGCCATGTCACGCACCGCTTTCGCGCTCAAGTTCAAGGAACTCGTAGGGCTCTCGCCGATGGACTATCTGACGCGCTGGCGAATGACGCTCGCCGCGGACAAGCTGAGGCATTCCCGTGACTCCGTTGCCGAAATTGCGCGGGCGCTGGGGTATGAATCAGAGAATTCATTCAGCACAGCGTTCAAGCGGGTCATGAATTGCTCGCCTCGCCAATATGGGCGCAGGGAAAGCACAGGCAACGTATCGGCGAAACAGAACGAGACAGGAACGCGGGTTTTATGAGTTCCGCCGCTATTGACTGAAGCCAAGCGAAATCTGCTGCGGACCACGTGGAGCGGTAGTCCGAGATTTACCCGTGAAAACGGACACCTAACCTTTTATCGGGAGGTGTCGAAATGGGCAGGCAATGTACCCATACCCGGGGGAGAGAGCATTGACAATCGCAGCATAGGCAATGTCTATCGATTTCGGATCGTCGTGCGTTCCGCACTCGACCGTCACGCCGAACCCTCCAACTGCGCGCATGTACTCGGTCGTTCCACGGCCCTCTGAGACAGGGCCGCGCGGATATCCGTGACGTGCACGCACCTCGAGAAAGCGCGCGTAAATCTCCAGCCAGCCGTGAATGACGATTGACGGCCCCAAAACTGCCGCGAACGAACCCTCTGCCTCCGCATGGTGGAACGGTTCCAACATGCCATCGTTGCTCTGTGGCCCAAGAAAGATAAACGGCTCGCCCTTGCTGCGAAACGAGTGGAGGTCGAGCAGGATGTCATGCTCCCGCATCAGCGAGCACAAGTGGTTGCCGATGTGGTCCTCATAGTCCACAGGAGCGCTCTTCTCGCGTAGATCGCGATTCAGGTTGCGCTCACCTCCCCGTGTCCGCTGTCGAAGTGCCTTCGAGTTGGCAACGGGAACGAACGTCACGCTGCCACGCCGGATGGCGAGCCGGCCACTGCGGCAATCCGCAAGCGCCGATAGCCCAAATATTCTGTTTGACAAACACTCTTACGATATATATCTTAAAACATGTTTTAAGACACTCTCCAGACAAGGAGGCCCTATGCGCCACCATTCGCACTTTGGTCAAACCGGCCATCCCGCGCGCGATCCGCGCGACTTCTTCGGCGGCCGCCACCCAGCCATGCAGGCGCTTCACGCGCTGCGCCACGCAATGGGCCGCCATCGCGGCGGCGAAGGTCCCGGCGACTTTGGCGACCGCTTCGGCGACGGTTTCGGCCGCGGCTTCGGCGGTTTCGGCGACGGCGACGGTTTTGGT
>NZ_MCNV01000058.1 GCF_001718195.1 Paraburkholderia nodosa
AGCAAGATCTGCGAACAGGCAAGGATGGTGACGTGGCCCCGGTGGACAAGTGGTCCTATGGCGTGTTCACGCTAATGTCGTTTGATCGTCCACTCTGGCGATGGAAATCACCGAAGCCCAATTATCAACGGATCGAGCATTGTCTGCCACGACAGCGTGGCAACAGTCAGTCTGACGAACCTGCAAGTGCAATGCGATCTTTATGTCGCCGAGCACGGCTGCAAGTGGCGTGGACTGCCGAAGCGCTTCGGTAGATGGCATACGATTTACACGCGGATGAACCGCTGGTCCAGAAGTGGCGTGCTGCGTCGCGTGTTCACGGAATTGCAGCGTGCACAGATCATTCGCATCAGGATCGACGCGGTTTCGCTGGATAGCACTATGGTAAAGGTTCATCCTGACGGCACCGGTGCGTTAAAAAACGGACCTCAAGCAATCGTAAAGTCCCGAGGCTGAGGGACTACCAAGATTTATATGGTTGCCGCGGATGCTCGAACAGCCATAACGTTCGCGTTGTCTGCCGGCCACGCAGGCGACGCGCCGCAGGGACGCGAATTGCTAAAGAGCCTCGGGCCGGCCAATTGACCGCTGCACCTGTTGATGGATAAAGCGTACGAAGGCGGCGAAAGCAGGCAACTGGCACTCGATTTGGGCTTCATCCCCGTTTGCGTGTGCATCTAAGCGGGCATCACCCATTCGCGTACCCGCTGCAAGACCGCAGGATCAGACCAGTCTAAAGTGGTGGAGTGACTGGTGCGTCGCACTCGCGTGAAGTGGGTCAATGTGCGCGGCCATCGGCTCGACGCTATTGCGCGACAGCGGCAACGCCAAGCCCGAACAGCAACCCTTGAGGCCGGCATGACGATCGGCGTGCCCCTAATGCCTGCCCCAGATAATTCAGATACGTGTCAAATTCATCGATATCTTCTCCCATCGCGAATTCCGGAGTGTGTATTACCAAGTATCTCGTTGACGCAAAGGGATTTTATGACCCAGTAAGATTAGCGAAATGAGACGAGTTTCTGGCCTGCGGGCCGGCTAATCAGAAAGCGAAGGACGGATTTTTGAGATCTGGTGCAAATTTCAATTCGAGCGAGAAACGGCGTATTCGCCGCCACCTCATCGAGTTGACAGGACTGCCTTCCAAATAGCGGGAGCACTGATATCTTTGAGGCGCAGGTTCGTGAGATCGAATTCGGCGGCGGTCCGCGCCGGCCACGGCTCGGATGCGGCAAGATAAATTGCTCGAACTTCTCAACGGTCAATATCGTGCGAATCGCCTGTCGGCAATGGTTAGCAGCCGTTCTCGTATCCCCAAAGCCTTGCCTTTAACCCGTCTACCCTCGCCAACCCCGCGAACCTTTCCTGACGGGGCACGCAGACAAATTCCGCCCCTTCGGAAAAACCCGCAATCAGCTGCAACTTTCGATGTTGCTGTTCTTGTCGCAATTGGATTTCCCCACTGGATTTGGCGAGCCATCGCCATACATGTCGTTCGCGAACTCATTTGCGATGCGAATCAGTGTTATCCAAACAATCGATTTTGTAGCTGAGGTGAGATGCCTCATAGTCGCTTACTACGACTCGCGGCACAGCTGCCGACTATCCGCACCGGAAAGGGAAACTTTCCTGACGTGCCCCGATGCATGAGCTTGCCCCTGAAAAACGTATCCCTTGCTGAGGTTTAAACTGCAGCAAGGAGAAACGAAGATGAGCCAATTGAAGCGTGCGCGGTACACCCTGGAATTCAAGCTGGAGGCGGTGCGGCTGGTGAAGGCCGGCCAGAGCCTGGCAGCGGTGTCGGCGATTCTGGGGGTGTCGAGCCAGACGATCTCGAACTGGGTGCAGGCGGACCGAAAAGGAACGCTGGTCGGCCCGGGTACGAAGCCGGTAACCGAGGAGCAGATGGAACTGGCTCGACTGCGTGCGGAGAATGCGCGACTGAAGATGGAGCGCGACATTCTAAAAAAGGCGGCAGCGTACTTTGCGAAAGAATCGACGTGAAGTACGCCTTTATCGAACGGGAGCACAAGCGCTGGCCGGCGTCGCTGCTGTGCGAGTTGCTGGAGGTCAGCCCGAGCGGGTATCACCAGCGGCGTCAGCGGGCTGCAGCGGGCCGGGAGAGGCACAGCCCGGTACGAATCAGCGACGATGCCTTGCTGGCCAACATCCGCGCGATCCATGCGCAGGTCAAGGGTGAGTACGGCTGGCCGCGCATGACGAAAGAACTGGTTGCACGTGGTGTGCGCGTGGGTAAGGAGCGGGTTCGCAATCTGATGGCGCGGCACGGCATTCGTGCTCGGCACAAGCGCAAGTTCATCGCGACGACGAATTCGAACCATAACCTGCCGGTCGCGCCGAACTTGCTGAAGCGTAACTTCACGACGAGTGCGCCGAATCAGGTCTGGACGAGCGACATCACGTACTGCGCGACTGCAGAAGGCTGGGTTTATCTGGCGGTCATCATCGACCTGTTCAGCAGGCAGGTGGTGGGCTGGTCGATGCAGCCTCACATGAAGGCCGAGCTGGTCACTGACGCGCTGCGCATGGCATGGTTCAGACGGCGTCCGCCGCCGGGCCTGATCATGCACAGCGACCGGGGCAGCCAGTATTACAGCGGGCTGTTTCAGGACACGCTGAAAGCATATGGCATGCGTTCGTCGATGAGCCGCCGTGGCGATTGCTGGGACAACGCGCCGACCGAAAGCTTGTGGGGTTCGCTGAAAGTCGGTCGCCTGCATGGTCGGCACTTCGCCACACGGCGCGCGGTGATGGACGAAATCGTTGATTGGCTGGGTTTCTACAATGCCCATCGGCTACACTCGACGCTCGATTACGTCAGCCCTATGACGTTCGAGAAGAACTGGCTCGCTGCCCAGCGAGCCGCCTGAATTCCCTCGGCTATGGGATACGTCAAACAGGGGTAAGGTCAGCAAGCGACGCTATCGGCACGAATATTCATGTGAACGTCAAAATAAATTTTCTGCGCGAGCGGATACGAACAACCATTGGAACCGTGGCAATGACTGTATCGATCGTGATAGTGGGTGCCGGCTTTTGCGGGACGATGACCGCCACATGGCTACTATCGGATCAAACCGCAAAGCCCCTGTCGATCGCACTGGTCGATGCCAGCTATAGCGTTTCGCGCGGCATTGCTTATCGGTCGGACGAGGAAGGTTGGCTCCTGAACGCCCCCGCACGGGCCCTCAGTGTTGAGCGGGACAACGGGAACGGCTTTGTCGATTATTGCCGACTGCGGGGCCGGCCTGCGGAACCCGATGATTTCCTGCCACGCGCATGGTACGGTGACTATCTTGCACATCGGCTAAAACAGGCAGTAGGAAAGTCGGGGAAGCATCAGTTTTCTCAACACGACGGATACGCCGTTGCGCTGGCGCCCGAAGAGGATGGCCGAACGAAGGTTTACTTGCACACGGGTGTGGAGATTTCTGCCGATCACGTCGTCCTTGCGACGGGCCACAGCTATGGCCGCCCCTCCATCACTGTAGCAGCGACCGGTGGCGCTTCACTCGATCAACGTTTCCTCGCGAATCCCTGGGACGCAGTTAAACTGCGGGCCGTGCCGGATGACAGCCAGTTCTTCATGTACGGGTCTGGTCTGACGGCACTCGACGTTGTTTACGCGCTGCATCGGCGCAGCGAAAAGTTGTGCTTCACTCTTATGTCCCGCCGTGGTTTGTTGCCCCAACACCACTGCCGGTCACTGCCGAAACTTCAGCCACAAGCGCGGCGGGCGCTTCTCGATCAACTGACTGCTGGCCCTAGGCATTGCCTCACCGCCGTACGCAAAGTCATTGCTGAACATCGCGCGAGAGGCGGTGACTGGCGCGAGGTGATCGATAGCCTGCGTCCTGCGGTACCGCAGATCTGGTCAAACTGGTCTGAGGCCGACCGGCGCGCTTTCGTGCGTCATATTGCGCCTTACTGGGAAACACATCGTCACCGACAGCCACCTTCCACGGCAGCGCTCGTCGCGTCACTCAGGATGAGTGGCCGCCTCTCGCTTATGAGTGGGCGAATCGAGACAATCAGCGCACATGGCGACGGGCTGCTGCTGGCTATTCGCCCGCGCGCAGCAACGGGCTCGCGCGTTGTACGCGCATCGTATTTCGTCAATTGCACGGGTGCCGGGATGGCTCCCGCTCATTCAGCTGCGGCGTCAGATACAGTACCGCATGCAGATCGCCTACATCGGCCTATAGCACACGGGTGCGATTCTCTTTTTGATCAGTTACGGCGCGACGGGATTGCAAAATTTGACTGGGCGGGGTTGTGTGTTGATGAGTCTTACCGCGTAGTCCGAGTCAATGGCTGCACGAATCCGTCACTCTTTTATATTGGCCCCGCGCTTAGAAGACGCTTTTGGGAGGCGACGGCGGTGCCCGAATTGCTAATGCATATCGAGCGGATGACGGAGATCATGAGGCGGCAGTTTTCTGCACGTTAGACGCGAGCGCGTGGCCTGACAGGGTCATGGATGCAAGCGCACGCTCTGGTTCTGGCTCCAATATCGACGCCTGCCTTGTGATGTAAGCAACCGGTGAAGTCACCTTGCCCGGCGCGCGCGGAATCTATAGAGCGCTGGCGGAAGGTTCCCATCGGTGAGGCAGCAAGTCGTCGATGTCAGTCGCGAGATATGTGGGCAGGCGCGCGAGCACATCCTTCAAATAGGCGAGCGGATCGTGCCTGTTCAGTTGTCCCGAACGGATCAGGCTCATGATGGCAGAGGCCCGTTCCCCGGCGCGAAGTGAGCCCCGCAAACAACGAGTTTTTTCTGGCGGGGCCTAGGTGTCGATGGCGGTCAGTGTCCGCCCTTTTCAGGCGACGTCGTATATCGACGTCGCGACAAAGGGCGAACAATCCAGATACTGCAAGCGCTAAGTGCGCTGTGAGCGGTATGACGACGATGCAGGTCGCGGCGTAGGGGCGCGTAGGGCGATTGGAGACACGCCCCGCGTCGCGTCGTGACAGCGGCATGGAAGAAAGGCGGTATGCGGTCCATTAAACTTGCGGTAACCCATGATTTTTTGAGAGTTCAAAGCCGAGTTGTATATCGATGAGTCTTCGCAAACCTCTCCAGATCGCGGTGTTTCCGGGCGGCGGGGCACTGGCTCGATCCATATCCGCCAAGCTGGGCAAGTTTGAGGAGATATCGTGTAAGAGGCGTAGCGTTCGAAGCTTCGCGTAGCTTCAAAGTGCCCGCGCACGATATCCTGCTCACAAGCTTTCGGATTTGAAAGAAATCGGTAAGCCGCCTTCGTATTGCACCTTTGGTATCGGAGTTGTAATAGGGCTGGATGCAGAGAAATTCCCGGATTGCCGCATAGTGACGAAACAAGACGGGCGACCTTGCCCTGTTGTAGCCGAATGCGGCCTCGGCGCCTATGTTCGCGCTCGCCCGGATGTGCTCGATGACAGCGGGGGGAATGGCGTCAACGAAGGGAAAGTAGTGCATCTGCTGAAAGGCCTTCAGCAAAACCAGCAGGCCCAGTCTCGAGGACTGGCCACGCGCGTTGCGGCGCACCCACTCGAGCTCTTCGACGTCCGGCGAATAGAACGCTTGCAATTCCTCCGGTGAAAAAACCTTGGGAAACCTCGGATACGCGGTACTTTCGATGGTCGCCATGCCGAATTCCGGATCTCGAATGGGCTGGCCCGTGTAGCGCAAAAAATCCGGCAAAGCCGTCACACCTGTGCCAGTCTTGAGCAACCAGTTGGCCGCGATAATTTTCGGATTCAGAACGCAGCGAAGGGGCAGAAACATGGGCAAAGCCAGCCAGCAGAAAAAATCGTCGCGTGCCCGCAAACTGGGCGTTGGCGACCTGGATGCATTGCGACGGGGAGCGGTTCAGTCAGGGAACCCGACGCTATCGTTCTCGATCGGAATGAACTGCCGCCGGAGCAGAAAATCTCCTGGCGCTCTCGCGCAAATGCTTCAGGATGAGGTATCCGATCATCCAACACTGGAGGAATATCAGAGCGCGCTAACGGCGATTGCGGCGGCGTGGAATACCAGCCTCCCGCCCGAGAGAGCGTGCTGAAGCGCTACGCGATCAGATCGGATTTGATAAAAGTGTTCCACCCGAAATACGGCGCGAGATCATACAGGGCATCGAGCGCCTGGTTGGGAAAATCTAACCCGCTTTCCCGTGACCTCCGTCGTATCGTTTCGTGGAAGGCAAGGCTCGAAGGTGACGTACTCCGGGTCGTTGCCGCAGCGTCCGACGGTCCCCGGCACGACACTCTTAAGTGATGTCATACGGGGTTTGGCGCGAACGATGTCCGCGTAAGAAATCGCACATTCAGACCAGTCGGCCAAGGACTCGGCCGTCCCGCGCTGGCTGACCACGTTGACCTATCTGCATCTCGACGACGCAAGCGGACGCGATAGCTCAGGGAAGCATCCGCAGCCCGATTTCCTTACTCCACCAAGGCATAAAGATCCGCCACCTCATAACTTCTACACTTATGATCGCTATTCGGCTGAATCGTGGTCAGGGGCCTTCACGATATGCGGAAGGCCATTGCGAGTGGCCGCATTCGCGCCGAACGCCATTGAGGGCATGCGCCGGGTTATCTTCGTCATTTTTTCTCGAATCCTTTGCCCGCAATATCGTCGGCTCAAACTCCTACCGCCGTTCGCCAATCCGGTATTATGCGCTTGCTCGCTATCTCTCTGCGGTGCTTCGAGGATAGCCGAGGGGTGGAAACTACAGGGCTTTGGCATTCCATGCCTTAACGCCTCGAAAACATGGATTTGCCATACCCATCAACGACATTGACTCTCGCATAAATTTTATTTGTTATGGTTAGCGCTATTACGGTATAAACTATGTGCTCGATTTCAGGCGATCACGCAATCGAAGTTCTAAAAAGGCGGAATTAGACATCATCTAAACTGCAATGGCTTGCATTTTAATTTTCGTTAAATGCATTGCCAGATGCTCAGATAATTTAGCCCACTGCCATTGCAAAATTGAGGAATAAAGCCGAAGATGAGAAATCTCTTTCTTGTTACCCTTGCGCTCAGCGCATCGTATTGCGCTGCTGCTGAAACATACGAAAGCTGCCCGACGCCCGCCGTCATCAAAATTGCGCGGAACGTGTACACTGCAACAACCAGCGATAACGAGGGGGAATGGACGGGTTTTGCGAGAGGACCGGACGACGGCAATATCAAGGAATTCACCTCAGCCACGTTTGATCCACCGCAGCTTGATAATGACGGTGTTGTGCAATCGGCGTCAGTCCAGTGCTCCTACGAACTTGCCAAAGGCGGACATGTGAATCTACGGTACATGCCTAGGTCTCCGCTACCAAGTCTAAGGGTAGATCAAGGCTTATGGCGCCGGAAATCTGGCCTTCGCGACCTTGACTACTATGAATGCACTCAGCCGACCGCGTTGCGTTGTAGGTTCGTTGTCGTTCGACGGTCCTGAACAAGCTGAGCGTCCGGCAGCGGCGGCTTCCCGGTGGGAGCCGTCTTGGTGCAATTTCAAGGACATTGACCTGTCGCCTCGCGAATCCTAGCGAGATTCAGACGAGGTCAACGGTACGTTTAGCGGAGAAGAATCTGCTCCGGCATCCGCTGCAAGAACAGGTCAATGTGAAGCACCAACTGGTGGATCTGGCTGGAACCGACCTTCTGCTTGGTTTTCGCGTCCCAAAGGCCTCTGGTTGCACGGCAGCATCCGGACAGCAGCGCAACCAGCAGCAGCGTCAGACACGACACGGACCATTCCCGCACGAAGGTATCCGCGCATTGCGCGAATCGCGCCACCGCCGCTGCGCCCCGCTGGAGTTCGCGCAGGATCACGCCCACATCTCCTACCGGTGCGCGAGGCACTTTCCTCCTCCATCGATCCCAGCCGATGGCAAGCGCCGCGCCAGCCAGGACAGGCCACAGCGCCCCGGGCGCGAGCGCGTCGAGCAGCGTGCCAACCGGGATGTGCAGATACAGCACTCATAGCCCGATCAGCGAGGCCAGCACCATGGCGAACCACGTGAGCGGTGCGGGGACGCGGGCATGGGCATCCGTCGATCAGCCCCTTCGTGCCGATCAACGCCAGAATGCCCAGAATCGCGACGATACCGAGCGGCCGGTTGAACACCAGCAGCGCTGAGCACCACGCCGATCAGGCCCAGCGGCATCACCGCAACCTCCATGGCCAGACGCCGGAAGCACACCAGCAGCACCATCATGCTCGTGAACATCAGCACGATCATGACCGGCACCACCGCAAAGACCGACGTCCGGGAGATCGCGCTTTCCTCGAATAGGCCGCTGGTTTCGACCCGGTAGCCGCCCGGCAGCTTCGCCTTGAACGCGTCGATCTTCGGTGCCACCGTCGCGACGACTTCGTCGGACACGCCGACCAACATAATTTATATGAACGCCCCCGATGCGCCAGTTTTTCTTGTGTGTTAATTCGACACGTTTCGCAACGAGAACCCGATCGACATCGCGGCCAGCCTCATTCGCTGCGGGCCCCGATGAAATCCGCTGACTCGTCCCTCATTTGTCGCACGAGCTCAACGCTCGAATTATGCTTCAAGTTCAGCGAGTCACGGTCCGACCAGTCTTGTCATCACGCTCGATTGCCAACGCAACCTTTCGACGTCATTCGTCCAAGCTTTACTCTGTTGCTCGATCTATCAAGCTGACTTCGCTAGAAGTCAGAGGCCCCGTAGCTTGGATAGCAGGGTGGGGGGAAACCAAGCCTCTGAAGCCTATCGACAGGCATTTCCTAGGGGAATGCGCGAGTCATCGGGCCGTAACAAAAGTGAACGTAGATGTGGCCTCGAAAATGAAAAGCTCCGAGGGCCGAGCCCGCAACCGTGAGGGTGAAGGCAGCATGGGTAGCGGAATTCTGACCGATACGGCTATTCCACTTCGGCGGGGTGGAAGCGACGGCACGAAGACAAGGACATGCTGAGCAACTGGAGAAGCCCTCCTCGCCCCGGCGCGAAATCGCCGGAGCAAGGTAGGTTCTATAACCGGCGAACCCGGGAAGTGGACCGAAGGCGAGAGGGTGGCGGATGGGCCCGTAGTAGCCGTGAAACCGGGTAACGCTGGTGGAGCGAAGGGGCCCTGCTGTTTGTAACTTCCTCGACAACATGGGAGGCAAGGACGAGATGACAAAGGCCAGTGTCGAACAAATGCGACTCCGTTCCACGTGCCGCCAGTTTGCTTTGTATTTCACTGATTATCGAAGGTCTTCACCTCACTACAGTCAGTTAATCTCACCGGTCGCTGGAACCTCGCTTGCGCTCAGCGGACACTGATCATACCCACTCGCATTCACTGATGGCATAAAAATTGCCTCAAGGTAAGCCGACGACGTAACCGATACACCTATACATAGTCAAGGCCAAACATCCATGCAAAAAATTGTCACCATCTTTCTGCTTCTAATTTCCTACTGCACGTTGCTATCGGCTGCTGACAACCAAGGGGAACGGAACCATACCCCCCCCTTTCCTCTTACCCCCTCAGACTTTCAGCGGGCTCTCACAGTTCGTTATCAATACTCGGATAAAATTGTCAATTTCGTCGATACCCCCCCTTTCTGGCTTTCGCCCGAGACCCTTGCCTACCGACGGACGACACATGGTGAGCGCCAGTTCATTAAACTCAATATCAAAACTGGGAAGAAGCAACCAGCTTTCGATCATGGCCGCCTTGCCGAAGCATTAAATAAGGCGGCCTCCTCGAATTTCCGAGGCAATTCGCTGCCCTTTGACCGCTTCGAAATCGGACAAGACGGCAACCAGTTGCTGTTCTCCATTGGTTCCGTTCAGTGGAGTTGTGATCTTTCAAGCTACATCTGCACTAGGATCTCTCAGGGCGAAATCTTGCCATTTCATAACGACTTCACGCCAACGGCTGCAAGCGATAGTCGAATCACAATCGATTCACCGGACGGCAAGTGGAAAGCATATATCAAAAACTCCAACGTCTTTCTAATGAGTAAGGACGGATCCGTAAATGTACCGTTAAGTTGGGACGGGACAGAAGCGAACAATTACGTCTTCTCATCCCTAAAGTGGTCCCCTGACTCCAATCACCTCGCAGGTTACCGTGTCGCCCTCGGCCAACCGCGTCAAATCGTGCTTGTCAATTCCTCAGCAACAAACCATCAAGCCAGGTATGAGCCAATAGAGTATGCCAAAGCGGGAGATATTCTTCCGCGACCGCAACCGGTACTATTCGACATAGTCAACAAGCGCATGATCAATATCGACAATGCTTTGTTCCCGAATCCTTTTGACCTTTCCAAAATTAATTGGCGGAAGGATGGGGAAGGCTTTACATTTGAGTACAACCAACGCGGCCATCAGCTCTACCGAGTAATCGAGGTGGAGGCCGCCACCGGCCGTACGCGCTCTTTGATCGATGAGGTCAGCTCCACGTTCGTCGATTATACAGATTTAATAAATAACCAAATAGATTCCGGAAAATACTTTCGCTACAATGTTAATGATGGAGAGGAAATTATCTGGGCATCCGAACGCGATGGATTTGAACATCTGTACCTCTTTAATGGCCGTACCGGTGTTTTAAAAAACCAAATCACCAAAGGTGACTGGATTGTCCGCGCGGTGGACCACATCGATCCAGTCAGAAGGGAAATTTGGTTTGAAGCAAGCGGAATGAATGTCGGCGAGGACCCTTATTTCGTTCATGCCTACCGAATTGGCTTCGACGGAAAGGGGCTGACATCACTTACGCCAGAACCGGCCAATCATCACATCGAGTTTTCTCCTGACGGTAGCTTCTACGTCGACCTCTGGTCGCGTATCGACCTTCCCCCACGCATGGCGCTTTTCCGGTCTAGCGACAACGCTAAACTGATGCAGATCGAGAGCACCGACATCTCCCAACTCGAATCTAATGGATGGAGAGCACCAATCAATTTTGTTGCCAAAGGGCGCGATGGTAAGACCGATATTTGGGGAATCATTCATCTACCAAATAGATTCGATCCACATCTGAAGTATCCTGTGGTGGAGGATATATATGCCGGCCCGCAAGGCTCTCGCGTCCCAAAGTCATTCACAACCACAACAGAGCCCCTTACTCAGTTGGGTTTTATCGTTGTGCAAATCGACGGAATGGGCACTAACAACCGTTCACGCCTTTTTCATGACGTCGCGTGGAAGAATCTGAAAGATGCAGGCCTTCCCGATCGCATTCTGTGGCATAAGGCGGCTGCCTCTCTATATCCCTGGTACGACATCTCGAATTTAGGAATCTTCGGTACATCAGCTGGCGGCCAGAACGCCATTGATGCACTGCTATTCCATTCTGACTTCTATAAGGTTGCGGTAGCCAACAGTGGTTGCTATGACAACCGTATGGACAAGATATGGTGGAACGAACAGTGGATGGGCTGGCCCGTCGGCATTGAATACTCACAGTCCTCTGCCATCGACAATGCCGACAATCTACACGGCAAACTTATGCTTGTTGTGGGCGAAATGGACCACAATGTCGATCCGGCCTCCACCTTTGCGCTCGCCGACAGTCTCATTAAGGCGGGAAAGGAATTCGAAATGGTCTATGTGCCTGGTGCTGATCATGGAGCCCCCGGTATCTTCACCGAGCGCAAGCTCATGGATTTCTTCGTTCGCAATGTTTTCGGGCAAGATCCGCCTAATTGGAATGCCATATCGACGCGTTTTCCGTCGAGTTGATGACCCTTTATACTGATCGCCGTGGCATTGAGTTCGTAGGATTTTTGTATGGTCACATTCAATCGCTTACGTTGGGCTTAGGACTGCTATTGCTTGCCTTCGTTGAACGCAAGCCCGCAAGATTCGTGTGGGAGACCGGCGCAGTGTCATCGCCGGTCGCTGAGCGTCGCCGTCGTTCAGGCGCCACGCCGAAAGCAGTGGGGTCAATGCCTTTGCGCGTTGGCGATCGTACTCGCTCTGGCGCTTGAAAAATTTCTCGCCTCAGCGGTCTTGGACCTGAGGATTGAAAGTGGCACGGCCATTGGGATGCCAACGAGATCATTCGCTTGTAGGGGTTATAAGCTGGAACCGCCGATTTTTTCGAAATTCTTCGAATTCAATAGGTTAGCGGCTATTTTCGAGCGGCAAAGGCCTGATCCATATCCCTCGCACGCTGGATTTCGTCGCCGTGCAGGTACATCGATGTCGTCGCGATCGATGCATGGCGCAGGTTGTCGCGCACGCTGGTCAGTTTGGCCCCGCTAGCGAGCGCGTGGCTCGCGTGACTGTGGCGCATCCAGTGCGGACTCGCGCGGCGCAATTTTTCGGCAGCTACCGGATGATCGGCCTCGATCACGTCGGCTGCCTGTGCGAAGAAGCGGCGCATGACGCGCCCCAGACGCGAACCCGCGATACCCGCGTCGCCGTCTTCGCCCAGACTCGCGACCAGTGATGTCTTCGGGTTCCAGCGTTGTGGCGTGACAGGCAGGCGTCGCTGTGCAAGGTACTGATCGAGCGCAGTACGCGCGAGCGGCGGCAGTGCCACCTTGCCGGGCTTGCTGCCCTTGCCGACCAGATGCAGTCAGTGATCACCTTGCCCGTCCACGCGGATGCTGCCGAGCTCGGCGCCGACCAGTTCGCTCGCGCGCAGACCCGTCGCGTAGCCGAAGTCAAGCAGGAAGCGCAGCCGCTGCGCCGCTGGCTCCGACCAGCCATAGGACGTAAGCGGTAATTTCAGCACACCGAATAAAGAATCGTTTGCGACAGACGAGCAAGCGCAGCCGTACCGCGATGGTCGGGGTCAACCGGCGATATCCGCGTCGAGGTGATGAGCCTGCGCGTGAGCCAGCATGCCGACGCGCATTCAGTTCGTCAGCCGGTCTCTTCCTTTTCCTTTTGTTGCCGGGCGTAATTGAACGGCAGAAGGTCGGTTACATCTGCGTCCGGCACACGCTGCGGCGTTGCCGCAACCGGTGTAGTGCCAGCACGGCCTGCTGGGCCTCTGTCTTCACGGCGAC
>NZ_MCNV01000059.1 GCF_001718195.1 Paraburkholderia nodosa
CGATGCTTTTGACTGCATGCGCTTGCACAAGCGATCGATATCATTGGCTCGAGGCGCAATCTTGCCGAGGGCCTCTACTTCGCCAAACCCGACAGAATACGCGACCACGATCGAATCCTTGTGAACATCCAGGCCGACAAACACCGTGCTATCGTTATTCACGCTGACCTCCGTGCCGGAAACAGGCTGTTGAGTATTGGCTTAGACCATACTCTTGCGGCTCTGGCATTCGTGCTAACCCGCGTTTCACCTCCGCGCGGCGGTCAGCCTCGTGCGCAGCGAAAGTCATACTGTCTATGTGGGGGGCCGCGGAAGTAAGCCCGACTGGAGTAAAACGGAGCTTGCACACATCGTTTTCTC
The DNA here is from genome assembly GCF_001718195.1 of Paraburkholderia nodosa. Classification (GTDB taxonomy): domain Bacteria; phylum Pseudomonadota; class Gammaproteobacteria; order Burkholderiales; family Burkholderiaceae; genus Paraburkholderia; species Paraburkholderia nodosa_A. The sequence goes on from NZ_MCNV01000059.1 coordinate 361, forward strand.
CGAAGGAGCACGCAAATGGATGGCGCGAGCCGGTGCCTCGTGGCGTATGCTGCCGACCAACTTCGCGCCGTCGGAACTGGTCTATCAGCAAACACAAACGTTGGCTGAACGCGGGTTGTTTCGATGGGATGGTCAGCGAATTGCGTTCGGTGCTGCGTATCGCCCAGGAGCGCCGGGGGCAACCCAGCGCGGTTATCCTGGATGGACGCACGTTGCAGTCCACGTGCGAAAGCGGCCCGCGTGCGGGCTACGATGGCTATAACCGCAAGCGTGGCAGCAAGGTACACATGGCGCTCGATACGCTGGGCAATCTGCTGGCTGTGCACATTACGCCGGCCAACGAGCAGGGGCGAGCGCAGGTCGCCGAGCTTGCCCGCCAGGTTCAGGAGGTATCGGGTCAAACAGTGAAGGTGGCATTCGCGGACCAAGACCATACAGGTGAGGACGCGACGCAGGCCGCGCGTGATGAAGGCATTGAACGGCAGGCCATCAAGCTGCCGGAGGCGAAAAAAGGCTTTGTCCTCCTGCCGCGTCGCTGGGTGGTCGAGCCAGCTTTGGCTGCTTGAATCGCTTCCGGCGGCTCGCACGAGATTACGAGCGACTTCCGCAGACGCTTGCAGGGCTTCATTTCGTCGTTTTCGCAATGTTGATGCTCGTTCAACGCTTCCCAGCGCGACGCAGTAGGGCGCGGGATCTCCCGGTTCCCATGCAAGGTGTTTCCGCACGTGCTCAGGGTCTCCGACCGCGCGGGGTCCGGGATTGCCTTGCCAATACGGCAATCCCGGTGTGGCTTTCGGCAAGCGTCCAGCGCCTCGGCACCCCGATCAGCCCGCACCTTTCGGAACGGGGAATGGATTTCGCAGCTCGATACCTGGCCGATGCGTACCTCTGCCAACGCTTCGCCTACGCCCTTACGGACGCACACGCATGACTCGAGGCCGTTGTGGTTGGCTAGACCTTCAACGTATGACTCTTTCATTCACAACACCTTGCCGGGTTTGACCGGCGCACGGACGCGTTCATTTCATTGCTCACGCCCAATGCGGCTTCGAACAGCTTGCTGTGCACGACCTGCCCTCGTCGTGTTTATGCAGAAGTCGGGACGATACCCCCCACTGGAAATTCAACAGAGGCAAAATTGAGTCCATTCATCTACGGCTGTAACGGCGACCTTGAGGTAGGTCAAACATTGGTCAACACGGGTAGGAGGCCATGAACAACGAAATTGGAGCGTGTGCGAAACTAAACATTAACGAATGTCGCGAAAATACGTCGGCGTGAAGTGCATGTGGTAGCGTATGCTTGGCCAGCCACACCCTGACCTTCGGATGCTTGTGCGTCGCATCGTTGTCGACGATCAGATGCACATCGAGATTGTGCGGGCACCGCCTGATCCGCATGCCTGAGAAACGCGAGGAATTCCTGATGACGGTGGCGCGGCTTACATTGCGCAATGACTTCACCCGTTGCCGTATTGAGGGCGGCGAACAGCGGGTAGCGCCCTGCCGGACGTAGTCATGCGTCACTCCCTCAAGATAGCCCCCGCCCCATCGGCAACATCGGCTGCGTCCGCTCTAGCGCCTGGCACTGGCTCTTTTCGTCGACGCACAGCACCAAAGCATTGGTCGGTGGGCTCAGGTACAGCCCGACAATATCGCGCACCTTCTCTACGAAGTAGGGATCATTAGACAGCTTGAAACTCTTTGACCAATGAGGGGCGTTGCATAAGTGGAACGTAAGGACAGGCCACGCGCCGCTGCGCTTAGCCGTACCTCATCGATCAGCCAACCCGACACTGAATCACAATGACCTCCTTCGAACACATCTCCAGTCACCCCATCCCGGATCTGCGCGCGCAGCTCGAGCAATACCTAGACCCCGCATCCGGAGCACGTCATGTACATTTGGCCAGCGACCAGGACGAGTTCGCTTTCCTGGTGGGCTTTCCGACGGTTCCGCAAGCTAGCGACGGGCGTGCCCATATCCTCGAGCATCTTGCACTGTGCGGCTCGGAGCGTTTCCCGGTGGCGGACCCGTTTTTCGCAATGCTGCGGCGCTCAACGGCGACTTTCATGAATGCGATGACGTACCCCGACCGCACGGTCTATCCGTTCGCGAGTACCGATCGCACCGACTTCTTCAATCTGCTCGACGTCTATCTTGACGCGACCTTCTTCCCCAAGCTGGATTACCTTAGCTTCCGTCAGGAGGGCTGGCGCCATTCCTTCAAGGACGATCGCCTGGTCCGTCAAGGTGTAGTGCTCAACGAGATGAAGGGCGCGTTTGGCGATCCGCTGAGCATCCTGTACTCCGGCCTCAACAAGGCTCTGTTCCCCGGAACGTCCTACGCCGAGAACTACGGCGGCGACCCGCTCGTCATCCCGGAGCTTTCACACGAAATGCTGCTGGAGTTCCACGCCAGCCACTACCACCCTTCGCAGGCGATGTTCATGAGCGCTGGTCGAATCGAGGCAAAGGAGATTCAGGCCAAGCTCGTTGAGCGCGTGCTCTCGCGCCGCACGGGACGGTGCCCGGCGCGTCGGCCAGAGCTGGCTGCTGACTGGATAGCACCGCGCCGCGTTCAGGTCAGAGTACCGTCGGCTCAAGCGCGCCCTGACGAACATGGCCTGCAGCTCAGCTGGCGCTTCGGTGAATCCACCGACCCGCTAGCCACTGCACGACTTCGGCTACTGAGCCACGGCTTGCTTGGCGACGCCTCCGCGCCGGTGATGAAGGCGATGCAGTCGGCAGGCTTCGGCCGACCAAGCCAGATGAATTTCGTCGACAGCGGCCTGCGCCAGCTTGTGCTGCATATTGGCATGGAAGGATTGACCGAGACACAGGTGGAGCGAGCAAAGAGCTGTATCGAGCACGCCCTCGAGGACGCCGCAACTGACGGCGTTCCGGTGGATGTCCTCAAAACCGCACTGCGCGACATGCGTTTTGCAAAGCGCGAGATTCAGGGGGACACCATCCCAGACGCACTGCGCCGGTTGCTTGACGCCGTACCCTTGCTGATGAACGGAGGCGATGTCGCAACGGCATTCGATATCGAACCCGTGCTTCAGCAACTCGGGAAAGAGATTGAGGACCCGGCCTTCTTCAAGCATGCCGTCCGTGAGCTGATCAATCACCCGAATCTTCTGGCCACGCACGTGATTGCAGATGCCGACTCTGCGCGAGGCGCAGGAAGCCAAGGCGCTCGCGCTGAAGGAGCGCGAGCTGAACGACGACGAGCGTCGCCAGATCGGCGCCGAGGAGGCCGCTCTGGCCGAACACCGCAAGGCTCGAAGCAACATCGATGTACTGCCTTGCGTTCAGCCGAGCGAACTCAGGCGTGAGCCCATCGCGTTGCCAGAGATTCAACATCAGCACAGCTCGATTAGCGTCGTCGGTGGCGCCACCAACGGCATCACCTATGCGACCACGCTTTTCGATCTGAGCACGGCCCCGAAGGACGATTGGCCCTGGCTATCCCTGTACGCCGACATCGTGCCGGACCTCGGGACTGGTAGTTTGGGATTTGAAGAAGCGGGCCGATGGCGCCAGCGTCAGGTGTCCTCGTTCTCAATGACGCTGGACACCTTGGTGGAGGCCGGTTGCACGAGCCTGACGCCGCAACTGAACGTTCATGCCTCCGCGCTGACTGAGGACGAAGCCGGAATCCCCTCCGCCATCGCGGCGTGGACCTTGGTGCCGCGATTCGATGAACTCGACCGCATCTCGTTTTTGACCAAAGCGCGCGTCGCGCGTAAAGTCAACGGCTTAGCAGCGGCGGCCGGCCAGTACGCTTCTCTGGCCGCGGCCGCGCCCTACTCGATTCGTCGGCAATTTGCCCACCGCGTGCACGGCCTAGCCTCTCTGCCATTCGTCGCCGCGCTAGGCAAGATGCTGGAGTCGCCGGAGGGCGTTCAAGCTATCGCCGACCACCTGAAGCGCATTCACCAGCTGTTGCTGGAGGTGCCCAATCGCGTCATTTGGGTTGGCCTGAACGGATCGTCGCTCGAGGCCTCGAAGGCATTGGACCTGCGCCCCTCTCGGGCTGGCAGGCTGGGTGCATCTGACGCGATCTCGCGTGCTCATGAAGTCGCCAACGTGGCCTTGCGTGTGGCAAGCCAGGTGAACCATTGCCACATTGCATGGGCCGCGCCTAGTGTCGAGCATCCCGATGCTGCGCCGCTCGCTGTTGCCGCCGAGCTCCTGACCCATCTTGCGCTGCACCGCAAGCTGCGCGAAGAGGGGGGAGCCTACGGCGGCTGGGCCAGCTATAGCGCGGAGGATGGCCTTTTTACGATGAGTTCGTTTCGCGATCCCCGGCTAGCGGGCACCTACGCGGATTTCGCGGGCTCGGTGCGCGAGATCCAGGACGCATACTTTAGCCAACAGACCCTCGAAGAAGCCATCATCTCAGTCATCAAGCGACTCGACAAACCTCTGGCACCATATACTCTCGCCAGTGCAGCCGATCGTTCGGAGCGTCGCGGTGTGACGAAGGAGATGCGCCGAGCCTTCCGCCAACAAGTGCTCGCTTGCACTTTGATGCAAGTCAAGGAGGCGCTCGCTCGCTGGCTACCGCCGCAAGCGGCTAGCCGTGCCGCCGCTGTGGGAAATGCAAACCAGGATCTCTGCGGAATGGCTGTGATCGAGGTAGCTGACCTTGTGAATTGATTCAAGTGATTGCGGGTTTGACCGTGCCTCGATTTCGCGTACAGCAGGAATTTTGTTAATTTCCTACTGTACGGAGGGGTTGCATGTCAGAAAGGTCAGTGCCGAAACGACAACACACAGACGAATTCATGATCGAGGCCGTCAGGCTTGCCGAATCAGTCGGGCAGCACGAGGCTGCACGAAGGCTTGGGGTGCCAGTGGCGACGCTAGGGAACTGGATGCGGCGTGGCTGCCGATTCGAGGGCGTTGGCCCGGCGAGTGGTCGCGAAGCGGTCACGGCACGAACAACTCGCCCGATCAGTGCGCTGGAAGCGGAGAACAGCCGGTTGCGCAAGGAATTGGCCAGTGCGAAGCTGGACATCGAAATCTCTCAAAAGCGACGGCGTACTTCGCGAAAGGGTCGCGGTGAAGTACGCATGGATCGATTCCCACCGCGACCAGTACCGCGTCAGCCGCCCGTGCCGAATGCTTGATGTATCGCGCAGCGGCTATTGCCAGTGGCGTCGCCGCGGATCGAGCAGGCGCGCTCAGGCCAATGCAGCGCTGGACGCCGCGGTCGCCACCATCTACCCGGCGAGTCGCGGCAGCTGCCGTCGTCCTCGTATCGTGCGGCAGTTGCGTGCCCAGGGCCAGCCGGCGCGCGCGGAGCGCGTACGTCGCGCAGCCTGCAACGCCAAGGGCTGACCTGCTGGCATAGCCGCCGCCGTGTCAGCCTACGAACAACAAACTGCGCAGAACCAGTGAGCGTAAGCACGTAAATCGATGGGGCAATGGGCAAGCTAAATGTGATGTCCAAGGGACGAAGTAAAACGGGGGCGATGAAGCCCCCGTTGTTGTTTCAGAACGGCTCGTCGACGACCTGATGCGGCGGTTGCGTCGGACCGCGGTACCAAGGCTTGCGGTAGCGCCGGATCTGGGTAGCGTAGGCGCGGCTGAACCAGAGATAGAAGTCTTCGATGAAGAACTGCATCATGTAGGCGGCCTCGTCGGAGAGTTCGGGCAACGGCAGGCGTCGGGCCGCATCGGGTTTGTGAGGTGATGTTTTACGGGACATGTCATCTTGCTCCATTGGGTTGACGTGCGGGCGTTCGGCGCGAGGATGGCGGTGACGGGGCAAAGACCTCGAAGTACAGCTTCTCGTCGAGTTCGGTCAATTCCCGCTGCGCGGCGGTGGCGAGCAGATCGTTGGCAGGCGTGGTGAGCACGCGGTAGTTGCCCAGCGCGTGTTCGCACAGTGTGTGGCGCAGCGGCGGCGTCATCAGCTGTGGGGCGCCAGCGCTCGCGAGCAGATGATCGAGGCAGGCCAGCAGGTCATCCACCGTGGCCTTCTCGGTCGCCAGGCGAGATCGGATGCGGCTGCCCAGCGGCAGCAGTTCGTCGCGCCGCAGCTTGTCGGTCAAGCGCGTATCGCCGGCGATCACCACGCACAGCAGCGGCTGCGAATCGAAGCGAGCGCTGGCCATGAGCCTCAGTTCGTTGAGTACGCCCGCGCTCATCTCCTGGGCCTCGTCAATCAACAGGATCGGACGTCGGCGCGTGCTCTGCAGATGTGATAGCCACCGCTCGCGCAGCGACCGGAATCCGCCCCAGCGGTTGTGTGCCTTGAACTCCAGATTGAAGATGTCGCCCATCTCGCGATAGAAGTCGGCGAGACTGCTTTGCGGGTGATCGATCGAGACGACCATCAGCTCGGTGAGCCGCTCGAGCTTCTCGGCCAGCACGCGCATGATGACGCTCTTACCGGTGCCGGGCTCGCCGTGGATCATCGCGAAGCCGCCTTCGCGCACGAGCGCGTTCTCGATGCGCCAGCAGAAGTTCTCGACGCGGGGCGGCACGTACAGCGCTTCGAGCGGCGGCTCCGGCGAGAACGGGTTCCACTTCAGGCCGTAGAGGGCTTGCAGGCGTTGGCTCATGCGCCCTCCTGCCAGTCAGCGGGAATCCAGGCCGGCGGCAGCCCGGTTGCCGCATGTTCGGCCAGCATCTGGCGCAGCAGCGGTGCGATGCCGGGCGCAGTGGCCGGTGGCAGCTCGACAATGACGGCATCAATGCGACGGCGCTGGCCGTCGGCATTGGCGACCTTGTCCAATGGTCACAGCGGGCACAGCACGACGTCGCTGTTGGCGTCGATGAGATCGACGCGACTCAGGTCCCAGCCCGCGTAACGCAGGCGTACGCGCTGCAGGTGCCGGTAAGCCAAGGGGATCTCAAAGCGCGTGCCGGCCAGGCTCACGGTGCCGTCCGAACGCCGCTGGGTTCGTGTCACGTCAATGCGAAACGCGGCCCGTAGTGCATCGCTGGAGGGACACTCGCGCCGCACGTCGGGACCGGCCAGGTAGCGCTTGAGCGGCGTGCCGCCGATCTCGGAATGATGCGCGTGATGGTACTCGCGCTCGATCCAGGCGTGGATGGCCTGGTTGAGCAGTTCGAGCGTGAGATTGGTCTCGCCTTCGAGCATGGCCATCACGCGCCCCTCGATACGCGCCCAGAACGTCTCCTGCTTCGCGTTCTGATACGGAGAATATGGCAGCGTCGTCTGATGCAGCACGCCGAGCGCGAGCAGCCCGGCAGTCGTCTCCTCGGCAGCATTGCCGCACCGTTGTCGGTCATCAGCGCGCGGCAGCCCACGGCGCTGGAACGCCTGGGCGAGTCCGTGGATCAGGCGTAAGCGGCAGTTTCTCCCCACATAGATCCTGAGCTGAAAACAGCGCAGGATGTGTCCACGGTTTTTTAATGGACACACCCTTCATGGACGAGAACTGCGTAGATTTTTTGCCCTTGCGTGCGACCAACGTTGGTGTCGAAGGAAAGCGGACTTTCGACAAGCGTGACAAACAGAGGCTGATTCAAGCCTGCCTGAAACCGGGCGTGTCGATCGCGGGTATGGCGCTGAAGGCGGGCGTGAACGCCAACCAGTTGCGCCGCTGGATCAAGAATTACGAGGCGCGTCTGAAGGGCGCCACCGCCCCGTGTGACTCGAAGGCTTTGCCCACGGCATTTGTACCGGTGGTGGCGATCAGCGATAACAGCTGGGCGGCTTCGCCGATGCCGCCGCAGCCGGAACCTGATACACCGGCGGCGCCGATGCGGGTGCAAGCGCCACAGCGACCACCGCTGCCCTCGCGCCTGGTGGCGCAGCTGCCCAACGGGGTGAGCCTTGAACTCGAGTGCACCGGGCAGGATTGCGTGCTGCTCAAGACGATGATTGACGCGTTGAGGGGGAGCTGATGTTCCGCTTCGACGACGACCTGAAGGTGTACCTGTACCGCGAGCCAATTGACTTCCGCGCCGGCATCAATACCCTTGCTGCCCTGGTCACGGAGTCGATGCAGCTGGACCCGCTCGCCCGCGCCGTGTATGCGTTCCACAACCGCAAACGCGATCGCGTCAAGCTCCTGCTGTACGAGCGCACCGGTTTCTGGCTAATGTTGCGCCGGCTTGAGGAGGACCATTTCGTGTGGCCGAGGCGGCATCAGGAGGTGATCGAGCTGACAACGCAGCAGCTTCACTGGTTGCTCGACGGCATCGACATTGACGCACTTCGCCGCCACCCTGCGCGTCGTTACCAGCACGCCAGCTAGGCCGCCCGGCAAGGCACGTCGCGCGTAAACAACGGCGGCTGTGCCTTTTACAAATTGACGTAAACCTACGGCGCGCCGCGCTCCGCTATCCTGGAGCGCATGAATCCTCCTGATCTCAAGCACGTACCCAGGGTCGTCAAGGGCTATATCCGCGATCTCGAAGAGCGCGCGACACAGGATATTGCCCAGCGCGACGCACAGATCGAGGAGCTGAACCGGCGCATCGAGCAGCTCGAGGAACAGGTCCGCCTGCTGCAGGCAGAGCGCTTCGCACCGAAGAGCGAGAAACGCAAGGATCGAGTGTTCGACGAGGCCGAGCAGATCGCCCAGACCGAACCCTCCGAAGAGGAGGATGAGGGCGCACAGCCAGCGCTGCCCGACACCGGCCTGCCCAAAAACAGTGAGCCCGAACGGCGCAAGGGCGGCCGCAAGCCTCTGCCGGCATACCTGAAGCGTGAACCTGTCGAATACGACCTGCCCGAAGACCAGAGGGCATGCATGGACTGCGGCAACCCGATGCATCGCATCGGCGAGGACATCAGCGAACAGTTGCACGTCGAGGTCAGGTGGACGGTCCGACAGAACATACGTTCCAAATGGGCGTGCCGGCACTGTGAGTGTCATGCCGAACATACCCGGATCGTGCTTGCGCCGATGCAGCCGATTCCGGGCAGCCATGCAGATGCGTCGGTGATCGCGACGGTCACGACCGCAAAGTACGTCGACGGCATGCCGTTGTATCGGATGCAGGACGCGCTCGCACGCTGGCAGATTCCGGTGAGTCGCGGCACGCTCGCTCACTGGATCATCCGCCCCAGCGAACTGCACTACCGCCGCCTGTACGACGCGCTGCACAAGACGTTGCTGTCGCAGCCGTTGATCCACGGTGACGAAACGACGGTTCAGGTGCTCAAGGAGCCCGGAAGGTCCGCGCAGAGCAAAAGCTATGCATGGGTGTACCGCAGCGCCGAAGGCTGCGCCGAGCCCGTTGTGCTGTTCGAGTACCAGCCGGGGCGCGGCCAGGAACATCCGAAGAAGTTTCTCGGCGACTACAGCGGCATGCTGATGAGCGACGGCTACAGCGCCTGGCGCACGCTCAAAAAGGCCACGCACTTCGGATGCGTCGCGCACGCCCGGAGGCTGTTCGTCAAGGCGGACAAGGCGGCCGAGAAAAAAGCGGACTCCGGCAAACAGAAGACACCTAACGCTCGCGTGGCGAAAGCGCTCGAATACTTCCAGGCCCTGTACCGAGTCGAAGCGCTCGCCAAGGGCGAGCTGCCTGATGGCCAGACCCGCCCTGATTACACATACGGCCTGCGGCAAAAGCATAGCGTGCCGGTGCTCGAGGCCTTCAAGGCGTGGCTTGATGAGCTGGCACCCAAGGTACTGCCCCAGAGTTTGCTCGGCAAGGCAATCGCCTATACACGCAACCAGTGGAAATATCTGAGCCGCTACGTCACCGATGGTTGCGCCCCCATCGATAACAACGTTTGCGAACGAGACATCAGGCCGTTTGCCACTTCGAGGAAGTCATGGCTGTTCAGCGACACAGTTGACGGCGCAAAAGCGAGCGCGACAGTGTACAGCCTGATGTTGACGTGCAGGGCCTGCGGCGTCGAGCCGTACGACTACCTGCTACACGTACTCTCCGAATTGCCGCAGCGTGCGCCGGACGCAGACGTAACCGACCTTCTGCCGTTCAATTACGCCCGGCAGCAGGAAAAGGAAGAGACCGGCTGACGAACTGAATGCGCGTCGGCGTGCTGGCCCACGTGTAGGGCTCATCACCTCGACGCGGACATTGCCGGTTGCCCCCGACCATCGCGATACGGCTACGCTCGCCTGTCGGTCGCAAACGATTCTTTATTCGGTGCGCTGAAATCACCGCTTACGATCGGGATGGCCACGCAGATGCTCTGCAAGCGCGTCGCCGTGAAGACAGAGGCCCAGCAGGCCGTGCTGGCACTACACCGGTTGCGGCAACGCCGCAGCGTGTGCCGGACGCAGATGTAACCGACCTTCTGCCGTTCAATTACGCCCGGCAACAAAAGGAAAAGGAAGAGACCGGCTGACGAACTGAATGCGCGTCGGCATGCTGGCTCACGCGCAGGCTCATCACCTCGACGCGGATATCGCCGGTTGACCCCGACCATCGCGGTACGGCTGCGCTTGCTCGTCTGTCGCAAACG
>NZ_MCNV01000060.1 GCF_001718195.1 Paraburkholderia nodosa
ACAAACACTCTTACGATATATATCTTAAAACATGTTTTAAGACACTCTCCAGACAAGGAGGCCCTATGCGCCACCATTCGCACTTTGGTCAAACCGGCCATCCCGCGCGCGATCCGCGCGACTTCTTCGGCGGCCGCCACCCAGCCATGCAGGCGCTTCACGCGCTGCGCCACGCAATGGGCCGCCATCGCGGCGGCGAAGGTCCCGGCGACTTTGGCGACCGCTTCGGCGACGGTTTCGGCCGCGGCTTCGGCGGTTTCGGCGACGGCGACGGTTTTGGTCGGGGCCGCAAGTTCACCTCCGAAGACCTGCAACTCATGCTGCTCGTGCTGCTCGCCGAGCGCCCGAGCCACGGCTACGAACTCATCAAGGCGCTCGACGCACGTTCGAACGGCTTCTACAGCCCGAGCCCCGGCATGGTCTATCCGGCCCTCACGTACCTCGAGGAACTGGGCTATGTAAGCGTGACGCTCGAAGGCAACCGCAAGCGCTATGAGCTTTCGCCCGAAGGCCGCACGTACCTCGAGGCCAACCGCGAACGCGCGGACCTGATCCTCGCGAAGCTCACGCACTTCGGCCGCAAGATGGAAGTCATGCGCCGCGCCATGGCCGGCGAAGATCCGGCCGAAGGCAGCGCCTGGGTGCGCGAGTTGATCGAGGCGCGCCGCGCGCTCAAGCGCGCGCTGCTGCGTCGCACCGACGCCGCGCCGGAGGAACAGCGCCGCATCGCAGCGATTCTTGCGCGCGCCACCCAGGAAATCGAAACCGGCAGCGACAACAGCGACATTTGACAACCCGCTTCCACGCCGCGCCACCCCAACATCATCGGAGCCATACATGCAGAACCCGTCCCAACTCGAAGTCGTCCGTGTGCGTCACCCGCTGAAGTTCCGACTGTTGCGCGTGGCGCGCGTCACGGCGCTCTCGCCCTCGCTCGTCCGCGTGACGCTCACGGGTGATCTGAGCGACTTCGTCTCGGCGTCGTTCGACGATCACATCAAGGTATTCTTTCCCGCCGCCGGTGAAGAAAAGCCAGTACTGCCAACTTTTGGCCCTGACGGCATCGTGTTCCCCGAAGGCGTCGAGCGCCCTGCCGCGCGCGATTACACGCCGCGCCGCTTCGATACGCAAACCAACGAGCTCGATCTGGAATTCGCGCTGCACGAAGCCGGCCCGGCAACGGCATGGGCGGCACAGGCGCAGGCCGGCCAGTATCTCGGCGTGGGCGGCCCGCGCGGCTCCATGGTGATTCCCACGGGCTTCGACTGGCATCTGCTGATCGGAGACGAAACGGCGCTGCCCGCCATTCAGCGGCGCCTCACGGAGCTGCCGGCCGGCGCGCGTGTAGCCGTGGTCGTCGAAGTGGCGAATCGCGCGGCCCGCATCGAGCTGCCCACCGAAGCCGATCTTTACGCCACGTGGTGCTATCGCGACGAAAGCGAGTCGGAGCACCCGCTCGTGGACGGCGTGTCCGAAGTGTGGCTGCCGCCGGGCGAGGGCTACGTCTGGGCTGCCGGCGAAGCCTCGGCGATCCGCGCAGTGCGCGCGCATCTGTGCAACGAACGCGGCGTCGACAAGAAGCGCATTCGCGCTTGCGCCTACTGGCGCCGCGGCGCGCAGGGGGCCCACGAAACGATCGACGACTGATCGATCTCGCTGGCGCGGCAATACTGCCGCGCCTTTTTACGTTCAGGCTCGAAGCCAATACATGACCACTTCTCTCACATCGCTGCGCGAACGCACCCTGCTCTGGCTGCTGGCGCTCACGCAGTTCACCGTCGATGCGGGGAATCCTGCCGCCCCCGTCAGCATTTGCAACTGGCCACGCCGTTACGCGCTCGCCGTCCAGACCGTGCCGCTGGACACGGGTTCTGCCGCAGCCTGGTGCCACCGGACAGGGGTTTTGCAGCGACCGGGCGAGGCGACCAACCCGCTCACCGCAGTGCATGCGCGGGCCACTCCAGCGCTTCCGCCATGGTCTCGCGATCCGGTTCGGTGAGCATGCCAGCGCGTAGCTTGCGCGCTTGTTGGCTCGGCCCAACGTGCGAAGCCGTCCCGTCCGCAGATGTCGATAGTTCGACATCCACGGTCAGGATGCAAGTGAATACGCCGTCAGCTCGTACGTGTAATTTTCCAGATGGAAATAGTTGGTCCACTGGTACACGTACTTCACGATTCGTTTTGTACTGGGCGCGTACCAGTACGTGATATCGAATCGCGACGCGGGACCGCCGCTGAGCTTTCCTTTGTTCAGTCCGTGGACCACGATTTTGTAGGCGTCGAAGGATCCGGCGTCCACCTGCACATTCTCGAACGCTTCGACCGACGCGTGCGCGCTGACGATCATGTTCCCTCCCGAGGCCCAGTGCCTGACGTGACGAATGTCCCAGTTTTTGCCGACCGCCATCGGGAAATCGAGCAACCCTTTAGCGGGCTCATAGGTTGAGCCAACATCGCTGATACCGGAACAGCATTTCGTCCATTGGCATACTGACGTTTGATGAACTGTTCGAAAGGTGCAGCTTCATCGTTCGATCGGAGGCCGAGCGTACATCAGGCGAGAAGTCGGCACGCGGCTCGGAGACTGGAACCTGACCACGGACCATCAACACTAGCTCCGTAAGTGGACGACCCGTTCTAATGCCGTGCGAAGGTGACGTGGACTATCGTCAATGGAATGACTACTTGGTGGGTGGAACTGCCATCTGGATGTCTGCTTGACAGATTCGACGTGTGTCCGCAAGCACCAGTTCAGCGAACGTTCTCCGAAGCTGACGCTGGAGTCGGCAATGGCAGCTTTCCGGCACGTTGATGAATGCGTACTCCCGGCCAGGAAGAGACGCCCGTCACGTCACGTCGAATGTCCTCTCACCGCCAACGGCGGTCTTCGATAGAAGGTCCCGCATGGCACCGCACGTCAGATGCGGCGAAGAGAAAACGCAACTGAGTCTGCAGGCAACGTCTTTGCCCGAAAAAATCGACACACCCCTTCTCCACCTCCTTTACCACCAGTCTTCGAAGCTCCTGAAGCGCCTTCACGCTGGCTGTCAGGTTTGCATGCAACTTCTCAGAATCCTCGCGGGTGCGTAAGGTCTGGCTGATCGACTCAAGACGGTGCTCCTGCTCCGCTATTCGTTGGTCGCAATCGCGTAACTTCGCGTCGATCATGATAAGTTCGTCTATCGGCCTTGTGTGCACGCCCTCCCGGATTGCCGGACGCTCTGTCCGGCGAACGCCACGACGCCAAGCCTGATCCTTCGCCATGACGGCCATCGGAGCGCTCCACCGACCGGTGCTTCGCACACGCATCAATATTGCGCACTGCACAAGGCGGGTGCGGATTGCCCGTGTTGCATAATTGGTACAAGGCGGACTCGCGACCGGGTAAATGCATCGCAGCGCCGGTTCGTTGCGCCTGACCACGAAGGAACGCGCAACGGCCGCCTGCCTGTACGCTGCAAGGTACAGTTTTCAACTTTATCGGACGTCGACATCGACGAGGGATCTGATGGAAGGCGAGCAATTCCACGACATCGATTCTTCATGGCTGCCGTCCCTGGTCATGCGCGTTTCGGAATACGCGATCTTCAGACTGACCGGGCGAGGAGAGGTTGCCAGCTGGAATCCCGGCGCCAGGCGCATCAAAGGCTACGACGCAGACGAAATCATTGGCCGGCATTTCTCTGCCTTCTATACGGAGGAGGACCGGCGCAACGGCGTCCCCGAAGCAGCCCTGCAGGCCGCCAGGGAGCACGGGCAATACGAAACCGAAGGCTGGCGGGTGCGCAAGGACGGTACGCGATTCTGGGCCAGCGTCCTTATTACCGCGCTCTACGCCGTCGACGGCGCATTCATCGGTTTCGGAAAGATCGTGCGAGACACGACCGACAAACGCCTCGCCCATGAGGCTATATTGGAAAGCGAGCGGCGATTCAGGCTGCTGGTGCAAGGCGTGACCGACTACTCGATATTCATGTTGTCACCGGAAGGACACGTGACAAACTGGAACCTTGGAGCAGCACGCATCAAGGGATATGAAGCGAGCGAAATTATCGGCTCGCATTTCAGGCGCTTCTATACGGCCGAGGATGCGGCACAGGGGCTGCCAGAGCGTAACCTGAACACCGCCGCTACGCAGGGGCGCTTCGAGACCGAGGGATGGCGGGTCAGGAAAGACGGCAGCCGGTTCTGGGCCAACGTCGTCATTGACGCGATACGCGATGAGCAAGGAGATCTGATTGGCTTCGCCAAGATTACGCGCGATGTCACGGAGCGCAAGACTGCTCAGGAAGAACTCGAAAAGGCGCGCGCGGCATTGCTCCAGTCGCAGAAGATGGAGGCCCTGGGAAAGTTGACCGGCGGCGTCGCACACGACTTCAACAATGTGCTGCAGGTGTTGCGTGGTAACCTGGAACTGCTCGAAGGCCGGCATGGGCGCGATAGGTGGACGAGAGAGCGTCTTGACAAGGCCATCGACGCGGTCGAGCGTGGGGCGAATCTGGCGTCGCAACTGCTCGCATTCGGGCGGCGGCAGGCGTTGCAGCCAATCGTGGTGAACCTGGCCGTCATGTTGCGCAGCATGGACGACCTGCTCAGGCGGGCACTGGGTGAAATGATCGATGTGGAGACCGTAATTGCCGGCGGTCTATGGAACACCCTGGTGGATCCGAACCACCTCGAGAACGTCGTATTGAACCTTGCGATCAACGCGCGCGACGCCATGCCTGAAGGCGGCAAACTGACGTTAGAACTGTCGAATGCAACGCTGGACGACCACTATCGCGCGCTCCCGTCGGATGTTCTTGAAGGGCAATACGTGATGCTCGCGATCACTGACACCGGAACGGGCATGCCCGCGGACGTTGTCGAGCGGGCGTTCGAGCCTTTTTTTACAACCAAGCCGGAAGGGCAAGGCACGGGCCTGGGTCTGAGTATGGCTTATGGCTTCGTAAAGCAGAGTGGAGGCCATATCAGGATCTACAGTGAGGTTGGACACGGGACGACCGTAAAGGTTTATTTGCCCCGCTCAATGGAGACCGCTGTCGTCGTCGACCCCGTTGCACCGGATGTGCTGACCGGTGGCTCCGAAACGATTCTCGTCGTCGAGGACGACCGGCGGGTACAGGCAACGGTTGTCGAATCACTGAGACAGATGGGCTATACGGTGCTGAAAGCAGACAATGCACAAAGCGCGCTGGCGATTGTGCAAAGCGGCGTGCAGATCGACCTCCTGTTTACTGACGTGGTGATGCCCGGCACGATGCGAAGCACCGAGCTCGCGAAGCTCGCGACGCGCGCGCTGCCGCATCTGAAGGTGCTTTTTACCTCGGGATACACACAGAATGGGATTGTGCATGGCGGCCGCCTCGACCCGGGCGTTCACCTTTTGAGCAAGCCTTACAGCCGCGCGCAGCTTGCTTCCAGAATCCGTCGGCTGCTCGGGCCCGCACGCATCGAGGACTTCAGCGATGCCTCGGCCACCCAGTCTACGGAGCAATCGGGGCGAACGTCTGTCCATTCGCCAACGGACGTCTCGATCCTCATCGTGGACGACGACGGCGCCTCGCGGGAGGCAGTGAGCGAATTGCTGACCAGCATGGGCTACGACGTGCAACAGGCCAGCAGCGCAGAACAAGCGATGCAGGTATTGATGGAGGGAAAGGCGGACGTGCTTCTGACGGATCTCTTGCTTCCCGGTCAGTCGGGCGTTGAACTCGCCCGGGCTGCGCACGAGCGGCATCCGGGTATCCACATCGTGTTTGCGTCCGGCGGCGAATCGCCTCCCCCCGAGGCGCTTGGATTCGGCTTCGCTTCTCTTCGCAAGCCGTTTACCGCAGAACAATTGCGTTCGCTTATCGCAGCGATGCGCGGACAGATCAATCGAAAAGAAGATGAATAAGCCCGAAATTTTGCTGCTGATAGCCGTGTTTCGATGATTGTTCAATGACTGTTCGAAGAAGCGTCGTCACGCACTCGGCGGCATGCCTGGCGCGAAGATGCGGGGAACCGGATCTTGTCGGCGAGTGACTGCTACTCGGAGTAGGCCGCGTGGAAAGATTTTCATTTGTAAAACTTGCGGAAATAGCCCGAGCGCAAATTGCATATCTATCGGCGGACGTGGAATGGCGGCGGCTAGTCGCACGGCTTCAAGTCACGGACGAGATAGCCCAGTTTATAGACCGGACGGCGCTTGAGACTGCCGAACGCGAAGTTGAGCGCTGGCATGCATTGCTGGCAGAAATTCTTCGTGGCCGAGATGAGGAAACCTAGGAGTGGTGCTTGCTACCGCTCGGCCGTTTTCGACTGAATGACGGACGTTGCATAGTGCTCAACGAATGGCAGCAACGGGTGGCTTTATGCCATTTGTATCGCGCGCACGCCCGAGACGATCATCGCGTTCGGTCATCGGGCGCTGAACGGCCCAGTTACGGACGTTCCAACGAGCGTTCAGACGAACTTTCGAGCGGTGGCTCCGCCTTGGCAACGGACATTCGAGCGCGGCGCGCGTTAAGCAAGTCGTCGCCTCCATGCGGCCAAAGGCTGTTTATCGCCGGCGCGCGGGCTCTCCGAGACGCGTCCGCCGTCGCGCGAGCCGCAGGCGGGCGCATATGGTAGTCATGTAGGTGGCGTCTCTCGAGTGGACGCGCGCGAGTGGTCCTGAGTAAGCGCTAGTTATCGGCTGGTGTCTCCACCAGTGTCCCGATCAGGCGCAGAAGTTCGCTATGCTCCGGCCCTTCGCCATCTCGAACAAGGAAGTCGCCAATTGAGATGTCTGACGGCCGGCCACCTGACGAGAGGTTGGGCTCATGTCGGACGAAAACCCGGCCAGAGTCGTATTCGTGGACGAGCGACCAACGGTCACCGTTCGCGCTCCGATAAAGCTCTCGCGCCTTTTGAGTCATGGCCCTCTCCTGTTCGCGGCTAAGCATACGGCAGCCGGGACGTCGCTGACAGGGTGTCAACGTGGTTTTATACAAAGGTGTCGGAAGTTCTCCCTGACATACCTGGTGGCCGACGATTACAAGGTCGACCACAACACCGGTCTAGTGAGCGAGCGTCTCAAGCAGGCGCAACAGAGGGCCTGGCGCGGCGCCTTTCTGGCAGTATGCATCGAAGCCCGCACCGACGCCCGACCGACGCGTGGTAGGCTCGTCCAAGGCAGTAAAAGCTACAATGATCGTTTGCCGTGTCAGATCTTCCGCGCGCAGGCGTCGCGCAACCGCGTACCCGTCCATCTCAGGATCTTCAGGAGATGACATTCTGTCCAGCCTGTGCAGCATGCGCCTGGCAAGGTCCGTCAGCCTCACATGAATTTCAAAGCCGCGATGCGACAAAACTCGAAGCATGGATGCCCCGCGAGAACGATAGAGAAATCCGGTTAGTCAATCTTCTGCACGTTCCGCGAACTTTCGGCCTGCTGGATCGGCCGTCTGCAGACATCGAAAGCCGCTCGAAACGCGTCATCGGGATCATCGAATGGACCCTTGATGTACTCGGTGTCCGCGCGAATCTTCGATAAGCATTCCGATGTCTCACCGTACACGGGCGGCTCAACAATGAAGTATCTCGCTTCCCCCGCCGGGGTAAGTCTGCTTGCTACTGTTGCCTTCATTTGCCAACCGTTGAATGTATCGATCCGCGTCTCCATACGCCTCCCATCAGATCCCGTACAGTCCGTCGCGTTATGGCGGACATTGTTCCGCGATCAGGCTGCGTTATTTTTCCGTCCGATGCAGCAAAAGAGCGCTCGACCCGTGGGATACGCTGCAGTCCATCCGATGCAGACACGTCCGGCCTTCTACCCGACCGCAGTGCCCTGGCGTTCCTATCCGAAGCGCGTGTCCAGCCATTGCTGGACCCAGCGCTTCGCATAGGCAATGGCATCCTCGCGTGCTTCGAATCCAGCCAGGTCACCACTAAGATGAACGTCGTACTCGCTGCCATCCGCACGATTGGCGCTGATACGCGCGTGCGCCATGTATTCCCCGTCCGTCCGACGGGGTGTTGGGTCGATCCGGAAACGGATTGAATCGGAACGCATGTATTCACCTTGTCAATCAGGGTGCGGCTTCCAGCTGCCGCAGAGTCCATCGTCGTCGTCAGGCTGCGCGCCTGTTGAGAAGGGCCATGATCTGCCCCGCCTCGCAATCCGACTCGCAACCTGGCATACCGCTTTCGCGCAACAGCGCGCGAACTGCGACGAACATCCGGTACGCTTCAGGATCGACCTCATGGCGACGGTCGCCGATCAGGCTATCCAGGTCGGCGTTCGCGTCCGACGGAAGATATTCATCGATAATGTCGCGGCCGCGGACCTGGATGCGTCTGAGCAGGTCGTTTCTGTTCACGGTGAACCTCCATCGATACCGGAAAGCCATAGCCATTGCTCCAGCGCGGAACAGCGGCTACGTGAATGGAGAAACGTTCAGGACTTCATATCGACCACAGTCTCGCCCGGTGAACAGGTATCGATGAGGCGCTCTGCATATTCGATCGATGCACGACGCGCATCGCCCGCACTGCCGAATGGGCGGCTGGCTGCGAGGCAAAACACCCGGCTCCGTTGAGTGCCGTCGGGCTCCTGCGGCCCCAGGATTCGTACAGCAGCATCAAACCCCTCGTCGTAATTATGGGAGGCACCGGACGCGGTTGGCCGGTGCGGATAAACCAGTGGGCAAATCTCAAGTCCACGGTAGAGACGGGCAGCGACAGTCATGGTGTCACCTTCTGGCCGCACGTTTGCGGCAAAAGCGGAGATAAGGGCGCACGCGACCGCCTCGACACATCTGGACAGCGGTCGATCGCGTTTCGTGGTCTGCGATGGAGGAAAGCGGCTCGATCCCCGAGGAAGGCTGCAGGAGGAGGGCTGGGATCGGTCGCAGGTCGACTGATGCTCTCATGTTACCCCTCTCCAGCCGTTTGTACAGCGAAAGTCGTGTCAGGCTTGCATTACCCCGGCGCGGCGCTCATGACGTAGCAGGACATCGCGATAGATACCGGGCCGACGCGTCAGTTCCTGCGGAGTGCCATCGTCGACAAGGCGCCCGTGCTGAATCACAACGATGCGATCGAAGTTCTGCAACGTCGAGAGACGATGAGCAATGGCCACGACCGTACGGCCCTTCATCAGCTTGTCCAGCGCAGCCTGGACGACAGCTTCCGACGCGCTATCGAGTGCGGACGTCGCCTCATCGAGCAAGAGGATTGGCGCGTCCTTCAGGAAGGCGCGCGCGATCGCGATTCGCTGCCGCTGGCCGCCAGAAAGGCTCGTTCCATGCTCACCCACAACGGTGTTCAGGCCGTCGGGCAACGAACGGATCAACTCCAGGCACCCTGCATGCTCGCAGGCCTTCATCACCTGATCTTCCGTTGCCTCAGGGCGGCCGTAGCGCAGGTTGTCGAGCAGCGAACGGTTGAACAGCGAAATGTCCTGAGGCACGATACTCACCGCATCGTGCAGGCTCCTCAGGCTCACGTCACATAGGCGCTGCCCGGATATGCAT
>NZ_MCNV01000007.1 GCF_001718195.1 Paraburkholderia nodosa
CGGCACGCTCAAGCACTGGATGGGTTCGACGCACTTCCAGACGCGCGGACTTGGTCATGTCGCTGCTGAAATGAGTTTGCACGTGCTGGCCTACAACCTAAAACGGGTCATCAGGATTCTCGGGTTCGCAAAGACGATGCGTGCAATGAAGCTCGCAGGCGCGTGAACTCCCACGCGCCGATGTCGTTTGCCAGTAAAAACGATCACGTCACCTGCCTGCGTCTCGGCCTAACGTAACTGCGTGCCCAACCGCGCGTCACCGGTCGGCCGTTCTGCGCGTTTTTACACGGCCTCGGCCGCCCTGCGCCCCACGACCAGGCGCGCCGCTCGCCCACGGCCCACGTCTCATGCAACAGGCGTAACCGATCCACAGGAGACAGTGACAGCGGTCACTCGCAACACTCGTTCTTATTGAGGTTCGTCGGTGAATACGAAAGGCTGTTCGACGCCCGACGATATCCAGCTCATGAGTTCATAACCAAGCCGATTGATTGT
The DNA here is from genome assembly GCF_001718195.1 of Paraburkholderia nodosa. Lineage (GTDB taxonomy): Bacteria > Pseudomonadota > Gammaproteobacteria > Burkholderiales > Burkholderiaceae > Paraburkholderia > Paraburkholderia nodosa_A. The sequence continues at coordinate 496 of NZ_MCNV01000007.1, forward strand.
TGCAGGCTCAAGCTCAACGGCGAAGCGAGATCGGGCGCTTATCAGACGTGTACCATTTTTCTGACATTCGACCTCGAGTGCCGAATGACCCACTCCGTCGAAAACGAACGCACGCAGAACCAGCCAGCTATATGAATTCGGAGCATTCGAGCCGTTCTCAAAAACCACTTCATCTGTCGATGACCGAGGAAATTCCTGCAGGGTACGGCCGAACGTTTCCATCGACTCTGGATAAACGTAAAAATCGACTTCCGCTGCAAAGCCGGAGCCCTGCATGGAATATCGAAGTTGCAGCATGCCATCGTGATCGCGCCATAGCGGCGCAAGGATAAGTTGCATTCCAGCTCCGGATTCATCTCTCCAGCGGCTATTGTCGACGAACCATGTAGGCTCGTCGACTGTCTGCTTCTGGCCGCACCGAGACCGGCAAACCGACTTCGGTTAGGAATTGCGTTTCATATCGCCGAGCGTCGCTGACGCTTTCAATTCGCGGCGAACTCGCCGCAGGAACCGAACGTTCCGAATGCCCCACCCGAATGTGGCAACCATAACTCCCGCAATCACCGACAGAGTCGGTGACCGGTCCCAAAAGCCGCGCGCTGTCATGCAAAAGCCTAGGGTGCTCCAAACGCAAAGGAAAATTGGTCCACCTTCGGGTTCGCACACAATCTCACCGCTCTTATGGTCGCGCCACCCGATCAGAGTTTGCCAGTTTCCGACCTCCTTGAGATAAGCGGTAATCGTCATTCCGGACTCGATACGGGGCTTGCCTGGCGCGGCCACCGAATACTCCCTTCGGTTCGCACTTTCGAACCCGAATAGAGTGACTACCTTGCGGTTCTGCGACGTCTGGACGACGCCAAAGACGCGATCTAGTCGAACCGTTTCAAGAGGCATAGCGGTTTTTCCTGTATTCACCCTTTCTGCACTACGCACGCTGCGTGGGCACCGGAAAGAAGTTCACTCACCGAGGTAGCTGAGTCTCAATGCTTGGCGTTCCATCTTCTTCGCGTCCCAAGTAGCCCAGCAGGCGAGCGAAAGCGCGAGGATCAACATGATGCAGCGCCGATTGTTAGCGATCTAGACCACGCTGTCGAGTGTCCGCTCATGGCCGCACTGCGCCCCACGACCAGGCACGCCGCTCGCCCAAGGCCCACGCTCTCGTGCAACAGGCATAACCGACCCAGAGCCGCCGGTCATTGCTCTACAAAGCGGCCATTCATCGAAAATCAGTTGCGCCGCGCGATTCCCTATTTTTTCTAGAAAATGCTTTGAAACACTACTAAGATCAGCAGACGAGCCAGCCTCGACATCAATTTTTCGGAGGTCCTTTGAAAGCGAAAAGCAAGTTTATCTTTTTACCCGAAGACAACGCTCCGCAATCAGTTCGAGCCGCAGTCGCTGTCTATTGGCTTGCATTTTCAGTTTCGCTCCTGCGAATCGTTACTGGAGTGGGCATTCCGCCTTTCAATACTATCAGCGAAAGAGAAGCGGCAATCATGTTGCTTGGGCTGCTTTCCACATTTTTTATATTTTACGCATTCACCATCATGCGGATTTCGGCTGGAAAGATTTGGGCAAGGAACCTTGCACTTTTCGTTACGACATTCCTCGTCGCAACAACCATCTATCATCTGTTTGCGGACGGACTATCGTCCCAGCTGAACAACGTTGTGGGTTTGATAAGCATTGCCGTAGAAACTGTTGCCGGGTTACTTTTGCTGACCTCGGGAAGTGCCGCGTGGTTCAAATCAAGGATCGGCTAACTCGCCATGCTCTGTCAGGCCTACCCTCCATGTCAACGTCTTTCTCGATTCGCGCCACGAGCGCAGTGTCGCGCCTACCCGTTGTATCGATACGTCGGGCGATAAGGCTTGAAAGATGGAAAGTTGAGCCAGTTGATTTTTTTCTCTTCTACATACCGGCGAAACGCGGCCAAGTCCTGTGCGACGGTCGCGTAGCTCAGCATTTCGGGCGCGTGTTTGCCCACGAGTCTGTCGATTATCCATAGATTTGCCTCTAACCAAGGCGAGCCGTCAGCGTTCCGAACGACAGGGAAAAGAGGGAAAGTATGTGGCGACCAGCTAGGTTTGTTGTCGTGGCGCCTGCGCGTGATCCAGTCAACATAGCCCACCGGCCTCGTGTACTAAGTGAAGGTCCCACCGTTTTCCGCGGGAATGTCGACCTGAGTTGCGTTTTCTCCGGGACCGCCGGCTAGTTCAGTAAGGGATAGCTCTGGCAATGTTATTTTATTTGCTGCGTTTGTCATTTCTTCTAGTGCCTACGCAAGTGGATGTGCTGCTTCCTTGTTTATGTGGCGTCCATTTTATCTAGACTTACACATCTACGGAATAACTTGCAAACTTGCACATAGACAGTCGGTGATCAGGCAGCCGTATTCGCATTCGGCCAGCGCTTCGAGCGCCTTCGCACCGTCGTCGACGACGTCGCAAGCGAACCCGATCAACGCCAGTTGATGGCGGATCAGCTCCTGATTCACGGGATGGTCCTCTGCCACGAGGATGAGGCGGCTAGCAGCGCGTTCCTGCTCGCGATCGGGCGCCGGGAGTGTGGTTTCGACCTCGGCGGCAGGACGCGACGGGCTGGCAGCCTTGACCGGCAGCCCCGCCAGCGCCAGCGCGCAAACGGCGCTCAAGCCCCGCCAGGATAACGGGTTGACGCTCACGCGCACGCCGCTCTCGACGACGCGATAACCGCTTGGCTTCGGGTTGTCCGTCAGACAAAGCACAGGCACACCGAGTTTGCCCAACTGCTCGGCCAGCGCTTCCGACACGAACACCCAGATCGGCCTTGTCCGCGCTTACGGCGCGGGCGAGGTCCGCTGGCGCGGCGCGACGCATTTCCATGCCGAGCGCCGAGCCAAAATGCATCAATGCGGCGGCGATGCTCACGTCCTCGCACGCCACGAGCGCGCGCTTGCCGCGCAGCCCGGCGGCCGTGCCGCTAGGCACTTCCACGGGCAATTCGATATGCAGCGTCAGACAGGTGCCGCGATCGACTTCGCTCTTCAGTTCGAGCGTGCCGCCCATCAGCGCCGCGAGCTTGCGGCAGATCGTGAGGCCGAGCCCCGTGCCGCCGAAGCGTCGCGTGGTCGAACTCTCGGCCCGCACGAACGGCTCGAAGCGCTGCGCCTGCGCTTCGGGCGCAATGCCGATGCCAGTGTCGGCCACCGCGATCGACAACCGCTGGCAGGCAGGCGCGCCTCCGCGGACGCCGATATCGCACGCGCGAAAGTGCACGCTCACTTCGCCTGCCGGTGTGAACTTGATCGCATTGCTGAGGAGATTGAAGAGGATCTGCCGTAGCCGCACACTATCGCCGCGCAACTGCACCGCGACGTCCGGCTCCACATCCACGCGCACGATTCGCGCGGCGTCAAACGCGGCAAACACAGGTCGGAAGGTCCGCCGGCGGCCGCGAGTTCGCGCTCGATGGCCGGGCTGAGATGGGCGAGACCCTGGGCGGCGCCGCGCACGATGGTTGCGAGATCGTCCATCGGCCCGGTTTTGCGCAACATGGCGACCACGCCCGCGTGCGCCACTGCGCGCAGGAGGACGGCGTTCGCAACCCCGGTCAGCACGCCCACGGCGATATGCGGCCAGTCGCGGCGCAAACGCTGCAGGAGGCGCAGGCCGTCCTCCGCTTCGCCGGAGACAGGCGGCATAGTGAGGTCAGTGATCACCACGTCGCATGGGACGGCTTCGAGCGTCTGCAACAACTCTCGCGCGCCGCACGCTTGCCCCACGACCTCGATATCGTCTGCTGCAAGGAGCACCGAGCGAACGCCGAGCAGAACGAATGGATGATCGTCGGCGAGGACGATACGTAGCTTCACACTGAATCTCCTTCGAGGCGGATCTGCGTGGAAGCGATGCGCCGCATGAGCGCATCGGCAACCAGCAACATCGACAAGGTGTTCATCTGACCATTGAAAGGCCGCCGTCGAAATCGGAGATTTCCGAAACGTTAAATATGGCTTGTGTTCCGTACGGTCAAACCGCGGCGCGCGCGCGAGTGCGTTGTCGACGCTCGCCAGTGCGCATCGCGTCGCTGCGCTCGCGCGGCGCCGCGAATGCGGGCCATGCCAGCGCGGCGCAGAGCGCGGCCGCCGCCCAGACCGCCGGCCACCCGAACCACGACAACAGCAGCGGGATCGCCGAAGGCGCGACGAAGAACGCAAGGAATGCGCCGGTGTTGCCCATGGCGAGTGCGGTTCCCACGCGACCGTTGCCCGCGAGCGTCGCGAGTTCGGTGAAGGCAACGCCATGCCAGGCGGAAGCGGCGATACCGCCTAGCACGATCACCACGGCAAGCAGGGTGACGAACGCTGCGCTTGCGCGATGCGCTGGCGACGCAAAAGCCGTCAACGCGGCAAGCACGACGAACAGCGCGACGGTGAGCGCCGCGCAACCGCGCAGCCAGATGCGCCGGTCGCCGTGCCGGTCCGTCCAACGGCCGCCGTACACACGCATGAAGGCCGCGCCGCCCTGCACGGCCGCAAGCGTCGCGCTGACTGCTGCGGTACCCGCATGGCCGACGTCATGCAGGAAAATGCTCGCGAACGAGAGCACCGCCACCTGGGGAATGCACAGCACGCCAATGCCGGTCACCATGCGCCACACGGTGACGCTGCGCAGCGGTGAGACGGCGCGTTGTGCCTGTCCGAGCGCTTCGTGAGCGACGAGTGGCGCCTGCGCGGCGTCCTGTTCGTGCGCGGGTTCATGCAACCAGACGATCGTCAGCACGGTGGAGACCACACACATCGCCGCGAGCGCGCCGTACACGGCTGCGAATCCCGCATGCTCGGCGAGCGCGGGCAGCACGAGCGCTCCCAGCCCGCCGCCGGTTGGCACGGCCGTTTGGCGGATGCTCATCGCGAGGCCGCGCTCGTGGGTGGCGAACCACGCCATCACCGCACGCCCGCTCGAGCCGTTCACGCTTCCGCCAAGCAGGCCGAGCGCGAGCAGGCCTACCGCGAGCACCGTGCCGCTGGGCGTGTGCGTGCCCGCCGGTGCGCCCCAGAGCGCCATCGCGACGAGGGCGAGCGCTGTCGTGGAGAGCCCCGTGAGCAACACGCGCCGGTCGCCCCAGCGATCCGTCAGGAGTCCCCAGGGAAGCTCGCTCAGCACGATGCCCAGTCCCAGCATGCCGAGCACGACACCCAGTTCCCCGGTACCGATACGGTAATCCGACCGAATCAAGACGCCCGTTGCGGGAATGCCGCCGAGCGCTGCCGCAAAACTCGCGTTGGCCGCCACGCCCACCGCGAGCACTTTCCAGCGGTGTGCGGCGCCTCGCGTCGTACTGCGTCCCATGATGATCTCCAGAAAACGGTTGACTGAGGGCATCGTAGAGGCGCACCATCTATCGGAAAAGCGGGAAATTCCAATCCGTATATTCGGAATTTCCGAATCATTGAATTGCATGAAACGTATCTGATCAAGCCGAATCAATGAACGCACGCGGTTTCGATCTCGCGCAGTTGCGCACGTTTATCGCCGTGACAGAAGCGGGCAGTGTCTCTGCGGGTGCGCAGCGGGTGTTCCTCTCGCAGTCGTCGGTGAGCGAACAGCTCAAGAAGCTCGAAGAGCGCGTCGGCCAGCCGCTTTTCGTGCGCAGCAAGCAGGGCATGTCCGCCACACCCGCGGGCGCGAAGCTGCTCGACCACGCACGCCGCATCGTCGCGCTTTGCGACGCCGCCTTCGACGACATGCTCGGGCGCACGCTCGACGGCGAAGTGCGCATTGCGATCACGGACTATTACCGGCCGCACGACGTCGCCGAGATCATCCGGCGCTTCGCGGTCCAGCATCCGCGCCTGCGTCTGCATGTGACCGTGCTGCCGAGCGCCGTGATCGACAGCAGCGCCGACGATAACGCCTACGACATCGGCTTGTCGCTGCGGCTGGTGGAGGAAGGCCGCAGCACGCACAAGAGCACGTCGATACGGCGCGAAAAACTGGTGTGGGTGGGCGCGACGCAAACGCTGCGCGAGCGGCCCGCGCTCACGCCGCCCTGGCCGCTCGTGCTGCTGCCGGCGACCTGCCAGTTGCAGCGCCGTGTCGTGAGGTTGCTCGACGAAGCGCGCATGCCCTATCTGATTTCGCATTCGGCTTCGGGCGTGGCCGGGCTGCAGCTCGCGCTCAAGGCGGGGCTGGGAATCTCGTGTCTGAACGAGTCGTCGATCGGCGAAGGACTGATGCCCTGCCCGGCTTCATTCGGCTTGCCTGCACTGCCCGCGGCCGAATTTCATTTGCTGCCGGGCCGGCCGGGCGAGTCCGCGCACGTGACGAACGCGCGCGCGGCGCTCGCGCAACTGCTCGCTTGAGTTCAGGCGCTTTAGCCTGCGGCCTGAACCAGTTCGGCAAAGCGCAGCAGGTCGACGTTGCCCCCGGAGATGAGCACGCCCACGCGCTTGCCGCGCACGTCCACCTTGCCGTGCAGCACCGCCGCCGCCGCGAGGCAGCCGGTGGGTTCGACCACGAGCTTCATGCGGCTCGCGAAGAACTTCATCGTATCGACGAGTTCCGCGTCGCTCACGGTGACGATCTCGCTCACCCGCTCGCGAATCACCGCGAAGGTCAGGTTGCCGAGATGCTGGGTTTGCGCGCCGTCGGCAAGGGTCTTCGGCGTGTCGATGTGGACGATCTCGCCCAACTGCAGGCTGCGCTGACCGTCGTTGCCGGCCTCGGGCTCGACGCCGATCACCGTGCACGCGGGCGAGAGCGCATGCGCGGCGGTCGCACAGCCCGACAGCAGCCCGCCCCCGCCAAGCGGGGTGAGCAGCATGTCGAGCTCGCCCGTTTCCTCGAACAACTCCTTGGCGGCCGTGCCCTGCCCGGCCATCACGTGAGCGTGGTCGTACGGCGGAATGAGCGTGAGGCCGCGCTCGGCCGCAAGCCGTTTGCCGAGTGCCTCGCGGTCCTCGGTATAGCGATCGTAAAAGACGACCTCGCCGCCATAGCCGCGCGTGGCCTCGACCTTCACGGCGGGCGCGTCGTGCGGCATGACGATCACGGCCTTCACGCCGAGCAGACGCGCCGACAGCGCGATCGCCTGCGCATGGTTGCCCGACGAAAACGTGATCACGCCGCCCGCCTTCTGCTGCGGCGTGAACTGCGCGATCGCGTTATAGGCGCCGCGGAACTTGAACGCGCCCATGCGCTGCAGGTTCTCGCATTTGAAGAAGAGCTGCGCGCCCGTGCGTTCGTTCGCGGTGCTGGAAGTCAGAACCGGCGTGCGGTGCGCGACGCCACGCAGGCGTTCGTGGGCGGCGGCGACGTCTTCGAAGGTAATAGGCAGAGTGCTCATGGTCGTTCTTCGGCTGGCAGGTAGGTGTAGACGGTCGAGCGCGCCACGCCGAGCGTGGTGGCCACGTCGGCGAGCGCATGACGCAGGTTCAGCATTCCGTTTGTCGCGAGCTCGCGCACGGCCTCACGGCGCTGCGCGAGCGTCATGCCGATCGGTGTGGTGTTGCGCGTGGCAGCGAAGCGTTCGAGCGCCTCGCGCACACAGCCCACGCCGCGCGGTGCGAGCGTTTCGGCGACGGGCGCAGCCGCGCTCGTCTGGATCAGCTGGCCGAGGCCCGCCGTCACCGCGCCGATCAGCGACACATCCATGTTCAGGCAGAGGGCCGCGACGTACTCGCCCGCGCTGTTCTTCAGGCCGATGGATGTGCTCTTGGCCGGACGCCCGTCGGGAAAGCGGTTCGGATAGTTGGCCACGACTTCGGGAAAGCCGGAGTCGGTGATGCGCGCGAGGCCCATTTCGGTGGCGGCGTCGCCGACTTGCCGTCCTGACAAATTGTTCGCGATCGCCACGACCGAGTGCTCGGGCCGCGTGAGGTCGTGCAGCACGACCTCGACGAGCGGCGCGAGCGTCTGCCCGAGCGCCGCGACGATCTTCTCGCCTTCGCGCAGGAGCAGCGCATTCTCGTCAGTGGAAAGGCCGGAACGGGATTTGCGGGTTGGCATCATGATATTGGACATTTTGACAGTTAATGACTGAATGTCAATCGCTTGAACAGAACGCTCGGAAGTGCCGTGCATGGCCGCCCGAGACGCGAAAAAAAAACCCCGCCCGAAGGCGAGGTCAATCAGACACGAAGAAACACGACTCACTGCATTGCTGGTCAGACCGTGAAGCGTTCGCTCACGAACTGCGTGGACGGCACGCGTGCGCGCGCCGCCACTGCCTGCGCGGCGCTCACCATCGCGGGCGGACCGCAAACGTAGAGGTCGGGCGCCGCGCCAGCGTCTGCCAACGCGGCGGCGAGCGCGTCGACTGGGGTGCTGTGCGAGCCCTGCCAGCCGTCGCCCGCTTCGCGCACGCAAAGCTCGACATGCAGTTGCGGCAACGCCTCCCGAAGTGCGTCCAGTTCGTCGAGCAGGAAAAGTTCGCTCTCGCGATTCACGCCGTAGAAGAGCCGCGCGTCGTTCATTTCCCCGAATTCGGCCATGCGGCGCAGCATCGAGAGCAGGGGCGCGAGACCCGTGCCGCCCGCCACGAACCAGCGCGGGCGCAGACTGCCGGCGATCAAACCGAAGCCGCCCTGCGGGCCGTGAACGGTGAGCACGTCGCCCGGCTGCGCTCGCTCGCGCAGATACGCCGAAAACTCGCCTTGCGGCCGCAGCCGGATCAGGAACTCGAGACGCCCCTCCCAGTTGCTCGTGTTGGCAAGCGAGAACGGGCGCTTCACGCCGCCCTCCGGCAGCTCCAGCTCCGCGAACTGGCCCGCTTCGAACTCGGCGGCGCTGCCGCTCGTGTCGTCGGCGTCGAGCAGCAGTTCGAGACGGCGCGTGTCGTCGGCGATCGTGTCGAGCGCGGCGATGCGCGCCGTGCGCGCGGCAACCGGCTGCAGCAGCACCTTCGTGCCGTCGTACGGCGCGGCGACGCGCAAGTCGGCCGAAGGTCTCGTGCGGCACAACAGAACCGCGTGCGGATCGCCGGACGGCAACGCGTCCGCACTGTGGTCGCCAAGCGTGTACGCGCCTTCAGTCACGGTGGCGTGGCACGCGCCGCAGCTGCCGCGCCGGCACTGCGAGGGCAGCGTGATATCCGCCGCCGCCGCCGCGCTCAGCACGTCCTGCCCCGGCTCGCATGCGAAGCCGAACGCCTGGCCGTCGCGCGTGGTGAGCTCGATTTGATAACTCATGACCTTTCACCCGCGCTCAAGCGGCCTTGCGAGCGAGCGCCGCGGCGAGGTCCGCTTGCGCTTCGCCGATCGGCGAGATGCCGAACTGCTCGACGAGGATGTCGAGGACATTCGGCGTGAGGAAGGCGGGCAACGTCGGTCCGAGATGGATGTTGCGCAGGCCGAGCGCGAGCAGCGTGAGCAGCACCGCGGCGGCCTTCTGCTCGAACCACGACACCACGAGTGTGAGCGGCAGATCGTTCACCCCGCAGTCGAAGGCCTTCGAGAGCGCGATCGCGATCTGGATCGCCGAATAGCTGTCGTTGCACTGGCCCAGATCGAGCAGGCGCGGAATGCCGCCGATGTCGCCGAACTGGTGACGGTTGAAGCGGTACTTGTTGCAGCCGAGCGTCATGACGACGGTGTCGTCGGGCGCGCCCTGTGCGAACTCGGTGTAGTAGTTGCGGCCGGGTGCGGCGCCGTCGCAGCCGCCGATCAGGAAGAAGTGGCGGATCTGACCGGCCTTCACCGCGTCGATCACCTTGTCGGCCACGCCGAGCACCGTGTTGCGCGCAAAGCCGATGGTGATGGTTTCCTCCGGCGTCGTTTCGCGGAAGCCCGGCAGCGCGAGTGCGGCCTGCACGACCGGCGCGAACGCGTGATGCTCGAGATGGCGCACGCCGGCCCAGCCTACCGGCCCTGTCGTGAAGATGCGCTGGCGGTACTGCGGCAGCGGCTCGATCAGGCAGTTGGAGGTCATCAGGATCGGGCCGGGGAAATGAGTGAAGTCCGATTGCTGGTCCTGCCATGCGCCGCCGTAGTTGCCTGCCAGATGCGGATAAGCCTTGAGCTTCGGGTAAGCATGCGCGGGCAGCATTTCGCCGTGCGTGTAAATCTGCACGCCGGTGCCCTGGGTGGCTTCGAGCAGCGCCTCCAGATCGCCGAGGTCGTGGCCCGAAACCAGGATGGCTTTGCCCGCCGCGGGCGTCACGCGCACGGCAGTGGGTTCGGGCATGCCGAAGCGGCCCGTGTTTGCCGCATCGAGCAGTTCCATGACCTTGAGGTTCAGGTTGCCGAGGGCGAGCGCATGTTCAAGAAGATCGCCGGCCTGCGTGGGTTCGCTCGCGAGAAACACGAGCGCCGCCTCCACGCCCGTGTAGACCTCTTCGCTCTCGTATCCGAGCACGCGCGCGTGATGAGCGTAGGCACACACGCCTTTGAGGCCGTAGAGCACGAGGGCGCGCAAGCCCACAACGTCCTCGCCTACCTTCGGCAGCCCGGCCTTGATGCCGACGAGCGCGGCCTGCGCCTGCAGTTCGGCGAGGTCGTTGCCCGGTTGCCAGAGCGCGGCGCCGCCCGGCTGCGCAGCGGCGACGCCTTGCACGAGCGCGAGCGCCTCGCAGGTCGACTTCACGCGATCGCGGTGTTGCGCTGCCTCGCGCAGCATCGCCACGAAACGGCTGGCGTTAAAGTTGACGTTGGTGAGCGTTGTGAACAGCGCGTAGAGCATGAAGCGGTCGGCTTCGCGATCGGGGCTGCCGAGGCCGCGCGCGAGCGCGCCATACTGTGCAATGCCCTTGGCCGCGTAGATCAGCAGGTCCTGCAGATCCGCAGTCGTGGCGTCCTTGCCGCAGTTGCCCTTGGCCGAGGCGCAGCCCGGTATGGCCTGGGCGCGGTCGGTCTGTTCACATTGATAGCAAAACACGGCTTTCTCCTTTTCCTTGTGGGGTGACGGCGCGAGCCGTCTTGTAAGATGCAAAATCAATGCATCTTTTAAATGGTCGCGCGCCGGCGGGAGTTTTGCCGTGACAAAAATCAGAAAACGTGTCGCTTGAGGCGGAGAATTGACTGTGTGCGCGAAAACGTCGCAGCGGGTCGGCGCTCGACTCGCGTGGTTCGCTCGGTCCGCACGCACAAATGAAAAACCCCGCCTCGACCGTGAGGTCGAGCCGGGGCTTCAGGTCCTGCCGATCCGTTCGAACGCTTTAGAACGGAATATCGTCGTCCATTTCGTCGAAGCCGCCGCCAGCCGGCGCGTTCGAACGGCCGCCGCCTGCGCCGCCGCCAGCACCGCCACCGCTCGAACGCGGCGCACCGCCACCGCCCGAAGCACGGCCGCCGCCGCGCGGTGCGGACTGCTCACGGCTGTAGCCGCCGTCGTCGCCCATGTCGCTGCCCATCGAGGCGCCGCCGCTGCGGCCGCCCAGCATCTGCATCTGGTCGGCGACGATTTCCGTCGAGTAACGGTCGGTGCCGTCCTGCGCTTGCCACTTGCGCGTGCGGATGCGGCCTTCGATATACACCGACGAACCCTTCTTCAGGTACTCCGAGACGATCTCGGCCAGGCGCCCGAAGAACGACACGCGGTGCCATTCGGTCATTTCCTTGAACTCGCCGGACGCCTTGTCCTTGTAGCGGTCGGTCGTGGCGAGGCGAATGTTCGCCACGGCGTCGCCGCTCGGCAGATAGCGCACTTCCGGATCGGCGCCGAGGTTGCCGACGAGGATCACCTTGTTCACGGATGCCATGAATTTCTCCTGTTTGATTCCGTTGCGAGGAGCGGCCGCGCGGTGCGCGCCGGCGAGCGCCTGATGTGTCATGCGCCTTCGCCGGTCGCGGACCGCCTCCGCGAATTGCGTTGCTGTGAACCGCTGGTTCTAACTCAGGCCCGCCCGGGTCAAGCCCGCGTGGCTTCTGCCCGCTTGGGCGGCGCCTTCATATTGGCCGCGATTATAAGCCAGCACAAGACGAGCCCCGAGCACGTGTAAAAGACGGCGCTCGCGCCCTCGTGCTTGAGGATCCATCCGCCCACCACGCCGCCGAGCGCGAGCCCGATCGACTGGGTGGTGTTGTACACGCCCGTGGCCGCGCCCTTGCGGTTGCCCGGCGCGAGCTTCGACACGAGCGAAGGCTGCGAAGCCTCCAGGATGTTGAAGCCCAGGAAGTACACGAACAGCACGGCCGACACGATGACAAGTGTATGCGCGAGCGAGCCGAGCAAAAGCTGGCCGATCAGGATAAGACCGATCGCAGAAACGAGCACGGCCTTCATCCTGCCCCGCTTCTCCGCGACGATGATGGCGGGCACCATCATGACGAACGCGAGGCCCATGACCGGCAGGTAGATCATCCAGTGCGACGCGACCGGCAGGCCCGCGTCCACGAGCAGGCGCGGCACGACGAGAAAGAGCGCCGTCTGCGTGGCGTGCAGCACGAGCACGCCGAAGTTCAGGCGCAGCAGCTCCACGTTGTGCAGCACCTCGGCGAACGGGGCGCGCACGTGCACGGGCTTGCTGGGCGCGTCGGGCACGACCCAGATCACCACGCCCACCGCGAGGATCGAGAACACCCCGACCAGCGCGAACAGACCGCTCATGCCGACCCAATGGAACACGATCGGCGCGCCGACGATGGCCACGGCGAACGACATGCCGATCGAGCCGCCCACCATCGCCATGGCCTTGGTGCGGTGCTCCTCGGCCGTCAGGTCGGCGATGAACGCCAGCACGGCCGACGACACCGCGCCCATGCCCTGGATCACGCGCCCGACGATGATCCACATCATGTCGTGCGCGCCCGCCGCGACAAAGCTGCCGATCGCGAAGATGACGAGGCCGGTGGCGATGACGGGCTTTCTGCCCACCATGTCCGAAACCCACCCGTAAAAAATATAGAGAAGTGACTGCGTGACGCCGTACGCGCCGAGTGCGATGCCGACCAGCAGCAGGTTGTCGCCGCCGGGAATGGTTTTCGCGTAGACGGAAAACACCGGCATGATCATGAACAGACCGAGCATGCGCAGCGCGAAGATCGCCGCCAGCGAGACGGTCGCGCGCAACTCGGGCGCGCTCATGCGTGAAGAGGTAGCGGGTGAATTGGAGGACATCGGAGCGTTATGTGTTCGGACCGCATGTGCCCGCACGTTTGTTGACCGGGACGCCCCCTGACGCGCCTCTTTCGAGGCCCTTGCACTTGCCGCTCCGGGCCCTTTCAAAGACCGTCAGCAAGCCGTAACGGCGGTCTGGAAAAGTCGTTATAGTAGCAGGTTTGGTTTCCCTTTCTCCCGCAGGTTCATGGAACAGATCCGTATCCGTGGGGCCCGAACCCACAACCTGAAGAACGTCAATCTGGACCTGCCGCGCCACAAGCTCGTGGTGATCACCGGGCTTTCCGGCTCGGGCAAGTCCTCGCTGGCGTTCGACACGCTTTACGCGGAAGGCCAGCGCCGTTACGTGGAGAGCCTGTCGGCCTACGCGCGCCAGTTCCTGCAGCTCATGGAGAAGCCCGACGTCGACCTGATCGAGGGTCTGTCGCCGGCTATTTCCATCGAGCAGAAGGCCACGTCGCACAATCCGCGCTCGACCGTCGGCACCGTCACCGAGATCCACGACTACCTGCGGCTGCTTTACGCACGCATCGGCACGCCCTACTGCCCGGACCACGAGATTCCGCTGGAGTCGCAAAGCGTCTCGCAGATGGTGGACGCCGCGCTCGCCCTGCCCGAAGAAACGAAGCTGATGATCCTGGCTCCCGTGATCGTGGACCGCAAGGGCGAGCACGCCGAGCTGTTCGACGACATGCAGGCGCAGGGTTTCGTGCGCTTTCGGGTGCGCTCGGGCGGCGGCACGGCCAACGAAGGGGAAGCGAAGATCTACGAGGTGGAGTCGCTGCCCAAGCTCAAGAAGAGCGAGCGCCACACCATCGACGTGGTGGTGGACCGCCTGAAGGTGCGCCCCGACATGAAGCAGCGCCTCGCGGAGTCGTTCGAAACCGCGCTGCGTCTGGCCGACGGTCGCGCCATCGCGCTCGAAATGGACACCAACCGCGAGCACCTCTTCAGCTCGAAGTTCGCCTGCCCGATCTGCTCGTATTCGCTGCCGGAGCTGGAACCGCGCCTCTTCTCGTTCAACAACCCGATGGGCGCGTGCCCCGAGTGCGACGGTCTGGGCCAGATCACGTTCTTCGATCCGAAGCGCGTGGTGGCGCACCCGTCGCTGTCGCTCGCGGCGGGCGCCGTGAAGGGCTGGGACCGGCGCAATCAGTTTTACTTCCAGATGCTGCAGAGTCTCGCCGCGTTCTACGACTTCGATATCGACACCGCGTTCGAAGACCTGCCGGAGAAAGTGCGCAAGACCCTGCTCTACGGCTCCGGCAAGCAGGAGATTCCGTTCTCGTACATCAACGAGCGCGGCCGCACTTCGGTGCGCGAGCACGTATTCGAAGGGATCATTCCGAACCTCGAGCGCCGCTACCGCGAGACCGACTCCGCCGCCGTGCGCGAGGAGCTGTCGAAGTACCAGAACAACCAGGCCTGCCCGCACTGCGAAGGCACGCGCTTGCGCCGCGAAGCGCGTTTCGTGCGCATCGGCGCGGGCGAAGAGGCGCGCGCCATTTATGAAGTGAGCGGCTGGCCGCTGCGCGACACGCTCGGCTACTTCCAGACGCTGCACCTCGAAGGTGCAAAGCGCGAGATCGCCGACAAGGTGGTCAAGGAAATCGTCGCACGCCTCATGTTCCTCAACAACGTCGGGCTCGACTATCTCTCGCTCGAGCGCAGCGCCGAGACGCTTTCCGGCGGCGAGGCGCAGCGCATCCGCCTCGCCTCGCAGATCGGCTCCGGCCTCACAGGCGTGATGTACGTGCTCGACGAGCCGTCCATCGGCCTGCACCAGCGCGACAACGACCGCCTGATCTCCACGCTCAAGCATCTGCGCGACCTCGGCAATTCGGTGATCGTCGTCGAGCACGACGAGGACATGATCCGCATGGCCGACTACGTGGTCGACATGGGTCCGGGCGCGGGCGAGCACGGCGGCATGGTGATTTCGCAAGGCACGCCAGGGGAAGTCGAACACGATCCGGCCTCGATGACGGGCCAGTATCTCTCGGGCGCGCGCCGCATCGACTATCCCGACGAGCGCATCGAGCCCGGCGAGCGCCGCCTGCGCATCGTCGAGGCCCACGGCAACAACCTCAAGCACGTGACGCTCGACCTGCCCGTCGGTCTTTTGACCTGCGTGACGGGCGTCTCGGGCTCGGGCAAGTCCACGCTCATCAACGACACGCTTTATCACGCGGTGTCGCAGCATCTGTATGGATCGTCGGCGGAACCTGCGCCGTTCGAGGCGATCGAGGGTCTCGAGCACTTCGACAAGGTCATCAACGTCGACCAGTCGCCGATCGGGCGCACCCCGCGCTCGAACCCGGCCACCTACACGGGCCTCTTCACGCCCATCCGCGAACTGTTCGCGGGCGTGCCGGCCGCCAAGGAACGCGGCTACGAGTCGGGCCGCTTCTCGTTCAACGTGAAGGGCGGACGCTGCGAAAGCTGCCAGGGCGACGGCGTGCTCAAGGTGGAAATGCACTTCCTGCCCGACGTGTACGTGCCCTGCGATGTCTGTCACGGCAAGCGCTACAACCGCGAGACGCTGGAGATTCAATACAAGGGCCGGAACATCAGCGAAGTGCTCGACATGACGGTGGAAGCCGCCTACGAGTTCTTCAAGGCGGTGCCGGTGGTGGCGCGCAAGCTCAAGACGCTGCTCGATGTGGGCCTCGGCTACATCCGCCTCGGCCAGTCCGCCACCACGCTCTCGGGCGGCGAGGCGCAGCGCGTGAAGCTTTCGCTCGAGCTTTCCAAGCGGGACACGGGCCGCACGCTGTATATACTCGACGAGCCGACCACGGGCCTGCACTTCCACGACATCGCGCTTTTGCTCGAAGTGATTCACCGGCTTCGAGATCAGGGCAACACGGTGGTCATCATCGAGCATAATCTCGATGTAATCAAAACCGCCGACTGGGTCGTGGACATGGGACCGGAAGGCGGCGCGGGCGGTGGGCAGATCGTGGCCCAGGGGACGCCCGAACAGGTGGCGAAGTCGAAGGCAAGCTTCACGGGCCGCTATCTCGCGCCGCTGCTCAAGCGCCAGATCGCCGCGCTGGACACGGCGTCGGGCAAATGACCCGCCAGGCGGGCTGACGACCGGGCCGGAAATTTAGCAGTAGAAATAGCTGCAGCAACAACGGGGCAGGGGCGCGTGCGCCCCCGAAGTTTGGAGACGGAATACACCCAACATGGTCAAGCGCAACGAAGCGACGGAAGATAAACAGGTGCGCGACCTGCGGCCACGGCCGGTCAGGCTCACGAGCGACATGAGCCTGCCGAAGCTTTCGGCAGTGGAAATCGGCAGCTACGTGGCCGCGCTCGCCGGCATGCTGGCGGTGCTGCACCTGAACCTGCTCGGCGCGCTGCTCGCGGGCATGCTCGTCTTCCAGCTCGTTCATACCATTTCGCCGCTCATCGAGCGGCGCATGTCGAGCAGCCGCGCCCGCTGGCTTTCCGTGGTGCTGGTTTCCATCGTGATCGTGGGCGTGCTCACGGGGCTCACCGTGGGCGTCATCGAGCAGTTCGAAAACGACGTGCCGAGCGTGCAGAAGGTCATGGCGCAGATGATGACATTCGTCGACCAGGCGCGCGGGCGCATTCCCGAGTCCATTGCCGCCTATCTGCCCGTAGACGTCGCCCAGATGAAGCTCAAGGCGCTCGCGCTCATGCACGAGCACGCCACCCAGCTCGGCCAGGGCGGCAAGAACGCCGCGCGCATCTTCGGACATATCGTGATCGGCATGATCATCGGCGCGATCATCGCCATTGGCGCGCAGAAGAACGCCACCCGGCTGCCGCTTTCGACCGCGTTCGTCGCGCGCGTGTCGCGTTTCGCCGACGCGTTCCGCCGCATCGTGTTCGCGCAGGTGAAGATTTCGGCCATCAACACGGTGTTCACCGGCCTCTTCCTCCTGCTCGCGCTGCCGTTGTTTCACGCGCCGCTGCCGCTCGCGAAGATGCTGGTCGTGGTGACCTTCGTGGTGGGCCTGTTGCCCGTGATCGGCAACCTGATCTCGAACACGCTGATCGTCGCCATCGCGCTCACCGTGAGCCTGCCCGCGGCGGTCACGGCGCTCGTGTTCCTCATCCTGATCCACAAGCTCGAATACTTCCTGAACGCGCGCATCGTGGGCGGCCAGATCGAGGCGCGCACGTGGGAGCTGCTCGTCGCGATGCTCGTGATGGAAGCGGCGTTCGGCATTCAAGGCGTGGTCGCCGCGCCGATTTTCTACGCGTATATCAAGCGCGAACTGATCTATCTGCGGCTCGTCTGAGCCCGTTTTTCCCAGACCCGCGCGCGGCCTTCAGCGCCCGCGCGGCTCGCCGGGCACGTCGGTCATGCCGTCGTGCCCCATCGCGTAGATCGCCACCTGCACGCGGCTCGTGAGATTGAGCTTGCGCAGAATGTTGCGCACGTGAATCTTCACCGTGCTCTCCGCCAGGTCGAGCGCACGCGCAATCTCCTTGTTGCTCGCGCCGCGCGCCAGTTCGCGCACGATGTCGCGCTCGCGCGCCGTGAGCGCCTCCGCGCTCGCGCGCGCGGCGCCAGTCGTGCCGGTTGCGCCGGTCGACTGCGCAGGCTTGCGCATCTGCTCCACGAGCTTCACCGTCATGTGCTCGGTAATCACCGGCTGGCCGCTCGCGGCCTTGCGGATCGCCGCGACGAGCGCGTCGGCGTCGATGCTCTTGAGCAGGAAGCCACGCGCGCCCTCGCGCATCGCGGCGGTGAGTTCGTCGGCTTCCTCGGAGACGGTAAGCATCAGGACCGCCGTGTCCGGCAGATCCTCCACCAGCAGTTGCAGCGTTTCGAGCCCGGAGAGGCCCGGCATGTTGAGGTCGAGCAGGATGACGTCGGGCAGGTGCTGCTTCGCGCGCTTGACGCCTTCCACGCCGTCCGACGCCTCGCCCACCACTTGCAGGTCAGGCTGGCGCTGCAGGAGCGCACTCACGCCCGAGCGAAAGAGCGTGTGGTCGTCGATGAGCAGGATGCGTATGGTCATGGGGATCGTTGTTTTGTCGCGATGTCTTCTGATTTTGATCGTAACGCCATCGACGAGGTTCATTGGCCATATTTACGCGGCCATGCGGCTCGCGGCGGGCAATACCAGTTCGACGCGCGCGCCGCGCCCCGGCGCGCTCTGCAGCGTGAGCACGGCGGCAAGACGTCGCGCGCGCTCATGCATGATGTGGAAGCCCACATGCGATTCGCCACGCGAGGCGATATCGGCGGGATCGTAGCCCACGCCGTCGTCCTCGATCGTGAGGCGGAAGTCGCGCGCGTTCACGACACTCACCTGTACGTGCAGCGCCTGCGCATGCTTGCGTGCATTCGAGAGCGCCTCCTGCAACACGAAAAGTACCTGCAGCTGCTGGTCGGGCGGCAGCGGCGGCCCGTCTTCGTCGCGATAGTCGAGCGTCAGCTCGGCGTCCGACTGGCGGCGAAAGCGCGCCACGGTGTCCTCCACGGCGAGGCGCAGCTTGCCTGGGCTGAGCTTCGTGCGGAAATTCAGCAGCAGTTCGCGCACGTCGTCGTAGCTCTCCTCTACGCCGCCCGCGAGCAGCGGCACGATCTCGCGAATCTCGTCGAGATCGCCCTGCTGCGCCGCCCCATCGAGCAGGTGCACTTGCATCTTCAGGAAGCTCAGGCCTTGCGCGATGCTGTCGTGCAGCCCCTGAGCGACGAGATTGCGCTCCTCGGACACGGCGAGCTGGCGCCCGAGCGCCACGAGCCGCCGGTTCATGAGCGCGACGCCCAGGTGGCGGCCGAGCGTCTGGAGCAGCTGGACGCCCGAAGGCGGAATCTCCCGCTCGCGCCGGAAGTGCAGCGAGAACGTGCCGAGCGTCTCGTTCTGAGCGACGATGGCCGACACCGCGACGCTCAAGAAGCCCGCCTTCAGGCAGCGCTGCGTAAAAGCCCCACTCAAGCCGCTTTCGCCGCTTTCGCCGCCGGCCGTGCGCGTGCCCGGCTGTGCCACCAGGCCGAATACGACCGGCGCCTCGGCCGTGGCACCGCCGCACGCACAGTCCGCCGCCGGCATGCACTGCTCCGCGCGCGTGATCGATTCGGGCATGCCTTCCGAGACGAGCAGATGCAGATTGCCGTCGTCAGGCGAAACGACTCGCACCGTGCCGCCGTCGGCGTCGAATTCGCGCATCACGCGGGTGAGGAAATCGTGGCACAGGCTTTCCGCCGGGCCCGGCGTATTGAGAAACGCCGCCATCTCGTAAAGCGTGGCGAGTTCGCGGTTTTGCGCCG
Source organism: Paraburkholderia nodosa (assembly GCF_001718195.1). GTDB lineage: Bacteria > Pseudomonadota > Gammaproteobacteria > Burkholderiales > Burkholderiaceae > Paraburkholderia > Paraburkholderia nodosa_A. The sequence goes on from NZ_MCNV01000007.1 coordinate 19,795, forward strand.
CCAGTTGCGCGGTCTTGGCGTCCACGCGCCCGGCAAGGTCCTGGTACAGCGCCTGCAACTCCGCGACCATGCGGTTGAAGCCTTGCGTGAGATGGCCGAACTCGTCGTACGTTTCGACCGGCAACCGCGTGTCGAACTCCCGCGCCTCGATGCGCGCGAGCCCGTCCTGCAAGCGCTGCACAGGCGCCACGAACCACTGGTAAAGCAAATAGACGATCGCCATCGTGCCCACGCACGACAGCGCCGCGAGCGCGACCTGCGAAATGCGCAGCCACGCGGTCTTGCGCGCGTTCTCGCGCTCGATCAGGCTGACGAGCCGGTTCGCGTCGTCGACGAAACCGGGCAGCAGGCCGATATACATCGAGGGCTCGCCCCCGCTGGCGGCGAGGTCGCTTAGCGCAGCGGGCCTGAGCGTGTGACTCCAGGCAGACGCGACGCGTTCGAACTGCGCGTGGATGCCGGCGTCTGCGGGAAGAAAGAGCGGCCGCGCCGGATCGCCGTCGCGCAATTCGCGCAGCGTCTCGTCGAGTTGGTGCATCTGCGCGTCGACTTGCGAGGGCTGGCCGGTGCGGGCTTCCCATAGCGCGATCGCCACCGCGTTCGCGCGCATGCGCAGGCTGCCCGCGTCGTTGATCGCCGCGCCGCCGCCTTCGAGCTGCCAGGAGAGCCAGAGCGTGCCGCTGATCATCGCAAGCACGAGCGCCAGCGCAACCGTGGAGAGCACAACGATGCGCGTGGAGAGCCGCTTCTGGAACGGCGCTTCGTGCGCGCCGGAGGATGCGGCAGAAGCGGCAGATGCGGTTGCGGAATCGGAAGACGGAGTCATGGCCGGGACCGGGAATCGGCTGCGCCGAAGCGGCGGCGCCTGTATCGACATTATCGGACGGAGCGCGGCCGATCGCGCGCTATGTCGCGGTCTGCACGGCCAACTGCGACACTATGCGTCAGATCACCTGCCTCCCCGGGCAAGTCCTGGCGAACCACGTCGCGCCGCCCCCGACCTGTGCGCATCGCGAAAAAAAGCGGGGAATGCGAGTGGGTCTCGCTCCCCGCAATGAACGGCCATCCCCACGGCCGTCCAGAGGCAGACGTTGGCCGCTAGCGGCTGCGCACGAGCTGCCAGGCGCGCGACAGATAGGTGATCGAGGCGAACCCGCTCCACACGTGCACGAGCCGCGTGAACGGGAAGATCACGAACAGCGTCATGCCCATGAAGAGGTGCATGCGGAAGATGAGCGGTGCTTCTGCCACGTAGCTCGCGGCGTCGCCGCGGAACGTGACGATGTGCTGCGCCCAGGTCATGAGCCGCACCATCATCGCGCCGTCCATGTGGCTCGCCGATTCGCCGATGGTGCTCAGCCCGAGCAGCAGCGTGACGAGCAGCCACAACAGCAGCACCTTGTCGCCCACCCGCGTCACGGCCGAAACGCGGGCATTCGAAAGCCGCCGGTGCAGCAGGATCGCGAGGCCCACCAGACACATCGAGCCCATCACGCCGCCCGCGACCATCGCCACGAGCTGCTTGACCGCGTGCGGCACGCCGAGCCAGTCCCACACGGCGACGGGCGTGAGCAGACCGAACAGATGCCCGAAGAAGAGCCCGAGCACGCCGACGTGAAAGAGGATATTGCCGAGCCGCAAATGTCCGCGATAGAGCAGCTGCGAGCTGTCCGCCTTCCACGTGTACTGCTCCCGCTCGAAGCGCGCGAGGCTGCCGAACAGGAAGATGGCGGCGGCAATATACGGATAGATGCCGAACAAAAACTGATTGAACGTGTTCATGGCGATTCCTTTGCGCAGGCAGCCGCGGTGGTCGCAGTGGTCGCGGCAAACTGCGCTCGCGGGTGGAATTGAACGACCTGCGGCGAGTTGCTCGCGCCGAACGCGTGCACGAGCGGCTCCACGCCATCTGCGCCGGTGCCAAAGCGTTCGAGCGCCTCGTCCATGTCGCGCACGGGAGCGTCCACGAGCGGCAGCGGCTCGACATCGGTCAGCTCGCACAGCACCGTGAAGATGCCCGCGTACGGGCTTTCACTCTTCTCGAGCTGATTGCCGAGCGCCGCGAGCACGTGAATCGCCTCGCCCAGCAGCGCGCGCGCCTCGTCCTCGCCAATCAGGCCGAGCACTTCGAGAAAGAGCGGCACGTAGTCGGGCAACTCGCTCGTCGCGACGTCGAGGCCATGGCTGCGGTATTCGTCGAGCAGATCGACCATCGCCTGGCCGCGCGCGCGGCTCTCGCCGTGCACGTGCTCGAACAGATGCAGCGAGTGGCGCGGATTGCGGTCGAAGGTGGCCACGTACGCCTCCTGCGACTCGACGAGCGAGCGCTCGCGCAGCGCCGCGATGAGCGGCGCCAGTTCGCGCGCTGCGAATGCACCGTTCGGCAGGGCCTCGAGCGCGGCTTCGATCTCGTCGAGCGCGTCGAGCAAGGGCTGCTCGGGATAATCGAGCAGCGCGGAGAGAACCGGATAAATCGACATGATGATGCCCTCCCGCTCAAGCTTCGGACGGCGTCTTGCGACGCGACTTCGGCATATCGACATACACCACGCTGCCTTCGACCTTCGAGCCGAACAGCGAACCCTCGGAAACGCCGCCCGAACACCCGTTGCCGAACGAGAAGCCGCAACTGCCCTTCTCGTTGAACGAGTCCTCGACCATTTCCTTGTGCGACGACGGCACGACGAAGCGGTCCTCGTAGTTCGCGATCGCCATGGTGCGGTACATGTCCTCGACCTGCTCGGGTGTGAGGCCTGCGCGCGCGAGAACCGCGTTGTCGTTCACGCCGTCCACGGCCTGGGTGCGCTTGTAGGCGCGCATCGCCAGCATGCGGTTGAGCGCCGAAATCACGGGCTTTTCGTCGCCGGCGGTGAGCAGGTTGGCGAGATAGCGCATGGGAATGCGCAGGCTCGCCACGTCGGGAATCACGCCGTCCATTCCGATATGGCCCGCGTCCGCGGCCGACTGGATCGGCGACAGCGGCGGCACGTACCAGACCATCGGCAGCGTGCGGTACTCGGGGTGCAGCGGGAACGCGATCTTCCACTCGACCGCCATGCGGTACACGGGCGAGCGCGCGGCGGCGTCGAGCCAGCTCTGCGGCACGCCCTGGCGGCGCGCCTCGGCCTGGATGGCGGGATCGTGCGGATCGAGGAACACGTCGAGCTGCGAGTGATACAGATCCTGCGTCGATTCAACCGATGCCGCCTCGCTGATGCGGTCCGCGTCGTAAAGCATCACACCCAGATAGCGGATGCGGCCCACGCACGTTTCCGAGCAGACGGTCGGCTGCCCCGCCTCGATACGCGGATAGCAGAAGATGCACTTCTCGGCCTTGCCGCTCTTCCAGTTGAAGTACATCTTCTTGTACGGGCAACCCGAGATGCACATGCGCCAGCCGCGGCACTTGTCCTGGTCGACGAGCACGATGCCGTCGTCTTCGCGCTTGTACACCGAGCCCGAGGGGCACGAGGCCACGCACGCGGGATTCAGGCAGTGCTCGCACAGGCGCGGCAGATACATCATGAAGGTGTTCTCGAAGGTCGAGTACATCTCCTTCTGCACGTTCTCGAACAGCTTGTCGCGGCTGCGCGAGGCGAACTCGCCGCCCAGGTCGTCTTCCCAGTTGGGACCCCAATGGATCTTGTCCATCTTCTTGCCGGTGATGACCGACACGGGGCGCGCGGTGGGCGGCGTCTGCGAGAGGCGCGCCTTCTGCAAATGCTCGTAGTCGTACGTGAACGGCTCGTAGTAGTCGTCGATGCCGGGCAGGTTCGGGTTGGCGAACAGGTTGGCCAGCACCTTGAGCTTCGGGCCCTGGCGCGGCTCGAGCTTGCCGTTCGGGTTGCGGACCCAGCCGCCGTTCCACTTCTCCTGGTTCTCCCATTCCTTCGGATAGCCGATGCCGGGCTTCGTCTCGACGTTGTTGAACCACGCGTACTCGACGCCATCGCGCGACGTCCACACGTTCTTGCACGTGACGGAGCACGTATGGCAACCGATGCACTTGTCGAGGTTCAGAACCATCGCCACCTGGGCGCGGATTTTCATGATGCTGCTCCTTCCTTCATCGGGCCTTCCAGCCACTCGACCTTCCTCATCTTGCGCACGATCACGTACTCGTCGCGATTGCTGCCGACGGTGCCGTAGTAGTTGAAGCCATACGCGAGTTGCGCGTAGCCGCCGATCATGTGCGTGGGCTTGAGCACCGTGCGCGTGACCGAGTTGTGAATGCCGCCGCGCATGCCGCTCGTTTCCGCGCCGGGAACGTTGATGATCTTTTCCTGCGCGTGATACATGAGGCACATGCCGCGCGGCACGCGCTGGCTCACCACGACGCGCGCGGTGAGCGTGCCGTTCACGTTGAACACTTCGACCCAGTCGTTATCGACGAGCCCGGCTTCTTTCGCCTCGGCTTCCGAGACCCAGACGTGCGGGCCGCCACGCGAAAGCGTGAGCATGCGCAGGTTGTCCGTGTACGTGGAGTGGATGCCCCACTTCTGGTGCGGCGTGATCCAGTTCAGCACGAGTTCGTGCTCGCCGTTGGGTTTCGCGCCGAGCATCGGCGAGGTCGTCTTCGTGTCGATGGCGGGCTTGTAGTTGCACAGGCCCTCGCCGAAATCGAGCATCCAGCGGTGATCCTGATAGAACTGCTGACGGCCCGTGAGCGTGCGCCAGGGAATCAGCTCGTGCACGTTCGTGTAGCCCGCGTTGTAGCTCACCTCTTCCGATTCGAGCCCCGACCACGTGGGCGCGGAGATGATCTTGCGCGGCTGTGCCTGCACGTCGCGAAAGCGGATCTTGTCGTGCTCGCGGCCTTCGGCCAGATGCGTGTGATTCCGGCCCGTGATCTTCGAGAGCGCGTCCCACGCCTTCACCGCTACGTGGCCGTTGGTTTCCGGCGCGAAAGTGAGGATCATCTCGGCGGCGTCGATGGCCGTTTCCAGACGCGGGCGTCCCTCGGCCGCGCCGCGGTTCTGCTGGATGCCCGTGAGCCGGGCAAACTCGCCCACCTCGTGCACGGTGTTCCAGTTGATGCCCTTGCCGCCGTTGCCCAGCTTCTCGAGCAGCGGCCCGACCGACGTGAACTTGTTGTAGATCTCGCGATAGTCGCGCTCCACGAGCGTCATCGAAGGTGCGGTCTTGCCAGGGATCAGATCGCATTCGCCAAGACGCCAGTCCTTCGGCTCGAACGCCTGGCCGAGTTCGCCCGGTGTGTCGTGCATGAGCGGCGTGCACACGAGGTCCGTGCGCTTGCCCAGATGCGCGCCGCCGATCTCCGAAAACGTCTTCGCGATGGCCTTGTAGATCTCCCAGTCGGTCTTGCTCTCCCACAACGGCTGCACCGCCTCCGAAAGCGGATGGATGAACGGGTGCATGTCCGACGTGTTGAGGTCGTCCTTCTCGTACCACGTGGCCGAGGGCAGCACGATGTCGCCGTACAGGCACGTGGTGCTCATGCGGAAGTCCAGGACGGTGAGCAGGTCGAGCTTGCCTTCGGCCGCTTCGCGCACCTTCACTTCGGAAGGCTTGATCGCGTCGGCTTCGTCGCCGAACAGCGCGTTCTGCGTGCCGAGCAGGTACTTGAGGAAATACTCGTGCCCCTTGCCCGAACTGCCCAGGATGTTCGAGCGCCACACGAACATGTTGCGCGGGAAGTTCGCAGGGTTGTCGGGATCGTCGCAGGCGAAGTTCAATGCGCCCGACTTCAGCTGATCGACGGTGTATTGCACCGGCGGCGCGCCTGCGCGCTGCGCGGCATCCACCACGTCGAGCGGATTGGCGCCCAGTTGCGGCGCCGAAGGCAGCCAGCCCATGCGCTCGGACTTCGCGTTGAGGTCGAGCATCGACAGATTCTTGTAACGTTCGCGGTCCGCGCCGGGGCCGAGGATCTCATCGAGACTCACCTTCTCGTGGCGCCACTGGCTCGTGTGGTTGTAGAAGAACGACGTGCCGTTCATCTGGCGCGGCGGGCGCGACCAGTCGAGCCCGAACGCGAGCGGCGCCCAGCCGAATTGCGGACGCAGCTTTTCCTGGCCGACGTAGTGCGCCCAGCCGCCGCCGCTCTGGCCGATACAGCCGCACATCATCAGCAGATTGATGATGCCGCGGTAGATCATGTCGTTGTGGTACCAGTGATTGAGCGCCGCGCCGACGATCACCATGCTCTTGCCGCGCGTGCGGTCGGCGTTGTCGGCAAACTCGCGCGCCACCTGGATCACGAGCTTGCGCGGCACCGTGGTGTGCTTCTCCTGCCATGCTGGCGTGCAGGGCACGTCGTCGTCATACGAGGACGCGACGTTCGGGCCGCCAAGCCCCTGGTCGACGCCGTAGTTGGCCATCTGCAGGTCGTAGACGGTGGCGACCAGCACACTCGTGCCGTCCGCCAGCGCCACGCGCTTCACGGGCACGCGGCGCGCGAGCAGCGCGCCATGTTCGCCGCCGAAGTACGGGAAGCCCACCTCGACCACTTCGTCATGCCGATCGACGAGCGAAAGGCGCGGATCGATTTCGCGGCCGCTGCCACCGTCCTTCATTTCGAGGTTCCAGCGGCCCACCTTCTTGCCGCCGTCGTGCTCGCCTTCGCCCCAACGGAAGCCGATCGAGCCGTTTGGCGCGACGATGTCGCCCGTGGTCGAATCGATGGCGAGCGTCTTCCACTGCGGGTTGTTCGCTTCGTCGAGATTCGCGGCGAGTTGCGACGCGCGCAGGAACTGGTCCGGCACCAGCGAGCCGTCGCGCTTCGCGAGCGCGACGAGCATCGGCATGTCGGTGTACTGCTTCACGTAATCGCGGAAGTACGCGGACTTCGCCGTAGCGTGAAACTCCTTGAGCACCACGTGGCCCATCGCGAGCGCGAGCGCCGCGTCGGTGCCCTGTTTCGGCGCGAGCCAGATATCGCCGAACTTCACCATCTCGCCGAAGTCGGACGACACGGCCACCGTCTTCGTGCCCTTGTAGCGGACCTCCGTGTAGAAGTGGGCGTCGGGCGTGCGCGTTTGCGGCACGTTCGAGCCCCACACCATGAGATAGGTGGAGTTGTACCAGTCGGCCGATTCGGGCACGTCGGTCTGCTCGCCCCACACTTGCGGGGAAGAAGGCGGCAGGTCGCAATACCAGTCGTAGAACGACAGGCACGCCCCGCCGATCAGGCTCAGATAACGCGCGCCCGCGGCGTACGAGACCATCGACATTGCGGGAATGGGCGAGAAGCCAATCACGCGATCGGGACCGTACTTGCCGATGGTGTAGGCGTTGGCCGCCGCGATCATCTCGGTGGCCGTGTCCCACCCGGCGCGCACGAAGCCGCCCTGGCCGCGCGCGCGCTTGTAGTGCGCCGCCTTCTTCGGGTCCTCGACGATCGAAGCCCATGCCTTGACCGGGTCGAGCGTCTTGCGCGCCTCGCGCCACATCTCGATCAGGCGCCCGCGGATCATCGGGTACTTCACGCGCTGCGCCGAATACACGTACCAGCTATACGAGGCGCCACGCGGGCAGCCGCGCGGTTCGTGATTGGGCAGGTCAGCGCGCGTGCGCGGATAGTCGGTCTGTTGCGTTTCCCACGTGATCAGGCCGTTCTTCACGTAAACCTTCCACGAGCACGAGCCCGTGCAGTTCACGCCGTGGGTCGAGCGCACGATCTTGTCGTGCTGCCAGCGGCTGCGATAGCCGTCTTCCCATTTGCGGTCCTCGTTCACCACCGCGCCGTGGCCTTTCGAAAACGTCGACTTCACGCGCGACATGAACTTCAACCGGTCCAGAAAATAACTCATCACGTTCTCCGGGACTGCTGCTGGAATCGATCGATCGCGCCTGTCGCCGCCCGCTCGCGTTGCAAGCCTGGCGCCTCGCGCTCGTATCGTTCCGAGTATGGCGAGCAGGCACCTGCCTGCCCATTCATCAACGGGAGAGTTCGCACTACTCCCAAAGGACTAATCCGGGTCAGCAAGGCGTGGACGCGTTGCGGCGCGCATAGAAGAACCACGTCACCACCGCGCACACCACATAGAAGCCGATGAAGCACACGAGCGCGCCGACCGGTGAGCCGGTCATGTCGAGCGACGAGCCAAAGCTCTTCGGAATGAAGAAGCCGCCGTACGCGCCCATCGCGCCCGCGAAGCCGAGCACCGCCGCCGATTCCTTGCCCGCTTCGGCGAGCGCGCCGCGCTGTGCGTCATCACCCTTGCTCTTCGCGGCGCGTTGATGCTGCGTCAGGAAGATCACGGGAATCATGCGGAAGGTCGAACCGTTGCCGATGCCGGTGAGCGCGAACAGCACGACGAACATCGCGAGGAAGCCGGCGAAGCTGCCTTGTGCGCCGCCCAGCGCGCCGCCCGGCAGGAACGCGATCACGCCCATCACCGCGACGATCATCGCGAGGAAAGTCCACAGCGTGACTCGCGCGCCGCCGAGCTTGTCGGAGATCCAGCCGCCGACGGGGCGCGTGAGCGCGCCGGCGAGTGGCCCGAGGAAGGCCCATGCAGTCGGGTTGATGGCGGGAAACTCCGCCTTCGTGAGAAGCGCGAGGCCGGCCGAGAAACCGATGAACGAGCCGAACGTGCCGACATAGAGAAAACACATGATCCAGTTGTGCGCGCGGCGGAAGATCACGGCCTGCTCGCTGAACGAGGCCTTCGCGTCGGCGATGTCGTTCATGCCGAACCACGCGGCGAACGACGAGACGACGATGAGCGGAATCCACACGAAGCCGGCGTTCTGCAGCCAGATGCTGTGCTCGACGCCGTCCTTCACGTAGGTGTGCCCGTCGCCGAGCAGGCCGGCGAACACGGCCGTCGAGATGACGATCGGCGTGACGAACTGCACGAGCGAGACGCCGAGGTTGCCGATGCCCGCATTGAGGCCGGTGGCGAAACCCTTGCGCGCCTTCGGGAAGAAGAAGCTGATGTTCGCCATCGACGAGCTGAAGTTCGCGCCGCCCAGACCGCACAGCAGGGCGAGCACGAGCAGCGTCGAATACGAGGTGGACGGATCGCGCAGCGCGAAGCCCATGCCGAAGGCCGGGATCAGCAGGCTCGCCGTGGAGATCGCCGTGAAGCGGCGGCCGCCGAAAATCGGCACGAGAAACGAATAGAAGATGCGCAGCGTGGCGCCCGAAAGCGCGGGCAACGCCGTGAGCCAGAAGAGTTCGTTCTTGGTGAAGTGAAAGCCGCCCTTGTCGAGATTGACGACCGTGACGCTCCACAGCGACCACACCACGAACGCCAGCATCAGCGCGGGAATCGAAATCCACAGGTTACGGGTGGCGATCTGCTCGCCGGAAGCCTGCCAGAACCTGGCGTTCTCAGGCTCCCATTGGGTCAGGAGATACTTGGACATGATTGTGCTCGTTCAGTAGGCGCCGCACGCGCGGCGCAAGTTGGATCATTCGGAGTACGTGGTTTCCTTCGGCGCCGGCGGCGCGGCTCGAACCTTGTGCGCGAGCTTCGCGCTGCCGTGGGCGAGCGCTTCGGGGCGGAACGAAAAGTGCATGAACAGCAGGCTCACCAGGGTGGCGCCGAACATCAACATGAAGCAGGTGGTACGCACGCCCGTGAGGTCGACGAGCAGGCCGAACAAGATCGGCAGCACGAAGCCCGCGAGACCGCCCGCCAGCCCCACGACGCCGGAGACGGCGCCGATGTTGTCGGTGTACTCGTCGCCGATGAACTTGAAGACCGAGGCCTTGCCTACCGCCATCGCAATGCCGACGACGAACATCAGCACCGTGTAGAACACCGGTCCGGTGCTGATATGCAGACCGAGCGGGCCATGCGCACTGTGGATCGTGAAGTCGGTCGGCGGGTAGCTCAGCAGGAAGAAGCACGCGAGCGCGACCCACATCACGGCCCACGTCGTGCGATAGGCGCCGTAGCGGTCGGAGAGCCAACCGCCTGCCGCACGCAGCACGCCGCCGGGCAACGAGAAACACGCCGCGAGAAACGCAGCCTGCTCGATGCCGAAGCCGTACTGGTTTACGTAGTACTGCGGCATCCACAGCGACAGGCCGACATAGCCGCCGAACACCACCGAGTAGTACTGCGCGTAGCGCAGCACACGCGGGTCGGCGAGCACGCGCAACTGGGCCGCCACGCTCTGCGTGCCAGGCACGCGGTGCGCCGGGTGGCTCGCGGAGAACATCCAGAACAGCAGCGCAGTCACGAGCATCGCAACGGCGTAGACCTTGGGCACGATGGTCCACGTGCCGGCCGCGACAATCAGCACGGGCGCCACGAACTTGTTGAGCGCGGCGCCCGAATTGCCTGCGCCGAAGATGCCCATGGCGAGACCCTGGCGCGACTTCGGGAACCAGCGCGCGACATAGGGCGTGCCCACCGAGAACGATGCGCCGGCGAACCCCACGAACAGGCCTAGCGTGAGGAATTGCCAAAGTTGCGTCGCGTACGAGACGAGCCAGATCGGCACGATGGTCGCGAGCATGGTGATGAAGAAGACGATGCGCCCGCCGAAGCGGTCGGTCCAGATGCCGAGCGGAACGCGGGCGAGCGAGCCCGTGAGCACGGGCATCGCGGCAATCAGGCCGAATTCGGTATCGGTGAGGTGAAGCTGCTTTTTGAGCGGAATGCCGAGGATCGCGAACATCATCCAGACGGCAAAGCAGATCGTGAACGCGAAGGTACTTGAACCCAGCACGCGCCAGGCACGGCTATCGGCGACAGGTTCCGCCTGCGGAGATGGGGCGGCTTTCATGAATTTCCCTCTTGTCGTTTAGTTGACGCGACAAGAGTAGGAAAGACGAAAGGTGCGGGCTATTCTCCGCAGGGAGTGCGCGACGATGCGCCACTAGAACTTAAGGAGTAGTACCGCGGGAACGAGTTGGCGTGGAAGCGAAATCGCATGCATGCGAACGCGCCGGAGAGCAATAAGATTAGTCCGAGAAGCCGTAGCGTGTCATGAAACACGCTACGGCATGGTGTCGCACGCGATCAACCAAAGATCAGCGGAACACCACCGTCTTGTGACCGTTGAGCACGATGCGATGCTCCACGTGCCACTTCACCGCGCGCGCGAGCGTCACGCACTCCACGTCGCGGCCGATGGCGGTGAGCTGATCCGGCGTCATGTTGTGATCCACGCGCTCGACTTCCTGCTCGATGATCGGCCCTTCGTCGAGATCGGACGTCACATAGTGCGCCGTGGCGCCGATCAGCTTCACGCCGCGATCGAACGCCTGGTAGTACGGCTTCGCACCCTTGAAGCTCGGCAGGAACGAATGGTGGATGTTGATCGCGCGGCCTTCGAGCGCCTTGCAAAGCTGCGGCGAGAGGATCTGCATGTAGCGCGCGAGCACCACCAGATCGACGCCTTCGCGGTTCACCACTTCGAGCACGCGCGCTTCCTGCGCGGCCTTGTCGGCCTCGGTGCCGCCGAGCAGCGGGAAGTGATGGAACGGAATGTTGTAGCTCGCGGCGAGCTGATAGAAGTCCTTGTGATTCGAGATGATCGCTGGAATCTCGATAGGCAGCTGGCCGGTGCGATAGCGGAACAGCAGGTCGTTCAGGCAATGGCCGATCTTCGAGACCATGATGACGACGCGCGGCTTCACGTTCGCGTCATGCATCTCCCAGCGCATGCCGAACTCCTGCGCGAGCGGCTCGAACGCGCTGCGCAGACCGTCGAGGCCCGGGTCGCCGCCCACTTGCTGGAAGTGCACGCGCATGAAGAACTCGCCCGTGTGGCTGTCGCCGAACTGGGCCGAGTCGAGAATATTGCTGCCGCGCTCGAACAGAAAGCCCGACACGGCGTGCACGATGCCAGGCCGGTCGGCGCACGACAGTTTGAGGATGAAGCTGTGATCGGTCGACATGACCTTGGTAACTCCCGTCAAGACTTGGTGTTGCTAAAAGGGCTTTGGGCTTTGCTAAAAGAACCGGCGCCCTTTCACAGCGTCGGCGGTTCGAAGATCGCGGCAATGCCCTCGCACGCGTCTTCGTCTATCCATCGGCGGCGCAGCAGGCAGTCGAGCGTCGCAAGGCTCGCGTCTACCGTCATCGCGCCCTCCTCGATCCAGCGCGCGGCTTCGTCGATGCGTGCGAGGCGATGCTCGCCCACTTCGCCGTCCTGGTTGTGCGGCACGAAATCGGCCGGGAGCACGAGATCGTAGATGAAGATCTGCTCAGCCTGCGTGCCCTCTGGCAGCGACTGCAGCACGTGCACGGTGCGGCCCGCGCGCGCCTCGCGCGCCAGCTCCTCGGCAATGCCCGCCTCTTCCCAGCATTCCTTCACGAGCGTGGCCTCGATACCGAAGCCCCAGCCGATGCCGCCCGCCACGACGTTGTCCAGCATGCCGGGGTCGGTGGCCTTGGTATCACTGCGCCGCGCGATCCACAATTGCGGCGCGCCGGGCGCGCCTACGCCGGCCGCACCGGAATCTGCGTATTCTACGACGCCGTTCAGATGAACCGCGTACGTCATCGTGCCGAAAAAGCGCGAGGCCGCACGTTCGATAAAGGCGAGCGGCGGCGCATCGAAGGTGTTGCGGATCGCGTAGGTTTCGTTGCGCCAGCCCGGAATGTGCCCTTGCGCCGCGAGTGCGCCGATCACCGAACCGAGCGCGGCGCTGCGTGCATCGACGCTGTCGAAGTGCGGGGCGAGCGTCACGCGGGCGCTATCCGCATCGCCGTCGATTTCGAACACGTCGGGCCAGCGTGCGAGCCGCGCCACGTCGTTCTCGCGTATCCAGCCCACGCGCTCGTCACCGATGTGAAACGGCAGATGCGCGCCGGCATCGAAGCGTCGCGCGTCGATAATGCAAGGCAAGCTCATCGATCAGGACTCCATGGATCAGTCGCGCAGGGCGACGCGTATGCCGATGGCGATGAAGGTGATGCCGGCGAGGCGGTCGAGCCACACGCCCGCGCGCGGGCGGCGCTTCAGCCAGCCGCCGATCGTGCCCGCGCACAGCCCGAAGAGGGAGAACACGACGACCGTCTGCGCCATGAACACGAGGCCGAGCTCGAGCATCTGCAGCGTGACGGGCTGCGCGCCATGCGGGTCGACGAACTGCGGCAGGAACACGACGAAGAACAGCGTCACCTTCGGGTTCATGATGTTGCCGAGCACGCTCTGGCGAAAGATCGCGGAGAGCGGCTGGCGCGGCTTGTCGCCGGCGGCGGCGAGGCCCTGGCTGCGCAGCGCCTTCACGCCGATCCACACGAGATACGCGGCGCCCGCGAGCTTGAGGATCTGGAATGCGAGCGGCGAAGAACGCAGCACGGCGGCCACGCCGAGTGCCGCGAGCGTGGTGTGGAACGTCACGCCCGCGGCGAAACCCAGCGCGGCCACGAGGCCGGCGGCGCGGCCCTGCGAAATGCCGCGCGCGAGCACCTGGAGATTGTCGGGACCGGGCGCGAACGTGATGGCGATGGAGGTGGCGAGAAAGAGCGCGAAATTCGGCATGAGATCGACTCGTGACGGTGGGCGTTCGGGTTGTTTCAGTGGCCGCCGAAGGCGGTCACGGTGAAGAGCGGCAGACCGGCATCGGTGAGCAGCCTCGAGCCGCCCAGATCCGGCAGGTCGATGATCGCGGCGCCCTCCACCACGCTCGCGCCGAGGCGTTCGAGCAGCAGCTTGCCGGCCATCATGGTGCCGCCGGTGGCGATCAGGTCGTCGACGATCACGACGCGGTCGCCCTTGCTGCAGGCATCCTCGTGAATCTCGACGGTCGCTTCGCCGTATTCGAGCTTGTAGGTCTCGGAAACCGTCTTGTACGGCAGCTTGCCGATCTTGCGGATCGGAATGAAGCCAACGTTCAGCTCATACGCGACGATCGGCCCGATGATGAAACCGCGCGCGTCGAGCCCGGCCACGTAGTCGAGCTTCGCATCGACATAGCGCTCGACGAACAGGTCGATCAGCACGCGCAGGCCCTTCGGATGGCCGATGAGCGGCGTGATATCGCGGAACTGCACTCCCGGCGCAGGCCAGTCGGGCACCGTGCGGATCAGGCTGTTCACGAACTGGGCGGCTTCAGCGCTCGGGTTCGCAGGTGCGTTGGACATGATTTCTCCGGGTAATGACCAGACAAGAACGGTAGAGTTATTTAAACGGGGCTGGACCGCTTGGCGCGGTCTCGCGATTGCGCGAACGACGGCGTATCAGACCGCCGCCGCGCCCGCACCGGCCGCGCCCGGCTTGCGATGCCGCGAAAGCCGCTCCTCGGCCTGCGCGAGCTGCTCGGGCAGGCCGCGCAGCACGACGATGTCGGCCTCGCGCAGTTTGGTCGATGGGTCCGGTTCCACACCGCGAATGCCGTGCCGGCGGATCGCCGTCACCTCGACGCCAAGCTCGTACAGGCCCAGTTCCGCGAGCGTGCGGCCCACGGCGTCGGCGCGCTCGTCGACCGGTACGGATTGTAGCCGCACCTGCTCGTGACCGTCCTCGCCCACATCGTCGGTACCGTGGAAGTAGCCGCGCAGGAGGCTGTAACGTTCGTCGCGCAGTTCCTCCACGCGGCGCACCACGCGCCGCATCGGCACGCCCATCAGCACCAGCATGTGCGAGGCGAGCATCAGGCTGCCTTCCACGATTTCCGGAATCACCTCGGTCGCGCCCGCGGCGAGCAGGCGTTCGAGATCGGCGTCGTCCACCGTGCGCACGATCACGGGCAAGGTGGGCTCCAGTTCGTGAATGTGATGGAGCACGCGAAACGCCGATTGCGTATTGGCGTACGTGATCGCCACCGCGGCCGCGCGGTGGATGCCCGCCGCGACAAGCGATTCGCGCCGCGCGGCGTCGCCGAACACCACCGACTCGCCCGCCGCCGCAGCCGCCGCGACGCGGTCCGGGTCGAGGTCGAGCGCGACGTACGAAAGGCCTTCGTATTCGAGCATGCGCGCGAGATTCTGCCCTGCACGGCCGTAGCCGCACACGATCACATGGCCGCTTTGCTTGATGCTTTGCGTGGCGATGCGCGTCATCATCAGCGACTGCTGCATCCATTCCGTCGAAGAGAGGCGCAGTACGATGCGGTCGGCGTTCTGAATCAGGAACGGTGCGGCGAGCATCGACAGCAGCATGGCCGCGAGGATCGCCTGGAGCAGCGTGGCGTCGACCAGATGCTTGTCGAGAATGAGGTTCAGCAGCACGAAGCCGAACTCGCCGGCCTGCGCGAGACCGAGACCCGTGCGCATGGCCACGCCCGGCGAGGCGCCGAAAATACGCGTGAGCGCCGTGATGAGCACGGCCTTCATCACGACCGGCCCGAGGAAGAACGCCGCCACCATGATGGGGTGCTGCCAGATCACGTGCGGGTTGAGCAGCATGCCCGTGGTCACGAAGAAGAGGCCGAGCAGCACGTCGCGAAACGGCTTGATGTCCTCTTCCACCTGGTGCCTGTACGGCGTCTCGGCGATCAGCATGCCCGCGATGAACGCGCCGAGCGCGAGCGAGAGGCCGAACTTGTCGGTGATGAACGCGGCGCCCAGCGTGACGAGCAGCACGTTGAGCACGAACAGCTCCTGCGAGCGGCGGCGGGCGACCACGTTGAACCAGCGCGTCATGAACTTCTGGCCGACGATGAGCAGAATGCCGAGCGCGAGCACGATCTTCACGGCCGCCGTGCCGAGCGACTCGACGAGCGACGCCGACGAGCCGCCGAACGCCGCGATCACGATGAGAAGCGGCACCACGGCAAGATCCTGGAAGAGCAGCACGCCCAGAATGTTGCGGCCATGCTCCGATTCGATCTCGAGCCGCTCGGAAAGCATCTTGCTGACGATGGCCGTCGACGACATGGCGAGCGCGCCGCCCAGCGCCACGCAGGCCTGCCACGTGATATGCACCCACGGTTCCAGCACGAGCCCGAGCAGGAGTGCCACGACGATCGTGCCCATCACCTGCGAAAGCCCGAGTCCGAACACGGCGTGGCGCATGGCGCGCAGCTTCGAGAGCGAGAACTCGAGGCCGATGGAGAACATCAGGAACACGACGCCGAACTCGGCCAGGTTCTGCGCGCCGTGCGTGTCCGGCACGATGCCGAGCGAGCGCGGGCCCACGAGAATGCCCACCGTGAGGTAGCCGAGCATCGGCGGCAGATTCAGATAACGAAACAGCACGACGCCAACCACCGAGGCGAGCAGCAGGAACAGCGTCATTTCCAGCGGGGAGATCATCGTGTGAAGCGTCCTCGTTCGTCTGCGTCGTTACCGGCGATGCAAATTCTGCCCCGCGCCGGGTCAATGATCGACGCCAGGGCGGCTAAGGCCTGTTTACATGAATAACGGGCTAAATGGGAAGGGCTACGGAGAAACGGCTGGGCAAGCCCGGCGGCTCGCGCACGGGGTTTTGGCGCTGGGGGCGCCGGCGCGGCGCGCAGACGCCTTTGCTATACTCCGCGGATGATAGCGAAAATCAATGGCGACCGGGCGCTGAAGCTCGCTCGCAACGTGCTCGACATCGAAGCGGACGCCGTGCGCGGGCTTCGCGACCGGCTCGACGACAACTTCGTCGGCGCGGTCGACCTCATCCTCAGCTGCCGTGGACGCGTGGTCGTTTCCGGCATCGGCAAATCGGGCCATATTGCCCGCAAGCTCGCGGCCACGCTGGCCTCCACGGGCACCCCCGCGTTTTTCGTGCACCCGGCGGAAGCGAGCCACGGCGACCTCGGCATGGTCACCGCCGACGACGTCTTCATCGGCCTGTCGAACTCCGGCGAATCCGAAGAACTCGTGGCGATCCTGCCGCTCGTCAAACGCATTGGCGCGAAGCTCATCGGCATGACGGGCAATCGCCCGCAATCGACGCTCGGCCAGCTTTCCGACGTGCATCTGGACGCCGGCGTGGAAAAAGAAGCCTGCCCGCTGAACCTCGCGCCCACCGCCAGCACGACGGCGGCACTCGCGCTCTCCGACGCACTCGCGGTCGCGGTGCTCGACGCGCGCGGCTTCGGTGCCGACGACTTCGCGCGCTCGCATCCGGGCGGCGCGCTCGGCCGGCGCCTGCTCACCTACGTGCGCGACGTGATGCGCACGGGCGACGAAATCCCGAAGGTGCGCGACGACGTGACCGTGCGCGACGCCCTCTTCCAGCTCACGGCCAAGCGCATGGGCATGACGGCGGTCGTCAACGCCGACAACCACGTGCAGGGCATCTTCACGGATGGCGACCTGCGCCGTGTGCTCGAGCGCGTGGGCGATTTCCGCGACCTGCCGATCGCTCAGGTCATGACGAAAGGCCCGCGCACGATCGGCCCGGACCAACTTGCCGTCGAAGCTGTGGAACTGATGGAGCGCCATCGCATCAATCAGATGCTGGTCGTCGATGCCGAGGGCACGCTGATCGGCGCCCTCAACATGCACGACCTGTTCTCCAAGAAGGTGATCTGATGGCTAGCCCACTCGACGCAACCGCGCGCGCCGCGCGTGTGCGCTTGATGATTTTCGACATCGACGGTGTGCTCACCGACGGTGGCCTGCTCTTCACCGGCGCGGGCGACACGATGAAGGCGTTCAACTCGCTCGACGGCCACGGCGCGAAGCTCCTGCGCGAAGCCGGCATCGACACGGCCATCATCACCGGGCGCCGTTCGGAGATCGTCGCCGTGCGCGCGAAGGAACTGAAGATCACGCATCTGTGGCAAGGCGTGGAAGACAAGCGCGTCGCGTTCGCCGAGCTGCTCTCGCAAACGGGCATTGCGCCCGAAGCGTGCGGCTACATGGGCGATGACTGGCCCGACCTCGGCGTGATGCTCCAGTGCGGCTTCGCGGCTGCGCCCGCGAACGCCCACCCCGACGTGCTCTCGCGCGCCCACTGGGTGTCCGACAAGGTGGGCGGCCACGGCGCCGTGCGCGAAGTCACCGACCTGATCCTGCGCGCGCAGAACCGCTACGACGCCCTGCTCGCCGCGGCCTGCGCGCCGCTCGCCGGGATGCCGCGATGAACCACCAGAAGTTCCGCCTCACTTCGCTCGTGCCGCTCGTGTGCGTCGCCGCGCTCGCCGGTTTCACGTGGTGGCTGCTGCAGGCCGTCCAGCCGCGCGAGAAGGAGGCGGCGCCGCGTGCGCCCACGCATACGCCCGATTATTTCGCCGATAACTTCTCGGTGTCCGAGCTCGACCAGTCGGGCGCCACGCAGTACCGGCTCACGGCCACGCATATGGTTCACTACGAGGACGACGAGAACAGCGACCTCACGAACCCGGCCGTGCGCGCATTCCAGCCCGGCAAGCCGATCGTCACGGCCACCGGGCTGCGCGGCACGGTCAACGCCGACGCCTCGATCGTCAATCTGTACGACAACGCGCGCATTCTGCGCGCGGCCGGCGCCGGCGACCCCGAAATGCAGGCTGATTCCGAGCATTTCAAAGTGCTCGTGAACGACGATGTGATCCTGACCGAAAAGCCGGTTAAACTTCGACGCGGCCAGTCGGTCATGATGGCCACCAGCGGCATGAACTACAACAATGTCTCCCGGGTCATCCAGCTCTTCGGCAACGTCCGTGGAGCCATCGCCCCGGCAGACTCCGGCGGCTCGTCCTGAACGCCGGGCCGTCCACGCAAGGCACGATTGCATGAACGATTCGCTTCCCCGTCCACTGAACGGCCGTTCGCCTGACGCCCGCCGCGCACGCTTCGCGGCGCTGATGGCGCTCGCCAGCGCGCTGCTGTTCGCCGGCCTCGCGCCCGCGGCCCATGCCGAGCGCGCCGACAAGGACAAGCCGCTCAATATCGAAGCGGACAACATGACCTATGACGATCTGAAGCAGCAGACCGTCTTCACGGGCCACGTGGTTGCCACCAAGGGCACGATCCTCATCAAGGCCGACAAGCTCGTCGTCACCCAGGACCCGCAGGGCTATCAGTTCGCGACCGGCACTGTCGCGCCGGGCACGCCCGCCGACAAGCTCGCCTACTTCCGCCAGAAGCGCGAAGGCCTCGACGAATACGTCGACGGCACGGCCGAGCGCATCGACTACGACGGCAAGCAGGACCTCACCACGCTCACGACGCGCGCGACGGTGCGCCGCCTGCAGGGTCTCTCGACGGTGATGGATCAGGTCCACGGCAGCGTCGTCACGTACGACGGCCAGAACGACTTCTACACGGCGCGCTCCGGCAAGGACGTCGCGGGTCCCGGCAACCCCGGCGGCCGCGTTCGCGCGATGCTCTCGCCGCGCAACACCGCCACCGGCGCACAGCCGCCCGCCGGCGCCCCGGCCGCCCTCACGCCGTCCACCAAGCTGCAGGAAGCGCCGCCACAGTGAATACCGTCACCGCCACCCAAAGCTACGGCCGCCAGCTGGCCGGCAAGACGAGCACGCTCGTCGTGCGCAACCTGAAGAAGCGCTATGGCTCGCGCACCGTCGTCAAGGACGTGTCGCTCGACGTGAAGAGCGGTGAAGTGGTCGGACTGCTCGGCCCCAACGGCGCCGGCAAGACCACGTCGTTCTACATGATCGTGGGTCTCGTGCCGCTCGACGCGGGCGAGATCGACCTCGACGGCCGCTCCATCAGCCTTCTGCCGATCCACAAGCGCGCGGCGCTCGGTCTTTCGTATCTGCCGCAGGAAGCCTCGGTGTTCCGCAAGCTCACGGTCGAGGAGAACATCCGCGCGGTGCTCGAACTGCAGGTCGACGGCAACGGCAAACGTCTGTCGAAAGACGTCATCACCGAGCGCGCCGAAGCGCTGCTCGAGGAGCTGCAAATCGCGCATCTGCGCGAGAATCCGGCGCTGTCGCTCTCGGGCGGCGAACGCCGGCGCGTCGAAATCGCGCGCGCGCTCGCAACCGATCCGAGCTTCATCCTGCTCGACGAGCCGTTCGCAGGCGTCGACCCGATCGCCGTGCTGGAAATCCAGAAGATCGTGAAGTTCCTGAAGCAGCGCAACATCGGCGTGCTGATCACCGACCACAACGTGCGCGAGACGCTCGGCATCTGCGATCACGCGTACATCATCAGCGACGGCAGCGTGCTCGCGGCCGGCGCACCCGGCGAGATCATCGAGAACGAGAACGTGCGCCGCGTTTATCTCGGCGAGCACTTCCGCATGTAAGCCCCCGGGCGCGCCTCGCGCGCCCGTTCACCGCAGTCCCGCAGCGCCCACCCGGGCGCGCGCGATCCGCTTTCGCGTTTTTCCGGCCTCATCTTTCGCGTTTCCCCGTGTAACTGCTCGACCTTGCCCCCAAAACGGTGCATGGCAGGCCCGGGAGCGCCCCTGTTTGCGCACCAAATTCCGGGCAGGCACCGGCGTGGCGCACGCTCGTTTTTGCGAGTGCCCCGTGGTTTCGTCCGCGTGGCAAACTCTTTACAATGGTTCGCACACCGCCATGAAAGCCAGCCTCCAACTCCGCCTCTCGCAGCATCTTGCGCTCACGCCACAACTGCAACAGTCCATCCGGCTGCTGCAGCTGTCGACGCTCGAACTGCAGCAGGAGGTCGCGACGGCGATCTCGCAGAACCCGCTGCTCGAGAACGAGGACGACTGGATCGCGAGCCCGCTGCGCGTGGCCGCGGACGGCTCGGTCATCGCGCAGCCACCCGCGCCCTCCGGCGCCGAGCCGATGCAGGGCGCGAACAGTTCCACCTCGACGTCCAACGGCAGCGGCGAAAACAACGAGAGCGAGCCGCGAGGCGTGGACGAATACGACGGCCTTGGCGGCGACGCGAACGGCGACGCGAGCCAGTGGAACCTGGACGATTACGGCCGCTCGGGCAACGCCTCCGACGACGACGACCTGCCGCCGCTGCAGATCCACGAATCGACCACCACGCTGCGCGACCATCTCATGGCGCAGTTGCGCGAAACGAACGCGAGCCAGCGCGACCGCGCGCTCATCACGTTTCTCATCGAATCGCTCGACGAAGACGGCTACCTCAGCGCGACCTGCGAGGAAATTCTTGCCGACATTCCCGAAGAATTCGAAGTCGACGCCGACGAATTCAATGCGGCGCTAGCGCTGCTGCATAGCTTCGACCCCGCGGGCGTGGGCGCGCGCTCGGCCTCCGAGTGCCTCAAGCTGCAGTTGTTGCGCGTCACTTCGTCGCCCACGCGCACGCTCGCGCTCGAAATCGTGTCGAACTATCTCGAACTGCTCGCCGCGCGCGACTTCACGCGGTTGCGCAAGCAACTGAAGACGGGCGACGACGAGCTGCGTGACGCGCATGCGCTGATCCGTTCGCTCGAACCGTTCCCGGGTTCGTCGTATGGCAAGGCCGAAGCCGATTACGTGGTGCCCGACATCATCGTGAAGAGGACCGGCCAGAACTGGCATGCGGAACTCAACCCCGAGGTGGTGCCGAAGCTGCGCATCAACCACCTGTACGCGAATATCCTGCGCAACAACCGTGGCGATCCGGCTAGCGGTTCGCTGCGCCAGCAGCTGCAGGAAGCGCGCTGGCTCATCAAGAATATCCAGCAGCGCTTCGAGACGATCCTGCGTGTCGCGCAGGCTATCGTCGAGCGTCAGAAGAACTTTTTCGTGCACGGCGAAATCGCCATGCGCCCCTTGGTTTTGAGGGAGATTGCTGATACGCTGGGCCTACACGAATCAACTGTCTCGCGTGTGACAACCGGTAAATACATGCTGACTCCATTCGGGACACTTGAATTTAAGTACTTCTTCGGATCGCATGTATCGACGGACACCGGAGGCGCTGCATCGTCCACCGCCATCCGCGCCCTCATCAAGCAACTCATAGGAGCCGAGAACACCAAATCTCCTCTTTCAGACAGCCGCATAGCCGAACTGCTGGCAGAACAGGGCTTCGTGGTCGCGCGACGCACCGTTGCGAAGTATCGCGAGGCGCTGAAGATTCCAGCCGTCAATCTGCGCAAGTCTCTTTAGCCTGTTCCGGCTTTTTCGGAGCAGGCGTTTTCCGGCCGCTACGCCCGTTGGCGGACATGGCCGGCCGAGTTCGCCCGCCGTCGCAGGCCTTTCGGGGAGCCGCGTTCTGGCAGACAGTCGACCGGCATTGCCGCACTTCACGCGTCACGCGGCCATCAGCCTGGAGAAGCACTATGAATCTGAAGATCAGTGGACACCATCTCGAAGTAACGCCAGCGTTGCGAGAATACGTGATCACCAAACTGGACAGGGTGCTAAGACATTTCGATCAGGTAATCGATGGCAATGTGGTCCTCTCGGTCGACAACCATAAGGAAAAGGATAAGAGACAGAAGGTCGAAGTGAACCTTCATCTGAAAGGCAAGGACATATTTGTGGAGAGCGCGAACGGCGACATGTACGCCGCCATCGATCTCGTGGTCGACAAGCTGGACCGCCAGGTCGTACGTCACAAGGACCGCGTGCAGGGACATCAACATGAGGCGATCAAGCACCAGCCTGCGCCCATCATCGAAATCCCGCCGCAGTGATCCCACAGTGTCCTGTGTGGCGATTCACGCCATGAACCGGGGCTGGAGTCGATAGTTCATCCTCCGCCCCTCGAAGCGAAGCCGCCCAAACCGGGCGGCTTTTTCGTGAGTACGCGCAATGCTGGGTTTTACCGCTGGGTGCAACCGGGCAACGAGGGTTGCGCTCATGCGTGGCGCATCGCACCATCGGCGTGGACGCTTGTTCTATAATGGTCCAGTCGTATTACGGGGTCTAACGCGCCAACAGGTCCCCACGGTCCCGGCACCGGGCTTCGTCGCCAGATCCAAAGCTTCCGCCAAAGCGGTCAGCTGTCGGGGTGTGGAGCATTCAGGCCACGTTTTCGCCTGCCAACATGAATCGTTTAGCCAAAATACTTCCCATCGAGAACGTCGTCGTCGGCCTGTCCGTCACCAGCAAGAAACGCGTCTTCGAGCAGGCTGGCCTGATCTTCGAAAACCAGAACGGCATCGCCCGCAGCACGGTTACCGACAATCTTTTCGCACGCGAGCGTCTCGGCTCCACGGGCCTCGGCGAAGGCGTCGCGATCCCGCACGGCCGCATCAAGGGCCTGAAGCAGCCGCAGGCCGCCTTCGTGCGCCTCGCCGAGCCGATCGCCTTCGAAGCGCCAGACGGCCTGCCCGTGTCGCTTTTGATCTTCCTGCTCGTGCCCGAACAGGCCACGCAGCAGCACCTTGAAATCCTGTCCGAGATCGCACAACTACTGTCGGATCGCGAAACGCGTGAGCGGCTCCATACGGAAGAAGACCGCGAAACGTTGCATCGCCTGCTCACCCAGTGGCAACCTTGATGTAATGTGCGGCGTCTTGCGAGGCGCGGTCGCGGTACGCGCGGCCGAACAGCGCGCGCTCGACGCTCGTTGCAGGGGTGAAGCGTAAGGCGCCGGCAGCCGTGAACCACCCAGGTAGCGCACCCAGGCCAGGTCGCGCGGATTATTTAGCCAGCAATTCAGTCAGCCGTTAAGCGAGTCATCTCGCGGAGTCACCGACTCATGGACACTTCCAGCATCAACGCCCAAAGCATCTTCGACGACAACGCCACCACGCTGAAACTCAGCTGGCTGACGGGGCACGAAGGCTGGGAACGCGGCTTTTCGACCGAAACGGTGGCCACGGCCACGGCGAGCGCCGACCTCGTCGGTCACCTGAACCTGATCCATCCGAACCGCATCCAGGTGCTCGGCGACGCCGAAATTCACTACTACCAGCGCCAGACCGACGAAGACCGCTCGCGCCACATGGCCGAGCTGATCGCGCTCGAACCACCGTTTCTCGTGGTCGCCGACGGCATGACCGCGCCGCCCGAACTGGTGCTGCGTTGCACGCGTTCTTCCACG
Organism: Paraburkholderia nodosa; assembly: GCF_001718195.1. Classification (GTDB taxonomy): domain Bacteria; phylum Pseudomonadota; class Gammaproteobacteria; order Burkholderiales; family Burkholderiaceae; genus Paraburkholderia; species Paraburkholderia nodosa_A. The sequence goes on from NZ_MCNV01000007.1 coordinate 43,479, forward strand.
CCACTCTTCACCACGCCGATGTCGGCGGCCACCGTCATCGACAGCCTGCGCCTCTACATGTCGCGCATTCTCGCGCCGCGCGCGACGCTGCACGGCGTATTTCTCGACATTCTCGGCATGGGCGTGCTGCTCACGGGCGACTCGGGTCTCGGCAAGAGCGAGCTGGGTCTGGAGCTGATCAGCCGCGGCCATGGCCTCGTAGCCGACGACGCCGTGGACTTCGTGCGCCTCGGCCCCGATTTCGTCGAGGGGCGCTGCCCGCCGCTGTTGCAGAACCTGCTCGAAGTGCGCGGCCTCGGCCTGCTCGACATCAAGACGATCTTCGGTGAAACGGCCGTGCGCCGGAAGATGAAGCTCAAGCTCATCGTGCAACTCGTGCGCCGCCCGGACGGCGAGTTCCAGCGTCTGCCGCTGGAGAGCCAGACCGTCGACGTGCTCGGCCTGCCCATCAGCAAGGTCACGATCCAGGTGGCCGCGGGCCGCAACCTCGCCGTGCTGGTCGAGGCCGCCGTGCGCAACACGATCCTGCAATTGCGCGGTATCGACACCCTGCGCGACTTCATGGACCGCCAGCGTCTCGCCATGCAGGACCCCGACAGCCAGTTTCCCGGCAAGCTGATCTGACGCCCGAAGCGGTGAGGCCGGCGAGGCGCGCAATGTACGCCGTGCGCGCCCTCGAAACGAGCGCCTGCGGCCCGGAGAGCCAATACAGGCGCGCGGATCGGATGCTATGATGACCCAATCGGGTTCATCGACTCTCCCATGCGTATCATCCTGATCACCGGCATTTCGGGTTCCGGCAAGTCAGTGGCGCTCAATGCGCTCGAAGACGTCGGCTATTATTGCGTCGACAATCTGCCGCCGCGCTTTCTACCGCAACTCGCCCAATATCTCAGCGACGACGGCTACGAACGCCTCGCCGTCGCTATCGATGCGCGCTCGAGTTCGTCGTTCGACGACATGCCGGAGATGATCCGCGACCTGGCGCTTCGCCACGATGTGCGCGTGCTCTTCCTCAACGCGAGCACGCAGTCGCTCATCCAGCGCTTCTCGGAAACGCGCCGCCGCCATCCGCTTTCGGGCTCCGCCGCGCACGACGCCAACGTGGGCATGCTCAAGTCACTCGAAGAAGCGATCGAGCACGAGCGTGAACTCGTTTCGAACCTCGCCGAGTTCGGCCATCAGGTCGACACGAGCAACCTGAGTTCCAACGCACTGCGCCAGTGGGTGAAGGTGTTCGTCGGCGGCGAGCGCGGCTCGCTCATGCTCACGTTCGAATCGTTCGGCTTCAAGCGCGGCGTACCGCTCGACGCCGACCTCGTGTTCGACGTGCGCACGCTGCCGAACCCGCATTACGACGCCCGCCTGCGCCCGCTCACCGGGCTCGATCAGCCCGTGATCGACTTTCTCAATGCGCAGCCGGCCGTCCACGAAATGATCGACGATGTCTATGCGTTCGTCGCGAAGTGGCTGCCGCATTTTCGCGCCGACAACCGCAGCTATCTCACCGTTGCGATCGGCTGCACGGGCGGACAACATCGATCGGTGTACATCGCCCAGACGCTCGCCACGCGCTTTGCCGGCGAGTCGAACGTTATCGTGCGTCACCGCGACGCGCCTCTCGATGTCGGAGAGTCGTCACGGCTGATCGCCTAACCGGCTGCGCATCGCGCGGCCCTTAACCGAAAGCGTTGCGCCATGTCCTCGTCTCCTGCCGTGCTTGGCCGTTTGCCGTTGTTCCCGCTGCATACGGTGCTGTTCCCCGGCGGCCTGCTGCCGCTCAAGATCTTCGAAGCGCGATACCTGGACATGGCGAGCGAGTGCCTGCGCGAGCACACGCCGTTCGGCGTGTGCCTGCTCAAAAGTGGCGCGGAAGTCGCGCAGCCCGACGAGACGACTGCCGTGCCCGAATCCGTGGGATGCCTCGCGCTCATCGAGCAATGCGATGTCGAGACCGTCGGCATGCTGCATATCCAGGCTCACGGCACGCAACGCTTTCATCTGCTCTCGCATCGCGTGGAAGCCGACGGCCTGCTCGTGGGCACGGCCGAGTTGATCCCCGAAGATATTCCACTGGAAGGCGGCAAACAGCTCGCGCAATTCGGCGCGTGTGCGGAAGTGCTCGAGCGCATCATCGCGACGATCCGCGAGCGCGATTCCGCGAGCCTGCCGTTTGCGGAGCCGTTCCGCTTCGACGATCCCTCGTGGGTATCGAACCGTCTGGCCGAGGTGCTGCCGATCGCGCTGCGCGCGCGTCAGAAGCTCATGGAGTTGAACGATGCCGGCGCGCGTATCGAAATCGTGCATCACTACATGCAGCAGCATCAGCTGCTTTGATGCAGCGTTGATGCCGCTTGCTCGCTGACTCAGATCAGCGGTCCACGCAAACCATCGAGCAGTTTGCGCACCGGCGCGGGCACGCCATACGCGTCGATGTTGCCTAGCGACACCCATGCGCTCTGTCCATCATTGGCTTCGAGCGGCGCGGCATTGCGCTTGAGTTCGATCACGCGCGGCTCGATGTCGAGCTTGAAGTGCGTGAACGTATGCGTGAGCGGCATGAGCGCCGAACTCGACGCCGCGCGCTCCGGCGTCACTCCGAAGTCTCGCGCGCGCTCGGCGAGCGCGGGTTCGTCCGCGGCTTCGGGCAAGCTCCACAACCCACCCCAGATACCCGATGGCGGGCGCTTCTCCAGCATCACCGCATCGCCGTCGAGCAGCACGAGCATCCACGTGCGCCGCGTGGGCACGGCCTTCTTCGGGCGCGCGGCGGGTAGTTCGCGTTGACGTCCCGTCGCGTTCGCCACGCAGTCCTGCGCGAACGGACAGCGCGCGCAGTCGGGCTTGCCCCGCCCGCACAGCGTCGCGCCAAGATCCATCAAGCCTTGCGTGTACGCGCTCACGTCGGCGTCGCTCGCTTCGGGACCCGGCACGAGCGTTTCGGCGAGCGTCCACATCGCGTTCTCCACGCGCTTTTCACCAGGAAAGCCTTCCACGCCGAACACGCGCGCGAGCACGCGCTTCACGTTGCCGTCCAGGATCGTTTCGCGCGCGCCGAACGCGAACGACGCGATCGCCGCCGCCGTCGAACGGCCGATGCCGGGCAGCTCCGCGAGCGCCTCGACCGTCTGCGGAAACTTGCCACCGTGGGTATCGGCCACGACCTGCGCGCAGCGGTGCAGATTGCGCGCGCGCGAGTAATAGCCGAGGCCGGCCCAGAGCGCCATCACGTCGTCGTCGGGCGCAGCGGCGAGCGCTTCGACCGTGGGAAAGCGCTCGAGAAAACGCGCGTAGTACGGAATCACGGTCGAGACCTGAGTCTGCTGCAGCATGATTTCCGATAGCCAGATGCGATACGGGTCGCGCGTGTTCTGCCACGGCAGGTCGTGACGGCCATGCTCGCGCTGCCAGGCGATCAGGCGCGGCGCGAAACCGGTGAGCAGCTCAGCGGGATACGCGCCAGCCGGTAGCGGCGCGGAAGTGGAAGAAGTTCGGTACATGGAAATGCCTGGCGCTCAGCGCTGGCAGCGCGGACAGAAATAAGTGGAACGCTGGCCCTGCACGATCTGTTTGATCGGCGTGCCGCACACGCGGCAGGGTTGGCCCGCGCGGTCATAAACGAAGTATTCGAGCTGAAAATAGCCGCTTTCGCCGTTGCTGCCGACGAAGTCGCGCAGCGTGCTGCCGCCCTTCTCGATGGCCGAGGCGAGCACGGCGCGCACGGCATCCGCGAGGAGTTCGTAGCGCGCGAGCGAAACGCGGCCCGCCGGGGTCGTCGGCCGGATACCGGCGCGGAACAGACTTTCCGATGCGTAGATATTGCCCACGCCCACCACGATATCGCCCGCGAGGAGAGCCTGCTTGACGGCGACCTTGCGGCCGCGGGTCTCGCGAAAGAGCAGCGCGCCGTCGAAGGCCGGTGTGAACGGCTCGATGCCGAGCGCCGCCAGCAGCGGATGGCCGAGCACGTCGCCAGCCTCGCGCGGGTGCCAGAGCACGGCGCCGAACCGGCGCGGGTCGCGAAAGCGCAGCGTGAAGTCGTCGAAGAACCAGTCGACGTGATCGTGCTTCTCCGCGGCCGGCGGCTTCGGCAGATTGCGCAGCACGCGCAGCGTGCCGGTCATGCCGAGATGCACGATGAACCAGCCTTCGTCGACCTCGAACAGCAAATACTTGCCGCGCCGCCCAACCGAACGTATCGTGCGGCCGCGCAGCGTACGGGCGAGCGTAGCCGGCACGGGCCAGCGCAATGCGGGGTTGCGCACCTCCACGCGCTCGACGCGGCGGCCCGCGACCCACGGTTCGATCCCCCTTCGGGTAACCTCAACTTCTGGCAACTCTGGCATATCTCGCGGCCTGATTCGGATGCTGGTCCGGGTTGGTCTGCAACTTGCGTAAACGTGTGTGCGCGTTGTGCGCGTATTGTAGCCAGCGCGTTACAATCGACCGAAACATTCGACGGAATTCCATGGAACTGTCTTTCGTTAAGCTGTTCGCGAAGCGTCCCGCGACGCCCCGCGCCCCTGCCGCCTTCGCGCGTCGCCTCGTTGGCGCCGCAGTTCTCGCCGCCTGGGCGTTGACCACGTCGAGCGCATATGCGCAGGATCCGTCCCCTGACACGGACGACACTTCCGTCACCATGCCGGACGCTTTCGGTCCCCCCTCGCCCGACGAGAAGAAGGATCTGCCGGCCGTTCCGCTGTCGAGCCAGATCGTCTTCCAGGTGCTCGCCGCGGAAATCGCGCTGCAGCGCGACCAGCCTGCCCCCGCCTTTCAAACGTATCTCGCGCTCGCGCGCGACACGCACGACCCGCGCATGGCGCAGCGCGCGACGGAAATCGCGCTCTCGGCGCAAAGCCCGTCCGACGCCCTGACTGCGGTGCAGCTCTGGCAGCAGTACGCGCCCGATTCCGAGCGCGCGGCGCAGCTCGACGCGTCACTCCTCGTGCTCGCGGGCAAGCCCGACGACGCCCAGCCGCTGCTTGCGCGCGAACTCGCGAAGGTACCGGCCGACAGTCGTGGCCAGGCGATCCTCTCGCTGCAGCTTCTGCTTTCGCGCGGTCCCAATCGCGTGGGCGGCCTGAATGTGCTCAAAACGCTGCTCAAGGACGACATGAACCGTCCCGAGGCGCAGCTCGCGATCGGCCGCCAGCAGCTGCTCGCCGACGACGCACCCGGCGCACGCAAGTCGTTCGAGCAGGCGCTCGCGCTCAAGCCCGACTACCTTCCCGCCGCGCTGATGCTCGCGCAGATGGGGCCGGAGGAGCGCGCCGAAGGCATTGCGTCGATCGAAAAGTACGTCCAGCAGAACCCGAAGTCGCGTGAAGGGCGTCTCGCACTCGCGCAGACCTATCTCGCTGCCGACCGCCTCGACGACGCGCAGAAGCAGTTCGAGATTCTGCACAAGGACAACGCGACCGACCTGATGCCGCTCATGGCGCTCGCGCTCATCAGCGTGCAGCAGAAGAAGTTCGACGCCGCGCAGAAGTATCTGACGCAATACGCGCAGGTTGCCGAGAAGAATCCGGCCGCCGACCCAGGTCAGGCCTATATTTACCTCGCGCAACTGTCGGTCGAGCAGAAGGACGACGCCGGCGCACAGAAGTGGCTCGACAAGATCCAGCCCAACAGCCAGCAATATGTGCCGGCCCAGATCACGCGCGCACAGATCCTGGACAAGGAAGGCAAGACCGACGACGCGCGCCGTCAGCTCGCGAGCATTCAGGCCGACGATCCGCGCGACCAGGCGCTGATCGCGCGCACCGACGCCGCGATCCTGTTCGACGCGAAGCGCTACCCGGAAGCCGAAGCACGGCTCGCGAAGGCGACCGCCGACTTCCCGGACGACCCGGACCTCACCTATGACTACGCGATGGCTGCGGAAAAAACCGGCCACTACGACGTCATGGAAGCGCAGCTGCGCAAGCTGATCAAGACGCAGCCCGACAATCCGCAGGCCTACAACGCGCTCGGTTACTCGCTTGCGGACCGCAATCAGCGCCTGCAGGAAGCCGACAAACTGGTGGAAAAAGCCTCGTCGCTCGCACCGGACGACGCGTTCATCATGGACAGTGTGGGCTGGGTCAAATACCGCCTGGGTGACAATGCCGACGCGATCAAGCTCTTGCGCAAGGCCTACAGCCTCCAGCCGAACGCGGAAATAGGCGCGCACCTCGGTGAAGTGCTCTGGAAAAACGGCGACCAGGACGGCGCACGCGCCGCGTGGCGCGAGGCCCGCAAGCTCGAACCCGACAACGACACGCTCCTGAAGACGCTCAAACGCTTCCAGGTCAACGATCTCTGATGGCAGATTTTTTCACTTCGATTTCCCCCCAGGCTCTCACCGTTGCGCGCGCAGCCAGTTTCGTACGGCGCGCGTCGCTCGGCGCAGCGGCGGCCGCGCTCCTCGCGCTGACGGGTTGCGCGACGCAGCAGCCGCCGCGCCAACCTTCCACCTCGAACGCCACGACGTCGCTCAGTACGCAGACGAACCGCGCCTATCATGGCCGCTTCGCCGTTCAATATGTCGATCAGAACGGCCAGCAGCGCAACGCGTACGGCAACTTCGACTGGCACGAGACCGATTCGACGGTGACGCTGCAACTGCTCAATCCGCTCGGCCAGACACTCGCGCTCGTCACTTCCGCGCCGTCGCAAGCCACGCTGGAACTGCCCAACCGCCAGCCGCTCACGGCCGACAACGTGAGCACGCTCATGCAGCAGGCGCTCGGCTTTGCCCTGCCCGTGGAAGGGCTGCGCTACTGGCTGCAGCCTTCGGTCGCGCCCACCTCGCATGCACGCACTACGCCCGACTCGCAGAATCCGCAGCGGCTTTCGCAGATCGAGCAGGACGGCTGGACCATCGATTACGTCGCCTACGCCGACGCGCCGGCCAATGGCGTGAAACGCGTCAATCTCACGCGCGAAGCACCGCCGCTCCAGATCAAGCTCGTGCTCGACCAGTAAGCGGGCCGGTTGCGGTCTCTCATCAGCAATATCTGGCCGGCACGCGCCGGCCAGAATCCAGGCATCATCCCAAGAGCATCATGATCGAAACCCAGGACTCGCTGCGCGACTGCCTAGCGCCCGCGAAACTCAATCTCTTCCTGCACATCACGGGCCGGCGCCCCAATGGCTATCACGATCTGCAGACCGTGTTCCAGTTGCTCGACTGGGGCGACACGCTGCATTTCACGCGCCGCCACGACGGCCGCATCACGCGCACCGTGGAAGTGGAAGGCGTACCTGCCGAGCACGACCTCACCGTGCGCGCCGCGACGCTGCTCAAGGAACACACGGGCACGAGCGAGGGTGTCGAGATCGATATCGAAAAGCGTCTGCCGATGGGCGCGGGTCTCGGCGGCGGCAGCTCCGACGCGGCCACGACGCTGCTCGCGCTCAACCGCCTGTGGAAGCTCAACCTGCAACGCGAGGAATTGCAGGCGCTCGCACTCGAACTGGGCGCGGACGTGCCCTTCTTCGTGTTCGGGAAAAATGCGTTCGCGGAGGGTGTTGGCGAAGCCCTCGAGGCTGTACAATTGCCCCCGCGTCATTTTTTGGTCGTGACGCCGCGGGTTCATGTTCCTACTGCCGAGATTTTTTCAGAAAAATCGTTGACAAGGGACACAAAGACCTGCACAATTGCAGTCTTTCTTGCACAGCAAGCAACGCAGAACGGATGGCCAGACAGCTTCGGTCATAACGATATGCAAGCGGTTGTCGCAGGAAAATACGCGGAAGTAGCGCAGGTGCTTCGATGGTTTGAGAGTGTCTCGAACAGCATCGCACCAGCGCGGATGACCGGATCGGGTGCCAGCGTTTTTGCAGCATTCGCCAGTCGGTCCGAAGCAGAATCGGCACAGGCCAGACTGCTTGCGGAACAACCGGACTGGCGAAGCGCGGTAGCCTCGAGTCTGAACAAGCATCCACTCTTCGCTTTCGCGGCATAGTTTTGCATGGTTGATCGTCCTACCGGTCAGTCAGGCTCAAAGTTGAGTGTAGGGGAGTCGCCAAGTTGGTTAAGGCACCGGATTTTGATTCCGGCATGCGAGGGTTCGAGTCCTTCCTCCCCTGCCAAAAATTCCAGGCAGTTCGCTCTGTGGGTTACCCGGAGCAGTTCGCCCAAGTAGTTCCTCTCGCCCCCCAAAGTCCGCAGCAGGTGCATGATGAGCAGCCATGACGGCCTGATGGTTTTTACTGGCAACGCAAATCCCGCGCTTGCCCAGGAAGTCGTCAAGATCCTCGGTATTCCCCTCGGTAAGGCTATGGTTAGCCGATTTTCCGACGGTGAAATCCAGGTCGAAATCCAGGAAAACGTGCGCGGCAAGGACGTCTTCGTCCTTCAGTCGACTTGCGCGCCGACCAACGACAACCTGATGGAACTGATGATCATGGTCGATGCGCTCAAGCGCGCATCCGCAGGCCGGATCACCGCAGCTATTCCCTACTTCGGCTATGCCCGTCAAGACCGCCGCCCCCGTTCGGCGCGCGTCGCCATCTCGGCGAAGGTCGTGGCGAACATGCTGGAAATCGCCGGCGTCGAGCGGATCATCACGATGGATCTGCACGCTGACCAGATTCAGGGCTTCTTCGATATTCCCGTCGACAACATCTACGCGACGCCCGTGTTGCTCGGCGATCTGCGCAAGCAGAATCACGAGAACCTGCTGGTCGTTTCGCCGGACGTCGGCGGCGTGGTGCGCGCCCGTGCGCTCGCCAAGCAACTGAATTGCGATCTCGCCATCATCGACAAGCGTCGTCCGAAGGCGAACGTCGCCGAAGTGATGAACATCATCGGTGAAGTCGAAGGCCGCACCTGCGTGATCATGGACGACATGGTCGACACCGCCGGCACGCTCTGCAAGGCAGCGCAAGTGCTGAAGGAACGCGGCGCGAAGAAGGTGTTCGCTTACGCCACGCACCCGGTTCTCTCGGGTGGCGCAGGCGAGCGCATCGCCGCTTCGGCTCTGGACGAACTCGTCGTGACCGACACGATTCCGCTGGGCGCCGAAGCGCGTTCGTGCGCGAAGATCCGCTCGCTCACGAGCGCAGGACTTCTCGCCGAAACGTTCTCGCGTATCCGTCGCGGCGACTCGGTGATGTCGCTGTTCGCGGAAAGCTAAGAAGAATTGACGCGCAAGGCGCGGTGTTCGCAAGGACGCCGCGCTTTTGCACGTAATCGGCGCGAACGGACGATGGTTCGCGCTGCATCGCTGGGGGCCGGAAGGCAGGCATTCTGCTGAAAAGGCCCCGTTTTACTGCCTGGTCGCGGGCAGTGCAATGGAGAATCAAATGAAAGTCATCGCTTTCGAGCGTAACCTGCAAGGTACGGGTGCGAGCCGCCGCCTGCGCATTGCTGGCAAGACCCCTGGCATCGTTTACGGTGTCGGCGCCGAGCCGCAACTGATCGAAATCGATCACAACGCGCTGTGGCACGCCCTCAAGAAGGAAGCCTTCCACTCGTCGATCCTCGACCTCGAAGTGGCCGGCAAGTCGCAGCAAGTGCTGCTGCGCGACGTGCAATACCACCCGTTCCGTCAGCTCGTGCTGCACGTGGACTTCCAGCGCGTGGATCCGAGCAAGAAGATCCACACGAAGGTGCCCCTGCACTTCATGAACCAGGAAACCAACCCGGCTGTGAAGACGGGTGGCGCGATCATCTCGCACGTTCTGGCTGAAATCGAAATCCAGTGCCTGCCGGGCCAACTGCCGGAATTCCTCGAAGTCGACCTCGCCAAGATCGAAGCCGGTCAATCGCTGCATGCCAAGGACATCACCCTGCCCGCAGGCGTGACGCTGGTTCAGCACGTCGAAGTGGAAAACCCGGTCATCGTGTCGGCACCCGTGCCGGCTGGCGCCCAGGCGGCTGCTGAAGGCGAAGAAGCGCCGGCTGCGGAGTAAGCGCAGCGGCCTCAATGAGCCGATCCTCTCGATCCGTTTCCCTGAAACGGTCGACGTGACCCGCCGCGGTTCGCCCCGGCGGGTTTTTTTTCGCACTTTTTCGTACACTTGCGGGTCAGTTCATCGATTTACGCAAGCGGAACACCACAATGATCAGGTTGATCGTCGGGCTCGGCAATCCGGGCGCCGAATACACGGCGACGCGCCACAACGCGGGCTTCTGGCTCGTGGACCAGCTCGCGCGCGAAGCCGGCACGACGCTGCGCGACGAGCGGCGCTTCCACGGCCACTACGCGAAGGCGCGACTCTACGGCGAGGAAGTGCATCTGCTCGAACCGCAGACCTATATGAACCGCTCGGGGCAATCGGTCGTCGCTCTCGCGGCGTTCTTCAAGATCCTGCCCGATCAGATCCTCGTCGCGCACGACGAGCTCGATCTGCCGCCCGGCGCCGTCAAGCTCAAGCTCGGCGGCGGCAGCGGCGGCCACAACGGCCTGAAGGACATATCCGCGCATCTGTCGACGCAGCAGTATTGGCGTTTGCGCATCGGCATCGGCCATCCGCGCGACCTGATCCCCGAAGGCGCGCGCGCCGGTGCAAAGCCCGATGTCGCGAACTTCGTGCTCAAGCCGCCGCGCCGCGAAGAGCAAGAGGTGATCGACGCATCGATCGAACGCGCGCTCGCCGTGATGCCGACGTTCGTGAAGGGCGAGGCCGAACGCGCGGTGATGCAGCTGCATCGCAACGGTTGAAACAAGGAGAGCGTCTTGAGTCGTTACTGGAGTGACATCGTCAACCGGCTCGTGCCCTACGTGCCGGGCGAGCAGCCCGCGCTCGCGAAGCCGGTCAAGCTCAACACCAACGAGAATCCGTATGCGCCCTCCCCGCGTGTGCTCGAGGCGATCCGCCACGAACTGGGCGAGACGGGCGAGTCGCTGCGCCGCTATCCCGACCCCGTCGCGAAGCGTCTGCGCGCCGCCGTGGCCGCGCATCACGGCATCCGCGCGGAGCAGGTGTTCGTCGGCAACGGCTCGGACGAGGTGCTCGCTCACGCCTTCCAGGCGCTGCTCAAGCACGACGAGCCGATCCTCTTTCCCGACATCACCTACAGCTTCTACCCGACCTACGCGCGGCTCTACGAGGTCGAGTACCGCACCGTGCCGCTCACGGAACAGTTCACGATTCGCGTCGACGATTACCGCCAGCCCAATGGCGGCGTGATTTTCCCGAATCCGAATGCGCCCACGGGTCACGCGCTGCCGCTCGCGGAAATCGAGCGGCTTGTCGCGGCGAACGCGGAATCCGTGGTAGTGATCGACGAAGCGTATGTGGATTTCGGCGCCGAGTCGGCGATTGCGCTGATCGACCGCTATCCGAACCTGCTGGTCGTGCACACAACTTCGAAATCGCGCTCGCTCGCGGGCATGCGCGTGGGCTTCGCGTTCGGCCACCCCGATCTCATCGACGCGCTCAACCGCGTAAAGGACAGCTTCAACTCGTACCCGCTCGACCGCCTGGCACAAGCCGCCGCGACCGCCGCTTACGAAGACGGCGAGTGGCTGAAGACCACGAGCGCGCGCGTGATCGCCAGCCGCGAGCGCCTGACGGCCGCGCTCACCGCGCTCGGCTTCGACGTGGTGCCTTCGGCGGCGAATTTCGTGTTCGCGACGCATTCTGCGCACGACGCGGCGGCAATTGCGGCCAAACTGCGCGAAAAGGAGATCTTCGTGCGCCATTTCAACGCGCCGCGCGTGAGACAGCATCTGCGTATCTCGATCGGCACGGATCTCGAGTGCGACACGCTCATCGACGCATTGAAGGCCACCGTCGCGTAAGAAGACGGCAGGATGAAAAAAAAACGCGCCAGTTGGCGCGTTTTTTATTTTCCGCAGAATTACGCGATTCAGGCGTTGTTCTTGGCGGCCGTCAGCGCGTGGTACTTCTGCATCAACTGCTCGGGCGACTCGACATGCTCCGGATTCTTGGGAATGCACTCCACCGGGCACACCTGGATGCACTGCGGCTCATCGAAATGGCCGACACATTCGGTGCACTTCTTCGGGTCGATCACATAGATTTCCGGGCCCATCGAGATCGCGTCGTTCGGGCACTCGGGCTCGCACACGTCGCAATTGATGCACTCGTCGGTAATCATCAGGGCCATGCTGTTCTCACTTCCCGCCGGCGCGAAGGCCGGCTCACACGTTGCTTAGCCCGACAGTTTACGCTGCTTTGGCCGGGCGTTCACACCTTCGTAACCGGGGCGCCCATCGAGGCCACCTTGTCCTGCAAGCGCTTTTCCACGGACGGAAACACGAACTTGCTCACGTCGCCGCCCAACTGGGCGATTTCGCGCACAATCGTGCCCGAAATGAACTGATACTGGTCCGATGGCGTCATGAACATCGTCTCGACGTCGGGCAGCAGGTAACGGTTCATGCCCGCCATCTGAAATTCGTACTCGAAGTCCGACACCGCGCGCAGGCCGCGCACGATCACGCGTGCGTTGTTGGTGCGCACGAAGTCCTTCAGGAGCCCCTTGAAGCTCATGACCTGCACGTTCGGATAGTGGCCGAGCACCTCGTGGGCAATCTCGAGCCGCTCGTCGAGCGAGAAGAAAGGCTTCTTGTTGCGGCTGTCCGCAACGCCGACTACCAGCGTGTCGAAAATGCTCGACGCGCGCCGCACGAGATCTTCGTGGCCGCGCGTGAGCGGGTCGAAGGTACCGGGGTACACGGCGACTACCATGAGGCTTCTCCTCTCAACAGAAATGGGGCGCAATGCAGTGCCGTGGCGACGCATGCGCACGTGCGTGCGTGACGGCCAGGCCGCCCGCCGCTTCTTATCGAACGCGCATTATTCCTCATTTTCGCGCTGCAGCAAATGATAGTGAACGGCGCCGGCCCGGCCCTCGCGCACCACGCTCCAGCCCGCCAGCACGGGCCGCGCAGCTGGATCGATACGCTCACCTGACTCCACGTAAAGCCAGCCGTCCGGGGCGACGAGCGGCGCAGCCAGTTCGAGTGAGCGCTCGAGCAGCGCGGTGTCGCCGAACGGGGGATCGAGGAACACCACATCGAACGAGCCTGGCGCGAGATTGGCCGCGAGACGCAGTGCGTCGGCTTCTGCGATTTCGATCATGCGCGCGCCAAGCCGCGCCTGGTTCGAGCGCAGTTGCGCGGCGGCGCGCGCGCTGCGCTCCACCATCACGACGCGCGCGGCGCCCCGCGAGGCCGCCTCGAAGCCGAGGCCGCCGCTGCCCGCGAAAAGGTCGAGGCAACGCAGACCGTCGAGACGCTGGCCAAGCCAGTTGAAGACCGTCTCGCGCACGCGATCGGGGGTCGGACGCAAACCGTCGAGGTCGAGCACCGGCAGCGGCGTGCGCTTCCAGTCGCCGCCGATGATGCGGATCGTGTGCGCACCGCCGCCGCCACGTGCGCGGGGATCGGGCTGATGGGTGCGGCCGCCTTGGCCACGTGAAGGTGAGGAACGGGTCATGCGTTGGGTCGTACCGCTGCGTGCATTTGACCGCTGGCAGTCAACTTGCCGGCGGAACTCGACTGTGGGGTTCGACGCTTTCGCATCGCGCCCTCCAATGCGCGCACGTTACCACAGGGGCGCGCAGGTGCCGCGTGCGCGCCGCAACGCTCCCACGGCGATGCCGCAGCGACTCCAGCTAACGCGCCTGATAAAATGCCATGTTTTCCGCGCGTTACCTCTTCCATGCTGTCGCTGACCGCCCCTCGGTCCGACCCGCAGCGCGCCTGACCCACCCCAGACCATGTTCAGTTTCTTCAAACGATTCCGCGGCTCGAAGGACGCCGAGAACGCGCCGGCCGAGAATGCGCAGGACGAAGCCGCCCTCGAGGCGCCGGACGAGGCCGTTGATCAGGCCGCCAGCGCGCCGCACCAAACGCCGCCCGCGCCCTCCGCTCCACCGGCCGTGACCGCTCCGGTCGAGCCGCAGCAAGCCGTCGACAATGACGACGAACCGGAAACCGTCGAGATTGTCCCGCCGCCCGCGCTCGAGCCCGAAGCCAGGCAATCGTGGCTCAAGCGCCTGAGGTCGGGGCTCTCAAAAACCGGCTCGAACATCCAGAGCATCTTCGTCAACGCGAAGATCGACGACGATCTCTACGAAGAGCTCGAAACCGCGCTGCTGATGTCGGATGCGGGCGTCGACGCGACCGAATATCTGCTCGAAACGCTGCGCCAGAAGGTACGCGCCGAGCGCCTGACCGACGCACAGCAGGTGAAGAACGCCCTGCGCGAGCTGCTCATCGGCCTGCTCAAGCCGCTCGAGAAGTCGCTCATGCTCGGCCGTGCACAGCCGCTCGTGATGATGATCGCGGGCGTGAACGGCGCCGGCAAGACCACCAGCATCGGCAAGCTCGCCAAGCATCTGCAAAGCTTCGACCAGAGCGTGCTGCTCGCCGCCGGCGACACGTTCCGCGCCGCCGCGCGCGAACAGCTCGCCATCTGGGGCCAGCGCAACAACGTGACGGTCGTGCAGCAGGAAAGCGGCGACCCGGCAGCGGTGATCTTCGACGCCGTAAGCGCCGCGCGAGCGCGCCGCATCGACGTGGTGATGGCCGACACCGCTGGCCGCCTGCCCACGCAATTGCATCTGATGGACGAGCTGAAGAAGGTCAAGCGCGTGATCGGCAAGGCATTCGACGGCGCACCGCACGAGGTGGTGCTCGTGATCGACGCGAACACGGGCCAGAACGCGCTCGCACAGGTCAAGGCCTTCGACGACGCGCTCGGCCTCACCGGCCTCATCGTCACGAAGCTCGACGGCACCGCCAAGGGCGGCATCCTCGCCGCGATCGCGCGGCAACGCCCGATCCCCGTGTATTTCATCGGCGTGGGCGAAAAGGTCGAAGATCTGCAGCCGTTCGTGGCCGAAGAATTCGCCGACGCGCTGCTTGGCAGCTGATAGCGCGCAATTACCCGGCTTTGAATGTACGAAGGGCGTCGTTCTCACGAACGACGCCCTTTTTCATTGTCGCGGCCAGTGCAAACCGGTCAGACGCTTATTCCGAGTCCGGCTGCACGCCCGGCGCGGCGCGCGCGAACGCGTCGAGCGTGAGCGCGTAGTCGTTGATGCGCTGAATGGTCGGGTAACGCGTCGTGTCGATCTTGAAGCGGTTCGCGTTGTAGACCTGCGGCACGATGCAAAGATCGGCGACGGTCGGCGTGTCGCCGAAAGCGAGCTTGCCGGTGCGCGGATCGCTGGCGAGCCGCTGTTCGAGCGTCGCGAAGCCCGCCTCGATCCAGTGGCGGTACCACGCGTCTTTCGTCGCGTCGTCGGCGCCTACGGTGTGCTTGAGGTACTTGAGCACGCGCAGGTTGTCCACCGGATGAATCTCGCACGCCACCTGCAGCGCGAGCGAGCGCACATGAGCGCGATCGATGGGCGACTTCGGCAGCAGCGGCGGCTCGGGATGCGTCTCTTCCAGATATTCGATGATCGCGAGCGACTGCTGAAGCGTGTGCCCTTCGTCGTCGACGAACGACGGCACGATCGCATCGGGATTCACCTGGCGATAGGCGGGCTTGAGCTGCTCGCCGCCGTCGCGCACGAGGTGAACCGGGACGTACTCGTACGACAGGTTCTTCAGATTCAGCGCAATTCGCACCCGATACGATGCCGAACTGCGGAAATAGCTGTAAAGCTTCATGCTCCTCTCTTGCTCCTCTTGAATCGTGCTGCGGCGCGCGCCGCTCAGACGACCCGCACGGCGAATTCGCCGATTCCTGCCACACCGCCCGTCATCAGATCGCCCTTGACCACGGCGCCCACGCCTTCGGGCGTGCCCGTGTAGATCAGGTCGCCGGCCTTGAGTTCGAACAGCGTCGAAAGGAACGCGATCGTGTCGGCAACCGGCCAGATCATCTGCGAGATATCCGAGCGCTGTTTCTCCTCGCCGTTGACTGCGAGCCAGATTTCGCCCTTCTCGAGCGGGCCGATCTTTGAAACCGGATGGATCGGGCCGATCGGCGCCGAATGGTCGAAGCCCTTGGCCGTATCCCACGGACGACCGAGCTTCTTCGCCTCGCCCTGCAAGTCGCGGCGTGTCATATCGAGGCCGAGCGCGTAGCCAAACACGTGGTCGAGCGCGCTCGCGACCGGAATGTCCTTGCCGCCTTTGCCGATTGCCGCGACGAGTTCCATCTCGAAGTGCACGTTCTGCGATTGCGCGGGGTACGGAAATTCGGCGGTCGAGCCCGGTGCAACGTAGAGCACGGCGTCGGCGGGCTTGGAGAAGAAGAACGGCGGTTCACGGTTCGGATCGTGGCCCATCTCGCGCGCATGCGCTTCGTAGTTGCGGCCAACGCAATAGATGCGCCGCACCGGGAAACGCGTGTCGGTGCCTGCCACCGGCACCGAGGCGAGTGCCGCCGGTTCGAATACGTACGTCATGGAGTTCTCCGTCTTTGTGATGGCGCGTGCACGAAGCACGCGTGCCTGTCGATCGCGCGGCTTGCGCCGTCAGAACAATCGCGAGTGTAACGCGCGGCGGTGGGCGTGCGCGGCGGCGTCTTCACGCGGCCGGCCGGGCGCGGCCGGCGAGGCACCGCGTGCTCGTGCGATACTTCCCGCATCCCCATTTCAATACGACGGCGGCCCTCGGCACGCCGTCGAACGAACCGCGCCCATGACCACCGCCGACTCCACCGACATCTTCCCGTGCGCCCGCTTCATCAAGGAGATCGGCCGCGGACCGCACGGCGCTCGCTCGCTCTCGTCCGAAGACACGCACGCCCTTTACGCCGCCATGCTCGACGGCCGCGTGCCCGAGCTGGAGCTAGGCGCGGTGCTGCTCGCCTACCGCCTCAAGGGCGAAACCGCGGATGAGCTGGCCGCCATGCTCTGCGCGGCGCACGCCTCGTTCGCGCCGCTCGCGGTGCCGCGAGGCGACTATCGGCCTGTGTCGATCCCAAGCTACAACGGCGCGCGCAAGCAGCCGAATCTCGTGCCGCTGCTCGCCTTGCTGCTCGCGCGCGAAGGTGTGCCGACGCTCGTGCACGGCGTCGTGACCGATCCGGGTCGTGTCACGAGCGCGGAAATCTTCGCGGCGCTGAATCGTCCCGAAGCACGCGATCACGCCGAAATCGAGGCGCAACTGGCGTCGGGCCGCGTGGCGTTTTCGTCGATCGACACGCTCGCGCCCAAACTCGCTCGCCTGCTCTCGATGCGCCGGCGCATGGGCGTGCGCAACTCCACGCATACGCTCGTGAAGCTGCTGCAGCCGTTCGCGGAGCCGGGCCTGCGTCTCGTGAACTACACGCACCCGCCGTACCGCGAAAGCCTCAGCGCCCTCTTCGCGGCGCATCCGGAAGCGGCGGTGGGCGGCGCGTTGCTCGCGCGCGGCACTGAGGGCGAAGCCGTCGCCGATACCCGCCGCCAGGTGCAGGTCGACTGGCTGCACGACGGCATCTGCGAAACGCTGGTCGAACCGGAGCGCTCGTCGCCCGGCGCGCCCGAAATCGATCTCCCCGAAGGCCGCGATGCACCGACTACAGCCGCCTGGATCGATGCCGTGCAGCGCGGCGAAGCGCCGGTGCCGGATGCGCTCTCGCGCCAGATCGAGACGATCAAACGCATCGCGAAGCGCTGACGATCGAACCCGAAAACCCGGCGCTCAAGCCGCCGAGGGCCGCGCGGGGGGCGACGCGCGTGTTCCGCCGCAAGCGTATCGGCGCGCTTCATCGGCCATCTTCACGCTTCTTCACGCAGCCAACCAGCAAATTCGCAGTTGACACGCGCATCCGCCCTGATTTACATTGGACGGATGCGTTCCTACCCGAACACCCTCCGAATTACCTTCGGCCGACTATCGGCCCTATCGCTACGCCTGGCCTAAAGCTGGTGTAGCGCCGCAACGACCCCTCCTCCGGTCACCGCGGTCCTCCCAAAGCAGTTCTCGCAGTACCCCAAATCCGCTGTATCTCTACAACTTGTCGTCTGCATTCGTCCGCTTACCGTTCGGACGAGTCGCGAGGTCAAAATGCACGTTGCATGGGCATCGTTCACGTCCGCTTTCGCCGCGCCGGTTACCGCCGTCACCGTGGCCGTCTTCTTCGCGTCCGAGGTTTCCGCCCGTACGCGTGAGGTTTCGCGCATCGTGCTCCGTCGCCAGCCCGCCAACCGCCCGCTGCCGACCACCATCGCAAACGACACCATGAAGAACGAGGCTCGTCATGTTGCGTAATCCCGCCGAGAAGTACCGCCCCTTCCCCGCCATCCGATTGAACGGCCGCAAATGGCCCACGCGCGCCGTCGAGCGCGCGCCGATCTGGATGAGCACCGACCTGCGCGACGGCAACCAGTCGCTGATCGAGCCGATGAGCATCGAGCAGAAGACCGAATTCTTCGAAATGCTCGTCGCGATCGGCTTCAAGGAAATCGAAGTCGGCTTTCCGTCCGCTTCGCAGACCGACTTCGATTTCGTGCGCAAGCTGATCGACGAAAAACGCATTCCCGACGATGTGACGATCGAAGTGCTCGTGCAGGCGCGCGAAGAATTGATTGCACGCACGTTCGAAGCGCTCGAAGGCGTGCCGCGCGCCATCGTCCACCTCTACAACGCGATCTGCCCGTCGTTCCGCAAGATCGTGTTCGGCCAGTCGAAGGAGGAAGTGAAAGCGCTCGCGGTCGAAGGCACGCGCATCATCCGCGCACACGCCGACAAGAACCCGCAAACGCACTGGATTTACCAGTATTCGCCCGAAACCTTCAGCATGACCGAGCTGACCTTCGCGCGCGAAGTCTGCGACGCGGTGGCCCAGACGTGGCGCCCGACGCGCGATCACAAGATGATCGTGAATCTTCCGGCGACCGTCGAAGCGGCGATGCCCAACGTCTACGCCGACCAGATCGAGTGGATGGACCGCAATCTCGCGTACCGCGACAGCATCGTGCTGTCGGTGCATCCGCACAATGACCGCGGCACGGCGGTGGCCGCCGCCGAGTTGGCGCTGCTCGCGGGCGCGGACCGGATCGAAGGCTGCCTGTTCGGCAACGGCGAGCGCACCGGCAACGTCGATCTCGTCACGCTCGCGATGAACCTCTACACCCAGGGCATCGACCCGGGCCTCGACTTCTCGGACATCGACGCCGTGCGCCGCGTGGTCGAGCGCTGCAACCAGTTGCCCGTGCATCCGCGTCATCCGTATGCGGGCGACCTCGTGTTCACGGCGTTCTCGGGCTCGCACCAGGACGCGATCCGCAAGGGCTTCGCGCAGCAGCAGCCCGACGCCGTCTGGGAAGTGCCGTATCTCCCGATCGATCCCGCCGACCTCGGCCGCAGCTATGACGCGGTGATCCGCGTGAACAGCCAGTCGGGCAAGGGTGGCGCGACTTATCTGCTCGAGCGCGGCATGGGCTTCACGCCGCCGCGCCGCGTGCAGATCGAGTTCAGCCACGCCGTGCAGACCGTCGCCGATACGTCTGGCGAAGAGATCACGGGCGAGGCGGTCTGCGCACTGTTCGCGCGTGAGTACTTCGAAACGCGCGGGCCGGTTGCCAACGCCGGTTCGGGCCGCGTGCGCTGGGAAGGCCGTGATGTGGCCATGCCGGCTGTCACGAGCAGCGATGAGGCACATGCGCAAGCTGTGGCCGCCGCCATCGCGGCACTCGCCGGCGAGCACATTGAAATCACGTCGTTCGAGACTGAGCGCACCTCGCAGGGCGGTACGGCCGTGTTCGTCGGCGCGCGCGTGGGCGGCCAGCCGCTGCGCCACGGCGTCGGCGTGGGCGAAGACGCGGTCCATGCGTGCGTCGCGGCAGTGGTCAGCGCGGTGAACCGCGCGGCCTGGCCGCAAGTGGATCGGCGCGCGGCGGCCTGACGCCTTTCGCGCGTGTCGCGCGCTGTGCGCGAAGCAGTTTGGGTTTCAGCAGGGAAATCGGCGGCATTGTTGAGCGCCGGCGGCAAAACGGGCCGCCGGCGTGCGCCTGAAGCGCCTACACGGCGTTTCAGCGAGTGGACTTACCGGTCATCACTCGATCGCGCAACGCGTCGCCTGCCATGCGAGCAGACGCCAGTGGCCCCCTTCCTGCGTCTGGATCGCCGTATAGGCAATCGGAAAGAGCAGCGCACCGTTGTTCGCTTCCATCTCGATCAACACGCGGCCGGAGACCACGCAGGCCTCGTTGCCCGCGTGCAGCACGTCCTGCGACTGGATCTCGATCTGGCGGTAGCGGCGGCGGCCGGCCGTGATCGCGTCGATGAACTGCTGCTTGGTCTCGCGTTTGCCGTTGGTGTGGACGAAGGTCGCGTGATCGGACAGCAACTGGTCCAGCGACGTGCCGTCGCCGTCGACCATCGCGCGAAAGCGCTCGCGCTCAAGTCCGCGAATCGCATCGATCAGTTTTGCCGCCATCGCTTGAGCCCCTTGCGCGTTGGCCCGCGCCTGAGCGCAGATCTCCGCCGAAGATTTCTGCATACGTCTGGCTGAAATTTATACCAGGTTTTGGCGCAAGGATACTTGCGATCAAAGACATCGCCTCCATCTATGGTGGATACGCCACGCGCCCGGTGAGAACTGCGCCTGGCGTAGCGACATCTCGGCGGCCGCGCCCGGATGTCGCAGCGCAGCACTTTCCGCTTTATCCGATGTCTATTTCTCAGATTCTGTGGCAAGGTCCTGGCGCTGCGCGGCCCGTCGAACGTCGCTGATTTCACCCCTTATTTCCCGCGCACTTCGCGCCGGACGCTGTCCCGTTCTAGAGTGTTCCTTCGGCCTGCCCCTTGCGCAGGCCTGCGCCGGGCGCCGGGCCCCGCCCTGCTTGATTGCCGGCGTTTAGTGTAATCTATCGATACAACCATTTCGATAGGAATCAAGGAACCTTGAAGCCCCTACAGACTCCAAGTATTAGCACTCGGGGATTCAGAGTGCTAACATCCACCGTGGAGTCGGTGTCTGACTTTCGCAAGATTCCTGAGGAGTTCGCTACGTGAGCAACGCAATGACCATGACCCTTCCGAGTACGCTGAGCCCGTCGTCGGCCAAGGCCGGGGGCTCATTGGCGCTCGCGAATGCTTCCCTGTTGCCCGGCCAGCTGGGCAACATCGACGCTTATATTCAGGCCGTGAACCGGATCCCGATGCTGACGCCACAAGAAGAGCGTCAGTTCGCGACCGAGTTTCGCGAGCAGAACAATCTTGAAGGCGCGCGCCGCCTGGTGCTGTCGCACCTGCGCCTCGTGGTGTCGATCGCGCGTAATTATCTCGGCTATGGCCTGCCGCACGCCGACCTGATCCAGGAAGGCAACATCGGCCTGATGAAGGCCGTGAAGCGCTTCGACCCCGAGCAGAACGTGCGCCTGGTGTCGTACGCCATGCACTGGATCAAGGCTGAGATCCACGAATACATCCTGCGCAACTGGCGCATGGTGAAGGTCGCCACGACCAAGGCGCAGCGCAAGCTGTTCTTCAACCTGCGCAGCCACAAGCAGGGCCTGCAGTCGTTCACGCCGGAAGAAATCGACGGCCTCGCGCAGGAACTGAACGTGAAGCGCGAAGAGGTCGTGGAGATGGAAACGCGCCTGTCGGGCGCCGACATCGCGCTCGAAGGCCAGACCGAAGACGGCGAGGAGTCGTTCGCCCCGATCGCCTGGCTCGCCGACTCGCACAGCGAGCCGAGCGCCGTGCTCGCCGCACGTTCGCGCGACCGCCTGCAGTCGGACGGCATTGCGAGCGCGCTGGAAGCGCTCGACGCACGCAGCCGCCGCATCATCGAGGCGCGCTGGCTCAACGTGGACGACGATGGTTCGGGCGGCTCGACCCTGCACGAGCTGGCCGACGAGTTCGGCGTTTCGGCCGAGCGCATTCGCCAGATCGAGGCGAGCGCCATGAAGAAGATGCGCACCGCCCTCGCCGACTACGCGTAAGCGTCGCCAGGTCTCACCGGCACACCGAAAACCCCGTTCCCGCGAACGGGGTTTTTCTTTTGCGCGCACCACACGCTGCGCACCTTCGCACCGGCCTCGCTGATTCCACCCTAAGATGATTTCGAGGTGGTGAGCCAGAGGCCGCGCCGCGGTCTGGCCTCGTAACGCGTTCGAGGGCACCCGTCGCCATGATCCCGGCATCCGGTCAACGCCAGCGCACATCGTCGCTGCTGCGCACGCGCATCCTCCAGTGGATGCGCGGCCCCACCTTCGCGCGCGATATTGCCCTCGTTCTTGCCGTCAAGCTCATCCTCTTGATGGCGCTCAAATACGCATTCTTCAATCATCCGCAGGCAGAAGACATGAACATGCCGCCTGCCGCTGTCGCGCAGGCCATCCTGGCCGTGCCCGAGTCTACGGCGCTCAAGCCGTCAGTGTCCCCATCCCAGACCATGCCGCCCCCGCGAGGAGACCGTCATGCCCACGATTGAATCGGTGGAACTCTCGCGTCTTCAGTTCGCCATCACCGCGCTCTACCACTTCCTGTTCGTGCCCCTCACGCTCGGCCTCTCGTGGCTGCTCGTCATCATGGAGTCCGTCTATGTGATGACCGGCAAGGAGATCTACAAGGACATGACGCAGTTCTGGGGCAAGCTCTTCGCCATCAACTTCGCGATGGGCGTCACCACCGGCCTCACGATGGAGTTCCAGTTCGGCACCAACTGGTCGTACTACTCGCACTACGTGGGCGACATTTTCGGCGTGCCGCTCGCCGTGGAAGGGCTCGCGGCGTTCTTCCTCGAATCGACCTTTGTCGGGGTGTTCTTCTTCGGCTGGAATCGCCTGTCGAAAGGCGCACACCTCTTCACCACGTTTCTCGTCGCGCTCGGCTCGAACCTCTCGGCGCTGTGGATTCTCATCGCCAACGGCTGGATGCAGAACCCCGTGGGTGCGTCGTTCAACTACGAAACCATGCGCATGGAACTCACCAGCCTGTTCGCGGTGATCTTCAACCCCGTCGCGCAGGTGAAGTTCGTGCACACGGTTTCGGCCGGCTATGTGACGGCGTCGATGTTCGTGCTCGGCATTTCGTCGTGGTACCTGCTGCGCCGGCGCGACGTCGAGTTCGCGCTGCGCTCGTACGCGATCGCCGCGGGCTTCGGCCTTGCGTCCACGCTATGCGTGCTGATCCTCGGCGACGAATCGGGCTACACCGACGGCGTGGTGCAGCAGGTCAAGCTCGCCGCCATCGAGGCCGAATGGGAAACCGCGCCCGCCCCCGCGCCGTTCACGCTATTCGGTTTGCCTAACCAGAAGGAAGAGCGCACCGACTACGCGATCCGCATTCCCTGGCTGATGGGCATCATCGCCACGCGCTCGATCGACACGCCCGTGATCGGCCTGAAAGACCTGATGGGCCGCGCCGAAGTGCGCATCCGCAATGGCATGCTCGCCTATGCCGCGCTGCAAAAGATGAAGGAAGGCACCGCCGACACCGAAACGCGCGACGTGTTCG
Source organism: Paraburkholderia nodosa (assembly GCF_001718195.1). Lineage (GTDB taxonomy): Bacteria > Pseudomonadota > Gammaproteobacteria > Burkholderiales > Burkholderiaceae > Paraburkholderia > Paraburkholderia nodosa_A. The sequence goes on from NZ_MCNV01000007.1 coordinate 66,794, forward strand.
AGGCGCACAAGGCCGATCTCGGCTACGGCCTGCTCTTGAAGCGGTTCACGCCGAACGTGGTCGACGCGACTTCCGGCCAGATCAGGGCCGCGTCGCGAACGGCGATTCCGGCCGTCGCGCCGGTGTTCTGGTCGTTTCGCGTGATGGTGGGCCTCGGCATCCTCTTTCTCGTGACCTTCGTACTCGCCTTCTGGTTCTGTGCGCAGCGCTCGCTGCTCAAGGACAGCCGCCGCTGGTTCCTCGGCTGGGCGCTGGTGGCGATTCCGCTGCCGTGGCTCGCCGCCGAGTTCGGCTGGGTCGTCGCGGAAACCGGCCGCCAGCCGTGGACCATCGCGGAAGTGCTGCCCACGCGTCTTTCGGCTTCGAGCCTCGCACCCGGCGACGTGATGCTGAGCATCGCGGGCTTCGTGATCTTCTACACGCTGCTCTTCATCATCGAGATCACGCTGATGTTCAAGTACGCGCGCCTCGGGCCTTCGTCGCTGCATACCGGTCGCTACTTCCACGAGCAGACGGCCGCGCTGGCCACCAGCGGCAAGGTCTCGTGATCGCTGCAAGACACCGAAAGACGCGAGGAAACACGCCATGGACTACGCGACGCTCAAGTTGATCTGGTGGGTGCTGATCGGCGTGCTGCTGATCGGCTTCGCGCTCACCGACGGCTTCGACATGGGTGCGGCCGTGCTGCTGCCCTTCGTCGGCAAGACCGATGAGGAGCGCCGCATCGTCATCAACGCGGTCGGCGCGACGTGGGAAGGCAACCAGGTGTGGTTCATCACGGCGGGCGGCGCGATGTTCGCCGCGTGGCCGCTCGCCTATGCGGCGTCGTTCTCGGGCTTCTACTTCGCGATGCTGCTCGTGCTGTTCTCGCTGTTTTTCCGTCCCGTGGGCTTCGACTATCGCGGCAAGCGCGTCGATGTGAGATGGCGCCAGGGCTGGGACTGCGGTCTTTTCATCGGCGGCTTCGTGCCCGCGCTCGTGTTCGGCGTGGCGTTCGGCAATCTGCTCCAGGGCGTGCCGTTCGCCTACGACACGGATCTGCGCGTGACGTATCACGGCAGCTTCTTCGCACTCCTCAATCCGTTCGCGCTGATCTGCGGACTGGTGAGCCTCTGCATGCTCACCGCCCACGGCGCGGCGTTCCTGAAGAGGAAGACCGATGGCGTCGTCGCCATGCGCGCTTCGAAGGCGCTGCGGCTTTTCTCGGCGCTCACGATCGTGTTGTTCCTCGTGGCGGGCGCGCTCGTGGCGACACTCATCGGCGGCTATACGATCACGTCGCCGGCGCCTTTGGACACGGTGGCCAATCCACTCCTGAAAAGCGTCGATTCGGGGCCCGGGCTCTGGCTCGCGAATTACGGGCTCTATCCGTGGATGGCGCTCGCCCCCGCCCTGGGCGTGCTCGGCGGCGTGCTCGCGTTCGCACTTGCGGGCTCGCGCTTCGAGCGGCTCGCGTTCTTGAGCACGGGGCTGCAGATCGTCGGCGTGATTCTGACTGCGGGCTTCTCGATGTTCCCATTCATCATGCCCTCCTCGCTCGACCCGCGTTCGAGCCTCACCGTCTGGGACGCAACCTCGAGCAAGATGACGCTCGAGATCATGCTGGTGGCCGTCATCATTTTTCTGCCGATCGTGCTCGCCTACACGGCGTGGGTCTATCGCGTGATGCGCGGCAAGATCACCGCCAGCGCGATACAGGACAACCACCATACGCTGTACTGAGCGCCCAGGCGACTGAGCGGCGCTGGAAACGAAAACGCCGCGGCGGGTGCCGCGGCGTCTTTCACAGGCATACAGCGAATCGATTACGCCGGCTGGAGCGCCAGCTCGCGTGCATAACGCGGCGCGGCGTCGCCGACCACGATGTGCAGCGTATCCGCCGAAGTCCACACCGCGTCGAGCGCGCCGAGCTTCTCGCGATCCACGGCCGCCGGGTCGCGCACGATCACGCGCAGGCGCGTGGCCGCCACCGCGTCGAGCGAAACGATATTGGCAACGCCGCCGAACACCGCGAGCCAGCGCGACGGATTCGGATCGAGCGGGCCATGCGCGATATCCGCGCTCGCGCTCGCCTGAGCAGCCAGAACAGCCTGAGCCGCAGGCTGCGCCGCGGGAGCCGCCTTGCCAGCCGCGGAACCGCCGCGGGCGATCTCACCGCGAATCTCATCGGCGATGATGTCCGCTTCCGGCCCGATGACGACCTGCACGCTTTCGCCGCCACGCTTGAGCACGCCGCGCGCGCCGATCGCCTTCAAGGCCGGCTCGGAAACATGTGCCGGATCGGCCACCGTGAGACGCAGACGCGTCGTGCAGGCATCGACCACCTTGAGGTTGGCCGCGCCGCCCAGCGCATCGATGTAACGCGCCGCACGCGAGAGCGATGCCGCCGCCGCGCCGCCGGCTGCCACCGCAACGCCCGACATCGACGAGGCGATTGCCGTATCGCCCGCCGAAGCTTCACGGCCCGGCGTGGGCAGATTGAAGCGGCGGATGAAGAAGCGGAACAGCACGTAGTACACGACCGCATAGACCACGCCGAGCGCAATTGCATACCAGCCGTGCGTGGAGAGCCCGTAGTTCAGCACGTAGTCGATCGCGCCGGCCGAGAAGGTGAAGCCGAGCTTGATGCCAAGCAGCGAGCAGATCGCGAGCGACAGCCCCGTGAGCACCGCGTGGATCGCGTAGAGCACGGGAGCGAGGAACATGAACGTGAACTCGATCGGTTCGGTCACGCCCGTGAGGAACGAGGTCAGCGCCATCGAAAACAGCAGGCCGCCCACCATCGCGCGCTTGTCCTTCGGCGCTTCGTGCAGCATCGCGAGACACGCTGCCGGCAGGCCGAACATCATCACCGGGAAGAAGCCGGCCATGAAGCTGCCCGCCGTGGGGTCGCCCGCGAAGAAGCGGTGCAGGTCGCCCGTGACCGCCGCACCGCCGGCTGCCGGCGTGAACGAGCCGAACACGAACCACACGAGCGAGTTGAGGATGTGGTGCAGACCCGTGACGAGCAGGAGCCGGTTGAGCAAGCCGTACACGAAGGTGCCGATCGCGCCCGCCGTGGTGAGCCAGTGGCCGGCGGTGTCGATCACGCCCTGCACCGGTCCCCAGACGTAGCCGAACGCGATACCCAGCGCGAGACACGTGAGCCCTGTGACGATCGGCACAAAGCGTTTGCCGCCGAAGAACGCGAGGAACTCGGGCAGCTTGATGTCCTTGAAGCGGTTGTACAGCATGCCCGCGACGACGCCGGCCACCACGCCCGACAGCACGCCCATGTTGAGCTTGTCGTTGATGTCCTTCATCACGGCGGTCTGGACCAGATAGCCCAGCGCACCAGCGAGGCCGGCGACGCCGTTGTTGTCTTTCGCAAAGCCCACCGCAATGCCGATCGCAAACAGCAACGGCAGGTTATCGAAGATCGCGCCGCCCGCGTCGGCGATGATCTTGATGTTGAGCATGTCGGCCTGGCCGAAACGAAGCAGGATGCCGGCGACCGGCAGCACTGCGATGGGAAGCATCAGCGCGCGGCCGAGGCTTTGAATCTTGAGAAACGGATTGCCATCCATTGAACTGCCTCCAGTCTCTATCTCTTGCTTGACGTGTGTGGGTGAGAGAAGCCGGCGCGCGATCACTGCGCAGGCCGGCATGTTTCTAAGGATTACTTAGGGTGGGTGAAACAGAAATCATCAATCGAGCGGCCAGCTTTCGCGGCTTGCCGCACGCACGGCTTGCGCCGATTCGAGTGCGAGGGCGTTCTGCGCACGCTGGCGGCAGTCGTTGTAGTCGAGCTTGCGCACGCGCGCCTTGATCGACGGCACCGAAACCGGATCGACGGAAAGCTCCGTCACGCCGAGGCCGACGAGCAGCGGCACCGCGAGCGGATCGCCCGCCAGCGCACCGCACACGCCGACCCACTTGCCGTGCTTGTTCGCGCCTTCGACCGTCGCTGCCACGAGACGCAGCACGGCCGGGTGCAGCCCGTCGGCTTGCGCCGCGAGGTCAGGCTGGCAACGGTCCATCGCGAGCGTGTACTGCGTGAGATCGTTGGTGCCGATCGAGAGGAAATCGGCGTGGCGCGCGAGCTGGTCCGCGAGCAGCGCCGCCGAGGGCACCTCGATCATCACGCCCACTTCGACCGGCTCCGTGCGGCCCGCTTCGCGTGCGAAGGTGTCGATGCGCTCGCGCAGACGCACGAGTTCGCCCACGTCGGTCACCATTGGCAGCAGGATGCGCACCTTGCCCGCGGGCTTCACGGCAACGAGTCCGCGCAGCTGATCGTCGAGCAGATCGGGCCGCACCTGCGCGAGGCGGATGCCGCGCAGACCCAGCGCCGGATTCGGCTCGGGCGGCAGCGTGAGATAGTCGACTTCCTTGTCCGCGCCCACGTCGAGCGTGCGGATGATCGCCGTGCGGCCCGCCAGTGCGTCCGTGATGGCCTGGTAGCTCTGAAGATGTTCGTCCACCGTGGGCGCGGCCTGGCGATGGATGAAGAGCAGCTCCGTGCGCAGCAGCCCCACGGCGTCCGCGCCGTTATCCACCGCCGTGTTGGCATCCTCCAGCGTCGCGATGTTCGCGGCGACTTCCACCGCGTGGCCGTCGCGTGTGGCTGCGGCCTCGTGCGACGTGCGGCGGTTCGCTTCGCGCACGCCGGCCAGGCGCTGCTTTTCGCTGCGCGCGCGTTCGATGTCGAGCGCGCTCGGCGTGTACGCAAAGCGGCCGGCGCTCGCATCGATGACGACTTCGGTGCCCTCGGGCACCGCATGCAGCGCGTCGCCGAGCGCGACGAGCGCCGGAATGCCGGCCTGGCGCGCGATGATCGCGGCGTGCGAGGTCGCGCCGCCGCGCGCCATCACCAGCGCCATCACACGCTTGCGGTCGAGCGAGGCAAGATCGGAAGGCGTGAATTCGTCGGCGGCGAGCACGGCTTCTTCGGGCAGCGTACGCGCGGCCGCGTTCGACAGACCGAGCGCGCGCAGCACGCGCTTTTCGAGGTCGCGCAGGTCGGCGGCGCGCTCCGCGAGCAGCGGATCGTCCACCTTGCCGAGCACCGCAATCTGCGCGCGAATCGCTTCGCGCCACGCGTAGCCGGCGCTCTTGCCGAGGCTGATCGCGTCGCGCGCGGCGTCGACGAGCGTCGGGTCTTCGAGCAGCACGCGGTGCATCGTGAAGATGCCCGCCTCGCCGATCGCGCCGCGCTGCGACGCCGTGCGCACGCTCTGGTTCAGCTCGGCGTCGACAGCGGCGATCGCCTTGTCGAGCGCGCGGCTTTCCGCGGCCGACGTACCGCTCGCGAGTTCGGGCGGCGTCAGTTCGGCTTCGTCCCAGCGCACCAGCTTGCCGACCGCGACGCCCGGCGCGGCGCACACGCCCGCGAGCACGCCCGGCTCGGCGGAGGACGCCACGGCGGCCGCGGCTTCCTGCATCACGGGCGCGGGCGACTGCTGCCGCGCCGGCGCTTCGCCGTGCTCGCCGGGCGCTTCGCGCAGGAGCTCGTTCGCTACGGCGTCCACGGCGCGCTGCGCCTCCAGGCCGATGCCGACGAGTTCGATGGTCGCGCCCTCGCCCGCGCCGAGGGCGAGCAGGCCGACGACGCTCTCGATGGCGGACTTGCGCTCGCCGAAGCGCACCTCGACGCGCGCGTCGATGCCGCGCACCGCTTCGCGCGCCCGCGCCGCGGGCCGCGCATGGAGGCCGCCCGCATGCGTAAGTGTGACGCTGCGGCGCACTTCGTTTGCGATCAATTCATGGGCGGCTGCGATCTCCGCGCCGTCACGCACGCGCAGCACGAGCAGCGCGGACTTGCCCGCTTCGACGTGACCCGCGCCCGCGCGCTCGATCACTTCGAATGCATCCGAATTGGCGATCGCGACGACCGAAACGAGGCTCGGTGCATTGCACGCCACCACGTCGAGATCGAACTCGATCAAGGTGTCGCCGAGCCGCACCTGAGCGCCCTGCGCGACCTTCGGCGTGAAGCCCTTGCCGTTCAGCTCGACGGTGTCGATGCCGACGTGCACGAGCACCTGTGCGCCTTCCGCCGATTGCAGCGTGACCGCGTGGCCGGTGCGTGCGAGATGCACGACGATGCCGTCGCACGGCGCGACGACGCGGCCGACGAGCGGATCGACGCCGATGCCGTCGCCGAACAACCCTTCCGAGAACACCGGATCGGGCACCGACGCGAGCGGCACAACCGGGCCGGTGAGCGGAGAGACCAGTACGATGTGCCCCTCGGCGCGAGTATGCGGATCCATCAGGCGAGACTCCTCGATGCGTTCCATTCGCTTTCCAATCTAGTGTGTTTCGGTGACTTTGTTCAGGTAACGCGGCTCGTCAGGATTGCGGCCGCGCGCGGCGGCAAGGCCCGCCGCCATCACGTAGAACGACAAAATGGCCGCGATGGGATCGAGTGCCGCGTCGGCAGCCGTTTCGAGCGGCAGCGCAGCGCCAGCCACGTCGGCGGGCGCCGCGAGCAGCACGCGCGCACCGCGCTTTTCCATGTCGCGGGCGAACTCGATCAGGCCCGCCTGCTCCGGCCCGCGCGGGGCGAACACGAGCAGCGGGTAATCGCGGTCGATCAGCTCCATCGGGCCGTGGCGCACCTCGGCGCTCGAAAACGCTTCGGCCTGAATGCCCGAGGTTTCCTTGAGCTTGAGCGCAGCCTCCTGCGCAACGGCGAGGCCCGGACCGCGGCCGATCACAATCATCTGTTTCACGTCGCGCAATTCTTCGACGGCCTTCGACCAGTCGAGCGTGCCCGCGCGATCGAGCGCGTCGGGCAGCGCGCGCACGGCGTCGAGGAACGCGGCGTCGCGCTGCCAGAAGCCGACGAGTTGCGCCGACATCGCGAGCATCGCGATATAGCTCTTGGTGGCCGCCACGCTCAGCTCGGGACCGGCGAGCAGCGGCAGCTCCATGCCGGCGGCCTCGGCGAGCGGCGAGCCCGCGACGTTGACCATCGCCGCCGTCAGCGCGCCGGCTTCGCGCAGCGCCTTGATCGTCGCAACCAGATCAGGACTCCTACCTGATTGGGAGAAAGCGAGGGCAAACTGGCTGCGCACACGTAAGGGCGCCTGCTGGAGCGTTGCGATCGACATCGGCAGCGTGGCGACCGGTATGCCGATGCGGCTCATGGTGAGCGCAGCGAAGTAGCTCGCCGCGTGGTCCGAACTGCCGCGCGCAACGGTGAGCGCGACATGGCGCGGTTCGGCCTCGAGCGCGCGGGCGAGCGCCTCGACGCGCGCGGTGTCCGCGAGTTGCGCGGCGACAACGCTGGCCGAGGCCAGCGCTTCCTTAAGCATATTCGACAATCGATTCTCCTTCGACGTAGGTCGCGGTGAGCGCCAGCTCGCGATCGAACACGTTGACATCGGCCCATGCGCCGCGCGCGAGGCGGCCACGGTCTTCGATGCCGAGGTAATCGGCGGCATAGCGCGACAGGCGCGCGGACACGTCTGCGATCGGCAAGCCGATCGAGACGAGGTTGCGCAGCGCCTGGTCCATGGTGAGGGTGCTGCCCGCGAGCGTGCCGTCGGCGAGGCGCACGCCGCCAAGGCACTTCGTCACGTGCTGGCTACCGAGGCGGTATTCGCCGTCGGGCATGCCGGTGGCCGAGGTGCTGTCGGTCACCACATAAAGGCGCGGAATGGCGCGCAGCGCGGCGCGGATCGCGCCCGGATGCACGTGCAGCAGGTCGGGAATGATCTCCGCGTACTCGGCATGCGCGAGCGCCGCGCCGACTACGCCCGGGTTGCGATGGTGCAGCGGCGACATCGCGTTGAAAAGGTGCGTGAAGCCGCAGGCGCCGTGTTTGAGCGCGGCCACGGCGTCGTCGTAGGTCGCGAGCGAGTGGCCGATCTGCACGCGCACGCCGCGCGCCGCCATCTCGCCGATGATCTCGATATGGCCCGCGATCTCGGGCGCCACGGTCACCACGCGAATCGGCGCGATCGAGAGGTACTTGAGCACTTCGTCGAGCACCGCCGAAACGGCGGCGTCGGGCTGCGCGCCGAGCTTGCCCGGATTGATGTACGGCCCTTCGAGGTGCACGCCCAGCACGCGCGCGCCACCCACCGTACGGTTGCGCGTAACGTTGCCGAGGCCCGCGACCACGTTCATCAGCTCGTCGCGCGGGGCGGTCATGGTGGTGGCGAGCAGGCTCGTGGTGCCGTAGCGGGCGTGGGTGCGCGCGATGGTTTCGATCGCGTCGCCGGCTTCCATCACGTCGGCGCCGCCGCCGCCGTGCACGTGCAGGTCGATGAAGCCCGGCAGGATGTAGGGCGCGTCGTTGTTCGCCGGATCGGTGGCCTCGCCCGTGATCGCGGTGATGCGTCCGTTCTCGAACGACAGCGTGCCGTGGATCCAGCCTTCAGGGGTGAGTATGTTTCCGCTCAGCATGAGAGTTTTCCGATGAGGCGCATCGAAGCGCGGTAGGACGTTTCGGTGACGTGCATGAGAGAGACTGCGGCGGCGCTCACTGGCGCAGCTCCGCAACGAAGTCGTAATAGCCGTCGCGGCAATAGGTGTCGGTCAGCTCGATGGCGCGCTGATCGGCGCAAAAGCCCACGCGCGTGATGACGAGCAGCGCCGCGCGCGGCTCGACGCCCATCAGCGCGGCGATTTCGCCCGTCGCGTTGACCGCGCGAAAGTGCTGCAGGGCGCGTACCACGGGCACGCGGTGCTGCTCGAGATACGCATACAGCGAGCCCTCGATGGCTTCCGGGTCGGGCACGATCGACACGGGCAGCGCCGAATGCTCGACGGCCATCACGGTGCCGTCGGCGCGGCGCAAGCGGCGCAGGCTCGCGACCGAGGCGCCCGGAGAGAGGCCGAGCTGCACGATCTCCTCGCGGTGCGCGGGCCGGACCTCGCGCGCGAGCCACACCGAGTCGGGCGTGAAGCCGCGCTGTTCCATTTTCTTCGTGAAGCCCGTGAGGCGCGAAAGCGGGTCTTCCACGCGCGGCGTGATGAAGCTGCCCGCACCGCGTGCGCGCCGGATCAGCCCCTGCTCCACGAGCAGCTCGATCGCCTTGCGCGCGGTGATGCGCGACACGCCGATGGCGTCCGACAGCGTGCGCTCCGAAGGCAGCGCTTCGCCGGCCGACCACACGCCGCAGTGAATGGCCGTGGCAAGGTTGCGCGCCAGCTGCAGATAGAGCGGCGTCACATTGCGCGCATCGGGCATCAGGGCAGACCAACGGGTTTCCATGGACTTGGCGCCAGCGGTGGGACGTTCGTGGGGGGCCGGACGGGCACGCTGCGTCGCAGTGCCGGTGGTGCAGATTGGTCCGGTGTGAAAGCGAGCCCATTATATAACCACAATAAGACCAGTCAACAGAGGCCATCGCGCCGCAGGTGATCTAAGAATATCGTTAAAAATCAATGCATTAAACGAATTCACAAGGCTCCAGCGGGGTGCAGTTCGACATCAGGATTTACCCTGGAGCGGTATCCTGGGGGCGCCACAATGGGACCAGGGTGGCATCAACAGGTTAGCTGACATAGGCCCACCGTAGTACCGCCGTAGGACCAGGATGCGACTGCAGCAGGATCCGTCGCGCAGACCGCGATCGTGCACGCGCAATAAAAAACGCCGTGGCGGTCGCCACGGCGTTCGGGTCCTGCTGAGCTCCCGCGTCGATTGGACGCAGGCAGCCGCTGCTCGAAGGTCCCTTAGAACGACGGAACCATCGAGCCCTTGAACTCGTTCTTGATGAACTGGCGCACGTCTTCCGACTGGTACGCGGCGACCAGCTTTTTCACCCAAGGCTTGTCCTTGTCCTGGGTGCGAACGGCGATCAGGTTCGCGTACGGGCTGTGGATGTCCTCGATGGCGATCGCGTCTTTGGTCGGCTGCAGGCCGGCCGCGAGCGCGTAGTTCGTGTTGATCACGGCGGCGTCCACGTCGCCGAGCGCACGCGGAAGCTGCGCGGCGTCCAGTTCGACGAGCTTGATCTTCTTTCGGTTTTCGGCGAGGTCGAGCGGCGTCGCGTTGTTGCCGTTGACGCCCGCGCCAGCGCGCAGCTTGATCAGGCCCTTGCTTTGCAGGAGCAGCAGCGCGCGGTTTTCGTTCGACGGGTCATTCGGCACGGCGACCTTCGCGCCTTGCGGCAGATCGTTCAGCGATTTGAGCTTCTTCGAGTACACGCCGATGGGCGAGATGTACGTGAGGCCCGCGTTCACGAGCTTGTAGCCGCGCTGCTTGATCTGGCTGTCGAGATACGGGCCGGTCTGGAAGCTGTTGGCGTCGAGCTCGCCGGCGTCGAGCGCGGCGTTCGGCTGCACGTAGTCGTTGAATTCGACGACCTTGACGTTCAGGCCTTCGCGCTTGGCGACCTTCTGGACGACGGCCCAGACTTGCGCGTCCGGACCCGAAACGGTACCGACCTTGATGACCTGGTCGTCGGCGCGTGCGCCGAAGCTGGCTGCGAGCGTGGTGGCGGCGATGCCGGCGAGGAGTGCTTTAATCAGATTTCTGCGCTGCATGAAGACGATGTTCCTGCGTGGTTTTGGTATTGCTCCAGTTCCGTGGCGTTGAGCGCCATCTGCCGGACGATATAAATCGTCTCATATGGAACCGGTTGCGGGAAATAATGAATTCGCATACTGGTATGCGCGCGCAGCCCTGAGGCGTGCGGCGCGCGTTCGCCTCTCGAGGCGAACACGCCGCGCTTCCCTTAGTCGGGATTCGAGCCGAGAAGGATCTTCAGATCGTGCAGCCAGGGCGTGACGCCCTGCCCGTCGCGCGCAAAGAGGCGCAGCTTGCCGGTCGTGTCGAACACGTAGCTCGCGGCGGTGTGATCCATCGTGTAGCTATCCGGCGTGTTGCCGGGCACCTTCGCGTAGTACACGCGGAAATCCTTCGCCACCTGCTTGAGCTGGTCCTCGTTGGCCGGGCGCAGCCCGATGAAGGTCGGATTGAACGCGGCCGCGTACTGGCCCAGGATCTGCGGCGTGTCGCGTTCGGGGTCGACGGTGACGAACAGCACCTGCACGCGCTTCGCCGCATCGGGCCCGAGCTGCTGGAGCGCCTGCGAAAGCTCGGCCATGGTGGTCGGGCAAACGTCCGGACAGTGCGTGTAGCCGAAGAACAGCACGACCACCTTGTCCTTGAAGTCGGCGAGCGTGCGCATCTTGCCGCTGGTGTCGGGCAACGCGAAGTCCTTGCCGAACTGGGTATTGCCGGTGATGTCGAGGTTCGAGAACGCGGGCGGCTGCTGGCCGCAGCCCTCGAGAACCAGCGTGCCGCCGAGTGCGCCTGCAGCGGCAAGCGCGACGACCGTGGCGCGCACGAAGCGCGCAAGCGTGCGGTGGGCCATGTCGTTACGCCGCGATGAGCGCATGCACGTAATGGTCGACGAGCAACGCCATGAACAGCAACGAGAGGTAGACGATCGAATAGCGGAAAGTCTTGCGCGCCAGTGCGTCGGAATATTCGACGTAGATCTTCCACGCGTAGGCGAGGAATACGGCGCCGAGCAGCACGGCCGAAGCCAGATACAGCACGCCGCTCATGCCCGAGATGTACGGCATGAGCGTGACCGCGAACAGGATCACGGTGTAGAGCAGGATGTGCAGACGCGTGTACTTCTCGCCGTGCGTGTTGGGCAGCATCGGCAGGCCGGCGTTTTCGTAGTCCTTGCGGCGGTAGAGCGCGAGCGCCCAGAAGTGCGGCGGCGTCCACACGAAAATGATCAGCACGAGAATCCAGGCGTCGCCGGGCACGTGGCCCGTCACCGCGGCCCAGCCGAGTGCAGGCGGCATGGCGCCCGAGGCGCCGCCGATCACGATGTTCTGCGGCGTGGCCGGCTTGAGCAGCAGCGTGTAGATGATCGCGTAGCCGATGAAGGTCGCGACCGTGAGCCACATGGTGAGCGCATTGGTGAACGTGTACAGCACCCACATGCCCAGGCCGCCGATCACCGCCGAGAAGATCAGGATCTGCGTGCTCGTGATCTCGCCGCGCGCCGAAGGACGCCAGGCAGTCCGACGCATGCGCGCATCGACCTTTTGCTCGACGAGACAGTTGATCGCGAAGGCCGCACCGGCTGTGAGCCAGATGCCGACGGTGCCGCCGATCAGCTGCTTCCAGGGCACCATGCCGGGCACGGCGAGGAACATGCCGATGACGGCGCAAAACACGGCGAGTTGCGTGACGCGCGGCTTGGTGAGCGCGAGATATTGGGAAATCCGGCTACCGGGCGTCTGGGATAGGGTTGTACTTTCCATAGGGCGGGATCACACCGCAGCGGTGTCGCGCGCTGGGAGAACGGCGCGGCCGGGGCGGCTACAAGCAATTCGAAAGTTTAGCACGACGACCAAAAGCAGCAGGATCGCCGCGCCACCGTTGTGCGCCACTGCCACGGGCAGCGGCCACTGCAGCACGATGTTGGATAGCCCTGTCAGAAATTGGATAAAGATCACGATCATGATCCAGTTTGCCGGGCGTCGCAGCGAGGCATAGCGTCGCAACTTGAGGGCGAACCATACCAGATAAGCGATCACGACGAACGCGAAGGTGCGGTGCGTCCAGTGGATCGCGACTAGCGCGTCCTGCGTGATCACGTCGCCGTTGCCGTCCATGCCGAGCGCGCGCCACAGGTGGAAGCCGTGATGGAAATCCATCGGCGGAATCCACGCGCCGTTGCAGGTCGGGAAGTCGGTGCAGGCCAGCACCGCGTAGTTCGTGCTCACCCAGCCGCCCAGCGCGATCTGCAAAACGAGCAGCACGAGCGCCGCCAGCGCGGCCATGCGCCAGCGCGCGGCGTCCGGCTCGTACGCGGGCAGCGGCGTCATGCGCGCGGCGAGCCAGGCGAGCGAGCCGAGCAGCGTGAGGCCGAGCAGCAGGTGCGTCGTGACGATGATGGGTTGCAGCTTCATCGTCACCGTCCACGCGCCGAACACGCCCTGCACGAGGATCAGCCCGAGCAGCGCCGTGGGCCACCACGGCGACACATGCAGCGGCAGGCGCTTGATGCGCGCGCGCCAGGCAATCGCCATCTGCGCGATGATCAGCACACCGATCGCCATGGCGAAATAGCGGTGGATCATCTCGATCCATGCCTTCGTCATGCTCACGGGGCCGCTCGGCATGGCCAGATGCGCCGCGGCAATCTGCACGTGCGCGATGAACGGCGACGACGTGCCGTAGCAGCCCGGCCAGTCAGGACAGCCGAGACCCGAGTCGGTCAGGCGCGTAAAGCCGCCGAACATCACGAGGTCGAGCGTCATGAACGTCGTGAGCCACACGAGCTTGCGAAACTTGTTGTCGTCGGCCTTGACCCAGACCCACGAGAGCGGCAGCAACGCGATGCACAGGCCGATCAGGCCCAGCTCCAGGATAAACATCTCTCTTACTCTTCTCTGTCAGACTCGCGCTGCGCACCTTAACCGATGCGGGACCACTTGAGCAGTTTAGTGACGTCTTGTTTGATTTTCGACGGATCGGCTTGCGCCGGGAATCGCATCATCAGGTTGCCGTTCGGATCGACCAGATAGATGTGGTCGGTGTCGTTCGTCGTCTGCGTCGCGGGCAGCCACGCCGCGACGGCGACCGGATCGGCGCGCAACACGCGCGTGTCCGCGTAGGCGCCCTTCACTTTCGCGGGGACGCTCGTGTCGTCGGTGCGCAGCCAGACCGTGACGATGCGCTCGCGCTCCTGGCCCTGCGTCGCGCGCACCTGGCGCATGAAATAGAGCTTCGTGGCGCAGGCTTCGTCGCAGGCGCCGCCATTCACCGAGATCATCAGCCAGCGGCCCTTGAGCGAGGCGAGCGGCACTTCATGGCCGTCGTCGCCCGTCACCATGAGCGCGCCGGGAATGGGCCGCTGCGGCTCGATGAGCGTGCCATAGCTCGTCGAGCCGCCCTTCGGCTTGATCACGTAGTACGAGAAGTACGAAATCGCGATCGGCGCGCCGCAGATGAGCATGATGATGAGCAGCGTCCAGCGGCCACGCCGCTTCGCGTGATTCTGCGCGGACGTGGCGGCCGGCTGTGCGGCTTGTCTGGCCTGGGCGGAACGGGGGGATTGCGTCGACACTCTCGTGGAACCTCGCTTCTGTCGCTTTCAGTTGTCCATGTGCTGCACGCGCAGCGCCATTGTCCGGATCATGTCGGGATCGAATCGATTCGTCCGACGGATCATCAGGCGTCCTTCGCGCTGCCTGCGTCTTGCCCTGCGGGCTCTTCGGCGTGCCGCCCGGCTTCGCCTTCGGTGCGCGCTTTTGTCGCAGCGCTTTTCGCAGCTTTACGGGCCGCAAACAGACCGAAACCGAGGGCCGCGAGCGCCATGCCCCACCACTGGAGCATGTAGCCGTAGTTGCGCTCGACATCGGTATCCGGCACCGGCCAGTCGCGCACGAGCCCGTCCTTGAAGGCCGGCACGAAGCCGGTTTGCTGGATCACGAACGATTGCAGCGGCAACCCGGTTTCCGCTGCGTAGGAAGCGACGCCGAGATTCTGCCGTATCTTCTGATGCGCTGCAGAGCCACCCGCACCGAGTTCGAACGCACGCGAGGCGTTTGCGCGCGCAATGCCTTCGACTACGACCGGCCCAGGCGGCGTGACATAGGGCGCGATCGCGGTGCGGTCCGCGACGTTGCGCGGCAGCCAGCCGCGATTGACCAGCACGTAGCCGCCGCCTTCGAGTTTAAGCGGCATCACGACATAAAAACCCGGCTGGTCGTTATACGGACGATTGTCGAGATACACCACGCGCTCGGCCAGGAAGGTGCCCGTCGCCCGCACGCGATGGAACTCGATGTCCTTCAGCGGGAGCGGCGCGGCGCCCACTGGTTGCGGCGCAGACGATTCGTACTGCGTGATTTGCGCCTGCAGCGCCTCCTTCTGATGCGCGCGGTCGCGCTGCCAGAAGCCGAGCCGGATCGTCACGGCCATCACGATCAGGATGAGCAGCGTGGGGACGAGCCGGATTTTCATTGGGCACGTCCGATGCGTGAGATACCGGTGATCGAACCCCGCGCCACGCAGCGTGGTGCGATAATGAGACAGACGTTTTCAGGCATGCCAAATTCCGTGAACTTCATGCACATACTCGTCCCCGTTGCGTTCGCGCTGATCATCGCGAGCATGATCTCCGCGCTCTACTTCATGATGCACGACCGGGGCCGCACCAAGCGGATGGTCTGGTCGCTCGCCACGCGCGTGGGCCTTTCCATCTCGCTCTTTCTGTTCATCCTGTTCGCGCACTGGATGGGCTGGATTCAGTCCACCGGGATTCCCTACGGTCGCTGAGCACCGCTGACCGTCACCGAACACCGCCGCGCAAACCGCATTCCGGAAAACACAAGGCGCCGCGCCGACGAGGTCGGGGGGCGCCTTGTTTCGTTCCCGGCTCGCGCGCCGCGGCCTGCGCGGCGCACCCCGCATCACAGCCAGTACACGACGACGTAGAGGCCGAGCCACACCACATCGACGAAGTGCCAGTACCATGCCGCGCCTTCGAAGGCGAAGTGATGCTCCGCGGTGAAGTGGCCGCGAATGAGCCGGATCATCACGACGGTCAGCATGGTGCCGCCCAGGAACACGTGGAAGCCGTGGAAGCCCGTGAGCAGGAAGAAGGTCGAACCGTAGATGCCCGAAGCGAGCGTGAGATTCAGCTCGCCGTACGCGTGGATGTACTCGAACGCCTGCAGGAAGAGGAAGCACACGCCCAGCACGATCGTCGCGGCGAGCCAGGCGATGGCCTTCGAGCGATGGTTGTCGCGCAGCGCGTGGTGCGAAACGGTGAGCGTCGCGCCCGAGGAAAGGAGCAGCGCCGTGTTGATGGTCGGCACGGGCCACGGCGTCATCGAGCGGAAGTGCGAGACCAGCGCTGCGGGACCGTTGTTCGGCCACACCGCGGAGAAGTCCGGCCAGATCAGCCTGTAGTCGAGGCTGCCGAGCTGATGCAGGGCGATCGCGCGCGCGTAGAAAAGCGCACCGAAGAACGCGCCGAAGAACATCACTTCGGAGAAGATGAACCAGCTCATGCTCCACCGGTACGACACATCGACGCGCTTGCCGTACATGCCGCCTTCGGACTCGGCGATGGCGTCGCCGAACCAGTGCCACAGCGTGAAGAGCAGCCACAGCAGGCCGACGAGCACACCGATCGGCCCCCACGACTCGCCGTTGATCCACGAGGCGAGCGACCCGAGCATGACCACAAGCCCAATGGACGCGCTGATCGGATGCCGCGACGGGTGCGGTACGAAGTAGTACGGGCTATCGTTTTGGCCGCTCATGCCTGTTTCTCCAGTTTCCAGTTGCACCGGACATCGCCGGCTGCATTTGTCCGAGTGTGTCCTCGTTATTCACTGCTTCGTGCGCAGCGTTGCGCGCACTCGCTCATCCCACCACCGCGTGCACGATCAACAGCAGCACGACGATGAACAGCACTGCGCCGATGATGCCCGCGATGATCAACTGCACGGGGTGCAGGTTCGCCGCGTCGTCTTCGAGGTCGGCGCGCTTGCGCACGCCGAGAAAGGACCACGCCACCGCTTTCATCAACTGCAGGATGCCGCCCTTCTTCTTCGCCGGCCCCGCTCCGCCATGTTCGTCACTCATGCGCCTTTCGCCTCCTGGCATCGTTGACTTCGGCGCTGAAGGCTCACGCGCCCGCCGATTGCTTCGGCGGCGGCGGCACAGCCGGCTTGTTCAGCTCGAAGAACGTGTACGACAGCGTGATCGTCTTCACGTCTTTCGGCAGCTTCGGGTCGATCACGAACACCACCGGCATGCGCTTGGTCTCGTTCGCCTTCAGGACCTGCTGCGTGAAGCAGAAGCATTCGATCTTGCGGAAGTACTCCGTCGCCTGCTTCGGCGCGTAGCTCGGAATGGCCTGCGCGTCGATCGTGCGTCCTTCGTTGTTCGAAATGTCGTACATCACCGTCATGACTTCGCCCGGATGCACGTCGAGGCTCGTCTGCTCCGGCTTGAAGCCGAGCAGCCCGCGTGCGTTCGCGTCGAACTCGACCGAGATCGTGCGCGTCATGTCCACCTGCGTGTTGCGCGCCTCGCGCTCCGTGGCGTCGCGCTGCACCAGGTTGTTGATGCCTGTGACCTGGCAGATCGCTCGATACATCGGCACCAGCGCAAAACCGAAACCGAACATCAGCAGCGCCACCACGGCGAGCTTGATGAGCATCGACCGGTTGAATGCGCGATCATTTCCAGCTTGCGTGGACATCGAACTTCCTCGAACGATCTTCCGGCAAACGCCCTGCGCGTCAGTGGCCGGGGAAATACACCTGCTTGACGACGGCCGCCACAAAGAAACCGACTACGACAGCCAGCAAGATGAGGCCGAGCCGCAGATTGCCCGCGCGGATCTGCTCGGGCGTGCGTCTTTTTTGTGGATCCCGGGTCATGCGTTCAGCGCGGTTGGCCGCGGCTTCTCCTTGCATCGTGAATCGCCTCTCGTACGTGCTCCGATGAAGACTGCGTGAAGACCGCGTGCTTCGTTCGCGTCCGGCTGCGCACAGCCGGACGCCACCCACTCAACGGGTTACTCGACCGTCGGCGGGTTCTCGAACGTGTGGAACGGCGCCGGGCTCGGCACGGTCCACTCGAGGCCCGTTGCGCCGTCCCACGGCTTGTCGCCGGCCTGTTCCAGCTCGCCGCCGCCGCGATACGCGGGCAGCGCGACAAAGAACAGGAAGTACACCTGAGAAAGCCCGAAGCCGAAGGCGCCGATCGTGATCACCTGGTTCCAGTCGGTGAACTGGGCCGGATAGTCGGCATAGCGTCGCGGCATGCCGGCCAGGCCGACGAAGTGCATCGGCAGGAACGCGAGGTTGAAGAAGATGAGCGAGCACCAGAAGTGGATCTTGCCGCGCGTCTCGTTGTACATCCAGCCGGTCCATTTTGGCGCCCAGTAGTACCACCCTGAGAACAACGCGAATAATGACCCCGCCACCAGCACGTAGTGGAAGTGCGCCACCACGAAGTAAGTGCCGTGATACTGGATGTCGAGCGGCGCCATGGCGAGCATCAGGCCCGAGAGACCGCCGAACGTGAACACGATCAGGAAGCCCACGGCCCACAGCATCGGCGTTTCGAACGAGAGCGAGCCGCGCCACATCGTGGCGACCCAGTTGAACACTTTCACGCCCGTCGGCACGGCGATCAGCATCGTCGCGTACATGAAGAAGAGCTGGCCCGTGACCGGCATGCCGGTGGCGAACATGTGGTGCGCCCAGACCATGAACGAGAGAATCGCGATCGACGCCGTGGCGTACACCATCGAGCTATAGCCGAACAGCGGCTTGCGCGAGAACGCCGGAATCACCTGCGAAACGATCCCGAACGCCGGCAAGATCATGATGTAGACCTCGGGGTGCCCGAAGAACCAGAAGATGTGCTGGTACATCACCGGGTCGCCGCCGCCGGCCGCGTTGAAGAAGCTCGTGCCGAAGTGGCGGTCGAACAGCAGCATCGTGATGGCGCCCGCGAGCACCGGCATCACGGCGATCAGCAGGTAGGCGGTGATGAGCCACGTCCACACGAACATCGGCATCTTCATGAGCGTCATGCCGGGGGCGCGCAGATTCAGGATCGTCACGACGATGTTGATACCGCCCATGATCGACGAGGCGCCCATCATGTGCAGCGCGAAGATCGCGAAGTCCATGCCCGGGCCCATCTGCGTGGAAAGCGGCGCGTAGAGCGTCCAGCCCGCGGCGGTCGCGCCGCCCGGCGAGAAGAACGAGCCGACCAGCAGGCAGCCGGCGGCGGGCAGCAGCCAGAAGCTGAAGTTGTTCATGCGCGCGAACGCCATGTCCGAGGCGCCGATCTGCAGCGGAATCATCCAGTTCGCGAAGCCCACGAACGCCGGCATGATCGCGCCGAACACCATGATGAGACCGTGCATCGTGGTGAGCTGGTTGAAGAACTCGGGGCGCATGATCTGCATGCCCGGCTCGAACAGCTCCGCACGAATGGCGAGCGCCATGACGCCGCCCGAGAGGAACATCACGAACGAGAAGAGCAGATATAGCGTTCCGATGTCCTTGTGATTCGTCGCGAGCAGCCAGCGGCGCCAGCCGTGGGGCGTGGCGTGCGCGTGGTCGCCGTGCACGTGACCGTGCCCGCCAGCTACATCGTGTCCGATGCTAGACATGTCTTATCTCCTGTCGGTCCGAAGTTGGCGCTTTGGCGCCTGACTCCAGCCCCATGCAATTGAAATGCTGAAGCGAATTGCTTTTGCGTCTCTTGCTGCTTGTTCTTATGGCGCGGGCCCGTTCAGGCCGCCGCGCTGATCTCCACCCGACGCGCTTCTTTCGCGTTCGCGCCGCCCGTGATCGTTTCCGGCTTCTTCAGAATGATGTGGTCTTCCGCAATGCCTGCCGCCTTCATCGCGTCGCGCACCGCTTGCGCGCGGCGCTTTGCGAGGTCGGCGTTCGTGCTGGCGTTGCCGCTCGAATCGGTGTAGCCCGACAGCGTGAACTTCGCGTCCGGATGCGCCTTCGCGTAGTCGGCTGCCGCCTGGATGGCGTCCTTCGCGTCGGCGGGCAGCGTGCTCTTGCCCACTTCGAAGTAGACGCTCGCCGGCAACGCGGCTGCGCTCGGCGCCGCTGCGGCCGACGCCTGATCCGCGCCGCTTGCGGGGGCCGCGCCGCTCGCCGCGCTCGCTTCGGCCGCCCCGCTGGCGGCTTCCGCGCCGCTTGCCGCGGCCGCGCCGCTCGCACCGCCCTCGCCCGCTGCCGCCGTCGTGCCGCCGCCCTCGGGCATCTTGCCGTTACGCGCGTCGGCCACCTGACGCGGCTGCAGAATGTCGCCGGTGTGGTTGCCCCACGAGTTACGCTCGAACGTGATGACCGATGCGATCTCGACGTCGTTGAGCGTCGGCGCCCATGATGGCATGGCGTTCTTGCCGTGCAGGACGATGCTCACGTGCTCCGCGAGCGGACCCTGAACGACCTTGCTGCCGTCGAGCGCCGGGAACGCGCCCGCGCCCTTGCCGGTGGGCTGGTGGCACACCGCGCAGTTCGAGTTGTAGATCTTTTCGCCGCGCTCCTTGAGCTCGGCCAGCGTGTAGGTCTTGTTCGGGTCGTCGTTGGCAGAGGCCATCTTTGCCTTTTGCGTATCGACCCACTTCGCGTAGTCCTCGTCGGAGAGCACCTCGACGACGACCGGCATGAACGCGTGCTCCTTGCCGCACAGCTCGGTACAGAAGCCGCGATAGGTGCCGACCTTGTCGGCCCTGAACCACGTGTCGCGCACGAAGCCCGGAATCGCGTCCTGCTTCACGCCGAACGCGGGCACGTACCACGAGTGCACGACGTCGTTGGCCGTGGTGATGACGCGGATTTTCTTGTTGACCGGCACGACGAGCGGATTGTCGACTTCCTGCAGGTACGTATCGGTGATCGGCACGCGGTTGTTCACCTCGGAGCGCGGCGTGCTGAGCGTGGAGAGGAAGTTGATGCCTTCGCCCGGCCCCTTCACGTAGTCGTAGCCCCATTTCCACTGGTAGCCCGTGACCTTTACGGTGAGGTCGGCGTTGGAGGTGTCCTTCATCGCGACGACGGCCTTGGTGGCGGGCAGCGCCATCAGCACGACGATGATGAACGGCACCACCGTCCAGATGATTTCGACCGTGGTGCTCTCATGAAAGTGAGCGGCCTTGTGGCCCTTCGCCTTACGGTGCGCGTAGATCGAATAGAACATGACGCCGAACACGCCGACGAAAATCACGACGCACAAGAGCAGCATCATCATGTGGAGGCTGTAAAGCTCTTCGGCGATGCGCGTGACGGGCGGCTGGAAATTGATCTCGTTGACCGCAGGGCCGCCTGGGCTGTCTCCGACTGCGAGTGCCGCGCCGGCGACGAGGAATCCGCTGCACGCCAGCACGCCCTGGAGGGCTCGCTTGATTGTTTTCATAGCTTCCTTACCCATAATTTCCATTCAAACCCTCGACCCCGCAGGAAGGTTTTGCAACCAGGGCGCCCCCTGGGACGCTCGTACCGCCAACCGGCAAGCTCACGCGCCGCGCATCAAGGCGCGCGCGCAAGCCAGGCACGCAGTTCCCGCGCGAACTGCGCACGCCGATATTGCGGCAGATGCAACCCGACAGCGACCGCCTGACCGCGGGACACGAGACGCACCGGGTCGCGTGGGGTCGCGCCCGGCTCGACCCGGACCCAGCGGGGATTGAATTCGAACTGCGTGAGCGCGTCGGCGCTCATCTGTTCGATCACCAGCCGGTTCGGATAAAGCCTGATACGTTCGTAATCGACAGCATGGCGCGCATAGATGACAAAAGCGCCGCCTACTACCAACAGATCGATACCGGTAAACGGCAAAACCAGCCAGGCGCCGTGGATCAACAACAGAACGGCGATCGCGATGGAAACCAGCGCCAGCGAAACATAGAAGAACACGAATTGCCTGGGCGAAACCGAACAGTTGCGCTTCATGATCCAGTCTTTCAGGACCGGTTCCGGACTCGCCAGCAGATCAGACGCCTGCATCGCTCGCTTCCCCCACTTGCAACTTCGCCAGACTATCGCCGCGTCGCGCCTCGCACAACTACGGGAACATCTGGACTTGCCACAACGGAATTTGGGGACCCTTCCGCGCAGCAAACTGACGCATTATAGGCGCGATCCCCAGCCCTCACAAGCAAGGCCCAATCGCCCGCTAACCCATACCAGACGGGCTTTACAGCGATTTTTCAAGCATTTCCCCAGGGCTTTTCCGGCGCTAATTTCAGGCATAACGAAAGCCCCCTTACCACGTTACCGATTCCTTGCAGGACCCCGGCCGATGTCTTCGATGCGCACGATGCCATGGCCTTCGGCGGTCGTGCGCGGCACGGCCTTCCACGCGTGGCCGTAGATGATCTCGAAGGTCAGCGGGATCGTGCCCGCGTGCGGACCGTCCGTGCAGCGGCGCGCCTCGAGCGCCGCCACCAGCGCACGGTGCAGGCGCCGCGCGGTGCCACCGTTCTCACTGTCGCCATCGCCGTTGCGCTCGAACGGATACGCGCCCCAGCGGCGCACGTCGGCGAGCAGCTTCTCCGGCGTCTTGTAGGTGATGGTGAGCGTTTCCTGGTCCATGACCGGAATCTCGAAACCGTTCTCGACGAGCATGTCGCCGAGATCGTGCATGTCGACGAAATCGATGACGTGCGCGCGCGTCGGCACGCCGTGCGCGGCTTCGACTTCGGCGAACGCGCCGCGCAACTCCTTGAGCGTGTCGGGGCCGAGCGTGCTGAACATGAGCAAGCCGTTGACCTTAAGCACGCGCTGCCACTCGCCGAACACGAGGTCGGGGCGCGGATGCCAATGCAGTGCGAGATTCGACCACAGCAGCTCGAACGCACCGTGCGCGAACGGCAGTTCGGCGAAGTCGGCCTGCGCAACCCGCGGACCGCGCGAGCCGAGCGCGCGTCCAACCGATGCAGGCAGGAAACGCCGCCAGCTCGTGTCGGGGGCGTCGTGCTCGCGGGCACGGCGCAGCATGGCGAGGGAGAGATCGGTGCCGAACACGGGCGCTTCGGGAAAGCGCTCGCGCAAGCCGGGCAGGTCGTCGCCCTGGCCGCACGCGATGTCGAGCACGGCCGCAGGTTTCACCTTGATGTACTCGAGGCGCTCGCGCATGCGTTGCGCGATTTCACGCGGCAGGAAGGCAACGTCGTCGAAAGTCGCCGCACGGCGATCGAAGATGCGCCGCAGGTGCCGGGTGTCATAGTCCGGACGGCCAGTTCTTGCGGGAGACGGGGACATGTCGGTCGTATTGGCGAAGTCTGCGAAGTATACTCGCTCACTCCTTTCCTTTCAGTCACGCGAGCCCGCTGCCCGGGCCGTCCTTCGATGCCGCCGCGCTCTTCTTCACGTGATGCACGCAATGCAGCGGGCGTCACACCGCCCGCTTCGCACCGCACTCGTCTTGCGGGCGTTGCGCGCGTCTGTCGAAAAGCGCGGGCGCTGCCGTCACAGCTTGCCCACTTCGTGCTGCCCAATCTGTGCCCATTATGCGGCAATTTGACGCGAGCCACGCTCTGTGTGTGCTGCGATGCCGCGTACTGGAATGAGCCGCGCCTGCGCTGCACGGTCTGTGCGATGCCGCTCGCGCACAGGCGCGGTTCGGCGGGACGCGCACGCTACCGCTGCGAGGCCTGCACCGACGCACCGCCTGCGTTCGACGCCACGCTCGCGCTCGCCGATTATCGCGCGCCGCTCGACCTGCTCGCGCGTGGCCTGAAGTTTCGCGCGCGCCTCGCACTCGGCGAGGAATTTGCGCGACGCCTGGCGCTGGCCGCACACGATATGTGCGAAGAGCACGATATGCCCGAGATCGTCGTGCCGGTGCCGCTCTCGCGCGAACGTCTGATCGAGCGCGGCTACAACCATGCCTGGCAGATCGCGCGGCCGCTCGCGCGCCGGTTGGGCACGCCCGCGGACGCCACGCTCGTACGACGCATCCTGCATACGGCGCCGCAATCGAAGCTCGATCGCGAGACGCGCCGCCGCAACGTCGGCCGGGCCTTCGCGCTCGCGCGGCCGCTTGCCGGCCTGCACGTGGGCGTCGTCGACGACGTGATGACCTCGGGCGCCACGCTCGACGCGCTCGCGCATACGCTCAAGGCCGCGGGCGCACGGCGAGTGACGAATTTCGTCGCGCTACGCACGCCGAAAGACTGATCGGCCTCACACTATTCAAGACATCGAGAGAGTTTCATCGTCATGTTCAACGTCGTTCTCGTCGAACCCGAAATTCCGCCGAACACGGGCAACGTGATCCGCCTGTGCGCGAACACCGGTGCGCGGCTTCATCTGATCGAACCGCTCGGCTTTCCCCTCGACGACGCGAAAATGCGCCGCGCGGGCCTCGATTACCACGAGTACGCGCAGATGCACGTGCACGCCGACTGGGATGCCTTCATCGCCAAGGAAGCGCCGGACCCGTCGCGCATGTTCGCGTTCACGACGCGCGGATCGGGCCGCTTTCATGCGCATGCGTTCCAGCCGGGCGACTGGTTCGTGTTCGGCGCGGAAACGCGCGGCCTGCCCGACGCGGTGCTAGAGCGCTTTGCGACGCCACAGCGCGTGCGCCTGCCGATGCGACCCGGCAATCGCAGCCTGAATCTCTCGAACACAGTTGCGGTCGTGGTGTTCGAAGCGTGGCGTCAAGCGGGATTCGAAGGCGGCGAATGACGCGGGTACGTTGTACCGCGTCGCCCTACGCCCTGCCGCGCGCCGCAAGCTCACGCTCGTAGCGCGTGAGCATCGCATTGTCGAAGCACGCGAAGATCACGTGTTCGAGCGTCGGATATTTCGATAGCTCGTCGATCACGGTCGATACCGCAATCGCCACGGCCTCGTCGGCAGGAAAACGGTAGACGCCGCAACTGATTGCCGGAAACGCGATGCTCGTCACGCCGGCCTCGCGCGCGCACTCGAGTGAGCGCCGGTAGCAGGACGCGAGCAGATGCGCTTCGTCACGGCCGCCGCCGTACCAGACGGGGCCCACGGTGTGGATGACGTGTTTGGCGGGAAGGCGATAGCCGCCGGTGATTTTGGCGTCGCCGGTCGGGCAGCCGTTCAGCGTCTCGCATTCGCGCAGCAGGTCCGGCCCGGCGGCGCGATGAATCGCGCCGTCCACGCCGCCGCCGCCGAGCAGCGATTCGTTCGCGGCGTTGACGATCGCATCGACCTTCAACGTGGTGATGTCGACGGCCTGCGCTTCGATGTGGCAGTTTCCGATGGTCAGCATACGGTCCTCCTTTGCGATCCGGCCCACGCAAAGCGTGCTCAACACCTGGCGCAGCAGGACCGAAGCGCCCTACTCCGCCTTCGCGTCGCGCCGCAGCAGCGCGCTCACGGCGTCGCGCGGCGTGACACCGTCGAACAGCACGGCGCATACCGCCTGGGTGATCGGCATGTCGATGCCGTGCGCGCGCGCGAGTGCCAGCACGGCCTGCGCGCAGCGCACGCCTTCGGCCACGTGACCGAGTGCGGCGAGGATATCGTCGAGCGTGCGGCCGCTCGCGAGCTGCTTGCCCACGGTGCGGTTGCGCGAGAGGTCGCCCGTGGCGGTGAGGATGAGGTCGCCGAGGCCGGTCAGCCCCGTGAAGGTCTCGGCACGCCCGCCGAGCGTGACGCCAAGGCGCGTCATCTCGGCGAGACCGCGCGTGATGAGCGCCGCGCGTGCGTTCAGGCCGAGGCCCAGACCATCGGCAATGCCGGTCGCGATCGCGAGCACGTTCTTGACCGCGCCGCCCACCTCCACGCCGACCACGTCGTCGCCGGTATAGATGCGCATCGCGCGGTGATGGAACGCAGCGAGCGTGCGCTCGCGACAATCGGCGGAGGCGCTCGCCACCGTCAACGCGACAGGCAGGCCCTCGCCGACTTCGCGCGCGAAGCTCGGCCCCGAAAGCACGCCGTTGCTCGCATGGCCCGGCAGCTCGGCCGCCACGACCTGATGCGGCATCAATTGCGTTTGCGCTTCGAAGCCCTTGCAGAGCCAGACGAAGTGCGCCGGCACGCGGCCCATGTCGCGCAGTGTGCAAAGCATGCCGCGCAGGCCGGCCACGGGCGTCGCGAGCACGACGAGATCCGCCTCGCCCGACGCATGGTCGAGCGCGGCGGCGAGATCCGTTTCGTATTCGAGATTGCTGGGCAGCGCGACGCCCGCGAGGTAGCGGGCGTTTTCGTGCGTCTTGCGCAAGGTGTCGACGAGCGCGCCATCGCGCGCCCACAACAGCGTGTGATGCGCCTGGGCGAGATGCCCTGCCAGCGCGGTGCCCCACGCTCCGGCGCCGAGAACGGCGATGTTCATTCCGATACTCCGCACCGGTAGTTCGTGGAAACGATCAACGTACGCTTTAGTGCGTTGCGCTGCTTGCGCCGTCTTGCTGGGCGAGTTGCTGCAGGCGTTGCTCGTAGAGCGCCTGGAAGTTGATCTCGGCCAGGTGGATCGGCGGGAAGCCCGCGCGCGTGATCGCGTCGGCGATATTCGAGCGCAGGTACGGGAACAGGATAGTCGGGCATGCGATGCCGACGAGCGGATCGACCTGTTCGGCCGGGATGTTGCGGATGTCGAAAATGCCGGCTTGCTTGGCTTCGATCAGGAACGCAACCTTGTCCTTGACCTTGGCCGTGACGGTGCCGGTGACGATGATCTCGAACACCGATTCGGCGAGGCGCTCGGCCTTGACGTCGACTTCCACTTCGACCGAAGGCATGTCCTGCTCAAGGAAGATGGCCGGCGAATTCGGCTGCTCGAGCGACATGTCCTTGAGGTAAATGCGCTGGATATTGAAGAACGGCTGGTTGTTCTCGTCAGACATGGTGTATGGCTTCCCTGATTGAATGGATCGCGGCGGCATCCTCGTGACATCTCAGCGTCCCGAAAATGCGCCGCGCTACGGCAATGAACGGCAACAGGCCCGCGCAAGCCTCACTGGCTCGCGCGGGCCGAAACCCTGCGTCGCTACGTCACGCTGCGCAGCCCGCCTGCGGACCGAGGCCGCAAGGCTATCGGGCTGCGAATCAGGCCTTGAATCCGCCCGTAACCTCAGGCGGCTTCGAGCAGCGGCATCAAGCCGCCCGCACGGTCGAGCGCGGAGAGGTCATCGTAACCGCCCACGTGCGTCTCGCCGATGAAAACCTGCGGCACGGTACGCCGGCCGGTGCGCGTCATCATCTCTTCGCGCCGCGCCGGGTCCCGGTCGATCAGCACTTTCTCGATGTGTTCGACGCCGCGCGACTTTAAAAGACGCTCGGCCATCTGGCAATACGGGCACACCTGGGTGCTGTACATGACCACTTTGCTCACTTCGAACCTCCTTGTTTCACGACCGGCATACCGGCCTGCTGCCAGGCGTTCACGCCGCCGTCCAGCACGTGGACTTCGGCAAAACCGGCGTCCTTCACGAGGCGCAGCGCCTTGTGCGACTGCTGGCCCGTCTGGCAGACCAGCAACACCGGGTTGCTCTTGTTCTTCACGAGCTGGCCGATCTTCGTCTCGAGTTCGCCGAATTCAACCTGGCGCGCCGAGGGCAGATGACCCTTCGCGAACTCACCCGCGGGACGCAGGTCGACCACCACCGCGTTGCGGCGGTTGATGAGCTGCGTCGCCTCGGCGGTGGAAACCCCGCCGCGGCCGCCGCGCTTGAGCGTCGGCCACAGGAGCAACCCTCCTGAGATGAGGACGATCGCGATGAGTACAAGGTTGATGTAATTGGTGAAGAACGTCACGGAGGGGCCGCCGGAAAAAGGGAAAGTCGGAGAAATCGTGCGAAATCGGATTCGGACAATCCGCTCATTATAAAATAACCGTTTGTCGCAGGGTTACCGCCC
The DNA here is from genome assembly GCF_001718195.1 of Paraburkholderia nodosa. Lineage (GTDB taxonomy): Bacteria > Pseudomonadota > Gammaproteobacteria > Burkholderiales > Burkholderiaceae > Paraburkholderia > Paraburkholderia nodosa_A. The sequence continues at coordinate 94,112 of NZ_MCNV01000007.1, forward strand.
CCCAGCCGGGGCGTGCCACCCGCCGGACCTGGACCGCCGCCATGGCGCTGCTGCCGTGTTGCGTCTTCCGTCCCCGATTACCGCTTCCTTCACTACCGACCGGCATCCTCATGTACAAACTCGTACTCATCCGCCACGGCGAATCGACCTGGAACAAGGAAAACCGCTTCACCGGCTGGGTGGACGTCGACCTCACCGAGCAGGGCAACCGCGAAGCGCAGCAGGCAGGCCAGCTGCTCAAGGAGTCCGGCTACACGTTCGACATCGCCTACACCTCCGTGCTCAAGCGCGCGATCCGCACGCTCTGGCACGTGCAGGACCAGATGGACCAGATGTACCTGCCCGTGGTCCACTCGTGGCGCCTGAACGAGCGTCACTACGGTGCGCTTTCGGGCCTGAACAAGGCCGAAACGGCAGCCAAATTCGGCGACGAGCAGGTGCTGGTCTGGCGCCGCAGCTACGACACGCCGCCGCCGGCGCTCGAGCCGTCCGACTCGCGCACGTCGTACAACGACCCGCGTTACGCCAAGGTGCCGCGCGAGGAACTGCCGCTCACCGAGTGCCTGAAGGACACGGTCGCGCGCGTGATGCCGATCTGGAACGAGTCGATCGCGCCGGCCATCAAGGCGGGCAAGAAGGTGGTAATCGCCGCGCACGGCAACTCGATCCGCGCGCTCGTGAAGTACCTCGACAACATTTCGGATGACGACATCGTCGGCCTGAACATCCCGAACGGCGTGCCGCTCGTCTACGAGCTGGACGAGAGCCTCAAGCCCATCAAGCACTACTATCTGGGCGACGCCGAAGCCATCGCGAAGGCGCAGGCCGCCGTGGCGAACCAGGGCAAGAAGGCGGGCTGAGGCTTGGTGCTTCCCCTCGTCGGCCGCATCCTGGCCATGCCTCGTTGATTCGGCCGCCGGTCCGTCGGGCCGGCGGCCTGTCCGCAGGTCATGCCCTCCCGCCACGCGAAGCGCCGCGCGGCTTCGCCCCGGCACTCTGGCCGCGCTGGAATTCGTTGCACATTCCCCTTTTCTGTCTCTTTCCGGGCCTGGCTGGCAGGATTGCCAGCGCACTGCCAGCACCGTGCCAGAAGCAAAATTGCGGCACACGGTTTGCGAACCTGCCGGCTGCAGCACTGTCTTAGTCCCCATCGTACGCGCCATATACACAGCCACGGCGGGTGTGCAGTTATACTTGTCCGTCGCTTTTCCAATAGACGCTGCCACGCGCCTTTTCGACCGCACGCAACATACTCTATGCGAAAGAACCTGAAAAACATCGGCCTGATCGCCGCTGGCCTCGCGACCGGCGTATTTGCCACCCTGCAGATTTCCGCCGAGGCGCAGCAAACCCAGCAGACGGTCGTAGAACCGCTGCCGCTCGACCAGCTGAGGCTCTTCGCCGAAGTCTTTGGTCAAATCAAGCATGAGTATGTCGTGCCGGTGGACGACAAGAAGCTCCTCACCGCCGCCATCAAGGGCATGGTGTCGAGCCTCGACCCGCACTCGTCGTATCTCGACAAGACCGATTACCAGGAACTCCAGGAGCAGACCAAGGGTCGCTTCGCGGGCCTCGGCATCGAAATCTCGTCGGAAGACGGCCTGATCAAGGTCATCTCGCCGATCGAAGACACGCCCGCCTACCGCGCCGGCATCCGTCCGGGCGACCTCATCACGCGCATCAACGACAAGCCGGTGCGCGGCATGACGCTCGACCAGGCCGTCAAGCAGATGCGCGGCGACCCGGGCACGAAGGTCACGCTCACGATCTTCCGCAAGACCGACGACCGCACCTTCCCGCTCACCATCACGCGCGCCATCATCAAGGTCCAGAGCGTGAAGTCGAAGATCGTGCAGCCGGGCTACGCGTATATCCGCATCACGAGCTTCCAGGAGCGCACGGTCCCCGACCTCGCCCAGAAGCTGCAAGATATCGCGCGCCAGGAGCCGAACCTCAAGGGCATCATCCTCGACCTGCGCAACAACGGCGGCGGCCTGCTGCAAAGCGCCGTCGGCGTTGCGGGCGCGTTCCTGCCGCCGGATTCGGTCGTCGTCTCGACGAACGGCCAGATCCCGGACTCGAAGCAGGTCTACCGCGACACCTACGAGAACTACCGCCTGCCGTCGTTCGACGGCGACCCGCTCAAGGGCGAGGCGGCCGAGTTCAAGACCGTGCCGATGGTCGTGCTGACCAATGCCTACTCGGCGTCGGCCTCGGAAATCGTGGCGGGCGCGCTGCAGGACTCGAAGCGCGCGCTGATCGTCGGCAAGACGACGTTCGGCAAGGGCTCGGTGCAGACCGTGCGCCCGATGACGGCCGACACGGCGCTGCGTCTCACCACGGCGTACTACTACACGCCGAGCGGCCGCTCGATCCAGAACAAGGGCATCCGTCCTGATATCGCGGTCGACCAGTACGCAGACGGCGATCCGGACGACGCACTCGTCACGCGCGAAGTGGACTACCAGAACCACCTCGCCAACACGCAGGATCCGGACGAGAAGAAGGAGCAGGAAGTGCGCGAGCAGGAGCGCATGGACATGCTGCGCCAGCTCGAAGAGCAGAACGACAAGAAGACGCCGGATCAGCGCCAGAAGGATCGCGAGCGCAAGCCGGTCGAGTTCGGTTCTACCGACGACTACATGCTCCAGCAGGCGCTGAACAAGCTCCAGGGCAAGCCGGTGGCCGAATCGAAGTCGCCGATGGAGCGCCGCCTCGCGCAGCAGAAGCCGCCGACCTCGGCTTCCGCGCCGATCGCCGTGAAGCCGGGCGCGCTCATCATGGCGCCGGCTCCGGGCTCCGCCGCCGCGCCGGCCTCCGCTCCCGCGCCGACGAAGTAACACGCCGTACCGCCTCGCGACCCGTGCGCCTCGTGCGCCGGTCGCGAGGCCGCCCCTCCTCCAGCCGCTGGCGTCGTTACAATAACGGCACGGTATTTCCCCGGCGCGCGCTCCCCCATTCAGGGCCATTCAGGCTCTCGAGTCCATCGCAGCGCCATCGAACCAGCGCATCGCGATGAACGACGACCAACTCCTTCGCTATTCCCGCCATATCCTCGTCGACGAGATCGGCATCGAGGCGCAGCAGCGCTTTCTCGACGCGCATGCGATCGTCGTGGGCGCGGGCGGCCTAGGGTCGCCCGCGGCGATGTATCTCGCGGCCTCGGGCGTGGGCACGCTCACGCTCGTCGACAACGACACCGTCGACCTCACCAACCTGCAGCGGCAGATCATGCACGAGACGGCTTCGGTCGGCCGCGCGAAGGTCGAGTCGGGCCGCGACGCCATCGCGCGCCTGAATCCCGATGTGAAGGTGAACGCGCTGCAAACACGCATCGACGATGCGTGGCTCGACGCGCAGGTGCCGGGCGCGACGGTCGTGCTCGACTGCACCGACAACTTCGCCACGCGCCACGCCATCAACCGCGCGTGCGTGAAGCACCGCGTGCCGCTCGTCTCGGGCGCGGCGTTGCGCTTCGACGGACAGATCAGCACGTTCGACTTCCGCGACGACGCCTCGCCGTGCTACGCCTGCGTGTTCCCGGAAGATCAGCCATTTGAGGAAGTGGCGTGCTCGACGATGGGCGTATTCGCGCCAACGGTTGGCATCATCGGCGCGATGCAGGCGGCCGAGGCGCTGCGCGTGATCGGCGGCATCGGTACGCCGCTCGTCGGGCGGCTCATGATGCTCGACTCGCTGCGCATGGAGTGGAGCACGATGCGCGTGGCACGGCAGCCGGATTGCCCGGTGTGCGGCGAGCGTCACCGGCACGCCTGAGGCCCGCGCGAGCCAAGGCAAGAAAAAAGCCCCGGACATGCCGGGGCTTTTCGCATTTTCGCGTATCAGCAGGTGCACGCTCAGGCCTGGGCCACACGCTGCAGCGCGGCCTGCAGTTCCTCGGGCTCGTAAGCGGCCAGCACCTCCGCCACCGGTTTTTCCAGCGTCTTGAGCTGCGAGCGCAGGATCTCCTGCTTCACCACGAGCAACTGGCTCGGGTGCATCGAAAACTCGGTAAGCCCCATGCCGAGCAGCAAACGCGTGAACGACGGGTCGCCCGCCATCTCCCCGCATACCGAAACGGGCACGCCCGCGCGCTTCGCCTCGCGCAGCGTATGCGCGATCAGCTGCAGCACGGCCGGATGCAGCGGATCGTACAGGTCGGCCACCGCGTTGTCGGCGCGGTCGATGGCGAGCGCGTACTGGATCAGGTCGTTGGTGCCGATCGAGAGGAAGTCGAGACGGCGCAGGAACATCGGCAGCGCGAGCGCGGCCGCCGGAATCTCGATCATCGCGCCGACCTGGATGTTGGGATCGTAGGCGAGGCCGGCGTCGTCGAGCTGGCGCCTGGCCTCGCGGATCAGGTCGAGCGTCTGGTCGATCTGCTGCGCGTGCGCGAGCATCGGAATCAGGATCTTGACCGAACCGAACGCCGAGGCGCGCAGGATCGCCCGCAACTGCGTGAGGAACATCTGCGGCTCGGACAGGCTCCAGCGGATCGCGCGCAGGCCGAGCGCCGGGTTCGCAGCCGTCTCGTAACCGTCGCCCGCATTCATGGCGTCGAGCGGCTTGTCCGCGCCCACGTCGATCGTACGGATCGTCACGGGCAGCCCGTTCATGAGCTCCACCGCGCGGCGGTAGGCGGCGAACTGCTCGTCCTCCTCCGGCAAGTGGTTCTTGTGGTTCATGAACAGGAACTCAGTGCGAAAGAGGCCCACGCCCGTCGCGCCCGAGTCGAGCGCGGCCTGCGCGTCGTCGGGCAGCTCGATGTTCGCGTACAGCTGGATCTTCGCGCCGCATAGCGTTTGCGTCGGCGAGAACTTCAGGCGCTGCAGCTTGCGCCGCTCGAGCGCCATCTCGCTTTGACGGTAGGTGTACTCCTCGAGCACGATCGGCGCGGGATCGACGATCACGATGCCGTGGTCGCCGTCGACGATGATGAGATCGTCCTGGCGGATCAGCGCGCTCGCCTGCTGCACGCCCACCGCGGCCGGGATGCCGAGGCTGCGCGCGACGATCGCCGTGTGCGAGGTGCGGCCGCCCAGATCGGTGACGAACCCCTGGAAGGTTTGCCCCTTGAACTGCAGCATGTCGGCCGGCGCGATGTCGTGCGCGACGACGATCATCTCGTCGCAGCCGCCGTGCAGCGAAGGCGGCATGGCGCCGGCGAGCGACTTCAGTACGCGCTCCACGACTTGCTCGATATCGGCCTTGCGCTCGCGCAGGTACTCGTCCTCCACGTCGTCGAAGTGACGCGAGAGGCGTTCGAGCTGTTCGGTAAGCGCCCACTCCACATTGAAGCGGCGCGTGCGGATGAGATCGATGGTCTCCTGTACGAGCATCACGTCGTTCAGGATCATGAGGTGCACACCGATAAATGCGCCCATTTCGGAAGGGGCGTCGGCGGCGAGATCGGCGCGCAGCGTGTCGAGTTCGTGCTCCACGGCCTGCAGCGCCGCGCGAAAGCGCACGATTTCGTCTTCGATCTGCGCGTGCTCGATGAGGTAATGGTCGACGTCGAGCGCAGCCGGAGCGATCAGGTACGCTCGCCCGATGGCTATACCGCGTGATACGGGAATTCCATGCAGCGTGAACGGCACGCGCACCTCCTCTGGTTATTTGATGCTGCGGCAAACCGCTGCAATGCGCTCTCTCAGACCCCGGCGATGATTATAAATTCCAGCGCGGCGGAATGTGGCCATGCGCACCTGTGCGCGCATGACTGCGGCGTTGTGCAGCAGTCGCCGCCCGCAAACAAAAACGCCGCGGCAAACCGCGGCGTTCCGAGCAAGGCGCAATGACCACGCGCGTCTTACTGGCCTTCGCCAAACTTATCGGCGATCAGCTTGAGCAGCGCGCTCATGGCGTCGGCCTCGTCCGGGCCTTCGGTTTCGATCATCACCGTGCTGCCGATGCCCGCCGCCAGCATCATGACCCCCATGATGCTCTTGGCGTTGATGCGGCGGCCGTTGCGGCTCATCCAGATTTCCGACTGATAGTTGCCTGCGAGCTGCGTCAGCTTCGCCGACGCCCGCGCGTGCAGGCCGAGTTTGTTCACGATGGTCGTTTCTTGTTGCAGCATAGGTCGATCCGGACGCGGTGTGTGGAAGTGAGACTGGGTTGTTTCGCTGTGCCTTGTTGTTGGCTTTCGCTGGCGCGCCGCCGGCTCAGGTGCTGCCAGCCGGCCTGAACACGCCCGCCGCAACGCCGCCGGTGCAAGCCGCGCCGCGCGTCGCGGCTGCTGGCTGGCTCGCGCTCTGGCCGGCTACCGGATTCGCGGCCTGCTTTGTCGCGTCGGCAGTTGTTTCGGTGCAGGGCGTGGGCGGGCAAGCGCATTCGCTCGCAGGAGCAACGGGCGGCATGGTCGGGCCGATGGTCTGCACGCCCTTGCTCGCGCCGGCCAGCGCCTTTTCGACCAGCGTGTCGAGCGGCGTTGCCCGGTAGCACACGGCACGCACCAGCATCGGCAGATTCACGCCGGCCAGCACGCGCACCTCGGGCACCGTGGCGAGGCGCGCCGCGATGTTCGAAGGCGTGGCGCCGAACATGTCGGTCAACACGAGCGCGCCGTTTTCTTCGCGCAGGCGCTCGATCTCCGAATTCGCCTTGGCGACCACTTCAGCCGGGTCGCTGTCGGGGAGCACGTCGAGCGCGCCGATGCGCGCCGGACAACCGCCATAGATATGCGCGATGCACTCGCGTAGCGCGGTGGCGAGCGGTGCGTGCGCAATGATCAGAATCCCTGCCATGTCAGCTTGACTGCAAAAAACGGCTCCGGTTGATGCTCGGACGACCCCGTAGATCGCGTCCTGCAGCGCCAACCCCGCAGCCAGCCGTGAGCTCGCAGGGTCGGAACACGCGCCGCGCGGCAGCCAAAGCGTCTCGTCGACGCCCGCTTGCCAGCCCGGAACGCGGGCTCGCGGCATTGTAGCAGGGTCATTTTCGCGCACGCGAGGCGGTTCTGCTCACAGCGGCGACAGATATCGCGCGCGATTCACAGGCTCCGCGTACGCGCTCGACCTTTCGTGGTCCAAAACTGCCCGCCAGTCAAGGTCTGGAGGGGGCGCCTGCCCTGCAAGGCGTCCACAATCGGCAAATGCAGCCATACGCGAGGCTTTCAAGTCCGCGCTCCAGGTGCGGGCCTCAAATGCGCCCGGTCCCCGTTTCGAAAGCAGATTCAGGCCGCCGCGCGCTCCAGCGCGTCGATGAACATCGCGGCCACGTCGAAGCCCGTCTGCTCCATGATTTCGCGGAAACACGTCGGGCTCGTGACATTGACCTCGGTGAGCCAGTCGCCGATGGCGTCGAGCCCGACAAGCAGCAGGCCGCGTGCCGCGAGCGTCGGGCCGAGCGCTTTCGCGATCTCCATGTCGCGCCCGGTGAGCGGCTGCGCGACGCCGAGCCCACCCGCCGCCAGATTGCCGCGCACTTCATTGCCCTGAGGAATACGCGCGAGCGAAAACGGCACCGGCTCACCGCCGATCAGCAGGATACGCTTGTCGCCGGCCTTGATTTCGGGGATGAACTTCTGCGCCATCACGCTGCGCGCCCCGTCGTGACTCAGCATCTCGATGATCGAGCCGAGGTTCATGCCGTCCGCCTTCACGCGGAACACGCCCATGCCGCCCATGCCGTCGAGCGGCTTGAGGATCACGTCCTGGTGCTCCTCATGGAACTTGCGCATGCGCGCCGCGCTGCGCGTGACGAGCGTCGGCGCGACGAACTGCGCAAATTCGCCGATGGCGAGCTTCTCCGAGTGATCGCGAATCGACTGCGGCTTGTTGAAGATCTTCGCGCCCGCGCGCTCGGCGATCTCCAGCAGCCACGTCGACGTGACGTACTCCATGTCGAACGGCGGGTCCTTGCGCATGACGACGGCGTCGAAGCCGGTGAGCGCGCGCGCATCGGCCGTGGCTTCGAACCACGTTTCGCGATGCAGGTCCGCCGTATCGCCGATGATCGTGAAGCGCCGCACGTCGGCCTCCACCTGGCCGTTCACCCATGCGAGGTGCCGAGGCTCGCACGCGAAGAGCCGGTGGCCGCGCTTCGCGGCCTCGGCCATCATCGCGTAGGTCGAGTCCTTGTAGATCTTGAACCGCTCGAGCGGATCGGCGATGAAGAGAATGTCCATATCGTCTCTGCCTTGTCCCTGTCCTGTCGCTGCTTGACGCCTGGCATGGCGCCTGGTGTGGTGCCTGCTTTCATGACGGCAACGCCCGCACGGTGGCGGGCGCTGCGTTCGATTGTGTGAAGGATGACGGCTGGATCAGACCTGGATCGCTTCGGGGTCGGTCTTCTCCAGCTCGACCGAGGCCGCCAGCAAGCCGAGCCGCGCCACCACGCCGTACATGTAAAAGCGGTTCGGCGGCGCCGCCCCCGCTTTCGCGCGCGTGTCGGGCAGCGCCGTGTGCTCGAAGCCGAGCGGCACGAAATGCATGCCCGGCGCGTTCAGGTTCTGGTCGCGCTCGCGGCTGCCGTGCGCGCGGTAGAAGCCGCCCACCACATAACGGTCGATCATGTACACGACCGGCTCGGCCACTTCGTCGCCGATATGCTCGAACGTATAGACGCCTTCCTGCACGATCACGTCGTGCACTTCCAGCCCGTCCTTCGTGGCCGACATCTTCGCACGTTCGCGCTTCGTGAGTGCGGCGACCTCCGAGGCATCGTGCACCGTCATCACACCGCGGCCGTCCGTGCCGGCATCGGACTTGATGACGACATAGGGCTTTTCGGTGATGCCGTACTCGCGGTACTTCTTCGCGATCTTCTTGAGCACGGCGTCGATGGCGGTCGCGAGCGGCTCCTCGCCCGTGCGCGCCTCGAAGTCCACGCCTTCCACGTGCGCGAAGTACGGATTGATCATCCACGGGTCCACGCCCACCATCTTCGCGAACTTCTTCGCCACGTCGTCATAGCAGGAGAAGTGCGTGGACTTGCGGCGCACCGCCCAGGCGGCGTGCAGCGGCGGCAGCACGTACTGCTCGTGCAGGTTTTCGAGCACGGGCGGAATGCCGGCCGAAAGATCGTTGTTCAGCAGGATCGAGCACGGGTCGAAGTTCTTCAGGCCGAGGCGCCGCTGCGAGCGCTCGAGCGGTTCGAGCACGATCTTCTGGCCGTCCGCGAGCGAGATCGTGACCGGCCCGGCGATCGTGTCGTCGAGGGTGCCGAAACGCACGTTCAGGCCCGCCTGGCGCATGATCGTGGCGAGCCGCGCGACATTCTCCAGATAAAACGCGTTGCGCGTGTGCATCTCCGGAATCACCAGCAGGTTCTTGGCGTCCGGGCAGATCTTTTCGATGGCGGCCATGGCCGCCTGCACGGCGAGCGGCAGCACTTCCTGCGGCAGGCAGTGGAAAGCGCCGGGAAAAAGGTTGGTGTCGACGGGCGCGAGCTTGAAGCCGGCGTTGCGCAGGTCGACCGAGGCGTAGAACGGCGGCGTGTGCTCCTGCCATTCGAGGCGGAACCAGCGCTCGATGGCCGGCGTCGCGTCGAGGATGCGCTGCTCCAGTTCGAGGAGCGGGCCATTCAACGCCGTAACCAGATGCGGGACCATAAGGGGTGACTCGCGGACGAAATGCTTTGATTGTAGGGAAACCGATCGTTTATCTGGGGACGATTGCGCCAGTTGCAAGACGGGATTGCCCTCGTGAATCCCCGTCATGAATTCCCTGGGCGCGGTAGGGTCAATCGAGCGTTTCGCGCGCGCGGATATTCAAGCCGGATATCCATTCTGGACCGCCCGCGCCGCCCGGCGCAATTGGGCACACGGATTGAAGGGGCACTATGCGAACACGCGGGCGCGGCGCTTATTCCCCTCTCGCGGGAGCAAAGCCCACACCCGGCGCCGCAGCGCGCAAAAGAAAAGGGCCCGCCGAAAAGGCGGGCCCAGGTCGCTGCTTACTGCCCTGCTAGATCAAACCGTCTAACGCGGCGCGCTTATTCCACGCGTTCGCCATGCAGCACCACGTCGAGACCTTCGCGCTCTTCTTCTTCCGAAACGCGCAGGCCCATCACCATGTCGATCACCTTCAGCAGGACGAAGCTCACCACGCCGCTATAGATGAGGGTCGTGAGCACGCCCTTGGCTTGCAGGATGAGGCTGCCATCCGCGCCGCCGATATCCTTCACCGCGAACACGCCGGTCAGCAGCGCACCGATGATGCCGCCGATGCCGTGCACGCCGAACGCGTCGAGCGAGTCGTCATAGTTGAACTTGTGCTTGAGCCACGTCGCCGACCAGAAGCAGACCACGCCCGCCACCACACCGATCACGATTGCGCCCAGCACGCCGACGAAACCCGAAGCCGGCGTAATGGCCACGAGACCTGCAACGGCGCCCGAAGCGATACCGAGCACCGACGGCTTGCCCTTCGCGATCCACTCCGCGAACATCCAGCCGAGCGCGGCGCAGGCGGTAGCGATTTGCGTCGTGAGCATCGCGAAGCCGGCACGGCCGTCAGCCGCGACTGCCGAACCCGCGTTGAAGCCGAACCAGCCCACCCACAGCATGGCCGCACCCATCAGCGTGAGCGTGAGGTTGTGCGGAGCCATCACTTCGCGGCCATAGCCAACCCGCTTGCCGAGCACGAGACAGCACACGAGACCCGCGATACCGGCGTTGATGTGCACGACCGTGCCGCCCGCGAAGTCGAGGATGCCGGCGCTGGCGAGCCAGCCCGTCGGCTCCCACACCATGTGCGCGATCGGCGAGTAGACGATGACCGACCACAGCGACATGAACACGAGCATCGCCGAGAACTTCATGCGATCGGCAAACGCACCGGTGATGAGCGCCGGCGTGATGATCGCGAACGTCATCTGATAGACGAAGTACACGGTCTCGGGGATGGTCGGCGCGAGGTGGCTCACGGTAAGCGTCGTCGCCTTGTCGCCCTTGATGTAGTTCATGCCCTCAAGGAAGATGCGCGAGAAGCCGCCGATGAACGAGCCGCCCGGCGTGAACGCGATCGAGTAGCCGACCACCGTCCAGATCACCGTGACGACGCAGGTGATCGCGAAGCTCTGCATGAGCGTCGAGAGCACGTTCTTCTTGCGGACCATGCCGCCGTAGAAGAGCGCGAGGCCCGGGATCGTCATGAACAGCACGAGCGCGGTGGAGGTCAGCATCCACGCGGTGTCGCCGGAGTTGATCTTCGACGAATCGACCGAGAACGGCGCGGTCGGTGCGGCGGGCGCCGCAGCTGCGGCAGCGGCCGATGCGTCGGCCGGGGCGCTGGCGGCGGCGGCCGGGGCGCTGGCTGCTGCTGCCGGGGCCGAAGCCGCGTCGGCTGCGGGCGCCGAAGCCGGGGCGGCCGCGGACGCATCGGGCGCCGAAGCGGTGGTGGCCGGCGCGGAGGCCGCGGCGGGCGCGGATGCGTCGTCCGCCAGCGCGGCGCCGACGCCGCCGGCCAGCAGCGAGCCGGCCATCATCAGGGACATAAAAAGTTTGCGCATCTCGGTTTCCTCTTTCCTCTTGTCTCGGTCTCTTTAGGCTTTACAGCGCGTCGGCGCCGGTCTCGCCGGTGCGGATGCGGATCACTTGTTCGATCGGGGTGACGAAAATCTTGCCGTCGCCGATCTTGCCCGTGCGGGCCGCGCGTTCGACTGCCTCGATGGCCTGCTCGACGATATCGTCGGCCACGGCGGCTTCGATCTTCACCTTCGGCAGGAAGTCGACGACATACTCCGCGCCGCGGTACAGCTCGGTGTGCCCCTTCTGGCGACCGAAGCCTTTCACCTCCGTCACCGTGATCCCCGAAACGCCGATCGCCGAAAGGGCTTCGCGCGCCTCATCGAGCTTGAACGGCTTGATGATTGCTGTAATGAGTTTCATGTAGTCCTCGCTGTGGTTTGCTTCATTCCTTTGTCTGCTTCTGCAACGGGCGCCCGGCGAACGGCGCGTGATGCTTCGCCGCGTCGCTGGCACACCGTGAGCCAACCTGTCGTTCGGTGCGCGGGGCAGTATTAGCAACACCCGTGCCAATTTGCTGCACTCCGTGCGTAAAGGCGGTGTGATGGACTTCGATGCAAGCGCGCTCAAAGCCGTGGACAATGCGGTCCGCGCCTTGAGGGGCGCGGCGCGCAAGGCCCTGGCCGAACGGCCAGCGTGGCGCGCGCGCGGTGGCGTGGCGGGGGGAACGTTGCTACAGTGTTCTCAGGCATTGTTGCCGCGCCGGGCACCGCATGGCGGCTGGAAATGGCCCGCCGCGCCACAGCGCGAAGCACACGGGCTCGCGGTGCGCACCACTTGCGCGCACACTGGCCGTGGCCCTGCGAGTTCGCACCAAGATCGATCACGGTCCGCCGCGGGGCACAGGCGAAACAAAACTTGCACATCTTTTGTGCAGCGAAGGGGAATCGAATGAAGCAACCTAACGATGTATTCAATGATCTGCAGTCGCGCATGAGCGATCTGCTCAAGAACTCGCCGGCGCGCGATGTCGAACGCAATGTTCGCGCAATGTTGTCGCAAGGCTTTTCGAAGCTGGACCTCGTCACGCGCGAGGAATTCGACGCGCAAACGCAGGTGCTCGTGCGCACGCGCCAGCGCCTCGAAGAACTTGAGCGCCGCGTGGCCGAGCTCGAGCAGAAGCTGCCGGTGACTAGCCAGTCCTCCTGATCATTTCCTTGCGCACTCCTGTGCGCAATTGAGTGCAGCACCCCTGCCGCCCCGCCGCAAGCGATCCGTAGCGTGGTCGCAATGGAACCGTAAAGGGGCATACGCCTCACCAGCCTGGCGCATGCACGGCGCGCGAAACACATACGAAGCCCGGTCCGAAGCTTCGTACACCGCGCGCCACTTCTGCATGCGAGCCTTCCGGAGAATCCCATGTCGCTTGCCGTGGTGCGCAGCCGCGCGCCCGAAGTCACCGTCGAAGTCCATCTCGCCAACGGTCTGCCATCGTTTTCCATCGTCGGGCTGCCCGACCTCGAAGTGCGCGAAAGCCGCGAGCGCGTGCGCGCCGCGCTCTCGAACTGCGGCTTCGATTTCCCGGTGAGGCGCATTATCGATTTTTTCCCGACTATATTTTTCGTCAGAAATCGCCTTTACTAGGGATAGCCATGCGACTTGGCTCGCCGTTCCAGCCCCAAAAAAATTGACAACGTCACTCTGACAACGGCCAATTACTATCAAGGAGTAGTCGTGATAGTTATGACCGTTCTGGCCGGTATACCTTCTTTGGTGGCCACCTCACTCGACGGACGCTCGAAGACATGTCACATCCCGAGAGTGATCGAAGTTTTCCGTGACGACACCGAAAAGCTCGTCAGGCCACTTATTCATCATTACAACAAGCTTTCGTACGGATCTCAGTGCAACCTAGGGCATCAACTGGAGCGATTGGCGATGCGATCGCGTGGTTTGTGCGCCGGGCTCCCCGCTGACGCCGACGAATGGCAGCAGTATCTTATTGCGCTGTTCAAAGTGTGGTTTGAGCAGAATGAGAGCAGTCTTGCAACGCGCATCAGAACTTGGCAACAGATTGCGTTCTGGTTCACCCTCCTGCGCGATAGCAGACGAGTTATCCCGCCCGGCGTTGATATTCCTTTTGACGATAACAACAGAGTACGCCTTGACGACGAGCCAGCCCCGCGCCTGCTTGGCGAAGCCCCTATCAGGGCAGTTGGCGATCGGCATCAAAAAGTTTTGGTCGATATCAGCCTCGTGCGAAGTGATCCAGAGTATATGGATGAAATACGTTCAACACTTTCAAGGCGACGCGCAGAACTGGAGGTGGCTGCCTGTTGCTGGGTTGACATGATTGACACCCATTTTCGCTACGGCCAACGGTTGATGTCCTTGATCGATTACGAAACAGAGTTAAGGCCTCATCTAGATGACCCAGGCTTCTGGCGTGATTGGGACAACAATGGTGCTCACAAAGCGAACGGCAGGAGCGAACAATCGCTCGGGGTCTTGCTGGGACTTCTCCGTCACAGTGGGAATGTGAGGAAAGCTCTCTTCGAAGGTAGCGAGAGCGATTTTCTGCCCTCATATCCGACGCTTGGCTTTCCCGTTACCGCCCCTTCTGTCGTAAGCCCCAAAATTACAAAGTCCCAGCGAATTCGATGGATGTTAGGTGTCCTAACACCAATGGACTATAGCTACGCACATCTCTTTCTCACTCTTCATCACCCGATTTTCTTCGGCTCCGCCTTTTACGACGCCAAGATCATTAGTCGACAAGGTGAACGCCTAGTAGCGCTGGGTGATAGCAGCGCTACTGTGAGCCTTCTCAAGAATCGGGCACACGCAATGAAATATGCAGAACTCGACGAGCCCTCAGTAAAGTGTCTGAGTATGCTCATAGACATGACAGCCGAGGTCAGGGAAAGACGACAAAAAACGGATCCGGCAGCGTCGAATCGCCTTGTGCTCATTGAGAGACCGGAATACGTCAATACCACGCGAATTCTGAGGGAAGGTGGTGCGTGGATCGGAAATTATTTTCCATCAGTTGCCAAGGAGTTCGCTGGAACAACAATAAATATGAGAAAAGTTCGCGCTACCGAGGGAGTACTCGAATGGCTCAGGACAGGATCTCTTCTTGCGGCAACGCGTCGTCTTGGAAACTCAAAACAGATATTTATCGAGCATTATTTGCCTGGAGAACTGCTGGCGTCCTTCTATGCTCGTCAGATCCGACGTTATCATATTTTGTTCCTCGCGACTGCCACACCACCCGATATTTCTCTTTCAGAAGTACTCGAGTTCAAATCCATCGACGAGATTCACGATTTCATCGAATCCAATCTGAAAATCGAGCCCTTCCGCTCCTCTCCGCTCGGAAAGGCCTTAAAAGACAAGGTTTCCTCGTCAAACAAGATTACGGCTAATGAGTCATCTGACGAATTGATTTTGCCAGTATCCGAAAACGCGATGGCGGCACTATTCCTCTACCAAGAATGCGCGATGGAAGTTGGATTCAACAACAGTACCATCTCCGAACATGTCGCTCGCAGGCTGCGCGGAATCACCCCAGACGACCTCATATCACTTGCCGAGCTGGCGAGGTTCCGGTTGCCAGAAGATCGCGATCCTCGGATGAGGGACGCTCACGTCAAAGGGCTGAAAAGATGTAGGGAGTTAAAAAAAACATATCAGTGGCGTGATCTCATGATGCGAGCAAAGAAACAGTAACGCTCACCACGTGTTCCTTCTTCTGAGGAAACTATGCCGGTCTCGATGAAAACCTCTGATGAACTTGCTGCGGCTCGCCTAGTGGCGACTGCACTCCAGCATATGGGGGAATATGCGGGGCCGTGGCACGCGGCGTGGCTGGTAGGCCCGGCCATCGGGGTACCCACATGGACAATCAAAACACGGCGTTCCCGCGAAGTGGACGATCAGTCCGTCGGCAACGATACCATTCGTTGGGACTTCATACTTCCAAATGGGTCCAGTCTCGATTCGCCAGTAAATGCCCTTATTCAACAAACGTCTCAAAAAATAGCGTTTCTCGTCCGCCAATTGCCATCATGGGGTGTGAGGGCAAATTCGAGCCACAAGACTTTCATAACAAACCTTCACTTCGTCATTCGATGGCTCTTCGAGTATGAGGAAATCTACAAGCCAGCTGAGCATGCATTCGAGCTACTTGATGAAGTTGGCCTCGACGCAATGTTTTATGAGTATATCGAGGGGGGAAGCATGATGGCTCTTCATTTCCCTCGGAGAATTCTGCATACTCTTTGCTCTTTGGCGCCGCCTGATCCTTCAGTCAACACATCGGAAATTGAGGACATTTTCAGGCTTCATGAATCGATAACTAAGCCTATCATCTACTGGCTCCGTGACAACGACTTTTACGATAGCACGCCCATACGGGGCGAAACCATCGTTTCGCTTAACCGGAGCCGGCTTTGCGAACTGATTTCATTCGATTACAAGCAACTCACGTCTCAAAAATGCAACGCATTTTTGAGACAGTTCGAACCCGAACTGCTTGAGGCAGGTGGAAAGCTTCTGATCCCTGTCAACAAACCCAGAACTGAATATTTTTCACACAAAACCGTACTCTTGGAAGACGCTCGAAATTCGAAGTGCTCGGCAGGAAAACTGCACAATCTGGTCTACACGCTTGGCGTAGTTACCCGCTCGAACTCAAAAATCAATCATGGCTGCCCCCGTAATCGAGTAGATTGCTCCAAGTATCACAAACTCTCGGATACCGAGGGCTCCCCGGACGAGAACACGCCGTTAATGCCAATCGAAGTGGCAATTCCCTACGCGGCAGAATCAATTCGCTGGATCGTTAAGTACGCAGACCCGCTAATTGATTTCTATCTGAAAGCTGCTCGTCATTTTGTTGAGGCAGGAATTATCAACCATAAACCAAACGACACCGGGAAAACAGAGAAACGAGAGAAGCGAAACAAATGGATTCGCGAAAATATCCCCGCAGATCTAGCTACGCTCAATATCAGTCGATGGGGAACTGTATTTCATCACGACAGTATGCCGAATCCGCACGAACATTTGCGCAAGGGGCCAGGATTACACGATCTAATTGATGTGTTGATAGGTGCGGTGCTGTACATCCTAATCGAAACTTGCGACTTGAGAGAAGGTGAAGTCCGGCTGCTTAAGATCGACTCCCTTCGCATCAAGGAACGAGACGGATATTGGATCCAACGCGGCCAAGAGAAGCAACATGTCCTTGACGAACTCGCGCAAAAGACGCGGCCTTGCCCTGACATCGTTGCACGAGCGCTTCTCGCAATTAGGCGACTGAGGGATGGCATCTTGACGCTGAAGCCCAAAGCCGACCCATTCATAGCAAGCGCACTATTTTATGTGCCCGACTCTGCACACAACGCGGGGCTCATCGCAGCCCCACTGAATCGTCTGAGCCTGATTCGTAGCATGGAAACATTCTGCGACTACGTCGCACTTCCTGTCGACGAATACGGTCGTCGCTGGTATGTACGGCCACACGAATCCAGAAAGTCATGCCTCGTAACGTTCTTTTCTTGTGCAGGCTTTTCCGCATTAGATGTAGCGAGGTGGATGGCCGGACACAAGTCGCTCCACAGTATATTTGTCTACCTTAAGAAAAACACTCCACGAGACCGATTCCTTGCCATGGAGGCCCAGCTTGCATCTGCTGAACTTTGGCGGGTCGAAAGAAAATCAGATGTTACTGTCCAAAATGCAGAGGATCTTTACTTGAACGTATGCCGAAGATTTGGCGTTCGTAGCATTAGCGCCATTCCTCGATCCGATCTTGACAATTGGTTGACAGAAGCTTTTCAGGGCAACATTTACGCGCTTGAAGTCGCATCCAATGACGGTGCCGTCGGCGAGTTCGTAGCTTTCGTAATTGGAGACGGCGATGAAACCGACCACTAAACCGAGAAGGACTACGCGATGCTCCTCACAAGCCAGACAGGAAAGCGTCCTCAGTCTATATAGACTGCTTCAAAAGACAACGGAATCTAACCCGCCCTCCAAAGCTCTGTTGGAAGCCTGCAATCGCCAATCGACACTAGCCAAGTTCAACCTATCAACGTACGGCATCATTCCAATGTCTTTGAATACGTTGAAGCGGACCGCCGAAGATTGTTTCGGGACAGGAGGTTGGAAGAAAATTGATGCTCTCCGGATTTTGGTGCTGAAATCCGCTCCGGCGGTGAAGCTGCCACAATCCCCCTTGGCCGCCGCGCGACAACACGCAGCCGACGCTGACGGTCGGAACGACGAACAGTTCCAAACTCGAGCGGTGCTGTACCGCGCATTTAATTCTGCCGTCACGCTTGCTAGGGAATTCGCGGAAGACAAGCCTGAACGCTTGGAGAAGATTAAGCGTCTTCACGCTTTATATGCCGATATTTTTGATCTAAGACGAGCAAAGTAAGCATGAAGAGCCAGGAAGCGCGTCAGTTGTTCAAGCTTGTCCGGAACATAAGTTTTCCAAGCTACGCTATGCGTGCTCCTTCATCAAACGATTGGTGCGCGCGAAAACGGTCAGGTTATACGCGGTTCGCTTTCTACTGGCCATCAGGGGAACCTTGTGTTCCGGTCGAAATGTACTTGGATCACCGCGCGGCGGAACTGACATCAGATGCAGATAGAGGCGGGTCGCTCAGGGCTGAAGCGAGTGCGATATCACACATCGTTCGGTACTGCGCTCAAGAAAAAATTCGATTTCGAGAGATTAACGACGCTGATTTTTCCGCCTTTACAGATAGCCTCGTTATAGAGAGAGGAACAAGGCGTGACGGTTGGTCGGCGCGAGGCGCAAATGCTGTGAATTCTATCATCTCTGTATCAATTCGCTTCCTATTTTGGTACCAGAGGCAGTTCGACCTCAGCCAGCCTCTGGTTGGAACAGTCGACGACGATGACGCTCGCATTCTGCTTATGCGCCAAAAGATTAAGCATTTCACCGGAAGGATGATTGAGGCGCTTGCTTACCCTGACCGACCGCAATCGGAACCACCGGTGCCGAAGTCTCCGTTGCCTGACAAGCATATCAAGCGCCTATGGGAAGCCGCGTCCGCACCGCAAACCCAGTGCAAGCGCTCAATTTTGCCTGAATCATCCTCGGCGACATCAGCTCGCGATCTTCAGAGAGAATATCTTTACCGACGACGCATAGTCACCTTGATGATAATGGAGGAGACCGGTTTACGGCCAGGCGAACTTTGCCTGATGAAATGCCAGCCTCATATCAACATCTTGTCCTCGCGGAATCTTCACATTCCCACATTGAAGCGGAGAGAGGGCCCTCCGTTTGTCCGCACCCTGCCATGCAGTCTCGAATTAGCGTCAGCAATTAAACAATTGCTGACTGCGCGCGAAAATTTTCTCAGGAGTCTCTCTATCAGGCCGAGAGCGCTTGCGGAAGAGCATGAAATTCTGTTTATAGATATTCGTGGTGCAGCAATGAGAGCGTCTTCTCTTGAGAGGGAGTTCTCACGACTTCGCGCTCGTGCAGGCATAACAAAACCTGACCGCGCATGTTTTTCGATGTACCGACACCGCTTTCTCAGTCGTCGTGCGGCTTTTTACATCAAAGCGTTCCGACTTGAAAATTGTGATCCCAATACCGGTGGCCTGCCTTTCACAGACGACACGATGATTCTTGGGCGCCTAGTGGAGTTGACTGGCAGAAAAACGCTTGCCAGCTTGCGCCCATACATAGATCTCGGCTGGAAGGAACTGGATGTTTTTACCAGCATCGATAGCGCAATCGCGTCGGATGACGCGATCAGATCAGCGATACATCGCCTTAACCAGCTTTGCATCGAAATCGCGAACACGGGGGACAAGATAAAGGCACATCGGATACTGCTTGAGGTCGACGAAATCACGAAGCGCCTTGTTGAGCTGAAGAACGCCTTTCAACGCACTGCAGCGTCCAAGCCTTCCGGGTAGTTGGATATTCATACGCAGCCAAGCCGACCACCCACTGACGTCGAGGCGCTTCATCTTGTTCGCGCGAGTGATCGGATCGACGGTTATAGGCCGAACCTGCCACCGGTTAAGAGCTAATATCAACCGGGCTTATCTCGACACGCTCAGCAACTTGCGGGCGGCGGCCCAGTGGGACGACGAAATGTCTAGCAAACTAGCTCGTCATTTAGCGATTTACTCGCCAATACTCTCGCTACGCGCCATCAGTTTGGAGGCGAATGATGTCGACACTTGAGCGAGTACGATGCTTTACCGGCCATGCCAGCGTTGAAAGCCTTTTCCATTACATAGATTGGGCATGGGAAGATATGACATCATTTGATCTTATCGATATTGCCATTGAGCTAATGCGACTCATTGAATCGACCTATCGCTCCATTTCCGCTCTTATTCATTCGACGCACCGCACATCAGAAAATAGGAAGCAGGCTGAATCGATTGTAAATACTGCCAGATCAGAGCTGCTCCGACTACAAAGAGATTATTTTCCTTATTAAATAAAACAAATTGATTGCAGGCTGCTATTGAACACGGGCTCAATAGCAGCCTCCACTAGTCTTGATTGACTGACCGAGACGCATCATCGCCTCGAGCCTCCCGTCTCAACGACTGAGGCGCTACGCCAAATCCGCGGACAAAAACTTCTCGCAGATGACGCCGGTCGCGAAATCCCGTTTCGCGAGCGATCGTCTCCAAGGAATGCCGTCCCCGCTCAATCATGTTCCTCGCAGCCTCAAGGCGAAGGCGCTCAATGGCTTTGGCGGGCGACTCGCCAGTCTCGGCGAGGAAAATACGGCCGAACTGGCGAGGACTCAAGTGCGCGGCCTTTGCCAGATCGTCGACACGCAAAGGCTTCGACAGATTTACTCGTGCATATTCCAGCGCCAACTGAATCCTGTCCGATTTCGGTGCAAGTGCCAGCATTTCAGAATGCTGTGATTGGCCACCGGATCGACGATGGTGCATGACGAGCGCACGCGCGACCGAATTGGCAAAATCCGGCCCCTGGTCCTTCTCAACCATACCCAGCGCGAGATCCATCGCCGCCGTAAGTCCAGCTGAAGTCCATATCGGACCATCGACGATGAAGATCCGGTCTGCCTCCACTTCCGCCTTAGGCCAGCGCTCCTGCATCGCCGCCGCAAACGCCCAATGGGTCGTCGCGCGACGCCCGTCGAGAAGACCCGCTTCTCCGAGGACAAATCCACCTGTGCAAAGGCCCGCCGTGCGTCGCGAGCGTTGAGACGCTTCGATGACGAATCGGAGTTCTTCAGGAGCGGTGGTTCGTCCGATCGGATTGACGATTCCACTGACCATCCACGTGTCCGCCACCGCGGTAGAGTCGGCTGGCTGCGTATTCACGGATACGCCAAGTGATGCCTTGGTTTCCCCACCTGCAAGTGAATAATTTGTGACGCTATAAAGCTGTTCTCGCGCCACTACGTTGGCAATCTCGAAAACAGTTTGTGTTCCGATGGCCATAACCTGGAAGCCATCAGTCAAAAAGTAACCAATTCGATGCATCACTGTCACCGCGGGCCATGACCGAAAACCTGATTATAAATGTCGTTGGAGAAACGCGTGATTTCCCTGGATCATAGGCTCCTATCGTCGATAGGTTCTCCAACGAGGAAACAAGAATGACGGCTTCACGCGGAACTGCAGTGGTAAGCGGCGCATTGTCTGTTATTGGTGCGGCCTATGCGGATTACCTTGCAGCCAACGGTCACGATCTCATTCTGATCGATCGGGATCGCGCGAGTCTAAACGCACTCGCAGAGGAGTTGACCACCCAGACACGACGCGCAGTTGAGGTCGTAGCCGCAGATCGACGATCTCCCTCCGATGTCGCATTGATCGCCGAAAAGATCGATCAGGACGCGAGCGTCGTTCTGGTTGTCAGTGTTACTGACGACGGCGTAGACAACGCATTCTCTGCTGCGCAGGCAGATTCGTTGATCAAGTCCGCAGGACTTGAGTGTGAAGTGTCCTGCGCAGCAGTCAGGAAATTCGCGTCGAATGGTGGCGCGGCCAACCTCTACCGTTCAAACGTCGTTGTGACCAGCGCCGGTCGAATGAATGGCAGTCCCTTTCCGTTTTAGCTCCGCAGAATCGATTGACCAACCAGGTGAATACGGATGAGCACAACTCCCAATGTTGATTCCCCGTCTCTCAACGCGGTAACACGATTCGCCGACCTACCGAACCGACGCCTCGCGTATCGACGTTTTGGTAGCGGTAAGCCCATCGTACTTTGCGTACGTTTTAGGGGCACGATGGATTCGTGGGATCCTCTGTTCCTTGACAGTCTCGCCGCAAAGGGATTCGAAGTCGTCATCTTTGACTACAGTGGTCTCGGACAGTCCACCGGCGAGCGCACCTACAACCCCGCCGCACTGGCGCGAGACGCCATCGAATTGATCGGTGCACTCGAGCTTGGTCGCGTAGTCATCGGTGGCTGGTCTATCGGTGGCATAGCTGCACAAATTATATTGGCGCAGACCCCGCAAATTGTGAGTCACGCGGTGCTTATCGCGACCACACCACCCGGGCCGCTGGTGAAAACAGGTGAGCCCTTGTTCTACACGCTGGCAAAACGCGAGAACGACTTCGAAGACTTCGTCAGACTTTTCTTTGAACCCACTTCAGCGCAAAGCCGCGCGGCTGCAGAAGAGGCTTCACGACGTCTCACCGCCCGCACGTCCGACGTCAGTCCTGACGTGCCCTATAGCTGGGCCGCTGATCAACTCGGTGAAGGCCCTAGAAATCCCGCTTTCCCTGCACCGCCGGTCCTGCAAGCGCTGCGCGCCGCTTCGATTCCGATTTTGCACATTGGTGGCGATCACGACATCGTATTCCCGGTTGAGAACTGGTATGCCTTGAACGCCCAGCTCCCCAGTCTCCACCTGGTCACATTTCCACAGTCGGGACATGGACCTCAACTCCAATTTCCGCAGGCATCCGCAGCCCACATCGCGGCATTTCTAGCTTAGTCGCGAAAGCTCTCCTGCTGACGCGGCGCACAGTTTAGACAGACCCCGAGGAACGATCTTTTTAAATAGTGGAAGATCGGGCCATTCGGACATTAAATATGGATTACTAATGGAAAATCTCATCGACAAGGCCATCGCGGCTGCCGGCGGTCTTGACCGATTTCGCAGCTTTCGCCGCGTGTCTGCGCAGCTTCATCACACCGGTGCGCTCTGGAACCTCAAACAGTGCGAAAACGTGCTGACGCACTCGCGTGTCACCGTCGATCTTCACGAACAACGAGTGTCACACGAGCCGTTCGCGCCATCGTCAGATCATTCGATCTATACCCCCTCGCTCGTTGAGATTCGACGAGCTGACGACTCGATCGTGGAGACCCTCAATCATCCGCGGGCGTCGTTCGACGGATACGAGATGGAAACGCCTTGGTCTAACGCGCAGCTCGCGTATTTCGCGGGCTACACCATGTGGACCTATCTGACGTCTCCATTCCTGTTGCGACATCCAGGCGTGGCGGCGCAGGAGATTGATCCCTGGGTTGTCGATGGCCTGCCGTGGCGACGTCTCCGGGTCGAATTCGCACCGAGCATCGCAACTCACAGCGCCGTGCAGACGCTTTACTTCGATGCAGATGGACTTCTCCGCCGCCACGACTACGAAGTCGATATCCAGGGACGCAATGCCGCCGCGCGTTATCTGAGCGATTACGTCACGGTCCAGGGCATCCGGATGCCGACGCGTCTGCGTATCTACCCTCGCACCCCGGACAACATCGCCCTGCCGGAGCCGTTGATCGTCGGTGTTGATCTTTCTGACTTCCGTTTTGAATGAGAACCCAAATGATCCAACCAGCCACGTACCGTGCGGCCGTCGCAGTGGGCTCGGGAAAACTCGAATTTGTAGAGCGCCCCGTTCGAGAACCCTGCTACGGACAAGTCCGAATTCGTATCGAGGCCTGCGGGGTATGTCACTCCGACAGCGCCACCATTGAGCCTGAAAGAGCCGAAAGCGCCGGCGCACTCGTGCCCGGCCATGAGGTTGTAGGACGCATCGAAGCACTCGGCGAAGGTGTTGAGGGTTGGTCGCTCGGCCAACGAGTCGGAGTGGGCTTCCTTGCAGGCGAAGATCGGACGTGTCCATCGTGCCGACAAGGCGACATCGTAAATTGCGAAAAGCCGGTCATCACCGGCATGAACGTCGACGGCGGCTACGCTGAAATCATGATCGCCGAGGCGCGCGGGCTCGTTCGCGTGCCTGACGACCTGGACGCCGCAGAAGCCGCACCGCTGCTCTGCGCAGGTCTGACTACCTTCAACGCACTTCGTAACGCTGGGGCTCGGCCTGGAGACGTCGTTGCCGTCCATGGACTTGGTGGCCTCGGCCACCTTGCGGTTCAGTTTGCCAACAACATGGGCTTTTATACCGTCGCGATTGCGCGTGGTGCCGACAAGGCACCGCTGGCGCGCGACCTTGGCGCACATCGGTACATCGATGCCAAGGCCGAAAGCGTCGCTGAGGTTCTACGTAGCCTCGGCGGCGCAAAGGTCATCCTCGCTACCGCACCGACCGGTCCTGGCATGTCGGAGACGGTACCTGGGCTTTCCCCGCGCGGGAAGCTCGTCGTCGTTGCGATCGCCAGCGAACCCATTACGGTGAACGCCATAGATCTCGTGTTCGGTGGCCGCTCGGTAGTTGGCGCACTGACCGGCACCGTCGCAGACAACGAGCAAACGCTTGCGTTCGCGCAACAGCGGAACATCCGTCCGATGATCGAGACATTTCCGCTGCACCAGGCGCAATCAGCCTATGACCGCATGATGCGCGGTGCCGTTCGCTTCCGGGCGGTCCTTGTAATGAAACACACACACTGAGGAGCCTCGCATGAATTCTCTCGCGCAAACAATCATCGATGCCCATGGCGGACTCACGCAATGGCGCAAGTTCACGAAAATTCGTGCTGACCTCACGCAAGGCGGTGCATTGTGGGGACTAAAAGGTAAAGGTGGAATACTCGATCAGACGACAGTCACCGTAGCAACCGATCGCCAATGGGCATCGCACGCACCGTTCGGCACGCTCGCGGCACGCACGGAATTCACCGGCGATACGATTTCGCTGCTCGACGAATCGCAGAACATCGTCGAAACAACCGACAAGCCGCGCTCGTCCTTCGCCGGCCACGCGCTCGAAACGCCCTGGAACTCACTGCAGCTCGCATTTTTTGCGGGATGCGCAATGTGGACGTATCTGAACACGCCGTTCGTCCTTGCATGGCCCGGCGTCGAATGTGAAGACGCGGGCGAGTGGAAGGAGCAGGATGAAATCTGGCGCAAGGTGGTCGTGCGTTACCCCGATTCGCTAGAGGTATTCAGTAAAGTCCAGGCAATCTATGTCGACGCGGACCATCTTGTCCGACGTCTCGACTATGACGTGGAAATTGCAGGGAACACACCCGGCGCGCACTACGTAAGCGACTACACCACGGTTTCTGGAATCCGCATCCCGACCAAGCGGCGCATCTTCCCTCGGCTGCCGGACGGCTCCTCGCTCCCGGAGCCACTCGTCGTATCGATCGACCTGAGCAATATCAGTCTCACCTAAAAACTTGAAGGGGCGTAGCCTACGCCCCGGAGGAATACCCGTGAATACCAATCGCTCATCCGGCGTCGAAACTCAATTCGTCGAAGTGTCTGGTGTCCGTTACGCCATGCGCCGTTTCGGCAACAGCAACGGCGGCCTGCCGCTACTCTGTCTGCAACACTTCACCGGCACGCTTGATAACTGGGATCCAGAAATCGTCGATGCGCTTGCCGAGGACCGAGAAATCATCCTCTTCGAAAACGCTGGGGTTGGCCGTTCGACGGGAACTGTCCCAGCAACGATTGCCGAAATGGCCGCGCACGCAATGAAATTCATTGATGCGATCGGGGTGCCCAAGCTCCACATCCTCGGCTTCTCACTAGGTGGCTTCCTGGCGCAGGAAATCGCAATCGAGATGCCGGATCGCGTGTCACGCATCATTCTGTCGGGTACCGCACCCGAGGGCGGCGAGGGGGCAGGCATGGATCGGCCCGAACTCGTTGCGATCTACACCGATAACGACATGCCGATGAGTGAGAAACTCAAGCGCCTGTTTTTCCCCTCTACGGCAGATGGCGAGGCGGCGGCGTCCGCCTTTGTCAGTCGCCTTGACACCCGCAGCGCAGAGCGCGACCTACCGGCAGGCCCAGAAGTAGCGGGGGCACAACTACAGGCCATGATCGCGTGGGCAAACTGGAAGGGCGATGTGCGTGGGAAGCTGGCGAAGATCGGCCATCCGGTACTTGTTACCAATGGCGACAACGACATCATGATCCCAACGCAAAACAGCTTTGTTCTCGGAAGAGATCTGCCGAATGCAACGCTTATAGTGTATCCGAACGCAGGCCACGGTGCCCTGTTCCAATACGCATCGACCTATACGGCGCACGTACGTGAATTCCTGCGTGGCGAATAAAGCTTGCTCATCCCATCTCAATCATCAGGGAATGCTATATGAAAGCCGTCGTCTACGCGCAGGCAGGCCTGCCTATCGATGATCCGCAGGCGCTGTACGAAGTGGATTTGCCAAAGCCTGAACCGGGCCCCCGTGACCTTCTTGTAAAAATCGAAGCCATCTCCGTAAACCCGGTTGACAGCAAACTGCGCCAAGGCATGCAGCCACCTGGCGCGCGCATTCTCGGATGGGATGCAGCAGGAACTGTTGAATCGGTTGGAGCGGAGGTCAAGGGTTTCAAGCCTGGCGATGCTGTCTGGTATGCCGGCGACATCACACGCCCGGGAAGCTATGCAGAATTTGGGCTTGTGGATGAACGCATCGCTGGGCATCGACCCACCAGCATTTCTGCTGCGCAAGCCGCCGCGTTGCCCCTGACCGCCATTACGGCATGGGAATTGTTGTTTGAGCGCCTCAAGGTTGCGGAGCAGGGCGGACAAGGCGAAAGCCTGCTCGTTATCGGCGCAGGTGGCGGCGTGGGTTCGATCCTCGTGCAGTTGGCGAGCAAGTTGACCGGACTCACTGTGATTGGCACCGCATCGAGAACAGCATCACAGGCCTGGGTACGTGAGCTCGGAGCCAATCATGTCATTGATCACGCAAAGCCATTGCGTCCGCAGCTGGAAGAGTTCGGGATCAAGCAAGTCGATCACGTCATCAGCCTGACGCATACAGATTCATATTACGAGCAGATCGTGGATCTTCTCAAGCCGCAAGGCCAACTCGCGCTGATCGATGATCCCTCTGCGCTTGATGCGATGCCGCTCAAGCGCAAGTCGATCTCGCTTCACTGGGAGTTCATGTTCACCCGCTCGATGTACCGGACTGCTGACATGGACAAGCAGCATCTCTTGCTTGATCGGGTCGCCGCTCTCATCGACGAGGGAACGCTTAAGTCGACGCTAGGGGAACACATCGGAATCGTCAATGCGTCCAATCTGCGAAAGGCGCACGCGCAGATAGAGAGCAACAAGGCCGTCGGCAAGATCGTCCTGGAAGGCTTTTGACAGACGGGATGAGTTCCCTCGTCAAATCCAGTTCTGATCGCGTCACTGTGCCCCACCAGTTCTAAATGCGGATCGCGGCTCGCGAACGGTGCCTAACCATCACCACATGCCAGCCGCGGTTCCCGTGTCGACTAACCAACGATTTCCTCTACGACTCAGGATTATCAATGCAACCTCCGAGCGATTTCGATGGTCGTTCCGGCGAACCACCCGCTCCAGCGACACAACGCTCCGTCAGTTCGTCACGTCAAGAGCAGATGTATCCGACGCTCTCCGACGACGAAGTGTCCCGCATCGCGCGGTTCGGAGAAGTCCGGGTATGGCCAGACGGTTCGCTCATGTTCAAGATTGGCGATCCGGGATTCGGAATGTACGTCGTACTCACTGGCGAGATTCGGGTGACGCGACGGGATGCCTTCGATCGCGCGATTGTCATCAACGAACAGGGGCCTGGCAATTTCGTCGGTGAAGCCGGACAGCTTTCCGGGAGCCGGTGTCTCGTGGATGGTCATGCAATCGGCGAGGTTCGCGCCATACATCTGCAGCCCGCGGAGCTACGCTCGCTACTCATTGCCGAGGCAGAACTCGGCGAACGTATCATGCGTGCTCTGATCCTCAGACGCGTAGGCCTCATCGAAAGTGGTAGTGGAATCGTTCTCGTGACTGATGAGCCGACGCAGAAACTAAACGCGCTGCAAGGCTTTCTCTCTCGCAATAATATTCCCCACACGGTAGTCAATGCCGACGTGGATGGGGAGGTATCGCAGTTCCTTCAGAAGCGGTCTCATCGTCGCGCCGAATACCCAATCGTTCTTAGCCCGGATGGCGTCATTCTCCACGCTCCCACAGAAGCACAACTTGCGGAAGCCCTGGGGTGGCTGCCCGAGTTCGGAACGGATGAAGTTTTCGACGTCGCTATAGTCGGCGCCGGGCCCGCTGGCCTGGCAACCGCCGTTTATGCCGCCTCCGAAGGACTTCGCGTAGTTGTACTTGACCCACAAGCTCCCGGCGGACAGGCCGGCGCAAGCGCGCGCATCGAAAACTTCTTCGGATTTCCGACAGGCATTTCTGGGCACGCACTTACGGCACGAGCTTTCGTTCAGGCCCAAAAATTCGGTGCCCGCTTCGCGATTCCTTTAGCGGTTACATCGCTCGACTGCGCTTCGTCGCCGTTTCAGTTGCAGCTCGCAAACAAGACAGCCATCAGAGCGCGCAGTGTGGTCATCGCATCTGGCGCGGCATACCGTAGACCGGATATCGACGGGCTCGCACGCTTTGAAGGGCGAGGCGCATATTATTGGGCGTCTCCAGTTGAGGCAAAGATATGTACTGGACAGGACGTCATCCTCGTCGGCGGAGGTAATTCGGCCGGTCAAGCAGCTGTCTATCTTGCCTCACATGCTCGGCGCGTTGTCATGCTTGTTCGCGGGCGAAACCTGAACGCCAGCATGTCGCAGTATCTGATTGAACGCATCGCTACGCTCAAGAACATTGAGGTTCATTACAACACCACCATCACCGCCCTTCACGGGTCCGCAAATCTCGAAACTGTTGACATTCTCGAGGAATCCAGTCGGACGACGCGTGAGATAGGACATGTGTTCCTTTTTATCGGCGCCCACCCAAACACCGAATGGCTCAGTGGATGCGGCGTAGCGGTTGACCCCGGCGGTTTCGTTTTGACTGGGACAGCGGCCTCCACCGGTTCCTCTGAGCACGAAACCAACGTCAGTGGCATATTTTGCGCAGGCGACGTGCGTCGTGGTTCCGCGAAACGCGTAGCAGCGGCCGTTGGCGATGGAGCCTCAGTGGTTGCGCAAATTCATCAATATCTCGAACGTCAAATCCCATCTCTCTGACAATCACACTGCCGCTATCTGCAGCGTTGAAACGTCGAGACGTCGATTATTTGTTGCCGGACTTATTCGCGACTGCCAGCGCGTTCTCGACCCGTTGGCATCGCGAGGGCCATGAAACCGTTGAACGGCCCGATGAGGCGAACCTCCTGCCTAATCGGGCTCGTAGCGTAGCCGATCCGCGGTCCTTCAACAAAGGGCGCGCGGCAATCGCGCCATCGCGGACAGGCTCCAGTACGGGAACATGCCGCGATCCCCTCGACTTCAGGCATGGGGCAGACGAAGGCGATAAAGCTCGATGGGCACCTTCATTGTGGACTTTCCGTGGTTAAATGCCGGTGCGCCATCGATTTTCGCTTCGATGTCAACGTACTCCAGAGAGCGCTCGATACCGTTGTGTCTGGGAAGAAGACGCACGACAACAGTCTCAACGCAACCGGGGCTGAGATGCACAGCTCAACAGATCGTGCACGTCAGCCCCGGGGATGTCCGCTCCAGCGAACTCAGTCAAGCGTGGCGAAGAGTAGATTCAGCCCCTCCGCAAGCAGAGGGTGAGCGATAATTGCGTCACGTATTGCGGTGTACGGCAGATCTCCGAGCATGGCCATCTGGACCACCGACGTGACTTCACCTGCCCCGGAGCCAACCATCGTAAAGCCAAGGATGCGCCCAGAATCGGGGGCCACGAGCGCCTTCATGAATCCACGCGTGGTGCCATTGGTGCGGGCGCGGGGAACCGCCATCATCGGCAAACGCGCGACCCGCACAGTGATTCCGAGCGCTTTGGCGTCCGATTCGTTGATGCCCACGCGGCCGAGTTCCGGTTCCGTGAAAAGGGCGTAAGGCACGATGCGAGACGCCGTGCTAGACGAGCGCCCTTCGATTCGGGCCTTGAGCACGCGATAGTCATCAAATGAAGCGTGCGTGAACATGGGCGATCCAGCTACCTCGCCAATAGCCCACGTATTTGCTGCGGTCGTCGCAAGCTTATCGTCGACCTTAATGTAGCCACGCTCGTCAAGATCTACTCCAGCGAGATCCAGCCCGAGGTCGTTGGTCACCGGTTGTCGTCCGGCTGCGACCAGGAGATGGCTGCCCTCGATTGAACCGCCATCATCGAATTCAACAGTGACCTTCTTGCCTGAAACTCCATCGATGCGGGTGACTGTCGTGGCCAGCGACAGGCGGATTCCCGCCTCCTCAAATGCGCTCTGGATCTCGAGGCTGACGTCCTCGTCCTCCCGCATTGCGACGCGCGGCATATTGTGGACCAGCGTAACCTGACTGCCGAGACGACGAAATGCCTGAGCCATTTCCAGCCCGATATAGCCGCCCCCGAGCACGATGAGATGCTCCGGCAGACTTTCCAGGTTCAGTGCCTCGATATGGGTCATTGGCCGGGAGTCGCGCAATCCTGGAATGTCCGGAATCACCGCGACGGTTCCCGTGTTGATGTATACCTCGTCGCCAGAGAACAGTTGTTCGGTGCCGTCATTCAGGCGAACGAGAATTCGTCGCGGTGCGACGAACCGGCCTGTTCCGAGCACGAGTTGGAGCCCGGACTGCTCAAACGCGCGACGATTGATACCAACCATGCCGTCCACAACAGCGTGGACGTTCGCATGCACGTGCGTCATATCCGCACGCAGGTCAGGCTCCGCCGCCATTGAGCGCCAGACCTGCATGTTCCGTGCGTTCTGTATCAGCGTCTTACTAGGAATGCACGCGACGTTGATGCATGACCCTCCGATCATTCCCCGCTCAATGAGCGCGACGCGCTTGCCTTTACGAGCCAGATCCATCGCCAGCGACTTGCCACCCTTGCCACCGCCGAGAAATAAGTAGTCGAAATGTTTGATATCAGGCATGTACAACTCCTCAATGAACAGCGCGAGCTACTCACCGTTGACAGGACGCTCGCGCTATCTACCTCGAATGGACCGGGCGTCAGTCGCCCGTCAACGCGCTCCATACACCGGCGCCGTAAGCTGGATCAATCTGCTCGAACTGCGTCACAACTCGATCAACGATGTCTTGTGGAACGCCGCTCATCGCTCGCGCGATATTGCTGAAGAGGCGCGAGCGCTGACCTGTGTCGAACAACCGGAACAACGCGCGAGGCTGACTGTAGTAATCGTCGTCCTCGCGATGATCGTAGTGATCAATGGCGCCCACTGCGAGCGGCGGCTCGCCGGCATCGGGACGTTGAACGAAATCGCCGAAACGGCTCGGCTCGTAGTTCACGTTGGCGCCGAGATTGCCGTCGGTACGCATCGCGCCGTCGCGATGGAACGAGTGGAACGGGCAGCGCGGCGCATTCACCGGAATCTGGTGATGGTTCACACCGAGGCGATAGCGCTGCGTGTCGCCATACGAGAACAAACGCCCCTGCAGCAAGCGATCCGGCGAGAAGCCGATGCCCGGCACCACGTTCGCCGGCGTGAAAGCGGCCTGCTCGACCTCGGCGAAATAGTTCTCCGGATTGCGGTTCAACTCGATCGTGCCGACGTCGATCAGCGGATAGTCCTTGTGCGGCCACACCTTCGTGATGTCGAACGGGTTGTACGGTACCTTCGCGGCATCGGCTTCCGGCATCACCTGAATGCGGAAATGCCACTTCGGAAAATTGCCCTTCTCGATCTCGTTATAAAGATCCCGCTGCGCCGATTCGCGGTCCTGCGCCACCACCTGAGCGGCTTCGGCGTCGCTGTAGTTCTCCACGCCCTGCGCCGACTTGAAGTGGAACTTCACATAGAAGCGCTCGTTGTTCGCGTTGATGAACGAGAACGTGTGCGAGCCGAAACCGTGCTGCTGGCGATAGTTCTTCGGAATGCCGCGATCGCTCATGAGGATCGTCACCTGATGGAGCGACTCCGGATGACGCGACCAGAAGTCCCACGCGGCCACGTTGTTGCGCATGTTGGTGCGCGGATCGCGCTTTTGCGTGTGGATGAAGTCCGGGAACTTCAGCGGATCGCGAATGAAGAACACCGGCGTGTTGTTGCCGACGATGTCCCAGTTGCCCTCTTCCGTGTAGAACTTGATCGAGAAGCCGCGCACGTCGCGCTCGGCGTCGGCCGCGCCGCGCTCGCCCGCCACGGTCGAAAAGCGGATGAAGAGCGGCGTTTCCTTGCCGACTTCGCCGAACACTTTCGCCTTCGTGTAGCGCGAGATGTCGTGCGTGACCTTGAGCGTGCCGAACGCGCCCGAGCCCTTCGCGTGCACGCGGCGCTCGGGAATCACTTCACGGTCGAAGTGAGCAAGCTTTTCAAGCAGCCACACGTCTTGGAGCATCACAGGACCCCGCGGCCCCGCCGTCTGCGAGTTCTGGTTGTCGACTACCGGAGCGCCGGCACCATTGGTGAGTGTCTTATCCGTCATTTGTTTCCAACTTTGCATTTGTGGGGCCAGCGAACCAGAATTCCGCTGGTGTGCGCAACTGCGCGCGCTATTCCGTGAAATTGAGAGGCCTCCCAAGTCCGAAGCCGGTCACATATTCGAGTGCTTTCGGATCGCTGGGTAAATCGAAGTGCCCAACACCAGGGAGCGGCATCCAGACCACCGTCGGCCAGATAGAGGCCACGGCCTCGGATTGGGCGTATGGAATAATTTGATCGTCGGTACCATGCAGGAGAAGCGCTGGCTGCGACAGTTCCGCGACTTGCCCCTCAAAGCTGATTTCGTCAGGATGGGTTCCAGTCATCGTGAAGAGCTGGTCGAGCCATTGAGCAACCGATGACGCCGGAAGTCCTGCCTTGACTGCGAAGCGCCTCGCAAAATGGCCGTAATGCATCGGTGGCGCCAGTGCGGCGACGCGGTCGACCTTAAGTTGCTGTCCCAGTGCATGCACGACACTGGCGCCACCATATGAATGCCCAACCGCGTAAGAAAACGGGCCGACAAGCGCCTGAACCGCGGTGAGCGTCGACGCGGCAAGAGGCAGGCTCAGATGAGCGCCGCTCGAATATCCGTGTCCTGGCAAGTCCGGCATCCAGACTTCGAAACCCGCGCTTACAAGAGCGCCTGACAGAGCGTCCAATTCTGCTGCCTGACTTTGCCAGCCATGTACAAGCAACGCCGGCTTGCCCTTGCCGCGGCGATGGACCCGAACCTCAACCTCAGGTCCGTCCAGCCAATCCAGGGGCGCGCGAACTTTAAGTGTGAAAGTGTCGACGTCCGGAGCAACTCTCCCGGGTGCCTTGCGCTTCACGGCCATGAAGAGGCGCGCCAACTCTTCGAGCAGTGCTTGCGATATGCTGCTTCCAATGAACTCATTTTGACTCACGTCGCCCAATCTCCTCTGCGCAAATGAGATACCGCACCAGGCCATTCCGTGAGATTCCCGAACGGCCCGGCTTGAAATGGTCGCAACTCACGATGCTCATGCGCGCTCTGTGCACCCGCTGTGTGAGCGCGCCTTGCCAGCGTTCGTCATCCACGAGCATGCCGCCCAGCCATCCGCTCCGAGCCGATCATGCGGTTCACGGGAGACAACCTGGTCGGGAGATGAAGGTCAACAGGCGTTAGTGCCCGACGACGTATCGCGGAGCCGGGGTGTTGTTGGAAAGCTGGGCTGCCAATGCGCCGCGAGATGTCTCGAGCTGGTCCCATGCCGCGATCGCATGCAAGGACGGAATCGTCACAAGTTCGCCGAGATCGAAACCCGCCAATGCGGCATCCACCATGTCGGAAGCGGACATAACAATTTCCTTGGGAAGGTTTTCCAGCGGAAGACCGCCGATCTCCCAAAATTCGGTTGCCGTTGCGCCAGGCAACACGGCCTGAACCCGCACCCCTTTGTCGGCCAGCTCGTGATGCAACGATTGGCTCAGCGCCAGAACAAACGCCTTGCTACCGCCGTAGACGCCATTAAGCAGTTCGGGGGTAATGGCAGCAATCGATGCAATGTTGATGATTGCGCCGGTGCCACGCGCCGCAAACTGCGGGGCGGCCGCGTAAGTCAGACGCGTCAACGCCGTCACGTTGAGCTCAATCATCTTCGTCATGGCATCGGCGTCGCTGTCGAGTAGCGTCTTATGTGTGCCAACGCCAGCATTGTTCACGAGCAGGTTGATGTTCGCGTCTTCTTTGAGCTTCGTCTCGACAACCGCGAGTGCGTTTCGATCACCGAGGTCTGCCACGATTGTCTCGATCGTTCGCCCAGTTTCATTGCCAATGCGCTGTGCAAGCTGGTCAAGCCTGTCGCGATTGCGTGCGACGAGAATCAGGTCGTAGCCGCGTTGGGCGAGACGCTCTGCGTAAACAGCGCCGATACCTGACGATGCGCCCGTGATCAGCGCGGTACCTGGTTGTGCATGTACCATGATTTTTCTCTCCAAGACGTTTAGGTGTGTTAGACAGCAACGGGGAACACTGGACATAGAAGACACAGTGGCCGGATCTGTTTTATCTGATGCGTCGAAGTCTATTGGCCCACGGCTGCGCGGATCAACGGGTCGCGAGCATAAAGAGAATTCAGTCTCCCTGAAGACTCAAGCGGCATCGGAAAAAACTGGTGAGACGTCAAACACAAAGAGGAACCGCGTTTATGAGAAATCTAAAGCCTGTGCGTGAGATCCCGTGAGGCGCCGCAGAACTGTCGATAGGTTGAAAAAGACGCAGTTATATTCACTCCCTCGAAATCTGTGAATGCTGTATTCGGCTCTGAGCCATTGAGCGTGGTTGTCGACATGCGTACCATTTCCTCGGGCATCAACACCCTCCGCCTTTCAAGATCTCCCCCTCAAACATCGGAGTCTCAAATGAAGAAGTCGCTTGCTTCCATCCTGTATGTGACCTATCTCGCGTTCGGCATCCCCGCTCATGCTGCCGAAGAAAATTACTCGCCGCCGATTGCAACGCATGTCGCGCAACAAGACAGCGCGAAGAGCCAAAAGAAGGCTCAGCGTGCCGCCGATCGCGCTCTTGCCAAACAGGTTCGCACTGCACTGACGAAAACGAAGGGGCTGCAAACCATCAACATCACTGTTCTGGCACGGCATGGCGTCATCAGTTTGTCCGGATATGTACCGGACACCGAACAGGTCCAACTTGCTGGCAATACCGCGACGCAGATCGAAGGCGTGACGTCGGTGACAAACAATCTCGTGCCGGGAGAAGCGGGACACTAAACGCAGTTGATGTCGGGGGCGTCGCGTGTGAGAATGTGCGCACGCCCCCAGCACTTCGCATGCCATCCACTTGGTTGAGAATGCAGATCTCAAAGAAACTGTTTTCGTAGTTTTTTGAAAATCCGATCGCGCTTATCGTGGAATTGGCCTTTATCATTCCGGTACCGTGTCCAGCACCTAGAAGCGTCACCACTCCCCAACTGACCAAGCGCTCCCGAAGCGCAAAGCATGAATACTTTCCTTCCTCAGACCGACCTGACAACCGAAGGCAAGTCTCACAGCGCCATCAAGCGGCCCGAAGCACGTCTCACCTCGGCGAACATCGTCGGTCTCGTCCTGGCAAACACCGTTGAGTTTTTCGATTTTTTTGTCTATGCGATGTTCGCAGGATATATCGGCCGGGCGTTTTTCCCCCAAGGGACGTTCTTCGACGGCTTGCAGTTTTCACTCGCCACATTTGCCGCTGGCTATCTATCACGCCCTCTTGGCGCGTTCACGTTAGGCCGCTACGCTGATCGTCGCGGACGCAAAAAAACGGCGTTAATTACTGGGAGCCTTATTACCCTTGGTAGTCTCGCGATTGCGGTAATGCCATCCTTCGACGCGGTGGGTCTGCCAGCGTCGTTGGTCGTCCTGCTTTGCCGGATGATCCAGGGCTTCGCAATTGGTGGGGAACTTGGTGCGGTCACTGCGCTCCTGGTCGAGCGCGGACCAGCAGGTCGCCCCGCGATGGGGGCCGGATACCAGGTGGCGGCCCAAGGGGCGGCACAGCTCCTCGCCGGAATTTCAGGCCTGGCACTTGTGGAGTGTCTTCCCGCAGCCGACCTCCATGCGTGGGGCTGGCGATTGCCGTTTGCGTTCGCAGCAGTTCTTCTCCCAGTACAGTTTTATCTGCGACGGTCGATAGAGGAAGTCATCCCTTCGCATGAATCAGATACACGATTAGCTACAAGCGAAACGAGAAGCTGGATCAAGCACTCGCTATGCTCCGTTGGAATGGTCTTTGGCGGCACAGTCCCGACCTATGTTGTGATTTACGTCGCGGCTTTTGGGCTTTCAGGAACGTCGCCTTCACCGTCATCCTCGTTCGCGATGGCATCTGCCATCGGTGCGGCGACCTTGCTGGCGTCGCTGATCGGTGCCGCACTGGCAGACAAGATTGGCACGGGGATGATGATTGTCATCGCCCGGACAGCCACGGCGATCGCCGTCTATCCTGTCTTCGCACTGCTTTCAGGACATCACTCCCCGATCATCGGCGTGATCGCCATTTCAACTGTCGCGGCTTTGTCTGCACTCGGCGGCGGCCCGACCCTCGCATTTATCCTTCGGAAATTTCCCGCTCGGAACAGGGCCACAGGTCTCGCCTTCTCGTACGCGACGGGCGTCGCAGTATTCGGAGGCACAACTCCGCTGATTGCGTCCGCCATCGTGCACGCAACAGGATCTGGTGCAAAGACAGCTTGGTATGTGATCTTTGCATCGGTTGTCGCGCTGACCGCGCAACAATACCTTCGACGGGCACCCGATCACGGGATGCGATAGCAAAAGGGGACGTCCCAGCCCCATCGCATGCGCGCGGCTAACCCGGCGGCTAAAGGGTCGCGCCAGGCGATTCGGATATGGGCAGTGTAAAGAAGAAGCTGGTCCCGAAACCGGGCTTGCTCTCCACCCAGATGCGGCCTCCATGGGCTTCGACGATAGAACGCGCAACGACAAGCCCCATTCCCATGCCGGAGGCCTTGGTTGTAAAGAATGGCTGGAAGAGCGACGAAAGCGTTTCCTCAGTCATGCCAGCGCCCGAATCTCTTACTTCAAACAGCGCCTCATCCGAACTGCTCCTGCTCGCGGCAACAGTAAGTCGCCGCTCGCCGCCTTCGGCGGAGTCGATCGCATGAACGCCGTTCAGCAGCAGATTCGCAAGAACCTGCTGAATCTGGAGAGGATCAGCGAAGATCGAGAGATCTGCGTCCAGGCGCCTGTCGATAACGACTGCTTTTGAATTTGCCTCCGGCGAAATCAAAAAAGACGCTGCTTCGACGACGCCACTTGCTGATGACGAGACGGAATGAACTGGAACCTTGCCGAGGAAGCCACGAATCTTTTTGCAGATTTCGGTCGCATCTCGCGCCCAACGTGCTGAATCCCGGATAGCTTCGGTAGCCTGTCCGATATTTGGTGAGTCGTTTTGAAGCCATCGCAACGCGGCGTCTGCAGAGGTGCGTGTGGCCGAAAGCGGTTGGCTGATTTCATGCAGGATTGAGGCCGCTACTTCGCCGAACAGCGAGACGCGCGCTGATCGCGCCATTTCCGCTCGCATTGCTTGCATGCGATCGTTGCTCTCCTTTTGTGCGGTCACGTCAAATCCATAGAAACAGAGCCGACGATAACCGTCCTCATGCCTCGGAAGGGAACATCGCCATACGATCGGCACCCGCTTGCCCGAAAACGTCACCAGTGTGCGCTCGCCTTGACACGCATCGCGCCCCTCGAACATTGCCCGATAAACGGCGATGTTGCTAGTGCGGTCAGCAGGAAGCAGTTGCTTTGCGCGTTCGAAAAAGGCAGCTCTCGTTCCCGCTTCGAAAAGCTCCACAACGGCATCATTGGCCTCGACAAAAGAGTGCAATGCCCTCAAGTCAGCCACGGCCTGTGGATGTGAATCGAACCACACATCGAGATTCGTTATGCCACTGTGGCGTAAATCCATGATCGCCTGATAAACGCGCGACCAGTCTTCAACCATAATCGGAATGGGCGCCGAAAGGAAGAGCTGATAGTTGGACAGATCGAATTGCAACGATCTCTCTTCCTCAAATCGTCCATCATCGTGGGAGAAGGAGAAATTCATCTTCGGCATCCGGGAAAGGAGATATCAGGCGATGGAATGAATTAACATCGGCGCACGCAGTTTCCCACTCGGGAAAACGGATACTCCGCACCAAAGCACAGCCGCCACTATACCTTAGGATAGTGCCTTCCCGCTCGGCCACAAGTTAGTCTGCGCTATATGAAGCCACGCCTAATCAAACCCTCGATTCTGAGGTGGGCGTCTGCGAGAAAATTCGTGCCGCCAAAAAACGTTTGCGTGATTGATGACGAATGCTCGATCCGGTTGTCGACCACGGCGCTAGTACGCTCGCTTGGTCACGATGCGCATGCCTTTGACTCCGCCGAAGCCTTCCTGGCCTCCGAGATCCAGCACACGGCAGACTGCATCGTGTGCGACGTCCAAATGCGCGGAATGTCCGGTACAGCCCTGCTCACGCAGTTACGCATGGCAGGGACTCGCACGCCCTTCATTTTCGTATCTGGCAATGTAACGGCCCATGACCGTTTGATTACAGCCCGATACGGCGTGGCGCTTCTCGAAAAGCCGATAGATCCCGAAGACCTCGTCGCCCTTGTTGTCGACATATTGAGATAGGCACACAAACCATATCACATCGCCGATCTCACATTTTATTTTCAATTCTCATACCAGTTTCGTTCCCCGCTTTTTACGGTCGATGTATTTATACAAAGGTATAGGCAGACATTGCCACCGGTCCAATGGTGTTTCAAAAATCCGCCAAATAGAATGAGTTAACCAAATTCAGATTGACCTTCGGCGGAGTGAAAAAATGGATCGTTTCCTACACGCGATGTCGGTTTTTGTGCATGTCGCTCGCTTAGGTAGCTTCACTTCTGCTGCGGAAGCGCTTGGTGTCGCCACCGGGTCTGTAAGCACAGTAGTCCGTCAGCTCGAATCGTATCTCGACGTCGCTTTGCTGCACCGCTCAACTCGCGCGATGCGTGTTACGGCCGAGGGCGCACACTACTACGAACATTGCGTACGACTCCTCGCTGAGATTGACGACATGACCCAAGCACTGAGAAGCACCCGCCATGTCGCGCAAGGGCGTCTTTGCGTCGACATTGATCAAGAGGTAGCTTGTGTGCTGCTCCCCGAAATATCCGAATTCAGCGCAGCCTATCCCAATGTTGAGTTGAAGATCGCTGTGGGCGGCGAGCCCGATGGTTTGATTAGCAACGGAGTCGACTGTGCAATCGTCGTGGGCAACCTTTCTGATTCATCGTTCAAATGTCGCCACTTGGGCGTCGTGCGGACAGTGACCGTTGCCAGCCCCGCTTACCTCGCACGACGCGCTACGCCAAACAGTCCAGAGGCGCTTGGAGATCACGATGTCGTGCATTACTCGCCGCGCCGTTTTGGCAACCCCAGACCTCTCCGGTTCGCGGGAGATAGAAGCGATGTGACGGTCAAGGCGTCTGAACGACTCTGCCTGAATGATGCCGCGGCTGTCCTGCAATGCGTGCTTGGCGGCGCGGGACTCGCGCAGATCTCCGAGCCGATTGCGCTACCGCACCTGCGCTCGGGGCGACTAGAAGAAGTGCTCGTTCATCATCGTCCAATGGCATCGCCGATTTCCTGTGTCTATGCTAATCAGCGACATGTGTCGATGGCGCTACACGCGTTCATGGACTGGACGGCCGCTAGCCTCAAGTCTCATGCGCATCGGCGCAATACAGCGGCGCCCGAGTTTAGCCGTGACAAACCTCAACGGCCGACGTGTCACATTGCATCAGCTGATCAGGCCAGCCTATCCTCTTTCGTCGGGTCAGCAACTGAAATTGCAGCCTGACATAAAACCGCCAGGTTGTCGCCTCTTTTTAGGAGCACACGGTGCTGGAAACACAAGAACACATTGTCCAGCGGGCACTAGTGAGCCTGCTGTTGCCGACCGCCATCACAGCATCCAACGATGCCTATGACCGTGAACTAAGGATACATGTGCGTCGGCGCGGGGTTTCGTCACGACAAGTCGCCGTCACGCCGACCCAGACGCCTCCGCGCTGTGTGACTGTACTCGATAGACCCTCTTCTCGCGCACTGACGGTGCTTTGGAGTGACGCATGCTCTGGGCATTACGGCGAGCAAACATGGCGGCTTGCTTACGCCAAGCGGGATGCTCTCTGTGTTTTGACAGGCACCCCTATTTATAAGGGCGACGAGGTGTTTCGCCCTCGGGTGAAACGGAACTCTTTGCCTGCGAACTGGGATCGAATGATACTCGCGAGCAAAATCAGTTTTTAAGGAAGGTCAATTTATCTTCCTATCAAAAAGCCATAACATCGACTTACCTCAATTAGTATAACCAATGGATAATTCATGAAGCGAATCATGTCTGCATTACCACTTGCCGTGGCGCTCGCCAGCTCAATCCCCGCCACCATGGCATGGGCCGATCCGGTCCTGGAACAGGGAACTCGCGAATTCGTCGATGCGTTGACGGCGAAAGGGGGTCCGCCGATTTATACGTTGTCGCCAGGTGATGCGCGCAACGTGCTACTGGGCGCGCAAAGCGCCCCCGTTTCCAAGCTCCCGGCCCGTGTCGAAGATCGCACCTTTCCTGCAGGACCTACCGGTGACGTGAAGGTCCGCATCATCAAGCCGGCAAAAAAATCCGCTGGTACGTTGCCCATTGTGATGTATTTTCATGGCGGCGGCTGGGTGCTGGGTGATGCAGCAACGCATGACAGGCTGGTGCGCGAAATCGCTAACGGCTCAGACGCGGCAGTGGTCTTCGTCGATTATGAGCGCTCGCCAGAAGCCCGCTATCCCACCGCCATCGAGCAAGCGTACGCAGCAACTGCTTACGTTGCGCAACACGGAAAAGAGCTGGGTGTCGATCCTCAGCGCATGGCACTCGCGGGCGACAGCGTCGGCGGCAACATGGTGGCTGCAGTGAGCATTCTTGCCAAGCAACGCCATGGCCCGAAGTTCCGGTTCCAGGTTTTGTTCTATCCGGTCACCGATGCGAACTTCGAGGACGGCTCGTACAAGGAGTTTGCCCAGGGTCCCTGGCTCACCAAGAACGCGATGAAGTGGTTCTGGGACGCATATCTGCCCGATGCATCCAAGCGCAACGAAATCACGGCGTCTCCGCTGCAGGCAACGATTGCAGATCTTCAGGGTCTGCCGCCCGCACTCGTGATTACTGACGAAAACGACGTCCTGAGAGATGAAGGCGAGGCCTACGCTCATAAGCTCATGCAGGCCGGCGTGGACGTTACTGCGGTGCGTTACCTCGGCAGCATTCACGACTTCGTGATGCTCAACGCGCTGTCAAATACACCGGCCGCGCGGGCAGCGATTGGCCAGGCCAACGCGATGCTGCGCCAAGAACTTCACAAGTAACGCGCCAGCGTCCCAGCGGCGACGTCAACTTCGTCGCCGCTCGCTCCTCAACTGGCCATCCCTGCCAGCATCCAACACCAAGGAGAGATTTTCATGACACGATTGACAACGCTTAAGCCTGGCGAGGCTACCGGTGAAGCCGCGGCGATATTCGGCCAGATCAAGGCCGCGCTCGGCAAGGTCCCCAACGCATATGCCACCATCGGCACGCACAGCCCGCAAGGACTTTCGGCGATGCTGAACGTCGACGCGGTGATCTCAGCAAGCTCACTTGAGGCTGCGGACGTCGAAGCGATCCGTCTTGCCGTGAGCGCCCTGTCCGGATGCGACTATTGCCTTGCTGCGCACACGATGCTTGGCAAAATGGCTGGCCTCACGCCCGATATCATGAAGAATATCCGCGCTGGCAAGGCGGTAGGAGACACTCGTCGCGATGCACTGCTTGCATTCGTACGAATGGTAGTCGCGAGTCGCGATACCGTCCCTGCGAACGTTCTGGAAGCCCTACTTGCAGCCGGCTACAGCGAACGCCAGGTGATCGAGATTCTCCTGGTCATTACTTCGATCACCTTTACCAATCTGGTAAACCGCGTCAACGACACAGCTCTCGATTTTCCGAAGATCGATTGATACAAGTGCCATCGCACTATCGTGCCGCTCACGGCATCTCTGTGTATCCCTGTCCGAAAACATGACGCTTTTCGTCGTGCAATCGTGCCTGGATTACAGTACGGCTACATGTTGATTCGTGTACCATCAGCTGGCCGTGGAGCTGGCACGTTTCAATCGCTTTTGCAGGACCACAACGTGCTTGCGTAATGTCTCTCGCCCGCGTTCCGCGATCTTCAAAGAATGCGTCTGTGGAGTTTGTGCAATGTCATCCGGTCCAGGAAGGTTGGAATTCGTCTCGACCGTTTATATCGTTGACGATGACGAAGGTATTCGACGCTCGCTTTCACATCTTCTTCTCTCTGTCGGCCTCAATGCGCAGTCATTCGCGAGCACCGCGGAGTTTCGGGCGGCCGCATTGGCCGATGCTCCCTGTTGTCTACTGCTGGACATCCGGCTACGGGGAGAAAGCGGCCTGGCATTTCAACAACAAGTCACCGATCGACCGGATATTCCTATTATTTTCATTACCGGATTTGCTGATGTTGATATCTGCAAACGGGCAATGAAAGGCGGCGCGTTCGATTTTCTGGTGAAGCCATTCTCTGACCAGGATGTCATCGATGCGGTCAATGGCGCGCTCGTCATTGATCAGAGACGGCGTGAGCGGATGCAGACTCAAACCGTGCTCAAACGCGCGTATGAGCAATTGACCCGCCGTGAGCGGGAGGTACTCGCGTACGTTGTAAGTGGAGCACTGAACAAGCAAATTGCGGCATGGCTGGGCGTCAGCGTAATTACAGTGAAGTTGCACCGCGCAGCTGTCATGAAAAAGATGAATGCGTCTTCCCTTGCCGATCTCGTGAGAAAAACTGGGGCCCTTGGCATCCAGTTGCCCGTCATGCCAGAGAGCTGATCGCCGGATAGTCAGCAGCGCGGTCGGCACGATGGCGACGTTTCCAGGTACGTCGACAGCAATAAAATTATCACAAAGACTGTTTCAACATATTTGCACAAACGGGAACACTTTTCTTTGTTTCAATGATCGGGGAAACGCTTTGGATTTGAACGCCACGAGATCAACCGCCTCCGTGGAGACGGAGAGAATGGGGGACGGGATTCGGGAAGAGCGCATCGCCAGGCATCTCGCACTTCGGGTCCTCCCCATCTTCATGTTTGCGTATGTGGCAGCGTACGTCGATCGCATAAACGTGAGCTTCGCGAAGCTCCAGATGAGCCTCGATCTGGGTTTCACAGATGCAGTGTTTGGCTTCGGGGCGGGCACTTTTGCGCTGGGCTACGTGGTGTTTGAAGTTCCTAGCAACATGATCCTGCAGCGGGTCGGCGCCAAGCGGTGGCTGACGCGCATTATCTTCTCGTGGGCAATCGTGTCAGTCTTGACCACATTCATTCAGACACCGAAGCAATTCTATGTAATGCGGTATCTGCTGGGCGTCGCAGAGGCCGGCCTCGTCCCCGGAATTGTTTACTATATTTCTCAGTCGTTTCCCCGATTCCATCGTGCGAGAACGCTATCCGCCTTTTACGCTGCGCTACCTCTAGCCGGGTTGATCGGATCCCCGCTAAGCGGGTTCATCATGGAGTATCTGGACGGGGTAGCGGCACTCCCTGGCTGGAAGTGGATGCTCGTCGTCG
Source organism: Paraburkholderia nodosa (assembly GCF_001718195.1). GTDB lineage: Bacteria > Pseudomonadota > Gammaproteobacteria > Burkholderiales > Burkholderiaceae > Paraburkholderia > Paraburkholderia nodosa_A. The sequence goes on from NZ_MCNV01000007.1 coordinate 137,519, forward strand.
AAGCGTTGCCGGCATTCGGTGCCGCGTGGCTTTGCTGGACATATCTGGAGGATGACGTAACTGCAAGTCGCCACCAGACGGACGCAGACAGGGCATATCTCGCCAAAATGCTTGCCGAGGATCGCGCGATCGCTGCCACCGCGAATCACAATGAGATGTTCGCAAGCTGGGTCTTTTGGATCTTTGGGCTGATTTATTTTCTTGACGTGTTTGGGATCTACGGCTACACGCTCTGGGCACCGACCATCATCAAATCGCTTGGTGTGGAGGGCGTTTTCATGATTGGCCTGATCGCCGCACTGCCCAACGCGGTGGCGGTCGTCGTGATGATTGCAGTGGGACGCAATGCAGATCGCCGTCGGGAAAGACGACTGCATACGGCTGCTCTGCTCCTGATCGCCGCCGCTGGCCTCGCACTGTCACTGGCTTGGCGTGACAACCTCTGGCTGACGGTTATGGCACTATGCATCGCGAATGCAGGGCTGCTTTCCATGCCCCCAGTTTTCTGGGGAATGCCAACCGCCGTACTTGGACCGGGTACGGCCGCGAGTGGGATTGCATGGATTAGTGCCATCGGAAACATTGGAGGTTTTTTCGGGCCGTACGTCGTCGGGATTCTCAAGCAATCGTCGGGCGGCTTTGCGCTTCCTGTCTCGTGCATGATCGCCTGCCTGCTCTCCGGCCTCTGCCTGACGTTGCTGTTGCCCAAGCACCTCGTCAATCGGTAACAAGGTCAGTTGCGGCGCCAGCAGTCAGGCGCTGCGATTTTGGCGCTAGCTCCCTGCCATGACGCCACAACGAAAATGCCCGACTATTCCTCCCGGCGATGTAGTCCAAGCGCATTTGCACTAAGCACGAGTTCAGGAAGGGAACGCGCTTCCATTTTGCGCATGGCTTGACCACGATGAATTTTTACCGTGATCTCGCTTAGTCCCATCTCAGCTGCAATCTGCTTGTTCAATAGTCCACAGACCACGTATTTCATGACCTCTTGCTCACGGGGTGTAAGCGTTTCGTAGCGACGTCGAATATCCGCCGTTCTGCTATGAGATTTGCGCATTGCCTCGTTTCTCAACAACGCGCTTTGTATCGCGTCCAGCATATCCTGGTCTCTGAATGGTTTTGCAAGGAAATCAAAAGCGCCGTTTTTCATCGCCTTCACTGACATCGCTATATCGCCGTGAGCCGTTATAAAAATGATTGGCAGTTCGACGTCAGCAGCGATTATCTGCTCCTGTAGAGCAAGCCCGCTTTGCCCTTTGAGTCGAACATCAAGAATCAGGCAGCTCGGCACATCAGGGCGTTCGAAGTCCAGAAATTCTTGCGTCGACGCAAAGAGTTCTACCCTCTGACCGACCGATCGGAACAGCATTGCAAGTGCGGCGCGAATGGAATCGTCGTCGTCGACCACATATACGATGGTGCCCCCCGCACTGTGATCTGTACGCTGGATCATTTGGTCGCCTCCTCTTGCAGGGGTAGAACGAACTGCATCAATGCACCTCTTCCTTTATGTGACAGTGCCCAGATCCGACCTCTATGAGTCTCAACAATCGAGCGACAAATCGAAAGCCCCATTCCCATCCCTTCTTTCTTTGTCGTAAAGAACGGCGCGAACAACGACGCGGCATGTTCCTCAGGAATTCCATGGCCCGAGTCCTCAATACTGACCTGAGCCAGGCCGTCGTGCAGCAACTGTGTTGACACAACCAGCCGACGCTCGCTGCTGGCCACATTAGACATCGCCTGAATCGCGTTCATCAGTAGATTGATAATGACCTGTTGCAGTTGCACGCGATCCCCACAGACAGGCAACGTGGTCGCGTACGATTGAGACACCTCTATGCTGTGGCTCTGAAGTTCGCGACGTACAAGACCGACGGACTGTTCGACCACTGCGTTGAGATCAAGTACGACGGTGTCCGGGTCGCGCCGTTTTGCCATGCTCCTGATCTGTCGAATAATTTCCGTCGCGCGCCTCGCGTCGTGAGTCATCTGCTCTATGCCATAGCGCACTTCTTCGAGATCGGGCACCTCGCGATTCAGCCATCGCAGGCCCGCTTCGCCTGCGGTAACGATCGCCGCCAGCGGCTGCGTAACCTCATGGGCGATGGAAGCAGCCAACTCGCCAAGCATTGTGATGCGTGTAACGTGGGCCAGCTCGGCTCTAGATTTCTCCAAGGCAAGTTCGGCGCGACGACGCTCTTCAATATCCGTGTTTACGCCGTACCATCTCAGAATCCGCCCATCTGCATCTCGGAGGGGCGCCGCGCCAATAATCATATAGCGATATTCACCACTAATGAGCTGCACCCTCGCGCTGACCTCGAAACTCTCACCGGTCGCAAGCGCATTTCGCCATTCGGTCTCGAAGGCGTCGAAATCTTCCGGATGCAAAATGTCGCGCCATGCAGTTGCATCATCACCGACGTCTACTCCACAGTCGGACCATCGCTGATTACGATAAAGAAGCAGGCCGGCGTCCGACGCACTCCAGACCATTGCCGGAATCGCATCGACGATCGAAGCGAGCTCTTCCTTCTGACGCCGCAATTCACTTTCAAGAGACTTTGCCTGAGTAATGTCGCTGTCCGTTGAGAGTATCGCAACAGGTTGCCCCCATTTGTCGCGCGATACGTTCCAGCGGCTCGATACCACGACAGAGCGTCCATCCCTCGCTCTCTTGGTTAGCTCACCTTTCCAGCCACTAGTTTCCAGAGCGCCCCTCATGAGTTCCGCAATTGGAAGCGCAGAGTCGGTCTGTGTCAGCTCATGGATATCCTTGCCCAACACTTCCGCTTCATGCCACCCATACAGGCGCTGTGCGCCTTGACTCCAGAATGCAATGCGACCTTCTAGGTCATAGGCAACGATTGCATCATGAGTGAGATTCAAAAGATCAATCTGCTTTTGCAGCGTACCCTTGCTGCTTTGATTGCGCAGCGCGAGTGCTGACACTGTGATGATCGCAAGCACGCTGACCACACACCGCGCGAGCGATGCCGGCGCAGTCTGATCGCTTGGGGCCAGCAGAAATCCAAGTACCGTGAGCGAGACGCATGTCCAAGCCGCTGCGATCGTCAACAGTTGTGAGGCCACCGATGCAATCATCAATACAACGACGACATACAGTACGGCGACCGCGACATTGACCGGCATCATCACATCGATCGAAAACACTGTGATGCCCAGCACGATTGCGATCGAATAGATCAGCCGTCGCCGTTTCATCGCTGCTCGCTCTGTTTCACTCACGGACTTGACGCGACCATCATCGGCACAGTTGGACTGCGCTCTATTGGCACCGGCTCGCAGTGTGCGCAGACGGCTCCGCTGACGATCATCATCCATAGGCTAACCTGGTAAATGGAGCGAATTGGCTAATCAATTCGTCAGTCGTCGTCCGAAACGAGTTCGTCCAAACGCTGTTGAATCTTGGCTGGGTCTATCGGCTTGCTGAACACGCAGATTGCGCCGAGTTTTTGGGCCTGTCTGAACGTCGCCTCGGATGGAAACGCCGTTATGAAGATGATGGGTGGGGCGGGACCGCGCTGGAGAAGGATTTCATACATCTCCAGCCCCGTGATGCCCCCCATTTGCACGTCTGAAACAATGCAGGCAACGTCCACGACCGTGTCGGCGTCCAGAAATGCCTCTCCGGATTCGTAGACACGAACCTCCCATCCCAACGATCTGAGCAAGCTTCTCGTTGCGTTACGCAACGACCGGTCATCGTCGACAATCGAAACAACACCTAAGTTAGGCATACAACACGGTCCTTGACCAATAGTCCATTGGGTATCAAACATGAGCGCGTGCAAGGTCGAGGTCCGAGCGCGATCCTATGCCCCCGACGTGCTTGCGAAAACTATACTTGTGTATAAGCACACCTATGCTGCGAGTCAGGTTAAGGCGATACGCCACAGGCTCAAGCATTCGCGACGAACGTGCTGACACGGTCCAGTGCTCTCGACGGCACTCGCAGTGGAACAAGGTGCCCTTCTGCGCTCCAGTAGGGCTTGCCCATGCCCGGTGCGTCCACTACGGACGCGACACGCACTTCAGCTTCCGGTCTCTGTTGAAGCTTTCCCTGGATCCAGTCAATGAACGCGCGAATCGACATCGGGACTTGTCGCCGATCGGCATACAGCACTGAAATAGGCAACGGGGATGGTGCGTAGTCGTCGAGAATGCTGACGAGTCGTCCAGCCGCGAGATCCTCTGCGACCATCCTCTCGCAAACTTGCGCGATGCCAAAGCCCTCGACGGCATACCTCACCGCTGAGCGCGCATCTGCAACCGATATCTTCTCGGACAACCGGATTTTGGTTTCGGCACCGTCCAGCGAGTATCGAAACTCGCGAGCAGGGCCGAAGCGGCGAGGGCTGTAGTGGATTACCTCGAGGTGTTCAAGATCTTCGGGGCGAGCTGGAAACGAAACTGTTGCCAGATACGCTGGGCTCGCGACCGTTATGGCTCGAAACTCCCCCACGCGCCGGCTACGCAGCGACGAATCGGAAAGATTCCCGACCACTACCGCGCAATCAACTCCATTCGCAATTAGCCCCTCTGCTTCACCGCCGACATCCACCCGCAGCCCAACCTCTGGATAGGCCGATCGGAATGTCGGCATGAGAGGCAGGATACTGTCGGCGACTTCCTGATCAACGTCAACCGAGAGCCGTCCCCGTGCGACCTTGCCGGCTCCGTTAAGGTACTGCGCCATCTCTTCGATTTCGCCTAGAATTCGCTCACAGTGTTCCTGATACTCATCGCCTTCCGTGGTCGTGCGGACGCAGCGCGTCGAACGCTGGAGAAGGGTCACGCCGAGATGCCCTTCCAACTGCCGAATGAGCGTACTGGCGGAAGCAGCACTGATTCCGAGAGTTTCTGCTGCAGCGGTGAAACTGCCAGTTCTGGCGACGTGGCTAAACACTGACATCGCGTGCAGGGTGCGGTCCATGCGATTCTCCAAGGTCGTTGCGTCATGAGATGTTGTGGACAGTCTAGTCAGCGAGGGGCAGTCGCAACATCAGATACTCGGAAACTCGTCCTTATACGATGGTGTTAGAACACTCAATGCGGCGCTGAAATGCGCATACGGCCGCCGCTCAGGTACCCACAGCGAGAAACCGGTTCGTATATTGGGAACGGCCTTGTCTCGGTACCGCGATAACTCGTCAGCCCGGCAAAGAAACTTCAGGGGGGAAAGTGCCTGTCTGATACCCGACTCACTGCGAACCGAGGACGCAAGCGCTCGCTTCGTCGAGCGCATACAGTCGCGTCCACCGTCTTGCTGCCTTACGGAGTGCCAGAAAGCGTTATCCTGTCGATCCAAAAGGCCAGCCGACAATCGCACGCGCCATGCATATTTTTGTTCCCGACACCAACTTCTTCCTGCAATGCCTTGATTTTCAGACGCTCGACTGGTCGCTTGCGACGGAGGAGCTCGCTATCATGGTCGCGGTGCCACGCACTGTGCAGCGTGAAATCGATCGTCACAAGGATGGCGGTAACGCCCGCCGTGCTTCGAGAGCGCGCAAAGCGTGGAGCACGTTTGCGCAGGTGATTGATTCCGACGACAACCTGATCACCATCACCGTTGGAAAGCGCACCGTCAGCATTGAACTGCTGATGCCGGGAATCAGGGCCGAGGATTTCCCCGAACTCGATCTACAAAACCCCGACGACCAGATCGTGGCGGAAGTACTCTGGTTGCGACGGCGACGCAGCGAGGACCGGGTAACGTTCATTTCAAATGACACGGCTGCGCTTGCAACCGCAAAGTCGCAGAAAATTCCTTTCCAGCGTCTGCCAGAGCAATGGATGCTGCCGCCCGAAAAGGACGACCGCGACAAGACGATCGACGAGCTTCGCAAAAGCGTCGCTCGCCTGTCGTCGCAGCATCCCGAGCTTGCTTTTACTTTGCCCGATCACCCAGACAAACGGGTCTCGGCGCAGACAACGCTTTTTCCCGCACTGACAGAAGCGGAGATTGACTTGCTGGCGCACGAATTTAGTGTTCAGTTTCCGATGACGACAGTTTTCCCGCAGGAAGCCCCTGTGCGAAAAAACGGGAGCATGTTCGATCTGGTGAGCAGAAGTCTGAACCCTCTGGAGCAGTGGCAACCTGCGGATGCCCGTGAGGTTAAGCATTATCAGGAGAAGGCGTACCCAGCGTGGTTGCAGCAGATACGGTCTGAGTTGACGACGATCCACCATCGTTTGAACGGTGATCTTCTTTCAACTTTCATGCTTGAACTCGGGAATACCGGCCAGCAGTCGGCGAACAACCTGCTTGTCACTTTCCAGGCCGAGGGTGGAATCGTTTTCGGTGTACCGTTGCGACGCGGCGATGAAGAAGACACCGATCAAGAAAAACCCTCATTCACCCTGCCGCCAACGCCGCCGGCCGGCGCGTACGTGAATATTGCAGATCGCTTTATCGCCATCAACGCTGCGAAAGACTACTTCGCGCGGAACTTTGAAGGTGATGCCGTCGATCTGACGGGCCTATGGAAGGAACGGCGCCATGATCCCAATGCCTTCTACTGGAAACCGCATCGTCCGAAACAGAGAACGACGGAGTGGGTGCTGGAATGCGACGAATTTCGCCACCAGCACGAACCTTATGCCACAGAGATAAGTTTTCGACCGGCCTCCGAAGTGGAAGCCAACGTTACCGGCGCAATACGGTGCCTGGCACACGCATCAAACATGCCTGAGCGGGTTGAACTGGTCATCCCGGTGCGTATCCAGATCTCGCGTGGCGACACGGTTGATCAGGTACGTGAAGAGCTATTCCGATTGCCTCGAACCATCGGCAATGAACTGCAGTGACGTAAGCGTTGTCCGAGTTGAGTCGCGAATGGCGCCGAAGTGGGCACAGTCGGCCCACCAGACAAATGGTTGAGCCTGCTTTGTCACCTGGGATAGCAACAGCAGCGAGAACGGCGCGTCGAGATCTACGTCGGCATCGCACGCCCGAATTGAGGACGCGCCCTACGCTTCGGAACGTACTTTGAGCCGCCGGGGCGCATGCGCGTCGAGCGGCTGGTCAATCCGGAACGCGACCGGTAGCCGTGCAGGCTGTGGGCGCCGGATCGAGGTCAACCAGGATCTAGACGGTTCTGAGTGGCACGAGGCACTTCCTCGTCATTTTCGACGCGATGCACGGTCATGGTTCGCGCCCTCGGGGAACGCTGCCGCTGTTCCGTCCTGCGGCCGCGGAGACTTAAGGGAGATCAGGAACCCGCCCGTCGAGCCAGTCCGACCAGTCCCACACATAGATGCAGTCGCCGCCGCCATCTGGGTTGAACAATGGCAACGACCACATCCGCCACCACTCCCGCAGTTCTTCCTGCAAGGGCTGGGGCACGTCCGCGATCCGCACGGCGTATGGCTTGCCTGCATCCTCGATCACAGGCACGACTCGCTGCAGAACCTCAAGGTCCCCCGGGGTCAGAGGGGTGTGCAGGCCCAACGCAAAACGCAGCCGTCGTCGTTCCCATGCGGGCCGCAGAAACCGGTGGGGCCCGAACGCGTCACTGCTCCAGCAGCGCTTCGCCACCAGCGTCCGCCGGGCGCCGGCGGGCAGATCCAGAACATGCTGCACCTCGTAGCGTTCTACACCGCTCGCCAGTGCCAGCAGCCGTTCGTCCTCGGGCGTACCGGGCGCCGGGTTAAGTCCAAGCAGATCAAGGAGTGCCTGTCGGGCTTCGCGATACTCACGGCCATTCTGAATGAGTCGCACGGTCATGGTCCCCCCTCGGAAAATGCTGCTAGTAGCGGCCCGCGGGCCGTCTGCTGTTCATTGCCACCTCGACGTGCCGCGGACGCTGGTCCGCAGAGTCCGAGCCATACGCGAGATTGAAATCCTGTCGGTCGCGCGGGCTGGCGAGGTCAGTTGATGATTCACCAGGTCGCCTCGCGGTCGCCCAGAAATTCCTCTCGCGCAACAGCGATTACCCGCATCGGATCGTCGATAAATACCTCCGCCGGCGTCCGGTCATCGAGCAACGCATGCGGCGAGTACAGCCAGAATGTCCGTCTCCAGCCTGCGCCATCGTCTTCGCTCGGCAGGACGGCGAGAAGTCCGGCAACGTCCTTCCGTATGGCGCCTGAGCGGTGGAACTGGAAGTCCGGGTAAAGGAAGCAATGCCGAGGCGCAGACCACACCCCCAGCAGGTCACCGCTCGCTTGCGCCTGGATCGCGTACGTTGCGGCTTCCGGACCGGGCGCCATGCCGGCCAGTTCGGCAACTCGATGATTGTCAGGCCACCGCTTCTCAAGCAGTTCGTCACGGAACGAGGTCGCCGGCAGGGTGCCATGCAATTCATTCTTCGTTACCACTGCATGGCCCTCCAAACGTCTATGCTGCGCTCGTAACGTACGCCCTTTCCCCCATCGAGTCCGGGTTCGCCACGACAAAAAATACCGTGGGCACCTGAACGCTAAGTTCACGTCAAAGTTCAGGCCTCACTTGACGACAGGCGTCCAACATGCCGCATGACCACGTGATGGCCCACACGGCACGCTGCCCTTGACTCCAGGCTATCGCTTTGACGACCACTCAACTTTCAATTGGTGATCGGAACTCGCACGAGGCTGCCATGGAAGGCAAGGAGTAATGATGCCGTCTGTGGTCACATATGAAAACCAGGTCACGCCGTCTTCGCAATAGCTCCTGATGTCAGCAATCGCATTCATGACACATCGCTCGTCCCCCTTTGGTCGTGTCTGAAATGCGTAAACGCGACTGCGCCCGGCTTCGAGTTGCGCAACCACTTCGAGAACGTCCTCGGCCTTTGTCACAAGGTAAGTGCCCACGGGTAGTTGATCGTCCTCGATGTCCTCGTGGGTGTGCTGAATCAAGAAGCAAGGTGATTCGCCGGAGACCGCCACGCATCGGAAGGCGTTGTAGGGGCTGACTAGTTGTCGGCGTACGGGATTCTTTTCTTCCCAAGTCGTCTGAGTCAAAAGCATGGGTGTGCTGGGTATCTACCATGAGCACGAGTGCAGAACGGCTTGCACATCTGGTGCTTACAATGAAAATGCTAATCTTAGTATGTAGAATCATAGTATGCAACGACGGATATTCGATGAATGTCCGTTGCCCCCACACAGTGCCGCCTGGTTGCCATCTTCGCCGCTAACGTTCGACGAAGACGCATCGAGTTGGACCTCTCGCAAGAAGCCCTTGCAGAGAGGGCCGGCGTCCATCGTACGTATGTTGGGATGTTGGAGCGCAGTGAGAAGAACGTGACGATCTATAACATCGAGCGTATCGCTGACGCTCTGGGGGTAGAGCCAGCATCGCTGTTGCAGGATCACAAAAAATCGGCGCGCCGAGTGTAAGGCGGCAACGACGGCAACTCATCGACGGATCGGGGAAAACATCAACTTCCGCACGAGCTTGGCTTGCACAGCGTGGTTCCACGCCGGAGGTCACCTGGCAGGCATACCGCTGCTTGTTCGATGATTTCGCGACTCGGCAGATCGCGACTGTTGTTTACCGGTTGCCCGATGCGATGATCGCTGCATTCAACTGCCGGCATGACAAAGGCGCTAGGGCAGTCCAGACCGTCGAAAGGCGGGCAGTTCACACCGAATACGCTACAGCAGTTGTTCCATCGCATGTACTCGAAGGCTCCTATGCAGGGCGCATCGAGCCATTCGGGTCGTCGCACGTTTGCGACGACCTTGATCGAAAAGGGCGTGGACATCAAGGCGGTATCGACGCTGATGGGCCATGCTTCGACTGCGGTGACGGGTCGCTACGTTGAAGACAATCCGGTACGATTGAAGCAGATTAGCGCCAGTATTCTGTAAATCGAAGTTGCACTATATTGACATTAAAATTTTTAAAGGCGTTTTATGGGTAACGTGTTCGTAGAAATACCGCCGCCAAGCTATTGGCAAGATTTCGAATTAATTACTCTCGACGTTTGTCGTCGCAAGTGGGCTGATGATTATGCGGAGCGGAATGGTAGAGAAGGACAAGGTCAGTCCGGTGTAGACGTCTTTGGCTACAACTACCATGCGAAAGAGCAAACCGGCGTCCAATGTAAAAAGCGAAGGACAAAATTGAAGGGGCAGCTGGTGCCTTCGAATACGCTCACGATAAGCGAAATTGACGCTGAAATCGAAGCTGCCAATTCGTTTAAAAAAAAGCTTTCAAGATTTGTGATTGCAACGACGGGGCCACGCGATGTTGACCTACAAGATCACGTTAGAAGCCTTAACGATGGCGATAGCTTGATGAAGGTTTCCCTTTGGTTCTGGGATGATTACGTTGAATTTTTGAATGGCGATGAGAATCTTCTCTATCGCTATTACGACAACGTTCTGAGATACAGGCAACGATACTCCGAAGATGAGCACTACCTCCGGATGCTCGCGGTCGCATTTGATCGCCCCGCGATTAGGACCGCATTCCATCTCGAGAACCGGGCAATAGACTTTGTCGGCGCGATATCACTACTGCAAAGCGCAGTTACGTCTGGAGTTTTGAAGGATCAATCTGGCCTCTTAATCGATCAGTCTCGGCCGCCGAAAGTCGTCTCCGCAGAAATCAAGGTGGTCAAGAGTACGTTACAGCAGATCCGGACGGTTGCAACCAAAGCGTTGAGCGACGGCGGGATTGTGCAGCATAAGGAAGTGATTGAAGTCAGAGATACCGACTTGGTTCGGAAGTTGAATCAACTACGTGGAACGGTGGTTGAGAATTTGAACGTTCTGCTGAGAGCAGCCCATATCGAACCTATCGAAATTCGCGAATACTAATGAACTAGGTCGATCAGTACCTTTGCATTGGTTCGAATCGAAGGCTCGTATTTGGGGCGATTCGAGCCATTCGGATCGCCCCACGTTTGCGACGACCTTGATTGAGAAAGGCGTGGACACCAAGGCCGCATCGACGCTGATGGGCCATGTGTCGATTGCGATAACCGCACGTTACGTCGAAGACAATCCAGTACGAAGCAGATCGGTGTTGATGTCCTGTAACGTAGGAGACGATCATCATGAGAGTTGAGAAGCGAGCCAAACGCGCAAGTGCCGAACGGAACCGACGTTACCGCGCACTGATAGACCCTGACCGCTGCCCGTGGACCGAGTACGCAACCGTCGAAGAACTGTTTGAATCCTTGGGCGTTTCGTCGCTAAAGTAATTTCTCGAACTGCCGATATGGTGGGAGGTTCTATTCGCCTCAGTTGAAATGAACAAGCAACTTATCAAGGCATTAAACTACCTGGGAACCATCATCCTGACCGCGGCTGCGACGCTCGTGGTTACCTACTACGCCACTCGTAATGCCGAGGTAGCGGCTGCCAATGCGGAGGGTGCGACTCGCTACGTCGATTATCAGACATTTCATGAGGCGTCGTGGAGTCCTATGTCGCCGGTTCCAGGTGTTCAATTTTCCTATACCGACAAAAATGGAAAGAAAATTGACAGCATCAGCGGAATGCGAATTAATTTGTATAATTTTTCGGATCGGGATACAACTGACTTGCGGGTTCAGGTGGATGCGTTGGGTGCGCAGGGGAAGCCGCCCTCGCTTCTGGGGTTTCGCGTAGCGAACGGAGTCGCTGAAGACTTCGAAGCAGAGGGCGTTGAGCAGCACACAAACGGAGATACCTTATCTCTTGTATTCAAAATTTCCAGGTTTAACCGGAAGGAATCGCTTGAGCCTGGTCGAGCAATTTCGCTTTACTTCAGTGGCATGCAGGCGCCGGTGATTTCAGTCGTGGCCAGCGGAAATGGTTTTGAAGGGCAAGCGTTTGAGTACGCGCACTACAGCGATCGTGAGTTGGCCAAGCGACCTTGGACCAGCAAATATGGGCCGTATTTCGTTCTTATTGCCGCGGTCCTTACCGGTGTCGGAATATTTTTGTTGAGTGTTGTCAGCACGCACCGAAGGCAAGTCGCGAGGATGACGGCACTTACGGACGTTATAGATGGAGCGCTCGCCGTACACCATTCAGGGATGCCACCTGACCAACGGCGGGCTCTTGCGTCTGAAATTGCATTCAGATGTTGGCAGTCTATTTACGATGCGCTCAGTCGCGTTGACAGATGGCTGTCTCCGCGTCCGACGAAGATTCCTTGAGTTACTGTTGCTGTCAACGGCTTACAAAATCAAGGTTTGTGGTGGTTCTTTAGGCCCATCCGTCTCGGATCAGTCGAACGCCATAAGTTCCGCTGCAACCGCTCAATATTGCTCCGAATGAAAAAAATTTCGAAGCTGCCGATGCTTTACGTCACGGAGCCGCTGTTGTGATGCATCTAGTATGGAATAGATTCGACTACCAGACACTGGACGAGGCCTTGTCGCAGTCGTTTTGTTTGTATGTATTTCATCATCCAGTGGATGGTGATAGGCCGTTTTATATAGGCAAGGCGAAGCTCTTTGGGACAAAGCAGAAGTCGGGTTATGCGGGGACGGCAAGATACAACAGCGGATACGTGCATCTCATTGCTGGAATGCTTCGATCAGGCTTTTCGCTGTACATAGCAGAGGTAGGCGCAGATCATTTCGACGATGTAGAAGGTTACGAGCAAGAACTGATCGCACAATGGAACCCGATACGGCCGCAGAGGATTAAGGTAGTGCGTAAGCCTGTAGCTTCAGTGAGGCCATGGGAAGTGACAACTAAAGAATGTCTTGAAAAATAAGGATTGGTATGGCTTCATTGACTGAACATGATGCGAAGGAAGTTCAGCTCCAGGTGGATGCTTATGTCGCACGGCATGAAACTGGATGGCCATCGCCTGACGCGATCTGCCGAATTGAGGGCAGTCGCGCCAAAGATGGAAGTTTGAGCACGCGGGCTATTTGGACCTACTGGGACAAAAAGAAAGAGGAAGTCTGCGAAACCTCAATTGTTGTGACTCGGAGCTATGTTTCTGCGACGAGGAGGTTTGCGTGGAGTATTCGAGATGATTTAGACTGAGTAAGCTCGGCGCGATGGGGGGCGAATGCCGCATGTGCACGCCAGAAACTGTCATCGTCACGGAAATCAGGCGGCCCGGAATCGACGCCCATACCTGCGCCCGCCGTAACGCGAAGTCCGCTCGCATTTCGTATCAGTTCGGCAGCGGATTTCGTATCAGTTCGGCAGCGGTCTTCAAGGTGTCAGCCAGTTCCATTCTGTCTAACTGTCAAGGCCACGGATATCGTGCTCTACGTGATTGAGTTGTTCTTCCCACGCGGTTTCTTCACTCGGAGCATTCCGCTTTTCAGTCCAGTGACGGTGGAACTCGACGTACCACGTTCGGAACCGCGGAATGTCCTTTTCGAGGAACTCTCTCGCGACTGCTTTTCCTGAGTAGAGGCCATCATGCCGAGCGTTGGTATTGAAGTAGACACCAAATGCGGGTATCCGAGGTAGACAGGCTTCGTGGCCATAGTGAAAATTGTATGGTTGGTGAAGATAAGGAAAATTTTCCACATTGTTTTCGTAGAGCCACCAGACTTGTGTATTTGCAAAATCGAGTCTCTTCTGACATACGTTGCAGGTGATGATCTTGCGGCGAGAGACGTTCCGCCACACAGGCTGGATGATGTGACGACGAAAGTTGTACATCACGACCGCAGCCTTTTCTGACGGTGTCTGGTCTGGGGTGTAACGCAGGAAAAAGACGATAAGGTATCCGACAAAGACCAACGCTGCTACGCCCGATATGACTAGGATCGGGATAGACAAAGGTGCGGCAACAAGCGCTCCGATGAACTGGAAGACAAAGCCGATTGCTATCGCAACACTGCCGAGCAGGCCGAAGAAATTCAGGATCGGTTCTTTGCGTATCTCGCGAGTGCCAAGATCCACAAGACTTCGGGTCACACGAATATCCGCTATACGTTCCTGCTTCGCGGACAGTTGGGCGCCAGCCATCAATACGCCGCCCAATATACCGAAGATCATACCGATGACGTTAAATGCGGTTGCGATGTCATTCCGAATGGATGCCGTGTTGCTGTCTGCGATCATCGCTGAAAGCTCCGCTTCTACCTTCTGAAGCTGGGCATGTTGTGCCTGTAGCTCTCGTGTCAGACCAGATTGATTCGAATGAAGTGTGTCAATTGTGTTCGACTGCTCGACTAGCGCGTTTTGTAGACTTGATATCCGTTCGTCGGTCTGATTCAGATGTTGGCTGATAGCGTTTGGTGAAGATAACGTCCTGTAGTTCTCAGGCAATGGCAGTGTCGCGCCCAGCACGTAGGCCGCAGGAGCCAGTAAAGTTAGCAGAAAAGCGATCAAGCCGATCGATCTTGAGAAAAGCATGTGTGCATACATTCAGAATGGACTGGCATGAAGTATACGGCACGCAGCAAGTTGCGCTGCTCGCGACGATGCAGCAAAGAAGGGGCGCGCCACTGTGCAAATCTTGTGGAGTTTTCGGTGGGGCGCGCGTTCGTCCATCTTCGTTGTTATGTCATCGCTCTGCTTCAATACTCGTTTGGGAAGAGTACAGCCCTCGAAGTCTGATCGGCTTCCGTGATGATCCATACGCGCTTGCCCGCGACCTCATACGCCGAAAACGTACGTCCGCCGTAGATAGCTCCCAGCAGATTAGCATTGGCATCGCTCGCGGTTATGTCGCCCCAATCGCCGTGTTCATGGCGATGCAGATACGACTGGATATCGACAGCTTCGCGTTCGAGGTGTTCGAGTATGGCAGGCGTCACGACAACGCGGCCGAGTTCGATCAACGGAAAAACGAAGCCCGCGAGCGGATTGGTGGTGGTGGCGGATGGTTCTCTTTTTAAAGATTGGCTAAATATTTGTAACGGCCCGGGCCAGCGTTTCGCATTATGGAATAATGCGTAAAGCCAAGCCACGACACCGCTCTTTTTGACGAATTTCAATACTGTCTGGAAAACCGTCAACCTGGCACCCGCCGATCTACCCAAGGAATCCGGCCGCTTCGATCTGCCCATCGCGCTCGGCATTCTCGCGGCGAGCGGTCAGCTCCCGGCTGCGGCACTCGCGCACCGGGAGTTCGCGGGCGAGCTTTCGCTCACCGGCGCCGTGCGGCCCATGCGCGGCGCGTTTGCCATGGCTTGCGGCACGGCACGCGCGCACAGAGAGCGCGCAGCGCATTTCGACGAAGCGGCAGCGTTCAGCCGCGAGCCCATAGGCGAAAGCGCCATCCTTCGGATTCCCGATACTGAACCCGGCGAAGCAGCGCGCTCCGGCATGCCCGAGCTTTATCTGCCTGCGCAAGACGCTGCCGAAGCGGCGCTCGTGCCAGATGTCGCGGTGTACGGCGCGGCAGACCTGCGCTCCCTGTGCGCCCATCTGGCGGGCGGCGATCCCGAAGCGCGCCTCGCCCCCGTGCGCGCGAGCGCCCTCGACACTGGACCCATCGCCACGCCCCCTGACATGGCCGACGTCGTCGGCCAGCGCGCGGCGCGCCGGGCGCTCGAAGTCGCGGCGGCCGGCGGGCACCATCTGTTGATGGTCGGGCCGCCAGGCGCCGGCAAGTCGATGCTCGCCGCACGCCTGCCCGGGCTCCTGCCACCCATGACGGACGACGAGGCGTTAGCCTCCGCCGCCCTGCTCTCCGCCAGCGCGGTCGGTTTCACGCCGCAGCAGTGGCGCAAGCGGCCGTTTCGCGCGCCGCATCACTCGTCGAGTGCCGCCGCGCTGATCGGCGGGCGCAATCCGCCGCAGCCGGGCGAGATCACGCTCGCGCATTTAGGGGTGCTATTTCTGGACGAGCTGCCCGAATTCGACCGCCACGTGCTGGAGACCCTGCGCGAGCCGCTCGAAGTGGGCGCGATCACCATTTCCCGCGCCGCGTGGCAAACCGACTTTCCGGCCGCCTGCCAACTCATTGCCGCGATGAATCCCTGCCCGTGCGGCTGGCGCGGCGACCCCGCTGGTCGCTGCCGCTGCACGCCCGAAAGCGCCGCGCGCTATTTGCGCAAGCTGTCGGGGCCGCTCCTGGACCGCATCGACATCCAGATCGAGATTCCAGCGCTGCCGCCCGCCGAACTGGCCGCTCGCGCGAGCACGAACGCCGAATCGAGCGCCGCGATCGCCGCTCGCGTCCAGGCGGCACGCGAGCGCCAGCTGGCGCGCCAGAGTAAAACCAATCGCGAATTGAACGGCCGCGAAACCGACGCAGTCTGCGAGCCGGACGCCGCCGGGGAAGCGCTGCTGCGCGAAGCGGGCGAGCGCTTTGGCTGGTCGGCACGCGCCCATTACCGGGTGCTCAAGGTCGCGCGCACGATCGCCGATCTCGCGGGCGCCGCGATGCCCGAAGCCGCCCACGTGGCGGAGGCCGTGCAGTACCGGCGCGTGTTCACCGAGCGGTAACCCGCAGTGCCGGTTTCGCCGGAGAGCGCTGCCGCTTTGCGCCGCAGGGAATGTGAATAGCGCCAATAAGTCGAAGTCAAGACTTGACTTATGCACATTTCGTCATGATGCCCCTGGTTCTGAGCATGGTTCGCATTACGCTACGATCGCTTTCGTAACCTATTGATTCTTCTACCCTTCTGGATTTACAGAAAAGCGGCCAGAACTAACAGAAAGCCCACAGGACGGCCCTTTCCGGCCAACGGGGCGTTGTTTTCCACAAAGTTACCCACAGCTCCTGTGGGTAACCAGTAAACCGTCAATCAAATCCGATAATTAGCGTGTTTACCTGCAGCGCAACTTTCACTTCGGCCCGCAAGCGCCCGCCGCTGTGTGACCAAAACATCGCGACGCAAGGCGTACTGCGGACTCCCAAAACTCAGTACAGCTTGAAAGATCCGAAGAACTGATCGACCTGCTCGACCGGCGGCTCGGTACGGCCGACGATCGCCACCTGATAGGCGCGTGCGCCCTTTGCCACGAGCCGCGCGTGGATCGTGCGCGTCTCGCCGTTGGCGCCCGCCTTGCCGGCCATGCGCATTTCGACGCCCTCGACCGAGCCGCCCATTGCAAGCGGCACCCCCACCGCGTGTGTCTCGGCAGCCGCGCCCACGTTGCGCGCGAGGCCCGCGCGCAGGAAGTCGAGTGCCTTTTGCTGCGTTGCGGGCTGCGCGTCGGGCAGATCGAGCGTGCCGACCACGAACACGTCGCCGGCGACTTCGGCCGTCTGCACGCGCATGCGCATCGGCGTGCCGTTCACGTCGATGCGGCGCTCGTCCTTGTCGGGCTTGGCCGGCAGATCGATCGCGTAGCCGCTCGCATCGTTCGAAATCGTGCGCCAATCGTAAGTGGGCGAGCAGGCGGCCAGCGCGAACGCGGCGGCGAGTATGCCCAGCGCCGCCACGCGAGCAGGAACGGAGGCGCGCATCGGTAGATTCAACGTGAGTCGGGCACGGCGAAGGATGTCCAGGACCATGGGGCGCGGTTCGTTACGGAGGTGAAAGGTGCGCGACATTATCCGTCGACGCATACCCGGATGTTGTCTCGCAACCGCTATGCCGGGAAATTCGGCGCTACAATATTTGCGCTCGACACCCGCGCCCTTCGGCGCACGAGGCAAGGCTCATGACCGCTGCATCCCCGAATTCTTCGAACAAGCGTTCCGGCGCGCTCACGCGCATTGGCGCGGCGGTGGTCGTCGTCGCGATCGCTGTGGCCGGCTACTTCGCGTTCTTCGGCAGCCAGCAGCGCGTGCCCGACGCCACCTTCACGCTCCTGTCCGGCCAGAAGGTCTCCACGAACGACCTCAAGGGCAAGGTCTACCTCGTCAACTTCTGGGCGACGAGTTGCACGACCTGCATGGCGGAAATGCCGAAGATGGTCCAGACCTATAACCGCTTCAAGGGCGAAGGCCTCGAGTTCGTTGCAGTGGCGATGAACTACGACGCGCCGATGTACGTCGCCAACTACGCGCAAACGCGCCAGCTGCCGTTCAAGGTGGCGATGGACGACGGCTCGGCGGCCAGGCAGTTCGGCAACGTCCAGCTCACGCCCACTACCTTCGTGATCGGCCGCGACGGCAAGATCCTCAAGCGCTACGTGGGCGAGCCGCAGTTCGCCGAACTCGACCAGTTGCTGCAGAAGGCGCTGGCGACCTGATACGCGATTCGCGTAGCCAATAAAAAAGCAGCGGAAAAACCGCTGCTTTTTTTATGCCTCTTTGTGCCGCTTCACGCCTCGCCGCGCGCCACCAGCCCATAGCGGCGAATTTTCTCGTACAACGTGGCTTTCGCCATTTGTAGCCGCTCGGCGGCCTGGGCGACCGCGCCGTTGCTCTGCTGCAGCGCGTCGGCAATCAGTGCGCGCTCGTACTGCTCCACGCGCTCCTTGAGCGGCAACGCGTCGTCCTCGCCGGCCGCCGCGACTGCCGACAGATCGTCGGGAATCCCGAGGACCCTGCGGTCCGCCGCATTGCGCAGTTCGCGCACGTTGCCCGGCCAGTCGCGTTGCGCGAGCCGCATGCGATCGCGCTCGGTGAGGAGCGGCGCAGGACGCTGGTAGCGCACCGCCGCGTCGAGCAGGAAGTGCTCGAAGAGCGGCACGATGTCCTCGCGGCGCTCGGCCAGCGGCGGCAACGCGATCGTCACGACGTTCAGCCGGTACAGCAGGTCGCGCCGGAAAGTCCCCGCCGCGACGTGCTCGCTCATGTCGCCCTTCGCCGCCGCGACCACGCGCAAGTCGGCGCGCACCGGCTGGTTCGAACCGAGGCGCTCCAGCACGCCATCCTGCAGCACGCGCAGCAGCTTCACCTGCAGCGAGAGCGGCATGCTTTCGATCTCGTCGAGAAAGAGCGTGCCGCCGCTCGCGTGCTCGAGCTTGCCGATCCGGCGCTTGGCCGCGCCCGTGAAAGCACCCGCCTCGTAGCCGAACATCTCCGACTCGAACATCGGTTCGGGCAGCGCGCCGCAGTTCACGGCGACGAACGGCTTGTCATGGCGCGGCGAAAGCTCATGCAGGCTGCGCGCAATCAGTTCCTTGCCCGCGCCGGTGTCGCCGTTGATGAGCACCGAGGCGTCCGTCGGCGCGACGTTCGCGATGAGCTTGCGCACCTGTTCGATCGCCGGACTTTTGCCGATGATGCGCGGCGCGAGCGCGTCGTGCCCCGCCAGCTCGCGGCGCAGCGCGAGGTTTTCGAGCACGAGCAGGCGCCGCTCCAGCGCGCGCCGCACCGTTTCGATGAGGCGTTCGGAGGCGAACGGCTTTTCGATGAAGTCGTAAGCGCCGTCGCGCATGGCCTGCACGGCCATCGAGATATCGCCGTGGCCCGTCACGAGGATGATGGGCACCTCGGGCGCTCGCTCGTGGCATTGCGCGAGCAGATCGAGCCCGCTCATGCCGGGCAGGCGGATATCGCTCACCACGACGCCCGCGAAGTCGGCATCGACGAGCGGCAGCGCGCTTTCCGCATTGGCGAAACCGGCGGCGTCGAAGCCGGCGAGCTGCAGGCTTTGCACGCCCGCGCGGCGCACCAGTTCGTCATCCTCTACGTAGAGCACCCGGCCGGGCGCGGTATTGACCATGCGTTCACCATGTTCGTTCGTCATCCTGATTCAAAAGCCAGCCACGCAACCCAGCGTCACAACCCCGCGGCACGCGCCGCGCTCTCGGCATCGGCACGCGCGCGGCGCAACGTCAGCACGAAGCGCGCGCCGCCTTCGGGTACGTTGCTCGCCGTGAGCGAGCCGCCGCAGTCGCGTGCGATCGACGAGGAGATCGCGAGTCCGAGGCCGAGCCCCTGCCCCATTTCCTTCGTCGTGAAAAACGGCTCGAAGAGGCGCGGCAGCACATCGTCGGGAATGCCCGGTCCATTGTCGCTCACCGCGATGGCGAGCGTCGCGGCGCTCGCCTGCACGTCGATCGCAATGCGCGGCGACGGCAGGCCTCCCACGGCGTCGAGCGCATTGCCGAGCACGTTGATGAGCACCTGTTCGAGCCGCAGGTCGTCGCTCTGCGCGCTGAGGTCCGGGTATTCGGCGTCCACATCTAGCGGCACGCTCGGCGCGCCGTCTTCCGTCAACGTGAGATCCACGCGCACGCCATCGAGCCGCTTGCCGAGCAGCGCGAGCGAGTTGCGCAGCGCCCGGGCAACCGGTGCGCGCGCGCCTCTCGGCCGCGCGCGCCCGACGAACAGCTTGAGCTGATTGACGATCTTGCCCATGCGCTCGGTGAGCGAGCCGATCGCCTCGAGGTTTTCGGTGGCCGCCGCGTACTGGCCGCGCTCCAGAAACACGCGCGTGTTGTCCGAGAAGCTGCGCAACGCCGCGAGGGGCTGGTTCAGTTCGTGCGTGATGCCCGCCGCCATCTGGCCGAGCGCGGCGAGCTTGCTCGCCTGGATCAGCTCGTCCTGGGTCGCGCGCAGTTCCGCCTCGGCGCGCGTGCGCTCCGCCACCTCGCGCTGCAGGCGCTCGTTGGCCTGCGAGAGATCGGCGGTGCGCTCAGCCACGCGCTCGTTGAGCATCGCATAGGCCTTTTGCAGCATCGCGCGGCTGCGCATCACTTCCCTCACGCGTGCGCGCCGCATGCGCCAGTAGAAGCCGAACAGGCACAGCGAAACGTAGCCGAAACCGGTCATGATGGTCGCGTTGCGCGAGGCTTCGAGCACGGGATCGATCGACGACATGGTGACGAGATGCCAGTCGGGCTCGACGAGCGAGCGGCGCGTTTCCAGGTAACGCGGTGCGCGGATGCCGGCGCCCATGCGCACGATGTCGGCGCCGCCCTGCAACACGCGTTCGACGCGCGTCGGCAGCGGCGCGATCGGCTCGCTCGCGTACTGGCGCGTGGCGTCGATCGAGGCCACCACGGCCGGCGGCAGCGGGCGTACCGTGCGGTACTTCCACGCGGGCACCGAAGAGAGAAAGATCACGCCGTGATCGTCGGTGACGAGCAGCGGCTCCGAGGCATCGGTGCCCGGAAACCATTCGAGATTGAGCTTCACCACGGCCACGCCGACGATCTTGCCGTCGCGCCGCACGGGTTGCGACACGTAGTAGCCCGGATCGTGCGAGATCGTGCCGATGCCGAAGAAGCGCCCCACGCGGCCGTTCATCGCGTCGATGAAATACGGCCGGAAGCGGTAATCCGCGCCCACGAAACTATCGGGGTCGCGCCAGTTGCTCGCCGCGATGCTCATGCCGTCGGCGCGGATGATGTAGGTCGTCGTGGCGCGCGCGTGACGGTTCACGTCTTCGAGATAGCGGTTCGCGGCGGCCACCCACTCGGGTCTCGGATCGACCAGCACGTCCTGCACGAGCGGATGCTCGCCGACGATATAGGGCAGCGAGTCGTAGCGCTCGAGCGTGCTCTTGAGCGAAGCCGCGGTGCGGTCGCCGCGCACGGCGGCGTTGCGGCGCAGCGCGTCGATCCCGGTCTGCCACGTGAGCGCCCACGTCAGCGCACAGACCGCGACGAGGCCGGCTGCGAGCGCGAAGAGGATGATGAGGCGGCGCGTCACGTGAGCGGCTTCCAGACGGTCGAGGGGGATGAGGGAGATTGTGGCACACGGCCGCGCCGCTCCGGGGCGTCCGGGTCGGACTATGCGCTTCGGACCCACTCAGCCAAACTGCGGCGAAGTCAGACGAGAAACAAAAACGGGCGGCGCTCGCGCAGGGGAAACGCTCGCGCCGCCCTGCGGCTACGGCCGCGAAACATCGAGAGAACAGACATCGGCGGGCGGCGCGCCTCACGGCCTGCACACGCCCGCCCAGCGCGGCTTACGCGCCTGCGCTTTCCTTCATTTCTTCGACCTCGCCGGAGAGCACGGCGCGCAGCTTGTTGCGGTCGAGCTCCTTCTCCCATGCCGAGACCACGACCGTCGCCACGCCGTTGCCGACGATGTTGGTCAGCGCACGGCATTCGCTCATGAAGCGGTCGATGCCGAGGATCAGCACCATGCCCGAGAGCGGAATGGTCGGCACCACGGCGAGCGTGGCCGCCAGCGTGATGAAGCCTGCGCCGGTCACGCCGCTCGCGCCCTTCGAGGTGAGCATCGTCACCGCGAGCAGCGTGAGCTGCTGCGTCCACGTGAGATCGGTGTTGGTCGCCTGGGCGATGAAGAGCACCGCCATCGTCATGTAGATGTTGGTGCCGTCGAGGTTGAACGAGTAGCCGGTCGGCACGACGAGGCCCACGACCGAGCGCGAGCAGCCAAGGCGCTCGAGCTTCTGCATCAGTTGCGGCAGGGCCGATTCCGACGAGCTGGTGCCGAGCACGATCAGCAGCTCTTCCTTGATATAGGAAACGAAGCGGATGATCGAGAAGCCCGTGAAGCGCGCGATCGCGCCGAGCACGACGAGCACGAACACGATCGACGTGAGGTAGAACGTGCCGATGAGCTTGAGCATCGGGATCAGCGAGCCCACGCCGTACTTGCCGATGGTGAACGCCATCGCGCCGAACGCGCCGATCGGTGCGAGCTTCGTGACGATCTTCACGACGCCGAACAGCACGCCCGAGATGCTGTCGATGAACTCGGTCACCACGCGGCCACGCTCGCCCAGTTGCGTGAGCACGGCGCCGAACAGCAGCGCGATCAGCAGAATCTGCAGGATTTCGCCCTGCGCGAACGCCGAGGTGATCGTGTCCGGAATGATGCGCATCAGGAAGTCGACGCTGCTCTGGCCATGCGCCTTTTCGGCGTAGCTGGCCACGGCCTTGGCGTCGAGCGAATGGACGTCGACGTTGAAGCCCGCGCCCGGCTTCAGCACGTGCGTGGCGATCAGGCCGAGCACGAGCGCGAAGGTCGAGACGATCTCGAAGTAGAGCAGCGCCTTGCCGCCCACGCGGCCCACCTTCTTCATATCCTCCATGCCGGCGATGCCGGTCACGACGGTACAGAAGATGATCGGCCCGATCACCATCTTGATGAGCTTGATGAAGGCGTCGCCGAGCGGCTTCATGTCGATGCCGATGGCGGGCCAGTAATGGCCGAGGATCACGCCGATGACGATCGCCACGATCACCTGGAAATAGAGGACTTTGTGGAGAGGTTTCTTCACGATGGTTCCTGCAAATGAGTTAAGCCAATGGCCGAACGAATCGAGTTCGGGCCGCGACAGGTCGAAACTGGGGATCAGCGAAACCGGAAGAGGGGATCGGACATCGGCTGTCTCCTTGCTGTTTTTTTTGTCGCGGCCGGGGTGGCCGCGCGTTCTTATTTGCAAGGAGAATGCCAGCTAGCGCAACCGCTCACGCCATTGATTTATAAGGATTTTTATCCAACGAACCAAGGCGCGAATCTGGTTTTCCAGAATCGCGCCCTATGAGCGTTCGGATTTCCAGAAAGACAGGAGCCGCCCTAGCCGCGTCCCTTCCACGGCACGAGGCGCCGTTCGAGCGCGCGCATGGCGAGGTCAAAGCCCCAGGCAATGAGCCCGATCAGCACGATGCCCATCACCACGACGTCGGTGCGCAGGAAGCTCGACGCGTTGAGCACCATCTGGCCGAGGCCCGCCGTCGCGGCGACCATCTCGGCGGCCACGAGCGTAGTCCAGCCGAAGCCGATGGCGATGCGCAGGCCCGTGAGGATCTCCGGCAGCGCGGCGGGCAGCACGACGAAGCGCACGATCTGCGCGAGGCTGCCGCCCAGCGACGCCGCCGCGCGGATCTGCTCGACGCTCGCGCTCTTCGCGCCGGCGCGCGCGGCCATGGCGATGGGCGCGAAACAGGCGAGCCAGATCACGACGATCTTGGCCGTTTCGTCGATGCCGAACCAGATCACCACGAGCGGCAGGTAGGCAAGCGGCGGCAGCGGCCGGTAGAACTCGAGCGGCGGATCGAGCAGGCCGCGCGCGATGCGCGAGACGCCCATCAGAATGCCGACGGGCACGGCCGTCACCACCGCCAGCAAGAACGCACCGAACACGCGCAGCGCGCTCCAGAACAGATGCTCGGAGAGCGGCAGGCCCCCCTGGATGCGGCCGTGCAGCGCGTCCGTGAAGGCTTGCCAGACGGCTTCCGGCGTCGGCAGGAAAAGCGGCGGCAGCCAGTGCAGGTGCGTCGCGAGCCACCAGAGCAGCGCGAGCGCCGCCACCGACGCCGCGCTCAGCGCCGCCGTAGGGCCTTCGCCGGGCATGCGCCAGACTTTGGAGCGCGCCGCTTGCGCCGCGTGCGCCTCGTCAGTGCGGGGCAGCGCGCGGGCCGCTTTAAGCGCGACTTCTCTCAACGATTCGTGCGACACGCTCATACCGGCTCCTCGTGTACGTGAGCGCCCGCGTCTGCATGCAGCAATTCCACCAGCCGCTCGCGCCACGCGATGAACTCCGGCGACGACTTCACGGCGCGCGCGTCACGCGTGGCGAGATACTGGCGCGCGAACGGCACCTCGTACTCGCGCTCGATGCGGCCCGGGCCCGGCGTCATGACGACGATGCGCGTCGCCAGAAAGAGCGCCTCCTCCACGCTGTGCGTGATGAAGAACACCGTCTTCTGCGTGCGCGCCCAGACGTCGAGCACGAGCGTCTGGACCTGCTCGCGCGTCATGGCGTCGAGGGCGCCCATCGGCTCGTCCATCAGCAGGATCTGCGGATCGCTCGCGAGCGCGCGCGCAATGCCCACGCGCTGCTGCATGCCGCCCGAGAGCGCATACACGCGTTCGCGCGCCTGGGCTTCCAGGCCCACGAGCGCAAGCTGCTCGCGCGCGATGCGCTCGCGCTGCGCCTTCGGCACGCGCCGAAAGCGCAAGCCGAGCGCGACGTTATCCAGCACGTCGAGCCACGGCAGGAGCGCGTGCTTCTGGAACACCACGCCGCGCTCGGCGCCCGGCCCCTCCACGCGCGCGCCGTTCACGCGCACCTCGCCAAGCGCCGGCTCGATGAAGCCCGCGATGCAGTTGAGCAACGTGGTCTTGCCACAGCCCGAAGCGCCGAGCGCCACGACGAACTCGCCGCTCGCCACGTCGAGGTTCACGTTCGCGAGCGCGACGTTCGGCGCAGCGTCACGTCGAGCGCCTTCGTAGATGACGGTGAGATCGCGGATCTCGAGCGCGCTCATGGGTTGCTCCTTGCGTTCAATGCGCAGCGGCGCGCTGCACGTACTGCGGATCGACGCCTACCGAATAGTCGGGCAGCACGTTCTGGATCGTGCCTTGCTCCTTGAGGAAGGCCGCCGTGGCGAGCAGCGACTGCGCCGCCCCCGACTGCGCGCCACCGCCCAGCCAGGTCTTCGAGGCCTGCTCGGCGGGCGTGGGGAACGCGTAGAGCGCGAGGCTCGCGGGCACTTCGGCGGCATTCGCACCCGACTCTTTCGCCACCGCCAGCACCTGCGGCGAAGCCGCGTTCCATGCCGTGCGATGCGCGCCGTAATCGGCGTCGGCGGCGGCCAGCACCTTCACGAACCTGGCGACGAAATCGCCGTTGTCCTTCGCGAACTTGCGATCGACCACGAAGCCGTCGAAGGTCGCCTTGCCCGTGGCCTTCGCCACCTGGCCCGAAGTCACCAGCACTTTGCCGTTCTTCTTCACCTGCGCGAGCACGGGGTCCCAGATGTAGGTCGCGTCGATGTTGCCGCGCTGCCAGGCGGCCGCGACCTCGGGCGGACGCAGGTTGACGATCTTCACGTCGGCGGGATTCACGCCCGCGTTCTGCAGCGCGACGAGCGCGTGAAAGTGCGAGGTCGAGACATACGGCACGCCGATCGTCTTGCCCTTCAGACCCGCGATGCTCGTCACGCCCGAACCGTCGCGCGCGACGAGCGCTTCGGCGTCGTTGATGTTGTCGAGAATCCAGAAGAGCGAGAGATCCACGCCCTGCGAGAGGCCCGCCGCAATCGGGCTCGAACCGGCTTCGCCGAGCTGCACCGAGCCCGAGGCGAGCGCGCGGATCACATCGGCGCCGCTCGCGAGCTTGCGGTAGGTGACCTTGTAGCCCGTTTCCTTCTCGACTTCGCCGGTTGCCTGCGCGTAGCGCCACGGCACCACCATGTCCTGATACGCGATCACGACCTCGCGCGTTTCGGCGTGCGCGCGCGGCGCGCCGAACGCGCTAGCGAGGCAGGCGGCGGCGAATGCGACGGCGGCGATGTGCGGGCGGCGTGCGAATGCAGGGATAGCGCGAGGGTTCATCGGGAGACTCCGGCGAAACGACGTTCGAGTGAATGAAGGTTCCGACTATAGGGAGTCTGGCGGCGGCCGGTTCTAACTTATCCGCGTTAGCTAATGACGCTGCTGGAGCATTGCTTTTCGCGTTGAGGTGGATGGTGCGGGAATCGATGCATGCATCGCGCTGTTCGAGCGCGGCGCGACGCAAAAAAGCAAAAAGCCCGCTTTTCAGCGGGCTTTTCGATTGCGTGCTTGCGAGAAGGGCGGAATTGTTTAAACCACCCCTGCCCCATGCGCCTGCAGATCGGCGTGATAGCTCGAACGCACCATCGCGCCAACGGCCGCGTGCGTGAAGCCCATCTTGGACGCCTCTTCCCCGTACATCTTGAAGGTGTCGGGATGCACATACGAACGCACTGGCAGATGGTGCTCCGAAGGCTGCAGGTACTGGCCGATCGTCAGCATGTCGACATCGTGCGCGCGCAGGTCGCGCATCACCTGAAGAATTTCTTCTTCGGTTTCGCCGAGGCCCACCATCAGGCCCGACTTCGTCGCGACTTCGGGATGCAGCGCCTTGAAGTCCTTGAGCAGCTTGAGCGAGTGCGCGTAATCCGAACCCGGGCGCGCTTCCTTGTAGAGGCGCGGCACCGTTTCGAGATTGTGGTTCATCACATCGGGCGGCGCGGCATTGAGGATCTGCAGCGCGCGATCCAGACGGCCGCGGAAGTCCGGCGTGAGAATCTCGATACGCGTTTCGGGCGATTGCTCGCGCACCTGACGGATGCACTCCACGAAGTGGCCGGCGCCGCCGTCACGGAGGTCGTCGCGGTCCACACTCGTGATCACGACGTACTTGAGCTTGAGCGCGCCGATCGTGCGCGCGAGGTTCGCCGGCTCATCCGGATCGAGCGGATCGGGGCGGCCGTGGCCCACATCGCAGAACGGGCAGCGGCGCGTGCACTTGTCGCCCATGATCATGAAGGTCGCGGTGCCCTTGCCGAAGCATTCGCCGATGTTCGGGCAGCTCGCTTCCTCGCACACCGTGTGCAGGTTGTGCTCCCGCAGGATGTTCTTGATTTCGTAGAAGCGCGAGTTGCCCGTGGCCGCCTTCACGCGGATCCACTCGGGCTTCTTCAGCTTCTCGATGGGAATGACCTTGATCGGAATGCGCGAGGTCTTGGCCTGCGCCTTCTGTTTTGCGGTGGCGTCGTAGGCAACGGCGTCGGCGCTCGTGCCAGCGGGGTTTGCGGCGGGGTTCGCGGTTACGTCAGTCATGCTTTCGATCCAGTCAGGCCGCCGGTGCAACGCCAGCCTGCGGTTGCGGCGGTTGCCCGCCTGATACGGCCGCTTCGGCCGGGTCCATCGCGGCCGCGTAAGCGGCCGCTTCCTTTTCAGCCGCCTCTGCGACCGGGTGCGTTCCGGCCGCTTCGGCTGAAGGGTCTGTGGCAGCCGCTTCGGCTACCGCGAGAAGTGTTGCTGCGTGCGCCGCGAGATTCGCCTCGAGCCGCGCCGCCAGCGTGGCGGCGACTTCGCGCCAGTCCGCCCGGACGCCAAGCGTGGCCATATCGACGGTTTCGAGACCGGCGTATCCACACGGATTGATCGCCAGAAATGGGTTCAGATCCATCGACACGTTCAGGCTCACGCCGTGATAGCTGCAGCCGTTGCGGATCTTCAGGCCGAGGGCGGCGACTTTCGCGCCCGGGTGCGCGGCGCTCGCGCCGCTGGCGCCTTCTGGCACGTAAATGCCGGGCGCGCCGGCCTTGCGCTCGCCCGCGAGATTATACGCCGCCAGTGTTTCGATCACGGCGTCCTCGATGAGCGTGACGAGCTCGCGCACCATCAGCTTGCGGCGCCGCAGGTCGAGCAGCAGGTAGGCCACCACCTGGCCCGGCCCGTGATACGTGATCTGCCCGCCGCGATCGATCTGTACGAGCGGGATGCCGCTGTTCGCCACCAGCAGATGCTCAGGCTTACCGGCCTGGCCGAGCGTGAACACGGGCGGATGCTCGACGAGCCAGATTTCATCGGGCGTATTGGCGTCACGGGCGGCCGTGAACTCGCGCATGGCGTCAAAGCTTGCTTGATAAGCCTCGTTGCCGCGCCAGCGCACGACGATGGACGAACTTGCCGTTCGAGACGCGACCGCGGCCGCGCCGGGGTCGGAATGAATTTGCGAGGGTGAAACCGGGGTGGCGCACATGATTTCGGGAGTTTACCGAATTCGGGGCGAGCGCGCCGGGCATGCTGCGGACAACGGCGGCGATGGGTGGCTTTCCCATCGTCGCCGCTTTCGAGTGACGAGCCGTCAGGTCAAACCGTGCGCCAGCCGTCGCCGATGTGAACGCCTGCGCGCTGTGCGGCGCGCGCGGCCAGGTCGACCACGCGCTCACTCAGGCGCGCCGGCGCGGCGAACCCCACCCACGCGGGCGCGCCGCCTTCCGCGCCGATCCACAGGCGCTCGCCGCGCCGCAGCCGCATCGTGTGGCCGGGTTCGAGCCAGTAGTCGGCCGTGTCGTCGCTGCGCGTGACCCAGACGGTGCCGCACTTCACGCTCAGCCGCGTGCTGCGTGCGACGCGCACTGAAGCCGTTTGGCCGGCCGCCACCTCAAACGTGATATCCGAAGAAATTTCTCTCATTTTCCACTCCGAATGACCTGCTTCGATAGCTACAATCGTAGACACCATAAGGGGTCGAGCAAAACGATCAATTTTCACGCCTATGTGAGAAAAAATACGATATGGATCTGCGCCAGCTACCCGCGCTGAATGCGCTCAAGGCCTTCGAAGCCGCCGCCCGCCACGAAAGCTTCTCGCGCGCCGCCGACGAACTCTTCGTCACGCACGGCGCCGTGAGCCACCAGATTCGCGCGCTCGAAGCGGAACTGGGCGTGGCGCTCTTCGCCCGCGACGGCAAACGCGTGCGCGTGACCGACACCGGCCGCCGCTACGCCGGCCAGGTGCGCGACGCGCTCAGCCAGCTCGCGCACGCCACCCAGGAAATCCGCGCCGGCGACCGCGACCGGCGGCTCGTCGTTTCGATGCTGTCGTCGTTCGCGGCGCGCTGGGTCACGCCGCGCATCGGCCGCTTCATCGAGGCGCATCCGCAGTGGGACGTCGAGTTGCAATCGACGAATTCGCTCACCGACTTCGCGCGCGACGACGTCGATGTCGCCATCCGCTTCGGCTACGGGCACTATCCGGGGCTGCACGCCGAACTGCTGCTCGACGAAATCTTCTTTCCCGCCTGCTCGCCCGAATTCAACGGCGGCAATCTGCCCACCGATCCACACGAACTCGCGAAGCTGCCGCTACTGCGCTCGGACGACGAACTGTGGCGGCCGTGGTTCGACGCCGCTGGCCTCCAGGACCTGCCCGAGCCGAAGCGCGGCGTGCTTTACCAGGATTCGTCGAACCTTTTGCAGGCGGCGATGGACGGCCAGGGCATCGCGCTCGTGCGCCGCTCGCTCGCCATGCACGAGATCACACGCGGGCGCCTCGTGCGCCTTTTCAAGGACATCGACGGACCGAGCCCGTGGCGCTACTACTTCATCTGCCCGCCGCAACGCATGCAGACCGAGCGCGTGCAGGCGTTCCGCGACTGGGTGTTCGACGAGGTCGCGCGCTTTCGACGGCTTTACGAGGACGCTTGCGAAGCCGGTCCGCTGATGACGGCCGCCGCCGCGGCGCAGCGCGCGCGCATCGGCGACATGCCCTGACGTCCACCTGGACGCCAGAAGCGGCGCACGATGCAAAAAGGGCCGCACATTGCGGCCCTTTTCGTTCGAACGCCTTCTGCTCGCTTACAGCACGATCTTCACCATCGGATGCCCGGTGAGGGCGCGATAGATGTCGTCGAGATGCGCCTGGCTCGTGGCGCGCACCGTCACGGTGAGGCCCGTGTAGTTGCCGCCGCTCGACGGACGCGTCTCGATGGTCGTGGCGTCGAAGCCGGCGTCGAATTCGCGCAGCACCGTCACGATGGTGTCCTGGAATTCCGGATGCGTCTTGCCCATCACCTTGATCGGGAAGTCGCAGGGGAATTCGATCAGCGATTCTTTCGCAGCGGGGGGGGTTGCCTGTTGTGTCACGTTCATTTCTCCACTTCCTGTAGCTCGGCAACTGCTGCACGCAATGCCTGCGCCTCGCGTTGCTTCGCGCGCTGGTACGCCGCGTGAAGCGCCGCATAGACCGGCCCCGGCTTGCCGCCGCCTACCGGCTTGCCGTCGAGCGCGACGACCGCCAGCACTTCCTTCGTTGCCGAGGTCACGAGAATCTCGTCCGCCTCGCGCAGTTCGGCTTCGGCGATCTCTCGCGCTTCGAAGCGCACGCCGCACTCCCCGGCCAGCTCCTCGACCAGGCCGTAGCGAATGCCTTCGAGAATGCGGTTGCTGCGCGGCGGCGCAAAGAGCGCGCCGCCCTTCACGACCCACACGTTCGACGAGGACGCTTCGGTGAGCCAGCCGTCGCGCAGCTGGATCGTTTCGAACGCGTCGTTTTCCGCCGCGTGCTGCGCCATCAGCACGTTGCCGAGCAGCGAGGTCGACTTGATGTCGCAATTGAGCCAGCGCTTGTCTTCAGCCGTCACACAGCGCACGCCTTGTTCGCGCTGTGCAACGCCCGGCAGCTTGAGCGGATTGACCATCGCGAACACGGTGGGTGTGGCCGCCGCCGGGAAGGCGTGGCCGCGCGGCGCCACGCCGCGCGTCACCTGCACGTAGAAGTTGGCGTGGGCATCGCGCGCGAGCGCACCCGCCGCTTCGTTCGCCTCGACGAGACGCGCGAGGAGCGCGCGCCAGCCTGCTTCGTCGAACGGATTCGCGATGCCGACCTTCTCGAGCGAGCGCTTGAGCCGCGCGAGATGCTGCGCGATGCGAAACGGCACGCGCACCGTGCCTTCATCATCGGCGAGCGCATAGACGGGCACGACTTCGTAAATGCCGTCGCCGAAGATGAAGCCGCGATCGAGCACGGGAATGCGTGCTTCGGAAAGCGGCGTGATCTCGCCGTTGAGCCAGACGAGCGGCTCGGCCGCCTGCGTCGCTGAAGCGGACGTCATGACTTCTTCTTGTTGACCATGAGCATGAGCGAATCCCACACGCGGCCGACGACACCGGCCTGCGGCACGGCTTCGAGCGCGACGAGCGGAACCTGCGCCAGCACCTTGCCGTCCGCACCCACGAACTTCGCCGAACCGACCTGCTGGCCAACGGCGAGCGGCGCGATCAGCGGGCTGCTGAGTTCGACCTGCGGCTTGGCCTTCTCGGCGGCGCCCTTGGGCAGCGTGACGAACTGATCCTTCTGCACGCCGACCTTCACGGCGTCGAGCGTGCCCTTGTAGATGCGCGGCGTCGCCACGGCCTGGTTCGCCTGATAGATGCGCGTGGTGTCGTATGCGCTATAGCCGTAGTTCAGCATTTTCAGGCTGTCCTGCACGCGGTCGTGTTCCTTCGGCTCGCCCATCATCACCGAAACGAGACGGCGGGAGGCGCCGCCCGCGATCGGACGCTTGGCCGATGCGATCAGGCAGTAACCCGCAGCTTCGGTGTGGCCGGTCTTCAGACCGTCGACGGTCGGGTCGATCCACAGCAGGCGATTGCGGTTCGGCTGCTTGATGTTGTTGTACTTGAATTCCTTGACCGAGAAGATTTCGTAGTACTCGGGATAGTCGCGGATCAGGCGCGCGGAGAGCCTGGCGAGGTCGCCGGCCGTCGTGTAGTGATTCGGGTCGGGCATGCCGTTCACGTCGGCGAAATGCGTGTGCGTCATGCCGAGCTTTTGCGCCTCGGCATTCATCATGTTGGTGAAGTTCGCCTCGCTGCCGCCCACGAGTTCGGCGAGCGCGATGGCCGCGTCGTTGCCCGACTGCACGATCATGCCGTACACGAGGTCATGCACCGAGACCGGCTTGTTGGCTTCGATGAACATGCGCGACTCGTCGTTCTTCACGCGGCGCACGGCTTCGCTCGGCTCGATGATCTGGTCCATCGAGATCTTCTTGCTCTGCAGCGCCTCGAACACGAGGTACGCGGTCATGAGCTTCGTGAGCGATGCGGGCTCGACGCGCTCATCGGCGTTGCCGGAGGCGAGCACCTGGTTCGCGGTGGCGTCGACGAGCACCCACGAGCGCGCGTTCACGCCGGGCGGCGGCAGGCCGCCAAGCACCTGGTCTGCGGCCGCGCCGGCAGACACCTGCGCCTGCGGCTGTGCCTGCACTTTCGCGCCGGCGGGTGCGGGCGTGCGGGCAAACGCGCTCGCGCTCACGAGAAGTGTGGCGGGCAGCAGCGTTGCGAGCGTGACATTGCGGACGACGGAGGAAGGAACGAAAGAAGACGGTTGGCCGGAGGAGAGAAAACGCATAGGTTCAGGTCGGGCTGAATTGGGACGGGATGAACGTAGCGCGCCATGCGGCGCACGGTCGGTGAAAGCCGGAATGCGGGTGCCGTGCATGCGCCGGTCGCGGCGCAGCAAGCACAAAATTGGCGAACATTATACGCGTCACGTCGTGGCGAATTTTCGCTAAGTCACACGTTTGCGCGTACCTGTCGTGCATTTTTCACGCATTTCTGCCGACATACGCGAGGTGACGAAGGGCTAGCATCGGGCCCCGAAACTGTGGGGCCGACGCTTCAGCGCCACGCTTCGACGATGATGCGCTTGAGGATATGCAGCTTGCGGTGCAGGAAATGTTCTGCCCCCGGAATCACGACGACCGGCAATTCCTGCGGACGCGCCCATTCATACACCGAGAGAATCGGCACGGTGTCGTCGAGCTCGCCGTGGATCACCAGCGTGTCGTCGCGCACGGGCGCGACTTCCCAGCGGCTCGCAGCCGTGCCGACGAACACCATGCGCTCGATCGCACCGCCCGCTTCGAGGTAGCGCTTCGCGACGTGCGAGAGCACGAAGGTGCCGAACGAAAAGCCCGCGAGCACGAGCGGCACGTCGGCGTGGCCCGGTTGCGCGCGCATGTAGGCGATGAGTGCGAGCAGATCGTCCTGTTCGCCGATGCCGTTGTCGTGCGTGCCCGCCGTTTCGCCCACGCCGCGAAAGTTCGAGCGATAGGTCGTGTAGCCGAGTTGCACGAGCGTGCGCGCGAGCGTTTGCGCAACCTTGTTGTCCATCGTGCCGCCAAAGAGCGGATGCGGATGCGCGACGAGTGCAATGCCGCGCGGCGTCGTGCCGGCGTCGGGCACGTCGAGCGCGCACTCGATCTTGCCGACGGGACCGTCGATCTGAAATTTTTGTGTCTGGGCGTTCATCGTGCGGCAGTCCTTACGGGTACTGTTTGGCCGTGCATTGGAGCAATCAGCGATCGATTTTCAGGCGCTCGACCACCTGGCCGTTCTGCAGATGCGAGACGACGATTTCGTCGATGTCGCTCTCGTCGATATACGTGTACCACGTGCCTTCCGGATACACGACGACGGCCGGGCCCTCCTCGCAGCGATCGAGACAGCCCGCCTTGTTGATGCGCACCTGGCCGGGACCGGCGAGGCCCAGCTGCTTCACGCGCTTCTTCGCGTACTCCTGCATGGCCTGTGCGTTGCAATTCGCGCAGCTCGGGCGGTCCGCGCCGGGGTCGCGCTGGTTCAGGCAGAAAAAGACGTGGTACTTGTAGAACGAATCGGTCATGGCGTGGGGCACCGGTGAGTGTCGCGCAGTGAGCGCGGGCTTGCTGAAAGCGTGTGGCCCGCCTTGGCGGCAATACATTGCGTGGCGCGCGAGCGTGGCTGCGCGGCGATCCGGTCGATTATAGCGAGCGCGGCGTGAACGCTCTTGCGAGCGCCGCGCGCCCTCACCGGTCGTGGCGAGCGCGCTTCGCGGCCCGGCGCGCTCGCCGCACGAGCCACGCGCGTTCGAGCGAGAACGCCGTCCATGCGAGCGCGGCCCAGGGCCACGTCCACGCGAGCCAGCGCGCGAGGCCGTTGAAGTGCAGGTAGCGGCCCTGGCGCCAGTCCGCGAGCACGACGTCGAAATACGGATTCACGGGCAGCACATTCACGAACACGAGGGCCGCCGCGAGTGCGAGCGTCGCCGCCGCGGCGCGCACGACGCGCGGCAGACGCAAGGCGAGAAACGCGAGCAGCGTGCCCCACACGAGGCCCGCGAGCGCCCCCGGCGTCGCCCAGTCGAAAATCAGGCCGCTTTGCGACTGCAGAAAGGTCGCGCCTACCTTGACGACGAGTGTCACCGCAATCAGCGCAATGACGAGCCGCGCGCGCGGCGCCCGCGAGCGCATGGGGAGCGTCGCGAACGCCGCCGCGCCGAACAGGTTCAGCGTCGTAACGATCGCTTCCCAGCCGCTATCGGGCAGGCGCGCGGCGAGCATGTCGGGCAGCGAGCGCAGATGCCAGGCGGCAGGCGTCCAGGCGAGCACAGCGTCCTGCATCGAGACGTCGAGGCGCTGCCAGAGCGCACGCGCCCACTCGCCCAAGCCGAAGAGGCGCGGCGTGGGATACATCGTCGCGAACGGCCAAAGCCCCGCGAGCACCATCAGCACGGCCGCGTCGCGCTCGAACCAGCGAAAGCGCAGGCGGCGCAGGAAGCCGCGCTCAAGCAGCGCGCCGGTGGCGGGCGCCGCCACGAGCGCGCCGAGCAATGCGCCGAGCGCGTTCGAGGCGAGATCGAGATTGGACGCCACGCGCGTGGGCAGCCAGGTCTGCACGGCCTCCATGACGCCCGAGAGCAGCGTGCCCGCAATGGCGGCGAGCAACACGGCGAGCCAACCGCGCCAGCGGGGCCACGCGGCGAGCACGACGAGCGCGCCGAACGGCATGTAGCCGAGCACGTTGGTGACGATGTCGAACACCGTCCAGTAGCGTGGCCACGGATCGCCCAGATAGGCGAAGGGACTGAGGCCGAGCGAGCGCCAGCCAGTGAACGGATACCACGAGCCGTAGACGATCAGCGCGGTGTAGAGCGCGAGTGCCTGGCGCGAGAGCGTCGAGGCCTGGCGCGGCAGCGGCTCGCGTGCGGCGGCAGGCGATGGCGCTGGCGCTGACGCTGACGACGCGGGCGTGTCGCCGCTGGCGATCGCACCGCGTTCGTCGCCAGCGCCCTGGCCGTTGCTTTGGCCACCGCTTTGACCACCCTCGTCGCCGTCCATCCCGCGCCGCCCGCCGTGCGGGGCGCGCAGCCGGAGCCGTCCCGCTTCGATCATCCGCTATCCCGCCCTTGCCCCCGATGTCACGCCGCACATCGCAATCGCGCGACGCCTCTCTATATCCCTCAAGGCGTGCCCGCGAACGACTGCGTGCTCAGCCACGCGCCCACTTGATTGGCGAAATCGTCACTGGCCGCCTGCAGCGCACGCACGCCGCCCGCGGCGTCGGGCGTGGGCGCCGGCGCGCGCGTGGCGAACGAGCGCTGCGCCAGCACCCTGCCGCCCTGCATGAGCGTTGCGCGCGCAGCCAGCACGCCCGCGCTTTGCGTCGGGCTCTCGAACACCTGCTCGAACTCGTACAGCTCGACCTTGAGCATCGGCGCCTGCACGGCGTCACCGCCCGCGAGCACCGTAGCGTGCGCGCCGAGCGACGTGCGCAGACGTTCCGTGAGCAGCCGCGCGGGCGACATCGTCCAGCGGCTGTTCGCGTAGCGCGCCGTGCGCTGCGAGTCGAAATTCATCCGGTAGAGGATGCCGTCGTTATCGAGCGGCGGCGGCGCGCTCACGGCCAGCACCTTCAAGAGCGGCCTGGCACCCGGCGCGCCGGGCGCCGCCGGGGCGGCCTGGGCGCCAGGCGCTTCCTGCGACGACTGCAGGCCGAGGTCGTAGCGAGCCTCGTTGATCGCCGGATTGCTCGCACAGGCGGCGAGGAGCGCACCGAGCGCGAGCGCCGCCAGCCAGGCTGAGCCGGCCGCTGCAGCGCGTTGCATCGATGGTGGCAGGCGTGATGTGCGTGACATTGCGTTTCCTTCTTTGGCGCGCGGCGCATGCGCCGCGCGAAGTGCATCGAATGGTGTCGCGTAGGACCGTCAGGCAGCGGCGCGGCCTACCTCGTCCCCGCAGTAGCCGGCCACGCAAAGCCCGCCTCGCCGGGCCCGGGCGCCGGCTGCGGCGCGCCGCCGAACAGCACGCTGCGCGGGCTCGTGCTGAAGGTGCCCGCCGCGCGGTCCACGGCGCGCATGGCCGAGCGCACATCGTCGGTGAGCGAGTCGACGCGCGGCAGCGTGTCGTAGCCCACGCGCGCCGACAGGTCCTGGATCGAGGTGTCGATCGAGGTGAGCGCCGCGCCGGCCTGGGCCGCCGCCGTGCCGGCCTTGTTGAGGTTGGTCTGGAACGGGCCGTCCGGGCGGTTCATGCTCGTGATCAGCGTGTTGGTCGACTGCAGCGTGTGCTGCAGCTGCGTCACCGCGCCCGGTAGCTGCTTCGTGGCGGGCTGGAGCTGCTCGGCGAGCACGTTCACGCTGCTCGCGGCCTGCTGCAGGCTGTTCACGGCCTGCATCACCTGCTTGCGGTTGTCCTCGGAGAGCATTTCGTCGATGTCACCGGCGATGTTGTCGAGCTTGCGCAGGAGCGCGTCGCCGCGGCGCTGGAGCTGGTCGAGCAAGCCCGGGCGCAGCGGCAGCTCGGCCACGCGCGCTGGCGAAGAATGCAACGGCGAGAGGTCCACGCCGTTGTCGTCGAGCTGCACGAACGCGATGCCCGTCACGCCCTGCAGCGCGAGCGAGCCGAAGGTGGAGCGCGTCATCGGCGCCTTCTGGTCGACGAGAATGCGAATGCGGATCTGGCCCGGATGCTGGGTATCGAACTTGATCGACTGCACCTTGCCCACGTCGATCCCGCGAAACCGCACCGCCGCGTCCGGATAAAGGCCCGTCACGCTCGAGCGCGAAATGAGGTCGTACGGCACGCGCACGGCCCGATCGGCGCTGAAGAAGACGACGACAAGCGCGATCACGATGAGCAGCCCTATCGTGAACATGCCCGCCCAGAACGCATGCGGTTTGTTTTCCATCGTCAGATTCCTTCTTTGGCGGCCGCGGCGCGCCGGTTGAGCCGGTCAGGCCGATCGAGCCGGATAGCGGCGCGCGCGGGCCCTACCACGGCTTGTACCCCACGGCTGCGGGAGCGAGCGCCGCCGGCGGCAGCTTTGCGCGCCGCTCGGGCGGCAGCGCCTGGAGCGCGCGGCGACCGCGCATGCCCAGAAAGTACTCGCGGATGAATGGATGATCGACGCTCGCCGCCTCTTCCACGGGCGCCGCCACGAGCACCCTGCGCTCGGCGAGCACGGCCACGCGCGTGGAGAGCGCGACCATGGCGTCGAGGTCGTGCGTGACGAGCACCACCGTGAGCCCCAACGCCCGGTGGAGCGTGCTGATGAGCTCCACCACTTCGTCGGAGGAGCGCGGGTCGAGCCCGGCCGTGGGTTCGTCGAGAAAGAGCAGCTCCGGCTCCAGCACGATCGCGCGCGCGAGGCCCACGCGCTTGATCATGCCGCCCGAGAGCGCGGCCGGCATTTTTGACGCGTGCTTGCACGGCAGCCCGACCATTTCGAGCTTGAGCATCACGATGTCGCGCAGCAGGCCGGCCGGCACCTTGCCGAGTTCGCGCACGGGCTGCGCGATGTTGTCGAACACCGTGAGCGACGAGAACAGCGCGCCCTGCTGGAACAGCATGCCGGTGCGCGTGCGCATGAGGCGCGCACGCTCGGCGTCGATGGTCGAAATGTTCTCGCCGAACATCTTGATGGTGCCCGAGGTCGGCTTCTCGAGCCCGAGGATCTGGCGCACGAGCGTGGTCTTGCCCGAGCCCGAGCCGCCTACCAGCGTGACGATCTCGCCACGGCGAATTTCCAGGTTCAGATGCTGATGGACGACGTTGCGCCCATAGCGCTTCGAGAGGTTGTGGACCTCGATCACCGGCTCGCCGATGGTCGGCAGCGGCAGATCCTGCGCGACCTCCTTGAGCGGCGTGGTGATCGTGCCGGTCGTTTTCGTCTCGATCGTCGTAACCGTCGTGCCAGTCGTGCTCATGAAAGCCCCACGTTCTGGAACAGGATCGCGAACACGGCGTCGGCGAGGATCACGATCGTGATCGACGTGACGACCGACGTGGTCGTGCCCTCGCCCAGGCTCTGCGAATTCGCCTTGATGCGAAAGCCGAAGTGACAGCCCACGATCGCCACCAGCATGCCGAACGCCACTCCTTTGCCGAGGCCGATCCAGAGATTGGCGATCGG
This sequence comes from Paraburkholderia nodosa, assembly GCF_001718195.1. Lineage (GTDB taxonomy): Bacteria > Pseudomonadota > Gammaproteobacteria > Burkholderiales > Burkholderiaceae > Paraburkholderia > Paraburkholderia nodosa_A. Next base: position 175,664 of record NZ_MCNV01000007.1, read on the forward strand.
CACGACGCTGGGCATCGAGCGCATGAACCACGAAATGTCGATGCCCAGCACGATCTTCGCCGCGATCGCGCCGCCTAGCAACGCAATGATGTCGGTCCAGATCACGAGCAGCGGCATTGCGATGCCGAGCGCGATCACCCGAGGCAGGATCAGACGCAGGCCGTGCGAGATGCCCATCACGCGCATGGCGTCGAGTTCTTCGGTCACGCGCATCACGCCGATCTGTGCCGTGATGGCAGAGCCCGAGCGCCCCGCCACGAGAATCGCCGAGAGCACGGGCCCGAGTTCGCGGATCACCGCAAGGCCGAGGATATTGACGATGAACTGGTTCGCGCCGAACAGGCGCAATTGCTGCGCCGAGAGGTACGACAGCACGATGCCGATCAGAAACGCGACGAGCGCCGTAATCGGCAGCGCGCGCGCACCGGCGTTGTAGATGTTTGCCGAAATCTCGATCCATGGCGTGACCTTGGGCTTGCGCACCACGAGCAGCAGATCGAGGATCACGCGCCCGAACATGGCGATGCCGCCGTACAGGTGGTCGAAGAACGAGAAGATCGCGAGGCCGAGCTGCGTGACCGGATCGATGCGCACGATGCGCTCCGCCGGCTCGCGCACGGAGTCGAGCAGGGCGATGCGCTCGAAGATATCGCGCTGCGTTTGCGTGAGGTCGACGAGGTCGGCCGGCAGCTTGTGGCCCCAGACGCGCCAGAGCGCCTGGCCGCCGACGTGATCCATGCGCTCGACGCCCGAGAGGTCCCAAGCGCCCACGCGCTCTTCGGCGAGCGCACGCAGACGGCGCGCGGCGCCGCCCTGATCGCGGTCGCGCGCGAGCGCGAGCGCCGTCCACTGGCCAGACAGGCGCACGGTCTTTCCGTGGGTGCCGGCCGAGACTTCAAGGCCGGGCGGCGTGTCTTGATTCAAGGGTAAGCACTCGACGGACGGGGTGAGCAAACATTGTAGCGAACGCGCCCCGTTTCGTCGGTCCGAAAGCGCACGGTTGACTTTCAGACACGAGGCGAACTGTGGGCAACTCTCTGGATAACCTGTGGACTGCCTGTGGGCGGCCTGTGAATTGCCTAAAGATTGGGCAAATTGCGGGGAATCGACGGGCGATTGCCACCTTCGCGCCTGTGGACGATTCCGTGGATAACCTGTGGGCTGCCTGTGGGTGGCATGTGAATTGCCCACATTTCGGGTCGAAACAGCGTTGCGGGCTGCTACCCGCGCCTCAGCCACTACAATATGAGACATGAATGCGACGCCCCCCACCCCCGAGACTCCGAGCGCCGGCGACTGGCGCATCGACCGCGACCGCGCGATCACGCTGTTCGGCCCGGCCGCACACGACTGGCCCATCGAGATCGTCGAGGAAACCGGCTCGACCAACGCCGACCTCATGGCGCGCCTGAAGGCGCTGCCGCAAAAGCGCGACGCCCTCGCACGCCCGATCGTGCGCGTGGCCTATCTGCAGACGGCCGGCCGGGGCCGGCGCGGCCGCACCTGGGTCGCGCAGCCCGGCGACGCACTGCTGTTCTCGATCGGCTGCGTGCTGCCGCGCCCCATCGAAGGGCTTGCGGGTTTGAGCCTCGCCGTCGGCTCGGCGTTGGTGGACGGCCTGCGCACGCTGCCCGTCACGGCGCCCGGACAAATCGCGCTCAAGTGGCCCAATGACGTGCTGCTCGAAGGCGACAAGCTGGTGGGCATCCTCGTGGAAACCGCCTGGACCACCGCCGATGCCACAGCGGTCGTGATCGGCATCGGCACGAACGTGCGCGGCGAAGATGCGCTCGCCGCCAGCGTCGAGGCGCTCAACGCCGCGGGCGGCAGCGCGGCAGTCGTGCCCGGCACGACGCCCACGGCGCTTTCGCGCGCGTGGCCGAACGCCAATCTCACCGACACGCTCGCCGCCGAACTCAACGCACTCGAAGCCGCGCTGCAACGCTTCGGCGCGGCGGGCTTTGCGCCCTTCCAGGCGCGCTGGAACGCGTGCCACGCGTACGCGGGCCGCGAGGTCGCCGTCTACGAGCAGGGCAAGGAACTGCTGCGCGGCACCGCGGCCGGCGTGGACGAGCGCGGCCAGTTGCTCCTCGATACGCCGAACGGGCGCGAGACCGTCACGGCCGGCGACGTGTCGCTGCGGCTCGCGGACAGCGGCGCATGAGCCGCGGCCCCTTCCTCCTGATCGATGCAGGCAACAGCCGGATCAAATGGGCGCTCGTCGCGCAGGATGGGTCGCGCCTGCACGCGGGAACGATGAATCATGTGCGCGACGACGGCGCGCGATCCGCGCCCATCGCTCATGAAGCTGGTAGCAGCGAAGAATGGGCGACGCTGCCCCGGCCCGCCGGCGCGTGGATATCGAACGTCGCGGGCGCGGCGGTGGGCGAACGCCTCGGCGCGCTGGTCGAGGCGCACTGGCCCGGTCTCCCGCGCACTGTCGTGCGGGCCTGCGCGCAGCAGTGCGGCGTGACGAACAGCTATGCCACGCCCGACGCGCTCGGCAGCGACCGCTGGGCCGGCATGATCGGCGCGCACGCCGCCTATCCGGACGAGCCGCTCCTGATCGCAACATTCGGCACGGCCACCACGCTCGAAGCGCTGCGCGCCGACGGCACCTTCGTGGGCGGCATGATCGCGCCGGGCTTCACGCTCATGATGCGCTCGCTCGGCGAGCACACCGCGCAGCTGCCCGTGGTCGCCGGCGGCATGGCGAATGCTGCCCAGCCAGGCATCGCTTTCGCCACCGACACGCGAAGCTCGATTTCGGCGGGCTGTGCGCTCGCGCAGGCCGCGCTCATCGAGCGCGCCTGGGCGGATCTACAGGATGCGTGGAGAATGCCAGTGCGGCTCGTGGTGAGCGGCGGCGCAGCGGCCGAAGTGACAGCGGCGCTCAAGGTGCCGCATACTCGCCACGATGCACTGGTGCTGTCGGGCCTGGCGCTCATCGCGGCGCAGTCCTGAGACGCGCGTCACCCGCGCGCCGCTTACATCCGGCCCTGAAACTGAACGAACGTTTTCGAAGGAGCTTCACACGATGCTGCGCTGGCTGATCGCCATTCTGATTCTCGCCAACGGCCTGGCCTTTGCGGCCATAGGCGGCGTGTTCGGCCCGACGCCCTCGTCGGGTTCGCGCGAAACCCAGCACCTGAACCGGCAGATCCACCCCGAGCGGCTCGTGGTGAAGCCGATCCGGCCGTCCGAATCGGCCGACGTGCCGACCGTCGGCGGCCCGGTGACAGAACCGTCGGTGCAGGCGTCGACCCTCACGCAGTAAGCGACAGCTCAAACGCAACCGGCCGGAGTCGGGCGCGCCCAGGCGTTGGGCGGCCCGGCCTCCGGCCGGTTTTGCATCGTCCGCCACATCGTGCGGACGTACGTCGCGACTTACTTCGATCCTTCCTGCGCGCGCACTTTCTGCAGCAGCTTCGTCGTGGAGCGGTCGTGCTCGAAGGCGATCGCGAGCGCCCGACCGCCCCAGCCGCGCACCAGCGCCGACTCGGGCAGCGCGTCCATGTCGTAGTCGCCGCCCTTCACGAGAATGTCCGGGCGCAAGGCTCCGATCAGCTCGACGGGCGTTTGCTCACCGAACTGCACGACCCAGTCCACGCTCTCCAGCGCCGCCAGCAGCGCCATGCGGTCGTTCTCGTTGTTGATGGGGCGGTCATCGCCCTTGCCGAGCATCTTCACCGAAGCGTCGCTGTTCACGCCGACGATCAGCGTGGCGCCCAGCGCCTTCGCATCGGCGAGATAGGTGACGTGTCCGCGGTGCAGGATGTCGAAGACGCCATTGGTGAACACCACAGGGCCGGGCAGCGAGGCGCGCAGTTGCGCGAGCGCCTCGCGGGTCGTGATCTTGCGTTCGAAGGTAGCGGGCATGGAATGAGGCTCGGATAAAAAATAGGCGCGGATCGATTTGGGCGTGCCGCATTGAGCAAGCCATTGAGACGCGCGCCAATGAAAACGGCCCGTCACGCGAAAAGCGCTTCGGGCCGTCCCGGTCGCGGCGCGCCACGAAAGCACGCACGCGAGATGTCCCGGCGCGTCAGGCCGGCTGTTGCGTGCCTTGCTCGGCCTGCAGGCGCTGCACCACTTCCTTGCGATAGCGGTTCAGTTCCTGCGCCGTGGTGAACGTGCGCTCGAACAGGATCGAGAGGTTGTGCAGAATGCGCTCGATCACCTTCTTTTCCCAGCCGTCGTCGAAACGGATCTGCTCGTCGAGCCAGCGCTCGAGCCATTCCGGGTCGGGCAGGCGCGACTGCACGGTGTCGCGCGGGAACAGCGCCTGGTTCACGTGCAGATTCGTCGGGTGCAGCGGCTTTTCGGTGCGGCGCGCCGAAGCCATCAGCACGCCGATCTTCGCGAACGCCGCGCGCGCGACGTCGCCGAAATTGTTGAGCGCCTTCTTCATGTAGCGCAGATAGGCGCCGCCGTGGCGCGCTTCGTCGCGCGAAATCGTTTCGTAGATGGCCTTGATGACCGGCTCCGTGTGCCATTCGGCGGCACGGCGATACCAGTGGTTCAGGCGGATTTCGCCGCAGAAGTGCAGCATGAGCGTTTCGAGCGGCGGCGCCGGATCGAACTCGAAGCGCACGGCGTGCAACTCTTCTTCGGTCGGCACCATTTCCGGCTTGAAGCGGCGCAGGTATTCCATGAGCACGAGCGAATGCTTTTGCTCCTCGAAGAACCACACGCTCATGAACGCCGAAAAGTCGCTGTCGTGATGGTTGTCGCGCAGGAACATTTCCGTGGCCGGCAGCGCCGACCATTCGGTGATCGCGTTCATCTTGATGGTCGCCGCCTGCTCATCGGTAAGGAGCGACGCATCGAACTTGTCCCAGGGAATGTCCTTTTCCATGTCCCATCGGACCGATTCGAGCGATTTGTAAAGTTCCGGATAAAGCATCGTGTTCATAGTCCCGCCCCTGATCTGCGCAAAACGCGCGCATGACGAATTCGTAGCGTGCCGCGTGCCCGCATACAACGCGGCCGCGCAGGCAAAAAGCATTTAATTTTACGCGGTATCCGGCCCTCTGGACGCAATCGCAGACCGGCGAACGCAACACGCGTTGCCCCACGACAATCCAGCCAACCGGAATGAAGGCGCCGTCGTGGATTCTGGGTAGCTGCTCCGTTCCTCGAACCCGGCCGCCTGATACCGCTGATCACTACCGATACCGGCAAGGCATGCAAGCCATCGCCGCGCGGCTATGCGACACAATGCCGCATTCTCGCACCCCACGTCGACGTCTTTTTGACACACCTGCTGGCTGATTTTCCAATGGGCCGACATCCCGCCCGTCAAGGCCGTGGAACCTGCGCGGCGGAGCGTCGCAACGCCGTCCGCAACTCCCACAAATGACCGGAAAAACCTTACACAATAATAGCATGCCGATGTTTCAGTTCCGCCGCGCCCCGAAATCCATGATCGCGCCGTCTGTCGGAGCTTTGAGCCAAGTCAAAAGAACGTCGCATTGAGCGAGCGCGTCGTGGTCACCCAGCTCGATCAATTCAGCCGTCGCCGAAATATTCGTGGCGGCCGTCGAGTTCGAGACGCACGGCCGGGAACACGAATGGAATCGCCGCCGAAGCGAGCAGATGCGCGCGGTGCGTTGCACACGCCGCCACGACAATCGGCTTGCACCTGGTAGAACGTGAGGTGCCGCCCCGACGAATAGCTGCGCCGTGACGGCGAGCGCCGCGGCGCGCCTTATTCGGGCTGCGCCGGCGCCTTCTTCGCGCCGCGCGGCGCGCTGCGGCCTGCGCCGCCGCTGTTGCCATTGCCATTGCCGTTGCCGGTGTTGCTGCTCCGCTTGGCGGTGCTGCTGCGTTTGGCCGTGGCGGCTTCGGTCTTCGCCTGCGCCTCGCTCACCGCTTGCGCCGCCGCTTGCGCGGCCTGCGCCGCGGCGGCGGGCTGCGCCATCGCGAATTGCGCAAGTTGGTTGAACTGCGCCTGGACGAGATTCCACCACGAACCCGCGTCGAAGCCCGGCGGCGCGGCTGCCGCACCTTCGGACGCAGCGCCTGCGTTCGCGGCCTCGGGCTCGGTGGCCCGCTCGCGCGCGACGCCCGCTCTCGGCGCTTCGGATTCGGCGTGCGTCGGCGTCATCTGCGCCTGCGCGAACGCGCCGAACGCACGCAGCGTGGTGAGCGTGGCGCGCTGTACCTCGAGCGCCTGGATGGCGGACTGCAACATACCGAGATTGAGCTTCAGCCACTGCTCGACGGCGCGCAGATCGGTGATCCGCTTGTCGAGTTCCTCGATGTTGGTGAGCGGCGTCATCATGTCGGTCATCATCGAAAGCGGCGGGCCAAAGGCTTGCGCCACGCCCGGTTCGCCGCCCGGAAACGCGCCGCCGAACGGCGTGAGGCGCATCATCCCCCACATCTGGTCGAGCATTTCGGCGGGCGGAAAGCCCGGAAAACCCGGGAACGGCGGCATGGTGCCTGCTGAGTCGGTCATGCGGTACTCCCTCGCATAGATAGGTGGTCAAATGCGCGCGCGTGGGCGGCACGAAACGATCTCTTCGATGATAGCGCGCGTAAAACCAGAAGTCGGCAGAAAGCGCGAATCAGAATGGATCGCCGCCCGGAAACTCCGGCGCGCGCCGCTCGCGCAGAGACTTCACGCCTTCGCGCACATCGGGTCCCGCGAAGCCCATGAATTCGAGCGCGAGCGACGTGTCGAAGTTCGGCCCCGCCATGCGCAGCCAGTTGTTGAGCGCGTACTTGGTCCAGCGCAACGCGGTTTGCGAACCGTTGGCGAGGCGCTTCGCCACTTCGAACGCTTTCGGCAGCAAGTCGTTCTCGTCCACGGCGAGCGAGACGAGGCCGATGCGCTCCGCCTCCTCGCCGCTCACCGGCTCGCACAGCAGCAGGTAATACTTCGCCTTCGCCATGCCGCACAACAGCGGCCACACGATCGCCGCGTGGTCGCCCGCCGCGACGCCCAGGCGCGTATGGCCATCGATGATGCGCGCCGTTTTGGTGGCGATGGAAATGTCGGCCAGCAGTCCCGCGACGAGCCCCGCGCCCACCGCCGGACCGTGCATGGCCGAGACGATCGGCTTGCCGCAGTTGATGACGTTGTAGACGAGGTCGCGCGCCTCGCGCCACACGCGCGCGCGCACGTCGAAATGCGTGGCCATGTCCTCGACGAGCTGCAAGTCGCCGCCCGCCGAAAAGCCCTTGCCCTCGCCGCGAATCACGGCGACGCGCGCGTCGGGATCGCGGTCCACGTCGCGCCAGATTTCGGCGAGTTCGCGGTGCATGTTGGCGTCGGCGGTCGCGAGGCCGCTCTTGTTCGTGCCCTCGCCGCTCATCACGATCTCGACGATGCCGTGCTCGTGCCGCCGCACGCGCAGAGCATGATATTGGGCGTAAAAAGGATCGTTCATGGGCGGACTCCTTTGCTTCGGATTGCTGATTACGTGAAAGCGATGGCAGTGCCGCTCATCAATGCGGCTGATACATCCACTTGCCATCGTGGATCTCGACCATCACGCGCGCTCGCGCGTCGAGGCCGAGGTGATCGGTGGCGCTCATGTTGACGACGCCATTGGTGTCATGCAGCCCGTGCGTCGCTTCGAGCGCGTCGCGCAGCGCGCGGCGAAACGCGGGCGTGCCGGGCGCTGCCGACTTGAGCGCGACGGGTATCGCGTTCTGCAGCAGGAGCCCCGCGTCCCACGTGTAGGCGCCGAATGCCGACACGGTGCCCGCGCCGTTACGGGCCTCGTAACGCGAAATATAGTCGAGCGCGAGGCGCCGGCCGGGCTGGTCCTCGGGCAGTTGCGCCGCCACCAGCACCTGGCTTGCGGGCAGGAAGGTGCCGTTGCAGTCGGCGCCGCACACGCGCAGGAAGTCGCGGTTGCCCACGCCGTGGTTGTGATAGATGACGCCCTTGTAGCCGCGCTCCTTGAGCGCCTTGGGCGGCAGCGCGGCGGGCGTGCCGGCCGCCCCGACCACGACGGCATCGGGGTGCGCCGCGACGATCTTGAGGACTTGCCCCGTCACGCTCGGGTCGGTGCGATTGAAGCGCTCGTTCGCGACGAGCTTGATGTCGTGCTGCTGCGCGGCCTTCGCAATCTCGGCGTAGAACGTCTCGCCGAGCGCGTCGGCCTGGCCGATATAGGCGAGCGTCTTCACGTTGTGCGCGGCTGCGTGCTCCATGATCGCGCCGGCCATCATCGCGTCGGTTTGCGGCGTCTTGAACATCCAGTGGCGCTTGTCGTCGACGGGCTCGATGATCTTCGCCGACGAAGCGAGCGAGATCGTGGGCGTCTCGCCTTGCGCGATCACGTCGAGCATCGCGAGCGAGTTGGGTGTGATCGACGAGCCGATGATCGCATCGACATGCTGCTCGTCGATGAGCTTCTTCGTGTCCTGCACGGCCTGGGTCGTGTCGGACGCGTCGTCGAGCACGATGTACTGAACTTTCTGACCCGCGATCTCGGTGGGGAACATCGCGGCGGTCTCGCGCGCGGGAATGCCGAGCGAGGCGGCCGGACCCGTGAGCGAAAGCACGAGACCGATCTTGACCTGCGCGAGCGCGAACGTAGGCACACAGACAGAAAAAAGCAGGGCGATGCGTACAGCAAGACGGCTGGGGCGAGAAGCGTTCACGGTGTCTCCTTGTCGTTTTACGTTCGGATGCTGCGTGCTTCTACGGCTCGTACCTTGACTGCTCTGCCCGATGCGCTCGAAGAAAAAGGGCGTTCGCCAGTGTAGCCGCACGCGTGGCGCGCGGCATCCGGCGAAACCCTTCAGCGTTTGCGTGTCAATGCTCGCCGTGGAGCGACGCCACGGCCTGATCGATCGCGCCGAAAATCGACTTGCCCGCTTCGTCGAGCATCTCGATCTTCACGCTGTCGCCGAACTTCATGAACTCGGTGCTCGCCTGTCCGCCTTCGATCGTTTCGAGGCAGCGCTTCTCGGCAATGCAACAGTAGCCGCGCTTTGTGTCCTTGTTCGAGACCGTGCCCGAACCGACGATGGCGCCCGCGCGCAGATTGCGCGTTTTCGCAGCGTGCGCGATCAGCTGGCCGAAGTGGAACACCATGTCCGTGCCGGCATCGGGCTGACCCACCTTCCTGCCGTTCCAGTGCACGATGAGCGGCAGGTGCACGCGCCCTTCGCGCCAGTGCTCGCCGAGCTCGTCGGGCGTGACCATCACCGGCGCGAACGCGCTGGCCGGCTTGCTCTGGAAAAAGCCGAAGCCCTTCGCGAGTTCCGCGGGAATGAGATTGCGCAGCGAGACGTCGTTGACGAGCGCAACGAGCCGCACGGCCCGCAGCGCTTCGTCGGGGCTCGCGCCCATCGGCACGTCGCCGGTCACGACGGCGACTTCGGCCTCGAAGTCGATGCCGAACGCCTCGGACGCGCACACGATGTCGTCGCACGGCCCGATGAAGTCGTCGCTGCCGCCCTGGTACATGAGCGGGTCGGTCCAGAATTCGGCGGGCATCTCGGCGCCCCGCGCGCGCCGCACGAGTTCGACGTGATTCACGTACGACGAGCCATCCGCCCATTGGTACGCACGCGGCAGCGGCGCCATGCAATCGCGCGCGTCGAAGCTGAACGCGTTGCGCGCGCGTCCGTAGTTGAGCGCGTCGTACAGCTCGGCGAGCTGCGGCGCGTAAAAGCGCCAGTCGTCGAGCACGCGCTGCAGCGTGGGTGCGATCGCATCGGCAATGGCGGCGCTGCGCAGGTCGCGGGAAACGACGATCAGCTGGCCGTCGCGGGTGCCGTCCTTCAGCGTGGCAAGTTTCATGGAATCAGACGTGAGTGACGATAAGGGAAATGTATTCTACGATGGTGAATCGGCGGGCCCCAAGCGGGCGTGCCGTACGCCCTCAGTTGCCGTACAGTCGCCGTACGTTTGAACACCACAACGCATCCCATGCCGCCAACCGTCCGATCCGCCTCGCCGCGCGCGAGCGCCGAAGATCTCGCCGATCCCCTCGACACCGCCGAAGCTGCGGAAGGCGCCGAAGCCGGCGAAGAAAAACTGCGCTCGGGCATCCAGTCGATCGAAGTGGGGTTTCGCCTGCTCGAAGTGCTCACGAACGAACCGCGCGCGATGATGCTGCGCGACCTCGCGCAGCGCGCGGGCATGAGCCCCGCGAAGGCGCACCGCTATCTCGTGAGCTTCATGCGCCTCGGCGTGGTCGCGCAGGACCCGCTCACGGGACGCTACGAACTGGGCGGCTTCGCGTTGCAGCTCGGACTCGCGCGTCTCGCGCGCGTGGACGGCGTCAAGCTCGCGCGCCTCGCGCTCACCGAATTGCGCGACGCGCTCGACATCACCGTGGGCATCGCCGTGTGGGGCAACCAGGGGCCGACCGTCGTGCACTGGCTGGAGTCGAGCCACCCAGCGAAAGCGTCGCTCAAGCTCGGCGATGTGATGCCGATGCTCAGTTCCGCCACGGGCCTGCTGTTCGCCGCCTACCTGCCGCGCAGCAAGACGGCCCCCATGATCGAGCGCGAACTCGCGGGCGCGCAGCAGTACTCATACGGCTCGACGCCGCGCACGGCCGATGCGCTCGAACAGGCGCTCGCGGAAGTGCGCGAGCATGGCGCAGCGCGTGTGGAAGGCATGTTGCTGCCGACCATCCACGCGTTCTGCACGCCCGTGTTCGACGCGAGCGGCGAACTCGCGCTCGGGCTCATCGCGCTCGGTCACGAAGGCGCGTTCGATATCGCCTGGAACGGCGCCGTGGACACCGCGCTGCGCGCGTGCGCCGAAAAACTGTCGTACGAATTGGGGTACAGTCCAACGCCGCGCTGAGGGCTGTGTCCCCGGGGCCGGCACACATGTGACCCTGTTCGCGCGCGTCGGCGTTTCTGCAAGCACCCGGCGGGTTGTGTCACATTAACGTACGACCGATACCGACTCACGAACCGCCGATGTCCACGCCAGCCGCCCCGCGCGAGGCACGCCGCCGCCTCGACACCGACTCACGCACGCCGCAGCGCATGCGCGCGTGGCGCTGGGTCGGTGTGTTCGTCGCGGTCACGGCGCTGCATTGGCTCGCGGCCGAATGGTTCGAGCGGCATCACGGCGCGCCGCCGCCTGTCGCGCACGTGCGCGTGCCGGTGCAAGTGGCGCTCCTCAAACCCGAACGCATCGAGCGCGAGGCCAAGCCCGCGGGCCCCGCGGCAGCGCCCGCGCATGCCGCGCCCAAACCCGCACCGAAGCCTGCCGAGCCGCACACGCTGCACGCGGTGACGCCGCCCAAACCGCACCCCAAAGCGCCGGCTGCGCCGCCGGATACGCAGGCGGCGTCCGCGCCCGCAGCCGCGTCGCCAGCCAGCGCGAGCGCCGCCGGCACCAGCGGGACCGCTGGCACGGCGCCCGGCAACGGCAAGCAGCCTTCGGCGCAAGCCACGCAGGCCTCGCAGGGACTGAAGTTTTCGGTGCCCCCATCGGGCGAACTGCAGTACGACACGTTCTATAACGGCGTGCGCAATCAGCCCGGCACGATCCACTGGTTGAGCGACGGGCAGCGCTACGAGATGGTCGTGCGTGTGCCCCTGCCCTTCGTCGGCGAGTTCAGCTGGACGAGCAAGGGCCGTGTGGATGCCTTCGGCCTCGCACCCGATCAGTACATCGAAAAGCGCGGCCATCGCCCTTCGGATGTGACGGTTTTCAATCGCACCGACAAGCAGATCGTGTTCACGCGCACGCCGAACTCGCTCGCGCTGCCCGATGGCGCGCAGGACCGCTTCAGCATGGTGATGCAGCTTGCGAGCCTCGTGCGCGGCGACCCCGACGCGTACAAACCCGGCGTCACGCGCGAGTTCTATGTCGCGGACAACGACAGCGGCGAGACCTGGCCCATCACCACGATCGGCGACGAAACCGTGGGCACGGATCATGGCTACGTCACCGCGCGCCACTTCATGCGTCTGCCCCGTCGCGAGGGCGACAAGCGGCGCATCGACGTGTGGCTCGCGCAGTCGCTCGGCTGGTTGCCCGTGCGCCTCGTGCAAACCGAACCGAATGGCAACCAGTTCGAACTGGTGTGGCGTGGCGCACTCACGGTGCCGAGCGCATCGAACGCGCCCGCGCCAGCGCCCGATTCTGCGGCGGCCGCAACCGCCCCGGCGCCCAGCGCGGCACCCGACACAACATCGGCACAATCGGCAACACCGGAGGCGGCGCCGGCTTCTGCGCCTGCTGCATCACAAGCGCAACCGCAACCGTCTGCGCAGCCGGCGCCACCCGCCAATTTGCAGACAGAACAGCCAACAGAATCACCGCCTCAACCGTCTACTGGCGATGCGCAACCCTCATCCGCTTCGCCAGGCCCGGCGGCCGAGCATCCCTGAGCGCACAAGCGCACGCACCACTCGATCCGGACGGCCCGCTTCACAACACAAATTCGCGAAATAGCGCATACTGGAATCGAGCCATGCGTCAAGGATCGCAAGGCATCGCGCGCATCACGAAGGGCCAAAGAACAAGCAGACGAAACACGGCAGCACGACGCCGCGCGCAAACGACGGACCAGTGAACGGACCGACAAACGGACCAGCACGAACAAACCGATACACCGCTGCACAAGACGGACAAAATCGGCACGACGCAATAAACAGCGCAGCAAACAGGGACGCGACACACAAGCTAACGAACATCGCATCGCGCATCGTCTGCGCGCGCCAGGCGCGCGGATTGCTCCACCAGCATCGCGTGCATGCAGTACCTCGCAAACGGCTTGACTCCCAGCCTGGAAGGCGAAGGAGGAACCCATGCAAGTGACTGTCAATGGCATCGATACGCACTATGTCTTCGACGACAGGAGCGGTGGGCCCGCGCTGGCGTTCATTCACCAACTGGGCGGCGACCTTGGCGTGTGGGACACGCTCGCCGGACATTTCCGCCACCGCCACAGCGTACTGCGCTATGACGTGCGCGGCCACGGCGCGAGCGCCGTCGCGAGCGAGCCTTTCGGCTTCACAGAACTCGCCGCCGACCTCGATGCGCTTTTCGACGCCACTGGCATCGAGCATGCGCATCTCGTGGGCATGTCGATGGGCGGCATGATCGCGCAGCAGTTTGCGCTCGATTTCCCGGAACGCGTGACGACGCTCACGCTTTGCGACACGGCGAGTCATACGCCGCCACAAGCGCGCGAAACATGGAACGAGCGCGCCGCCACAGTACGCAGCGAAGGCCTCGGGGCGCTCGTCGACGCAACGATGGCACGCTGGTTCACCGCCGACTTCCGGCATGCGCATGCGCCGACTGTCGAGCGCATTTGTGACGTTTTATTACGGACCCCTTCAGAAGGTTATGCGATGGCATGCGAGGCGCTACGCGATTTCGACGTGCAAAAGAGGCTCGCGCAACTGCGCGTGCCGACGCTCGCAGTCGCGGGTCGCCACGACAGCGGCACGCCAGTGGCCATGACGCAGGCCCTTGCAAGCGCGATAGAAGGGTCGCATTTCGTGGTGCTCGATGCCGCGCATCTGGCCCCGGTAGAGGAGTCGCACCGTTTCACTGCTTTGCTAGAAACGTTTCTCAAGCAGTTGGTCTAAGCAGTTCGAAGTAAAAGCATCATGGCAGTGGCAGCAGACACAGTTGTGAATTGAAGTAAAAAGGGAGAGCAGTCCACATAAGAGGTGATGCGGGACCCACCCCTTGAATTCCAGAACGAACGCTCCATGTATTGACCGAGAAGGTCAGGGGAGCACAGGAAAAAGGAGTGTCGCCATGCAAATGATCTACAACAGTCCCAACTATTGCGTCGTCGAGTTCCCACCGCAGGACGGCCACAGCGCGATGCGCGCAGGAGGCTACGAGATCGTCGACAAAAACGCACGCCGCGAGATCTTCATCGACGGCGTGATGGCGGCACGTTTTCGCGAAGACGTGCAAAAGCTGATGGACGAAGACCAGTCGCTCGACGAAGTCGACGAATTCCTCGGACAGTTCGACAGCCTCATGCAGCAACCCGTCGTGCTTCACTGACGCTAGCGCACCCCGCGGCACTCAACGCGCAGCGTCCTTCACACGAAACCCCGTCCGGCTTGCCCGGCCGGGGTTTTCTTTTGGCCGTCCGGCGCGAGCCACAGCGGTTGCCTGCGCGCGACGCCGCCCGCAGCGGCGCGTTGCCGCAGCGGCTACAATGTGGGGTTTCCCAGTTCAACCGGCACCACGCCCGCCCGCGATCCATGAACCAGCCCGCAGCCCTTGCCCCGCGCCCCGCCGGGGACGCCAAATACACGCGCGGCGCAGCGCTTCCCGCGCTGCTCGCCTCGCGTATCGTGATCCTCGACGGCGCGATGGGCACGATGATCCAGCGCTACAAGCTCGACGAAGCCGCCTATCGCGGCGAACGCTTCAAGGACTACCCGCGCGATATCAAGGGCAACAATGAACTGCTCTCGCTCACGCAGCCGCAGATCATCAGCGAGATTCACGAGCAGTATCTCGCGGCGGGCGCGGACATCATCGAGACCAACACGTTCGGCGCGACCACGGTGGCCCAGGACGACTACGGCATGGGCGATCTCGCCATCGAGATGAACGTCGAGTCGGCGAAGCTCGCGCGCGCCGCGTGCGCAAAGTATTCGACGCCGGACAAGCCGCGCTTCGCCGCGGGCGCGATCGGGCCAACGCCGAAAACGGCAAGCATCTCGCCCGACGTGAACGATCCGGGCGCGCGCAACGTGACGTTCGAAGAACTGCGCAATGCGTACTACGAGCAGGCGAAGGCGCTCCTGGACGGCGGCTGCGACCTCTTCCTCGTCGAGACGATCTTCGACACGCTCAACGCCAAGGCCGCGCTGTTCGCGCTCGACCAGCTCTTCGAAGACACGGGCGAGAATCTGCCGATCATGATCTCGGGCACCGTCACCGATGCCTCGGGCCGCATTCTCTCGGGCCAGACCGTCGAAGCGTTCTGGAATTCGCTGCGCCACGCGAGACCGCTCACGTTCGGCCTGAACTGCGCGCTGGGCGCGGCGCTCATGCGCCCGTACATCGCCGAGCTTGCGAAGCTCTGCGACACCTACGTCTCGTGCTATCCGAACGCGGGCCTGCCCAACCCGATGAGCGACACGGGCTTCGACGAAACGCCCGCCGATACCTCGGCACTGCTCAAGGAATTCGCGAGCGCCGGTCTCGTGAACGTGGCGGGCGGCTGCTGCGGCACGACGCCCGAGCACATCGCGGCCATTGCCAAAGCGCTCGCCGAGGTCAAGCCGCGCCGCTGGCCCGGCCAGTATCGCGACGCCGCCTGAAGGCAATTTCGACCGCTGCTTCCGAGTCCCGCCCCCACACCCTACGATCCGGTCCCACGCCATGACTGACCATACCCTGCGCCTTTCCGGCCTCGAACCCTTCAACGTGACCGAAGGCACGCTGTTCATCAACGTGGGCGAGCGCACCAACGTGACCGGCTCGAAGGCTTTCGCGCGGATGATTCTCAACGGCCAGTTCGACGAGGCGCTCGCCGTGGCGCGCCAGCAGGTCGAAAACGGCGCACAGGTCATCGACGTCAACATGGACGAAGCCATGCTCGACTCGAAGGCGGCCATGGTGCGCTTCATGAACCTCATTGCCTCCGAGCCCGACATTGCGCGCGTGCCGATCATGATCGACTCGTCGAAGTGGGATGTGATCGAGGCGGGCCTGCAATGCGTGCAGGGCAAGGCCATCGTCAACTCGATCTCGCTCAAGGAAGGCAAGGAGCAGTTCGTGCATCACGCGAAGCTGATTCGCCGCTATGGCGCGGCGAGCGTGGTGATGGCGTTCGACGAGCAGGGCCAGGCCGATACATTCGCGCGCAAGACCGAGATTTGCAAGCGCTCCTACGACATTCTCGTGAACGAAGTGGGCTTCCCGCCCGAGGACATCATCTTCGACCCGAACATCTTCGCGGTGGCCACGGGCATCGAGGAGCACAACAACTACGCGGTGGACTTCATCGAAGCCACGCGCTGGATCAAGCAGAACCTGCCCTACGCGAAGATCAGCGGCGGCGTGTCGAACGTGTCGTTCTCGTTCCGCGGCAACGACCCCGTGCGCGAAGCGATCCACACCGTGTTCCTCTACCACGCCATTCAGGCCGGCATGGACATGGGCATCGTGAACGCGGGCCAGCTCGGCGTGTACGCCGACCTCGACGCCGAGCTGCGCGAGCGCGTGGAAGACGTGGTGCTCAACCGCCGCGCCGACGGCACCGACCGTCTGCTCGAGATCGCCGACAAGTTCAAGACCGGCGCCGCGAAGAAGGAAGAGAACCTCGAGTGGCGCAACCAGGCGGTCGAAAAGCGTCTTGCGCACGCACTCGTGCACGGCATCACGAACTTCATTGTCGAGGACACCGAAGAAGCGCGCGAGAAGATCATGGGCGGCGGCGGCCGCCCGATCAACGTGATCGAAGGCCCGCTCATGGACGGCATGAACATCGTCGGCGACCTGTTCGGCCAGGGCAAGATGTTCCTGCCGCAGGTCGTGAAGTCGGCGCGCGTGATGAAGCAGGCCGTGGCCCACCTCATTCCGTTCATCGAGGAAGAAAAGCGCCTGCTCGCCGAGTCGGGCGCCGACGTGCGCGCGAAGGGCAAGATCGTCATCGCGACCGTGAAGGGCGACGTGCACGACATCGGCAAGAACATCGTGTCAGTGGTGCTCCAGTGCAATAACTTCGAAGTGGTCAACATGGGCGTGATGGTCCCGTGCAACGAGATCCTCGCGAAGGCCAAGGTCGAAGGCGCGGATATCGTCGGCCTCTCGGGGCTCATTACGCCGTCGCTCGAGGAAATGGCTTACGTTGCGAGCGAAATGCAGCGCGACGACTACTTCCGCATCAAGAAGATTCCGCTGCTCATTGGTGGCGCGACCACCTCGCGCGTGCATACGGCCGTGAAGATCGCGCCGCACTACGAAGGTCCGGTTGTGTACGTGCCGGACGCGTCGCGTTCGGTTTCGGTGGCGTCGAGCCTGCTGTCGGACGAAGGCGCGGCGAAGTACCTCGACGAGCTCAAGGCCGACTACGAGCGCATTCGCGACCAGCACGCCAACCGGAAGGCGACGCCGCTCGTGACGCTCGAAGAAGCGCGCGCGAACAAGACGAAGATCGACTGGGCGAACTTCCAGCCCGTGAAGCCGAAGTTCATCGGCCGCCGCGTGTTCAAGAATTTCGACCTGAACGAACTCGCGAATTACATCGACTGGGGTCCGTTCTTCCAGACGTGGGATCTCGCCGGCCCCTATCCGCAGATCCTCAACGACGAGATCGTGGGCGAGTCGGCACGCCGTGTGTTTTCCGACGCGAAGTCGATGCTTTCGCGCCTGATTCAGGGCCGCTGGCTGCAGGCCAACGGCGTGATCGCGCTGTTGCCCGCGAACACGGTGAACGACGACGACATCGAGATCTACACCGACGAGTCGCGCAGCGAAGTCGCGCTCACGTGGCGCAACCTGCGCCAGCAGTCGGTGCGCCCGGTGGTGGACGGCGTGATGCGGCCGAACCGGTCGCTCGCCGACTTCATCGCGCCGAAGGACTCGGGCGTGGCCGACTACATCGGCATGTTCGCGGTGACGGCGGGCATTGGCGTGGACGTGAAGGAAGCGCAGTTCGAGAAGGACCACGACGACTACAGCGCGATCATGCTCAAGGCGCTCGCGGACCGCTTCGCGGAAGCGTTCGCCGAAGCGCTGCACGCACGCGTGCGCCGCGACCTGTGGGGCTATGCGGCGAGCGAAACGCTCGACAACGACGCCCTGATCGCCGAAAAGTACGCGGGCATTCGCCCGGCGCCCGGCTACCCGGCCTGCCCGGATCACCTCGTGAAGCGCGACATGTTCGACTTCCTGCAGGCGGGCGAGATTGGCATGAGCGTGACGGAATCGCTCGCCATGCTGCCGGCCGCGAGCGTTTCGGGCTTCTATCTCGCGCACCCGGACAGCACGTATTTCTCGGTGGGCAAGATCGGCCAGGACCAGCTCGCCGACTATGCAAAGCGTATGTCGCTCTCCGACCAGGACGCCCGCCGCGCGCTCGCGCCGCAACTCTAGGCCGCACGGCGCGCCGCCCCGCGCGGCGCGCTTTTCCCCCGTTGCGCTACCCCCTGTTGTCGCCGCCCGACATACGCCATCCGGCAAGGTGAAGATTACGCGCGCGCGATTTTTCGGCTTTGTAAGATGGCCCGGCAAGACCCGGTATCACCTGCATGACACCCGGCCACATGCGGCAAGGCCGCGCCGGCTCGCTCATCAGCAAATCCTTAAAACGCAAAATCGAAGCAACCTCGACGGAGAAATCGTATGAAGAAGCTGATGTTGATGTTGACTGCCTTCGGCGTCGCGGCGCTTGCGCAGCCGTCGTTCGCCCAGCCGGCCGCGCCGGAGCAGGCGAGCCCGGCGACGTCGTATTCGGCGCCCACCGAAAAGCACGTGAAGAAGCCGAAGAAAAAGAAAATGATGAAGTCGGAGGCTTCTGCTGCCGAACCAGCGGCCGCCAGCCAGTAAGGTGAGCCGAAGGTGAACATAAGCAAAGAGCCCGCGAGATTGCGGGCTCTTTGCTTTTGGAACGTTGAATTGGGCGGGTCAATCAGGCGCAATGGCGCGCTCGCCCCCAGTCATGTCACGCAAGGACGTCAAGCACGGACCTCAAATGCCCCACAAAACGTCGTTGTCTTCCTTCTTCGCGGCGCGCAGCATATCGAGGAACGGAAAGGCGCGTTGCGCGAGGCCGACCGGCAGTTCGTGATGCACGTGGTCATCCTCGCCTTCGTGAAAGTGGCCTTCCTGCTCGTGGCGCTCTTTCTTGTCAGTGGCGATGGCTGCTTCGAGCTTGGTGATGGCGGTATCGAGTTCGTCGTGGGTGATCACGCCGCGCGGGCCGAGCCGCTTGCCGATGATGCCGAGAAGGTACTGTGCGAGGTTCTCCAGCATCGTGACGTCGGGCGCCGCGTGACATTTAAAAGTAACCAGCATGTCTGTTCCCTTTATGATTTTTTGGATCTGCGCGTGACGTTCCGGCCTGCGAAGCCAGACGGGCCAAGGCGACCCATGTCGCGCTACCTCATTTCACATATTAGCACCTGCTAAAATCCGTCAGGACGGAATTACCCGCAGGGCGCGGCGCCCGGACGTTCTGGCGTCAGGTACGCCGCCACGCCGCCTGCCGCAACGAGGCCCGCCGCGCATTGGCGCATGGCAATCGGGCCACCGCGAGGCTGGCGCGCCCTCACCCGTATCAGGCGGTCAGCGCCGGAAAGCCAGAGGCCATGCATGCCCCTGGACGCCCCGGCCCCGCATCCCATTACCCGCACAGGACTTGCAACCAGCATGCTGCCCGCACAGAAACACACCCTGGAGACCCTGCTCGCGCAAGCCGTAGCCCAGGTGGCGAAGGCCACCGAAGGCGCGAGCGAAGGCGCATTCGTCGTGCCCGTGATCACGCTCGAGCGCCCGAAGGTCGCCGCCCACGGCGATGTCGCCTGCAACGTCGCGATGCAGCTCGCCAAGCCCATGCGCGCGAATCCGCGCCAGCTCGCCCAGCAGATTGTCGACGCCGTGCTCGCCCAGCCCGAGGCCGCCGGCCTCGTCGAGGCGGCCGAAGTGGCCGGCCCCGGCTTCATCAACCTGCGTCTCACCGCCAACGCGAAGCGCGCCGTGATCGGCGCCGTGTTCGAGCAGGGCGAGGCATTCGGCCGCTCGCAGCGCGAAGCCGGCAAACGCGTACTCGTCGAGTTCGTTTCCGCCAATCCCACGGGCCCGCTGCACGTGGGCCACGGCCGCCAGGCCGCGCTCGGCGACGCCATCTCGAACGTGCTCGCCTCGCAGGGCTATGACGTGCACCGCGAGTTCTACTACAACGACGCGGGCGTGCAGATCGGCAACCTCGCCGTCTCCACCCAGGCGCGCGCGCGCGGCTTCAAGCCCGGCGACGCCGAATGGCCCGAGGCGGCCTACAACGGCGAATACATCGCCGACATCGCGCGCGACTACCTCGCGGGCGAAACGGTCGCGGCCAAGGACGGCGAGCCCGTCACGGGCGAGAAGGACCCGGAGAACCTCGAAGCGATCCGCCGCTTTGCCGTCGCCTATCTGCGCCACGAGCAGGATCTCGACCTGCAGGCGTTCGGCGTGAAGTTCGACCGCTACTACCTCGAGTCGTCGCTGTACACGGAAGGCCGCGTCGAGAAGACCGTCGAGGCGCTGGTCGCTTCGGGCCAGACCTACGAGCAGGAAGGCGCGCTGTGGCTCAAGACCACCGACTACGGCGACGACAAGGACCGCGTGATGCGCAAGTCCGACGGCACCTACACCTACTTCCTGCCCGATGTGGCCTACCACGTCACCAAGTGGGAGCGCGGCTTCACGAAGGTCATCAACATCCAGGGCTCCGATCACCACGGCACCATCGCGCGCGTGCGCGCGGGACTGCAGGCGCTCGGCATCGGCATTCCGAAGGGCTATCCCGACTACGTGCTGCACAAGATGGTCACGGTGATGCGCGACGGCCAGGAGGTGAAGATCTCCAAGCGCGCGGGCAGCTACGTGACGGTGCGCGACCTGATCGAATGGTCGGGCGGCGCGAACCCGGGCAGCGAAGTCTCGCCCGACCTGCTCGACGAGGCGACCATCCGCCGCGGCCGCGACGCAGTGCGCTTTTTCCTCATCTCGCGCAAGGCCGACACCGAATTCGTGTTCGACATCGACCTCGCGCTGAAGGAAAACGACGAAAACCCGGTGTACTACGTGCAGTACGCGCATGCGCGCATCTCGTCGATTCTCGGCGACTGGCAGGGCAAGTTCGGCGGCGATCCGGCCGCGCTGCCCAAGGTCGATCTCGCGCCGCTTGCCAGCGAGCGCGCGCTCGCGCTCATCGCGAAACTCGGCGAATTCCCCGACATGCTCACGCATGCCGCCAGCGAACTCGCGCCGCACGCGGTGGCGTTCTACCTGCGCGAACTCGCCGCTGAGTTTCACTCGTTCTACAATGCCGAACGCGTTCTCGTCGATGACGCCGCCGAACGCGACGCCCGCGTCGCCCTGCTCGCGGCCACGCGCCGGGTGCTCGCGAACGGCCTGGCCGTGATCGGCGTGTCCGCGCCGGAGCGCATGTAACGAGACGCGCGAGACCCGCGCGCAGCAGCTTGTTTGGGGCCGCCGCCTCGCGCGGACGGCCATTCCAGGATTCTCTTGTTTGCAGGTGATTCAGACGATGGCAAAACCGCGCCGCACTACAAAACAGCAGTCGAAGCAGTCCGGGGGAACCTTTCTCGGCATCGTGCTGGGCCTGATCGTCGGCCTTGCGATCGCGGTGGTGGTGGCGCTCTACATCACGCGCGCGCCCACGCCGTTCGTCTCGAAGGTCGCGCCGCCGGCCGCTTCCGACGTCGGCCAGAACAACGAGCAGATCGACCCGAACCGCGCGCTGCAGGGCAAGTCGCCGGGCCAGCCGGTGCCGCAGGCCGCCCAAAGCACGCCGCCCAACACGGCGCCGGGCCAGACCACGAACCAGTCGCAGTCCTCGGGCATGCTCGAGGAGCCGCAGATCGTGGAAGTGCCGCCCTCGGGTTCGAACAGCAACGCCGCCAATAACAACGGCGTGGCCGTCGCGCCGCAACCGTCGACGGGTGAAAACGTCACGAGCGGCACGGCGATCGCGAAGAAGCCGCAGTCGGCCAGCAACTCGGCGAGCAACCCGGCCCAGATCCTCGCGAACAACCCGCCGCAGAAGCCCGCCAACGCGGTGCCGACGCCCCCGGGCGCCAAGCCCGGCAGCGCCGCGCCCGCACCGGGCGACGCCAACACCGGCTACTTCCTGCAGGTGGGCGCGTACAAGACGTCGGGCGACGCCGAGCAGCAGCGCGCGCGCCTCGCGTTCCAGGGGTTCGAGTCGAAGGTCACGCAGCGCGACGCCGGCGGTGTGACGTACTATCGCGTGCGCATCGGTCCGTTCACGAAGTTCGACGACATGAACTCGACGCGTCAGCGCCTGTCCGACGCCGGTATCGATACGGCCGTCATCCGCTTCACGAAGCAGTAATCGCCGTCCGCGCCGCGCACCGCGCGCCCGCCCACCGAAACCGCAGCCGTTCAGCGGCGTTCGCGTGAGGCCGGGCCGCGGCGCGCGGCGCGAAGTCCGTCAACAAGCAACACCCGCGCAGCACCCGCACGCGTCTGGTTCGCGCCAACGGCGTCCTGCGGCAGACAACCGGCCGCCGCCGGTCCAAGAACAGTGGATTCCTACGCCATGAAACGACTTCTCGGTACGCTTTTTCTCTCGCTTTCGCTGATCGCCGGCGTGGCCCACGCCTCGGCCGCGGCACCCGTGGCCGGCAAGGACTACACGGTCCTGAAGGCACCCCAGGCGCTCGACGTGCCCGCGGGCAAGATCGAAGTGATCGAGTTCTTCTGGTACGGCTGCCCGCACTGCAACGCGTTCGACCCGTATCTCGAAGCGTGGATCAAGAAGCAGGGCCCGGACGTCGTGTTCAAGCGCGTGCCGGTGGCATTCCGTGACGACTTCATCCCGCACTCGAAGATGTACTACGCGCTCGACGCGCTCGGCCTCGCCCAGAAGCTCACGCCGGTCGTGTTCCACGAAATCCACGTGAACAAGAACTACCTGCTCACGCCGGAAGAGCAGGCGAAGTTCCTCGCGACGCAAGGCGTGGATGCGAAGAAGTACATGGAAGCGTACAACTCGTTCTCGACGCAGAGCGCGCTGCAGCGCGACAAGGCCCTGCTCGACGCCTACAAGATCGACGGCGTGCCGACCATCGCCATCCAGGGCAAATACGAAACCGGCCCGGCCATGGTCCAGGGTCCGGAAGACAAGGCGCTGCCGGGCACGGCCCAGGTGATGGACTTCATCATCTCGCAGATCCGCGCGAAGAAGATGTGAGGTTAGCGCCATGCAAGACGCGCCACTGAAGGTCTTCATCACCGGCGCGTCGAGCGGCATTGGCGCCGCGCTCGCCGCCGTTTACGCGCGGCAGGGCGCCGTCCTCGGGCTCGTCGCGCGCCGCGGCGAGGCCCTTGCCGGCTTCCGGCAGTCCCACCCCGATCACCCCATCTCCATCTATCCCGCCGACGTGCGCGACGCCGATGCGCTCGCTGCCGCCGCGCGCGACTTCATCGCCCAGCACGGCATGCCCGACATCGTGATCGCCAATGCGGGCGTGAGCCGCGGCGTGCTGACGGGCGAAGGCGATCTCGCCACGTTCCGCGACGTGATGGACACCAATTACTTCGGCATGGTCGCCACCTTCGAGCCGTTCGCGTCGGCCATGGCGAAGGCCAAACGCGGCACACTCGTGGGCATCGCGAGCGTGGCCGGCGTGCGCGGGCTGCCGGGCTCGGGCGCCTACAGCGCCTCGAAGGCCGCGGCGCTCGCCTATCTCGAAGCGCTGCGCGTGGAAATGCGTCCGTTCGGCGTGCCCGTCGTCACCATCGCGCCCGGCTACATCCGCACGCCGATGACGGCGAAGAATCCCTACCGCATGCCCTTCCTGATGGACGCGGACCAGTTCGCCGCGAAGGCCGCGCAAGCGATCGCGCGCGGCACGTCGTTCGCGGTGTTCCCCTGGCCGATGCGCGTGGCCGCCACGCTGCTGCGCGCGCTGCCGCGCTGGGTCTACGACCGCGTGTTCGAAAAGGCGCCGCGCAAGCCGCGCGCGGCGAGCCACTAAGCCGCTTCGGCTTGCCGCACGGCGCCCCCATGCCATATGGGTATGTCGATTAAATTGTTGTCTCGGCAATTTCCCTTCGATAAGCTTGGCTCGTCCGGGCGCCCTTCCGAGCCTTCTCGCCTCTCCTGAATCGAACAAAACGGGGCGCCGCCCGCCACCGAAGAACCACGGAGATCCCATGCGCTTCACCTCGCCCTCCGCGCGCACGCTTGCGCCTGCTCTCGTGCTCGCGACCGCGCTTGGCGCCGCACTCGCGGCCACGCCCGCGCTCGCCAAACCGCTGACGGTCTGCACCGAGTCGAGCCCCGACGGCTTCGACGTCGTGCAGTTCAACTCGCTCGTCACGACCAACGCGTCCGCCGACGTCATCTTCAATTCGCTCGTGGCCTATGACGAAGCGCAGAAGAAGGTCGTGCCCGCGCTCGCGGACAAGTGGGAAGTGAGCGCCGACGGCCTGACCTACACGTTCCATCTGCGGCCCGACGTGGCGTTCCAGACGACCGAGTGGTTCAAGCCCACGCGTACGCTCGACGCCGACGACGTGCTCTTCACGTTCGACCGCATGCTCGACGCCAACAACCCGTGGCACAAGGTGGCCGGCGCGAGCGGCTTCCCGCACGCGCAGTCGATGGGCCTCGTGAAGCTCGTGAAGGCGGTCACGAAGGTCGACGCGAACACGGTCAAGTTCGAGCTCAACGAGCCGAATGCAACGTTCCTCTCGATCCTCACGATGGGCTTCGCGTCGATCTATTCCGCCGAGTACGCCGACCAGTTGCTCAAGGGCGGCAAGCAGGTCGACCTCAACGCGAAGCCGGTGGGCACGGGCCCGTTCGTGCTCAAGAGCTACACGAAGGACGCGGTGATCCGCTACGACGTGAACCCGACCTACTGGGGGCCGAAACCGAAGGTGGACCGCCTGATCTACGCGATCACGCCCGACGCCGCCGTGCGCGCGCAGAAGGTGAAAGCCGGCGAATGCCAGATCGCGCTCTCGCCCAAGCCCCAGGATGTGGCCGCGGCGAAGGACGACAAGTCGCTCAAGGTGGTGGAGACGCCAGCGTTCATGACGGCGTTCGTCGCGCTCAACACGCAGAAGAAGCCGCTCGACAACCAGAAGGTGCGCCAGGCGCTGAACATGGCGTTCGACCGCACGACGTACCTGAAGGCGATTTTCGACAACACCGCCACGCCCGCGACCAACCCCTGGCCGCCCATCACCTGGGGCTACGACCGGTCGATCCAGCCGTATCCGTATGACCCGGCGAAGGCGAAGCAGCTGCTCGCCGACGCGGGCTTCCCCAACGGCTTCGCGACGACGATCTGGGTGCGTCCGAACGGCAGCGTGCTGAACCCGAACCCGCGCGCGGGCGCGGAGCTGTTGCAGGCCGACTTCGCGAAGATCGGCGTGAAAGCCGAGATCAAGGTGATCGAGTGGGGCGAGCTGATCAAGCAGGCGAAGCAAGGCCAGCACGACACGCTCTTCATGGGCTGGGCCGGCGACAACGGCGACCCCGACAACTATCTCTCGCCGCTCTTTAGCTGCAATGCGGTGCAGTCGGGCATCAACTTCGCGCGCTTTTGCGATCCGCAGCTCGACAAGCTGATCGCCGAAGGCAAGGCAACCGCCGACCAGGCCAAGCGCGTGAAGCTGTATGAAGCCGCCCAGCAAATCATCCACGACCAGGCGCTGTGGATTCCGCTTGGCTACCCGACCGCCTCCGCCATCACGCGCACGAACGTGAGCGGCTATCAGGTGAGCCCGTTCGGACGCCAGAACTTCGCGAGCGTCGCGGTGCAGTGACGGCTCTCGCCGCGCCGGGCGTTCGCGCCCGGCGCGCCATTACAGAGCTGCCCTGACGATCACGAATTGAAACACGGCCGCTTGCGCCAGACATGCGGGAAGCGCGCCACAGGCGGGCGAGCGCCCTTTCCACCCATTACCGCCGGTAAGATTCGCGCGCAGTTTGTTGCAGTTTGGTAACTCAAGCCGACGAGCGCCCGGCTACATTGAAGCCATCGAATCTTCAACCGAAGGGGCTCAAAATGAAAACCAAACTCTTTGCCGCGCTGGGTGCTGGAGCGCTCGTCCTGGCCGCCTCGCAAACCGCCATGGCCGGTGTGGTGGTCGGCCTGAACGTCGGCGTGCCCGCTCCGGTTTATGTTGCACCCGCACCGGTTTATGTTGCACCCGCACCGGTGTATGTCGCGCCGCAGCCCGTTTATGTCGCGCCGCGTCCCGTCTACGTCGCGCCGCCCGTGCGCGTGGCCTACGCGCCGGCTGTCGTGATCGGCTGGCACGGCGACCGCTACTGGGACGGCCGCCGCTGGTACGGCCGCAACGAATGGCATGGCCGTCGCGGCTGGTACTAAAGCCGCAGCCTGAAATGCAAAGCGCCTCGCAAACTGCGAGGCGCTTTTGTTTTACGCACTATCGTTGCGTGACGCCCCGATCACTTACGGTCCGCGACGATCTGATCGAACGTGCCGCCATCGGCGAAATGCGTCGCCTGCGCGTTTTGCCAGCTGCCGAACACCTGCTCGACCGTGAAGGTCTTGATCGGCTTGAACTCGCTTGCGTGCTTCGCGAGCACTGCGGCATCGCGCGGACGCAGATGATGCTGCGCGATGATCTCCTGCGCGGCGGGCGAATACAGATAGTCGAGATACGCCTGTGCGCTCTTGCGCGTGCCGCGCTTGTCCACGACCTTGTCGACGATCGTCACCGGCGGCTCCGCCAGCAGACTCACCGAGGGATAGACCGCTTCGAAGTCTTTCGCACCCACACCCGTATCGATGAGCGCCACTTCGTTTTCAAAGGTCACGAGCACGTCGCCGATGCCGCGCTGCGTGAAGGTCGTCGTCGCGCCCCGGCCGCCCGCGTCCAGCACCGGCACGTTCTTCAGCAGTGCGCGCTCGAAGTCGAG
Organism: Paraburkholderia nodosa; assembly: GCF_001718195.1. Classification (GTDB taxonomy): domain Bacteria; phylum Pseudomonadota; class Gammaproteobacteria; order Burkholderiales; family Burkholderiaceae; genus Paraburkholderia; species Paraburkholderia nodosa_A. The sequence goes on from NZ_MCNV01000007.1 coordinate 202,246, forward strand.
CGCCTGGGCGTCGCTCGCGCCCTGCTGCTTGCGATAGCCCCATGCGGCCAGATACGCGTAACGTCCATTGCCTGAAGTCTTCGGATTGGCGATCACGACCTGCACGCCGGGTTTGGCGAGATCGTCCCAGTCCTTGATGTGCTTGGGGTTGCCCTTGCGCACGAGGAACACCATCGTCGTCGTGTAGGGCGCGCTCGCGTCGGGCAAGCGCGTGCGCCAGTTGGCGGGCACGAGATGCCCCTGCTGCGCGAGCAGGTCGATGTCGTTGGGCTGGTTCATCGTCACGACGTCGGCTTGCAGGCCCTGCAGCACCGAGAGCGCCTGCGCGCTCGACGCGCCGTGCGACTGCTTGATCGACAGGGTCTCGCCGGTCTTCTTCTGATAGTCGGCGATGAAGCTCGCGTTGATGTCCTTGTACAGCTCGCGCGTCACGTCGTACGAGACGTTCAGCAGCGACGTTTCGGCATGAGCAGCCGCTGCACTCAATGCGATGATGCCCGCGCCGAGCCAGCGCGCCGTGCGTCCCAAACCTGCCATGGTGATCCCCGTCTGTCGTTGAAAGGCGTTTCGGCCTGCCTGCATGATTTTCGTAAGCAGGCCGAACGCCCGATTCTAGCGAGCCGGGGCGCACGGCTTATACCAATGCGAGCTTTGCTTTGCGGCTTTCGTGCTAAGCCATGATGTGCGCGCCGCCGTCGATATACACGGTGTTGCCGCTCATGCGCCGGGCGTAGCGCGTGGCGAGATACGCGGTGGCGTAACCCACGTCCATGATGTCGACGAGTTCGCCGAGCGGCGCGCGCTCCACGGCCTCGGCGAGCATGCGGTCGAAGTCGGGCAGCCCCGAGGCTGCGCGCGTCTTGAGCGGCCCGGGCGAGATTGCGTGCACGCGGATGCCGATCGGCCCGAGTTCGTACGCGAGATAACGGCACGACGCTTCGAGCGCCGCCTTCACGGGGCCCATCAGGTTGTAGCTGGGCACGACGCGGTTCGCGCCGTCGTAGCTCATCGCGAACAGCGTGCCGCCGTGCGGCATCAGCGGCACGGCGCGCTTCGCCATGCGGATGAACGAGTGGCACGACACGTCCATCGCATACGCGAAACCCTTCGCGGACGAATCGAGCAGGCCGCCTTGCAGATCCTCTTTCGGCGCATAGGCGATGGAGTGCAGCACGATGTCGAGCGATCCCCACGTTTCGCGCACGGCGTCGAACACGGCGTCGAGCTGGCCGTCTTCCTCGACGTTCAACGGCAGCAGCAACTGCGCGCCCAGATCGTTGGCGAGCGGTTCGACGTAGGGCTTGGCCTTGTCGTTGAGATAGGTGACGGCGAGTTGCGCACCGAGATCGGCGAACGCGCGGGCGCAGCCGTAAGCGATCGAATCGGCGTTCGCCACGCCGGTGACGAGCGCGCGCATGCCGGCAAGCGGCCGTTCGGATGGATTATGCATGGCTGACCTCGCAGTGGAAGACGGCCGGTGATGGCCGCGGATGCAGTTGCCGACCTGGCTGCCGGTGTGTCGAGCTCAAAACGACGCGCCGCATCGGTGGGGATGCGGCGCGTGCAGGGTGAAACGAGAACGGGCTTCGTTACTCGCCTGCGTTGCGCGTCGCGCGGCGGCGCGTGGCCGTCGTGCCCGCAGCCCGCGTGGCGGTGGGCGTCGATGCCGCGCGCGAGCGGCGCGCCGCCGTCTTGGCGGCAGCCGGCGCCTTCTTCGCTTCGGCCGGTTCCGCGGCCTTTACCTTCACGCCGGCGCGCGCCGCACGCATGGGTTTCGTGGGCGTGGCGTGTTCGCCCGCCAGAGCGGCCTTCGCGCGAGAGGACTTTGCGGAAGCTGCCGGGGCTTCAGTTGCAGGCTCAGGTCCCTCAGCCTGCGCGGCGGAGGATGCCTGGACACCCTGTTCGGCGCCGCCGTCGCCAGCCGTGCCGCCGCCTGCGCCCGAAACACCGCCGCCCTCCGACGACGACCCGCCGCCATCGAGCGGCGGCAGTCCCGTCTTCTCGCTGCCCGGCTCGACGCCCAGCGCGCGCTGCACGTGGCGATAGCGCTCGCGCCGCTCGCCTTCGAGCGGCCCGGATACGGTCGCGATGCGGTACACGGCTGCGAGCAGCGCGCGGCGCGTCTTCATGTCGGGCACGATCTCGGGCAACGCGTCGATCGCGGCCTGCGGATCGAGCTGCACGATCGCGCCCTGGCGGCGCGCCGATTCCTTCAGCTCGGCGATGCTCGGCTGGCGATCGCCGAGATACTCCCGCGCGAGTTCGCGCATGCGCTGGAACGGCCGGTACTGCACGGCATGCATTTCATCGACGATATACGCGGCGATGCGCATGAAGGCGTCGACGAGCGAGCCCTTCGCGAGATGCGCGCGCGCCGCACGCAGGCGGTACTGCGCAAGCTCCTTGCGCAGCGCCATGAGCGGCGGCGCGATGGGCTCGAGCGGCTGGTTGGGCGCCACGCCCACACAGGCCTGCACCCACGGCGCGGTGTACACGTTGTAGAACGTGCTCTCGACCCAGGCGTCGCGCGCGTCGCGATACGCATCCAGCGTTGCCTCGATGGTCGCCGACGCCTGCCTTTCGAGCAGCGTGAACGGATTGTCGGGCGCGGCCGGCTTGCGATGCGCGCGCACCGCTTCCGCCATGGCGGGCAGCACGCCCAGCGTAGGATTCGCGTCGCTCAGCACGCTGCGCTCCACGCGCGACGGATGCGACTCGCGCAGCGCATGCGCGCTGAACGCGTTGCTCGACGCACGCACGAACGGCGAGACGAACAGGTCATACAGGCGCTGGTTGTTTTCCGCGAGACGGCGCACCACCTCGAAGGGCTGCTCGTCGTCGCGGCCGTCGTCGAGCGCGAGAATATCTTCGATCGTGCGCAGCTCGAAGCGGATCTCGTAGCGCCCTTCGAGCGCTTCGAGGCGCCCGGCTTCCGGCGTCGAGTCGGTGATCTTCGCTTCGTAGAGGCCCGGCGGCAGCACGTCGATCAGATCGAGCGCCGAGAATAGTTCGGTGTGCTCCTTATTGGCCACGCTCGCCGAAACGAAGATGCCGAGGTGCCCCACCTTGTCGTGCAGGCAGTACACGATCACCTGCTCGTTGGCGACGATCTCGTCGACGCTCGCGTAGAGGTCGGGAATCCAGTTGAGCGCCTGCTGCGGCGGCGTGATGTTGTCGCCCCAGGAGGCGAGCACGATGATCGGCGTGCGGATGTTGCGCAGGTCCACCGGCGAGCGAGCGTTCTTCGCGAACACTTCATTGCGCGTGAGGTGGTTGCCCACGAAGAGGTTCTGCACGATCCAGTCGATCTCGGCGCGGTTCAGCTGGAAATGACCGCCCCACCAGCGCTCGAATTCGAGGAAGCGCTCGCGCTCGGAATCGACCTTCGAATAGAGGTTGTAGAGCTTGCCCCAGTACGTGTTGGCCGGATTGAGGTACTCGAAGTTCTGCACGAGATACGCGCCGTCGAAGCGGCCGTCGCCCAGGTCCGCCGCGAGCGAGGACATCCACGAGCCACCCAGCATGCCGCCCGAATAGCGCATGGGGTTCTTGCCGCGCACGCCGGCCCAGTAGGACAGCGGCGAGCCCGCGAGCATGAGCGGGCCGACCAGTGCGGGCGCGGAGGCCGCGAGCAGCGCCGCGGCCCAGCCGCCCTGGCAGTTGCCGATGATGAACGGCAGGCCGTCCGCGTCGGGATGCAGCTCGCGCACACGTTGAATGAAAACGGCTTCGGCCTGCGCGACCGACTGGATCGTCTGCGTTTCGCAGGGCAGCGGGAAGAACGTCACGAAATAGCACGGGTGGCCCTTGCGCAACGCGATGCCGACTTCGCTGTCCATCTTGAAGCCGGCAATGCCGGGGCCGTGGCCCGCACGCGGGTCGATCACGACGAAGGGGCGCATGCGCGGATCGGTCGGCACGCCCTCTTCGGGCTTGATGCGCAGCAGCGCGTAATTGCACGGATCGTCGAGTTCGCGGCCATCGACGATCACTTCATAGTCGAACGCGAGTACCGGCGGCATGCCCGCCTGCTCGTGCACATAAGTCTGGTTGCCGCGCTCGCGCAGCACGTCGAGGAACAGCACGCTGCGCTGCCAGGCGTCGTAGACGTAGTCATAGAGCGGCTGCGCAACCGTGGGCGCGGATTGCGCCGTTTCGATTGCCTGGTTCACGGCCGAGGAGACGGCCGAAGCCGCTTCGGTCAGCGGCGTCTGGGGCGATGACTCCTCGTCGGATGCGCCCGCGAGGGGCCAGAAAGGCGCGAAGGGCCAGAAAGACGTGCCCGATGCGAGCGTGGGCAGAAACGAAAACGGCGACGAAACGAGCGGCGAGGAGGCGGGAACTGCCACGAGACGAATCTCCTTTAAGGGAGCGCCGGCTCGCCTCGCGGCAAGCAAGCGCCAGGCCGGCGCGGGCCGTGGACGCGTGCCGTCACGACGAACGACACGCGAGGCCTGGCCGCTGCCCCTGTTCTGCCGCCCTCGGAGCGGCGGCATTGCGGGCAACGGGGCCGGCAAAAGGTATTCGCGGCCGCGTGCGCGTTTCGTACGCCTCGCGACCGCGACGTGAAAAGAGCCAGATCATGTTGCACTGCGGCATCTAAAAACTTAGGCGGCGGCCCTGTGAAAGTCAAGGTTCGCGGCGGGCTCTAGTGCCTCTTCCATGATCGCAACGCCTTGTGAACGAAGCATGACAGGCGCGACTGCCGGACCTCGCCGCGACGCGTCACGATGCCGCGCCGGCCCGGCGTGCATCCAGCCGACCGCCTCGTTCGCGCTGGTCTACACTGTTACGGCTTTGCGCGCCGCAGCATGGTCCAGATGCACATCCTGGAGGAGACCGTCATGACTTCATCGCCTGACAAGTATTCGGTTCTGCTCGCCCGTTGTGGCGGCCTTGCGCCCGTGCCCACCGCCGTGGCGCACCCGTGCGACGTGTCCTCGCTCACCGGGGCACTCGACGCCGCGAACCTCGGCTTGATCGTGCCGATTCTGGTCGGCCCCGAAGCGAAGATCCGCGCGGTGGCCGAGGAAGCCGACCTGCGCCTCGACGGCATCACCATCATCGACGCGCCGCACAGCCACGCCGCCGCCGAATTCGCCGTGCGCGCCGTGCGAGAGGGCCAGGCCGAACTGCTCATGAAGGGCAGCCTGCACAGCGACGAGCTGCTCCACGAAGTCGCGCTCGGCGCCAATGGCCTGCGCACCGAGCGGCGCCTCTCGCATGTGTTCGCGATGGACGTGCCGTCGTACCACAAGCCGCTTTTCATCACCGATGCGGCCGTCAACATCTTCCCCAAGCTCGCCGACAAGGCCGACATCGTGCGCAACGCGATCGACCTCGTGCAGTCGCTGGGCGTGGGCACGCCGAAGGTCGCCATCCTCGGCGCCGTGGAAACGGTGTCCGAAAAGATGCCCTCCACCATCGACGCCGCCGCCCTGTGCAAGATGGCCGACCGCGGCCAGATCACGGGTGGCCTGCTCGACGGCCCGCTCGCCTTCGACAACGCGATCAGCGCCGAAGCCGCGCGCATCAAAGGCATTACGTCGCCCGTTGCAGGCGACCCCGACATCCTGCTCGTGCCCGACCTCGAAGCGGGCAACATGCTCGCCAAACAGCTCACCTTCCTCGCCGGCGCGGAAGCGGCCGGCATCGTCCTCGGCGCGCGCGTGCCGATCATCCTCACGAGCCGCGCCGACAGCGTGCGCTCGCGCATCGGCAGTTGCGCGATCGCCGTCCTGCTTGCGCACGCGCGACGTGCGCGCAAAGCAACGGAGATCCTGTGAGCAGCGCCCAAGCCCAGCCGGCCGTGGAAGGCCATGTCGTGCTCGTCGTGAATGCGGGGTCGTCGAGCATCAAGTGTTCGGTGTTTCGCGTGATCGAAGACGACCACGTGGAAGGCGGTGCGCGCGCGCTGCATGGCGCGGGCGGGCAGATCGAGGGCATCGGCGTCGCGCCGCGCGTGGTCGCGAATATGGCCGACGGGCGCCTGATCGTCGACGAGAAGTTTCCGGTTGCCCAGGTCGCCGATCACGACGCCGCGTTTCGCCTCCTGCGCCTCGTGCTCGCCGTGGGGCTGCGCGACACGCCGCCTGCCGCGATCGGCCACCGCGTGGTGCACGGCGGCGCGCGCTACGCCGACGCCGTGCTCATCGACGACGAAGTGATCCAGGAGCTCGACGCGCTCACGCCGCTCGCGCCCCTGCATCAGCCGCACAATCTCGCCGCGATTCGTGCGGTGCGTCAGGCCGCGCCGGAGCTGCCGCAGGTGGCGTGCTTCGACACCGCGTTCCATGCGGGCAACGACATCATGGCGCAGCTCTTCGCGCTGCCGTACAGCTACTACGGCGAGGGCGTCCGGCGCTACGGCTTTCACGGTCTCTCGTACGAATACATTGCCAGGCACCTCCATCAGGTCGCGCCCGACATTGCGCGCGGGCGCGTCGTCGTTGCGCACCTGGGCAACGGCGCGAGCCTGTGCGCGATGAAGGACGGCAAGAGCATCGAGACCACCATGGGCCTCACCGCGCTCGACGGCCTGCCCATGGGCACGCGCTGCGGCGCGCTCGACGCAGGCGCCGTGCTCTGGATGATGGCGAAGGGCATGGACTACCACGCCATCGAGAAGGTGCTGTATCAGGAGTCGGGCCTGAAGGGCCTGTCGGGCCTGAGCAGCGACATGCGCGAACTGCTCGCGAGCGGCAGCGACCGGGCGAGGCTCGCGATCGAGTTCTATACGTATCGCATCGCGCAGGACGTCGGCAAGCTCGCCGTGGTGCTGGGTGGGCTCGACGCGCTCGTGTTCACGGCGGGCATCGGCGAGCATGCCGCGCCCATTCGCGCGCAGGTGTGCGAGCGGCTCGCGCCGGTGTTCGGCACCGTGCTCGACGCGCAAGTCAACGAGGTGGGCAGCAGCAACGGCAACGAGCGCGTGAGCACGCGCGAAAGCCGCGTTCCCGTTTTCGCGATCCGCACCGACGAAGAAGGGATGATCGCGCTCCATACGGCGCGGCTGTTGCGGGCGGCGCTCAGGCACTGAGCGGGCACGGCGCCGCGGTTCGCTACGCCTGACTTCAGGCGTACGCCGGACCGCCCCGGTCGAATGCCGCGTCGCGCAAGCGCCCCGGCGCCGCGCCGTGAACGAGCGTATCGACGAAATACTTCGCGCGCGGCCACGGCCCAAAGCCTGCCGCCGTGTTGATGTGACCCGCATCGCCGAGATTCACAAACGTGCTGCCCAGTTGCTGCGCGAGCGCGCGGGCGCCTTCGAGCGGCATCCACGGATCGGTTTCGCTGCCGATGAGGATGGACGGCACGGGAAGCTGCCGCGCCTCGAACGCGCCGGCAAAGCGGAACTTCTCGGGACTCGCGGGCGCGACGAACAGCACACCGGCAATGTCGGCGCCGCTTTCCCCCAGCATGCCCGTGTGCAGCGCATGCGCCGCCACGAGGCAGCCGAAGCTGTGCGCGGCCAGCAGGAACGGCCCGCGCTCGCCCGCCAGCCGCCGCGCGAGCCCCGCGCCCCACACCGCCAGATCGGGCGCATCCCAGTCGTCCTGCTCCGCGCGCAGCGAGCGCGCGAACTGGCGTTCGAGCCAGCTCTGCCAGTGAGCGCCGTCGCTGCCGTGCAGACCCGGCACGGTGACGAGGCGGGGCGGCCAACGCATTTGCGCGCACGAAAGCATGATTTTTTCCTCGCTGGAACACGGCGTGAATCGATTGTGGCCTGCGAGCCGCGCACGCCGAACCAATTTTTTTTGCTTAGCTTTTCGGCGCGCCCGGCCGGGTCCTGCCCGAGACAGGCCGCGGGCAGGCGCGCCGCGATTTGCGCGGCGGGCGCGGGCCTGAAAAAGTAGAATGGTGCCGGTGCACGCGGCTCTCGCGGCCCTCGCGGGCTGCACGCAACGCAACAGCGCGCGTAGGCTCGAGCCGCACAGCCGTTACCAGGGACAGGTTCACCCATCATGAAGATCATTTTCTGGTTCCCGCAGACCGACGCCTCCACGTGGCTCCACGGCCTCGCGCGCGCGCTGCCCGATGCCGAGTTGCGCGAGTGGCAGCCCGGCGACACCGATCCCGCCGACTATGCTGTCGTCTGGCACCCCCCGCGCGAACTCTTCGGCGTGCCGGGGCTTCGCGCTATCTTCAACCTGGGCGCGGGCGTCGACGCGATCCTCGCCCACGAACGCGAGCGACCGGGCACGCTGCCCGGCACCGCCATGCTCGTGCGGCTCGAAGACTCGGGCATGGGCCGGCAAATGAGCGAGTACGTGCAGCACGCTGTACTGCGCTACCTGCGCCGTTTCGACGAATACGCGCTCGCGCAGACGCGCCGCGAATGGCACGTGCTCGCGCCGCATCCGCACGAGACCTTCACGGTGGGCGTGCTCGGCCTCGGCGTACTGGGCGCGCAGGTCGCGCACGCGGTCGCCTCGCTCGGCGTGCCGGTGCGCGGTTTTTCGCGCGGCATGAAGACGATAGAAGGCATCGAAACGTATTCGGGCGAGTTGCACGGCGAGCAGTTCGACGCCTTCCTCGACGGCGTCAAACTGCTGGTGAACCTGCTGCCCGCCACGCCCGACACCGAAAGCGTGCTCAACGCGCGCACCTTCGGCAAGCTCTCGCGCGGCGCGTATCTCGTGAACGTGGCGCGCGGCACGCATCTGAACGAACAGGATCTGCTCGACGCACTCGCCAACGGCACGCTCGCGGCGGCGACGCTCGACGTGTTCCGCGAAGAGCCGCTGCCGCCCGATCATCTCTTCTGGCGCGAGCCGCGCATCACGATCACGCCGCACAGTTCGGCGCTCACATTACGCGACGAAGCGATCTCGCAGGTCGCCGACAAGATCGGCGCGCTGGCTCGCGGCGAGACCGTGAGCGGCGTGGTGCATGTCGGGCGCGGTTACTGAACATCGCGGCGGCACATCGCGAAGCCTTTTCAAAAAATTGTTGGAGACACGGCAATGGCACTACCCACCGCAGTCAAGATCGTCGAAGTCGGCCCGCGCGACGGCCTGCAGAACGAGAAGGAATTCGTTCCCACCGCAACCAAGATCGAACTGATCAACCGGCTCTCGGCCGCGGGCTTTCCGAACATCGAGGCCGCCTCGTTCGTCTCGCCCAAATGGGTGCCGCAGATGGCCGACGGCGCCGAAGTCATGGCCGGCATCGAGCGGCGCAGCGGCGCGATCTACTCGGTCCTCACGCCGAATCTGCGCGGCTTCGAAGGCGCGCTCGCCGCGCGCGCGGACGAGATCGTGATCTTCGGCGCGGCGAGCGAGGCGTTCTCGCAGAAGAACATCAACTGCTCGATCGCAGAAAGCATCGAGCGCTTCGCACCGGTGGCGCAAGCCGCGAAGGAGCGCGGCGTGCGCATTCGCGGCAGCGTGTCGTGCGCGCTCGGCTGCCCGTATCAGGGCGAAGTGCCGGTCGCTTCGGTCGTCGATGTCGTGGAGCGCTTCGCCGCGCTCGGCTGCGACGAGATCGACATTGCCGACACCATTGGCGTGGGTACGGCGAAGCGCGTGCACGAAGTGTTCGAGGCGGTGACGAAGGTGTTCCCGCGCGAGCGCCTGTCGGGCCACTTCCACGACACCTACGGCCAGGCGCTCGCCAACATCTATGCGGCGCTCGAAGAAGGCATCGCCATTTTCCACGCCTCGGTGGCGGGCCTGGGCGGCTGTCCGTATGCGAAGGGCGCCACGGGCAACGTCGCGACCGAAGACGTGCTGTACCTCATGAACGGCCTGGGCATTCATACCGGCATCGATCTGAACCAGGTCGTCGCGGCGGGCGACTTCATTTCGACCGCCATCGGCCGGGCGAACGTCTCGCGCGCGGGTAAGGCCCTGCTCGCGAAGGCCCGCAGCGAAGCCGCATGCTCGTGACACGCGACCCATCGAATCGCAGTACGAAGGAAATCAATCTATGACGGAAACCCTCGATAACCTCGACGCCCTGCCCGAGTCCGCGCGCCGTGTCGCCCTGATGCTGCGCGAGCGCGGCCACGCCAGACCCGTCGTGATGCTGCCCGAGACCGGCAAGACTTCCGCCGAAGCCGCCGCGGGTCTGGGCTGCGAAGTCGCGCAGATCGCCAAGTCGATCCTGTTCCGCCGCCGTGAAGACGACGCGCCCGTGCTCGTGATCGCGAGCGGCGCGAACCGCGTGGACGAAAAGAAAGTGGCCGCGCACGTGGGCGAGATCGGCCGCGCCGACGCGAAGTTCGTGCGCGAGAAGACCGGCTACGCCATTGGCGGCGTGTGCCCGATCGGCCACGCCACGACGCCCGTCACGCTGATCGACGCCGATCTGTTCGCGCTCGAAAGCCTCTGGGCCGCTGCCGGCCATCCGCATGCGGTGTTCAACCTCTCGCCACAGGAACTCGAAGCGCTGACCGGCGCGCCCGTGGTGGACGTCGCGCTGCGCGACGCGTGAGCATGTCCGCGATACACGACACCGTCACGCCGCCGCCCTCGCCTTGCATCAACATCTGCCGTATGGATGAGCGCAGCGGCTTGTGCGAGGGCTGCCTGCGCACCATCGACGAAATTGCGAACTGGTCCACGCTCGACAACGCAGCAAAGCGCGCCGTCTGGGACGCGATCGAGACGCGGCACGCTCAATGGGTCGCGAAGCGCTTCGCGTCGCAAGGAGAACAACAATGAACGCGCCCGCCCGCGTCGTCACGGTCGGCGAGACGTTCCGCTCGACGCTTCAGCTCACACCCGAATCGGTGAAATCATTCGGACTGCTCGTGAACGACCTGAACCCGCTGCATCACGACGAAGCCTACGCGGCGCAAAGCCGCTTTGGCGGCCTGATCGCATCGGGCACGCAACCCACGGCGCATTTCATGGCGCTGCTCGCCACGCACTACTCGCAGTACGCGCAGCCGCTCGGGCTCGAATTCGACATGAAGCTCAAGCGTGCCGCTCACGCGAACGACACGATCACGTTCGAGTGGCGCGTCGATGAAGCGTGGTGGAAGCCGAGCCTGCACGGCGATCTCGTGAAGCTCGTGGGCGAGGCCGTGAACCAGAAGGGCGAAACGCTCGTGGTAGGGCGCGCGACGATCCTCGTCATGCCCAAGGCCGAGCACGCATCGGTACACGCACCGGCATGAGCGCCGCGCCCGCCCTCCCTGAATCGATCCGCGTCTTCGAGCGCGGCTGGCTGTCGTCGAACAACGTGCTGCTCGTCGACGAGGCGCGCGCCGCACTCGTCGATACCGGCTACGCCACGCACGCCGAACAGACGCTCGCGCTCGTGCGCCAGGCGCTCGGCCCGCGCGCGCTCGACCTTATCGTCAACACGCATCTGCACTCCGACCATTGCGGCGGCAACGCGCGGCTACAGGCGCAATGGCCCTGCGCGACGCTGATCCCCGCGCCGAGCGCGACGATTGTGCGCGACTGGGACGAAGCGCGTTTGAGCTTTCTCGCCACCGGGCAGACCTGCGACCGATTCGCGTTCACAGGCACGCTCGCGGCAGGCGAACGGCTCACGCTAGGCGGCTTCGACTGGGAAGTGATCGGTGCGCCGGGGCACGACCCCGACTCGGTGATGCTCTATGCAGCCGGACCGCGCCTGCTCATCAGCGCCGATGCGCTCTGGGAGCATGGCTTCGGTGTGATCTTTCCCGAGCTCGAAGGCGAAAGCGGGTTCGCCGAGCAGCACGCGGTGCTCGAAGCCATCGCGAAGCTCGACGTGCGCGTGGTGATTCCGGGCCATGGCAAGCCGTTCACAAACGTCGAGGCGGCGCTGGAGCGCGCGTTCTCGCGCCTCGCCTGGCTGCGCGCCGACCCTGCCCGCAACGCGAAGAACGCGCTCAAGGTGCTGATCGTCTTCAAGCTGCTGGAAGTGCGCGCGATGACCTTCGACGCGCTACTGGCGATGCTGGAAAACGCCGCCTCCCTGCGCGCCGCGGCGCAACAACTCGGCCCGCGCAGCGCGTGGCCCGGGCTGCTGCGCGAGCTGGCCGGGGAGCTGGCGAAGAGCGGCGCCCTGGTCATAAACGGCGAACGCTTCGAAGCACCGGCGGCAGCAGTCTAGCCGCGCCGAAGGACAAACGCTGGGAAAGCGCAAAAAAAAACGCTCGTCCGTTTTCCGGACGAGCGTTGGAATTAGCTCTGACGTGATCAAACTGTCGAGGTCATCATACTCGCGCCGGAATTCCCGAAGCATCGGTGATTTCCCTACAGATCACCTACGAGCGCAGGCCTGGCGCGTCCTCGCAGGATTCATTCATCTGGAATCCGAATCAATCTCACTGCCCGAGCTTGAGCCGCACCAGCTCGAACAGATGCGAACACAGGTAGAGTCCGAGCCCGATCGCGCCGCCGATCACCGTGCCGTTCACGCGGATTTTCTGCAGATCCTTGCCGATTTTCAACTCGATGAGCCGCGCCGTCTCGCGCGTGTCCCAGTTCTTCACAGTGTCGCGAATGTGGTGCGTAAGGTAGCGAGCAAAGTCGGGCGCCATGGCGCGCGCGGCGTCTTCGAGATGGCCGTTGAGCGAGGCGCGCAGGTCGGCGTCGGCGGCGAGCGTCTCGCCTAGCCACTGGCCAGTGGCGGCGACCTTCGCGTGCAGCGCCGAATCTTCGCGCTCCAGATCGTCGCGCAGCCACGCACGCAGGCTGTCCCACAGCGCGCGCGTGTAATCGTTGAGCGCGCCGCCCTCGCTCAGGCTCGCCTTCAGCTCCTCGCCCTTGCGCAGGAACGCCGGATCGCTCTTGAGCTTCACGATCAGCTTTTCCACGACTTCGTCGAACTTCTGGCGCAGACGATGTTCGCGATCCTCGCTCACCTGCAGCAGCAGCCGGTTCACGGCGCTTTCCACCACGCGCGCGCCGCTCTCGCCGATCCACTCGCTCGGCAGAAACTTCTCGGTCGTCGGATAGTCGCTCTTGAGCCAGTCGACGATGGCCGACGCGACGAACGCGCGCGTGCCCTCGTCGCGCAACAGGGTGGCGAACTGCTCGAGCATCTGGTCGAGCAGCTCCTGGTGGCGGCCATCCCGGGTGAGGGTGTCGAGAATCGCGCCCGCCGACTTCGAGAAGTCGACGCGCGCGAGCGCCGCGTGCAGGCTGTCGCGGATGAAGCTCTGGATGCGCGCGTCATCGGTGAGGCCGAGTACGCCCGACATCATGCGCACCGCGTAGTCGCCCAGGCGCTGCGCATTCTGCGGCGCGGTGAGCCAGCTGGAGAGCCGCGCCACGGGATCGTGGCGCCGGATCAGCCCGACGAGCGAACCCACGTCGAGAAACTTGTCGCGCACGAAGGCGGCGAGTTCGTCGGCGATGCGCTCCTTGTTGCGCGGAATCACGCCCGTATGCGCCGAAACGAACGGAATCGGGACGCGCCGGAACAGCGCGACCACCGCGAACCAGTCGGCGAGGCCGCCGACCATGGCCGCTTCGCTCACGGACTTGACGCCATCCGTCACGACGCCTGGCGGGAAAAAGAGTGCCGTGCCGGCGAACACGAGCGCCGCAACCAGCAGAAAGGCCAGCGCCTGGCGCTTGGCGCGCGTGAGTTCGGCTTCGTCCCGTGGGGCGTGCGAAGGCGTCATGAGGAGCAGGGAGTCGCGGGTTCGAATCGCGACATTATGCTGCCCACACGCCAACCGCCGCATGCCGAAGCGCCGCGCCAGCGCGGCGCGCTCGCGACGCCTCAGGCGGAACGCGTGTCCCGCCGTTGCGGCACGATCCGCCAGCCGAGGTTCACGCCCGCCGCCGCGACGAGGATGAGCGCGGCGCCCACCACCTGGATCCATGCGAGGCGCTGGCCGAACGCGAACCAGTCGACGAGGATCGCGACCACCGGGTAGATGAACGAGAGCGCGCCCGTCACAGCCGTGGGCAGCTTCTGGATCGCGCCGTAGAGCAGCACGTACATGATGCCCGTGTGCACGATGCCGAGCGTGACGAGCTGCGCCCAGTGCAGCGGCGTAGCCGGCAGCGTGCCGTAGTGGATGAACGGCGCGAGCGCGAGCGCGCCGAACGCGAGCTGCACGAGCGCGATGAGGTGCGGCGGCGTGCCCTTGAGATGGCGCGTGATGATCGATGAGATCGCGTAGAGAAACGCCGCGCCCGCCGCGCAGGCCACGCCCTGCAGATACTCGCCGGGCACGGCGAGCACGGCGGGCTGCACCTCGACCACGCACACGAGGCCGAGGAAGGCCACCGCCAGCCACGCCACCGTCGAAGCGCTCACGCGCTCGCGCAGAATGACCACGCCGAGACCGACGAGCATGAACGGCTGCGTGTTGTAGACGGCCGTGGCCATGGAGATCGAAGCACGCGAATAGGCGGCGAACAGCAGCACCCAGTTCGCGACGATAGCAGCGCCTCCCAGGACGGCAAGCGCGAGCGTGCGTGGCGGCAGGTGCTTGCGGCGCAACAGGCCGAGCGCGGTGCACACGAGCGTGAGCGTCGCGCCGCCCAGCACGCAGCGCAAAAAGGCGATGTTGATCGGAGCCTGGCGCGAGGCGACCACGAGCCAGCCGATGGTGCCGGACATCAGCATCGCGACGACCATCTCGGCGGCGCCGCGGCGAATTTCAGGAGTGGTGGAAGACATGAGCTTGCATCCTCGTTGTGGCGGACGAAAGGCGCGCGGCCCCTTCGCATCTGCAAGTCAGTTTATCGGCTGCAGGGCGAGGAATACATGGCTAAACTTAGGCGATAGGCAACCCTTGCCTTCGATTGAAAGGCCAACCTGGCGGAGCACCCGCGCAATCATGAACCGACGCCCGAACCCAACGCCCGCCGCCGCCCCGCTCGACGACATCGACCGCATGCTGCTCGCGGCGCTGGCCGAGGACGCCCGCGCGAGCGTCGCCGAACTGGCCAAGCACGTGGGGCTGTCGGCGCCTAGCACGTCCGAGCGGCTGCGCCGGCTCGAAGCGCAAGGCGTGATTGGCGGCTATACAGTGCAGATCGATCCGCGCGCGCTCGGCTACACCTTGCAGGCCATCGTGCGCGTGAAGCCGCTGCCCGGACAATTGCATCTGGTGGAAGAGGTGCTGCGGCGCATTCCCGAATTCGTCGAGTGCGACAAGGTCACCGGCGACGACTGCTTCATTGCCCGGCTGTATCTGCATTCGATCGAACAGCTCGACGAGATTCTCGCGAAAGTCACCGAGCGCGCCGAAACCAGCACGGCCATCGTCAAGTCCACCCCGGTGCCGCGCCGCCTGCCGCCGCTGCGTTGAAGCCGAGGCGCGGCAGCCCGTCAGCGCTCCGTGGTCTCGAAGAAGGCCAGCATCTCCTCGACCAGCGCCTCGCTCGCCTCCTCGGGAATGTAATGGCCGCACGGCAGCGAGCGCCCGCTCACGTCGCGCGCCACCTTGCGCCATTCGGCGAGCGGGTCGAAACAACGCTCGATCACGCCTTCCGCGCCCCACAGCACGCGCAGCGGGCACGCCACCTTGTTGCCGCGCTCGAGGTCGGCGCGGTCGTGCTCGAGGTCGATGGTGGCCGAGGCGCGGTAGTCCTCGCACATCGCATGCACGGCGCCCGGCTGGCGCAGCGCAGCGCGGTAGGCGCCCAGAGCCTTCGGCGCGAAGGGCGCGAGACCCGCGTGACGGCTGCCCATGACGCGCTCGATATAGACGTCGGGGTTCGCTTCGATCAATGTTTCCGGCAGCGGCGCGGGCTGGATCAGGAAGAACCAGTGGAAGTAGAGCGTGGCGAACTCGCGGTCGGTCTGCTCGTACATGGCGAGCGTGGGCGCGATGTCGAGCAGCATGAGCCGCTCGACGGCGTCGGCGTGGTCGAGCGCCATGCGGTGCGCCACGCGCGCGCCGCGGTCGTGCGCGCATACGAGAAAACGCTCGTGGCCGAAGTGGCGCATGGCTTCGACCTGATCGGCCGCCATCGCGCGTTTCGAATAGGCGGCGTGCGTGTCGTCGCTGGCCGGTTTCGAGGAGGCGCCATAGCCGCGCAGATCCGTCGCGATGACGGTGAAGTGCTGCGCGAGCGCGGAAGCGCACCGGTGCCAGATCATGTGCGTCTGCGGATGGCCGTGCAGCAGCAATAGCGGCGGTCCATCGCCGCCCTTCACGCCGCAGATGTCTACGCCGCCCGCAGTGCGAACGGTGAAAGGCTGGAATCCGTCGAAAGGCATGGGGCTAGTCTCTTGTGTTTGTTGGTCTGCGGTCATTGTATGAGGCGAGCGCGGCTCGAAAATGTGCTTTTGAGCCCATTGCGGTAGAAACCGAACACTCCCTCGAATACCGCACGAGAGATCCGCACGCGCGATGCCCGAACGACCCCGCGCCTATAATCGAACGGCCGAATTCGCGCCACGCCGTCTATCGAAGCGCCGCAAGGAGACCTCCCCATGGCACTGCCTGCCGTCCTGCAAAACCTCTCGCTGCCCGTCGTGGGCTCGCCGATGTTCATCGTCAGCTATCCGGAGCTCGTGCTCGCGCAGTGCAAGGCGGGCATCGTCGGCTCGTTTCCGGCGCTCAACGCGCGCCCCGCCGAAGAGCTGGGTGTCTGGCTCACGCAGATCCGGGAGGAACTCACCGCTTACAAGAACGCGAACCCCGAGGCCGTCATCGGGCCGATCGCCGTCAACCAGATCGTGCATCAGTCGAATGCGCGGCTCGAGCACGACGTGCGCGTCTGCGTCGAGCACCACGTGCCGATCTTCATCACGAGTCTGCGCGCGCCGCCGCGCGAGCTGCTCGACGCCGTGCACAGCTACGGCGGCATCGTGCTGCACGACGTCATCAACCTGCGCCACGCCGCCAAGGCGCTCGAAGCGGGCGTAGACGGCCTGATCCTCGTGGCAGCGGGCGCGGGCGGCCATGCGGGTACGACCTCGCCGTTCGCGCTCGTGGGCGAAGTACGGCGCATCTTCGACGGCCCGATCGTGCTGTCGGGCGCGATCGCCAACGGCGGATCGATCCTCGCCGCCCAGGCCATGGGCGCGGACCTCGCGTACATGGGCACGCGCTTCATCGCGACCAAAGAAGCGCACGCCGTGGACGACTACAAGCACGCCATTCTCGAAGCAAAGGCCGCGGACATCGTCTACACGAACCTCTTCACGGGCGTGCACGGCAACTACATCCGCGAGAGCATCGTGAACGCCGGGCTCGATCCGGATGCGCTGCCCGAGTCGGACAAGTCGAAGATGGATTTCGGCGCGGGCACCTCGAAGGCAAAGGCCTGGAAAGACGTGTGGGGTGCGGGCCAGGCGGTGGGCCTGATGGACGACGTGCCCTCGGTGGCGGATCTCGTGGCACGCCTGAAGCACGAGTACGAGGCGACGAAGGCGCGGCTGGGCGTGGGCCGCTGAGCGCGAGGCGCGCCCGGTTTCAGCGCCGGGTAGACGCAACACGGGCGACGTCGGCATTGAGCGCCGCCGCGCGGATCGCCTCCACGCCCGGCCAGAGCTCGCGCTCAGAAAAGCGCGCGGCCAGGAAATCGACGAACGAGCGCACCTTCGCCGACAGATGGCGGCGGCTCGCGTACACGGCGTAGATCGGCAGCTCGCGCGGCGGCAGTGCGTCGACGAGCAGCGGCACGAGGCGCCCTTCGGCGATATCGTCGCCCACCACCTCGGTGCCGAGCATCGACAGCCCGCCGCCTTGCAGCACCACCACACGCAGCGCTTCCAGGTGATTGACGATGAGGTTGCCGCCCGGCTTGGGCTTCACGCCGCCCGCGCCCTCCGCGAACGGCGCGAGTTCCTGGGCCGAAGCCCCCGCGTACTGGACGAAGTTGTGCCGCGCGAGATCGGCCACGCTTTTCGGCGCGCCGTGGCGGCGCAGATACTCGGGCGAGGCGCACAGCACGATGTGCGCGGTGGCGAGCGGCCGCGCGATCAGCGAAGAAGACTTGAGCCCCGACGGCGCGGCGCGGATCGCCACGTCGAAGCCCTCGTCGATCAGCTCGACCACGCGGTCGGACAGCGTGATGTCGACCGTCACCTGAGGAAATCCGGCGGCGTAGTCGGCGACCGCGCCCATCACATGACGCAGCCCGAATGCCGTGAGCGACGACACGCGCAGCCGCCCCTGCGGCACCACGCTCGCCGCGCCCACGGCCTGGCCGGCCTCGTCGAGTTCGGTTAGCGCCTGGGCCACGCGCTCGTAGTATTCGCGCCCCGCCTCGGTGGGCGCGACGCGGCGCGTGGTGCGGTTCAACAGCCGCGCGCCGAGCTGCTGCTCCAGGTGCATCACATGCTTGCTCGCCATCGCGGCGGACATGTTCAAGCGCTCGGCCGCCGCGACGAAGCTGCCCGCCTCCACCACCTGGCGGAACACTTTCATGCTGACGAGGGTATCCATTGCGCGGCCTTCAACTCGAACATAAATGAGCGGGAATCAATCGGCGATATTTTCCTCGTTTTATCAAATGCGGGTGTTGAAACGCGCAGGCGCGCTTCCTATGTGAGGCGGCCCAGAAAGCAAAAAACCCCGCGCTGCAAATAGCGCGGGGTTTTCGCGTCGAACTTCGAACTGACAGGCTGCGCCGCTTAGAACTTCGCGCGCATGCCCACGCCGTAGGTCTGGCCGCTCGACATGTTGTCGAAGTGGTCGTACATGTACGCGGCGTAGACGTCGGTGCGCTTGGAAAGCGGGTAGTCGTAGCCGATCGCCGCCGTCTGGCGCGTCTGGTTCAGGCCGCCGCCGTCGCGCGAGTACGCATACGACGCCATCACCGTGCCCGGGCCGGCCGGGACCGTCACGCCGCCCTGGGCGGTGTTGACGTGCCAGCTGCCCACCTGCTGCCAGTTCGCCGTGTACATGTACTGGCCGAAGAACTTCACGTACTGGAGGTCGTACGAGAGGCCGACCTGCGCCACGCCCTGGCTCTTCAGGCCGATGATGGTCGTGTCGCCGCTCACGATGCTGCCGATGTCGCCCGGCGTGTTGTTGAAGTTCACGTACTGGTAGACCGCCGTAGCCGCGAACGGGCCGTGGAAGTACAGACCCTGCACGCTCCACTTCTTCGAGCCGTTCTGGCCGGCCTGGTTGCCGAACGCATACATGGCCGAACCCGAAAGGCCGTTGAAGTTAGGCGTCGAGTACTGCACGGCGTTGTTCCAGCCCGAGTCGCCCACCACGCCCTGATCGGTCGTGTAGGTCGGGAACGTCGAGAGGCCGAGGTACACGTGGTACACCATCGGCGAGAAGGTGTACGAATCGATGAACGGGTTGAAGAGAATCGTCGAGACGAACAGCTGCGTCGTCAGGCGCCCCGCCGTGACCGTGCCGTACGGCGATTCGAGGCCGACGTACGCATTGCGCGCGAAGAACGTGTCGCCCGCGAAGCGGCCGTACTGACCGTTCTGCGCGCGGAAGAAACTTTCCAGTGTGAAGATCGCCTTGAAGCCGCCGCCCAGATCTTCCGATCCCTTCATGCCCCAGTACGACGTGGACATGCCCCCGCCGCTCACGTTCCAGGCGGTCTGGCCGCCCGGAAATTTCGTCGCCCCGACCCACTCGTCGACCTGGCCGTAGAGCTGGACGCTCGACTGCGCAAACGCCGACGACGACGCGGCGGCAAGAACAGCGGCGAGCGCGCTCGCCTTCAGGGTAGTGCGCAGCGCGCGGCTGACCGTTGTATTCATGGGTTCTCCAGTCTTTGTCAAAAAAGGGTGTCGGGCGGCTGAGGCGCTCGCGCAAGGCTTTGTTTTTTCGTCGTTCGCAGACGTGGCCGTTCTGGGCGGATCCATCTTTGCGGACCATTTTTATGGTCAAAAATAAACGGTGTTATTGCCGGTATATCGGGCGGATTAGTTTGCCGCCGATAGCACCCGGTTTGCCGCTGTCGACTTTGCTTTGCGCTGCGCTGCGTCACGGTTAGTCGCAGGCTGCCGCGCCGCGCCCAGTGGGGCGCTGCCGCACGCGCGTGGCTGCGAATGACGCGCCGCCAAAACGAAAGCGAGATTTGAGACGAAAGGGTTCTGCATGACGAGAGATTTCCAAAAAAGTGTGGTATCCGCGCGTCAGTTTTCGCGGCGTGGACGAACGCAACTTGTTTTGGACGTGTTTCGGCGGCGCTAACAGGTCAATGCCTGAAGCGAATCCTGAGGAGAGTCAAACAAAGACGGCGGGATAAAGCGTGCGGAGGGAAGAAAGCGAAAGCGCGCGGCGTGGCACCGCTCAATTACGGTAGGGCGAAGGCATGGGCGGACGCGGGACCTCGCCGCCGTTGCGCGTGAAGGGCCGGTAGGTACCGCCGCGCTCCTCGTTGTAGCGCGCGACGTCTTCGCGGATCGAGCCCGCGCGCACCGGCGACTCGGGCGGCGGATGCGGCACCTGGCGCGATTCCGCGCTCACGGGCGTGATGGGATTGCCGCGATAGCCACCGTAGCCGCCGAACGGCGTGCCGTAGCTGTAATCGCGATGCGGGGCCGGCTGCTGAACCTGGCCTTGCCACTGGTTCGGCGAGCGGTTACCGCCGCGCTCGTACCGGCCGCCCTGGTCGGCCACGCGCATGGGCGAAGCGGCACCGGTGTAAGCGGCGGGGCCACGGCCGCGTTCAGGGGCGCCGTGGTAGCCGCTGCCCCACGCCATGCCGCCGCCGCGCGGCGCGGGCATCGATTGCATGGCGGGCCTCGTGGGCATGGAAGGGGCGCGCGCGAAGCCGCCGCCCCCGCCGTGCCCTGGAAAACCGGGCTGAGCATGGGCGAGCGCAACAAAGGCCGCAAATCCGGCCCCCAAGACCCACTGTCCGAGTTTTGACAACCCTGCCTGCATTGTGACGTTTCACCTGCCCGACGTTCGCGCCTGGCACCCGCCGCTCGGGCCATGGCGGGCCAGTCCCGGGACGCTCGCCGCGCTGGCGCGTAACGATTGCCGCCACAACGGTCGCGGCGTCCCATTGACGGTAATTTATGGGCGTGCTGTATGGGTGTCGAGCCAAAAGATGTTATGCCGCCCGAAGGGTTGTAACACCATGTTACTGCTGGGTTTTCTGCCTTCGGGCAAGCCCTGGGAAGGCCGCCAGGCACGGCTCTCCGCGCAGGTCTGGGAACGGTTCGTTTTATGGTTGATAGACGTCTGAAGATCTGAAGAATGCGCGGAGTCCTGACGGCTTTTGCGGCCCGGGAATGCCCCTCGCACGTCGATAAGGAATCCGGCATAAAGGTGAGATCGATGCCGGCGATACATGCGCATCCGTCATTAATCGATGCTTCAAATGAATTTGCTTTTTCAATCGGCTTGCGCCGACAATAGACGATCCGATTCACCCGTTGCACGCACATCGATCTGCGCGCAGCCAGGCGCCCAGGCGCGCACTTGAGATTGTCCGATGGCACGTCCGAAATTCCTGCCCGATAACTTCACCCTTTGCCTCGTCGGCACGGTGATTCTCGCGAGCCTGTTCCCCGTGCACGGCCAGGCCGCCACCGGTTTCAACTGGCTGACCAATGTGGCGGTCGGCCTGTTGTTCTTCCTGCACGGCGCCAAGCTCTCACGTGAGGCGATCATCGCCGGCGCGACGCACTGGCGGCTGCACATCGTCGTGCTGCTCAGCACCTTCGTGCTCTTTCCGGCGCTGGGCCTGGCTCTCAAGCCCGTGCTTTCGCCGCTCGTCACCCCGGCGCTCTACGCGGGCGTGCTGTTCCTCTGCACGCTGCCCTCCACGGTGCAGTCGTCCATCGCGTTCACCTCGATCGCGCGCGGCAACGTGCCCGCCGCCGTGTGCAGCGCTTCGGCGTCGAGCCTGATCGGCATCTTCGTCACGCCCGCGCTCGTGAGCCTGATCGTCACGAACCAGAGCGCGAGCGGCGGCTCGGCCTGGCACACCGTGTGGAACATCGTGCTGCAACTGCTCGTGCCGTTCGTGGCGGGCCAACTGCTGCGCCCGGTGATCGGCCGCTGGATCGAACGCAACAAGGGCGTGCTCAAGTTCGTCGATCAGGGCTCGATCCTGCTCGTGGTGTTCGGCGCGTTTTCCGAGGCCGTGAACGAAGGGCTCTGGCATCACCTTCCGCTCACCGCGCTCGGCGGCCTGCTCGTGGTGAACGCCGTGCTGCTCGCGCTCGCGCTCGGCATCACGATGTTCACGAGCAAGAAGCTCGGCTTCTCGCGCGCGGACCAGATCACCATCATTTTCTGCGGCTCGAAGAAGAGCCTCGCAGCCGGCGTGCCGATGGCGAAGGTCATCTTCGCCTCGAACGCCGTGGGCGCGGTCGTGCTGCCGCTCATGCTGTTCCACCAGATCCAGCTCATGGTGTGCGCGGCGCTCGCCCAGCGCTGGGGCGCCCGCGACATGAGCGCCGAGCGCGCCGCCAGCGCGGGCGACGAATCGCGCGCCGGCGCGAACGAGCGCACGGCTACTGCTGCGCGCCGTTAATCGGCATCAAGTACGTCACCCGGGGCGGCGAGAAGCCGCCGCCCCGCCGCAGCAAACGCCGTGGCGAGCGCCCGGCATTTCACCCTCCCCCGCCAGCCTCCCCTCCCCGCGTCACATGCCCAAAGATTGGGCTTCGCGGCGCTGTCACCAAAATTTCATTTAATTCATCCGATCATATGCCGTTAAGTTCATCGTCTTCGCCCGTTCCGGCCTGTCCATGTCTGCTCCCGCGCCACTCCTGCACGCGGCGCCCGGCGTCGGGGCGCTGATCGCCCAGCGCCAGCTGCGCGCCGTCTTCCAGCCCATCGTCGATTTCGAGGGTGGCGCGATCCTCGGCTACGAAGGCCTCATTCGCGGGCCGGCCGGCTCGCCGCTCGAAACGCCCGCCGCCCTCTTCGCGCGCGCCGGCGACGAACAGTGCACCGCCTCGCTCGAACGCGCCGCCGCCCGCACCTGCATCGAAACGTTCGCGAAACTCGACTGCCCCGGCAAGCTGTTCCTCAATTTCAGCGCCGACGCGCTGCGCCAGCTGACCGCCGACGGCGACGCCGCACTCGCCCTCTTCGACGGCCCGATCGACCCCACGCGCGTCGTGATCGAGCTCACCGAGCAAAGCGCCATCCACGACCTGCGCAACTTTTCGCCCGTCGTCGAGACGCTGCGCGCGGCCGGCGCCCAGTTCGCGCTCGACGACTACGGCACGGCCAACGCGAGCCTCAACCTCTGGGTGCAGCTGCAGCCCGATGTCGTGAAGATCGACCGCTTCTTCATCCACGACATCGCCAACGACGCGCTCAAGTTCGAAGCCGTGCGCGCCGTCCAGCATTTCGCGCAGGCGAGCGGCACGCGGCTCGTGGCGGAAGGCATCGAGAACGCGGCCGACCTGATCGTGCTGCGCGACATGGGCATCGACTGCGGCCAGGGCTTTTTCTTCGGCCGCCCCAACGTGGAGCCGCTGCGCGTGCTCGCCCGCGAAGCGCGCGAGGCGATTCGCGCGGATCATATCGCCGTGTTCCCCGAGGCCACGCGCAGCGCCGCCACGCAGCCCGCGGGTGGCGGCGCGCCGGCCAGCAAGATGCTCGTGCGCGCGCCCGCGCTGCCGCGCGAGGCGACCAACAACGACGTGCTCGAACTGTTCAACGGTCAACCCGACCTGCACGCAGTGGCCGTGGTGGAAGACGAGGCGCCCGTCGCGCTCATCAACCGGCGCGCGTTCATGGACCGCTATGCGCTGCCGTATCACCGCGAGCTGTTCGGCAAGAAGGCCTGCCTGCAATTCGCCAACGCGCAGCCGGTGGTGATCGAGCAGTCGATGACGGTCGAGCAGATGGCGACGCTGCTCGTCAGCGACGACCAGCGCTATCTCGCCGATGGTTTCGTCATCACCGATAACGGCCGGTACGCCGGGCTCGGCACCGGCGAGAGCCTCGTGCGAGCCGTGACGGAGGTGCGCATCCAGGCGGCGCGCTACGCCAATCCGCTCACCTTCCTGCCGGGCAATATTCCCATCAGTTCGCATATCGAGCGGCTGCTGTCGCACGACGCGGGCTTTCACGCGTGCTACGTCGACCTGAACCAGTTCAAGCCCTTCAACGATCAGTACGGCTACTGGCAGGGCGACGAGGTGCTGAAGTTCGCGGCGACGGTGCTCGCCGACGCCTGCGACCCCACGCGCGACTTCCTCGGCCACGTGGGCGGCGACGACTTCCTGATCCTGTTCCAGAGCGAGACGTGGCGCGAGCGCGCGCGCCAGGCGATCGAAACGTTCAACGAGGGCGCGCAGCGCTTCTACGCGCCGGGCGACCGCCTCGCGGGCGGCATTCACGGCGAGGATCGCCACGGCAACGCCACCTTCTTCACCTTCGTGACGATGGCGATCGGCTGCGTGCACGTGGCACCGGGCGAAGGTGCGCAGCACAGCAGCGACGCCATCGCCTCGCTCGCGGCGCTCGCCAAGCGCCGCGCGAAACAGGAAGCGAGCGGCCTCGTCGTGATCGACGGCAACGCGAGCGCCAACCTCGTGCCCACGCTGAGTTCGGCATCAGGCGAAACGGCCGGTACAGCATAGCGACCTGAGCCTCCCCTGCGGCAGCCCGCAACATCAACGGGCCGGCCGCGCGGCTCGTTTTGCTTGTGTTGCTTGACTGCTGCGCAGTCGCTAGATCGTCCCCATCAAGACCAGCACGACCACCACGACGACGATGATGCCGAGCGTGCCTGAAGGCGCATAGCCCCACGAGCGGCTATACGGCCACGCCGGGAACGCGCCAATGAGCAGCAGGATCAGAATGACCAGAAGCAGGGTGCCGAGCATGAGGCCTCCGAAAGTCGAATGTTGGCATCCGCCTTTCCGCAACCGTCGTGCCCGCACGTGTTTAGCTAATTTTACTAAACACTAATGTTTGCGTTTATTTCATTGTTTACTGGTATTTACCTGGAATTCGAGACGTCGATTCGGGTTTTTCGAACAGATTTTTACTATACAATCGCCGCACACCTGACCACACCCGGAACGCTCACCGCGCCACCGCTAGCCAGGAATCATGGGGACAACCATTCGCGACGTCGCGCAGGCCGCCAACGTGTCGATCGGCACGGTGTCGCGCGCGTTGAAAAATCAGCCGGGCCTCTCCGAGGCCACGCGCGAGCGCATCGTCGAGGTCGCGCGCACGCTCGGCTATGACTGCGCGCAACTGCGTCCGCGCATTCGCCGGCTCACCTTCCTGCTCCACCGCCAGCACAACAACTTCGCGGCGAGCCCGTTCTTCTCGCACGTGCTGCACGGCGTGGAAGACGCGTGCCGCGAACACGGCATCGTGCCCGCGCTGCTCACCGCCGGCCCCGCCGACGACACCGTCCAGCAGTTGCGCCTGCACGCGCCCGACGCCATCGCCGTGGCGGGCTTCGTCGAACCGGAAATGCTCGCCGCGCTCGTCGCGCTGCAACGCCCGCTCGTGCTGATCGATCTGTGGGCGGCTGGTCTGCGCTCGGTGAACATCGACAATGCGGCGGGCGCCGCGCTCGCCATGCAGCATCTGTTCGAGCTGGGACGGCGGCGCATTGCGTTCATCGGCGGCTCGCTCGCGCACTACAGCATCGCGCAGCGCGCGCTCGGCTACCGGCGCGCGTTCTTCGAGGCGGGCCTGTTGTTCGACCCGTCGCTCGAAACGACGATCGACGGCGGCCTCGATCCCGACACGGGCGCGTCGCTCGCCATGCAACGCTTGATCGACGCGGCGCGCGCCGCATCGCGCCCGCCGCCCGACGCGCTTTTCGCCTACAACGACGCCGCCGCGCTCGCTGCCATGCGCGTATGCCTCGCCAATGGCCTGCGCGTGCCCGAGGACATCGCCATCATCGGTTTCGACGATATCGCGGGCGCCACGCACGCCACGCCGCCGCTTTCGACGATCGCCGTCGACAAGGAAGCACTCGGGCGGCGCGGCGTCGAACTGCTGCTCGAAGAAACGCCTGCCGCGAGCGAAATCCGTTTGCCGGTGCAGCTCGTCGCGCGTGCGAGCACGCTGGGTGCGGCGTCATCGAATCTCGTTGCCGCGCAGGCCGTCCATCACGCTGCAGGCGCGCCGCAAAGCGCCTGACGCGCGCCGTCGAAAACACGCTGAACACAGATCGAAAATACGCTGACGTCCAGGACAGAAGAGAAAGCCATGACGATGACCGCCGACACCGCCACTCCCGCCACCGCAAACCCCGTCGCCGTACCGGGCGTCGCGAGCTTTCGCGACCGCGGCTTCCTGCTCGGCCACGTGCAGGACACGCTGCGCTTTTACGCGCCGAACGTGCTCGATCCCTCGGGCGGCTTCTTCCACTACTTCCGCGACGACGGCTCGATCTACAACGCGCACTCGCGGCACCTCGTGAGCAGCTGCCGGTACGTCTTCAACTACGCGATGGCGTATCGCGAGTTCGGCGATCCGCAGCACCTCGAATACGCGCGCCACGGCCTGCAGTTCCTGCGCGAGGGCCACTGGGACCCGCATCTGCAGGGCTACGACTGGGAGATCGACTGGCGCGACGGCAAGAAGCGCGTGCTCGACGCCACGCGCCACTGCTACGGCCTCGCGTTCGTACTGCTCGCTTACGCGCATGCGGCGATGGCCGGCATCGAGGAAGCGCGGCCGATGATCGGCGCGACCTTCGATCTGATGGAACACCGCTTCTGGGACGGCGCGGCGGGCCTCTACGCCGACGAGGCGAGCGCCGACTGGATCGTCTCGGGCTATCGCGGCCAGAACGCCAACATGCACACGACCGAGGCGCTGCTCGCGGCCTACGAAGCGACGGGCCATCTCGTCTATCTCGACCGCGCCGAGCGCGTCGCCTCGAACATCACGCTGCGCCAGGCGAAGCTCTCGCAAGGGCTCGTGTGGGAGCACTTTCACGCGGACTGGTCGGTGGACTGGCACTACAACGAGGAAGACAGCTCGAACATCTTCCGCCCGTGGGGCTTCCAGCCGGGCCATCAAACGGAGTGGGCGAAGCTGCTCTTGCTGCTCGAACGGCACCGGCCGCTGCCCTGGCTGCTGCCGCGCGCGATCGAACTGTTCGACGCCGCCATGGCGCACGCCTGGGACAACGATCACGGCGGCCTCTACTACGGCTTCGGTCCGGACGGCACCGTGTGCGATCACGACAAGTACTTCTGGGTGCAGGCGGAAACCTTCGCCACGGCGGCGCTGCTCGGCAAGCGCACCGGCAACGAGCGATTCTGGGACTGGTACGACGAAATCTGGCGCTACAGCTGGGCGAATTTCGTCGATCATCGTTACGGTGCGTGGTATCGCATCCTCACCTGCGACAACCGTAAGTACAGTGACGAGAAGAGTCCCGCCGGCAAGACCGACTATCACACGATGGGCGCGTGCTACGAAGCGCTGAACGCGCTGCCCGGACGCGGCATGGCGCCGGTCATCGGCCGCGAGGAAGCGACCGCCGCCGACGCCGGTGGCGCGAACGCATGACGGGCACGAGCGGCCAGAACTAGAGAGAGGAACACGACGATGAGCACCTGCAGCACCGGCCCGGACTTTTCGTCCGGCTTCCCGGCCTTCATCTCGGCCGGCGACATCCTCACCGATCTCGTGCGCACTCCCGCGCCCGAGGGCACGCCGCACACGTCGCAGCCCGGCGCACCGGGCATGGACTCGCACTGGCGCGCGCATCCTGGCGGCGCGGGCTGGAACGTCGCGCGCGCGGTCGCGCGCCTCGGGCTGCCCACGGCGAGCGTGGGGGCGCTCGGCGTCGACAACTTCTCGGACGAGCTCTGGAACGCAAGCGTGGCCGCCGGTCTCGACATGCGTTTCATGCAGCGCGTGGAGCGCGCGCCGCTGCTCGCGATCGTGCATCAGACGCATCCGCCCGCGTACTACTTCATCGGCGAGCACAGCGCCGACCTCGCCTTCGATCCCGCGAAGCTGCCCGAAGGCTGGCGCGCGCATGCGAAGTGGGCGCACTTCGGCTGCATCAGCCTCGTGCGGCAGCCGCTCGGCGAAACGCTCGCCACGCTCGCCGCCGAGCTGCGCGCGGCCGGCGTGAAGATCAGCTTCGATCCGAACTACCGCAACCTCATGGCGCACGGCTACGAGCCGATCCTTCGCCGCATGGCCGCGCTCGCCGATCTCATCAAGGTCTCCGACGAAGACCTGCGCATGCTGTTCGCCGGCAAGAGCGAGGCCGACGCCATCGACGCCGTGCGCGCGCTCAATCCGGCCGCCACGCTGCTCGTCACGCGCGGCGCGCAGGCGGCCACGCTCTATGTGGGCACCGAGGTGATCGAGGCGGCGCCGCCGCGCGTCGAAGTGGCCGATACGGTGGGTGCCGGCGACGCGTCCATCGGCGGACTGCTGTTCAGCCTCATGAGCGCGCCGCAGCGCAACTGGCGCCAGCATCTCGCCTTCGCGCTCGCCGCGGGCGCGGCCGCGTGCCGCCGGCCCGGCGCGCATTCGCCGACGCTCGACGAAGTCGTCGCGCTGCTCGCCGACTGAAGGCGCCCGCGGCGCGCAGTCTGGCGCGCCGCCCGGACACGGCGCGGGGCTGACACGAAAGCGCCGCGCCGTCGTCATATGCGTGTCCCGCAGCCCCGCGGGCAACGTGCTAGCATGGAATCTCCCTCTTGTTGCGGGTCAGGCGCGACGCTTGCGCGCCTTCATCCACTGTGACCCGTCGAGGGGAGTTTCCTTCCACGAGGAGCACGTTATGGAAGACGTCAGCTACACCAAGGGGATCTACACGGCCGTCGCCACAGTGCGGCCCATGAACGCCGGCCAGTACCAGGGCCTGGTCTCCCTGGCGCGCGACGACGGCGAGGAACTCGAAAACGCGGTGTATGAAGTCGAAGCCGCATCGGGCACGCCGGAAGAAGCTCTCGAAGAAGCCAAGGCGCTGGCGCATCGCATTCTCGGCGAACTCGAGCTGTAAGTCGCCCGGTGAGCTCAGGGCCCGCTCGGGGACTGCCGGCAGCGCTGCAAGAGACGGGGGCTCTGCATGGGGCCAGAGTGAGGGCGTTGCATGGGCCCGGAGTAAGTGCTGAAGCACTAACTCCGGCCGACAGCTAAAGCGCCAACTCTGGTCGACAGCTGTGCATGGGACCAGAGTAAAGGCGTTGCATGGGCCCGGAGTAAGTGCTGAAGCACTAACTCCGGCCGACAGCTCAAGCGCTAACTCTGGTCGACAGGAGGTTAGCCATGTCCGAACAGCTCTTTCTATACGGCGTCTACGCCATCCACGTGCATCCGCTCGAACTGCAGGGCGCTCGCTGGGACGCCGAGTATCAGATCACGCATCGCGACAAGGCCGTGCAGCCGTGGGTCACGGTCGGCGGCAACTCGGGATTCGACGCGGCGACGCTCGCCGTGGACGCCGCGCGCCGCCAGGCCATCGCCGATATCGAACATGGCGCGGGCATTCCGAAGCCGCATGGCTTTCCGTAAGCCTTTCGTTCGACGCCGTTCCTGCCGCGTCTCGCTGCTGCTCTCGTCGCGCTAGCCCTGCGCCCTGCCAGCGCCCGTCGGCGCGTGCCCGCTTGTCCTGTCCCTGCGGCATTGCTACGCTCTTCTCCTTACTTCAGATCCGCAGGGACCATCATGACGCCCGAGACGCCGGAGCGCTTCGCCAACCAGGAAGCAGCCCAGCAAGCCGATTCGGCATCCGGGGCTTCGCCCGGCGTGGACATGGACGCCTGCAAGGCCGAAACGCCCGCGGGTCCCAGGAAAAAAGCCAGACGCGGCACGCCGCGCAAGCTGATGATCGGCACGCGCGAGGTGCTCGTCTACGGCATGCCGCAGACCTGGGGCGACTTCTATCACACGGCGCTCACCATGCGCTGGCCCACCTTCTTTGCGTCGCTCGCGGCCCTCTTCCTGCTCATGAACGGCGTGTTCGCGTGCCTCTACCAGCTCGGCGCCGCACCCATCGCCAACCAGTATCCAAGGGGCTTCCTCGGCGCGTTCTTCTTCAGCGTGGAGACGCTCGCCACCGTCGGCTACGGCGACATGCATCCGCAAACGCTCTACGCGCATATCGTCGCCACGTTCGAAATCTTCGTCGGCATGTCGGGCATCGCATTGGCGACCGGCCTCGTGTTCGCGCGCTTCTCGCGCCCGCGCGCCAAGATCATGTTCGCGAGCCAGGTGGTGGTGCACCCCATCGAAGGCCGCATGACGCTGATGGCGCGCGCGGCGAACGCCCGCCAGAACGTGATCGCCGAAGCGGGCGCCAAGCTGCGGCTCATCCGCATCGAAACCTCGTCGGACGGCTTTCGCGCGCGGCGCATCCACGACCTCAAGCTCGTGCGCGACCAGCATCCGCTCTTCACGCTGGGCTGGAATCTCATGCACGTGATCGACGAGTCGAGCCCGCTCTACGGCGTCACACCCGAGATGCTGGCCGAGCAGCACGGTACGCTGCATGTCGTGATCGAGGGCTCCGACGAATCGACCGCGCAGACCATGCAGGCGCGCTTTAGCTGGTCGGACCGCCAGATCCGCTGGGACTACCGCTACGTCGACCTGATGAGCGACGCGGACGGCGTGAGCACGATGGACTACACGCACTTTCACGATGTCGTGCCGTTCGATCGCGCGAAACCCTACGCACCGCGGACGATCTGACGGATTGTCCCGAAGGCCGATCCGGGCGGGATCGCGGCCGCGCAGGGAAAATCTCTCTCCAAATTCGCCCGGCGCGGGCAGGCTCTCGCGCGAATAGGCGGCAGCGCCGGAGAGTTAGCAAAAAATTTCCGTCATTGGCGAGAAAAAATAGAGTCTCTTTCGCCGCTCTCCTCGGAGGGCGCACGACAGCAAAGCTAAGCATGAGATCGCAGCAAGTGCTCTGCATGGGCCCGGAGTAAGTGCTGAAGCACTAACTCCGGGCGACAGCTGAAGCGCTCACTGCGGTCGATATATGGAGACTCCCCCAATGACCGCGCGCCCCGCGTTCGGCGACACGTCCTCGCCGCTTGATACGCCGCCCCTCGCTGATTACAAGCTCACCGACAACCTCACCGCCACGCGCGGCCGCATCTTCCTGACCGGCACCCAGGCGCTGATCCGCCTCGCGCTCATGCAGCGCGCACTCGACCGCGCGCATGGCCTGAACACCGCGGGCTTCATCAGCGGCTATCGCGGCTCGCCGCTCGGCATGGTCGATCAGCAGGCGTGGAAGGCGAAGAAACTGCTCGAAGCCGCCGACGTGCGCTTCCTGCCCGCCATCAACGAGGAGTTGGGCGGCACCGCCGTGCTCGGCACGCAGCGCGTGGAAGCGGACCCGGAGCGCACCGTCGAAGGCGTGTTCGCGATGTGGTACGGCAAGGGCCCGGGCGTCGATCGCGCCGGCGACGCGCTCAAGCACGGCAACGCCTACGGCTCGTCGCCGCACGGCGGCGTGCTCGTGGTGGCCGGCGACGACCACGGCTGCGTGTCGTCGTCCATGCCGCATCAGAGCGACTTCGCGTTGATGGCGTGGCACATGCCTGTCGTGAATCCGTCGAACATCGCGGACATGCTCGAATTCGGCCTGTATGGCTGGGCGCTCTCGCGCTACTCGGGCGCGTGGGTGGGCTACAAGGCGATTTCGGAGACGGTGGAGTCGGGCTCGACCGTCGATCTCGATGCCATCAAAACCGACTGGCAAGCACCCGATTTGGCAACTGCGGGCTTCACGCCGCCGCCGGGCGGCCTGCACAACCGCTGGCCCGATCTGCCGAGTCTCGCCATCGAGCAGCGCCTCGCCGCCAAGCTCGACGCCGTGCGCCACTTCGCGCGCATGAACAGCATCGACAAGTGGATCGCGCCGAGCCCGCACGCGAACGTGGGGATCGTCACCTGCGGCAAGGCGCACCTGGATCTGATGGAAACGCTGCGCCGTCTCGATCTCACCGTCGACGACCTCGATCGCGCGGGCGTGCGCATCTACAAGGTGGGCCTGTCGTTCCCGCTGGAGATGTCGCGTATCGACGCGTTCGTCGCGGGCCTCACCGACGTGCTCGTGATCGAAGAGAAGGGGCCGGTGATCGAGCAGCAGATCAAGGACTACCTCTACAACCGCAAGGAAGGCGCGCGCCCCACCGTGATCGGCAAGCACGCCGAAGACGGCACGCTGCTGCTCTCGGAACTGGGCGAGCTACGTCCCTCGCGCATCCTGCCCGTGTTCGCCGCGTGGCTCGCGAAGCACCGTCCGGCGCTCGACCGCCGCGAGCGCGTGGTCGATCTCGTCGCGCCGCAAATCCTCTCGAACGCCGCCGACGCCGTGCGCCGCACGCCCTACTTCTGCTCGGGCTGCCCGCACAACACGTCGACCAAGGTGCCCGAAGGCTCGATCGCGCAGGCCGGTATTGGCTGCCACTTCATGGCTTCGTGGATGGAGCGCGACACCACGGGCCTGATCCAGATGGGCGGCGAAGGCGTGGACTGGGCCGCGCACTCGATGTTCACGAAGATGCCGCACGTGTTCCAGAATCTCGGCGACGGCACCTACTTTCACTCAGGCATCCTTGCGATTCGCCAGGCAGTCGCGGCGAAGACCAACATCACCTACAAGATCCTCTACAACGACGCCGTGGCGATGACGGGCGGCCAGCCCGTGGACGGCAGCATTTCCGTGCCGCAGATCGCACGCCAGGTGGAAGCCGAAGGCGTCTCGCGCTTCGTGGTGGTGAGCGACGAGCCCGAGAAGTACGACGGTCATCACGGCCTGTTCCCGAAGGGCACGACGTTCCATCACCGCAGCGAACTCGATACGGTGCAGCGCGAACTGCGCGAAACGCCGGGCGTGACCGTGCTGATCTACGACCAGACCTGCGCCGCCGAAAAGCGCCGCCGCCGCAAGAAGGGCGAATTCCCCGACCCGGACAGGCGTCTCTTCATCAACGAGGAAGTGTGCGAAGGCTGCGGCGATTGCGGCGTGCAGTCGAATTGCCTTTCAGTTGAGCCCGTGGAAACGGAACTGGGCCGCAAGCGCCGCATCGACCAGTCGTCGTGCAACAAGGACTATTCGTGCGTGAACGGCTTCTGCCCGAGCTTCGTGACCGTCGAGGGCGGCAAGCTCAAGAAGGCCGCGGGCGCCGCGTTCGATCCGCAGGCGCTCGCCGCGCGCGTGAATGCGCTGCCCATGCCGGCCACGCATCTCGACAACGCGCCCTACGACATCCTCGTGACGGGCGTGGGCGGCACCGGAGTCGTGACCGTGGGCGCGCTCATCAGCATGGCCGCGCATCTGGAAGGCAAGAGCGCTTCGGTGCTCGACTTCATGGGCTTCGCACAGAAGGGCGGCTCGGTGCTCTCGTTCGTGCGCTTCGCGGCCACCGACGCGCTGCTCAACCAGGTGCGCATCGACACGCAGCAGGCCGACCTGCTGCTCGCCTGCGACATGGTGGTGGGCGCGAGCGCCGATGCGCTGCAAACCGTGCGGCACGACCGCACGCGCATCGTCGTGAACACGCATGAGATTCCGAACGCGTCGTTCGTGCAGAACCCCGAAGCGAACCTGCACGCCGACGCGCTGCTCGCGAAGATGCGGCACGCGGCGACGGGCGGCGCTTCGAACGCACAGGATCCGCTCTCCGCATGCGACGCGCAGGCGCTTGCGCAGCGTTATCTCGGCGACACGATCGGCGCCAACATCGTGATGCTCGGCTTCGCGTGGCAACTTGGCCTCGTGCCGGTTTCGCTCGCAGCGCTCACGCGCGCCATCGAGCTGAACAACGTGGCCGTGCAGGCGAACCTGTTCGCGTTCTCCATCGGCCGCATGGCCGCCGCCGATCCCGCTGCGCTCGAAGCGCTCGACACGCAACGTGCAGCCGCCGCGAAAGCCACGGCGCGCAAGCTCACGCAAACGCTCGACGAACTGATCGCCGACCGCGAAGCGCGTCTGCTCGCTTATGGCGGCGCGAGCTACGTGAAGCGCTATCGCGCGCTGGTCGATGCCGCACGCAGCGCCGACAAGAGTGCGGAGAAAACGCTCGCGCGCGCCGTCGCGACCACGTTCTATCGGCTGCTTGCGGTGAAGGACGAATACGAAGTCGCGCGCCTGCACGCCGACCCGGCGTTGCGCGCCGCGCTCGAAGCGCAGTTCGAGGGCACGGCGGGCAGCGACTTCACCGTGAAGTTCAACCTCGCGCCGCCGCTCATCGCGCGTGAAAAGAACGGCCAGCCTCCGCGCAAGATGCAGTTCGGCCAGTGGATGTGGAGTGCGTTTGGGCTGCTGAAGAAGGGCCGCAGCGTGCGCGGCACGTGGCTCGATCCGTTCGGCAAGACACTGGAGCGCCGCATGGAGCGCGCCCTCGCCGGTGACTACGAGGCGACGCTGCGCGGTGCGTTCGCGAGCCTCACCGCCGAAAACGCCGACGACATCGCCAAGCTCGCGACTCTGCATCAACGTGTGCGTGGCTATGGGCACGTCAAGCTGGCGAACCTCGCGGCGGTCAAACGCAGCGAGCGCGAACTGGCGGCGCGCCTTGCCATCGACGTGAAGACGAGCGCGGCGGTCCAGGAAGCCCTCGCGTCGTTCAAGGGCGCCGGCGCATTGCGCGGCATTCCGGTGGTCGTGGCGAAATAAGGTGAAGTGAAGCCGGCAGGCGCGCGCCGTTCATCTGAATGGCGCGCGCTTTTTTTATGGGTCAGGCGTCGAGCAGGTTCCGCGCGCGCCGCACCTTGTTTTCGTCGACGGGAGCGAGTCCCTTGCCGTCGATGCGCACGCCCGAGCCGAAGTGAACCGCGCGTACCCGCGTCGAACTTACGAATTGCGCCACGCGGTCGAGCGTGAGTCCCGCGCCCGCCAGCACCGTGCAATGCGTGTGCGCCGCGCGCTGCACGAGCGTTGCGATCTGCGCCGGCGCGTCAAGCACCGAAGGCTTGCCGCCCGAGGTGAGGACGTCCGTCACGGCGTCGAAACCGAGCAGCACGTCGAACGCCTCCTGCAGATCGCGCGCTTCGTCGAACGCGCGATGAAACGTGAGCGACATGCCGTCGGCGGCGTCGATCGCGCGCTGCAGTCCTTCGCGATCGACTTCATGCGAAGGCGTGAGCATGCCGATCACGGCCGCATGCGCGCCCGCGAGCTTCGCGGCGCGCACGTCGCGCAGCATCACCGCGTAATCGTTCGAATCGTAAATGAACGCGCGGCTGTGCGGCCGCACGATCACGTTCACGGGAATCGCCACCGCCGCGACCACGGCTTCGATCATGCCGATGCTCGGCGTGAGGCCGCCCTCGCCAATTGCGGTCACGAGTTCGAGACGATCCGCGCCGCCGCGCTCGGCGGCTTGCGCATCGGCGACGGTGGTCGCGATGACCTCCAGCAGTACCCGTTCATGTGGCATGTTTGCGCGCCATGTCGTGAGAAACACGACATGATCGCAGATGCACGCCTACTCGAACCAGTCGATGTCGCCGCACAGCACGCACAGGCGCTCGCCCACCTGCACCGCCATCGACAGCGTCAGGCACGGCAGCGCCTCGTTGATCGATAGATACGGTCCGGTCACGTGCACGCGCCCCGGCGTGACGAGCGCCGTGCGGAAGTACGGCCTGCGCAGCCAGCTCGCGCCTTGCGCGTCCTCGAGCGGCAAAAAGCGCGCATCGCGCTCCGCGCGGTCGACGCGCAGCACCACGTTGCGGCCCGCCTGCCGGCCGTTCGAATCGAGCAGATAGCAGCGCGCCGCATGATCGAGCGCGAGGAAGTTCCAGCACACCTCCTCCATCGATTCGCCGGCCGAAAGCCGTTCGGCCGCGCGCTCGAACGCACGCAGATAAGGCACGAGGCGATTCGTCTCGCCGCGCTCGCGCGTTTCGGTCTGCTGACGAAAACGCTCGGTCGCCTCGGCGATCACGGCTTGCGCCTGGGCGGCGTCGGCGAGTCCGGGCGCGGGCCGCGCGAAGAAGAAGCCCTGCACGAAATCCGCGTTGCACGCGAGCGCGAGCTGCGCCTCGTGTTCCGTCTCCACGCCCTCGATCAGCACGAGCTTGCCCGCGTCGTGCAACAGCGCCACGAGCGCGGGCAGCGTCGCGGCCATGTCGGCGCGATGCTGCGCGTGCATGAGCATGATGCGGTCGAGCTTCACGATGTCGGGATTGAGCTGCCACACGCGGCCGATATCGACGTTGCCCGCGCCGAAGTCGTCGAGCGCCACGAGAAAGCCGCGCTCGCGAAACGTCGCCACGGCCTGCGCGAGGGCGTCGAGATCGGTCGCGTCGTCTTCCAGCACCTCGAGCACGACGCGCCGCGGCGCGATGTTCAGCCGCCGCAGGTTCGCGAGCAGCGCCGCCGAGTGATACGCCTCGATCAGCGTGCCCGGATGCACGTTGAGAAAGAGCCACTCGCGCTCCGCGCCGAGCAGCGCGAAGTTCTCCAGATGCAGCCCCTGGGCGAGCCGGTCCACCAGCAGCGCTTCGCCCACGCGCGCGGCGTCGCCGAACACGTCGAGCGGCGAAACCGGGCGGTCGAGCGGATCGTGCGCGCGCAGCAGCCCTTCGTAGCCCACCGCACGCATGTGCGAGAGGCTGAACACCGGCTGGAACACGCTCGTGAGCGTGAGGTCGCCATGGTGTGCGCTGTAGCGCTGCAGCCCCGAAGTGACGCTGAGATCGAAGCCGTGAGGGGTCACGGCTGTTTTGTCCTGTTGCTCTGTGATCATGCCATCCTCTAGCGCGTAGGAAGGACGCTGCAGTCCGCACAGCCTCTGCACGGCCCGCGCTCGTCCTCCATAGCCTGATTTTCGTTGCGTCACAGGAGGGGTTAAGCAAGGTCCGTGCTCGCTCGCACTGCGATCTGGCACGCATCGCGAATTGCGTTCGCGCCCATCGCGTGCGCCGCGAAGGGGCACGCCGTGCACCGCGCGAGACATCGCACGGCGCACCGATATCGTGCGCCTTTCCACGCGCCTTTGCTTCGGTGGTGGCGCACACAGGGCGGACAAATTGCCGCATTTTTGGCACATATCGGGCTTGCCACGCGTTCGCCCTGCGCGCTTCGCGGCGGCTTACAGACGCGTCAGGCTACACTGTCCCTCGACCGGCGCGCCCTCCTCTAATGCGCGCCAGAACGCCGTGCCGCACCGCGCGTGAAAAGAGGCGTCGTCCCCTCTTCCACGCTTCCCCCTGGTCCCGTTTGGCCTCGTTTGGCCTCGTTGGGTCCCGTTTGGCCCCCGCTACGTTTTTCGATGGACATTCTCTTCACCGTTCTCATTCTGCTGCTCGCCGTTGCCGTGTCCGGCATCCTCGCGCGCACCGTGCCACTCAAGCTTCCGCTGCCGCTCGTGCAGATCGGCATCGGCGCGTTGCTCACGTTTCCGCTCGTGAATCCGCACGTCACGTTCGATCCCGACATCTTCATGGCGCTGTTCATTCCGCCGCTGCTGTTCGCGGATGGCTGGCGCATGCCTAAACGCGAGTTCTTCTTGCAGCGCCGCGCGATCCTCATGCTCGCGCTCGGGCTCGTGCTGCTGACAGTCGTCGCCGTGGGCTATTTCGTGCACTGGCTCGTGCCGCAGATCTCGCTGCCCGTGGCGTTCGCGCTCGCCGCCGTGCTTTCGCCCACCGACGCCGTCGCGCTCGCGGGCATCGCCGGCAAGGACCGCATTCCCGCGCAGCTCATGCACATCCTCGAAGGCGAAGCGCTGATGAACGACGCCTCGGGCCTCGTCGCGCTCAAGTTCGCCGTGGCGGCCGCGCTCACCGGCTACTTTTCGCTGCGCGCGGCGGCGCTCAGCTTCGTCGTGATCGCGGCGGGCGGTCTGGCGCTTGGGGCGGCGATCGGCTGGCTCTTCAGCTTCGTGTCGGCGCGCTTTCTCAACACGACCGAAGAGGGCGACCCCGCGCCCGGCGTCGTGCTCACCTTGCTGATTCCGTTCGCGGCGTATCTGTTCGCCGAGCACCTCGAAGTGTCGGGCGTGCTCGCGGCCGTTTCCGCCGGCATGACGATGAACTTCACGAGCGTCGCGCACAAAGGACCGGTGTCGACACGCGTGCGCGCCACGAGCACCTGGTCGATGATCGAATTCGTCTTCAACGGCATGGTGTTCACGCTGCTCGGCCTGCAGTTCCCGGGCATTCTCGGCAAGGCGCTGCTCGACGCGCACCACACGAGCAACGTGCAGATGCTGCGCCTCATCGGCTATATCGCCGCCGTGCTTGCGGCGCTCTACGCCATGCGCTTCGGCTGGGTGTGGCTGCTGCGCTGGGTGGCGAGCCGCGGCGCCGCGCGTCACGGCGTGGCGAACGCGGTACCGGGCCTGCGCACCGTGGCGATCACCACGGTCGCGGGCGTGCGCGGCGCGGTGACGCTTGCGGGCGTGCTCTCGCTGCCCGTGGCGCTCGCCAACGGCAGCCCGCTGCCCGGTCGCGACAGCGCCATTTTCATCGCGACGGGCGTGATCCTCGCCTCGCTGCTGGTGGCGATCGTCGGCCTGCCGCTCCTGCTGCGCGGCGTGCGGCGCGGCGCGCAGGGACCGCACGCGGCCGAGGAGCGCGCGGCGCGCATCCAGGCTGCGCAGGCGGCCATCCGCGCCGTGGATGCGGTGCACGAAAAGGTCAGCGAGGATCTCGACGAATCGCAGGCCGCCTACGCCGCCGACACGACCGCGCGCGTAATGGACGCCTATCGCCGCCGCCTCGCCTCGCTCGACGCCGACCGCGACCGCAGCGCGAACGCGCGCCGCTCGGATGCGCTGGAAATGGAAATGCGCCTCGCCGGCATGCGCGCCGAACGCGCGACGCTGCTCAAGCTGCGCAACCAGATGCAGATCAACGACGAGACGCTCGCGAAGCTGATGCGCGAAGTCGATCTTTCGGAGACGGCGATGACGACGCGCGGGCGCAATCGCAACTGAGGGGGCGCCTCGCGCAGAGCGGGAAAAAACGGGAGAGAGGAAAACGCGGCGCCGAGGACCGGCGCCGCATGTCACGGTGAGGCTTAAACCGCCGCTTCCTGCGCCGGCTTGCGACGCAGCAACGCGTAGAGAATGATCGCGCCGAACGTGGCGGTGCCGATGCCGCCCAGCCCGAAGCCGCCGAGCTTGAGGGAGAAGTCGCCCGCGCCGAGCACGAGCGCGACCGCGGCGACGATGAGATTGCGGTTGTCCGAGAAGTCCACCTTGTTGACGACCCAGATACGCGCGCCCGTCACGGCGATCAGACCGAACACGACGATCGAGACGCCGCCCAGCACCGGGCCGGGAATCGTCTGAATGACGGCGCCGAACTTCGGCGAGAAGCCGAGCACGAGCGCGATGAGCGCGGCGATCACGAACACGAGCGTCGAGTAGATTTTCGTCACGGCCATCACGCCGATGTTTTCCGCGTAGGTCGTGACACCGGTGCCTCCCGCGAATCCCGAGACGACCGTGGCAAGGCCGTCGCCGATGAACGCGCGGCCCACATAGCGGTCGAGGTTGTAGCCCGTCATCGCGGAAACCGCCTTGATGTGGCCGAGGTTCTCCGCCACCAGAATCACGGCGATCGGCACGAGCAGCGCCATGGCGTGCGGGTCGAACACCGGCGCGGTGAACTTCGGCATACCGAACCAGGCGGCGTTCGCGACGATCGAGAAGTCGATCGGCTTGCCCAGGCCCATGCCGTTCGTGACGATCGCGTAGATCACATAGGCGATCAACAGGCCGACGAGAATCAGCAGACGCTGCAGCATGCCGCGCGTGAACACGGCCACGCCGCCCACGCAGAGCACGGTGACGATCGCCATCCACGAGTCGAAGATCGAACCGCTCACGCCCTTCACTGCGATGGGCGCGAGATTCAGCCCGATCACGCAGACGATCGCGCCGGTCACCACCGGCGGCATGAGCGTTTCGATCCATTTGGTGCCGACGGCCGAGACGAGCAGGCCGATCAGCGTATAAGCCACGCCGCACGCGATGATGCCGCCGAGCGCGACCGGAATGTTGGGATTGGGTCCCTGGCCGCCGTAGCCCGTGACAGCAATCACGAGACCGATGAACGCGAAGCTCGAACCGAGATAGCTCGGCACGCGCCCGCCCACCACGACGAAGAACAGCAGTGTGCCGACACCCGACATGAAAATGCACAGGTTCGGATCGAAGCCCATGAGCAGCGGCGCAAGCACGGTCGAGCCGAACATCGCGACGACGTGCTGCACGCCCATGGCGAACATCTGCGGCCAGGGCAGGCGCTCGTCGGGAGCCACGACGCTGCGGGCGTCACCCGTCTGCGCGCGCCAGCGGGGGAAATAGGAGTCGGACATGGGTTCCTCTTGTCGGCGTGATTTGCGGTCTGGTTGTGGTTTTGATTGTTGGCGCGCACGCATCGAAGCAACGGCGGCCCTTGATGCAGGTCAGGCGGGAGTGTACGGAGCCGCAATCAGCGTGGCAAGCCGGATGTCGGGCATCCGAAACACTCCCGGCGGCCGTCGACCCGAGCCGTGAAGTCAGCACCGAATGGAGTTTCAGACTCATCCTATATTAGGGGTGGGATGCCGGATCTAGACTGTCCTTGCTGCGTGACCCTCACGAGAGTTCATGCAGTGTTGGCAAGCAGCAAACTCTCCGACTTCCCCGCTCCAGTTCCCCGCTGGAGCGGCTTTTTTTGCCCACACGATCGGAGCCCTTCGCGCGTTCAGGCGAATGCGGATTCCGCGAGTTCCCGCGCGTAATCGCGCACGTCTTCCG
The DNA here is from genome assembly GCF_001718195.1 of Paraburkholderia nodosa. GTDB lineage: Bacteria > Pseudomonadota > Gammaproteobacteria > Burkholderiales > Burkholderiaceae > Paraburkholderia > Paraburkholderia nodosa_A. The sequence goes on from NZ_MCNV01000007.1 coordinate 242,728, forward strand.
GCCAAGGCGCATTCGCCGCTTCGAAGCGGCTACGCTCGCCCGCGTACAGCGCGCGCAACGCCTCCTCGTAATTCGGCAGATTGCCGGCCAGTGCAGTCATGAAGCGATGCGCGGCTTCCTGGGCCGCGCGCACGCGTTCGCGTGCCTCGCTCGTGTGGCGCGCGGCATCCACGAGCCGGCGCAACACCACCGAGGCCCCGCCGGGCTGCGCGCCGAGCCAGTCCCAGTGGCGCGGCAACAGCGTCACCTCGCGCGCCACCACGCCGAGCTTCGGGCGGCCGCGGCCGCGCGGGGCGTCGTCCGGGGCGGCTTCGTCGATGACGTCCGGCGCGGTTGCGCCTTGCTCGCGACTGGCCTGTGCGACGATGCGCGCCTCGATGTCCTTATTCGTGCCGCGCAGATCGAATTCGACCGGACGTGCGTCGCGGTCGTCGAAGACCAGCACCGTTGCGCCGTCTTCGTTTCCGTTTTCGTTCCCTTCACGTTCAAGCTCCGCCTTGACCGCCAGCGCCACCTGAAGCGGTGCGCCGCGCGCGATCAGGCGCGTGCCCGCAAAAGCCGTACAGCCGTTCGCCACCACCATGGTGTTCTCCTTCCTGGTATCCAATGATGGGCGAATATTACCCGGGTAAATTTGGTGGTGCAATATCATCCGGGTAAAATTTGATGACGGTCAGCCGGAGCGGCCTCTTAGATCCGCGCCGCGCGCGTCGTCGGTCGTGGCGGGCAGCCATGCCGCCACGCGGTTGCGGCCCGAGCGCTTGGCGGTGTAAAGCGCTGCGTCGGCGGCATCGGTCAGCGCGCGCCAGTCGGCAAACGCGCTTTGCGTCGTGCAGGCCACGCCCACGCTCACCGTGAGCACACCGTTCGGGCTGTCGGCATGCGGCAGCGCCAGCGCCTCGATCGCGGCGCGCACCTTCTCGGCCAGGGCGAGCGCCTGGGCCTCGCCCGTGTCGGGCAGCACCAGCACGAATTCTTCGCCGCCGTAGCGCGCCGCACAGTCCGCCGCGCGGCGTGCGTGTGCGCCGATCGCGTGGGCGACGGCCGCGAGCGCGTCGTCGCCCGCGAGGTGACCGTAGCGGTCGTTGTAGAGCTTGAAGCGGTCCACATCGAGCAGCACGAGCGCGAGCGGGCTGCCCGAGCGGCGTGCGCGCGCCCATTCGTGGTCCGCGCGGGTTTCGAAGGCGCGCCGGTTCGCGAGCGACGTGAGCGCGTCCGTGCCCGCCTGCGCGCGCAACTCCGCCTCCACTGCGCCGCGCTGGCGCAACTGGCGCGTGAACATCAACGCGAGCGCGATCAGCGAGACGTCGAGCACCGCCGTGAGCGTGCCGATGATCCAGGCGCGCACGCGCCATTCGCGATAGATGTCGTCCGCCGCGACCGCGACGCTGAACACGAGTGGGTAACCCTCCACGCGCCGCAGCGCGAACCAGCGCCGCACGCGGTCGACCGGACCGAGCGAGAAGAAACCGCTAGCCTGGGATCGCTGGAACCGCTGGAAGAGCGCGGATTCCGCAACGCTCTTGCCGATCAGATCGGGAGCGTACGGGCGGCGCATGAGCAGCGTGCCATCGGCGAGCGTGAGCGCCAGCGCGCCGTTCGTGCCGATGTCCACGCCGCTGAACAATTGCCGGAAATAATCGAGCCGCATCGTGCCCACCACCACGCCCGCGAACGAGCCGTCGGGGTTCGAGAGACGGCGGCTCAATCCGATGGTCGCGTTGGCCGGTCCGTCGCGTGGAATGAACGGGTGGCTCAGAAAGAGGCCCACGTGCGGCGAGTCGCGCTGCGCGATGAAATAGTCGCGGTCGGCCACATTGAGCGAGCGCGGCGGCACCGCGCGCGAATCGAACACCACGTCGCCCACTGCGTTGGTCACGAAGATCGCGCCGAGATTCTTCGCCGTGGCCGAGCGATCGAACAGCACGTTCTGGCGAATGTCGGGGGGCAGCGAGGCGAGACGCGGATCGTCGATGGCGTCGATGACGGCCTGCAGCGAAAGGTTGTAGACGTCGAAATTGCGCGCCGTGTCGCGCTCGAAAAGCAGCGCCATATTGGAGGCGGAAGCGCGGGCGCTCGCGAGCGCGTCGTGCCGCATCTGCGCCATGACCCACGCGGCGATCAGCGTCAGCACTGCGGCCAGCGCGATGCCGATGGCAAGCACGGCGTTCGGTCGGCGGATCATCATCTCGGGCCTTCGGGGGCTGGCCTTGCAGCAGCGCCGGTTGCCGGGCGCTTGCTGTGCGTATGCATTCATCCTCGCATGCCATGTGAGTCGTGGCTATGCGGGCAAGTCCGGTCGAGCGCCCCATTCTCCTGAATAAAGTGCGCTTCGAGTGCCGTGCGGTTTGTTAGTTTGGATTCCTCTGCTTTATCGTGTGAGTCCGTTTGCGCTTGTCATGCTGCAGGGTCAGTCGTCGTGCACGCCGACGATTGCGCGCGCCTCGATCCATGCTCGCCACTGGCCGCCGAAGTCGAAAGCCGGGTCGATGTCGAAGGCTTGGGCAAGCGCATCGTCGAGCGTGGCGCCGTCGCGCAACGCCACAAAGGCCGCGTGGGCGGCATGCGTGTGCACGAGCGGCGTGGGCCGCCATTGCGGCCGGACCACGAGCGTCCACGACGGCATGTCCACACGCTCAGGCCAGACGCCGCCCGGCTGGTGCGCCCGCCAGATCGCCACGGCATCGAAGCGTAACGCGAGCGCGGCGCAGGCGGGATGCACCGCGAGACGCGCCTGCGCCAGACGCTCCGCGCCGAGCGCTTGCCATTGCTGCGCGTTAAGTGGCGTGGCGTTCGCTGCGTAACTGGCGGCGTGCAGCGCCCATTCGAGCCGCGCGACGTCGCCGAAATACGCATAACGTATGTCGGTCTCGTAGCGCTCGACGAATTCGGGCAGTCGCGCGCCGAAGCGGTTCAGATCGGCATCGCGAGAAGGATGCGCGCGCGCGTAGGCTAGCGCGAGCGCATCGAACCAGGCCTCGCCAGACAGGGCCGCGAGCACCGGATACGCGTTCGCAAGCGCAAGCCGCCGCGCCGCCCGCCCATTGCCGCGATACAGGCCCATGCGCTCGTGCAGCAGCGCGGCATCGGCGGGAAGCAGTTCGTGGGCGAGCGCCGCATCGGCGGCGGGATCGTCCAGTGCGGCGGCGAAAGCTTGTTGCGTCGCTTCCAGCGCGTTGTGCACGGTCATGAGCGCAGCTCCGATGCTTGACGCGCATGTTTCGCGCAGCGTTCGCGCGCGAGACGCGCCTCGTCGAGCAGCACCTCGAGCGCCGGCACCGCCGTGTCCCACTCGATGAGCGTGGGCGTCGCGCCAAAGCGTTCGAGCGCGGCCTCGTACAGCGCCCAGACCGCCGGCGCGACGCGCGAACCGTGATCGTCGATCACGGCGGCGGGCGTCGCGCGATGCCCTGCCAGATGGATTTCGCCGACGATCTGCGGCGGCAGTGCGGCCATGGCCGCCAGTGCATTTTCACCGTGGTTGCATTGATTCACGTACAGATTGTTCACGTCGAGCAGCACGCCACAGCCCGTGCGCTGCGCGAGCGTCGCGAGGAATTCCGCCTCGCTCCAGGTATCGCCCCGAAATCGTACGTAGGTCGAAACATTTTCGATCAGCACGGTGCGACGCAGCGCGTCCTGCATCTGCGAGACGCGCGCGCTCATGTGATCGAGCGAGGCTTGCGTGAGCGGCATCGGCAGCAGATCGTGCAGCGCGCCTTGCGCGCTCGCGCCCCAGCATAAATGCTCGGAAACCACAGCGGGGTCGATGCGCTCCACGAGCCGCGCGAGCCTCGCGAGATGCGCCGTATCGAGCGGCGCGGCAGAGCCGAGCCCCAGCCCCACGCCGTGCAGGCTCACCGGCAAATCGCGGCGCACCGTTTCGAGCACGTGCAGGTCGTAGCCGCCTTCGCCGAAGTAGTTCTCGCTGTGGACTTCGATCCAGTCGACCGCAGGAGGCCCGGCCATGAAGGCCTCGTAGTGCGCGTGACGCAGGCCAATGCCCACGCCACTGAGTGCGCCTGGCGCGCTCATCTCGCGCGTCCCGCCTTGCGCGCCGCCTCAGCCGCGAGGCTCATTTTTCGGCCGTGCCGCCAAGCTTCTCGCACGTGCCCTTCGGCATGGTCTTGAAGTCGCCTTTGTCATGGTCGACCTTGGCCTGACCCGCGCAGTCGTGCACGCCGGTCTTGCTCGAACAATCGTTCTGGCCGGCCTTGGCGACGCCGTAGCAATTCACGGTGTCGTCCGCGCGGGCCACGCCCGCGCCGGCCGTCGCAAGCCCCGCGAGCGCGGCGGCGATCAGCGCCTGGCGGCCGAGAGAGTTCTTCATCGCGTTTCTCCTTGAACTTCGAAATGGGTTTCGCAGCAAGCGATCGGCTGCGCAGCCGTCGCAACGCCCGGCCCTGGGTGCCCTATTTTGCCTCACCAGAGCGCGACCAGCCCGGTCGAAGCGCCGCTGATCGGCGGAATTATTGCAATCTCGGTAATGATGTTTGCTGGACTGCGGTATTTTTCTTTGAAGTGCGCTGCAATAAAGTGTCATCAACGGTTCGAACAGCACGATTGTTACGGATCGACAACATAATTTTCGGAGGTTGTTACCATGAAGAATCTGATTGCTGCTGCACTCGCCGCTACCGTCCTCGCCGCTCCGGCCCTGTCGTTCGCACAAGCCGAGCAAGCTCCCGTGACGCGCGCTCAAGTTCGCGCCGAACTGGTCCAGCTGGAAAAGGCCGGCTACCGCCCGAACCTGTCGAGCCCGTACTATCCGGAAGACCTGCAGGCTGCCGAGGCGCGCGTCGCCCAGCAGAACGGCGCTGCAGAAGCCACGGCCTACGGCGCATCGACGAACGGCAGCGCCCAAACCGGCACCCGCGCACCGAACATCAAGCCGACCTACTTCGGCCAGTAATCGCGGCTCACACGTAGTGCCGGCGCACTACGCGAGCAACGCCTGGCGGGCCCGCGCTCCCGATTGGGAGACAGCGGGCCCGCCGTTCATTTCTGCGCCGCGCGTGCAATGCGCGCGGCAGAAATAAGCGGCACGCCCACGAAAACCTCCGCCGCCGGAAATCCGGTGGCTTTGCCCGGACTGCGGTCCGGGCCTTTTTCCTCCTTCTCTTTCGCGACACATGCGGCCCGCTTTATTAGCGCGGGCCGCGCGCGAAGGCGGCTCACTCGCGGGGCCCTAGAAGCCGTGGGTCACGAGCGAGAGCACGGAAAGATCGGGGTGCGTGCCGTCGATGATGCTGCGGCCGACGTGCACCGCCTCTTCGATGGCATCCTGCTCGCTGCGCCAGGTTTCGTCGCCATCCGCGTGATACGTGACCGTATGGCCCGGCTTCGCGGGATTCGCGCCGGGATGGCAAACGTAGGCCGTGTAGGTGTAGCGGTTCGCGCCTTCCTCGGCTGGCGTGGCGCTGACGTGAATCTCGAAGCCTTCGTAGTCGACCTCATGCATCGCAAGCGGTTGAGCGCTCATGGTGACCTCCGGGTGCCGCGGGTTAGCGGCTACGGGCTATCCGGCCGATGGGTATGCGGCCAGGTGTTCGGTATTGATTCGGTATTGGGAAGTTTAGGCGATGGGTCCCGGGCGGGTGGCCTACTATTGCAGGGCGATCCACCACCCTTGGAGCTTAGACATGGCATCGAACACCGTCCGCCTGCATCGTGTGCTGCGCGCGCCGCCCGAGCGCATCTATCGCGCCTTTCTCGATGCGAGCGCAGTCGTGAAATGGCTGCCGCCCAACGGCTTCACCTGCACGGTTCATGAACTCGACGCGAAAGTCGGCGGCCGCTACCGGATGTCGTTCAAGAATTTCACGGCCGGCCACGGTCATTCGTTCGGCGGCGAATATCTCGAGCTCGTGCCGAACGAGCGTTTGCGATACACCGGTGTGTTCGAGGATCAGCACCTGTCCGGCACCATGCAGACGACCGTGGAGCTGCGCGCCGTGTTCTTCGGCGCGGAAATGACCGTCGTGCAGGAAGGCATACCGGAGATCATTCCAGTCGAGGCGTGTTATCTGGGCTGGCAGGAGTCGCTGGCGTTGCTCGCGAAGCTCGTCGAAGCCGAAATCCAGCAGTAAAGAAAAAGGGGCGCTCGCGCCCCTTCTTTCCGACCGTGTGCTGCCTCAATACCCGAGCGCGCAGCCGTCCTTGCGATGATCGGACGCGCCGGTCAACACGCCCCGCTCCCAGTCGATGCGGATCGCCTGCGAACCGCCAATCGGCCCGGCAGCGGGCACGAGCTTGAAGCCGCGATCCGCGAGCACCGCGCGCGCGTTGGCGGGCAGGGTCGATTCGATTTCCACGGTGCCCGTGCCAGGGCGCGGAAAGACACGCGGCAGATCCATCGCCGCCTGCATGTCGAGGCCGTAATGCAGCACCTTCGAGAGGAAGTGCGCATGGCCCATGGCCTGATAGTGGCCGCCCATCACGCCGAAACTCATCTGCACGCGGCCGTCACGCGTGACCATCCCGGGAATGATGGTGTGCATCGGACGCTTGTGCGGCGCAATCGCGTTGGGGTGTCCTGGCGCGACCGAGAAACTCATGCCGCGGTTGTGCAGCATCACGCCGGATTCCTTGCCCATCAGCCCGCTGCCAAATGGATAGAACAACGAATTGATGAAGCTCACGCAGTTGCGGTTGCGATCGACGACGGTGATGTAGACCGTGTCGCGGTGCTCGACCTGGCTGGGCGCGGCGGCCGGGTCCAGAACGCTTTCGAGGTCGATGCGGCTGCGGAGTTCGTCCACATAGTCGTCGGATAGCAGGCGCTCGACATCGACGCCGCCATGGCGCGGGTCGCCCAGCACGGCGTCGCGTACGGCGTAGGCGAGCTTCGCCGCCTCGATCTCGCGATGTAGACGATCGGCGTCGAGCGGGCTGCCTTCGGCGTCGTATTTGTCGAGCAGACGCAACAACAGCAGCGCGATGACGCCCTGCCCTGCCGGCGGACATTCGATCACGTCGTATCCGCGGAATTTCGCGCGGATCGGCGTGACGTATTCGCCGCGGAATTCGGCGAAATCGTCCAGCGTGTGCAAGCCGCCGTGCGCCTGAAGCTGCGCGACGAGATCGGCCGCGATGGCGCCGCGGTAGAACGCGTCGCGGCCCGATTCGGCGATGGCGCGCAGCGTGTTCGCGAGGCGCGGTTGACGGTGCGTCGAGCCGGCTCGCGGCGCAGCGCCATCCACGAGCATGGTGGTGCGCGCTACGGCGTCGCGCGAGAGCGTTTCCACTTCTGCCGCCCAGTCGTGCGCGGTGCGCGGCGCGACGGCGTAGCCTTCTTCAGCGAAACGGATGGCCGGAGCGAATACGTCGCGCAGCGGCAACTGGCCGTGATCGCGATGGAGCGTGGTCCATGCATCCACCGCGCCCGGCACCGTGACCGCGTGCGGCGAATGACGCGCGATGGCTTCCACGCCCATGGCGCGCAGACGCTCGGCGCTCGCGGCCGCGGGGGCCCAGCCGGAGCCGTCATAGGCGACTACGTCATCGGTGCCGCCGCGCGAATAGAGCGCGAAACAGTCGCCGCCTATGCCCGTCGAGCCGGGTTCGACAACGCACTGCACCGCGCACGCGGCAATCGCGGCATCCATGGCGTTGCCGCCGGCGGCGAGAATCTGGACGGCGGCGAGCGTCGCGCTCGGGTGCGAAGTCGCAGCCATGCCGTTGCGAGCCATGACGAGCGAGCGGCCCGGCGTTTCGAAGTTACGCATCGAAGCGTTCTCCTCTTTTGGTATCCTGATGATGTGTTATTTCACGTGACACAGCATTGCAGCTCATGCCTATGCAGAAGCAGGCATGGCAGTTCGCAACGTGCGCTTCAAGAACGTCTGCGTACGCGGATGCGAAGGCGCGGTGAAAATACGCTCGGGCGGCCCCTCTTCGATCAACTCGCCCTGGTCGAGCACGACCACGCGATCGGCCACCTCGCGAGCAAAGCCCATTTCGTGCGTGACGACGACCATCGTCATGCCGTCTTCCGCAAGCTCCTTCATCACCTGCAGCACTTCGCCAACCGTTTCCGGATCGAGCGCGCTGGTGGGCTCGTCGAAGAGCAGCACCTTCGGCTGCATGGCAAGCGCGCGGGCGATGGCGATGCGCTGCTGCTGGCCGCCGGAAAGCTGCGACGGATAGTGGTCGGCGCGATCGGCAAGACCCACGCGGGCGATCAGCGCCTTTGCCTGCTTGACCGCCTCTTCTCGCGGCATCTTCAGCACATGGATAGGCGCCTCGATCACGTTCTCCAGCGCCGTCATGTGCGGAAAAAGATTGAAGCGCTGGAACACCATGCCGATATCGCGGCGCTGCCGTGCGAGCTGACGCGCCGAATCGCGCACCAGCGTGCCGTTCGGGCGTTCGACAAAGCCGAGCAGATGGCCGTTCACGCGCACCCGCCCGCTGTCGTACGACTCGAGCAGATTGAGGCAGCGGATGAACGTGGTCTTGCCCGACCCCGACGAGCCGATCAGCACCACCACTTCCCCCTTCGCGACGCTCAACGAAATGCCGTTGAGCACCTTGGTCGAGCCGAACGACTTGTGAATGTCCGACGCCTCGATGACGATTTCGCGTGCTTCGTTCATGTCAACGCCCCCGCAGCAGTTTCATCGTTTGCGCGCCGAACAGACGCGTATTCGCAGCCGGCTTCGCCTCGCCGCGGCCGAAGTGGGCTTCGAGCCGCCGCTGCACGAAACCCCAAAGCGTGGTGAGCGCGAGGAAGTAAATGCCGAGCACGAGATATAGCTCGAACACGCGGAAGTTCACCGAGGTGATCATCTGCGTGCTAAGCAGCAGTTCGGGCACGCCGATCACGCTCACGAGCGTGGTGTTCTTGAGCATGACGTTGAACTCGTTGCCGAGCGGCGGCACGATCACGCGGAACGCTTGCGGCAGCACGACGCGGCGCATGAGCAGCACGGAAGACATGCCAAGCGAGCGCGACGCTTCATACTGCCCACGATCCACCGAACTCAGACCCGCGCGAATGATCTCCGCCTGATAGGCCGCCGAATTCATGCCGAGCGCAAGCACGGCTGCCTGAATATTGCCGGGCAGCGAGATGATGCCGAAGTCGAGATCGTGAAAGTGAAAGATGTTCGCCGCGGCAAACGCGGTGTACAGGAACACGATCTGCATGAGCAACGGCGTGCCGCGCATGACCCAGATATAGCCGCGCGCGAGATACTGCACGGGCAGACTCGACGAAAGCCGCATGAGCGCGACAATCAGGCCGAGCGAGGCGCCGAACGCGATCGCGCAGGCGCTGATCGAGAACGTGAGCCACAAACCGTGCAGATACGCCGGGCTTGGGTCCAGCAGGAATTTCCGGAAGATTTCCCAACTGAAATTCATGGCGTCACTCCACGCTCACAGGCGATCGTTTTCGAGCTTCCAGGTGGCGAGCATCTTGCCGTAGCGATCGCTCTTCACGAGATCGGCCACGGCCTTCGCCACGGCCGGCGAAAGCGGCTCGCCCTTGCGCGCGCCAATGCCGGTCGCGATGCGATTGAAACCGGGCACCGCCTCCTCGAACATGTCGCCCGAGACCTGCTGGAAGTGCGCGGCGCTTTCCGAGGTGGTGCCGTAGGCGTCGACCTGATTCAGACGGAAGGCCTGAAATGCATCGGCATCCGAACTATAGACAACGATGTTCATGGGCGGCTTTCCCGCAGCCTTGAGCTTCTCGTTTACCTTGTCGAGCAGCGTGCTGATGGTCGTGCCGTTGAGCACCGCGACCTTCATGCCAGAAAGGTCGTCGAGCGAGCGCACGTGATGCGGATTGCCGCGCGGCACCATGATCGACTGGCTCGAATACATGTAGTCGACGATGTCGATGATCTGCCGGCGCTCGGGCTTGTCGAAAAGCTGGCCGATCACGAGATCGCATTGCTTCGCCTGCAGCGCCGGAATCTGCCCGCTGAAGGACATGACCTTCCACTCGACCTTGAGATTGCCGAGCTGCTTCGCGACGTCATGCGCCACGTCGACGGAGAAGCCGCGCGGCTGCTGGTTCTCGTCGTAGGACGCGAGCGGCGGCGCATCCATGCTCGAACAGTAGGTGAGCGTGCCGCCTTTCACGAGACCCAGATCGGCGGCCTGCGCCGCGGAGACGCCGACAACCTGCGCGAGGAGCGCAAAGCCTGCGCAGGCGGCGAGACGAAGACGCTTGAACTGTTTTGCTGACATCGAGAGGCTCCTGGCTGAATGTGAGCTGCGTGAGGTACGTCGACAGTTAGGACGCCGACGCGTTACGCTCGTGACGCGGGCGATTCGAGGAACTTGATGATCTGGGGAACGGTTGATTCGAGGTGCTCGCGCAGCGCTTGCTCGGCTTGCGCGGGGTCGCGGGTGCGCAGCGCGTCGATGAGGATCTGGTGGGCGTCGCGTGCGCGTTTGCGTCTGAAGGTGGCCTGCTCGATCCACAGGCGCATGGGGCCTTCGATCAGCGTGTAGAGCGAGTGAATTTGCTGGTAGAGGCGCGTGCGGCCGCTGATTTCGCACAGGTATTCGTGGAACGCGCAGTGGCGTTGGACCCAGGTGTCCGTGTCGCCTACGCAGGCGTCCATGTCTTCCAGCAGGCGTTGGAGCTTCGTGAGATGCGCTTCAGTGCAACGGGGGGCGGCGACGCGCATGGCCAGGCATTCGAGCGCGATGCGCATGTCGAAGATGTCCTGGACTTCTTCCACGGTCAGGCCGCGGACGATTGCGCCGCGGTTGGGGCGCTGGATGATCAGGCCTTCGGTTTGAAGTCTTTTTAGTGCCGCGCGGATAGGCATGCGGCTCATTGAAAGCTCTTCTGCAACCGTCTCGGCGACGATGCGCTGGCCTGCCGCGTAGCGGCCTTCGATGATGGCCTCCAGCAGGAAGCGGTAGGCCTCTTCCTCGGCGGTTAAGGCTAGGCCGGCGGTGTTGCGGACACTGGTAGCAGGCATTTTTGTGCGCTTGATCCGTTTTGTGCGGTGCGGGAGGATGCCATTGCAGTTGCTGAGTCGTTGGGGCAGATTACTCCAAGTGGATTTGTGGATCCAGTCTTTCAAAAAAGATTTGGTGGTTGTGGCTGTGGAAGGCGTGAAGGCCACGAGCCTTGGGGGTTCGTGGCCTTCTTTTTGTGGTGTGGGCTTTGGTCTGACGGGCGGGTCAGTCTGGGGTGATCACAAGCCTTTTGTCTTCGACCGTGATTCGGACGCGCTGGCCTGGTTCAAAGCCTGCGACTTCGAGCCATCGGCCAGAAAGCTTGAGCCAGGGGTAAAGCGGCGGGTCATTTCTTGCCCGCGAACTGTACTTGCGGTACCGCCAGGACTGCTGGATGGTTACGCGGCGCTCAGGATGCGCCTGCGATGCATTAAGATTGGCGTCAGCCATGGTCAACTCCTAGGTTGAGTTGGTTTTGGTCAGCGGGCTGTGAGTGCTGGTAACACTCATGGCCCGCGCTTCGCTTACTGCATTGAGACTCCGACTACTTCCGTGCCTGTGCGAGCACGGTATCCAACATTTGTGAGACGAACTGCTGTTTGGGCTTGGGTAGTTGTTCGATTGCGGCGATTTGCAGTTGTAGGCGCGATATCGAACTTCCTTTGCCTGGCTGTCGCGCGACTGGCCTGCACAGCAACTCTTCGAAAGAGGACATCAACCGGTCCACTAAAGCTGGCAACAGCGATGCCGGCACGCGCGAGCGCCCGACTTCATAGTGGGCTAGCGTTTGCTGTGCGATTCCGAGCGCTTCGGCTAATTCTTGTTGCGTCATGCCGCGCGCTCTTCGCGCCCTGGCAATGCGTTCGCCAAGTTCAATAAAATATTCTCGATCTATTGCGTTCATGGTTAAATCCTGCGCTGATCATACACAGGTCTAAATAATCCGCTCAATTCCTGAGTCACGGCTAATTGTAGCGAATCCACTATCGCTAAAATCTAGAGTTGCTTTTACTCGGATCATTATTTAAGGTTTATTAATCGCGATCAAATTGCAGATGCGCACCTCGCAGGGAAGAGATAGATACATCACCGGCAATCGCGCGCTGGAACCGACGGGTTTGCCGCATTTTTCGCTACATGGCCTGCGCCGCTCATTCGGCACATTGTCAGAGTCGGTGGAGGTCCCGGTCGGCGTTGTCGCACAAATCCAAGGGTACAAGCCGTCGGCAATTGCCAAAAAACACTATCGCCGACGCCCTCTCGATCTGTCGCGCATGTGGCACGACAAGATCAAGGCTTAGAGTGCGGAGGAGGATCGAAACGCCCCAACCCTTTAAAATCAATAACTTACGGATTGCCGGGTAACAGCAGTGTCAAGCGAGTGTAGCAAAAAACGCTGGCGGCAGTGTCCACTGCACTACCCCGACCGAACGCAATTCGCCTATTAAAAAGATGAAATTTCCGAAGGGGATGGCGGCCAAGAATCAAGCCAGACTTAGGCAAGGCTCACAATAGTCTTTCCGCTAGGCGAATCGGTCATGCGCGCCGCGATGGAGTGCGGCCACAAGGCTTCCAACCAGTTCGCCTTGGGCTCCTACGAAGTAGATTGCGAAGGAAACGCTCGCGATGTCGGGGCTTCGACATTTGCAGTTGCGCGTACGATACATTCCATTGTCTGCCAGAGTCACCTTTTGTCATGCAGCTTCTTGGGATCAGCATGTTGGGCGTATTATCTGTAAAGTCGCGTCGGATCACCCTGCGCCCAAACGCATGAGCGATCTTACAGTTGAGACTAGCCAGCTCCGCAAGACCTTTGCGATAGATGCGCGGCGAATACGCTTGAAGTGACGGATGCGCCAAAAGATGCCTTGGCCATCGACCACAGCACGGGGCTTTAAACAGGAGAATTTGTAGTGGAAAATATCAATAAAAAATCCGACAGTAAAATAATCAACGCAGACCCGACCAAAGATTTCTTTGTAAATATGATAACGCGCGATATTGCGCTACTTGATTGTATCTTCGACTTACTTGACAACGCCATAGACGGCGCACGAAGAAAAATCGATTCGCTTTCCGAGAACGCATTCGACGGATACAGCATTGAGCTAACACTTGCTCGTGATAAGTTTATTATTAACGACAATTGCGGCGGAATTACCCTATCTGACGCAATAAAATATGCATTCCATTTTGGACGGCGCCCACAACGTGAGAATGATGTTAAAGGCGGAATTGGTCTATATGGAATTGGCATGAAACGCGCGATCTTCAAAATCGGCCGATCCGCAGACATTATTAGCCATGCGGATGACGCGAGCTTTGTCGTTTCCGTCGATGTAGATCAGTGGATTCAAAATGAGAAAAACTGGGATTTCTCATATAACGACATCGAGAGATCCGAGTCGCGCGGAACAAAGATTTCGATCGAAAAACTCAACACGGGGATAGGGGACTCATTCGCCGATACAGCCTTTAAAAATGAATTGATTAAAGCAATCGCACGAGATTATACTTTTTTCATCGACAAGGGATTGAAAATCAAAGTTGATGACACCACGGTTGCATCTTACAAATATGCATTAAAAGAAAACGAATCTGTCGCCCCCGGCGTTATTTCCTATGAAGACGACGGCGTCAGTGTCACGGTTATTGCCGGATTAATTGAGGACCTACCCGATGATATCCCCGATGAGGCCCGCCCAGGTCTTGTCGATCGGTTTGGCTGGTATGTTATTTGTAATGATCGAGTTGTCCTTGCAGCAGATAAATCGGATAAAACCGTGTGGGGAGACGACGATTTTCAAGTATGGCACCTTCAATACACTGGTTTTGCCGGATTTGTATTTTTTCGCTCGGACGATCAAAGCAAACTTCCGTGGACGACAACCAAGCGTGATTTAGAAAGCACAAATCCGCTTTATCAGCGCGCCTTGGTTAAAATGAAGGAACTGACAGAGGATTTTATTAAATACACGAATCGCCGAAAAACCGAACTCGATAATGCGAAACGCATGGAAAGCGGTACCGCACGTGTAGATGTATACTCATTGACACCAATCAAGGGCATAATATCCGAACGCCCGTTAAAACTGCCTACCATTACGTCCGGAACATCGGGACCGCCGTTGGTGACAATTTCCTTTAAAAGAAAGAAAAGCGAAGTTGAAGAAATAAAAAAGAATGCAGGCAATCCTCTAATGTCCGCAAAGGACGTTGGCCATCTTACGTTTGATTATTATCGCGAGATGGAGCTAGGCAAATAATGGCTGCATCATTCGAACGATTTGACTATCAACTCCGGTCGAATAAACATATCGAACGCAAATTGATTTTTGATCTGTTGATGCGCGCGAAAAAGACGGTCAACTTCGCTGCATACAGATACCTTGGTTTGGGCTCGATGTGGTTCGCGGATCACCGACTGGCTCACCGCCTTCTCGGCATAGATGATCTCGTCTCCATTGAGCATACCGAGCATGCAGATCGTGCGGAGTTTAATAAGCCGTATGGAAGCGTGAGAGTGCTGCCGGGGATGTCGTATGAGGTGTTGCCAGAGTGGAAGGATGCCGATTGGGCAAAGCCGTCTGTCGTCTGGATGGATTATGACGGTAACCTCGACGAACATATTGCTGATGATCTAGCACTTTTCGCACAGCGTCTGCACGTCGGATCAGTCATACTGGTCTCCGTTAACGCCTACTACGGCAATTACAAAATTAAGCAAACGGCTGTTGATGCTGCGGCAAAGCGGGGGGTAACTATAGACCCGCGTGCCGTTGCAACTTTGAACACCTTGCTAGGGGATGTGGTTCCGGCCAAGTATCAGAATTTGACGACGTCGACTGGACGACCAGCGGACGTGAAGGAGATGGATTTTTCAGAATGCATGGCAGCCGCGCTATTAGCGTTTCTCTCACACAAGGTGACGTCAAGCGGCCGAGAGGAAAATGGGCAGCGTCTCCGGTTCGTGCCTCTTTTTAATTTTTGTCACAAAGATGGCGTGGAAATGGTTACGGTTGGCGGTGCGATCACTGGAGCGGAAAGCGTTGGCAATTGGGAAGCCGCGCTGACTGAAGACCCCGTACTTGAATCCGAAGGCGTGTCACCGATCCACCATCGCCTTGACCTGATCCCGATAACGCTCCGCGAAAAGCTGGTACTCGATTCGATCCTTCCGTCAGGCACGGACGCGTTTGCTGCGCAGCTCGAAGAAAAGGGGGTGCGCATTGGCCGCGAGCAAGCGGAGAAGTACCGGAGACACTACCGGCACTTCCCCATCTTCGTCGAATCGCCTATCTAGCCGGCAACCGCTAGGTAGATTCTTTTAAGGATAAATTCGGCAACTAGCGGACTGACGCTGTTGCCGATTTGCCGAAAACTATGCCACTTGGTTTCGTGAAAGATGAACCAATCCGGAAAGCCTTGTAGTCGCGCAGCTTCTCTTGCAGTAATGACACGCGGTTGGGAGTAGTGAATGGGGCGGACGGCTTGATAGCTGCCCCTCTCCTTCGCTGTCCCTGCCCTAAGGGTAGGACAGAGCCCGTCGTGCTTGAGTCGAATTGCCTTTGAGATTTGGTCAACTCGCCCTGGGATGGTATTGGCAAATCGGGCCAGCACCTCGGCTGTGTGGCGGGTTCCCATACATCCCGATACCTCGTCGCGCTCCAAATACCTTTCTAGGGAGATTGGGTCGCCTACGTCCGCGGGCACCGCGTTCTTCACTCTTTCAAAAAACCAGTTTTCCACGTTCTTCTTGACTGGACGCCACCCTTCTTCAGCCGTCTGCCACGCCGGATCGATGAATTCTGGAAGCCCGCGAAGAGCTTCACCAACTGTGGTCAATAGCCCTTCTGACGGAGCGGCGAAGAGATCAGGGCTAAGTGGCTGCCGGAACCGCTTTGGATCGAATCCAATGAAAAAAATCCTAGTGCGCGTCGTCGGAACGCCGAACTGATCGGCTTGTATTTTGACAGGTGGCAACATCCGGTACTTCTTCGGAACATTCGCAAACGCGCGCTCGCGAGTCGTGTCATACCGTTCGTCAAGGATGCCCGGAACATTCTCAGCGACAAAAAACGCAGGGTTTGTCTCCGACACCAGCCTGAAGAAGTGAGCGAAAAGATCATTTCGCTCGTCGCCTTCCATCCGATGTCCGATCGAACTGAATCCTTGGCATGGGGGGCCACCGATTAAGCCACAAAGTTGGCCCGATTTCAGATTTGATGAGGCAAGAAGCCGCTTGCCGGACAAGGTGCCGATATCCAGAGGGAGATGTTGCGCCTTGGGAAAATTCAGCTTGTGTACCTGAATTGCGAAGGGGTCGATCTCGACCGATCCGCTCACGGTAAAACCAGCACGGGCAGCGCCTAGGCTAAGCCCACCGGCGCCAGAAAATAGGTCGATAACTGTAGGCATTGGTCCACTGGACGGAACAGATTGCAGCGCATTTTACGCGACGCGTCGAAGCCTGTCGATCGGGACCAGAGTTATCGGCATCCGCCGTTGCGGCTACCCTTTAGGAGGACCGAGAAAAGCGACAAGCTTTTCCGTTAAGTGGGCGTTGCTCTTTTCCTTTAACTCACATTGCCAGACGATCATTACGCCCCACCCTAGTTCTACAAGCGCATCGTTGGTTCGGATATCGCGTTCCCTGTTGCGCCTCATCTTCTCGGTCCAAAAGTCCGCACGGGTAGCGGGCAGCTTCGCGTAACGGCAGCCAACGTGACCGTGCCAAAAGCAGCCATGGACAAATATCGCTTTCTTACGTCTGGTAAATACAATGTCGGGCTTTCCCGGTAAGCCCCCGTAGTGAATGCGAAAGCGATAACCCAAGCCGTGCAGCAGCCGTCGTACAGCCAGCTCGGGTTTGGTATTCCGCGATGAGATGCGAGACATCAACCAGCTGCGCCTTTCTGGTGTGACGTGATCCACGAGCTCCCCTAAGGTCTCAGTCCAATTTTCAGCCGCCTGCGCGCTTATGCGCTGCCTAGCCCTACGTCTTTTTTACAGAGCATAGACGTTCTATGACTGCTCGCCAGAAACGCTCGATACGCCGGCACCGGAAAAACCAACCATTTCAGCGCCTTTCGCCTGCTCCTGATATGGGAACGGCCCGTTCCATTCGATCGCAGAGAATCCAATTACCGGGGCGTAGCAAGTCGACTGTCAAAAGGGGGTATACCTCAGGCTGATATCTTCGGCTGACACTTTCGCGCGCCAGAAATGTCAGATTGGGGTTACCGAATCGAATTCGACGCAGGCAGTGTGCAGCCGAAACTACGAGCCGTTATGGCATTAGGTTCGCACCGTCATGGTCGACGACTAGCCGTACTTTGTCGCTCGCGGTCGCACTGATTCTCGGCTACGCGAAACCGCGCAATGCAATCGCGGCGCACTGGAAGGCTACCCTGAAACAGGGTCTCCCTACGCCAGGCGGCCTCCTTGATCTCGACGTGTGCCATCTCGATAAGGTCAGGCGCGGACTCGGCCGGCGCCGTTTCCTCCTTCGAACGCCGGCTTGCGCGGCTTTACTTCTCGGGGGGCAGGAGAATCAGCTCCGGCAGCACCACCTCTTCCGCCTCGTGCTTCTGGTAGCCCGCTTCCATCAGCGACGCCACCTCCCTCGCCGCTCGCTTGCTCGCCGTCTGGGCCTCCTCGTTCAGCGTCCCGTCCTTCTGCATTTGCCAGTACTCCTTCGGGCGCCACTTCTGCCAGTGGTTGAGCGCCATCCCAACGTATTGGAGTCCTAGCATCGGTCTCTCCTCCGGTGTTTCCCTCATAACGGCACAATACGCGCTTGCCGACAGATGCGCATGCCCGTATTGCAACCGCGCGAGACGTCCGCAATTATCTTGCTGTCTTGTTGGGCAACACGCGAGCCACGCACTCGCGCGCTGAATTCAATACTTCAGCGGCCACAGACCGTCGTACGCTTCCGTCGTCGGCGAGACGTTCACGCGTCCGCTCCGCACTGTATCTCGCCATCCGCCCGCATTCATCGGGCCGAAGCTGCCGTCCACAGGACATCTGGGACTTATGGCAGAATCGCGTCATTAAACTGACGTTACGTTTTTTCTGCGCAGGCTTGGTGGTCTCATTTATTGCGCCCAGATGTAATCAAGCGAAATAAATGAGCAGCGTTTAGGCGGGCAACCGTCATTTTCTTGAGCAAGACCGCATGGACCCAAAAGAAAAGAAAGAACTCAGCGAGTCCGACATCAAGGCCAAATTCATCACACCTGCCGTCGCCCAAGCAGGTTGGGATGAGATGACGCAGATTCGCCGTGAGGTCACACTGACGCCCGGACCCGTCGTCGTGCGCGGCAACCTTTCTTCACGCAATAAGAAGAAAAAGAAGTTTGCAGACTACGTCTTGCAGAAGGAAAAGGGCGTGCCCGTGGCGGTAATCGAGGCCAAAGACAACAATCACACCACCAGCCATGGCCTCCAGCAGGCCTTGGGCTATGCGGAACTGCTGGATGTGCCCTGTGCGTTCAGCTCCAACGGCGACGGATTTGCCAGCCACAACAAGGCAGCGACGTCAGGCGAAGATACTGAGACCGAGTTCGGGATGGAAGCGTTTCCATCACCAGATGAACTTTGGCAGCGCTACAAGTCTTTCCGAGGAATTGAAGATTCCCAAGAGCCGCTGGTCACAGAACCCTACTTTGACGACGGAAGTGGCAAGGAACCGCGCTACTACCAGGCCGAGGCAATCAACCGCGTGATCGAGAAAGTGGCCCAAGGCGAAAAGCGCCTGCTGCTGGTGATGGCCACAGGCACCGGCAAGACGTATACGACCTTTCAGATCATCTATCGCCTGTGGAAGGCCAAACAAGCGAAGCGCATCCTCTTCCTTGTTGATCGCAACATCCTTGCTGACCAGACCCTGGTGAACGACTTCAAGCCCTTTGGCTCGGTCATGACCAAGATCCGCAACCGCAAGATCGACCCGTCATACGAAGTTTATCTTGGCTTGTACCAGGCACTCACGGGCCCGGACGAGGAAGACAAGATCTTCAAGTCGGTGAAGCGGGATTTCTTCGACCTGATCGTCATCGACGAGTGCCACCGTGGTAGCGCGAACGACGACTCGGCCTGGAAGGAGATCCTGGAGTACTTCGACGGCGCCATTCAACTCGGCCTGACCGCCACGCCCAAGGAAACCAAATACGCGTCCAACATCACCTACTTTGGCGAACCAATCTACACCTATTCGCTCAAGCAGGGCATCCAAGATGGATTTTTGGCGCCTTACAAGGTCGTGCGCATTGACATCGACAAGGACATCATTGGCTGGACGCCGCCGCCTGGCATGAAGGATGACTTAGGCAACGATCTCGAAGAACGGCAATACAATCAGATCGACATGGACCGCATCCTGGTGCTGAACCAGCGTACCAAGCTGGTGGCAGAGCGCGTGATGAAGCTGCTCAATGCCACGGACCCCTTCCAGAAGACAATCATCTTTTGTGAAGATATCGACCACGCCGAGCGCATGCGCAAAGCCATCGTCAACGCAGCTGGCCCCTTGGCCAAGGCAAACAGCAAGTACGTGATGCGCATCACGGGCGACAGTGTGGAAGGCAAGGCCGAGCTCGATAACTTCATCGACCCGGAAAGCAAATACCCCGTCATTGCCACCACCTCTGAGTTGTTGACCACTGGGGTAGATGCAAAGACCTGCAAGCTCATCGTGCTAGACAAGACCGTGAACTCCATGACCACGTTCAAGCAGATCGTGGGGCGCGGCACGCGCATTGACGAATTACAGAACAAGTACTTCTTCACCGTCATGGATTTCAAGAAGGCCACCGAGCTCTTCAAAGATCCGGCGTTCGATGGGGAACCTGTCGTCATCTATGAGCCCGACAACGACGATGACCCGGTGCCGCCTGATCCAGACCCCGGTGATGATGGGGACAATGCGGACGAGGATGGTGAAGGTCAAGACGTCAAGAAGTACCATGTAGGCGGCGTGGCGGTGCGCATCCTCTCGGAGCGCGTGGAATACCTCGGCGAAGACGGCGAGATGGTGACCGAAAGCTACCGCGATTACAGCCGTAAGAGCATCCGCAAGGAGTTCTCTTCGCTGGATGACTTCCTGCAAAAGTGGAACACCGCCAAGAAAAAGGCCGCCATTATCGAAGAGCTGGCCGAGTACGGCATTGAACTGCCTAAGCTGGCCCAAGAGGTGGGAAAGGACTACGGCGACTTCGATCTGATCTGCCATATCGCCTTTGACCAGCCCCCGCTGACCCGCGATGAACGGGCCAACAAGGTTAAAAAGCGTAACTACTTCACCCGATACGGCGGGCAAGCCCGGGCGGTGCTCGAGGCGCTATTGGACAAGTACGCCGATGAGGGCGTGATGACCATTGAAAATAACAACGTCTTGAAGCTGGAGCCTTTTAAGACGCTCGGTACGCCAGTGGAGATCATCAACGGCGTATTCGGCGGCAAGGCCAAGTACGAGGAAGCGCTGCAAGCGCTCGAAAACGAACTATTCAAAGAAGCAAGTTAAGCTGACCAGGAATTTAATGAGTAACGTAAGTGGTGTAATCAAGTCCATTCAGGACATCATGCGCAAGGATGTCGGTGTCGACGGCGACGCCCAACGCATCAGCCAACTGGTGTGGATGTTCTTCCTTAAGATCTACGACGACCGAGAAGCGGAAATCGAACTGCTGGAAGATAGCTACAAATCGCCGCTGCCCGAGCACTTGCGGTGGCGTAACTGGGCCGCCGACCCGGAGGGCATGACTGGCGACGAGCTCAACGATTTTGTCAACCTGCAGCTCTTCCCGACACTGAAGACCAAGCTGACCGTCAGCGGTGAAAATGGTCAACGGGCACTTGTGATCCGCAGCGTCTTCGAGGACGCCTACAACTATATGAAGTCGGGCACACTGATGCGGCAGGTCATCAACAAGATCTGCGAGATCGACTTCAACAACACGCAAGACCGTCACACCTTCGGCAGCATCTACGAGCAGATCCTGAAAGACTTGCAAAGCGCAGGTAACGCCGGCGAGTTCTACACGCCCCGTGCCGTCACCAAATTTATTGTCGACCGCGTGGATCCTACGCTCGACGAAAGCGTGCTGGATCCGGCCTGCGGCACGGGCGGCTTCTTGGCGTGCACCATCGACCACAAGCGCGCGAACTATGTAAAAAACGCCTCTGATGAATCGGTGCTGGTGGGCAGCATTCACGGCGTTGAGAAGAAGGCGCTCCCGCACATGCTGTGTACCACCAACATGATCCTGCACGGCATCGACACGCCCACTCAGATCGAGCACGACAACATGCTCAGCCGCCGCGCCTACAAGGATTACGGCGAGGCCGACCGGGTCAACGTAATCGTCACCAATCCGCCTTTTGGTGGCATGGAAGAAGACGGGGTGGAAAACCAATTCCCGGCCACCTTGCGCACCCGCGAAACCGCCGACCTGTTCATGGCACTGGTCGTAAAGCTCTTGAAGAACAACGGCCGCGCCGCAGTGGTGCTGCCCGATGGCTTCCTCTTTGGCGAGGGCATGAAAACGCGCCTGAAACAGATGCTGCTGGAGCAGTGCCACCTGCACACCATCGTGCGCCTGCCCAATGGCGTGTTTAACCCGTACACCAGTATCAAGACGAACGTCCTGTTCTTCACCAAGAAGCCGGAAAGCGAATGGCCGGCCACGACGGAAGTGTGGTTTTACGAACACCCCTACCCGGAAGGTGTCGTCAGCTACAACAAGACCCGCCCAATGCAGTTCGAGGAGTTTGAAGCCGAACGTGCGTGGTGGGGCAGCGAGGCCGACGGCTTCAAAAGCCGCGTGGAAACCCCGCAGGCCTGGAAAGTGAGCATCGAGGACATCACCGCCCGCAACTACAACCTCGACTTCAAGAACCCGCATGTGGGTGAGCAAACTAGCCACGACCCGGACGAGCTGCTGGCACAATACCAAGGCCAGCAGAAGGAAATCCAGAAGCTGCAGGACCAGCTTAAAGGCATTCTTGCAGGCGCATTGGTTGGAGCGAGGTGCGCATGAACGCTGTCGACCAACTGCTGATCCAGCATCTGGACCTGTGGGCCTCTGCCATCAAGCGGAAAGCTGCTGCGGGGCGTGGCTCCTCGAACAAGATTGAGCTCTACGGCATCAAGAAACTGCGTGAGCTGATTCTCGAGCTGGCAGTGCGCGGCCTGCTGGTGCCGCAAGACCCGAACGACGAACCCGCCAGCGAACTGTTGAAGAAAATCGTCGCTGAAAAGGCACGGTTGGTGAAGGAAGGCAAGATCAAGAGGGAAAGGCCGCTGCCTGCGATTGACGGGAACGACGCTCCGTTTCCGCTACCAGAAGGATGGGCACTAGCGAGACTCGGTGATGTCATTAACGTCCTTAATGGGCGAGCTTATAAAAAGCCCGAGATGCTTTCGGAAGGCACGCCGCTTTTGAGAGTTGGCAACCTGTTCACCTCGAACGAGTGGTATTACTCGGATCTGGAATTAGAACCAGAAAAATACATTGATGACGGCGATCTCATCTATGCATGGTCAGCCTCTTTTGGCCCATTCATTTGGCAGGGGGGAAAGGTCATCTACCATTACCACATATGGAAGATGGATTTTTTTAGCAAGTCTCATGTAGATAAATTTTTCTTTAGAAACTATCTAGAAGCAATATCGGCCTCAATTAAAGCGTCAGGTAATGGCATTGCCATGATTCACATGACGAAAGAGCGGATGGAAAAGCTTGTCTTGCCAATCCCTCCTCTCGCCGAACAACACCGTATCGTCGGAAAAGTAGACGAACTAATGGCGCTGTGCGACCAGCTTGAGCAACAGGCCGGGGTCAATCTCAGAGCGCATCAAACCTTGGTGGAGACCCTGCTAAATATATTGACGAGCGCATCGGATTACGCACAGTTCGCCAGTGCCTGGAAACGCATCGCCAATCACTTTGATACCCTGTTCACCACCGAACAAAGCATCGACCGGCTTCAGCAGGCCATTCTGGACCTTGCTGTGATGGGTAAACTCGTCCCGCAAGACGGTAAGGACGAACCTTCCAGCGAACTGCTCAAGAAAATCGCCGGTGAAAAAGGCAAGCTGGTGAAGGAAGGCAAGATCAGAAAGGAAAAGCCGCTACCGGCGATTGCTGATGGTGTAACGCCGCTTGGTCTGCCGAGTGGGTGGCGCTGCGCATCGTTGCAAGAATTGACTGCGCTAGTAACGGATGGCGACCATCAAGCGCCACCGAAGGCAGATTCCGGAGTACCTTTCTTGGTTATCGGAAACCTCAATAAGGGAATTGTTGATTTTTCAGACTGTAAATACGTACCAGAGACGTACTACGAAAACCTTGATTGGGGAAGAAGGCCATGCTCATTGGATCTGCTTTATACAGTCACCGGGTCGTATGGAATTCCGGTGGTAATCAATAGCGATTCCAGATTTTGCGTGCAACGACACGTAGCGATTCTGAAGTCTACCAACTCAACTCCCGTTGCGTATCTTTACCTATTTCTAAAATCGACGTTTGCATTTAACTATGCGTCATCAATAGCAACGGGTATCGCTCAAAAGACAGTGCCTCTTTCCGGCCTGCGAGCAATGCCGGTTACCTTGCCGCCCCTTGCCGAACAGCACCGCATCGTCGCCAAAGTCGACACACTGATGGCACTGTGCGACCAGCTCAAGGCCCGCCTCTGCGATGCACAGGTCACCCAGCTGCATCTGGCCGACGCGGTGGCCGAGAAAGCGCTTGCGGGAGCATGATGTCTGGCCAGCCTGAAACTTGGTGCCAACAGGATGGGCACGCCGACTTCGAGCTGTTTGAAGACTTTAATGCTTGGATCGATCAGGGGGAGAGTGATCTCGACCTTCCGCTGTTGCAGAAGCTTGGCCAGGTCGGTTTGTCTAACACTAGCAAGGCGTTCTTCGCCGGCGACCGTGAAGCTTACGAGCAAGCGCTGAAGGCCTATCGCGCCGAACGTCATTTCGAGGTGCTTAGCCGGGAGCACTTCATCGAGACTTACGGTGAGGAGGACGGCACGCATTGGTTTGACCGCAATGAACAGCGCTTCAACCAGTTGGTGGAGCGCCTGGCTGCGCAAGACGTCGTTCCGTTCATTGGGGCCGGCATCTCAGTGGGAGGAGGCTTTCCGACCTGGGCGAACCACTTGCGACAGCAGGGCCGCACGGCGGGCATTCCACCCGCACAGGTGGAGGCATGGTTGGCTCAGGGCCAGTACGAAGAGTTCATCGAGCATATCGAGCGGCAACACGGGCGCGATGCGTTTGCTCAGGAAATCCGCGATGTATTTGGTAAGCGCGGTAGCATCCAGGGCATCACCCTGCTCATCTCGGAGCTGTTCACCGACACGCTGATCACGACAAACTACGACCGCTTGCTGGAGCAGGTGTTCGATTCCGGTGAAACGCCTCATGTGCAAGTGATTAATGGCGTGACGGCCATGGAGCTTCCGGATCCGGAGAAGGTCGTGATCATCAAGATCCACGGAGACTTCAAGGACCCGGCGCATTGCATCCTGAGTAAAGCGCAGTACGATCAGGCTTACGGCGCAGCCACGTTGGACCTACATCGGGCTGTGCCCAAGATACTAAGCCGGTACTACCGGAATAACAGCCTACTGTTCATCGGTTGTAGCTTGAGGAACGACCGCACTTTGCAGGTCTTTCAAGCCACCAAGGCTGCGGCAGGAGATGTCTTGTTTCCTCAGCACTTTGCTATAGAGCAAGCACCTGAGGAACTTGATGCTCTGGTTGCACGCAACGGAGAACTCTCGCGACTAGGCATCACCGCCATCTGGTATCCGAGAGGGCAGCATGAAAAAGTGGAGGCAGTGCTTCGCCATGCCAGAGGCGAGCTGAACTACATGAAGGCTCAAGTTGCCCGCGACCGGCTCAAGTAACTATTGTTTGACAGTCAACTTTTTAGCGGGAGGAGGCAGAGCGGCACCACCACCGACGCTTGCACCTCCTCCACGGTGGTCCAAGCGGGCGAATCGGACGTTGGCCGTTTGAACAAAAGTTCTGCTGGTCCAGCACCCGCGCGGGCACGTAGCGCTGCTCTCAACTGTATGGCCGTCCTAGAGCGATATCGGTGGCATCATGCCCTTCATGAACTGCGGCAACAGTTCGAAACAGACGCAGCTCGGGCTGAACGTCTGAAGAACGTTCATGATTGGGAGCAGCACCATGCCGGAAAGAAACGTCCGCCTGACCCAGACGCCGCTTTCGGGAGCTGGCTGTCCTTTTGCGATGCTGGGCAGCTCTTACTCACCACTACGCACCGGAAGCTCGCGGCGCGGTTGTCTCTGGGCAGCTATCAGCGAGGACTAAGGTTGCTAAATGCGATCTGCCACCGTGCTGAGAAGGCAGGATTCGGAGTTCATATGTCAAAGGGTGAAGAACGCCTGAGGTTGTCAAAAACAGGTGCCCACGTCGATATCCGGATCACGGAGAAGCTAGTCAAGGGCACACGGCATCAAATTAATACGTGGAACCAATCCCCCGTACGAGTCCGTACCCTGGCGCCGACGGGAAAGCTCGCACTATTTATCGAATAACAAGGCACGGGGCACGCTGAAATAGTCGACAGCGTGGACCGACTGCTGGAGGATCAACTGGACGACATTCTCGCAGCCATTTACCGGCGACACCGCGTTTCCTCCCTGAGAGTCGCCGAATGGGCAGAACGCGAGCAAAGATCCAAAGAGGCTGAAATCAGGCGCCACGAACAAGAACGTCAAAGAGCGGCGAGACAGCGGGAGTCTGAGGAGGAAAATAACCGTCGCCAAGCGTTGATTTTGGAGGCGAAGAAGTGGCGGCATGCTGAACTGATCCGTGCGTACCTCGCCTTACTAGATAGTGGCCTTGGCCGCGCCGCTGAGCCCTCGGACGAATACGTTGCTTGGCGTGAATGGGCATTGGGAGTTGCTGATGACCTTGATCCCACCTATCACCGCATGGCCCTTCGCGTGCGGCCAGACCAGGGATGAATATTAGGGACGGACAGAGCCATTGTTCACCGGCGAAGTGGCTTCAGGAAATCGCTCTGGGTTTCTGGCTCCCAACCTGCAGTGTTTACGCACCGCGCTATGATCGGCGCAGCGGCGGTGCCAGCTTCAGATTAGCGGTCCGACCTATCGCCTGGAGCTAAATGGATTGAGGTGGACCGAATACGCTTACACTGCGGTTACACGCCCCATAAACACAAAAGGGTTACAAGGCAAAATCGCCTGTAACCCTTTGATTTTATTGGTGGAGCGGAGGAGGATCGAACTCCCGACCTTCGCATTGCGAACGCGACGCTCTCCCAGCTGAGCTACCGCCCCAACGAATCACCGATTCTACACACACAAAATCCGTTTTGCCAAGCGTCGAATTTGACCCCAAGCAAAACTACTTCGAAGGCGCTCCGGCGAGCACCCAAGCCACGACAGAATGGATATCGGCGGCACTCATCCCCGGGTGAGACGGCATCGGAATAGCCCCCCACACCCCTGCCCCACCGTCCCGCACTTTCTTCTCCAGCTTGCCCTGGGCCCCTGCATCGCCCTTGTACTTCGCAGCGACATCCGTAAACGACGGCCCCACAAGCTTGCGATCCACCGCATGGCACCCCATGCAAGCATTCGCCTGAGCGACCTTCAACCCATCCGGCACAGCAGCAAAAGCGGGCGAAGCGAGACCAAGACCAACCACAGCAACCACAACCCCACCAACAAACCGCCGCATCACAAAGCCCCCGTGTTCCCCGGCTTCGTAGCCGAAGAATTCGTCACGGGCGCGGGCGCCTGGTGCTCAATAGGCTGCGAGGTCACACCAGAATCAGGCACCGCCCCCACCGTCGGCGCATCGGCAGCAGGCGCCGCCGCCGGCGCACTGGGCGCAGCCGCCGTCGCCACCGTCGCCTGTTGCGGGTCGATGTACTGGTAGCACTTCACCACCTGCGTCACGCCCATCACCCCGGCCGTCGCGTTGGCGGCGATATTGCCTTCCTGCGGCGTAACCAGCCCCATGAGATAGATCGTGCCGCGCTCGCTCACCACCTTGAAGTTGTTCGCGGAGATGTCCTTATAGGCAATCAGCTCTCCCTTCACGCGTCCTTCGAGGTACGAGTCGTTTGCGCGCGAGGAGAACGAGCTGGCCGGCTGCACCGCCAGCTCGTTGACGATCGATGCAACGTTCGTCACGGCTCGCACGATGCTCTCGGCCTTCTGCTTCGAGGCGTCGTCGGGCACTTCACCCGTGATCAGCACGCGCTGGTTGAACACCGCCACGTTCACGTGCGCCGTATCGGGCAGTTGCTTGCCGAGATCGGCAAGCGCCTTCACCTGGATCTCGCGGTCTTCGGTTTGCGAACCCACCGTGCGGCGGTCGGTTGCCACCAGCGCCGTGCCGCCCGCCGCGCCCGCCAGCGCCAGGAAGCAGCCCTGCAGGCTTGCGCAGAGCGAGGCTGCGAAGCCGATCGTCAGCGTGGTCCGTGCCAGCGCGCGCGTCATGCCGTATCTGCTCATCAACTTCCCCTCTCTTCGTCTTACGGTGTCAGTCTTCGCCCAGCAGCATCGCGTCGATGCCGTCGCAAAGACAGTGAATAGTTAACAGATGCACTTCCTGAACACGCGCCGTCCGGTCACTCGGCACGCACAGCTGAATGTCGGTATCGGCGAGCACGCTGTTCACGTCGCCGCCGCCCTTGCCGGTCAGCGCGATCACGACCATTTCGCGTTCGTGCGCTTCCTGAATGGCGGCCAGCACGTTTACGGAGTTGCCCGAGGTCGTGATGGCGAGCAGCACGTCGCCGGGCTGGCCGAGCGCGCGCACCTGCTTCGCAAATACCTGCTCGTACGCGTAATCGTTGGCAACGGCGGTGAGCACCGAGGCGTCGGTGGTCAGCGCGAGCGCGGGCAGGCCCGGGCGTTCGCGCTCGAACCGGCCGATCAGTTCGGCGGCGAGTTGCTGGGCAGTGGCGGCGGATCCGCCATTGCCACACGCGAGAATCTTGTTGCTGTTCGCGAGCGCGGCGAACATCGTATCGACCGCGGCGGCAATCGGGACCGCCAGGGTTTCCATGGCCGCGAGCGTAGTGGCTGCGCTATCGCGGAAGTGCTGTTGAATGCGTTCGACGGACATCGACTCTCTAATCTGTACTGCGGGTATCGCAAAATTTCCGCGCGGTGCGGCGTGCCGCAAGTTTAGCGCACTCGAGGGCGTTCATTTTCACCCTTCTTTCTATCGCGTAAGTTTTAGCTCTCGTGCGCTTCCGGTTGAAACGCGTCGCGCAGCCAGACGAGCCGGCCGCTCTCGAACGCGATCACGTCGAAGCGGCACGCGGGCGGCGTTCGCGCCTGCGCGGCCGCTTTCCCATTCGCATCGGCGGCGCGCCACGTCGCGAGAAAGTAGCGCGCCGCGCGCAGCACGCGCTGCTGTTTGCGCCATCCCACGCTCGCCGCCGCCCCGCCGAATTCCGGCCGCGCGCGGGCGCGCACTTCCACGAAAACCAGCGTGCCGTCGCGCTCACGCATCACGAGATCGAGTTCGCCGCCGCGGCAATTCACGTTGCGCGCGACCAGTTCCAGGCGCTCGCGACGCAAAAACGCCAGGGCGTGCGCCTCGAAACGCGCGCCCGTCGCGCGGCGTTGGGCATTCGACTGCGCTCGCGCGCAAAAGTTGTCGACGCGTGCACTTTCGTTCGCGCCGCTTCCCTCGGGTGCACTCGCGCCCGCGTGGCACAATGTCGGCCTCTTTTCCTGCTTTCGCGCGTTGCGTGTCATGACGTCCCTCTCGTCCCCCTTCGAACTCGCACAGGCCCAGCAATATCCGGCCGCCACGCTGTACGTCGTGGCCACGCCCATCGGCAATGTCGCCGACATCACGCTGCGCGCCCTGCACGTGCTCGGCCTCGTCGATCGCATCGCCGCCGAAGACACGCGCAACACCGGCCAGCTCCTCGCGCGCTACGGTATTTCGAAGCCGCTCGTCGCCGTACACGAGCACAACGAGCGCGAAGCGGCGCAGCGTGTGATCGAGTTTCTGCGCGCGGGCGAGCGCGTGGCCTGCGTTTCGGACGCGGGCACGCCCGGCATTTCCGATCCGGGCGCGAAACTCGTGGACGCGGTGCGCGCCGCCGGCCTGAACGTCATGCCGCTACCTGGCGCGAGCGCACTCGCAACGGCGCTTTCCGCTGCCGGCGACTGGGTCTCGACCTTCACGTTCCTCGGCTTTCTGCCGCCCAAGCCCAAGCAGCGCGCAGCCGCATTGCAGCCGCTCGCCTCGCATACGCACGCGATGGTGTTCTACGAAGCCCCGCATCGCATCGTCGAAACCGTGCAGTCGCTCGCCGATGCGTTCGGTCCCGCGCGCCGCATCCTCATCGCCCGCGAATTGACGAAGCTACACGAGTCGCTCTGGAGCGGCACCCTGGCCGAAGCGCCAACGTGGCTCGCAGCGGATGCGAACCGTCAGCGCGGCGAGTTCGTGCTGGTGGCGGAAGGTGCGAGCGAGCAGGCGGAAGGCGAAGCCGATCACGACGCGCTCTTGCGCGTGCTGCTTCAGGAAGTACCGATAAAGGGCGCGGCGAAGATCGCGGCGGCGCTCACGGGCGCGTCGCGCAATGCGCTCTACGCGCGGGCGCTGGAATTGAAGGGTGAAGGCGGGGAAGAAGCGGACGACTGAGCCGACTACAGTCAAAAGCACCAGCCAGAAAAACCGAAGGGCCGCCTGAGTCAATCAGGCGGCCCTTCGCATGTGCATTCGACTCTGCCAGGCGGGTCAGCCTCGGGCGCGTCGCGGCGCACTCAGCGCCACGCCCAAACGAGATCGCTTAGTGATCGATGTTCGAGTTCGCGGCAAGCATATCCGCTTGCGCGGCCTTCGCTTCCTGGCGCGTGAGGCCTTCGATGTCCACCTTCGCCGTACCCGCGTGCTGCACGCCAAGGAGCTTGGCGGCGGCATACGAGAGGTCGAGCACACGGCCACGTGCGTACGGGCCACGGTCGTTGATCTTCACCACTACCCACTTCGACGTGCCGGGCACGCTCACGCGCACATACGAGCCGAGCGGCAGCGTGCGGTGCGCAGCCGTGAGCGCCTTCATGTTGAAGCGCTCGCCGCTTGCGGTGCGGCGGCCGTGGAACGCGCGGCCGTACCACGAGGCGCGGCCGGTCTGGTGGAACGAGTGGACGTCCGGGCCGTTCTCGTCGATCGCCTCGGCGTTCGCGAGCGAGTTGTCCTTCGCCGTGCCCGATGCGGGCAGCGCAGCGAGCGCGGAGCCGTAGCCCTGCGGCGCAGTGAAAGCCGCGTCCTTCGTGCGAAGGGCGTCGCTGGATGCCTGGTCCTGCTGGGCAGGCGGCACGGCGCAACCGGCCAGAATGGACACGGCTGCGAGACTCCCGAGTCGTCGTCGAGTCAGTCTAAGGTTCATAACATTGCCATCACGTTCTCGAAGCCTGTCCCGCGCCATGTGTGCGCGTTGTCGGAAAGGCTTCGGCGGTCGCGGGCAAAGCTTCGCCATCGCTCGCCTGGAATGAAAAAGGCGAACGCGTGCCAATGCCCGGATGCAGCCCTAATAAGCCGCTAACCGCTAGTTATCTTTCACGTCTGGCGCAACCTGTCCCCGGCAGCCTGACCAGACCCCACATGCCGCCATCGAACGATGAAGCTCGTTCAGGCGCGCCGGAAACTCTCGGCGCACAGGAACGGCGGCGTAGGCCCCACCCAGCGTCACGGCATGTAGGCCGTTGCAGGCGCGTGGCACCTGGCTGGGCAAGACGTGCGGCGTCGAACGGATCGACACCTGATTTGCTATCTTGTAAGGCAGCCTGTTTCGGCCCGCCTAGAACGACAGCACTGCTTGACGGCGATGTATGCGACCTCTTTTTTTTACGAAGGTCACACCGCCCTTTGAAAGCACGAATTCCGTGCGTGATGGGTCGCATTATACCCAAAAGTTATTCCTGTCACGCCAGTGCCTCACAAATCTCCATGATTTTTCACTATTGATGTAACAAAGCCGTTCGCCTTGCGCCGCCGCATCCCTTGTCAGACAAGGGACTGAGGCTGTCGCGAGCGGCGTCGGCGGCGCTTCCTGCACCCCGGTACAATCGATCCTTTGGCTGGGGCCTTCGGCACGCGACGTCGATTTCGACGCGTCGCTGTACCCGCCCCGCGAGACCTGAACCCCACGATCCCCGCATGAAAGTCACGCTGATTCCCGTCACGCCGTTCCAGCAAAACTGTTCGCTGCTCGTCGATGAAACGACGAACCGCGCCGCCGTCGTCGATCCGGGCGGCGACCTCGAACGCATCGAGGCCGAGATCGAACGTCAGGGCGTGCAGCTGGAAAAGGTGCTGCTCACCCATGGCCACCTCGACCACTGCGCCGGCGCGAAGGCGCTCGCCACGAAGTTCGGCGTACCGATCGAAGGCCCGCAGGAAGACGAGCGCTTCTGGATCGACCAGTTGCCGCAGCAGAGCGTGCGCTTCGGCTTCGGTCACGCCGAGGCGTTCGAGCCCACGCGCTGGCTTCAAGACGGCGACACGGTGCGCTTCGGCGGCGAGGAACTCGAGGTCTATCACTGCCCCGGGCACACGCCGGGTCACGTGATCTTCTTCAGCCGCAAGCACCGGGTTGCCACGGTCGGCGACGTGCTGTTCGCGGGTTCGATCGGCCGCACGGATTTCCCGCGCGGCAATCATGCGGACCTGATCCGTTCGATCCGCGAAAAGCTCTGGCCGCTGGGCGACGACGTCACGTTCGTGCCGGGCCATGGCCCCGTTTCGACATTCGGCGAGGAGCGCCGCTCCAACCCCTACGTCGCAGATGGCGTACCTGGATGAGAGTGAAAAGTAAGATGAATCAAGCCGCAATTGAGGAGATTTACGTCAGCACCGACGTCGAGGCCGATGGTCCCATTCCCGGCCCGCATTCGATGCTGAGTTTCGCTTCGGCGGCGTACACCGCCGACAAGCGTTTGATCGCCACGTTCTCGGCCAATCTCGAGATGCTCGAAGGCGCGGCGCCGCATCCGGTGCAGGCCGCCTGGTGGGAGACGCAGCCCGAGGCCTGGGCCGCATGCCGCAAGGATCTGCAAGACCCGGCGGCGGCGCTCGTCGCCTACGTCGAATGGGTGGAGGCGCTGCCCGGCAAGCCCGTGTTCGTGGCGATGCCGGCGGGCTTCGATTTCACCTTCATGTTCTGGTACATGATGCGTTTTGCCGGGCGTTGCCCGTTCTCGTGGTCGGCGCTCGACATCAAGACGCTCGCCTTCGCGATGACGGGCCTGCCGTACCGCAAGTGCATCAAGCCGCGCTTTCCGAAGCACTGGTTCGACGATCACCCGCACACGCATGTCGCGCTCGACGACGCGATCGAGCAAGGCGCCCTCTTCTGCAACATGCTGGCCGACCTGCGCGCGCAGCAAGCCGCGCTCGCCGCTGATGGGGACGACTCAGGACAAAACGCCGCGAGCACTCCGGCAAATTAGGTAATCTCCCTCATCATCTGCGCTTCGCATTGCGTTCTGTTCTCCTGGCCTCTAACATTCAGGAATACAGCGACGCAATGGAGGCGCAGTTGACACTCGATACGTTCTCTCAGAAGATCCTGCGCCTGCTGCAGCTCGACGCGCGCCGCTCGGTCCAGGAAATCTCCGACCAGGTGGGGCTCTCCAGCACCCCTTGCTGGCGCCGTATCAAGGACATGGAACAGTCGGGCGTGATCCAGCGCTACACGGCGCTGCTCGATCGCGAAAAGCTTGGCCTGCACGTCTGCGCGCTCGCGCATATCCATCTCACGCGCCACACCGAAGGCGGCGTCGAAGCCTTCGAACGCGAGATCGCCACCTGCCCCGAAGTCACCGAGTGTTACAGCACCACGGGCGAATCGGACTACATCCTCAAGATCGTCGCACCCGACATCAAGGCCTACGACGCCTTCCTGCACGATCGCATCTTCCGCATTCCCGCCGTGGCGCAGGTGCGCACGAGCGTCGTGCTGCGGGAAATCAAGTTCGATACGCAATTGCCGCTGTGAAGCCACGACGGCGCGGCGGCTTCTCCGCCGCGCCGAGCGCACTCAATGCGACTCGCGCGATTTGCCGTGCGCGGCCAGTGCGCCATGCGCATCGAGCGCCTGCATGACGACGAGCTTGCTCGCGCCGAGGCGCGCGCGCAGCGCTTCCAGATCCATGGCGGCCACGCGCCGCGCGTCGTCCGCCGCGGCCAGCACCACCTGAATCTCCAGCCCCGTGCTCAAGTAGTGCAGCGTGATGCCTTCGAGATGCACGTCATGCTCCGCCAGCTCGCTTCGCAGGCGCCTGGCCACGTCGTCGCGCGCAGGCAGGTTGGCCACGGAGCGCACGTGCATGTCGTCTTCGGGATCGACGTGAATCAGTGCATCTAGCACGCGTGCGTCGGTGAGCAGGCGAGCGCGCGCCGTCTCCGCGATGTAGTGCCCTTCCGAAACCGAAATCAGCGGATCGACGAGGATGTGCGCATCCACTAGCGCGAGGTCGCCGGTCTTGCGTGTGCGCATCTCGTGCACGTCGAGCACGCCCGGCGTGCCCATCAGCAGCGCGCGCAGGTCCGCGGCGGCGGCTTCGTCGAGCGCGCGGTCGGAGAGGTCCTGCAGCGCGTCCCAGCCGAACACCCAGCCCATGCGCGCGACCATGAAGCCGACGATGGCCGCCGCGATCGGATCGAGCAGCCGCACGCCGGCGAGGCTGCCCACAATGCCGATCGCCACGACGAGCGACGAAGCCGCGTCCGAGCGCGCATGCCAGGCATTGGCGATCAGCATGGCCGAGCGCACGCGCTGCGCCTCGCGCAGCATGTAGCGAAAGAGCCCTTCCTTGGAAACCAGCACGAGGAGCGCCACGACCAGCGCGCTCACGTGCAGCGCCGGAATATCGCCGAGATTCATGATGCGCGTGCCGGCGCGCACCAGCATGCCGACGCCCACCGCAATCAATAATGCGCCAAGGAATAACGACGCGACCGTCTCGTAACGGCTGTGGCCGTAGTTATGATCGGCGTCCGGCTTGGCGCCGCTATGCCGGTTGGCCAGCAGCACGACGAAATCGGAGACGATATCGGCGAGTGAATGCACGCCATCGGCAATCAGCGCCTGCGAATGCGCAAACACACCGATGACGATTTGCAGCACCACCAGAACAGAATTGACGCCAACGCTGACCCACGTCGTACGGCGTGCGACCTCGTGTTTATCTGAGAACGGGGGGGCGGCGGAAGAAGTCATGCGCGGCGAGAGAGCAAATTAGGGGAATAACCGCGATTGTAGCGACTGCATGCGACGATTTTATGGATAGCCCTAAAAATCTCTTTTAAATCAGATGCCTACAAGACCAGGAAGCATTCTCATTCAAGCCGTGGATACGGTTCGAACCAAACCGCACATGGTGCAGAAAATCAAAAAGCCGCGCGTCCCCGGACTGCGCGGCTTCTTGTTTTCGAGAATCAGGAGATACCTCGCCCGACTCCGCTCCTGCTTTCACTCATGCGCAGCGCGTTCAAACGCGCCGCTGACAAGTTGATTTACTTCTGGATCAGAAAACGATCGCGGTCTTGACCGGCGATCCAGCGCGGCGGCTTGCCACGGCCCGACCACGTGCTGCCGCTGTCGGGATCGCGGTATTTCGGCGCGACGCTCGCACGCGAACGGCTGGCTGCCTTCGCGGCTTTGGCGCTGGCGCGGCCGCCACCGAGTTCTGCCAGGGTAATGCCGTAGTCGGCCATTTTCTGCTTGATTTCATCGAGGACCTCGGCATATTCGCGAGCCTTCGCCTCTTCAATCTGCTTTTCCAGCTTCTCTCGCTGAGCGAGAAGTTCCTTGTAGGAAGACATAGGTGCCCTTGTGGTTTGATCTTAATGGCTACTGATCTCGCGTCAGTATGCCGATTGATAGATGCGTGCCTCGGAAATCGGTGGCGAGATTAACACAGATTTGAATGCCGGGTTGCGTGTAAGCAATAAAAATAATTAAAGCCAGATTTCCAATCCCGCGCCTTCCAGCAAGCCTCTAACTCATTGTCATTTCGTGCAAATCGGTATTTTTACTAAATCCCGCTTTTGCCAGATAAATCCACATCTCATAATTAGCAGCGGATGAAAATTAAATGCGTTGAAATACGTCAAACATTTCATCGCATGACAACTTTGAGCCAATCAACGGGGATAGAAACCGGTTGCTGCGAAGCAGCATGAGGCGACGCGCTATATAGGATAGGACGGCGGACAACGCCCGCATGGGCGGAATAAACCGTCATTGCGTATGGCGCTCAATGCAGTCGGCTAGCACCGCATGCAAGGATTGCAAATCAAACTGTGGCGCATCGAAGACAAAGCGCGTGCGGGCGCCGTCGATCACGAGATCGGCGCCGTAGCGATCCACGCCTGCGAGGTCCAGTCCGGCTCGGCGGGTGGGGTGCGTTTCGAAAAAGCGGATCAGCGTGGTTTCGTCGGCGGGAGCGAGCGGGGGGAGCGCGTCGAGGTCGGCGCCGTCCATCCAGCCCATTGCGCCAAACCCGCCGATATAACGCAGCCGCTCGACGTGCATGACCCAGAAGGTGAAGTCGCCGAGTGCGAGATAGCGCTCGGCGTCCGGGTGATAGCGCACGTAGCGCCGCGCCAGCGCCTCGCTCGCTTCGTGGGCGGCTGAGTCGACCGGCGCGACCGGCGCGACCGGTTCGAAGCGGCCGAGCAGCGTGGCGCGCGGGGCGTTCAGCACGTCGGCGTCGGGTGCGTGCGCGACGAGAAAGCCCGCGCGTGGGTCGTCGAGCAAATTGCGCGTGTGCTCGGCCAGACGGCTCACCAGGATCACCGGACGGTGCTGCGCGTCGGGCGCGAACGGCAGCAGCGTCGGATACGGAAAACCGCGCGGCTCGCGCGAGTGCGTGGCGAGCGTGCCGACAGGCGCCTGGTGCAGCAGATGCAGCGGGGCGTGAGCGGGAATCTTCAAGGGCGCGTCCTCGAGTCGAACGATGGATGCTCCTGATATTAGAGCAGCCGGCCCGGCCAACGCGCTGCGACAGGCCAGTCGCACCTTCGTTAGAATCATCGTTTGCTTTCAGGCGCCTTCCTGGTCCCTTCTCTTCCTTCTGCCCGGAATTCCCGTGTCCGACCGACCGACCGACCCCGCCCTCGCCGTTGCGAGCCCAGCCGCCCACCATCGGGCGCTGCCCGCCGCCACGCGTCATCGCGCGCGCATCGCGACCATGGCGCTCTTTTTCGTCGCCGGCATGATGTACGCGTCGTGGGGCGTGCACGTGCCGACCGTGCGCGACAAGTTTCATCTAAGCCCGGCGCTGCTCTCCTATGCGCTCTTCGCGGTCGCGGGCGGCTCGATTGCCGCGATGACGACGATCGGCGGCTGGATCGCGCGCGTGGGCTCGCGCCGCGCCTGTCTCACCGGCGGCCTGACGATGTCCGTGTGCGGCGCGCTGATCCTGGTGGTCCCGTATTACTGGATGCTGATCGTGGTGCTCGCCTTTTTTGGCGTGGGCATGGCCACGCTCGACGTCGCCATGAACGCCGAAGCGAGCGCCGTGGAAGAAGCCGTCGCCAAGCCGATCATGTCGGGGCTGCACGGCATGTTCAGCCTGGGCGGCATGGCGGGCGCGGCGATTGGCGGCGCACTGCTCGCGCGCGGCATGGCGCCGGCGCTGCATCTCTTTCTCGCTTCGGCACTGGCGGCGCTCGTGCTGTTCGTCTCGTGCCCGGCTGTCCTGCCGCACGTGCCGCACGCTACGCACGGCGAGCACGCGAAAACCGGCAACCGCTGGCGCACGCCCGCGCTCTGGGCGCTAGGCGCCATCGCGCTGATCGCCCTGATCGCCGAAGGCGCGATGTACGACTGGGCCACGGTCTACATGCGCGACGTGGTGCTCTCCACGCCTGCGCTCGCCAGCGCGGCCTACGCGGCGTTTTCGGGCGGCATGGCCGCGGCGCGCTTCGCCGGCGACGCCGTGCGCGCGCGCTTTGGCGCGCCGCAGCTCGTGATGGCGAGCGCCTCGCTCGCGTGCGCGGGCATGATCGGCGCGCTATTGCTGCCGTTCTCGTTCACCGCGCTCACGGGCTTCACGCTGATGGGGCTCGGCCTCGCCAATATGATGCCGGTGCTGTTCGCGGCCGCTGCGCGCGTGAAAGGTATCCACGCGGCCGAAGGGCTCGCGCACGTCGCGGGCATCGCCTATTTCGGCTTGCTGTTCGGGCCGGTGGTGATCGGCGGCATCACGCAGGTGACCAACCTCACGGTCGGGCTCGCCGTGGTGGCACTGTGCGCGGCGCTCGTGGCGTTTGCGGGGCCGAAGGTGCTGCGGCGGCTGGGGATCTGAAAGCGCATCGATAACTGCGTCACGCGCAGCCCCAAACGAAAAAAAGCCCGCAGGCCGAAACCTGCGGGCTTTTCCAATCGCGTGAGCGAAATGGGTAAGTACGCGCTAAGCGCGAATTACATCTTCACGACGTCGAGCAGCGACTTCTTGCCCGACTTGTAGTTGTACAGCGAGATCACACCGTGCTTGAGGTCGCCCTTCGAATCGAAGGTCGTCTCGCCAATCACGCCCTTGTAGTCCGTCGTCGGCATTTCGGCGAGGATCTTTGCCGGATCCGTCGAGTTCGCACGCTTCATGGCGTCGACGATGATGTACACAGCGTCATACGTGAACGGTGCGTAGATCTGGATCGGCTGGCCGAAGCGCTTCTCGAACTTGGCTTCGAATTCCTTGCCGCCCGGCATCTTTTCGAGCGCCATGCCGGCTTCCGAACACACGATGTTGTCGGTCGCGTCGCCGGCGAGGTCGGCCAGCTTGTCGGTACAGACGCCGTCACCCGCGAGCACCTTCGCGCGCAGGCCAAGCTGCTTGGCTTGCTTGGCGAACGGGCCGCCGGTGGCATCCATGCCGCCGTACATGATCGCGTCGGGGTTTTCGCCCTTGATCTTCGTCAGAATGGCGCGGAAGTCCACGGCCTTGTCGTTCGTCGCGTCATGCGACAGCACGTTCATGCCGAGCGACTTGGCGGTCTTCTCGAACTCGTTCGCGAGACCCTGGCCATAAGCCGTCGAGTCGTCGACCACGGCAACGGTCTTGACCTTCAGGCTCTTCGCCGCGTAGTTCGCGAGCGCCGGGCCCTGCTGGGCGTCGGTCGCCACGACACGGTAGGTCGTCTTGAAGCCTTGTTGCGTGTAGGCCGGGTTCGTGGCCGACGGCGAGATCTGCACGATGCCTGCATCGCTGTAGATCTTCGATGCCGGGATCGACGTGCCCGAGTTCAGGTGGCCGACGACGGCAACGACCTTGTCGTCGACGAGCTTCTGCGCGACCTGGGTGGCCGTGCGCGGGTCAGCTGCGTCGTCTTGTGCGTCGAGCACGAGCGTGACCTTCTGGCCGCCGACCATGAGGCCCTTCGCGTTGATCTCTTCGACTGCGAGACGTGCGCCGTTTTCGTTGTCTTTACCGAGGTGCGCAATCCCACCCGTAAGCGGCGCGACGTGGCCAATCTTGACCGTAACGTCTGCGCTCGCTGCCGTTGCGAACGACGCGAACATAATGGCCGCAGCGCTGATCGGCAACAGCTTGTGAAGCTTGATAGTCATGTAAGTCTCCAGTTTCGAACCCAAAAGCTACGTAATCGCCCAGTGCTCCCGCGCCCCGAACGTGTCGCTCCCCGTGCGGACGACCACGCAGGATGCATCCTTGATGCACCTGGCCAGCATGGCGAATGGTCCGTTCATGGCGGGCCGCCCATCCATACTTGCGCGCAAGTGTAGGTGATCAAATTAATTTGGGGGACTTTTTTCAGATATTGGTGCGAGTACCAATATGCGTACTGCAAGAACAGTTCGAAACCCTGATCAATCGACCGCAAGCCTTATGTAATAAGGCATCCGGACTTTGGATCCAATTATTGGGAGATTCCCTGAGGGGTCCCGCGCGAATCGTTTTTTGGATTATTTGACGGGAGTTATTGGTGTGTTAGCGCACGCGTTCCGGGAATACACCAGGGTGCCGTGCGACCATATGAAAACCCCTCCCATTCGCGATAACGTTTGCGAGTCGCACGGACGCCCGGAACGCACTTTTTTGCGCGTGCCGGTTCAAGTAAGCATTCGATTAATTTTGCACGCCGATGCGTTGCGGACTCGCCTCTCATGCGGCTACCTGCCTCACGCGTCGTGACTCAGTTTGCCGGGTAGTTTGCCTGACACAGCACGCCATTCGGCATCGAGCGCAGCGACGATTTGCGCGGCGCCGAGACCGGCCTCGCGCGTACGCGAAAGCGGTGCGCCCTGCCCCGACCACAGCGACAGATAATCGCCGTCGTTCTCGCGCGCCGCGCGCTGCCGCAACGGCTGCGTGAGCGCGTTTTGCACGGGGTACGGCGCGACCGTCTCGGGCCGAGCCTCGAGCTGCTGCATGAGCGGATTGCGAATGCCGCGCGCGTGGCGTCCGGTGATTGCGCGCGTGACCGAGGTCGCGGTATCCGTCGACGCACGCAGCCGCGCCTTCCAGTCAGCGGGAATCGCACTTTCGGCACTGCCGAGAAACGCGGTGCCCATCTGCACGCCTTGCGCGCCCAGCGCGAGCGCCGCGACGATGCCGCGCCCGTCCATGATGCCGCCCGCCGCCAGGACCGGGAGGCCGACCGCACCTGGTGCATCGACCGCATCGACGAGTTGCGGCACCAGTGCCATCGTGCCGATGAGCGCGTGCGGCGCCTCGCCGATGAACGTGCCGCGGTGCCCGCCCGCTTCGGCGCCTTGCGCGACGATCGCATCCGCACCCGCGTCGCGCCACGCGATGGCTTCGGCCACGTGGGTGGCCGTGCCCATCACGTAGCTTCCCGCCGCATGCAGGCGCGCGACGTCGGCCTTGGCCAACAGGCCGAACGTGAAGCTCACCACCGGCACGCGCAGTTCGATCACCGCGTCGAGTTGCGCGCGAAAGTCGGGCGCGTAACGTGCGAGCGCCTCACCGGGCGGCAAACCGTGCTGGGCCGCCACCGGATCGATCGCTTCGAGCGCGCGGCGCACCGTGGCTTCGTCGGGATTCGCAGGGTCGAGCACGAAGAGATTCACGCCGAACGGCTTGTCGGTAAGCGCGCGAATCGCGGCGACTTCGCTCGCGATCTTTTCGGGTGCGAGCGCCGCCCCGGCGAGAAAACCGAGCCCGCCCGCGTTCGACACCGCCGCGACGAGCGCGGGCGTGGTCGGGCCGCCCGCCATCGGCCCCTGCACGAGCGGCAGGCGCAAACCGAAGCGGCGGCTGAACGGCGTGGAAAAGTCGGGCGACGTGCGCAACGCGGGAGTAGAACTCATGAGGCGATCCTTGTATGGCTGAATGAGCGATGACGATGCAATCGCTACCGACTCTAGCCAAAGCCCTCCTGCCCGAAAAATGAATAATCGAGATCATTACGATCCGCTTGCGAGAACGGGTTTTCCGTGGCGTGCGCTGCAGAGGTCCAAGGGCCTATGGCAAACTGGCTCCCCGATTTCGCGATGCGCCGCGGGCAGTGTGCGAGCCGCCTGCCTGAGCGCTGCGGCGCGTCGCATGACTCATTGATGAAGACGGAGAAACAACATGAGCGTTTCGACCAAATGGATCGACATTCCCGCCGGCAATGACAGCTTCGGCGCGTACCTCGCGCTGCCCAGGGGCGGCAAGGGTCCGGGCATCGTCATCCTGCAGGAGATCTTCGGCGTGAACGGGCACATCCGCGACGTCGTCGAGCAATATGCGCTCGACGGCTACGTGGCGATCGCCCCCGACGTGTTCTGGCGCGCGGCCCCTCGCGTCGAGCTCGACTACGTGGGCGCGGACCGCGATCGCGGCATCGCGCTGATGCAGAAGACGGACGTCAACCTCGTGGTCGAGGACATCGCCGCGACCGCGGCTGCGCTGCGCGCGCTGCCCGAGTGCACGGGCAAGGTCGCGGCGATCGGCTACTGCTTCGGCGGCCGTCTTGCCTACCTCGCGGCCGCCAGCGGTTCGGTGGATGCGGCGGTGTCGTACTACGGCGGCGGTATCCAGAATCAGCTCGATCTCGCCGACAAGGTCACCAAGCCGATCCTCTTCCACTACGCCGAACTCGATCACGGCATTCCGCTTTCGGCGGTGGGCCAGGTGAAGGAGCGCTTCGCGGGCCGCCCGAACGCCGAGTTCCACCTGTACCCGAACGCCGATCACGGCTTCAACTGCTCGGTGCGCGCCTCGTACAACCAGCACGCTGCGGCGCTCGCGCACGGCCGCACGTTGAGCTTCCTGGCCGAGCATCTGTAATACCCTTCGGGCGGCGACGACGGTTGTCGCCCGGCCGTCGTTGCGCACGCCTTGCTGCATCGATGCGCGCGCAACGACAAACCCCGCAGGCGCGCCGCCCGCTTACACTCCTTGCGTAGCCGTATCGCTCAAGCCCGGCCCCAACCCGACGACGAGGAGTGCGCGCCTTGCAATCCGACTATCTGGAATACGACGCCATCGGCCTCGCCGATCTCGTGCGACGCCGCGAGGTGAGCGCGCGCGAGCTGCTCGACACCGCCATCGCCCGTGCGGAAGCCGCCAATCCCGCGATCAACGCCATCGTCCTCAAGGACTATGAAGCGGCGCGCGAGCGCGCGCGGCGCATCGAGGCCTCCGGCAACGGCGTGAGCGCGCTGAGCGAAGGGCCGCTCGCGGGCGTGCCGTTTCTCGTCAAGGACCTCGGCGCGGCCGTGGCCGGGCTGCGGATGACGCTCGGCAGCCGTCATTACCGCCACTACATTCCCACCGCCGACGCGCCCGTGGTTGCGCGGTTTCGCGCCGCGGGCCTGAATATCTTCGGCAAGACCAGCGCCTCGGAGCTCGGGCAGATGCCCTATACCGAACCCGAGCTGTTCGGCCCCTGCCGCAACCCGTGGAACCTCGATCACACGCCCGGCGGCTCGAGCGGCGGCGCGGCCGCCTCGGTCGCGGCGGGCATCGTACCGCTCGCGCACGCGTCCGACGGTGGCGGTTCGATCCGCATTCCGGCGTCGTGCTGCGGGCTCTTCGGCTTCAAGCCGTCGCGCGCGTTCCAGCCGGCGTCCGACGTGCCGCCCCCGCCCGGCGCACTCGGCGTCGATCTCGCCGTATCGCGCAGCGTGCGTGACAGCGCGCTGATGCTCGACCTGATCGCCGGCGACCCCGCGTTGCCTGCCGGCGCGCCCGGCACCTTCCTCGCCGCCGCGCGCGCCCCGCTCGACGGCTCGAAGCCGCTCGCCATCGCGCTGTTGACCGAGCCGATGTTCGCGGACACACTCGCGCCCGAAGTGCGCAGCGCGCTCGACGATGCCGCCGAACTGCTCACGTCGCTCGGCCATCGCGTGGAGCCGTTTTCGCTGCCCGTGGATTACGCACAGGCGCGCGAGGCGTTCCTGATGCTGTGGTCGGTGGTGGCCGAGCAGTACGTGCTGCACGCGGACGACATCACGGGCACGAAGCCGCACCGCCGGGAGTTCGAGATCGCAACCTGGGCCATGGCGCACATCGGCCAGAAGCTCGGCGAGCGCGAGCTGCCGGCGGCGCTCGACGTACAGCAGCGCATCACGGCGCAGCTCGCCGACCTGATGAAGCGCTACGACGTGCTGCTGTGCCCGACGCTCGCGGCACCGCCGGTGAAAATCGGCGAACTGAAGCCAAGCCAGAGCGAGCGCATCCAGATGCGCGCGGTCACGGCCATGCCGGTGGAAGTGCTGATGAGAAAGCTGCTGACCGAAGCCTCGAACAAGGCATTCGCGTGGGCCGGCTGCACAGAGCTTTTCAACCTGACGGGCCAGCCGTCGATGTCGGTGCCGCTCGCGTGGAACGCTCGTGGGCTGCCGATCGGCGTTCAGTTC
This sequence comes from Paraburkholderia nodosa, assembly GCF_001718195.1. Taxonomy (GTDB): domain Bacteria; phylum Pseudomonadota; class Gammaproteobacteria; order Burkholderiales; family Burkholderiaceae; genus Paraburkholderia; species Paraburkholderia nodosa_A. The sequence continues at coordinate 285,546 of NZ_MCNV01000007.1, forward strand.
GCCGCGCGCGAGGGCAACGACGCATTGTTGCTGCGCCTCGCGGCGCAACTGGAGGCGGCGCGCCCGTGGTTCAACCGTCGGCCGCCGCTGCTGCAGGCGCGGCGCTAGCGCGCCTGCGCTTTCATGAAGAACGTGCGCGGACGGGCAGGCATGTGGGCTACGCCCTGCACCACCCGCGCCGATTCGTTACGCCTTCTTGTTATAAGCGCTGCACCAGCCCTTGCCCGCGACCTGCTTGCCGCCGAACATCGGGCACGGCGCGAACGCGTCGGTGGCCTTGCCCTGGTAGAACGTGCAGTTGCTGCAGTCCTGGCCGGCGGCGTACTTCGCGAACTTCGCTCGGTCGACCTTGGTCGCGTCGAGCTTGTAGCCGAGCGCCTGGGAGGTGGGATCGGATTCGGCAGCCTTGGGCGCGTCGGCGAAGGCCTGGCGCGAAAGCGCGAGCGTCGAAGCGACGCCGATGCTCGTAATCAGAAAGCTGCGGCGGGACGATTTCATGTGACTCACTCCAGTATTGTGGCGATTCGTTCGCTGGGTTTTCGCGCGGCGCCAGGGTGTGGCGCGTGCCGCGCATGCCTCTGAGCCGCTCTGGTGGCGGCGTCGCGAAGAAGCTTAACAACGAAGCAAGCCCCGGTGACGCTGCAATGCCGGAGATAAGTGAGCGGCATGATGCCGCTCGGCGGAAGAAGGGCCCAAAGCCCGATCAATCGAACGAAGCCATCTCGCACACGCGCTGTGCGATCGCCAGTGAAGCCGTGAGCCCCGGCGACTCGATGCCGAACAGGTTCACGAGGCCGCGCACGCCGTGCGACGCCGCGCCCTGGATCATGAAGTCGGCGGCGGGTTCGCCCGGCCCGGAGAGCTTCGGGCGGATGCCCGCGTAAGCGGGCTGCAGTGCGCCATCGGGCAGCGCCGGCCAGTAGGTGCGGATCTGCGCGTAGAAGGAATCGGCGCGGCGGGGATCGACGTCGTAATCGACCGCATCGATCCATTCGACGTCGGGGCCGAAGCGCGCCTGGCCGCCCAGATCGAGCGTGAGATGCACGCCGAGGCCCGCGTCGTTGGGCATCGGATAGATGAGGCGCGAGAACGGCACCCGACCCGAAACGCTGAAGTAATTGCCGCGCGCCAGATAGAACGGCGGCACATGGCGCGCGTCGAGCCCGCGAATGCGTTTGGCGAGCTTCGTCGCATAGAGGCCTGCGCTATTGATGACGCAGGTGGCTCGAATGTCGATCGGCGCGTCGCCGCCGGTTCGCACCGTGAAGCCGCCGCCCAGCGCATCGATCGACTCGACCGGCGACTTCAGCGCGATCACGGCGCCGTCGCGCTCCGCGTCGCCTTGCAGCGCGAGCATGAGCTGATGGCTGTCGACGATGCCGGTTTGCGGCGAGTACACGGCCGCGACGCATTCGAGCGCCGGTTCGAGCGCGAGCGCCTCGCTGCCGCTGATACGCGTGAGGTCGAACACGCCGTTTTCCTTGCCGCGCGCCCGAATCGCCTCGAGTTGCGGAATCTGGTTCGCCGCCGTGGCGACGAGCAGCTTGCCGCAGCGCGCGTGCGTGACATTGTGCGACGCGCAGTACTCGTAGAGCATTTCGCGCCCGCGCACGCACAACGTCGCCTTGAGCGAGCCGCGCGGATAGTAGAGCCCGGCGTGAATCACCTCGCTATTGCGCGAACTGGTGCTGGTGCCGATGGCCTCGGCGGCTTCGAGCACGATCACCTCGCGCCCGCGCGCGGCAAGCGCACGCGCAACGGCGAGGCCGACCACGCCCGCGCCGATCACCACGCATTCGATCTGGTCCATGTCCCTGCGTCCCGCCTTCGCAGCGCCGGCAGGCAAGCCGGCCGCACCGCGATCCTCTCTGCCATGGGGTGGGCAGCGCACCACGCGCGCCGCCGCCTGACAAAAATTGTACGCCGCCCGGCGGGGAGGCTACGCCAGACTCTCGCAAGGAAAGAGCGGAAGGGAACAGAGCAGGGCTGTCGGCGCGCAGGCGCCGAAGCGTCAGTTGGCGACGTTGTGTGCGCGGAAAAAGCCCGCGGCCTGCTCGCGAGGCGCGGTATAGCCGCCCATCGCGTATTGCTGCGGATAAGCCGGCGAATTCGGGTCCAGACTCAGTTCACCGTGAGCACGGGCGCTGGCCAGCTCGGCCTTCACCTCGGCACGCGTCTTCGGGGCGTTCGTGGCGACCGCCGCGACGGGAAGCGATTGAACCGCCGGCGTCGCCGCATCGCCGCCGGCGAATGCGGGCGCAGTGGCAAGAGCGGTGGCGGCGCTGACCAGCAGGACAGCAAGCGTAACGGACTGCTTCATGGCGATGCTCCTTCGAGACGATGCCCGGCAAGCTTTGCAACCGATGCTGGCCAGCCGGCGGAATCCGGACAACGCGATGGGCGCGTGGAAGCCAGTGTAAACACGGGCTATCGAAAAACCATCCCGATAAGGAACAAGTCAGCGTTGCAGCCACGACAACAGTTTTCGACAAAACACCCCAAGTTATTTATGTTTGTTGCGCTTCAATAATCAATCACTCGGCGCGCGATGGTTGAAGCGCGCCTGCCGCGCCCCCATCTCCCATGAACCGCTGCGGTCCGGCGTTTGCGAACCCGGTATAGGATCGATGGTCAGAACGTACCCGCCCCGCCGTAGCGTTGCCGACACTGTCGCCTCGCGCGGCGCCGTGCACGGAGCCACCTATATGAAGTTGTGGAAACATTGCCTTGCCCTGCTGCTCTTGGCCGCCCTCGCCGGAACGAGCGTGTGCGCGCTGGCGCAAACAACGGCGCAGCCGGCTTATACGACGCCTTCGGAGCCGCCCATCCTGCCGGGCACGCAAGCGCCGGCGGAGCCACCTCCGCCTCCCCCGCCGCCGACCTCACGCGCCGTGACGCCACCGCCCCCGCCGCCGCCCACTGCACCAGCCGGGACCGCCGGTGCGCCCGCTCCTGTCACGCAGGGCGCTGTCCAGTGGGAGCTGCAGGTGATGCGCGACGGCCAGCAAGTCGACGCGTTCAATGGCACGACCTCGATCGGCCAGGCGCACACGGACACGCATCACAAGGTCGTCTCGCACCGCGTGGGCTGCAAGGATCAGCCGGCCGGCAGCATCGATCTCTCGCGCACGATCACCGTTTCGCCGCTGCAGGTTCGTGCGAACCTGGTGGTCCTGTCGGTCGACGCGCAGGAAACCCTCGAGAACGACACCGTGCCGACTACGCCCGAAGGCTGCCGGCTGCCACCGCAGCCGCGCCAGGTGAACGCGAGCCACCCGGGCCTGATCGTGCCCGATGGGCAGTGGGTGACCTGGCAGATCGTCGACCAGAACCCCTCGCTTGCGTACCGGGTACGCGCAACGCTCGCGCCGCCGTCCGCATCCGCACAGTGACCGCAACAATTCAATGCACGACCCGGCGTGACCCAATCCGTTAGAAAAAAACGCATGCGAAATCCCGAACAACCGCTCATCGACACCTCACTGAGCAAAGACTTCGTCGCCGTGAGCTGGAATCTGCACAAGGGCCGCTCGCCGCTGGGCTTCGAGGCCTGGGAGGCGATGCGGCGCTGGGTGCAGTCCACCCATGCCGACGCCTGGTTTCTCCAGGAAGCGATGGCCCGCCGCTTGCCGCAGCCGGTGCTCGCCTCGGCCTTCGGCGCGCAGCTGGGCGACCCGCTCGACGACGTCTGGCACTGCCAGGCCACCGAAATCGCCACCGCGCTCGAATTGCAGATCGCCCTCGGGCCCAACGTGTTCAAGCCTTCATGGCGGCACGGCAATGCGATTCTTTCGCCGCATCCGCTCGATCTGGGCGGACGCTGGGACATTTCTGCGCACCGCTTCGAGCGGCGCGGGCTGCTCGTTGCGCGCGCAAACATAGCCGGCCAGTCCGTCACGCTGCTGTGCGCGCACCTCGCGCTCACCCGCAGCGCGCGGCTGCGGCAGATGAACTGGATCGCGCACTGGATCGTGAAGGAGGCGCCGCAGGGGCCGCTCGTGCTGGCGGGCGACTTCAACGACTGGCGCAACGACTCCGTGCCGCTCTTCGCGGAGCATGGGCTGCAGGAAGTCGCGACGCTGCTCGGCGAGCCGGCGCGCACCTTTCCGGCCTTTTCGCCGGCGCTCGCGCTCGACAAGATGTTCGTCCGGGGCCTCAAGCCCGTCGAGCTGATCCAGCCCGCGCAGGAGACCGCCTGGCTCTCCGATCATCTGCCGTACATGGCGCGCCTGCGGCTCGAAGACTGACGCACTACGCAGTAGTGGCGGCGCGCGGCTTCCACCGAAGCATCCGCGCGACACTCCCCCGATCGCGGCCCGCGGCGCGTGCAAGCCCGCGCTAATATGTCGCGTCGCGCGCGCCGCGCGTTTCGTCAGGTCTCCTCAGATGCATTCCCTCGCCACGCTGTCTCGCGCGCCGCGGCGCACGGTCGCAGCACCGCTGCAGCATCGAAAGTGGCGCCATTACGCGCGCATCGGTGCCTAAAACCCGCGCCGAAACAGCCCCGCCAGCAGGGTCAATGCTGCGGGCTGTCAGACCTTCCGGTATCATTTAGCGGAAAATTCGCACAAGCCGATCGCGTTTTCGCAATCCGGCGCGTGCCGCCAGCAGCAGGAGAACCCGCTCTCGCGGGTCCTGGCAAGCTCCGCTCCGGCCCGCGAGGCCGGGTGAAGTTTGACCCGCCGCCCCCTTTTGCCGTCGCCAGCCGTCCCCGCGAAAGCGTGTTGCGCCCGCGCGCGGACGCCAGCACACCGCCGCAGCGAGCCACCCTCCCTTGCCGCGCAGCGGACCCAACCCGGTCCAGGCAGATCGACAAGCAGGATCGACCGGGTCCTTGCGGCGCGAGCGCGGTAAAATAGCGGATTGCGCCCCGTTCGCAGCGGGGCAAACTGGCAAAACAACAGGGACTTGCCTGCCGTGGCGTAAAGCCAGGCCGACGGGTCCCGGGCATATCGTCAAAGCTACGCTGTACTGGACAGCAGGCCGGCAGGATCGCCGCAGTCAGGCGGCGCTTGTTTCGCACTTCAGGAACCATGAGCAAATTCACCGAAGAAACCGTTCTGAGCGTCCATCACTGGACCGACACGCTTTTCAGCTTCACCTGCACGCGCGACCAGGCCCTGCGTTTCGATAACGGCCAGTTCACCATGGTCGGCCTCGAAGTGGACGGCAAGCCGCTGATGCGCGCGTACTCGCTCGCGAGCGCGAACTACGAAGAGCATCTGGAGTTTCTGAGCATCAAGGTGCCGGACGGCCCGCTCACGTCGCGCCTGCAGCACCTGAAGATCGGCGACAAGGTGCTGATCGGCAAGAAGCCCGTCGGCACGCTGGTGGCCGACAACCTGCTGCCCGGCAAGGTGCTGTGGCTGCTCTCGACCGGCACGGGCCTCGCCCCGTTCATGTCGATCATCAAAGACCCGGACATCTACGACCGCTTCGACAAGATCGTGCTCACGCACACCTGCCGTTTCGTCGACGAACTCGCGTACAAGGACTTCATCACCGAAGAACTGCGCGAGCATGAATACCTCGGCGAGATCGTGCGTGAGAAGCTGGTGTACTACCCGACCGTCACGCGCGAAGTGTTCGACAACCGCGGTCGGATCACCGAGCTGATCGACACGAAGAAGCTGTTCGAAGACCTCGATCTGCCGTCGTTCTCGCCCGAGCGCGACCGCATCATGCTCTGCGGCAGCACGCACATGCTGCGCGACACCGTCGATCTGCTGGAAAAGGCCGGCCTCACGGAAGGCAGCAACAACCAGCCGGGTCACTACGTGGTGGAAAAGGCGTTCGTCGGTTAAGCGCCCACCTCAGGTCGCTCGCGACAAGAAGAACCGGAGCCTCGTGCTCCGGTTTTTTTTCGCCTGCGCATTTTTAATTGGCCCTGTATTTTGTCGTTGACGCAGTTACAGTTGTCACACAAATGCGATACCTTTCCTGTCAGTATTTTTCCTACAGGACAAAGCGCTGCGACCTCATGCTACACCTGAAGTTTGGCCGCTAACCCTTGTCCAGCCTGAAGTTTTTCTTTTTTTAAGATATTATCGCAACGCAACATTGGACACACTCATACGTGTCCAGGGGCAGAGCCATGTTGTTACTGGTTGTAAATTTCGTTACGCTGCGCCGTGCTGTTCGCCGTCACGCGGGGAGGCCAAATCCCGACGGACGTCTGACAGCAGGAACCGGTTCCTGAACGGGGGAATGATGGATACGTCGAGATACGCCGCGCCGAACGCGCGCACGCCCGCCGGCGATGCGCCGCGCGCCGCTCATGGCGTCGACGGCCTCGCCCTCCTCGCCTGGTCCGCTGCCGCCGACGAGGCGGTCACGGTGGCCGCGCTCGAAGGCCTCGAGCGCGCACATCGGCAGATTGCCGCGCCAGCGCGCGGCGCACGCCGCCGCGCGAGCCGCACGCTTGCCCACGGCAGCGCCGCCCAGTCCATTCACGCCGACGAAGCCGTGCGCCACCAGCTCGCGCGCGACCTGCACGACAGCGTCGGCGCGGAACTCGCCGCCACGCACTTCGCGCTCGCCAACGTCCACACCTGGCTGCCCGCCAATGCCCCGCCGCAATGCGCCGAGGCGCTCGCGCTCGTCGCCCGCTCGCTCGAAGCCGCCACCGGCGCAATGCGCCAGGTGCTCGACGGCCTGCACGCGCCGCACCTCGACGCGGGCCTGGCACCGGCGCTCTCGTCGTGGGTGCACAGCTTCGCAGCGCGCACGGGCCTCGCCGCAAGCGTAGCCGGCGCCGGCGACGACGCGCGCCTTGCCCGCCTGCCCGCCGAGGCCGCGCTCGCCGTGTTCCGCGTCGCCCAGGAGGCGCTCGCCAATGTGGCGCGCCACGCGCAGGCCACGTGCGCCGAGGTGCGGCTCGAAAGCACGGCGCGCCACCTCACGCTCACCATCGCCGACGACGGCATCGGCCTCGCGCGCGCCGCGGGCCGCACGCGCCGCAGCCTGACGAACGGTCATGGCGACGACAGCACGGACAAAGGCGCGAGCCGCTCCGGCCACTACGGCCTCGCCGGCATGCGCGAGCGCTGCGCCGCCTTCGGCGGCTCGCTGCGCGCCGTCAAGGGCGGCATCACGCACGCGCACCACGACGACGCACTGCAGGAAGCCGCCCCACGCGGCACGACCGTGCGCGCGCGCTTCGCCTGGGACGCGCTGCTCGGCGCCGCCCATTCCGCCTCGCCCCTCCTCATGAAACAAGGCGCCCGCTCATGACCCATCGCATCCTGCTCGTCGATGACCATGCCGTCGTGCGCCAGGGCGTTCGCCAGTTGCTGCTCGACCGCGGCATTGCCACCGAGGTGATCGAAGCGCAAACGGGCGCCGAGGCGCTGGCCGCGATCGCAAAGCATGTGTGCGACGTGGTCCTGCTCGACATCTCGCTGCCGGACATGAATGGCGTGGAGGTGCTCAAGCGCGCCAAGAAAAAGGCGCCGCGCGTGCCAGTGCTGATGTTCTCGATGTATCGCGAGGATCAATACGCGGTGCGCGCGCTGAAGGCGGGCGCGGCCGGCTATCTGTCGAAGACGGTGGACGCCGCGCAGATGATCTCCGCGATCCAGCAGGTCGCCGCGGGCCGCAAGTACGTCAGCCCGGCCATGGCCGAAGCACTCGCCGACTACGTGCTGGTGGACGGCGAGCAACTGCCGCACGAGAAGCTCTCGGACCGCGAATACCAGACGCTGTGCATGCTCGCCTCGGGCAAGCGTCTCACCGACATCGCGCACGCGCTCTCGCTATCGGTGAAGACGGTGAGCGTCTACCGCACGCGCCTGCTCGAAAAGATGAAGCTCACCAATAACGCCGAGCTGACCTTCTATGTGATGAGCAACCGGCTCGTCGACCTTTCGCCTACCGTCAACGCCTGACGTTGCGGCGCCCCTGCGGCATCAAGGCGGCCTTTCGCCACAACCCGTTGATCCGGAAATGAATCTCGCCGTTTGCGCGGGTCCCCGCAAGGATCGCGCGCGGGCGTCGCGGATTGCGGCGGAATCGTCCGCGTCGAACGAACGTTTCCGACCCTGCTCGACCGGTCTCGCGCGCGAGTTCCGCTAAAATTTAGGGTTTCCCCCAAAGGCATCCGGCACGCGAAGCCGGCGCAGGCGGGCGTAGGTCAATCATGGGTCAACCACGGGTCAACCACCGCTCCAGCTCCTCGCCTTCGCGCGTTTTACGTGGAGTTCCCCGCCAAATGTCCCTCTTTCGCAAGAAGAACGTCGAGCACATGTTGCAGGCAAGCGCCCAGGGCGCCGGCCTGAAAAAAGCACTCGGCGCACTCGACCTCACCTTTCTCGGCATCGGCGCGATCATCGGCACCGGCATTTTCGTGCTGACCGGTACCGGCGCCGTGCAGGCCGGCCCGGCGCTCATGATCGCGTTCCTGATCGCGGCCGTGGCCTGCTGCTTCGCCGCGCTCGCCTACGCCGAATTCGCCTCGACCATTCCCGTGGCCGGCTCGATCTACACCTATTCGTACGCCACGCTCGGCGAGCTGGCCGCGTGGGTGATCGGCTGGGACCTGATGCTCGAGTACGGGCTCGCCACTTCCGCGGTCTCGGTGGGCTGGTCGGGCTACCTGCAGTCGCTGCTTTCGGGCTTCGGCCTCACGCTGCCGGCCGCGCTCTCGGCCGCGCCCGGCGCCGTGCCCGGCGTGCACACGCTCTTCAATCTGCCCGCCTTCCTCGTGATGATGGCGATCACGGGGCTGCTTTCCGTGGGCGTGCGCGAATCCACGCGCATCAACAACATCATGGTGGCGATCAAGGTGACCGTGGTGCTGCTCGTGATCGCCGTGGGCGTATTCCACGTGACCCCCGCGAACTGGCATCCGTTCATGCCCAACGGCTGGCGCGGCGTGTTCGGCGCCGCGGCGGTGATGTTCTTCGCGTTCATCGGCTTCGACTCGGTGTCGTCCGCCGCCGAGGAAGTAAAGAACCCCAAGCGCGATCTGCCCATCGGTATCATCGCCTCGCTCGCGGTGTGCGCGGTGCTCTACGTCGCCGTGGCGGCGGTCGTGACCGGCATCGTGCCCTCGCCGCGCTTCGCCCATGTCGGCCACCCGGTCTCGTTCGCGCTGCAGGTGGCGGGCGAAAACTGGGTCGCGGGCTTCATCGATCTGGGCGCCGTGCTCGGCATGCTCACCGTGATCCTCGTGATGAGCTACGGCCAGACCCGCATCATCTTTGCGATGTCGCGCGACGGTCTCTTGCCCGCGAAGCTCTCGAAGGTGCATCCGCGCTTCGCCACGCCGTTCTTCACGACCTGGCTCGTCGGCATTTTCTTTGGTCTGATCGGCGCGCTCGTGCCCCTGAACGTGCTCGCCGAACTCATCAACATCGGCACGCTCGCCGCCTTCTCGATGGTGTCGATCGCCGTGCTCGTGCTGCGCCGTACGCACCCGCACCTGCCGCGCGCGTTCCGCTGCCCAGGTGTGCCCGTGGTGCCGATTCTCGCGGTCGCTTCGTGCCTGTTCCTCATGATCAATCTCCAGCCGCTCACGTGGGTCGCGTTCCTGGTCTGGACCGCGTTCGGCCTCATCGTCTACTTCGGCTACTCGCGTCGCCATTCGCGTCTCGCGCACGCACCGCACGAGCACGTGCATCACGACTGATGCGCGTGATCTCGCGGTGACTCATCGCTGCACTGCAACGCAAAGGCCCGCCCAAGTCATCGAGGCGGGCCGTTTTTTTTGCAGGCCGCAAGCATTCTGGAGGGTAAAACTCCGCGCAGCGAAATTCGGCAAATTGTGCTTTACTGTCCGGGCGTCACCCCAGGCTTCACTGAACAGCAAGGCACCAGCCGGACCCAGATTCCGCTCCACCCGCAATGGTTCGATCCGCCCGAAGCGCCCCGCGTGGTTTGCGTGGCGCCGTGCGTTGCGCGCGCAAAGAGGCGCAATGCGTTAGACGGGCGAGTTTTCCCACGGGCGGTTATGGCGGTCGATTCAGTGTAAAAAAGCGGGCCCAGGCAGGTCTCTATCCCATCATCTGGCATGGGACCGGAGCCACACGCAGCGCCGTGCTCCGGTCGACATTGGAGACAATCAATGGCGATCAGTATTAGCCTCACGGTCAACGGCGCGCCCGTGACCGCCGAGGTCGAACCTCACACGCTCCTCGTCCAGTTCCTGCGCGAACAGCAGCGTCTCACCGGCACGCACGTCGGCTGCGATACTGCCCAATGCGGGGCCTGCACCGTCCACCTGAACGGCCGCGCGATCAAGTCGTGCAACCAGCTCGCGGTGCAGTGCGACGGCATGGAGGTGACGACGATCGAAGGCCTCGCGAAAAATGGCGAGCTGCATCCCATGCAGACCGCGTTCCGCGAATGCCACGGCCTGCAATGCGGTTTCTGCACGCCCGGCATGGTGATGTGCGCGACCGCGCTCGCCGCCGCCAATCCCGACCTCACGGAAAGCGACATACGCGAAGGACTCGACGGCAACTTCTGCCGCTGTACGGGCTATCACAACATCGTGAAGGCCGTGGCCGCGGGCGCGCAGGCAATGCGCACCGGCGCCCCCGCTGCCGCCACGACGGCGTGACTCGGGAGGCCACCATGAACGCACCCGAACCCAATCGCATGATCGGCGCACCCGTCAAGCGCAAGGAAGACTTCCGCTTCCTCACCGGCGTCGGCCAGTACACCGACGACGTCGTGCTGCCCGCACAGACCTACGCCGTATTCGTGCGCTCGCCGCACGCCCATGCGCGCATCAAGCGCATCGACGTCAACGCCGCGAAGGCCTCGCCCGGCGTCGTGGCGGTCTTCACCGGCGCGGACCTCGCCGCGGAAAACGTGGGCGGCCTGCCGTGCGGCTGGCTCATCCACAGCATCGACGGCACGCCCATGAACGAGCCGCCGCATCCCGTGATCGCGCACGAGAAAGCGCGCCACGTCGGCGACCAGGTCGCACTCGTGATCGCCGATTCGGTCAAGGCCGCGAAGGATGCCGCCGAACTGGTCGAGGTCGATTACGAAGAGCTGCCTGCCGCCGTCGACACGGCGCACGCCGCCGACGCCGGCCAGCCTCTCGTGCACGACGGCGTGCCGAACAACACCTGCTACACGTGGGGCCACGGCGACAAGGCCGCGACCGACGCCGCCTTCGCACAGGCCGCGCACGTGACGACGCTCGACATCGTCAACAACCGGCTGATACCGAACGCCATCGAGCCGCGCGCCGTGAACGCGAGCTACTCGCAGCACGACGACAGCTACATCGTGTACGTGGCGAACCAGAACCCGCACGTCGAGCGCCTGCTGATGGCCGCGTTCGTGCTCGGGCTGCCGGAAACGAAGCTGCGCATCGTCGCGCCCGACGTGGGCGGCGGCTTCGGCTCGAAGATCTTTCTGTATGCCGAAGATGTCGCGCTCACGTGGGCCGCGAAGAAAATTCGCCGGCCGGTGAAGTGGACCGCCGAACGATCGGAGTCCTTCGTTTCCGATGCGCACGGCCGCGACCACGTGACCAAGGCCGAACTCGCCCTCGACAAGGACGGCAAGTTCCTCGCCATGCGCGTGCACACCACGGCGAACATGGGCGCGTATCTCTCGACGTTCGCTTCGAGCGTGCCGACCATCCTCTACGCCACGCTGCTCGCGGGCCAGTACACCACGCCCGCGATCTACGCCGAGGTGAAGGCCGTGTTCACGAACACGGTGCCCGTGGATGCGTACCGCGGCGCAGGGCGTCCGGAAGCGACCTACGTGGTCGAACGTCTCGTGGAGACGGCCGCGCGCGAGATGAACATCGACCCGGCCGAAATCCGCCGCCGCAACTTCATCACGAGCTTCCCGTATGCCACGCCCGTTGGCCTCACCTACGACACGGGCGACTACGAAGCCTGTCTCGGGCGCGCACTGGAGCTCGCCGACGTGAAGGGCTTCGCCGCGCGCCGCGACGCATCGAAGGCGCAGGGAAAACTGCGCGGTCTCGGCTACTCGTGCTACATCGAGGCATGCGGGCTCGCGCCGTCGAACATCGCGGGTGCGCTCGGCGCGCGTGCGGGCCTCTTCGAAGCCGGCGAGGTCCGCGTGAACCCGACCGGTTCCGTCACCGTGTTCACGGGCTCGCACAGTCACGGCCAGGGCCACGAGACGACGTTCGCGCAAGTCGTGGCCGATCGCCTCGGCGTGCCGATCGAACAGGTCGAGATCGTGCACGGCGACACGGGCCGCATTCCGTTCGGCATGGGCACCTATGGCTCGCGCTCGATCTCGGTGGGCGGCTCGGCCATCATGAAGGCGCTCGACAAGATCGAGGCGAAGGCGAAGAAGATCGCCGCGCACATGCTCGAAGCGGGCGCGGAGGACATCGAGTTCGCCGACGGCGTGTTCCGCGTCGCGGGCACCGACCGCACGAAGACCTTCGCGGAAATCTCGCTCGCCGCGTACGTGCCGCACAACTATCCGCTGGAGACGCTGGAACCCGGCCTCGACGAAAGCGCGTTCTACGATCCGACCAACTTCACCTATCCGTCGGGCGCGTATCTCTGCGAAGTCGAAGTCGATCCCGAGACGGGCGAGACGCGCATCGAACGCTTCACCGCGGTGGACGATTTCGGCAACGTCATCAACCCGATGATCGTCGAAGGCCAGGTGCATGGCGGTCTCGGCCAGGGCATCGGCCAGGCGATGCTCGAGCAGTGCGTGTACGACAACGAGAGTGGCCAGTTGCTCTCCGGCTCGTACATGGACTATGCGATGCCGCACGCGTCGGATGTGCCTTCGTATACGGTCGAAACCGCGAAAGGCACGCCGTGCACGCACAATCCGCTCGGCGTGAAGGGCTGCGGCGAAGCCGGCGCGATCGGCTCGCCACCCGCCGTGATCAACGCAATACTGGACGCACTCGCGCCGCTAGGCGTGAAGGACCTGCAGATGCCGGCCACGCCGCATCGTGTATGGCAAGCGATCCAGGCCGCGCAGGCCACTTCACAACCTTGAGCGGAGGCGCTCCATGTACGCATTCGACTATCAGCGCGCCAGCGACGCGCAAGGCGCCGTGAAAGCCCTCGCGGCCGACGCCGACGCCAAATTCCTCGGCGGCGGCCAGAGCCTGCTCGCGGCGATGAAGCTGCGGCTCGCCCAGCCCACCACGCTCGTGGACGTTACGCGCATTCCCGAGCTGAAAGCCGTGCAGGTGGACGGCAAGGTGGTGAAAGTGGGCGCGGCCGTGTGCCATGCCGACGTCGCCGAGAACGCGCAGATCCGCAACACGCTGCCGGCACTGGCGGACCTCGCGGGCATGATCGGCGACCGCCAGGTGCGCGCGCTCGGCACGCTCGGCGGCTCGCTCGCGAACGACGATCCGGCCGCCGACTATCCCGCGGCGGTGCTCGCGCTGAACGCGACGGTGGTGACGGACCGGCGGCGCATCGCAGCGGACGACTTCTTCCTCGGCATGTACGAAACGGCGCTGGAACCCGACGAGCTGATCGTGTCCGTCGAATTCCAGGTGCCCGAACGCGCGGCCTACGAGAAGTTTCGCAATCCGGCCTCGCACTTCGCGCTCGCGGGCGTGTTCGTCGCAAAGTACGCCGGGGAGGTGCGTGTGGCGGTCACGGGCGCCGGGCCTTCGGTATTTCGCGCGGGTGCGCTGGAAAGCGCACTGAAGACGAACTTCGCGCCCGAAGCCGCACGCGCGGTGAAGATGCCCGCCGACGACCTCAACACCGACCTGCACGCGAGCGCGGCCTATCGCGCGCACCTCATCCCGGTGCTCGCGGCGCGCGCGGTGGCGAAGGCCAACGGCTAGGCTGGTCCCGAGGGCGAGCGCTTCCAGGTGAACATGGGAGCGCTCGCCGCCTTTGATTCGCGTTGCCAGAATCCCGCATGCAATCCGCCTCGATCGACGACACCCTCGCACAACTCGAAGCGCGCGGCTATTTCGCGAGCCGCGAACTCGCCACGGCGCTCTTTCTTGCGCTGCGCATGGAACGCCCGCTGTTTCTCGAAGGCGAGCCGGGCGTGGGCAAGACCGAACTCGCGAAGGCCGCGGCGGCGATGCTCGGCACGACGGTCTTGCGCCTGCAATGCTACGAAGGACTCGATACAGCCAGCGCGCTGTACGAGTGGGACTATCCGCGCCAGATCATGGCGCTGCGACTGGCCGAAGCCGCCGGCGAAAGGCCCCGCAACGACACGCTCTATCGCGACGAATTTCTGCTCAAGCGCCCGCTGCTCCAGGCGCTGCAACCCGACCCGCAAAACCCGGGCGCGCGCCGCGTGCTGCTGATCGACGAAATCGACCGCGCCGACGAGCCGTTCGAAGCCTTCCTGCTCGAGCTCCTTTCGGACTTCCAGGTATCGATTCCCGAATACGGCACCGTGCGCGCGAGCACGCCGCCGCTCGTCGTGATCACGTCGAACCGCACGCGCGAAGTGCACGATGCGCTCAAGCGGCGCTGCCTTTATCAATGGCTCGGCTACCCGGACCGTGCACGCGAACTCGCGATCGTGGCCGCGCGCGCGCCTGAAACCGCCGCGGATTTGCAGCAACGCGCCGTGGCGTTCGTGCACCAGTTGCGCACGATGGATCTCTTCAAGGCGCCCGGCATTGCGGAAACGATCGACTGGTGCCGCGCGCTTAGCGCGCTCGCCGTGACGGAACTCGATCCGCAGTCGGTGCAGGACACGCTGGGCGTGCTGCTGAAGTACCAGGACGACCTCGCGCAGCTCGACGCGCAACGCATCGCGCAAACGCTCGCGCTCGCGGAGTGAGGACGATGCCCCGCGCCACATCGCCCGCCGCCATGCCCACGCTCGCGCCCGTGTTCGCGCGCAACGTCGTGCATTTCGTGCGCATGCTGCGCGGCGCGGGCCTGCCGATGTCGCCTTCGCGCGCCGTCGACGCGATCGACGCGCTGCGCCACATCGACCTCGGCCGCCGCGACGACGTGCATGCGGCGCTCGCCGCGCTCCTCACGAGCGCGCCCGACGAGCGCGAGATCTTCGACGCGGCGTTCGCGCTGTTCTGGCGCGATCCGGATTTCGAAGGCAAGCTGCGCGCGCTGCTGCTGCCGAAGGTGCAAGGCGGCGTGCCGCCGCCGCGCCGCAACAACCGCCTCGCCGACGCGCTCGCGGCGCGCCCTGCCCATCGCCCGGGCGCGAAGCCACCGCCCTCGCACGAAGAACACGAGTTGCGCGCACACGCCACGTTCAGCGCCGAAGAGCGCTTGCGCCAGCGCGACTTCGATACGCTCACCGCCGACGAATGGCGCACGCTGCGCCACCTGATCCGCGCACGCCGCCTGCCGCTCGCCACCGTTCGCACGCGGCGCCTGAAGGCATCGTCGCGCGGCACCCACGCCGACCTGCGCGCGAGCGCGCGCCATGCGGTACGCGCGGGCGGCGACTGGACCGTGTGGAAATATCGCGCGCCGGTGGAACGCAAGCTGCCGCTCGTGCTGCTGCTCGACATTTCCGGCTCGATGAGCAGCTACTCGCGCGCGGTGCTCTACTTCTGCCATGCGTTGCTGCAATCGCGCGAACGCCTGCAAGTGTTCCTGTTCGGCACGCGCCTGACCCACGCCACGCGCGCGCTGCGCGAACGCGACCCCGACGTCGCGCTCGCCCAGCTCGCCGCCCAGGTCGCGGACTGGTCCGGCGGCACGCGCATCGGCGCCACGCTTGCGGAATTCAACCGCCGCTGGGCGCGCCGCATGCTCGGAGGGCGCGCGACAGTGCTGATCGTCACCGACGGGCTCGATCACGATGAATGCGGTCTGCTCAGCGAAGAGATGGCGCGCCTGCACCGCTTCGCGCATCGCGTGATCTGGCTCAATCCGCTCTTGCGTTACCGCGATTTCGCGCCCAAGGCGCGCGGCGTGCAGGCGATGCTGCCCCACGTCGACGCGCATTACCCCGTCCACAATCTCGACAGCCTCGAAGCGTTTGCGCGCAGCTTGTGCGAAGCCGCGCCGATCGGGCCCGCGCCTCGTGCAGCAACGCATCTGGCGACTCATCTGCCAAAACCGGCACGCGCATTGCATACTCTTGCGGCGCGCCCGGCACAAGGAGACACACGATGGAGCTGACCGAAAGCCACACGCTGCCGGTGCCGCAACAGCGCGCCTGGGAAGCGCTCAACGACACGGCGATCCTCAAGGCGTGCATACCGGGCTGCGAAAGCATCGAAGCCGACGGTGAGAACGCCTACGCCGTCGCGCTAACCGCCGCGGTGGGCCCGGTGAAGGCGCGCTTCAAAGGCCGCATGCAGCTCGCCGATATCGACGCGCCGAACAGCTACACGATCGTCTTCGAGGGCCAGGGCGGCGCCGCAGGCTTCGGCAAGGGCGACGCGCACGTGAAGCTCGAATCCGCCGGCGACGAATCGACCACGCTCACCTACACCGCGAACGCCCAGGTGGGCGGCAAGCTCGCGCAGATCGGCTCGCGGCTCGTGGATGGCGCGGCGCGCAAGATCGCCGGCGAGTTTTTCAAGCGTTTCGGGGAACAGCTGGGCGGCGGCCCGCAGGAAAATACCGACGAGACGGCGGAACCCGCCGCGGGCGACGCAGAAGGCCAGCCGCAAGGCGAAGGCGCAGAGGAAACACCGAAGAGGAAACGATCATGGACAGCGTGGATCTCGAAGTCCTGAAATCCAGCGTGCGCTGGCTCGACGCAGGGCACCGCGCGCTGCTGGTCACAGTGGTGAAAACGTGGGGCTCGTCGCCGCGTCCCGAGGGCGCGATGCTCGTGGTGCGCGGCGACGGCCTCGTGGTCGGCTCCGTGTCGGGCGGCTGCATCGAGGACGATCTGATCGACCGCGTGCGCCGCGAAGGCGTGACGATCGGGAAGCCCGAAGCCGTCAAATACGGCATCACGGCGGAAGAGGCGCATCGTTTCGGACTGCCGTGCGGCGGCACGATCCAGCTCGTGCTCGAACCGCTCTCCGAAGCCTCGGGCATTCGCGAACTGCTCGAAACCGTCGAGCGCGGCGAACTCGTTGCGCGCACACTCGACATGGCGACCGGCCGCGCCACGCTCGGCCCCGCGAAAGCGACCGATGGCGTGGACTTCGACGACGTGCGCCTGCTCACGATCCACGGGCCGCGCTACCGCATGCTGGTGATCGGCGCGGGGCAACTCTCGCGCTATCTCTGCCAGATCGCGGTGGGGCTCGATTACCAGGTGACGGTGTGCGACCCGCGCGAGGAATACACCGACACCTGGGACGTGCCCGGCACGGCGCTCGTGCGCACCATGCCCGACGACACGGTGCTCGACATGAAGCTCGACGAACGCTGCGCCGTGATCGCGCTCACGCACGACCCCAAACTCGACGACCTCGCACTGATGGAGGCGCTCAAGACGCCCGCGTTCTACGTCGGCGCGCTGGGCTCACGGCGCAACAACGCGGCGCGACGCGAGCGGCTCAAGGAGTTCGACCTGAGCGAGGCGGAACTCGCGCGGCTGCATGGGCCGGTGGGCATTTACATCGGCAGCCGCACGCCGCCGGAAATCGCGGTGTCGATCCTCGCGGAGGTCACGGCGGCGAAGAATGGCGTCTCGCTGCCGACCATTCTCCAGGTGGAAGGCGCAAAGGCCGCGCGCGAACACGCGGCAGGCGCGGGATCGACGTGCGACGTGTGAGGCCGCTGCGCGGCCGCCTTCACGCGTGAGGTGAGCGCCCGTCGTCGTCTGTCTCGCGCTCGTGTCACTACTATGCCCCCCAAAAAACTGCGGGCCGCGACTTTCGTCGGCGGCCCGCAATAGGGTGTTTCTGGCGGGCGGCTTGCGCCGCCTCGCTTCACCTGAGCGTCACGGCATCAGCCGAACAGCTTCATCGCCTGCGTGAGCGTGTTGGTCACGCCCCACACGAGCGGCACCAGCACGTAGAGCCAGAAGATCGCCATCAGCGTCTTGTTCGACGATTTCGGGGCAGCTTGGGTAGACATTGCGCGTTCCTCCTTATTTACCGGCGGCGAGTTGCGTCTCGCTCATGTGATGCTTCGCGTCCACGCGGCGCACGAGCAGGTTGCAGATGAAGCCGACCACGAGCAGCGAGGCCATGATGTGCACGGTCATCGTGTACGCATCGGCCTTCGCCACGCCGTGTGCGACCTGATACGCACGCACGTAGTTCACGAGCACCGGGCCCGCCACGCCTGCCGCGGCCCACGCGGTGAGCAGACGGCCGTGAATGCCGCCGACGAACGCCGTGCCGAACATATCCGCGAGATACGCGGGCACGGTCGAAAAGCCGCCGCCGTACATCGAGAGAATCAGGCAGAACGCGAGCACGAAGAACACGATGTTGCCGCTCTGCGCGAACTGCGGCACCGCGTAATAGAGCACCGCGCCGAACACGAAGAAGATGAAGTAGGTGTTCTTGCGGCCCACCCAATCGGAGGCCGACGCCCACACGAAGCGGCCGCCCATGTTGAAGAGCGAGAGCAGGCCGACGAAGCCCGCCGCCGCGCCGGCGCTCACGGTGTCCTTGAAGCTTTCCTGGATCATGACCGAGGCCTGACCCAGAATGCCGATGCCGGCCGTCACGTTGAGGAACAGCACGAGCCAGATCAGGTAGAACTGCGGCGTCTTGAGCGCCTGGTCGATATGCACGTGCTGGTTCGACACGAGTTTCTTCGCCACGACGGGCGGGGTCCAGCCCGCCGGCTTCCAGTCCGGCGCGGGCACGCGGATGGTGATGGCGCCGATCGTCATCGAGATGAAGTAGGCCACGCCGAGCACCACGAAGGTCTGGGCGACGCCCACGCTCGTGTCGCTCGCGAAATGCTTCATCAGCATGACGGAGAGCGGTGCGGCGATCATCGCGCCGCCGCCGAAGCCCATGATCGCGAGGCCCGTTGCCATGCCGCGGCGGTCGGGGAACCAGCGGATCAGCGTCGAAACCGGAGAGACATAGCCGAGCCCGAGGCCGATGCCGCCGATCACGCCGTAGCCGAGATAGAGCAGCGCGATCTGATGCAGATACACGCCGAGCGCGGAAACGAGGAAACCGCCGCCAAAGCAGCACGCCGCGGTAAACATCGTGCGGCGCGGGCCCACGCGTTCGAGCCACTTGCCGCCGAACGCGGCGGAAAGGCCGAGAAACACGATGGCCAGCGAGAAAATCCAGCCCAGCGTGGTGAGCGACCAGTCATCGGCCGCGGACTGCGTAATGCCGATCACCTTCGTGAGCGGCGCGTTGAACACGGAAAACGCGTAGGCCTGGCCGATACACAGATGCACGGCCAGCGCCGCGGGCGGCACCATCCAGCGCGAAAAGCCCGGCGGGGCGATGGTCGCCTCTTTGGAAAAGAAAGGTGCGCTTTGCGCACCGCGCGTCGAATCTGCAACGCTGCTCATGGGATCTCCCGAATCGACCAGAGGTTGAGAGCGCGGGGTAAGCGCTCGCTCTGGTCCCATCCAAAATGGCTGTTGGTAGGCGTGGTCTTTCGTGCTCTTTACATGCGCAAACGCATAGAACACTTAATTGCCGCTTGACGGCTGCACGAACCTTAGTCCCCAACCGCCTCCTTGGCAATATGAGGTAAACATACATATGCCCTACAACGGCCCGCGCGCCGCCGTGTTTCCTCGATTGTTGCGTGCGCAGCAAATCGGTGGGGGGACCTATGACGCCGCGGAGAACGTTGCAGGCGGGCATGTCGTTGCGCGGCCCAGCATTTAGACTCAACACTCGATTCAGGGCCCCCTGCGGGCGGTGTGCGGGCCATCCGCTTGACAAGCGGGTTGCATGACTTTTAAGTGGCAGAAGTAGCGCCTATCTGCGACCCGCCACCTGCCGAGCCCCCCATGCGCCTCGCTCTCGCTCTTTGCCTAGCCGTGCTCGGCCCCGTCACGGGAACCTTCGCCGCCGACCTGCGCCCGGGCGTGGCGCAGCTCACGCCAGTGCCCCTCGAAGCGGGCACGCTGAATCCGGCAGGCAGCGCCGCGCAGGCGCCCTACACCAACGAAGCGGAAACGCAGACCTTCACCGTCAACGCGGACGGCTCGTACACCAAGCTCGACTCGCTCACGCTGCGCGTGAACACGGAGGCCGGCATCGCACGCGCGGGCCAGTATTACGTGTGGTTCAACCGCGAAATGGCCCACGTGGAGGTCCTCGAAGCGTGGACCGAGGACGCCCAGGGCGGGCGACACGACGTGCGCCCCGAGCAGATCCGCGACGTGCAGGAGGTGCGCTCGTTCGACGCCCCGATGTTCCAGGACGTGCAGGACAAGGTGATCGTGTTCCCCGCCGTGGAGCCGGGCGCGCGCGTGCATCTCACGTGGCGCAAGATCCAGCGCGTGCCGCTCGTGCCCGGCTGGTTCAGCGACTTCACGCCGCCCGACCTCGCGCCCACGCACCGCTTTCGCGTGATCTACGACCTGCCCGCGAAAGTGCCGCTCTACGCCGACGCGCGCGGCTTCACCGTGCTGCCGCCCGCCACGGTGAACGGCCGCACGCGCTACGAGTACCGCTACGACAAGTCGAACTTCGAGCGCCTCGAATATGGCTCGGTCGCCTACGTGAGCTACGGCGACCGGCTGATGGTGTCCACCTTTCCCGATTACGCGGCCTTCGCGACGGTCTATCGCGAGGCGGCGGCGGATCCGACCGTGCGCGACCCGGCCATCGTGCGCCTTGCGCAGACGCTCACGGCGCACGACGATACGCCGCGCGCCAAGGCGCAAACGCTCTATGACTGGGTGCGCCGCAACATCCGCTACGTGGCGATGAATATCGGGCGCGGCGAGATCGTGCCGCACCACGTAACCGACGTGCTCGCGAACCGCTACGGCGATTGCAAGGACCACGTCGCACTCTACGGCGCGCTGCTCGGGGCCGTCGGCATCCGCAGCACGCCGGCGCTCGTGAACAGCGGCACGGTCTACACGCTTCCGAGCGTGCCGGGCTTCGGCGTGATCAATCACGTCATCACCTGGCTGCCCGATCTGCAGATGTTCGCGGACTCCACGGCGAGCAACATCGAGTTCGGCTATTTGCCGTCGACGGACATGGACCGCGAGGCCGTGCTCGCCGGCGACGGCACGCAGGTCCGCACGCCCGCCACCGCCACGACCACGCGCGAGAGCGATCTCGACATCACGGTCGCGCCCGACGGCTCGGCGCGCTTCATCTACCGCTTGCAGTCGGAGGGCTGGTCCGCCGAACAGACGCGCAGCGTGCTGCGCCTGCAAACGCCCGCGCAGCGCGAGGAGTCGCTGCAATGGGAGCTGCGCAACGCCAACCTGCGCGGCAACGCCACGCTCGCCTCCAGCCCGCTCGACGCCACGGCGGGTCCGCTCGTGCTCACGCTCACGGGCACCTTCGACGGTTTCGTCGACCCGGAAATGACCACGCCCGTGCCCACGCTCACGAGCTTCGTGGGCGGGCTCGACGCGAATCTGCGCTACTGGCTCGGCGAATCGCGGCGCACGCAGCCCTTCATGTGCCGCAACGTGGTGGTGACCGAGCGCACGCGCATCGTGCTGCCGCCGGGCATGCGCGTACTCGACGTCCCCATGCCGCAGCACGCCGACAACCGTCTCATCGATTTCAGTTCGCACTACGCGCTCGACCCGCAGGCGAATGTGCTGCGCGTCACGCGTACGGGTCAAACGCATTTCGCGAGCGACGTATGCAGCGCCGACGATTTCGCGCAGATGCGCCCCGCGTTCGAGACGATGGCGCGCGACCTTCGCGCGCAGTTGATCGTCAAGCCGTCGGCCCAGGGCGGCGCGCCGGATAGTCCGGCGAGCGCGCAGTGAGCCGGCGCACGACGTTCACACGGGCCAGAGCGGTCCTTCCTGCATCGCGCCGATCTGCTCGCGCAGTTCGAGAATGCGCTCTTCCCAGTAGCGCTGCGTGTTGAACCACGGGAAGGCGGCCGGAAACGCGGGATCGTGCCAGCGGCGCGCGAGCCAGGCCGAGTAGTGGATGAGGCGCAGCGTGCGCAGCGCTTCGACGAGATGCAGCTCGCGCGGCTCGAATTCGCAGAAGTCCTCGTAACCCGCGAGCAAATCGGCCATTGCACGCGAAGCGCCCGCGCGATCGCCGGGCAAAAGCAGCCACAAATCCTGGATAGCGGGACCCATGCGGCTGTCGTCGAAGTCCACGAAATGCGGGCCGGCGTCGGTCCAGAGCACATTGCTCGGATGGCAGTCGCCGTGCAGGCGCAACGACCGCACGTCGCCCGCGCGCTCGAAGGCCGCCTCCACGCCTTCGAGCGCGAGCGTCACCGCGGCCTGCCATGCTTCGCGCACGTCCTCGGGCACGAAGCCGTGTTCGAGCAGATACGTGCGCGGCTCGTAGCCGTAGGACTGAATGTCGAGCGTGGGGCGTGCCTCGTACGACCT
Source organism: Paraburkholderia nodosa (assembly GCF_001718195.1). Classification (GTDB taxonomy): domain Bacteria; phylum Pseudomonadota; class Gammaproteobacteria; order Burkholderiales; family Burkholderiaceae; genus Paraburkholderia; species Paraburkholderia nodosa_A. Next base: position 307,878 of record NZ_MCNV01000007.1, read on the forward strand.
CGTTGCGCCCACGGCATGAATGCGGCCGATGAAACGGCCGAGCCATTCGAGCGTGTCGCTGCGGTCGAGATCCGGCGCGCGGCCGCCGCGCCGCTCGAACAGCGAGAAGCGATACCCGTCGAACTCGTGCAGCGTGCGCCCTTCGAAGGCGAGCGCAGGCACGGCCGGAATCTCGCGCGCGGCGAGTTCGGCGACGAATGCGTGCTCCTCGAGTATCGCCTCGTCGCTCCAGCGCTCAGGGCGATAGAACTTGGCGATGAGCGGCGGGCCGTCTTCCACGCCCACCTGGTACACGCGATTCTCGTAGCTGTTGAGCGCGAGCATGCGGCCATCCGTGCGGCGCTCGGCCGGGATCAGCACGCCATCGACGGCGTCGAGCACGCATTCGGGCGTGAGGCGCGCGTACGGCGCGGCTTGCTGGTCGCCGGGACCGGAGGGGCCGCCCGGGACAGGAGAAGGATCGTAATTCATACCCGCAATTGTGCCTCTTGCGGGCAGTGCCGGCGAGCAATCGCTGCGCACGGCAGACATGATGAACACAAACGCGGCGCACAACCCTGCGACGAGACGCAGGGCGCCTCGTCAACGTGTCACACGGCCCAGACTCAGTGGATCTGCGCGCCGGCGGGCATGACGTGCTCGCCCGTATCGATCAGATCTTCGAGAAAAAAGGGCTCGGTATTGAGCTGCGCCGACGTGCCGGGCTCCCCGGCATACCACGTCACCATCGCCATGTCGCCGAGAATGCGCATCACGATGCCGCGCGCACCCTGTGGCACCGCGATATGAACGGAACGGACAATAGAACCGATTTGCATGATGTTTCCCCGTTACCTCGCTACCTTCGCCGGCTCCCTCGAAGGAAGTCCGGTCGGCATGCTGACAAAAAAACCGATGCGCACGATCAGTTGCGCGCGCATCCAAACCCGCCTCGGGCGACCCGCTCTCGCCGCGCGCTTAAGCACGGCCGGACCCTTGGCAACCCCATTGTTGCCTGTTTGAGCGCGCGAGCAAAGCGAAAAAATAGGGGGGTGTATCAACGGCGGCATGCATTTGGCGCCTCGTGCCGCCACAGCCCCGCCCCGCTTCGCTCCCGCATCTTACGAAAACCTGACTGTAACAGATGGTAAACCCCATTCTTCGCGACCTTGCTAGGGCAGTCCCTGAAAAAGTACGCTGATGCAAGGTGAGTGGCGCTATAGTCCTGTCCCAACCGTGCACCACAAAGGCCCGGCGCAGCACAGGCAAAGACCGCACGCGCGCCACAACAGCCCGCCACGATACCGATAACCTGAACGCTCGCCACCGCGGCCAGACCAGCCGCGCGAGCCAGACTCCGCCACCAGCGAAGGAACCCGCCGTTCCATGTGGATCGTTCGACTCGCGCTCAAGCGCCCGTACACGTTCGTCGTGCTCGCGTTGCTGCTTTTGATCGTCGGGCCGCTGACGATCCTGCGCACGCCCACGGACATCTTCCCGAACATCGACATTCCGGTGCTCTCGGTGATCTGGACCTACACGGGTCTGCCCGCCGACGAGATGGAAAAGCGCATCGTGCTCAACTACGAGCGCGGCCTTTCCGTGGCGGTGAACGATATCGAGCACACCGAATCGACGTCGCTGAACGGCATTGCGGTCGTGAAGATCTTCTTCCAGCCGCATGCCAATATCCAGGAAGCGCTCGCCGAAGTCACGGCGCTGTCACAGGCGCAGTTGCGCTCGCTGCCGCCCGGCATCCAGCCGCCGTTCATCCTGCGCTACAACGCCTCGACGGTGCCGATCCTGCGCCTGTCGCTGTCTTCGCCGCAGCTGACCGAGCAGGAACTGTTCGACTACGGTAACAACTTCCTGAAGACGCAGCTGGCGACCGTGCCGGGCGCCTCCGCGCCGCTGCCCTATGGCGGCAAGCAGCGGCAGATCATGGTCGACATCAACCAGCGCGCGCTGCAGCAGCACAATCTCTCGCCCATGGACGTGGTGAACGCGATCAGCGCGCAAAACCTCATCCTGCCTTCGGGCACGGCCAAAATCGGTGCAACCGAATATTCGGTGACGATGAATGCAAGCCCCGAGAGCTTAGCGGGCCTGAACGACATTCCCGTGAAAACCACGGAGAGCGGCACGATCTACATCCGCGACGTGGCGCACGTGCGCGACGGCTATGTGCCGCAAACCAATATCGTGCGCGTGGACGGACAACGCGCGTCACTTCTCACCATCAACAAGAGCGGCAACACGTCGACGCTGGAGATCGTCGATCGCATCAAGGAAATGATGCCGACGCTGCGCAATCTCGTGCCACCGTCGCTCAATATCGATCCGGTCGCCGACCAGTCGCTGTTCGTGCGCGCCTCCGTGCAGGGCGTGCTGCGCGAAGCGCTCATCGCCGCCGCGCTCACGGCGCTCATGATCCTGCTGTTTCTCGGCAACTGGCGCGCCACGCTCATCATCGCGATCTCGATTCCGCTGTCGATGATCACCTCGGTCATCGTTCTCGCGGCGCTCGGCGAGACCATCAACATCATGACGCTGGGCGGGCTCGCGCTCGCGGTCGGCATTCTGGTTGACGACGCAACGGTCGCGATCGAGAACATCAGCCAGCAACTGGAGCAAGGCAAGACGCTGGAACAGGCGATTCTCGACGGCGCGCATCAGATCGCGATCCCCACGCTCGTCTCCACGCTCTCCATCTGCATCGTGTTCGTGCCGATGTTCCTGCTCACGGGCGTGGCGCATTACCTCTTCATTCCGCTCGCGGAAGCCGTGGTGTTTGCGATGCTGGCGTCGTACTTCTTCTCGCGTACGCTCGTTCCCACGCTCGCGAAGTACCTGATGCGCCACCATCGCAAGGCCGCCGACCTGCATCACACGCATGGCGCGACGCGCAATCCGTTCATGCGCGTGCACCTCGCGTTCGAGCGCGGCTTCGAGGGGCTGCGCGAGCGCTATCGCGGGTTTCTCACGGCGCGCGTGAAGCATCCCGTGTGGTTCGTGGTGGCGTTTCTCGCCTGCTGTGGCGCGTCGTTGCTGCTCATGCCGTTCCTCGGGCGCGACTTCTTTCCGCAGGTCGATGCGGGCACCATCGCGCTGCACGTGCGCGCGAAGACCGGTATGCGTGTGGAAGAAACCGCCGTGCTCGTCGACCGTATCGACAAGCGCGTGCGCACGCTGATTCCGCCGGGTGAGCTGCATTCGATCATCGACAACATCGGCCTGCCGGTCTCGGGCATCAACCTCTCGTACAGCAACACGGGCACCATCGGCACGTCCGACGCGGACGTGCTGATCTCGCTGAACGAGGACCATCACCCCACCGCCGGCTACGTGCGCCTCCTGCGGCACACGCTCAACGACGAGTTTCCGGGCGTGCAATTCGCCTTCCTGCCCGCCGATATCGTGAGCCAGACGCTGAACTTCGGCATGCCCTCGCCCATCGATGTGCAGATCGTCGGGCGCGACGTGGCCGGCAACCGCGCGTTCGCGGCGAAGCTGCTCGCTCGGTTGCGCGGCGTGCCCGGTTTCGTCGACGCGCGCATCCAGCAGCCCGCGGACCTGCCGCGCATCTTCATCGACGTGGACCGCACGCGCGCGCAGCAGGCGGGCTTCACGCAGAAGGACGTGGCGAGTGACCTGCTCATCACACTCTCGGGCAGCCAGCAGACCACCCCCACGTTCTGGCTCAACCCGATCAACGGCGTGAGCTACAACGTCGTCACCGAAGCCCCGCAATACACGATCGATTCGCTGCAATCGCTTGCCAACATTCCGCTCACCGCGAACGGGCGCAGCAACATACTCGGCTCGCTCGCGAGCATGCAGCGCATCTCGGGCGACGCGGTGGTCACGCACTACAACGCGCAGACCACCATCGACATTTACGGCACCGCCGACGGGCGCGACCTGGGCGCCGTTTCCGACGACATCGCGAAGATCGTCGACCAGACGCGCGGCGAGCTGCCGAAGACGTCGAGCATCAAGCTGCGCGGCCAGGTGCAGACGATGAACGATTCGTTCTCCGGACTGTTCGGCGGGCTCGTCTTCGCGATCGTGCTCGTGTATCTGCTGATCGTCGTGAACTTCCAGTCGTGGCTCGATCCGTTCATCATCATCACGGCGCTGCCGGGCGCGCTCGCGGGCATCGTCTGGATGCTGTTCCTCACGCACACCACGCTGTCCATTCCCGCGCTCACGGGCGCGATCATGTGTATCGGCATCGCCACGGCGAACTCCATTCTCGTCATCAGCTTCGCGCGCGAGCAGTTGCGCCTGCACGGCGATGCGGCGCGCGCCGCGATCGAAGCGGGCTACACGCGCTTTCGCCCCGTGCTCATGACCGCGCTCGCCATGGTGATCGGCATGGTGCCGATGGCCATCGGCCTGGGCGAAGGCGGCGAGCAGAACGCACCGCTCGGGCGCGCCGTGATCGGCGGCCTCGCGGTGGGCACGCTCGCCACGCTGATCTTCGTCCCTGTGGTGTTCTCGCTCATCTACCGCAAGCTCGGCGAGCGCCGCCAGCGCGCCAGTGAAAACGTGGTGCCCAAATCATGAATACCCTGTCATGACGAATCATTCGCAAACGCCTTCGCCGCAAGAGCCGTCGCCTCATCGATCGCGGCGCTGGCCCCTTGTGCTCGCCGCGCTCATCGTGCTCGGCCTCGCGGCGCAGGGCATCTGGTCGCGCCATAGCGCGCATGCGGCGCTCGAACGCGAGGCAAAAAGCGCGAGCACGCTGACCGTGCAGGTCGTCACGCCGCAGCGCTCGACGCGCGCGCTCGACCTCGTGCTGCCCGGCAACGTGCAGGCGTTTCTCGACACGCCGATCTACGCGCGCACGAGCGGCTATCTGCGCAAGTGGTACTTCGACATCGGCGCGCACGTGAAAGCGGGCCAGTTGCTCGCCGAAATCGACGCGCCCGAAGTGGACGACCAGTTGCGCGCCGCGCGCGCCGATCTCGCCAACGCCGAAGCGAACTACGCGCTCGCGAAAACCACGGCCGACCGCTGGACGCAGATGCTGCAAACGCGCTCGGTGGCGAAACAGGACACCGACGAGAAAGTCGGCGACATGCTCGCGAAAAAGGCCACGCTCGACTCCGCGCGCTTCAACGTCTCACGGCTCTCGCAGCTGCAGTCGTACGAACGCGTGACGGCGCCCTTCGACGGCATCGTCACGGCGCGCAACGTGGACGTGGGCGCACTCATCGACGCGGGCAACGGCGGCACCTCGCAAAAGGAGCTGTTCCATCTTGCGCAGGCCGACCGTCTGCGCGTGTACGCGAACGTGCCGCAGGCCTACGCGCAGCAGATCCGCGTGCAGCAGCATGCGTATCTCACGCTCAACGAAGAGCAGGGCAAGCACTTTCCCGGCATCGTCGCGCGCACGGCGGGTGCCGTCGATGCGCAGCAGCGCACGATGCTGGTCGAAGTCGATGTGGACAACCGCAGCGGCGAACTGTTGCCCGGCGCCTACGCGCAGGTCCACTTCGCGCTCGACGGTTCGGCCACGCCGATCACGCTGCCCGGCAACGCGTTCCTGTTCCGCCCCGACGGCGTGAAGGTGGCGACTGTCGATGCGCAAGATCGCGTGAAGCTCGTGAATGTGACGCTCGGCACCGACTTCGGCACGCGGGTGGCGGTAGCGGCGGGGCTCTCCGGCGACGAGCGCGTGATCGTCAATCCGCAGGACGCGATCGTCGACGGCACGCCGGTGCGCATCGTGCAGCCGCACGGCGAGCACGAGGCCGATGCGGCGCATGGCGCGAGCGGTGCGAGTGGCGCGGGCAGGAACATGGGCAACAGCGCGCAGGCGCAGGGCGAATGATGAAGCACGCGCGGATTCGACTGTGCGCGTTGGCCATGCTTGCGGCGCTCGGCGGCTGCAAGGTGGGCCCCGACTACGTGCGCCCCACCATGCCCGTGGCCGCGACGTTCAAGGAACTCGAAGGCACGGGCTGGACGATTGCGCAGCCCGCCGATAGCGCCTCGCGCGGCGCGTGGTGGACAATCTACGAGGACGCCACGCTCGACGCGCTCGAAGCCCAGGTCGAAGGCGCGAACCAGAACGTGCAGGCCGCGCAGGCGCACTTTCGCGCGGCGCGCGCGAACGTCGCGCAGCAGCGCTCCAGCTTTTTCCCGCTCGTGACGGCGAGCGGCGACTTCTCGCGCTACCGCACCTCGCAGAATCTCCTGTACACGTCGAAGGCCGGTCAAACGATCAACGACTACTCCGTGGGCATCGACGCCACATGGGAGCCCGATATCTGGGGCCGCGTCGCGCGCAACGTCGAGGCCGCCAGGGCGAACGCACAGGCGAGCGCCGCCGACATGCAGGCCGTGCTGCTCTCCATGCAGGCCGAACTCGCGACCGACTACTTCGAGCTGCGCGGCATCGACCGCGAACGGCAATTGCTCGACGACACGATCAAGGCCTACCGCGAATCGCTCGAACTCACGCAGAACCGCTACGCGGGCGGCATCGCCACCGACGCCGACGTGGGCCAGGCGCAAACGCAGCTGCAGACCACCGAGGCACAGGCGATCGATCTCGGCGTGCAGCGCGCTCAGCTCGAGCACGCCATCGCCATCCTGATCGGACAGTCGCCTTCCACGTTCACACTCGCTGCCGCGCCGAAGGAAGCCTACGCGGTGCGCGCGATCGCGAGCCCGCCGGGCGTGCCGTCGACGCTGCTCGAACGGCGCCCCGACATCGCGGCCGCAGAGCGCCGTGTGGCCGCCGCGAACGCGCAGGTGGGCGTGGCGACGGCGGCGTTCTTCCCGAACCTCATGCTCGCGGTCACGGGCGGCCTTGAGGCGACCAACTTCAGCCAGTGGCTCGTCGCGCCCGCGCGCTTCTGGTCGCTCGGGCCGACGCTCGCGGGCACGCTGATCGACTTCGGCGGGCGCGAGGCGGTGCGCAACGAAGCGCGCGCGCAGTACGACGAGAACGTCGCGCAATATCGCCAGACAGTGCTCGACGCCTTCGGCGAGGTCGAGGACAACCTCGCGTCGCTGCGCGTGCTGGAGCAGGAGGCGAACGCCCAGGACCGCGCGGTGGATGCCGCGCAGCGCACGCTCGTCACCATCAACAATCGCTATCTGGGCGGTGCGATCACCTATCTCGACGTGGTGGTCGCGCAAACCACGGCGCTCACCAACGAACGCCAGGCCGTGGCGATCTCGCGCCGGCGCATGGCGGCGAGCGTCGCGCTCGTGAAGGCGCTCGGCGGCGGCTGGAACGCGGCGGACTTGCCGAGCGACGCGGCGCTGGCCCACCCGGACGATGCGCACAAAGCGCAACCCGCCAGCGGGCCGCAAGGCGCTGCGCCGGCCGCCGCTCGCAGCGCGCAGCCAGGCGCCTCGCGCGCTCCGGGCTAAACGGCCGCGCGGTCACGCCAGGCACCCGGCCTGCGGCGCTCGACAACGCCATTTGCCCAACAGGCGTATCGTTGCGCCTTTGCCATATTGCTGGAGATCCTGTCGTGACTGCATCACCGGGCGCCCCGCGCACTTCCGCGCCCTCCGCCGTTCCGTACATCGAACGCGGCACCCCCGCATTCTGGCGCGCAAGCCTCGCGCTGCTGTTCGCCGGCTACGCCACCTTTTCGCTTCTCTACTGCGTGCAGCCGCTCCTGCCCGCGTTCTCCCAGACCTTCGGCGTGAGCCCCGCGCAGAGCAGCCTCTCGCTCTCGTTCACCACGGCCGCGCTTGCCGTTGCGATCTTCGTCGCGGGCTTCGTCTCCGAAGGCTGGAGCCGGCGCGGCATGATGACCGCATCGCTGTGCGCCTCGTCGCTGCTCACGCTCGCCACCGCCTTCGTGCCGCACTGGCATGAGCTGCTCGTGCTGCGCACGCTGCTGGGCATCGCGCTCGGCGGCGTGCCCGCGGTGGCCATGGCCTGGCTCGCCGAGGAAATGCACCCGGACGGCCTCGGTCTCTCGATGGGCCTCTACGTGGGCGGCACGGCTATCGGCGGCATGGCGGGGCGCGTGATCACGGGCATCGTCACCGATCTGTTCGGCTGGCGTGCGGCCGTGGCCGTGATCGGGGTGCTCGGGCTCGCCTCCATGTTCGCGTTCCGCTCGCTGCTGCCGCCTTCGCGCCACTTCGCGCCGAAGAGCGGCCTCGGTTTCGCGCATCACCGCGCGGCGCTGCTGCGCCATTTCGCGCGGCCGGGTCTGCCCATGCTGTTCGTGATGGGCTTCGTGCTGATGGGCAGCTTCGTCACGCTCTACAACTACATCGGCTACCGGTTGATCGCGGCGCCTTATCACATGAGCCAGGCGGCCATCGGCGCGATCTTCCTCGTCTACCTGACGGGCGTGGTCGCCTCGCCGTGGTCGGGCCGCATGGCCGACACGTTCGGGCGCGGCCGCGTTCTGATCGCCAGTCTCGCGCTGATGCTCACGGGCGTCGTGCTCACGCTGTTCGCGCCGCTCACGGCGATTGCCGCGGGCATCGCCTGCCTGACCATCGGCTTCTTCGCGGGGCACGCAGTAGCAAGCGGCTGGGTTGGGCGCCTCGCGCGCGAAGCGAAGGGCCAGGCGGCTGCGCTTTACCTGCTCGCCTACTACCTCGGGTCGAGCGTGATGGGTTCGATCGGCGGACACTTCTGGGCCGGGGCAGGCTGGGGCGGCGTGGCCGGCCTCGTGATCGTGCTGCTGGCCGTGGGCCTCGCACTCGCGCTCACCTTGCGCGCGCGCGAGCGCGCCGGAGCGGCCTGAGCCCACGCGGCATGCAACGTTCGCACCCGCGCCTCTGTGTGCCGCGCGCCACCGCAATCGAAAGGCGTCCGTAATATTCAGACGACTGGCGATTTGCACGCCGCGCGCATCGCACCGCAGCGGAACTCCGCCTCTGGCGGGCTTTTGCGGCGCGACAGGAGATTCACGGGAAGCCTCGCGGCGCTCACGCGCGCCGCCGCGCTCGCCGGCCTCACCTATACTCGATTTCAGGCCCGGGGCCGCAGCGCCATGCCATCGGCATGGCGACGAGAACGACAACCATTGCGAGCCTTCGTCGCCCATACGATACGCAACCCCTGCATGGGACCGGAGTCAGTGCTGAAGCACTCACTCCGGATCGACAGGAGACAAGCATGGAAGGTTATTTCACGATCGGCGATTTCGTGATGATCATCCCGATGGCCCTCGCTGGCGCGCTCTTTCTTGGCGCAGTGCCGTGCGCAACGGAATTCAGACACAACACGCTGCGCGTGATCGGCGCGCTGATCGGCGTACTCGCGGCCGTTGCACTCGTCGAGACACTGCCGGCGCTGATGTAGCGGACGTCTGCCGTACGCTTCCTACGCACGGCGGCTCGCGATGCGCAGCAGCGCGAACCGACGAAGCGACGAAGCGGAATCCTCGCGGCTCGAAGCGCCGCGGCTTGCGCACACGCGCGGCATTCGCTTGCCCCCTCCTCAGCCGGGATCGACGCCCGGCTGCAAGCCCTTGAACTGACGCAACGCAGCGGCCAGATAGCCCGTTCGCGCAGACGCGCCTGCAGCCTCTTCGGCGTGTGCTAGCGCGGGCAGCGCCGTCCACGGCAGCGTCGGACGCAGATGATGCTGGCGATGCAGATGGTGATTCATCAGCAGCACGCCCAGCGCACGCGGCACGCGAAAATCCCGCGCGCGACCCGGTTCGTCGAGCGCGACGCCGTAGTGCGGCAGGTTGTCGGCAAGCGAGAGCCATAGTCCGCGCAGATACATCGCCGCGAGCAGCACGGGCCAGGCCTTGCCGTAGAGCGCGAACGAAGCCGCATAGAGGGCGAGCGACGCAAGCCAGTCGCGCCGCGCACGGCGGCGCCTCACGGGATCGGTGGCGTGGTTCGCGAAGAGCCGCTGCACCTGCACGCCTTCGCGGCCATGCGCGCCCACCCCGCGCTCGATGATCGTGCGCGCGAGCCGCCCCGGCATGAACGCCAGAAGCGGCAGCAGCAATTCGGCGAGGTAGAGACCACCCATCAGCCGCCCGTAGTACGCCACGCGACGACGCCAGCGCGGGCCGCTCGCCCCATGCGTGTCGTGCACATCGGGGCGGTCGAACGGCTCGCGCGTGAAGCGGTGATGCATCAGGTGTCCGAAACGCACGGCGTCGAACGGCATCGCCAGACCGATCGCGAGCGCGCGGGCGAGCCATTCGTTCACGCGCCGGTCGCGCGCCAGCTGTCCGTGGATACCTTCGTGAATGAGGCCCCAGTGGATCGGCGTGGCGAGCACGACGGGGGCGAGCGTCGCCAGCAAGGCGAGCGTCGGGCCGCCCGTTGCGTCCAGCAAGAGCGGCAATCCGACGAGTTCGTAGCAGAGCGCGGTGAACGCGAATGCGATCAGCGCGGCGTTGGTGCGAGCCGCCGTTGCGGGCTGGGGCGAGTGGGTTGGCCGCCTGGCGGGTTCAGCGCGGGTGGCGGACGGGGAAAGCGCTTCAGTTTCGGCGCTCAAGAACTCCATGGTGATTCCTCGCGGCAAAGGCTGCCGCGACGTTAGCAGGGCCACATGACAAAGCGAAGAACGGCGCGCCGCGCGGCCACGGCCGATGTAAGGCCTATCGTTCGCGCATAAAAAATCTATGGTCACCCCCGTTTTTGCAACCTTGATCGTTGACGTTGTGGTTGGCTTGCCTAAATCTATCCGGCGTCGTTGTGGGGATCACTCCCCGCGCCACGATGAGAGTCGCGCCTGATGGTCCTTAAAACCGCCGCGGCTTCGAGAGCCGATTTTTTTGACAGGTTGTCCGTCAGGCCGGTATGCCGTTCACGTCATCAAAGTTCAGCGGTCGCAAAACCAGGTGGGGGACTGCGGTAAAGCGTGGTTGGGGATCGGGCGCTCAGGCCGGCGCGTTGAGGCCCGGTCGCGCATCGAACGTGCCGTGGCGAGTCGCCAGTGCCCAGGCGGTGCGCGCCAGCTTGTTCGCCAGCGCGCAGGCCACGACGTTCGAGTGTCGGCGCGTGAGCATGGCGCGCACCCACTCGGCGAGCCGGCCACTCTGCCGATGGAGCTGCTGCATGTAGACGCGGGCGCAC
>NZ_MCNV01000061.1 GCF_001718195.1 Paraburkholderia nodosa
AGCAAGATCTGCGAACAGGCAAGGATGGTGACGTGGCCCCGGTGGACAAGTGGTCCTATGGCGTGTTCACGCTAATGTCGTTTGATCGTCCACTCTGGCGATGGAAATCACCGAAGCCCAATTATCAACGGATCGAGCATTGTCTGCCACGACAGCGTGGCAACAGTCAGTCTGACGAACCTGCAAGTGCAATGCGATCTTTATGTCGCCGAGCACGGCTGCAAGTGGCGTGGACTGCCGAAGCGCTTCGGTAGATGGCATACGATTTACACGCGGATGAACCGCTGGTCCAGAAGTGACGTGCTGCGTCGCGTGTTCACGGAATTGCAGCGTGCACAGATCGTTCGCATCAGGATCGACGCGGTTTCGCTGGATAGCACTCCGATCTCGCGAAGCTCGGCCTCAAGGAGGCCGCTGCGCCCACCGTATGGAATGCGGTCCTGTTTGATCAATAAGCTATCCTACCTATTTGAACCAGAACCCTTCATCCCACGATTTTACTCGACCATCCCAGCAACGCGACAATGCCAATATGATCGATCCGCGACCAAACCGGTTAGCAGTCCTTTATCGACGCGGACTCATCGCACTGCCACCGCAACATGCACCGAACTTTGTTGCGCACACCCAATAATCGGAACCAGCCGAGCGCAAATAATGCCACGCGGTAAGCGAGACTACTGAGAAGTACGTCATCAAATTAATTTATGCCTGCACTTATGTCTATGGCGTAGGTCCTATTGAGGTCTGTTTGCTGCATTTTATCAATGCATCTGAAGCACAGTCGGTATAAAAGATGTGCGCAAATCTATGCGCCTACTGAGGCAACGCATGGTTCCGTTCAAACAATGGACGGGGTAGCCTAACGTATTTGACGACACAATTGCGACACGATGACTCATCTAAAATACCGGGTAGACTGAATTCTGTTATGCAAACCTTAATGACTGGAATGAAATGCATCGCAATTCTCATCAAGCTCAACACCATCTGTCGGCGCAAAAACTGTATGAGATCGCCATCATGGAAGAATCTTCTGCCGGGACGATGGCAAATGGCAGTCGGCATGGCGTCAGCGCCGACACATTCACCGAGAGTCTGTTTTCCATGTGCAAGCTGGACGACTTCGTCCCCAAGTCGCATCCGTTGCGTTCGATCCGCGTGATGGCGAATGAAGCGCTGGCGAAGATGGATCGACTGTTCGCCCAGATGTACGAAGCGGACATAAAGGGCGGGAGGCCGAGCATCGCGCCAGAGAAGTTGCTGCGAGCCATGCTGATTCAGGCGCTTTTCAGCATCCGCTCAGAGCGCCAGCTGATGGAGCAGGTGCAGTACAACCTGCTGTTTCGTTGGTTCATTGGCCTGGCGATGGACGACGAGGTGTGGGTGCCCACGGTCTTTACGAGAAACCGCGAGCGTCTGATCGAGCACGACGCCGTGATCGAATTCTTCAACGAAGGGGTGTCCATCGCCGGGAAGAAGTGTCTGCTCTCGGGCGGGCATTTCAGCGTGGACGGCACCCTAATCCAGGCGTGGGTCGGACACAAGAGTTTTGTACGCAAGAACGGCGACGATCAGGACAACGATGGTGGCGGCGCGGGCGACTGCAAAAGCGAGAAACGCAGCAACGAGACACATCAGTCGAAGACCGACCCCGATGCGAAGCTCTATCGAAAAGGCAAAACGGCCAGCGAATTGAGTTACATGGGCCATACGCTAACGGACAACCGGCACGGCCTGGTGGTCAACGCACGCGTGACACGCGCCGACGGTCATGCCGAGCGTGAAGCGGCCAAGATCATGATCCACGACGTACGGCAGGCGGCAGAGGATCCGCGCGCGGAAATCACGCTGGGTGCAGACAAGGGCTACGACGCACAGGAATTCGTCGAGGCGCGCCAGCAGATGAAGGTCACGCCGCACGTTGCGCAAAACACCTCGGGGCGGCGTTCGGCAGTGCACGATGCGATTGCCTCGAGCGTGGGCTACGCCATTTCGAGCAAAAGCGCAAGTTGATTGAACAGGGTTTCGGCAGGGCCAAGACCGTGGGGCGCATGCGCCAGGTGATGGTGCGTGGCTTGAAGAAGGTGGACCAGATGTTCGTGTTGAATATGGCGGCCTACAACCTTGTGCGCATGCGATCGCTGGCACGGGTGCGTCCATAGTGGCGGGAAAGCGGCAATGAGGCCAAAAAAGTAGCCTCAAACCGCCAAAACAACGTTGAATTCGCGTTGAGATTGCGCAATCAGAAAAATTTTCGGCAGGAACCGCGTAAGCGGAACAAGGCCGTCTCCGTTGGGCTGTATTCCAGCGGCCTGCTAGGGTATCCTGGCGGCGGCCGAGTGCACTGGGTTGGTTGATTGACGGGTGACCGCGAAGTCCGCGCCACGTATTGGCGTCGTCCAGCGTCATTTTGGAACGACCCATTTTTTTGATAGAAGGCTATTCGCAAGCATTGATCGAAGCCAACGACCTGATTGGAGTCTCGACTCGTGAATCTTCCAAAACGCATGCTCGTCGCCAATGTCGCGTGGGCCCAGGAAATCGGACGGCGCGAACCAAACTTGTTTCGCGCGCTAGCCATGGGGCAGAAACCGCAAGTGCTCTGGATTGGCTGCTCAGATAGCCGCGTACCCGTCGAAACCATCACCCAGTGCGCGCCGGGGGATCTATTCGTTCATCGCAACATCGCTAACCTTTTTCATGTTGATGACGACAACACCATGAGCGTGCTCGAATATGCGGTGTGTGAGCTGCGGGTCGCGCACATCATTGTCTGCGGGCATTACGGATGCGGGGGCGTGCGCGCCTCGCTACTTCCGCCAGCCGATGCCTCGCCGCACTTCAACCGCCACATCAGGCCGCTTTGCGCACTCGCACACACGCATCACGCGGCGCTCGCTCGCCTGCCATCGGAAGAGGCACGCATCAACCGGCTCGTCGAACTTAATGTACTCGAACAGGTACGCCTGCTGCGCGAGCATCCGCTCGTGCGTGGGCGTGCACCCTCTCCCCTTGTGCACGGCTGGATCTTTTCACTGAACGACGGCCAGATGCGCGAACTCGTGTCGGGCTACGGGCCTGAAACAAGGAAGGCAATCGCCCCCGTCTGACCCGCTCCAGATCGCTCCGCTTACCTCGTTCACCGGAACATGGCAGTCGCACAAGTTTCGCCGTCGCGGTATTCACCCTTCACTATTTTTCGTTTCCGTCATGACTTCGAAAGCTTTCCCTTCTGCGCTTCTACGTGACCTCGCAGCCGGCGCTGTAGTCTTTCTCGTCGCGCTGCCGTTGTGTCTCGGCATTGCAAAAGCCTCCGGCGCAGAGCCGCTAGCCGGGTTGGTGTCTGGCATCGTTGGTGGCATCGTCGTCGCCTTGCTCAGCGGATCGTCCCTCAGTGTGAGCGGCCCCGCCGCGGGCCTCGTCGTGATCGTCGTCGACGGCATCGCGCGTCTCGGTAGTTTCTCTGCATTCCTTATTGCATTGCTGCTCTCGGGCGCCATCCAGTTCGGCTTCGGCACGCTTCGAGCCGGGCAGCTCGCGTCGTATGTCCCCACACCCGTCATCAAGGGAATGCTCGCCGCAATCGGCCTGCTGCTGATCATCAAGCAGGTTCCACTCGCAGTCGGTCTGACGTCGGGCGGCAACACCGAATCGTTGGCAGGCGCGCTTGCATCCATCTCGCCCATAGTCTGTACTGTAGCCGCCATCTCGCTGGCCATCCTTGCGGCCTGGGACACGCATACATTGCGACGCTTCGCCCTAGTGCGGTTCGTGCCCGCGCCGCTTGTCGTCGTAGTTGCGGGCGTAAGCGCGACGCTGGTTTGCGGCGCGTTAGGCGCCACGCTCGCGTTGCCACCTGAGCTCCGCGTAGCGTTGCCGGCCATCAAATCGTTGGCGGCGCTCCACGACGCCTTGCATTTCGCTGAGTTCGGGTTGAGCTTCGCGCGCCTTGTGGATCCAGAAATCTGGATCGTCGCCCTGACGCTTGCCGTTGTCGCCAGCCTAGAAACGCTCCTGAGCCTCGAAGCCGTCGAGCAGATCGACCCGCAGCGTCACGCCGCACCACCGAATCGCGAACTCAAAGCGCAAGGCGTCGGCAATATGGTGGCAGGCGCCATCGGGGGATTGCCCATCACATCCGTCATCGTCCGCAGTTCGGCCAACGTCCACGCCGGCGCGCGAAGCAGGCTCTCCGCAATCGTGCACGGCGTGCTACTCCTCGTCAGCGTGTTCGCGCTCACGGATGCGATCAACCTGATTCCGCTCGCGAGTCTCGCCGCCATTCTCATTCATACCGGCATCAAGCTCGCCAGACCGTCGCTGTTCATTATGCTCGCGAAACAGGGAGCGGCAGCGTTCACGCCATTCATTGTAACGATTGCCGGGGTGCTCGCCACCGATCTGCTCACCGGAATTGTCCTCGGCGTGCTGTGCAGCGCCGCGCTCGCGTTGTGGGCGAATCTGCATCGGCCTATTGCCCTCGCGCGACACGACGACCATTTCCTGCTCTCGTTTCGCAAGGATGTGTCGTTTCTCGGCAAGGTGGCGCTCAAGGAGATGCTTGCGCATATCCCGGATCGGGCGACTCTCATCGTCGACACAACCCGCGCCGATTTCATCGACCACGACGTGCGCGAACTGCTGGACCGTTTCATTGACGAGGCGCCGCTGCGGTCGATCTCGGTGGAGGTTCTACATGCCGCAACGGTGCTGCCTCGTGCAACGCGCTCAGGCGCCTGACCGCATGCCAACAATGATGTTGGGATCCGTGACGGTTGTGTGTCGCATTAGATGCTGATATGACTTTCGCAGTCAAGTACGCAAGCCTCTGTTGTGAGTGTCCTTTTGCTTTTCGGTGAATCTGCTGGGGGCGGCGCAGCCTGTAACGTCGACGGTGGATCCGGCTGATATCCGTGGGTTGGCTACCACATTACAGGGTGCCGTCGTGTGAACCTGCCGCGCTCTATGTCCGAGAGTCTGGCCTGGAGGCTGTCTCGTAGTATCTTGGCGGATTGTTCACGGACCGTGCTGCGCCGTCCTCAGCAGACTGCTGTTCCTCCGTTGAATGTGCGATGGGTGCCATTATCAATG
>NZ_MCNV01000062.1 GCF_001718195.1 Paraburkholderia nodosa
CGTTTGCGACAGACGAGCAAGCGCAGCCGTACCGCGATGGTCGGGGTCAACCGGCGATATCCGCGTCGAGGTGATGAGCCTGCGCGTGAGCCAGCATGCCGACGCGCATTCAGTTCGTCAGCCGGTCTCTTCCTTTTCCTTTTGTTGCCGGGCGTAATTGAACGGCAGAAGGTCGGTTACATCTGCGTCCGGCACACGCTGCGGCGTTGCCGCAACCGGTGTAGTGCCAGCACGGCCTGCTGGGCCTCTGTCTTCACGGCGACGCGCTTGCAGAGCATCTGCGTGGCCATCCCGATCGCACGAGCGTCGGCGGCATCACTCTTGAGCGGAGTTGCAATGGAGGGCGCTGGTGGCGCAGTGACAAACCGTCAGGAAGCAACGCCGCAACGGTGGCGCTCTCGGAACTGAGGTTCGCGGCGGCACAGGCGCGGCGATCGGCGGACAAAGATGTCAGGAAATTCGTGTGCTGAGGCCGGTATGAAGTCTCAGCTGATGGCGGTGTTGAATCGCTCGCAGGATGGCGACCTGATTGACTGCTTGCCGGCAAGTGATAGGTGGCATATTTCCAATCCTTGTCGATGGTGCGCAAGGCCAAGCGCAGCAGTTTGGTGGCGGCTCATTGTTCTTGACCGTTGCCTTCGCCGCAGATCTTCAGCCGAAGCTCGTCGAAATACACGATCGAAGCCATGACTCTCGGCGCGCCCGGGCGAGAGCGGCAGCATCCGATCCTCGCGATCCAGCGCCTGGATGGCTGTTTTCTCGTCGACGCAGAACACCACCGCGTGCAACGGCGGATTGAGGTACAGCCGGACCGCGTCGGCTGCCTTCGCCTCAAAGTCAGGAGGTGCTGGCCGAAGTCGCGCAGTGGCAACAACGTCCGCTCGAGGCGATGTGGCATCGGCGCAGCCACGCGGAAAGGAGATTCACGTGATCTGCGACAACGTGAGCTGCCACAAAACCGACGCTGTTCAAACATCTCTGGCTGACCACCCGAAGATCTCGATACATTACACGCCCACGTATTCGTCATGGCTGAATCAGGTCGAGAGCTGGTTTGCCCGCATCCAGCGCGACGTCATTGCGCGTTGCGTATTCACCAGCACCAAGGATCTCGACAAAAAGCTCATGCGTTACATAGGTCAATAAGAGGTGGCCTCATTCGTTCGGACAGGATCCGCGAGTTTTTAAGTGGAATCGCAGAGGCAATCAAGCTGCCGATTTTATCGCTGGCAGCGTGGCGAAGTACGCTTCATCCGGTGTCTGATCGGCCAGCCGAGAATGAGGCCGATTCTGGTTATACCAGTTCAGGTAGTTGCCGATTGAGCGACGGGCGTGGCTGACCGAGTCGTAGGCTTTCAGATAGTTGAGTAGCCCAGCGGAATCGCACCGCCAGGCCCTCCCAGAACTGTACGTGAGCCTCTCGACTCATACAGCTCCTACCGTCCAGCCGTGGCTCCGAGCGTCCAATGCGCGAAGAGGGTCGGGCGCTGCGTTTTAAGACGCCGCAACCAATCCCACGCCCGCAGTTTGTGCGTTCGGAGTTTCTTGTATTTGCGCTGGGCCCAACGCACAATGAACGAATCCAGTGTACGCAAAGCCCCGCGAAGCGCAGAAGGCCGGAACCGCCCGTAGTAGCGAACCCAGCCCAGAAGCACGGGCTGCGTCCATCGAGCGACTTCGGCAAGTTCAAGATCATTGCGACTGTGCAGCCGCCATCGACGCATTCGCAACCGCATCGACTTGGCCGCCTTGTCGCTTACCGCAGGAGCGAAGCTAACGAACAGTGTTCCAGATCGACTCATTGAACTCCGCGGCCGAAAGCAGTAGCCCAGGAAATCAAAGCGTTGCACCGGATAGCTGCCGCGTCGGTTGTCGTCCTTGCAGTAGACGATTTTCGTCTTCTCCGGGTGAAGCTGTAATTTGCAAGCCGCAAGCCGGGCATCGAGCTCCGCTCGTAATTGCCTAGCCTGCGCCTCGCTCTTGCAGTGGCAAATGACATCGTCGGCGTAACGCTCAAACAGGACGCCGGGATAGTTCCGTGACATCCATTGATCGAACGCGTAATGCAAGAACAGGTTAGCCAATATGGGACTGACAACTGCCCCTTGCGGTGTCCCCCGATCCCGCATTACCAAGGCGCCATCGGGCATACAAACCGGTGCGACTAGCCATCTCTCAACGTATAGAAGCACCCACTTGCAGTTCGTATGCCGTCGCAGCGCGCGCATCAGAAGTTGATGGTCGATATTATCGAAGAAGCCTTTAATATCGAGATCCAGCACCCAGTCCGCGCGCCAGCAACGCTGACGCGCAACTGTGAGCGCCTGATGCACTGAGCGGCCCGGTCGAAAACCATACGAATCATCATGGAACACTGGCTCCAGGATGGGTTCGAGATATCGCCGTACCACCATCTGCGCGATGCGATCTGACACGGTTGGTATTCCTAACGGCCTAGTCTTACCATCAGCCTTTGGAATTTCAACGCGCCGCACGGGAGGCGGAACATAACTTCCCGAGGACAGCCGGTTCCAGAGTCGATAGAGGTTATTACTCAGGTCCTCCTCAAGTTCGGCAACCGATTGACCATCGACGCCCGCCGCGCCGTGATTTGCCTTCACCCGCTTGAACGCTTCCCACACTTCGCGTTTGGAAATATCAAACGGCTTTGCCTTATCCATGCGAGTCCTCCCCTCGCGGGTTGCTCGCACGGTCAAGCCAGACGACGGCGTTCCTTCGGTCCAGCCCCATTACAGAGCCTTCAACCCTACTACGAACGCCTCCGCCCCTGTGCCCCGCATCGGTACTCTCACCCTTGCGGAGGCTATCCGCCTGAATTTCTCCCTTAGCATCGGGGCGACAGGTTCCTACGTTCCTTATCAAAGCCTGGATCAAGATCACGCCGCCTTCATGCCGGAAGCCAGTTGGGCAGTAAGCAGGTTAGCCCCCAACCTTTGGTGCGGGATAGAGATCCGGATCCCGGTTTCGACTCCAGTTCGTACGTTTCGACACGTCATCAGCGGTTCACTCGCGTTCGTCTTCCTGACCCTCACCTGACGGAGTCGAGCCCCGCCTTTTCCATCAACGCTCACCACGCGAGCTCTTAACTCGCGCAGCTTGTGGTGGTTTGAAGCCTGCTCCTGCAAGCCGACTCCGAGGGGCCCGCCCTCATCTTTGATAAAGCATCGCAACGGCCCGGACTTCGAACCATCGCGTTCGTAGCACACGACCTCTTCGTATTTGACGCTGCGCCACACCCGTTCAACGAACACGTTGTCACGCCAGGCACCCTTTCCATCCATGGACAGAAGAACGCTCCGGCTGAGCACCGCGTCGGTGAATTCGGTTGCGGTGAACTGGCTGCCTTGATCCGTGTTGACGATCTCAGGCAGGCCGTATTTCGCAAATGCTTCCTCCAGCGCCTCGACAGCATGGCAGCTCTCCAGCGTGATCGCCACCCGGTGTGCCAGCACCCGACGGCTCGCCCAGTCCACGACAGCCGTCAGATATACGAAGCCGCGCGCCATCGGGATATAGCTCGTATCGAGCGCCCAAACCTGATTGGCCCGGTCGATTTTCCGGTTGCGAAGCCTTAATGCCTTCGCGACGCAGCAGCCGTACCAGCATTCGCGCCCCCGCAAACGGATGCTCGAGGTGAAGCTCGTCAATCCGGCGCATCAAATTTCAGATCCGCTTCGTTGACCCCACGTGATTGGTAATAGGCGCTCGACCGGCTGATGCCTAACAGCCGCGCCTGCTGCGTCCACCGGCAGGGCGTGATCACGATCGATCATCGCTTTACGCCCAGCAGTCCCGCCTTGCTGAGCGCGCTTTCTAAAAAATCACCTTCACGTCGACTGGCGGTGCCGATGGCGCCGAGTTGCCCGTGTCGAACACATCGGCAACCCGCTCCTGCAGTTGCTTCTTCCAGTCCGTAATCTGGTTCGGATGGACATCAAACTGCTGGGCCAGCTCTGCCAGCGTCTTGTCCCCCTTGAGCGCTGCCAGGGCTGTCAGCGGGCGGAGTTATAGAGCCAATTCGGGGGCGGCGTAATCGGGCCACCTGATGGGCGGCGCAATAGAGCCAGTCCAGGGGCGGCGTAATCGAGCCACTGCATGGGCGGCGCAAAGGAGCCACCCTGCGGGCGGCGTGCAGAAGCCAGCGGTAGCGGGCACAAGCGCAATTCGAACTTTCCAAGTCGGTACGCTCCGTTCATTTGAACGGAGCGCCTATGGCCAACAGGAGGTTCGAGTTGTTTGAGTATCGTCACATCCTTGTGCGCATGCGACGCGGTGATTCCGACCGCGA
>NZ_MCNV01000063.1 GCF_001718195.1 Paraburkholderia nodosa
GAAGCGCGACGAAGCGGTCATCGAATCGTATCTGGGCCGCTAGGGCCGTTTTGAATAGATCAGTCATGCTAACCATCGAATCGCTGAATCAGTACTATGGCGGCAGCCACATCCTGCGCAACGTCTCGATGACGGTGCCCGAGGGTGAACTCACCGTGCTGCTCGGCCGCAACGGCGTGGGCAAGACGACACTGCTGCGCTGCCTCATGGGCGTCGTGCCGACGAAGAACGGTTCGATTGCGTGGCGCGGCGAAGCGCTCACGAAGCTGCCCACGCATGCGCGGGTGGCGCAGGGCCTCGCTTACGTGCCGCAAGGGCGCGATATCTTTCCGCGCCTGAGCGTCGAAGAGAATCTGCTGGTGGGCGCGGCGAGCAAGAAGCGCATGCCGTCGAGCGTGCCCGCGCACATCTACGAACTCTTTCCCGTGCTCAAGGACATGAAGGCGCGGCGCGGCGGCGACCTCTCGGGCGGCCAGCAGCAGCAGCTCGCCATCGGCCGCGCGCTGATGAGCGATCCGCAGCTGCTCATTCTCGATGAGCCTACCGAAGGCATCCAGCCTTCGATCATCCAGGACATCGGCCGCACGTTGCGCAGGCTCGTGGAAGAGATGCACATGACGGTGCTGCTGGTCGAGCAGTACTACGACTTCGCCAAGGCCATCGCGGACCGCTACTGGGTGATGAGCCGCGGCGAAATCGTGGCGGGCGGCGCCGGCGCGAGCATGGATGCGGATGGGGTGCGGGAGTTGATCGCGGTGTGAACCCTGAAATTGGCGACCAGCCGCCACGACAAATGCCGGGCATGCTTACGAAAGTTTTACGTGGATCTGCAGGGACCGGACGGCGCTCGTCGCCCCTGAACCACCTTTCAGGCGCATGCAACGTCAAGGCAGCTTCCAAAGCGCAACAGACCGCTGGTTGTGCGCTGGGGTCTGCGCATCTGGCGTTATGAAAGAACATATTCGAATTTATCAATCATCTTGTCGATAAGATTCGTGTCGATATTTTTCTTGCTGGGAACGATGAATAGGCACTGCCGGCCGAAAGTGTCGGCGCGAGAGATGAAGTCCTCGACTATATGATAATGGGGACGATTTGTGTAATCATCGAAGATAATTTTCGTCCCTTCATTGGATAATTTCAGTGTTGTTAAAAAACAGAGAACGCGAAATCGTCCATCAATAAGAACAATGTCGGGGTTCTGATGATTTGCCCATGGAGCATTGGCGTATCT
Source organism: Paraburkholderia nodosa (assembly GCF_001718195.1). Classification (GTDB taxonomy): domain Bacteria; phylum Pseudomonadota; class Gammaproteobacteria; order Burkholderiales; family Burkholderiaceae; genus Paraburkholderia; species Paraburkholderia nodosa_A. The sequence goes on from NZ_MCNV01000063.1 coordinate 1,235, forward strand.
AAGAAAATTTTGCCTTTTTTGGTAATTGATTGGAGCGCCCCACTGCCCCAGCTCACCGCAATCTACCCACTCAATTGTGGCATCTTTCCGGTCAATTCTATTCTCCACAAAATCAATCCATTCCTTGCTCGTGTCTATGCTATGAATTTTTGCATTGGTATTCTGCGCTACCCAAATCGTGCTTTCTCCGCAGCCGTACTCGAAATAAAGCCTCGATGAGGCCGTGAGTCGCTTGAACATTGCGTCATCGCCATCGAAAAGAACCTTCTTCTTTTCGGGAGATAGCAATTTCCTGGCTCCAATGGTAATCAGGGGAGGAGCGATAAGTTTAAGGCATTTAATTGCTGACATTGTTGTCTCCACTCATAATTTGAGACAATAAAAAATCCATCAATTGGGGTGGTGCAGTTTCCGAGTAACCTTTAACGAACGCTTTCAGAAAGGTTTACGATTTCCTGTCTGTTACGACACGAACGTTTCCCCCATGACCATGCAGGACATACAGGCGAACTTCTGTGTCCTTTCGCACAGTAGTGCCCCTAACCAGGCATCCGCTCTAGGCGCGCTGGTACGCGCCGTGCGCTTGGAGGCATTCGTGGTCTGCGATGGCAGGGGCGACGCGATCCCTGTGAGGGGCTTGCAGCAGACGTGCCCACGAAGTACGGCTCGATCGACTGGCGCGGAGAGGCGCTCACGAAGCTGCCCACCCATGCGCGCTTGGCGCAGTGCCTCGCTTACGTACCGCAAGGGCGCGATATCTTTCCGGGCGTGTACGCAGCGGTCATCCCCGCATTGCCGTTATGCGCGGCGGCGCCGGGCTTGAGCTTGCTGTAATGGAGAGCGGGTAGTCAGCCTTCATCGCGGCGAGCTCAAATGAGCTATAATGGAGGCTCATTTGATTTACGACGGAAGCGCCATGCAACTCGTTTCCCCCGAGAAGATCGCTGCAGTCATGGGACTGAGTCCGGTGCCCCATTCGATCGCCGAACTCGAGGCGCAGGTCGCAGAAGGCCTGCCCAAATCCGCCTTGCGTAACGGCGTCGAACAGATCGCCCTGACCGCGGAGGCAAGGCGCGCGCTCCAGGCACGCATCGTCCCTGAGGCAACCTACAAGCGCCGTCGCGACAGGCTGACACCTGATGAATCGGAGAAGACAGAGCGCCTCGCACGGGTCTACGCGAGCGCGGCCTACGTCTGGGACGATCCGGCGGACGCACGCACCTTCCTTGCCACGCCCCACCCCCTGCTGGAGGGGCGCGTGCCCCTTGAGGTTGCCCTGACCGAGCTGGGTGCGCGCCGCGTGGAAGAACTCCTCTGGAAGCTCTTCTACGGGCTACCGGCCTGATGAGGATTTTCCGCATTGCCGACAGGCGGCATCCGCTATGGAGCGGCACCGGCGCCATGCTCGTTGGCGGCCGATTCAACAGCCCTGGCCGTCCCGTGATCTATGGCGCGCTCACGTTCGCAGGAGCCATGCTCGAGGTACTGGTACACGCACGGATCGGCAAAGTGCCGAAGACACACGTCTGGGTCGAGGCGCAGGTTCCTGATGATCTTCCCGTCGAAAGGTTCACCCCCGGCACACTGCCTGCAGGTTGGGACGGGCCATCCACTGAAATCGCACGTGATTTCGGAAACCGCTGGCTGGAGGAATGCCGCTCCGCGGTCCTGATCGTGCCTTCTGTAGTCGCACGTGCCGAGTCCAACGCGCTGGTAAATCCCGCCCATCCAGACGCTGCGCGGATCGTCGTATCAGAAGCGCTGCCGGTCTTATGGGACGAACGCCTGTTCGTTCTACCTGCAACAGGGAGTCCGGGAAAACCGGAACAGCACTGAACGCGCAGTCACCGTGCGGTCGCAATCTTCCAGACTGGTATCACGTCGGAATTTCACCAGGCAGAGACGAACTGGCCGTTGTTCCTTGCCTGATGCAATCCGGGAAATCCTGCGTGATCTCTCACGACCTGTCAGTTTCAGCAGTCAGATTCTCACTGCAGGGCGCTCGCTGGCCGACTAAACAGCGGCTCGAAATCGGCATGCTGCTCATGCAAAGGCCGCAGCTGTTGCTGCTCGACGAGCCCGCCGCCGGCATGACCGACGACGAGACCATGGAACTCGCGACGCTCCTCAACCGCCTGCGCGGCAGCTGCTCGATGATGGTGGTCGAGCACGACATGGAGTTCGTCGCGGCGCTTGCGGGGGAAACCGGGCGCGTCACGGTGATGGCCGAAGGCAGCGTGCTCGCGCACGGCACGCTCGAGGACGTGAAGCGCGACGAAGCGGTCATCGAATCGTATCTGGGCCGCTAGGGCCGTTTTGAATAGATCAGTCATGCTAACCATCGAATCGCTGAATCAGTACTATGGCGGCAGCCACATCCTGCGCAACGTCTCGATGACGGTGCCCGAGGGTGAACTCACCGTGCTGCTCGGCCGCAACGGC
>NZ_MCNV01000064.1:0-2500 GCF_001718195.1 Paraburkholderia nodosa
CGTAAATGCTGAAGCATTAACGTAGACCGACACGTGATCTCAACCGTGCGTCTTTAAAAACACACCTGTTATAGGATCAAGCCTTACGGGCAATTAGTATCAGTTAGCTTAACGCATTACTGCGCTTCCACACCTGACCTATCAACGTCCTGGTCTCGAACGACCCTTCAAGGGGATCAAGTCCCCGGGGAAGTCTCATCTTGAGGCGAGTTTCCCGCTTAGATGCTTTCAGCGGTTATCTCTTCCGAACATAGCTACCCGGCGATGCGACTGGCGTCACAACCGGTACACCAGAGGTTCGTCCACTCCGGTCCTCTCGTACTAGGAGCAGGCCCCCTCAAACTTCCAGCGCCCACGGCAGATAGGGACCAAACTGTCTCACGACGTTTTAAACCCAGCTCACGTACCTCTTTAAATGGCGAACAGCCATACCCTTGGGACCGGCTACAGCCCCAGGATGAGATGAGCCGACATCGAGGTGCCAAACACCGCCGTCGATATGAACTCTTGGGCGGTATCAGCCTGTTATCCCCAGAGTACCTTTTATCCGTTGAGCGATGGCCCTTCCATACAGAACCACCGGATCACTATGACCTGCTTTCGCACCTGTTCGACTTGTGAGTCTCACAGTCAAGCACGCTTATGCCATTGCACTATCAGCACGATTTCCGACCGTACCTAGCGTACCTTCGTACTCCTCCGTTACCCTTTGGGAGGAGACCGCCCCAGTCAAACTGCCTACCATGCACTGTCCCCGATCCGGATCACGGACCAAGGTTAGAACCTCAAACAGATCAGGGTGGTATTTCAAGGACGGCTCCACGGAAACTAGCGTTCCCGCTTCACAGCCTCCCACCTATCCTACACAAACCGGTTCAAAGTCCAATGCAAAGCTACAGTAAAGGTTCATGGGGTCTTTCCGTCTAGCCGCGGGGAGATTGCATCATCACAAACACTTCAACTTCGCTGAGTCTCGGGAGGAGACAGTGTGGCCATCGTTACGCCATTCGTGCAGGTCGGAACTTACCCGACAAGGAATTTCGCTACCTTAGGACCGTTATAGTTACGGCCGCCGTTTACCGGGACTTCAATCAAGAGCTTGCACCCCATCATTTAATCTTCCGGCACCGGGCAGGCGTCACACCCTATACGTCCACTTTCGTGTTTGCAGAGTGCTGTGTTTTTATTAAACAGTCGCAGCCACCAGTTTATTGCAACCCCTTCACCCTTCTGGCGCAAGCCAGTCAAGCTACCAGGGCGTACCTTATCCCGAAGTTACGGTACCAATTTGCCGAGTTCCTTCTCCCGAGTTCTCTCAAGCGCCTTAGAATACTCATCTCGCCCACCTGTGTCGGTTTGCGGTACGGTCACTGTTGAACTGAAGCTTAGAGGCTTTTCTTGGAACCACTTCCAGTTGCTTCGTCTCCGAAGAGACTGGCCTCACACCCTTGAATCCCGCGCCCGGATTTGCCAAAGCGCCTTCTCCAATGCAAGGACCGGGACTTCCAACACCCGGACAACCTTCCGCGATCCGTCCCCCCATCGCATTCAACAATGGTGCAGGAATATTGACCTGCTTCCCATCAGCTACGCATTTCTGCCTCGCCTTAGGGGCCGACTCACCCTACGCCGATGAACGTTGCGTAGGAAACCTTGGGCTTACGGCGAGGGGGCCTTTCACCCCCTTTATCGCTACTCATGTCAGCATTCGCACTTCCGATACCTCCAGCACGCTTTTCAACGCACCTTCGCAGGCTTACGGAACGCTCTCCTACCATGCACATAAATGTGCATCCGCAGCTTCGGTATATGGCTTAGCCCCGTTACATCTTCCGCGCAGGACGACTCGATCAGTGAGCTATTACGCTTTCTTTAAAGGGTGGCTGCTTCTAAGCCAACCTCCTGACTGTTTTAGCCTTCCCACTTCGTTTCCCACTTAGCCATATTTGGGGACCTTAGCTGGCGGTCTGGGTTGTTTCCCTCTTGACACCGGACGTTAGCACCCGATGTCTGTCTCCCGTGATTGCACTCTTCGGTATTCGGAGTTTGCTATGGCGACGTAATCCGCAATGGACCCATCAACCATGACAGTGCTCTACCCCCGAAGGTGATACACGAGGCACTACCTAAATAGTTTTCGGAGAGAACCAGCTATTTCCAGGTTTGTTTAGCCTTTCACCCCTATCCACAGCTCATCCCCTAACTTTTCAACGTTAGTGGGTTCGGTCCTCCAGCACGTGTTACCGTGCCTTCAACCTGGCCATGGATAGATCACCTGGTTTCGGGTCTACACCCAGCGACTGGACGCCCTGTTCGGACTCGCTTTCGCTACGCCTGCCCTATTCGGTTAAGCTTGCCACTGAATGTAAGTCGCTGACCCATTATACAAAAGGTACGCCGTCACCCCTTGCGAGGCTCCGACTGTTTGTATGCATGCGGTTTCAGGATCTGTTTCACTCCCCTCCCGGGGTTCTTTTCGCCTTTCCCTCACGGTACTGGT
>NZ_MCNV01000065.1 GCF_001718195.1 Paraburkholderia nodosa
TGTACCGGTTGTGACGCCAGTCGCATCGCCGGGTAGCTATGTTCGGAAGAGATAACCGCTGAAAGCATCTAAGCGGGAAACTCGCCTCAAGATGAGACTTCCCCGGGGACTTGATCCCCTTGAAGGGTCGTTCGAGACCAGGACGTTGATAGGTCAGGTGTGGAAGCGCAGTAATGCGTTAAGCTAACTGATACTAATTGCCCGTAAGGCTTGATCCTATAACAGGTGTGTTTTTAAAGACGCACGGTTGAGATCACGTGTCGGTCTACGTTAATGCTTCAGCATTTACGCAGAACCCGCACTATGTGTGTTGTGCCTGAAACAACACAACCCCAATTCAGCAGCACCCTCTTTACGCTTCTTCCCGATTGGCTGTGGCGCGAACACAAAGCGCGACGCAGCAACCCGTCAAGCCTGATGACCATAGCGAGCTGGTCCCACCCCTTCCCATCCCGAACAGGACCGTGAAACAGCTCCACGCCGATGATAGTGCGGATTGCCCGTGTGAAAGTAGGTAATCGTCAGGCTCCTCTACAAGCGAGACCCCGGCCCTAAAAAGCCGGGGTTTTTGCTTTTCCGCTCTCCCTATAAGTGAGAGCGTTGTGGGTTCTGCTCCGAACAAAGTGCTTGACACTTATCGGATGTTCCCCCATAATCATCAGTTCTCTTCGGAGGGGTGCCCGAGTGGCTAAAGGGGGCAGACTGTAAATCTGTTGGCTTACGCCTACGTTGGTTCGAATCCAACCTCCTCCACCAGAATTCAGCTGTAGCAGTTAGTGTTGGGTCGGCAGTAGTCGGCGAACCTCGCGGGTGTAGCTCAATGGTAGAGCAGAAGCCTTCCAAGCTTACGACGAGGGTTCGATTCCCTTCACCCGCTCCAGCGAAGCATTAAAGCGGTTTAGAGCAGTTTTCGCCCATGTGGCTCAGTGGTAGAGCACTCCCTTGGTAAGGGAGAGGTCGGCAGTTCGATCCTGCCCATGGGCACCAGCCGGTATCTAGCGGGCCTCAGAAGCCTCGCATCGAGCAGGCAGCAGCAAGCCAGTGATTGTTTGCGCGCCCCGCGCAACGTACGGAAAAATCCTCTTAGGAGTCGAAAATGGCCAAGGGTAAGTTTGAGCGGACCAAGCCGCACGTGAACGTGGGCACGATCGGTCACGTTGACCACGGCAAGACCACGCTGACGGCAGCGATCACGACGGTTCTGACCGCCAAGTTCGGCGGCGAAGCGAAGGCGTACGACCAGATCGACGCGGCGCCGGAAGAAAAGGCGCGTGGCATTACCATCAACACCGCGCACGTCGAGTACGAAACGGCTAACCGCCACTACGCACACGTCGACTGCCCGGGCCACGCTGACTACGTGAAGAACATGATCACGGGCGCGGCACAGATGGACGGCGCGATCCTGGTGTGCTCGGCCGCTGACGGCCCGATGCCGCAAACGCGTGAGCACATCCTGCTCGCCCGTCAGGTTGGCGTGCCTTACATCATCGTGTTCCTGAACAAGTGCGACATGGTCGACGACGCCGAGCTGCTCGAGCTGGTCGAAATGGAAGTGCGTGAGCTCCTGTCGAAGTACGACTTCCCGGGTGACGACACGCCGATCATCAAGGGTTCGGCCAAGCTGGCGCTGGAAGGCGACAAGGGCGAACTGGGTGAAGTGGCGATCATGAACCTGGCCGACGCGCTGGACACGTACATCCCGACGCCGGAGCGTGCCGTTGACGGCGCGTTCCTGATGCCGGTGGAAGACGTGTTCTCGATCTCGGGTCGCGGCACGGTGGTGACGGGTCGCGTCGAGCGCGGCATCGTCAAGGTCGGCGAGGAAATCGAAATCGTCGGTATCAAGCCGACGGTGAAGACGACCTGCACGGGCGTGGAAATGTTCCGCAAGCTGCTCGACCAGGGTCAGGCAGGCGACAACGTGGGTATCCTGCTGCGCGGCACGAAGCGTGAAGACGTGGAGCGTGGCCAGGTGCTGGCCAAGCCGGGTTCGATCACGCCGCACACGCACTTCACGGCTGAAGTGTACGTGCTGAGCAAGGACGAAGGCGGCCGTCACACGCCGTTCTTCAACAACTACCGTCCGCAGTTCTACTTCCGTACGACGGACGTGACGGGCTCGATCGAGCTGCCGAAGGACAAGGAAATGGTCATGCCGGGCGACAACGTGTCGATCACGGTGAAGCTGATCGCTCCGATCGCGATGGAAGAAGGTCTGCGCTTCGCAATCCGCGAAGGTGGCCGTACCGTCGGCGCCGGCGTGGTTGCAAAGATCATCGAGTAA
>NZ_MCNV01000066.1 GCF_001718195.1 Paraburkholderia nodosa
AGTCGGAGTAGGAATGACGGTCACCCATCACCCCCTCCACAGATCCGTACGTGCGGAATTACCGCATACGGCTCCTGCCTTGGGTCGTAACGATCAGACGCTGGGACGGATACGGATGGCAGATACGCACGGGAGGCAACCAGTGCAAGACGAGGCGCTCCATTCGCTGCCTGGTCAGTCGACAGGTCTGGCTGCGGCGTCGCAAGGTCCGATACCACAGGCGTGCAATGTGGCCCCGGAAGCGCCCGAGGCGCGAGCCGTTGCGTGGCACACCGAAGTACCGGGCATGCCCGGCCACCACCGCGCGCAGGTACCGCCCTTGCTCGGCAATGGTCTGATGCATGCGGCGTCGCAGTTGCTCCTTGACCGACAGCAGCTTGGCGCGCATGCGCTTCGCGCTGGTCAATCGCAAGATCGCAAACCCGCCTTTCCGGCTCTTTCCGCAGCAATGCGTAAAGCCCAGGAAGTCGAATGTCTGCGGCTTGCTCCCGTCGCGACGTCGGCAGTTTTCGCGGGCGAAACGCCCGAACTCAATCAGCCGCGTCTTGCTCTCGTGCAGCTTCAGGCCGAAGCGGCCCAGCCGTTCGGTTACCGCACGCTGGAAGCGCGTGGCGTCCCGCCGGGACTGGAATCCCGCAACCCAATCATCGGCGTAGCGCACGACGATCATGTCGCCTTCGGCGTGCCTTGCACGCCACTGCTTCACCCACAGGTCGAACGCGTAATGGAGATAGATATTCGACAACAGCGGCGAGATACTGCCGCCCTGAACGGTACCCACCTCACTCTGCGTCAGCCTGCCGTCTTCCAGCACGCCAGCGTGCAGCCATTTCTTGATGAGCCGCACCACCCGCGTGTCCGCTATCCGGTGCTCGATGAAGCTGATCAGCCAGTCGTGTTCGATTGTGTCGTAGAACTTGCTGATATCCGCATCGAGTATCCAGCCCACTTTCCTGCGCTCGATACCTACGCTCACAGCGTCGAGCGCATTGTGTGCGCTCTTGCCGGGACGGAAACCGTAGCTGAACCCGACGAAGTCCTGTTCGTAGATCGCGTTGAGTACCTCGACCGTGGCGAGCTGGACGAGCTTGTCCTCCAGTGCCGGCACGCCCAGCGGGCGCTTGCTGCCGTCGGCCTTGTCGATGTACACGCGTCTGACAGGCTGGGGCCGGTAAGCCCCTCGGGCCAGCCGGTCGGACAGGTCCAGAAGCCGAGCCTCAAGTTCCAGTCCGTACGACTGCCATGTCTCGCCGTCCACCCCGGCAGCTGCCTTGCGCTGCAGCGCAAGGTAGCCTGCCCGCAGGCGGTCGACCGCGTAGATGTGATGCATCAGGGTGGTGAACTTCGCACCCGGTCGGCCTTTGGCCGTCTGTCGTATGCCGTCGAGCGCCGTTCCCATGTCATATTCCCGCCCCAATCTGCGGGACATGCGCGCTGCGACTGCATTGCCCTTGGCCTGCCGCCTTCCCTCCACCGCCTCCGCCGCCGCAGGAGTTTCACCCGCAGCCTTGTTCGGCAGCTTCTCCGGTACTACGCAGCAGTCCGACTTCCCGCGCCCGTAACTCATCGTCGTACGCCCTCAGGCTTCACGATGCGCGCTGCGCCCGACGCTTCCCAGCGCGGCGCAGCAGGGTGCGGGATCTCCCGGTTCCCGAGCAGAATGTTTCCGCGCGTGCGCGGGGTCTCTGACCGCGCGGGGTCCGGCACTGCCTCGCCATGGCGGCAGCACCAGTGTGGCCTTCGGCGAACTCCCAGCGCCTCGGCACCCCGGTCATCCCGCGACTTTCGCCGTGGGGCATGTATTTCGCGGCTCAATACCCGGCCCACGCGTACCCCTATCAACGCTTCGCCTGCATCCTTGCGGATACACACGCATGACTCGGGGCCGCCGTGGCTGGCTAGGCCTTCAACGTATGACTCTTTCATTCACAACACTCTGCCGGTTTAGACCGGCGCAC
>NZ_MCNV01000067.1 GCF_001718195.1 Paraburkholderia nodosa
TCCTGGTCGGACAGACGCCAGCCGAACGGCGGCATCGTGAACGACGAGGGCGCGGATTGCGTGCCTTCGAGCGCGCTGCCTGCGAGCAGCACGTGAATCAGCGAAGTGGGGTCCTTGCCCTGCACGACCGGGTTGCCGCCGAGCGCCGGGAACACGCGCGTGTAGCCGCGTCCGTCGCTGCGGTGGCAGGCCATGCAGTTGTCGCGATAGACCGCTGCGCCGCGTGCGCTCGCGTCGCCGTTTTGCAGCTTGTGCGCGGCGGCGGGATCGTAGGCATACGCGGTTTCCTTCGGGTCACTGGAGGGCAGCGTCTTGAGGTAGCGCGCGATGGCGAGCAGGTCCGCGTCGTTCATGTGCTGCATGCTGTGCTGAACCACGTCGGTCATGCCGCCGAAGGCCGCAGTATGCAGATTGCGGCCCGACTTGAGGAACTGCACGATGTCGTCCTCGCTCCAGTTGCCCAGGCCCGTGCGCGGGTTGCCGCGCAGGCTGGAGGGGACCCAGCCGTCGATCGGGGCGCCGCCCGCGAGGAAGTCGTCGCCTTCGAGGTCGGTGAGCGCAAGCTCCTGCATCGTGCGTGCGCGCGGCGTGTGGCACGCGCCGCAGTGGCCGAGGCCCTGCACGAGATAGGCGCCACGCGCGACGATCGCATCGTTGTAATGCGAGCCGTCGAACGCCTGCACCTTCGGCGCGAACAGCACGCGCCAGGCGCCGAGCGGCCAGCGCATCGAGAGCGGCCAGGGAATGTCCACCGCGCGGTTCTGCGCCTGCACGGGCCCGACGCCACGCATGAAGTACGCGTAGAGCGCCTTCATGTCGTCGTCGGAGAGGCGTGCGTACGACGGGTAGGGCATCGCCGGGTAAAGCGTGTCGCCGTTCGGCCGCACGCCCTGGCGCACGGCCCTGGCGAAGTCGTCGTAGCTCCACTTGCCGATGCCCGTATTCGCGTCGGGTGTGATGTTGGTCGAGTAGATCGCGCCGATCGGCGTGTCGAACTTCAGGCCGCCCGCGAAGGGCCTTCCGCCCTGTGTGGTGTGGCAGGCAATGCAGTCGCCGGCGCGTGCGAGGTATTCGCCATGCGCGACGAGTGCGGCGTTCGGTTGCTCAGCCGCGTGCGCCGAAAATGCCATGAACGCCACACACGAGAAAGTTGCGCGCGCAACGTTCGCGCCGATGGAAAAAATGTTCTTCTTCATGCGGCTCTTCACACGCTCACCAGGGGACCGGGATTCTTCAGATACTGGTTGCGAATGGCCTTCGCGCTCCAGTAAGCGAGGGCGGCGACGAGGCCGGTCGGGTTGTAGCCGATCCCCTGCGGGAACGCGGAGGCACCCATCACGAACACGTTGGGCACATCCCAGCTCTGCAGATAGCGGTTGATGACGCTGGTGTTCGGATCGGTGCCCATCACGGCACCGCCCACGAGGTGAGTGGTCTGATAGCGGCGCGAGTCGAAGTGCGCGCCGAACTCGCGCGTGTAGACGTTGATGGCCTTCGGGCCCATCGCCTCGGCAATCTTCTGCATCTGGCCCGTCACGTACCGCGCCATCTTGATGTCGTTGTCCTTCCAGTCGAAGGTCATGCGCAGAAGTGGCTGGCCGTACGAATCGCGATAGGTCGGATCGAGGTCGAGGTACACGTCGCGGTACGACATGTTGGAGCCGTGCGCGTCCATCGAAATGGTGTGCGCGTAGTGGTCCTTCACGGCCTTCTTCCAGCCTGCGCCCCAGTTCGGCGTGCCCGCGGGCGTGGCGATGCCGCTGATCGGCTTCACGCCCGCCTGGTTCACCCAGAGCGGCGAGCCGCCCACGAAGCCGGGCGGAC
>NZ_MCNV01000068.1 GCF_001718195.1 Paraburkholderia nodosa
GGCCGAGGCCGTGTAAAAACGCGCAGAACGGCCGACCGGTGACGCGCGGTTGGGCACGCAGTTACGTTAGGCCGAGACGCAGGCAGGTGACGTGATCGTTTTTACTGGCAAACGACATCGGCGCGTGGGAGTTCACGCGCCTGCGAGCTTCATTGCACGCATCGTCTTTGCGAACCCGAGAATCCTGATGACCCGTTTTAGGTTGTAGGCCAGCACGTGCAAACTCATTTCAGCAGCGACATGACCAAGTCCGCGCGTCTGGAAGTGCGTCGAACCCATCCAGTGCTTGAGCGTGCCGAACACGTGCTCGACCGTCCGCCGCCGCATCGTCATGGCGTCGAGCTGACGATCCAGCCTGGACTGCATCGCCTCAAGCACCACTTCGTGTTCCCATCGTCGAATACGCCGGTAGTCGGTCGGCGTGCACCGGTTCTTTATCGGGCATTTCGGGCAAGCGCTGCTCCAGTAAGTACGCAGGGCCATCGGTGTTTCGCGCTCGACGGAAGTAAATCGGTAAATCGCCCGTTGCCCCGCTGGGCATAGGTATTGGTCGTCTTTGGCGATGTAGATGAAGTCGGCCCGATCGAAACGTCCATCTGCCTTTGCACCGGAGGTCTGTGTTTTTGGCACCAGCGCTGCAATACCCGCGTCATCGCATGCTTTGATCTCCGTGGCACTGTAGTACCCGCGATCGGCCAGCGCCCGGATCGTCTTCCTGCCCATCGCATCGCGGGCGGCCTTCGCCATCGGGCTTAGCTGCGCGCGGTCACTACCGACGTTCGTCACTTCGTGGGTCACGATGAGGTGATGCTTCGTATCAACAGCCACCTGAACGTTGTAGCCCACCACACCTGTGCCCTTGGCTTGCGACATCATCGAGCGTGAATCGGGATCAGTCAGCGAAACCTGCTTTTCCGGTAAATCATTCAACAGTTCTGAGGCCCGATCCAGATCGCGCATCTGTTCGCGCAGCGTCTCGATCTTCTCCCGTAGCCGTTCGGTTTTCGCTTCCACCTCAGCTGGTTGCGTGCGATCAGCCGTTTCCAGGGCATCCAGATAGCGCTGGATGCTTTGCTCGATCTGTTCCTGACGCCTTGCGATCTTGTTAGGAGTGAAGTTGTTGTCACGACTGTTCACCGCCTTGAACTTGCTGCCGTCGATGGCAACGACTGCTTGCGTGAAGAGCTTCAGGTCGCGACATATCACCACGAAGCGTCGGCATACGTTGCGAATGCCGGCGCCATTGCTGCGTCTGAACTCGGCAATCGTCTTGAAGTCCGGCGCGAGGCGACCGGTCAGCCACATCAGCTCGACGTTGCGCTGGCACTCCCGCTCAAGGCGTCGGCTCGACTGCACGCGATTAAGATAGCCGTAGATATAGAGTTTGAGGAGAACGGCAGGATGGTAAGACGGTCGGCCCGTGATCGCGGGAGTGGTGCCTTCAAATCCCATGGAAGCGAGATCGAGCTCGTCCACAAATGCGTCGACTATCCGGACGGGATTGTCTTCGGCGATAAAGTCTTCGAGACATTCCGGCAGCAAACTGGCCTGATTGCGGTTTGCACCTTCGACAAATCGCCCCATCTCCGCCTCTCGCGCTAACAGGTTGATTCAGTCTAGGCGATCGCACGGGGTTTTGACACACCCTCGGCCTCGATCGCTGCAATGGCCGCGTCCAACGGAACAACGATTTCCTTCCGTGAGATCGATTGCCGCGCGATCTCGGGCGGCAGGAATTGCAACTGCATCATTAGGCGCACTCTCTCAGATCGGACGTGGGAGGATTGTCAGCAATCCAGTGCGATATGTCGAGCGTCCGCTCCTGGCCGAGGGTGTGTCAAAACCCCGTGCGATCGCCTAGACTGAATCAACCTGTTAGCGCGAGAGGCGGAGATGGGGCGATTTGTCGAAGGTGCAAACCGCAATCAGGCCAGTTTGCTGCCGGAATGTCTCGAAGACTTTATCGCCGAAGACAATCCCGTCCGGATAGTCGACGCATTTGTGGACGAGCTCGATCTCGCTTCCATGGGATTTGAAGGCACCACTCCCGCGATCACGGGCCGACCGTCTTACCATCCTGCCGTTCTCCTCAAACTCTATATCTACGGCTATCTTAATCGCG
>NZ_MCNV01000069.1 GCF_001718195.1 Paraburkholderia nodosa
GATTTGAGGTACATGCTGGACGGTTTTCACGGATACGTGGAGCCGCCGATGGCCTGTACCGGGATGATCACGATGAGCATGCGCGAGCTGGACCGCCTGAAGGTGATCGAGGCAGTCGCCGAGGCACAGCTGATGCCCTGGCGAGCGGCTGAACGGCTAGGCATCTGCCGCCGTCAGGTCGAGCGCCTGGTGCTGCGGTATCGGGCATCCGGGGCATCCGGGCTGGTTTCGCGACGGCGTGGCAGCACCAGTAACCACCAGTTGACTGAAGGTCTGGCGCAGCGCGCGCTGTGCATTATCCGCGAGCGCTATGCCGATTTTGGGCCCACGCTGGCCTGCGAGAAGCTCGCCGAATGCCATGGCCTGGTGCTGTCGAAGGAGACGGTCAGGAAGCTCATGACGGACGCCGGGCTGTGGATTCCGCGGGCCCAGCGCCCGCCCAAGGTCTACCAGCCGCGCGCACGGCGTGCCTGCCTGGGCGAACTGGTGCAGATCGACGGCAGCGACCACCGCTGGTTCGAGGAGCGCGCGCCGGCCTGCACGCTGCTGGTGTACGTGGACGATGCGACGAGCCGCCTGATGTACCTGCACTTCACGGCCACCGAATCGACCTTCAGTTATTTCGAGGCGACGCGTGCGTACCTGGAGCGTCATGGCAAGCCGGTGGCGCTGTACAGCGACAAGGCCAGCGTGTTCCGCAGCGTCAGCGCCGGCAAGACCGGGCGCAGCGTGACGCACTTCGGGCGCGCGATGTACGAGCTGAACATCGAGACGTTCTGCGCGAACAGCAGTTCGGCCAAGGGGCGCGTGGAGCGTGCACACCTCACGCTGCAGGATCGTCTCGTGAAGGAGCTGCGGCTGCGCGGCATCAGCACGGTTGATGCCGCTAACGCGTATGCGCCTGCCTTCATGGCGGCCTATAACACGCGCTTTGCGAAGCCGCCGCGCAGCGCGTTCGATGCGCACCGGCCGCTGCGTGAGGACGAGGATCTGGACGCCCTGCTCACCTGGCGCGAGACGCGGCGCGTGACGAAGTCGCTCACGGTGCAGTACGACCGCGTGATGTACCTGCTCGACGATACGCTGCAGAACCGGAAGCTGGTGCACCGTTACATCGAGGTCTGGGAGTACCCGGACGGACGCATTGAATTGCGGGCCGACACGCGGGTACTGCCGTATCGCGAGTATGACCGCCTGACCGAGGTGGACCAGGGCGCGGTGATCGAGCACAAGCGGCTCGCGCACGCGCTGGAGGTGGCGCAGGCGCTGCAGGCGCAGCGTGATGACCGGCGCGCCTCGGGCTCACCCTCGCGCACCAACCGCGGCATCGAGGTGCGTAGCCATGAGCGTGCGCCCGGCACGAAGAAGACGCGCGAGTTCACGCAGGCCGACATGGAGGCCGTGATCGTAAACCTTGCGCAGCGAAAGACGCTAGCAACGCAGCCATCCAGACCTGGCCAGCGGACTGCCCGGACCCGCTGAACAGGCACAAGCGCCCTGCTGCTTCAACCGCTGGCCTTCAGCACTGCAGGAACATCAGACCGGGGAAGAGATGCGACATCTGTATTTAGCCCGCAGTACGAC
>NZ_MCNV01000070.1 GCF_001718195.1 Paraburkholderia nodosa
GGCGGTAATGAGCAACTGTCTTACCTGTCAAGCCGTGTGGATGGATTCATCCCACGGCTTTCCTGTTTTTGCGATGGCGTTGAGGATAGTCAGCAGCTTTCTCATGCAGGCAACCAGAACAACCTTGTTCGGCTTGCCGGTGGCGACGAGCCGATGGTAGAAGGCCCCAATGACCGGGTTGAAGCGTACGGCCGCTAACGTCGCCATGTACAACATGCGCCTGACAGCGGCACGTCCGCCGAAGATCATTCGTTTGCCGCGAAACGCTCCCGAGTCGCGGTTGAAGGGCGCTACCCCGATCAGCGCACTGACCTCACGCCGCGTCAGCTTGCCGAGTTCTGGCACGTCGGCGATCAGCGTGGCGACGGTAGCGGGTCCTACTCCGCGAACACTGGATAGCAGTTCGACCAGGCCGGTGTGATGCGCCTTGACGTGCTTCGCCAGGGCAGCTTCAACAGCCTTGAGCTGACCTTGAAGAACCTCAATGACGGCGGTTAGACTCCCGCGCACGGCTTCGTGGCTGATTCCAAGTCGTTGTCGCTCTGACGTCAACAATGTGACGATCTGGCGACGACGGGCAACGAGGGCTTGAAGCTCCTGCTGCAGCGGCGAAGGCAGGATTTTGACTATCTTGTCCCTGTCGCTTCGCTGCGCAAGCACTTGGGCAAGCTGAGCCAGAGCACGCGCGTCAATCCGGTCGGTTTTCGCGAGATTTCCCATTGCCTTCGCGAAGTCGCGGGCTTGCCGGGGATTCACGATAGCAACTGCGTAGCCGGCGCTTTGCAACGCACAACCAGCCGCCGCCTCGTAGCTTCCTGTGGCTTCCAGTACCACAAGATCAACCTGGCATTCAGCAAGGGCGGTGAGCAGCTCTTCGTGGCCTGCTGGCGTGTTGGGATAGGTGGTGACGCTTCCTGCAACTCCGAAGGCGACATCAAGGGTGGCTTTTGCCACGTCAATTCCGACAGCGATTTTTTCAGACATGGTTCCCCGGATCCCATTCTTGTGAATGCGAATTTGAATTCAAGCAACTGTTCGGGCTTATCGAAGAACGGTAGCGGTCATACGCCGAATGCTCATTAACGGGCTTTCAGGCCCATGATGGTTATCAGGCTGCATGACCGCCGTCCGTGAGCAGAAAGATACAAGATGGTCAAGAATGACTTCGTGGACGCCGAAGCGATCTGCGAGGCCGCGTCGCGCCCGGCCATGCGGTTCGTTACTCCGAAGACCGAATCGCAGCAAATGCTCTCGGCACTGCACCGTGTGCGCGATTCGTTGATTCGTGACCGCACGAAGGCCGTTAACCAAATCCACGGCTTTCTACTTGAGTTCGGCATCAGCCTGCCGGTCGGGCAATCCGTCATCAAGCGACTGCCGGCCGTGCTGGCCGAGCATACGCTGCCGCCGCGCCTGATCGAGATCCTCGAGCGCCTGCATGCGCACTTCAAGTACCTCAGTGAGGAGATCGCCGAGATCGACAAGGAGATGGCGCGCCAGCTCGCCGACGACGATCTCGGCCAGCGCTTGCTGACGATCCCCGGCGTGGGTCCGATCACGGCGAGCGTGCTCTCCGCCGAAATGGGGGACGGCAAGCAATACGGCTGCAGCCGCGACTTTGCCGCGTCGATCGGACTGGTGCCGCGCCAATACAGCACGGGCGGCAGGGCGAACCTGCTGGGCATCAGCAAGAGGGGTGACAAGAACATCCGGCGCCTGTTGGTGCAGTGCGCCCGCGTCTACATGCAGCAGCTCCATCGGCAGAGTGGCCGGCTCGCCGAGTGGGTGCGCGCCATGCTCACGCGCCGACACTCGAACGTCGTGGCCTGCGCGCTGGCGAACAAGCTGGCGCGCACCGCCTGGGCACTGGCGACTCGCCACGGCACGTTCGATGCGCGACCGGGCCTCAACGCGCCGGCCTGAGCGCCCGATCCCCAACCACGCTTTACCGCAGTCCCCCACCTGGTTTTGCGACCGCTGAACTTTGATGACGTGAACGGCATACCGGCCTGACGGACAACCTGT
>NZ_MCNV01000008.1 GCF_001718195.1 Paraburkholderia nodosa
TTATCGGCTGTAAATTTTTAAAGATCGATCGCGAAGTTGCCGTTAAAACTGCTCAACTACCGGCTTCTTTCTGCGTTGCTGCGTCAGCAGCAGAGAAACGAGATTATGAAGACTGCCCGGCGATCTGTCAACAGGTTTTTTTACTTCGTTCAACCTGCCGCTCAACTTCGAATCACCCGCAGACCCAGCCACCACAAGGCTTTCGCCCCAGGCTTCCCGTCTCCCCGCGCCTTCATCGAAAGCGCGAAAGACCGGAATTCTAGTCACGCAGATGACATCTTGCAAGCGGTTTTTTGACCGGCTAGTAAAGTCGGGCTGACCACGGCTCGCCTGCTCCATAGAGCAGTCGTCATAGTGCTTCCGGTCGATGCCTTCCGGCTGTGCAGCAACGACGATCCTGCATCGCACCGAGGCCCATTCGGTGCGCTCCTGCTGCCCAAACCGATGGCGCGCACGGAACCGACTAGAATATGGGGTTCTCTGCACCCAAACTCACAGATTTATGCGCTCGCGAATCGCCAAACGCCTTCCTCCTGACGCCGACAAACTCGTCGGCCTCTCGCTCGCCCTGTTCGCCTCGGGCAGCCGCACCGAAGACCGCTTCTGGGAGGCAAAGCTCGACACGCTGCTAGCGAAGGTCGTGCGCAACGGCAATCAGACCACACTCGACGCCGCGCTCGATCATCTGCAGCAGAATCATCCGGACGCCTACGGCGCGCTCGCCGACATGGCGGAGACGCACAGCGAGTCGTTCATCGTCGAACACGACGGCGCGCAATACGAGGCGCTGCTCGTCGCCGCGCCGGTGCTGGCCTGGACGCGCTATGTCATCCCTTCGGGCCCGCTGAAGGCCGACGGCGCCGACGCCCTGCGCACCCATCTGCAGGCCCATGTGCTGGCGAACGGCACGCGCGTGGCGATGGCCCCCTATCTCTATAGCATCGACCAGTTGCCGCGCCACCATGTCGAAACCTGGCGCCTCGCACAACAGCTTGCGCAGGCGGCATTGAGCGGCGCGCCGGCGAAAATCAGCTCGGGCGAACTGCCGGAAACGTCGCCGATCCTCGCCGATCCGCGTTTCCTGCTCGCCGTCGTCGCTGCGCCCGTTGGCGCCCCGCTCTTCCGCTGGCAAGAAGAGGAACACGGCTCGCGCATCGAGCGCGGTCAATGCCTGGAACAATGGGCCACCCAGGGCGGCGCCAACCTTGCCGTCGTCATGCCAGGATGCGAGTTCGAATGCCTGCTGCCGGACGCCTACTACTCTGCCTGCCGTGACGCGGACGAGCGCGTGCGCCCGCACACGATCCGCACCGCCGTGCGCTATCTGCTCGACACGATCGGCGCGGGTGCGCAGGACTTGCGCGCCGTCGTCGCCGGCTTCGGCGAGCGCCGTATCGACGAATACCGCATCGGCTTCACGAAGCGCGGCAGCAATGACGTACTGTATGGCGTGGTCTGGCCGCTCTATGGCCGCGAGAACGGCGACGCCGACATCGACGAAGAGCCGACCGAGGAGAGTGTCAGCAGCGGTCCGCTCGAAGAGATCGTTGCGCTGCTGAAGGAATCGGGCATCACCGATATCCGTCGTCACGCTGGCCGCTTCGAGCCGGAATACTGCGATGACTGCGGCGTGCCGCTCTATGCGGATCCACTCGGCGAGATCGTCCACGCCGAGATGCCAGAAGATGCTGAGCCCGTACAGCCACATTTCCACTAGGACAACGCCCAAATTCCTACCCGGTCCCGCCTGTGTGCGGGACTTTTTTTTGCCCTATGTCTTATGCCTTTTGGACAGGCCGCCAGCGCGCAACCTTTTTGTCATCATGGTGCTGCTGGTCTGGTTCACCGCCGAGTAGAAGCGGTGCGCATTTCACAATATTGCGAGAGGCCGTTACGAAAGGAGGGCATATCCATGCGGTTCGTTGTACTCAATCCGGACGCCGAAAGGCGCGAAGGACTCAAGGCGCTGTTAAGACAAATCGACCGTCGCGCACGCTTCAATGATGCGCCGGACTGGCGCAGCGCTGAGCGCGCCTTGCAACGGTTCACCCCCAACCTGATCGTGATCGACTGGCACGACGACATCCGTGCCGGCGAACTGCGCCACTTTGTCATGCGGCACCGCAGCTTGCCCGTCGCCATACTGGTTGACAGCGCCGAGACGCCCACGACTGTGCGCGCGCTCATCAACGAAGGCGCCCGCGGCGTCATCCGGCGCACAACGGACTCCGTCCTGATTGTGAAGTTTCTGGAACTCATCATGCTTGGTGGCGATCATCTGCCGGCCGACGTGCTCGGTCCATGCACGCCATGGCCGCTGCCGCCCCGGCGCGATGCCCAGGCCGCCGCACAGGCCCGCAAGGTACGTCCGAAGGTGGACCTGTCACCACGACAGGAGCAGATCCTTCGCTGCGTCCATATGGGCAATACGAACAAGATGATCGCGAGAGCGCTCGGCATCAGCGAGGGCACGGTGAAAGTCCATCTGACAAGCATCTTTCAGCAGCTCGGCGCGCCCAATCGCGCGGCAGCCGTCGCGATCTACAACGGGTTGCTCGCGAACCAGCTGCAGGTGTTGCGCGCAGAATGCGAGCGTGCGGCGAAGCCCAGGCACGGCGAGCACGGTCCGGTGCCATTGCGCGCACGCGACGCTCTTGCGCATCGCTATCCGTTGCTGTCAGGCGACAGTGCGGCTCCCCTACCCATCGCCGCGGAGCCAGTGACGCCCTATGGCGACCTCGCCGCGGCGCAGCAGATGCGCCCCGTCGACGTCGGCGAGGCCAGTGAGAGCACGGAGGAGGAAGCCCTGGTGCTCGCTCGCGCACACGGCTCGCCTTCCAACGAGTAATATGAAGCACATGGGGTTCCTATTTACGCCGCTTCCGTTCTGGGTTGCTATCGGTGCCTGGGTTGTCACCGTGGGGCTGCTCGCGCTCGCGCTATGGAAGAACCCCTTCAAGCGTCTGCAGGACGCCACGCTCCAGCACGTGTGGCTTGCGATCGTCGTCGCAATCTCCGTGCTGTGGGCAAGTAATGCGTGGCTCGAAGACGGCACCGTGCTGCACCTGCTCGGCGCCACACTCGTGGTCACGCTATTCGACTGGGGGCTCGCGCTCGTCGCCATGGGCGTCGTCGTCGGGCTCGCCGCACTGGTCTTCGACGCCCCCTGGGAAGGCGTCGCCCTCACCTTCCTGATATTCGGCGCCTTCCCTGTCGCGATTTCGGCGCTACTGCAGCGCGCCTGCACCGCGTGGCTGCCGCGCAACCTCTTCATGTTCATCGTCGGCCAGGGTTTCGTGTCGCCAGCCATCGCCGTTTCGGCGGCGGCCTATCTCGCGCTCGGCACCCATGTGGCGCTCAACGGCGGATCGGCGATCACCGTGCCCGCAGGCTATGCATTCAGCGTATTTCTACTCGCTTCGGGCGAAGCCTGGTTCACAGGTATGGCAACGGCGCTGATCGCCGTCTACCGGCCGGCCTGGGTCACCACGTACGACGTGCGTCGCTATCGCCTGGGCGGCCCGCGAACCTGAACGCTGCCTCAGCCGGACGCCCCACCGCCAGCAACGTGGCGACGGCGCGACCGCACGTCGCGCTCGGCCGCAAGCGCATACGCAGCAGCGCTTGCTGCCGATCCCACTGCTCTGACAGAAGAAAATAATTGTTTCCGGATTGAACTCAAGCTGGCTGGGCTGCATCTTACGGTGCCTGACGTCTCACCCCTCATCCCTAGCAAGCAGATGGACTGCAACCATGCATCTCGCCGGCTGTTGTTCGTAGCCGGTCAACTGGCGGCGTGCGCCGCGAGCCTCATGCTCATCGCCGCGCCAGCCGCGCAGGCCGATCAACTCGATCAACACAACGATCTCGTCAAGCAGTTCGTCACCCAGATGCACGCGGACCCGTTAGTCGCGGACTGCGCGGCGCACGGCGACTTCGTCGCAAGCACATCGACAGCGCTCGATCACGTCGAGTTTCCGCCCAGTTCGTTCGACAGCGCGCACGCGAGCGTGACGCCGTGGAACGACTCGTTCGACGAAGGCAAGCAGCGCGTAAAGGTCGATACGATCGTGACAGTCGACGGCATCGGCATTCCCAAAGAAAGCGGCAACTCGCCCTATGACCTGAAGTTTCGCTGCGGCTATGTCGGGCAGCAGATGCTCGCGTTCAGCTGGAACGATCCGGTCCCGCCGGCGCACGCACGCAGCGAGCGCGGCACGGCGTCGAGCGGCGCCCATGGAAAGGGCAAGCATTCGACCAGGAAGGCCACTGGCAACGGTTCGAAAAAAGCGCCTGCGAACAAGTCGAGCCACAGAACGTCGACGAGCAGCACGAAGTCGTCCAGCAAATCGACGACGACAAAATCCATTGCGAAAAAAGCGACTTCAAAGAAGAAGACGACGGCCAACTGAACCCGTCGGTGTTCTCGACGCGAAAAAGGGGGAAACGGCCTGGCCGTTTCCCCCTTTTCTTGATGTCTGCGCGGTGAAGACGCGTGTTACGCAAACGCCTCCACGTGATGCAGGATGGCCTGCAGCATCGCAGCGCCAAGTGCGGCGCTACGCTCACCGTTCCAACCTACGCGTTCGTCGGGCAGATTGGCGTTGTCCTTGAACGGCATCTCGAGCGTGAGCGACAGGCAGCCGTAGCGATGGCCGATGTACTTCGACGCGAGTTTGAGCGCATCTTCGCGGTAGCGGCTCGCCTCGTAGCCGTGCTGATCCTGGAAGTCGGGGCTCGCCACCTTGAACGCCTCGATGAACGCCTTCTGCTCCGCGCGTTGCTGATCGGTAAAGCCAGGCAGCATTTCCGAGCCCGCCACGAACACATAGGGCAGCGTCTCGTCGCCGTGGATGTCGAAGAAGAGATCGACGCCCGTGGCTTCGATCGCATCGCGCACGACCAGCACTTCGGGACTACGCTGCGCGTCCGGCGCCATCCACTCGCGGTTCAGGTTCGCGCCCACGGCGTTGGTACGCAAATTCCCGTGCACGCTGCCGTCCGGATTCATGTTCGGCACGATATGGAACACGGCGCGGTCGTAAAGCTTGCGCGCGACCGGATCGCCAGCCCAGTCGCCCCAACCGGCGAGCCGCTTGACCAACCCTTCGACGAACCACTCGGCCATGCTCTCACCCGGATGCTGGCGCGCGATGATCCAGACCGTCTTCTTGGGCTTGCCGTCGGGCGCGGTGTCGCCCGGCATGCCAAGCGAGAGCAGCGACATGGGGCGGCCCTCGACGCTCTGGCCGAGTTCCGTCAGTGTGGCGTGTGGCAGTTGCTGAAGCGCGCCGAGGAACTCCGAGTGACGCTCTTCGCTATACGGCTCGAAGTACGCGTAGTAGATGCTGTCGAAGTCGGGCGTGTGGTCGATGACGAGTTCCTTCCCGTCATACGAGGTCGGCACGCGGAACCAGTTCACGCGGTCGTAGCTCGCCGCGGCCTGGTAGTCGCGCCAGCCCTCGGGAAATGCGCAGGCCGACGCGTTCTCGAACGTCATCACGCAACGTTCGCCGCGCGCGCCCGAGAGGCGGAAGTAGAACCATTGCGCGAACTCGGACTGGTTATCCGCTCGCACGCGCAGACGGATGTCGTCGGCGCGCTCGCACGACAGGACCTCGATCGCGCCCGCATCGAAATGGCTGGAGATGGCAATCGTCATGGTGTTTTCCTTCCCGCTTGCTTGTTCATTTACTCGGCGATGCGCCGACGAAATACATAGGTCGAATCGTTCGATGCATCCGCATCGAACGCGTAGCCTTCCACATCGAATGCCTTGAGCGCCTCGGGCTCCGCCACGCGGTTCTCGACGGCATAACGCGCCATCAAGCCGCGCGCACGCTTCGCGTGGAAGCTGATGATCTTGTAGCGCCCACCCTTCCAGTCTTCGAATACCGGCGTGATCACAGGCGCGGCGAGCTTCTTCGGCTTCACGGCCTTGAAGTACTCGTTCGACGCGCAGTTCACCAGCACGCGCGCACCCTTCGCCGCTTTCGCCTGGTTGTGCTCGATCTGCGCATTGATCGCGTGCGTGATGCGCTCGCCCCAAAACGCGTAGAGATCCTTGCCGCGCGCATTTTCGAAACGCGTGCCCATTTCCAGGCGATAAGGCTGCAGCAGGTCGAGCGGACGCAGCAGGCCATACAGTCCGGAGAGCACACGCACATGCTGTTGCGCATAGTCGAGATCCGCCGACGAGAGCGACTTCGCGTCGAAGCCTTCGTAGACATCGCCGTTGAACGCGAGCACGGCCTGCTTCGCGTTGGTCTGGCTGAACTGCTTCGACCAGTCGGCGTAGCGCTGGAAATTCAGGCGCGCGAGCGGGTCGGAAATGCTCATGAGCGAACCGATCTGCTGCGGCGAGAGGCGGCGCAAGCCCGCGATCAGCTCGGCTGCGTCGTCGACGAAATCGGGGATAGTGTGGGCTTCGATGTGCGCCGGCGTGTCATAGTCGAGCGATTTGGCCGGCGACAGAACGATTATCATAGAGGCTTGCAGGCACGATGTGCCGATGTTCAAAGGCGAAAGCCCGATTGTAGCGAATTCACGAATGACCGGCCTCACGCCCCCAACCGCAGCATCCCTCTCGCCCGCCGCCGCTCGCGCGCTCCCCGTGGTTCTCGACTCGAATGTCTGGCTCGATATCCTCGTGTTCGACGACGCGCACACGCGCCCCATTCGCGCGGCGCTCGAGCGCGGCGCGATCCAGGCGCTGATCGACGCGCGTTGCCAGGCCGAGTTGGCCCACGTGCTCGACTATCCGCAGTTCGCTGGCCGCGGCGTCGCGAAAGCGGACGCGCTCGCGGCGCTGGCCGGCCTCGTCGAACTGATCGAGCTGCCCGGGCTTGCCGCCGACGCGCGGCCCCTGCCCCAATGCCGCGACCGCGACGACCAGAAGTTTCTCGAACTGGCGCGCGCAAGCGGCGCACAGTGGCTCGTCTCGAAGGACCGCGCGGTGCTCAAGCTCGCGAAGCGCGTGGCGCGCGACTTTGGCTTTCGCATCGCAACGCCCGACGCCTTCGTCGCCGAATGCGTGCAAAGCGCTGCTCAAGCAGCGCAGGCCTGATGCCCCTGCATCACGGCGTGCGCGCCCGGCCTGACCACCGCAGCGGTGCCGATTTGCCTACAATCGGACTTTGACCCAACCCAACGCCCGACTCCCGCCCGCGACATGAACGCACCGCATCCCACGCAGAATTCGCAGGACACCCTGCTCACGCCCTCTTTTCCGTCGCGTCTGCCGAACGTCGGCACGACGATCTTCACCGTGATGAGCGCGCTCGCCGCCGAAAAGGGCGCGGTCAACCTGGGCCAGGGCTTTCCCGACTTCGATTGCGACGGGCGCATCGTCGACGCCGTCTCGCACGCCATGCGCGAGGGCCACAACCAGTACCCGCCGATGGCAGGCATCGCCGCGCTACGCGAAGCGATCGCGGACAAGATCGAGCACGTGTACGGCCGCCGCTACGACGCCAATAGCGAGATCACGGTGACGGCCGGCGCCACGCAAGCGCTCCTCACGGCGATTCTCGCGACCGTGCACGCGGGCGACGAAGTGATCGTGGTCGAGCCGACCTACGACAGCTATTTGCCGTCGATCGAACTGGCGGGCGGCAAGCCCGTGTTCGTGACGCTCGAAGCGCCCGACTACGCGATTGCGTTCGACCGCCTCGCCGCGGCCATCACGCCGAAAACGCGCCTCATCCTCATCAATACGCCGCACAACCCCACGGGCACAGTGTGGCGCGCCGAGGACATGCAAAAGCTCGAGGAGATCGTGCGCGGCACCAACGTGCTGATCCTCTCCGACGAGGTCTACGAGCACATGGTCTACGACGGCCAGCCGCACGAAAGCGTGGCGCGCTATCCGGAGCTGGCCGCGCGCAGCTTCGTCGTGTCGAGCTTCGGCAAGACCTATCACGTGACGGGCTGGAAGGTGGGCTATGTCGCCGCACCCGCGCCGCTCACGGCCGAGTTCCGCAAGGTGCACCAGTTCAACGTCTTCACCGTGAACACGCCGATGCAGTTCGGCCTGGCGCAGTATCTGCGTGATCCGAAGCCGTATCTGGAACTGCCCGCGTTCTACCAGAAGAAGCGCGACTTCTTCCGCGCCGGACTCGCCAACACGCGCTTCAAGCTGCTGCCGTGCGAAGGCACCTACTTCCAGTGCGTGGACTATTCGGCGATCAGCGATCTGCCCGAAGCGGAATTCTCGAAGTGGCTCACTGCGGAGATCGGCGTGGCCGCCATTCCGGTGTCGGCGTTCTATCACGAGGCGCACGAATCGGGCGTCGTGCGCTTTTGCTTCGCCAAGCAGGAAAGCACGCTCGCGACCGCGCTCGAGCGGCTTGCGCGGCTCTGATGTCGTGCGCGCGCGATGAATCCACGAACGGCAGTGCGTTCCCGATCATCGCGCGCAACAACGTGCAAAACGCCGCAACGCTTACGAGTTCGCCTCGATATACGCCTTGCGGTCCGCGTTGACGCGCTGCGCCGTCGGGCGTTCACCGATCAGCTTGATATACGTTTTCCAGTCGATACCCACGTCGGCGAGGAAATCGCTACCGTAGATGGCCTGCGTCGCGCGGCCCACGAGCGGCAGGCTCACGAACGCCGCCGCATCGGCCACGCCGAACTGCTTGCCCGCCACGTAAGGCGCGAACTTCGCGATCCGCCTGAAGGCCGCCACGTAACGGCGCAGCCGCTTTTCCATGGTCGCTTTGACCTCGTCCGTCACCTTGCTGCCGAAGAACGCCTCGCCATACAGCTCACGCGCGTTCAACTCCAGATGCGTTTCGATGAAAACGATGAGTTCGCGCTCCTTCGCTGCCTGCCACGGATCCGCCGCGAAAATGTGCTTCTCTGGAAAGCGCGCTGCCAGATACTCGACGATCACTTCCGACTCGCACAAAAAGCCCTGCTCCGTTTCGATATAAGGCACCTTGCCGGCCGGCGACTGCGCGAGTTGCGCCTCTTCGAGCGGCAGCTTGTTCGGCAGCTCCTCGAACGCGATGCCGTGCTCGAGCAGCAGAAGCTTGACCTTGTTGTAGTAATTCGAAAGCGCGAAACCGTGCAGCTTGATCATCCTCGTTGCCTCCTTCAGAGAGGCAGCTCCCTTTTCGGAACTGCCGGACCGTTTTCATAAAATTGTACGACCGTGCTATTCTAGGCCAATCATGGAGCCAGGCTTCCAATGACTTCACATCATTTCAACATTGAGACAATCGGCATCGTCGGTACCGGCGCGATGGGCCGCGGCATCGCCCAGATCGCCGCGCAGGCAGGCCTCGCGGTGCGCCTCTACGACACGAACCCGCAGGCGGTCGCCGCCGCGCGCGATTATCTCGCCGACACCTTCGCGAAACTCGCGGCAAAAGGCAAGCTCGATGAGGCTGCCGCCAACGCCGCGCTCGAACGCGTGAGCGGCGTGCATACGATCGATGAACTCGCGGTCTGCGATCTCGTGATCGAGGCGATCGTCGAGAATCTCGAGGCCAAGCGCACGCTCTTTCGCGAGCTCGAAAGCGTAGTGAGCGAGCGTTGCCTGCTCGTTTCGAACACCTCTTCGCTTTCCATTACTGCCATCGCTGCCGCGTGTAGCGATGCATCGCGTGTGGCGGGCTATCACTTCTTCAACCCCGTGCCGCTCATGAAGGTGGTCGAAGTGATCGACGGCCTGCGCAGCGATCCCGCCGCCGGCGACGCGCTCATGGCGCTCGCGCGCCGCATGGGCCACACGCCAGTGCGCGCGAAGGACATGCCCGGCTTCATCGTCAATCACGCGGGCCGCGGCATGAATACCGAAGGCCTGCGCGCGGCGGGCGAAGGCGTAGCGAGCTTCGTCGAGATCGATCGCATCATGCGCGAACAAGCTGGCTTTCGCCTCGGACCGTTCGAGTTGCTCGACCTCACCGCCCTCGATGTCTCGCATCCGGTGATGGAGTCGATCTATCACCAGTTCTATGAGGAGCCGCGCTTCACGCCCTCCCCCATCACGGGTGTGCGGCTCGCAGGCGGCCTCGTTGGCCGCAAAGCCGGTGAAGGCTTCTATCGCTATGTCGATGGCAAGCAGCAGGCGCCCGACGAGCCCGCAGCGCCCACGGCGCTGCCTGCGCGCGTCTGGGTGAGCCGCCGCAACGCCGCCGCGCGTGACGCCGTGCTCGCGCTCGCAGCGAAAGCGAGCGTGGCCGTCGACGAAAGCGATACGCCGGCAGCCGATTCGCTGATCGTCGTCGCGCCGCTCGGCCTCGACGCCACGACCGCCGCGCTCGACGAGCAGCTCGACGCGAGCCGCGTCGTCGCCGTCGACACGCTTTTCCCGCTCGACACCGCGAAGCGCCGCACGCTGATGACGACGCCCGCCACCACGCGCGAAGCCCGCGACGCGGGCCACGCGCTCTTCGCCGCCGACGGCGTGCCGGTCACCGTGATCCGCGATTCGACGGGCTTTGTCGCGCAGCGTATCGTCGCGACGATCGTCAACATCGGTTGCGACATCGCGCAAAAACAAATCGCCACGCCCCGTGACATCGACCTCGCGGTCACGCTGGGTCTCGGCTACCCGCGCGGCCCGCTCGCGCTCGGCGACGCGCTGGGCGCGCGCACGATCCTCACGATCCTGCGCAACATCCACACCGTGCTCGGCGATCCGCGCTATCGCCCGTCGCCGTGGCTCGCGCGCCGCGCGCAGCTCGGCCTTTCGCTGACGCAAGCAGACGCAGCAGACATCAACGCATCGAACGAGGCACCGCAATGAGCGCCGAACTCCTCAGCACCCGCCCGCAAGGCCACGAATCGACACTCGTTCTCACGCTGTCGAACCCCGGCGCACGCAACGCGCTGCATCCCGACATGTACGCCGCTGCCGTCGAAGCCTTCGACACCGCCGAGCGCGACTCGTCATTGCGCGCAATCGTCCTCACCGGCGCCGACAACTTCTTCTGTGCGGGCGGCAACCTCAACCGCCTGCTCGAAAACCGCGCGAAGGACCCGTCGGTGCAGGCCGCCAGCATCGACATGCTCGCTGCGTGGGTCACCGCGATGCGCCAGTCGAGCAAGCCGATCATCGCGGCCGTGGAAGGCGCGGCCGCCGGCGCGGGCTTCTCGCTCGCACTCGCCGCCGACCTGCTCGTCGCCGCCGACGATGCGAAGTTCGTCATGGCCTATTCGCGCGTAGGCCTGACGCCCGATGGCGGCGGTTCGTGGTTCCTCGCGCGCTCGCTGCCGCGTGCCCTCGCGTTCGAGCTGATGGTGGAAGGCAAGCCGATCGGCGCGGCGCGTCTCGCGGAACTGGGCGTCGTGAACCGGCTCTCGAAGCCGCAAACGGCGCTCGATACGGCGCTTGCCTGGGCCGACGAACTCGCGAAGATCTCGCCGAATTCGGTGGCGCGCATCAAGGGTTTGACGAACGTCGCCGACGCGCAGCCGCTCGAAGCACAGCTCGCTGCGGAGCGCGACAGTTTCGTCGCGTCGCTGCATCACCGCGACGGCCTCGAAGGCATTACCGCGTTCCTCGAAAAACGCGCCCCTGTCTACAAGTGAACCGGCTGCAATCCGCACGAGCGACACACCCATGACCGAGTACCCGTTGCCCGCGCGCCGGCGCCTCTACGTGATGCGTCACGGCGACGTCACCTACTTCGACGAGACCGGTCGCGCAATCGACCCGGACACCGTGCCGCTCAACGAGAACGGCCGCGCCCAGGCCACCGCCGCCGGCGCAGCGTTCGCCTTGCAGGGGGTGCGTTTCGACCGCGTGATCGTGAGCGGACTGCGCCGCACGGTCGAGACCGCGCAGCGCGTGCTCGCGGCAAGCGGTCAGTCGATCGAACTCGAAGTGCAGAGCGCGTGGGAGGAGATTCGCGGCGGCCGTCTCGCCGCCATTCCTCCCGCTGAAGTCGAAAACGCCTTTCTGCGCGTGTTCGACGGCATCGTGCCGGAAGACACGCGCTTTCTCGGCGGCGAGACCATCGGCGAGCTGCTCGACCGCGTGCTGCCGCCGCTCGATGCGCTGCGCGCCGACCTCACGTGGGACTCGGCGCTGCTCGTGCTGCACGGCGGCGTGAACCGCGCGATTCTCTCGCATGCAATCACGGCGGGCGGACGCGCATTCTTCGGCCATCTCGCGCAGGCCACGGGCTGCATCAACGCACTCGATGTCGGCGCCGCGCCGCGAGACTGGGTCGTGCGCATGCTCAACTACGCTCCGCCCTCACCGCTGCATCGCGACACCCGCAACACGACGATGGAGATGCTGTACGCGCAATACCTGCGCTATAGACCGCGCGGCTGACGCGCGGCGACCCACAGGAGAATCAGGAGAAGGGAGACGAATATGGCGCAAGCCACCCCGGATGGAGACACGAAAAACAACGCGCAAACGCGCCCCGACTACTCGGCGTTCGAAGGCACGCGCCCGGTTGCCGAGCGCCAGCGCTTCGACACCGAAGCGCTGAGCGCCTGGCTCGCCGCTCACGTGGAAGGCTTCCAGGGCCCCCTCACGATCGAGCAGTTCGCCGGCGGCCAGTCGAACCCGACGTTCAAGCTCGTCACCCCCGGCCGCACCTATGTGATGCGCGCGAAGCCAGGACCCAAGGCGAAGCTGCTGCCGTCCGCGCACGCGATCGAACGCGAATACCGCGTGATGGATGCGCTCGCCGCAACCGATGTCCCGGTCGCAAAGATGCTCGCGCTCTGCGACGACGAGGCGGTGATCGGCCGCGCGTTCTACGTGATGGAGTTCGTCGAGGGGCGCGTGCTCTGGGACCAGTCGCTGCCCGGCATGACGCGCGAGCAGCGCGGCGCGATCTACGACGAGATGAACCGTGTGATCGCCGCGCTCCACAACGTGACGCCCAACGCCGTGGGCCTCGCCGACTTCGGCAAGCCAGGCAATTATTTCGCACGCCAGATCGATCGCTGGAGCCGCCAGTATCAGGCCTCGGAAACGGAGCGCATCGACGCCATGCATCACCTGATCGAATGGCTGCCGCAGCACATGCCCGACGATGCGGGCTCGCGCGTATCGGTCGTGCATGGCGACTACCGGCTCGACAACCTGATCTTTCATCCGAGCGAGCCGCGCGTGCTGGCCGTGCTCGACTGGGAGCTCTCCACGCTCGGCGACCCGCTCGCCGACTTCTCGTATCACTGCATGGCCTGGCACGTCGATCCCGCGCAGTTTCGCGGCATTGCCGGCCTCGACTGGCAGGCGCTCGGCATACCCGACGAGGCGCAGTACGTTGCGCGCTATTGCGAGCGCACCGGCCTCGAGATTCGCGGCGACTGGAACTTCTATCTTGCGTACAACATGTTCCGGATCGCGGCGATCCTGCAGGGCATCATGAAACGCGTCGTGGACGGCACAGCCGCGAGCGCGCAGGCCATCGACGCCGGCCGCCGCGCGAGGCCCATGGCGGAACTCGCCTGGCGCTACGCGCAGAAGGTGCGCTGAAAACCCGTTCGAGAACGACTCACTTTTCACTGTCACTGCATCGCATTGCGAGGTCACCGATGAATTTCGATTACTCCCCGAAAGTGCAGGCCCTGCGCGAGAAACTGCTCGCGTTCTTCGACGAACACATCTATCCGAACGAAGCCATCTTCCACGAGGAAGTCGAGCGCAATCGCGCGAACGGCAATGCGTGGGTGCCGACGGAGATCGTCGAGCAGTTGAAGGAAAAAGCTCGCGCGGCCGGGCTATGGAACCTGTTCCTGCCCGCCTCCGAACGCGGCGCGGGTCTCACGAACCTCGAATACGCGCCGCTGTGCGAGATCATGGGCCGCGTGCACTGGGCGCCTGAAGTATTCAACTGCAGCGCGCCCGACACCGGCAACATGGAAACCATCGAGCGCTATGGCAGCGAGGCGCACAAGCAGCAATGGCTCACGCCGCTGCTGGCAGGGCAGATCCGCTCTGCCTTCCTGATGACCGAGCCCGACGTGGCCTCGTCGGACGCGACGAACATCCAGACGCGCATCGAGCGCGACGGCGACGACTACGTGATCAACGGCACGAAGTGGTGGTCGTCGGGCGCGGGCGACCCGCGCTGCGCGATCTACATCCTGATGGGCAAGACCGACCCCGATGCGCCGCGCCATGCTCAACAGTCGATGATCCTCGTGCCGTCGGATACGGCCGGCATCACCGTGCGCCGCCCGCTCACCGTGTTCGGCTACGACGACGCGCCGCACGGCCATATGGAGATCACGCTCGAAAACGTGCGCGTGCCGGCTTCGAACATTCTGCTCGGTGAAGGCCGCGGGTTCGAGATCGCGCAAGGGCGGCTCGGACCGGGCCGCATTCACCACTGCATGCGTCTCATCGGCCTCGCGGAACGCGCGCTCGAATTCATGGCGAAACGCGCCCTCTCCCGCGTGGCGTTCGGCAAGGCGGTCGCCCAGCAAACGGTCACGCAGGAGCGCATCGCCGAAGCGCGCTGCATGATCGAGCAGGCCCGCCTGCTCACGCTCAAGACCGCGTACATGATGGACACCGTCGGCAACAAGGGCGCGCGCGGCGAGATCGCCATGATCAAGGTGGTGGCGCCGAACATGGCCTGCCAGGTGATCGACTGGGCCATGCAGGTGCACGGCGCGGCGGGCGTGAGCGGCGACTTCCCGCTGGCGTACTCGTACGCTTCGGCGCGCACGCTGCGCTTCGCGGACGGCCCCGATGAAGTGCACCGCAACGCCATCGCCAAGCTCGAACTCGCTCGCCATATGGACGCGGGCGCGGCATCGCGCGTGGAAATGCCGGTCACGCGCTCGTAAGTCCGCGCGAGTCCACGTAAGTCCACAAGCGCAGCAGGGGCGCTCTGGCGCCCTCTGCGAGCGACGCCGATCTATGCTAATTTGCGCCAGATCGGGCGTCGCGCAAGACTATCCAGACTTTCGCGGCGCCTTCTTTCATGGTGCCAAGGAGCCACGATGATCGACGTCTACAGCTGGGCCACGCCGAACGGTCACAAAGTCCATATCATGCTCGAGGAAACCGGCCTCGAATACCGGGTGCATCCGGTCGATATCGGCGCGGGCGACCAGTTCAAGCCCGAATTCCTCGCCATCAGCCCGAACAACAAGATTCCCGCCATTACCGACTCCGAAGGCCCGCGCCGCGCCGACGGCCAGCCGTTCTCGCTGTTCGAGTCGGGTGCGATCCTGATCTATCTCGCCGCGAAAACCGGCCGCTTCATGCCCGAGGACCTCGCGGCGCGCTACGACGTGCTGCAATGGGTGATGTTCCAGATGGGCGGTCTCGGCCCCATGCTCGGCCAGGCGCACCACTTCCGCATCTACGCGCCCGAGAAAATCGAGTATGCGGTCAATCGCTACACGAACGAGGCGAAGCGGCTCTACAACGTGATGGAAACGCAGCTGGAAAAGACCGAGTATCTGGCCGGGGACGAGTACACCATCGCGGATATCGCCGCATTCCCGTGGACGCGCTCCTGGCAAAACCAGGGCATCGATCTCGATTCGCTGCCCAACGTGAAGCGCTGGCACGAAACGATCGCCGCGCGGCCGGCGGTCAAGCGCGGCGTGGAAGTGCTCGCCAATGCGCGCAAGCCGCTCATGGATGAGAAGGCGAAGGAGATGCTGTTCGGCGCGACGCAGTACGCCAGACACTAACGCATTACGCGGAAATCCGCGCAAAATCAAAGGGGCGCCCGCCGTGCAACGGAGCGCCCCTTTTCGTTGAGCACGCAATCAAACTAGAAGTAGTGCCGCGTGATGAACTCGGCCACGCATGCGGGCCGCTCGCTGCCTTCGCGCTCGATGCTCACATCCCACACGACCTGCACGCCGCCGCCCTCCACGTCGCTCACTTCTTTCACCGCGATGCGTGCACGCACCTTCGCGCCCACGGGCACCGGCTGCGTGAAGCGCACGCGGTTGAGCCCGTAGTTCACGCCCATGCGCTGACGCATGTGCAGCGTCCCTCCGAGCAGCACGGGAATCAGCGAAAGCGTGAGAAAGCCGTGCGCGATCGGGCCGCCAAACGGCGACTCGCGGCGCGCTCGTTCGGTGTCGATATGGATCCACTGGTGGTCGCCCGTGGCGTCGGCAAAACCGTGCACGTCCGCCTCGCTCACCTCGCGCCAGCCGCTCACGAGCGGCCCTGCGCCGATCAGCACGCGCAACCCCGCCGCGTCGGCAATCTGCATGACATCGCTTTCGCTCACGCTACGCTCCCTGGATGGCGAAGGCCGAACAGCGCCTTCGAACGCACGGTCACGATCAGCTCGCCGTGCTGGTTGTGTCCTTCCCACTGCGTTTCGACGATACCGCGATCGGGCTTGCTCGCCGAGACGCGCTTGCTCAGGATCGCGTTCGTCATCGTCAGCGTGTCGCCCACGCGCGTGGGCTTGAGCCAGCGAATCTCGTCGACGCCGGGCGAGCCCATCGAGGTCGAGTCCTTGAGAAAGTTGCGTACGAGCATGCCCATCATGACCGAGCAGGTATGCCAGCCGCTCGCGACGAGCCCGCCGAACATCGACGCCTCGCCGCCCGCCTCGCTCATGTGGAATGGTTGCGGGTCGAACTGCTCCGCGAATTGCACCACCTCGTCACGCCCAAAGGTGTGCGAACCGACCACATAGCGCTTGCCCACTTCGAGATCTTCGTAACTCACGCCCATCCGTTTTCTCCGCCGATGTTGCCCTGTTGTTGCCTGCTGCCGCCACGCGTTACGCTGCTGCCTGCGCGAAACCGGGCAGCGATGCGAAGCGTTCGAGGTGGTGATCGACATCGCCGAGCGTCGTTTCGATGATCGCGAGACGCTTGAACAGATGCGCGGCCGCCACTTCGTTGGTGACGCCCATGCCGCCGTGCAGCTGCACGGCCTGCTGGCCGATGAACCGCGCCGCCTGCCCCACGCGCACCTTCGCTGCCGAGATCGCGCGGCGCCGCTCATCGGCCGACTCGCTACTGTAACGCGCGGCGGCCAGGTAAGTCAGCGAGCGGGCCTGCTCGGCGTGGATCAGCATCTCTGCCATGCGGTGCTGCAGCGCCTGGAAGCGCGCGATCGGCACGCCGAACTGTTGACGCGTCTTCGTGTATTCGACCGTGGCGTGGTTGAGCGCGTCCATGGCTCCCACGGCTTCCGCGCATAGCAGAAACGTGGCGTAGTCGGCAATCTTCTCCCATGTCGCCGCGCCGGCATGCGCGTCGCCAAGACGGCGCGCGTGCGCTTCCTTGAAGGTCAGCGTCGCAGCGCGTTGGCCGTCGATCGTGCGGTAATCGCCCACCTCGACACCGTGCGCATCGCGCGCCACGACGAAGAGCGCAACCTCACCCGCGAAGCGCGCCGGCACGATCCAGTGGTCGGCCTGGGCGCCGTGCTGCACGACCGATTTCGTGCCGGTGAGCGCGAAGCCGTCGCCCGTCTCCTTCGCCTGTGTTTCCAGCGAGAACAGGTCGTAGCGCGACTGCGGCTCGTGGAACGCGGCAGCGAGCTTGATCTCGCCCGAGGCGACGCGTTCGAGCAGCGCTGCGTTTTCCGCTTCGGCCGCACCGCCCGCGAGCTTGAGCGCCTCGACGCCCACCGCGGTTGCCCAGTACGGCTCGACCACGAGCGCGCGGCCCAGCTCCTGCATGACGACGAGCATGTCGAATGGCGCGCCGTCGAAGCCGCCCTGCGCCGCCGGCACCGGCAGCGCGGTCAGACCCAGTTCGACGAACGCGTTCCAGTGCTGGTCCGAAACGCCGGCCGGTGTCTTCACGATCGCCTGGCGTGCTTCGAAGCCGTAGTTCTTGTCGAGATAGCGACGCAGCGCGTCGGCGAGTTGCTGTTGTTCTTCGGTGAAATTGAAGTTCATGGCGCCGCTCCTCAAATCCCCAGAATCATCTGCGAGATGATGTTCTTCTGAATTTCGTTCGACCCGCCGTAGATCGACGTCTTGCGATAGTTGAAGTAGTACGCCGCGAGCGGGGCCGCGTCGTCGTCGCCGCCGGCCGCGTGTTCGTGCTCGCCCTCGAGGTAGGCCGGGTCGAACGGCGCTGCAAGCGGGCCGACCGCGTCGACCATCAGCTCGGTCAGCGCCTGCTGGATCTCCGTACCCTTGATCTTGAGCATCGACGCTTCGGGACCGGGGCCGCGTCCGCCCTCCGCGCTCGCGATCACGCGCTCGGCGGTCACTTCCAGCGCCATCAGCTCGATTTCTACGGCGGCCACGCGCGCCGCGAATACGGGATCTTCGAGCAGCGGTTTCCCATGCTTCTTCTGCCTGAGCGCGACGCCCTTGAGGAAGGCGAGCTCGCGGTTCGACGCGCCCACGCGCGCGATGCCCGTGCGCTCGTGGCCGAGCAGATACTTCGCGTAAGTCCAGCCGCGGTTCTCGTCACCGACGAGATTTTCGACCGGCACCTTCACGTCTTCGAAAAAGACTTCGTTGACCTCATGGTCTTCATCGAGCGTGATGATCGGACGCACGGTGATGCCGGGCGTTTTCATGTCGATGAGGAGAAACGAGATGCCTTCCTGCTTCTTGGCCGCAGGATCGGTGCGCACGAGGCAGAACATCATGTCGGCGTGCTGGCCGAGC
This sequence comes from Paraburkholderia nodosa, assembly GCF_001718195.1. Classification (GTDB taxonomy): domain Bacteria; phylum Pseudomonadota; class Gammaproteobacteria; order Burkholderiales; family Burkholderiaceae; genus Paraburkholderia; species Paraburkholderia nodosa_A. Next base: position 18,546 of record NZ_MCNV01000008.1, read on the forward strand.
GTGGTCCAGGTCTTCTGCCCGTTCACGACGTAGTGATCGCCTTCACGAACTGCGCGTGTACGCAACGATGCGAGGTCCGATCCCGAGCCCGGTTCGGAGTACCCCTGACACCACCAGTCTTCACCGGAAAGGATGCGCGGCAGATAGCGGCGCTTCTGGGCCTCGTTGCCGTACTTCATGAGCACGGGGGCGACCATCGACACGCCGAAGGGCAGCACCGGCGGCGCGCCGATGCGTCCGCACTCGGCGTCCCAGATGTGGCGTTGCGCTTCGGTCCAGCCTGGGCCGCCCCATTGCGCGGGCCACGCGGGCGCGGACCAGCCCTTCTTGCCTAGCAGCTTGTGCCAGTTGGCAATGTCGTCGCGCGAGAGGCGTTTGTGGTTGAGAACCTTGTCGCGCATCGCTTGAGGCAGATTGGCCTCGAGCCAGGCGCGGATTTCGGCGCGAAATGCGTCGTCAGCGGGGGTGTAGTCCAGATCCATGCGCAATGTCTCCTGGCCGCGGCCGGTGCGAGCGAACCTCGCGGCGCGGCGAAGACCCGCATGGCGTTATTGCAGCGGACCCTTCAACGCGGCCGGAACCGGCAGCGGCATCACATCGATGCCTTCTTCGACGAGAGCTTGCGCATCGTCCGCGGAAGCGACTCCACGGATGTTGCGCGACGGCGCTTCGTTGTAGTGAATGCGCCGCGCCTCCTCGACGAAACGGTCGCCTACGTTCTCCGTCTTCTCGAGGACCTCGCGGATCACACGCATCGCATGCGCCTGCCATTGCGCCGCCTGCTCGTGCGGCGACGCTTTCGGCGTTTCGCTCGCGCCGGACAGGTTCAGCCGGGGCGCGGACGGCAAGCGGGTCACATGGGTGGCGCCGCACATCGGACATTCGACCAGCTTGCGGGACAGTTGCGACTCGAAGTCGTCAACCGAGGCGAACCAGCCTTCAAACCGATGGCCGTCTGGACACTGTAAATCGAGGACCTTCATGGGGAATCGAGGCTTGCGATGAGTTTAGCGCAAATCGTAAATTTGTGAACGACCGTTCGAAAAAATTCCTGCGGCCAGCCACCGGGACTTTCCCGGGGGTTCGATTGTAGCGCCGCGCGGGCGGGCGCGCTGAAGGTGCTTCAGGTGTACCTGCGCTTGGGGTGCGCGTAGAAGCGACAACGGCGGCCACAAGGGCCGCCGCTGCTCAGGAATTCGCTGCCGGGTAGCGTGTCAGCCCTGCTCAGCGTTCGCGAGCGGCCACGCGCCCGACAGCGCCTTTTCGAGCCAGAACGTGCCGATGATCGTCTTCACGTCGGTGATCTTGCCCGTGCGCACCCATTCGAGCAGTTCCGGAACCCTCGCCGTGAAGGTTTCGAGAAACTCGCCGTCGTCGAGTTGCGCCGCGCCCGCGGTCAGCCCGCGTGCGAGGTAAATGTCGATGAACTCGGTCGAGTACGAGATCACGGGATGGATCTGCGCGAGATAGACATACTCGCGCGCCGTATAGCCCGTCTCCTCCTTGAGCTCGCGGATCGCACAGGCGAGCGCGCCCTCCTGCGGATCGAGCTTGCCTGCCGGGAATTCGGTCATCACACGCGAGAGCGGATAGCGGTACTGGCGCTCCATCAGCACGCGGCCGTCGTCGAACAGCGGGATGACCATCACCGCGCCAGGATGCTGCACGAACTCGCGCGTCGCATGCTTGCCGTCCGGCAGCGCAACGGTGTCGCGCTTCAGGGTAAGAAAATTACCGGCGTAGAGCGTCGTGCTTTCCACGCACGTCTCGGCGAGCGCCGGGTCGTGTTGATGATGTTCAGCCATAGTCAGCCTCGTGGGTGCTCAGGAAAATCTGGAAGCCGCGCGCGCGCCGCTTGAAGTGAAACCGGCCAGACTGCGGCCGGACTGCGGGTCGCACCGCGCGTGCCGGCCGCGGGCCGGCCACGCGCGTCACGCCGGGCGGCGTTTGACGAGATATTGCCAGGTGAAGCCGGGAAACGCGAACACGACAAAAAGACTGAAGGTGATCGCGTAGAACTGCCAGCCCTGGTCAAAACGATTGCCGGCGCGCGCCTCCAGCAGGAAGCCGAACGTACCGACCACAAAGTACAACACGATCATTTCAGCGATGCGAATCCACGCACTCTTCTTCGGTGCGCGAAGCGGCACCACGCCGAACAATCGCTGGTTGAGGAACGGCAGGTTGGCGCCCGCGAGCGCCAACAGCACGATGAACCAGCCCGCTGCTGACATCAGAGCGGCAGCGTATGCGTGACAGCCTGCAGGCAGATTGACATCAGCGGGCCAGGAATGATGCCCAGCAAGAGCACCGCCACGCCGTTGAGCGTGAGCAGCCCGCGGTTCAATGCGTGGCTCTCGATCGGTGCTTCGTCCTGCGGTGCGTCGAAGTACATCAGCTTGACGATACGCAGGTAGTAGAACGCGCCGAACAGCGACGTAACCACGGCGAGCACGGCAAGCCACGTGAGGCCCGCGTTCATGGTCGCTTCGAGCACGGCGAGCTTCGCGTAGAAGCCGACGGTCGGCGGAATGCCGGCGAGCGAGAACATCATGAGCATCATCACGAACGCGAACACCGGGTTGCGCTGGTTCAGGCCCTTGAAGTCGTCGATCGTTTCCGCTTCGAAATCGCGGCGGGACAGCAGCATGACGATGCCGAACGCGCCGAGCGTCGTGATCAGATAGACGATGCTGTAGAACATGGCCGAGCTGTATGCGCTGGCCGCGCCCGTCGCCTTGTTGTCGACGATGCCGGCGAGCAGGCCGAGCAGCACGAAGCCCATGTTCGAGATGGCCGAGTACGCGAGCATGCGCTTGATGTTGCGCTGGACGATACCCGTGATGTTGCCGACGATCATCGAGAGTGCCGCGAGGATGATCAGCATCTCCTGCCAGTCCACTGCCAGCGGCAGCAGGCCCATCACCAGGAAGCGCACGGCCCAGGCGAATGCCGCGACCTTCGGGCCGCCGCCGGTCAGCAGCGTCATGGCCGTAGGCGCGCCTTGATAGACGTCGGGCACCCACATGTGGAACGGCACCGCACCCATCTTGAACGCCACGCCGGCGACGATGAACACCACGCCGAACAGCAGGACGATATCGTTGATGTGGCCCGAAGCCACGGCCTTGAACACTTCGTTCAGCTCGAGCGAGCCGGTCGCGCCGTACAGCATCGAGATGCCGTAGAGCAGGAAGCCCGAAGCGAGCGCACCCAGCACGTAGTACTTCATGGCCGCTTCGTTCGACTGTGCCGCGTTACGGCGCAGTGCGATGACCGCGTAGAGCGAGAGCGACATCAGCTCGAGGCCGAGGTACAGCGTGAGGAAGTTGTTGCCCGAGATCATCGTGAGCTGGCCGAGCAGCGAGAACAGGCCAAGCAGGAAGAACTCGCCCCGGAACATGTCGCGGTCTTCGAGGTACTTGCGCGAGTACACGATCGACACGGCGTAGCCGAGCGTGACCACCGCCTTCATGGCGCTCGCGAACGGATCGACCACGTACATGCGCGTGAAGTAGTAGTACACGTGCGGATCGAACGCGTCCACCGCGAACCAGATACCGGCTATGACCGTGGTCAGCAGCGCGATGAAGTAGGTCGTGCGCCGGCCTTCAGGTCCGGTGAACGTGTCGTTGAGCCACGCGACGACGAGGCCGGTCATCACCAGGCCGTCGGGCAGCAGAGCGTACATAGGGGCGTTTGGCATGATCTTTTGTTCCTCCGCTCGGGTATTACTGTGACAGCGGCAGTTTCGACACTGCGACGTGGGAGAGGAGGTTTTCCACGGAAACGTGCATCACATCGGTAAAGGGCTTCGGGTAGACGCCCATGAAAAGCGTAAACAGTGCGAGTACTCCGAGAATGAAGTATTCGCGACCGTTAATGTCCTTCAGCTCGCGAACATGGTCATTCGCAACGGCGCCGAAATACACCCGCTTGTACATCCACAACGTATAGGCCGCGCCCAGGATCAGCGTGAACGCCGCCCCGAATGCGATCCAGAAGTTGTACTTCACGGCCGCCAGAATCACCATGAATTCGCCGACGAATCCCGAGGTGCCCGGCAGACCGCAGTTGGCCATCGCGAACAGCATGACCAGCGCCGCGAACTTCGGCATGGTGTTGACCACACCGCCGTAATCCGCGATATCGCGTGTGTGCATGCGGTCATACAGCACGCCGATGCACAGGAACATGGCGCCCGAGACGAAACCGTGCGAGATCATCTGGATGATCCCGCCTTCCATCGCGAGCTGGCTCGATTCGCCGAACATAAAGAAGCCGAGCGTGACGAAGCCCATGTGGGCAATCGACGAGTACGCGACCAGCTTCTTCATGTCCGCCTGCACCATCGCCACGAGGCCGATGTAAATCACAGCGATCAGGGACAGCGTGATGATGACCGGCGCCAGGTAGTGGCTCGCGTCCGGCGTGACCGGCAGCGAGAAACGCAGGAAACCGTACGCACCGAGCTTGAGCATGATCGCGGCCAGCACGACCGAGCCGCCCGTGGGCGCTTCGACGTGCGCGTCCGGCAACCACGTGTGGACCGGCCACATCGGCACCTTGACCGCGAACGCGAAGAAGAACGCGATGAACAGCAGGATTTGCGGCGTCATGGCGATCTTCGCGGCCTGCCAGGTGGCGAGGTCGAAGGTCCCGGTAATGCGGTACAGGTACAGCAACGCGACCAGCATGAGCAGCGAGCCGGCCAGCGTGTAAAGAAAGAACTTGAATGCTGCATACACGCGGTTCGGGCCGCCCCACACACCGATGATGATGTACATCGGAATGAGCGTGGCTTCGAAGAACACGTAGAACAGCAGACCGTCGGCGGCGCAGAAAACGCCGATCATGATGCCCGACAGGATGAGGAACGACGCGTAATACTGCGCGACGTTCTTCGTGATGACCTGCCAGCCCGCGATCACGACGATCACGGTGATGAGTGCCGTCAGCACGACGAACCACATCGCGATGCCGTCGACGCCCAGGTGATACGCAATATTGAACCGCTCGATCCAGACCGCCTTCTCCTCGAACTGCAGGGAAGCCGTGCTCGTATCGAAGCCCGCAACGAGCGGAAGGGTGACGAGGAAACTAAGCACCGAACCAATGAGTGCGAGCCAGCGGTCCGCACTCGGGTTCCGACGGGAACCCACTACAAGAACGATGATGCCGAATACGATCGGCATCCATATCGCAATACTGAGAATCGGAGTTGCGTGCATGCGTTTCCTCGCCTTATTTTGCCTTATTTGCCGCCGAGCGTTACAAACAGGGTAAGGAGGCCAAGCATGCCAATGATCATGGCAAATGCGTAGTGGTAGATATAGCCGGATTGCAGGAAACGAATGACAGTTGCAAACCAGCCGATAAACTTGGCGCTCCCGTTTACGACGCCGTCGATCACGACGACATCGCCCTCCTTCCACAGACCGCGACCGATCGCGACGGCTCCGCGAGCGAAGACAATTTCGTTGATCTTGTCGAGGTAATACGCGTTTGCCAGCAGCTTGTAGACCGGCGAGAAAGTGCGCGACACGACGGCCGGCAGTTCCGGGCGCTTCATGTAGAAGAACCACGCCACCACCACACCCGCGAGTGCGAGCCACACCGGCAGACCCGAGAACGCATGCGCGCCCATCGCGGCCCAGCCCTGGAATTCCTTGCCCATCTCCGCGAGCGCTTCGTGGTTCTCGCCAACGAAGATGACGTTCTGGAACGCCACGCCATGCGAGAAGAAGTCACCGAAGAGCAGCGGCTGGATCGCGAACGCACCGGCGATCACCGAGGGAATCGCGAGCAGAACGAGCGGCACCCAGATGACCCACGGCGACTCGTGCGGCACGTGCACGTGGTGTTCGTCGTGGCCATGATCGCCATGACCGTGGGCTGCTTCGATCGCCATCGGCGATTCCGGATGCTTCGGACCGCGGAAGCGCTCTTCACCGTGGAACACGAGGAAGTACATGCGGAACGAATAGAGCGCCGTGACGAACACGCTCGCGACCACCGCGAAGTACGCGAAGCCCGAACCCGGCAGGTGCGAGAGCTTCACGGCATCGATGATCGAATCCTTCGAGTAGAAGCCCGAGAAGAACGGCGTGCCGATCAGCGCGAGCGAACCGATGAGCGACGTGATCCACGTGATGGGCATGTACTTGCGCAGGCCGCCCATGTTGCGCATGTCCTGATCGTGGTGCATGCCGATGATGACCGAGCCCGCGCCGAGGAACAGCAGCGCCTTGAAGAACGCGTGGGTCATCAGGTGGAAGATCGCCACCGGATAAGCCGACACGCCGAGCGCCACCGTCATGTAGCCGAGCTGCGAGAGCGTGGAGTAAGCCACCACACGCTTGATGTCGTTCTGGACCACGCCGAGGAAGCCCATGAAGAGCGCGGTAATGGCGCCGATCACGACGATGAACGACAGTGCGGCTTCCGAGAGTTCGAACAGCGGCGACATGCGCGCGACCATGAAGATACCGGCCGTCACCATGGTTGCCGCGTGAATCAGCGCGGAGATCGGCGTCGGGCCTTCCATCGAGTCCGGGAGCCAGACGTGCAGCGGGAACTGCGCCGACTTACCCATCGCGCCGATGAAGAGGCAGATACACGCAACGGTGAGCAGGTTCCACGAGGTGCCCGGGAACGTCAGCGCGGCGATTTCATGACCCTTCGCGAAGATGTCGTTGTAGTTCAGCGAGCCGCCGAACGCGAGCAACAGGCCAATACCGAGCAGGAAGCCGAAGTCGCCCACGCGGTTCACGAGGAACGCCTTCATGTTCGCGTAGATCGCGCTTTCACGCTTGAAGTAGAAGCCGATCAGCAGGTACGAGACGAGACCGACTGCTTCCCAGCCGAAGAACAGCTGCAGGAAGTTGTTGCTCATCACGAGCATCAGCATCGAGAACGTGAAGAGCGCGATGTACGAGAAGAAGCGCTCGTAGCCCTCTTCTTCCGCCATGTAGCCGATCGTGTAGATGTGCACCATCAGCGACACGAAGGTCACGACGACCATCATGAGCGCAGTCAGCGAGTCGATGAGGAAGCCGACTTCGAACTTCAGGCTGCCAACCGACATCCATTCGTAGACCGTCGCGTTGAAGCTCGCGCCGCCCATCACGTCGAAGAGCGTGATGCACGACAGCACGAACGCAATCGCGACGCCGAGAATGGTCACCGTATGCGCGCCCGCGCGCCCGATCGTTTTGCCAAAGAGACCGGCAATCAGGGAACCGGCGAGAGGAGCCAGCGGGATCGCCAGCAGAAGAGTTTCGTTGAGAGTCGTTGCCATAAAGTCAGCCTGCCTTAGCCTTTGAGCTGATCGAGATCCTCGACATTGATCGTGTCGAGGCTGCGGAACAGGGTCACAAGAATAGCCAGACCAATTGCAGCTTCCGCCGCCGCAACTGTAAGCACGAAGAACACGAAAATCTGTCCGTGAACGTCACCGAGGTAATGCGAGAACGCGACAAAGTTCGTGTTCACCGCTAACAGCATCAGCTCAATCGCCATCAGGATGATGATGACGTTGCGCCGATTCAAAAAGATTCCGACGATCGAGATCGCAAAAAGGATCGCGCCGAGGACGAGGTAATGGGCCAGTGTCAGCATGGTTCGCTCCTTCGCGCTTAGCTCTTCGTTGCCGGTGCGGCCGGCGCGGCGCCCGCCGCGGGCGCAGCCCCGGCTTCGGCTTGCGCCGGTTCCGCGGGCTCCGGCACTTCCACGACGGCCTGCATCTTCACGAGGCGCACGCGGTCCTGACGACGCACGTTGACCTGCTTCGATACGTCCTGACGCTTCGAGTCCTTCGGCTCGCGCACCGTGAGCGCGATGGCCGCGACGATCGCCACCAGCAGCACGAGGCCGGCGACTTCGAAGGCGAAGATGTAGTCGGTGTAGATGATCTTGCCGATCAGGTGTGCGTTCGAGATCGCGGCGGCGGCAGCCGGCGTGGTATCGGGCACCGGCGCGCTCGTCGCGCCGAAGCCGTGCCACAGGATCAGCGCGGTTTCGACCACGATGATCGCGCCCACGATGGTCGCCACCGGGATGAAGCGCTTGAAGTCGCGGCTCAGCACGTCGATGTTGATGTCCAGCATCATCACCACGAACAGGAACAGCACCATCACCGCGCCCACGTAGACGAGCACCAGCAGGATCGCGAGGAATTCGGCCTCGAGCAGCATCCAGATCGCGGCCGCGTTGAAGAACGCGAGCACGAGGAAGAGCGCAGACGCGACAGGATTGCGCGAAGTGATCACCTTCAGCCCTGACAGCGTGAGCAGCAGCGCGAAGATGTAGAACAGGACGGTCGTGAATTCCATGATTACTGGTTCATCGTTGAGGCCTTCGTGAAGCGGATTGCGCGGCGCAGACTGGCGGCCAGACCAGTGAGCGTCGCGCCGCGGCGGTCAGGCTGCGGTATCGCGCGGGCGTTCGGCACACGCGTTCCCCACAGCCGGCCCGAACCGCGGGCCGATGCAGCGTCAAACTGAAAGATCAACGGTACGGTGCATCCGCTGCCTTGTTCGCCGCGATCTGCGCTTCATAGCGATCGCCAACGGCCAGCAGCATATCCTTCGTGAAATAGAGATCGCCGCGCTTCTCGCCGTGATACTCGAGAATGTGCGTTTCGACGATCGAGTCGACCGGGCAGCTCTCTTCGCAGAAACCGCAGAAGATGCACTTGGTCAGATCGATGTCGTAACGCGTCGTGCGGCGCGTGTTGTCCTCGCGCACTTCCGATTCGATCGTGATCGCGAGCGCGGGGCACACGGCCTCGCACAGCTTGCACGCGATGCAGCGCTCTTCGCCATTTTCATAGCGGCGCAGCGCGTGCAAACCCCGAAAACGCGGCGAGATAGGCGTCTTTTCTTCCGGGAACTGCACGGTGAACTTGCGCTTGAAGGTGTAACGACCCGTCAGCGCGAGCCCCTTGAGCAGCTCGGTCAGGAAAAACGTCTTGAAGAAGTTTTGGATAGCGTTCATGGTTGTGTTCGCCCCTTATTTCCAGATGCTCAACGGCGACATGTACCAGAAGCCGACCACGATCAGCCACACGATGCACACCGGAATGAACACCTTCCAGCCGAGACGCATGATCTGGTCATAGCGATAGCGCGGGAACGTCGCGCGGGCCCAGATGAAGACCGACAGCAGGCAGAAGACCTTCAGCACCAGCCAGAGCACGCCCGGGATGAAGTCGAGGAATGCGAACGGGGCGCTCCAGCCGCCGAGGAACAGCACCGAGGCGAGCGCCGAGATCACGATCATGTTGATGTACTCGGCGAGGAAGAACAGCGCGAACGCCATACCCGAGTAATCGATCATGTGACCCGCGACGATTTCCGACTCCCCTTCCACCACGTCGAACGGGTGGCGGTTCGTTTCGGCGATGCCCGAGATGAAGTAGACGACGAACATCGGCAGCAGCGGCAGCCAGTTCCACGAGAGGAACGTAATGCCCCAGTTTGCGAACATACCGCGCATCTGGCCTTCGACGATCACCGAGAGGTTCAGGCTGCCCGACACCATCAGTACGACGACGAGCGCGAAGCCCATCGAAATCTCGTATGAAACCATCTGCGCCGCGGCGCGCATGGCGCCGAGAAACGCGTACTTCGAGTTCGACGCCCAGCCCGCCAGAATTACGCCGTACACGCCGATCGACGAGATCGCCATCGCGTAGAGCAGGCCCGCGTTGATATCGCCGAGCACCGCGCCCGCCTGGAACGGAATCACCGCCCAGACCGCGAAGGCCGGCACCACCACCATGATCGGCGCGACCATGTAGATCCAGCGGCTTGCCTGCGCAGGCTGAATCACTTCCTTGAGCAGCAGCTTCAGCACGTCGGCGATCGGCTGCAAGAGACCTGCCGGGCCCACGCGGTTCGGGCCGAGACGCACGTGCATCCAGCCGATCAGCTTGCGCTCCCAGAGGATCAGGTACGCCACGCACAGCAGGATCACCACCGCGACGACGAGAATGCGCACCAGCGCCCAGACGGTGGGCCATGCCACGCCGAGCAGCTGGCTGCCGCCTGCATTGATCGTATCGAACAAGCTCATTTACGCCTTCTCCACCAGCAGTTCACCGAACAGGCTGCCGAGTTGCGCACCGGCCGGCGTCGCCGCCGACACACGCACGACTGTCGGCGCAAGATTCGCATCGCGCGTTGCAGGCGCCGTCACCGACAGCTCGCCCTGGCGCACGCGCACGGCGTCGCCTTCCTTCAGGCCGAGCTGGTCGAAGTATGCCGCCGGCAGGCCGATCGCGTTCGCCACGCGGGCAGCCATGGTGAGCTGCAGCGCTTCGCCGCGGCGCACGATTTGATCGGCGTGGTAGATCGGCACGTCGGCGATACGCTCGAAGCGGCCTTCCGCGGCCTTCGCGAGGCTGCCGCGTGCAATCGTGGCGCCGGCCTTGTTCGACAGACGGCCTTCGAAGCTGCCGTCGCCCATCGCCTTGCGGCGCACTTCTTCGGCGGTGTCGTATTCGAAACCCTTGGCGCCCAGCAGCGTGCCGAGCACGCGCAGGACCTTCCATGCCGGACGCGTGTCGCCGAGCGGGCGCACGACGCCGTTGAAGGTCTGCGACGTCCCTTCTGCGTTGATGAAGGTGCCCGACGTTTCCGTGTACGGCGCGATGGGCAGCAGTACGTCCGCGTAGTCGAGGCCCGTCTTGTACGGCGAGAACACGGCGACCATTTCGGCCTGCGCAAGCGCGGCGCGCGCGGCGGCCGGGTTGGCCGTATCGAATTCCGGCTCGACGTTCAGGAGCAGATAGCCCTTGCGCGGCTGCTCGAACGCTTCGCGTGCGTTCAGGCCGTCGCGGCCCGGCAGTGCGCCGGCGATATGCGCGCCGACCGTGTTGGCCGCTTCCGTGAGGAAGCCAAGCGTCGCGCCCGTCGTTTCGGCGATGAACTGCGCGGCGGCGTGCAGGCGCGAGAATTCCGGATGCTGGACCGCGGCGTTGCCGAGCAGCACGTAGCGGCGCTCGCCATTCGCAAGCGACGCGGCAACCTGCTTCGCGGCTTGCGTGGCCTGTGCGCCCGCGAAACCTTCCGGCACCGCAACGCCCTTCGCTTCAGCGACAGCCGCTGCGATCGAAGCGAGTTCGTCCAGCCATGCCGAGGGCGCGGCGACGATGCGCTGCGCGTTCGGGATCAGCGAGCCGTCAGCGGTGGCCTGCAGGAAGCTGACCTGTGCACCGCCCTTCGCTGCCTGGCGCAGACGCGCTGCGAACAGCGCGTGGTCGCGGCGCAGGAACGAACCGATCACGAATGCCGAGTCGGCATACGAGAGTTCGGCGATCTTCGTGCCGAGCCACGGCGCGCCTTCGAGCGGCGCCGAGAAGTCGCTCTGGCGCAGACGGAAGTCGACGTTCGGCGTGCCGATCGCGTCCGCGAACTGCTTCGCGAGATAGAGTTCTTCGAGGGTGCTGTGCGGGCTCGCGAGCAGCGCGAGCTGGTTCTCGCCATGCTCGTCGCAAATGCCCTTGATGCCCTTCACGACGTATTCGAGCGCGGTCTGCCAGTCGGTCTCGATCCACTCGCCGCCCTGCTTGATCATCGGGCGCGTGAGGCGGTCTTCGCTGTTCAGGCCTTCGTACGAGAAGCGGTCCTTGTCCGAGATCCAGCATTCGTTGATGGATTCGTTCTCGAACGGCAGCACGCGCATCACGCGGTTGTTCTTCACCTGCACGACGAGGTTCGCACCCGTTGCGTCGTGCGGGCTCACCGACTTGCGGCGCGACAGTTCCCACGTCCGCGCCGAGAAGCGGAACGGCTTGCTCGTGAGCGCGCCGACCGGGCACAGGTCGATCATGTTGCCCGAGAGTTCCGAGTCGACCGTCTTGCCGACGAACGAGGTGATTTCCGAATGCTCGCCGCGGCCGAGCATGCCGAGCTCCATCACGCCGGCGATTTCGTCGCCGAAGCGCACGCAGCGCGTGCAGTGAATGCAGCGCGACATCTCTTCCATCGAGATGAGCGGACCGACGTTCTTGTGGAACACCACGCGCTTTTCTTCGCTGTAGCGCGAGGCGGACTTGCCGTAACCGACGGCCAGATCCTGAAGCTGGCATTCGCCGCCCTGATCGCAGATCGGGCAGTCGAGCGGGTGGTTGATCAGCAGGAATTCCATCACGGCTTGCTGACCCTGCACGGCCTTGTCCGACATGGTGCGCACGACCATGCCTTGCGACACCGGCGTCGCGCATGCGGGCACGGCCTTCGGCATCTTCTCGACATCGACGAGACACATCCGGCAGTTGGCCGCGATGGAGAGCTTCTTGTGATAGCAGAAGTGCGGGATGTACGTGTCCACGCGCTGAGCAGCCTGGATCACCATGCTGCCCTCGGGCACCTGCACCTTCTTGCCGTCTATTTCAAGTTCAACCATGATGGTTAATCGTCCCTAACCTGTTACCGCTCAATTTCACAGCGGCATTCCCCGTCACTGCGCCGTTGCGTCGTTGCGTCGTGCTACGCGGTTCGCGCACAACATGCTGTCTCTTCGCCTGTCAGGCGGCCACCGTCTCCGAGGCCGCGTGCGAGCCGGCATGACCGCCGACCAGACAACGCTTGTTGTGCACGTGATATTCGAATTCGTCCCAGTAATGCTTGAGCATGCCGCGCACCGGCATGGCCGCCGCGTCGCCGAGCGCGCAGATCGTGCGGCCCATGATGTTGCCCGCCACCGAGTTCAGCAGATCCAGGTCTTCCTGGCGGCCTTCGCCGTGCTCGATACGGTTCACCACGCGATACAGCCAGCCCGTGCCTTCGCGGCACGGCGTGCACTGGCCGCACGACTCTTCGTAATAGAAGTACGAGAGGCGCAGCAGCGAGCGCACCATGCAGCGCGTTTCGTCCATGACGATGACGGCGCCCGAGCCGAGCATCGAGCCCTGCTTGGCGATGGAGTCATAGTCCATGTCCGTCTGCATCATCAGGTCGCCCGGAATGACCGGCGCCGACGAGCCGCCCGGAATCACGGCCTTCAGCTTCTTGCCGCCGCGCACGCCGCCGGCCAGTTCCATGAGCTTCGCGAACGGGGTGCCGAGCGGGATCTCGTAGTTGCCCGGACGCTCCACGTCGCCCGAGATCGAGAAGATCTTCGTGCCGCCGTTGTTCGGCTTGCCGAGTTCCATGTACGTCTGCGGACCGACGGTCAACAGGAACGGGACGGCTGCGAAGGTCTCGGTGTTGTTGATCGTGGTCGGCTTGCCGTACACGCCGAAGCTCGCCGGGAACGGCGGCTTGAAGCGCGGCTGGCCCTTCTTGCCTTCGAGCGACTCGAGCAGCGCGGTTTCCTCGCCGCAGATGTACGCGCCATAGCCATGGTGCGCGTGCAGCTGGAACGAGAAGTCCGTGCCGAGAATGTTGTCGCCGAGGTAGCCCGCCTGGCGCGCTTCTTCCAGCGCAGCCTCGAAGCGGCGGTATACCTCGAAAATCTCGCCGTGGATGTAGTTGTAGCCCACGGTGATGCCCATCGCGTACGCGCCGACGGCCATGCCTTCGATCACGCTATGCGGATTCCAGCGCAGGATGTCGCGGTCCTTGAACGTGCCAGGCTCGCCCTCGTCCGAGTTGCAGACGAGATACTTCTGCCCCGGGAACTGACGCGGCATGAAGCTCCACTTCAGGCCGGTCGGGAAGCCCGCGCCGCCGCGCCCGCGCAGACCGCTCGCCTTCACGTCGGCGATCACCTGCTCGGGCGGAATCTTTTCTTCGAGAATACGGCGCAGCTGTTTGTAGCCGCCGCGCGCGACATAGTCTTCGAGATGCCAGTTCTCGCCATTGAGGCCCGCGAGAATCAGCGGTTTGATGTGACGGTCGTGCAACGAAGTCATTTCGAAAGCTCCTCGAGCAGCTGGTCGATCTTCTCGCGGCTCATGAAGCTGCACATGCGGTGATTGTTCACGAGCATCACCGGTGCATCGCCGCACGCGCCCATGCATTCACCTTCTTTCAAGGTGAACTTGCCGTCGGGCGTGGTTTCGCCGAAGTCGATTCCGAGCTTCTGCTTCAGGTATTCGGCGGCGCTCTCCGAGCCGCCTTCCGGGCCGAGCTGGCACGGCAGATTCGTGCAGAGCGTGATCTTGTGCTTGCCGACCGGCGTGGTCTCGAACATCGTGTAGAACGTGGCCACTTCCTGGACCGCGACAGGCGGCATGCCGATGTAGTCGGCCACGAACTGCATGATTTCGGGAGACAGCCAGCCATGCTCTTCCTGAGCAACGGCCAAAGCCGCCATCACGGCGGACTGTCGTTGATCGGCGGGGTACTTCGTCAACGCGCGATCGATTTCTTTCAGGCCTTCAGCTGAGATCATTTTCAGACACGACTCTTTCAATTCCTACCGAACGAAAACCTGCCGCGCGTTCTCATACATTCGCTGCGGCAGACGTGGCGTTCCATGCTGCGTGCGCCCGGGACCGGGCGTACCTTACTGCGCGCCGCCCTAGCGGTCGATTTCACCGAACACGATGTCCTGCGTGCCGATGATCGTGACCGCGTCGGCAATCATGTGGCCGCGCGCCATTTCATCGAGCGCGGACAGGTGGGCATAGCCCGGCGCACGGATCTTCAGACGATACGGCTTGTTCGCGCCATCTGACACCAGGTAGATGCCGAATTCACCCTTCGGATGTTCGACGGCAGCGTACGCCTCGCCTTCGGGCACGTGGAAGCCTTCCGTGAAGAGCTTGAAGTGGTGAATCAGCTCTTCCATGTTCGACTTCATGTTCACGCGCGAGGGCGGCGCAACCTTGTGATTGTCGATCATCACGGGGCCCGGATTCTTGCGCAGCCACTCAATGCACTGTTTCGCAATGCGGGTGGACTGACGCATTTCCTCGACGCGCACGAGATAGCGGTCGTAGCAGTCGCCGTTCACGCCCACCGGAATGTCGAAGTCCATCTGGTCGTAGACTTCGTACGGCTGCTTCTTGCGCAGATCCCATTCGATGCCCGAACCGCGCAGCATCGCGCCCGTGAGACCAAGCTGCATGGCGCGCTCGGGGCTCACCACGCCGATGCCGACCAGACGCTGCTTCCAGATACGGTTGTCGGTGAGGAGCGTTTCGTACTCGTCGACGCAACCGGGGAAGCGCGTGAAGAAGTCGTCGATGAAGTCCAGCACCGAGCCCTGGCGCGCCTCGTTCATGCGGGCGAGCGCCTTCTCGTTGTGGATCTTCGACGCCTTGTATTGCGGCATTGCGTCAGGCAGATCGCGATACACGCCGCCCGGACGGTAGTAAGCCGCGTGCATGCGCGCGCCCGAGACCGCCTCGTAGACGTCCATCAGGTCTTCGCGCTCGCGGAACGCGTAGAGGAACACCGCCATCGCGCCGACGTCGAGCGCGTGCGAGCCGATCCACATGAGGTGGTTCAGCACGCGCGTGACTTCGTCGAACAGCACGCGGATGTACTTCGCGCGGATCGGCACGTCAATGCCGAGCAGCTTTTCGATGGCGAGCACATAGCCGTGCTCGTTGACCATCATCGACACGTAGTCGAGACGGTCCATGTACGGCACCGACTGAATGAACGTCTTGCTCTCGGCGAGCTTTTCGGTCGCGCGATGCAGCAGGCCGATGTGCGGATCGGCGCGCTGGATCACTTCGCCATCGAGCTCGAGCACGAGGCGCAGCACACCGTGCGCTGCCGGGTGCTGCGGGCCGAAGTTGAGCGTGTAGTTCTTGATCTCTGACATGCGACCCTCTTAGTGTTTCTTCAGACCGCCGTAGCGATCTTCGCGGATCACACGCGGCGTGATCTCGCGCGGCTCGATCGTGACGGGCTGGTAGACCACGCGCTTCTGCTCCGGGTCGTAACGCATTTCGACATAGCCCGAAACCGGGAAGTCCTTGCGGAACGGATGGCCGATGAAACCGTAGTCGGTCAGGATGCGGCGCAGGTCGGGGTGGCCTTCGAAGACGATGCCGAACAGGTCGAACGCCTCGCGCTCGTACCAGTTGGCCGAATTCCAGATCTCGACGAGCGAGGGCACGATAGGCACTTCGTCGTCCGGCGCGAACACGCGCAGGCGCACGCGCCAGTTGTTCGCGAGCGACAGCAGATGCGACACCGCGGCGAAGCGCGGGCCTTCCCAGGCGCCGTCGCCGAAGGTCTGGTAGTCGACACCGCACAGGTCGACCAGTTGCTCGAAGCGCAGCGAGGGATTGTCGCGCAGCTCCTTGGCCACCGCGAGGGACTCGCCCGCCTTGACGACCAGCGTCAGCTCGCCGAGCGCCTCGGTGAGGCTGACGATGCGCGCGCCGAGGGCCGCTTCGAGGTTCGCTTTCAGGGTCTCGAGTTTGCTTGCCATATTGTGGGGAGGCTCGCGGCCTTTATTGACGGGCGATGGTGCTGGTGCGGCGAATCTTCGCCTGCAACTGGATCACCCCGTAGACCAGGGCTTCCGCTGTCGGCGGGCATCCCGGCACATAGACGTCGACCGGCACGATGCGATCACAACCGCGCACGACCGAATACGAATAGTGGTAGTAGCCGCCGCCGTTGGCGCACGACCCCATCGAAATGACCCAGCGCGGCTCGGCCATCTGGTCGTAGACCTTGCGCAGCGCCGGCGCCATCTTGTTGCAGAGCGTGCCGGCGACGATCATGACGTCCGACTGACGCGGGCTCGGACGAAACACTACGCCGAAACGGTCAAGGTCATAACGGGCCGCGCCCGCGTGCATCATCTCGACCGCGCAACACGCCAGACCGAACGTCATCGGCCACAGCGAGCCAGTGCGCGTCCAGTTGATCAGCTTGTCAGCCGTAGTGGTGACAAACCCTTCCTTCAAGACCCCTTCGATACTCATGTGCTTTCCACTCCAGACGGACAGCCCACAGTTTCCCCGCAGTGCCGCCCATGCAATCCGGCGATTAACCCATTATTCCCAGTCGAGACCACCCTTCTTCCAGATGTAGGCAAAGCCCAGCAGGAATTCGAGCAGAAACAGCATCATCGACAGGAAGCCCGGCCAGCCGATGTCGCGCAGGGCCACACCCCACGGAAACAGGAACGCCGTTTCGAGGTCGAAGATGATGAAAAGGATGGCGACCAGGTAGTAGCGTACGTCGAACTTCATTCGGGCGTCTTCGAAGGCTTCGAAGCCGCACTCGTACGGCGAATTTTTTTCGCTGTCTGGCCGGTTGGGACCGAGGACCTTGCCGATTGTCACTAGCGCTATGCCCAGACCAACACCCACGAGGAGGAACAGAAGGACGGGGAAATAGGCAGCGAGGTTCAAGGCTATCCTCTATATCGGTTGGTTCTGAGGTTCCGCTGGAACTTGCATCGCTCCGCGGGAATCACTTCACGTACTTCGCGCTGCGAAC
Source organism: Paraburkholderia nodosa (assembly GCF_001718195.1). Classification (GTDB taxonomy): domain Bacteria; phylum Pseudomonadota; class Gammaproteobacteria; order Burkholderiales; family Burkholderiaceae; genus Paraburkholderia; species Paraburkholderia nodosa_A. Next base: position 35,909 of record NZ_MCNV01000008.1, read on the forward strand.
AGAAGACGAACACGACGTAAGAAGCAAAAATGCCAGCCGAAGCTGAAGCAAGCGGCTGGCATTTTTTAGATAACATTGGTGCCGACGGCGAGACTCGAACTCGCACAGCTTTCGCCACTACCCCCTCAAGATAGCGTGTCTACCAATTTCACCACGTCGGCACTACATGCAATCCGGGACAACAAAATCTTGCAACCCGCGAATCGCTTCAAGACTTAAATTCTAACTTGTTTCCGTTCGTTGTTCAACGCACAAAACAGGTTTTTCGAACTTATTTCGGAACGTCGTTGCCGGGTTGCGAGGCTGCTGCAGCCGGCGAAGCCGCCGCCGGAGCGGATGCGCCAGGAGCAGGTGCAACCGGCGCCGAAGCAGCCGGCGCCGAGGCTACGACCGGGGCTGGAACCGAAGCGCCAAGCACGCCCGCCGAAGGCTTCGCATGATACGACCCCAGGTAAGTTAACGCAAGGGTGGAGCAGAAAAACACCGTTGCGAGAACTGCCGTAGTGCGCGAAAGGAAGTTCGCGGAACCGCTCGCGCCGAACAGGCTGCCCGACGCGCCGCTGCCGAATGCGGCGCCCATGTCCGCGCCTTTGCCGTGCTGCAGCAAGACGAGGCCGATCACCCCGAGCGCCGACAGAAGCTGGACGACGATAATCAACGTTTTCAAATACAGCATCACACTCACCTGAGTCCTGGTTGAACGTCCACCCCTCCCGGAGCAGACGCATAAGCAGCCCGCACGACGCGTTTTAGTTCGAATGCTTCGTGCGCAAGCCTTTAGCTCGCGATGCTGGCGCCCGCCGCAGCGGCCACGCAGATCGCGAGGAAATCACCCTCTTTCAGCGACGCACCGCCGATCAGGCCGCCGTCGATGTCGGCCTGACGGAATAGCTCCGCCGCATTTTCCGGCTTCACGCTGCCGCCGTAGAGCAGCGGCACGTCCGCGACTTGCGCGCCCTTGGCCGCGAGGCGGGCACGCAGGAACGCATGCACCTGCTGAGCCTGCTCCGAGCTCGCGCTCTTGCCCGTGCCGATCGCCCAGACCGGCTCGTAAGCGACGACGATACGCGCGGCCTCTTCGACCGACAGCGCGGCCAGCACGGCGTCGATCTGTGCGCCGACCACGCGCTCGGTCGCGCCCGACTCGCGTTCTTCGAGCGTTTCACCCACGCAGACGATGGGCGTGAGGCCCGCCGCAAGCGCGCGCTGCGCCTTCACAGCGACGCATTCGGAACTTTCGCCGTGGTAAGCGCGGCGTTCCGAGTGACCAACGATCGCAAACGTGGCCTCGAAGTCGGCAACCATGCCTGCCGCGACTTCGCCCGTATAGGCGCCCTGCTCGTGCGCCGAAACGTCCTGTGCGCCCCACTGAACCCGGCTGCCGCCGAGCAGTGCCTGCGCCTGCGCGAGATACGCGAACGGCACGCACACACCCACGTGCACGTCCTGGGGCAGCGCCTGCGCGCCGCGTGCAACGCCTTCCAGCAGTGCCGCATTGGCCGCGAGGCGGCCATGCATCTTCCAGTTACCGACTACGAGCTTCGATCGTTGTTTCGTCATTGTTCCGGTTGCGGTTAAAAGCGGACGCAAAACACATAATTTTACTGCGTGAAAACCAGACGGGTCAAACCGCCCCGCCCGGGATGCACAAAAAATACGCGAAAAAAATCCCGAAAAATCAAGCAGGAGCGGATCGCTCCTGCCGACGCGCGCTCACGCCGCGCTCCTCCAGTCGAGCATGATCTTGCCGATATGCTCGCTGCTTTCCATCAACGCATGGGCCTCAGCGGCCTGTGCGGCGGGAAATACGCGAAACACGACGGGTTTGATGCGACCCTCTTCGATGAGGGGCCAGACCTTCGCCTTGAGCTCCTGAGCGATCCGGGCCTTGAACTCGACGGATCGCGCACGCAGCGTCGAACCGGTCACCGTGAGCCGGCGGCGCAGGATCTCGCCCATGTTGAGTTCGGCCTTGGAGCCGCCGAGCGTCGCGATGAGCACGATGCGTCCGCCGGTCGCCAGCGCGGACAGCTCGCGCGCCACGTAGCCGCCGGCCACCATGTCGAGAATCACGTCCACGCCGCGGTCGTTCGTGAGCGCCTTCACGACCTCCACGAAATCGCTGGTGCGGTAGTTGATGGCGCGGTCGGCGCCGAGCGCTTCACAAGCGCGGCACTTGTCGTCCGAGCCCGCGGTGGCGAATATGCGAAAGCCGAGGGCATGCGCGATCTGGATCGCCGTCACGCCGATGCCGCTCGAGCCGCCCTGCACGAGCAGCGTCTCGTTCTCGCCGCCCTCGCCCTGGCCCAGGTAGGCGCGCTGGAATACGTTGCTCCAGACTGTGAAGAACGTTTCGGGCAGCGAAGCCGCCTCGACATCGGTGAGCCCCTGCGGCACCGGCAGGCATTGCCCGAGCGGCGCGACCGCATATTCGGCGTAACCGCCGCCCGCGATCAGCGCGCACACGCGATCACCGATCTTCAGGCCGAACGGATTGGTCTTCTCGTCGATCGAGCCACCGACGATCTCGCCCGCCACCTCGAGTCCCGGCAGATCGGAAATGCCCGGCGGCGGTGCATACGAGCCCTTGCGCTGGAACACGTCGGGACGGTTCACGCCCGAGGCGCTCACCTTGATCAGCACTTCGCCGGCCTTCGGCTCGGGAGTTGGCCGTTCCGCCAGCTTGAGCACGTCCGGCGCACCGAATTCCGTAATCTCGACTGCCTTCATCTCGCGTCTCCTCAGCGCTTCGCGCCCCGTCTGGATGGCGCTGCGCACGCGACAGGATTGACGCATGCGCACTGCCATTCACCCTCATTGTCATAAAAAACGGCCGGCGCGTTTTGCACGCTGCCGGCCGTTGGAGCTTACCGCTTTACTGCTGCGGCTCGCCTTGCGGTGCGCCGCCATTCGCTTGCTCGTTGAGCAGCGCCTTGGCGGACAGGCGCACGCGGCCCTTCTCGTCCGTCTGGATGACCTTGACCTTCACGACCTGGCCTTCCTTCAGATAGTCGTTGATGTCCTTGATACGCTCGTTGGCGATCTCGGAGATATGCAGCAGACCATCCTTGCCGGGCAGCAGGTTCACGATCGCGCCGAAGTCCAGCAGCTTGAGGACCGCGCCTTCGTACACCTGGCCCACTTCGATTTCGGCCGTGATGTTTTCGATGCGCTTCTTCGCTTCGGCCATGCCTTCGCTCGACGTCGAAGCGATGGTCACGACGCCGTCGTCGGAGATATCGATGGTCGTGCCCGTTTCTTCCGTCAGCGCGCGGATCACCGAACCGCCCTTGCCGATCACGTCGCGGATCTTTTCCGGGTTGATCTTGATCGTGATCATGCGCGGAGCGTACGCCGACAGTTCGGTGTTCACACCCGACACGGCCGAGGTCATCTTGCCGAGGATGTGCATGCGGCCTTCCTTCGCCTGCGCGAGGGCGACCTGCATGATTTCCTTGGTGATGCCCTGGATCTTGATGTCCATTTGCAGCGCGGTCACGCCAGCTTCCGTTCCCGCAACCTTGAAGTCCATGTCGCCGAGGTGATCTTCGTCGCCGAGGATGTCGGTCAGCACGGCGAACTTGTTGCCTTCGAGGATCAGGCCCATCGCGATGCCGGCGACGTGCGCCTTCATCGGCACGCCGGCGTCCATCAGCGCGAGGCAGCCGCCGCACACCGAAGCCATCGACGACGAACCGTTCGACTCGGTGATTTCCGAAACGACGCGGATCGAGTAGCCGAACTCTTCGGCGCTCGGCAGGCATGCGACCAGCGCGCGCTTGGCGAGACGGCCGTGGCCGATTTCACGGCGCTTGGGCGAGCCGACACGGCCCGTTTCGCCGGTCGCGAACGGGGGCATGTTGTAGTGGAGCATGAAGCGGTCGCGGTACTCGCCTTCGAGCGCGTCGATGATCTGCTCGTCGCCCTTGGTGCCGAGCGTCGCGACGACCAGCGCCTGCGTTTCGCCGCGCGTGAAGAGCGCCGAACCGTGGGTGCGCGGCAGCACGCCCGTGCGGATCTCGATCGGGCGCACCGTGCGCGTGTCGCGGCCGTCGATACGCGGCTCGCCGTTCAGGATCTGCGAGCGGACGATCTTCGCTTCGAGGTCGAACACGATGTTGCCGACCGTGGCCTTGTCGGCCGCCGTCGTGCCGGCCGCAGCCGCTTCTTCTTCGAGCTTGGCCGACGTCGCTGCGTAGACTTCCTTCAGCTTGGCCGAACGCTGCTGCTTGTCGCGCAGTTGGTACGCGGCGAGCAGGTTGTCGTTGGCGATGGCCGTGACGCGTGCGATGAGCGCTTCGTCCTTCGGCGCCGGCGTCCAGTCCCACTCGGGCTTGCCGCCGTCACGCACCAGTTCGTGGATCGCGTCGATGGCCGTTTGCATCTGCTCGTGGCCGAACACGACCGCGCCGAGCATCACGTCTTCCGGCAGCTGGTCGGCTTCCGATTCCACCATCAGCACGGCGCGCTCGGTACCGGCCACGACGAGGTCGAGGCGCGATTCCTTGATCTGGGCGCGCGTCGGGTTGAGCACGTACTCGTTGTTGATGTAGGCCACGCGTGCGGCGCCCACCGGGCCGTTGAACGGCAGACCCGAGATCGCCAGCGCAGCCGACGCGCCGATCAGCGCGGGGATGTCAGCCGGGACTTCCGGGTTGATCGACAGGACGTGGATCACGACCTGGACTTCGTTGTAATAGCCTTCCGGGAAAAGCGGGCGCAGCGGACGGTCGATCAGGCGCGAGATCAGCGTTTCGCCTTCCGACGGACGGCCTTCGCGGCGGAAGAAGCCGCCCGGGATCTTGCCGGCCGAATAGGTCTTTTCGATGTAATCGACGGTGAGCGGGAAGAAGTCCTGACCCGGCTTGGCGGTCTTCGCGCCGACGACGGTCGCGAGCACGACGGTGTCTTCGACGTCGACGATGACGGCGCCGCTTGCCTGACGGGCGATCTCACCCGTTTCGAGGCGCACGTTGTGCTGGCCCCATTTGAACTCTTTCACGACTTTATTGAACATGGTCATGGTCACTCACTCCTTACTCATTTGTTATGCGCCGCCCGCACACGCGGACGATGCGGCAAGACAGGCTCCGACACCGCGCAGGAAGAGGAGTGTTATGCCATTCCAGCGGATCGCGAGGTTGCAAAACGGTTGCAATGCGGCTGTGACGCATCGCCGCGTACGATCTGCTGGAATGACACAAAGCTCTGCCCCGAGGCCCGGCCCTGCTGCTTGTACTGCTGGTGCTACGTGGTGTTGCCTTGTGTTACGGACCGGTGTTTATCGCATCAAAACAGCTTGAAAAGCCGCATGAAGCGCACCGTTCAAAAACAAAATGCCTGCATCAGTGGAACTGACACAGGCATCTTTGCGGAAGACCTTCCGATTACTTACGCAGACCCAGCTTCTCGATCAGCGCGCGGTAACGGTCAGCGTCCTTGCCCTTCAGGTAGTCGAGCAGCTTGCGGCGGCGGCTCACCATGCGCAGCAGACCGCGGCGGCTGTGGTGATCCTTCGCGTGCGACTTGAAGTGCGAGGTCAGTTCGTTGATACGCGACGTCAGGAGCGCAACCTGGACTTCGGGCGAACCCGTGTCATTGGTGCCGCGCGCGAATTGCGCGACGACGTCGGACTTCTTGATATCTGCTACGGACATTTTGCTTTTCCTTTAAAACAAACGAGCGGTCACGGAAGAAAGGCCGTGCCGTGGCTTGATTCTGACTGCGTGATTGTCTTGCCGCAGGTTCGCGACAAGGGGCGTATTGTAGCACAGCCCCGATTTGCCGCGAAACCGCTTGTAAGGGGCGCTGTCAAGGCCGCTTCATCTGGCAGACCGTGGCGGGCACGGTCTTCTCCGCGGGCAGCGCCAGCACTGTGCGAAAGCCGTAGCCGGAACCCTCGTTGTCGTTGCGCACACCGGGCGTACCCTGCTTGTCCATCTCCATGACGTAAAGGGGCTGAATCACCTGGTGGTCGTCGGCGCGCATCCACATGGGGTGAAAGCCATTGTCGAAGCGCATGCCTTCCAGCGCCTTCGCGGCCGTAGCGGGGTCGGCCGTGCCTGCCTTCGTCATGGCCTGCGCGAGCATCTCCACCATCATCGACATGCGCAGCACCGGGTAGTCGTCCTTCGCGGCCGGATAGCGCGCGCGGAACGCCTTGTACCACGCGTCGGAGGCGGCGCCGTTCACGTTCGGATGCCAGTCGGCTACCGCGATCACGCGCTTCACGCCCGCGTCGCCCAGCGCCGCCGGCGCGCCCAGGCTATTGCCGTAGAACGTGTAGAACTTCGCGTCGAGGCCCTGCTCGCGCGCGGCCTTCACGAGCAGCGTGAGGTCGTTGCCCCAGTTTCCGGTGATGACGGCGTCGGCGCCCGCTGCGCGAATCTTGGCGATGTAAGGCGCAAAGTCCTTCACGCGGCCGATGGGGTGAAACTCGTCGCCGACGACGGCGATGTCCGGACGGTCCTTCGCGAGCGCCGCGCGCGCGAGCGTGCTGACGTCGTGACCGAAGCTGTAGTCCTGGTTGAGCAGATAGACCTTCTTCACCGACTTGTCCGCGGCGATTACGTCCGCGAGCGCGTCCATGCGCATGCCCGCGTGCGCGTCGAAGCGGAAATGCCAGAAGCTGCAATTCGCGTTGGTGAGCGCGGGGTCGTCGGCGGAATAGTTGAGGAAGAGCTCGCGGTTCTCCGGATCGCGCGTAGCCTGGCGATCGACCGCCGACTCGAGCGCCGCCGCCACCGCCGAGCTGTTGCCCTGCATGACGTAGCCGATGTGGCGGTCCTGCGCCATGCGCAACTGCACGAGCGCCGCCTCGGGGCTGCCCTTGCTGTCGAGCGTCACCAGTTCGAGCGGATGCGCCCCGTCACGCAGCACGACGCCGCCGCGCGCATTGACGCGCTCCACGCCGAAGCGCAGATTGCGCTCGACGGCCGCGCCCGCGTCCGCGAAGGGGCCGGACATGCCCTCGATGAGCGCGAGCTGGATCGGCTTGCCGGTCGGCGCCTCATCCGCCTGTGCGCCGGCTGTGGCCCCAAGGCCTGCCGCCAGCGCCGTCATGGCGACCATGATCGCGGCCGCACGCGTCATGCGTGCCGTCATGCGCTTTACTCTCATTGTTTGATGCCAGCCCGATTGTCATTCGAAGCGCGGATCATAGGCCGCAAGGCGGGGCGACGGCAAGGCCGCGATCCACCGCCTGCCGGACGGGGCCGCCCCGCGAGCGTCTCGCGCCGTGTCAAAATAAGGGTTCCACATTCACGGCGGTCATTGAAACCTTGCCATCGGGGGACATCATGTTCACGCGCCTCTCAACCTCGCTCGCAACACCCGTGCGCTTCGCCTCGCGCCGCTTGCGTCTCGGGCTCCTCGCGGGCGTGGGCGCACTCGCGCTCGCCGGCTGCGCCCAGCCGTGGCAACAATTCCATGCAGGCGACGACGCGCAGTCCGTGATCGCCCGCTTCGGCCCGCCGGCTGAAACCTACGACCTGCCCGACGGCGGCAAGCGCCTGATGTGGCCGACCCAGCCGATGGGCGAAGTCACCACGGCCGCCGACATCGACGCCAGCGGCCGCGTCGTGAACGTGCGCCAGGTGCTGCAGCCCAACGAGTTCTATCGCGCGGAAATCGGCAAATGGACGCGCAGCGACGTGCTCGTGAACTTCGGCCGCCCGGTCGAAACCTCCTACTTCCCGCTGATGAAGAAGGAAGCGTGGACCTACCGCTACCTCGAAGACAACGTCTGGTACATGCTCTACAGCTTCTACTTCGACGACCAGGGCATTCTGCGGCTCACGCAGAAGACACCCGATCCGCTGCACGATCCGGATCGCCGCAGCCTGTTCTGATTGCTTTGGCCGCAGCGGCCCCGGCGCCGCAAAAAACAAAACCCCCGCGCTCTTGCGAGCCGGGGGTTTTTCATCGGCTGTGCGATGCGAGGCAAGATGCCTCGCCACCACTCACACCGCTTCGGAGCGCTGCGGATTGACCTTGTCGCCCGAGTAGAGCTTGTTGAGCGCCGAAATATAGGCCTTCGCCGAAGCGGCGACGATATCCGGATCGGTGCCCACGCCATTGACGATGCGGCCGGCCTTCGAGAGACGCACCGTCACTTCGCCCTGCGCCTGGGTGCCCGTCGTGATCGCGTTCACCGAGTACAGCAAAAGCTCCGAGCCGCTGCCCACTTCGGTTTCGATCGCGTTGAGCGTAGCGTCCACCGGGCCGTTGCCCGCGGCTTCGCCGGTCACTTCCTTGCCGTCGGCCGAGAACACGACGCGTGCGTGCGGACGCTCACCCGTTTCCGAGTGCTGCGCGAGCGAGATGAACTTGAAGTGCTCCTGATCCTGCGCCTGGGCCGACTCTTCCGTGACGATCGCGATGATGTCTTCGTCGAAGATTTCGGCCTTGCGGTCCGCCAGTTCCTTGAAGCGTGCGAATGCGTTGTTCAGTTCGCCTTCGCTGTCGAGCTGGATGCCCAGTTCCTGCAGGCGCTGCTTGAATGCGTTGCGGCCCGAGAGCTTGCCGAGCACGATCTTGTTCGCGCTCCAGCCCACGTCTTCCGCGCGCATGATCTCGTAGGTGTCGCGCGCCTTGAGCACGCCGTCCTGGTGGATGCCCGAGGCGTGCGCGAAGGCGTTGGCGCCGACCACGGCCTTGTTCGGCTGCACCACGAAACCGGTGATCTGCGAAACGAGCTTCGAAGCCGGCACGATCTGCGTGGTGTCGATGCCGAGATCGAGACCGAAGTAGTCCTTGCGCGTCTTCACGGCCATCACGATTTCTTCGAGCGAGGTGTTGCCCGCGCGCTCGCCGAGACCGTTGATCGTGCACTCCACCTGGCGCGCGCCGCCGATCTGCACGCCGGCCAGCGAATTCGCCACGGCCATGCCGAGGTCGTTGTGACAGTGCACCGAGAACACGGCCTTGTCCGAGTTCGGAATGCGCTCGCGCAGCGTCTTCACGAGGTTGCCGTACAGCTCGGGAACGCCGTAGCCGACCGTATCGGCGATATTGATCGTGGTCGCGCCTTCGTTGATCACGGCTTCGAGCACGCGGCACAGGAAGTCCATGTCCGAGCGGCTGCCGTCTTCGGGCGAGAACTCCACGTCGTTCGTGAACTTGCGCGCGAAGCGCACCGCGAGCTTCGCCTGCTCGAGCACCTGCTCGGGCGACATGCGCAGCTTCTTCTCCATGTGCAGCGCCGAGGTGGCGATGAACGTGTGGATACGGAAGTGGTCGGCGGGCTTGAGCGCGTCGGCGGCGCGCTGGATGTCCTTGTCGTTCGCGCGGGCGAGCGAACAGATCGTGCTGTCTTTCACCATGCCGGCGATCGTGTGGATCGCGTCGAAGTCGCCGTTCGAGCTGGCCGCGAAGCCGGCTTCGATGATGTCGACCTTCATGCGCTCGAGTTGCTTCGCGATGCGGATTTTCTCTTCCTTCGTCATCGACGCACCGGGCGACTGCTCGCCGTCACGCAACGTCGTATCGAAGATGATGAGCTTGTCTGCTGCCATTTCGGGTCTCCAGGGGGACTTGTTCAATGTCTAAAACGGATTTTGGGTGTTCGCGCCACCGATGGCGACGCTGACAATGAACGAGGCTTACGGAGGGCGAGCGAGATCAGCGCGGCAGGCGCGCTAGCGCTAGCGTGCTTAGTAGCGCGCCGGCTTGAAGAGAGGAGAGGGGGAACTGGATGGTGTCCATGCCGCCGACTATAGCCGGAATCCGCCGATAGCGCAATTGGAAGAGACCAGCCCGGGCAACCGCGTGGGCGCGCGCAAAAAGAAAAAGGGCCGCGCTCGCGCGCAGCCCCTTTGCAGCCCTCCCGCACCCGCGCCCTACCGCTCGCGCGGCGACGAACGCGCCGGGTTCGAGCGTCCGCGCACGGCCTGGTACGCCCAGAACACGTAGCCCGAGAGGCCGTAGAGCACGAACAGGCCGAACAGCATCAGCGGCGGATCGGACGACACCAGCACGAACGCCACCACCACGAGCAGCGTGGCCGCGAACGGCACGCGATGGCGCACGTCGAGCGCCTTGCCGCTGTAGAACGGCGCGTTGGACACCATCGTCACGCCGGCGTAAATCGTCAGGACGAACGCCACCCACGGCAGCCACGAGAGCTTCACGGGCACGCGGTTGTCGGTGGCGAGCCAGACGAAGCCGGCGATGAGCGCGGCCGCAGCCGGGCTCGGCAGGCCCTGGAAGAAGCGCTTGTCCACCACGCCGATGTTCGTATTGAAGCGCGCAAGACGCAGCGCAGCGCCCGAACAGTAGACGAATGCCGCGAGCCAGCCCCAGCGCCCGAGATCCTTGAGCACCCACTCGTACATCACGAGCGCGGGCGCCACGCCGAACGACACCATGTCCGAAAGGCTGTCGAACTGCTCGCCGAACGCGCTTTGCGAGTGCGTCATGCGGGCCACGCGCCCGTCCATGCCGTCGAGCACCATCGCCACGAAAATGGCGATGGCCGCCACCTCGAAGCGCACGTTCATGGCCTGCACGACCGCGAAGAAGCCGCAGAAGAGCGCCGCCGTGGTGAACGCGTTGGGCAGCAGGTAGATGCCGCGCTTCTTCAGGAACTCCTGGCGCGCCGCGCGCCGGTTCGCGGCGACGCCCATGGGCTCCTGCACGGCCTTGTTGCGCCGGAACGGCCGCGGCAGCGGCCCGCCGGCGGGGTTACGGGGTCGACGCTGTTTGAATCCGGCCATCGCAGCCCTCCTTTATGCCGATTGGGTCGGCAGTTCGGCGAGGATCGTCGACGAGGCGGACACCTTCTCGCCAATCGACACACGCGGGCGGCTGCCCACGGGCAGGTAGACGTCGACGCGCGAGCCGAAGCGGATGAAGCCATAGCGCTGGCCGCGCGACAGCGGCTCACCGGCACGCACGTAGCAGAGAATGCGGCGCGCGATGAGGCCCGCGATCTGCACCGAGGTGACGGTCGTGCCGTCTGCCATCGTCAGCACCACGGCATTGCGCTCGTTCTCGGTCGAAGCCTTGTCGATGGCGGCGTTCAGGTACGCGCCCGGAAAGTACTCGACCTTGGCGACGGCGCCGTCCACGGGCGAACGTTGCGAGTGGACGTTGAAGACGTTCATGAACACGCTGATCTTGAGCGCTTCACGGTTTGCATACGGGTCGTGCGCGGTTTCCACAGCGACGATGCGGCCGTCCGCCGGGCACAGTACGGCGTTGGCCTGGCTCGGGATCGGGCGCGGCGGATCGCGGAAAAACTGGACGACGAAGATCAGGATCAGCCAGAAGGGCCATGCGAGTCCGAAGCCTGCGACCGCATGGATCAAGAGCGCCACGACGGCCGCAATGGCGATGAACGGCCAGCCTTCGCGCGCGATGATCGGATGAGGGTAATTCATGGTGGCTTCGCTGTTATTTTGAAAACCGTAGGATAGCAAAAGCCGCCCAGGGTTCATCCCACCTGGGCGGCTTTTTCGGGTCTGACTCAGGTCAAACTGATGAGTGTCGGCAAAAAACCGTACACGCAGTCAGATTAATACCGTCAGATTAGTTCTTCGACTGGTCGACCAGCTTGTTCGCGGCGATCCACGGCATCATCGCGCGCAGCTTTGCACCGACCACTTCGATCTGGTGCTCGGCGCCGAGGCGGCGGCGCGATTGCAGCGTCGGTGCGCCGGCCTTGTTTTCCAGGATGAAGCTCTTGGCGTATTCGCCGGTCTGGATGTCCTTCAGGACTTCCTTCATGACCTTCTTCGTCTCGGCCGTGATGACGCGCGGGCCCGTCACGTACTCGCCGTACTCGGCGTTGTTCGAGATCGAGTAGTTCATGTTGGCGATGCCGCCTTCATAGATCAGGTCGACGATCAGCTTCAGTTCGTGCAGGCACTCGAAGTAGGCCATTTCCGGCGCGTAGCCCGCTTCGACCAGCGTTTCGAAGCCAGCCTTGATCAGGTCGACCGTACCGCCGCACAGCACGGCTTGTTCGCCGAACAGGTCGGTTTCGGTTTCTTCGCGGAAGTTCGTTTCGATGATGCCGGCACGGCCGCCGCCGTTCGCTGCCGCGTACGACAGAGCGATGTCACGCGCTGCGCCCGACTTGTCCTGGTGGACAGCGATCAGGTGGGGCACGCCGCCGCCTTGCGAGTAGGTGCCGCGAACCGTATGGCCCGGTGCCTTCGGGGCGATCATGATGACGTCCAGATCCGCGCGCGGGATCACCTGGCCATAGTGCACGTTGAAGCCGTGGGCGAACGCGAGCGCTGCGCCGTTCTTGATGTTCGCGTGGACTTCCTTCGCGTAGACGTCGGCGATCTGCTCGTCGGGCAGGAGCATCATGACGACGTCGGCGTTCTTCACCGCTTCGGCCACTTCCTTGACCTGCAGGCCGGCGTTCTCAGCCTTGCTCCACGATGCGCCGTTCTTGCGCAGACCGACCGTGACGTTCACGCCGCTGTCCTTCAGGTTCAGCGCGTGTGCGTGGCCTTGCGAGCCGTAACCGATGATCGTGACCTGCTTGCCCTTGATGAGGGAGAGATCGGCGTCCTTGTCGTAGAAAACTTTCATGTTGGTTCCTTGGCGAGAGTCTGGTGAATATCGGTACTGCTATTAGCTTTTGCTGCACCGGATGCGATTAAGGACGCATCCGGTCAGGTTCCGGTGCAAGATCGACTGTGGTCGGGTCACACCTTCAGAATGCGCTCTCCGCGCCCAATGCCCGAGCCGCCCGTACGGACGGTCTCGAGAATCGCGGTCGCATCGATCGCTTCGATGAACGCGTCGAGCTTGTCGCTCGCGCCCGTCAGTTCGATCGTGTAGGTCTTTTCGGTGACGTCGATGATACGGCCGCGGAAAATATCCGCCATCCGCTTCATCTCCTCACGTTCCTTGCCGACCGCCCTTACCTTGATCAGCATCAGCTCGCGCTCGATGTGGGCGCCCTCGGTAAGGTCGACCACTTTCACCACCTCGATCAGGCGGTTCAGATGCTTCGTGATCTGTTCGATCACGTCGTCCGAGCCAATGGAAACGATGGTCATGCGCGACAGCGAACGGTCTTCGGTCGGCGCCACCGTCAAGGTTTCGATGTTGTAGCCGCGTGCCGAGAAGAGGCCGACCACGCGCGAGAGCGCGCCCGGCTCGTTTTCCAGCAGAACGGAAATAATGTGTCTCATGATGTGATCCGCGATTTATCCAGTTTCGCATTTGGCAGATGCGGCTGCCGCCCTTCCCCGCGAACCCGCGCGCCCCTTGTGTGGACGCGCGCCGCGCGAGCTCGAAACGGCGCCGTGCAAATACCGTTACAGGTCTTCCGAGCCGAGCAGCATCTCGGTGATGCCCTTGCCGGCCTGTACCATCGGCCAGACGTTTTCGGAAGGGTCGGTCTGGAAATCGAGGAACACCGTGCGGTCCTTCAAACGCAGCGCTTCCTTGAGCGCCGGCTCGACGTCCGCGGTCTTTTCGATCCGCATGCCGACGTGGCCGTACGCTTCGGCGAGCTTCACGAAGTCGGGCAGCGCATCCATATAGGAATGCGAATAGCGCTTGCTGTATTCGATCTGCTGCCACTGGCGGACCATGCCGAGGTAGCGGTTGTTCAGCGAAATGATCTTCACGGGCGTGTCGTACTGCTTGCAGGTCGACAGCTCCTGAATACACATCTGGATCGAGCCTTCGCCCGTGATGCACAGCACGTCGTCGTCCGGGTGCGCCATCTTCACGCCCATCGCCGCCGGCAGGCCGAAGCCCATGGTGCCGAGGCCGCCGGAGTTGATCCAGCGGCGCGGCTGGTTGAAGCGGTAGAACTGCGCGGCCCACATCTGGTGCTGGCCCACGTCCGAGCACACGAACGCGTTGCCGCCCGTGAGCTCCCACGCCTTCTCCACCACGTACTGCGGCTTGATGATCTCGCTCGAACGGTCGAACTTCAGGCAGTTCTTCTCGCGCCAGCCTTCGATGTCCTTCCACCAGTCGGCGAGCGCGGCCGTATCCGGGCCGTGATCGGCGTGCTGAAGCTGCTCGATGAGCTCCTTGAGCACTTCCTTCACGTCGCCGACGATGGGGATATCGACCTTCACGCGCTTCGAGATGGACGACGGATCGATGTCGATGTGGATGATCTTGCGCGGACGCGAGGCAAAGTGCGCCGGGTCGCCGATCACACGGTCGTCGAAGCGCGCACCGATCGCGATCAGCACGTCGCAGTGCTGCATCGCCATGTTGGCTTCGTAGGTGCCGTGCATGCCGAGCATGCCGAGGAACTTGCGGTCGCTCGCGCGGTAGCCGCCCAGACCCATCAGCGTGTTCGTGACCGGGTAGCCGAGCAAATCGGCGAACTGGTTCAGTTCGCGCGACGCATCCGCGAGGATAATGCCGCCGCCGGTATAGATGTACGGACGCTTTGCCGAGAGCAGCAGCGACACCGCCTTGCGGATCTGCCCCGAGTGGCCCTTGGTGACCGGGTTGTACGAACGTAGCGTGACGTTTTTGATCGGTTCATACGTGCACGGCGTTTTCGACACATCCTTCGGAATGTCGATCAGCACAGGGCCGGGACGGCCGGTGCGCGCAATGTAGAAAGCTTTTTTGACGGTGGCGGCGAGATCGCGCACGTCCTTCACGAGGAAGTTGTGCTTCACGCAGGGACGCGTGATGCCGACCGTGTCGCACTCCTGGAAGGCGTCTTGACCAATCGCGGCGGTAGGCACCTGGCCGCTGATGATCACCATCGGGATCGAGTCCATGTAGGCCGTCGCGATGCCCGTCACCGCATTGGTGACGCCAGGCCCCGAGGTCACGAGACACACGCCGACGTTGCCGGTCGAACGCGCATAGGCGTCGGCCGCGTGCACGGCTGCCTGTTCGTGGCGCACGAGAACGTGCTGAATCTTGTCCTGCTTGTACAGCTCGTCGTAAATGTAGAGTACCGAGCCGCCGGGATAGCCCCAAATGAATTCGACCTGCTCGTCTGCGAGCGCCTTCATCAGCACGGTTCCGCCGATGGACGTATGCGCTTGAGGGTCAGATTCTTGCGAAGGGGGGACCGACGTGGAGAATTCCGCGCTGGGCATGTTCATCATTGACCTTTCGAATTTTCGGCAAAAAATTGATCGGGTGCTCTCTGCCGGGCTTGTGGCTCGGGTTCAAGCGGCGCGTCCAGTTGACAGATGAGCTTCTTGGGCCACATCCGAATTGAGACTAGTCACTTATGTTGCGAACCGTCGAAGATAGCGGCTCGGTGCCTTTCGGTCAAGCAATTATTGAGAAGCCGGGCACGAACGTTGCGACAGCGCGCACGCCTCGCGGCGCCGGCCAAGGGCCGACAGGACAGGCATCACGGCCGGCGCATCCATGATGCGAAGCATTCTCATGGCCTTCCGCTAGCCTGTTGGCGCGAAAATTTGCTACGATCCGCGAGTTTTACGACATTTTTCGAACGATTACGCGTACGCTGGCGGCGGCGCCCTGCAACGGATGGCATCAGACAAGGAACTCGCCGACTTTCTGGCGGGCGTCGAAAGACGCGCGTTCAAGCAGACGGTCTACGCCGTAAGGGACGACGACGCCTCGCTCGACATCGTGCAGGACGCGATGATCAAGCTCGCGGAAAAATACGGAGACCGCCCGGCCGCAGAACTCCCCCTGCTCTTTCAGCGTATTTTGCAAAATACGATGCACGACTATTTTCGTCGGCAGAAAGTACGCAATACGTGGGTGAGCCTGTTTTCGTCGCTCGGCAACGCCGACGACGAGGAATTCGACCCCCTCGAGACCTTCGAGGCCGAGCAGGGTACGGCTGGCGCCGAGAGCAGCGAGCAGCAGATCGAGCGCGCGCAGGTGCTCCAGATGATCGACGACGAAATCCAGAAATTACCGGCACGTCAACGGGAGGCGTTTCTGATGCGTTACTGGGAGGATATGGATGTCGCCGAGACTGCCGCCGCAATGGGCTGCTCCGAAGGCAGCGTGAAAACGCACTGCTCGCGGGCAACCCACACGCTGGCTCAAGCGCTCAAGGCCAAAGGAATCACCCTATGAGCTCCGCCCTCGAAAATAAAGAACTGGCGTTCGTGCGGGAAATGCGTCGTGCGCTCGACGAGAGCGCCGCCAACCTGCCCGCTGCCACCACCGCCCGACTCGCCGCCGCACGCAAGACCGCACTCGCCCAGAAAAAGGCCGAGGTCGTGCTCGTACGCGCCCCGGCGCTCGCCGCGGCCGGCGTCGGCGGTCTGTCCGGCGCGCCCATGCCCCGGCCCGCGCGGCGCCGTTCCGCGCTCGCGCGCTTCGCGCTCGCCTGGCCGCTCGCGGCACTCGTGGCGGGCCTCTTTGCCATCGCGTACTTCGAAGATCAGCAACGCACCGCTGAACTCGCCGATATCGACGCGGCCATGCTGAGCGACGACCTGCCGCTCACGGCCTACCTCGATCACGGGTTCAACGCGTATCTGACGCGCGCGCACTAAGGACTCTGAGCGGGAGACTGACGGGGTGAGTTACAAGCGCGGCCTGGCCGTTGTCATTGGATGTCTGGTCGCGGCAGTGGTGTCGTATGTGGCGACCTACCCGCGCTTTCATCCCGAGCCCACCGGCGAAAACACCGCTGGCGCGCCCGCGCAGGCGAAAGCGCCTCCGGTCGATAATTCGATCACGACCACCTTTGCGCCGCTGCCCGGCCAGTCCAATCCGCTCGCGTGGGCGCATCTGAGCGATGCGCAGCACACGGCGCTCGCGCCGTTCGCCGTCGAATGGGACCGCTTCAGCGACGAGCGCAAGCGCAAATGGCTAAAGATCGCCGCCCGTTACCCGAAAATGTCGCCCGACGCCCAGAAGCGCTTGCATGAGCGCATGGCGGAATGGGTCGGCATGACGCCGGAGCAACGGCGTGTCGCGCGCGAAAACTACCAGGTTTCCAAGGAATTGCCGGCGCAGGCGCGCCAGCGCGCCTGGAAGGCTTACCAGCAACTCCCTGAAGAGCAGAAGGAGCGCCTTGCCGCGAGCGAGCACAAGCGCCGGCCCACCGTCGTGAGCGCCCCGCCCAGCGGCAACAAGAGCGAGATCCGCGATATCCAGCGCCTCGTCAACGAGCGTGATCACCGCGGCCTGCCGCACGCGCCCGCAGGCGTCACCGGGGCATCGGGCGCGGCTGGCGCGAGCAGCACGGGTTCGGGTCTCGCGCCCACAGCGCCCGGCGCGCCGGGCGAGCCGGCGGTGGCTTCGTCGTTTGCGTCGGGCATTCCCGCCGCCGGGAGCTTCGTCCCCGCCACGCCCATCCCTGTCTCGCCCGCCGAAGCACCCGCGGCGTTCAAGGGCTCCTGAAGCCTCAACCCGGTGCTCGCGGCGCCCTCGCGCGCACCCTTCGCACCCTCGTTAACCCCGCCGCAGCATTGCGGTCGTTTCGCCGCGCGCGTTTTCGAGGTTATGCTTTGGACGTCCCGTCCCGAACTGACGCCATCGTGTCCGAAAGCGCCCAAGCCGCCGCCCTGCCGCCCGCCGCCGTCTTCGCGGTTGAACCTGCGCCCGTTTCGATTCGTCGCCGCCTCGCCGCGTTCGTCTACGAAAGCGTGCTGCTGTTCGGCGTCGTCTTCGCCGCGGGACTCGCGTTCAGCCTCGTCCTGCAGCAGCGCAATGGCTACACGCATCATAACGCGATGGCAGTCTGGATCATCTTCGTGGCCGGCACGTACTTCGTCGGCTTCTGGCACAAGGGCGGGCAGACGCTGCCGATGAAGACCTGGCGTTTGCGTGTGGTCGGCCCCGACGGCAAGCCGCCCGCGCTCGCGCGAGCGACGCTGCGCTATCTCGCCGCCTGGCTCTGGTTCCTGCCGCCGCTCGTGCTGCATCCGCTGCTCGATCTTTCGATTCCGCACACGCTTGCGCTCGTTGCCTGCTGGTTCGTGATCTGGGCCGCGAGCGCCCGCTTCTCCCACGACCGCCAGTTCCTTCACGACCGCATTGCGGGCACGCGCATTGTCGCAATCGCGCCACAAGGCGCGAAGGCGTAGCCGGCGCACGACATCCCCTATCGCGCCGGAAAAGCGGCTGCACGGGACCCCTGGGACTGCGTAACGAGACCTTCTCGTGACTGTCATGTTGCCGTCACGGCGGCATGGCGCAATGCGCGTATTACAACCTGCCGCGCGCGCCATGGCCCAAAAGACGTCAGCGACCACCCTGTTCCGGCAGACCACCGGACGAGGCACCGACTCCGCCACGTTCCACCCATCTCCCGGCGGAGCCGCCTTTCCCGTCCCGCCCCTGCCGCCCTCGTCGATCGACGACGCCCCCGCCTCCGGCCCCCACGACGACGACCACCCCGATCCCACCCGCTACCGCACGATCTGGCTCTCCGATATCCATCTCGGCACGGGCGGCTGTCAGGCGTCGTATCTGCTCGACTTTCTGCGCCACAACGAGTCGGAGTATCTGTACCTCGTGGGCGACATCATCGACGGCTGGCAGTTGAAGAAGGGCTGGTACTGGCCCCAGGCGCACAACGACGTCGTGCAAAAGGTGCTGCGCAAGGCGCGCAAGGGCACCCAGGTCATCTACATCCCGGGCAACCACGACGAGAGCGCGCGCCAGTTCTGCAATCTCGCGTTCGGTGACATCCACGTGCGCGAGGAAGCCTTTCACACGACGCTCACCGGCAAGCGCCTGTGGGTCGTGCACGGCGATCTCTTCGACGGCGTGATCCAGCACGCCAAGTGGCTCGCCTATCTCGGCGACTCGGCCTACACGCTGATCCTCCTGCTCAACCGCTGGTTCAACCGCGTGCGCGCGAAGCTCGGCTTCCAGTACTGGTCGCTCTCGCAGTACCTCAAGCATCAGGTCAAGAACGCGGTGAACTTCATCTCCTCGTTCGAGCGCGTGATGACCGACGAAGCGCGCCGCCGCGGCTGCGACGGCGTGGTCTGCGGCCACATCCACAAGGCCGAGATCCGCGACATCGACGGCATCCTGTACTGCAACGACGGCGACTGGGTGGAGAGCCTGTCCGCGCTCGTCGAGACGTTCGAGGGCGAGTTGCGCATCGTCTACTGGACCGTGAAACGCGCGCCGGAAGCGCAGGTCTCCACGCGCAAGGCGCGTGTGAGCGCCGCCTGAGTATCGACTGATACCGTCACGCAGCAGCCATAACCGCACTACCGAACGACGAGAGGGCCGACGACCGATGAAAGTAATGATCGTGACCGATGCATGGGAGCCGCAGGTCAACGGCGTAGTTCGAACCCTGAAGAACACGACGCGCGAACTCATCGCGCTCGGCCATCAGGTCGAACTGCTTACGCCGCTGGAGTTCCGCACGATACCGTGCCCCACCTACCCGGAAATCAAGCTCTCGCTGTTTCCGAAGCGGCATCTGCACGAACGCATCAGCGCATTCGGGCCCGATGCAATCCACATCGCGACCGAAGGTCCGCTCGGACTCGCCGCGCGCCGCTACGCGATCGACCACGACCTGCCGTTCACGACCGCTTATCACACGCGCTTTCCCGAGTACGTGCAGGCGCGCTTCGGCATTCCGCTCTCGGCGACGTACCGCTTCCTGCGCTGGTTCCACAAGCCTTCGCTCGCGGTGATGGCGCCCACGCCCGTCGTGAAGACCGACCTCGAGAAGTTCGGCTTCACGAACGTCGTGCTGTGGACGCGCGGCGTGGACCTCGACATCTTCCGGCCGATGGAATCCAAGGTGCTCAACACGGCGCGCCCCATCTTCCTGTATGTGGGCCGCGTGGCCGTGGAGAAGAACGTCGAGGCGTTTCTCAAGCTCGATCTGCCCGGCTCGAAATGGGTGTGCGGCGAAGGCCCGGCGCTCGCCGAACTGAAGTCGCGCTATCCCCAGGCGAATTACCTGGGTGTCCTGAGCCAGCCCGAGCTTGCGAAGGTCTACGCGGCCGCCGACGTCTTCGTGTTCCCGAGCCGCACCGACACCTTCGGTCTCGTGCTGCTTGAAGCGCTCGCATGCGGTACGCCCGTGGCCGCCTACCCGGTGACAGGCCCGATCGACGTGCTGGGCACGGGCGGCGCGGGTTCGATGAACGAAGACCTGCGCGAAGCGTGCCTCGAAGCGTTGAAGATCGACCGCGCCGAGGCGCGCGCCTGGGCCGAGCGCTTCTCGTGGCGCGCCGCCTCCGAGCAGTTCGCGGCGCATCTGAAGCCGCGCTCGCGCGCGACGATGGAGCCGTCCAGCGCCGCTGCCTGAGCGCGGGGCCGGCTATGGTGCGCGCTTCAATTGTCCGCGAGCGCGCCGGGGACACGGACGGCCCCGGCGCAACCGCGTCGCACGCGTGCGATACTGGGGTACTACCTGGCACGACCATGACGCCACGTCCTCCGTTACCGCCGCATAGCGCCCAGGGCGCACGCAGTTCCAATGCGCCAGCCAGCCAGCGTGCCGGCGGCTCTACGCGCGCCGCACGCGCCGCCGAAGCGCTCGATCCGCGCGCGAGCGCTTCCGCCGCTGCCGCATCTGGCGTTGCGCCGCCAGCCGCACCCGCATCGGCGAGCGAGCCAGCCAAGCCCACCGGGCCCGCTGCGCCACGCGCGGCCGCACCGGAACCGCCCGAGCCGCCGCATCTGCACGAACCGCTCGGCCCCGACGATCCACTCGCCCCGCTGCCCTTCAACCCCTACAAGGGCAACCGCGGCATCACCCGGGCATGGAAGGCGCTCAAGTACTCGATCAAGGGCTTTCGCGCCGCCATCCGCGAGGAAAGCGCATTTCGCCAGGAGCTCACGCTCGCGGCCATCCTCGTGCCGATCGGCGTGTTCATTCCGGTCGAGCCCGTCGAGCGCGTACTGCTGCTCGGCTCGGTGATCCTCGTGCTGATCGTCGAGCTGCTCAATTCGAGCATCGAGAACGCGGTGGACCGCATCGGCCTCGAGCGCAACGAGCTCTCGGGCCGCGCCAAGGACCTGGGCAGCGCGGCGGTGACGCTCGCCTTGCTGCTCTGCGTCCTGACCTGGGGACTGATTCTCGTGCCCCGTTTCGGCCCGCTGCTGTTGCACGGAATCGGCGTACTCTAGCGCCCCATGCCCCCAGTCCGCGGGGGCCTCGCCACGCTCCCCGGCATCTGACAGGCGCAAGCTGTCGGTGCGCGCGGGCCGTCGGTTTATAATCGAACGACAGTCTTATAACGACCAACCGCGTCCGGGCCGCGCGCACCGCAACATACGAGCGGGCGCCTGAGCCCGGCACTGCATTTTCAGGGCCGGACGACATGGATGCCAAACCTCCCCGCCGTACACGCGAACGGATTCTCGAGCTGTCGCTGAAGCTGTTCAACGAGATAGGCGAGCCGAACGTCACCACGACGACCATCGCCGAGGAAATGGAGATCAGTCCAGGCAACCTGTACTACCACTTCCGCAACAAAGACGACATCATCAACAGCATCTTCAGCCAGTTCGAGCAGGAGATCGAAAAGCGTCTGCGCTTCCCCGAAGACCATCGCGCCACCATCGACGAGATGTGGGCGTACCTGCAGTACATGGTCGACTTCACGTGGCGCTACCGCTTTCTCTATCGCGACCTGAACGACCTGCTCGCGCGCAACCGCACGCTGGAGATGCACTTCAAGCAGATCATCAGCCACAAGGTGCACTTCGCGAAGCAGTTCTGCGAGCAGCTCGTGGAAGACGGCGACATGGTCGCCACGCCCGCCGAGATCGACGTGATCTCGACCAATATCGGTGTGATCGCCACCTACTGGCTCTCGTACCAGTTCGTGATGAATCCGCGCAAGTACAACGACCAGGAAGCGATTCGCGACGAGCTGCACCAGGTCAGCGTGCAGATCGTCTCGCTGATGGCACCGTATCTGCGCGGCCGCGCGCGCGAGCTGTTCGACGATCTCGTCTCGGGCAAGCTCGCCAAACGCGAGTTCTACGACTACCTGCCGCCGCGCGAAGGCGCGGGCGCCGCCAAGGACAACCGCGAATAAAGGCAAAAGCCGAATGAAAGCAGTCTGCGTATATTGCGGCTCCTCGCCCGGAGCCAACCCGGTGTACACCGAAGCCGCACAGGCATTCGGCCGCGCGCTCGTCGCCTCGAACCTCGCGCTCGTCTATGGCGGCGGCAAGGTCGGCCTGATGGGCGTGATCGCCGACACCGTGATGGCGGGCGGCGGCCGCGCCATCGGCGTGATCCCCAAGCTGCTGGTGGACAAGGAAGTGGGCCATGTGGGCCTCACCGAGCTGCATGTCGTGCCCGACATGCACCACCGCAAGAAGATGATGGCCGACCTCTCCGACGCCTTCGTCGCGCTTCCGGGCGGCGCGGGCACGCTCGAAGAGCTGTTCGAGGTCTATACGTGGGCGCAGCTCGGCTATCACCGCAAGCCGGTGGGCGTGCTGAACATCGGCGGCTTTTACGATCCGCTCATGGCGCTGCTCGATCACACGGTGCGCGAAGGCTTCATGCGCCAGACCTACCGCGACATGCTGCAAACCGACGGCGATCCCGTGGCGCTGATCGCCAGGCTCAAGCGTTACCACGCGCCCACGAAGGACAAGTGGGCGGATTTGCGCGAGAACGTTTGACCCGGCCGCATCGCGCCGTTCGCCCGACAATCCGCAGGCACCACGCGCAGTTACCTCCATGACGAGTACATCGCGATGAGCAAGGTTGTCCTGATCACCGGCGCGAGCCGCGGCATCGGCCGCGCGACGGCGCGCCTGCTCGGCGCACACGGCTGGACCGTGGGCGTCAACTATCTGCACAACGAACCGGCCGCCGACGAAACCGCCGCCGAAGTGGGCCGCGCGGGCGGCCACGCGCGCGTGCTGCGCGGCGACGTCGCGAGCGAGGCAGACGTCGTCGCGATGTTCGACGCGCTCGAATCGGCCTATGGCCGTATCGATGCGCTCGTGAACAACGCGGGCATCGTGGCGCCCGGCAGCCAGGTCGCCGACATGAGCGCCGAGCGTCTGAAGCGCATGTTCGACGTGAACGTGTACGGCGCGTTTTTGTGCGCACGCGAAGCGGCGCGGCGCATGTCGAAGGATCGCGGCGGCGACGGCGGCTCGATCGTCAATGTTTCTTCGGCTGCCGCGCGGCTTGGCTCGCCCAACGAATATGTGGACTATGCGTCGTCCAAAGGCGCGGTCGACACGATGACGATCGGGCTCGCCAAGGAACTCGGCCCGCAGGGCGTGCGCGTGAACGCGGTGCGCCCCGGCCTCATCGACACCGAAATCCACGCGAGCGGCGGCCGCCCCGACCGCGCGGCCGTGCTCGGCGCGCAAACGCCGCTCGGCCGGCCCGGCAGCGCCGACGAAGTCGCACAAACGATCGTGTGGTTGCTCAGCGACGCGGCCTCGTATGTCACAGGCGCCCTGCTCGACGTGAGCGGCGGACGCTGAACTCGCGCGCTGGCTTTTGCTAGAACGACGAACCCCGCTCGCGCAAAAAAGCGGCTTCTTCGTCGGTGGAATCGCGGCCCAGTTGCACGTTGCGATGCGGGTAGCGCCCAAAGCGCTCGATGATCTGCGCGTGGCGCACCGCGTAATCGTAGTAGCCCTTGCCCTCGGGATCCTTCGCCAACTCGCCGAACAGACGCAGCGATTCGCGCTGCGCTTCGGCGCTTTCGGCGTGTTCGAACGGTAGATAAGCGAAGGAGCGATGCTGCAGCGTGGGTAGGCGCAGATCCGCGCCGTTCGCCACCATCCTGCGCGCGATGCCGAGCGCCTTGTCGTCCGCGGAGAATGCACGCGGCGTGCCGCGGTGGCAGTTGCGCGAGAACTGGTCGAGCACGATCACGAGCGCGAGCGCGCCTTCGGGCGTCTCGCACCATGCGTCGAACTCGCCTGCACACGCGGCGTCGAGCAGCGCGCCGAAGCGTTCGCGCAGCCTGGCGTCGAACGCGGCGTTCTTGCGGAACCACATCTTGCGCTCGCGGCCGAACTCCTCCGAACCCGGCGCGCCGAACCAGAAGTCGAGCACCTCGCGCGCACGCGCGTCGAGCGTCATGACGCCAGTTCCAGCACGAGACGCCGCGTGCGCGCGCTCTTCTTCTCGAGCTTCGCCACCCGCAGCGCGCCGATCTCCTGCGTATTGCGCACATGCGTGCCGCCGCAGGGCTGCAAATCGACGTTATCGATACGCAACAGCCGCACACGGCCCAGGCCCATCGGCGGCTTCACGCTCATCGTGCGCACGAGTTCGGGGCGTTGTGCCATTTCCTCGTCGGTGATCCATTCGGTCGCCACCGCGTGCGCGCCCGACACGAGTTCGGCGAGCCGCGCCTCCACCATCTCGCGCTCGATCGGCTCGACGGTCGCGAAATCGAGGCGCGCATAGTCGGTCGTGATGCTGCAGCCGTCCACGGGATATGGCAGGACCGCGCACATCAGATGGCTCGCCGTATGCAATCGCATGTGCCGGTGACGGCGCGCCCAGTCGATCTCGGCGCGCACGCGCTCGCCCGCGCTGAGACGCGCGAGCAGCGCCTCCTGGCCGGGCTTGGGAACATGGAGCGCGTCGTCGGGCGTCGCGCCTTCGAACTTCGCCTTGCGCGTGTCGGCGATCTCGATGCGCGTACCGTCGGCGAGCACCAGCGCGCCGGCGTCGCCGGCCTGGCCGCCGCCGAGCGGATAGAACACGGTCTGGTCGAGTCGCACGCCGTCCTCGCCAACGGCAAGCACGGTCGCTTCGCACTGCGTGAGATAGGCGTCTTCGCGAAAGAGCGCGCGGGTGGTCGTCATCGTGGGTGTCTCCTTGTTTTGCGTACGGCGAGCCGCTCAAAGCCGGACGCCCGCCAAAGGGCCATTATGGCCGCGAGGCGAAACGCCCCGCCGGACGGCCGCGATGCGTGAGCGCCTGACTGTACCGGCGCAGGGACCGGCACAATCGGGCCCCGTCAATCAGCCCGGATGATTGCGCATCCAGTCGGCGGTATCGAAGAACGAGTGCAGCAGGCGCTCGCGCAACGGTTCCGCCAGGCCCACGTCTTCCATCGCCCAGGCCATGCAGCGCAGCCACTGGTCGCGCTCGGACGAGGCGATCGCGAACGGCAAATGGCGCGCGCGCAGGCGCGGATGGCCGAAGCGTTCGATGTAGTGGTCCGGGCCGCCAAGCCAGCCGCAGAGAAACCAGAACAGCTTGTCGCGCGAACCGTCGAGCGTTTGCGGATGCATCGCGCGGATGCCCGCGAAATCGGCCTCGAGGTCCATCAGGTCATAGAAGCGGTCGACGAGTTCGCGCACGCGCGCCTCGCCGCCGACGAGTTCGAAGGCCGTGGGTTTCTGCGGCGCTTCGTCGGCTGGATCGGTCATACGGTTGAATCGGGAAAAAAGAGGGACGGCAGCGCACTGCCGCTAACCGCTGATTTTCGCACAGCGGCGCGTGGCGGGTGGCCGCGGGTTGCTGCACTACGCGTCGCGCAGCGACTGCAGCGCCGGCCGCGCGAGCACGTGCCGCAAGCTGATCCACCCGCCCACGCCCGCGCACACCACGCCTGCGGCGATGCCCGCAGGCAAAAGCCACGGATCGAACGGAAGATAGAAGAGAAACACATGCGTGGCGAGCACCGAGCCCACTGCCTGCGCGCCGATTGCCGCCATGAGCCCCGCGAGCGCACCCACGGAAACGAATTCGGCCACCTGCACCGCGCGCACCTGGTGGTGCGATGCCCCGAGCGCGCGCAGCAGCGCCGACTCGCGCATGCGCTCGTCGCGCGTGCCCGCGAGCGCCGCGTAGAGCACCAGCACGCCGGCGGCGAGCGTGAAGAGAAAGAGGAACTGCACCGCGCCGATCACCTGCTCCAGCACACGCTCGATCTGCGCGAGAATCGGCGCGATGTCGATCGCGGTGACGTTGGGATAGCGGGCCACGAGACCGTCCACGACCTGGCGCTGCCCGGGCGGCAGGTGAAAGCTCGTGATGTACGTCGCCGGAAAATCGCGCAGCAGTTCGGGCGGCATCAGCACGAAGAAGTTGACCTTGAACGAGCCCCAGTCGAGCTTGCGCACGCTCGTCACGGGCGCCGTGACTTCCAGGCCCGTCACGTCGAACTTGAGCACGTCGCCGGGCTTCACGTTGATGAGCTTCGCGAGTCCCTGCTCGATCGATAGCTGCGGCGTGGCCGCATCGCCATACCAGGTGCCGGCCTCGATGCGATTGTCGTCGGGCAGCTTCGTCGTGTACGAGAGATTGAACTCGCGATCGACGAGCCGGCGCGCGTCCTCGCTCTTGTACGAGTCGGGATTCACGGGTTTGCCGTTGATCGAGATGAGACGCCCGCGCACCATCGGCTGGAGATCGCTGTCGGCAGCCCCGGCAATGCCATGCGAGCGCAGCCAGGCGGCCACGGCGTCGCGCTGATCGGGCTGGATGTCGATGAGGAATTCGTTGGGCGCGTCGGGCGGCGTGGACTTGCGCCAGCCTTCGACGAGGTCGTTGCGCGTCATCGCGATCAGCAACAGGCACATCAGGCCGATGGCGAGCGCCGTGATTTGCAGCGCGCTAGCGCCCGGACGCCGTTCGAGCGACGCCAGGGCATAGCGCCAACCCACGCCCGCGCGCGCCTGCCCGGAGAGGCGTCCGCTGCGCGCCACGCGCGCCGCGCACCAGAGCGCCGCGCGCGCCACGCCGGCGAACACGAGCAGCCCGATCGCGAAACCGCCCGCGACGATGCCGCCCAGCTTCAACTCCCCCGCCGCGATCACGAGCAGCCCCGCGAACAGCGCAATGCCGACGCCATAGGCCGCCCACGCGGCGCGTCCTTCGTCGCCCCACTCGCGGCGCAGCACGCGCACCGGCGGCACGCGCGTGAGCGGCAGGAGCGGCGGCAGCGCGAAGCCCAGCAGCAGCACGAGGCCCGCGGCGATGCCTTCGAGCACGGGCAACGGCCCGGGCTGCGGCAGCACGACGTCGATGAGATTACCGAGCCACGCCAGTAGCGCGAGATGACCCGCGTAGCCGAGCGCCACGCCCGCTACGCCGCCCACGAGTCCGAGCCCCGCGAACTCCAGCACGAACAGCGTGCGCAACGTGCGCTGGCTCGCGCCGAGGCAGCGCATCGCGGCGCAGGCGTCGAGATGGCGGCGCGTGTAGCGATGCGCGGCCATGGCGATCGCCACCGCCGCGAGCAACGCTGTCAGGAGCGAAACCAGCGTGAGGAAGTGGCGCGCGCGGTCGAGCGTCTGGCGCACCTGAGGCTGGCCGTCCTGGAGCGATTCGAGCGCGACGCCGCGCATCTTGCCGCCATCCACGCGCGCACGCGCCCAGGACGCGAACTGCGCGACGGCCGGATCGGCGCCCGCCACGAGCAGGCGGTAGGTCACGCGGCTGCCATAGCCGAGCAGTCCGGTCGACGCGACTTCGTCGGCGCGCATCATGAGCCGCGGCGAGAAGTTCACGAACGAAAAGCCGCGGTCGAGTTCTTTCGTGATGAGCGCATTCACGGTGAAGGTGCGTGTGCCGACCTTCACCGTGTCGCCGACATGGAGTTTGAGCGCATCGAGCAGTTCGTCGTCCACCCAGACGGTGCCGGGCGGGGGAATGCCTTGCGCCGCGTGATCGGGTGCACCCGGCGCCGCAGCGATGCGCAGCGCGCCGCGCAACGGATAATCCGCCGAGACGGCCTTGACGGCAGCAAGACGAGTGGCCGTGGCGACCGGGACGGCGGAAGCGCCCGCCGCTGCCGCAGCTTGCGGCGTCCCCGAACTCACCATGCTCGGGAAGATCGCCGTGGTCGCCGTGCGCAGCGACAGCGACTGCGCCTCGCGCGCGAACATGGGATCGACGGGGTGATCGGCGCGCACGATGAAATCGGCGGCGATCATGCGCCGGGCATCGCGCTCGAGGCCGCGCTGCAGTCGATCGGCGAGAAAACCGACGCTGGCGAGCGCCGCCACGGCCAGCACGAGCGCGAACAGCAGCATGGTGAGTTCGCCCGCGCGCCAGTCGCGCGCCGTCATGCGCGCGGCAAGATGCACGAGATCGGACCAGCCTGGTGTGGTGCGCACGGCCACCGGCGCACGCGGGCCGCCAGGACCGGCCGGGCCACCAGCCGCGCCCGGCGGCTCAGCCTGCACGAAGCCCGGGCCGCCTTCGCTGCGCGGAGGTCTGGCGTTGGAGGAAGAAGGCGCGCCGCCGCTCAATCGTGACGACCTCGCAGCGAAAGCCGCGAAACCATGTGCGTCGCCATGCCGCGAAAACCGCCCTGCACGCCGCGCCACAGGCGCGGCAGCGCCCAGGCCGCGAGCACGAGGAACGCCACGAGCATGACGAGGAAGAGCACAGGCACGAAGAGCGCGAGCAGCACGCCGACGAAGGTCATACCGTCTTCGGCGCTCGATGTGACGACATTCGACACCGGCTCAGGCGACAGATTGATCAACGCGCGCGTGCCCGCCTTGGCGAGATGCGCCGTGCCCGCGAGCGTGCCGCCCGCAAGCGCCGCGACGGTCAACAGCGCCGGATCGGCATGGCCGAGCGCACCGGCTGCGAGCACGGCCCCGGCCGGAATACGGATGAAGGTATGCACCGCGTCCCAGAGCGAATCGAACGCGGGAATCTTGTCGGCGAGGAATTCGAGGACCGTGAGCGCGGCGGCGATGCCGATCACCCACGGCGAAGCGAGCGCGGCAAGCGTGTCGGGCAGATGGATCAGGCCAAGACGTTGCAAGACGCCGGCCATCAGCACCGTGAGATAGAGACGCAGGCCGCTGCCCCAGGACAGGCCCGCTGCTAGCGAAAGTGGTTCCAGCATGGCTTGCCTCCTCGCGCGGGCGGCCGGGGCGCCGGCGCTCCACGCGCAAAGCGGGAGAGCAGGCGCTGTGCGCACACGCTCGCCGCTCATGCGGCGCGGAGGGTTATCGGGTTATGACCGTTCCATTATAGCCACGCTCGCTGCGGTGCCGCAGCGGTGTTGCGCGGCCGCGGCACAGGTCCGCATCGAGGTATGCGCAGCGAATTTAATCAGGCGGCCGAAGAAAGCTTGAGTCCGATGAGGCCGAGCACGATCAGCGCGGCGCTTGCCACGCGCGCGGCGCTCACTGCCTCGCCCATCATGAGGATGCCGAACACGAACGCGCCGACCGCGCCAATGCCCGTCCACACCGCGTAGGCGGTGCCGAGCGGCAGCTGACGCATGGCCATGGCGAGCAGGACGAAGCTGCCCAGGGCAGTGACCACGGTGAACACCGAGGGCCAGAGCCGCGTGAATCCTTCGGAAGATTTGAGACCGGCGGCCCACGCCACTTCGAGCAGGCCGGCGACGAGAAGAAGAAACCAGGACATGAGGCAGGCTCCATTTGAAAAATGGGGCCGTCCCCGATGACGTCAGAATCCGTAAGGCCGTCCTTACAGAGTTGTAATGATAGCACCGGCGCAGTGCAGGCTCGCAGTGCAGCCCTACTGCACGCCGACCAGCCGATACCCCACGCCTGTCTCCGTGATGATGTGCTCCGGTTGCGCGGGATCGCGCTCCAATTTCTGCCGCAGATGCGCCATGTAGATGCGCAGGTAATGGCTGCTCTCCACGTGCGACGGCCCCCAGACCTCGCGCAGCAGTTGCCGGTGCGTAAGCACGCGCCCCGCATCGCGCACGAGCGTGGCGAGCAGGCGGTACTCGATCGGCGTGAGATGCACGGGCGCGCCTTCGCGCGTGACCTGGCGCAAGCCCAGATCGACGTTCACGGCGCCGAAGCTCACCTGCGGCACCTCGTTCGCCCCGCCTCGGTTGCGCCGCCGTAGCTGCGCGCGAATGCGCGCGAGCAGTTCGGACACGCCGAAGGGCTTCGTGAGGTAGTCGTCGGCGCCGGCGTCGAGCGCGGCCACCTTCTCGCTTTCCTGGGTGCGCGCCGACAGAACGATCACGGGCAGATCGCTCCAGCCGCGCAGTTCGCGGATCACGTCGAGGCCGTCGGTGTCGGGCAGGCCCAGGTCGACGATCACGAGGTCGGGCTTGCGCGTGGCGGCCTCGACGAGGCCCTGCTTGCCGGTCTCGGCGTCGTGCACGACGATGCCTTCGCCCTCCAGGGTTGCGCGCACGAATCGGCGAATCTGTTTTTCGTCTTCGATGAGAACGACGGCGATGCTCGGGTCACTCATTTGCGGGTTTGGGATCGACGTTTTCTTGAGAGGCGGGCATCCGTGCGACGGATTCGCCTCTGACAGGTTCGGCGGCGCTCGCATGTTCTGCATCGCCGGCGGGCTCGAGCGGCTCGAGCGCTTCGTGTGCCTCCGGCGCATCGGTCACATCGGCGGGCAGCGGCGGCGGCGACTCCACGGGCAGCGCGAACCAGAACGTCGCGCCTTGCACATGGCCGTCGGCGGCAACGCGATTGGCTGCGCCGATTGTACCCCCGTGCGCCTCCACGATCGCGCGGCAGATGGCGAGTCCGAGCCCGATGCCGGGCTTGGCCGACTCCTTCTCGCCGCGCGTGAACTTCTCGAACACGCGCTCGCCCATGCCGGGCGGCAGACCCGGCCCGTTGTCCTCGATCGAGACGCGCACGAACGGCTGGCCGCCCTCCTCCACGCGCCGCGCCGCGATGGTGAGCGGCGTGTCGGCGGGCGTGTACTTGGCGGCGTTCTCCAGCAGGTTCGAGAAGAGCCGCTCCATCAGCACGGCGTCGAGCTGAAGCAGCGGCAAGCCTTCTTCCAGCCTCACCTGCACGGGGTGCCGCGCGAGCACGCGGCGGCAAGCGGCGAGCGCGGCGCCCACGGTTTCCTCGAGCAGCGTCCACTGACGATTGAGATTGAGGCTGCCCGCCTGCAGCCGGGCCATGTCGAGCAGGTTCGTGACGATGCCCGTCATGCGCAGCGCCTCGTCGTGAATCGCCTCGATCAGCTCGCCCGAGCGCGAGTCTTGCGCATCCTCGGGCTCGTGCGTTTGCGCGAGCATCGACGAGAAGCCGACGATCGCCGTGAGCGGCGTGCGCAGGTCGTGCGAGATGGCCGAGAGCAACGAGTTGCGCAGCCGCTCCGACTCCATGTTGACGAGCGCGTCGCGCGCGATGTCGACGTAGTGCACGCGCTCGAGCGCAAGCGCGATCTGCGCGGCGAACGCGTCGAGCATGCGCTGCTGCTCGGGCACCTGCAGCTCGCGCACGTCGCGCGTGACAACGGCGAGCACGCCGCGCGTGCGCATCGGCGCCTTGAGCGGCAGGTAGCGCGCCACAGCCGCCGGCAGCGTGTCGGTGCCGTTGCCCGCGGGCTTTTGCTGGTCGTAGACCCACTGGCCCACGTCGATGTCGAGGTTTTCGGCGTCGAGCATGATCTTCGGATCGGGCTCCTCGATCTTCTGCTGCACCTTGTCGGCGCTATCGGGCAGCAGCAGCGCCACCCGCGCGCCGAACACCTCGCTCACGTGGCGGCTGCCGATCGCCACGATCTGCTCCGTGGTCAGCGCCGCGGCCAGCTCGCGCGCCATCGCGTACATCGCGCCGGTGCGCTGTTCGCGCCGCTGTGCGACGCTCGCCTCGCGGCGCAGGCTCGACGTGAGATGGCTGATGACGAGCGAAGTGAGCAGCATGCCGACGAAGGTCAGCAGGTATTGCGTATCGGAGACCGAGAACGACATGCGCGGCGGCACGAAGAAAAAGTCGTACGCCGCGACGCTTGCAAACGAGAGCATCACGCCCGGTCCGCGCCCGAGCTTCGTCGCCGCGAAGATCACGCCGAGCAGATACAGCATCACGAGGTTCGCGAGATCGATGCGGTCGATCAGCTGGTTCGCGACGAGCGTCACGCACGCGCAGATCACGAGCGCGGCCCCGTAGGCGCGCGGCGGCGAGCGCTCGGCGCCGCCCGCCGCAAGCGCATCGCGCCAGGCGTTGGCGGCGCGCGTCGCGGCGCTGGCCGCCCCCCCGGGCTCGCTGCCCCCACGCACGGCTTCGCCCGCGCTCGCGCGCACGAGCGTGAGATCGACGTCGCCGGCTTTTTCGGCAAGGCGCTCGCCGAACGGGCGCTTCACCCAGCGTGACAAGCCCGTGCGCAGCGACCCGCCCGCCACGAGCTTCGAGACATTGCGCAGCCGCGCGTAGCCGACCAGCGTGGTCGCGGCGTCCTCGCCCGCGAGCGTCGCCGTTTCGGCGCCGAGTTCGGAGGCGAGCTTGAGCGCGCCGAGCGTGCGCTCGCGTACGGCGTCGGGCAGACGCTGGAGCTTCGGCGTCTCCACGTACACGGCGATCCAGTCGGCCTTCAGGCTCGCGGCGAGTCGCGCGGCTGCGCGCACCAGCGCGTTCGCCTCGGGCCCCGGCCCGACGCAGACGACGAGGCGCTCGCGCGCCTGCCACACATGCTGGATCGAGCGATCGGCACGATACTCGCGCATCTGCGCGTCCACGCGATCGGCGGTGCGGCGCAGCGCAAGCTCGCGCAGCGCGATCAGGTTGCCCTTGCGAAAGAAGTTGCGCACCGCGCGTTCGGCCTGCGCCGGCATGTACACCTTGCCGTCGCGCATGCGGTCGAGCAGTTCTTCGGCGGGCAGGTCGACGAGCGTGACTTCGTCGGCGCGGTCGAACACACGGTCGGGCACGGTCTCCCAGACGCGAATGCCCGTGATCTGCCCCACCACGTCGTTGAGACTTTCGAGGTGCTGCACATTGACGGTCGTGTAGACGTCGATGCCCGCGTCGAGCAGTTCGTACACGTCTTGCCAGCGCTTCATGTGGCGCGCGCCGGCCACGTTCGAGTGCGCCAGCTCGTCGACGAGCACGAGCTGCGGCTTGCGTTCGAGCGCAGCGTCGAGATCGAACTCTTCCAGCAGCCGCCCGCGGTAGGCGATACGCTGACGCGGCATCACGTCGAGGCCGGCGGTGAGCGCGGCGGTCTCGCTGCGCCCATGCGTCTCGACGATGCCGACCACCACGTCCACGCCTTCCTCGGCGCGCCGGCGGGCGGCCTGCAGCATCGCATAGGTCTTGCCGACGCCGGCTGACGCGCCGAAGAAAATCTTCAGCTTGCCGCGGCGGCGTTTTTCTTCGTCGCGCTGCAGCCGGTCGAGCAGTTCGTCGGGATCGGGGCGGTTCATGCGGAAGTCGGGATGAAATTCACGGAGGTTGCACCTGTGGCACGAATGATCGTCTCACCGTGGCACGGAAATGGCAAACCGCACGCGCGACGCGCGAGGCGTCGAGCGTGCGGCGCGGCTCGACGTTTCCGCTCAGCTAACCTCTTTGCCGTCGAGCGCAAGGTTGAGTTCGAGCACGTTCACACGCGGCTCGCCAAAGAGGCCGAACTGGCGGCCCCTCGTAAAGCGGTCCACGAGCGCCTGCACGTCGTTCGCACTCATATGGCGCGCCTGCGCCACGCGCGCCACCTGGTAGGCGGCCGCGGCCGGCGAGATCTCCGGATCGAGCCCGCTGCCCGAGGACGTCACGAGGTCGGCCGGAATGGGCTGCGAGACATCGGTGCCCGCGGCCTTGAGGGCGGCGATGCGGCCTTTGATCTCGTCGGCGAGCGCCGGGTTGGTCGGCCCGAGGTTCGAGGCGCCCGAGCCCGCCGGGTTGTACGGCATCGGCGAGGTGGCCGACAGACGGCCCCAGAAGTACTGGGGCGCGTCGAACTGCTGGCCGATGAGCGCGCTGCCCGCCACCTTGCCGTCGACTTCGACGAGACTGCCGTTGGCCTGGTGATGGAACGCGGCCTGGCCGAACGCGGTCATCACGGCCGGATACACGAGGCCGGTGATGACCGTCAGTACGGCGAAGATCACGATCAGAGGACGAAACTGCGATTTCATTTTGGCTTCCTATGTATCTATCCGTGGGCGTCTGCCTGCGCGGCTCAAACCCAGCCGAACGCGGCGAGCACCATGTCGATGAGCTTGATGCACGGGAACGGCAGGAGAATGCCGCCGAGGCCGTAGACCAGCAGATTGCGGCGCAGCAGCGTCGCGGCGCCGAGCGGCCGGTACTTCACGCCCTTGAGCGCGAGCGGAATCAGCATCACGATGATGAGCGCGTTGAAGATCACCGCCGAGAGGATCGCCGACGACGGCGACGTCAGATGCATCACGTCGAGCACGCGCAGTTGCGGATACGTCGAAGCGAACGCCGCCGGAATGATCGCGAAGTACTTCGCGACGTCGTTGGCGATCGAGAACGTCGTGAGCGAGCCGCGCGTCATGAGCATCTGCTTGCCGATCTCGACGATCTCGATGAGCTTGGTCGGGTTCGAATCGAGGTCGACCATGTTGCCCGCTTCCTTCGCGGCCTGGGTGCCCGTGTTCATCGCCACGGCCACGTCGGCCTGCGCGAGCGCCGGGGCGTCGTTGGTGCCGTCGCCCGTCATCGCCACGAGCTTGCCTTGCGCCTGATGTTCGCGGATCGTCGCGAGCTTGGTTTCAGGCGTGGCCTGCGCGAGGAAGTCGTCCACGCCCGCTTCGGCGGCGATCGCGGCGGCGGTCAGGCGGTTGTCGCCCGTCACCATCACGGTCTTGATGCCCATCTTGCGCAGTTCGGCGAAACGCTCCTTGATGCCGCCCTTCACCACGTCCTTCAGCTCGATCACACCGAGCACGCGCGCGGCGCCGTCATGCATTTCGGCCACCACGAGCGGCGTGCTGCCGCGGCGGGCCACATCGTCCACGGCGTTGTCGACTTCGCCGGGGAAACGGCCGCCATGCGCCTGAACATAGTTCTTCACAGCGTCGGCCGCGCCCTTGCGGATCTCGCGGCCGGGCATGTCCACACCGCTCATGCGCGTTTGGGCGCTGAAAGCGAGGAACGCGGCGTGCAGCGAATGCATGTCGCGCTGGCGAATGTTGAAGCGCTGCTTCGCGAGCACGACGATGCTGCGGCCTTCCGGCGTTTCGTCGGCGAGCGACGAGAGCTGCGCGGCGTCGGCGAGCACTTCTTCGGTCACGCCGGGCGCCGGCAGGAACATCGATGCCTGACGATTGCCGAGCGTGATCGTGCCGGTCTTGTCGAGCAGCAGCACGTCCACGTCGCCGGCTGCTTCCACCGCACGGCCCGAAGTCGCGATCACGTTGGCCTGCATCATGCGGCTCATGCCGGCCACGCCGATCGCCGAAAGCAGACCGCCGATGGTCGTCGGAATCAGACAGACGAGCAGCGCCACGAGCGCCGTGATCGTGACCACGTGGCCCATCTTCGCGGCCTCGACCGAGAACATCGAGAACGGCAGCAGCGTCGCGGTGGCGAGCAGCAGCACGATGCTCAGCGCGACGAGCAGGATCGTGAGCGCGATTTCGTTCGGCGTCTTCTGGCGCTTCGCGCCTTCGACCATCGCGATCATGCGATCGAGGAACGCTTCGCCCGGGTTCGCCGTGACGCGCACGACGATCCAGTCGGAGAGCACGCGCGTGCCGCCTGTCACCGAGGAAAAGTCGCCGCCCGACTCGCGGATCACCGGTGCCGATTCGCCCGTGATGGCCGATTCGTCCACCGATGCCACGCCTTCGATCACTTCGCCGTCGGCCGG
Organism: Paraburkholderia nodosa; assembly: GCF_001718195.1. Lineage (GTDB taxonomy): Bacteria > Pseudomonadota > Gammaproteobacteria > Burkholderiales > Burkholderiaceae > Paraburkholderia > Paraburkholderia nodosa_A. The sequence goes on from NZ_MCNV01000008.1 coordinate 71,286, forward strand.
GATCGTGTCGCCGGTCTCGACGAGCACCACGTCGCCGCGGCGCAGATCGGACGCCGTCATGATGCGGATCGGCGCCTTCGGATGCGGCTCGTTGAGCTTCTTGGCCATGACGTCTTTCTTGGCCTGGCGAAGCGACGCCGCCTGCGCCTTCGAGCGTCCTTCGGCGAGCGCTTCCGCGAAGTTCGCGAACAGCACCGTGAACCACAGCCAGAGCGCGACCGCGAGGATGAAACCCGCGGGCGCTTCGGCCTGGCCCACGAGCGCCGCGATCCAGAGGATCGTCGTGAGCACGCTGCCCACGTAGACGCAGAACATCACCGGGTTGCGCAACTGCGTGCGCGGATTGAGTTTTCTGAACGAGTCCACGATGGCCGGGCGCACCAGCGCCGGATCGAACATGGACCGAGTTGCACTATGCTGATTCATTTTCGTTTCGCTCATGTTGCGAAGGCCCCCGTTCAATGCACGCCCGTCATGATCAGATGCTCGACGCCGGGACCGAGGGCGAGCGCGGGCACATAGGTGAGCGCACCGACCAGCAGCACCGTGCCGAGCAACAGCACGACGAAGAGCGGGCCATGAGTGGGCAGCGTGCCGCCCGTCACAGCAATGCGCTTCTTGCTCGCGAGCGAACCCGCGATGGCGAGCACCGGAATGATGGTGCCGAAGCGGCCGAACCACATGGCAATGGCGAGCAGCCAGTTATAGAACGGCGTGTTCACGGTCAGGCCTGCGAACGCGCTGCCGTTGTTGTTGGCTGCCGAGCTGAACGCGTACAGGATCTCGGAGAAGCCATGCGCACCCGGATTGGCGATACCGGCCTTGCCCGCGTCGGAGAGCACGGCGATCGAGGTGCCGAGCAGCACGAGCAGCGGCGTGAGCAGCACGACGATCGAGACCATCTTCATCTCGAACGACTCGATCTTCTTGCCGACATATTCCGGCGTGCGGCCGATCATGAGCCCCGCCACGAACACCGCGAGCAGCGCGAACACGAGCATGCCGTAGAGACCCGAACCGACACCGCCGAAGATCACCTCGCCGAGCTGGATAAAGAGCAGCGGAACGAGACCGCCGAGCGGCGTGAGCGAGTCGTGCGCCGCGTTCACGGCGCCGCACGAAGCCGCCGTGGTCGCGACCACGAAGATGCCCGTTTGCGCGATGCCAAAGCGCGTTTCCTTGCCTTCCATGTTGCCGCCGGCTTGCAGCGCGCTGGCGTGCTGGTCGACGTTGAGCGTCGTGAACATCGGATTGCCCGACTGCTCGGCGGACAGCACGCCGCCCACGGCCACGGCGAACGCCACCGTCATCACCGCGAGCACCGCGACGCCCTGCCTGCGATCGCCCACCATATTGCCGAACACGAGGCACAGCGCGGCCGGAATGATCAGAATCGCCAACATTTCGATGACGTTCGAGGCCGGCGTGGGGTTCTCGTACGGATGCGCCGAGTTCGCGTTGAAGAAGCCGCCGCCGTTGGTGCCGAGCATCTTGATCGCGACCTGCGAGGCGACCGGACCCATGGCGAGCGTCTGCGACGTGACCTTCGTGTCCACCGTCTCGGGATTGCCCTTCGCGTCCTTCACCGGGTTGCCCTGGGCGTCGAGCTTCGGCGCGGCGTAGGTCGTGGTTTGCAGCACCGGCACGTCCTGATACGCCTTGAAGTTCTGGATCATGCCCTGGCTCATCAGGAGCCCAGCAATGATCGCCGACATCGGCACGAGGATGTAGAGCGTCGTGCGCGTGAGGTCGACCCAGAAGTTGCCGATGGTCTGTACCGAGTGGCGTGCAAAGCCGCGGATCAGCGCGATCACGACCACGATGCCCGTCGCCGCCGACAGGAAGTTCTGCACGGTGAGGCCGAGCATCTGCGTGAGATAGCTCACCGTTTGCTCGGGCGTGTAGTCCTGCCAGTTGGTATTGGTGACGAAACTCACGGCCGTGTTGAACGCGCCGTCCACCGTCATCGCGCCGAATTGCTGCGGATTGCCGGGCAGCCAGCCCTGAATGCGCAGCAGCACATAGAGAAAGCCCACGCCCAGCACGTTGAACGAGATGGTGGCGAGCGCATAGCGCTTCCAGTTCATCTCGGCCTGCGGATCGACGCCGGCGATGCGATAGAGGAAGTTTTCGAGCGGCGCGAAGAGCTGCACGATGCGCGAGCGTCCGTCGAGAACGCGCGTCATGTAACCCGATACGGGCACCGCGAGCGCGAGCAGAATGACGAGGAAAATCCCCGCCTGGAGCAGATTGTTGGCGTTCATTCGATATCCTCCGCGCGCAGCAGCGCATGGACGAGATAAACGAACAGCAACAGTGTTGCCGCCCCCGATAGCCAGAAGATCCAGGTCATGGGCGCACCCCCTTCGCACCTTGATCGCGGCGGTACTGCATGAGCTTCTCGCAGCCCGCGATCAACGCGTATGTGAGCGCGGCGAAAACCACCAGCCCCCCGATATACAGCACATCCATTGTCGTGTTCTCCATTCGCGGATGACGGATGGCTGAAAGTTACCCGCTGCGGCATTAAATCCGGATCAAAGGTTTTGGCGCTCGTATAAAAAGCGCGTAAACGCGGGCGCGATCACGGGCCGGGGCACAAAGAAAAAAGGCGCGCAACGTTGGAGTTGCGCGCCTTTTGGGGCTCCATGGCGGAGTCAGGAAACGTAAAGGTCGAATCAATGCGCCGGCGCCGGAGCATGTCCCATGCGGCGCAGCAGTGCATCAATGGTCATGTCACGGAATCAGCACGGTCGAACCGGTAGTCTTGCGCGCTTCGAGACCGGCGTGGGCCTGCCCGACGTCCTTGAGCGCGTAGCGCTGGTTGATCGACGTCTTGACCTTGCCCGAGGACACCACGTCGAACAGTTCGGCGGCCATCGCCTCGTAGTCGGCGCGCTTCGCGATATACGTGAAGAGCGTCGGGCGCGTGAAGAAGAGCGAGCCGCGCCCGGCGAACTCCGACGAATCGAGCGGCGGCAGCGGCCCCGATGCATTGCCGAAGCTCACGAACATGCCGAGCGGCGCAAGACAGTCGAGCGACTTCGTGTAGGTGTCCTTGCCGATCGAGTCGTACACCACGGGCACACCCGCACCGTTCGTGATCTCACGCACGCGCGCCGTGAAGTCCTCGCGCGTGTAGACGATCGGATGATCGCAGCCGTGCGCCTTCGCAATCGCGGCCTTCTCGTCCGAGCCCACGGTGCCGATCACGGTCGCGCCCAGCGCCTTCGCCCACTGGCACACGAGCAGGCCCACGCCGCCCGCCGCAGCCTGGATGAGGATGGTGTCGCCAGCCTTCACGCGATACGTGCGACGCAGCAGGTATTGCGCGGTGAGGCCCTGCAGCATGATCGAGGCCGCCGCTTCGTCGCTGATCGCGTCGGGCAGCTTGATCACCTGGTCGGCACGCAGCACGCGCTCCTGGGCATAGGCACCCGGCGGACGCGCGACGTAAGCCACGCGATCGCCCACTTTCATCGCGCTCACGCCACTGCCCACCGCCGTCACCTCGCCGGCCGCTTCCATGCCGAGGCCTGCCGGCAGCGGCTGCGGGTACAGCCCGGTGCGGAAATACACGTCGATGTAATTGAGGCCGCAGGCGGTCTGGCGCAAGCGCACCTCGCCCTCGCCCGGCTCGCCCACGTCGACATCGACCCACTTCATCACTTCGGGGCCACCGGTCTTGTCGTATCGGATTGCCTTGGTCATCACGTCTCCTTGGTGTTGTCCTGGCGGGTTTCCTGAAATCGGGCTCCGCGGCGCGCGCGTCAGACCGCGTTCTTCTGGCGCAGCGTGAGTACGTCGAGCAGCATGCGCGCCGTCGAGATGTTGGTTGCGCACGGCACGTCGTGCACGTCGCATGCGCGCACGAGCGCGTTGATGTCGGGTTCGTGCGGCTGCGGGGTCATCGGGTCGCGCAGGAAGATCACAATGTCGACGTTGCCTTCCGCGAGCCGCGCGCCGATCTGCAGGTCGCCGCCGTGCGGGCCCGAGAGCATGCGCTCGACGTTCACGCCCGTCGCGGCCTCGATGCGCGAGCCGGTCGTGCCGGTCGCAACGATCTCGCAGTGACGCAGCGTATCGACGTATTCGGTCGCCAGCTTGACGATGTCATCCTTCTTGTGGTCGTGCGCGATCAGTGCGACGCGGGTTGGCATGGCGTAACTCTCCTTGACGTGTGGTTTGCGTGCGTAATTGTCGTGATGCGTGTCGTGATGCGGCGCCAAAGGCGCCGCTGCTGCCCAACGCTGACTCGATATCAGTAGGTGCCCGGATAAGCCCCGCCGTCGATCAGCCAGTTCTGCCCGGTGATATAGCCCGCGTGCACGCTGCACAGGAACGCACAGGCACGGCCGAATTCCTCGGGCGTGCCGAAACGTCCGGCCGGAATCGCCTTCATGCGGCGCGCTCGCGCTTCCTCTTCCGAAATCTGGCTCGCCTTCGCCTGCGCGACGATGGTGGCCTGGATGCGGTCGGTGTCGAACGCGCCCGGCAGCAGGTTGTTGATCGTGACGCCCGTGGCCGCGACCTGGCGCGCCACGCCCGCGACGAAGCCCGTCAGGCCCGAGCGCGCGCCGTTCGAGAGGCCGAGCACGTCGATCGGGGCCTTCACCGACGAACTCGTGATGTTGACGATGCGCCCGAACCCGCGCGCGATCATGGCGTCGATGGTCGACTGGATCAGCGCGATCGGCGTGAGCATGTTCGCTTCGAGCGCCGCGATCCACGCCTCGTGGGTGTACTTGCGGAAGTCGCCCGGCGGCGGCCCGCCCGCGTTGTTCACCAGGATATCCGGCGACGGACACGCCGCGAGCGCGGCGGCGCGGCCCGCTTCGGTCGTGATGTCGCAGGCCACCGCCTTGACGTCCACGCCCGTGCTCTTGCGGATCTGCGCGGCGGTTTCTTCCAGCGTCTGCGCGGTGCGCGCGACGATCGTCACGTTGACGCCTTCGGCGGCGAGCGCCTCGGCACAGCCGCGCCCAAGTCCCTTGCTGGCCGCGCACACCAGCGCGTTGCGTCCTGCGATGCCCATGTCCATCGTTTTCGTGTCCTTTTGCGTGGATGACCGTCCTATGACAGGGCGGATACGGCCAAGCCTTGCTCCGTCCCGCCCTGCGACCTTTTTGGGATTCTAGAAGAATCGGGCGCGACGCGTGGAAGGCCGATGGCAGGCCGATGGCGCGCGGCCCGGCAACCCGTGAGCGAAGGCGCGTCGCAACGCGCCATGCGCGCGCCGGTGCGCGCATGCTTACCGGTATACTTGCGCCTGTAGCGCGGCCCGGCGCCCTCGCAAGCCTTGAGCGCTTGCCGCGCGGCGGCCCGTGCTCGCCGCCACCGCGCAACCCGGGCGTGCGCTTCGGGCTCGCGCGGCAACGGCACGACCGATTCCCCGATTCCCTTGCAGCCTCGTGCGCCCCGCCATGAAACAGGACAGCCGTTTCCCGAATCTCTTCATCCTCGATCACCCGCTGATCCAGCACAAGCTCACGCATATGCGCGACAAGGACACGTCCACGCGCACGTTCCGCGAGTTGCTGCGCGAGATCACGCTGCTGATGGGCTATGAAATCACGCGCGACCTGCCGGTCGCGCCGCGCCGCGTGAAGACACCGCTCGTCGAAATCGATGCGCCCGTGATCGCGGGCAAGAAGCTCGCCATCGTGCCGGTGCTGCGCGCGGGCGTGGGCATGTCCGACGGCCTGCTCGAGCTGGTGCCCTCTGCGCGCGTCGGCCATATCGGCGTGTACCGCGCCGACGACCATCGCCCGGTCGAGTACCTCGTGCGCCTGCCCGACCTCGAAGACCGCACCTTCATCCTCTGCGATCCGATGGTCGCGACGGGCTACTCGGCGGCGCACGCCATCGACGTGCTCAAGCGCCGCGGCGTGTCCGGCGAGCGCATCCTGTTCCTCGCGCTGGTGGCCGCGCCCGAGGGCGTCGACGTGTTCCAGAAGGCCCACCCGGACGTGAAGCTCTACGTGGCGTCGCTCGATTCGCATCTGAACGAGCACGCCTACATCATCCCGGGCCTGGGTGACGCCGGCGACCGGCTCTTCGGCACGAAAAACTAACAGCCGCGCCACGCTTGTTCAGGGGCGGCCGGCGAAAACGGGCCGCCCTCTCCCCCTACCCGCCTTGGCCGGGCGCACCCGATCCCGCCCCCTTAGCACCCTCTGCGGCCGGCGTAACCGGCAATCGTCTGGCGTTACGTTACGTAGGCAGGCGAAGCCGGACGGTCCCGGCGTGATAAAATCCAGATCCACCTGAACGGGCGCTGCGTCCCATCCTGCCGGCACATTGTGCTGCGCGGCCGTGACGCGCGAGGCACGCGCAACATTCACGCGCGCCGCGCGAACGACGCGCGAAGGCCGCACCCGGGAACATCGCAACGACAACAGCACATTGCACACTGCACGCGCATGGCGCGTGAGACGGAGAAAGGTATGGCGGGTCATTCGAAATGGGCCAACATCAAGCACAAGAAGGCTGCTGCTGACGCGAAGCGCGGCAAGGTCTGGACGCGGCTCATCAAGGAAATCCAGGTCGCGGCGCGCATGGGCGGCGGCGATGCCGATACGAACCCACGCCTGCGTCTGGCCGTCGACAAGGCGTACGACGCCAACATGCCCAAGGACAACATCAACCGCGCCATCCAGCGCGGTGTGGGCGGTGTCGATGGCGCGAACTACGAGGAAATCCGCTACGAAGGCTACGGCATCGGCGGCGCGGCCGTCATCGTCGACACGATGACCGACAACCGCACCCGCACGGTCGCGGAAGTGCGCCACGCGTTCTCGAAGTTCGGCGGCAACATGGGCACGGACGGCTCGGTTGCGTTCATGTTCGATCACGTCGGCCAGTTCGTGTTCGCGCCGGGCACGCCCGAAGACGAGCTCATGAACGCCGCGCTCGAAGCGGGCGCCGACGACGTCGTGACGAACGACGACGGCTCGATCGAAGTGGTCTGCCCGCCGTTCGACTTCACGAAGGTGAAGACCGCGCTCGAAGCCGCGGGCTTCAAGGCCGAAATGGCCGAAGTCACCATGAAGCCGCAGAACGAGGTCGAATTCACGGGCGACGACGCCGTGAAGATGCAAAAGCTGCTCGACGCTCTCGAAAACCTGGACGACGTCCAGGATGTGTACACCAACGCGTCGATCGCCGAGGAATAAGGCGTCGGCGCGGGAGGCCGCGTCGAGGTCTGGTTCGGCCCCGCCTCCTGCTTGCGATTTTCACGGCCGGCGCACTGTGCGCCGGCCGCAACTGTTTCTGGTCTTGGTCTTTCGGGGATTCTCATGAAGTTACTCGTCGTCGGTTCTGGCGGCCGCGAACATGCGCTGGCGTGGAAGCTCGCGCAGTCGCCGCGCGTGCAGCTCGTCTACGTCGCACCCGGTAACGGCGGCACCGCGCAGGACGAGCGGCTCGCCAACGTCGACATCACGGATATCCACGAGCTCGCCGATTTCGCCGAGCGCGAAGCCGTCGCCCTCACGGTCGTCGGCCCGGAAGCGCCGCTCGCCGCGGGCATCGTCAACGTGTTCCGCCAGCGCGGCCTGAAGGTGTTCGGCCCGTCGAAGGAAGCCGCGCAGCTCGAAAGCTCGAAGGACTTCGCCAAGGCGTTCATGAAACGCCACAACATCCCGACGGCGGCCTACGAGACCTTCTCGGACGCCGCGGCGGCGCACGCCTACGTCGAGAAGAACGGCGCGCCCATCGTCATCAAGGCCGACGGCCTGGCTGCCGGCAAGGGCGTGGTCGTGGCGATGTCGCTGGAAGAAGCGCACCAGGCCATCGACATGATGCTCGCCGACAACAAGCTCGGCGACGCCGGCGCGCGCGTGGTGATCGAGGAATTCCTGGCGGGCGAGGAAGCGAGCTTCATCGTCATGGTGGACGGCAAGCACGTGCTCGCGCTCGCCTCGAGCCAGGACCACAAGCGCCTGCAAGATGGCGACCAGGGCCCGAACACGGGCGGCATGGGCGCCTACTCGCCCGCACCGATCGTCACGCCGCAGCTGCACGCACGCGTGATGCGCGAAATCATCCTGCCGACCGTGGCGGGCATGGAGAAGGAAGGCATCCGCTACACGGGCTTCCTCTACGCCGGCCTGATGATCGACGCGCAGGGCAACCCGAAGACGCTCGAATTCAACTGCCGAATGGGCGACCCCGAAACGCAGCCGATCATGGCGCGCCTGAAGGGCGACTTCTCGAAGGTCGTGGAACACGCCATCGCCGGCACGCTCAACCAGGTCGAGCTCGACTGGGACCGCCGCACGGCACTGGGCGTCGTGCTCGCCGCGCACAACTACCCGGAAACGCCGCGCAAGGGCGACCGCATCAGTGAGATCCCCGCCGAAACCGACGATTCGGTGACGTTCCATGCGGGCACGCAGATGGTGGACGGCAAGCTCGTGACCTCGGGCGGCCGTGTGCTGTGCGTGGTGGGTCTCGCCGATTCGGTGCGCAGCGCGCAGAACGTGGCGTACGAGACCGTGAACCGCATCTCGTTCGACGGCATGCAGTATCGCAACGACATCGGCTATCGCGCCGCTGGGCGCAAGCAGTAAGCGCAGCGCTTTGCCGGGGCCGCCCGCTTCGATGCGGCCCCAAAGGCAGCGAACGGCCATGCGCCGCCGCGCAACGGCGCGCTCACGGCATTTTCGTCTGGCCGGTTCGCGCGCCGAAAAGCCAACCTCCGCGCAGCAGTCCGAAGTGCGCGCAGCCCGGCAGCCCGCGCGTCCGCCGTTAGCGCCGGACGTCGCGCCAATCGGCGCTACACTGCCGCTGTCAGGCCGCGCCGGGCGGTCTGTCCGAGTAACCCAACGCATAACCCGACGAAGAACCGATTCCCGCGCCCGAGCGCTGCCGTCCCCATTTCATCGATGACCGACACCCCTAACCGCGCCTACCCCGACAGCGCCGCCGTCCGCGCCTGGCTGGCCGGCCTGCAGACGCAGATCGCCGACACGCTCGGCGCCTTCGACGGCAAGCCGTTCGCCACCGACAACTGGCAACGCGGCCCCGGCGAGAAGCTGCGCGGCGGCGGTTGCACGCGCATCATCGAAGGCGGCGAGTTCTTCGAGCGCGGGGGCATCGGCTTTTCCGACGTTTCCGGCGACGCATTGCCGCCCTCGGCAACGGCGGCGCGCCCCGAACTGAACGGCCGCGGCTTCGAGGCGATGGGTGTTTCGCTCGTGCTGCATCCGCGCAATCCGTATTGCCCGACCGTGCACATGAACGTGCGCATGCTGCTCGCCACCAAGGCGGGCGAGGCGCCGGTGTTCTGGTTCGGCGGCGGCATGGACCTCACGCCCTTTTACGGCTTCGAGGAAGACGCGCAGCACTTCCACAGCGTGTGCCGCGACGCGCTCGCGCCCTATGGCGAAGACCTGTACCCGCGCTTCAAGCGCTGGTGCGACGACTACTTTTTCCTGAAGCACCGCAACGAAGCGCGCGGCGTGGGCGGTATTTTCTTCGACGATTACGCCACTGGCGGCTTCGACGAGGCGTTCGCCATGCTCAGGAGCGTGGGCGACGGTTTCCTGAAGGCGTATCTGCCGATCATCGAAAAGCGCCGTGAGACGCCCTACGGCGAAGCCGAGCGCGAGTTCCAGGCGTACCGGCGCGGTCGCTACGTCGAATTCAATCTGGTCTGGGACCGCGGCACGCATTTCGGCCTGCAAAGCGGCGGCCGCACCGAATCGATCTTGATGTCGATGCCGCCGGGCGCCACCTGGCGCTACGACTGGCAGCCGCAGCCGGGCACGCCGGAAGCGCGCCTCTACAGCGACTTCCTGCCCGTGCGCGACTGGGTCTGACGCCGTGACGCACGCTTTCACCGTCCCGCCCAACGCGCTCGAACGGCGCGTCGGGCTGCTCGGCGGCACGTTCGATCCGATCCACGAGGGCCACCTCGCGCTCGCGCGCCATTTTGCGCGCGTGCTGGGCCTGAACGAGTTGATCCTGCTGCCCGCCGGACAACCGTGGCAAAAGCCGGGCGTCACCGCGGCGCAGCATCGGCTCGCCATGACGCGTGGCGCCACTGCCTCGCTCGCGCTGCCGGGCGTGACGGTGACAGTGGATGCCGACGAAATCGAACACAACGGCCCGACCTACACAGTGGAAACGCTGCGCCGCTGGCGTGCGCGACGCGACGTCGACGGCAACGCGAGCAACGCGAAAGCGGCGCTCACGCTGTTAATGGGCGCCGATCAACTGCTGCACCTCGATTCGTGGCACGAATGGCGCGAGCTTTTCTCGCTCGCGCATCTGGCCGTGGCGAGCCGCCCCGGCTTCGGCTTTGACGAAGACTTCGCGGCGCTGCCGCCCGAAGTCGCGCGTGAAGCCACCGCTCGCCGCGCAAGCGCCGCCGCGCTTGCGACCACGCCGTACGGCCACCTGCTGGTCGACGACACGCTCGCGCTCGACGTTTCGGCGACCGAAATCCGGCGCGACCTGCCCGCCTGCGTGGCAAGCGGGCAACGTCGCGGCACCGCCGCCGACAAGCTTCCCGCGGCCGTGTGGGACTATATCCTTCAACATCATCTCTATCTGCATCACGGGTAACTATGGACATCCGCAAACTTCAACGCGCCATCGTCGACGGTCTCGAAGACGTCAAGGCACAAGACATCCGCGTCTTCAACACGAGCCATCTGACCGAGCTGTTCGACCGCGTGGTCGTTGCGAGCGGCACCTCGAACCGCCAGACCAAGGCGCTCGCCAACAGCGTGCGCGAGAAGGTCAAGGAAGCCGGCGGCGACATCATCAGCACGGAAGGCGAGGACATCGGCGAATGGGTGCTCGTGGATTGCGGCGACGCGGTCGTCCACATCCTCCAGCCCGCGCTGCGCCAGTACTACAACCTCGAGGAAATCTGGGGCGACAAGCCGGTGCGCGTGAAGCTCGCCGCCAGCACGGGCTTCGTGGGCGCACGCCCGAGCGAGCCGATGGACGGCGAGGACGAAGACGAAGAAGCCGCGCCGGCCGTGAAGAAGCCCGCGCGCAAGAGCGCCGCGCGTAAAACCGCGAAGTAAGCGCGGCGCGTTCGCGAACGACCATCGACCCGCACGATGAAACTGCATATCGTCGCCGTCGGCCACAAGATGCCGGACTGGATCGCCGCGGGCTTCGAGGAATATACGAAGCGCATGCCGCCGGAGCTGCGCATCGAGCTGCGCGAGGTGAAGCCCGAGCAGCGTTCGTCGGGCCGCTCGGCCGAGAGCGTCATGGCGGCCGAGCGCACGCGCATCGAGGCCGCGCTGCCGAAGAACGCGCGCATCGTCGCGCTCGACGAACACGGCCGCGACTGGACCACGATGCAGCTCGCCAAGACGCTGCCGCTGTGGCAGCAGGACGGCCGCGACGTGGCGTTCCTGATCGGCGGCGCGGACGGCCTCGACCCCGAACTCAAGTCGCGCGCCGACACGCTCCTGCGCCTGTCCTCCCTCACGCTGCCGCATGCGATGGTGCGCGTGCTGCTCGCCGAGCAGCTTTACCGCGCGTGGACCATCACGCAGAATCACCCCTATCATCGCGTGTGATGCAGGTTTACAGTGCGCCCGCGCCGCCTCTCGTCGTGCGCCGGCGCCCCGCTTGCGCCCCCCCGCTCGAGCCCCGCTTGCGCCCGACATGGCGGCCGCGCACGTCAACCCGAAGTCCGTAACGACAAAGACGCTCCGATGCCCACCAACGCGCCCTATCCGTTCGTCTATCTCGCCTCGCAGAGCCCGCGCCGCCAGGAGCTGCTGCAGCAGCTCGGCGTGCGCTTCGAGCTGCTGCTGCCGCGCCCCGACGAAGACGCCGAAGCGCTCGAAATCGCGCTGCCCGGCGAGCAAGCCGCCGTTTATGTCGAGCGCGTGTGCGCCGCCAAGGCCGACGCCGCCCGCGCGCGCCTCGTCGCAGGCTCGCACAGGCACGCGCCGATTCTGACCGCCGACACCACGGTCTCCATCGACGGCCATATTCTCGGCAAGCCGCACGATGCAGCCGAAGCATATGCGATGCTCGAGCGCCTCGCCGGACGCGAGCACGAAGTGCTCACGGCGGTGGCCGTCGTCAACGCCGAAGGGGTGTGCCTGCCCGTCGCGGTCTCGCGCTCGCACGTGCGCTTCGCCCCGGCGCTGCCCGCCGCGATCGCGCGCTACGTGGCGAGCGGCGAGCCGTTCGGCAAGGCCGGCGCGTACGGCATACAGGGCCGCGCGGCGGAATTCGTCGAGCGAATCGACGGGTCCTATTCGGGTATCATGGGTTTGCCACTATTCGAAACGGCCGCCCTCCTGCGCGCCGCGGGCATCGACTTCTAGAACAAACCATGAACGAAGAAATCCTGATCAACGTCACGCCCCAGGAGACGCGCGTCGCATTGGTCCAGCAAGGCGCAGTACAGGAGCTTCACGTCGAGCGCACGCTGTCGCGCGGGCGCGTCGGCAACGTCTATCTCGGCAAGGTCGTGCGGGTGCTGCCGGGCATGCAGTCCGCGTTCATCGACATCGGTCTCGAGCGCGCCGCGTTCCTTCATGTGGCCGATATCTGGCATCCGCGCATTGCCGGCGAAGCGCATGCGCCGGTGCATCATCAGCCCATCGAAAAGACGGTGTTCGAAGGGCAAACGCTCATGGTGCAGGTCGTGAAGGATCCGATCGGCACGAAGGGCGCGCGGCTTTCCACGCAGGTGAGCATCGCGGGGCGCACGCTGGTCTATTTGCCGCAGGAACCGCACATCGGCATCTCGCAGAAGATCGAGAGCGAGGCAGAGCGCGAAGCGGTGCGCGCGCGCCTCACGGCCGTGTTGCCCGCCGACGAAAAAGGCGGCTATATCGTGCGCACCATCGCCGAAGACGCCACGAGCGAAGAGCTTGCGGCGGACGTCGCGTATCTGCGCAAGACGTGGGCGACGATACTCGCCCAGGCGCAGCGCCTGCCCGCCACGAGCCTGCTGTATCAAGACCTGAATCTCGCGCAGCGCGTGCTGCGCGACTTCGTGAACGACGAGACCTCGCGCATTCAGGTCGATTCGCGCGAAACGTTCCAGAAGCTCACCGAGTTCGCCACCGAATTCACGCCAGCCGTGCTGCCGAAGCTGCATCACTACTCGGGCGAGCGGCCGCTCTTCGATCTCTACAACATCGAAGCCGAAATCCAGCGCGCGCTCTCGCGCCGCGTGGACCTCAAGTCCGGCGGCTACCTCGTGATCGACCAGACCGAGGCGATGACGACCATCGACGTGAACACGGGCGGCTATGTCGGCGCGCGCAACTTCGACGACACGATCTTCAAGACGAATCTCGAAGCGGCGCATACGATCGCGCGGCAATTGCGTCTGCGCAATCTGGGCGGGGTGATCATTATCGACTTCATCGACATGGAGAACATCGAGCATCGCGACCAGGTGCTCGGCGAGCTGAAGAAGGCGCTTTCGCGCGACCGCACGCGCGTGACCGTGAACGGCTTCTCGCAGTTGGGACTCGTGGAGATGACGCGCAAGCGCACGCGCGAATCGCTTGCGCATGTGCTGTGCGAGCCTTGCCCGACTTGCCTCGGCAAAGGCCAGGTGAAGACCGCACGCACCGTTTGCTATGACGTGCTGCGTGAAATTCTGCGCGAGTCGCGCCAGTTCAATCCGCGCGAGTTTCGCGTGGTCGCTTCACAGCAGGTGATCGACCTCTTTCTCGAGGAAGAGTCGCAGCATCTCGCCATGTTGATCGACTTCATCGGCAAGCCGGTTTCGCTGCAGGTGGAGTCGAATTTGAGTCAGGAACAGTACGACATAGTTTTGATGTAGGGTTTACCCTATATCACCCTGTATCATCAGACCCCGCCAAAAGCCTTGTTCTACAAGGCTTTTTCAATTCCCCTGAATTTTCCCGTATCATCCAATCGCAATTAATCGCACTTTCAATTGGTAGCTAGATTGGTAGCTAGAATCCGGAACAATGCGGACTCCACCTAGGAGCAATACGCCGTGGCGAAGCGCCAGACAAACCTCCTGTCGGACATCGAGCTCAAGCAGTTCGTGCGGGCGGGCGCGCCCGTCGCAAAGTCGGACGGTGCCGGCCTCACATTTACGTTGTCGGCGGCCGGCGCCTCGACATGGGTGCTGCGCTTCAGCCACGGCGGGCGCCGCCACGAGCTGACGCTCGGCAGTTACCCTGACCTCAAACTGGGTCCGGCGCGCGCGCTTGCCGCGGCTAAGCGAGTCGAGATTCAGCAGGGCATCAATCCTGCCGTCGAGAAACGCAAGGAGAAGGCCCGAAAGGACTGGAGCGTGCGGCAGCTCATCAAAGACTATCGGGAGCGCGTGCTGATCACTCTCGCCGACAGTACCCAGCAGAGCTACGGCCGCAACCTCGATCGTGTCGAGCGCGGCATGGGCTCTTTGTCGGTGCGAGTAGTGGGCGCGGCAGATGTCGTAGCGGAGATCGAGCGCACAAAGCTCGGATGGGTCGAGGCGTTCACGCTGTGGTGCGTGCTCAAGGCGATCTTCAAACATGCCGTCGGAAAGCGACTCATCGACGCAAACCCATGCGCTGGCATCGTCCTGGACGCGATCATCGGCAAACGACCGGAGGTCAAGAAGCGGCTAATGCTCACCGAAACAGAGCTCCATGTGCTTATGACGGCCAAGATGCGCGACGTGAACCTGTTAGCGGTACGCATTGCGCTGGCGACCGGCGTGCGGATCAGCGAGCTCAACACCGCGCTGCGTAAGAACGTCCATCTCGAAGAAGCTCGATGGCATATCCCGAAGAGCAAGACCGGGCCCGAGATGGACATTCCGCTCGCACCAGGCGTTGTCGAATGGTTTGCGCGCCTGCTTGAGCTAGCGGGCACATCGGATTACGTTCTGCCCGCGCGCCTAAGTAATCGACTCGATCGGCACGACGGCGACACGCACGTATCGAAGGATGCAATTCGCGAAGCGATCGATTACTGGATCGACAACCACGAGCCGAAGATCCGCCGGTTCACGCCGCACGATCTGCGCAGCACGATGAAGAGTCACATGCGCAAACTCGGCGTGCCGCGCGACATCTCGGAAATGTGCCTCAACCACAAGCTGGCCGGTGTCGAGGGCATCTATGACCAGTACACCTACTATGCCGAGCGCCGCAGTGCACTCGAACTGTGGGCCGCTTTCCTCGAGTCACGAATGCGCGACGAACGCTGGAACGTGACGCCTATACGACAATCTGCCTGACGATTTAGCCATGCAACAACATATCAAGAATTTTTCGCTAGCAGAATATTTCGGCCATGACGGCGAAGATCCGAAGCACGGCCCGTGGAAAGACTGGATAGTCGGAGACGACCAGCTGTTCGGCGAAGACTTCGCAGTCTTCACCTGGTGGCATCTAGCCGGATTGATGTGTTTGTTCGTCGAGATCGAAGAGGAGACTCTAGGGCGAAAGCTCACGCCGCTGTCGTTCGACAAGTCGATGAATGACTATCTATCACTAGTCGAAACGCACACGGGCGATCCGCTCTACCTCGTTCATCCTTTCCGCTTCGAGAGCATGGTGGAGTCGGTCCCGAATCTAACGGCGAATTCCGAAAATGCAATGCTGCTGGCCTACGGTGTGTGGTGCGTCGACAGGCTCATTGATGCTTTGCGCGATGGAGATGCGAGGACCGCTTCGTTTGCCTCATCAATCGCCGTCCGCTCCCTTGAGCTAGTCTACGAAAACTGCGCCATTTCACCAGAAGGCCGAGCACGCGCGAACAGTCGACGACAAAGCGAGATCGCGAGAAAACGGCACGCGGAAAGCGGCAAACGGCGCGACCTCGAAAGCGTCAAGGATTGCTGGAAGGAGTGGCAGAGGTCGCCATCCAACTACCGCAGCAAAGCCGCCTTCGCACGCGACATGCTCTCGAAATTTGAGAATCTGGCGAGCACGAAATACATCGAGGATCTGTGCCGGGAATGGGAAAGGGAGAATGGTAGGAATGCCGGCAAACTGCGCATCGTGCCAGTAAAGTAATCAGCGTGCCGCAGCCTTCTCAGCGTACCGGCATGCGTGTTTTCGAAGCGTTTTTCGGTCAATAGTATTGGTGTCGCCCGTCGCATGTCGAATCACGACGGCGCGACACTCGCCGGGCCGTGTCGCGCCATACCAGGAGCGATACAGATGTCCGATCTCACTAAGGCGCTAATCTCGAAGGCGCTCGCCTCGTTCGATTACCAACCCGATTCCGCACACGTCGATGTGCGCACCGTTGCCGGCCTGTACGGCTGCTCTGTGCCCACTGTCTGGCGGCGCGTGGCCGCCGGTCTGATTCCTGCCCCGAAGAAGTTCGGTCATTCCACGCGCTGGAACGTCGGCCAGCTCCGCGCCAACCTGATGCCGGAGGCGGCTTAATGCAAAAGAAAAACGCCCGCCTCCCCGAAGGAAAGACGAGCGCCCTAGACAGCGCAAATGTTAACACCGCCGCCGACCATCTGGTGCGCTTTCTCGATCTAGTGAAAAACCCGAGCGAGCGTCTGCGTGTGGACGTGAAGGAGTTCCGCGGCAACACGTACATCGACGTCCGTGTCTGGTACGTGACCGACGACGGTGACTATCGCCCGTCGAGCAAAGGCGTGATGTTCAAGCCGGCACTAGCGGCCGAGCTGATGCGCGGTCTCGCGCTCGCGGCGCGCTCCTTCGATCCAAGGGGGGCGAACTGATGCGCGAATTTCTGAATACAGCCCCACCCCTCACTGACACAACTGACAAAAGGGGGCTTATGGCAGTTGTGTCAGTGCTCCCGGGGGCTCTTTTCGAAAAAATGCGCTTGCACAGCGTAAACCGACGCGCGTATACTTTTCACGTGGCTGAGACAACAGCCACCCGGGGTGAGAGCCGGAAAGTTCTGTGGCGGACAACCGCCGCTGTGCGGTTTTTTTACGTCCGTACATCAAGTGCCTTCTTCTATGGTCGGGCCTTGGTGGGGGTGCGTTCGCGCACGCCGGTATCCACAGACGCCGGTCTCTCAACCCTGCCTTGCGCCCGGCCACCCCGTTTGAGAGCGGCGTGCCGGGCTGTTCAACCAGTCTGTGGAGGCCGCAACATGCGCCAAGCTCTCGCTCGTCCCGAGCAAACGCCATCCCCTATCGAACTCGCGAATAGCGCCCTGCGCGCCGCTACGCTCGCGCCCACCGTCTTTGACGCGCTCGACATCTGCGCTGACGCCCTGCTCGCGTTGGCCGCGCTCGCCCAGCCGATGGAGGTGCGCCATGCGTAGCGAGACCCGCGACCTTCTCAATCGAAAGACGCTCCAGTTGGAAGCCCTGTTGATAGTGCTAGAAGTTGCTGACGAATCGGCGCCCAACGAGTTGACCCCGACCGCACGCACGAATTTTTCCTGGGCAATGGCCGACCTGATGTCCGACATTCGCACCGCGCTGAACAGCGAAACGGAGGCTCGAAATGGCTAATGCCCTTTGGATGCCGATCTGGCACGACGCTGGCCGCGAAGTTGATGGCCTCTGGCGCTCTGGCACCTACTACGGTATGGCGCTCGCCGACCAGCAGGCTGCGTGGGCGGAAGCTCGCCGCATGTGCGAGGAAATCGGTGGCATCGGCTTCACTGTCAGTCCTGTCGAGCCGGTAGCAAGCGAAGGAGCTGCTACCAAAGCGCCCCGCGGATCTCGGCGTATTCGCGGTGCTGAGCAGTCCTTACGAGGCGCGGCATGAGCAAGGGCCACGCAATCAAGGCCCAGGTAGGCCAGATGATCGAACGGGAGCGCAACCGCTGCCGTATGGCTATGGGCGAAAAAGCATGGAAGGAGCACGACGAATGGGTAACGCAGTACATCATCGCCTCGGCCAAACAATGGCTGACCCGGCAAGCAGCGGAGGGCCGCCTGTGATCGACTACCTAGACGATTTTGACATCGATAACACGCTCGCAGTCAACGATGCGGCAAAGGATCGTAAGCGCATTGAGAAGGTGCGCTCCGAATTCTTTGCCAATGCGCCGGCTTCAGTCGAATGGCCGGACATCGAGCCGCTGCCGGACTCGCTCAAGCCCGTCGAGCCGTTCGATATGGCGCTCTTGCCCGAAAGCTTGCGGCCTTGGGCGCAAGACATCGCAAACCGCGTGCAGTGTCCGCCGGATTTCATCGGCGCGACCATCATCGGTGCGCTCGGTATCGTCATTGGCCGCCGCGTCGGCGTGCGCCCGAAGCTGCGTGACGACTGGACCGAGTACGCCAATCAGTGGGTCTGCATCGTCGGCCGCCCTGGCGTGATGAAGTCGCCGGCGATGAGCGCCGTGCTAGCGCCAGTGAAGCGGCTCGACATGGAAGCCAGCCAGCGCTTCGACGATGAACTTGCGGACCACGAAGGCGAGGTAAAGCTCCACAAGATGCGGCAGGACGCAGCGGACAAGAAAGCGATGGCGGCGCTCAAAAAGAACCCAGACGCGGCTGTCGACGTGCGTTCGTCCGAGTCGCCTGAGCCTCCGAAGCTCATGCGGTACCTGGTCAATGACGCGACGGTCGAGAAGCTGGGCGAGATCTGCGCCGACAATCCACAGGGCGTTGGCGTGTTCCGCGATGAGCTGGTTAGCCTGCTGAAGGGCCTAGACCGAGATGGGCAGGAAAGCGCCCGCGGCTTCTACCTGACCGGCTGGAATGGCAACGACGGCTATGTCGTGGACCGGATCATGCGCGGCCATCAGCGCATCGAGGCAGTTTGCCTATCGCTGATCGGCTCGACGCAGCCCGGGCGACTGTCGGAATACCTGCGCAGCGCAATCGGCGGGGGCGCGGCAGACGACGGACTCGTACAGCGTTTCGGCGTGCTGGTATGGCCTGACGTTCCGCGCGAGAGGTGGGAGAACGTCGATTGCTGGCCAGATGCCGAGGCGAAGCACGCCGCGCACGGCGTATTCCACCGGCTCATTGATGCCGACCCGGTAGAGACGTGGCTCTCCGAGGTTCCTACGGGCCCCGACGGCGAGCCGGACGGCAACCCGCCCTTCCTGCGTCTGTCGCCCGGCGCGATGGAGATCTTCGTCGAGTGGCGTGCCGAGCATGAAAATACGCTGCGCAGCGGCGATCTGCACCCAGCGATGGAGTCGCACCTTGCGAAGTACAGAAAGCTTGTGCCGTCGCTCGCGCTCGTTCTGCACCTCGCCAACGGCGGTATTGGCCCGGTAACGGACTACGCCATGAATCAGGCGCTCGCCTGGGCGGCGTACCTACGCAGCCACGCCGAGCGCGCTTACGGTTCCGTGCTCGTAGCGGAAGTCAGCGGCGCGAAAGCGCTGCTGCGGCGGATTAAGGCAGGCGACGTGACTGACGGATTCTCGGCACGCGACGTCTACCGCAATCAATGGTCTGGGCTGGAGAACCGCGAAGCGGCAATGAAGGCAATTGGCGTCCTGATCGAATACGGCTATCTGGTACCTGAGGCGGCGGAGACTGGCGGCCGCTCAAAGACGAGCTATCGCATTCACCCGGGAGCGAAGAAATGATCCACGATCCCAACCCGTTACCCGCACACATGACCGCACGTGACTCGCACGTTACTGCGTCGAGTCACGCGTCACGTGCTGCCGATCACCCGGAGGTCGATCGATGAACAAGTATCTCGCTCGCTTGCGGCCGGGGTCGGGCGCAGACAGTTCGCCGCCGCCCCCTTCTGTCAGTTTTGTCAGTGCCACCGGGGGGCATACCGAGAAAAGCGCAGATCGCGACGGCCTCGTGTGCGACGGCGCGCTGTACGCCGATGGGCCGTATCTCCCGTGGGGCCCGTATGTCAATCGCGAGCAGCTCGACGCCATGCAGCGCGAGTTGTTCTCCGTGGTGGATGAGCTCGCGAAATTGGAGGGCTGGCCGGACGAAGGCTACGACCATGTGGTTATGTGCATCGAGCGACAGCCGATAAGCACCCTGCGCCCTGACCTCGCCCATTTCGCCGAGCGTTTGCGCATCGCTCGCGTTGAAGCGGCGGCGCGGGATGCGGCGGCCAGACGCTCATGGAGGTTCGACAGATGAGCGGCACCAACCTATTCGACAGCACCGAGGACTTGCGGGCGGCCATGCTGCGCCTCGAATGCGGGTGCGATGTGACGGCGCGCGAACTCATCGACCGCATACAGGCTCAGCAGCGCGCCCTGCCGGATCTCCTGAGGTTCGGGCGCGGTGTCGATGTGAGGCAGTATGTGGCGGCGCACGAGATGGTTGTCGCTGTGGCCGCCAACTCGATGAAAGCGGACCGGTTGGAAGTGTTGCTGCTGCGCCTCGAATGCGAGTTCGTGAAGCGCAAGGCACGTGCGAACCGGTCGCTATCAAATGCCCGATTCGCGCCCTTCTGGAACGCGTTCGATGCGATCGTTACTGGACGGCGCTGCCGGGGCGCGACGGATGCGCACCAGAAAGCCGCTTCCGCCGCACCACCGCCTCACCCCATGCCCAGCGTATCTAGAAAGCGCTACGGAAAGATACGCCGGGAAATGGGAATCTGTTAGAGAGTCGAAATCAGTAGTCCGAAGGGGCTGCCGTCCTACTATGGGATGGCAGCCCCTTACTTTTTCTGGAGCATGATTCATGCGACTCAACATTTTCAACCGCGCCAATTTCTCGGCAGAAGACGAGAAGAAAGTGCGTGACCTGCTCGCCGCGCCCGAGATGGAGCAGATTCTCGACCGCGTCGAGCAAGCCCACATCGAAGAGCGCACCACGTTGCGCAAGCAGCTCGACAGCCTCGACAAACGACACGACCCAGCGATCGAGAAGGCGACAGCCGCTCGCATCGAGGCAGCCGCGAAGCTGGAGGCGGCCCGAGCCCTGTTCGAAGCGGCAAAGGTCGCCGACAAGCAGGCGGCTCAAGACGCCGAAACCCTGGCGCATCTGAAGCGCGATGACGACTACCGCCTGCGCAAGGAGCTCATCGAGTCGCGCGACACGCGCCTCGATACCTTCCGGGACCATGCGGAAAACGCCTGGCAGCAGATGCGGCACATGATTTCCGTGACGTCTGCCACGCTCAAAAGCTGGGCCACTGGCGGGAAGTACGTTGAATACAGCTCGAACGCCGACAAGGTGCAGTCGTGCATGGACTTGCTCAAAGAAGCAAGCGCCGACACGAACGCGATGGCCCTGCTTCCGCTCACGCGCGCCGATGTGAGCGAGCGCCTGACCAGTTGGACGCACAAGCTGGAACCGACGCTCGCCGCTTTCGGCATCGCCTGCCCGCGCCTCGACGAAAAGGGTGAAGTCACGACGCACCGTCCGCCGCGTCGATTGGGCGACGTCCTCATTGAAAACGGCCTCGCGGAGCGCGGCGACATTCCGCCCGATCTGGATACTGCGCCTACTCCCGCAAACCGTCGGCGCGCCGCATAAGCGCGCACCGCAGCATCTCCAACCACTGACACCAAGGATTCAGGCCACATGAAGACGATCTACGAGGCATACCCGGAATACAAGGAGGCGTTTGAGCTCAACGGCAAAATGCGCGCGCGCATCAATGAGCTAAACCGGCGCGAAGGTGCGCTGCGTGCGGAGCTGGAGAATGGCAAGAAGTCCACTTCCCCAGTCACCGCCGAAGAACTCGCCATGCATGTCCTCAATGGCGGCTTTTCCACGTCGCCCGCCGATCAGGAATTCGAGGACCTGCGGGCGGAGCACCTCCGTACGAAGGCCGATATGGAAGTTCTCCAGCGTGGGCTGTTTTCGCACCACGAAACGCTCGGCATCCTGCGTCAGCGGCTCTCGTCCAGGCGCATGAAGGAAGCCGATGTGCGCAAGGTGGCTGAACGGGCGGCCAAGGCCGCAATGGAACTTGTCGCAGCGCAAAGCGCAATGCGTGCCCTGTGTCGCGAGATCGGCACGGCGGGATTCGAGAGCTTCGAAGACGCGCTGACAGTGCAGTTCGAGCCGATCGTCTCGGCGGATGACTCGCTGACGGTGTACGCCAAGCGCGTTCGCACGATCGCTGGCGTTGGCGTGGCGTAACGGCATGGAGCATTCGATTGTCGCGATCCATCCGGCCGCACTTCACTCCGTCGACGGCGTGCTCAGCCTTGCAGGCGGTCTGGCGGCGCCTGCGCGAGCTGCCGGCGGCAATCCGCAGAGCGGCGGCCGCTCCGTGGCTGTCCTGTCGCTTTGCGGCGTGATCGCCCAGCGCGCACCGACCGCCCTTCTCGGCAGCCCTCGCTATGGGCTGACCGACTTTCAGGGGGCATTCCGCGCGGCGCTCAATGATCCGGCCATCGGCTCGATCCTCCTGGACGTGGACAGCCCGGGCGGGTCGATCTACGGCGTGGGTGAACTCGCCAGCGAGATCTACGGGGCTCGCGGACAAAAGCGCATCGTCGCCATCGCCAATAGCATGGCGGCGAGTGCCGCGTACTGGATCGCGAGCGCCGCCGGCGAGTTCTATGTCACGCCCGGCGGCGAGGTCGGATCGATCGGCGTCTATGTTGCCCACTTTGATATGTCAGGCGCGCAGAAACAGGTAGGCATCGAGACGACGCTCATCTCGGCAGGCAAGCACAAGGTCGATGGCAACCCATACCAGCCGCTCGACGCAGAGGCGCGCAAGTTCATGCAGTCGCGCGTCGACGACTACTACCGCTCCTTCACCGGCGCCGTCGCACGTCATCGCAGCACCACGTCGGCACGCGTGCGCTCGCAGATGGGTGGCGGACGCCTGCTCGGCGCGGGCGCAGCCCACGCGGCGGGCATGGTGGACGGCATCGCGAGCTATCGAACCGTCATCGGCCGCCTGCTCGCGGGTCGATAACACACTGTCAATTGGAGGATCTATGACAGCAGGGCTTCAAATCTGGGATGCGAACGGCACGCTGATGCTCGACGGCACGCACCGGCTCGGGCGCATCAAGGGCATACGTTACATCGACGGAAACCCCGGCTCATACCCGGTTGACCTGTCGGACGGTACGTCCTTCTGGTCATTCATGCCCGAGCAGCTGTACTTCCACATCTCAAACCAGACGGCTTCGCCAATCATCACGATCGACGCGAACGGCGCCTACTGGACGTATAGCTCAACGTCGGGTCTGAGCTACCCGCATATCGTGAAGGGCAATCTGGTCGTTGGCGTGTACTGAGGCAATGCATATGGCAACAGGAAAACTGACGATCGAGAACCCCGATGCGATGGCATCCATCATTGATGCACTCGAGCAGGTGGCGAGCGAATCCGTGTTGAGGCAGGCAACCGTCGCCGGCGCGCGCTTGATTTTCGAAGAAGTGAAGATTCGCGCACCGATAGGCGACAGGTCGTGGCAAAGCAAAGGACAGACGCGGTATCCCGGGATGCTTCGCGACAACATCCTGCTCGCATACGACAAAGAGCGCTCCGTCGAGGGTATTCGTGCGACCTATCTCGTGACGTGGAGCAAAGACGCATTCTACGGACGCTTCCTTGAGCTGAAGGAACATGGATCGTCCAGGGAGGCCGCGCAGCCGTTCTTGCGCCCGGCCTACGAAGCGACAAAGCAGGCAGCCGCCGACAAGTTCGGCGAAGTGATCGACCGGAAGGTAAAGGAGCTGACGAATGGCTAATGAAACCGTAGTGCGCCTCACTGGCGATTCCACCGGCTACGTGTCCGCGATGGACCGGGCGCGCAAGAGCATGGCTGATTTCATGACGAGCCAGGCGGCGTACAACCAGCGCATGTCGAATTCAGTCAAGGCAGTCGACGACGTGCGCAAGGCGCTGTCTGACCAGGGGCAGGCCGCGGTGGACGCGTTCAGTAAAACCCAGCGCACTGCCGAGAGCTGGCTCACCGCGCTCCAGAAGCAGGCCGATCAAGCCGGCAAGACGCGGACCGAGCTGATGGCGCTGCGGGCGGCTGAGCTCGGCGTATCAGATGCCGCGCAGCAATACATCGACAAGATCAAGGCTGCCGATGCCGCGACGGCAGGCGCCGGCCACAGTGCCGCTGGCGCACGCACGGAAATGCTCGTGCTTGGCCACGAAATGCTGCAGGGAAACTGGTCACGATTCGGTGGCTCTATGATGGTGATGGCTGAGCGGCTCGACGCGCTCAAATATCTTGCGAATCCCGTTGCGCTCGGCATCGCCGCGATGGGCGCTGCGGCCTATGGCATGTATAAGGCAATCGACCTCGCGGCGGAGCGTGCGCACGCGTTCAATGACGCCATGAACACGACCGCCGGATGGGCGGGTCAGACGCGCGAATCGGTGCAAGGCCTCGCCGAAGCTCTTTCGGCACGCTTTGGCGTCAGCGTTGGCAAGGCAACCGACGATCTCAACCAGATCATCGCCTCCGGGCGCGTCTCTGCCGACGTATTCCCACAAGTGGGTACCGTTGCTGAGGCGATGGCGAAATCGACCGGCGAAGCATTCGACAAGGTGTTGGATAGCCTGCTCAGGCAGCAGGACGATGTGCGGAAGGCGGCCGAAGAATACCAGGCATCTCACCACACGATGACCGAGGCCCAGATGTCGCTTATCGATCAGCTCGATAAGACGGGCCGTAAGCACGAGGCATTCGCAATCCTGGTCCAGCAGGAGTTGGCGGACATCGACATGAGCTCGAAGACGCACACTTCCGCGATGATCGGCTATTGGGACAACGTGATGGCGGCGTGGGATCGCTACACGCGCGCGCTTAGCGGCAAGTCGACCGATCTCGACGTGCTCAACGATCTCAAGGCAAAGCAGGCGGCACAGCAAAGCGGCCGCACCGCCAATTTCGATTACACCGACTATGGCCCGCTGATTGCTGCCCAGCAGAAGATCGTCGACGCCAACAATGCCGAGCAGGCCGCCGCGGATAGGAACAAGAAGACGAAAACGCTGCTGGCCGAGTCGCAAGAATCGGTCCGCAAAGAGTACGAGCGCACGCTCTCGCCCGCGCAAAAGCTAACCGAGGCTATCGCGCGCGACAACGAGATCATCGACAACCGGATCAAGCTTCTGAAGCAGGCGGGACCGCTCCAGCCCGCGCTGACAGCGCAGCTTGAAGCCCAGCGCAAGCAGATGATCGCCTTCGACTCTCAGAAGATCGAGCATCCCCATGCGGCCCGCACCAACGACAACGCGGTCAATGCGGACCTCTCGACTCTCCAGAATCAGCAGAAGCAGATCGAGGATGCGCTGCGGACGTCGCTCGAGCACATCAAAGCGCTTCGGGCCGATGGCCTTATCAGCGAGCAAGATGCGCTGACTCAGAGCTACGTCGCCGAACAGGGATCGCTGCAAAAGCGTATCGACCTCGACAAGCAGATGGAGGACCTCGCGCGAGGAAAGAAGAACGCCGAGGCGTATCGCAAGTATGCAGACGACATCGCGCGCCTGCAGCAGCAGATGACCGGCAACTACCAGAAGTTCGCCGACGACACCGACACGCTGGCGAAAAAGCAGACTGACGCGCTGAAGGTGTACACGGACAGCCTTACGGAACAGCTGAAAACGCAACAGACCGCCGCAGACCAGAAGCTGGCCGGCCTGTCGATGGGAACGAGCACCCGCGCGGACTACGACGCACAGATCAAGCTCATGGAGGACTATGACAAAAAGCGCGCTGCGCTCGCCAAGTCGCTCACGGAAGGCCGCTTGAGTAAGGATCAGTACAACTCCGAGCTGCAGGCAACGCAGGCGTACTACGACAGCGCCGTCGAAATTGCCCGCAAGTCTTCGGACGACATTCTTGCGGCAAACCGCGATTGGACCGTCGGTGCATCGCGCGCGATTCAGGAATACGCGGACAGTGCCAAGAATGTGGCTGGGCAGGTCGATTCGATGTTCACGAGCATGGCGAAAGGCATGGAAGACTCACTGGCCACGTTCGCGACTTCCGGCAAGCTCAATTTCCGCAGCCTGATCGATAGCATGATCTCCGACCTGGTGCGGATGCAGGCGCGCATGGCGATGTCTAGTCTCTTCAGCATGGCCTCCGAGTATCTCGGCAGCGCGTTCAGCGCACCGAGCGCACCGACCTCTTACGCTGGCGTGTTCCATCTGGCTGACGGCGGCCATGTGTTCGGGCCCGGCACGTCGACGAGCGACAGCATCCCAGCGATGCTATCGAACGGCGAATATGTGCTCAACGCGTCTGCTGTGAGCCGCATCGGCGTCCCGAATCTCGACGCCATCAACAGCGGCACAGCGCGCGCCGTGGGCAGCGTGGCGCACTTTGCACGTGGCGGCGCTGTCAGCCCTTCCGTCTTCGACGCTATCACGCCCGCCTCGTCCGGCAGCTCGACGCAGTTCAATATCGAGATCAACAGTTCGGACGGCGGCAACAGCTTCACGCAACAGGACGCCGTTTCGCTCAAGGCGACGATCCAAACGTGGATGGATCAGCGTATGGACCAGAAGATGAAAGGCCAGGGCGGTTACGCATGGCAGATCAGGAACCGGAGTGTCTAGCGTGCGAGCTCGCGATCGATCCGGGCTGCACGCCGCAGCCCTACATCAATGCTTCGTCGAGCTGGTCGGTGCGACAGACAAGGCGCGTGCAAGCAGCGCATCGACGGCGGCGCGCACGGTGCCGCCGACCTTGTCAGCAGACTCTTTCATGATTGTCTCGCCGCGTGGCATGTGGTTGAGCAGTGTCGTGAACTGCTCGCGGGTGAACTCGTCGGACGGCGGCGTGAATTCGAACGCGCCGTATGGCCCACTGCGCTCCATAACGAGGTATGCCCAAGCGCCAGTATCTGAGTTGCCGAGATACCCGGCGTACAGGTTCCGCGCTGGATGCGCCTCGAAGAACGCCTTGGCGTCCGCAGTCACTCGTTCGATCAGCTCGGTGTTGGTGGGTCGCTGCTGTTTCGACATGAAGTCCTCCGAAAAGCACCATGCTACACAAACGCAATCAGGACAGCCTGCGCTGCTGCGGGTCGCCGTCGTATTAACGCGCTCGTGCGGACGCCACAGCGGGCCGCCTGCGCGTTCCCATGGCACAGCGCCCCCGGGGGGCTTTCATTCTTTGGCGTTGCGCTATGTGAGACACCGCGCGTCCTCCCATGCGGAGAAAAAATCCCCCTTTAAACACCTCTCGGTAATCAAACAGGCGAAATCAAATGACCATCAAACCCAATGGGCGCGGGGGTTCGCGACCCGGAGCCGGTCGCAAGCCCAAGTCCGCGAGCGACGAAATCAAACCTGCAAAAAATCAAACCGCGACGAGCGGTCGCGGTGGCGCTCGAGCTGGCGCCGGCCGCAAACCGAAGGCTGAAGCGCCGTCGAAATCGACCGTGTCGCGCCGGGCTGCGAAGAAAGATGAGTTGGAGGCGCAGCCGCATGGTGGGGCACTCAAGCGGACGAAGGCAGTCCCGGTGCCGGTAGACGATTGCGACATGCTGAAGCTGCTGCAGGACATCGCGCTCGGCCGCATTGATGCTACGGCAATTCAGGTTCGCGCTGCCTCGGCCGCGCTGCCGTTCCTATACGTGAAGAAGGGCGAAGGCGGCAAGAAGGACGAGCAGGCCGATGCGGCCAAGAAAGCCGCGAGCAAGTTTGCATCGATGCCGCCGCCGCCGCGGCTGGTCGTCAGCAATAGAAAAAACTAGGAGGACAGTATGTCGACAGAGCGCGATCCAGCGTGGGATGCAGTTCCGAAAACCGAAGACTCGATGGTGTTTCTGGAGGCCGTAATGGGCAATCCAGGCATCGCCATGGAGCATCGCGTCGAGGCGGCGAAAACGCTGATGCCATACCACCATGAGCAGCTCACGTCAGATGACGAGGACGAAGACGAAGGCTAGCTCCCCTTCTGTCGCGACTCCATGTCACTTCACGAGGCTGAAGCCAATCGCAAGCGTGCTAATCACCGCGAGGATGGCAGCTGCCCATCCGCATATCTGACCAGAGATGCCGAGCCGGCGTCCCGCCGTGAGCGGATCGAAGACGTCATTCATCGGGCTCGATAAATCGTGAGTGCGCACGATTCGCGTTTTGATCTCCTCGGTCATCTTGTCGAAGCGCACGGCTACGAGGTACATGTTGAGAATCGCGAGGGCCACGCCAAAGCCATATCCGAGCAGCGTCGCCCGGCCTATCCATCCGGGTTGAGGCGGCCTACTCCCTGCGAGCAGTGTTGCCACCCCCGCGAAGCCCGCGGCATTTAGCACGACAAGGTGCTTGACGGTCTCAAGGTCCCACGCTGAGGACCGCTCCGCCAATCGCTCCCACCACTTTTCAAGTGAAGTCCTCAAGACTTGACGATGGGACAATTCTTCCGCTACCGCACGCGCGTCATTCGGGTTTTGTGTAGTCATAGTTCTCTAGGTGTCGCAGCTGGCAGCGGCCACATTCGAGCGGCTAGTTTCAGACGGCAACTAGGCTGGCGAAGAAGGCTAACCCCTTCTGTCAGGTTTGTCAGTGGTGGCGTTGCTTCAAAATGCACGAGAGGCGCCCCAGTCTTTTATCGCATACTTCAACGAGGCGATGCCGCGATCTCACCGCGAATATTGCTTTCTCGAGCGGTTTACGGTCTATTAGCGGATCACTACGTAACGGGGAACAAGCAATGCCGACACCACTGCAAGCTATGGCTGATTGGTTCGAAGCGCAGCCTGAAGAAGTGCAAACCCACTCGGGTTTTTTGATGTACTACGGAATCTCCCAGCTGACTGGCAGTAAAGACTTCGAGTTCGGCGATCGTCCCGATCAGGCCTTCCTTGAATGGCTCAGGGCCCCATCAAATAGCTCATATGCCGAACTCGCAAAAACGCTGCTCGCGCGTGAACATATTCGCTTCACCATGATCGACGGTTTGTGTACGCAAAAGAACTGGGACGACGCACGAGTGAGTAATCAGTGGCTGCTCGACAGTCTGGCTGACCACCCAGATCGTGAACGGATGAAAGACCTGCCGCTTAAAATAATTGAGGACATTCCGCGTCGCTCCGCCGTATTCATTAAATCGGGGAATGCGTGGCGAGAAAACGTCGCTAGTCATGTTTCAGACGATGCAATCAAGAAATGGCATGACGCCGCGGCAGCCAAGGAGATCAGGGAAAGGCCCCAGCCGGAAATTATCTCCGAAGGCAACGTTGAATGACCATCATTAGCGTCTGATCGGCATTTTGATTTTTGGTGGGTAGACACGGGCAACAACCCCGAAACCCTTATCAACATTGACTCATAGGCGGCCGCCTCCGCACTAACATCGGCGGCCCCTCCGTCAGTTTTGTCAGTGGTCCCGGGCAGCGCGTTCGGAAACCCACTGGCTTACTACTTTAACCAGCTCGGGACCCACCCGGATCCTTCTTCCTTTTTGGGCTTTTTCAGACCAAAGACTTGCTCGACGTGCTGGCGCAGCACCGCGATCGAGCCGTCGGGGCGGATCTTGTGCTGAACGCCGATCGCGTTGAGCACGCGAATGCGCGCCGCGTTCTGCTGCTTGCGCGTGAGTTGGGTCAGCTCTTCTTCGTCGAGGAACATTAGTGTTCTCCATTGGGAAAGGGGGAAGATACCGCTTATCTTTTTACCTCGTGAAGCTGCCCCCGTCGAAACCGATGAGCGATTACCTCACCTCCTCCGAGCTTGCCGATCTCGTCGGCTGTCAGCCCAATCAGCGCGCCTGTATGATTCGCTGGCTCGAAAAGAATGGCTGGGCGTTCGTTGTTGATTGCATCGGTGCTCCCAAAGTCCTGCGCCTTTATCGGGACAGGCGCCTCGGTGTCTCAGATGATCCAAAAACCGCCACCGTTGGCGACTTCGAGCCAGATTTCGCCGCCCTCGACGAGTGGCACAAGAATCGCCGAGTTCGATCGAGGCGTGGGCAGCGCTAAGCTCGCGCCATCGAATTTTCTTACGCCTACGCGCGTGCGCGCGCGGAGGTCAGGCGGCGCTCGAGATCGAGTTTTCCCATGCCTACGCGCGCGCATGCGCGCGAACCCTGAGTATCGGCGCGAAGGGCTCCACGCGAGTTAAACTGACGCCCGGCCTCATGCGTCGGTTCAATTGGTAGCTAGATTGGTAGCTAGCAGACGACGGCGAGCCAGATAATCACACAAGTAATTGATTTCGTTGCAATTATTCAAAAACATCGCAACAGTACGACATCGTGCTCATGTAGCGCGACGCCGTGGCAGGCATCACCGGAGCATCGCAGTTGAATCACCAGCGCGTCACCATTGAACAGATCGGCGAATTCGACGAGATCGTCGATGTACGAACGCCGCTCGAATTTGCCGAGGACCACATTCCCGGCGCGATCAACGCACCCGTGCTCAGCAACGAGGAGCGCGTGATCGTCGGGACCATGTACAAGGACTCGCCCTTCGAGGCGACGCGCGTGGGCGCGGCCATGGTGGCGCGCAACATCGGCATGCATCTCGACACGTTGTTCGCCGACCGTCCGCGCAACTGGCGCCCGCTCATCTATTGCTGGCGCGGCGGCAAGCGTTCCGGCTCGATGACGGCGTGGTTCAACATGATCGGCTGGCGCGCGCGTCAGCTGGATGGCGGATACAAGGCGTACCGGCAGACGGTCGTGGAAGCGCTTGGCACACTGCCTGAAGGCTTTCGCTATATCGTGGTGGCCGGCCCGACGGGTAGCGGCAAGACGCGCCTGTTGAAGGCGCTGGGACAAGCGAACGCGCAGATGCTCGATCTCGAAGGGCTCGCCGCGCATCGCGGCTCGTTGCTGGGTGCGCTGCCCCAGCGGGCGCAGCCGTCGCAGAAGTCGTTCGATACGGCGCTCGTGCAGACGCTGCGCGGTTTCGACGCCACGCGGCCCGTGTTCGTCGAGGCCGAGAGCCGGCGCATCGGCGTCATCACGCTGCCGCCCGCGCTCGTCGAACGTCTGCATGCCGCGCCTTGTGTCGTACTCGACGTCGCGCGTAAAGAACGTATCGACTTGCTGCTCGAGGAGTACGGACATTTGTTCGACGAACGTACGTATTTCCGCGAGCAACTGGACAAGCTCACGCCGCTGCACGGGCGCGAGCGCATCGAATCGTGGTGCAAGCTGCTCGACGAAGATCGACGGGCGGAGCTTTACGAGGCGCTCGTCGCGCAGCACTACGATCCCGCCTATACACGCAGCACGCGGCGCAACTTCGCGAAGCTCGAAAAATCGCTGCACTTCGCGTTCCAGCCGATGACGGGCGACACGCTCGCGCAAGCCCGCACGCTGCTCGCGCGGCTGGAGGAAACGTCCTACGCCGCAGAACCTGCGGACAGCGAAGCCGAAGCGCCTCGCACTGTCTGACGTATCCCCTTCCCCTTCGCGGACTTCATAAAAGGCGCGCGCGCCGCGACGGCTTAGCGCGAGTACATCGCGTTCCAGTCTTCAGGCGAAACCGTGGCGCGGCCGCCCGCTTGCGAGGCGTTCGCCACGCCGCCGTAGCTGCTGTTTGCGCCATTCAACGCTGCGACCTTCGCCTGGGCGGCCTGGATGGCTTCGGGGTAATGGGCGTTGTCACCGTCACCGACGCGGTAGCCCACCTGCTGGAGCTGCACGAGTTCGGCGCGCACCTGGGCGCGCGTGATGGTCGAGTGCGACTGCGCGAACGAAGCGGTGGGCAGAGCGGCAGCGGCAAGAACGGTGGCGACGGCAACGGCTTGAATCAGGGACTTCATGGAAACGACCTCCAGTTGGATTGGCGATCGACGTGCGACTGTGTGTGCATGCGACCGATGTACACATCGTATGCTCACGAATCCCTAGGGTTAACCCCTAGAATCCTAAGGCACTGTTCCAATTCGAGGCAAAGTCCGCGCGATCCGGCGCCGAAGGGCGCCATCGGCGTTGGCGCGATTACTGACGCGGCGTGGCGTTTTCAGTCAACGAAGCGGTGTGCTGGAGCTGCGCGGGCAGATCGGGCTCCCACGCTTCGAGATCCTGAGTCGGATAAAGGCCGAACGCGTAGATCACCCGCTTTAGGCGGCTCACGAAGTTGGGACGCGGGACGTTCGCAAGCGTGCCCGGCGCGGCGTCGGCCGTGCGGGCCATGTAGTTGTACTTGAAGTCGCGCTGCGTCACGCCCCACTTCAGGAGGAATTCGCGGCCGCCGCGGTTGCGGCGAATGCGTCCCGTCGTCCGGCAGCCGAAATGGTAGATGCGGCTCGCGCCGACCGAGCGGAACGTGCGGCAGCCGACCAGCCAGAGCTTCATCAGGAAGTCGTCGTCGCTGCTCATGCCCGGCCCGAACTCGATGCTATAGCCACCCACGCGCAGCCAAAGTTCGCGGCTCACGAGCGTCGGCTGCAGCGCGATGCCGTTGCGGTCCACTGTGTTCATCTTCGCGGCGAATTCGAGCAGCCCCGCCTCGTTGAAGTCGGCAGGTCCCGTGCCGAAGTGGGCGACCGTCACGAGGCCGTTGCCGGTGTCGGTCGGCTCGATGATCTGCGAGGCGAGATAGGCAGGCGCCGGGCCGATTTCGCGCAATGCGTCGACGAAGGCCGTATCCCAACCGGGCGTGCAGAACATGTCGTCGTTCATGAACAGGATCCACCCGGTCGTCGCGAGGCGCGCCACGTCGTTCACGGCGAGGCATACGCCCACGTTCCCCTTGCTCCACGTATGGCGGATACCCTGCTCACGGACCCAGTCGAGCGTGCCGTCGCTGCCGTCGTTGACGTGCACGAGAATCTCGTGCTCGAACGAAGAATGGCGCCGGATGCTGTCGACGCACATCTTGAGATACGGCAGGTTATTCCAGGTCGGGATCAGAATACTGAACATGAAGGTTTGCCCTAGAAAGGGTCAGATTTGACATGCGTGCATTTCGTGCTCGCCGCGAGAACGGCCAGCACGCAAGCCTGAAGAAATGGGTTCTCTCATGACGTCCTGACTTCGCGGCTTTTGGGTGCGAAGCATGACGAGAAACGCGATATTGTACGCATACATTCTTCTTGCCCGAACTGCCGCGGGAGTTCGTACCCCACGGTGGCCGCCCATTAAGCCGTCCCTGATTCTTCGTCAAGCGCACGAGCTGCTATCGTGTGATAATGAGAGGTTATCTTGAAGATCAAGTAGACCCGTGTTTCAGCAGACCAACTCGAACACTTCGTGGGTTTCGCCGGCACGCTGGCTCGATCGGGCCGTTTCCCGGTCCTGCACGATCCCCTACCGGGGCGTGCCTTACGAGCCGGAGCCGTTTCTTCGCAGCACCAGCCGCATCAAGATCGCGAAGAAATACCTGCACAAGCAACTTCTTCTGAAGGCGCACGGCCAGTTGCGCCTCGAACAGGCGCATCTGGACCCTGCGCAGCGCATCCTCTGGGTCTACGCCAAACGCAACTTCGGCGACGCGACGATGGACATGGCCGGCCGCGCCCTGCTCAAGGGCCTCGGCATGCGCATCGATCTGCTCGCGCTGCCGTCGCTGGTGTCGCTTTTCAGCGAAGACGACGTGTTCGGCAAGGTCTACGGTGACCCGGACGAGGTCGATGCGAGCCGCTACGACGCGATCCTGCTCTCCGAGTACAACCTGCCGTCGATTCGCATCAAGACCCGGCACTTCGCGAAGCTGCCCTACGCGGGCCTGTTCCGTTACTTCAACGGCCCCGACCGCAACCAGACCTGCTTCAGCTTCGCGAGCGTCAACGACGTGTTCTCGCTCGGCCACGACGCCGACACGCTCGCCGCGATCAGCAAGCCCTATCTCGCCAGCGAGCCGGCAACGCGCGAGTCGGTGCGCGGCCTCCTGCCGGCGCGTCCGTTCATCGCGATCGCGGCGGGCGGCGTGGACCCCGATCGCACCTACAACCGCTGGCCCGAAGTCGTCGAATTGCTGAACAAGTACGACACCGCCGGCGCCGCGAAGGAAATCGTCGTGCTCGGCTCCGACAACGGCACGCAGATCGCGGAGCAGTTGTGTGCGAGCGCGCCCGCTGGCGTACATATCCGCTCGTTGACCGGCAAGCTCGCGTTCCTTCAGGCACGCGAGATCGTGGCGCACGCCGAACTGTTCGTGGGCGCGGACGGCGGCCTGATGCACGTCGCCCACACCACGCAAACGCCCAGTGTCTCGCTGTTCAGGGATCAAGAGCCGCCCGCGCTGCGTTTGACCGAAGCCTGCCGATCCATCGGGCTGCAGGGCAGCGGCAACGTGGACACCATCCCGCCCGCGCAAGTCGTCGGCGCGGTGCTCCGCCAACTCGCCGCTCACGCGCCCGCTACGGCGTCCGCGGCGGCCTGATCACTCCAAACGTAACGGCTCAGGCCCACGCCGGCGCACTTTCAGGACCGCGGCGCGCCTGAACGCGCGCGCCGCGTCATCGCCCGGAAGACTCAGGCAGCGCTTTGCTGATACTGGATCTTGTGCAGGTGCGCGTACATGCCGCCCTTCTCGAGCAGCTGCTGGTGCGTGCCCGATTCGACGATATGGCCGCCATCCATCACGAGGATGCGGTTCGCGCGCTCGATCGTCGACAGGCGGTGTGCGATCACGAGCGTCGTGCGCCCGCGCATCAGCGTTTCCAGCGCCGCCTGCACGTGGCGCTCCGACTCCGAATCGAGTGCCGAGGTCGCCTCGTCGAGAATCAGGATCGGCGCATCCTTGTAAATCGCACGGGCGATCGCCAGACGCTGGCGCTGACCGCCCGAGAACTTCATGCCGTTATCGCCGATCAGCGTGTCCATGCCTTCGGGCAGCGCCGAGATCGTTTCCCACAGGTTCGCGGCGCGTAGCGCGCGCTCCACGCGCTCGCGGTCGGCCGTCTGGCCATAGGCGACGTTATTCGCAACCGTGTCGTTGAACAGCACCACGTCCTGGCTGACCATCGCGATCTGGTTGCGCAGCGCATGCACGTCGTAATCGGCGATCGACACGCCGTCGACCATCACCTGGCCGCCGCTCGGATCGAAAAAGCGCGGCAACAGATTCACGAGCGTGGTCTTGCCGCTGCCGGACGGGCCGGCGAGCGCCACCATTTCGCCGGGATTGATGCGGAACGACACATGGTCGAGCGTCACGCGATGGCTCTCGCCATAGGCAAACGAGACGTCGCGGAACTCCACTTCGCCGCGCGCGCGTTCGAGCGGCAAGCCGCCGCCCGCGGGCTCGGGCGGCTCGTCGATCAGCCCGAAGATCAGCTCGGCCGCGGTCATGCCGCGCTGCAGCGGCTGATTCACGTCGATCAGGTGCTTGAGCGGCGAGATCACGAGCAGCATCGACGTGACGAACGCCACGAAGCCGCCGACCGTCGTCTGGTCGTTCGAGGCCTGCACAACGGCAATGGTGATGACGATCGCCAGCGCGATCGAAGCGAGGAACTGCGTGAGCGGCTGCGCGAGCCCGCCCGACACCGTCATGCGCATCTGGTAGCCGCGCAGGCGGCGGCTCATTTCGCCGAAGCGTTCCTTTTCGTAGGTCTCGCCGTTGTGAACCTTGACGACCTTGTAGCCGCCCACCGTCTCCTCGACGATATAGGACAGGTCGTTCGTGAGCATCTGATGCTCGCGGTTCAGTCGGCGCAAACGCCGGTTGATCTTGCTGACGAGCCAGCCGATCGCCGGCAGCAGCACCGCGACGATCAACGTGAGCCGCCAGTTCAGGTAGAACAGGTAGCCGAGCAGGAAGATCACCGTGAGCGAGTCGCGCACGAGCGTGACCAGCACGCCGAGCAGCACGCCGAGAATCTGGTTGACCTCGAACACGATCGCGTTGATGACCGTACTCGCGGTTTCGCGCTGAAAGAAGCCGACGCTCGCGTGAATCATGCGTTCGAACATCTTCAGGCGCAGCGCGAGCAGCACGCGGTTCGACACGTACTGCAGCAGGTAACCGGACGCGTATTGCGCGAGGCCGCGTACGAGCGCCAGCCCGATGACCGCGATGGGCACCAGCCACTTCGCTTGCGGAGCGCCGCGCGTGCCGAAGCCGTGATCGAGCAGCGGCTTGAGCAGCGCGGGAATGCCGGCTTCGGTGGCGGCCACCACGGCCATCGCGATCACGCCTGCGAGGAGCACCCACATAAGCGGCTTCACATACGGCCACAGCCGCCGGCCAATCACGACCGGCGACGACTTGGTGTCGGAGCCGATCGGCTTGCTCAAGGTTGATCTCTCGCCCAAAATTTCCTCGAAAAAAATGCGGGTAATCTGCCCGCCCCCTGGCAAACAGGTACGCCATTGTAAACGTTCGGCCCAGGAGGCGATGTATCCGTCCGGACGGGCCCGGCGCCGGGGCGGTTTCGTCGTCGCCGGCGTTTTTGTATATACTCAGCGATTCGGCTTCGGGGCACGAACGCGCGCGCAGCAAGCGTCTATGCGAAGCGCTCTCCGAACGCGAGGACGGCTCCAGCCGGCCTTCCCACCCTCTTCACCTTCTTCCCAGCCATCGCGAGCCAGCGCCGATGAACGACAGCGCCAAACCCGATGCGATCAGCGTCATCGTCATCGTCAAAAACGAAGCACACGATATTCGGGACTGCCTTGCTTCCGCGCACGGCTGGGTCGACGAAATCGTCGTGCTCGATTCGGGCAGCACGGATGGCACCCAGGCCATCTGCCGCGAGTTCGGCGCGACGGTCGTCGAAACCGACTGGCCCGGTTTCGGCCCGCAAAAACAGCGCGCGCTCGACGCGGCCCGCGGCCCGTGGATTCTCTCGCTCGATGCCGACGAACGCGTCTCCCCCCAGCTTCGCGACGAAATTCTCGCAAGCGTGAAGTCGAACGGCGCCGACCTGTTCCGCGTGCCTCGCCAATCGAACTACTGCGGCAAGTGGATCCGCCATTCCGGCTGGTCGCCCGACTACGTGACGCGGCTCTTTCGCCGCGACGCGGCGCGCTTCTCGAACGATCTCGTGCACGAACGCGTGATCGCCGCGCCCGACGCGCGCGTCGGCACGCTCACTCAGGCGCTGATTCACTACAGCTTCCGCGACTTCTCCGAAGTGCTCCGCAAAATCGACAGCTATTCGACCTACGGCGCGACCCAGGGCGCGGCGCGCGGCAAGCGCGGCGGCCTGCGCAAGGCGCTGCTGCACGGCTTCTGGTCCTTCGTGCGCAGCTGGATCATTCAACGCGGCTTTCTCGACGGCAAGATGGGCTTCGTGCTGGCGATCTCCAACGCCGAAGGCACCTACTACCGCTACCTGAAGCTCATGCTCCTCGAGACACAGCAGTCCGCCGCCGCAAAAGCCCGCGACGCCGCACCGGAGAGCCGATGAACGCGCGTCGCGACATGCTGATTTCGGTGATCGTCAGCACCTACAACCGGCCCGATGCGCTCGAACGGGTACTGGCCAGCTTGAGCGCGCAGTCCGACACGCGCTACGAAATCATCGTCGCCGACGACGGCTCGGCCAATGCGACCCGCGCAACCGTGGCGCGCTGTGCGGCGTCGAGTCCGGTGCGCATGGCGCACGTGTGGCACCCGGACGACGGCTTTCGCCTCGCCGAAATCCGCAACAAGGGCATCGTGCAGGCCCGCGGCGATTACCTGATCTTTCTCGACGGCGACTGCGTCGCGCAGCACGATTTCGTTGCGCGCCATCGGCAACTCGCGAGTGAGCGCGCCATCATCACCGGCAGCCGCATCCTGCTCGACGAAACGCTCACGCAACAGGTGATCGCACAGACGATTCCGCTTGCGGATAGGGGCTTCGGCTTCTGGGTTCAGCAACGCCTCGCTGGCCACGTCAACAAGATCGCGCCCCTCTTCGTCAAGCTGCCCGATCGCAAGTGGCGCGTGATCGAGCAGTTCAAGTGGCGCGGCATCAAGGGCTGCAACATGAGCGCCTGGCGCAGCGACATCGAGCGTGTGAACGGATTCGACACCAGCTTCACCGGCTGGGGGCACGAGGACGCCGATTTCGTGGCCCGGCTCGCCAATGGCGGCGTGCACCGCAAGCTCGGCGCCTATGCCACGGAAATCTTCCACCTCTGGCACCGCGAACAAGCGCGCGCGCAGGCAAGCTCCAACGAAGCAAGGGTCAAGGTGCGTATCGCGGACGGCACCGTGCGCGCCGAACGCGGTCTGGCCGAACTCGCGAGCTGAACGACGCGCGTTTCGCAGAACCACGGCGCGGCATGGCAGCGCTGAAGACCGCCATACCGTCCGATCCCGTCAGTAAACAATCTCGATTTCGCTACCCGCGAACTCGCCACGCAGCGCGGCGAGCAGGTCGTCGGTAGGTTTCACGCGCCAGGCGTCGCCCAGACGCACTTCGCCTTCCGCCCGATCGTTGCGATAGGCGATCTGCACCGCGAGCCCGTTCGGAATGACCGCATGCGCGCGCTCGCCGCGATCGCGCCCGAAACCGCCGCGGCCACGCGTTTCCGCGGCAGGCGCCGGCAGCGAGTCGTCGGGCTTCGCGCGATAGGCTTCGAGCACCGTGCGCAGCGCGCCGGCATTGGCATTGCCGTTCATCTGCAGCTTCACGGCTTGCGCGTAGCGGCTGCGCGCGCGCTCGAGATCCATCACGGTATCCACGGTGAAGCGAATACCGCCCGTGAACGCGTCATTGCGCGCCCCGCCCTGCACGACGAGCAACTCGTCTTCCTTGAAGAGCGCCTTGTGCGCCTCGAACTGCTCGTTGAACACCGTCACTTCGCACTGCCCGGTGCCGTCGTCGAGCAGCGCGATCAGCATCTTGCCGCGCTGGGTCATTTGCGTGCGCAACGAAGCGATCACACCCGCGATCAGCTTGTCGCGCCCTTCCTTGAGCTCGCCGATCTTCTGGCGCACGAAGCGGCGCACTTCGTCCTTGTAGGCGTCGAACAGATGGCCCGAGAGGTAGAAACCAAGCGCCGCCTTCTCTTCCTGAAGCTTGCGCTTCTCGCCCCACGCCGGCTCGTCCACCAGTTCGTGCGCGGCGAGCGGTGCATCGCCCATGTCGAAGAGGCCGGCCTGCATGGCGTTGGCGCTCGCCTGGTCGGCGGCTTCCATCGCCATCGGCACGGACGCGAGCAACTGTGCGCGGTTCGCGTGAATCGTGTCGAACGCACCGGCGCGGATCATCGCTTCGATGGTGCGGCGATTGACGAGACGACGGTCGATGCGCTCGCAGAAGTCGAACAGGTCCTTGAACGGACCGCCCTCTTCACGCGCGCGCAAGATTTCTTCGATGGCGTTCTGGCCGCTGCCCTTGATCGCGCCGAGACCGTAGCGGATCGTGCGCGAGCGCTTGCCTTCGGCCACGCTGGCGTCGGCCACCGGCTCGAAGCGGTACGCCGAGGCGTTCACGTCCGGCGGCAGCACGACCATCTTGTTGGTCAGGCAATCCTCGAAGAGGATCTTCACCTTGTCGGTGTCGTCCATGGCGAGCGACATATTCGCTGCCATGAATTCGGCCGGATGGTGCGCCTTGAGCCACGCCGTGTGATAAGCGAGGAGCGCGTAAGCGGCCGCGTGCGACTTGTTGAAGCCGTAGCCCGCGAACTTCTCCATCAAGTCGAAGGTCTCGTCCGCCTTCTCGCGCGTGAGGCCGTTCTTCGCCGCGCCTTCCGCGAAAATCTCGCGGTGCTTGGCCATTTCCTCGGGCTTCTTCTTGCCCATCGCGCGACGCAGCAAGTCCGCGCCGCCGAGCGAGTAGCCGCCGATGATCTGCGCCATCTGCATCACCTGCTCCTGGTAGACCATGATGCCGTAGGTCTCTTTCAGAACAGGTTCGACACGCGGATCGGGGTACTCCACCACTTCGCGGCCGTGCTTACGCGCGCAGAAGCTCGGGATCAGGTCCATCGGGCCCGGACGATACAACGCCACGAGCGCGATGATGTCCTCGAAGCGGTCGGGCTGTGCGTCCTTGAGCATGCCCTGCATGCCGCGGCTTTCCAGCTGGAACACGGCGACCGTATTCGCTTTCTTGAGGATCTGGAACGACGGCGCGTCGTCGAGCGGCACCTGGGCGAGCGACCAGTCCTTCTTCGACGGATCGAGCATGCGGATATAGCGCTCGGCCCAGTCGAGAATCGTGAGCGTGGTCAGGCCCAGAAAGTCGAACTTCACGAGGCCGACGGCTTCCACGTCGTCCTTGTCGTACTGGCTCACGACGCCGCTTTCGTCACCCTGGGTGTAGAGCGGGCAAAAGTCGGTGAGCTTGCCCGGCGCGATCAGCACGCCGCCCGCGTGCATGCCCACGTTACGCGTGAGACCTTCCACGAGCTGCGCGAGGTCGAGCAGCTGGTGCACTTCGTCTTCGTTGTCGTAGCGCTCCTGCAGGAGCGGCTCTTCCTTCATCGCGTCGGCGATGGTGACGTGCTTGCCCGGCTTGAACGGAATCAGCTTCGCGACGCCGTCGGTGAAGTTGTAGCCCAGATCGAGCACGCGGCCGATGTCGCGCACCGCGGCCTTCGCGGCCATGGTGCCGAAGGTGGCGATCTGCGAGACGGCATCCGCGCCGTACTTCTCCTTCACGTACTGAATGACGCGGTCGCGCCCGTGCTGGCAGAAGTCGATGTCGAAG
This sequence comes from Paraburkholderia nodosa, assembly GCF_001718195.1. Classification (GTDB taxonomy): domain Bacteria; phylum Pseudomonadota; class Gammaproteobacteria; order Burkholderiales; family Burkholderiaceae; genus Paraburkholderia; species Paraburkholderia nodosa_A. The sequence continues at coordinate 111,590 of NZ_MCNV01000008.1, forward strand.
TCGGGCATCGACACGCGCTCCGGATTCAGGAAGCGCTCGAACAGCAGGTTGTAGCGCAGCGGATCGAGATCGGTAATGCCGAGCGCGTAGGCGACCAGCGAGCCCGCGCCCGAACCCCGGCCCGGCCCCACCGGCACGCCGTTGTTCTTCGCCCAGTTGATGAAGTCCGCAACGATCAGGAAGTAGCCCGGGAAGCCCATCTTGATGATGGTCCCGCACTCGAATTCGAGCCGCTCGTTGTAGCGCGCGCGCTCCTGCTCGCGTTCGGCCTCGTTCGGATACAGCTGCACGAGGCGCTTTTCGAGACCTTCCCGCGAAAGCTGCACGAGATAGTCGTCGAGCGAGAGGCCGTCGGGCGTCGGGAACAGCGGCAGCTTCGGCTTGCCAAGTTCGAGCGTCAGATTGCAGCGTCTGGCGATTTCGATGGTGTTCGCGATTGCCGAAGGAATGTCCGCGAACAGCGCGACCATTTCTTCCTGCGTGCGAAACCGCTGATCGGTCGTGAAGCGCTTCTGGCGGCGCGGATTCGCGAGGATGTCGCCCTCCGAGATGCACACGCGCGCTTCGTGCGCGGTGTATTCCTCGTCGGTCATGAACTGCATGGGGTGCGTGGCGACTACCGGCAGCTTCAGTTGCGACGCGAGCGCCACCGCCTGCTCGACATACTGCTCGCCGCCGGGCTGGCCGCAGCGCTGCAACTCGATGTAATACGCGTTCGGAAACAGCTTCGCCCAGCGCTGCGCATGGCGCTTCGCACTTTCCGCATTGCCCGCCGCGAGCGCGAGACCCACGTCGCCCTGTTGCGCACCCGAGATCGCGAGCAGGCCCTCGCCGAGTCCTTCTTCGAGCCAGGCGACGTCGACTTCCGCGCGGCCGCGATACTGGTTCGTGAGCCACGCCTTGGAAAGCAGCTCGCACAGATTCAGGTAGCCGCGCTTGTTCTTCACCAGCAGCAGGAGGCGCGACGGCTTGTCGCGGTCGTCGTGATTAGTGATCCAGACGTCGCAGCCGGCGATGGGTTTGACCCCTTTGCCACGGGCTTCGGTGTAAAAACGGACGAGGCCGAATGCGTTGCCGAGGTCGGTGAGCGCGAGCGCGCCCTGGCCGTCCCTGGCCGCCGCCTTGACGAGGTCGTCGAGGCGCACGATGCCGTCGGCAATCGAGAATTCGGAGTGGACGCGGAGATGGACGAAGCGGGGATCTGACATGGCCGTCATTGTACCTTCAGGGGCACGCGATTTTCGGCGCACGCTCGCATGGGCAAGTGACATCGGCCAGTCTGGCCTGGACCTTGCCGCGGGCGCGGGGGCGCCGCGCGGCGTGTCGACTACGCCGCAGGCGGCGCGAGGCGCGATTGAGGGATAATAGCGGATTGCGCCCGCCGCGCGCTCTGCCCAATTCCCGTTTTCGGGGGACCGCAGTTCGACCCCGACGTTGACAGGCAAGCACGCGCGCCCGGCTCCGGTTTCACGCGCTTTTTTAATGGCGCTTTTCCAGTTGCACCATGCGTATCCTCAATCTCTCCGCTTACCAGTTCGCCACGCTCGACAAGACCGCCGAGTGGCGTCCGCTCGTGCTCGAGCGCTGCCAATCGCTCGATTTGCGGGGCACGATCCTGCTCGCGCCGGAAGGCATCAACCTGTTCGTTGCCGGCGATGAAGGCAACGTGCGCGCCTTCATGGACTACATCAATCACGATCCGCTCTTCGAGGGCAAGTTCGCGACGCTGCGGTTCAAGGAAAGCCTCTCGGAAACGCGGCCCTTCAACCGCATGCTCGTGCGCCTGAAGCGCGAAATCATCACGATGAAGAAGCCCGCGATCCGTCCCGAGGAAGGCCGCGCGCCTTCCGTCGCGCCCCTCGTGCTCAAGGAGTGGCTCGACCGCGGCTTCGACGACGAAGGCCGCCCCGTCGTCATGCTCGACACGCGCAACGCGTTCGAAATCGACGTCGGCACGTTCGACAAGGCGCTCGACTACCGCATCGACAAGTTCAGCGAATTCCCCGGCGTGATCGAGGCGAACCGCGCCGACCTCGAAGGCAAGACGGTCGTGTCCTTCTGCACGGGCGGTATTCGCTGCGAAAAGGCGGCCATCCACATGAAGGAAGTGGGCATCGAGCACGTGTACCAGCTCGAAGGCGGCATTCTCAAGTACTTCGAGGAAGTGGGCGGCGCGCACTACAACGGCGACTGCTTCGTGTTCGACCAGCGCACCGCGCTCAATCCGCAGCTCGAACCGACGGACACCGTGCAGTGCTTCGCGTGCCGCGCCGTCGTGACGCCGCAGGAGCAGGCTTCGCCGCTCTACGTGGTGGGCAAGAGCTGCCCGGCGTGCCATCCTGAGCGCGCGGGCGCGACGGATGCAGCGGCTCAGGCTGCCGCTTAAGCCACGCGCGTGAGCGCAACGCCGCAAGGGTATCGCGGGCGCTTCGCGCCCTCGCCCACTGGCCCGCTGCATTTCGGCTCGCTCGTTTCGGCGCTCGCGAGCTGGCTCGACGCGCGGGCGCACGGCGGCGCCTGGCTCGTGCGCGTGGAGGACATCGACGGCCCGCGCACCGTGCCGGGCGCAGCCGAAGACATTCTCGCGACGCTTGCGGCCTTCGGCTTTCACGCCGACGAGCCGCCCGAATGGCAGAGCCGCCGCACCGGTCTTTATCGCGCGGCGCTCGACCGGCTGATCGCCTCAGGCCACGTCTACCCGTGCGGCTGCACGCGCAAGGAAATCGCCGATTCGCAACTGCGCATGCACCAGCGCAACACCACGCTGATCTATCCGGGCACCTGTCGCGACGGCCTGCACGGTAAGCCCGCCCGCGCGTGGCGGCTGCGCGTGCCTGACGAAGACGCTGTTGACGAACCTGCGGGCGCAGCCGCCAATCCCGCACTGATCCGCTTCGACGATCGCTGGCAAGGCCCGCAGCACCAGAACCTCGCGACCGAAGTCGGTGATTTCGTGCTGCTGCGCGCGGACGGCCAGTGGGCCTACCAGCTCGCCGTCGTCGTGGACGACGCCGACCAGCGCATCACACACGTGGTGCGCGGCGCGGACCTGCTCGACTCGACGGCGCGGCAAATCTGGCTCCAGCAGTGTCTTGGCGTGCCGACGCCCGCGTATCTGCATGTGCCGGTCGTCACGAACGCGGATGGGGAAAAGCTGTCGAAGCAGACCGGGGCGCAGGCGCTCGACGCGTCACGCCCGCTGGAAACGCTGATGGCCGCCGCACGGCACCTGGGCCTCGAATTGCACGATCCCGCGCCCGCGACGCTCGCAGCGTTCCAGCTGGCCGCGATCGACGCGTGGAAGCGGCGGCTCGTGCAATTGCCAGCCGCATAAACAAAAACGGCATGCCGCCAGGAGCGACATGCCGTTTTTTGCGTCGCGCGATTCTTTCGCGCTCGAACTCAGCTCGAAGACGACGTCGGCTTGTTGCGCCACGACGACCCGAGGCCGCCCAGCAGCGCCGCGAGCGGCTGCTTCGATTGCTGCTTCTGCGGCGCGGCGTTCGCGGGCTTGTCTTCCACCTTGCTGCGCGCGCTCGCCGAAGGCTCGTAGGGCTTCAGGAAAAAGTCGTCGATCGGCTGCGAACGATGGTGATGCGGGCGCTCGAACGAGGCCGCGCGGCGGTGCGTGCCGCGCTCGCCACGTTCACCGCGGCCTTCGCGGCTTTCATAGCCGTCGCGCTCGCGCCGCCGGCCGCCACCCTCGTGATGCGCCACCGGCACGTCGACCACGAGGCGCTCCACGGTCAGCGGGCGCTTGATGAGCTTCTCGATATCGGCGAGCTGCTTCTTCTCGTTCGGGCTGCACAGCGACAGCGCGTCACCCGAGGCGCCTGCACGGCCGGTGCGGCCGATCCGGTGCACGTAGTCTTCGGCGTTGAACGGCAGGTCGAAGTTGATGACGGCGGGCAGTTCGGCAATATCGAGGCCGCGCGCGGCCACGTCGGTCGCCACGAGCGCTTCGATTTCGCCGCGCTTGAAGGCGTCGAGCGCCTGCATGCGCTCGCTCTGCGTGCGGTCGCCGTGGATCGCGGCCGCGACGATGCCCTGCTTTTCGATCTGGCGCGCAAGACGGCTCGCGCCGATCTTGCTGTTGCAGAACACGATCACCTGCTTCAGGCCCCGCTCGCGGATCAGTTGAACGACCGCGCCGGTCTTGTCGCCCTCGGCGACTTCGTACACCACCTGGGTGACATTGGTCGCGGTGGAATTGCTGCGCGCCACCTCGATGGTCTGCGGCGTGCGCAGATAGGTCGCGGCAAGCTTCTTGATCTCGCCCGAGAACGTGGCCGAGAACAGCAGCGTCTGGCGCTCCTTCGGCAGCAGGTTCAGGATGCGCTGCAGGTCGGGCAGAAAGCCCATGTCGAGCATGCGGTCGGCTTCGTCGAGCACGAGCATCTGCACCTGACCGAGGCTCGTGGTCTTCTGCTGCACGTGGTCGAGCAGGCGGCCAGGCGTCGCGATCAGGATTTCCACGCCGCGGCGCAGCCCGTCGGACTGCGGATTCATGTCGACGCCGCCGAACACCACCGCGCTGCGCAGCGGCGTGTGCTGCGCGTAGGTGCGCACGTTGTTGGCGACCTGGTCGGCCAGCTCGCGCGTCGGTGTGAGAATCAGCGCGCGCACGGGATGCCGTGCGGGCGACGCGCTCGTGCTCGCCAACGGCAAGAGGCGTTGCAGGATCGGCAGCGAGAAACCCGCCGTCTTGCCCGTGCCAGTCTGCGCTGCAGCCAGCACGTCGCGGCCCGTGAGCACCACGGGAATCGCCTCCGCCTGGATCGGCGTGGGCGTCGTGTAGCCCTGCTCCTTGATGGCCCGGAGGATTTCGGGGGCCAGACCAAACTGGTCAAAGTTCGCAATGCTGGGCGTGACGGCTGTGTCGGACATGGTGGCTTCGCTATAAAGGCGCTATTCGCGCAAGGCGCGGAAGCGCCTCAAATGGTCACTGCTGGGCATTGCAGGTCGATGCAAAGGCGCCGGACAACACGTCAGGCGCCCTCCTGCGACGGGCGGAACACACGCCCGCGAGGGCTTCCCGGCAAACGGATGGCCCGGGATGGCCCGTGGGACGACGAGACAATCTGCCGGGGACGGGGCGCTGGCTGCATCGCCGCGCTCGCTCGGGTTCAACCCAGCCAGACTCGCTCGATTCCAGATGGTTCCGGCGCCGTCCTCGTCTCTTGACGCGCGTGCGCACCGGATATGTCAAAACGGCTCGATCGACCGTTCAGGCCGATCCAGCAAGCCTCGGGGCGGCTTGCTGCGTGCTTGCTGCCCGCTTGCTGCGTGCCTGCTGCCGGCGTTCTGCCCCCCTCTGCGGCAGGCGCAAAGGGCCGAAAGGCCGGTATTGTAGCACCTTGGCATAAATCCCTATGGCAGCGGGCCATGCGTTCTGCAACATGGCGCACGGGAAATCCCCGCGCGCCATGCGGCGCAGAATCGCACCCTTTTTTCGCCAGCCCGCTGCACCCTGCTCACCACGTCTCGCGCATCACCATCAGCCGCAGTTCGGTCATATCCTCGATCGCGTAGCGCACGCCCTCGCGCCCGAGGCCCGAGTCCTTCACGCCGCCGTACGGCATGTTATCGACGCGAAATGACGGAATGTCGTTGATCACCACGCCGCCCACGTCGAGCCCGTCCCACGCGCGATGCGCGTTGGCGAGCGAATCCGTGAAGACGCCCGCCTGCAGGCCGAAATCGCTGTCGTTGACGATGTCGAGCGCTTTGCCGAAGTCGTCGAAACGCTCGAGGATCGCGACCGGCCCGAACGCCTCCTTGCGGTAGAGGTCGGTGTCGCGGCGCACGTCTTCGAGCAGCGTGGCCTCGAACATCGCGCCGTCCACCTTGCCGCCCGCGACGATCTTCGCCCCCGCGAGCACCGCGCTCTCCATCCAGCCCGCCAGACGCTTCGACTCGGACTCCGAGATCATCGGCCCGACGAAGGTTGTCTCGTCCTTCGGGTCGCCCATCTTGAGCGTCTTGACCTTGGCGATGAGCTTGTCGCGCAGCGTCTCGTAGATCGACGCGTGCACGAGAATGCGCTGCACGCCGATGCAGCTCTGCCCCGACTGGTAGTACGCGCCGAACGCCAGCCGGTCGACGACGTAGTCGAGCTTGCCGCCCTGATCGCCGTCGACGATAGCCGCCGCATTGCCGCCCAGCTCCAGCACCACCTTCTTCTTGCCGGCCTTCTTCTTGAGGTCCCAGCCCACCGCGGGCGAGCCCGTGAACGAAAGCAGCTTGAAGCGCTCGTCGGTGGTGAAGAGGTCGGCACCGTCGCGGTGCGCGGGCAGGATCGAGAACGCGCCCTTGGGCAGGTCGGTTTCCGCCAGCACCTCGCCGATGATGAGCGCCCCCACCGGCGTGCGGCTCGCGGGCTTCAGCACGAACGGCACGCCCGCGGCGAGCGCCGGCGCGACCTTGTGCGCCGCCAGATTGAGCGGGAAATTGAACGGCGAGATGAACGAGCACGGTCCGATCGGCACACGCTTCACGTAGCCGTGATAGCCCTTCGCGCGCGCCGAAATCTCGAGATTGACGATCTCGCCGTCGATGCGCACGCTCTCTTCGGCGGCCACGCGGAACGTGTCGATCAGGCGCGTGGCCTCGCCGCGCGAGTCGTTGATCGGCTTGCCCGCCTCGATGCACAGCGCCATCGCCAGCTCATCGAAGCGCTCGCGAAAGCGCGCCACGCAATGATCGATCACGGCCTGGCGCTTGTATGGCGGGAACGCACGCATGGCGGGCATGGCGGCTTCGGCCGCCGCAATGGCCTGGTCGATCGCCTTCGCGTCGGCGAGCGCGACGCGCGTGGCGACTTCGCCGCTGTATTTGTCGGTGACCTCGAGGTCGGTATTGGCGGCAACGGCCTCGTTGGCCAGATAGTACGGATAAGTCGGTTTGAGCATGACGGGTTCTCCGTAAGTGCGGCGTCAAAGCTGCGCGCTCAGGCGCTTGATGTCGCGATTGAGCACGCGCTCGTTGTCCGAATAGTCGATGGGCACGTCGATCACATGCACGCCCGGCTGCGCGAGGCACTGCTCGACGAGCGGCTTGAGTTCGTCCGCCGAGCCCACGCGATGGCCATGCGCGCCATAGCTCTGCGCATAGTCGACGAAATCGGGGTTCTGCAGCGTCATCCCGTAATCGGGGAAATTCATGTTTTCCTGCTTCCAGCGGATCATGCCGAACGCGTCGTCGCGCAACAGCAGCACGACGAGATCGAGCTTCAGGCGCACCGCCGTCTCCAGTTCCTGCGAATTCATCATGAAGCCGCCGTCGCCGCAGACCGCCACGACCTTGCGTTGCGGATGCACGATCTTCGTGGCGATGGCCGAGGGCAGCCCCGCGCCCATCGAGGCGAGCGCGTTGTCGAGCAGGATCGAGTTGGGCTCACGTGCGCGGTAGTAGCGCGCGAACCAGATCTTGTACATGCCGTTGTCGAGGCACAGGATGCCGTCGTCGGGCATCGCGCCGTACACGTCGTGCACGAGCCGCACCGGGTACATGGGAAAGCGCTCGTCGTGCTGCCCTTTGGCGAGATGCGCCTCGAAATGGCGCTTGATCTCCTCGAAGCGCGCGAAGTCCCACGCGTGCTCGCGCGGTTTCAGGCTCTCCTTGAGCTGCCACACGGCGTTGGCGATGTCGCCCACCACCTCGATCTGCGGGAAATACACGGGGTCGACTTCCGCGCCGAGAAAATTCACGTGGATGACGGTTTTTTCTTCCGCGCTGCGCATGAAGAACGGCGGCTTTTCGATCACGTCGTGGCCGACGTTGATGATGCAGTCGGCGTGCTCGATCGCGCGGTGAACGAAGTCGCCGTCCGAAAGCGTGGCGTTGCCGAGCCACAGCGGATGCGACTCGTCGATCACGCCCTTGCCCATCTGCGTGGTGAAAAACGGGATGCCGGTTTCGTCGACGAATTCGCGCAGCACGTTGCGCGTGGTCTTGCGATTGCCCCCCGCGCCGATCATGAGAAGCGGATGGCGCGCCTTGCAGATCGCCCCGACCGCGTGCGCGACGGCCTTTTCCTCGGCCACGGGCCGGCGGCTGAAGCTCTTGGGAATGGGCTTGCCGTCGCCCTCTTCGTCGGCCACGTCTTCGGGCAGCTCGAGATGCACGGCGCCGGGCCGCTCCTGCTCGGCCTGGCGAAACGCCTCGCGCACGAGCGCCGGAATGTTGCCGATGGAGACGATCTGACGCGCGTACTTGGTGAGCGGCTCCATCATGCGCACCACGTCGACGATCTGGAAGTGGCCCTGCTTGCTCGACTTGATGGGCTTCTGGCCCGTGACCATCAGCATGGGCATGCCGCCGAGCTGCGCGTAGGCCGCGGCCGTCACGAAGTTGGTGGCGCCGGGTCCGAGCGTGGCCAGACACACGCCGGTGCGGCCCGTCAGCCGTCCGTAAGTGGCGGCCATGAAGCCCGCGGCCTGCTCGTGGCGCGTGACGATCAGACGAATCTTCGAGCGCCGCAGCGATTCGAGCAGATCGAGGTTCTCTTCCCCTGGAATACCGAACACATACTCGACGCCTTCTGCTTCGAGCGCCTTCACGAACAGATCCGATGCTTTCATCGACCACCTCGCTGGCAAGAGCGTGGCCGGCGCGCGGGCGGCAGCCGGCCTTCGCGAACAGGCCGTCAGGTTACTACCGCGAGGCGCAATGCGTCGTGAAGCGTGCGTTCGGCGTCAGCGCATGAGCGTCGCGCAGCCCGAGAGCACCGGCTTCGAACTCGCGTCGGAGGTGACGTCGTAGAGATCGGCGCCGGGTCCCTTGGTCCACCACGTGTAGCGGTCGGCGACGTACTTCACGCCCGAAGCCGCGATCACGCCGACGAAAAGGAGCTTGCGGCCTTTCACCGGCACGAGCGCGAAGCTCTGGCCGTTGGCCGCGTTCAGATAGGTGACCTTGAAGGTCTTGCTGTTGGCGCAGGTGTAGCTGAACGTGTGGCGCGACTGCACCTGGATGTCACGCACTTCGAGCGGGGCCGCCGCGTTCGCCGCGCTCACGTGGAGCGCGGCGGCGAGACCGCACGCTGCCGCCAACCGGATTGCACCGCTTCGAGCATCGATCATCGTGTTCTCCGTGGGTTGCGTTGGCGCCGCGCTATACGCTCACTGCGCGCTCACTGCGCGCTCACTGCGCGCTCACTGCGCAGCGTCGCCCGGCACGGGGCGCACCGCCGCAGCCGCTTCGCGAGCGCGCGAGCGGGCCTCGTCGGTGTCGGCGCCCGTGGCGAGCGCGACACCCATGCGGCGCTTCACGAAGCTCTCGGGCTTGCCGAACAGGCGCAGGTCCGCGCCCGGCACGGCCAGCGCCTGCGCCACGCCTTCGAATGCGATGCCGCGTGCGTCCATGCCGCCGTAGATCACGGCCGAGGCGCCCGGACCGCGCGCCGTCGTATCGACGGGCAGGCCGAGAATCGCGCGCGCATGCAGTTCGAACTCGGAGAAGCGCTGCGACGCGAGCGTGACGAGCCCCGTGTCGTGCGGGCGCGGGCTCACTTCCGAGAACCACACCTCGTCGCCGCGCACGAACAGCTCGACGCCGAAGAGACCGCGGCCGCCCAGCGCCTCGGTCACCTTGTGCGAGATTTCGCGCGAGCGCTCGAGCGCCTTCGCGCTCATCGGCTGCGGCTGCCACGATTCGACGTAGTCGCCGTCCACCTGGAGGTGGCCGATCGGATCGCAGAAATAGGTTTGCACCTGGCCGCTCGCCGGGTCGATGGCGCGCACGGTGAGCTGCGTGATTTCATAGTCGAAGTTGATGAAGCCCTCGACGATCACGCGACCGCGATTCACGCGGCCGCCCGCGAGCGCATAGTCCCAGGCGCGCTCGACATCGGCGTCGCTGCGCACGACCGATTGCCCCTTGCCCGACGACGACATCACCGGCTTCACCACGCACGGATAGCCGACCTTGGCGACGCCCGCCTTCAGCTCGTCGAGCGAGTCGGCGAACGCGTAAGGCGAGGTGGCGAGGCCGAGCTCCTCGGCGGCGAGGCGGCGAATGCCCTCGCGGTTCATCGTGAGCTGCGCGGCGCGCGCGGTGGGGATCACCTCGGCGACACCCTCGGCCTCGACGGCGGCGAGCGCGTCGGTGGCGATCGCTTCGATTTCGGGCACGACGAGATGCGGGCGTTCGGCGTCGATGAGCGCGCGCAGCGCCTTGGGATCGGCCATGTCGATCACGTGCGCGCGATGCGCGACCTGATGGCCGGGCGCGTTTTCGTAACGATCGACGGCGATCACCTCAACGCCGAGACGTTGCAGCGCGATGATCACTTCCTTGCCAAGCTCGCCCGCGCCGAGCAGCATGACACGGGTGGCGGAAGCGGAAAGCGGCGTGCCGATGCGGGGGCGGGTTTGCATGATGTCTCCAGAATGGCGGTATGGCGCAAATGCGTAAGAGCGCCGATGTTAACACGCGGCCCTGCCGCGGCGCGGCGCTTTGGCGCGTCGGCGGCCGCCCGCTTCCAGCACGGCGCACGCACGTTTGCGCTCGCATGCTGCAGCGCGGTGCGTTACGCTTACGCCTTCGTCGATTACGAGGAACGATGCGATGCCTATTAGCCAGACGGCGAGCCAGACGCCGATCCAGGCACCGAGCCAGAGCCCGCGCATGAATATGCGCCCGCGCTTGCGCCCTGCCCGAGGCGAATTCGCGCGAAAGCTGGCCTCGCGCACGGCGATGCTCGCTGCGGCCCTGCTGGTGTGCGCGTGCAAGCTGCCCGTGCACACGGACGCCTCCGCGCCGCTGCCCGATCCGTTCAACCCCGCCACGACGCAGCTGCTCGACAACACGCACTGGCAGCTCGTGGAGTGGAAGCGCGCCGACGGCACGATGCGCGCCCTGGCGGGCGGCCACGCCGATGCCGGTAACACCGAAAACCCCGACGCTCGCCCCATTACGCTCGACCTCTCGACCGAGAGCGGCCAGCGCCGCGCAAGCGGCTTTTCGGGCTGCAACCGCTATTTCGGCGCCTATACGCTCAAGAACGGCCTGCTCTCGTTCGGCCAGCTCGGCGGCACGCGCATGGCGTGCATCGGCGCGGGCGGCGATATCGAGGGCGCTTATCTGGAAGCGCTCTCGCATATCGCGCGCTCCGGCGTGCAGATGCGCCATCCGCAATCGCTCTTTCTCGTGCTCGAAAACGGCGACCGCCTGACGTTCGCCGAGCAGGGCGCCGAACCGGGCACGGGCCCGGCCGCGACGCCCGGCGCCGCCTCCGACGCCAAACCGGCGCAGTGAACGCTGCGCGCATGAGCCGCCGCGCCCTTGCCCGGCGCGGCGCTTTTTTTGTTGCGCGCGAACCAAACCGGCGCGCGCCGGGTCATTGGCGTGTCAGGCGCGCAACGCCTGCCATGCCGCACGCAACACCGCCCTCAAGTGGATGGCGGCGCGCAGGGGCCGAGCGGTTACACTCCACACGTCGCACACCTTCTCTACGTACATCTTCGGCATGCACACGGTAGTTCCTGGCTGGTTCGGCGTTTCGGCCGTCTGGTTCATCCCCCTGATCTGGCGTCTCGTCAAGTCCGTGCTGCCGGGCGGCGCGGGCCTGCGCGGCCCTGGCACGATCCGCCTATGGCTCGGCTTCGTCGGCGTGCTCCTCGCGAGCTGCGTGCTCGAGGCGACGCTCATCGACATCGCCGGGTTCAACGCATTCGGCCACGCGCTTTCGGGCGGGCTCGGCAAGCTCATCGGCCACGTGGCCGCGCCGCTCGCGATGACGGCGCTTCTCCTCGTGAGCTTGCCGTGGCTGCTCGACTTCCATTGGCGCGAATTCCTCGCGTGGGCGGATATTTCGCTCGGACTCGGCCTGAACATCCGCGCCGCGCGTGACACTGACGACAGCCCGCGCCGCGAACGCCGCAGCCGCCGCGCCGCAGCCGAAGAGGGACTGCCCGCACATAGCGCCGCTACCTTCAATCCGCCGATGCCTGGCGACGGCGCGCGGCGCAAACGACCGACGATCTGGCGCCCGCCGGCGCGTGACGCGCGCGAGGCTGGCGCAGCGTCGGCCGCTGCCACCGCACAGGACGCGTTTGCCGATGCTGGGGCGTGGCGCGCCGAACCGGGCTTCCGTGGTCCCGCCGATCCCGCCGCGGCGTGGGCGCGCACCGAACCGACCGCGACCGCCGACTGGCTGCGCGGCACGCGTGCGCCGGGGCAAACGCCGCCTGCGGGTGCGTCGCGAGCCCCGATGGAGCCGCCGCGCGCGCCGTTGCAGCCAGCAGCCGCGCCGCTCGGCGACGGGCGCCGCCAGCCGGTGCGCGGTGCGAGCGCAGTGCAGGACGTGGCGCCTGCGCAAGGGGTGCAGGGCCTCCCTGCGCAGCCGAATGCCCCGTGGCGGACGCAGACGCCTCAAACGCGACCGGCCATGGCCGCCGCGATGACGGGCGCGGCAGCGCGCACGGCTTCGTCTTCCGCGGTGGTGCATGGTGCGCCGCTCGCGGCCGGTGCCGCCGCAGCCGCCGCCGCCGCGCGCAGTGCCGCGTTCGGCACGACACCGCCACCGCCCGATCCGCTGACTTCGCCGTTCGCACAACCCGTCATGCCGCGCCGCACGGCGCCGCCGCCTGCGGCAGGCAGCACGGCCGCGCGCGCCGCGGCCGCCGCACCGCCGCGCGTCGCGAAGCCACCAAAACCCTACGTCTGGCAAGGGCAGCCCGCGCGCGTGAACCCTCGCCCGCCCATGAGTGCGCCGCGCACGGCGCCGTTCGGCACGCATCCAGCCGAAACGCCGCCCGCGACGCCCGCCTACTCGCGCCTCGCGCCCACCAGCGCACCGCAGGCGCAGGCGCCGCTCTCGACGAGCGTGCTCGAAACATTGCGCTCGATCGAAGAGAACGCCGCGCGCTGGACCACCCTCGCCGGCGCGAGCCTCGCACGCCGCACCCTGGACGAAGCGGGTACGCTCGCGGGCGAGGAACACACGCACGCGCAATTCTCGAGCGCATCGCCGGACATCGCGACGGCGGCGCTGCCGGTGATGCCTTCGGCCGCGTCGCTGGAAACGACGTCCGCTCCGGTCGCGCTGTCGGACGGTGACTACCGTTCGCCAAACCCGGCCGGGCAATCGTTCGTGGAAATGCACGCCTCGCCGCAACCGGGCGACACGACGCCGGGCGCGACGCCCGCTGCCCCCTACCCTGCCGCGCCTCAGAACGCGGCATCGTCCGAGCCGAATTCCGCCAGCGTCGGCTACATGGCTGCGCCGACTGCCTGGCAACCGATTGCTGAGCACGTGGACGAAGCCACGCACGGCGCCTCGAACGAGGCGACGCGCATCGAGCCGGTGCAAGCTGCGGCGGAGGAAGCCGCAACGCCTTCGGCGTGGCCGACACTGGATCACGGCATGCCGTGGATCCTGCTCGACGACGAACCGTCGGCTGCCGCCCCCGCCGAGACGCACACCGCCGAACCGTTCTTCACGTTCAGCCCGTCGACGGTGCAGGAGCAGGTGCGAGCGCCTGCGCCCGCAGCGGTTTCTCCGGCTGTGGCACCGGCGCCAGTGTCAGTGCCCGCAGCGACGCAAACGCCGGTCGCGGCAGAGGCGCAGGCCGAGCAACCCGCTCCGACCGAAGCGCACGCTGCGCACGAAGCACACGACCCGCTCGACACAGCGGCCGCGTCGAACATCGTGCACTCCCCCCGCATCGCTCGCGAGACGCAGCCCGACGCCGCCGCGACGCCTGCACATGTCGCGCCGACCGTTACGCATGCGGCTCCCGCGACGCCGTTCGACACAGCGCCTTCGCCGGTGGCAGAGCAGAAGGCGAGCGAGTCTTTCGCGCCCGTCGCGCACAGCGAATCCGCCAGCGTCGATGCATACCCCGCGTCGATGGATGAAGCGCAAGGGGTTGCGAACGAAACGGCTGAAGCGTTGCCGGCACCTGACGCGCCGGCAACTCAAGCAACGCCTTTTGACGCGACGCCCCTGTCCGCAGTGCAAGCGCCGGCACCTGCACCCGCAGCAACGCCGCCGTGGGTTGCCGAAACGCCGAAGCAAAGCTGTCCTGCACCGGCCGAGGCCACGCTCACGCCGACTCCCTCGCAGCCCGCGACGCCGGTTGCCACCCCGATCGCGGCGCCCTACCCCGCCATCGCGACCGAACCCGGCGCGGCGAGCCCCGACTTCGAGTCCGCACACGAAGCAATCGAAGCCATAGAAGCCCCCGAGGCGGTCGAAGCTCCCGAGCCCGCAGTCCAGCGCGCTCCCGTGCGCGGCCACGCGCCCACGTCCTTCGTGTTCGAGCCGCTCAGCGCATCGGCGGTCGAACTGCCGGGGCTCGATCTGCTCGAGCGAGCATCGTCCGAGATCGAGCCCGTCTCCGAGCAGAAGCTCGCCGAAACGAGCCAGCTCATCGAGCAGCGTCTTCAGGAGTTCAAGGTCCCCGTGACCGTGGTCGGCGCCTCGGCGGGCCCGGTCATCACGCGCTTCGAAGTGGAACCCGCGCTCGGCGTGCGCGGCAGCCAGATCGTCGGCTTGATGAAGGATCTCTCGCGCGGCCTCGGCCTCACGTCGATCCGCGTGGTCGAAACGATTCCCGGCAAGACCTGCATGGGCCTCGAATTGCCGAACGCCCGCCGCCAGATGATCCGCCTCTCGGAAATCCTCGAATCGGCGCCGTACCACCGCTCGCAGTCGAAGCTCACGATCGCGATGGGCAAGGACATCGTCGGCCATCCGATCGTCACCGATCTCGCCAAGGCGCCGCACATGCTCGTGGCGGGCACGACCGGTTCGGGCAAGTCGGTCGCGATCAACGCGATGATCCTCTCGCTCCTCTACAAGGCGACACCCGAGGACGTGCGGCTCATCATGATCGACCCGAAGATGCTCGAGCTTTCCGTGTACGAAGGCATTCCGCATCTGCTCGCGCCGGTCGTGACCGACATGAAGCTCGCCGCCAACGCGCTCAACTGGTGCGTGGGCGAGATGGAGAAGCGCTACCGGCTGATGTCGGCGGTGGGCGTGCGCAATCTCGCGGGCTTCAACCAGAAGATCCGCGACGCGCAAGCCCAGGAAAAGAAGATCGGCAACCCGTTCTCGCTCACGCCCGAAGCCCCCGAGCCGCTCTCGCCGCTGCCGATGATCGTGGTCGTGATCGACGAGCTCGCCGACCTCATGATGGTTGCGGGCAAGAAGATCGAAGAATTGATCGCGCGTCTCGCACAGAAGGCGCGCGCCGCCGGCATCCACCTGATTCTCGCGACGCAGCGTCCTTCGGTGGACGTCATCACGGGTCTCATCAAGGCGAATATACCGACGCGGGTGGCGTTCCAGGTGTCGTCGAAGATCGACTCGCGCACGATTCTCGACCAGATGGGCGCCGAGTCGCTGCTCGGCCAGGGCGACATGCTGTTCCTGCCGCCGGGCACGGGCTACCCGCAGCGCGTGCACGGCGCGTTCGTCGCCGACGAGGAAGTGCACGCGGTCGTGGAGTATCTGAAGCAGTTCGGCGAGCCCGAGTACGTCGAAGGCATTCTCGACGGCCCGGCGGCCGAAGGCGCGCCGCAGGACCTGTTCGGCGACTCGCCCGACGCCGAAGCCGATCCGCTCTACGACGAGGCCGTCGCATTCGTCGTGCGCACGCGGCGCGCGTCGATCTCGTCGGTGCAGCGGCAACTGCGCATCGGCTACAACCGCGCCGCGCGACTGGTCGAGCAGATGGAAACCGCGGGACTCGTTTCGCCGATGGGCATCAACGGCAGCCGCGAAGTGCTCGTGCCGGGCGGCGGCCAGGGCGAATAAGCAAGAAGGCGCGCCTCGCGCCTTCTTTCGTCATCTCAAGCCGTTACTGCGCAACGAACTTGAAATCGACCGGCGAGCCGATATCGATGCGCTTCGGATTCGGCTCGAGCAAACCCGTCTGCTGATCGCGGCGGAACACGTAGGCGGTATCGCTGTTCTGGTTGCCGACGATGAGCCACTGCCCGGTCGGATCGATCGCGAACTCGCGCGGCGACTTGCCGAGGCTCGACTGGCGCCCCACGCGCTTGAGCTTGCCGCTCTCGCCATCGACGGCGAAGATCGAGATGTCGTTGGCGTCACCGCGATTGGAAACGTAGAGGAACTTGCCGTCCGGCGAAAGATGGAGCGCCGCCGCGCCCTGCGTTCCCTCGAAGCCCGGCTCCGCCAGCTTCTCCACTTGTTCCAGCTTCATGTGGCCATCGTGATACGCAAACACGGTCACGGTGGCGGCCAGTTCGCTCGTGAGATACGCGTGACGGCCGTCATTGCCGAAGATCAGATGACGCGGACCGCTGCCCGACTTCACATCGGTATAACGCCATTCGGTCGGGCTCACCAGGCCGCGGCTGCCGTCCGGCGTATAGAGATAGGTCCAGAGCTTGTCGGTGCCGAGATCCTGGGTGAAGAGATAGCGCCCATCCGGCGAAAACACCGTCGAGTGCACGTGCGCATTGTCCTGACGCCCCTTCACGGGGCCGCCGCCCTCGTGGTGCACGGTCAGCACGGACTCGCCCAGCTTGCCGTCCTGCTGCACGGGCAGGACGGCGAAGCTGCCGCCCGGGTCGGCCGCAACCGAGTAGTTCGCCACGAAGAGGTAGCGCCCATCCGGCGAGAGGCTCAGGTAGCACGGATCGTTGCCCTGCGCCGACACCTTGTCGAGAAACGTGAGCTGACCGCTTGCGGCATCGAAGCCGAACGCACTCACGTCGCCGCGCAAGCTGGCAGGACCGTTGTCGCCCGGTAGCTCGTTGACTGCGTAGACGAAGCGGTTGTCCTTGCTCACCACGAGAAACGACGGGTTCACCGTCTTCGCCACGCTGACCGGCTGCATGTCGCCCGTCTGCGTATCGAAGTGATAGACGTAGAGGCCCTCGCTCTTGCCGCCCGTATAGGTGCCGACGATCAGGTTGTAGACACCGCCCGCGGGCGCGGTCGTGGAAGCGGATTGCGCGAACGCATGCGTCGCGGCGACGGAAGCCATGATGACAACACCTTTGACGAGCTGGGTAAGGAGATGCGCCGGTCGGCCCTCAGTCCGGCGCGATCGGGAAAGGCTACCTGAACGGGCAGATAAGTGGGCCGATGAGCGGGAGGGCGTAGGCACGGCGTTTGCGGCGGCACGGCGAAGGAACATGTCGACCTCCTTTTTCTTGTCGATGCAGGGGAGCGGGTCGGCCCTCGTCGCAATGCCGACCGTATTCGCCCCGCTTTCGTCTGATACGTGGGACACCGGCCCAGTATAGGAGAGGTCGCGAGCGCCCGCCCCGCAAGCGCGCAGCGGCAAGTCCGGGCCAAAATCGAAGCAGCAACAAGCAACAAAGGCATCCACGCCAAGGTTCGAAACCCGCCGCAACCAGGGAGCCGTCATGAACATTCACGTCGCCATCGGGCCGCTCGTCGCGCTCATCGCAGGCATTCTGATTCTCGCCGTGCCGCGTCTGCTCAATTACATCGTCGCGCTGTATCTGATCATCATCGGGGTCATCGGGCTATTCGGCGTGGGCGGGCATCTGTGACCCGCTCAGGTCGCGCTCGACGGCGTTTGTTGACACAGGCGAGATGAGTATTTGCGCGTGCTGCTGCGCAAAACGCATTGCGCAGGCGGCCCCGCTGCCACTACTCTTGTGCGTGCATGCCGCACCGCTGCGGCAAGCGGCTTTCGTTTTCGAGCAACGCTGTCAATCTGCTTACTATGCCCGCACCCATTGAAGACTACGCATTGATCGGCGACGGCCACACGGCCGCGCTCGTTTCCCGCGCCGGATCCATCGACTGGCTCTGCTGGCCGCGCTTCGACTCCGGCGCCTGTTTTGCCGCCCTCCTCGGCACCGAAGAAAACGGCCGCTGGCTGATCGCGCCCGCGCAGCCCGAAGAGGGCGCGAAAGTCGAGATCAAGACCACGCGCCGTTATCGCGGCGACACGCTGATCCTCGAAACCGACTTCGAAACACCCGAAGGCGCGGTGACGCTCATCGATTTCATGCCGCCCGGCAACGGCTGGTCCGAACTCGTGCGCATCGTCGTGGGCCGGCGCGGCACCGTGCGCATGGAAAGCCAGCTCGTGCTGCGCTTCGACTATGGCTTTTCGGTGCCATGGGTGAGCCGCCTCACTTACGAGAGCGGCATCAAGGCCACGGTGGGCCCGGACACGGTCGTGCTGCGCACGCCCGTGGACCTCCAGGGCGAGAACATGCACACAGTGGCGCAGTTCGACGTGAAGGAAGGCGAGCGCGTGCCGTTCTCGCTTTCGTATGCGGCCTCGCACCTGCGTCTGCCGCCGCCGCGCGACCCGTTCACGGCGCTCGCGCGCACCGAAAACTTCTGGACCGAATGGGCCTCACGCAGCACCGTGGAAGGCCGCTGGGCCGAACCCATCCGCCGCTCGCTCATCACGCTCAAGGCGCTGGCCTACGAGCCCACCGGCGGCATCGTCGCGGCACCCACCACGTCGCTGCCCGAGCAGCTGGGCGGCACGCGCAACTGGGACTACCGCTACTGCTGGCTGCGCGACGCGACCATCACGCTGCTCGCGATGATGCGCGGCGGCTACTACGACGAAGCCCGCGCCTGGCGCGCCTGGCTGGGCCGTGTGATGGCGGGCTCGCCCTCGCAGTTGCAGATCATGTACGGGCTGGCCGGCGAGCGCCGCCTGCCCGAATTCGAACTCGACTGGCTGCCCGGCTACGAAGGCGCGAAACCGGTGCGCGTGGGCAACAACGCGGTCGGCCAGCTGCAGCTCGACGTCTACGGCGAAGTGATGAACGCGCTGCACCTCGCGCGCGTGGGCGGCTTGCAGGCCGACGAGACCGCATGGTCGATCCAATGCGCGATGCTCGAACACCTCGAGACGATCTGGACCGAGCCCGACGAGGGCATCTGGGAAACGCGCGGGGGCCGCCAGCATTTCACGTTCTCGAAGGTGATGGCGTGGGTCGCCTTCGACCGCGCGATCAAGTCGGCGGAAAAATTCGAACTGCCGGGGCCGCTCGATCACTGGCGCGAACTGCGCTCGACGATCCACGCGACCATTTGCGAGCGCAGCTTCGACAAGGATCTGAATTCCTTCACGCAGATCTACGGCGGCACCGATCTCGACGCGAGCCTGCTGCTCATGCCGCTGGTCGGCTTCCTGCCCGCGGCGGATCCGCGCATCGCCGGCACGGTCGCGGCGATCGAGCGCGATCTGATGTGTGAAGGTTTTGTGATGCGCTACCGCACCACCGAATTCAACGATGGACTGCCGCCCGGGGAAGGCACCTTCCTTGCGTGCAGCTTCTGGATGGTCGACAACCTGGCCCTGCAAGGCCGCATGGACGACGCACGCCACATGTACGAGCGCCTGCTTTCGCTCGCCAACGACGTGGGATTGCTCGCCGAGGAATATGACCCCATTGCGGGGCGCCTCGTCGGCAACTTCCCGCAGGCGTTCTCGCATGTGGCGCTTGTGCATACGGGCCTGAACCTCATGCGGCACGAACAGGAAATGGCGAAGGAGACGGGGCACCCCGCGGTCGGCGGCGCGTCGGCCGAGCCAGCTGTTGCATCCGCATCGTAAATGTTCGAAAGCGCCTGGACGTTTTCGCGAGCTGGGGTACACTAGGGATGCTGCGTTGCACAACAGCCGGGCAAAAACAAGGCCGCCCGCGCCGCCTGGCAACGGGGCAAAACGCGTGTACCGCCTTGCAGCGCGCTTGCAGCCACGAGCTGCGAACGAATGCGGGTCCGCTCGCGCTAAAGCCCTCCGGGCGGCGGCCGATATACAACCTGACTGACCGACCAACCTTGCCGGCCCGCATCTGCTCCGCGCCTCAACCGCGCGCGACCCGGGTGCGAACCGCTCCTTGAAGATGCCGGAGCGCCCATGCTCTATCAAATCCGTGAATTCCAGCGCGCGTTGCTCAGCCCGCTGACCGCCTGGGCCCAGGCCGCCTCGAAATCGTTCTCGAATCCGACGAGCCCGTTTTCACTCGTGCCGGGCGCCACGCGCTTCGCCGCAGGCTACGAACTGCTCTATCGCCTGGGCAAGGACTACGAGAAGCCCGAGTTCAACCTTCGCCAGATCGTGAAGGACGGCTTCAATATTCCGATCGTCGAGCAGACCATCATCGAGAAGCCGTTTTGCCGCCTGCTGCGCTTCAAGCGCTACGCCGACGACACCGGCGCCGTGGCCGCGCTCAAGGACGAGCCGGCCGTGCTCGTGTGCGCGCCGCTCTCCGGCCACCACGCCACGCTCCTGCGCGATACCGTGCGCACGCTGTTGCAGGACCACAAGGTGTACATCACCGACTGGGTCGACGCGCGCATGGTGCCGCTCGAAGCCGGTCCGTTCCATCTCGACGACTACGTTGCGTATATCCAGGAATTCATCCGCCATATCGGCGCGAAGAATCTGCATGTGCTGTCGGTTTGCCAGCCTACGGTGCCCGTGCTCGCGGCCATCTCGCTGATGGCGAGCCGCGGCGAGGACACCCCGCTCACGATGACGATGATGGGCGGCCCGATCGACGCGCGCCGCAGCCCGACCGCCGTCAACTCGCTCGCCACCGAACACTCGCTCGACTGGTTTGCGAACAACGTGATCCATCCCGTGCCGGCGAACTATCCGGGCGAAGGCCGCGAGGTGTATCCGGGCTTCCTGCAGCACGCGGGTTTCGTCGCGATGAATCCGGGCCGTCACACCACGGCGCACTGGGACTTCTACAAGAGCCTGCTGCGCGGCGACGAAGAGGACGCCGAAGCACATCGCCAGTTCTACGACGAATACAACGCGGTGCTCGACATGGCCGCCGAGTATTACCTCGAGACCATCCGCACCGTATTCCAGGAGTTCAGTCTCGCTGAAGGCACGTGGGACGTGGCCGGCGAACGCGTGCGTCCGCAGGACATTCACGACACGGCGCTCTTCACGATCGAAGGTGAGCTCGACGACATTTCGGGCGCGGGCCAGACGCGCGCCGCGCACGATCTGTGCACGGGCATTCCCGAGGCAAACAAGCATCATCTGACTGCCGAAAAATGCGGCCACTATGGCATCTTCTCGGGCCGCCGCTGGCGCACGATCATTTATCCGCAACTGCGCGATTTCATCCGCCAGCACCAGCAGCCCGCCGCCCACACGAGCAAGGAAGCGTCTGCCCGCGGCCGCTCGGCACAGGGCGCTGTCGCCTGACGAAGGCTTGCGCTTCACTCGAGCGCACGCAATCCGCACCGGCAGCAGAATCCGCGCGCCGTCCCAGGACGGCGCGTGGCGTTTGTGGAGCGTGAAACGGCTTTGCGAATTTGCCGCGCGAGTCGTGCGCTATTTGCGCATGAGATACGCGAGCAGCATCTCCGTGTTGAGCTGAATGACTTCCGCGCGTTCGGCAGTCGTGCTGAAGTCTCGACCGAGCGTGGCGTTGAGCGTGTAGCGGTTCGAGACGATGTAGTAGCCCATGCCCGAAAGCGTCACATAGAGTCGCAACGGATCGATGCTCGGGCGGAATAGTCCTGCGGATTCACCGCGCGTGAGAATCGAACCGAGCGTCGCCACGATCGGCGAGATCATCTCGCGAATTCGTGTGGACTTCTGCATATATCGCGCCTCGTGCAGATTCTCGTTGTTCACGAGCCGCAGCAGTTCGGGATTGTCGCGATAGTAGTCCCACACGAAATGCGCGAGCCGCGTGATCGCCTCGACGGGTGCAAGCCCCGAAAGATCGAGGGCGCGCTCGGCTTCATTGAGCGCGCCGAATGCGTGCTCGAGGACCGCCGTGAAGAGTTGCTCCTTGCTGCCGAAGTAGTAATAGAGCATGCGCTCATTGGTTTCGGCGCGTCGCGCGATCTGGTCGACGCGTGCGCCGAACAGGCCGCCATTGGCGAATTCTTCCGCCGCGGCGAGCAGAATGCGGCGGCGTGTGCCTTCAGGATCTCTTTTGATTTTTGGCTGATTCATGGTGGCAGGATCTCGTTAAGCCGCGTTGTCCGGTTTACGCTGTCGGGCAATACTGCGCCGGGCCTCTCCTCGCCCTGGTATCGACAACGTTGTGCGGGGCGCGCCAGGTTAATGGACAGACACCCTCCGACCTACGGTCTTGCGTTCCTTCTTGTTTGTTTGATGTCGTTGCGAGCCGACATCGTCCTTCCCCCTGTCTGCCTCTTGCGAAGCACGTTCCTGCCGTGCCCGACATGTACCGCTTACGTCTATTGATTTCCCCTGGACTGCACGGTGCTTCGCATTAAGCGCTTTGATTATGGCACATGGCCCGCCGATGGCAATGCGGGAAATCGGCGATAATGCAGGCTTTGGCGCTGTGCGTGTGCGCCCCTTGAGGCCAGCTGCGAAACCCTGCGCGCCCAAGGTCACGGCACCGCCCGCGCCGCCCCGATGTAGCGAACGTGAACGATCCCAAAACACTCGCAGATCGCATCGAAGATCTGCTGCCCCAGACCCAATGCACGAAGTGCGGCTATGACGGCTGCCGGCCCTATGCCGAAGCCGTCGCCGCCGGCACCGCCAACTACAACCAGTGCCCGCCCGGCGGCCTGGAAGGCGTTGAGCGCCTCGCGACACTGCTCGGCAAACCCGTCATCCCGATCAATCCGGACAACGGCGTGGAGCGTCCACGTCCGGTGGCGTTCATCGACGAACAACTGTGCATCGGTTGCACGCTGTGCATGCAGGCGTGTCCCGTCGACGCGATCGTGGGCGCGCCAAAACAGATGCACACCATCGTCAAGGATCTGTGCACGGGTTGCGACCTGTGTGTCGCGCCCTGCCCGGTCGACTGCATCGCAATGATTCCCGTTACGGGCGACGCGACCGGCTGGGACGCATGGACGCAGCAGCAGGCCGACGAAGCCCGAGTGCGCCATGACCGGCGCGCCGCGCGCCAGGCCGCCGAACGCAATGCGGCCGAGGCGCGCGCCGCCGCGCGCCGCGCCGCCACGAGCGCGCCGCAGGCCCAGGCAGCGCAGGACGCCGCTGTGCAAGCGAGCGCCACGCCATCCGCGAGCGCCCCCGCCGACGACGCCGAAGCGAAGAAGAAAGCGATCATCCAGGCTGCGCTCGAACGTGCGCGCCGCAAGAAGGCGGAACTGGCCGAACAGGGTGTGGGACCGCGCAACGTCGAACACGTGAGCGCCGATGTGCAGGCGCAGATCGATGCCGCAGAAGCGCGCCGCAAACGTATCGGTATCGAGTCGAATACATCGGACTCGTCGACTGACGACGACAAATCCGCGCGATAGCGCTCCGCAACGCAACGCAAAGGCCCCACGCACAACGAGCATGAATGCCACCAAGCGCCGCGCCATCTACGAAACGCTGCAAAGCCTCAATCCGCATCCCACTACCGAGCTGGAATTCAACACGCCGTTCGAACTCCTGATCGCCGTGATGCTTTCCGCGCAGGCCACCGACGTTTCGGTGAACAAGGCCATGCGCCGGATGTTTCCGGTCGCCAACACGCCGGAAACGGTGCTCGCGCTGGGCGAAGAAGGGGTGGCCGATTACATCAAGACGATCGGCCTTTATCGCACCAAGGCCAAGAACGTCATTGCGACGTGCCGCATTCTCATCGAGCAATACGGCAGCGAAGTGCCACCCACGCGCGAGGCGCTCGAAGCCCTGCCCGGCGTTGGGCGCAAGACTGCCAACGTCGTGCTCAACACGGCCTTCGGTCAGCCGACCATCGCCGTCGACACGCATATCTTTCGGGTTGCGAACCGAACGGGACTCGCGCCCGGCAAGGACGTGCGCGCCGTCGAAACCGCGCTCGAAAAATTCACGCCGCCCAAGTTCCTCCAGGACGCGCATCACTGGCTCATCCTCCATGGCCGCTATGTGTGCAAGGCACGCCGGCCCGAATGCTGGCATTGCGTGATCGAGCCGCTGTGCGAGTTCAAGCCGAAGACGCCGCCGCCTGAGCTCTGAGCGAGCGCAGGCGCCCGGGCGTAAAATGATCGATTCAGACGTCGCAGCACGACGCTGCACGATGTAGCGCCCCACCCATACGACCGACTCACGATGTTCAATCCCAGCCGCGACGAAGTCCGCCGCTTTTTCACCGAGACCTGGCGCAAGCAGCGCGCGGGCGAAATCCTCACGCCGCTCGAGGCGATCGCCGCCGACTGGATCGTCGAGCACCCCGAATATCACATCGAACTCGCCGACGCCGATGCGGCCGCCGCGCAGGATTACTCGCCCGAGCGCGGCCAGAGCAATCCGTTCCTGCATCTGTCGATGCATCTCGCGATCAGCGAGCAGCTTTCGATCGACCAGCCGCCCGGCATCCGCGCTGCGCACGACCGGCTCGCGGCACGCCTCGGCTCCACGCACGATGCGCAGCACGCGATCATGGAGTGCCTCGGCGAAACGATCTGGGAAGCGCAACGCACGAACACGCCACCCGACACCGACGCCTATCTCATGCGCATCGAGCGCCGCGCTTCTCGCGATTGAAGCGCGATTCAATCCCGACTGAATCGCAACTGAAAGCGCGACGCAGGCAAACGCCACCGCAAAAAAACACCCCGCGAACGCCTCGCCGCAAACGAGGCCCACGCGGGGTGTTTCACATGATGCGGCACGCATGGCGCGCCGCGCTCACGCTTACTTCTTGTTGACGAGGTCGCCGCCGAGCGACTCGATGTACGCGGCGAGATCTTTCATATCGCTCTGCGAAAGGCTCTGCACCTGCGCCTGCATGATCGCATTGTTGCGGCCGAGGTGCGGATTGCTCGTACCCATCTGGTACTGGCGCAGCGCCCAGTAGATGTAGTCGGCGTGCTGGCCGGCGAGCTTCGGATATTCGGGGCTCACGGGCTTGTTCAGGCCCGGGCCGTGACAGGCCGCGCAGTTGTGGCTGTCGGCGAGGACCTTGCCGTTGGAGGCATCGGCCGCGTATGCGGGATTGAGCGCGAGCGCGGCGGCCAGTGCGAGCCCGGCGCCCGCGAGCTTGATGGTTGCACCGGCAAACGAAGGCATAGCCGTGTAGGGCTTGTTCATGGGTTCTCCACCTGCCGGTTATTTATTCGGATTGTCTTTCGACGCGGCCGTTTGCGACGCATAGTAGGCCGCGATGTCGGCGATGTCCTGTTCGGTGAGCGAGGACGCGATCGCGTGCATCGTCTCGAAATGCCGGTCGCCCTTCTTGTAGGCGAGCAACGCGTTCATGATGTACTGCGCGTTCTGGCCGCCCAGAATGGGCACGTGGTAGACCTCGGGGTAAGCGGTGCGGTAGTCGGGAATACCATGACAGCCGATACACATCGCCACCTTGTCCTGACCCGCCTTCGCGTTGCCCACGATGTCCGCGTGAGCCGTGACCGCGAAGCACGCCAGCATGGTGATTGCGCCCGTGATGACGTGCTTGCCGACAATTTTTTTCATAGCATCCAACCTGGCTTGAGGGGATTCGAACGCCCGAACCGCAGGCCACGGCCTGCGCCGCATTACTGCTGTTTTACTTTTGGGGTCGCCGTGCAGGCCGAAAAAAATCGGTCCGAGTATACCGCGACGCCGCGCCGCCCGTCCACCGGCCGCGCCACGCCTGGCGGGCCTCGGAGCGCATCGCGAGGCCCCGCGACGGGCCCGCGGCGGCCACGCAGCGCCCTGTCGCGCGGCCTCGCCCGCAGACAACCCGGAGGAACCCTGGCACGCGCAACGGACCCGCCGCGCGCCGTCGCGAGGCGGCTGACGGCCCTCGCGACCGTGCCCCAAAGAGCGGACCCAACGATACGCGGTGGCGCGCCGACGCAACACCCCATCTGACTTATACTGGGCTTTTTTCCCAGCGAGCGGATTCACCATGCGCGCCACGCGTTTCGAAGGCTCATCGCAGTACGTCGCCACCGACGACCTCAAGCTCGCGGTCAACGCCGCGATCACGCTGAAACGCCCCCTGCTCATCAAGGGCGAGCCCGGCACGGGCAAGACCATGCTGGCCGAAGAAGTGGCCGCTGCGCTGGGTATGCCGCTCATGCAGTGGCACATCAAGTCCACCACCAAGGCGCAGCAAGGGCTCTACGAGTACGACGCGGTCTCGCGCCTGCGCGACTCGCAGCTCGGTGACGAACGCGTGAAGGACATCGCCAACTACATCGTGAAAGGCGTGCTGTGGCAGGCGTTCGAGTCGGACGAGCAAAGCGTGCTGCTGATCGACGAAATCGACAAGGCCGATATCGAGTTCCCGAACGACCTGTTGCGCGAACTCGACCGCATGGAGTTCTACGTCTACGAGACGCGCCAGCTCATCAAGGCGAAACAGCGTCCGCTCGTCATCATCACGTCGAACAACGAGAAGGAGCTGCCCGACGCTTTCCTGCGCCGCTGCTTCTTTCACTACATCAGCTTTCCCGATCCGGCGACGATGCAACGTATCGTCGAGGTGCACTATCCGGGCATCCGCAAGGAACTGCTCAACGCGGCCATGGAAAGCTTCTTCGAACTGCGCAACGTCGCGGGCCTGAAGAAGAAGCCTTCTACTTCGGAACTGCTCGACTGGCTCAAGCTCCTGCTCGCCGAAGAGGTCCCGCCCTCGGCGCTGCGCGCGGTCGACGGCTCGAAGTCCATGCCGCCGCTCGCCGGCGCGCTGCTCAAGAACGAGCAGGACATGACGCTGTTCGAGCGCCTCATCTACATGAACCGCCACAACCGTTGACCGGGAAACCGCGCGCGAAAGCCGGAGACACCGCATGCTGATCGACTTCTTCTACACGCTGCGCGACGCGAAGCTGCCGGTTTCCGTGAAGGAGTACCTCACGCTCGTCGAAGCGCTCAAGGCGCGCGTGATCGCGCCCTCGCTCGACGACTTCTACTATCTCGCGCGCATGACGCTCGTGAAAGACGAGCAGTACTTCGACCGCTTCGATCAGGCGTTCGGCGCGTATTTTCGCGGCATCGAGAAGAAGTCGGAACTGGCCTTCGAGATCCCCGAGGACTGGCTCAAGAAGCGGCTGGAGCGCGACTTCACGCCCGAACAGCGCGCGCAGATCGAGGCGATGGGCGGCCTCGACAAGCTCATGGAGCGCCTCAAAGAGCTGTTCGAAGAACAGAAGGAGCGTCACGAGGGCGGCAGCAAGTGGATCGGCACGGGCGGCACGTCGCCCTTCGGCCACGGCGGCTATAACCCCGAAGGCATCCGCATCGGCGGCGAAGGCGGCCAGCGCAGCGCCGTGAAAGTGTGGGATGCGCGCGCGTACCGCGACTACGACGACCAGGTCGAAATCGGCACGCGCAACATCAAGGTCGCGTTGCGGCGCCTGCGCCGCTTCGCGCGCGAAGGCGCGGCGGAAGAACTCGACCTCCGCGACACGATCCGCAGCACCGCCGCGAACGCGGGCTGGCTCGACCTCAAGATGGTGCCGGAGCGCCACAACAACGTGAAAGTGCTGATGCTGCTCGACGTGGGCGGCTCGATGGACGATCACATCAAGCGCACCGAGGAGCTGTTCTCGGCTGCCAAGGCCGAGTTCAAGCATCTCGAGTTCTATTACTTCCACAACTGCGTGTACGACCACCTGTGGAAGAACAACCGCCGCCGCCACGCCGAGCGCACGCCCACGTGGGACCTGCTGCACAAGTTCACACCCGACTACAAGCTCATTTTCGTGGGCGACGCCACCATGAGCCCGTACGAGGTGCTGCAGCCGGGCGGCTCGGTCGAGTACAACAACCCCGAAGCGGGCGCCGTGTGGCTGCGCCGCCTCGCCGACCAGTTCCCGCATTTCGCCTGGCTCAACCCCGAGCCCGAGCGACTATGGGAGTACCGCCAGTCGGTGTCGATCATCCGTGAGATCCTCGGCCACCGCATGTACCCGCTCACCGTCGCCGGGCTCGAAACGGCCATGCGCGTGCTGAGCAAATAGGCGCCAGCACTCCCGCCCTTTTCCGCTTGTTCGAGGCGGCGCGTGCCTGAGGTGTGTTCAGGCCGCGCCGCCCGATGCCGTCATACCTACGCAAAATCCGGAGACCAACCGCATGACCGCCCCCTCTTCCCCCGACCTGCCAGCGGCGTTCAGGCCGGGACCGCTGCGGCCCTTCGCCGACACCTCGGTCGCCACGATCGTGGCCGGCTTCGTCGCGATGATGACCGGCTACACCAGCTCGCTCGTGCTGATGTTTCAGGCCGGCCAGGCCGCGCATCTGTCCGACGCGCAGATCTCCTCGTGGATCTGGGCGCTGTCCATCGGCATGGCCTTGACCACCATCGGCCTGTCGCTGTGGTTGCGCGCGCCCATCGTGATCGCGTGGTCCACGCCGGGCGCGGCGCTGCTCATCAGCTCGCTGCCGCACGTGCCTTATGCCGAGGCGATCGGCGCCTATCTCGTCTGCGCCGTGCTGCTCACGGCCGTGGGCCTCACCGGCTGGTTCGACGCGCTCATGAAGCGCGTTCCGGCAGGCATCGCGGCGGCGCTGCTCGCGGGCATCCTGTTCGAGATCGGCATCGAGATCTTCCACGCCGCGCAGGTGCAGACGCCGCTCGTGCTCACGATGTTCTTCGGCTATCTGATCGTGAAGCGCTTCGTGCCGCGCTACGCGATCGTCGCGACCCTCGTGATCGGCATCGCCGCCGCCGCCATGCTCGGGCTGCTCGACTTCAGCCACTTCCGCGTGGCGGTGGCGAGACCCGTGTTCACGATGCCGGCGTTTTCGCTCACCGCGGTGGTGAGCGTCGGCATTCCGCTCTTCGTCGTGGCGATGGCCTCGCAGAACGTGCCCGGCATCGCCGTGCTGCGCGCCGACGGCTACGACCACACGGCCGCGCCCTCCTCGCCGCTCATCGCCACCACGGGCATCGCCTCGCTCGTGCTCGCGCCGTTCGGCTCGCACGGCGTGAACCTCGCGGCCATCACCGCGGCGATCTGCACCGGCCCGCACGCCCACGAAGACCGCACGAAGCGCTACATGGCGGCCGTCTGGTGCGGCATCTTCTACCTGATCGCCGGCACCTTCGGCGCGACCATCGCGGCGCTGTTCGCGGCGTTCCCGCAGGCGCTCGTGGTGTCGATCGCGGCGCTCGCGCTGTTCGGCTCGATCATGAGCGGCCTCACCAACGCCATGCAGAACCCGAGGGAGCGCGAAGCCGCGCTCATCACCTTCATGGTGACGGCTTCCGGGCTTACGCTGCTGTCCATCGGCGCGGCGTTCTGGGGGCTCGTGGCGGGGGTCATGACACAGTTCGTGCTCAACGCGCGGCGCGCCTGACGCGGGCGAGCCCCCGCCGCGTGCGCCCGCCAACGCCGCTGGCACGGTGTGCGCGGCGCGTTTGTCACGCGCCCTGCCCGCGCGAAACGCAACGCCATGCGTTTCCGCCATAAAATGACGATGTGAGCCGCGCCCGGACGCGCGGCAAGATGCGCCCCACCCGGTTCCCCGCCCAATCCGCGCGGGCCGTGCCGCAAAGGCGCAGCGCCTTTCTCGTTCCGCCCGGCGCACCTCGGGTTCACGCCTGAAGCGCGCCGGCCGTTCAACTCTCACCGATGCAGGCGCGCACGCGCCCACAAGGCCTGACATGACTACCGCACTCGACCAGCTCAAGCAGTACACCACCGTCGTCGCCGATACGGGCGACTTCCAGCAATTCGTGCAGTACAAGCCGCAGGACGCGACGACCAACCCGTCGCTGATCCTCAAGGCGGTCCAGAAAGCCGAGTACCGTCCGCTGCTCGAAAAAACCGTGCGCGATCACGCGAGCGAGTCGCTCGAGTCGATCATCGACCATCTGCTGATCGCCTTTGGCACCGAAATCCTCAAGATCATCCCGGGCCGCGTCTCGACCGAAGTCGATGCCCGCCTCTCGTTCGATACGAAAAGGTCGATCGACAAGGCGCACCACATCATCGACCTGTACAAGCAGGCCGGCATCGGCCGTGAACGCGTGCTGATCAAGCTCGCCTCCACCTGGGAAGGCATCCGCGCCGCCGAAGCGCTGCAAAAGGACGGCATCCACTGCAACATGACGCTGCTGTTCTCGCTCGCGCAGGCCGCCGCGTGCGCCGAAGCGGGCGCGCAGCTCATCTCGCCGTTCGTGGGCCGCATCTACGACTGGTACAAGAAGGCCAAGGGGGCCGACTGGGACGACGCGAAGGACGGCGGCGCAAACGACCCGGGCGTGCAGTCGGTGCGCAAGATCTACGCGTACTACAAGAAGTTCGGCCACAAGACCGAGGTGATGGGCGCAAGCTTCCGCAACACGAGCCAGATCGTCGAGCTGGCCGGCTGCGACCTGCTCACCATCAGCCCGGACCTGCTGCAGAAGCTCCACGACAGCAACGAGAAGGTCGAGCGCAAGCTCTCGCCGGAAGCGTTCAAGGACGCGAAGATCGAGCGCGTGGCCGTGGACGAGTCGTCGTTCCGCTTCCAGCTCAACGACGATGCCATGGCGACCGAAAAGCTCGCTGAAGGCATCCGCGCGTTCGCCGCAGACGCGATCAAGCTCGAAAAGATGATCGAAGAACTGCGCGCGAAGTAATGCGCCGGCGCGCCCACGCAGCGCGCATTGCCGTATCGATGACCGAGGAGGGCCGCACAGGGAGCACGTGCGGCCTTTTGTTTTACGGGGCGGACTGCAACGACCGTTCCCGTCTGCACGCTCGCAAACCCTGACGACACACCGCTCGGTCACGTCATCGCGCGCGCCTAGAATCAGGGCAGCGGCGCAACCCGCCGCACGATCCGGCCCCGTGCACACCCTCGCACGGAATCGCACGATCAAGGCCGGCCAACGTCCCGTCCGCAAGGAAACCGACGATGCAAATCCAGCCCTATCTCTTTTACCCCGGCAACTGCGATGAAGCGATCGCGTTCTATGGCGAAGCGCTCGGCGCGAAGGAAGTGATGAAGATGCGCTTCAGGGAAGCGCCGCCGGACCCCGCGCGCCCCATGCCGCCCGAATTCGCCGAAAAGATCATGCACGCGACGCTCCAGATCGGCGATGCGCAGATCATGGTGTCCGACGGCGGCTGCATGACGCAGAACGACAAGTTCCTCGGCTTCGGCGTCTCGTTGACCGGGTCCGACCTCGCCACCGCCGAACGCTACTTCAACGCGCTCGCCAAAGGCGGTACGGTCACGATGCCGTTCCAGAAGACCTTCTGGTCGCCCGGCTTCGGCATGCTGACCGACAAGTTCGGCGTGCCGTGGATGGTCTCGGCGCCGCACGAGCAGGCCGCCTGATCGTCCGCCGGCACGACCGGAGAAGCGCGCCCGGCGTCACACCATGCGGTGCGTCGCGGCGCGCTCGATGTTCCAGCGCGGCTCGGTCTCGAGCAGGAGCGCACGAAGGCGCTCCACCTGCTCCTCCACACGCAGGCTCAGCCAGTAGGGTCCCTGCATCTGCGGCTCGGGGCAGCCCTGCGGCTGAGCCTGCGTGCTTTCCTGGTCGGACTCGGCCACCCCGTCGCCTCCGCCACCGCCCTCTCCCCGTGCCCCGACCGTGCGCAGCGCCTGCTGCGCCGCCTCGGGGTGACGCCCGCCGCCAAAACGCAGCGCCCGCGCCGTGGCGAGCAGCGCACGGCGCACGGCCTCGCTGCGCTCGGCGAACGCCACGCGCACGAGCGCCTGCTCGTAGCTGCCCGTGCCCGTACAGAGCATCTCCAGCGCGCTCAGCAGCGACCGGTGCAGGCGCTGCACCTGTTCGAGCCGCGCGAGCGGCACGTCGATCTCCTTGGCGACCGAGGGCATCAGCGCGCGCAGTTGCACGAGCCGTGCGTTCAGGCGCATGAAGGTCTGCACCTGCTCGTCGGCGTCGACGTGCACGCC
Source organism: Paraburkholderia nodosa (assembly GCF_001718195.1). GTDB lineage: Bacteria > Pseudomonadota > Gammaproteobacteria > Burkholderiales > Burkholderiaceae > Paraburkholderia > Paraburkholderia nodosa_A. Next base: position 143,320 of record NZ_MCNV01000008.1, read on the forward strand.
GTTCGCCACCTGCGCATAGACGCGCGCGCAGTCGCGCAGATTGTCGGCGAGGCTGTAGCGCCACGAATAGGTCGCGTGCAGCGGCAAGGCAAACGAAAACACGAGCGCGATGACGATGCCGAGGATCACGTTGAGCGTGCGCCAGAGGCCAGTATCGATGAGGTTGTCGCCGTGCCCCGCGACGATGCACATGGTGATGGCGGCCAGCAGCGCGACGTAGCCGGGCTTGCCGATGGCGTAGTAGCCGCACACGGCGGCGACGAGCGACATCAGCACGTAGGTGAGCGCCACGGAGCCGGAAATGGCCTGCACGGCGATGAGCGAGAGCCCGATCACGGCGCCGAGCAGCGTGCCGAGCGCGCGCTCGGCGGCCTTCTTGCGGATGTTGCCCTGGTGCTGCAGTCCGCCGATCACGACGAGCAGCGTGACCGACGCCCAGATGCCGTGCGGAATATGGATGCCCGACGTGGCGAGAATCGAGGCGAGCATGGCGAGACCCACGCGCACGCTGTGGATCACCTTGGCGTTGCGGTAGCGATAGTACGGCGAGGCCAACGCGCGCCACATGCGCGCGAGACGCGAGCGGCGGCGCGGCGCCCGCAGGCGTTGCGCGCCGCTGCGCCCGGATCGGGAACGGGATTCGGTTTGGGACGAGGCCATGGCACGGGCTGAACGTGAGCCGGATCAGCGATCATCGTGCACCAGAAAAACAAATGCCCGCAACTGTTGTGTTGCGGGCATTTTCGCTAACGCCACGCCCCGCGGCTCGCGCCGGGCATGGGACATCAGCCCTCGACGACGTCGAGATAGTCTTCCGGACGCGTGCGGTCCGCGCCCTTCTGCATGCCGACCACGTGCACGAGCGCCGACACGACGATCGCGACCACGAGGTTCACGATCAGCGACCACACCGCGGCGTAGCCCGGAATCGCCATGCCGAACAGGTGGATCGTGAAGATCGAGCCCTTCAACTGCAGCGAGATCGCCATCCACGTGCCCGTGGCAATGCCGGCCGCCCACCCGATCAGCAAACCGCGATAGTCCAGCATGCGCGTGTAGAGACCGAGCACGATGGCGGGCAGCGTCTGGATGATCCAGATACCGCCGAGCAGCTGCAGCTGGATCGCGTACGTGAGCGGCAGGCCCAGGATGAACGCCACCGCGCCGACCTTCACGATCAGCGAGACCAGCTTGGCGATGTTGGTCTCCTGCTCGTGATTCATGTTGCGGTTGATGAACTCCTTGTGGATGTTGCGCGTGTACAGGTTAGCAGCCGCAATCGACATGATCGCCGCGGGAACCAGCGCGCCGATACCGATGGCCGCGAACGCCACGCCCACGAACCACGAGGGGAAGAAGTGCAGGAACAGCGCCGGCACCGCGAAGTTCGGACCGAAGGCCTTGAAGTACGGCGCGAATTCGGGCATGTCCTTCACGCCGGCGGCGAGCGCCATGTAGCCGAGCAGCGCGAGCAGACCGAGCACCAGCGAGTACGCAGGCAGCATCGCCATATTGCGGCGGATGGTGTTGCCCGACGACGACGACAGGATGGCCGTGACCGAGTGCGGGTACAGGAACAGCGCGAGCGCCGACCCTACCGCCAGTGTCGCGTAGGCGCTATAGCCGTTCAGACTCGTGGCATCCGGCGACTTGAGCAACAGCTTGGCCGGCGGCACCGCGCCGAAGATGTGGCCGAAGCCGCCCATCTGCGCGGGAATCACGATGATCGCGACGATGATCGTGATGTAGATGAGGATGTCCTTCACCACGGCGATCATGGCAGGCGCGCGCAGGCCCGACGTGTACGTGTACGCGGCGAGAATCGCGAACGCGATGATGAGCGGCAGGTCGCCGACGAAGCCCGTCGTGTCGAAGCCGAGCGCGCCGATCACCACTTCGATACCCACCAGCTGCAGCGCGATATACGGCATGGTCGCGACGATGCCCGTCACGGCGATGGCGAGCGCGAGCATGCGGCTGCCATAGCGCGCGCTCACGAAGTCGGCCGAGGTGACGTATTGATGGCGCTTCGCGACGGCCCAGAGCTTCGGGAACACGACGAACGCGAACGGATAGATCAGGATCGTGTACGGCAGCGCGAAGAAACCCGTTGCGCCCGCACCGAAGACGAGCGCCGGCACGGCAATAAAGGTGTACGCGGTGTAGAGGTCTCCGCCGAGCAGGAACCAGGTGACGATCGTGCCGAAACGGCGGCCGCCGAGGCCCCACTCTTCGAGGTGCGCGAGGTCGCCCTTGCGCCAGTGCGCGGCGACGAAGCCGAGCACCGTGACGCCGAGGAAAAACAGAATAAAGACAATCGTTGCTGTGACGTTCATTGCGCGCCCCCTTCATCGCCCTTGCGGGTCTTCGTCTTGAAGTAGACGAGCGCGGTAATTGCTGCGCTGATCAGCACCCAGAGAAGCTGATACCAGTAGAAAAACGGGAAGTCCCACAGAGTGGGCTCGATTCTGTTGTAAGACGGCACCCAGACCATGGCGATCCAGGGCAGCAGCAAAAGCCACAGCCAATGCTTGCTTGGTTTTCCGGCGTCGGCGTCGTGAGCCATGACGTCTCCTCGTTGCTTATGTAGTTATGCGGCCTTGCTTTGTCTGCGGTCCGCCGCCCGGCGTGAGGCGGCCGATGGCCTCACGGACGGATGGTCCGCAAGGTCCCCGAAAGCGCTGAAAAGAGTATCGAGGCCACGCCGCACGGTCAAGCAGGGCGGACCCCAATTCCGAGGACGTTGTCAAGAGCCAACGGCTTGCGCCGCGTCCTGATAATTGGCCGGAAATGCGCTATGCAGGCGAGCAGGCGAAAAAAAACCGGCCCAGGGATGCCCCTGAAGCCGGTTTTCCGTGCCGCAACGGCATTGCTGCCGTTCGCGCGGATCAGATCGAGAACGTTGCGCCGTGCTGGCCGCTCGATTCGCGCAGCGCCTTGACCCACTGGTGCGCCGGCAGGCCGAGCTTGCTTTCGAGCAGACGCGCGCGCTTTTCGAGCGCATCGAAGGTGACTTCGAGCGCCGGGCCCGAGAACGCGAGCGCCACGCGATTGCCTTCGTGCACTTCGGGCAGCGCGATCACGCGGCCCTCGAAGGCTTCGTTCAGGCGCTTCATGTTGCGCACGAAGCTCGGGTGGTCGCCGAACAGGTTGATGGTCGCGACGCCGGCATTGGTCAGGCAGGCACGCACGGCGCGGTAGAACGCCACGCTGTCGAGTACCGGGCCGCGCGCGGTCGCATCGTACACGTCGATCTGCAACGCGCCGATGGTGCCGTGATTGGCGCGATCCTGCACGAAGTCCCACGCGTCGAGTTCGCGCACGGTGAGGCGCGCGTCGTCGTACGGCAGATCGAACATCGTGCGCGCGGCCACCACGACCGCCGGATTCAGTTCGATCGCCTCGACCTTCGCGGGACGCAGATAGCGGTGCGCGAACTTGGTGAGCGCGGCGGCGCCCAGACCCAGTTGCACGATGCGCTCGGGCGTGGCTAGGAACAGCAGCCAGGCCATCATCTGCTGCGCATATTCCAGTTCGATGTGCAGCGGCTTCGCCAGACGCATCGCGCCCTGCACCCACTCCGTGCCGAAGTGCAGATAGCGCACGCCGTTCTCTTCAGAGAACGTGACCGGCGCGAAACGCGGCTTGCGCGGCGCTTCGATGACCGGGGCGTTGTCGAGTTCTTCGGCGGCAGCGGCGGCAGCGGCGCGGCGCGGGCGCTTCGTGACCTTTGCGGTCTTGCTCGCGGTGTCGCCCGATTGCGTCGCGTTGCCGGTTTGCTTGAATGCGCGGGCCTCGGCTGAGGCGCGCTTGATGAGAGTCGTCATGTAGAAAATCGCTTGCTGTGGGGGCGCAAATGCAGGTGCATTTGCTCAGGCGACCGAGAGCATAGCATTCGCGGCGCTTCGGGCCTGATTTCGCAGGCACTTCGAGCGCCTGGCCCACGCGCTGCGCGAGTCAGTGACTGTCGCCTGGGCAGGCGCCTGGCATGTGCGTCATGGGCAAAATGATCAGGGGCAGACGTTTCTTGTTCATTATGGTCCCGTGTCCCGACGGGATCAGCGCGCGCCGCAGCGTGCTGCGGAACGATGCTAGCGGGGCGAGGTTGCAACGCGCTTAGGTTTGTGTGCACCAGCACTCGTAGGCGCATCGGTGCGCAGTCTCGCAGACTCAAGATTCGCAATTCAGCGCCGATATTCCTCCAGGAGACCAAAACTGATCCGGCGCACAAGACCGAAAGTCTCCGAGGCAGCAGAGTTCCGCAATCACAAGGTAAAACAAATATGTTCAACACCGTGCGAACCATCGGCGTGATCGCGCCGCTCCTGTTTCTGACCGCATGTGCTGTGGTCGCTCCGCCGTACTCTCCCGACGTCGACAATATCCAGTCGCTCAAGAACGTGACCGCAGCGCACGCGAAAGTCGGCGCATTCGATTCCCAGGCAGACGCAAAAAATCCGTATCCGGTTCCCTTGCGTGCAAATAGCTTGAAGTCGCCGGTCGGCAATTCATTCGGCGCCTATCTTGCCGATGCAATGACGAAGGAATTGCAGATGGCCGGCAAGCTTTCTCCGGAAAGCGATGTCGAGATCAAGGCGACGCTACTGGAAAACGACATCGACGTCGGCGTTGCAACCGGCGCTGCACGACTGTCGGCACGCTTCATCGTGATGCGATCGGGCAGCGTGCGTTATGACCAGGTGAAATCCGCGCACACGCAATGGGATTCGGCGTTCGCGGCCATGATCGCAGTACCGAAGGCGCGCGAAGAATATCCGCTCGCCGTGCAGAAGTTGCTCGGCGAACTCTACGCCGACCCTGCCTTCATTCAGGCAATCCAATAACTCAACCAGCCTACAACGGGGAACGAACACCATGACAATGATTCGAATGATCGCAGCGGCAAGCGTGGTCGCCGCACTTTCAGGCTGTGCGCACGAAATTTCGCTGACCGGCGACGCAAGCAAGATTCCGACGCTCTCGACGCAACCGCTCGACAAGTCCGTGGGTCTCGTCATTACGGACGACGAGTTGTCGAAGGAAGTGATCACGCCCGGCGGCGGCGGCGACAAGGTGAGCTATCACCCGTACCACGACCTCGAACTGCCGATGTACGTTGGACTCGGTCACGTGTTCAAGAACGTGACCAAGCTCAAAAGCGCACCGGATGCGGCAACGATTCAGGCCAAGCATCTCGACTACGTGATCACGCCGACGATCAAGACGACGTCGTCGTCCCCTAGCCTTCTCACCTGGCCGCCCACGGATTTCTCGGTCACGCTTGCCTGCACCGTCACGGACCCGAGCGGCCAGACCGTGACCACAACGGACGTGACGGGAACCGGCCACGCGGAGTTTAGTGAGTTCAAGCGCAACTTCAGCCTGGCTGGCCAGCTTGCAACGGCCGATGCGGTGACCAGGTTGCAGTCGGCGCTCGCAACGGCGCCCGAATTGCAGAAGTAACGCTTCGACGGCGCGGCTGGAGCAACTATCCGGCCGCGCACTTTTGCCGTGTATTGACAGGCGCAGCGGTCACGGCGAAACCCACTGGCGCAGCTTCTCCCACTCGCGCAACTTTCCCGCATAAGGCACGGCCGCATACGCCGGGCTGCTCGACGGTAGCTTGACGAGATCGAGCGATACGCGGCTCACCGCCAGCGCCTGCGTGCCGATCTTCGCAGCCGTCCCGCCGTTGAACGCAATACACGCCAGATTGGGCAACGTGGCGATCAGTGCCACGAGATCGTTCGCCGCGTGGTCGCGAATGCGGCTATCGAGACTGCCTTCGCGTTTCGCTTGCGCAATGACGTCCCACAGCCCCACGCGATGCTCGAGCAGCGCTTGCAGTCGCGCTTCGTAGTTCATGCCCGGCAGCGCTTCGCCAATCACATCGCCGATCAAATGCCAGAACTTGTTCTGCTTATGCGCGTAATACTGCTGATGCGCGAGCGACGCCTCGCCAGGCAGACTGCCGAGGATGAGCACACGCGTGCGTGCATCGACGACGGGATCGAAGCAGCGCTTGAAGGTCATGGCAACGGATGCTGCACGTTCAACGCGGCGCGTGATGCGCGCGCGAGGCGGTGTGATCGAGCGGGCCGCGTTCGCGTCCGCGATGCACGCCGGCTTCTTGCGCCAAAGGTCCGCTTGCGAGGCGCGACCACAGCGCGGGCAGCATGCATTCGGTCACGAGCAGCGGCGCGCCTGCGCGCTCGAATACCGAGCGGCGCGCGACGAACGCATGCGGCGTGTGCTTCGGTTCGAGCATGAGCTCGCGCGCCGCGAGTGTATAGAGCGGATGCCGCGCGCTTACGCGCCGGCTCACGAGCGCGGAGCGCGCCACACCGCTATCGCTATAGAGAAGTTCCGCGAGCGGCCGCGTACGTAAGCGGCGCATGGCCTGCCACACGCCTTGACTCGCGGCGAGTGGCGTCACGCTGTGCGCGGCGACGAACGGCACACCATCGACTTCGAGCACGATCTCGCGCACCCACGCGCGCTCGCGCGGCGCCAGACCGAGCGCGGCACATTCATCGGACCAGGGCATGTCGACGGCTTCGCGCGTGACCCGCACCACGACGCGGCCGAGCGTGCGCAAATGCGCCGTGAGCGAACCGCCGCGCGTGAGCCAGTCCTTCTGGTCGGCGCTCAAGGCGGGCAAGGGCGTGACGCGCCAGTGCGCGTTAGCGGCATCGAATCGAAGAGGCATGGCGCGCATTATAGGCTGCGAGGATTTCAGTTCGCTGCAAGCGCGGCGCACAAAAAAAAACCCCTTGCAGCCAGTAGCCGCAAGGGGTTTCGCTCATGCGACGAAGCCGCGCGCTTTAACCGGCGCGGGCAATCAGCAACGCGTTCGTACGCTTGACGAAGCTGGCCGGATCTTCCAGCGCGCCGCCTTCCGCCAGCAACGCCTGATCGAACAGCAGATTGCACCAGTCGCCGAAGTCCGCGCTATCGGTGCGCAGCGCCTTCACGAGCGGATGCTCCGGGTTCACTTCGAGGATCGGCTGCATCTGCGGCGCATTTTGTCCCGCCGCCTTCAGCATGCGCTGCAGATAGCCGCTCATGTCGCCTTCGTCGGCCACGAGGCACGAGGGCGAATCGGTCAGGCGGAAGGTGAGACGGACGTCCTTGGCCTTGTCCTTGAGCGCTTCCTTCATGTGCTCGACGAGCGGCTTCAACTCTTCGCTCACCTTCTCCTGCTGCTGCTTTTCCTCGTCGTTGAGCGCGCCGAGGTCGAGGTCGCCGCGCGCCACGCTCGCGAGCGGCTTGCCGTCGAACTCGTTCAGGAACGACAGCATCCACTCGTCCACACGGTCCGTGAGGAGCAGCACTTCCACGCCCTTCTTGCGGAACACTTCGAGATGCGGGCTGTTCTTCGCGGCTTGCCACGTATCGGCGGTGACGTAGTAGATCTTCGTCTGCTCGGGCTTCATGCGCGCCACGTAGTCGGCGAGCGTGACGGTCTGCTCGTTCGTGTCGTTGTGCGTGGACGCGAAACGCGCGAGCTTCGCCACGCGCTCGCGATTGGCGTGATCCTCGCCGATGCCTTCCTTGAGCACCTGGCCGAACTCGGCCCAGAACGTCGCGTACTTCGCCTTGTCCTCTTCGCTTGCTTCGGCGTCCGTAGCAGCGTTCGCCATCTCTTCGAGCATCGAGAGCACGCGCTTGGTCACGCCGTCGCGAATCGCCTTGACGTCGCGGCTTTCCTGCAGGATTTCGCGCGAGACGTTGAGCGGCAGATCGCTCGAATCGACCACGCCCTTCACGAAGCGCAAATAGTTCGGCAGCAGCTGCTCGGCGTCGTCCATGATGAACACGCGCTTCACGTAGAGCTTCAGACCGCTCTTGTGATCGCGATTCCACAGGTCGAACGGCGCATGCGACGGCACGTAAAGGAGCTGCGTATATTCGCTGCGGCCTTCCACGCGGTTATGCGTCCACGCGAGCGGGTTCTGGTGGTCGTGCGCGAGGTGCTGATAGAACTGCTGATACTGCTCGTCGCTGATCTCGCTCTTCGAACGCGTCCACAGCGCGCTCGCCTGGTTGATGGTCTCGTACTCGTCCTTCGTGACCATCTCGCTCTTTTCGGCGTCCCATTCTTCCTTCTTCATCTCGATGGGCAGACCGACGTGATCCGAATACTTCTGGATGATCGACTTGATCTTCCATGCGGAAAGCAGCTCGTCCTCGCCTTCGCGCAGATGCAGCGTAATCGTCGTGCCGCGCTGCGCGCGCTCGATCGCCTCGACGGCGAACTCGCCCTCGCCCGCGCTCGTCCAGCGCACGCCTTCGGCCGCCGCCAGGCCCGCGCGGCGGCTTTCCACGGTGATCTTGTCCGCGACGATGAAGCCCGAATAGAAGCCCACGCCGAACTGGCCGATCAGCGCCGCGTCCTTCTGCTGGTCGCCCGAGAGCTTGCCGAAGAATTCCTTCGTACCCGAGCGCGCGATCGTCCCGAGGTTCGACACGGCTTCGTCATGGCTCATGCCGATGCCGTTGTCGTCGATCGTGATGGTGCGCGCTTCCTTATCGAAGCCCACGCGGATGCGCAGATTCGGATCGTTCTCATAGAGCGCGCTGTTCGCGATCGCCTCGAAGCGCAGCTTGTCCGCCGCGTCCGATGCGTTCGAGATCAGTTCGCGCAGGAAGATTTCCTTGTTGCTGTACAGCGAATGGATCATCAGGTGCAGAAGCTGTTTCACTTCTGCCTGGAAGCTCATGGTTTCTTGTGCCATGGTCGAGTCCTCTTACGTTGCAGTTCTAGTCTGACAAATTTGTGGCCGCGAGTTCTCGGCAATTCGCATCGCGGCGCGCCGCCCGCCCAGTTGGGGACAGACGGCATCGTTTTCAAGAGCCGCCCCGCCGGCCCACGCCTTCGAGGTAGTCGGCGAGGAACGCGGGCAGCGCCGGATCGCCGCAGTTGGCGATGTTGAAGCGCATCCACGTGGTCGGCGACTGGTGCGGCGAGAACAGGCTCCCCGGCGCGAGGAGGAAACCCGCTTCGTGGCCGGCCGCGGTGAGCGCATCCGCGTCGACGCCCGTGTCCGCCCACAGGAACATGCCGGCGCCCGGCGCCGCAAAAAGGCGCAGGCCGGCGCGCTCCAGCATGCGCTCCGCCTTGTCGCGCACGCCGTCCAGCCGTGCACGCAGGCGCTCCACGTGACGCCGGTAGTGACCCTCCGTGAGCACGCGGTACAGCACACGCTCATTGAGTTCCGGGCTCGTCATGCCGACGAGCATTTTCTGGTCCGCCACCGCCTGGGTCACGTCGAGCGCGCTCGCGATATAGCCCACGCGCAGGTTTGGTGCGAGCGTCTTCGAAAAGCTGCCGAGATAGATCACGCGGCGAAGCTGGTCGAGGCTCGCGAGGCGCGTGGCCGGATAGCCGGCCGGGCAGAGGTCGCCGTAGATATCGTCTTCGACGACGATGAAATCGTACTGTTCGGCAAGCCGCAGAATGCGGAACGCCTGCGCGGCGGTAAGCGAGGTGCCCGTGGGATTTTGCAGCACCGAATTGATGACGAGCATTTTCGGCCGCCAGGTCTCGACCAGCGCTTCGAGCGCGTCGAGGTCCGGCCCGTCTGGCGTGTACGGCATGCCGACGAGCCGCGCGCCCTGCGAGGCGAAGCGCCCGAACATCTGGAACCACGCGGGGTCGCCCACGATCACCGTGTCGCCGGGCTGCACGTAGATGCGTGCGAGCAGGTCGATCGCCTGGGTGATGCCGGAGACGAGCACGATCTGGTCGGGCGTCGCGCCGATCTCGAGTTCCGCCATGCGCGTCTGGAGTTGCTGGCGCAGCGGCAGGAAGCCTTGCGGTGAGCCGAAGCCCAGCAGTTGCGTGCCGCTCTGGCGGCCAAGCGAGCGCATCGCGCCGGTCAGCAGCTCGCCATCCAGCCAGCGCGCGGGCAGATAGCCCAAACCCGGCCCTTTTTCCGGCCGCGTGGATGTGTGAAGCATGTTGCGCAGCAGCCAGACCACGTCGATGGTGGGCGGCGCGGGGGCAGCAACCGCGTCGGCGCGCGCCGGGACGCCCGCAGTCAGCGGCTGGCGTTCGCCGCCGGCCACGAGCGCCAGCCGCTCGCGCACATAGAAACCGGAACCGCGCCGCGAGTCGAGGTAGCCCTGCGCGACCAGACGCTCGTACGCCTCGACCACGGTGAAGCGCGAGACGCCCTTGTCGAGCGCGAGCTTGCGGATGGACGGCATGCGCATGCCGGGCCGGAACACGCGCTCCTCGATGCGGCGGCGGCCCCACTGCACGAGCTGGTCGACGAGCGTAAGCGTCGCCGCGTCGTGCGGGGCGGGAATCTGGTCTAGCGGTACGGAGGACATGAGGACTCCCTGAACTCGAACTGTACAGAGCACTATCGGGCCGATTGTACCGTTACTGTCTGCCACCATACCGGTACATTTGATCGCATGCGTACCGGTAAGGATTCGGTAGCGGCGTCGGCACACTGTCCAGGCGCAGGCTCCTGTCCCCCTTCTCTCCGGCCCCTCCGTATTTTTGGCTCCGCTCGACCGCCCATGAACGCCTCGCCGCTTCGCCTCGATCACCTCGTCGTTGCCGCGCGCACGCTGGAAGAAGGCGTGGCGTACGTGAGCGACGCGCTCGGCGCCGCGCCCTCGGGCGGCGGCGCTCACCCGCTCATGCGCACGCACAACCGTCTGCTCGGGCTGTGGGGCGGTGCGTATCTGGAAGTCATCGCGCTCGATCCGGCGGCGAAAAGCGACGCGAACGCCCGCGCGCGCCTGTTCGCGCTCGACGACCCCGCCGTACTGGCGCGCCTCGAACAGGGGCCGTACCTGTCGCATTGGGTCGCGCGCGTCGATCCGCCGAAGAGCCTCGCACGCTGGCGCGAGCAGTATCCCCAGCGCATTCCCGCGCTCGTGCCGATGACGCGCGGCGACTTCTCGTGGCAGCTCACCGTTCCGGAAAACGGCGCCTTCCCGTCCTGGCAAGGCGCGGGCGACGGCATTCTGCCCTCGCTGATCCAGTGGGATACGGCGCATCATCCGTCGCAGGTGCTGGCCGACACCGGCATCGCGCTCACGTCCCTCACCGGGTTTCACCCAGAGGCGCAGACGGCGCGCGAGCAGTTGCAGTGGCTCGGCGCGGCGCACCTGATCGCCGTGGAGGAAGCCCTCTCGCCCGCGCTCGTCGCGCAGTTCGAAACCCCGTCCGGTCCGCGCACGCTCGGCGCGCCGGCACGCTGATCCGTCGAGCGCAAACTCCCGCATGAAAGCACGCGAAACCCAAGGCATGCTGCTCGGCCTCGTCGGCGTCATGATCTTTAGCCTCACGCTGCCGATGACGCGCATCGTCGTCGCCGAATTCCACCCGCTTCTGAACGGCCTCGGCCGCGCACTCGCCGCCGCCGTGCCCGCCGCGCTGCTGCTCGCCATCCGTCGCGAGACATGGCCCACCTGGCCGCAGGTCAAGAGCCTCGCCGTGGTGTCGCTTGGCGTGATCGTCGCGTTTCCGGTGTTTTCCGCCTTCGCGATGAAGACCGTGCCGGCCTCGCACGGCGCCATCGTCAACGGCCTGCAGCCGCTCGCCGTGGCGATCTACGCGGCGTGGCTCTCGCACGAGCGGCCCTCGAAGGCGTTCTGGGCCAGCGCGCTGATCGGCAGCGCGCTCGTGGTCGCGTTCGCGCTCCAGGCGGGCGGCGGCTCGCTGCATGCGGGCGACGCGTGGATGCTCATCGCGGTGGGCATCGGTGCGCTCGGCTACGCCGAAGGCGCGCGCCTCGCGCGTCAACTGGGCGGCTGGCAGGTGATCTGCTGGGCGCTCGTGCTCTCGGCGCCGCTCCTCGCGCTGCCGGTAGGCTGGCTCGCATGGGCGCATCACGTGGCGCATCCCGGCCCCGTCGCGCTCAAGACCTGGCTCGCCTTCGGCTATGTCACGCTGTTTTCGCAATTCATCGGCTTTTTCGCGTGGTACGCGGGGCTCGCCATGGGCGGTACGGCGCGCGTGGGCCAGGTGCAGCTGCTGCAGATTTTCTTCACGATGGCGTTCTCGGCGCTCTTTTTCGGCGAGCAGGTCGCGCCCTCGGCGTGGCTCTACGCGGCCGCGGTGATCGCCACAGTCGTACTCGGTCGCCGCGCGGCGATCGGCACGGCCCCGGCGCCCGCGCGCGCATGAGCCGGTTTCACGTCATAATTCAAGGTTTTCGGCGGCATCCGGCGGCGCGCGATTGCGCCCCATGCCGCCGCTGAACAGTCACTCGCCTCACCCCAACAAGGAGACCCCATGGACCAGAGCGATCTCAAGGCCGCGCCCGCGTGGCAACTGTCCGAGCGTGCAATCAAGCTGACCAGCTCGGCGATTCGCGAAATCCTGAAGGTCACCGAGCGTCCCGAAGTCATTTCGTTCGCGGGCGGCCTGCCCGCGCCGGCCAGCTTCCCGGCCGAGGAAATGCGCGCCGCCGCCGACCGCATCCTGCGCGACGATCCCTCGGGCGCCCTCCAGTACAGCGCGACCGAAGGCTATATGCCGCTGCGCGAATGGATTGCCGCGCGCCACTCGGTGGGCGGCGTGACGGTGCGTCCCTCGCAGGTGCTCATCACCACGGGTTCGCAGCAGGCGCTCGACCTGATCGGCAAGGTGCTGGTCTGCCCCAATAGCCCCGTGCTCGTGGAAACGCCCACCTACCTCGGCGCGCTGCAGTCGTTCTCGCTTTACGAGCCGAAGTACGTCCAGGTCCCGACCGACGAAAAAGGCCTCGTGCCCGAAGGCCTGACGCCCGAACTCACGGCCGGCGCGCGCCTGCTCTACGCGATCCCGAACTTCCAGAACCCCACGGGCCGCCGCCTGCCGCTCGAGCGCCGCCAGGCGCTCGCGGAATTCGCGAAGCACTCGCCGTTCCCCGTGATCGAAGACGACCCCTACGGCGCACTCCTCTACGCGGGCGAGCCACTGCCGACGGTGCATTCGCTCGCGCCCGAGCATGTCGTGCATCTGGGTTCGTTCTCGAAGATCCTGGCCCCGGGCCTGCGCGTGGGCTACATCATTGCGCCCGAGGACCTGCACTTCAAACTGGTGCAGGCCAAGCAGGCCACCGATCTGCACACGCCGAGCTTCACGCAGCGCATCGTCTACGAGGTGGTGAAGGACGGCTTCCTCGACACGCACATCCCGAAGGTGCGCGCGCTCTATCGCGACCAGTGCGAGGCGATGCTCGACTCGCTCAAGCGCAACATGCCCGAAGGCGTGAGCTGGAACCGCCCCGAAGGCGGCATGTTCATCTGGGTGACGCTGCCCTCGAACATCGACAGCATGAAGCTGCTGGCCGAAGCCGTCGCGCAGAACGTGGCCTTCGTGCCCGGCGCGCCGTTCTTCGCCGACGAGCCGCAACACAACAAGCTGCGCCTGTCGTTCGTCACGGTGCCGCCCGCGAAGATCGAAGAAGGCGTCGCGAAGCTCGCGGCCCTGATCCGCGCGCACGCCTGACGCAAGCCCGGCGAAGGCCTGGCGCAGCGCCAGGCTCTTTCCGACTCAACACCCGAACGAGGAATCCTGATCATGGCTGACATCAACATCTACGACCGTCTCGAACAGCTCGGCATCACCCTGCCCCAGGCAGGCGCGCCCGCCGCGGCCTACGTGATGAGCGCCCAGAGCGGCAACACGGTGTACCTGTCGGGTCACATCGCCAAGAAGGACGGCAAGGTGTGGGCCGGCAAGCTCGGCGAGTCGCTCACGACCGAGGAAGGCAAGGCCGCCGCGCGCTCGATCGCGATCGACCTGCTCGCCACACTGCACGCCCACACGGGCGACCTCAACAAGGTCAAGCGCGTGGTCAAGCTCATGAGCCTCGTGAACTCGACGCTCACCTTCACGGAACAGCACGTCGTCACGAACGGCGCTTCGGAGCTGATCGCCGATGTGTTCGGCGAGAAGGGCAAGCACGCGCGCTCGGCCTTCGGCGTCGCGCAGATTCCGCTTGGCGCATGCGTCGAGATCGAGCTGATCGCCGAAGTCGAGTAAACCACACTAGCGACCTTTGCCAGCGCGCGCGGACCTGCATCGGGGTCCGCGCACGTTACTGCATTTTCTGTTGTGCGTTCGCGCAACCTGGCGCGCCTCTTGCGCCGCTCTCCCCCTTCCGTGATCGTCCCGCCATGACCCAGCCCAGCGTCCGCTTCAAACAGGTCGACGTCTTCACGTCGGTACCCTTCAAGGGCAACCCGCTCGCCGTGGTGTTCGACGCCGACGGTTTGAGCGGCGACGAGATGCAGGCCATCGCGCGCTGGACCAATCTCTCGGAAACCAGCTTCCTGCTCGCCCCCACCGACGCGCGCGCCGACTACCGCGTGCGCATCTTCACGACCAAGGGCGAACTGCCCTTCGCAGGCCATCCGACGCTCGGCACGGCGCACGCGTTTCTCGAAAGCGGCCGCCCGCCGAAGACGCCAGGGCGCCTCGTGCAGGAATGCGGCGCCGGTCTCATCGATCTGGCCGCCGCGGAGAACGGCGCATGGGCCTTCGCCGCGCCGCCCGCGCGCGTGACGCCGCTCGCCGCCGCACAGTTCGACGCATTGCGCGCGGCGCTGCGCTCGAACGCCGTCGACTTCTCGGCCGCGCCCTGCGGCGTCGACAACGGCGCGCCCTGGCTCGTCGTACGTCTCGCGTCGGCGCAAGCGGTGCTCGCGCTCGACGTCGACTACGAGGCGATCGAAGCCGTTGCCGCGAGCGTGGGTGCACATGGCGTGGCCGCCTACGGCCCGCACGAGGCCGATGGTCCCGCAACCTTCGAAGTGCGCTGCCTCATGACCGGGCTCGGCAAGGGCGAAGACCCCGTCACCGGCAGCGCGAACGCCGCCATCGCCATGCTGCTCGAACAGCAGAACCGACGTTCGGGCGTACGCTATACGGTGCGCCAGGGCACGGCGCTCGGGCGCGACGGGCGCGTGCGCGTCGACTATGACGATGCGGCGAAAAAGATCTGGATTGGCGGCCACTCGGTGACCGTCGTCGACGGGACCTGCCGGCTCGGCTAAGCGCCCGCAGCGGCACCCCGATTCATGCAAGGCGCATCGACCACGATGCACCGCCTCGCAGCTATGCACCGCACATCAGCATCGCGCGCGGGTTGAGGCGACCCTCGCGTATACCCGAGGGACCACAGCTTCCTTAATCATTCCCCAACCAGTAATATCGAAACATCGGACGCACGACGCGTCCGGCGTGTATTGCGCGCGCGCAATACACGTATTCCCCCAGCCATCCGTCCTTCATGCCGCCGACTCAACCGAGCGCATCCTTGCCGTTCCGGCCGCCGCATCCGCGGTGTGAGTTTCCGCGCCTACGGCGGCCGCGATGAGCGCCACGCGGGGTCCGTTCTCGCGCGATTCGAGCCTGCGCAACGCGCCCGGGCCGGCGTACACGCGTCCGCGCGCACTGCTCGCCATTCCGCTGCTCGGCGTGCTGGTGCTCGTGCTGCTGTGGGCGGTCATCTTCACGCGTCTCTCAGTCGAGAAGGAAGCGACCATGCGCGAGGCCACGGCCTCGGCCGCGATTCTCTCGGCGGCGCTCGAACAGCACACCGTCAAGGCGATCCACCAGGTCGACCAGATCACGCGCTTCGTGAAGTACGAGTTCGAAAAGTCGCCGGGCCGCTTCGATCTCGGCAGCACAGTCGAAAAGGGTGTGGTGCAGAGCGACTCGCTCGTGCAGGTGTCGATCATCGACGAGCACGGCACGCTCGTCGCCAACACGGCCGATCCGAATCCCAAGCCCATCGACCTCTCGGACCGCGAGCACTTCAAGGTGCACGAGCACGAGAACGACGACCAGCTCTATATCAGCAAGCCGGTGCTCGGCCGCGTGTCCGGCCACTGGACCCTGCAGATGACGCGCCGCCTCAATCACCCGGACGGCTCGTTCGCGGGCGTCGTCGTGGTTTCTGAGGACCCGAGCTACTTCACGAGCGACTTCTACAACAACGCCGCGATCGGCCGCGACGGCGTGATCGCCGTCATCTCGGACAGCGGCGCCGTGCTCGCGCGCCGCACGGGCAGCGCCGAGCGCGCTAACGGCACGTTCTCCGCGAGCGGCGTGTATCCCATTTCCGAGCATGTGTCGGGCACCTACGTCGATCCGATCGATCACGTCACGCGCATCGTCTCGTACCGCCATATCGACGGCTATCCGCTCGCCGTGCTGGTCGGTCTCTCGCAGGCCGAGGAATTCGCCGACTACAACCACACGCGCGACGTCTACCTGATGATGGCGACGTTCATCTCGCTCGCCATGCTCTCGTTCTTCGCCGTGGCCACGGGACTGATCGGCAAGCTGCTCGGGCGCGAGCGCGAGATGTCGCAACTCGTGCAGTACGACCTGCTCACGGGCCTGCCCAACCGTTACGCCACGCTGCAGCGTTTGCGCCATGAGGTCTCGCAGCCGGGCAACCTCGGGCGGCTCGCCATCCTCTTCATCGACCTCGACAATTTCAAGACGGTCAACGACACGCTGGGCCACAACGCCGGCGACATCGTGCTGCAGATGAGCGCCGCGCGCCTCGCCGACGCCGTGGGCGGCGCGGGCACGCTTGCGCGCATCGGCGGCGACGAGTTCGTGGTGATCGTGAAGGGCGACGACATCGAAAAACGCGCCATCGCGCTCGCCGAAGCCACCAACGCCGCGTTCACGCATCCGTTCGACGTGCGCGGCAGCGCCTTCGTGCTGCACGCGAGCACGGGCATCGCGCTCTTCGCGGTAGCGCACGAAAGCGAAATCGATCTGCTCAAGAAAGCCGACCTCGCGATGTACGCCGCCAAGGAGGCCGGACGCAACTGCTTTCGCTTCTACTCGCCGCAACTCGCCCACCGCGCCGACCACCTGATGAAGTGGGAGCAGCAGCTGCGCGTCGCGCTCGCCGAGGACCAGCTCTTTCTCGCCTACCAGCCGAAGATCGATCTGCGCCGGCGCTGCATCACGGGCTTCGAGGCGCTCGTGCGCTGGAACCATCCGCAATACGGACTCATTCCTGCGGGCGAATTCATTCCTGTGGCCGAATCCACGGGCCTCATCGTGCCCGTAGGCGACTTCGTGATCCGTACCGCGTGCGCGCAACTCGCGCAGTGGCAGCAGCAGGGCTACGAGTCGCTCACGCTCGCCATCAACATCTCGGCGGTGCAGTTCTGGCGCGGCGACCTGTACGAGACCGTAGCGCGCGCCATCGAGGAAACCGGCATTGCCGCACACCGGCTCGAACTCGAGATCACCGAAACCGCGATGATGGAGTACCCGGAGCTCGTTTCGGAAAAGATCTTCGCGCTGAAGCGCCTTGGCGTGCGCGTCGCGCTCGACGACTTCGGCACCGGCTATTCGTCGCTGTCCTACCTGAACCGCTTCGCCGTCGACACGCTCAAGGTCGACCGCTCGTTCGTGCAGGCCATCCCCGCCGACCGCAGCGTGTGCGTGATGGTCTCGGCGATCGTCAATCTCGCGCGCTCGCTCGGGCTCACGGTAGTCGTCGAGGGCACCGAAACCGAAGAGCAGATCGCGTGGCTCTCCGCGCTCGGCCCGATCGAGGCGCAGGGCTTCCTGTTCTCGCGCCCCGTGCCCGTGGAAGGCGTGGCCGCGCTGATCGAGCGCTTCGGCGTCTGTAGCGCGACGCAGCCGGCGGGCACGCAAGCCGCACGCGAAGATCGCCGCAACGAGCGCCTGAGCGACGCGCCGCAATCGCGCTGACGCGAGGCCGGCGCGCAGATTGCGCATTGTCCACGCTTTCCAGTGAGTTGCGCGAACCGCGTGCCTTCGCGCACAGATCCGCACTGACCTTCGCCCGCACGATGCAGCCATGCAAACCCGCACCGACGAAGCGATCGCGGCGCCAATCCGCGACCATCACGAACCGCTCCTGACGCTCTTTCGCGTCGTGCTGACCGTGTCCGCGGTCTCATGGGGCGGCCTCGCACTCATGGCGCAACTCGAGCAGCACTACGTGGAGCGCGAAGCGCGTCTCACGCAAACCGCATTCTCGGATCTGGTAGCACTCGCCTGGATGGTGCCGGGGCCGGTAGGCTGCAACGTCGCGGTGCAACTCGGCCATGCGCTGCGCGGACGCGCGGGCGCGTGGGTCGCGGGCGTGGCGAGCGTGCTGCCCTTCTTCGCGCTGATGACGCTGTTCGCCATTTTCTACCGCACGCCGCTCGTGCATGCGGTCGCCTCGCGCACGCTGCTCGACCATTTCAGCGTGGTGCTTGCCATGCTGATCGGCGTGACCTGGTACAGGCAGACGCGTGCGCTCGTGCGCGGCCCGCTCGAATGGGGCGTGGCGATCGCTGCCTGTGCGGCCCTCGCGCTCGCGGCGAGCGGCGCGGCCTACGTGGCGATTCTGCTCGTCGCGTTTGCCGCGGGCTGGCTCGCAAGCCCCGTGCCTTCGCAGCGGCTCGAATTACGCGTGACACGGCGCGATGGGCAATTGCTCGCCGCGCTGGCCGCGCTGATCGTCGTGTTCGCGCTGCCGCTGCCGCATCCGCTCGACTCGGCGCTGCTCTGGCCGCGTCTCGCGGGCGCGGGCATGACGCTGTTCGGCGGCGGCTTTTCGGCGCTGCCCGTGCTGAAAACGCTGTTCGTCACGCCCGCGGTCGGCATCACCAACGACGACTTCACGCTGGCGTTCACGCTCTCGCCGCTTTCGCCGGGGCCGCTCCTGAACGTGGTGCCGTTCTTCGGCTATCTCGTCGATGGCTGGGTCGGCGCGCTCGTCGCCACGCTCGCGCTGTTCGTGCCGTCGGGCTGCCTCGTCGTGCTCGCGCGGCGGCACCTGCACCGCATGAAGGCGAACCCGCGCTTCGAGCACGCCATGCGCGTGCTGCGCGCCGCGACCACCGCGTTCCTCGTTATCGCCGTCTGGCATATCGCGCGGCACGTGCCGCTGCATCTGTCGTATCTGCTGACGGCCGTCTTCTCGGCGATGTGCTTCGGCAAGCTCAAGCTCCCCGCTTACGCGGTCTACGCGACGGTAGGACTCGCGTGCGGGGCGAGGCTGCTGCTGGCCTGAAGCGCGCGTTCACGCGCTGATCAGCGCGCTGCCGCAAAACCGCCGAAGAATGCGCGTGCGTTGTCTTCGAGGCTTTTGAGGTGATAGCCGCCTTCCTGCACGATCACCGAAGGCAGGCCGAGCGCGCCGATCTCCGCGCCGAGCCGGCCGAAACCCTCGGTGGTCACGGCGACTTTCGACTGCGGATCGTCCTTGTAGATGTCGAAGCCGAGCGCCAGCACGAGCGCGTCCGGCTCGAAGCGCCTGAGCACCCGCAGCGCCGCTTTCACGCGCTTGAAGAAGTCGGCTTCGGACGCGCCATGCGGCATCGGCAGATTGACGTTGTAGCCCTCGCCAGCACCGTTGCCGCGCTCTTCCTCGTAGCCCGCGACCACGGGATAGAAGTTGGTCGGATCGCCGTGAATCGAGATGTAGAGCACATCGCTGCGACCGTAGAAGATCTCCTGGACGCCCTGGCCGTGGTGCATGTCGGTGTCGAGGATCGCCACGCGCTCGAAGCGACTGCGCAGCGACTGCGCCGCGATGGCCGCGTTGTTCAGATAGCAGAAGCCGCCCGCCGCGTCCGCGCGGGCATGATGACCCGGCGGACGCGAGAGCGCGTACGACTCGCGCGCGCCTTCGTTCACGCATGCGGCCGCCGCCAGCGCGCTTTGCGCCGACCAGTAGGCCGCACGCCAGGTATTCGTACCGATGGGGCAACTGCCGTCCGCGAGATAGCGCGCCGCCTGCGCGAGCACGCCGCGCAGCGGATTCGGCTCGCGCACGTAGATGTTCGACATCACCTCTTCGCCCCAATCCTCGGGCACGCGCTTCCATTCGGTGTGCGCTTCCTCGAGAAAACGCAGATAGTTCATGTCGTGCACGCCGGCGATGGGCGCGGTGCCGAAATCGGCGGGCGCCTGCACGTCGAAGCCAAGCGAGCGCGCCGCGGCAACGAGATGCTCGGCACGCTGTGGCACCTCCTGCGGCGCACGCAACTGGCCGCGCGAGAAATAGGCGCGCGGATGGTGCAGCAGCTGATCGGGGTGAAACCAGGTTTTCATGCTCAGTTCTCCTTCTATTTCTTTTACGCGTCGGCCGCGTTTTCCACTTCAACGGCCAGGCGCACGCCCGCGCGCGCCGCGACGGCGTTGAGCAACACGTTCGCGCCGGCCGTGATGTCTTCCGGCAGAGCGTCCTCGGCTTCGTTGTGCGACAGACCGGCCACGCAGGGAATGAACACCATCGCGGTCGGGCAGTAGCGCGCGAGGTGGATCGCGTCATGGCCGGCACCGCTCACGATACGCTCGTGTGGATAGCCAAAGCGCGCCGTTGCCTGCGCGACCAGCGCGACACACTCCGCGTCGAACGGCGTCGCGGGGCTCGTCCAGCAATGCGCGATCTGCACACCAAGGCCGCGCTGTGCGGCGACGTCCGCGCATAGCGCGCGCAAGTCGCGCTCCATCGCGTCGAGTTGCGCATCGTCGGGATGGCGCAGATCGACCGTGAACGTCAGGTTCGCCGCAATCGTGTTGCGCGACGAGTTTGCGATCTGCGCCTGGCCGATCGTCACGAGACCGCGCGGTGCGTAGCGCGCCATCGTGCGCTCGATCTCGAGCGACATCTGCGCCGCGCCGAACCATGCATCCTTGCGATAGCGCATCGGCGTCGTGCCCGCGTGCGCGGCCACGCCCGTCACGTTCACGTCGAACCAGCGAATCGCCTGGCCGCCCGTCACGACGCCGATGGTCGTCTCGTTCGCCTCCAGAATCGGGCCCTGCTCGATATGGGCTTCGAAGTAGGCGTCGACGGCCACGCCTTGCACGGCACGCGTGCCGCGTGCACCGCATGCGTCGAGCGCCGCGCCGAGCGTCACGCCGTCGGCGTCTGTGCGCGAGAGTGCCTCCGCCAGCGTCATCGCGCCCGCGAACACCGCCGAGCCCAGCATCGCCGGCGTGAAGCGCGCGCCCTCTTCGTTGGTCCACGAGCAGATTTCGATCGGCTTCCCGGTGCGTGCGCCCGCGTCGTTGAGCGCGCGCACGACTTCGAGCGCGGCGAGCACGCCGTAGACGCCGTCGAAGCGGCCGCCTTCGGGCTGCGAGTCGAGGTGGCTGCCCATCAGCACCGGCGCAGCCTGCGCATCGTCGCCTTCGCGGCGCGCGAACAGGTTCCCCACTTCGTCGGTCCACACCGTCATGCCCGCCTCGCGGCACCAGCGCGCGAACAACTCGCGCCCGCGCCGGTCTTCTTCGGTGAGCGCGAGGCGGCGCACGCCGCCGCCCGCCGTCGCGCCAACACGCGCCATCTCCATGAGGCTCGCCCACAGGCGCGGGCCGTCGATCTGCAAAAGGTCTTTCATCGGTCCATCCATTTCAGTCGAACTATTCAAACACCTGAACAACGTCATCGTGCGCTCAACGCCTCGGCTCCCGCCTCGTCTAACGCATGCTGGTGGCGGCGCGCGTCGAGCGCGACGATGCACAGCAGCGAGACGCCCGCGAGGCACGTATAGAACACGGCGAGCGGCCACCACTGCCCCACATGGCGATGCGCGAGCCACGTGCCGACCAGCGGCGTGAGGCCGCCCGCGATCGCGCCGCATACCTGGTAAGAGAGCGAAATCGCGGAGTAGCGCACGCGCGTGGGGAACACGCCGGAGACGAAGCCGGCGATCACCGAATAGAAGCTCGCCATGCAGACCACGGCGATCGAAATGCCGATCACCATCGGCACGACCTTGCCGCTTTGCACGAGCACGAACATCGGATACGGCGAGAGCATCGCGGCGAGCGCCGCGCACTTGAGGAAGCGCGCGCCGCCCATGCGTTCGGCGAGCCACGCGGCGAGCGGCTGCACGAGGAACTGGATGATCGCGACCGCGAACAGGCAGTCGAGAATCAGCGAGCGCGTGATGCCGACGTATTGCGTGGTGTAGGCGATCATGAACGTGTTGGTGAAGTACACGCCCGCAATGCCGATGGTGTTCGCGCCGATGCACAGCAGCACGAGGCCCCACGCCGAGCGGAACACTTCGGCGACGGGCAGCTTGAGCGTGCGGCGCTGGTCCTTGAGCTTCTCGAACTCGGGCGACTCGTTCACGCCAAGGCGGATCATGATGCCGATCACGAGCAGCACCGCCGAAACGAGGAACGGCAGACGCCAGCCCCACGAGAGAAAGTCGGCCTTGTCGAGCGACGTGACCGAGCGGAACGCGAGCAGCGAAAGAATCAGGCCGGCCGGCGAACCCAGCTGCGCGAACGAAGCGAAGAACGTGCGGCGGCCTTCGGGCGCGTGCTCGCCCGCCATCAGCACCGCACCGCCCCACTCGCCGCCCACGGCGATGCCCTGCACCACGCGCAGCAGCACGAGCAGCACCGGCGCGAGCATCCCCACGCTCGCGTACGACGGCAGCAGGCCGACGCAGACGGTCGCGACGCCCATCATCATCAGGGTGGTCATGAGCGCTTTCTTGCGGCCGATGCGGTCGCCGAGGTGGCCGAAGATCAGGCCGCCGAGCGGACGCGCGAAGAACCCGACGGCGAAGGTCGCGAACGACGCCATCGTGCTCACGAAGCGGTCTTCAGAAGGGAAATACAGCTCGCCGAACACGAGCGCGGCGGCCGTGGCGTAGATGTAGAAGTCGTACCACTCGATCATCGTGCCGATGAACGCCGCGGCGGCGGCGCGCACCGGTTGCCGGGTGCTGGGTTGTGGGCTGGCCATGCGTCGGTCTCCTTCAGGCGCGTTTGGGATGGGTTTGTGTTGCATGCACGCTTTATCGCCAGCCACAAATCATTAGTCAAATTTCGCGTTATTATTCTGCACATAAATTCAACTAATACCCTTGGCGCACCCTTGCGCCGGGAGCCGCCCATGCGCGCCGACACCACCCGCTTTCTCAACGACCGTCTTGACTGGAACCTGCTGCGCACCTACCTCGCGATCATGCAGGAGCGCAGCCTGAGCCGCGCCGCCGCCCGGCTCTATGTCACGCAGCCGGCCGTGAGCCAGGCGCTCAAGCGCCTCGAAGACGCGCTCGGCCGCAAGCTGATCGAGCGCCGCGGCGCGCAGTTCGTGCCGACCGAGGCGGGCGAAGAGGTCTATCGCATTGCAAGCGACATTTACGGCACGATTTCCCAGCTCGAAACCGGGCTAGACGAGCGCACCGCCGACATCACCGGCTCGATCCGCCTGCTCACGGTGAGCCGCATCGAGTCGCGCGTGTACGACGAATTTCTCGCGGAATTCCACACGGCCTACCCGCGCATCGACCTGCAGATCGAAGTGATGCGCTCGTCGGACATCATCTCGTCGCTGCTGCAGAAAACCGCGACCGCAGGCCTGAGCCTGTGCCGCACGCCCATCGACAAACTGGACATGCGCTGCTTTCTGCGCCAGCGCTACGCGATGTTCTGCGGCCGGCATCACCGGCTCTTCGGGCTCTCGCAGTTGACGATGGACGACCTGCTCGCGGAGAACTTCGTCTCCTTCACGAGCGACCAGATTGGCGACAGCCTGTCGCCGCTCACCGTGTTTCGCGACCAGCGCGGCTTCACGGGGCGGATCGTGGCGTCGTCACCGAGTCTGGACGAGGTGCGGCGGCTGATCTTTGCGGGCTACGGCATTGGCTGCCTGCCCGAGCATACGGTGCGGGACGATCTGGCGCGGCAGCGCCTGTGGCGGCTGCCGCCGGAGGAAGGGCTCGTGGACGTCGATATCCACTTGCTGTGGCATCGCGAACGCAAGCGCAATGCGGCCGAAGAAGCGTTCTTCGACGCGATGGAGCGCTGCATGCAGCGTCATGCGCTCGCGGAGCGCCTCTAGTGCGTCAGGCGCAGACCGCGAACGTTGCAGGAGAAACGATTAGAACCCGCGCGCGAGCACGGCAACGCCGATCGTCACGATACCCAGCACGAGATTGATGACGACGAGCCGGCGCACGGTGCCCACGGCGCGCGCGCCGTCGGGCCACTTCTGCGCCTGCACGGCGCGGCGAATGCGCGGGAACACGGCGAAGCGGATGTGGCCGAAGATCAGCATCATCAATACGCCCAGGCCCGCCATGGCGTGCAGTTGCCAGGTGGCATGCTCGCCGCCGGACTGCATGAGCAGGAAGCCGCCGGTCAGCAGGATCACGATGACCGAGACGCCCACCCAGTTGAAGAAGCGGCCGAACACCGATTCGATGAGCGGCAGGCGCAGCTGCGGCGAGAGGTCTTCGAGCGCTGGGCGCAAACAGAAATGCGCGAAGATCATGCCGCCCACCCAGACGGCGACGCCCAGCAGATGCAGAAAGAGCGCGACTGCGATCGCGTGGCCCATGCTTGATTTCCCTCGTAACGTGTCGTTATCGGCGGCATGTCGACGGAGTGAGTGCAACGCACTCCCGTCCCATGCCTTTGCGCGGCATTATTCCATGCCGCGCCGCGATTCGCGCCGGATATGTGTCGGCCGGAGTTAGCGCTTTAGCACTTTGCGATCCGGAGTTAGCGCTTCAGCGCTTACTCCGGTCCCACGCAGAGCGCTCCGGCGCCATGCAGAGCAGCTAAGTTACTGCGGCAACACCGGACGCATGCCCGTCACGACCTTGAGCTTCGAGTCCGGCGCGCGGCCCTTGCGTGCGCGCTTGCCGATCTGCGGAGCCAGCACCGCGCCCGCCATCAGGTCCTCGGTCGCCTTGCCGCCGCGGCCCGTGCCCACGAGCACGACGCCCGCCGCGCTGATCGCGAGCGCCTGCACGAGCTTCTCGTTCTCGTCGAGCTGCATGAGCGTAACGCCACGTCCGCCGCCCGAGAGCGTCTTCATCTCGTCGAGGCCGAACACGAGCAAACGACCGCCCGACGACAGACACGCCACCTGCAGCGCGTCGGGCAGCATCGGCATCGGCGCGAGCGGCACGCAGCCCTCGTCGATCGTCATGAACGCCTTGCCTGCCTTCACGCGGCTCACCATGTCGCCGATCTTCGCGATGAAGCCGAAGCCGTTGCTCGACGCCAGCAGCAATTGCTGTTCCGCGTTCGCCGCGAAGTAGTGCAGCAGATGCGTGCCCGCTTCGAGTTCGATGAGCGACGTGACCGGCACCCCGTCACCGCGGCCGCCAGGCAGATTCGCAATCGACACCGAATAGACGCGGCCATTGCTGCCCCACGCGATCAGCGTATCGGGCGTGCGGCACTGGAACGCCGCATAGAGGCCGTCGCCGGCCTTGAAGGTGAAACCTTGCGTATCGAGCCCGTGGCCCTTGAGCGCACGCACCCAGCCCTTCTGCGAGACGACGACCGTGACCGGCTCGTCGACCACGCGCGCTTCGAAGCTCGCCCGCTTTTCCTGCTGAATGAGCGTGCGGCGATCGTCGCCGTACTGCTTCGCGTCGGCTTCGATTTCCTTCACGATGAGCCGCTTCATCGACACATCGTTCGCGAGCAGTTCTTCGAGCTTCGCCTTCTCTTCGCGCAGCTCCGCGAGTTCCTTCTCGATCTTGATCTTCTCGAGCCGCGCCAACTGACGCAGACGGATTTCAAGAATGTCCTCGGCCTGGCGCTCGGAAAGTCCGAACGCGCTCATCAGCGCGCTCTTGGGCTCGTCCGACTCGCGGATGATGCGGATCACCTCGTCGATATTGAGGAAGACGATCATCCGCCCTTCGAGGATATGGATGCGGTCGTCGACCTTCGTCAGGCGATGCTGCGTACGGCGCGTGACCGTGGCGAAACGGAAGCCGATCCACTCGCCCAGAATCTCGCTGATGCCCTTCTGGCGCGGCCGCCCATCGGCGCCGATCATCACGAGATTGAGCGATGCGTTCGATTCGAGGCTCGTGTTCGCGAGCAGCGAGTTGACGAACTCGGCCTGATCGATGCGGCTCGTCTTCGGCTCGAACACGAGGCGCACGGGCGCGTCCTTGCCCGACTCGTCGCGCACGGCGTCGAGCAGCCCGAGCATGGTCTGCTTGCTCTGCAGCTGCTCGGGTGTGAGCGTCTTCTTGCCGAGCTTGAGCTTCGGGTTCGTGAGTTCCTCGATCTCTTCGAGCACCTTCTGGCCCGAGGTGTTCGGCGGCAGCTCGGTCACCACCAGTTGCCACTGGCCGCGCGCGAGGTCCTCGATCTTCCAGCGCGCGCGCACCTTGAGGCTGCCGCGGCCCGACTCGTATGCCGCCGCAATTTCCGCGTCGCTCGAAATGATCTGGCCGCCGCCCGGGAAATCGGGCCCCGGCAGCTTTTCCATGATCTCCGCATGCGAAAGCTTCGGGTTGCGAATCATCGCCACCGCCGCCGACGCGACTTCGCGCAGGTTATGCGACGGGATTTCGGTAGCGAGACCCACCGCAATCCCCGACGCGCCGTTGAGCAGCAGCATCGGCAGGCGCGCGGGCAGCGTCTTCGGCTCCTGGAACGAGCCGTCGTAGTTCGGCATGAAATCGACAGTGCCCATGTCGATTTCGTCGAGCAGCAGCTTGGCGATGGGCGTCAGCCGCGCTTCGGTGTAGCGCATGGCCGCCGCGCCGTCGCCGTCGCGCGAGCCGAAATTGCCCTGGCCGTCGATGAGCGGATAGCGCATCGAGAAGTCCTGAGCGAGGCGCACGAGCGCGTCGTAGGCCGACTGGTCGCCGTGCGGGTGGTACTTGCCGAGCACGTCGCCCACCACGCGCGCGGACTTCACGGGCTTGGCGTTGTCGCCCAGGCCCATTTCGTTCATCGCGAAAAGAATGCGCCGCTGCACCGGCTTCTGGCCGTCGCAGACGTCGGGCAACGCGCGGCCCTTCACCACGCTCACCGCGTAGTCGAGATAGGCGCGTTCCGCGTAGTGGCCGAGCGTGAGCGTGTCGCCGTTCGGGGCGTCCGTCACTTCAGCAAAGAGATCGTCCATGTTTCAATCGTTCCGTAATCTTGTATGGGCGCGTGCGCTTAGATATCCGCTTCGACTTCGTTGCCCTTCTCTTCGAGCCACGAACGGCGCGAGGCCGCTTCGCCCTTGCCCATGAGCATCGTCATGCGCGCAACCGTGGACTCGTAGTCGAGGTCGCCGAGCGCGATGGGCGAGAGACGCCGCGTGTCGGGGTTCATCGTCGTGTCCCAGAGCTGTTCGGCGCTCATTTCGCCCAGGCCCTTGAAGCGGCTGATGGTCCATTGCGTTTCGCGCACGCCGTCCTTGCGCAGCTTGTCGAGGATTGCTTCGAGTTCGCCTTCGTCGAGCGCATAGAGCTTCTGTGCAGGCTTCTTGCCGCGCGCGGGCGCATCGACACGGAACAGCGGCGGGCGCGCCACGCACACGTGACCGCGCTCGATGAGCTGCGGGAAATGCTTGAAGAAGAGCGTGAGCAGCAGTACCTGGATGTGCGAGCCGTCGACGTCGGCATCGGAGAGAATGCAGATCTTGCCGTAGCGCAGATTCGAAAGATCGACCGTCTCGTCGGGGCTGTGCGGATCGACACCGATCGCCACCGAAATATCGTGCACTTCGTTGTTCGCAAAGAGCCGGTCGCGCTCGGTCTCCCACGTGTTGAGGACCTTGCCGCGCAGCGGCAGGATGGCCTGGTACTCCTTGTCGCGCCCCATCTTGGCGGAACCGCCGGCCGAGTCGCCCTCCACGAGGAAGAGTTCGTTGCGCGCGATATCGGTCGATTCGCAGTCGGTGAGCTTGCCGGGCAGCACGGCCACGCCCGAGCTCTTGCGCTTCTCGACCTTCTGGCCCGCGCGCGTGCGCGCCTGCGCCTGCTTGATGACGAGATCGGCGAGCTTCTTGCCGTGCTCGACGTGCTGGTTGAGCCACAGCTCCAGAGCCGGACGCGAGAACGACGACACGAGTTTGACGGCGTCGCGGCTGTTCAGGCGCTCCTTGATCTGCCCCTGGAACTGCGGGTCGAGCACCTTGGCCGAGAGCACGAACGAGACGCGCGCGAAGACGTCTTCGGGCAGCAGCTTCACGCCTTTCGGCTGGAGATTGTGCAATTCGACGAAGCTCTTCACGGCCTGAAACAGACCGTCGCGCAGGCCGCTTTCGTGCGTGCCGCCCGCGGGCGTCGGGATCAGGTTCACGTACGACTCGCGCGTGAGCGAGCCTTCCTCGCTCCACGCCACGACCCACGCGGCGCCCTCGCCTTCGGCGAAGGTGTCGTCGGTGGTGCGCGCGTCGGCGTAGCGCTCGCCTTCGAACAGCGGGATCAGCAGGTCGGCGCCGCCCATGCCTTCGAGCAGATAGCCGCGCAGGCCGTCTTCATACTTCCAGCTCTGGCGCTCGCCGGTCTTCTCGATGACGAGTTCGACCTCGACGCCCGGCAGCAACACGGCCTTCGAGCGCAGCAGACGTTGCAGTTCGCCGAGCGGCAGATTGGGCGAGTCGAAATACTTAGGATCGGCCCACGCGGTCACGCGCGTGCCGCTCTTCTTCTCGTCGCGCGCGGCGTTGCGCGTGGTGAGCTGCTTCGTGACGTTGCCGTCAGAGAAACCGATTTCGGCGACCTTGCCGTCGCGCCAGACGGTCACGTCGAGGCGCGTGGACAGCGCATTGGTGACCGAGACGCCCACGCCGTGCAGGCCGCCCGAGAACGTATAGGCGCCGCCGGCGGCCTTGTCGAACTTGCCGCCCGCGTGCAGGCGCGTGAAGACGATTTCGACGACGGGCACCTTCTCTTCGGGGTGCAAGCCGAACGGAATGCCGCGGCCGTCGTCCTCGACGGAGACGGAATGGTCGGCGTGCAGCGTCACGGTGATGCGCTTGCCGTAGCCGCCGAGCGCTTCGTCCGAGGCGTTGTCGATGACTTCCTGGATGATGTGCAGCGGATTCTCGGTGCGCGTATACATGCCCGGCCGCTGCCGGACGGGCTCGAGGCCCTTGAGCACCTTGATCGACGCTTCGCTATAGCCAGTGTTTCCAGCGTTGGACTTCTTCGTTGACATGGTGATCCACAGGGGGTTGTCCGCGCGCTTGTCCACAGGTCCTGTGGACATCTGCGGGGAAAACGCGTTGAGCGTTCAAAAAAACCGATACGAAACAACGAGGTGAACCGGCTGCGCGCCGCGGTGGCAGGTGCGCTCGCGGCGGCGCAGTGGTTCGCGCAGTTGTTCGAATTCGCGAGGTATTGTACTGATTTGGGCTCGCACGGCAATTTGCTTGGGGGTTGGCTGGCTGAACGGATGAGTAAGGGCCGCCCGCCTTAAAAAAAGCGGCCTTCATCAGGCCGCTTTGTCTCGCATCACTTGCGCTTGCTCTCCAGCTCCTCCCACCGCTCCAGCGCGACGAGCAATTCCTCGTCGATCGCCGCGTAGCGCTCGGTGAGCCGCGTGCCTTCGGCCGCGTCCTTCGCAAAGATCGACCCGTCCTCGATCTTCGCGCCGATCGTCTTCTGTTCGGTCTCCAACGCCTCGATACGCTTGGGCAGGTCCTCGAGCTCGCGCTGCTCCTTGAACGAAAGCTTCACAGTACGTTGCGCATTGCGGCCAGCCGCGCTCTCCTTGGGAGCGGCAGCCGCAGCAGCCGCTTCTTTCGGCGCGCGCGCCTCGGCAATCTCCTGCGCACGCGTGCTCTGCGTTTGCCAGTCGGTGAAGCCGCCCACGTATTCGCGCCACTTGCCCTCGCCCTCGGACGCGATCACCGAAGTCACCACGTTGTCGAGGAACGCGCGATCGTGCGAAACGAGCAGCACGGTGCCGTCGTAGTCGGTGAGCAACTCTTCGAGCAGTTCGAGCGTCGGGATGTCGAGGTCGTTGGTCGGTTCGTCGAGCACCAGCACGTTCGCGGGCCGCGCGAACAAACGCGCGAGCAGCAGACGGTTACGCTCGCCGCCCGAAAGCGACTTCACGGGCGAGCGCGCACGTTCGGGCGCGAACAGGAAGTCGCCGAGATAGCTCATGACGTGCTTCTTCGCGCCGTTGATCTCGACCCAGTCGCTGCCGGGGCTGATGGTATCGGCGAGGCTCTTTTCCATGTCGAGCTGCGCGCGCATCTGGTCGAAGTACGCGACCTGCAGGTTCGTGCCTACGCGCACAGTGCCTTCATCGGGCTTCAACTCGCCGAGAATCAGCTTCAGCAGCGTGGTCTTGCCGGCGCCGTTCGGACCGACGAAGCCGATCTTGTCGCCGCGCATGACCGTCGACGAGAAGTTATCGACGATCGTGCGGCCGCCATAGCGCTTGGTCACGTCCGTGAGTTCGGCGACGATCTTGCCGGACTTCTCGCCCTGCGCGACGTCGAGCTTCACGTTGCCCTGCACGTTGCGGCGCTCGGCGTGCTCGCTGCGCATCTGCACGAGGCGCGCGATACGTCCCACGCTGCGCGTGCGCCGCGCTTCCACGCCCTTGCGGATCCACACTTCTTCCTGCGCGAGCAGCTTGTCGAACTTCTCGTTCTCCACGCGCTCGACTTCGAGCTGCTGCGCCTTGCGCTCCTGGTACTGCGAGAAGTTGCCCGGATACGAAAGCAGCTTGCCGCGATCGAGTTCGACGATGCGCGTGGCCACGCGGTCGAGAAACGCGCGGTCGTGGGTGATGAAGAGCAGGCTCGAACGCTGTGCCACGAGCAGTTCCTCGAGCCAGCGGATGCCGTCGAAGTCGAGGTGGTTGGTCGGTTCGTCGAGCAGCAGGATATCGGGCTGCACAACGAGCGCGCGGGCGAGCGCCACGCGCTTTTGCATGCCGCCCGAGAGCGCGCCCACGCGGGCTTCGCCTTCGAGGCCGATCTGCGCGAGTGTCGTGGCAACGCGCGTGCGCCAGCTCCAGGCGTCGGCATGATCGAGCGACGATTGCAGCGTGTTCATGCGCGCGAGCAGTGCGTCGTGTTCGGCGCCTTCGGGCGTGTCCGCAAGCTTGTGCGCGACCGTGTCGTATTCGTCGAGCAGCGCGCGCACGTCGGCGAGGCCCGAGGCGACGGTGTCGAAGACCGTGGCGTCGGCGTCGAAGTCGGGCTCCTGCGGCACGTAGACGGTCGAAAGCTCCTGCTGGCGCGTGACGAGGCCGTCGTCGGGCCTGGCGAGATCGGCGACGATCGTGAGCAGCGACGACTTGCCCGCGCCGTTGCGGCCGATCAGCCCGACGCGCTCGCCGGCTTCGAGCGAAAAGTCCGCGTGGTCGAGCAGCGCGACGTGGCCGAACGCCAGTTGCGCGTCTGTGATGGTGTAAAGCGACATGGATGGAAAGCGATGCGTGCGGTGGACCTGAAGGGGGCATTGTACCGGGCCGCGCAGGTCGGGCCGCGCAGGTCGGGCCGCGGAGGTCGGGCCGCGCAGGTCGGGCTTCCGCGTTTAGCTTCCCTTTAGCGCAGCGGCACGCGAACCGTTTTCCGGTAACATCGCGGGTCGCCCGCGCCGCCCTGCCTGTAGATAAAGGGCCGCATGACGGGCCGCGCATCGAATCGACTAGACGAAGGACACGCTGTGAGCGAAGTAATCGAGTACAAGAGCTGGGTCTGCCTGATCTGCGGCTGGATCTACAACGAGGAAGAAGGTCTGCCCGACGAAGGCATCGCCGCCGGCACGCGCTTTGCGGAAATACCCGACGACTGGCGCTGCCCGCTGTGCGACGTGGGCAAGGCGGAATTCGCCGTCGTCGAGTTCTGATTGCGACGATTCCCACGCAGCTAAAGGGCGTCATTTTCGCGCCCGAACCCGTTTGCTATACTCTGGGCCCTGCGCCGCGATATCGCTCGGACCTGCAAGGCCGAACCGGTTCGCGCGCCGCTCCGCGCCATGACGGGTCACTTGGGAAACATGGCGACCGAACGGAGCCATGCTCGACCTCGCGCTCCCTGTAGTTCAATGGATAGAACAAGTGCCTCCTAAGCGCTAGATGCAGGTTCGATTCCTGCCAGGGGGACCAGCCGCTGGGCCATCCCGAGCCGCGCAGGCCGGGCCGCGAAATCCGCAACCGGTTCGCAGATTCCCGTCCCGTCTCTTTCGCGCACTCGCGCACCCTCTTTCCCGAGCAGGTTTTCCATGGACATCAACAAGCAAGTCGCCGCCCTCACCGCTTCCGAACTGCAGACGGCCGGAGCCAGCCAGGCCACCGCCATCGCCGTGAGCGTGCTGCTGCGCCACCTCAATTCGCCCGAACTCGCCCGCCAGCTGGGCGCCGCGTTCGAGAACCACCAGGCCGTCATGCTGCAGACGCCTTGGCCCGAGCAGATGCTGAACTCGTTCGAAGCGACGCGGCGTTTCTTCGAAAGCGCGGCCCAGGTGCAAGGCGCGACGCCGCCGGCTGCCGAATAAACGGAAGCTGACCGGCTAATTACGGGTAAATACCGAGTTAAATAACCCTAAAGTAGGGAAAAATAGTGCCGTAAAGGCCTTCATGGACTCCACGCGTCCCCTCCCCGCCGGTCATATGATGTCGACCCTCATCGATCAGGATATCGCGCACATTCGCCGCGTGATGCCGCTGTCACTCGCCGGCGACTTCGGCGGGCCGATTCTCCCCGCGCTCTACTGGCGCCAGCGCCTGCACCGCCTGCTCGACACCGGTCACGTGAACAAGGGCCAGCTGTGTGAAATCGACAGCCTGCTGCTCATCCTCGACCTGCACGAGCTAAACGTCGCCTCGGCCTCCGCGGCCCTCGCGAAGCAGGCAAACGCCGGCCCGCAACACTCCTGACTTCCCGCTGTATTCAACGCTCGCGCGTGCAGGCATTCGCCTGCGCGGCGCACGTCCGCGCACGCACATCGGGAATTCCTGGTGCCGCGGGTCGACCATCGGTCATAATGTCCGCAAAAATACCCTAACGAGGACTCCGTGCTCACGGCCGAACCGAGAGACCTGCTCCAGCAGGCACGCAAGCGTTTCACGCAACAGCAGATCGCCACACACGTCGGCCGCGACGTGAAGACCGTGCGGCGTTGGGAAAAAGGCGAGACGCCCTGCCCCGCGATGCTCGAAGCCGCACTGCGCGAACTGCTGCTAGGCGGCGCTCACGCCAATGGCGGCGCGGCGCGCTTTCGCTTCATCGACCTGTTCGCCGGCATCGGCGGCATCCGCAAGGGGTTCGAGGCCCACGGCGGCGAGTGCGTCTTCACGAGCGAATGGAATCCGTTCTCGCGCAAGACCTATCTGGAAAACTACGGCGAGGATCATCCGTTCATCGGCGACATTACGGCCGTGGACGCCGCCGACGTCCCCGATCACGACGTCCTGCTCGCGGGCTTTCCGTGCCAGCCGTTCTCGATCGCGGGCGTGAGCAAGAAGAACGCGCTTGGCCGTCCGCACGGCTTTGCCTGCACCACGCAGGGCACGCTGTTCTTCGACGTCGCGCGCATCATCGCCGAGAAGCGGCCCGCCGCCTTCCTGCTCGAGAACGTGAAGAACCTCGTCTCGCACGACCGTGGCCGCACGTTCGACGTGATCCTCCAGGTGCTGCGCGACGAACTCGGCTACGACGTGCACTACCGCGTGATCGACGGAAGCCATTTCACGCCGCAGCATCGCGAACGCATCATCATCGTCGGCTTTCGCGAGCCGGCGGCGTTCTCGTGGGACGCGCTCGCGCTACCCGAGGAAGGCCCGCGGCTCGCCTCGATCCTGCACCGTACCGACGGCTGCGAGCCGCTGCTGCCGTGGGACGGCGAGCGCTTCTTCGATCACGGCGCGCGCCGCGTGCAGCCGAAGTACACGCTCACGCCGGGGCTCTGGGCCTATCTGCAGCAATACGCGGAGAAGCATCGCGCGGCCGGCAACGGCTTTGGCTTCGGCCTCGCGTTTCCCGACAGCGTCACGCGCACGCTTTCTGCGCGCTATCACAAGGACGGCTCGGAGATCCTCGTCTATCAAGGCGAAGGATCGCGCCCGCGCCGCCTCACGCCGCGCGAGTGTGCGCGGCTGATGGGCCTGCCCGACACCTTCCGCATTCCGGTGAGCGACACCCAGGCGTACCGCCAGTTCGGCAACAGCGTGGTGATGCCGGTGATGCGTGAAGTCGCGCGCACGATGATGCCGCATCTCGATGCGTTGCTGGCCGCACGGCACGAAGCACCGCGTGCGCA
Source organism: Paraburkholderia nodosa (assembly GCF_001718195.1). GTDB lineage: Bacteria > Pseudomonadota > Gammaproteobacteria > Burkholderiales > Burkholderiaceae > Paraburkholderia > Paraburkholderia nodosa_A. The sequence goes on from NZ_MCNV01000008.1 coordinate 177,280, forward strand.
AGCGACGACGGTTCCCGCCGTCGCGCGCACCACGCGCGCCAAGCGCAACGCGGCCTCGGCGACGGCCACGGCGGGAGGCCGCTGACCGGCGCGCGCCGCGGCCAACCGAAGCGAGGCGACAGACGATGGTGGACGTCGTCGATACCGCGACCCGCAGCCGGATGATGTCCGGCATACGCGGACGCAACACGAAGCCCGAAAAGCTGATCCGCAGTCTGCTGCACCGGCGCGGCTTTCGCTTTCGCCTGAACGTGCGCGAGCTGCCGGGCCGGCCCGACATCGTGCTGCCGCGCCGGCGCGCCGTGGTGTTCGTGCACGGCTGCTTCTGGCACGGCCACAACTGCGCGCTCTTCAAGTGGCCGCAAACGCGCCCCGAGTTCTGGCGCGAGAAGATCGCGCGCAACCGACTGAACGACGCCAAGGCGCTCGCCGCGCTCGCAGCCCAGGGCTGGCGCGTGGCGGTGATCTGGGAATGCGCGTTGCGTGGCGCGCAGCACGATCCGCAAGCGGTCGTCGAGCGGCTGGCCGCATGGCTCGAAGACGAGTCGTCGACCTGGTTCGAGGCGCGGTCGTAACACGCCCTCGCGAGATGTCACGCGAAACGTGACCGCAAGCCGATGCGCTGCGCATCTCGCGCTGCGAAGCTGGCCCTGCCTGTAGGGCCCGCGGTGATAAACTCGATCGACCGGCTGCGCGCCCACCTGCACGCGTCACACGTGCTGGCGCAACCGTCCCACGACCCCAAGCGAAGGAGACACCCGATGGCTGATTTCCGACTTTGGTCCGATGACTTTCCCAGCAACGGTTTCATGCCGAAGGCGCAGGAGTTCGACGACCGGGCCTTCGGTGTCGACGGCGACAACGTCTCTCCCGCGCTGCAGTGGGACGAGCCGCCCGCCGACACGCAAAGCTTCGCGCTCACCGTCTACGATCCGGACGCGCCGACGGGCAGCGGTTTCTGGCACTGGGTCGTGGTGAACATTCCGCCCGACGTGCGCTCGCTCGCCCGCAACGCCGGCAAGGCCGACGGCAGCCTGCTTCCGCAGGGCGCGGTGCAGGTGCACAACGACTACGGCACGGTCGGCTTCGGCGGCGCGGCGCCCCCGCACGGCGACAAACCCCATCGCTACATCTTCCGCGTGCATGCGCTCAAGGCAGCGCAACTGCCCGTCACGCCGGAAACGACGAACGCGGTAGCGCGTTTCATGACGCATCTGAACGAGGTGGATTCGACCACCTACGTCGGGCTCTATGAACTGAAATAAGCCGCCACGGAACACCAGAAAACAACATCCAGCCGGCGGCGCACGTCCATCGCGTGCCGCCTCTCCCGTCGATGCCCACGCTTTCCGAACGCTCCGCCCATTCCACCGCCGACATCGAAAACGGCCTGCCCTTCCCGCAACGTTACTACGCGATCCTCGTGGTCGCGCTCGGCATCACGCTCGCCGTGCTCGACGGCGCGATCGCCAACGTCGCGTTGCCGACCATCGCACGCCATCTTCGCGCGAGCGCGGCAAGTTCGATCTGGATCGTCAACGCGTATCAGCTCTCGGTGACCATCGCGCTCCTGCCGCTCGCCTCGCTCGGCGACCGCATCGGTTACAAGCGCGTGTATCTGGCCGGCATGGTGCTGTTCACCGTCGCGTCGCTCGGCTGCGCGCTGGCGACCACGCTGCCCGAACTCGCCCTCGCACGCATGGTGCAGGGCTTCGGCGGCGCGGGGATCATGAGCGTGAACACCGCGCTCGTGCGCATGATCTATCCGCGCGCGCAGCTCGGCCGGGGCGTCGCCATCAACGCGATGGTCGTCGCGATCGCCTCGGCGGTCGGGCCGACGCTCGCCTCGGGCGTGCTCGCCGTCGCGACGTGGCCCTGGCTCTTTGCGATCAACGTGCCGATCGGCATCGCCGCGCTCATGCTGGGCCTGCGCGCGCTGCCCGTGAACGAGCGGCATCCCGCGCCTTACGACTATTTGAGCGCCGTGCTCAACGCCATCGTGTTCGGCCTCCTGATCTTTGCCGTCGACGGCCTCGGCCACGGCGAGAGCAATCGCCTCGTCGCGCTCGAATTCGTGCTGGCGATCGTAATCGGCTGGTTCTTCGTGCGCCGCCAGCTCACGCAGGCCGCGCCGCTCCTGCCCGTCGATCTGCTTGCCAACCCCGTCTTCGCACTGTCGATCAGCACCTCGGTGTGCTCGTTCTGCGCGCAAATGCTCGCGTTCGTCGCGCTGCCCTTCATGCTGCAGGAGACCTTCGGTTTCTCGCAGGTCGACACGGGCCTCCTCATGACGCCCTGGCCGCTCGTCATCGTCGGCGCCGCGCCGCTCTCGGGCGCGCTCTCCGACCGCTATCCGGCGGGCATGCTAGGCGGCATCGGACTCGCGCTCTTCGCGCTCGGCCTGCTCTCGCTCGCGACACTCGGCACGCATCCCACGGTGTTCGATATCTGCTGGCGCATGGCGTTGTGCGGCGTGGGCTTCGGCGTGTTCCAGTCGCCCAACAACCGGCAAATTCTCTCCTCTGCACCGCGCGAGCGCAGCGGCGGCGCAAGCGGCATGCTCGGCACCGCGCGCCTCACCGGGCAAACGCTCGGCGCGGCGCTCGTCGCGCTCATCTTCGGCGTGGCACCGCAACACGGGCCGACCATGGCGCTCTACGTGGCGACGGCCTTTGCCGCCGTCGCGGCAGTGGTGAGCCTGCTGCGCCTCATGCCGGGCACCGCGGCGCGCACGCCGCGCTAAGCGCGGCCTAACCCTGTGCGCGCTTAGGCACTAACATGGATTCAGGGCGAGCCGCATTCGCGGCTGCGCCCGGCGAGTCAACCTGCCGAGTCCGGCAAAGGGGGCTTCCCATGTCACTGATCGTCGCTGGTCGGTTCACGACCTTTCCCGCCGCCGAAGCCGCCGCCGAAAAGCTGTACGCGGGCGGCTTCCTCGAAGAAGACGTCAACCTGTTCTTCGTCAATCCGCGCGGCCAGCATGCGCACCACAGCGTCCAGGGGACGGCGATGGGCGCGCCGCCTACGCTCGCCGCAGGGCACCCGCATCACACCCGCAATATCACCGCAGGCGCCGTGGCGGGCGCCGTAGTGGGCGTGGTGATTTTCAGCGCGTTCTCGGCTGCGCTGCCTTCGGTCGTGATCGCGGCCGGCGTAGGCGCCTGGATCGGCGCGCGCATCGGCGCGAGCGTCGGGGCAAAAGCCGCTGCGCAGCAAATCTCGGCGCACCACGAGCGGGTGCATCGCGAAACGCGCAGCGACGGCGTGCTGCTCTCGGTGCACGTCTGCTACGAGAACCAGGATCTCGCTGCACAGTTGCTGCGCGACAGCGGCGCCGCCGATATCGAGTGCGCTTCGGGCCAATGGCACGACGGACACTGGGCCGATTTCGATCCGACCCGCGCGCCGATGCCGTTCGCCGCACCGAGCGGCCAGCGGGTCTGAGCGCATGCCGCGCCGCGGATCGACGGGTATCGCCGGGTATCGCCGGGTATCGATCTCGCGGACGTAAAAAAACGCGGCGGCCCGAAGGCCGCCGCGCGGATGCAATTGCGTCGAGAAAAACGTTAGAGGGCTAAAGGCGTCACGCCGCCTCGCCGCTCACCGCCCCGTCGCTACGCGCGCGCTGCGCGATGCGGCTGTTCGGGCGCGCTCGTTTGCACGGGAGCTTTCCCCGCCGGTGCGGCGTTGCGCGCCCTGGCCGTGACCGAAGCGGCCGTCGCCACGCTGCGCAGATCGGCAAGGAACGTATCGCGCCACACCGAAAGATTGTTCTCGCGCAGCGACGCCATCATGTCGTTGTATCGCGAGACGCGCTCGGCGTGCGGCATCGAGAGCGCGCGCTCGAGCGCCTCGGCTGTCTGGTTCAGGTCGTACGGATTCACGACCAGCGCGCCGGGCAGTTGTTCGGCCGCGCCCGCGAACTGCGAAAGCACCAGCACGCCGGGATCGTCGGGATTCTGCGACGCCACGTATTCCTTCGCCACGAGATTCATGCCGTCGCGCAGCGGCGCGACGTAGCCCACCTGCGCCTCGCGGAACAGCGCCATCAGCAGATTGCGCTCGTACTTGCGGTTCAGGTACTGGATCGGCGTCCAGTCGAGCTGCGCGAAACGGCCGTTGATCCGGCCCGCCTCGCCTTCGAGATTGCGGCGAATCGTCTGGTAGGTCTGCACGTCGGAGCGCGTCGGCGGCGCGATCTGCAGGAGCGAGACGCGGCCATGCCAGCCCGGCCCGTTCTGCAGCAGGCGCTCGAACGCCTGGAAGCGCTCGGCGAGCCCCTTCGAATAATCGAGCCGGTCCACGCTCATGATCAGCTTGCGTCCGCGCATGGCTTCGCGCAGGCTGCGCACGGCCTTGCGGTCGGCGAACTGCGACGAGGCTTTCGCAATGGCGTCCGGATAGATGCCGATCGGGTACGCACCGACCTTGAGGAAGCGGTCCCACGCGTGGACCATGCCGTCGTCGCTTGCGGTGCCATGACCGCCGCGCTCGATGTAGTCGAGAAAGGCCTGACGGTCCGCGTCGGTCTGGAAACCGACCACGTCGTAGTGGCACATGAACTTCATGAGTTCTTCGTGCGGCGGCACCGAGCGCATGACTTCGGGCACCGGCAGCGGAATGTGCAGGAAGAACCCGATCGGGTTCTTCACCCCGAGATCGCGCAGGCAGCGCGCGAACGGAATCAGGTGATAGTCGTGCACCCAGATGATGTCGTCGGGCTCGATGAGCGGCTGCAACTGGCGCGCGAGCGACACGTTCACGCGCAGGTAGCCGCCGTACTCCTGGCGCTCATAGCGCGCGAGGTCGTTGCGGTAGTGGAACGTCGGCCAGAGCGTCGTATTCGAGAAGCCCTTGTAGTACTGGTCATAGTCACGCCGGGTGAGACCCACCGTCGCGTAGGTGACGCTGCCCTGCTGCTCGATGACCGGTGCGGACGGTTCCGCGACGGTCTCGCCGCTCCACCCGAACCACACACCGCCGGTTTCCTTGAGCGCGTCCAATACGCCGACTGCGAGCCCGCCCGCTGCGGGACGGCCCTCCTGGGTCGGCGCAACGCGATTCGATACCACGATCAGTCTGCCCATTGCGGCTCTACCTCCTGTTTCGTTGGGTCCGAAGACAATGCTTCAGGTACGTACGCAAGACGCGTGCCGGATCGACAGGGTCGGAGCAAAAATCTTTCCTCGCAAGTGACGGCGCGAGCAAATTCCGCGCGGCAATCGCGCAAGTCCGGAATGCCCGGTGATTAGCGAGACCAGGAAACCGGCCTGCAAACAGCGCGCGGCGAACTGCGGTTCGAAGCGAATCAGGCGTCCTGTTCCGAGCCGAGATCGCGCTGGTACTCGATGCCCTCAGCCCGCGCCCCGCCTTGGTTGTGCTCGCCGTCGGGCGGCACGCCAGGCGCTGCGCGATTCTGGCCCGCGGGGTCCGGCGCGTTCGACTGCTGCGGACTGCTTTTCTCTTGCGAATCGCGCGGGCCACGCTTGCCCGTGTAACGTGCGGAGCGGCGCAAGGCAGGATGTCTCATGTCGATGCCTCCAGCGGGAAGGCGGCCACGCGGCCGTGGCGCTTTTTTATAGTCCAGGGTTTGCCGCGTGAATCCGCCGGTAAAAATGGTGGGGCCTTTGTAACTAGTACATAAAAACCATCGGGATCTGCTGATGACTTCTTAAGGCCGCGCGAGCAGATGCTCACGTGGCGGGCAATGCGCCAGACGAACGACGAAATCGAGAGGAGACCGAAGGGTCGAATCGGGGCCGCGCGTGCGGCACTTCGCCCGGTGGCTCTGGTGGATCGCCAATAGGAGGCACGTCGGGCTCACCGGGCTGGTCCGGCGGCGGTTCGTCGGGCTGCGGGGTATGCGCGAGCCAGGGCTTCACGCGGACGGCATCACTGGATTTGCAGCTCGGCATTTTTCGCTCCTCATCGTGGACGCGAAACTCACACTGCAAGCGTCGTACCGCCCGTGCGAGCGCGCCCAGGCGGACGCGCTCGCACATGCTGCTCAGGCGCCGGCTACGCGCGCGGGCGCATCGCCCTTGCCGGCGCTTTCGTTGCCGTACTCCACAAGACGGTTATAGAGCGTCTTCAGGCTGATGCCGAGGATTTCCGCCGCGCGCGTCTTCACGCCGCCGCACTGCTCGAGCGTCGCGAGAATGAGCTGGCGATCTGCATCGGCAAGCGAGGTGCCGAACGGGATCGTCACCGCCGTGCCCGCAATCGGCTTCGAGAGCGAGATCTGCAGAGGCACCGTCGCCGTGAAATCGCCGTCGTTGCCCGACATGATGTGCGCGCGCTGCACGTAGTTCTTCAGCTCGCGCACGTTGCCGGGCCACGGGTAGGCGGCCAGCATGTCGCGCACCGCCGCGGGAAACTGCTTCTTCGTGCCGTGACGCTCGTTCAGCTCGTCGAGGAACGCCTGGGCGAGCAGCTCGACGTCCTTGCCGCGCTCGCGCAGCGGCGGCAGGCTGATCGGAAACACGTTCAGGCGGTGATAAAGGTCCAGGCGCAGCTTGCCCTCGGCGACGGCCTGCTCCGGGTCGCGGTTGGTCGCCGCGATCAGACGCACGTCGGTCTCGATTTCCTTGGTCGTGCCCACGCGCATGAACATGCCGGTCTCGAGCACGCGCAGCAGCTTCACCTGCAGCTCGATCGGCATTTCGGTGATTTCGTCGAGGAACAGCGTGCCGCCGTTCGCGCGCTCGAAATAGCCCTTGTGCTGCCGGTCGGCGCCCGTGAACGAGCCGCGCTCGTGGCCGAACATCTCGGACTCGATCAGGTTCGGCGAGATCGCGCCGCAGTTTACCGCGAGGAATTCGTGCTTGCGGCGCAGGCTCAACTGGTGGATGGTCTGCGCCGCCACTTCCTTGCCGGTGCCCGATTCGCCCACCAGCATGACCGACGCGGGCGTCGGCGCAACGCGGCTGATCTGGTCGTAGACCTCCTGCATGGTCGGCGAATTGCCGAGCATCAGGCCGAAGCGGCCCATGCGGCGCAACTCGCCGCGCAGCGTGCCGATTTCGGCCTTGAGGTCGCCCGCGCGCGGCAGGCGGTTCAGGATCGCCTTCACGCGCTGGAGGTTGATCGGCTTGACCAGGTAATCGATTGCGCCGGATTTGAGCGCATCGACTGCCGTCTCGACCGTCGCATGCCCGGTGATGACCACGAGTTCCACGCCCGAGCGCGGGTCGAGATCCTCGAAAAGGTCGGTGCCACTGCCGTCGGGCAGCTTCAGGTCGGTGAAGACCACGTCCGGCGTCTGCCGCACGAGCTGGATGCGCGCCTCGCGCAGGTCGCCTGCCTGGGCAGTGGTGAGCCCGTCGTCGCTCACCACGGCCGCCAGCGCCTCGCGGGTTTGCGCATCGTCATCGACAATCAATACATGTGGCATCGCGTCTCGTCAGCCTTGATAGGTGAATGGCTCCAAAGCGCGCGCGCCGCGCCCTTCGCAGGCGTGCCGGACAACGTTGCCCGGCACCGCGGAAGTCGCGACGCACGTGTTTGCGCTGCAGTGGAGTACGAAACGGTCGGACGCAAACCCAAGACGACAAAAGCCTGAATATGCGCGGTTTTGCTACATCGGAGCAACAATACCGTCAGCCGCGGGCCGCCCGAACCTCGATTGTTGTTGATATCACTATTATAGACTTATTCGAGACAAGCGGGCACGGCTCTCGCGTGGCCCTGCCACGCCTGCCTTCTAGCTGTGCGGAAACGGCCACGGCATGCCAGCCGAGCCATTCGCGCCGTTCACGCCATTCGGCATCCGGCCCTTCGCGCCATGTGCAGGCGAGTCCGAAGCGCCCCTGGCCATGGCCACTTCCGGGCCCAGCCCGTTGTTGCCGGTGGTATCGGCAAGTGAGCCGCCTTCGCCTTCCCAGCGGCTCAGATCGCGATAAAAGGTTTGCCGTTGCATGCGATGACGCTGCGAGAAACGCCAGGCCAGCATGCCAGCCATGGCGCCAAGCGCACCGACGGTTACGAGGGTTCCTACCAAACCGCTGCGGTTCTTCGACATATCGCTTTCTCCCAGATACGCCTCGTCAAAGACGGAAGACGCGAGTTGACTCGAATGACATCGCCCGGGGCGTGGCCGATCCGCTGCCCCTATCCATGCAGACGGCGCCGGGCTTCTCGAGTTCCGCAGCAGGATGCGTGCCACACTCCCTCGCGCTGTGCCTGGACAGGTCCATTGCCCTGTCAGGCGCGGCAGTGGTTAAATGTTTACGCGAAAGCGAGATACCAGGCTCGAAGACGCAAACCTCGCGGCCGTCGGAGCGGCAAGTTCCGCACCTGTCCTGGACGGCCAGCCCCGGATCGCAGGGCCTGTTCGCCGACACGCGCAGAAGCATGCCGATGCGCGCAGAAGCAAACGCCCCGCACTACCTTTGCAGGACGAACATCCCTATGGCGTCAATCGAGCCGGGCTCGCCCGCCGCCACAAAACGCAACAGCGAAAACAACGCAAATCCCGCAGCGGACGCCGAGGCGCGCGTCGCGGGATTGCAGTCGTACGGTCTGCTGTACGGCTCGTCGGCGGTCATGCTGGATCTTTATGCGCAGATCGACCGCGTGGCCGTGACCGAGGCGACGGCACTCATCGTCGGCGAATCGGGCACGGGCAAGGAACTGATCGCCCGGACCATCCACGCCCACAGCGAACGCCGCGACGGCCCGTTCATCGCGGTCAACTGCGGCGCGATTCCCGACGAACTGATCGAGGCCGAGTTGTTCGGTCACGAAAAAGGCAGCTTCACGGGCGCCGTGCAGGCGCGCGACGGCCACTTCGAGCACGCGCGCGGCGGCACGCTGTTCCTCGACGAAATCACCGAGATGTCGCTGCTGCATCAGGTGAAGCTGCTGCGCGCGCTCGAAACTGGCGAGTACTTTCCGGTGGGCGGCAACGAAGCGATTCGCGGCGACGTGCGCATCATCGCCGCCACCAACCGCGACCCCGTAACGGCCGTGAAGGAAAACTGCCTGCGCGAGGACCTGATGTACCGGCTCGCGGTGTTTCCGCTGCGCGCGCCGCCGCTGCGTGAACGTGAGCGCGACCGCGAACTGCTCGCGCAGCATTTCCTCACCGAACTGAACGACCAGGAAGGCACGCAAAAGGCGTTCAGCAAGCGCGCGCTCGAAACCGTGCGCAACTGGTCGTGGCCCGGCAACGTGCGCGAACTGAAAAACGCCGTGTACCGCGCGTACATCCTCGCGGAAAAGGTCGTGGAGATCGCACATCCGCAGTTGGTGCCGCGCGTGAAGAAGCCCGTCACCCAGGGAGACGCCATGAGCGTCTGGATCGGCACGCCGCTCGCCGATGCGCAGAAGCAGATCATTCTCGGCACGCTCAAATACTGCGGCGGCGACAAGCGTCTCGCGGCGCGCACGCTCGGCGTGAGCCTCAAGACGCTCTACAACCGGCTCGGCAGCTACGGCGCCGACGATGGCGAAAGCGAAGCGCCCACCGAGCCGGACGCGGACGAAGCCTGATTGCCCTCCCCGTCCCTCGCGGCACGCTCGTTGCGCGACGAGGCGGGAGCAGTACGGCAGACCGATCAAAGGTCGGTCCGCCGTGCACGCCCTTTTGCAATTTCTTGCACTTTACCTATCCCCGTAAGCAATGCCGTGCTGCACAATCCGCAGCACGTCAAGTAAGCAAAACATGCCGGATATCCGCGCAATGCGGCGCTATCCGGCTAGCGGCAGGGAATCATCATGCAAGAACGAAGTGCTCGGGCGCGCGTTGCGCCATCGGTGTCAGCGGCGGTCATGGAAACGATTGCCGGCGGCAGCCCGCGCCCTTCCGCGCATCCTCCCCGGCGACGCGTCATGTCGCTCACGCTGCTCGCCACGGTGGCGAGCCTCGCGTGCTCGGCGTGCAGTTCGCTCTACTCCGAAGGCGCGCAAACGGGCGCCGGTATCGCCGGCGCAGCGGTTGCCTCGAAAGTGACGAGCAACGCCGCCGTGGCGACCGGCATCGGCCTTGGCGCCGTGGCCGCGGCGAAGGCCGGCGTGCAGTACTCCGAGCGCGTCGTCCACACCAACACCCAGAACAGCATCGCCCACGCGGCGGGCCCGCTCGCAGTCGGCGCGGTCGCGCCATGGTCGATCACGCACTCGTTCCCGATCGAGGACGACGAACACGGCCGCGTCACGGTGAGCCGCACGATCAGCAGCGGTGCGCTCGACTGCAAGGAGATCGTGTTCTCCGTCGACCACGAGGCCACGAAGGACAAACCCGCCTCGAGCGCGTTCTTCGTCGCATCGGTGTGCCGCGACGGCGACAACTGGAAGTGGGCCTCGGCCGAACCCGCTACCGCCCGGTGGGGTGCGCTGCAATGAACGGCATGAACGCGCGCGCGAAGCGCCTACGGCACGTTGCAACGGAGTCGTCGACGGCTCGCCCCGTGATGCTCATCGCGCTGGCCGCGCTCTGCGCGGGCATCGCGCTCGCGGCGAGCGGCTGCTCGTCGATCGGCGCGGCAAGCGGCGCTGCGGCTGCGGCGGCAACGGGCATCGTCACGGCGAATCCTGCCGTGGGCATCGGCGTAGGCATTGCCGTGCAGGCGGCCACCGACGAAGCCGTCGGCCGCTTCATGAAAAACATGCACGCGGACCAGCAGGCACTGATCGCCGAAACAGCCGGCCGCCTGCCCGTGGGCGGCATGGACCTCTGGCGCATCAAGCACGATTTGCCCGTGGAGAACGGCCACGGCCAGGTGCGCGTGACGCGCGCGTTCGCCAACGCCGTCACGCTGTGCAAGGACTTCGTATTCTCGGTGCAGGACGGCGAGAAAGCCGACGCGCCCGAGCAGTGGTTCACCGCGAGCGCCTGTCAGGACCAGTCGGGCTGGAAGTGGGCGACGGCCGAGCCCGCGGTGGAGCGCTGGGGCACGCTGCAATAGCCTGCCTCATCCGCAAACGAAAAACGGTCGCCGGGTGAACGCACCCCGCGACCGCTCTTGATGCCTGGCGAAAAGCGCGTCGCTCAGGACTCCACGTCTTCGAGGCTGAAGATTTCCGACTGGTCGTTATACGAGAAGATCTCGCCATAACGCCCCCAGTCGATCACGGTGTCGAGCGTTTCTTCCGCCGCGCCATCGGAGAGAAAGTCCTCCAGCTCCTGCTCGAAACGCACGCGCGGCGCGCGATGGCCCGGGCGCTCGTTGAGCACCTTCTTGATGCGCGCCGCGAGCGGCACATGGCGCAGCAAATGCTCGGCGAACATCATCTTGCGCTCCTGCGTGCCGAACTCCGCGAACACGCGCGCGGGCGGCGTGAGCAGCACGTCGCCTTCGCGCACGTCGGCGAAACCGAGGTTCTGCAGCACTTCCGCGATCGGGAACAGGTCGTCCACTTCGAGATGCAGCGAGCGCGCAATTTCCGGCATGTCGGCGCGGCCGTGATACGGCGCCATCGCGAGCGTTTCGATCAGACCGGCCATCAGGTTGGTCGACACGCGCGGCAGCCAGCTGCCGAGTTCGAGGCCCTTCCTGGTCGTCTCGTCGGTCTGACGCGCGGTCATCTTCGCGTAGATGTCGTCCACGAGCTTGCGGAACGCCGGGTCGAGACGGTTGCGCGGATGTTTGAACGGTACCTTGATCTCGGCCACCACGCGGCCCGGATTCGACGACAACACCAGGATGCGGTCGCACATGAAAACCGCTTCTTCGATGTTGTGCGTGACAATCAGCACCGACTTGATCGGCAAGCGGCCTTGCGTCCACAGGTCGAGCAGGTCGGTACGCAGCGTTTCGGCCGTGAGCACGTCGAGCGCGGAGAACGGCTCGTCCATGAGCATCAGCATCGGGTCGACCACGAGCGCGCGCGCGAAACCCACGCGCTGGCGCATGCCGCCCGAAAGCTCGCGCGGATACGCGTTTTCGAAGCCGTCCAGACCGATCAGGTCGATGGCCGCCAGCGCCCGTTCGCGGCGCTCGCCTGCGCCTACGCCCTGCGCTTCGAGGCCCGCTTCCACGTTCTGCAGCACCGTGAGCCACGGGAACAGCGCGAAGGTCTGGAACACCATCGCCACGCCTTCGGCCGGCCCTTCGAGCGGCTTGCCGCGCCAGGTGACGTCGCCGGAGGTCGGCGAGATCAGGCCCGCGATGATGCGCAGCAGCGTGGACTTGCCCGAGCCCGAGCGGCCCAGCAGCCCGACGATCTCGCCCTCGCGCAGCTGGAGGTTGGCGTCGTCGAGCACGAGCAGCTCGCCCTGGTTCTTTTTGAAGCCCCGGCACACGTCCTTCACGTTCAGAATTTCTTCGCCGAGGCGCGGCGGGTTCGGGGCCGTCTGCACATCGCCGTGCGCGGCGCTCAGCGTCTTGGGGTTTTGCATCGCGTTACCTTCGATCATTCGTTGTTCGATCAGTCGTCGATCAGTCGAGCCGCAGACGGGACTCGGCGTACGTGTACAGCGGGCGCCACAAGAGGCGGTTGAACAGCGTGACGAAGAGCGACATCACGGCAATGCCGAGGATGATCTTCGGGTAATCGCCGGCCGCCGTCATCTGCGCGATGTAGGCGCCGAGGCCGTGCGCGACGACCTTCGTGTCGCCCCACTGCACGAACTCCGCGACGATACTCGCGTTCCACGCGCCGCCCGAAGCCGTGATGGCGCCCGTCACGTAGTACGGGAAAATGCCCGGCAGCATGGCCTGACGCCACCACTGCCAGCCACGAATGCGGAAGTTCTTCGCCGCTTCCTTGTAGTCGTTCGGATAGGCGCTGGCCCCCGCGATCACGTTGAACAGGATATACCACTGGGTGCCGAGGACGATCAGCGGCGACAGCCAGATGTCCGGGTTCAGGTGAAAGCGCACGATCACGATCACGAACACCGGGAACAGCAGGTTCGCCGGGAACGCCGCGAGGAACTGCGCGAGCGGCTGCACCTTCTCGGCGAGCGCCGGGCGCAGACCGATCAGCACGCCGAGCGGCACCCAGATCACCGAAGCGATAGCGATCAGCAAGACCACGCGAAAGAGCGTGATGAAGCCGAGGCCGAGCACGTGCCACACTTCGTCGAGCGTCACACCCGTGCGTACGAAGGTCACCACGCGCCATACGACGAACACGGTCAATGCGATCACGAGCACGGCCCACACGGCGTCGCCAATGCGTGCGCGCAAGCCGGGGCGGCCGCGCGCGACGGGCGCCGCGAACGTCACGTTCGGAAACGACGGCAGCTTGATCGGCATGCGCGCAGCCTTGGCGAAGAGCCAGCCGAGCGGCACGAGCAGTTGATGAATGAGATGGGTGCGGCGAATCAGATCGAGCAGCCACGATTCGGGCGCGTCGCCCGAGCTCGTGTTCTCCATGCGGAACTTGTCGGCCCACGCGACGAGCGGGCGGAACAGGAACTGGTCGTAGGCGAGAATCACGACGACCATCGCGAGAATCACCCAGCCCACGGCGTGCAGGTTCTTTTCCGCGATCGCCTGGGCCAGATACGCGCCGACACCCGGCAGCGTGATCGTGTTGTTGCCCACCGTGATCGCTTCGGAGGCCACCACGAAGAACCAGCCGCCCGACATCGACATCATCATGTTCCAGATGAGGCCCGGCATCGAGAACGGCACTTCGAGCTTCCAGAAGCGCTGCCATGCGGTCAGATGAAACCCGCGCGAGACTTCGTCCAGATCGCGCGGCACCGTGCGCAGCGACTGGTAGAAGCTGAACGTCATGTTCCATGCCTGGCTCGTGAAGATCGCGAAGATTGCCGCGAGCTCGGCCCCCAGCACGCGCGAGGGAAAGAGCGCGAGAAAGAACGTGACCGTGAACGAGATGTAGCCGAGCACCGGCACCGACTGCAGGATGTCGAGAATCGGCACGAGCACCTGGCCCGCGCGGCGGCTCTTCGCCGCGAGCGTGCCGTACACGAGCGTGAAGATGAGCGAGGCCACCATCGCCGCAAGCATGCGCAGCGTGGTGCGCATGGCGTACTCGGGCAGGTTCGCGGGATCGAGCGAGATGGGCTGCGCCTTCAACGTGGCAATGGGCGCCATCGTTTCGTGAAAGCCCACGGCCGCCATCGCGATCAGGCCGATCATCAGCGGGAACGCCACGAAGTCCCAGCGGTTCGGCAGCACGCGCCACGCCGAGGCGTTGGCCGTGCGGTTCAGGTTGAAGCTGAACTCCATTCAGACGCCCTCCGCGCCGGGTTTCAGAAAGGCGGACGACTTGACGTCCGTGCCGCCGGAAAGGCACTGCACGAGCTGCGGGGATGGCGGATCGACAAAGGCAAGGCGCATGGATTCAGAATTTCGTTGGCGTTGATGACACGGCGACGATGCCGCGGTGGTACGCACCGCCCGCGCCGCAGTTGCGGCTGGCAACTGGCGGGGGGGCTTGCCTCGACTGAAACGGCACGACACTACTACAACCTCGATGACACTCACAACCGCGCCCGGCACGCCTCGAAAGCCAGACCACACGGGCTTTCGCGGCGCTTTCGCCGGCCTTCTGGAGAGCTTCCAGAAGGCGCCGCGCGCGGGATGTGCACGTCATCGTGATGACGCATCGATGACGCCTTGATGACACAACGACGCCGGGGCCGCCTCCGCGCTTGCCTCATTCGCGCCGCCAACGCCAGTGGGCGTCGCTTGCGCACCACACGCTGGCACGCGCGTGAACCGTTCACGCGAAGCCGCGCCGACCGCGTTTAACGCCCCGTCGACCCCGCTCATCGCCGCGTGTCGCCGTGCTGACGGCATGCGCCTTGCATGTTAGCGGTCCACGCTCTCGCCGCCGCCCGCTCGCGCCGCCTCGCAACGCCGCACTGACGCTTAGATAGCGGGCTCGCCAGCCCCGTTTCGAGGGGTAAAATCGACACGCTCCGTCAGTAGCGCTCCTACGCCCCGGGCGCCGACACCCACGCCTCAATACCACTCACGAACCAGAAGGCCGATGAACAGGAGACTCTTGCGTCAGGCAGCCGGGCCCCTCGGGGTCGTGGTGGTCGCGCTCGTCTGCTGGGCGGCGGCCGGCTGGCTCGCGGACCGCATGGTCCGCCAGGAGTTCGAGGCCGCGCTCGCCGCACAGCGCCAGATGATGCGCTCGGTCGTGGACAACATGGCCGAAGTGATCGCCAGCGACCTCGCCATGTCGCGCGCCATTCCGGCGACGATGGCCGAAACCCGCGTCGTCCAGCAGGCGCTCACTGGGGCCGCGCATTATGCCGCGTCGAGCGATTCGACGGAACTGGCGCGGCGCAAGGAGCTGCAGGGCGTGCCGGCGCTCGCCGGGGTCGACCGCTTCCTCCACGACGCCCAGGGCTTCTCCGGGCTCGATGCAATCTGGCTCGTCAACGCGAACGGCATCTGCATCGCGTCGAGCAATGCGCTCGAAAAAATCTCCTACGTCGGCGTGGACATGCGTCCGCGCGCGTATCTGAACGACACGCTGCTCGGGGCGTTTTCCGAGGCCTACGGCGTGGGCACGGCAAGCGGCGAGCCAGGCATTTTCGTCGCCGCGCCCGCCTATGACGACGGCCTGCTGGTCGGCGCCGTAGTCGCGAAGGTCAGCATCGCGCGGCTGCGCCACTGGGTCACCCGCCCCGGCACCTTCGTCGCGGACAACAATGGCGTCATCATCATGGCCCATGACAGCGCGCTCGAAGGACGCGCACTGCCGGGCTCACACGTCGCCGAAATGAATGCGCTGGACCGCGTGAACACCTATCTGCGCGAGCACTTCGCGCCGCTCGAGCTGCGCTCGGCATCGAAACCCGTGTTGAGCGAAGCACCGTGGATCCCGCGCGCCGACGCCGCGCAAATGGTCGCCTTGCCGGGCCAGCGCACGCCTGCCCTCTACGAGCAGCGCGGCGGCCTGAACTCCGGGCTCTCGGCGCACCTCGTCGATCCGGTCAATGCGTGGTCCGAGCTGATCGCGAACCATCGGCGCGACCGGCTCCTCATTTTCCTCACGCTCGCGGGCACCGCGGCGCTCGCGGCGGTGATCTCGGTGTCGTGGGTGCGCGAGCGGCGTCTGCACCACGCGAGCCGCGATCTCGCCGGGCAGTTGCAGGCCGCGAACGCCCTGCTCGCCGCCGAGGCGCGCCACGACGCCCTGACCGGCGCGCTCTCGCGGCGCTACTTCCTCGACCTGCTGCGCCGCGAGATCGACACGGCCTACGAGGCAGGCGAACCGCTGTGCATGGCGATTGCCGACCTCGACTACTTCAAGCAGATCAACGACCGCTTCGGCCACCCGGCGGGCGACCGCGCGCTCCAGCATTTCGTGGAGACCTGCCGCGCCGAACTGCGCGCCGACGACGCCGTCGGACGCCTGGGCGGCGAGGAGTTCGGCATCCTGCTGCCCGCGACCTCGCTTGCCACGGGGCTCATGGTGCTCGATCGCCTGCGCGAGCAGGTGAGCAAACGCATTTGCGTGGAATTGCCCGAGGAAGCGAGCGTGAGCGTGAGCATCGGCGTGACCGAACTTGCGGCCGCGCAGGATCAGCCCGAGCGTCTGATGAGCCGCGCCGACCTCGCGCTCTATATGGCGAAGGCGGCCGGGCGCGACCGTTGCGAGGCCATGACGGCCGAGGGCGTCGTGCCGCCGCGCGCCGCGGCGCCGACCTGGTGAGTGCGCAACGAGCTTGCCCAACCCATCACACGAGGGATGCCCGTACCAGGCTGCGGGGCTCGCCCGGCTCAACCGGCGAGGCGCGGTATCATGGGATGAACGGTGCGCGCCAGTCCATACGGTGCGCATGAGTCAAACCGCGTCACTTCGGTGTTCCGCACAAATCTGGAGGCATGCATGAAGGGAAATCTGGTCATTGTCTGCCGCGATCAGGATGCGCTCGCGTTCGACCAGTTGATGGTCGAGTACGGCGCGTTCCAGACGCGCCTGTCATCGACCGCGTGGTACCTGAAACTCGACGCCACGCCCGAGCTGATTCAGGAAGAGATTCTTGCCCGCCTCGGCAAGTACACCACGCACTACATCTTCGAGGCCGACACCGTGACCTACAACACGGTGGACAACGAGGCCGCCGCCGCGCTCGATACGCTCTTTACGGCCTGAGCGGCTGCGCCAAACCTGACCTGGCTGAACCTGGCGTCGCTGTGCCGGCGCCTTTGGGCGAGCCCATCCGGCCATGCCCCGCCCGTTCGCTGAGGGCCTGCGCCAAACCATTCCAGCGCGATTTACCAGATCTGCGCCGCCTCCGTGACGGTGCGCTCCACCACGTCGAACGCAAACGTCATGCGCACCGCGAGCCCGCCGCTCTCGCCGTTGCCGATCGAAAGCTCGCCGCCCGCGCGGCGCACGAGCCGCTCGACGATCGCGAGGCCGAGGCCGCTGTGGCCGTTGCCGCCGCGCGCCGGGTCGAGGCGCACGAACGGCCGGCTCGCCTGCGTCAGCTCCTGGTCGGGGATGCCCTTGCCGTGGTCGCGCACGGTGAGCGAAAAACCCGTCGCGCCGCGCTCGCTCTCGATCACGACAGGCGGTGCGCCGTACGCATGCGCGTTGTCGAGCAGGTTCGAGACCACGCGTTCGAGCGTGGCCGCAGGCAGGCGAAACTCCGGACCCGCACGCAGACGCGTTTCGATCGCAATCGTCTCGCCGCTCGCCGTGCGGTGGTTGCGCGCGATACGCTCGCACTGGTCGTCGACCTCGACGGGCTCGCTGCGATCGGCGCCGTCGTGCGCGAACACGAGGAACTGGTCGACGATATGCGCCATCGACTCGACATCGCGCACCACGCCGTCGCGCACCTTTTGCTCGTCCATCATTTCGGCGCGCAGGCGCAGCCGGGCAAGCGGTGTCTTGAGATCGTGCGCCACGCCCGCCAGCATGACGGCGCGGTCTTTCTCCGTACGCTCGACTTCCTTGACCATCTGGTTAAAGCCCAGCGTGAGCTGACGCAGCTCGCGCGGCCCGCGTTCGGGCACGGGCGGCACGGGCTCGCCGCGGCCAAAGCGCCCCACGGCCTGCGCGAGCGCGCTCAGCGGCTGTTGCAGCATCCACGCGGCCACGAGCGCGGCGACCACAGCGGTGGCGAAAATGGTGATGACCCAAGGCAGAAACTTGTCGAGCGGCCGCATGATCCGCAGCGGCTGGCCCGGCAGCACGATCCAGCGGGCGTCCTGCGGCCCGCGCACCCAGAGCGTGGGCGGCCCGCCGGGCGGCCCGACGCGCACGTCGGTGCCAGGCGGCATGCGTTCGCGCACGTCGTCGATGAAATGGCGCAGCGGCTCGGGCATGCGGTCGGTGACCGGCGGCACGGCGGGACTCGCCGGATCGACGAGTTGCACGCGCGAAGGCAGCGGCTGGTCGGGCTCGCGCTCGACGTGCTGGCGCACCGCGTCGACGAGGAAGGTCGCTTCCTCGACGGCGTAGCGCGTTTGCATCTGATTGTGTTCGACGCGCATGAGCGTGAACCACGCGACATGCGACACCAGTAGAACGCCGATGAAGATGACCGCGAGGCGCCCGAACAGCGAATCAACCGGCTGGCGCATGGTTGCCCTGCTCTCCGTCGGGAACGAACACGTAGCCGCGCCCGCGGACGGTCTGAATGAAGCGCGGCGTGGACGGGTCGCTTTCGAGAATGCGTCGCAGACGCCATACCTGCACGTCGATGCCGCGGTCGGTGCCGTCGTACTCGGGACCGTGCAGCAATTCCAGCAGGCGCTCGCGCGTGAGCGTACGCATGGGGTGATTCACGAAAATCTTCAGCAGCGCGAACTCGCTGCCCGACAGCATGATGGGCTTGCCCTCCTGCTGCAGCGTGCGCGACTGGAAGTCGAGCGTGAAGCGGCCGAACGCGTACGGCTCGCGCTGCTCGGGCGCCGCGGCCGAAGGCACCGTGCGGCGCCGGCGCAGCACCGCCTGCACGCGCGCGAGCAGTTCGCGCGGGTTGAACGGCTTGCCGAGGTAGTCGTCCGCGCCCAGTTCGAGGCCGACGATGCGGTCCACGTCGTCCGCGCGCGCCGTCAGCATGATCACGGGGATGTCGTCGCCGGCTGCGCGCAGCTTGCGCAGCGCGGTCAGGCCGTCCACGCCCGGCATCATCAGGTCGAGCACGATCAGGTCCGGGCGCTCGCGCTCGAGCCGCCGCTCCAGCGAGCCGGCGTCGTGCAGCACCGAGACTTCCATGCCCTGGCGCGCGAGATAGTCGCGCAGGAGGTCGCGTAGTTCGAGGTCGTCGTCGACGACAAGGATTTGAGTAGCCATGGGATGAAGTGTAACGCGCGCGCACGGGCCGTTTGCTTACAGCTCTTCCAGCTGGGTTACGAGGTGTTACCGCGAAAGGCGCGTGTAATGTCGCGTAATCTCGGCGCCCCGCCGCGTAACACGCGCTGGCTGCCCGGTCGATACGCTAGGGACACCGGTTGCGAGCGCCACCACTTTCCGAAAGCGCCGCGCCAGACCGGATAAAACCCTCATGGATTTGTCAGGAGCATCACCATGTACAAGACGACTTCGCGCCTTCTCGCTATCGCCGCTGCCTCGCTCGCGCTCACCCTGGGCGCCACCGCTGCCAACGCCCAAACCCCGCCGCCCCCGGGCGGTCCGGGCATGATGCACGGCGCTCCGGGCATGCATGACGGCCCCGGCATGCACGGCGACTTCATGCTCGGCTTCAAGAAGCTGCACGACAAGCTGAACCTGAACGCCGCGCAGGAAAAGCAATGGCAGGCCGCGCTCGACACGATGAAGCAGAACGGTCAAGCCATGCGCAAGAATCATGAGCAGATGAAGCAGCAGTTCGATTCGATGAAGAACCAGCCGATCCTCGACCTGAACGCCATGCACACGGCGCACGAGCAGGTCGAGCAGCAGAACCAGCAGTTGCGCGAGCAAACCACGCAAGCGTGGCTCGCCTTCTACAACGGCCTGAACGACCAGCAGAAGACGACCGTGAGCACGGCGATCAAGGAACGCTTCGCGAAGATGGAGCAGCGCCACGAGCAGATGCGCGAGCGCTGGGAGCAGCACCACAAGGGCGGCGCTTCGGCACCGGCCGCCCAGCAGTAATCGGCACACGCGCGCGCGCATTGCGCGACAAAGCGGCGCGACAAAGCGCCGCGGGATTCGCACCCCGCGGCGCTTTTTTTCATGGCGCGGGCGGCCGCTTGCCGCCGCCCGTCAACGGCTCAGGCGAGATCGAACAGCAGCACTTCGGCCGCGGCACCGTTTGCAAGCGCGACAGCCGCCTCAGCCTCGATCATCGCGGCATCACCGGCTTCGAGGCGTTGGCCATTCACGTCGAGCGCACCGCGCGCCACATGCAGATAGACGCGCCGCCCGGCAGGCACCGAATACTCGACGCGCTCTTCGCCGTCGACCAGAGCCGCGTAGATCGCGGCATCCGACTGCACGGTCACCGAGCCGTCGCGCCCGTCGGGCGAGGCGACGAGGCGCAGCCGCCCGCGCTTGTCGGCGTCGTCGAAACGCTTCTCCTCGTAGCCGGGCGCCCCGCCCCGCTCACGCGGCAGCAGCCAGATCTGCAGCAGGTGCGCTTCCTCTTCCTTCGAGCCGTTGAACTCGCTGTGCATCACGCCGGTGCCGGCGCTCATGCGCTGCACGTCGCCGGGGCGGATGGTCGAGCCGTTGCCCATGCTGTCGCGGTGGGCGAGCGCGCCGGAAAGCACATAGGTCACGATCTCCATGTCGCGGTGGCCGTGCGCGCCGAAGCCCTGGCCGCCCGCGATGCGGTCGTCGTTGAGCACCCGCAGCGCACCGTAGTGCATGTGCGCTTCGTCGAAATAGTCGGCAAACGAAAAGCTGTGGTACGAGTCGAGCCAGCCGTGGTTGGCATGGCCGCGTTCGTCGGCGCGTCGGATAGTCAGCATGGCAATCTCCGGTCAATCATGTCGATGTCCGAAGGTAAGGGCGGCGGCCCACTTGCACAATCCGCAGCGGCGCACCGCATCGTTTCACCAGCAACATCAATGCGCTGCGCTGCCGACGTCGCCCTGCGTCAGACCCGCACGCCCCCCGGCTTCGGGTAAAATACCGCGCTTTTCGGCCGGCGTGAGCCCTGATGGCCCCGGGGTGGACACCCCGTGGCGATTATCCGCCCCGCCAGCGCGCGCTGCCGCAGGGGCCGGAGTGCGTCGCGCTTTCCGACCCGCATTTTTGATCACCTAGAATGGCGGCCAACGGCCACGAGCCGGTCCGCCTTGCGTCGGCCGCGCGCCCCTACCGCGCCGCGCCGCCCGTATCAGTCGTGCATGGGACGGAGTCAGTGCTAAAAAAGCACTCGCTCCGGCTCGACAGGAGAATGATGAAGAAGTTTGCAGTGTGCGTGGCGCTCGCCCTGATCGCAGGCAGCGCCGCCGCCAAAGAGTGGAAAACCGTGCGCATCGGCGTGGACGCCAGCTATGCGCCGTTCGAATCCAAAGCGCCGAACGGACAGATCGTCGGCTTCGATGTCGACCTCACGAAAGCCCTGTGCGCGCGCATGAACGTGAAGTGCGTCTGGGTCGAGAACGACCTCGACGGCATTATCCCCGCGCTCAAGGCCCGCAAGTTCGACGCGATCGTGTCGTCGTTGACCATCACGCCGCAGCGCGCCCAGCAGATCGACTACTCCGCGAAGATGTTCGATGCGCCCGCACGCATGCTCGCGCGCACGGGCTCGCCGCTTCTGCCCACGCCGGCTTCGCTCAAGGGCAAGAACGTGGGCGTCGAGCAGGGCTCGACCCAGGAAGCGTACGCAAAGGCGCACTGGGCGCCGCAGGGCGTGAACGTGATCTCGTACCAGAATCAGGATCAGGTCTACCAGGATCTGATCGCCGGGCGCCTCGACGCCACGCTGCAAGACGAGGTTCAGGCGGATTTCGGCTTCCTGAAGACGCCGCGCGGCAAGGGCTTCGCGTGGGCGGGCCCGGAAGTGGAAGACCCGGCGACGATCGGCGACGGCACCGCGATCGGCCTGCGCAAGGACGACGCCGACCTGAAGGCGAAGTTCGACACGGCGCTTGCCGCGATTCATGCCGATGGCACGTTCGACAAGATCGCGAAGCAGTACTTCGACTTCGATATCTACAAAGGCAAGTGAACGGGAAAGCACACGCAGGTAAATAAACAACGAGACACCACCGCTCGCGCCTCGCGCCACGACACATCAAAGCCCCGGGGGCTCCCCGATAGACCGCCACCGGGCTTCGTATACAGTCACAGGCGCGCTCACGAGCGCAATTGCATCGGCCGCGCGCGACCAGGCTATAAACCGCGCGGCCATGAACGGATTTGAACCGCGGCAGACAGCCGCGCCTTTCGCGGTGTGAGAAACGCATCGTCAAGGACTTGCCCATGTTTCTTCAAGGCTACGGCCCGCTGATCCTCGCCGGCACCTGGCAGACCGTCAAGCTCGCCGTGCTGTCGCTCGCGCTCTCGTTCGTGCTCGGGCTGATCGGCGCGGCGGCCAAACTCTCCAAAAACCGCGTCGCGCACGGCGCGGGCACGCTCTACACCACGCTCATTCGCGGCGTGCCCGATCTCGTGCTCATGCTGCTGCTCTTCTACAGCATCCAGATCTGGCTGAACAATCTCACCGACATGCTCGGCTGGGATCAGATCGACATCGATCCGTTCCTCGCGGGCGTGGTCGTGCTCGGCTTCATCTACGGCGCGTACTTCACCGAGACGTTCCGCGGTGCGTTCCTCGCCGTGCCGCGCGGCCAGCTCGAAGCGGGCCACGCCTACGGCATGACGGGCTGGCAGGTGTTCACTCGCATCATGTTCCCGCAGATGATGCGCTTCGCACTGCCCGGCATCGGCAACAACTGGCAGGTGCTCGTGAAGTCCACGGCGCTCGTCTCGATCATCGGCCTCGCCGACGTCGTGAAGGCTAGCCAGGACGCCGGCAAGGGCACGCTGCGTTTCTTCTTCTTCACGCTGCTCGCCGGCGCGATCTATCTCGTCATCACCACGGTCTCCAACTTCGTGCTGATGTATCTCGACAAGCGCTACTCCACCGGTGTGCGCAAGGCGGATCTCTGAATCGCGCGAGGCCAAGACCATGCAAGACTTCGTCCAACTGATCCAGCAGTACTGGCGCAACTATCTCTTCTCCGACGGCTACCATTTCAGCGGCGTGGCCATTACGCTGTGGCTGCTCGTCATCTCGATCGGACTCGGCTTCTGCCTCTCGGTGCCGCTCGCCGTGGCGCGCGTGTCGAAGAAGAGGTGGCTCGCCGGCCTCGTGTGGCTCTACACGTACATCTTCCGCGGCACGCCGCTCTACGTGCAGCTGCTGCTGTGCTACACGGGCCTCTACAGCCTCGAGATCGTGCGCAACCACGAACTCACGAGCGCGTTCTTCAGGAGCGGCATGAACTGCACGCTGCTGGCGTTCACGCTCAACACCTGCGCGTATACCACCGAAATCTTCGCGGGCGCGATCAAGGCGACGCCCTACGGCGAGATCGAAGCTGCACGCGCGTACGGCATGTCGCAATTCACGCTGTACCGCCGCGTGATCCTGCCTTCGGCGTTGCGCCGCGCCCTGCCCTACTACAGCAACGAAGTCATTCTGATGCTGCACGCAACGACCGTGGCCTTCACGGCGACCGTGCCGGACATCCTGAAGATCGCGCGCGACGTGAACTCGGCGACGTATCAGTCGTTCGGCGCATTCGGCATCGCCGCGCTGTTGTACCTGATCATTTCTTTCACGCTCGTGTGGCTGTTCCGCCGCGCAGAGCGCCGCTGGCTCGCGTACCTGCGACCGCAAGGCAAGTGAGCCCGCCAGGGCGTGTTTAAAGGTCAATTGATGAATTCCCAGAAGCAGAAGCTGTTCGTCGACTCCATCCACAAGAAGTACGGCGACAACGAAGTCCTCAAGGGCGTGTCCCTGAAGGCCAATGCCGGCGACGTGATCAGCGTGATCGGCTCGTCCGGTTCGGGCAAAAGCACGATGCTGCGTTGCATCAACTTCCTCGAGCAGCCCAACGAAGGGCGAATCGTGGTGGATGGCGAGGAAGTCGCCACTCGCGCGGACAAGCGCACGGGCGCACTGCACCCCGCCGACGCAAAGCAACTCCAGCGCGTGCGCACCAAGCTCGCCATGGTGTTCCAGCACTTCAACCTCTGGTCGCACATGTCGGTGCTCGAGAACGTGATCGAAGCGCCCGTGCACGTGCTGGGCCTGCCGCGCAAGGACGCCGAAGAGCGCGCGCGCGCCTATCTGGAGAAGGTCGGTCTCGCGCCGCGCGTGGAGAAGCAATACCCCTCGCACCTCTCGGGCGGCCAGCAGCAGCGTGTGGCGATTGCCCGCGCGCTCGCGATGCACCCCGACGTGATGCTGTTCGACGAGCCCACTTCGGCCCTCGATCCCGAACTCGTTGGCGAAGTGCTCAAGGTCATGCAGAAGCTCGCCGAGGAAGGCCGCACGATGATCGTGGTCACACACGAAATGGGTTTCGCGCGCAACGTTTCGAACCACGTCATGTTCCTGCACAAGGGTCTCGTGGAAGAGGAAGGCCAGCCGGCCGAGGTCTTCGCCAATCCGAAGAGCGAGCGCCTGCGCCAGTTCCTTTCAGGCAGCCTCAAATAAGACGACTCGCAGGGTCGCCGCCTTTCGGCGATGTAGCAAAAGTAGTTTTACAAGGCGCTTACAGCGCCTGTTCTTTTTGGGACTTTCATCCTCCAAAAGCCGTCCGTTTAGCCCTAAAAACGGCGTTTTTCGCATTACTCCTTGCGAAATCTTCCGTCAATAGTGGCAATCCTGAACTCAGCCATTCAATTGACGTGAGTCCCTTGTCCCACAAGGGTTTCGACCTGGTTGTAGTACCTCTCTGACCACCATCCAGGAAGACCATATTGCAATTTGACGACATCCCGGGGTGCGAGCACGAATTAGTTCGCCAGCGCGGACCTTTTTTGCTAAATTAGTAACCAAAGTAGCAAAACAAAGTTCATTAAAAGTAGTTTCACTTCAAAAAGAACGGGAGATGCCAGTCAACCAGGGGACCTGCAAGACGACCCAGCCCGGGTCATGCAGCGGCACCAGCCCGTACGCCGGTCCTCGGGGTAATTCTCCCTTACGCGACGATTTCTGTTCGCAGCGCCGCCAAGCGCACGGACGTCTTTCGCAGTACTAAGGTTGACTCTTTGACAGGGTATGGAGGAGAAGATGAAGAAAGCTTTGCTCGCCGCAGCATTGATGTCGGCTGGCGTGATCGCGCATGCACAAAGCAGCGTCACGCTCTACGGCCGCCTGGACATGGGTGTGGCGTATATGAACGGCATTGGTGCCGGCAGCGGCGCAAATGGTCAAGCCACCCACGGCTCCAGCCAGGTTCAGCTCGAGAGCGGCTACTGGGGCACCAGCCTCTGGGGCATGAAGGGCGTTGAAGACATCGGTGGCGGCAACAAGGTTCTGTTCCACCTGGAAGGCAGCTTCAGCACCGCCAACGGCACGCTCGGCTCGGCCGGCTCGCTCTGGAATCGCTGGGCGACTATCGGTGTCGCGAACGACCAGTTCGGTACGCTGCTCGCTGGCCGCATGCTGTTCATCTCCAACGGCATTTGGGACTTCGACCCGTTCGGTCAGTCGAACTGGTCGTCGGCCTCGATGGTCCGTGGCCGCAACTGGCCGCAATCGAGCAACAACATTTCGTACCAGTCGCCGAACTGGTTCGGCTTTGACGTCTACGGCCAGTACGCGTTCTCGAACGCGACGAACTGGAACGGCAACAACACGACGCCGTCGGGTCGTGAAGCTGGCCTGCAACTGACCTACACGAGCTCGTTGTTCCAGATCCGCGGCCTGTATGACGAAATCCGCAATCCGAACAATGGTCAGCTGGGCGGCCTGTACAACGCGCTGGACGGCAGCACGAAGACGCCGCTCTCCACCTCGCAAGGTAACGGCAACGGCGTGTTCGCTTACTCGCGCGATTACATGGCCATGTTCAACCTGTTCCTCGGCGCGTTCAAGGTTCAGGGCGGCTACGAAGCCATCCGTTCGTCGGGCATGAATCCGGGCATCATCGGCCAGCCGACCACGCTCGACCACGAGTGGGGCGGTGTGACGTGGCAAATGACGCCGGCTGCAGCGCTGATCGCAGCGGTCTACCACGTCAACGCGAACAACGGCGGCGGCAACGCCACGCTGTACACGATCGGCGGCTCGTACAACCTGTCCAAGCGCACGCTGCTCGACATCCAGGCAGGCACGGTGCAGAACAGCAAGACGGCCAACTTCGGTCTGAACGCCAACAACTTCGGTACGGCTGCAAGCACGGGCAACCCGGTTCCGGGCCACAGCCAGGTTGGCGTGTACGCAGGTATCCAGCACTCGTTCTAATTCGAAACGAGTGTAGAAAGAACAGCTACATCGACGTTTTCACGCTGCTGCGAGAGGCGCGTATCGGTGCGATGTCCGAAAGGGTATCGCACCGTTTTTTATTCTGGGGACGGGCCGCGCGAGCGGCGCCGTCCCCTTTTCTATTGGTGCATCAGGTGCTTCGAAGGCGCCCGGCCTCAAACCGCCGCTTCGTTTTCCTCGCCCGTGCGGATGCGGATCACGCGCTCCACGTCGGTCACGAAGATCTTGCCGTCGCCGATCTTGCCGGTGCGCGCCGCGCCGATGATCGCGTCGATCACCTGGTCGGCCTGGTCGTTCGCGACCACCACCTCGATCTTCACCTTTGGCAGGAAGTCGACCACGTACTCGGCGCCGCGGTAAAGCTCCGTGTGGCCCTTCTGGCGGCCGAAGCCCTTGACCTCGGTGACGGTCAGGCCCGTGAGGCCCACTTCGGCGAGCGCCTCGCGTACTTCGTCGAGCTTGAACGGTTTGATCACGGCAGTAATGCGTTTCATGGCGAACCTCGTCTCGTTATCGGATTTGTCGGAAATTTCGGAACATATCGGGATTCTACGCTGTGCGGCCGGGGCTCACGCCGAGGGCTTGCCCGCAGGCGCCGCGCTCGACCCGCCCGCTTCGTCGGGCACGCGCTCCAGATCGGCGAGCCAGACCACCGACTCCGAATCGCTGGGCGCACGCCAGTCGCCGCGCGGCGAGAGCGAGCCGCCCGAGCCGACCTTCGGCGCATTCGGAATGCAGGTGCGCTTGAACTGGCTCTGGCGGAAGAAGCGGTCGAGGAATATGCGCAGATTGCGCTTGATCGACGCGAGATCGTACTGATTGCGCGCGACCTTCGCGTTCTCGGGCCATGCACCCGCTTCGCGGTCACCCCACGCGTGGCGCGCGAGGAACGCGACCTTGGAAGGCGCGAAGCCAAAGCGCAGCGTGTAGTAGAGGTTGAAGTCCTGCAGCTCGTAGGGGCCGATCGTGTTCTCGGTTTTCTGCTCGGGCGCGCCATCGGACTTGCCGGGGATCAGCTCCGGGCTGATGTCGGTGGCGAGAATCGCTTCGAGCACGTCGCGGCCGCTCTCCCCGTTCTGGCCAATCTGGCCCGTTTCGGCCACCCAGCGCACGAGGTGCGTGATGAGCGTCTTCGGCACGCTCGCATTCACGTTGTAGTGCGACATGTGATCGCCCACGCCGTATGTGCACCAGCCGAGCGCGAGCTCGGAGAGATCGCCCGTGCCGATCACGATCGCGTGATTGAAGTTGGCGAGGCGGAACAGGTGATTCGTGCGCTCGCCGGCCTGCACGTTTTCGAACGTGATGTCGTAGGCTTGCTTGCCTTCCGAGTACGGATGGCCGAGGTCTTCGAGCATCTGCATGCAGCTCTGGCGAATGTCGATTTCGCGCGCCGTACAGCCCACGAGCGCCATCAGCTCGCGCGCCTGGCGCAGCGTGCGCTCGCTCGTGGCGAAACCAGGCATGGTGTACGCGAGAATGTTCGCGCGCGGCAGCCCGAGGCGATCCATCGCCTTCGCGCACACGAGCAGCGCATGCGTGGAGTCGAGCCCGCCCGAGACGCCAATCACCACCTTCTTGATGCCCGCCTGCGAAAGCCGCTGCACGAGCGCCTGCACCTGGATGTTGTAGACCTCGTTGCAGCGCTCGTCGCGCCGCTTCGGGTCGGCCGGCACATAGGGGAAGCGCTCCACGCGGCGCGAGAGCGCGAGCGTGCCGCGCTGCCATGCGCCCTCGCCCGCCAGCTCGCACGAAATCACGCGAAACTTCGCGACTTCACCGGCGTGGCGGCGGATCGAATCGCCGAACGTGGTCTGGCGGATGCGCTCCTGCTGCAGCCGCGCGAGATCGACATCGGCGAAGATGAGGTGCGAGTCGTCGGAGAAACGCTCCGACTGCGCGAGCAGCTCGCCGTTTTCGCACACGAGCGCGTGGCCGTCCCAGGCCATGTCGGTGGTCGATTCGCCCTTGCCCGCCGAGGTGTACAGATACGCGGCAAGACAACGCGCCGACTGTTGCGAGACCAGTTGCTGCCGGTAGCCCGCCTTGCCCACCACGACGTTCGACGCCGAAAGATTGACGAGCACCGAAGCGCCCGCGAGCGCCGCGAACGACGACGGCGGGATCGGCACCCAGACGTCCTCGCAGATTTCCACGTGAAAGCGCAGACCCGCAACCTGCGGCACCTCGAACAGCAGCGACGCGCCGAACGGCACATCCGCGCCGGCGAGGCGCACGGTGTCGGTGCTCGCGCTATCGGCGGCGCTGAACTGGCGCGGCTCGTAGAATTCGCCGTAGTTCGGCAGGAAGCTCTTGGGCACGACGCCCGCCACACGCCCGCCCGCCACGACCGCTGCGCAGTTGAAGAGCGAATGCCCCGCGCGCACCGGCAGCCCCACGATCATCACGAGCGGCAGCGCGGCCGACGCTTCGACGATCTGCGCGAGCGCGCGCTCGCAGGCGTCGAGCAACGCTTGCTGATGGAACAGGTCGTCGCAGGTATAGGCCGAAAGCCCCAGCTCGGGGAACGCGACAAGCGCCGCGCCCCGCGCCGCGGCCTGGCGCGCGAGCGCGAGCGTCTCGCTGGCATTGAATGCGGGATCGGCCACACGGCAGCGCGGCACGCCCACGGCCACGCGCGCAAAGCCGTGCGTATAGAGATTGAAGAAGCGCTCTTTCATTTCGATAACCTTGAGGCGGGCGCGCTGCGCACGAAAGCGCGCGCTCTGACGTTTGGGCTGCCTGGTGCCGCTTGAAGCCGCTTTGAAACCGCTCGATGCTGCCTGGCTGACGCCGCTGCACGAAGCGCGGCGGTCCTCACCCGCTCGGGACGTTTGCTTTACCATGACCGTTTGCCGCTGCAGGCGCTGCTGAACGACCCAAGCCGCATCCCACGCCAACGGGCACGCATGAAACAGGAACATTTCGATTATCGCACGGGCATCCTCGGCTCACCGTCCGAGGTCGACGCCGCCGAATGGAACGCGCTGCTCGCGCGTCAGGCGCAGCCTACGCCCTTTTTGCGCCACGAATTCCTCGCGGCGCTCGACGCCACGCGCTGCACCACGCCGAACGAGGGCTGGGCCGCGCAATTCGTCACGCTCACCGACGCGCGCACGGGCCGCCTCGCCGCCGCCGCGCCGGTGTATCTGAAGGGCCACTCGTACGGCGAGTACGTGTTCGACTGGGCCTGGGCGGACGCGTACAAGCGCAACGGCCTCGAGTACTACCCGAAGCTCCTGTGCGCCGTGCCGTTCACGCCGGTGCAGGGCACGCGCCTGATCGCCGCCGACACGACCGCGCGCCGCCATCTGGCCGCGACGCTGCTCGCCTTTGCCGAGCAGGCCGACGTCTCGTCGCTGCACGTGCTCTTTCCGACCACCGAAGACGCCGAGGCACTGACCGACCTCGGCATGATGCAGCGCGAAGGCGTGCAATTTCACTGGCTCAACGACGGCTATCGCGACTTCGAGGACTTCCTCTCGACTCTCGAACAGAAGAAGCGCAAGAACATCCGCGCGGAACGTCGCAAGGTGCACGACGCGGGCGTGACGATGCGGCGTGTGCGCGGCGAGGACATTAGCGACACCGAGTGGCGCTTTTTCAGTCGCTGCTACCGGCAAACCTACCGCGAGCATTTCTCTTCGCCGTACCTGAATCTCGACTTCTTTCGCATGATCGGCGAGACGATGCCGGAGAATCTGCTGCTCGTGATCGCCGAGCGCGAAGGCAAGCCGATCGCGAGTTCGCTCGTGGTCTGGCAGCGCGGTGAGAATGGCCAGGGCGGCACGCTCTATGGCCGCTACTGGGGCGCGCTCGAACACGTGCCCTGCCTGCACTTCGAGACCGCGTATTATCAGCCGCTCGAATTCTGCATCGAGGAAAAGCTCGACGTGTTCGAAGGCGGCGCGCAAGGCGAACACAAGATGGCGCGCGGTTTCCTGCCCACCGCCACGCGCTCGGCGCATTGGCTCGCCCATCCGGCGTTCTCGGATGCCGTCGCGCGCTTTCTCGAGAGCGAGACGAATCATATTCACGCCTACATGCACGAACTCAATGAGCGCAATCCTTTTCGAGCGTGAAGCTTCCGCGCGAAACAGACGCCCCGCCGGCTATTGCCTGAACCAGCGGTGCGAGACGTTGTCGACGATCATCTTCGCGTGCGCGTCCGTCTTCGCCTTGATCTGCGCGAGTTCTGCCGGCGTCATGCTCGCATTCGAGCACGCGGCGCGGTAGTTGGCGAAGTTGATCCCGCAGGCGAGCGCCATCTGCTTGCCGCGCTGCACGTCGCCAGTATCGCGATAGAACGCGATCATGTCGGGCCACGTTTGTGGCGCCTGCCCGAACCAGGCGAACTGCCCTTCGAGAAACGCACGTGCCTGCGCGCGGTTGCTGGCCGCCATTGCATCGGCGAGTTGCACCTGCACACGCCACGACCGCTCTGGCGCCTTCTGGTTGCGGGCGAGAATCTGCCCCGGCGTCTCGCTCGAGCGCGCATGTGAAAGTGCCAACAAATTGGCGAGATAGTAGTCTGGCGCGGCGTCGTTCGCCGTGGCGCCCGAAGCCGCCCTCTGCGCAAGCCGGTAAGCCTCGACATAGCGATGCTGTGCCTCCAGCATGTCGATGTCGCTCAACATCGCGTAGTGTGCGAGCACCTCCTTCGTGTGCCGCTGCTTACGCGCGGCTTCCCACGGCGCCGTCGTCGCCGGCGGACGCTTGCCCGCGATCAGACCCTCCACGGCCTTGCTAAGGTCGTCCTCACGCGCAGCACCCTCCGGGTGCGTGTCACGCAGTGACGCCATACCTTTTGCCAGCGCACGGTCCAATGCGCGCTGCGCGTCGTAGGCGCCGGTGTTCAGGCTCACCTGCCCTTGTGTCAGTGCGTCGTTGAGCTTCGCAAGTGCGTCGTTGATACCCTGCAGGGCCTGCGCGGGGCCCGACGGCTGCGCATCAGACATCGGCGCTGCTGCCGCTGCAACAGCAGTAGCGCTCGCTCCGCTCGCAGGCGCGCTAGCCATCGGTACAGAGCCCTTAGGGATCCTGGCGAGCGTGTCGGCGCGGATCTTCTCGTGCATCGCGTCGTCCTGGGCCTTCTGCAACTTCTCATCGCGCTCGCGTGCCTCGGTGTCGTAGGTGTCGATGCGCTCAAGAAACGCCTTGAACCCATAGATGTACGAGTAACCGCAACGCAAGCTTACGGTCGCTCCGAAGAGGTCAGCCTGCTCTTCGATGCTGCGCTGCCAGGCCGGCATGAGTACAGTCGTTCCGATGCTCTGCACGAGCATGATCTTGTCGAGGCCGTTCCAGCCGCGATCGACGACATTGCGGTTCACGACCGACCATGTCACGCCTGCAAGAATTGCAGAAGCGTCGCCCGCGTTGCGCACGTCGTACAGCGCGTAGTGGTTCAGGTAGATGTGGCCGTATTCGTGTGAGAGGATTGCAAAAATCTCGTCCTCGGATTGCGCCGACATGATCCAGCCAAGCGGAACGTAGATGTTGCCCGCCGCCGTCGAACTCGCATTGAGCGATGTGTCCGACGTGATGTGCACCGTGACGGGCCAGTCCGCTGTACCGGTCGTCACCTTGATCTTCTGTAACAGCGCGTTGAGGTATTGCTCCAATTCCGGCATGGATACGAGGCCCCAGCCATCAGCACGATGGTCGTTGAGGTCCTGCTTCGCGTCGGGCCAGGTGTGCGCGGGCGGCGGCGGCAACTCGCCCGCGATCTTGATGACAGGCTTCTCAGGCGCGCCAGGAGCGAGTGACGAAAGTGACGCGAGACTGGCGGGCACCGGCAAGTTCGCGCAGGCAGCGAGTGCGAGCGCAGCGGAGCAAGCCGCCGCCGCACGTGCGAATGGCGGCCTCATTGGCAACGGTTCGTCGACGAGCCGAGATCGCCCGCGCTCTGCGCGCCCCCCGCGGTCTTCTCGCAGTTCGCCCTCACAATCTGGCTCGCACGCACGTTCATCGAGTCCACCCAGTAGTCCTTGCCACCCAGTTTCACGCGGTAATAGCCCGAGTTCTCTTCGAGCACTGTCCAGGGCAGCCCGCTCGCATGCGCCGAGCTCACGGGCGTCGCAGGGACGGGGGCAGCGTAGAGTGGCAGCGGGTCGCTCTTTGCGCTCACAATCGACTGGGCCGCCATAGCGGGTGCAGTCCACGCAGCGGCAACTGCGATCGCGAGCGGCAGCGCAATACTCGCCCCGCGGCGCGCGAGTGTAGGCATAAGGTCCAGTTCGCGGCTTTGCTTCATGTTCATTCCCCGTTTACGTTATGGTTTGCTTGTTGGCCTATTTAGTCTTGCTGACATTGCTCTTTAGCGGCGTCTTGCGCGTTCGCGCCCTCATCCTCCCCTGATTCTCTCTCCGGACCGAACAGCCAAATGACTAGCTTCTCGTTCCACTCGAACCATTCCGCCGCGAGCGCGAACACCGCGATATCAATGATGCTGAGAAAGCCCATGTTCAGCACGGACTGGCCGAAATAGAGCAGCACAGCGACCAGTGCGAGCGACGCAGCGATCTCGAGCGTGCACTTGACGAACCAGGAGACCGATTCGCCCGCGCGCCGTGCAACCCAGCGCATGGGTCCACGTAGGTGCTCGCGCTCTACCCTCTTACGCATGCGGTTTTTCGCCACGCGCACCGCCACCACTGCCAACAGCCCGCCCACAACCAGAATGAACAGGTGCACATGATCGCGGTCGGCGCGCAGCGCGAGTGCCGTGGCGTGCTTGTAGCGTGAGCCGTAGGTCAAGAGATTGTCGAACGCCATCGCGTGGAGGTAGACACCTGGAACGCGCCCGTGAATCGGCGAGATCACAAAGTCGTTCGAATACTCGCGCGCGGTGCCGATCATGACGACGCGATTGGTCAGCGCGCGCTTGAGCACAGTCTCGCCAACGTCGTCGGCGTTTGCGAAGTCGTAGCCGTAAACTGTTTCGTGGTAAACACAGACCGGCTTCTCCGCGTCGTGAAAAAGCCATTCGCGCAAACCGAACGGCGCGATTTCAAGCAAGCCATGGTCAGTGCGGCAATATGCTTCGTGACTCTCTGGCGCGTCGTTCCCCTCCTCGGCCGAAACCGGGGCAAGCAAGCGTAGGCCGTCTGACGCAGGCGAGAGCCCCCACGAGAGCGCCATCGGCGCGCTTGCATTGGCAACCGGTTCCTTCGCGAGGTCGTCGTAAATCGCGAGCGCGGCGCTGCGCCGAACGGGGTTGCTACTGCTGTGCGTTTCGAGCGGATACGACCACGCGAGCTTGTCGACTTCGTCGGGCCTGAACGTGATCGAGACCGTCTCGAAGCAACGCCCTCGCAACTCATCGAGGCCCGGACGCACGCGCAATACGCCAGCGGCGTCGGGCGTTCCCGCAAGATAGACTCTCGTGCCGCCGGCGCGCAGCTTGCACAGGCGCTGCGCGAACAAAGCGAGCGTCGGGTCGGGACGAGGATCCCGGAACATGATGTCGAAGAATACGGCGCGCGGCTTGTAGCCCTGTAACGCATCGAGAAGCCGGGTATAGTAACCGTAGCTTGCGGGCCAGGTCTGTCCAGCTTGCGCGAGCGAGGCATCGTCGATCACCAGGACGGAAATCGCGTCGCGTGAACCGTTACCGTAGGCCTGCCCCGCGACAGGCGCATAAACGCTCGCGGCCTTGCGCGTGGCGAACTCCTCACCGAACAGTTGGGGCAGCACGAGCGCGGCCGCAATGCCGAATACGATGGCGAGAAGCCCCTGCAGTATCGTGCGATTGAAAAGTGCCGCGGCGAGCCGCCTCTTCAGCGCGCGCGCCCCCCGTACCAGTACATTCATTCTCGTTATTGACTGCTTCTTCTTCGAATATCCCGCGGCCGCCCGCGCGTTCCTTTCAGTTGCTCGGCCAGCGCGACGCAACCGGCGAACACTGCTCTCGACTGCATTACGGCCGCCTTACCGTAAAACTTTAGCCGGGTGCGGTGCGACAATCTGCCCTCCAGCCGATCTGACGGGACTTAGCATGCGCCGCGAACTGTGGGACACTCACGCTCGCCCACCCTGATACGCGCCGTGCGCTTTTCCCCCTCTATGCCGTGGTTCCTCTACATGCTCGAATGCGCCGACGGCAGCGTCTACACGGGCATCGCCGTCGACGTCGCCGCCCGCTTCGCCCAGCACGCGAGCGGCACGGGCGCGCGCTACACGCGCTCGCGCAAGCCGGTGCAGGTGCTCGCGCAATTCGAGTTCGCCGACCGTGCGCGCGCCTCGAGCGCCGAGTACTGGGTCAAGCGCCTCACCCCACGCGAAAAGCGCGCGCTCGCGGCCGGCGCGCGCACGCTCGAATCGGTCCTGCCCCCGCCGCCCCCGGAAACGGCCCCGGAAACCGCAGCGCCGGATTGAGCAAACGCCTCGCGGCAAGAGCGTTTGCTCTTTTCATCGAACACGCCGTCTAAAGCCTAAAGCCGCCGCAGCCCTCGCCGTTATTGCTCACAAGACGCCGGTCTTAGCCCCCGGCGTGCGCTCTCATTTCACCTCGCAAGCCGAAGGGACCGGTGAAGCATGAAGAGACCCATTAAAACGGAGCCGAGCCGGCTTGCCCCCGGGTGGCACGGATTGCGGCGCACGACCGCGGTCCTGCTGCCGTTATGGCTGCTCGCTGCCGTCATGGCCGTGATCGCCGCGGTCAGCCTCGCGATCATGTCGATCCTGCTTGCCTATGTGGCGGGGGAAAGCAGCTGGTCGAAGGGCCAGAAGGACGCGGTCCACGCGCTGGAGCGCTACGCGCGCACCGGCGACGAGGCGGACTACCGCACGTTCCTCGCCGGCATTGCGGTGCCGCTCGGCGACCGCGCGGCCAGGCTGGAGATGAACCGCGCGCAGCCTGACACCGCAGCGATTCGGCACGGTTTCGAGCTGGGCCGCATCGCGCCCGCCGACATCGACGGCATGACCTGGGGTTACCGCACGCTCAAGAACACGGCGTGGATGCGCCCGGCCGTGGCCTTCTGGGAGATCGGTGACCGCTATATCCTGCGTCTTGCCGATACGGGCGAACGCCTGCACGCGCTCGTTCAGGCGGGCAAACTGCACGCGCCCGAATCCACCGGCCTCGTGCAGGAACTGCGCGAGATCGACAGCCAGCTCGCGCCCATCGAAAGCGGCTTCTCCCGCTCGCTCGACGACGCGGCGCGCGCCACGCGCTCGCTCCTCACGCTCGCGCTCGCCGCCTCCGCGATCGTGCTGCTCGGCGTGTTCTCGCAATTCATCCGCCGCGCGCTCGCTCGCAGCGACCGCCTCGAAGCCGAAGTGCGCAAGAACGAGGAGCGCCTCACGCTAGGCTTCGAAGGCATCAACGCCGGCCTCTGGGACTGGGAGGTCGGCAGCCGGCAATGCTACTTCTCGAACTGGCTCTACGAGCAGCTCGGCTACGACGTGGGCACGCGCTTCGAAAGCGACACGGGCCTCACCCAGCTCGTCCACCCGGACGACCTCACGCTCGTGCGCCACGCACTGCGCCAACACCTTGCGCGCGCAACGACTTTCGACGTGGAGTTTCGTCTGCGCACGCTCGCGGGCAGCTACTGCTGGTGCCGCGCGCGCGGCCAGGCGGTGCGCGACGCGCGCGGGCGCGCCGTGCGCATGGTCGGTTGCCTGTTCGACATTTCCGAACTAAGGACCGCAGAAGCGAAGGCCTATACCGAACGCGAACTGGCGGAGGTCACGCTGGCCTCGATCGGCGAAGCCGTGATCCGCACCGACGAGCACGCGCGCGTGACCTACTGCAACGCGGTGGCCGAACGCATGCTCGGCCGCGCGGCCGCCGGGATGCTCACGCAACCGTTCGACGCGATCTGCGACCTGCGCAACGACGCGCAAGAACAGCAGCGCTTCGATCTCCTTATGAATTCTCTGGCGGCAGGCAACGCAGGCGGCGCGAGTCTGCATGTGTTGCGCCCGAACGGCTCACGTCTCGCGGTCGACTACTCGGTGTCGAGGCTGCGCGACGCGCAACGCCGTGTGATCGGCACCGTTATCGTGCTCTACGACGTGAGCGCGCTGCGCGAGCATGCCGCCCGCCTCGCCTACCAGGCGACCCACGACGAGCTCACCGACATCTACAACCGCCGCGAATTTGAGCGGCGTCTGGCCGCGTTGCTCGACGAGAGCGCTAGCGCACCTGCCGGACAGCCTGGCCACGCGGTCATGTTTCTCGACCTCGACCAGTTCAAGGTCGTCAACGACACCTGCGGCCACTCGACCGGCGACGAGCTGATCCGCCAGGTTTGCCGCGTGCTCAAAAGCGGGTTGCGTGGCGAGGACATCATTGCGCGCCTGGGTGGCGACGAATTTGGCGTCGTGCTGCCGCACTGCACGGCCTCGCACGCGTCACTGCTCGCGGAGAACCTGCGCGCGGGCATCGCCGCGATCCGCTTCACGGGCGCCGGGCGCATCGTGCAGACGAGCGTGAGCATCGGCCTCGTCGGCGACGCGGCGGGGCTCGTTTCCGTGAAAGAGGTGATGAAGGCCGCGGATGTGGCGTGCTACATGGCGAAGAAGAAAGGCCGCAACCGCGTGCACCGCTTTCGCTATGACGACGAGGAACTCTCGCAGACGCACGCGCAGATGGCGTGGGTCTCCGACATCAAGGCGGCGCTCGAGAACGGCCAGTTCTGCCTGTTCGGCCAGAAAATCCTCTCGCTCGCGCAGTCGTCCATATCGGCATCGGCGGCCGACGACACGCACGTCGAACTGCTGCTCCGCATGCAGTCCGCCTCCGGCGCGCTCGTCGAGCCTTCCGCGTTTATCGGCGCGGCCGAGCGCTTCGACCTCATGCCGGCCATCGACCGCTGGGTGATCGCGAGCGCATTCGCGATGATCGCCGAAGGCACGCACGACTACGGCACCTGGTCGATCAACCTCTCAGGCGCCTCGCTCGGCGACGCGCAGCTCGCCGACTATATCGAGGAGCAGCAGCGCATCTGGTCCATCCCGTTCGAGCGCGTGTGCTTCGAGATCACCGAAACCGCCGCCAT
Source organism: Paraburkholderia nodosa (assembly GCF_001718195.1). Classification (GTDB taxonomy): domain Bacteria; phylum Pseudomonadota; class Gammaproteobacteria; order Burkholderiales; family Burkholderiaceae; genus Paraburkholderia; species Paraburkholderia nodosa_A. Next base: position 214,588 of record NZ_MCNV01000008.1, read on the forward strand.
CACGAACCTGGACGAGGCGATCACGCTCATCGAACGCCTGCGCGCGCAGGGCTGCCGCTTCGCGCTCGACGACTTCGGCGCGGGCATGTCGTCGTTCAACTACCTCAAGCATCTGCACGTCGATTATCTGAAGATCGACGGCAGCTTCATACGCGGCATCATCGACAGTCCGCTGGACCAGGCCATCGTGCGATCGATCAATCAGGTCGCGCACGCCGCGGGCAAGCTGACGATCGCCGAGTGCGTGGAGGACGCCGCCATCGTGGACTGGATGATCGCGATGGGCGTGGACTACGCGCAGGGCTACGGCGTGGGCAGGCCCGCGCGGCTCGACATCCTGCGCGGGCCCGAACTGCGCGACGTCGCAGAAGTAGGCTAAACGGGCCTGTGAGAGTCGCCGGTTCACAAGAATGTATTGACAACAGCTACACACCGCCCTATTATGTGTATCTAATGTATACACATCAAGGAGCGAATTCATGCGTGACGCTTCTATCAACCTGCGTGCGTTGCCCGAGCAGCGCGACCTGATCGACCATGCTGCCAGCCTGCTGGGCAAGAATCGCTCTGATTTCATGCTGGAAGCGGCGTGTGAGCGTGCGAAAGCCATTGTGCTGGATCAGGTCTTTTTCAGCCTGGACGAGGCACGCTTCCGCCAGTTCACCGCGTTGCTTGATGCGCCACAGGACACGAATCCGGGCCTTGAGCGCCTGATGGCGGTCAAGGCACCGTGGAAGACCGGCAAGTCGTGAACATGCAGCTTTCGGCACCGCAACCGCTCGCCGCAACGCATCGACTTGATGGGTTCAGTTGTGGCGAGCCATCGCTGGATGACTGGTTGAAGCGACGTGCCCTGACCAACCATCTGAACGGCGCCAGCCGCACCTTCATCGTGGTCGACCCTGACCAATGCGTGCTTGGGTACTACGCCCTGGCGGCGGGGGCCGTCGCACATGAGGAGGCCACGAGCGCTGTGCGGCGCAACATGCCTGATCCGGTGCCGGTCATGGTGCTTGCAAGGCTCGCAGTCGATGCCCGTGCCCAGGGCATCAAGCTCGGGGCGTCCCTGCTCCAGGATGCTGTCGCGCGCGTGCACGCCGTCGCCGAGAATGCCGGCGTTCGAGCGTTGCTTGTACATGCGCTAAACGAGCGCGCAAAACAGTTCTATGAACACTACGGTTTTCGGGCGTCGCCTATCCACCCGATGACCTTGATGCTCCCCCTGAGAGCACGCCAGCCATGACGGCATCCTCTACTTCGCGGTACGTCATCTCTTCTGGCAACGGAGTGGGCAACCGCCGGGTGAGATGGTGAACATCGGCGAGCGGCGCATACAGCTCAACTGCACTGGCAATGGCTCTCCGACGGTAGTGTTCGAATCCGGCCTGGGAATTAGCGGTTCGCTGGACTGGTCGGCAGTCCACCCATCCGTCTGGAAGCTCACCCGCGCCTGTTCATATGGTCGCGCAGGAATCATGTGGAGGGACCTCAGCCCAGAAGCACAAGACGCCAGACCGGTTTCGAAACCTCAGCAGTCGTCCAATTTACGTGCTCACCGCGACGGCGCCGTTTACTGCGGCAGCGCTGGCATCGACGCACATAACTGCTGCCCAAGGCCTGCGGGTGAGAGAGAGATAGACCCAGCTGCAGAACGATGAGGCTCACCGGGTTCTTGCGCCTTGCGGACGTCGAGAACCAGTGCGCCGTCATGACTCATGGCGTCAAATTTCGGCTCCAGGACTGGAGATCATGACTCGCCTTGAGCACTGTATTCGACGGGATAGCCGTCTTGATGCAGGGTGAAGGTGAGAGCGCGGACGCCCAGCTTGACCTGGCCGAGCGGCTTGTCGAGTTCTCTGTTCAACGAAACAAGGGCCGCGCTGGAGCGAATTCCCCCCGTCAACGTACAGCGTGAGCCGAAAGCTCGCGTTAAGTTCACCTGAACAAACACAACGAATTCGTCGTGCCTCTCCTGTTCTGCGGTCATGGCGCGATTCTCCTTGGTGTTGACCATCAGTAGTGGTAGCGGCACGAAACGATATTGATTTGCGTGTTTGCTACTTCGTAGACCAAACGATTCGTTTCATCAATGCGGCGCGACCAAAAACCAGTCAGGTTTTCCTTCAGTGGCTGCACAGGAATTCAAATCAGGAAGGAGGCTCCTTGAGCTCTATCGATGCGCCCAAATGTAAGCGATCGATAAACAACGCCCTTCAGTCATCGAACGTGTAAGAACGTTCTGATATCCTTCGCCTCTCATTCTGGCTGGCCAGGAAAAGTGAAATGCGTTGGATACTGATTCTTGTACTGGCAATCGTATGTACGTGTTCCGCGCTGGCCGCCCCGGCTGCTTTTAACTCAGGCGTAATCCGCCTCACGGTGGTGGACGAGGCTGCTTCTTTCGACACGGTCGTCTTTTACCCTACGCATGAGCGCGAGGTTCCGTGGCAAGCGGGGCCGTTCACTGTCGAGGCGACGCGCAATGCTCCGCCTGTACCTGATAACCGCTTCCCGGTTGTGTTGATTTCACACGGGCGAGGCGGCGGCCCCCTCAGCCACCGTGACCTGGCTACCGCTTTGGCTCGCGCCGGATTTATCGTCGTGTTGCCGACGCACGTTGGAGATGCTTCAGGCTATCCCCGGGCGCCGTCCCAAGCCCAGATTCTGATTGATCGTCCCCGACAGGCAGAAGCCGCGCTCAATGCAGTTCTCGCAGATCCACGGTTTTCAGCAAGCGCCGATGTCGGCAGAATTGGCATGATCGGATACTCGGCGGGTGGCTACACTGCGCTGATTCTGGCGGGAGCGAAACCCGACTTTGCATACGCCAGTGCGTACTGCGCGAACCATGATGATTCGGGATCATGTCCGCGTTCAGCATCCAGCAATGGTACGAACGGCGCCCAAGGTAAAGCGGCCGTCCCCGCTGAACTGGTAGCTTGGCAACCGCCCGTTGACCGCCGCATGAAGGCCCTGGTGCTGATGGATCCGCTGGCGATGATGTTTGAGGCGCATGGCTTGTCCGCTGTGCGCATACCGACGATGCTCTATCGACCGCAGGACGACAGCTATCTTGGTTCTACAAGAAACTCTGTTGCCGTCGTGTCAGGCTTGCCCAAACCGCCTGCAGTCCACATCGTGCCAGGCAACCACTTCGTTTTCATTGATCCCTGTCCGGCCTCGGTCGCAGCCAGTGTGACCCTGATCTGCCGGGATGCGCCGGGGATCGATCGCGTGGAGATTCATCGCCAGATCGACCAGGAGGTCGTGGACTTCCTGCGAGCAAATCTATAACTCATCCGGGCTGAGCTGACATGCCCCAGGCAAGCAGCGCAGCGTAGTCGTCGACAGTCTTTGCCAGAGGCAATTGCTGGAACAGCAAGGTGAGGTAACGGTACGGATCGATTCGACAGGCTTTGCAGGTTTCGACGAGAGAGTAAGATTGGCGCTCGCAGTCGCGCCGCCGACAGTGCCCGCGAACAGCCAGCCGCGACGCTTACAGAAGGGCTTCTATAACCGCAAGAACTCGTTATTTGCAGCTTCGCCGCGCGGAGCCAAGGCGGCCGCCACGATGTACTCACTGCTCGGTACGGCCCGCCTGAACCACGTCGAGCCCTATGCGTGGCTCAAGAACACACTCGAGAAATTGCCGTCATATCCAGCCAGTCGCGTGCACGAACTGCTGCCGCTTGCCCGTTAAACGCCCCTCGATTCATGGACATTCTCGAAACACTTCGACAGGCGCCCAGCGCCGAACTCTACCGCCTCTATCTCGCGATCGGCAAAATGCTTGACGACCCCAGACGGATCCTGGAAGTGCGGCAGCGGCTGCACCTCGGGATGAGCGTCGACTACGTCGGCGACAATCCACTGGAACCGCTATCGCAAGGCACCATCGTTGAGCTTCGGCACACACAGGCGGTCGTTCAGGACAGCCGCAGTCGGCGCCACTGGGCGATTCCCTACGCGGCGATCGTTCCCGACAGGACTGCCCCAGTTGTTCATCCTGAGCCGCCACCGCCGCCGCGCGCAAAACGCGAAGAGTTCGCCATCGGCGACACGGTCGGGTTCACCGACACGCACCTGAACGAGCGCTTTGGCATCATCGTCAGACTGAACGCGAAAACCGCCTCGATCGCGGTAACAGGCTCGGAGGGGCACTGGCGCGTTTCCTACGGCCTGCTGCGGCATATCGTCGATCTGTAAGCCGAGTCAATACCGAATACCGCACGACGTCATGGCCAGGACCAAACCCAACGCGGAACGTGAACATCGCATCGAGATGGAAGTCGTCGTCGACGCGTATACCGAGGAAGAGCGTGCGCTGTCGTGGTACTACTACCTGGAAGAACACCTCTCGTTCCCATTCCAGGCCAATGTTCGCAAGGCGATGGCCTCTTCGCCGCTGCCCGCAGGTGAACAGGTCTCGGTCACAGCGCTCGCTCATGAAGACCTGTGTCGGGTTGGCATCTTCGTCTGGGCCCGGTGGGGCGAACGAGACGTTGTGGCACCGCTGGCCCAGCTTGTTTCGTTGAACAGCGATAAGTCAACACAGGTGGCAGTCGCGGACTGGCATTACTGGCACGATCAAGGTTACGCGTTCTGAGGTTCAGACTTCTGGCGGGTTGCGCAGACGGATACCTTTCAAACTCGGCCAGCAGTGCGCTTTCCGCTTCCCGGAGCGTTTCGGATAGCCGCATCTGATTCCGGCCTCCTGTTTTCCATTCGCATCGCCGGTTCCCCGTGTGCACAACTCCGCTGCCCACACCGCAAGGGTGTGGACAGCCGCCCCGAGGGCGGTACCGGAGTTGCACATACTTGAGCTCCTGACGCGCCAGCTACGCCGGCTTGTCCAAGGAAGAAAAACTGCGGAGTCAAACCCGACCGAGCAATGTGAAAAGCCTCGCAAATTCGTAGGCATAAAAAAAGCGCCCCCAAAGGGGGCGCCTCATCGGAAACTTTCGTTTCCTGATTACGCTGGTCTACTTCTTGAAGTTCGCCACGCCGTCGGTGATTTCCTTGTGGGCGGCTTCGATGCCGACCCAGCCTTCGACCTTGACCCACTTGCCCTTTTCGAGCGCCTTGTAGTTCTCGAAGAAGTGCTTGATCTGGTCCTTCAGGTACTCGGGCACGTCGTCGAGCGACTTGAGGTTGGCCGTCATCGGGCAGACCTTGTCGTGCGGGACCGCGATCAGCTTGGCGTCGACGCCCGACTCGTCGGTCATCTGCAGCATGCCGAGTGCGCGCGAGCGCACGACCGAGCCTGCCAGCAGCGGGAACGGCGTGATCACGAGCACGTCGACCGGGTCGCCGTCGCCGGAGAGCGTCTGCGGAATGAAGCCGTAGTTCACGGGATAGCGCATGCCCGTGCCGACGAAACGGTCGACGACGAGCAGGCCCAGGTCCTTGTCGGCTTCGTATTTCACCGGATCGCTTTGCGCGGGAATCTCGATGATCACGTTGAAGTCTTGCGGCAGATCCTTGCCGGCGGGGACATTTGCAAAGCTCATGAGCGCTCTCTGTTGAGAAGGGGAAAAATCGACGGCTCGCGCGGAGAAACGGCGCGGAACCGAACGTCGCGGACGTTGGAGGATGGACGCCATTATAGCCAATCGGCCAGGGCGGCCGGGACTTCGGCCCAGGGCTTTCCCGCACGCAGATGAAGTGGCTGCTGAATTCCCGCGCGTGGCGCCCGCAATTGGCGCGATAATCGACCTGCCGGCGCGGCCCGCCATCGGGCGATCCGAGGCACGTTTCGGCGACGTTTCCCGTTTTGCGTTTCCCCTCCCTCGTTTCACCCCCGCTTCACTCCCTATTTACGAGGCGCATGCATGGAAGAAGCGAAGCACTTCATCGGCGGCGAGTGGCAATCGCCCGCCAGCGGCGAGACGCTCGCCGCGATCGATCCCTCCACCGGCCAGCCCTTCGTGCAGCTCGCGCGCGGCAATGCAGCCGACATCGACTCGGCCGTCACGGCCGCACGCAAAGCCTTCGAGGGCGCCTGGGGCGCACTGAGCGCCGCCGAGCGCGGGCGACTGCTGTTCGCGCTCTCGGGCCTGGTCAGCCAGCACCAGGAGGAACTCGCGCAGCTCGAAGCGCGCGACACCGGCAAGCCGCTCAAGCAGGCGCGCGCCGACGCCGCAGCGCTCGCGCGCTATTTCGAGTTCTACGCCGGCGCCGCCGACAAGCTGCACGGCGAAACGCTGCCCTACCAGGCCGGCTACACGGTGCTCACGGTGCGCGAGCCGCACGGCGTGACGGGCCACATCGTGCCCTGGAATTACCCGATGCAGATCTTCGGCCGCAGCGTGGGCGCGGCGCTCGCCACCGGCAACGCGTGCGTGGTGAAGCCCGCCGAGGACGCCTGCGTGTCGCTGCTGCGCGTAGCCGAACTCGCGCGCGAAGCCGGTCTGCCCGCGGGCGCGCTCAACATCGTCACGGGGCTCGGACATGAGGCGGGCGCAGCGCTCAGCGCGCATCCCGGGATCGACCACATCTCGTTCACGGGCTCGCCGCAAACGGGCAGGCTCGTCGCGCAGATGGCCGCCGAACACCACGTGCCCGTCACGCTCGAACTGGGCGGCAAGTCGCCGCAAATCGTCTTCGCCGATGCCGATTTCGACGACGCGCTGCCTGTGCTCGTCGCCGCGATCGTGCAGAACGCGGGGCAGACCTGTTCGGCGGGCAGCCGCGTGCTGATCGAGCGCAGCGCCTACGAGCCGCTCATCGACCGCCTCGCCGCGTCGTTCGGCAAGTTGCGCGTGGGCCCGGCCAGTGCCGATCTCGACTGCGGCCCCCTCATCAACGAGAAGCAGCGCCAGCGCGTGCGCGGCTTTCTCGACGAAGCGGCCGCGAGCCGCATCGCCACGGCGGCAAGCGGCAGGCTCGAAGCCGATGCGCCGAGCGGCGGCTTCTACGAAGTCCCGACGCTCCTGCGCGACGTGCCGCCGCAAAGCCGCCTCGCCCAGGAGGAAGTATTCGGCCCGGTGCTCGCGGCCATGCCCTTCGAGAGCGAGGAAGAAGCGCTCGCGCTCGCCAATGGCACGCCTTATGGCCTCGTCGCCGGCATCTGGACACGCGACGGCGCGCGCCAGATGCGTCTCGCCCGGCGCGTGCGCGCGGGCCAGGTGTTCGTCAACAACTACGGCGCGGGCGGCGGCGTCGAATTGCCGTTCGGCGGCACGCGGCACTCGGGACACGGGCGCGAAAAAGGCTTCGAAGCACTCTATGGCTTCACGGTGCTCAAGACGATTGCGATCCGGCACGGCTGAATCATGTCGATAAACATAAACGGAGACACCATGCGACTCAAAGGCAAGACGGCCGTCGTGACGGGCGGCGGCTCGGGCTTCGGCGAAGGGATCGCCAGGACCTATGCGCGCGAAGGCGCGAACGTCGTCATCAACGATCTGAACGGTGACGCCGCCGAGCGCGTGGCGAGCGAGATCGCGCTCGCAGGCGGCAAGGCCATCGCAGTGCAAGGCGACATCACGCGCGAAGCCGACTGGCACGCGCTGCGCGAGGCGGCCATCGAAGACTTCGGCAGCGTGCAGATCGTCGTCAACAACGCGGGCACCACGCATCGTAACAAGCCCGTGCTCGAAGTGAGCGAAGCGGAGTTCGACCGCGTGTACGCGGTCAACGTGAAGGGCCTCTACTGGAGCGTGCGCGCGTTCGTGCCGCACTTTCGCGAGCGCGGCGGCGGCGCGTTCGTCAATATCGCGTCGACGGCCGGTATCCGGCCCCGGCCCGGGCTCGTCTGGTACAACGGCAGCAAGGGCGCGATGATCGTGGCCAGCAAGGCGCTGGCGGCCGAGCTGGGCCCCGACCAGATTCGCGTGAACTGCGTAAATCCCGTGATCGGCGATACGGGGCTCACGGCGGAGTTCATGGGCGTGCCCGACACGCCCGAGAACCGCCAGCGCTTCGTCGCGACCATTCCGCTCGGGCGCTTCTCCACGCCGCAGGACGTGGCCAATGCGTGTCTCTATCTCGCTTCGGATGAGGCGGCGTTCATTACCGGCACCTGCATCGAAGTGGATGGCGGGCGCTGCGTATAGTTGCGCCCGCCAGCTGGCCGATCGGTGTTTTCCCCGACAGATACGCGCCGTCGCGCCACGGCGGCGCGTATAGAATGATCGTGCTTTCGCGTCGAATACCCGCCATATCAAGGCGGCAATACAACAAACACGCCAACGAGCAAGATCGCTTAGGAGACACCATGGCCAGTCCAGCGAATCATCTGCCGCAAGCGGGAGCGGGTGCCCCGCCCTCCGCCTTCGAAGAAGCCACGTACCGCAAAGTCGCGTGGCGTCTCATTCCGCTTCTCATGCTGTGTTACGTGGTCGCGTATCTGGACCGCGTCAACGTGGGCTTCGCCAAGCTGCAGATGAGTTCGGCGCTCAATCTCTCCGATGCGGTTTATGGCTTCGGCGCAGGCATTTTCTTCATCGGCTACTTTCTGTTCGAAGTGCCAAGCAATATCATCCTGCATCGCGTGGGTGCGCGCGTGTGGATCGCGCGCATCATGGTCACGTGGGGCCTCGTCTCCATCCTGACGATGTTCGTCACCACGCCCACCATGTTCTACGTGATGCGCTTTTTGCTCGGCCTGTGCGAGGCGGGCTTCTTCCCCGGCATCATCCTCTATCTCACCTACTGGTATCCGGCGCACCGCCGCGGGCGCATGACCACGTGGTTCATGACGGCCATCGCGCTGTCGGGCGTGATCGGCGGCCCGGTGTCGGGCTGGATTCTCAAGTCCTTCGACGGCGCGAACGGCTGGCAAGGCTGGCAGTGGCTGTTCCTGCTCGAAGGGCTGCCTTCGGTGATCGTCGGCGTGCTGGTGTTCTTCGTGCTCGACGACCGCATCGGCAAAGCGAAGTGGCTCACGGAAGAAGAGCGCGCGCTGCTCGAGCGCAACATCGCCGCTGAAGATGCCACCAAGGAGGACCCGCCGATCATGACCGTGCTCACGAGCGCGCGCGTGCTGGTGATGAGCCTCACCTACTTCTCGTTCGTGATGGGCCTCTACGGCGTGAGCTTCTGGCTGCCCACCATCATCAAGGCGACGGGCGTGAAAGACGCGCTCACGATCGGCCTGCTTTCGGCGATTCCGTTCGCCGCGGCCGTGGTCGGCATGGTGCTGGTGGCGAAGAGCGCCGACCGCACGCGCGAGCGCCGCTGGCACATCGCCGTGCCGGCCGCCATCGGTGCGCTCGGCCTCGTCCTTTCGGTCACGTGGGCGCACGACACGACGCTCGCCATGACGGCGCTCACCATCGCGACCATGGGCATTCTCACCACGCTGCCGCTGTTCTGGAGCCTGCCCACGGCCTGGCTCGCGGGCACGGGCGCGGCGGCCGGTATCGCACTCATCAACTCGATCGGCAATCTCGCGGGCTTCCTGAGCCCGTATGCGGTGGGCTGGCTCAAAGAGGCCACCAAGGCCAACGATTCGGGCATGTACATGCTGGCGGCGTCCATGATCCTGGGCGGTTTGCTCGCGCTTTCGGCGCCTGCGAAGCTCGTGAACCGCTAAGCGCATTACGGCTTCAGCAAAAACAAACGGCCGCCTGTTTTGCAGGCGGTCGTTTTTATTGCGGCTTCGGATTCGTCGCGGGCTGCTTTACACCACGTTCATCGACAGCGCACTTTCCCGATAGTGCGAAGCGGCCTTCTCGCCGTCGCCGAGCTGCTCGTGCAGACGCGCGAGTGCGCGATGCGAGCGGATCTTGAGCGGCTCGTTCTGCGTGGCGCCCGCGGACTTGAGCGCGGCTTCGAGGAACGACTGCGCTTTGCCCCAGAGCTGTTGCTTCAGGCACAGGCGGCCCAGCGCGAACAGCAGGTCGCCGTCCTCAGGGCGCTCCTTGCGCCAAACCTCGGCCTTCTGGATGAGCGGCAGCGCGTCGCTGCCCGCCGTGTCCGGATAGCGGCGCAGCAAGCGCGCGTCCCAGTTCTGCGCGAGCGCTTCCTCGACGATCTTGCGCGCGTCGGCCTGGCGATCGAGCGCGATCAGCAGTTCGGCGGCGCAGTCGGCGAGACGCGGCGAGTGACGCTCGACGTTCGAGAGCGACTGCCACAGTTCGAGCAGCGCATCGGCGTTGTGACGACGGTCGCGCAGCAGATTTTCCGCCGCGAGCTGGCGCAGGCGCACGGCCACGGCCGGGTGCAACGCTTCGCGCTTTTCCAGCGTCTTCACGAGCTTGAGCACTTCGCTCCAGTTCTTGAGCTGCTGCTGCGCGCGCAGTGCGATCTGTTGCGCGTGGATGCGGCGGCCGCCCTGCGTGCGCATTTCGGTGAGCGCGGCAAGCGCGCCATCGGCGTCGCGGCCGTCGGCGCGCATGTCGGCGGTCGCCATGAGGCGCGCTTCCTGGAGGTCGGGGTCGTCGACCTGGGTGAGCCATTCGTCGCGGCGCGCGTATTCATGCAGACGGTGCGCAGCCGTCGCGCCGATCAGGCCCGCGGCGCTCGTATTCTTCGCGTCGGCGAGCGAATCGCGTGCGGCTTTCTCGGCGCGCGAGAAGCGGCCCGCGTAGAGATTGCCCACGGCATCGCGCAGCGCCGAGCTCGCCTTCTCGGCGCGCATGCGCGCGCGATAGGCGGCCACGCGGCGCGGCATCGTCACGATGTTGCGAGCGAAACGCAGGATCGCGTATAGCAGCAGGAACGCCACCACGATGCCGACCACGAACAGGTTGAGCGAGACGTCCACGCGATACGGCGGATAGACGAGCAGCACCTGCCCGGTGTCGAAGCGCCCGACAGTCGCGAGCGCGACGGCAATCGCGAACAGAAGCGCGAGCCAGAGGAGTCCACGGATCGCCATGTCTTACCCCCGGGTCCGGTATTGCTGGATCGCCTTCAGGCTCGTGTCGAGCGTGGGCAGCGTGACGGCGGCCGAGCCGTCGTTCACTTCCTTGAGCAGTCCGCGCACCGTTTGCGTGTCTTTCGACGCACTGTCGAAGTAGCGTGCGAGCGTGGCGTCGGCGGCCGCGAGGTCGGACTTGAGCGTGTCCTGGTTGCGCGAGAGCAGCGACAGGCGCGCCGAAAGCAGACGCAGCTTCAGGTTCTCACGCACGAAATAGCCTTGATCGGGCGACACGAGCATGGCGTCCGCGTTGTCGATGCGGCGCACCTGCACGAGGCTCGCGATCTGCTTGCCCACGCCGTCGACGAAGGTGTCGATCCAGACCTTCCATTTCGGCTGGTTGGTCGCCGCGGCAACCTGGGCGATATCGGCGGGCTGCGCAGCCTCCGGCTTCGTATGCGCGACGATCGCCTCGCCCGAAAGCGGCAGCGAGTCGATCTGGCCGAGCGCGGTGTCGAGCTTGATGGCGAGACCCGTGAGGTCCGTCGACGGCGCGGCCTTGAGCTTGTCGATGTCCTGCGCGATCGCCTTGCGCACGGCGATGGCCTGCGCGTTGTCCGAGGCGGCGAGGCGCGTGTCGGCGCTTTGCAGCGCGAACAGTGCGAGCTGCGTGTTGCCCGTGAGCTGGAGCTGCTCGCTCGCGCTCGACAGCATCTGGCCGACTTCGGCGAGCGTCCAGTCGTCGCGGCTCTTCGACAGGTCGGCGTATTGCTGCGCGAGCGCCTGCTGCGAATTCTGCGCGTCGGCGATCTTGCCTTCGAGCTGGGCGATCTGCTTGTCGACCTGCTGTGCGCCCGCCACAGCCTGGTCGGCGCGCGCACGCAGCGCGGCGGTCTGCTGCTCGCTCGCCTGCTGGCGTTGAATGGCCTGCATGCCGAGGTTGTCGACCTTGCGATTGAGGAAATAGCCGCCTGCGCCCGAGCCCGCCGCGACCAGCACCAGGACGAGCCACAGCAGCGCCGAGCCTGCGCCGCGCCGCCCGTTGCCCGCGCCCGGCGGTGGCGTCAGCGGCGCGGAAGAGCCCGCGCCCGACGACGCATACGAAGGCCGCGCCGATGCGCTGCCCGAAGCCGACGCGCTGCTGGAAGCGGCCGCGCCCGTGGCGAGGGCGCCCTGGTTTGTTGTGCTGCTTGAGTTGTTCGAATCTGTCATGCGTGGGTTGGCCGGCGCTTGGGCCGGAGTGTTCTGAACCGGTTGAACAACGGAAGAAGCGAGGCTTAGCAGCGTCTCGACGATGCGTTCGTCGCCCGCGCCGGACACCGTAATCCTATCAAAACCCATTGAGCGCGCCGTCTCGGCGATCCGCGGGTGCGGCGCGACAAGCGGCGCATGACGCAGCTCGACGATCTCGCCCGCCGTGAGGTGCTCGCGCGCGAGTTCGTCGAGGTTGCGCACGCCCTCGGAGCTCGTGACGAGCCACGCGTGCGGCGCGCCTTCGAGCAGCGCGTGCACCCGCGTCCAGGCGGCAATGGGCGGCTCGGGCACGACGCGGCGGTAGGCCGCCACGGTCTCGACCTCGGCGCCCGCTTCGCGCAGACGCTCGGCGAGCCACTCGCGGCCGCCGTCGCCGCGCACGATCAGGACGCGCTTGCCCGCGAAGGCATCCACGCCGAAGGTCTTTTCGAGCGCGGCGTAAAGCGACTCGGAATCGAAGCGCGCGGGCTCTTCCTCCCCCGCGCCCGCAGGGCTCACCACGCGATGCTCGGGGGCCGCCACGCCGTGCCGCTCGAGTGCGGCCACGCTCGCCGGGCCGACCACGGCCACGGGCAGCGCGGGCGGCCAGATCGACGAGACCGAGGCATAGCATGCGAACGCGCGATCGACGGCGTTCGGCGAAACGAACACGACGAGCGCATAGCGTTCGAGCGCGCCGAGCGCGGCGCGCAGCGGCGCTTCGTCGGTCACGGGCGCAATGGCGATGAGCGGAAAGTCGAGCGTGCGCATGCCGTGCTGCGCGAGTCGCCCCGCCAGGCCATCCGACTGACCGGCCGGCCGGGTCATGACGACGGTGAATGGCTTACCGTCGCCATTGCCGTTGCCACCATGGCTGTTATCGCCGCTTGCCGGTGACGCGCGCTTCGCGCCGGTAGAGGCGTCGCCCGGGCCGCCCCAGTCGTCGGGCTGGTCGGGGTTGCCGTATGGTTGCCTCGGGCCGGCCATCATCTGGAGGCCGGGCCTTCGCCCGCGCCGGTAGGGTTGTGGGCGGCGCCGCCGCTGGCGGGCGCCGCATTCGGACCATCGGCGGCCTGGGCCGCGTCCGCGAGTGCGCGCACGATCTCGAGCGCGCCTTGCGCGATAAGGTCGTCGGCAACGCGGCGGCCGAGCGCCATGGCATCGTCGAGCGTGGATGCCGCGGTGGCCTCCTGCGCCGCGAGCACCCGGCTCGCGTCGGGCATGGCGATCGTGCCGCGCAGCGCAAGCTTGCCATCGTGCCACTGCGCGTAGGCCGCGAGCGGCACCGTGCAGCTGCCGCCCAGTGCGCGCGAAACCATGCGCTCGGCTTCGACGGCCTTCGCGGTGGCGTCGTCGTGCAACGGCGCGAGCCATGCGGCAATATCGGCGCGATCGGCGCGGATCTCGATGCCGAGCGCGCCCTGCCCCGCCGCCGGCAGGCTGTCCTCGGGCTCGATGAGCGCGCGGATACGCGCGCCGAGGCCAAGGCGCTTCAAGCCCGCCGCCGCGAGAATGATGGCCGCGTAATCGCCGCGGTCGAGCTTGGCGAGGCGCGTGTCGAGATTGCCGCGCAACGGCTTCACGTCGAGATGCGGATAGCGCGCGCGGATCATCGACTCGCGGCGCAGGCTCGACGTGCCCACCACGCTGCCCGCCGGCAACGCGGCGAGCGAGTCGTAGTCGTTGGAGACGAACGCGTCGCGCGGGTCCTCGCGCTCCATGATGGCCGCGAGCGTGAAGCCTTCCGGAAGCTCCATCGGCACGTCCTTGAGCGAGTGCACGGCGAGATCGGCGCGGCCCTCGGCCAGCGCCTGCTCCAGTTCCTTGACGAAAAGACCCTTGCCGCCCACCTTCGAGAGCGTGCGGTCGAGAATTTGATCGCCGCGTGTCGTCATTCCAACAATTTTCACGTCGCAGGCTGGATATAATTTGTGCAGCGCAGCTTGCACATGCTCGGCCTGCCACATCGCGAGGCGGCTCTCCCGCGAAGCGATCACCAGGGTGCGGGGCATGGGCGCGGATAACGTCTCGGAGTTCATGGCAAGTACATCGAATGACGGGATGAAAAGCAGGATCGGATAACAGGCAATGTTAGCACGCGCCCTTTTTACCGCCTCCCCGCTGGGACAGGCTGACAGGGCGCGGGCGGCGGCAAGGAAGAGACTCAGGCGTTGCAGCGGCGCTTACTGTACCCATCGTAGGCAAACTGGCGCGCGTCTGGCATGCGGCTGGCACAAACGCGGCCCGCGCGGCCGCGGCGCCGCTTCGGCTTGCGCTCGCCCTCGCGAGCGGCGCACTCTCCAGCAAGGCCTGCACCCGGCGCACCGCCATTGGCGAGCCGCGCCGCCTCTGCCCTATCCGCACGGCTCGCACCGGGTGGCACCTTCCGCCCTCTCCAGGTTGCACCCGCAGTACACGGCCCGGCACGCGCCGCGGTCATGCAGTTGGCAGTTCTCCGACTAACCTGCCCATATCCTGGCAAGCCTCAAGGAAAACATCGTGAAGTCTTCCGGCTCGGCGCGCGCAGAGCGCCGCAACACCGCATCGCAGAACGCAACTTCGAAGGCCGCATCGGCCGCGCCGTCCACGAAACCGGCGAAAACGACGAAGACCACGAAGACCACGAAATCCGCGACGACGAAACCGGCCGCCGAGGCTGTCAAGGCGGCGAAGAAGCCGAAGGCCGAAAAAGCGACGAAGGCCACGAAGGCGGTGAAGGCTCCGAAAACGCCCGCCGGCGCTTCGCGCAATGGTCGCGCGCGCGACGACAAGGACCAGCCGCTCTTCGAAGACATCCGCTACCTGGGCCGCCTGCTCGGCGAAGTGCTGCGCGAGCAGGAAGGCGACGCGGTATTCGACGTCGTGGAATCCATTCGTCAGACCGCCGTGCGCTTTCGCCGCGAGGACGACAGCGCCGACGCGCTCGCGCTGGAAAAGCAGTTGCGCGCGCTCTCGCCCGAGCAAACCGTGAGCGTCGTGCGCGCGTTCAGCTACTTCTCGCATCTCGCGAACATCGCTGAAGATCGCCACCGCAACCGCCGCCGCCGCATTCACGACCTCGCGGGCTCGGCGCCGCAGGCGGGCACCATCGCGCATTCGCTCGAACGTCTCGCACTGGCGGGCGCGGCCGCGACGCCGGTGCTCCAGCAGTTCTTCAACGACGCGCTGATCGTCCCCGTGCTCACCGCGCACCCCACGGAAGTGCAGCGCAAGAGCACGCTCGACTCGCAGCACGACATCGCGCGCCTGCTCGCCGAGCGCGACCAGCCGCTCACGCATCGCGAGCTCGAGCACAACGAGTCGCTCCTGCGCGCGCGCGTGACCTCGCTCTGGCAAACGCGCATGCTGCGCGAGTCGCGCCTGACCGTGGGCGACGAAATCGAGAACGCGCTTTCGTATTACCACACGACCTTCCTCACCGAGATCCCGGCGCTTTACAGCGAGATCGAAACGCAGCTAAAGGAGCACGGCCTTTCGGCGCGCCTGCCCGCGTTCTTCCAGATGGGCAGCTGGATCGGCGGCGACCGCGACGGCAACCCGAACGTCACGGCCGCCACGCTCGAAGAAGCGAGCGAGCGCCAGGCGCAGGTGATCCTGCAGCATTACCTCGACGAAGTGCACCGACTCGGCGCCGAGCTTTCGGTGTCGAACCTGCTCGCGGGCGCAAGCGAAGAACTGAAGGCGCTCGCCGAAGCCTCGCCCGACCAGTCGCCGCACCGAGTGGACGAGCCGTATCGCCGCGCGCTGATCGGCGTATATACGCGCCTCGCCGCGAGCGCGCGCGTGCGTCTGGGCGAAGGCGTGGTGGCCGTGCGCAGCGCGGGCCGCAACGCCGCGCCCGTGCGCGCCAAGCCCTATGCCGATGCCGACGAGTTCTCGCGCGACCTGCATATCCTGATGGATTCGCTCGCCGAGCATCACGGCGCGTCGCTCGCCACCACGCGGCTTGCGCCGCTCATGCGCGCCGTCGACGTGTTCGGCTTCCATCTCGCCTCGATCGATCTGCGCCAGAGTTCGGACATCCACGAAGCCGTGATTACGGAGCTGCTCGCGCGCGCCGGTGTCGAAGCCGACTACGCGGCGCTTTCCGAAGAAGACAAGCAGATCGTGCTGCTCGCGCAGCTCGCCGATCCGCGCACGCTGCGCTCGCCGTACCTCGACTATTCCGAGCTCGTGAAAAGCGAGCTGGGCGTACTGGAAATGGCGCGCGTGACGCGCGAGAAGTTCGGCGCGCGCGCCGTGCGCAACTACATCATCTCGCACACCGAAACGGTTTCCGACCTGCTCGAAGTGATGCTGCTGCAGAAGGAAACCGGCCTCATGAGCGGGCGCCTCGGCCACGCGGAAGACCCCGCGAAGGCCGCGCTGATGGTGATCCCCCTTTTCGAGACGATTCCCGACTTGCGCCACGCGCCGGGCATCATGCGCGACCTGCTCGCGCTGCCCGGCATCGACGCCATCGTCGAGCACCAGGGCAACGAGCAGGAAATCATGCTCGGCTACTCGGACAGCAACAAGGACGGCGGCTTCCTCACCTCGAACTGGGAGCTGTACCGTGCGGAACTGGCGCTCGTCGCGCTATACAAGCAGCGCGGCATCACGCTGCGTCTGTTCCACGGCCGCGGCGGCACGGTGGGCCGCGGCGGCGGCCCGACCTACAACGCGATCCTCTCGCAGCCGCCGGGCACGGTCGAAGGCCAGATCCGCCTGACCGAGCAGGGCGAAGTCATCGCGAGCAAGTTCGGCAATCCGGAGATCGGCCGCCGCAACCTCGAAACGGTGATCGCCGCGACGCTCGAAGCGACGCTGCTGCCGATGGGCGGGGCGAGCAACGCGCCCGACCAGCTGCCCGCGTTCGAGCAGACGATGCAGTCGCTCTCCGACGCCGCGATGGCCGCGTACCGCTCGCTCGTCTACGAGACGCCCGGCTTCACCGACTACTTCTTCGCCTCCACGCCGATCACGGAAATCGCCGAGCTGAACATCGGCAGCCGCCCGGCCTCGCGCAAGCTGCAGGACCCGAAGAACCGCAAGATCGACGATCTGCGCGCGATTCCGTGGGGCTTCTCGTGGGGCCAGTGCCGCCTGCTGCTCACGGGCTGGTACGGCTTTGGCAGCGCGGTGGCCTCGTATCTCGACGATGCGGGCAGCGACGCCGAGCGCGCGCGCCGTCTCGCGATGTTCAAGAAGATGTACAAGACCTGGCCGTTCTTCTCGAACCTGCTCTCGAACATGGACATGACGCTCGCGAAGACCGACCTCGCGGTGGCCTCGCGCTACGCGCAACTCGTCGCGGACAAGAAGCTGCGCAAGCTCGTATTCGAGCGCATCGTGGCCGAATGGGAGCGCACGACGAAGGTGCTCGGTGAGATCACGGGCGCCCCCGGACGACTCGCCGACAACCCGCTGCTCGCGCGTTCGATCAAGAACCGCTTCCCGTATCTCGATCCGTTGAATCACTTGCAGGTGGAGCTGATCAAGCGCTATCGCGCCGGCGACCCGAGCCCGCGCGTGCGGCGCGGTATTCATCTGACGATCAACGGGATTGCGGCGGGGCTGCGCAATACGGGTTGAGCGTTCGCGCTGTGCTCCGGTGCAAACGGCGTCGTGCCCTCGCGGTCACGACGCCGTTTTTTATTGCCTCAGGCGAACTTCAATCGCGCCGCGTCGCGTCGATCATCAGTGCATCGAGCTTGAACGACATATCGCTCTGCACATCGAAGTATTGGCGCACTTCATCGGGCGCGCGCTCCCACATCGAGCGGATCGCCGTCACGCGCTCCGGCGGCGTGCGCATGCGCGCGACCCACGAATCGAAGTCGAGCGCGATGCGCCACCGCTCGCTCACCTTCGCGTCGAAGCCGGCGGCGTCGAGCATCGCGATCCACTCGTCGGCGCGGTAGTCGCGAATGTGCGACGCATCGCGCAACAGTTCGATCGCCTGAATATGCGTGTCGTAAAGCGGATCGTCGATGCCCGCGATGTCGATGAACTTCAGCCGTCCGCCCGGCTTGAGTACGCGGTGCACTTCGGCAAGCGCGCGCGGCACGTCGCGCCAGTGGTGCGCGCTCATGCGGCTCACGGCCCAGTTGAAGCTCGCGTCGGCGAACGGCAGCGTTTCCGCCGCGCCCTGCTGCGTGCGCACGGTCGTCAAGCCGCGCTCCTTCGCGGCGGCTTCGACCGTGGCGAGCATCTGCGGAGCGATGTCGTAGGCCACGACTTCGCGCACGTGCGGCGCCACGGCGAAGCTCGCGTGGCCCGCGCCGCAGCCCATGTCCAGCACCGTCGCATTGCCGCAGGTGGCCGCGAAGGTCGCGGCGAGGTTCTCCAGATCCGCGCCGCTCGCGTGGACCTGGCTCGTGAGGTAGGCGGCGGCGGTCGAGCCGAACGCGTCGGCGACCTGATCGTGATGCTTCATCGCATGCTCCTTTTGCGGGTTCTTATGCGGTGCTTTATGTGGGGCGCGAAGCGGCGAGCGCCGCGCGCCGAGGGTTCTGCAATCTCCGGGCTGGCTGACGTGGCGGCCCGTCGCCGCGTCAAACGCTACAATAGAGTCCGTTTTGTACCAGTACAAGTTAAGCGATTATTCTGGTATCGCTGCCACTAGCCCCACGCCCAATGAGCCTCGATACGCCCTCCCCGGCTTCACCCGCCGCCGCCGGCAAAACCCTCGACGCAACGCCCGCCCGCGCGCTGGGCGAATTCGTCCGCGCCCATCGCGAGCGTCTTTCGCCCGCGGAGGTCGGCCTGCCGCCCGGCCCGCGCCGCCGCACGCCTGGCCTGCGCCGCGAGGAAGTCGCACAGCTGTGCGGCGTGAGCCCGACCTGGTACACGTGGATCGAGCAGGGCCGCCCCGTTTCGGCTTCGGCGGACGCGCTCGCGCGCATCGCCGTCGCACTGCGGCTCTCGCGCGCCGAGCGCGCCTATCTGTTCGAGCTGGCCGCGCAGCGCGACCCCGCCGAGCCCGATCCGGCCACCGCCGCGGACGCGCCCGCCACGCTGCTGCAAACGGTGAAGCTCGTGGACGCCCCCGCGTACGTGCTCGACCGCCAGTGGACGGCGCTCGCCTGGAACGCGCATGCGGCGGACCTCTTCACGGGCTGGCTCGACGGCGAGCACGACCGCAACCTGCTGCGCTTCACGTTCACCGAGCCGCTCGGGCACGAGCTGATCGTGGACTGGGAAACGCGCGCGCGGCGCCTGGCCGCCGAGTTCCGCGCCGACTCCATCCGCCACCTCAACGACGCGCCCACGCGCGCGCTGATCGACTCGCTGATCGCCGCGAGCGACGACTTCGCGCGCTTCTGGGCCTCGCAGGACGTGTTCGAGCGCGAGGGCGGCCGGCGCGAGTTCAACCATCCGCGCCACGGCCGCATCGCCTGCGACCAGATCACCTTCAAGCCCGCGCATCGCGAAGATCTCAAGCTCGTGGTGCTGGTGCGGCTCTGAGCGGCGCGGGCCGCCTGGCGGCGTTGCGGCAGACCGCCAATGTTAAAATCGTGATCTTTCCCGCCGTGCTTGACGCAATGCAGCGCAATGCGCCGCGCGGCACGCCTTCTCACCGCTTGCTCGTTCACGCCCCATCACCATGACGTCCCAACTGCACAAAAAAGGCGAAGCCTGGTCGGCTCGCTTCTCCGAACCCATGTCGGAGCTGGTCAAGCGCTACACGTCGTCGGTCTTCTTCGACAAGCGCCTCGCGCTCGTCGATATCGAGGGCTCGCTCGCACACGCGTCGATGCTGGCCGCGCAGAAGATCATCTCCGCCGACGACCTCGCCGCCATCGAGGGCGGCATGGCGAAGATCAAGGGCGAGATCGAGCGCGGCGAATTCGAATGGCTGCTCGACCTCGAAGACGTGCACCTGAACATCGAAGCGCGCCTGACCGCCCTGATCGGCGATGCGGGCAAGCGGCTGCACACGGGCCGCTCGCGCAACGACCAGGTCGCGACCGACATCCGCCTCTGGCTGCGCGGCGAGATCGACCGCATCGGCGGCCTGCTCGGCGACCTGCGCGGCGCGCTGCTCGACCTGGCCGAACAGCACTCGGGCACGATCATGCCGGGCTTCACGCACCTGCAAGTGGCGCAGCCGGTCACCTTCGGCCATCACCTGCTCGCCTATGTGGAAATGTTCACGCGGGACGCCGAGCGCATGGTGGACTGCCGCAAGCGCGTGAACCGTCTGCCGCTCGGTGCGGCGGCGCTCGCGGGCACGAGCTTTTCCGTAGACCGCTTCGCCGTGGCGAAGACGCTGGGCTTCGACGGCATCTGCGCAAACTCGCTCGACGCCGTGTCCGACCGCGACTTCGCCATCGAATTCACGGCGGCGGCCGCGCTGGTGATGACGCACGTCTCGCGCTTCTCGGAAGAGCTGGTGCTGTGGATGAGCCCGCGCGTGGGCTTCATCGATCTGGCCGACCGCTTCTGCACGGGCTCGTCGATCATGCCGCAAAAGAAGAACCCGGACGTGCCGGAACTCGCGCGCGGCAAGACCGGCCGCGTCAACGGCCATCTCATGGCGCTCCTCACGCTCATGAAGGGCCAGCCGCTCGCCTACAACAAGGACAACCAGGAAGACAAGGAGCCGCTGTTCGACACGGTCGATACCGTGGCAGACACGCTGCGCATCTTCGCGGAGATGGTCGCGGGCATCACGGTCAAGGAGCAGGCGATGCGCGCGGCGGCGCTGCAGGGCTTCTCCACGGCCACGGATCTGGCCGACTACCTCGTCAAGAAGGGCCTGCCGTTCCGCGACGCGCACGAAGCCGTGGCGCACGCGGTGCGGATCTGCGTGGACCGCAACTGCGATCTGGCCGACCTCACGCTCGACGAGATGCGCCGCGAACTGCCGGCCGTGTCGAACCTGCTGGCCGAAGACGTGTTCGCAGTGCTGACGCTCGAAGGCTCGGTCTCGGCGCGCAACCATCCGGGCGGCACCGCGCCCGAGCAGGTGCGTGCGGCCATCGCGGCGGCGCGCGCGGCGCTCAAGTAAGCGCAGCGCAACGGGCGGAAAACGCCCGCACTCTAAAGCCCAACCGGGCGCGCGACGGACAACGTCGCGCGCCCGGTTTGCTTTTGGGCGGCGCACAAGGTGACCATGCCCATGAGGACACACATGACAGCGCGCTGTACCCGCAGCAAAATGCCGGAAGTGTGCGCCCGGCAGCCGCGCGTCATGGCCTACGATCCCGCGCCATACTGACGACTTGCTCCGTCAGGTTTCGTCTTCGCCCCCAACACCTGCCCCATGATCGTCCGCCCTCACCTCCACTGGTTCCGCATGCTGCTCGCGTGGCGCGGCTCCGTGCTGCCGCAACTTCTGCCGCGCCTTTTCATCGTGCTGGTACTGTCGATCATCGCAGTGGCCGCGCACGATCACATCCTCAAGCTCACGGTCAACCTGAGCACCGTGCCGTTCTCGCTGATCGGTATTGCGCTCGCGGTGTTTCTCGGCTTTCGCAACAGCGCGAGCTACGACCGGTACTGGGAAGGCCGCAAGCTCTGGGGGCAAATGCTCAATGAGACGCGCTCGCTGGTGCGCCAGGCGCTGACGCTCCCGCGCAGCGGCGACGAAACCGCCACGCGCGAGCGGGCCCGCGAACTCACGAGTCTGCTCGCTGCGCTGCCGCATGCGCTGCGCCATCAACTGCGCAACACCGACCCGCGCGCCGATCTCGAGTCGCGCCTGGCGCCCGCGCTGTTCGCGCGCGTGATGGCGGCGCGCTACCGCCCGGCCACGCTCCTGCTGTGCGCTTCGGAATGGGTCCAGCGCGAGACGCGCGAAGGCCGCCTCGACGGCTACGCGGTGCTCGCGTTCGAACATAATCTCAATGGCATTTCGGATGTGATCGGCGGGTGCGAGCGCATCGTCTCCACGCCGCTGCCGTTCGCCTATACGGTGATGATTCATCGCACCGTGTACTTCTTCTGCGCGATGCTGCCGTTCGGCCTCGTCGACAGCATCGGCGGTTTGACGCCGATCTTCGCCGTGTTCGTGGCCTACGCGTTCATGGCCCACGAGGCGATCGCCTCGCAGCTCGAAGACCCGTTCGGCACCGAAGACAACGACCTCGCGCTCAACCTGATGTCGACCGGCATCGAGGTCGCGTTGCACGACCTGATGGGCGAGCCGACTGCGCTGCCGGCGCGCGCGCCGGAGCAGTTCATCCTCGACTGAAGGCGCAGCCTCAGTGGTTGTTCACCGTTTCGGCGAGGCGCTTCAAGGTCGCGAGGCGCCCGCCTAGCAGATCGAGCCGCGCATGCTCGTCGATGAGCGGCGTGGTCGCGTCGCGATACGCGCGCCATTCGCTTTGTGCGCGTGCAACCGTAGGCCGGGCGTGCTTCGGCATGCGCGCATAGAGCTGACGGTAGTAGCGATTGAGGTCATAGCTCACGTGCTCGCAGCGCGCATCGGCGCTGCAGGCGCGCACCTTTGGCGCGTCGCCGTCGTACGTCGTCGCCTGGTTGCGCAGCGCGAGCGCGCGATCGCGCACCGGCTGCAGGCGCATGTCCGCCTCGTAGAGCTGGTAGGTGCTGCCGCTCGTGGTCGCGAACGCGGCGCCGAGCATGGTGTCCTCGGCGTCGCGCCAGGCCACCCACTTCTGCTGGCTCAGTTGCCAGCGCTTTTGCTGCGCGGCCGGCAGCTTCGCGAGCAGTTGCGCGAGCGCGTTGTCGGCGGCCTTGCGCCATGCGGTGCGCGCGTCGTCCATGCACTGGATCTGGCCAGCCGTCGACGACCGGTCCGCGCGCGCGAGACAGGTGCGCATGGCCGTATCGATCGGATCGGCCGCCGCGACCTCGGCGCGCGCCGCCGGTGCCACGGCGAACAGCACCGTGGCGGTCGAAATCACCGACAGCGTCGACACCATCGCAGCAAAATAACGCGCTAGCCGCGCCGAAGAACCCCCCAACATTCCCCTCCCCTCGCGCGTTCAGTCGCGCACGCAATCCACGAAATACTCGATGCGGCCGTTGATGGTCTCGCCCACGAGCCCGTGGATGTCGGTATGGAAGCCCGGGAAGCGCTCGTTGAACTCGCGCGCGAACTTCAGATAATTCACGATCGTCTTGTTGAAGCGCTCGCCCGGAATCAGCAGCGGAATACCCGGCGGATACGGCGTGAGCAGGATCGACGTGACGCGGCCTTCGAGTTCGTCGACAGGCACGCGGTCGATCTCGCGGTGGGCGAGCTTCGCGAACGCATCCGACGGCTTCATCGCAGGCTCCATGCTCGAGAGGTACATCTCGGTCGTGAGGCGCGCGATATCGTTGGCACGGTAGACGCTGTGGATCTGCTGGCACAGGTCGCGCAGGCCCACGCGCTCGTACATCGGATGCTGCGCGACGAATTCGGGCAGCACGCGCCAGAGCGGCTGGTTGTTGTCGTAGTCGTCCTTGAACTGCTGGAGCTCGGTCACCATCGAGTTCCAGCGGCCCTTCGTGATGCCGATCGTGAACATGATGAAGAACGAGTACAGCCCCGTCTTCTCGACGATGATGCCGTGCTCGGCCAGGTACTTCGTCACGATCGCGGCCGGAATGCCGGTTTCGCCGAATTCGCCGTCCACGTCCAGGCCCGGCGTGACGATGGTCGCCTTGATCGGGTCCAGCATGTTGAAGCCTTCCGCCAGCGCGCCGAAGCCGTGCCAGTGGTCGTTCGGGCGCAGCATCCAGTCTTCGCGCGAGCCGATGCCTTCTTCGGCCAGCTCGTCCGGGCCCCAGACCTGGAAGAACCAGTCGTCGCCGTACTCGGCGTCCACCTTGCGCATGGCGCGGCGGAAGTCGAGCGCTTCGGCGATCGACTCTTCCACCAGTGCCGGGCCGCCCGGCGCTTCCATCATCGCGGCGGCCACGTCGCACGACGCGATGATCGCGTATTGCGGCGACGTGGACGTGTGCATCAGATACGCCTCGTTGAAGCGGTGGCGGTCGAACGCGCTGTCTTCCGAATCCTGCACGACGATCTGCGAGGCCTGCGAGATGCCGGCGAGCAGCTTGTGCGTGGAGTGCGTCGCGAACACCAGCGCCTTGGTGCGCGGACGGCCCGCGCCGATCGCGTGCATGTCCTGATAGAACTCGTGGAATTCGGCGTGCGGCAGCCAGGCTTCGTCGAAGTGCAGCGTGTCGAGCATGTCGCCGAGCAGATCCTTGATCATCTCGACGTTGTAGACCACGCCGTCGTACGTGCTCTGCGTGATCGTCAGAATGCGCGGCTTCACGTTCGGATTCTTCGCGAGCGCCTCGCGGGCGAACGGATTCGCCTCGATCTTCTTGCGGATGTTCTCCGGCTTGAACTCGTCGCGCGGAATCGGGCCGATGATGCCGAAGTTGTTGCGCGTCGGCGTGAGGAACACGGGAATCGCGCCCGTCATCGTGATCGCGTGCAGGATCGACTTGTGGCAGTTGCGGTCGACCAGCACGATGTCGCCGGGCGCGACCGTTGCGTGCCAGACGATCTTGTTCGACGTGGACGTGCCGTTGGTCACGAAGAACACGTGATCCGCGCTGAAGATGCGCGCCGCGTTGCGCTCCGAGGCCGCGACCGGGCCGGTGTGATCGAGCAGCTGGCCGAGTTCCTCGACCGCATTGCAGACGTCGGCGCGCAGCATGTTTTCGCCGAAGAACTGGTGGAACATCTGGCCGAGCGGATTCTTCAGGAAAGCGACGCCGCCCGAGTGACCCGGGCAGTGCCACGAGTACGAACCTTCGTCGGCGTACTTGACGAGTTCCTTGAAGAACGGCGGCGCGAGCGCGTCGAGATACACGCGCGCTTCGCGAATCACGTGGCGCGCGACAAACTCCGGCGTGTCCTCGAACATGTGGATGAAGCCGTGCAGCTCGCGCAGGATGTCGTTGGGCAGATGGCGCGAGGTACGCGTCTCGCCGTACAGGAAAATGGGGATGTCCGAGTTGCGCTTGCGCACCGCTTCCATGAACGCGCGCAGCGCGACGATGGCGGGCGCGTGCTCGGGCGCTTCCTCGTCCGAGCCTTCGACGTAGGGCAGCAGCTCGTCGTCGTCGATCGAGAGGATGAAGCACGCGGCGCGGCTCGACTGCTGCGCGAACGACGTGAGGTCGCCGTAGCTCGTCAGCCCGAGGACTTCCGCGCCCTCTTTCTCGATGGCTTCGGCGAGCGCGCGGATGCCGGAACCCGAGATGTTCTCGGAGCGAAAGTCTTCGTCGATGATGACGACGGGAAAACGAAACTTCATGGGCGATTCTCCAAAAGAAACGACCGCTGCATATGACGCGCAGCGGTCCCCGTATGTCGTTGAATCCGGTAGTGTTGTGCGCTGGAACTCAGGTCTTCGGCAGGGTGACGCCGTGCTGGCCTTGATACTTGCCGCCGCGATCCGCGTACGAGACCTCGCAGATCTCGTCGCTTTCGAAGAACAGCACTTGCGCCACCCCTTCGTTCGCGTAGATTTTCGCAGGCAAAGGTGTCGTATTTGAGAATTCGAGCGTGACATACCCTTCCCACTCGGGCTCGAACGGCGTGACGTTCACGATGATCCCGCAGCGCGCGTAGGTCGACTTGCCCAGACACACCGTCAGGACGTTGCGCGGAATGCGGAAATACTCGACCGTGCGCGCGAGCGCGAACGAATTGGGCGGGATGATACAGACGTCGCCCTTGAAGTCAACGAACGACTTTTCGTCGAAGTTCTTCGGATCGACGATGGTCGAATTGATGTTCGTGAAGATCTTGAATTCGTCGGCGCAGCGGATGTCGTAGCCGTAGCTCGAGGTGCCGTAGCTCACGATCTTGCGGCCGTCTTCCGACATACGGACCTGATCGCGCACGAACGGCTCGATCATCTTCTGCTCTTCGGCCATGCGCCGGATCCACTTGTCGGACTTGATTGCCATGTTCGCTACTTGACGAGAAATTCGGGTCGGGAAAGCATGCGGACGGACCCACCGGGCGCGCGCCGCGTGCGAAAGGCGCCTATTTTACGCGATGTGGATCGCCATGCCTGGAACTGCGTTTCGCGCCGGCGCCAACGCCGCGCTCACTGGGCGCGGATCAGGCCGCAGGCGAGCGCCGGGCCCGTGCCGCGCTGCGGGTACGCGTAGGGGTCGATGGCGTCCCGGTGCACGATCACCGCGCGTTGCAGGACGGAGCGCACGCCGTCGAGCGAGACGTCGGGGGCGACGATAAAGCCCGACGCCACGCCGTTCGAATCCGCATGGATATTGCCGAGGTCGCCTTCCACGCGCGCGCCGGGCTTCAGGCGCTCCGCGGCGGGCGCGAACACGGCGCCGGCGCTCGAGGCGTCGGTGGCGTTGCAGTCGCCGCGCTCGTGCACCTGCAATGCGTGATCGCTGTCGGGCTGCAGGCCCGCGAGGTTGTAGCTCACCTGCACGCCGTCCGAATGTTCGACGAACGAAACCGTGCCGCGCACCTGGCTGCCGACAGTGGGCAGCAACTGGGCGACCGCGCGCTTTTCCTGCTGCCCCATGAAGCTCGTGCAGCCCGCCATCAGCGCGCAGCCGCAGAGCGTGACGAGGGCGATCATCCTGACGACCTGCGCATTCCCCGCTTGCCTGTCGTGTCCTTTATCCATGCGATCCTCTTGCCGGGCGGCGGCAGCCCCGTTGCTGCCGCCATACCGGACCCGATGAAGCCCACATGATACCGCGCAGGCGGCGCGGCGCGCGCCTATCTGTCCCCATGCGCGGGGCGCCGCACGAGCGCTGCGGCCGCACCGGCGCTCAGGTGTTCTGCACGACGATGGTCGGGAACTTCGAGGTCATGTCGCGGGCGCGCTCGGCGATCTGGATCGCCACGCGCCGCGCAATCGCGCGATAGGTTGCCGCCACCGGCCCCTCGGGTGCGGCCACCACGGTGGGGTTGCCCGAATCGGCCTGCTCGCGAATGGCGATGTCGAGCGGCAGGCTGCCGAGCACTTCCACGCCGTACTCCTTGGCCATGCGCTCGCCGCCGCCCGCGCCGAAAATATGCTCGGCGTGGCCGCAGTTCGAGCAGATATGCACGGCCATGTTCTCGACGATGCCGAGAATCGGAATGCCCACCTTCTCGAACATCTTGAGGCCCTTCTTCGCGTCGAGCAGCGCGATGTCCTGCGGCGTCGTGACGATCACGGCGCCCGTGACGGGCACGCGCTGCGAGAGCGTGAGCTGGATGTCGCCGGTGCCCGGGGGCATGTCGACCACGAGATAGTCGAGCTCGCGCCAGTTGGTCTGACGCAGCAGCTGCTCGAGCGCGGAAGTGGCCATCGGGCCGCGCCAGACCATCGGGTTGTCCTGCTCGATCAGAAAGCCGATCGAGTTGGCCTGCACGCCGTGGCCTTCGAGCGGATTCATCGACTGCCCGTCGGGCGATTCGGGGCGGCCTTCGATACCGAGCATCATCGGCAGCGAAGGGCCATAGATGTCCGCGTCGAGCACGCCGACCGAAGCGCCTTCGGCGGCGAGCGCGAGCGCGAGATTCACGGCGGTCGTGCTCTTGCCCACGCCGCCCTTGCCCGAGGCGACGGCGACGATGTTCTTCACGTTGGGCAGCAGTTTCACGCCGCGTTGCACCGTATGCGCGGTAATCTCGCTTCTGACCGCGACGCGGCTCGCCTTCACGCCCGGCACGGCGGCAAGCGCCGCTTCGACCTGCGCGCGCACCGCGTCGAACTGGCTCTTCGCCGGATAGCCGAGCACGATCTCGACGCCGACCGTATCGCCATCGACGGTCACGTTGCGCACGCCCTTGGCCACCGTGTAGGGATGGCCCGTGTTCGCGTCCGTCAAGGCCGCGAGCGCGGCGTCGACCAAAGCCCGATCTATGCTCATTGAAACTCCGTGGGGAGAATGCCGGTCTGCGTTAGCGCCGATCCGAGTGAGGACTGATCGCCTACGCGCCGGAAATCGAAAGAAATTGTTAAGCTGCATTGCGCAAAATTGCCCGAAAGGGCACGCTTCGCGGCAGCATCGATTTTGTATGCCGACCAGGCGGTCTCGAAGCCGCGACCCAGCGGCCTTTCGCCTGGCGGCGCAAACCTCAAGGCGTCATTGTAGTAGCTGCCGCCGCGCACCGTTCGAAGACCCTGTTCGCAAGCGGGGCCGCGAACGCCGCAGGCAGCGTCCGTTCCACTCAAGAAAGGAAAGCAAATGAACACAAGAATCCTGACTCGCCTGTCCGTCTTCGCCATCGCCGGCGCGCTCGTCGCCGGCTGCGCGACGCAGCAGGGCACCAACACGGCTGTCGGCACCGGTGTCGGCGCAGGCACGGGCGCGGCGATCGGCGCCATCTTCGGCGGCGGCAAGGGCGCGGCAATCGGCGCGGGCGCGGGCGCACTGGTCGGCGGCATCACCGGCTACAACTGGCAAAACATCCACAACAAGCTCTCGGGCGCCACCAAGGGCACCGGCACGAAGATCACCGAGCAGCCGGACGGCTCGCTCAAGCTCGACATCCCGAGCAATGTGACGTTCGACACCAGCAGCTACGCGATCAAGCCGTCGTTCGCGCCGGTGCTCGACCAGGTCGCGCAGACCCTCCAGCAGAACCCGGAAGTGGTTGCGCAGGTGGTCGGCCATACGGATAACACGGGCTCCGCCGCCTACAACCAGACGCTGTCGGTCAACCGCGCACAGAGCGTCGTGAACTACCTCGCGTCTCGCGGCATTCAGATGCAGCGCATGGCGGCGGAGGGACGCGGCGATACGCAACCGATCGCCGACAACAACACCGAAGCGGGCCGCGCCGCCAACCGCCGCGTGGAAATGTACCTGCGCGCGACGTCGCAGCACCAGGGCGGTTAAGCTCGCCCGACGCAGTCGCCGGGAACGCAGTGCCGGCGACTGCGCAGAAAAAACAGCGACACATTGACGGGGCGGCAGTCATGCCGCCCCGTTTGCATTTGGAGTTGCTCGAACACGCGCTCCGATACCCTTGCTGGACGGCCCTCTCAAGCCTGCTTCAATGCGCTTGCAGAGAATCGAAAAAATTTTCGAACTCTCGGGAAGCCGTGCTGTCTGTCTTTACGGTACGTGTGCGGCAGTGCCGCCGCGTCACCATTCTCCTCTTGTCGTTGTTGCTCCGGGGCCAATCTTGCCCCGGTTTTTTTTTGGCCGCAATTTGTGCGTCGCAGCATCCCCGCGACTCACGCAGCCCGCGCCCCATCCAGGCATTGCGCATACGAGCGTCCACCGGCTCGCCGAACGGCGCTGCGCCTGCCCTGCTAAAATCGCGCTTTCCCCCCGCAACATCGGACTTCCCCTCACTTATGTCAGCACCCGCCACCGACCTCGCAGCAGCCGGCGCGCATGCCAATGAAAGCGGCCGCCGCCAGATTCTCGTTACGTCTGCTCTGCCGTACGCCAACGGTCAGATCCACATCGGCCACCTGGTCGAGTACATCCAGACGGACATCTGGGTTCGCGCGCTGCGAATGCATGGTCACGAGGTTTACTACGTCGGTGCCGACGACACGCACGGCACGCCCGTCATGCTGCGCGCGGAGAAGGAAGGCCTCACGCCGCAGCAGCTGATCGCGCGCGTGTGGCAGGAGCACAAGCGCGACTTCGACAGCTTCGGCGTGTCGTTCGACAATTACTACTCGACGGACTCCGAAGAGAACCGTGTGCTCTCCGAGTCGGTGTATCTGGCGCTCAAGGAAGCGGGTTTCATCGAGACGCGCGACATCGAGCAGGCCTACGACCCGGTCAAGAACATGTTCCTGCCGGACCGCTTCATCAAGGGCGAGTGCCCGAAGTGCGGCGCGAAGGACCAGTACGGCGACAGCTGCGAAGTATGCGGCTCGACTTACGCGCCCACTGACCTGAAGAATCCGTACTCGGTGGTCTCGGGCGCGACGCCGATCCGCAAGACCTCGACGCACTACTTCTTCCGTCTCTCGGACCCGCGCTGCGAAGACTTCCTGCGCGGCTGGGTGAGCGGCCTCGCGCAACCGGAAGCGACCAACAAGATGCGCGAGTGGCTGGGCGAATCGGGCGAATCGAAGCTCGCCGACTGGGACATCTCGCGCGACGCCCCCTACTTCGGCTTCGAGATTCCGGGCGCGCCCGGCAAGTACTTCTACGTGTGGCTCGATGCGCCCGTGGGCTATTACGCGAGCTTCAAGAACCTGTGCGAAAAGCGCGGCCTCGATTTCGAGGCATGGGTGAAGGCCGGCTCGAAGACCGAGCAGTACCACTTCATCGGCAAGGACATCCTGTACTTCCATACGCTGTTCTGGCCGGCGATGCTGCAGTTCTCGGGCCACCGCACGCCGACCAACGTCTTCGCACACGGCTTTTTGACCGTGGACGGCGCGAAGATGTCGAAGTCGCGCGGCACGTTCATCACGGCGGAAAGCTATGTGACCATGGGCCTGAACCCCGAGTGGCTGCGCTACTACTTCGCCGCGAAGCTCAACAGCACGATGGAAGACCTCGACCTGAACCTCGAAGACTTCCAGGCGCGCGTGAACAGCGACCTCGTCGGCAAGTACATCAACATCGCAAGCCGCGCGGCGGGCTTCCTGATCAAGCGCTTCGACGGTCGCGTGCAGGACAGCGCGATGCACCATCCGCTGCTCGAGCAACTGCGCGGCGCGATTGCGCAAATCGCTGCGCACTACGAAGCACGCGAATACAGCCGCGCGCTGCGCCAGACGATGGAACTCGCCGACGCCGTGAATGGCTACGTCGACACGGCCAAGCCGTGGGAACAGGCCAAGGATTCGGCCAACCCGGTGGCGCTGCACGAGACCTGCAGCGTGAGCCTCGAGGCGTTCCGCCTGCTTTCGCTTGCGCTGAAGCCGGTGCTGCCCACGCTCGCAGAAGGGGTGGAACAGTTCCTCGCGATCGAGCCGCTGACCTGGGCCGATGCCGGCAAGGCGCTTTCGTCGCAACAGCCGATCAACGCGTACAAGCACCTGATGACGCGCGTCGATCCGAAGCAGATCGAAGCGCTGCTTGCCGCCAACCGCGATTCGCTGCAGGCAACCGATGCACCCGCCGCTGCGGCTGCGGATGCGAACAAGAAGTCGAAGGCTGCCAAGGAAGCGAAGAAGCCTGCCGCCGATGAAACGCCGGAAGTCATCTCCATCGACGACTTCGCGAAGATCGACCTGCGCGTGGCGCTGATCGTCGACTGCCACTTCGTCGAAGGGTCGGACAAGCTGCTGCAGCTCACGCTCGACGTGGGCGAGGAAAAAACCCGCAACGTGTTCTCGGGTATCCGTTCGGCGTACAAGCCGGAGGACCTCAAGGGCAAGCTCACGGTGATGGTCGCGAACCTCGCGCCGCGCAAGATGAAGTTCGGCATGTCCGAAGGCATGGTGCTCGCGGCGTCTTCGGCCGACGAGAAGGCCGAACCGGGTCTGTACATTCTCGAGCCGCATAGCGGCGCGAAGCCGGGCATGCGCGTGCGTTAATGCGACACAAGCGCAAACGCCATGGCGTTGCACCACTCGCAAAAAGGCACACCCCGGAGGTGTGCTTTTTTTATGGCGCCGACGCTACGGCATCAGCACGTGGGGCCATACAAACGCCGGAGAGCGGCACTATCGGTAGCGTCGCGCCGGCTGCCCCAGGACCTTCACCGGGCTCACGCGAATCACATTCGCATTCATCCATGGCAAGGTAATCCTGCTGGAAAACGCGTGCATGAAGTCGTTGATGTTTGTCCGGGACGTCGCAGACGAACCGGGCGTTCACCGCAACGCCGCGTTTCGTTATCCTCACCGGATGATGCCGATGCTGGAGACGAACCCGCGCGATGAGCTCCCAGGTCAACTTCTGCCCAATTCGCCGATGTGGCGGGCCTTCGGCCGCGCTGCGTTTGAGAAGCGTCCATATCGGCGCAAAGGCACGCCGACGGTGGAGGGTGACTGCAGCGTCACCCGCTTGGATAAAAACGACCCAGGATTCCAGTGCGGGTTCTGCGAGAGATTGCGCCGCGCATCTGGGGGTTCAGGTAGTGTTGGGCTTGCGCCTTGCCATGAGCCGCTGACGCGCCGCAAGGCCGCGTTGCCGATGTGCTTCCGAGACCGGAGCGATTGTCTGAGAGGGCTCCTGAATGTCGCCAGCCAGGTTAATCTTCTCTTTCCATTCCTCGAGCGCATGTGAGAGTTCCCACCGCCATGCGAGGTCCCTGAGAAGCTCGGCATCCAAAACACTGAAATCCACATCCTGCGGCGGCATCCGCATCGAGCTGCGGGGCGACAAAGCCAGATGCAACCAGTGCAAAGCTGCTACCTCAGGTCTAACCACCGGACAGTGGCGGCCGGCTTGGAGCAGCAGGCGCGTCTCCTCCTGGGAGGACGGGAAGAATCGAGGTGGCAGGGCGTTGAATCGAAGCACCTGTCCGCCACTGGTCTTGACGGAACCAACACGGGGGACGGAGTCGGGGCGTTGCGGCACCACAGCCGTCACAATAGCTGGCGGGTTATTTAGAAAACCGCACTCTCCAAGCACCGATTCGAGTGAGACAACGGCACCTTGTCGAATATGCTGTGCAGCTTCGGCTACTTCAACAGCAGGCCGACTGCGACGATTCAAATAGAGCCCGCGACTCACCTTTTGCAGGGCACCCGCCTTCATCAGGCCGCCAATAGCTTTGTGGACTGTATCGGCGTTGGCGCGCGGCCGTACGCGACGAACCAGACGCGCCAGCTCTTCCGTGGTGCAAACGCGAGGTGCTTCGTTTGACTCGAGAAGTCCCAGGAGTTCATATCTCCACTCAGTGCGAGCGCGCTCGTAATCGAAACCTATATCCATCATTTGGCTCCCGGTCGTTCCGGCTTGACGTCCGCAACCCCTTCTTCTTTCTGGAGCGCGCGCGCGTCCTCTAGCCATTGTTCAACGTTCGTACCGACGTTGACCTGCATTTCTTCGTAGACTTCTTCGGTTACCGCTGCTGCTGTCTCTGGCGGCAGGTACGGCACTACGTCCGTTTTGAAACGCTCGTAGTCCATGCTTTCGACTTTTGCCCACAGTTCGGTGAGCGCCTGCTCGAGCCGGTCGGGAGATTGACTGGCCAGCAGCTGAGCCGGGGCATCGAGCTCTGTCTCGAGCAACACACTCAAGTCGAAGAGGTCACGCGGTGCATCGCGTTTGGGGTCTGTCAGAGCGAGCACTTTGCACACAGCCAGGGCCTGCGCGTCGAGCGTCAGCACGCGACCTCGCGCCGCACCTCCGGCGAATTCCTTGTTCAGCTCAAGCTGTTCGGTGCGAAATGGTGCGACCCATTCGCGGCGGGATACTTCGACCGTCAAAGAAATAGGGCGTGCTGTTCCCGGCGCGCGGCCATTGACTTTCCACCGCAGGGTTGTCTCTGTCTGCTTGGGCTCAGAAACCCGAGGGTCCTCGATTAGACCATGCTGCTTGACAACTCTGTCAATGGAGCGGCGAACGATGCCCTGAATTCGGCTGACGGAGGCTGGCATCACCGCGTCCAGGTCAATGTCGGCCGTATACCGGGTGCTCCCGAGCACAGCTCGCATGGCCAAGCCGCCCTTGAGCACAAGCTCGTTCTGAATCGCCTGGCTCATGAGCTCGATCAGAAGCTTGGCTTGAAGCAACTCCCGACTGTAAGCGACCTCATCCATGTAGTACCTTAATCACTGTATATCGCAACTATGGAACTATGTTAATAGTCCGTTAGTCACTCAATTTTATGACTACCATTCTATATTTCAAGGGAGGCACGGTCAATTGCCGGAGGAAGAGCACCCGCTGGCGTCCTACTGGAATTCGCGCCGGGATGTAACGCCGCGCTCGAATGAACCCTTATCCCACGAGGCCCCTGCATCAACACGTTAAGTGACGGGCTGGGCGGCCTGCCCCCGGCTGGCTTCATCTTTTCGAGGCTTCGAGCAGTCCGCCAACTCCACGCCTGTTCTTTCCAGACGCGTTTAGCATGCCAGTTACCAGCACGATTTAGCGACAGCGCCATTTCTTTGCTGCTGCTTATTGTTGGTTTCTGATTGCCTACCGGCGAAGCCGATCGAAACGCCGCGTATAGAGAATATCGGCGCCGTTGAAGGTGCCGCCGTACACCACCAGCGACCAGTAGCGCGAGAGGTTGATCGTCGCCTTCACCGCGTTCGACGCCGACTGCAGGCCCTGCTCATAGCCGATCACGAGACGCTGGTTGATGGCCTTCGCGATCATGACGACCTCGGTGTCGGTCAGGCCCACCTCGCTGCGCCCGATCGAAAATTCGTCGAGGCCGATGCTCTGCGCAATGCGCTTGCCTTGCGCGCTGCCGAGCAGGGCGAGCGCCGTCGTCATCGCGCTCTGCTGGCCCAGGTTGTTGCCCTGGTCGGTGCCGTGGCCGAACAGCAGCCAGGAGAGCTTTTCGTTATCGGGCACGTTGGGCTCGGAAACGAGCCGCACCGACGGCGCCTGCACGGTGCCGGTGACCTGCACGCCCGCCTCGACCTGCTGGTTGCGCCGCATGGCGAGAATGTTGATGCCCGGATTGCCCACCGGCCCGTTGAACGTGAAGAAGCCGTTTTCGATATTGAGCTTGGTGCCGAACGCCGTGTACGTGGAGCCTTCGGTCACGCGCACGTTGCCGACCGCGCGCAGCGGGACGTCCGGCGCGCTGTTGACCGTAATCGTGCCCGCCAGGCCCAGATCCGCGCCCTGCCCGCGGAAACGGAAGTCGTGGCCGAGATCGATGTCGACGTTCGCGCGCGGGGCAAAGCGTGGCGCGGGCCTGGTCGACGCCGTTTCTTCGATGGGCGGCCTGCCGCCCACCGTCGTGCCGTCGGGACGCACGATCACGACGTCGTCGCCGAGCGACGGCGCAGGTAACGCGGGCATGTCGAAGAGCGCGTGATCGACGGTGAACTTGCCGTCGATCTGCATGCCGCCCAGATGCCCGCCGTTGGCGATGCTCGCGCTGCCGGACAGCGACAGCTTGCGGTCGGGCGAAGCGAAAAGCTCGAGCTTGTCGGCGACGATGCTCGCACTGAGATCGGGCTCGGCGTTGTCGAGCCGCACCTGGCCTTTTGCGCGCAGCGTGCCGCTCGTCGCGCCGTGGAACTCCACCTGCTGGAAGTCGACCAGGTTCTGCGAGAGCGCGATGCGTATCACGCCGTCCTTCAACTCCACGCCCTGGTCGACCACGGTGGCCGAGATGCCGTCGCCGACCAGCGAGCCCGTGAGATTCGGCTTCGCGACCGTGCCGCCGAGCGCAAGCTGCAGCGCGAGATGGCCGTCGAGCAGGTAAGTCGGGCCGAGCATGCCGCCCGTGTTCCGGAGCGAGGGCACGTTCGCCTTGATGGTGCCGCCGATCGGCGCCTCGTCCGCGACGGTGAGGATGCCGTCGCGCGGCATGAGCGTCGTGTAGGCGTCGATGTCGAGCACGCCCACGCGGTTCGCCTGCGCATGCGCCGTGAGGGTGAGGCGGTTGCCACCGCTGAAGGCCGCGCGCACGTTGAGGTCGCCCACGCCGAGCGAGGCAAAGCCGCGGCCGACCTCGGTCGTGATGTCGCCCGAGCGGCGCTTGATCTGCACATAGCCGGTGGCCGTCGGGCCGACGGAAAAGTCCCAGTCGCCGTCGAAGATCAGGTCGGTCCTGAGCGTGGACGGCACGCCCGTAAACTGCTGCCGGATTTGCATGATGCGTGCAAGCGACACGTTGGTGAGCGTGCCCGCCGAGCGGATGCGGCCATGGTCGAGGTCGAACGATTTCAGGTCGAGCGACGCGCCTTCCCCCGTGATACGCGTCGCGCCGAGCGTGACCTTGCCGGGGCCCGCGCTCACGGTGAGAGGCGACTGCAGCTTCACGCCGGGCACGCCGCGGTTTTCGAGTTGCGTCACCGTGCCGTTCCAGCGCGTGCCCTCGCGCGTGTCCTGGAGGCCGCCGTTGGCCGCCGCCACGAAGTCGATCGGCTGGCCCTGCACCTTGCCCTTCGCGCTCGCGGTGAGGGTGTGCTTCGCGCGCGTGCCGTCGAGGCGCGCGGTGAGCGTCGTGATATCGACGCCCGCCACGGCGATGTCGCTCGCGTCGGTGCTGAAGGCGAGCGCGCCGTTCGCGCCGTCGCGCGCGAGCGCCCGGCCCTCGGCATGGCCGACGCGGTTATCGCCGAACACCACGTGGTCGGCCTTGTAGTCGAGCGAGACATCGGGGTGCGCGAAGGTGCCGGTCACGTCGCCGTTCGCCGCGAGCTGGCCCGCGATGCCAAAGCCGAGCCGGTCGAGCTGCGGCGCATCCACGCGAAAGCGCAAGCGGTCGCCACGCGCGCCGAAGCTGCCTTGCAGATCCACGGTATTGCCCGCGACCGAGAGGTTCGCGCGGCTTGGCAGAATCCGCGAGCCCGCCAACTGGATGAGGCCCTCGCCCGTGAGCGGCAAGTCGTCGTAGACGCTCGGGCCGAGCTTGAACTCGGCCCGCGTCGTGAAGGTGGGCGCGAGCGTGCCGCTCGCATTGAGCGTGCCGTTCACGCGCGCTTCGATGCGCCGGGCCGCGGGACGCGTGGCGGCTCGCGGCTTCGCCTCGTGCTGGGCCGCCCCGCCCCGCTCGGTCTGCTTGGCGTTCTCCACGCGCTTTTGCTCGGCGGCCTGCTCGCCCGATTGCGCGGGATTGAGCGACGGGTTCAGCGCCGGATTGAGCGCGAGATTGCGTTGCGGGTTGAGCGCGTCGGCGGCGGGTTGGGCTGCAGGGCGCGGCCGGTCGGCCGGTGCTGGAATTTTCGCGGCCGTGCGCGCCGGTGTTTGCGACGTGAGCGACAGCGGATCGAAATTGGTCAGCACCGCCTTGAGTTGATAGGTCGAACTGGCGTCGTGCTTGAGCGCGCCCGACAGGTCGATGCGCCCCGCGCCGGAAGTCAGCCGCACGTCGTTGAGCGACAGGCGCGCGGGGTCCTGCGTGATCTTGCCCTGCACGCGCAGCGCCGCCTTGGGGTCGGCGAGATCGAGCGTGACGCTTTGGACGTCGCCATTCAGCCGCACGCCGACCGGCCCCGCGAATTGCGTGGCGCGCACGCTCGACTGGATCGCGTTGAGGTCGAGCCCGGCCACCTTCAGGTCGAAACGCCCGTCGCGCCCGCTGATCGTGCCGCCGCCGGTGATCGTCGCGTTCTTCACGAGACGCACGGCAAGCCTCGGAATGCGCTGCGTCTTCGCGTCGAGCACGACGTCGGCGTGGGCGTCGATGAGCGGCAGCAGCTTTTCGTCGATGGCGCCCGGCTTCGCGTTCACAATCGAGACCGCGCCCGCCACCGTGAAGCCCGCCACATTACTGCGCGCGCGCGCCGCGTCGGCCGCCGCCGAGGCTGCAGCCGCAGCGTCGGGCTTCGCGCCGCCGGCCGGCGCCGATACCGGCGCCGGCACGGAAGCCGGCGTCACGCCCGACACCGCAGCCGCCCCCGAAGCCACCGCCGCGAGCGCCGCCGGCACGCCCGCCGCGCCGCCCGGCACCGGCTGCAACTGCGCACGCACGGCGAGGTCGGCGAACGGCGCGCCCGGCGCGAACGCCTGCGGATTGACATGATCGAACGCGAGCGTGACCCGCTGCAGCGGCACGGCAGCGAACGGCGTGGCCTCCACATGCGCGCGGCCGGTGAGCTTCATGCCGCTCGCGTCGACATCGGCCGTGAGCGCCTCGAGCGAGCCGGCGAGGTTTGCGCTCACCTGCACGTCTTCGCCGTTTACCTTGCCGGAGTAACCCAGGTCGCCCGTGAGCGCGAACGGCCGCACGCCGTCGAGCTTCGCCTCGGCGCTCACTGCGCCAAAGGGCGTGTCGAGACGCTCGATGGCGGCCTCGTGATGGCGGCCGTCGCTGCGGCCGTGGAACTGGAAGTGCGAGAACTCGTTGGTCGAGGTGCCTTCGTGCACCGTGAGCTTGTCCACCTGCAGGTCGCGGATCTCGAGCCCGAGCGGCAGCTGCAGGTTTTCCGGCAGCTTCATGGGCGAGGAAGGCTCGTGCGACGGCACGACGCGCATCTCGATGTCGCCGGCATGCAGGTAGTCCACCACGAAGCGCCACGGTTGCTGGCCGAAGCCCTGCAGCTCCCATTGGCCGCCGATGCGGTCGACCTTGAGGGTGATGCCGTCCGTGCCGCGCCAGCTCACGTTGGAAAAGCGCACACCGCTCGCGAGCGTGCCGCCTTCGAACCGGCCCGCGAGCTTGCCGTCGAGCAGCCTGACCGCCGCGCGCCACGCGTAGGCCGTGCCGCGCTCGGTGGTCAGCACGCCATAGAGCAAGCCGGCGACGAGCCCGACGAGCAGCACCGGCACAATGATCGCCCAGGCAAGCGCCTTCCAGAGCCGCGGCCCGCGGCGGCGCGGCGGCGCACCGTCGCCGCCCGCGCCGCCGTCGCCGCCATGGCCTCCATGGCCGCCGGCTTCGCTGCGCGCTTCATCGTCCGGGCTGCGGCCAGCTTCTCCCGGCGGCACCGCAAACGTAGCGGGCAGCCATGCCACCGCGACAAAACGGCGCGCGCTCATGCGGCCCCCTCGCCGTGCGGCGCAGGAGGCGTTGCGAAGCGGAGCAGCGAGCACGTCACCATCAGAAGGCGATCCCGAGTGTCAGATAAGGCCGCACGCTGTGAGTGCGAAACCCATAGGCGAGATCGAGGTTGACCGGCCCGACGGGGCTGCGCCAGCGCGCGCCGATACCCGCGCCCGGATCGAACTCCTTTTCGCCCCAGGTGTCGGTGGCGGTGCCGATGTCGAAGAACGCCGCGCCGCCCCAGTCGTGGCTGAACCAGTGCTGGTACTCGGCCGAGCCGGTGACGAGATACTTGGTCGGCAGGATCGAGCCCGACTGGTCGTTACCGATGCTCTGGAACGAGTAGCCGCGCACCGAGTTCGAGCCGCCCGCACGGAACAGCAGCGACGCGGGGATGCCGCTCGACGGGCCGCCCGTGAACACGCCGCCCAGTTCCGCGCGGAACACCATGATGTCGCTGTGGCCGATCGGCAGGTACTGCTGTCCGCGCATGTAGGCGCGAAAGAAGCTTTGCTCGGCGCCCGCGTTCTTGAGCGCGAGGCCCGCCTCCACGCGGATGATGTTGCCCGAGCGCGGAAAGAGCGGGTCGTCGACGTTACGGCGGGTCCAGCCCCAGGTCGGCACGAGCGCATAGGCC
The DNA here is from genome assembly GCF_001718195.1 of Paraburkholderia nodosa. Classification (GTDB taxonomy): domain Bacteria; phylum Pseudomonadota; class Gammaproteobacteria; order Burkholderiales; family Burkholderiaceae; genus Paraburkholderia; species Paraburkholderia nodosa_A. The sequence goes on from NZ_MCNV01000008.1 coordinate 253,696, forward strand.
CGCGAGGACGGCCCCACGTTCTGCGTAAGTCGGTCGTCGTAGAACATCAGCGCGTACGCATAGTCGATGTTCTGCGAGGTGCGCGTGCGCTGCACCCCGACGCGCGCGCTATAGATGTTGGTGTCCGAGACGTCGGTGGTCGTGTAGGACGCGACGAGGCTGTTGGTCCAGGCGCGCGGACCCGGTGGCATCGAAAGCTGGACCTGACCGAACTTCTGGATCTGGTCGAGCCGCCCCTGCACCTGGAACGGCCACGCCGCGCCGAACGTGTTCAGGTAGGTGTAGGAGCCCTGTACATGCGCGCCGGTATCGGTCGAATAACCCACGCCGCCGCGGAAGTTGTTGTACGGGAACTCGCTCACCTTCACGTGCACGGGCGTCTCGAGCGGCTTTTGCGTGTTCGCGTCGACGTCGATCGCCACGCTCGCGTAGTACGGCGTGTTCTGCACCTGGCGCTGCAGTTCGGCCACGCGCTTGAGGTCGTAGATTTCGCCCGGCGAAAGCGGATTCACATTGTCGATGATGTAGCCCGGATAGCGCCGCGGCCCCGAAACATCGAGCTTGCCCAGCGTAAAGGTCGGCCCGCTGTCGAACGTTACGGAAAGTTGCGCGTCGTGCCTGAGCGGATCGACCCGCGCCTCCGAAAACGTAATCTTCGCGCCAAGGTAGCGGCGCGCCTGCAGCGCCTTGAGCGAGCCGTTCTTGGCGTCGTCCCAGCCCGACTGCGTAAAGGCGTCGCCTTCGTGCAGCGAGAACGCGAAGCGCGCGGTGTTCTCCTGCGCCGGGTCTTCCGTGAGGACCGGACCGCGAAACACGAGTTTCACCGACGAAATCGTCGTGCGCGGCCCCGGATCGACGCTCACCCGCACGTGCCGCCTGCCGTCGATCGTGCGCACATCGGTGCGCACGACCGGCGTGAAATAGCCCGCCGTCGAGGCGAGGTCGCGCACCTGTTGCGGCGTCGCGGTCACGAGAAACTCGAACTGGTCCTCGTTCACGTCGGCGCGCGTGGCGAAGCGCGCAATGTCGAGGTGCGCCTCGAGCAGCTTGCGCAGATCGCGCGGGGTGGCCTGGATATCGACGTCGTAGTAGGTGCGCGGGCGCATCCACGGCAGGAGGGTGGTCAGGATGTCGGCCCGGGCGGGCGGTGCCACAGCGGAGCACACGGCGAGGCACACGATCAGGCACGCGGCGAGCCGTGGCCGCGCCGCCCGCGAGGGGCGCCGCCGTGCGCTCAATGCTTCGATCACCCATCCCGCCAAACGCCACCTCCTGCCGTCGTAGAACTGGTTGCCACCGGTTGCACCGCTCGCGCGCAGGGCGGCACGGGAAGCGGCAACGGGCGCAAACGCGTTATTTCACCACATCGGCGCGTCAAAACCCCAGGAGGAGGTGCAAAGCGTGCCACAACGGCGGGCGCGGCCGGACCTATGGCGCGCGCGGGGCGGCCGAGGGGATGGCCAACGCGTTGCGCCCGGGCGGATGTTCCGCGGCGTTGGCTTGCGGTAAAATTGCCGCCGACAGAATTAGCGGCGCGGCGCAATCAGGCGCCCCGCCTTACTGGACGGACGTCAGCCATGTATCAATCGGACATCACGCAGTTCATCAACCAGCTCAAGCAGCAAAAGCCGCAGCTCGAAGAACAGCAACGCAAGGGCCGCGCGCTCCTGTGGGACAAGCAGCCGATCGACCTCGACGAGCGCGAGCGCCAGCAGGCTTCGCGCGTGAAGCAGACGTCTTACGTCTACTACCAGAACTTCTGATGGCCGAGGCCGACGGGGCCGGCGCGCCGCCAGCGGGCGAGCACGCGGCCAGTCACGCGGGCCACGCTGCCGGGCAAACGCCCGGTGAGGCGCTGACCACACCCGCAACCGACTCGACGCCCGACACGGTCGACGGCGTCGCGTTTGCACGCCTTTACGGCGAGCCGCTCTTCAAGCTCCCGCAGGACCTCTACATCCCGCCGGACGCGCTCGAAGTCTTCCTCGAGACCTTCGAAGGTCCGCTCGACCTGCTGCTGTACCTCATCCGCAAGCAGAACTTCAACGTCCTCGACATCCCGATGGCGGAGGTCACGACCCAGTACCTCGGCTATGTCGAGCAACTGCGCAAGACCAACCTCGAACTCGCGGCCGAATATCTGTTGATGGCGGCCATGCTCATCGAGATCAAGTCGCGCATGCTGCTGCCGGTCAAGAAGGCCGACACCGGCGAGGAAGCCGAGGACCCGCGCGCCGAACTCGTGCGCCGCCTGCTCGAATACGAGCAGATGAAGCTCGCCGCCCAGCGCCTGGACCAGTTGCCGCAGCTCGGGCGCGACTTCCTGCGCGCCGAGGTCTACATCGAGCAGAGCATCACGCCGCGCTTCCCCGACGTGGACAGCAACGACCTGCGCGCCGCGTGGGCCGACGTCATCAAGCGCGCGAAGCTCGTCCAGCATCACAAGATCTCGCGCGAGGAGCTCTCGGTGCGCGAGCACATGAGCATCATCCTGCGCCGGCTCCAGGGCGAGCGCTTCATGGAATTTTCCGAGCTGTTCGACACTACGCGCGGCGTGCCCGTCGTGGTCGTGAACTTCATCGCCATGCTGGAGCTGTCGCGCGAATCGCTCATCGAGATCACCCAGCCCGAACCGTTCGCGCCGATTTACGTGCGGCTCGCGTATTTGCCCGCCTGATCCCCGACCGGCCTTGCCCGGGTCCGCGCGCAGCGAAGGCAGTAAATAGGACCGCATCGCGCGGGAACCTCCAAAGGGCCGCACAGCGGAACGTCAGGACAAGCCCCTACGCGAGGCGGGTGCGCCGCATTCACAAATCCACTACAATCGCCCGCGCCTGCCCGGTCTCGTCCCACATACGGGGCACCGCGCCACTCGCGCGGACCGGGCGCGCAACGTCCGCTCGCGGCCCTTCGTCCGGGTCTCTGGCTTGCGGCCGTGCAACCCAAGTCTTGCCCCCGCGCGAGGCATAAAGCATCCGACCATGAAAGTCATCAGCTCGATTCAGGAATTGCGCGACCAGTTGCGCGGCCAAAACCGCACGGCGTTCGTGCCGACCATGGGCAACCTGCACGAAGGCCATCTCTCGCTGATGCGCCTCGCACGCCAGCACGGCGACCCGGTCGTGGCGAGTATCTTCGTCAACCGGCTGCAGTTCGGCCCGAACGAGGACTTCGACAAGTATCCGCGCACGCTTCAGGACGACATCGAAAAGCTGCAGAAGGAAAACGTCTACGTGCTGTTCGCGCCCACCGAGCGCGACATGTATCCGCAGCCGCAGGAGTACCGCGTGCGCCCGCCGCACGATCTGGGCGACATTCTGGAAGGCGAGTTCCGCCCCGGTTTCTTCGAAGGCGTGTGCACTGTCGTCATGAAGCTGATGTCGTGCGTGCAGCCGCGCGTGGCCGTGTTCGGCAAGAAGGACTACCAGCAGCTCATGATCGTGCGCGCGATGTGCAACCAGTTCGCGCTGCCGACCGAAGTGATCGCCGCCGAAACCGTGCGCGACACCGACGGCCTCGCGCTCAGCTCGCGCAACCGCTACCTTACGGAAGCCGAGCGCGCCGAGGCGCCGCAACTGGCGGGCGTGCTGCGCGCGATCCGCGAGTCGGTGCTGTCGGGCCGCCGCGACTTCCAGCAGCTCGAACTCGACGCCATGGCGACGCTCGCCGCGCGCGGCTGGAAGCCCGACTACATCGCGATCCGCAAGCGCGCGAACCTGCTGCCGCCCGCGCCGGGCGTGGCCGGCGACGCCGAGTCGCCGCTCGTCGTGCTGGCCGCCGCGAAGCTCGGCGCGACGCGCCTGATCGACAACCTCGAAATCTGAAAGCCGCGAGCGGCCGCGCCGTCCCGCTTTCACCCGATCCCCCCAGATTCCGCTTACCCGCGGCGGGCCGCGCGCCCGCTCGCCTGAGGAGACCCTCCATGCAACGCCATATGCTCAAGTCGAAGATCCACCGCGTCGCGGTCACGCACTGCGAGCTGCACTACGAAGGCTCGTGCGCCATCGACGAAAACCTGCTCGAAGCGGCGAACATCGTCGAAAACGAGCGCATCGACATCTGGAACATCAACAATGGCGAGCGCTTCACGACCTACGCGATCAAGGGCGAGCGCGGCAGCGGCATGATCTCGCTGAACGGCTCGGCCGCGCGCCGCGCGCAACTGGGCGACCTCGTGATCATCGCGGCCTTCGCGAACGTGGAAGAGGAAGAGCTCAAGGCCGGCTGGAAACCGGACCTCGTGTTCGTGGACGAGAACAACCGCATCAAGGGCAGCCGCGACCACGTGCCCACGCAAGCCTGGAGCTAAACCGCGGGGCTGGCGGGCGCGGCTCATCGGGCCCGCGCCGCCGCGCTTGCCCGCCTTTTGGCGTGCTTATTTGCCGTCGACCCAGCCGATGATCGACTGCCACTGGTCGAGGTCCTTCTCGACCCGGCTCTTCGCGACGTCCCACAGCGTGAGGCCGTGCGCGGCGAGCTGCACGTAGTTCTGCGTGTCGCGCAGATAGCCCAGCACCGGTAGTTCGAGGCCCTCGACGAAGCGCTGCAGCTGCTCGGCCGAGCGCGTGCGCGCATCCACCCGCATGCCCACCACGCCCACCTGGATCGCCCCCTTGCGCACGGACTTTTCCTTGGCGAGGCGGTTGAGGAAGTCCTGGGTGGCAAGAATGTCGAACATCGAGGGCTGCAGCGGCACGATCACCTTGTCCGCCAGCTCGATGATCGCCTGGAGCCGGTTGCCGTGCAGGCCGGCGGGCGTGTCGATGACTGCGTGCTCGAGTCCCTTGGGCGGCTTGGCCGGGTTGTCCAGATCGACCTGCCAGCTTTCGATCGCCGGCAGCGTCGCGGGCCGCAGATCGAGCCATGCGTGCGAGGACTGCTGCCGGTCGAGGTCCGCGAGCGCTACCCACTCGCCTTGTGCGGCGAAATAGCCGGCCAGATTGGTGGACAGCGTGCTCTTTCCCACGCCGCCCTTGGGATTCGCCACCACGATTACCGTCATGAATGCTCCCGTCAGGATGGCTGGCGCAAGGCCAGCCGGATTGCCGTGATTTTGCGTGATGCGTGTTTCGATACCTTGCGAGGCGACTTGCGGACGAGCCGGCGCCCCGAATCAACCGTCCGATATTATCGGCAAATTGCGCGCCGCCGAAGCCCCCCACGAGCGCGCACCCGCAATGTTCATATCAAATCAAGGAGACTGAGCGACCATGAGCACGCTACGCCACGACATCACGATCGAATCCCTGCTCGAGAGGCAGCGCGGCCGCCTGCCCGATTTGCTGGGCTTTCGGCCGCTGGTCCTCGAGCAAGGCCTGCTGCGCGCCGAACTTGACGTGCGCAGCGACCTGCTCGCCCCCAATGGCTTCCTGCACGCCGCCACGGTGATCGGTCTCGCCGACACGGCCTGCGGCTACGCGTGCCTCGCGCACCTGCCGCCCAACGCGAAAAACTTCACGACCATCGAGATCAAGAGCAATCATCTCGGCACCGCGCGCGAAGGCACGATCTCGGCCGTGGCCAAGGGCGTGCACCTCGGGCGCAGCACCCAGGTCTGGGACGCCACCGTGAGCGGCCCGGACGGCAAGACCATCGCGCTGTTCCGCTGTACGCAGATGGTGCTTTACTGAGCCGGGCAGCCGCGCTTTTAGCTGCGCTGTCAGCGGATTACGCCGAACACCTTCTCCAGATCGAGGCTCGCCGCGAGCGTGTCCGCCAGCCGCTCCAGCGACGCCTCGCGCAACGCCGGATAGTCCACCGCGCGCGCCTGCGCGAGCCCGGCCCAGCGCAAGAGCGCCGCGCAGGCTTGCGGCGTGTCGAGGAGGCCGTGCACGTAGGTCGCGAGAATCTGGCCGTCCGCCGAGCGCGCACCATCGGGGCGCGTCGCCCCCTCGTCTCCCTCAGCGAGCCACAGCGCGGGCGACGCTAGCGCCCGCCCGCGCGTCTCGCCCATATGAATTTCGTAGCCCGCCACGCGCGCCGGGCCCGCGTCCGCATGCCCGTTAGCGCCTTCCAGCGCGAGCGCGCCCGTCACGTTCTTCAAGGTCTTTTCGCGCGTGAGCACGGTCTCGTAGTCGAGCCAGCCGAAACCCTCGACCGCGCCCGGCTCGCCCTCCACGCCGTGCGGATCGGCAATCGCGCGCCCGAGCATCTGCATGCCGCCGCAAATACCGATCACGCGGCCGCCATAGCGCAGATGCCGCGCGAGCGCCGTCTCCCAGCCCTGGGCGCGCAGCCACGCGAGGTCGTCGCGCACGTTCTTCGAGCCCGGCAGGATCACGAGATCGGCGGCGGGCGGCGCTTCGCCCGTGCGCACATAGGTGAAATCGACCTGCGGATGGGCGCGCAGCGCGTCGAAGTCGGTGTGGTTGCTGATGTGCGGCAGCGCCGGCACCACCACGCGCAGCGTCTCGCCGGCGGCCTGCGCGCCGCTGTGGACCGCGCCGGGCAGCATGTCCTCGGCGTCGAGCGTGAGGCCGTGCAGATACGGCACGACGCCCAGCACCGGCTTGCCCGTCTGCTGCTCGAGCCAGGCGAGGCCCGGTTCCAGCAGCGTGCGGTCGCCGCGAAAACGGTTGATGACGAAACCTTTGACGCGCGCGCGCTCGCTCTGGGAAAGACAGGCCAGCGTGCCGATCAGATGCGCGAATACGCCGCCCCGGTCGATGTCGGCCACGAGCACGACCGGGCAATCGACCGCCTCGGCGAAACCCATGTTGGCGATGTCGTTGGCGCGCAGGTTGACTTCGGCGGGGCTGCCCGCGCCCTCCACGAACACCGTGTCGTAGCGCGCGCGCAGACGCGCGTAGGACGCCAGCACGGCCTCGCGCGCGAGCGGCTTGTAGTCCTGGTACGCGCGCGCGTTGAGATTCATACGCGCCTTGCCGTGGATGATGACCTGCGAGCCGAGGTCGCTATTGGGCTTGAGCAGCACCGGATTGAGGTCGGTGTGCGCCTCGATGCCGGCGGCGACAGCCTGCAGCGCCTGGGCGCGGCCGATCTCGCCGCCATCCACGGTCACGGCGCTGTTGAGCGCCATGTTCTGCGGTTTGAACGGCGCGACGCGTACACCCGCGCGGCGCGCGAGGCAGCACAGGCCGGCGACGAGCGTGCTCTTGCCGGCATCGGAGGTCGTGCCCTGGATCATCAGCGTGCCGGTGGGTACGCGGGGCATGGCGGGTAGCGTGGCGGTCATGAAGCGCATGGGGGGCAGCGAAGGCGAACGCGCATTATCCCATCGCGCCGCCGCCCGATGCAGGACCACGGCGCGACATTGACCGATGGGACAACAGCGAGCCTGGGTGCAGCCGTTACAATCACGCGATGAATTCGCGCGATCTCACCTTCATCGTCGGCGGCGCGCGCTCGGGCAAGAGCGCGCACGCCGAACGGCTCGCTGCCGCGAGCGGCCTGCCCGTCACCTATATCGCCACCGCGCGCGTGACGGACGACACCGAGTTCGCCGAGCGCATCGGCCACCATCGCGCGCGGCGGCCCGCGCACTGGGCGCTCGCCGAGGCGCCGCTCGATCTCGCGGGCGCACTCGACGCAGCCGCGGGGCCCGGCCAGTGCGTGCTGATCGACTGCCTCACGCTGTGGCTCGCGAACCTGCTTTGCCCCGCCGACTCCGAAGCGCCGCTGCCCGACTGGCGCGAGCGCCTCGACGCCTTCGCTGCCGCCTGCGAGCGCGCACAGGGCACGGTGCTCGTGGTGAGCAACGAGATCGGCATGGGCGTCGTGCCGATGGGCGCGGCCACGCGCCGTTACGTGGACGAACTCGGCCGCCTCAATCAGCGCATCGCGGCGCTCGCCGATCAGGCGACGCTTGTCGCCGCGGGCCTGCCTTTGGTGCTCAAAGCGCCGCGCGGGACCTCATGATGCTCTCGCTACCCGTCACCGCCGCGCTCGCCGTGGCCGGCGTCGCCGTGGACCGCTGGCTCGGCGAACCGCGCCGTGCACACCCGCTCGTCGCCTTCGGCAAATACGCGAACCAGATCGAAGCGCGCCTGAACACGGGCCGCCGTGGCCGTCCGCTCGGCCTCGTCGCATGGCTCGCCGCCGTCGCACCGCCCGTCGTCGTCGCCGCGCTGCTGTGCGCCCTGCTACCCTGGCCGCTCGCCTGGGCACTGCACGTCGCGCTGCTGTGGTTCGCGCTCGGCGCCCGCAGCCTCACGGAGCACATCGCGCCGATCGGCGCCGCGCTCGCCCGGCGCGACCTCGCCGCCGCGCGCGAATTGACCGGCCGCATCGTCTCGCGCGACACAGCAGGGGCGGACGCCACCGCGCTCTCGCGCGCGGCCGTCGAATCGGCGCTCGAAAACGGCAACGACGCGATCTTCGGCGCGCTGTTCTGGTTCGCGATCGCGGGCGGCCCCGGCGCCCTCGCGTTCCGTCTCGCCAACACGCTCGATGCCATGTGGGGCTATCGCACCCCGCGCTTCCTGCGCTTCGGCTGGGCGGCCGCGCGCATCGACGACGTGCTCAACTGGATTCCCGCGCGCCTCACGGCCGCGAGCTACGCGCTGCTCGGCGACACGCGCGTGGCGCTGCGCTGTTGGCGCGAACAGGCGCATCGCTGGGAGAGCCCGAACGCGGGTCCCGTCATGGCCTCCGGCGCGGGCAGCCTGAACGTGCTGCTGGGCGGCGCGGCCGTGTATCACGGCATGCTGGAGGAGCGCCCGGCGCTCGGCGCGGGCTCGCCGCCGCGCGCGCAGCACGTGGGCGCGGCCTTGCGGCTCGTCGAGCGCACCACCATTTTGTGGCTCGCCGCGCTGCTCGCGCTGGCCTTCGTGAGCGTGGCGAGCCATGTCTGAACAACCAGCCGCACTCGTCGCGCACGGCGGCAATCTGCACGAAGCCGCGCAGCGTTACGGCATCGCCTGGGACGCGTGGATCGACCTCTCCACCGGCATCAATCCGCACGGCTACCCTGTGCCGCCGGTGCCATCCGCGGCATGGCGGCGCCTGCCCGACGACGGGGACGGCTTCGCTGCGAGCGCCGCGCACTACTACGGCGCGCCCGACGCCCGCCACGTGTTGGCGGTGGCGGGCAGCCAGGCCGCGATCCGCGCGCTGCCCGCGTTGTTGCCGCGCGCGCGTGTAGCAATCGCTCCGCTCACTTACGGGGAGTACGCACCGGCATTCGCGCGCGCGGGCCATGAGATCGTGCCGCTCGATGTCATGCAGGACACGCTGCCCGATACCGTCACGCATGCCGTCGTGGTGAATCCGAACAATCCGACGGCTACGCATCTTGCTGCCGACCGCCTGCTGCGTTGGCATGCGCAACTCGCGGCGCGCGGCGGCACGCTGATCGTCGACGAAGCTTTTGCCGATGCGTTCGGCCATGAGCGCTCCGAAACGCTTGCGCACGCAACCCGCCGCGCAGGACTCGTCGTGCTGCGCTCGCCGGGCAAGTTCTTCGGGCTCGCGGGCGCGCGCTGCGGATTCGCGCTCGGCGCGCCTGCCCTGCTGGCCGCGTTGCGCGCGCATCTGGGCGCGTGGACCGTGAGCGGGCCGGCGCGCCACGCGGTCACCCATGCGTTCGAAGACAGCGCGTGGCAGAACGAAACGCGCATTCGGCTCGCCGCCGAAAGCGCGCGCCTCGTCGCGCTGCTGCGCGCTCACGGCTTCACGCCGCACGCCACGCCGCTGTTCGCGTGGCTCGCGGACCCACGCGCGCCGGTGCTGCAGGACGCACTCGCGCGCCACGCCGTATGGACGCGCCGCTTCGACGCACCGGCCAGCCTGCGCTTTGGCCTGCCCGCGTCAGAAAGCGAATGGCAGCGCTTCGAAAGCGCACTCGGACAAGCCATGCGGGCGATCGGCTGATGCGCACAGTCGTCATTGTGTTGGCGCTGCTGGCCGCGACGCTCCTGCCGTGCGCCGCGCATGCGACCGTCACCGCCATCGACGACGCGGGCAACACCGTCACCCTCCCCGCGCCAGCGCAGCGCGTAGTGAGCCTCGCGCCCCACGTGACCGAGCTGCTCTACGCCGCAGGCGGCGGCGTGAAAGTGGTCGGCGCCGTGGCCTACAGCGACTACCCGCCCGAAGCGCAAAAAGTGCCGCGCGTGGGCGACAATCGCGCGCTCGACCTCGAGCGCATCGCCGCGCTCAAGCCCGACCTCATCGTGGTCTGGCGTCACGGCAACGCTCAGCAACAGCTCGATCGTCTGCGCGCGCTGCACGTCCCCCTCTTTTTCAGCGAGCCACACAAGCTCGACGATGTCGCGACCTCGCTCACGCGCCTCGGCGTGCTGCTCGGCACCGAAGACGCTGCGCAGGCCGCCGCGAATGCTTACCGCCGCGACATCGCGCAGCTGCACGCGCGCTATGCGCAGCGCGCATCCGTGAGCGTGTTCTACGAAGTCTGGGATCAGCCGCTGATGACCATCAACGGCTCGCACATGATCAGCGACGTGATCGCGCTCTGCGGCGGCCGCAACGTGTTCGCGGCCCTCGAACCGCTCGTGCCGACGGTATCGACGGAAGCCGTTCTCGCGGCCAATCCCGATGCGATCGTCACCGCGTCGCAAGGCGCGACGTCGCCGGACCGCCCGCTGCCGGGCCTCGAGCGCTGGCGCGCCTGGCCAGCGCTAGCCGCCGTCGCGCGCGGCAATCTCTTCGCCATCGACGGCGATCTGCTCACGCGCCCCGCGCCGCGCATCGCCCAGGGCGCGGCGCAGTTGTGCGAGGATCTCGACCTCGCCCGCTCGCGCAACGCCGTGGCACATTGATTCGGTCTCCGCAGCGACCCGCTAGGCGTTCCAGCGCGCGAGCAGCCAAACAGCGCTCGTCGAGTCGTATTGCAAATGCACGATGGCGCCCATCTCCAGCGGCCAGCGCACGCAACGCGCGAGCGGCATGCCGAGCGCGCGCGCCGTGACGGTGCGGATCACGCCCGCATGCGTAACGGCCCAAACGGTGCACTTCTCGCGCGCGTCGAGCGTATCGAACCAGCTGCTCACGCGCGCATCGAACTGCGCGACGCTCTCGCCGCCATGCTCGCGCGCGTGCTCGAAATTCGCGGCCCATGCGTCGATCTGCGCGCGTTCGATCGCGTCCCAGCGCTGCATCTCCCACGCGCCGAAATCCATCTCAGCGAGGCGTGCTTCGGCTTGCGGCGTATGGCCGCGCAGACGGCCGAGCGCCGCCGCCACGCTCGCGCAGCGCGTGAGCGGGCTCGTTTCGATACGCTGCGGTTCGCGCACGCCGAGCGCCGCGATCCGCTCAGCGAGCGACGCGGCCTGCTGCGTCGCGTCGCCCGCGAGCGGCACATCGCTCGCGCCGTAGCAGACGCCCGCATCCACCGCCACGGCGGGATGACGGATCAGAACGAGATCCATGCGAGTCCCACGAGGTAGATGGCGATCTCGAACACCTGTTGCGCCAAGCCGAGACAATCGCCCGTATAGCCGCCGATGCGCCGCACGAAGTAACGCCCCAGTGCATAGCGCAACACGGCGAGCACGCCGAGCGTCGCGACGCCCGCGCGCCAGTCGGGCGCACCGGACCACACCGGCCAGAACAGCCACGGCAAGCCGAACACGCACGCGCACAGCCACGCGGGCATGCTCATGCGCTGCGCGACGGGCTTGGCCTTGCCCTCGGCACGCACATACTCGAGCGAGACGAGATAGCTGATCGCGCAAGCGCGGCTCGCGGCATGGCCGGCGATCATCAGCATCGCGGCGCGTGCCGGCGGCAGCGCCGCGAGCGTCTGCCACTTGAGCGCGAGGGCCACCACGAGACCGATCGCGCCAAATGCGCCGATGCGCGAATCGTGCATGATGCGCAGCACGTCTTCGCGGGCGTACGCGCCGCCGAATGCGTCGAGGCAGTCGGCGAGACCGTCTTCGTGAAAGGCGCCCGTCGCGAGGAGCGTGACGGCCATCGACAGCAGCACGGCCACGTTCGCCGGAAACACGCGCAACGCGGCGAGATAGACGAGCGCCGCGAGCGCGCCGATCAACGCGCCGACGAACGGAAAGTAACGCGCCGCCGCGTTGAGCCAGGCGGGCTCGAAGCCCACCCAGCGCGGCACCGGCACGCGCGTGAAATAGCCGAGCGCCGTGAAGAAATAACGCAGCTCCGCAAGCGGATTCATCGCGCGACGCTCAGGCGTGGCGATCACTGCGATTGTCGACGCCGGCCGACTCGAAGCTCGCCATGTCGTTGAGGAACGCGACCGCCGCGCGCAGCAGCGGCACCGCCAGCGCCGCGCCCGTGCCCTCGCCCAGACGCAGGTCGAGCGTAAGCAGTTCGCGCGCGCCGAAGTGATCGAGCATGCGACGGTGCCCCGCTTCGTTCGATGCGTGCGCAAACACGCAGTAGTCGCGCACGTTCGGCGCGAGCGAGTCGGCCACGAGCAGCGCCGAGGTGGCGATGAAGCCGTCGACGAGAATCGCCATGCGCGAGCGCGCCGCTTCGAGATATGCGCCCGCCATCATCGCGATTTCGAAGCCGCCGAACGCGGCGAGCACGTCGAGCGGCTCGCGCGCATCGGCGTGATGCGCGAGCGCCGCCGCGAGCACATTGCGCTTTTTCGCGAGGCCCGCATTGTCGAGGCCCGTGCCGCGCCCGACGCATTCATCGATCGGCACGCCGCACAACCGGCTCATCAGGCACGCGGCCGACGACGTGTTCGCAATGCCCATTTCGCCAAAGCCGATCACGTTCGTGCCGAGCGCCGCGTGATGACGCACGCGCTCGGCGCCCGCCGCAAGCGCGGCGAGGGCTTCGTCGCGCGTCATGGCGCGCTCGTGCGCAAAGTTGCGCGTGCCGGCCGCGATGGGCACATCGACGAGTGTCGGCGACGGCGGCAGCGGCGACGCCACGCCCGCGTTGACGACTTCGAGCGTGAGTCCCGCCACGCTGCTGAACACGTTGATCGCCGCGCCCCCTGCCACGAAGTTCGCGACCATCTGCGCGGTCACGGCCTGCGGGTAAGGGCTCACGCCTTCGGCGGCGATGCCGTGGTCGCCTGCGAAGACGATCATCACGGGACGCTCGACGCTCGGGCGCGTCGTGCCCTGGATCATGCCGAGCTGGCGCGCCAGGGTTTCGAGGCGGCCGAGACTGCCGGGCGGTTTGGTCTTCGTGTCGATGAGGCGTTGCAGTTCGTCGCGCAACGAGAGATCGAGCGGTTCGACGGCGAGCAGTTCGGTAAGCGATGACGTCATGGTGTATTTCGTTTCAAAGTGATGCGGGCGACAGCGGCGCACTAGTGCACGCCGTTCGATCCCGGCGAATGCGGTGATGAAGATGTCGGTACGAGTGCTGGTACAAGCGCCTCGTGCGCGCCCTCGCGTATCAGCACGAGCGGATGTCCGAATGCGGCGCTCGCGCGTTCCGGCGTGAGCACATCGCGCACGGGGCCCGCGTGAAAACCGCCGCGGCCGTCGAGCAGGAGCGCGTGCGTCGCGAAGCGCCGCGCAAGATTGAGATCGTGGCACGAAAACAGCACGGCGCGCGCCTCACTGCGCACCCAGTGCGAGAGCGCTTCGAGACACGCAATCTGATGATGCAGGTCCAGATGGGCGAGCGGCTCGTCGAGCAGCAGGAGCGGCGCGCCCTGACACAGCGCGGCGGCAAGCGCGACGCGCTGGCGCTCGCCGCCAGAGAGCGACAGCACATCGCGCGCCGCGAACGCTTCGAGGCCGAGCGTGGCGAGCGCGGCGTGCGCGGCGGCGCGATCGGCATCGGCTTCCCAACCCCAGCCGGAAAGATGCGGGTAGCGATTGAGCAGCACGGTGTCGATCACGCTCGCGCTGAAGGCGTCGCGCTGGTCCTGCGGCATCAGCGCGCGACGCTGCGCGAGGCGCACCGGCGGCCACTGTGCGAGCGCGATGCCCTCGACTTCGACACGTCCCGCCGAGGGCTCGCCAAGGCCCGCGAGCGCGCCGATCAGTGTGGTCTTGCCCGCGCCATTTGCGCCCGCCACACACCAGATTTCGCCGGCGGCAAACTTTTGCGTGAGCGATTCCACGAGCGTGCGCGCGCCCGCGCGCAACGTGAGCGCGTGGACCGCGAGCAGGGGGGGATGCGCATCGCTCATCGTCCGCGCCTCGCGAGCAGCATCCACAGGAATACCGGCACGCCCGCGAGCGCGGTCACAACGCCCACCGGCAACTGCGCGGGCGCCGCCACCGTACGCGCGACGAGGTCCGCGCCCATCACGGCCACGCCGCCCGCGAGCGCGGCGGCCGGCACGAGCATGCGCTGGTCGTTGCCGAACGCGAGGCGCAGCATGTGGGGCACGACGAGCCCCACGAAGCCGATGGTGCCGCCCGTCGTCACGGCAGCGGCCGCCGCGAGCGACGCGGCAAGATAAATGCCCACGCGCAGACGCAGCACCGGCACACCGAGCGCCTGCGCGGCAGCGTCGCCGCGCAGCAGCACGTTGAGCATTGGCGCGGCGGGCACGATGCACGCAAGGACCACGCCAAGCGTTGCGAGCGCGGGCCATGGCATGCCCGCGCCATTGAGGTCGCCCGTGAGCCAGAACAGCATGCCGCGCAGGCGCGTGTCGGGCGCGAGCGTGAGCAGCAGTGTGATCAATGCGCCCCAGCCTGCCGCCGTCACCGCGCCCGTCAGGAGCAGCCGCGGCGAGCTGTCTTGCGGCTCGCCGCGCCACAACTCGCGGCGCGCGAGGCCGAGCACGAGCAGGATCGAAACGAACGCACCCGCACACGCGCTCGCCTGCACGCCCCACCACGCCACGCCAGCGATCATCGCCACGAGTGCGAATGCGGCAGCGCCGCCAGACACACCGAGCACGTAGGGCTCCGCAAGCGGATTGCGCAGCAGCACCTGCAGCAGCGCGCCCGCCAGCGCGAGCAGGCCGCCGCATGCAAACCCCGCCAACGCGCGCGGCAAGCGCAGCGTACGCACGATTTCGATCGCCACGTCCGGCGCGCCGTGCACGTCATGCGTGGGAGCGAGCGCCGCCAGCGCCTGCGCAAACGTCACGCTCACGCTGCCGGTTGCGAGCGATGCAGCGAACACCACGAGCGCCACGGCTGCGAGCGCGGCCCAGATCATGCATGCACGGCGCGCGCTCATCGAGCGGCGCGGCAGCGCGTGTATCGGCGGCACGGGCGGCACAGCATGGGACTCATCGCGGCTCATGGAACGCATCGGGGAACTCGGCAGCGGATTTCAATCAAGCTCGCACAAAAAGACAGCAGGGGTATAGCAGGCCACGACAGAGCGCAGTATTTTGGTCGCCAGGGATTCTGCATGACGTGGCATAAGCCGTTCGCGAAAGCACTGGCAAAAGACCATGAATCCGTGATGTTATAACGCGCAGACCACGATCGAGACGATGCGCTGCGCGCGCGGCCTTGGCAAATTACGTTCCTGCCCAGCGTATGCAACACACGTAGCGAGGGTTTCGGGCCTGATTCCGGTAAGAAGCCGGGTTGTTACGTCTGGAAACGACACAATTATCAAAATACGCGTTAATCCGCGCTAGAATGCCTGTCTTTAGAGGACGCAGCACATGCTCAACGAACTCGAAACACTCTCACAAAACATCGGGCGGCTGATCGAGATTAATCAGCGCCAACACGAAGCACGCCTCGCACTCGAAGAGCAACTCGCGCAGCTGCGTGCGCAATGCGACGAAACACGCACCGAACTCGAACAGGTCCGCGAGGAGCGCGCCGCGCTGCAGGCAGAGCGCGATGCACTCTCGGCCAAGATCGACGATGCGCAGGTGCGTCTGAACGCGATCCTCGAAAAGCTGCCACGCGCACGCGCAGGTAACGAGCGCGACAACCAGCTCGATCTGCTCGAGCCGTCGCAGAGCACCGACGACGACAGCAACGCGGCCCGCCACGGAGAAAATGCATGACCACCAAGCAGATCGAAGCGACGATACTCGGCCAAACCTATCGCCTCGTCTGTTCGCCGGAAACGGAACAGGCACTGCTCGAAGCCGTGGCGCGCGTGGACGCCGAAATGTCGAAGATCCGCAATCACAGCAACGTGCGCGGCACCGATCGCATCGCCGTCATGGCGGCGCTCTCGCTCGCCTCGGAACTGCTGCGCCTGCAAACCAGCGTGCGTCACGGGGAAGCATTCCCAGCCGAAGAAATCCGTCGTACAATGCGCCAAATGAACGAACAACTCGGCGCTGTCATTCATCAGTACGGTGTGCAATAAGCGCTGATGTACACCGCGGTTGTAAGCCGCAGTATTACGCAGCAACGTGCGGTATGATGTTGTTCAAAGGTAGCGTTGATTTGTTTAGAAACGCGCGTTTCTAAACACGCTGCCAACCAGTTTAGTCAGCTTCCCTGCCTGGTTCGCCAAGGTCATATATTCCTTGAACCAATGCCATGTGCACGGTTGCGGAAATTTGTAGCACGGGCGTGCGCGTCACACAGTCTGATGTACCCGAAGTGCTGCTAACTGCGACCAATTCTGAACCCTCGGTTCAGGATGCCGGCCTAGCGGCTATGGCGGGGACCTATTCAAACGGCATCGGACCACAGTCCGATGCCGTTTTCCTTTGTGCGGCGTGCATTGGCGACTTTCGCGGCATGCACGCTCGCCCCTCCCCCCTTTCGACGTGAACTTCGACTCATGCGCTACTGGCTGATGAAGTCCGAACCCGACGAAGCAAGCATCGACGACCTCGCAAACGCGCCGCAGCGCACGCTGCCCTGGACCGGCGTCCGAAACTACCAGGCGCGCAATTTCATGCGCGACACCATGCAGCAAGGCGACGGCGTGCTGTTCTACCACTCGAGCTGCCCCGAGCCCGGCATCGCAGGCATCGCGCAGGTGTCGTCCACGGCCTACCCCGATCCCACGCAGTTCGATCCGAAAAGCCCTTACTACGACGCGAAATCGACGCACGAGAATCCGCGCTGGATGCTCGTCGACGTCGTATTCAAGAAGAAGTGCCCGCTGATTTCTCTCGCCGCCTTGCGCGAGCACGAGGAACTCGCGGACATGCGCGTGCTCGCCAAGGGCAACCGCCTCTCGATCACGCCGGTCACCACGGCCGAGTGGAACTTCATCACGAAACATCTGATGTGATGCGGTTCGGCCTCGATGGCCGGCACGCATACAGCATTCGTGCGCGACTTCAAGCACAATCGCGCACAGTCGCGCGTCACAACAGATGCCTCGCGCGCGACGCCAGTTCTGCAAGGAGCCTCAATGAACCGAAAAACCGTCGTCACGCTCGCCGCCGCATTGGCTGCCGCCCTCCCCCTCGCCCTGACGCTCGCACCCGGCGCCGCGTTCGCACAGAGCGACGCGCGCTTGCAGCAGCCCTCGGGCGTGCTTTCGCTGTCCGCGCAGGCGAGCGCCGAAGTGCCTCAGGACGTCGTCAACATTACGCTGTTCTACGAACAGGAAGCGAACGATCCCGCCTCGCTCACCGCGACGCTCAATCAGCGCGCCGACTCCGCGCTTCAACGGGCCAGAGGCGTCGCGGGCGTGACCGCGCACTCGGGCCAGTTCTCGATCTTCCCTTCGACGGATCGCGACGGGCGCATCTCCGCCTGGCGCGGCCGCACGGAAGTCGTCCTCGAGTCGCATGATTTCGCGGCGGCATCGAAGCTCGCCGGCGATCTCTCGTCGATCATGCAGGTGGGCAACGTGCAATTCTCGCTGTCCCCCGAAGCGCAGCGCGCCGCCGAGCAAAAACTTTCGGGCCAGGCCATTGCCTCGTTCCGCGACCAGGCCCTCTCGGCCACGCGCGCGTTCGGCTACAGCAGCTACTCGATTCGCGACGTGAACGTGGGGCACTCGGGCGTGATGCCGCGCCCCATGATGATGATGAGCGCACGCGCGGCTTCGGCTGACGCGAAGATGTCGTCGCCCGTGCCGCTCGAAGGCGGCACGTCCACGGTGACGGTCAACGTTTCCGGCTCGGTGCAGATGAAGTAAGGCGCGCCATACGAGCCACGCAAGCACGCAAGTAAAAAGGCCACGGTGAAAACCGTGGCCTTTTTCATGGGCTAAAACGCGAGGTGCGTTCGCGCGCGTGTCAGCTCTTCGCGCCCGCTACCTGCGCGCGGTCGTTGCCGTCCTTGCCACGTTTGGCGCGGCGATACGCCCACGCCATCAGGCCAATACCCACGATGATCATCGGCAGCGAGAGCCACTGGCCCATCGAGAGGCCGAGCGCAAGCAGGCCGAGGAAGTCATCGGGTTCGCGTGCGAACTCGACCGTGAAGCGCGCGAGACCATAGCCGATCAGGAACATCGCCGAGATCGCGCCGACGGGGCGCGGCTTGCGCGCGAACAGAATCAGCACGATGAAGAGCGCAATGCCTTCCAGCGCGATTTCATACAGTTCCGAAGGATGGCGCGGCAGCAGATGGTACTGCGCGAACACTTCGTTCAGGTGCCACTGCGCGGCCAGTTGCGGATGCGCGGCGAGCCACGCGGCGTCGTCGTTTGCGGCGCCGGGAAACAGCATGGCCCACGGCGAATCGGGCGAGGTCACTCGGCCCCACAGCTCGCCGTTGATGAAGTTGCCGAGACGGCCAAAGGCGAGCCCCGTGGGCACCATCGGCGCGACGAAGTCCGTGACCTGCAGCCAGGTGCGCCCGCGTTGCCACGCGAACAGGATCATCGCGAACGTCACGCCGAGGAAGCCGCCGTGAAACGACATGCCGCCTTCCCACACCTTGAAGATGTCGAGCGGATGCGCGAAATACCAGCTCGCCTTGTAGAACAGCACGTAGCCCAGGCGCCCGCCCAGGATCGTGCCGAGCACGCCGTAGAACAGCATGTCGTCGATGTCTTTCGCGGACCAGCCTTGCGCCGCCACGTACGGCAGACGCAGACGAAGACGGCCGATCACGATCGCCAGAATGAAGCCGACGAGATACATGAGGCCGTACCAGCGCACGGCGAGCGGCCCCAGATGAATGGCGACGGGGTCGAAGTTCGGGTGGATGAGCATCGTGGATGAAGTCTTGTCGGCGATATCGAATGAAATCGGGTTTGTAAGCAGTCGCGCGCCGCTCACACAAGCGGGCAAAGCGCGTTGGACGTTTGCAAGGCGGCGAGGTTCGCCGCCCGCGCGTCACGGCGTGACATTATCGCCGACGCGAGGGGGCGCAAACCAAAATGCACGTTTGGCGATGCGCGGCGAGTGTCACGGTGACAGATGACGCGCGCGGCACACCCAGCTTCAGACTAGCCCTCGCGCGCCGGGCCACCCGCCGTCGCCGCGTGCGCGCGCACGATCTCGATGAACGCCGCGAGCACCGGGCTCACCTCGGCCGAGCGCCAGACGAGGCCCGTTTCGATGGCCGGCACCGCCCCGGCGAGCGGCCGGTACACGACGCCCGTGCGCCGCAGATGGCGCAGCGACCGCGGCACGAGCGCCACGCCCATGCCCGCCGAGACGAGGCTCACGATTGTCTGCATCTGGATCGCTTCCTGGCCGATGAGGGGCACGAGGCCGGCCGCGCCGTAGCAGTCCATGATGGTGTCGTAGAAGCCGGGGGCCAGATGGCGCGGGAAGACGACGAGCGGCACATCGGCGAGATCGCGCAAGCTCACGGGCTCGTCGTGCCAGTCGTCGGCTGAAGGGCCGCCAAGGCGCACCGACAGTGCCGAGGGCATGGCGACCACGAGCGGTTCGCGCGTGACAGGCTGGTAAGCAAGCTGAGCCGCGTGGCGCGGCGGCACGGGCGCGATCACGAGGCCGGCGTCGATGCGCCCCGCCACCAGTTCTTCCACCTGCACGTCGCTCGTGGCTTCGGCGAGCTGCAGGCGCACGCGCGGATAGCGCGCGCCGAACTCGCGCAGCAGAAGCGGCAGCAAGCCGTAGTCGGCGGTCGAAACGAAGGCCAGCGCGAGCACGCCCGCCTCGCCACGCGCGAGGCTCTGGGCGAGCGGCCGCAACGCTTCCGCGCTCGCCAGCAGGCGCCTGACCTCCGGCAGCAGATCGGCGCCCACGGCCGTCAATTCGACCGAACGACGCGTGCGCGCGAACAGCTCCACCCCCAGCGTCTCCTCGAGCGCGCGAATGGCCTGCGAGAGCGGCGGCTGCGTCATCGACAGGCGCGCCGCAGCGCGGCCGAAATGCTGCTCCTCGGCCACGGCGACAAAATAGCGAAGCTGGCGCAGATCGGGGATCGTCGGATTCATCGGCGGCGGTCTCGCGCTGTTGTCATGTTGATATGTTTTTCGACTCAATAGACCACGAATAATATATTGGACAGCGTTCTCGCGAAATCGCATGCTTCGATAGACGTGCCGGCGCGCCCCCAAAACAGAACCCACTCCCGGCATCCGAGACAAATTCCACCGGAGGTCCCCATGCCCTATAACCGTCGTTCGAAGCACATCACGCAAGGCGTCGCCCGTTCGCCCAACCGTTCGATGTATTACGCGCTCGGCTACGAGAAAGCCGACTTCGACAAGCCGATGATCGGCGTCGCCAATGGTCATTCGACCATCACGCCGTGCAACGCCGGCCTGCAGCGCCTGACCGACGCGGCCGTCGACGCCATCAAGCGCGCCGACGCGAACCCGCAGACCTTTGGCACGCCCACGATCTCGGACGGCATGTCGATGGGCACCGAGGGCATGAAATACTCGCTCGTCTCGCGCGAAGTCATCGCGGACTGCATCGAGACCTGCGTGCAAGGCCAGTGGATGGACGGCGTAGTCGTGATCGGCGGCTGCGACAAGAACATGCCCGGCGGCATGATCGCGCTCGCGCGCATCAACGTGCCCGGCATTTACGTGTATGGCGGCACGATCCGCCCGGGCAACTGGAAGGGAAAGGCGCTCACCATCGTCTCGGCGTTCGAGGCCGTGGGCGAATTCACCGCGGGGCGCATGACCGAAGAAGATTTCGAAGGCGTCGAGAAAAACGCCTGCCCGTCCACGGGTTCGTGCGGCGGCATGTACACCGCGAACACGATGAGCTCGTCGTTCGAGGCGCTCGGCATGTCGCTCATGTATTCGTCGACGATGGCCAACCCCGACGAGGAGAAAGTCGACTCGGCGGCGCAATCGGCGCGCGTGCTGGTCGAGGCCGTCAAGCAGGACCTCAAGCCGCGCGACATCATCACGAAGAAGTCGATCGAGAACGCCGTGGCGCTGATCATGGCGACGGGCGGTTCGACCAACGCCGTGTTGCACTATCTCGCCATCGCGCATGCCGCGGAAATCGAATGGACCATCGACGACTTCGAGCGCATGCGCAAGAAGGTGCCGGTGATCTGCGACCTGAAGCCTTCGGGGCAATACGTCGCCACCGACCTGCACGAGGCCGGCGGCATTCCGCAGGTGCTCAGGATCCTGCTCGATGCGGGCCTCCTGCATGGCGACTGCATCACCATCACGGGCAAAACCATCGCGGAAGAACTCAAGGACGTGCCGTCCGCGCCGCGCGCGGACCAGAAGGTGATCTTCCCTATCAGCCAGGCGTTGTACAAGGAAGGCCATCTGGCGATCCTCAAGGGCAACCTCGCGACGCACGGCGCGGTCGCCAAGATCACCGGTCTGAAGAATCCGGTGATTACGGGCCCCGCGCGCGTGTTCGACGACGAGCAGAGCGCGATGGAAGCCATCCTCGCAGACAAGATCAAGGCCGGCGACGTCGTCGTGCTGCGCTACCTCGGCCCGAAGGGCGGCCCCGGCATGCCGGAAATGCTCGCGCCGACTTCGGCGATCATCGGCAAGGGGCTTGGGGAGTCGGTTGGGCTCATCACCGATGGGCGCTTCTCGGGCGGCACCTGGGGCATGGTAGTGGGTCACGTCGCGCCGGAAGCGTTCGAAGGCGGCACGATCGCGCTCGTGCAGGAAGGCGACTCGATTACCATCGACGCTCACGCGCTGCTGCTGCAACTGAACGTGGACGACGCCGAACTCGCGCGCCGGCGCGCGGCCTGGAAGCAGCCCGCGCCGCGTTACACGCGCGGCGTGATGGCGAAGTACGCGGCGCTCGCGCGCCCCGCGAACCAGGGCGCGGTGACGGGCTAGGCGGAGCCTGGCGTCATTCGAATCTCGACCTGCAGTCAAGCAAAGGGCGCACGTCCAGGACGTGCGCCCTTTGCTTTTATAATGCGACGACACAGCCGGCGCACACGCGGGCGGAGACCAGTATGAAACGGAAGTCGCAAGCGAAGAACAAGATAGCGACGCTCGCCGCCGCGCTCGCCATCGGCCTTGCCGGCGTACTCGGGTCGGCCCCGGCCCGCGCGCAGCATGGCCCCACCGGCCTCGCGCTCGCCCAGCAGCAGAACTGCATGAGCTGCCACTCGGTGACCCGCAATTTCATGGGTCCCGCCCTGCGCGATGTCGCCGCGAAGTACGCGGGCAAGCCCGACGCGCAGACCTATCTCACCCACAAGATTCTGGAAGGCGGCAGCGGCGTGTGGGGCACCGTGCCCATGCCGGCCAACACGCAGTTGAACCCCGCACAGGCGGCGCAACTCGCGAGCTGGATCCTCACGCTCAAGTGAAGCGGACGATGTGACGGCGGGGCCACGAAGTGGCCGCTCGCCGCCGCGCGCCCAACTGAATCAGGCCGAAGGCGGTCGCCCCGCGCGCGCCGCCAGTTCTTCGCGCACGGCGGCCTTCACCCAGTTCGTGAGTTCCGTTTCGAGCGCAAGACCGATTTCACGCGACACCTGACCCACGAGCCAGTTCGTATGTTCCTGCATCGCGGCGCTGCAGCGCGCCTCGATCACGGCACGGCCTTCGCCGGTGAGCCAGGTCAGGCAACGGCCGCGCAGCCGCTCGACGAGCGCGTCGGCGTCGTGCGCGAACAGGCCCTCCTCGCGCTCGGCCACGGCGGCCTGGACGGCAGCGGCCGTCGCGCTCTTCGCCTCTTCGACGTTGTGCGCGCGCAGCGGATTGCCGCTCACCATCACCTCGTTCAAGAGCGGAATCGCACTATCTTCCGAGTCGTGCATGCCGGACATGTTTACCTCCATCGATCGGGGCAGTCGGCCTTGCGCCGGTACGCCTCGCGCGTCCGGCCTCAGCCGCCCTGCTTGTAGTTGTTGAGCGCGTAACCACGGTCGCGGTAGAAACGATAGCGCTCACGGCCCGACGCGAGTTCGTCGGGCGCATCGCCAACCACTTCGAGCAGGCGCTCGAAGCGTGCGAACTGCGGCGGGACCTCGGCGCCGAGATTGAGCAGCACACGATGATGCGGTGCACGCTCGAGATCCGTTGCCAGCACGATGGGCGATTCGCCCGCTTGAGGGCTCTCGGCCATGCAGTGCGGCACGAAATCGAGCGGCGAAAAGGTCCACAACATTTCGTCGAACGCGCGCAGGCGCGCGGGGTCGGCCAGCACGACCGCCTGCTGGCCCGCCTGATACGCCTTGCGCACGAGGCGGCACGCATACAGCAGCGAGTCGCCGACGTTCGTGTGGAAATCGATGCGCGTCATGCCCACACCACTCTACACACCGTCAGGTGGGCAGCAATCTCCATTCCTGCCCTCATTGCCCGGCACGATCGATCAGGAACTGGGCGAGCAGCGGCACCGGACGGCCCGTTGCCCCCTTGGCCGCGCCGCTCTTCCACGCCGTGCCGGCGATGTCGAGGTGCGCCCACGGGTAGTTTTCGGTGAAACGCGACAGGAAGCACGCCGCCGTCACGCTGCCCGCCGGACGCCCGCCGATGTTGGCGAGGTCGGCGAAGTTCGACTTGAGCTGGTCCTGATACTCGTCGTCGAGCGGCAGGCGCCAGGCCGGATCGTTCGCTTCGCGCGAGGCGTCGAGCAGCTCGCCCGCGAGCGCGTCGTCCTTCGAGAAGAGGCCGCTGTTGTGATGGCCGAGCGCGATGATGCAGGCGCCCGTGAGCGTGGCGATGTCGACCACGGCGGCCGGCTTGAAGCGCTCGGCATAGGTGAGCGCATCGCACAGGATCAGGCGGCCTTCGGCGTCGGTGTTGAGCACTTCGACCGTGAGGCCCGCCATCGTCGTGACGATGTCGCCCGGCTTCGTGGCGTTGCCGGCGGGCATGTTCTCGCAGGTCGGGATGATGCCGATCACGTTGAGCTTGAGCCCCATTTCGGCGACCGCGCGGATCGTGCCGAGCACCGAGCCCGCGCCGCACATGTCGTACTTCATCTCGTCCATGCCCTCGCCGGGCTTGAGCGAAATGCCGCCCGTGTCGAACGTGATGCCTTTGCCGACCAGCACGATGGGCGCGGCCTTGGCGCTGGCGCCCTGATAGTGCAGCACGATGAACTGCGGCGGCTCGACCGAGCCCTTTGTTACCGAAAGAAACGAACCCATCTTGAGCGTCTCAATCTGGCGCTGGCCGAGCACCTCGACCTTGAGCTTCCAGTCGCGCGCGAGCTTCTTGGCCGTGGCGGCGAGATAGGTCGGCGTGCAGACGTTGCCCGGCAGATTGCCGAGGTCGCGGGTGAGGTCCATGCCGTTGGCGAGCGCGACGGACTGCTTCGCCGCAAGCTTCGCGGCCTTCTCTTCGGCGGCGTCGATGCTGAAGACCACGCGCTTGAGGGCCCGCTGCGACACGTCGGGCTTGCTCTTCATCTGCGTGAAGCGATAGGTCTCGTTGCGCAGCGCGAGAATGGCGGTGCGCACGCCCCAGTCGCCCGTGCGCTCCTTCACCGGCAATTGCGCGAGCGTGAAGGTGACCTGTGCGATCTTCGTGCCGAGGATCGCGCGCCAGGCGGCCTTGACCGCGTCGCCATAAGCCTTCTGGCCGAACGCGTCCTGCTTGCCGAGACCCACGAGCAGCACGCGCGAGGCGCCGATGCCGCTCACTTCCGGCAGGAACAGCGTGGAGCCGGCCTTGCCGTCGATGTCGCCGGCCTTGACGACGCGCGCGATTGCGCCGCCAATGGCGCTGTCGATGGCGAACGCCGCGCCCGAGAGGGTTTGCGCCTCGAACACGCCGACCACGACACAATCCGACTTGCCGGTCAGGAAGGGGCCGTCCCCGCCTTTGCTCCAGTCACAGGCTTTTATGCTAAAGTCCATCGCGCTTGTCCTCGGATAAAATCAGGGCTTAGGATGAAAGCCGCAATTATCCGCTATTTTTCCCGCGGCGGCTCCTGGGCGGTTGCGCGAGCTGCGCGCCTCCCGGCAAGGTCCGCCTGCCCTGCCCATCAAGAATGATCTTCGAACGTTCCCTGCAGCGCGAACTCGCGTACACGGCCGGCGCCGTGTTCATGGTTCTGCTCACGATCATGCTGACGACGATGATGATCCGCATCGTCGGCTTCGCCGCGTCCGGTCAGATCGACCCGCGCGACGTGCTGGTGCTGATCGGACTCACCGTGATCGGCTACATGGCCGTCATGCTCATCGTCACGCTGTTCGTGTCGATCCTGTTCGTCCTCACGCGCTGGTACAAGGATTCCGAAATGGTCGTGTGGCTCTCCTCCGGGGTGAGCCTCACGCGCCTGATCAAACCGGTCGCCACCTTTGCCGCGCCGATCATCCTGCTCATCGTGTTCTTCGCGTTCATCGGCTGGCCGTGGTCGAATGCGCAAAGCAAGCTGATTCGCGCGCGCTTCCAGCAGCGCGATGAAGTGTCGCTGCTCGCGCCCGGCCAGTTCCGCGAATCGCCCACCACGCACCGCGTGTTCTTCATCGAGAGCATGAGCCCCGACCAGGGCCGCGTGGAGAACGTGTTCGTCACGAGCACGGAAAACGGCAAGGTGAGCGTCATCGTCTCGAAGACGGGCCACACCGAGACCATGAAGGGCGGCGACCGTTTCGTCGTGCTCGAAAACGGCCGCCGCTACGACGGCGAGCCCGGCCACCCGGACTTTCGCATCAGCGAATTCCAGCGTTACGGCGTGAAGATCACGAGCCAGCCGCTCGTGAACACGCCTTCGGCGAGCACCACGTCCACGCCGGGCCTTTTGCGCCACCCGACCAACGACAACCTGGGCGAACTCGCCTGGCGCGCCGGCCTGCCGCTCATCGCGATCAACCTGATGCTGCTCGGCATTCCGCTCGCCTACCAGAACCCGCGCCGCAGCCGCACGATCAATCTCGTGATGGCGGTGCTGATCTACCTCACCTATTCGAACCTGCTCAACGTCGTGCAGTCGCAGATCGAGCAAGGCAAGATGCCCTTCGGCGTCGGTCTCGTCCTGCTGCACGCCGTGGTGCTCGCGCTCGTCGTGTTCATCTTCTGGATACGCGTGCGCAACCGGCCGCTCTTTACACGTGCGATGTTCCGGCGCGCCTCTCCTGGCAACTGAGAGGGAAACTGACCGATGCGCATCTACGAAAAATACTTCGCTCGCCAGGTCTACCTGACGTTCATCTTCATCCTGTTCGCCTTCTCCGGCCTGTTCTTCTTCTTCGACCTCATCAACGAGCTGAACTCGGTCGGCCACGGCAACTACAAATTCCAGTACGCGGTGCTGCGCGTGGCGCTCCAGGCGCCCTCGCGGCTCTACGAGATCATCCCGGTCGCGGCGCTCATTGCCGCGATCTACGTGTTCGCGCAAATGGCCGCGAACTCCGAATACACGATCTTTCGTGTGTCGGGTCTCGCCACCAACCAGGCGCTGCGCTCGCTGCTCAAGATCGGCGTGCCGCTCGTGCTGCTCACCTACCTGATCGGCGAAGTGGTCGGCCCTTACACCGACCAGCTCTCCGAGCGCGTGCGTCTCGAGGCGTTGGGCTCGGCCGTGTCGAGCAACTTCCAGTCGGGTGTGTGGGTGAAGGACACGCTCTCCGCACGCGCCGACGGCGAACAGGTCACGCGTTTCGTGAACGTCGGCGAACTGCTGCCCGATGCGACCATCACGAACGTGCGCATCTACGAATTCGACTCGCAGTTCCGGCTCTCGAACGTGCGCCTCGCGAAGAGCGGCACGTTCCAGCCGCCGGGCCACTGGCTGCTCAAGGACGTGACCGATACGCAACTGATCGGCGTGCCGCCGCCGCAGAACCAGCCGGTCGACGCGCTCAATCCGGTCTATCGCGCCGAGCAGACTTCGGCGCCCGAATACTCGCTGCGCTCGGAGCTCACGCCGAACATTCTCTCGGTGCTGCTCGTTTCGCCCGACCGCATGTCGATGTTCAACCTGTTCCGCTACATCCAGCATCTGACCGAGAACCATCAGGACGCGCAGCGCTACCAGATCGCGTTCTGGCGCAAGCTGCTCTACCCGTTCGCCGTGTTCGTGATGCTCGTACTCTCGCTGCCGTTCGCGTATCTGCATACGCGCGCCGGCGTGGTGGGCATGAAGGTGTTCGGCGGGATCATGCTCGGCATGAGCTTCCAGCTCGTCAACACGCTGTTCTCACACGTGGGTACACTGAACACCTGGCCCGCGCCGCTCACGGCGGCGACACCGGGGCTCATCTATCTCGCGGTCGGGCTGATCGGGCTCAAATGGGTCGACCGGCATTGATGCCGGTAGCGTTCAGCCGATAGTTCGGCCACTAATTCGCACAGGCTCGCAAGCATGGGCACGCACGGCATGATTCTCTTCGGCCACGGCGCGCGCGACGCGCGCTGGCAGGAGCCGTTCCAGCGGCTCGCCGCGAAGCTTTGCGCCACGCGCGGCGATGCGGGTCCGGTCGGCCTCGCCTTTCTCGAACTCATGACGCCGAGCCTGCCGGATGCGATCGCCGGCCAGGTCGCGGCAGGCTGTGACACGATCACGGTCGTGCCCGTGTTCTTTGGTCAGGGCGGCCACGTGCGCCGCGATCTGCCCGCGCTGATCGCGCAATGTCAGAGCGAGCATCCGGATGTGCGCCTGCGTTGTGCCGGCGCCGTCGGCGAGGACGATGCGGTGCTCGATGCGATCGTGCGGTACTGCATCGAAAACGACCGCGACTAGAACCGCTCACGCATAAAAAAACGGGCTCGCTTTTCAGCGAGCCCGTTTTGCTTTGCTGCCCTCTTTCGCGTGGCGCTCAGGCCGCTGCGCGACGGCCTCGATGGTCGTCCTGCGCTTCGTCCTCGCGTTGCGCCTGCCCCGAGCGTTCGGCGAACGCATCGCCGATCATCAGCAGGCTCGGCTGCGCCGGGTCGAGCCAGTCCTGCGCCTCGCCCGCTGCGAGGCTCGCCAGCGTCAGCGTCAGCGTGCGCTCACGCGCCGTGCTGCAGGCTTCGACGATCGCCACCGGCGTGGCGCCCGCGCGGCCCGCCTCGATCAGCTGGCGCGCGATCTCGGGCGCGCTGTCGCGGCCCATGTAGAACACGAGCGAATCGGCGGTGACCTGCTCGCGAATCTCCTCGCTGCCCGCCGCGCGCGAATACGTGGCAAGCGCCACGCTGCGCGCCACACCGCGCAGGGTGAGCGAGCGTTGCAGCGTCGCCGCGCTCGCCAGCGCCGCCGTAATGCCCGGCACGACTTCGAACGCGATGCCGGCCGCTTCGAGCGCGCGCATTTCCTCGTCGGCACGGCCGAACAGCATCGGATCGCCGCCCTTCAGGCGCACGACCACGGCGTGCTCGCGCGCCGCATCGACGAGTTGCTTGTTGATGAAGTGCTGCGCCGTGGAGCGCTGCCCGCAGCGCTTGCCGACCGCGATGAACTTCGCGGTCGGCGGCGCGTACTCGAGCATGGCCGGCTCGACGAGCGCGTCGTGCAGCACGACGTCGGCGCTCGCGAGCAGGCGTGCGCCGCGCACCGTGATGAGGTCCGCTGCGCCCGGTCCCGCGCCGATCAGATATACCTTGCCCATATGCTTCCAATCCATTATTGCGGCCGCGCGCGGCCGCAATCTCGCGCAGCGCCTTACGCCGAGAACGCGCGGATCATGCCCGCGGCCACCGTGTGATGCGTCGCTTCGTCGATCAGCACGAATGCGCCGGTGCCAGGATTCGCATCATACAGGTCGCAGACGAGCGGCTTCTGCAGCGAGAGCGCCACGCGGCCGATATCGTTCATCGCGAGTTCGTGGCGGTCGGTCGCGTGCGACAGCGTATGCACGTCGAGCACCTGCTTGACCGCGCCGATCTTCGCGAACACCGTGCTCGTGGTCTGCTTGAGCAGGTACTTGCGCTGCGGCGAGAGCGGCTCGTCGTCGAACCAGCACAGGTCCGCTTCGAGCTTCTTCGCGGGTTGCGCGGCATCGGCCGCCGGCACGAAGGTGTCGCCGCGCGAAACGTCCACGTCTTCCGTGAGACGGATCGTGACGGTCTGACCCGCGAATGCGCGATCCACCTGCGCCGTGCCGCCCGGCACCGGCGCGATGATTTCGGC
Source organism: Paraburkholderia nodosa (assembly GCF_001718195.1). Lineage (GTDB taxonomy): Bacteria > Pseudomonadota > Gammaproteobacteria > Burkholderiales > Burkholderiaceae > Paraburkholderia > Paraburkholderia nodosa_A. The sequence goes on from NZ_MCNV01000008.1 coordinate 282,857, forward strand.
CACCGTTGCGCTGCGGCCCGCCGGCAGCACCGAGATGGCGTCGCCGAGCTTCACTTCGCCCGCTTCGACACGGCCCATGTAGCCGCGGAAGTCGTCGGCGCTGGAACCGTCCTGGCGCGCGACCCACTGCACCGGGAAGCGCAGCGCTTCGCCCGTGGCCTGCGCGAGCGGCAGTTGTTCGAGCACGTCGAGGAGCGGCTCGCCCGCGTACCACGGCATACGCTCGCTGGCGGCGACGATGTTGTCGCCCTTGAGCGCCGACACCGGCACGAAACGCACGTCGGTGAGGCCGAGCTGGCGCGCCAGCCCGACATAGGCTTCGCGGATCAGATTGAACGTCGCTTCGCTGTAGTCGACGAGATCCATCTTGTTGATCGCGACGATCACGTGCTGCAGGCCCAGCAGCTTGACGATGGCGCTGTGGCGCTTGGTTTGCGGCAGCAGTTGCGTCACGCCGTTCTCGGCCGTCACGCGCGTCGGGTCGATCAGGATGATCGCGGCGTGCGCCGTCGAAGCGCCCGTGACCATGTTGCGCGTGTACTGCTCGTGGCCTGGCGTGTCGGCGATGATGAACTTGCGCTTGGCCGTCGCGAAGTAGCGGTATGCCACGTCGATCGTGATGCCCTGCTCGCGCTCGGCCTCGAGGCCGTCGGTGAGCAGCGACAGGTCGATCTCGTCGCCCACCGTGCGCTTGTTCTTCGCACGCGACAGCGCCGAGAGCTGATCGCTCAGAACAGCCTTGCTGTCGTACAACAGGCGGCCGATCAGCGTGCTCTTGCCGTCGTCCACGCTGCCCGCCGTGATGAAGCGCAGCACGCCGAGGTCTTCAGGTTGATGCGTCGTAACCATGTCTATTCTTTCCTCTGCGTGCTCTTTAGAAATAACCTTGCTTCTTGCGCTGTTCCATCGCGGCTTCCGACGCCTGGTCGTCCATGCGCGTCGCACCGCGTTCCGTGATCTCGGTCACGGCCGTTTCGGCGATGATCTTCTCGACGTTGTCGGCATCGCTCGCCACCGGGCACGTGCAGCTGATGTCGCCCACGGTGCGAAAACGCACTTGCGCCATTTCGCTGACCTCGCCTTCCTTCATCGGCGTGAGCGGCGTGACCGGCACGAGCAGGCCGTTGCGGCGCACGATCTCGCGCTGGTGCGCATAGTAGATCGACGGCAGTTCGAGCTTCTCGCGCTCGATGTATTGCCACACGTCGAGTTCGGTCCAGTTCGAGATGGGGAACACGCGCAGGTGCTCGCCCTTGTGCAGACGCGCGTTGTACAGGCTCCAGAGTTCCGGGCGCTGCGCCTTCGGGTCCCACTGGCCGAATTCGTCGCGGAACGAGAAGATACGCTCCTTCGCGCGGGCCTTCTCTTCGTCGCGGCGCGCACCGCCGATCATCGCCGTGTAGCCGTATTGCTCGATGGTTTCCAGCAGCGTGACCGCTTGCGCGGCGTTGCGCGAATCGGTTTCGCGGCGCAGGCGCACGGTGCCCTTCTTGATCGAATCTTCGACGTGACCGACCACGAGTTCCGCGCCGATTTCGGCTGCGCGGCGATCGCGGAAGTCGATCACTTCTTCGTAGTTGTGGCCCGTGTCGATGTGTACGAGCGGAAACGGCAGCGCGGTCTTGCGGTTCGCGCCGAGGCCGAACGCCTTCAATGCGAGCGCCAGCACGACGACCGAGTCCTTGCCGCCCGAGAACAGCAGCGCAGGCTTGCTGCATTCGGCGACGAGTTCCCGCAGGATGTGGATCGACTCGGCTTCGAGCCAGTCGAGATGGTCCATGCGGTTCGCCGTGACCTGGAGCGGTGCGTTCACTGCTGAGTCGAGCGTGGTGCTCATGTTCGGATCCTTCCTTTGTTCGCACCCCTTTTGCTGGGCGCGCGGTACTCGGTATTCGACGTTCGCGCCGTCGTTTCGACAGCGCGACAAAATTCAATCTTAGTTCGCCTGGCCGATGGACGACACTTCGGACGACACTTCAACGACCGGAATGGCCGACACGGACGTGATGTGCAAGCCACATTCCTTCGTGTCGCGCGATTCCCACCACCAGCGGCCCGCGCGGCTGTCTTCGCCGGGACGGATCGCACGGGTGCAGGGCTCGCAGCCGATGCTCGGATAGCCGCGGGCGTGCAGCGGGTTCACGGGCACGTCATTGGCGCGCAGGTAGGCCCAGACATCGGCTTCGGTCCAGTCCGCAAGCGGATTGAACTTGTCGATGTTGCGCGCTTCGTCGCGCTCTTCCTCGTGCAGCTCCGCACGCGTGACCGACTGCTCACGGCGCTGGCCGGTGACCCAGGCGGAGACGCCCGACAGCGCACGGTTCAGCGGTTCGACCTTGCGGATTTCGCAGCAGCGCTTGCGCAGATCGACGCTCTCGTAGAACGCATTCAGGCCGTGCTGGGCGACGTATTCGTCGACGGCATCCTGTTGCGGATGAAACTGCTCGATCTCGTAGCCGTAGCGCTCGCGCACCACGTCGATCATGCCGAGCGTTTCGGCGTGCAGGCGGCCCGTGTTCAGCGAGAAGACGCCGATTTTTACGCCGCGCGAAAGAATCGCGTGCGTGAGCAGCATGTCTTCGGCTGCGAGGCTGCTGGCCAGCTTCACGTCGGCGTGACGCGCCGCAATCGAATCGAGCAGCGCGTCGAGGCGCCCGATCTTCGCCTGCAGCTCAGCCGTGATTTCGTTCGCGACGGTGCTCATGCTGCCGAACCTTGTCGCGCTTGTTGGGCCAGACGGCGGCGGAACAGCGGCGACGGTTCGTCGAAGGCGCCCTGGTATTGCACCGTGAACTCGGTGAACGCCTTGAGCGCGTCGTGGATATCCTTGTCGGCGCGCACGGCGAACGCATCGAAGCCGCAGCGCTCGTGAAAGCGCAGCTGGTCGCGCAGCACGTCGCCAATCGCGCGCAGCTCGCCCTGGTAGCCATAGCGCTCGCGCAGCAGACGGCCGATCGAGAACCCGCGGCCATCGCGGAACACGGGGAAGTCCACGCCGATCAGCGCGAGCTTGTCGAAGTCGGCGGCGATATCGGCCGGTTCGCTGTCCGGCGCGAGCCACACGCCGAGTTCGTCCTTGCCGCGCGAAGCGACCAGTGCATCGCGCTGTGCTTGCCAGTAAGCGAGCGGCACCAGCACCTTGCCCGCGGGCAGCGCGGCAACCTCGGGCAATGCGCCGTCTTCGGCCGCACGCACGACTTGCCAGTTGTCTTCAACGATCTCGCGTTTTTTGATGATCAATGCCATTGCTCGAATCTCGTAGTCTCGTTGCGTGCTTCAGTTGCGTCCATTAAGCGTGGGCCGGCTGGCGCGATGCGTACACGCGCTCCTTGAACGGCGCGATGCCGATGCGGTCGTACGTATCGATGAAACGCTCGTCGTCGATGCGATGCTCGACGAACGTGTCGATCACCTTCTGCACCACGTCGGGCATCTCTTCTGCCGAGAACGACGGGCCGATCACGCGGCCAAGGCGCGCGCCGTTGGCGCCCTTGCCCTGCTCGCCGCCGAGCGTGACCTGATACCACTCCGAACCATCCTTGTCGACGCCCAGCACGCCGATGTTGCCGACGTGGTGGTGACCGCATGCGTTGATGCAGCCCGAGATGTTCAGCGACAGGTCGCCGAGGTCGTGGACGAAGTCGAGGTTGTCGAAGCGCTCCTGGATCGCCAGCGCGATGGGAATCGACTTCGCATTGGCGAGCGAGCAGAAGTCGCCGCCCGGGCACGCGATGATGTCGGTCAAGAGGCCAATGTTCGCGGTCGCGAAACCTTGCGCCCTGGCCTTTTCCCACAGCGCGAACAGATCGCGCTTCTTGACGTCGGCGAGGATCAGGTTCTGCTCGTGCGAGACGCGGATCTGGCCGAACGAGTATTCATCGGCCCAACCGGCCACGGCTTCCATCTGCACGTCGGTGGCATCGCCCGGCGCGATGTTGCGCGGCTTGAGCGAGAGCGTGACCGACGCGTAGCCCGGCACGCGGTGCGGGCGCACGTTGCGCTCGACCCAGCGCGAGAAGGCGCGATTTTCCAGCAGATGCTTCTCGTACGACGTATCCGTGTCGGCGATCTTTTCATACGCCGGCGGCACGAAATACTGGGAGACGCGATCGAGTTCTTCCTGCGTGAGGGTCGAAGGGCCGTCCTTCAGGTGCTGCCACTCTTCTTCGACCTGCTCGGCGAACTTCGCCGGCGAGAGCGCCTTCACGAGGATCTTGATGCGCGCCTTGTACATGTTGTCGCGGCGGCCATAGCGGTTGTACACGCGCAGCACGGCTTCGCAGTAGGTCAGCAGGTGCTGCCACGGCAGGTCGCGTTTGATGATGCTGCCGACGATCGGCGTGCGGCCAAGACCGCCGCCCGCCAGGATGCTCGCGACGATTTCGCCCTGCTCGTTACGGTCGAGGTAGACGCCCAGATCGTGGATCTGCACGGCGGCGCGGTCTTCCTTCGAGCCCGATACGGCGATCTTGAACTTGCGCGGCAGCCACGCGAATTCGGGGTGGAACGTCGACCACTGGCGCAGGATTTCGGCCCACGGGCGCGGATCGACGATCTCGTCGGGGGCGACGCCCGCGAACTGGTCGGCGGTGATGTTGCGAATGCAGTTGCCCGACGTCTGGATGCCGTGCATCTGCACCGACGCCAGCTTGCGCAGGATTTCCGGCGTTTCTTCAAGCTTGATCCAGTTGTACTGGATGTTCGAACGCGTCGAGAAGTGGCCGTAGCCGCGGTCGTGCTCGCGCGCGATCGTGCCGAGCATGCGGAGCTGGTCGCTGCGCAGATTGCCGTACGGAATCGCGATGCGGTGCATGTAGGCGTGGCGCTGATAGTACAGGCCGTTTTGCAGGCGCAGCGGACGGAACTCTTCTTCGCTCAATTCGCCCGACAGACGGCGGCGGACCTGGTCGCTGTATTGCGCGACGCGTTCGTCGACGATGGTCTGGTCGTACTGATCGTATTGGTACATTCGGGGACCCCAGGGTTTGGTTCAATCGCGGCGCTCCGGTTACGCCGCGCTCCGACTTCTCGACTTCGCTCTTTCCGCTCTGTCCTGCCTCTGGCGAGGCGGCCGCGCCTTCAATCGCGCCGGTCATTTGCTAATGACCAAAACAGATATCCATATTGGAAAAGTTGGAGGAATGGTAATAAACTCGCCTTATATTTCAAACGACTCAAAAATCAGGTCGATATGCAAACAGGTTATAAGGATTATCTATGAACCTGCACCAGTTCCGCTTCGTCCGCGAGGCCGTACGCCAGAACTTCAACCTCACGGAAGCGGCCAAGGCACTGTATACAAGCCAGCCGGGCGTCTCGAAGGCGATCATCGAGCTGGAGGACGAGCTTGGGGTCGAAATCTTTACGCGCCACGGCAAGCGCGTGCGCTCGCTCACGGAGCCGGGCCGGATCATCCTCGCCTCGGTGGAGCGCATTCTGCAGGAAGTGGAGAGCCTCAAGCGCGTGGGCAAGGACTATGCGGCGCAGGACCAGGGCAACCTCACCATCGCCGCCACGCACACGCAGGCGCGCTACTCGCTGCCTGCCGCCATCGCCGAATTCAAGCGGCGCTTTCCGAAGGTGCACCTGTCGATCCTGCAAGGCAGCCCGACCCAGGTCGCGGAAATGGTGCTCCATGACCAGGCGGATCTGTGCATCGCGACCGAGGCCATCTCCGGCTACAAGGAACTGGTGTCGCTGCCCTGCTTCACGTGGCATCACGTGGCGGTGATGCTGCCCGACCACCCGCTGCTCGAGCGCAAGCCGCTTTCGCTCGACGATCTGGCCCAATATCCGCTGATCACCTACGACAATGCGTTCGCCGGGCGTACCAAGATCAACGACGCGTTCCGCCTGCGTGCGCTCTCGCCCGACATCGTGCTGGAAGCCATCGACGCCGACGTGATCAAGACCTACGTGGAACTGGGCCTCGGCGTCGGGATCATGGCCGACATCGCCTTCAACGCCGAACGCGACCGACATCTGCGCGCGGTGCCCGTTGGACACCTGTTCGGCAGCAACGTCACGCGCGTCGCGCTCAAGCAGGGCGCTTACCTGCGCAGCTATGTGTATACGCTCGTCGAACTGCTGTCGCCGAGCCTGAACCGCAAGCTCATCGAGCAGGCGCTCAAGGGCGAGCACGAGACTTACGAGCTGTAGCGTCGGGCGGCCGCGACCTCAGCCGCGCAGGAAGAAAAATCAGAGAAAATCCGCATTACAACAACATCACTTCTCGCCTGGAGACTCAACGGATGAAGCTGTACCCGCTTTTGCGCCCGCTCGCCGCGGCTTGCGCCCTTGCCGCCGCCACTTTCGCTCCGGCTGCCCACGCCGACATCAAGGTCGGCATCGACCTCTCGAGCACGGGACCCGCTGCCGCCATCGGCATCACGAGCAAGAACGCCATGCTGATGTGGCCCGACACGATCGCGGGCCAGAAGGCCGACTACATCGTGCTCGACGACGGCTCGGACCCGGGCGCGGCCGTACGCAACATCCACAAGCTCATCAACGAAGATCACGTGGACGTGATCGTCGGGCCGAATATCACGCCGGCGGCGCTCGCGGCGCTCGACCCGGTGGCGGAAAGCAAGACGCCGATGATCACGCTGGTCGGCTCGGGCTCGGTGGTCGAGCCGCAGCAGGGCGCGCGCGTGTGGGCCTTCAAGATGGCGCAGACCGATGCCGCCATGGCCGACGTCATGACGCGCTACATGGCGGCGCATGGCGTGAAAAGCGTGGGCTTCATCGGCTTCGCGGACAGCTACGGCGACAGCTGGCTCAACGAATTCACGAAGTACGCGAAGGAACGCAACATCCAGATCGTGGCGACCGAGCGCTACAACCGTACCGACGCCAGCGTGACCGGCCAGATTCTCAAGCTGATGGCGGCCAGGCCGGACGTCATGCTGATCGCGGGCGCAGGCACGCCGACCGTGCTGCCGCAACGCACGCTGATCGAGCGCGGCTACAAGGGGCCGATCTACCAGACGCATGGCATCGCCACGCCTGAATTCATCAAGCTGGGCGGCAAAGACGTGGAAGGCACCCTGTTCCCGACCCAGCCCGTCGTGGTGGCGCGCACACTGCCGGCCGACCAGCCGGCGCAAAAGGCAGCGCTCGCCTTCGTCGACGCCTACGAGGCAAAGTACGGCCCGGGCACGGTCACGCAATTCGCAGGCGACGCGGCAGGCGTGTACCCGCGCCTGCAAGACGCGGTCGCGCGCGCCCTCAAGACCGCTCAGCCGGGCACCGAAGCGTTCCGTGTGGCGTTGCGCGGCGAGCTGGAGCACGCGCACGAAGTTGTCGTGCCCAACGGCATGGTGAACACGAGCCCGACGGACCACGTGGGCCTCGACCAGCGCGCGAGCGTGATGGGCACGGTCCGCGGGGGCAAGTTCGTGTATCTGGGGCAATAAGCCGAAGCGCTATGGCCGCGAGAGACGGCAAACCGCGACGCGAATGCGCGGCCGCCCGTCGCCGCTCATTCGAACCGTTCAAGGCAGCAGGCAAACGCGCTGATGGCGAAGAACCGTCAAGCCATCATCTCTCAGGATTCGCCTTGTATGCGCAGCGCGCTGTCTGTCGAAACTGGTCGGCAACGCCAGGCAAGCCCTGTCCGGCGATTCAATCAACGAGCGGTTTACGCGGGCGATCCTGTGCAAAAAAATGCGGTTGTACGCCTGTTGTGCTAACATGACGTACATCTGAAGGAGAAATTCTCATGAGCACGACTACCCGTTCCGCCCGCCTAGGTTTGCGAGCCACGCCGCAGCAGGAGGCAGTACTGCGCCGCGCAGCCGAGATCGCGCACAAATCAATGACCGATTTCATTCTCGACAGTGCCTGCCAGGTTGCCGAACGAACCCTGCTCGACCAGCGTTTATTCCTCGTAACTGAAAGCCAATCGCAAGCGCTGCTCGACATGCTTGATCGGCCGGCACAGGACAACGCGGGCTTGAAGGAGTTGTTCTCTCGAACGGCGCCTTGGGAAAACTGATGCCGCTGTCTCCGCCGCAAGCACTAGCCGCAAGCCATGTATTGGAAGACTTCGATTGTGGCAAGCCGGGCCTGAATGACTGGCTCCTGCGCCACGCACGCCAGGCTCAGGCGAGCGGTTCGGCCAAGACCTTCGTCGTCGCCGACGGTCAACGTCTCGCAGGGTTCTACAGCCTGGCTGTAGGGCAAATTGACACCCTGGAGGCGCCTGACCGGGTACGCAAAGGGATGGGAGCCTATCCCGTTCCCGTTGTAATCCTGGCTCGGCTTGCGGTAACGATGCAGGACCATGGGCGTGGAATCGGGATCGGCATGCTCCAAGACGCAATCCGGCGTACCGTTGCCATCTCCGAACAAGCCGGGGTTCGCGCGCTGCTGACACACCCGATCGATGCGGATGCAGAGCGCTTCTATCTGCGTTTCGGATTTGAAGCTTCGCCGGCGCAAGAAAAGCAATTGCTTCTGTTGCTCAAAGATGCTCGGCAATTGCTCATGCCCGCAGTATCAGGCAAACAGAAGTCGAGATAACCTCGCCATTAACTACTAACGTCTCGCTACAGCCCGCGTAACACGACTGCCCAGGCGCAAGCCTTGCCGGACAAACCTTCCGAACCAAACTCAACGCAGTCGCTCGGCACACCGAAAGGATTCTGTCGTCGGCACCGCCGAAACAGCGTAGCTGAGCGCTGCGGTAAGCGACGCTGCGTGGCTGTCTTTCGCTCGTCGGCAAGTCGTCCATCGGGCGACTCTGCAACCCGTAGCTGCTTTGCATCCGGCGCGTCGAGTATCGGCCCTCCGGCCTACTCGATCCGGACTACGCCGCGGCAATTCGCAATCAGGAAGCCGCTCCCCCATCGTTCGTCAACGCTTTCAACGCCCGCTCCGGAGACACCGGTCCCTTGTAAAGCGGGCTACATGGCGTGCACGCCAGTTTTAGCGACAACTCGATGAGTTCGGTCGGTTTGTCGTCGGCGCGGTAGGCTTCGGCGAGACGCGCGAACTCCGTCATGATGCCGACAACGCTGCGATTTTGTGTCTTCGTGTATTTGACGACCTGCATTTCGCTCACTTCCGAGTCGATAAACGAACGCGGCACTCCGTGCGGGGCCAAAATTTGCGCCAGAGCCGCAGGGAACCTGGCCGTCAGGGTGGCCGCCGGAGCCAAAGGCATCAGCACCGGCAATAGCGTTTGCTCATTCACCAGCAGCGCGACCTGAGGCCGCCATGGCAAAACAGTTGCGTACCAATTGCCGAGCTTCGTCGTGCTGCTTCCAGCCTCGACCATGTCGGATTTCAGCCGTTTGAGCAGCTTGTGAGTGCAGTAGAGATAGAGCATAGAAAGGGGAGCAACCTCGTACCAGGAGAAGATGTACGCCGAGCTAACATCGCGTACCTCCAACCGACTCCGGTGCGATGAGCGGTAGGCCCAAGCATGGTTCGGCACGGCTCACCGAAGCATGCCCCTGCAATTATACGCAGGTAGCGTATAATTTATTGATGCAAGCGACCTTCATTGAACTGCCGCCGTTTTCCCGTGAGCGCGAGAGCTACCTGGCGGATGACGAGTACGCCGTCCTGCAGAAAGAGCTACTGGCTAATCCCGAGGCTGGCGACAAGATCAAGGGAGCCGGTAGTCTGCGGAAGTAGAGGTTCGCCGACAAACGCGGCCAGAAAGGCAAACGCGGTGGCCTGCCAGTGATCTGTTACTACTGGGTCAGCGGTTATCAATTCTGGTTGTTCACACTGTACGACAAGGACGAAATGGCAGACCTCTCCCGTGACGCGCGCAAAGCCTTCGCGAAGCGACTGAAAAGAGAGGTCACGATACGGAGCAAGCAATGAAGAAGCGAAATCTGTTTGCTGAATTGACCGAGGATCTCGACGCTCTTGCTGGCGAGCGCGAAGGGAAAATCACGCTGCGCAAGATCAAGGCCGATGTGCCCGATACGCTCGAAGTTTCGCCGGCAGAAATCAAGGCCGTGCGCGAAGCCTCTCACGCGTCGCAAGCCGTCATGGCCCGAAGCCTGCGCATCAATGTGCGCACGTATCAGAATTGGGAACAAGGCAAGGCCAAGCCCAACGCACAGGCGGCCACGCTGATCCGACTGGTCGCCAAGCACCCGGAAACGCTTCAGATGCTGGAAGCGCTCTGAACGATTGCGGGCAACGTCCACCATCGACTGTCGTCGTCCCGCCCCAAGCACCGTAACGCGACGATATTTCTGACGGTATACGAGCTGCTTTTCTTGATCCCGTCTATGTGGGACTTGGCGTTCCCGCCAGACTCAACATGATCGCGCGGTACACCGAACGGATTCTGTCGTCGGCACCTATAGGACGCCCATAGCATGTCAAACCAGCGGGAATTTCGAAATTAACCGTGCGTCCTAGCGTCGACTTACTCGGCGATCCGCTGTCGGAACCACTCCGCCAGCGCAGCTTCGTCGAGCACGCCAGCAGCAACCATTTCCATGGTCCTAACGGCGTCGGCCGGATCAAACTTCAACCGATAGCCGTTATCTGCAAGGAAAAGCCGGGCAACCACCCAAGCGGTTCTCTTGTTGCCGTCCGCAAAGCCATGATTCCGCGCCACCACAGTCGGTGTTCAGGGACAGAAAGATGGCCATCCCGTTCGGGACGCAGTGGCGTGAATGCCAATGGCCCAATGACCGGCGATGCTCTTGAAGTTGGTGCGAACGCGGTCGGCCGGTTTGCACCACGGCGCCGGGTCGCGTGCATACTCGATCGTGGTGCCGGAGGCGTGCGACGCCTTTGCGCGGTGAACCAAGATGTGCCGACCGACTTCCATCTCGGCGTTGTAGTCGACCAGCAGCAAGGCGACGTCGGGAATGTCAGCCACGCGGCTGACCTCCTTGTAGACGGTTGCAACGAGTCCAAGCTGGGCGAGTAGCGCGGCGATCTGCGTCTCGCCGAGGTAGTACGGCCCCCGTGCAGGATGCTTTGTCTTGGCGACAGCGATCTCCCTCACTTCTTCGATCGTCTTGCCCGAGAGCATCGCGGCGCACGCAAAGACATCGTCGAAGTCGTTGGTCTGCGCGACGAACGGGAACGCAGGCGTGAAGGTCGTCGGTGCGCCCTCAACTGTGGTTGGAATTGTGATAGCAGCCATGGAAGCTCCTGAAAACGCGAAAAATAGAGCGCGCAGCAACGCCTGCCGGCGGCATCGGACACTTCGGGCAGATCAGAGAAAGAAAAGTGAGGCGAAAATCCGGCAAATTTCCTGCGGATTCGCTCTGGCATGCGTTGCGGCGCGCGCGGCGAGCCGAGAACCGGCGAATTGACGGTTTTTCGACCGTATCGTCATTTAATAAGGACCATATCGCCCTCTCAACGGCCAAATAACTTTGGTTAGGCACGTGAAAGCCCCCGAATTTCCAGCGTTTCGGACGGGGCCGGACGTCCTGTTTTCTCCGTTTCGACGCATCCAGCGCGCCGAGGGACAGCGATTCCGACCGTATTATTGTTTTATAATAGAGTCTGTTGCTGATCAATAATCGAGGTGTGTGATGGTTGCTGAGACTCGAACGCTGACTGCCCAAGTGCCGGTCGAACTGGCAGAAGAAGTGGACGCTCTGTCAGAGCAGATCGAGCGGCCGCGGCAGTGGATCATCAAGAAAGCGTTGGTCCAGTACCTCGCGCGCGAGGCCGAAAAGCGTCGTCTGATTCAGGAGGGCCTAGACGACGTTACCGCCGGGCGCTTCGTGTCAATGGAGCAGGCTCGTGCGTGGGCAAACAGCCTCGGCACGGATAACGAACTGCCGGTGCCGAAAGCGTGAGCGTCAAGGTCATCCCCACCGGCAAGGCGATGTCAGACCTTGAAGTCATTGCCAGGCACGTCAAAAAGTTCAATGATGCCGCCACTGCTCGCAAGGTCGTCAATGCGTTGCTCGATGAGGCGGAACGACTCGGACAGGACCACTTCCACCGGCTGGGCGAAGAGCTCGACGGATACGACGGACCACCGGCTCGCGAGGTACATCGCTGGGTCTGTCTCGCGGGCCGATACGAACTGCACTACGAGGTTTTGCCGCCGTATGCAGAAGAGCCCGCGACCATTGCTATCCTTCGCGTATGGGACACTCGACAGGACCGTTGAAGGAGCAACTGTAAATGGGTTATTACATTCGCACCTTCGCGACCTTGAACCACGAAGGTTCACAGGCTTGGAAAATCGAAGACGACGTCGCCATCCGGATCGGAGTCTCTAACCCTGAACGGAGCCCGGGTTCCTAGGCCAAGGGCAAAGCGCGCACGCCGTACGAATTCGGCGTCAAGGTGTCGATCACGACGACCCACAAGGAAGGCTCGTGATCGGAGCGCGCTCGATGCCGGGCAATCCGTATGACGGCCATACGCTGGCCGAGGCACTGGAGCAGGCGGCAATCCTAAGCGACGTGAAGCCGGAAGTGGCCGTTGTTGATCGAGGCTACAAGGGTGTCGCCGTAGATGGCGTGAAGATCTATCACCCGGGATTGCGACGCGGAATTACGCGGAACCTGCGCGCGATGATCCGACGGCGAAGCGCGATCGAGCCGGCCATCGGTCACATGAAGGCCGACGGCAAACTCGATCGGAACTGGCTCAAAGGCGCACTCGGCGATGCGATGCACGCGGTGCTGTGCGGCGCCGGCCACAACCTGCGCATGATCCTCAGAAAGCTGCGGCTTTTTTACGCCCTCATTCTGATCGCTTTGCGCAACCGCTCGCCCACTGTCGTCTTCACGGCATGATGGCCGCGCCGCGCAAAACGAATTATAAGGTCCGACTAAGAACTCCAGTTACTGCTTCCCGTCGACTATCAAATTTAAAGGAGAAGTTCGATCCTGGCGGGCAAGCAATTTTCCCGGATCCGCTTTCCGCAGGAGTAAAACGACGTCCGCCGCTGGAGTCGGCAGTCCATTCATCCAGATTTCCATGACCACGCGACGCGCCATTCACGCTCGGGAGATGCTGCGCCAGACGCCACCCGCCGCGCTGCTTGCCAGCACGGCGTCGATAAAGCGCAGTCCCTCCACGCCGTCGTCGACCGTCGTCAATAGCCGGCTTGCGCTCGGCGCGGGCTCACCGGCCTCGCGCGCGAGGATCTGCGCGGCTGCGTCGCGATAGAGCTGCGCGAACGCTTCGAGATAGCCTTCCGGATGCCCCGGCGGCACGCGCGTCGCGTGCCGTGCGGCGGCCCCCGTCACGCGGCCGCGCGTGAGCCGCTGCGCCTCGCCGCCCTGCGGCGTGAACCACAGCAGGTTGGGCTCCTCCTGATCGAACGCGAGGCTTGCCTTCGTGCCATATACGCGCAGCCGCAACGCGTTCTCCGCGCCGCTCGCCACCTGGCTCGCCCACAGCATGCCGCGCGCGCCGTTGGCGTAGCGCAGCATGGCCTGCACGTGATCGTCCACGCGGCGGCCCGGCACGAAGGTGTGCACTTCGGCCGCAAGCGCTTCCGGCACGAGCGCACTCACGAAGGCCGCCAGCTGATAGGCATGCGTGCCGATGTCGCCCAGACACCCCGCCGGGCCCGCGAGCGCGGGATCCGTGCGCCACATCGCCTGGCGGTTCGCGCCACTGCGCTCGACCGGATTGGCGAGCCAGTCCTGCGCATACTCGACCTGCACGATGCGCACCTCGCCAATCTCACCCGCCGCGACCATCTCGCGCGCATGCCGCACGAGCGGATAGCCCGAATACGTATGCGTGAGCGCGAATACGAGATTCGCGTCGCGCGCGTGCCTGGCGAGCGCTTCGCCCTCGGCGAGCGAGACCGCGAGCGGCTTGTCGCAGATCACGTGGATGCCCGCCTCCATGAACGCATGCGCCACCGGCGCGTGCAGATGGTTCGGCGTGACGATGGCCACCGCATCGATGCCGTCCTCGCGCGCGCCTTCCACGCTCGCCATCTCGCGCCAGTCGGCGTAGCTGCGCGCGAGGCCGAGCGCCTCGGCGCTCGACTGCGCGCGCGCCGCATCGGACGACAGTGCGCCCGCGACGAGTTCGAAACCATCGTCGAGACGCGCCGCGATGCGATGCACGGCGCCAATGAACGCCCCCTCGCCGCCGCCGACCATCCCGAGCCTGAGTCTTCGAGTCATTGCGTGTCTCCTGCGAGAATCTCGTTCAGAGGCCCAGCACGCCCTTCACCTGCGCCGCATCGACGCCGCTGCCCGCGAAGTCGTCGAACGCGTGCTCCGCCACGCGAATGAGGCGCCGCTTGATGAACTCCGCGCCCTCGCGCGCGCCATCGTGCGGATGCTTGAGCGCACACTCCCACTCGAGCACCGCCCAGCCCGGATAGTCGTACTGCGTGAGCTTCGAGAAGATCGCGCCGAAGTCGATCTGCCCGTCGCCAAGCGAGCGAAAGCGCCCCGCGCGCTCCACCCATGTGCTGTAGCCGCCGTACACACCTTGTTTGCCCGTGGGGCGGAATTCGGCGTCCTTCACGTGAAAGGCCTTGATGCGCGCGTGATAGAGGTCGATGAACGCGAGGTAATCGAGCTGCTGCAGCACGAAGTGGCTCGGGTCGTAGAGGATGTTCGCGCGGGGATGCTCGCCCACTGCCGCAAGAAAGCGCTCGAACGTCACGCCATCGTGCAGATCCTCGCCCGGATGCAGTTCATAGCAGACGTCGACGCCCGCTGCATCGAACGCGTCGAGAATCGGCCGCCAGCGGCGCGCGAGTTCGTCGAAGGCGGCTTCGACGAGCCCCGCCGGCCGCTGCGGCCACGGATAGACGTACGGCCACGCGAGCGCGCCCGAAAACGTCACGTGCGCGCTTAAGCCCAGATTCTTCGAGGCGCGCGCGGCCAGCATCAGCTGCTCGATGGCCCATGCCGTGCGCGCGTCGCGCTTGCCGCGCACCTGCGGTGGCGCGAAGCCGTCGAACAGCGTGTCGTAGGCGGGGTGCACGGCCACGAGCTGTCCTTGCAGATGTGTGGAAAGCTCGGTGATCGTCACGCCCGCATCGTCGGCCTGCTGGCGCAGGTCGTCGCAGTACGCCACGCTCGACGCGGCCTGCGCGAGATCGACGAGGCGCGCATCGGTGGGCACCTGGATGCCCTTGTAGCCGAGCTGGGCCGCCCAGCCGGCCATGTGCGCGAAGCTGTCGAACGGCGCGTCGTCGCCAAGAAACTGCGCGAGGAAAATCGCTGGGCCCTTGATCGTCTTCATCGCAAGCCCCGTCCTCAGAACGGCGAATCGGGGAAGTAGAACTGCTTCGCGTTCTCCTTGGTGATCAGCACCGAGGGGATGATCGTCGTGGGCGGCAGCGACTTGCCCTGCAAACGTGCTTCGGCCGTGAGCTTGATCGCGTCGTAGATGAACTTCGGCGAATACGACACATCGGCCTTGATGAGCGGGTCGCCGTCCATCACGCGCTTGACCATCTCCTTCGAGCCCGCGCCGCCGAACACGATCTTGATGTCGTTGCGCTTGGCCTGGTCGATCGCCTTGAGCACGCCCACGGCCATGTCGTCGTCGGCGGCCCAGACGGCGTCGATGTGCTTGAAGCGCGTCAGGTAGTCCTGCATCGTCTTGAACGCGTCGTCGCGGTTCCAGTTCGCGTATTTCGCGTCAAGAATCTTGATGCCTGGATAGTTCTTCAGCACGTTCGTGAACGCCGTCCAGCGCTCGTTGTCGAGCGTGGTGGGAATGCCGCGCAGCGCGACGATGTCGCCCTTGCCGCCCAGCTGCTTCGCGAGATATTCGGCGGGGATCTTGCCGAACGCCGTGTTGTCGCCGGCCACATAGGCATTCTGCGCGCTCGTGTCGGTCAAGCCGCGATCGACCACCGTCACGTACACGCCCTGCTTCTTCACCTGCGCGACCGGCTGCGTGAGCGAAGCCGATTCGTACGGGAAGATCACGAGCGCGTTGATCTTGTTGACGGTCACGAGGTCCTGCAGCTGGTTCGCCTGATCGGGCGCGTTCGCCGCCGTCTTGACGATGACCTTGAGGTCCGGATGGGCCTTTTCGAGGTCCTTCTTCGCCTCGTTCGCCCACCAGACGATGCCGCCCGTGAAGCCATGGTCGGCCGTGGGAATCGCCACGCCCAGCGTGACCTTGTCGTCGGCGCGCGCCGCGCCCGCACCGAACGTCGCCGCTACGCCGAGCGCCAGCGCGCCCGCACACATCGTTCGAATCATCTTCTTCATGATGCCGTCTCCTGTCGTGCGCTCCCGCGCCCGTTCTTGCGTTGAGTTTTCGCTGCCTCCTTCGACTTCCCCACCGCCCTGCCAGATCTGCTTCGACATCCTTACCGTCTGCCGCGCTGCAGGAACGCTACGGCAATGATCGCCACGCCCTGCACCGCCGCATTCAGATACACGCTGATGATGCTCGTGAGATTGAGAATATTGGCGATGACCGAGAGCAACACCGCGCCGACCACGGTGCCCGCCACGCGCCCTTCGCCGCCCTTGAGCGCCGTGCCGCCCACCACCACCGCGGCGATCGCCTCCAGTTCCCACAACAAGCCCGTAGTCGGCGTGGCGGAGCCCAGACGCGGCACATAGAGCACCGTCGCCACGCCCACGCACACGCCCAGCAGCACGTAGGTTGCGCACTTCACGCGATCGACGCGGATCGCCGCATAGCGCGCGACCTGCTCGTTCGAGCCGATCGCCTGCACGTGCCGTCCGAACGCCGTGCGGTTGAGAATGAGCGCACCGCCCGCCGCCGTGAGCGCGAACACCCACACGGGCACCGGAATGCCGAAAAGGCTCGCGTAATAGACCGGCCCGTAGAGATCGACGAGATTGTTCTGCAGCGTGAGCGCGCCGCCATCGGCAAGCCATGTCAGCACCGAGCGGAAGATGCCTAGCGTGCCGAGCGTGACGATGAAAGGCTCGATGCGTCCGCGTGTGATCAGCAAGCCATGCGCGAGCCCAAACGCCGCGCCGAGCACGAGCGCAATCGCAATACCGATCGCGACGATGGCCAGGGGTGCAAACGCGTGTTCGCTCGCCGCCAGCGTATTCATCACCCAGATCATCACGCCCGCGATCAGCGCGGCCATCGAGCCGACCGACAGGTCGATGCCGCCCGAAATGATCACGAACGTCATGCCCACGGAAATGATGCCGATGAACGAGGTGCGCGTGAGCACGTTGAGCAGGTTGCCGGCGGTGGCGAAATCGCGGTTGAGCAGCGTGCCGAGCACACAAAGCAGGATCAGGCCGATGAGCGGCCCGACGCCTGCGAGCCGGTGCACGAATCGCGCCGCGGCCGAGCGCGCGCCACGGCCTTCGGACGTAGCGTCAGTGGGTGCCGGTTGCATGAGCGATCAGCTCCTCTTCGTTCAGATGTTCGTGCCCGAGCGTGGCGACGAGCCGGCCCGCGCGCATCACGGCCACGCGATGCGCGAGCCCGATCAGCTCGACCAGTTCGGACGAGATCACGACGACCGCGCGCCCCGAGGCCGCGAGCCGCTGGATCAGGAAATAGATGTCGCGCTTCGCGCCCACGTCCACGCCGCGCGTGGGCTCGTCGAGCACGATCACGCGCGGGTCGGGCTGCAGGAACTTGGCGAGCGCGAGCTTCTGCTGGTTGCCGCCCGAGAGCATGCGCGCGCGGCTGTCGAGGTCGCCGGTGCGGATGCCGAAGTCGCGCACCGCTTTCTCGAGCGCGCGGCGGCCCGCCTTCAGATCGAGCAGCGGATGACCGTAGCGCTCGAGTGTCATGAGCGTGAGGTTGTCCTGCAGCGTGAGGTTCATGTGCAGGCCGCGGCCCTTGCGGTCTTCGCTCAGGTACGTGAGGCCGTGGCGCATCGCGTCGCGCGGGTGGCGCAGCGTGACCGGGCGGCCGTCGATCTCGATCTCGCCTGCGTGCTTGTGGCGCAAGCCCACGATCGCCTCGAACGCCTCGCTGCGTCCCGCGCCCACGAGTCCCGCGAAGCCGAGAATCTCGCCCGCGCGCACCTCGAAGCCCAGATTCTCGACCCAGCCCGGCACGCTCAGATGCGTCACGCGCAGCGCCACGGGGGCAAGCTCGGGCGCCGCGCCTTTCTCCGGAAACATGTCGGAGACGTCACGGCCCACCATGAGGTTCGCCATCTGCTGGCGCGCGAGCCCGGCCGTCGCGCTCGCGGCCACGAAGCGACCGTCGCGCATCACGACCACGTCGTCGGTGATCCTCTCCACCTCGTCGAGCTTGTGCGAGATGTAGACGAGCGTCGTGCCAGATGCGCGCAGCTTCGTCATGAGCGCGAAAAGGCGCGCGGTTTCGGCGAGCGTGAGCGTGGCCGTGGGCTCGTCCATGATCAGGAGGCGCGCGTGCCGCGAGAGCGCCTTGGCGATCTCCACGAGCTGTTTTTCGGCGACGATGAGGTCGCGCACCTTCACGTCCGGGTCGCGCGCGAGGCCCACCTGCGCGAGCAGTTCGCGCGCTTCGCGGCGCATGGCAGCGTCGTCGACGAGCCAGCCTTTGCGCTTCTCGTGGCCGAGGAAGATGTTCTGCGCGATCGTCAGGTGCTCGGCCAGGTTGAACTCCTGGTGGATCAGCACGATGCCGGCGGCTTCAGCCTCGCGCGAGCCGTCGAAGCGGCGCGCCACGCCGTCCACCAGTATCTCGCCCGCGCTCGCGTTTTCGTAGCCCGCGAGAATCTTCATGAGCGTCGATTTGCCCGCGCCGTTCTCGCCCAAAAGGCCGTGAATGCGCCCCGGCGCGAGCTCGAAGCTCACGCCGTGCAGCACGCGCACGGGACCGAAGTCCTTGCGGATGTCGTTGAACTTGACGGCGACGCTCATGCGCGTGCGCTCCTCCAGTGGCCTTGTCGGCGGGCTCCGGCGGGCGGCGCTCGCCGCCCGCCTTCGCTCCGCTGGTCTCCCCTGCTATGTGTTCGTTTGCGTTATTTCGACTTCACCCGCTCTCGCGCACCACCAGCCGATGCGGCAGCAGCACGCCCGGCACGCTCGCGCGCGGGTCCGCGAAACGCCGCAGCAACAGACGCGCGGCCGTCTCGCCCAGTTCCCGCATGGGCTGCGCGATCGTCGTGAGCGGCGGGTCGATCTGCGCGGCGAGCGCGATATCGTCGAAGCCGACCACGGCGACGTCGCGCGGCACGCGCCGTCCCGCGCCGCGCAGGCCATTGACCACGCCCACCGCGAGCGTGTCCGACACCGCGAAGATCGCGTCCGGCGCTTCGCCCGCCGGCAACTGCATGAGCGCGGCGGCGGCCTGCGCGCCCGCGTCGTAGTCGAGGCAGTTCACGTTCACGCGCCACGCGTCGCGCATCGCGATGCCCGCTTCGCCGAGCGCATCGCGCCAGCCCTCGCGGCGCTGCCGTGCGTAGAGATAGTGCTCGTCGGAGTTGATGAGCGCGACACGTCGCCGCCCCCGCGCGATCAGATGCCGCACGGCGTCGTGCGCGGCCCGGTAGTTGTCGATGCCGACATACGGCACGCCCACGTCCGGATCGAACTCGCAGCAGGCCACCCACGGCAGCGCCGTCGATTCGGCGGCCAGCGCATGTTGCACGGTTGCCGGGTCGAGGCAGATCGCCCCGTCCGCGCGATGGCGGCGCAGCAGGTCGAAGTAGCTGCGCTCGCGGCCGGCGTCCGCGCCCGTGTCGCACAGCAGCAGGAAAAACCCGTGCTGGCGCGCGACGCTGTCGATGCCGCGCACGATCTCCGCATAAAACGGGTTGCCGAAGTCGGGCACCATCGTCAGGAGCAGGCGGCTTTCGGCCGTGCGCAGGTTGCGCGCGAGTTCGTTCACGCGGTAGCCGCTCGTTTCGATCTCGGAGAGCACGCGCTCGCGCGTGGCGGCGCGCACGTTCGCATGACCGTTGAGCACGCGCGAAACCGTCGCGACCGAGACCCCCGCGCGCTGCGCCACCGCCGCGATCGAGCCGCCGCGCGCGGCGGTATCGGCGCGGGCGTCTTCAGACGGCTGCGGCCGCAGTTGCGACGTTCTGGACGAGCGAGCGGACATGGGCGAAGGCGATGGTGACCGGTTCGGAAGCCTGCGGCGGCCGCGGCGTGAGCCGTCTGGGCGCGTCAAAATGTAATCGATTACATTTTTGGTACGAGAACCGCAAAACCGCAAGGCTCACGAAGCCAGGACAAACACCGATCCGTCAATCCCGCCGGAACCCCTTCGGGCTGTCGGCGGCGCGGCCGGGCCAGCAGCCGGTTTGCTACAATTCTCCGATTGCCCGACACCCTTTTTGCCGGGCTTGGACCGAACCGATCCCGACCACAACGCCGAGTCACCATGAACATCGAACAAGCGCGTTTCAACATGATCGAACAGCAGATTCGCCCCTGGGAAGTGCTCGACCAGGACGTGCTGAACCTGCTCTCGATCGTCAAGCGTGAGCATTTCGTCCCCGAGGCCTATACCGCCCTCGCGTTCGCCGACCTCGAAGTGCCGCTGCCGAACGGCCAGCACATGATGGCGCCGCGCGTCGAAGCGCGCGTGCTGCAGGAACTCGCGATCAAGAAGCATGAGAGCGTGCTCGAAATCGGCGCGGGCTCCGGCTACATGGCGGCGCTGCTCGCGCACCGGGCGCAGAAGGTGCTGAGCGTGGAGATCGACACCGAACTCGCCGAATTCGCGCGCGCGAACTTCGTCAAGAACGGCGTGCTCAACGCCGAAGTCGTGGTCGGCGACGGCGCACGCGGCTGGGCCGCGAACGCGCCGTACGATGTGATCTGCGTCTCGGGCGGCCTGCCGGTCGTGCCGCAGGAACTGCTCGAGCAGCTCAAGGTGGGCGGGCGACTGGCGGCTTTCGTGGGCGGCGCGCCCGTCATGGAAGCGCAGATCATCACGCGCATCGACGAAAAGCAGTTCCGTATTGCCGGCGTGTTCGAAACGTATGTCGAGCCGCTGCAGAACGCCGTGCATCCGCCGCGCTTCAAGTTCTAAGGCGCTGCCAACCTGCCGCATCGCCGGGTTCCGTGCACGGCAGCCCGGCTTACTTACCCGATTGAGTGTTCCATGCAGAATCTGACCGCCCCCGCCCTCGCCGAATGGCTTGCCGACACCTCGCGCGAGACTCCCGTACTGCTCGACGTGCGCGAGCCGTGGGAAATCGAAACGGCAAAGATCGCCGGCAG
Source organism: Paraburkholderia nodosa (assembly GCF_001718195.1). Classification (GTDB taxonomy): domain Bacteria; phylum Pseudomonadota; class Gammaproteobacteria; order Burkholderiales; family Burkholderiaceae; genus Paraburkholderia; species Paraburkholderia nodosa_A. The sequence continues at coordinate 303,922 of NZ_MCNV01000008.1, forward strand.
CCTGTCGATCCCCATGCGCGAGGTCCCTGCGCGAAGCGAGGAGCTGGACGACGAGGCGCAGATCGTCTGCATTTGCCACCACGGCGCGCGCAGCGCCCAGGTGGCGATGTTCCTCGAGTCGCGCGGCTACACGAAGGTGTTCAACCTGCAAGGCGGCATCGACGCCTGGTCGCGCCAGGTCGACCCCAAGGTGCCGACGTACTAAGCAGGCGCACGCCAGCGTAAGGAAGGGGCGCGGCTCAGGCCGCGCCCTTTGTCATTTCTGGATCATTCACTCCGCTCCACTGCGTGCAGCCACCGGCACGCCCCTCATGCACAACGATGCAGCGTGCCCCGACGCGCCATTCGTCCGGCTTCATGCACACGCGCACTGAGACGATGCAGCGCGCCCGAACATGCATCTCGCTGCACCACAATCGCCCGCCCGTTGCGTCACCGCCGATGCGCCCCGCATCGCCGCGCGCCTTATGGGGCAAGCCTGGCGCTTGACCTTCACGCTGGCACAACGCTTGCAGAAGGGTATGCGCAAGACAGGCCACACACACCGGGCGGCGCGCAAGACGACAAAACGACCCCGCGCCACGGCCCACGACTCACTCACGGACAAGAGGCACAAAAATGAAACGTCGCAGTCTGTTGAAACTCGGGACGATGTCGGGCGCACTCGCGGCCGCGGGGCGCATGCCGTTCGCGCACGCGGACACCGGCAGCGGGCCGATCAAGGTCGGCATCCTGCACTCGCTCTCGGGCACGATGGCCATTTCGGAGACCTCACTGAAAGACACCGCGTTGATGACGATTGCCGACATCAACAAGAACGGCGGCGTGATGGGGCGCCAAATCCAGCCCGTAGTGGTCGATCCGGCCTCGAACTGGCCGCTCTTCGCCGAAAAGGCGCGCCAGCTCCTCACGCAGGACAAGGTGGCCTGCGTATTCGGCTGCTGGACTTCGGTGTCGCGCAAGTCGGTGCTGCCCGTGTTCGAGGAGCTCAACGGCCTGCTCTACTACCCCGTGCAGTACGAAGGGGAAGAAATGTCGCGCAATGTGTTCTACACGGGCGCGGCGCCCAACCAGCAGGCGATTCCCGCGGTGGAATACCTGATGAGTGCCGAAGGCGGCGGCGCGAAGCGCTTTTTCCTGCTCGGCACCGATTATGTGTATCCGCGCACGACCAACAAGATCCTGCGCGCCTTCCTGCACTCGAAGGGCGTGAAAGACAGCGATATTCAGGAGGTCTACACGCCGTTCGGCCATAGCGACTATCAAACCATCGTCGCGAACATCAAGACGTTCTCGCAAGGCGGCAAGACTACTGTCGTGTCGACCATCAACGGCGACTCGAACGTGCCGTTCTACAAGGAGCTCGGCAACCAGGGCATCAAGGCGACCGACGTGCCCGTGGTCGCGTTCTCCGTGGGCGAGGAAGAGTTGCGCGGCATCGACACGAAGCCGCTCGTGGGACACCTCGCGGCGTGGAATTACTTCATGTCGGTGAAAGGCCCGAACAACACGAAGTTCAAGGAGCAGTTCGAAGCCTGGGTGCAGGCGAACAACCTGCCCGGCGGCAGCAAACGCGTGACCAACGACCCGATGGAAGCGACGTTTGTCGGCATCCACATGTGGAAGCAGGCCGTGGAAAAGGCGAAGAGCACCGACGTCGACAAGGTGCGCGTGGCCATGATCGGCCAGACCGTGGCGGCGCCCTCGGGCTTTACGCTCACGATGGACGGCAACCACCACCTGCACAAGCCGGTGATGATCGGCGAGATTCGCGGTGACGGCCAGTTCAATGTCGTCTGGAAGACGAAGACCGCCGTGCGCGCGCAGCCGTGGAGCCCGTTCATCGCCGGCAACGAAGGCAAGCCGGATGTGGTCACCTCGAACGCGCTGCCCGCCTTCCTGCGCCGCTCGCGCGTGGCCTGACGTTGTCTTCGCGAGCGCCGCGCCGCAACGTGGCGCGCGCTCGCGTGCTCTGTCTACGGGCCGCGGCGTAACTTCAGGCTGTTGCGCTGTGGCCCGCACCAAAAAAGAAAGCACCATGGCTCTCTCACTCCCGAGGTACGCGCAAGCGGGCCTGCGCCACGCGCTCGCCGCCGCTGCGCTCTTCACGGCGCTATGCACTTGCGCGCACGCGCTCGATGCGGCCGACGTCGCGCCGCTCGGCGGCGACGACTTCGACGCGAAATCCGCGGCCATCGACAAGCTCATCGCCACGCACGACGCCGCTTCGCTTGCGCTCCTGAAAGCGCTCGCCGGCGACAACGTCACGGCAACCGATTCGGGCGAAGTGCTCGTGCAAGATGGCGACAATGCACGCGACGCAGCCACTGGGCAACCTGTCGCCGCGAACATCGCTTCGAGCGCGCAGCCCATCACGCTGAACAACCTCTTGCGCTCGAAGGTCGCGGGCGCGGTCTCGGGCCTGCAACTCGCCTCGCCCGATCTGGAAACGCGCCGCGCCGCCATCGCCGGGCTGCTGAAGAACCCCGATCCCGCCATGAAGCCGATGATCGACGCCGCGCGCGCGAATGAAACCGACCCGGCACTCAAGCGCCGTCTCGACACGCTCTGGGCGATGACCGCGCTTCACGATCCGATTGCGGCCACGCGTCTCGAAGCGGCGAAGCTCGTCGCGGCGCGCCGCGACGTCGACATGTACGAACTGCTGCGCCCGCTCGTCGCGAAGAACGCGAGCGGCGCGTACAGCGAGCCCGATGCCGATGTGCGATCAGCAGCGCAACAGGGCATCGATGCGCTCGATGCCATCCAGCGCCGCAGCGAGATCGCCGGCACGCTGTTCGCGGGCCTCTCGCTCGGCAGCGTGCTGCTGCTCGCGGCGCTCGGCCTCGCGATCACCTATGGACTCATCGGCGTCATCAACATGGCGCACGGCGAGTTCCTGATGATCGGCGCGTACGCAACCTACGTCGTCCAAACGCTCGTGCAGCGCTATGCGCCGGGCGCGTTCGACTGGTATCCGCTCTTCGCGATTCCCGCTTCGTTCGTTGCTGCCGCGCTCGTAGGCGCGGTGATCGAGCGGCTCGTGATCCGTCACCTCTACGGCCGCCCGCTCGAGACGCTGCTCACGACGTTCGGCATCAGCCTCATCCTCATTCAGGCCACGCGCATGATCTTCGGCGCGCAGAACGTGCAGGTCGAAAACCCCTCGTGGATGAGCGGCGGCGTGAGCGTCATGCCGAACCTCATCCTGCCGTACAACCGCCTCGCGATCCTCGCGTTCTCGCTGATCGTGGTGGGCGTTGCGTGGACCGTGCTCACGAAGACGCGTCTTGGCCTGTTCGTGCGCGCCGTCACGCAAAACCGCCGCATGGCGGCCTGCGTGGGCGTGCGCACCGCGCGCGTGGATGCGTGGGCTTTCGCGTTCGGCGCGGGCGTGGCGGGACTTGGCGGCTGCGCGCTCTCGCAGATCGGCAACGTCGGTCCCGATCTCGGCCAGAGCTACATCATCGATTCGTTCATGGCGGTGGTGTTGGGCGGCGTCGGGCAGATTGCGGGCACCGTCATCGGCGGCTTCGGTCTCGGGCTCGTCTCCAAGGCCATCGAGCCGTTCTGGGGCGCCGTGCTCGCGAAGATCGCCGTGCTCGTGCTGATCGTGCTCTTCATCCAGAAGCGTCCGCAGGGGCTGTTCGCCCTCAAGGGCCGCAGCGCGGAGGCATGACATGACGAGCGTCACTTCCTCTTCCGCGCGTCACACGCTGGGCGCCTCGCGAACTTCAGCCGACGGCGCCGAAACGTTCGCCCTTGGCTTGCCCGCGCGGCCGGCCCTGCTCTCGCCGCGCGCCTGGCTCGCGCTCATCGTGCTGATCCTCGTGATCGGCGTGGGCGTCCCGCTTTGCGCGCTGGTGCTGCCGCAATCGAGCGCACTGCATCTTTCCGCGTATGCGATGACGCTCGTCGGCAAGCTCATGTGCTATGCGATCGCTGCACTTGCGCTCGATCTCGTGTGGGGTTACTGCGGCATTCTGAGCCTCGGGCACGGCCTCTTCTTCGCGCTGGGCGGCTACGCCATCGGCATGTACCTCATGCGCGAGATCGGTCACGACGGCAAGTACGGCAGCGACCTGCCCGACTTCATGGTGTTTCTCGACTGGCATGCGCTGCCGTGGTACTGGCAAGGCACAGAGCATCTCTGGTATGCACTCCTGCTCGTCGTGCTTGTGCCCGCCGTGGTCGCCTGGGTGTTCGGCTTCTTCACGTTCCGCTCGCGCGTGAAAGGCGTGTACCTCTCGATCATCACGCAGGCCATGACGTTCGCCGCGATGCTGCTCTTCTACCGCAACGAAACCGGCTTCGGCGGCAACAACGGCTTCACGGACTTCAAGCGCATCGCGGGCATGCCGATCACGCATCCGGGCACGCGCACCGTGCTGTTCCTGCTGACGTTCGCCGTGCTCGTGCTCGCGTTTCTCGGCGCGCGGGCCATCGTCACCTCGAAGCTCGGGCGTGTCGTGACCGCGGTGCGCGACGGCGAAACGCGCCTCATGTTTCTCGGCTACAGCCCGCTGGGCTACAAGCTCTTCGTGTGGACCGTCTCGGCCGTCCTGTGCGGCATTGCGGGCGCGCTCTACGTACCGCAGGTCGGCATCATCAACCCGAGCGAGATGTCGCCTGGCAACTCGATCGAAATGGCGATCTGGGTGGCCGTGGGCGGACGCGGCACGCTCATCGGGCCGATCATCGGCGCGTTCGCCGTGAACGGTGCAAAGAGCTTTTTCACCGCGCATTTCGCCGAGTACTGGCTGTTCTTCCTCGGCCTGATGTTCGTGCTCGTGCCGCTGTTGCTGCCCAACGGCATCATGGGACTCATCGAACTCATCCGGAAGCGGATCACCACGCGGAGCGAACGCCCATGAACGGACATAGCGTGATCAGCGACCCGCTCAACCACAACCCCTTCGACGACGCCCTCAAGTACGACGAACTCGCCCTCTCCGGCGTGGCGGAACTCGGGCACGTGGTCGAACCCGGCGCGATCGACATCTCGCACGGCACGATCCTGTATCTCGAAGACGTGACCGTGAGCTTCGACGGCTTTCGCGCGCTCAACAAGCTTTCGCTCGTGATCGACGCGGGCGAGCTGCGCTGCGTGATCGGCCCGAACGGTGCGGGCAAGACCACGATGATGGATGTCATCACCGGCAAGACCGAGCCAGATTCCGGCAAGGTGTTCCTCGGGCAGACGCTGGACCTCACGCGCATGAACGAGCCGGCGATCGCGCGCGCCGGTATTGGCCGCAAGTTCCAGAAGCCCACGGTGTTCGAGCAGCATCCCGTCTGGGAGAACCTCGAACTCGCGATGAAGGCCGACAAGGGCTGGTTCGCCACGCTGCGCGCGCGCCTTGGCCGCGAGGCGCAGGCGAAGATCGAGGAAACGCTCGAGGTGATCCGGCTGGAAAGTGACGCGCGACGCCTCGCGGGCGAGCTCTCGCACGGCCAGAAGCAGCGGCTCGAAATCGGCATGCTGCTCATGCAAAGGCCGCAGCTGTTGCTGCTCGACGAGCCCGCCGCCGGCATGACCGACGACGAGACCATGGAACTCGCGACGCTCCTCAACCGCCTGCGCGGGAGCTGCTCGATGATGGTGGTCGAGCACGACATGGAGTTCGTCGCGGCGCTTGCGGGGGAAACCGGGCGCGTCACGGTGATGGCCGAAGGCAGCGTGCTCGCGCACGGCACGCTCGAGGACGTGAAGCGCGACGAAGCGGTCATCGAATCGTATCTGGGCCGCTAGGGCCGTTTTGAATAGATCAGTCATGCTAACCATCGAATCGCTGAATCAGTACTATGGCGGCAGCCACATCCTGCGCAACGTCTCGATGACGGTGCCCGAGGGTGAACTCACCGTGCTGCTCGGCCGCAACGGC
>NZ_MCNV01000071.1 GCF_001718195.1 Paraburkholderia nodosa
GGTTTGGGCTTGCGGAAGCTCTCGCCCTCGATCACGACGCGATAGGCGCCGTGGCGTAGCCGGTCCAGCGTCGCGGCGCCCAGGATGCGGTTGTCGGGAAACGCGTCGCCCCATTCGCTCAGATCTAAATTTGACGTGACGATCGAAGCCGCTCGCTCGTACCTGGCGGCGATCAGATCGTGGAAGTCTTCGTCGTGGGGCGGGTGCAGCGGTTTGACTGCGAAGTCGTCGATGATGAGCAGCGGCACACGTACGAACTGCTGGAACCTGCGCTCGTACAGGCCTGTGGCGCGAGCCGCGTGCAGCTTCTTGAGCAGATCCGTCTGTGAGATGAACAGCACGTCACGCCCTTGCCGGGCCGCGCAGTGGCCCAATGCCTGCGCCAGGTGTGACTTGCCGACGCCTGTTCCGCCGACCAGCAGGACACAGACCTTCTCGTCGATGTAGCGACCGGTAGCGAGATCGTGGATATAGGCTCGGTTGAGCTTGGGCACCAGATCGAAGTTGAACGTCTCGAGTGTCTTGCCCATCGCGAAGCCGGCACGGGCAACTTCTTCGTGTCGCGTCGCGCGATCTCGTCATGCAGCAGCATCGCGAGGAACTCGGTGTAGGCAAGTTGGCCGTCAATGGCTTCACGGTTTCGCTGTTCGAGCGAGTCGAGGATGCCCGAGAGGCGCAGCTGCTTGAGGATAGTGTTCAGTTCGGGGCTTGGATTCATGGCCGGCTCAATGGATCAGAAGGGATTGAAGGTCGCGGCCGAAGCGGCCGCCGTTCAGGTAGGTATCAGTGGGCGCCGTAGTCGTGGATGGCGCCGCCGCCTCGCTGTCGAGTCCCTTGTCGAGGATCGTCTTGATGGTGCGATACTGGGGACTGGAGAACGCGAGCGCACGCTCGCACGCAGCGTTCAGGCGCGCATCGCCAACCTTCTCGCGCAGGCGCACGATGCCCTGTGCGCCGCGCAGGTTCTCAAGCACCGTGTTGTTGAACATCGCGAGGATGACGGCATGGCAGGCCGGCCCGATATCCTTCGCACGCGCGAGGCACCACTGGGGATCGTGCTCGAGCCAGGCCTGTGCCTCGGGCGGCTGGTGGTCGCGCACGGTGTGCCGGTCCCCCGGCTTGCGTAGCCGTGGATGGGTTGCGACGAGCTCGTGCCGGTGGAACGCCTGCACGACCGTGTCGGTGGCCTTGAGCCACAGCTGCTTGCCGACCAGCGTGAAGGGCACTGAGTACAGCGCCTTCTTGTAGACGACGTGGCCGTCCGTATGCACCTTGACCTCGGACCACACGGCCAGCACTGGCGGCACATCGGGCAGGCGCGTGACAGCCCCCGAACCATTCGAAGGCGCGGCGATGACAGGCCAGCCACGTCTCGACGGTCTGGTCCAGTACGACCTCGGCATACTGATGCCGGGACCAGCACAGGGTCATGACGAAGATCCACGTCTTGAGTGGGATACCGGACTCGTGCGTGAGCACAGGGCCGGCGCCGAAATCAACCTGGGCGGCTTCGGCGGGCGCGAACTCGAGGATCGTCGTCGCCTTGACGACGCGTTCGGCCGCCAGACGGCGCAGCATCCGCTTCACGGCGTCGTAACTGCCGGTATAGCCGTGATTGCGCTGAAGGGCTGCATGGATTGTGGTGCCCTGGACGCCGGCGTCGAGCCACTCTCGAACCTGCTCGCGGTACGGTTCCACCGTGGAGACGCAACTGCGTGGCACCTGTCTTGGAACGCCGCTGAGGACGCTTGCGATCTCGGCGTCTTCCGGCATAGGCTGCGCCGGATCGAGCCAGCCTCGCGACTGGGCTTCCTGCCGTAGGGCTGCAAGCTTGGCTCTGCCCATCAGGCGGCGCCGCGCGATGTCGCGGTCGGAATCACCGCGTCGCATGCGCACAAGGATGTGACGATACTCAAACAACTCGAACCTCCTGTTGGCCATAGGCGCTCCGTTCAAATGAACGGAGCGTACCGACTTGGAAAGTTCGAATTGCGCTTGTGCCCGCTACCGCTGGCTTCTGCACGCCGCCCGCAGGGTGGCTCCTTTGCGCCGCCCATGCAGTGGCTCGATTACGCCGCCCCTGGACTGGCTCTATTGCGCCGCCCATCAGGTGGCCCGATTACGCCGCCCCCGAATTGGCTCTATAACTCCGCCCGCTGACA
>NZ_MCNV01000072.1 GCF_001718195.1 Paraburkholderia nodosa
ACATGGGTAACAGGTGTGCGGGGACATGGGTAACACATGATCCGCTCATTCGGGATGGTCCAGGTTGATGGTTCCGAAATGATGATGCAGGAAAAACAGGTCATAGCGGTTGCCGCTTCCTGCGCTGGGGCGCACCGCAACCGGCAGCTTGTGCAGCGCATTTGAAACCTTGAAACACCGGCACCGGAAACGGAGTTCTCCATTCCACCCCACGCGTACCACCGTGTCGTCGCTGCGATATTCGATCGGCGGCAGTGTCTCCGGATACCGGTGCGCACTGGGCCGGTAACGGGTGATCGGAGTGGCCATCTGCAGGGCCTGATGCGGGCGCTGATGGTTATAGACCGTGCGCCACTCGTCAAACACCCGCTGGGCGTTGCGCAGGCTGTCGAAGCGACGGCCGCTGAGCACCTCGGCCTTCAGCGTGCGGTGAAACCGTTCGTCCTTGCCGTTGGTCTGCGGGTGCGCCACCCGGCTATGGGACAGACGCACACCGAGCCGGATCAGCCAGATGGCCAGTTCGGTGAGCTGTCCCGGCTGGCCGGGACTGCCCCATGGCGAGCCGTTGTCCGCGTTGATGCGCAGCGGCAGCCCGTAACGGCGAAACGTCTGCCGCAGATGCGCGCGTACGGTGGAGGTGTCGGTCCTGCCGCACGCATCGAGCGTCAGGTTGAAACGCGAATGATCGTCCAGCACCGTCAGCGGCGAGCAGTGCCGCCCGTCCTGCAGCTCAAACCAGCCCTTGAAGTCCATCTGCCAGAGTGAATTCGGATGCTCGTGTTCGAAGCGCTGCCACGGTGTGGCCGCCTCCGAAGCCTCCGCGCGGATCAGGCCATGGCGGTGCAGGATGCCGGTCACCGTGCTCGGTGCGGGCACCGCGGTGTGGCCGAGATCCTCGAGGCGCCGCTTGATCTTGCGCCCGCCCCAGGCGGGATGTGCCTGGCGCAGTTCAACCACCTGCTGCTCGACTGTGGGTATGGTGCGCGCCGGACTCTGCAGGGGCCGGCGCGAGCGGTCCGCCAACGCCGTGGCGCCGTCATCCTGTGCATGCCGGGCAAGCCACTTGTAGCCGGTCTTCGGGCTGATGCCGAAACGCCGGCATAGTTCACGCCGGTTGGCGCCGTCCTGCAGGGCCAGATTCACGAATTCCAGACGCAGGTTCATGGTGTTTCTCGGGTTCCAGGGCATGAACGGCTCCAGGCGAATCACTCGCCCGAAGTGTTACCCATGTCCCCGCACACCTGTTACCCATGT
>NZ_MCNV01000073.1 GCF_001718195.1 Paraburkholderia nodosa
CCGGCGAGCGGGTCAAGACCGACCGCCGCGATGCAGCGAAACTGGTACGCGCGCTTCGAGCTGGAGATCTGTCGCCCGTGCACGTGCCCACCGTCGAGGACGAAGCGTTTCGTGACCTGGTCCGCACCTGGGGCGCCGCCAAACAGGATCTGAAGCAGGCCAGGCAACGCCTCAAAGCCTTCCTGCTCGCCCACGACGTGCGCTATACCGGCCGCGCCGACTGGGGGCCTGCACACCGGCGCTGGATCAGCGGCTACTCGTTCGATTCGCACTGGCAACAGCTTGCGTTCGAAGAATATCGCCGGACCATTGAAGACCGTCTCGCGCAGTGCGAACGACTCGAGACGGCCTTGCGCGAGATGGCGCCACAATGGCGTTTCTATCCGGTGGTCAAAGCGCTCCAGGCGCTACGTGGCATTCAGTTCACCAGCGCCATCGGCTTGCTTGCCGAGCTCGGTGATCTGTCACGCTTCGATCACCCGCGGCAGCTCACTGCATGGCTTGGTCTGACGCCATCCGAACATTCCTCGGGCCAGAGACGCAGGCTGGGCAGCATCACAAAGGCCGGCAACGGCCATGCGCGTCACCTGCTGGTTGAAGCGGCATGGTCGTACCGTCACCCGGCCAAGGTAAGCCCCGTCATCCAGCGACGCCATGAAGGACTGCCCAAGGCCATCGTCGATCGCGCGTGGGATGCACAGCTGCGGCTGTGCAAGCGCTATCGCAGGCTGGTCGCACGTGGCAAGCATTCCAACGTCGCGGTGACCGCGGTCGCCCGGGAGCTAGCCGCATTCGTGTGGGATATTGCGCGCATGACCTCACTCCCGACCGAGCCTCAATCGAGCACGCATTGATAATGGCACCCATCGCACATTCAACGGAGGAACAGCAGTCTGCTGAGGACGGCGCAGCACGGTCCGTGAACAATCCGCCAAGATACTACGAGACAGCCTCCAGGCCAGACTCTCGGACATAGAGCGCGGCAGGTTCACACGACGGCACCCTGTAATGTGGTAGCCAACCCACGGATATCAGCCGGATCCACCGTCGACGTTACAGGCTGCGCCGCCCCCAGCAGATTCACCGAAAAGCAAAAGGACACTCACAACAGAGGCTTGCGTACTTGACTGCGAAAGTCATATCAGC
>NZ_MCNV01000074.1 GCF_001718195.1 Paraburkholderia nodosa
CCTGCTGCTCGACTGTGGGTATGGTGCGCGCCGGACTCTGCAGGGGCCGGCGCGAGCGGTCCGCCAACGCCGTGGCGCCGTCATCCTGTGCATGCCGGGCAAGCCACTTGTAGCCGGTCTTCGGGCTGATGCCGAAACGCCGGCATAGTTCACGCCGGTTGGCGCCGTCCTGCAGGGCCAGATTCACGAATTCCAGACGCAGGTTCATGGTGTTTCTCGGGTTCCAGGGCATGAACGGCTCCAGGCGAATCACTCGCCCGAAGTGTTACCCATGTCCCCGCACACCTGTTACCCATGTTTCCGGTCCATACACGGCGGCAAAGAAAGTAGGCAAAGAAAGCCGCTCAAACCGCTAATGCCTGCCACAGTTCACATCTCGACGTAAATGGTGAATGGCTCCGGAGCGTCTGTCACCTCGCACCACCCAAGTGAGTGACAAGGCAGTCATTCATCCCGCTGCTCGCTTCGCGCGCTGCGGTGGGGTCTGCATGGGAAACCAGCGGGCACGCATGAGCATTCGCGAGAACTCATGTGCCCCACCGGTGTTGGGTTATGCCCTTCGGCGCGCGCAGCGCCGCCGGAAGGATGAGCGCCTTGTCACTCCGTTTGGGGGCGAGAGGTGACAGACGCTCCGGAGCCATTCACCATGTACGTCGAGATGTGAACTGTGGCAGGCGCTGGCGGTTTGAGCGGCTTTCTTTGCCTACTTTCTTTGCCGCCGCAAAGAAAGTAGGTGCCGCCCCGCACAGGGGCAACGCATGCAGACCAGCGCGAAAGCAAGTTTCAAATATGAACAACAGGCGAAGGCACAACAACAGCCGCCGCCACAGGCGAATCAGCACCAGAAAGCGGTGCAATCCGCTTCCGCCTCTCCCCAGTAGGCGCACTCCCAAAAGCATCCCGATAGCTCTTGCTAAAGTGACAAGCCGACTGAAACCCGCAGGCCATCGTAATCTGCATGATCGACATATCGGTCTGCAGCAGCAGCTCACGCGCGCGCCGCAAGCGCAGCGTTAAA
>NZ_MCNV01000075.1 GCF_001718195.1 Paraburkholderia nodosa
GCCCAGTGCGCACCGGTATCCGGAGACACTGCCGCCGATCGAATATCGCAGCGACGACACGGTGGTACGCGTGGGGTGGAATGGAGAACTCCGTTTCCGGTGCCGGTGTTTCAAGGTTTCAAATGCGCTGCACAAGCTGCCGGTTGCGGTGCGCCCCAGCGCAGGAAGCGGCAACCGCTATGACCTGTTTTTCCTGCATCATCATTTCGGAACCATCAACCTGGACCATCCCGAATGAGCGGATCATGTGTTACCCATGTCCCCGCACACCTGTTACCCATGTTTCCGGTCCATACACAGCGGCAAAGAAAGTAGGCAAAGAAAGCCGCTCAAACCGCCAATGCCTGCCACAGTTCACATCTCGACGTAAATGGTGAATGGCTCCGGAGCGTCTGTCACCTCGCACCTTCAAAGGTAGTGACAAGGCGCTCATCCTTCCGGCGGCGCTGCGCGCGCCGAATGGCATAACCGAAAACTATTGGTGCGCGTGCGTTCTCGCGAACCTTGGCAATCCCCCCAGGTTTCCCATGCAGACCCCACCGCAGCGCGCGAAGCGAGCAGCGGGATGAATGAGCGCCTTGTCACTAACTCTGAAGGTGCGAGGTGACAGACGCTCCGGAGCCATTCACCATTTACGTCGAGATGTGAACTGTGGCAGGCGCTGGCGGTTTGAGCGGCTTTCTTTGCCTACTTTCTTTGCCGCTGCAAAGAAAGTAGGTGCCGCCCCGCACAGGGGCAACGCCTGCATACCGACGCGAACACAAGTAAAGGCCAAAGCTAAAGGCCAAAGCAAAAACCGCAAACGCTCAGACCGGCGCCAACTGCAGCCCCTCCAGCAACTGTCGCACCCGCGAGAGATCGCGATTCACCGTGCCAGCATCCTCGAACAATTCCGCAAGCCAGTCGACAAACACGCGCACACGCGGCGACAACTGTCGAGACTTCACGAACGCCACCGATACCGGCGTGGGCAGCGGCTTCCACTGCGGCAGCACCTCGACC
>NZ_MCNV01000076.1 GCF_001718195.1 Paraburkholderia nodosa
CGGCGAAGCTCGGCGTGAAGGCCGTGATCTGCGTGCCGGTGACCACGCCGCAGGTGAAGGTCGATGCCGTGCGCGCCCACGGCGGCGCCACCGTCGAGGTCGTGCAGGCCGGCGAGTCGTACAGCGACGCCTACGCCCACGCCGTGCGCCTGCAGGAAGAACGCGGCCTGACCTTCGTGCATCCGTTCGACGATCCCCACGTGATCGCCGGCCAGGGCACCGTGGCCATGGAGGTGCTGAGCCAGCATCAGGCCCCGATTCACGCGATCTTCGTGCCGATCGGCGGCGGCGGGCTGGCCGCGGGCGTGGCGGCGTACGTAAAAGCCGTGCGCCCCGAGATCAGGGTGATCGGCGTGCAGACCGACGATTCCTGCGCGATGGCGCAGTCGATCAAGGCGGGCAAGCGCGTGGAACTCACCGAAGTCGGGCTGTTCTCGGACGGCACGGCCGTCAAGCTCGTGGGCGAGGAAACCTTCCGCCTGTGCCACCAGTATCTCGACGAAGTGCTCACGGTCGATACGGACGCCCTTTGCGCCGCGATCAAGGACGTCTTCCAGGACACGCGCAGCGTGCTCGAACCCGCAGGCGCACTGGCCGTGGCGGGCGCGAAGCAGTACGCGGAGCGCGAGGGCATCGAGGGGCAGACGCTGGTGGCGATCACCTCGGGCGCGAACATGAACTTCGACCGCATGCGCTTCGTGGCCGAGCGTGCCGAGGTGGGCGAGGCGCGCGAAGCGGTGTTCGCGGTGACGATCCCCGAGGAGCGCGGC
>NZ_MCNV01000077.1 GCF_001718195.1 Paraburkholderia nodosa
GATTTGAGGTACATGCTGGACGGTTTTCACGGATACGTGGAGCCGCCGATGGCCTGTACCGGGATGATCACGATGAGCATGCGCGAGCTGGACCGCCTGAAGGTGATCGAGGCAGTCGCCGAGGCACAGCTGATGCCCTGGCGAGCGGCTGAACGGCTAGGCATCTGCCGCCGTCAGGTCGAGCGCCTGGTGCTGCGGTATCGGGCATCCGGGGCATCCGGGCTGGTTTCGCGACGGCGTGGCAGCACCAGTAACCACCAGTTGACTGAAGGTCTGGCGCAGCGCGCGCTGTGCATTACCCGGACGGACGCATTGAATTGCGGGCCGACACGCGGGTACTGCCGTATCGCGAGTATGACCGCCTGACCGAGGTGGACCAGGGCGCGGTGATCGAGCACAAGCGGCTCGCGCACGCGCTGGAGGTGGCGCAGGCGCTGCAGGCGCAGCGCGATGGCCGGCGCGCCTCGGGCTCACCCTCGCGCACCAACCGCGGCATCGAGGTGCGTAGCCATGAGCGTGCGCCCGGCACGAAGAAGACGCGCGAGTTCACGCAGGCCGACATGGAGGCCGTGATCGTAAACCTTGCGCAGCGAAAGACGCTAGCAACGCAGCCATCCAGACCTGGCCAGCGGACTGCCCGGACCCGCTGAACAGGCACAAGCGCCCTGCTGCTTCAACCGCTGGCCTTCAGCACTGCAGGAACATCAGACCGGGGAAGAGATGCGACATCTGTATTTAGCCCGCAGTACGAC
>NZ_MCNV01000078.1 GCF_001718195.1 Paraburkholderia nodosa
TGCGCTCGAATTCGATTGTGCTGCGACCCGTATGCAGCTGCCGTTCCCGATTTGGTGACAGAAGGGGCGACCTGTCTCGTGTGGGTGCCGGTAGCTGTCGAAAATTGGCGTAGCGGACCCCAAAAATAAATATTCGAAAGTCGCTTGACGATATCCGGAATGACCCGCATAATTCGCCTCCTTCGCTGATCGCTGCGAACGAAAACGAAGCGATTAAGACGAATTGCTCTTTAAAAATTTACAGCCGATAAGTGTGGGCGCTTGATGCGGTGGCGACCCGATAGTGTTCTTCGGAGCGATGTCGGGAGCAGCAAAAGTATCAAGAGTCTCACACTAAAGTAAGTCAGGTTTTTGAATTTATTCTGAAACCTGTCAGCTTTGAGTGAGCGACCGGTTCTTAACTGAACCGAAAACAGTAACAGGTATTGAACTGAAGAGTTTGATCCTGGCTCAGATTGAACGCTGGCGGCATGCCTTACACATGCAAGTCGAACGGCAGCGCGGGAGCAATCCTGGCGGCGAGTGGCGAACGGGTGAGTAATACATCGGAACATGTCCAGTAGTGGGGGATAGCCCGGCGAAAGCCGGATTAATACCGCATACGATCTATGGATGAAAGCGGGGGATCGCAAGACCTCGCGCTATTGGGGTGGCCGATGGCGGATTAGCTAGTTGGTGGGGTAAAGGCCCACCAAGGCGACGA
>NZ_MCNV01000079.1 GCF_001718195.1 Paraburkholderia nodosa
ACGCAGCAGCGCGCGCTTGAGCGCGCGGCGCGCCTCGATCAACTCGCGCACCCAGGCGCTGCCTTCGGCCGGATCTTCGCCGGCCATGGCGCGGCGCATGACTTCCATCTTGCGGCCGAAGTGCGTGAGCTTCGCGAGGATCAGGTCCGCGCGTTCGCGGTTGGCCTCGAGGTACGTGCGGCCTTCGGGCGAAAGCTCATAGCGCTTGCGGTTGCCTTCGAGCGTCACGCTTACATAGCCCAGTTCCTCGAGGTACGTGAGGGCTGGATAGACCATGCCGGGGCTCGGGCTGTAGAAGCCGTTCGAACGTGCGTCGAGCGCCTTGATGAGTTCGTAGCCGTGGCTCGGGCGCTCGGCGAGCAGCACGAGCAGCATGAGTTGCAGGTCTTCGGACGTGAACTTGCGGCCCCGACCAAAACCGTCGCCGTCGCCGAAACCGCCGAAGCCGCGGCCGAAACCGTCGCCGAAGCGGTCGCCAAAGTCGCCGGGACCTTCGCCGCCGCGATGGCGGCCCATTGCGTGGCGCAGCGCGTGAAGCGCCTGCATGGCTGGGTGGCGGCCGCCGAAGAAGTCGCGCGGATCGCGCGCGGGATGGCCGGTTTGACCAAAGTGCGAATGGTGGCGCATAGGGCCTCCTTGTCTGGAGAGTGTCTTAAAACATGTTTTAAGATATATATCGTAAGAGTGTTTGT
>NZ_MCNV01000080.1 GCF_001718195.1 Paraburkholderia nodosa
CGATGGCGGCAATACCTGGACGCGCCAGCTTGACGGCGAGCAGGCCGCGAAGCTGATGACCGACTATTACGCGCAGCAGCGGGGCGATTCGCCGGACTTGAAGGCCTCGCGCGAGGAGGCCCAGCGCTTCGTGGCCGACCAGGGCGGACGTCCTTTCCTCGACGTCTGGTTCGACGACGAGCGCTCGGGCTGGGTCATCGGTTCGTTCAACATCATTTTCCATACCGAAGACGGCGGCAAGAACTGGGTTCCATGGTTTGACCGCGTCGACAACCCGGACGCCCTGAACCTGCATGCGCTGCGGCGTATTAACGGGACGCTCTATATCGTGGGCGAGCAGGGGCTGCTGCTCAAACTCGACCCCGGCAGGCAGCGCTTCGTTGCGATGTCCTCGCCGTCGAAGGGCAGCCTCTTCGGACTCGCCGCGGCTGGCAACGCGATGATCGTGTACGGCCTGCTCGGCAACGCTTACCGCTCCACCGATGGCGGCGCCACCTGGAGCAAGATCACGCTGCCGACCGGCGCGAGCATCCTCGCCTCAGCCGAGCTCCCGAATGGTCGTCTGCTGCTGGCCACGCAGGCCGGCGAACTGCTCGAGAGCACCGATCAGGGCGCAACGTTCCACACACTGG
>NZ_MCNV01000009.1 GCF_001718195.1 Paraburkholderia nodosa
GTCATGCTCAAGACCAAAACCACGAACGCCGAGGCGAAGGACGACGGCATCTATGTGTCGTTCGAGGGCGAAAAGGCGCCGGCCGAGCCGCAACGCTACGACCTCGTGCTGGTCGCCGTGGGCCGCTCGCCCAACGGCAAGAAGATCGGCGCGGACAAGGCGGGCGTAGCGGTGACGGATCGCGGCTTCATCGAAGTCGACAAGCAGATGCGCACCAACGTGCCGCACATCTTCGCGATCGGCGACGTGGTCGGCCAGCCGATGCTCGCGCACAAGGCCGTGCATGAAGGCCACGTGGCGGCGGAAGCGGCGCACGGCGAGAAGGCGTACTTCGACGCGCTGCAGATTCCTTCGGTAGCTTACACCGATCCGGAAGTGGCGTGGGCCGGCAAGACCGAAGACCAGTGCAAGGCCGAAGGCATCAAGTACGGCAAGGCGGTGTTCCCGTGGGCCGCTTCGGGCCGCGCGATCGCCAACGGCCGCGACGAAGGCTTCACGAAGCTGATCTTCGACGAAGAGACGCATCGCGTGATCGGCGGCGGCATCGTCGGCCTGAACGCGGGCGACCTCATCAGCGAAGTCTGCCTCGCGGTGGAAATGGGCGCGGATGCGACCGACATCGGCAAGACGATTCACCCGCACCCGACGCTGGGCGAGTCGATCGGCATGGCCGCCGAGCTGTACGAAGGCGTTTGTACCGACCTGCCGCCGCAGAAGAAGAAGTAAGTTCGTGCCGCGCCGCTCGTTGCGGCGCGCATGAAGAAACGGCGCACTCCGTGAGGGGTGCGCCGTTTGCTTTTGGGTCCTGCGGTATGTGCTACGAGAGGCGCCGGAGCGTAAAAAAGATTCCCGGTCGGCGACCGGGTAAGTGACATGCCGGGCGGCATGCCGGAGCGTTCAGGCCCGGCGCCGGTGCGCCGCTGCTTCAGCGCACGCACCGGATCAAGCTACAACCTTCAGACCGTCTTCTTGGCCGAGGCCGAAGCGGCAGCCGAGCGCGACGCCTGGGCCGCAGCCTTGCTCGCAGCAGCGGTGGCGGCGTTGAAGTTGCTTTCCGCCATTTCCACGGCTTGCTTCGTCGCCTTGTGGACCGTTTCGTAGGTCGTGTTGGCGGCGTTGATGGCCGACTTGATCACGGCGACTGCGGTTTCCGAGCCGGCCGGCGCATTCTTCGCGACGTTGTCGACGAGCGATTGAACCTTGCGGTTCTGCTCTTCGTAGTGGGCTTCGGCGACCTTCGCGAACTCAGCCTGGGTGGCCGAGGCGATTTCATACACATGACGGCCGTACGACAGCAGCTTTTCGGTCAGCGGCTGGGCATAGCTCGTTTGCAGGGCCAGGAATTCCTGCGCGTCCTTCACCGACAGTGCGCGCTGGGCCTGTTCCTGCGATTCCGCCAGATTCGAGCGGACGGCCTGAAGATTCAATTCGACGAGCTTTTCCACGCCTTCGAATGCCTTGCCGGTGAGGCCGAACAGCGTTTCGAGGTTGGCTTTCTGGGCAGCGGCGAATTGCTCAGGGGTCAGCAGACTCATGTTTACGCTCCTGTATGTCGGCGGCCTTCGTGGGTCGCCTGAAGTAAGTGGCACGGCGCTGGTGCTCTGTCACTCGCTTTGTGCGTCGCAACATTGATTCGATTTTAGGATGCCCCAGAAGAAAGTCAAGGCTTTTTGGTGCGTCGCACAATGTCGATAATTTATTATTAAACAATCACTTATGCCCCACGCATGGCGCAACCGCGACAACGCGCCAATGCCCCGTTGCGCGGGGTTCGCCGCGAGTTGGAGGAGGCTGCGCGAAGGGTGGGGCAAGCGCGCAAAGGCGGGTTCTGGCAAGATGCGGCATGGATCGCGTGACAGCGCCTATAGGATTTCACCTGGGTGCGTCCACCGAATTCCTGGATGGAACGTTAATGATCCATTGCGGTCGAACGCGCGTCGCGCGGCACGGCGGCACTGGTAGTCAGACAAATCTCACCTGTTTTTTTCCTCAGTTCAAGTTCCTACGACGAACGCCGTTAACGCAGCAAGCGCATTTTGCGTCTGCCGCAAACGTTTTCAGCAAGCGGCGTCGCGGCGAGAGGAGTGGCTTGGCAATTGTCTGACTCCATCGAATGCGGGAAGTGCATTGGCCTGCTCAATCGAAGGTCATACTTCGGTTTAATGAGCGCCTATAAGTGCTTCAATTTGCGAATTTTTCGTGGTTTTACTACACTTGGCGAACGATCCCGCCGCTCCATCAAGAACACCAATGAAATCCGACAAGCTCCTGTCGTTCTCACTGATGCCGTCGTCGGTTATCAGCACCGCATTGTCGGTTGCTGTATCCGTCGCGATCGGTGCGACGCTCGTGGCGCCTGAGGGCGCCTTTGCTGCGTCGCAAGACGCTGCACCGGCCAAAACGGCCAAGGTGAATAAAGCCAGCAAGAAGGTTGCGAAGGCCGAGCCGGAAACGGCCAGGGCCAGCAAGAAGGCGGGCGCAACCCGTACCGTCGCCGCCAAGGAAGACGATGCGCGTCCGGTGGCCAGGAAACGCCGCGTCACTTATACGATGAACGGTCGCCACCACTCGGCGGTGCGCCGTGTCGCGTTCGAACCGCGCCAGCCGAGCGTCGGTCAGGCGTTCGGTTTGCACGATTCGCCCGACTCGCTGATGCTGCGCTCGGGCGTGGGGTACGTGGTCGACCAGAACACCCTCGAGCCGCTGTTCGACAAGAACTCGCACGCCGTCGTGCCGATCGCCTCGATCTCGAAGCTCATGACCGCGATGGTCGTGCTCGACTCGAAGGCGTCGCTCTCGGAACCGATCGAAGTCACGGACGAAGACCGCGACTACGAGAAGAACACGGGCTCGCGTCTTTCGGTGGGCTCGGTGCTCTCGCGCGAGGACATGCTGCATATCGCGCTGATGGCGTCGGAAAACCGCGCGGCAGCGGCTCTCTCGCGCTATTACCCGGGCGGTCGTCCGGCATTCATCGCGGCAATGAACGCGAAGGCGAAGCAACTCGGCATGACCGATACGCACTTCGAGAATTCGACGGGGCTTACGAGCCGCAACGTCTCGACCGCGCGTGACCTCGTGAAGATGGTGAACGCGGCGTACCAGTACCCGATGATTCGCCAGTTCTCGACCGATCGCAGCTACGACGTGTTCACGGGCAAGCGCAATCTTGCCTACAACAGCACGAATGCGCTGGTGCGCAATGCATCGTGGGACATCGGCCTGCAGAAGACGGGCTTCATCAACGAAGCGGGTGAGTGCCTCGTCATGCAGACGACGATTCACAACCGTCCGGTGATCATGGTCCTGCTCGATTCGAGCGGCAAGTACTCGCGCTTCGCGGATGCAACGCGCGTGCGCACGTGGCTCGACAATGGCGGCGCCGACCAGCAGCCGCGCATTACGAGCGCCGACGCAGGCGGCGCTGGGACCTGATCTCCGCCTTTTCGGACTTACCCGACAAACGCCCCGCAACTGCGGGGCGTTTTGCTTTCTGGTGCGTGCCGTTCGTCCGATTTCGATCCGTAAGTCAGGCAGCAAGCCAAAAAAAAGCGGAGGGCACGCCTGCGCTCTTCCCGATTCTGCTGCGCCCTGCCTTCAGGCGGGCTGCGCGTTGCCTTCAGCAGGCTCCGGGTGATAGCCGAGCGACTCTGAAATCGTCAGCGCCGTCTTGCTCAACTGGCCGAGCCACGAATCCTGCAGGCGATCCGCGGGCGCCGAGAGCGAAAGACCTGCCACCAGCTTGCCGGTGTCGTCGTAGATGCCGGCAGCGATGCAGCGCACGCCCAGTTCGAGCTCTTCGTTATCACGTGCGCAGAATTGCTGGCGTACGTGAGCGAGTTCGCGCTCGAGGCGTCCGAGGTCGGTAATGCTGTTGCGCGTGTGGCCCGACAGGCCGGTGCGTGTGGCGTACGCGCGCACGCGGTTCGCTTCGTCGGCGGCAAGAAAGAGCTTGCCGACCGAAGTGAGGTGCAGCGGAGCCCGGCCGCCAATGGCGCGTACCACCTGCATGCCTGAACGCTCCGAATAGGCGCGTTCGATATAGACGATCTCGTCGCCCTGACGCACGGAGAGGTTGACGGTCTGACCCGTGAGACGGTGCAGTTCGCGCATCGGCGTAAGCGCCGCGTCACGTACCGAAAGCCGCGCTTTCACGAGGTTGCCGAGTTCGAGCAACCGCATGCCGAGCCGGTAAGTGCCGGGATCGGAGCGGTCGACGAGACGGCAACTCACCATATCGTTCAGGATGCGGTGCGCAGTCGAAGGATGCAGTTCGGTGCGCTGCGCAAGCTCCTTCAGGCTGACAGGGTCGCTGTGCGCGGCCAGCGCGTCCAGCAGGCGCATCATGCGCTCGATCACCTGAATCGAGGTCTTCGGATCTGGATGGGTGTCGCTCATGAGTTCAGATTCGTTTGACGCGTGAGGCGGAAAATGCATTGTATCTCGTATCGTGAAAAAAGTAAGCGCCAGGACCAAGGCTCGCGCTGCACTGCGGCATCGCGGGCGGCCGGCGTGGGCGATGCCGACCGGCGTTGGTCCCGGCGGCGAAACAGCGGATAATCGGGGACGGTTTTCACGAGGAGTCCCCATGCGAGTCGGTTTGTTCGTCACCTGCCTCATCGACACGATGCGTCCGGAAATTGGTTTTTCGACGCTCAAATTGCTCGAAGAGGCGGGCTATGAAGTGGTCGTGCCGTCCGCGCAAACCTGCTGCGGCCAGCCGGCCTACAACTCCGGCGAGCGCGCCATTGCGCGCGATCTCGCGGAAAAGACGCTGCGCGAATTCGAGCAGTTCGACTATCTCGTCGTCCCTTCGGGTTCGTGCGGCGGGATGATCCGCGTGCACTACGGCGATCTGTTTCGCGACGACCCGGAATTGATGGCGCGCTATGGCAAGTTGCGCGAGCGCGTCTACGAACTCACGGATTTCCTCGTGAACGTCGCAAAGATCACGCTGCCGCAAGGGGAGTTCAGCGGGCCGGTGACGTATCACGACTCGTGTTCGGGGCTGCGTGAACTTGGGGTCAAGGCGCAGCCGCGCGCGCTGCTCGCCCAGCGCGGCATCGAAGTGCGCGAGATGAAGGACTGCGAGCACTGCTGCGGCTTCGGCGGCACCTTTGCGGTGAAGTATGGCGACATCTCGACGGCCATTGCAGACGAGAAATGCGCGAATGTTCAGGCGAGCGGCACGGGCGCGGTGGTGCTCGGCGATCTCGGCTGCATGTTGAATATCGAAGGGCGTTTGCGCCGCACCGGCGACACCGCCACGTGCGTGCTGCACATTGCGCAAGTACTGGCCGGCGACGTGTGATGCACCGCCGGCTGCCGCCGCTCGTTTCGCACGGCATGTGCATCTAGACGCAATACTTAGCCCCAGACCTCGCCGAACATCGCTCAACCTCGCCCTCACGCCATGCAAGTCCAATCGATGCAGTTCAAGGCGCGCGCCGGTCAGAAGCTGGCCGATCAGCGTCTGCAGCACAACCTCAAGAAGCTCTCGACCAAGTTCGTCTCGGCGCGCGCCGAGGCGATCACCGCGATCGATTTCCCCGCCACGCGCGCGGCACTCAAGGCGCGGCGCAACCGTGCACTCGAAAATCTCGACGTTTGGCTCGAGCAGTTCGAGACCGAGGCGACGCGGCGCGGCGTGACCGTCCTGTACGCGGAAACGGCGCAAGATGCGGCTAAGCTGGTCGCGGACATCGCGCGGCGCCACGACGTGCGCAAGGTCATCAAGACCAAGTCGATGGTCTCGGAGGAGATGCGGCTCAATACGGTGCTCGCGGAGATGGGTGTGCAGTCCATCGAGACCGATCTGGGCGAGTACATCCTGCAGATCAACGACAACGAGCCGCCGAGCCACATCATTGCGCCCGTCGTCCACAAGGACAAGGACGAGATCGCCGATCTCTTCGCGAAGACGCACGACAAGCCGCGCCTGACCGAAATTCCCGACATGACCCGCGAGGCGCGCGAAGTCCTGCGCCCGCATTTTCTTTCGGCGGACATGGGCGTGACGGGCGGCAACTTCCTCGTCGCGGAAACCGGCTCGGTCGTGCTGGTCACCAACGAGGGCAACGAGGGCATGTGCACCGTGATGCCGCGCGTGCATGTGGCGGTGACGGGCATCGAGAAGGTGCTGCCTACGCTCGAAGACCTCGCCACCGCGATGCGTCTGTTGCCGCGTTCGGCAACGGGGCAGGCCACGTCGAACTACTTCTCGGTTCTCACGGGCCCGCGTGGACCCGAGGACCAGGACGGCCCCGAGCACATGTACGTCGTGCTCGTGGACGGCGGCCGCACCGGCCTGATCGGCGGCGAATTTCAGGAGATGCTGCGCTGCATCCGTTGCGGGGCGTGTATGAACCACTGCCCGGTCTATCAGAAGGTGGGCGGCCACGCGTATGGCTGGGTCTACCCCGGTCCGATGGGCTCTGTGCTCACGCCAGGCTACGTCGGCATCGAAAAGACACTCGATCTGCCGCAGGCCGCTACGCTGTGTGGCGAATGCAATAGCGTCTGCCCGGTGGGCATCCCGCTTTCGGACCTGCTGCGCAAACTGCGCGAGAAGCAGACGGAGCGGCATCTGCGTCCGTGGCGCGAGCGTGCGGCGCTGGCAGCCTGGGGCTGGCTCGCGCTACACCCAACCGCGTACGCGCTGCTCACCAAACTCGAGGTGCGGATACTCGAGCGCATGGGCGGGCAGACAAGGCTCATTCGAAAGCTGCCATTCGCGCGCGGCTGGACCAACGGGCGCGACATGCCCGCACCGGTCGGGCGCACGTTTCGCGAGTTGTACGCGGCACGGCACACGCATCTGGACACGACAAGGCGCCCCGAACAGGCCTGACACTCCCAGATCGGTCAAGTCCAGGTTGCCGACTATTTAAGCTGGCGCAACAGTGTGTTCGTCCGGACCGGGTTTTTCCTGATTGCGACTCTCTATATCATCTCGACTGGCGATAGTGCGTCCGCACCTGTCGCTTCACAGTCGATAGAGAGTCGCATCATGAGAAAGAAAATAACGGTGTACTGGCCGCTGGCGCTGATCGTGCCGCTCGCGGTGATCGCATGGATCCATGCATGGAAGACCGCCGAGCAGCAAATGCCGCTCGCCGCCGATCAGGTTACGGCAGAACTCGCGCGCGCCGTGTCTTATGGTCTCGTGGGCAGCGAAGGCAAGACGCCGGTGAAGGCGATGAACGGCATCGCAACGCTGCCGCGCTCGAACGCGATCTGAGGATCGCGCTGGCGCCAACGCGCCGCGCAGCGCGTACCTCGTGCGCTTTGTATAATTTGAGATTCGCCGTCGCGCGCTGAACGCCTCTCGCTGCCCAGCCCCCACGAATGAAAAAGGTTTCCGTCTGCTTCGTTTGTCTTGGCAATATCTGCCGCTCGCCCACGGCCGAGGCCGTGATGCTGCGTCTCGTCGACGAGGCGGGGCTGGCCGGGCGCGTCGAGATCGATTCGGCAGGCACGGGTGACTGGCATATCGGCGAGGCGCCGGACGAGCGCGCCCAGCGCGCGGGCGGTCTGCGCGGCTACGCGCTCGCGGCGTTGCGCGCCAGGCAGATCGCCGCCGACGATTTTCGCCGTTTCGACCTGATCGTGGCGATGGACGACGCCAACGTCACCGCGCTTCAGGGCGTCTGCCCGGCGAGCGAGCGCGACAAGATCCGCCTGCTGATGGAATTCGCGCCGCAGGCGGAAACGCGCGTGGTGGTCGATCCCTATTTCGGCGGCGACGCGGGCTTCGAAATGGTGCTCGATCAATGCGAGGCCGCCTGCGCGGGCCTGCTCGCCGCCTTGCGTCCGCAACTGGCGGATTGAGATGAGCGGCGCGAATCCGCCGAACGTGGAAATCGCGCCATTTTTTGCGATTCGCTGCGCACCTAATAACCCAGATCGCGACGTTGATACTTGACTAAACTAGTCATGTATTTATACTTGACGAAAATTGTCGAGAATTGCGGTTCCCATACATCATGAGACTCACCACCAAAGGCCGTTTCGCCGTCACGGCGATGATTGACCTGGCACTGCGCCAGGAGCAGGGCCCGGTGACGCTTGCGGGTATCAGCCAGCGGCAGCACATCTCGCTGTCGTACCTCGAACAGCTGTTCGGCAAGCTGCGCCGTCATGAAATCGTCGAATCGGTCCGTGGGCCGGGCGGCGGGTACAACCTCGCGCGCCGCGCGGAGGACGTCACGGTCGCGGACATCATCATCGCCGTGGACGAGCCGCTCGACGCCACCCAGTGCGGCGGCAAGGGCGCCTGCGAGGGCACCAAGCAGCACGACGGCCACTGCATGACGCACGAACTCTGGTCGACGCTGAACCAGAAAATGGTCGAGTACCTCGATTCGGTGTCGCTCAAGGATCTGGTGGACAAGCAGCGCGCCCGCGAAGGCGCCGCGCCCGCCGTCCTGCGCGATCGCCGCACCGAGGCGCCGGCGGTGGAGCCGGTCAGGGCGATGCCGCTGGGTCCGAACTCGATCTTCAACATGGCGGGCTCGTAAGTCCTTCGAGCGCCGCCAGAAAGCCGCAGTTGGCAATACACAGTACAGCGCAGCACACAAGATTCCCCGGAGCGATAGATGAATAACGACATTCCCCACCTGCCCATTTACATGGACTACAGCGCGACGACCCCCGTCGACCCGCGCGTGGTGGACAAGATGATTCCGTATCTGCGCGAGCAGTTCGGCAATCCGGCGTCGCGCAGCCACGCCTATGGCTGGGATGCCGAGCGCGCCGTCGAAGAGGCGCGCGAGCAGGTCGCCGCGCTCGTCAACGCCGACCCGCGCGAAATCATCTGGACCTCCGGCGCGACCGAATCGGACAACCTCGCGATCAAGGGTGCCGCGCACTTCTACAAGAGCAAGGGCAAGCACATCATCACGGTGAAGACCGAGCACAAGGCCGTGCTCGACACCTGCCGCGAGCTCGAGCGCGAAGGCTACGAAGTCACGTATCTGGACGTCAAGGACGACGGCCTGATCGACCTCGAAGCGTTCAAGGCCGCACTGCGCCCCGACACGATCCTCGTTTCCGTCATGCACGTGAACAACGAGATCGGCGTGATCCAGGACATCGCGACGATCGGCGAAATCTGCCGGGAGAAAGGCATCATTTTCCACGTCGACGCTGCGCAATCGACGGGCAAGGCGCCCATCGACCTGCAAAAGCTCAAGGTCGACCTGATGTCGTTCTCGGCGCACAAGACCTACGGCCCGAAGGGCATCGGCGCGCTGTACGTGCGCCGCAAGCCGCGCGTGCGCATCGAAGCGCAGATGCACGGCGGCGGCCACGAGCGCGGCATGCGCTCGGGCACGCTGGCCACGCACCAGATCGTCGGCATGGGCGAAGCCTTCCGCATCGCGCGTGAAGAGATGGCCACGGAAAACGAGCGCGTGCGCATGCTGCGCGACAAGCTCCTGCGCGGCCTGAAGGAAATCGAAGAAACCTACGTGAACGGCGACATGGAACAGCGTGTCCCGCACAACCTGAACATCAGCTTCAACTTCGTCGAAGGCGAGTCGCTGATCATGGCGGTGAAGGACGTGGCGGTGTCGTCGGGTTCGGCGTGCACGTCCGCATCGCTCGAGCCGTCGTACGTGCTGCGCGCGCTCGGCCGCAACGACGAACTGGCGCACAGCTCGATCCGCTTCACGGTGGGCCGCTTCACGACGGAGCAGGACGTGGATTACGTGATCAACCTGCTGAAGACGAAGATCGCCAAGCTGCGCGAGCTTTCGCCGCTGTGGGAAATGCATCAGGACGGCATCGATCTGTCGACCATCCAGTGGGCAGCGCACTGAGCCAGGCGGCGAAGTCAGCAGCGAACAACGACCCGGCCGCAGCGCAAGAGCAGTCAACTATCAGTCAACTGCGTGCAGCGCGGCAAACACGAATTGAAGGAGTGTGATCATGGCATATAGCGACAAGGTTCTGGACCACTACGAAAACCCGCGTAACGTCGGCTCGTTCGCCAAGGACGACGACGCAGTGGGCACCGGTATGGTCGGCGCGCCGGCGTGCGGCGACGTGATGAAGCTGCAGATCCGCGTGGGCGCGGACGGCGTGATCGAAGACGCGAAGTTCAAGACCTACGGCTGCGGCTCGGCGATCGCGTCGAGTTCGCTCGTGACCGAGTGGGTGAAGGGCAAGACGCTCGACCAGGCGCTCGACATCAAGAACACGCAGATCGCCGAAGAACTGGCGCTGCCGCCGGTGAAGATCCACTGCTCGATTCTCGCGGAAGACGCGATCAAGGCAGCGGTTGCCGACTATCGCCAGCGTCACACGACCGAAGCGAAGGCCGACGCGGCGTAAAGCGCAGCGCTGCGGCGTAGTAGATGCAGGACGGCGCCGGACCGGAAAGTTCGGTGCTCTGGACTAACGATTCTGGATGCAGCAGGGTTGCGTCGCGACGCGAGGGAAGGCAAAAGCCCAACTGGCGGCGCGAGGCGCGGCGAAGATGCTATGGCAATTACGTTGACTGAAAAAGCGGCACAGCACGTGCAAAAGTACCTGACCCGTCGCGGCAAGGGCGTGGGCCTGCGTCTTGGCGTGCGCACCACGGGCTGCTCGGGCCTCGCGTACAAGCTCGAGTACGTCGACGAACTCGCGCCCGAGGACAACGTCTTCGAGAGCCACGGCGTGAAGGTCATCGTCGACCCGAAGAGTCTCGCCTATATCGACGGCACGCAGCTCGACTTCGTGCGTGAAGGCCTGAACGAGGGCTTCCGGTTCAACAACCCGAACGTGAAGGACGAGTGCGGCTGCGGCGAGTCCTTCCGCGTTTGAGCCCGCGTCGAGCGGTGAAAAGGCGGCCTGTGCCGCCTTTTTGATTTTGACGGCCCGCTGGTTGGCCCTCTCAGCCCTTCACAGCTCCACAAGAACGTTCCAGCCGATGAACACGCCTTCCACGCCTTCCCGGTCGCTCTCCGACAGCCACTTCGTGCTGTTCGGCCTGCCCGAGCAGTTCGCGATCGATGCGAACGCGCTCGACCATGCCTACCGCACGGTGCAGGCGCAGGTGCATCCCGACCGCTTCGCCGCGGCCGGAGAAGCGCAAAAGCGCATCGCCATGCAATGGGCCACGCGTACGAACGAGGCGTATCAGACGCTGCGCGATCCGCTCAAGCGCGCGAAGTATCTGCTGCATCTGCGCGGCATCGACGTTGGCGCGGAGAACAACACAGCGATGGAGCCTGCGTTCCTCATGCAGCAGATGGAGTGGCGCGAGGCGATCGAAGACGCGGTCGGCGCGAAGAACATCGATGCGCTCGATGCACTCGCGGGCGAGCTGCGCGACGACGAACGCGTGCGCTTCACGAAGCTCGCGGCGCTGCTCGACAGCGGCTCGAATCAGCCCGCAGCCGAGGCCGTGCGCCAGCTCATGTTCATCGAGCGCGTGGCGGGCGAAATCGACTTGCAGATCGCGCGGCTCGAAGGCTGAAACCGGGCGCGCAAACGCATATCGGGCGCCTGGCGCCCATCAGGTTAAAAAGCAGATCACACAGATGGCCTTACTGCAAATCTCCGAACCCGGCATGGCGCCGGCGCCGCATCAGCGGCGACTCGCCGTCGGCATCGACCTCGGCACGACGAACTCGCTGGTCGCCGCGGTGCGCAGCGGCGTGCCCGACGTGCTGCCCGACGAAGACGGGCACGTGCTGTTGCCCTCCGTCGTGCGCTATCTCGCGAACGGCGGCCGCCGCATCGGCCGCACGGCGAAGGCGCAAGCCGCGACCGACCCGCGTAACACGATCGTGTCGGTCAAGCGCTTCATGGGCCGCGGCAAGTCCGAGGTCGAAGGCGCGGCCAACGCGCCGTACGACTTCGTCGACGCGCCGGGCATGGTGCAAATCCAGACGATCGACGGCGTGAAGAGCCCCGTCGAAGTCTCGGCGGAAATTCTCGCGACGCTGCGCCAGCGCGCCGAAGACACGCTCGGCGACGAACTCGTCGGCGCCGTCATCACGGTGCCGGCGTATTTCGACGAAGCGCAGCGCCAGGCGACCAAGGACGCCGCGCGTCTCGCCGGCCTGAACGTGCTGCGTCTGCTCAACGAGCCGACCGCGGCGGCGATCGCGTACGGGCTCGACAACGGCGCCGAAGGCCTCTACGCGGTCTACGACCTCGGCGGCGGCACCTTCGACCTGTCGATCCTCAAGCTCACGAAGGGCGTGTTCGAAGTGCTGGCGGCCGGCGGCGATTCGGCGCTCGGCGGCGACGATTTCGACCATGCGCTCTTTGCCTGGGCGCTGGAGCAGTCCGGCATCGAGCGCGCGGCGCTCGCGCCCGAAGACGTGCGTCTGTTGCTCGACCGCGTGCGCGATGCGAAGGAAGCGCTCTCGTCGGCGCCCGACGCGCGCATCGAGGCGACGCTGTCGAGCGGCCGGCAGATCGCGCTGACGATCGACGAGCCGCGCTTCGAAGCGCTCACGCAAGCGCTCGTGCAGCGCACGCTCACGCCGACGAAGAAGGCGCTGCGCGACGCGAAGGTGGCCGCGAAGGACGTGAAGGGCGTGGTGCTGGTCGGCGGCGCGACGCGCATGCCCGTGATTCGCCGCGCCGTGGAGCAGCACTTCGGCCAGGCGCCGCTCACGAATCTGGACCCCGATCAGGTCGTCGCGCTGGGCGCGGCGATCCAGGCCGACCTGCTGGCGGGCAACCGCGGCGGCGAAGACGACTGGCTGCTGCTCGACGTCATTCCGCTGTCGCTCGGCGTGGAGACGATGGGTGGCCTCGTCGAGAAGATCATCCCGCGCAATTCGACCATTCCGGTCGCGCGTGCGCAGGACTTCACGACCTTCAAGGACGGCCAGACGGCCATGGCGATTCACGTCGTGCAGGGCGAGCGCGAGCTCGTCGCCGACTGCCGCTCGCTCGCCCGTTTCGAGCTGCGCGGCATTCCGCCGATGGCGGCGGGCGCGGCGCGCATTCGCGTGACTTACCAGGTGGATGCGGACGGTCTCTTGTCCGTGTTCGCGCGCGAGCAGATCTCTGGCGTGGAAGCCTCGGTGGTGGTGAAGCCGTCGTACGGCCTTGCCGACGACGACGTGGCCCGCATGCTCGAAGACAGCTTCAAGACCGCCGAAGTCGACATGCGCGCCCGCGCGCTGCGCGAGGCACAGGTCGAGGCGCAACGCATCATCGAAGCGACGAACGCCGCTTTGGGCGCCGATGGCGAATTGCTCGACGAAGCCGAGCGCGCGCAAGTGGACGCTTTGATCGCCGCGCTCGCGCAAGTCGCACAGGGCGAGGACGCGGGTGCGATCGAAGCCGCCACCAAGGCATTGTCCGAAGGCACCGACGAGTTTGCCGCGCGCCGGATGGACAAGGGCATCAAGCGCGCGCTGGCGGGCAAGAAGCTCGACGAGATCGGCTAAAAGCTCGGCCAGGAACGGGCCTACAGCCTCAACAGCTTAAAGGCGAATGCGTCGTTAGCAAACGGCGCACGCGTGCGTGCTTTCCCGATGTGGCTGAGCGCGCACCGACAGTAGAATGGGCACATGCCGCCGTCGGAGGCGGGGCATGCGCCCGATATGAAAGTTATTGGATACGGAAATCACAATGCCTCAAATCGTGGTGCTGCCCCATGTCGAACTGTGCCCTGAAGGCGCGGTCATCGACGCCAAACCGGGTGAGAGCGTGTGCGACGCGCTGCTCGAACACGGTATCGAAATCGAGCACGCATGCGA
The DNA here is from genome assembly GCF_001718195.1 of Paraburkholderia nodosa. Lineage (GTDB taxonomy): Bacteria > Pseudomonadota > Gammaproteobacteria > Burkholderiales > Burkholderiaceae > Paraburkholderia > Paraburkholderia nodosa_A. Next base: position 13,713 of record NZ_MCNV01000009.1, read on the forward strand.
AAAGTCGTGCGCCTGCACGACCTGCCACGTGATCGTGCGCGAAGGTTTCGATGCGCTCGTGCCTTCAGAGGAAGACGAAGACGATCTCCTCGACAAGGCGTGGGGCCTCGAGCCGACGTCGCGGCTGTCGTGTCAGGCCATCGTGCCGGAGAACGACGACCTGGTGGTCGAGATTCCGCGTTACTCGATCAACCACGCGAAAGAAAACCACTGAGCCACTGAACACCAGGAGGAGCGCGCAGCCATGAAATGGACCGATACGCAGGACATCGCGATGGCCTTGACGGACACCCATCCCGAAGTGGATCCGCAGTACGTGCGCTTCACCGATCTGCACCGCTGGATCACCCAGCTCGACGGTTTCGACGACGACCCCGAGCGCTCGAACGAGAAGATTCTCGAAGCGATCCAGGCCGCGTGGATCGAAGACGCGGACTACTGATTCCCGGTACGCCCGGCAGGCAGACGAGAAAAAGGCGATTTGCCAGTGCGGCAAATCGCCTTTTTTATTGCGCGGCCAGCGTGAGTGCAATCATCCCGCGACCAGCGTGCCGTTCTCCACACGCACGCGCTCGCCTTGCTGGAACGGCGGCGCTTCGTGATACGTGAAGTAGCGCATCTTGCCGTTCTCCATGCGCACGCGCACCGAATAACTGGTCGTGCTGCGCAGGTGTTTTTCGACCGAGTTGCCGGCGAAGCCGCCACCCAGTGCGCCGAGCAGCGTCATGGCCGTACGGCCGTTACCCGAGCCGAACTGGTTGCCGACCACGCCACCGGCTACCGCGCCGCCGACTGCGCCGATACCGGTGCCGTGGCCTTCATGCTTGACCTCGGAAATCGCGACGACCGTGCCACAAGTCGAACAAGCGGGGTGGGCCGGCGGCGCTTCCTGGGCGTATTGCTGCTGCGCAGGTTGCGCCGGCTGGACAGGCTGCTGACCATACTGCTGCTGCGCCGGGGCGACGGGCACGGCCGCCTGCTGTTCAGGCTGTGCCGGCGCCTCTTGCGGCTCGGCGGGCGCATTCTGCCCGTTCTGCGCATACTGCGAGGCCTGCACCGGCTTCGTCGAGTCGACCACCTGCGGCTGTGAAGCCGTCATGGCCGTCTGACCCGTCTGAACCTGGGCGCTCTGTTCGGCGGTGCTGGAAGCTTTCGGGAAAACGCCGGTGATGGCCGCTGTGGCCGCAAGGCTCGCGACGATGACGGCTGCCGCCGCGGTTGCTATCAGCGGATGGAGGCGGCGTTTCGGTGTGGTCGGATCGGTTGTGTTCATGACAGGCTCCGTCTTTGGCAGAGTTGGCTCTCTTGTAAGAACCAGTTTGAGCCAATCCAGGTCTGTGAGCGTTTCATTTTGTAACCCTCGCGATGGGTGCGGGCCGACGCCGAGGGCGTGGGCGTCGGGCAGCGTTGCGCAGCGCGGTTTTCCACGGGGGCGCAATCGACGTACCCATCCCGGCAGCTGCGCTCGCCGGCAGATTTTACCGATGGTTACAAACGCATGCGCTGAAAGGCCCGAAAGAAACGGGGCGCATACGGTGTCAACCGCATGCGCCCCGTCATGTCAGGCAGGGGTCTGCTTAGTCTTCGCGGCGCAGATGCGGGAACAGGATCACGTCGCGGATGCTTGCGCTGTCCGTGAGCAGCATGATCAGACGGTCGATGCCGATGCCGCAGCCGCCCGTCGGAGGCATGCCGTATTCGAGCGCGCGGATGTAATCGGCGTCATAGAACATCGCTTCTTCGTCGCCGGCGTCCTTTTGCTCGACCTGCTTCTTGAAGCGCGCGGCCTGGTCTTCCGGATCGTTCAGCTCCGAGAAGCCGTTGGCGATCTCGCGGCCCGTGATGAACAGTTCGAAGCGCTCGGTGATGCCCGGCAGCGTGTCCGAGGCGCGCGCGAGCGGCGAGACTTCGACGGGGTAGTCGATGATGTAGGTCGGTTCCCACAGCTGCGACTCGGCCGTCTCTTCGAAGAGCGCCAGTTGCAGCGAGCCCACGCCTGCGTTCAGGAAGGCCGGCTGGTTCGCGTCCACGCCGAACTTCTTGAGTTCCGTGCGCAGGAAGACGGCGTCGGCAAGTTGCTCGTTCGTGTATTGCGGCGCGTACTTCTGGATCGCCTGCACGATCGTCAAGCGATGGAACGGCTTCGAGAGGTCGAGTTCACGGCCCTGATACGTCAGCACGGCGGTGCCGCTCGCGTCGATGGCGGCCTGGCGGATCAGCTGCTCGGTGAAGTCCATGAGCCATGCGTAGTCGGTGTACGCGGCGTAGAACTCCATCATCGTGAATTCCGGATTGTGACGCGGCGAAACGCCTTCGTTACGGAAGTTCCGGTTGATCTCGAACACGCGTTCGAAGCCGCCCACGATCAAGCGCTTCAGATACAGCTCGGGCGCGATGCGCATGAACATCTGCATGTCGAGCGCGTTGTGGTGCGTGACGAACGGCTTGGCCGCCGCGCCGCCCGGGATCGGGTGCAGCATCGGCGTTTCGACTTCCATGAAGCCCGAGTCGGCCATGAAGCGGCGCACCGAGGAAATCGCCTTGGTGCGCGCCTGGAAGGTCTGACGCGCTTCCGGCGTGACGATCAGGTCGACATAGCGCTGGCGATAGCGCATTTCCTGGTCGGCGAGGCCGTGGAACTTGTCGGGCAGCGGGCGCAGCGCCTTCGAGAGCAGACGCAATTCCGTGCAGCGCACCGAAAGCTCGCCCTTGTTGGTGCGGAACAGCACGCCCTTGGCCGCGACGATGTCACCGAGGTCCCACTTCTTGAACGCGTCGTAGGTGGCCTCGCCCACGTCGGCGGGCGTGATGAAGAACTGGATCTGGCCCGAGCCGTCGCGTACCGTGGCAAAGCTCGCCTTGCCCATCACGCGCTTGAGCATCATGCGGCCGGCGATCGCCACTTCGAGCGGATTGGCCTCGAGCGCGTCCTTGTCGGTGTCGGCGTAATCGCGCGCCAGGTCGGCGGCGTGGTGGGTGGGGCGGAAGTCGTTCGGATAGGCGACGCCTGCCTCGCGCAGCGCGCGCAGTTTCTCGCGGCGCTCGGCGATGATCTGGTTGTCGTCGAGTTCGGGCGCGGCGCTGGGCGCGTTCTGCTGGGTCGGTTCGGTCATGATGGCTCGGAGTTCTTTGATTCGCAGGTGTTTCGGCGAGTTTTCGGGGCTGCGGCCCCGGCATGGTCCTTCGCGGGACACCGCGCGCATCGCGCGCAGATAAGTGGACTTCGGTTCCTGCTGCGCGTCGCGCGCCTCGCTCGAAGCGGGCGGCGCAGCAGGAGAGGGCGGCATGCGGTGAACTGCTGCGCCCGTAGCGTGCGGCAAGCTTACACGCCCTGTTTCAGGCTCGCGCTGATGAAGGCGTCGAGATCGCCGTCGAGCACGGCCTTGGTGTTGCTGATTTCGACGTTGGTGCGCAGATCCTTGATGCGGCTGTTGTCGAGCACGTAGGAGCGGATCTGGTGGCCCCAGCCCACGTCCGATTTGCCCGCTTCGAGCTTGTCCTGTTCGGACTGGCGCTTGCGCATTTCGGCTTCGTACAGGCGCGATTTCAGCATGGCCATGGCTTCGGCGCGGTTGCGGTGCTGCGAGCGGTCGTTCTGGCACTGCACGACGATGCCCGACGGGACATGCGTGATACGCACGGCGGAGTCGGTCTTGTTGATGTGTTGACCGCCCGCGCCCGAAGCGCGGTACGTGTCGATGCGCAGATCGGCCGGATTGACTTCGATTTCGAACGAGTCGTCGATCTCCGGATACACGAACACCGACGAGAACGACGTATGACGCCCGCCCGACGAGTCGAACGGCGACTTGCGCACGAGGCGGTGAATGCCGGTTTCGGTGCGCAGGAAGCCGTAGGCGTATTCGCCTTCGACCTTGATCGTCGCGCTCTTGATGCCGGCCACGTCGCCTTCGGACTCTTCGAGCACTTCGGTCTTGAAGCCCTTGCGTTCGCAGTAGCGCACGTACTGGCGCAGCAGCATGGACGCCCAGTCGCAGGCCTCGGTGCCGCCGGCGCCGGCCTGGATGTCGATGAACGCGTTGTTCGGATCGGCCGGATTCGCGAACATGCGGCGGAACTCGACGTCGGCTACGCGCGCTTCGATCGCGTGAGCGTCGGACTCGATGGAGACGAGCGTGTCCTCATCGCCTTCTTCGCGCGCCATTTCGAAGAGATCCTGGGTGTCGCGCGTGTCGTTCTCGATGCCGTCGAGCACGTGCACCACGCCCTCGAGCAGTTTCTTTTCCTTGCCGAGACCCTGGGCGTGTTTGGAGTCGTTCCAGACGTTGGGGTCTTCGAGTTCGCTGTTGACTTCGACGAGCCGTCGGGCTTTTACGTCGTAGTCAAAGATACCCCCGTAGCTCGCCCGCGCGCGTGCGCAGGTCCGCCAAAAGGGCTTCGATCGCGTTGAGACGTTCCGCTTCCATTTGTATCGTGATCCGGCGTGTAAAACATTGAATTATAGCCGATTGGACCCGGATCAAGGGCGGCGCGGGCGCTTCCGGCGGCCCGCGCTTTTCAGTGCAACGTGCAGTTCAAGGCGCGCTTAGAGCGCAGCGTGCTCCACCACGAGCTGCACGCGCGACACGCCATTCCAGGTGTCGCGCACGAGCCGGTAGGCGACCGTGGTGTGCTGCGGCAGCGATTCGGTGTGGTTGAACCAGATCGCGTTGAAGCGCTGGCGCCCGCGCAGCAGTTGCAGTTTGAGGTGCTTGTCCTTCACGAGCGCCTGCGAGGCCACCTCGAATTCCCCCGAAAACACGGGCGCCGGGAAGCCCTGGCCCCACACGGCGGCATCGAGCATCTCGACGAAATCGGGCGTGAAGTAGGCGTCTTCGAGATCGCCGTCGGTTTCGACGGTGCGCGCGAGCGCCTCTTCGGTGAGCCACTCGCGGCCCACGCGCTCGAAGGCGGCGGCAAAGCGCGGCACGTCGGCAGCGGCGATCGTCATGCCCGCGGCCATCGCGTGGCCGCCGAACTTCTGGATCAGACCGGGCTCGCGCTTGCTGATCAGATCGACCGCGTCGCGCAGATGGAAACCGGGGATCGAACGGCCCGAGCCCTTCACGAGCTCGCCGTCGTCGTCGGCAGGCGCGAAGGTGAACGAGGGGCGGTGAAAGCGCTCCTTGAGCCGTCCCGCGACGATGCCGATCACACCCTGGTGCCAGCTTTCGTTGAACAGCGTGAGCGTGGCCTTGCCTTGCGGATCGACGTCGGCGAGATCGGCGAGCGCCTGCTGCTGCATGCCGGCTTCGATCTCGCGGCGTTCGCGGTTCATGCCGTCGAGCTGCTGCGCAAGCTCCCAGGCGCGGCCCACGTCGTCGGTGGTCAGGCACTCGATGCCGAGCGACATGTCCGAGAGCCGGCCGGCCGCATTTAGGCGGGGGCCGAGCGCGAAGCCGAAGTCGAAGCCCGACGCGGTTTTCGCGTCGCGGCCCGCCGCGCGAAAGAGCGCGGCGATGCCCGGCTGCATGCGGCCGTTGCGCACGCGCTGCAAGCCTTGCGCGACGAGCACGCGGTTGTTGCAGTCGAGCTTCACGACGTCGGCGACGGTGCCGAGCGCGACGAGATCGAGCAGGCCGTCGAGACGTGGCTCGGGCTTGCCGTCGCTGAACGCGCCGCGCCTGCGCAGCTCCGCACGCAGCGCGAGCAGCGTGTAGAACATCACGCCCACGCCCGCGATGCACTTGCTCGGAAACTCGCAGCCCGGCTGGTTCGGGTTGACGATGGCGCGCGCGTCGGGGAGCGTGTCGCCGGGCAAGTGGTGGTCAGTCACGAGCACCTCGATGCCGAGCGCGTTGGCGGCTTCGACGCCTTCCACGCTGGCGATGCCGTTGTCCACCGTGATCAGGACGTCGGGTGGACCGCCCTTGCGTTGCGCGGCGAGTGCGACGATCTCGGGCGTGAGGCCGTAGCCATACTCGAAGCGGTTCGGCACCAGATAGTCGATCTGCGCGCCGAACATGCGCAGGCCGCGCACGGCCACGGCGCACGCCGTCGCGCCGTCGCAATCGTAGTCGGCGACCACGAGCATGCGGCACTCGGCTTCGAGCGCGTCGGCGAGCAGTTCGGCGGCCTCGTCGAGGCCCTTCATGCCGGTGGGCGGAATGAGGCGCGCGAGGCCGGTTTCGATCTCGTCGGGCTGGCAAACGCCGCGCGAGGCGTAGAGGCGCGCGAGCACCGGATGCAGGCCGTGGCGCACGAGCGCTTCGGTGTCGGCGGGCGAGCAGGCGCGGGTGACGATTCGGGTCATGCGTGAGCGCGGAAAAAAGAAGTCATTCGGGAATCATTCGATAAAAAGCGACGCGAACAGGCGGCGTCGCCAGAACTTGCGCAAATCGCCGCGCGTGATGGACAGCGTGACCGAGCCCGTGTCGCCGCATAGCGTCAGGTCGAGCGCGGCGAGCGCGCCCGTTTGCAGCGCCGTGAGCGCCGGCGCGAACCAGTCGCGCTCAAGTTGAGCGAACGCGGCGTTCCAGCGGCCCCAGTCCTGCTGGATGAAGGCCGCCGAGAACGGATCGAGCTCGACGAGCGTCGCTCCCGTGCCCGAACCGTTGTTGAGCGCGGCTGCGAGCGCGGCAAAGGTCGCGGGCGCGGCATCGACTTGCGCCTTCGCAGCGAGCGCCAGGCCGCGCGTGGCGGCCGCATCGGAGCGCACACGCGCATAGGGGCTCGTGACGGTGCGCAGCGCGCCCTGAGCGTGGAACCAGATCGAATTGACAGCGGGCAGACCGCGCGCTTCGCGTGCCTCGTTCACGGGATGCTCGAACCATGCCATCTGCACTTCGTTCTGCACCTTCATCCAGGCGCGCGAACGCTGGCCCGAATGGGCCTCGTGCGGCAGCCAGATCTCGATGTTGCGGCCGCTCGCGCGCAAGGGCGACGCGCCCGCGAGCGTGCCGAACGCTTCCGACGAGAGATACCAGCGCTGCGGCGTCGGCGCCTCGATGCGCACGCCCAGTTCTTCGATCAGCGGACGGGCGACAGTGTAGAGCGTGGCGGCGTCGGCGTCGGCGAGTTCGAGCGAGGCGGGGTCGATCAGCACCAGATGATCGTGCGCGATGCGCACGTGCACGGGCTGCACGCACGCCCAGGTGGCGTCGCCGGGCGTGCCGCCATCGGCGAGCAGCATGTAAGGCGCAAGCGGCGCTTCGTCGTCGGCGGCCGGCGCGGAGTTTGCGCGGTTCGCGCTCGCCGGACCGAGCGCGCCGAACTGGCGCGCGACCCAGCGCTCGTGCGGCAGCGTACGCTGGAAGTCCTCGCCGATCACCTGCTCGCCGAGTGTCGCGCGCGCAACCAGTTTCGCGAGCGCCGGGTATTCGAGGCCCGCGAGCGCGGTGGAGGCGGCCGCGGCGGACGGCAAGGCAAAGGGGACGAGAAGATGGAGTCGGTCGGCGGGCATGATGGTGCGCATTGTACTTCGGCGCTACGTGCGCCGGGCGGCCCTCGGGCGTGCCGCAACGGCATCGCCTCGACCCGTTATGCTGGTGCTGCGGCACTTGTGGGCGAATTGCGGCTCGAAGCAGAGGGCAGGCAAACGCCTCCCGGGGGCTACGGTTCTCACGCGGGAAAGTTCACGGGGAACTCCGTCGAATATCCGTGACCCGCCGCCAGTGTGGCAAACTTCGCGGTTGATCGCCGCCCGACCCGGCACGATATTCTCCGGCCGTCCGGCGCACTGGCCCCAGGGTCGATACGGCGCCGGAGCGCAACGAAGACGCAAAAGGATTCGCTTGAAACTTCCCTACGAATGGCAGATAGGCTGGCGCTACACCCGCGCCGGCAAACGCACGACCGGCAACGGGTTCATCTCGTTCATCGCGCTCATATCGATGTCGGGCATCGCGCTCGGCGTCGCGGCGCTGATCGTCGTGCTTTCGGTGATGAACGGCTTCCAGCGCGACGTGCGCGACCGCATGCTTTCCGTGCTTGCGCACATCGAGATTTTTTCGCCGACGGGCACGATGCCCGACTGGCAGCTCACCGCGAAAGAAGCGAAGACCAATCCTGAAGTCATTGGCGCGGCGCCTTACGTGGACGCCCAGGCGCTGCTCACGCGCGGCGACAGCGTGAACGGCGTTGCGCTGCGCGGCATCGAACCTTCCGAGGAGCCGCAGGTTTCGGACATCGGCCGGGAAATGAAGGCGGGCAGCCTGAACGACCTTACGCCCGGCAGCTTCGGCATCGTGCTCGGCGCCGATCTCGCTGTGAACCTGGGCGTGACGGTGGGCGACAAGGTCACGCTGGTCGCGCCCGAGGGTTCGATCACGCCGGCCGGCATGCTGCCGCGCTTGAAGCAGTTCACGGTGATGGGCGTATTCGAGTCGGGCCATTACGAGTACGACAGCACGCTCGCACTCACCAACATCCGCGACGCCGAAGTGCTTTATCGCTTAGGCGCGCCAAGCGGCGTGCGTCTGCGCTTGAAGGACATGCAGCGCGCGCCGGCGGTGGCGCGCCAGCTCGTGCATACGCTCTCGGGCGACCTCTATATCCGCGACTGGACGCAGCAGAACAAGACCTGGTTCTCGGCCGTGCAGATCGAAAAACGCATGATGTTCATCATTCTCACGCTCATCATCGCGGTCGCGGCGTTCAACCTCGTTTCGTCTCTCGTCATGACCGTCACCAACAAGCAGGCCGATATCGCGATCCTGCGCACGCTCGGCGCGCAGCCGGGCTCGATCATGAAGATCTTCGTCGTGCAGGGCGTGACGATCGGCTTCGTGGGCACGGCCATCGGCATTGCGCTCGGCTGCCTGATCGCGTGGAGCATTCCATGGAGCGTGCCGGCGATCGAGCATCTGCTCGGCATTCAGTTCCTGCCGCCTTCGGTTTATTTCATCAGCGAACTGCCTTCCGAACTCGTGGCTTCCGACGTGATCCGCATCGGCGTGATCGCCTTCGTGCTGTCCGCGCTCGCCACGCTCTATCCGAGCTGGCGCGCAGCCAAGGTTCGTCCCGCGGAGGCGCTGCGCTATGAATGACCGTCAATCGCTGATCGCCGCGGCAGGCGATTATCCGTACGTGCTCGAAGCGCACGGTGTCTCGAAGGTGTTTGGCCAGGGCCAGCTTGCTGTGCAGGTGCTGCACGACACCGATCTGAAAGTGAAGCGCGGCGAGAAGCTCGCTGTGGTGGGCGCGTCGGGCTCGGGCAAGAGCACGCTGCTGCACGTGCTCGGCGGACTCGACGAGCCGGGCGCGGGCAAGGTCTCGGTGCTCGGCAAGCCGTTCACCGAGCTGTCAGAGCGCGAGCGCAACGAACTGCGCAATCGGGCACTGGGCTTCGTCTATCAGTTCCACCATCTGCTGCCGGAGTTTTCGGCGCTCGACAACGTGGCGATGCCGTTGCGTATTCGCCGCATGACGCAGGAAGACGCGCGTGCCGAGGCGATGCAGATCCTCGATCGCGTGGGCCTCTCGCATCGCGCGCGCAACCGGCCGGGCGAACTGTCGGGCGGCGAGCGCCAGCGCGTGGCCATTGCGCGTGCGCTCGTGACGAAGCCCGCATGCGTGCTCGCCGACGAGCCCACGGGCAACCTCGACGGCGCGACAGCGGATAACGTCTTCAATCTGATGCTCGAACTCTCCGACCAGTTCGATACGAGTTTCGTGATCGTCACGCATGATCCCGACCTCGCGGCGCGCTGCGACCGCATCGTGCGCCTGCGCGACGGCATGTTGCACGAGGAACCGGTCGTACCGGTCTGAGCCTTCCCGCGAGCGAGCGCCATGTGGATCGACACGCACTGCCATCTCGATGCCGCCGAGTTCGACGCGGACCGCGACGCGGTCGCGTCGGCGGCGCGCGCGGCGGGTGTGTCGCGCATCGTGATCCCGGCGGTGGCGCGCGAGAACTTCGACGTGGTGCGCGCGCTCGCGCACCGCACCGAGGGCGCCGTCTACGCGCTCGGCATTCATCCGCTCTATACGCCGCAGGCGCGTGACGAAGACCTTGAAGTGCTGCGCCGCGAGATCGAGGCGAGTCTCGGTGATCCGCGCTTCGTCGGCATCGGCGAGATCGGACTCGATTACTTCGTGCCGGGCCTCGACGAGGCGCGGCAACAGCACTTCTACGATGCCCAGTTGCGCCTTGCGCGCGAGTTCGGCTTGCCGGCGATCTGCCATGTGCGCAAGTCGCAGGATCAGGTGCTCAAGGGGCTGCGCCGCAACGGCGTGAAAAGCGGCATCGCGCATGCGTTCAACGGCAGCTTCCAGCAGGCGCGTGCGTTCATCGATCAAGGGATGCATCTGGGCTTCGGCGGCAATGTGACGTTCGAGCGCGCGCTGCAGATCCGCAGGCTCGCGCAGCAGTTGCCGCTCGAGGCCATCGTCATGGAAACCGATGCGCCGGATATCTCGCCCGCCTGGCTTTATCGCGCGCGCAACACGCCCGACCAGGTGCCGCGCATCGGCGCCGTGCTCGCGGGCTTGAGGGGCTTGAGCCCCGAGGAGCTCGCACTTGGCACGACGGCTAACGCGGCGGCTGCGCTGCCGCGGCTCGCGCTTTCGTCTGCATAATCGTTTCCAGGGTGGCGTGCACAACGTGCATATAACGCGGCGCGGTTGACGCGGTCCGTGCATTCAGCCCCCTCGTTGCGAGGAGGCAGGATGCGGGCGATTTGGTGCGGGTTTGCGCTGGGCGTGATTGCCTTGCAGCGACAGGCGGCGTTGCCGGGGTGGGGGGCGTGGGTCGCGCTGGTTCTGGCAACCGTGCTCGGGGCCACGTGGGCGGCATGGGCGTTGGGCGGCGTGGCACCGGCGGACGAATCTCATGTCGGCCTGTCTTGCGGGCGACGCTGGCGCATGGCCAGCGGCTGGGCGGCGGTGTGGTTTGCGGCCGCATGCGCGGGCTTTGGCTATGCGGCGTGGCGGGCAGAAACACGGCTTGCCGAGGCGCTTCCCGCTGCCTGGCAGGCGCGCAACATCGCCATCAGCGGCTATATCTCCAGCTTGCCTTCCTACGGAGCGAACGGCGCAAGCTTCCTCTTTCGTGTCGAATCCTGGGAAACGCACAAGGCAGCCACGGCGCTGCCGCATTTGATTCAACTATCGTGGGTGGCGCGCGAGGCGCCGCTGCCGCCGCTCGTGCCCGGCGCACGCTGGCGCCTTGCCGTGCGGCTCAAACGCCCGCACGGCAACGGCAACTTCCGCCTGCGCGACACGCAGGCCGCGCTGCTCGCGCGCGGCGTGCGCGCCACCGGGTACGTGAGCGATCCCGGGCATGCGGTGCGTCTGCCCGTCGACGCCACCGGCGTAGGCGTGCGCATCGAGCGTGCGCGCGCCGCGCTGCGTGCGCGCATCGACGCAGTGCTCGGCGACGCACCGCATCGCGGCATCGTCATCGCGCTCGCCACCGGCGCACAGGACGCGATCAGCGACGCGGACAGGCGTCTCATGCGCAATACGGGCACGAGCCACCTGGTGGCGATCTCCGGGCTGCATCTCGCGTTCGTCGCGGGGCTCGCCGGGTGGGTCGCGGGCGCACTGTGGCGGCGCGCGCGCTGGCGCGGCGTCGATGCGCCACTCATCGTGCCGGCGCAAAAGGTTGCGGTGGCGGGAGCGCTGCTCGCGGCAGGAGTCTACGCCGCGCTCGCCGGCTTCAATGTGCCGGTGCAGCGCGCGCTCTGGATGCTGGCGGTCGTTGCGCTCGCGCTGTTCGCCGGGCGCGAGGTCGCGCGCTCGCACGTGCTGGCGTGGGCGCTCGGGCTCGTGCTGCTGCGCGATCCGTGGGCGGTGACGGCCGCAGGCTTCTGGCTTTCGTTTTGCGCGGTCGCGGCGATCCTCTTTGCGGCGAGCGGCGTGCCACGCTTGCACAGGGACGCGCCGCAGGATGCTAGCGCGGACGCCGCCGATCCGATGCGTGAGCGAACCGATCCATTCGCAGGGCCTGCTGCGCCCGAAGGCGCGGTTCGACGTCTTGCCGCCATGGCGCTTCCGCCTGATGACTGGCGTGGGGCGATGCGACGTCTTGCGTCACGCCTTGGCGATAGCGCCCGCGTGCAGTGGGCCGTGACCCTGGCGCTCGCGCCCCTCACTGCGTACTGGTTCGCGCAAATACCGCTCATCGGCCCACTGGCCAATGCCTTTGCGATTCCCTGGGTGAGCATGCTCGTCGCGCCGCTCGTGATCGCGAGCGCCGCGATGCCCGCGCCGGTCGACGCACTCGCGCTGCGCGCGGCGCATACCTGCCTCGACTGGCTGGTTGTGGCGCTGAGCGCGCTGGAGGGCCTGCCGTGGGCGGTTTTACGGCTGCCGCAACCCGGAGCGTGGCCGCTCGCGTGCGCTGCAGTGGGCGTCGTCTGGTGGCTTGCGCCACGCGGTTGGCCAATGCGCTGGATCGCACCGTTCACATGGCTACCGTTACTGGTGCCTGCGCCCACGGGGCCGCCGCCGGGCGCTTTCCGGCTCACGGCGCTCGACATCGGCCAAGGCACCTCGGTGCTGGTCGAGACGGCCCGGCATCGCCTGCTGTTCGACGCGGGCCCGGGCCCCGAGTCGACGCAGGCGGGCGAGCGCATTGTCGTGCCGTATCTGCAGGCGCATGGCATAGGGCGCCTCGATGCGCTGATGATCAGCCACGACGACTCCGATCATTCGGGCGGCGCGCAAGCCGTGTTCGACGGTGTCGACGTCGAGGCATTTGTGGCGGGCATCCTGCCCGCGCATCCGCTGTGGGCGAGCGCACGCACAAGGGGCGCGCAGACCGTGCGGTGCGCCGCCGGCCAGCGCTGGCGGTGGGACGGCGTCGACTTCGAGGTGCTCTGGCCCGACCCCGGGCCGCTCGCGGGCAAACCCAATGCGCATTGCTGCGTCCTGCGGGTGACGACGGCGGCAAGCGTTGCGCCCGAGGCACAAGACGGTCGGGTCTCCGCGCTGATCGCCGCCGACATCGAAGCGGGCGTCGAGCGCACGCTGGTCGCGCGCGACCCCGAGCGGTTGCGCGCGCAGGTGCTGGTCGTGCCGCATCACGGCAGCCGCTCCTCGTCGACTGAACCGTTCCTCGATTCTGTCTGGCCGCTCGTCGCGATATTTCAGGTAGGCTATCTGAACCGCTTTCATCACCCGCATCCGGGCGTCTACGCGCGCTACGCGGGCCGCCACATCGTGCTCGCGCGCAGCGACGCGGACGGCGCCGCGCGCGTCGAGGCGCGGCCCGGCGCACTTGCCGTCGAGCGCTTTCGCGACACGCAGCGGCGCTACTGGATGGACCCGCCGACGCAGGACTGACGCGCCGATAGCAGGGTGAACGAAAGCGCGAATGACGAAAGAGATCAACAAAATAGAGAGACACGCCGCCTTTGAAAAACGTCATCCATTTCTCGCACGCGAACGGCTTTCCGGCCTCGACGTATCGCACGTTCTTCGCCGAACTGGGCGACAACTATGAGTTGCGCTACATCGAGCGCATCGGGCACGACGCGCGCTTTCCCGTCACCCGCGACTGGCCGCATCTCGTCGAACAACTGCTCGACGACATCGGCCGCACCTACGAGGAGCCCGTGTGGCTCGTCGGCCATTCGCTCGGCGGCTATCTCTCGCTGATGGCCGCGCTGAAAAAGCCGCAATGGGTCAAGGGCGTCGTGATGCTCGATTCGCCGGTGATCGCGGGCTGGCGCAGCAGCATGTTGCGGGTCTCGCAGTGGACCGGGCTCGACGAGCGCCTGTCGCCTGCCGTCGCCACGCGCACGCGCCGCACGAACTGGGCGAGCCGCGACGAGGCCTGGCGGCATTTCCATTCGAAGGCGGCATTCGCGCGCTGGGACGAGCGCGTGCTTTCCGACTATGTCGACTTCGGCATTCCTCAGACCTCGGTCGACGGCGGTCGCACGCTCGCCTTCGACCGCCAGACCGAGTACATGATTTACCGCACGCTGCCGCACACCTTAGGCCCGAGGCTCGTGCACGGCTCGCCCGTGCCGGTGAGCTTCGTCGCGGGCACGCAGTCGCGTGAAGTGCGCCAGGTCGGGCTTGCGGCAACACGGCGCATCGCCGGCGAGCGCTTCGAGTGGATCGAGGGCAGTCATCTGTATCCGATGGAGCGTCCGATCGAGACCGCGCGCGCGGTACAGCGCATGCTTTACGCCATGGAAAACGGAGCCTGAGCGGCCGGTTTTCGGCGCGGTTGCTTGCGGGGCACGGTAGGGCGTGGGGCTACGTGTCGCGCATCGTTTCCGCTCGCTCAAAATTCAGGGTTAGCCCTTGCTTTCAGGTATAATCCGTTTTTCCCGCGAGCATCCAGCGATGACCAAATATGTTTTCGTCACCGGCGGCGTAGTTTCCTCCCTTGGCAAGGGTATTGCCGCCGCCTCCCTCGCCGCGATCCTCGAATCGCGCGGTCTGAAAGTCACCCTCCTCAAGCTCGATCCCTACATCAACGTCGACCCCGGCACGATGAGCCCGTTTCAGCACGGCGAAGTGTTCGTGACGGAAGACGGAGCGGAAACCGACCTCGACCTTGGCCACTATGAGCGCTTCATCACCACGAAGATGCGCAAGGCCAACAACTTCACCACGGGCCAGATCTACGAATCGGTGATCCGCAAGGAACGCCGCGGCGACTATCTGGGCAAGACCGTGCAGGTCATTCCGCACATCACGAACGAAATCCAGGCATTCATCGAACGCGGCGCCGCATCGGCGACGTGCGGCGAGCCGGATGTCGCGATCGTCGAAGTGGGCGGCACGGTGGGCGACATCGAGTCGCTGCCGTTCCTCGAGGCCGCGCGTCAGATGAGCCTGCGCCTTGGCCGCAACAGCGCGTGCTTCGTGCACCTCACGCTGGTGCCGTTCATCGCCACGGCGGGTGAGCTCAAGACCAAGCCCACGCAGCACAGCGTGCAGAAGCTGCGCGAAATCGGTATCTATCCGAACGTGCTGCTGTGCCGCGCCGACCGCCGCATTCCGGACGACGAGCGCTCGAAGATCTCGATGTTCTCGAACGTACCCGAAGACGCCGTGATCTCGGTGTGGGACGCCGACAGCATCTACAAGATCCCGCAGATGCTGCACGACCAGGGCCTCGACTCGATCGTCTGCGACGAACTGAAGCTCTCCGCGAAGCCCGCCGATCTGTCGATCTGGGCGGAAATGGTCGAGAAGCTCGAACATCCGAAGCACGAAGTCACGATCGGCATGGTCGGCAAGTACGTCGACCTGACCGAGTCGTACAAGTCGCTCATCGAAGCGCTGCGCCACGCGTCGATCAAGACCTCGGCGAAGGTGAACATCGAGTACATCGACTCCGAGCAGATCGACGAAGAAGGTGTCGAGAGCCTCAAGCATCTCGACGCGATCCTCGTGCCGGGCGGCTTCGGCCGTCGCGGCACCGAAGGCAAGATCAAGGCCATCCAGTACGCCCGCGAAGCGAAGGTGCCGTACCTCGGCATCTGCCTCGGCATGCAGCTCGCCGTCATCGAATTCGCGCGCGACGTGGTGGGCCTGAAGCACGCGAACAGCACGGAATTCGATCCGGACACGCCCGACCGCGTCGTCGCGCTCATCACCGAATGGGCCGATCGCGAAGGCAAGGTCGAGAAGCGCACCGAAGACTCGGACCTCGGCGGCACGATGCGCCTCGGTTCGCAGCGTTGCCCGATCAAGCCCGGCACGCTCGCGGCAGAAATCTACGGCAAGGACGTGAACGAGCGTCACCGTCACCGTTATGAAGTCAATAACGGCTACGTGCCCAAGCTCGAAGCCGGCGGCCTTATCATCAGCGCCCGTACGCCGACTGAAGACCTGCCGGAAATGATGGAACTGCCGCGCGACATGCACCCGTGGTTCGTCGGCGTCCAGTTCCACCCGGAATTCACGTCCACGCCGCGTGACGGCCATCCGCTCTTCAAGGCGTATGTCGAAGCGGCAGTCGCGCACCACGAGGCGCGCGCCGAGGAGAAAGCATGAATCTGTGCGGTTTCGAGGTAGGCCTCGACAAGCCGTTCTTCCTGATCGCAGGCACCTGTGTCGTCGAGTCCGAACAGATGACGATCGACACGGCTGGGCGCCTGAAGGAAATCACGTCGAAGCTCGGCATTCCGTTCATCTACAAGTCGTCTTACGACAAGGCCAATCGTTCGAGCGGCAAGTCGTTTCGCGGCCTCGGGATGGACGAGGGCCTGCGCATCCTTTCCGAAGTGAAGCGTCAGCTCGGCTTGCCGGTGCTGACCGATGTGCACACCGAAGAAGAGATCGGACCCGTGGCTTCGGTCGTGGACGTGCTGCAAACGCCCGCGTTCCTGTGCCGCCAGACCGACTTCATCCACGCGTGTGCGCGCTCGGGCAAGCCTGTGAACATCAAGAAAGGCCAGTTCCTCGCGCCGCACGACATGAAGAACGTGATCGACAAGGCTCGCGAAGCCGCGCGTGAGGCGGGTCTTTCCGAAGACCGCTTCTTCGCCTGCGAACGCGGTGTTTCGTTCGGTTACAACAACCTCGTCTCGGACATGCGCTCGCTCGCTATCATGCGCGAGACGGGTGCGCCGGTCGTGATGGACGTGACCCACTCGGTGCAGCTGCCGGGCGGGCAGGGCACGAGCTCGGGTGGGCAGCGCGAATTCGTGCCGGTGCTCGCTCGCGCGGCCGTGGCCACGGGCGTGGCGGGTCTCTTCATGGAGACGCACCCGAACCCCGCGCAGGCGAAGTCCGACGGCCCGAACGCCGTGCCGCTGAACCGCATGGCCGACCTGCTCGAAACCCTCGTGACGCTCGACCAGGCGGTCAAGCGCACGCCGTTCCTCGAGAACGACTTCAGCTGAGCTGGAAATTACGTAGTACGGCGCGCCGCTTCGATTGCATGAGCGGCGCGATGGAGGAGCAGCGCGGCGCACCGCACCGCGCTCGATGTACAAGGCAGCGTGGCAGCGCATCGGTCACGGGAACGTGAGCGTCGCGCTGCGGCAAGTTGAACCTGGCGAGCGCGCAGCCTGTCCCATGTGACGGTGTGCCCCCGAACGAGCATAGAAACTGTGCCTCGCGGGGCGATGCAGCAGGCGGCGCAGCTCGCGCAAGAATTACTGTCATTTCCTGAGGAAACCATGAGTGCAATCGTAGATATCATCGGTCGCGAGATTCTGGATTCGCGCGGCAATCCCACCGTCGAATGCGACGTGCTGCTCGAATCGGGCACGATGGGCCGCGCGGCAGTGCCGTCGGGCGCATCCACGGGCTCGCGCGAAGCGATCGAACTGCGCGACGGCGAAGCCGGCCGCTACAACGGCAAGGGCGTGCTGAAGGCCGTCGAGCACATCAACACCGAAATCTCCGAGGCGATCATGGGCCTCGACGCGTCGGAACAAGCCTTCCTCGACAAGACCCTGCTCGAGCTCGACGGCACCGACAACAAGTCGCGCCTCGGCGCGAACGCCATGCTGGCCGTGTCGATGGCCGTCGCGAAGGCCGCCGCTGAGGAAGCCGGCCTGCCGCTGTACCGCTACTTCGGCGGCTCGGGCGCAATGCAACTGCCGGTCCCGATGATGAACATCGTCAACGGCGGCGCGCACGCGAACAACAGCCTCGACATCCAGGAATTCATGATCGTGCCGGTGAGCCAGCCGACCTTCCGCGAAGCGCTGCGTTGCGGCGCGGAAGTGTTCCACGCGCTCAAGAAGATCCTCTCGGATCGCGGCATGAGCACGGCAGTGGGCGACGAAGGTGGCTTCGCACCGAACTTCGGCAGCAACGACGAGTGCCTTTCGACCATCCTGCAAGCCATCGAGAAGGCCGGCTACCGCGCCGGTGAAGACGTCCTGCTCGCGCTCGACTGCGCAGCGAGCGAGTTCTACCACGACGGCAAGTACCAGCTCGCGGGCGAAGGCCTGCAACTGTCGTCGGCCGAATTCGCCGACTACCTCGCGACGCTCGCCGACAAGTTCCCGATCGTCTCGATCGAAGACGGCATGCACGAGTCCGACTGGGCCGGCTGGAAGCTCCTGACCGACAAGCTCGGCAAGAAGGTCCAACTCGTGGGCGACGACCTGTTCGTGACCAACACGCGCATCCTGAAGGAAGGCATCGAGAAGGGCATCGCCAACTCGATCCTCATCAAGATCAACCAGATCGGCACGCTGACGGAAACCTTCGCGGCAATCGAAATGGCCAAGCGCGCGGGTTACACGGCCGTGATCTCGCACCGGTCGGGCGAAACCGAAGACTCGACGATCGCCGACATCGCCGTGGGCCTGAACGCGGGTCAGATCAAGACCGGTTCGCTCTCGCGCAGCGACCGCATCTCGAAGTACAACCAGCTGCTGCGCATCGAGGAAGATCTCGGTGATATCGCCAGCTACCCGGGCAAGTCGGCGTTCTATAACCTCCGCTAAGCGGACCCAGCGCCGGCAGCAGCCTTGCTGTCACCCTTCGTCATCTCTCTCCGCCGCCCTGCGTATAGCGCAGGGCGGCGTGTATTTATCCGGCACCTTTCATGCGGCTTGTCACTGTCGTTCTGATCATCCTGCTCGTGCTGATCCAGTATCCGCTCTGGTGGGGCCATGGTGGTTGGCTGCGTGTCCACGAACTGCAGCAGCAACTCGCGCAGCAGCAAAAGCAGAACGACGACGAGAAACTGCGCAACGAACGCATTGCGGGCGAAGTGCAGGATCTGCAGAACGGCACGGCTGCCGTCGAGGAGCGTGCTCGCTATGAGATGGGCATGGTGAAGGACAGCGAGGTGTTCGTGCAGTTCGTCTCGCCGAACCAGTCGCCGCCGGTTACGCCGAGCGGTTCGTCGAACACCTCGACGCGCGGCGAGATGTCGGCGGCGCCGGTGAGGGTGGTGCCGAACCCCGTTTCGCGTGTGCCCGAGAAGAAGCACGGGCATGGGAAGGAAGCGAAGAAGGCGGGTTGAGCGGTTCGCTTGCGATGAGCAGATAAGACAAGCAAAAGGCGCGGCATTGAGCCGTGCCTTTTTTCGTTCTGAGCGTTCACGTCGCGAAGCCCGCGATTACCAGCCCCAGCCCGGATAGCCGTAGCCAATCCCCGTACCCCAGCCGTGCCCCCAACCGCCGCCGTAATAGCTGCCGTAGACGGTGACCGGCGGCGCATACGCCCGCGACCAGGCTTGTGCGGCAGCTTCCGCGGCCATGGCGTTGTCCTGTTCGGCGAGCGCCTGACGGTCGATCGCGTCGTAGCGCGCTTTCTCGTCGGGCGTGAGCACGGGCGCGGCGGCCGGGATGCCCGACTGCGCCGGGGGCAGCCGGCTGTAGATCGGCGACGGGCCCGGCGGGTCCATCATGCAGCCACTCGTCGACGCAACGGTCGCACCGAGCGTCGTGAGTACGAGCAACGCGCTCACGCGCGGCATGCGCTCGCGTAACGGAAATACGATGGGACGTACGAAGCGTTTGTTCTTGATCATGCTTCTCTCCATCTGTCGGACGCCTAAGTAACTTGAGATGAGGGCAGGTCCGCATTTCGATCCGCTCCCCGCGCCTGTCATGTGCCGCTACGCAGGGCGGCGACGCAACACGCGTTGCGCCGCAGTTTGCACTCGTTTGCCTTAGTGGCGACGCTCCGCAGCGGGGCTCACGCTTTCTGAGAGCCCAGTCACGGCAAAAAGTTGCGCGACATCCACAGGGTCGAACTCATAGCGCTGATTGCAGTAGTCGCAATGAATCTCGACATGACCGCGTTCCTCGATCACGCCGTCGACTTCCTCGCGGCCCAGCATCTTGAGCATCGCGCCCACTTTCTCGCGCGAGCACGAACACTGGAAGCGCGGCGCCAGCGGCTCGAAGTGACGCACGTTCTCCTGCCAGAAGAGGCGGCGGAACAATGTCTCGCCGTCTTCCTTGAGCATTTCGTCTCGCGTGAGCGTGCCGCCGAGCGTGCAGACGCGCTCCCACGTATCGAGGTCGTGCTCGCCCTGGTGCGGCACGATCCCGCCGTCGCCCGGCAGCTTCTGGAGCAGCATGCCGACTGCACGGTCGTCGTTGGCGGCGAGCCAAAGGCGCGAGTCGAGCTGTTCCGAGTGATGCATGTAATGCTCGAGCACGGCGGCAATCGACTTGAGCGGGCCGTCTTCGCCATTCAGCGGCACGATGCCCTGGTAGGGCTGCTGGCCCGGCTGCTTTTTCGCGGGGTCGAGCGTGATCACGCAGCGGCCCTGGCCGTCCGGATTCACGAGGTCGGCGAACGTGAGTTCTTCGCCGAGCGGCAGGGCATTTTCGCCCGTGAAGTCTTCGCCGAGGCGCGCGGTCGCGCGCATCGTCAGATCCGAGCCGCACTGTACGACCAGCATCTTCACGGGGCCGTCGCCGAAGATCTGCATGATCAGCGTGCCGTCGAACTTGAGATTCGCCGAGAGCAGCGCGCACGCTGCCATCATCTCGCCGAGCACGGTGCGCACGGGCGTCGGATACTGGCGGCGCTTGAGCACTTCCTGCCACGTGTTGTTCAGCGAGACGATCTCGCCGCGTACCGGCGCGGCGCTGAACATGAATTTTTGCAACTGGTCGTTCACAATCTTTTCCTTCGTTTCAATCGGGGCGGCGCGGCCCGCGCCGCACACGGCAAGAGCGCGTCGCTCTCAGCCGATGCGCACGAGCTGCGCCTTGAAATATTCGCGGCGCTGCGCGTAGACATCCGCGTTGCGCTTGAGGCCGGCGATGTCGGCCTCGGTCAGCTCACGCACGACTTTGGCCGGCGCGCCGAGAATCAGCGAGTTGTCGGGGAACACCTTGCCTTCGGTGACCACCGCACCCGCGCCAACCAGACAGTTGCGGCCGATCACCGCGCCATTCAAGACCACGGCCTGAATGCCGATCAGTGCGCCTTCCTTCACGGTGCAGCCGTGCAGCATGGCCTGATGGCCCACGGTCACGTTCGCTTCGAGCGTGAGCGGGTAGCCGGGGTCCGTGTGGAGCACCGCGCCTTCCTGAACGTTGCTGCGCGCGCCGACGGTGATCGGCTCGTTGTCGCCGCGCAGCGTCGCGCCGAACCAGACGCTCGCGTCTTCGGCCAGTTCGACCTTGCCGATGACGGTCGCGTTGTCCGCGACGAACACGCTTTCGTGAATGGTCGGTGCAGCTTCGCCAAGCTTGTAGATGGCCACGGTGTTGAGTCTCCTATGTCTTTCAGGGCTGCTGCCGGTCTGCGGGCGACGCGCAACGGGTGCGGACGACGCCAGGCAGGTGAATCGCGTATTGTAAACGGTTGCGTGCGCGGTCCGCTCGGGGCGCTTTTCGGGCGCCCGCGCCCGCGTCTTGTATTTCCGCTTTTCGGTCCCTGTTTCTTCTGCCGATGAATTCCGCTTTTTCCGCCGTCAGCGCAAGTGCTGATCTCTCAAGACCAACCGATGCCGAGCCCGACTGCTGGCGCCTCGCCGCGCTCGCCGCGCTGCGCGAATGCGTCCCGGTCGCCAAGGCCGATGCGGTGCGCGCACTGCACGCGCAGAGTCAGGCGCAGGCCGCTGCGCCTCGCTGGGAGCCGCAGCGCGTCATCCCGACGCCGGACGGCTTGCCTGGCCGCCCGGCCGAGCCGCCGCTCGTCGAGCCGCGCGAACTGCAGCGCCGCAGCATGAGCACGCCACAGGGCCGCGTCGTGCTGCTGCACGCGCTGGCCCACATCGAATTCAACGCGATCAATCTCGCGCTCGACGCCGTCTGGCGCTTCCCCGCCATGCCCGACGCGTTCTACGCCGACTGGCTCAGGGTCGCGGCGGAAGAGGCGTATCACTTCTCGCTGCTGCGTGCGCGGCTCGCCGACTATGGCCACGCATACGGCGACTTCCCCGCGCACAACGGCCTGTGGGAGATGTGCGAGCGCACCAGCGCCGACGTGCTCGCGCGCATGGCGCTCGTGCCGCGTGTGCTGGAGGCGCGCGGGCTCGACGCCTCGCCGCCCATCCGCGCGCGCCTGAAGCAGGCTGGCGACGACGAATCGGCCGCGATCCTCGACATCATCCTGCGCGACGAAGTGGGACACGTGCGCATCGGCAACCATTGGTTCCGCCACCTTTGCGAGGCACGCGCGCTCGACCCGCACGCGGCATGGCTCGCGCTCGCGCAGCAGTACCACGCGCCGCGCATGCGCGGTCCGTTCAACTTCGAGGCGCGCCGCTCGGCGGGTTTCGACGACGCCGAACTGGACACGCTGGCGGCCCAGGACGCCGCGGCACAGTCCGCCTCGAAGCAGTCAGCGGGGCGTCACTCGAGCGAATGACGTACCGCGAACGCCCGGCGGCTATATAATCGAACGACCATTCTTTTTTGCGGCAACGCAGATGAATCAATCCCGGTCCGAATTCGTCAACGTCAATGGCATCCGGCTGCACGTGCGCCGCTGGGGCGCCGAGAGCGCGCCCGTGCTGTTCATGCTGCACGGCTGGATGGACGTGGCGGCGTCGTTCCAGTTCGTCGTCGATGCGCTCGACGAACGCGGCGGTGACTGGCAGGTCATCGCTCCCGACCTGCGCGGCTTCGGCCTCTCCGACTGGCCCGTTGCGCAAGGACAGGGCAGTCACTACTGGTTCCCCGACTACCTCGCCGATCTCGACGCGCTGCTCGCCCATTACGCGCCCGACGGGCAGGTGGATCTCGTGGGCCACAGTCTCGGCGCGAACATCGTGTGCCTCTATGCGGGCGTGCGGCCCGAGCGTGTGCGCCGCGTGGTCGACCTGGAGGGCTTCGGCATGCCGGCGCCGTCACCGAGACAGGCGCCGGGCCGCATGCGCGAGTGGCTCGACGAAGTGCGCACGCCGCCGCAACTGCGCACGTACGGGTCGCTCGACGAGGTGGCCGCGCGGCTCGTGAAGACCAATCCGCGTCTGATCGCACCGCGTGCGCGCTTTCTCGCGGAACACTGGTCGAAGCCGGACGGCGAGGGCGGTTATGTGCTGCTCGGCGATCCGGCGCACAAGATGCGCGGTCCGCTGCTGTACCAGCTCGACGAGGTGATGGCGATCTGGTCGCAGGTGAGCGCAAGGGTGCTGCACGTCGAAGCGGCCAGTTCCGAAACGCTTGTGCGGCTCGCGGGGGCGGTGCCCATCGGCGAATTCAAGAAGCGCTTCGAGGCATTTCCCGACTGGCGCGAGCGTATCGTCGACGGGGCGGGGCACATGGTGCATCACGACCAGCCGGAAGAGGTCGCGCGCCTGATCGAGGCGTTCTGCGCGGGAGCGTAAAGCGCATCGCGCGCTTATTCGGGCGGCCCGCCAGGCGCGAGGCGCCGCCCGTCGACTTCACCGCGTTGCAGTAAAATGGACGTTCATCCTTTTCCCGCATCCAATGAACGCCGATCTCCACTGTCACTCCACTGTCTCCGACGGGCAACTGGCCCCAGCCGCCGTCGCGCAGCTGGCGAAAGCGGGTGGCGTGGGCTTGTGGGCGCTCACCGATCACGACGTGCTCGGCGGCCAGCGCGAAGCGCGCGAAGCGGCCGAGGCGCTCGGTATGCGCTATTTGAGCGGCGTCGAGATTTCGGTCACCTGGGCGTCGCGCACGGTGCACATCGTCGGCTTGCATGTGGATCCGGAGTGCGCTGCGCTCGTCGACGGCCTCGCGCGCACGCGTGACGGCCGCGCGGCACGCGCCGAAGCCATTGGCGAGCGGCTCGGCGAACTCGGCATTCCCGACGCGTACGAAGGCGCGTTCCAGTACGTCTCGAATCCCGACCTGGTCTCGCGGACTCACTTCGCGCGCTTTCTCGTCGAAAGCGGCCGTGCGCAGAACACCCAGGACGCGTTTTCGCGCTGGCTCGGCGAAGGCAAGCCCGGTTACATCGCGCACCGCTGGGCCAGGCTCGCCGACGCCGTAGCGTGGATCAAGGCGGCGGGCGGCGAGGCGATCATCGCGCATCCGGGCCGCTACGCTTACACGCAACTCGAATTCGACACGCTCTTCGGCGAATTCATCGATCTGGGCGGCAAGGCCATCGAAGTCGTTACCGGCAGCCATACGCCCGACCAGTACGCCGAGTACGCGGCCGTTGCGAGGCGCTTTGGCTTCGAGGCGTCGCGCGGCTCGGACTTCCATGCGCCCGGGCCCGACGCGATCAAGCCGGGCATGCTGCCGCCTTTGCCTTCCGGTCTCAAGCCTGTCTGGGAGCGATGGCTGTAGGCCGCGCACTGCGCGCGGCCCACTGACTCCGCCCATTTGCTGCAAGGCGTTTCGCGCCGGCCAATCCCGCCTTGTCGTCGCTTTGTGGTACTACGTGCAGTCGTCCGCCGTTTTCGCGCACCGTCCCGCTGTTTTCATCGCCCGCTGTTTTCATTGCATTCGTCAGCTGATTACTGCCATGTCCCAGTTCTTTCGGCTTCACCCGGAAAACCCGCAGCCGCGTCTCGTCAAGCAGGCGGTGGAGATCATCCGTGACGGCGGTGTGATCGCATTGCCGACCGATTCGAGCTACGCGCTCGCCGCCCGCATCGACGACAAGCACGCCGCCGAGCGCCTGCGCCGCATCCGCGGGCTCGACGAAAAGGCGCTGCTCTCGCTGATGGTGCGGGACCTGTCCGAACTCGCGAACTTCGCCATGGTGGACAACCGCCAATACCGGCTCATCAAGTCGGTGACGCCGGGGCCGTATGTGTTCGTGCTGGTGGCGACGAAGGAAGTGCCCCGGCGCCTTTCGCATCCGTCGCGCAAGACGATCGGCCTGCGCGTGCCCGGTCATCCGATTCCGCTCGCGATCCTCGAAGAAATGGGCGAGCCGCTGCTTGCCACCACGCTGATCCTGCCGCCCGACACCGAACCGCTCAACGACCCCGAGGAGATTCGGGAGCGTCTCGAGAAACAGCTCGATCTCGTGATCGACGGCGGGGCGTGCCCGTGCGAGCCGTCCACCGTGATCGATCTCACTGGCGAGGAGCCTGTGCTCGTGCGGCCGGGGCGGGGTTCGCTGGCGCCGTTCGGCATCGAAGAAGAAGAGGCGTGATGAGACAGGCGCGGATGAACGCGGCATGACCGTGGCCTGAGCGCATTGACGCATTGATACAATAGCCCGCCATGGAAGCCAATCTGATTCAGACGATCGTCGTCTACGCCTTGCCCGTGATCTTCGCGATCACGCTGCACGAGGCCGCGCACGGTTACGTCGCGCGCATGCTCGGCGACAACACCGCGTATGTGCTCGGCCGCGTTTCGTTCAACCCGATGCGCCACATCGATCCGATCGGTACGATCGCGATGCCGCTCGTGCTCTATTTCCTGACCAACGGCGCGTTCGTATTCGGTTACGCGAAGCCGGTCCCGATCGCGTTCAGCAATCTGCGCAATCCGCGCTGGGGCACGCTGTGGGTCGCGGCGGCCGGGCCGCTGTGCAACTTCGTGCAGGCCATCGTATGGGGCGTGTTCGGCGTGGGACTCGCGGTGCTCGGCGTGAACGAGCCGTTCTTCACGCGCATGGCCGCCGCCGGCGTGGGCGTGAATCTCGTGCTCGGCGTGCTGAACCTCTTTCCGCTGCCGCCGCTCGACGGCGGCCGCGTGCTCGGGGCACTCCTGCCCACTCGCGCGAGCATTGCGCTCGCCCGTATCGAGCCCTATGGTTTCATCATCGTGATGGGGTTGCTCGTGAGTGGCATCTTCACGCGATTCTGGCTGCGCCCGCTCGTAAGTCTAGGTTACGACGCGGTCACAGCCATCCTTACCCCTCTTGTGTCGCTCTTTTCATAACATCATGTTCCCAGACCGTATCTTCTCCGGCATGCGGCCCACCGGGTCGCTGCACCTCGGCCACTATCACGGCGTGCTGAAAAACTGGGTGCGCCTGCAGTCCGAGTATCCGTGCTTCTTCTGCGTGGTCGACTGGCATGCGCTCACCACGCACTATGAAACGCCGGATGTCATCGAGAAGAACGTCTGGGACGTGCTGATCGACTGGCTCGCTTCGGGCATCGACCCGAACCAGGCCACGCTTTTCATCCAGAGCCGTGTGCCCGAGCACGCCGAGCTCTCGCTGCTGCTCGGCATGAGCACGCCGCTGTCGTGGCTCGAACGCGTGCCGACCTACAAGGAACAGATCGAGAAGCTGCGCGACAAAGACCTCGGTACTTATGGCTTCCTCGGCTACCCGGTGCTGATGGCGGCCGACATCCTGCTGTACCGCGCGTCGCTCGTGCCGGTGGGCGAGGACCAGGTGCCGCACGTCGAGATGGCGCGAGAAATGGCGCGCCGCTTCAACTACATGTACGGCCGCGAACCGGGCTTCGAAGAGAAGGCCAACGATGCGGCGAAGAAGCTGGGCGGCAAGCGCTCGAAGCTCTACCACGAGCTGCGCAACGCCTATCAGCAGGAAGGCAATGAAGAGGCGCTCGAACAGGCCCGCGCGATGCTCTCGGAGTCGCAAAGCCTCTCGATGAGCGATCGCGAGCGTCTCTTTGGCTACCTCGAAGGCTCGCGCAAGATCATCCTGCCGGAGCCGCAGGTGCTGCTCACGGAAGCCTCGCGCATGCCGGGTCTCGACGGCCAGAAGATGTCGAAGTCGTACGGCAACACCATTGGCCTGCGCGAAGACGCCGAGTCGATCACGAAGAAGGTCCGCACCATGCCGACCGACCCCGCGCGCGTGCGCCGCACCGATCCGGGCGATCCGGACAAGTGCCCGGTGTGGCAGCTCCACCAGGTCTACACGGACGAGCAGACGCACGACTGGGTGCAGAAGGGCTGCCGTTCGGCCGGCATCGGTTGTCTGGAGTGCAAGCAGCCCGTGATCGAGGGCATCCTGCGCGAGCAGCAGCCCATGCTCGAGCGCGCGCAGAAGTACATGGACGATCCGTCGCTGCTGCGTGCAATCGTCGCGGACGGCTGCGACAAGGCGCGCAAGTTTGCCAACGAGACGATGCGCGACGTGCGTGAGGCCATGGGCCTCTCGTACAGCTGATCGAGCCGATGACGTCGATGCCTGCCGCCGGTGCGCCGGCCCACGGGCTCTCCGAGCCCTCGCGGTGGGTGCGCCGCTGGGCGCATCTCATCGCGCCCGGTGGCACGGTGCTCGACGTCGCCTCCGGCGCCGGGCGGCACACGCGCTGGCTGGCTGGTCAGGGCCACCCGGTGACGGCGCTCGATCGCGACGCCGCCGCGCTTGCCACGTTGCAGGACGTAGCCGGCGTCGCGACGCTAGAGTGCGACCTCGAAGGCGCGCCATGGCCGCTCGCGCCGGACGCCCGCTTTGCCGCCGTGGTCGTCACGAACTACCTGCATCGCCCGCTCATGCCCCGTCTCATCGAGGCACTGGCGCCGGGCGGCATCCTGATCTACGAAACCTTCGCTCAGGGCAACGAGACGGTGGGAAAGCCATCGAACCCCGCTTTCCTGCTCGCTCCCGGCGAGTTATTGGCCGTCTGTACGCCTGCGCTGCGGGTAGTCGCCTATCAGGACGGATTTCTTTCGCAGCCGCGTGAGGCGTACATTCAACGCATCTGCGCGGTACGGGAAAAAACGACCTCAGTGTCCCCCGAAAGCGCTGGTAATGTACCTGAGAACCAGGGCCTACCCGTAACGCGTTACGATCTGACCGGCTAATCCGCTACAATCGCGGTTTAACCGACTCATTTTTCTGGCGTTTCATGGCTAACGGCACTCAGGACGGCATTACGCTGCAAGGCAGCATTCCCGCGATCGTCACCCCCATGCACGAGGATGGCAGTCTCGATCTGCCGGCATTCCGCAAACTGATCGACTGGCATGTGGAAGAGGGGACGGATGCCCTCGTGGTCGTCGGTACGAGCGGGGAGTCCGCCACGCTGGACGTCGAAGAACACATCCTGATGATCAAGACGGCGGTCGAGCACGCCGCCGGCCGGATGCCGATCATCGCGGGCGCCGGCGGCAATTCCACCGCCGAGGCCGTCGAACTCACGAGGCACGCGAAGGAAGTGGGCGCACAGGCGTCGCTCCAGGTCGTGCCCTATTACAACAAGCCGACCCAGGAAGGCATGTACCGCCACTTCGCGAAAATCGCGGAGGACGTGGACCTGCCGGTCATCCTCTACAACGTGCCGGGCCGTACGGTCGCGGACATGGCGAGCGAAACCATCCTGCGTCTGGCCGAAGTGCCGGGCATCATCGCGGTGAAGGAAGCGACGGGTAACATCGACCGCGCCGCGCACCTCATCAAGCATGCGCCGAAAGGCTTCAAGATCTTCAGCGGCGACGATCCCACGGCGATCTCGCTGATGCTGCTTGGCGGCCACGGCAATATTTCGGTGACCGCGAACGTCGCGCCGCGCCAGATGAGCGACCTGTGCAAGGCTGCGCTCGCCGGCGACGCGAAAGCGGCGCGTGAGATCCATATGAAGTTGTTGTCGCTTCACAAGAACCTGTTCATCGAATCGAATCCGATTCCGGTGAAGTGGGCGCTGCAGGAACTCGGCCGCATCGAAGGCGGCATCCGACTGCCGCTCACGCCGCTCGACGCGCGCTACCACGACGTGGTGCGTGCCGCGCTGCGCGAAGCCGGTCTGGCTGGCTGATCCGATCAGCCAGCCGCCGATTTATCAACCGACGCCGCCACGGCCCAGCCGCCCAATCACTGAAAGACTTCGGACCGACCTCGGCCCACCGTCTCGCAGAGCAAGGCTTAGCGTTCCCGTATCACGAAGGCCCACATGAAACGTTCCGCTTTTTCCCTCCACGCAACCCGCATGGCGGTGCTGGCGCTTGCCCTCGGCTCGCTCGCAGGCTGCGAGTCGCTGAACGACATGTTCGCGTCCGATCGCGTCAACTACAAGGACACGCCGACCGCGCCGCCGCTGAATGTGCCGCAGGATCTGTCGTCGGCGCCAAACGACCAGAAGTACGTCGCGCCGCCGCCCACGATCACGCTGGGCGGCTCAGCTCAGCGCACGGTCATGCCGGCCGGCAACGCCACGCTCGGCGTGCCGGATGCGCAGGACCCGTTCGGTATGCACGTGGAGCGCGACGGCGACCGCCGCTGGCTCGTGGTGGACGGCCGCTCGCCTGACGACGTCTGGCCGCAGCTGCAGGAATTCTGGACGGAAAATGGCTTCACGCTGACGACCGATTCGCCGTCCACGGGCATCATGACGACCGACTGGGCCGAGAACCGCGCCAACATTCCGGACGACTGGTTCCGCCGTACGATCGGCCGCGTGATCGACTTCGCGTACTCGTCGGGCACGCGCGACCGCTTCCGCGTGCTGGTTTCGCGTGGCCCGGACGGTCAAACGGACATTTCCGTCACCCATAACGCCATGGAAGAAGTGCTGACGGGGCAGGACAAGACGGGGTCGAAATGGGTCGAGCGTCCGCGCGACCCGGCGCTCGAAGCCGCTTTCCTCGCCAAGATCATGCAGAAGTTCGGCCTGACCGACGCGCAGTCCAAGCAACTGCTGACCGACGCGCGCCCGTCGACGGCTGGCGTCAAGATCGCCGCCGGTCCTGACGGCACGACGCTCGATCTGCCCGAAGCGTTCGACACCGCATGGCTGCGCGTGGGCCTCGCGCTCGACCGCACGAACTTTACAGTCGACAACCGCGACCGCGAGAAGGGCCTCTACTACGTGCGCTACGCCGATTCGATGCAGGAGCTCAAGGGCGATGGCCTCCTCGGCAAGCTTTTCTACAACCCGAAGAAGGCCACGAAGGATCAGGGGCCGGAATACCGCGTGGCCGTACGCTCGTCGGGTAATTCGACCCAGGTCGCCGTGGTCGATCAGACCGGCCGTATCGACACCTCGTCGGACGCCCAGCGTATCGTCTCCGCGCTCCACGCGCAGCTGAACTGACGTGCGCTGAGATGCGATTTGCGAGCCTCGGCAGCGGCAGCGAGGGCAACGCACTGGTCGTAGAAGCAGGCAGCGGCACGACGCCCACGCGCGTGCTGCTCGACTGCGGATTCTCAGCGAAAGAAGTCGAACGGCGCCTCGCCCGCGCGGGCCTCGCCGCCGACTCGCTTACCGCGATTCTCATCACCCACGAACACAGCGATCACATCGGCAGCGCGCTCACGCTGGCGCGCCGCTGGTCGATTCCGCTCTACATGAGTTGGGGCACGGCGCAGGCCGTGGGCGCCGACGACGCCGCAGGCATCGAACTCAACGTGTTGTGGGGCGACGAGACGGTCGAGATCGGCGAACTCGGCGTGTTGCCCTACACGGTGCCGCACGACGCGCGCGAGCCGCTCCAGTTCGTGTTCAGCGACGGCGCGAGCCGGCTTGGCGTGCTGACCGACGTCGGCGAGTCGACCTCGCATATCGGCAATGTGCTGAGCGGTTGTGACGCACTGGTGCTCGAATGCAACCACGACCTCGAAATGCTCGCGACGAGCCGCTATCCGGCTTCGCTCAAGGCGCGTATCGGCGGGTCGCATGGTCACCTGAACAACGAGGCGGCCGGCGGCATCCTCGCGGGGCTCGACCGCGCGAAGCTGCGCCACTTGATCGCTGCGCACCTGAGCCAGCAAAACAACACACCGGAGCTTGCGCGTGCGGCGATGGCCGCGGTTCTGGGAAATGCCGCGACTCAAATCGGGGTCGCTTCGCAAGCCGAGGGTTTCGACTGGATCGCGCTCTGAATCCCGCGCCCGAGAGGCAGCCAAAACGCATAGACGAAAAAAAGCCCATGACGAAACTCATGGGCTTTTGCTTTCTGCGGCCGGAATCTTTCGATCCGGCCGCGTCAGAGCTAGTTGCGCTTTAGTTACGGTTGCCGCCGAAGATGCCGAGGATGGCGAGCAGGTTCGTGAACACGTTGTAGAGGTCCAGATAGATCGCGAGCGTGGCCGAGATGTAGTTCGTCTCGCCGCCGTTCACGACGCGCTGTACGTCGAACAGCATATAGGCGGAGAAGATCGCGATGGCGAGCACCGAAACCGTGAGCATCAGCGCGGGCAGCTGCAGGAACATGTTCGCGACGCCGGCCAGCAGGATCACGATCACGCCCATGAAGAGCCACTTGCCGAGGCCCGAGAAGTCGCGCTTGCTCACCGTGGCGATGGTGGCCATGGCGGTGAAAATGATGCCGGTGCCGCCGAACGCGAGCATGATGAGCTGCGGGCCGTTCGAAAAGCCGAGGACGAACGACAGCAGGCGCGAGAGCATCAGGCCCATGAAGAACGTGAAGCCGAGCAGCACGAACACGCCCACCGAGCTGTTCTTGGTGCGCTCGATGGCGAACATGAAGCCGAAGGCGATCGCGAAGAACGCGAGCAGGCTCATGGCCGGGCTGGTAGCCGCAAAAAGCGAGAAGCCGGTCGCGACGCCCACCCACGCCCCGAGCACCGTCGGCACCATCGACAGCGCGAGCAGCCAGTAGGTATTGCGCAGTACGCGGTTGCGGGTCTCCGCCGAGGTGACGCTGCCGCCGCGGCCGAAGTTATAGGGATACTCGTTCATGCTTTCTCCTTGCGTGAGACGCGTGGGTGAGGGCGCGCAGATGCGCGGTCCGCTCCCCCATAAGATAAGTGCGCCGACCCAGAGTTTCAACGGGTTGCCACACAGTTTCCGTTATCTTTGCACAGCGTATGCCGCCAATCTTAAGCCGTTCTGAATGGTACGGCAGCGCAGTGAATGTGACCGGCTTGCGCTCATTTGCCCCGGTTTGCCGGGGTATGAGGGTTCAATCGCAATCATACATGGGAACATGCTACAATTGCGGATTCATTTGAATCTGTAACCTCTTAATTTTCTGGAGTTTTTATGGCGATCGAACGCACCCTGTCGATTATCAAGCCGGACGCAGTGGCGAAGAACGTGATCGGCCAGATCTACAGCCGCTTCGAAAACGCTGGCCTGAAGATCATTGCCTCCCGCATGGTTCACCTCTCGCGCGCCGACGCTGAGAAGTTCTATGCTGTTCACGCAGCGCGCCCGTTCTTCAAGGACCTCGTCGATTTCATGATCTCGGGTCCGGTCGTGATCCAGGTTCTGGAAGGCGAGAACGCTATCCTGAAGCACCGCGATCTGATGGGCGCAACCGATCCGAAGAAGGCTGAGAAGGGCACGATCCGCGCCGACTTCGCCGACAGCATCGACGCGAACGCCGTGCACGGCTCGGACGCCGCTGAAACGGCAGCCGTGGAAATCGCGTTCTTCTTCCCGCAAGTCAACGTCTACTCGCGCTAAGCACGGCGCGAGCTGACTGCAGTAGTAGCATAGGGTCGCGAACGGCGATGACGCTCACCGTCCAGTTCCCGATGCCGCGCAAATGCGCAGGCAGCCGGGCAGCGCGGGCGGTGAGCGCGCTCTCGCACTGAAATGGCAGGATTCGACATGACGAGCAGTTCCACCGTCAACCTTCTCGATCTCGACGCCCAAGGGCTCGTCGCCTATTGCGAGAGCCTGGGCGAGAAGCCGTTTCGCGCCAAACAGCTTCAGCGCTGGATCCATCAGTACAACGCCGCCGACTTCGACGGCATGACGGATCTGGCCAAATCGCTGCGCGAGAAGCTCAAAGGGCGCGCCATCATCGGCATGCCCGGCATCATCAGCGACAACGTTTCCTCCGACGGCACGCGCAAGTGGCTCGTGGACGTCGGCAACGGCAACGCGGTCGAAACCGTGTTCATCCCCGAAGACAACCGCGGCACGCTGTGCGTGTCCTCGCAGGCGGGATGCGCGGTCAATTGCCGGTTTTGCTCCACCGGCAAGCAAGGTTTTTCACGCAATCTCACCACCGCCGAGATCATCGGCCAGTTGCGCATGGCGGAATTCGCCCTGCGCGCCTCGCTTCTGGGCGAGGCTGGAGGCCGGGCGACCGGCGGTGACGGCAAGGGCGAGCGCGTCATCACGAACGTCGTGATGATGGGTATGGGCGAGCCGCTCCTGAACTACGACGCGGTCGTGCCCGCCATGCGCCTGATGCTCGACGACAACGCCTACGGCCTGTCGCGCCGGCGCGTCACGCTTTCCACGTCGGGCGTCGTGCCGATGATGGATCGTCTCGGGGCCGAACTGCCCGTGGCGCTCGCCGTTTCCTTGCATGCACCGAACGACGCGCTGCGAGACGAACTGGTGCCGCTCAACCGCAAGTACCCGCTTCGTGAGTTGATGGCGGCCTGCCAGCGTTATCTGGAGGTCGCGCCGCGCGATTTCATCACGTTCGAGTACTGCATGCTCGACGGCGTCAACGACACGGAAGAGCACGCACGCCAGTTGCTCGCCGTGACGCGTGACGTGCCGTGCAAGTTCAATCTGATCCCGTTCAATCCGTTCCCCGAGTCGGGCTTGCTGCGCTCGAAATCGGACCAGATCAAGCGCTTCGCGCAGATTCTGATGGATGCGGGCGTCGTCACGACCGTGCGCAAGACGCGCGGCGACGACATCGACGCGGCCTGCGGGCAGCTTGCCGGCGAGGTGAAGGACCGCACGCGCCTTGCTGAGCGCACGGGCCGGGCCGCGGGCAAGGTCATCGAAGTACGGCCGGTTCAGCACTGAACCGGCATCAGGAGGGCAGACGGCGGCGTGCGGGGGAAACGCGCGGCCGTAGGCAGTAGTAAAAGAAACGTTGCAGAAGCGATCGGAAGCGGCACACTGGCCGCGCATTTTGTTATAAACGGTCTGCGAATCGGGTAGAGGCGGGGCGGGACGCGCCAACCGGTTGCAGTATTGAAAAGAATCGACGCAAGGACTTTGGGATGAGCGAGCCGCAGCACCCTTTCGGGACAGACGGAACTGACAGCAACGCAGGTCGTTCGGCGCCGGGCGCCACACCTTCGCCGGTGCAGGCAGTGCCCGACACGCTGGCCGCAGCCGGCGCGCGTCTTGCGCAACTGCGCGAGGCCAAGGGTTGGGCGATCGAAGACGTCTCGGCGCGCCTGAAGGTGTCGGTGTCGAAGCTGCGCGAACTCGAAGCGGGCGATATCAGCCATCTGCCGGACACGACGTTCGCGCTCGGCGTGGTGCGCGCCTACGCGAAGCTGCTCGGTACGGATTCCGCGCCGTTCACGCAGGCGCTGCGCCGCGAGCGCGGCATGGCGCAGCCGGATCTGTCGATGCCGGCTTCGGCGGGCTCCGATCTGCCGCGCGGCCGCGTTTCGCTTTCGCTCGGCGGCAGCGGCGCACGGGCTCCGCGCCGCCGCGCCTCGTGGTTGTGGGGCGTGGCGATCATCGTGATCGCGGTGCTTGCCATCTCCATGTGGCACACGAACAGCGGCGAATCGTCGGCGTGGTTTGCGCGCCTGAAGGCGATGGCCAACGGCGCGAGCGTGCAGACGGGCGCATCGTCGCCGACGGTCCAGCAGGGTGTTGCAACCGGCAGCGCGGATGCATCGGACGCGCAGGGCGCGGATCAGTCCGCAGCGCCGCAGACGGCTGACGCAAACGATGCAGGCGACAACGCCAACGCGGCGCCCGATCAAGGCGCTGCGGCGAGCGCACCGCAAGCTGCGCAACCGGCGCCTCAAGCTGCGCAACCCGCGCCGCAAGCGACGCCACCGGCACCGCAGGCCGCGAAGCCCGCGGCTGCAAGCGCTGCGCCGGCGGCGGCCGTCGCCAACGCGGCCAGCGCTGCGCGCGCTCAGGCGGCGAGCGCGCCGGCCGCAGCGGCAGCGCAGAGCGCGGCAGTCGACAACGGCGCTGACACCTCGACGTTCGCGATCCGCGTGACGCAGGACACTTGGGTCAGCGTGCGCCAGAAGGATGGGAAGGAAGTGTTCTCAGGCATGATCCACGGCAGCGACGCGCGTGAGATCAGCGGCACCGAGCCGCTCAAGGTCACCGTGGGCAACAAGGCCGGCATCGAGTCGATGACCATCGACGGCCAGCCGGTCGACACGTCGAAATACGCGTCGGCGCGTGGCAATGTCGCGCGCTTCGTGCTGCCCTGATCAGGACATGGCATGCGTCGCGGCCTGGCAAGTCTCATTGCCGGCCGCGACGCTTTTTCAATTCACGCAGTGCCGCCGCCGGCTAGCCGGCGCTAGTGCGCGTGAGGCGTAAATGGGTTTTTCGATGCAAAGCGAAACGCAATCCCCGACCAGCAACAGTCAGATCTGCTCGAACGAGCCGGTTCTCGGCGGCCACGCGCCGCGCCGCAAGTCGCATGCCGTGCATGTGCGCTGGGGCGGCCAGCTGGTGACGATCGGCGGCGACGCGCCGGTGCGCGTGCAGTCGATGACCAACACCGACACCGCGGATCCCATCGGCACCGCGATCCAGATCAAGGAACTCGCGCAGGCGGGTTCGGAGCTCGTGCGTATCACGGTCAACACGCCGGAAGCGGCGGCGGCCGTCCCGCATATCCGCGAACAGCTCGACCGCATGGGCGTGATGGTGCCGCTCGTCGGCGACTTCCATTACAACGGCCATCTGCTGCTGCGCGACTATCCCGCCTGCGCAGAGTCGCTGTCGAAGTACCGCATCAACCCGGGCAACGTGGGCCAGGGCGCGAAGCGCGACACGCAGTACGCGCAGATGATCGAAGCGGCCATCAAGTACGACAAGCCGGTGCGTATCGGCGTGAACTGGGGCAGCCTCGACCAGGATCTGCTCGCGCGCATGATGGACGAGAACGGCGCGCGCAAGGAGCCGTGGGAAGCGCAAAGCGTGATGTACGAAGCGCTCATCCAGTCGGCCATCGGCTCGGCGGAACGCGCGGTCGAACTCGGCCTCGGTCGCGACAAGATCATCCTGTCGTGCAAGGTGAGCGGCGTGCAGGACCTGATCGCCGTCTACCAGGAACTCGCGAAGCGTTGCGATTTCGCGCTGCACCTGGGCCTCACGGAAGCGGGCATGGGCTCGAAGGGCATCGTCGCTTCGACGGCGGCGCTTTCCGTGCTGCTCCAGCAGGGCATCGGCGACACCATCCGCATCTCGCTCACGCCGGAACCGGGCGGTGCGCGTACGGGCGAAGTCGTGGTCGGCCAGGAAATCCTGCAGACCATGGGCCTGCGCTCGTTCACGCCGATGGTCATCGCATGCCCCGGCTGCGGCCGCACGACCAGCACGCTGTTCCAGGAGCTGGCTTCGCAGATCCAGGGCTATCTGCGTGCGCAGATGCCGTTGTGGCGCGACGAGTATCCTGGCGTCGAGACGATGAACGTCGCCGTGATGGGCTGCATCGTGAACGGTCCGGGCGAGTCGAAGCACGCGAACATCGGCATCAGCCTGCCGGGCTCGGGCGAGAACCCCGCGGCGCCGGTTTTCATCGACGGCGAGAAGGTGAAGACGCTGCGCGGCGAGCACATCGCCGAAGAATTCCAGCAGATCGTGAGCGACTACGTCGCGCGCAAGTACGGCAAGGCCGAGGCGACGAACTGAGCAAGCCGGTCGATCCGCTTGTAGTTCGCATGTAGTTCGCATGTAGCCCGCTCGTCGCTCGATACGCACAACCGCATAAAGCCAATTCGCAACGCAATGACTGAACAAAAACGCAAGCCCGAAAAGCTCTCGGGCGTGAAGGGCATGAACGACATCCTGCCGCAGGAGGCAGGCCTGTGGGAATTCTTCGAAACCACGGTGAAGTCGCTGCTTCGTTCGTACGGCTATCAAAATATCCGCACGCCGATCGTCGAACATACGCAACTCTTCACGCGCGGCATCGGCGAAGTGACCGACATCGTCGAGAAGGAGATGTACAGCTTCACCGACGCGCTCAACGGCGAGAACCTCACGCTGCGTCCGGAAGGCACGGCGGCTGCCGTGCGCGCGTCGATCGAGCACAACATGCTCTACGACGGTCCGAAGCGCCTGTGGTACATCGGCCCGATGTTCCGTCACGAGCGTCCGCAGCGCGGCCGCTATCGCCAGTTCCATCAGGTGGGGGTCGAGGCGCTCGGTTTCGCGGGCCCCGATGCGGACGCTGAAATCATCCTGATGTGCCAACGCCTCTGGGACGATCTCGGCCTCACCGGCATCAAGCTCGAGATCAACTCGCTCGGCGTGGCCGAAGAGCGTGCGGCGCATCGCGCCGAGCTCATCAAGTATCTCGAGCAGCACGTCGATCTGCTCGACGAAGACGGCAAGCGCCGCCTTTACACGAACCCGCTGCGCGTGCTCGACACGAAGAATCCCGCGCTGCAGGAGATCGCGGACAAGGCGCCGAAGTTGATCGACTTCCTCGGCGAAGACTCGCTCGCGCACTTCGAAGGGCTGCAGCGCATTCTCAAGTCGAACAACATTCCGTTCAAGATCAACCCGCGTCTCGTTCGTGGTCTCGATTACTACAATCTGACCGTGTTCGAGTGGGTGACCGACAAGCTCGGCGCGCAGGGCACCGTCGCGGCGGGCGGCCGTTACGATCCGCTGATCGAGCAGCTGGGCGGCAAGCCGACGGCGGCTTGCGGCTGGGCGATGGGCATCGAGCGCATTCTCGAACTGCTCAAGGAAGAAGACCTCGTGCCGGAAGAAGATGGTTGCGATGTCTACGTCGTTCACCAGGGCGAAGCCGCGCGTGAGAAGGCGTTCATCGTGGCGGAGCGTCTGCGCGATACGGGCCTCGACGTTATCTTGCATTGCAGCGCCGACGGTCAGAGCGCGAGCTTCAAGTCGCAGATGAAGCGCGCGGATGCCAGCGGCGCGGCCTTTGCCGTGGTACTCGGCGAGGACGAAGTGGCGAGAGGCGAGGCCGGTGTGAAGGCGCTGCGCGGCACGGCCGCGGAGGCCCGCAGCGAGCAACAAACGGTAGCGCTTGAGGACTTGACCGAATATCTGATCAATGCGATGGTTGCATCCGCCGAAGACGGCGACGATTAACAGGGCCGCCCCGGTGGGGCTGCCCAGGTCGCTGCGCATTCGAAAACAGGCTTCAGAATAAACGAGGAATCGCTACGCGATGAGTTACCACGACGAACAGGAATCGATCGAGAGCTTCAAGGCATGGTGGGGGCAGTGGGGTAACGCCGCTACGTGGGTCGTGCTGATCGTTCTGCTCGCGCTCGCAGCGTGGAACGGCTGGAACTTCTGGCAGCGCCGCCAGGCGGCCGAGGCCGCCGTGCTGTACGACCAGGTGCAGCAGGCCGCGAACAGCAGCGACAAGGCCATGCTCACGCGCGTGGCGTCGGACATGGAAGATCGCTTCGGCGGCACGGCGTACGCGCAGATGACGGCGCTCGGCGTGGCCAAGGCGCTCTATATGGCGGGCGACACGGCTGGCGCGAAGGCGCAGCTGCAATGGGCCGCCGACCACGCGAAGGACGACGAATTCCGCCAGATCGCGAAGCTGCGTCTCGCATCGCTCCTGCTCGACGAAAAGGCCTACGATCAGGGCCTCGCGCTGATTCCGCAACCCGATTCGGGTCCGTTCAAGGGCATCGTGGCCGACGGCCGCGGCGATCTGCTGGCTGCGGCCGGCAAGCGTGACGACGCGCGCGCGGCCTACAAGCTGGCCCTCGACAGCCTGCCGAAGAGCGACGCTTCCGAGCGTCAGCTGATCCAGTTCAAGCTGGATGCGCTCGGCGGCTGAGTCGCTGGCTAAATTGCGAAGCGTGCCGGGCGTGCGCGCAGCGTTGCGAAACCATTCAAACCAACTTCATTCATGCGTCGTTCACCGATGAATCTGCTGAAACGAACCGTTGTGCCCGTCGCTCTGGCGATGACCGTCCTGGCTCTCGCAGCCTGCTCATCGACGAAAGACGTGCGCCGCGTGCCGGTGCCGCTGACCGAATTCAAGCCGGCGCTGGACGTCCAGCAGGTGTGGAAGTCGAGTGTCGGCAAGGCGGGGCGCTATCTGTTCGCGCCGGTCGCCGTGGGCGACGCCGTCTATGCGGCGGGCGAAAACGGCTCGGTCGCGAAAATCGACGCCGCATCGGGCAAGGACGTCTGGCGCACCAAGCTCAAGGACGACCTCTCGGCGGGCGTGGGCAGCGACGGCAATCTCACGGCCGTCGGCGGCCTGAAGGGCGACGTCTACGTGCTCGACGCGAACGGCAAGCTCTCGTGGCAAGCCAAGGCGCCGGGCGAAATCATCTCGCCGCCGCTCGTCGGCAACGGCCTCGTGGTCGTGCGCACGATCGACGGCCAGATCGTCGCCTTCAACGGCCAGACGGGCGAGCAGAAGTGGATCTACCGCAACCGCGCCGTGCCGCTGAACCTGCGCGTTTCGGCGGGCATGACGTTCGCGGGCGAACAGGCCGTGCTGGCCGGTTTCCCGGGCGGCTCGTTCGCGGCGATCAACCTGCAAAGCGGCGACGCTTTCTGGGAAACGCCGGTTTCGTATCCGAAGGGCGTGACGGAAGTCGAGCGCATCAATGACGTGAGCGGTCCGCCCACGCTGGTCGGCGCGACGACCTGCGCAGTCACGTTCCAGGGTCAGCTGGGTTGCTTCGACGCCAATTCGGGTCGTCCGATGTGGCAAAAGCCGTTCTCGAGCACGACCGGCATCGCTCAGGATGAAAGCACGGTGGTGGGCGGCGACGACTGGTCGGTCGTGAGGGCCTTCAGCGTGTCGACGGGCGAGCCGACCTGGACGAACGAAAAGCTCAAGAGCCGCGATGTGAGCGTGCCCGCATTGCTGGGCCATGCGGTCGTGCTCGGCGACTATCAGGGCTACGTGCATTTCCTCTCGCTCGACGACGGCAGCTTCGTCTCGCGCGTGAAGACCGACGGCAGCCCGATCATGGCCGCGCCGGTGCTCGCTGGCAATACGCTGGTTGTCCAGACGAAGGACGGCGACCTGTACGGTCTGCGTCCGCATTAAGCGTCGTCTGCGGCGGTGCGCCTCACGAGCGGCGCACCGAGCAGACGCAAGAGGCGCTGGAGCCGCCGGGTTCCGATGCCTCGCCCGCTGGCCGGCTCAAGCCGGCCATGCGCATTTTGGGACAGCGGCGTCCACGACCCCGCCGTTCACCGTTGCGCCACCCGGCGTTCGCGCGGCGTCCCGCCCCGGCCGCACCGCGCTTTCGGCGCTGGGCCGCGGCCCAGCTCGTGAATTTCGTGATAATTTGCAACTGATGCAGCCCCGCAGGCGCGGGACTTGCCGCGCAGCGCGCCGGACTCTCCGGCGCTGCGCCTTACTGTAGAAAAGATCAGATGAAACCCGTAATCGCCCTCGTTGGGCGCCCCAATGTGGGGAAATCCACGCTGTTCAACCGGCTCACGCGCTCGCGCGATGCGCTGGTGGCCGACCTGCCCGGCCTCACGCGCGACCGTCACTACGGTGAAGGGCGCACGGGCGATCGCCCGTATCTCGTGGTCGATACCGGCGGCTTCGAGCCTGTCGCGAAGGACGGCATCCTGCACGAGATGGCGCGCCAGACGCGCCAGGCCGTGGAAGAGGCCGATATCGTCGTGTTCATCTGCGACGGCCGCAATGGCCTCGCGCCGCAGGACAAGCACATCGCCGACTACCTGCGCAAGACCGGCCGGCCGATCTTCCTCGTCGTCAACAAGGCCGAAGGCATGAAGTACAGCGCTGTGGCCGCCGACTTCTACGAACTCGGTCTCGGCGACCCGCGCGCGATTTCCGCGGCGCACGGCGACGGCGTGACGGAAATGATCAATGAGGCGCTCGAAAAAGCGTACGCCGACCAGCCCGAGGAGAGCGAAGAGGACGCCGCGAAGCACGGCGTCAAAATCGCGATTGTCGGC
Organism: Paraburkholderia nodosa; assembly: GCF_001718195.1. GTDB lineage: Bacteria > Pseudomonadota > Gammaproteobacteria > Burkholderiales > Burkholderiaceae > Paraburkholderia > Paraburkholderia nodosa_A. The sequence goes on from NZ_MCNV01000009.1 coordinate 54,130, forward strand.
CGCCCGAACGTGGGCAAGTCGACGCTCGTCAACACGCTGATCGGCGAAGACCGCGTAATCGCGTTCGACATGCCGGGCACGACGCGCGATTCGATCTATGTGGACTTCGAGCGCAACGGCAAGAAGTACACGCTGATCGACACGGCGGGTCTACGCCGCCGCGGCAAGGTGTTCGAAGCGATCGAAAAGTTCTCGGTGGTGAAGACGCTGCAGTCGATCGCCGATGCCAACGTGGTGATTCTGCTGCTCGATGCGCAGCAGGAAATCTCGGACCAGGACGCGCATATCGCGGGCTTCGTGGTGGAACAGGGCCGCGCGCTCGTGGTGGGCGTGAACAAGTGGGACGGCATGGACGACCACGCGCGCGAGCGCACCAAGCACCACCTTCAGCGCAAGCTGAAGTTCCTCGACTTCGCGGAAATGCGCTTCATCTCGGCGACTGAAAAGTTCGGCATCGGCCCGCTGATGCGCTCGGTAGACGACGCGTACGGCGCCGCCATGGCGAAACTGCCGACGCCGAAGCTCACGCGCGCACTCATCGAAGCTGTGGAGTTCCAGCAGCCGCGCCGCCGCGGCCCGGTGCGTCCGAAGCTGCGCTACGCGCACCAAGGGGGACAGAACCCGCCCATCATCGTCATTCACGGCAACGCACTCGACGCCGTGACGGAGACCTACAAGCGCTATCTGGAGAACCGCTTCCGGGAAACTTTCTCGCTCACCGGCACTCCATTGCGCATAGAGTTTCGCTCCTCGACGAATCCCTATACAGAGAAAAACTAGGCTGTTGCTGAATAGCGTTCGCTACCCCGCAAAGGCCTCCTGGCCGAACCGCCAGGAACCGCGCGGGGGAACGAGAATCGGCTATAGTGTAGCGATTGGTGGTGGATTTCTTTTTCTTCATCCCAATATAAGTTAAACCTGCAAAAAAATACGGAGTTTGCTATGAGCAACAAAGGGCAATTGTTACAAGACCCGTTTCTGAACGCGCTGCGCAAGGAGCACGTGCCTGTTTCGATCTATCTGGTCAACGGCATCAAGCTTCAAGGGAACATCGAATCGTTCGACCAGTACGTCGTGTTGCTCCGTAATACGGTTACGCAAATGGTTTACAAGCACGCCATCTCCACGGTGGTTCCGGCCCGTCCGGTGAACTTCCACCCGGATACGGAAGCGTCCTGACCCATGACGCGGCCGGCCCGGGGCGCCTCGCAGGCTGCTCTGGTCCGGCCGCTTTCATTTTGACATCCTCTAATTTGATCAACGCCGCACTCGTCGGCATCGACTTCGGCAAGACCGAGTTCGAAGCCAGTCTCGAAGAACTCAGCCTGCTCGCCAAAAGCGCGGGCGCCACTCCCGCTGTCACGCTCACCGGGCGACGCTCCAGCCCCGACGCCGCCATGTTCATCGGCAGCGGCAAGGCCGAGGAACTGCGTCTCGCCTGTGAGGCGAACGACATCGAAATCGTCATCTTCAATCACGCGCTGTCGCCCGCCCAGCAACGTAATCTGGAGCGCGCGCTCAATCGCCGCGTGGTCGATCGCACGAGCCTCATTCTAGATATCTTCGCCCAGCGCGCCCGCAGCCACGAAGGCAAGCTGCAGGTCGAACTCGCGCAGCTGCAATACCTCGCCACGCGCCTCGTGCGCGCCTGGACTCACCTCGAGCGCCAGAAGGGCGGTATCGGCCTGCGCGGTCCGGGTGAAACGCAGCTCGAAACCGACCGCCGGCTCATCGGCGAACGCATCAAGATGCTGCAAGGCAAGCTTGCGAAGCTGCGTCGCCAGCACGGCACGCAGCGGCGTCAGCGCGAGCGCAACCGCACGATGTCGGTGTCGCTCGTAGGCTATACGAACGCGGGCAAGTCCACGCTCTTCAATGCGCTCACGAAGGCGCAGGCCTACGCCGCCGACCAGCTGTTCGCGACGCTCGACACGACTTCGCGGCGCGTCTGGCTCGGCGACGCAGTGGGGCAGATCGTGCTGTCCGATACGGTCGGGTTCATCCGCGAACTGCCTCACCAGCTCGTCGCCGCGTTTCGCGCGACGCTGCAGGAAACGGTGCAGGCCGATCTGCTTCTGCACGTGGTGGACGCGTCGAGCGCCGTGCGCCTCGATCAGATCGATCAGGTGAACGGCGTGCTGCACGATATCGGCGCGGACACGATCCGTCAGGTGCTGGTCTTCAACAAGATCGACGCCGTGCCGGAACTGGCGGCCCGCGGCGGAACGGTCGAGCGTGATGAATATGGTAATATTTCGCGCGTCTTTTTGAGCGCCCGCACAGGTGTCGGACTGGATGCGCTGCGCTCCGTCATCGCCGAAATCGCGACTGCCGAGCCGCTTGCCGATGCGCCGCAGTCCCTGGCCGCAGACTGGAGCGCGGTACAGGAAGAACCTCACTGGGAACCTGAACACGAGCGCTGAGGCGCGCCCGGCACTGTCTTGCACGCAAGGCCGGCCCAGCGGCCCCGACGGAATTCGCACGCAATTGACCCGCTGTCTACTCTGGTGAACGAACACAGGTGAACGATTACAACAAGCGGACTGGCTGGCAGCGCGCGCGCGCCATTTTCTCGTTGAACGACCCGCGTTGGGGTCGAGGCGACGGCAATGGCCAGCGTTCTGACGACGGGCGCCGCCCGCCGGGCAATAACGGCAACAAGGGTGGCAACGGCGACAAGGGCGACGGTCCGCCGGATCTCGACGAAATGTGGCGCGACTTCAACCGCCGCGTGTCCGCTTTCTTCGGCCGCAAGGGCAAGGGCCCGGGCGGCTTCGGACCGCGCCCGGACAATGGTCATGGCGCGCGCATCGGCGTGGGTATCGTTCTCGGCGTGCTCATTGCGATCTACCTGGGCAGCGGCGTCTTCGTCGTGCAGGAAGGCCAGGCCGGCGTCGTGCTGCAGTTCGGCCAGTATCGCCACACGGTTGGCCAGGGCGTCCACTGGCGTATGCCGTATCCGTTCCAGACTCACGAAATCGTCAATGTCGGGCAGATCCGCACCGTCGAGATCGGCCGCAGCAACCTCGTGCGTCCGGCAAACGTGAAGGACGCTGCAGTCATCACGCATGACGGCGACATTCTCAACGTGCGCCTGACCGTGCAGTACCAGGTCAAGCAGCCGACCGACTATCTGTTCCGCAGCGTCGATCCCGACCTCACCGTGACGCAGGCTGCTCAGGCGGCGGTGCGCACCGTGGTTGGCGCGCGCAGCACGAACGACATGCTGTACGCGGACCGCGAGCCGATTCGCGCCCAGCTTGCCGATACGATCCAGCACTCGCTCGACGAGTACAAGACGGGCCTCGGCGTGACCGGCGTCGCGATCCAGAGCGTCTCGGCGCCCGATCAGGTGCAGGCCGCGCTCGACGACGAAGCCAAGGCGCGCCAGGACCGCGACCGCGCGAAGCGCGACGCGCAGGCCTATGCCGACCAGCTCCTGCCGCGCGCGCAGGCCGAGGCGGCGCGTCTCGTCGACGACGCGAAGGCTTATAGCGAGCGCGTGGTTTCGCAGGCGCAGGGCGACGCGCAACGCTTCACGCAGGTCTACGAACAGTATGCGAAGGCGCCGGCTGTGATTCGCGAGCGCATGTATCTCGAGACGATGCAACACATCTATTCGAATGCGACGAAGGTGTTCGTCGACAGCAAGTCGGGCAACAACGTGATTTATCTGCCGCTCGACAAGCTCGTCGATACGACGCGTCAGCGCGCCGCCGTGGCGGCGGGCGCAACGGGTGCGGCTGCGGCCTCGGGCGCCGGTGCGGCAACGGCAGGCGCGGCTTCGGACGCCAATGCGGCTTCCGCGCCGGCAGCCGGCAGCGAGCCACAGCAGGGTGCACAGGCAGGGCCTCAACCGGGCGCCCAGCAGCAAGACGCGCAGCAGCAGGGCGCGGCTCCCGCAACTACGGCCAGCGACGCGGCAGCCGCCGCGAGCGACGCCTTCCGTTCACGCGATGCGTTCCGCTCGCGCGGCCGCGAAAGCGACGTGCAATAAGGGGCGCGCCAATATGAACAAGATCATTGCGCTCGTCGTTGCCGTCGTGGTTGTCGTGCTGGTTGCGTCGTCGGCCGTCTTCATGGTCGATCCGCGCCACGTCGCCATCATTTCCTCGTCGGGCGGGGCCAATGCCACGCTCGCCGGTCCGGGGCTGCATGTGAAGCTGCCGCCGCCGTTCCAGACCGTCACGTTCATCGACACGCGCATTCAGGCGTTCGATGCGCCCGACGCCGACCGCTACACGACCTCGGACAAGACCGAGCTGCTCGTGAACCCGGTCGTGCGTTATCGCATTTCCGATCCAATCAAGCTCTTCGCGGCGACCAGGGGCGATGCGCAGACGCTTTCCGATCGTCTCGCCTCGCTGTCGCGCGACGCGCTTGGCGACGCGATTTCGAAAGTCACGCTCACCGAGGCGCTCGCACAGCAGGAAGCCATCGCCAGCGGCGCGCGCGACGCGCTGAGGCAAACCGCGGCGCCGCTCGGCATCGACGTGATCGCCATCGAACTCACGCGCGTCGATTACCCGCCGGAGCTGGCGCAGACGGTCTTCAAGCGCATGAGCGCCGCACGCGAGCAGGCTGCTGCCGAGATTCGCGAGAAGGGCGCGGCCGAAGCGCAGCAGATCAAGGACGACGCGCAGCGCAAGCAGCAGGGCGTGCTGGCCGATGCCTACGCTCAGGCGCAAGCGATCAAGGGCGAAGGTGACGGCCGGGCCGCCGCGATTGCCGCGGAGGCGTTCGGGCGCGACCCGGACTTCTACCGGTTCTATCAGAGCATGCTCGCGTACCGCGAGAGCTTCCGGCCCGGCGACGTCATCGTGGTCGATTCGTCGAGCGACTTCTTCCGCTTCATGCGTGGTCCGAACGGCGGCGCGAATAGCGGGGATAACGCTCCCGCTTCCGCCACCCCGCGCAAACACTAGACAAAACGAGACACACGCGCCGCGCACTGCGCGGCGTATTTCTTCGCATGGACATAGCTGGCTCCCTCTTGCTCGCGATCGCGCTGATGCTGATTATCGAGGGCATGTTCCCGTTCGTCTTTCCGACGGCGTGGCGTGACACATTCCGTAAAATCGCGGAGCGGCCGCCGCATCACATCAGGATCGGTGGGCTCATCGTGATGGGGCTCGGCCTCGTCCTGCTGATGCTGGCGACCTGACGGCCTCGTGCCGCAGTCGCCCTCAGAGGCGGTGTGCGATTGGCGTTTTTGACGGATTCCGAAATATCGGGCCGCGTGGCGTTTGGCCGCGCGCGGCCCTCATTGTGGTAGGACTCAACCGATGTCGACCTGGTTACTCCCCGAGAATATTGCGGACGTGCTGCCGTCCGAAGCGCGCAAGATCGAAGAGCTGCGCCGTCGCCTGCTGGACCGTTTCCGCGCCTATGGCTACGAGATGGTCATGCCGCCGTTGCTCGAGTATCTCGAGTCGCTGCTCGTGGGCAGCGGGCGCGACCTGAACCTGCGCACGTTCAAGCTCGTCGATCAGCTCTCGGGCCGCACGCTCGGCCTGCGCGCCGACATGACGCCGCAGGTCGCGCGCATCGACGCGCACCTCCTGAACCGCCAGGGCGTGACGCGCCTGTGCTACGCCGGCAACGTGCTGCATACGCTGCCGCGCGGTCTGCACGCCACGCGCGAACAGATCCAGACCGGCGCGGAAATCTACGGCCACGCGGGCCTCGAAGCGGACCTCGAAATCCAGCAGCTGATGCTCGATGCGCTGCGCCTCGCGGGCCTCGCGAAGGTGCGCCTCGACCTTTCGCACGCAGGTGTGCTCGCGGCGATCTTCGAAGCGGATCCCGCTGCGGCCGCGCTTGGCGATGCTTTGTATGAAGCGCTCGCTGGCAAGGACGTGCCGCGTCTCGCGGAACTCACGCAAAACCTCGGCGCTGCCACGCGCGACGCCTTGCGAGCGCTGCCGTCGCTTTACGGCGACGAGAGCGTGATCGACGAGGCGCGCACGCGTCTGCCGGCGCTGCCGGGCATTGCTCGTGCGCTCGACGACCTCGCGTTCCTCGTGCGCGAGATCGAGGGTGCGGAGCTGATGATCGACCTTGCGGATCTCGGCGGCTACGCGTACCACAGCGGCGTGATGTTCTCGGCCTACGTGGACGGCGTGCCGAACGCCGTCGCCCGCGGCGGCCGTTACGACAAGGTGGGCGAAGTGTATGGGCGTGCCCGCGCGGCAACCGGCTTCTCACTTGATTTGCGCGAAGTGGCGCGTATTTCACCGGTCGAGGCGCGCAGCAGCGCGATCCTCGCGCCGTGGCGCCATGACGAGGCGCTGCGCAGCGCGGTCGCCGCGCTGCGCGATGCAGGCGAGGTCGTGATCCAGGCGCTGCCGGGTCACGAGCACGACATGGACGAGTTCGCCTGCGACCGCGTGCTCGTCGAGCGCGACGGCGTCTGGGTCGTCGAAAGGCACGCCTGATACCGCACTCGGGGCGGCCGTTCGCGCCGCCCGGCAAGCCTGCGCGCGAGCGCGCCAAAGCACGCTTCGCATCGCGCATGCCGTTGAGTGCAAAAGGAAATTCCGCGAATTTCGGGAAAAAAAGGCGGCCTTGCCGCTGAACCCAGGTAGAATACGTTTTTAACCAGCTAACGAAACACCATGTCTGCCAGCGCAGTGAATGTAACCCCGGGGCGCAATGTCGTCGTCGTGGGCACCCAATGGGGCGATGAGGGCAAGGGCAAGATCGTCGACTGGCTGACGGATCACGCGCAAGGCGTGGTGCGTTTCCAGGGCGGTCACAACGCCGGCCATACGCTCATCATCGGCGGCAAGAAGACCATTCTCCGGCTGATCCCGTCGGGCATCATGCGCGCCGGCGTCGCCTGCTACATCGGCAACGGCGTGGTGCTTTCGCCCGAAGCGCTCTTCAAGGAAATCGGCGAGCTCGAAGATGCGGGCATCGACGTCCAGAAGCGTCTGTTCATCTCCGAAGCCACCACGCTCATCCTGCCGTACCACATCGCCATCGACCAGGCGCGCGAAGCCAGGCGCGGCGCCGCGAAGATCGGTACGACGGGTCGCGGCATCGGTCCGGCCTACGAAGACAAGGTGGCACGCCGCGGTCTGCGCGTGCAGGACCTGTTCGAGCCGGAAACCTTCGCCGAGCGCCTGCGCGAGAACCTCGACTACCACAACTTCGTGCTTACGCAGTACCTGGGCGCGCCGGCCGTCGACTATCAGCAAACGCTCGACACGATGCTCTCGTACGCCGATCGTCTGAAGCCGATGGTCACGGACGTTTCGCGTCGTCTGTATGACGTGAACCACGAAGGCGGCAACCTCCTGTTCGAAGGCGCGCAAGGCACGCTGCTCGACATCGACCACGGCACCTATCCGTTCGTCACGTCGAGCAACTGCGTCGCGGGTGCGGCGTCCGCTGGCGCGGGCGTGGGTCCGCAAAAGCTCAACTACGTGCTCGGCATCACCAAGGCGTACTGCACGCGCGTCGGTTCGGGCCCGTTCCCGAGCGAACTGTACGACGCCGACAACGCCGATCGCCAGGAAGAAGTGGGCCTCACGCTCGCGAAGGTCGGCAAGGAATTCGGTTCGGTCACCGGCCGTCCGCGCCGCACCGGCTGGCTCGACGCCGCCGCGCTGCGCCGCTCGATCCAGATCAACGGCGTGACGGGTCTGTGCATCACGAAGCTCGACGTGCTCGACGGTCTCGACGAAGTGAAGCTCTGCGTCGGCTACAAGGTGGCTGGCCAGGACGTGGACATTCTCCCGCGCGGCGCCTCGCAAGTGGCCGCGTGCGAGCCGGTCTACGAAACGTTTGAAGGCTGGAACGAAAGCACCATCGGCATCACGCAGTTCGACGCGCTGCCGAAGAGCGCGCAGGCGTATCTCACTCGCGTGCAGGAAGTCGCCGGTGTGCCGATCGACATGGTTTCGACCGGCCCGGATCGCGACGAAACGATCCTGCTGCGTCATCCGTTCAAGGTCTAAGTGGTAAGAAGGCAGAAGCAAAAATGATTCAAATGATGGACCCGCGCAACGACGAAAAGAACCTGTGGGTCGGCTGGGACGAGTATCACCGGCTGATCGAACTGCTCGCGCTCAAGGTGCACGAGTCGCGCTGGAAGTTCGACCAGATCCTGTGTCTCGCGCGCGGCGGTCTGCGCGTGGGCGACCAGCTCTCGCGCATCTATGACCTGCCGCTGGCAATCCTCGCGACCAGCTCGTACCGCGAAGCCGCCGGCACGGAGCAGGGCGAGCTCGACATCGCGCAGTACATCACGATGACGCGCGGCCACCTGGAAGGCAACGTGCTGCTCGTCGACGATCTCGTCGACTCGGGTGTCACGCTCGCACGCGTGCAGGAGCACCTCAAGGAGCGCTACCCGGCTGTGACCGGCGTGCGCTCGGCGGTGCTCTGGTACAAGGGCTGCTCGAAGGTGACGCCGGACTATTTCGTCCAGCATCTGCCGACCAATCCGTGGATCCACCAGCCGTTCGAGGAATGGGATACGGTGCGCCCGCACAATCTCAGTGCGTGGATCAAGCGTGGTCTGCAGCGAGCGCAAGACGCGCAGAAGTAAAGCAGGGGTTGTGCCGCCGCCAGGGTTCCCATACCCGCGGCGGCCAGATCCAACGACGGAGCCTTCATGGCTCCGTTTTTTTTGTGCGTCGCCCACCGATTCGCCTGCGGCGGCGCAGGCGGGCAGACGGCATCTGGGGCCGGTGCTAAACTGCGCGGGGATCGGGGGATGTCGCAGTGCCGCGACGACCGCTCGGTTTCCGCCGCAGCCCGGTTTAGAATAGCGCTCGTTTTTTCCGCCTCGCAACGGATTACCGCGTATATGACAACTAGCACACACGTGGCCAAGCAGCCGCTACCTACTCTCGCCGTAGCGGCCATCGGCGTGGTGTTCGGCGACATCGGCACGAGCCCGCTGTATTCGCTGAAAGAGGCGTTCAGCCCATCGCACGGCATTCCGCTCAACGACACTTCCATTCTCGGCGTCATTTCCCTGCTGTTCTGGGCGATCGTGATCGTCGTGAGCGTCAAATATGTCCTTTTTGTGATGCGCGCCGACAACAACGGCGAGGGCGGCGTGCTCGCGCTCATGGCGCTCGCCATGCGCTCGTTCAGCCGCAAGAGCAGGTCCGCTGCGCTGCTCACGGCCTTGGGGATCTTCGGCGCGTGCATGTTCTACGGCGACGCCGTCATCACGCCGGCGATCTCGGTCATGTCGGCGGTGGAAGGCCTGGAAATCGCCGCGCCCAAGCTCTCGCATCTGGTGCTGCCGTTCACGATGGTGATCCTGATCCTGCTGTTCTGGATCCAGCGGCACGGCACTGCGCTGGTGGGCCGCCTGTTCGGCCCGATCATGGTGCTCTGGTTCATCACCATCGGTGTGCTCGGCGTCTCGCGCATCGTCCAGGCGCCTGGCGTCATCGCGGCGCTCAGCCCTTATTACGCGGTCAGTTTCATGGGCGCGCACATGCTGCAGGCCTACGTGGTGCTCGGCTCGGTCGTACTGGTGCTGACCGGCGCGGAAGCGCTCTACGCCGACATGGGCCACTTCGGCGCGAAGCCGATTCGCTTTGCCTGGTACGCGCTCGTGATGCCCTCGCTCGTGGTCAACTACTTTGGGCAGGGCGCGCTGCTGATGCAGGACCATCGCGCGATCGCGAATCCATTCTTCCTGCTCGCGCCGCAATGGGCCTTGCTGCCGCTCGTCGTGCTTTCCACGGTGGCGACCGTGATCGCTTCGCAGGCCGTGATCTCCGGCGCGTATTCCCTGACGAGCCAGGCCATTCTGCTTGGCTACGTGCCGCGCATGAAAGTGCTGCACACGTCGGACCTCGCCATCGGCCAGATCTACGTGCCGGTCGTGAACTGGATGCTGCTCTTCATCATTCTGTGCATCGTGGTCGCCTTCAAGAGTTCGGACAATCTGGCGGCCGCATACGGTATCGCCGTGACCGCGACGATGGTGATCACCACGGTGCTCGTTGCCGTCGTGATGACGAAAGTGTGGAAGTGGAACAAGGCGCTCGTCACCTGCATCATCACGGTGCTGCTGGCCGTCGATCTGGGCTTCTTCGGCGCGAACCTGCTGAAGGTCGAGGAGGGCGGCTGGCTGCCGCTCGGCATCGGCGCGCTGCTGTTCTTCCTGCTGATGACCTGGTTCAAGGGCCGCATGATCGTGAAGGATCGCACGGCCGCCGACGGCATTCCGCTCATGCCTTTCCTGCAGGGGCTGCTCGCGCATCCGCCGCATCGCGTTTCGGGCACGGCGATCTATCTCACTGGCAGCGAATCGCTCGTGCCGGTGAGCCTGCTGCACAATCTCAAGCACAACAAGGTCCTTCACGAACGCACGATCTTCCTCACGTTCGTGATTCGCGACATTCCGTATGTGGGCGACGCAGAGCGCGTGACGGTCAAGGATATCGGCGGCGGGCTCTATCTCGTGAAGGCCGATTACGGCTTCAACGAAACGCCGGACGTGCAGGCCGTGCTCGACGAAATTTCGCGCACGCACAACATGATGTTCGAGATGATGGACACGTCGTTCTTCCTCGCACGCGAGACGGTCGTGCCGACGCAGCTTCCGGGCATGTCGATTTTCCGCGAGCGTGTCTTCGCGTGGATGCATCAGAATGCCGCGAAGCCCACCGACTTCTTCAGTATTCCTGCGAACCGCGTGGTCGAACTCGGGACGAAGATCGAAATCTGACCGCGTCGATTCGACCAGTAAAAAAGGCACCCGGGGTGCCTTTTTTTGTTGCGCACGCAACGTGAGCCGTTGCGGCCCACGTTGCGTCATGCGGACATCAGCGTTGCTTGAGCTTCGCGAATGCCGCCGCCATCGCGCCTGCCGGTTCCGCATCGCGCGAACGCTGGCCGCCGCGGTTATCGCGATTGCCGCCGCCGCGATTGTCGCGGTTGCCCGACTGGCCCGCGCTGCCGCCGCTGCGCGACGCGCCGGCGCTCGCGGGGTCGTCGTCCAGACGCATCGTGAGCGCGATACGCTGACGCTTCACGTCGACGTCGAGCACCTTCACCTTCACGACCTGGCCGGCCTTGACGACTTCGTGCGGGTCCTTGATGAACTTCGTCGACATGGCCGAGACGTGCACGAGCCCGTCCTGATGCACGCCTACGTCGATGAATGCGCCGAACGCGGCCACATTCGTCACGACGCCTTCGAGCAGCATGCCCGGCACGAGGTCGGACACCTTTTCGACGCCGTCGCGGAACGTCGCCGTCTTGAACTCGGGGCGCGGATCGCGGCCCGGCTTTTCCAGCTCGCTCAGGATGTCGCGCACCGTCGGCAGACCGAAACGTTCATCCACGAACTCGGTGGGCGCGAGGCCCGAAAGCGCTTCGCGGCTGCCGAGCACGTCGCCGATCGTACGCTTGATCTTCGCGAGCATGCGTTCGACGACGGGGTACGCTTCCGGGTGCACCGACGAGCGATCGAGCGGATTGTCGCCGCCGTTGATGCGCAGGAAACCGGCGGCCTGCTCGAAGGTCTTGTCGCCCAGACGCGGCACCTTCTTCAGATGCTCGCGCGAGGGGAACGGGCCGTTCGCATCGCGGTAATCGACGATATTGCGCGCGAGCGTCGAGTTCAGGCCCGACACGCGCGCGAGCAGGGCGACGGAGGCCGTGTTCGCGTCGACGCCCACAGCGTTCACGCAGTCCTCGACCACGGCGTCGAGTGAGCGTGCGAGTTCGCGCTGGTTCACGTCGTGCTGGTACTGCCCCACGCCAATCGCTTTCGGCTCGATCTTCACGAGTTCGGCGAGCGGGTCCTGCAGACGGCGCGCGATGGAAACCGCCCCGCGCAGCGACACGTCGAGCTCGGGGAATTCCTTTGCAGCCAGTTCGGATGCCGAATAAACCGAAGCACCGGCTTCGGAAACCACGATCTTCTGCAGCTTCAGTTCGGGATGCTTCGAAATCAGCTCGCTCGCGAGCTTGTCGGTTTCACGCGAGGCCGTGCCGTTGCCGATGCTGATGAGTTCCGCTTGCGTCTGCGCGGCGATGCGCGCGAGCTTAGCGAGCGAGCCGTCCCAGTCGCGGCGCGGCTCGTGCGGGTAGATCGTATCGGTGGCGAGCAGCTTGCCCGTGCGGTCGACCACTGCGACCTTCACGCCCGTGCGCAAGCCCGGATCGAGGCCGATCACGGCCTTGGGGCCGGCCGGCGCGGCAAGCAGCAGATCCTTGAGATTGCGCGCGAACACGCGAATCGCTTCGTTTTCCGCCTGCTCGCGCAGGTGGGTGAGCAGCTCGTTTTCGATATGCGGCTGCACCTTCACGCGCCAGCACCAGCGGCAGACATCGGATAGCCATTTGTCGGCCGGGCGATTCTGGTTCGCGATGCCGAAGTGGCGCGCGATGATCGCTTCGCCCGGATGCGGTACCTGCGCATCCAGCTCGCCGCCAAGGCCGAGCTTGACCATCAGCACGCCGGCGTTACGGCCGCGGAACAGCGCGAGCGCGCGGTGCGACGGCACGGTCTTGATGGTCTCGGAGTAGTCGTAGTAGTCGCGGAACTTCTCGCCTTCCTCGTTTTCCTTGCCCTCGACCACGCTCGACATCACCACGCCCTGGTTGTGCAGCCAGTCACGCAGCTTGCCCAGCAGCTCGGCCGTTTCGCCGAACTGCTCGGAGAGGATGTCGCGCGCGCCGTCGAGCGCAGCCTTGACGTCGGCGACACCCTTTTCGGCGTCGACGTACTGTGCGGCTTCCGTTTGCGGGTCGAGCAGCGGGTTCGCGAGCAGCGCGTCGGCGAGCGGCTGCAGGCCGGCTTCGCGCGCGATCTGCGCGCGCGTGCGGCGTTTGGGCTTGTAGGGCAGATAGAGGTCTTCGAGCACCTGCTTGCTGTCGGCCGCTTCGATGGCGCTGCGCAATTCGTCGGTGAGCTTGCCTTGTTCCTCGATGCTCGCGAGGATCGCCGCGCGGCGGTCTTCGAGTTCGCGCAGATAAAGCAGGCGCTCTTCGAGCGTACGCAGTTGCGTATCGTCGAGATTGCCCGTGACTTCCTTGCGGTAACGGGCGATGAACGGAACGGTCGAGCCTTCGTCGAGAAGCTGCACGGCGGCTGCGACCTGGCGCGGCTGCACGCTCAGTTCAGTGGCGATACGCTGGACGATCTTGAGTGCTACGGTTTCCGTCATAGGGTCTGGATATTCCTGCGAGGATCGGATTGCGGTCCGGGTTTGCGGTCCGGCGGCCGGTGCGGGCTCGAGCGCCCGAGGCGCCCGGTGTGCGAAAAGGCACGTCGCCGGGTGCCTGCGCCGGCCGGTGGAGCGGGGCATTTTGCCATAAATGGCCGAGCGCTCAACCCGGGGGGTGTTAGAATTTCCCCCATGTTCCGCTGCCCACAGAAGACGTTGACGACCTCCCGCTTCTCCCCTGATTTGCCCCTTGCCCGGTTTCGCACGCCTCATGGCGTCATGCGGCGGTTCCCCGCTCTTGGGGCAATTTGTGCCGTCGCGTTGAGCCTCGGTGCGAGCGTTCCGGCCCTCGCGCAGGCGGTCGGGGTGACAGGGCCGCTGCAGCAGCAAGGTGCGGCAACGGCGCCGGTGCAGCCGGCGCCTTCGGGCGACGCGCCGCTCGCAGCGTCCGACGCGGCTGCGGCCGCCGGCGTGCAACAGTCGCAGCAGAGCGACTTCGACGCGCGGCAGCAGGTGCTGGACCGTCGTGCCGCGGAGAACGACTATCAGTTCGCAGTCGCGCAGCACAACTGCTACAGCACGTTCTTTGTGAATCATTGCATCGGCAAGGCGCGCGACAAGATGCGTGTCGTGCAGGCCGATATCCGCCGCGAGCAACTGGCGCTCGACGACGAAAAGCGTGCCGCGCATGCGCAGCAGCGCGACCAGCAGGCCGCCTTGCAGCGCGCGCAGGACGCAGCCAATGCGCCGCAGCGCGCCGCCAACGAAGCGGCCAGCGCGCAGGCGTACGAACAGAAGCAGCAGCAACACGCGCTCGATCAGGCGCAGCGCCAGGCCGAAGCGCCGCAGCGTGCGGCGAACGAGCAGGCGTATCAGGAAAAGCAGCGGCAGCATGCGCTGGCCCAGGCACAGCGTCAGGGCGAGCAATCGCAGCGCAACGCGAACCAGGCGGCGTACGACCAGAAGCAGGCGAACTACCAGAACCAGCTCGACGAAGCGCGCCGCCAGGGCGAACAAAAGGCTCAGGAGCGCGCCGACAAGGCCCAGCGCTACCAGCAGAAGCAGGAAGACGCGGCGAAGCACAAGGCCGATGTCGCCGAGCGTCAGAAACAGGCGGCCGAGAAGGCGCAGCAAAAGCAGCAACAAGAAGAACAGCAGAAGCAGCAGGAAAAACAGCAGCAGGAAGAACAGCAGGACCAGTAGCACGAGTAGCACGCTTTTTCAGCCGGACTGCAACCTCAGGCGCGTCGTCCTTCGCAAGCGCGCGCCGCAAATGTCGAGGAGGCGAGCATGCGCGAGCATCGTGAAGTCAAGACCGAGGTCCTTCGTGACCGCATTCTGCAACTGGAATCGGAACATGGCGATCTGGACCGCCTGATAGACAGGATGTCCGACACCCCGGACTATGACGATCTCGAACTGCAGAGGCTGAAGAAGCGCAAGCTCAAGGTCAAGGACAACATCCTCCTGCTGCAACTGCAGCTGGACCCCGATTCAACGAAGACTTCGGACGGGCACGCCTGATTCCGGGTCCTGGCAGGCGCCGGGGCGCGGCAGTCGGCGCGTTGCGCCGTTCCGGACCGAGCAGGAACCGCTTGCCTTGAATTCAACGACCGTTTCCCGTTCCCGGCCCGCGCGCGAAGGCGGCGCGCCGGAGGCCGACGCGCGCGCGGCGCAAACCGCCGCTGCACCCATGTTGAGCGCACGCCGCGCCGCCGAGCTCGAGGAGCTCTTCGCGGCCGACGGCTTGCTCGCCCGCGAGATCGACGGCTATCGCCCACGCGCTGCGCAGATCGAAATGGCGCGCGCGGTCGCGGCCGCAATGGAAGCCGCCGCGCAATCCCTGCCCGATCCTGCGGCGTTCGAACTTCAGTCGCGCCCGGCGCGCCGGGTCGAACGTGGTGCGCCGGCGCAGCCCGCCGCCGGGGAAGCGGCGCGCGCCACAGCCGAAAACGGCGACAACACGCTGATCGTCGAGGCGGGCACGGGCACGGGCAAGACCTATGCGTACCTCGTGCCGGCCATGCTGTGGGGCGGCAAGGTGGTCGTCTCGACGGGCACGAAGCATTTGCAGGACCAGCTCTTCGCGCGCGACATCCCCACGGTGCGCGACGCCCTCGCGGTGCCCGTGAGCGTGGCGATGCTCAAGGGCCGCGCCAACTATCTGTGCCACTACTATCTGCAGCGCACGGCCGACAACGGCCGGCTGCCGTCGCGCCAGGAAACCGCGTATCTGCAGGAAATCGTGCGCTTCGCGAAGATCACGCGCTCGGGCGACAAGGCCGAGCTCGCGAGCGTGCCCGAGACGGCGGCCGTCTGGTCGATGGTCACATCGACGCGCGATAACTGTCTTGGCCAGGAGTGCCCGCATTACAAGGACTGCTTCGTGATGCAGGCGCGCCGCGAGGCGCAGCAGGCCGATATCGTGGTGGTCAATCACCATCTGTTCTTCGCCGACATCATGCTGCGTGACACCGGCATGGCCGAACTGCTGCCGAGCGCGAATACGATCATCTTCGACGAAGCGCACCAGCTGCCCGAAACGGCGACGCTCTTTTTCGGCGAAACGCTCTCGACGGCGCAGTTCCTCGAGCTCGCGCGCGATTGCGTAGCCGAAGGCCTGAGCCACGCGCGCGACGCGGTGGAGTGGGTCAAGCTCGGCGCGGCGCTGGAGCGTGCTGCGCGCGACGTGCGGCTCGCGTTCAAGGAAGACTCGCTGCGCCTGTCGATTACGCAGTTGCCCGAGGATCACCCGCTCTTCGATGCGCTCGACGCGCTGCAGACCGAACTGGGCACGCTTGCCACGGCACTCGCCGGGCAGGCCGAGCGCGCCGAATCGATTGGTGCCTGCCTGCGCCGCGCGCGGGAGCTGCAGGGCATCCTCGCGGGCTGGACCGCGCCGCAGGGCGTCCCGCCAGCGCGCGAAACGCACGAGGCCGACGCGGACGGACAAGGCGATAACGCTCACGCGACCGACGACGCGGACGAGAAGGTCCGCTGGGTCGAGGTGTTCTCGCACACGGTGCAGTTGCACGAAACCCCGCTCTCCGTGGCGCCGATCTTCGCGAAGCAGCGCGCCGGTGTGCCGCGCACGTGGGTCTTCACGTCGGCCACGCTTTCGGTGCGTGGCGACTTTACGCACTACGCGGCGCAAATGGGCCTGAGTTCGCGCCGTTCGATGACGCTGCCGAGCCCGTTCGACTATCCCACGCAAGGGCTGCTTTACGTGCCGCGCAACATGCCGCAGCCGTCGTCGCCGCAGTTCACCGACGCCGTGTTCGAGGCGGCGTTGCCTGCGATCGAGGCGTCGGGCGGCGGTGTCTTCATGCTATGCACGACGTTGCGTGCCGTCGACCGTATTGCCCAGAAGCTGCGCGACACGATCGAGGCGCGTGGATGGAATACGCCGCTGCTCGTGCAGGGCGACGCGAGCCGCACGGAGCTGCTCGAGCGCTTCCGCGCCTATGGCAATGCGATCCTCGTGGGCAGCCAGAGCTTCTGGGAAGGGGTGGACGTGCGCGGCGACGCTCTCTCGCTCGTGGTCATCGACAAGCTGCCGTTCGCGCCGCCCGACGATCCGGTGCTGGCGGCGCGCCTTGACGCGCTGGCGAAGAAAGGTCTGAGCCCGTTCGCGGTCCACCAGCTCCCGCAGGCGGTGATCACGCTCAAGCAGGGTGCGGGGCGACTGATTCGCGCGGAAACTGACCGCGGTGTGTTGATGATTTGCGACACCCGTCTCGTCGACAAGCCGTATGGGCGACGTATCTGGCAAAGTCTGCCGCCGTTCAAGCGGACCCGGGAGATCGAAGTCGTGCAGGCGTTCTTCGAAGAGAAGAACGAGCAGGCCGGGGAGCCTGGCGAAGCGCATTGAGCTTCATGCGCGCCGCATAACAAAAAGCCACGAACGTGAGTTCGTGGCTTTTTTGCTTGCCCGCCGTATGTCTGAAGCGCGTTTGACGCAAGCAGCAGACCGTACGGCGATTCGCTGCGGTGCCCACTGGGACCGAGGTCCCGGGTGAGCGTCGCGCGAACGCAACTTACTGGCTTGCGCCCGAAGCAGCAGCCGGAGCCGAAGCGCCTGCATCCGAAGCAGCAGCGCCAGCGTCCGAAGCAGCGGCGGTAGCCGAAGCAGCAGCGTCGCTCGCAGCAGCAGCAGCGCCCGAAGCAGCAGCTGCCGAATCCGAAGCAGCAGCAGCCGGTGCCGAAGCAGCAGCAGCATCGCTAGCCGGCGCAGCAGCTTGGTCGCTGCTCTTGTTGCACGCAGCGAGTGCAACAGCTGCCAGCAGGGATGCTACGAGGAGGGATTTCTTCATGATCACGTCCTTTTATGGTTAAAGGTAAGCAACAGCGCAAAATAATACCGGTAAATGTGCCCCAACACCGACCTGAGCCGCTGGTGGAGACGCACTGCAAGAGCGTGAATCTTCCCTACGGCCTGGCCGGAAATTATAGGCACTTTCGTATCGACCGTCGACAAATCCGGGGACAATACGTTGTCTTTCTCATACAAGCACTATTTTAGTACGGTATAACAGTCCGAAGCGCTTAGGCAAGCACCCCGGTCCGAATCCAGCCCGCACGATACCACTCGTGTAGCAACGCTGTCACACACGAATCGTGTGAGAGTGTTACAAAGCGTTTCCCGTCCATAGAGCGCCTGTCGGCCAGTGCCGGCAGCCACTTTCTCGCCTCTTTGAGCAAGTACTGTTCCCCATTCAGGTAATACGACCGCGAATCGTAAAGCAGGATTGTCCTGCGGTCGAGTGTTATCCCGTTTTTTGCCGCTTGCGCAACGAAACGGGCTTCGTCGAGCGGTTTTTCGGGGGTGTCGAATACTACATTGGCTTTCGGTTCCGACAGCCACGAGCCCACGAACGAGGAGACGTCGGCGTCGCTCCAGCGCACTTTAGCAAGCACGCCGCCAACTCGCTCTACGAGTGCCGCAGGAAGCTGCGCCGGGTGCGCCACGGCCGGCTGGTCGGGGTCGCGGTACAGCGTGTCCTTGCCGTTGCCGTTATCGGCGCCGCGCTCGGCAAGCCAGTAAAGAAACTGGCTCGTCAATTCGTTCGTGGAAGGAGAACGAAAGCCGATCGAGCAGGTCATGCATTCGCCTTCGGCGATGCCGTCGTGCGCGATGTGCGGCGGCAGGTAGAGCATGTCGCCCGGCTCCAGCACCCACTCCTCTTCAGGCTGGAAGTTCGCGAGAATCTTTAGCGGCAGGCCTTCCTGCAGCGAGAGGTCGCGCTGTGCGCCAATGCGCCAGCGGCGCTTGCCATGCACCTGCAGCAGGAAGACGTCATACGAATCGAAGTGCGGGCCGACACCGCCGCCGTCCGATGCGTACGAGATCATGAGGTCGTCGAGCCGCGCGTCGGGCGCGAAGCGAAAGCGCTCGAGGAGGGCACGCGCGCGGTCGTCGTGCAGGTCGGCGCCCTGCACGAGGAGCGTCCACTGGCGGGTCTTCGGCGAAGGCAGTTCGTCCGGCGAGAACGGGCCGTGTTCGAGCGCCCAGCGGCGACGAAAATGTGAGATGAGACGCGATTCGACATCGTCGTTGTCTGCCAGCGCGAAGAGGGCTTCGCGCGAGAGCGGCGCTTCGATGTCGGGAATCGCCTGGCGGATCAACAGTGGCTTTTTCTGCCAGTATTTGCGCATGAACTGCGCCGGTGTCAGGCCGCCCAGAAGCGGCGTGGCAACATCGGGCGCGGGGCATGCCGGGGGGAGGGAGGCGCGCCGCTTGCGCGCGTCCACCGGGTGGTCTGGGGACCGCTTCGGCATCGTATAATGTGGTCTGTAATCTGGAGGATCGAATGAAAATTGCAAAGGACACCGTCGTGTCGGTCGCTTACAAGCTATCGGATGCGCAGGGCAATCTGATCGAGGAAAGCGACGAGCCGATGGTCTATCTGCACGGCGGCTATGATGGCACGTTCCCCAAGATCGAGGAAGTGCTGGACGGGCAGGAGCCGGGCTTCGAGACCCAGATCCAGCTTGATCCGCAGGACGCTTTCGGGGAATACGATCCCGAGCTCGTGAAGATCGAGCCGCGCAACCGCTTCCCCGAGCCACTCGAAGTCGGCATGCAGTTCGAAGGTACGCCCGAAGAAGGCGACGAAGATCTCGACACGCTCATCTATACGGTCACGGATGTTGCCGAAGACAAGGTCGTGCTCGACGGCAACCATCCGCTAGCGGGCATGGCGCTGCGTTTCGCGCTGACGGTCAAGGAAGTGCGCACCGCCACCGAAGACGAAATCGAGCATGAGCACGCGCATGGCGCGGACGGCCTCGAAATCATCGACGAAGACGAAGAAGACGACGGCGACGAAGGCGCCTCGAAACCCACCCTGCACTAAGCGCCGCTCAATGCGCGAAGCCGCCTGACGCCGGTGCGCCGGGCGGCTGCAGCTGGACTGGCGGCAGGCCATTGCCGCTGCTGTTTTCACCGCTGTTTGCACCACCCAGGCCGTTCTGGCCATTCGCATCATTCCGACCGTTTAAGCCACTCTGGCCACCCTGCGTGGGCCACGCCGGCACGAGCATGCCGTTTCCGGACGGCGGCAAGGCGGGAGGCACGGCAGTTCCCGATGCGCCAGGCGTCGCGGGCGCGACGTCAGGCGACTGCGGCATGCCGGGAATCTCGGTCACATCCGGCATTGACGACACTTCAGGCATTTCCGGCATCGCGGGCGACGAACCCGCGCCTGGCGTGAACGGCGACGGCTGCACGGGCAACAGCGGTAGATGCTTCGGCACATCGTGCACGCTCACCCGCAGCGGCGTGCGGCGCGCCATGTCGGCGTCCACCTGCAGCCATTGCGTAAGCGGATCGCGCAGTGAGAACGCGATGCGCGTGACGTTTTCTATCTTTGCGCCCTTGTCGTTGCGCAGCGGCTGATCGATCGTGAAGCCATGTGCGAGCTTCGAGTCGTCGGTATTCACGACGATGATCTGGCCGCGGAAAATCTCGGCGAGCTTCACGAGGCTGCGGCGCAGCTCGAGATAGCCGTCGCGCGGTGCGCGGTGAAAGCGCAGCCACGCGAAGCGGTCGGGACGCTCGTAATGCTCGGGCATCGCGTTGCCTTGCATGAAGATGACGATCGCGCGCGCGTTGCGGCGCTTCGCATACTCGGCTGCATGTTCGAGCCAGAAGCCGTTGGCGATCACGCGATCTTCGAACTCGCCGTTGCGTCCACCCGCATTGAGATAGTGATTGTTGCCGTCCGGCACGTTCAACCCGATGAACACGGTGTCGCCGAGCTGCCAGCGCACGTTTTCCCGGTACGGCCGGAAGCGCGAGACTTCGCTCTCGCGCGTGAGCGTCAAGGGAGTTTGGCCGAGCGCGTTGGGATCGGAGAAGAAGTTCTGGCGCAGGAAGTCGAGCCGCTCAGCGGGATCGTAGGCGCCCGAGCCGTTCATGCCGCAGGTGACCCAGTCGCGTTCGCCGGGTACGAACACGAGCGGCGCACGTGACGCATCGAGCAGGTCGTGACGCTGCTCGTAAAGATGGTCAGCACAGGTTTCGCGTGCGCCTTTGAGATTGCCGTCGTAGACCGTGAACGCGATTTGCGGATCGCGTCCGATGGCGTCGATGAGCCGCTGCGCCGACGCTTCCTCGGACTGCGAGGTGAGCGCGTTCGCCACGACCGCGAAGGCATAGCGCGGTGCTTGCGCGAACGCCGCGAGCGATGAACCCAGCGACGCAGCCAGCATCAACGTGCACGACGCACGGCGCATGATTTTCAGATAGCACGAGCGGGAACTGCCGCGGCCCGCCGGTTGCGGCGGCCGCGGCAGCGTCGCGAGGCGACGCTTAGCGCTTGGCGTCCGGCGCTGTGGCCAGCTCATGCAGTTCGTACAACAGGTCGAGCGCGTCACGCGGGCGCAGTTCGTTCGGATCGAGTTCGCGCAGCCGCTGAGCGACGAGCGACGCGCCACGATCCTCTTCGACCGGCACGGCGCGATCCTCCACGAAGGGCGCCTCGTCGTCGTATTCGGCGGCGGGGGCGGCGAACAGGTCGAGTTGCGGCGTGGGCTGCCCCGCCGATTGCTGCTCGAGATGCACGAGATGTTTGCGCGCAGCTCGGATCACGGCGGCAGGCACCCCCGCGAGCTGTGCGACCTGCAGGCCGTAGCTCTGGTTCGCCGGGCCTTCCTGCACCGCGTGCAGGAACACGATGCCGTGGCCATGCTCGACTGCCGAAAGATGCACGTTCGCCGCCTGCGCAAATTCCGCCGGCAGTTGCGTGAGCTCGAAGTAGTGCGTGGCGAAGAGCGTGTGGCAACCGTTGTGCGCGAGCAGATGCCGCGCGATGGCCCACGCGAGCGCGAGGCCGTCGAACGTCGATGTGCCGCGCCCGATCTCGTCCATGAGCACGAGGCTTTGCGGCGTGGCGTCGTTGAGAATGGCCGCGGCTTCGGTCATCTCGACCATGAAGGTCGAGCGGCCGCCCGCGAGGTCGTCGGCGGCGCCGATACGCGTGAAGATGCGGTCGATCGGCCCGAAGCTCGCGCGCTTTGCCGGCACGTAGCTGCCCACGTAAGCGAGCAGGGCGATGAGCGCGGTCTGTCGCATGAAAGTCGATTTACCGCCCATGTTCGGGCCGGTGATGAGCAGCAGCTTGCGCTCGGCCGAAAGCAGGCAGTCGTTGGCGATGAACTGCTCGACCTGCGCTTCGACCACGGGATGGCGGCCTTGCTCGATCTCGATGCCGGGCGCCTGCGCAAACGTGGGCGCATTCCAGTCCAGCGCGCGGGCGCGTTCCGCGAATGCAGCAAGCAGGTCGAGTTCCGCGAGTGCGGCAGCCACCCGCTGGCAATCGGGAATGAATGGCAGCAGCGACTGCAGCAGCGCGTCGTAGAGCGCCTTTTCGCGCGAAAGCGCGCGTTCCTGCGCCGACAGCGCCTTGTCTTCGAACGTCTTCAGTTCCGGCGTGATATAGCGCTCTGCGTTCTTGAGCGTCTGGCGACGGCGATAGTCGTCGGGAACCTTGTCGGTCTGGCCGCGTGTGACTTCGATATAGAAGCCGTGCACCTTGTTGTACTCGACGCGCAGATTGCCGATGCCGGTGCGCGTACGCTCGCGCGTTTCGAGGTCGAGCAGGAACTGACCGCAGTTCTCGGAGATGTCGCGCAGTTCGTCGAGATCCGCATCGTAGCCGCGTGCGATCACGCCGCCGTCGCGCACCATCGCCGCCGGTTCCGGCGCGACCGCGCGCTGCAGGAGCGCCGCGCACTCGGCGGGCGGTTCGAGCGCCTCGGCAATATGCGCGAGCGACGTGGCCGCGCCGCTTGCGGCTGCGACCTGTTCGCGCAGCGCGGGCAGTGCGGCAAAGGTGTCGCGCAGGCTGGACAGATCGCGCGGGCGCGCGGAAAGCAGCGCAAGGCGCCCGGTAATGCGCTCGACGTCGGCGATCTGGCGCAAGACGCTGCGCAAGGTATCGACGCTCGCGTGCGGCGGCGCCTCGAGCAAGGCGCCGATGGCCTGCTGGCGCATTTGCGCAATCGCGGCTTCGCGCGGCGGGTGATGCAGCCAGTGACGCAGCAAGCGGCTGCCCATGGCCGTGCTGCACGTGTCGAGCAGCGAGCAGAGCGTGGGCGATTCGGTGCCGCGCAGCGTTTCCGTGAGTTCGAGGTTGCGGCGCGTGGCCGGATCGAGTCCGATGTATTCCGATTCGGCTTCGACCTTCAGGCTGCGCACGTGGCGCAGTTGCTGGCCTTGTGTGGCCGCCGCGTAGAGCAGCAGCGCGCCCGCCGCGCCGCATGCGCTCGTGAGCGTTTGCGCGCCGAAGCCGTCGAGGCTTGCCACGTCGAGCTGGTCGCACAGGCGTTGCTTGCCCGAGCCGACGTCGAAGTGCCAGGCCGGCACGCGTGTGAGCGCGCCCGAACCGGCGGGCGGCGCCCAGGCAGCGGTTTCCGCCGGCATTTCCGCGACGAGGATTTCGGCAGGCCGAATGCGCTCGAACGCCGTGGCGACCTGTTCCGGCGCGACTTCCGCGAGACGCAAGGCGCCGCTGGCGAGATTGAGCCACGCGAGGCCCACGTTGACGGTCACGCCGCGCCGGTTGTGGCCGGGGCACACGGCCATCAGGTAGACGTCGTTCTTGTCGGAAAGGAGGGCGGCGTCGGTCAGCGTGCCGGGCGTCACCACGCGCACGACCTTGCGCTCGACCGGACCCTTGGAGGTGGCGGGGTCGCCGATCTGTTCGCAGATCGCCACCGACTCGCCCAGCTTCACGAGCTTCGCGAGATATTGCTCGACCGCGTGATGCGGCACGCCCGCCATCTTGATCGGATTGCCCGCAGATGCCCCGCGCTGCGTGAGCGTGAGGTCGAGCAGGCGCGCGGCCTTCTCGGCGTCTTCGAAGAAGAGCTCGTAGAAGTCGCCCATGCGGTAGAACACGAGCGTGCCCGGATGGTCGGCCTTGATGCGCAGATACTGCTGCATCATGGGGGTATGTTGCGCGATGTCGGCTGCGCCTGCGGTGTGTGTAGCCATCCTCGGTGTCTTGCTAGGGGTTCAGGGCGTGAGTTTAACGCGCGCCGATTGCATGTAAAGCCAGCCTTTCGGCTAACGCCGTCACAGCGGCTCCCGTCATTCGTCGACCTGCGCCTGCATGTCCACGGTGCGCGCGTTTGCCGCACTGTGCCGCATGGCGAGCCAGATCATCGTGGAAACGAACAGGCCGAACACGACGATGATCCACTGCACGGGAACCTTCGCGGTGAGCAGCAGCGCATACGCGCCGAGCATGAGCAGCACCGCGAGATTCTGGTTGAAATTCTGCACCGCGATCGAGTGGCCCGCCGAAAGCAGCGTCGCGCCGCGATGCTGGAGCAGGGCGTTCATCGGCACGATGAAGAAACCGGCGAGCACGCCGAGCAGCACCATCAGCGGGTAGGCGAAAAGCAGGTAGAAGGGCACGATGAACGTGCCGAAGCGCACGCCAACGCCTTGCGGAAAGAGGCCTTTGCTGTAGAACGCCATGCCGATCGCCACCGCGCCGCACAGTACGCCTACGGGCAGCACGCGCAACGAGGCGCGCAGCGACACCCATGCGGCTGCCGCGCCCGCGCCGAGCGCGATGCCGAGTCCGGTCACGCCCTGCATCACGGCGGCTTTCGAGAGCGAGAGTCCGAGATTCACGTCGGCCCACTTGAGCACGAGCAGTTGCAGCGTGACCGCCGCGCCCCACATCAGGGTCGTGACCCAGAGTGCGATCTGCGCGAGCTTGTCGGTCCAGAGCACATTGAAGCTATGCGTGAAATCGCCCATGAGACGAGCCGGTTCCCTGAGCCGGTTCTCGTATCGCGCGCCCGTGTCGGGAATGCCGATGTTGATGATCGCGGCGATCACATACGTGACCATGACGGCGAGCATCGCGAGGTCGGCGGCCGAATGGATCGCCGGCCACGGATGGCGCGTGACGAAACGGTCGGCGTAAGTGGAAACGAGTGCGCCGCCCATCATCGTGCCGACGATGGTGGAAAGCACCGTGGCCGATTCGAGCCACGCATTGGCTGCGATGAGCTTTTCGGCCGGCAGCAATTCCGTCAGGATTCCGTACTTTGCAGGTGAGTAAGCCGCCGCGCCGAAGCCGACCACGCCATACGCGATCATCGGATGCACGCCCGCGATCATCAGCAGACAGCCGCACGCCTTGAGCGCGTTCGAGACGAACATGACGTGGCGCTTTTGCAGGGCGTCGGCAAACGCGCCCACGAAAGGCGCGAGCAGTACGTACGAGATCGTGAAAAAGATCTGCAGCAGTGGCGTCACCCAGGCGGGCGAAGCAATCACCGTGAGCAGCGCAATCGCCGCGATGAGGAGCGCGTTGTCGGCGAGCGACGACACGAACTGCGCGGCGATGATCGTGTAGAAGCCTTTTTTCATCGGATGCGTGCGTGGTCCTCTTGCAGCAGGGCGGCGGACGAAACAAAAAAGCGGCCGAAGCCGCTCGATGCGCATGCGTGGGTCAGGCGTGACCTGGCGTGCGCTTTGCACGCATCGCGGGGGAGCCAGGCGTGCACCGCGACGCGCACGGGCGCTTATGCCGCCTTGGGCACGCGCGTGTACTTCGAGAGGATCGGCACCATCTGCGCGTAGATCTTCGGGTTGCCCGCGACGACTTCGCCCATGTGCAGGAAGTCCGAGTCGCCCGTGTAGTTGCCGATCAGGCCGCCGGCTTCCGTCACGAGCAGGCCGCCTGCGGCGACATCCCACGGGTTGAGGCCCTGCTCGAAGAAGCCGTCCATGCGGCCGGCGGCGACGTTGGCCAGATCGAGCGCGGCCGCGCCCGGGCGGCGCAGGCCCGCGCAGGCGTTGGTCATTTCGGCGAACAGTTCGCAGTAGCTGTCGAGGCCGTCCTTTTCGCGGAACGGGAAGCCGGTGCCGATCAGGCCGTCGGCGAGACGGTCGCGGCGGCCCACGCGGATGCGGCGGTCGTTCAGGAACGCGCCGCGGCCGCGCGATGCGGTGAAGAGATCGTTGCGCGTCGGGTCATAGACCACGGCCTGCGTGACGAGGCCCTTGTGTGCGAGCGCGATCGAGACGCAGTAGTACTGGAAGCCGTGGATGAAGTTGGTGGTGCCGTCGAGCGGATCGATGATCCACTGGTATTCGGACTCGTTCTCCGACTGGCCCGATTCCTCGGCGAGGACGGCGTGGTCGGGGTAGGCGGTCTTGAGCGTTTCGATGATGGCGGCTTCAGCCGCCTTGTCGACTTCCGTGACGAAATCGTTGTGCTGCTTCTTCGCGACCTGCACGAGGTCGAGGTCGAGCGACGCACGGTTGATGATCTGTCCGGCGCGGCGCGCGGCCTTGACAGCGATGTTGAGCATGGGATGCATGAGCCAGGATCCTTGTTGTCCGGCGCTCGCGAAGGCGGGACGCGCGCCGGTGGTGCAAAAGATAAAAGCGTCTAACGATTGGACAGGGCGCGGGCCTCGAATGGACCTGCGGAACCTGTCCCGTCAACGGAGACGAATTGGATAAGAGCGGGGCGCGGCGGCGCTGTTGGCCAGCGACTTGCCGGGCGCCTGGCGGTCAGCAACACGGCTGCACGATTCGCCCGACGCGCGCGAAACCGCCATTTTACCCGAGTATCGGCGATTCCATGGCTTCTCTCGGGCGGGATATCGGGATTTCTATGGATATGACGTTCGCGGCAGGAAGCGCATGAGCACACATCGCCGCGGCGCCGGGCGCGCTAACATAGACATTTCAATCTCCTTTTCGCGGTTAGAGAACCATCTTGGCGCACCCCGATTCACCCGATTCCCACGCAACTTCCCACGCTGCGGCGCCGGCTTGCGGCGACGCCCACGAGCCGCTGCGCGGCGGCTTCACGTCTACCCGCTTCGTGCTCGTCGAGCCGAGCCACCCCGGCAACGTCGGCGCGGCCGCGCGCGCGCTGAAGACCATGGGATTCTCGCGCCTCGTGCTGGTGGCGCCGCGCGTGCCGCAGGTCCACTGCGACCCGGAAGCCATTGCCATGGCGAGCGGCGCCGACGACGTGCTCGCGGCCGCCCACATCGTGCCGACGCTTGCCGATGCGCTGGCGGGCGTGCAATGGTCGCTCGCGCTCACAGCGCGCACGCGCGAGTACGGGCCGCCGCCCGCAGCGCCGCGCGAGGCGGTGCAGGACGCCTGCCGCCAGGCGGTGCACGGCGGCGACATCGCGCTCGTGTTCGGCAACGAACGCACGGGCCTGTCGAACGACGACGTCGAGCGCTGCAGCGCGCTTGCGCATATTCCGGCCAATCCCGCCTATAGCTCGCTCAATCTGGCCCAGGCGGTTCAGGTGCTCGCCTACGAGCTGCGCCTCGCGTACCTCGGGGAGAGCGCACCCGCCGCCGCGCTGCCGGCGGCTGGCGGTGCGGGCGGCGCCGCCCCGCTTCCGGCCGGGTCGCCGCTCGCGACGAGCGACGACATCGAGCGCATGTACGTGCACCTCGAGAACGCGCTCATCGCGCTCGAGTTTCTCGACCCCGCCAATCCGAAGAAGCTGATGTCGCGGCTGCGGCGGCTCTTCGCCCGCTCGGGGCTCGAGCGCGAGGAGGTCAATATCGTGCGAGGCATCGCCAAGCACATCCTCCTGCTCAAGGGCAAAGGCGACGGCAAGGGCGAGATCCGCTGATCCTCTGTGTCGGCGCAGCTGCGCGCGCCGGCGCAAACCTTGCCGCCGACGGGGGCTTCCGACCTCGAATCGGCTTTGCGCCTACAATCGGCTGAAAACCGGCGAAAAATTCATAAGCAAATGCGCGCGGCTGCAATAGCCGTTGCGTCGCTTGCACGCACGCTGCGGCGTCGCGCGGCCGCCATTCCCATGTTTCATCCGTTTTTAGCGTGACAGCCATGTTCAAGAGACTTCGCGAAGACATTGCCACGATCCGCGAGCGCGATCCCGCCGCCCGCAGCGCGTGGGAGGTCCTGACCTGTTATCCGGGTCTGCACGCGCTCGTGCTGCATCGCTTCGCGCATGCGTGCTGGCTCGCCAGGCGCCGCTGGCTCGCGCGCTACATTTCGCAGATCGCGCGTTTTCTGACGGGCATCGAGATCCATCCGGGCGCGACCGTCGGCAGGCGCGTGTTCATCGATCACGGCATGGGCGTGGTGATCGGCGAGACGGCCGAGGTCGGCGACGACTGCACGATCTACCAGGGCGTGACGCTCGGCGGCACGTCGCTCACGCGCGGCGCGAAGCGCCACCCGACGCTGGGGCCGGGCGTGATCGTCGGTGCGGGCGCAAAGGTGCTCGGCGGCTTCACGGTGGGCGCCGGGGCGAAAATCGGCTCGAACGCCGTGGTCGTGAAGCCGGTGCCGGAAGGGGCTACGGCGGTAGGCAACCCCGCACGCGTCGTCGCGCCCGCGAAGACCGCGCCGGTGCAGGCCAAACCGGCCTCGGCGCGAGAGGGCTTTTGCGCCTATGGCATCACGCCCAATGCCGACGACCCGGTTTCGCTCGCGATTCACGGCCTGATCGACCACGCGGCTACGCAGACGCAGCGCGTCGATGCGATCGTCGTCGCGCTCGAGCGTCTCGGCGCGCGACTCGAGGCGCTCCATGGCGCCGATGCGGCGCTCGCCGAATTGCGGCGTCTATCCGAGGGGCTCGAATGCGTCGGCCCGCAAACCGAAGCGTCGAGCCGCGAAGAGGAGAAGGCGCCTGCGCGCGTTTGAGACGTGGCGCCAGGAGGGCGCTAAGAGCAAGCGCTAAAAGTAAAGGCGGCGCACCTCAGTCCAGCGGCAAGACCCTGAAGCCTTCGGCATCCACGCGCAGATAGCCGCCACGCGGCTTGCCGTGATCGAGATCCCAGTCGGGCAAGACCCAACGTGTGCCGCCGGGCTCCTGGTGGCGCGCCGGCCGGTGCGTGTGGCCGTGCACGATGGTGTTCGCGCGCGCACGCTTGAAGAGCGCCGCAACGCCTTTGACCGTGACGTCGTACTTCGGCAGGCGCGGGCCGCTGCGTTTGCTTTCGCTCGCGCGACGCGCGCGCTCGGCGATCGCTCGCCGCCAGCGAAACGGCCAGGCAAGAAACAGCAGCTGCACGAGCCGGTTGCGCGCGAGCTTGCGGAAGACCTGATAGCCGTGATCGTCGGTGCACATCGCGTCGCCGTGCGCGAGTGCGAGGCGCGTGCCGAACGCGGTGATCGCGATGGGGTCGGGCAGCCAGATCGCGCCCGCGGCTTTCATGAAGCGCTTGCCCATCAGAAAGTCGCGGTTGCCGTGCATGATGTAGAGCGCGATGCCGCGCTCGGAGAGCGTATGCATCAGCGCAGCCATGCGCGCGGGGAACGGATCGGTGAGCATGTCGTCACCGATCCAGTATTCGAAGAGGTCGCCGAGTATGAATACCGAGTCGGCCTGATCGGCCGTGACCCGGATGAAGCGCTCGAACGCGGCGACCGTACGCGGAATCCCTTCATTCAGATGCACATCGGAAATGAACAGAAACGGACGAGCCGCGTGGGGGCGCTTGCCCTCGCCGGGCACGCCCGCGGCAGCGTGTCGTAAAGCCTTTTCCTGCAGCATCGATGAAGGGTGTGCGTGAGAGTGGTACGAAGCTTATTCGACGACGACAGCCTTCTCGATCACGACGTCGTCGACCGGCACGTCCTGATGGAAGCCCTTCGAGCCCGTCTTGACCTTCTTGATCTTGTCGACCACTTCGAGGCCTTCCACGACCTTGCCGAATACGGCGTAGCCCCAGCCTTGCGGCGTCGGCGACGAGTGGTTCAGGAAGTCGTTGTCGGCGACGTTGATGAAGAACTGCGCCGACGCCGAGTGCGGGTCGTTGGTGCGCGCCATGGCGATGGAGCCGCGCTCGTTCTTCAGGCCGTTGTTCGCTTCGTTTTCGATCGGCGCTTCGGTCGGCTTTTGCTTCATGCCGGCGTCGAAGCCGCCGCCCTGGATCATGAACCCGTCGATGACGCGGTGAAACACCGTGCCGTCATAGTGGCCGCTCTTCACATAGTTGAGGAAGTTGGCGACCGTCTTCGGGGCCTTCTCGGCGTTCAGTTCGAGCTTGATGACGCCGTGGTTCGTGTGCAGTTCGACCATGATGGAATCCTTTGCCTGTGGCGGGGGGAATGAACGTCGCTGCATCGGCAAGAGGCGGGGCGTGTTGCCCAACGCGTGTGCCGGCGCCGCGACGTGCGACGGGTGAGGGCGGCGCTGCCGCCCGGTTAGTCGATGATTAACTGGCGTGTTGCCGGCGTGCTTACTTGCCGACGACGGTCGCCGACTCGATCACGATTTCCTTTTGCGGCACATCGGACATCGGGCCGCGCGAGGTGGTGGGCGCCGCTTCGATCTTCTTCACGACGTCCATGCCTTGCGTGACCTTGCCGAACACGGCATAGCCGTTGCCGTCCGGGTTCGGATAGTCGAGGCCGGCGTTATCCACCGTGTTGATGAAGAACTGAGCGGTGGCCGAATTCGGGTCGCTCGTACGCGCCATCGCGATCGTGCCCGTGAGGTTCTTCAGGCCATTCCTGCTTTCGAGCGCGATCGGCGCGCGCGTGGGCTTCTCGACGAAGCTTTGCGTATAGCCGCCGCCCTGGATCATGAAGCCGCGAATTACGCGATGAAAGATCGTGCCGTTGTACTGGCCAGCCTTCACGTACTGCAGGAAATTGTCGACGGTCTTCGGCGCCTTCTCCGGATAGAGCTCGACGCGAATGTCGCCTTCACTGGTCTTGAAGAGCACTTGCGGATGCGCGGCGGCCGGCTGGCCGTTTTGTGCAAAGGCGGGTGCGTTCGCGATCAGGGCGGCGCTGCCGAGCGCCAACATCAACCATTTCATGAGTATCCTCGGAAGTGCGGGAAAAACGTGTCGCGGCGCGCACGCTGCGCGCCAGATGTTAGTTCGACGGCGCCACGAAAGGCGGCATCGCGAGCGATCCCGTCGAGCCGCCGAACTGGTACGCCGGGTTGCTGAGCGCGGGCACGATGGCCGACGGGCTCGCTGCCGATGCGCTTTCTGCCGCTGCCGCGGCCGACTTCTTTTGCGCGGGCGGCGGCGAGATGATCTTCGCGATGTCGGCCTGGCGCTGCTGCGTGGTGCCGCTTGCATGGCCAAGCGTTTGCGCGCGGCGGTATGACGCGTCGGCCAGACGCAGGTAAAGGTCGCCGAGATTTTCCCACGCGAGTCCGTACGACGGGTTTGCCTTCACCGCGGTTTCGAGCGCGACGCGCGCCTCGTCGTAGCGGCCATGCTTCGCGTAAAGCGCCGCGAGATTGTTGTAAGGCTCGGGCAATTCGGGGTAGAGCTGCGTGAGTTCGGTGAACGCCTCGATCGCGTCGTCGTCGCGGTTCAGGCGCGCGAGAATGGTCGCGCGCTTGAACTTCGCCTGCACGTCGCGCGGGTTCGTCTTGATGCGCGCGTCGAGCTGGCTGAGCGCGCCAGCCCAGTCGTGCTGGCTGATCGCGGCGTCGGCGCCGGGCGTGGCGTCGGAGGTCGCCGGAGGCGCGGCATGCGCGATGCTGACACTGCACAGCACGATCGCGACGCTCGAGAGAGCCGACGCGGCAAGGGTCGCAGCACGGGGCGCGCGGCCGCTGGAAGGTTTCATAGGGTGAGGTCGCGGTGTTATACTCCGAGCCATTCTAACAAAAGGTCTGTGCGTTTCGTCGCGCGCTTTGTCCCTCGCCCGTTTCATTCGTATTCCGGGCGCGCTGCGCGAGTCGCCGGGCTTTCCAACGCCACTCGTGGTCGTCTCCGCCCCGATAGCAACCTGGTTGCAGTCCGGTCGCCGACAGACAGCAGCCTGAGCAATGCGGGCATCACCCGCTGGCTGCGGTCGGCGCCGCCGCGGAATTCTTTCGACCCACGTATCCATCGCCTTTATGGAATCACTGCGCATCTACAACACGCTCGCGCGTGACAAGCAAAATTTCGTGCCACTCGAGCCCGGCGTCGTGCGTATGTACGTCTGCGGGATGACGGTGTACGACTATTGTCATGTCGGGCATGCGCGTGTGATGGTGGTGTTCGATATCGTGCAACGCTGGCTGCGCGCGCTCGGCTACAACGTGACCTATGTGCGCAACATTACCGATATCGACGACAAGATCATTCGTCGTGCGGTAGAAAACGGCGAGACGATCAAGCAGCTCACCGACCGTTTCATCGCAGCGCTGCACGAAGACGCGGACGCGCTCGGCATCGAGCGTCCCGATCACGAGCCGCGCGCGACGCAGTACATTCCGCAGATGCTCGACATGATCGGCAAGCTCGAGCGCAACGGCTACGCGTACCAGGGCGCGGACGGCGACGTGAACTACGCGGTGCGCAAGTTCGCGAACTATGGCGCGCTCTCCGGCAAGTCGATCGAAGACCTGCGCGCGGGCGAACGTGTGGCGACGAACGATGCCAAGCAGGATCCGCTTGACTT
This sequence comes from Paraburkholderia nodosa, assembly GCF_001718195.1. Taxonomy (GTDB): domain Bacteria; phylum Pseudomonadota; class Gammaproteobacteria; order Burkholderiales; family Burkholderiaceae; genus Paraburkholderia; species Paraburkholderia nodosa_A. Next base: position 86,182 of record NZ_MCNV01000009.1, read on the forward strand.
CGTGCTCTGGAAACAGGCAAAACCGCAAGAGCCGGCCGACACGAGCTGGGATTCGAAATATGGACGCGGGCGTCCGGGCTGGCATATCGAATGCTCGGCGATGGGCTGCACGTTGCTCGGCGAGCACTTCGACATTCACGGCGGCGGTCAGGACCTGCAGTTTCCGCACCATGAGAACGAGATTGCGCAGAGCGAAGGCGCGACCGGCAAGACGTTCGTCAATACGTGGATGCATAACGGCTTCGTGAATATCGACAACGAGAAGATGTCGAAGTCGCTCGGCAACTTCTTCACGATCCGCGAAGTGCTGGCGAAGTACGATGCCGAAGTGGTGCGCTTCTTCATGGCGCGCGCGCATTACCGCTCGCCGCTGAATCACAGCGACGCGCATCTCGACGACGCGCGCAACGCGCTCACCCGTCTTTACACGGCGTTGAAAGACGTGACGCCGGACGCGGGCGAGCTTGACTGGAACGAGCCGTACGCGCAACGTTTTCGTGCGGCAATGAACGACGATTTCAACACGCCGGTGGCGATCGCCGTGCTGTTCGAACTCGCGAGCGAGGTGAACCGTACGCGCGACGCCATGCTCGCGCGTCAGTTGCAGCGTCTCGCACGTGTGATCGGGCTGCTCGTGCGCGAGCCGCGCGTGTTCCTGCAACAGGCCGCGGGCGCACAAGATGCAGGCGCGCTCGACGTGGCAGCGATCGAAGCGAAGATCGCGGCGCGCACGGCGGCCAAGCAGGCGAAGCAATATGCGGAGGCGGACCGGATTCGGGCCGAACTGCTCGAAGCCGGTGTCGCGCTCGAAGACAAACCGGGCGGGTTGACCGAGTGGCGCCGCGTGTAAGCGGGCTGTCCAGTTTCCACTGATCGATTCGCGAGGCAGGAGGCAGGATGGCAACGGCCACGAAGACGCAGACCAGGCGGTCTGCGTCGCTAACGGGCGGAACTGCGGGCGCACCCGCAGGTGCAAAGCGTGCGCTCAATGGAGCGGGCGGCAAGGCAGCGACAAGGCCGGCTGCGAAGACGGCGCGCGGGAAAACCAACGGCGCGTCCGGCTCGCACGAAGTGCTCGACGGCGCGGCAATCGAGGCTGCGCTCTCCAATGGTCCGGCGGCACTCGAAGCCGTGGAGCCCGCGGCGAACGCGCTGGGCGATCTCGAATTCGAAGTGCAGCGTCCCGACTATTGGGACAAGGCGTGCGCGGACCTCGTCAAGCGCGACCGCATTCTCAAGAAGCTGATCCCGAAGTTCGGTCCCGTGCATTTGTTGAGCCGCGACGATCCGTTCGTCACGCTCGCACGCTCGGTGGTCGGCCAGCAGATTTCGACGGCGGCGGCGCAGGCGCTGTGGCAGCGTGTGGAAGCCGCATGCCCGAAGCTCATGCCGCAGCAGTTCCTGAAACTCGGTCACGAGAAGCTCGCCGCGTGTGGCCTCTCGAAACGCAAGACGGAATACATCCTCGATCTCGCGCAGCATTTCGTCTCGGGTGCGCTGCACGTCGGCAAGTGGACGTCGATGGACGACGAAGACGTGATCGCCGAGCTCACGGCGATTCGCGGCATTGGCCGCTGGACCGCCGAGATGTTCCTGATCTTCAATCTCGCACGCCCGAATGTGCTGCCGCTCGACGATCTGGGCCTGATCCGCGCGATCAGCGTCAACTATTTCAGTGGCGAGCCGGTCACGCGCAGCGAAGCGCGCGAAGTCGCGGCCAACTGGGAGCCGTGGCGTACCGTCGCGACCTGGTATATGTGGCGCAGCCTCGAGCCGTCGTGAGGCCCGGGGCTGTCGTCAGCGTCTGAGAAAAATGCTATCGATCGAAGAAATCGATAGTTCTGAGCCGATTTCGGCGCGGGCTGGCGCGGTTAGAATACGCGCTGCCGCAAAGTGAAGGATTCCCACACATGAAGACCACGTTTCTGGATTTCGAACAGCCGATCGCTGAACTGGAAGCGAAGATCGAAGAACTGCGCTTCGTTCAGGACGATTCGGCCGTCGATATTTCGGAAGAAATCGAGCGGCTGTCGAAGAAGAGCCAGCAACTCACGAAGGACCTCTATGCGAACCTGAGCCCGTGGCAGGTTTCGCAGATCGCGCGTCATCCGCAGCGTCCGTACACGCTCGATTACGTGCACGAGCTTTTTACCGATTTTCACGAACTCCATGGCGACCGCTCGTTCGCGGACGACCTTTCCGTCGTCGGCGGCCTCGCGCGCTTCAATGGCCAGGCCTGCATGGTGATCGGCCACCAGAAGGGCCGTGACACGAAGGAGCGCGCCGCGCGCAACTTCGGCATGCCGCGCCCGGAAGGCTATCGCAAGGCCGAACGCCTGATGCGTCTCGCCGAAAAATTCGGCCTGCCCATCTTCACGTTCGTCGACACGCCGGGCGCGTACCCGGGCATCGGCGCGGAAGAGCGCGGCCAGTCGGAAGCCATTGGCCGCAATCTCTATGTGATGGCCGAACTCAAGACGCCGATCATCACGACGATCATCGGCGAAGGCGGTTCGGGCGGCGCGCTCGCTGTGGCCGTGGCCGATACCGTCATGATGCTGCAATTCTCGACCTACTCGGTGATTTCGCCGGAAGGCTGCGCGTCGATTCTCTGGAAGAGTGCCGCGAAGGCGCCGGAAGCTGCGGAAGCGCTGGGCCTCACGGCGCACCGTCTCAAGGCGCTGGGCCTCATCGACAAGATCGTGAACGAGCCGCTCGGCGGCGCGCATCGCGACCCGAAGGGCATGGCCGCGCTGCTGCGCCGCGCGCTCGCCGACTCGCTGCGCCAGTTCCAGGGTATGAGCATCGCCGATCTGAAGCAGCGCCGTTTCGAGCGCCTGATGGCCTACGGCAAGTTCAAGGAAACGACGCCGGGCGCCTAAGGCGCGCGACGTCAACGTTCCTCGACGTCTGCGGTCGTGCTGTGACCGACCATCCCGAATCCGACGCCGGGCGCATCGTTCTCGATGCGCTCGGCGTTGTGCTTTCCACGCTTGCCGACGACGCACGCATCGCGATCGCGTATAGCGGCGGGCTCGACTCGTCCGTGCTGCTGGACGCCGCGGTGCGGGCGGCGGGCGCACAGCGTCTCGTCGCACTGCATGTGCATCACGGCCTGAGCCCGAACGCCGACGCATGGCTTGCCCATTGCGAGGTAACCGCGCGCGCGTACGGCGTGACGTTCGACGCGAGGCGCGTAGAGTTGGCGCGCGACGACGCGGCCGGCGTCGAGGCGGCTGCCCGCGACGCGCGCTACCGCGCGCTCGACGCGATGTGCGCGGCGCACGGCGTGCAGGCGCTCTGGCTCGCGCAGCATGCGGACGATCAGGCGGAGACGGTGCTGCTGCAGTTGCTGCGCGGCGCCGGGCTCGCGGGGCTCGCGGCGATGGCGCCGGCACGTGCGAGCGCGAATGGCGTGGCGCGCATGCGGCCACTGCTCGCGCTGTTGCGCATGCAACTGGAGCGCTATGCGCGCGCGCACGGCCTGCACTGGATCGACGACGAATCGAACGACGACACGCGCTACGCGCGCAACGCCTTGCGTCACGACGTGATGCCGGCGCTCTCGGCTCATTTTCCTGGCTATCGCGATGCGTTCGCGCGCACGGCGGCGCATGCAGCTGCTTCGCAGCGTCTGCTCGACGATCTCGCGCGCATCGATTTGCGCGACGTCGGGCGCGAGGGCGACCGCGCGCTTTCACATGCCGCGCTGCTCGCGCTCGACGATACACGCGCCCTCAATGTGCTGCGTTACTGGATGCGCTCGCTTGGCCTGCCGGCGGCATCGACCGCGCGGCTTGCGGATCTGTTGCGGCAGTTGCGCGAGGTTGCGCGCGATGACCCGAATGGTCATGCGTTGCGCGTCGATCACGCCGGACATCGCTTGCGCGCGTATCGCGGCATCGTTTCGTGGGAAGCCATGCGGGCGCGCGACGAACGCGCAGGCGAGGGCGCCGCTCATGCACGCGCGCCCGTGTCGTTGAACTGGCGCGGCGAGGAAGTCTGGCGGCTGCCGTCATGGCGCGGGACCTACGTTTTCGCGCCCGCCGCTCCCGACGATGCCGACGCCGTTCCCGAGCACGTGCTCGCGAGCGCGCCGCTCGTCGCGCGCGAGCGCAGCGGCGGCGAGCGCTTGCGCGACGAAGCCGCGCACGTGAGCCGCACGCTCAAGAACCTGTTCCAGACGCGCGGCGTGCCGGCATGGGAGCGCGACGTGCCGTTGCTCTATGTGGGCGAGACGCTGCTGTTCGTGCCCCGTATCGGCGTGAACCGGTCGGCGTTCGGCGCGACGCCCGGCGAGCCTGACGCGGCCTGGCGACGCATCGAATGGCGCAAGGATGTGCTGATCGCCTGAAGTCGCGTCGCCGTCATCGATCAATTCGCCGACTGGTATCGCGATCGTTCCCCCGCAAATCCTTGCCACACAAGCCTTTTTCGGCCTCTGCGAGCGTGTTCTGTCTTGTAATTTTGGCGTCAATCGGGTAGTGTAAGTCGTTTGTCCAGCCCGCTTTTTCGCGTTCACGGACGCCGTCAAAAGCGGCGTGTCTCGTGAAGGCGCGATTTTTCCTTCGAGCGGTATCCGACGGTTGCAGGGACGTCGTAGCGGCATGCGGGCAGGGCGCGAGTGCAAGGCACCAGCGCGCGTCGACACGATGCGCCGGCCTTCGCGCCCCTGAGGCAAAACCCCGCGCGTGCTGCACGCGCTGAAGCCGCCGCCGTGGCCCCAGGGCGTCCGGGCGGCCCGGTTCTTCAGTGCGCCAGCGCGGTAACATCTCCAGTTCAGAACGACAATGGCACTCATCGTACACAAATACGGCGGCACCTCGATGGGCTCGGTCGAGCGCATCAAGAACGTCGCCAAGCGCGTCGCCAAATGGCACAAGGCCGGCCACAAGATGGTCGTCGTGCCTTCGGCGATGTCCGGCGAAACCAATCGTCTGCTCGGTCTCGCGAAAGAAATTTCGCCGCAGCCCAGCCCGCGCGAGCTCGACATGATTGCGTCGACCGGTGAGCAGGTGAGCGTCGGTCTTTTGTCGATCGCCCTGCAGGAAGCAGGCGTCGACGCCATCAGCTACACCGGCTGGCAAGTGCCGGTCAAAACCGACAGCTCGTTCACCAAGGCCCGCATCAACGACATCGACGGCGAGCGCGTGCTGGCCGATCTCGACGAAGGCAAGGTGGTCGTGATCACGGGCTTCCAGGGCATCGACCCGGAAGGCCACATCACCACGCTCGGGCGCGGCGGCTCGGACACGTCGGCAGTTGCAGTCGCAGCGGCGCTGAAGGCCGACGAATGCCTGATCTATACGGACGTCGACGGCGTCTACACGACCGACCCGCGTGTGGTCGACGACGCACGCCGTCTCGACCGCATTACGTTCGAAGAGATGCTGGAAATGGCCAGCCTCGGCTCGAAAGTGCTGCAGATCCGCTCGGTGGAATTCGCGGGCAAGTATCAGGTGAAGACGCGTGTGCTCTCGAGCCTGACCGACCCGATGATGAACCTCGACGAGGAGATGTCCTCGGGCACCCTGATTACTTTTGAAGAAGACGAGACCATGGAAAAAGCAGTCATCTCGGGTATCGCGTTCCAGCGCGACGAGGCCCGCATCATCGTGATGGGCGTGCCCGACAAGCCCGGTATCGCGTATCAGATCCTCGGCCCGGTGGCGGACGCTAACATCGACGTCGACATGATCATCCAGAACCAGAGCGTGGCCGGCAAGACCGACTTCACGTTCACGGTGCCGCGCGGCGACTATCAGCGCGCCATCGACGTGCTGAACAACCAGGTGAAGGGTCACGTGAGCGCGGAGCAGGTGCTCGGCGACGCGAAGGTGTCGAAGGTTTCGGTGGTCGGCGTGGGCATGCGTTCGCACGTGGGCGTGGCGAGCAAGATGTTCCGCACGCTTTCGGAAGAGGGCATCAACATCCAGATGATCTCGACCTCGGAAATCAAGATTTCGGTACTGATCGACGAGAAGTACATGGAGCTGGCAGTGCGCGCGCTGCACAAGGCGTTCGACCTCGAGCACGCGTAAACCGTGCCGTGTTTGCGCGGCCATTGCGCCGCGTTTGTGTTGTGTGACGAGGATGTGACGCGGTTTTTCCGCTCGATTCCGATGCACGATGCCGCGCCCGAGGTTCGTTGTGCGCTTGCAGAAAAAACTTTGCAAAAAAGCGTCGTATGAATTGACCGGAAGGCGCTAACCCGCTATTATCTTGGCTTCGTTGCGCTGCCTCCCTGGCGCGAACGAAGTTTTTGGGAGACGTGGCCGAGAGGTCGAAGGCACTCCCCTGCTAAGGGAGCATCTGGGCCAAAACCTGGATCGAGGGTTCGAATCCCTCCGTCTCCGCCAGTAATGGCGGTGGAAACCCCGCAAGTCTCGGCTTGCGGGGTTTTTGTTTTTTGGGTCGCAAATTACTCGATGTGAGGAGGCAATAAGTCGTCGCTCGAAGGCAGGGAAGAAGCACTGCGAGAATCGTCAGGAATGCCAGGCAAATTGCGGTGGCGCACCGGAGCGCAAAGGTTTTGCATTGAGGCGCCGATAAATGGACTGGGGTTCGCGAGTCGTGCGAAGTCTCCTGCACACCGGCGCAAGCGATGCTATTCTGCCCGGCGCTGTTGGCCATCCGCCGCCCAGTGTAACGAGACGTAACGACATCGAACGCAGGCCAGGTTCGTGCATCAGTTATTACAAGTTTGAAATACGCGGGCGAAAGCCGTGCGTTATATTGGCTTGAACAAAACATCAAACCCGAAAGGTGAGTCCATGAAGTTCCCACGTGTTGTTGCAATGCTGCTCGGGGGCGTGGCTATCGGCGCATCGAGCGTTGCTATGGCTGGCGTGAGCGTTGGTGTCAACATCGGTATTCCGGCCCCGGTTTATGTCGCTCCGCAACCGGTCTACGCGCCGCCTCCGCCGCCGGTCGTCTATCAGCCGGCTCCTGTTTATGCCGCGCCGCCGGCCATCGTCATCGGCTGGCACGGTGACCGTTACTGGGATGGCCGCCGCTACTGGGGGCGCGACGACTGGTATCGCCACCACGGCGGCTATGACGGCCCGGGCCGCGGCCACTACGACCGCGACCACTACGACCGCGACCACGGCGGTCCTCCGGGACACTGGCACTAAGCCGCGAGGCTCGTTGCCGGCGTGGTGCGCGTGACACGGCGCGCATGGCACATCGAACGCCACGCCAAAAGAAAAGCCGCCCACTGGGCGGCTTTTGCATTCTTGCCGTTGCGCGCGCAACGATGCGCGCGCAACGCGAAGAGAGGCTTACTCGAGGCCGGCCATGCCGCCAACCACCGCGTTGAAGCCGGAGTCGACGTGCATGATCTCGGCGGTCACGCCGGCTGCCAGATCGGAGAGCAGGAACGCGGCGGAATTGCCGACCTGCTCGATGGTCACGTTACGCTGCAGCGGGGCGTTCTGTGCGACGAAGTCGAGGATCTTGCCGAAGCCCTTGATACCGCTTGCCGCGAGCGTCTTGATCGGGCCGGCGGAGATGCCGTTCACGCGCACGCCTTGCGCACCGAGCGCCACCGCGAGATAACGCACGCTCGCTTCGAGTGCGGCTTTCGCGACGCCCATGGTGTTGTAGTTCGGGATCGCGCGCTCTGCGCCGAGATAGGTCAGCGTCAGCAGCGAAGCGTTCTGGGCGAGCATCGGCTTGGCGGCCTTGGCAAGCGCGGGGAAGCTGTATGCCGAAATGTCGTGCGCAATGCGGAAGTTCTCGCGCGTCATGCCGTCGAGGAAGTCACCCGCGATCGCCTCGCGCGGCGCGAAGCCGATCGAGTGGACGAGGCCGTCGAGCGTATCCCAGTGTTGCTTGAGGTCCGTGAAGAGCGCTTCGATTTGCGCGTCGTCGGCCACATCGCAAGGGAACACCAGGTTGCTGCCAAATTCCTGTGCGAACTCGGTGATACGGTCCTTGAAGCGGTCGCCGACGTACGTGAACGCCAGTTCCGCGCCTTCGCGCTTGCATGCCTGCGCGATGCCGTACGCGATCGAACGGTTCGACAGCAGGCCGGTCAACAGGATACGTTTGCCAGCGAGGAAGCCCATGAATTCTCCTAAATCAGGTCAATGCGCCAGCGCCTGTGGGGCGGCGCCGCGTGGTTTGGGTAGAATTCTCTCACAACTGACAAGGCAGCCCGGACAATTACCGATCTATGACGACAGGAACGCGAGGCAGGACGGCGCTCGGCGCGCTTGGGGCAACCGTTCCTGCGGTTCGGTTCGCACTTGCCAAAAGGCTGGCGGCGATGTGTCTTGCGCTCGGATTCGGGCTGCTGGCCATGCCGAGCGCGCACGCGGTCTACGCCATTGCGCAGTATGGCGAGCCCAAATATCCGCAAGGATTCGCGCACTTCGACTACGTGAATCCGGATGCGCCCAAGGGCGGCACGCTCGTCCTCGCCAATCCCGACCGCCTCACGAGCTTCGACAAGTTCAACCCGTTCACGCTACGCGGCAACGCGGCCCCGGGGCTCGGCATGCTGTTGGAGAGCCTCACGACGGGGAGCCTCGACGAAGTGGCCTCGGCCTATGGTTTGCTCGCCGACGACATCCGCATCGCGCCCGACGCGCTTTCGGTGACCTTCCACATCAACCCGAAGGCGCGCTTCTCGAACGGCGACCCGGTGACTGCCGAAGACGTGAAGTTCTCGCTCGACACGCTCAAGAGCCGCCAGGCCGCGCCCTCCATGCAGGCGTATTTCAGCGAGATCACGCGCGCGGTGGTGGTCGATCCCGCGACGATCCGCTTCGAGTTCCGCAGTAACAACCGCGAGCTGCCGCTCATCGCGGGCGGCATGCCGGTGTTCTCGCACAAGTGGGGCTTGCGCCCGGACGGCAGCCGCGTCGCCTTCGATCAGCTCGCGTTCGAGCAGCCGATCGGCAGCGGCCCGTATGTGATCGACCGCTACTCGAACGGTCGCACGATCACCTACAAGCTCGACCCCAACTACTGGGGCAAGGACCTGCCGGTGCGCGTGGGCACCAACAACTTCGAGCGTGTTACCTACAAGCTCTATTCGGATGACGTGGCACGCCTCGAGGCCTTCAAGGCGGGCGAGTACGACGCGCTCGTCGAATACGTCGCGCGCAACTGGGTGCGGCGCGATGTCGGCAAGCGCTTCGACAGCGGCGAGCTCATCAAGCGCGAGTTCCCGCAGCACAACGGCACCGGCATGCAGGGCTTCGTCATGAATCTGCGCAGGCCCGTGTTCCAGGACGTGCGCGTGCGCCGCGCCCTCGATCTCGCGCTCGACTTCCCGTGGCTCAACCGCATGCTGTTCTATAGCCAGTACCGTCGCATCGACAGTTGGTTCGCGAACACGCAGCTGCAGGCAAAGGGGCTGCCATCGCCTGGCGAACTTGCCTTGCTCGAGCCGTGGCGCAAGTCGCTCGATCCCGCCGTGTTCGGGCCGCCGCCCTCGCAGCCCGATACGACCCCGCCGGGCTCGCTGCGAGCAAATCTGCTCAAGGCGCGTGCGCTGCTCGCCGAAGCCGGCTGGACCTATCGCGACGGCGCGCTGCGCAACGCGAAGGGCGAGCCGTTCACGTTCGAGGTGCTCGACGACACGAGCGCTTCGGCGCAGTGGGCGCCGATCATGGCGCAGTACACGCAGGCGCTCAGGCGCCTTGGCATCCAGGTGAACTATCGCTCGGTCGATTTCGCGCTCTACCAGAAGCGGCTCGACGCCTTCGACTTCGACATGACGACCATCAAGTTCCCCGACGTCCAGGTGCCGGGCGCGGAGCAGGTCGATCGCTTCGGCAGCAAGGCCGCCGACGAGCCGGGCTCGGGCAATCTGCTGGGCCTGAAGTCGCCGGCCGTCGACGCGATCCTCAAGGCGCTCACGCGGGCGCAGACGCTCCAGCAACTGCTCGACGCCACGCATGCGCTCGACCGGGTGCTGATGCACGGCTACTATGTGGTGCCGCAGTGGTACAGCGCGACGCACCGGGTGGCGTTCAAGAACACGCTGGCCTATCCGGCGAAGTTGCCGCTGTACTATGGCGCGAACGACTGGATCATCTCGACGTGGTGGTTCAAGCCGCAGTCCGCGCCACAGGCGACGGGTCATTAACGACGGACACGACGGAAAGCATCGAAATCATGTGGAGCTACATCGTCAAACGCCTGCTGCTGATGATCCCGACGCTGCTCGGCGTGCTTACGCTGACCTTCGGCGTGATCCAGTTCGTGCCGGGCGGTCCCGTCGAACAGGCGGTGCGCGAATTGCGGCGGGGCGCGGAGCAGGGCATGCCGTTCGGCATGCGCGCGCATTCGGGCGTGGACGCGCAGCAGATCGCGCAGCTCAAGCAGCTTTACGGCTTCGACAAGCCGCCGCTGCAACGCTATTTCCTGATGCTCGGGCGCTTTGCGCGCTTCGATCTCGGACAGAGCTATTTCCATCACCAGAGCGTGTGGTCGCTGATCATTTCCAAGCTGCCGGTGTCGATCAGCATCGGCCTCTGGACCTTCTTTCTCACTTATCTGATATCGGTGCCGTTGGGCATCGCGAAGGCGGTGCGCAACGGCTCGCGGTTCGACCTCGTGACGAGTCTCGTCGTGCTCGTCGGTTACGCCATTCCGGGCTTCGTGCTGGGCGTGCTGCTGCTCGTGCTGTTCGGCGGCGGCTCGTTCCTGCAGCTTTTCCCGCTGCGCAATCTCACGTCTGACAACTGGGACACTCTCTCACTCGGTGGCAAGATTCTCGACTATCTCTGGCACATCACGCTGCCCGTGACGGCGTCGGTCGTGGGCAGTTTCGCCGTCACGACCATGCTGACCAAGAACGCCTTTCTCGAAGAGATTCGCCGCCAATACGTGCTGACCGCGCGCGCGAAAGGGCTCTCGGAGCGCACCGTGCTCTGGAAGCACGTCTTTCGCAACGCGCTTCTGCCGCTCGTGGTGGGGTTCCCGGCGGCGTTCATCGGCGCGTTCTTCACCGGCAGCCTGCTGATCGAAACGCTTTTCTCGCTCGACGGGCTCGGCCTGCTTTCGTACGAATCCGTCGTGCGGCGCGACTATCCGGTCGTGCTCGGCACGCTGTACCTCTTCACGTTGATCGGACTGCTAACCAAACTGATTTCCGATCTGTGCTACGTGTGGGTCGATCCCCGCATCCAATTCGAACAACTGGAGCGCTGAGTTGAACCGAGTCCGCGCTGGCGCTGAACCCGAACTGCGTACCGAGAGCGTGCGCGCCCTCAAGTCGCCCACGCCCGCCCGTCGCGTGTGGCTGCGCTTCAAGCAGCAGCGCCTGGGCTACTGGAGCCTGATCGTGTTTCTTGTCGCGTTTGCGGCGAGTCTCGCGGGTCCGCTCTGGTGCAACGACAAGCCGCTTGTCGTGCGCTACGACGGGCACCTGTATTTCCCGCTGTTCAAGGACTATCCGGAAACCGCGTTCGGCGGCGATTTCCCGACGCCTGCCGACTACCTCGATCCGTACATTCGCCACCGCTTCGACGCGCCGGGCAACTTCGCGATCTATCCGCCGAATCCGTACTACTACGACACACTCAACTACTTCGCGAAAGTGCCGAACCCCGCGCCGCCGTCGCGCCAGAACTGGCTCGGCACCGACGAGAGCGGCCGCGACCTGTTCGCCCGCTTGCTGTACGGCTTTCGCGTGTCGGTTGAGTTCGCGCTCGTGCTGACTGCCATCGGCACGCTGCTCGGCGTGCTGGCGGGCGCGGTGCAAGGGTACTTCGGCGGCAAGGTCGATATCTTCGGACAGCGTCTCATCGAGATCTGGAGTTCGCTACCCGAGCTTTATCTGCTGATCATTTTCGCGGCGATCTTCGAGCCGGGCTTCGTGCTGCTGATCGTGCTGCTTTCGCTGTTCGGCTGGATCGGTTTGTCCGACTATGTGCGCGCGGAATTCCTGCGCAATCGCAACCAGGACTATGTGCTCGCCGCGCGCGCAATGGGCCTGTCGAACTGGCAGATCATCTGGCATCACGTGCTGCCCAACAGCCTCACGCCGGTCATCACGTTCCTGCCGTTTCGCATGAGCGGCGCGATTCTCGCACTCACGAGTCTCGACTTCCTGGGCCTTGGCGTGCCCGCACCCACGCCGAGCCTCGGCGAGTTGCTCGCACAGGGCAAGCGCAATCTCGACGCATGGTGGATCGCGCTCTCGACTTTCGGTGTGCTCGTGGCGACGCTGCTGCTGCTCACGTTCATCGGCGACGCGCTACGCAACGCGCTCGATACGCGTATTTCCGACGCCATGAAGGCCGGAGGCAACCAGTGAGCGCCGTGCCACAGGACGCCGCCGCGCCGCTCCTCTCGATCGAGCACCTGAGCGTGCGCTTCGACGAGACGCTCGCCGTCGATGATGTCACGCTCGCGATCGGGCGCGGCGAGCGCGTGGCGCTCGTCGGCGAGTCGGGCTCGGGCAAGACCGTCACCGCGCTCGCGGTACTGCGCCTGCTGCAGGACGCGCAGATCAGTGGAAGCATCCGCCTCGACGGCGACGATCTGCTCGCGAAGAGCGAACGCGCGATGCGCGGTCTGCGCGGCAACGACGTCGCGATGATCTTCCAGGAACCGATGACGGCGCTCAATCCGCTCTACACGATCGGCGAACAGATCGCGGAGACCATCGTGCTGCACGACGGCGTCTCGAAGAAAGCGGCCTACGAGCAGGCGGTGGGGCTGCTCGAGCGCACGGGCATTACCGAGGCGCGGCGGCGCGTGTCGAGTTATCCGCATCAGCTCTCGGGCGGCCAGCGCCAGCGCGTGATGATCGCGATGGCGCTCGCGTGCCGTCCGCGTCTGTTGCTCGCCGACGAGCCGACCACGGCGCTCGACGTGACGATCCGCGGCCAGATCGTCGATCTGCTGCTCGAGCTGCAGCGCGAGGAGGCGGCACGGCGCGGCATGTCGGTCTTGCTCATCACGCACGACCTGAACCTCGTGCGCCGCTTCGCGCAGCGCGTGGCCGTGATGGAGAAGGGCAGGGTCGTGGAGTCGGGCAGCGTCGAGCAGATTTTCGAGGCGCCGCAACATCCGTACACGCAACGGCTCATCGCGAGCCGTCCCGAGCGCCACGTGCTGCCCGTCCTGCCGATCGCGCCGGTTCTCCTGCAGGCGAAGGACGTGATCGTCGACTTCGCAACGAAGTTGCCGGGTTTTCGCGGCTGGTGGCAAAAGGGGCGTTATCGCGCCGTGAACGACGCGAACCTTGCGGTGCGCCAGGGTGAGACGCTTGGCATCGTCGGCGAGTCCGGATCGGGAAAAACGACGCTTGCGATGGCGATGTTGGGGCTGCAGCGAACGGCGGGCGGTATCGTCGAGTTCCAGGGGCGGCCCATCGCGAGCTACACGGGCCGCGACAGGCTGTCGTTGCGCTTGCATCTGCAGGTTGTCTTTCAGGACCCGTTCAGTTCGCTTTCTCCGCGTCAAACCATCGAGCGCATCGTGGGGGAGGGGCTCGCGCTGCATCGGCCCGATCTTTCTATCGAGGAGCGGCGCAAGCGCGTTGTCGGCGTGCTGCGCGAAGTGGGCCTCGATCGCACCGCTTTGCACCGATACCCGCACGAGTTTTCGGGTGGCCAGCGCCAGCGTATCGCCATTGCGCGCACGCTGGTGCTGGAGCCTCGCGTGATCGTGCTCGACGAACCGACCAGCGCGCTCGACGTGTCAATCCAGCAACAGGTGTTGAGATTGTTGACGGATTTGCAACGCAAGTACAACCTGGGCTACGTGTTCATCAGCCACGACCTGGCGGTGATCGGCGCAATGGCGCACCGGGTAGTGGTGATGCAGGACGGGGCGATCGTCGAGTCGGGAGAGGTCGCGAATATCTTCGACAGACCCGCCCATCCTTACACCCGAAAATTGTTGAAAGCTGCATTCGATCGCTAGGCTTTGGCGGAACTTTAGAGCGAATTTCGGTGAAATTCACCAATGAGGTGAATGTCGCGATTGAATTTTTCTATTTGTTTTGACACACAAATACTTACTGGCTAGTATCGTCCAAACTTTTCCACTAACTCCCTGATTTACGGGCAATTTCTACCGACCAATGCAGCACCGATACTTGACCCAGGCTTGCACGCGCGTCGTCGCCGGGATGTTCATCGGCGTACTGATGGCCGCAGCTCCCGGCGCGTTCGCCGACGAAGTAAGCAGCTTTAGCCAGAATGCCTCATTTTCGCCGAGCAATTCGGCGAATCCGCAGTCCATCCCAGCACTTCAGAACGCCCTCCAGAATGCCAACCAGGCGACCCCGGCGGCGGCTCCGGCCCCGACCGAAGGCGGCGCCAAGGCGTTCCTGTCCGGCATGGCCGGCAAAGCCGGCGACGTCGTTGTCGGCGCACTCAACATGATTGGTGTGCGTTACCGCTGGGGCGGCAACACGCCCGACTCCGGCCTCGACTGCAGCGGCTTCGTGCGCTACGTGTTCCAGGACACGCTCGGCATGTCGCTGCCGCGCCGCGCCGAGGAAATGAGCCGCGTGGGCGAGAAGGTCAGCATGAGCAACCTGAAGCCGGGCGACCTCGTGTTCTTCAACACGATGCGCCGCACGTTCTCCCACGTCGGCATCTACATCGGCGACAACAAGTTCGTGCATTCGCCGTCTACCGGCAGCACGATCCGCGTTGACGACCTCGACGACGGATACTGGGAAAAGCGCTTCACCGGTGCACGCCGCATCGAAACGTCGTTCACGGCGGATCAGCAGCAAAACCTCAAGCGCGTGAGCGCACAGTTCGAGGGCAACGGCGGCAACTGATCGGGGTTTTGTAGCGAACAATAAGCCTGCTTCTTGCGAAGCAGGCTTTTTGCGTTTTTTGCACCCGTGCGCCCGCTGAAGGGGCGCTCAGATCAAGCGATCAGGCCGTCAGGCGCGCTGCAGCGAGCTTGCGCTCGAGTTCCGGCATGATGCGCGCCGCGGCTTCCTCGCCCGCGAGAATCGCCGCGTTGCGCTGAGTGAAGTCGCTGGACGACATCGCGTTGAGATTCGGGCGGATCACGACGTCGGCGTACTTGTCGAGTTCGTAGGACTTGATCGTCTGGCCCATGATCGTGAAGGTCTGCATCAGCACGTCGAACTGGCTCAGCGTCGAGGCCGTTTCAGGGCGCGCCGAGATGTCCACGGCGATCACGAAGTCGGCGCCCATCTTGCGTGCGAACGAGGCCGGCACCGGGCTCACGAGGCCGCCGTCCACGTATTCGTGGCCCGCAATCTTCACCGGCTCGAAAATCGACGGAATGCTGCACGATGCGCGCACGGCAATGCCCGTGTTGCCGCGCTGGAACAGGATAGGCTGGCCCGTGCGCAGGTCGGTCGAGACGACGCCGAGCGGCTTCGCCATCTTCTCGATGGGCCGGTCGTGCAGCGTGGTGTTCAGATAGTTCTGGAGCGCCACGCCCTGCAGGAGACCGCGCGTGCGAAACGGCATCGCCCAGTCGCTGATCGAGGCTTCGTCCATCGTCAGGGCGAGCTTGTTGAGCGCGAAACCGTTCATGCCCGAGGCGTAGAGCGCCGCGACGACTGAGCCCGCGCTCGTGCCGACCACGAAGTCGACTTGCACGTTGCGCGCCTCGAGCGCCTTGATCACGCCGATATGCGCAAAGCCACGCGCCGCGCCGCCGCCGAGCGCGAGGCCCACGCGAACCGGGCGCTGCGGCCTGGCGACGGGCGGCGGGGGCGCGGTGGTGACGGGCGGCGGGACACTGGCGGTTTGCGTGCCCGCGGTCGTGCAGGCGGCCAGGACGGAGGAGGCGGCCGCAAGCGAAAAGTGCCGGCGGCTCAATGAGGGCGATGACTGCTTCAAGAAGGTTCTCCATGCGGTCCGCGTGCGTGTCCGGCAAGGAACGACGCGGTACCCCGGTCTGCTCGCGCGGGCGGCCGAGTATCTGTGTTTGCTCGCGCGACGCCGCATCGTGGTGGCGGCGCGCCGACATCATAAGGCAAAGCGCGGCCGGTTTAGCAGGCGTGCATGTAACGCGATGTGACGCCAGATGACAACGCGCTCGACGGTTTGCGAGCGCATACACGTTTGCATGAGAGAAACGGGCGCCCGCACGCGCACCCCGGGCCTCGCCCCCCAGGCCGAAGCGGTGCATGGCGGGTATAATCCCGTCTCTAATTTTCCGGATTCCCGTTCGTGTGCGCGAGGCTGCGCGCGCCCCCGGCGCTCCCGCGCTAGCCGCGCGGGCCGAACGCGCCGCGAACCCCGGCCGTCCGCCGCCGTCGCTGCTTTTGTTGCCAGCGCCGCGCTCCGGATGGCATCGTCTTCGAGTAATCGCCCATGACTACCTCTGTCGTCCGTACCCGCTTCGCGCCGAGCCCGACCGGCTTCATCCATCTCGGCAATATCCGTTCCGCGCTCTACCCGTGGGCGTTCGCGCGCCACAACAAGGGCGTCTTCGTGCTGCGGATCGAAGATACCGACCTCGAGCGTTCGACGTCGGAATCGGTCGACGCGATCCTCGAAGGCATGGAATGGCTCGGCCTGAATTTCGACGAAGGTCCGTTCTACCAGATGCAGCGCATGGACCGTTATCGCGAAGTGCTCAGGCAGATGCAGGAGCAGGGCCTCGTGTATCCGTGCTACATGTCGACCGAAGAGCTCGACGCGCTGCGCGAGCGTCAGCGCGCGGCCGGCGAGAAGCCGCGCTACGACGGCACGTGGCGCCCGGAGCCGGGCAAGGTGCTGCCCACGCCGCCGGCGGGGGTGCAGCCGGTGCTGCGCTTTCGCAACCCGCTCACGGGCGTGGTGGCATGGGACGACGCCGTCAAGGGCCGCGTGGAGATCTCGAACGAAGAGCTCGACGACCTCGTGATCGCGCGCCCGGACGGCACGCCGACCTACAACTTCTGCGTGGTCGTGGACGATCTCGACATGAAGATCACGCACGTGATTCGCGGCGACGATCACGTGAATAACACGCCGCGCCAGATCAACATCCTGCGCGCGCTCGGCGGCGAGCCGCCGGTCTACGCGCACCTGCCTACCGTGCTTAACGAGCAGGGCGAAAAGATGAGCAAGCGCCACGGCGCGATGAGCGTGATGGGTTATCGCGATGCGGGCTATCTGCCGGAAGCGGTCCTCAACTATCTCGCACGTCTGGGTTGGTCGCACGGCGACGCCGAAGTGTTCACGTGCGAGCAGTTCGTGGAGTGGTTCGATCTCGAGCATCTCGGCAAGTCGCCCGCGCAATACGACCACAACAAGCTCAACTGGCTCAACAACCACTACCTGAAGGAAGTGGACAACGCGCGCCTCGCCGAGCTCTCGAAGCCGTTCTTCGCTGCCCTCGGCGTGGACGAGGCGGCGCTCACCAAGGGGCCGTCGCTCGAAGGCGTGGTCGCGCTTTTCAAGGACCGTGCGAACACGATCAAGGAGATCGCCGAGAGCGCGATGATGTTCTACCGCGAGCCGCAGCCGGAAGCCGAAGCGCTCGCACAGCACATCACGGAAGCCGTACGCCCCGCGCTCGCCGATCTCGTCGTCGCGCTCAAGGGCGCGGAGTGGACGAAGGAGGGCGTCTCGGCAGCGCTGAAGGCGACGCTCGCCACACACAAGCTCAAGATGCCCCAGCTCGCGATGCCGGCCCGCCTGCTCGTGGCAGGGACGACGCATACGCCTTCGGTCGATGCGGTGCTCGTGCTGTTCGGCCGCGATGCGGTGGTGAGCCGCCTCGAGAAGGGCATTTCGGCTGCAAAGTAAAAACTTTGAAGAATATTCGCCCGGACCCTAGCGCCCGGGCGGCAGTTCTTGTAGTATTCGGGCTCCGTTGAATACGGAGCGCGAGGGAGTCGCAAACAAGCGGCAAATAAGCAGCAAATCTCACGCAAAGAGCCGCAGAATCGGGCAACGATGTTTCAAGGAAACCTCGAAGCGCTTCAAAAAACGATTCAAAAGCTCTTGACGAAAGCGAAATTGATGTTTAAAATCTCGCTTCTGTTCTGCAAGGGGGTATAGCTCAGCTGGGAGAGCGCTTGCATGGCATGCAAGAGGTCAGCGGTTCGATCCCGCTTACCTCCACCAACAGAACATGCAGTAAGCAGTAGAGTGCGGTAAAGGCATTATCTGAAAAGATCATGTCCCCTTCGTCTAGAGGCCTAGGACATCACCCTTTCACGGTGAGTACAGGGGTTCGAATCCCCTAGGGGACGCCAGACATGGGCGTCGTCAATGAGATTGGCGTAGCATCAGGTGGAAATCAACCGACATCCATCTGACTGTGTCGAACTGGAGCGGTAGTTCAGTCGGTTAGAATACCGGCCTGTCACGCCGGGGGTCGCGGGTTCGAGTCCCGTCCGCTCCGCCAGATCGAGCCCGTTCAGAAACTGTGAGCGGGCTTTTTAGTTAAAGTGACGATTACAGGCGAAAGCCCGTGTTGTCCCCTTCGTCTAGAGGCCTAGGACATCACCCTTTCACGGTGAGTACAGGGGTTCGAATCCCCTAGGGGACGCCAAATCAAAATGCGGCGCCAAAGAAGTAGCACTGCGAGCGAGCAGTGTGGCGACGCCGCCAGCGGGAATCGACCGACGCCCGCCGGTGTGAGCAGTAAGCTGGAGCGGTAGTTCAGTCGGTTAGAATACCGGCCTGTCACGCCGGGGGTCGCGGGTTCGAGTCCCGTCCGCTCCGCCAGTTTCAAAGCTGTTCCGTCGTTGCTTCGGCAATGGCGAACCGCTGCAGTTCAAAGGTGTAAGCCTGCGCTTATACCCGTGTTGTCCCCTTCGTCTAGAGGCCTAGGACATCACCCTTTCACGGTGAGTACAGGGGTTCGAATCCCCTAGGGGACGCCAAATCAAAATGCGGCGCCAAAGAGTCATGCGGCGACGCCGCCAGCGGGAATCGACCGACGCCCGCCGGTGAGCAGCAAGCTGGAGCGGTAGTTCAGTCGGTTAGAATACCGGCCTGTCACGCCGGGGGTCGCGGGTTCGAGTCCCGTCCGCTCCGCCAGAACGAAGCCCGTTGGATACGTCCAACGGGCTTTTTCTTTTTCCACAGACGTTTCTCACGCTTCCATCCCCATCCTTCATTTCGTTTGCCGTACGGACAATCTGCGATTGCCGGCGGCCGCGCGTTATCGTAGCGTTGTCGAAACCTGGTTTCCTCGCTTGCCGACATGTTCGCACCGAACGACATCCCGTCGCCGTTTCAGCTGCGCCGCGCCACCATGGACGATTTCGAGTTCGCGGAGACGCTCACGCGCAATAACATGGGTGGCTACTATCTGCGGCATCACCTCGTCTGGCGCGGCGATCTCTTTCTGGCGAGCTATCGCGAGTCGGAGAACTTCATTCTCGAACTCGATGGCGAGGCGATTGGCGTGCTGCGCGTGACGCAGGAGGGCGACTCGCTGCACATTCGCGATGTGCAGATCGCCCAGGGGTATCGCGGCAATGGCGCCGGCACGTTCCTGCTCGATATCTCGCACCAGTGGGCCCGCGAGCGCGGCCTGCGCGAGCTGCAACTGCGCGTGTTCGTCGACAATCCGGCCGCGCGACTTTACTTGCGCATGGGTTATCGCGTGGCGGGTCCGAGGCTTGCGCGCCTGGGCTCGATTCGCCATATGACGCGGCTCGTCTGAGCCTGGCCGCTTTCCCACTTAACGCGTGTCGTCGTCGCGCCCGGCGGCCACGGAATCTTCCGGTTCGTCCGCATCGCGGTCACCCGTGCCGCGCGCGATGAAGGCGCGCGGGCTCTCGCCGAAGGCACGGCGAAACATCGCCGAAAACGCACTCTGGCTCCGGTAGCCGAGTTCCTGCGCCACGACGGCCATCGGGCGTCCCTGATTGAGCAGCGGGATCGCGCGCGCGAGAATCGCCTGCTGGCGCCACTGCGAAAAGCTCACCCCCAGTTCCTGCCGGAAGAGCCGCGCGATCGTGCGCGTGCTCGCGCCCACGTGTGCGGCCCAGTATTCGAGCGAGCCGGGTCCCGCCGGATCGGCGATCAGCGCTTCGCATAACGCGCGCAGGCGCTTTTCCTCGGGCATCGGCACGGCGAGCGGCAGCGGCGCCGAGCGCGTGATCTCGTCGAGCGCCAGCGCGCCGAGCAGGCGCTCACGCGCGGTGGGAATGCCGCGCTCGTCGAGTGCTGCGATCGTCTCGCGCAGCAGGCCTGAGACTTCGACCACGCGACACGCGTCGAGGCCGGGCGGAATCACCGATTCGTCTACGTAGAGCGTGCGCAGGAACGCGTCCTCGACGATCGCCACTTCGTGTGTGATGTGAGGCGGCACCCAGATCGCGCGCGAGGGCGGCACCATCCACGTCGTGCCGGGCGTCGCCATACGCAGCACGCCGCGCGAGGAGTAGGCAAGCTGCGCCCACGCATGCGTGTGCTGCGCGATGCACACACCCGACGGCATGGGACGCGAGCGTACGCGGATCGGATGCGTGGGCGTCGGCGCGAACTCGGGCGGGATATCGACGAGTTCGGCGCGCGGCAGCGCATCGTTGCGTGCATCGCTGGATGCGAAGCGGGGCAGATCCTCGGGCATGACGGGCAGGGCGACGGGTTTGGCAACTGTGCGCCCATTGTAGACGTCTCGCGCTCGAGGGCCTTGACCGCACGCCATCTATGGCCGGGCATAATGTGGGCGAATCGACAGCGTGCTCGTGTGGCGCGAGCCGCCCTGAAGGAGAGAAAAGCCATGAAATACGTGTTCGTCTACGGCACGCTGCGCGCGGGCGAGATCAACGACATCAACCTCGCGGCCGATCGCAACGCGATCGCGCGCCCGCGTCACCTCGGTCTCGCCACGCTCGCCGGCCGGCTCTTCGACTTCGGCAGTTATCCCGGGATGGTGGCCGGATCGGCGAATGCGCAATCGACGGTCGTCGGCGACGTCTACGAGATCGACGACGCGCTCCTCGCCGTGCTCGACGAAATCGAGCAGGTGTATCCGGGCGTCGACAACCTGTTCGTTTCGCAGGAAGTGGATATCGAGGTGCAGGGCGAACGCATCGCTTGCCTCTACTATCCGGTCGCGTCGGCCGCCATTGCCGGACGCCCCGAGATCGCAGGCGGCGACTGGGTCGCGCATCGGCGCGGGCGCTGACAACTCAAGACGCGGCGCGTGAAAACACCAAGGCCCGGCGGGCTCACACCCGCCGGGCCTTATTCGTCGGCGATTCGTTAGACGTACCGAACGATTAGATCTCTTCGTACAGCGGCAGCGTCAGGAACTCGACGAAGTTTTCCGACGTCGACATCTGTTCGAAGATCTGCGCTGCGCGCTCGTACGGCTTCGTGTCGCCGCCGACCGACGCCTTCACCTTGTCCAGCTCCTGCGGGATCAGTTCGCGCACGAGTTCGGCCGTGACCTTGCGGCCGTCTTCGAGCTTGCCCTTGGGCGAGCGGATCCACTGCCACACCTGCGAGCGCGAGATTTCGGCGGTCGCGGCGTCTTCCATCAGGTTGTGGATCGGCACGCAGCCATTGCCCGCGAGCCACGAGCCGAGGTAGTGGATGCCCACGTTGATGTTGTTGCGCAGGCCCGTCTCGGTGATCGGCGCTTCCGGACGGAAGTCGAGCAGATCCTTGCCCGTGACGTTCACGTCCGCGCGCTGCTTGCCGATCTGGTTCGGCTTGTCGCCGAGCACCTTCACGAACTCTTCCATCGCGATGGGCACGAGGCCCGGGTGCGCAACCCAGCCGCCGTCGTAGCCATCGGTCGCGTCACGCGCCTTGTCCGAACGCACGCCGCCCATGGCCTTGTCGTTGGCGGCTGCGTCGTTCTTGATCGGGATGAGTGCGCTCATGCCGCCGATCGCCGGTGCGTTGCGCTTATGGCAGGTCTTGAGCAGTTCGAGCGCGTAGGCGCGCATGAACGG
This sequence comes from Paraburkholderia nodosa, assembly GCF_001718195.1. Classification (GTDB taxonomy): domain Bacteria; phylum Pseudomonadota; class Gammaproteobacteria; order Burkholderiales; family Burkholderiaceae; genus Paraburkholderia; species Paraburkholderia nodosa_A. The sequence goes on from NZ_MCNV01000009.1 coordinate 108,011, forward strand.
CACGGTCATCGTGATCTGCGCGCGGTCGGCAAGACAGAAGTCCTTGTCGTTCTTGAACTTCTTGATCGCCGAGAAGATGTAGTCCCAGCGGCCGGCGTTCAGGCCCGAGCTGTGCTCGCGCAGTTCATAGAGGATTTCGTCCATCTCGAACGCGGCGAGGATCGTCTCGACCAGCACCGTCGCGCGGATCGTGCCGCGCGGGATGCCCACACCTTCCTGCGCCGCGACGAAGACGTCGTTCCACAGGCGCGCTTCGAGGTGGCTTTCCATCTTCGGCAGATAGAAGTACGGGCCGCTGCCGCGCGAAATCAGTTCCTTCGCGTTGTGGAAGAGATAGAGCGCGAAGTCGAAGATGCCGCCCGACACACGCTGACCGTCCACCGTCACGTGCTTCTCGTCGAGGTGCCAGCCGCGCGGACGCACGATCAGCGTGGCGGTCTTGTCGTTGAGCTGGTAGGTCTTGCCGTTCTGTTCGAGCGAAATCGTGCGGCGCACTGCGTCCTTCAGGTTGAGCTGGCCGACGATCTGGTTTTCCCAGTTCGGCGCGTTCGAGTCCTCGAAGTCAGTCATGTACGAGTCCGCGCCCGAGTTCAGCGCGTTGATGATCATCTTGCGTTCGACCGGGCCCGTGATTTCCACGCGGCGGCATTCGAGATCCTTCGGCAGCGCCGCGATCTTCCAGTCGCCTTCGCGGATCGATTTCGTGTCGGCAAGAAAGTCGGGGCGCTCGCCGGCGTCGAGGCGCTTGGTGCGCTCGACGCGTGCCTTCAGCAGTTCCTGGCGGCGCGGCTCGAATGCGCGGTGCAGCTTCGCGACGAGTTCGAGCGCTTCGGGCGTGAGGATCGTTTCGAAGCCGGGCCGGATGTCAGCCGTGATCTGCATGCCTTGCGGCAGTTGCAACGTGTTCGCCATTTGCTTGCTCCTTGGTCGGTCAGATTGTGAATGTGTGGTTGTTGTGGCTGCGGCGAGCGGCGTGTCTGTCACGCGCCCGGGCTGGGGCGAGGGCGGCTTTGCCGCTCGGGCGCAGCGGTTTCGAGAAAGGCGGCGAGTTCTGTCATGCCGCTGCCGGTGCCATGCGGCGCCACGCCGAGCTCTTCGGCGGGCAAGCGCTGGCGATTGATCCAGAACGTGGTGTAGCCGAACCAGCCGGCGCCCGCGGCGTCCCAGCCGTTCGACGACACGAACACGAGGTCGCGTGGCGCGGCGTCGAAGGCGGCCGAGCCGAGCGAATACGCGGCGGCGGCCGGCTTGTAGGCGCGCACGGCATCGACCGACAGCACGTGGTCGAAGAGGCCGCTCATGCCGGCGCTCTTCACCGCGATGTCGAGCATCTGCGGGTTGCCATTCGAGAGGATCGCCAGGCCCATGCGCGTGCCGTCTTCGCGTGGCTCACGCAGGCGGCGCAGCACGGGCAGCACGTCGGGGAAAGCCGACAGGCAGGCGTATTCGTCCATGAGGCGCTTTTCGCCCGCGCCCGTGAGCGACAGGTTCAGGCGGCGCGCGGCGTAGCGCAGGGCGTCGAGCGTGATGTCCCAGAACGGGCGATAGCGCGCGCCGGCCGGGTCGGAGAGCGTGCGCAACTGCGTGTACTCGATCTGCTTCAGGCGCCACAGCTGCGAGAGCGCCTCGCCTTGGCCGGGGAACATCTGCTCGGCGGCAGCGACGACCGAATGCACGTCGAAAAGCGTGCCGTACGCGTCGAAAACAACTGCCTTGGGAAATCGTGTCGTTGAGGGTGTCGTTGTGGCCGACATAGCCTTGCACTCCATCTTCAGAGGTCGAGGTCTATTGTATTCATGAGTCGTATCACTGAAAAAGGCGGGATTGATCACTTGATCTTTTACTTTTACCCACCTAATCTGTCGACCTGCGTTCTCTTTTCCACTGTTTCTGTCGCCCAGTGCGCGCAGCATCCACCGATGGACCGCTTCAAACAGATCGAGACTTTCGTCACCGTGGCCGCCAAGGGTAGCCTGTCCGCCGCCGCCCAGGCCGAGGGCGTGGCGCCCGCCATCATCGGCCGGCGCATCGATGCGCTGGAAGAGCGCCTCGGCGTGAAACTGCTCGTGCGCACCACGCGGCGCATTACGCTCACGTTCGAAGGATCGGCGTTTCTCGAGGACTGCCAGCGCATCATTCACGACATGCAGAACGCCGAGGCGAGTGTGTCCGAGGGCGGCGTGAAGGCGAGCGGGCACCTGCGCGTGTCCGCGCCGGCTGGTTTTGGGCGTCGCCATGTCGCGCCGCTCGTGCCCGATTTCACGGTTGCGCATCCGGACGTGAGCATCGCGCTCGATCTTTCGGACCGGCTCGTCGATCTCGTCAACGAAGGCTTCGACTGCGCCGTGCGCCTGGGCGAATTGCCCGATTCGTCTCTCGTGTCGCTCAAGCTCGGCGAGAACCGCCGCGTGTGCGTGGCGGCGCCCGCGTATCTGTCGCGCCGCGGCGAGCCCGAAACGCCCGCCGACCTCGCGCGCCATAACTGTCTCGCTTTCGGCGCGAGCCTGAACCAGCAGCGCGGCTGGGCGTTCCAGCAGGACGGCAAAGTGGTGTCGATCCGCGTGGCGGGCACGATGGAATGCTCGGACGGTGCCGTGCTGCATGAGTGGTGTCTCGCGGGCCACGGTCTGGCGTGGCGCTCGTGGTGGGAAGTCGGCGAGGACATCGCGGCGGGCCGGCTCGTGAGCGTGCTCGACGCATTCGCCGCGCCGCCCATCGGCATTCACGCCGTGTTTCCGCAGCGCCGCCATCTGCCGCTGCGCGTGCGCCTCTTTCTCGACTATCTCAAGCATACCTACGGTCAACCCGGTTACTGGGGATAGGGCGCAGTGCGCGTTTCCGATATCCGGGATGACCCGCACGCATGGCTCGCAGCGATTTATCGCGCACTACAATCGACCCTGAGGGCCCTGGCGCTCGCCCGCGCGAGACGCCTGCTGAGTCTTTGCCCCCCGTTTCGAACCTTGACTTTGATTCTAGTCTTGCCCGTAATCCGATAGACCACGGAGGGCGCCATGTTCAAGCACATCCTCGTTCCGACGGACGGCTCGGAACTGTCGAAGAAAGCGATCAACGGCGCGATCGATCTCGCGCGCACAGTGGGCGCGCGCGTCACGGCCTACGCATGCCTGCCGCAATATCCGTACTCGCCTTACGCCGACGTGGTGATCGAACCGCCCGGGGACTTCCAGACGCGCAGTGAGCGAGAGGCGCGCGTGCATCTGGACGAAATCGAGGCGGCGGCGCGTAGCGCGGGCGTGGTCTGCGACAGCCGCACGAGCGTGCATCCCTCGCCGTATCTCGGCATCATCGAAGCCGCCGAAGCGGGCGGCTGCGATGTCATCTTCATGGCCTCGCACGGGCGTCGCGGGCTGGGCAGCCTGCTGATCGGCAGCGAGACGCAGCGCGTGCTTACGCATACGAAGATTCCGGTGATCGTTTATCGCTAGCTGGCGCTTTTCCAGGTTTCGCGATGAAGCACGAGGCCATGCTCGCCCGCTGCGTTGGCTGAGCGAGCCACGGGCCGGATTCTGTCCAGCACGCGCGGCCGGTGTCCTCTACCGCTTCCTCCCTGAACGCCCTGCGGCATGCGCTCGTGCCGCGTCGCCAGGCGGCCGGCGCGCCCCGCCAAGGTACGCGTGCCGGCCGCCTGTTCGAGCGCGGCGGCTGGCGCCGCCGTTGCTGCCGGTGGTCTTACGCCACCTTCTTGTCGAAGAACTGTTCGTCTTCCGTCGAGCCGTGCAGCGCCGTGGTCGACGCTTCGCGCTCGACCGTCTGCGTCACGGCGTCGAAGTAGCCGGTGCCCACTTCGCGCTGATGCTTCACGGCGGTGAAGCCCTTCTCGGCGGCGGCGAACTCCGCCTGCTGGAGTTCCACGAACGCGCTCATGTTCTGGCGTGCGTAGCCGTGCGCGAGGTTGAACATCGAGTAGTTGAGCGAGTGGAAGCCCGCGAGCGTGATGAACTGGAATTTGTAGCCCATGGCGCCCAGCTCGCGCTGGAAGCGGGCGATCGTCGCGTCGTCGAGGTTCTTCTTCCAGTTGAACGACGGCGAGCAGTTGTACGAGAGCAGCTTGCCCGGGAACTGCTTGTGGATCGCTTCCGCGAACTTCTTCGCGAACTCCAGATCCGGCTTGCCCGTTTCGCACCAGATCATGTCGGCGTACGGCGCGTAGGCGAGACCGCGCGAGATGGCCTGCTCGAGGCCGTTCTTCGTGCGGAAGAAGCCTTCGACGGTGCGCTCGCCGGTGAGGAACGGGCGGTCGTTATCGTCGATGTCCGAGGTCACGAGGTCGGCGGCTTCCGCGTCGGTGCGGGCGAGCAGCACGGTCGGCACGCCGCAGACGTCGGCGGCCAGACGCGCGGCCGTGAGCTTCGCGACGTTCTCGCGCGTCGGCACGAGCACCTTGCCGCCCATGTGGCCGCACTTCTTCACCGAGGCGAGCTGGTCTTCGAAGTGCACGCCCGCGGCGCCCGCTTCGATCATCGCCTTCATCAGTTCGAACGCGTTGAGCACGCCGCCGAAGCCGGCTTCTGCGTCGGCCACGATCGGCTGGAAGTAATCCACGTAGCCTTCGTCGCCGGGGTTCTTGCCTTCGGACCACTGGATCTGGTCGGCGCGCGTGAGCGTGTTGTTGATGCGCTCGACCACCTGCGGCACCGAGTTGGCCGGGTAGAGCGACTGGTCCGGGTACATTTCGCCGGCGAGGTTGGCGTCGCCCGCGACCTGCCAGCCCGAGAGATAGATCGCCTTGAGACCGGCCTTCACTTGCTGCATGGCCTGGTTGCCCGTGAGCGCGCCCAGTGCGTTGATGAACGGCTCGGTGTTCACGCCTTTCCAGAGCTTTTCGGCGCCGTGCTTCGCGAGCGTGTGCTCCGGCTGGAGCGAGCCGCGCAGGCGCACCACGTCTTCCGCCGTGTAGTTGCGCTTGATGCCCTTCCAGCGCGGATCGGTTTCCCATTGCTGTTGGAGTTGCTGAGCTTGCTGTTGACGAGTCGACATGGTGGGCTCCTTCGTTTGCCTGATAAGGGGATCGCTGAAACGAAACTGCTGAACCGCTGAATCGCGGAACGCAAGCGCCGGTGTTCTGGTGTTTCGTCTCGCGAACTCTTATATAAGAGTCTAGGCAAATCGTTCGACGGGCAACAGGCGGGCAAATGGGCTTTTTGAAGGTTTTTTATTTAAACAAAATCAATGTGTTATGCAATTTGTTTTGTGATGTGAAACGCAATTTTCCATCTTGCAATGGGTCTCTTTGTGCCACGCAGCACGATTTTTTACGAAGCAAAAAAATTTTTCACATCGTGAAATCTACGCGGAGATAAAAAAAGACCGGTGCCTAAGCACCGGTCCTGGGTATTTCGCTGTGGCGGCGGGGCGGCTCGAAGGCCGCGCCACGCCGTTTTAGGCGATTTAGCTGTCGCGACGCGCGCCACGCGGGCCGTCGTTACGGCGCGCGCCGTAACCGCCACCGCCTTCGCGCGAGCGGCCGTAGCCTTCGCGTTGCTGGCCGTAGCCGCCTCGGTTGCCTTCGCCGCGCGAGCCGCCGCCGAAGCCGCCTTCACGCGAACCCGAGTTGTAGCCGCCTTCGCGGGCACCGTAGCCGCCGCGCGAGCCTTCCGGCTTGTTGCCCCAGCTGTTGCCGTTGCGCTCGCCGCCGTTGCCGCCATTGCCGCCATTGCCGGCACGGGCGCCGTAGCCACCCGGCTTGCCGTTACCGTTGCCGAAGCGACGGCCACCGCCATTGCCGCCACCCGGGCGACCGCGGCCGCCAAAGCCACGGTTGGCCGGCGGCGCCTTGCGCGGCTCGAAGCCTTCCACGACGTTCACCGGCAGCGGCGAACGCACGAAGCGCTCGATACGCTTGAGGGCGCCTTGCTCGGCGTGATGCACGAGGCTCACTGCCGTGCCCGAACGGCCTGCACGACCGGTACGGCCGATACGGTGCACGTAGTCTTCGGCGAACTTCGGCAGGTCGTAGTTGAACACGTGCGTGATGCCGGGGATGTCGATACCGCGCGCCGCGACGTCGGTCGCGACGAGCACGCGCACACGACGCTCGCGCAGCGCACGGATCGTGCGGTTACGCGCGCCTTGCGGCAGGTCGCCGTGCAGCGCGGCGCTTTCGAAGCCAGCGTCGGCGAGCTTGCCGGCGAGCTGGTCAGCGTCCATCTTGGTCGCCGTGAACACGACAGCCTGGTCGAGGCTCTCGTCGCGCAGCAGATGGTCGAGCAGACGATCCTTGTGATCGCGGTCGTCCACGTAGTGCACGGTTTGCGCAATGTTCGAGGCTGCCTCGACCTTGCGCACGATCTCGATGCGCTCCGGGTCCTTCAGCAGGCGGCCGGTGATCGAAGCGATCTTGCCGTCGAGCGTGGCCGAGAACAGCATCGTCTGACGCGTTTCGGGCGTAGCGGCGACGATCGTGTCGATGTCGTCGATGAAGCCCATGTCGAGCATGCGGTCGGCTTCGTCGAGCACGAGCATCTTGAGTTCGGACAAGTCGATGCGGCCGCGCTCGAGGTGATCGAGCAGACGGCCCGGGGTCGCCACGAGAATCTCGGGGTTCTTTGCGAGCAGCATCAGCTGCTGGCCGTAAGCCACGCCGCCGAGAATGCTGACCGTGCGCAGGCGGCGCAGGTGCTTGCCGTACGTCGAAGCAGCCGTGGTCACCTGCATCGCGAGTTCACGCGTGGGCGTGAGGACGAGGAGACCGGGGCGTGCCACCGGTTGCGGACGGCGCTGGCGGCGATCGCTTTGCGGGCCGTTCGCGCCTTGCGGGCGCGGCTCGCGCGGCTGGGCGGCCAGGGCCTTCTGGATCTGCGCGAAGCGCTCGATGGCGGGCAGCATGAAGGCTGCGGTCTTGCCCGAACCGGTCGGGCTCGAGACCAGCAGGTCGCGTCCGGCGATGGCGACAGGAATGGCGCGTTCCTGCACCGGCGTCGGAGCCTTGTAGCCCGCTGCGATCAGCGCGGAGACGATCTCCGGCGACAGACCGAGTGCCGCGAACGCCGCACCGTCGGTCACATCGGCGGCCTGCGCGGGGGCTTCAACGGAAGCGTCGGCGGCGGCGGAAAGACCGAGGGCCTGATCGGCGATTGCGTCCAGGGGGCTTTGGGTATTGCTCGAAGTCATGAAAATCCTTGTTACACAGGAAATAGAACGTCGGCGCCAATCGGCATACCCAAGTCGTCGGATTTTGCGAACAAATCGAAAAACGGGGGCAATCCGCACACAATGGCGGATTTTTCGTTAGAAGCTGTTTTGGGTGCGGCTCAGGCCGGGATTGGCCAGCCGCCAGCCTGATATTGACGGCCCCAAAAAAAGGGCCATGGCAGGGGGGGACAGGTTCTAAACTGGATTGGAGCTTAACGCTACGAGGCGTTGTGCTGATCGAACGAGCGACCGGAGCACAACGCAGCGCGCAGTATATCTCGTTTTGTTGCGACGCGCCAGAGCGACGCACCGCGAGGGCACGGGTGCGGCGGTGTGACGCAGCGGGCGGGGCGCCTCAACTCGTCACGCGCGCCTTGTCAGTTGCGCGCGTTCAGCTCGTGGCGCCGCTCTTGAGCGATTCAACCAATTCTACGTATTGCTGCCTGGCCGTTTCCTGCGCGGTGCCTTGCAGCGCGGCCCACGCTTCGTACTTGTACTTGCCGACGATATCCGTGAAGCCGGGCTTGTCGCCGTGCACGTCGCCTTCGGTGGCCTGCTTGAAGAGTGCATAGAGGCGCAGCAGCGTCAGATTGCCGGGGCGCTCCGGCAGTTGCTGCACGTCTTGCTGGGCTTGGGCGAACTGAGTGTTCACGTCGCTCATGATTGTTTCCTCCGCATAGGGGTTCAGGTCAGCGCGCCGATGGTAGCAGCGCAAACCCCGGAAAAGCTGGAGCGATTCCTCCACTCGTGCCGGGCACGGGTGGGCCAGAGGAGGCCATGACGCCTGATGCTTGTGCATCCGCCGGTTGGCGAGAGCCCTGGGCCCGCGCGGAGGGCGGGGCATTACAATAGCGCTCATGACCGAAACCGTGCTGCTTGCCCTCGATACTTCGACCGAATATTGCTCGGTCGCGCTGCTTCGCGTCGCCCCTGGCGGCGCAGATCTTTCTCCCTCTACCGGCGGCGAGGCTGCTACCGCGTCGCGCTCGGAAGTCAGCGTCTGGGTGCGCCACGAAGCCACCGGTGCCGTCTCCAGCACGCGGCTCCTGCCGGCCATTGGCGAATTGTTCGACGATGCCGGCCTCACGCTCGCCGACTGCGACGCGATCGCGTTCGGCGCGGGCCCGGGCTCCTTCACGGGGCTGCGCACGGCGACGGGCGTGGCACAAGGGCTTGCGTTCGGCCTCGATATCCCGGTGGTGCCCGTGGGCACGCTGCTCGTGTGTGCGGAGAGCGCGAGGCTGCGCGATCCCGCCGCGACCCGCGTGCTGGCCGCGCTCGACGCGCGCATGGACGAAGCCTACTGGGCCGACTACGCGTGGGATGCCGCAGCCGGCGACTGGCGCACGCTGCAGGCCGCATCGCTCGACTCGCCGGAGCATATCGCCGCGCCCGAGGCGCCGTTCACGCTGGCGGGCAACGCCGCCGCAGCGTTCGGCGCGCGCCTGACGGCCGCCGCCGCAGCGCGCACGATCGACGCCGAGGCGCTCCCGCACGCGCTGCCGCTGGCGCACGCGGCGTTGCGCGCGTATCGCGCGGGCCGCACGCAACCCGCCGACCAGGCTGCGCCCGAATACGTGCGCAACAAGGTCGCGCAGACCACGGCCGAGCGCCTGGCCGCGAAGGCTGCCGCTCACGGTGGCGCAGGCGGAGAGGGCGCGCAATGAGCGGCGTGCTCATGACCGACCGCTACCTGTCGCCGATGACCGAAAGCGACCTGGACGAAGTCGCGATCGTCGAGCGTTCCGCCTATGAGTTTCCGTGGTCGCGCGGCAACTTCGAGGATTCGCTGCGCAATGGCTACTACGGGCTGTGCATGCGCCACGTCACCGGCACGCTGATCGGTTATTGCGTGCTGATGCCCGTGGTCGACGAGATGCATCTGCTGAATCTGTGTGTCGCGCCTCAGGCGCAGGGCGCGGGCGCGGGGCTCGCCATGCTGCGCGAGGCGGTGCGCATTGCGCGCACGCAGGGGCTCGAAGGCCTGCTGCTCGAAGTCCGGCCTTCGAATCACCGGGCAATCCGGCTGTACGAACAGTTCGGCTTCGTCACGATCGGCCGCCGCAAGAACTACTATCCGGCCCGGCATCACAGCCGCGAGGACGCACTCGTGATGCGTTTTTCTTTTGCAGGGGAGGGCGCGGATGTCGCTCGATGAGATCGCGCTGGAGGAGCTTGGGCTCGCGCCGCGCTGGGTGCGCAAAGGGGCGCGGGGTGCCGCGCCGCTCGAAGCAGTGCGCGAAGATGAGGCCGCTGCGCCGTCGTCCGCGGTGACACGCGCGCAAGCCGAGGCGCCGGCGGCGCCGGTGGTGCCGGTCGTGCATCGTCCGGTCGCTGCGGCGGAGCCGTCCGAAATACACCCGGCCGCCGCGGAGCGCTCGCAAGCACCGCAGCCCGTTGCGCGCGCTGCTTCGCCATCGACGCCCGCACCGCGTTCATCGGACGAACCGCCGCCCCTCACCGACGAAGATTTCGCCTGGTTCGACACAGTGGCCCAGCCGGTTCTGCCTCACGACGCCGAGCCGGCGCAGGCTGACGGCGCACCGCGCAACGATGTCGCGACGCTCGACTGGGACGCGCTCGCCGAATGCGTGGCCTCGTGCACGCGCTGCCGCCTGTGCGAGAAGCGCACCAACACCGTGTTCGGCGTAGGCGATCGCGAGGCCGACTGGATGCTGATCGGCGAGGCGCCCGGCGAGAACGAAGACCGCCAGGGCGAGCCCTTCGTCGGCCAGGCCGGCAAGCTGCTCGACAACATGCTGCGCGCGCTCTCGCTCGCCCGTGGCGAGAACGTCTATATCGCGAACGTCATCAAGTGCCGCCCGCCTGGCAACCGCAATCCGGAACCCGACGAGGTCGCGCGCTGCGAGCCGTATCTGCAGCGGCAGGTGGCGATCGTGAAGCCGAAGATCATCGTCGCGCTCGGGCGTTTCGCGGCGCAAAGCCTGCTCAAGACCGATGGCAGCATCGCGTCGCTGCGCGGACGCGTCCACGAATACGAGGGCGTGCCCGTCATCGTCACCTATCACCCCGCTTATTTGCTGCGCAGCCTGCACGACAAGGCGAAGGCCTGGACCGACCTCTGTCTCGCCCGCGACACCTGGCGTGCGGCGTCCGGCGGCGAGCAATGAACGCTGCGCGGCCCGCGAACGTATCCGGCGCCCAATGTGCCGGGGGCGACGGCGGGCCGCAAGACGATGCTGGGTCTCAGCGTGTGCCTGGTAGCGGCGCGAACCGCGACATACTCGATCGCCTCGCCGATCCGGCCGTGCGCGATCTCGCGTGGCTGCTTTTCAGCGCGGATCTGTTGCGTGCGCAACCACCGCTAGCTCCATTGGCGCAATGGTGCGCCGATGCCGATGAAGCGCGCGCCACACGCGACTGGCTCGCGCAACTCGATCGCGATCCGGCGCGGCTGCATGAAGCGCTCATGGCCGCGCCGACGCACCGCCTCGGCCGCTATGCCGAAAATCTGCTGGGATGGTTTCTCGCGCATGGACCGGCGGCGCAGCTCGTCGCGCAGAACGTGCCGCTGCGCCGTGCGGGGCTCACGCTCGGCGAGTGCGATTTTCTCGTGCGCACGCGGGCCGGCGAACGTCTGCATTGGGAGCTGGCGGTGAAGTGCTACCTGCACGCAGGACCGGGCGATGACGCACGTGCGTCGCTCGCCGAATTCGTCGGGCCGAATCTGCGCGATCGCTTTGATCTGAAACTGACGCATCTGCGCGACCGTCAACTGCGTTTGAGCGCACACGAAGAATTCGCTTCGCTGGGCTACGAAGGCCATTGGCTCGCGCAGATGTTCGTGAAAGGCTGGCTCTTCTACCGGGCGGGAGAGGGGGCGCCGTCACGGGTGGAGGACGCCCCCGAGCTGACCGCAGATCATGGGCGTGGCTGGTGGGTGACGTGCTCGGACTGGCCGGCGTTCGCCGGGCAACAGGCCGCCGATGGCTGGAGCGTCCTGCCGAGGCTCGCATGGCTCGCGCCGCGCAGGCTGGCGGACGCGCCCTGCGTCGACCCCAACGCGTTACTCGATGCGTTAGCCCGGCCAGACGAGCCCGCGCTGATTGCGGCATTCACGCCCGACAGCGCAGGCGGCTACCGCGAACAGTCGCGCGGCTTCATCGTTCCCGACGACTGGCCTGCGCGCGCCGCGGCATTTGCACGTCAATAAGCGCGCGCAAGCACGCTCACCACCAGCGCCAGAAGTGATGCACGGGTCCGACGCCATGACCGACGTCGAGCCGCTCACTGGCCTCGAGCGCCGCCGTCAGATACTGCTTGGCTTCGCCAATGGCCGTTGCGAGCGTCCCGCGCTGCGGCCACAGTGCGGCAATCGCAGACGAGAGCGTGCAGCCCGTGCCGTGCGTATTCGTGACCGGCACGCGCGGGCCGCCCAGGCGCAGCGTGCCGCCGGCTTCGATGAGCCAATCGGGGCTGTCCGCGCTGCCCAGATGCCCGCCTTTCATGAGCACCGCCTGCGCCCCGAGCGCGCGCAGCGCTTCGCCTTGCTCGACCATCGCGGCTTCGTCTGCGGCGGGCGGCACGCCGAGCAGCGCCGCGGCCTCCGGCAGATTCGGCGTGACGACGCCCGCTAGCGGCAGCAGCTCCTCGCGCAGCGCAGCGACCGCTTCGGGCGCGAGCAGGGCGTGATTGCTCTTCGAGATCATCACGGTGTCGAGCACGACGCGCGGCGGCTGATGGCGGCGCAGCGCGTCGGCGACGGCGCGCACGATCTGCGCGTTGGCGAGCATGCCGATCTTCACGGCGTCGATGCGGATGTCGTCGAACACGGCGTCGAGCTGCGCGGTGACGAAGCCCGCGTCGGGCGCGTGGATCGCGGTGACGCCGCGTGTGTTCTGCGCGGTGAGCGCCGTGATGACGCTCGCGCCGTACGCGCCGAGCGCGGAGAACGCCTTGAGGTCGGCCTGAATGCCCGCGCCGCCGCCCGAGTCGGAGCCGGCGATCGTGAGAACGTTGAAAATCGGTGAAGTCATGGCAGCGTCAGGTGCGCGTCGCGCGCGGCCGGGTCGACAAGACGTGCCGCGCGTGCGCAGGGAAGGATCGATTCAGCAGACGTGGCGGCACGGACAGTGTGCCCACAGGCGCGCCCATCAATGCCTGTGATTTTCGCCGATCAGCGCGACCGAGTCGAACGAGCGTTGATTCGCCTGGTGGCGGCGCATCACGAGCCACATCATCAGACAGACGAACGTGCCGAACAGCACGATCACGATGGTCACCGGCACGTCGAGCCAGACGAGCACGGCGTAGAGGCACAGCATCACGAGCACCGAGAGGTTCTCGTTGAAGTTCTGCACGGCGATGGAGTGGCCGGCGGAGAGCAGCACATGGCCGCGGTGCTGGAGCAGCGCGTTCATCGGCACGACGAAGAAGCCCGAAAGGCCGCCTACGACCATGAGGAAGATGTACGCAAAAATCAGGTAGCCGGGAATGCGCATGTGGCCGATATGCAGGCCCCAATGCGGCGGAAAGAGATGGCGCGTGTAGAACGCCATGAGCATGACCGCAAGACCCATGATGATGCCGACCGGCAGCACCGAGAGCGACTTCTTGAGCGGCACGCGCGCGGCCGCGATCATGGCGCCGGCTGCCACGCCCACGGCCACCACGGCCTGCAGCACAGCGCCTTCGGAGAGCGACATGCCGAGTGAGACTTCGGCCCACTTGAGCACGATGAATTGCAACGTCGCGCCCGCGCCCCAGAAGAGCGTCGTGACCGCGAGCGAGATCTGCCCGAGCTTGTCGCGCCAGAGCGTGTTGAAGCAGTCGGCGAAGTCGCTGATGAGGCGGATGACACCGTGCTGCTGGCGCGGGTAGCGTGCGCCGGTGTCGGGAATGCGCAGATTGAAGAGGGCGGCGATTACGTAAATCACCATGATGACGACCATCGCGGCTTCGGCGGGCGTGCTGATCGCGGCGGGCGTATGGCGCAGCACATGCGACGCGATGTGGGGGCTGATCAACGCGCCGCCGAGCACGGTGCCGAGAATGATCGAGCCGACTGTCGTGCCCTCGATCCAGCCGTTGGCGGCGACGAGGCGCTCAGGCGGCAGCAGCTCGGTCAGGATGCCGTACTTGGCGGGAGAATAAGCCGCAGCCCCGAAACCCACAACGCCATAGGCGAACAAGGGATGGGTGCCTGCCAGCATCATGGCGCAGCCCACGACCTTGATCGTGTTCGTGATGAACATCACGCGGCCCTTAGGGCGGGAATCTGCGAAGGCGCCGACGAAGGCGGCAAGAACGACGTAGGAGAGGACGAAGAACAGCTTGAGCAGCGGCGTCATCCAGTTCGGGGCGTGGAGGTCTTTCAGCAGTGCAATTGCAGCGATGAGGAGCGCATTGTCGGCCAACGACGAAAAAAACTGCGCGGCCATGATGGTGTAAAAGCCTTTTTTCATCTGATGCGATGCTTTCCTCGCTGCGGTCCGTCCGCCCCGGACGGGTGGGAGGCATCCGGGCTTATTACGTTCGAAATGGGTTGTGCGCAGGGCTTTATATCACGAAAATAGGTGTATTCGGACTAGCACAATCCTTGAGCGCCCGTCAGGCGGGCCTGCGGGGCGCTGAAAACACCCTGTAAGCTCCTGATTCGAAAGCGTCTTTGCGAAAATATCTCCCATGCCGCGCCCCCTCTCAGCAACGATTCACACCGCCGCTCTCGCCAATAACCTCGCCGTCGTCCGCCAGTACGCGCCAAAGTCGAAAATCTGGGCCGTGGTGAAGGCCAACGCCTACGGGCACGGGCTTGCGCGCGCGTTCCCCGGCCTGCGCGCAACCGACGGTTTCGGCCTGCTCGACCTCGAGGAGGCCGTGAAGCTGCGCGAACTCGGCTGGGCGGGGCCGATCCTGCTGCTCGAAGGTTTCTTCCGGCCGACCGACATCGACGTGATCGACCGCTACAGCCTCACGACCGTCGTGCACAGCGACGAGCAGATGCGCATGCTCGAAATGGCGCGTCTGTCGAAGCCGGTCAACGTCCAGCTCAAAATGAACAGCGGTATGAACCGGCTCGGCTACACGCCGGAGAAGTACCGCGCCGCATGGGAGCGTGCGCGTGCCTGTGCAGGCATCGGCCAGATCACGCTGATGACGCACTTCGCCGACGCCGACACGCCGCGCGGCGTCGGCGAGCAAATGGAAACGTTCGAGCGCGGCGCGCAAGGCATTGCCGGCGCGCGCAGCCTCGCCAATTCGGCCGCCACGCTGTGGCATCCTTCGACGCACTTCGACTGGGTGCGCCCCGGCATCATTCTGTATGGCGCTTCGCCATCGGGTTTCGCCTCGGCGCTCGAAGGCACAGGCCTGCAGCCGGCCATGACGCTCGCGTCGGAACTCATCGCCACGCAGCATGTGGCTGAAGGACAGACCGTCGGCTACGGCTCGATCTTCACGGCGCGCAAGCCCATGCGCATCGGCGTGGTGGCGTGCGGTTACGCCGACGGCTATCCGCGCGTCGCGCCCGAAGGCACGCCCGTGATCGTCGACGGCGTGCTCACGCATGTGGTGGGCCGCGTCTCGATGGACATGCTTACCGTCGACCTTACGCCAGTGCACACCGCGGGCGTGGGCGCGCGCGTGGAGCTGTGGGGCAACAATCTGCCCATCGACGACGTCGCGAAAGCCTGCGGCACGATCGGCTACGAGCTGATGTGCGCCGTTGCGCCGCGTGTTCCCGTGCGGGCCGAATAACGCCATGGCAAAGAGCATGGCGAAGGTCAAGACACTGTATACATGTACCGAATGCGGCGGGCAGGCTCCCAAGTGGCAAGGCCAGTGCCCCGCGTGCGGCGCGTGGAACACGCTCGTGGAGGGCGTTGCGGAAACGGCGAGCAGCCACCGTTTCCAGTCGCTCGCGAAGAGCGCCCCGGTGCGGCGTCTCGCCGATATCGAGGCGTCCGACGTGCCGCGCTTTACGACCGGCGTGGGCGAATTCGACCGCGTGCTGGGCGGCGGCCTCGTCGCAGGCGGCGTGGTGCTGATCGGCGGCGATCCCGGGATCGGCAAATCGACGCTGCTCTTGCAGTCGCTCGCGCAAATCGCGGCTGAGCGGCGTGCGCTCTATGTGAGCGGTGAAGAATCGGCGGCGCAGATCGCGTTGCGCGCGCAACGACTGGCGCTGCTCGATCCCGGCTCCATGGCGAGCGAGCTGCAATTGCTCGCCGAGATCCAGCTCGAAAAGATCCAGGCGACGATCGAGGCCGAGAAGCCGGACGTCGCGGTCATCGACTCGATCCAGACGATCTACTCCGAAGCGCTGACTTCCGCGCCCGGTTCGGTCGCGCAGGTGCGCGAGTGCGCGGCGCAGCTCACGCGCATCGCGAAGCAGTCGGGCACGGCGATCATCATGGTCGGCCACGTGACGAAAGAGGGCAACCTGGCGGGTCCGCGGGTGCTCGAGCACATCGTCGACACCGTGCTGTATTTCGAAGGCGACACGCATTCGTCGTTCCGGCTCGTGCGCGCGTTCAAGAACCGCTTCGGCGCGGTCAACGAGCTGGGTGTGTTCGCGATGACGGAGAAGGGCCTGCGCGGCGTGGCGAATCCCTCGGCGCTCTTTCTCTCACAGCACGAGCAGAGCGTGCCGGGCTCCTGCGTGCTCGTGACCCAGGAAGGCTCGCGTCCGTTGCTCGTCGAAGTGCAGGCGCTCGTCGATACGGCGCACGTGCCGAATCCACGACGCCTCGCCGTCGGCCTCGAACAAAACCGGCTCGCCATGCTGCTGGCGGTGCTGCATCGCCATGCCGGCATCGCGTGCTTCGATCAGGACGTGTTCCTCAACGCCGTGGGCGGCGTGAAGATCACGGAGCCGGCCGCCGATCTCGCCGTGCTGCTCGCCATTCATTCTTCGATGCGTAACAAGGCGTTGCCCAAGGGTCTGATCGTTTTTGGCGAAGTCGGGCTCGCGGGCGAGATCCGACCCTCGCCGCGCGGGCAGGATCGTCTGAAGGAAGCCGCCAAGCTCGGGTTTTCATGCGCCCTGATTCCCCGCGCCAATGCGCCGAAACAGCCGATCGAAGGTTTACAGGTGATTGCGGTGGAGCGCCTCGAGGAAGCGATCGACCGGATACGCGAACTGGATTGAGCGGGCCGCGCACGTGCAGAAGGCCTGTACTGGCGCGTAATGATTAGTAACAACCCTGGTTCCGGCTGTAACCATTTCAGACTGCGATTTCCCTATCCTTGGCGCGGTGTTCAACCCGTGTCGAGCGGAAAGGATAGCGACTTGAAACAGACTGATACGTCCTTCGGCGGTCGTTCGATCGTCGTGCGCGGCTGCCGGGTGTCCGAGCCGCTCATGCAACCTTGGGGCAGCACGTGCCGCATCGTCGAGTGGATCGATGGCGACGGGCGCATTTCGCGCCGCGTGGTAGCAGAAGACGTGACGGCGGCCGAAGTGCGCAGCACCATTGCGCACCACGTGGAAGGCCGCAAGTACGTCATGTACGACGACGAGCGGTCGCCGCGGCAAACGCTGCCGCGACGCTAAACAAATATGGGCGCTGCGATGCGCCCATTTTTCATTATGCTCAGGGGCATGCGGGTTACGGCGAGGACTAGCCCCAAGGGCCGTAAGTGAAGGGCTTCTTGCCGCCAGGCGCGCCCGGCGTGTCGGTGCCTTGGCCTGGTTGGGCGGGTTGGACCGGTCGGGCAGGTTGGGCGGCATGCGTACCTTGCGGGTGAACACCTGGCTGAAAAGGCGCCGCCTGCATACCGGGCGTGGCCTGCTGCGTTTGCCTCGCGGCCATTTCGTCCATCATGGCTTGCAGCACGTCGGCGTTGAAGAGGGGATGGCGCGACGCCTCGCCTGGCGTGAGGACGGGCGATACACAGGTGTCGATCGCCTCCAGACGGTCGATCCAGGTCTGCAGCGACTCCGACTCGATGATGGCCGCCAACTCGCGCGTGAGCGCCGCGGCATCCGCGCCGCCGATCGCCTGACCGAGACTCCAGTGCCGCTCCGCCCAGTCGTCGCGGCCAAGGGCCTGGCACAGCGTCTGCCAGAACTTCAACTCGAGCGCGCCGACGGCGAGCCACCGCCCGTCTTGCGTGCGATAGAGGTTGTAGCAGGGCACGCCGCCGTTGAGCAGACCGCCGCCCGGCTGCAGCGCCGCGGCGTCGTCGTTGGCGAGCGCGACCTGGGCGACCACGTTGTGCGCGTAGCTCGCGTGCGCCATCGAAACATCGACGAAACGACCCTCGCCGCCGCGCGCCACCTGCCAGAGCGCCGCGAGAATCTGGGTGACCGCACTGAGTGCGCCGCCAAGCAGGTCGGCAATCTGGAAGTTGGGCAGCACCGGCACGCCGTCGCGCGCGGCCAACTGGTCGAGCACGCCCGAATAGGCGACATAGTTGATGTCGTGGCCAGGATGGCCGGCGAACGGGCCGGTTGTGCCGTAGCCCGTGATCGCGCAGTAGACGAGTTTCGGATTGACCTTGCGCAATGCCTCGTAGCCTACGCCGAGGCGGTCCATCACACCGGGCCGGAAGCTTTCGACGAGCACGTCGGCGTCGCGGGCAAGCGCAAACAACACCGAACGGCCGCTCTCGGTCTTCAGATCGACTCGCGTTTCGCGCTTGCCGCGGTTGACGAGGCGATAGAACGCGCCGGGGCGCGCGGCCACTTCGTCCACTGCGCTTTGCATCATCACGCGCGCCGCGTCGCCTGCACCGGGCGGCTCGATTTTCAGGACATCGGCGCCCATTTCCGCGAGCCGCAACGTGGCCACGGGCCCAGGCAAGAGGCGGGTCAGATCCAGTACGCGAAGGCCCTGCAATGCGGCGGGTGACGACACTCGTGGCTCCCTGGCGAAAATACCTGGCGAAAGCGCCTGGTGGCGCGATGGTGAAGCAGCGTTGCGCTAGCCGATCTGCTCGAGTTCCTCGTGCGCATCGAGCCATTCGGCTTCGAGCGTTTCGAGGCGCGAGGCGACTTCGGCCTGGCGGCGAATCGCGTCGGTCAGGCGGCTCTTCTGCTGAGGCTCGTAGCTCGCCGGGTCGGCGACGAAGGTGTCGAGCGTGCTCTTTTCGCTGTTGAGCGCATCCATTTCCTTTTCGATCTTGCCGATTTTCGCCTGTAACGGCTTCTTCAGGTGCGCAACCTTCTGGCGCTGCCCGGCTTCCTGGCGGCGCTGTTCCTTGCGATTGACGCCATCGGCGGCACCTGCGCCATTTGCCGCATCCGCCGTGCCGGAAGCGGCCTCCTTGAGCGCCGCGCGTTGCTCGGCCGCGTGTTGCAGCAGCCAGTCGCGGTAGTCGTCGAGGTCGCCGTCGAACGGCTGCAGACGGTGCTTCGCCACCAGCATGAATTGATCGGTCGTGGCGCGCAGCAAGTGCCGGTCGTGCGACACGAGGATCAGCGTGCCTTCGAACTGCGCGAGCGCCATGGTCAGCGCATGGCGCGTTTCGAGGTCGAGGTGGTTGGTCGGCTCGTCGAGCAGCAGCAGGTTGGGCTTTTGCCAGATGATGAGCGCGAGCGCGAGGCGCGCCTTCTCGCCGCCCGAGAACGGCGCGATGGGCGCCGTGGCCATTTCGCCGGGGAAGTTGAAGCCGCCGAGGAAGTCGCGCAGCTCCTGCTCACGCGTGTCGGGTGCGAGACGGGCGAGATGCTGGAGCGGCGAGTCGTCCGGGCGCAGCGTTTCGAGCTGGTGCTGCGCGAAATAGCCGATTTGCAGGCCCTTGCCCGTGCCCATCTCGCCGGAGAGCGCCGCGAGCGTGCCCGCGAGCGTCTTGATGAGCGTGGACTTGCCCTGGCCGTTCGCACCGAGCAGGCCGATACGCTGGCCGTTCTGGATCGAGAGCGTGACGCGCTCGACGATAGGCGTTTCGCTGCCATCTTCAGCCCGATAGCCGCAGCGCACGTCTTCCATCACGAGCATGGGGTTGGGCGCGGAGTCGGGCGTGCGGAATTCGAACGTGAACGGCGAACTGGCGTGCGCCGGCGCGATCAACTCCATCTTTTCCAGCGCCTTCACGCGGCTTTGCGCCTGGCGCGCCTTGGTGGCCTTGGCCTTGAAGCGGTCGATGAAGCTTTGCAGATGGGCGACGGTGCGCTGCTGCTTTTCATAGGCGCTTTGCTGGAGCGCCAGTTGTTGCGCGCGCAGGATCTCGAACTGCGAGTAATTGCCGCCGTAACGCTTGATCTGCTGGTTCTCCAGATGCAGCGTGACGTTGCAGATCGAGTCGAGGAATTCGCGGTCGTGCGAGATTACGACGAGCGTGCCGGGATAGCGGTGCAGCCAGTCTTCGAGCCAGACGATCGCGTCCAGATCCAGGTGGTTCGTGGGCTCGTCGAGCAGCAGCAGGTCGGAGCGGCACATGAGCGCCTGCGCGAGGTTCAGGCGCATGCGCCAGCCGCCCGAGAAGCTCGAGACGCTCTGGCGCGTTTGCTCGAGCGTGAAGCCGAGGCCGAGGAGCAGCGCTTCGGCTCGCGCGGGAGCCGTGTAGCCGTCGGCGTCGGCGAAGGCACCGTGCGCTTCGGCTTCCGCCGCGCCGTCGTGCGCCGCCGAGGCCGCGGCGATGCGGGCCTCGATTTCGCGCAGCGCGGCGTCGCCGTCCAGCGCGTAGTCGAGCGCGGTGCGCTCGACCGCCGGCGTTTCCTGCGCGACGTGCGCGATGCGCCAGGACGGCGGCAGCGAGAAGTCGCCGGCGTCGGCGTGCAGTTCGCCGCGCAGCACGGCGAACAGGGTCGATTTGCCCGCGCCGTTCGCGCCGATGAGACCGACCTTTTCGCCGGGGTTCAGCGTGAACGAGGTCTGTTCGAAAAGCGGCTTGGTGCCGCGGGCAAGACTGAATTGGTTGAAGCGGATCACGACGGCGCCGGCAGGAAGAAAACGAAAGAAAGCGCTATTTTAAACCGGGGCGCGCAGCCTGGGCGCGCTCAGGCCGGCATTGGCCGAACGGCTAGCCGCCTGGTCGAGTGCTAATTGCGCGTTTTCTCACGTAGACTGGCGCTTTTCCACGGGAGAGCCAGATGACATCGATCTATTCGTTTTCGGCGCAACCGCTCGGCGGCGGCGAGCCGGTGAGCCTCGAGCGCTATACGGGCAAGGTGCTCCTGATCGTCAATACCGCGAGCGAATGCGGATTCACGCCGCAGTACGCGGGCCTGCAAACGCTGTATGACCAGTACGCCGCGCGCGGGCTCGCGGTGCTCGGCTTTCCGTGCAACCAGTTCGGCAAGCAGGAACCCGGCGACGCCGCGCAGATCGGCAGTTTCTGCGAGAAGAACTACGGCGTCACGTTCCCTATGTTCGAAAAGATCGACGTGAAAGGGGCGAACGCGCATCCGCTGTATCGCTGGCTCACGGGCGAGGCGCCGGGGCTGCTCGGGCTCGGCGGCATCAAATGGAATTTCACGAAGTTTCTGGTCGACCGCAACGGCGATGTGGTGAAGCGCTATGCGCCGATGACGAAACCCGAGGCGATTGCGGCGGACATCGAGAAGCAGCTCTGAGCGCAGCCTGGCGGCGCAGGCGCGCTAGAGAATCGGCGCGAAGAGCCGCGCGAGATGCATCGTGATCTTGCGCCACGCGGGCGCGTCGCGGTATTCGCTGCGATCGATCTCGAACGCCTCGTCGAAATCGCGCAGCAGCATCGCTTCGACTTCGGCCGCGAAGCCGCGATGCACGGTCAGCACCATGATCTCGAAGTTCAGGCGAAACGACCGGTTATCCAGATTCGCGCTGCCGATCGCCGCAGCCACGTCGTCGATCAGCACGACCTTCTGGTGCAGAAAGCCCGGCTTGTAGCGAAAGATGCGGATGCCCGCGCGTACCGCATCGAAGGCGTACAGCATCGACGCCTCGAAGACCACGTAATGGTCGCGCCGGCTCGGGATCATGATGCGCACGTCCACGCCGCGCAGTGCGGCGAGGCGTAGAGCCGAAAACACGGCTTCGTCGGGCACGAGGTAGGGCGTCGTGATCCACAGGCGTTTTTTCGCGGCGTTGATCGCCTCGACGAAGAAGAGCGAGCAGGTCTCCTGGCGGTCGGCCGGCCCCGTGGGCAGGACGAGGCAGTACATGTCGTCGCCGTCCCGCGGCACGACCGTGGGCGGCTCGCAGCCGGGGAGCTGCTGGGTGGCCCAGTACCAGTCCTCGGTGAAGGCGAACTGCACGTTGGCGACCGCCGGTCCGCGCAGTTCGATATGCGTGTCGCGCCACGGAGAAAGGCGCGTGTTCGCGCCCAGGTATTCGATGCCCACGTTGTGGCCGCCCACGAATGCGTGCTGGCCGTCCACCACGACGATCTTGCGGTGGTTGCGGAAATTGAGCTGGAAGCGATTCACGAAGTGGCGCTTCGTCGAGAATGGGTGCACTTCCACGCCGCCGTCCTGCAACTCGTGCACGTAACTGGCGGGCAGGTCGAACGAGCCGATGCTGTCGTAGAGGAAGTACACGCGTACGCCGCGTTTCGTGCAGTCGAGCAGCACGTCCTTGAGCATGTCGCCGAGCGCGTCGGCGCGCACGATGAAGAACTGCACGATCACGTAGTGCCGGGCTTGCTCGATCGCATCGAAGATGGCGGAGAAGGTCGCTTCGCCATTCACGAGCGTGCGCACGGCGTTGCCCGGCACGAGCGGCATCCCGCCCAGGCGCGCGAACGTGCGGATCACGCGTACGCCCAGCTCGTCGGCAGGCCATTCGCCCGCGCGGACGAGATTGTCCCAGTCGGGCGCGTGAGCGCGTGAGCGCAAGGTTTCGTTGCGCAGCCGCCGCGCGTCCGCATAGCCCGCGAACTTGCTGCGGCCAAGAAAGAGATACGGGACGAGCGTGAGGTAGGGCATCGTCGCGAGAGAGACGGCCCAGGCAATCGCGCCTTGCGAGGTGCGCGTGTTGAGGATGGCGTGGCACGCTGCGATCAGTCCGAGCAAATGGATGATCGCGAGCAGCGTGCCGAGATGTGACCAGTCGAATCGCATAGATGCGTGGGACGCTCCTTCAGCCGGACGCAGGACCGGCCCGCGCCGGGAAGCGCACGGCCGGAGGGCTCAATCTTACCGAACCCGCTGCGATGACGGCGAGCGCCCCGGTCCTGCGCGCGGCGAGGCACGGCGCACAGGCGCCGCGGCTCTTTCGCACAGGACGATCAGACCGGCAGGTCGCAGGCCTGGATCAGGAAGACCTGGTCGTCGCCGGCGCTCGTCGAGAGCCAGACGAGATCGAGGCCGCCGAACGCCGCTTCCACGTTCTCGCGTTCGTTGCCAATTTCGATCACCAGCACACCGTCGTCGGTGAGCCAGTTGCGTGCGTCCTTGACGATGCGGCGCACGATGTCCATGCCGTCCGCGCCGCCCGCGAGCGCCAGTTCCGGCTCGTGGCGGTATTCGGGCGGCAGCGCCTGCATCGAGTCGGCGTTCACGTACGGCGGGTTGGTGATGACCACGTCGTAGCGGCGCTCGGGCAGCGGCGCGTACAGGTCGCCTTCGAAGAGGGCGATGCGCTCGTCGAGATCGTGTTCGTGCACGTTGCGCCGCGCCACTTCGAGGGCGGGTGCGGACAGATCGACCGCATCGATGTCGGCGTTCGGAAACGCGTGCGCCGCGAGAATCGCAAGGCTCGCCGAGCCGGTGCATAGCTCCAGCACCGCCGTGACTTGTTCGGGATCTTCCACGTAGGGCTGCAGGCCGTCTGCGAGCAGCTCGCCAATGAACGAGCGCGGCACGATGACGCGCTCATCCACGTAGAAGCGCAGGCCGTGCATCCACGCTTCCTGCGTGATGTAGGCCGCGGGGACGCGGTCGGTCGCGCGGCGCTCGATCACGCCGAGCACCTTGTCGATTTCCTCGCTCGTGAGGCGCGCGTCGAGAAACGGGTCGAGCAGGTCGAGCGGCAAATGCAGCGTGTGCAGGATCAGGTACGCGGCTTCGTCGTAGGCGTTGTTCGAGCCGTGGCCGAACGCGAGTTGCGCGGCCGAAAAGCGCGAGACACCGTAGCGCAGCAGGTCGCGAACGGTGGCAAAGGTAGCGGCGAGCGGATGGGTCATGTTCTGGACTCCAGAGCGTGTTCGGTGGGCCGGTCAGGCGATCAGCTGTTCGAGCACGCGGCGATAGACGTTCTTGAGCGGATCGATGAATTTCACTTCGATATGCTCATCGATCTTGTGGATGCTGGCGTTCGGCGGCCCGAACTCCACGACTTGCTCGCACATGCGGGCGATGAAGCGGCCATCGGATGTGCCACCTGTGGTCGAAAGCTCGGTCGTGACGCCGGTTTCGTCGTGGATCGCTTTTTCGAGCGCATTCGAGAGCGCGCCGCGCGGCGTGAGAAAGGGCAGGCCGCTCACGCTCCAGTGCAGGTCGTATTCGAGGCCGTGCTTGTCGAGGATCGCGTGGACGCGCTTTTGCAGGCCTTCCACCGTGCTCGCGGTCGAGAAGCGGAAGTTGAACATCACATCAGCGTGGCCCGGAATCACGTTGCTCGCGCCGGTGCCGCTGTGCATGTTCGACACCTGCCACGTGGTGGGCGGGAAGTACTCGTTGCCGTCGTCCCACTTTTCGGCGACGAGTTCGGCGAGCGCGGGCGCCAGCAGATGCACCGGGTTCTTCGCGAGATGCGGATAGGCGATATGCCCCTGCACACCCTTCACGACGAGCTTGCCCGACATCGAGCCGCGGCGGCCGTTCTTCACGCAGTCGCCGAGCGTATGCGTCGAAGTCGGCTCGCCCACGATGCAGTAATCCATTTTCTCGCCGCGCGCCTGCAGCGCCTCGACGACCTTCACGGTCCCGTCGGTGGCCGGGCCTTCTTCATCGCTCGTGATGAGGAACGCGATGGCGCCGCGATGCTGCGGATGCGTCGCCACGAACTCTTCGCTCGCCACCACGAAGGCCGCGAGCGAAGTCTTCATGTCGGCGGCGCCGCGGCCGTAGAGGATGCCGTCGCGATGCGAGGGCTGGAACGGCGGCGAACTCCATTGCTCGATGGGGCCGGTGGGCACGACGTCGGTGTGGCCCGCGAAGGCGAGCAGCGGGCCTTGCGCGCCCGCAGTGCCGCGCTTGACGGCCCACAGGTTGGTCACGCCGTTGGATTCGATCGTTTCGCACGCGAAGCCGAGCGCACCAAGGCGTTCGGTCATGATGCGCTGGCAGTGCTGGTCGTCGGGCGTGACGGACGCGCGCGCGATCAGGGCTTCGGTAAGGGCGAGGGTGGCGGACATAAAAAGACCACTTTCAATAAAAATGCCGGCGCCGCTGATGGAGCAGGGGCCGGCAACAACGTGTCATGACCATGTGCGCCCAAGCTGCCATCAAGCAGTTCAGACGCACCGGTCTCATGCGGCGCTCACGCGAACAGCTCCGCATACTGGTCGGCGGAAAAGCCGAGCGTCTTTACGCGGCCGTTCACCACGACGACGGGCCGCTTGATGATCGACGGCTTGTGGATCATCAGCGCGATCGCGCCGGCGGTCGTGTCGGCTTCGGCCTTGTGCACGTCCGACAGGCCGCGCCAGGTCGTGCCGCGCTTGTTGATCAGCTGATCGAGCGACACGTCCTTGAGCCAGTCCTGGACGAGCGCATTCGAGACGCCCGCTTTCTTGAAGTCGTGAAACTCGAACTCGACGCCGTGCTCTTCGAGCCACACACGGGCCTTCTTCACGGTGTCGCAGTTCGGAATGCCGTAGACGACGGTCTTGGCGGACTTCGCCATCAGTCGCCTCGCAGCAGCTCGTTCAGGCCGACCTTGGCGCGCGTCTTGGCGTCGACCTTCTTGACGATCACGGCGCAGTACAGGCTGTGCGAGCCGTCCTTCGAGGGCAGGTTGCCCGCGACCACGACCGAGCCTGCCGGGATGCGGCCGTACGAGACTTCGCCGGTTTCGCGGTCGTAAATCTTGGTCGACTGGCCAAGGTAGACGCCCATCGAGATGACCGAGTTCTCTTCGACGATCACGCCTTCCACGACTTCCGAGCGCGCGCCGATGAAGCAGTTGTCTTCGATGATGACCGGGTTGGCCTGCAGCGGCTCCAGCACGCCGCCGATGCCGACGCCGCCCGAAAGGTGCACGTTCTTGCCGATCTGCGCGCACGAACCGACCGTGGCCCACGTATCGACCATCGTGCCTTCGTCGACATAGGCGCCGATGTTGGTGTACGACGGCATCAGCACGACGTTCTTCGCGATGAACGAGCCGCGGCGCGCGATGGCCGGCGGCACGACGCGGAAGCCGCCGGCGGCGAAGTCTTCGGCCGTGTAGTTGGCGAACTTCGAGGGCACCTTGTCGTAGAACTGGCTGTAGCCGCCCGCGGGCATCGGTGCGTTGTCTTCCAGGCGGAACGACAGCAGCACGGCCTTCTTCACCCATTGGTTGACGACCCAGTCGCCGTCCTTCTTCTCGGCGCAGCGCAGCGCGCCTTTGTCCAGCTCGGCGATGACATGGGCGACGGCTTCGCGCACGTCGTTCGGAGCCGACCTGGGCGAGAAGTCGGCGCGGTTTTCCCAGGCGGTGTCGATGATCTGCTGAAGTTGTTGCGACATGGTGGTGATTTCGTGAGATTGATGGTTGAAAGCGGTGTTGCGCGCCGCAAGGGGCGGGACCGCGGCGCGCACGAAAAAGGCTTTACGGTTTGAGCGAGCGGCAGAACTCGACGATGCGCTGCGCGCCTTCGATGCACTCCTCGACGTCGGCGACGAGCGCCATGCGCACGAAGTCTTTACCCGGATTCGCGCCATGCGCCTCGCGCGCGAGGAACGAGCCGGGCAGAACCGTCACATTATAGTCGGCGTAGAGACGCTGGGCGAACGCGGTGTCCGCGAGGCCGGTGCGCGCGACGTTGGCCCAGAGGTAGAACGCGGCGTCGGGCAATTTCACGTCGAGCACGTCGGCGAGCATGGGTGTGACGGTCGAGAACTTCTTCACGTATTTCGCGCGGTTTTCGCGCACGTGCGCCTCGTCGCCCCATGCCGCGATGCTGGCGGATTGCCAGACCGGCGACAGTGCCGCGCCGTGATAGGTGCGGTACAGCAGGAACTGCTTGAGGATGGCGGCGTCCCCGGCGACGAACCCCGAGCGCATGCCCGGCGCGTTCGAGCGCTTCGAAAGGCTCGACAGCATGACGAGGCGCTCGAAGCCGCGGCCCAGCTTGTGCGCCGCTTCGAGACCGCCGAGCGGCGGCGTGGCCTCGTCGAAGTAGATCTCCGAGTAGCACTCGTCCGAGGCGATCACGAAGCCGTAGCGGTCGGAGAGCGCGAACAGCTCGCGCCAGTCGTCGAGCGTGATCACGGCACCCGTGGGATTGCCGGGCGAGCACACGTACAGCAGCTGCGTGCGCGCCCAGACTTCTTCGGGAACCTGCGAATAGTCGCAGGCGAAGTTGCGGGCCGGATCGCTATTTACGAAGTACGGCTCGCCGCCGCCGAGCAGCGCGGCGCCTTCGTAGATCTGGTAGAAAGGGTTCGGGCAGAGTACGATCGCCCGCTTTGCCGGGTCTTTCACGCCCGCTGTCGGGTCGACCACGGCCTGCGCGAGCGCGAACAGCGCCTCGCGCGAGCCGGACACAGGCAGGATTTCCGTGTTCGCATCGATGGCCGGCAGCCCGTAGCGCGCCTTCACCCAGTTCGCAATCGACTCGCGCAGCGCCGGGGTGCCCGCCGTGGCCGGGTACGACGAGAGGCCGTCGAGCGAAGCGACGATGGCGTCGCGGATCAGCGCCGGCGTGGGGTGTTTCGGCTCGCCGATCCCGAAGCTGATGTGGCGCAGGCCGGCGTTCGGCGTGATGTCCTTGAAGAGCACGCGCAGCTTTTCGAAGGGATAGGACTGAAGGGTGTCGAGTAGCGGATTCACTTGGGGCTGGACAGGCGTGGGCGAAAGACGGATGGCGTGGCGCGCAGGATTCGGGTGGCCACTGCGGGCCGGCGAGCCGGTTGCACCGCGCTCGGCGTACAAACACCGATGAACGGCGCGGCCTTGCGGCTGCAAGCGGTCGATTATAGCGTGGCGCCGCTGCTGCTGCGGGCGCCGGCCGGATCCCGCCCTGGCGCGGCCGGTGCCTGCCGGGCGACGAAATAAAGGAAAAGCATGAAAGCTTCGAACGACGTTTCGAACCAAGGCGCAGGCGCTGCGAACGCGCGGCCGGGCCAAGGGCAGCGCAAGCCATGAGCCAGAGCACGGGCTTGCGCGCCGCCTGGCCGACGCTCGCCATCATGATTGGCGCGTCCGTCTGGGGTTTTGTCTGGTATCCGCTGCGCATGCTGGCGGCCGCCGGGCTCACCGGTACGGCCTCGAGCGCGGCAACGAGCGCGGCCGGCTGTCTCTTCGTGCTGGTGCTGCGCTGGCGCTCGCTCGCGAGCGTGCGCTGGCACTGGGTGCTGCCGATGCTCGGACTCGCCGCGGGCGTGACCAACGTCGGGTTCGTGTGGGGCGCAATCCACGGCGAAGTGATGCGCGTGCTGCTGCTCTTTTATCTGACCCCGGCGTGGACGGCGATCTTCGCGCACTTCATCCTGCACGAGCGCCTGAACTGGGCGGGCGGCGCGCTGGCGGCGCTCTCGCTGCTGGGTGCGGTGCTGATGCTCTGGTCGCCGCGGCTCGGCGTGCCGCTGCCCGCGAACGCGGCCGAATGGGCCGGTCTCATCGGCGGCATGGGTTTCGCGATGAGCAACGTGCTCGTCGTAAAGACGAGCCGCGTGCTGCCGCACATGAAGCCCGAGATGCGCACGGCCGTGATCTTCGCGGGCGCGGCGCTGTTCGGCTTGCTGACCTCCTGTTTCGAGCCGATGTCGGCCGCACCGGCGGGCGAGCATCTCGCACGCGTCGTGCTGCTCGTGCTCGCGCTCGGCATCGTGCTCGGCAGCAACAACATGCTCGTCCAGTACGGGCTCGCCCGCGTGCCGGCAAACCGCGCCTCGATCATCATGCTGTTCGAGATCGTCGTGACGGCGCTCACGTCGTGGCTCTTCGCCGGCGAGACGCCGGGCCCGCGCGAATGGGCGGGCGGCGCCTGCATCGTGCTGGCTTCCCTGTTGTCGAGCTGGGTGCACCGGGCGCAGGATGCGCGCAAGGGCGGCGCGCACGCGAGCGCCGATGCGAGCGTCATGACCCACGCCGACGCCAGCCGCACCCATGACGCGGACGACGCCGACGGCAGCGGCCCCGGCGGCGATGATGGCAACGGCGGCGGCAATGGCGATGGCAGCGCAGGCGGCGGAACGGGCCCAGGGCCTTCCCGCGCGCGGAATGGCGCGCGTGCGATGGTATGATTGCCGCTGATTCCCGCCGGCCGCACGCGTGCATGCGCGTTCGTACGGCGAGCCGTGGCGGCTGCCCAGTGCGCACTCCGCCGTCGCGCGATCGATACCGGATGCGCGGCGGCAAGCGACGTACGGCACGGGCGGTCCCGTTCACCACTATTCAAACAGCGATATCGCCGTGCGTCTGACCTCGATTAAACTCGCTGGCTTCAAATCATTCGTCGATCCCACGCATTTCCAGGTTCCGGGCCAACTCGTCGGGGTGGTCGGGCCAAACGGCTGTGGGAAATCCAACATCATCGACGCGGTGCGCTGGGTGCTGGGTGAATCCCGGGCGTCCGAGCTGCGCGGCGAGTCGATGCAGGACGTCATCTTCAACGGTTCCACCGCGCGCAAGCCGGGCAGCCGCGCGAGCGTCGAACTGGTGTTCGACAACGCGGACGGCCGCGCCGCCGGGCAGTGGGGCCAGTATGCCGAGATCGCCGTGAAGCGCGTGCTCACGCGCGACGGCACGTCGAGCTACTACATCAACAACCTGCCGGCGCGCCGGCGCGACATTCAGGATATTTTCCTGGGTACTGGCCTCGGCCCGCGCGCCTACGCGATCATCGGGCAGGGCATGATCGCGCGGATCATCGAGGCAAAGCCCGAAGAGCTTCGCGTGTTCCTCGAAGAAGCCGCGGGCGTGTCGAAATACAAGGAACGCCGCCGCGAGACCGAGAACCGCCTGCACGACACGCGCGAGAACCTGACGCGTGTCGAGGACATCGTGCGCGAGCTGTCCAGCAACCTGGAAAAGCTCGAGGGCCAGGCGGTCGTTGCCACGAAATATCGCGAGCTGCAGGCCGAGGGCGAGGAAAAGCAGCGCCTTCTGTGGCTCTTGCGCAAGAACGAGGCAGCGGGCGAGCAGCAACGCCAGCAGCGCGCGATCGAGCAGGCGCAGATCGACCTGGAGCGCCATACCGCGCAGCTGCGCGAAGTGGAAGCGCAGCTCGAAACGCTGCGCGTGGCCCACTACTCGGCAAGCGACGCCATGCAGGGCGCGCAGGGCGCGCTTTACGAAGCGAACGCCGAGGTGAGCCGTCTCGAGGCCGAGATCAAGTTCATCGTCGAGTCGCGCAACCGCGTGCAGGCGCAGATCGCCGCGCTCACCGCGCAGCGCGAGCAATGGCAGGTCCAGGCGCAGAAGGCGCAGGACGATATCGAGGACGCCGAAGAACAACTGGCGATCGCCGAGGAAAAGGCTGCGCTGGCCGAGGAAGATGCGGCGGCGACGCAGGAAGCGCTGCCCGCGCTCGAAAACCGCTGGCGCGACGCGCAGGCGCAACTGAATGACGAGCGCGCGGGCATCGCGCGCACCGAGCAGGCCATCAAGCTCGAAGCCGCGCATCAACGCAACGCCGACCAGATGCTTCAGCAGCTTCAGCAGCGCCACGAGCGTCTGAAGTCGGAGGAAGGCGGCCTCGACGCGCCGGACGAAGCCCAGCTCGAAGAGCTGCGCATGCAGCTGGCCGAGCAGGAGGAAGTCCTGCACGAAGCGCAGGCGCGCCTCGCCGACGCGCAGGAAACGGTGCCGCGCCTCGACGCGGAACGCCGCGCCGCACACGAGCGCGTGCAGGCGGAAAACGCACAGATCCACCAGTTCGAAGCCCGTCTCGCTGCACTCAAGCAACTGCAGGAAAACGTGCAGACGGAAGGCAAGGTCCAGCCGTGGCTCGAACGTCACGAACTGGGCGCGTTGCCGCGGCTATGGAAGAAGCTGCACGTCGAAGCCGGTTGGGAAACGGCGCTCGAATCGGTGTTGCGCGAGCGGCTCGCCGCGCTCGAGGTGTCGAACCTCGACTGGGTGAAGGCATTCGCGAGCGACGCTCCGCCTGCGAAGCTCGCGTTCTATTCGCCGCCGGCCGCGGGTCAGGCAAGCGCTGCGGCCGCGGGGCTCACGCCGCTGCTCTCGCTCGTCCGTATCGACGATGCAGGCTTGCGCGCAGTGCTCACCGAATGGCTCGGCTCGACCTACGTTGCGAACGATCTCGCCGAAGCGCTCGCCCAGCGTGCGCAGCTGCCAGGCAGCGGCGCGTTCGTCGTGAAGGCTGGCCATACGGTGACGCGCGTAGGCGTGCAGCTGTACGCCGCCGACACCGAGCAGGCCGGCATGCTCGCGCGTCAGCAGGAAATCGAGAATCTCGAGCGCCAGGTGCGCGCCCAGACGCTGCTCGCCGACGATGCACGCACGGCTGTCGTGCGCGCGGAAGCGGCGCACACGCAGGCCGCCCAGGTGCTCACGGATGTGCGCCAGCAGGCCGAGCGCGCGACCCAGCGCGTGCACGCGCTGCAGATGGATGTGCTCAAGCTGACGCAGGCGCATGAACGCTACACGGCGCGCAGCACGCAGATCCGTGAAGAGCTCGACGAGATCCGCACGCAGATCGAAGAGCAGCGCGCATTGCGGGCAGAATCGGAAGCGAACTTCGAGCGCCACGATGTGGAACTCGCCGAACTGCAGGCCCGCTTCGAGGACAACCAGCTCGCCTTCGAGTCGCTCGACGAGGAACTCGGCGCGGCGCGCAATGAGGCGCGCGACCTCGAACGTGCGGCGGCCGACGCGCGCTTTGCCGCGCGCAACATGGCGAACCGCATCGAAGAGTTGAAGCGCAACATTCAGGTCGCGCACGATCAGAGCGAACGCGTGGCCGCGTCGCTCGAAGACGCGCGCGCCGAGCTGGAAACGATCAACGAGCAGACCGCGCACACGGGCCTGCAGGACGCGCTGGAAATTCGCGCCCAGAAGGAAGATACGCTGCGTGCCGCGCGCGCCGAACTCGACGATCTGAGCGCGAAGCTGCGGGCCGCCGACGAAACCCGCCTCGCCGCGGAGCGCGCGTTGCAGCCGTTGCGCGACCGCATCACCGAGCTTCAGCTCAAGGAGCAGGCCGCGCGCCTGAACGGCGAGCAGTTCGTCGAGCAACTGCAGGCCGCGGGCGTCGACGAGGCCGCGCTGCAGGAAAAGCTCACGGCCGATATGAAGCCGTCGTATCTGCAAGGCGAGGTTACGCGCATCAACAACGCGATCACGGCGCTTGGGCCCGTGAACATGGCCGCGCTCGACGAACTGGCCGCGGCGAAGGAGCGCAAGACCTTCCTCGACGCGCAGTCGGCCGACCTCACGAGCGCAATCGAAACGCTCGAAGACGCGATCCGCAAGATCGACCAGGAAACGCGCACGCTGCTGCAGGGCACCTTCGACGAGGTGAACCGTCATTTCGGCGAGCTGTTCCCGCGCCTGTTCGGCGGCGGTCAGGCGAAGCTCATCATGACCGGCGACGAGATTCTCGATGCCGGCGTGCAGGTGATGGCGCAACCGCCCGGCAAGAAGAATTCGACGATTCACCTGCTCTCCGGCGGCGAGAAAGCGCTCACGGCCACGGCCCTCGTGTTCGCGATGTTCCAGCTCAACCCGGCGCCGTTCTGCTTGCTAGACGAAGTGGACGCACCGCTCGACGACGCGAACACCGAGCGCTTCGCGAACCTTGTTCGCGCGATGTCGGACAAAACACAGTTCCTGTTCATTTCGCACAACAAGATCGCCATGGAGATGGCGCAGCAGCTCATTGGCGTGACGATGCAGGAGCAGGGCGTTTCGCGCATCGTCGCGGTCGACATGGAAACGGCAGCGGGTTTCGCCCAAAATACGGTCTAATCGATTTATACGGTCTAACGGACGGCGCGCGATGCGCGGCCGGCGGCGCCATCAGTGAGGCAGCCGCCGCGCGCAATGCGCGCGCCAGAGCAACGGCGCATGCAATGAGCACGCCGTCGAAAAAGAATTGCTGATGGAGCATGCATGGATGAATTGACTCTCGGGTTGATCGGCGCGGGCGCCGTGGTCGTCGGGGGCGTGGTGGTGTACAACGCGTGGCAGGGCGCGAGAGTGCGCCGGCGCATGCCGCGCCCGATGCCCGAAGAGGCAGTCGAAGCGCCGCAGCGCGACGAGTTCCAGGAGCCGAGCCCGTTCATCGAACCGGCCCATGCTCCGTCGCGCCGCGAGCCGTCGCTCGCGGGCAGCACGCAAGCCGGGCGCGTGGAGCCGGGTTTCGGCACTGCTGCGCCGCTCGACACGCCAGCCGACATCCAGGCGGAAACGACGACGCCCAACGGCTTTCCGGAAGCTGAATCCGATGCGCACGAAGTTGCCGAGAAGGCTGCCGACAAGGCGCCGGCTGCAACTGCGGCTGCCCCGCAATCCGCAAAGGACGATGGCGACGAAGCGGAGCGCATCGAGCCGGTCATGCCGGCGGCCACGACGATCTCTTCGGCGCCGCCCGCCGTGGTCGACCGTCGCATCGACTGCATCGTGCCGATCCGGCTTGGTGCGCCGGTGGCAGGCGAGCGGGTGATTCCGTTTGCGCAGCGATTGCGCCGCGCGGGCAGCAAGCCGGTTCATATCGAAGGCAAACCCGAAGGGGGCGACGGCTGGGAGTTGCTCCAGAGCGGTGTGCGCTACGAGGAACTGCGCGCGGCTGCGCAACTCGCGAATCGCAACGGCCCGCTCAACGAACTCGAGTTCTCGGAATTCGTGACCGGCGTGCAGCAATTCGCCGACGCGCTCGACGCCGCGCCCGAGTTTCCGGACATGATGGAGACGGTCGCCATGGCGCGCGAACTGGACGGCTTCGCGGCGCAATGCGACGCCCAGCTTTCCGTGAACGTGATGTCGGACGGCGCGCCGTGGTCGGCAAACTACGTGCAGGCGGTGGCGGCGCAGGACGGCTTGCTGCTTTCGCGCGACGGCACGCGCTTCGTCAAGCTCGATGCGAAGCAGAGCCCCGTTTTCATGCTGCAGTTCGGCGACACCAACTTCCTGCGCGACGACCTCACGTACAAGGGCGGTGAACTGATCACGCTGATCCTCGACGTGCCCGTGGCCGACGAAGACATCCTGCCGTTCCGCCTGATGTGCGACTACGCGAAATCGCTTGCCGAGCGCATTGGCGGGCGCGTGGTCGACGACCAGCGCCGGCCGCTGCCGGAATCGGTGTTGCAGTCGATCGACAAGCAGCTGATGACGCTCTACGCGAAGCTGGAGCAGGCCGGCATTCCGGCGGGCTCGCCGGCCACGCGGCGACTGTTCAGCCAGTAGCGCCGAAGGCGTGCAGCGGGCCTGCAGACAAGGCGCGACGCCGTAAAGGCGCCGCGCCTTTTTTGCGCGCAGGCGGTACAGCGCAGAGGGCATCGGCACGCGTGTTGCAGTGCATTCGAGCTCAGCCCACCGGGCCCTGGATGCCAGAGCGACGCACGCAGCGTTGGCCATTCGGCCAGGACGCTGGCGAGACCCGTTCGGCGGCGCACGCAGATAGCCGCTCGTCCGATGCGACACGCGCGGCTTCCTGAGATAATCTGACGTCCGAAATCATTTTCAACAGCGAGTTGCCCAAGGCATGGTCCGTACTTCCGCCCGTCCCCCCGAAGAAGCCACCGCTGCACAGCGCGCGGTGTGGTTGCGCGCCGAACTCGAGCGTGCGAATCACGCCTACTACGTGCTCGACCAGCCGGAGCTGCCTGACGCGGAATACGACAAGCTGTTCGGCGAACTTCAGCAAATCGAAGCCGAGCATCCCGACCTCATCACGCCCGATTCGCCCACGCAGCGTGTGGGTGGCGAAGTCGCCGGGGGCTTCGAGCCCGTGGTCCACGACGTGCCGATGCTGTCGCTCAACAACGGCTTTGCCGACGAAGACATCGTCGCGTTCGACAAGCGCGTGGCCGATGCGCTCGGCAAGATCGAAGGCGCCGGAGTCGTCGAGGTCGAATACGCCGCCGAACTCAAGTTCGACGGCCTCGCCATCTCGCTGCGCTACGTCGACGGCGTGTTCGTCCAGGCCTCCACGCGCGGCGATGGCGCGACCGGCGAGAACGTCACGGAGAACGTGCGCACGATCCGCTCGCTGCCCTTGCGCCTGAAGGGCAAGCGCGTGCCGAAGGTGCTCGACGTGCGCGGCGAGGTGCTGATGTTCCGCCGCGACTTCGAGCGCATGAACCAGCGTCAGCGCGATGCCGGCCACAAGGAATTCGCGAACCCGCGCAACGCGGCGGCGGGCAGCCTGCGCCAGCTCGATCCGAAAATCACGGCGCAGCGGCCGCTCTCGTTTTTCGCTTACGGCATTGGCGTGCTCGACGGCGAGCCGATGCCGGCCACCCATAGCGAACTGCTCGACTGGTACGCGGAAATGGGCCTGCCGGTCAATGCCGAGCGAGCGGTCGTGAAGGGCGCGCACGGTCTGCTGGAATTTTTCCGCACGGTGGGCGAGAAGCGCGACGGCCTGCCGTACGACATCGACGGCGTGGTCTACAAGGTGAACCGCCGCGACGAGCAGGATGCGCTCGGCTTCGTCTCGCGCGCGCCGCGCTTCGCGCTCGCGCACAAGTTCCCGGCCCAGGAAGCGCTCACGAAGCTGCTGGCGATCGACGTCCAGGTGGGCCGCACGGGCGCGATTACGCCGGTCGCGCGGCTCGAGCCGGTGTTCGTCGGCGGCGCGACGGTGACCAACGCCACGCTGCACAACGAAGACGAGGTGCGGCGCAAGGACATCCGCATCGGCGACACGGTGATCGTGCGGCGTGCCGGCGACGTGATTCCCGAGGTGGTCAGTGCGCTCATGGACCGCCGTCCGGCCGACGCCCACGAGTTCGTCATGCCGACCGAATGCCCGGTCTGCGGGTCGCGCATCGAGCGGCTGCCCGACGAGGCAATCGCGCGTTGCACGGGCGGACTGTTCTGTCCGGCCCAGCGCAAGCAGGCGCTCTGGCACTTCGCCCAGCGCCGCGCGCTCGATATCGACGGCCTGGGCGAGAAGATCATCGACCAGCTGGTCGACCAGAACCTCGTGCGCACGCCCGCCGATCTGTTCAATCTCGGCTTCGGCACGCTCGCGCAACTCGAGCGCATGGCGGACAAGTCGGCGCAGAACCTGCTCGACTCGCTCGAGAAGGCCAAATCGACGTCACTTGCGCGCTTCGTTTACGCGCTCGGCATCCGGCACGTGGGCGAATCGACGGCGAAGGATCTTGCGAAGCACTTCGGCTCGCTCGATCCGATCATGAACGCGACGGTCGAGGAATTGCTCGAAGTCAACGATGTGGGCCCTATCGTCGCGCTTGCGATCCACGAGTTTTTTGCGGAAGAGCATAACCGCACAGTGATCGAGCAACTGCGCGCGCCGGGCAAAGTGACATGGGCGGAAGGGCCGCCCGCGCCCAAGGCGCCGGTGGGCGTGCTGGCCGGCAAGACTGTGGTGCTCACGGGTACGCTGCCCACGCTCTCGCGCGACGAGGCAAAGGAGATGCTCGAAGCAGCCGGTGCGAAGGTCGCCGGCTCGGTATCGAAGAAGACCGATTACGTGGTGGCGGGCGCCGACGCGGGCAGCAAGCTCGCAAAAGCCGAGGAACTCGGCGTGCCGGTGCTCGACGAAGAAGGAATGCGCAAGCTCCTGGAGGGGCAAACGACATGATTCGCGAAATTCTCAGAATGGGCGATCCGCGCCTGCTTGGCATTGCGAGGCCGGTCGATCACTTCGATACGCCCGAGTTGCACGAACTCATTGCCGATATGTTCGACACCATGCACGCGGCGAACGGCGCCGGACTCGCCGCCCCGCAGATCGGCGTCGATTTGCAGGTGGTGATCTTCGGTTTCGAGCAGAACGAGCGCTATCCCGAGGCGCCGGCCGTGCCGCAGACGGTGCTCATCAACCCGGTCATCCATCCGCTGTCGCACGACATGGAAGAGGGCTGGGAGGGGTGTCTTTCGGTGCCGGGCCTGCGCGGCGCCGTGAGCCGCTATTCGATGATCCGCTACGACGGCTTCGATCAGTACGGCACGCCCATCGAACGTGTGGCCGAGGGCTTTCACGCACGGGTCGTCCAGCACGAATGCGATCACCTGATCGGCAAGCTGTATCCCATGCGCATTACCGACTTCTCGAAGTTCGGCTTTACGGAGGTCCTGTTTCCGGAACTCGACCCGAACCGCGACGACTGAAAGTCGAAGCATCAAGAAAAACGGGAGCCATCTGGCTCCCGTTTTTCATACAGTGCGGCGTTTGACGCCGATGTGGCGCTAGAACGCTTCGTTGGCGGCCAGATAGCGCCATTGGCCCTGCGGCAGCGCGCCGAGCAGCACGCGGCCCATGCGCACACGCTTGAGGCCCACGACCTTGAGGCCGACCAGTTCGCACATGCGACGGATCTGGCGCTTCTTGCCTTCGCGCAGCACGAAACGCAACTGCTCGCCGTTTTGCCAGCTCACCTGCGCGGGCTTGAGCGGCACGTCGTCGAGCGACAGGCCGTGGCGCAGCTGAGCGAGCAACTCGGGCGGGAAGTGCTGGTCGATTTCGGTCTCGATGTCGTTGTAGGTGACGCGCACGAGGTATTCCTTGTCGATGTCCGAACTCTCGCCGATCAACTGCTTGGCCACGCGACCGTCCTGGGTCAGCACGAGCAGGCCGGTCGAGTCGATGTCGAGGCGGCCGGCCGGCGCGAGCGTGCGCAGATGCTTCGCCGAGAAGCGGATGCCCGAGTGGTCGCCGTCCCAATGATTCTCGCCCGTGATGAGCGTGGCGGCGGGTTCATAGCCGTCCTCGGCCTGGCCCGACACGTAGCCCACCGGCTTGTGCAGCAGGATCGTCACCTGGCGCGCCTGCGCGGCGAGCGCGGCCGGATCGACTTCGATGCGCTGATTCGGCGTGACCTTGGCGCCGAGCGTGTCGACGACTTCGCCGTCCACATAAACCCAGCCTTTTTCGATCCATTCGTCGGCTTCACGGCGCGAGCACAGGCCCAGTTCGGACATGCGCTTGGAAAGGCGCAGGGTGTTGTCGCCATCGACTTCTTCGCGCGGTGTGCGGCGCGGTGCGGTTTCGGCGTCGTCGGTGCGGCGCGGGGGCTTCCCAACCGGTTTGACAGGGCTGGCGGTCTTGCGGCTGCCACCGCCTTCTTCGGTACTGCGGCGAGCGCGCGGCGCAGCGCCGCCGCGGTCATCGCTCCAGGCGGATTTCACCGGGCGCGCGGAACGACGCTCCGTGCCCTCGTCGCGGGTGCGTGCGGGGCGGCGGTCGTCGCTGTTACTGCGGCGTTCGAAGCGTCCCTCGCTGCCTTCGCCGCGGCTACGCGGCGGGCGGCGATCATCGCCTTCGCTGCGCCGTTCGAAGCGACGCTCGCTGCCTTCCTCGCGGCTGCGCGGCGGGCGGCGGTCATCGCCTTCGGTACGACGCGTGAAGCGCCGGTCGCCACCGTCTTCGCGGCTGCGTGGCGGGCGGCGGTCGTCATCCTCAGCACGGCGCGCGAAGGGGCGTGCACCGCCTTCGTCGCGGCCGCGTGCGGGGCGACGGTCATCGCCTTCGGTGCGTCGTTCGAAACGACGTTCGCCACCGTCTTCGCGGCTGCGCGGCGGGCGGCGGTCATCACCGTCGGGGCGGCGTGCGAAGGGGCGCGCACCGCCGTCTTCACGGCTGTGCGGCGGGCGGCGGTCATCGCCTTCGGCACGACGCGTGAAGCGCCGGTCGCCACCATCTTCGCGGCTGCGCGGCGGGCGTCGGTCGTCGCCCTCGGCACGCCGCGCGAAGGGGCGTGCGCCGCCTTCATCGCGGCCACGTGCGGTGCGGCGATCATCGCCTTCGGTGCGTCGTTCGAAGCGACGCTCGCCACCTTCTTCACGGCTACGCGGCGGACGACGATCATCACCCTCGGCACGGCGCGCGAAGGAGCGTGCGCCACCTTCTTCACGGCTACGCGGCGGACGTCGGTCATCACCCTCGGGGCGGCGTGCAAAGGGGCGTGCGCCACCTTCGTCGCGGCTGCGTGGCGGGCGGCGGTCGTCGCCCTCGGCGCGGCGCGCGAAGGGGCGTGCACCACCTTCGTCACGGCCGCGTGCAAATCCACGCGCCTCATCGCCGGAGCGACGGGCTGGGCGGCGCTCGTCGCCGAATCCGCCTTCGCGAGCCGGCCGCGCCGGGCGCTCGCCCGGGCGCGTATCGCCAGTGCGAGGCGCGGTGCGTCCGGTTGAGGCGCGCACGGGCTTCCCGGCGGAAGTCTTCGCGGCCGATGTCGGCCGAGCGTCCGTCGCCCGCGCCTCCGCCGGCCGCACCGGCTTACGCGCGGTCGTACTGCCGCGGCGGACGGGGGCGCGTTCCGGAGTGGTCGGGCGCGGATGTTTGGCTGTCAGTTTGGCTCGCATGGATCTGGTATTTCGCTTGGGTCATTCACACTGCGATCGCGCGCAGCAATTCGGTTTCGACATGAATCTGCTGGCGGTTGTCGGAGAGCCCCGAGCCGTCGAGCAGAAACACGTCTTCCACGCGTTCGCCGAGCGTATTGATCCGCGCCGCATGGACGCCGACCTGATGCTCCGCGAGCACGCGCGCGATGGAATAGAGAAGGCCCGGCCGGTCGTTCGCCGACACGGACAGGATGTAGTATTGGCCGCGCTCGTCGGCCCGCAGGTCGACGCGCGGCGTCACCGGGAAGGTGCGTGACAGGCGCGAGAGACGGCCCTTCGACGGCTCGGGCAGGGCATTGCCCGTCGCCTTCAGACGCGCCGCGAGTTCCTGCTCGACGAGGTTCGCGATATCGCGGTAGTGCACGTCGCCCTCGGTGTGGGCGACGATGAAGTTATCGAGCGCGTAGCCGTGGCGCGTGGTGCTCACGCGCGCGTCGAGCACGGAAAGACCGCTGCGGTCGAAGTACGCGCACATCGTCGCGAACAGGTCGGGGCGGTCCTGCGCGTAGACGAGCACCTGCAGCGCCTCGCCGATCGGCGACGGGCGCGCGCGCACGACCGGCTCCGGCGCCTCGACGTGGCGGTAGAGCACGCGCGTTTGCCAGGCGATATCGGCGGCGTCGTGGCGCAGGAAGTAGCCGACGTCGAGCTTGTCCCAGAGCGCGCGGTGCGCGTGCTCCGGCACGGTCTCGAGACGCAGCAGCGCAAGCGCCAGCTCCTGACGCGTCTTGAGCTCCGAGTGCGCGTCGGGCTTGGCGCCGCCGAGCACGGCGAGCGTCGAGCGGTAGAGGTCTTCGAGCAGCTTGCCTTTCCAGTTGTTCCAGACCTTTGGGCTCGTGCCGCGAATGTCGGCGACCGTCAGCAGGTAGAGCGCCGAAAGACGCCGCTCCGTACCGACGAGCTCCGCGAAGCGCTTCACGACCTCAGGGTCGGTGATGTCCTGCTTCTGGGCGACCTGGCTCATCGTCAGGTGCTGCTGGACGAGCCAGACGACCAGGTCCGCGTCGTCGCCCGTGATGTCGTGCTCGCGGCAAAAGCGCCGCGCGTCGGCCATGCCGAGCTGCGAGTGGTCGCCGCCGCGGCCCTTGGCGATGTCGTGGAACAGCGCCGCGACGTAGAGCACCCACGGACGCTCGAAGTTGGCGATGAGCTGGCTGCAGAACGGATACTCGTGCGCATGCTCGGCCACGGCGAAGCGGCGCATATTGCGCAGCACCATCAGGATGTGCTGATCGACCGTATAGACGTGATAGAGGTCGTGCTGCATCTGCCCGACGATGCGGCGGAAATTCAGCAGATAGCGCCCGAGCACGCTCGTCTGGTTCATGAGGCGCATGGCGTGCGTAATCCCGGCCGGCTGCTTGAGGATCTCCATGAAGAGCCGGCGGTTTTCCGGGTCGCGGCGCCAGTTCTGGTCCATGGTCTCGCGCGCGTTGTAGAGCGCGCGCAGCGTGCGCGCCGACAGGCCCTTCACGCCGGGCACCTGCTCGTAGAGCAGGAACGCCTCGAGGATTGCGTGCGGCTCGCGCTCGAACACGTCGTCGCTGACGATCTCCAGCATCCCCTGCTTCTCGACGAAGTGCTCCGAGAGCGTGCGCGTGATGCCGCTCGTGCTCGGGAAGAGCTGCGCCTCGATGTTCTGGATCAGGATGGTAGAAAGCTGAGTGACCGCCTTCGCGGCCCAGTAGTAGCGGCGCATGAGCTGTTCGCTCGCGCGCCGCGCGCTGCTCGCCTTGTAGCCGAAGCTTTCGGCCACGGCCGTCTGCAGGTCGAACACGAGGATGTCCTGGCGGCGGCCCGCGATCACATGCAGGCGCGCGCGCAGCGCCTTGAGAAATGCCTCGTTGCGGCGCAGTTCGCGCGCCTCGCGCCCGGTGATGAGGCCGCGCTGGTCCAGCTCCTTCCAGCTGCTGCCGAAGGCGGCGGCCTCGGTGATCCAGAGGATCAGCTGCAGGTCGCGCAGGCCGCCGGGGCTTTCCTTGATGTTGGGTTCGAGCGAATAGGGCGTGTCCTGGAAGCGCGCATGGCGCTGGCGCATTTCGAGCACCTTCGCCTGGAAGAATGCGCGCGGGTCCATGGCGTCGCGATAGCGCTGCGCGAAGTCGCCGAACAGCGTCGCGCTGCCCGTGATGCGGCGCGCCTCGAGGAGCGACGTGCGCACGGTGACGTCGTTGGCGGCTTCTTCGAGGCATTGCGAGACGCTGCGCACGCTGCTGCCGATATCGAGTCCGAGATCCCATGCAAGGCCGATAAAACGCTCGATGCGTTCTTCGAGCGGCGCGAGCGGCTCGTCGTCCGGCAGCAGCACGAGGATGTCGACGTCGGACCAGGGCGCAAGCTCGCCGCGCCCGAAGCCGCCCACCGCCACGAGCGCCAGCGTGGCCGGCAGCTCGCACCGGTTCCAGGCGCTGCGCAAGGTGTCGTCGGTGATGCGGGCGAGGGCGCGCATCAGCGAGTCGACATTGGTCGCGGTCTTGAAACGCTCGAGCAACTGGGCCTTGGCGGCCTTGTAGTCGGACTTCAGCGACGACGTATCGGGAACGGCGACAGCGGGAACACTCATGGGCTCGGGTCGTGTCTGGCGTGGTTGGGCGGGCGGCTGGTCGTGCGCGCGGCGCGCCTCGCGATGGCGGCTGGCCGCGTTGGTTCGTCGGTTAATGCGTCGGCTGCTTTGCGGGCTGCCTCATCATGCTGCGGGCGCCGGGCGGCGTCCGCATTGGGTGCATCGCTCGCGCTGGACGTACTGCCTCGAGGCCGCAGGCCGATGTTCTACGAGCCTATCCATTTTGCGCCGGATCGCGCCGCGAAGCGCTTTCCGGCACTTTTTCGGACGCTCAGGCCGCGGTGCCCGCCATCTGCGCGACGATGGCAGGCTTAGCGGGCGTACCCGCCGAGACCGTCAGGACTTCGTAGCCCGTTTCCGTCACCAGTACCGTGTGTTCCCACTGTGCCGAGAGGCTGCGGTCCTTTGTCTTGACGGTCCACTGGTCCGGCATGGTGCGAATGTCGCGGCGGCCGGCGTTGATCATCGGCTCGACGGTGAAGATCATGCCGGGCACGAGCTCGATGCCGGTGCCGGGGCGGCCGTAGTGCAGGACCTGCGGGTCTTCGTGGAACACCGTGCCGATGCCGTGGCCGCAGTATTCGCGCACCACGCTGTAGCCCTGGCTTTCGGCGTAGCGCTGAATGGCGTGGCCGATGTCGCCCAGATGGCCGCCGGGACGCACCTGGTCGATGCCGAGCCACATGCATTCATAGGTGGTCTGCACGAGGCGCTTCGCGAGGATCGAGCCTTCGCCGACGATGAACATGCG
The DNA here is from genome assembly GCF_001718195.1 of Paraburkholderia nodosa. Lineage (GTDB taxonomy): Bacteria > Pseudomonadota > Gammaproteobacteria > Burkholderiales > Burkholderiaceae > Paraburkholderia > Paraburkholderia nodosa_A. Next base: position 149,964 of record NZ_MCNV01000009.1, read on the forward strand.
GCTCGTGTCGCCGAAATAGCCTTCCTTGATGACGGTGATGTCGATATTGAGCGCGTCGCCGTTCTTCAGCGCCTTGTCGCCGGGAATACCGTGACAGATCACGTCGTTCACAGAGGTGCAGATTGCCTTCGGGTAGGGCGGATAGCCCGGCGGCTGATAGTTCAGCGGCGCGGGCACCGTGCCCTGCACGTTGGTCATGTACTCGTGGCAAAGGCGGTCGAGCTCACCCGTCGTCACACCCGCGGTGACGAACGGCGTGATGTAGTCGAGCACCTCGCTCGCCAGCCGGCAGGCGACGCGCATTTGCGCGATGTCTTGTTCGTTCTTGATCGAAATGGCCATGGTATGCGCCCGGAAATGCAGTCGAATATGGAATTATCGCACCTAATGCCAGGGGTCGCTGACTTTTGAGAAGGCGGGGCGCCATCAATGGCAAATGCGCCGCGCGCCGCATTGCCATTGATGGCGCCGTATTCCGCGGGTAATAGCTGTCTTGAGTAAGGGGCAGTTTGCGTGCTATACTCTTCGGCTAAGTCGCTTCCCATATCTTTCGGATTCGCGTTCGGAGTTCGTGGAAGTGGCTGAATCCGCCGTTGCCGCGGAGCGCTTTGCCAAAAACGCATTTTGGCGGGTGCGCGAAGAACATTCGGAAGCATCTTCTTCAGGCAGCACACTCGCAAGCCGGCGCACCCAGGGTGTCGGGCGCGTCGATCTCCGGAAATGGGAGGGCGCACCGATACGGCAGCCGGCTTCAGACCCAAACCCTAGCGGAGAATTTCTCATGGCAGTTACCATGCGCCAAATGCTGGAAGCCGGTGTCCACTTCGGTCACCAAACGCGCTTCTGGAACCCGAAGATGGCCCCCTTCATCTTCGGTCATCGCAACAAGATTCACATCATCAACCTCGAAAAGACGCTGCCGATGTACAACGACGCGCTGAAGTACGTGCGTCAACTGGCAGCGAACCGCGGCACGATCCTGTTCGTCGGCACGAAGCGTCAATCGCGCGACACGATCGCCGAAGAGGCACAACGCGCTGGTATGCCGTTCGTGAACGCACGCTGGCTCGGCGGCATGCTGACCAACTTCAAGACGCTGAAGGTTTCGATCAAGCGCCTGAAGGACATGGAAGCAGCCGTGGAAGCGGGCGAGCTCGAGAAGATGAGCAAGAAGGAAGCGCTCCTGTTCGAACGCGAAATCGCCAAGCTGCAGAAGTCGATCGGCGGCGTGAAGGACATGGGCGGCATTCCGGACGCGATCTTCGTGGTCGACGTCGGCTACCACAAGATTGCCGTGACGGAAGCGAACAAGCTGGGCATCCCCGTGATCGCCGTGGTCGACACGAACCACTCGCCGGAAGGCATCGATTACGTGATCCCGGGCAACGACGACGCGAGCAAGGCTGTTGCGCTCTACACGCAAGGCGTGGCTGACGCGATCCTCGAAGGCCGTGCGAACGCGGTCAACGACGTGGTTGTCGCTGCGCGCGGCAACGACGGCGACGACGAGTTCGTCGAGGTCAACCCGGAGGCGTAAGCTGCCCCGTGTCCGGCAAGAAAAGGGGGCTTTCCATAGGCCCCTTTTTTTTAAGCCGCGACTTTCGTCGCCGCGTCATATGAGCGGCACCGTAGCCCTGTAGAAGCAGCTGTAAAAAAGCGTTTCACCGCAGGCGGAAACGGAAACGAATTTCTGCCGGCCGCGTCGAAAGGCGGGCGGCGTGTACCAGACAGACTCAAGGAGCGAATGATGGCGGCAATTACCGCAAGCATGGTGGCAGAACTGCGCGCGAAGACCGACGCGCCGATGATGGAATGCAAGAAGGCGCTGACGGAAGCCGACGGCGACCTCGCGCGTGCCGAAGAACTGCTGCGCGTGAAGCTCGGCAACAAGGCCAGCAAGGCCGCTTCGCGCGTCACGGCTGAAGGCGTGATCTCGTCGTTCATCGGCGGCGGCGCTGGCGCGATCGTCGAACTGAACTGCGAAACCGACTTCGTTTCGAAGAACGATGACTTCATCGGCTTCTCGAAGAAGATCGCCGAACTCGTCGCCACGCAAAACCCGGCTGACGTCGCCGCTCTGTCGGCGCTGGCGCTGGACGGCTCGACGGTCGACGCAGTGCGCCTCGCACTGGTCGGCAAGATCGGCGAAAACCTCTCGATCCGCCGTTTCGCGCGTTTCGAAACCGCCAACCAGCTGGCTGCGTACCTGCACGGCACGCGCATCGGCGTGCTGGTCGAGTACACGGGTGCCGACGAGCAAGTGGGCAAGGACGTCGCGATGCACATCGCCGCGATGAAGCCGGTCTCGCTGTCGTCGGACGACGTGCCTGCCGACCTGATCGCCAAGGAGCGCAGCATCGCCGAGCAGAAGGCTGCGGAATCGGGCAAGCCGGCTGAGATCGTCGCGAAGATGGTCGAAGGTTCGGTCCAGAAGTACCTGAAGGAAGTCTCGCTGCTGAACCAGCCGTTCGTTAAGAACGACAAGCAGACGATCGAGCAGATGCTCAAGGCTGCTGGCACGACGGTGCAGAAGTTCGCCCTCTTCGTGGTCGGCGAAGGCATCGAGAAGCGCCAGGACGACTTCGCTGCCGAAGTGGCCGCGCAAGTCGCTGCTGCAAAGCAGCAATAAAGATCGGTCAGCCCGTCTCGCCGCGCCCAGCGCGGCAGGCGGCGACTGCAGTTGTTGCAGCACCGCAGTTTGTTCAGTGGTAAGCCGTGGCGGAGCAATCCGCCGTGGCGGGCAGCGTAGCGGCGACGCGCATGGTAGTCCCCCGCCGTGCGCGGCGTCGGAAATCTTCGCTATTTCTGGCGGCGCTTGCCCGAAGCCGTATTTCACCCCTACAGTTTCAAGTTATTGCCCTTTGCGCGCGATCCTGGATACCTCCATGCCCACACCCGCCTATAAACGCGTCCTGCTCAAACTTTCCGGCGAAGCCCTGATGGGCGATGATGCCTTCGGCATCAATCGCGCCACGATCGAACGTATGGTGGCAGACGTGGCCGAGGTGGTGCGTCTGGGCACCCAGCTCGCAGTCGTGATCGGCGGCGGCAACATTTTCCGCGGTGTCGCGGGCGGCGCAGCCGGTATGGACCGCGCCACGGCCGACTATATGGGCATGCTGGCCACGATGATGAACGCGCTCGCGCTGCAGGACGCCATGCGTCACGCAGGCATCGAGGCGCGCGTGCAGTCGGCGCTGCGCATGGACCAGGTCGTCGAGCCGTACATCCGCCCCCGCGCGATTCGCCAGCTCGAAGAAGGCAAGGTCGTGATCTTTGCCGCCGGCACGGGTAACCCGTTCTTCACCACCGACACGGCTGCTGCGCTGCGCGGCTCGGAAGTCGGCGCCGAAGTCGTGCTGAAGGCCACCAAGGTCGACGGCGTCTATTCGGCCGACCCGAAGAAGGACCCGACCGCCACGCGCTACTCGACGATCAGCTTCGATGAGGCAATTGGCCGCAATCTGCAGGTGATGGACGCCACCGCGTTCGCGCTGTGCCGCGACCAGAAGCTGCCGATCCGGGTTTTTTCCATCGTCAAGCCGGGTGCGCTCAAGCGCATCGTTCTGGGCGAAGACGAAGGTACACTCGTCCACGTGTAAACTCTCGTTTCACGAGAGGTTCGAACACGGGCCGCGCCGCCCATCAGCGCGCCGGCGGGCCCGTTCCGTTATGAAGGTTCGGAGGTATCAAAATGGCTGTGGCTGACATCAAGAAGGGCGCCGAGCAGAAAATGCAGCGCTCGATCGAAGCGTTCAAGAGCGATCTGGCGAAAATCCGCACGGGCCGCGCCCATACCGGTTTGCTCGACCACATCCAGGTCGACTACTACGGCTCGCCCGTGCCCATCTCGCAGGTCGCGAACCTCACGCTCGTCGACGCGCGCACGATCGGCGTGCAGGCGTGGGAAAAGAAGATGGTGCCGGTCATCGAAAAGGCGATCCGCGAGTCGGATCTCGGCCTGAACCCGGCCACGCACGGCGACCTGATCCGCGTGCCGATGCCCGCGCTGACCGAAGAACGCCGCAAGGAGCTCACGAAGGTCGTCAAGAACGAAGGTGAAACGGCGAAGGTCGCCGTGCGCAACCTGCGTCGCGATGCCAACGAGCAGCTCAAGAAGCTCGTGAAGGACAAGGAAATTTCCGAAGACGACGAGCGCCGCGGCGGCGACGAAGTGCAGAAACTGACCGACCGCTTCGTGACCGAAATCGAAAAGCTCGTCCAGACGAAGGAAGCCGAGATCATGACGGTCTGAGGCCTCAGGCCTCCAGATTCGCCAGATTCCAGGCGGTTTCCCTTTCTTATCGCAGTTACAGTCCGACGGCCATGACCTATACCAGCTCAACCGTTCGCGTGCCCGACGTGGCGGCCGTGCCGCGCCACATCGCGATCATCATGGACGGCAATGGCCGTTGGGCAACCCAGCGGCGCCTGCCGCGCGTCGCGGGCCACACGCGCGGCGTCGACGCCGTGCGCTCGGTCGTCGAATCGTGCGTGCAGCGCGGCGTCGAATACGTGACGCTCTTCGCGTTCAGCTCCGAGAACTGGCGCCGCCCGACCGACGAAGTGTCGTTCCTCATGCGCCTCTTCGTCACTGCGCTCGAGCGCGAGGTGGCGCGCCTGCACGCGAACGGCATCCGCCTGCGCGTGGTCGGCGACCTGTCGATGTTCAATGAGCGCATCCAGGACCTGATTCGCCGCGCGGAAACCAAAACCGCGCGCAACACCCGTCTCACCCTCACGATCGCCGCGAACTACGGCGGCCGCTGGGATATCCTGCAGGCCACGCGCAAGCTGGTCGAGGAAGCCGCGGCCACGGGCCAGCCGGTTCCCGTCACCGAAGACACGCTGTCCCAGCATCTGGCCATGGCCTACGCGCCCGAACCGGATCTCTTCATTCGCACGGGCGGCGAGCAGCGGGTGAGCAACTTCCTGCTCTGGCAACTCGCCTACGCGGAGTTCTATTTCACCGATACGTTCTGGCCGGATTTCGACGCCGAAGCGCTCAGCCGCGCCATTGCCTCGTATGCGGAGCGCGAGCGCCGCTTCGGCCGCACGAGCGCGCAGGTCGTCGCCCAGAACGCCGATTCGCTTTCATGCTGAAGACCCGCGTCATTACGGCGCTCGTCCTGCTGGCAGTCTTCCTGCCGATCACGCTGTTCGCGCCTGTGGCGGCGTTCGGCGCGCTGATCGGCGTCGTGGTCGTCTTCGCCGCATGGGAGTGGGCGCGTCTGCTGAAGGCGGGCGCGACCGGCTCGATCGTCTACGCCGTGATCGCGGCGGCCGCCGTGGCGCTCAGTACGCGCCTGCCGGCGCCCCGGCCGCTCTTTCAGGCGGCGGGCGTGTTCTGGATCATTGCCGGCCCTTACGTGCTGCTGCGCAAGCCGGTGCTCGCCGCCGGCGCCTGGCGCGCCTTCCTGCTGGCCGCCGGGCTCGTCGTTTTCGCGGCCTGCTGGCACGCCCTGGTGGCCGCGCGCACGGCCGGCGTGGCGTTTGTTCTGTCCCTGTTGCTCGTGGTCTGGCTGGCCGATATCGGCGCATACTTTGCAGGTAAGGCATTCGGAAGGCATAAGCTTGCGCCTGCGATCAGCCCCGGCAAGACCTGGGAGGGCGCCGTGGGCGGCTGGGCCGCCGTGATGGTGGTGTCCGGAGCGGCAATCGCGCTGCACGCGTTCGAACCCACGCTGTATTCCGCGCTCGCCGCCCAGATCGGGCTCGGCCGTGCGCTTTTCGTACTTACCGTGCTGGTCGCGTTCAGCGTGATCGGCGATCTGTTCGAGTCGATGATGAAGCGCCAGGCCGGCGTGAAGGATTCGAGCGGGCTTCTGCCGGGCCACGGCGGAGTCCTCGACCGCATCGACGCACTGCTGCCCGTGCTGCCGCTCGCCATGCTGCTGCTCGGCTAAAGGCGTCTGGCCGGGACGCCAGGTTAGAGATTTGAATATGCAAAAACGACTCACACTGCTCGGTTCCACGGGCTCGATTGGAGACAGCACGCTCGACGTCGTCGCGCGTCATCCGCAACGCTTCTCGGTCTATGCGCTCACTGCGCATCGCAACGGCGAGAAGCTCGTCGAACAATGCCTGCGCTTCGCCCCCGAAGTGGCCGTGGTCGGCGACGCCGACACCGCCGCACAGGTCGAGCGCAAGCTGCGCGCGGCCGGCTCGAAGACCGTCGTGACCTACGGGCCGCAGGCGCTCGTCGAAGTCTCGAAGAGCGACGGCTGCGACACCGTGGTCGCGGCCATCGTCGGTGCGGCGGGTCTCGCGCCCACGCTCGCAGCGGCGAAGGCCGGCAAGCAGATCCTGCTCGCGAACAAGGAAGCGCTCGTGATGTCGGGCGACATCTTCATCGATGCCGTGTGCGACAGCGGCGCCGTTCTGCTGCCGCTCGACAGCGAGCACAACGCCGTGTTCCAGTGCTTCCCGCGCGAAAACGCCGAGCGCGACGGCGTCACGAAGATCATCCTGACCGCCTCCGGCGGCCCGTTCCGCACCCGCGAGCCCTCGACGCTCGTGAACGTGACGCCCGACGAGGCCTGCAAGCACCCGAACTGGTCGATGGGCCGCAAGATCTCCGTCGATTCGGCCACGATGATGAACAAGGGCCTCGAAGTGATCGAGGCGCACTACCTGTTCGACCTGCCGGGCGAGCGCATCGACGTGCTGATTCACCCGCAGAGCGTGATCCACTCGATGGTTTCGTACGCCGATGGTTCGGTGCTCGCGCAACTAGGCAACCCCGACATGCGCACGCCGATCGCGCACGCGCTGGCGTACCCGGACCGTGTCGATTCCGGCGTCGCGCAGCTGGATCTCGCGCAAATCGCGACGCTCACGTTCGAAAAACCCGACTACGCGCGCTTCCCGTGTCTCGCACTCGCGATGCAGGCATTGGCCGCCGGCGGCGTGGCGAGCGCGGCACTGAACGCTGCGAACGAAGTGGCAGTGGAGGCATTTTTGAACCGGCGCATCGGCTTCATGGCCATCGCCCAGACGGTGGATGCCGTACTGAACGCGCTCGAGAACCGCAATGCGTCGAGTCTCGAAGTCGTGCTCGAAGCCGACGCGGCGGCTCGCCGCGCGGCTCACACCATCATCGACAGCCTGCCGGTGCCGGCCTGACAGGTCAGCGAGGGGCTTGCGGAAGGGCCCTGGCGGCCCCTCTGGCACGCGAGCCTGACCTCGGGGCCGCTCCCGCACCGGTGCGCTGCTTCCAGCCCAGGAGGCGCTCATGAACCTGCTTACCGAACTGGTCGCATTCGTCGTGGCGATCGGCGTTCTGGTCGTCGTGCACGAATACGGGCACTACAGCGTCGCGCGTCTGTGCGGCGTGAAGGTCCTGCGTTTCTCGATCGGCTTTGGCCGGCCGCTCGTCCAGTGGGTCAGCAAAAAGAGCGGCACCGAGTGGACCATCGCAGCGCTGCCGCTCGGCGGCTACGTGAAGATGCTCGACGAGCGCGAATCGGCCGATCAGATTCCCGCAGGCGATTTGCCACATGCATTCAACCGCCAGTCGGTTGGCAAGCGCATTGCGATCGTCGCGGCGGGGCCGATCGCCAATTTCGTGCTGGCCATTGCGCTCTTTTCCGTGGTCTACGCGAGCGGGGTGACCGAGCAGAAGGCGATTGTCGCGGCGCCGCCCGCGCAAACGGCAGCGGCGCGTGCCGGCTTCCAGGGCGGCGAAACGATTCTTTCGGTGAGCGATGCAAACGGCAGCCGCACCGAGCCCGTGCGATCGTGGTCGGACCTGCGCTGGAAACTGCTCGCCACGGCGTTCGACCAGGGCCATGTCGTCCTTGCCGCGCGCGATGGCGAGGGCACCTACGATTTTCCGCTCGATCTCTCGCAACTGACCGGCAAGGATCTCGACGACGACTTCATGGCGAAGCTCGGCCTCGAGGCGGGCGGTAACACGCTCAAGGTGGCGGCGGTGGAGGCGGGTAGTGCGGCGCAACATGCCGGGCTGCAGGCGGGCGATCAGCTGCGCGCCGTCGATGGCCGACCCGTGGACAGCGCAAGCACTTTCATCGCCTGGGTGAAGGCGCGTGCGGGCAAGCCCGTGCGGCTCACGGTCGCGCGCGGCGACGCTTCCCAGCACGCGCAGCAGACGCTCATGCTCACGGTCACTCCCGCCCTGCAGCGCGACGCGCAGACCGGTGAGGAAGTGGGCCGAATCGGCGCGGCGCTCTCGGCGCAGGCGCCTTCCGTGGATGTGCGTTACGGGCCGCTCGAGAGCGTGCGGCTCGGTGCGTATCGCACGTGGGACATTGCGGTGTATTCGCTGAGGATGTTCGGCCGCATGATCACGGGCGAAGCCTCGCTGAAGAATCTGTCGGGCCCGGTGACGATTGCCGACTATGCCGGCAAGAGCGCGAGACTCGGTCCCTCGGCGTTCCTGTCGTTCCTCGCTCTCGTGAGCATCAGCCTCGGCGTATTGAATCTGCTCCCAATTCCGGTATTGGACGGGGGGCATCTGTTATATTATGCGGTTGAAGCCGTAACGGGCAAAGCCGTCTCGGACCGCTGGCAGCTCGTACTGCAGCGCGCGGGACTTGCCTGCATCGTCGCACTGTCGGCGATCGCGTTGTTCAACGATCTGGCTCGGTTAATCCATTTTTAAAGATGTCTGGCGGCGTCCGTGGGCGGGCCGCCTGACCTGATGCAGCTATACATAATTGGGGAAGCACGTTGTTTAGACCTCATCGCTTGGTTCCAAAAACGGTTGCGGCCGCGGCGATCGCCGCACATGGACTCGTTGCCCACGCAGCAACGACGCCTTTCGTGGTTCAGGACATCCGCATCGAAGGGCTGCAACGCGTCGAGCCGGGCACGGTGTTCGCCTACCTGCCGATCAAGCAGGGCGACACGTTCACCGACGACAAGGCGTCCGAGGCCATCCGCGCACTGTATGCGACGGGCTTCTTCAATGACGTGAAGATCGCCACCGAAGGCGGCGTAGTGGTGGTGCAGGTGCAGGAGCGCCCGGCCATCGGCACGATCGACTTCGCGGGCATCAAGGAATTCGACAAGGACAACCTCACGAAGGCGCTGCGCGCGGTGGGTCTCTCGCAAGGCCGCTACTACGACAAGGCGCTCGTCGACAAGGCCGAGCAGGAGCTCAAGCGCCAGTACCTCACGCGCGGCTTCTATGCCGCCGAGGTCACGACCACGGTCACGCCGATCGACCGCAATCGCGTCGGTCTGCTGTTCTCGGTGGTCGAAGGTCCGAGCGCGAAGATCCGCCAGATCAACTTCATCGGCAACAAGACGTACAGCAGCGGCACGCTTCTCTCGGAGATGCAGCTGTCCACGCCGAACTGGTTCTCGTGGTACACGAAGAACGACCTGTACTCGAAGGAAAAGCTCACGGGCGACCTCGAGAACGTGCGCTCGTACTACCTGAACCACGGCTACCTCGAGTTCAACATCGACTCGACGCAGGTCTCGATCTCGCCCGACAAGAAGGACATGTACCTCACCATCGGCATTCACGAAGGTGAGCCGTACAAGGTGTCGGGCATCCAGCTGTCGGGCAATCTGCTCGACCGTGAGGCCGAGCTCAAGAAGCTCATCAAGATCAAGCCGGGCGACACCTTCTCGGCTGAGAAGCTGCAGGCCACGACCAAGGCCATCGTCGACAAGCTCGGCGAATACGGTTACGCGTTCGCGACCGTCAATGCGCTGCCGCAGATCGATCAGGCGAACCACACGGTCAACCTCACGCTGCAGGTCGATCCGAGCCGCCGCGTGTACGTGCGCCGCATCAACGTGGTGGGCAACACGCGCACACGCGACGAAGTCGTGCGCCGCGAAATGCGCCAGCTCGAAAGCTCGTGGTTCGATTCGAACCGCCTCGCGCTCTCGAAGGACCGTATCAACCGTCTGGGCTACTTCACCGACGTCGACGTGACCACGGTGCCCGTGGAAGGCACGGCCGACCAGGTGGACGTGAACGTGAAGGTCGCTGAAAAGCCGACCGGCGCGATCACGCTGGGTGCGGGCTTCTCGTCCACGGACAAGGTGGTGCTCTCGGCGGGCGTGTCGCAGGACAACGTGTTCGGTTCGGGCACCTCGCTCTCGCTGAACGTGAACACCGCGAAGACGTACCGCACGCTAGCCCTCACGCAGGTGGACCCGTACTTCACGGTGGACGGCATCAAGCGCATTACCGACGTCTACTACCGCACGTACCAGCCGCTGTACTACTCGACCGATTCGAGCTTCCGCATCATCACGATGGGCGGCGACCTCAAGTTCGGCATCCCGTTCTCGGAAGTCGACACGGTCTACTTCGGCGCCGGCTTCGAGCAGGACACGCTCGACGTCGACTCGAACACGCCGCAGAGCTATATCGACTACGTGAACCAGTTTGGCCGCGTGTCGAACAACGTACCGCTCACGGTGGGCTGGTCGCGCGACGCGCGTGACAGCGCGCTCGTGCCGAGCAAGGGCTACTTCACGCAGGCGAACGCCGAGTACGGCACGCCGGTTGGCGGTACGCAGTACTACAAGGCCGATATTCAGGCGCAGTACTACTACTCGTTCGCGCGCGGCTTCGTGCTGGGCCTGAACTTCCAGGGCGGCTACGGTAACGGCCTCAGCGGCAAGCCGTACCCGATCTTCAAGAACTACTACGCCGGTGGTATCGGTTCGGTGCGTGGCTACGAGCCGAGCTCGCTGGGTCCGCGCGACAAGACGACGAACGACCCGATCGGCGGCTCGAAGATGCTGGTCGGCAACATCGAGCTGACCTTCCCGCTGCCGGGTACGGGCTATGACCGCACGCTGCGCGTCTTCACGTTCGTCGATGGTGGTAACGTCTGGGGCACGGAAGGCAACAGCATTGGCGCCAACGGCCTGCGTTACAGCTACGGTTTCGGTCTCGCGTGGATTTCGCCGATCGGCCCGCTGAAGTTGAGCCTGGGCTTCCCGGTGACCAAGCACACGGGCGACCAGTACCAGAAGTTCCAGTTCCAGATCGGGACGGCGTTCTGACGTATGTTTTGCCCGGCGATGGTTGCGCGCGCAGCGCACAGCGCCGGAATCCAGGAAACGAGAGGATGACTTTGCTAACGGGTATGTTTTCCAGACGGACGATCGGGGCGATGACCGTGTCGCTGGCGCTCCTCGGTTTTGGCATGGGCGTGGCGCAGGCGCAGGAAGCCAGGATCGCGGCGGTGAACTCCGATCGCATCCTGCGTGAATCCGCTCCCGCGAAGGCCGCGCAGACCAAGCTCGAAGCCGAGTTCGCCAAGCGCGACAAGGATCTGCAGGACATGGCGCAGCGCCTGAAGTCGATGTCGGATTCGCTCGACAAGAACGGCCCGTCGATGGCGCCGACCGATCGCGCGTCGAAGCAGCGCGACCTGTCCGCGCTCGACAGCGACTTCCAGCGCAAGCAGCGCGAATTCCGCGAAGACCTGAACCAGCGCCGCAATGAGGAACTGGCTGCGGTGCTCGATCGCGCGAACAAGGTGATCAAGCAGATCGCCGAGCAGCAGCATTACGACCTGATCGTGCAGGAAGCGGTGTACGTGAGCCCGCGCATCGACATCACCGACCAGGTGCTGAAGGCGCTCGCAGCGAATAGCGCGGGCGGTAGCAGCAGCAACTAAGGCAACGAAAAGCAACTAAGGCAGGAGCAGCACGCGCATGGCATTTACGCTTGAGGACATCGTCGGGCGGTTCGGCGGCGAGGTGGTGGGCGATGCGACGCAACGCGTCAGTTCGCTGGCGCCGCTCGACCAGGCTGGTCCGCAACAGCTCGCGTTCCTCGCCAATCCGAAGTATCTCGCGCAGGTCGAGACGACCCGGGCGGGCGCGGTGCTCATCAGCCCCGGCGACCTCGAGAAGCTCGCATCGCGCGAAGGACGCAACTTCATCGTCACACCGAATCCGTATGCTTACTTCGCGCGTGTCGCGCAGGCGTATATCGACCTCGCCGCGCCGAAGGCGCAGCCGGGCATCCACGCCAGCGCCCACGTCGACGCGAAGGCCCAGGTTGCCGCGAGCGCGGTGATCGGCCCGAACGTCACGGTCGAAGCGGGCGCCGTGATCGGGGAAAACGTACGGCTCGACGCGAACGTCTTCATCGGCCGCGGCACCCAGGTGGACGAGGGCTCGCACCTGTATCCGGGCGTGACCGTCTACCACAGCTGCAAGCTTGGCCCGCGCGCCATCGTGCATGCCGGCGCCGTGATCGGTTCGGACGGCTTTGGTTTCGCCCCCGATTTCACGGGCGAGGGCGCCGCGCGCACGGGTAGCTGGGTCAAGATTCCGCAGGTGGGCGGCGTGGCCATCGGGCCGGACGTCGAGATCGGCGCGAACACCACGATCGACCGCGGCGCGATGGCCGATACGATCATCGAAGAATGCGTGAAGATCGATAACCTCGTGCAGATCGGCCACAACTGCCGGATCGGCGCGTACACGGTCATCGCGGGCTGCGCCGGCATTGCGGGCAGCACGACGATCGGGCGTCATTGCATGATTGGCGGCGCGGTGGGCATCGCGGGGCACGTCACGTTGGGCGACTACGTGATCGTCACGGCGAAGTCGGGTGTCTCGAAGTCGTTGCCGAAGGCTGGCATCTATACGAGCGCTTTCCCGGCGGTCGATCACGCCGACTGGAACAAGAGCGCCGCGCTGTTGCGTAACATCGACAAGCTGCGCGACCGTATCAAGGCGCTCGAGGCGGCGGTAGCCCAGAAGCCGCAGGGCGAATAAGAAAGCAGTATCGAGGTAGCGGGCGGCGTGTCGCGGGAGCGGCGCGCCGCTTTGCGTCGCGGACGACCAGACTGGCCGCCCCGGGGCTGCCCGCCCGGGGCAATACGCATGCACGGGAGCGCGGGCGTGGCGCATACTTCGCGTCAGCGCGGGCGTGTTTGGTCCGGCGCCTCGAATATCGAAATCGAAAGTCACACGCGCAATTCCTGCGTGAGCAGAACCACCATGAACATCGAAAAACTCAACTTCGACATCCACAAGATTCTCACGCTGCTGCCGCACCGCTATCCGTTCCTGATGGTGGACCGGGTCATCGAACTGGAGCCGCACAAGAGCATCAAGGCGTTGAAGAACGTGACGGTCAACGAGCCCTTTTTCACGGGACACTTCCCGCAGCGTCCGGTCATGCCCGGCGTGATGATTCTCGAGGCGCTGGCGCAAACCGCCGCGCTGCTCACGTTCTCGGAGGAGGAGCAGGACTTCGAGAATACGCTGTACTACTTCGTGGGCATCGACGGCGCGCGCTTCAAGCGCGTGGTCGAGCCGGGCGACCAGCTCATCCTCAACGTGACGTTCGAGCGCTACATGCGCGGCATCTGGAAGTTCAAGGCGGTGGCCGAAGTGGAAGGCTCCGTGGCCTGCGAGGCGGAACTCATGTGCACCGTCAAGAAAATGGACGCGGCGCAATAAGCAGCGCCGCCGCATGCCGCAGCGCCCTTGACCTCGAGGCGCCGGCGCACGGAAACAGAATCGGAGAGCGAGGACGAATGAGCAGGATCCATCCCACTGCGGTCGTCGAGTCGGGCGCGCAGATCGACGAATTGGTCGAAATCGGACCGTTCGCGGTCATCGGTGCGAACGTCACCATCGGTGCACGCACGAAGGTCGGTTCGCATAGCGTGCTGGAAGGCCACACGACGATTGGCGAAGACAACACGATCGGCCACTACGCGTCGATCGGCGGCCGTCCGCAGGACATGAAGTACAAGGGCGAGCCCACCAAGCTCGTAATCGGCAGCCGCAACACCATCCGCGAGTTCACGACGCTGCATACGGGCACGGTGCAGGACACCGGCGTCACGATCATCGGCGACGACAACTGGATCATGGCCTACGTTCACGTCGGCCACGACTGCCGTCTGGGCAACAACGTCATCATGTCGAGCAACGCGCAGCTCGCGGGCCACGTGTTCGTCGAAGACCACGCGATCGTCGGCGGCATGACCGGCGTGCACCAGTTCGTGCGCATCGGCGCGCATTCGATGGTCGGCGGCGCCTCGGCGCTCGTGCAGGACGTGCCGCCGTTCGTGATCGCCGCCGGCAACAAGGCGGTGCCGCACGGCATCAACGTCGAAGGTCTGCGCCGTCGCGGCTTTTCGGCTGACGCGATTTCCGCGCTGCGCTCGGCGTATCGCACGCTCTACAAGAACGGGCTCTCGCTCGAAGAGGCGAAGGTGCAGCTCGCCGACCTCGCGCAAGCGGGCGGCGACGGCGACGTGCACGTGAAGGCGCTGCTCGACTTCGTCGAGCAGTCGCAACGCGGCATCATTCGCTGATCGATGGCGCTGCAAACGCGTCCGCTGCGCCTCGCAATGGTCGCCGGCGAGCCGTCCGGCGACCTGCTTGCGTCGTCGCTGCTTGCAGGTCTCAAAGCCCGCTTGCCCGACACTACGCAGTACTACGGAATCGGCGGGCCGCGCATGATGGCCGCCGGCTTCGATGCGCACTGGCCGATGGAAAAACTTTCGGTGCGCGGCTACGTCGAGGCGTTGCGGCATATTCCCGAGATTCTGCGCATCCGCAACGAGCTCAAGCATCAGCTGCTGGCCGAGCCGCCTGACGCCTTCATCGGCGTGGACGCGCCTGACTTCAACTTCGGCCTCGAGCACGCGCTGCGCGACGCGGGTATTCCGACCATCCACTTCGTCTGCCCGTCGATCTGGGCGTGGCGCGGCGGTCGCATCAAGAAGATCCAGAAGGCTGTGGATCACATGCTCTGCGTGTTTCCGTTCGAAACGGCGCTCCTCGAGAAGGCCGGGGTGGCGGCATCGTACGTGGGCCATCCGCTCGCCGACGAGATTCCGCTCGAACCGGACATGCCCGGTGCGCGCCGCACGCTGGGCCTGCCGGAAAGCGGCCCGGTGATCGCGGTGCTGCCGGGCAGCCGCCGCTCGGAAATCAACCTGATCGGGCCGACCTTCTTCGACGCGATGCAGATCATGCAGCGGCGCGAGCCGACGCTGCGTTTCGTGATGCCGGCGGCAACGCCGGCCATCCACGCGCAGCTGCAGGAACTCGCGAACGCGCATCAGGGTCTCGCGCTCACGATCATCGACGGCCAGTCGCAACTCGCCATGACGGCCGCCGACGCAATCCTCGTGAAGAGCGGCACGGTCACGCTCGAAGCGGCGCTGCTCAAGAAGCCGATGGTCATCTCCTATAAGGTGCCCTGGCTCACGGGGCAGATCATGCGCCGTCAGGCTTACCTGCCGTACGTGGGCCTGCCGAACATTCTCGCGGGGCGCTTCGTCGTGCCGGAAATCCTGCAGCACTTCGCGACGCCGGAGGCGCTTGCCGACGCGACGCTCACGCAGTTGCAGGACGAGGCAAACCGGCGCACGCTGACCGAGGTGTTCACGCAGATGCATCTGACCCTGCGCCAGAACACAGCGGAGCGCGCGGCCGAGGTGGTCGCGAGCATCGTCGAAGGCCGAAAGGGGCGGGCATGAGCGAGGGCACGATCAAGCGCACGGCCAGGCGCACGACAGCGCCGGCGGAGAAAAAACCGCCGTCGCAGGCGGCGCTCAAGCTCGCCGCGCGTCGCAAGGCGGCGCGGCAGGCCGGACTGCTGTTCGAATCGCCGGACGACGTGATCTGCGGCGTGGACGAGGCCGGCCGCGGGCCACTCGCCGGGCCCGTGGTTGCCGCGGCCGTGATTCTCGATCCGGCCCGGCCGATTCGTGGGCTCAACGATTCGAAGGTGCTGACGGCACAGGCGCGGGAAACGCTCTACGAGCGCATCGTCGAACGCTCGCTCGCGTGGTGCGTCGCATCGGCGAGCGTCGAGGAAATCGACACGCTCAACATCCTGCACGCGACGATGCTGGCGATGCGGCGCGCGGTCGAGGGCTTGAGCCTCGTGCCGACGCTCGCGAAGATCGACGGCAATCGCTGCCCGGTGATGCCGGTGCGCAGCGAGGCAGTGATCGGCGGCGACGCGCTCGTGCCGAGCATTTCGGCGGCGTCGATCGTAGCCAAGGTTATGCGCGACCGCATGCTGATCGATCTGCACCAACGCCATCCGTATTACGGTTTCGACGCCCATGTGGGCTACGGCACGCCGCAGCACCTCGAAGCGTTGCGCGTACATGGTCCGTGCGAGCATCACCGGCGCTCGTTCGCGCCCGTGCGCGACGCCTACGTGCTGCACGGCATCGTCCTGCCCGACGCTTCGACCGTGGTCAGCGACGCCGCCGGCCTCGAAGAAGACGACGCCTTCGCGCCGCTGCCTTGAGCCGCCGCTGACGGCGTCTCGCGCGAGCCGGCGCCGTCTCGCACGGTGCCGGCGCAGCCGTTTTTCTATCTCCCGATTCTCATTTGACACGCCTGAGCCGCCCGTGAAAGCCATTACCTCGCGCGACAATCCGCTCTACAAGCGTCTGAAGGCGCTCGCCGGCTCGACGCATCAACAGCGGCGCAGCCATCAGGCCTTGCTCGAAGGCTTCCATCTCGCGAGCGCGTGGCTCGACGGCGGCACACAGCCCGAGTACTGCGTCGTGACCGAAGGCGCGCTCGCGCACGAAGAAGCGCAGGCGATCGTTGCCCGCGTCGACGAGCGCCGCGTCATCACACTGCCCGATGCACTCTTCGGGCAGCTCTCGAACGTCGTGCACGGCGTAGGGCTGCTACTGCTCGTCGATATGCCTGAAGCGCCGTTGCCCGAACGCGTTGCATCGACGTGCCTCGTGCTCGACGGATTGCAGGACGCCGGCAACGTCGGCTCGATCCTGCGCAGCGCGGCGGCCGCCGGCATCGACAGGGTATTCTGCACGCCGGGTACGGCCTATGTGTGGTCGTCGAAGGTGCTGCGCTCGGCAATGGGCGCGCATTTCCTCTTACAGGTGTTCGAGAACGTGGAGGCCGAAGCGCTCGTCGAGATGCTCGGCGTGCCGGTCGTCATCACCGATTCGCACGGCGCGCAGGCGATCGACGAGGCCGATCTCACGGGCCAGCTCGCGTGGGTGTTCGGCAACGAAGGAGCGGGCGTCTCGCAGGTATGGCGCGACGCGGCCGCGCTGCGCGTGACGATTCCGCAGCCGGGCGGCATGGAGTCGCTCAACGTCGCGGCGGCGGCGGCGGTGTGCGTGTTCGAGCAATGCCGGCAGCAGCGTCACGCACGTTGACACTCGCGCCGGAGAGCAATAAAAAAGCCCGCTCAGATGCGGGCCTTTTCGTTTCTGGCCGGGCGTTTCAATACGACGGCTTGTCGATGCGGATTTCCTGCAGGATCGTGGTGGCGATTTCCTCGATCGACTTGTGCGTCGACGAGAGCCACTTGATGCCTTCGCGCCGCATCATCGCCTCGGCTTCGTTGACCTCGTAGCGGCAATTTTCCAGCGCGGCGTACTTGCTGCCCGGGCGCCGCTCGTTGCGGATCTCGGTCAGGCGCTGCGGATCGATCGAGAGGCCGAAAATCTTCGTGCGATGCGAAAGCAGCGCATTCGGCAGCTTGCCGCGCTCGAAATCGTCGGGGATGAGCGGGTAGTTCGCGGCCTTCACACCGTACTGCATCGCGAGATACAGGCTCGTCGGCGTCTTGCCGCTGCGCGACACGCCAACGAGGATCACGTCGGCGTCGGCGAGATTGCGGTCGGACTGCCCGTCGTCGTGCGCGAGGGAGAAGTTGATCGCCTCGATACGGTTCTTGTATTCGTCGGTGTCGGCGTTCTGGTGGCCGCGGCCCATGGCGTGGCTCGACTTGAGCTCCAGCTCCTGCTCGAGCGGTTCCACGAAGGTCTGGAACATGTCCATCACGAGCGCATTCGCGCGCTTGACGATCTCGTTCGAGTTGCTGTCCACGAGCGTCGTGAACACGATCGGACGGCGGCCTTCCTGCACGGCGGCTTCGTTGATCTTCTCGGCGGTCGAGTAGGCCTTTTCGGACGAATCGACGAAGGGCACGCGCACGAGGCGGAATTTCTGGTCGAACTGCGACAGGATCGAATGCGCGAAAGTTTCGGCAGTGATCCCGGTACCGTCGGAGACGATGAATACGGTAGGCGGCATCGGTTGAGGCTGGGTACGTGAGCTGCAGGGCCGCTCGGGACAGGCTTGGGCGCCCGGAAAGCCCCGTCCGGCGGGACCGAGGGGCAATTCTCGCCGACTGGCACAAATTCGAGAGTCGGCACGGTAGAATAGCGGCAACCTGTTGGATAAGCAATTGCAGTGCAACCGCGCCAAACCGCCGCCTATCGCGGTGCATTCTGGTGTCAATTTGCAGCGATTCCGTCTAACTTTATGTAATCGCCCGCATCTTCGTGCTTTTCCATTGAATGGAAATTCGCTCGGCTCTTGAGCGATTGCTTCTCCAACAGGTTGCGCAAGACGTGAATCCGCCCCCAATGGGCGGACCGCGTTCGAGCCCACTTGCGCAATCGTGAATTTTTTTCACACTTAGGGGCTTGTATGACTAACACCGTTGCCAAGGATCAGGCGTATGTAGTGCCTTTCGAGCAGTTGCGGATGACCGATGTCGAGATCGTAGGCGGCAAGAACGCCTCGCTCGGCGAAATGATCAGCCAGTTGGCTGAGGCAGGCGTGCGAGTGCCCACGGGTTTCGCGACGACGGCGCTCGCCTTCCGCGACTTCCTGAAACATAACAACCTGACCGAACGGATCGCGGCTCGTCTGGAGACGTTCGACGTCGACGACGTGAAGGCGCTGGCCGAAGCTGGCAAGGAGATCCGTCAGTGGATCATCGACGCGCCGCTGCAGCCGAAACTCGAAGCGGACATCCGCGCCGGTTTCGAGACGCTGCAAAACGGTTCGCCGTCCGAGCTCTCGTTCGCCGTACGTTCGTCGGCAACGGCGGAAGACCTGCCCGACGCATCGTTTGCCGGTCAGCAGGAAAGCTACCTCAACGTGGTCGGCATCGAAGACGTGCTCGATCGCCTCAAGCACGTGTTCGCGTCGCTCTACAACGACCGCGCCATTTCCTATCGCGTCCACAAGGGCTTCACCCACGCCGAAGTCGCGCTGTCGGCTGGCGTGCAGCGCATGGTCCGCTCGGACCGCGGCGCCGCAGGCGTGATGTTCACGCTGGACACGGAATCGGGCTTCAAGGACGCGGTCTTCATCACGTCGAGCTACGGCCTCGGTGAAACGGTCGTGCAGGGCGCCGTGAATCCGGACGAGTTCTACGTCTTCAAGACCACGCTCGCGCAGGGCAAGGCTCCGATCATCCGCCGCTCGATCGGCTCGAAGCTCATCAAGATGGAATTCACGCAGCCGGGCGAGCCGGGTCGCGTGAAGACGGTCGACGTCTCGCACGAACAGCGCAACCGCTTCTCGATCACCGACGAAGACGTGATCGAGCTGGCGAAGTACGCCGTCATCATCGAGAAGCACTACCAGCGTCCGATGGACATCGAGTGGGGCAAGGACGGCCTCGACGGCAAGATCTTCATTCTCCAGGCGCGCCCGGAGACCGTGAAGAGCCAGGCCGCCGGCAAGGTCGAGCAGCGCTTCAAGCTCAAGGGCCAGTCGCAGGTGCTCGCAACGGGCCGCGCGATCGGCCAGAAGATCGGCGCGGGCCGCGTGAAGGTGATTCACGATCCGTCCGAAATGGAACGCGTGCAGCCGGGCGACGTCCTCGTCGCCGACATGACCGACCCGAACTGGGAGCCGGTGATGAAGCGCGCTTCGGCGATCGTCACGAACCGTGGCGGCCGTACCTGCCACGCGGCGATCATCGCGCGCGAGCTGGGCGTGCCGGCCGTGGTGGGCTGCGGCGACGCAACCGACGTGCTGAAGGACGGCGCGCTCGTGACGGTTTCGTGCGCGGAAGGCGACGAAGGCCGCATCTACGACGGTTTGCTGGAAACCGAAGTCAGCGAAGTCCAGCGTGGCGATCTGCCGGCCATTCCGGTCAAGATCATGATGAACGTCGGCAACCCGCAGCTCGCGTTCGACTTCTCGCAGCTGCCGAACGCGGGTGTTGGCCTCGCGCGTCTCGAGTTCATCATCAACAACAACATCGGCGTGCACCCGAAGGCGATTCTCGAGTACCCGAATGTCGACGCGGACCTGAAGAAGGCCGTAGAAAGCGTGGCTCGCGGCCACGCCTCGCCGCGCGCGTTCTACGTCGACAAGCTCACGGAAGGCATCGCCACGATCGCGGCGGCGTTCTATCCGAAGCCCGTGATCGTGCGTCTGTCGGACTTCAAGTCGAACGAGTACAAGAAGCTGATCGGCGGTTCGCGCTACGAGCCGGACGAAGAAAACCCGATGCTGGGTTTCCGCGGCGCGTCGCGTTACATCGCCGAGGACTTCGCGCAGGCGTTCGAAATGGAGTGCCTGGCGCTCAAGCGCGTGCGTGAAGAAATGGGTCTCGCGAACGTCGAGATCATGGTGCCGTTCGTGCGCACGCTCAAGCAGGCGGAGCGCGTGGTCGGTCTGCTCGAGAAGTTCGGCCTCAAGCGCGGCGTGAACGACCTCAAGCTGATCATGATGTGCGAAGTGCCGTCGAACGCGATTCTCGCCGAAGAGTTCCTGCAGTACTTCGACGGCTTCTCGATCGGCTCGAACGACCTTACGCAGCTCACGCTCGGCCTCGACCGGGACTCGGGCATGGAACTGCTGGCCGTCGACTTCGACGAGCGCGATCCGGCCGTGAAGTTCATGCTCAAGCGCGCGATCGAAACCTGCCGCCGTCTGAACAAGTACGTCGGCATCTGCGGTCAGGGCCCGTCCGATCACCCGGATTTCGCCCAGTGGCTCGCGGAAGAAGGCATCGCTTCGATCTCGCTGAACCCGGACTCGGTTGTCGAGACGTGGCAGCAGCTGGCGAAGTCGCAGTCGAAGTAAGTAAGCGCGGTGCCGAGGGCGTCACTCCTCGGCACATACGGAGCTTGATGCAGCTTCCCGTGCGTCACTGCACGCTGCGGAAAAAAGTGTCAGCTTCGTGCTATAACACCCCGGTCTATCCGGGGTGTTTTACTTTGGGAGGTCGTCGTGGGTCCGCATGGTTTGTTCTGGTGGATTGCCGCTGGCGTGCTCATCGTCGCCGAGCTGATGACCGGCACCTTCTACTTGTTGATGATCGCGCTCGGCTTTCTCGCCGGCGCGCTCAGCTATGAGCTTGGCTGGCCGCTCGACGGGCAACTGCTCGTCGCGGCGGCGGTCGGGCTCGCGGCCGTGGTCACGCTGCGGCGCTCGCGTTTTGGCCGCCGCCGGCGCATGACCGACGCCTCGACCGATCCGGGCGTGAACCTCGATATTGGCGCGACGCTTGCTGTCGCCGCATGGCGCGACGGCCGCGCGCGCACGATGTATCGCGGCGCCGAATGGGACGTCGAACTCGCGCCCGGCGAGCCCGAAGACGCGCCGCTCTATGAAATCAAGGCAGTGCGCGGCAGTTGCCTCGTCGTGGCGGCGAAGCGCGAACGGCGCGATGCCAATGCGCCCGGCGCCGCTCGCGACGACGCGCGCCACGCGTGACCGGCCGAATTCACCTCACACCAACACACCACACAGAAGCGAACGGAGGTCCCGTATGCAAGTCCCAGTCGTCGGCCTGATTCTGCTCGTGATCGTCGTCGTGCTGATCGCGCAGACTATCAAGATCGTGCCGCAACAGCATGCCTGGGTGCTCGAACGGCTTGGGCGCTACCACGCCACGCTTACGCCGGGGCTGACGATCGTGCTGCCGTTCGTGGATCGCGTGGCGTACAAGCACGTGCTCAAGGAGATTCCGCTCGACGTGCCGAGCCAGGTCTGCATCACGCGAGACAACACGCAGCTTCAGGTGGATGGCGTGCTGTACTTCCAGGTGACCGATCCGATGAAGGCGTCGTACGGCTCGAGCAATTTCGTGTTCGCGATTACGCAGCTTTCGCAGACCACGCTGCGCTCGGTGATCGGCAAGCTCGAACTCGACAAGACCTTCGAGGAACGCGACTTCATTAACCATAGCGTCGTGTCGGCGCTCGATGAAGCCGCATCGAACTGGGGCGTGAAGGTGCTGCGTTACGAAATCAAGGATCTCACGCCGCCGAAGGAAATCCTGCACGCCATGCAGGCGCAGATCACCGCCGAGCGCGAAAAGCGCGCGCTCATCGCGGCCTCGGAAGGCCGCAAGCAGGAGCAGATCAACCTGGCAGCCGGCGCGCGCGAGGCAGCGATCCAGAAGTCGGAAGGCGAGCGTCAGGCGGCGATCAACCAGGCGCAGGGTCAGGCGGCCGCCATTCTCGCAGTGGCCGAGGCCAACGCGCAGGCCATCCAGAAGATAGGCAACTCGATCCAGGCGCAGGGCGGGATGGACGCCGTCAACCTCAAGGTGGCCGAACAGTACGTGAATGCTTTCGCCAATCTGGCGAAGCAGGGCAATACGCTGATCGTGCCGGGTAACATGGGCGACTTGAGCTCGATGATCGCTTCAGCGCTGACGATCGTGAACCGGGCAGGCCTGCGCGAGGGGCAGATCAGCGGGGCCGGGGCGGCGAAGGGCGCATAAGCGCTCAGGCCGCTGCAAATGACAACGGGCCGCATGAGCGGCCCGTTGTCCATCTGAACTTCCGGAAGATTCAGGTGGGCGAGCGCATCAGGCGCGCCTTTTCGCGCTCCCAATCGCGTTTCTTCTCGGTTTCGCGCTTGTCGTGCAGCTTCTTGCCCTTGGCGAGGCCGATCTCGCACTTCACGCGGCCGCCCTTGTAGTGAAAGTTCAGCGGCACGAGCGTGAAGCCGCGCTGCTCGACCTTGCCGATCAGCTTGTCGATTTCCTCGCGATGGAGCAGCAGCTTGCGGGTGCGCGTGGGGTCCGGCTGGATGTGCGTCGAGGCCTCGGGCAGCGGGCTGATGTGCGTGCCGATCAGGTAGAGCTCGCCGTCCTTGATCACGACGTAGCTTTCCTTGATGTTGGCTCGCCCGGCGCGCATGGCCTTGACTTCCCATCCTTCCAGCACGAGCCCGGCCTCGTGGCGCTCTTCGATGAAGTAATCGAAGAACGCTTTTCTGTTGTCGATGATGCTCATAGGAAAATGGGATTGGCCCAACTCGTTTAAAATTACGATTTTAGCAAAGCGGGCTCCCGAAAGCCCGTGGCGCTTTCACCCTAGCCACGCATTGCGCAATTTATGGCGGATGTCCAGAAAACCGTGTTGATTCGCCATTCGGCGGAACAAATGTTCGACCTCGTCACCGACGTCGCCGACTACCCCAACTTCCTGCCGTGGTGCGGCGGCGTCGAGATTCGCCGTCAGGACGAGAGCGGCATGGAGGCGAAGATCGACATCAACTTCAAGGGCATCAAGCAACACTTCGCCACGCGCAACTCGCAAAAGCGGCCCGAGCGCATCGACATGGAATTCGCCGATGGCCCGTTCCGCAAGTTCACGGGCTACTGGCGTTTCACGCCGCTGCGCGCCGACGCCTGCAAGATCGAGTTTGCGCTGCATTACGAGTTTTCAAACATCATTCTAGAGAAGCTCATCGGGCCAGTGTTCCATCACATCGCGAACACCTTCGTCGACTCCTTCGTGAAGCGCGCCGACCAGCGCTACGGCAAGCCATGAGCGCGAATCTTTCCATCGACGTCTGCTACGCGCTGCCGGATGCGCAGACGCTCATCAGCATCGAGTTGCCGACGGGAGCGACCGTCCAGCAGGCCATCGAAGCAAGCGGCATTCTCGCGCGCCATCCCGAGATCGATGTGGCGAAGCTCAAGGTGGGCGTGTACGGTAAGCTCAAGCCGCTCGACACCGTGCTCGCCGACCACGACCGCGTGGAGAT
Organism: Paraburkholderia nodosa; assembly: GCF_001718195.1. Lineage (GTDB taxonomy): Bacteria > Pseudomonadota > Gammaproteobacteria > Burkholderiales > Burkholderiaceae > Paraburkholderia > Paraburkholderia nodosa_A. The sequence continues at coordinate 173,700 of NZ_MCNV01000009.1, forward strand.
CTACCGGCCGCTGATCGTCGACCCCAAGATGGCGCGCCAGCGTCGCGTCGACAAGACCCGCAAGGAAGGCTCGATCGAAGGGCGCAAGTGGTTGCCCAAGGACTCGCGCTAGAGGTTCGAGCCGGGTTGCCACGGATTTAACGCACGAACGTAATGGGCGGGACAGCTTGCGCTGTCTCGCCCATTCGGCATTTTGCGGCCCGGCGCGCTCAGGCGATGGTCGTGCGGCCGTTTTGCTTCGCGTCGACGTTGGGTTGCGCAAGGCGGCTTTCGTTGCCGATGCCCGGCAGATCGCCGTTCGGCACGATGCCGTCGCCGTGCGCGGTGTCTTCCGGACCGCCCGAATGCTGGCGTACCGACCAGCTTACGCCCGCCACGAGCAGCATGATCGCCGCGATTTCCAGCCCGCGCGGCAGCCGGTGATCGTAAATAAAGCCATAGAGCAGGGCGAACAGCGTCTCGAACACGATCATCTGACCCGAGAGCGTGAGCGGCAAGCGCTTGGCGGCGGCGTTCCAGAGTCCGTTGCCGAGCCACGAGGCGCCGATCGCGAGCACCAGATTCAGCTGCCAGAACGTGGTCCAGCGGCCGGCGGCCACGGTTTCCTGCACCCAGTGCGACGGCACGACGAGAATGCCGAGCCAGAGCAGGCCGCCGAGCGCGCCCGTGACCACGCCCCAGAGCACCGACCATTCGTTGCCGCTGAAGTGCGCATTGCGCTGCAGATAACGCGCGTTCTCGACCGCGAACCAGGTCCAGCACACGAGCGAGCCGACTGCGCAGCCAATGCCTGCGATGCGCGTGAGGATACTCGCGCCGCCCGCGTCGCCGGCTGCGCTGAACACGTCCACGTTGATGCAGACGATGCCGGCCGCGATCATCGCAAGCGGCCAGACCAGACGCGAAAGCGGCACGGCGCCATGGTCACGGCGGCCGAGCAGCGTGACCGTGACGGGCAGCACGCCGACGATCAGCGAGGCCGGCGCGATGCCCACCAGATGGATGGCACTCGCGAGAAAGAGGTAATAGAGCACGTTGCCCACCAGCGCGAGTTTCACGAGCGCGACGAGATCGGCGCGCGTCATGCGCGGCCAGACACGGCGCAGCATGGGCAAAAGCGCAGCGAGCGAAACGAGCCCATACATCGCATAGCGGCCCGCGCTCAGGAGCAGTGGCGAGAACTCCGCCAGTTGCCGGGGCACGACGAACACCGTTCCCCATAATGCGCCGGCGAGCACGCCGTACAACACACCACGCTGCATTTGTATTGCCTCCGGATACTTCGGGTGGCCCAAGGCAGGCCGTTTTGAGAGAACGGCCCGAAGCATAACTGGAGGTGCGCGCACCCGTCTTGTTCAATCCTGCAGCGTGCGCCCGATATTCGGGTCGGAGGCGGGCCATGCCCGCACGGCTCGCACCGGCAGGGCCGGAGCATGGAAATAATCCCGAAAACGGCGCTAAGCTACTGTTAGCGCTGATGATTTCCAGGGCGCTATCGCGTATAATCTGCTTTTGCGCCTATAGGATTTGCCATGCGTCTGATCCAGAAAGCACTCACGTTCGATGACGTGCTCCTCGTCCCCGCCTTTTCCGACGTTCTCCCGCGCGACACCAGCCTGAAGACCCGGCTGACCCGCAATATCTCCCTGAACATTCCGCTCGTGTCGGCCGCTATGGATACCGTCACGGAGGGCCGTCTGGCAATCGCCATGGCGCAGCAGGGGGGTGTCGGCATCGTTCACAAGAACCTCACGCCGGCCGAGCAGGCGCGCGAGGTCGCGAAGGTGAAGCGCTTCGAGTCGGGCGTCGTGCGCGATCCGATCACGGTTCCGCCGCAAATGAAGGTCGCCGACGTCATCGCGCTCTCGCAGCAGCATGGCATTTCGGGCTTCCCGGTCGTGGAAGGCGCGCAACTCGTCGGCATCGTCACGAACCGCGACCTGCGTTTCGAAACGCGCCTGGATGAGCCGGTGCGCTCGATCATGACGCCGCGCGAGCGCCTCGTCACCGTCAAGGAAGGCACGCCGCTCGTCGAAGCCAAGGCGCTCATGCACAGCCACCGCCTCGAGCGCGTGCTGGTCATCAACGACGCATTCGAGCTGCGCGGTCTCATGACCGTCAAGGACATCACCAAGCAGACCGAGCACCCGGCCGCCTGTAAGGACGAGCACGGCAAGCTGCGCGCGGGCGCGGCAGTCGGCGTCGGTCCGGACAACGAAGAGCGTGTCGAGTTGCTGGTGCAAGCCGGCGTGGACGTGATCGTCGTGGATACGGCGCATGGTCACAGCAAGGGCGTGCTCGAGCGCGTTCGCTGGGTCAAGAAGAACTTCCCGCACGTCGAAGTGATCGGCGGCAACATCGCGACGGCCGACGCGGCGCGCGCGCTCGTCGAGTACGGCGCGGACGGCGTGAAGGTCGGCATCGGCCCGGGCTCCATCTGCACGACGCGTATCGTGGCCGGCGTGGGCGTGCCGCAGATCAGCGCGATCTCCAATGTCTCGGAAGCACTCAAGGGCACGGGCGTGCCGTGCATCGCCGACGGCGGCGTGCGCTACTCGGGCGACGTCTCGAAGGCGCTGGCCGCCGGCGCGAACGCCGTGATGATGGGCAGCATGTTCGCGGGCACCGAAGAGTCGCCCGGCGACGTGTTCCTGTACCAGGGCCGCCAGTACAAGTCGTATCGCGGCATGGGCTCGGTCGGCGCGATGAAGGACGGCGCCGCGGACCGCTACTTCCAGGACAACTCGGCGAACATCGACAAGCTCGTGCCGGAAGGCATCGAAGGCCGCGTCGCCTACAAGGGTCCCATCAACGCCATCCTGTTCCAGCTGATCGGCGGCGTGCGCGCCTCGATGGGTTACTGCGGCTGCCGTACGATCGAAGACCTGCACGCGAAGGCGGAGTTCGTGCAGATTACCGGCGCCGGCCTGCACGAGTCGCACGTGCACGACGTGCAGATCACGAAGGAAGCGCCCAACTATCACGTGGACTAAACCCCGATGAAGCCGCTGCTGCGCGTGCTACTGATTGTCGATGCGTTGACGTTGCTTGGGTTCGGCGTGCTGTTCGTTCTCACGCCCTGGACTCTCGTCTACGACGCGTTGCAACTGGTGCAAACGCAGCCGGCGCTCGTTGGGCAGGCGTTTGGCGTGGTGCTGCTGGGTTTCGCGTGGCTCGCGCTGCGCGCGGCCTTCCACGGGGAGATGACACTGCCTGTGGGCCGCACCGTGGGGCACGTCAACTGGATTGCCGGCGTGCTGATGCTGGTCTGGCTGATCGGACTGCGTGCGCCGCGGCTCACGGGTTTTGGCCAGTTGGTGGCAGGTGCGGTTGGGGTGTGGCTGATCGTCCTCGGCCTCGGCGGCGTCCGGCTCGCGGGCGCGGTGCGCAAGCGCCAGAAGGGGCAGGCGAGCGGCAGTTCCGCGCAGCAGCGCAAGGTGGAGAAGGCCCAGCCCGAACGGCGCGAAGAGCCGGTGTCGTACGCGAAGCCGGGCTTTATGCGAACGATGGCGTGGGGCGGAGGGGCAAAACGGGCGGCAGCGCCGGTCGAACCCGTTGTGGAAGTCCCGACCGTGACGCCCGCGGCCGTTCCGCCGGTTGCGCCCCGTCCATCGCCGGTTACGCCGCCGCCCGCCAGTCCCGCGCAAGCTCGAGAGGCTCGCCAGGCGGCTCGCGACGAGGCGGCCGACGCACCGAGGCCGCCGCTGCGTGGCTGAAGCCACGCGCAAACCCGACCTCCCAAACAGCAGACGCAGTGCGCCCGAAGCACACCCGAACTTGCGCCACCCGGTGCCGCCGTAGCGCGGCGCTTGGGTCCTGATGAATTCACGCTGCGCGCATTTGAAGTGTCGCGCGGCTTTCCGTATCCGTTCTTTTTTAGGTCTCGTCCGCAGCCATGCACGACAAAATCCTGATCCTCGACTTCGGCTCGCAAGTCACCCAGCTCATCGCGCGCCGCGTGCGCGAAGCCCACGTTTATTCGGAAATCCATCCGTACGATGTGGATGACGCATTCGTGCGCGAATTCGCGCCAAAGGGCATCATCCTCTCCGGCGGCCCGAACTCGGTCACGGACACCGACACGCCGCGCGCGCCGCAAGCCGTGTTCGAACTGGGCGTGCCGGTTCTCGGCATTTGCTACGGCATGCAGACAATGGCCGAACAGCTCGGCGGCAAGGTCGACGGCGGCCACCTGCGCGAATTCGGCTACGCCGAAGTGCGCGCGCGCAACCACACGAGCTTCCTCGAGGGCATCGAAGACTTCCGCACGAGCGAAGGCCACGGCATGCTCAAGGTGTGGATGAGCCACGGCGACAAGGTCACGGAAATGCCGGCAGGCTTCCAGCTGATGGCGTCGACGGAATCGTGCCCGATCGCGGCCATGGCCGATGAAGCGCGCCACTTCTACGGCCTGCAATGGCACCCGGAAGTCACGCACACGGTGCAGGGCCGCGCGATGCTCGAGCGCTTCGTGCTCGGCATCTGCGGCGCGAAGGCCGACTGGGAGATGGGCCACTACATCGACGAAGCCGTCGAGACGATCCGCAGGCAGGTGGGCAACGAGCACGTGATTCTCGGCCTCTCGGGCGGCGTGGATTCGTCGGTCGCGGCGGCGCTGCTGCATCGTGCGATTGGCGACCAGCTGACCTGCGTGTTCGTCGATCACGGCCTGCTGCGTCTGAACGAAGCCGAGCAGGTGATGTCGATGTTCGCCGACAACCTCGGCGTGAAGGTGATCCATGTCGACGCGAGCGAAGCGTTCATGTCGAAGCTCGCCGGCGTGACCGATCCGGAAGCGAAGCGCAAGATCATCGGCGCGGAGTTCGTCGAAGTGTTCCAGACGGAAGCTGGCAAGCTCACCGACGCCAAATGGCTCGCGCAAGGCACGATCTATCCGGACGTCATCGAGTCGGCCGGCAAGGGCAAGAAGGCCGCGCACACGATCAAGAGCCACCACAACGTGGGCGGCCTGCCGGAAACGCTCAACCTCAAGCTGCTCGAACCGCTGCGTGAACTCTTCAAGGACGAAGTGCGCGAACTGGGTGTGAAGCTCGGCCTGCCGCACGAAATGGTCTATCGCCATCCGTTCCCGGGCCCTGGCCTCGGCGTGCGTATTCTCGGCGAAGTGAAGCGCGATTTTGCGGATCTGCTGCGCCGCGCGGATGCGATCTTCATCGAGACGCTGCGTAACACGATCGACAAGGAAACCGGCAAGTCGTGGTACGAGCTCACGAGCCAGGCGTTCGCCGTGTTTCTGCCGGTGAAGAGCGTGGGCGTGATGGGCGATGGCCGCACGTACGAGTATGTCGTTGCGCTGCGCGCAGTGCAGACGCTCGACTTCATGACGGCGCACTGGGCGCACTTGCCGCACGAGTTGCTGGGCCACGTGTCGAACCGCATCATCAATGAAGTGCGCGGCATCAACCGTGTGGTGTACGACATCTCGGGCAAGCCGCCCGCGACGATCGAATGGGAGTGACGTTCTCCCGCTAGCCTGCAGGCGAAGCAAAGAACCCGCGTTCGGCACGGTGTGCCGGCGCGGGTTTTTTGCTTCCGGCGCTCAATGCTTCAGGCACGTATCCGCGTTCTTCCAGGTGCAAACGTCGAGACCCGTGTGGACGATCGGCTTCACCGTCTTTCCTTCGGCGAGGTCGCGCATCACCATCGCCGCCTGATAGCCCATTTCCTCAGGCCGCTGCCCGACCAGCGCATTGACCTTGTGGTCCTTGAGGGCCTGCAGCTCCGGCCCGAGCGTATCGGCTGAAACGATCACGAACTGGCCGCTGTTGATCTTGTCCATGATCGGCGCGACGACCTGCGAATACGCCTCGGGTGCGAAGAGCGGCCAGCCGCCCTCGAACACGAACGCCTGGAGCGTGCTGGCGTTCGCGGTGAGCGTGTCCTGCATCATCTGGTTCGCTTTCGCGGCATCGTCGTTCACGTAGAGCGGACAGGCGCTGATCTCGTGCCAGTTGTTTTCGCCCGCCAGCTTCTTGATGCCTTTCTTGCCCGAGAGCACGTCGCGTGTGCCCTGGGCGCGCTGGTTGATGTTCTCGGCCGCGGGGTTGCCCATCACGAGGCAGATGTTGCCGCCCTTGGGCATCAGCGTCTTCAACTGCTCGCCGAGCTTCACGCCCAGCTCGTAGTTGTCGGTGCCCACATACGCCTTGCGCAACGACTGGTCCTTCGGCAGCAGATCGGCGTCCGCGGTGATGATCGGGATCTTCGCGTTGCGGCGGCGGATCACCTCGGCAATGGCCGGCGCGTTCGACGGCGAAATGGCAATCGCCGCGACGCCCTTGGTCAGCAGGTCGTCGACGATCTGCACTTCGGCGCTTTCATCCGCCGCTGTCGCGGGGCCCGTGTAGTAGCAGTTGTAGCCCTGTTTGCTGAGCTCCTTGTTGGCCCGGTCGCAGCCCTGGTGCATGAGGTCGAAGTACGGATTGTCGAGGCCCTTCACGACCAGCGCGAGGGCCTTGTCGGCTGCGTAGGCGGAAGAGGCCAGCATCGCGAGCCCTCCGATCGCAGCGAGATACTTCCACGCTTTCTTCATGGTTTCCTCCTGTTCGGCGCCGGTTGTACGGCGCGCGTGTCTCGTACAGTTTTCGTCATCGGAAGGAAAGCCCGCGCCCGTGCCTTGGGCTTTCTGCGGAACCGCGCGCAACGAGTCGCGCTTCTTGTGATGGCTGACGGCCGGCGGTTCCGCGTGCAGTCCGGCCGCGCCTCCCTGAATTCCGTTCAGTCGTTTTGCCGCTCGCCGCCCAGCCGGTTGAACAGCACGGCGATGATGATGAAGCCGCCTACGACCGTGCCTTGCCAGAACGAATCGACGCCGAGCAGGATCAGGCTGTTGCGGATCACTTCGATGAGCGCGGCGCCGACGATCGTGCCGAACGCGCTGCCCACGCCGCCCGCGAGATTGGTGCCGCCGATCACCGTGGCGGCGATCACGCGTAGCTCGTCGCCGGTGCCGAGGCCGGTGGTCACCGCGCCGAGCCAGCCCACTTCGAGAATGGCCGCGACGCCTGCCATCAGGCCGCCCAGCACATAGACCGAGCAGATCACGCGCCGTACCGGCACGCCGGTGAGATTGGCCGCATGACGGTTGCCGCCGACCGCGAAGACATAGCGGCCCCAGCGCGTGAAGGCGAAGGCGAACCAGAACAGCAGGCCGAGGACGATCAGAAACCACACGGGATTGGCCACGCCGAGCGTTTTGCCGCCGCCGAGCACGAGGAGCTTGTGCCCGTCGGGTCCGAATTCGAAGATGGTCCGGCTTCCGGAGATCACGAGCGCGAGGCTGCGGCCCACGCTCAGCATGCCGAGCGTCACGACGAACGGCTGCATGTTGAGATAGGCGATGAGCAGGCCGTTCACGAGGCCGACCACCCCCGCGGTGAGCAGGCCGAGGCCGATGCCGGCCCAGATCGGGTAGCCCGCGTTCATCGTGACGGAAAGCACGATGCCGCTCAGGCCGATCGTCGAGCCGACCGAAATGTCGATCCCGCCTGTAATGATGATGGCCATCATCCCCAGCGCGACGATGGCGACAAAGGCGAAGTTGCGCGTGACGTTGAAGAGGTTTTGCTGCGTGGCGAACGTCGAGGTGACGAACGAGAGCAGGAGGCAGGCTGCGAGCGTCGCGAGCACCACCCAGAACACCTGGCTCGCGAGCAGTCCGCTCCAGCGGGCGTGGGTCTTCGCGGATTGGGGATCGTCAAGCAGTGTCGGCATCGGATTCGGCCTTTGCGGCGCATCGTTCAATTCCGGGTCTCCTGTCGGCCGCACTTAGCGCTTCAGCGCTTAGTGCGGCCCCATGCAAAGCGGTCGGCGCGCACTTAGCGCTTCAGCGCTTAGTGCGGCCCCATGCAACACAATCGCGCGCGGGCCGCTTCAGGCCGCGGCGATGGCTCCGGTGATCAGGCCGGTGACTTCCTCCGGCGAAGAGGCTTCGGTCTGCTTGTCCGCAACCTTGCGCCCGCGCCGCATGACGACCACGCGGTGGGCGACTTCGAAAACGTCAGGCATGCGGTGACTGATGAGAATGACGGCAATGCCATGTTCGGACAGGCGTTTGATGAGGTCGAGCACCTGCGCGACCTGGCGCACGCTGATCGCGGCGGTGGGTTCGTCCATGAGCACGAGCCGCGCCTCGGACAGTCGCGTGCGCGCAATCGCCACGGCCTGGCGCTGGCCGCCCGACATCTGCCGGACGAGATCGCGCGGGCGCGTTTCGGACTTCAGTTCCTTGAACAGCTCGGCAGCGCGCCGGTACATGGCCGCGTGATCGAGTACGCGAAAGGGCCATATGCCGAGGCGCGGCTCGCGCCCGAGAAAGACGTTGGCCGCCGCGGTGAGGTTGTCGCAGAGCGCGAGGTCCTGATACACGACCTCGATGCCCTTGGCGCGGGCATCCACGGGGCGGCTGAAATGAACGGGCTTGCCGTCGATGAGGACTTCGCCGTGAGAGGGCGGGAAGTTGCCGGCGATGACCTTCACCAGCGTCGATTTTCCGGCCCCGTTGTCGCCCATGAGTCCGACCACCTGGCCGGGTTCCAGGCTCAACGTCACGTCGGTCAGCGCCTGGATGGCGCCGAAGTGCCTGGAAACGCCTCTGAGCTCAAGAAGACTCATGGACTGTCGCGCTCGCGCCTGTGAAGCCGCCCGTTGCCGTGTCCAGGATGGCCAGGAGACAGGCTAACTAGCATGTTTTTTAGAGCACGATGGGGCTTTTAGCAAGACTATTTCATCTGGCGGTCTTGCGACGCCGCGAGCAGGCCGCTGATGAGATAAAATTGCGTTTTCGCCGAAAACCCCCGCCAGACGGACCTGGCGCGCGCTTGTCTCAGGCTTCCAGCGGCATCGCGCTCGTCCCCTTGAGTTCATCGAGGCAGACGATCGACTGCACGCTGTTCACGCCGGGCGCGCGCATCAGCGTATCGAGCAGGAACTCGGAAAGCGCCTTGAGATCGCGCGCCACCACCTTCAGAACGTAGTCGATATCGCCAGTCACGGAGTAGCACTCCTGCACCTGCGGCAACGTCGCGACGAGTTCCTTGAACTTGACGAGCTCGCGCATGTGCCCGCGCTCCATCGTCACCTGAATGAAGGCGACCACGCCGAAGCCGAGCGCCTGCGCGTCGAGGCGCGTCTCGTAGCGCCGGATCACGCCGAGCTCCTCGAGCCGCCGGTGACGCCTGAGCGTCTGCGCGGGCGAGAGCTTGATCGCGGCCGCGAGTTCGAGGTTCGAAGCGCGTCCACGCTCCTGCAGTGCGGCGAGAAGCCGCATGTCGATCGTATCGAGCGCGAGATTTTGCATTTATCTTGCGTGAGATGGGTTTGGGGCGAGAGGGAATTGTATCAATCAGGGTTTGCCTGCGTACGAGATGAAATCATATTTTTCCGCGTCAACTATACACTGGGCGCACCCGATCGGGCTGGCGGCCAATACCACCAAGCCCGGCAGCGCGCCGATGCAGAAGGTTGTGTGCGCAATTTTATTTCGTGGAGCGGAGCCGGCGTCCTACCCGGATGCTTCGGCCCTGCGCACATAAGTCGGAGACAGGACGAGACATGGTTTCAAACGACACGCGTGAAAATCGCGGCCAGCTAAAACGCGGCCTCAAGAATCGCCACATTCAGCTCATTGCGCTGGGCGGGGCGATCGGCACGGGCCTGTTCCTCGGCATTGCGCAGACGATTCAGACCGCCGGCCCCTCGGTGCTGCTCGGCTACGGCGTCGCCGGCATCATTGCGTTCTTCATCATGCGGCAACTGGGCGAGATGGTCGTGGACGAGCCCGTCGCCGGTTCGTTCAGCTATTTCGCAGACAAGTATTTCGGCCCGTTCGCGGGCTTTCTCTCCGGCTGGAACTACTGGGTGCTCTACGTGCTCGTGAGCATGGCCGAGCTTTCGGCGGTCGGCATCTACATGCATTACTGGTGGCCGACGCTGCCCACGTGGGTCTCGGCGCTGGTGTTCTTCGTCGTGATCAACGGCATCAACCTCACGAGCGTCAAGTCGTATGGCGAACTCGAGTTCTGGTTCGCCATCATCAAGGTGCTCGCGATCGTCGGCATGATCGCCTTCGGCGGCTGGCTGCTGTTCTCGGGCTCGGCCGGTCCCGAGGCAAGCGTGTCGAACCTCTGGCGCAACGGCGGTTTCTTCCCGCACGGCGTCTCGGGTCTCGTCATGGCCATGGCGGTCGTGATGTTCTCGTTCGGCGGGCTGGAGCTGGTCGGCATCACCGCGGCAGAGGCCGATGATCCCTCGCACAGCATTCCGCGCGCGACGAATCAGGTGATCTACCGCATCCTGATTTTCTACATCGGCGCGCTCGGCGTGCTGCTCTCGCTCTACCCCTGGCAGAAGGTCGTGGCCGGCGGCAGCCCCTTCGTGCTGATCTTCCACGCGATGAACAGCGACCTCGTGGCCAACGTGCTGAATCTCGTCGTGCTGACGGCGGCGCTCTCGGTCTACAACAGCGGCGTGTACTGCAACAGCCGCATGCTCTACGGTCTCGCGCAGCAAGGCAATGCGCCGAAGGCGCTGCTCAAGGTGAGCCGGCGCGGCATTCCGCTGGCGGCGCTCGGCGTGTCGGCGTTCGTCACGGCCGCCTGCGTGATCATCAACTACTTCATGCCGGGCAAGGCGTTCGAACTGCTGATGGGGCTCGTCGTGTCCGCGCTCATCATTAACTGGGCGATGATCAGCCTGATTCACCTGAAGTTCCGCCGCGAGAAGGCGCGTACCGGTCAGACGACCACGTTCCGCAGCCTCGGTTATCCGCTGACGAATTACGTGTGTCTCGCGTTCCTCGGCGGCATTCTCGTTGTAATGTATCTGATCCCGGATCTGCGCATTTCCGTGTACCTGATTCCGGTCTGGCTGGGCGTGCTTGGGCTCGCCTACCGCCTGTGGTGCCGCAAGTCAGTGCCGGCGCTGCAACGCGGCGTGCCGGCTCCGTAAGCGCTGATATTCGTCCCGAATTTCGTCCAGAGAGTTAAACAGCATGTTCGAACACATCGATGCCTACCCCGGCGACCCGATCCTCTCGCTCAACGAGAATTTCCAGAAGGACCCGCGTCAGAACAAGGTCAATCTGAGCATTGGCATCTACTTCGATGACGAAGGCCGTCTGCCCGTCATGAAGGCCGTTCACGCGGCCGAGGCGGCGATTCTCGAGGAGCCGGGTCCGAAGCCGTATCTGCCGATGGCCGGTTTCGCGCAGTATCGCGACGCTGTGCAGGCACTGGTGTTCGGCGCCGACTGCCCGTCGCGCGCGGCCGGCCGCATCGCGACCGTGCAGACGCTGGGCGGCTCGGGCGCGCTCAAGGTGGGCGCCGATTTCATCAAGCGCTACTTTGCGACCAGCCAGGTGTGGGTGAGCGATCCGACGTGGGAGAACCACCGTTTCATCTTCGAGCGCGCGGGCTTCACGGTGAACACGTACCCGTACTACGACGAGGTGACGGGCGGCCTGAAGTTCGAGGCGATGCTCTCGGCCATCGACGCGCTGCCGGCGAAGAGCGTCGTGCTGCTGCACGCGTGCTGCCATAACCCGACGGGCGTCGACCTGGATCGCGCGCAATGGGAGCAAGTGATCGACGTGCTGCAAAAGCGCGACCTGCTGCCGTTCGTCGATATGGCGTATCAGGGCTTCGGCGCGGGCCTCGAGGACGACGCGTTCGCCGTGCGCGAGCTTGCGCGCCGTGGCGTGCCGGCGCTCGTGGCGAATTCGTTCTCGAAGAACTTCTCGCTTTACGGCGAGCGTTGCGGAGGGCTGCACGTGATCTGCGAAGACGCGGCGGCCGCCGACCGCGTGCTCGGCCAGCTCACGGGCTCGGTGCGCGCGAACTACAGCAATCCGCCGACGCACGGCGCGAAGATCGTCACGCGCGTGCTGGGCACGCCGGAGCTGAAGGCGTCGTGGGAGCAGGAGCTGGCGGCGATGTGCGAGCGCATTGCGCGCATGCGCGTGGCGATCCACGACGGCCTGCGCTCGCATGCGAGCGAAGCGGCGCTCGCTCGCTACGTGAAGCAGCGCGGCATGTTCACGTACACGGGCTTGAGCGAGAAGCAGGTCGAGCGCCTGAAAGAAGAATTCGCCGTGTACATCCTGCGCTCGGGCCGTATGTGCGTGGCAGGCCTGAACGAGAAGAACGTGAGCGTGGTGGTCGACGCGGTCGGCAAGGTGATGAAGGACTAAGGGAAGGGCGGGGCCGAATGCCCCGATATCTTTCTTGCGCCGCTGGCGTGCCGGTATGTGCCGGACGCTCCAGCGGCGTTTTTGCATCCAGCCCTTGGAACGGCTGCCTCAGCCGGCTGCCATCAGGCGATTCCAGATTGCGACGCCCGCGTCTTTTCATTCGCATCAAACCGTCGGTCTGTCAAGCTGCAGGGGGTAGATGGCACACATGCCGGCCGCGCACGGTCTTCCAGGTCTCACCCTGATAGAATGCGTGAGCCGCAACGTAGTGGATTGCTGATGAAATTGCTTGATGCCCTCGTCGAACAACGGATTGCCGCCGCGGCCGCGCGCGGTGACTTCGACGACCTGCCCGGCGCCGGTGCGCCGCAGACGCTCGACGACGACCTGCTCGTGCCCGAAGAAGTGCGCATAGCCCACCGCATCCTGAAGAACGCGGGCTTCGTGCCGCCCGCAGTCGAACAGCTGCGGGCCTTGCGCGACCTCGAGGACGAGCTCGCCACGGTGGGCGACAAGGCCGTGCAGTGTCGTCTGCGCGCGCGCATGCTGGCGCTCGACATGGCGCTCGAATCGTTGCGCGGCGGACCGATGGTCGTGCCGCACGAATATCGCCGCCGCATCGCGGAGCGTTTGTCCGAACGCGCAGCGGGCGAGCCCGGCCTCCCGGGGCTCCCGGCGGGGGCGGCGTGACGGGCAGTCCCGTCCAGCCAGACGCCCCCGGCGGCGAACGCGAAGAGGCGCACCCGGTGGTCACTTCGCCCGCTGGATCGGTTCCCGCCGATCCGCTCGTGACGGCGTCCACACCCGCGCCTCAATCCGACGTCCAGCTCAATCCCGTCTCCGAGCGCGACCGGCATTTCATGCGCCTCGCACAGGCCGCCGCCGAAGAGGCGCGCGCCGCCGGCGAAGTGCCCGTGGGCGCGGTGCTCGTGCGTGGCGACGAAGTGATCGCCTCGGGCTTCAACCACCCGATCGGCGCGCACGATCCCTCCGCGCACGCCGAAATGGCGGCCTTGCGCGCGGGCGCGCACGCGCTGGGTAACTACCGCTTGCCGGGCTGCGAACTCTATGTGACCCTTGAACCGTGCCTGATGTGTGCCGGCGCGATCATGCACGCGCGCATCGCACGTGTGGTGTTCGGCGCACATGATCCGAAAACCGGCGCGTGCGGCAGCGTGGTCGACGCCTTCGCCAACGAGCAGCTCAATCATCACACGAGCGTGTCCGCAGGCGTGCTGGCGGACGAGTGCGGCGAGGCGCTGCGCGCGTTCTTCGCCGATCGGCGCCGCGCGAGCCGGGAAGCGCGCCGCAAGGCTCGGGAACAGGCTGAGCAGGCGCAGGGAGGGACTGGCGTAGCCGGTCCGGACGGACCCGCGGGTTGAATCTCACGGTTGAAGCGAATTCGACATGACCATTCATCGCACCATCGAGCTGGTTGCTCCGTCCGGTTATCCGCATGATGCGGAAGCGGTGCACCGAGCGCTTGTCCGGTTGCGGGCGCAGGGCCATCACGTCAACGGCGTGCAGGCGACCGAGCGGCGCTATCAGCGTTTTGCCGGCACGGATGGCCAGCGCGCGGCCGAACTGAATCGCCTCGCCGACCCATCGCGCGACCTGCCGGACATCGTACTCGCCGTACGTGGCGGCTATGGCGCGGTGCGCATCCTGCACGGTCTAGATTACGACGGTCTGCAGCGGCGTTTGACGGATCAGCCCATTGCGTTCGTGGGGCATAGCGATTTCACCGCCATCCAGCTCGCGCTGCTCGCGCGCGCCGGGCTCACGACGTTCGGCGGCCCGATGCTCTGCAGCGACTTCGGCGCCGAGAGTCTCAGCAGCTTCACGATGCATCACTTCTGGGGCGCGCTCTCGAAACCGAACTACACGCTCAAGGTGAACGCGCCGCAGGCCCAGTCGACGAGTGTTTCGGGCACGCTCTGGGGCGGCAATCTGGCCGTGCTGACTTCGCTGATCGGCACGCCTTATCTGCCGCCGGTCGAGGGCGGCATCCTGTTCGTCGAAGACGTGAACGAGCAGCCGTTCCGCATCGAGCGCATGATTTATCAGTTGCATCTGACAGGCATCCTTGCTCGCCAGCAAGCCCTGGTGCTGGGCGACTTCACGGGCCACAAGCAGTTCGATTACGACAATGGCTACGATCTGCGCGAAATGGTTGAGCAGGTGCGCGCCGTGGTTGGCATTCCGGTGGTCACGGGCCTGCCGTTCGGCCATATTCCGGACATGGTCACGTTGCCGATGGGCGCACCTGCGCAGTTGACCACCACCGCGCACGGTTTCGAGCTGATCGTGAGCGGGTATCCGCACCTGAGTTGATTTCGCACCGACATGGAAGCGCTTTCGGGCGCTTTTTTCACGGAGTCTTATGCAACTAACGGCCAGTCACAAGCGGCATCTGACAATGTTCACGCCAACGCTTCTTCTCTAAATTGTTGACAAAAAATTCGCCCGGATTGGGGCAACAAATCACCATGCAGGTGCTGAATTCCCCGAAGTGGAGCGCCTTTCACCGATACGAGGCACGTGGCAGTCGGCGCGCACGTGGGGATCTTCCCCAGGTTCGCCAACATAATTGTTGACAATATTTATGTCCAACCTAGGATACCCAGCATAGAGACACGAGCCATGCGAAAGACCGATATCGACGCCGAAGCAACCGGCATGAAGCCCGAGGCAATCGCCGCGCGAATCCGCGCAGCGATTCTCGAGCACCGGCTGCCGCCCGGCGCGAAGTTGACCGAAGCACAGTTGTGCGAAGTATTCGGCGTGAAGCGCGGCCCGATCCGCCAGGCGCTCGCGCTGCTCGCGAAGGACCACCTCGTGGATCTGGAGCCCAATCGTGGCGCGTTCGTCGCAAGCCCGTCGCTCCAGGAAGTGCACGAGGTGTTCGAGATGCGACGGATCATCGAGCTGGCAGTAGTGGGGCGCATTTGCAGCGCGCAGCACGGCAACCGTCGGCTGAAGACCATCGGCGAGACGATCCGGCGCGAGCGCAAGGCCTTCGAAGGGCGCGACTTCCCGACGTGGATCCGGCTTTCGGGCGAGTTCCATACGTCGCTGGCCACGCTCACCGGCAATACGGTGCTGTGCGACTGTCTTAACGGGCTCGTGGCGCGCTCCACGCTGATTTCGGCGCTCTACGAATCGCCGGGACGCAGTCCGTGTTCGTTCGACGATCACGAGGCGATTCTCGCGGCGCTCGAGGCCGGAAACGAGAAAGAGGCCGTCGAACTCATGGTGCGCCATCTGCAGGGTGTCGAGTTGCGAATGCTCGACCGGCCGGCGGGCGCTTCGGTCGATTTGCAGGAAGTGTTCAGCGCGCGCGAGGCGACCTCGCTGGCACGCTGATGCGCTTCCAAGGCAGCACTGAAACGGATTGCAGTAAGGGATTGCAGTAACGCGCGGCGGCCCGCTACGAACGGTGGCCACCGCGGCTGAAAAGGATGGAGTGGGGCGCATGCAGAGCATGCGTACGGCAAGAACAGGCACAGCGTTACAGGGCGCCAGCAGACGGCGACCGGCGCAGTGCCAGCGAAGGCCAGACCATTCGGGGATATCGCGGCGGCCGCGTCCAGCGGCGGTACGCACGCGTTTCGAGGCGTTCAGGCGTCTTTTTTCCGTCGGCATATCCATCCAAGGAGCGGATCATGGCTCAGTTCAGCGCGTCACCTGGCAGTCCGGCAGTGCCCAACTTCGAATCTGGCGAAAGCAGCGAGTCCGCAGACAATCTGCGCTTGCCGGCCGGCTACAGCGAGCGGCTCTACAACCACGACCTGGCTCCCCTCAAGGAGCAGACCTGGGGCGCGTACAACATCTTCGCGTTCTGGATGTCCGACGTGCATAGCGTCGGCGGCTATGTGTTCGCGGGGAGCCTCTTCGCGCTCGGCCTCACGAGCTGGCAAGTGCTCGTCGCGCTGATCGTCGGCATCTCCATCGTCAATGTGCTCTGCAACTTGATCGCGCGGCCGAGCCAGCGTCACGGCGTGCCGTACCCGGTGGCATGTCGCGGCACCTTCGGCGTGCTCGGCGCCAACATTCCCGCCGTGATTCGCGGCCTCATCGCCGTGGCGTGGTACGGCATCCAGACCTATCTCGCTTCGAGCGCGCTCGTGATCGTCGTGCTCAAGTTCGTTCCGCAACTCATGCCTTATGCCGACGTGCACAAGCACGGCTTGCTCGGGCTTTCCGCGGTCGGCTGGGCCGGCTTCATGACGCTCTGGGTGCTGCAGGCCCTCGTGTTCTGGAACGGCATGGAGACCATCAAGAAGTTCATCGACTTCGCGGGGCCGGCTGTTTATGTCGTGATGTTCGCGCTCGCGGGCTACATGGTGTATCGCGCGGGTTGGCACAACATCGGTTTGAATCTCGGCGGCGTGAAGTATCACGGCACTGAAGTGATTCCCGTGATGATCACGGCGATCTCGCTCGTGGTGTCGTATTTCTCGGGGCCGATGCTCAATTTCGGCGACTTCTCGCGCTACGGCAAGTCGCTCAAGAGCGTGCACAAGGGCAACTTCTGGGGGCTGCCGGTCAACTTCCTCGCCTTCTCTCTCGTCACGGTCATCACGACGTCGGCAACGCTGCCTGTGTTCGGAGAACTGATTACCGATCCCGTCGAAACGGTCGGCCGCATCGATCATCCGACCGCGGTGATTCTCGGCGCGCTCACGTTCACGATCGCGACTATCGGCATCAACATCGTCGCGAACTTCGTTTCGCCCGCGTTCGATTTTTCCAACGTCGCGCCGCGGCTCATCAGCTGGCGTGCGGGTGGCATGCTCGCCGCCGTGGCCTCGATCTTCATCACGCCGTGGAATCTCTTCAACAACCCGGCCGTGATTCACTACACGCTCGACATACTCGGCGCCTTTATCGGGCCTTTGTATGGTGTGCTGATCATCGACTTTTATCTCGTGAAGCGCGGTCGTCTTGCCGTGGATGATCTCTACACGGTGTCGCCGAACGGGGCGTACTGGTATCGCAACGGCGTGAACTGGCGCGCGGTGTCGGCCTTGCTGCCCGCCGCCGTGATCGCGATTCTCTGCGTGATGGTGCCTTCGCTCGGCGGCGCGGCGAACTTCTCGTGGTTCATCGGTGCCGCACTCGGCGCGTTGTTCTACCGTGCGCTCACGATGGGCGAACGTGCTCGCGCGAACGCATGAGCTGCGCGTAAAACCAGGCATCGACGAAGGAATCGAAATGCGCATCAAACTGATCAATCCGAACACTACGCAGCGTATGACCGCCGCGATGGAGCAGTGCGCGCGCGCCGTGATCGCACCGGGCACGGAGGTGGTGGCGGTGAGCCCGACGATGGGCCCGCCGTCGATCGAAGGCTATTACGACGAGGCGCTCGCCACCCCTGGCCTGCTCGCCGAAGTGGAGGCGGGCGAGCGCGAAGGCTTCGACGGCTACGTGATCGCGTGCTTTGGCGACCCGGGCTTGTACGCGGCGCGCGAGTTGGCGCGCGGGCCCGTCGTGGGCATCGCGGAAGCCGCGATGCATGCGGCGAGCGTGCTCGCGCCGGGCTTCTCGGTCGTGACGACGCTCTCGCGCACGCGCGCCATGGCCTGGCATCTCGCCGAGCGTTACGGAATGACGCGTTTTTGCCGCAACGTGCGCGCGATCGACGTGGCTGTGCTCGAACTCGATGAACCGGGGTCGGCCGCGCGCCGCGCGATCGTCGACGAGTGCCGCCGTGCGCTCGAAGAAGACGGTGCGGACGCGATCGTGCTCGGTTGCGCGGGCATGACGAGCCTGTGCGCGCAGGTGGAAGACGCGCTCGGCGTGCCGGTGGTCGACGGCGTGACGGCCGCCGTGAAGTGGGTCGAGGCGCTCGTCGCACTGCGCCTCACGACCGCCAAGCGCGGCGACTTCGCGCGCCCGCTCGCCAAGCGCTACGACGGCGACTTCGCGCGTTTCAGCCCGGCCAACCCCGCCCCGGCCACGGAAACGCCGCCGCCCGTGCGGCCGCTGCGTTACGGGTAAACGCGCAGCGCGCGCAAGCGGAGGTGGCCACCCGGATCACGTCGTATCGGGCGGCCACATACACCTCGCTTGACCCGTACTATCTGAGCGTGCGTATGGGCGCGTACAGGTGATTTCGCTACACTGGTCCGGTCCTGTGAGCAGGTTGCGCGGACCGTCCGCGAGGCCCTGCAATGCAGCGCCAGCGGCCGCTTCACGGTGCTTCGCCGTTGTGCGGATATTGCGTTTCATTCTCTCTATTCGATTGATTCGACCAGCATGCCACTCGATCCCCAATATCCCCGCGATCTGATCGGTTATGGCCGGTATCCGGTGCAGGCCAACTGGCCCGGCCAGGCGCGCGTCGCAGTGCAGTTCGTGCTCAACTACGAAGAGGGCGGCGAAAACTGCGTGCTGCACGGCGACCCCGGCTCCGAGCAGTTCCTCTCCGAAATCGTGGGCGCCGCGGCCTATCCCGCGCGCCATATGAGCATGGAGTCGATCTACGAATATGGCTCGCGCGCGGGCGTGTGGCGCATCCTGCGCGAATTCGAAAAGCGCGGCCTGCCGCTCACCGTGTTCGGTGTGGGCATGGCGATCGAGCGTCATCCCGAAGTCGCGCGTGCGTTCGTCGAGTTGGGTCACGAGATCGCGTGCCATGGATATCGCTGGATTCACTACCAGGACGTCTCGCCCGCCAAGGAAGCCGAGCATATCAAGCTCGGCATGGAAGCGATCGAGCGCGTGACGGGCGTGCGTCCGCTCGGCTGGTACACGGGACGCGACAGCCCGAACACGCATCGCCTCGTGGCCGAGTATGGCGGCTTCCTCTACGGCTCCGATTACTACGGCGACGACCTGCCGTTCTGGATGGACGTGGAGGTCACCGGCGGCGCGTCGGTGCCGCAACTGATCGTGCCTTACACGCTCGACACGAACGACATGCGCTTCGCGTCGCCCCAGGGCTTCAACACGGCGGACCACTTCTTCACCTATTTGCGCGACGCATTCGACGTGCTCTACGAAGAAGGCGACGAAGCGCCGAAGATGCTCTCGATCGGCATGCACTGCCGGCTGCTCGGGCGCCCCGGGCGTTTTCGCGCGCTGCAGCGCTTTCTCGATCACATCGAGAAACACGAGCGCGTGTGGGTCACGCGCCGCGTGGACATCGCGCGCCACTGGCGCGAGCATCATCCCTATCAACCGCAGCAGAACGACCACCGCGGGGCCGCCGCATGAAGGCAATGCACTACACCCTCGAACAGCTGAATCAAGCCTCGGTCGACGCCTTCGTGGCGGCACTTTCGGGCATCTTCGAGCACTCGCCCTGGGTCGCCGCTGCGGCCGCGCAGCAACGCCCGTTTGCGAGCATCGACGCGCTGCATCGCGCCATGTCGCAGGCCGTGGAAACCTCCGGCGAGACGCAGCAGCTCGCGCTCATCAACGCCCACCCGGAACTTGCGGGCAAGGCCGCCGTGCGTGGCGAGCTGACCGCCGAATCCACGCGCGAGCAAAGCGGCGCGGGTCTGAACGAGTGCACGCAGGAAGAGTTCGACAAGCTGCTGGCGCTCAACGGCGCGTATCGCGAGAAGTTCGGATTCCCATTCATTCTCGCGGTGCGCGGCTATGACCGCCACGGCATCATCGCGAATTTCGAGGCGCGCGTGAACAACAGCCGCGCCGATGAAATGCGCGCGAGCCTCGACCAGATTTACCGCATTGCGCGCTTCAGGCTGGACGAACTGATCGACGCGTAACGTGGCGACGCGCCCCCCGGCTTCTCGCGGAAGGGGTGCAGCGCCGTTTTGATCTACAGAAAAGACACGAAGGAAGACAACGATGGCACTCCCGACTCTCGACCCCAACGCCCCCGATTTCACGCGCCGCTTCGTGAATCTCGCGGACCCGCGCCTGGGCGCGCAGGCGCTCGAGGCGAGCGACGACTTCTTCGCGCCGAAGGATCGCATGCTCAATCCGGAGCCGGCCGTCTTTATTCCGGGCAAGTACGACGAACACGGCAAGTGGATGGACGGCTGGGAAACGCGCCGCAAGCGCACGACCGGCTATGACTGGTGCATCGTGAAGCTCGCACGCCCCGGCGTCATCAAGGGCCTCGATATCGACACGAGCCACTTCACGGGCAACTACCCGCCGGCGGCATCGGTGGAGGGCGCGTACGTGGCCGATGGCGCACCCACCGCCACGACACAATGGACGGAGATCGTTCCTTCGACCTCGTTGAACGGCAATAGCCACCATTACGTGGAAGTGTCGAGCGACAAGCCGTACACGCACCTGCGCGTGAATATCTATCCCGATGGCGGCATCGCGCGTCTGCGCGTGTACGGCCAGCCGCAGGTGGACTGGGCGGGCGCGAGCCGTACCGAACTGTTCGACCTGGCCGCGATGGAAAACGGTGCGTACCTCGTTAGCGCGAACAACCAGCACTTTGGCATGGCCTCCACGCTGCTCATGCCGGGCCGCGGCGTGAACATGGGCGACGGCTGGGAAACGCGCCGCCGCCGGGAGCCGGGCAACGACTGGGCGATCATTGCGCTCGCACAGCCGGGCATCATCAAGAAGATCGAAGTCGATACGGCGCACTTCAAGGGCAACTATCCCGATCGCTGCTCGTTCCAGGCCGCGCGCGTGGTGGGCGGCACGGACAGCTCGCTCGTGACCCAGGCCATGTTCTGGCCGGTGCTGCTCGGCGAGCAGAAGCTGCAGATGGACAAGCAGCACTACTACGAAAGCGAACTGGCGGCGCTCGGTCCGGTTACGCACGTGCGCTTCAACATCATCCCGGACGGCGGCGTGTCGCGTGTACGCCTCTGGGGCACGCTCGCCTGATACGCTGACGAGGCCATCATGAGTGAAACAAGGACGACGCTGACTATCGAGCCGCTCACGCCCGAGGCGTTCGCGCCCTTCGGCGACGTGATCGAACTCGCGGGTGCGAAGCAGATTCCGATCAATCTAGGGACGACCATCCGCTTTCACGATCTCGCGAAAGTGGATGTGACCGACGAGGGCGGCCGCACGCTCGTGAATCTCTTTCGCGGGCAGCCGCGCGAGCTGCCGTTCGAAGTGAAGATGCTCGAACGGCATCCGCTGGGCAGTCAGGCGTTCGTGCCGCTCAACGACAAGCCGTATCTCGTGGTGGTCGCACCGGCGGGCGATCTGGACGTCACCCGGGTTCGCGCGTTCGTTTCGCGCGGCTGGCAGGGCGTGAATTATGCGAAGGGCGTTTGGCATCACCCGCTGATTGCGTTGGGCGAGGTGAGCGATTTCATCGTCGTCGACCGCGGTGGAGACGGGCTCAATCTCAACGAGCAGGATCTGCCTGAGTCGTTCTGGTTGACGGAAGAAGCGATGAAGGCGGCGATGCGCTAATTCGCGGAATTACCAGGCAGTCCGTATCAGCAGGGGAAAGCCACGTCCGAGACGTGGCTTTTTTGCGTTTTGCGGATGAAGGCGCGGTGAAACGTGGCGAGTCATGCATGGCTGTGTGCGACGCTTCAATACGTCGATTGGATCAGGTGGCGAGGGTCGTTGGCATACGCGCTCTGTATGCTCAGCGGCGCCCGACTGCGTGATGCGCCTGCCGTCGCCAGCCCGAATGGTTCGCAGCCCAACGCGCAACCCCCTCAGCAATGACCGTACCAAAGGAAAAAGGACCCGAAGCGCGTCGCGCCTCGGGTCCTTCCAGTCACATCTCACGTAGCGCGAGGCAAACCACTCGCGCTGCCAACTACATCATTGCTTCGCACCGCCCTGGAACCAGGTGGCGATCTTCTGCCGCTCGTCGTCGGTCATGTGAGTGACGTTGCCAAGCGGCATCGCCTTGAGCGTCACAGCCTGCTGATAGAGCCGCTGCGCGTTCTGCGAAATCTCGTCGGGCGTATCGAGCATCACGCCGGCCGGCGCTGCGCCCATCAACGTCGGGTGCGCCGAGTGACAGGCCGCACAACGTTGCTGCAGGATAGGCTGAATGTCGGAAACCTTCAGCGACGGTGCGTTCGCGGCTTCGGCCTGAGGCACGACCGGGCGCGGCAGCGTCCACACCAGCGCGACGAACATCAGGGCCACGCCGCCGATCGGCAGATACCAGAGCTGCTGGCCACGGTGACGCATCACGAAGAACTGGCGAATCAGTGCGCCGGCCAGCATGATCACCACGAGCACGGCCCAGTTATAGGCGTGGGCGTAGGTCATGGCGTAGTGGTTCGACAGCATCGCGAACACCACGGGCAGCGTGAAATACGTGTTGTGCACCGAGCGCTGCTTGCCGCGCTTGCCGTAGATCGGGTTCGGCACTTCGCCCTTGAGCATCGCGGCAACCATCTTGCGCTGGCCCGGAATGATGACGAAGAACACGTTGGCCGACATGATCGTCGCGAGCATCGCGCCCATGATGAGGTACGCGGCACGGCCAGAGAAGATGTGGCAGGCGAGGTAGGCGGCGATCACGACATAGAGGCCCACGCATACGCCCAGCAGCTTGTCCTTTGTGCCAAGCACGCGGCACAGCGAGTCATAGACGATCCAGCCGGCGGCGAGGAAGCCGAGCGCGGAGAAGATCGCGACGACAGGACCCATGTCGAGCACGTTCTTGTCGATCAGATACGTGTTCGGCGCCATGAGATACAGCACCGTGAAGAGCGACGCGCCCGAGAGCCACGTGGTGTACGACGGCCACTTCGACCAGTGAAGGTCGTCGGGCATTTCGGGCGGCGCCACGGTGTACTTCTGCATGTTGTAGAAGCCGCCGCCGTGCACGTGCCACAGCTCGCCGAACACGCCGCGACGGCGCTGGTTCGGGTCCGTGGGCGGTTTGAGGCTGTTGTCGAGCGCGACGAAATAGAACGACTCGCCAATCCAGGCGATCGCCGCGATGACGTGGAACCAGCGCAGTGCGAGGTTCAGCCAATCGGTAATAAAGCCTTCCATGAAACGTCTCCAGTCCTGATGCATTGCGCGCGCGTCTGAACGCACGTGCTAACTGCGGGGTATGAGCGCGCTGCGTAGCGTTGGGGCCGCAGAGTGACCCATGCGCGCTGCCGCGCTGCCATTGTTTCTTGTATGTCCTCGGGCTTGATGAGTCGGGCTGGAAGATCGCCCGGAATGCCCTACGAGTTCGTGTTGCGGTGGCCGCCCGATTGACGCTCAGCTGCCCCGATAGGTGCTGTACGACCACGGCGAAACGAGTAGCGGCACGTGGTAGTGCGAGCCCGCGTCGGCGATGCCGAAGCGCAGCACCACGCGGTCGACGAAGCGCGGCTCGGGCACTTTCGTGCCGAGAGCGGCGAAATAGTCGCCGGCGTGGAACACGAGTTCGTATTCGCCTTTGGCGAGCGCAACGCCCTCGAGCAGCGGCGCGTCGCAGCGGCCGTCGTCATTGGTGGTCACGGTCTTGAGCGCGCGGCGCGCGTCGCCCGAGAGCGCAAAGAGCTCGACCTTGATGCCCGCGCCGGGACGGCCGTTCGCGGTGTCGAGCACGTGGGTAGTCAGCTTGCCCATTCGCAGTTTTCCTTGTGAGTGCCTGGTGCGATTGCGAGGTTTCAGCGGCAGCTCTCGATCCCATGCATGATGCATTGCGGCGGATCGAGGCTCCACATCAGTGGCTACATACCCGTCGGCGGATCGAAGCGAGCGCCGTGAACGCATTTTAAGAACGATCGCACCCGGAGCGCGCGCGAGATAGGAAAGATAAAGCGACACGCATGAGGGTGAGCCCTGGGACTGCCTGGATGCTGTCGCTCATTGCGCCCCGGATTCGCGCGTCCCTTGTTGGCATCGTAGCGACGCCAAAAATCGACCTTTATATGCGTGGCGTAAATTTGGGTATCGCAGCGGCGCGAATTGCCACGACTATTTTGGTTGCGGATCGTATAGGCCATGCGCAGCGCGTGCTGCGCGTCCCGAAGACGGCGGTGGACGCCGGGTAACCGGGCCAGCGGCGTCCTCGTCGGGACGCGTCGGCACCGGGCGCCTGGGCGACCGGCGAGGTCGGCGGGTGAGGCGAGGGCGTCTGGTTCACGTGCCGTGCGCGAGTCCGAACGAAAAGCCAGGGCTCGTGGCGGCACGACAACGGAGCGAACAAGGACGATGGAACCCACTCTCGCACAGCGGCAAAACCCGCAAGACCCACAAAAGCCCGGCAAGACATTGCTGGTGAAAAACGCCGACATGCTGGTGACGATGGACGGCGCGCGTCGCGAGATTCGCGGCGGCGGGCTCTACGTCGAAGGCAACCGCATCGTCGCGGTCGGCCCGACGGCCGACCTGCCCGCCACGGCCGACGAGGTGATCGACGCCAGCGGCCACCTCGTGACGCCGGGGCTCGTCAACACACACCACCACATGTACCAGAGCCTCACGCGCGCCGTGCCCGCCGCGCAGGACGCCGAACTGTTCGGCTGGCTCACCAGCCTCTACAAGGTATGGGCGAACCTCACGCCCGAGATGATCGAGGTCTCCACGCTCACCGCGATGGCGGAGCTGCTGCTCTCGGGTTGCACGACGTCCAGCGATCATCTGTACATCTATCCGAACGGCAGCAGCCTCGACGACAGCATCCGCGCGGCGCAGCGCATCGGCATGCGCTTTCATGCAAGTCGCGGCAGCATGAGCGTCGGCCAGAAGGACGGCGGCTTGCCGCCCGATTCCGTGGTCGAGCGCGAGGACGCGATTCTCGCCGACACGCAGCGCCTCATCGAGACGTATCACGACGAGGGCCGGTACGCGATGCTGCGCGTCGTCGTGGCGCCGTGCTCGCCCTTTTCGGTGAGCCGCGACCTGATGCGCGAATCGGCGGTGCTCGCACGGCACTACGGCGTGTCGATGCACACGCATCTCGCCGAGAACGCCAACGACATTGCTTACAGCCGCGAAAAGTTCGGTATGACGCCCGCCGAATATGCGGAGGACCTGGGCTGGGTGGGCCGCGACGTCTGGCATGCGCACTGCGTACAGCTCGACGATCACGGCATCGGTTTGTTCGGCCGGACCGGCACCGGCGTCGCGCATTGCCCGTGCTCGAATATGCGGCTCGCCTCCGGCATCGCGCCCGTGAAGAAGATGCGGCTCGCCGGCGTACCGGTCGGGCTCGGCGTGGATGGTTCGGCGTCGAACGACGGCGCGCAGATGGTGGCCGAGGCGCGGCAGGCCATGCTGCTCGCGCGCGTGGGCTTCGGGCCGGATGCCATGACGGCGCGCGAAGCGCTCGAAATCGCGACGCTGGGCGGCGCGCAGGTGCTGGGCCGCGACGACATCGGCGCGCTTGCACCCGGCATGGCGGCGGACTTCGTGGCGTTCGACCTGCGCCAGCCGCTTTTCGCGGGTGCGCTGCACGATCCTGTTGCTGCGCTCGTCTTCTGCGCACCCTCGCAGGTCGCGCTGAGCGTGATCGGCGGGCGCGTGGTCGTGAAGGACGGCGTGTTGCAGACGGTGGAGCTTGGGCCGGTCATCGAGCGGCATAACCGGCTCGCGGCGCAACTCGTGCAGATGGCGCGCTGAGGCAAGCGCGCCACGCATGGACGTATTGAAAGTTCAGGCGGCCGCAGCAGCGTGCGGCCGTGCTGCTCAAGGCTTGTCGATCAGCGTCTTCGTCGCTTCGGCGATGAGGCTGCGTAACCAGCGTACTTCGTCCGAGTAATGACAGCGTTCGTGCCACAACTGGTAGTACTGCATCGGCGGGAAGTCGAGCGGCGCGGGTACGACCGTGAGCGGCAGGAAGCGCGCATAGTGGTCGGCGAACAGGCGCGTGGTCGTGAAGACCAGGTCCGACTTCACGAGCACGTAGGGCGCGAGATTGAAGTACGGCAGCGTGACGACCACGTGGCGCTTGAGGCGCTCGCGCGCGAGGTGCACGTCGATGGCGCCGCGCTGGCCCACGGAGTAGGGCGTGGGCGCGAGATGCGGCGCGTTCAGATACTGGTCGAGCGTGAGCCCGCCGCGCTTGGCGAACGGGTGCGAGTTGCTCATCAGGCAGACGATCTGGTCGACGAACAGGTTCGACAGGTGCAGTTGTTCGGGCGGCTCGGGCCAGTTGCCGATGACGATATCGAGCTTGCCTTCCTCGAGCGCGAGCTCGTAGTCGAACGCAGGCCCGAGCGAGTGAAACTCGAGCGTGGCGTTGGGCGCGGCCAGGCGGAAGCGCTCGACCACGGTCGGCACGAACAGGACGTTCAAATAGTCAGGACAGCCAATCCGATAGCAACGGATAGAGGTGGCCGGATCGAAATTGTGCTGCTGGAAGCGGATGCGCTCGATCTCGCGCAGTGCGTTCTGCACGGGCTCGAGCAGGCGCAGGCCGTACTCGGTCGGCACCATGCCGGACTTGCCGCGCACGAGCAGCGGGTCGCCGGTGATGTCGCGCAGGCGCCGAAGCGCCGCGCTGATTGCGGGCTGGGACTGATTGAGCTTGACGGCTGCGCGTGTCACGCTGCGCTCCATCAGAAGCGTGTGCAAGACGCGCAAGAGGTACGTGTCGATCGCCTCGCGTTGCTGACTCATGAATTCTCCGAATTATATGTTCTGGCTGATCGATGAGGCTTGGGGGTATATCGTTTTTAATATGGACAAAAAGTGGCGTCAAGCGAGGCTTACCCCGAGGCTCGCGCCGGGGTTATGCCGGCCAGCCCCGTGCAGCGAGGCAACAGCGAATTTTGACGGCTCGACCTTCGCAGGGCTAACAGGTATCGTCACCCCCGCACGGCGGCCAGCGTCAATCGGGTTAACGAACAGCAATTACGTACAACGGCGGAACCTCCATGGGTGATTCTTCTTCTCGTCAGGCAACGCTTGGGCAAAACGGCAGCGATGTGCCGCGCCTCGCGCTTGCCGGCATCACGAAGCAGTACCCGGCGGTGCGCGCGAACGACGATGTCACGCTCTCGGTCGCGCCGGGCGAAATCCACGCCTTGCTCGGCGAGAACGGCGCGGGCAAGAGCACGCTCATGAAGATCGTCTACGGCGCGGTGCGGCCCGACGCGGGCGAGATCCGCTGGGAAGGCCACGCCGTCGAAATCGCGAGTCCGGCTGGGGCGCGCAAACTCGGCATCGGCATGGTGTTCCAGCATTTTTCGTTGTTCGAAACGCTTACGGTCGGCGAGAACATCGCGCTCTCGCTCGACGAACCGTTCGACCTGAAAACGCTCGGCAAACGCATTCGCGAGGTGTCGGCGCAATACGGCCTCGATGTCGATCCGCAGCGCCACGTGCATAGCCTCACGGTGGGCGAGCGTCAGCGCGTGGAGATCGTGCGCTGCCTGCTGCAGAATCCGCGTTTGTTGATCATGGACGAACCGACTTCGGTGCTCACGCCGCAAGCGGTGCGCAAGCTGTTCGGCACGCTGCGGCGTCTCGCTTCCGAAGGCTGCAGCATTCTCTATATCAGCCACAAGCTCGACGAAATCCAGGAGCTTTGCGACACGGCCACCGTGCTGCGCGGCGGCAAGGTCACGGGCCGCGTCATTCCGCGCGAAGAAACGCATGCGTCGCTCGCGCGGCTGATGGTCGGGCGCGAACTGCCCGACTACACGCGGCGCGCACACGCGCCCGGCGACGTGCTGCTCGAAGCACGGCATCTGTCGATGCCGAGCGACGATCCGTTCGGCACCTCGCTCAACGACGTTTCGTTCGGCGTGCATGCGGGCGAGATACTCGGTATCGCCGGCGTCTCGGGCAACGGCCAGGCGGAACTGCTCGCCGCGCTCTCGGGCGAGGCGCAAGCGGCCCGTCACGGGGTGAGCGCCGATGCCGTCAGGATTTGCGGCAAGGCCTCGGGACGCCTTTCGGCTGGGGCGCGCCGAAAGCTCGGCTTCGCTTTCGTGCCGGAGGAACGCCTTGGGCGCGGCGCGGTCCCGGCCATGTCGCTTGCCGAAAACGCCTTGCTCACGGCACACCGCGAAGGCATGGTGCGCTCGGGTTGGCTCAGGACGGGCGCGATGCGCGCGTTCGCCGAGCGCTGCATCGGCGCGTTCGATGTGCGCTGCGGCGGCCCGGATGCGCTCGCGCAAAGCCTCTCGGGCGGCAACCTGCAGAAGTACATCGTGGGGCGCGAGATTCTCCAGGCGCCGAAGGTGCTCGTGGTCGCGCAACCCACCTGGGGCGTGGACGTGGGCGCGGCCGCATTCATTCGCCAGCAGTTGCTCGATCTTTCGGCGCGCGGTGTGGCGATACTCGTGATCTCGGAAGAACTGGAAGAGCTTTTCGACATCTGCGACCGCATTGCCGTGCTCGCGGGCGGACGCCTTTCGCCCGCGCGTTTGACCGGCGAGACGAACGCCGAGGAAATCGGCCGCTGGATGGCGGGGCTCTTCGGCGAGCGCGCGGATCGCGGAGACGGCGGCGGCAGGCCCGACGGCGAGCCGCCCGCGCAGACCGTGGCGAACGCATGATCGGCGACACATAACAACGCGCTAAAGCACATCGACCACCAGAGACCGACCACCGACTTCACGACCATGATCTTCCCGTACCGACTCGAAGCCCGCACGACGCCGTCGCGCACGGTGCGCATCGCCGTGCCGCTCATCGCGGCGCTGCTCACGCTCGCCATCGGCTTCCTGATCTTCGGCCTCGTGGGCCGCGATCCCTTGCAGGCGATGCACGCGTTCTTCATCGAACCGCTGTCGAGCATCAACGGCTGGTCCGAGCTCCTGCTCAAGGCCTCGCCGCTATGCCTGATCGCGCTCGGTCTCGCGGCGGGGTATCGCGCCAACGTGTGGAACATCGGCGCGGAAGGGCAGATGGTGCTGGGCGGCATCGCGGCGAGCGGCGTGGCGATCTATTTCGATCAGGCCACGGGCTGGTGGATCCTGTTCCTGATGATGTTCGCGGGCGTGCTGGGCGGCATGGCGTGGGCGGCAATTCCCGCGTGGCTCAAGAGCCGCTTCAACACCAACGAGATCCTCACGAGCCTGATGCTCACCTACGTCGCCACGCAGCTACTGATCTGGCTCGTGAGCGGTCCGTGGCGCGACCCGCAGGGCATGAACTTTCCGCTCTCCGAAATGTTCAGCGGCGACGCGCTCTATCCGACCTTCGGCGGCGACTGGCGCATCCACTGGCTGCGCGGCACGCGCCTGAACGCATCGATCTTCCTGACGCTCGCGGCCATTCCGCTCGTGTGGCTCTTCATGCGCCGCAGCTTTGCGGGCTATCGCATGAGCGTGGGCGGCCTCGCGCCGCTCGCTGCGCGCTATGCGGGCTTCTCCGAGAAGAAGACGATCTGGACCTCGCTGCTGCTTTCCGGCGGCCTCGCCGGCCTCGCGGGCATGGGCGAGATTGCCGGTCCCATCGGTCAGCTGCAGGCGACCTGGTCGCCGGGCTACGGCTTCACGGCGATCATCGTCGTGTTCGTGGGGCGTCTGCATCCGGTCGGCATCGTGCTCGCGAGCCTCTTGATGGCGCTGCTCTACCTGGGCGGCGAAGCCGTGCAGACATCGCTGCAATTGCCGCAGGCGCTGTCCGGCGTGTTCCAGGGGCTGCTGCTGTTCTGCCTGCTCGGCGCGGACCTCTTCGTGAACTATCGCGTGCGCCGCCGTCATCCGGTCGCGGTTGCGAACTGACCAGCGCAAGCCAGAGAACAATCAAACGGGCCACACGACATGGATATCCAGCAAGCCAGCTCGCTCGCCTCGAGCGCCGTCACCGCCGCCATCCCGCTCATGTTCGCGGGCGTGGGCGAACTCGTCACGGAGAAGTCGGGCGTGCTCAACCTCGGCGTGGAAGGCATGATGCTGATGGGCGCCGTCACGGGCTACGCGGTCACCACCATCACCGGCAACCCATGGCTCGGCCTCGTTGCGGGTATGGCCGCCGGCATTGCGATGTCGTTGCTGTTCGGCTTTCTCGTGCTCACCATGCTCGCCAACCAGGTCGCCACGGGCCTCTCGCTCACGATCTTCGGCGTCGGGCTCTCGGCGTATGTCGGCAAGCCGTACACCTCGGCCGCGACTTCGGCGACCATCGCGGCCTGGCCGATTCCGGGGCTCTCGCAACTGCCCGTGGTCGGACAGGCGTTCTTCAGCCTCACGCCTGTCGACTACCTCGCGTTCATCATGTTCGCCGTAGTCGGCTGGTTCCTCTATCGCACGCGCGCCGGGCTCGTGCTGCGCTCGGTCGGGGAGTCGCCGCAGGTCGCGCATTCGGTGGGCTTTCCCGTGATCGGCGTGCGCTATGGCGCGACCGCCTTCGGCGGCGCGATGGCGGGCCTCGCGGGCAGCTACTACTCCGTGGTGCAACTGCATCTGTGGCAGGAGCAGATCACCGCAGGGCGCGGCTGGATCGCGCTCGCGCTCGTCGTGTTTGCGACGTGGCGCCCGGGCCGCCTCCTGATCGGCGCGCTGCTCTTCGGCGCGGTCACGGGCGCGCAGTTCTATGCGCAGGCCGTGGGCGTGCCGGTGCCCACGCAGTTCCTCGCCATGCTGCCGTACGTCGCGACGATCGTCGTGCTCGTGCTCATTTCGCGCAACCCGAACACGATCCGCCTGAACGCGCCGGCTTCGCTCGGCAAGTCGTTCTTTGGGGCCGCATAGGTGCGGTTGCTTAAGACGGGCAATCTATCGGGAATACTAACCAAAACGCCTTGAACGCTCGCAGTTCCCCATTCACGACAGGAGATCCACGATGAAAAAAACCATCCTGACCGCTTTCGCCGTCGCCGCCACGTGCGGCACGGCGGCCCTCGCGCCCGTGGCCCACGCCGCCGACGCGCCGGGCGTCGCGTTCGTCTATCTCGGCAATCCGGGCGATGCCGGCTGGACCTTCGCGCACGATCAGGGCTCGAAGGTCGCCGAGCAGAAGTTCGGCAACAAGATCAAGATCACGCGCGTGGAAAACGTGCCGGAGTCGGCGGACTCGGAGCGCGTGTTCCGCGATCTCGCGAACAAGGGCAACAAGATCATCTTCGGCACGAGCTTCGGTTACCAGGACTTCCAGCTCAAGGTGGCGAAGGATTTCCCGGACACCGTGTTCCTGCACGCGACGGGCTACAAGAAGGCGCCGAACTTCGGCACCTATGACGTGCGCATGTATCAGGGCGCGTATCTCGCGGGCGTCGCCGCGGGTTACGCGACGAAGACCAACACGCTCGGTTTCGTCGCCTCGGTGCCGATTCCCGAAGTCGTGCGCAACATCAACGCGTACACGCTCGGCGCGCGCTCGGTGAATCCGAAGGTGCATACCAAGGTCATCTGGATCAACAGCTGGTTCGATCCGGGCAAGGAGAAGCAGGCCGCCGAAACGCTGATCGGCCAGGGCGCCGACGTGCTGCTGCAAAACACCGATTCGAGCGCGACGCTCGCCACCGCCGAAGAGAAGAAGGTCCACGCGTTCGGCTGGGATTCGAACATGAAGAAGTTCGGCCCGCACGCGCACCTGGGCTCGGTCGAGGCGAACTGGGGCGTGTACTACGTCGCGGCGATCCAGCAGGTGCTCGATGGCAAGTGGAAGAACGACCCCGTGTGGTGGGGCATTCCGCAAAAGGCCGTCGATCTCGGCGACGTCAACACGTCCGAGCTCCCGGCAGACGCGCAAAAGGCGGTCGCCGCGAAGCGAGAACAGATCGCGAGCGGCAAGTGGGACGTCTTCACGGGCCCGATCAAGGATCAGACGGGCGCAGTCAAGGTTCCGGCCGGCAAGACGCTGACCGACCCGGAACTGCAACGCCTGAACTGGTACGTCGAAGGCGTGGACGGCTCGCTGCCGAAATAGGCATATGCCGGGCGCGCTCGCCCGTCCTGCACGGCGCGGGTGCGAGTTGCATTCCTCGTACGATTTCGCCGTGCGTACGCGAAGCGGCTGCGTGTAGCGCTGAGAGGCGCGCGCAGCCGTTTGACGTTCTAGCAGCGCAACGCAGCGCCGCGTCAGTCGTCGATGCGTATGCCGACCTTGATCGTGACCTGCCAGTGCGAGACCTGATCGTTTTCGATCAGGCCGCGCGTTTCCACGACCTCGAACCAGTGCAGGTAGCGCAACGTCTTCGATGCCCGCGCGATGGCGCAACGAATGGCGTCGTCGCTGGACACCTTCGACGAGCCGGTAAGTTCGATCTGCTTGTAGACGTGGTCGTTCATGGCAGAGTCTCCTCGTGGGTCGCGCGGCGTCGGCGCGTCAATCGAGTATAGGTAACGGACCGGGGCGCAAGGGCAAAGATGAGAGAAGCCCGGCGCCAGTTATCATGACGCCTCGCCCGAAAACGAGCATTCGACGTGCCCGTTTTGCAGGCGGGAATGCGCAACGGCGATCGACAGGAGACGGAGAAAATGGACGGGCAGGTGTTGGGTTTTTGCGGACCGGGGCTGATGGGCGCGCCGATGATCCGTCACTTGCTGCGCGCCGGGCATGCAGTGCGCGTGTGGAACCGCTCGCCGGCGAAGGCGCAGGCGCTGATCGCCGACGGCGCGCAGGTGGCCGCGACGCCTGGCGAGCTCGCGCGCGAGGCTGACGTGGTGTTGCTGTGCGTCGCCGACGCGGCGGCGGTCGAGCAGGTGGTGTTCGGCGAACACGGGCTTTTGGCCGGTACGCCCGGCGCGAGCGTGCGCGTGCGTCGCATCGTCGATCATTCGAGCATTCCTCCCGACGCGACGCGCAGGCTCGCGGAGCGCGCGGCGGCTTTCGGCGTGGGTTGGATCGACGCGCCGGTGTCGGGCGGCGTGGCGGGCGCGCAAAACGGCACGCTGGCGATCATGGCGGGCGGCGCAGCGGCCGACGTCGAAGCCGTTACGCCGATCCTCGGCGCCTACGCGGCGCGCGTGACCCATATGGGTGGCGTGGGCGCGGGTCAGACCACCAAGCTGTGCAACCAGGCCATCGTCACGGCTACGGTCGCCGCAATTGCCGAAGCGGTGAGCCTCGCGCGGCGCAGCGGCATCGAGGCGGCGAAGCTGCCCGAGGCGCTCGCGGGCGGCTGGGCCGATTCGACGTTGCTGCGCACGTTCGTGCCGCGTATGACGCAAGACGGGTTCGAATCCATCGGCACGCTCAAAACGTTCCAGAAAGACGTGGACACGATCGCCGCCGCGGCCGCTCAGACCGGCACGCCTATGCCCGTCTCGGGCACGGTCCAGCAATTGCTGCGTCTCGCGGCAGCCATGGGCCTCGAGCAGGCCGATTTTTCGGGCTTCATCGACGTGCTGCAGACACCGCGCAGCGGCGAAGCGTGACCTGATCAGGCACCGGCAGGCCTCGCGAGCGATGCGGCCCCGTTGTAACCGGCGTGCATGGCGGCCTTCACATTGCTCACTTCCTGCCGTGTCATGCTGCGCGGAGCAAGGCTGTCCGCGCGGCTGGAACTCGCGCGCGAAGTGGCATAACCTGCTAAAATTACAGGTTTTTCGTCGATCTACTTTCCGGGACGCGCTGTGCTCTCTACCGCCAACATCACCATGCAATTCGGGCCGAAGCCCTTGTTCGAGAACATCTCGGTCAAATTCGGCGAAGGCAACCGCTATGGCCTGATCGGCGCGAACGGTTGCGGCAAATCCACGTTCATGAAGATCCTCGGTGGGGATCTCGAGCAGAGTTCGGGCAACGTCATCCTCGAGCCGAACGTGCGTCTGGGCAAGCTGCGTCAGGACCAGTTCGCGTACGAAGACGTGCGCGTGCTCGACGTCGTCATGATGGGCCACACCGAAATGTGGGCCGCGATGAGCGAGCGCGACGCGATCTACGCAAACCCCGAAGCCACCGACGACGACTACATGCACGCCGCCGAGCTCGAAGCGAAGTTCGCCGAGTACGACGGTTACACGGCCGAAGCGCGCGCGGGCGAACTGCTGCTCGGCATCGGCATCGGCACGGAATTCCACAACGGCCCGATGAGCGGCGTGGCGCCGGGCTGGAAGCTGCGCGTGCTGCTCGCGCAGGCGCTGTTCTCGAAGCCGGACGTGCTGCTGCTCGACGAACCGACCAACAACCTCGACATCAATTCGATCCGCTGGCTGGAAGATGTTCTGAACGAGTACAACTCGACCATGATCATCATCTCCCACGATCGACACTTCCTGAACCAGGTCTGCACGCACATGGCAGACATGGACTACGGCACGCTGAAGGTCTGGCCGGGCAATTACGACGACTACATGCTGGCGTCGACGCAGGCGCGCGAGCGTCAGCAGGCCGCGAACCAGAAGGCGAAGGAGCGCGTGGCCGACCTGCAGGACTTCGTGCGCCGCTTCTCGGCGAACAAGTCGAAGGCACGCCAGGCCACCAGCCGCCTGAAGATGATCGACAAGATCAAGATCGAGGACTTCAAGCCCTCGTCGCGCCAGAACCCGTTCATCCGCTTCGAATTCGAGAAGAAGCTGCACAACATCGTCGTGGTCGCGGAAGAGATCACGAAGACGTACGAGCGCCGCATCTTCAACAAGCTCAGCATCAGCGTGCAGCCGGGCGAGCGCATCGCGATCATCGGCGAGAACGGCGCGGGCAAGACCACGCTGCTGCGTTCGCTGCTCGGCAATCTGGCCGTCGACAACGGCTCGGTAAAGTGGGCGGAGAATGCGAACGTCGGCTACATGCCGCAGGACACGTACGAAGAGTTTCCGGCCGACGTGACGCTGATGGACTGGATCGACCAGTACCGCCAGGAAGGCGACGACGAGCAGTCGGTGCGCGGCACGCTGGGCCGTCTGCTCTTCAATGCGGACGACATCAGGAAGTCGGTGAAGGTGCTGTCGGGTGGCGAGAAGGGTCGCATGATCTGGGGCAAGCTGATGCTCGGCCGCCACAACGTGCTGCTCATGGACGAGCCGACCAACCACATGGACATGGAATCGATCGAGTCGTTGCAGATCGCGCTCGAAAAGTTCGAAGGCACGCTTATTTTCGTGTCGCACGACCGCGAGTTCGTGAACGGCCTGGCCAACCGCATCATCGAGGTGAAAACCGATGGCACGGTCAAGGACTACAGCGGCAACTACGAAGACTTCCTGGTGAGCCAGGGGCTGCAATGAATTTCGATCGCTGATCGAGGCGTGAAATGAAAACGGGCGGCGCGTGAGCGTCGCCCGTTTTGTTTTTGGCCTGCGTGCCTTAGCCTACGGCGCGCCCGCTTTACGTATGCGTCAACCACGCTAGAATGCACTGTCGCCGCGGCGAGCGCCGCGATGAAATCGCGAACGAACACAGAGCTTTGCATGGGATGGCAGTAAGCGCTAAAGCGCAAGCCGCCATCGACAGACAGGAGACAAGTAGATGAACGACTACACGCAGTTCTACATCAACGGCCAATGGGTCGCCCCGCACGGCAAGGGCACGATCGACGTGATCGATTCGGGCACCGAGGCGGTGATGGGCCGCATCCCCGAGGGCGTCGAAGCCGATGCCGAAGCGGCCGTCGCCGCAGCACGCGCCGCCTTCGATGGTTGGGCCGCGACGCCCGCCGCCGAGCGCGGGGCGTATCTGCAAAAAATTGCCGACAATCTCAAGGCCCGCACCGACGAACTCGCGCAGCTGATCGCAGGCGAAGTGGGTATGCCGCTCAAGCTCGCGCGTGCCATTCAGGTGGGCGGCCCGGTCTACAACTGGGGCGCTTACGCGCAGCTCGCAAGCGAGTTCCAGTACGAGGAGCGCGTGGGCAACTCGCTCGTCGTGCGCGAACCGGTGGGCGTCGTCGCGGCTATCACGCCGTGGAACTATCCGCTCAACCAGATCACGCTCAAAGTCGCCGCCGCGCTCGCCGCCGGCTGCACCGTCGTGCTCAAGCCCTCCGAGGTCGCGCCGCTGAACGCATTCGTGCTCGCCGAGGCCATCCATGACGCCGGCCTGCCCGCGGGCGTGTTCAATCTCGTGACGGGCTACGGTCCCGTGGTGGGCGAGCTGCTCGCGCGCCATCCGGACGTCGACATGGTGTCGTTCACCGGTTCGACGCGTGCGGGCAAACGTGTGTCGGAAGTCGCGTCGGCCACGGTCAAGCGCGTCGCGCTGGAGCTGGGCGGAAAATCGGCCTCCGTCGTGCTCGATGACGCCGACTTCGCGGCTGCCGTGAAAGGCACGGTGGGCGCGTGCTTCCTCAACTCGGGGCAGACCTGTTCGGCCCACACGCGCATGATCGTGCCGGAGTCGCGCTACGAAGAAGCGCGAGACCTCGCGAAGCAGGCCGCCGAGGCGTTCAAGGTGGGCGACCCGCGCGACGACAAAGCGAAGCTCGGCCCGCTCGCCTCGAAAGTGCAGCAGGAGCGCGTGCTGCACTACATCGAGCGCGGCATGGCCGACGGCGCCGAACTCGTGACGGGCGGCCCCGGCATGCCGGAAGGCGTGACGCAGGGCTTCTTCGTGAAACCGACCGTGTTCGGCCGCGTGCCGCGCGACGCGGCCATCGCGCAGGAAGAGATCTTCGGCCCGGTGCTGACGATCCTCACGGCGAAGGACGAAGACGACGCCGTCGCGATCGCCAACGACTCGCTCTATGGCCTCGGCGGCGCGGTCTGGGCCGGCAGCGACGAGCGCGCGATGCGCGTGGCACGCCGTATCCGTACGGGCCAGATCGACATCAACGGCGGCGCCTGGAACATGGCCGCACCCTTCGGCGGCTTCAAACAGTCGGGACACGGCCGCGAAAACGGCGCGTATGGCCTCGAGGAATACCTCGAATACAAGTCGATGCAGTTCAAGGTGCCGAAGGGCTGATGAGGCATCTCGTCGCGCGCTATCGCAAATCTTTTAATACGACGTGTTGATGCAAGTCATGAACGCGGACTTCTTTGCTGAAGTCCGCGTTTTTGTTTGATGTGCGTCAATGTCATATATGGGGTACGCGCGACCATAAGCGCTTTGTCATCGACAGAGCACAACATGTTTCCTGGCCACTCCTTCGCTCCCCTCCAGATTCGCGGTCGTCAACTCCTGCCCGTCGTGCAGGGCGGCATGGGTGTCGGCATTTCGGCACACCGGCTGGCCGGCAGTGTGGCGCGTGAAGGCGCGCTCGGCACGATTGCGAGCATCGACCTGCGCCATCATCACAGCGACCTCATGGACATGTGCCGCGCGGACCCGCGGCACGAAACGCTCGCACGCGCGAACCTCGTCGCGCT
Source organism: Paraburkholderia nodosa (assembly GCF_001718195.1). Lineage (GTDB taxonomy): Bacteria > Pseudomonadota > Gammaproteobacteria > Burkholderiales > Burkholderiaceae > Paraburkholderia > Paraburkholderia nodosa_A. Next base: position 210,936 of record NZ_MCNV01000009.1, read on the forward strand.
CGGCCGCGAAATCGCGGCGGCACGCAAGCTTGCGGGCGGCAACGGCATGATCGCCGTGAACGTCATGAAGGCGGTGAACGCCCATGCCGACTACGTGCGCGCCGCGTGCGAGCACGGCGCCGACGCCATCGTCATGGGCGCGGGCCTGCCGCTGGATCTGCCCGACCTCACGGCGAGCGTGGAAATCGCGCTCGTGCCGATCCTGTCGGACGCACGCGGCGTCGCGCTCGTGCTCAAGAAGTGGATGAAGAAGGGTCGCCTGCCCGACGCCATCGTGATCGAGCATCCGGCCTACGCGGGCGGCCACCTCGGCGTGACCGACATCGCCGACATGGGCAACGAGCGCTTCGCCTTCACGAAGATATTCGAGGAACTCGAAGGCGTCTATGCCACGCTCGGCATTTCGCGGCGTGACGTGCCGCTCGTCGTGGCGGGCGGCGTCAACAGCCACGAGGCCGTGCGCAAATGGCTCGAGGCGGGCGCGAACGGCGTGCAGGTCGGCACGCCGTTCGCCGTGACCGAGGAGGGCGACGCGCACCCCGACTTCAAGCGCGTGCTCGCCGAAGCGAAGCCTGAAGACATCGTCGAGTTCGTGAGTGTGACGGGGCTGCCCGCACGCGCAGTGAAAACGCCGTGGCTCGAACGTTACTTGCGCAACGAGTCGCGCATTCGCGCCAAGATCGGCTCGCTCAAGCTTGCTTGCCCAACCGGTCTCGAATGTCTTTCGGCCTGCGGGCTGCGCGACGGCATCGAGAAGTTCGGCCACTTCTGCATCGACACGCGCCTTGCCGCGGCGTTGCGTGGCGACGTCGCGAACGGCTTGTTCTTCCGCGGGCGTGAAGCGTTGCCGTTCGGCAATGCAATCCGCAGCGTCCGCGACCTGCTGGAGTTGCTGCTGACCGGCGCTGCGCGACCTGCGGTCGCACGGCGCGCAGCCTTCGCACTGGCTTGACACGTATCAAAACGGCGCCAGACCCCGTCTCTGACAATTTGTGGGCCTTCAAGGCTAGACCTACAGACACGGGGATCAACGATGTATAAAGCAATTAGAAAGGCAGCAGCAACTGCCGCGCTCACCATGGGCGCGGTCTTTCTGGCAGTGCCGGCCAGCGCGGCCGGTTCGCCCGACTCGGGCATTTACGCGGGCGACTGGCTGGTGCGCCTGCGCGCGATCGAAATCGCGCCGGACGCGCGCGGCAGCGGTACGCTCGGCGCGCTTGGCGCGGACGTGAACAACGCCATCGTGCCCGAGGTCGACTTCACCTATATGGCGACCAACAACATCGGCGTCGAGCTGATTCTCGGCACGTCGCGCAACCAGGTGACGTCGAATATCGGTGCACTCGGCGGCGTGGGCGTGCTGCCGCCAACGCTGCTCCTGCAGTATCACTTCAACAACGCGGGCAGGGTGCGGCCGTACGTGGGCGCGGGTATCAACTACACGCTGTTCTACAACAACGGTCTGCACGCGGGCGGCCAATCGGTTTCGATCGACAACCACAGCTGGGGCCCGGCGCTGCAGTTCGGTATCGACTTCCAGGTGACGAAGCGCATCTTCGTGAACGCGGATATCAAGAAGATCTGGATGCACACCGACGCGTCGCTGGGCGGCACCTCTCTCGGCACGCTGCATATCGATCCGCTCGTGGTGGGTCTGGGCGTCGGCATGAAGTTCTGATCGGTCGCCTCATCACCGCTTTTTCGAACGCCGGCTTGCCCGGCGTTTTTTTATCCGCGTTCAGGCGCGGTCTTTCTGGAAGCGCATGGCGGTGCCGTCGCGCTCGATGCGCTCCCACACGGCGCGCTTTTCTTCGTCGCTCAGAAATACCCAGTTGGAAACTTCCACGGCGGTGCGCCCGCAACCTTTGCAGACGTCGTCGAAGAGTGTCGAACACACACCGATGCACGGGCTGTCGGGGAGGTCGTGGAGATTGGATGCCATTGAAGAACCTTGGGGCGTGGCCGGGCATCGCGCGCGCCGGCTTCGGTACGGAACGCCGCTATGTTAACCGATACGGCGCGGGGCGGCCGCCCGCACCTCCAGGCGAGCGGCGGCGATGTGCGATGCGTGATGAATCGGCCAGGCCGCTGCAAGGCGATAGCAAGGTGAAGGGCGCCGCCGCGTCCCGCTGGCAGCCGGGCGTCGCGCGCATGCGCCACCGAAGCGGTTTTTTGTGGACACGGCCCGTGAAACGGCTAAAATTGCGCGCGATTTACCGTCCGCGCACGGCTTGCCGGCCTTCCAGGGCTCATGTTCCGTTTGTGCGACACGCCCGCGTTTTATTTCTTGCCGGGCGGGTTTGATGGTAGGTTCTGGGAAAGTCAGGGGAGCCGTGCACAGGTGAAACGGAGCACGGCACGAAGCGAGGCAGGCGGCCGGCCGGAGCCGGTCAGGATCGGAGAACGGGATGAAGAAAGGGGTTGTGGCGCAACTGGCCGCGCTCGCACTGTGCGCGGCGCCGTGGATGACGTCAGTGGCGAAGGACACGCAGCTGAACGTGTACAACTGGTCCGATTACATCGCCAAGGACACGATTCCGAACTTCACCAAGCGGACTGGCGTTCAGGTCAAGTACGACAACTACGACAGCGATGACACGCTCCAGGCCAAGCTGCTCGCTGGCAACTCGGGCTATGACATCGTCGTGCCGACCAGCAATTACGCAGGCAAGCAGATCGCCGCCGGCATTTTCGCGCCGCTCGACAAGTCGAAGATCCCCAACCTCAAGTACCTCGATCCGCAGCTGATGGCGCTCGTCGCCGGCGCGGATCCGGGCAACAAGTATGCGGTGCCCTGGGCGTACGGCACGACGGGTCTCGCCTATAACGTCACGAAGGCGCAGCAGATCCTCGGCAAGAATGTACCGCTCGACAACTGGGACATCCTCTTCAAGCCCGAGAACATCTCGAAGCTGAAGGCCTGCGGCGTGTCCGTGCTCGACGCGCCGGACCAGATGTTCGCGGCCGCGCTGCACTACATCGGCAAGGACCCGCTCTCGACGAACCCGGACGATTATCGCGCCGCGCTCGCGATGATGAAAAAGATCCGTCCGTACATCACGCAGTTCAACTCGTCGGGCTATATCAACGACCTCGTGGGCGGCGACATCTGCTTCGCGTACGGCTGGTCGGGCGACGTCGTGATTGCCAAGCACCGCGCCATCGACGCGAAGAAGCCCTACAAGATCGAGTACTACATCCCGAAGGGCGGCGCGCCGATCTGGTTTGACGTGATGACCATCCCGAAGGATGCTCAGCACAAGGAAGCCGCGCACGAGTGGATCAACTACATCGAGACGCCGCAGGTCCACGCAGCGATCACGAATGCGGTCTACTACCCGAGTGCGAACGCGGAAGCACGCAAGTACGTGGACAAGGACATCGCCAACGACCCGGCCGTGTACCCGCCGCCCGAAGTCCTGAAGACGCTGTTCCTGCTCAAGCCGCTGCCGCCTGAGATCCAGCGCCTGCAGACGCGTCTGTGGACCGAGTTCAAGTCGGGCCGCTGACGCGCTCGCAGCCGCGGTTGAAATTCGATCCCGTTTTACCCCGAGCCCTCGGCACGATGCCGGGGGCTTTGTTCGTCAACCCCGTCCAGCATTCACGCAGAAACAGGCAGGGCAGAGAGAATCATGAGTGACCAGTCGAGCGCGCCGGCATCCGCCGGCTCGCTGCCTTCGGGCTTCACCGCGGCAGATTCGGCCGCGGACAACTTCGTGCAGATCGTCGATGTCGTCAAGAAGTTCGGCGAGACGACCGCCGTGAAGGGCGTCAATCTGTCGGTGAAGAAGGGCGAGCTGTTCGCGCTGCTCGGCAGCTCGGGCTGCGGCAAGTCCACCTTGCTGCGCATGCTCGCGGGTCTCGAGACCGTGACCTCGGGCAAGATCATGATCGACGGCGAGGATCTCGCGTCGATGCCGCCGTACCGCCGCCCGGTCAACATGATGTTCCAGTCGTACGCGCTCTTTCCGCACATGACGGTGGAGTCGAACGTGGGCTTCGGGCTGCGCCAGGAAGGCGTGAAGAAGGGCGAGCTCAAGGACCGGGTGGCCAACGCGCTCGAACTCGTGCAGATGACGCGCTTTGCCAGGCGCAAGCCACATCAGCTCTCGGGCGGCCAGCAGCAGCGCGTGGCGCTCGCGCGTTCGCTCGTGAAGCGCCCCAAGCTGCTCCTGCTCGACGAGCCGATGTCGGCGCTAGACAAGCAGATTCGCCAGCGCACGCAAATCGAACTCGTCAACATTCTGGACAAGGTCGGCGTCACCTGCATCATGGTCACGCACGACCAGGAAGAAGCGATGACGATGGCGGGGCGCCTCGCGGTGATGAGCGAAGGCGAGATCGTCCAGCTCGGCACGCCCAACCAGGTCTACGAATTCCCGAACAGCCGCTTCTCGGCGGAGTTCATCGGCTCGACCAATCTTTTCGATGGCAACGTGGTCGAGGACGAGCCCGACCATGTATTCGTCGAGTGCCCCGAGCTGCCGGTGCGCCTCTACGTGAACCACGGCATCACCGGGCCGCTCGGCATGCCTGTGACGATCTCGGTGCGCCCGGAGCGTATCGCGCTCACGCGCAAGCCGCCCGAGGGCGTGTTCAACTGGGGCAAGGGCGTAGTGAAGAACATCGCCTACATGGGCGGCTACTCGCTCTATCACGTCAAGCTCGATTCGGGCAAAACGGTGATCGCGAACATGTCGAGCCTCGCGCTCTCCGAGATCGATTCGCCCACCTGGGAAGACGAAGTCTACGTGCGCTGGAGCGCTTCCGCCGGTGTGGTACTGACGTCATGAGCGCGACGACTTTGCGCAGCACCCTGAACTGGCCGGCGAAACGCTTCAACCTGACCGGGCGTACGGCCGTCGTGGCGGGCCCGTTCATCTGGCTGCTGCTGTTCTTCCTCGTGCCGTTCATCCTGGTGGTGAAGATCAGCTTCGCCGACCAGCAACTCGGCATTCCGCCGTACACGGAACTGACGTCGTTCGCGGATGGCATCTGGCATATCTCGCTCGACCTTTCGCACTACGCGTTCCTGTTCCAGGACAGCCTGTACTTCGCGACCTACGTGAATTCGGTCGTGGTGGCCGCGATTTCGACGCTGCTATGCCTCATCATCGGTTATCCGATGGCGTATTACATTGCGCGCTCGAATCCGGCCTCGCGCAACATCCTCATGATGGCCGTGATGCTGCCGTTCTGGACGTCGTTCCTGATCCGCGTGTACGCATGGATCGGCATCCTGAAGAACAACGGACTGCTGAACAATTTCCTGATGTCGATCGGCATCATCCATTCGCCCATCGAGCTGTATCACACGAACACGGCCGTCTACATCGGCATGGTGTATTCGTATCTGCCGTTTCTCGTGATGCCGCTCTATGCGCACCTCGTGAAGATGGACCTCACGCTGCTCGAAGCCGCCTACGACCTCGGCGCGAAGCCGTGGCGCGCGTTCGTGGAGATCACGCTGCCGCTCTCGAAGAACGGCATCATCGCCGGCTGCCTGCTCGTGTTCATTCCGGCGGTGGGCGAGTACGTGATTCCTGAGCTGCTCGGCGGCGCGAACACGCTGATGATCGGCCGCGTCATGTGGAACGAGTTCTTCGACAATGCCGACTGGCCGATGGCCTCCGCGGTGACCTGCGCGATGGTGCTCCTGCTGCTCGTGCCGATGGCGCTGTTCCAGCACTATCAGGCGAAGGAACTGGAGGGCCGCGGCAAATGAAACCGAATCGCGTTCTGCAGTTCATCGCGCTCGGCCTCGGCTTCGCGTTCCTCTACATTCCGATCCTGAGCCTCGTCGTCTACTCGTTCAACGAGTCGCAACTCGTGACGGTGTGGACGCGCTTTTCCACGCGCTGGTATCAGGCGCTCATCACCGACGACGAGTTGATCACCGCCGCGTGGCTCTCGCTGCGCATTGCGCTGATGACAGCGTTCGCCTCGGTGTTCATCGGCACGTGGGCGGGCTTCGTGCTCGCGCGCATGGGGCGCTTTCGCGGCTTCACGCTCTTCTCGGGCATGATCAATGCGCCGCTCGTGATTCCCGAAGTGATCCAGGGCATTTCGCTGCTGCTGCTGTTCGTGGAAATGGGCAAGCTGATCGGCTGGCCCGCGGGGCGCGGTGTGTTCACGATCTGGATCGGCCACGTCATGCTGTGCATTTCGTACGTCGCCATCATCGTGCAGTCGCGCGTGCGCGAGCTGAACCCGTCGCTCGAAGAAGCGGCCTTGGACCTTGGCGCAACGCCGTTCAAGGTATTCTTCCAGATCACATTACCGCTCATCTCGCAGGCGCTTGCGGCAGGCTGGCTGCTGTCGTTCACGCTGTCGATCGACGATCTGGTGCTCTCGGCGTTCCTCTCGGGCCCGGGCTCGACCACCTTGCCGCTCGTGGTGTTCTCGCGCGTACGCCTTGGCCTGAACCCGGAGATGAACGCGCTCGCGACGCTCTTCATCGCGGTCGTGACGGTGGGCGTGATTGCCGGCAACTACTTCATGCAGCGCGCGGAGCGCAAGCGGATGGCGATGGCGGTCTGAGCGCCGCCGCGCTTCGAAGCGCCTGCAATAGACGGCGCGCGGGCAGTCATGTCCGCGCGCCGTTTGCTTTATTCGGCGCAGTCCTTACAGCCGGTATCCCATACGAAACCCGCCCCAGTGTCGCCCGTTCACGAAGATCGGCGCGGAGGCGTCCTTCATCATCACGAACGTGCCGCCGCCCATGTCGCGACGATAGGTTTGCAGCAGGAAGGGCTTGGTATGCGAGCCGGCCGCGCGGCCCGCGCGGTCGTTGAATATTCGATGATTGCGGCAGTTCGCGGCGTTCCACACCGGGTCGGCGCCCTGCGGATGCGAGAACTTGCGATTGTGCGTCGGTATGTAGCCGCGCGGATCGATCGCGACACAGAAGGCGACGCGTTCGTCGAACGTGAGCAGCGGTTCGAGGACCGGGGGCAGCACGCGGTCCGTGAAGGCCGTAAAGCGTGTCATATGCTGCTGCGGGTTCGTGTTCGGCACCGGCGCGTAGACGCTGTCGAACAGATCCGCTTCGCCGATCTCGCCGCGCGCGAGCGCGCCTTCGAACAGCTTGCTCACCTGGGCGGCGGCGCGCTGCACTGTCTCGATGAAGCGGGTGTCGTCGGTTTCCACGCCGGTTGCGGCGGACAGCTCGATGAGCGTTTCCGAGACCTCGAGCAGCTTGCCGAGCTGATCCTTCGCCTGCACGAAGTTGCGCCCCGAATCTTCGACGCCCGCGACCATTTCGCCCACCTGGCTTTCGAGCCCGTCGCATTTCGTTTCGATCTCGCCCGTGAGCTGGGCGATCTGGCCGGCGTGCTCGTCGAGTTGCATGATCGCCTGGCCGGTGCTGTGCACGGCCTCGCCGATCGTGTGCGTGCCCTCGCGCACGCGATGCGCGCGTTCGGTGTTGGCGGTGCCCTCGGCGATGAGTTGCTCGGTCTGCTGCGTGAGTTGTCCGAGCGTCTGCTCGATCTGGCCGGTGGCCTGCGCCGTCTTGGCGGAGAGGTTTTTCACCTCGGCCGCGACCACGGCGAAGCTCTTGCCGGACTCGCCCGCGCGCGCCGCTTCGATGGCCGCGTTGAGCGCGAGAAGCTGGGTTTGCCGCGCGATCAGGGAGATTTCCTCGGAGACCTTCGAGACATGCGCGAGCGCGCTTTTGAGCGCCCGGATCTGCGTCTCGATGACGGTGACGCTCTCCACGAGACCGTGAATGTCGGCAAGCGACTCCTCGATGGTCTGCTGCGACTGCTGCACGGTGGCGGCGGTGCCGGTGCTCAGCTCGCGCATGGCGCGGGCCGCCGTGGCGATCTGATGGTTGCCGGCGAGGGTGTGGGCCGCCGACTCGCGCAGGGCGTGGCAGACGTCGGTCTGACGCTGCACGCGCGCGGCGACTTCGTCGACATGGCCCGCCACGTCGCAGATCTCGATACCGAGCCTGCCGGCATGTGCGGCAATGTCGCCGACGACGCCGGCGGATTTCCCCGCGCGGCGACCGCGCAGGCCCAACAAACGCAAACGTGCCATCGGGTGTCTCCTTTCCCGGTGCGCCATGAAAGCTGCGGACAACTGCCCAAACCTGCAGGCCCGGTCGTCGGCAGGTTCGATCGCCGGGCTTTCTGAACTGGTTTACGGCGCGTAATACGGCGACTTGAGCGCAGGGGTGGCGCCTGGCGCTATGATCGGGAACTCGGGCGCTCCGAAAGCCGGAAAAGAGGGGCAAAGGGGCGTCGCGACGGGAGCAAGATGATAGAAGCGATTTTCGGCGGGAGCGCGCCGCTCGCGCTCTGGCAGCAGCTGATCCAGCTCTGGGAGCTGATCGTGATGGTGTTGCGCTTCCTCTGGGAGCTGGTGAAGCTCCTCGGCGGCGGCGGTTGAACGACAAAAGGGCAGACGATGATCGACGATTCCACCCGGCGTTTCACCGACCGGGTCGCAGATTACGTGAAATTCCGGCCGACCTATCCGCGCGAAGTGGCGACTTTCGTGCATGTGGAGTGCGGCATCGCGCCGGGCGCGCCCGTGGCCGACATCGGCGCGGGTACGGGCCTCTCCACGAAGCTCTTTCTCGACGCGGGTCATCCTGTCACGGCAGTCGAGCCGAACGCGGCCATGCGCGCCGCGGCGGACGAACTGCTAGGCGGCTATCAAGGCTATCGCAGCGTGGCGGGCACGGCGGAGGCGACGACGCTCGAAGACGCGAGCGTGGATCTCGTGAGCGCCGCACAGGCGTTTCACTGGTTCCACAAGACCGACACGCAGCGCGAATTCGCGCGCATCCTCAAGCCGCGCGGCAAGATCGTGCTGTTCTGGAACAGCCGCCTGCTCGAGGGCTCGGCGTTTTTGGCAGGCTACGAGGCGCTCCTGCAGCGTTTTTGCCCCGACTACGCGCGCGTGGCCGAGACCTATCCGGACTCGGCCGCGATGGCCGACTGGTTCGGCGATGGCTTCGAGCATCAGACCGTGTTCCCGAACGCGCAACTGCTCGACTTCGATGGCCTGCGCGGACGGCTGATGTCGTCGTCATACGCGCCGCGCGCGGGCGACGAACGCCACGAGCCGATGCTCGCGGCGCTGCGCGAGCTGTTCGAGGCCACGCAAAAGGACGGCACCGTCAACTTCGCCTACGAGACGCGCGTGTACGCGGGGCAGCCGCAGCGCATCTAGCGCTCGAACGCGTAGTCGGCGGTGCGCACGCGGCGCGTTTTGCGGCGGAACATGAACGTGAAGCCAGGCCACAGCGCGGTGTTCTTGCCCGCCTGCGTGAGGTAGTAGCTGCGGCAGCCCGACTGCCACACGGTGCGCGCGAAGCGCGCCTGCACGCGCGCGTTCCAGTTTTGCTGCGCCTCGGCGCGAACCTCCATCGTGCGGGCGCCCGAGCGCTGCAGCGCGCGGATGCAGGCCGCGATATAGGCGATATGCGACTCGATCATGTAGATCATCGAGTTGTGCCCGAGCGCCGTGTTCGGCCCGATCACGAAAAAGAGATTCGGGAAGCCCGCGACGCTCGCGCCGAGGTAGGCCTCGGGGCCGTCGCGCCGCCACGTCTCGCCGAGGTCCTGGCCACCCACGCCCGTCACCTGGAAGGGCGCGTCCACATCGTTGACCTGGAAGCCCGTGCCGCACACGATCGCGTCGTAGGGCCGATGCATACCGTCGGCGGTGACGATGCCATCGGCGACGACCTCGCGGATCGCGTCGGTCACCAGCTCGACGTTGGGCTGCGCGAGGGCAGCGTAGTAGTCGCTCGACAGCAGCACGCGCTTGCAGCCCAGCCGATAGTCGGGCGTGAGGCGCGCGCGCAGCTCGGGATTTTTCACCTTGTGCGCGAGGTAGCTCAGCGCGAACTTCGTCGGCGTCTTGAGCAGGCGCGGCTCGACCGCGAAGCCGACCGCGCGCGATTCGTGCTGCCAGTAAATCTTTGCGCGCGCCACACGTTGCGCGAACGGCATGTGCCGATAAATCCAGCGCCAGCGTTCGCTGATGGCGCGGTCGCGCCGCGGCATGATCCACGGCGGCGTGCGCTGAAACACCGTGAGCTGAGCCGCGCGCGGCTGGATATGCGGCACGAACTGGATCGCGCTCGCACCGGTGCCGATCACGGCGATGCGCTTGCCTTCGAGCGCGTAGTCGTGGTCCCAGCGCGCCGAGTGGAAGAGCGTGCCTTCGAAGCGCTCGATGCCCGCGATATGCGGCAGCGCCGGGCGCGAGAGCGGACCGTTCGCGGCGATCACCATATCGGCTTCGATCGTCGTGCTCGCGCCGTCGCGTTCGATCTCCACCTGCCAGACGCCGCGCGCCTCCAGGAAGCGCGCCGCGCGCACGCGCGAACGGTATTCGATGAAGCGCTCGACATCGTACTTGTGCGCGCAATGGCGCAGGTAGTCGAGAATTTCATGCTGCGGCGCGAAGGTGCGCGTCCACGCCGGATTCAGCTCGAACGAAAATGAGTAGAGGTGCGAAGGAATATCGCAAGCGGCCCCCGGATAGGCGTTGTCGCGCCAGGTGCCGCCGAGGCCTTCGGCGGCCTCATAGATCGTGAACGAATCCACCCCCATGCGACGCAGCCGGATCGCCATGCCGATGCCGGAAAAACCGCTGCCGATGATGGCGATGCGCAGCGCGCCCCCGTTGCCGAGCGCTTGATTGGCCATGTGTGCGTCCGCCGTTATGTGTGTGTGCTGCGTATTTTGCGCCGATGCAAAACGGGCTCCATGAAGGAGCCCGTCGTTGCTTTAGCGGCGTGCGCTGGGCAAGCCTCAGGCGTTCAGGAGTTGTTCCAGTCGTCCGAGCTGTCGTTGCTGCCCATATCGACACCGCCGCCGCCCGAGCCGTCGTCCCAGTCGTTCGAGCCCTGGCCGAAGTCGAGGCCGCCGCCGTTGTTGCCGTCGCGCTGAACCCTGCGGCCCTCGTCGTCGACATACACATCGCGCTCGATCACGCGGTCACGGCCATGATTCAGGGCTTCGCCGAGCAGCACGCCCGTGAGCAGGCCACCCATGCCGCCCATGCCACCGCCGCCTTGCTGCACGATGACCTGCGGCGGTTGCTGCGGCGGCGCAGGCGGATACTGCGGCTGACGTCCGAAGGCGGCGTCGGCTTCGCGCGCGTAGGGAGAGTTGCTGCCGTAGTCGGGCGCGGCAGGCTGCGCATTCGGATCGGCGCGGCCCTCGGCGCGCGCCTTGAGGCTCGCGAACTGGCGTTCGAGATCCTCGATCTCATACGGCGGTCGCGGATTCGCGCTGTTCGAAAGCGTTTCGACGAGGCTGCGCAACTGCGCTTCGAGTCCTTCGACTTCCTTTTCGAGCGCTTCGTGACCGGGCGCGGTCGAGAGCTTCACGTCGAGCTTGAGCGAGCGCACGCCGTTGAGCAACTCGGTGGCGCGCTTGAGCTGGTCGCGGCGGTCGTCGCCGGCCTTCGCGTCTTCGGTGGACTTCGCGCGACGCAGCGTCCAGCGCAGCACGAGCACAATGCCGACCAGCAAGATGGCGATACCAATCCACATGCCCATACCAGGACCTCGCTTCTGTGGCGCGGGCGCGGCCAACTGCTGCTGCGTGAACGGGTTGCCCGTGCTGTTCGTGTTGACACTGCCGGCGCGTGAAGCGTCGGAACGAATCTTCGCTTCGACCTGCGCGAAACGTTGCGGCTGGGTGAAGCGGATTTGCGGATCGAGCGACTTCGCCTGCTCGACCTGGGTAAGCGCGTCGCTGTAACGACCTTCGCGGTCGAGGACCTGGGCGTAGAGGTAGTGCGCGCGAGCGTTGTCCGGATGCGCCTGCAGGACTTCGGTCAGGCCGGAATCGGCGCGCTGCCAGTCACCCTGCGACATCGCGGATTCGATCTGCTGCACGCTCGGCACGGCGAACGCAACGCCGCCCGTAAAGGCGAGCGACGCGACGGCGATACTGGCAGCGGCAAGAAACTTTTTCATGTTGCAGGCCGGGCGGATTGACGCCCGTCTCCATGGCATTCGATACGGGGATGCGGCGCTCTCGCGCGCCTGCCGATTGCCATCGGCCGCACGGATCATGCCGCGCCGCATCCAGCACGCAGGCGCTTACTGTGCCGGCGTGTTCATCTGCTTCTTGAGCGCCTCGAGGCGCTCGTCTACCGACGGACCCTTGTTGAGCGCCGCGAGCTTGTCGTCGAGCGCCTTGCCGCTCGACTGGTCGGACGAATTCAGGCGGGCGTCCGAGCGCGCGTTCGAGAGCGCGACCTTTTCTTCCAGCTTCTGGAAATCGCCGTCGAGATTCTTGCCGCCGATGCCGCCCAGCGCCGTAGCCGCGACATCCTTCGCCTGGGCGATCTGCTGCTTCGCCTGCAGGATGTTCGAGCGCGCGTTCAGGTCGTTGCGGCGCTGGCGCATGTCGTCGATCTGCTGCTTCAGTTGATCGACCGACGGTTCGAGCTTCGCGAGTTCGCCCGCGAGCGCGTCGCGTTCGGCTTCCGCGGTTTGCTGCGCGCCGAGCGCTTCGCGTGCGAGCGCTTCGTCGCCCGATTGCAGCGCGCGCTTCGCGCCGTCTTCGTACTTCTTCGCCTTGTCGGCGGCCACGTCGCGCTTGCTTTGCTGCGTCGCGACCTGCGCCTGGATCTCGACGAGCGAGTTCTCCGCGCGGCCGATGCTGTCGTCGAGCTCACGCACGATCTGGCGCGCGTCGCGCGACGGATCCTGCACCGAGTCTGCGGCGTCGTTGAGCAGGCCCTTGACGGTGCGGGAGATGGAGTCGAAAAGCGACATGAATTCCTCCAGTGAAATGAGATCGGCCGTGGTGGGCCGAGGTGCGTGTTCGCGGTTTGGCCTCACGCGCCAGCCGGCCGGCAGAGGGCTGATCCATCTGCCAGCTTACGCCGCTTTGCGCCTGGCGCGCATGCACGGCGAAAATCGGGGCGAGTGCGGCAATTGCAATAGCGTGAAGCTGTTTTCTTGCACGCGTATGTTCATCAGGACGGGGCCTGGCTGCGCGGCGCGAAGCACCGCTGCAGGCCGGGCGCCGCTATCGATCGCGGATATTACACCACGGCCCGTCTTAAAAGGGACTTAAAGGAATCGGGCCTGCCCAGCGCTCGCGGCGCGTATGTAAGCGGGCGTTAAGCCGATTGTGACTCGTGTGTATGGCGGCGTGGATGCTGCGCGTGTCAGGCGTATTTGCCGCCTTCGGGCGCGGCGTCGTCGCTGCGGGCTTCGTCGCGTGGATCGCTCGCGTCGCGCCGGGAGCGGGCGAAGGGCGCCGAGCTCAGCGGCTGCAGCGGTTCGACGTCCAGCGATTGTGCGGCGGCCGTGTCGAGCGCGGCGCTTTGCGCTGCAGCGGCCGCTTCGGCGCTCAGGCGGGCAACAGCCTGGGCGATTTCGCGCGCGGCATGGCTCACGTCCGCCTCGTCGGTGTGCGCGGCGGGCAGGGGTATGTTTGACGCTTGAAGCGTTGCCTCGTGGGCGTCGTCGTCGTGAAGGGCCGCGGCCGCTTCGCCAGCCTTTTGCGCGTCCGCGTTCGCGTCGCTCGCGCCGATGGCCGCCGCCGCGCCCACTGCTGGCCGGATCGCGCCGGCTCGACCCACACGCAGCGGTCTCGCTGCCTTTTGCAGCACCTGCGCGAGCGCGTCGGGCTGACGCGGCGCGTTCAGCCGGTCGACGATGCTCGCGGCCTTCACCTGATCGCTCGTCGCGCTGAACGCGATCACGGCGCGGCGCATGAGTTCGCTGAGGCTGATGCCGAGCTCGTCGGCGGTGGCGGAGATCGCGCGCTTTTGCGCGGGCGTAACGAAGACGACGATGCGTTCGCTGGGCTTGTTCATGATCGACGGGCCGTTGGGTCGGCTTCGTATGACGTCGGTTTGCCTGCCTGCGCAACAGCTTTTGTAAGAATGGATGCGTGCTTGCCTGGGCGCGGACAGGGGCGTGTAGCAGATCTTTCATGATAAGACGAGTGCGCCGATGCGCAATGAGAAGGTGCGCGACCAGGAACAACCCTGCCTGCAAAAATCTGCCGTCAACAACCAGTCGATGCCTAATTTATCGCGCTACACAAGGACGGTTACGAAACTTTTCGCGCATAAAACCATGATCGACGCAAGCGAGCGCCCGGACGGCCAGAAATCGGGCAGGAAGTGTTTCCCAAGAAACTCTTACAAAAAAAGCGCGACCCGGCGTGCGCGATTTCTTTAGAATGCGCTGTTACATTTCGCGAATGGCGCCCGAACGGGCGGTATTCGCATGTGGCGTGCCATAGCGCGCGCCGCGCGGCCGGACGGGGGCGTTGCCGGTCGCGCCGCGTCGCCGGGATTGAGCCGGCGACGTCGTATGCCGCATTGGCGCCATGACGCCGTGGTCGAGATCCATGCGCGCGAGTTGCGCGCAGCCGGCGCGCGCGAGACGCGCCCATCATTCCAGTCATGCCTATCATCAAACGACCGCCTTCACCGCAGTACCCGAACGAAGATCGGGAACCCTCCTTCAACAACGGGCGCCAGCCGCCTCGCCGGCCTGAATCGGGCGGCGGGTCCGGCGGCAACGGGCCGCGCGACGGGAGCCCGAAGCGGCGCTCCTTCGGCACCACGCTCGCGCTCTGGTTCGTCGGCCTGATCGGCACGCTCTGCGTGGTCGGTGCGCTGCTCGTGGGCTACGCGCTCGTCGTGATGGAGCCGCAACTGCCGTCGCTCGATGCGCTCACCAACTATCAGCCCAAGGTGCCGCTGCGCATCTATACCGCCGATCACGTGCTGATCGGCGAGTTCGGCGAAGAGCGACGTCAGCTCGTGCGTTTTCAGGATATTCCTGATATTCAGAAGAAGGCCGTGCTCGCCATCGAGGACTACCGGTTCTACGAGCACGGCGGCGTGGACTTCGTCGGCATCCTGCGCGCGGGCGTGGCCGACCTGATGCACGGCGGCGCCTCGCAGGGCGCGAGCACGATCACGATGCAGGTCGCGCGCAACTTCTTCCTGTCGAGCGAGAAGACCTACACGCGTAAGGTCTACGAGATGCTGCTCGCCTACAAGATCGAGCGCGCGCTCACGAAGGACCAGATTCTCGAGCTGTACATGAACCAGATTTATCTGGGTCAGCGCGCTTACGGTTTTTCGGCGGCGGCGCGCGTGTACTTCGGCAAGGACCTGAAGGACATCACGGTGGCCCAGGCGGCGATGCTCGCGGGCCTGCCGAAGGCGCCTTCGGCGTATAACCCGATCGTCAATCCGCACCGCGCGAAGATTCGCCAGGAGTACATCCTCAAGCGCATGCTCGACCTCGGCTACATCACGCAAGCGCAGTACGACGAAGCGATCAAGGAGCCGTTGCAGACGAAGACGGCCGGCACCGAGTACAACGTGCACGCCGAATACGTCGCGGAAATGGTGCGCCAGATGATGTACGCACAGTACAAGGACGAGACCTATACGCGCGGCCTCACGGTGACGACGACGATCGATTCGGCCGACCAGGATGCCGCGTACGCGGCCGTGCGCAAGGGCGTGATGGACTACGAGCGCCGCCATGGCTATCGCGGACCGGAAGGCTTCGTGCAGTTGCCCGCGGACGGCGACGACCGCGAGCAGGCCATCGAGGACGCGCTCACCGATCACCCGGACAACGGCGACCTCGTTTCGGCAGTCGTGACCGACGCGGGCCCGAAGTCGGTGACGGCGCAACAGCTCGACGGCACCTCGGTGACGGTGACGGGCGAGGGCCTGCGCTTCGTCGCGGCCGCGCTCTCGCCGCGCGCCTCGCAGGCGCTGCGCATTCGCCCGGGCTCGATCGTGCGCCTGATGGAGGACGCGAAGGGCAACTGGCAGATCACGCAGCTGCCGCAGGTCGAAGGCGCGCTCGTCTCGCTCACGCCGCAGGACGGCGCGATCCGCGCGCTGATCGGCGGCTTCGACTTCAACAAGAACAAGTTCAATCACATCACGCAGGCGTGGCGTCAGCCGGGCTCGAGCTTCAAGCCGTTCATCTACTCGGCTTCGCTCGAAAAGGGCCTTGGGCCGGCGACGATCATCAACGACGCGCCGCTGTACTTCCCCCCCAGCACGCCGGGCGGCGACGCGTGGGAGCCGAAGGACGACGACCAGCCCGAAGGGCCGATGTCGATGCGCCTCGCGCTGCAGAAGTCGAAGAACCTCGTGTCGATCCGCATCCTCTCGTACATCGGCACGAAGTACGCGCAGGACTACGTGACGCAGCGCTTCGGCTTCGACGCGGACAAGACCCCGCCGTACCTGCCGATGGCGCTCGGCGCGGGCCTCGTCACGCCGCTGCAGTCGGCGGGCGCGTATAGCGTGTTCGCGAACGGCGGCTATCGCATCAACCCGTATCTGATCGCCGAAGTGGACGACGCGCGCGGCCAGCCGATCCTGCGCGCACAGCCGTTGGTGGCGGGCCAGAATGCGCCGCAAACGCTTTCGCCGCGCAACGCATTCGTGATGAACAGCCTGCTGCACTCGGTGGCGACGGCGGGTACGGGCGCCGGCACCAACGTGCTCCATCGCAACGACCTGCAGGGCAAGACCGGTACGACCAACGACGCCAAGGACGGCTGGTTCGCCGGTTATCAGCGCACACTGGTCGCCGTGGCGTGGATGGGCTATGACCAGCCGAAGAGTCTCGGCAGCCGCGAATTCGGCGCGCAGCTCGCGTTGCCGATCTGGGTGGAGTACATGCAGCGTGCGCTGCGCGGCGTGCCGCAGGAAGAACCGGCGATGCCCGAGGGCCTCACGACGATCAACGACGAACTGTTCTTCTCGGACATGACGCCGGGTAACGGCTTCGTGGCGAGCATCGGTCTGGACTCGGCGAACCCGGCCGGTGCGGCGAGCGACGCGAGCGGCGCGACCGGCAGCATGGGGCCGGCCGGCATGACGCCGCCGAACGTGACGACGACGGAGAAGAAGCAGATCATGGATCTGTTCGAATCGAACAAGCCTTGATGCCGGTTTGATGAGTTCTGCCGGATAAACACGGCGCGTCGGCAACGGCGCGCCGTGTTTTGTTTGGTGAGCGGAATTTCCTTGTGGGCCAAGGAGTTGGTCGAGCTTTCCAGGGCTTTTCCACAGGGCTGTCAACGAAATCTGTGGGTAACTTTCGCGCCGACTTTTCCACAGTTTTTGTTGAAGCCCCTGTTCATAACCCTGGGATATCGAAGCTAACTGGCTGACGCCAAAGGCTTTGTTCACAGGCAGGCCGTATGAGGCATCGCGCCTCAAAACACATCGTCAGAACGCAGTCCGAAGGTTTGGCTGTGCGAACCGCGCGAATACGTGACGGCGTGAACAGGCAGGAATACGAACAGCTCCACGGTAGTGATGCGCAAAGAACAGGACTACGCAGTGTCCCGGTTCTGCGGCGCGCCGAGCGCCGCTTCGATGGCGTCTTCCAGCCGGTCGTTACCCCAGAACATCTCTTCGCCGACGAAAAACGTCGGTGCGCCGAAGATGCCGAGATCGCGAGCCGCCTGGGTGCGCTCGCGCAGGCGCAGCCGGTTCGCCTCGCTGCCGGCTTCCTCGATGAGCCGTTGTGCCGGCAATCCGAGCGTGGTGAGCATCTGTGCGACGGCTTCGGGCGAATCGACTTCGCGGTCGTCGCCATAGTTGCGCGTCATGACGGCGCGGCACCAGTCGGGCAGCCACGGCTCGTCGGCGGCGAGCACGGCGATGCGCGTCGCGAGCACGGCGCGGCGGGGAAACTCGCTGGGTTGTTGCCACGGCAGTGCGTATTTGCGGCACTGCCGGCGCATGTCCTGCCACACATAGGCGCCTTTTTCCTTCTGCACGACGAAGGGCGGACCTTCCCAGCCGAGTGCGTCGAGAATGGGGCCGAGGAGGAAGGGCCGCCAGTAAACATCCACGCCATTTCGTTCGGCGAGCGCGGCGATGCGCATTACGCTGAGATAGCTGTAGTTGCTGGCGAGGTCGAACCAGAAGTCGAGCGATGGACGGGACATGCTGTCGTCTCCATGAAGCGGTTGCACCGAGGTGCGCGGCGCTTGCGATCATGGTACGCCGAGACGCCCGGACAATCGCGAGTGTTACTTGCCTTGTGCGGCGGCTCCAGCGTCCGATGCGGCAGCGGCCGTGTCCGTCCCGCGCCCGCTGCCGAGCGTCGCCGGGTTGACCGGCGGATTGCCCATCGCCTGGAAGAGGGCGGCCGTATCGGCAAGCCGGGTGCCGCGGTAGCGGATTTCGTCGAGCCGCGCGTTACGCCATTGCTGCTCGCTTTGGCGCACCGCGTACCACGGCACCGCGCCCAACCTGTAGCGCGCGTGGGTGTCCTCGTAGACGCCCTGGGCCGTGCGTGCCGAGGTACTGGCTGCGTCGAGCGCCTGGGCGTCGTGATCGAGCGCGGCGAGACGATCGGCGACATCCTGGAACGCCGTGAGCACCGTTTGCTTATAGGTGTCGTTGGCTGCCTCATAGGACTGCAACGCCGCACGCCGCTGCGCAACGAGTGCACCGCCGTGGAAAATCGGCTGCGAAAGCGAAGCGCCGATCGCCCACAGCGCGCCCGCGCCGGAAGTCACCACCGGCCAGCTGAAGCCGCCCTGGCCGAGCGCCGCCGAAAGCGTGATGCTCGGGTACATTTGCGCGGTGGCGGCGCCGACGCCCGCCGCGGCCGCCTTGAGCGTGGCTTCGGCGGCTTCGATGTCGGGTCGGGTTCTCAGGAGTTCTGAAGGGATGACTACCGGTACCTGCGCGGGCAAGGTCAGGCTGGCGAGATCGAGGTCGGGCGGCGCCTGGTCGGGTGTGCGGCCGATCAGCACGGCGAGCGCATGGCGCTGTGCGACCCATTGCTGACGCAGCCCCGGCAGGCTCGCCGCGAGCGACGCCGCGCTCTGCTGCGCGCTGAGCAGATCGGTGCGCGAGGCCGAGCCGAGCGCGTAGCGCTTTTGCACGTCGTCGGCCTGCGCATTGGCGAGCGCGATCAGCTGTTCGGTCGTGTCGATCTGCGCATGCAGCGTTGCCGCGCCGAGCGCACTTGCCACGATGTTCGCCGCGAGCGCGCGCTGCGCGGCCTCGAACTGGAACGCCTGCACGTTCACGCGCGAGGCGAGCGCCGCGTTGTTCAGGCGGGTCGCGCCGAACACGTCGAAGGTGTAGCGAACGTCGATCAAGCCCGCAAAGATCGCGTATTGCAGCCGGTCGATGCCGAACTGTGGGATCGCGGGTTGCTGCTGGCGTTGCGCGATGCCGATGGCGTCGACCGTCGGCAGCAGCGAGCTGCCGATCTGGCCGCGCAACTGCTCGCGCGCCGCTTGCAGGTTGTGGTCGGCGGCGGCGAGGTTCGGGCTGTTGGCGAGGCCCTCGTTCACGAGCGCATCGAGCGCGTCGCAGCCGTAGAGCGTCCACCATTGCGGCACCGGTTCCGCGCCCGTCACGAACTGCTGCGCGACGCCCTGGGCGGCGACCGTCTGTGCCGGTTGCGCCTGCACACCGTAGTGCTCGGGCTGCGGCATGGCGGGCGGCTCACCGGTCGGTCCCATCGCGCAGCCGGCCAGCGCGAGCGCGGCGCATGCGGCGAGCAAGCCGGGCGCGTGCGGAAAACGTGTTGCGGGCGAACGCGCCGTTGCACGCGGGCCCGACGCCAATGTCGAAGAATCCATCTTCATGATGCCTGTTCCGGCGTCGTGCCGGTCTCGTCAGTCTCGCTGCTGCGCACGCGGAACGCGGCTGCGTAAGCCGCGGGCAGGAAAAACAGCGTGAGCACGGTCGCAATCGTGATGCCGCCCATTAGCGCCGTCGCCATCGGCCCGAAGAAGTTCGAACGCAAGAGCGGGATGAGCGCGAGCACGGCGGCCGCGGCGGTCAGCATGATGGGCCGGAAGCGGCGCACCGTGGCGCCCACCACGGCGTCGAAGCGCTTGTGCCCGGCGCGGATGTCCGTTTCGATCTGGTCCACGAGGATCACCGAGTTGCGCATGATGATCCCGAACATGGCGATCACGCCCAGCATGGCCACGAAGCCGAACGGCTGCCCGAACAGGAGCAGGGCGATCACCACGCCGATCAGGCCGAGCGGCGCGGTCAGCACGACCATCAGCACGCGCGTGAGGCTTTGCAGCTGGATCATGAGCAGCGTGAGCACGGCAATGGCGAGCACCGGCAACTGCGCGAAGATGGATGCCTGGCCCTTCGCGCTTTCCTCGACGGAGCCGCCCACCTCGATGTGGTAGCCGGGCGGCAGCGCGCGCTTGATCGACTCCAGTTTGCCGTCGAGCGCATGCGTGACGTCGATGCCCTGTGCGCCCGCTCGCACGTCGGACTGCACGGTGATCGTCGGCTGCCGGTCGCGCGACCAGATCACGCCGTACTCCAGATCGTTGGCGAGATGCCCGAGCGCTCCGAGCGGCACCGGGCCGTTGGGCGTAGGCATGGCGAGCGTGAGCAGGCGGGCCGGATCGACGCGCTCGGCAGCGGGCGAGCGCAGATCGACGCTGATGAGCTTGTCGCGCTCGCGAAACTGCGTGACGGTATAGCCCGAATACGTCATCTGCAGGAAGTTGGCGATGTCCTGCGACGAGACATTGAGCGCGCGCGCCTTTTGCTGGTCGATCTGGAAGTGCAGCGAGCGTCCCGCCGGTTCGTCCCAGTCGAAACTGACGTTGTCGGTGCGCGAATCGGCGCGCATCGTCGCCGCCACCTTGTTCGCGATGTCGCGCACGGTCGGAATGTCGTCGCCGCTCACGCGGAACTGCACGGGGTAGCCGACCGGCGGCCCGTTCTCGAGCCGCGAGAGGCGCGTGCGGATGGCGGGGAACCTGTCGCGCAGCATCGGTTCGAGCCAGCTGGCGAGCTTTTCGCGATCTTCGACCGACTTCGTCGTGATCACGAACTGCGCAAAATTGGGCTGCTGCAACTGCTGATCGAGCGGCAGATAGAAACGCGGCGCGCCGGTGCCGACGAAATCGACGAAATGGTCGATCTCGGGGCGGCCCTTGATCGCCGCTTCGAGGCGCTTCGTCTGGCGCAGCGTCGCATCGATCGAGGCGCTTTCGGGCAGGCGCACGTCCACGAGCAACTCGGGCCGGTCGGAACTCGGGAAGAATTGCTGCGGCACGAGCTTGAAGCACGCGAGCGCGGCCACGAACAGCGCGATGGTCAGCACGAGCACGATGGCATGGCGCTCGATGCACCAGCCGATCCAGCCACGCAGCCGCCGATAGAAACGCGTATCGTAGATCTCGTGCTCGTGATCGTCGCCATGGGCGGCGTGCGCCGCATCCGGATCGGGCTTGCGCTCCGGCAACAGCCGGTAGCCCAGCAGCGGAATCAGCACGACGGCCGCGAACCATGAGGCGATCAGCGCGATGGCGGACACCTGGAAGATCGAGCGGGTGTACTCGCCGGTGCTCGACCTCGCGAGCACGATGGGCAGGAAACCCGAAACGGTGACGAGCGTGCCGGTCAGCATCGGGAACGCGGTGCTGGTGTAGGCGAATGCAGCGGCGCGCGTGCGGTTCCAGCCCTGTGCGAGCTTCACCGCCATCATCTCGACGGAAATGATGGCGTCGTCGACGAGCAGGCCGAGCGCGAGCACGAGCGTGCCGAGCGAGACCTTGTGCAGACCGATGCCGAAGAGGTACATCGCGAGCGAGGTGACGGCGAGCACGATCGGAATGGTGATGACGACCACCATGCCCGTGCGCACGCCCAGCGAAACGAGGCTCACGAGCAGCACGATGCCCACGGCCTCGGCCACGGCTTCGACGAAGTCGTCCACCGAGCGCGAGACCGCATCGGGCATGCTCGACACCTCCACGAGCCTCAGGCCCGCGGGAAGTTGCGCGCGCAACTGCTCGACGCGCGCATCGAGCGCCTTGCCGAGACGGATCACGTCGCCGCCCGGCTGCATCGTGAGGCCGATACCGAGCACGGCCTGGTTCTGGAAGCGCATCTGCGTGGCGAGCGGCTCGTCGTAGCCGCGCCGGATCGTCGCGATGTCGCCGAGGCGAAACGTGCGGTCGTTCACGCGGATCAGTGTATCGGCGAGCGCCTCGAGGTCCTCGTACTGACCGCTCGGGCGCACGAACACGCGGTCGTCGGCGGTCGTGAGCGTACCTGCGGCGGAGACGCTGTTCTGCGCGCCGATCACCTGGCCGAGTTGCGTGGGCGAGATGCCCAGGCGTGTGAGCTGCGTGTTCGGAATTTCGATGTAGATGCGCTGCTGCGGATCGCCGAAATAATCGACCTTGCCGACGTCGGGCACGCGCAGCAGCTGCTCGCGCAGCTTGTCCGCGTAGTCGTGCAGTTGCGCGGGCGAAAAGCCGTCGCCCTCCAGTGCGTAGATGTTGGTGTAGACGTCGCCGAACTCGTCGTTGAAGAACGGACCTTGCACGCCCTGGGGCAGCGTGTACGCGATGTCGCCGACCTTCTTGCGTACCTGGTACCAGGTCTCACGCACTTCGCTCACGGGCGCGGAGTCCTTCATCGTGAAGAACACGAGCGATTCGCCGGGCCGCGAATAGCTGCGCAGAAA
This sequence comes from Paraburkholderia nodosa, assembly GCF_001718195.1. Taxonomy (GTDB): domain Bacteria; phylum Pseudomonadota; class Gammaproteobacteria; order Burkholderiales; family Burkholderiaceae; genus Paraburkholderia; species Paraburkholderia nodosa_A. The sequence goes on from NZ_MCNV01000009.1 coordinate 233,413, forward strand.
GTCGATATACGGCGTTTCCTGCAGCTTGCGGCCGATGCGGGTCGTCACCTGATCCTCGACCTGGCGCGCGCTCGCGCCGGGCCAGAAGGTCTGGATGACCATCACGCGGAACGTGAAGGGCGGGTCTTCCGATTGCGCAAGACGCGTATAGGCGAGCGCGCCAAAGATCGTTGCGAGCGCAACGAGAAAGGTGACGAGTGCCCGATGCCGCAGCGCCCACGCCGACAGGTTGAAGCGGCCCTCTTCGTGATCGGCGCCGGGGCCCGAGTCCGTCGTCTGGCTCATGACGCGAAGTCCTCGGGATGCAGCGGCGCCACCGGCCGTACCTGCTCGCCCGCGTGGACGGTATGGACGCCTTGCAGCACGATGCGTTCGCCGTCCTGCAATCCGCCCGCCACGGTGATCGTGCGCGCGTCGTAGCGCGCGATGTTCACGCGCCGCAATTGCAGCACGTTGTCGGGCGCGTGGACGACCCAGATGGCGGGCGCTGCGCCGTCGTGGAAGAGCGCGGTGGCCGGCACGGTAAACGCGGCCGGCGCGTTGGCCTCGCTCGGTGCCGCGAACGCCACGTTGGCGGTCATGCCGAGACGCACGTCGGCATCGGGACGTTCGAGCGTGAGCCTCGCGCGCCACGTGCGGCTTTGCGGGTCCGCCGCCGCGGCGAGTTCGCGCAGGCGCGCCGTGTAGTGGCGACCGGGCAGGGCGCCGAGCGTGACCTGCGCGGTGTCGCCGGTGTGCAGCGCGGCCACGGCGCGCTCTGGCAGGTCGCATACCACGTCGACGTCGCCGCTCCATGCGAGCTGGTAGACGGCCTGGCCGGCCTGCACGTTCTGGCCGGTGTCGGCGTTTTCGGCGGTGATGACGCCCGCGTGGTCCGCTACGATCTGTGTGTAGCGCAACTGGTTCTTTGCCAGCGCGAGCTGCTGCTGCGCCTGATCGCGCTGGGCCGCGGCCGAGGCGTAGGCATCCTGCGTCTGTTCGAGCTGCGCGCGGGCGATGAGATTGGCCGCCGACTGGGCCGTGTCGCGATCGAGCTGCTGCTTCGCGAAGACGAGGCGATGCTGCGCGGCGTCGAACTGGGCCTGCGCGCTGGCCGCGTTCTTTTCGAAGTCTGCAGGATCGAGCCGCGCGAGGGTCTGGCCGGGCTTGACGCTGTCGCCCAGGCGCACGCTGCGCTCGATGATCTTGCCGTTCACGCGAAACGAAAGCGGCGTGGCGTTGCGCGCCTCGATATCGCCTGGATAGACGGGGCTCACGCCGCCGCCGTCGGGGTGCACGGTCATCGAGACGACCGGGCGCGGCTGCGGCGGGGCTTCCTTTTCCTTGCCGCAGGCAGCCAGCGCGGCCACACCGAGCACGAGAAGCACATTCGCGGCATGCCGCCACGGTGCACTGAACTTACCGGTACCACTGCGCATTCTGCTCGATGCGCCACGACCGCGACGATTCACCTGGACCTCGATAGGCTGGGTGCGCACGCAGACCGCAATGCCGCCGGACCGGCTGCGCCGCCGTTGAGTCGCGGGCGCGGCGCGGCTCGCGCACCGACCCGGACTTGGGATGATGAGCCGGATTCTAATACAACCTTGTATCTGAGTGCGAATCTGAATCCGAGGAATGTTTCAGTGCTAGACTCGCGTCCATCCGTGATACATAACGACGCCCCACGCCATGAAGCGCATTCGACTCACCCGCGAACAAAGCCGCGACCAGACGCGCGAGCGCCTGCTCGACGCCGCGCAGGCCGTGTTCATGAAAAAAGGGTTCGTGGGCGCGAGCGTCGAGGACATCGCGCACGCGGCGGGGTACACGCGCGGCGCGTTCTACTCGAACTTTTCGGGCAAGTCGGACCTGCTCGTGGAACTGCTGCGGCGCGATCACGAAGCCATGCAGACCGACCTGCGCGCCATCTTCGAGACCGAGGTCTCGCGCGAGCAGATGGAGGCGCGCGTGCTCGCCTACTACAGCCGCATGCCGCAGGACAACAAGGTCTTCCTGCTGTGGGTGGAAGCCAGGCTGCTGGCTGCGCGCGACGCGCGCTTTCGCACGCGCTACAACGCCTTCATGAAGGAAAAGCGCGAGAGTCTTGCCGTGTACATCGAGGAGTTTGCGGCGCGTGCGGGCATGCCGGTGCCGCTCGATCCCCAATTGCTCGCGCTCGGGCTGATGGGGCTGTGCGACGGGGTGCAGTTTCTCGCCACGGCCGATCCGCAGCATGTCACGCCGCCAGTCGTCGAAGCCGTGCTGGGGACTTTCCTCGCGCGCGTGGTGTTCGGCCGCGACGCGTGAGCCCGGCGTGCAGCCAGCCCACGACGCGCGCGCGTCAGGAGCCGAGGCCAGGGCCGTAGTTGCTGCCGATCAGCCGCGTAACGGACGCGACGTCCTGGTAATCCTGCTCGGGCATGCCGTCGAGGATGCCGAGCACCTCGTTGCTCGCGCCGGCCTCGCGCGCGGCGTCCACGAGTTCGTCCTTGTTGGCGGGCCAGCGCACCTCGCGCAGCACGTCGGCGAATTGCAGATCGATGGGTTCGTCGGGAATGCGAGAGGCTGACATGCGTGGCGTCCTTTGCGCGGGCGGCCGGCGTTGGCGGTCCGCGTCGTCGTCTCGTTTGTTGTGCGGTTTGTTTTTCAGATTCTGTTCGCGCCCGGTCTGCTTTGCGGCGCGCAGCGCTAGCGCCGCGCCTCAAGCATACACAATCCGCCTCGCACGCCCTCGCCGCGTGCGCACGCGCTGCTCATTTGCCGCTCATGCGCCACTTTGGTTTGCCGCTTGTTCGCAAACGGGGGTACCGGTCAGGCTCAGGTCTGCTCGTGCAGGTCCGGGCTGAGCGTCTTGTCCAGCCGATGCGACCTGGGCAGCGTGAGGTACTCCCAGTGTTGCGGACCGTTTGCGGTCGCGGGCACGTTGGGGGCCGGGGGCGCGACGGGGGCGTCGTAGGCGTGGGACTGTCCACTTGCGAGCGGGATGTGCGCGCTGGTCGGGGTGACCGGTGAGTCCTGCGCGGTACGTACCGGAGCGGCGAAGCAGGACGCCGACAACAGCACGGTGGTCATCAGTGTCGAGGTTTTCATCGCTCGACCTCCTTTCTCATGCGGCCCACAGGTCGCAGCAAGCGCCGTACCGCATCCGCCAGCGTGGGTTGGCGGCGCAGGCAGCCGCGCCAGCCGGGGCGGCCAGGCGCGCCGCTACGCGAGGGCGCAACGAGCCGCCTGGACGGCTCATGTGCGCGACGCGCATACGGAAATACCATGATGGCAGGAAATGACCCGACACGTCTCGAACGCGCGTGCTTTTTTGCCGGCACTGCCGCTACGCGGGACTAAGGCGAGGGCCTGCGCAGCGCCTCGAAGCGCGTCCAGGGCCACGACGGGCGGTCGCGCATATAGCCGTTGAGCCAGTTCCATTGCGGGTGGCGCTGCATGAACGCCTGGGCGTCGAATGGGCGGCCGCAGGGATGGCCCCAGCGCGCCCAGAACGACAGATCGCGCGCCATTTCGCTGTCGACCACCTTGCCGTCGTTCGCGCCCCATGGGTTGAACGGCCCGTGGTCGGCGCCGCCGAAGCGCGCGTCGTCGAGTTCGAGATGGCCGCAGATCGTGCGCGAGCACGGGTTGTCGCTACGCTCGAGGTAGACGTCGTGGTGGTCCGCGATCATCGCCTTGGCGAGTTCGGCGTCGATCGCGCCGCGGTGCTCCTGCGCGAGTTGCATGAAGCGCAGGCGGCGCGCGCCGTTGCGGCGCACGTCGGTGTAGTCGTCGGCTTCGCCGGTGCACTCCTGGTTGCGGATCTTGAGGTCCGTGGCCGCGTTGAAGCCGCTGTAGAAGCCGTCTTTCGTGCTCTCGAAGCCCGCGTGCTGCAGGCCCAGTTCGTAGCGCGCGATCTCGCCCGTTTTGGTGTCGCCGAGCAGCCAGCTGTTCACATAGCCCGCGTTGTTCGCCTGCGCGAACATCTCGCACCATTGCGCAATGCTCGACGCATACTGCGTCGCCCGTCGCGAGCGATAGAACTCAGGCGCGCCGTTCGCGCGGTAGCCGACGAAGTTCGAGATGGTCGTCTCCGTCACCATCAGGCCCGCGCCGTTGATCCAGAAGTCGGTGAGACTCGAGATGCAGCCGGGCAGGCCCTGCATGAGGATACGGTGCCCCGAGTCGGGCACGATGTCGAACACGATATTGAAGGCATCGCCGGCCGCGTAGCGGTCCCACGAGTTGTGCGCCATGACGATGCGGCCGTCGCGCGTCGCGCTGCCCGTCGCGATGAAGGCGCTGCAATGGTGGCCGCGCCGCCCGCGCCAGGGGCGCACCGCGGGCTGCGCTTGCTGTGTCGCAACATGAACCGGCCACCAGCTCTGCAGCAGGTCCATGTAGCCGTTCCAGGCGAGCACTTCGGCGAACTTGAGACCGGCGCCGTCGGCGATGCCCTGGATCTCGTCGGCGAATTCGGTGTCGAGGCGCGGCGCGAACTGCATGATCGCGGCGTCGACGAAGGTGTCGAAGTCTTCGCCCGTGTCCCACTTCGCGAGGTAGCGCGCGGTGCGAATCGCATTGCGGATTTCGGTGGCGAGCAATTTGCCGTGCTGCTCGCCGCGGTCGTACGGCTCGCCCTGCAAGTGCAAGAATATCCAGCCCGCGTGGTCGCGGCGTACGGCTTCGAGTGAGGGTTCGCTCATCTTCGCTCCGGTCATCCCCGCGTCGATTCTCGCTGGCCCCCTGTGCGCACGACGGTGCGCGCACGCACAGCGCGGGCCGCGAAGCGCGTTTCCCTCTAGATTCTAGAAAATCCGCTGCGCTTTGCCACGCGCCTCGCGCGCGGGCGAAGCCTACCGCTCCGCGTTCATGCGCTGATAGGCATCGAGCAGCGACGTCTTGTACACCACGCCCGCGAGCGTCGGCTCGCGCGTGCTTTCGACTACGGGCAGACGCTCGCCCTGAAACGACATGAAGTGCTGCAGGCCGACGGCGAGCGGCATGTCGGGCGTGAGCACGTCGAACGTCGGCTTCAGGTAGTCGCGGGCGTGCTTGTGCGCGGTATCGCGCTTTTGCAGCAGGTCCGAGGTGATGTCGGCGAGCGCAACCGCGCCGAGAAAGCGCCCCGTCTCGTCGGTCACGTAGAGGTACTTGACCGGATATTCGAGGAACACGCGCGTCATCTCCTGCACCGTGGCGCTCTCCAGCACGACAGTCTGCGCGGGGCGCACCAGCTCGCGCATCTGCGTCATGCGCAGGCGCATGCGTTCGGCTTCCTCGCGGTTGCGATGCAGCGTGATTTCGTACATCGACGCCTTGCCGATCGCGCGCGCGACGAAATACGCAACGACGCACGAGAGCATCAGCGGCAGCACCACCTGATAGCTCAGCGTCATCTCGAAGATCATCAGAATCGCCATGAGCGGCGCCTGGGTCGCGCCCGCGAGGAACGCGCCCATGCCCACCATCGCGTAGGCGTACGACGCCGAGGTGCCGTCGGGCCAGAGCGTGTGCATGCCCTGGCCGAACAGGCAGCCGAGCACGGCGCCCATGAAGAGCGTCGGCGTGAACACACCGCCCACGGCGCCCGAGCCGACCGTCGCGGCCGTCGCGATGAGCTTGAAAACGAGCACCGTGGCGAGCGCCGTCCAGGTCCACGGCGAATGGAGGATGGAGTTCACGACGCTATAGCCGTTGCCCCACACCTCGGGCGTCCACACCGAAAGAATGCCGACCACCAGACCGCCGAGCGCGAGCCGCACGGGCAGCGGCGCGTTGATGCGCCCAAAGCCCTTTTTCGCGGTGGCCATCATCATGAGGAACTGCGGGGCGAGCGCGCCGCAAAGGAGGCCGAGCGCCACGAAGAGCAGCACCTCGACGCCCGTCACCGGCGGGAACACGGGCATCTCGTACGGCGGCTTGTAGCCCGCGAACTCGCGCATCGTGATGTTGGCGACCACGGAGGAAACGACGATCGGCCCGAAGCTTTCCATGACAATGGAGCCGAGCACGATTTCGGTCACGAAGAAGGCGCCGGCGATGGGCGCGTTGTACGCCGAGGTGATACCGGCCGCCGCGCCGCACGCGACGAGCAGGCGCAGCCGCGGCGGATCGAAGTGGACCCAGCGGCCGATCAGCGAGGCGGCGAGGGCGGCGAGCTGCACCATCGGGCCTTCACGGCCGATCGAGCCGCCGCTCGCGATCGTGAAGAGCGAGGAGAGGCTGCGCCAGATGCTCGTGCCCACGGGCATGACGCCGTCGCCGATCGCCACCGCCTCGATGTAGTCGGCGTGCATCGCCTTGCCGCTGCTGCCGGGCGCCTTGCGCCGCGCGAGCAGCAGCAGGCATCCCGCGATGAAGCCGCCTGCCGCCGGCATCCAGATGCGCCGGTGCCACGGCAGGTGACGCGCCATCTCGACGAGGCTGCCTTCGCTGCCCGCGAAGAGCATCTGCACATACGCGATGCCCTCGCGAAAGATCACGGTCGCAAACGCGCCCGCCACGCCGACGATGACCGACCAGATCAGCATCGTATGGGCGTCGGACAAGCGAAAGAGATCGCGGGCGCGGGTGCGCAGTTTCAGCAGGAATGACAGCACGGCGGGCGGGTCAGGTTACGGGTGAAAGAGAGCCGCGCGTGCGCAGGGCGCGACGTGCGGCGGGAAGCATAACGGGTCAATGCAGCAACTGCACGGCAATTGCGCGCCGCGTGCACGAAACCAGGCGGTGGCGGACGCCTTCCTCGGCCCGCGCGCATTCAGCGCACGGCCCGGTCGAGTTCGGGGTAGTGCCGGAAGATGCCCGTTTCGTTGAACGGCAGCCGCCGCTCCGAGTCGAGATAGGCGGCGATATTCGGGCGCTTGGCCACGGCGTCGCGCAGCGCGACGACATGCGGATAGTGATCCGCGAAATGCTTCGTCGCTTTTGGAAAGGCGTAGCGCAGGCCCTCGACGATCTGAAACATCGACAGATCGACATAGCTGAGCGCGTTGCCCACCATGTGGCGCGGGCCTTCCGGATTCTGCGCGAGCACGCGCTCGAAATAGCTCATGAATTTCGGAATGCGATGCGCGATGAAATCCGCCGAGCGCGCCTTCGCTGCGTCCTTCTGGTCCTCGTAGTAGAGCCCGCTCGCGATCGGATGATGGGTGTCGTGCGCTTCGGTCACGAGGTCCGCGATCGTCAGTTGCAGGCCGTTCGCGACGATGCGCAAGCTCTCGTCGCGCGGCGCGAGCTTGAGCTTCGGGCCGAGATAGAAAAGGATATTGGCGGTTTGCGGCACGATCAGGTCGCCGTCCTTGAGGAAGGGCGGGGCGTAGGGCGGATACGGTTCGTCGCTCTCCAGTTCGCCCATCATCGCGCCGATGCCGAGGCCGTCCTTCTTCTCGCCGCGCGCCACGTCCACGTAGGGCGCCTGCGCCTCTTCCAGCGCGAGCCGCACGAATTCGCCCCGGCCCTGCAGACCGTCCCAGTAATAGAGTTCGTATGCCATCGGTCGTCCCCTTGCGTTCATGGCCGTGCTCGCCACGGCCCGCGCGGCCGCTGCCCACGCAACGGGCAGCAACGCACAGTATCGCTCGCAACGCTCGCGCCTGGTTCGCGTGTGGCGTGCGCACGCGAGATGGCGTAAGGGGGCCGCGCGCAGAAACGCAAACAGCCCCGCCGCAGGCGGGGCCGGTGGCCGGGAGCGCCGGCGCACAAGGGATCGGGTCGGGGCGCGCGGCCCTCGGGCGCCGGGTCATCCGAACAGGCGCTGCACGCCCCAGGTGATCGCGAGACCGCCGCCGACCAGCCAGAGGTAGATGATGAAACCGGCGGTCAGCGCCCGCGGGCCGGCCTGGCGAATCTGCGAGACGCGCGTCTCGATGCCGAGGGCCGTCATCGCCATGGTCAGCGCGAAGGTGTCGAGCGTGTTGACCGCGTGGGTGGCCGTCTCGGGCAGCACGTGGAGCGAATTGACGATCACGAGCGCGAGGAAACCGAGCGCGAACCAGGGCACCGCGAGCTTGCGCGCGCCGCCTTGGCTGGCGTGGCCGTCGGCCGTTGCCTTGCTGCGCGCCGAACGATTGAGCCACACGCCGAGCACGAGCAGCACAGGCACGAGCAGCATCACGCGCGTCATCTTGACGATGGTGGCGATGTGCGTGGCCTCCGGGCTCACGTTGCTCGCGGCGCCCACCACCTGCGCGACCTCGTGAATCGTGCCGCCGAAGAAGAGCCCGGCGCCGAGCGTGTCGAGATGCAGCCAGCCCGCGTGGAACAGCACCGGGTACAGAAACATCGAAAGCGTGCCGAACAGCACGACGCTGCCGACAGCCATGGCGCTCTTGTGCGGCTTCGATTGCAATGTGGATTCGAAGGCGAGCACGGCCGCTGCGCCGCAGATCGCGCTGCCGGCCGCCGTGAGAATGGCGGTGTCGCGGTCGAGCTTGAGCAGTTTCATGCCGACCCAGGTGCCGATCACGAGTGTGCTCACGACGATCACGACCGACTCGACGAGCCCCGGCACGCCGACCTGGGCGATTTCCTGCAGGCTCACGCGCAGTCCGAAGAACGCCACGGCGATGCGCAGCAGCTTGCGCGCGGAGAAGTTCACGCCGGCGGCCCAGCTTTCGGGCATGCCGTCGCGAAGCGCATTGCCGTAAATCGCGCCCGCGACGATGCCGACGATCAGCGGGCTCATGCCGAGCCCGGCGATCGCGGGCAGCGACGCGACACTGGTGACGGCGGCCGCGAACAGCGCGACGAACAGGACGCCGTTGAGCTGCCCGCGGGTGGACGGCGATGATGCGTGCGCAAGACTGGGTGTGGACATGACGGCCTCTCTACCGGGCGATGCGGCGGAAAAATGGGGTAGCGAACAGGTCGCTATCGAATGGCCTAATCCTAATTTAGATATATCGATATGAAAAATCGTGATTTGTGACGTAATATATAGGACAACACGATGGTTTTCCACGATGACCCCGGAACAACTGATAACTTTCGCTGCTGTCGCCGAGCATCTCAATATCAGTCGAGCTGCACTCGCACTGCATTTGTCGCAGCCGGCCGTTTCGGGCCAGTTGCGGCTGCTGCAGGAGGAGATCGGTGAGCCGCTGTATCAGCGCGACGGCCGGGGGGTGCGCCTCACGCCCACGGGCGAACAGCTCGCGGGCTACGCAGCGCGCCTGCGCGACACCTGGCGCGACGCGCTCACCTACCGCGACGCGTTGCGCGGCCTCGAGCGCGGCACGCTGCGCATCGGCGCGACCACCACGCCCGCGAGCTACCGGCTGCCGTATCTGGTGGCGCAGTTCCACGGCCGCTATCCGCAGGTCAAGCTCGAAACGTCGAGCGGAAATTCGACGGACGTCGTGGGCATGCTCGGCGCGGTCGATATCGCGCTAATCGAGGGCCCGGTGGGCGAGCAGCTGCCGCCGGATACCGCCGTGCATGCGTGGCACGAGGACGAAATCGTCGCGATCGTGCCGCGCTCTCACGCACTGGCGTCGCAGCTCGACGCGCAGGGGGAGACGGCCGCCGCGATGCCGGCCATCACGGTGGGAGCGCTCGCGCAGTGGCCGCTGGTCCTGCGCGAGGATGGCTCGGGCGTGCGCCAGGTGGTCGAGCGGGCGTTCGCTCGCGCCGGCGTGCCCATGCGCGTTGCGCTGGAGATCGCGGGCGTGGAGGGCGTGAAGGAGGCGGTGCGAGCAGGTATGGGCATCGGCTTCGTATCGGCCATGTCGATGCGTCACGAGAACGGCGCCTTGCGGCAGATCCGCCTTGGGCCCGAGCCGCTTGCGCGGCGCTTTTCCATCCTGGTGCCGCACGCGGGCGCGGCTTCGCGCGTTGCGCAGCGCTTCCTGGAACTGTGTCTCGCCGATGTTCCTGGCGCCTGATCCACCAGACCCAGGGCAATCCAGAATGGCGGCCCAAGCGGCTAACGCGCACTATCCGCTCTAATTAACCGGCGCGCAGGCGCTTTTTTTCGGGCTGGATTTGGAACCGGTTCCAAAAAACGAAGTGCGCGACGGCAGGCAACGGGATGACGGCAATGGCGGAAGTAGCAATCGTGGCGAGCGCGTTCGGGGCGCAGGCAATCTGGCGTGACGGTCACGCGGCGTGGAGCCGGCTCGCGCGGCGCGCGGGCGCGCACGCGTTCGAGGTGCGGCGCGAGCTGATGCACGATGCCGACGCGCAGCCCGAAGCGCTGCGCGCGCTCGGAAAGGCGCTTGCGGACGAAGGGTTGTGGCGCGTCTGGTCCACACCGGACGCGCTCTATGGCGACGATGGCGCGCTAAACGAGGCGGCGCTTGGCGCCGCGGTCGCCGCGGGACGGGCGCTCGGTGCGCGTTTCGTGAAGCTGCAACTGGGCGGTTTCTCCGGCGACGCCAGCGCGGCGCGCCTCGCGAGCCTGCTCGAAGCACTGGGCGCACGCACGGGCGACACCGTTGACGCGCGCAACGGCCCGCGCGTCGTCGTCGAGAACGGCCAGCTCGAGCAGGGTGGCAAGCTCGACCAGTTCATCGGCCTCTTCAACGCGCTGCGCGACGGCGGCGCGCCGGGTGTGATCGGGATGACATTCGACATCGGCAACTGGCAATGGCCGGGCGAGCCGCCGCTGCTCGCCGCCGCCGCGCTCGCGCCGCACGTCGAATACATCCATTGCAAGGCCGTGGTGGGCGAGGGCGCGCGCCGCTTCGCTGCCGCGCCGGGCGACGACGACGCGCTGTGCCGCGCCGCACTCGCGCTGCTGCCGACACACGTGCCGCGCGGCATCGAGTTTCCGTTCGATCCGGCGCGCGTACACGCAGACGCCGCGCATTACGTCGAATGGCTCGCGGCCGCTTGAGCGCCGCGCGAAGCCTCGAAACCGCGCACCAGACTCCATACGATTCATCAGGAACGCATCTCATGACCGAAGCACTCGATGTCATCACCTACGGCGAAGCGATGGCGATGTTCGTCGCCACGGAGCCGGGTCCGCTCGCCCAGGTCGCCCATTACACGAAGCGCGCGGCGGGTGCGGAGCTCAATGTCGCGACCGGCCTCGCGCGCCTCGGTTTCAAGGTGGGCTGGATGAGCCGCGTGGGGGCCGACTCGTTCGGCCAGTTCGTGCGCGACGTGCTCGCGCACGAAGGCATCGACGCGCGTTGCGTGAGCACCGACACGCGCTTTCCGACCGGCTTCCAGCTCAAGTCGAGGAACGACGACGGCAGCGATCCCGCTGTCGAGTATTTCCGTCGCGGCTCGGCGGCGAGCAAGCTCTCGGCTCGCGACTATCAGGCCGACTATGTGCTCGGCGCGCGCCATCTGCACCTGAGCGGCGTGGCGCCCGCCATCTCTTCCTCTTCACGCGAACTGGCGTTCAAGCTTGCACATGAGATGCGCGCCGCGGGGCGCACGATCTCGTTCGACCCGAATCTGCGCCCGACGCTGTGGGGCTCGCAAGCCGAAATGGTTGGCACGCTCAACGAACTCGCGAGCTTCGCCGACTGGGTACTGCCCGGCGTCGGTGAAGGCCTTGTGCTGACGGGTTCGGACGACCCGGAAGCCATCGCGCAGTTCTATCTTGCGCGCGGCGCACGCGGCGTGATCGTGAAGCTCGGCGCAGAGGGCGCGTACTACGCCACGGCCGAAGGCGAGCAGGGCCGCGCCGCGGCGCAGCGCGTGGAGCGCGTGGTCGATACCGTGGGCGCCGGCGACGGCTTTGCCGTGGGCGTGGTGAGCGCGCTGCTCGAGGGCCGGTCGCTTGCCGCGGCCGTGGCTCGCGGCAACCGCATCGGCGCGCTGGCCGTTCAGGTGATCGGCGACTCGGAAGGCTTGCCGACGCGCGCGCAGCTCGATGCGCTCGAAGCCGCGCAAACGCAGGCAGCCGCATAGCGGAACAGGCGGCGCAACGCAAAGTGCGGCGCGCCAGACAACATGAGACCAGAGGGCGGCACTGTCAGGTACCGAGCCCCATTCAACTGGAGACACCGATGACCTCAACCTCGCTCGCACCGCGCCGCTGGTGGGCAATCATGCCGATCGTGTTCATCACGTACAGCCTCGCCTATCTCGACCGCGCCAACTACGGCTTCGCCTCGGCGGCCGGCATCAATCGCGATCTCGGCATCAGCCCGGGGCTCTCGTCGCTGATCGGCGCGCTGTTCTTCCTCGGCTACTTCTTCTTCCAGCTGCCGGGCGCCGTGTATGCGGAGCGCCGCAGCGTGCGCACGCTTGTGTTCGTGAGCCTCGTGCTGTGGGGCGGCTGCGCCGCGCTCACGGGCGTCGTCACGAACATTCCGTCGCTCATGGCGATCCGTTTCGTGCTCGGCGTGGTCGAGGCGGCCGTGATGCCCGCCATGCTCATCTTCATCAGCAACTGGTTCACGAAGAAGGAGCGCTCGCGCGCCAACACGTTCCTGATCCTCGGCAATCCGGTCACGGTGCTGTGGATGTCGGTGGTCTCGGGCTATCTCGTGCATGCCTTCGGCTGGCGTCACATGTTCATCGCCGAAGGCGTGCCGGCTGTGCTGTGGGCCGTGTGCTGGTGGTTGCTCGTGCGCGACAAGCCCGCACAAGTCAACTGGCTCTCCGACGATGAAAAGCGCGCACTCGACGCCGCGATGCGCGCCGAGCAGGCCGCCATCAAGCCGGTGCGCAACTATGCCGAGGCGTTCCGCACGCCTGCCGTGATGCTGCTCTCGGCGCAGTACTTCTGCTGGAGCATCGGCGTGTACGGCTTCGTGCTGTGGCTGCCCTCTATCGTGAAGAACGGCTCGGCGCTCGGCATGGTCGAAACGGGCTGGCTCTCCGCCGTGCCGTATCTCGCGGCGACCATTGCGATGCTGGCCGCCTCGTGGGCGTCGGACAAGCTCGACAATCGCCGCGCCTTCGTGTGGCCGTTCCTGCTGGTCGGCGCGCTCGCCTTCGCGCTCTCCTACGCACTCGGCTCGACGCACTTCTGGATCTCGTACGCGCTGCTCGTGGTGGCGGGTGCGGCGATGTACGCGCCGTATGGCCCGTTCTTCGCGATCGTGCCGGAGCTGCTGCCGAAGAACGTGGCCGGCGGTGCGATGGCGCTCATCAACAGCATGGGCGCGCTCGGCTCGTTCGTCGGCTCCTATGTGGTCGGGTATCTGAATGGCGCGACGGGCTCGCCTGCGGCATCCTATGCGTTCATGAGCGCGGCGCTGCTCGTTTCGGTGGGCCTCACGCTCGCCGTCAAGCCGCAGCGCGCCGCCACCCGTGGTTATGCATCCCCGGCTCACGGAAAATAACCTCTCTTTTCTAGCGCACTTATGAAGCCGAAAATCGTTGTCTACAAAGCCTTGCCCGCCGATGTCGCCGACTATCTGCGCGAGCATGCCGAACTGATCGACGTCGATGCCGACCAGCCCGGCGCACTCGCCGCCGCGCTAAAAGACGCCGACGGCGCGATCGGCGCGAGCGTGAAGATCGCACCGGCGATGCTGGACGGTTCGCGCGTGAAGGCGCTCTCGACGATCTCCGTGGGCTACGACCAGTTCGACGTGCCCGATCTCACCAAGCGCGGCATCGTGCTCGCCCACACGCCCGACGTGCTGACGGAATCGACGGCCGACACCGTCTTCTCGTTGATCCTCGCGAGCGCTCGCCGCGTGGTCGAACTGGCCGACTGGGTCAAGGCGGGCCAGTGGAAGGGCAGCATCGGCCCGGCGCAATTCGGCGTGGACGTGCAGGGCAAAACGCTCGGCATCGTGGGGCTCGGGCGCATCGGCGGCGCCGTGGCGCGCCGTGCCGCGCTCGGCTTCAACATGAAGGTGCTCTACACGAACCGCAGTCCGAACGAAGCGGCCGAGCGCAACTATGGCGCGCGCCGTGTCGAACTCGACGAACTGCTCGCAAGCGCGGACTTCGTGTGCCTCCAGGTGCCGCTCACTGACGCCACGCGCCATCTGATCGGCGCGGAACAGTTGAAGAAGATGAAGAAGAGCGCGATTCTCATCAACGCCTCGCGCGGCGCGACCGTCGACGAAAAAGCGCTGATCGCCGCGCTCGAAGCTCGCACGATCCACGGCGCGGGCCTCGATGTGTTCGAGCGCGAGCCGATCGATCCCGCGTCGCCGCTGCTGCGCATGCCTAACGTGGTGGCGCTGCCGCACATCGGCTCGGCCACGCACGAAACGCGTCACGCGATGGCGCGCTGCGCAGCGGAGAACCTCGTCGCGGCGCTCGCTGGCACGCTCGATGTGAACGTCGTCAACCGCGAGGTGCTCGCGCGATGAGCATGGCTGCGGGCGGCGCGGATCGCGAGCGTGACGTCGATACGGCGGAAAAGGGCGCTGCGGCCACGGCGCCGCGCCGCGCGACCATCAGCGACGTGGCGCGCGAAGCCGGCACCGGCAAGACCAGCATCTCGCGCTATCTGAACGGTGAGCTGGGTGTGCTTTCGCCCGACCTGCGCGCGCGCATCGAGGCGGCGATCGAGCGGCTCGACTATCGCCCCAACCAGATGGCGCGCGGGCTCAAGCGCGGCCGCAACCGTCTGCTCGGCCTGCTGATCGCCGATCTCGCCAATCCCTATTCGGTGGAGATTCTGCAGGGCGTGGAAGAGGCGTGTCACGCGCTCGGCTACATGCCGCTCATCTGCCACGCGGCGAACGAGATCGACATGGAGCGGCGCTATCTCCAGCTGCTCACCACGTATCGCGTGGAAGGCGTGATCGTCAACGCACTCGGCGTGCGCGAATCGATGTTGAAACCCGTGGGCAGCGGCGGCATTCCGGCCGTGCTGATCGACCGGACCGTCGACGGCCTCGATGCGGACATGGTCGGCCTCGACAACGCGGCGGCCGTGCGCCTCGGCGCGGAGCATCTGCTTGCGCGCGGCTACGACGACATCGTGTTCGTCGTGCAGCCGTTCGAACAGGTGAGTTCGCGGCGCGAGCGCGAAGCGGCGTTTCGCGAGTCGATGCAGGCGACGAAGGGCGCGGCCCGCGGCCTCACGCACGTGCTCGATCTCCACGACGAAGCCGCCGTGCAAACCGCGCTCGCGGCGCTCGACACCCACGTGGCCCAGGCGCTGGCACGCGGTGCGCGGTGCGCGTTGTTCGCGGCCAATGCGCCGGTGGCGCTGCGCCTCGCCTTGCATCTGAAAGCGGCCCTCGGCGCGCAGTGGCAGCAGCGCGTGGCGCTCGTCGCCATCGACGATCCGGAGTGGGCCGAGCTTGCCGGCATCACGACGATCCGCCAGCCGACGCGCGAGATCGGCTATCGCGCGGTGGAGTTTCTGCACGAGCGCATCGAGGGCGCGGCGCCCAAGGCACGCGCGGCGGCCTTCGAGGGCGAACTGGTGGTGAGGGCTTCGACGCTGGGGTGAGGACGGCGCGATATCGGCGCTTGCGCGCAGCCGGGGCTGCGCGCAAGCGCCGATATCTGCGATCATTCGGGCTGCGGCGCGCGTGCGTGCGTGCCGAACGTCATAAGGAAGCCCATGTCCGTAGCTCCGATCACGCTCGTCTGCCTATCGCTCGCGACGCTGTTTGTCGCCGCCTTGCCCGTATCGCTGTATCGCCGGCTGCGTGTGCCGTTCGCGCTCGACTGGCGCGATACGGTCACGGGCGTCGCCATCTTCGCGTTGTTCGTGGCTGTGATCGAGCGCGCCATCAACGACTACATGCTGCACGGCAACGCCGCCGTCGCGCAGGTCCTTTCGAACCCCGTTTTCTTCGTGCTGTACGGTGCGCTCGCGGCGGGCGTGTGCGAGGAGGTCGGGCGTTATATCGCCATGCGGCTCATCGCGCGCCGCGGCGCAGGCAAGTCCAACGCGCCCGCAGACAGCTCGGCCTTCGGCTACGGCATCGGCCATGCGGGTGCGGAGGCGTGGTTCGTCGGCGTGCTCGTGCAGTTGCAATGGATCGTGTTCGCGGTGCTCGCGAATCGCGGCGATCTCGACGAGCATCTCTCCAATCTCACGATGGACTCGGTCTTGCGCGTGCATCTGATTCTCGCTAGCCTTTCGCCGCTGTTCGCGGGCGTCTTTGCGCTCGAGCGCACGACCGCGTTCGTGTTCCAGATTGCCTTGTCGGTGCTGATGTGGCGCGGTGTGCGCGCGGGATGGAAGGGGATTTTGCCGCTCGCGATCCTCGTGCACGCGCTCATCGACGTGCCTGCCGCGATGTATCAGGCGCGTCTCGTGCCGCTCGTGGCCGTGGACGGTTTGTATGTGGTGGCGGCCGTGGTGGTCGCCGTCGTGCTTTTCAGGACGTGCCGCCCGCAGCGGCGCGTCGCACGCGCGGCGTAAGTGCGCGCGTCTTACTTCTTTTTTCTGGCGTCAATGGAAGCCTATCTGTTTGAATGCGCGAGCCCCGAATTCGACGAGCTCGCCCGCGTGATCGCCGACATCTTTCCCGAGCAGACGCGCTTTGCCGAAGAGCCGAATGAAAACGGCGTGCCGCAACTGGTCGTGCACTGGGTGGCGATGCGCTTCGGCTCGAAGGCGCGCCGCATGGCGCTCACGGTGGCAATCGCGCCCGCCGCGCTCGCACGCTATCGCGCATTGCCGCCGCGGCTGCGCGGGCGCAGCTTCGCGGTGTTGCGAGCCTACGTGGAGGCGACGATCGAATCGCTCGAGGAACAGCACGCGAAGGGCGAAGACGTGCCGCGCGAGGTGACGATCGCGCTGGACGAAGAATTTGCGTAAAGCGCTTGCTCGAAGCGCATTGGCTTGAAGCGATGGGCGCAGTGCGCCCAGTTTGCGTTGCGCTGAGATTCAGTCGGCGAGCTTGTAGACCTTGGCGAAACGTGCGGCCTGCACGACGCCATAGTCGCCGGGTGCGTATTGCATGACCCAGTCGCCGGCCACGCCGGCAAGCCGGTCGCCGCCGGCAGAACGCACGAGCGTGAACGGCTCGTCCATGCGCCTTGCGAGCACCACGACCTGCTCGTTGCGATACGCGCCTGCCTCGCCGTGCGCGAGGGTGTCGCTCGCCGGCAGGTACTTCGCATCGAATCGATCGCGCGAGACGACCCAGCGATCGCCGGTCGAACCGGTGATGATCGCGTCGCCGGGCGCATAGCGGTTCGGGCCTTCGAGGCTCATCAGCTCGCCGGCAACGGCCGCGAACTCGACGCTCACGGTCTCGTCCTTGACGACGCGCAGTGCGGCGGGGTCGACACGCAGGTCGAGTTGGGTCAGTTCAATCATGGCGGCAGCAGCGGACGGGCTTCACAAAAAGCGGCTTTCAAAGAAGCGACGGCCGGGCAGTTTCGCCCGGCCGTCGCGCGGTCCGCAAGGGTACCCTGGATCGGGCCGTCGCGCACGCATGGGCGCGCAGCCCGATTCGCGGGTGCCTTACTCCGTCTTACTGCGCGGCCGGCGTGCTGGCCGCTTCGGTGTCGCTGGCTGCTGCGTCGTCTGCCGACGGCTTGGCCTTGCCCTTGTGCTTCGGATGGCCCGGCTTGCCCGACGGGCCGTGCTCATTGCCGTGGCGGAAGGACTGATCGGCGAGCTTCTTCTGTTCCGGCGAGAGGCTCGTGTAGAGCGGCTCGAACGCCGAGACGAGCTTCTGCATGTCGTCCGCGTGTGCCTGGGCGATCTGCGCGTACTGCTTCATGTCGTCGAGCGCGTTGCGCGAGCTTTCGCTCTCCGCGCGCTGCTTGAAGAGATTCGCCATGGTCTCGCCGTTGCTGCGCATGGTGTCGGCGAACGTCTTCCATTGCGGTTCTTGCTCGGGCGTGATCTTGAGCTGCGTGTGCAGCCACGTGATGCGCTCCTCGACACGCTGCTGATGCTGCGCGGCGCGCACATCGGCGCTCGACGCGGCTGCGGCGGTTGCCGAAGCGGCCGGCGCAGCGCTTTGCGCGAACGCGCCGCTCATCGAGAGCGAGACGGCAAGGATGACGAAAGCTTTCTTCATTGTGACTCCTTGAATCATTTCGTAGCGGGTAGCATGGCCAGAATGGCTGCAGGCGCTATTAGTACCACGTTCTCGCTTCGCGACGCCCCGGCTGCGACACTTGCTTACAAACGAAACGCGTGGAAATACCCGTCGCGCAGGACTTGCGCGCCGCGAGCGCCGCCGGCGTGCTCACCCGCGCGCGATAATGACGCCGTTCAGACTTCCCATACAGACGCCGCCCGATGAGACCTCCGCGCCTCGATCAACTCGACGACCTCGACCGCAGCCTCGTCGCGCTGCTGCAGGAAAATGCGCGCGAAAGCGTCGCGAATCTCGCACGGCGCCTGGGCGTCGCGCGCACCACGGTGCTTGCGCGCATCGAGCGGCTCGAACGCACTCAGGTGATCGCCGGTTACGGCGTGCGCCTCGGCCAGGATGTGCTCGACGCGAGCCTGCAGGCGTGGGTCGGACTCATCATCGCGCCGCGCCATGGGCCCGATGTGCAAAAGCGCCTCGGCAAGATGCCCGAAGTGCAGTTGCTGTGCGCGGTAAGCGGCGAGTACGACTACGTGGCGTGGCTGCGCGCCGATTCGCCCGACCGCCTCAACGATCTGCTCGACCAGATTGGCGGCATACCCGGCGTGGAACGCACGACCACATCGATCGTGCTTGCGCGCAAGGTCGATCGCGGCTCGGTGACGGGCTGAATCGAGGGCTGAGCCGCGGCCCGAACGGCGAGGTTTCGCCATCGAAAATGAATGGTTTCGTCATTTCGACGAGAAGGGTCGTCAGAATGACGAAAATGGCGGTCGAAACGCATCGTTTTGCGTCTATGAACCGTATTTGTCTCTCCCTAGACTGTGTTTGAGCGGGCGCTGCCCATCCCCAAGCATAGAAAACCAAAGGAGATGACACATGAAAGTTGCGATTGCAGGCGCCGGCCTGATCGGCCACACCATTGCCCACATGCTGCGTGAGAGCGGCGACTACGAAGTCGCGGCGTTCGACCGCGATGCGAAATCGCTCGAGCCGCTTGCGGCGCAGGGCATTCCCACCGCGCGTGTCGATTCCGGCGACGCCGCCGCGCTGCGCGGCGCGCTGGAAGGTTATGACGTGCTGATCAACGCGCTGCCGTATTACCTTGCCGTGAACGTCGCCTCGGCGGCGAAGGGCGCAGGCGTCCATTACTTCGATCTGACCGAAGACGTGCGTGCGACCCACGCGATTCGCGCGCTGGCCGACGACGCCGATCATGTCTTCATGCCGCAATGTGGTCTCGCGCCCGGCTTCATCGGCATAGCGGCGCATGCGCTCGCGAGCCGCTTCACCGAGATCCGCGACGTCAAGATGCGCGTAGGCGCGCTGCCGCAGTTTCCCACCAACGCGCTCAAGTACAACCTCACATGGAGCGTCGACGGTCTCATCAACGAGTATTGCCAGCCGTGCGAAGCGATTCGCGAAAGTCGCACGCAGTGGGTGCAGCCGCTCGAAGGTCTCGAGCATTTCTCGCTCGACGGCGTCGAGTACGAGGCCTTCAATACGTCGGGCGGCCTGGGTACGCTCTGCGAAACGCTTTCGGGCAAGGTCGAATCGCTCGACTACAAGTCGGTGCGTTATCCGGGTCATCGCGCGCTCATGCAGTTCCTGCTCGAAGACCTGCGCCTTTCCAGCGACCGCGACACGCTCAAGTCCATCCTGCGCCGCTCGGTGCCCGCAACCGAGCAGGACGTCGTGCTCATCTTCATGACGGTGACCGGCATGCGCGACGGCAAGCTCGTGCAGGAAGTGTTCACGCGCAAGATCTTCGCGAAGACGGTGTGCGGCGTGCCCATGAGCGCGATCCAGATCACCACCGCCGGCGCCATGTGCGCGGTGCTCGATCTGTTCCGCGAAAAGCGTCTGCCGCAAGCCGGGTTCGTGCGCCAGGAGCAGGTGTCGCTCCAGCAGTTCCTCGCGAACCGCTTCGGCCAGGTGTACGAAGGCGCGACGCTCGACAGCCGCGCGAAGGTGGCGGCCTGACGTCTCAGGTCGATGCCGTTGCCGACACGATGCGCTCGAGCAGCGCGTCGTAGTCGGCCGCGGCGGGCGCGCTGTTGTCGAAGAGCAGAAGGCCGTCGAGCTGCGCGCCCGACGGCATGAAGCGCCGCTGCCGGTATTCGTTCCAGTGAGTGAGCTTGTAGGCGTCGATCGGATGGGCGCGCGCGCCGATGCGCGCGTGCGCCGTTTCCTCGCTCGTATGCACCCACACCACGGTGAGTCCCACCTCCTGACCGACACCGAGCCACGCGCGGTCGAACAGCTTGCGCTCGCGCACTTCGCGCGACAGCGGGCCGACCACGAGCGCGCTCACGCCAAGTTCGAGGTTTTCGCGGGCGGTGTCGATGAGCCCGCGGTACTCGGGTTCGCGAAAATGCTGCAGGAAAAGCGGGCTGTCGCGATCGTTCGGGTCGTGCGTGAGCGCGCCCATCGCGGCTGCGCTATAGCTGCCGTAGAGCGTGTCCTTGTCGAGCAGGCAGAACGGCTCGCCGGTCTCGCGGGCGAGCGGGGCGAACAGGCGTTTGGCGAGCGAGGTCTTGCCGGCGCCGGCGTGGCCGCAGAAGAACACCAGTCTTGTCACGGGCGGCGTGCCTCGCCGGGTTGCGTGCCGGCGTTTGCCGACGGGGCGTTATCCAGGCCGTTTTGCTCGGGTCCGTGTCCGTTCAGGAATTTGCCGTTGGCCTCGAGCCACATCACGTTGATGATGCCAAAGCCGAGCGCAACGCCGATGCCGAGAATCCACGAGAAGTACCACATGGCCGTTGCCTCCTCTCAATGCCGGTTGCGAGCGCTGCCGCGCAGTCCCCAAAGCATATAACAACGATGATCGGTCTGGCGCCCGTACGGATATGATGGGCGCGAACCGGGAGCCAGAAGTCAGAAAAGGGGAAAGCGCCCATGCCGCTTTTGCCGTCGCGCAGAGCGATTGCGAGTCTCGCCGCCGCCGTCACGGTGGTCGCCGCGTTCGCACTCGGCGGCTGTGCCGAGGAGCAGCCGCAGCCCATGCCGTTCAAGCCCGTGCCGGCCGAACGCATCCTGAAGCCTGGCTACACCGAGCCGGGCGAGGGCCTCGTGGCCGTGGACGTGCGCCGCGAGCGCACCCGCAACGTCATCGTCAAATTCCGCGACGCGCCCGTCTACATCGACGGTGAACGCGTGACCGACCTCATGGACGGCGAACACGTCACGTTCTACCTGAAGCCCGGCGTGCGCCGCATCGCCGTGACGACGCAGTTCGATCCCGTGATCGAGCTGCGCTTGCTTGTGGATCCGCGCTACACCAACCGCGCGAGCATCACCTTCGACAAGGATGACCGCATCGGCATCCGCCGCGTCGCGCAGTAGCCTCCCGGTTCGCCGCCGCCGTTGCACGGCGGGCACGGGCAGTGCTCTCAGGCCCAGTCAACCGGACGCGCGCCGCTCGGGCACCCCGTCCAGACGCCGTCGGTCGACGGAACACCTTACACTTGGCAACCGGTGCAACTCGAAGCGGCGCGGGCGCGACCCGCCGCGCGGAAGAAAAGGAACATGCTAATCAATTGCGTCGCGTATCAAGGCGGCAAGAAACTGGCCGATGTCACAGTCGAAGCCATCAGCGACTATCTGGCGAAGCCCGAGTGTTTCGTCTGGGTCGCGCTCAAGGACCCGGACGCCGGAGAAATGGCGGCGATGAAGGAGGAGTTCGGCCTGCATGCGCTCGCCATCGAAGACGTGATGAACGGCAACCAGCGGCCGAAGATCGAGGAATATGGCGACACGCTTTTTTGCGTGCTCCACACGCTCGAACTCGACGACGACGGCGAAGTCATCACAGGCCAGGTGAACGTCTTCGCCGGCCCCAATTTCGTGCTTTCGGTGCGCCACCGCGCGCAGCAGGGTTTCAGCGATGTTCGCGCGCGCTGCGAGCGCGAGCCCGAATTGCTGCGCGAAGGCTCCGGGTTCGTGCTCTACGCGCTGATGGACAGCGTGGTCGATCGCTACGCGCCGGTGCTCGAAACGCTCTCCGGCGAGATCGAGGAGCTGGAGGACCGCATCTTCGACAAGCACGACCTCGCGGGCTCGCGCGCGATCATCGAGGATCTCTATTCGCTCAAGCGTCGTCTCGTGATCCTCGCGCATCACGTCACGCCGCTCGTCGATGCCGTCGGCAAGCTCGTGGGCGGGCGCATTCCGCAAATCTGCGTGGGCATGCAGGCGTACTACCGCGATGTGTACGACCACCTCGTGCGCGTGTCCAACATGATCGACGCGCGCCGCGAAATGATCGTCACGGCGATCCAGGTGAACCTCGGCATGATCTCGCTCGCGGAGAACGAAGTGACCAAGCGGCTCGGTTCCTTCGCCGCGCTCTTCGCCGTGCCGACCATGATCGCGGGCATCTACGGCATGAACTTCGAGCACATTCCGGAGCTGCACTTCAGATTCGGCTACCAGATCTGCCTCGCCGCCATGCTCGTGCTCGATATCTTCCTGTTTTTCCTGTTTCGTCGTATTAACTGGCTCTAAGGCGGTGCGGGCGTTGTTGCGCCGCCGCATGGCCGGCAGCGACGCCAGTGACAGAGCAAAGTTGACATCGTTGAGCGCCTGCGCCGAGAATGGGCCGGCAGAAAACGTTTGCGCATAACCAGAAAGCAGGGCCCAGCCGGGCCCGACAAACCGGAGACTTCCAGACATGAACTCCCGCATTCGCCGCCGCATCCTTCTCGCCGCCAGCGCGCTCGCCACGACCGCCGTAACAGGCGCTTTGCCGCTCGCGGCCCGCGCACAGGCGCCTCACAAGCCGAAAGTCGCGCTCGTCATGAAGTCGCTCGCCAACGAGTTCTTCCTCACCATGGAGACCGGCGCGAAGGACTATCAGAAGCACAACGCCGACCAGTTCGATCTCATCACCAACGGCATCAAGAACGAGACCGACACGGCCGCCCAAATCCAGATCGTCGAGCAGATGATCGTCTCGAAGGTCGACGCCATCGTGCTCGCGCCCGCCGACTCCAAGGCGCTCGTGCCCGTCGTGAAGAAGGCGGTGGACGCGGGCATCATCGTCGTGAACATCGACAACAAGCTCGACGCCGACGTGCTCAAGTCCAAGGACCTGAACGTGCCGTTCGTCGGCCCGGACAACCGCAAGGGCGCCCGCCTCGTGGGCGACTACCTGGCCAAGCGCCTGAAGTCGGGCGACCAGGTGGGCATCGTCGAGGGCGTCTCCACCACGACCAACGCGCAGCAGCGCACGGCGGGCTTCAAGGACGCGATGGACGCCGTGAGCGCGAAGATCGTCTCGACGCAGTCGGGCGAATGGGAGATCGACAAGGGCAACGCCGTCGCCTCCGCCATGCTCAATGAATACCCCGACATCAAGGCGCTCCTGTGCGGCAACGACAACATGGCGATCGGCGCCGTGTCGGCCGTGCGCGCGGCGGGCAAGCAGGGCAAGGTGTACGTGGTCGGCTACGACAACATCGGCGCCATCAAGCCCATGCTCAAGGACGGCCGCGTGCTCGCCACCGCCGACCAGTTCGCGGCGAAACAGGCCGTGTTCGGCATCGACACGGCCCTGAAGGCGCTCAAGGAGCACAAGAAGCAGTCGGAGCTGTCGGGTATCGTCGAAACGCCCGTGGTGCTCGTCACGAAGTAAAGCGCTGCCGGCAGGCGCCATGCCGTGCCGCGGCGGTATTTGCGTGCGCAACGCAATAAGCGCTCAAGAATCTCGCCGCGCAGCCGTTATTTGTACCGGGATGACCGCATGGGCGGCCGTCTTCCGCTGGGCGGCGTATCGCTGCCCAGCGCGCCGTTCGAGGCATGCTCTACCGGAGCGTGCGGCGGCGGTGCGGACCCGCAGTATCCGGGCGGCGCGACTCACCGGTTGAACCCGGCGGCGCGGCTCGCGACTACAGGATCGTGATGGATGCAAATGTCCCCGACGTAGCGTCACCTGCGCCCGCCGTGCTTACGGTGACGGGCGTCGGGAAGACCTACGAGCAGCCGGTGCTCGCCGACGTCAGCCTCGCGCTGCACGCCGGCGAAGTGCTTGCGCTTACGGGGGAAAACGGCGCGGGCAAGAGCACGCTCTCGAAGATCGTGAGTGGCCTCACAGCGTCGAGTGCGGGCAGCATGACGCTGATGGGCCGCCCCTACGCCCCGGCGAGCCGCCGCGAAGCCGAGGCGCTCGGCGTGCGCATGGTCATGCAGGAGTTGAACCTGCTGCCCACGCTCACTGTTGCGGAGAACCTGTTTCTGGACCGCCTGCCGCAGTCGGGGCCGCTGCGGTTCGGCTGGATCGATCGCAGGCGGCTGCGTGACGACGCGCGGGCCGCGATGGCGCAGGTCGGACTCGAGGCGATCGACTCCGATACGCCGGTCGGGGAGTTGGGAATCGGGCATCAGCAACTCGTGGAGATCGCGCGCAACCTGGTCGGCAGCGCCGCTGCGGCCGATCATGGCGATGGCGGCGACATGCGCGTGCTGATCCTCGACGAGCCGACGGCCATGCTCACGGCTCGCGAGGTCGAATTGCTGTTCGAGCAGATCGCGCGGCTGAAGGCGCGCGGCGTGGCGATCGTCTACATCTCGCACCGGCTCGAAGAACTCGAGCGCATCGCGCAGCGCGTCGCGGTGCTGCGCGACGGCAAGCTCGTGCGGGTGGACGCCATGGCCAACCTCACGCCCGAGCGCATCGTCGCGCTGATGGTGGGGCGCGAGCTTGGCGAGCGCATCGATCTGGGGCAGCGGCGCATCGGCGCGCCGCTCCTGAAGGTGGACGGGCTCACGCGCGCGAAGGCTGTGCGCGACGTGTCGTTCGAAGTGCGCGCCGGCGAGATTTTCGGCGTGTCGGGGCTGATCGGCGCGGGCAGAACGGAGCTGATGCGGCTCATCTACGGCGCCGACCGCATGGAGCGCGGCACGGTGGCGCTGGCGCCCACGCCGGGCGCGGCGCCGGAACCCGTGCAGATTGCCTCGCCCGCCGATGCGGTTAAGCTTGGCATCGCGCTCATCACCGAGGACCGCAAGGGCGAAGGGCTGCTGTTGCCGCAGCCGCTCGCCGCGAACGTGACGCTCGGCAACGTAGGCGCGGTCTCGCGCTATGGCGTGGTGGACGCGGCGCGCGAGAACACGCTGGCCCGCACGCAGATCGACGCGCTGCGAATCCGCGCGTCCGGACCCGCGCAGCCGGTGGGCGAGCTGTCGGGCGGCAACCAGCAGAAGGTGGTGATCGGCCGCTGGCTCGCGCGCGACATTACGCAGTCGATGCGCGTCGTGCTGTTCGACGAGCCTACGCGTGGCATCGACGTCGGGGCGAAGTTCGACATCTACGCGCTGATGGGCGCGCTCGCACGTGAAGGCCGGGCGCTCGTGGTGGTATCGAGCGACCTGCGCGAGCTGATGCTGATCTGCGACCGCATCGGCGTGATGTCGGCGGGGAAGATGACGGCCATCTACGGTCGCGACGAGTGGAGCCAGGACAAGCTGCTCGCCGCCGCCTTCGCGGGGCTGCGCGCCGAGGATGCGCTGGTCGCGAACGCGCGCGATCTGCCGGAGATGGGCGACGTGCCGCCACACAGGGAAACGCGCAAGCCCCAGGAACGCAACGACGACCCACGAGGGAGCGCTTCATGACGAACGACCCGTTGCGCGGGCAACCGTCGCCGCACGGCGACGAAATCGGTGGGCGTACCAGTTCGACCAAAATCGCGCCGGGCGCTGCGCCGGTGTCGGCGCCGCATGCGATGCAGGCGAGCGGCAAGCCCGTGGGCACGCGCTTCGGCTTTTCGAACTACCTGGGCCTCGCGCTCGCGCTGATCGCGATGATCGTGTTGTTCTCGCTGCTGAGTTCACACTTCCTCACGTACGATACGTTCAGCACGATCGCGAACCAGATTCCCGATCTCGTGGTGATGGCAGTGGGCATGACCTTCGTGCTGATCATCGCGGGTATCGATCTTTCGGTGGGTTCGGTGCTCGCGCTCGGCGCTTCGGTGGTGAGCGTGGCGTCGCTCAAGTGGGGCTGGGGCGCGCTGCCGGCGGCGCTGCTCGGCCTCGTCGCCGCGGCGGCCACGGGCACGCTCACGGGCGCGGTGACGGTGGGCTGGCGCATCCCGTCGTTCATCGTTTCGCTCGGCGTGCTCGAAGCGGCGCGCGGGCTTGCGTACCAGATGACGAATTCGCGCACGGCGTATATCGGCGACGCGTTCGACTTTCTCTCGAACCCGATCGCATTCGGCATCTCGCCGGCGTTCCTGATCGCGGTGGCGGTGATGGTGATCGCGCAGCTCACGCTGACGCGCACGGTGTTCGGACGGTATCTGATCGGTATCGGTACCAACGAAGAGGCGGTGCGCCTGGCGGGCGTCGATCCGCGGCCGTACAAGGTGATCGTGTTCGCGCTGATGGGCGCGCTTTCCGGGCTAGCGGCGCTGTTTCAGATTTCGCGCCTCGAAGCCGCCGATCCAAACGCGGGCGCGGGGCTGGAGCTGCAGGTGATCGCGGCCGTGGTGATCGGCGGCACCAGTCTGATGGGCGGGCGCGGCTCGGTCATCAGCACGTTCTTCGGCGTGCTGATCATCTCGGTGCTGGCCGCGGGGCTCGCGCAGATCGGCGCGAACGAGCCCACCAAACGGATCATCACCGGCGCGGTGATCGTCGTGGCGGTCGTGCTCGACACGTACCGCAGCAGGCGAAGTCGCAGAGGCAGCAGGACATAACAATTTTTTCGAGGGCGCGGTCCGCAACGCAGCGCGGGCCGACGGAAATGACCGGGAAAGCGACGCCAGACCAAACCTACAACGGGCGCGCAGAGAGCCGGCAGCAACAGGGCAGCAAAAAAGCAGGAGCAACATAAAGATGGCGACGATCAAGGATGTGGCCGCCGTGGCGGGGGTATCTTTCACGACGGTGTCGCATGTGGTGAACAATTCGCGTCCGGTGTCGGCGGACGTGCGGGCCAAGGTCGAGCGCGCGATCCGCGACCTGAACTACGTGCCGTCGGCGGTGGCGCGCTCGCTCAAGGCGCGTGCCACGGCGACCGTCGGTCTGCTCGTGCCGAACGGCACCAACCCGTATTTCGCGGAGCTTGCGCGCGGCGTCGAGGACGCCTGCGCGCGCAAGGGCTATTGCGTGTTCTTCTGCAACTCCGACGACGACCCGGCCAAGCAGCGCAGCTACCTGCGCGTGCTGCAGGAAAAGCGCATCGACGGCCTCATCGTCGCCTCGGCCGGTGACGACGCCGTGCTCGCCTCGACGCTTGCCGATACGCGCGAGCCGATCGTCGTCATCGACCGCAACATCGAGGGACTCGACGCCGATCTCGTGCAGATCGACCACGAGCGCGGCGCCTGGCTCGCCACGCGGCATCTGCTCGAGTTCGGGCACTCGCGCATCGGCTGCATCACCGGGCCGGTGACGACCGCGGTGAGCGCGATGCGCATGCACGGCTTCCTGCGCGCCATGTCCGAGCGGGGCGTGGAGATCGCGCCGGGCGCGATCGTCGAAAGCGACTTTTCCGGGGCGGGCGGTTACCGCGCGGCGGCGCAACTGTTCGACAGCGTGCGGCCCACTGCGATCTTCGCCGGCAACGACATGATGGGCATTGGCGCCTTGCGCGCGGCCGCCGAGCGCGGCTTGCGCGTGCCGGGCGACTGCTCGATCATCGGCTTCGACGATATCGAGCTTGGCAACTTCACCTGGCCCGCGCTCTCGACGGTCGGCCAGCCCGCGCGTGCGCTCGGCGACATGGCGGCGCTCACGCTGATCGAGCGCATCGCGAACGCGCGAGAGGAAGGCGCGAGGGCGCGCCGGCGCGTCATGCCGCCTACGCTCTTCGCTCGCGAATCGACGGGGCCCTGGGTCGGTGCGGAGGAATACGCGCCGCTCGCGGCCTGAGGCAGGGTGGCCGTAGCGAAGGCGCAAGCCATCGAGGAGGCATCGTGACGACTGACGCAGCAAAGCCGACCGACGCACGCGCTCGCGTGGCCGTGGTCGGCAGTCTGAACATGGATCTCGTCGCGCGCGCGCCGCGCTTGCCGTCTCCCGGCGAGACGCTCGCTGGCCATGCCTTTGCGCAGGTGGCCGGCGGCAAGGGCGGCAACCAGGCGGTGGCCGCGGCGCGCCTGGGCGCCCAGGTGGCGATGATCGGCCGGGTCGGCGCCGACAGCAACGGCGAGGTATTGCGCGCGGGGCTGATGGCAGAAGGTATCGACTGCGGCGCGCTCGAAACGTCGCCTGGCGCGCCGACCGGCGTGGCGTTGATCATCGTCGACGACGCGAGCCAGAATGCCATCGTCATCGTGGCCGGCAGCAACGGCGAACTCGCGCCCGAAACGATCGCGCGCCATGAGGCCGTGCTCGCGCGGGCCGACGTCGTGGTCTGCCAGCTCGAAACGCCCACCGACGCCGTGGCGGCCGCGCTCGCCGCTGCACGGCGCCTGGGCAAGATCACCATCCTCAATCCAGCACCCGCCACGGGGCCGCTGCCCGCGCAGTGGCTCCCGCTCATCGACTATCTCGTACCGAACGAACTGGAGGCGGCCGCGCTCACCGGCTTGCCCGCGAGCACGCCGGAAGAGGCGGCGCGGGCGGCGTCGGCGCTGCGGGAGGCGGGCGCACGCAACGTGCTGGTGACGCTCGGAGCGCAGGGCGTATGTGCGCTGCTCGACGGCGCCGCGCCGGTCCATCTGCCCGCGCCACGCGTCAATGCGGTGGATACGACGGCGGCCGGCGACACCTTCATCGGCGGTCTGGCCGCGCGCCTGGCTGCCGGGGCGCCCGCGCTCGAAGCCATTGCTTTCGCATTGCGTGCGGCGTCGGTTTCAGTCACGCGCGCGGGTGCTCAACCCTCTATTCCCACGCTCGCCGAACTCGCGGGCTGAGCGCATCAGCACGTCTCGCTGGCATCTAAGCCATGACCGGCCACGGCGCGGCTTATTCGCGCCGCGCCTGATTGTATTTCGCCAATACTTCATACCATATACACATTTCAAGACCTTGAAATCCCGTGCCGTAAACGCCTGTTAGAGCGACCACTCGATGTCGGGCGTTGGGCCCGACCATATCACAAGCGTTGGGGGAGTCATGGGCAAGGGCATCAGTATCAAGGCGCGCATTGGCATCACGATGGGCTTTCTGGCGACGTTGATCGTCGCGATCAGTGCGGTCGGGCTGCTGGGTCTCACGCGTTCGAACGACGCGTATCGCGAGACTTTCACCGACCAGATGCCCAGTTCGCACGCGGTCAATCTGGCCGAAATCTATGCGGCACGCGAGCGTCTCGCGCTCGACCGGGCCGCCTTCGAACAGGGTACGTCCGACGCCGCGGCGACGGTCGACCGGGCGCGCATGCTGCGTGGCGTGTCGGACGACTTCTGGAAGAAGTACATGGCCTTGCCGCACGCCGGCGAGGAAGCGCGCCTCGCTCAGGATGTCGGAGCCCGGCGCGAGGCCCTGCACCAGATCGCGGACCAGTTCATGACGACCGTCCAGTCGGGCGATCAGGCGAAGGTGGTGGCCGGCGCCAAGGCGCTCAAGGAGGCCTACGACGGGCTCTCGAAGGCCGACGCCGTGCTCGACAAGTTCCAGATGACGCAAGCGCAGCAGGGCTTCGACGACGCCCAGGCCGCGTTCTCGCAGCTGCGCGTCGCGTGCATCGCGGCGCTGCTCGTAGGTATCGGCGCCGCCGCCTATTCGTTCTTCTCGCTGCGCCGCGCTATTGCGGAGCCGCTCGGCGAAGCGCTTGGCGCTTTCCATGCGATCGCCGCCGGCGATCTGCGCCGGCCCGTGGTCGTGCGCCGCAACGACGAGATGGGCGAACTGCTGGGCGGCGTCGCGCAGATGCAGCGCAGCCTCACCGAAACGGTGCGTTCGGTGCGCTCGGGCACCGAATCGATCGCCACGGCCACGCGTGAGATCGCCGCGGGCAACCTCGACCTCTCGTCGCGTACCGAAGAGCAGGCATCGGCGCTCCAGCAGACCGCCTCGAGCATGGAACAGCTCACGGGCACCGTGAAGCAGAACGCCGACAACGCCCGCCAGGCCAGCGCGCTCGCCGCCAACGCCTCGGAAATCGCCAACAAGGGCAGCTCGGTCGTCAATCAGGTGGTCGGCACGATGGGCGACATCAACGACAGCTCCGCGAAGATCGCCGACATCATCACGATCATCGAGGGCATCGCGTTCCAGACCAACATCCTCGCGCTCAATGCGGCCGTCGAAGCGGCACGCGCGGGCGAGGAAGGGCGCGGCTTCGCCGTGGTGGCGGGCGAGGTGCGCAGCCTCGCGCAACGCTCGTCGGCGGCGGCCAAGGAGATCAAGGGGCTCATCGACACCTCGGTCGAGCGCGTGCAGGCGGGCTCGGCGCTCGTCGACGAGGCGGGCCGCACGATGACCGAGATCATCGCCGCGGTGCAGCGCGTGACCGACATCATGGGCGAGATCGCGGCGGCTTCGCAGGAGCAGTCGGGCGGCATCGACCAGGTCGCGCGTGCGGTCACGCAGATGGACGAGGTGACCCAGCAGAACGCGGCACTCGTCGAGGAGGCCGCCGCCGCGGCGCAGTCGCTCGAGGACCAGGCGGGACGCCTGCGCGAGGCCGTCGCCGTATTCAATCTGGAAGACGCAGCGCTGGGCGCAGCGCAGGTGAAGCCTGCGCCGGCAGCCGCCAGGACGGCTTCCGTCGCCCGTGCTGCTGCCACGCGCCAGGCATCGGGAGCCGGGGCAGCGGCGCCTGCCGCAAAGCGCGCGCCGCGCAGCACTCCGGCTGCTGCCGCCGCCCAGCCGGCCGCACGGCCCGTCGCACCCCCCCGCGCGCCCATGAGCGCGGTGGCGTCGGCTGCCGGTTCGAACGGCGACTGGGAAACCTTCTGACATTCATCCGCCAAGCCGCGCGGGCCGTCCGCGCACGAGAGCCAGCCGCTGTACCGCAGCGGCTTTTTTTACGCCTTTGACCCCGTTGTGCGGCCCCGCCGTGCGCCATGTGGGCGCCGTTACGGTACATTGTCAGCCGTGTCATCTGCGCGGCCCGGTCGGCGCGCTACACTGCGGCGCCCAGCGGTGCCCGCGAGCGGCATGGCGTCGTGCTGGACGGTTCAGCCCGCGCCGATGTCCGGGCGCGGGCCAAACGGGGTGGCACCGCAGGAGGAACGACCCGCCCCGCAGGGGCAAGGCAGGCGCACCGCGCCAGGCAGGACGGATTGGCCGGCATCGAGCGCCAGCGCCGCATGACAGCACAAACAAGGAACCCGACATGACGCATGACGATCTCGCGCAACGCCTCGTGAATGCGCGCCGGCATCATCATCTGATCGAAACGCTGGAACCCGAGCGCGTGCCGCCCGACGCGGCCACGGCCTACGCGATCCAGCAGGCGGTGCTCGCCGGGCTCGAGACGACCACGGGCGGCTGGAAAGTGGGCGCACGCGCCCCCGGCGGCCCTGCCTCCGGCGCGCCGATCCCGGCGCCGCTCGTGCACGCCTCGCCGGCGCGCTTCGAGCGCCGCCACTTTTTCCGCGTGCTCGTGGAACTGGAAATCGCGTTTCGTTTTTCGGAACCGATCGTCCCGCGCGCCGAAGCCTATGCGCGCGACGAGGTGCTCGCGCGCGTGGGCCAGATCGTGCCGGCCATCGAGATCGTCGACAGCCGTTTCGCGCAGTGGCCCAACGTCGCGCCGCTCGCCCAGCTCGCCGATGCACAGAACAATGGTGCACTCGTGACCGGCCATGCGCTGCCGTACCCAGCGCTTGCCCGCGTGCTCGATTTCGTCGCGCCTGAGCTCGAACTGACGTTCGACGGCGCCTCGCTCGTGCCGGAGGCGCCGGGCAACCCCGCGGGCGATCCGCGCGAACTGCTGGTCTGGTTCGTCAATCATTGCGCCGCCATGGGCATCACGATCGAGCCCGAATGGACTATTACGACCGGCACCTATGTCGGTGCGCACCGCATCGATACACCGGGCCTCCTGCACGGCCACATCGACGGGCTAGGGGAAGTCGAAGTCGAGTTCGTCTAGGTCGCCCAGGGGCGCATCGTGTAACTGTCGCACCTGTCATATTTGCTCTCACGAACGGCCGCCGCGCGCATTGCGCGGCGGCTTTATTTTTTTGTACGCGTTGTGCGTCCCATGGGTGTAAACCTGGCAACCTGTCACGCGCGTCATCTTCATCGCATGGCGTTCGCGCGTCGTCCGATTGGAGCGGGAAAACCACTACTGCCGACAGGGCCGGTCAGCGTCGATTGGCATCCGCGCAAGAATGCGCGGCAGGTCACCGACGACGGCGAAATCGACGCGTAAAACGGGAAAAAAATCGCATTGACGCGTGCTCACAACATTTGCGTGGCAGTTCGCAATGCGCGCGCGTTCTGCGGGCTCGCGAACAAATCGTAACGAATGGGTGTGCACCGGCGCTGCGTTGGTGCGTTTGATGAAGAGGCGCTCTGTATGCCGGAGTGCCGGACAGGCCGGATGACAAGGCGAAAAGCCGGTCGAACATCAGGTAGAAAGTGGCGTGCTGCGAATGCCCCGCCCGATGGAATTAGCCAACACGCAGGCACAGCATGTGGGAAGGAGCGTGACCCCGGTCTGAAATTTGCACCAGTAGGGAAGATCATTGTAAGTCGTTGTCTGGCGCCCTCCAAGCGCTCAATAATGCTTAGCTTTAGAGGGCACATCAGGCGCGATTTAACGGTGCGAAAAATTTCAAAAGGGTTTAGGATGAATTTGAGCGATGTCGTTTCCGAATAGCGCGCCGCGCACGACATCGGTCGCAGATCTTGGCGAGGAGGTAGCATGGATATCTATAGCAGCTTCGCGACCCGCTTCGAAAAAACGCGAGAGGAGGAGTTCTCGCTCGAGGAGTATCTCGCGCTCTGCAAGGAAGATCCCAATGCGTACGCCACGGCTGGCGAACGCATGCTGACGGCAATCGGCGAACCCGAACAGATCGACACCCGCAACGATCCGCGTCTGTCGCGCATCTTTGCGAACAAGGTCATCAAGGTGTATCCCGCATTCCGCGAGTTCTATGGCATGGAAGACGTGATCGAGCAGGTCGTCGCGTACTTCCGCCATGCGGCGCAAGGACTCGAAGAGAAGAAGCAGATTCTCTATCTGCTCGGTCCGGTGGGCGGCGGCAAGTCCTCCATCGCCGAGCGGCTGAAGCAGCTCATGGAGCGCGTGCCGTTCTACTCGATCAAGGGCTCGCCCGTGAACGAGTCTCCGCTCGGGCTGTTCGACTACGACGAAGATGGCCCGATACTCGAAGAGCAATACGGCATACCGCGCCGTTACCTGCGCAGCATCTTGAGCCCGTGGGCCGTGAAGCGCCTGCACGAATACAACGGCGACATCCGCAAGTTCCGCGTGGTGCGCCGCTTCCCGTCCATCCTGCGCCAGATCGGCATCGCGAAGACCGAACCTGGCGACGAGAACAATCAGGACATCTCGTCGCTCGTCGGCAAGGTGGACATCCGCAAGCTCGAGCAATATGCCCAGGACGACGCCGACGCCTACAGCTACTCGGGCGGCCTGTGTCTCGCGAATCAGGGCCTGCTCGAATTCGTCGAAATGTTCAAGGCGCCGATCAAGGTGCTGCACCCGCTGCTCACGGCCACCCAGGAAGGCAACTTCAAGGGCACCGAAGGATTCGGGGCGATTCCGTTCAACGGCATCATCCTCGCGCACTCGAACGAGTCGGAGTGGAAGGCGTTCCGCAACAACCGCAACAACGAGGCACTGCTCGATCGTATCTTCGTGGTGAAGGTGCCGTACTGCCTGCGCTACTCGGAAGAGATGAAGATCTACGAGAAGCTGTTGCGCAATTCGTCGCTGGCCGAGGCCGTGTGCGCGCCTGGCACGCTGAAGATGATGGCGCAGATGTCGGTGCTCACGCGCCTGCAGGAGCCGGAGAACTCGAGTCTCTTCTCGAAGATGCAGGTGTACGACGGCGAAAACCTCAAGGACACCGATCCAAAAGCGAAGTCGTACCAGGAGTACCGCGACTTCGCGGGCGTGGACGAAGGGATGAACGGGGTTTCGACGCGCTTCGCGTTCAAGATCCTCTCGCGCGTGTTCAACTTCGACTCGACTGAAGTGGCCGCGAATCCGGTGCACCTCATGTATGTGCTCGAACAGCAGATCGAGCGCGAGCAGTTCCCGCCGGAAACCGAGCAGAAGTATCTGTCGTTCGTGAAGGACGTGCTGGCCTCGCGTTACGCGGAGTTCATCGGCAAGGAGATCCAGACCGCCTACCTCGAGTCGTATTCCGAATACGGGCAGAACATCTTCGACCGCTATGTCACGTACGCCGACTTCTGGATTCAGGACCAGGAGTTCCGCGATCACGACACGGGCGAAAGCTTCGATCGCGCGGCGTTGAATGCCGAGCTCGAGAAGATCGAGAAGCCCGCGGGCATCAGCAACCCGAAGGACTTCCGCAACGAGATCGTGAATTTCGTGCTGCGTGCGCGTGCGGCCAACGCCGGCAAGAACCCGGCCTGGATCAGCTACGAGAAGCTGCGCGTGGTGATCGAAAAGAAAATGTTTTCGAACACGGAAGAACTTTTGCCGGTCATCTCGTTCAATGCGAAAGGATCGGCGGAAGAGCAGCGCAAGCACGAAGACTTCGTCAACCGTATGGTGGCGAAGGGTTATACGCCGAAGCAGGTCCGGTTGCTCTGCGACTGGTATCTGCGGGTGCGCAAGTCGTCGTGACGAAGAGGCTTTACCGTCCGAGTGCGCTGCCGCAGTTTTGCGGCGGCGCAAAAGGACCCCCGGCGGGGCGCAGGCGGCGTGGCCATGAGCGGGTGAACGCGGCACGCACGATGGCAGACGCGGCAATGAACACTGCGCACCTCGCCCATTCGCAACTGGAGCGGGAGACTGGATGTGCTTCATCAAATCATCGACCGCAGGCTAGCCGGAAAGAACAAGAGCATTGCTAACCGCGAGCGCTTTTTGCGCCGCGTGAAGAACTATATTCGTCACGCCGTTTCGGAAGCGGTGCGTGACCGCAGCATCAAGGACATACAGAGCAACCAGAGCATCACCATTCCGCGCAAGGACATCGCAGAGCCGTCGTTCCGGCACGGCCCCGGCGGCAAGCGCGAAATGGTTCACCCAGGCAACGAGGACTATATTCGCGGCGACCGCATTCCGCGTCCACAGGGCGGCGGCGGCGGTGGCGGCAGCCAGGCGAGCAACGAGGGCGAAGGTCAGGACGACTTCGTGTTCGAACTCTCCCGCGAAGAATTCATGCAGTACTTCTTCGACGACCTCGAACTGCCGCGCCTCGTCAAAACCCATCTCATGGCCGTGCCAACGTGGAAGAGCATCCGCGCGGGCTGGGCTGCCGAAGGCACGCCGAACAACATCGATGTCGTGAGATCGCTGCGCAGCGCGCTTGGCCGTCGCATCGCGCTCGGCGCGCCGCTCGTCAACGAACTGCACGAACTCGAGGAGCAGCTCGAAGCGCTCAAGGCCGACCCGGCCGACCGGCGTGAAGAAATCGCGCGGCTCGAAGAGCAGATCCATCACCTGCGCGGGCGCATCTGGCGCATTCCGTTCATCGACCCGTTCGATCTGCGTTACGTGAATCGCGTGAAGCAGCCGCAACCGTCGAGCCAGGCCGTGATGTTCTGCCTCATGGACGTGTCGGGCTCGATGGACGAGCAGCGCAAGGACTTGTCCAAGCGCTTCTTCATCCTGCTGTACCTGTTCCTCAAGCGCAATTACGAAAAGATCGAGGTGGTCTTCATTCGCCACCACACGCGCGCCGAGGAAGTGGACGAGGACACCTTCTTTCATTCCACCGAAAGCGGCGGCACGGTCGTGTCGAGCGCACTGGAGCTGATGAAAAAAGTGATCGAGGACCGTTATTCGCCAAGCGACTGGAACATCTACGGCGCACAGGCTTCGGACGGCGACAATTGGACTGACGATTCGCCCAAATGCCGCAAGATTCTCGCGGATGACATACTGCCGCAGGTGCGCTATTTTGCGTATATTCAGGTCACGCCGGAGGAGCAGAACCTCTGGCTCGAATACGCGCAGCTCGCACTCACCGAACCGCATCTGGCGATGAAGAAAGTCGACACCGCGGCGGACATCTACCCGGTGTTCCGGGAGCTTTTCGAAAAGCAGGTGGAACACTCATGACGACACGCCACCTGCACAATGAGGCGCGCGGCTACCAGCCGGAGCGCCGGAAGACGAGCGGCCACGAAAAAGGGCATCATGGCGAACACGGTGACGAGCGCAAGCCCGGCCACCATGAAGACGCCGAAGCGCCCGGACATGCCGCCGGGGCTGCTCGCCACAAGGAGCATGGGCTCGCCCAGCAAAGGGAAGTGCAAATGAACGTAGCCGACAAACGGCCGTTGCCGTGCCCCTCCGACTGGACCTTCGAACTCATCGAGGAGTACGACACTCATATCTCGCATGTTGCAGAGCAATACGAACTGGATGTTTATCCGATCCAGCTCGAACTGATCAGCGCCGAGCAGATGATGGACGCCTATGCGTCCGTCGGCATGCCGGTGAACTATCGCCACTGGTCATTCGGCAAGCACTTTCTCTCCACCGAAAAGAGCTATCGCCGCGGCCAGATGGGCCTCGCCTACGAGATCGTCATCAACTCCAACCCCTGCATCGCGTATCTCATGGAAGAGAACACGATGACGATGCAGGCGCTCGTGATCGCGCACGCCGCGTACGGGCACAACTCGTTCTTCAAGGGCAACTATCTGTTCCGTCTCTGGACGGACGCGCACGCCATCATCGATTACCTCGTGTATGCGAAGAATTACATCGCCGAATGCGAGGAGCGTTATGGTCTCGACCGCGTGGAAGAGTTGCTCGACTCGTGCCACGCGCTCATGAATTACGGCGTAGACCGCTACAAACGTCCGCAAAAGCTATCGCTCGAACGCGAGGCCGCATTGCGCCGGGAACGCGAGGCTTATCTGCAGTCCCAGGTCAATGAACTATGGCGCACGCTGCCGAAGCAGCAAATGCCCGTTGCCGAGGAGATCGACGAGCGCTTTCCGCCGGAGCCGCAGGAAAACCTGCTGTATTTCGCCGAAAAGAACTCACCGCTGCTCGAGCCGTGGGAGCGCGAAGTCATACGCATCGTGCGCAAGATCGGGCAGTACTTCTATCCGCAGCGGCAAACGCAGGTCATGAACGAAGGCTGGGCCACATTCTGGCATTACACGCTGCTCAACACGCTCTATACGCAGGGCAAGCTCGAAGACGGCTTCATGATGGAGTTCCTGCATTCGCACAGCAACGTGATCTATCAGCCGCCGGTGACGAAGCCGTATTACAGCGGCATCAATCCGTATGCGCTCGGCTTTTCGATGATGAGCGACATTCGCCGCATCTGCGAGAACCCCACGGAGGAGGACCGCAAGTGGTTCCCCGAGCTGGCCGGCAGTCCGTGGCTCAAGGCGCTGCACTATGCCATGCGCAACTTCAAGGACGAGAGCTTCGTGGCGCAATACCTGTCGCCGCATCTGATCCGTGAAATGCGGCTCTTTTCGGTGCTCGACGACGACATGCGCGACGCACTCGAAGTCTCGGCCATCCACGACGAAAGCGGCTACCAGTACGTACGCCAGGCGCTCTCGCGTCAGTACGACATGCATCACCGCGAACCGAATATTCAGGTGTGGTCGGTGAACACGCGCGGCGATCGTAGCCTCACGCTGCGTCACTTCATGAGCGACAATCGCCATCTATCGGGTGACACCGACGAAGTGCTGCGCCACATGGCGCGCCTCTGGCAGTTCGACGTGTTCCTCGAAAGCGTGGATGAGAACGGCACGGTACGAAAACGCTACGAATGCCGTTATATGCCGCCGCCGATTCGGGTATAGCCATCGCGCTGCGTGACGCGGTTGAGCGGATCAGTCATGAGGCCAGCCTGCGGGCTGGCCTCTTTCATTGATGCGCGAGCAACGACGTTGCAATCGAACACGTACTGGAACGCGCCCGCGCGCTAACATACTGCGCCAGTGAACCCGCAGCTAAAAAAACACCGCCCGCAGAGGCGGATTTCGAAAGGATGGCGTAATGGCGTTTGAACTGTTTCGCGGCGTGCGTCCGCTGTCTCGTGCGTCTGCATTACGTGATGCGCTCGCCGGCGTGCAGCTTGCCTCGATGAACGTGCCGCAACTGCTTGGCTATGCGCGCATCGCGGGCATGCCTGCCGTCACCGGTCTGTACACAGGCTTTCTGCCGCTCGTTGCGTTTGCACTCTTTGGCGCGTCGCGCCATCTCGTGGTTGCCGCCGATTCCGCCACGGCCACCATTTTCGCGAGCCGTCTCACGACCATGGCAGCGCCTTCGAGCGCTGAGTATGTCGCGCTCGCGGGCATGACCGCCTTGCTCACGGCCGTGATGTTGTTGATCGCACGCCTGTTTCGGCTCGGCTTTCTCGCGGACTTTCTCTCGCGCACCGTCCTCGCAGGTTTTCTCACGGGCGTGGGCATGCAAGTGGGCGTGGCGATGCTCGGCGACATGCTTGGCATTACTGTCAATTCACGCCGCACGGTCCTGCAGATCAAGCAGATCGTCACGCAACTGGGCACGATTCACTGGCAGACGCTTGCCATCGCCGCGGTGGTCGTGGCGGCGATTCTGGTCTTCAAGACGTACCGGCCGCGCTGGCCGGTGCCGCTCGTCGCCGTGGCGGGCAGCATCGCCGCGAGCGCCATGCTGAACTTCGCGGCCCACGGCATTTCGGTGATCGGGCCAGTGCAGGGCGGCTTGCCGCGCCTGAGCTTTCCCGCGGTGGGCTGGTTCCAGATGATCGATCTGCTGCAGGTGGCGGCGTCGTGCTTCGTCATCATCGTCGCGCAAAGCGCCGCCACGAGCCGCGCGTTTGCCGAGCGCTACGGCGAGCGCACCGACGAAGACACCAATCTCCTCGGCCTCGCGGCGGCCAATGCGGCGGCTTCGATGAGCGGCGCGTTCGTCGTGAACGGCAGCCTCACGCAGACCGCCATGGCCGATCAGGCCGGCGCGCGCAGCCAGTTCGCGCAGCTCGTGTTCGCGGGCGTCGTGCTCGTGGTGCTGTTGTTCTTCAGCCACCTGCTGCAATATCTGCCGCACTGCGTGCTGGCCGCGATCGTCTTCACGATTGCCGTGGGGCTCGTGAACATTCGCCAGCTGATCGACATTCGCCGCGAAAGTCCCGGCGAATTCCGGCTCGCGGTGACGACGGCGCTCGCCGTCGTCGTGATCGGCGTGGAGAACGGTATCCTCATCGCGATCGGCCTGTCGTTACTGCGCCACGTGCGCCATAGCTACCGGCCGCACACCATGGTGCTCGTGCCGAACGACGAGGGGCACTGGCTGCCCGAGCCCGCGCAAGCGGGCCAGCTCACGGCGGCAGGGCTGATCGTCTATCGCTTCGGTGCGGACCTGTTCTATGCGAACGACCATTTGTTCGTCGACGAACTGCGCATGCTGATCGATCGCGCGCCGTCGCCCGTGCACTGCGTGGTCGTGGATGCGGGGGCGATCACCGATCTCGACTATTCCGCGGGGCGCTCCGTCATCGACCTCTGCGCGGAACTCGCGGAGCGCGGCGTGAAGGTGATTTTCGGGCGCGTGAACCGCTATCTGCTTTCGGACATGGATCGGCATGGCATCACGGCCGTGGTGGGCCGTGCGAACATCTTCCCGACCCTGCACGAAGCGCTCGCGGCGGTGCGTCCCGAACTGGAGTCGCGCTCGGATGCGTGACGCCCGTGTAGCCATGCTACAAGCCAGACGAGCGTGTAGTGCGGAAAACGTGTGAAGCAGCTACATAATAACGTCCATAAAAACCCCGATTGCCCGCCGGAATTCGCCGCTGCTATTGTGCGCCTCAAGCGCTGTGGAAGCGCTTCCACTCCAACCTGATCCGGCTACCCAGAACGCCGGTGACTTCCGCGCAGGAGGCTTCGTGACTCAGGACACCGCATTGCCGCATTCCGCCGCCGCAGTTGCCGACGATCCTTTCACTCCGCCCGCCAGCTCTGCACTGTGGCGCAGCGACTTCCTCCTGGGCGCGGCCACGGCTTCGTATCAGATCGAAGGCGCCATTCACGAGGACGGGCGCATCCCCTCGATCTGGGACACGTTCAGCGCCACGCCGGGCAAGGTGCTCGCGGGCGACACGGGCGCCGTGGCCTGCGACCACTATCACCGTTGGGAGTCCGATCTCGATCTGCTCGAGAGCCTTAACTTCGAGGCCTATCGCTTTTCGATCGCGTGGCCGCGCGTCATGGACGAGGCGGGCCGGCCCAATGCCAAAGGCATCGCCTTCTACAAGCGCTTGCTGGAGCGCCTGAGGGAGAAGGGCGTGCGCACCTTCGCCACGCTCTACCACTGGGACCTGCCGCAGCATCTGGAAGATCGCGGCGGCTGGCTCAATCGCGACACCGCATACCGCTTCGCCGACTACGCCGACCTCATGAGCCGCGAACTGTCCGGCCTCGTCGACGCATGGATGACGCTCAACGAGCCGTGGTGCTCGGCGTACCTCGGCTACGGCAACGGCCATCACGCGCCGGGCCTCGCGAACGGCCGCTATGCCACCCAGGCGATGCATCATCTGCTGCTCGGCCACGGCCTCGCTACCGGCGTGCTGCGCGCGAACGATCCGGGCTCGACCAAGGGCATCGTGGCGAACGTGGGACGCGGCACGCCCGATTCCTCGTCGCCGGAAGATGTGCGCGCCGCACGCCGCTTCGAAGTGCAGCACAACGCGTGGATTCTCGATCCGCTGCTCAAGGGCGCGTACCCCGAAGAACTCTTCGAGCTGTGGCCGGGCACCGAGCCGCTCGTGCTCGAAGGCGACATGAAGACGATCTCGGCGCCGCTCGATTTCCTCGGCATCAACTACTATTTCCGCACCAACGTGAAGAGCGACGGCGCGCACGGCTTCGTCGAAGTGCCGCTGAAGGACGTCGAGCGCACGCAGATGGGGTGGGAGGTTCACCCCGACGGTCTGCGCGACCTGCTGATCGGTTTCGGTCGCACCTACGAGAACCTGCCGCCGATCTATATCACCGAGAACGGCATGGCTTCGGACGACCGCGTGAGCGAAGGCGAGGTCAACGATACGCAACGCATCTCGTTCCTCAAGCGCCATCTCGCCGCGGTGGACGCCGCGATCAAGGCGGGCGTGGACGTGCGCGGCTATTTCGTCTGGTCGCTGCTCGACAACTTCGAATGGGCGTTTGGCTATGAGCGGCGCTTCGGCGTCGTGCATGTCGATTACGACACTCAGGTTCGCACGCCCAAGCGCAGTGCGCAACTCATTGCGCATTTCATCGCGCAGCGGCGCGCGCTCGACGGCGCTTGATGGCACATCAAGGGCGCTTGACAGGGTTACCGAGCAAGGGCAACAACTAGCGTGACAACCACGGCAGGGCATGCGACGCTCGGGCATGCCGTACGACGCGCCGTGGCCGACGAAATTTCCAACCCAAAAGCTTTTGCAGACCAACCCGGAGCAACCGGAGCCCTGC
The DNA here is from genome assembly GCF_001718195.1 of Paraburkholderia nodosa. Classification (GTDB taxonomy): domain Bacteria; phylum Pseudomonadota; class Gammaproteobacteria; order Burkholderiales; family Burkholderiaceae; genus Paraburkholderia; species Paraburkholderia nodosa_A. The sequence continues at coordinate 274,767 of NZ_MCNV01000009.1, forward strand.
ATGGGCCCGACGCCGGTGCCGAAAGCACTGACGCCAGGCGACAGCTGAAGCGCCAGCTCCGGATCGACAGGAGACGCAATGAAGCACAACGCACCCGTTCTGCGCGGCATCGTGGCCGCTCTCGCGCTGGCCGGCGCGCTCGCGGCCCACGCCGCGGAGCCGCTGAAGGCCAACGTGATTCACTGGTGGACGTCGGGCGGCGAGTCGGCCGCGATCAAGCAGTTCGCGCTTGCCTACGATCAGGCGGGTGGGAAGTGGGTGGACAACGCGATCGCCGGTGGGGACCAGGCGCGCGCAACGGCAATCAACCGCATCGTGGGCGGCGATCCGCCCACCGCTGCGCAGTTCAATACGTCCAGGCAGTTTCACGATCTCATCGACCAGGGACTCCTGAACAATGTCGATGCGGTCGCAACGAAGGAGAACTGGAGCACCAGCTTCCCTGAATCGATTCTCACGGCGATCAAGGTCAAAGGGCACTACTATGCCGCGCCCGTGAACATTCACATGCAGGACTGGTTCTTCTATTCCAAGCCCGCGTTCGCCAAGGCCGGGATCAAGGGCGAACCGCAGAATTTCGACGAACTCTTCGCCGATCTCGACAAGCTCAAGTCGGCTGGGGTGATTCCGCTCGCGCTGGGTGGTCAGGCATGGCAGGAGAAGATCACCTTCGACGCCATCTTCGCCGACATGGACCGCGATCTCTACATGAAGGTCTACCGCGACCGCGACGCGAACGCCGTGAATTCGCCCGCGTTCCGCAACGTGCTCACGACCTTCAAGCGGCTGCATAATTACGTGGATCCGGGCTCGCCTGGCCGCAACTGGAACGACGCCACGGCGCTCGTGATTTCCGGCAAGGCGGGCATGCAGATCATGGGCGACTGGGCCAAGGGCGAGTTTTCGGCCGCGAACCAGGTGGCGGGCAAGGACTTCGGATGCTTCCCCGGTTTTCCGAAGTCGCCGTACATGATCGCCGGCGACGTGTTCGTGTTCCCGAAGACCGACAATCCCGAGCAGGTCAAGGCGCAGCAACTGCTCGCCACGGTGATGACGTCGCCGGCCGCACAGGTCGCGTTCAACCAGAAGAAGGGCTCGATTCCGATTCGCCCCGACGTGGACACCTCGGGCTTCGACATCTGCGCGAAGGAGGGCATGACGATCATGAAGGACAAGTCGCGGCAACTGCCGAATCCGGAAATGCTGATTCCGCCTGATGTCCAGGGCGCGCTGCAGGACGTCATCACGAACTTCTGGAACAAGAACCAGTCGGCCGAAGACGCGCAGAAAGCCTTTGCCACGGCAATCCAGAGCTGAGCGCAACCATGTACGCCGCCAAGCTGCACCCGGCCAAACGCCAAGCGGGGCAAGTGCGCAGCGCGCGCCCCGCGCGGCGGCGGCTCTCGCTCGCCGCCTGGATCGCGCTCGCGCCGATGGCGGCGACGGTCCTGTTCGCGTATCTCGGCACCATGCTGTGGACGGCGCGCGTCTCGCTCAGCCTCTCGCGCTCGCTACCCACCAACACCTTCGCGGGCGTGACGCAGTACGTGCGGCTCTTCGAGAACGACCGCTGGATCCTGTCGCTGCAAAATCTCGTGATCTACGGCCTGTGCTTCATCGCGGCGTGCCTCGCGATCGGGCTACTGCTCGCGATCTTCATCGACCAGCGCGTCGTGGCGGAAGGCGCGCTGCGCACGGTGTTTCTCTATCCCTATGCGATGTCGTTCGTCGCAACGGGCCTCGTCTGGCAGTGGATCCTCAACCCCGAACTCGGCGTGCAGGCCGTGCTGCGGCACATGGGATTCGAGCACGCGCGCTTCGACTGGATCGTCACGCAGCGCTTCGCGATCTACACGCTCGTGATCGCCACCGTGTGGCAGGCCTCGGGTCTCGTGATGGCGCTGATGCTCGCGGGGCTGCGCGGCATCGACGACGAAATATGGAAGGCCGCGCGCCTCGACGGCATTCCGCGCTGGCGCGTGTACGCGAGCATCGTCGTGCCGATGCTCAAGACCTCGCTTTCCACGGCATTCGTGCTGCTCTTCGTGATGGTCGTGAAACTTTACGACGCCGTGGTCGCGATGACCCAGGGCGGCCCCGGCACCGCGAGCGAGGTGCCGGCGAAATTCATCATGGATTACCTGTTCAATCGCGCGAACATCGGGCTCGCCTCGGCAGCGTCGATCGTGCTGCTCGCTACGGTCCTCGCGATTCTTGCGCCATTCTTCTACGCGCGCAGCCGCGCGGCGCTCAGAGGAGACCGGGCATGAGCACGCCTTTGGCCGATTCGCTGCGTCCCGCGCCCGCTTCCGCGCGTGCGGCGCAAAAGCGGCGCAAGCCGCGCAGCCGCTTCACGCCCGCGCGGCTCGGCGTCTATGCGTTTCTGTTCACGGCGGCGCTGTTCTTCCTGCTGCCGCTCTATGTGATGCTGGTGACTTCGGTCAAGCCGATGACCGAGATCCGCCTCGGTCATCTGCTCGCACTGCCGGTGCAGTGGACGCTCGCGCCGTGGCGCGACGCGTGGTCCTCCGCGTGCACGGGGCTCGACTGCAGCGGCATTCGCGTGGGCTTCTGGAATTCGGTGCGCATCGTCGTGCCGAGCACGGTCATCTCCATTGCCGTGGGCGCCGTGAACGGTTACGCGCTGTCGTTCTGGCGGCCGCGCGGCGCGGGCGTGCTGTTCGGCATTCTGCTCGCGGGCGCGTTCATTCCCGTGCAGGTGATGGTGTACCCGCTCGTGCGCGTGCTGGCCTTCGTGCATCTGTTCAGCTCGCTGCCGGGCATCGTCCTGATACACACGATCTTCGGCATGCCGGTCATGACGCTCCTGTTCCGCAACTACTATGCGTCGTTGCCACAGGAGCTGTTCAAGGCCGCGCGCATCGACGGCGGCGGGTTCTGGCGCATCTTCATGCAGCTCATGCTGCCGATGTCGGTGCCGATCATTGTCGTGGCGATCATCATGCAGGTCACCGGCATCTGGAACGACTACATTCTCGGCCTCGTGTTCGCGGGCACGAGAAACCTGCCGATGACGGTGCAGCTGAACAACATCATCAACACGACGACCGGCGAGCGTATCTATAACGTCAACATGGCCGCGACGATCCTCACGTCGGCCGTGCCGCTCGCGATCTACTTCATTTCGGGGCGCTGGTTCGTGCGCGGCATCGCCTCGGGCGCGGTGAAAGGCTAGGAGCAGGGCATGGGCAATCTCACGAACGTTTCCGTACGCAACCTGCGCATCGACCTCGGCGCGAACACGGTGATCGACGAACTGGATCTCGATGTGCGCGCAGGCGAGTTCGTCGTGTTGCTCGGGCCTTCGGGCTGTGGCAAATCCACCTTGCTGCACAGCATCGCGGGCCTCGTCGACGTGACCGACGGCAGCATCGAGATCGGCGGCGAGGACATGACGTGGGCCGACCCGAAGGATCGGGGCGTGGCGCTCGTGTTCCAGTCGTACGCGCTCTATCCGACCATGAACGTGGAGCGCAATCTCTCGTTCGCACTGCGTATCAATGGCACGCCGAAGGCGGAGATCGACCGCCGCGTGAAGCGCGCCGCCGACATGCTGCAGCTCGGGCCACTGCTTTCGCGCAAACCCGCGCAGCTCTCGGGCGGCCAGCGCCAGCGTGTGGCGATCGGGCGCGCACTCGTACGCGAGGCGGACGTGTTCCTGTTCGACGAGCCGCTCTCGAATCTCGACGCCAAGCTGCGCACCGAATTGCGCCGCGAACTCAAGCAGTTGCATCAGCAACTCGGCGCGACGATGATCTACGTGACGCACGACCAGGTCGAGGCGATGACGCTCGCCACGCGCATGGCGGTGATGAAGGGCGGGGCGATCCAGCAGTTCGGCACACCGGCCGAAGTCTACGCGCGCCCAGAGAACCTGTTCGTCGCGACCTTCCTCGGCGCGCCGCCGATGAACCTGCTGCGTGGCAGGCTCGAAGCCGACGAAGGCCGGCTGCGCTTTCGCGGGTCAGGCCTCGACGTGGATGTGTCGGCTTACGCGTTCAAGGGCACGCCGGATCCGACACGCCCCTGCGTGCTCGGCGTGCGCCCGGAAGACGTGCGTGCAGGCGGTGCAGTGCGCCCGCACGAGGCGTCGTGGGAAGGCCACTTGACGCTCGTGGAGCCCATGGGCAATCATCGTGTCCTGTGGATCGAACATCAGGGGGGGCAGATCGCGTCGATCGATCAGCACAAGACGCCGTTGGCGAGTGGGGCGGCGGTGCCGTTCTCCATCGACGGTGCGCATGTTTCGCTATTCGACGAAGAAACCGGCGCACGCATTTGATGCATACAACCGATAAAGACAGAGAGGCCAGGAACGTGGCGACCCTGAAAGACGTGGCGGCGTTGGCCGGCGTGGGCCTTTCGACAGCTTCGCGGGCGATATCGGGCAACGGCCCGGTGTCGGCAGAAGCAGCCGCGCGCGTGCAGGCTGCGATCGAACAGCTCAATTTCCGGCCTTCGTCCATCGGGCGGGCGATGGCCACGAAGTCGCTCGGCATCATCGGTATCTTCGTACCGACGTTTTTCGGCTCGTACTACGGCACTATCCTGAAGGAAACCGACACGCAGCTGCGCGCCGTGCGGCGTCATGTGGTGGTGGCCACCGGTTGCGGTGAAGCCTCGCCGCGCGAGCAGGCCATCGAGGCCGTGCGCTTCCTCATCGGCCGCGATTGCGACGGCGTCGTGGTCATCAGCCACGATCTGTACGACGACGACCTGCAGATGCTGCACGCCATGCACCCGCGCATGGCCTTCCTGAACCGCTCATTCGATCAGTTACCCGAAGCATCGTTTTGCGCCGATCACTTTCACGGCGGCGAGATGGCAGCCCGCACGCTCATCGAGCACGGCCATCGCGAGCTTGCGGTGATCGGCGGCCCGTCAACGTCCTCGGACAATGCGGCGCGTCTGCATGGTTTTTTCGCCGAGCTGGCGCGTCACGGCATCGAGCGCAGAACCGTGCCGCATATCGTCTCGGACTTCTCGCCCGAGGGCGGCTATGTGGCGGCCGGGACGCTGCTCGAACGCAAACATCGCTTCACCGGGCTTTTCTGCGCGAACGACACGATGGCCATGAGTGCGCTCGCGCGTCTGCAGCAGGCAGGGTTGCGCGTGCCCCACGACGTTTCGGTGATCGGCTACGACGACGATTATTCGGCGGCCTACATGGCGCCTGCGCTGACCTCGGTGCACATTCCCACAGCGGAGCTCACGCGCAATGCGGTGCGCTGGCTCATCAACCAGTGCTACGGCACGCAGTGGCCGATCGAGCGCACGTTTCCCGTAAGCGTGACGCTGCGCGATTCGGTGGCGCGGGCGAAGTAACGCGCGCGTCCCATGCAACGAGCAGCAGCGCTGGAGTCGAAGGTGAGGCGGGCGCACCCGGGAGACGGCAAGTCGCGTAAAATCGAACGCATTCCCAATCCCCACGTTTTCCATTCATGCCCGCGCAAGACCCGGCTGGTACGGTCAAGAAAGAAGAAGGCGTCGCTGTCATCGACCGCGCGTGTGCCATCCTGTTTGCGTTTCGCCCCGGAGACAGCGCGCTCACGCTCGCCGAACTCGCAGCGCGCACGGGCCTCTATAAAAGCACGTTGCTGCGGCTGGCCGGTGCGCTGATTCAGCATCGCCTGCTGCTGCGCCTCGACGACGGCCGCTACCAGCTCGGCCCCGCCACGTTCGCGCTGGGCGCGCTCTATCAGCGCGGTCTCAACATGGGCGACATTCTGCTGCCGCTCATGCGTGAACTGGCCGCGGCGAGCGGCGAGAGCGTTTCGTTCTACGTGCGTGACAACGCGGTGCGCGTGTGCCTGCATCGCGTCGATTCGCATCATGTGGTGCGTCACCATGTGCGAGAGGGCGACGTGCTGCCGCTCGAAAGCGGATCTGGCGGCCGCGCGCTGCTGGCATTCGGCGGCGAACCGGGCGAGCCGTTCGAGACCATTCGCCACGACTTCTACTGCATCTCGATCGGTGAGCGCGACCGCGAAACCGCCGGCGTGTCCATGCCCGTGTTCGGCGTTCACGACACCTTGCGTGGCGTGCTCACGCTCGCCGGGCCGAGTTCGCGTATCGACGCGGCGTTCGTCGAGCGTCATCTCGACGCGCTGTTCGAGTGCGCGATACGCGCTACCGACGCGCTCGGCGGCGACTCGCGCGCGCTGCGCGCCGCCCAACGTGCGCACGCCGCGCACGCACGTCAGGACGCCTGAAGCCACGCGCGGCTAGCGCAAACATTGCAGGCGCAAAGCACCGTTTGCACACGGTCGCTTTCACGGGGCGTTGATCAGGACTGCTCCAGATGTCGCTCCGGCGCGCCAGTATAGGCATACGGAATCTGACGCGGCATGGGCCCCTTGTTACGCTCGCCGCGCCCGCGCTGCTCCCACGCATGCGCGAGGATGCCCACCGCGCGCGAGAGGCAGAACACGCCGCGCGCCAGTTCGGGCGCAAAGCCCAGTTCGGCGTAGATAACGGCCGTTACGCCGTCGATGTTCATCGGCACGGGGCGGTCCTTGCGCTTTATCAGCAACGCTTCGATGCCGCGCGCAATCGCGGCGTAGCGGCCCTTGATGGTGCCCGACGCCACATGTGCATCGACGAGCGCGAGCAACCGTCCGGCGCGCGGATCGACCGGATGAAAGCGATGGCCGAAGCCCGGGAGATACTTGCCGTGACTGGCAATGAACTCGTCGACACCGGCTTCGACCGCCGCGTCGAATGGGGCGCCTGCCACGATGCGCGCGGCGATGTCGGCATAGAGTTCGACCGCCTGCTGGCCGGCGCCGCCGTGCACGTCGTCGAGTGCGTTGAGCGCCGAGGCCATTGCGCCGTTGATCGGCAAGCCGCAGCTCGTGGCCATGCGCGAGATCGCGATCGAAGGAGCGTGTGGCCCGTGATCGACCGAGGCCACGAGCGCCGCTTCGAGCAGCGTGGCCTCTTCGTCGCCGGGCAGTTCCCCGCGCAGCATCAGCCAGATCATCTGCGGGAAACTCACGCTGCCGATCAGCTCCTGGATCGGATAGCCGCGCACCTTGATGGAGCCCGGATGGATGTCGATGATCGAGGTGCTCCAGTAGTCGGCGCATAGGGCGGCGAGATCGGGCGTGGCTGTATTCGTCGTCGGCATGGTCAGATCACTCCGTCATCGTGGAGAGCTTCGATTTGGGCGGCTTCGTAACCGAGTTGTGCGAGCGTTTCGCGCGTGTGGGCGCCAAGAACCGGCGCGGGCGTGGCGGGCGCGGCGTCGGCATCGGCGAGCCGCAGGCCCGCGCGCGTCACGCGTTGCGCGGCTTCGCCCTGTGCCGGTTCGAACTCGCGTATGAAGCGCCGTTCGGCCAGATGCGGATGCGCGAGGATTTCGGGCACCGAGAGCACGCGGCCCACGGGCACGCCCCGCTCGAGCAGGCGCGCTTCCCAGTTCGCCGCGCTGTCTGCGGCGAGCGCGGTTTCGATCTCGGCCTTGAGCGCTTCGCGATACTGCTTGCGCGAATGGCGCGCGGCAAAACGCTCGTCGCGCGGCAGGTCGGGGCGGCCGATCACCTCGCACAGGCTCTCGAACTGGCGCGTTTCGTTTGCCGCGATATTGAGCAGGCCCGCGCCGGTGCGGAAGGTGCCCGAGGGCGCGGCCGTGAAATTCTCGTTGCCCATCGGCGCAGGCTCGACGCCGGCGTTCAGGTAGTTCGACACGACCCAGCCCATGGTCGCGAGCGTGGCTTCGAGCATCGAAACGTCGAGGTGCCGCCCGCGGCCGCTCGTTCGCGCGTCGACGAGCGCCGCGCAAATGCCGAATGCGGCGGTGAGGCCGCCCACGGTATCGGAGACGGGATAGCCTACGCGCAGCGGCGCGCTGTGCGCGTCGCCCGTCACGCTCATCACGCCGGACATGCCCTGAATGATCTGGTCGTAGGCCGGGCGGCGCGACAGCTCGCCTTCATCGCCGAAACCGGAAATCGCACAGTAGACCAGCGCCGGATTCACTTTGGATAACTGATCGTAGCCGAGTTCGAGGCGGTCCATCACGCCGGGCCGGAAGTTTTCGACGAGCACGTCGGCGTGGCGTACCAGATCGAGCAAAATGGCCTTGCCGCGCGGGTCTTTCAGGTTCAGCGTGATCGAGCGCTTGCCCGCATTCACGGCCACGAACGACGCGCCCATATTGCGCGCCGCGGCGTCCTTGTCGGCCCCGAGGCGGCGCGCCAGGTCGCCGCCTTCAGGATGCTCGACCTTGGTGACTTCGGCGCCGAAGAGCGTGAGTTGATAGGCGCAGAAGGGACCCGCGAGCACATTCGACAGATCCAGGACGCGCACGCCGGCTAACGGGAGCATGGTTACCGCCTCGTATTGGAAAAATTAGTGGGAGATGTCGTCGAGCGCGCGATTCTTCGTGCGCGGCCCGAAGATGCCAATGGCCGCCATCACCACGATCATCGCGCCGGTAATCAGCGCGAAAACGCCTGGCACCCCGAAGTGGCGCAACGCGAACGCGATCATGAAGCCCGAGAACATCGCGGAAAGACGCGACATCGAATAGACAAAGCCAACAGCGGTGGCGCGCATGCGCGTGGGGAAGAGCTCGACCTGGTACGCGTGGTAGCCGACCGAGAGGAGGGTACCGCCCAGCGTAATGAGCACACCGAGGAACATGAGCATGCCGGCCGAGGTTTGCATGGCGAACAGCGTGCCGCAGACGGCGATGGCGAGCGCGGAGAGTACGACGAGCGTCTTGCGCTCGATGCGGTCGGCAATCGCCATGCCGAGCAGCGGCCCGAACGGATTCGACGCCGCGATCACGAACGAGTAGAGCAGGCTGTGCGTGACCGTGACGCCCTTGGAAACGAGCAGCGTCGGCACCCACGAGGCGAAGCCGTAGAAGCCGATGGCCTGAAACAGATTGAAGACGAGCAGCGTGATCGTGCGGCGGCGGTAAGGCGGCTGCCAGATCTCGGCGAAACGCGCCTTGGCAAGTGTTTGCGCGCTGGCAGGTTCCACGACAGGCGCAGGCAGCGAGCGACCGTGCTGCGCCTCGATCTTCGCTTCGAGCCTCGCGAGAATGCGTGCAGCTTCCTCGGTGCGGCCGCGCTGCGCGAGCCAGCGCGCGCTCTCGGGCACGCGACGGCGGATCGCCCAGGCGATGAGCGCGCCGAACGCGCCGAACATCACGACCCAGCGCCAGCCGTCGAAGCCGAGCGGCGCGCGCGGCACGAACCACCACGCAAGCAACGCAACGGCCGGCACGGCCGTGTACTGCACCAGATGCACGAACGCGAACGCGCGGCCGCGCATGTGCTTGGGCACGAGTTCGCTCACGTAGGTGTCGATGGTGACGAGTTCGACGCCCACGCCAATGCCCGCGATGAGGCGCCACAGGTTAATGCCGGGCGCGCCCGTCTGCAGCGCCATGATGCATGTCGCCACCGAATACCAGAGCAACGATGCGGTGAACAGCGTGCGGCGGCCATAGCGGTCGGCGAGACCTGTCAAGCAGAACGTGCCGATGAAGAGCCCCGCGAACGACGCCGCGACGAAGGCGCCGAGACCCGAGAAGCCGAAGAACGAAGCCGTGGTGGTCGAGTAGAGACCGCTTTTCACGAGGCCCGGCCCGACATAGGCCGTGAAGAACAGATCGTAGAACTCGAACCAGCCGCCCAGCGAAAGCAGGAGCACGAGCGTCCAGATGGCGCGCGTGGCCGGCAGGCGGTCAATGCGCGCGTTGATCTCGGCCGCACTGACGGGCGCGGCGGCAGGGTCCCGGAGCGACGCGTGTGTCGCTCCGATTGGCAAGCTGGACATCGGAATCTCCTGAACGCTTCGTTTGCGTGTCTGCTCGTTCTATTGAACAGAACGTCGTTCTAAAATATGGGTCGATGATACTGCGAGGCGGTGGGCCAACCGACCAGGGCTTTTACTGAGTCGTGCATGCAGGGAGAGGCGACGTGTGCCTCACAGCGGTCCACTGGGCATGCCGTGTGCTCCAAGCCCGTCGTTTTATGCGGATGCTCAGTCAGGAGACGTCTTGAAGAAGAAAGTCTTTTCCGGGGTTCCTGCCGAGTTCGCCTTGTCGCTCTGCGCCGCTATTGCGCTCTCCGGCTGTGCGCATCCGGAGAGCGGGGGCTACACGCAGGCGCAATCGAATGTTCCATCGCCGCTCACCGATCTCGATAACGGCGAGGGAACCGCCGCCGCGAACGCGCCGCAGGCAGCCGTCGATGCGCAGGCGCTCGACGCGCTCAATGCCATGGGCGCTTATCTGCGCACGTTGCGCAAGTTCGAGGTCAACGCGGACACGTCGACCGACGTCGTGCTCGACAACGGCCAGAACGCCGCGTTGCTGCGCCATACGGTGCTCGAGGTCAAGCGGCCCGACCGGCTGCGCGCCGAAATCACGGGCAACGGCAACCTGCGCGGGCTGGTCTATGACGGACGCGAATTCATGACCTTCAATGAAAAGAAGGGCTTTTACACGCGCAATGACGCGCCACCGACGCTCGATGGCCTCGTACGTGAACTCGCGAACACCTGGCGTATCGAAGCGCCGCTCGCGGAGCTTTTCTATTGGGGCAACGGCAAGGACGACAACGCGGCGATCACGGCGGCGCAGGTGCTCGGCGTCGAAATGGTCGATGCGCGCCGGTGCACGCATTACGCGTTTCAGCAGCGTGGCGCCGACTGGGAAATGTGGATCGAGCAGGGACGGCGACCGCTGCCGTGCCATCTGGTCGTGACCGACACGACCCAGCCTTCGAGGCCGCGTCATGAAGTGACGTACCACTGGAATCTGGCGCCGTCGTTCGTCGCATCGACATTCGCGTTGCATGCGAAACCCGGTGCGAAGCAAATCGAACTGGAGCCGGCTGCCGTGCGGCCTTCGTTCGAGGAGGCTCAATGACAGAGCGGCGCAACCTTGGCAGGTGGCGCCGCCCGTGGATTTTTCTTATTTAACATAAGATAAATTATCGCAGTTTTATAGATGTTCGCAAACATCAAACCACCGCATCACATCTCGACAATCACCTTCAACGCCTGCGTGCTGGCCGCCTGCGAAAACGTCTCATACGCCTTGGGCATGTCTTCGAATGAAAACCGGTGCGTGATCAGCCGGTTCGGATCGATCCGTCCGGCACGCACGGTCTTGAGCAGCATGGGCGTGCTCACTGTGTCGACGAGACGCGTCGTGATCGCTACGTTGCGGTCCCAGAGCTTGTCGAGGAAAAGCGACGCCGGCACACCATGCACGCCGATGTTCGCAATCACGCCACCCGGCGCCACGATCTGCTGGCACAGTTCGAACGTCGCAGGCACGCCAACGGCCTCCATGGCGCAATCCACGCCGACGCCATCCGTGAGCTTCATCACCGCATCCACGGCGTCGCCTGCGCGCGGATCGATGCACGCCGTTGCCCCGAACTTCTTCGCGCATTCCAGGCGGTTGGGGTCCATATCGATCATGATCACCTGCGCGGGCGAATAAAACTGCGCGGTCAGGAGCGCGGCCAGCCCGATCGGCCCGGAGCCGACAATGGCCACTGTGCTGCCGGGTTCGACCTTGCCATTGAGCACGCCGCATTCGAAGCCCGTCGGCAAGATATCGGAGAGCATCACGAGAGCGGCTTCGTCGAGGCCGTCGGGAATCCGGTACAGGCTCGTTTGCGCGTGCGGCGTACGCACGTATTCGGCCTGCGTGCCGTCGATACGATTACCGAGTATCCAGCCGCCCGTCTTGCAATGCGAATACATGCCGCGCCGGCAGTACTCGCACTGCCCGCAGCTCGAGATGCACGAGACGAGCACGTGATCGCCGACTTTCAACGTCGAGACGCCGCTGCCGATTTCATGTACGACGCCCACGCCTTCGTGGCCGAGAATGCGGCCCGGCTCGCAACTCGGCACGTCGCCCTTGAGAATGTGGAGATCGGTGCCGCAGATCGTCGTCTTCGTGATCTTGACCACGGCGTCGCCGGGTCCCTGCAAGGCGGGCATTGGCCGCGTTTCGAGTGCGAACTTGCCCGGGCCGTTATAGACCAGTGCTTTCATGGTTCCTCCATCGACAACCGGAAATACGCCGGATCGCCGGGCGCCCTCCTTTCGGTCCGCAGGCGCGCGGCGAGTCCGTCGTCCCCAGCAAGGTTTGCATATTTCGATTCACGATGAGGCACCGTGAGCGGATTCGAAATAGCGACGACATCGCCCTTGCATTCTTGATCGTAGTCCAATGTCCGATGGCTACGAAGTGGTGGCGTGGAGTTTCATGCGTTAAGCATCGGCTGCTTGCGTTTTCTCAAATGCTAGAACAGATGCCGGATGCCGACCTGAACGCCGAATTCGCTCTGACCGGGTCCCGGCGTGAGGAACGAACCCGTCGTAATGCTGGCGCCTGCCATCTTGAACTGCGCGGTGCCGTAGTTCTTCAATTCGGAAATCGTGCCGTATAGCCGCGTCCCCTTGGAGAGATCGTAGTTGACGATCGCCCCATATTGCAGGGCGTCATTGCCGAGATGCGTGCTGTCCTTGGTGTAGGCGGCGCCGGCGCCCATGCTGAAGAACGGCGTAAACCGGTAGTCGGCCGAAAGCGAATAGGTGCTGTGCCAGTCGCCTGCCGTATTGCCGACCGGCCCGACCGTCGGGTCGTATTTGCCGGCCGGGTTGCTCAGCGCATTGCCGGTGGTCGCGGAAATGACGTCGTTGGCGCGGAAATAGCCGACATAGATGCGCCCCCACCCGTAGTCGAGATTGCCGCCCGCCATGAATTCCTGCACACGGTTGGAAGCTGTCGCATTCGCCGCGTTCAAATAGGCAAGCGCGAGATAGACCGGGCCCTGGGTGGTCTGCACGCCGGCCTGATACACGGCATTGCCCGCGAGCGTACCGGGTTGGCCGCCCACCGAATAATGCAGTTCGACCTGGGTCCCCACGAACTTCGGCGAGATCCACGCAATGTCGTTGTCGACACGCGCCAGCCAGTTCGCAAAGTTGTTGTAGCCCGAGGCGTAGGTCGCCGCGCTGAAGGCGTCCATATTGCCGCTCCAGGTGAACATCGGCGTGTTCTGCCGCCCGAAACGCACCTCGCCGAACCCACCGCCCAGACCGACCCACGCCTGGCGATCGAAGAACCGATAGCTGTTCTGCAACTTGCCCGTAGCCGGATCGAAGCCGCTCTCCAGCGCGAAGTTCACGCGGTATCCGCCGCCGATGTCCTCCGTGCCGCGCAAGCCCCACCGGCTCGTCATCAAGCCATTGTTGCCCAGCACGGCGAGCGACGTGGTCTTGCCGTCGACTTTCGTGTTCTGGTAGCCGGCGAACACGTCCAGCACGCCGTAGAGCGTCACCGACGATTGCGCCATCGCCGGCGTGCTGGCGATGACAGCCGCCGCGATCACCGACAAGCTAAGGAATCCTCTATTTAACGACATCGTCACTTTCCCCTGTTGTTGACTTCTTGATAGTTCGGTGCTGACGCTGGAGGCGTCAGCGTCCGCGCTCGGTCGCTAGCATGCGCTTCACCACGAGGGCGAGCGGCACAGTGAAGCAAAAGTGCGACATGAAACCGCCGATGATGACGACCGGGTCGTAGTAATTGGGATGGTTGTCGGAGGCGATGCTAATCGCCACATGCATGACGATCCAGGCCAGGATCGCATAAAAAAGCGCGACGAATGTGGCTTCGTAACCACGGCGGCGGAAATACGGCCAGATCGCCGCGAACAGCACGCCCCACGCAATGGCGAAGAAGAAATGAATGGCAGTCCCGAGGAAATACGCCCAGATGCCGAGCGAGTCCTGTACGCCCTTGCCGAACACGAGGCCGGTCGCGTTGCGGGGAATGCCCGCAAGCGGCATGAGATGCTGGGCGCCGACCCAGATGAGCGCCTCGTAAATCCAGATAATCACCGCGCCCGTCAAGCCGCCGGCTATGCCGGCGCGCAAGATTGCGCCGAGCGTCGGCTTGCCGTCGATTGCGGTTCTCGTCCCTTGATACCCACCCTCACCTACGCTTGCATTGCCGCTCATCGCCGTCTCCTCCTGTCGTACTGCACGAAATGTTTTTCGCCAAGATAGAAACGGGGCTTACGGAAAACTACATCGGGTTAACGGCAGGCAAGAGGCGCTCCGTGGGCAAGAAAGCACGAGCAAGGCACGCCCGTGGCTCGCGATGAGCCGCGCAGCGCCAAGCTGGACAAGGCTTGGCGGGATTCAACGGTGCACGGCGGGAGGTCGGCAAACCGGCTTGCAGACCCGGTCGCCGATAAGAGAAATCGATACGGAGGAAACGACTTCGCAACGCGAGGTCTGCAAACGCGCTTTATTCGGACGTCTCGCGCTGCGTATCGATTATCGGCTGCGTAACGCGTTACTGAGGCAGTATTTCCCGTAGACAAGACAGTGTGATGCTCCGCCACTCGGCAGTCCGTTTTCGGGAAACGCGTCCGCGACGGCCTGCATGGCGCTCGTTGTGGATACCTGACAGTCCTGATCGACGACGAGAAAAGCGACGGCGAGGACCAGGGCGGAAACCGCGGATAGCGAGAGAACGTGCATTTTCATCATCGACGCCTGATGCAATAGGCCGCAGTGTCCCGGCAAGGTCCGGTCGTCCAGACCAGCGCAGCTTCGTCCCCACCCTGCTCCAGCCAGCGGACGTGCAAAAAAGGGGCAGACATATACCTGCCCCGCTCCGCCTTAGTGAATAGCCATCTGCACGACCTTCACGATCACGAGACCTACCGCGACGACGAGGTAGGTGCGCAGCACGCCCATCCACACGCGCGTCGACAACGTCAGGTGCTGCGGCGCCGGCAGGTCTTCGAGCGGCGCCATGCGCCACGTGTTGCGCAACTCCTTCAGGGCCGGCTTGTTGAGCGGAGCCGCATCATGGCCGACAGTTCCACCGCGCAACTTGCGCGAGAGTTCCACCGCGGCGTACACCGCTGCGGCAAGCCCGCATCCGCCTACGAGAATCTTGATAATTGCCGCACCACTGAGATCCGGATAAACCGTGGCTGCCGTCAGGATGATCGACAGCACGACGAGCACGGCAATCACTGCACCCGTGAACACGTTCAGCTTCTTCGAATTCACCCACGGGCCGAGCACCGCCTTGTCATTACAGAGCAGCAACAGGAACACCGTTGCGCTCGGCAGCAGCACGCCGGCCAGCGTCTGCACAGCCTCAGTCAAGAGGCCGAGCGGGCTGCCGGGAATCAGCACGAGGGCCGCCGCGAGCGCGATGATGCCGAAGTAGACGAGATAGAAACCCTTCGCGTCGAGCACGCTGCGGTGCAGCGAGTGCTTGACCTTGAAGACATCGCCAATCGCATAGGCCGTCGAGAGCGAGACGGCGGCGGCGCCAATGATCGACGCGTCGAGCAGCGCCACGGCGAAGATCGTGGCCGAGGTCTGGCCGACGTACTTGTGCAGACCCGCAATCACGCCACCCGCGTCGGTGAAGTTGCCGAACTCGGGCTTGCCGCCAAAGAGCGCGGCGGTGAAGGCCATCATCGCCACGGCGCCGACGATCACGAACGCGATACCGATCCAGAGGTCCGCCTTTTCGTACTTCATGAAGCGCGGCGTGATGCGCTTGTCGATCACGTAGCTCTGCTGGAAGAAAAGTTGCCACGGCGCGACGGTCGTGCCGACGATGCCGATCACGAGGAGCATCACGTCGGAGAGCTTCGAATTCGCCGGCCAGGTCGGCACGAAGAAGTCGCGCGCGATAACGCCCACAGGCGGGTGAATCGAAACGAGCACCGGGATCAGCAGCAGACTCAACAGGCACAGCACGATCGCGAAGCGTTCGAAGCGCCGGAAGTCGCCCGTACTGACCGCCGCCATCGTCAGTACCGCGGCGATGCAGACACCGAGAACCTTCGAGACGCCGAGAAAGTCGAGCGCAAACGTAATGCCGATGAACTCGGTGACGATCGTGAGCGCATTGAGCAGAAAAAGATCGATGACGCTGAAGGCGCCCCAAAACTTGCCGAAGCGTTCGAAGATGAGGCGTGCGTGGCCGACGCCGGTCACGGCGCCCAGGCGCAGGACCATTTCCTGGTTCACATAGAGAACCGGAATCAGCAGCGCGAGCGTCCAGAGCAGCGACGTGCCGTAGTTCTGCCCCGCCTGCGTATAAGTGCCGAAGGCGCCGGCGTCGTTATCGCCGACCATGACGATGAGGCCGGGGCCGAGGATGGCGAGCAGTGTGCGCAGGCGCGCCATCCAGTTGCTGCGAGGGGCGGTGTCGTGGCGGGCGATCGTGCCGAGGGCGCCTTTGATATCGCCCACGTGCGCGTCGTCGAGCACGGCACTCCGACGTTGCGTGATGTTAGCGGGAGTGGTGGACATCTGTATTTATTCCTTAGTAGTACTTTTTTGAACTTAATGATTGAGACGTGGCACTGCCCCGCCGACTGCTGATGCGGGAGCAGGGGCAGAAGTCGGCGACGCCAGGCCGTGTCAGCGAACGAGCTTTTTGAATGCCGTCCAGACGGCAGCGACTACGCCGGTTGAGCCGTGCGAATGTGAGTCGAGCCCGAGCATGCCGTTGTAGTGCGTGCGAGCTTCTTCGACGTGCGGGAGTTGCGAAACGAGGAGAGCGAAGTGCATGGTGATTCCTCCAAATGCCTGAAACGTGGCGCCATCGATCAGGCGTGCCTTCGTTTCGCTTCACGCGGGAGCGATATGCCCGGGCGTGTGGGAGGAACGTGTGCGGACTGATGTCAGGCGAAGCGGGCCGCGCCTTGTGGGAACGCAGCGCAAGTCGTGCAGGGACAAGGCTCAGGGTCGGGCATTGTGAACTCCTCTGTTGTCAGGGTCCGAATCAAGCTTGACGGACGTGTTTAACCACACGCCAGGTCCCGCGCGCCAGCGCGCGAAAACGGCGTGAACAAGCGGCGTCGCGAGCCAATGGCTCGACACGCAGGGTCGCGTTGACGAACGTGCGTGATAGCACACACGCCAACGACGGCGGCCAATCGAAGAGATGCGCGGGAGAGACTGCGGAAGCTACTGCGGCGCGCACCGTCTGCCTGCTGGCAGGACGGCGGCTAGGGAAGAATCCAGGCGGGCGTCGTGCCGGTCAGGCAGAAAAACGATTCGAAGGTCGACAACTACAACTGTCCAAGGCAAATGCCCCTTTCGTGGAAACACGCGAATTCTAGTGACGACGCGCGAGCCGAGTCAACGACTATTTCAAAGATTTTTCTTTCGAATCTGTTACCGGTGGATGCAAATCATTTGCACACCTCTTCGTTTTGCACCCGCCATCACTCACCTGCCCCCTTTACTCGAAGCAGGAGGCGCAGCAGCACAGGCAGCACCAGCAGGACGAGCGGCATCTGCACGATCAAGCCCGAGATGATCGCGACGGCGAGCGGTTGCTGCATTGCAGAACCCTGGCCGATCGCGAAGGCAAGCGGCAGCAGAGCGAGAATGGCTGCGATGGTCGTCATCGCGATGGGCCGCAGGCGATTGCGACCCGCGGCCTGCAACGCCTCTTCCAGCGGCACGCCTTCGTCGCGTACGAGCCCCTGAAACTCGGAAACGTAGAAGATCGCGACCTCCGTCACGATGCCGACGATCATCGTCATGCCCATCATCGCGGAGATGTTGAGCTCGATGCCCGTCACCCACAGCCCGATGAACACGGCGCCGGTGGCGAGCAGCGGCATTGCCATCACCGCGAGCGCCACGCGAAAGCGCTCGTAGAGGAATAGCAGCAGGCCGAACACCAGCGCCACGGCCGCGCCGAACACCGCGAGCAGCCCCTTGAAGGCGATCTGCTGTTGCTGGTACAAGCCGCCAAGTTCGTAGTAGACGCCCGCTGGCAGGAGCGCGGGATCGGCAAGCGCGCGCTGCACGTCGGCGATCGTCGAGCCGAGGTCCCGCCCATCGATGCGCGCCGTCACCGCCACCATGCGCTTGAGGTTGTCGCGACTGATCTCGGGCTGGCCGCTCACGTGCACCGGTTCGGCCACGCGTGAAAGCGCGAACACGTGCCCATCCGGCGCGCGCAACGGCAGGCGCGCAAGTTCGGTGTCCGTCATTTGCAGCGCACCTTGCGCACGCACGCGCACACCAACTGTCTTCGGGCCGCTCTGGAACTGCGTCGCCACATTCCCGTCCAGCAGGTCGGAGACCTGCTGCGCGATTGCCTGCGGATCCATGCCCTCGGCAGCCGTGGCGTCGGGCCGGATGCGCAGATCGATGGCGTCGCCGGCAGGATTGATGCCGTCGTTCACGTCGACGATGCCGCCGATCTTGCCGATGCGTGCGGCCACACGTTGGGCGGTCGTGTCGAGCACATGGGAGTCGTCCGAGTAAATCTTGATCTGCACGGGCTGCGGAACCGCCGTGAGGTCGCCGATCAGGTCCTCCATCAACTGGGCAAGTTCCACGCTCACGCCGGGCACTTTTGTTTCGATCTGCGAACGGATCTCCTCCATCACCGTGTCGATCGGTTCGCGGCTACCGGACTTCAAGCGCACAAAGAAGTCACCCTTGTTCGGCTCGTTCAGGTCGCCGCCAAGTCCGGCGCCGGTGCGGCGTGAATACGTCGCCACATTCGGGTTCGCGCGAATGATCGCTTCGATTTGTTGCATCAGTCGATCGGTTTCGGTGATCGATGTGCCCGGTTGCGTGTGATAGTCGAGCACGAAACCGCCCTCGTCCATCGACGGCATGAAGCCGCTGCCGACCCGCGTGAACGCGAGCGCCGAAAGCAGCGCAAGCGGAACCACGAGCGCGAGCACCCACAGGGGCCGCGCACTCACGCGAGAGACGAGCCGCGCGTAGGTGCGATTGAGCCACGCGGCGAAGCGCGTTTCGCGATGCTCCTCGGCGTCTTTCGCCGTGAGCCAGCGGTCGCAGAGAATCGGGATGGCAAGCCACGTGACGAGGAACGAAATGAAGAGCGCGCTCGCCATCGTCACCGAAAGCGCCTTGAAGAACGCGCCGGTTACGCCCGAGAGAAACGCCAGCGGCACAAAGATAATGAGCGTTGCCGCGGAAGAGCCGGCGAGCGGCCGCGTGAATTCGAGCGCCGCGCTCATCACCCGGCCATGGAACGCATGCGCGCCTGCCTCGCGCATACGCCGCGCGATATGCTCGATCATCACGATGGCGTCGTCGATCACGAGGCCCACCGCCGCCGCCATGCCGCCGAGCGTCATGATGTTGAAGCCCATGCCGAACACGTCGAGCAGCAGAATGGTCGCGGCCATCACGATGGGCACGAGCGCCACTGCAATGAGCGTGATCTTCGTGTTGCGCAGAAATACGAAGAGCGTGAGCGCCGCGAGCACCACGCCAATCATGATGGCATCGCGCACGCTGGTGGCCGAGGCGATCACGAGCTCGCTCTGGTCGTACCAGTTCGAGAGCGTCACGCCGTGCGGCATCTGTGGGCCGAAGTCCTTCAGGCGAGCGCGAATCGCCTGCGCCATCGCCACGCTGTTTGCGCCGGGCTGCTGGTAGACGTTGACCAGCACCGCATCCTGACCGTCGGCGGTCACGCGGATCCATTGCGGCACGGTCCCCTGGGTGACGGTGGCCACATCGCGCAGGCGGATCTGCGTCGCGCCAGTGGACGACACGACCACGTTTTTCAGCGTATCGAGCCCGCTGAAAGCCGAATTCGCCACGACGAGAAAGAGCTTGTCGTGGTCCTCGATGCGCCCGGTGGCCATCAGCACGTTGCCCGCACCGATTGCACGCGAAATATCGCCCACCGAGAGCTTGTACGTCGCGAGGCGTGCGGGGTCGACGGCCACTTCGAGCTCGTCGCGCGCCCCACCCGTCACGTCCACGCGCGCCACGCCCGCCACGGAGGAAAGCAGCGGACGCAACTGGAACTGGGCGAGGTCGTAGAGTTGAGAAAGCGACAAGCGCGACGACGTCAGGCTGTATGCGAGCACCGGAAACACGGTCGGGTCCATCCGGCGCACCTGCATGCTGGTGCCGGGCGGCAGCGTCGCGAGGATCTCGGCAATGGCCGACTGCGCCTGCAACGTGGCTTGCGCCATGTCGGTGCCCCAGTCGAAATTGAGGGAGATCTCCGCCGACCCGCGGCTCGTGCGGGATTCGACGTCGCGCACGTTCGGCACGCGACGCAACGCTTCTTCCACCGGCATGGTGACGAGCGTCGCCATCTGTTCGGCCGGACGGTCGCCCGCGTCGAGTGAAATCACGGCGCGCGGAAAGGAAACGTTAGGAAAGAGCGAGATCGGCAGACGCAGCGCGGTGAGCGCACCGGCAAGCGCGGCAAGCGCGATCACGAACAGCAGCGAACGACGGTGCCGCTGCATCCACTGGCTGAACGTCATCGCGCGCCGCCTTGCGCCACGCGCACGGCCATGCCGTCTTCGAGTTCGTAGTTGCCGACGACGACGAGCGGCCGCGAGGCGTCGAGCGCGCCATCCACGCCGTACGTATCGCCATGCTCGACTTTTACCTTCACGTCGACGCGGTGCGCCTTGTTGTTCGGCGCGACCTGAAACACATAGCGGCCCTTCGCGTCCTGCAGTACCGCGGCGCGCGGCACGTTCCACCACGTGCCGGTCTGCGTGTCGATGTCGGCCCGCACGCGCGTTCCCGGCAGGAAGGCAGCACCCGCGAGCGGTACGTTCGCACTTACGTTCACGAGCTGGCTCTGCGCGTCGATGGCTGCGCCGACGAGCACGATGCGCCCCTGCGCGCGCTGCGACCCGAGCGAGGCGGACAGAGGGCGCAGCACGACACGGTCTCCGGCGTGCAGCGTGAGCGCGTCGGCGGGTTCGACGCCCAGCGAAATGTTCGCGGCATTGCCCGCGGCGCCGTTGAATGCAACGAGCTGGGCGAGCGCAGTGCCCGCCTGGATCCGGTCGCCCGGCACCGCAGCAAGCTGCGCGATGACGCCGGCCACTGGTGCCGTAATCGTCTTCGAACCCGGTGTGATGCCCGTCGCTTGTTGCGCAGCAAGCGCTTGCTGAGCGTCATCCAGCGCTTTTTGCGCCGCGGCGAGCTGCGATTGCGTGGCGAGACCGTCGTGAAAGAGCGAGCCCGTGCGCGCGAGTTCGCCACGTGCGAGCGTCGCTGCGCTTTGTGCCTGCGTATAGGCGATCACGGCGTTTGGATCGGCTTGCACGACGAGGAGCGCAGCGCCCTGCGCTACGGTCTGGCCGGGCTGGACGAGCACGCGCGTGACGCGTGCGAGATACGGCAGGCTGATGGACGTGGCGTTCGAGGCCGCGGACGCAACCGAGCCATACGCGACGACGGTTTGGGCAACCGGTTGGCGCATCACGCGCACGACCTGCACGGCGGCGGATGGCGCGGGCGTGCTGCCCGAAGCGCCGGCGTCATCCGCGCGCGCTGCATGCGGTGCGAAAAGTGCTGCGCCAGCGGCGAGCGCGGCCGCCGCGCCAAGTGCGCAGACGGCGACACGCGTGCGCGTGCCGGAAAGAAAGCGGTGCTCAGTCATGGAGATCAACGTGCAACGATGGTATTGGATGGCGCGCTTTCAGCAGTGGCGCCTCGCGCGGACGGAGCCTGATCAGGATCGGGGATCGCGCTGCCGAGCAGCGCCTGGAGGCCAATGCGTTGCTCAGCTAGCGCTTCGCGCGCAGTGGCCGCATCGATGCGACGCGAGAGCGCCGCAGTTTGCGCATCGACATACTGGCCAAGCACGATGTTGCGCGCCGCATAGGCGTCGCGCGCCTGCGCGGCGGCACGTTCGAGCCCTGGCAGCGCAGCGTCATCCTGATCGAGTTGATGCGCGGCGATCGCGCTGTCGGCACGCAGGTGGGCAATATCGGCGTAAGCCGCATTCAGGCGTGTCTGGTATTCGTCCGCGAGACGCTGCCGCGTGGCCTGCTCGATGGCGATATTGCCGCGATTGCGGTTGAAGACCGGCAGCGTGAGGTTGATCGCGAAACCACTCGTGTAGATCTCCGAGGTGTCGCGCTGGCGCGTAAAGCCCACGGAAAGACTTGGAAACTGGTTGAGGATCGCGGCGCGGTACTTCTGCTCCTGCGCCTCGTAGCCGGCCTGCAGCGCGATCAGATCGGGACGGCGCTGCGCCAGCATTGCAACCGCGGCGTCGAGCGTGCCATCGGGCATCGGCGTGACTGCTGTGTCGCCTGTGAGCGCCAGCGTCGTGTCGGGCGCGAGGCCGAGCAGCGCATTGAGGTCATGGTGCGTCTGCTCACGCGCGTGCTGCATGTCGGTGTACTGCTTGCGGGCGTCTTCGTACGCCGTGAGCGACGCGGTGACGCTGTCCGCCGTCACGTTGTGCTCGCTTGCCGCGTGCGCGGTGCGTTCGTAACGCGTGCGGGCCAGTGCCGTCTGCTGCTCGAGCAGCGGCAACACCTCATCCTGAAAGCGCGCTCTCACGTACAGCTGCTTCGCCTGCGCCACGACCTGCCACTCCTGCCAGAGCAGACCGAGGTCGGTCTTTCGAACCGTGGCGTTGGCGGACTTCGTGTTCGCGCCACGCGTGACAATCGCCATCACGTCCATGCTCAGACCGTAGCTGAACGCGCGCGACAACCCGACAGCGCCGGGATAGTCGCTGGAGACGCTCACCTGAGGATCCGGCAGAAGTCCCGCCGAAAACGCCTGCGCTTGCGCAATGCCGAGGTCGTCGCGTGAAAGTTTCAGGTCGGGATTGTTGGCGACTGCCAGCATCGCGACGTCTTCGATGTCGAAGCCGTTCGACGGATCGAAGCGGTGTGCCGCAAGCTCGGGCAATGGCATTTTCGCGGGGTCGATCTGCACCCGTGCGAGCGCGCCCTGCGTGATCAACGAAGGACCCGGTGCCAACGGCTGCGCCTTGTAGCTTGCGCAGCCGGCGAGCAGTGCGGTGCCCGATACAACGGCGATGAGCGCAGCGCGCGTGCGATTCGGGATGCTGAAGTGAAAGACGCGCGGACACATTGCGCGAGACTGCGGGCTGGACAATATGGACTCCTCAAGCCAATCCCGCGCAGCATGAATGCGCGAGCATGGACCTGAACCCAAACGCCACACGTTGGTGGCGTTGCGGCAGGCATGCTGCGCATTCTGCAGGGTTAACGCTTATGCAATCCTTAAGCAGGCGTTCCCATCCGGTCTCTACGGCCGCTTCGCCGCCAGGTAGGCGATGCGCTCAGCGCCGAGCTGCGCTCCGCTTTCGAAAATCGCCCGCATCCTGACTTCCAGATACGCGCGCTCTTCGCGGGTAAATTCCTTTTCGAAGACCTCTTCCAGGCTGGGCGCCAACGGATGGGGCGAGGTACGAAGAAACGTTTCCCAAGGCAGGCTGTCTTCGGTTCGCACTTCGATGTGCAATTCCAGACGGATGTCGGTGAAGCCCGCGTCGATCGCGAAGCGCACGAGGTCGCGCTCACCATAATTCGTGATGGACAGCGAGCGCGCCTTCTCTTCCGTGTCCGGGAACTGCGCCGCCCGGCACCGAAGCAGCAAGGGAAAAAAGGGATCTTCCGCGTTGAACGCGCCGGAATCGACGAGTTGCTTGAGCATGCACACCTCGAGCGCTTCGTCACGCAAAATCGGCTCGGCGATGGCGAAGCGGCCACCCGGTTTGAGGATGCGGTAGATCTCTCGCATTGCAGCGGGCTTGTCTTCCACATACGCCAGCACCGCGCGCATCGTGGCGGCATCGACCGCCTCATTGGCGATGCCTGCCAGATTTTCGGCGCTGCCGTGTATGAATGCGCACTGCCCGCTTACCCCCAGGCTTCGGGCCCTCTCTTCCGTGTGCCGCAGCAGCGGAGCCGAAATATCGGTCATGAGCACCCGGATTGCGGCGCCGGCACGTTCAATCGCGCGAAACCCGACGAGACCATCACCCGTCCCGATGTCGGCCAATGTCATCCCGGGGCGCAGGCGGACGGAATCCAGCACACGGTCCGCGTACCTTGTGATCTCGGCGCGGACATGGTGCTCATGGGCGGGATCATTGCCATGGCGCTGCCGGTGGATCCACGTGGACCAGTTGTCCTGAGTGACGTCGTTCGTGAGTGGCAACAAAATGGATTTCCAGGGAAAACTTGAAAGACTCGCGCGATGGTAGCCTTGAATTCTGATGAACTCCTTATCTAAACGGTATTCCCGACGTGGAGCCTTATTTTCGCGGTGCCAAAGGTGCGGTTTTTAGCCTGAATAAGAGTCGCTTTCATTCCATGACATACTGGCAATCATTTCAATGGCCACGCAAGCCCCGGCACGCAGCGTCCGAAAACTCGGACCCGACCACATTTTTAAAACAGATCGTCAGGCGATTATGACCGGCGTTGACGCGAATCGAACCGCAGCTTATACGAGCCTTAAGTTGATTCATTTTCAAAAAATAAATACTTCTTAAGTATTTGGAAGGTACTCCGATAAGCCGGGCGCAGTTCACGGTTTTTCTCTCTCTTTATCGGAGACCCTCTGATGACAATCCGGGCAGTTTCTAGCCAACCCGCCGCTTCCACAGCAGCGAATACCGGCGCGCAGAACCAGCAGGCGGCTGCCGCTACGCAACCTGCCAGCAAGACGCAGGCGCCGACAACGACGACACAGGCTTCGACGCCGTCGGCTTCGTATGCCGTTACGATCAGCAACGCCGCACGCGCAGCATTCGCCGAAGCCACCGAAACGTCGGTTCAGACCGCGCAGGAAGCCAACCGCGGAGACCGACAGGCTCAACGCCTGCTAGCGAAGGAACAGGCCAATAAGCTGGGCTAAGGCGCAAGGGCGTGCGACAGGCGTTGTCTGACGCCGGTTTTGCACGCCCTACCCTGTGGCTCCGCTTGCACACTGCGCGAAAACCGCGACGTGCAAGTTCACAGCTTTGCGCAAGACCGCTTGATGTGCTCCAGGTGCTCCATCAAACCAGACGGATAAGATAACTTTTCTTATCTGAATAGTTCGTTTTCAACACAAAACTCCGCACTTCAAAAACGCGCCGCAAGCGCCCATTCCCTATCTTCAGCGATAATGGGAGCATCCTCGCGCTGCTCAAGGAACGAGCGCGCAGACGTGCGAAGCCTATGTAAACGCCGTGCTGCGCGACGTGAAACCGGGCGGCATCGTGATCGTGGGACTTTCGCCGAGGAGGGTCCCGACCATTGCAGCGGGCTGCCCGTCATGCACTACAGCGCCGATGCGTTGCACGCCGAATTTGGCGCGCCCTTCACGCTGATCAAACAGGCACGCGAAGAGCCTCACACGCCGGGTGGCGCCACGCAGAAGTTCATCTACTGCATGTGCCTAAAGAGACTTCGTGAATGGGCCTGCCGTTGAGGCGGTACGTTTCAGGGCGCGAACGCGAGTGCCGCGTCTTCCGGAAGATTCTCGAGCGCGCGACTGCCGTCGCGCAGCGCCTCGCTCTCGCCGTTGAAGGTCGTTTCGCTGTATGCGATGAGTTTGAAGCCGCTACCCGCACTGCGAGGGATGGTGATGCCCCAATGCCACCCTCCTTCCTGTTCGAAGACGTGCAGCTTCAGAGATGCATGCAATGTGTTTGATCGATTCGTCATGTCACGCCCTCCTTTGCGAAAGCGTCGAGGCAGCCGGCATTGGTCAGTGTAGGCATCATTTTGTTGCGGCGCAATAAATATCGACGTTGAGGTGCGATGCTACGCGATCGGGCGTCGTTATCGGGCAACAAAGGGAAACAGGCGGCAACGAGAAGCAACAAGCGGAAACAAAAGTAAACAAGGCGTGCGGCGGCGCAGCGTCCTGCCGCAGTCATGTCAGCCCCTCAAAAGGACGTGGGCGGGCCCGCCGCGTTCGCGTTATCCTGCGCGCGATGCGCGAAAGTATGCGCTCCCCATTTCCCTTTGCGCCCCAAGCAT
The DNA here is from genome assembly GCF_001718195.1 of Paraburkholderia nodosa. Lineage (GTDB taxonomy): Bacteria > Pseudomonadota > Gammaproteobacteria > Burkholderiales > Burkholderiaceae > Paraburkholderia > Paraburkholderia nodosa_A. The sequence continues at coordinate 300,599 of NZ_MCNV01000009.1, forward strand.
GACCGAACGCACCGAAGCCATCCCCGAGAGCACGCCCGAGGTCGCGTCCAATAGCGCGCGATCAACGCTGTGCTATCCCTATCCGGCCCCACCCGCGCCGGGCTCGACTCTCGAAATCGCGCCGGGCGTGCGCTGGCTGCGTATGCCGCTGCCCTGGACGCTCGATCACATCAACGTATGGCTTGTCGACGACGCCGAAGGTTGCGCCGTTGTCGATACGGGTGCGCGCACCGATGCGGCCACGGCTGTATGGCGCGCGATCTTCCCGCAAGGTGGCGAGGCGCACACGGCGTTCCGCGTGACGCGCGTGCTGGTCACGCACATGCACCCTGATCATGTGGGCATGGCAGGCTGGCTCACGCGCGCGTTCGACTGCCGGCTCTGGATGACGCGCACCGAATACTTCAACTGCCGCGTGGCCGCTGCCGACACGGGCCGCGAAGCGCCTGCCGACGCACTCGACTTCTATCGCCGCGCGGGCTGGAGCGAGTCGGCTATCGACGTCTATCGCGCGCGCTTCGGCCGCTTCGGCCAGCATATCCACGCGCTGCCGGAAAGCTTCCGGCGTCTGCAGGACGGCGAGGTCGTGCGCATCGGCGCGCACGACTGGCGCGTGATCGTCGGCATGGGGCATTCGCCGGAACACGCGTGTCTCTACTGCCCGGCGCTGAAGCTGTTCATTTCGGGCGACCAGGTGCTGCCACGCATCTCCTCGAACGTTTCGGTCTATCCGATCGAGCCCGACGCGGACCCGATGGCCCAGTGGTACGCATCGTTCGACAAGCTGCAACGCGAAGTGCCCGACGACGTGCTCGTGCTCCCCTCGCATAACGACTGCTTTTACGGGTTGCACGCGCGCATCGAACGCTTGCGCCAGGGGCAGGACAAGAGCCTCGCGCGCCTGCGCGGCACGCTCGCCGAACCGCGCCGCGCCGTTGACGTGTTCGGGGCGCTGTTCGCGCGGCGCATCGGCGAGGACGATCTCGGGCAGATGAGCCTCGCAACCGGCGAGAGCCTGGCGTGCCTGAACTACCTGATGTATCGCGGTGAAGTGAAACGCGAGCTGCGCGACGACGGCATGTACTGGTATTCGCGGACGTAAAAATGGCAGGAAAGGCGCACTACGCCTCTCCTGCCACAAGTCGGATCGACGGCAGTCGCCGCCCGGCGCTTACATGTTCGGGTAGTTCGGGCCGCCGCCGCCTTCGGGCGTGACCCATACGATGTTCTGCGTCGGGTCCTTGATGTCGCAGGTCTTGCAGTGCACGCAGTTCTGCGCGTTGATCTGCAGGCGGTCGCTGCCGTCGTCGTTCTTCATGAACTCGTACACCGCGGCCGGGCAGAAGCGCGCTTCGGGGCCCGCGTAGGTGCGCAGGTTCACGTTCACGGGCACGCTCGCGTCCTTGAGCGTGAGGTGCGCGGGCTGGTTCTCTTCGTGATTCGTGTTCGAGATGAACACCGAAGACAGACGATCGAACGTGAGCTTGCCATCGGGCTTCGGATACTCGATCGGCTTGCACTGCGAAGCGGGCTTGAGCATCTCGTGGTCGCGATGCTGGT
>NZ_MCNV01000081.1 GCF_001718195.1 Paraburkholderia nodosa
GTCAAAAAACCGCTTGCAAGATGTCATCTGCGTGACTAGAATTCCGGTCTTTCGCGCTTTCGATGAAGGCGCGGGGAGACGGGAAGCCTGGGGCGAAAGCCTTGTGGTGGCTGGGTCTGCGGGTGATTCGAAGTTGAGCGGCAGGTTGAACGAAGTAAAAAAACCTGTTGACAGATCGCCGGGCAGTCTTCATAATCTCGTTTCTCTGCTGCTGACGCAGCAACGCAGAAAGAAGCCGGTAGTTGAGCAGTTTTAACGGCAACTTCGCGATCGATCTTTAAAAATTTACAGCCGATAAGTGTGGGCGCTTGATGCGGTGGCGACCTGGTCTTGTTCTTCGGAATGAAGCCGGGAGCAGCAAAAGTATCAAGAGTCTCACACTAAAGTAAGTCAGGTTTTTGAATTTATTCAGAACCTGTCAGCTTTGAGTGAGCGACCGGTCTCGAGAGAGACCGAAAACAGTAACAGGTATTGAACTGAAGAGTTTGATCCTGGCTCAGATTGAACGCTGGCGGCATGCCTTACACATGCAAGTCGAACGGCAGCGCGGGAGCAATCCTGGCGGCGAGTGGCGAACGGGTGAGTAATACATCGGAACATGTCCAGTAGTGGGGGATAGCCCGGCGAAAG
>NZ_MCNV01000082.1 GCF_001718195.1 Paraburkholderia nodosa
ATAGACAGTATGACTTTCGCTGCGCACGAGGCTGACCGCCGCGCGGAGGTGAAACGCGGGTTAGCACGAATGCCAGAGCCGCAAGAGTATGGTCTAAGCCAATACTCAACAGCCTGTTTCCGGCACGGAGGTCAGCGTGAATAACGATAGCACGGTGTTTGTCGGCCTGGATGTTCACAAGGATTCGATCGTGGTCGCGTATTCTGTCGGGTTTGGCGAAGTAGAGGCCCTCGGCAAGATTGCGCCTCGAGCCAATGATATCGATCGCTTGTGCAAGCGCATGCAGTCAAAAGCATCGAACGTCGTGTTCGTCTATGAGGCCGGCCCCTGCGGCTACGGCCTTCATCGCCAGTTGACGGCAAAGGGCTACCCCTGCATGGTCTGCGCGCCGTCACTGATTCCCCGCAAGCCCGGCGAGCGGGTCAAGACCGACCGCCGCGATGCAGCGAAACTGGTACGCGCGCTTCGAGCTGGAGATCTGTCGCCCGTGCACGTGCCCACCGTCGAGGACGAAGCGTTTCGTGACCTGGTCCGCACCTGGGGCGCCGCCAAACAGGATCTGAAGCAGGCCAGGCAACGCCTCAAAGCCTTCCTGCTCGCCCACGACGTGCGCTATACCGGCC
>NZ_MCNV01000083.1 GCF_001718195.1 Paraburkholderia nodosa
AGATAAAGAGTACAGGCTGGTCCCATTTCGCTCGCCACTACTTTGGGAATCTCGGTTGATTTCTTTTCCTGCGGCTACTTAGATGTTTCAGTTCGCCGCGTTCGCTTCGCATGGCCTATGTATTCAGCCATGGATACTCCATTCGGAGTGGGTTTCCCCATTCGGACATCTGTGGATCAAAGCTCGTTTGCCAGCTCCCCACAGCTTTTCGCAGGCTACCGCGTCCTTCATCGCCTGTGATCGCCAAGGCATCCACCACATGCACTTGTTCGCTTGACCCTATAACGGGTGTGTCTCGATCACGATTGCTCGTGCGATTCACGCTCGCTACAGGTTGAGTATTCGTGTTGCGCCGTATTTCAAGGCAATCTTTCGATCACTTAAAAATACATTGATACAATCACAACCCTGATTCACCTACTCCACACCCATCTCCAGGTGTGTTTTGGATGAATCTCTTTACTACTTCTTCCTGATTGTTAAAGAACGACAGCCGATACGCTTTCACATACCGCTCTGACTGGCTCAATCGCCAATGCAGAAGGTTCTGCTTCGTGCAGAACGCTGTGCATTGAGGATTGGTGGAGGATGACGGGATCGAACCGACGACCCCCTGCTTGC
>NZ_MCNV01000084.1 GCF_001718195.1 Paraburkholderia nodosa
GCAAGCAGGGGGTCGTCGGTTCGATCCCGTCATCCTCCACCAATCCTCAATGCACAGCGTTCTGCACGAAGCAGAACCTTCTGCATTGGCGATTGAGCCAGTCAGAGCGGTATGTGAAAGCGTATCGGCTGTCGTTCTTTAACAATCAGGAAGAAGTAGTAAAGAGATTCATCCAAAACACACCTGGAGATGGGTGTGGAGTAGGTGAATCAGGGTTGTGATTGTATCAATGTATTTTTAAGTGATCGAAAGATTGCCTTGAAATACGGCGCAACACGAATACTCAACCTGTAGCGAGTGGGTCCGAAGTGAGCAATCACCGCGAGACACACCCGTTATAGGGTCAAGCGAACAAGTGCATGTGGTGGATGCCTTGGCGATCACAGGCGATGAAGGACGCGGTAGCCTGCGAAAAGCTGTGGGGAGCTGGCAAACGAGCTTTGATCCACAGATGTCCGAATGGGGAAACCCACTCCGAATGGAGTATCCATGGCTGAATACATAGGCCATGCGAAGCGAACGCGGCGAACTGAAACATCTAAGTAGCCGCAGGAAAAGAAATCAACCGAGATTCCCAAAGTAGTGGCGAGCGAAATGGGACCAGCCTGTACTCTTTATCT
>NZ_MCNV01000085.1 GCF_001718195.1 Paraburkholderia nodosa
GAACCTCAACATCCTGCCCGCGCTCAAGCAGGAAAAGCACTTCGAACTGCGCTCGAAATGCCACGTGCTGCGCGTCGAACTCGACGACACCAGAAAGCGCGCCACGGGCGTGACGTATATCGATCCGGCGGGCCAGGAAGTGTTCCAGCCTGCCGATCTCGTGATCGTCTCGGCGTTCCAGTATCACAACGTGCACCTGCTGCTGCTCTCGGGCATCGGCAAGCCTTATGACCCGGTGTCGGGCGAAGGCGTGGTGGGCCGCAATTTCGCCTATCAGAACCTCTCGACCATCACGGCGTTCTTCGACAAGGACACGTGGACGAACCCGTTCATCGGTGCGGGCGGCAACGGCGTGGCCGTGGACGACTTCAACGCCGACAACTTCGACCACGGTCCGCCCGGCTTCGTGGGCGGCTCGCCGCTCTGGGTGAACCAGGCGGGCGTGAAGCCGATCAGCGGCATCGCCACGCCCGCGGGCACGCCGAACTGGGGCGCAGGCTGGAAGAAGGCCGTGAAGGACCACTACGCGCACACCATTTCGATGGACGCGCACGGCTCCAACATGTCGTACCGCGACGTGTACCTCGACCTCGATCCGACCTATCGCGATT
>NZ_MCNV01000086.1 GCF_001718195.1 Paraburkholderia nodosa
CGGCCAGCCGGGACAGCTCACCGAACTGGCCATCTGGCTGATCCGGCTCGGTGTGCGTCTGTCCCATAGCCGGGTGGCGCACCCGCAGACCAACGGCAAGGACGAACGGTTTCACCGCACGCTGAAGGCCGAGGTGCTCAGCGGCCGTCGCTTCGACAGCCTGCGCAACGCCCAGCGGGTGTTTGACGAGTGGCGCACGGTCTATAACCATCAGCGCCCGCATCAGGCCCTGCAGATGGCCACTCCGATCACCCGTTACCGGCCCAGTGCGCACCCGTATCCGGAGACACTGCCGCCGATCGAATATCGCAGCGACGACACGGTGGTACGCGTGGGGTGGAATGGAGAACTCCGTTTCCGGTGCCGGTGTTTCAAGGTTTCAAATGCGCTGCACAAGCTGCCGGTTGCGGTGCGCCCCAGCGCAGGAAGCGGCAACCGCTATGACCTGTTTTTCCTGCATCATCATTTCGGAACCATCAACCTGGACCATCCCGAATGAGCGGATCATGTGTTACCCATGTCCCCGCACACCTGTTACCCATGTCTCCGGTCCATACACCGCCGCAAAGAAAGTAGGTGCCGCCCCGCACAGGGGCAACGC
>NZ_MCNV01000010.1 GCF_001718195.1 Paraburkholderia nodosa
CACACTATGTGTGTTGTGCCTGAAACAACACAACCCCAATTCAGCATCACCCTCTTTACGCTTCTTCCCGATTGGCTGTGGCGCGAACACAAAGCGCGACGCAGCAACCCGTCAAGCCTGATGACCATAGCGAGCTGGTCCCACCCCTTCCCATCCCGAACAGGACCGTGAAACAGCTCCACGCCGATGATAGTGCGGATTGCCCGTGTGAAAGTAGGTAATCGTCAGGCTCCTTATGCTGTAACGTCCAGAACCCCGGTGTCTCCGAAAGAGAACCGGGGTTCTGGCGTTTGGGCGCCAGAAAGAACGATCATTTTCTGCGACCTGACTTATTCGCAGTCGATAGCGAAAATCTCCAAATCGTCTTAAATAGCATTTCATGCGTGCGTCAATACACCTCAGAAATCGCGCAAACAAAAATCTAATTCGCATTAAATTGCAGATCTCCTAAAGTTTCTTCCTAATCCGGCCGATAGACGCGTGTGTAGTCAGCAACTACAAACTAAAGATCACACGCTACACGAATAAAAACCGGGGAGCTTCTGCGCATGCGCTCGCGTGCGGGAAGCGAGAAACATGCACGACCGATGGAATGACTTGCGCGCGCAGCGACGCACTGCGCCCTCTATTTCCGCCGCAACGACGCTTACGGGGACGCCCTGCGTGCTCCGCGTGCACGCCGCCGCCGTCTGGCTCCGCATCTCGCCGATCTCCCTTGTCCAGCCTCTTTTGCCCTGACAACAAGGAGAATTCATGAAGTCGTCCAAGACGTGGGGTGCGCTTCTCGCCGCCGCCACCATCGCAGCCCTTGGCGGTTGCGCGACCGAATCGTCGCGTTCGCTGCCCGTGCCGCCTGTCACCAGCGCGCAGCGCCCGCCCGTTGGTAAGCCGGTGCAGATCGCAGTCGGCAAGTTCGATAATCGCTCGAGCTACATGCGCGGCATCTTCTCCGACGGCATCGACCGGCTCGGCGGGCAGGCCAAGACCATCCTGATCACGTCGATGCAGCAAAGCGGCCGCTTCAGCGTGCTCGATCGCGACAACCTTGACGAGATCCGCCAGGAAGCGGGCTTCACCAGGAAGGCCCAGGCGATCAAGGGCGCCAACTACGTCATTACCGGCGACGTCACCGAGTTCGGTCGCAAGGAAGTCGGCGATCACCAGCTGTTCGGCATTCTCGGCAGCGGAAAGAACCAGATCGCCTACGCGAAGGTGAGCATCAACGTTGTCGATACCACGACTTCGGAAGTCGTCGCTTCGGCGCAGGGTGCGGGCGAGTACAGCCTCTCGAACCGCGAGATCATTGGCTTTGGCGGCACCGCGAGCTACGACTCGACGCTCAATGGCAAGGTGCTCGAGCTCGCGATCCAGGAAGCAGTCAACCATCTGGCCGACCAGGTCGACGCGGGCGCGCTGCGCTCCGCACACTGACCGCCTACGTCGGCCGCGCTTCACGCTGAATCAGAACAACTACTCATACGGGGTTTTCATGAAATACATCGGCACGCTTCGGGGGCTCTGCCTGCCCATCACGGCGGCAACGCTGCTGCTCGCAGGCTGCGCGAACACCACGCCGCCGCTCTACCAGTGGAGCGGCTATCAGCCCGGGGTCTACGACTACCTGAAGGGCGAGAAGGCACCGCAGCAACAGATCGATGCGCTCGAGAAGTCGCTGCAGGAAATCCGCGCGAAGGGCAACACGCCGCCGCCAGGCTTCCACGCGCAACTGGGCATGCTCTACGCGAACGTCGGCAACGACACGCAAGCCATGCAGGAATTCGACGCCGAGAAGCACCTCTTCCCGGAGTCGTCGACCTATATGGACTTCCTCATGAAGAAACCGAAACAACAATAAGCGAGCGTACCGATATGTCCAGATTTTCCACTCTCAAGCTCTGGCTGGCTCTGTCCGCGCTCGCATTGCTGGCCGCTTGTGCACAGCCGGTCAAGCACGCGGATTACACGGCGTTCAAGAATGCGCGCCCGCGCTCGATCCTCGTGCTGCCGCCCGACAACGCGACGACGGATGTGAATGCGTCGAACAGCATGCTCTCCCAGATGACGATGCCGCTCGCCGAGGCGGGCTACTACGTGATTCCGGTCGCGGTCATGGAGGAGACGTTCAAGCAGAACGGACTGACGACGGCAGGCGACATCCAGCAGACCCCGCCGGAGAAGCTGCGCGAGATCTTCGGCGCCGATGCGGTGGTGTATTCGAAGATCACGCAATTCGGGACGCAATATCGTGTGATCGACAGCGCGACGGTGGTGACGGCGACGGCGAAACTCGTCGATCTGACAACCGGCAAGGTGCTGTGGCAAGGCGCGGCCAGCGCCAGCAGCAACGAAGGGAACAACAGCGGTGGCGGCGGCCTGATTGGCATGCTGGTGGTGGCGGCAATCAAGCAGGTCGCGAATTCGCTGACCGACAAGAGCCACGATATCGCAGGTGTCACGAGCTATCGTCTGTTGCACGCGGGGCCGCCGACGGGCCTGCTCTACGGTCCGCACTCGCCGAAATACGGCACGGACTGACCGGCGGCGCTCGCGCCGCATAAAGAAAAAGCCCGTCACCGGAAGGTGACGGGCTTTTTTCAATCCAGCTCAAGGGAGCGCAGCAGTAAAACCGCTTAGCGCTCCAGGAACGGACGCAGCTTGTCCGCGCGGCTCGGGTGCATCAGCTTGCGCATCGCCTTGCTTTCGATCTGGCGGATACGCTCGCGCGTCACGTCGAACTGCTTGCCCACTTCTTCGAGCGTGTGGTCCGACGTCGTGTCGATGCCGTAGCGCATGCGCAGCACCTTCGCTTCGCGCGGCGAGAGCGCCTTGAGCGCCTCGTCGATGGCAGCGCGCATGTTCGCGTGAATCGCAGCATCAGCCGGCGAGGCCGAACCTGCGTCCTCGATCATGTCGCCGAGCGTCGCGTCGCCGTCGTCGCCTACCGGGCTTTCGAGCGAGACCGGTTGCTTGGCGATCTTGAGGATGCCGCGCACCTTCTCTTCGGTCATGCCCATGCGCGCGGCGAGGTCCGCCGGATGCGCTTCCATGCCCGTTTGCTGCAGGATCTCGCGCGAAATGCGGTTGAGCTTGTTGATCGTTTCGATCATGTGCACCGGCACGCGGATCGTGCGCGCCTGGTCGGCGAGCGCGCGCGTCACGGCCTGACGCACCCACCAAGTCGCGTACGTCGAGAACTTCCAGCCGCGGCGATATTCGAACTTGTCCACCGCCTTCATCAAGCCGATGTTGCCTTCCTGGATCAGGTCGAGGAACTGCATGCCGCGGTTCACGTACTTCTTCGCAATCGAGATCACGAGACGCAGGTTGGCCTTGACCATCTCGCCCTTCGCCTGACGCATCTTCGATTCGGCGACGGTCATGCGGCGATTGATCGCCTTGATCTGCTGCAGCGACAGCGATGCGGCCGCTTCGATCTCGGCGAGCTTGCGCTGCTCCGCCTGGATAGCCGGCAGGCTGCGCTCGATCGAGGGACCGTACTTGCTCGACGCGGCTGCGGCGCGCACGCCCCAGTCCAGATCGGTTTCGTGGCCCGGGAACTGCTCGACGAAGGCTTCGCGCGGCATGCCGCAGCGATCGACGACGATGGAGAGTACGTTGCGCTCGATCGCGCGAATCTGCGCGACCTGCTCGTGCAGCAGCGAGCACAGGCGGTCGATCGTGCGGGCCGTGAAGCGGATCGGCGCGAGTTCCGTCTGGATGTCGGCGCAGATCTTCATTTCCAGGGCCGTAGCGCGCGCATTGGCGTCCGTCGTACAGGCCATCTGTTCGAACAGCGCGCGAACGCGCGCGAAGATCGCGAGGCTGTCTGCCTTCAGTTGCGCGAGCAGGGCTTCGTTCGCCTTGCTGTTGTCGGCGTCGCTGTCTTCGTCGTCGCTCGAGTCGTCCGACTCTTCTTCTTCCGATGCCTGGGCTTCGACTTCTTCGCTCGCGTCTGCGTCGGCCGCCGTGGCCGGTTCCTGCGCCGCTTCGTCGCTGCCGATGCCGTCGACGAGTTCATCGATGCGCATCTCTTCAGCCGCGACGCGGTCGGCGTCGGCGAGGATGGTCGCGACGATCGACGGGCATGCCGCGATCGCCTGGATCATTTCCTGGAGGCCGTCTTCGATGCGCTTCGCCACTTCGATTTCGCCGGCGCGCGTGAGCAGCTCGCTCGAGCCCATTTCGCGCATGTACATGCGCACGGGGTCGGTCGTGCGGCCGAATTCGGAGTCGACGGTCGAGAGCGCGACTTCGACTTCTTCGTCGGCTTCGTCGTCGGCCTGCTGGTCGGCGCGGGAATCTTCGTTCAGGAGCAGCGTGTCGGCGTCGGGCGCCTGCTCGTACACCTGCACGCCCATGTCGTTGAACGTGGCGACGATCGTTTCCAGCGCGGCCGTCTGCGCGAAGTTGTCGGGCAGATGGTCGTTGATGTCCGCGTGGGTCAGATAACCGCGTTCGCGGCCGAGCTTGATGAGCGCCCGCATTTGATGCTGGCGTTTTTCGAGTTGCGAGCCTGCGTCCATGGGCGTCGTATCGCCGGTCTTGTCTTTGGACGAGCGGCGTGCGGGGCGGGCAGACGAGGTCAGCGCGTCGTCCCGGTCATGGCTTGTCAATACATTCTCCTCGAAGGGATAGCCCGACAAGGGCAAAAAGGGTCACGCGCCAGCGGCGTGGCGTCCTGGCGATGACGAAATTGCAGGGGAGTGGGCGGGGGCGCATGCCGGTCCCGCCAAGCGAGCGCCAAACGTCTGACGACGTGGCAGCCTGGATTTTCGTGCAATGCAGAAAGACCGCGTATGGTAGTGCGTTACGGCATGCGAGGCAACCTGAATCGTCGTGTTTGCGGCACATTGACCGCCTTCAGGGTCGTATCGTTTGGGTAGCGCTTCACCTTACATATTTCCTACATGAGTCCCTTAGACCATTTTTCAAGTGAGAAGTTCACGTTTTTGTCACTCGCCTGGCCTATGGCACGTTGATATTCCCCGCTGATTCCCCGTTGTCCGGTCGCCATGCGTGGCAGCGCTCACGCGCGAATCGCGACAATGCGTTGAACGCGTTTGCCGGAGGACCGGTTGACCGCCTCCTCGTCGAGCGCGATGGTCGTGCCCTCGAGCTGGCTGGTGACGAGCGCCGGATCGAACGCACTATATAGACGCCCCGCTGGGTCGCGCGCGCTGTCGCCGTCGGTGACGCGCCAGCTCAGATAGAGCACGCCGCCCGGCTCGAGCAGTTCGACGAGGCGGCGGCAGGCCGGGCCGATCTGCGCGACGGGCAAATGCATGATCACGGTCTCGCACAGGACGTTGTCAAAGCTCGCGGCGGGCACGCCCTCTAGCTCGGGCAACGTGGCCAGACCGAAGGCGCACTGCGGGTGGTCAGCGGTGGCCCGGGCGATCAGACCCTCCGACGCGTCGTAGCCCGTCGCGGGGTAACCATGGGCGTTCAGCCATGCCACGTCGCGGCCCGAGCCGCAGCCGATATCCACGGTCCTTCCGTGGGGCCGGAAATACCGCATGAGACGCGCATAGAGGTCGTCGGGCGCAGACTGGTTCGCCCATTCGGCTGCGTAGTTTGCGGCGCCACTCGTGTACGTCTCGATCGTCATGGAGTCCATATGGGGCTCGCGGTTCCTGTGACAAGAGGGAGGGACGCTTCGAGACTAGCCGATCGACGCAACGAGAGGCAGTCGCGCGGCGATACCGGTATCGCCGCTGCCACGCTCGCCGCTTGGCGCCGCGCGACGGCCACGCTGCACGCAGCGTCGTCAGGGCGGGAATTCGTCGTATTGGGGCAGCGAGTCGGCGATCTCGAACCACGGCGCTTTCGAGCGCACGAAGATATGGCCGGCGGGGCGAATGGCCGGCGGATCGGTCAGCGTGCCGAGCGTCACGTGCACATACGCTCCTTCGCGCACGACTGAATAGAGCAGCGAGCCGCAGCGGCCGCAATGGATGTCGTGGGCGGCCTGCGGATCGCCGTAGACCAGCGTCTGCCCTGCGCCCTCGGTGAGTCGCAGCGCCTCGCTTTCGATGCCCGCAAACGGCTTGAACGCGGAACCCGTGGCGCGGCGGCACTGCGAGCAGTGGCAATTGAATGCGTAGCGGAACGCATTGGCTACCGCATAGCGCACGGCGCCGCAAAGGCACTGGCCGCGCAGCGTGGCGGGAGCATTCGTGTGGTTGGGGGCAGTGTCGGCGGACATGATGGGCGCGGTGCTCTGGTGGCAAGTGTCGAACATTGCGATCGGGCGGCTGCGGTGTGCGCACTCACATCATACGTTTGAGTCGCCCGCGGCGCAGGAAAACGCAAAGGTCACCACATATGGGGATTGGCCGGCCAGTCATGGCCTCCGCACGGTTCGTGGCGCCCCTGTAGCCCCGAAATGCAAGCCGAATTTCCCATGGATGGTTACCTTTGGCGCCCTCGCGCAAAACGCACCGCCCAAGCCCACCCAGGCGAATCTACGCGCCCCGTTCCCTCAAGTCCTTCAATCCCTTGATGACGACAAGCAGCGCGCGGCCGTGCTCTTCCGAACCGTCCCACGCCTCGACGATCGCATTGCGCAGCAATTCGTTGTAGGCAGCCGCGTGCCGGCTGGACGGCAGCGCCTTCACACCATAGAAACTGCATAGCTTATTGAATGACGCGCTCCGGCGTACCCGCCTCCCGTTCGACGTGCGAAGACGCGAGACAGTAGGCTGGCTGACCCCGGAAAGCCGCGCAATTTCGCTGGCAGAGCGTGAATCGTCCGATAACCGCCGCAGCAGTTCCTGCACCGGAAAATGAGTATCTGGGGCTTCCATGTCATGCATTATACCTATACAGTAACGGTTATTGAATTGCTCGCCGAAATCGGCGGGCGGCTGCATTCCGAGGAAGTCGATGGCACTAAAACACCTACCGCCCACGTTTTGCTGGTCCCGTATCGGGCCAGAGGCCGGCATGGATCTCCCCACGCTGATCCTGCGCAAGGAGTGGGAGCGTCGGCAGGGCGGAGGCCGCTTCCTGTGGGGCATCGGCCAGTCGCTTGGCAACAGCGCTCAAATCGCCGCGCTGCGCACCGGCTCGCTTCTCGCGCTGTTTTCGCCGGCGGCAAGCCGCCCGCGCGTCATGCAAGACAAGCGCGGCAAGCGTGCCGGGGTGGTGGTCTGGAATGCGTGGGTCGACGCGAGCGGTCAGGTGCGCCAGCTTCCGCAGCATGTGTTCGTTACGAGCAGCGCCACGCTGCCCTCGGGCGCCGCACGCGAGCATCACTACGCGCTCGTGTGCGTCTCGCCAACCGAACTGAGCGTCGGCAGCTCACTGCGGGTGGTTCCGGAGCGGCTGCGCAGCGTGAGCACGGCGAAGGCGCCATGCCGCTCGCAGGGCACGGTGGTGGTGGATTGCGTCGAGCGCGCCGCCCAGGCGGGCGGCAAGAGCCATCCTCTCGTGTTCACGGCGGAGCTGGAGGCGCCATACTTCGTGCGACTCACACAGCCCACGCTCGTCAAGGCGCGCGACCTCGCGGCCATTCACGAGGCATCGCGCATGGGCGACTTCGACACCTACACAGATCTCACCAAACGCGTGCGCAGCGAAGCCTGCGCGCAGCAGGCGCGCGGCGTCACGCGCGATCTCTTCGACGTGCCGCCTGCCGATCACACGGCGTCTTCACGGCTTGGCGGAGCAAGAACGCGCCATGTCTCCCGGGCGGGAGACTGGACCCAGCTCACAATGGAACTCTTCCATGGCGATTCACATCCGTTCACAAGAGGCCGAGGCCGCGCAACGCTTTTTTGAGGCGAGCCGCAACGTCGACCGGGCATTTCGCGCCCTGCGTGCCGAGGCCCACGACCACGTGGCCGCGCCGCTCGCCTATGGCGCCGCGCAATCACGGCTCGATCACGCGCTGGACGAACTGGCGCGTGCCGAGGCGTTGTTCGATTCGGTGACTGACGTACAAACGCGTCAGATGAGGGATCATCAGGATCACTGAGGAAATGGTGCGAAGACCCGCCGCGACGCGGCGCGTACGGGTACGGGTCCCGCTACGCTGGTAACCATCCCGAGCCCGAGGCATTCGCGCGGCGCTCCTTCGCGCCCATGGGCCGCCCGCTGACTCGCATGCCGCTGGAGCGCTGCGTCCTCGCGCAGCGCGTGGAGCGCAGCGCTTTCTGAGCGCGCCGCAGAGGCGAGTTCGCGCGCGAGCTCAGCCCTTTTCCGCCTCCACCGGCAACTCCAGCACGGCCGCCACGAGCGGCCAGCGCTTCGCGGCCGCCTGCCAGGCGTCCTCGGCTTGAACGTCGAGATAGCGGTCGCGGTCCACGCCCTCGACGAGACGCGCGAGCGCGTCGATATCGCTCGGCAGCGCGGGACCACTGCGCGAACGCCGGCTGGATCCCCACAAGCGCATCGCCATCACTTGCCCTCCACCCACACGCCGTCCGGCGTATGGATCACATAGCCGGTTGGCGTCGTCATCGTCACCGTGCCTTCGTTTTCGCCGACCATGCGCGTTTGCGGCAGGTTGTTCGCATACTGCGCGAGCGGCGGCGCGCCGGTGGCGAACGGGCTGTGCGCCACGAGATTCGAAAGCAGCTGCGCGAGCGCGAGATAGCTCGTGGGCGTGTCGATCGTCGTCACGCCGCCGGTGTGCTCGCTGCCGGCCGGCAGCCCCACCACCTTCACGCCCACCGGCACGTGGACGATGTTCGGCGTGGGGATCTCGCGCATGCCGGCAATCTGGTTCTCTTCGCCCTGCAGCGCCGCGCCGTGTTCGGGTACGAAGACGATCACCGCCTTGCGGCCCGACTGCGCGACGAGGTCGATCAGCTTGTCGACGTCTCCGAGCAGCCGCTGCAGGCGAATCGGGTAGGACTGCAGGCTCGTGAGCTTGTCGTTCGGCGCGGGCAGCCGGTTGCCGTCGTGCATCGAGACCGTGTTGTAGTAGAGCGCGACTGGCCCGCCGCCAGCGGCAATGCGCTGCTTGTACCAGCGCGAAAGCGCGTCGTAGTCGTCGGCCAGCGCGGAACCGTCGAACTCCTTCATGAACTCCGGGAAGCCTTCGTTCGCGGGGATCGTCACGCCCGGCACGCCGATTTCACTGATCACCGTGCTGCGGAAATTGTCGAAACGGCCGTTGTGGTTGAGCAGCGCGTTCGGCGTGTAGCCGGCCTGCGCGAGCTGCGCGAACAGGTGGCACTCGGCAGGCGCGGGGTCGTAGAGCGCCTTGTGCGGCTCTTGCCCGCAGGTGGCGCGCAGCACGCGGATCGCGGCGGGCCCGCTATAGCTGGCACCCGAGCTGAAGTTCTGAAAGATATAGTCGAAGCGCGAGAAGAGCGGGTTGTTGCGCATCTTCACGACATCCATGTCGTTCCACGAGAGCGAGCAGATGTGCACCATGATGATGTCGAACTGCGCGTTCGCGTCGGTGGTGAGCGGCGTGAAACTCACGTGCCGGCCTTCCTCGTTGGCGCGGAACGCCGCGAGCTGCTGGTCGTAGCTGCCCGACTGCTCGTCGCGCTTCTTGCCGGTGCCGCCGTCCTCGTCGCCGTTGCTGGCGAGTGAAGCGTTGGCGGTCGCATTCGCCACGAACGAGCCCACGCCCTGCCAGACCGGCATGACGACGAGCGCGATCAACACGAGCGTCGTCACGCGTACCCAGCGGTTGATGAGGAAGTAGAGCAGCACGGCGATCACCGCCGACACGGCCATCGACAGCGATATCACGCGCCGCGTGAGCTCGAACATGTACGAGGGCGTGAAGGTGAGGAGCACGGGGATCTGCGAGATCGCCCGGCCGATGTCGGGCATGCTCGACTCGTGGTACGCAATGGCGATGCCCACGATCACGGCGATCACATCGCGCGCAATACGCAGCCACCGCCTGTGCAGCGGCACGAGCAGCAGGATGACGAAGGCGAAGTTCATCCACCACTCGGGCTTGAGCGTGCCGATCGAGTAGAGGTACAGCTTGGCGAGGAAGTAGAGATTCCAGAGACCCATAGTGTTTCGCGTTCCAGGGTGTAGCGGTGGTTCCGGTTATCAGGGCTGGCGGACCTGGCCGGCCCGGCGTCGCGTGAAGAAGTTTTCCAGCGCGTCGAAGAACGCGTCGACGAGGCGCATGTAGCCTTGCCAGCTCAGCTCGATCAGCTGAATGAGGCCGTGCAGCGGCGCGTCGGAGGGCGGCACGTCCTCCCATTCGAGCCAGGCATCGGCGCGGCCGAACGTGCATTCCACGAGCTTGCGCTCCATCTCCATCGTCATGCCGACGAAGCGCACGCCGAGGCGCCGGTCGGCCAGACGCGCGACCACGGCGGGGAAGTCGTGCTCCAGCACGCCGCGCGCGAGCGTCACGTTGATGCGCTCGCCGGGTTCGAGCTTCGCTACGGCGTCGGCGGGCAGCATGAGACCGAGGCCGCCCATCGAATAGTTCTCGGTCTTGCACGCGAGCGTGCGGCCGTCGGGCAGCGTGAGCATGGCGGGCACGCGCAGCGGAATGCGGTGCGCCACGCGCACCTGCTTCGCCTCTTTGGCCACGCCGAGCGCGAGCCCGAGAATGGTGAGATTCACGCCGGCCCAGAAGAGGTTCATGAACACGGTGGCGGGCTCGTCTGACCGCCAGATCGTGAGGCGGCCGATACCGGCGAGGACAGAGCACACGTTGATCGCGAGCAGCACGAGGTAGGGCTTCGAAATCGTCCAGTCGAGATACTCGTGCTCGATATGGCCGCCCTTCGAGGTCACGTTGAACTTGCCGAGCTTCGGATTGATGAGCGCCATGGTGGTGGGCAGCACGATGTACCACGCGAGCACGGACTCGTAGGCTTCGGCCCAGAACGAGTGCCGGTAGCGTCCCTGGATGCGCGAGTTGGCAATCGCGGCAATCACCAGATACGGCACCACGTAGGCGAGGATCACGGGCGCAGGCGTGTTGATCACGTGCAGTCCGAAATACAGGTACGCGCCGGGCATCACGAGGAAGATGAGCCGCGGGAAGCCGTAGAAGAAGTGCAGCATGGCGTTGCTGTAGCACATGCGCTGGAAGAACGAGAGTCCCTTGCCGATCCACGGATTGTCGACGCGGAAGATCTGCGTCATGCCGCGGGCCCAGCGGATGCGCTGGCCGATGTGGTCGGCGAGGCTGTCGGTGGCGAGGCCCGCCGCCTGCACGGTGCGCAGATAGGCCGACGTATAGCCGTGGCGATGCAGCCGCAGCGAGGTGTGGGCGTCCTCGGTCACGGTCTCGGTCGCGATGCCGCCAATGTGCTCGAGCGCCGAGCGCTTGATGACCGCGCACGAGCCGCAGAAGAACGTGGCGTCCCAGAAGTCGTTGCCGTCCTGGATCAGCCCGTAAAAGAGGCTGCCTTCGTTCGGCACGCGGTGGAACGTGTCGAAGTTGCGCTCGAACGGATCGGGCGAGAAGAAGTGGTGCGGCGTCTGCACCATCGCGCATTTCTCATCGGCGAGAAAGACGCCTATGGTCGTTTGCAGGAAGGAGCGCGTGGGGATGTGGTCGCAATCGAAAATCGCGATGTACTCGCCCTGTGTGAGCGGCATCGCGTGATTGATGTTGCCGGCCTTCGCATGCGTGTGTTCGTCGCGGCGCAGGTAGCCCACGCCCGCCTCGCGCGCGAAGTCGCGGAATTCGTCGCGGTCGCCGTCGTCGAGGATGTAGACGCGCAGCTTGTCGCGCGGCCAGTCGATCGAG
Organism: Paraburkholderia nodosa; assembly: GCF_001718195.1. Classification (GTDB taxonomy): domain Bacteria; phylum Pseudomonadota; class Gammaproteobacteria; order Burkholderiales; family Burkholderiaceae; genus Paraburkholderia; species Paraburkholderia nodosa_A. The sequence continues at coordinate 11,693 of NZ_MCNV01000010.1, forward strand.
CTTGCCGCGAACACGGTTGGCCGCACCACTGAAAGCGGCTCGTTGTAGGTCGGAATGTAGAGGTCGACGGTCGGCCAGTCGGCCGGATCGTCGGGCAGCGGCTGCGGCTTGCGGCGCAGCGGCCACGCGGTTTGCACGTAGCCGAAGATCAGCACGATCCACGTGTAAAGCTCGGCCGCGTAGAGGATGTAGCCGACGATGGCCTCGGCAGGGCTCGAAAGATGCAGCGTTTGCGTGCTGCGCCACCAGACGTAGCGGCCCGTCATGAGGATCGACAGCATCACCATGAGCATGGTGGCGAGGCGCCCCGGCAGGCGGCGCGCGATCATCACCACGACATACACGAGCAGGAACAGCAGCACCTGGCCGGCGAACGGCAGCGGCGTCGTGCACACGGCGACAGCCGCGACGAACGCGAGCCACAGGAGGCCCTGGCGCAGGTAGGGCACGCTGTCGAGCGCCGCCGAAAGCTTTTCGAGGTGCTGCTCGATGCCTTCCCACGGCACGTCGGGCAGCCGCGCGCCGACTGCCGCGCTCGCGCGCGAGGCGCGGCGATAGACGGGTTCGAGGCGCCTGTCGAGCCACGCGCGCAGTGCGAAGCGATGGTGTCCTTGCGGCGCCTTGTGAAGCTTGCGCAGATCGGCGGCGAGACGCTGACGCGGGCGCCGCGGGCGCAGGAAGATGCGCAGGAGCCACGCTCCAGCGGTGCGGTCGCGGCCGATGTTCAGGCGCTGGCGGATGTCCTTGCCGAGCCGCGCGAAGGCGAGCGCGGGCACGTCGCGCTGGCCCGGGCGCGGCGGCCGGAAGAAGGCGCGCAGCAGCCACTGGCCACCCGGCGCGTCGGGCGCGAGATTGAACTCGGGCGCGCTCACGCGGCGCAGCGACAACCAGAACGCCGTCCACAGGGCAGCGATGCGCTCGCGGATCATGACGTGCTCCCGTGCGCGACGTGTTGCGCGAGCAGTTCGTCGGGCGCATCGAGGCTCGCACCCGTGCTCCAGTGCGAGAGCCACGAGGCGATGCCGTGAAGGTCGTGCGCGGCTTGCGAGCTGGGCGCGCTCAGGCAGAAGTTTTCGCCCGCGGCGAGTGCGGCGGGCACACCGGTGTCCGCATGCACGAGATACGGGAGCATGGCGGCGCCCAGGCGCGCGCGCAGCAGTGAAACGACGTCCATGTGCAACTGGCGCGCGGGCACGACCGCATTGGCGACGAACACGCTGCGCTTCTGTGCGCGCACGAGCGCGGCGATCAGGCGCGGCAGCGTCGCGCAGGCGGCGGCGCAGGGTGTGAGGACGCCGAGCACGAGGTCGGCGGCATCGATCGCCTGACGCGCGTGCGCCGAGGGCCACGTGCCCGCATCGACGAGCGCGATCGTCTGCGCCGGCAGGTCCACGCGGGCAAGCAGTTCGCGCAGCCAGCCGGGGCGCGCGTCGAGCAGGGCGCAGGCGTCGTCGTCGTGCGGGTCATCGGATGCATGGCCGTCAGCGAGGCTGCCCCACGGCAGCACGAGCACGCCGTCGTCGCTTTGCAGCGCGGCGCGCGACCAGGCGTCGTCGGCGCCAGGGCCGCCCGCCAGATGCGTGACGAGGCCTTCGCGCGCGCTCTCGCGCAGCCCGAAATGGAGCGCCAGCACGTTGCGCGGGTCGCATTCCGCGGCGAGCGCAACATGTTCGCGCGCCGCCAGCAGACCGGCGAGCGCGGCGGTGAGGGTGGTGCGGCCCGCACCGCCCACGCTGGAGACGATGGCGATGGTCTTCATCGGCGCGGCCCCGTCTGGCTGAAACGGCGCTGGCCGCGAATCAGCAGGGCGTCGACCTGCGGCGGGAGCTGGAGCGGGCGCGAGCGCGCGGGGCGCAGCCACATGGGCACGAAGCGCGCGAGCCGCAGGCGCCAGCCGATCCAGTAGAGCGGCACGGCCAGTATCAAGCCCCAGACGAAGTAACCGAGGAAGATGTTCATGTCGCTCTCCTATGCTTTGAGCGGCAGCGGCGCGCGCTGCGGCGCGGCTCGCGGTTTCGCGTTGTCGGTGCGCGCGGCGGCGTCGAGCGCGGGCAACAGGTCGCCGTTTATGGGAGCGATGTTGACGGGCACTGCGGGTTCCGGCACTGCGGTTTCTGTCGTGGCTGCCGTCGCTGAGCCCGATGCGATCGCGGAAGCCGCCGCAGGCGGCACGGTCTGGCCGTTGGCCTGCACCGAGACGGCCGCGGGCGCGGCGGGCTGCCCCTCATTGATTGCGAGCCAGCCCGAATAGTCGGGCGGCGGCGTGGTGTCGATTTCCTCGCCGAGCGTGTCCAGCGCCTCCGTGATCGCGCGGCCGTCGCCGTAGCGCTCCTCGCCCTGGAACAGCTCCGCGAGCGAACGCTGGAACACGCGCCGGCACACGGCGTCGGCGTCGCTCATACGGCAGGCGAAGAAGAACACGTAGAGGCTGTCGCCGCTCGCCGTCACGATGTCGCCCGCGCGGCGCAGATGGCACGCCTTGAGCGCATCCACGTGCGCGACTTCCGGCATCAGCGCGAGGCGAATCAGCACGCTCGGCAGCTGGATCACGCGGCTGCGCTCCACCGCCGCGCGCACGAGTTCGACGAAGTGTGCCGCGCCCACGTAGCCGCTCTCTTCGCCATGCACCACGGCGGCGAGCGCCGCACGATAGTCGGCGGGCATGGGCCGCGAATACACCTGGCCCTGCAGACTGTCGACGATGGCCTCGACCTGCGCGAGCGGCGTCTGCCGCGCGATCACGCGGTTCGCGCCCAGGTTCAGCATGAGCGACTCGTAGCGCATGGCCACTGCGTCCTCGCGCACGATGATCTTGAGCGCTTCGCCGCACTGCAGGCGTAGCGTGTGCACCTGCTCCGCGAGCATTTCGAGGTCGCGGTTCACGCTGAATTCGAGAATCACCGTGGCCGCGACCGAAGTGCGCGCGGCGGCCACGGCGGCCTCGTTGTTATCGACGATCTGCCAGGCCGGCGGCAGTACGCGCTCGTGCAACATCGCGTCGCGCGAAACGATCACGCGGCCTTCGTCGGGTGCGAGCAGGCCCGCCTCGCCGATTTCGGTTTCGAAGGTGCCGCCGGAAACCGTGAGCCGGTGATCGGCGGCGGAAAAGCGCAGCGGCACGCTCTGGCTGCCGTGCACGGCATCGCCCGCGCGCCAGAACGCGACTTCCCAGTGATACTGCCCCTGCACCTGGTGCAATTGTGCGGCGCCCGCGAAGCGCGCCTGGAAGGCGGCGAGTTCGGGATGCTCCTGATCGTCGCCGAGGCCGGGCGGCGCTGCCACCATCAGCACGCCGTAGCGATGCTGCGCGCACCAGCCCGCGAGCTGCGCGCCTTGAGCGGCGAGCGCGGCGGGGTCCTGCCAGTTGAAGAACGCCTCCGCGCCTTCGATGAAGAACTGGCTTTCGGGCGCGGCGCACTGCCCGGCGAGCGCGTTGAGCGCTTCGATCAGCACCTGCGCGCCGTCGCGCTCCGGCAGTGTGCGTAGCGCGCATACGTTTGCCCATGCATGCGTCGAACCGCTCTTGTCGAGATCGACGCCTTGATCGCGCAGCGCCGCCGTGAGGCTCGCGCCGTCGCGCGTGGAAAGGACGGTGGCGGGACCTGTGAGCGCGGCGGCGGCGGTTTGCCAGAACAGCGCGTCGCGCGCGGGCGAGGCGCTCGCGTAGACCACGTGCACCTGGCCCGCGCCGAGCGAAGCGAGCGAGGCCGGCAAGCCGTCGATCGCGAGCGGCTCGCGGCGCGCGAGCCGCGAGAACAGCGAGCGGCGCGTATCGCGGCCGGCGCCGGCGGGCGCAGCGGAAAGGGTGGCGGGATCGTTCATCGTATTGCTCGTCTCGCGGATTGCATCGTCGCGGGTTTCATCGTCGTCATGCGCGCTCGCTCCGTGGCCATGTCAGTAGGCCGAATAAGGGACGACCGGCCGCGGCGGGAACGGCACCGGACCCTTTTGCGGGGAGAAGAAGTAGCGCAGGTAAAGCACGCCTACGTTCGGCGCATAGTCGCGCGAGCGGTCGAGCCGGAAGCGGCCGCCCACCACGAAGTGCTCCGTCACGCGATATTCGGCCGCCGCTTCGACCGCATAGCTGAAGCCGCCGCCCGAGCCGCCGCCAAAGAACGGCGAACCGAGGTCGTTGGCGCTCATGAACGCGAGCGCCTGGGCCTGCAGGCCTGGGCGCGTCGGGTAGAACGGCGACTCGTTCTCGTTCGTGAACGACATGCCCACCGATCCGTCGATCTCCCAGGAAAGCTTCTTGTAGCGTCCGGTCCAGTCGAGCGGAATGCTGACCGAAAAATAGCTCTGCGGACTGTAGTAGCCGCCGTTACCGAACGTGTAGTTGTGTTCGTTCTTCGAGTACTTCCAGTAATTGAGCGTGAGGCCGCTCGACACGATCTGGTCGGGCCGCTTGAACACCGACCAGTCGTAGCCGCTGCGAACCTTGAACTCCTGGTTCGTCTCCACGTTGGTGCCGGTCAGCAGGCCGAAGCCGATGCTCGTGAAGATCGTGCCCGGCCCGAAGTCCTGCGCGCCGCGCACGGTGAAGCCGTTGCGCACGACACCGCCCCACTTCTCGCCCGTGACCGGATCGATGCCGCCCGCATAGGAAACCAGGCTCGCGGTCACAGGGCGGCGCGAGACGTCGAGCGAGAGCGACGAACCGCTCGGGAAGTCGTGGCGATATTGAATGCCGCCCAGCACGCTCGTGATCGGGAAGCCCACCGGCGTGCTGCCGATGTCGGCGCGCCAGCTATTGTTCGCACCGCTGAACTCGTAACCCGCCGCGAGCGCGACGCCCGTCGCGGTCTCGTTGACAGAACCGAGCCCGGCGTTGCCGAGCGCGGCGATCTTGCCGTACTTGTACGCGATGTCGAGGTCGTTGCCGGGCAGCGTGCCCGCATTCAGATAGACCGTATCGGCGTGGAAGAAATAGTGGCCCGTATAGCCATCAGGAATGCGAACGTATAGCGGGACTTCGGTGGCGTGCAGCTCGGAAATGCCGGGGTCGCCCGAGAGGTTCGACTGATACCAGCCGGTCGCGACCTGCCCCTGCTTGCGGTCTTCCAGGCCCTGCAGCGCGCGGCCTGCCGACGTCGTGCCGTCGGCGTCGGGCCGCGTGCCTTCGGCCACTTCCTGCGTGCGCGAGGTGCGATAGAGGCTCGCGGCTTCGTTGTAGTTGCCGCGCGCCTGCGCAACGCGCCCCGCCTGGATCGTAATGTCCGGGTTGTCCGGATACTGCTCGCGCAACGGATCGACCACGGCGGAAGCCTCGTCGTTCAGCCCGAGCGCGGTGAAGCGCCGCGCCACGGCAAGGCGCGTGTCGATGTCGTTCTCCGCGGTGTCGGCCAGCACTGCGCGCACCATGTCGGCGGCCTCCCGGTCTCGGCCCATGCGCTCCAGCATACGCGCAACGGTGAGGCGTGCATCGGCGTCGTCGGGTTGCGTCACGAGCACCTTCTGCGCGGAGGCCATTGCGCCCTTGTAGTCGCCCTTCGCCTCGCGCAGATCGACGTCTTCGAGCCGCCAGCGCTTGGTCGTCTTGAGGCGGTCCGGCACGGCGTCGAGCGTATGGCGGGCGCCCGTCAGGTCGCCCGCCTCGATCTGACGGCCGGTTTCGCGCGCGACGAGGCGCAGCTCCTGGTCGTCGAGACTGGCCTTCTGTTCGTCGGTGATGCCGGGCTGATCGCGCGTCGCGTCGATCCAGTTCGCCCACGCGTCGTCGCGGTTGGCCGCCGCCAGCAGCTCGCCGTAGCGCACGCGCGCGCCGTTCGCCGCCGGGTCGTCGGGGTGCGCCGCGAGCCAGTCCTGCACGAGCTTCAGGCCCCGGTCCGGCTCGCCGATCGCGATCCACTCGCGCCCGACCGTGGCGAGCATCTGCGGGTCGTTGGCCGCGTTCGCGTCGGCGGCGGCGGAATCGAGCAGCGCGCGCGCCTCGTCTTCCTTGCCCTGAGCGATGAGCTGGCGGGCCTGCGCGATCTTCTTCTGCGCGGCGAGATTGCCCATTAGCTCGCGCATGCCTTCGCTGCGCTGTGCTTCGGGCACCGCGTCGAGTTGCGCGGCGGCCGCTTCGACGTCGTCCACGGAATTCAGATAGAGCGCCGTGGCGTAGCGCATGTCGGGCGCCTGCGAGACCTTCAGGCCGTCTTCCATGACCTGGCGGCCCAGTGCGGGCAGGCCCAGATCGCGATATTGGCGCGCGAGCCTGAAACGCGTCCATGCGTCGTCGGGCGTGAGGCGCACGGCTTCTTCGAGTTTCGCGATGGCCGGACTCTTGCGGTTGTCCGCGAGCAGCTGGTCCGCCTGGATCGAGAGCAGTTCGGCGTGCAGCTGCTTTTGCTCCGCGCTCGAACCGCTCACGCGCGGCGTCGTGGCGGCGATGAGCGGCTCGATCTCGCTTTCGCGGCCCGTTTCGCGCAGTACGGTCACGAGGCCGCGCAGCGCGTCCATGTCGGGCTTGGGCGCGTTCACGAGCGGCCGCAGCACGGCTTCGGCTTCGGGCCACTTCTTCTGCGCGATGAGCGCGTTGCCGAGGATATCGCTGGCGGTCGTGTTGCCCGGATCGAGCTTGAGCGCCTCGCGCGCGAGCGTTTCGGCTTCTTCGGGCTTGCCCTGCGAATTGGCTTCGCGCGCCTTCGCAATGGTGCCCCAGATGGTGGCCGTCTTTTCGAGGCTGCGCCACTTGCCGGCGTTGTCCGGGTCGAGCTTGAGGGCGCGCGCGAACAGCTCGCGCGCTTCGTCGTGGCGGCCTTCGCGCAGCCGCACGAGACCGAGCGCGCCGATGGTTTCGCCGTCGTTGGGGTTCGCGCGCTGCGCGCTTTGCAGCGAGGTTTCGGCATCCTTGAGATCGCCGCGATCGAGTTGCGCCAGACCGCGCGCGCGATCGGCGGCGCCGGGGCCGGGGGGCCGTGCACGCGCCTGGGTTGACGCTCGCGCGTTGCCCGCTGCCGTGGCCGGCGGCGCGCTAATGACGGCCGACGGGTTCTGCGCCAGCGCTTGCGCCTGCGCCTGGCCCTTCGCGCCGAGCTTCTTGCCGAGATCGGCGACGGTCTGCTTCGCGTCGGAGTCGTCGGGTACTTCCTGCAAATAGCGCAGATACCACACGTAATAGGCGGGATCGTCGTGCCCCGCGCTCGCGAGCGCGCGCCGCCACAGTTCGAGCGCGAACGCGCGGTTGCTGTCCTGGCGCTGGTACACGTGATAGATGAGGTTGAGGCCTTCCATGCGCGTGTCGGCGCGGTCGGTGAGCAGGTCGCCAAGGATCAGCGCGAGGCGGGGATCGTTCGGATTCTGCTTCACGCGCGTGCGCAATTCGCTGATCGCCTGCGCGCGGCCCGCGGTCGTGCCGGCCAGGATGCGGTAGTAGTCGCCCGCGAGATCGCCTGCGGGTGCGCCGTTCGGAAAGAGCTTGAGCAGGCGCGCCGAGGCTTCCTCGCTCTTGCCGGCGGCCGAGAGCAGGCGGATCTGGGCCATCTCCATCTTGCCGCTCGTGGCGACGCGGTAGGCGTCGTCGAGTTCTTTCGTTGCGTTCGCATTGGGCGCGATCTTCTTGAGCTGCGCGAGGATTTTCGCGGCTTCGGCCGGGCGGTTCGAGCGCAGCTCGATTTCGCCGAGCAACGCGAGCGCCTCGGGTTGCTGCGGGTCGAACAGCAGCGCTTTTTGCACGAGCCCGCGTGCGATATCCGGACGATTCTTGCCTTCCCACATGCGTGCGGCCGAGAGCAACTGCGCGGCCTGGGCGGAGGGCGTGGCGGCGTTGGCCGCCGGCTGCGGACCCGCCTGCGCGGATGCCAGATACGGCGAGGCCGCGAAGAGCAGCGCGACGATCGGCGCGAGTCTGGGTGCGAATCCTGGTACGCGTTTTGGTACGAGTTTGGGTACGAGGCGCGGTGCGATGTTCGGCAACAAGCGTTGCGGCATGCGTGAAACCGCTTCGCCTCGCAAGGCGTGCGCAGCCGCGCGCCGCGCCTCACGGCGCGCACTGCGCAGATGGGCGGCGCGGCGGGCAGACACGAGAGCGTTCAGCGCGGCGTGGGGCATGCGCTCGTCCATGCTGGGGCAACGCGACCTTGCGCGTCGAAATGGTACAGCCCGTCGAGGTAGCCGAGCCCGAACAACATCAGCACGCTGCTGTAGTAGCCAGGCGGCGACTTTTGCGCGAGCGTGCGGCCGCGCTCGACCTGGGCGTTCGCGAGATCGCTGCGGCCGAGTGCCGACAGATACGGCGCGACCGCGGCGGAAAAGCCGCCGTTGCCCTCGTTGGGCCCCGCTGTGCCCGTGGTCGTGTCGACGCGCTCGGGCGGAAAACCATGCGCGCCGACGAAATCCGCGAGCGGCCTGAAGGTGGCGAGCGTGCTGGCGCGCAGAGGGTCGTCGCCCGCGAGCATGCCGGCCCACAGATACACGCGGATGGCGTTGTACGCGCTTTCGGCATGCGTTTGCGCGTCGGGGGCGAAGCCGCCTTTCACGTGATATTCGACCCAGTCGGGCGAGTAGCCCTTGGGCGCGGTCTCGTTGACGAGTCTCGCCGACGAGGCGAGCAGCGCCTTCCATTCGCCCGCCTCCGGCAGCGCGAGCATGAAACGCCGCATGACCTGGAGCGGCACGTAGCTCGGGTTCAGGCGCCAGCCGTCCTTGCCGATCGTAAAGCCCACGGGTCCCGGCAGCACCGTGCGGCCGAGACCCGGCAGCACGGCGGTTTCCTCGCGCACGATGTTGCGGGCCATCACCGTGCCGAGCGCGGTGTAGCGGCGCTCGTTCCAGAGGCGTCCGGCTTCGAGCAGCGTGTAGGCGATCCAGAGATCGGCGTCGCTGGCGGGGTTGCTGTCGATCACGCCCCACTGCGGCTCGCCGGCATGCGCGGCGCCTGAAGTGCCAGACGCTGCCGACGCCGCAACCGGCTTGCCGTCCTCGCCGATGTCGCGCCGTCCCCAGATCCATGCCGGCAGATGCGTGGCGAGGTCGCCCTGCGCAAGATTGTTTTCGGTCCACGTAAGGACTTTGTCGAAGCTCGCGCGGTCGTTCGCGACCAGCGCAAAAAAGAGCGCGTAGGACTGTCCTTCGGAAACGGTCACCTGGCGCGGCGTGCTCGCGTCGATCACGCGGCCATCGGCGCTCAGCAGCGTGCTGCGAAACGCGTTCCACGCGGGCCAGGCGCAGGCCGCGGGGCTGGCGGATTTTGCCGCGCTGCCGCTGGCGCTGGCGGCCGGCGCGGCCGCGTGCGCTGTCGCAGCCGGCATCAGCAGCGCCAATGTTGCGAGCGGTGCGCAGGCAAACGCGCCCGCCGCGAGCCAGCGCATGAGCCGGGGCGCAAGCCGGGGCGCCAGAGCGGGCGCGAGCGTAGCCAAACCCGGACGCATCGTCAGGTCCCGGAGCGGCGGGAGGCCATGCGGCCGAGCGCCCAGAACACGGTGAGCGCAACGATCAGACCGGCCAGAATGCCCGCGAGCGCCATCAGTGCCGGGTAGCGCGAGATAAACACCCAGGCGCGCGCATACCACGGCAGATCGCCGACAAAATAGCGGTTGCCCACGCGCAGGCCCTCCACCTGGCCTTCGCGCACGAGCGTGAGATCGCCGTGCATCTGCGAGATCTTGCCGCCGTCCTGGAGCGCGTCGAGCACGTCGCCGAACTGCGCCGACGAAGTCGCGGCGAGCGCCACCACGCTCCTGCCTGACTTCAGCGGCGACTCGAAGCCGATCAGCGCCGCCATCGGTCCGCCGAGCGTAACGATCGAGCGGCCCGACGGCGTCGGGTCCTCGTCCTCGGTGCCGCCGAGCCAGCCGGGCCAGCCGCTGCGCTGGTCGCGCGTGGTCACCTCGGTCTTGCCGCGCTCGATGAGAAGCGGCAGGTCATTGCCCCACTTCTCGAGCAGTTGCGCGCCCGAGCCCGAACCGATCACGAGCAGGTTGCTGTCGCGCACGCTGTCCACCTGGCTGGCGGGCACGATCGTCAGGCGCAGCGAGGGGAGGCCCGTCCACTGGCCCATGTGGCCGAGCAGCGTGAGCACGGCTTCCTGATCCTTCGTGTCGGGTTGGTCCGGAATCACGAAGGCCGTGTCGGAGAGGTCGGCCATGCGCGTGAACGGATAGCCGCTGTTCGCGAAGTAGGCGAGGTTGGGCAGCGACGTGTAGTGCGCGAAGCCGCTGAAGTCGATGACCGAGTCGGGATCGACGGCCGCGCGCGCAACATCGTTGGCAGTCGAGGTGCACAGCCCCGTCTTCTGCGAATCGATATGGAACTGGAACTGGAACTGGTTGTCGCTGCCCACGCGGAACGCGGGGATTTCCAGATTCGTTGATGAACGGGTGTCCGAGCCCGAAAGCAGCGGCACGTTGATGCGCGCTTCGTCGGAGGCGCGCGTGACGGGACGCAGCCGTTGCGAGCGCACGAGTTGATCGTTGATGCTCACGTTGAGCACCGAGTCGTTCCATGCGGAAGGCGCCGTGTAGCGATAGCGGATGTCGAGCGGCACGTTGCCCCGCGCCCACGCATAGAGGTCGGCGGGCACGCGCAGATTCACGCGGATCGCGGGCGGGTTGTAGCCCGATACCTGGAGCTGCTGCGGGTCCGTCACCAGCTCGCGGAACAGCACGGGGCGGTCGGTGGGCACCCAGTTCGGCGCGTCGTAGGGCTTGCGCGCCGGGCCGAGATCGATCGACTTCACCATCACGCTGTTGCCGGCCATGCCGGCCTGCCCGAGCGCGACCGCGTAGGCGGCGTTCAGCAGTTCCTCGGGCGTGCGGCCCGCGAGCACGAGGAGCTTGCGGCCCGACTGCGGATCGGCGGCTGGGTTCGCCATGACCGAGACCGTGGGGCCCTTGATTTCCGGCAGGTTCAGCCCCTCGGGCACCTGGCCCGGCAGCACGAGCGCAATGGCGTTGGCGTCGGGCGGCACGGTGCGCGAGACCGGAAAGCGCGAGCCGCGATAGCTCGCGAGCGCGCCAAGCCACGACGAGACGACGCCCGCCGCGTGCAGCACGGGCACGCCCGCGTTGGCGGCGAGTACGAAGGGCACGCGCACGAGGCGGTTGTCGTGGCGGTCGAAGAACGGCACAGGCAAGAGCCCGAGGTCGTCGGGCAGCACGATGCCCGCCGTGTTGAGCGTGAGCGACGTGTCGGGGCTGATGTCGGCCCAGAGGCTCGAATGATAGGCATCCTCGCAATGATCGAGCGTGTAGTGCGCGATCATCTGCACGGTGATGCGGTTGTAGTCGGTGAAAAGGCGCGGGTCGAGATCGATCTCGCTCGTCACGAGCTGCCCGGCCGTCTCCTTCACGAGCGGAATCGTCGCGACGACTTCACCGTTCACAAACACCCTGAGATGCGAAAGCGAAAAGATCAGCGAGGGCGAGTAGGTGTAGACGAGCTTGAGCTTTGCGCTGGTCACGACTTCGTCGGTGCGAACGTCTACATTCATGCCGCCGGTGGGATCGAGGCCGCGCAGCGGGATCGGCCCGTACGCACCCATCTGGCGCAACGTGAACGTGCGCGTGCGCGGCTGCCCGAGCGGCGTCGAAGCGGCAGGCTCGGGAATGACGGAGCCCGGTGCCGTCTGGATGACAACGGGCCCCGTCACAGGGGCGGAAGCAGCGGCCGCAGCGGAGGCCGTAACTGGCGCTGCGGCGCGAGCGGAGGCGGGAACGTCGCTTGCTCCCGCCGCGGCCGCCTTTGTCGTCTGCGTAGCGGCGACAGCCGATTTGTCCACCGCGAAAAGGCTCGCCCCCAGCAGTAATCCGGCGACGAGCGCGCCCAGCCCAACTTGAACGGAGAGTCGCATCGCAACAGCCCTTTGTTTTCTTCGCAGTGGCTGTCTTTATCTTGCAAAGACAGCGGCTATGGCTATTGGCGGCGTGGTGCCGCCAAGCGTTATCTCGAAACGGCGTCAATGTGTGGTGGAGTTTAGCGGAGAGCCAAGGATCGCGCCCTATGAATGCACGTGTTTATGCCCGTTGCGTAAAGCGCGCAGATGACGGGCTGGCGCGGCCTGACGGCCGGTTTGACAGTTGGGCGCTCGGATTGGGCTGGCGGGTCGGCGCGCTTGACAATTCCTGCGCGCGCAACGAAAGGCGGTGGCGTTGCGAGCGCGCAACGCGGTCGCCGGAGATGGTGCGCCAAAAGCCGGCCCTCCGGTTCATTCAATTACTAAGGACGTCGAATCGATGGGGCATGCAGCCACCTCGCGCATGTGCAGTGTCGCGAGCGGTGAGGTAATCTTGGCGGCTCAGATCCAGAAGCGGAGCAGGGTAATGAACGAGCAAACGTGGCAAGCAGTGGACGACTGGTTCTGCGAGCGGCTGATCGGTCCCGATGATGCGCTCGACGGCGCGCTCGCCGCAAGCGCCAAAGCGGGCCTTCGCGCGATCAACGTGGCACCGAATCAGGGCAAGTTTCTGCATCTGCTCGCGCGCATCCAGGGCGCGCGGCGCATCCTCGAAATCGGCACGCTGGGCGGCTATAGCGCGATCTGGCTCGCTCGCGCGCTGCCCGATGACGGCGCGATGGTGTCGCTCGAATTCAGCCCGGAAAACGCGGCCGTTGCGCGGGCCAACATCGCGCGGGCGGGGCTCGATGCGAAGGTGACGGTCATGACGGGCCTCGCGCTCGAATCGCTCGATGCGCTCGTCGCGCAAGGCGTGCCGCCGTTCGACTTCGTGTTTATCGACGCGGACAAGAGCAACAACCCGAATTACCTCGAACGCGTGCTGAAGCTTTCGCGTCCGGGTACGGTCATCGTGGCCGATAACGTGGTGCGCGAAGGGCGCGTGGCCGACCCCGCGCATCACGAGGACGATGTGGTCGGCTTGCGTCGCTACTTCGACATGCTTGGAAACGACAGGCGGCTTGCGACCACGGCTGTGCAGACGGTGGGCAGCAAAGGCTGGGACGGGTTTGCGATCACGGTGGTGGGCGGGTAGCAAACGTCGATCGCCCATACACATGCGCCAAAGGCAAAAAGGGCCTGGCAGATGAACTGCCCGGCCCTTCGTCCGTCTAGCTACGCGCTGACGATCGCCGGTCAGAAGTCCGTCGTCATCGAGAACAACACGGTACGCGGCGCGCCCATCGTCAGATAGCCACCGTTGGTCGACGACCAGTACGCCTTGTTGGCGAGGTTATAAACATTGGCGCGGAACGTAGTCGGACGGCCGAACACGTTCGTCGCATAGCGCGCGCCGATGTCCACGGTGTCCCACGCCTTGATCGACATGGTGTTGGCCGCATCGAAATACTGCGGACCCGTATGCGTCCAGCGTGCCGAAAGCGTGAGGCCCTGCACCCCGGGCACGTCGTATTCGGCGCCCAGGTTGAGCAGGAAGCTCGGCACGCCTACCGGGGTCTTGCCGTCGGTCGAACCCCCGTCGGTGTCGAGTTGCACGGCGTTGATCCAGGTTGCGCCCGCGATCAGACGCACGCCCTTGTACACCTCGCCGAACACCGACGCTTCCACGCCGCGATGGCGCTCGTTGCCGTTGGCCACATAGGCGCCCGCGCTGTTGGTGTAGGTCTGCGGCTTTTCGAGCTGGAACAGCGCGAGCTGCGCGCCGTACTTGCCGTTGTCGTACTTCGCGCCCACTTCATACTGCTTCGTGCGCTCCGGCGCGAGCTGGTCGCCGTAGTTCGTCGTGCCCTGAGGCGCAATGCCGCCCGCCGAAAGCGACTCGCTGCGGTTCGCGTAGATCGAGACGTTCTCCCACGGCTTGACGACGAGGCCGAACAGCGGCGTGGTGATCGAGTCGTTGTAGTTCGAGGTCTGCAGCAGCGTCGACGACGAGTAGCCGTTCGACAGGATCTCCTGGTGACGCACGCCCACCGTAAACAGCACGCGGTCGTGGAAGAAGCCGAGCGTGTCCGAGGCCGAGACGCTGCGCATCAGGTTCAGTGCCGTGATCGGCGGGTTGCCGTCCATGCCGGCCTGATAGGCCGTCGCCGGATACGGCACCTGCACGCCGCTGTAGAGGCTGGTCGGGAACGAATTGGAAAGCGTCCAGCCCGACTGCGTTTCCACGCGCACGATCGAGGCGCCCGCGGTTACGAAGTGGCTCACCGGACCGGTGTTGAAGTGGCCGCGCACGCCCGTTTCCGCCGAGGTCGCGCCTTCCTTGCGCACGACGCCCAGGCGCGAGCCGGTGGTGGTCGTGGGATCGGTGTAGTAGGGCGAGAAGTATTCGCCGTGCTCGTTCGTGTGGCGCACGCCGCCCGTCACATACGCGGTCCAGCCGGGCAGGAAGTCGTATTCGGCGCGCAGGATGCCGACGGTGTCTTCCGCGTCGCTATACGACCAGGTCTGCGCGTAGTTGTGCGTCGCCGAGGGCACACCCGGAATTTCGTCGCCGAGCACATAGACGACGGGGCGGCCGTCCGAAACGTGCTGACGCTGATACATGAAGTCGCCTTCGAGACGCAGCTTCTCGCCGCGCCAGTCGAGCGCCACGGCCGTCTGGTTGGCGCGGCGCATTTCGCTGTCGATGCTCGTTTCGCCGTCGCGGTTGTACTGGTTCACGCGGATGCCGAACTGGTCGTTGTCGCCGAAGCGGCGCCCCACGTCGATATGCGTGCCGAACTCGCCCGAGGCGCTGCCTTCGAGCGTCACGCGCGTGAGCGGCTTGTCGTCGGCGCGCTTCAGTTGCAGGTTCACGCTGCCGCCGATCGAGGTGCCGTTGGGCGCCGCGCCGTTCAGGAACGCGCTCGCACCCTTGAAGATGTCCACGCGCTCGAGCGCAGCCGTCTCGACGAGCTGGCGCGGCGTGATGCCGTACAGGCCGTTGAGCGAGATATCGTCGCTGTCGAGCGTGAAGCCGCGAATGACGTATACCTCCTGGAAGTTGCCGTAACCGTAGGCGGTGCGCACGGCCGGGTCGTTCGAGAGCACATCGGCAATGGTGCGCGCCTGCTGGTCCTCGATCAGCTTCGCGGTGTACGTCGTCATGCTGAACGGCACGTCGATGTTCTTCTGCGAACCGAGCACGCCGAAATCGCCGCCGCGCGCCACATGGCCGCCGCCAAAAGTCGGCTGCAGGTCGCCCGGCAGCGCTTCCTGGGACGCCTGCACTTTCACGGTGGGCAGCGTGGCGTTGCTGGCGCTACCGGTTGCGGCGGCGCCGCTCGCTGCGGCGGGCGCCGCGGCGGTTTGCGCGAACGCCGCGGCGGGCAGGCTGAACGCGACGGCGATGGCGGCGAGGATCGCAACCCGGGAAGCGGGGAGGTGCGAAGGCAAGTTGGAAGGCGTGTGCAGACGGGATGCGGACATAAAAAGGGTCGTAGCGAAGGTGGCGCTGGCGCCTCGTGCTGCCTTGGCGCTGTGCGCAGGCTCCGGGCGAATGGTTATGCTTTGCCGGTCAGACAGGGCTCGCGGAGCTGGCCCCATGAACGGCCCGGAAAAGTATGCGGATTGTATTGCAAATGAGAATGCGTGTTATTTAAATATTGATGTCAGTCGTTGTATTCAGCGTTTACGCAACAATTTCAGCGTCAGGCATTCGATGTGGGCGCAACGAAAGGTTGGGAAATTCGGGGTCACAAGGCGTGCGTGCGCCGCGCGCGAACGCGCGGCGTCGTCCAGCGTCGTTGCGCGCTCAACCAATGCACAGCGCGACGCTTGACGCCGCATGGGCAAGACGCGGCCTGGCCCGTTTTCGAGGCGCGTTCCATGCGGCGCCGATAAGCAGATTCGATGCCTTTCGGCAGTCCTTTCGTTGGTTCGCACGGCGCGCTCAAACCTACAATGAGGCTTCGTGATGTTCGACGTCTGGTGAACCGGAAATGACTGAAAAATCGATGCTCGTGGTGAGCGCACACAGCGCGGATTTCGTATGGCGCGCGGGCGGTGCGATTGCCCTGCACAAGAAGAACGGCTATCGCGTGAAGGTGGTGTGCCTCTCGTTTGGCGAGCGCGGCGAGTCTGCGAAGCTCTGGCGCAAGGGCCCCGACATGACCATCGAGAAAGTGAAGGCCGCGCGCCGCGAGGAGGCGCTCGCCGCCGCCGAGATTCTGGGCGCGGAGTGCGAGTTCTTCGATCTGGGCGATTACCCGCTGCGCGTTTCCGATGAAGCGCTTCTGCGCCTCGTCGACGTTTATCGCGACGTGCAGCCCGCGTTCGTGCTGAGCCATTCGCAGAAAGACC
The DNA here is from genome assembly GCF_001718195.1 of Paraburkholderia nodosa. Lineage (GTDB taxonomy): Bacteria > Pseudomonadota > Gammaproteobacteria > Burkholderiales > Burkholderiaceae > Paraburkholderia > Paraburkholderia nodosa_A. Next base: position 27,810 of record NZ_MCNV01000010.1, read on the forward strand.
CGTACAACTTCGATCATCCGCTCGCGATGCACGTGGCGCAGGAAGCGCGCATCATCGCCCAGGCCGAAGGCCACAATCCGGGGCAGAAGATCGTCGGCGCGCCGCCGGTCTACGCATTCGAACCGCACCAGACCGAGCAGTGCGAGTGGATTCCGAACACCTTCCTCGACATCACCGAAGTGTGGGACGTGAAACGCCGCGCCATCGAATGCATGGCGGGCCAGGAACACCTTTGGGAGTACTACACGCGTGTCGCGCAACAGCGCGGCGTGCAGGCCAAGCGCAACATCGGCATTGCGGCGAAGCGCGACATTCAATACGCGGAAGGCTATATGCGCCTGACGCCCGCAGTGGTGGGAGATCTGTCATGAAACGTGGTGTCGTCGTCACCCAGATTCCGCGCGCCGACGCGCGTCACATCGAAATCCTCAAGGAAGCCGGCACGGCCACCGTGCACGAGGCGCAAAGCCGTCTCGGCCTGCTCGCCACGTATCTGCGGCCCATTTATTCGGGCGCCGCGATCGCGGGCTCGGCCGTGACCGTGCTCATGCCGCCCTCGGACAACTGGATGCTGCACGTGGCCGTGGAGCAGTGTCGCGAAGGCGACGTGGTGGTGGCCGCACCCACTTCGCCTTGCGAAGATGGCTACTTCGGCGAGCTGCTCGCCACCTCGCTCGCGGCGCGCGGCGTGCGCGGCCTGATCATCGACGCGGGTTGCCGCGACGTGCGCGCACTGAAGGCGATGGACTTCCCGGTGTGGTCGAAGGCCGTTTCGGCGCAAGGAACGGTGAAGGAAACGCTCGGTTCGGTGAACGTGCCGGTGGTGTGCGCGCAGCAGATCGTGCACCCGGGCGACGTCATCGTGGCCGACGACGACGGCGTGGTCGTGGTGCCGTTCGCCACCGTTGCGAAGGTCGTGGAAGCGACCCAGGCGCGCCTCGCCAAGGAAGAAAAGACGCGCGCGGTGCTCGCGGGCGGCACGCTCGGCCTCGACTATTACGGCATGCGCGAGCGCCTGGCCGAAAAGGGTCTGCGCTACGTCGACACGCCGGCAGACGCGTGAGTCCGCAGCGTTTGACTTCACACGAGGCGCCAAAACGACAACGAGCGCCGCAAGGGCGCTCGTTTCGCTTCGCGATGACCTGACGAAGCGGGTTAAAGAATGCGGTCCAACGCCTTCGCGAACCTCGCGACCGTGCCTTCGATGTCATGCAGTTTTTCGAGGCCGAATAACCCGATACGGAAGGTCTTGAAGTCTTCAGGCTCGTCGCATTGGAGGGGAACGCCAGCCGCGATCTGCACGCCGGCATCGGCGAACTTCTTGCCGGATCGTATGCCGTCGTCGTCCGAATAGCTGACCACGACGCCCGGTGCCTCGAAACCTTCGGCCGCGACGCTTCGGAAACCCTTGCTCACGAGCAGCGAGCGAATACGCTTGCCGAGTTCGAGCTGCTCCGCCATTACCTTGTCAAAGCCGTATGCCTCGGTTTCCTTGATCACGTTGCGCAGCGTCGCGAGACTGTCCGTGGGCATGGTCGCGTGGTAAGCGAATCCGCCGCTCTCGTAGGCTTCCATGATCTGCAGCCACTTGCGAAGATCGCAGGCGAAGCTGGTGCTGGTCGTTGCGTCGATCCGTTCGCGGGCGAGCGGGCCGAGCATGACGAGCGCGCAACAGGGTGACGCGCTCCAGCCCTTTTGCGGTGCGCTGATCAGGATATCGACGCCGCTTTTCTCCATGTCGACCCAGACCGTACCGGAGGCGATGCAGTCGAGTACGAACATGCCGCCTACGGCATGCACGGCGTCGGCCACCGCGCGCAGATACGCATCGGGCAGCATCATTCCCGATGCGGTTTCGACATGCGGCGCAAAGACCAGATCGGGCTTGTTCTCCTTGATCGCCGCGACGACTTCTTCGACCGGGGGCGGCGCATAGGCGGCCTGCCTTCCCTGTTCGACCGGGCGCGCCTTCAACACGATCGATTCAGAGGGAATGCTGCCCATGTCGAAAATCTGCGACCAGCGGAAACTGAACCAGCCATTGCGAATGACGAGGCACTTCCTGTTCGTCGCGAACTGCCGGGCAACGGCTTCCATGCCGAAAGTCCCGCTGCCTGGGACGATCACGACCGACTTCGCGTTGTAGACTTTTTTCAGGGAGCTGGAGATATCCCGCATGACGCCCTGAAAGAGCTGCGACATGTGATTGATCGAGCGGTCGGTGTAAACCACTGAATATTCGAGGAGTCCCTCGCGGTCGACATTGGGAAGTAAACCTGACACGCTCGCCTCCGATAAAGGATGAACAAGGTGAGCAGCATGTGCGATTCGATGCTGCTGCACCCATGCAGATGGGTTGGTTGTCGCGACGAAAATAGATTCTAACGAATGCCGTCTGCAGGCTGGGGCATATTTTTCTGTGCTATCTGGCGCAAGTACAAAGCGCCTGGTGGCCCGGGGCAATGGTGCGATGCGGCAGAACCGGTGTCTGTCTCACGTGCGCGCGGGCGGCTGCGGATTGTTGGCCGGGTTCGTGTCGAACCGGTTCACGCTTTCGATGCCCAGCTGGTCAGCGAGGGCCGAGAGCCGAGCATACAGCCCGTCGGCGCTTTCCCTGTCGTAGACCGCTTCACCGCGAATGTATATCGCGAACGACTTCAGGTACTTCGCCTTTTTCGCTGGATTGGCGATCGTCTCTTTCGTCCATTGATATAGCGGATAACGTTCCCGCCCGGCGCGTTCCGCCTCTTCGACATAATCGGCGAATGCGTCGAACTGGCACTTCAAGGAGGCGTCGTAATCGCGCAAGACGGCTTCGAGTAAGTCGCGCCCCGCGTAGGAGCGGTTGTCCCGCAGCGCATCGGCCAACTCGGGCACGACGGTGATGCGGACCTGGAATTGCCACGTTTCTGCCATGCATGCCTCCTGCGTTGACGCACAGCATAACCGCTCTGGGGCGGCCGCATGCTGCCGCTCATGGCTATTCTCGTCGGGAATCGGGCTTATGAAGAATCTGCGAATTATCGCTCCGTCATGTGGCCACTACGATCTACCTGTCACTCATCACCCGGCAGAAGATTTTCATGTCCACACCCGCAGGCAAAGTCGCCGCGAATAGCGGCGCCACGACTGGCACCGGTTCGAGCCATCCACTGCTGTTCACGCCGATACAGATCGGCAACCTGAACCTCGCCAACCGGATCGTGATCGCCCCGATGGCCCAGTACTCGGCCGAAGAAGGGCTGATGAACGATTGGCACCTGATTCATCTCGGCCAACTGGCGCTTTCCGGTGCGGCGGCGCTCACCATCGAGGGGACGGCGGTCACCCCCGGGGGGCGCACGAGTTACGGCGACGTAGGGCTCTATTCCGACGAGAGCGAATTCGCCATGGCGCGCGTGCTGCAGAGCGTTCGGCGCTGGTCCGACACGCCGATTGGGATCCAGCTCAACCATGCCGGCCGAAAAGGCTCGCGGCAGAAGTTATGGGACGGCGGCGCACAGATTCCTCATGGTCGCGCAAACGGCTGGAACACCTACGGCCCATCCCCGGTTGCTTTCGCGGCCGGTGAGACACCACCCACTGCCCTGGACCGCAGCGGACTGGCCGCGATTCGCGATGCCTTCGCGGCCGCCGCGCAACGCGCCTCACGGCTCGACCTGAACTTCATTCAAATCCTCGGTGGGCACGGGTATCTGCTCCATCAATTCCTTTCGCCGCTCTCGAACCACAGGGACGACGAGTACGGCGGCTCGCTGGAAAACCGCATGCGCTTTCCACTCGAGGTCTTCGAAGCCGTGCGAGACGCGTTTTCGCACGATCGCCCCGTGACGATGCGGATCTCCGCGACGGACTGGATGGACGGCGGGTGGTCCGTGCACGACGCGATCGCTTTTGTCCACGCACTGGAGGCCAGGGGCTGCGCTGCGATCAATGTCTCGAGTGGCGGCTCGAACCCCGCCGCGCAAATTCCCGTCGGGCCCGGCTATCAGGTTCCCTTCGCACGGGCCGTGAAGCAGGCGACGACGCTCCCTGTCATCGCCGTCGGCATGATCACCGAGTTCGAACAAGCCGAATCCATCCTCAGCACGGGAGACGCCGATCTGATCGCGCTGGCCCGAGCGGTGCTTTTCGACCCGCGCTGGCCATGGCACGCTGCCGCTCACTTCGGAGCCCAGGTCAGGGCGCCGAAGCAGTATCTTCGCGCTCAACCCAGTCGGCTGCAAAAGGTGTTTGTTTGAAGCGGCGATGTCGATGTCCGCGGGCCAGGCCGCCTCAGCGCGCTTGGCCCAACTGCTCGTCGATCGTCCTCGTCAACGGCGATTCCACGCGCCCGGTATGCAATGTCTGCACGGGCTCGATCAGCACGACCCAGCATTCGTCCTCTGCGACGGGATTGTGCAGCGTGCCGCGCGGCACGACGTGCATCGAGCCCGCGGGCAGATCGACGACACGCCCGTCCTCATACTCGATTTTCAGGTGCCCGCGCACGACGAAGAACAGTTCGTCCTCGTGCTCGTGGTCGTGCCACACGAGCTGCCCGCGCACTTTGGCAACCTTCACGTACTGATCGTTGACCTGGGCGACGACTTTCGGCGACCAGTAATCGGACACGCCGGCGAATGCGGCTTCGAGGTCGAACGATTCGGCAAACGGATGACCGGACATCGTTATCTCCATGCTGGAATGACGGATGCGGCGAGCAGTACGCCCATCGCAAGGTTAAGGATGCGCCAATGGCGCGGCGTGCGAAAGAGGCGGGCGAGCAGCACGCCGAGCGCACACCACAGCGCGAGCGAGACGCATGCGGCCACGCCGAACGCAGCGCTGAGCAGCAGCGCGAGTCGGTTCGGACTGCTTGCGAGCAGCGCGAACGACGCCGCGGCGCCGATCGTCATCGCCCAGCTTTTCGGGTTGAGCCATAGCAGCAGGAATCCGTTGACGAGCGTGATGGGGTGCGCGGGGCCGTTACCTGCGTTCGGCGGCCCGCTGCGCGCGATGCGCCACGCGAGCCACAGCAGATACGCGGAGCCGACTGCCTTGACCGCCGTTTGCAGCGACGGCAGCGCGAGCAGCAGACCGCCCAGGCCGAGCCCGGCGACGGCGGCGAGCACAGCCAGGCCGATCGCGATGCCGAGCATCAGCGGAATCGAACGCGCGAAACCGAAGCGCGCACCCGAAGCGGTGGCGAGCGTGGTGGCGCCGCCGGGCGTCACGGTCGCAATGACGACAAACAGGAGAAGCGGCAGGATCGAGGTCATCGGTGCAGATCCGGAAGAATGAAACTTGCACTGTACGGATCGCCGCCGCATCATCAAAGGCAATAATCCTGATGCGATTCATTACGCGGCATAATGCATCCATGAGCCGAAACCTCGACCTCGATCTGATCCGCACCTTTGTTGCCGTCGCCGACAGCGGCAGCATGACGGTCGCCGCGAATCTGCTGCATATGACGCAAGGCGCCGTGAGCCAGCAGGTGAAGCGTCTCGAAGACGTGCTGGATTGCCTGCTGTTCGTGCGCAAGACGCGCAAGCTGGAGCTATCGCGCCATGGCGAGTCATTTCTCGTGAAGGCGCGCCAGCTGCTGCAGTTGAACGACGAAATCTGGGCCGATATGACGGGCCGATCACTGCGCGGCAGCCTGCGCGTGGGCGTGCCCTACGATCTCGTGACACCGCTCGCCCCGGCGATGAAGGCGTTCGCCGATGCGCATCCGCAAGTGGAGATTTCGCTCGTGTGTGCGGCGTCGCCGGAATTGAGTGAAGCGGTGCATAGCGGCCGCGTGGATATATCGCTGGTCGAATATGTCGAGAGCGAAGCCGAAGGCGAAGTCGTCCGCATCGAGCCGTTGGTATGGGTCAAGGGGCGCGGCAGCGATGCCTGGCAGAAGCGGCCGTTGCCGCTGTCGATGGTGGACGAGCGATGTGCCTTCCGGCCGGTCGTGCTCGGCGCGCTTGCAGAGGAGGGCATTGCGTGGCGCACGGTATTCGAGAGCGGCAACATCGAGGCGACCGCTGCGACGGTGCGTGCGGGCCTCGCGATCACGACCTGGCTCGCCTCCACGGTGCCGGCCGACCTCGAGACGCTCGCGCCTCAAGCAACCGGCTTGCCCGCGCTGCCGCCGTTCGCGATCTGCCTGCGATTGCCCGCGACGGTTCAGCCCGCGGCGCAGGAATTCGCGCGCCACGTGCGCGAATCGATGTCGAACGACGCAGGCACTCGACGCCCGCAGCTCGCGAGCATTGCCTGATCTCTTGCGTTCGAGGCCGTCGCGCTTCTACAAGCGCTGCGGTAGGGCATCCGCAAAAAAGTCGGTGATCCGGCGCACGCGCGCAGGCACGAAGCGACGGCTCGGCCAGACGATGCTGACATCACGGGCGTCCCCAATGAAGTCGTCCAGCACGGTGACGATGTCGGGATGCTCGAGTTCGGCGGAGAGCGAGAGCTTCGCGAAGAGGCCGATTCCCACACCCGCGAGCACGGCCGATCGTATCGTCTCGACGCTATTGGACGACAGGTTGCCTTGGACCGGCACGTTGAAGCGCCCTTGCGGCCCATGAAACGGCCAGTTCGCCGATTCCATCAGACCGCCATAGACGAGGCAATTGTGCCTCGCGAGTTCCGCAGGATCCTTCGGTATGCCGTGCTGCTCGAAATAGCGGCGCGATCCCACGCAGACCAGCGGGGTGCTCGCGATTTTCCGCACGACCGAATCTGGATCGTTGATGGTACCCACGCGAATCGCGAGATCGATTCGATCCTCCACCATATCGCGAACGAAATCCGACAACACGAGATCGACCCGAAGACCAGGATGGCGCGACAGCAGTTCGGGAATGAGCGGGAGAACGTGCAGGCGGCCGAACGTCGAGGCGGCGGCGATGCGGGCCAGGCCCGAGACATCGAGCGTGCTGCTGCTCAGTTCGTTGTCGGCTACCTCGATTTCGTCGAGCAACGGCTTGGTGCGCTCGTAGTATTTCTGCCCTTGATCAGTGAGAGTCACGCTGCGTGTGCTGCGGTTCAATAGCTGCACGCCGAGGCGTTTTTCCAGCGCACCGATCGCCTTGCTGATGGCGGACTGTGAATCGCCGGTTCTACGCGCCGCTGCGGAAAAGCCTCCCGCTTCGACAACGGCGATGAAGGCGTTCAATTCGTGAAATCGATCCATTGCATGTCTCTCGTGAGACCCATTCCCTCGAAGAATAGATCTCATGATAACTCCGCTGATTATCATTCGTTGGGGCGGCAATTACGATGTCGATTCCGTTCACCAACAAGCAGGAATTTCAATGTCGACTCTCACAGGCAAGGTCGCCGTCATTAGCGGCGCAACGACAGGTATCGGCTTGGCGATTGCCCAGCGGTTCGTCGCCGAAGGCGCGCACGTCTTTATCTTTGGCCGTAGGCAAGGTCCGCTCGAAGAGGCTGCCAAACTGATCGGACGCAACGTGACTGCGATTCAGGCCGACGCCGCGAACCTCGATGACCTCGACCGCGTCGCCGCGGCGGTCAGGGAAGAAAAGGGTGTCGTGGACATCATCGTGTCGAACGCGGGCTTTACCGAGCAGGCTTCGATCGACACCATCACCCCAGAGCATTTCGACAAGGCATTCAACCTCATGGCGCGCGGCCCCGTCTTTCTGGTGCAGAAGCTGCTGCCGATGATGACAGGGGGCGGATCGATCATCCTGGTTTCTTCGGCCATGCACGTCATGGGCATTCCCGGGCACACGGCCTACGCGGCGACCAAGGCCGCGTTGCGTTCCTATGCGCGCACCTGGGCCGCCGAATTCAAGGATCGCGGCATTCGCGTCAACATGCTCAGTCCTGGCGTCACCGACACGCCGATACTCGACGCCCAGTCGGCGACGCGCGAGGATCTGGTGAGCATGTACAAAAGCATGGTCCCGCTCGGTCGACTCGCCCGCGCCGAGGAGATGGCCAGCGCGGCACTCTTTCTCGCCTCCGAACAGAGTTCGTATATGACGGGCGCGGATCTGATGAATGACGGCGGCATCGGCCAGGTCTGACAACCGATGCACACAATCGGCCAAAGTGATTTCCTGTTATTCAGGAATACGAATGGAGGGTGCAATTAGCTATGCAATCATCGGGCTCGGCAAGATCGGCACGGCCATCGCGCAGGCATTTGCCGATCAGGGCATCGAGGTAGCCATGGCAGGCAGACGCCCGGTCGATTCGCTCGCAGCGCAGATTGGGCCGTCGCTGGATTGACCGGCCGCGCGCTAACTCGCTTGCCGCGAGAGCGCTTTCATAACGGGCATGGCGTTGCTTGTGGACGGACGCTGCCCGTTCGCCATGCGGGAGCATGGCTCACTGTACCCGCTCCGGCTGGGCCCGAAGCTTGTCCTTGATTGCGGTCAGGCAGTTCGTGAACTGGGTGCGAAGTCCCACGGAGTTGCCGCTCGGTGCGGCAAGGCTGTCGGTTGTCACAGTCCATCCGTCGGGCGTACGCGAGACATCGAGTTCGAAGTACTCGGCCGATTCGCTGTCGAGGACCACCGACTCGCGAAAGCTGCCCTTCGCCGAACGAACGACCGCCTCGCAGCCCTGCTGGAGCCTGGCCGGCGCATGAGCAGACAAACCGGGTGAGCCGTCGCGAAAGGGGACCGCGCCGTACATGCGGAACGCCTCGAATTGCGCCGGCATGGCGGCCGTGACGAACTGGATGTCCGAATCCGAAACGGCATTTCCGCATCCCGCGAGGGCGGTGACGAAGGCTGCGAGCGCGATGCGGGCGCAATGACTCCGGTTAGTGGGTTCTTGGTTCCTGCCTGCTCGTAGTCTCTGCGCAAACGTTAGCGTTCTCATCTCCACTATTACGGCGTGCGTTATGCATATATTTATCGAGGTTAACCCTGGCATCGCATTTGTTTGACTCGACGAGCGGGCAATGCATGCGCGGTTGACGGATTCGATATCTCTGACTAGAGTCAGAGATATGAGCGCGTCCTCGATTCCTCAGATTCGTCGGTTTAACCGCATCGTCGCGGAAAGCATCGGCGCTATCGACGATCATTTCCTCGGACGAGGCCGCCCGATGGGTGAATCGCGCCTGCTATGGGAGATCGGTGTCGAAGGGGCGGATATCCGTACGCTGCGCGCGCGGCTGAGTCTTGATTCGGGTTATGTCAGCCGTACGCTGGCGTCGCTCGAGCGGCAAAAACTGGTCGTTGTCCTCACCGATTCGAACGACCGCCGGGTTCGCCGGGCTTGCCTGACTGAGGCGGGTCTCGTCGAAAGGGCTGAACTCGAACGGCTCTCCGACGCGGTCGCGTTACGCGTGCTCGAACCTCTCGGAGAGAAACAGCGTCAGCGACTGGTCGAAGCCATGTTCGAGGTCGAACGTTTGCTGCAGGCATCGCTCGTGCATTTTGCGCTCGAGGACCCGGATAGCAGTGACGCGCGGTGGTGCTTTGAACAGTACTTCAGCGAACTCGACCAGCGTTTTGAAGCCGGATTCGACCCGTCCCTGAGCCTGTCGGCAGATGCTGTCGAACTGACGGCGCCCGCAGGCGCGCTAATCGTCGCGAGACTCCACGGCGACCCGATCGGCTGTGTCGCGCTGAAATTCCACAAGAAGTCCCCGGCCGAACTCAAGAGAATGTGGGTGAGTCCTTCCGCACGCGGTATGGGCGTCGGCCGCCGCTTGATCGTCGAGGCGGAGAAACGTGCCCGCCAGGCCAAGGCGCGCGTTATTCGTCTGGAGACGAATCGAACGCTGTGTGAGGCGATATCGCTATACAGGCAATCTGGATTCGTCGAAGTCGATGCATTCAACGCCGAACCGTATGCCCATCACTGGTTCGAAAAGCGCCTGGACTGAACGAGCGCAACGCTTTGCACTACGGACTTTCGATTCTCGCTGACGATCGTCTCATGGGGCTTGCGGATTCACCCCGCGCGCCGCCCCTCCACCACACGCGTTGCGGGCGCAACCTCCATCACCGCGAGCCGGATCGCGTCGATCAGCGCGCGTGCCGCAGGCGAGGGCGAGCCCTGCGCGCGCAGTGTCAGCCCGATATCGCGGCGTGTGTGCTGCAGCGGCACGTCGAGAATCACCAACTGGCCCGATTCGATTTCGTAGTGCAACTGCTGCGCCGAGAGCGCCGTGATCATGTCCGTGCCAAGCAGCAACCCGCGAATCACGGCGAGATCGGCGGTTTCGACGGTGGGCAGGGGCGGCTTGAGCTTCACGCGGCGGAACTGCGCTTCGAGCAGCCCGCGCGAAGGCGAATGCGTGCGTGAAAGTATCCATTGAGCATCACGCAGATCGTTGAGCGTGAGGCTATGCTTTTTCGCGAATGGATGATCGCGCCGCGCGAGCACGACCATGTCTTCCGACATCAATCGTTCGTTGCCGAGGCCGCTTGCCGCATCGTTTTCGCGCAGCGCGCCGAGCACGAAGTCCACGTCGCCCGCGCGCAGGCCCGCCACGAGCAGTTCATACGCGCTTTCGTCGGTCACGACGCGCACGCCCGGATGCTGCGCGGAAAGGCGCGCGATGGCGGCCGGCAGGATCAGCGTGCGGCCCAATGGCAGCGCGCCCACGGTCACCGCGCCCTGGATATTGCCGTGCAGCGCCGCAATATCGTCGGGTACGTGTCGCAGTTCGTTGAGCGCGCGCCGCACGTGCAGCAGGAAGGTCTCGCCCTCGGCCGTGAGCAGCACGCCGCGCGGTCCGCGATGGAAGAGCGTGACACCCGAGCCGCTTTCGAGCACGCGCATGGCGCTGCTCACGGCGGGCTGGCTGATGCCGAATGCATTGGCCGTGCTCGGCATATGGCGGTGCCGCGCGAGAGCGACGAATAGCTGCAGCCGCCGGGTGTTGAGCAGATACGCGGGAAGCGTGCCTTCGCTCAACGCGCGCCGGCGCGCCTGGCGCGCTGCACACCACTGCGCGAGTTCTTCCAGTTCGCCAAAAATTCGCGCGCAGCGCTCGAGCACCACGCGGCCCACGGCCGTGGGCAGCATGCCCGACGGTTTGCGCTCGAAGAGCGGCGCGCCCAGCGCCGTCTCCAGTTCCTGCACCGAGCGCGTGACGGCCGATTGCGCGCGATACAAGGCCGAAGCGGCGCGCGTGGCGCTGCCCGTGTCGGCAACGAGGCGAAAAGCGCGCAGATGCGCGAGGTTCAGGAGTTCGGGCTGGCTCACGGCTCGATCATGTCGTTTTGGGTGGGATACGCGCCGTGTCTCATGCGGCGACCGTGGCAACCATGGCAACTGCGGCGGCGGCGCCATCGTCGACCGCGCTCAGATGCAGCCGGTCGACCGAGAGATTGAGGCTCTCCTTCGAAATATGCGTGTGCTCTTTCATCAGCGCCTCGACGCGTGCGCCTTCGCCGTTGACGAGCGCGCCGACAATGGCGTGATGCTGGCGGTGCGCATACGAGAGCATCATGAACTGACGCTGCTGCGCGGCCTTGTCGAACACCACCGTGCCCGGCGAGACGAATGGAATCTTGTCGTTGAGCCCGAGCGCGGCACTCACCGCAAGATTGTGCGCCGCTTCCACAATCAGTGCGTGGAAGCGGCCGTTCATCGCGGCGTAGCGCGTTTCCGCTTCGCTGTCGAGCACGCCGGCCGCGAAAATCGCGTCGCCTTCGCGCAGACAGTCTTCGAGTGCGCGCGCGAGCGCCTGGTCCACGCCGCGCTCGGCGACCGTGCGCGCGGCGAGCCCTTCGAGCACGCCGCGCACGTCGATGGCGTTGAGCACGTCGGTCACCGAAAAGCGCCGCACGGTGTAGCCGCGCGCGCCCGAGCGCTCGACGAGGCCTTCGGTCGCGAGCACACTCAGCGCATAGCGCAGCGGCGTGCGCGAAATGCCGAGGCGCTCGGCGAGTTGCGCCTCGACGAGCCGCTCGCCGGGCTCGAGTTCGCCGGAGAGGATGCGCGTGCGCAGCGCCTGCACGATGGTTTGCTGGGTCGTCCCGTTCATGTCATGCGTGAATCGCAGCGGGCGAGGCGCGCGGCGTATGGCGCGCGCGGCCCTTGCGAGTTCGTTCTTTTGATATCTGTTTCGTTTATGAGGAGGTTGCCGGGGCGGATCGGCCGCACTTCCCGCAACAGGGTTTCAGGATACCAAAAACCGTTGCGGCGCGCGGGTTTGCGCGATCGGCCGAATGTGCGCAAGCGCGCACAAGCCTTGAATTCATGAGGGAAAGGGAAAAAATCGTGGTTAACCCTTGCTTACGGTTTGGGCGGCGTTTTTGTAATTTCGTATCCCAAGTGATGGATCGAAGGCGTCTGCCGGCGCATCCGGTCCAGCGCGGCGCGAGTGCGCCGCATGAACAGCAGCAGAGGGCAAGATCATGGCAAGAATAGTGGGCGGCATCGGCACATCGCACGTGCCGACAATCGGCATGGCATACGACAAGGGCAAGCAGAACGAACCCGCGTGGGCGCCGCTCTTCCAGGGGTACGAACCGGTGGCGAAGTGGCTCGCCGAGCGCAAGCCGGACGCGCTCGTGATGTTCTACAACGACCACGCCAACAGCTTCTTCTTCGACTGCTATCCCACCTTCGCACTGGGCGTTTCCGCCACGCACGAGTTCGCCGACGAAGGCGCGGGCAAGCGCGCGCTGCCGGACATCGCGGGCCACCCCGATCTCGCGATCCATATTGCCGAGCAGCTCGTCAACGACGAGTTCGATCTCACGATCTTCCAGGACAAGCCGCTCGACCACGGCTGCAACTCGCCGCTTTCGCTCATGCTGCCGCACGAAGGCGGCTGGCCCGCGGCGCTGGTGCCGATCCAGGTGAATGTGCTCCAGTATCCGCTGCCCACGGCGAACCGCTGCTACCGGATCGGCCAGGCGCTGCGCCGCGCGATCGAATCGTTCGAGCAGGATCTCGACGTGGTGGTGGTCGGCACGGGCGGCCTTTCGCACCAGGTGCACGGCGAGCGCAGCGGTTACAACAACACCGAATGGGACATGGAGTTCCTCGACCTGATCGTGAACGATCCGGAGCGCCTCGCACGCATGAAGCACGTGGACTACGTGCGCCTTGGCGGCGCCGAAAGCGTCGAGACGATCATGTGGCTCGCCATGCGCGGGGCGCTGGGCGGCAAGATCCGCGAAGTCCATCGCAACTACTATCTCGCGACCAGCACGGCGATGGCGGTCACGGTGTACGAAGAAGAGGGCCAGCAATGAATCCGCAACTGGTTGGCATCGAGGAACTGACGGGCACCTACCCCTTCGACATTCGCCAGAGCATGAAGGCCATGCGCCTGAATCGCTTCTTCTGGGAAATGCGTCTGGCGCAAGCGCGCGATCTGTGGCTGCGCGACCGCACGGCCGCCTACGACGCCGCCGCGCTCACCAGCGAGGAGCGCGCGCTCGTCGACGCGACGGACTGGCTCGGCCTCATTCAATACGGCGTGTGCTTCTTCGTGCTCGAGAAGTTCGCGCGCGTGGTGAAGATCACGAATCTCGGCATGTACGCCAGTATGCGCGGCGAAACCCTCGAAGCGTTCCTGAAGACGCGCAAGGTGCCCGACGCAGTCTGAGCGTTTGCCCGACCGTTTGATTTCCTGATTGACTTTTGCGCTCGGGCGGGCATTTTGCCCACTCGAACGCGTTTGACCCGCGTGGCCCCACATGCCGCGCGCTCGCTTGCGGCTCGCCGGATCTCGGGGCGGCGAGAGCGCTACCCTTCGATGCTCGAATAAACAGGTTTGTTCAAAACAGGAGACCTGGAGAATGCAGGATCATAAGCACTACAAAAAGATTGCATGGGCGATTACGGTGGCCATCGGTGTGATGGCGTGTGCTGCACCGGCGTTCGCGCAGAGCAGCGTGACGCTCTACGGCATGATGGACACGGGCATTACCTACGTGAGCAACCAGGGCGGCAAGCACAACGTCAAGATGGACGACGGCGTGAACGGCCCGAACCTGTGGGGCATGACCGGCACGGAAGACTTGGGCGGCGGCATGAAGGCCTTCTTCCAGCTCGTCAACCAGTTCCAGGTGGACAACGGCGCGTTCATGCCGAACAAGAGTCTCTTCAGCCGTACGTCGATTCTGGGTCTGAGCAACGACAAGCTGGGCAAGCTCACGCTCGGCAACCAGTACGACTTCATGACGGACTCGCTGTATTTCGCGGGCAACGATCCGGCGGAGCTCTCGGGCCATTTCTACGATTTCCGCGCAGGTCCGTTCCAGAAGCTCGCGCTGCCGAACAACCCGACTGGTTCGTTCGACTGGGACCGCATGGCTGGCGAAACCGTCAACAACTCGGTGAAGTATCTGTCGCCGACGTTCGGCGGCTTCAGCGCGGGCGCGATGTACAGCTTCGGCGGCGTGGCCGGTTCGATCGGCACGGCCAATGGCACGAGCTTCGCGCTGAACTACTCGGCACATGATTTCGGCGTGAACGCGGCCTATACGAACCTCAAGACCGTCGTGACGGGCGAAGGCGACGTGAGCGTGCGCAACTGGGGTATCGGCGCGCACTACCGTTTCGGCGGCTGGATCACGAACGCGCTCTTCACCACCGTGCACAACTCGGCCAACGGCGGCTCGGTGTATCAGGGCTCGGTGGGCGCGCACTACAACTTCACGCCTGCACTCAGCGCCGGCGCGTCGTACATGTACATGAAGGGCAACGACGTGGTCGACAACAATCACGCGCACCAGGTTGCGGCGATCGTCGATTACGCGCTTTCCAAGCGCACCAGCGTGTACGTGCTGGGCGTGTACCAGCGCGCCAGCTCGGGCGGTCTCGCGCAGATCAACGGCATGAACTCCTCGGACGGCGCTTCGAGCGGTCAGAGCCAGGCGGTTGCGCGCGTGGGCCTGCATACGCACTTCTGATGCACCGCTAGCTTCATCATCTCCGGCAGTTGTTTGACGCCGCCCGATCGGCTGATGGGGCGGCGTTTTTTCATGGTGCGCATCCTTTCACGAAAGGCTCGCGAATTGGGCAAAATAACGCCAGTCGCAACAGCACTCGCGTGACGAGAAAGGAAGTTTCATGACGGATACGGTGGATTGCGTCGTGATCGGCGCGGGCGTGGTCGGTCTCGCGGTTGCGCGCGCGTGCGCGCAGCAGGGCTGGGAAACCGTCCTCGTCGAGGCGGAAAACGCCATCGGCACGGGCACCAGCTCGCGCAACAGCGAAGTGATACACGCGGGCATTTACTACCCGCAAGGCTCACTCAAGGCGCGGCTGTGCGTGCAAGGCAAGCACAAGCTTTACGCGTATTGCGAAGAGAAGGGCGTGGAGTTCAGCCGTTGCGGCAAGTTCATCGTCGCGACGCACGAAGGGCAGCTCGATGCGCTGCGCGCGATTCGCGCGGCGGCCGCCGCCAATGGCGTGGACGACCTGCGCTGGCTCGACCGTGGCGAGGCGCGCGCACGGGAACCCGCGCTCGAGTGCGTGGCGGCGCTCGAATCGCCCTCCACGGGCATTGTCGACAGCCACGGTTTGATGCTCGCGCTACAGGGCGACTTTGAAGCGGCGGGTGGCATGCTCGCGTTTTGCTCGCCGGTCACGGGGGGCCTCGTGCGGCCGGGCCAGCCGACGCTCCTCAAGGTAGGCGGCGACGAGCCGATGGAATTGCTCGCCACGCGCGTGGTGAACAGTGCGGGCCTCTACGCGCAGCAGATCGCGGCATGCATCGAAGGCGTGCCGGCGCAATCGATTCCGCCGGGGCGCTACACGAAGGGCAATTACTACTCGCTGGCGGGCGCGGCGCCGTTTTCACGGCTCATCTATCCGGTGCCTGAGGAAGGGGGCCTGGGCGTGCATCTGACGATCGACCTGGGCGGCCAGGCGCGCTTCGGTCCGGACGTGGAATGGATCGACACGATCGACTACACCGTGGACCCAGGCCGCGCGGCGAAATTCTACGAGGCGATTCGCACTTACTGGCCCGCGCTGCCTGACGACGCGCTGCAACCGGGTTATGCTGGCATTCGCCCGAAGCTGGCCGAGGGCAAGCATGGCGGCGACTTCGTGATCCAGGACGCGCGCGAGCACGGCGTGAGCGGGCTCGTGAACCTCTACGGCATCGAGTCGCCTGGGCTGACGGCTTCGCTCGCGATTGCGCACGAAATCATCGAACGCCTGAAAACACACTGACTGCAGTGGCGGATCAAACGCGAATCAACGCGAATCAACGCGAATCACAAGGAGAACAGGATGGTCTACGAGATGGCGCATATCACGGTGAGCGCAGGCAAGAACGCCGAATTCGAGGCAAACGTGGCGCAGGCGCTGCCGCTCTTTCATCGCGCACGCGGCTGCCGCAGCGTGGAATTGCAACGCGGCGTGGAGGAGCCGAACCAGTATGTGCTCGTCGTGCAGTGGGACACCGTCGAAGATCACATGGTGCACTTTCGCGAGTCGGATGACTTTCAGGAATGGCGCCGGCTCGTCGGCCCGTACTTCGAGAAGCCGCCGGTCGTGGGGCACACGCAGGTCGTCGTGAAGTAAGCGGCTGGGCGCGGCCAGCCGCGCTTACGCCTTGATACCGAATCCCTCCACATACCCCACCGCGTCCTCCCCGTCCCAAACGCGTCCATCGACGAACGGCGCGGTGGCCGTCCCGGCCGGCCGCGCGATTCCCATCGCCGCCGCCGCTTGCCCGTACAGCGCGGTCTGGTTCAAGCCGCGCGCGATCTCGCGATAGTCGCTTCGGCGCGCGAGCATGCCCCATCGTTCGAACTGCGTCAGAAACCATACGCCTTCGGATTCGTGCGGATAGTTCACGCGGCCTTCCTCGAAGAACTTCATGCCTGGCGTGTGCGATGCCGGGTCCGCTTCGAGCCGTGCCGCGATCAGCGCGGCGTCCACCCCCAGCATCTCCGGGCGCGCGAGCCATTGCGCAATCTCGCGTCGATTGCCTTCGCCGTCCAGCCAGCGGCACGCTTCGAGCATCGTCTGTACGAGCGCGCGCGCCGTGTTCGGATGGCGCACCACGAAATCGCGCCGGCAGGCGAGCACCTTCTCGGGATGATCCGGCCAGATCGCCCCGCTCGCGATGATCGTGCGTCCTACGCCGCGCTGCTGCGCGAGCCCAGGCCACGGCTCGCCCACGCACAGGCCGTCGAGGCGATCTTCGGCGAGCGCGGCCACCATCTGCGGCGGCGGGATCACCACGCTCTCGATGTCGCGCAGCGGATGCACGCCTTGCGAAGCGAGCCAGTAGTACAGCCACATCGCGTGCGTGCCGGTGGGGAAGGTCTGCGCGAACACGGGCTTGCGCGCGAGCGTGGCGAGCGCGCGCGGCAGCGAGCCGTGTTCGGCGAGCGCATCTGAGAGACGGTTCGAGAGCGTAATGGCCTGGCCGTTGCGGTTGAGCACCATCAGCACGGCCATGTCGGTCTGCGGGCCGCCCAGGCCGAGCTGCACGCCATACACGAGGCCGTAGAGCGAATGCGCGGCGTCGAGCTCACCGGACAGCAGCTTGTCGCGCAGCGCCGCCCACGAGGGCTGGCGCGAGAGCTCGAGCGTGAGGCCGTGCGCGTGGCCGAACTCCAGCAGCTTCGCGGCGACAAGCGGCGCGGCGTCGGCGAGCGGCACGAAGCCGATCTTCAGATGGGTTTTCTCGGGCGCGGCGAGGGTAGGGGTGGCGTTCATGGGCGAGCTTCGTTCCTGCTCAATCGGGTCGTTCCTGCGCTTGCGCGAGCGCGACGATCTGGCGGGCGACTTCGGCGAGCTTCACGCTCTCGTTCATCGCGCGTTTGCGCAGCGCCGCGTAGGCCGCGGGTTCGGTCAGCTTCTGTTGCTCCATCAGGATGCGCTTCGCGCGGTCGATCAGCTTGCGCTCGGCCAGTTCGTTTTCGGCCTGCGTGAGACGCTCGCGCAACTGCGCTTCCTGTGCAAAGCGCGCGAGCGCGACTTCGAGGATCGGCGCAAGGCGCTCGCTCGCGAGCCCTTCCACGAGATAGGCGGTCACACCCGCATTCACGGCCGAGCGGATCAGCTGCTGGTTGGCATCGTGGCTGAACATCAGCACCGGGCGCGGCGCGGTGGCGTTCATCACCGCGAGTTGTTCGAGCGTATCGCGCGAGGGCGACTCGGTGTCGATGATGATGACGTCGGGCCGCTCGCGCTCGACGACGCGATGCAGCGCCTGCGGCGTGGCGGGCTCGGCGAGCATGTCGTAGCCGAGCTTGGCGAGCGCGTCGCGCAGGTCGCCGATAGGCTTGTCGGTGTCGGTTACGAGCAGTACGCGCAGCATGAGGATTCGGTGGTCGTCGGCATGACGTCTTCGACGGTTAATCGGTGCATTGCGCGCCATCGCTGGGCGCGCATGAGGGTTCAGCAAGGTGCGTGCCAGTTTGTCCGTTGGCCGCGAAGCCATGCCCGTTGGGGTTTTGGGCGCGCCGCGCAAAAACTCGGCGCGCGATGTGTTGTGCACCGCAGCAGTGCGATGGGCGATACGGCGCACCCAGTTGGCGCAGTGGTCGCGGGCGATGCCCGAAAAAGTGCCGGAGGGCAGCATGAGTCCGCGCTCAGGACTCCGGCGTCAAGACACGCGGACGCGGCGTCTTTTGTGACACGCATATTTCACCTATTCTTTTTAGCGCACGCCGTCGGCTCCACGATTCCCAGCGCCAGCATTCTCACGACAATTAACCGGCCAATGGAAATGGAAAGACCTGCTTCCCCCAACGCACAGCCCACCAGTGCCAGCGCAAGCCAGCCCTGGTTGCGCTGGCTGCCCGGCGTGACGTTGTTGAAGACTTATCAACGCGCCTGGTTGCTCAACGATCTCACTGCGGGACTCGTGCTGACTACCATGCTCGTGCCGGTCGGCATTGCCTACGCGGCGGCGTCCGGTGTGCCGGGTGTATACGGTCTCTATGCCACGATCATTCCGCTGCTGGCCTACGCCATTTTCGGGCCCAGCCGCATTCTCGTGCTAGGCCCCGACTCCGCGCTTGCCGCGCCGATACTCGCCGTGGTGGTGCAGGTAGCGGGCGGCGACCCCGCACGCGCCATCGGCGTGGCGAGCATGATGGCGATCGTTTCCGGGCTCGTCTGCGTGGTCATGGGGCTGTTGCGCCTCGGCTTCATCACGGAGCTGCTGTCCAAGCCCATTCGTTACGGCTACATGAACGGCATTGCGCTCGCCGTGCTCATTAGCCAGTTGCCGAAGCTCTTCGCCATCTCCATCGACGAGCAGGGGCCGATGAGAGACCTGCTCAGCCTCGCCCAGGGTGTCGCGCGCGGCGAGGCGAACTGGTACAGCTTCGCCGTGGGCGCGGGAAGCCTCGTGCTGATCCTCGCGCTCAAGCGCTTCGATAAAGTGCCCGGCATCCTGATTGCCGTGATCGTGGCCACGCTCTCGGTCAGTCTCTTTCATCTCGACACCGTGGGCGTGAAAGTGCTGGGCACGATTCCCCAGGGTTTGCCTGGACTCTCGCTGCCATGGGTCGCCAACGCGGACCTGGTCAAGATCGTGCTGGGCGGCGCGGCCGTCGCGTTGATCGCTTTCGCCGATACGAGCGTGCTCTCGCGTACCTATGCAGCGCGCTTTCATGCGCGCGTCGACCCGAACCAGGAGATGGTGGGCCTCGGCGTGGCGAACTTCGCGGCCGGCTTGTTCCAGGGCTTTCCGATCAGCAGCAGCGCCTCGCGCACGCCGGTTGCCGAAGCCGCGGGCGCCCGCACGCAGCTAACCGGCGTAGTCGGCGCGCTCGCCGTGGCGGCGCTGCTTATGGTCGCGCCCAATCTGTTGCGCTATTTGCCCAATAGCGCGCTCGCCGCCGTGGTGATTGCCGCCGCGCTCGGCCTCTTCGAAATCGCGGATCTCAAACGCATCTACCGGATTCAGCAGTGGGAGTTCTGGCTGTCGATCGGTTGCTTCGTGGCAGTCGCGGTCTTCGGGGCGATTCCCGGCATTGGACTTGCCGTCCTGATCGCCGTGATCGAATTCCTCTGGGACGGCTGGCGGCCCCATTTCGCAGTGCTCGGCCGTGTGGAGGGCGTGCGCGGCTATCACGACATCGAGCGCTATCCCGAAGCGGTGCGCACGCCGGGACTCGTGCTGTTTCGCTGGGACGCGCCGCTGTTTTTCGCGAATGCCGAATTGTTTCAGCAGCGCCTGATGGAGGCGGTGGAAGCGTCGCCCACGCCGGTGCGCCGGGTCGTGGTGGCGGCGGAGCCCGTGACGAGTGTGGACGTCACGTCCGCCGACATGCTGCGCGAACTGACTCATACGTTGCGCGAGCGCGGCATCGCGCTGCATTTCGCTGAGATGAAGGACCCGGTGCGCGACAAGCTCAAGCGCTTCGATTTGCTCGAAGACATCGGTCCGGAGCGCTTCGATCCGACCGTGAGCAGTGCTGTCGATCGCTATGTCGACGAGACCGGCCTCGCGAAGGACGAGGCCGGGCCGCAAACGGGACGGTAGTGAAAAGCCGATGCGGTGCCAGCCTCCCAGCGCCGCATCGCACCGCACTTCGCCTCGATGCGCGTCAGGCGCCGGGCTTGAGCACCACGCGAAAGCGCGCCTTGCCGCTCATCATCCGTTCATAGGCTTCTGCCGCGCGCGACAGCGGATATTCTTCGATCATCGGCTTCACCCCCGAGAGCGCGCTGAATGCCAGGGTATCCTGAGAATCGGCGGCGGTGCCCGAGGGCCAGCCCTGCACTGAGTGGCGGCCCATGATGAACTGCGTGATCGGCACTTCCACGGGCTCCTCCGATACGCCGATCATGATCAGCTTGCCGTTCAGGCCGAGCCCGCCCAGCGCAGCGCTCATGGCTTTGCCGCTCGTGGCCGTGGCGAGGATCACGCGCGCGCCGCCCAGCGCGAGCAAGGCTTGCGCGACGTCCTGCGAGGAACTGTCGATGTAGTGATGCGCGCCGAGCTGTTTCGCGAGCGGCGCCTTGTCCTGCCCGCGCGCGATGGCGACGGTGACGAAGCCCATTTTGCGGGCGTACTGCACGCCGAGATGGCCGAGACCGCCTATGCCGAGAATCGCCACGACATCGCCCGCGCGTGCGCCGCTGTTGCGCAGCGCGTTGAAGGTGGTGATGCCCGCGCACAGGAGCGGCGCGGCGTCGACGTCGGAGAGGTCGTCGGGCATGCGTGCAAGCGCTTCCTGCGGCGCCACCATGTAGTCGGCATAGCCGCCGTCGTAGCTGATGCCGGGAATCTGCCCGTTCTTGCAGAGCACGAAGTCGCCGTGACGGCAGTGTTCGCAATGGCCGCAGTGTCCGCCGTGCCAGCCCACGCCGATGCGCTGCCCAACCTTCCATTCGTCGACGCGCGGGCCAAGCTTTTCGATCACGCCTGCGATCTCGTGGCCGGGCACGCGAGGGAACTGCAGGCCGGGCCACTGGCCTTCCTTCGTGAGGGAATCGCTATGGCAGATCCCGCAGGCCTGCACCTTGACGAGGACGTGTCCCTCGGGCGGCTCGGGAATATCGCGCTCGACCAGTTCGAGAGGGGCGCCGGGTTTTGCTACCTGCACTACGTGCATCTTTGGCATCGTCTGCTCCTGGGAAAGAGAGGTTTGCACCGGTGATGTCGTGGCGACGTATGGCTACTGCGACATTGTAGGACGATGGTGCGAGCGCTTCGCGCTGCGCGGCGTAGGGGATGTTTGTTAGCGTTCGGCGTTTGTGAATGCTTTGCGGCATCAGCTTTCTATTCGCGACCCTGCGCGTTTTGCATCAGCTTTTACGCGGACTTTTCCATCGCCCGCCGTGCGGCTCTTCATATGGTCGATGAACGCGCGCAGTTTCGGCATGACCTGCCGGCGGTCCGGATAGCAGAGAAACACCCCGGGCCTCATCGGCGCGTAGGCCGCCAGCACCTCGATCAGTTCACCCGATCTCAACCCGGCAGCGGCCAGCGGCTCGGGTACCTGGGCGAGGCCCAGTCCTTCTAACGCAGCGCCCAGCACGGTGGGAAAGTCACTGGCGATGAGGGGGCCGGATACGGCGATCTCGATCGGCTCGTCTTCGTCGTTGAAGGACCATAGGGCGAGCGCGCCGTTGGACCGCCGCCATCGCAAGCAGGCATGCTGGCGCAGGTCGTTCGGGTGAGCGGGCGGGCTTGACCCGGCGAAGTAGCCCGGGCTGCCGACGACGATGAGACGGAACGGCGGCGTCATCGGCACCGCGACCATATCGGGAGCAACGAGATGACCCTGCCGGACAGCGGCGTCGAAGCCTTCGGCAGCAAGGTCGGTCACCTCCTTGCTCGCAGCAAGCTCCACCTCGACCTCGGGATAAGCCTTGCAGAACGACGTGACCAGCTCAAGCAGAGTGGGGATCACCGCGCGCGGCGCGGAGAGGCGCAGCAATCCCGCCGGTCGCTGGCCGAGTCCACGCGCCAGCTCACTGGCGGCGACCAGCTCCTCGAAGGCGGGCTTGGCGCGCGCAAAAAACTGTTCGCCGGCTTCGGTCAAGCCGACACTGCGCGAGTTGCGGATGAAGAGCGCTGCGCCAATGCGCGCTTCGAGTACACGTACTGTCTGGCTGATAGCCGAGGGCGTCACACCGAGCTCCGCGGCCGCCTTGCGAAAACTGCGATGCCGGGCAACGCTCAGGAACACTTCCACGCCGTCCAGCGCGCCCTGCCTGACTGTGAAGTTCTGCTTCATGGCCCGTCAACAATGTGATGGATAGCCGCGTGCGAATAGCGATGATACCTTGGCACCAGCCATTGGTCCGGAGCATCAGCGGCTCGCACCACAGTCACTGGACGCTGAATGGAACGCCTTCTTCTTAATTCGACCATCGCCTCTGTGCTGGTCGCTTCTGCTGGAGTTTCCATGTCGCAAACCATGCCTATGCCTGCCACGCCAACCACGAAGATTCTGGCGATCGGCACTTTTCCGCCGGGAACGGACATGCAACTTGTCCAACACACGCTTCCGACCGAAGTGCGCGAGACGGCGCAGCTTTACCTCGAGGGCAAGATTGATCAGTGGTATTCACTGCAAGACCAGGCCGGGGTGGCATTCATCCTGAACGTAACGGACGTCGACCAAGCGCATGAAATGCTCGAGGCACTGCCCTTGGGGAAAGCGCATTTGATGACGTTCTCGCTCTTCCCAATAGGCCCGCTGAAGCCATTGAGCAAGCTTTTGAATTCGCCTGCCCCCCAGTAGCAGGCACTGGAGCGTCCGGAGCATGCTGGCTTGCATCGCATATCAACGTTTTGAAACCCCTTTCAATCATGACTGGAAACGCCTTCTTCTCGACCAACCTGCTGCTTGGCTGCACAGCGTACTTCGTCGGCACCGCGAGTGCCGGGCCGAGCAACGCTTTGGGCGACGGTCGCAGCGCTGTCGTATTCGGGATCGCCGGGATCAAACTCCTGGCGACGCGTTTCTATTCCGGTTTCAGACTTCGCTTTCGCGTTGAACTGACGTTCGCTCTTCGGGGCGCGCCGGCTACTCACGCAACGTTGCGAGGGGAAGTCTGGCAACCAGTTCGTCGAATACGACACGGACTCGCCTCGACACCGGGCCGCGTTGGGGACGGTAGACGTATAGCTTCCAGGGATCGGGATCGAGGCGAGGTAGAAGCCGGACGAGTTGACCTCGCTGAATGTAAGGCCGAATCAGATATTCGGTGCATTGGCTGAAGCCAATTCCGGCGCAAGCTGCTTCGACCTCCACGGAAGTATCGTTGGTTACGAATGCAGGTGCAGCCGGCTGGAAGTGGCGTTCGCCGCGGAACATCCATGGCCACGGACGACCGCTTGCGGGGTCGATCAGGCACGTCACAGGCAGTGCTTCGAGGTCCTTCAAGTTCTTCGGTTCTCCCAACCGCGCGATCAATGCAGGCGACGCGACAGTCCACACCGGTAGTGGACCGATAGCGCGCGCGACAAACCGGTTGTCGCCAATTGCGCCCACACGCACGCCCAGGTCGATCTGCTCGTCCACGACGGCCGAGGGGGCATCCGAGAGTCTGAGATCGGCAATCAGACCGGAATGGCGGGCCATCAATTCCATCAAAATCGGCTGTACATAGTAGCGGCCCAAGGCTGACGGCGCGGTAATGCGCACAACGCCCATTGCGTCGTCGCTCATGCTTGCCTGGCCGAACAGACCGTCGACGCCTGCTAGCGCGGCCTGCGCGCGTGCGACGAACGACTGGCCGAAGGTCGTGATCTGCACGCGTCGCGTATTGCGATGGAACAGGGTTTCCCTCAGTTGCTCCTCCAGCTCACGCACCGCGCGCGTGACCACTTGCGGCGAAACGCCGAGTCGCGCGGCGGCTTCGCGAAAGCTCGTACACGACGAGGCGGCCAGGAAGATCCTCAGGAGATCAAGGCGATTGAGCATGATTGTTCCTGCGCTGAGAATGACGAGTCATTGTCGTTGAAAATTCCCAAATCAGGAATTGTGAAAGCGCGATTATTCCATTCACCTTCGAGGGCTGGGTATCCATACTTCGTTCCAGGCGTGAGGCAATGTAGCCGTGACAAGCGCGCCAGACCCTGCGCAATATCCACTGGAACCAAGGACGACATCATGAACACGATCAGCACACAACGGCAGCTCGAAGGCAAGATTGCACTCGTGACCGGCGCAAGCTCCGGTATCGGCCGCGCTTCGGCCGTCGAACTCGCCCGCCGCGGCGCAAAGGTCGTCGTGGCGGCCCGCCGCAAGGACGAACTCGACCAGCTCGTGCAGCAGATTTCGGGCGAGGGTGGCGAAGCGTCGACTTTCGTGGCGGACGTTTCGAAAGAAGTCGACATCGAGCGTCTCGTCGATTACACGGTGCAGACCTACGGGCGCCTTGACATCGCCTTCAACAATGCGGGAACCGAGGGCGTATTCGCGCCGCTCATCGAACAGGATTCCGAAAGATTCGACATGGTCTTCGACCTGAACGTGCGCGGCGTGCTGAACGCGATGAAATACGAAGCGCAGGTCATGCTCGAGCAAGGCGCGGGCAGCATCATCAACAACGCCTCGATGGGCGGGCTGATCGGTTTCGCGAACGCGTCGGTGTATATCGCGAGCAAGCACGCGGTAGTCGGCATGACCAAATCGGCGTCGATCGAATGGTTCCGCCAAGGCATACGCGTAAACGCACTGTGCCCGGGGTTGATCGAGACGCCGTTCCATCATCGCGGCATCTGGCCATCGGCCGAAGTGCAGCAGCAGTTCGCCGCCGGCACGCCCGCTGGCCGCTGGGGCACCGCGCAGGAGATGGCGACGATCGTGGCGTTCCTCGCCTCCGACGACTCGAGCTACGTTTCAGGCCACGCTCTGGTGGCCGACGGCGGCTACTCGGTCGCCTGACCGGTGGAGCGGGTGCGTTTGCGAGGCTTGACCAGTCTTTCGACCGCATCCTCGGTCACCTGCTTGAACAGCTCGACGTTCGCATACGCCCGCGCAGCGAGCATGGCGCCGTAGACCAGCGAGACGAGCGTGGCCGCTTCGGCGTGAACCGACGAATCCAGTTTGAGGAGATCGCCCTTCACGCCGGCTTCGAGCACCCGCTCGAGCCACGCCGTCAGGTGATCGAAGAACGTCTTCACCCCTTGAGCCACTTCTTCGGGCAGCGAAGGCAGTTCGGCGCCCAGCATGCCCGCGACACAGAACGGAGCCGTGTCGTCGGCAATGCAGCGCTCCCAATGGCCGATGTAGGCGCGCAACTGTGCGATGGCGTCCGCGCCGCTCGCCTCCAGCGCCGCCACATCGGCGTCGAGCGCTTCCTGCCACGCGTCCAGCACCGCCACCACGAGATCGGTCTTGGCGGGGAAATGGTGGTGAATGCTGGCCTTGCGAATGTCGATCGCATCCGCGATGTCGGCATAGCTGAAGCCGTTGTAGCCGCGCCGCATGATGAGCTGCCGTCCCGCCGCAATGATCCTGTCGGCCGTCAGTTCGCCGCTTACTGTCATTTTGCCTACCATCTAGTCGGTTGAATTACCGACAGCTTACGCGGAGCGGGAACCCATTGCCACCCCCAAGTCGCCTGCAAAATTTTTCTTGCTCCGCAGCCATCCTACTAGTAGGATGGCTGCGTCGAACAGGCGACGCCCTGTCGAGCCCTCAAAATCACCTGGAGCATGAAAATGAAGATTTCCTCATACGTCACCCGCATCGCCGCCGCCGTTGCCCTTTGCGCCGTCGCGCTCGGCTCGCAGGCCGCCACGGCCGCACCGGTCAAGAACATCGTGCTCGTGCACGGCTACTTCGCCGACGGTTCGGGCTGGCAGGCCGTGTCGAAGATCCTCACGCGCGACGGCTATAAGGTGTCCGTCGTGCAGGAGCCGGAAACGTCCTTCGCCGACGACGTGAAGGCGACGACCCGCGTGATCGACGCCCAGGACGGCCCGAGCATCCTCGTCGGCCACAGCTACGGCGGCGCGGTCGTGACCGAGGCGGGGAATGACGACAAGGTCGCGGGTCTCGTCTATGTGGCCGCGTTCCAGCCCGATACGGGAGAATCGCCGCTCGAACTGACGAAGAAGACACCGCCGGCCACCCAGGCGATCAAGGCCACCGCCGACGGCCACCTGTATATCGACCCGGCGAATTTCCACGAGGATTTCGCCGCCGACCTGCCCGCCGCCGAGGCCCGCTTCATGGCCATCTCGCAGGTCACGCCCGCCGCGCAGTCATTCGGCGTTCCGATCGCGCACGCCGCCTGGCGAACGAAACCGAGCTGGGCCGTCGTGGCGACGGCGGACCGTGCGATCAATCCCGATCTGGAACGCTTCATGACCCAGCGCGCAGGCAGCAAGACGGTCGAGATCAATTCGAGCCACGTGGTCTACATGTCGCATCCGGCGGAAGTGGCGAAGGTCATCGAGCAAGCCGCGGCGCAGTCGGCCAAAGAGTGATGCAGCGTGACGAGCCGCCTCCGGCCGTGATACCGGCCGAGGCGGCGCAATTGTCGCTAACGAACTTTTTTCGCCCCAATGTCACACGCGGCCCAGGCTGTCTCGTCATGTCATGGCAACCCAACCGAAAGGAGATGCAACATGACTGCCAAGCTCGACCTGTTCGCCGCCGCCCCGACCCTGATGAAGTCCTGGATGGGCACTTCGCTCGCCGTGTCCGGGAGCCTCGAGCCGAGCCTCATTGCGCTGGTGGAGGTGCGCGCGTCGCAAATCAACGGCTGCGCGAATTGTCTTAACATGCATACCGCCCACGCACGCGAGGAAGGCGAGACCGAACAGCGTCTCTACCTGCTTTCCGCGTGGAAAGAAGCGCCTTGCTATACCGACCGCGAACGCGCGGCGCTCGGCTGGACCGATGCCCTCACGCGCCTTTCCGAAGGTCATGTGCTGGAGGAGGCACGCGCGGCGCTCACCGACCACTTTACCGAGGAGGAGCAGGTGAAGCTCACGCTGATGATCAATGTGATCAACGGCTGGAACCGCCTTGCGGTCGGCTTCGGCCTGTGGGTCGATCCGGCGGCGGCGAAGGCCATGGCCAGGAAGATGGTTGCCGCATGACGGACGCTGGCCTCACGGACGCCGCGGCGAGTTTCGATCCGCTGCGGCGCAAGCTGATCCGCGTGGCGTACCGCATGCTCGGCTCGGTCGCCGACGCCGAGGACATCGTGCAGGACGCGTTCATCCGCTGGGCGGACGTGGAGCGCGACGAGGTGCGCGTGCCCGAGGCGTTCCTGCGCCGCATGGTGATGCGCATGTGCCTCGACCAGCTCAAATCGGCGCGGCATCAGCGCGAAACCTATGTCGGTCCGTGGCTGCCCGACCCGGTCGTCGAAGAGGACGAGCACGAGGACGTCACGCTGCCGCTCATGCTCGCGCTCGAACGCCTCTCGCCGCTGGAGCGCGCGGCGTTCCTGCTGCACGACGTGTTCGGGCTCGAGTTCGACGAAGTCGCGGCCACGATCGGGCGCGAGAGCGCCGCATGCCGCCAGCTCGCGGCGCGCGCCCGCACTCATGTGCGAGAGGCGCGCCCGCGTTTTCATGTGGAGAAAGCGCGCGGCCTCGAACTGGCGCAGGCGTTCTTCGCGGCGTCGCGCAGCGGCGACATGAGCGCGCTGGGCGCCATCCTTGCCGATGACGTGAGCCTGCACGCGGACGGCGGCGGCAAGCGCCCGGCGATCGGCCGCCCGGTGTTCGGCTTCGAGAGTGTGATGAAGCTGCATGCGCAGCTAGCCGACCTGTTCCGCAAGAATGGCTCGACTTTCGTGCGCGCGGGTTTCATCAACGGCCTGCCCGGCTTCGTCTCGCGCGAGGCCGATGGCGAGTTGCAGACCACCGCGCTCGAGATCGAAGACGGCAAGGTCACGGCCATTTACGTGATGCGCAATCCGGACAAGCTGCGGCATCTGCACTGAGATGTGCGGCTTCCGGGCGGCCCAAGCCGCCGTGCACAAACGTTCCAGACTTGCAGCGGCGTTTCGAGGATCATGACTGCCTCGAAAAAGGAGGCAGCATGTTCGATACGAAAGTCGCGCTGGTCGTGCGGGAAAATCTCGCGGTCTGGCAGAAGCTCAATGTGACCGCGTTTCTCGCCACGGGCATTGCGGCGGCGGTGCCCGAAGCGCTTGGCGAGCCCTACGAAGACGCGCGCGGGCAACGCTACGGCAGGATGCTGGGCCAGCCGATGATGATCTATGGCGCCGATGTCGGGGGATTGCAGGCGGCGCTGCGGCGCGGCGTTTCGCGCGAACTCACGATCGTGCCGTATGTGCACGCCATGTTTTCGACGGGCCACGACGCGGCGAACCGCGAGGTCTTTCGCGCCGAGGACCCGGAGAATCCCGATCTGGTGGGAATCGCGTTATACGGCCCGAAGAACGCGGTCGACAAGGCCGTGAAGGGGCTGGCGCTGCATCAGTAGACGCGCGCCGTTTCCATCACCCCGCCTTGCGCACCGGCGGAAAGCGCCGCTTGCTGTTGCCCATGGGAATGCGGCGGAAGCGCTCCTTCTTGTGCTCTTCCTCGAAGTGCGCAAGCGAGAGCTTGACGAGGTCGCTGCGCGAGACGATGCCCACGAGCCGCCGCGATTCGCGGTCGGCCACCACGGGCAGGCGTTCGAGCCCGTGAATCGCGAGGCGCGTGGCAACCTGCCGGCAGGTTTCCGCGGGCAGCGCCATGTCGGGGGAACGTTGCGCGAGCAACGAGCCGAGCGGCGTGTCGAGGGCTTCGGTCGCGGCGCTCGCGCGCACGGCGTCGAGCATCGAGCGATCCACCACACCGAGCACCGCGCCGTCGCGCAGCACCGGGAAGGCGCGGCGCTGCTGGGTCGAACCGAAATAGCGGTCGAGGGCTTCGCGCACGGTGACGTTCGCGTCGATCGTATCGACGGTGCGGGTCATCACTTCATCGACGTAATGGCGCTCGAGCGGATCGACGCCGTACTCGCGATAGATGTGATAACCGCGGCGCGCGATCTTTTCGGTCATGATCGAGCGCTTCATGACGACCGTCGCGAAGCCGTGCGCAACCAGCGTGGCCGTGAGCAGCGGCAGCAGCGCATTGGTATCGTGCGTGAGGCCGAACGCGAACACGATGGCCGTGAGCGGCGCGCCGAGCGTGGCGCCGAGCGTCGCCGCCATGCACACGAGCGGCCACAGCGCCGGGTCGCTGCCGGGCAGCACGTGGCTCAACACCGAGCCGAGCCCGGCGCCGAGCATGAGCAGCGGGGCGAGCACGCCGCCCGAGGTGCCGGAGCCGAGCGCCACGACCCAGATCACGGCTTTCACCACCAGAATCGCAATGGCGACCTGAAGAACGATGTGCTGATGCAGCAGATCGCCGATCACGTCGTAGCCCACGCCGAGCGCGCGCGGCTCGATGAAGCCGCCAATGCCCACCACGAGCCCGCCGATGGCCGGCCACCACGACCAGTGCAGCGGCAGATGGCCGAACAGGTCCTCGACCTTGTAGAGCGCCGCCGACAGTCCCGACGCGAGCGCGCCAGCCAGCAGCCCTGCGATGATGCACGAGAAGAGCGCCACGGCGTGCGGCGGCAGGGTCTGCATGGGAAAGAGCGGCGCCGTGCCGAAGAACACGGAGCGCGCGAAGCCGGCCACCGCGCACGCGAGCGCCACCGGCAGGAAGCTGCGCGGGCGCCATTCGAACAGCAGCAGTTCGACGGCGAGCAGCACGGCCGCGACCGGCGTGCCGAACACGGCGGTCATGCCCGCGGCTGCGCCCGCCACGAGGAGCGTCTTGCGCTCGGCGGAGGTGACGCGCACGCACTGCGCGAGCAGCGAGCCGAGCGCGCCGCCCGTCATGATGATCGGGCCTTCCGCGCCGAACGGGCCGCCGCTGCCGATCACGATGCCCGACGAAAGCGGCTTGAGCACGGCCACCTTCGGCGACATCTTGCTCTTGCCGAACAGAATGGCTTCGATGGCTTCGGGAATGCCGTGGCCGCGAATTTTTTCGGAGCCGAAGCGCGCCATCATCCCGACGATCAGTCCGCCAATCACCGGCACGACGATGACCCACGGCCCCAGCGTGTTGAGCGCGGGAGAGCGGTCGGCGAACGAGAACTGGCCGAAGAAGAACAGGTTCGTGAACCAGTGGATCAGGCTCAGCAGCACGAACGCCGCGAGCGTGGCCAGTGCGCCAATCACGGCGGCCAGCGCGCTGATGCCGGGCAGGCGTGCGTTCGCCGAGAAGTCGCGCTTGTGGGAATCGTCGGAATGCATGGTGAGCAGGCCCTAAAGATCGATACGCGGAATGGTGAATGCGCCCTCGAGCGACTTCAACTCGGCGCGATGCAGTTCGGCCAGGCGCGCGAGCAGCTTTTCGCCGGCAGCGAGCAAATGCACTTCCACCTGGCGCCGGTCGCGCTCGCTCACGCGGCGCTCGACGAGTTCGATCGCCTCGCAGCGCGAGACGAGCGCCACCACGCCGTGATGCTGCGCCTGCAAACGCTCGGCCAACTCGCCGATGGTCGCCCACGTGCGGCCGGGGTAACCCTTCACATGCAGCAGCAACAGGTATTGCAACGGCGTGATGCCCTCGGCCTGCGCGGCCTGCTCCGAGAAGCGCTCGAAGCGGCGCATCTGGTAGCGAAATTCGGACAGCTGTTCAAAGTCGACCTTGTCGAGCTCGCGCGCGCTTTTTTTCATCGGGAGTCCCTGGAACGGTTTAGTCTCCTAATATATCACGATATGACATTTATACCCGAAAACGCCTGTCACGTCGGCATGCGGCCAGGTGTATGGCCGCGATTCTGGCCGCCAAGCGGTTCAGGCCGGTGCCTGCTGCGGCGTCTTCGCCTGGTGATAGAGCCCGGAGATCAAATCGGCCTGCGTGATGATGCCCGCGAGCCGGTGTTCGTGATCGACCACCGGCACATGGTGGTGCCCGCGGCCCGCAAAAATACGCACGAGTTCGACGATCGGCGTCGTGTTCGCGACGGTGAGCACATGCGTGGTCATCAGCGTGCCGACACACTGGCCGGACTCTGCGTGCGGCCGGAACAGGCGCGCAATCGCGCAAAGCATGAGACGCAGCGGATGCCGTTCGCGCCCGTCGTGGGCGAGGTCGGCGCGCGTGACGATGCCTTTCACCTGGTGATGCGCGTCTACCACGGGCAGTGCCTTCACGTCGTGGCGCTTGAGCAGCGAGCGCGCTTCGCCCACGGTCGTCGCGGGCGTGATGCTCACCACGTTGGCCGACATGACGTCGGCGCAGGTCAGTTCGCCGAAGCTGCGCGCGTAGGCGCGGATCTCGGCGTCCTGGAGCACGGCTTCCAGGTCGTCGGTGTCGATGTCGAGCATTTCGTCGCGCTCGCGCAGCACGGCTTCGAGGTCGGCACGCGTGAAACCGGCTTGCGCGGGGACGGGGCCGGCCACCCGCGGGCGCCGCGCGGCATGCGGATAGCGATGCCCCGTGGCGGCGTGATAGACGAGCGCGCCGCCGAGCAGCAGGAACGACTGCAGCGCGACGGGCACGAATACGAACTCATAGCCGAGCGCATGCACGGCCGGGCCGCCCAGCACCGCGGTCAGCGCGACTGCGCCTGAGGGCGGATGCACGCAGCGCAGCGTAAACATCGCGACGATGGCCACGGCGATGGCCGCGGCGGCGGCCGGCACGGGGTCATGGATCCACATCGCCGCGGTCACGCCCACGGTGGCGGAAACGAGATTGCCGCCGATGATCGACCAGGGCTGCGCGAGCGGGCTGGCGGGGACGCCGAACAGCAGCACGGCGGAGGCGCCCATCGGGGCGATCAGGTACGGAATGCCCGCATCGCCGCCAGGCAGCCGGTGCGCGAGCGCGCCCGTCACCGCGATGCCGACCAGCGCGCCGCCGCCCGAGCGCAGGCGCTCGCGCCATGTGATGGTGACCCTGGAAGGGGTGAAGCGGGTGAGCCAGCGAAGGACCTTGAAGCGTGACACGATTCGGAGCGGAAACGGATGGGGAGCGCAGACGGCTCGGCGCCGCCCAAAGAATAGGGATAATATCGCAATATGATATATATCGCGTCACTTAGTCGCGGCGATGTTGTACCGAGGATGCGCTTCGGGCAGGAATTTTTGGGGACGCAACCGCAACCGCGCGGCGGGCGGCGGCAGGTGAGGCAAGGGGAGGAGGCGCCGCCAGAGGGATGCCGCGGCGCATTTTCGGCAGGCCAGCGAACGCTGGCCGCCGGTTTGAACTTCAATCCTTAGCCAGCCTTAACCGGCATGCGGCGGCTGACCCGCGAAACGCGGCGCGGGAGCGGCGTTGGGATGGCCGTCGGGGTGGCGGTGATGGCCGGCATTGGCGTTGGCGCTGGCGTTCGCGTTGCGGTTCGGTGCGGGCGGCGGGCGATGTTGGGCGGTGTGCGCCGGCGGATGCCCGCCCGGCTGGGGCCGGTATCCATGCGGCGGCGTGCCGTGCGGCTGCATCGTCACGCGCACGCGCTGGGGCTCGGACATGTGCGCATGTTGCATCGGCAGATGGCCTTCGTTATGCGCCATCACCACCCGCAGTTCCGCGCGGCGGTGCAGGACTTCGCCGCGCAGATCGCCGCGGCCGTAGTAGCGGCGCTGGCGGTGGCCGTCCGGCCCCACGATCCAGATATACGTGCTGCCGCCGGCGTAGACCACGTCGCGGTCGAGCACGACCGAGACATAGGCGTCATACGGTTGCGGCACATAAACGGGTTGTGCGACGACGACAGGCGGGGGCGGCGGCGGCGGAGCGACAACCACGGTCGTGGGGCGCGCGGGGGCGGTGGCGACTCGGGGGCTCGAGACGCAGCCGCTGATCAGCAGGGTTGCGGCCAGGGTTCCGAACAAGACAGATGCAGATGGCAGGGCGCGTGGTTTCGCGTGCAAGCGGGACTCCGGAATGAGTGGTTGCTGGTCCCGCGTGTTAACGGCAAATGCCCGAGGCGCTTGAGCAAGCGCCCGTCGACGCGGGGATGACTGCGCGTCCAGCCATCCGTTTTTCGCATACCGGTGTTCCCAATTTGTGATTTTACGATGGCATATCGGCTTCCTATACTCGCCCGGAAAACGTACCGATGAAGTACCGATTCCGGAGACAGCCCCGCCATGAACGCCCCAGACCGTGCCGCCGTAGACGCTGCATCGCTAGCCGCATCCGTTTCGCTCGACGATAAATACACGCTAGAAAAGGGCCGCGTGTACATCAGCGGCACCCAGGCGCTGGTACGCCTGCCCATGCTGCAAAAGGCGCGCGACCGCAAGGCCGGCCTGAATACCGCGGGCTTCGTCTCGGGCTATCGCGGCTCGCCGCTCGGCGCGCTCGACCAGTCGCTCTGGAAGGCGAAAAAGCACCTCCAGGCCCACGACGTCGTGTTCCAGCCCGGCGTGAACGAAGACCTCGCCGCCACCGCCGTGTGGGGCACGCAGCAGATCAATCTCTGGCCCGGCGCGCAGCGCGACGGCGTGTTCGGCATGTGGTACGGCAAGGGCCCCGGCGTCGACCGCACCGGCGACGTGTTCAAGCACGCCAACTCCGCGGGCAGCGACGCGCGCGGCGGCGTGCTCGTGCTCGCGGGCGACGACCATGCGGCGAAGTCGTCGTCGGTTGCGCACCAGTCCGAGCACGCGCTCATCGCGGCGGGCATTCCCGTGCTCTATCCCGCGAACGTGCAGGAATATCTCGACTACGGTTTGCACGGCTGGGCCATGAGCCGCTACTCCGGCTTGTGGGTCGCCATGAAGTGCGTGACCGACGTGATCGAATCGACCGCGTCGATCGACCTGGACCCGGATCGCGTGGCAATCGTCACGCCCGCCGACTACACCATGCCCGAAGGCGGGCTCAATATCCGCTGGCCCGACACGCCGCTCGCCCAGGAAGCGCGCCTGCTCGACGAGAAGTGGTACGCCGCGCTCGCCTATGTGCGCGCGAACCGCCTGAACCGCGTGGTGATCGATTCGCCGCGCGCGCGCTTTGGCATCATGACCGCGGGCAAGGCGTATCTCGACGTGCGCCAGGCGCTCACCGACCTCGGTCTCGACGACGAAACCTGCGCGCAGATCGGCGTGCGCGTGCTCAAGGTGGGCTGTGTGTGGCCGCTCGACGCGCAGGACGCGCGCGGCTTCGCCACCGGGCTCGAAGAAATTCTCGTGGTGGAGGAAAAGCGCCAGATTCTCGAATACGCGCTCAAGGAAGAGCTCTACAACTGGCGCGAAGACGTGCGTCCCAAGATCTACGGCAAGTTCGACGAGCGCGACAACGAAGGCGGCGAATGGTCGGTGCCGCGCGGCAACTGGCTGCTGCCTGCGCACTACGAACTCTCGCCCGCACTGATCGCCAAGGCCATTGCGCGGCGTCTCGCGCGCGCCGACGTGCCCGCGGAGGTGCGTGCGCGTATGCTCGCGCGCGTGGCGATCATCGAGGCGAAGGAACGTGAGGCAGCG
Source organism: Paraburkholderia nodosa (assembly GCF_001718195.1). Taxonomy (GTDB): domain Bacteria; phylum Pseudomonadota; class Gammaproteobacteria; order Burkholderiales; family Burkholderiaceae; genus Paraburkholderia; species Paraburkholderia nodosa_A. The sequence goes on from NZ_MCNV01000010.1 coordinate 62,604, forward strand.
AAGCCGCGCGTGACGGTGGAGCGCAAGCCGTGGTTCTGCTCGGGCTGTCCGCACAACACCTCGACGAATGTGCCCGAAGGCTCGCGTGCGCTGGCGGGCATCGGCTGCCACTACATGTCGATGTGGATGGACCGCAAGACGGAAACGTTCAGCCAGATGGGCGGCGAGGGCGTGGCGTGGCTCGGCCAGATGCATTTCTCGGGCGACAAGCACGTGTTCGTGAATCTCGGCGATGGCACGTACTTTCACTCAGGACTGCTGGCGATTCGCGCGGCCATCGCATCGAACGCCAACATCACCTACAAGATTCTCTACAACGACGCGGTGGCGATGACGGGTGGCCAGCCCGTGGACGGCGTGCTCACCGTGCCGCAGATCGCGCATCAGGTGCATGCCGAAGGGGCGAAGCGCATCGTCATCGTCACGGACGAGCCGCAAAAATACGACTCGAATATCGTCTTGCCGGCGGGCGTGGATGTTCACCATCGCGACCAGCTCGACAGCGTGCAGCGCACGTTGCGCGAAATCGCCGGCACCACCGTGCTGATCTACGACCAGACCTGCGCCACCGAAAAGCGCCGTCGCCGCAAGCGCGGCGCCTATCCCGACCCGGCGCGCCGCGCGTTCATCAACGACGCCGTGTGCGAGGGCTGCGGCGACTGCTCGGTGCAATCGAACTGCCTGTCCGTCGAGCCGCTCGACACGCCGCTCGGCACGAAGCGCAAGATCAACCAGTCGTCGTGCAACAAGGACTTTTCGTGCGTGAAGGGCTTTTGCCCGAGCTTCGTGACGGCCGAGGGCGCGCAGTTGCGCAAGCCGCGCGCGGCGAACGTGTCCAGCGCCGCAGCGATCGATTTCGACGCGCTGCCCATGCCGGTGCTCCCGCAACTGGCGAAGCCTTACGGCATCCTCGTGACGGGCGTGGGCGGCACGGGTGTCGTGACCATCGGCGGCCTGATCGGCATGGCCGCGCATCTTGCAGGCAAGGGCGTGACCGTGCTCGACATGGCCGGGCTCGCGCAAAAGGGCGGCGCCGTGCTGAGCCACGTGCAGGTGGCGGCGACGCCCGCCGCCTTGCACGCCACGCGCATCGCCACGGGCGAGGCGCGCCTCGTGATCGGCTGCGATGCGATCGTCTCCGCTTCGGGCGACGTGCTCTCGCGCACCCAGCATGGCGTGACGGTCGCGGCGATCAACAGCGGCGCGACGCCGACCGCGGAATTCGTCAAGAATCCGAAGTGGACGTTTCCGGGCGCGCAAACCGAGGCTGAACTGCGTGCGAGCATCGGCGAGGGCTGTGCGTTCGTGGACGCCAATGCGCTCGCGTTGGCCTTGCTCGGCGACACGATCTACAGCAATCCGCTGCTGCTGGGCTATGCGTGGCAAAAGGGTTGGCTGCCGCTCGAACTCGCGCATCTGCGTCGCGCGATCGAACTCAACGCCGTGGCCGTGGAGAAGAACCAGCAGGCGTTCAACTGGGGCCGCTACGTCGCGCATCATGGCGAGGCGGTCGTGCGCGCGCTCACCAGGACGCAGGCAGAGCCGCAAGCCGTCGTTCTGCGCATGCCCGAATCGCTCGACAAGGTGATCGCCGCGCGCGAAGCGCTGCTCACGGCGTATCAGAACGCCGCCTATGCGCAGCAGTATCGCCGCGTGGTCGAGCGCATTCGCGTGAAAGAGACAGCGCTTGGCTGCGACGCGAAGCTGCCGCTCACGCGCGCCGTTGCCGTGAATCTCGCGAAGCTCATGGCCTACAAGGACGAATACGAGGTCGCGCGTCTCTACGCCGATCCCGCGTATCTGCAGAAGCTGCGTGAGCAGTTCGAAGGCGAGCCGGGACGCGACTACAAGCTGAACTTCTGGCTCGCGCCGCCGCTCTTCGCGAAGCGCGACGAGCACGGTCATCTCGTGAAGCGCCGTTTCGGTCCGTGGGTGCTGCCGGTGTTGCGCACGCTGGCCCGCATGAAGGGGCTGCGCGGGACGGCGTTCGACGTGTTCGGCAAGACCGGAGAGCGTCGCGACGAACGCCGCTCGATTGCGCAATACGTCGCGCTCGTGGACGAATTCTGCGCGAGCCTCGACGCCCAGCGCCTGCCCGTCGCGCTGCAGCTGGCGGCGCTGCCCGACGAGATTCGCGGCTTCGGCCACGTCAAGGCGCGCAATCTCGCGGCGGCCGGCAAAAGGCAGGAGCGCTTGCTGGCCGACTACCGCACGAGCGCAGCGATGCGCGCCACGGCGTAAGAAGCCATCGAGCGATCAGGGCAGCAGGCGCCTGCCGAGCAAGCGCGGCAGGCGCAGCGCGAAGCCGCTCACGAGCCGCAGATGCATGCCCGCGAGCAGCAGGTTGTCGCGCACATAGTTGAAATGCGAGACCCCGCCTTCATCGGCGCCGAAGTAACGCACCGGCGCTTCGATCTGGATGGGCCGCACGCCGGCCCAGCACAGGCGCACGGCGGCTTCGGGATCGAAGTCGAAGCGGCGCATCCACGTCTGGCGGTGCATGATCGCCTTCAGTGGCGCGATCGGGTACACGCGAAAGCCGTATAGCGAGTCGCCAATGCCGGCCCACAGCGTCTCGAAGTCGGCGAAGAAGTTCGACAGGCGTCGTCCCTGCACGCGCAATTGCGGCGCGCTCGCGTCGAACTTCGGCAGGCCCAGCACCATGGCGTCGGGCGCGGCCTGCGAGGCGGCCATGAATTCGGGAATCAGCGCGGCGGGGTGCTGGCCGTCGGAGTCCATCGTCAGCACGTGGGTGAATCCGCGCGCCGCGGCGGCTTCGAGCCCCGCGAGCACCGCGCCGCCCTTGCCCCGGTTGTCGGGCAGCACGATGACGTGCAGGCCGGGGTCGTCGTTGGCCATGGCCTGCAGGCGCGCGGCGCTGCCGTCCGTGCTGCCGTCCACCACGACCCACACGGGGTTCCATTGCGCGCGTGCGCTGCGCACGGTTTCGTCGAGCTTGGCGCCCGGGTTGTAGCTCGGGATCAGGACGAGATGCGTGGACGAAGGCGTGGCCATGGCAGCGGGTGCCTCGACAGCGTGAGACCCTGTAAAAATTCTAGGTCGCGCCGCTGCGCGCGCATAACCGCCCGGGCGGACGTCCGGCGCATCGTGCGCGGGGACGTCGTATCCGGATGCTTCGGCGCTCGCGCCCGTGCTGGTGCCGGGCGCGGAGCGCGACTGCCGCTTTGCGTCGAAGGGTTGCACAGACACTCGTATTTCCTCAGAGGATGCAGCAGCGGAAAACGCGCCGCGTGTTCAAGCCAGGCCGCCGTTGATCGAGAGCACTTGCCCTGTCACATAGGCGGCCGCGTCGGACACCAGGTACGCCACCATGCCCGCGACTTCCTCGGGCTGGCCGGCGCGCTGCGCGGGCACGAGCTGCTTGATGCGCTCGGCGGGAAACGCGTGCTCCGCCATGGGCGAAGCGATGATACCGGGCGCCACGGCGTTCACCGTGATGCCGCGCGAGGCCAGCTCCAGCGAGAGCGATTTCGTTGCGCCGATCAGCCCGGCCTTCGCGGCCGCGTAGTTCGCCTGGCCGCGATTGCCCATCACGCCCGCGAGCGAGGCGATGTTGACGATGCGCCCGTGGCGCGTACGGATCATCGGCATGAGGAGCGGCTGGGTCACGTTGAAAAAGCCGTTGAGCGAGACGTCGATCACGCGGCGCCATTGCTCCCGGCGCATGCCCACCAAGGGCGCGTCGTCGTGAATGCCCGCGTTGTTCACCAGGATCTGCACGGGCGCGTCGTCCACGAGCCGCGCGAGCGCGGCTTGGGCCGCGTCGGCGTCGGTCACGTCGAAGGCGATGGCGTGCGCGCTGCCGCCCGCCGCGACGATGCGCTGCGCGACGGCTTCGGCCTCGGCCAGACGCCGGTTCGCGTGCACCCAGACCTCGTGGCCCGCCTGCGCGAGCGCCACGCTGATGGCCTGTCCGAGTGCGCCGCTGCCGCCTGTCACGAGTGCACGCATGGGTTTTCCTCCCTCAATCCTGGCCAGGTCCTGGCCTGCGCCGGCAGTCATGGCACTACGCGCCGCGCACGTCAGCGCACCCGGTGCGCCGCGACGTAGGCGGCCAGCGAGCCGAGCGTCGCGAAGATCTTTTCGTTTTCCGGATTGTCCGAGCGCAGCTCGAAGCCGTACTTCTTCGAGATCAGCAGCGCAATTTCCAGGATGTCGATCGAGTCGAGCCCGAAGCCTTCGCCGTAGAGCGGAGTGTCGGCGCCCACTTCGTCGAGCGAGACATCTTCGAGATTCAGCTCTTTCACGATCTGCGTGGCGAGCTCTTGTTCCAGTGCGTTCATCATGCGTGGGCTCTCCGGGCGTGCGGGTCGAAAGCGCCGGCCACCCGTTTTTAGGGTTCGTTTGATGTAAAAGTTACCAGGATTCTAAGTGAAGGGTATCGGTGCGTATACCGTGCTCCCAGCCGAAAGGGTTACAGAGGGTCGGTGCCAGGCGCCGCGCTTTTTTGGGATCGGAACGCGCGAGACGCTTGCACGGCTTCGGGCCTGTCTGGATCGGACAAAAACCCCGCCTGACGCGATTCCGAACATTCAGTTACAAACCGGCATCCGGCAGGACAGGTGATCGGGTCCCGCCAATCTTAAAATGTGCGTGCCTGAACACGCTTGCAAGAAACCGGCCCGATACTTGCGTTTCTTAAGAGGATTCGGGGCGCTTGCCTCACCCTACGATTCACTTACGAGTCCATTTGCGATATTTGCCAGATGCCCTCTTTGCTTAGCCAGACCGCCCTGGGTCGCACCGGGGCCGACCGCCCGCCGGCGCCCTGCGTACGGCCCTCTGGCGCGCGCGTGCGCGGAGGCGGGCGGTGAGCGCCGTGGCCGCGGCAGCGCGCGCGGCGCTTGGAGTGGCGGCTGTGGCCGCCTGGGAAATCGGCGCGCACTACGCGGTCGCGACGCCCGGCGCGCACGGCTTCGGCCTGGCCATGGCGCTGGTGCCCCCGCTCGCGATCGCGCCGGCCGCCGCCGCGCGTTCGCCGCGCCGGGCGTGGCTGCTGCCGCTGTGGACGCTCGTGGTGCTCGCGCTATGGTTCATGCGCACGCCGCTTGCTTGGCACTTTGAGTGGGGACTGTATCTGGAGCATGTGAGCTTCAACCTCGCGATGGCGTTGCTGTTCGGGCGCACGCTCGCGGCGGGGCGCGTGCCGCTTTGCACGCAGTTCGCGTCGATGATTCACGGCGGCGCGCTGACGCCGTCCGTCGCGCGCTATACGCGCCAGATCACGCTCGCATGGACGGTTTTTTTCGTCGCGATTGCCGGCGTTTCGACGCTGATGTTCGCGGTTGCACCGATCGTCGCGTGGTCGACGTTCGCCAACTATCTGGCGTTGCCGCTCGTGGCGGTGATGTTCGTCGCCGAGCACGCATGCCGGCGTTTCGTGCTGCCCGGCGAGGCGAATGCCGGCATGCTCGACGCGATTCGCGCATACCGGCAGACGACCCAGGCGCACGCGGAGCATTCCTGATCATGGACGCCGCTCGCCAGCCTGAATCAAAGCAGGGAACAACGCAGGAATCCGTATTGACTGAAGTTATGCAGACTCATCCGCTCGTTTTTCATACGTCGCCCGATCAGGTCATGGCCTGGCGCGACGGCGCGCCCGTCACGGTGCGCGCGTTCCTCGCCGATGTCACGCGTGTGGCCGCGGCACTGCCGGCGGGCGGCCACGTATTCAACGTTTGCCGCGACCGCTACCGCTTTACCGTGGGCCTGTGCGCGGCGCTCGTCTCTGGCCGCATCAGCCTGCTGCCCTCGACGCAGACGCCGGAAACGGTGCGCCAGCTCGCCTCGTTCGCACCCGACGCGTTCTGCCTGCACGACGCGCCCGATTGCGCCATCGACCTGCCGCGTTTCGCGTATCCCGAAGCCCGGCAGGAAGCCGACGGGCACGCGCCGTTCGCCGTCCCGCGGATCGACGCCTCGCGCGTCGCGGCCTACGTGTTCACGTCGGGGTCCACCGGCGCGCCGGTGCCGCATGCCAAGACGTGGGGCGTGCTGGTGGCGGGCGTGCGCGCGTCGGCCGAGCGGCACGGCCTGCTCGCCGCGCGCGACTGCACGATCGTCGGCACGGTGCCGCCGCAGCACATGTATGGCTTCGAAGTGACCGTGTTGCTGCCGCTGATCGGTGGCTTCGCGTTCAGCAACCGGCTGCCGTTCTATCCCGTCGATATCCGCGACGAACTCGAAGCCGTGCCGCAGCCGCGCGTGCTCGTGACCTCGCCGATCCATCTGCGCGCGCTGCTCGCCACCGATCACGCGCTGCCGCCGGCCGAGCTGGTGCTCTCCGCCACCGCGCCGCTCTCGGAAAAGCTCGCGCTCGAAGCGGAAACGCGCTTGAAGGCGCCGCTCGTCGAAATCTACGGCAGCACCGAAACCGGCCAGATCGCGACGCGCCGCACCGCGAAGGGCGCAACGTGGCAACTGTTCCCGCAGGTTCGCTTCGAAGCGCGCGCAAGCGCGGTCCAGGACGACGAAGGCTCCACGATGTGGGTTTCGGGCGGCCACGTGGAAGAGCCGGTGCCGATGGGCGACGCCATCGAACTGCTCGACGCGCAGCGTTTCCTGCTGCACGGACGCAAGGCGGACCTCATCAACATCGCGGGCAAGCGGACCTCGCTCGCCTACCTCAACCATCAGCTCAACGCGATTCCTGGCGTGGTGGACGGCGTGTTCTTCATGCCCGCGCACCTCGAGCACGATGCGCATACGGGACACGACATCGTGCAGCGCCTCGTCGCGCTCGTCGTCGCGCCCACGCTCACGCTTGCCGATCTGCAGCGCGCGCTGCGCGAGCGCATCGATCGCGCGTTTCTGCCGCGTCCGCTGCTGTTCGTCGATTCCCTGCCGCGCAACGACACCGGCAAGCTGCCGCATGACGTGCTCGCGGCGTTCGTCGCGCGGCAGATGCGCGGCGGCCTCGCGCCCGCCAAGCGGGAAGCGGGCGACGCTTTGGCCAAACCGGCGTCAACGCTTTCGTTCGCGATTCCCGCCGATCATCCCGCGCTGCCGGGCCACTTCCCGGGTCACCCGATCGTGCCCGGCGTCGTGCTGCTCGATCACGCCATCGACGCGATCGGCGACGCGCTGAACCGGCCGTTCACCACGTTCAAGCTCGGCACCGCGAAATTCCTGAGCCCGGCTGCGCCTGGCGAAACGCTCGACCTCGCCTGGGACGCGGCGGCGAGCGGCGCGATCCGCTTCACGTTGCGCGCGGGCGCGCGCGATGTCGCGAGCGGCGTCATCAGCGACGAAAAAACCGGAGCGCAGCCATGACGAAGCGCACCGACTGGGCGAACCAGCAGGAGCGCAGCAATACGCTGCTCCTGCGCATCATGACGTGGCTCTCGCTGCGCCTCGGCCGCCGCGCGGGCCGCGTGCTGCTGCATTTGATCGCGCTGTATTTCGTGCTGTTTTCGCCGCGCGCGTGCGCCGCCTCGCGCGATTACCTGCGCCGCGTGCTGGGCCGCCCGGCGCACTGGCGCGATATCTACCGCCACGTGTTTACATTCGCGTCGACGATTCACGACCGCATCTACCTGGCGAACGCGCGCTTCGACATGTTCGATATCCGCCCGCACGGCCATACGCTCGTGGACGAGACGCTCGCCAAGGGGCGCGGCGTGTTCCTGATGGGCGCGCATCTCGGCAGCTTCGAGATCGTGCGCGCGCTCGGCCGCACGCGGCCCGACCTGCGCGTGGTCGTGACGATGTACGAAGAGAACGCGCAGAAGATCAACGCGACGCTCGCCGCCGTGAATCCCGCGGCGAAGCCCGAAGTGATCGGGCTCGGCCAGGTTGGCTCGATGCTGAAGGTGCACGAGCGTCTTGACCAGAACTGCATGGTGGGTATGCTCGCGGACCGCACGCTGCTCGCCGACGACGCCGCCACCATGCGCCGTATGGCGTTTCTCGGCGAACCGGCGGCGTTCCCGCTCGGGCCGCTCTACATGGCCGCGATGCTCAAGCGCCCGGTGCTGTTCATGACGGGCCTGTATCGCGGCGGCAATCGCTACGACGTGCACTTCGAAACGCTGGCGGACTTCACCGACGTGCCGCGCGAGTCGCGCCAGCGCGCCATCGACGCGGCGCTCGTGCGCTACGTGACCCTGCTCGATCGCTATTGCCGCCTGGCGCCGTACAACTGGTTCAACTACTACGACTTCTGGCAGGGCGGCAGGCAGGGCGCGATGGTTGGCGCAACGGCATCGGCAACTGCGGCGGCGAGCACTGCAGCGCGTGCGCCGGCCACGGTGCGCCGCCGCGAGACGCGCCCCCATGCCGAGCTACCTGTGCACGAGGTGACCGACGCATGAGCGCGAACCGCCGTTGCGCAACCTTGCGCACTCGCTGCCAGCGTGCGCTGGCGAGCGCCGCTTTCCTAGCCGCTTCCGTCATGACGGCGGCCGCGCCTGCCGTGCCGGCACAGGCCGCCGAAACCGCGCAGCCCGCGTGGACGCTCGACCGCCTGATGTCCACGCTCGCGCAGCGCAAGTCCGGCCGTGCGAGCTTCACCGAGACGAAGTACCTCTCGATTGCGACACAGCCCGTGGAGTCGTCGGGCGAACTCGTGTTCGTCGCGCCCGATCATCTGGAAAAGATCACGCAGAACCCGAAGCCCGAGCACCTCGTGGTGGACGGCGACATGCTCACCGTGCAGCGCGAGAACCACAAGTACACGCTGGCGCTCGCGCGCTATCCGGAACTGGGTGCGTTCATCGAGAGCATCCGTGCGACGCTCGCAGGCAACCGCTTCGCGCTGGAGCAGGTGTACAAGGTCGCGCTCACGGGTGAGGGCGACGACTGGACGCTCACGCTCACGCCGCTCGACTCGCGCATGCGCAAGGTAGTGAGCACCATCACGATCGACGGCACGCGCGACGCGATGCGCAGCGTCGCGATCCAGCAGGCAGACGGCGATCATTCGGTGATGCGCCTGCATGCCCTTTCCGCGGACGCGAACTGATGGACCCGCGCGCCCATCCGGTCCTTGCGCGCGGCGTCGCGCTCGTGCAGCGCCGCGCCGTTGCGGTGTGGCTGCTGTGCCTCGTCGCGTGCGCGGTGGCGATCGGCCGCGCGAACTTCACCGCCGATCTCTCGGCGTTTCTGCCGCGCTCGCCGAGCCCCACGCAGCAAGTGCTCGTCGATCAACTGCGCGACGGGCTGGCGTCCCGGCTCATTCTGATCGGCATCGACGGCGGCTACGAGAGCACGCGCGCGGAGCTTTCGCGCCGCGTGGCGGCGAGCCTGCGCGCCGACCCGCAATTCGTGGCGATCCACAACGGCTCGGGCCAGAACGACGCGCGCGACGAGCAGTTCATGTTCGCCCACCGCTATGTGCTGAGCCCCGCGGTCACGCCGCAACACTTCACGGAACAAGGGCTGCACGAAGCGCTGGGCGAGAGCCTCGATCTGCTGACTTCGTCGGCGGGGCTGGTTGCCAAGGACCTGCTGCCGCGCGACCCGACGGGCGAAGTGGCGGCGATGGTCGGCCAGCTCGATAGCGCGGCGCAGCCTGCGAGCCGCGGCGGCGTTTGGGCCTCGCGCGACGGCCGGCGCGCCGTGCTGGTGGCGCAAACGGCGGCCGCCGGCTCCGACACGGACGCCCAGTCCCGCGCCATCGACGCCGTGCGCGCCGCTTTTGCCGCCGCCACGCGCACCTTGCCCAATGCTTCGGCCTACCAGGTATCGCTGACGGGGCCGGGCGTGTTCGGGGTCGCCACGCGCGACGCGATTCGCCACGACGTGGAACGCCTCTCCACCCTGAGCCTCGTGCTGATCGTCGCGCTGCTGCTCACGCTGTACCGTTCGCCGCGCACGCTGGGGCTCGGGCTCCTGCCGGTGTTCTCGGGTGTGGCGGCGGGCATTGCGACGGTTTCGCTCGTGTTCGGCACGGTGCATGGCTTGACGCTCGGCTTCGGCACGACACTGATGGGCGAGGCGGTGGACTACTCGATCTATCTGTTCGTGCAGTCGTCGCAGGGTGGCCCCCGCGGCGCGCCTCAGGGCCGCGAGTCGATGCGCGCATGGCTCGCCGCTTACTGGCCGACCATCCGCCTTGGCGTGCTGACCTCGGTGTGCGGCTTCGCGACGATGCTGTTCTCGGGCTTCCCCGGCCTCGTGCAACTCGGGCTCTATTCGATCGCGGGCCTCGTGAGTGCCGCGCTCGTCACGCGATTCGTGCTGCCGCAACTGTCGGGCGGAGCAGTCGCGATCCGCGATGTGTCGCGTATCGGCGCGGCGCTCGCGCGCCTGGCGCACGCCGCACCGCGCCTGCGTTGGCCGCTCGCGGCGCTCGTGCTCGCCGCGCTCGCGTCGCTCTGGCTGCATCGCGACGACCTCTGGAGCCACGAGCTTGCCGCCTTGAGCCCCGTGCCCGCCGCGAGCCAGGCGCTCGACACGCGCCTGCGCGCGGACGTGGGCGCGCCCGACGTGCGCTATCTCGTGGTGATTCCGGCCGCGAGCGAGCAGGCCGCGCTCGAAGGCGCGGAGAAGGTCGGCGCGCAGTTGCAGCCGCTCGTCGAGCGTGGTGTGCTGGGCGGCTTCGAGAGCCCCGCGCGCTACCTGCCGAGCGACGCCACCCAGCGTGCACGCCTCGCGAGCCTGCCCGGCAAGGACGTGCTCACGGCGCGCCTGCAGGAGGCGCTCAGGAACCAGCCGGTGGATGTGAGGCCCGACGCCTTCGCGCCGTTCCTCGCCGACGTCGAGGCGGCGCGCAACGCGCCGCTCGTCACGCGTGCGGACCTCAAGGGCACGTCGATGGCGCTCGCCGTCGATGCGCTCCTGACCCAGCGCGACGGCCAGTGGAGCGCCATGCTCGCCTTGCGCGCGCCGCGCCATTCACAAGGCGCGCAGGCCATGAATACGCCGAGCCTCGACGCCAGCTCCGTGAGCGGCGCCGTCGCCCGTGCGAACGTGCCGGGCGCGCTCTTCGTCGACATGAAGGCCGAAGCCGACCGCATGTACGTGGACTACGTGCACGAAGACATTCGCCTCTCGCTCGCGGGTTTCGCCGTCATCGTCGTGCTGCTGGTGTTCGCGCTGCGCTCGTTCTCGCGTGCGGCGAGGGCGCTCGCGCCGCTCGTCGCGGCGGTGCTGGTCGTGGCCGCGGGATTCGCGCTGGCAGGCGTGTCGCTCACCATCCTGCACCTGGTCGGCATGCTGCTCATCGTCGCCGTGGGCTCGAACTATGCGCTGTTCTTCTGCAAGCGCGACGACGAAGCGGGCATCACGCCGCGCACGCTCGTCTCGCTCCTCGTCGCCAATCTCGCGACGGTGGCGGGCTTCGGCCTGCTCTCGCTGTCTCATGTGCCACTGCTCGAAACGTTCGGGCTGACGGTGGGGCCGGGCGCGATGCTCGCGCTCGTGTTCGCGGCGATTCTCGCGCCGCCGCTCGTGCACAGCAGCGACGAGGCGCACCTGAGCGCCGATACGCGCGACGAGCGGCGGCACGCTCGCCCGCGTACCGAACCCGCGCAGATGACCCACCCGCACGGAGGCCGCGCATGAATTCGGCTTCGTTGCGCGCTACGCATGCGACGCCCGCGTCCGCCACGGCGCGCCGCTGGAGGCCGTCGCCGTTCATAAGCGGCGCGGCGGCGCTGCACGCGGGAGCGGCCGCCGCCGTGGTCGCGCAGCCGCACGCGTGGCCGTGGGCCGCGGGCAGCGTGGTCGCGTCGCATCTCGCGCTGATCGCCGCGGGCCTATGGCCGCGCAGCGCGTTGCTCGGCCCGAACTGGACGCGCCTGCCCGAACACGCGGGGCAGCGCATCGCGCTCACCATCGACGATGGCCCGGACCCCGAAGTGACACCGCGAGTGCTCGACCTGCTCGACCACTTCGATGTTCGCGCAACCTTCTTCTGCATCGGCGATCTCGCGCGACGCCACCCGCATCTGGTCGAAGCGATCGTGGCGCGCGGCCATGCCGTCGAGAACCATAGCCAGCGCCATCGGCATACGTTTTCAGTCTCGGGGCCAATCGTGATGAAGCGCGAGATCGAGGCGGCGCAGCGCACGCTCACCGAAATCGCGGGGACGCCGCCGCGCTTTTTCCGCGCACCGGCGGGCCTGCGCAATCCGTTCCTCGAGCCGGTGCTGTGCGGCCTCGGCCTGCACCTCGCGAGCTGGACGCGGCGCGGCTTCGACACCCGCGCGAAAGAGGCCGGCACGGTCACGCACCGCCTGCTCGATGGCCTGGCTGCGCGCGACATCCTGCTCGTGCACGACGGCCACGCGGCGCGCGACGCAAGCGGCAAGCCGCTCGTGCTCGACGTTCTGCCATCGCTCCTGCGCGCCGCTGCAGAACGCCAGCTGCAGTGGACCACACTGCGCGCGTGCCTCGACGGCGAAGCCGGTCAACCCTGATCCACCGCTGCGCAAACGGAACGACTGACGTGAAACCACTGATCCTTTCGCATTTCACCGCTACCAGCTGCCTCGGGCGCGGGCTCGACGCGACGCTCGACGCGCTGCGCGGCAAGCGCGGGGGCCTCGCGCGCTGCGACTTCGCGCGCGCGGACCTCGATACGTGGATTGGCGAAGTGGCGGGCCTCGAGAGCGAGACGCTACGCGCCGACCTCGCGGACTATGCGTGCCGCAACCACCGTCTCGCGCAGATCGGCTTCACGCAGGACGGTTTCGCCGAACACATTCAGGCCGCCGTCGCGCGCTATGGCGCCGAGCGGGTGGGCGTGTTCGTCGGCACCAGCACCTCGGGCATTCTCGAAACCGAAAACGCCTACCGGCAGCGGGACCTGGAAAGCGGCGCGCTCAAGCCGGGCTTTCATTACGCGCAGACGCACAACCCGTTCGCGCTGGCCTCGTTCGTGCGCGCCTATTTTGGCCTGCGCGGCCCGGCCACGTCGATTTCTTCGGCCTGTTCCTCGGGCGCGAAGGTGTTTGGCTCCGCCCGCCGCATGATCGAAGCGGGGCTGATCGACGCGGCCGTGGTGGGCGGCGTCGATTCGCTCTGCCTGACGACGCTGTACGGTTTCAACTCGCTCGAACTGCTTTCGCGCGATCCGTGCCGCCCGTTCGACGTGAACCGCAACGGCATTTCGATTGGCGAGGCCGCGGCGTTCGCCTTCCTCGAGCGCACGCCCGACACGCTGGACGACGACGCCATCCTCCTGCTCGGCGTGGGCGAATCGAGCGACGCGCATCACATGTCGTCGCCGCATCCCGAAGGGCTCGGCGCGCGCGCCGCGATGGCGCAGGCGCTTTCCACCGCGGGCGTGGCCCCAGGAGAAATCGGCTACATCAATCTGCATGGCACGGCCACGCCGAGCAACGACGTTGCTGAAAGCCGCGCGATCAACGCACTGTTCGAGCGTACGCCATGCAGCTCGACCAAGGGCGCGACGGGGCATACGCTCGGCGCGGCGGGTGCGCTCGAAGCCGTGATCGCGGCGCTCGCGCTGCGCCATCGTTTCGTGCCCGCCGGCGTCAACACCACGCAGCCTGACGCCGCGCTCGGCCTCGACTACGTGCTGGAAAGCCGCGAAGTGCAAGTCGGCGCCGCACTCAGCAATTCATTCGGTTTTGGCGGCACGAACTGCAGCCTCCTGTTCGGGCGCGCGGACCGCGCACATCACGGATGACCGCCATGAAACTTTCCGTATTCATCGAAAGCGTCGGCGTGATCGGCCCGGGTCTCGCCAACTGGCCGCAGACGGCCGACGTGCTCGCCGCGCGCGCGCCCTACGTGAGCGCACGCACGGTGCTGCCGCCGCCGGAGGGGTTGCCGGCGGCAGAGCGCCGCCGCACCGGGGCCGTCGTCAAGACCGCGCTCGCCGTGGGCCACGAAGCCGTCGCGGCGAGCGGTCGCGACGCGACGACGCTTGCCGCCGTGTTCGCGGCCTCGGGTGGAGATGGTCAGAACTGCCACATAATTTGCGACGCGCTGGCAAGCGACGACCGCCTGCTTTCGCCCACGCGTTTTCACAACTCGGTGCATAACGCGCCCGCGGGCTACTGGAGCATCGCGACGCGCGACCGGGCCGCATCGAACGTGCTGTGCGCGCACGACGGCAGCTTCGCAGCGGGGCTGCTCGAAAGCGCGTGTCAGGTGGCCGTGGATGGCGTGCCCACCTTGCTGATCGCCTACGACGCCGACTATCCCGAGCCGCTGCACGCGTTGCGTCCCGTGGCCGATGCATTCGGCGTCGCGCTCGTGCTCGCGCCGCAGGCCAGCGCGACGACGCTCGCGCGCCTCGACGTGACGCTCACCGAAGCGCTCGCGACGCCGCTCGCCTCGCCTGAACTCGAAGCGCTGCGCACGAACAATCCCGCCGCGCGTGTGCTGCCGCTGCTCGAAGCGCTCGCGCGCATGGATGCATCCGGCCAGCGTGCGAGCGTGGTCATCGACTACATGCCCGAGCTGCGTGTGCAAATCGACGTCGAGCCCGTGGACGCGTCTGGAGAGGGGGCATGACGACGCAAGCCACTCTGCCCGCTACGCTCGCGGACGTGATCGCGAACGCCGCGCCGGGCGCGCCGCTCGACCGCGCATGGATCGCGGCGCGCATACCGCATAGCGGCGCGATGTGCCTGCTCGACGCGGTACAGTCATGGGATGAGACGCGTATCCGCTGCATCGCGACCAGCCATCGCGATCCGCACAATCCGCTGCGCTCGCGCGGCCGCCTTGCGACGGTGTGCGGCGTGGAGTACGCGGCGCAGGCCATGGCGGTGCATGGCGCGTTGCTCGGCGCACTGGACGGCGCAGAGGCCGAGCGTCCGCGCGTCGGTTTTCTTGCGAGCGTGCGCACGGTAGTGGCGCATATCGAGCGCCTCGACACGCTCGCCGCGCCGCTCGCGATCGAAGCCGAACGCGTGAGCGGCAGCGGCAACACGGTACTCTATGGTTTTACGGTGCGCGGCGAGGGCCGCGTGCTGCTTACGGGACGCGCGGCAGTCATGCTCGACGCGTCCGCAGTCATTCGATGACAATACAAAAGGGAGCCCGATGATGAAATCCAAACGGTCCATACTTGCCGCGCTCGTGCTGGGCATGGCCAGCACGATGGCGCACGCCGACCTTCACGAAGTGAAGGAGAACATCAAGCACGACTCGAAGGAAGCGGCCACGAAAACCGGCCACGCCGCACGCGACTTCGGCCACGCCACCGCGCACGCGGCGAAGACGGTGGGCCACGGCATCGCGCATGCGTCGCGCGAAGGTTACGAGGCCACCAAGCGCGCGACCAAGCGCGTGTTCCACAAGGACGGCAGCGGCGAAAGCAGCGAGAAGAGTCAGGCGTAAGGCGTTTTTTGCGATGTACCGGCGCGCGTAGGCGTTTACCCTCGCGAACCCCTACGCGCCGCCCATACCCCTCCACCCGGCGCGCCTTCCCGTCCGCGCCCTGTTATCCGGCTCGCCGCCGGCCCGTGCCTTTCGCCCCAACGCTTCAAGAATCGCGCCGCCCTTGCCGTTAACGCAGGGGCGGCGCAATCGCTCGCCTGACGGCGAGCGGTGTGCCGCGCACCACATTAGAGATCGAGCCGGCCGCGGGCGCTACCTGCACCACAGGCACCGCGGCAACAAGAGGGGAAGAAGGTATGGTCTATTCCCAAGCGGCGGGAGCGTTCGGCGCAGCGGGATCACGGGGCGGTCAGTCGGAGGTGTCGAAAGAACCGGACGGGCCAACCAGCGGGGCCGCGAACGGAACCGATGCGGCGCTCGCACAGGAGCGCAGCGTATTGCGGCTGGTGTCGCGCAGCATGCCGCTGCCGGAACTGCTGGCGGAAGTCTGCTGTCGCGCCGGGCGGCTGCTGGGCGCGGGCGCAAACTGTGCGGTCCTGCAACTCGATGCCGACGGCCAGCGCCTGCGCATCGGCAGTGCGCCGAACTTGCCGGCGCAGTATCACGCCGCGTTCGACGGCACGCCGGTCGGTTCCGGCACGAGCCCGTCCGGCACGGCGATCGCCGAGCGGCGCACGATATGCGTGGAGGACTACGAACTCGCGCACGAGTGGGGCGAGTACCGCCGCATCGCGCTCGACAGCGGCCTGCGCGCGGTCTGGACGACGCCGCTCGACGACGACAACGGCGGCGTGCTGGGCGCGCTCGCCGTGTACCAGAGCCGGCCCTGGCGGCCCAGCGCGGCCGAGGAGGCGCTGCTGTGCGACATCGCCCACAGCGTCGCGGCCATGCTCAACCAGCAGACCATGGCCGAGCGTCTCGCGCTCAGCGAGGAGCATCATCGCCTCGTGGTGGACCACCTCAACGAAGGCATCGTGATGCAGGCCCGCGACGACACCGTGCTCGCCTGCAATCGCAGCGCGCGGCGCCTCCTGCGCCTGCCCGAGCACGCTGTCGGCATGAGCATCATGCAGGTGATTCCGCGCGTGCTCGACGAAAGCGGCAAGCCCCTGCCCACCTCGAAGCGCCCGAGCATGAAGGCGCTCGAGACGGGCAAGCCGGTGCTCGGCGAGACCGTCGGCCTCGAACTCGCGGACGGCGAGATCGTCTGGGTGAGCGAGAACGTGCTGCCGATCTTCCGGCCCGGCGAAAGCGAGCCGATTTCCGTGGTGGTCTCGTTCACGGATATCGGGCCGGTGCGCGAGGCGCAGCAGCAATTGCGCTACCTCGCCACGCGCGACGCGCTCACAGGCCTGTACAACCGCACCTTCCTCGCCGATCGCATGCACGCGATGCTGGAGCGCGCTACGTGTTCGGCGAAGCCGGCGCTCCTCTTCGTCGATCTCGACGGGTTCAAGAAGGTCAACGACACGGGTGGCCACGAAGCCGGCGACTCGCTGCTGCGCGACGTGGGGCGGCGCCTCACCGGCTGCGTGAGCGAGGGGGACACGCTCGCACGCGTGGGTGGCGACGAATTCGTGATCGCGGTGTGCTGCTACAAGGGCGTGGACGACCTTGTCGCGCTTGCGCAGCGCGTGCTCGGCGCGCTTGCCGCGCCGTTTGCGGTCGCGGGCAACGAGTACTACCTGGGCGCCTCGATCGGCATCAGCCTGTATCCCGACGATGGCCGCAGCGCCGCCGCACTCATGCGCAACGCCGATTCGGCCATGTACGCGGCCAAGCAGCGCGGCACCAACCAGTTCCAGTTCTTCACGAACGAGTTGCGCCAGCACCTGCAGCGCCGTTTCCAGATCGAGCGGGGGCTGCGCCGCGCGCTCGCTTCGGGCGAACTGCGCCTCGTCTATCAGCCGATCGTGGATGGCGAAAGCGGCCGCATGATCGGCGCCGAGGCGCTGCTGCGCTGGGAGAGCGAGGAGCTCGGCCAGGTCTCGCCGGTGGAGTTCATCCCCGTGGCCGAGGACACCGGCATGATCATCCCGATCGGCCAATGGGTGCTCGAGCACGCGTGCCGCCAGGCCGCGCAGTGGCGGCGCCTCTTCGCGCCCGACTTCGTCATGGCGGTCAACTTCTCGCCGCGCCAGATCGCGGACGGGCTGGTCGAACAGGTGGAGGGGTGCCTCGCGCGCACGGGCCTCGCGCCCGACGCGCTCGAAGTGGAGATCACCGAAGGCATTCTGATGAGCGACAGCCAGAGTGTGCTGCCTCTCCTGCACGCGCTGAACGCCATTGGCGTGCGCATTTCAGTGGACGATTTCGGCACCGGCTACTCGTCGCTTTCGTATCTGAAGCGCTTTCCGCTGCACCATCTGAAGGTCGATCGCACGTTCGTGGCGGGTCTGCCCGACAACCGCGACTCCGTGGCGATCACCTCGGCCGTCGTGGCGATGGCGCATTCGCTCGGCATGCGCGTGACCGCCGAAGGCGTGGAAACGCCCGAGCAGGCGTCGTTTCTGCGCTCGCTGCGCTGCGAGCGGCAGCAGGGCTACCTGTTCGGCAGGCCGGTGAGCGCCCAGGGCTGCGCGGCGCTCCTGCGCGAGCATGCTGCTGGCCGCGTGCGCGAGGGCGTGTGAGCGTGTCCTGATCCGGCACGCTCGTGCGGGAGCGGCAGGCTCAAGATTTCCCGCGCCAGGCCGTAGACGTTGGCAGAGAGCGGATGCCGGACGCATCGCGCCACACGTAAAGGACACCAGAGAATCATGGATAGCGGCTTCGCAATCGACGAACGAACCCGCCTGACGAGCACGAACCAGTTCGAGCTGCTGCTTTTCCGTCTCGGCGCGGCGCCGGGCAGCGACGTTGGCGAAGTCTTCGGCATCAACGTTTTCAAGGTACGGGAAATTCTGAGCATGCCGGCGATCACACCGATCGCGGCGTCGTCCCCCTACGTGCTGGGCGCGGCGAACATCCGCGGCCAGGTGATGCCCGTGATCGACCTGCCGCGGCTCATGGGCTGCGAGCCGGTCACGGGCCTGAACATCCTGCTCGTGACCGAATTCGCGCGTTCCACCCAGGGCTTCGCGCTCGAAAGCGTGGACGAGATCGTGCGGCTCGAATGGAGCCAGGTGCTGACCGCCGACGTCACGATGGGCAACCGCGTAACGAGCATCGCGCGGCTCGAGAACGACCCCGAGAGCAAGAAACTCGTGCAGGTGGTGGACGTGGAGCAGGTGCTGCGCGACGTCTTCCCGGCGCAGCACGGCGCGGTCGTGCCGGAGGAGGTGGGCGAGCCCGCGATGATTCCGCCGGGTGCGAAGGTGCTGGCCGCCGACGACTCGGGCTTCGCGCGCGAGCTGATCGGCCAGAGCCTCAAGGCGCTCGGCGTCGAATACACGATGGCGAAGACGGGACTCGAAGCGTGGAAGCAGCTCGACGAGATTGCCAGGAACGCGGAGCGCGACGGCGTGCGCGCGAAGGATCGCATTGCGCTCGTGCTGACCGACCTCGAAATGCCGGAGATGGACGGCTTCACGTTGACGCGCAAGATCAAGGCGGACCCGCGCACCGTGGATATTCCGGTGGTGATTCATTCGTCGCTCACGGGCACGGCGAATGAAGCGCACGTGAAGAATGCAGGCGCGAGCGGCTACGTGGCGAAATTCGCCGCCGGCGACCTCGCGGGGGCGATTCGCAGCGCGCTCGCCGGCAAGCCCATTTACGCCTGATTTCATCAGCGGATGTTCGCGCCGGTGCGCAATGTCTGCGCAAGATCGCCGATGGCGATTACGGCAATCTCGGTGACGCTTCAACGCTGGCCGAGCCGCGTGTCGTGAAGGAGTCGATCGATCATCGCGTTGCTCAGTCGTGCATTAGCGCATCAACACGCGAACAGGCGCCCCAGCTGCGGCTCGCTATCCTGCACCCCCGCGAGCCGCAGCGCGTGCCACGCCATCGCGTAGTTGCTCGACAGCACGGGCTTGCCGGTGTGCGCCTCGATCTGAGGCACGAGCGCGGCCACGCGCAGGCTGGTGCACGACACGAACACCGCATCGGCATCGTCGTGGCGCGCCAGCGTTTCTATCGCACTGCGAATTGAACTCGCATCGATGCGCGCCACCTCGTTGTCGTCCGCGTGCTCGAACGAAGCCATGCGTGTGACGGCCACGCCGCGCGCCTCGATGTAATCGCGCATGAAGTCGTTGATGGTACGCACGTAGGGTGTAAGAAGCGCCACGCGGCGCACCTTGAGCGCCTTTAGCGCGGCGAGCGCGGCCGTGATCGGCGTGGTGCAGGCAATATCGGGCCGCGCCTCGCGGATGCGTGCCGCAACCTTGTCTTCGCCTATCACCATCGAAGCCGACGTGCAGCCGAACGCCACCACGTCGAGGCGCTCGCCGGGCAGCATGAGGTTCACGGCGGGGGCGATGCGCGCCTCGATTTCCGCGAGGCGAGGCGGCGTGATGTCCGGCGAATTCTCGAGCCTGCTCTCGTAGAACGCCACGCCCGGCTGGCGCAACAGATCGCGCCATTCGTATTCGATCGTATGATCGGTGGCCAGCACGACGAGGCCGATCGCGGCGCGGCGGGCAATGCCGCCGTCGAGCGCGAAGCCGAGCTTCGTGTAGGCATCCTCGTGATCTTGCGGCGGTGCGGTAATGGTCATCTCAGCATCAATCCCGTCATGTCGAGTTCGGGCTCGCGCCCGGCCATGATGTCGGCGAGCAGTTTTGCGGTGCCGCACGACATGGTCCAGCCCATGTGTCCGTGACCCGTGTTCAGAAAGAAGTTGCTATGGCGCGTGCGGCCGATCAGCGGCGTGCCTTCGGGCGTCATCGGCCGCAGCCCGGCCCAGTACGCCGGCTGCGTGTAATCGGCGCCCTGGGGAA
Source organism: Paraburkholderia nodosa (assembly GCF_001718195.1). Taxonomy (GTDB): domain Bacteria; phylum Pseudomonadota; class Gammaproteobacteria; order Burkholderiales; family Burkholderiaceae; genus Paraburkholderia; species Paraburkholderia nodosa_A. The sequence continues at coordinate 82,772 of NZ_MCNV01000010.1, forward strand.
AGAGTTCGCGCGCCGCCTGCATCATGGAAGTGAAATCGGCGGGCGTGTGGCGCGTGTCGTAGCCCGCGAAATCCGCGGTGGCCGTGAAGCGCAGGCGCGCGCCAAAACGCGCCCATGCCACGAGGTGATTCTCGTCGACGCCACCCATCTCGGGCGGCCGATGCCCGGGCCCGCAGGGGAACGTGGCCGAATAGCCCTTCACCGGATAGACCGCGATGCGATAGCCGAGTGGCCGCGCGAGGATCGGCGACCAGGAGCCGAGCGCGAGCACGTAGTCGTCGCCCTGAATCATGCCCGCGCTCGTGCGCACGCCGGCAATGCGGTCGCCGGTGGCTTCGATGGCCTCGATCGGGGCGTCGAACACGAAGCGCACTCCCATACGTTCGCAAACTTCCTTGAGCCCGCGCGTGAAGCGGTGGGCGTCACCGCTTGCGTCGCTGGGGCAGTAGATCGCGCCCGCGATGCGCTCGCGGGCGTGGGCGAGCGCCGGTTCGCGTGCTGCAACGGCGGCGGCGTCGAGCGTTTCGAGCGGCAGTCCGTTTTCCACGAGGATCGACATGTGGGCGCGGCCGCGCTCGAACGAGGCGGCGTCGCGATAGAGATAGAGCAGGCCGCGGCTGATGAGGTCGTATTCGAGCTGCTCGCGCGCCGTGACCTCTTGCAGTTGATGCTGCGAATAGCGGCACAACTTGACCTTGCGCGAGGTGTTCTCGCGCGAGCGCGCCTCGGTGCAGTTGAGCAGGAATTGCGCGCACCAGGCCCACATATGCGGATCGGCCTTCAGGCGCAGGCGCAGCGCCTGGCCTTCGACGAACAGCGATTTGAGCAGGATTTTCGGCGCACGCGGCGAGGCCCACGTGTACGAGTGCCCCGGCGCGACGAGCCCCGCGTTGGCGAAACTGGTTTCGAGTGCAACGCCTGAGCGTCGCTCGATAACGGTAACGTCGCGGCCGTCGCGCGCAAGGTAATACGCGCTCGTGACGCCCGCGATGCCGCCGCCCAGTACGATGGTCTTCATTCGCACCCCTCCATGCGTGTATACAAATTACCTTCACGCTGCCGCGAGCGCACGTAATTTGTATACGCGCATACCCTAGGCAGTTAAACGGTGACGTGCATCTATCATGGATAAGTCGTTATGCGCCGGTCCCATGCAAGCCGCGCGCCATGAGCGCGCGAGACCTGCAGGGCATCGCACTGGACGAATTATTTCGTTTCGCTAACTGACCGCGCGGGCTCGCCTGCGTTGCGGCATCGCCCGGTCGGGTCCACGCTCAGGAGCCGCTCACATGAATCCTCAGAACAATGGCGCGCTGCACACAACCCTCGCGCTCACGCTCTTTTCGCTCGCGGCGCTGGCGCCTGGACTCGCCCAGGCGCAGACCATCAAGATCGGCGTGCCGGTGCCGCTTTCGGGCAGCAGCGCCGCAGCGGGCACGGATATCCTGAACGGCGCGAAGCTCGCGGCCGCGAAGATCAACGCGGCGGGTGGCGTGCTCGGCAAGCAGATCGAACTCGTGCCCGAAGACGACGCATGCGACGCACAAACGGCGGTACAGGCCGCGCAGAAGCTCGTGGACGCGGGCGTGGTTGCCGTGGCGGGCGGCTACTGCTCGAGCGCGGCACTGCCCGAATTGACCGCATTCCATCGCGCCGGCATTCCCTACGTGCTCGATGCCTCGACCAATCCGAAGCTCACGGAAATGGGCTACGACAATGTGTTCCGCACGATTGGCCGTGACGACGAGCAAGGGCCTTTCGCGGCCAGCTTCATCAAGAATTCGCTGCACGCGAAGCGCGCGGCAGTGATCGACGACAACACGACCTACGCCAAGGGTCTCGCGCAGAACACCGTGGAATCGCTCAAGAAGATGGGCGTGGACGTGGTCTATGCCGACTCGATCACGCCGGGCCAGATGGATTATTCGCCGACGCTCACCAAGGTTTCCTCGCTCAAGCCGGACGTGATCTATTACACGGGCTATTTCTCCGAAGCGGGTCTGCTCGTGAAGGAAGCGCGCCAGGTGGGCCTGAAGATGACCTTCATGGGCGGCGACGGCACCAATGACCCCACGCTCATGAAGACGGCAGGGCCAGCCGCCGACGGCATGATCATCACGACTGCGCCGCTCGCACAGTTCCTTCCTGGTGCGCACGACTACCTCGATCGGTACAACAAGAGCTATGGTCAGGGGCCGGGACCGTACTCGGTGTACGAGTACGACGCCGTGGGCGTGACCGCCAAGGCCATCGCCGAAGGCAAGTCGGCAAAGCCCGCAGACATCAGCGCCGCGCTGCACAAGATCACGGACTACCAGGGCGCCACGGGAACGATCGGCTTCAATCCGAAGGGCGACCGCAGCCGTGCCGTGTACATCACGGTCGTCGTGCATAACGATCAGTTCGAGCCTTACCAACGCCAGGATGCCAGCGGCAAGTGGGTGGCTATGAAGTAAGCGTACCGGGCCGCTCATGAGCACCTTCTTCCAGTTCGTCATCGAGGGGCTGACGATCGGCTCGTTCTACGCGCTCGTCGCCCTCGGCTACACGATGGTCTACGGCATTATCCGGCTCATCAACTTCGCACACGGGGATCTCTTCATGGTGGGCGCGTTCGTGGGCTGGACCGCGCTCGCCGCGCTCGCGGCCGCTCGCCTGCCGCTCGCGCTCGCGCTGTTCGTGGCCTTCGCGGTGGCCATGCTCGCGACCGGCGTGCTCGGCGTGGCGATCGCGCGCGTGGCCTATCAGCCGTTGCTGCGCGCGCCGCGCCTGTCCATTCTCATTACGGCGCTAGCCGTTTCTCTGCTGCTGGAGAACGGCGTCCTGATTGCCTACGGCGCGGGCTTTCGTACGTACCCGCACCTGCTCACGCATACCGGCTTCGACGTTGCGCAAGTGCACATCACGTTCGCGCAGATCGGCATTATCGCGGCCAGCTTCGCGCTGATGATCGCGCTGTATCTGTTCGTACACCATACGTTCGTCGGTACGGCCATGCGCGCGCTCGCCATCGACCAGGATGCGGCGCGGCTCATGGGCATCGACGTCGAGCGGCTCATCCAGCTCACGTTTTTCATCGGCTCGGCGCTCGCCGCGGTCGCCGGCGTGATGGAAGGGCTCTTCTACACGCAGATCAACTTCTTCATGGGCTTCGTGCTCGGGCTGCGCGCGTTCACGGCGGCCGTGCTCGGCGGCATCGGCAATATTCCGGGGGCGATGGTGGGCGGCTTCCTGATCGGCTTGCTGGAGGCGTTCGGCGCGGGGTATGTGTCCTCCCAGTGGACCGATGTGTTCGTGTTCGGTGTGCTGATCGCCGTGCTCGTGGTGAAGCCCACCGGGCTGTTCGGTGAACGCGTGGTCGAGAGGATGTGAGACATGCGCGCGCGGGCCACGGACACTTCATGGGTCGTTTCCGGCGTGCTGCTCGCGTTGGCGATCGCGCTGCCCAAGTTCGCGAGCGGGTATGTCGTCGATGTCGGGCTCACCATCATCACCTACGCGATTCTGGGCCTCGGATTGAACATCGTCGTGGGCTATGCCGGGTTGCTCGACCTCGGTTACGCTGCATTTTTCGCCATCGGCGCCTATACGACGGCGCTGCTGGAAACGCTGCTGCACTTCTCGTTCTGGGCGACGCTGCCGTTCAGCCTGGTGTTCGCGGGCGCTTCCGGCGTCGTGATCGGCTACCCCACGCTGCGCCTGCGTAGCGACTATCTCGCCATCGTCACGCTCGGCTTCGGCGAGATCACGCGCATCGTCGCCACCAATCTCGACATTACCGGCGGCCCGAACGGCATCTACGGCATCGAGCCGCCGAGCCTGTTCGGCTTCGAATTCAGTTCGCCGCGCTCGGTGTATGTGCTAGGCATGGCGTTCTTCATCGTCGTGCTGGTGTTCGCCGTGCGGCTCGGACGCTCGCGCCTCGGGCGCGCTTGGACCAGCATCCGCGAGGACGAAGCCGCCGCCGAAGCGGTGGGTGTCGCGACCCTGCGCGTGAAGATGCTCGCCTACGTGATCGGCGCACTGATCGGCGGCCTCGCGGGCAGTCTGTTCGCCGCGCGCTTCGGCACGATCGACCCCACGGCGTTCACCTATCTGCAGTCGGTGACGATTCTCATCGTCGTCGTGATGGGGGGGCGCGGCAGCATTCCCGGCGTGATACTCGGCGCGCTGATCGTCGCGGGGCTGCCGGAAATGCTGCGCTTTTTGAACCTGTGGCGCATTTTCGGCTTTGCCGTGGCGCTCGTCGTGCTCATGTTGTTGCGTCCGCAAGGATTGTGGCCGGCGCGCGTGAGGCGCGCCGCGCCGCGGCCCGAAGAGGAAACGGTGGCGCACGAAGCGGAAGCCGCGGAAGCGGCGGGCAAGGAAACCGAGGCGGCCGTTTCCCTCGCCGATAGCGGCGGCCTCGAAGCCGCCGCCGCGCGCGAAACCCTGCTCGAGGTGCATGACCTCGAGCGCCGCTTTGGCGGCGTGCGCGCGATTGGCGGCATTACCTTCCAGGTGCGCAGCGGCGAAATTCTCGCGTTGATCGGCCCGAACGGCGCGGGCAAGACCACGGTGTTCAACTGCCTGACGGGCGTAATCCGGCCGAGCGGCGGCCGCCTCGTCTGGCGCGGCGAGCCGCTTGGCGGCGGCGCGCCCCATCGCAACGTGCATCGCGGCATTGCGCGTACGTTTCAGGGCATTCGCCTGTTTAACCATATGAGCGCATTCGAGAACGTGCTGATCGGCATGGATCATCGCCTGCACACGGCCCTTGTAGCGGAACTGGTGGGCACGCGCGCCGCGCGCGCCGAGGCGGCCGAGCACGGCGCACTCGGGCAGCGCTGGCTCGATCTGGTGGGGCTCGGCGCGCGGGCGAGCGAATATGCCTCGGACCTTCCCTATGGCGATCAGCGCAGGCTGGAAATCGCCCGCGCGCTGGCGAGCCAGCCACGCTTGTTGCTGCTCGACGAGCCCGCCGCCGGCATGAACCCAACCGAAAAGCACGCGTTGATGGCGCAGATCCGCCGCATCCGCGACCTGGGCGTGACCGTGCTGCTGATCGAACACGACATGGCGCTCGTGATGGGCGTGTCCGACCGCATCATCGTGATGGACCATGGCGAGATCATTGCTCAGGGCACGCCCGCGCAAATCCAGAACGACCCGGTGGTGATCGACGCCTACCTGGGCACGGCGGAGGAAGACGACGGACCCGACGCCACGGACGGGGAGAAGTCGCTATGGGGGTAGAGACGTCCGACAAACTCCTCGACGTTCGCGACCTGCGCGTGAACTACGGCAATATCGAAGCGCTGCACGGCGTTTCGCTCGATGTCGAGCCGGGCGAGATCGTCGCGCTGCTCGGGGCCAACGGCGCGGGCAAGACCACGACGCTGCGCACCATCTCCGGACTGCTGCGTCCGCGCGGCGGCAGCATCGGGTTCGAGGGGCAGGCGCTCGTCGGGCTGCCGTCGCATCGCATCGTCGCGCTCGGGATCGGGCACGTGCCGGAAGGGCGCCGTATCTTCGGCGGGTTGACGGTCGAGGAGAACCTGCGCCTGGGCGGCTACCTGTTGCGGCGCGATGCCGGCGCGCTCGATCAGGGCATTGCTCAGGCATACGAAACATTCAGCCGGCTGCGCGAGCGCAAGGACCAGCTTGCCGGCACGCTGAGCGGCGGCGAGCAGCAAATGCTCGCGATTGCGCGCGCGCTCATGCTCAAGCCCAAACTCGTGCTGCTCGACGAGCCTTCCATGGGGCTCGCGCCCAAGCTCGTGCGCGCTATCTTCGAAGTGATCGCGCGCATCAGCCACGCGGGCACGGCGGTGCTGCTCGTGGAGCAGAATGCGCGGCAGGCGCTGCGCATCGCGAACCGCGCCTATGTGCTGGAAGGCGGCCGCGTGGCGCTCGCGGGTTCGGCCCATGAACTGGCCGACGACAACCGCGTGCGCGCCACCTATCTCGGCGGCAGCGCGGCGGCGCAGGAGGGCGGGGCCGTCTAAGGGCACCAGATCGGTTCTCTGGAAAATTCATTATTCATATAGAGAATCATTATCGTTCGCATTAGCAATTAATCATCATCCGATGCAAAATACGAGACAGCGCGGGCCGACGCATCGGGCATAAATTGCGCAAAACGGACATTTTTCTGGAAAATGAGCGAAGGAAGATTCGACCGTGGATCAAATATGGCGGCGACCGCTTGAAATCCCGCACCGCAAGCTCGAACGGCCACTCGTGGCGGCAAGCTACCAGTACGACGCTGCCCATAAGGGATCGTGGCTTTCGCACGATCAGGGGCGGTTCGTCTTTACGGAGAGCGGGGTGCTGCGTGTGACGACGCCCAGCGGCATGTGGACGCTCGGGCCGCAGCGCGGGCTGTGGATCGCGCCGCGCGTGCGCCACGAATTGATCGCGACGACCGCGGTGAGCCTGCATAGTGTGTCGTTCGAGCCGCAGGCGTCGCCGTGGCCGGAATCCGCATGCCATGCGATGCGGGTTTCACCGCTGTTGCGCGAACTGGTGGCCGCGCTGGTCGAAGACCGCGAGCGCGGCCCGGAGTGCCGCTACGCGCTCATTACGCCGCTGTTGCTCAGCGAAATGCGCAATGCGCGCGAGGCCTCGGGCGGCGGGTTGCCGCTGCCGCTCGACCGGCGCTTGCGGCAGATTTGCGATTTCCTGCTGGCGGCGCCTGCCAACGGCGACTCGCTCGCGACCTGGGGCGAGCGCGTGGGGGCAAGTGAGCGCACGCTCGCGAGGCGCTTCAAGGACGAGACCGGGTTGACGTTCGGCCACTGGCGCCAGCAGCTGCGCATCGTCGAGGCCGTGTCGAGGCTCGCCCAGGGCGTGCGCGTGGCGGAGATCGCGGCCGAGCTCGGCTATGCGAATTCGAGCGCGTTCATCTCCATGTTCCGCAAGACGATGGGCGAGCCGCCCCAGCGGTATTTGAAAAGCGAGCCGCGTTGAAGGCGTTTGCCGTTCTCGTGGCGCGCGTCACATCTGCTTGAACAGGTGTGCGTACTGGCGGCTTACATCGAGAGCGCCCGCGTGGCCGCGCAGCCTCAACGTCATCTTCCCGATCGCGCTGACCGAGGCGCATTCCACCTGATCCACGTTGACCACCGTGCCGCGGTGAACCTGCCAGAAGCGCGCCGGGTCCAGTTGCGCGGATAACTCTCGCAGGCTCGTGCGGATCAGCAATTCGCCGCTGTGCGTCGTGACCACGACATATTTGTCGGCTGCTTCGAAGTACAAAACATCTTCCACCGGCACCATGCGGATGTCGTTGCCGCTCGAGGCGCGCAGATATCGCAGCGGGGCCCCGCGCGGGGCGCTTTCCGCATTGCCCGCTCGTGCACCGGCGCGCGCTTCGCGAACATCCTGGGTGATCGTTTCGAGCTGGCGCAGCACGCGTTGCAGATCGGCCTGCATCTGCGGCGCCTCGGCGTCGTTTGCCGCCGATCGCGCGAGCCGGACGCGCAGGCGCTCCACCGTCCGCGCGAGCCGCGCAGTCTCCACGGGCTTGAGCAGATAGTCGATGGCCGCGGCCTCGAAGGCCTCGAGGGCATAGGCGTCGTAGGCGGTCACGAACACGATTTGCGGCGGCGCGGCGAGATTCGCGCACGCGCGCGCGACATCGAGGCCGGTCGCGCCCGGCATGGCGATGTCGAGGAACGCGACGTCGGGCGTCAGCGCGCCGATGCGTTCAATGGCTTCCTGGCCGTTGCCGGCCGTTGCCACGATGCGCAGTTCCGGCCACGCGGCGGCCAGTTCGCGCTCAAGCGCCGCGGCGATCAGCGGCTCGTCCTCGGCGATCAGTGCGGTCGGGGTGTCGGGCGAGCGGTGCGAGGCGTCGCCGTGTTGCGCCGTATCTGCGGGCGCGTGGCGTTTCATGATCGGGACTCCTGCACGCTTGCACCAACAGTATCGCGCAGCGGCAGCGGCAGCCGCACCCGCGCAACGAGGCCATGCGGCACGTTCTCGATCAGCGTGAGCGCCGCCTGCTCGCCATAGAGCGCCGCGAGCCGCTCGCGCACGTTCACTAGCCCGACGCCCGCGCCCTGGGTGCCCGGCGTCGCGCCAAAACCCGGGCCCGTATCGGTCACGCTCAGCTCGACATGGTCACCGTCGCGCCGTGCGGCAACGTCGATTCTGCCGCCCTCGAGCGCACCCTGGATGCCATGCTTGAGCGCGTTCTCCACGAGCGGCTGCAACAGCATGGGCGGCACCGGGAGGTCGGCGCAATCGTGCGGCAGGGCGAGCGCGTAGGCAAGGCGCGGGCCGATACGCATGGCATGCACGGCGAGCATCGAGTCGAGCACCTTGAACTGCACCGCGAGCGTTTCGCTTTGCGCGCGCGAGGCCTCGAGCGTCGCGCGCAGGAAGCGGTTGAGGCTTGCGAGCAGTTCGCGCGCACGCGGCGGGTCGGACGCGATCAGGCTGTCGAGCGTCGCCAGCGTGTTGAAGAGAAAGTGCGGCTCGATCTGCGCCTGCAGCGCCTGCAGGCGCGCGCTGAGCGCCGTGCGCTCTGCGGCTTCCTTTTGCCATGCCGTGCGCGCGACCTGTTCGCTCAGCTCGGCAATGCGCGTGCGCGACCAGCCATACCAGGTGACCAGCAGCGTGGCGGTCAGCGCGATCCAGCCGGTGAGCGCGAGATCCTTCGTCGCGAACGCGTTGTGCAAGCCGATTCCGAGCACCACGCTCGCGATGCCGCGCCCGAGCGACGCGCCGAGCACGATGGCGAGCACCATCGCCAACGCGAGGCGCGGCCCCGTGAGCGCATTCTGGCGTTGCAGAAAGAAGCGGGCGACGTCGAGCAGCAGCATGATCGAAAGCCCGATCGCCTGGCTGAAGACGAGGTTGTCGATGAAGCGCTCGTGAACGCCCGCAGCGGTGAGCGCGACCGCAATCAGCGCATTGCCTATGACGACGATCACGCCCTCGCGCGCGAACCCGGCGAGCAGGACATTGGCCGTCGGCGCGGGGAGGCGGGCGGCGGCGTTCGGAAACTCGACGTGCATGCCAGGAATCATGCGAACCAGCTCGTGACGATGAGGTTGAGCAACCGGTGCGGCGTCGCAACGGCGGCAAGACCGGCCGCGATGAGGCTGAAGAACGAACCGCGCATGGCGAGGCGATGGCCGCGGACGTTGCCGTGGCGGATCGCCCAGATGGCGCGCCCGACGCTTACGAACGTCAGCAGCGACAGGCCGTGCACCCAGGACAGATGCCCCGGATGCAGCTCGCGGATATCGAACGAGCTGAGCGCGGCGGTAAACATCGTCAGTGCCCAGAGGCGGCCGAGCCACTTGTGCCGCGCGCTGCCCTTTTCGGCCAGCATGACGGCGGTTCCGAGTATGACAGAAAGTGTTGCGGCGACGACGTGCGCAGCAATGATGGCAGACATGCTGGCTCTCCATGGCGGGTCGAGCGGGGGCGATGTCTGCAGTGTGGTGAGTGGGGGCGGGGCGGGCGAGGGGGATGCGACGAAGTGTGGGGAAACGGGCGCGAACGGGGCCTGGGTGGCGCGAACGGTCGGCGGCCGGACCGCGCGGCGCCACTCAATCCGGCGGCGCGTTGTCGATTTCCCGCAGAATCTCTTCGAACGGCGCGGGCTTGACGAGATGCCGGTCGAAGCCTGCCTCGCTCGCTGCCTGGCGGTCGCGCTCCTGGCCGTAGCCCGTCAGCGCGATCAATTGCACGTGCGCAGTGGCCGGCCCGGCGCGCAGCGCCTTCGCAAGCGCGTGACCGTCCATGCCGGGCAAGCCGATGTCGAGAATCGCGACGTTGGGCAGGAAGCTCTGCGCGAGCGCGAGTGCGCTCGGTCCGTCGTGCGCCACGCGCACCTCGTGGCCTTCGAGTTCCAGCAGCATGAGCAGCGAAGTAGCGGAATCGACGTTGTCGTCGGCGATCAGCACGCGGCGGCGCGGCGGCGCGATTTGTTCCCCGGCGCCCGGCGCTTCGTCGCGCGGCGCTTCGCACTGCGACGCCCGCGCGAGCGGCAGACGCACGACGAATTCCGAGCCGTGTCCAAGCCCGTCCGAATGGGCGCTCACCGAGCCGCCATGCAGTTCCGCGAGTTCGCGCACGAGTGCGAGGCCGATGCCGAGGCCGCCGTCGGCGCGCTTCACGGCTTCGCGCGACTGCATGAAGAGCTCGAACACGTAGGGCAGCTCGTCGGGCGCGATGCCGATGCCGTTGTCGCGCACGCGAATCAGGATCTCGTAGACGTCCTGTTCGAGCCGCAACGCGATCTGGCCGCCTTCGGCCGTGTACTTCGCGGCGTTGGAAAGCAGGTTGCTCATGATCTGCGCCACGCGTATCGCGTCGCCGGTCACGTGGCACGGCTCGCAGTCGATCTCGACCGTGAGCGTTTGCGATTTCGCGTCGAGGAAGGGCCGGCTCGTTTCCACGGCGGTCTGGACGATCTCGCGCAGGTCGAGCGTGCTCATCTGCAGCGCGATCTTGCCGTGCGAGATGCGCGAGACGTCGAGCAGGTCGTCGACGAGGCGGCCGAGATGCTCGACCTGGCGGCTCGCGATCTGCCGCGCGTCGGCGCGCATGACATCGTTCGCGCCATGGCGCGGGTCGAGTAGCGCGATGGCGTTGCGAATCGGCGCGAGCGGATTGCGCAGTTCGTGCGCAAGTGTCGCGAGGAAGCGGTCCTTGCGGCGGTCGGCGTCGCGCAGCGCTTTTTCGGCCGCGTAGAGGCGCAGGAGCGCGCGCACGTTCGCCACCAGCTCGGCGGGCTCGACGGGCTCGGTGAGGTAGCTGTCGGCGCCGCCGTCGAGCGCGAGAATCTTGTCGCGCGTCTGCACCGCGGCGGCGGAGGTCTGCAGCACGAGCGTGGAGTTCGTTTCCGGGTCTGCCTTGATAAGGCGGCACACTTCGATGCCGCTGAGGTCGGGCAGCTTCACGTCGAGCAGCACGATCGCAGGCGCCTGTTCGCGCACGGCTTCGAGCGCGGCCTGGCCCGTCGCGGCTTCGATCACGGCGTAGCCGGCGTGGCGCAGCACGCGCGACTTCACGTAGCGCGCGCCTTCGTTGTCGTCGACGTTGAGGATCAGCGTGGTCTGCGCGTTCATGGCGCCGCGTCCCCGGAGGTCTCGGGTTCGTCCTCGACGGACGTCGCGAGGCACACCGGCACGTTCAGGCGGAACGTCGAGCCCACGCCGGGCTCGCTTTCCACGCCCACTTCGCCGCCCAGCAGCGCCGCAAGCTTGCGGCACAGCGGCAGGCCAAGACCCGTTCCCTTCACGCGCTGCTGGAGGCGGTTCTGCACCTGGCCGAACTCCTCGAAAATGATCTGGTGGTGTTCGGGAGCAATTCCGATGCCCGTGTCCGCAACGAAGAAGGTGATGCGCGCTTCGTCGCCGTCGCCGGGCATGCACTGGGCGCCCACGCGAATCTGCCCGCGCTCGGTGTACTTGAGCGCGTTCGAGACGAAATTGCGCAGGATCTGCGTGAGTTTGGGTTCGTCGGTGTAAAGCTGCGGCAGGCCTGCCGTGGAACCGAAGTCGAGCGTGACCTCCGGCGTATCGAGCAGCGGCATGAGCATGGTGCGCAGCGCGGCGAAGAGGTCGGCGGCATCGAACCACGTGGGCACGACTTCGGTCTTGCCGGCTTCGATCTTCGCGAGATCGAGCAGGTCGTTCACGGTCTCGCCCAGGCTTTCCGCCGACGAAAGAATCAGCTTGACCTGGCGTTCCTGCTCCACGCTCAGGTCGCCATCGAGCCGGTTGAGCAGCAGGTTGGCGAGCGCGCGGATCGAACTGAGCGGTGTGCGCAATTCGTGGCTCATGTTAGAGAGAAAGCGCGTCTTCATCATGTCGGCGCGGCGCAGCTCCTCGGCGCGCTCGTCGAGTTCGGCGTAGAGCGCCACCACGCCGCGGTTGGTCGCTTCCAGCTCCTGCGTGAGGCGCGAGAGTTCTTCCTGGCGTTCGCGCAGTTCGTCGAGCGCCGTCACGAGTTCGCGGTTCTGCTGCTGCAGTTCTTCGAGCGAGTCGCCATGCGCGCCTTCCTGCGGACTGCGTGCGGCGAGTTCGTGCACGATGCGCTCGAGTTCCGGGCCACTCGCCTCGCCGCGCTCGTGCGGCAAGTCGCGCGTCATGGTGACGGTCGTGCCGCCAGTCGACGAGCAAATCTCGAAGCGGTCCATGAGGCGGCGGCTGCCCGTGATGCCGAGGCCCATGCCGCCCGGCGAGCGATAAGTGCCGTCGAGCACGGCTTCGAGTTCGCGCACGCCGGGGCCCTGGTCGCTGACCTGCACGGCGAGCGCTTCGCGCGGCCGCTCGCCTTCCAGCGCGAAGGCGACTTCGCCGCCGCCCGCATATTCGAACGCGTTGCGGGCGATTTCGGAGACGGCGCTCGCAATGCGCGTCTGGTCGAGCGGCGAGAAGCCGAGTCCGGCGGCCAGCTCGCGCGCGCGGCGACGCGCGGCGACGACGTCCTGGGCGGTTTGCAGCCGGATGCGCAGCAGGGGCTTATTCATGATTCAACTGTACTCCGGGGCGGGCGCGCACGACGACGACGGTGGCGTCGTCGCGCCGGCGCGCGAAGTCTCGGTAGAGAACGGCCGCGATCACGGCGGCGGGCTGGTTGGCGAGGCCGGGCCAGGCGGCGAGGTCCCAGCGGGTGCCGATGCCGTCCGAATGCAGGACGAGGAGCGCGTTCTCGCTCCACGTCAGCTCGAACTCCTGGGTGCCGCGCATCGTGTGGCCCACGATGCCGTTGCGCGAGACGAGCTGATAACACTCGCGCGCGGGTGGTGTGCCTGCGCCGGCGGAGCGCTGCGCGTGGCCGGTCGAAGCGCGGTTATCGATGGGGCGGCCCGCGCCATACGCGACCGCCGAGATGTTGCCCGTGCCGCAAAACGCGAGCGCGCCGCGCGCCAGATCGATGCGCACGAGCGCGAGCGCCGCGCCGCGCGTGGGGCGCAGGGCCGCGTGCGAGAGTTCCATGAGTGCGGCGGGCGCGAGGCCGGCGCGGCGGCGCAACACGTCGAGCGCGGCCACGGCGGCCACGTGGGCTTCGGCACCGTGGCCGAGCCCATCGGCGAGTGCGAGCGTGAGGCCGCTCTGGTCGGCCTGCGCCTGCCAGCCGTCGCCGCAGACTTCCTCGCCGGGGTAAGGCACGCAGACCCCGCCGATCTCGGGTCGGGTGAATGCCGCGAGCGCTGCGTTGACGCCGCTTTTCTGCACGAGCACGCGCAACACCGTGCCCGCGCCCGGCTGCGAGTAAATGGCGAACTGGTTCGAGAGCCGCCGGATCGCGCCGAGCCCGGTGCCGGGCGTCCCGGTCGTGGAGTGGCCGTCGGCGAGGGCGATGCCCACGTCGGCCATGCCGGGGCCGCTGTCGAGCGCGATCAGCTCCACCGCGCCCTCCAGCGCGCGCACGAGCAGTTCGCCGTGGCCGGCATGCTTGAGGATATTGGTGGCCGCTTCCGTGAGCACGATCGCGAGGCGGCCGGCGTCGGTCTCGCTGAGCGCCGCAAAGCGCGCGGCTTCGCTGGCGCCGCGGCGTGCAAAGGCGACGCCGCTGGCGTCGCCGATCTCGAAGGAGCGGTGGGTGCCGCCGGCAGAACCGGCCGCGCCGTCTAGCGTACTTTCCATTTCGTGATGGTGACCGTTGTACCGCTGCCCGGTGTCGATTCGATCGTGAACTCGTCGCACAGTCGCCGCGAGCCGCCGAGGCCGAGTCCCAGGCCATTGCCGCTCGTGAAGCCGTCCTGCAGCGCGCGCCCGATATCAGCAATACCCGGACCCTGATCGACGAACGAGAGCCGCAGTCCCACGCGCACGCCTTTTTCCAGCACGTCGAGCCGCGCATCGCCGCCGCCGCCGTGCTGCAGCGTGTTGCGTGCGAGCTCGCTCGCCGCCGTCACGAACTTGGTCTGTTCGATGAGCGAGAAACCCTGCGCGATCGCGGCGTCGCGCACGATCTGTCGCAGCCGGACGATTTCCTCGTCCGATCTCAGGCTCACCTGGGCCGCAAGCCTTCCGGTCGTGTCGTTGCTATTCATGGTTGAACGCAAGAGACGTGCTAGCTAACGGAGTCATCGGACTCAACGGAGCTGCCGCTGCTTGAGCAGCGCCATGCCTTTTTCGACGTTCAGCGCGGTGCGCACGCCCGACAGCGTGAGACCGAGCTCGACCAGCGTGATCGCCACGGACGGCTGCATGCCGACCACCACGGTCTGCGCGTCGAGCACCATCGCCATGGCGGCCGTGTTGCTGATCATGCGGCCGATGAACGAGTCGACCACGTCGAGCGTCGAGATGTCGATCAGCACGCCCTTGGCCGACTCTTTCACGATGCGCTCGGTAAGGTCGTCCTGCAGTGCGATCGCAAGGCGGTCGTGCATGTCCACCTGGATCGTGACGATCAGGCAGTCGCCGAGGCGCAGAATCGGAATGCGTTCCATCGTGTGCGGTTCCCCGTGCTTCAGTGGCGCTGAGTGGCGTTCAGGTCGTGGCCTTCGGCGAGATGATGGTCGCGCCGATGCGCTGCAACGCGATGACGAAGGCGTCGGCGAGCGTGGACTTGGTCGTGACGTTGGTGAGATCGACGCCCAGATGCACGATGGTCTGCGCGATCTGCGGGCGGATGCCGCTGATGATGCAGTCCGCGCCCATGAGGCGCGCGGCGGCCACGGTCTTGAGCAGATGCTGCGCGACGAGCGTGTCGACGGTGGGCACGCCCGTGATGTCGATGATCGCGAGGCCCGCACCCGTGTCGACGATCTTCTGCAGCAGGCTCTCCATGACGACCTGGGTGCGCGCGGAATCGAGTGTGCCGATGAGCGGCAGCGCGAGGATGCCTTCCCAAAGCTGCACGACGGGCGTGGAAAGCTCGAGCAGTTCTTCCTGCTGGCGCGCGATGATCGCTTCGCGGCTCTTCTGGAAAATGTCGGTGGTGTAGATGCCGAAGCCATCGAGCAGCAGGTTGATCTGCCAGCTCACATGGGCGAGCTCGGCGGCGTTGTTCGCATACGCCTCGCGCAGCCGCGCATAGAGCGGCTCCTTGAACGAGAACACGAAGGTGGCCGTCTCGACAGGCGTGTAGCCCTGACGTGCGCGATGCGCCGACATGTCCGCGAGGAATGCGCGCACCGGCTCCCAGTCCGGGCTGCCCGAATCGAAGGTTCCGGTGTTAGGCAGCGTGTCGAGAAAGACATTCAGGAACGCCGAAAACTGCTCGCGAATTTCCCCCTCCATCGCAAGGCCGCGGCGCAGCGCGATCGGCAGATGCAGGCGCAGCCATTCCGCGAGCAGCGTGTCGCGATGCTGGCCGAGGATGTCCGCAATGCGAACCTGTTCCGGTGTGTTCATGCGATCTCCTGAGCGATGGGGCCACGCCTCCTTTCGGGACGAACCGCTGAACCTTGCACCCTCGTATCGATTCGATCCCAATTGCATGGCAATTGAACCGATTACGCGGTCAGTCAAGGCGAGCGAACGGGCGGGCGTGGGGCTGCATGCGTTTTTCGTGCCCGCTGGTCCGCGCAACGACTGCTGGGCCTGCAGCGCACGGAGCGTCCGCTTTGCCATGACGCGCTTGTAGTTTTTACAGGGCGGTCGTTATGTGCAGATGAGTGAGCCTTGTTTTCGGGTGGCGCGCTATGTCATGGAATGGTATGTAACTTGCTTTGCCGTAGCGCCTTTCGGGCTGGAGGCGTTCCTCGGAAGCCGGTGCGCGGGCTCGCACGCCCCGCGCGTGAAGGCATGAACGCACGAGCCGCACAGGGATCCGACCGGACCCCGCCCGACCCGCTAGACTGAGCGCTGGCGTGCGCTTGCGCGAAGCGTGCGGTTTGTCGATTTCGCGCCCGCTCGCCTCTCCCGCCATTGCCCAGAGATATCGATGACCAGGTTATTCCGCATGACCGCGCTGCTTGCGTGGTGTCTGTCGTTCCTGCCCGCTACGGCGGCATTCGCTCAATCGGCCCAGGTGGACCAGTCGGACCCGCAGGCGCTCATCAAGACCGCCACGCAGCAGATCCTCGACGAGGTCCGCACGAAGGCCATCGCGCCCGACGATATCGCGCGCATCCAGGATATCGTCAACCGCGACATTCTTCCGTACGTCGATTTTCGCCGCACCACGCGCCTCGCCATGGGGCCGCACTGGCGCACCACGACGCCCGAGCAGCAAGCGCAGATCGAGCAGCAGTTCCAGCTGCTGCTGATCCATCTCTACTCGGGCGCCATCGCGCAACTCAAGCCTGACCAGAAGATCGAGTACCCGCCCATGCGCAGTTCGCCAGGAGACACCGACGTCGTCGTGCGCACGCTCGCGCAGACCAGCAGCAATCCGGTTGAAATCGATTACCGCCTGTACAAGACGCCGCAGGGCTGGCGCCTTTATGACCTGAACGTGCTCGGTGCGTGGCTGATCCAGACCTATCGCCAGCAGTTCAACGAGAAGATCCAGCAGGGCGGCGTGGACGGGCTCATCCAGTTCCTGACCGCGCGCAACCAGGAGCTCGTCACGGGCAAGACGCAGACGCAGTGACGTGCGGTTTTTGCGTCCGCCTCTCGCGACCTGCGAAAATCTGGACGGCTACGCCTCACGTATGGAGGCGCTGTACCATTTCCAGGTGCGCCTCGTGCGTATAGATGGGCCGTGCGCTTGCCCGAGCCCGCGCGGCCCCGATGTTTCTTTTTTTGCCGATCCGATCCGACATGAATTTCCCGCTGCCGCCGCAGGGCCGACGCAACCGGGTGTTTCCGCCAAGCCCGCCGACGCTGCACAGCCTCGCCTCCGTCATTACCGGCGTGGTCGTGGTGTGCGGCCTGTACTTTGGGCGTGCGGTGCTGATTCCCATTACGCTCTCGGTGCTGCTGAGCTTTCTGCTGGCGCCGCTCGTGACCACGCTGCGGCGCTTTCATCTGCCACAGTTCCTCGCCATCCTCGTTGCGGTGCTTTCCACCGTGCTCGCGCTTGCCGGTGTGGGCGCGCTGATCGCCGCGCAGGTCTACCAGCTTTCCGCCTCCCTGCCGCAGTACCAGGAAGAGATCGAGCAGAAAGTGCAAACGGTGCAGGAAAAAACCGTAGGCCGCGCCGATTCGCTGATGTCGCGAGCCGCCACCGCGCTGCAGCGTGTGACGCCCACGCCGCCGCCCGCGCCGCCGCAGCCGCGCGGGCGCGCGGCGCGCAATCAGCCGCAGCAGCCCATGCCCGTGGAGATCCATAATCCCGCCCCCACGCCGCTTACGCTCGCGCAAAAGGCGCTCGCCCCAGCTATCGCGCCGCTCGAGACGACCTTCATTGTGCTGGTGGTGACGATCTTCATCCTGTTCCAGCGCGAGGATCTGCGCGACCGGCTCATCAGCGTGTTCGGCTCAGACGACCTGCACCGCACCACAACCGCCATCAACGACGCCTCGCAGCGGCTCTCGCGCTACTTCGTCGCGCAAGTCGGCGTGAACGTCACGGTGGGCGGCGTGATCGCGCTGGGGCTGGCGGGCATCGGCGTGCCGGGCGCGCTGTTGTTCGGCGCGGTGGCGGCGCTCATGCGCTTCGTGCCGTACATCGGCATCTGGATCGCCGCGATCATGGCGACCATCGTCGCCGCGGCCACGCAGCCGCAGTGGACCATGGGCGTCACGACGCTGATCTTCTTCATCGTCGTGGACGTGGTGGCGGGGCAGTTCGCCGAGCCGATGGTCTATGGCAAGCGCTCGGGCCTTTCGCCGCTGGCCGTGGTAGTGGCGGCGATCTTCTGGAGCTGGCTGTGGGGGCCCGTGGGGCTGGTGCTTTCCACGCCGCTCACGCTGTGCATCGTCACGCTGGGCCGCTACGTGGACCGGCTGAACTTCCTCACGATCCTGCTCGGCGACCAGCCCGCGCTCACGCCTGCGCAAACCTGCTACCAGCGCCTGCTCGCCGACGATCCTCATGAAGCGCTGCTGCAGGCGGACCGGCTGCTCACGAGCATGCCGCTCATCGACTACTACGAGCAGGTGGTGTTCGAGGGCCTGCGCTTCGCGCGCAACGACGCCTTGCGCGGCGTGCTGCCCGGCGAGCAGGTCGCACGCATCAACCAGGCGCTGCTAGATATCGTCGAGGATCTCGAATCCGTGGACGATTCTCGCCATACCGCAGCCGAGGAGGAGAGCGCCAGGAAGTCCGTCGAAGGCGCGGACGAAGGCGCGAAGGTAATCGAGTTCACGCTCTCGCCGGACGCGGGCGAGGTGCTCTGCGTACCCGGACGCGGCGCGTTCGACGACGTGGCGGTGGCGATCGTCGGCCAGTTGCTCATGCGGCGCAACATTCCCTGCACGGCTACCACCTACGACGAAGTGCGCGCCACGCGCGGGGCCATGATCGACGAGCGCTCGCCGGCCATCTGCCTGGTGTCGCTCGATGCGCCCGAGTCGGCGCCGTACCTGCGCAATCTTGTGCGGCGCCTGCGCGAGCGTGCGCCCGACGCGACCATCGTGGTGGGCATCGGCGCGGCGCTGCGCGACGACGGCGCAGGCATTGCCGACGATCCCGGCACGCTCTTCCCGACCTCGCTGCGCAACCTCGTGGAGGAATGCGGCGCGGCGCTCGTGCCGGCACACACGCCGCAAAGCGAAAAGGGGGCGGCAGCACCGGATATGCAGGATCAATATAGTGCGGGAGCAAAATTGTGACAGTCATGCCCGTGTCACATTAAGGCTCGAATATATGCGGCCCTGTGCCCCTGGTTGCGGCATGAAAGTTACTGGGAGACGACATTGCTGAGCCCTAAGGAATTCGCCACGCTGATGCTGGTCCGCCATTCGCCGGACCAGATCGACATGAATCGCCAGGAACTGGACACGCTGCTCGAGCGTCAGCTGGTTGCGCTCGAGCATTGGACGGAAGGCCACCGCCGGCTGTCGCTCACGATTGCCGGCCGCTCGCTGCTCGAAGCCGTGGGGCGGCTGGAATACGTGACGGGTTTGCCCGAGGGGTATGGCAACGAGCGCCTCGCCGCCGGCCTTTGATGCTTGTCTGATTCTCCCGCAGTGAGCCTGCGCGCGGCCCGGCCTCGAATGGAGCCGGGCCGTATCTTTATGCAAAACACATTTCCCCGCTTGCATTTACTGAGGCATGCCAGGTAATTGTGTGCTTTTGCCCACGCCCGAAGGCGTGATCGTCTTGTGTCCCCCAAAGGGCGCTGCTACGCTGAGTCGGTTCTCCGGCGGTATGGAGCGAAGGCCGGCGCACGCTGTCTTACGGAAGGATTGCGGCAGGCGTTTTCCTGTACGGGTATTTCCCCATCGCCCGGCTTGGTGGCGCTCGTCAAACTGACTCCATCCTCCAGAGTCTTTCCCAACTCACCTACCCCCTAAAGCAAAAGGAGGATCTATGGCAAAGCGTATTGCCTACGTGACCGGCGGCATGGGCGGCATCGGAACGGCCATCTGCCAGCGTCTGCACAAGGATGGCTACACGGTGGTCGCGGGCTGCGGCCCGAACTCGCAGCGCAAGGCGCGCTGGCTCGACGAGCAGAAGGCGCTGGGCTACGAATTCGTCGCGTCCGAAGGCAACGTGGCCGACTGGGACTCCACGGCTGCCGCGTTCGAGAAGGTGAAGAAGGACGTCGGCGAGATCGACATCCTCGTCAACAACGCCGGCATCACGCGCGACGTCGTGTTCCGCAAGATGACGCACGAAGACTGGATCGCGGTGATCGACACCAATCTCACGAGCCTCTTCAACGTGACCAAGCAGGTGATCGACGGCATGATCGAGCGGGGCTTTGGGCGGGTGATCAATATATCGTCGGTCAACGGGCAGAAAGGCCAGTTCGGTCAGACGAATTACTCTACGGCCAAGGCCGGCATTCACGGCTTCACCATGGCGCTCGCGCAGGAAGTGGCGACCAAGGGCGTGACGGTCAACACCGTTTCTCCCGGCTATATCGGCACGGACATGGTGAAGGCGGTGAAGCCCGAAGTGCTCTCGAAGATCGTCGACAGCATTCCGGTGCGGCGCCTCGGCGAGCCGCAGGAAATTGCCTCGATCGTGGCGTGGCTCGCGTCCGACGAAGCAGGTTTCTCGACCGGCGCGGACTTCTCGCTCAACGGCGGCCTGCACATGAGCTGAGCATTGCCGCGGCTTCTTGCGCGGTGCTTGTGAGCACAACGAAGTGATCTGGCGGGAGCGGCGAAATGCCGGCTCCCGCCTCGTATTTGGGGCGCCGGTTTTGTGCTGGGTCTGGAAGCGGCGGCCGGAAACCGCAGCGCAGGGCACGTGAGGCAGGCGCGCTCGCGCATTCGCGCCACGCGTTCCACTTGCGACGCACCAGGCGAGAGTTCTTCCTAGACTATCGTCATGGCCTCGACCCGCGACCGCAATCCGTCATCACCGCCGCTTTCCCGCTACGGAAAAAAGCGGGATTTCAGTGTCACGCCTGAACCGGCGCCGCCGGCTGCCAGTTCGCCCGTTGAAAATGGACATCTGGGCTTCGTCGTGCAGAAGCACTGGGCGAGCCGGCTGCACTACGACTTCAGGCTCGAACTCGACGGGGTATTGCTCTCATGGGCCGTACCCAAAGGTCCGTGTTACGACCCGAAGGAAAAACGGATGGCCATTCACGTGGAGGACCATCCTGCCGACTACGCGGGTTTTGAAGGCACCATTCCGGCAAAGCAATACGGCGCTGGCGACGTGATCGTCTGGGACCGTGGCACCTGGGAACCCGTCGGTGATCCGCGTGAGGGGATGACTGCGGGCAAGCTGGTCTTCCGTCTCCACGGCGAAAAACTTGCCGGACTCTGGGAGCTGGTCCGCATATCGAAGCCCGGCGACAGGCAAGACCAGTGGATGCTGTTCAAGAAGCGCGATGCCTGGGCGCAGCCGCTTGCCGAATACGATGTCATCAAGGCGCTTCCCGATAGCGTGACGGCGAAGCCGCTCGGGCTCATCGAGGAACGTGCGCCGCGGGCAGCGAGGCCGGCGCGCAGCGAATCGTCGGAGATCGACCTTTGCGCGGCGGTGTCTGCTCCGTTGCCTGCCAGGCTCGAGCCCCAACTCGCGACCCTGGCGCCATCACTTCCCACAAGCGGTGATTGGGTAACGGAAGCCAAGCTCGACGGCTATCGCATGCTGTCCCGCGTCGCCAAAGGCCGTGTGCGACTCATCACACGAGGCGGTCATGACTGGACAGCGAGGTTTCCCGCGCTTGCAGCAGAGGTCGAGGCGCTTGCGCTCAACAGCGCGTGGCTGGATGGCGAAATCACCGTCCTCAAAAACGGCCTTCCCAGTTTCGCTGCGTTGCAAGATGCGATAGACGGCAACGCGAATCAAGACATCGTCTACTTCCTGTTCGACCTGGTGTACCTCGACGGGAAAGACCTCAGGAAGGTGCCGCTGTGGTCGAGGCGCATGCTGCTCGCGCAGCTTCTTCACGATGCCGGTGAGCACATCCGGTTCAGCGAGGACTTCGAGGCGCCCCCGACCCAACTGTTCGAGGCCGCCTCGGGCCTGGGCCTGGAAGGCCTCATGCTCAAGCGCCGCGACGCGCCTTATGAGTCGGGGCGGACCCAGACGTGGCTCAAGGCAAAATCCCGGCTCCGGCAGGAACTGGTCATCTGCGGGTTCACGGCCCGAGGCGGTAAAGACGGGGAGATTGGCAGCCTGTTGCTTGGCTATTACGCAGACGGCAGGCTTCGCGACGCTGGAAGCGTCGGCACCGGCTGGGACGCCAGGATCGCGCGGGACCTGTGGGCGCGGCTGACGCCGCTCGAAGTCGATGCGGCACCCTTTGAAGTCGACGTCGCGAGGTCGCGCCGGTGGGCCCGGCGCTCGGCCGGCAGTGAGCGGTGGGTTCGCCCTGAACTCGTCGCAGAGGTCGAATTCGCGGACTGGACCGCCGATGGCGTCATCCGGCAGGCCTCGTTCAGAGGTCTGCGCATCGACAAGCCGCCAGGCGGCGTCGTCCGGGAGGGGGGGAAGACGCAGGCGCCGGAGCCGCAACTGAAGCTGAAAATCACGCATCCGGAACGCGTCGTCGACCCATCGACGGGTGTCACGAAGGCGGACCTCGTGCGCTACTACGCGAGTATCGCGGAGCGGATGCTGCCTCACCTGAAGGCCCGGCCCATTGCGATGGTTCGCGCGCCGGCAGGCATCGCCGAAGACCTGTTCTTTCAGAAGCATGCCGAGAGAACAGGCATGCCCGGATTGACGGCTCACGACCGCAGTCTCTGGCCGAATCATCCGCCCCTCTTGAGCGTCGACACGGTCGATGCGCTGCTGTCGGCGGCACAGATGAACGCCGTCGAGTTTCACACCTGGAATTCGACCGTTCGACGACTCGACAAGCCCGACAGGGTCATCTTCGACCTGGACCCAGGCGAGGGCGTGAAATGGGGACGCGTTCAGGAAGCGGCGCTGCTGGTTCAAACGTTGTTGTCGGAACTGGGGCTGCACGCCTGGCTGAAGACGAGCGGCGGAAAGGGCTTGCACGTCGTCGTGCCGCTTGCGCCGCGGCTGGACTACGATGCGGTCAAGTCGTTCTCGCAGGCATTCGTGCGGCATCTGGCGAAGACGATTCCCGAGCGCTTTTCGGCGACCGCCGGGGCTTCGAACCGGGTCGGAAAGGTCTATGTCGACTACTTGCGCAACGGCAAGGCACAGACCACCGCTGCGGCATTTTCCGCGCGTGCGCGACCCGGGATGGGCGTCTCGATGCCGGTCGCCTGGGAGCAGTTGAATGACCTCAAGAGCGGGGCGCAGTGGACCGTACAAACGGCCCGCGAGTATCTGAGCTTCCAGCAGCAGGACCCGTGGGCCGATTACTGGTCGGGGTCGCAATCGTTGGCACCGGCGATAAAGCGCCTAAAATGAAACGACCGCCACTCGGCGGCGGCACGCGCTTTGCGTGAGCGACGTGCCGAACCTGCAAATCCGCGAGGAGAAGTCCATGCCCGCCCGCTCAATTGCTTCCCTGACGCTGTCCTTCGGGCTCGTTTCGATTCCGGTGAAGCTCTATACCGCTACCGAGAGTTCGTCCGACATCCGGTTTCACATGCTGGCGCCCGACGGCTCGCGCGTGAAGCAGCAATACGTCTCCGAGAAGACGGGCGATGTCGTCGAGCGCTCGAGCATGAACAAGGGCTACGAATTCGAAAAGGACCGCTTCGTGGTCTTCACCACCGACGAGCTAAAGGCGCTGGAAGACGCTGCGAGCCATGTCGTCGAAATCATGGCCTTCATCCCGGAAGAGGCGATCAACCCGGTCTTCTACGACAAGGCCTACTACATTGCACCCGACAAGCGCGGCGGCAAGCCGTATAGCCTCTTGCAGCAGGCGCTCGTGCAGAGCGGTCGCTGCGCGTTGGCGAAATGGGCGTCGAAAGGACGGACGCGGATCGTGCAGGTGCGCCCCGAAGAAGATGGACTCGTCTTTCAGCAACTGCTGTACGCCGACGAGGTTCGCTCGCTGGCTGATCTCCATGTCGAACATGTCGACGTATCCGATACCGAGATGAAACTCGCGCTGCAGATTATCGAGCAGGGCTCCGAGGACAATTACGACCCGACTGCGTACGAAGACGAAGAGAAGAAGCGCATCCTCGCAGCCATCGACGAAAAGATCGCAGGCAAGCAGGTCGTCGTTCACGAGGCTCGCGAAGAGCTTGCGGGTGGCGGACAGGTTATCGACCTGATGGATGCATTGCGGGCGAGTTTGAAGGGTGGCGCGAAAGCGAAGGCCGCTCCGGCGCCCAAGCGTAGCAAGAGCGCGGAGCCCGTTACCGAACTGCCTGTCGCGCCCAGGACGCGCAAGCCGCCGGCGCGTGCCACCAAGGCGCCCGCTGAAGCGCCTGCCAGGGTGCGGGCACGCAAGTGACGCCACAAGTCGCCGCGCGCGAAATTTCGATGCGCGAGTTGCAGGCCATGCTGGGCGTTTCCCGGAGGGTGGTATCGGGCCTCATTGCTGCAGGATTCGTCAACCCGTCACGCGGACCGCGAAACGCCTACCGCTTCACGTTCCAGGACGTCGTGCTGCTGCGTACGGCGTTGCAGCTGCGCGATGCGCGTATTCCACCGCGCAAGATCATCATGGCGCTCACGCGGCTCAGAGACGAGTTGCCCGATCAGTTACCGCTTACGGGGATTCGCGTATCGGCAGTCGGCAACGACGTGGCCGTGCGAACGGGTCCTTCGCAGTGGGATGCCGCCACCGGTCAGTTCCTGCTGGATTTCGAAGTGGCGCAGATCAAGGGCGATGTCGTGTTTCTCGACTCGGCGCCTGCTCAAAAGAATCTCGCGCATCAGGCGCAGGAGTGGTACGACCTCGGCGAACAGTTGAGAGCATCCGATGTGAACGGCGCTGAACGGGCGTACAAGAAGGCTATCGCGCTATCGCCGCAACCTTTTTATCCTGCCTACGTTGACCTGGGCGCGCTGCTGTGTGAACTCGAATCCCGGTGCGAAGATGCGCTGCATGTATTCGATGAGGCGTTGGCTCACTTTCCCGACGATGCCGTGTTGCACTTCAATCGCGCGATTGCGTTCGAGGAGCTGGGACGCTTCGAAGACGCCGAGCGAAGCTATATGCGCTGCCTCGAACTCGACCCGACGTACGCGGACGCTCACCACAACCTGGCCATGCTGCTCGAAAGACGTGGCGACCCGCAGGGTTTGGTTCGTCATTTGAGCGCGTATCGACGGTTGACTACCTAGACCGTGCAGAAGGTGGCAAGTTGGCCGGCATGTGCGCAAAAACACAGCTTTCCCCGCACAGACCGCGACAACCCCGCCTCAAACCGTCGCCACCAGAATCGACTCCCCGCTAGCCGGCCTCAGCCCATCGCTTCGTCCTGCGAAGTAAAGTGCGGTGAGATCCGCGGTCGAAACATGACGCGCATTGCGCAACCCGGCCTCGCTTGCCAGCGCAAGCATCTCATCGGGCGCGAAAAAGCTCACGAACGGCGTACCCGCCGCCTTCGCGCGTTCATACACGGCGGCATGCTGCGAGCGCTCGGGCTCGTTGATGAGTTCGAGCGGCAGGAGGAAGGTCATGACGAGCGTCGAGCCCGGTGCGAGCTGCGCGATCTGCCGCAACGTCGCGAGGTTCGCCTCGCGCGTGAGATACATGGAAACGCCCGTCGAGGCGATCACCGCGGGACTCGCGGCATCGAACCCTGCCGCGGCGAGCCGTTCCCACCACGTCTCGCCGGCTTCGAAATCCACCGGCACGAAGCGCAGCCACGCCTGCTCGCGATACCCCAGCTCCATGAGCCGCTGACGCTTCCATGTCTGCGTGCCCGGCTTGTCCACTTCGTACACGTGCAGGCGCGAGGCGATTTCGGGGTGGCGCTGGGCGAACGTGTCGAGTCCCGCGCCGAGAAGCACGTACTGGCGGGCGAGCCCGTTAGCGGTCTGTTCGGCGACAAGGTCTTCGACAAAGCGCGCGCGCCCGACGATCGAGGCACGATAACCGCGCGTCCCTTCAGGGTGCATATCGGGCCGCTCGCGCCAGTTCGACTCCGGTGCGGCGATCTGCATGCCGGTTTCGTCTTCGAGCACGTGGGGCGCATCGTCGACCTGGACGTGCAGCGCGCGCCACAGCGCGACGCGAATGGCGGTGCTGTCGGGAGCGGCGGGATGGCTGGCGGGCATGGTTCGGTCCTCTCGCGCGGGTTTCGTCGCACGATTATCGCGCGCCTGGCTCGCGGCCGTGTGTCCCGTAGATGTCGGCGCTCACCTGCCGCAACGCCTCGATCATCACGCTCGCCGCGGGCGTGAGGAGGCCGTCCGCGCGCGTGATGATGCCGAAGTCGTCCATCTGGCAATCCATCGGCACGGGCAGGATCGCGACCATGCCGTGCGCCGCGTAGTAGCGCGCCACGTCTTCGGTGAGCACGGCGATCATGTCGCTTTGCTCCAGCACGCGAGTGATGAACAGCAGCGCGGGTGTCTCGACCACGTTCGATGGGGGCGCGAGGCTCGCGCGCTGGAACATCAGCTCGAAGCGGTGGCGCAGCACGCTGCCAACGGGCGGCACGACCCACGTGGCGCGCGCGATGTCGGCGAGCGCGATCGGTCGGGCTTCGTCCTGCGCCGCCACGAGCATGGGGTGCCCCGGCCGGACCACGGCGCACACGGGCTCGCCCGCGAGCGGTTCGTAACGCAACTGGAGCTTGTCGTGCTCGGCGGACAGGCGGCCCAGCACCACGTCGAGCTTGTCTTGCGCCAGGTGTTCGAGCAGCACGTTGCTGGCGTCGATCTCCACGGAGACGCGCAGGTTCGCATGCGTGCGCTTGACCGCCGCAACGGCCGCCGGCAGCACGCGCACGCCCGGCGAGGTGATCGCGCCCACCGCCACGTGGCCAAGGCGCCCGGCCTTGAGCGCGCTCAGTTCCTCCTGCGCCTGGTCCAGGCTGCCGAGCACGGCGCGCGCGTGGCGGATCAGCGCGTCGCCGTACAGCGTGGGCCGCATGCCGCGCGGCATGCGTTCGAACAGCACCGCGCCGAGCATGTCTTCGAGCTCGCGCAGGAGCTTCGAGGCGGCGGGCTGCGTCATGTTCAGCGCCGCCGCCGCGCGGTGAATGTTACCTTCCTCCGCCAGCGCCACGACGAGGAGCAATTGCCGCGTTTTCAGCCGCGTGCGCACGTACCAGGGGCTCGTATCGAGCATGTCTCCGCCTGATTTCCCAAATAGTTTTAGGTGTTTATACCAATGCCGATTTCGATATCGGAAGCGTCCATTATTTCATTAGGAGGTTATCAGACTTCTCCGTAGACTGTCCCGAATCCATCGCTCGAAGCACTCGGCGAACTACTCGCTCTACACAACGAACACGATGTCGGATACCAAACCCAAACTGCGCTCCCAACAGTGGTTCGGCACCACGGACAAGAACGGCTTCATGTACCGAAGCTGGATGAAGAATCAAGGCATTCCCGATCACGAATTCGATGGTCGCCCGATCATCGGCATCTGCAACACCTGGTCGGAACTCACGCCCTGCAATGCGCATTTCCGCAAGCTCGCCGAGCACGTGAAGCGCGGCATTTATGAAGCGGGCGGCTTCCCGGTCGAATTCCCGGTGTTCTCGAACGGCGAATCGAACCTGCGTCCCTCGGCGATGCTCACGCGCAATCTCGCCTCCATGGACGTGGAAGAGGCGATTCGCGGCAACCCCATCGACGCCGTCGTGCTGCTGTGCGGCTGCGACAAGACCACGCCCGCGCTGCTGATGGGCGCGGCGAGCGTGGACGTGCCCGCCATCGTCGTGACCGGCGGCCCGATGCTCAACGGCAAGCACGAAGGCCGTGACATCGGCTCCGGCACGGTCGTCTGGAGGCTGCACGAGGAGCTGAAGGCGGGCGAGATCAACCTGCATCAGTTCCTTTCGGCCGAAGCGGGCATGTCGCGCTCGGCGGGCACCTGCAACACCATGGGCACTGCCTCGACGATGGCCTGCATGGCCGAATCGCTCGGCGTTTCGCTGCCGCACAACGCCGCGATTCCCGCCGTCGATTCGCGCCGCTACGTGCTCGCGCACATGTCGGGCATCCGCATCGTGCAGATGGCGCTGGAAGACCTGAAGCTCTCGAAGGTCCTCACGCGTGAAGCGTTCGAGAACGCCATCCGCACCAACGCCGCGATTGGCGGCTCGACCAACGCCGTGATTCACCTGAAGGCGATTGCCGGGCGCATCGGCGTCGATCTCGAACTGGAAGACTGGCAGCGCATTGGCCGCAACACGCCGACCATCGTCGATCTGCAGCCGTCGGGCCGCTTCCTGATGGAAGAGTTCTATTACGCGGGCGGCCTGCCGGCGGTGCTGCGCCGGCTCGGCGAAGCGAACCTCCTGCCGCATCCCAATGCGCTCACGGTCAACGGCAAGTCCATCTGGGACAACGTGCGCGAGGCGCCCAATTACAACGATGAAGTGATCCGTCAACTCGACAACCCATTGATCGCGGACGGCGGCATCTGTATCCTGCGCGGCAATCTCGCGCCGCGCGGCGCCGTGCTCAAGCCTTCGGCGGCCACGCCCGAGCTGCTCAAGCATCGGGGCCGCGCCGTGGTGTTCGAAAACTTCGACCACTACAAGGCGACGATCGCCGACGAGTCGCTCGATGTCGACAAGGACTCCATCCTCGTGATGAAGAACTGCGGCCCGCGCGGCTACCCCGGCATGGCCGAGGTCGGCAACATGGGCCTGCCGCCCAAGCTGCTGCGCCAGGGCGTGAAGGACATGGTGCGCATTTCCGACGCGCGCATGAGCGGCACGGCTTACGGCACGGTGGTCCTGCACGTGGCGCCCGAAGCGGCGGCGGGCGGCCCGCTCGCGGCGGTGCGCAACGGCGACTGGATCGAGCTGGACTGCGAATCGGGTCGCCTGCATCTGGACATCAGCGACGAGGAACTCGCGCGCCGTCTGAGCGATGTCGATCCGGCGGCCGCGCCCGGCGTGGCGGAGCAGCTGGGCAAGGGCGGTTACGCGCGCCTTTACGTCGATCACGTGCTGCAGGCCGACGAGGGTTGCGACCTCGACTTCCTCGTGGGCAAGCGCGGGGCGGCGGTGCCGCGGCATTCGCACTGAGCGGTTGATGCAATGAGCCAGGGCGCGCCGGCGCGCTGAGCGCAGCAAAAGAGAAGAAACGAGCCTGGAGACACGATGACGAACCCGCAGGTGCTGCAACACGAAAGCCCCGCTGCAATGGTAAGCGCCAGCAGCGAGGAAAAGCACATCGTCGGCCATATCGCGCGCCGGCTGCTGCCTTTTCTCGCGCTGATCTATGTGGTGGCGTACGTCGATCGCACCGTGGTCGGCTTCGCGAAGCTGCACATGAACGCGGCCGTGGGCCTGTCCGACGCCGCCTACGGCCTGGGCGCGGGCCTCTTCTTCATCGGTTATTTCCTCTGCGAAGTGCCGAGCAATCTCGCGCTCGCGCGCTTCGGCGCGCGCGTGTGGTTCGCGCGCATCCTCTTCACGTGGGGCGTGATCACGATGCTGATGGCGCTCGTGAGCGGCCCGAAGAGCTTTTACGCGTTGCGCTTTCTACTTGGCGCGGCGGAGGCCGGGCTCTATCCCGGCATTCTGTATTTCCTCACGCAGTGGTTCCCCATGCGCCACCGCGCGCGCGTGATCGGCCTGCTCGTGCTCGCGCAGCCCATCGCCGGCATCGTCACGGGCCCGATCGCGGGCGCGCTGCTCGAAACGCACGGCTTTTTCGGCATGTCGAGCTGGCAGACGCTCTTCGTCGTGAGCGGCCTGCCTGCCGTGCTGCTGTGCATTCCCACGCTGCGTCTGTTGCCCGAATCGCCCGCGCATGCACGCTGGCTCGACGACACAGAGCGCCGCTGGATCGCGCGCGAACTTGCCGCCGACCAGCGCACCTACCGCCTCGACACGCATCGCAACCCATTCAGCGCGCTCAAGGACCGCCGCGTGCTGCTGCTTGCGCTGCTGTTCCTGCCGTTTCCGCTGTGCATCTATGGTTTGTCGCTCTGGTTGCCTACCATTATCAAGGCGTTCGGCGTGAGCGATTCCACGGCGGGCCTGCTTTCCGCGGTGCCGTATCTGTTCGCGGTGGTGGGCTTGCTGATCGTGCCGCGCCATTCGGACAAGCATCGCGAACGCTACGGCCACATCGTCGTGGTCTCGGGCGTCGCGGCGCTGACGATGGCCGCGAGCGCGTGGTTTCACGCGCCGGCGCTGCAACTGCTGTTCATCTGCCTGACCGCTTTTTCGATCTACTCGATTCAGGCCGTGGTCTGGGCGCTGCCCGGCGAGTTCCTCACCGGCGCGAGCGCGGCCGTGGGGATCGCGACGATCAACTCGCTCGCGAATCTCGGCGGCTATCTCGGCCCCTATGGCATCGGGCTCATCAAGGACGCGACGGGCAGCCTGGCGGCCGGGCTTTACTTTCTCGCGGCCACGCTGGTGTTCGCGGTGCTCGTGACGTTCGCCGTGCGCGCGGTGCTGCGCACGCCTCGCCGCAGCACGGGAGAGCTGGCGAGCGAATCGTAAAGGCGCGGCCTGACACTCTTTCTCAAGCAGGACTGAAGACATGACTACGAGCCGTACGCCCCGATTCAGGGGCATTTTCCCCGTCGTGCCGACCACGTTCACCGAAACGGGCGAACTGGATCTGGCAAGCCAGAAGCGCGCCGTCGATTTCATGATCGACGCGGGCTCGGACGGCCTGTGCATTCTCGCGAACTTCTCGGAGCAGTTCTCGCTCTCCGACGACGAGCGCGAAGTCATCACGCGTACCGTACTCGAGCACGTGGCAGGCCGCGTGCCCGTGATCGTGACGACCACGCACTACGGCACGCCGGTTGCCGCCGCACGCAGCAAGCGCGCGCAGGAGCAGGGCGCGGCGATGGTGATGCTCATGCCGCCGTACCACGGCGCGACATTCCGCGTGCCCGAGCAGCAGATTTACGACTTCTACGCGCGCGTGTCCGATGCGATCGACATTCCGATCATGATCCAGGACGCGCCTGCGAGCGGCACGGTGCTCTCCGCCCCGTTCCTCGCGCGCATGGCCCGCGAGATCGAGCAGGTCTCGTACTTCAAGATCGAAACGCCGGGCGCGGCAAACAAGCTGCGCGAGCTGATCAAGCTGGCGGGCGAGGCCGTCGAAGGCCCGTGGGACGGCGAAGAAGCCATTACGTTGCTCGCGGACCTGAACGCCGGCGCGACCGGCTCGATGACGGGCGGCGGCTTCCCGGACGGTATTCGCCCGATTATCGTAGCCCACCGCGAAGGCCGCACCGACGACGCATTCGCGCTCTACCAGAAGTGGCTGCCGCTCATCAATCACGAAAACCGCCAGGCGGGCATGCTCGCCTGCAAGTCGCTGATGAAGGAAGGCGGCGTAATCGAGTGCGAACTGCCGCGCCACCCGCTGCCCGCGATGCATCCCGCGACGCGCGCCGAACTGATCGACATTGCGCGCCGCCTCGATCCGCTCGTGTTGCGCTGGGGTAAATAAATCATTCGTCATGCAGAATAAAAAATCTCCCTGAAAAGAAGGGGCGGAGATACGTCATGAAAGCGTCCTATACGTTGGGTATCGTCGGCGTGGGCAAGATTGCGCGCGACCAGCATCTGCCCGCCATCGCGGGCAATCCCGGCTTCGAACTCGTCGCGAGCGCGAGCCGCAACGCGCAGGTCGAGAACGTGCGCAACTACAAGGACATCGGTGCGCTGCTGGCCGCCGAGTCCGATCTCGACGCGGTGTCGCTGTGCGCGCCGCCGCAGGTGCGCTACGCGCAGGCGCGCGCCGCGCTCGAAGCGGGCAAGCACGTCATGCTCGAAAAGCCGCCTGGCGCGAGCGTGAGCGAAGTCGAGGCGCTGCGCGAACTCGCGCAAAAGCGCGGCCGCACGCTGTTCACCACGTGGCATTCGCGCTGCGCGAGCGCCGTCGAACCCGCGCGCGCGTGGCTCGCCGAGCGCACCATTCGCGCCGTGCACGTGCGCTGGAAGGAAGACGTGCGCCGCTGGCATCCGGGTCAGCAGTGGATCTGGGAACCGGGCGGCCTCGGCGTGTTCGATCCGGGCATCAACGCGCTTTCCATCGTCACGCGCATCCTGCCGCGCGAAGTGCTGCTGCAGGGCGCGACGCTGCATGTGCCGAGCGATTGCTCGACGCCGATCGCAGCCGAACTCGATTGCATCGACACCGATGGCGTGCCCGTGCGCGCCGAGTTCGACTGGCGCCACGGTCCGGTCGAGCAATGGGAAATCGATGTGGAGACCACGGACGGCCTGCTCTCGATCGCGCAAGGCGGCAAGCGCCTCGCGATTGCGGGCGAGCCGGTCGCGCTCGACGCGGAACGGGAATATGCGGCGCTCTATGAGCGTTTTCACTGGTTGATCGCCCACGGCACCGACGACGTGGACGTGCGCCCGCTGCGCCTCGTGGCGGACGCGTTCCTGCTCGGCAGGCACGTCGAAGTCGAGGCCTTCGGGCATTAAAGACGCTTCTTTCAAGCATTACACACGCAGCACACCACACCTGAGGAGACAGGAGCATGACCAGCAAGATCCGCCGTTTGACCCTTCGTGCCGCATTCGCGGCGATGTGCATCGCCCCGCTCGGCATGAACGTGGCGGCGCACGCCGACTCGCCCGTGAAGATCGGCTTCCTCGTGAAGATGCCGGAGCAGGCATGGTTCATCAACGAGCAGAAGGCCGCTACGGCACTCGGCCAGAAAGAGAACTTCTCGGTGGTGAACATCGGCACGCCGGACGGCGAGAAGGTGCTCGCCGCCATCGACAACCTCGGCGCGCAAGGCGCACAAGGCTTCGTGATCTGCGCGCCGGACGTGCGTCTCGGACCGGCCATCCAGGCGCGCGCCAAGCGCTACAACATGAAGTTCGTGACGGTGGACGACCAGCTCGTCGACTCGTCGGGCAAGCCGATCGCCAGCGTGCCGCACCTCGGTATGTCGGCGCTCAAGATCGGCAATCAGGTCGGCCAGGCGATCACCGACGAAATGAAGCGCCGCGGCTGGAAGCCGGAAGAAGTGGGCGCACTGCGTATCACCGACTATGAACTGCCCACGGCGAAGCTGCGCACGGACGGCGCGACGCAATCGCTGCTGGCCGGCGGCTTCAAGAAGGAAAACATCTTCGACGCCCCGCAAAAGACCACCGACGACGAAGGCGGCTTCAATGCGGCGTCGCCGGTGCTCGCCCAGCATCCGAACATCAAGAAGTGGGTGGTGTTCGCGCTCAACGAGGAAAGCGTGCTGGGCGCCGTGCGCGCGACCGAACAGCTGCACATTCCGTCGGCTGACGTGATCGGCGTGGGCATCAACGGCGCGGGCGAAGCGTTCGCCGAGTTCCAGAAGAAGCAGCCTACGGGCTTCTACGGCACGATCGCCGTGAGCTCGACGAACCACGGCAAGGAAAGCGCCGAGAACCTCGTCGAGTGGATCCGCGACGGCAAGCAGCCGGCCGCCGACACGCAGACCACCGGCAAGCTGATGACGCGCGACAACTGGACGGCCGTGCGCAGCGAGCTGGGTATCTAAGGACTGCGTAGAAGACTGAGGCGAAGCAAAGGGCAGGGATGCAATGACTGAAACGATGACTGATGCGAACGCGCAAGCGAACGCGGTGAAGGGCGCTCAACAGGGGAATCGCGCGTACCTGGAGCTCGACGGCATTACCGTGAGCTTCCCGGGCGTGCGCGCGCTCGACCGCGTGGCGCTGGAAGTGCGTGCCGGCGAAGTGCACGGCTTGATGGGCGAGAACGGCGCGGGCAAATCCACGCTGCTCAAGGTGCTCTCGGGCGTGAACCAGCCGCAGGAAGGCACGCTCGAGCTGAATGGCGTGGAGCACCGCTTCACGACCACGAAGGCGGCGCTCGAAGCGGGTATCGCGATCATCTATCAGGAACTGCATCTCGTGCCCGAGCTGACGGTGGCGGAAAACCTGATGCTCGGGCAGTTGCCCAATCGCCTCGGCGTGCTCGACGAAGGCACGCTCGTCAAGCGCGCGATGGATGAACTCAAGCGGCTTGGCGAGCGCATCGATCCGCGCACGCCGGTGAAGAATCTCTCCATCGGCCAGCGCCAGATGATCGAGATCGGCAAGGCGCTCATGCGCGACGCGCGCGTGATCGCCTTCGACGAACCGACCAGCTCGCTCTCGGCGCGCGAGACGGAGAACCTCTTTCGCATCATCAACGCGCTGCGCGCGGATGGCCGCGCGATCATCTACGTCACGCACCGCATGGACGAAGTCTATGAGCTCTGCGACCGCGTGACGGTGTTCCGCGACGGCAAGCGCATCGAGACGTTCGATTCGGTAGCCGATCTCGACCGCAATCGCCTGATCGCGGCGATGGTGGGCCGCTCGATCGAGGACGTGTACGGCTATCGTCCGCGCCAGGCGGGAGACGTGCTGATCGAAGCGAAGGGCCTGCTGGGTCCCGGCCTGGCCGAGCCGGTATCGTTTACGGCGCGGCGCGGCGAGATCGTCGGCTTCTTCGGGCTCGTGGGCGCCGGGCGCTCGGAACTCATGAAGCTGATCTACGGCGCGACGCGCGCCAGCGCGGGGCATGTCGAACTCGACGGCAAGCGCGTCAATTTCGCGAGCCCCCGCGACGCCGTGCGCGCGGGCCTCGCACTATGCCCCGAGGACCGCAAGCAGGAAGGCATCGTCGCGATCGCCTCGGTGGCCGACAACCTCAACATCAGCGCGCGCCGCCACTTCAGCCCCGCGCGCTTCCTCCTCGACGCGCGGCGCGAGCGCGATCTCGCGCAGGACTACATCAAGAAGCTCGCGATCAAGACGCGCAACGGCGACACGGCCATCGGCACGCTCTCGGGCGGCAACCAGCAGAAGGTGATTCTGTCGCGCTGGCTCGCCGAGCGCATCGAGGTGTTCCTGATGGACGAGCCCACGCGCGGCATCGACGTGGGCGCGCGCGCCGAGATCTACAACCTGCTGTACGAGCTCGCCGAAGCGGGCAAGACCGTGATCATGGTGTCGAGCGACCTGGCCGAAGTGATCGGCGTGTCGGACCGCATCATCGTCATGCGCGAAGGCCGGATTGCCGGCAGCCTGCCGAAGGCCGAAGCTTCGCCCGACGAACTGATCAAGATGGCGCTGCCGCGCTGAAATCCTTTTTGTAACGATGAACCAGAAATGAGTGAAGCCATGCAGCCACAGGGCACGCCTACCGTCAACGAAGCCGCCGCGCCGATTACCCCCCAGCGCGCGCGGGCGTGGGACATGATCAACAAATCGGGCATCGTGGTGGTGTTCGTGGTGCTGTTCGCGGTGCTATCCGCCACGGTGCCCGACTTCCTCACGACCCGCAACATTCAGGGCCTGCTGCTCTCCGTCACGCTGATCGGCTCGATTGCCGTCACGATGATGTTCGTGCTCGCGCTGGGCGAGGTCGATCTTTCGGTCGCCTCGATCGTGGCGTTCGCGGGCGTGGTGGCCTCCACGGTCATCACGCAGTCGCATAGCGTGCTGCTCGGCATTACGGCCGGCGTGCTCGCGGGCGGCGCGGTCGGGCTCGTGAACGGCGTGCTGATCGCGCGCTTCAAGATCAACTCGCTGATCGCCACGCTCGCGATGATGGAAGCGGTGCGCGGCCTCGCCTTCCTCACCTCGAACGGCGACGCCGTGATGATCTCCGAAGAGCGCTTCTTCGATCTGGGCGGCGGCTCGTTCCTGGGCATCTCGTACCCGATCTGGAGCAACATCATCGGTTTCGTGGTGTTCGGTTTCCTGCTCAAGAAAACCGTGTTCGGCAAGAACGTGCTCGCGGTGGGCGGCAATAGCGAAGCGGCGCGCCTGGCCGGCCTGCCGGTCACGCGCATCAAGATCACGGTGTTCGTGCTGCAAGGGCTCATTACGGGCTTCGCGGGCGTGATGCTGGCCTCGCGCATGAGCCTCGGCGACCCGAAGACTTCGGTGGGCCTCGAACTCGGCGTGATCTCGGCCTGCGTGCTGGGCGGCGTGTCGCTCACGGGCGGCGTGGCGACGATCTCGGGCGTCCTGGTGGGCGTGCTCATCATGGGCGCGGTGCAGGACGCCATGAGCCTCATGAACGTGCCGACGTTCTATCAGTACCTGATTCGCGGCGGCATCCTGCTGCTCGCGGTGCTGTTCGACCAGTTCCGTCGCAGCAAGCGGGCGGTGTGAGGCAAGCGCACGTCAATGGGCCGCGCAATGCGGCCCAGGTGCGGCGGCGCTTCAGTCTGCAAGCCTCAGGTTTCCAGCCCCGCCCCGCCCAGAATCGACTTGGCGTCGGCGCGCGCATTGTCGAGTTGCACGACGCTCGCCTGCCGCGCCGCAAGCGCGTCGCCGTGCTCGATGGCCGTGAGAATCGCCTTGTGGCGCGGCAACGAAAGGGCGTGTGTGTTGGGATGGCGGCTCGTGAGCTTGATCGACTCGGAAAGCGCGAGCGAGAGCATGTTGCCGATGTACGCCAGCATGTTGTTATGCGTGGCGGCCATGATCGCGCGGTGGAATTCCAGATCGGGTTCGAGCAGGTCGGCGGCAGTCTCCGCCTGCTCCATGCGGGCGTAGGCCGCGGTGATGCGGGCGCGGTCTTCGTCGTTTGCTGAAATCGCGGCAAGTGCCGCGGCGGCGGGTTCGATGATCTGCCGCACGGTCATGAGCGAGCGGAAGAACTCGCCTTCGGGAATGCTGTTGACGGTCCAGTACAGCACGTCGGGGTCGAGCATGTGCCATTCTTCGCGCGGGCGAACGACACTGCCCACGCGCGGCTTCGACACCACGAGACCCTTGGCGACCAGCACGCGCGTGGCCTCGCGCAGCACGGGCCGGCTCACGCCGTAGGTTTCGCACAGCGTGGGTTCGGGCGGCAGGCGCTGCCCGGGGGCGAGCGTGCCGCCTACGATCTGCATGCCGAGCTCCTGCACGATGCGCGCGTGCATGCTCTTGCGTTTCTCTAGATTGCGGTAATCCATGATTGTCCGGCCGGGGGCTACCCGATCGGAGCGTCCCCCCTGTATGTGGGAACCATTACGCGCTGGTGGTGCGCATGGCCCGATATTCCCGCCGCACGATATCCATCAGTTCAGCCACCGATGTATTGGCGCTGTGCTGCTCGTATGTCACGCGGCCTCGCTGCATCAACATGATGCGATCCGCAATATCGAGCGTCTGCGCATAGTTGTGCATGATCATGATAATCGATAGGCCGCCTTTTTCCTTCAAACGCATGATGAGATCGATGATCAGACCCGCTTCGCGCGCTCCCATCGCGGCGAGCGGCTCATCGAGCAACAGGATTTTTGCGTTCGAATGCACGGCGCGCGCCACCGCGATCGCCTGGCGCTGACCACCCGAAAGCCGCTCCACAGGCAGGTCCACGGAGGGTACGTGCACGCCGATGTCGTCGAGCAGTTGCGCCGCGCGCTGGCGCATCTGCTTGTGATCGAGCAATTTGAAGGGCCCGCGCCGCACAATCTCGCGGTTCAGGAACATGTTGTGGTAAATGCTCAGCGAATTCGCCAGCGCGAGGTCCTGATAAACACATTCGATGCCGAGCGAGCGCGCATGGTCCACCGAGCGCAGCAGCGTCTCGCTGCCGTCGATCTGCAGTGTGCCGCTCGTTTGCTGATGAAAACCCGTGAGGATTTTCACGAGCGTGGACTTGCCCGCGCCGTTGTCGCCGAGAATGCCGAGGATTTCGCCGCGGCCGAGCGTGAGCGAAACGCCGTCGAGCGCCGTGACCGCGCCGAAGCGCTTGACGATGTTCTCGCCGCGCACCGCGAGCGGGGCGTTGGCCGTGGCGGTTGCGCCGCCGGGGGAGGCTTGCGATTCGTCCATCATCGGCTCCCTTTGCGGCGCAGGCGCCCAACGTGGATGTTGAAGACCATGGCGGCGAGAATCGCGGCGCCGAGGATGATGTTGAAGGTGAACGCGTTGATGCCGATGAGCGTGAAGCCGTCGTTGAGAATGCCGAGCACCGCTGCGCCGATCAGGCCGCCCACGATCGTGCCCGAGCCGCCCGTGAGCGGCGTGCCGCCGATCACGGCCGAAGCCACGGCGAGGAACATGATCTGGTTGCCGCCCGCCTGCGGGTCGATCGAGGTGATGCGAAAGCCTTCCAGAATGCCGGTGAAGCCCGCGAGCACGGCGGCAATGATGAAATTGCCGAGGCGCAGCCGGTTCACGTGAATACCAGCCTCGCTCGCGCCCAGCGGATTCGCGCCGGCCGCCTGCGTATGCAGGCCCCAGCGCGTGTGGCGCAGCAGCACGTGCATGGCAAACGCGATGACGATAGTCCAGAGGATCTCGCTATAGCCCCACGCGCCCATGAAGGCCGCGAATTCGGGCGAACCCGGCGTCTGCACCGGGGTGCCGCGCGAAACGGTGAGCGTGATGCCGTTGATGAGGAAGAGCGTGCCGAGCGTCGTGACGAACGAGGGCAGACGCAGCCACACGGTCACGGCCCCGTTCACGAAGCCGACGATGCCCGCGGCCACGAGCCCCGCGATCACGGCGAGCCACATGGGCGCGCCCGCGTCGTTGGCGAACACCATCATGAACGGCGCGAAGGCGAACACCATGCCGGCTGAAAGATCGATGTCGCCGCCGATCATCAGCATGATTTCGCCGAACGCGATGATCGCCACCGGCGCGATGAACTGCGAGAGGTTGACGAGACTCGCGTTGGTGAGCAGGAAATCCCGGTTGGAAAACTCGAAGTATGCCGCGAGGATCATCGCCACGAGCAGAATACGCAGCTCGGGCGCCCACGCGGAGAGCCATTGCCCGCGCGGGCGGGCAACAGCCCGCGCGGAGACTTCAGCCTTGCCGGTTTCGTTCACAGAGTTCATCACTCGTAGTTCATTGCACTGGGTTCATTACGACTTGATCGCACCGCTCATCGGCACGATTTGCGGCTTGGTGGTCTTGCCTTCGAAACGCGTCGAGGTATTGAGGTACGGCTCGACGGTTTCCTTCGTCACGAACTTCAGACCCGTGTTCGTGTCGGCCGGCCCGACCAGACCGCCCGAGGCGAGCGTCACGAACGCCTGCATCACCGTATAGAAGCCCTGCACGTACGGCTGCTGGTCGATCGTGAAGTCGAGATAGCCTTCGTGGATGAGCTGGACCGTGGTCGGCAGCAGGTCGAAGCCGCCGCCGTGCACGCCCTTCGAGGGCAGGTTGTTTTCCTTCATCACCTGCGCGACGCCCTGCGTGCTGCCCGCATCGACAGCGAACATGCCCTTCAGGTCCTGGTGGCCCAGGTAGAACGACTTGATCTTCGAGAGCTCCTCGTTGACGGTCGCGCCCGTGGCCACGGTCTGGATGTCGATCTTCTTGCCGGACTTCTTGATGGCGTCGCTCGCTCCGTCCAGACGCGGCTGGATATTGAGCTGGCCAGGCGTGGCGATGAAGAGGCCGACGAGGCCGCTGTCGATCAGGCTCACGATACGCTCGCCCATCTGGTAGCCCGAGAGATACAGGTCCTGGCCGATATAGGCAAGCCGCGGGTTCTTCTTGCCGCGCGGCGCGTCGGCGTTATAGGCGAAGACCGGAATGCCCGCGTCGAGCGCCGCCTGAATGGGCTTGTCGAAAGCGGTGGGGTCGACGATCGGCACCGCGATCGCGTCGGCCTTTGCGGCGATGGCCGAATTCACGGCACGCACCATTTCGCCCGCGTCGGACGTGGCCGAGCCGGTCCACTGGTAGTCCATGTTGAGCAGCGAGCACGCGTCCTGAATGCCGTATTGCGTCGGCACGAAGAACGGATTCGTGGTGACGTGATTGACGAACACGATCTTCCACTTCTTGTGCGAAGGGAAGCCCGATTCGGCGGCCTGCGCCGTGGAAATGAATCCGCCGCCGCCAACCGCACCGAGCAGCGATAGCGCCGCGCCCAGTCCCGCACCCTGCATCAGGCCGCGCCGGCCCGTGTCGATCAAGCCCTTACCGTCTTTTGCGTCATCCCGATCCTGCGCCATGTTTTCCTCCGGTCTTGTCATCGTGGTCGATGTAGGCGACTTTTCGTCGAAAAGCGTGCAGATACTGGCCAGTACCGGGGGAACGCGCTAGACATCCGCAGCGAACATGGGTTCGCCAGGCGCCGACGGTACCGCAAAAATCTTAGTGCAGCGTGATGAGGCCTCCTAATCCATGTATACCCGTAACTACTCCATACGCGCTGCCATGGCGACGATCGTCCATGACAAGCGGCTTACGCACCGCCCTTCGCCTCCTGCATGTGCGGCGGCGGGCTGGCGAGCTTGGCCTGGTCCATCGGCGCGGCGGCTTGCGGCCGCGTGGTGCGCGGGGCGCCGCGTCCTGTGCCGGTGGACTTGCGGCGCGCGGCGTGGCGCTCGGTTGCGCGCTGCATGAGGCAGAACGCGCAGAGCAGCGCGCCGATCACGATGCGCGTCCACCATGAACTGAGCGTGCCGTCGAAGGTAATGAGCGTCTGGATCGTGCCCAGAATGCCCACGCCGAACACCGAGCCGATCACATAGCCCACGCCGCCCGTGAGCAGCGTGCCGCCGATCACGGTCGCGGCGATGGCGTCGAGTTCCATGCCTTGCGCCTGCAGCCCGTAGCCCGACAGCACGTAGAGCGTAAACACCACGCCGCCGAGCGCCGAGCAAAAGCCCGAGAGCGCGTACACGCCGATCTTGGTGCGCGCCACCGGCAGGCCCATGAGCAGCGCGGAGCGCTCGTTGCCGCCGATCGCGTAGACGTTGCGCCCAAAGCGCGTGAAGTGCGCGATGACGATGCCCGCAACGAGCATGGCGATGGCCGTGAGCGAACCGGTGGTGAGCGAGCCGCTGCCCACCGGAATGTTGAATTCGGAGAGCGCGTGAAAACCGGGGTCGTTGATCTGGATGGATTCGGTGGTGATGAGAAAGCAGGTGCCGCGCGCGAGGAACATGCCCGCGAGCGTGATGATGAAGGGCTGCAGCCGGAAGAAGTGGATCAGCGCGCCCATTGCCGCGCCGTACAGCGCGCCGCAGAGCAATACGAGCGGCACGACCACGAGCACGGGCCAGTGCAGTTTTTCGGTGCCCACGGCGCAGAGAATCGTCGTGAGCGCGACCACGGCGCCCACCGAGAGATCGATGCCGCCCGAGATGATCACGAATGTCATGCCGATGGCGACGATCAGCAGGAACGCGTTGTCGACCAGCAGCCCGAAGGCCACCTGAAGCGAGAAGAAACCGGTGTACATGACCGAGCCGAAGCCGAACAGCACGGCAAACAGCACGACGGTCACGACGATGGGCAGCACGCGCGGATCGACGAAGCGGGTGGCGCCGCGCCGGCACGCTGCGAGCGTGTTCGAAAAGGACAGGGCAGGGCGGTTCATGCTCGGCTTCCCCCGAATGGGTGCGCTCGTGCTCAGGCGCGCGCGCGGCGCGCGAGAGCGATGCGTTTGAGTTGTTGAAAAGCGAAGGTGCGCGCGGCGGGCGACTGGATCAGGCACACGAGCAGCACGACCACGGCCTTCACGACGAGCGTGGCCTCGGGCGGCACGCCGATCGAATAGGTGGTGTAGGTGAGCGTCTGGATAATGAGCGCGCCGAGCACCGTGCCCGCGAGACTGAAGCGCCCGCCCAGCAGCGACGTGCCGCCGAGCGTTACGGCGAGAATGGCGTCGAGTTCGAGCAGAAGGCCCGCGTTGTTGCCGTCCGCGCTGCGCACGTTCGAACTGATGAGAATGCCGGCGATCGCGGCGGTCACGCCGCAGAACGCGTACGCGCCGAACACCACGGCTTGCGACGACAGGCCCGCAAGTCGCGCGGCCACCGGATTCACGCCGATCGAGCGGATGAACAGGCCGAGCGCCGTGCGGTTGACGATCAGCGCGGTGAGCGCGGTCACGGCAATCGCGATCCACACGGCGCACGGGATCAGCGCGAAATAGCCGCCGCCCGCGACGAGATAACCGGGCGCGCCGATGGGGATGATCTGGCCGCCCGTGAGCAGCTGCGCCACCCCGCGGCCCGCCACCATCAGGATGAGCGTGGCGATGATCGGCTGCA
Source organism: Paraburkholderia nodosa (assembly GCF_001718195.1). Taxonomy (GTDB): domain Bacteria; phylum Pseudomonadota; class Gammaproteobacteria; order Burkholderiales; family Burkholderiaceae; genus Paraburkholderia; species Paraburkholderia nodosa_A. The sequence continues at coordinate 124,224 of NZ_MCNV01000010.1, forward strand.
TGCCGACGAACGCGACGAGCAGCCCGTTCCAGATGCCGGCGAGCAGGCCCACCGCGAGCGCCGCGCCGAACGCGAGGCCCACGCGCGAAGGATCGGCGGCGAGCACCGTGGCGGCCGCCGCACCCGCGATCGCCACGACTGCGCCCACGGAAATGTCGATGCCGCGCGTGGCGATCACGAGCGTCATGCCGAGCGACACCACGACGAGCGGCGCGGCGCGCATGAGGATGTCGATGGGCGCGCCGAACAGGTGGCCGCCCAGCATCGTGATCGAGAGGAAGTTGCCGCGATGCACGACGTCGACGACGAAAAGCGCGATGAGCGTTACCGCGGGCCACACCAGCGGATGCCGGATGACGAGCGAAAGCCAGACGGGGAGGGCGGGGCGCGTCATCGACGGTCTCCGGCAATGAGGTCGTAGACTTCGTGCTCCGAGCGCGCCGCGCCCGAAAGCTCGGCCACCTTGCGCCGGTCGCGCAGCACGGCGATGCGGTCGGAGACACGCACCACCTCGCTGATCTCCGACGAAATGAACAGGATGCCGAGGCCCTTTGCGCAAAGCGCGCGCACGCGGTCCATGATTTCGAACTTGGCGGCCACGTCGATGCCGCGTGTGGGTTCGTCGAGTATCAGCAACCGCGGTTTGGTCGCGAGCCAGCGCGCGAGCAGCACCTTCTGCTGGTTGCCGCCCGAAAGCAGGCCAATGGGCTGTTCGGCGTCGCGCGCCTTGATGCCGAGTTGCTCGATATATTCGTTGGCCAGTTCGCGCTGGCGCGAGCGCCGTATCATGCGCCACCAGCCGAGTTGCGCCTGCAGCGCAAGCACGATGTTTTCGCGGATCGACAGATCGGCGACGATGCCTTCCTTCTTGCGGTCTTCGGGACAGTAGGCCATGCCGTGGCGCACGGCGTCTCGCGGCGAAGAAAGCTTCACCGCTTTGCCGTTGATATGCAGCGTTCCCGCATCGGCTTTGTCCGCGCCGAACAGCAGGCGGGCGGTTTCCGTGCGGCCCGAGCCGAGCAGGCCAGCGAGGCCGAGAATCTGGCCCGGCTGCACTTCCAGATCGAGCGGATTGAGCACGCCGCGGCGCGCCACGCCTTGCGCCGCAAGATACGGTTCGGCGTTCGTTGCCGCCGTCTCGCCGTGCACCGTTTCGGCTTGCGTGAGCCGCTCGCCCGCGTTCTGCAGGCCCACCATTTTCGCGACCAGCGTTTGCACCGGCAGGTCGGCGGCGAGATATTCGCCTTCGCGCTCGCCGTTGCGCATCACCGTGATGCGATCGGAGATCGCATAGGTCTGCTCGAGAAAATGCGTGACGAACAGGATCGCAATGCCCGACGCTTTCAGCTTGCGCAGCACGTCGAACAGGCGCGCGACTTCGCCTTCGTCGAGGCTCGAAGTCGGTTCGTCGAGAATCAGAATGCGCGCATCGACGGACACCGCGCGCGCAATCGCCACCATCTGCTGCATCGCAATGGGGTAGGTGTCGAGCGACTGCGTGACGTCGAGAGAGAGATTCAGTTGCGCGAGCGCTTCTTCTGCGCGGCGATGAATCGTTTTCCAGTCGATCAGGCCGAGGCCACGCTTGCGCGGCTGGCGGCCCGCGAAAATGTTCTCCGCAACCGAGAGGTTCGGGCAGAGATTGACCTCCTGGTAGAGCGTCTGGATGCCGGCGGCTTCCGCCATCTGCGGCGTCGGGAAGTGCACCGCCTCGCCCGCGAGGCGTATCTCGCCCGCCTCGGGCTGGTGCACGCCGGTCAGCACGTTGATGAGCGTGGACTTGCCGGCGCCGTTCTGCCCCATCAGCGTATGGATTTCGCCGGGGTACAGACGAAAATCGACCCGGTCGAGCGCACGCACGCCGGGGAAGGTTCGGGTAAGACCGACGGTTTCGAGTATCGGGGCAACGCTCATAAGCAACCGTGAAAGAGGCCAGAGCGCGCGGTATGCTGAGTCAACTCCTTAAATACTAAGGGCAACGAAGCACGCCGCGCCGCTTGCAGCGAAGTTTAGTACTTGCGCGACGGGAGCACCTGTGCCGCCACGTCCTCCGGGAACACCGTTTCGTTCGTCACGATGCGCTTGGGCAACTGCTTGCCCGCCACGACGTCCTTCACGGCGCTCATGAGCTGCGGCCCGAGCAGCGGGCTGCACTCCACGTCGACATTCATCTTGCCGGCGATCATCGCCTGGAAGCCGCCCTTGGTGGCGTCGAACGACACGACGCTGATGTCCTTGCCCGGCTTCATGCCGGCTTCTTCCATGGCCTGGATCGCGCCGAGCGCCATGTCGTCGTTATGCGCGTAGACCACGTTGATCTTGTTTCCATACGTCTTCGCGAATGCTTCCATGACCTGCTTGCCGCCGGCCAGCGTGAAGTCGCCGCTTTGCGACGCGATGATCTTGAACTTCGGATCGTTCTTGATCACTTCCATGAGGCCCGAATGACGGTCGTTGGCCGGTGCGGAACCCACGGTGCCTTGCAGTTCGACGATATTGATCGGGCCGGGGTTGTCCTTGTAGTGATCTTCAAGCCACTTGCCCGCGCGGCGGCCTTCTTCCATGAAGTCCGAGCCGATCATCGTCACGTAGAGCGACTGATCCTTCACGTCGATGTTGCGGTCCGTGAGGATCACGGGAATCTTGGCGCGCCTGGCCTCCTGCAGCACCGGCTCCCAGCCCGATTCGACCACGGGCGAGAACGCGATCACGTCCACCTTCTGGGCGATATACGAGCGGATCGCCTTGATCTGGTTTTCCTGCTTCTGCTGGGCGTCCGAGAACTTGAGGTTGATACCGGCGTCTTTGGCGGCCTGTTTGACCGACACCGTGTTTGCCGTGCGCCAGGCGCTTTCCGCGCCGACCTGCGCAAAACCCAGCGTAATCTGCTTGTCTTCGGCGTGTGCGACACCCGCCGCCAACGAGAAAGCGGCCGCCGCAGCGACCAACCCGCTTACCATGCGTGTTGCCAGTTTCATGCGTGTCTCCGATGTAGCTCTGTGCGTTGTATTTCTTTAATTCATGGCGCTACACCCGCGTCCATCACGGCCGGACAGTATCACGAGAAGTATCGCGCCATCCCTGGCCTTCGGTTATATCCTCTCGGTATACCGTTGGCCGCCCCTGCTGACCACAATAGACAAACTATATGCAACGACCAGAACGGTTTCGATTAGCGTTTTCCCGATAATCGCAGTCCATATAGTCATGCTATTTATAGGACTTTCTCACTAAGTGGGCAAAGCCATGAACACCCGTAAGCCCAAGCTTCGCTCGGCCGCGTGGTTCGGCACCACGGATAAAAACGGCTTCATGTACCGGAGCTGGATGAAGAATCAAGGAATACCGGATCATGAGTTCGCCGGCAAGCCGATTATCGGCATTTGCAATACGTGGTCGGAACTCACGCCGTGTAACGCGCACTTTCGCAAGCTCGCAGAGCACGTCAAGCGCGGCGTCTATGAAGCCGGTGGATTTCCGGTCGAGTTTCCCGTGTTCTCGAACGGTGAGTCGAACCTGCGGCCCACGGCCATGTTCACACGCAACCTCGCTTCGATGGATGTTGAGGAATCCATACGAGGCAATCCAGTCGATGCCGTCGTGCTGCTGGTCGGCTGCGACAAGACCACGCCCGCATTGCTGATGGGCGCGGCCAGTTGCGACGTCCCTGCGATTGCCGTGACCGGCGGCCCGATGCTCAACGGCAAGCACGAAGGGCGCGATATCGGTTCGGGCACGGTGGTGTGGCAACTGAGCGAGCAGGTGAAGGCGGGCAAGATTTCGATCCACGAGTTCATGTCGGCGGAGTCGGGCATGTCGCGCTCGGCGGGCACCTGCAACACCATGGGTACGGCTTCGACGATGGCGTGCATGGCCGAAGCGCTGGGCGTCACGCTGCCGCACAACGCGGCGATTCCGGCCGTGGACGCGCGCCGCTACGTGCTCGCGCACATGTCGGGCATGCGTATCGTGGAGATGGCGCTCGAAGACCTGCGCCTCTCGAAGCTGCTCACGCGCGCGGCGTTCGAAAACGCCATTCGCACGAACGCGGCGATCGGCGGCTCGACCAATGCGGCGATCCACCTGAAAGCGATCGCGGGACGCATCGGCGTGCCGCTCGAACTCGACGACTGGACGCGCATCGGGCAAGGTACGCCGACCCTCGTCGACCTGCAGCCTTCGGGCCGCTTTCTGATGGAGGAGTTCTATTACGCGGGCGGCTTGCCCGCCGTGCTGCGGCGCCTCGGCGAAGCGAATCTGCTGCCGCATCCCGATGCGCTCACGGCGAACGGCAAAACGCTGTGGGAAAACGTGCGCGAAGCGCCCATTCACAATGCCGAAGTGATTCGCCCGCTCGACAATCCGCTCGTCAAAGACGGCGCGCTGTGCGTGCTGCGCGGCAATCTCGCACCGAACGGCGCGGTGTTGAAGCCGTCGGCGGCCACGCAGAAGCTGTTGAAACATCGCGGGCCCGCCGTGGTGTTCGAGAACTTCGACGACTACAAGGCGCGCATCGGCGACCCCGATCTCGACGTCACGGCCGATTCCGTGCTCGTCTTGAAGAACTGCGGGCCCAAGGGTTATCCGGGCATGGCTGAGGTGGGCAACATGGGCCTGCCGCCCAAGCTGCTTGCGCAGGGCGTGACCGACATGGTGCGCGTGTCGGACGCGCGCATGAGTGGCACGGCGTACGGCACGGTGGTGCTGCACGTGGCCCCTGAAGCGCGTGCGGGCGGCCCGCTCGCGATCGTGCGGGACGGCGACTGGATCGAGCTGGACTGCGAGGAGGGCGTATTGCGCGTGGATATCAGCGACGAGGCGATCGTCGCGCGGCTCGACGAGTGGGCTGCGAACCAGCGGCCCATCCCCGCCGATCGCAGCGGTTATCGCAAGCTTTATGTCGAGCACGTGTTGCAGGCCGACGAGGGCTGCGATTTCGACTTCCTGGTGGGTTGCCGCGGCTCGGACGTGCCGAGCCACTCGCATTGACATTCGGAATCCGTATCAAATCGCGCAGCGCCTGAAGGCGTAACCATCAAGCCGCCTTCGGCGCGCGCTCGTCGGCGCCGAGGCAATTCAGACCCATGAGCGTCGCCTCGACGGCTTCGTCGAGCGGCGTATGCGGCTCGCGCCCGAGTTCGCGGACGAGGCGGGCGTTGTCGAGCTGCAACGGCTCGCTCCACAAATAGCGCATCTCCATCAGTTCGCGCAGCGTCGTCACGAAGGGCGAGATGGCGCGCATGAAGGCCCAGGCGAAGGGCTTGCTCTGCGGCTTCAGTCCGTGACGCCGGGCGACGCGGCAGATCGCTTCGACGAACTGCGAGCCATCGGCGTCCCAGTGGCCGGCCATGTGGAACACTGCGAACGCGGGCAGCGTGTCGCGCCGCTCGATCAGTTCGAGCATCGTACGCGCGACATCGGGCACGTACGACCACGCGTGGCCCACGCCGCGCGTCCCCGGCTGGCGTACGACCTGCACCGGCTCGTCACGCTTCACGATCCCTTGCGCAAACCAGCTGTTGCCCACGTGCGGCCCGAAAAAGTCGCCCGCACGCACGACGATCGAGCGCACGCCATGCTCGCTCGCGGCCCGCATGCGCCGCTCCAGTTCCACGCGAATCGCGCCCTTGCGCGTGAGCGGCTGCTGGGGCGAATCTTCACGCAGTACCGGGAAGGTGTCGGGCCCGAAGTTGTAGATGGTGCCCGGCAGCACGACGGTCGCGCCCACGGCGGCCGCGGCGGCGAGCGTGTTGTCGATCATCGGCAGCACGACTTCCGCCCAGCGCCGGTATCCGGGCGGGTTCACGGCGTGCACGATCACCGCGCAACCCTGCGCGGCGCGTACCACCGCTTCGTGCGAGAGCGCGTCGCCGTCGACCCAGTCGATGGCGCCGGCGGCAGCCGTGCCCGGCGCACCGCCGCGCCGCAGCGCGCGGACTTGCCAGCCGGCGTCGAGCAACTGGCGCGCGACTTCGCTGCCGATTCCGCCGCTGGCGCCGAGTACGAGTGCGCGGTTCTGTCGATTGATGGGGGTGGCGTTCATGCGGGTTCTCCTGACGGGTGAGCGGTGATGAGGGGCATTCTGCGCCGCTTGCCGTCAATAGAAAATTGGCGAAAATAGACCATAATCTATACATTTATGTATAGCCTGCGATCTGAATTGGGGACGAAGTATGGCCGACAAGGAACCGAACTGGGAGTGGTACCGGAGCTTTCTGCAGGTCCTGGAAAGCGGCTCGCTCTCGGCGGCCGCCCGCACGTTGGGCATCACGCAGCCGACCGTCGGCCGCCACATCGAAAGTCTGGAGGCGGCGCTTGGACTCACGCTGTTTACGCGCTCGTCCGATGGGTTCTCGCCAACCGAGGCGGCCAATGAACTGCGGCCGTACGCGGTCGGCCTTGCGATGACGACGGCCGCCTTGCGCCGCGCGGCGAGCGGTCACGGCTCGGGCGTGCGCGGGACCGTGCGGCTGACGGCGAGCGAAGTCATCGGCGTCGAGGTCTTGCCGCCGATCCTGGCGGCGCTGCGCCACCAATATCCCGAGCTGAGGATCGAACTCGTGCTGTCAAACAGGGCGGACGACCTCCTGCGTCGTGAAGCGGACATTGCGATACGCATGTTCCGGCCAGTGCAGGAGGCGCTGATCGCCAAACGTGTTGGCGCGATCGACGTCGGGCTGCATGCCCACGAACGATATCTGGCGCTTCATGGCGTGCCGAAGTCGATGAAAGAGCTGACACGCCATTCGGTCATCGGCTTCGATCACGAGAACGCGTTCATTCGTTCGGTTCAGCCCAGGTTCGCAGCCTACAGCCGTCATAACTTTGCATTTCGCGCCGACAGCGATCTTGCCCAGTTGGCCGCGATACGCGCTGGTTTCGGCATCGGCGGGTGCCAGTCGCCGTTGGCGGCAAGAGACCCGAAGCTGGTGCGCGTTCTGCGCGACGAGTTCTCGCTGAGCCTGGATACGTGGGTCGCCATGCATGAGGATCTGCGCACGAGCGCGCGTTGCACGGTAACTTTTGCGGCGCTGGCGTCGGGGCTTAGTGCTTACATAGAAGGCGCGTAACGATCGCCTCAGCGCGGCGCGCGGCCTGCCCGCGCATACGAAGCGAGCATGGTCGCGAGTTCCTGTGCGGCAGGCGTGAGCGGCACGGCCGCGCGCTGCAGCAAACAGACCTGCTGCGCCGCGGGCCGTTCGGCGATCCTGATGCGCGCGAGCCGTTTGGCAAACGGGCCGCGCGTGGCGACCACCGACGACTCCAGCGCGAGGCAATCCGTTTCGCTGACCCAATGCAGCGTTTCGAAGAGCCCCTCCACCGTCGCGACGATGCGCGGCGGCGGCAACCCGTGGTCGGTGAAGAACGTCGTGAGCCGGCTCGAAGCGAAGGCGTCCGCGATATTGGGCGAGCGCGTCGCGAGCCAGTCGCAGTGCGTGAGCGAGCGCAGCGTGCGCGCCCCCGCCTTCGGGTGGTCGCGGCGGCAGACGATCACCGGGTCCGACGGGTAAAGCTCCGTCACCGAGAGATCGGTCGTATCGGTCTGGTCGGAAACGAGTGCGAGCGCGAAATCGAGTGTGCCTTCGCGTATCCACGAGATCATCATGCGCGACGTGCCCGTGCGCAGACGCAGCGCCACGCGTGGAAACCGCGTGTTGTACTGCCCGAGCACGGGCACGAGCGCGTCCATGAGCGGTTCGGTCGTCAGGCCGAACGCCACTTCGCCCGCGTAATCGCCGCGCAGTTGCTGCGCCTCTTCGCTCGCGCGCTCGCACTCGCCGAGAATCGACGCCGCTCGTACCAGCATGCGCTGGCCGAGCACCGTGAGCGTCACGCCGCGATTCGTGCGTGTGAGCAGCGGGCCTCCCAGTTCGACTTCGAGATTCTGCAACTGCTGCGTCACGCCGCTTTGCGCCACGCCGAGCGCGCGCGACGCCGCCCGCACACTGCCACGCTGGGCGACGGCGACGAAGACGCGCAACTGGGAGAGCGTGAGACTCATGGGCGACGACTGGCTGTGATCGGTATGTGTGATCATGATAGACGAATTCGAGCTTTTCCCGAACGCAGCGTCGTCCTACCATCGGTCGGCAGGAGACCCCCACGTTCACTGATCGCTCATCATGAAAAAAATCCCGTCGATCCTTCTTTCGCTCGCGCTGGCCCTGAGCAGCAATGCCTTCGCGCGCGAGGGCGACATCGTGCGCCTCGGCATCGATCCGACCTATCCGCCCATGGACGCCAAGGCACCCGACGGCTCGCTCAAAGGCTTCGACGTCGATCTCGGCAACGAGATCTGCCGCCGGATTCACGCGCATTGCCAGTGGGTCGAGCTGGAGTTCTCGGGCATGATCCCGGCGCTGCAGGCGCGCAAGATCGACGCGATCATGTCGTCGATGGCGATCACCGCGAAGCGCGAGCAGCAAATTCTCTTCACATCGAAGCTGTTCCAGTTCAAGTCGCGGCTCGTCGCACGCAAGGGCGCCCCGTTCGGCGCCACCGTGCCGTCGCTGGCCGGCAAGTCGGTCGGGGTGCAGGCGGGCACGCAGTTCGAGACCTATGCGCTCGCGAACTGGGCGCCGGCGGGCGTGCACGTCGTCACCTACAAGAGCCAGGACGAAGTGTTCGCCGACCTCGTCAACGGGCGGCTCGATGCCGCGCTGCTGGGCTACGTCGAAGCGGATTACGGCTTCCTGCGCACGCCGCAGGGCAACGGTTTCGCGTTTGCCGGCGGCCCGATTTCGATGGGCGACCGCGGCACGGGCATCGGCATGCGCAAGGACGAAACGGTGCTGCAGGCGCAGATGAACGACGCGATCGCGTCCATGCTCAAGGACGGCACCTACGCGCAGATCGCGCATCGCTATTTCGACTTCGATCCGTACGGAAACTGAGCGGGAAACTGAGCGGCAACTGAGCCGCTGCACACATTTTTGAAACCGCATTGACTTCATGAACCAGCAAACGATTCCGCTCCTGAGGGCCACGCCGGGCACGCACCGCGAACTGACCAGCTTCCATTTCGGCCCCGCCGACGCGCCCCAGAAGGTCTATATCCAGGCGTCGCTGCACGCCGACGAAACGCCCGCCATGCTGACGGCCGTGCTGTTGCGCACGCAACTGGCGGAACTCGAGGCGCAAGGCGCGCTCGCCGCGCAGGTAGTGCTCGTGCCGCTCGCCAATCCCGTGGGCCTGAACCAGCACGTGCTCGGCCAGTTCATCGGCCGGTTCGATCTCGCGAGCGGCAAGAACTTCAACCGCCATTTCCACGCGTTTCCCAAGCTGCTCGCGCGCGCGAAAGAGACGCTCGGCGCGGACAGCGACCGCAACCGCGAACTGATCCGGCAACTGATGCGCGAAGCACTGGACGCGCAAGAGCCGCTCACGGAATTCGATTCGCTCCAGTTGGCGCTGCTGCGGCTCTCGCACGACGCCGATCTCATCATCGACCTGCATTGCTCGCTCGAGGCGGTCATGCACGTGTACACGAGCGAGGCCGGCTGGCCCGATGTCGAGCCGCTGGCCCGCTACCTCGGCTCGCGCGCGCAACTGCTCGCCACCGACTCGGGCGCGCAGGCGTTCGACGAGGCGCATAGCCTGCTGTGGTGGCAACTGCGCCAACAGATGCCGGCCACGCAGCCCGTGCCCGCCGGACCCACCGCGGTGACGATCGAGTGCCGCGGTCAGCGCGATGTGTCGTGGGAAACCGCGCAGCAGGACGCCGACGCGCTGATCGACTATCTGCGCTGGCGCGGTGCGCTCACCGGCGGCGACGTGAAGCCGCTGCCGGAGCTGCTGATGCCGGCCACGCCGCTCGCCGGCAGCGCGCAATGCTATGCGCCGTGCAGCGGTATTCTCGTGCACCGCGCGAAAATCGGCGACTGGATCCGCGAAAACGACCCGCTCTTCGATATCGTCGATCCGATGACGGGGGCAACGACGACGGTGAAGAGCACCGCGGAAGGCGTTTTCTATATGCGCAGGGCGATTCGCTTCGTCACGGCCGGCGCGCCGCTCGGTCGCGTGACGGGCACGCGTCCGATACGCAGCGGCGTGCTGCTGGGGGCTTGAGGGAAGGGTGTCGCGTCAGGCGTGCCGCGCTTTGTCCATCGGCACGATCACGCGCACCCAGAGCCCGCCCTCGGGATGATTGCCGATCTTGAGCTTCGCGTTGCACAGGCGCGCGAGGCGCCGGACGATCGACAGGCCCATGCCCCAATGCGAGTCGAGGCGAAGGCTCGCCGCGCGCGAGGCGGGCAACGGCGACGCCGGCGCGCCGCCCTCGGGCAGACTCGCCGCTACGCCTTCGCCGTGGTCCCGCACGCTCAAGGTCCACGAGCGCGGCCCGCGCGCCGTGCAGATCTCGATGGGCGGTTTGCCGTGCGCGTGCGCGTTGCCCACGAGATTGTCGACGAGGCGCACGAGCGCGGAGCGCGGCAGCGCAAACGCCTCGCCGGCGTCCAGTCGCAGCACGATGCTCGCGTCCGCGTTCGCGCCATAGACGAAGCGGTCCTTCAGATACGCGTCCACGTTCACGGGCGCATGATTCACGCCGCCCTGGCCGGCCGTGCCGACGAACTGCCGCGCGAGATCCTGGAAGAGATCGATGTCCTCGACGAGGGCCACGCGCAAGTTCCAGCGCGTGACGTTCATCGCATAGGCGCGCAACCGCGCCACCCGCGATTCAGTCTGCCGCAGGAAAGCGGCGAAGGTAGCCGACTGGTCTTCGACTGCGCCGGTGCGGCGGCACAACAGATCGCCGATCGCGCGGGCAAGCCCATGCAGCTTGCGCGGGCAGTCCACGAGCGCGAGCGCGGGTGCCGGGCCGCTTGCGCTCGTCGCGGCGCGCAGGGTGGCGATCATGGCGAGCAGATCGTGGCGCACCGTCCGCAGCCACCAGGCGCGCAGCGCGAACAGCAACACCCCGAGCGCCAGCATGAGCGCCGCGAATCGCGCATCGAACCAGCGGGCGGCCATCTTCAGGCGCGTGAAGCCAGACGAACAGGCTTCGCGCAGATAGGAGGCGTTCGACGCCGTCCCGGCATGCGGCGCCCAGATGGCATCGCGCAGATGAGGCGTTACCTCGGCGCCGAGATTGACGATGTCCGGTTTGATCGACACTAGCGGCGCGATCCCACGGACGCTCGCACCTTGTGCGGCCAGTTCCAGTTCCAGTTCGGCGTCCTGCTGCTGGGCGACCTGCGTCGCGGAAGCCGGTTCGAATGCCGTGTCGCCGAAATCGAGCAGCGACTCTGCATCGAGATATCGAAAACCGACTTGCACCAGCATCAGCGACGCCATCCACAGCAGGAATATCCGGGCAAACACAACAATCACCTTTCTTTTTTTGACATCGAAGTTTGACTTGCGCCGGTCGGCGCACGTTTGAAATAGCCGCAAATCGGGCTATGACCGGCATTGTCCGCGAGGTGCGCGATCTTCTATTCGTGGAAAAGCACTGGAATTTGCGCCGTTTTTCCGCTTGAGCGATCCTGGTAGCCATGCAGTGCAGTATTTGGGAAGGAGGCGCACCCGTTGTTGCAGTCCATCGGACGGCGCACGGGGCCGTTTGTAGTTGGGGGTGGACGTGAGCCTTCGGAGTCCTTGATAAAATCGTCGGACACCCGAAAGCTCACGTATGCAGCATTTCGTCAGGCCGGGTGACGCAGCGTCCTGAAGGTCGCGCGAACTTCATCCGTGAACGCAGCGGGCTGCTCCCATGCTGCGAAATGACCGCCTTTCGGAAGGCGATTATAGTGAACCAGCCTGGGGTAGGCGTGTTCCGTCCAGCTCTTTGGCGCGGCGTAAATTTCATCCGGGAAGACACTCACGCCAACCGGCAGCTCCACATGTTTGGGCTCGAAAAAGTTGAGCTTGTTTTCCCAATACAGGCGCGCGGAGGAAACCGCGGTCTTCGTCAGCCAATAGAGCGTCACATTGTCGAGCACGTCATCTTTCGTCAGGCCTTCGGGCTGGCCTGCGAACACGCGCGCGATCATCGCCTGCCCGCTCGCGTCGTGGTCGAGCATCCATGCGGCGAGGCCGACTGGCGAATCCTGGATCGCGTAGAGCGTCTGTGGGCGGTTCGCCATTTCGAGGGCGTAGCCCAGACCATGCTTGTAAAAGTAATCGAGCTGGTCGTACGCGTGCTGCTCTTCCGGCGAGAGCCTGGCCGGGGGCGGCGTGCCGTCCTTGAGCGATTTGGCGACAGCGTCGGGCACGGTCGCTGGCATGTTGGTGTGAATGCCCACGAGTCCTGCCGGCTTGAGCAGCGCCAACTGCTCCGTCACGGCATTGCCCCAGTCGCCCCCTTGCGCGGCGTAGCGCTTGTAGCCGAGCCGATCCATCAGCACGACCCAGGCGCGAGCGACACGCTGGGGGTCCCAACCGGTTTTCGTCGGCTTACCCGAGAAACCGTAACCCGGAAGAGAAGGAATGACGACATGGAACGCATCGGATGCGCTCCCGCCATGCGCCGTTGGATTGGTCAACGGTTCGATGATTTTCAGCTGCTCGATGATCGAACCGGGCCAGCCGTGCGTGACGACGATCGGCAGCGCGTTCTCGTGCTTCGAGCGCACATGGATGAAGTGAATATCGAGCCCGTCGATTTCCGTGACGTATTGCGGCAGCGAGTTGAGCCGCGCTTCCACCTTGCGCCAGTCGTAGTCGTTGGCCCAGTAGCTGGCGAGCCGTTGCATGGTCGCGAGCTGCACGCCTTGCGAGGCGTCGTCGACCGTTTCGCGCTCGGGCCACTGCGTCGCGACGATGCGGCGCCGCAGGTCGGTCAGCGCCGCTTCCGGCGCATGCACGCGCAGCGGACGAATCGCAGACGGATCGCCGGCGGCAATCTGCGTGAGTCCGCCGGCCGACGGCTTCGATTCAGCGAAGGCGAAACGGCTCATTGCGGCGCCGGCAAGCGTGACGGCAGCGGCGCCGATGAAACGCCGGCGCGAAAGCGGGGTGGGACGAAGATCGTTTGACATATCAATTCCTGATGGTGACGTTGGATAATGGCGCGCAGGAAGCATTGGACGTGCGCATGCCTTTCCCCAACCGCGATATGGGTTGTAGTCCTAACTATTACTTATCGAAGCCGGCGCGCGGAAACTGTGCACGTCGCTGCGACGGCTATTCGGTGTCGAGTGAACGAATCAGATTGGCACGCAGGTTCACGATCGCCCTTTGCAGTTTCATGAATTCGTCGTGGCCCAGCCCCGTCGCGTCGGTGAGATCCGCGATTTTCAGGCTCTTTTCGCGCAGCTTCCGGCCGCTCGCGGTCAGGCTGACTCGCACCTGACGCTCATCTTCCGGATCGCGCCGCCGCTGCACATACCCCATCGCTTCGAGCTTTTTCAGCATCGGTGTCAGCGTGTTCGATTCGAGAAAGAGCTTCTCGCCCAGGCCGCTCACCGTCTGGTTGTCCTGCTCCCAGAGCGCGATGATCGCGATGTACTGCGGATAGGTCAGCCCGAGTTCGTCCAGGATCGGCTTGTATGCCTTGCCGAATGCCAGATTGGTCGAGTAGACCGCGAAGCAAAGGTAGTCTGCGAGCGGCGCGGGCGTGGCGCCCTGCGCCGGGTGGTCCGTCGATTTCATGGTCATCCTCTTCGGGCAAAGGGCCTCAATGGCTCGCAAACTTGAATAAATCGCTTGCGATTATATCGTAGGCCGAAACCGGTTCCGCCGCACATCGCCATTGCGATGCCCGGCGAAACAGCCACGACGCCGTGGCGCAATCAATGGTGGGCGAAGAGGCTGTTTCGCTCCATCGAGACGCGGCTGCCCGCACCCGAGGTGGCGTCGGCCATGCCGCCGTAAGCCGTCGCTGCGGTGCCGCTTTCGGCGCGCTCGGCCGCGAGCGTTTGCACGCTCTGGCCGCGTTGCGATGCCGGTGCGCCGACTTCGGGCCGATAGGACGGGGCCGGGCCGTAGCCGCTGGCGAATGCGGGGGCGGCTGCGCCGACAGAAAGGGCGATGAGGAGCTTGGCGATGAATTGGGTCTTCATGATGGGATCTCGCTAGGTAAATGTGAATTGCAGTGAATTTGGGTGAAAGCGTGAATTGCGGTTGCCGGTTATGCGGTGACGACAGTGAGGCTCACGTCGATGTTGCCGTGCACGGCCTTCGAGTACGGGCAGATCTGATGGGCGCTGCGCGCGATGGCCTCGGCCACGTTTTGCTCGACGCCCGGCAGCGTGACCGTGAAGTGCGCGCCCAGGAACCAGGCGGCGCCGGTCTGGCCGATATCGACCCGAATGTCCACCGAGGCGTCCGCCGGCAGGGCGACTTTCTTCAGCGAGGCCGCGATGGCGAGCGCGGAGATGTAGCAGGCGGACCATGCGCCGGCGAACAGCTGCTCGGCGCGCGGGTGCGGTTCGCTCGCGACGATGTCGAGGGTTTCGCCGCTCGAAGACGACAGGTGGAGGTCGACCACGCCGAATTCGCCGCGTTGGGCCGCGGGGTCGTGATTGAAGGTGGTGTGGGTGTTGCCCGAGAACAGCACTTTGTCGATCGTTGCCATGTTGCGCTCCTTGATGGAATTCAGGGGTTGGTCATATGCGTCGCGTAAGATCGAATCGCATGCGATGCATAATGGACAAGAAATTTCCCCGTGTCAAGCGCATAAGATTAAATCGCATACGATTTATATGGGGCTGTTTCGGAGGGAGCAGTCAGTCGTGACGACGTTCACGAACGTTGCAGCGGGAATTTGGGATCGAGCCCTTTTGTTTCCGGCACTCGCGGGAGTGCCGGGACGTCGGCCCGAGCCGCCTGGGGCGTTCGCGAGCGTTACGCAGCCAATTCGATGGCCGGCTCGCACACGATGGGGAAGTTCACAGAATTGGCGATATAGCACTGCTCGTGCGCTGCGTGATGCAGCCGCTCGGCGAGGCTGCGGTTGTCGCTCGCGCGGATCGTGACGCGCGGGCGCAGCACGATCTTCGTGAAGGCGCCGCGCTGCGGCGTATCGGCCATCATGCCTTCGGCCTCGTCTTCATAGGCGAGCACGGCGATGCCCGCCTCGGCACACAGGTGCAGATACCAGAGCTTGTGGCACGCGCAAGCCGAGGCCACCAGCAGATCTTCCGGATTCCAGCGCGAAGCGTCGCCGCGAAAGGCCGGATCCGACGAGCCCGGAATGTCCGGCTTGCCGTTCGCGCGGATCACGTGATCGCGGTCGTAGTCGCGATAACCCGAGGTGCCGCTGCCGCGATTGCCCGTCCATTGCACCGAAACTCGGTAGGTGTGTTCGCCATGCGTCATGCTGACTCTCCGTTCGATCGAAAAGGGGATACGCCATTATGACCGCATTCGGCATTTTGGTATACCATTATGCCGAACTGGCCTGAAAGCGAACCGGGCACTAACCGGGCATGACACGCATGGAAACAAAATTCGACTCCACGGCGGACGCGGTTGCGTCCGGGTTGCGCGACCTGATCGTCAGCGGTGAACTGGGCAGCGGCGAGCGCCTTGTCGAGCGCGATCTCGCGGAGCGTTTCGAGGTGAGCCGCATTCCGTTGCGCGAAGCGATCCAGCGGCTCGCGCGCGAGGGGCTCGTCGAGATTTTCCGCAATCGCGGCGCGGTCGTGCGCATGCTCACGGTGCAGGACGTGGAGGAGATCTACGGCCTGCGCGCGCTGCTCGAAGGCGACGCGGTCTTTCGCGGGGTCAAGCGCATCGACGACGAAACGCTTGCACGCGCGGAACTCGTTCACCGGCTGCTGGGCGAAGCAGTCACCACGCAGAAGCAGGGCGAACTCAACCGTGAATTTCACGAACTGATTTACGGCGCCTGCGGCAACGCCAGGCAACTGGCGGCGATACGCGAACTGCGCGCTCAGGTGGAGCGCTATGAGCGGCTGCAAAATACGCTCCTTGCCGATACACCCTCGTTTCAGCACGAACACGAGGCCATCCTGGAAGCGTGCCTCGCGCGCAACGCACGCGGCGCGCGCGCCTTGACCGTGGCGCATATCGACTCGGCACGACGCATCGTGCTCGCCGTGGTGGAGCGTATGGCCGAGCAAGGCTAGCGCGCATACACCACTGCATTCACAACCATCGCGCCGGTTTTTACGAGATTTTTTCTTGTGGCCCTTACCGGGCAACCCTAGACTGGAGGCATCGAAACGACTGGAGACGCCATGTCGATCTCGCGTGCAACCCAGCGCCCGCAAGAGCAGATCAGCTCCGTGCAGCCCGGCCTCGGCCGGCTCGTGCTGAGGCGCTTCGATCCACGCCACGACTCATGGGAAGCGCTGACGGGTCTGCTGCATCGCGCGTTTTCGCGGCTCGCGTCGCTTGGATTGCACTGCTCATGTGCCGATCAGGCGGCGAGCCTCACGCGTGAACGCGCGCTGGCTGGAGATTGTTTCGTCGCTGTCTGCAATGGCAGGATCATCGGCACGCTCACGGTGGAAGGTCACGATAGCCATTCGCAGTGCGAACATTATCGCCAGCGCAGTGTGGCTTCGGTCCATCAGTTCGGCATCGAGCCAAAATGGCAAAGCCGCGGTATCGGCCGCGCGCTGCTTGCTTTCGCGGGGCGTTGGGCGGCTGCGCGCGGCTACACGCAGCTCGCGCTCGACACGCCGTTTCCCGCCGACCACCTCATCGCGTTCTATCGCGCACAAGGCTTCAGTCTCGTCGATGTCGTGCGTTTTGCCGGCCGTGGCTACGACAGCGCCGTGCTCAGCAAGGCGGCTGCGGCACGGTGCGGCGGCGTGGCAGTCCCGCACTCGCCTGGCGGGTTGCCGCACGCCGCGTCGCCGGGTCCGTTCGCCTGAGCGTGCGCCACGCTCACGTCTCGCGCGTGCGCGCCGCTTCACGCTCCAGGTAGCGCAGGAATTCGTCAGCGGGCATGGCCTTCGCATAGAGCCAGCCCTGAGCGAACTGCACGCCGCGCTCGCGCAGATATTGCGCTTGCGCCTCGGTTTCCACCCCCTCGGCGACCATCAGCAGGTCGAGGCTGCGCGCCATTTCGATGATGTGCGGCACGATCTTGTTCATTTCCTCGCCGCTCGCCAGCGAGAGGAGGAACGAGCGGTCGATCTTGATGCCATCCACGGGCAATGCCTGCAGATACGAGAGACTCGAATATCCCGTGCCGAAATCGTCGATGAAGATGCGGTGGCCGGCTGCGCGAAACGCTTCGAGAACGGGTGCGGAGCTGGCCGTATCCATGAGCGTGCGCTCAATCGCTTCGAACCAGATTTGTTCGGGGCGCACGCCATATTTCGCGAGGCTCGCCTTGAGGGTTTGGAGCACGCGTGTGTCGGCGAGATCCTTGCCGGCAAGATTGAGCGAGACGTGCAGATCGCGGCGACGCGCGAGCATCGCGCCTACGCCCTCGAACACGGACCGTATGACCTGATCGGTGATGGGCTCGATGAGATCGAGCGACTCCGCCATCGGAATGAACGTGTCGGGCGCGACAAGGGTGCCGTCTTCGAGCTTCCAGCGCACGAGCGCTTCGGCGCCGACGCAGCGCCCGCTCTCCAGCGAGACGAGCGGCTGCAGCCACGCCACGAACTGGCGCCGACGGATGCCCTGCAGCATCGCGTTGCGCGGCGTGCGCAGCGTGCGGCGCCAGCGCAGGACGAGCCACGTGCCGATGGCGCTCAGGACGAGCGCGGGCGGTAGCAGCGTTCTGAGCTGCGCCGGCACGTCGCGGCGCATGCGGTCCTCGGGCTCGTATGCGACCACCGCAATGGGATAACGGCTCGAGCGCTCGACGACGTAATAGCGGCCTTCGAAATACGGGCTGCCGGTGCGCTGGAGCGCGGCGCGTACGAGGGCGTCGTCCGTGTGCGGCCAGCTTGAAATCACGGCGCCGTGCTGCGTTTCGAGCACGGTGAGCTTGATGGTGTCGTCGAGCGGCACGATGTCGAGGTAGAAGCGCGGATCGATCACCACGACGTGGTTGCCCAGGCGCACGTTGAGCATCTGCCGCTCGTTGCCGCGCTTGCCGACTTCGGTATGCCAGGCGGTGAAGCCGCCTGCATAGGTCCATTCGGGCGGCGGCAACGCGATGTCGACAGCGCCGTGCAGCGAACTGCAGCGCAGCCGCATGTCATGGGTCGAGGCGACTTCGCGAATGTATCGAAACTGCTCCTCGACCTGCCGCAGGCGCTGCATGTGGTCGTTCGTGCACGGCGTGTCGGGGTACGACATGAGCTGGCGCAGCGCGGAGTCGGCTTCGGAGGTGACCAGTTCGGCGCGCAGCAGCGCGCGATTCGAAAAGACGTCCACCTGTTGGCGCTGCTGGCGTTCGTTGACGGCGTCCGACGCATACACTGCCGCCGTGAGCGTTGCCAGGACGGCGAACGCCACGACACAATAGGTCGTCAGGGCGGTGAGTCGGCTGCTCATGGCGTACGGTCGGGCTCCGGCGTCGCGGACGAAGGCGACGCGCGGCCTTCGTCGATCGCCGCTGCCGATGGTAGCGTCTTTCCGCTGGCGGCGACGCGCTGCTGTCCGGCGCGCAAGCGCAATCGCAGTGGCCGACGGGGTTCCGGCTCATGCGTGGCGCATGAATGCGGCCACCGGGATCGGCAAACCCACGTCAGGCACGCGCTGGATCGATCGATCGGGAATCCTCTGCAACGACGCGATTGCGGCCGCCTGTCTTCGCGGTATAGAGCCGCCGGTCGGCGACCTGCATGAGCGCTTCATAGTGGGCGGGGCAGTCGGCGGGACTGGCCGCCACCCCAATCGAGACGGTGAATGCAATCGCATCCGGGTTCACGGCTTCGCCCGGCACACTGGCGCCATGCGCCGAGTCTGCCGCGTGCGCTTCGACCGCCCGGCGGATGCGCTCGGCAACGCTCGCGGCCGTCGTGAGATCGGCGCCGGGAAGCAGCGCCGCGAATTCCTCGCCGCCCACGCGCGCAGGCATTTCCGCGCTGCGCAGGTTGTTGCGCAGGATGTCCGCGAAGATCACCAGCACGCGGTCGCCGGCCGCGTGGCCGAAGCGGTCGTTCACGCGCTTGAAGTAGTCGATATCGAGCATCAGCATCGCCACGGCGGGCGCCGCCGTTTCAGCGCCCTCGCGGGCGGCGCGTTCCAGTGTTTCGTCGAATACTTCCTGGAAGCGCCGGCGGTTCGCGAGGCCGGTGAGCGGATCGCTGCGCGCGAGCGTTTCAAGCCGCGTACTCGCTTCGACGTACTGGCCGAATATGTGCTTGACGATGCGCAGCGTGCCGACGAGCAGCACCGCGATCGCCAGCCAGGCGACGATCAGCGGGCTGTTGAACACGCGGCGCGCTGCTGCGAGCGTGAGTTCTGAGTCGTCCGTGTCCGTGAGCAGGATCCAGTGCGTATCGCCCACGTGCTGGAACAGCAGATACCGGCCCGAGTGCACGGCGTAGCCCTTGCCGCGCTTTAACCAGGCCGCCGCCGACGCTCGCGCGACGTCGAGCAGATACGGATCGAAGCGCGCGGGACGCTGCGCCGTGATCTCGCCATTGACGAAGTAGACAAGGTCGCCGTTACTGTTCAGCAGGCCGAACTCGGCAGGCGCCTCGTCGTCGGTCAGGTTCGAGGTGGCGAGCTGAAGCGCGAGCAGGCGCGAGGGTGCGACGTCCATCACCACGGCGCCGCGAAACTGTCCGTTCGTGTAGACGGGCGCGCTGAGCGTGGCGATCGCCTCGCTCTTTTTCGATTCCGTATAGATCGGAGTCCAGACGATATCGCGTCCCCGATTCTGGCCGGTGGCATGCAGGCGGTAGTAGGGCATGGTGCTGAAGCGCCGCAACAGGTCGGGCGCGTGCGCGTCCGGGCGCTCGGGCGAGAGCACGTACAGGCCGTTGGCCGAGATATACGCGACCGTGCTTTGCACCGCGTCGGCGTGCTGGCTGATCGCGAGGAGCGGGCTGATCGAGCGCGCGAGCACGATGTCGGCGGGCAGTGCGGCGGCGTCGCGGTCAAACCCCTCGATTCCCGCGAGCCCTTGCGCATTGGTGCCGAAAACGCGCGGTCCATCCATCGCGCCGGGAGCCTCCCATTGCGGCCGGCCGCTGTCGCGCAGCGCGGCCTGCACCTTCGGATTCTGCAAGCCGGCGCGCTGCTGGCCCGGCGAAGCGAGCAGATGTTCCGCATAGTCGCGCAGGAACAGCAGGCGCCGGCGCTCTGCGGAAATCAGCGCGTCCACGCCTACGGCGCGCACCTCCAGGTCGCGCTGGCGGCTATGGAGGTCGTAGCGCGTCATCTGGTAGAGCTGGCGCAGGCCGACGCCGCTCACCAGCGCCATGGCCGCAAGAAAGCACACCGTCACCACGAGATGCGGGCGTTTCATGACTATGCTGGAGAAGCCGTGCGGCCGCGTGCGGCCTGGCGTGTGCTGCATGAAGCCCTCGGGGGACTGTGACTGGACGCGCGCGCATCGCATTGCAGCGTGGCCCGGCAGCGCGTTTGCGGACATCGCGATGAGCATAGCATCGCCTGTCAGAACCGCGCCGCATGCCGCCTCAGACGTCCCGGATCGCTCCGGGTGTCACTCAACCGCGCCAGGCCGAATGGCGGATCACGCTGCAGAAGTTGCCGGCATGGAAGTGCGGGTCCTTGTCGGCGAGCACGTCGGCCTTGACGTTGCCGAACGTCGTGGCGGGCTTGTGCTTGATGCCGTCATAGAAGGTCTGGATGATGTCCTCCTTGAAGTGCTCGCTGCGCGGGTGCGCGTGCACCACGGCCTCGCGTTCGGTGTCGCTGAAGCGGTCGTAGGCAATGCCGAGCACGTCCATCTCGACGCCGGCCGTCACGAGCGCGATCACCGGATGCATGTGCTGCGGGATGCCCGGCGTCGTATGCAGCGCGATGGCGGTCCACACGAGGTCGATGTCCTGCTGCGAGATGCCATGGCCGCGCAGGAAGTCGCGCGCGGCATTCGCGCCGTCTACTTCGAAGCGCTCGTGCTCGCTGCTGTGCGCGTGCGTGAGGCCCATGTCATGAAACATTGCGCCGGCGTACAGCAGTTCGCGATCGAACTTCAGGCCGAGCCGGCGGCCGGCCAGCGCGCCGAAGTAATAGACGCGGCTCGAATGATGGAACAGCAGCGGCGATTCGGTGTCGCGCACGAGTTCGGTGATTTCGCGGGCGAGCTTGCTGTCGGGGATGGCGACATCGGCGAGGGTCGGGGTCATCTGGATGCTCCGTCGGGGTGGGTGATGAGCTCTATTCTGGGCGGCGCCAGGGTTGTCCTCAATCGACGGATGCCGTGGTTTTCTGCCAATTCGACCGAAATTGGGCCATCGCGGATTCGCGGCGCATAGCGGCGGTGCCGATAGCGGCAAAATTTCGCCGCAATCCGGGATTAGCGGCGATAATCGGCAAAATCGATTCGATCGGCGCGCATTTCATGCGCCTTGCATCGGGCGGCGAGATCCGGCCCGCGAATCGCACATTGGGCGCACGGGGAACGCTGCAGGGAACGCGCCGCGCCAACCAGGTCGGTAAGAACAAGAACCCACGCGACAGACTATGTACTCGATCCTGCCAGCGTTCGTGTCCGCGTTATTTCTCGGATTCGGCGTCTACGTGCTCCTGACCGAGGGCTTCACGCGCCTCTCGGTGCCGTTCGCCCTGATGTGCGCGACCACGTTCTTCTGGCAGGGCACCTGGGCCTTTCTGTTCCAGACGTCCGCCCCCGAACTGTCCGGCGTGCTCGTGAAGGTCGGATACTTTTTCATCCTCTTTCTGCCTACCACGTTCTATCACTTCGTGACGGAAGTGAGCGCCCGGCGCGGCGAACGCCCGCTCCTCATCGCCTCGTATCTGCTCAGCGTGCTGCTCGCGGCGCTGCTGCTGTTGAGCGATTCCGTCGTGGACGGCTACGGCACGTTCTTCTTCGGCAAGTATCCGAAGGCGGGCATGCTGCATCCCGTGCACGTGGCGCAGACCGTGCTGCTCGCGTGCCGCAGCGCTTGGCTGCTGTACGCCGCGCGCGGTCAGACGCACGCGCACGATCGCCGCAAGCTGCTCGACCTGTGCTTCGTGAGTCTCGGCCTGTACACACTCGCCGCCACCGATTACGCCGTCAATTACGGGCTCGCGTTCTATCCCGTGGGCGCGGTGTTCATCGCGATCAGCCTTGGCATTCTCGCGGTCACGATTGTGCGTTTCGGCCTCATGCGCCCGTACCTCATCGCGGCTACGGTGGCGCACGAAGTCGCCACGCCGCTCGCGGCCATCGGCATGCATGCGGAGGAAATCGGCAACGTGTTGCCCGAACTCATGCGCGGTTATCAGCTGGCCGTGCAGCACCAGTTGTGCGTGGACGGACTCTATCCCGGTCAGTCGGAGCGCCTTTCCTCGCTCGCCACCTCGATACGCCGCCAGGTGGACAGCACGAGCACCGTGGTCGAAATGTCGCTGGCTTCGTTCACGCTCGACCGGCTCGACCGCCGCAGCTTCGAGACCTACCCGGTGCGCTCCTGCGTGAATGCCGCGCTCGAGCGCTTTCCATTCCGCACTGGCGAGCGCGACATGGTCGAGGTGGCACCCATCGACGCACAACTGAGTTTCTCGGGCTCGGATTCGCTCGTCGTGTTCGTGCTGTTCAATCTGCTCAAGAACGCGCTCTTCGCGATTCACGCGGAAATGGCCGAACGAAGCGACAGGGTGAGCGATTACGTGGGCCGCGTGGAGATCAGTGCAACGAGCGAAGCGGGCTTTTGCGTGCTGCGCTTTACCGACAACGGTTGCGGCATTCCCGCCGATATCCTGCCGCGCGTGTTCGATCCGTTTTATTCGACCAAGGCGCACGGGCGCGGGGCCGGCATGGGCCTCACATTCTGCCGCCGCGTGGCGGAGGCGCTGGGCGGCACGATCGCCTGCGAGTCCGAGCCGCACGTGTACACCACCTTCACGATCCGCCTGCCCGAGCCCGGCACGAGCGCCGACCGCGCGCTGCACGATGCGCCGGCGAAACCCCGCCGCTTTCCGGCGGGGCAGGATTTCGCGGGCTAGTTCAGGTAGCCGGGTTCAATCCGCTCAGTTCGAACCCGAAGGCAGGACCAGCTCGTATTCCTTCACGCGCTCGATGATGCCGGGCGGAAAGCGGCGAATGCGCTTATCGGTGCCGGCAAAGAGGATCTGCTGATAGCCGAGCGAAACGGGCCGCCCGTCCACGCAAAAGCGGAACACGAGATACGCGGAGCACTGACGCACCTGGAAGGTGTTGAGGTAGCAATCCACGCGCTGGAACGGAAAGGTTTCCTGCACGTATTCCTGGTGTGCGCGCTTGGTGACGAACACGCCCCCCGAGGCGAGCAGATTGTTGTGAATGCACTCGTGAAACCAGCGTTCGCGGCAAATGCCCTGCCATTCGAAATAACGGGCGAAATAGGTGTTCATGAATGCGTTCGAGTCCTTCAGGTAGATGTCGATGACGTGATGAAACGTTTTGGTCGGCGTAGCTTCCATGATTTCGTCGGAGAATCCGGCGGTGCCACGGGACAGGACGGCGGGAATGGATTCGCGTGCGTACATCAGAGTGACTCCAGATAGGGACTGCAGGCGGCAGCCGCGCGTGCCTCCGGAGAAACGGAGGCATGCACCATTCTCTTCGCGTTCCTCTTCATCCAATACCGTGCTCCCCACATACGCAAACCGCTTCATGCTCGCTGGGTGCGATAACGTTTGCGCGCGTTCGATTGAGCGCGCACCTGCGGCTTCGGGTTGCTGTGTCCAGGCGAGACGCCGCATAATCGACATGTTTTCCGCGCGGTGCCGCTCCAGGTGTCGGGCGCGCCGCATGAGGCGCAGCGCGCTTACCGAGATCCAGCATGAGTTCCATCGTCAGACAGCCGGTTTACCATCCCGTCTCCGTCGTTTTCCTCGACGACAGCCCCGACTTCCTCTACGCGCTGCGCGGGCTCTTTCCGGGCGCGGGCACGGATCGCTACTTCACGAGCGCAAGAGAAGCGCTGGCCTTCGTCGCTTCGCACGAGGCGCGGCAGAGTGCGCGCAACCCCGCTGCGGGCGCGGCATGGTCGGAGTTCGAGAAGCGCGGCGGCAACGCGCTCGGTGAGGACGTAATGACCGACGCGGCGCGCTTCGGCGATATCGCGGCGCTCGTCGTGGACTACGAAATGCCGGAGATGACCGGCGTCGACTTCCTGGCCGCCGCGAAGGACGTGGCGTGCACGCGCATCCTGCTCACGGCCACGGCCGACGAATCACACGCGGTGGAGGCGTTCAACGCGGGGCTGATCGACTTTTACGTGAAGAAGTCCGATCCGGCGATGACCCGCAAGCTGCGCGGCGCGATAGAAGACGCCAAGCGCAAGTTCTGCGCACGGCGCGGCCATATCGGCGTGCACGGCGTGGGCGCGATCTACGCGAACCGGCGCGTCGCCGACGTGCTGCACGAAGTCGCGCAGCGCGAGCGCATCGTCGAGTACTACTGGCGCCCCGAGCAGAACGCCGTGCTCACGTTCGACGCCGAAGGCAACGCCGGCGTGTTTCTCGCGTGGGACAGTCACGACTGGGCGGCACAATGCGATGTCGTGACCGACGAAGGCGGTCCCGAAGCGTTGCGCGAGGAAATGGCGGCGCGCCGCGTCATGCCGGTGTACTGGCCGAACGAGGCGTATCGGCCCGGCATGTCGCGCGTGGAGTTCGCCACGCCGCAGCCGGTGGCGGGACTCGACGACACGCATACGAGCTGGACCCGTATCGGCGATCCTGGACTTGCGCCCGGGTTGATCACGTTTGCCGCATGGCGGGCGGCGCAAGGCGCGCCCGGTGAGGGCGGGCGCCTTGCGTGATCACCTCGCGACCGACGATTAGAACGTTTCCCAGTCTGCCGCTTCGTGAGCGGCGGTGGCCACGGGGCTGGCCGATGCCGCCTTTGCTGTGACCGCGGGCGCTGCGTTGGCGGCCTTGCGGGCCGGCGTGGTTGCCGTGGCCTTCGCGGGCGCGGGGGCAGGGCGCTTGAGCGGTGCGGCGGGGCGCACGGCACGCGCGCGTTGAGCCGGAGCTGCAACCGTCGACGCAAGCGCAGACTCGGCCTGCGCCCCAACGCGGAATACCGTCACGACGTCGCGCAACCCGTTCGACTGCGCTGCCATCGACTGCGCCGCCGCCGATGCCTCTTCCACGAGCGCCGCGTTCTGCTGCGTCACTTCGTCCATCTGCGCGACGGCGCGGTTCACCTGCTCGATGCCGGTGTGCTGCTCTTCGGACGCCGCCGCGATTTCGCCCATCAGGTCGGCCACGCGGCGCGCCGAAATCACCACCTCGTCGATGGTCTTACCGGCTTCGTCGACGAGCTTCGTGCCTTCCGACACCTGCGCCACCGACTGTCCGATCAGGTCCTTGATCTCCTTGGCCGCCGTCGCGCTGCGCTGGGCGAGGCTGCGCACTTCGCCCGCCACGACGGCGAAGCCACGGCCCTGGTCGCCGGCGCGCGCCGCTTCCACCGCCGCGTTGAGCGCGAGGATGTTGGTCTGGAAGGCGATGCCGTCGATCACGCCGATGATCTGCTCCACGCGCTGCGAGCTGCTCGAAATCTCGTTCATCGTTTCGACCACGCGGCGCACGACTTCGCCGCCGCGCGCGGCGACTTCCGAGGCATTGACCGCGAGCGTGTTGCCCTGGCGCGCGTTGTCGGTGTTGTGCTTGACCGTGGTCGTGAGCTCTTCGATGCTGGCGGCCGTTTCCTCGAGCGACGCGGCTTGCTCTTCGGTACGCGAGGAAAGATCCAGGTTGCCCGCCGCGATTTCCTTGGCGCCCGTCGTGATCGATTCGGCCGAGGTCTGGATGCGCTGCACGGTGTCGACCAGTTGGCGCTGCATCTGCTGCATCGAATGAAGCAGGCTGTGCTGGTCGCCGGGCGCGAGATTCACGTGGGCCGTGAGATCGCCTTCGGCGATGCGCTGGCAGATCTGCGAGGCGTAGTCCGGCTCACCGCCAAGGCTGCGGCGAATCGTGCGGATGAGCCACATGAGGCCGAGCGTCACGGCCGCGCCGATCACCGTCACGAGCAAAAGGTTGCTGATCAGCGCGCTGCGGAAGGCGTCGTCGATGTCGTCGGTATAGATGCCGGTGAAGATGTGCCAGTCCCAGCCCGGTACGAGGGCGGAGTACGTGATCTTTTCGACCGGCGCGCTCTTGCCGGGCTTCGGCCACCAGTAGCTGCTGTAGCCGTCGCCGCCCGTGGACGAGCTTTTGACGATCTCGAGCGCCACATGCGTGCCGCGCGGGTCCGTCATGTTCGCCTGGCTCTTGCCTTCCATCTCCGGCTTGGGCGGCACGAGCAGCGCCACGGCGTTGCTGTCGTAAATGCCGAAGTAGCCGCTCTGGTCGTCGCCGTAGCGCGTGCCGCGCAGCGTGGCGATGGCGAGGCGCTTCGCGTCGTCGGCGCTCATGTGGCCCGCGGCCGCTTCTTTCTGATAGTACGAGACCACACCCAGTGCGGTTTGCGTCTCCTGCTCGACGAGGGCCTTGCGGTCCGTCACCATGCCCGAGCGCGTCATGAAGGCGTTGGCCACCACCAGCACGACGAGCGAGATCCATAGCAGCCCGACGATGCCCCAGGCTTTCTGATTCAACGTTGTTCGCTTCACGTTCGTTTTTCTCCAGCCGTCTTCGATTTGTATTCTCGCGGCAGTGCACACGTGCAGCGCCAACGTGTTTAACGGATGGTTTGGAGGGAACCTTAACGTTTGCGTATGGGATCTTTGCGCTGGGTGGGACTTGTCATGCTAATTCTTTCGTTAGGCTTTCGTTCCCGGCGCCGCCGTCGAAGCTCGCACGACCAGCCGCGGCGCCGGGACCACGCACACGCGCGCCACCGCGCCGGCGGCCGAATCGGGCGCTTCGACCAGTTCCGTCAGCAACTCGACGGCCAGTTCCGCCGCCTCGGTCGTTGCGACCGCAACGGTCGTGAGCGGCGGCCGCGACTCGCGCGCCAGCTGAATATCGGTAATGCCGACCACGGAAAGCTCGCGCGGCACGTCGAGCCCGAGATCGGCGGCGGCCTGCATGGCGCCGAGCGCGGGCAGGTCGTTGGTCGCGAAGATCGCGGTGAGGTCGGGATGCCGCGCGAGCAACTCGCTCGTGGCCGCATAACCGCCTTGCGTGGTGTCCGGCGCATAGCGTACGGGCGCGCCCGCACCGTCGAGGCCGGCGGCCTGCATGGCCGCGACGAAGCCGTCATAGCGTGCCGCGTGAATGCCGGAAACCTTGCTGCCGACGATCGCCCCAATGCGCCGATGCCCGAGCGTCAGCAAATGCTGCGCGGCAAGCTCCCCCGCGCGCCGGAAGTCCACGGCCACGCACGGCAGGCCCGGCGGGTCGAGCGGCCGCTCCCACATGCACAGCACGACCGGCGCGCCGCGCCGCACGGTGGCGCGCAGGTCGGCGAAGTCGAGATTGGCGTTCATCACGAGCACGCCCGCCGAGAGCGTGCCCGCAATCTGTTCGAGGTAGGCGCGGCCCGTTTGCGGGTCGCCATCCGTATTGCAGATGATGAGAAAGCGCCCGCTGCGCCGCAGCGCATTCTCCACGGCGAGCGCGAACTCCGGATAGAACGGATTCGCGATGCTCGACACCATCAGCGCAATGGTGGGCGGCCGCCCTTCGGCGAGCGCGCGGGCCGACAAATGCGGGCGATAGCCGAGCGCCTCGACCGCTTCGAGCACGCGTTGGCGCGTGGCTTCGCCCACGCGCCCGCGCTCGCGCAAGACGTTCGAGACGGTGGCCGGCGTGACGCCGGCGCGCCGCGCGACTTCGTTCAGGGTCGGCATGGGATCTCACATGTCCATCTCAAAATATGGGAAGGCGATTCAACATTTGCATGATTGTGACGGGCACTGCAACATTGGCCCGACAATCAAAGCGAATATCGGAGACAAGGCAGCCAGATCGCAGAAGCGATCGCTTTTTTATGGGCTGCTGATTAAGCGCTTAATCTCCGTGTCGCGCTGATTAGAACATGGAGACGGGACGATGGCGAGCATTTCGTTGCGCGGCGTTCAGAAGGCATACGGCGAGAATGCGCCGGTGATTCGCAACGTCGATCTGGAGATCGGCAGGAACGAGTTCTGTGTATTCCTCGGCCCTTCGGGCTGCGGCAAGTCCACGCTGCTGCGCATGATCGCGGGCCTGGAAGACGTCACCGACGGCGATATTTCGATCGGCGGCAAGCTCGTGAACGACGTGAGCGCCGCGCAGCGCGGCGTGGCCATGGTGTTCCAGAGCTACGCGCTGTTCCCGCACATGACCGTGTACGAGAACATGGCGTTCGGCCTCAAGCTCGCGAAAACGCCGAGGGCCGAGATCGATCGCAAGGTGCGCGAAGCCGCACGCATTCTTCAGCTCGAAGCGTTGCTCGAGCGTCACCCCAAGGCGCTTTCGGGCGGCCAGCGGCAGCGCGTGGCGATTGGCCGGGCGATCGTACGCGAGCCCGGCGTGTTCCTGTTCGACGAACCGCTTTCCAATCTCGATGCCACGTTGCGCGGCCAGACGCGTATCGAGATCGCGCGCCTGCATCGCCAGTTCGAGCAGGCGAGCGTGGTGTACGTGACGCACGACCAGATCGAGGCGATGACGCTCGCCGACAAGATCGTCCTGCTGCATAGCGGTAAGGATACCGAACGATACGGCAGCATCGCGCAAGTTGGCGCGCCGCTCGAGCTTTATCACCGGCCCGCGAGCCGCTTCGTGGCGGGCTTCATCGGCTCGCCGCGCATGAATTTTCTGCCGGCGCGCGTGGCGGCCATCGAGACGAACGGCGTGAGCGTCACGCTCGACGAAAGCGGCGAAACGGTGCGGCTGCCGGTGCAGGGTGCGCGGCTCGCCGTGGGCGCGCCGGTCACGTTCGGCGTGCGTCCTGAGCATCTCGAACTGGTGGTGGAGGGCGTGGCATCGCGCACCTCGCGCGATGCTCAGGATGCCTTGACGATTGCGCGTGCCATCACGCTGATCGAGGAGCTTGGCGAACACAGCTATGTGCACCTCGATCAGCCGGGTGAGGCGGTGCTCGTCGCCAAGGCGCCCGGCGATGCCCGGCTCAGTAGCGGCGACACCGCCCAGTTCCGTGCGAGCGCGAGCGCCTGCCATCTGTTCGCGGAAGACGGCTTCGCCGTTGCACCGCTCGCCACCGCCGATCAACCCGCATGAAAACAACAACCGAGGACACAGGGATGCGTCTTGGAGTCTGCTATTACCCTGAGCACTGGCCGGAGGCCATGTGGAAAGACGACGCCGCGCGCATGAAGGCGCTGGGCATCGCGCAGGTGCGTATCGCCGAATTCGCGTGGAGCCGCATCGAGCCCTCGCCGGGCGAATTCGACTGGGGCTGGCTCGATCGCGCGATCGACACGCTCGGTGCCGCCGGCCTGCAAGTGGTGATGTGCACGCCCACCGCCACGCCGCCCAAGTGGCTGATCGACCAGCATCCCGACATCCTGCCCGTGGGCGCCGATGGCCGCGTGCGCGGGTTCGGCTCGCGGCGGCACTACGATTTTTCGTCGCCGGCGTATTACGAGGCTTCGCGGCGCATCTGCGAGGCGGTCGCCGCGCGTTATGGCCAGCATCCCGCCGTCGCGTACTGGCAGACCGATAACGAGTACGGCTGCCATCAAACGGTGGTCAGCTACTCGACGGCGGCGGTGCAGCGCTTTCGCGAATGGCTCAAGGCGCGTTACGGCAGCATCGACGCGCTCAACACCGCCTGGGGCACCGTGTTCTGGAGCATGGAGTACCGCAGCTTCGACGAAATCGAGGCGCCCGTTGGCACCGTGACCGAGGCGCATCCGTCGCACCGGCTCGACTACCAGCGCTTCGCCTCCGATGAAGTGCAGCGCTACAACCGCATGCAGGTCGATATCCTGCGCGCGCATTCGCCGGGGCGGCCCATTGCACACAACTTCATGCAGCTCTTCATGGAGTTCGATCACTACAAGGTTGCAGCCGATCTCGACGTCGCGACGTGGGACAGCTATCCGCTCGGCGCGCTCGACCAGCAGTGGTACGCACCCGACGTGAAGGCGCGCTATCTGCGCACCGGGCACCCGGACTTCGCCTCGTTCAATCACGACGTGTATCGCGGCATGTCGAAGCTGCCGTTCTGGGTCATGGAGCAGCAGCCCGGCCCCGTGAACTGGGCCCACTGGAACCCCGCGCCGCTGCCCGGCATGGTGCGCCTCTGGAGCTGGGAAGCGTTCGCGCACGGCGCGGGCTGCGTGTCGTATTTCCGCTGGCGCCAGGCGCCGTTCGCGCAGGAGCAGATGCACGCGGGCCTGAATACGCCCGACAACCGCCCCGACCTCGCCAGTGCGGAAGCGGCGCGCGTGGCCGAGGAAATCGAGGCCGTGCTCGCGGTGACCAAGGGCGGCCGCGACTTCGACGTGAAAACGCCGGTTGCGCTCGTGCTCGATTACGAGGCGAAGTGGCTCTTCGAGATTCATCCGCAGGGCGCGGATTTCCACTATCCGCGCTTCGCTGTGGAGTACTACTCGGCGCTGCGCGCGCTCGGCTTCGACGTGGATATCGTTTCGGTGCACGCGCCGCTCGACGGCTACCGCCTCGTGGTCGTGCCGCCGCTGCCCGTCGTGCCCGACGACTTCGCGCAGCGCCTCGCCAGTTCGGGCGCGCAAGTGGTGATCGGGCCGCGCACGGGCTCGAAAACCGCGGATCTGCAAATTCCCGCCAACCTGCCGCCGGGGCCGCTCGCGGCGCTGCTGCCGCTGCGGGTGTGGCGCGTGGAGTCGCTGCGGCCCAACATCAGCGAGCCGGTGCGCTTCGACATGGATGGCGCGCACGAAGGCCACGCGCGCCACTGGCGCGATCTGATCGAACTCGGCGCCGATACCGGCGAAAACGAATGGGCCGTGCCGGAAGTGCGCGCGACGTTCAGCGACGGCCATCCCGCGTACGTGAGGAGCGGCGCGGTCCACTACCTCGCGAGCCTGTTCGACGAGGCGAGCACGCAGGCGCTCTTTGCGCGCGTGGCGCGCGAAGCGGGCCTCACGCCGCAGCCGCTTGGTGACGCGATCCGCGTGAGCCGGCGCGGCGGCTTCACCTGGGTGTTCAACTACGGGCCGGGCACGCACACCCTTTCTGCGGATATTCCCGACGATGCATACGTGATCGGCTCGCGTACGATAGAGCCGCAGGGCGTGAGCGCCTACCGTTCGCAATAGACGCAAATAGACGTATTGCGCAGTTCCTGACGATGCAGCACCGACAACGACGTATAACCAAGGAGACACGCATGATCGGCAAGACCTTCAGACCACGCACCCTGCTCGTTGCTGCGACGCTGGCGGCGGGCGCGCTTGCAGGCGCGTTCGCGAGCGCGGCGCAGGCCGGCACGCTCGAAATGAACATTGCCTACAAGGGCGCAAGCCAGCGCGCCGTGTGGGAACAGGTGATCGAACAGTTCAAGAAGACGCACCCCGGCACCGACGTAAAGGTGTCGTTCGTCGACGAGGAAGCCTACAAGGTCCAGTTGCCGAACTGGCTCACGACCGCGCCGCCCGACATCGTGAACTGGCACGACGGCGAGCGCATGGGCTACTACGCGAAGCGCGGCCTTTTCGCGGATCTTTCGGACGACTGGAAAAAGAACAACTGGGACAGCATGTACGCCTCGACGAAGGAAGCTTCGTCGTACCAGGGCAAGCAGTACGCCGCGCCCACGGTGTATTACTCGTGGGGCATGTTCTATCGCAAGGACCTGTTCGACAAGGTAGGCATCAAGAGCGAGCCGAAAACATGGAATGAATTCCTCGATGCCTGCAAGAAGCTCAAGGCAGCGGGCATCGCGCCGATTGCCGTGGCCGGGCGCGACGCGTGGACACTGGCGGGCTGGTTCGACTATCTGGATCTGCGCCTGAACGGCAACGCGTTCCACCAGAAGCTGATGGCAGGCGAGGTGCCGTACACCGACCCGCGTGTGAAGAAGGTCTACGTGACGTGGAAACAGTTGCTCGACGACGGCGACTTCATTCCCAATTCGCTCTCGTACGATCTCGATGCGGCGCAGCCGTTCCTG
Organism: Paraburkholderia nodosa; assembly: GCF_001718195.1. Classification (GTDB taxonomy): domain Bacteria; phylum Pseudomonadota; class Gammaproteobacteria; order Burkholderiales; family Burkholderiaceae; genus Paraburkholderia; species Paraburkholderia nodosa_A. The sequence goes on from NZ_MCNV01000010.1 coordinate 156,232, forward strand.
TTCCAGGGTAAGGCCGCGATGATGCTGATGGGTACCTTCATCACGGGCGGTTTCAGCCCGACGGTCAAGCAGCAGATGGGCTACTTCCAGTTCCCGATCATCGACCCGAACGTGCCGACCGCCGAAGACGGTCCGGTCGAATCGCTGCACATTCCGGGCAAGGCGAAGAACAAGGCCGATGCGCATGCGTTCCTCGCGTTCGCCGAGACGCCGGATGTTGGCGCGCAGCTTGCCAAGGGGCTGGGTTCGCTTTCGGCCAACAGCAAGTCGCCGGAGCCCGAGGACCCGATTTCGAAGATCGGCTTTCAGATCCTCTCGAACACGAAGGGCGGCATTGCGCAGTTCTATGATCGCGACATGACGAAGGAAATGGCTGACGAAGGCATGAAGGGCATGCAGCAGTTCGTGTCCGATCCGACGAAGCTCGACTCGATTCTCGCGCAGCTCGAGCAGACGCGTCAGCGGATCTACAAGAAGTAAGGTGTTCGAAGCGAAGGCGGGCAGTGCGTCGGCGCTGCCCGCCGGGTAATCAAGCGGAGGTTTTTGCCGTGAGACAGGCAGTGAGTCATACCGTTGCGCATCGCGTGGACGGCGCCGCGCCGGCAGGCGGCGAGAACGGCGGCATGCAGCACGCAAGCGGGCGAGGCATTCAGCCGCGCCGCCGCGCGTCGCCCACCGCGCGGCGCCAGCGCCGTGCCGCGTGCCTCTTTCTCGCGCCCGCGGTCATCATGTTCGCGGTCTACGTGATCTGGCCGATTCTCTCCACGCTGCGTCTCTCGCTCTACAACTGGGACGGCATGACCGAAGCGAGCTTCGTGGGTTTCGCGAACTATATCGAGCTGTTCCACTCGCCCACGTTCTACACGGCGCTCAAGAACAACGTGATCTGGCTGGTGCTGTTCCTGCTCGCACCGCCCATGGGTCTTGCGATCGCGCTGTACCTCAACCAGGCCGTGGGCGGCATCCGCATCGTCAAGTCGCTGTTCTTCGCGCCGTTCGTGCTTTCTGGCGTGGTGGTGGGCCTCATCTACTCGTGGTTCTACGACCCCACGTTCGGCCTGCTCGCGCTCATGCTGGGCCGCGGCATTCCCGTGCTCGGCGACCCGAACTACGCCACGCCGGGCATCATCTTCGCCGCGCTCTGGCCGCAAACCGCGTACTGCATGATCCTCTATCTCACGGGCCTCACCACGCTCAACAGCGAGCAGATCGAGGCCGCGCGCATGGAAGGCGCGAAGGGCTGGACCATGCTCTGGCACGTGATCCTGCCGCAACTGCGGCCCGTCACGTTCATGGCCGTGGTGGTCACGGTCATCGGCGCGCTGCGCAGCTTCGACCTCATCTCCGTGATGACGGGCGGCGGACCGTTCGAAAGCTCGACCGTGCTCGCGTACTACATGTACGACCAGGCGATCAAATACTACCGGCTCGGCTATTCGGCCGCGATTGCCGTCGTGCTGTTCGCGATCATGCTGCTCTACATCGTCTATCACCTGCGCCGCCTGCTGCGCAGCGAGCACTGAATCCGCTACGAGGAGCCCCCATGTTTCCGATTCCGGTCGACAAGTGGAAGCCCACGTCGCGCCGCCTGTACAAGCTCTCGCTGCCCGTGGCGCTCGTCATCTGGCTGCTGCCGCTGATTGCCGTGCTGGTCACCTCGGTGCGCTCCACCGAGGAACTGAGCGAAGGCAACTACTGGGGCTGGCCGAGACACTTCGCGATGATCGAGAACTATCGCGACGCACTCACGACTTCGCCCATGCTCCATTACTTCTGGAACAGCGTGCAGATCACGCTGCCCGCCGTGGCCGGGGCGATTGCGCTCGCAGCGCTGGCGGGCTATGCGCTCGCCATCTATCGCTTTCCGGGCAATGCGGCGCTGTTCGCGACCTTCGTTGCGGGCAACTTCGTGCCGATCCAGGTGCTGATGATTCCGGTGCGCGACCTCACGCTCAGGCTGGGTCTCTACAACACCGTCGGCGGCCTGATCCTGTTCCATCTGTCGTTTCAGACCGGTTTTTGCGCGCTCTTCCTGCGTAATTTCATTAAGCAGCTGCCATTCGAACTCGTGGAGGCCGCGCGCATCGAGGGCGCGAACGAATGGACCGTGTTCGTGCGCATCGTGCTGCCGCTCATCCGCCCGGCGCTCGCAGCACTCGCCATTCTCGTCTTCACGTTCGTCTGGAACGACTACTTCTGGGCCTTGTGCCTGACCCAGGGCGACGACGCCGCGCCGATCACGGTGGGCGTCGCGGCCCTCAAGGGGCAATGGACGACGGCGTGGAACCTCGTTTCCGCAGGCTCGGTCCTTGCTGCGCTGCCTTCGGTGATGATGTTCTTTGCGATGCAGAAGCACTTCGTAGCAGGGCTCACGTTCGGCGCGACCAAGGGCTGAACGGCTGCTGAAGGGCGGGGCGATTTGACTTCGGCGCGGCGCTACGGTCCAATTTCAAACGACCCGACGCACGCGATACCCGCAAGGAACGCCCCATGGAGCAAAACGAACCGGCCCCACAGGCGATGCAGCCCGCATCGCCCACGCAACTGCCCGCAGCGCTCGTTCGAGAATTCGACGGCGAGCACCTCGAAGCGCGTCTTGCCGATGCGGTTCGCCTTTCGACCGTCAGCGAGGACGGCTGGCCGCACGGTGCGCAACTGAGCGCGGGCGAGATCCTGGCCGTGAACGCCACCACGCTGCTCATCGCGCTCTGGCCGCAGTCCAGCACCACCGCGAACCTTATGCGCGACGGCCGCCTCACGCTCTCGCTCGTGCATGACGGCGCGCTGCTGGAGATCCGCGCACGCGCACACGCCGTGGCGCAGCGGCAAACGGCACTCGAACTGAGCGTATTTCGCGTGGAAATCGAATCCATAACCGGGCATCGCGCGAAGTATGCCGAGGTGCTGAGCGGCGTGACGTTTCGGCTCTACGAGCCCACCCGGGTGCTCTCGCGTTGGCGCGAGCAGATCGCGATGCTGCGTACATTCGCCTGAGTGTGCACACAGTGCGTGGCGAAACCTTCGTGATGTTGTCATTGTCGATGTGCTAGCGTGTCCAGCGGGGCGCGCGCTTCGCGCGACCCCGGCGCGACGCAAAAACGAACGCTACCGGAACCACGATGCAGACCACGGTACTCACAGACTGGCAGCAATTCATGGCGCTGACGACGCAGCTCGACGGCTGGGCGTTTCGCGGACAGCAGAACGCGCAGTGGCACCTCGAAAGCTCGCTCACGCGCTACATGCGCGACTACGTAGGCGACCGGCTGCAATGGCGCCAGCGCGAGGAGCGCGCGATTCGCGTGTTTCGCCGCAAGGCGCACAACTTTCTCGCGCATCCGGACCTGCTCAAGGACGATCTGCGCTGTCTCGCGCTCATGCAGCACCACGGCGCACCCACGCGGCTGCTCGATTTCACCAAGAGCCCGTTCGTCGCGGCCTTTTTCGCGCTCGAACGCGCCACCGGCGACGCCGCCGTCTACGCACTGAACACGCCGGCGCTCTGGAACAGCCGCGCGCTGCCCAAGGTCAATCCCACGCTCACGCGCGACGTGATCGACCCGCGCGCGCACGACAACTTCGAGCGCTACTTCTTTAGCAACACAAACGAAATTCTCTGGTCGGGCGAGCCCACCGAGATGGACGACCGGCTCGTCGCGCAGTCGGGCACGTTCGTCGTGCCGGGCGTGATCGACAAGCCGTTGCAGGCCATTCTGGAAGGCTACGAGAGCCACGAGGAGCTGCTGCACAAGATCGTGCTGCCCGAGCGCATCCGCATGGACGCAATGAAGTGGCTCTACCGCATGAACATCACGAATGCGTCGCTGTTTCCGGGGCTCGACGGGCTCGCGCGATCCATTGCGGTGGAGCTGGAAATCGTATGGTCGGGCATGGTGGTGCCAGTTGCGGGCTCGCCGAACTGAACCGGCGCCAGCCCGCCGCGCCAACACTCAAGGCGTTTCGGGCCGCGGCAGATTGAGGCCGGGCGCGAGGCGCGTGGCCTTGAATTCCGTCACTTCGTAGTGGGCGACGCCTTGCTGCGCGAAGGGATCGGCGGCGAGCAGCGCATCGAGCCGCTCGCGCGGCATGTGCGAGGCGATGATCACGCCGCCGTCGCGCGGCATTTTTGGTCCTGCGGCAATGAAATTGCCGGCTTCGAACTGCGCGTCGAGGTACGCACGATGCGCGGGCAGGGCGTCGTCGATGCGTTCGAGCGAAGCGGTATAGAACAGCGAAACGATGTACATGGGCAATCGATAAAAAACGAGCGAAGTGTGTATGTTAGCGCGCGAGACCGCGCAACGCCGCGTGTTGTAACAGCATGATCGTCTTGCCGTCCACGATCTCGCCGCGCTCGATCATGCTTAGCGCCTCGCCAAGCGGCACTTCGACCACTTCCAGATCCTCGCCTTCCTCTTCGACTCCGCCGCCCGCGCCGGGCCGCTCGGCGGGGTCGTATTCGCCCAGGTAGAAGTAAAGCTTCTCGGTCACGGAGCCCGGGCTCATGTACGCCTCGAACACCTTGCGCAGGTTGCGCACGCGGTAGCCCGTTTCTTCCTCGACTTCGGCGCGAATGCGCTCGTCGGGCGCGGCGTCGTCGAGCAGGCCGCCCGGGGCTTCGATCATCATGCCGTCGTGCCCGTTGACGAACGTCGGCATGCGAAATTGCCGCGTGAGCACGACGTTGCCGCTGCGCGGATCGTGCAGCAGGATGGTCGCGCCGTTGCCGCGATCGTAGGTCTCGCGGCTCTGGCGCTGCCACGCGCCGTTGCTGCGCAGGAAGTCGAAGGTCACCTTGCGGAGCACATACCAGTCGTCGGACAGCACGGTGGTTTCGATCATTCGCACGCGGTCTTTCGTTGCAGTCATCTCGTTCCCCTTGGTCGGCATTCGCCATTCATGGTATCGTGCAGTTTCGTGCAAAATCAAGAAAATTCGTGCAATCCCGTGTAACCCGGTGTGCGCCATTCCCATGCTCACAGATCAACGAAAGAAAGCGATACTCGCGGCGCTCAAGCGCGATGGCCAGGTGCTCGCCGGCGAACTGAGCGCGCAATTCGGCGTTTCCGAGGACACCGTGCGGCGCGACCTGCGCGAGCTGGCCGCCGAGGGCCTGTTGCAGCGCGTGTACGGCGGCGCGCTCCCGGCTTCGCCGGCGGTGGCGCCTATCGCAGAGCGGCGCGGCATGGAGGTGGCAGCGAAGCGGCGCATCGCGCAGAAGGCCGCGGACATGATCGCGCCGGGGCAGGTGGCGATCGTCGATGGCGGGACGACCTCGGCGCTTCTGGTCGAGTGCCTGCCGCGCGATCTGCAGGCAACCATCGTCACGCATAGCCCCGGCGTCGCGGTGGCGCTCGCGGAGCATCCCGCCATCGAAGTCGTGCTGATCGGCGGGAAGCTCTACAAGCATTCGGTGGTCACCGTGGGCGCGGCGGCCGTGGAGGCGATCGCGCACATTCACGCAGACCTGTACTTCATGGGCGTGACGGGCGTGCACGTGCAAGCCGGGCTGAGCACGGGCGATTTCGAGGAATCCTATGTAAAACGCGCGCTGGCTGCGCGCGCGGCTGAAACGGTCGTCCTGGCGTCGGCCGCGAAGCTCAACGCGGCGTCGCCGTATTGCATCGGTCCAATCGGTATGGCGCAGACCATCGTCGTCGAGCGTTCGGCGGACGCGAAGCTGATCGAGCCGATCGAAGCGGCCGGCGTGACGGTGGTGCGCGCCTGAGTGCGTGATCACAGCTATCCCACGATGCCAAGAACAAACGCATTCAAGCCCAAAAGCAATAGCAACAGGATCGCAGGCAAATGGCGTATGACAAACGAGCCAGCATCGCGCTTGCTCAAACTGGGAGTCGCGTTGAATCTTGCACGTTTTCTCATTTCGAAGAATTCCCAAAGCGTCGCGCGCGACGACGATGTACCCATCGCAGCGAGGTGGTGGAGTCTCGCGTCACGGCGCTGAAGTTTCCAGGCAACGAACAGCGATGCTGTGTTCAGTAGGCAGCAGCCATCGAAAGCAGCAGGTAGCGCATGAGTTCGATTTCGTAGTCGACCGGCGCGGTCGGGGCGGCGCTGTCGTCCATTGATGGCGGAGGCGCATCTGCGTCGATGCACGCGCCGGTCGGAGCTTCCGTAGCGGCGCAAAACGCATTGCCACGGCCTGGACCCGCGCGCCGAAGCGACCTTAGCGCGCTGATCATGAGGGATCCGCCACGAAACAGGACTCGTCGATCGGAATCCGCATATAGCGACGGCCGTTGTCATCGGAAGCGGGCAGACGTCCGCCGCGCAAATTCACCTGCATCGCGGGGAACAGCAGCGCGGGCACCTTCAGCGTGAGATCGCGCGCAGTTCGCATCGCAACGAATTCGCTTTCGCTGATGCCGTCGCGCACATGGATATTGTGTTGCCGCTGCTCGGCAATCGTCGTTTCGAAGCGTACGTCACGCCCCGCAGGCGGGTAGTCGTGACAGACGAATACGCGGGTCGATTCGGGCAGTGCCAGGAGCCGCCGCACCGACGCATAGAGCGTTTTCGCATCGCCACCCGGGAAATCGCAGCGTGCCGTGCCGAGGTCGGGCATAAACAGCGTATCGCCGACGAACAGCGCATCGCCAATCAAATAGGCCGTGTCTGCGGGCGTGTGTCCGGGTGTCGGAATCGCACGCGCCGTCATGGTGCCGATCGTGAATGCTTCCTCGGGTCCGAATAGACAATCAAAGCCGTGCTCGTCGGCGAGATCGAACGTCGTCGAGAACAGCGAGCGCACGTCGGCGATACGCGCGCTCGTAGCGATGGTGCCGCCCCTGCGCCGTTTCAGTTCGACGGCGCCCGATAGATGATCCGCATGCGCATGCGTTTCGAGAATCCATCCGACGACCAGATGCTGCTCCCCGATAAACGCGAGGATGCGATCGAGTGACGCGGTCGACGGGCGCCCGGACGCCGTGTCGTAGTCCAGTACCGGGTCGATCACCGCGCAAGTCGAACCCTCGCCCGCATGAACGACGTGACTGACAGTGCCCGTCACTGCATCATGAAACGATTGAACATGAGGAAACATAAAACACTCCTGAAGCGTGATCCACTACATGCACGAAGCGCGCACGAGAAAGAACGTGCGTTGCGCGGCGGGCGCGGGCGCCGCAGACCCGTGATCGACATAGCGTTCGATCTGCACGTGATCGAAGCCGGCTTCGAAGCAGGCTTCGCGAAAAGCGGTCGGTCCATGAACGCGAAAACCGTGGCGGCTGAACGGCATCGACAGCGCCGCTTCGGGTGTCATCGCCGCGATCACCAGTTGTCCTTCGTCGCGCAGCACACGGCGGATTTCCCGAAGGGCTGCCAGGAGGTCCGGCCAGAAGTAGACGCTGTTGATCGCGATGGCCTTGTCGAATGAGGCGTTTGCGTAGGGAATGCTGGCGACGTCCGCCGTCGTCAGCGCGACGCGTCCGCGCGCCAGCAACATGGCGTTGCGTTCGCGAGCCGCAGACGTCATCGTCGGCGATATGTCGATGCCCACGAGCGTCAGCCGTGGCGCACGCGTCAGCACGGACAGGATATGGCCGCCGTTGCCTGGCCCGATCTCGACGATGCGTTCGTCCGCCTGCGGATCGAGTCTGGTGAACGCTGCATCGATCAACGCGGCGTTGACGCGCTCCATCATGTCGCCGACCGCGAGGCCGGTCTCGGCCGTGGGGCACGCGAGGTGCGACATCAAGGTATCGATGTCGATGCCCGCGAGCGCAGCGTTGGTGCTATCAGTTCTGGAGGTCACCTTCGACTCCTTCTTCCTGCGGTTTCGTGAAAAGGACCGACGACGCGAGGACGATGACAAGGTTGGCAAGCAACGCGATCACAGCGGCATAGACCGGCATCGCGAACGCGCCGACATGAATCGTGTAAGTAGCGGTCTTGAAGCCATTCACGGCCACCATCCACGTGCCGGTGCCCAGACCGGATATCCAGCCCGCCATCAGACTGCGCGCGCGCACGGCGGGCACGAAGAGACCCAGCACGACGGCAGGCAAGGTCTGCGTGATCCAGACGCCGCCGAGCAACTGCAACTGAATGGCAAACTGAACGGGCATGAACAGCACGAAACCCAGCGCCCCGAACTTGACGAACAGCGAGACCTGCTTTGCTACCCGGGTCTCGCGCGCCGCGCTGCAATACGGCGCGAAATACGGCCGCCACACGTTGCGCGTGAACAGATTGGCCGCGGCAATCGACATGATCGCGGCGGGCACCAGCGCGCCAATGCCGATCGCCGCGAACGCGACGCCGACGAACCACGAAGGGAAGTAGTGCAGGAAAAGTGCGAACACTGCGAAGTTCGGGCCGTATTGCCGGAACTGATCCGCGTACTCGGGCATCGCGCCGACACCCGCCGAGAGCGCCATCACACCAAGCAGTGCGACGAAGGCGAGCAGCAGCGAATACGCAGGCAGCAAGGCCATGTTGCGTCGGATCACGCGATCGGATGATGCGGAGAGTGTTGCCGTCATCGAATGCGGATAGAGCAGCAACGCAAGTGCCGAGCCGAGCGCGAGTGTTGCATACGACGAGTACGCGTTGAGGCTCGTGGCGTCCGGCGCTTTCAGCAGCAGCTTCGCTGGCGGCAACGCCGCGAACATGTGACCGAAGCCGCCAAGCCGCGCCGGGATCACGATCAGTGCCCCGATGATCGTCGCGTAGATCAGCAAGTCCTTGACGACAGCGATCATTGCCGGCGCGCGTAATCCGCTCGACCACGTATAGACCGCGAGTACGCCGAACGCGACGAAAAGCGGCGTTTCGCCGAGCCAGCCATGCGTCGGAAGGCCGAGCGCGCCGAGCGTGACCCGAATGCCCACCAGTTGCAACGCAATATACGGCATGGTCGCGAGAATGCCTGTCAACGCGATCGCGAGCGCAAGGGGGCGGCTGCCAAAGCGCTGTTCGATGTAGTCGGCGAGGGTCACGTGGCCATGCTTGCGCGCAACGCGCCACAGGCGCGGCAAGACGAGAAAGCCGAGAGGAAACGTGATGATGGTGTACGGCACCGCGAAGAACCCCGTCGCGCCCGCAGCGAAGACAAGCGCCGGCACGGCGACGAAGGTGTACGCGGTGTAAAGGTCGCCGCCGATCAGGAACCAGCTCATGACGGTGCCGAAGCGCCGACCGGCGAGTCCCCATTCGTGAATGGCGCTGAGATCGCTGCGCCGCCATCGCGCCGCCGCCATCCCCAGCACGCTCACCAGTGCAAAAAGTGCGATGAAGATACCTATCGACATTACGTTCATGCGGCACCTTCTTGCGATCGCGCTGCGGACTTGCGCACGGCGCTCGCGTCGAGCAGGTAAGCTGCACCCGTCAGCAGCGCGCCCGCGAGAACGCAGCCCGTTTGCCACCAGTAGAAGAATGGCCAGCCGTCGAGCGTGGGCGTCATGCGGTTGTAGAACGGCACGCTAAGCGCGGCAACAATGGGCGAGGCAAGCAACAGCAGAGTCAGCCGGGATGTCATCGGTCGAGTTCCAGGTCGAAAACGGGGGTGAACGCACGCGAGTGCGCGTTGATGAGCGCCGCCAGCCGTTCGATGCCGCGGTCGATCTGCTGCGGCGATACGGTCGCGAAGGACAGGCGCAGAAAGTGGTGGAGCGGATCGCGTGCAAAGAACGGCGCGCCGGGGACGAATGCGACATTGACGGCAAGCGCGTCTTCGAGCAGTGCCGCGCTGTCGATGTCGGGCGGCAGCGCGAGCCAGAGGAACATGCCGCCTTCGGGCACGTTCCAGCGCACGCCTTCGGGCATATGCCTGTCGAGTGCGGATAGCATTGCTTCGCATTGCTGATGATAGAAACTGGCAAGTCGCGGTACGTGAGATTCGAGCAATCCGTCGCGCACGGTCTCGTAGACGATGTGCTGCGAAAGCGTCGAGCTATGCAGATCGGCCGCCTGCTTGACCTGGACGAACTTTTGCTGCAGCGCGCCCGGCACGATCATGTAGCCGACCCGCAATCCGGGTGCGAGGGCCTTTGAAAACGAACCCAGGTAAATGACGTTGTCGGGCGCCATCGAATGGATGGACGGCAACTGACCGCCGTCGAACGCAAGCGCGGCATAGGGATCGTCCTCGACGACGATGAGCCCGGTGCGGCGGGCGATTTCCGCGATCTTCCTGCGACGCTGGAACGGCAGACGCGTCCCCGTGGGATTCTGGAAGTTCGGCTGCAGATACAACAGCGCGGCGCGCTCGGGTTCGATGTATTCGAGCGCTTTCGACACGATGCCGTGGTCGTCCGTCTGCACGCTCACGAATTCGGGTTCGTATAGCGAGAGCGACTGCAACGCGCCGAGATACGTCGGCCGCTCCACGAGCACCGCGCTTTGCGGATCGACGAGCACCTTGCCGATGAGATCGAACGCCTGCTGGGAGCCGCTCGTGATCAGCACGTTGGACGGCGTGACGGGATGCTGGCTGGTCGAGTGCGCGCGCGCGATCCATTCGCGCAATGGCGCGTAACCTTCCGTCGCGCTGTACTGGAAGATGTCGGCACTGGAAGCATGCGTCGCCCGAGCGGATGCATCGCGTAGTGCGGCGAGCGGAAACGAGGCGGGCGACGGAACGCCGCCCGCGAACGAGATCATGTCGGGTCGTTCGGTGAGCTTGAGAATTTCGCGAATCGCCGAACTGTTCAGCGATCGTGCGCGTTGAGCGATTCGCCGCTCGGCACGGGACAACGTATTTGCCATCTGATTGCTCCTCCTTGAAGAGCGTCATCGTAGACAGCAGGGAAACAATGAAAAAGACGGCTGGAGGAGTAAAACTGTTTCCGCGTGGAAACGATGGGGACGGGGACGAAATCGGGCCTGGGCCCTTTTTCATGCGCTCGAATGAAGGCTGTTTGCGAAGGGAGTCAGTCGTTCATCAAGGCGGGCAACGCTTCGGCGAGATAGTCGACGGTCGCGCGCATCGCTTGCGTCATGCCGCGTTGCGACGGAAAGACGATACTTAACGTGCCGCGTGGGATGTGCCAGTCCGGGAGGACGCGCACGAGCCGACCGTCTGCGAGTTCGGCCTTGCACATCGGCGAGGGTAGGGCGACGACGCCTAGCCCCGCCTGGGCCGCGAACTTCGCGAACGGCGCGTCGTTGCAGCGAATCCTCGGGTGGTAGGAAACGGTCGCGGTGCGCCCATCCGAGGCATGCAGCAACCAGGTACAGCCGGTATCGCGACGCGCCAGCTGCATGCCGTCCGCGCCGTTCAGCTCAGCCGGCTCGGAGGGCGGTCCATTCGCAAAGAGCGTGGGGCTCGCGACGAGCACTACGCGCGTTTGCCCAACGGGCCGCGCGATCAGCGACGAACTTTGCAGCGGCTCCGTATGGCTGCGCAGCGCAATGTCATACCCTTCTTCAACGATGTCGACATAGCGGCTGGAGGTCTGCAGATCGATGTCGATTTTCGGATGCACGGCGAGAAACGGCGGCAGCACTCTATCGAGCGCCATCCGGACGATGCCGGCCGCACACGTGATGCGCACGCGTCCAACCGGCTCCGTCAGGCGCGCCTGTGCGGCCTGCTCGGCATCGCGTACCTCGTTCATTACGCGCAGGCAGTGCGCGTGGAAGTCCACGCCCGCCTCGGTGAGCGAGAACTTGCGCGTCGTGCGGTTCGCAAGGCGCAGTCCCAGCGCCTGCTCCAATGCCTGCAGGCGTTTGCTAAGGGTGCCCTTGGGTATCCCGATTGCATCGGCCGCAGCGGAAAAGCCACGTTTCTCGACCACGACCGAAAAGTAATACAGATCATTGAGGTCGATCATGGCGATCGTTTCCGTACTGAGACAATGAATCCATTCTAGACCGCTTTCAGTGCGGTTCTCATCTGACGAAATGGTGAACGAAGCGGCGCCGCGAGCCGAAGCGCGCCGGCCTCGCGAATCACAGAATGCCGCTGCCTAGGCCACCGTCGACCTGGATCGTTGCGCCGTTGATATAGCTCGCACGGGGAGAGGCCAGAAACGCGACCAGCGCGCCGAGTTCCTCCGGACGACCGAGGCGCCGCAAGGGGACTTCCGCGGCCAGTTCCGCGAGGCCCTGTTGTTCGCTTCTGCCGTCCGCGAGTTTCTGCTTGAGCGACGACTCGCGGATGCGGTCGGTCAGTATCAGTCCCGGTGCCACGTTGTTGACGGTGATGCCATTGCCGTTCGCCTCGCGTGACAGCAGCTTGGCGAGGCCGACTACGCCCAGGCGCATGCTCGTCGACAGAATCGATCCCTGCATTGCGTGCCGCACCGAAAAGCTGACGATATTGATCACGCGGCCCTCGCCGGAGCGGCGCAGATGCGGCAGCGCCAGGCGTGTGAAGCGCGCGATGCTCAAGAAGCTGAGCTCGAACGCCTCTTGCCACGCGGCGTCGTCAAACGTGTCGAACGAGCCGAAGGGTGGACCTCCGGCGTTGTTGACGAGAATATCGAGCGAGCCAAATTGGGCGACGGTATCGGCGAGCGCATGCGATGCGTCGTCTGGACGCCTTACGTCCACTGTGATCGCATGTGCGTTCGTCACGCCCGCTTCGCGTAGCTGCGCCAGTGCGTGTGCATGATGGCCGCCGTTCGACGAAGCGATCATCACGTTCGCCCCCTCGCGTCCCAGTTCGATTGCGCTCGCCAGTCCGAGCCCGCGTGACGCGCCGAGCAGGAGCGCCGTTTTTCCCGACAGTTTCAGATCCATCATCTCCCTCTTCGTTACGAGAACACGGTCAGTCTAGTTTCCGGCGATACTTGCATAAACGGTCGATTCGGTAATGCTGGATTCCATTCTTGAAACGACCGGTCGACGTGTTCGTCTGATGAAATGAACCTATGGACTGGAACAGATTGCGGTTTTTCATTGCCGTCTATCGGCATCGGACGCTTGCCGGCGCTTCGCGCGAATTGAACAGCAATCCGCCTACGGTCAGCCGTCAACTGGCCGCGCTGGAGCATGAACTGAAGGCCAGGCTGTTTCTGCGCACGCCCCGCGGCTATTTGCCGACAGACACGGCCGAAGCACTGGTCGACGTCGCGACGCAGATGGAGCGCAGTGCGCTGGAACTCGAGCGGCGCGCGGGTGGTGCAGATATGTCGCCGCGCGGTGTGGTCCGTGTTGGCACGTCGGATGTGCTGGGCACCGGGTATGTCATACCGGCCATTGCATCGGTGCGTCGCAAGTACCCGGAGATTCGCATCGAGGTGGATATCGCTTCAGCGTTTTCCCGGCTCGCACAACGCGAGAACGATATCGTCGCGCGCAACGTACGACCGCAGCAGGCGTCAGCTATCGTGCGTCGTCTTCCCGGTCTGACGACCGCGCTGTACGCGAGTCCGGCGTACCTTGCGAACTTCCCGACGCCGCGTGATATTGGCGATCTCGTTGCGCACGAGTTCGTCGCGCTTGTCGCGGGCGACGGGATCCGCTGGTTCCCGCCGCTGCAAGCGTTGAGAACCAGCCTGCGGGTGCCGGGCGTACAGGTGAACTCGATTCTCGCGCTCGTCGCCTCCTTGCAAGGCGCGCTGGGCATCGGAGAATTGCCGACCTATATTGGTGATGCCATTCCCGATCTTGTGCGCGTGCTGCCCGATGTGGAAAGTGCCTACGATGTCTGGCTCGGCATGCATGCCGATTTTCACCGGACGGCACGCGTGCGTGTCGTCGTCGATATGATCGTTCAACAGTTTCAAATCGGGGAGGGCGGTCGAGTCGCACGCATAGCCAAGTCAGGGATGGCCGCGGGGGGCTAGCCGGGCTTGGTCGCTTTGCATTGCCGGAGCGTCGCAAACGTGACCCCCAGCGATGGGAAAAGGACCGCCCGCATGCGCGGTATGCTCAAGGGCTAGTTCGAAGAAGGCCCGAGCGCATGGTGAAAGCGAACGCCTCTTGAGCCAGACCAGATTCAGCGCGCGTTCTATTCGCATGTCAGCCACCTCCAGGGTGCGGATTTCGCCACGGGCGATTTCCGTCTCGATACTGAGGGAGGACAGGTAGGCCATGCTCGGTTGCGAAACAAGCATGCGCTTGATGGCCTCCGTATCGCTCACCGACATGGAAGGTACCATCTCGAACCCGGCGCGCTGATACGCGGACTCGACTACCGCGCGCGTACCCGAACCCGGTTCGCGCAGGATCACTCTCCGTTCTGCAAGATTGCGCGCCAACAGTAGTTGCCCGTTGCTTTGACGCAACCCCGGCGCGGCTGCGAGTACGATTTCGTCGGAGCCAACATATTGCGCGTGCAGGCGTGCTTCGTCGTATGGACCCTCGATGAAACCGAGCGTGTAGTTGCCGTTACCGAGGCCGCGCACGACCTCCTGTGTATTGGTCACAGTGAGTTCGATGCTGATCTTTGGATAGCGCGTCGTGAACGTGGCGATCATCTTCGGCACGAGGTAGACACCTAGTGTTGCGCTCGCGCCTATTTGAAGGTGCCCTGAGTCAAGACCTGCGATTTCCTTCAATTCGGATCGGGCCGCCTCGGCGAGGGTGAATATCCGTTCCGCGTAGTCGAATAGCAGTTTTCCCGCATAGGTGAGCGCCACGCCTCGGGGCAGCCTGTCGAACAGTAGGACACCCAGGCGATCTTCCAGTTCCTTGACTTCGCGGCTAACGGCGGGCTGGCTTATCCGCAGACGCAAGGCGCCACCGCTCAAGCTGCCGGCGCGCGCAACTTCATAGAAAGCAAACAGATGAGTGAAATTCATTGGCAAGGCCCGCGAGAATCGCCGTGGCCGATTCATGGTCCGAAATCCGGGCACCCACGATTTCCCACGAGACGGCCACGATGGTAGCGCCGTTTCATCCGCCATTAAAGGATGCCGCAAGTGCAACACCGTTTCCTGTGGGAAACGATCGCCGTGATCAGCCTGCAGGGGGCTGCCAGAACCTGGAAATGAGGTGGCATAACTCAAAGTCAGGCAACAGCTGCCTATTTTGTATTTTTCACGACACCGAACGACGCATAGCCTAGTCACTCCGTTTAACCGACTGGTGTCGAAATGTCGTCTCTTTCGCCGAATCGCCGAACATCCCGTAGCAAGTATGCGGTTGGGCCCTGTTACCTTATTGGACTGATTCCCGGTGTTGCGCTCTGTGCCGGCGTATGCCTGATCGCATGGCTGCTGCAAACGCTGCAAGCGCGTCTATTTGATCATGTGTGGCTTGAATCGCTCGTGCTCGCGATCCTCGTTGGCGCGCTGGTCCGTATGATATGGACGCCGGGTGAGCGTTGGACAAGCGGGATTACGTTTAGCGCCAAAGCCTTGCTGGAAATCTCCGTCGTGCTGCTCGGCGTATCATTTAGCGCCGCCGCATTGCAGGCGACCGGCCTCAAGCTGCTGTCGGGCATCGTTGTGATCGTCATCGCGGCCATCCTGGCGAGTTACGGAACAGGACGCGCACTGAAGTTGCCACGGCGCATGGCGGTCCTGATCGCGTGCGGAAATTCGATCTGCGGAAATTCAGCCATCGCAGCGGTTGCGCCCGTGATCGGCGCCAGCCGCGACGATGTCACTGCATCGATCGCCTTCACCGCGGTGCTTGGCGTTGCGGTAGTGCTTGGCTTGCCGCTGCTATCTGCGGCTCTTCATCTGAACGCCGTGCAGTATGGGACATTGGCAGGTATGACCGTCTATGCGGTGCCACAGGTGCTTGCAGCGACCATACCTGTTTCACCCGTCAGTGTGCATATTGGCACGCTGGTTAAACTGGTGCGTGTGCTCATGCTCGGACCGGTGATGCTGCTCCTGTCCACGCTTCTGCCTGTACGTGCTGCGAACCCAGGTACGCCGGAGCCGGGCGACCGTACGACGATGCTGCCCGGCAAGGTTCGTCTGACGAAGCTGGTGCCATGGTTTATCGTCGGCTTCGTTCTCCTGTGCGCGGCTCGAGCGACGGGGATGATTCCCATGCCGCTTTTGCAGCCGGCGAGCGAGCTAGGCAGCGCGCTCACGGTTGTTTCAATGGCTGCTTTGGGTGTAGGTACCGATCTGCGTACCGTCGCAAAGGCAGGTCCGCGCGTCACGTCGGCGGTGATTCTTTCGATACTGGTGTTGGCGGCGATGAGTCTGGTTCTGATCCACCTAATGCGCATTGAGTGATGTTGCCGTTAAACGCCTCAGATAGACGTCATGTGGGAAGCTTCGAGCGAATCCTCCTGCTCCTGCTGGTTTAGGCCCGAGCCAAAGAACCGGTAGTGAGCCGCTCGCGCCAGGCAATCCAGCCCACAACAATCGATAGTGTCGCCGCGACAAGCGGCGCCACCCCGTGTCCGTATTCGCCGTGCACTGCGACGGTTGCCAGCGCGGCCAACATTACGGTGCAGCCGAGCGCCGAGCCCCACAGCCGCGTCCGTGGTCGCGCGAGCAGAAGGGCAGTCATGAGTTCCAGCGAACCGGTTACGAAATGGAACCAGTGCGGATATCCCCACTTCAGGTACTCCTCAAAGATGGATCGCGGGGCGACGATGTTGCTGAGCGATCCGACGACGAAAAAAGCGGCAAGAACCAAAGGTAATACCTGGCGCCAGGAAATCTTGGACATTCGTTCTACCTTCTCTGTTGGGTGCACAGCCGAGGACTAGTGCGGCCGCCCGTTCGACGAGACGGCCGGTCTCCGTTGTTCATGCCGTATTGGCCTTGTAGGCCGCCGCAAAGACATCGCGAGGAGACGTCGTGCCCGCGATATGTTCCGTACCCGCGACGCCGAGATCCATCCAGCCCGCGTTGACGGCATCGAACATCGCTTCGGCGGGCCCGGTCTGTCCCCTCGGGACGCCGAACTGTTCGAACGCTGCTGGCCAGCCGGCACGCGGGATGGAAAGGGCCTTGACGTCGCGCTGCAAGATTTCGCCCAGTTGGGCCGCGACTTCGTCCGCGCTGACCATCGAGCCAAGCTCGACGACGCGATGCCCGGACCACGGCTGCCCGGTCAGCAGCGCCGCCACTTCGGCGCCGATATCGTCGGTCGCGACCATGGTCGACTTCCGACTCGTCGGGTTGTAGTAGACAGGTAGCGTGCCGCTCTGGGCGACGTGCAGGCCGTAAAGGAAGTTTTCGAAAAACCCGCCGGCTCGCACATAGGCGATCGGCAACGTCAGATCGCGTAGTCCTTGCTCGAGAAGCGACAGGGCCGTGATCATTCCCAGCCCGCTGGTTCTGTTCGCCCCCATCGACGAGAGCACGACCACCCGCGGCGGCGCTCCTCTGGTCAGCGCCTCGACATAGTTCGCGATCACGCCCTTTGCTTCCCTGAAATCAGGCGAGGGTGCCCAGACAGCCGGCAACATGACAAATGCGCCGTCGACT
The DNA here is from genome assembly GCF_001718195.1 of Paraburkholderia nodosa. Lineage (GTDB taxonomy): Bacteria > Pseudomonadota > Gammaproteobacteria > Burkholderiales > Burkholderiaceae > Paraburkholderia > Paraburkholderia nodosa_A. Next base: position 173,553 of record NZ_MCNV01000010.1, read on the forward strand.
CCATCGAGCGCCCTCTCCACGGTGGCCGCATCATTCCAGTCGCCGTCGACGAGTTCCACGCCTCGATCCGCCCAATTCGCCGCCTTCTCGCGATTGCGGACCAGCGCCCGTACTTGCCGGCCTTGCGCCAATAGATGTTGGGCCGTTGCGCCACCTACGCGTCCGGTAATGCCCATTACCAAAATCATGTAGTTCTCCTGAAGTTAAAATTGCCCTTAAATGCCAACACTTCTGCGGCTACTGCTGGATGCGGTAATGGTGGAATCTTCGGCTTCCGCCTTCGACTCAACGCGCCGGCCCAGATGCCCGCCGGAGTCAGCTACGGAAGGCGGCCGGGAACAGGGTTCGACATTCGAGCTCCCTGTGGAGCAGTCTTTGTTTGAGGGTAGGTCTATCATAGAGACCAATGCCTCGCGCCGGAAGGAGGCAGTTTTTTGTTACCAGAGGAGTTTAGGGGAACCCGAATGAGCACTGTCCAGAAGGCGATCGAGAGATTCAGCCGTTATCAACGTGAACTGGGCGCCGCCCAGCCTGCACACTGCGCGATTCGCGACGTGCTCGACCGCATCGGCGACAAATGGAGCATGCTCATGATCATGGAGCTCGCGACGCGATCGCGGCGCTTCAGTGAGCTTCACCGGGCCATCCCTGACATTTCCAAGCGCATGCTTACCCAGACACTGCGCGATCTGGAGCGCGACGGACTCATCACCCGCCATGTTTTTCCCACCAGCCCACCAAGCGTGGAATATCGTCTGGCTCCGCTAGGCCAGTCCCTGTTGGACCCGATGGCGGCCCTCATCGATTGGGCCGATCGTCGTTATCCGGACATCCATGCCGCGCGCGTGCGCTTTGACGGCGCATCCGGTGACGTCCCGCGCTAGATGCTCGAGCCGATGCGAGGTCGTCGGTGCCAGAACGAACGTTCGGGTGATCCCAACCGAGATTGCTTCGTGCAGCAAATTGCGCTGAAGTGGTATATGATGACCATCATGCAGAAACCATCATCCAATCGAAAACCGGCCAGCCGCAAGGAAATCACGCACGAGCGCATCGTCGAGGTTGCCGCCCGCGCGATTCGACGCAGTGGCTACGACGGGACGGGAGTGGCCGACATCATGAAAGAGGCTGGCCTGACACATGGCGGCTTCTACGCGCACTTTCCATCGCGGGAAGTGCTGCTTGCGGAAGCGGCCGACCGCGCCGGTGCCGAGGCCGTGGCATTGTCGGAGCAAATCGCCGCCTCCGTGCCGCAGGAGCAGGCATTGCCGTCGATGGTGCGCGCCTATCTGTCGAAGGAGCACCGTGACGCCATAGAAACGGGCTGCCCGGTCTCTGCCCTTGGCTCGGAGATGCCGCGTCAGGCGCCAGTCGTGCGTCGCGCGGCCACCCGCCGCATCAAGGAGATGATCGATGTCGTCGCGCGCCAATTGCCCGACTGGGGGCAGCCGGGCGCGCATGAGCAGGCACTTCTGACTGTTGCTACCATGGTCGGCACCATGGTGCTGGCGCGCGCCGTCGACGACCCCAAACTGTCGGATAGTCTTCTCGAAGCCGCAGTGAATAAATTCGCACCCGCTGATGAGTAATCCGTGTGCCCGGTATCGGCTTTCGTTGGATCATAAATATGATGTCTATCATATTTTTGATCCAACGATCAGGCGCGCACGATCGGCGAGTGAAGGAGGTAGTCGAAAGCGCTGACGGTCCTGAGGTTGTGGCCGAAACCGTATTGCGGGCCGCTCTCGCGGCGCGCCCGAAACTCCGCTATGCGGCGGGCGGACTCGCCGGCCGTCTCCGATTGCTACGCAGATTTGCCCCTGTGGGCCTGGTGGACGCCGGCATTCGCAAGGACCTGCGGCTCACAGCGTAGATGATTCACGCAACAAGAAACTGGCAAGGAACAACGAACCATGATGAAGGCATTCGTCGTCGATCGATATGGACGCGAGAATGGCATACGAGCCGGCGAAAGGCCGGATCCGGAACTGCGTGAGGACGACGTACTCATCCAGATTCACGCCGCTGGCGTGAACCCGCTTGATTCGAAGATCAGGGACGGAGAGTTCAAGCTTATTTTGCCCTACCGCTTGCCGCTGATTCTGGGCAACGACCTCGCTGGGACCATTGTCCGCGTCGGATCACACGTGAGGCGATTGAAACCGGGCGATGAGGTGTATGCGCGACCGCCCAAAGACCGGATCGGCACTTTCGCGGAATTCATCGCGATCACGGAAGACGCCGTGGCGCTCAAGCCCAAAGCGCTGAGTATGGAAGAAGCGGCTTCTATCCCGTTGGTGGGCCTGACTGCGTGGCAGGCGCTGGTCGAACGAGCACAACTGAAGAAAGGGCAGAAGGTGCTCATACACGCTGGCTCGGGCGGTGTCGGCACCTTCGCCATTCAGCTGGCGAAGCATCTGGGCGCAACCGTCGCGACGACAGCGAGCGCCGCGAATGCGGGATTGATGAAGCAGCTCGGTGCGGACATCGTTATCGATTACAGGAAGGACGACTTTGCCGCTGTATTGAAAGACTATGACGTAGTGCTGGATACGCAGGGCGGAAAGACCCTCGAAAAATCATTGCAAGTGCTCAAGTCGGGTGGCAAGCTGATCGGAATCGCCGGTCCGCCCGATCCTGAATTTGCCAGGCAGATGGGTGCCGCCTGGTTCCTGAGAGCGGCGATGCACCTTCTAAGCTATCGCATCCGAAAGGCGGCAAGACGTCGGAATGTCGACTATTCATTCCTCTTTATGCGTGCCGACGGAGATCAGCTAACCCAGATAGCCGGGCTCTTCGACTCTGCTGCGATAAAGCCTGTGATCGATCGTATATTCCCGTTCGAGTCAACGCGAGAGGCTTTGGCTTATGTTGAAACCGGACGTGCTAAGGGTAAGGTCGTTATCAAGATTCGATAAAAGGAGGGATCTGTGTTGGCTTCCTGGCAGAGGCAACGGCCCTTGCTGGGGCGGTATTCACTTCGTGAACTTGAATACACCTTGTAACAGTCCGCAGCAGCACGGGTAGCCGATGCAATGAAGCGGGCTCATCGGACCTTCCTCCTCTTTGTCGAAGACGGCGCCGCGCGTTGTGCATTTCAGCCTTTCCGGGGCATCGAATGGCCGCCCGTCCAGCGCGCAGCAAGGCGGATTCCCCTTACTCGTTTTTCCTTGCGCCGCCTGCTCTAAAGAATTTGCGCGCGCAACCGATAGCCCAGTAGTCGAGTGGAGGTTGCCCATCCCGTAGTCATTACGCATACCAAGGTGGCCTATGAGCCCAACGCCGAATTCCCTGCCTCATTCCACGTTCGATACCAGCGTGCTGCCTCGCGACCAGCAGTTTTCCGCGTGGCGCGAGGCAGTGAGCGTGATTTTCGACACGCAGACCGCAGAATCGCGCGACGCGGGATTCGGCACCAGCGTGAGCGGCTATCTGGTCGGCGACGTGGTGCTGGGCTCGATACGCACGGGCGCGCAGCGCTACGACCGCTCGAACGCGAAGATCGGCCGTGACGGTCACGATCAATATGTTCTGCAGTTCTATCTAGGTGGCCACTGCCGGGCGCGCGACGGCGGCCCGGAAGCGTGTACGCAGCCGGGCGACATGTTCATCGTGGACGCGGCCCAACCGCTCGCGACCGACACCACGCAGAGCGAATTCCTTAACCTGGCGGTGCCGCGGCGCTTGCTCGCCCCTTTGCTGACTGCTCCCGACCAGCAGAGCATGCGTGTGATTCGCGGCACCGATCCCACGGTCGCGCTGCTGCGCGAGCATCTGGGTGCGCTTTACCGACATGCCCCGCAGTTGACGCTCACCCACGCCCAGGCCGTCATGCCCGCCACGCTTCAACTTGCGGCCAGCGCGCTCAACGCGAGCGTGAGCCCGGAACACTGGCCGGCTGTTCAGGAATGTGTGTTCGTATCGATCTGCCGCTATGTGGAGAAGCGCCTGACCGATCCGCAACTGAACGCGGAATTCGTAACGCGTGCATTCGACATGTCGCGCGCCACGCTTTACCGGCTATTCGAACAGGAGGGCGGTTTCGCGACTTATGTGCGCGAGCGCCGCTTGCGGCGCTGCCGCGAGATGCTCGCCGACCCGGCGCGACGCGGCATGTCGATTGCCGACATTGCCGCCGCACACGGATTCACCGACGCCGCGAATTTCACGCGCGCGTTTCGCCGTTCGATTGGTCTCTCGCCGCGCGCGGTACGCATGCTGGCGCTCAATGGCGAGACCGAACTGGCGAAAGAGTCCGGGGCGGACGACTGGCGCTACTGGATGGCCTTGATGCGTTGAGCATGAAACACGTGGGTCGTGCAAGCCGCATGTGAGACAAAACAACAAGTATTTGAGACATAGCGACAGATTTGGCCCCAGGCACTGCCGATTCATTGCCGCGTCATGCGCCGCCTGCAAAGATGCAGGCGCCTGCCAGATACGGGCAAACGGGGGAAACATGAAAAAGGCCCACAAAAAGCCGCGTCAAGGCGGCCTGTACTACTACGAAGCGGCATATTCGCTCGAACTCGCGCGTGGCGCGTCGCATATTTCCAGCATGCTGTCGACGGCGACACAGGAAGGTGCCGTGCAGGAAGTGATGCGCGAATTCATTGCGACGCACGGCAGGACCGCGCTGGACGTGTTTAGCTGGCTGCTGGCCGAGCGGCTGGACAAGCGTGGCTGCGCTGCGGCTGCCATGAAGGCCCGGGACTTCGACGCGTCCCGCCGGATGCCCGCGTTGGCCTGCGCAAGCTGAGCCGCAAACGGCTCAGTGCGCGAGCCTGAACGCCCCAACGGCGTCGCGCAGCGAGTCGGCCTGCTCGCTGAGCGCCATCGCGGCCGCGGCCGCTTCTTCCACGAGCGCCGCGTTCTGCTGTGAGACCTGGTCCATCTGCGAGACCGCGAGATTCACTTGCTCGATGCCGTCGCGCTGCTCTTCGGACGCGTTCGCGATCTCGTGCATGATGGTCGTCACGCGGCCAATGGACTCGCCGATCTCGTTCATCGTCTCGCCGGCCGAGCGCACATATTCCGAACCCGACGACACGTGCTCGACCGATTCGGCGATCAGCGTCTTGATCTCTTTGGCGGCCGCCGCCGAACGCTGTGCAAGCGAGCGCACCTCGCTCGCGACCACGGCGAAGCCGCGGCCCTGTTCGCCCGCGCGCGCGGCTTCCACCGCCGCGTTGAGCGCGAGGATATTGGTCTGGAAAGCAATGCCTTCGATGATGCCGGTGATATCGGCAATCTTCTGCGAGCTGCCGTCGATGCGCTCCATCGTCTGCACAGCGTTGCTCACGACTTGCGAGCCGCGATCGGCGACTTCCTGCGCGCTGTTGGCGAGCGTCTGCGCGGTGCGCGCGTTTTCGGCGTTCTGCTTGACCGTGGCGGTGAGCTGCTCCATGCTCGCGGCCGTTTCCTGCAGCGAGGCCGCCTGTTCTTCGGTGCGCTGCGAGAGGTCGTCGTTGCCGGCGGCGATCTGCCGCGTCGCCGTGGAAATGGACTCGGAGCTGTGGCTGACCTTGCGCACCGTGTGCGCGAGCGCGTCCTGCATGGCCTTGAGGCTCGCCACGAGGCGGCCCATTTCGTCGCTGGAACGCGTTTCGAGGTTGGCGGTCAGGTCGCCGTCCGCGATGCGCTGGAGCGCGCCCTGCACGTTCTCGAGCGGCGCGGCGATCGCACGGTGCAGTCCCGCGGCGCATACGCCCGCCACCGCGAGTCCGAGCACGATCAGCGCGATGCTGCCGGCCCGCAGCCATGAATAGCGGTCCTGCGCGCGGTCGAACGCCTGCTCGCCGTGCGCCTTCTGCCATGCCTCGAGCGCGGTCGAGGCCTTGGTGAGCGCGACCGAGAGCGGCGGAATCTGCTTCATCGCGATGTCATCCTGAGCCTGGCGGTCGCCTTGCTTGATCGCGGCCATGAGCGGCTGGATGCCTTGCTCCAGCATGCCGGTGAGGGCGGCTTGAACGCCGTCGGCGAGTGCCTGCTCTTCGGGAGCGTGCGGCAGCGAGCGGTAGACCTCCCAGGCCTTGTTCGAGGTGTCGACATAGTTCTGCGCCTTGTCGAGCAACGGCTGAATGTCGGGCGCGTCGGGGTGCAGGAGGATGCGGTCGAGCGTCGTGCGCGCGATCGTCAGATTCAGGTTGGCCTTGCCGATGTTGATGGCGGCGACCAACTGGTTCGAATAGGCATAGCCGAGCGCCGTATTGGTGCGCGACATGCCCGCAAGGCCGGAAACGCCGGCTGCCACGATCAGCAAGGCCAGCACTCCGACCGCGATGCGCAGACGGACAGAGATAGAGAGTCGTGCAAACACGAAGAGGGCTCCAGAACGCGAGGGGCTACGTAGCAGAAAAACGATCGTGCTTTGCGCGTGAGACGGCAAAGCACTGAACATGTTTACGGCGCTGGGCGAGGGAACTGAAGGTCGGCGCGGGAGCCCGCTGGACCTCTTGCGCAATGGTGGTTTTCCCCAGTCAATCGGGGAAAATTGCAAGCCAGTGAGGCGCCTGGGCACGGCATTTTAGCTGCGCCCCGAATGCCTCAGGCGCTTGAGCACGAGCACGCAGAGCGCCGGCAAATGCACGACGCCCATGCCACACGCAATCACCGCCCACGGCGGCGCGATCGTGCCGGACATCATCGCGCCGACCACGCCGAAGCACAGGCCGGCCAGCAACAGCGTGGCGTGGGCGATGAGGCGCTTCGGGCCGCGCTCGGTGAAGCGCGGAATGTTCGCGTGGACATACACGACGATCAGCAGGGCGGCGGTGGCAACGGTGGGGAACAGCATATTCGAATCCTCTCCAGCAGTGATGACGGTAAAGTCTTCGACTGTAGTAGAGGAATGCCGTTGCGTCGATGGCTAGAGGGTTGCGGAAGGGGTTAGCACCACACCACGCTGTCGTACGCCACGGTACGGCGATACACGTTTTTACCGCGCCAGCTGGAAAACTCCATATACGCGCATTCCAGCACCAGAATCCAGTTCGTGACCCGCATCGCCGCCCCCAAAGGTGTTCCCGGTTGTTCGTTCGACTGCGAGACCAGTCTATGACCCGGGAGCGGCGGACAATGCGGCGAGCAAGGCGCGATATCGCGTCCAGTTCGCCGCATTGCCGGATCAGGCGGGCGCCGCGAGCGGCATGAGCACGAAGTCGAACGTGGAGCGCCAGGGCGTGGCGCTGTCTGCCACCCGCTCGTACGGCGCGACGAGCGATGCTTTCACGCCGAACACAGCGTCCGACTGCAGGTAGGGATCGTCGCCCACGAAGGTATGCGTGACGACCTTCTGGAAGCCCGGCGCGGTGATGAGGAAATGCATGTGCGCGGGACGGTACGGGTGGCGGCCGAGGTTTGCGAGCATCTTGCCCACCGGGCCGTCGTGCGGGATCGGGTACGAGACCGGCTTGATGCCGACGAAGCGATAGGCGCCGTCCGCGCCGGTCGTGAAGATGCCGCGGTTGTTCCACCTGGGCTGCACGCCGGGCTGCTGCACGTCGTAGTAGCCGTCGGCGTTGTCGGACCACACGTCGATGCGCGCGCCCTCCACCGGACGGCCTTCGAGATCGAGCACTCGGCCTTCGAACAGGCAGCGCTCGCCCTTGCCGTCGGCGGTGATGCACGCGCCCATCTCGTGCTCCGGCGCGCCGGCCACGTGGAACGGGCCGAACACGGTGTTTTCGGTGGCTGCGTCCGGGCGGCGGTTGTTGATGGCGTCCACGAGCATGGAAAACCCTAGTGTGTCCGAGAGCAGGATGAACTCCTGGCGCTCGGCGCTGCAGAGCTGGCCCGCCGTAGTGAGGAAGTCGATGGCGGTTTCCCATTCCGGCTGCGTGAGCTGCACTTCTTTCGCGAATGCGTGCAGATGGCGCACGAGCGCGCTCATCACCTCGCGCAGACGCTCGTCGGCGTTTTCGCCGATACGCGCATTGACGGCCTCGGCGGAGGCGGCTTCGCTGAAGAACTGGGTCATGGTTCGGGGTTACCTGTAGGGTTGCCAGGCGTTACCTGGTGTTGCCTCGTGTTCTCTGATCGCAGTGACATCGACGTCGTGCTGTAACAGCGCGTATTGTGCGCCTGTCGCCATCGGGAACCAAAATCTGGCCCAATGAGCCGATTCGATCAGCCGTGCCCCCTTCATGATGGGCCGCAGTTTCCTGTGCAATCCGCTGTTCGATGGACGCTTTCGCGCTCGCAATCTGCGCATTTTCGAGGAGGACCATGCCGTGCTGCGGCGCATCCGGCCGGTTCGCGTCCCGGCGACTTGGCAGAACGAGGTGTCGGTGAAGTCGGATGCCTTGCAGATCGCGTTCAGGCAGCGCGCGCGGGCGCTGGCGGAGGACGGCTGGAGCGTGCCGGAGGCGTCGCAGGCGAGCCGCGTGGCCACGGTGATTGCCTGCCCGATGCGGCGCACGGTGAACACGTGGGCGCTGGAGGCGGCCGAGCCCCGCGAGGCACCGCCAATCGCCGCGAACACCGGGACCACGCCGCGCTGAACGCCGGCGCGCTCGATGCGATGCGCGGCTCCGAACGCCAGCTTACCCGCTCGGAGCCGTGTGCTGGACGACTACGCTCAGTGACGCGGCGTCACCGGCTCGACCGCGGCCCAGTAAGGCTCGGCGCCGTAGTACGCGTGCAGCGTGCTGCCCCAGCTCGCGTCGGCCATGGAGGGCCAGCTGTCCCGGTCGAAGCCCGGCGCTTCCTTCACGCGCTCGGACGAGACGTTGAGCAGGAAGCACTTGCGGCTCGTGTCGAGCATGAGCGCGCTCCAGGGGATGGCGAGCAGCTTGTCGCCGATGCCGAGAAAGCCGCCGCTCGACATCACCACGTAGGCTACGCGGCCGCTCTGCACGTCGAGCATGATCTCCTTGATCTTGCCGACTTCCTGGCCGTCCGAGCTCAGCACGCGGTCGCTGTCGAGCGTGCTGGCGGCCATCACGTCGGGGCCCGGCCCCGCGGCGCTCACGCGGCCCTTGCCGACGATGCGCACGCCATTGCCGGTTGGCATGGGCGGAGGAATGAAGGTGGGCATGCTGGTCTCCAGATATGAAGGGAACAATGTTGAGTCCGGCCAGACTCCCGACGATTCCCGTATCAGGCGGCAGGCGATGCCGCGGCGGTTCTGGCCGCCTGTCGCGAGATACAGCAAGCGGCGTACCGCGGTCCCGCCCCTCGATTCGATGCGCCGGCGCGAGGCGCATCGGGGGCGTTCCTGCCTGTCTGGAGACCCACTGCGGGACGCGCCGTCGATGCCTTACGAAGCCGGCGTGGCCGCCTTTTGCGGGGTGTCCACGTCGTAGCGTTTGGCCTGCTCGAAGAACGCGCGTTCGGCGGCCTTGTTCATCACCAGAATGCTGATGCGCCGGTTCAGCGGGCTGTCCGCCGTGTCGTGGTCGAGCGGCAGGACGTCCGCGAGGCCGCGTACCTGGAGCAGTTTCTCCTCGCTCAGGTGGCCGGCCACCAGCGCGCGGCGCGCGGCGTTGGCGCGCTCGCTCGAAAGCTCCCAGTTCGAGTAGCCGGCGAGGCCGCCCGAGTAGGGCACCGAGTCGGTGTGCCCCGCGATCGACACGCCGCTGTCCACGTCGTTCAGCGCGCCGCCGATCTGCACGAGGATCTCGTACGCGTAGTCCTCGAGCCTGGCGCTGCCGGTCGCGAACATGGGGCGTTTGAGCGAATCGACCAGCTCGATGCGCAGGCCTTCGTCCGTGATCGACATGCGGATCTGGTCGCGGTACGCGCGCAGATCCGGCCTGCGCTCGATGAGCGCCGAGAGTTTTTCCTTGAGCTGCGAAAGGCGCGACCTGTCGACCGCTTCCACGGGTACGGCGTGCGACAGCGTGGGCTGCGCGTTCGAGCCGCCCACGGCCGGCGTCTTGCTCGACAGGTCACGGCCGCCGCCTTGCACCACGCTCGGGTTGGGGTTCGCGGCGTCGGGCTTGCTGCCGAGCATGGCCGAAAGCGGCGTGTTGAAATACTTCTCGATGCCGTCGCGGTCGTACTGCGACGTCGAGCCAAGCAGCCACATCAAGAGGAAAAACGCCATCATCGCGGTCACGAAGTCGGCATAGGCGATCTTCCATGCGCCGCCATGGTGACCCTCGTGGCCGCCTTTCTTCACGCGGCGCACCACCAGCGTGGTCTTGCTGCTCTCGGTGTCGCGCGCGGCGCGCGAGCCTGGAGTACGTTCGGCCATCTCTGGACTCCTAAGCGGCCTTCGGCGTCCTGGTGGCGCGCACCGCTTCGTCGAGCTCCTGGAAGCTCGGGCGGTCGGCGGTGAACAGCACCTTGCGGCCGAATTCCACGGCCACGGGCGGCGCGTAGCCGGCGAGCGACGCGAGCAGCACGGCCTTCACGCACTGAAACGGCTTGCTGGCGGCGCGGCCCTTGGCGTTGAGCAGGTCGGCGATCGGACCGACGAAGCCATAGGCGAGCAGAATGCCGAGGAACGTGCCCACGAGCGCGCCCGCGATCATCTCGCCGAGCACGGCCGGCGGCTTGCCGACCGAGCCCATCGTATGCACCACGCCCATCACGGCGGCCACGATGCCGAAGGCGGGCAGGCCGTCGGCCATCTTCTGGATCGCGTTGGGCGCAATCGACACCTCCGAGTGATGCGTGTCGAGTTCTTCGTCCATGAGGTCCTGCATTTCCATGGGATTGACGTTGCCGCTCGACATCATGCGCAGATAGTCGACGATGAAGTCGAGCAGATGATGGTCGTCGAGCACGCGTGCGTACTTCTGGAAAATCGGGCTGTTCTCGGGCGCTTCGATGTCGGCTTCGAGCGCCATCATGCCTTCCTTGCGCGCCTTTTGCAGCAGCTCGTAGAGGAGGGCGATCAGCTCCAGGTATTGCGCCTTCGTGTAGCCGCCGCCCTTGAAGCAGGTGGGTAGCGCCTTGAGCGTCTTGCCGAGCGTGGCGGTGGGGTTGCTCACCACGAACGCGCCCAGCGCCGCGCCGAAAATGCACAGGAGTTCGAACGGTTGAACGAGCGCGGGCAGGTGTCCCCCCACGCCCACGAAGCTCCCGATCACGGATCCGAGCACGACGATCCAGCCAATTGCTACAAACATGATGTCTACCTTCTCTTTCTCAAAGTACTACGGGTCAATCTGGTCAGGCCGGCTCGACGAGACGCTTGGGCCGCGCCTCGTTCGCCGCACGATCCACGTTGAGCAAAGCGTCGATTTCACGCGCCGCCATCGCCTTGCCGAAGAAATAGCCCTGCGCGTAGTCGCAGCCCTTCGCCGCCAGCGTGCGCGCGAGTTCCGCAGTCTCCACGCCCTCGGCCACGGTGCTCATGCCCAGGTTCGAGGAGAGCGCGATGATCGCGTCGACGATCTTGACGCTCTCGTTGCACGAGGACATCGAGAGCACGAAGGAGCGGTCGATCTTCAGCTTGTCCACCTTCAGCTCGCGCAGGTGCTGCAGGCTCGAATAGCCGGTGCCGAAGTCGTCGAGCGACATGCGCAGCCCCGCGTTGCGGAAGTCCGCGAGCACGGCGCGCGCCGCGTCGAAGTCGTACATCAGCGCCGATTCGGTGATCTCGATCTCCATGCGCTCGGGCGGCATGCCCTCGTCGGCGAGGATCCTGAGCAGCAGCGCCGCGAGTTGCGTGTCCTTGAACTGCGCGGGCGAGAGATTGAGCGCGAGGTGGTAGCGCGAGGGCCAGCCCAGCGCGTCGCGGCACGCGCGCCGCAGGATCGAAGCCGTGAACGCGGGCGAAATGCCCATCTGCTCGATGAGCGGCACGAACACCTCGGGCGAGATCCAGCCGCGCTGCTCGTGATGCCAGCGCGCGAGAATCTCGAAGCCGGTGGTCTGCCCGTCGGCGAGGCGCACGAGCGGCTGGTAGAACGGCCGAATCTCGCCGCCCGCGAGCGCGCGGCGCAGGTCCGATTCGAGCGAGGCCTGCAGGCGCAGCTCGTCGTCCATCTTCTGCTCGAAGAAGCGGTACGTGCCCTTGCCTTCGCATTTGGCGCGGTACATGGCGATATCGGCGGCGCGCAGCAGCGCGTCCGGGTCGCCGCCGTCGCGCGGGCAGCATGCGATGCCGATGCTCGCGTCCACGTTGATGCGCAGCTTGCCGATGTCGATGGGCGCGCGTGTGGCGGCAAGCAGGCGCTGCGCCAGCTCGCTCGCGGCCTCGATGTGGTCGTCGCGGTGCACGCGGGCGAGCACGGCGAACTCGTCGCCGCCCAGGCGCGCAACGGTGTCGCCGTCGCGCACCACGCGACGCAGGCGCGCGGCAATCTCGCACAGTACCGTGTCGCCCGCGGCGTGACCGTGGAAGTCATTCACGGGCTTGAAGCGGTCGAGGTCGATCACGAACACGAGGTAATCGGGCGAGCGGTGCTGCGTGCGCTCCAGCGCCGCGCTCATCTCCGCTGCGAGCAGACGCCGGTTGGGCAGGCCCGTGAGCGGGTCGTGGCGCGCCAGCGCCTGGGCATGGGCCTCGGCGGCGCGCGTGGCTTCGTGGGCGAGATGCAGCTCGCGGGACTTTTCGCACAACGTATCGAAGGCATGCGCCATCGCGCCGATCTCGTCGGTGCGGTTCATGTCGGGCAATGCGCGCATGTCTTCGCCGTGCGCGAGGCGCACGAGCGAATCGGTCAAGGTATGCAGCGGACGCAGCAGCGTACGCTCGAGGTAGTGCAGCAGCACGAGGCCAAAGGCGAGCGTGGCGAGCGCGATCGCAAAGGCGGCTTCGAGCGTGTGACGCACGCGCAGGATGCCGCGCTGGACCTGGTTGTGCAGCTTCTCGACCGCGAGTTCGCGCGGCGCGGCGGAGACGGCTTGCCTCGGCGGTGCGTCGGTTTCCTGCCCGGCGCTTTCATCGTGCCAGCTCGTATCCACGCGTTCGAAGGCGTGGCCAAACGCGATCAACTGGCTCGCAAGCAGTGTGGTTTGCGTGGCGAACAATGCAAAGAACAGGCCGATGAAAAACTTCGTGCGTGCGCGGATCGAGGCGCGCAACGTTGCGCGCGCACGCACTAACCAGGGAAGCGCCGCTGAGGGATTCAAGGCAGCGGCGGGATCGGGCATGGCCGCCACGGTTTCCTGTCTCATGTCTCGATGTCCGTGTGGCATTAGATTCTGCGTGTGCGCACCTGCGCCGCGAGGCGGCGCACGGCGTAGTGACACGACGTGCCGGTCTGCTCATGAGCGCTGCGTGACGGCGCGCGGCGCGCACGCGGCGCGGCGCTCATGCGCGCGCCGGCGCCGCGGCCGGCGGCAATACGCGCTGCGGTGGCGATGCGGGTAGTCTGTTTCAGTCGCAGGGTTTGCGCGAGGGTTCTCATGGTGACACCGGAAGGGTGGAGCTTTGCCCTTTTTACGGCCTTGAAAAAGCGTTGCTGAAGTCGCCAGACAAGTTTTTTTTGAGGGCTTGATCGATTTCGCAACGCGTTAGCCAGCCGGTTAAAAACCGCCTTTATTTCGGATATCGAAGTAATTAGACCGCTGTGACATTTCATGCAGAAAGTGCGCAACGCCCGTTGGGCCGGGCTACGCGAGCAGCGCGGGTGTGACGGCCGTGGCGCTCGATGATTGCGCGACCCACACGTATACCGAACGTTCGTGCGCTTATATTGCGATTCCTGCATAAGGGAAATGCCTGGCGCGCAAGGCTGGCGCGATAGGCGCGGTGCGGGCATTCCCACGCTTCAGTTTTCGCTTGATCTGGCCGTAAACCCAGGTGAGGCGCGCCGGTGCGGAAAGCGCCACGCAAACCGTATCCGTCCTGCCGGGCCCCCCACACGATGATCACTGCTCCGCTTCCTCTGGATGAGGACGTCCGCCTTCGGGCGCTGCGGCAACTCGACATACTCGACACCGATCCCGAAGAGGCGTTCGATCGCATCTCGCGGCTCGCCGCCTTCGCGTTCGACATGCCGATCGTGCTGATCTCGCTCGTGGACGAAGACCGCCAATGGTTCAAGTCGCACCATGGGCTGGCCGCGTGCGAAACGCCGCGCAGCGTGTCGTTCTGCGCGCACGCCGTGCTGAGCAAGTGCATGCTCGTGGTGGAAGACGCGCTCGACGACGAGCGCTTTCTCGACAATCCGCTCGTCACGGGCGCGCCGAACATCCGCTTCTATGCAGGTTCGCCGCTGTGCCTCGCCGACGGCCAGGTGGTCGGCACACTGTGCCTGATCGACGAAAAGCCGCGCACGTTCGACGCGGCCCAGGCCGCCATGCTCGCGGATTTCGCGCATCTCGTCGAGCGCGAGCTGGAATTGCGCCGGCAGTTGAACCGCTCGCGCACGGCGCACGAGCGCGACCGCCGTTCGCTCGCCATCAGCGAGGCGCGCTTTCGGACCGTGTTCCAGCAAACGCCGATCGGCAAGGCCGTGGTCGATCTCGACGGCCGTTTTCTCGACGTGAACCAGAAGTTCTCGGAGATCATCGGCTACGAGGAGAGCGAACTGCGCCGCCGCACGTTCGCCTCGGTCACGCACCCGGCCGACATTGCCGCCGATCTCGCGCAAGTGGCCGAGCTGCTCGCGGGCCGCCAGGCCACGTATGCGATCGAAAAGCGCTATCTGCGGCGCGACGGCCAGGCTGTGTGGGTCAATCTCGCGGTGTCGCTCGTGCGCGACGTGTCGGGCACGCCGCTGCATTTCATCGCGGCGGTGCAGGACATTACGAGCCGCAAGAAGAGCGAAGAGGCATTGCGCAACTATCACGTCGAGCTCGAAGAGCGCGTGCGCGAACGCACGGGAGAACTGCGGCGCAGCCGCGACGCGCTGCAGACCATCACCGACAACGTGCCGGCGCTCATCGCCGTGGTCGATCGCGATCTGTGCTACCAGTTCAACAACGAGACGTTCAAGCGCGTATTCGGCGCGGAGCCGGCGGCGCTGCGCGGACGCAGCCTGAGCGAGACGCTGCGCCCCGAAGTGTTCGAGCAGTTGCAGCCGCTCTTTGCGCGCGCGCTGGCCGGTGAACGCGTGACCTGCGACGAGGTGCGGTATCGGGCCGATGCCGACCGCGTGTGGTCGGCCACCTACATTCCGGCCAAGCGCGAAGGCAAGGTGACGGGCTTCTACGTGATGGCGCACGACGTGACCGAGCAGCGCCGTACCGAGCAACGCCTGCGCGAGGGCGCGCTGATCGACCCGCTCACGGGGCTCGCGAACCGGCGCGCGCTGCAGGAGACGCTGCGCGAACTGCGCACGAGCGGTGAGCCCTTCGCACTCTTCTTCATGGACATGGACGGCTTCAAGTCCATCAACGACCGTTACGGCCACGACGTGGGCGACGCTTTGCTCAGGGAGGTCGCGCGCAGGCTCGTCGCCACCGTGCGCACGGGCGACGTGGTGAGCCGCCTGGGCGGTGACGAATTCGCGGTGGCGAGCCGCGGCGTGAGCGACGCGCGCACCGGCGAGCGCATCGCAGCGGCCATTTGCCGTGAAGTGTCGAAGGCGTTCATCGTCGCGGGCCGCGTGATCGAGACGAGCGCGAGCGTGGGCGTCGTGCTGACGGGCGTGACAGGCGCGGCCGGTGTGGTGGACGCAACGAGCGCGATGCTCTCGACCGAAGCCGGGAACAGGGCGCTGGCCGACGATGCGCTGTGTCTCGCCGATGCGGCCATGTACGAAGCGAAGCGCGCGGGGCGCAACACGTGGCGGTTGGCGCCGTGCGCTGAAGCGATGGTGGCGTCGTGAAGCTGCACGCTCCGTTCTCATGTGACTGATTCGATTGCCGCTAGCGTCTGGTTGTCGGCAAGTGCGGCGCCACTCTCCACGCGTAGCCGCGCCTTATCTCGCCTGCGGGCGAAATGCTTTCCGGCATCCGCCCCTGCCGGCTTCTCGTTCCAGGTTCCAGCAACGTGTTCGACGCGCGCAGCTTCGCTCCTCGTTGCGCCCGATCAAGCCAATTTCTCCCGCGCTTTGCTCGAATAGGGTAAACCCCGGGCGCGATGAAAATTAATTTTCACTAAGATCCGCCCATGTAATTTCATTTACGGCACGTGCCGTTCCCCTCAGCGTCCCGACTCCCGTTCACGTATGCCAACCCGACCGTCGACTCCCGACACGCCCGAAGCCGAGATCGTCGCGCGCATCACTGCCGCGATGCCCGTCCTCACACCGGGCCACCGGCGCATGGCCGAGTATGTGCTCGCAAACCTGTTCCATGCCGCGACCATGCGCATCGACGAACTGGCGGACGCGGTGGGCGCTTCGGTGGCCACGGCCAACCGCTTTGCGCGCTCGCTCGGGTTCGACGGCTATCCGCAGTTTCGCGAGGCGCTCGTGCGCGGCTTCGAGGCCACGCTCGCGCCGGTCGAGCGGCTGCGCAGCGCGCAGGAATCGCCGACCAGCGGCGCCGAGCTATTCGGCGCCTCGCTGGAGCAGGCCGAGTCGAACCTGCGTTTGTCGCGCCAGTCGATCGACAGCGCAGCGGCTGCCGCAGCCGTGGACGCGATTCTCTCTGCGCGCCGCGTCTACATAATCGGCTCGGGCACGAGCGCGTTTCTCGCCGGACTCATGGAGAACGCCCTGCTGCCGTATCTCGACAACGTGCAGGCGCTCGCCTCGGTCGGCGGCCCCACGCATTCGGCGCGCAGGCTGCTCGGCGCGAACAGGGACGATCTGGTGATCGGCATCGCGTTTCCGCGCTACGTGGACGACACGATCAAGCTCTCGCGCCACGCCGCGAAGCTGGGCGCGCGCGTGCTCGCGCTCACCGACAGCATCGACTCGCCGCTCGCGCGCTTCGCCGATCTCACGCTGCCGATCCGTTCCGAACGTCGCCTTGCGGCGAACTCGGAGGCCGCGGTGCTGGCCGTCATCGAAGCGCTTTGCGACGCCGTGGCGTTGCGCGCGAAGGATTCCGTCGTCGCTGCGGCGGCCATCACCGAATCGGTGCTGCCGTGGCTCACTTCGGCCCCGGCGCAGGCGTCTGTCGCGCCAGCCGCTCCGTCTTCCCCAACGAAAAAGAAGTCATGAAATCGAACGCAGTCATTGCCATTCACGGCGGCGCCGGCACGATCCTGCGCGCATCGATGGCGCCCGAAGTCGAAACCCAGTATCTCGACGCGCTGAGCGGCATTCTCGCGGCTGGCCAGCGCATCCTCTCGGAAGGCGGCAGCGCGCTCGACGCCGTCGAAGAAGCGGTGCGCCTGCTCGAAGACTGTCCGCTATTCAACGCGGGCCACGGCGCGGTGTTCACGTCCGCAGGCACACATGAACTCGACGCCTCGATCATGGACGGCCGTACGCTCGAAGCGGGCGCCGTGTGCTGCGTGACGCGCGTGCGCAATCCGGTGCTGGCGGCGCGCCGCGTGCTGGAGCAGAGCGAACACGTGCTGTTCACGGGCGAAGGCGCGGAAGCGTTTGCAGCGGCCCAGGGCCTCGAATTTGTCGATTCCTCCTACTTCCACACCGATGCGCGCTACCGCCAGTGGCAGCTCGCCCGCGGTGAAGCGCGCGCGATGCTCGATCACGACGGGGCAACGCTCGAAGCAAAGGCAGCTGCAAACGCATCGGCGGACAGCCTGCCGCACGAGCCGATCGACCCGAACCGCAAGTTCGGCACGGTGGGCGCGGTGGCGCTCGACGCGCACGGCCACGTCGCGGCGGCGACTTCGACGGGCGGCATTACGAACAAGCAGGTGGGCCGCGTGGGCGACGCGCCGCTGATCGGTGCGGGCTGCTATGCCGACGACGCCACCTGTGCGGTGTCCACCACGGGATCGGGCGAAATGTTCATGCGCATGGTCGCGGCCTACGACGTGGCGGCGCAAATGAAATATCGCGGTGTTTCGCTATCCGAAGCAGCCACGAACGTCGTGATGGAGCAGTTGCCGCGCATCGACGGCCGCGGCGGCCTGATCGCCGTGGATGCACAAGGCAACGTGGTCCTGCCGTTCAATACCGAAGGTATGTACCGTGGCTACGCGCGCGTGGGCGAAGCGCCCGTTGCGTCGATCTACGCTTAAGCGGCGCATCCTTTTTTGCGCACCAAACGAAGGAATCCTCATCGTGCAGATGTCATCGAACCGTCCTGATATCGCGCCGGCCAGCGGAAAGGCCGCGCTGCCGCCGAATCGCGTGATCGACGTCCGTAACCTTTCCGTGTCGTTCAGGCGCGGCGCGGGCGCGTTCGAAGCCGTGCGCAATCTGTCGTTCCACGTCGACCGGGGCGAGACGCTCGCCATCGTCGGCGAATCGGGTTCGGGCAAGTCGGTCACATCGCTTTCGCTGATGCGGCTCGCCGAGCACGGCGGCGGCCGCATTACGGGCGGCAGCATCGACCTGCGCCGTCGCAACGGCAGCGTGCTCGATCTCACGCGTGCGAGTAGCTCGACCATGCGCTCGGTGCGCGGCGCGGATATCGCGATGATCTTCCAGGAGCCGATGACTTCGCTGAACCCGGTGTTCACGGTGGGCAACCAGATCAGCGAGGCGATCGCGTTGCATCAACAGATGAACGCCGCGCAGGCGCGCGCCGAAACGCTGCGCCTGCTCGACCTCGTGCGCATTCCCGAGGCGCGCCGCGTGATGGACCGCTTCCCGCATCAGCTTTCGGGCGGCATGCGCCAGCGCGTGATGATTGCGATGGCGCTCTCGTGCAAGCCCGCGCTCCTGATTGCCGACGAACCGACCACGGCACTCGACGTGACGATCCAGGCGCAGATCCTGCAACTCATTCGCGGCCTGCAGGACGAGATGGATATGGGCGTGGTCTTCATCACGCACGACATGGGCGTGGTCGCCGAAGTGGCGGACCGCATTCTCGTGATGTATCGCGGGGAAAAGGTGGAAGAGGGCGCATCCGATGCGCTGTTCGCCGCGCCTTCGCACCGTTACACGCAGGCGTTGCTCGCCGCGGTGCCGAGGCTTGGCGCAATGCAGGGCACGGACTTGCCGGAGAAGTTCCCGCTGCTGTCGATGAGCGAAGCGGCGCGCCCGGTCGCCACGTCGAACCCTCCGGCGAACGCGCCAGAAACGAACGCGCCGCCGGTCCTGCGCGTGCGCGACCTCGTCACGCGCTTTCCCGTGCGCAGCGGATTGTTCGGCAAGGTCACAGGCCGCGTGCATGCGGTCGAAAAAGTCAGCTTCGATCTTCACGCCGGCGAAACGCTCGCGCTGGTGGGCGAGTCCGGTTGCGGTAAATCGACCACGGGCCGCTCGCTGCTGCGGCTCGTCGAGAGCCAGAGCGGCACGATCGAATTCGGCGGCCGGAATATCAGCACCCTCACGGGCCCCGCGCTACAGACGTTGCGCCGCGATATCCAGTTCATTTTTCAGGACCCGTTCGCCTCGCTCAACCCGCGCCTCACGGTGGGCTTCTCGATCATGGAGCCATTGCTCGTGCACGGCATCGCGAAGGGCGCAGAGGCGCAGGCCCGCGTGGAATGGCTGCTCGATCGCGTGGGCTTGCCGAAGTCGGCGGCGGGCCGCTATCCGCACGAATTCTCGGGCGGCCAGCGTCAGCGCATTGCCATCGCACGAGCGCTGTCGATGAACCCGAAAGTCGTGATCGCCGACGAATCGGTGTCGGCGCTCGACGTTTCCGTGCAGGCGCAGATCGTCAACCTGATGCTCGACCTGCAGCAGGAGCTTGGTGTGGCGTATCTCTTCATCTCGCACGATATGGCCGTGGTGGAACGCGTGAGCCATCGCGTCGCGGTGATGTACCTGGGGCAGATCGTCGAGATCGGCCCGCGCCGCGCCGTGTTCGAGAACCCGCAGCACGCCTATACAAGGAAGCTCATGGGCGCGGTGCCGATCGCCGATCCGGCGCGCCGCCACGCGAAGCGCGTGCTCGCCGCCGACGAACTGCCGAGCCCGATTCGCGCACCCGGCGACGAGCCGCAGGTCCTGCCGCTTGTGTCGGTCGGCCCCGGCCACTTCGTTGCAAAGCATCGGGTGGGCGGCGCGTACTGAACACGCCCGCATGCCACGCAATCGTTCACTGTTTAGCTGGAATATTTCGCCGAGTCGTCAAGATTCATTGCTATGGAGACCTGATTGATGAAAGAAGTCAAAACATGGATGAAGGGCAGCGCGCTCGCACTCGCGCTGATCGCCGGCGCGACTGCCGTACATGCCGCCGAACAGCGCGCGGTGATGGCCGTCGATTCGACCTTCTCGACGCTCGACCCGTACGACGCCAACGATACGCTTTCGCAGGCGGTTTCGAAGTCGTTCTACCAGGGCCTGTTCGGTTTCGACAAGGACCTCAAGCTCACCAATGTGCTCGCCACGAGCTATGAAGTGAGCGGCGACGGTCTCGTCTACACCTTCAAGCTGCGCGAAGGCGTCAAGTTCCAGGACGGCACCGACTTCAACGCGGCGGCTGTGAAGGCGAACTTCGACCGTGTGACGGACCCGGCGAATCACCTGAAGCGCTACAACATGTTCCGCCGCATCGCGAAGACCGAAGCGGTCGATCCGTACACGGTAAAGGTCACGCTGAACGCGCCGTTCTCGGCGTTCGTGAACGTGCTCGCGCACCCGTCGGCGGTGATGATTTCGCCGGCGGCCATGAAGAAGTGGGGCAAGGACATCGGCCTGCATCCGGTGGGCACGGGCCCGTTCGCGTTCGTGAAGTGGGACCCGGCCGGCGACCTCGTCGTGCACAAGTTCGACGGCTACTGGAAGAAGGGCTACCCGAAGATCGACGAGATCGACTGGAAGCCGGTGGCCGACAACAACACGCGCGCGGCGCTCATGCGTACCGGCGAAGCGGACTTTGCCTTCCGCATTCCGTTCGAGCAGGCGAGCGCGTTCCAGTCGAACCCGAAGGTGGACCTGATCGCCACCCCCTCGATCATCCAGCGCTACATCAGCCTGAACACCGCGAAGAAACCGTTCGACAACCCGCTCGTGCGCCAGGCGCTGAACTACGCGATCAACAAGGACGCGCTGGCGAAGGTGGCATTCGGGGGCTACGCGCTGCCTTCGGACGGCGTACTGCCGCAAGGTGTGGACTACTCGATCAAGCTCGGCCCCTGGCCGTACGATCCGGCCAAGGCGCGCGAACTGCTCAAGCAGGCCGGTTACCCGAACGGCTTCGAAACGACGCTGTGGTCGGCGTATAACAACTCAACCGCGCAAAAGGCGATTCAGTTCGTGCAGCAACAGCTCGCGCAGGTGGGCGTGAAGGCGAACGTCGAAGCGCTTGAAACGGGCACGGCGGTCGCGCGCGTGGAAAGCGCGCAGGACCCGGCAACGGCCGGCGTGCGCATGTATTACATCGGCTGGTCGTCGTCCACGGGTGAGGCGGACTGGGGCATCTCGCCGCTGCTCGCTTCGGCATCGTGGCCGCCCAAGCTCATGAACACGGCGTACTACAAGAACCCGGCGGTCGATGAGGACCTCGCGAAGGCGCTCGAAACGACGGACCGCGCGCAAAAGACGGCGCTCTACACCGACGCGCAAAAGCGCATCTGGGCCGACGCCCCGTGGGTATTCCTCGTGAAGGAGAAGGTCGTGTACGCCCGCAGCAAGCGCCTGGCCGGCGCGTATGTGGCGCCGGACGGCTCGTTCAACTTCGACGAGATCTCGATTCGCTAATGCGTTGCGCGCCGCGCCGGATCGCTAGTGTCCGGCGCGGCGCGCACGCCCCGATGCAGTAACGCGCTCATGCTGAATTTCATTGTCAAACGCTCGCTGGGTCTGCTGCCGACGCTCCTGATCGTCGCGGTCCTCGTGTTCCTGTTCGTGCACCTGCTGCCGGGCGACCCGGCGCGCCTCGCAGCGGGTCCCGAAGCGGACGACGCCACGGTTGCGCTCGTGCGCGCCGATCTCGGCCTTGACCAGCCGCTGCCGCAGCAGTTCCTCCACTTCTTCGTGCGCATCGCTCACGGCGATTTCGGTGTTTCGATGCGCAGCAAGCGCCCCGTCGTCACCGAAATCGGCGAGCGTTTCATGCCCACGCTGCTGCTCACGCTCACCAGCATGGTCTGGGCCGTGGTGTTCGGCATGGCGATCGGCATCGTCTCGGCCGTGTGGCGCAATCGCTGGCCCGATCGCATCGGCATGGCGCTCGCGGTGTCGGGCATTTCGTTTCCGGCTTTCGCGCTCGGCATGGCGCTCATGGAGCTGTTCTCGGTGCACCTGGGCTGGCTGCCCGTGGTGAGCGACGGTTCGTGGCGCAGCTACGTGCTGCCGTCGGTCACGCTCGGCGCGGCCGTGGCGGCGGTGATGGCGCGCTTCACGCGGGCTTCTTTCGTCGAGGTGCTCAACGAGGACTTCGTTCGCACGGCGCGCGCGAAGGGCGTCGCCGAACAATGGGTGGTGATCAGGCATTGCCTGCGCAACGCGATGATTCCCGTGGTCACGATGATGGGCCTGCAGTTCGGCTTCCTGCTGGGCGGCTCGATCGTCGTGGAGGTGGTGTTCAACTGGCCGGGCCTTGGGCGGCTGCTCGTCGATTCCGTTGCGATGCGCGATTACCCCGTGATTCAGGCCGAAGTGCTGTTGTTCTCGCTCGAGTTCATCGTCATCAATCTGATCGTGGACGTGTTGTACGCGGTCATCAATCCGACCATTCGATTCAGGTGAGCCCGCCATGAGCACGACCCTAAACGAAGCCGTACGCGCAGAGGACGAAGCGATCCGCACGCCGTGGCGCGAATTCTGGCGCAAGTTCCGCAAGCAGCACGTCGCGCTCGGCGCGGGCGCGTTCGTGCTGCTGCTGGTGGTGATCGCGGTGTTCGCACCGCATCTCGTGCCTTACGACCCGGAAAATTACTTCGATTACGACTCGCTCAACGCGGGTCCCTCGGCGGCCCACTGGTTCGGCGTGGACGCGCTGGGCCGCGATATTTTCAGCCGCATTCTCGCGGGCACGCGCATTTCGCTCGCGGCGGGTTTTCTTTCGGTGGCGCTGGGCGCTATAGTCGGCACGTTCTTCGGCTTGCTCGCGGGTTACTATGAAGGCTGGTGGGATCGCATCACCATGCGTGTAGCCGACGTGCTGTTCGCATTCCCAGGCATTCTGCTCGCCATCGGCGTGGTGGCGATCCTCGGCAACGGCATGATCAACGTGGTGTGCGCGGTGGCGGTGTTCAGCATTCCGGCGTTCGCGCGGCTCGTGCGCGGCAATACGCTCATGCTCAAGCATCTCACGTATGTGGAGGCCGCGCGCAGCATTGGCGCGTCGGACTGGACGATCATCATGCGGCATATCCTGCCGGGCACCGTGTCGTCCGTGATCGTGTATCTGACCATGCGTATCGGCACGTCGA
Source organism: Paraburkholderia nodosa (assembly GCF_001718195.1). Classification (GTDB taxonomy): domain Bacteria; phylum Pseudomonadota; class Gammaproteobacteria; order Burkholderiales; family Burkholderiaceae; genus Paraburkholderia; species Paraburkholderia nodosa_A. The sequence goes on from NZ_MCNV01000010.1 coordinate 196,762, forward strand.
TCATCACGGCCGCGAGCCTGTCGTTCATCGGCCTCGGCGCGCAGCCGCCCACGCCGGAGTGGGGCGCCATGCTCAACGAGGCGCGCGCCGATATGGTGACGGCGCCGCATATCGCGCTGTTCCCGAGCCTCGCCATCTTCCTCACCGTGCTCGCGTTCAATCTGCTGGGTGACGGCTTGCGCGACGCACTCGACCCGAAGCTGGACCGCGCATGAGCATCGATCGTGGAGATACTGCGCCGCATATCGGCACACTGGCGAGCGGCGCAACGGGAACGATTGCCGACGTCAGCGGTGTGCGCGTCGGGCACTGCACGCTCGACGCGGGCGACGTGCAAACGGGCGTGACCGTGCTGCTGCCGCATGCAGGCGACCTCTTTCGCGAGAAGGTGCCGGCGAGCGCTTGTGTGATCAACGGATTCGGCAAGAGCATCGGGCTCATGCAGCTCGAAGCGTTGGGCGTGCTCGAAACGCCGGTTGCGCTGAGCAACACGTTTGCGGTGGGCACGCTCGCACAGGCGCAGGTTCGCGCGGCGGTCGCGGCGAATCCGCAAATCGGGCGCGGCCTGCCGACCGTCAATCCGCTCGTGTTCGAGTGCAACGACGGTTACCTGAACGACATTCAGGCGCTGGCCGTTCATGAGGAACACTATCTCGCGGCCTGCGCCGCCGCGAGCGCCGACTTCGCACGCGGCAGCGTAGGCGCGGGGCGCGGCATGTCGAGCTTTGATCTGAAAGGCGGCATCGGCACGGCGTCGCGCGTCGTGCAGGCGGCGGGCGTGCAGTACACCGTGGGCGCGCTCGTGCTGGCGAACTTCGGCCGCTTGCCGATGCTGACGATCAGCGGCGTGCCCGTGGGGCGCGTGCTTGCTGCGCGCGCGGCGTCGAACCGCGCGACGCAGGAGCCCGAGAAGGGCTCGATCATCATGCTGATCGCCACGGACGCGCCGCTCGACGCGCGGCAGCTTCGACGCGTTGCGCTGCGCGCGGCAGCAGGTCTTGCGCGCACGGGGTCCGTCTATGGACACGGCAGCGGCGATATCGCCATGGCGTTCAGCACCGCGTACACATTGGCGCACGACGCATCGACCCACGCGTTGCCGCCCTTGCTCGCCGACTCGCAACTCGATCCGCTGTTTCAGGCAGGCGCCGATTGCGTCGAGCAGGCGATTCTCGACGCCTTGTGGAGCGCACGCACTGTGCAGGGCCGCGATGGCCACGTGCGTCTCGCGCTGCGCGAAGCGGCGCCCGATCTCGCCGATCTTCGTTCAGGCGGAGTGCACGCGTGAAGGTACTCATTTCGGTCGATATCGAAGGCATAGGCGGCGTCTTCAACGTTCAGCAAACGCGCGCGGGAAACGCCGAGTACGAACAGGCCCGCCGCTGGATGACGCTCGAGGCGAACGCGGCCGTGGAAGGCGCATTCTCGGGCGGCGCGAGCGAAGTGTGGGTCAACGACTCGCATGGCGGTTTCAACAACCTGCTGCTCGACGAGATCGACGCGCGCGCACGCGTGATACTCGGCAAGCCGCGCACGCTTGGCATGATGGCGGGGCTCGAGCACCGGCCCGCGCTTGTTTTCATGATCGGCTATCACGCCATGGCGCAAAGCCGCGGCATGCTTGCGCACACCATCAACAGCTTTGCGTTCGCGCGCGTGCTCGTGGACGGCGTGGCGACGGGCGAGGCGGGGCTGTATGGCGCGCTCGCGCAGGAATACGGCGCACGCGTGGCGCTGCTCAGCGGTGACGATGTATTCGAAGACGAAACGCGGCCCGCTTTTCCCGATGCGAAGTTCGTCGTGGTGAAGCGCGCCCGCGGCCACGCGAGCGGCGATCTGCTGACGCCCGCCGCGAGCCGCGAACGGGTTCGCGACGCGGCGCGCGAAGCCGCCGGGCAGGTCGCACGCGACGGCGAATGGTGGGACCGCGCGTGTGCGGCGCCGCGTATGCGCACGTGCGAACTGCACACGCAGACGACTGCGCTGGCGGATCTCTTTGCGCAGTGGCCGGGTGTCGAGCGCGCGGCGGGCTGCGTGATCCGGTTTGGGGCGCCAACCGCCGAGTTTCTCGTGCGCACGCTCAATAGCTTGTCGGCGATGTCGGCGGTGCTGCGATGAGGCGGCCGCTGGTCTCGGCATTGTGCAACTAACAGTCAGCCCCGTCACGCCCAACAAAACGGACTGGCGGCCTCGCCGCCAATCCGCCAAAAGCCTGCCGTTCAACCCGTCAGGTCTTCCTCCAGCCGGTCGAACACCCGCTGTGTCGCGCCACGCGCATGCAGCGCGAACAGCAGCAGCGAACGGCCCGTCACCTGGTAGATATCGCCCGCTTCGAATTCGGGCAGTTCGTCGCGCACGGGCATGTTCGTGTCGATGAGGCAGTTCCACTGGTCGTTGCCCGGCACCGAAGGAAGCGTGAAATCCACCACGTCGTGATAGGCGTTGAACACGATGAGCATGGTCGCATCCGAGGCGAGGCGCATGATGCCACTCGTTTGCGATCGTCCATCGATCAGCATGCCGAAGCAACGCATGGCCGCATCGTCCCACTGCTCCTGAGCGAGCGGTACGCCTGCGGGCGAGAGCCATTCGACGTCGGTGACGTCGAGCGTCGCGTTGTGCTCGCCGATGAGAAACCGGTTGCGTCGCAGCACCGGCAGCGCATGGCGCAGCGCGGTAAGCTTGCGCACGAAGTCGGCGAGCGCGCGGCCCGTGTCGTCGATGCCGTCCCAGTCCACCCAGCTCACGTCGTTGTCCTGGCAGTACGCGTTGTTGTTGCCTCGCTGCGTGCGACCGAACTCGTCGCCCGCGAGCAGCATCGGCGTGCCCTGCGAGAGCAGCAGCGTGGCGAGGAAGTTGCGCTTCTGGCGCTCGCGCAGCGCGCGGATCTCGGGGTCATCGGTCGGGCCTTCCGCGCCGCAGTTCCACGAGAGATTGTCGCCGTGGCCGTCGCGGTTCTCTTCGCCGTTGGCTTCGTTGTGACGGTCGTTGTACGAAACGAGATCGTTCAGCGTGAAGCCGTCGTGCGCAGTGACGAAGTTCACGCTCGACCATGGCCGCCGTCCGCGCCGGTTGAAGCTGTCGCCCGAAGCGCACAGGCGCGTGGCGAGTTCGGGCGCCTTGCCCTCGTCGCCTTTCCACCAGGCGCGCGCGGTGTCGCGAAAGCGGTCGTTCCATTCCATCCAGCCGGGCGGGAAGCCGCCCACCTGGTAGCCGCCCGGCCCGCAGTCCCACGGCTCGGCAATCAGCTTCACGCTCGCGAGAATCGGGTCCTGGCGGCAGCTGTCGAGAAAGCCGCCGCCTTCGTCGAAGCCATAGGGCTCGCGCCCGAGGATCGTCGCGAGGTCGAAGCGAAAACCGTCCACGCCCATTTCGAGCACCCAGTAGCGCAGGCTGTCCGTGACCATCTGCAGCACGCGCGGGTGCGAGAGGTTGAGCGTATTGCCCGTGCCTGTGTCGTTGATGTAGTAGCGCCGGTCTTCGGGTAGCCGGTAGTACGAAGCATTGTCGATGCCGCGAAACGAGAGCGTCGGACCGAGTTCGCTGCCTTCAGCGGTGTGGTTATAGACCACGTCGAGTATCACTTCGAGACCCGCCTGGTGCAGGCGGTCCACCATGTTCTTGAACTCGTCGATCGAGCCGTGCGCGCCCACCGAGTAGCGCGGGTCCGGCGCGAAGAAGCCGATGGTGTTGTAGCCCCAGTAGTTCGTGAGACCGCGTTCGAGCAGGTGCGAGTCATTCACGAAGGTGTGGATGGGCAGCAACTCCACGGATGTCACGCCGAGCCCGCGGATATATTCGAGCACCGGCGTCTGCGCGAGCCCCGCGAAGGTGCCGCGCTCTTCGTGCGGCACGTCGGGGTGGCGGATCGTGAAGCCGCGCACATGCGTTTCGTAGATGATCGTGCGCTCGCGCGGCACACGTTCGCGCATCGGGTGGTGCCATGTGAAGCCCTGATCGACCACGCGGCAGCGCGGCACATAACGCGCGCTGTCTCGCGTGTCGAACGAGAGATCGCCGTCGGGGCTCCCGATCGTGTAGCCGAACACGGCGGGATGCCAGCGCAGCGCGCCCACGTGCGCCTTCGCGTAGGGATCGAGCAGCAGCTTGTGCGGATTGAAGCGATGGCCCGCCTGCGGCTCGTAGGGCCCGTGCACGCGATAGCCGTAGATGGCGCCCGGTGCGAGGTCGGGCAGATAGACGTGCCACACCTCGTCGGTGTATTCGGGCAACTCGATGCGTTCGAGTTCGCGCAGGCCGCTCTTGTCGAAGAGACACAACTCGACCTTGGCAGCGTTCGCGGAGAAGAGCGCGAAGTTCACGCCGCGGCCGTTCCAGGTGGCGCCGAGCGGGAACGGCTGTCCTTCTACGATACGGGTGGCGGTTTTTTTCTTCATGGGCTCGTCGGTTGGGGACGCGATGGCGCGCGCCACCAATGCCGTTGCGCGCGAGGGCGGGCTTGTGTCAAGCAAGGTTTGGGCCCAGGGCCCGCAGCGCAGCGGATAGACGAGAAGAGAGGGGCCGGATACACGGGGCACCGCGGTGGTGCGCGCTGCGCGCGTGTAGCTTTGGCGCAGCGCGTGCCCAGATTTACCGATGTCGACCCAGACTTCGCGTGCAGCGCCTACTTCACGGTTTGCACGACTTCGAAGCCTTCGAACTCGGGATGGCTCAAATAGACCGGACGGTTTGCCCCTCCCGCATTGCCCGCGTTTCGATGCGCCGCGCGAAAGGCGTCGGAACGCGTCCAGTCTTCGAAGTGCGCGTGGCTCGCCCAGATCGTGTGGCTCGCGTAGAGCACGTGGTCTTCGCGCTGCGGGCCTTTGAGCAGATGAAATTCGATGAAGCCGGGCACTTGCTTCAAGTGCGTGTCGCGCGTGGCCCAGACTTCCTCGAATGCGGCCTCGGAGCCCGGCGCGACCTTGAAGCGATTCATGGCGATGTACATTGCGGCGTTCCTCTTCGCGTACGAAAAATCGATAGGCAAGGCGGCGGGTGACTGCGCCCGCCGCCGCTTCGAGATCCGATTATAAGAGGCCGCGAAGGCGCTCGCGCCGCGTCGGTCCGTCGGCCTCAGCCAACACGGAACACTTGTACGGTGCCAGCGCCGCCGCGTTGAGCGCGAGGATATTGGTTTGAAACGCGATGCCTTCGATGATGGCGCTTCGGCTTCCCCATAACGTATCTTCGCGTTGTCGTAGAGGTGCTTCTTGACTAGCCGCCGGGATTTAGGGCTGAGCCTGACCCGCCGCTCACGCGATCGCGGCCGCCGGACGCACCGCCGCGCTCGGCGGCTGTCCGGTCTGCTGCCGCGAGCGGCCCGAGCTGAGATAGTCGGCGATCGAATCCTGTGTGATCTCGCCCACGTAGGCGCCGTCGGCGTCGAGCACCGGCATCCACGAGGCGCGGAACTGGTACATCTTGGAGAGCACGATGCGCAGGTTGTCGTCGACAGAAACCGTAGCCGGGAAGGGCGTGATGCGATCGCCGCAGACGCCTTCGACCCCGCGCGCGGCGCGGCGCGCCACGAAGCCGAGCGCGTGCTGCGCGTCGTCGAGCACGGTGAGATAGCGAGAATCGCTTTCGTCCATCGCGGCGAACGCGTGCGAGAGCGGCGTTTCGGCGCGCGCCGTTTCGGGTTGCGTGGCGGCGTCGCCGGCCTTCACGAGCAACAGGCGCTTGAGTGTGCTGTCCTGACCCACGAACTGCGCGACGAAGTCGTCATGCGGGCGCGCGAGCAGCGTATCGGGGTGGTCGTATTGCACGAGCCTGCCGCGCCGGAAGACCGCGATGCGGTCGCCCAGCTTGATCGCCTCGTCGATATCGTGGCTCACCATGATGACGGTCTTCTTCAGTTGCCGCTGCATCTGGAAGAACTCGTTCTGGATGGCCTCGCGATTGATCGGATCGACCGCGCCGAACGGCTCGTCCATGAGCAGCACGGGCGGATCGGCAGCGAGCGCGCGAATCACGCCGATACGCTGCTGCTGACCGCCCGAAAGCTCGCGCGGATAACGCTTCAAATACAGCTTCGGGTCGAGCGCGACCATCGACATCAGCTCTGCCGCGCGTTCGGCGCAGCGCTTCTTGTCCCAGCCGAGCAGCCGCGGCACGACCGTGATGTTCTCCGCGATCGTCATGTTCGGGAAGAGGCCGATCTGCTGGATCACATAGCCGATGCGGCGGCGCAGATCCACTTCGTTCAGGCCCGTCGTGTCTTCGCCGTTGATGAGCACGCGGCCCGAGGTCGGCTCGATCAGCCGGTTGATCATCTTCAGCGTGGTGGTCTTGCCGCAGCCCGAGGGGCCGAGGAACACGCAGATCTCGCCTTCGGCCACCGAAAGGCTCACCGAATCGACGGCGCGCACGGCCTGGCCGTCTTTCTGCGTGAAGGTCTTCGTCAGTTGGTCGAGTTCGATCATGTCTTCTGTACTCCTTTCGGTGTCAAAGCGCGCTGCAGCATCTGCAACAACAGGTCGGCGACGATCGCGAGCACGCTCACGAGCACGGCGCCCACGAGCAGCTTCATCATGCTGCTCTGGCCAATGGCGCGAATGATCAACGTGCCGAGGCCGCCCGCGCCGATCACGGCGGCAATGGTCATCACGCCGATGTTCATCACGACCGCCGTGCGCACGCCCGCAAGAATCACGGGCACGGCCAGCGGCAGATCGACGAGACGCAGCCGCTGCCACGACGTCATGCCGATGCCGGTGCCGGCTTCCTTGATGCCCGCATCCACGTTGCGTAGCGCGAGGTAGGTGTTGCGCATGATCGGCAGCAGCGAGTAGAGAAACACAGCCGTAATGGCGGGCACCGCGCCAATGCCCTGACCGAAGCGCGAGAATACCGGGATCATCAGGCCGAATAGCGCGATGGAGGGCAGCGTGAGGATGATGGTCGCCAGTCCCAGCAGCGGTGCGGCGAGCCAGTCATGGCGGCTGATGAGCACGCCGAGCGGCACGCCCGCGATGATCGCGCAGCCCACGGCGATGCCCACGAGGTAGAGGTGCTGGAGCGTGAGTTGCAGCAGCTCGGGCCAGCTCGAAGCGAGATAGTCGAATACGTTCATAGGGCCTGGCCTCCTTCAGGGGAGCGTATGCGTGCGCAGGAACTCCGCCGCGACTTGCTGGGCGGACTTGCCGTCGAGATCGACGGCCTTGTTCATGTCTTGCATCGCGTCGTTGTTGAGGGCGGCGGACAGCGCGTTGAGCTGCGCGGCCAGTTTGGGATCGCGCTCCAGCACTTCCTTGCGTACCACGGGCGTGGCGTTGTACGGCGGGAAGAAGTGCTTGTCGTCTTCGAGCGGCACGATGCCGAAGCCCTTCACGCGGCCATCGGTCGTGTAGACGAGGCCGATCTTCAACTGGTTGTTATGCAGCGCCGTGTAGACGAGGCCGGGGTCCATCTGCTTCATCTGCGAGCGGTCAAAGCTCATGTCGTAGGTGGCGAGCAGGGGCTTGAGACCATCCGGACGATTCGCGAACTCGGCGTCCATGCCGAACACGTAGCGCTTCGCGTCGGGGTCCGTCTTCAACTTTTGCGCAAGCTGCGAGACCGTGGTGATGCCGGTTTCCTCGGCGAATTTGCTTGGCAGGCCTAATGCATACGTGTCGTTGAGCGGCGAGGCATTGAGCCAGACGAGACCGCGCGGCGCATCGAGCGCCTTCACGCGCTCGTACATCGCTTCGGGCGAAAGCTTCTCCGTCAGCTTGTCGTAGACGAGTGCCGCCGTGCCCGTGTAGTCCCAAACGAGGTCGAACTGGCCGTTCTCCAGCGCACTGCGCATGAGCGTGCTGCCAAGGCCGGAGCGCACCTCAACGGAATAGCCGCGCGAGCGCAGGTATTGCGCTGTGACTTCGGCTAGCACGTATTGCTCGGTGAAGTTCTTCGCGCCCAGTACGAGCTTGGGCTGTGCGAATGCGGGTGTGGCGGCGGCGACGAGCGCCGTGCCGATCAGGCAGGCCTGAACGAAGCGGCGCAGAGATTTGAACGGTGACGCGAGCATCATGCGAGCCCTCCGTGACGCGCGAGCCACTGATGGCTGCCGGCGGCAACCACGCCGTCGAGCACGAGCGCGAGCGCGGCCGTGAACGCGGCGCCGAGCAGCAGCAAGGGCTGATCGTTCAGATAGATGCCGGGGAAAATGAGCGAGCCGAGGCTGTCGGCGCCGATCAGATAGGCGAGCGGCGCCGTGCCCACGTTGATGGCGAGCGCGGTGCGCACACCGCCCACGATGATGGGCAGCGCGCCCGGCAATTCCACGCGCGTGAGCGACTGCCAGCCCGTCATGCCGATGCCGCGCGCGGCTTCGCGCAGCGCGGCCGGCACGTTCTTCACGCCTTCATACGTATTGCGCGTGATGGGCAGCAGCGACGCGAGAAAGAGCGCGACGATCGCGGGAACGTCGCCGATGCCGAACACGCCGAGTGCAATGGCGAGCACCGCGAGCGAGGGGATCGTGTTGCCCACGTTGAAGATTTGCATGAAGCGTTCGGCCTGTCGCACGAAGCGCGGCCGGCTCAGCAGCACACCGGCGGGTACGCCGACCACGATGGCGAGCGCCATCGAATAGCCGACGAGCAGCAGGTGCCGCCCAGTGTAGTAGGCGAGGTCGCCTGCGTGGCTTTGCCACGTATCGGCGCCGATGGCGCGTGAGAGTGCCCACGCGATGACGGCAAGGGCGATCAGGCTGCCCGCGAGCAGGGCAGAGCGTCGAGTCATGAAGGTACGCCTCCTTGTTTTTGTGCCGCGCGGCGCAACGCTGCGCAGCGGGGACGCCGATGAGGATGCTCAAGGCGCCGCGAAGGAAGTTCGTGATCCCGGCATGGCCGCGATTGGAACCGACTAAAACTACGGACCAGAAAACGAACGAAAACCAGTCCGCCCGCGCACGTTAGCTACGTGGCGGCAGTGATATGAACGCGCTTCTCGCGTTCTTCTGGTTGTCATGTTCAGCTCAACGGCACCGAGCAGATCGATGCGCGCTGGAGCAGGAAACCGCCTTTTGGCGGCTTGGATGCGGCGGCTTTGGGCCGCTACGCGAGGGCCGGAGGCCCGCTTGAATGGCGCTTGCGACGCAGTGGACCTTTAGCGTGGACCCTGTATCTCAATGCGCACGAGAACGACTTCGTGGTGATCGAAACGAGATGAGTATAGATCATTCGATTAGGTGCGTCTACCGTGGGGAACGATCGCGAGTTGACGGGCAATCGCATTGCTTTATTCGGTATGTCATTTCCGGGAATTAATCAGGTATCCGATTAAAATATTTCGGTAGTATTTCCCGTTTAAAAAGTGACAGAAAATAGTCACTGCGGCAGAATGCTCCGCTCATTGGGCGCTCATTGGATTTCTTAAGTTTCGTTTAAGAAACGCCATTTATTTTGAACCCCTTCGCATCATCGATGCTCGCCGATTCAGCGATGCGGCCATCGATCTCACTTCCGAATTCACCTCGAGAAGCGCGGCGCGCGTTCGCATTTCTCTGCTCTGCAATCCGTCATTCGATTCATGGCATTTCGTGCAATAGCGGCCTCCCCCGGCCTCGCGGGCAAACTCATCGTTGTGTCCGCAATCGGTTTGACGAGCGCCGCGTGGCTCGCCCATCGGCACGCGAACATTGCCACCGACGATCCGCTTGCCGACGCGGCGACGGCGACGTCCGCAGCGCCGGCGCAAGATGCGGCGTCGCAGGCGGCCAGCGCGACGCCTGCGGGCGAAAGCGAGCCCGCGTTTCGCGTGGAGACCGCTGTGGTCGAACACAGCTTTTCCGAAGCCGCCCAGCGTCTCGGCGTGGATGCAGCGACGACGGCGAGGCTTGCGCGCGCATTCTCGGGCCGGCTCGATTTCCGGCGCGATCTGCAGCGTGGCAGCGAGATCCGCTTCGTGTTTCGCAATGACACAAACGGCGCGGATGGCGCGAATGGCGCGAGCGACGCAAGAGATACAGACGATGTGAGCCCTGCGAACGCCGGCGCGTCACAAAACGCATCGTCTTCGGACGACACGCCTGTCGCGATCCGCATTTCGAACGGCAACGTCTCGCACGATCTCTTTCTCTACCGGAACCTTGCGGGCAAGGCGTTCTACTATTGCGCAGACGGTCACGCCGCCGCGCCGTCGTTCTTGCGCTATCCCGTGAAGTTTACGCGCGTGTCTTCGTATTTCTCGCTGCGACGGCTCGATCCGGTCACGCATCGCGTGCAGCCGCACGAAGGTGTCGATCTCGCGGCGCCCGTCGGCACGCCCGTTCACGCGACCGCGCGCGGCACCGTGACGTTCGCCGGCTGGCAGGCGGGCTACGGCAAGGTCGTGAAGCTCGACAACTTCGGCCCGTACTCCACGACCTTCGCCCACCTTTCGCGCTTTGCGAAGCATTTGAAGGTCGGGCAGACGGTAAGCAAGGGACAGGTGATCGGATACGTGGGCGCGACGGGTTGGGCGACCGGCCCGCATCTGCACTATGAGGTGCACGTGGATCAGGTCGCGCAGGATCCGCTCACCGTCGACCTGCCGCATCGCGATCCCTTGCTGGGCGAAGACAAGCAACGCTTCGCCCAGCAGGTCGCGCTGATCGACCCGCTGCTCTAGGCGCAACGCGCGAAAGGCTGCCGCAAGGAAGCGGGCAAAAGGCCTGTGCTGCGCCGCAGCCACGATTTGCCGATTTTCGATAACACGTCGATTAATGACTCAATAGCATGGTTCCACTCAACCGTGGCGGCCAGGGCCGGCCGCCCGGGCCACCCAGAGGGAGAAAACCATGCAAGGCGAGTCGAACGCACGCCCCGCTGCAATTGGCGTGACAGTCGGTACATCATCGGGCAAGCCAGGTGTGCCGGCGCTCAATCAAACGCTCGGCACGTGGCAGTTGTGGGGCATCGCAGTCGGCCTCGTGATATCGGGCGAGTACTTCGGCTGGAGCTACGGCTGGGCCAGCGCCGGCACGCTCGGCTTCGTCGTCACGGCACTGTTCGTCGCGGCGATGTACACCACGTTCATCTTCAGCTTTACCGAACTCACCACCTCCATTCCGCATGCGGGCGGTCCTTTCGCCTACGCCCGCCGCGCGTTCGGGCCGACCGGCGGGTATCTGGCGGGTGCGGCCACGCTCGTGGAATTCGTGTTCGCGCCGCCCGCCATCGCGCTCGCCATCGGCGCGTACCTGCATGTGCAGTTCCCCGGCCTCGAGCCCAAACACGCTGCCATGGGCGCGTATCTCGTGTTCATGGCGCTCAATATCGTGGGCGTGCAGATCGCCGCGACTTTCGAGCTGATTGTCACGCTGCTCGCCATCTTCGAACTGCTCGTGTTTATGGGCGTGGTGTCGCCGGGCTTCGCATGGACCCACTTCATGAAGGGCGGCTGGTCGGGCAACGATCACTTTTCGCTGGGTTCGTTTCATGGCATGTTCGCCGCGATCCCGTTCGCGATCTGGTTTTTCCTCGCGATCGAAGGCGTGGCCATGGCCGCCGAGGAAGCGAAGAACCCGCGCCGCTCGATTCCCATCGCCTACGTGGCCGGCATTCTCACGCTCGTCGCGCTTGCCGTGGGCGTGATGGTGTTCGCGGGCGGCGCGGGAGACTGGACCAAACTCGCGAATATCAACGACCCGCTGCCGCAAGCCATGAAGTTCATCGTCGGCGAGCACAGCGGCTGGATGCACATGCTCGTCTGGCTCGGGCTGTTCGGTCTCGTGGCCTCGTTTCACGGCATCATCCTCGGCTATTCGCGGCAGATCTTCGCGCTGGCCCGCGAAGGCTATCTGCCCGCGTGGCTCGCGAAAATCCATCCGCGCTTCAAGACGCCGTATCGCGCGATCCTTGCGGGTGGCGTGGTCGGTATCGCCGCGATTTATAGCGACGAGCTGATCCAGTTCGGCGGGCAGACGCTCACGGCCAACATCGTCACGATGTCGGTGTTCGGCGCGATCGTGATGTACATTGTCAGCATGGCGGCGCTCTTCAGGCTGCGCCGCGTGCAGCCGGCCATGGACCGGCCGTTTCGCGCGCCGGTGTACCCGTTTTTCCCGGCGTTCGCGCTCGTGGCCGCGCTCGTTTGCCTCGGCACGATGGTGTATTTCAATGCGCTGGTCGCGGGGGTGTTCGTGGTGTTTCTCGCGCTCGGCTACGCATATTTCCTTGCCACGCGCACGCAGCGCGAGGTGGTGCCCGCCGACGGGCTGCTCGAGGAGTGAGCTTTGCAGGAGTCCAACGCATGAACTATACGGAGTCGATCGGCGCGCGCACCTACCGCTTCGCGGACCTCAAGACGCTGCTCGCCAAAGCCAGCCCGCTGCGCTCGGGTGACCAGCTCGCGGGCGTGGCGGCGGGCGGCGAGCGAAGAGGAACGCGTGGCCGCGAAAATGGCGCTCGCCGCGGTGCCGCTCAAGGTGTTTCTCTCCGAAGCGCTCGTGCCGTATGAAGACGACGAGGTCACGCGCCTCATCGTCGACGATCACGACGCAGCCGCGTTCGCAGCCGTTGCCCACCTCACCGTGGGCGACTTTCGCGACTGGCTGCTTTCCGGCGCGGCAACGACCGAGGCGCTTGAATGCCTGGCGCCGGGCCTCACGCCCGAGATGGTCGCGGCGGTGTCGAAGCTCATGCGCAATCAGGACCTGATCGCCGTGGCGAAAAAGCGCCCCGTGGTCACGCGCTTTCGCAACACCGTGGGGCTGCCGGGCCGCATGTCGGTGCGCCTGCAGCCTAACCACCCCACCGACGACGTGAAGGGCATCGCAGCCTCGATGCTCGACGGCCTGATGTACGGGTGCGGCGACGCGATGATCGGCATCAATCCCGCCTCGGACAGCCTGGCGGCCATCGTGAAGCTGCTCGCGATGATCGACGGATTTCGCGAGCGCTATCGCGTGCCCACGCAGTCCTGCGTGCTCACGCACGTGACCAACACGATCGCGGCGATCGAAAAGGGCGCCCCTGTCGATCTCGTGTTCCAGTCGATCGCGGGCACGGAAAAGGCGAACGCGAGCTTCGGCATTTCGCTGGCGCTTTTAAAAGAGGCGCGCGAGGCGGCGCTCTCGCTCAAGCGCGGCACGGTCGGCAACAACCTCATGTACTTCGAGACGGGGCAGGGCAGCGCGCTGTCGGCAAATGCGCACTACGGCGTGGACCAGCAAACCTGCGAGGTGCGTGCCTATGCGGTCGCGCGCAAGTTCGAGCCGTTTCTCGTCAATACGGTGGTCGGTTTCATCGGCCCCGAATATTTGTACGATGGAAAGCAGATCATTCGCGCGGGTCTCGAAGATCACTTCTGCGGCAAGCTGCTAGGCGTGCCGATGGGTTGCGACATTTGCTATACGAACCACGCCGAAGCCGACCAGGACGATATGGACACGCTGCTCACGCTGCTGGGCGCGGCCGGCGTCAACTTCATCATGGGCATTCCGGGCGCTGACGACGTGATGCTCAACTACCAGAGCACCTCATTTCACGACGCGCTCTATGTGCGCGATCTGCTCGGCCTGCGCCGCGCGCCGGAGTTCGAGGAGTGGCTGGAGACCATGGAGATCGTCGACGCGAAAGGCGCGCTCCTGCCAGGCTCCGCGCGCGTGCCGCTGCTCGCGGGCGCGCACGAATGGATGGGGATCGACGCATGAGCGACGCCGTCGAAAAGAACCCATGGGGCGGGCTCAAGGCGTTCACGAACGCGCGCATCGCGCTCGGGCGCGCGGGCAGCGGCTTGCCCACGGCGCCGCTGCTCGCGTTCAATCTCTCGCACGCGCAGGCGCGCGACGCCGTGCATCACCCGCTCGACGCCGAAGCATTGCGGCGCACCCTCGAAGCCGAAGGGTTCGCCACGCTCGGCGTGGAAAGCGCGGCGCCGGACCGGCAGCATTATTTACGCAGGCCGGACCTCGGGCGGCGCTTGTCGGAGGCGAGCCGGGCAGCGTTGGTCGAAGCGGCGGGTTCGGCCATCGCAGCGCATGAGGAGCCGCCTGAAGTCGTATTCGTGATTGGCGACGGCCTTTCGGCGATCGCTGCCGCGAAACAGGCCGCGCCGCTGCTCCTCGCGGTTCGCGCGCGCCTTGCGGACTGGCGGATCGGCCCAGTGGTGGTCGCGCGCCAGGCACGCGTGGCGCTCGGCGACGAGATCGGCGAGCTGCTGGGCGCGAAGCTCGTGGCCATGCTGATCGGCGAGCGGCCTGGGCTGAGTTCGCCAGACAGCCTCGGTGTCTATCTCACCTACGCGCCGAAGGTGGGCTGTCATGACGCGCAGCGCAACTGCATCTCGAACGTGCGTCCCGAGGGGCTGCCGTATGAGGCGGCCGCGCACAAGCTCCATTACCTCCTCACGCACGCGCGGCGGCTCGGGCTGACCGGCGTCGGGCTGAAGGACGATAGCGACGCGACGCTGCCGGGCATCGGTGCGCGTGGGCAGATCACGTCTGCGTGACGGGCCACACGCGGCTGCATCGGCTGCAACCATCGAAGCCGGCGACGCACCCGGCGGTGCTGCCGCCTGTGCAGGGATTGAGCACTCCGCTAACCGCCATTGCGCCGCCGTGGAGCAGCGCGGCCCCCGGCATGGCCATTGCGCATACCGTTGTCGCTGGCCCGACTCTTGCATCACTCGACGATCGATCGAAGCAAGTGCGTGCTGGGAGGCAATCATGAACGAAACGGCGGAGCGAACCGAAGCGACGGCAGGCCAAGCGCAATGCAGCGCGCATGGCGCCCGCACCGTCGTTAGCGTCGCGCACGACGCCGACGAGCAGGCGCGCAACCTCGTGGGATGGCGGCAGACCTACGACCAGCTCGCGGCGGGCCGCTTCGTCGGCACGCTCACGGAGCTGCCGCTCGACACCATGAAGGTGTTTCGCGAGACCACGAGCCATACGCTGCGCCAGGCGTGCGAAGTGCGCGGCGACGCCTGGTGGTTCGGCATACCGGTTGCGCGCGAAGGCGAGGCGCGTATCGACGCGCAGGCCTTTGGCGCGCAGGCGTTTGCGCTGCGTCCGGGCAACGTCGAGTTCGAGCTTCTCACACCGGCGCAATTTTCGATCTACGGCGTGGTCGTGCGCGGCGACGTGCTGCGCCACTACGCAGCCACGGTCGAGCGTACGGCGCTCGAGGAACGTCTCACGGGTGCGCCTGTCGTGCAGGCGGCCGCTGCGTGCATCGAGCGCCTTTGTGCACGGCTCGCGAGGTGTCTCGACGATGGCGGCCAGGCGCATGAGAACGTGCCGGTCTCACCGCTTTCGAACGTCGAGCGCAATGCATTGCAGGCGGAAGTGCTCGCCGCGCTATTCGACGCCTGCGCGGGGCTTTGCGAGCAGTTGCATGTGAGCCGGCGCACGCTCCAGTACTGCTTTCAGGACGTGCTTGGCATGGCGCCCGCAACGTACCTGCGCGCGCTGCGTCTGAACGGCGCTCGCCGCGACCTGTGCGGGCGCGCGGCCGGTTCGGTGCAGGACGTTGCGGCGGCCTGGGGCTTCTGGCATCTGAGCCAGTTCGCCACCGATTACCGGCGCATGTTCGGCATGCGGCCTTCGGAGGCATTGCGCGCGGTGGCAATGCCCTGAATTTCCTGGACGAGACTATGAATTCATTCGCCATCGATGACAGGGAGAACGTCCTTCGCTACGTGGATTTATATTCCGCCACGAACTCGTCCGAGCCGCTTCTCTTCGTTCATGGTTTGGGTTGTGCGTCCAGCAGCGATTACCCACTGGTAGTGGGTTCACATTCGTACTCGAAACGCCGACCGCTCCTCATCGATCTCATCGGAGCGGGGTTCAGCGACAAGCCAGAGGACGGAACCTATACTTCGGATGCCCAGGCGAATGTCATCTCAAACCTCGTCACGAGCGAGCATTTCACGCGGGCGAATATCTTCGGTCATAGCGCTGGGGCGTTCATCGCACTGAAGCTCGCAAAGCGCCTGGCGGTCCCCGTGGGTAGCGTGATTTTATGTGCGCCCGGTCTGAACGAGTACGGCAAAGCGATGTTGTCGGAAATCACGTCGATGACCGAAGCGCAATTCGTCGCGGAAGGGTTTTCGCAGCTTCTGGCGCAGTTAAAAGCGGCGGGCGGCAACGGCGCCTGGCTGGGGCCGTTTGCCGTCGCATCGCCTCATGCCATTTACCAATGGGCAAAATCCGCGCTGGACGATAACGCGGAAAACTGGCTCGAAGATTTTGCGAGGCTGAGTTCGAATAAAGGGGTGATTCTTCCGGATACGGCTGCGAGTGAGGAAATTGCCCAGTTCGAGCAAGCCGGCTGCGCCGTCGAACTCGTTGCCAATACCGAGCACATGATGGCATACGACAATCCGGATGGCCTCGCGCGCGCCATCAGCAATAGGCTCGAACGAGGCGCGTGAGGAACCGGCGGTGTCTCACCGACTCAGCAGTTGCTTGTGATAGAACGTGGTGCCGCAGAATGCCCCGTCCGGCATTAGCGCGTAATTCGGCACGGCGCCCACCCGCTCCCACCCCGCACGCACATAAAGCCGTTCGGCCGCGCCGCCCGTCACGGTGTCGAGCACCAGCACCGATTTTCCGGCCTGCCTTGCCGCCTCGTCGATCGCGAGCATGAGGCGCAGTCCCACACCTTGTCCGCGCGCGGTGCGGTGCACCAGCACCTTGGCGACATCGGCGCGATGCGGCTGGTTTTCCGGCTGCGCCGTCACGAGCTGCGCCGTGCCCACGATGCGCTGCTGCGCGTCTTCGGCCGCGAGCAGAATGCGTTCGCCGCGCGCCACGTTTTGCGCCACGCCGAGCCAGAACGCGAGCGCCGTCTCGCGCGCAATCGGCAGCATGAAGCTCACCGAGGCGCCCCCTTCGACGCAGTCGATGAGTACGTCTGCAAGCGCGCTCGCGCAGGTTTGCGCCTGTTCGGCGGTGAGGCGGCGTACCTTGATGGCTTCGCTCATATGAATGTGAACCGGCTTAATTAGTGATCCTGCAGAGCGCGACGACATAACGCGCCGGCTCGCTCGTGGGATTGCGATAAACGACAGGGCAATCCAGGCGCATCGCGAGGCAGTCGCCGGTTTCGAGCCGCCACAGGCGCTCGCCCACCGTCATCTCCATCACGCCTTCCATCACCCAAACCTGTTGATGAATCTCCGCGTCGCGCAGGCTCGTGTCGTAGGCCACGCGCTGGCCGGGCGGAAAGTGCACTTCCACGAGCTGGATGGGCGACCATGCGGGCGGCGAGAGATTGCGCCGCACATAGCCCGACTCGGGATCGGTCCAGAACGCTTGATCGTGGGCCGCGGCATGCGGGGAAGGGGCCTGCCGCACTTCGTCGCCCGGCGCCTCGAAGAGCGACGCGAGCGAGACGCCGAGTGCCGTAGCGAGCTTGTCGAGCACGACGGCCGTGGGGCTGCTTTGACCTCGTTCGATGAGCGAGATGTTCGAGCGGCTCACCGAACTGCGTTCGGCCAGCGCTTCGAGCGACCAGCCTTTGGCGTCGCGCAGTTCGCGCAGGCGGCGGGCGATGTTCGTGTGAATATCCATCTTGTCCAGTTTAATGGATTCATTCGTCCAGTAAACTAGATTTTGCGATTGCACATATAAAAGTTTATGCGCATCAAGTTTGTCGCAGGCGTGCGACAGATGATGCCGCCCTGATATTTCCAATAGTCGATGCGCAAACGTTTGCGTCATCCTCGGCGGCCAAAACCTTGATTTTCGTCAATTGACGGCCTCCAGCCCGCTGTTAGCTTCCCGCTATCTCAAAAGACATCGCAGTGCGGTTCGGGGCGCAAATGCAACACCACACGCTGGACCTGGAAATCGGGCAGCTACTTTCAGGGCCGCCGCTTGCCTGCGGGCCAGACCTGCCGATTCGCGAAGCGGCGCGCATGATGAGCGAGCGGCGCTATAGCGCCATCGTGATTACCGAAATGGGGCGGCCCGTCGGCATCTGGACCGAGCACGACGCGCTCGCGTTGGGCGAAGACGCCGCCGCGCTCGCGCTACCCATCCGCCATGCCATGAGCCATCCAGTGCGCGCGCTGCCTGCGAGCACGCGCCTGCGCGACGCCGCCTTGCGCTTCAAGCGCGAGGGCATCCGCCATTGTCTCGTCGTGGACCAGGCAGGCCGCTCGCTCGGCATCGTCACGCAAACCGATCTGGTCATGAACCAGGGGCTCGAGTGCTTTCTGCGGCTGAAGACGGTCGGCTCGGTCAACGCGGCGATGCCGCTCGTGGTCGACGCGCGCATGTCCATGCACGAAGCCATGCAGCGCATGCGTGCGCGGCGTCTGAGCGCGCTCGTCGTGAGCTATGCCGAAGGCGACTTCGGCATCGTGACCGAGCGCGACGTGGTGCGCCTCGCTGCGGCCGGCGCGCTCGACGGCGCGGTCGGGGCGCGCGCGAGCCGGCCGCTGCGCTCGCTTGCGCACTCGCAAAGCCTCTATGCGGCGCGTCAGTATCTCGTCGAACACCGCATGCGCCACGTGGGCGTGATCGGCGAAGACGGGCGTCTCGCGGGCCTGCTCGACCTCTCGCATATCCTGCACGACATCGAAGACGGCTTCGTGCGCGAGCTGCAGCTGGCGCTGCGCGAGCGCGACGACGCGCTGCTCGCCTCGCGCGCGAACCTGCGCCTCGCCGACCAGGTGGTGGAATCGACGCTCGATGGTGTGATGATCACCGACCTCGACGGCACCATCGAGCGCGTGAATCCCGCTTTTACACGGCTCACGGGCTATACGGAGCACGAGGCGCTAGGGCGCAACGCGAGCCTGCTCAACTCGGGCCGCCAGGGCGCGGCGTTCTACAGCGCGCTCTGGCGCAGCCTGCAGCAGAACGGCCACTGGAAGGGCGAAATCTGGAACCGCCGCAAGGACGGTGCGCTTTACCTGGAATACCTGACGATTTCCAGCATCTGCGACCCGAGCGGCCGCTGCACACATTACGCCGCGATCTTCGCGGATATCACGCAGCGCCGCGAGACCGAGGAGCGCCTGAGCTACCTCGCGACGCACGACGCCTTGACGGGCCTGCCCAATCGTACGCTCTTCACGGAGCGCCTCACGCTCTCGCTCGCTCGCGCACGCCGCTCGGGCAAGCGCGTCGCCGTGATGTTCCTCGACCTCGACCGCTTCAAGCTCATCAACGACACGATGGGCCACGGCGTGGGCGACGAGGCACTCACCGTGATCGCCACGCGCCTGCGTGAAGCGGTACGCGAGACCGATACGGTGGCGCGCCTCGGCGGCGACGAGTTCACGCTGCTGATCGAGGATATCGAAGACGTTCGCCATGTCGGGCAGATCGCCCAAGGGCTGCTCGCCCGCGTGGGCGCCGCGATGCACATCGGCGAGCAACTGCTGTTCGTCACGCCGAGCATCGGCATCAGCATGTATCCGGACGACGCGCACGATCCTCGGCAACTGCTCATGCAGGCCGACCGCGCGATGTACGAGGCCAAGGACGCGGGCAAGAACAACTTCCGCTTCTTCGCCGCGCCGATGACGTCTTCGGCAATGGAGCGCATCGTGCTCGAAAGCGAGTTGCACCACGCGCTGGAAGCTGGCGAACTCGTGCTCCACTATCAGCCTGAATTCGATGTGGCGAGCGGGGCGCTCGTCAACATCGAGGCGCTCGTGCGCTGGCAGCACCCGCGCCGCGGGCTCGTGCCGCCCGACCAGTTCATACCGATTGCCGAGGAATCCTCATTGATCGTGCCGCTCGGCGCGTGGGTGCTGCGCGAGGCCTGCCGGCAGGCGCGCGACTGGCTGGACGAGGGCTTCGACTTCGGCCGTATCAGCGTGAATCTTTCGGCGCGGCAATGCCTGCACGACGGCTTTCTGCATCAGCTCACGACCCTACTCAGCGAAACGGGCCTGCCGGCCACGCGCCTGCAGCTCGAACTCGTGGAGAGCATGGCGATGACGTCGGGCCGCGGCGGTATCGAAGCGTTGCTGCAAGAACTCGCGGCGCGCGGCATCAGCCTCGCGATTGACGACTTCGGCACCGGCTATTCGTCGTTCAAGTATCTGCAGTCCTTGCCGGTCGACACGCTCAAGGTGGACCGGTCGTTCCTCGCGGACATGGCCGAACCGGGGCCGGGGATGTCGCTGCGTGTGAAGAAAAGCGCCGCGCGAGACCGCTCGATCGTGCGCGCGATCGTCGCGATGGCGCGCACGCTCGGTGTCACGGTGGTAGCCGAGGGCGTCGAGACGCCACGGCAACTCGAGTTCCTGCGCGAGATCGGCTGCGACCGCGCACAAGGTTTCCTGCTTGCGCGTCCCGCGCCGGCTGAATTGATGCCGCGCGCGCTCGAAGCGTGCGTGGCTGGCTGAAGGCCGCCTTTTCTTTTCCCTTTAGCCGAAGTATCTGGAGAGTTCCGTGAGCACCAGTGACGAGATGTTGTTGAACTCGATGACCGCGCTAGTGAGCGCGCATGGCAAGGCCATCTCGCGCTTCGGCGCGAGTGTGGTGGTGATGACAAAGTTCGTTGAAGCGGTGCTGCCGCAACTGTCCACGGCGCAGATCGACCGCACCCTCCTCGCGTTTCGCGCGCAGCTTGCCGAAGCGATGGCCGTGGCCGACGACGTGCTGTTGCCCAGCGAATACCGCGCCACGCTGATCGAACAGGCGAACATGCTGCTGGCCCGGCTGGGCAGCGATGCAGTGCCAACCATGTTGAGGCCCTGACGCGGGAATAAGGTAATGCGAAATCTGACGATTCGAAAAGGGCTGCTGCTCGTGCTCTGCACCTTTGCGGCGATGCTTGTGGTGGGTGCAGCGGTAGGTGTCCTCATGATCGGCCGCGCCGACGATTCGGCGCGCTTCATCCACGAAGTTGCGCGCCAGGACTCGCTCGCGCTCGCCTTGCGCGAGGACGCGGCGCTTGCGCAAACGGCGCTGGCGCGTGCTTATCAGGCCGAGAAGGAGAAAGGCGCCGCCGAAGCACAACAGCACGCGCAGCAGGAAGCACGCGATCTCCTCGATCAAGCCTCGACGCGCAGCAATGCGCTGCGCGAGAGCGCACCGTTCGACGCTCATGCGGCCCAGCAGCGCGACACCTTGCTCGGCGCGTGGAGCGCACTCGCGCAGTCGCTGCAGCGCGCGGCCACGGTGCTCGAATCCGGCGACACGACAACCTATGCCACGCTGGCCGCCGGGGATGTCGCCAATGCGAACACGCAGTTTTCGGCGAGCGTGGCCGCATTGCGCGCGAACGCCGATGCTGCCACGCGCGCGACGCTCGACCAGTCCGTGCGCGAGCACAACTGGGTGATGGCGATGGTGGCGGTGGGCCTGCTGGGCGCGCTGGCGCTCGTCGTTGCGACCCACATGGCGCTGCGCCGCCTCGTGACGGCACCGCTCAAAGAGGCGGTGGAAGTGCTGAACCAGATTGCCGCGAACGATCTCTCGGTCCACATCGAAGGTGGCGGGCGCAACGAAATCGGCCAGTTGCTCGGCGCGATGCGGCGCATGCAGGGAGGCCTGAGCCACACGGTGCGCAGCGTGCGTTCGAGCTGCGATGCGATCAACACGGGCGCACGCGAAATCGCCGCGGGCAATCTCGATCTGTCGAGCCGCACGGAACAGCAGTCTGCGTCGCTCGAGCAGACGGCGTCGAGCATGGAGCAGCTCACGTCGAGCGTGCGCCAGAACGCGCAGCATGCGAACGCCGCGAGCGCACTCGCCACGGGGGCCGCGGATGTCGCGCAGCGCGGCGGACGCGTGGTCGAGCAGGTGATCGACACGATGGAGGAGATCAGCCGCAGCTCGGGCAAGATCGCGGACATCACGGGCATCATCGACGGCATTGCGTTTCAGACCAATATTCTCGCGCTCAACGCTTCGGTCGAGGCCGCGCGCGCGGGCGAGCAGGGGCGTGGCTTCGCCGTCGTCGCGGGCGAGGTGCGCATGCTCGCGCAGCGCAGTGCCTCCGCGGCGCGCGAGATCAAGTCGCTGATCGACGCCTCGGTGCACGACGTGCGCAATGGCCGCTCGCTCGTCGGCGAGGCGGGCGCGACGATGGCGGAGATCGTCGCATCGGTGGACAAGGTGTCGGGCCTCATGAAGGAGATCGCCTCGGCCACCGTCGAGCAGAGCGCCGGCATCGAGCAGGTCGAGACCGCGGTGAGTCAGATGGATCAGGTCACGCAGCAGAACGCGGCGCTCGTGGAACAGGCGGCGGCGGCCGCCGAGTCGCTCGAGCAGCAGGCGAGCCAGATGGCCGAGGCCGTGGCGACGTTCCGCGTGAGCGAGACGGCGGACACACTGCCCGTGACGCCGCCCGTGACACCGTTGGCGGTTGCGCACGAGGAAAGCGCGCTGCCTGCGGCGGCATAAGCGGCTAACGCCAGGCCTGCGTGAACTCGCCGATCACGCGTGCGAGATGCGCCTGCATCGCCGCACGCGCGGCCTCTGCGTCGCGCGCCATGATGGCCGAAAAAATGCGCTGATGATCTTCCTGCGACGCCGCGCGTAACGCGGGCGTATGGAAGTGCTCCTCGATCTTTTTCCACAACGGGTCGGCGCGCGAGTTGTCCCACATCGCGCTCACCACGTGCCGCAGCATGTCGTTGCCGGTCGCGCCCGCAATCGCCAGATGGAATTCGCGGTCGGCGGCCTCGTACGCGGCCTTGTCGTCCATGGTTTCGCGCATCGCGCGCAACGCGGCGAACAGGCGGTCGAGGTCCGAATCCTTGCGTTCGGTCGCGGCGAGCGCCGCGATCCCGCTCTCGATCACTTCGCGCGCGCGCAGCGTCTCGATCGGTCCCGGCCCGCGCGGCAGTTCGAACGCGACGGCGCGCGCCTCCTGCGCGTCGGCCACATAGATGCCCGACCCCACGCGCACCTCGACCACGCCCTGCACTTCGAGCGCGATGATCGCCTCTCTCACCTGTGTGCGGCTCACGCCGAAACGCTCGGCGAGCGTGCGCTCCGAGGGCAGGCGGGCGCGAGGCGCGCCCGGCGCGCGCCCGACGTCGCCTGCCGCGATCAGGTCGTAGATCTGTTTCGCGAGGCCGACGTAGGAGCGGTCGGTTGCGTCCGCATCGGCGGCACGACCGGTTGGCGTGTGCGAAAGATCGGCCATCCAGGATTCTCGAAAGCGTCGAAGCCGCCGGGCGGCGATTGAAGTTCGCAGAATGGTACACCAGTTGCCGCGCCGTCAAGCTTAGGGATGGCGGGGGTTTCCGCCCGATTGCCGGCCAATCGGGCCTGCGCCGGGTCCAGTGGTAAACCACTATCGCGCGCGGATTGGTATGCCAGTACTGTCAGACGGGGAGGCGTTCACGCATGCCCGTCGTTTTGCTTCGAGGGGACGCCTTTGAAGAGGTCATTCCGCTGGTCCGGCGCGTCCGGTCCAGTCCCGCTGCAGCACATCCAGCAAGATTCCCTGCGTCACGCACACGGTGTCGGCCATTCCCGACGAACCCGGTGTGCCGGCAATCAGTAAGTTCTATCCGACAAAAAGGAGACAACATGCTTTCAGGAATCCAGGTGCTTCGAGCGGCGGCGACCGCGGCAATGGCGCTGTGCGCAGGCGCGGCTTTCGCGCAGGCATCGATCGTTTCCGGCCCGTCCAGCGACCCAACGTGCATGGTCCCCTGGAAGACCGACACCAAATTCATCAAGTATCCGAAGAAGAGCGGGCCGTATCGCGTCGCGCTCGTGAACGGCTACATCGCCAATACCTGGCGCATCCAGATGATCAAGACGGCCAAGGCCTATACGGCGGAACCGGCCGTCGCCGCCAAGCTCAAGGAGTTCAAGGTCGTCTCGACGGGTGAGGACGTGCCCGCGCAGATCTCGGCCGTCAACAACTTCATCGACGCCGGCTACGACGCGATCATCGTCGACGCGCAGAATCCCGCCTCGTTCGGACCCGCGATCCGCCGCGCGAAGAAAGCCGGCGTCGTGCTGGTCGCGTTCGACAATACGCTCGACAGCGAAGACGCGATCAACGTGGACGTCGACCAGTACGGGCTCGGCGTGCTGTGGGCCAAGTGGCTCGCGACTCATGTGCCAAACGGCGGCAAGGTGCTGGAAGTCCGCGGCGTGGCTGGCACCTCGGTCGACACCGATCGGCACAACGGCTTCACGAAGACGCTCGACGAGACCGGCAAGAAGTGGAACGTCGTGCAGGTCTACGGCAAGTGGGACGACGCGGTCGCGCAGAAGGCCACCGCCGACGCCATCGCCGTGCAGGGCCATTTCGACGGTATTTCGGCGCAGGGCGGCGACACGGGGGTGGTGCGCGCGATGATCGATGCGAAACATCCGTTCGTGCCGTTCGGCGGCGAGACGGAGAACGGCTTTCGCAAGTTCTGCGCGCAGTACGGCGCCCAGGGTCTGAAGTGCACGTCGGCGGGCACCGGTCCCGCGCAGGTGGCCGTGGCGATCAAGACGGCGCTCGCGGCGCTCGATGGGCAGACCATTCCCGTGGCGATCAAGCTGCCGCTGGACGTCACCGACGATTCGATGCTGAAGGCGGGCACCAACTATTTCCCGAACGAGTCGGACAACTTCTTCGTGGGCAACTCGTTTCCCACTTGCGGCATCAACTTCTCCGCCCAGGCAATCATGAAGCAGAGCCAGGGCAACCAGTGACCGCGTGATTGCCACGTGACGTGACGGGAGGCGAAGCATGCAGCAGGATGCAGGGCAGCCGTTCTTTCAGATGTCTGGCGTGTCGAAAAGCTATGGCGGCGCGGTGGCGCTGGATCATGCGGACCTCGCGGTGCGCCGGGGCCGCATTCACGCGATCCTCGGCGAGAACGGCGCGGGCAAGTCGACGCTGCTGAAGGTGATGTCCGGCGTGGTGCAGCCGGACGAGGGCGTGATGCACCTCGAAGGCCGTGAAGTCGCGTTCGCCTCGCCCGCCGAGGCGAACGCGGCGGGCATCGTCTGCGTGTATCAGGAGCTGTCGCTGATCCCCGACCTGAGCGTGGCCGACAACATCTTCGCGTCGAACCCGCCGCGCCGCTTCGGCATGATCGACCGCCGGGCCCAGCGCCGCCAGGCCGAGGAAGCGCTGGCCCGCGCGGGCGCGGCCGACATCAACCCGCTCGCGAAAGTGCGCGACCTGCCGCTGTCGCGCCAGCAGATGGTCGAGCTGGCCAAGGGGCTCGCGCACGAACCGCGCATCCTGATTCTCGACGAGGCCACCTCGGCGCTGACCGCCGCCGACGTGGCGCGCGTGATCGAGGTGCTCAAGCGGCTGCGCGAAGAGGGGCTCGCGCTGCTCTTCATTTCGCACCGCATGCACGAGGTGAAGGCGCTCGCGGACGAATGCACGGTGTATCGCAATGGCCGTCACGTGATGAGTTTCGAGGCGGGCACGCGCTCGGATAATGAGGTCATCGAAATGATGATCGGGCGGAAGTACCAGCATGTCTTCCCCGACAAACCCGCGGAAAAGGCCGAGCGCCCGCCGGTGCTCGCCTGTCACGATCTCGCGTGGAGCGACACGCTGCAGGGCATCAGCTTTTCGCTGCAGCCCGGTGAAATTCTCGGGCTGGGCGGTCTCGACGGGCAAGGGCAGCGCGAACTGTTGCTCGCGCTGTTCGGCGTGCTGCGCGGCTGCGCGGGCAAGATCGAGATCGACGGCAAGGCCGTGTCGATCGGCAGCCCCGTTGCCGCGCGCGCAAAGGGAATCGGCATGGCGCTGATACCGGAGGACCGCAAGACCGAAGGCCTGATGCTGCCGATGTCGGTGCGCGAGAACCTCTCGTTTGCCGCGCTCGATCGCATGTCGACCGCAGGCGTCATCGATCGCACCCGCCAGCAGTCCTTCGTCGACCGGATGATGGAGCTTCTCGCGATCAAATCGCACGGCGTCGACGCGCCCGTGGGCTCTTTATCGGGCGGCAATCAGCAGAAAGTGGTCATCGCGAAGTGGCTGATCCGCAAGCCCAGAATCCTGCTCCTCAGCGACCCGACGCGCGGCATCGACGTGGGCACCAAGCAGGAGCTTTATCAGCTGCTCAGGCGCCTCGCCGACGAAGGCGCCGCGATCCTGTTCTATTCGACCGACTACGACGAACTGATCGGCTGCTGCGACCGCGTGCTCGTGCTGTACGAAGGCAGGATCAAGAAGGAACTCGTCGGGCCGGCGATCACCGAACAGAACCTGATCGCGAGCGCACTGGACCTGCCGGTTGGACAAGTCGGACAGGTTGCGCAGGGTTCGTCTTCCACGGGAGTCGCGCCATGAGCGGGCTGCGTTACTGGTATGCGGAAAATCGCGGAACGGTGTTCGCGTTCGGCCTGTTCGTGCTGATGTTCGCGATTTACCTCGTCAACTATCCGTCGAGCTTATCGGCGAACGTGTTTCAGACCGCGGCGAACAAGGCCGTGCTGCTCGCGCTGGTGTCGATGGGGCAGGCGCTCGTCGTGCTCACGGCCGGCATCGACCTCTCGATCGGCATGATGCTCGTGCTGACGAATTGCATCGCCTCGTGGATCGTCACGGGCGACGCGCTGCACAGCGCGCTCGGTATCGTCGGCGTGCTCGCGGCGGGCGCGCTGTGCGGCGCGCTCAACGGCGTGATCATCATTTTCGGCCGCCTGCAGCCGATCGTGACGACGATCGCGACCGGCGCCGTGTTTTACGGGCTGGCGCTGCTGCTGCGCCCCGTGCCCGGCGGCACGATCAACGAAGATCTCGCCGACGCCCTGACAGGCAAGGTCGCGGGCGCCGTGCCGGCGAGTCTGCTGATCCTGATCGCGACCGTGGTGATCGTCTGGATTCCTTTCAAACGCTCGGCGGTGGGCCGCGCGGCGTATGCGACAGGCTCCTCCGAACCCGCGGCCTTCCTCTCCGGCATGCCGATCCGTCGCGCCAAGTTCGCGAGCTATACGCTGGCGGGCCTGCTCGCCGCAATCGGCGGCCTGTTTCTGACCTTCTTCACCGACACCGGCGAAGCGAGCCTTGGCAGCGCGAACTCGTACACGCTCTTTTCTATTGCCGCCGTGGTGATCGGCGGCGTGTCGCTGCTCGGCGGAAAGGGCAGCGCGATAGGCGCGATCTTCGGCGCGTTCGCGTTCCGCTCCATCGGCGACCTGCTGTTCGTCTTCAACGTCGACGCGCTCTGGCAGCCGCTATTCCAGGGCGTGATTCTGCTGCTTGCCGTCGCGATCGGCGCGTGCGGGTTGTTCAGCGTGCGCAACCGTCTGGAGTGGTTCCAATGAGCGGCGTTTCTGCAAGCACCCGCACCACCTTCGTGTCGAGGCTCACGCGCAGGATCGACAAGCCGATCCTGATCTCGTTCGGGTGCATCGTTGCGCTGCTGCTCGTCGGCGGGATGTATTCGCGCAACTTCACGTCGCCGGAATACATCCTGCTGCAGCTGAAGGTCGGCGCGTTTCTCGGCATCATCGCGACCGGCTTGATGATGGTGATTCTGCTCGGCCACATCGACCTCTCGTTGCCGTGGACGATCACGGTGGGCGCAATGATGGCCTGTGCCGTCGCCGGACATGGCGAACTCGGGCAGATTCTCGCGATTCCGGTCGGCATTGGCTGCGGCGTGCTGATCGGCATCGTCAACGGCATTCTCGTCGCGCTCCTGCGTATTCCTTCGATGATCGCGACGCTCGCGACCAACGCGGTCGCGCAGGGCATCATGATCGTCTATACGGGCGGATCGTCGCCGCAGGATTCCGCGCCGCTCGTCATGCGCTGGCTCGCCGCGGGCTGGCTCTTGCCGGGCGTGCCGAATGCCGTGGCGCTGTGGGTGGTGATCGGGGCCGCGACGATGTTCCTGCTCTCGCGCACGACCTTCGGGCGCACGCTGTACGCGATCGGCAACACCGAGCGCGCGGCGTATCTTTCCGGCATCGATACCCGGCTCGTGACCGTGGCCGCGTTCGCCGTGTGCAGCGCCTTCGCCGCGTTCGGCGGCGTGCTGCTCGCGGGCTATGCGTCGAAGGCCGCGCAGTCGATGGGCGACGCCTACCTGCTGCCCGCGATCGCGGCGGTGGTGCTGGGCGGCACCTCCATTCTGGGCGGCCGCGGGTCGTACCTCGGCACTGTCGCCGGCGCGATCCTCATCACGCTGCTGCAGTCCATTCTCTCGGTCGCGCAGATGCCGGAGGCGGGGCGGCAGATCATCTACGGCGTGGTGATCGCGGCCATGCTGCTGCTGTACGGGCGCAGCAGGCGCGAAGTCTAGGGCGCGGGGGCGAGCCCCCGCTACATGCTCAATCCATCTGAACGAACCGGAACGTCACTGCGCGACGCGATAGCGCGGCGCGGGCGTGTTGCTGGACAGCTGCGTGGACATCGCGCGGCGAGCCGTCTCGAACGCGTTCCATTGCTCCACGTCGTGCAGCGACGGAATCGTCACGGTTTCACCGCGCTCGAAGCCGGTGAGGGCGGCGCGCACCATGTCCTGCGCCGACATCACGATCGCGCTGTCGAGATGTTCGAGCGGCAGGCCGCCCGTCTCCCAGAACTCCGTAGCCGTGGCGCCGGGCAGCACCGCCTGCACGCGGATGCCCTTGCTCGCCAGTTCGTGATGCAGCGACTGGCTGAACGCGAGCACGAAGGCCTTGGTGCCGCCATACACGCCGTTGAGAATCTCGGGCGCGATGCTCACGATGGAAGCGATGTTGATGATCGCCCCCTGGCCGCGCGCCACGAAACCCGGCACGGCCGCATACGTGAGCCGCGTGAGCGCGGTGACGTTCAACTCGATCATGCGCGTCATGTAATCGACGTCGCTCTCCACGAGCGGCGTGTGCGTGCCGATGCCCGCGTTGTTCACGAGCAGCGTGAGGCTGGCGTCTTCGCGCAGATGCGCTTCCACGGCGGCGAGATCGTCACGGTCGTTGAGATCGGCGGCGAGCACTTCCACGTCGCGCCGGGTTTCGCTCGTGATGCGCTCAGCGAGCGCGGCGAGCCGCTCGCGATTGCGCGCGACGAGCACGAGGTCGTAGCCCTGGCGCGCGAGTTCCGCGGCGTACACGGCGCCGATGCCGGACGATGCGCCGGTGACGAGCGCGGTGCCGCGATGGGTTGGCTGGTTCATGATCAAGCTCCTTGGCGTAGCGGCGCGGGTGGTTAGGTAACGTGCAAGTGGCGCTGCTGTGAATACATTCTGGCCGCGATTGACCGTGGCGCAAATGACGTATAAGGTCGTGATTCAGGACATGCAGCGACAGGAACAGGACATGCACCGCATCGGCTACCTTTTGAGCGACGAATTCCAGGTGATGGCGCTCGCAACCCAAAGCGTTTTCGAATACGCGAACATGATGGCCGACTCGCCGTTCTACGCGATCGAGAACTATTCGGTGGAGGGTGGCGCGGTGCGTTCGTCGCTCGGCATGAGCGTGGAGACGCTGCGCACCCCCGCGCCCGCGCGCAGCCGCGTGGACACCTGGATCGTGGCGGGCGTGAACGACCCGCGTACCGTGGACGCGGAGCCCGCGGTGCTGGCGTTCCTGCGCCGCGCGAGCGGCCGCGCGCGACGGGTGGCGGGTATCTGCACGGGCGGTTTCGTGCTGGCCGAGGCGGGCCTGCTCGACGGTCGCCGCGCCACCACGCACTGGTACTACGCGCGCGATCTGCAGCAGCGCTTTCCCGAAGTGCGCGTGGAAGACGACCGCATCTATATCGTCGACGGGCCGGTCTGGACTTCGGCGGGCATGACGGCGGGGCTCGATCTCGCGCTTGCCATGGTCGAACGCGACCTCGGCGCTGAGACGGCGCGCTCGGTGGCGCACAAGCTAGTCATGCATCAGCGGCGCTCGGGCGGCCAGTCGCAGCATTCCGAAATGCTCGCGCTCGCGCCGAAATCGGACCGCATTCAGAACGCGCTCGACTACGCGCGCCGCAACCTGAGCAGCGCGCTCACGGTGGAGCAGCTTGCAGAGGCCGTGCACCTGAGCCCGCGCCAGTTCAGCCGCGTGTTCACAGCGGAAACGGGGCAGTCGCCGGCGCGCGCCGTGGAAGGCCTGCGTCTCGAGGCGGCGCGCCTCATGATCGAACAGAGCACGCATCCGCTCGATGTCATCGCACGCGAGACCGGCTTTCGCGACCGGCGGCACATGCGCGAAGCGTTCGTGCGTGGGTTCGGCGTGCCGCCGCAGGCGGTGCGGCGCGAGGTGCGGGCGGGGCCGTAGGCGCAACGAGGCTGCTAGGTATCGGCCTTTGCGGTGCGTTTGGCTTTTGCTGTGACAGCGCCGAAGTGCGCGCGATATTGCTGCGGCGTGGTGCCCAGCTTGCGCTTGAATGCCACGCGCAATTGGTCGGCGTCGCGCATGCCGCATCGAAAGGCCACCGTCTTCAACGGCGCCGTGCTGTTTTCCAGCATCACGCGCGCGGCGTCGATGCGTGCGCTCTCGACAAATTCGGCGGGCGTCACATTGGTGTCGCGCACAAAAATTCTCGCGAAGTTTCGCTTGCTCATCTGCGCGACGCCGGCGAGCACCTCAACGCCAAGATCTTCATTCAGATGCCCGAGCACGTACTGCTGCACCTGGGCGATGGGCGACGTCGCTTCCGCGTAGGGCGTGAGATACGGGCTGAATTGCGACTGGCCGCCCGCGCGCTGCACGAACACCACGAGCCGTCGCGCCACCTGCAGCGCGATTTCCGGGCCATGATCCTGAGCGAGCAGGTACAGCGAGAGATCGATGCCCGCCGTCACGCCCGCCGAGGTATAGAGATTGCCGTCCTGTATGAAGATGCGGTCGAATTCGACGTTCGCGGTCGGGCACATCGCGGCGAGCGCGGCTGCGTCGTTCCAGTGCGTCGTCACGCTGCGGCCGTCGAGCAAGCCCGCGCGCCCCAGCGTCAGCGCGCCGTTGCAGATGGAGCCGAAGCGCCAGGCGCGCGTGCTAGCTTCGCGCAGCCACGCGTGCGCCGTATCGGCAAGCGGCTGCTCAACGAGCGATGGGCCGCCCGCAACGAGCAGCAAATCGTAATGGCCGCCTGCTTCGTCGAAGTACCGGTCCGCGCCGATCCGCACACCGCTGGAACAGCGTACGGTGTCGCGTTCCGTTGCGATCAGCTCGAGCTGGTATTGCGCCTCGGGCGGCAGCAGGCGATTGGCCTCCGAGAAGACGTCGGTGGGCCCGAACACATCGAGGGCCTGGACGCCTGGAAAGACGAATAGCGCAACGGTCAGCATCGTGTTGAACGAAGAACGGAATCAGGGATCGGAGGTTCGCTAGCGTCGCGCGAGAATATGCGCGCCCGCGCTGCGCGGCAGCAGCACGCTGTCGACCACGCCAAGCGCCGCGAGCGCCGTGATGAACCAGAACGCGAGATGGAAGTCGGCTGCGCCCGCCGTGCCCGCATGGGTGCCGCGCAGCGCCTCGGCAACCGAAAGCGCCAGCGCACCCACGGCGATCCCCATGCCGGCGTTCATCTGCTGCAGCACGGAGAAGAGCGTCGTCGCGTCGCGCATCTGCGCCTGGGGCACGTCGGCGAAACCAATGGTGTTCAGGGCGGTGAACTGCATCGAGCGCACGAGGCCGCTGAAGAACAGCAACGCGGCCACGACGACACGCGGCGTATCGGCCCCGAGCAGCGTGAAGCCCGCAAAGCCGAGCGCGACCAGCGTGCCGTTGCCGATCAAGACGGTGCGAAAGCCGAAGCGGTTCATGACCCACGTGGTGCCCGGCTTCATGCATAGATTGCCGGCGAACAGCCACAGCAGCAGTGCGCCCGATGCCACGGCGCTCCACCCGAACGCCACCTGGAACATGAGCGGCAGCAGAAACGGCGCGGTGCCGATGGCCGTGTGAAACAGCGAGCCGCCGAACACGGTCACGCGAAAGGTGTTGATCTTCACGGGCGCGAGATCGAACAGCGGATGCGGCACGCGCCGCACATGCACGACGGCCGCCGCCAACAGTGCAATGCCCGCCACGCAGGTGCCGATCGACACGGGCGCGGTGACGTCGGAGCGGCTCGCCATCTCGATGCCGCTCATGACGAACGCGAAGCCGAGGCCGCTCAACAAGAAGCCGAAGGTATCGAAGCGCCGCGGTTGCGTATGCTCGTCGCGCAGGAGCAGCAGAGCGGCCACGAGCGCGGCCACGCCCAGCGGCAGGTTGAGCAGGAAGATCCAGTGCCAGCTCCAGTGCGTGCTGATCCAGCCGCCGAGCGGCGGTCCGAGAATCGGCGCGACCAGCGCGGGCCAGGTGAGGATCGCAATGGCGCGCACGATCTCGTGCTTCGGCGTGTCGCGCAGCACGACGAGCCGGCCCACCGGCACCATCATCGCGCCGCCCAGCCCCTGCAGCACGCGCGCGGCGGTGAAGGCGAACAGGCCCGAACTCAGCGCGCACAGCAGCGAGGCCACGCTGAACACGGTGATGGCCGTGGCGAACACGCGCCGCGCGCCGAAGCGCTCGGCGAACCAGCCGCTCACGGGGATGAACATCGTCAGCGCGACGAGGTACGCGGAGACGCCGATCGAGAGATACGCGGGCGCCGTGTGAAAGTCGCGCGCGATGATGGGCAGCGAGGTGGTGATGACGGTGGCGTCGAGGTTCTCCATGAAGAACGTTGCGGCCACAAGGAATGCGACGGCGGTGCGGCGATCGAGGGCGTGCGGCATCAGGGCGTGTTCCAGGATTTTCCGGGCGTGATTCTTCGTCGGCCGCCGGATTCGGCGCTCAGTGTCCCTCATTCTACTGAAGTTGGCCCCGCTGCCACTGGCACGGTCCCTGCATGATCTGGCGGGACCATGCGATATCCATCGCGAAGGGAGGTCGATACGATGAGCAACCAGTCCGACGAGTCCGAACATCCCGAACAGCCCGACGATGCACCGGAACCGCGCGGCACGGATCTGCCCAAGCCAATTGGGGACGCTGTGCCTGCACCCACCGAGCCGGGTCTCGATCAGCCGCTGCCACCCAAGACTTTGCCAACGGAGGAGGCGGGCAAGGACCCAGGCGAGAAAGATCGGGCGCCGCACAACGACATTTCCAGGCCGCTGGGCGATGCGGTGCCCACGCCGGTCGAGCCCGGCCTCGATCAGCCTCTGCCGCCTAAACAGCACTAGCGAAACACGCGGCGGCTTCGCTACGCCTTGAGCGCGTTCCGCGACTTCGGCCCGAGCAGCGGCAAGTCGCGGATTCTCACACCGGTCGCGTCGGCAATCGCGTTGGCGAGCGCTGCCGCGGCCGGTCCTTGCGCCGCTTCGCCCACACCGAGAAACGGCAGGCCGGGGCGATCGATCAGCACAACCTCCACGCGCCCGGGCACCGACGCGAAGCGCATGATCGGGTAAGTGCTCCAGTCGAAGCTCGTAATACCTTCGCGGTCGAAATGCGTTTCCTCGAAGAGCGTCCAGCTCGCGGACTGCAAAATGCCGCCTTCGACCTGGTTGCGCACGCCATCCGGATTGACGATCTGACCGCAGTCGATGGCGGAGACCACGCGCTCGATACGCACCTCGCCGGTATCGCGCATGACGGTCACGTCCATGGCAATGGCGAGGTAGGCCATCAGGTTCTTGTATTGGGCGAATGCAAAGCCGGAGCCGGACGCGCGCACGTCCGGGTGCGTCGCACGCGCGGCATGTGCACGCCAGCCGAATCGATCGGCCACGGCATGAATGACGGCTTGCGCGCGTGGGTCGTCGAGATGCTTGAGCCGGAACGCGACAGGGTCTGCTTGCGCGGCACTCGCAAGCTCGTCGATCAAGCTCTCGATGGCGAACACGTTCATATGCGCGCCGAGCGAGCGCATGGCCGAGACGCGTATCGGCATATCGGGCAGGAAGTGATGCTGCACGTGCAGCATCGGCACGCGGTAGAGCGGAATGCTGTTGCGGTCGCCGCCGCCTTCCGGCATGGGAATCGGCTTGGGCGGCGCGGGCGTGAAGGGTTGCGCGAGCAGCTGCGCCGGCAAGAGCCGGCCCGCGTTCTCGATGCGATTGTTATGGGTATTGCTCCATAGTTCGTATTGCCAGGCGACGATCGATCCGCCGGCGTCGAGCGACGCGCTCGCCTCCACGGTCATCGCGGGGCCGAACGGCTCCCACAGGTGTTCCTGCTCGCGCATGAACTGCACGCGCACCGGCCGGCCGGGCAGCTCGCGGGCGATGAGCGCGGCGTCACCGGAGGCGTCGTCCGCGCCGTTGTGTCCGTAGCAGCCCGAACCTTCCACGTGCACGCAGCGCACTTTCTCGCCCGGCATGCCGAGCATCTCGGCTATGCCGGCGCGCAGCGGGTAGACGCCTTGCGTGTGCGTCCAGACCGTCATGACGCCGTTGTCGAGTTGCGCGAGCGCGCACGAAGGCCCGATCGATCCGTGCGTCAAATAGGGCTTCGAATAGCGGGCTTTCAACGTCACCGCCGACTGGCGTGCGGGCGCGCCCTGATCCGCCACGACGATTTCCTGTGCGGGCAGGTTCATTAGAAACGCGTGAACTCCGGCGGGGTCGGGCAGCGGAGGGCCCGGCTGCCACTGCGCCGCGAGCGCGAGTTCGCGCATGGCGACGATGGCGCGCCATTCGTCGTCGGCGACCACGGCGAGGTAGTCGCCGTTGCGCACGACCTTGACGACGCCAGGCAGCGCCGCCACGCGCGCGCTATCGACAGCAACGAGCCGCGCGCCATAGGAGGGCGGCCTCACGACGCGCGCGTGCAGCATGCCGGCGAGCCGTAGGTCCTGAACATAGCTCGGGCCGCCCGTGACCTTGCCCGGAATATCAACGCGCGGCAGCGTGTGCCCGATCACGGCGTAGTGCGCGGGCGGCTTTGTCGCGGCGTTGGGCTGCGCGTCCTGGTGCAGGTTCGCGTGCTGCACCGCTTCGCTGTAGGTCACGCGCCTTCCGTCGGCAGCGAGGATCGCGCCGTCGCGCGTGGTGAGCGCGTTGGCATCGACGCCCAACTGCGCCGCTGCGCTTTCGACGAGCAGCGTGCGCACCTGGGCCGCCGCGTTGAGGATGGCCGTGCCGCTGTCCGCCATCGTGTGGCTGCCCGCCGTGTAGCCCTCATTCGGCGTGGCGGCCGTATCGGCCGTGATCAGTTCGATCGCGTGAGGCGCGAGGTCGAGTTCTTCGGCGGCGAGTTGCAGGAGCGCCGTGCGAACGCCGGTGCCCAATTCCACCTTGCCCGTGAACACGCTCACGTGACCGTCCGGTGCGACCTTGATCCACGCGTCGAGCGATGGCGTGGTCTTGAGGCTGCCGGGCAGCTTCGGGGCGCTCGCGTGGAAAGTGCCCGCTTCGGTGGTGGTTTGGGCGAGGGCGGCCATGCCCGGCACGATGGCGAAGCTCACCATGAGCGAGCCGCCCACGAGGAAGCGACGGCGCGTGGCGTCGTCGGGGCCGCCAGGGGCGAGCGAAGAGGATGGGCGAGTGCGGCTCATGACTGCGTGGCCGCCGCTACTTGCCGGATCGCCGCGAGGATGCGCATATGCGTGCCACAGCGGCACAGATTCGGCTGCATATAACGGCGAATCTCGTCGTCCGTGGCGTGCGGCGTGCGCTCCAGAAGCGTTTGCGCGCGCATGATCATGCCCGCGATGCAGTAGCCGCACTGCGCGGCCTGCTGATCGATAAAGGCCTGTTGCAGCGGCCCAGGATGATCTGCGCTGCCGAGTCCTTCGACGGTGCGCACGGGCCGCTCGGCCACGGCCACGACCGGCAGCAGGCACGAGAACACCGGCTCGCCGCCCACGCTCACCGTGCACGCGCCGCATTGCCCGAGCCCGCAGCCGAACTTTGCGCCATTGAGCCGCAACTGGTTGCGCAGCACATAGAGCAGCGGCGTGGACGGATCGGCATCGACGGTATGGCTGACGCCGTTGACGTTGAGCGTAATCATCGTGATGGGCTTTCCTTGCGAAGACGCGCCACGGCCTGGGCGTCGAGCGCGGACCAGGGGCCAAGCGCGGTGAAGCGCACGCGCGTGTAGTTGGCAAGCTCCGCGATCTGCGTGTCCGTGAAGGTGCCGGCAAATGGCGGCATGAAAGACCCGGCTTCGCTCTCGTGCCAGGCAATGCCGTCGAGCATGATGCGCACCATGTTGCGCGGGCTATCGGCGTTGACGGCGGTGGAGAGCGACAGCGACGGACGATGGCCGTCGATCGACATCGCCGCGCCTTCGCCGTGGCACGACGCGCAGGCCGCGGCAAACAGGGTGGCGCCGTTGGCGGGCGCAGTCGAGACATGGACGCTGGCGGCGGCGGGCGGCGCGGCGGCATTCGGATTGGACTGCAGTGTCATCAGATACGCGGCGATCGCCTCGACGTCTTCGGCAGACGCGTCGCCGAGCGAGCGCGTCACCGTACGCATCGGGCCCGCCGCCGCGCCGTGCTCGCTGGCGTAGCCCGTACGCAGATAGTTCGTCAGTTGTGCTTGCGTCCAGGGTCTTGGGCGCGCTGTGAGGTCGGTCA
The DNA here is from genome assembly GCF_001718195.1 of Paraburkholderia nodosa. Taxonomy (GTDB): domain Bacteria; phylum Pseudomonadota; class Gammaproteobacteria; order Burkholderiales; family Burkholderiaceae; genus Paraburkholderia; species Paraburkholderia nodosa_A. The sequence continues at coordinate 233,073 of NZ_MCNV01000010.1, forward strand.
GCGCGGGCGCGTCCCAGCCCTCGAGGGTGCCGCCCTGCAACGCATGGTCGCGGCGCTCGGCGCCGAGACGGTTGAGCGGCGTGTGGCACGCGCCGCAATGACCGAGGCTCTCGACGAGATAGCGGCCGCGCGCGACCTCGGGCGCTTGTGTGTCTGTCGAGGTGGCAGACGGAGCAGAAGACGTAGGCGGCAGATAGAGCTTATTCCACACTGCCATGAGCGGCCGGAACCCCAACGGAAAAATCAGCGCATTGTGCGGCGCCGGCGCGTTGACGCTCGCGCGGCTCATCAGCCACGCATAGAGCGCGGCGATATCGGCGTCGCTCATCTGCGCGAAGTGCGGGTACGGGAACGCGGGATAGAGCAGATGCCCGTCGCGCGAAACGCCGCGCCGCATCGCGCGCGTGAACGCGTCGAGCGACCAGTCGCCGATGCCGGTGTCCTTGTCCGGGGTGATGTTGGTCGAGTAGATCACGCCGAAGGGCGTTTGCAACGGCAGACCGCCCGCGAGCGGCTGACCTTGAGTCGCGGTATGGCACGTCATGCAGTTGCCGACGGCCGCGAGCTTCGCGCCGCGCGCGATGGCCGCGGCGTCGCCCGCAGGCGGCGAGGGCGCGGCCACCGGCGCGAGCCCTCGCTCCCACGCACGCGCAACGTGGCCGCCATAGGCGGCAGCGAGAGCAAGAAGGACGACGGCCATGCCCGCCATCCGTACCCGCGTGCCTTTCATCGAGCCTCCAGAGCCGAGAGGGCCATCGCTCAACATGGCGATCGGCATGCGCCGTTCGATCGCGCGCAAATGACGTGCCCGGTTCGCAGGTGGTTCACTGTATTACGATGCTGGGCAAATCGATACGGAGATGACGAGATGAACGAGCTTCGGGGCCTGCAGTGTTTCGTGACACTCGCCGAGGAACTGAACTTCAGCCGCGCCGCGGAGCGTCTGCACATCGCGCAGCCGGCCTTGAGCCAGCAGATCCGCTCCCTCGAGGACCGGGTGGGCACGCAACTGATCGATCGCACGCGCCGCCCGCTGCGCCTGACGGAAGCGGGCCAGTACCTGGCCACCGAAGCGCGGCAGATTCTCGGCTCGCTCGCCGAGGTGACGCACGGCGCGCTGGAGATCGGCGTGGGCCGGCGCGGCTGGCTCAGTGTCGGCTTCACGCGCTCGTCGATGTACAGCGTGCTGCCGCCCGCGCTCAAGGCGTTTCATCAGGCGTATCCGCAGGTCGAGCTCAAGCTGTTCGAAATGCTGACCGACGAGCAGACCGACGCGTTGCGCGACATGCGCATCCATATCGGCATTGGGCGGCAGCCGCTCGCCGTGCCCGGCTACACGACCTTGCCGCTGCTGCGCGAGCGGCTCGTGGTGTTGATGGCGTCGGATCACCCGCTCGCCAAACGACAGAAGGTGCGCATCGATGAGCTCGCCGATACGCCATTGATCCTCTACCCGAAGCATCAGAACGCGCAGTTCAAGCGCACGGTTCAGGCGCTCTACCGCGACGCGGGCGTGACGCCCTTCGTCGCGCACCAGGCCTATGAGATCCAGACCGCCATTGCGCTCGTGGCGGCGGGGCTCGGCGTGACCGTGGTGGGCGAGTCGGTGGCGCGTCATGGCCGCGCCGACGTCGTGGCGCGCCACCTCGCGGGCCCTGGCGCCGCACAGCGCACCGTGCTGGCCGCGACGTTCCGCAGCGACGACGCCTCGCCGCATCTGCGCGCGTTTCTCGAATGCCTGCCGCCGCCGCTCGCCAGCACACTATAAGCGCACGCTTATAGAAGCATAAGTATCGCGTCTTGGACTCGACGCCCCCCGCTTCTTATTATCGAAACTCAGGCGCCCTGTCTCGAGGGGTGCCGCCGGCAACGCTCACCGCTGCCGGCCGATAACTATGCAGCGACGGCACCGCCCGTCGCCATGAAGCGGAGACAGCATGAGTCACTTCGATGAAGCAGCAACCATGCGAAAGGTTTACAAGCGGCTCGTGCCGCTCCTTTTCTGCATGATGTTTTTCAATTATCTGGACCGCATCAATATCGGGTTCGCCGCACTCGACATGAACTCGGACATGGGCTTCGACCCTGCCGTGTTCGGCTTCGCGGGCAGCATTTTCTTTGTCGGCTACATGCTGCTGGAAGTGCCCAGCAATCTGTTGTTGCACCGCGTGGGCGCGCGCCGCTGGATCGCGCGCATTCTGCTCACGTGGGGTGCCGTTGCGGCCGCAACGGCCTTCGTGTTCAACGCGTCGAGCTTCTACGTGCTGCGCTTTTTGCTCGGCGTGATGGAAGCGGGCTTTCTGCCGGGTATCGCCGTGTATCTGACCTACTGGTTTCCGGAGCGCTATCGCGCCCGCGCCGTGGGCGGGTACATCATCGCGGGGTCGTTCTCGGCCGTGCTGGGCGGCCCGCTCTCGACCACCGTCATGACTTACGCGAATGGCGTGCTCGGCATGCACGGCTGGCAGTGGATGTTCATTATCGAAGGCGTGCCCGCCATGCTGCTCGGCCTCGTCACGCTGCGCATCATGACCGAGCGCCCCGCCGACGCCGACTGGCTTTCCACGGAAGAGAAGCACTGGCTCGAAGCCACACTCGCCACGGAGCGCGAGGCGCTGGGAGGCCATCGGCATTTTCCGCTGCTGAAGGTCGCGAGTGACATTCGCGTCTGGAGTCTCGCGTGTCTGTTCGGCTGCGCGCTGGTCGGCATTTATGGCCTGTTCCTGTGGCTGCCGCAGATCGTGAAGAGCCTGGGCCACCTCAACAACATCGAAGTGGGTTTCCTCTCCGCCGCGCCGCCGCTGCTGGGCGTGCTGGGCACGTTCCTCGTGAGCCGCAGCTCGGACCGCACCGGCGACCGCAAGTACCACCTCGCATTCGTCTACGGCATGAGCGCGCTGGCGATTGCGGGCAGCGCGTATGCGCCGAATCCGCTGCTCGCGTATGCGCTGCTTTGCGTGACGGGCCTCTTCATCTACGCGGGCAACCCGCTGTTCTGGAGCCTTGCCGCTTCGTTCAGAACCGGTGCCGCAGGTGCGGCGACGATCGCGCTCATCAACACGATCGCCCAGTTCGGCGGCGTGGTGGGGCCGTGGACCATCGGTCTCGTGCGTCACGCCACCGGCAACTTCAAGCTCGCGCTGCTCACCATCGCCGCTTTTCTCGTGGTCGCCACGCTCATCGCCATCGTGATGCGCGTGAAGCCTGCCGAGCGCGGCGCCTCGAACCCGGCGCTCGTCGGCCATGACGAAGCGACGGAAAGCTGACTTGATTCATCCGTACACCTGATGGAATTGCTACATGATCATTGATTGCCACGGTCACTACACGACCTCGCCGCCCCAGCACGAAGCCTGGCGCGCCAAACAGATCGCCGCGCTCAAGGACGGCACGCCGATGCCGCCGCGCCCGTCGATCAGCGACGACGAGATTCGCGAAAGCATCGAAAACGGCCAGCGCCGCATTCAGCGCGAGCGCGGCACGGACCTGACGATCTTTTCCCCGCGCGCTGCGGGCATGGGCCACCATCAGGCGGGCGCAGAGGCAAATGCGCTTTGGTCCAGCGAATGCAACGATCTCGTGCATCGCGTGTGCGCGCTTTTCCCGCAGCATTTCGTGGGTGTTTGCCAGTTGCCTCAAGCGCCGGGCGTGACGCCGGAAAACTGCATTCCCGAGCTGCGCCGCTGCGTGGAGGAACTGGGGTTCGTCGGCTGCAACCTCAACCCGGACCCCTCGGGCGGGCACTGGTCGGGGCCGCCGGTCACGGATCGCTCGTGGTATCCGCTTTACGAGGCCATGGTGGAGCTCGACGTGCCCGCGATGATCCACGTTTCGTCGTCGTGCAATCCCAACTTTCATGCGACGGGCGCACATTACATCAACGGCGACACCTCGGTGTTCATGCAGTTGCTGCAGGGCGATCTGTTTGCCGACTTCCCGGCCTTGCGCTTCATCATTCCACACGGCGGCGGTGCGGTTCCGTATCACTGGGGACGCTATCGCGGCCTGGCGCAGGACATGAAGCGCCCGCTCCTGAAGGACTACCTGCTCAAGAACGTGTTCTTCGATACCTGCGTTTATCACCAGCCGGGCTCCGATCTGCTCGCCAAGGTGATACCGGTTGAGAACATTTTGTTCGCCTCGGAGACGATCGGCGCGGTGCAGGGCATCGACCCGGAAACCGGCCACTACTACGACGACACGCGCCGCTATATCGACGCGATCGAATGGCTCAGCGACGCCGACCGGCAACGCATTTACGAAGGCAACGCGCGCGCGGTGTACAGCCGGCTTTCCGCGCAGATCGAACGACAAACCGCACTGGAAGGGATCACAAAATGAACCAGATTGGCTGGCGCGAACACGAGTCTGCCCCGCAGGCCAGCGCAGCGACGCTCGCCGCGTTGCGCGAACTGCAGGTGTCGCTCCTGAGCGACAACATGGCGCGCTCGAGCGGCATTCTCGGCCTGCAGCCGTTCCACAAGCCGAGGCCGATGGCGGGCACGGCGGTGACGGTGCGCACGCGTCCCGGCGACAATCTCGCCATCCATCGCGCGTTCGACTTCTGCCGGCCGGGCGACGTGCTCGTGATCGATGGGGCGGGCGAGGTGACCCAGGCCCTGATGGGCGACATCATGTCGAGCTACGCGGAAAGCCTCGGTGTGCAGGGGCTCGTGATCGACGGCGCGATCCGCGACGTCGGCGCGATTCGTCAGCGCGACTTTCCGGTGTATGCGCGCGGCGTGACACACCGCGGGCCCTACAAGAACGGACCGGGCGAAATCAACGTGCCGGTGACCATCGGCAGGATGGTCGTCAATCCCGGCGACATCATCGTGGGGGACGAGGACGGCTTGCTCGCCATCGCGCCCGCAGATGTGGAGGCCGTCATTGCGGGCGCGCGCCGGCAGGCCGAAAAGGAGGCCGCCGCATTGCAGGCGATCTCCGAAGGGCGCTTCGACCGCGCATGGGTGATGCCCCACATCGAGCGCATGAGAAGCGGCGCCTGATGAGCCCAGGCGGCTCCAGGCGTTAAGATGCGCGCTGGAGCTTGTGCTCCCTCGCTCAATCGCAGACCCCTCTTGTTCCATGACCCGATATCTTGACGCTGCCGCGCTGCGCGAACTCGCCGAACGCGCGGAGCAAACCGACCCGCCGCCGTGTACCTGCACGAAAACGCCGCTGGATGGCTGGCAATCGCAGCCGCTCTCGCTCGACGAGCGGCAACTGGAACAGATCGGCACGCTCGTTAGTGCGGACGAGGCCGAACCGACCTTCGCCGAACATCTGCCTGGAGAGACGGGCTACTGGTCGGAGAATGCGCCGATCGCGCCCCGGTACTTTCCGTATAACCGTTGCGGCGTGTGGAAATGCACGCTGTGCGGACGGCTTTACCTTCGTTATACGGAAGGTGGCGGCTATTTCGTCGATCAGCGTATCCGTGCGTTGAAAGCGCGTTTGATCGAGGATGTGCCGCTTTGAACTTCTGATTCCCGCGCGCTTATATTCGTGGTGAATCAAACGGAGGTCAGGCTTTTCCCTGGCCTCTAATTCATTTCTGGCGGCTTGATCTTCGAATGACCGCCAATGTCGCTTTCGACTTCACAACCGAACCTTACATGCGTGTCCCGTTTGCGCGCGGCTCAATCGACGCCGCGCCAAACGCCGCATATCGATGTGCCCCCGCATCAAAACCTCCCAAGACAAGCTAAAGCTCGCTCTTCAAGGCCCTCGCGGCATTGCAGTGCAGGAAATGGCGCGGCACAGCACGTCTGGATTCTTTTGCCGATCTGATCAATTCTGAGTTTCATTCCAGAAAAAAAGATGTGAACCGAAACTTACTGAGCGCGATGCTTCTAGTCCTCGATAAGTTTCTACAGCCATACATTCATAGGCGCTTTTAAATAGAAACGATCAATTTCTTTTGCTGTGCATTATTACCGCTCCTTGCGCATCCTTACGTCCATATCGAAGCCCGCCATTGCGCCGCTTCAAGAAAATGGATGACGTGAGCCGCGGCGCGATGAGGATTCATCGAGGCGCTCCCGCAGATTCCGAGAGGCATTCGCGTGTTGATCCACTTGTTCTGTTGCTCAAAGGAGCCGACTGATGAATAAACCCTTATTGGCCTTTCTACTCGCGGCGACGGTGGCCGTTGCCGGTTGCGGAGGCTCGGACTCCTCGAGTTCCAACCCGGCGTCGGCCGCGGCCACACCGTCTGCGCCCAAACTGCTCTCGAACATTGTCGTGCCCAATACGACGAGCCCGGCGTTCAGCTTCGATATCGGCTATGTCGAAGCGGGCCGGTACTATCTGGCCGATCGCAACAACAAGTCCGTCGATGTCGTCGATACCAAAACGAAAGCGCTGCTCGCGCAGATTCCGGGCAACTTCACCGGTGCGGGCGCGAGCACCGATGCGTCCGGGCCTGACGGCATCGTGGGCGTGACAGGAACGAATACGCTGTACGTAGGGGACGTCGATAGCGTGAAGATCGTCGACACGTCCGCGATGCAAACGGTCAAGACGATCCCCATCAGCACGTCGGGCTCGCGCGTCGATGAAGGCTGCTACGATCCCGACGACCATCTCGTCATCTTTGCGAGCCCCGGCGACACGCCGCCCTACGTGACCTTCATTTCGACCACGACGCAAGCTGTCGTCAACAAACTGGTATTCAACGGCTCTTCAGGCCTGGAAGCCTGCGTGTACGATCCGGTCTCGAAGAACTTTCTCATCAACAACGACGGAACCGCCGCCAACCCCGACGGCGAACTCGACGTGATCACCGCCAGTTCGGTCACGTCGGGCGCGCCTGCGGTGAGCAAGGCGTTTGCGCTCGGCAAATGCGGCCCCTCCGGCATTGCGCTCGGTCCCAACAGCGACGTGCTGATTGGTTGCGATCCTTCTGCGGGCGATCCGCTCATTACGCTGATCCTCGATCGCAATGCGGGTACGCAACTCGCGTCGGTGCCGTTCGGCGGCGTGGACCAGGTGGCTTATGATCCCGCGTCGAATCGCTACTTCCTGCCTGCGCGCCACTACGTCACGAGCGGGACCGCGGCGTCTTCGGGCTATACGCCGACCATGGGTGTGATCGACGGCGCGACGCGCAAGCTCATTTATACCGTGGCGGTGGGGACAGGCGCGCACTCGGTGGGCATCGACAGCAGCCTTGGTGAGGTCTTCGTGCCGTACCAGCCCGGGTCGACGGCATTCCCGAATGGCGGGATATCGGTGTTCTCGACGCAGTAGCCGCAAAGTTTCAGGCCTTGGCACACAGCCGGCGGACGTGAAAATCGTCCGCTGGCTTTTTTGTTTCTTCCGCCACTTCGGCCCAGCGCTCCCTTACGGTGATGACGTTTCGCACGGTGCGGGCTCCCGGACCTGTTCCAACATCATTGAACCGGCGCATGGGTGTTCGGGAACTCGCCAATGTAGTGAAGCTGTCCGTTTCGGCCGTGTCGCGCGCCTGACGGCGTGAACGAATCGTTGCCGCTCACCCTGCGGCAATGGCCCGAACTGCGCGATGCCGGCGAGCTGAAGGCGCAAGCGGCTGAGCCGGGCGTGCAGGTGCAGTTGCCGTCGGGCGGCGGAGAGGTCGTGTTGCGCATTCGGGCTTAACAACGCGCAACGCGAAGCGTTGCAAACGCCAGAAATACAACTGGCCCGCCATCGCAACACACTGCGATGGCGGGCCAGAAGGCAACGACTACAAAAGCGCGGCTATTCAGCCTGGCAACTTACTGCGCTGCCTGACCGGCTTGCGACGAACCGTTGTTCACGCCGCCCACTGCGCTGTTTTGCGCAGCGACGCGAGCTTCGGCGGCTTGAACGTTCGCCGGATATTCATTGGGGTTCGAACGTGCCGGATTGAAGCCGGCCTTTTCGACCTGGACCATGTCTGCACGGACTTGCGCGCGCGTCACGGGCTGGTTCGACTGGGCGAACACGGCAACGGGAGCGGCGAGGGCGGCAGCGATAACGACGGCTTGGACGAGCGATTTCATGACTAACCTCCAGATTTACTTTCTTCTTGAACTGCCTACAGGGTTGTAAGCAGCGGTGAAGTCAGTGTAGGAGGGCCGGGCACTAGGGTAAATACCTAATAGCCGAATTCACTGTTTCCGCCAGGAGAACAATCCGGGCACGACGGTGGCACGAGCCAGCAATTCCCCGAACGCGGCGGGAGCGAATGGGGTCAGACTATGCCGGGCGCGACACCGACCGTATCGACGAACTCGGTCTTGCCCATGCCGCGCGACTTGGCCCGATACATGGCGCTGTCCACGGCGCGCATCAAGGTTCGCGCATCGAGCGAGCGGCTGCCGCTGCCTTCCGTGAGCAGGCACACACCGATGCTGCACGACACGGTCACCGGATAGCCGCCCACGGTGCGCATGTTGGCGAGAATCGCGTGGATGCTGTTGGCGACGGTCAGCGCGTCGTTCTTGTCGTAGACGTGACGCGCCAGCACCACGAACTCGTCGCCGCCCAATCGTGCGAGCGTGTCGCCGCGCCGCATGCGGCGCACCAGTGCCGCGGCGAAGCTGCGCAGCAGTTCGTCGCCTACCGCGTGCCCGAAGGAGTCGTTCACTTCCTTGAAGCCGTCGAGATCGACGAGCAGCATGGCCGTGCGATCGACTTCGGCGGTGCGCGTAAAGAGCGTGCGCCCAATGGCCTGCTCGAGACGCACGCGGTTGTAGAGTCCGGTGAGCGGATCGGTCGAGGCCTGGCGTTCCAGCCGGTGGACGAGTACCGCCAGATAGATGGACGTCGCAACGATGCTGAGCGCAATGCCGAGCGCGGCCGTGATATTGGCGCCCCACCACGGTTGCCAATGCATCAGGCCCATGATGCCGACGAGCGCCACGAAGCAGGAAAGGCCCAGCATGCGCTGGCCATAGCGGCAGCCCGCGCCGACCAGAAACCAGAAGGCCACCCACAAGAGCGGCAGCGCGGCCGTTCCGCCTACGGCCAGCGCGCCGGTGACGATGGCCTGATCGGCGAACGTGGCGAGCGTGAGGCGTACGAGCGAGCGCGCTGGCGCGACGGTGACTGCCACATACGATATGACGCCGAACGCCACATAAGCGGTGACCGCCAGAAGCGTTGCGTAGACGTGGGTCGAGCGATAGATCGAGCAGGCAACGAGGTAGGCAAGAAGGACGACAGAACCGAGCGTGATGCGCAGTACGGCCTGCTCCTTCTCTGGGTCCTTCGGAAATGCACGAAACAACGCTTTCCCGGGCCAGGAATATGTTTCCGTCTCGCCCATCGCAGCCCCCCGCTGTAATTCTGTATTTTGTCGCCCGGTAGTGTACCCCACACATACTGCGAGTCGAGGCGCTAAAAAAACGAAATTTCAGCTCGCAGGATGGCGGCGCGTGTGGCAATGCGACTTCGCGCCGAATGACCGATACTGTGACGCGCATCGCGTGCAATCCATCGGTTCCGAATACGCTCGGTCAATGCATTCAAGGAGGCGTCATGGGTAGGGAAGGTCTGGAAAAGCAGGGCATGTCGTGTGAGCGGCTCGCGCGGATCGAACGTTTTCTCGAAGAGAACTACGTCGCGACCGGTACGCTCGCGGGCACCGTCACGCAGGTATGGCGGCGCGGCGAACTCGCGCTGAACTCGGTGCTGGGTCTCGCCGACCGCGAACGGCGCACGCCGATGGCCGAGGACTCCATCTTCCGCATCTACTCGATGACCAAACCCGTTACGTCGGTGGCGATCATGATGCTGGTCGAGGAGTGCAGGATTGCGCTCGACGACCCCGTCAGCAAGTACATCCCGTCGTGGGAAAAACTTGCCGTGTACGCGGGCGGTTTCATGGAGAGCTTCCAGACCCGCGCGAGCGCGCGCCCGATGCGCGTGGTCGACCTGTTGCGGCATACCTCGGGGCTGACCTACGGCTTTCAGCAGAACACCAATGTCGATGCGGCCTATCGCAAGCTGAAAGTGGGCGAGCTTGCGACCGCGGGCACGCTCGACGAAATGATCGAGAAACTGGCCACGCTGCCGCTGGAATTCTCTCCGGGCGACGCGTGGAATTATTCGGTTTCCACGGACGTGCTCGGCTATCTCGTCGGCAAGGTCAGCGGCATGGCCTTCGAGGACTTTCTGAAAACGCGGATCTTCGATCCGCTCGGCATGGTCGACACGGCCTTTTATGTGCCGCCGGAGAAGGTGTCGCGCTTCTGCGCCTGCTATGCCATCGGCGCGCTCGGCTCGAAGGTCGTTTCCGAAAAGGGTCCGGAGCTGCAGGACGATCCTCACACGAGCCCATATCGCGAGCCGCCCTCGTTCGTTTCGGGCGGTGGCGGCCTCGTTTCCACGGCGGCGGATTACATGCGGTTTGCGCGCATGCTGCTGCAGGGCGGCGAGCTGGACGGCGTGCGGCTCCTGGGGCCGAAGACCATCGAGCTGATGACCGCCAACCATCTGCCGGGCGGTGTCGACCTGCCGCGCCTCTCGCGCTCGATGTTCACCGAAGCGGCTTATGAAGGCGTTGGCTTCGGGCTCGGCTTCGCCACGACGATTGCGCCCGCATCCACGCTGATTCCGGGCAGCGCGGGCGACTTCTTCTGGGGCGGCGCGGCCAGCACCTTCTTCTGGGCCGATCCGCGCGAGGACATGATCGTGCTGTTTCTCACCCAACTCCTGCCTTCGACTGCGTACCCGATTCGCCGGCAGTTGCGCACGCTCGTTTACAGCGCGATTACGGAGTGCGAACGCTGAGCGGCGCGCCTGGCGTTCGCGCGTGGCAATGACATTGTAAGAGGCTTGCTGGCGGGACTGCTGGCGGCCTCTTTTACGTTCCGCAATACCTTCCCGTTAATTGGAAGATAGGTTCCTGATATCAACGGATTCTCTCGCGATTCAGAGTGCGTAGCATCTGCCGCGATGCAAGCGGTGCATTGGCGCGCGAAAGCCCGCTATCGAGCGGGCCGCGCGCGTTTACTTGATGAGTCCCTTCTGTCGTCGATAGACGTCGGTCGGCAGGCCGCCCCATCCCCAGTTTTCCGTTGGTACCTCTTCGATGACGACGAAAGTCGCCTCCAGTGGCTTGTTCAGCACGTCGAGCATGAGCTGGCTCGCGCCCTTGATGAGCAGCGCCTTTTCTTCCGCCGTGACGGAATCCGTGCCGGGCCGTGTGCCCTCGCGCGTAACCTGAATTGTGACGATCGGCATTTCGCTTTCCTTAATGGTGATCGTTGGAAGGAGCGCCGGCGACCGGCGCTCCTCTTCGGCCCGGTGGGGCCCTGTGGAGCGCAGTGCTCTTTAGTGGCCGGCGACCTGGCCGCCGTCAACGTGGAGGATTTCGCCCGTCACGAAGGGCGCCGAGTCGAGATAGAGGATGGCGTTCACGATGTCGCTCATCTCGCCCATATGCCCCATCGGATGCAGCGCGCCGAGCGCAGCGTGGGTTTCAGGCGCGTGCATCGGCGACTTGATGATGCCAGGCGAAACCGCATTGGCGCGAATGCCGCGCTTCGCGTACTCGATCGCCAGCGAGCGCGTTGCGGCAGCAAGACCGCCCTTGCTCAGCGAGGCCAGCACCGACGGGACGCCGTCGATTGCGTGATCGACGAGCGTCGTCGTGATCGTGAGGACGTGGCCGCTCTCGTGCTTTTCCATCTCTGCAATGGCGAGCTGCGTGATATGGAAGAAACCGTCGAGGTTGGTGCCCTTGATCGCCGCGTAGTCTTCCGCGGTGTATTGCGTGAACGGCTTCGCGATGAAAATGCCCGCGTTGTTGATCAGCGTATCGACGCGGCCAAAACGCGAGACGGCCGTTTCGATGACGCGGCGAGCCGTGGCCGGGTCGGCGATATCGCCGGCCACTGCGACGAGATCGCTATCGTCAGTCTGTTTGATGTTGCGCGACGTCGCGACCACCTTGTGGCCGAGTGCGCGGAATGCCCTGGCGGCTTCGGCGCCGATGCCTTGCGATGCGCCAGTGATCACGATGACTTTGGGGGATTGACTCATATGAACCTCGAAGTACGTTGGACTCAGTTTCTGATCGGGCTTGCTGCTCCGATGACGACCAATTTACGCATCCGCGCTCCCCGTTTGAATACAGGACGCGGACAAACAGTTGTGAGTCGCAGGAACAAATGAGAGCGGGCAGGGGGCGACGGCGTGCGGCGGAAAAGGTCATGCGAATGACGCTTGCGTCGATTTGGATAACTGATTGATTGGGGAAGACCTTGCCGCGCCAATCCTCACACGCGGTTGTCTGCGAAGCTCAGGAGGCGTGCGTGCGCGGACCGTGGTCGAATTCGAGCCTGATCCCGCCCGGTTCGTACACCATGGTATGGCGTTTCGGCCCCGGACCGAGGTTTTCCGGCGCAAATTCGATGTTCACGCCGGGCCAGTCGGACACGCGCGAAAAGATATCGTCGAGCGCTTCTTCGCTGCCTACGCGCAAGGCAAGATGATGCAGGCCCACATGGGTCTTGCGGTCGAACTCGACCAGGCGGCTTGGGTCGGTGACTTGCCAGAGGGTCAACATGACGTGACCGTCCGAAACGAACGCCGCTGGATAACTGGGTCTTTCGCCAACCTGTTTCCAACCCAGGCAATTCACGAAGAAGTCACGCGTGAGATTCAGGTCGCGCACAGTCAGTCCGACGTGATCGATGCCCAGCGTAAGCGGTTTGTCAGTCATGTTTCGATTCTCCTGAATAAAGAGTGCGCCGATCTCGCGTTCCGCACTTCACGGATCAAAACTCTGCCGAAACAATATAGCTGTGAAGTTCGGCGTCGATTATCGCTTGCCGGTCACATCACTTTTTACACCGTGTATCGCGTCGCGCAGAGGGCGGTTGGGCGAGGCGCCGGCCCGTCTCATGCGGCTTCGGAAACTTTCTTGCACACATCTGCAATGTCAGATATAGTCCGGATCAGATATCCAGGAGGGCAATCGATGAACGATCCCGTCAATGAAGATTTCGAGCGCACGCAGAAGCTGGCGTTTGTGCTCGGTCAGGCGCACCACTTGATGGCCACCGAACTCAGGGCAGGGCTGAAGGACGCCGGGCTGAACCTGCAGGAGCGCGGCATTCTGCTGACGCTGGCCGGTGGGAGCGCGAAGACGCCGGCGGCGCTGGCAAAGCTGCTTGGCGTCCACCCCGCCCGGATGACCCGCGTGCTGGACAAGCTCGAAACCAGCGGGCTCGTGGAGCGCGCGCGCAACGGCACGGATCGGCGCCTCGTGGACGTTTCGTTGACGCGGGAGGGCAGCGTGGTCGCGGCGCGAAATACAGACGTCGCGCCTGGCGCCTGGAGCGAGCGGCTCTCGCACTTCTCGAAGTCCGACTTCGACGCGTTGAGCACGCTGCTGTTCAGATTGCTTCATGGCTAGGACGGCATTTTTTTTGCCCAATTATCAGACATGTCAGATAACGGCCCGTGGTTGACGGGACATTCGCATCCAGACGAGAGAACCTAACATGAATTCTTCGACCAACCCAGGCGGGCCGCCCCAGCTGACTGGCGCGAAGTTCGCACTGGGCACCTTCGCCGTGGCGCTCGCCACCTTCATGAACGTGCTGGATTCGTCGATCGCCAACGTTGCGATTCCCACGCTCTCCGGTAACCTCGGTGTGTCGATCGACGAAGGGACATGGGTCATCACGCTGTTCGCCGCGGCCAATGCGGTGTCCATTCCGTTGACCGGGTGGCTGACGCAGCGCGTGGGCCAGGTCAAGCTGTTCGTCTGGGCGATCCTGCTGTTCGTGCTTTCGTCGGCAGCGTGCGGCATGGCCCCGAACCTGCTGACACTGCTGGTCGCCCGTATCGTTCAGGGCGCCGTGGCGGGGCCACTTGTGCCATTGTCGCAAGCCTTGCTGCTCGCTTCCTTCCCCAAGGAAAAGAGTTCGAACGCGCTGGCGCTGTGGGCGATGACCGCAACCGTTGGACCCATCGCGGGCCCGGCGCTCGGCGGCTGGATTACCGACAGCTACAGCTGGTCGTGGATCTTCTATATCAACGTACCGGTCGGCCTCTTTGCCGCCGGCGTGGTATGGGCAATCTATCGCGACCGCGAGACGCCGGCACGCAAACTGCCCATCGACAAGGTCGGGCTGATCTCGCTTATCGCGTGGGTCGCGCCGCTGCAGATCATGCTCGACAAGGGCAAGGACCTCGACTGGTTCAGCTCGCCGGTCATCTGGGTGCTCACGATCGTCGCCGCGGTCGGCTTCGTGTTCTTCCTGATCTGGGAATTGACAGAGGAAAAACCGATCGTCAACCTGCGGCTGTTCGCCAAACGCAACTTCCTCGGCGGCACGATTGCGATTTCGGTCGCGTATGCGATCTTCTTTGCAAACCTCGTGATCCTGCCGCAGTGGATTCAGGGCTTTCTCGGCTACCGCGCGGTGGATGCGGGGCTCGTTACCGCGCCGCTGGGGATTTTCGCGGTGATTCTGGCCCCCGTGATGGGCAAGGTCATGCCGCGCTCCGATTTGCGGGTGCTAGCCACCCTGGCGTTCGTGGGCTTCGCCGCCGTGTTCTTCATGCGCTCGAACTACACGACCGGCGTGGATGCGTGGACGCTGATTCTGCCGACGCTGCAGCAAGGCGTTCCCACGGCGCTGTTCTTCACGCCGCTCACCGGCATCATCCTCTCGGGTCTGCGGCCCGACGAGATTCCGGCGGCCGCGGGTCTGTCCAACTTCGCGCGCATTTTCGCCGGCGCCGTGGGTACGTCGCTGATGAGCAACGCCTGGAACGACCGCACGATCCTCCACCACGCCCGGCTCGCCGAGCAGACGAGCGTCGAGAATCCCGCGTTCACCGGCGCGATTGCGCACCTGCAGGCGACGCTGGGCGGCGGCGTTCCCAAGGCCACGGCCTTCTACGAAAGCTCGCTCAACGCGCAAGCCACCATGCTGGGGTTGAACGACATCTTCTGGATATCGGCGGTGATCTTCGTCGTCATCATCCCGCTGATCTGGGTGACGAGGCCGGTCAAGGGCGGTGGCGCGGGCGCGGCAGCCGCTGGCGGACACTGAATTCTGCAGTTGAACCCGGTCCGGAGGGCCGACGAGTCTCGCGTGTTTTTCTTGACAGTATCTGATAATGCAGATATTGTGCCGTTCAACACGGAGGATGTCGCGATGGACCACTACACGACGAGAAATTTCATGCTTACGGAAAGTGTCGGTTTCAGGATCGTCAAGGCGCGCAATCTGATCGTCGCTGAGATGGATTCCGCGCTCAAGGACCTCGACATCACGGGCCAGCAAATGGGCATTCTGCTTTCGCTGAAGCAGGGTATGGCGACCACGCCGTTCGAACTGTCGAAGCTGCTCGGCATCGATACGGGCCTCATGACGCGGATGCTGGACAAGCTGGAAACCAAGGGATTGCTGGAGCGTTCGCGCGACGCAGACGACCGTCGTGTGGTCAATCTGAACCTCACGCCAAAGGGACTGGAAACGGCAGCGCAGATTCCGGAAGTCGCGCCGCAAGTGTTGAACGCACGCCTGCGCAAATTCACCAAGGCGGAGTTCGCCGAACTGAACCGCCTGCTTCGCAAGTTCACAGACGACTGAACGGTGCGGCCGTGGCGCCGCGCTTTTTTTCGACCATTAATCTGATATGTCAGAAAATGAAATCTCAGACTTCTAAAGCAAGCATCGGTACCCATACGCTGAAGCTGGGCGTATCGGCGATCGCAATGGCCACGCTGGCGGCTTGCGCCAACTACGCGGGCATCCACAGCGACAAGCAGATGCCCCAGCCGCAACAGTTCGAGACGGCGCAGAGCCTGCCGCAGGAGCAGGGGCACTGGCCGTCCGCCGATTGGGTCGACCAGTTCGGCGACGCGCAGCTCAAGGCGCTGATTGCCGAAGCGCTGCAGGGTAGCCCGAGCGTCGAGCAGGCCAAGGCACGGGTGGCCCAGGCACAGGCCTATAGCGAAACCGCGAAAGCGGGCACGCTGCCGCGCGTGGACGCCAGCTACACGCTCACGCGTCAGCAGTACAGCAGCACGGCGCTGATTCCGCCGCCGTATGCCGGCTCGTGGCAGACCGAAAACAAGGGGCTGCTTACCGCATCCTACGATCTCGATCTGTGGGGCAAGAACCGCGAGGCACTGCGCGCAGCCGTTTCGGAGACGGCCGCGAGCGAGGCCGACGAGGAAGTGGTCAAGCTGACGCTGGATACCTCGATCGCACGCACCTACAACCAGCTGGCGCGGCTCTACGCGCTGCGCGACATCGCGCAGGAAGAAGTCACGCGCCGCGAGCAGATCGACCGCATCACGGCGGGCCGCATTGCCACGGGTCTCGACACGCAGGTGGAACGCAAGACCGCGCAGGCGAACCTGGCGACGAGCCGTTCTCGCGTGAGCGCGCTCGACGGCAGCATTCTCACGACGCGCTACCAGCTGGCCGCGCTGCTGGGCAAGGGCCCCGACCGCGGACTCGCGATCACGCGGCCGACGCTCGGCGTGGGCGACGAGGTGCGTTTGCCGGACAACCTGCCCGCCGACCTCGTGAGCCGGCGCCCGGACATCGTCGCGGCCCGCTGGCGCGTGGACGCGATCACGCACGAGGTCAAGGAGGCGAAGGCCGAGTTCTATCCGGACATCAACCTGAGCGCCGCGCTCGGTCTGGACGCCTTCGGCTTCGGCCGCTTCCTGACCGCCGCGAGCCGCACGGCGTCGGTTGGCCCCGCGGTCCATCTGCCGATCTTCGACGGCGGCGAACTGCGTGCGCAGTTGAAGGGCCGCTACGCCGAGTTCGACTACGCCGTGGCCGCTTACGACCAGACGCTCATTGGCGCGCTCAGCGGCGTGGCCACGCAGCTCGCGCAGATCCATTCGAGCGACGCACAGCTCGTCGATGCCGAAACCGCGCAGCAGGCGGCACGCGACGCCGATCAGCTCGCGCTTACGCAATACAAGGGCGGCTTGACCAATCAGCTCACGGTGCTCAACGCCGACGTCACGGCACTGAACGCCGACGAAGCCATCGCCAACCTGAAGATGGATCGCCGCGACGAGCAGATTGCGCTGGCTTCGGATTTGGGCGGCGGCTATGTCGACACTTCGGCCGATGCCGGTCACCACGCCGACCTTGCCGCCCAACCGAACCCTCAAACCAATTCCATCATTGCCGCCGCGCGTTGAACGGCATGTTTGCATACCCGTCAGGAGAACTGAAATGAGCGAAACGATCACGACCGACCGCGAGCCGGTGGATCAACTCGACGAGAGCAAAGGCGGCGCGCAAGCGACCCCGGCCAAGGACGACCAGCAGGCCACGCCCCCGGGCCGCCGCAAGCGTCTGATCGCGCTGCTCGGCGCCGTGACGTTGATTGCGGGCGCGGCGTACGGCGCGTACTACTTCACGGAAGGCCGCTTTTACGAATCGACCGACGATGCCTATGTGAGCGGCAATCTCGTGCAGCTCACGCCGCAGGTCACGGGTACGGTGGTGGCCGTCGACACCGACGACACGCAGATCGTGAAGCAGGGCGACCCGGTCGTGACGCTCGATCCGGCCGACGCAAGAATCGCGCTGGCCGATGCCGAAGCGTCGCTCGGCCAAACCGTGCGACGCGTAAGCGGCCTCTATGTCAACAACGACTTTTATGCAGCGAATGTGGCGCAACGCGAATCGGACCTGGCCCGCGCCAACGACGATCTGCGCCGTCGCACGGCCGTCGCGGACTCGGGCGCTGTGTCCGCAGAAGACATCGCCCACGCGCGCGACGCTGTGCAGGCCGCCCAGGCCGCGCTCGACGCCGCACGCCAGCAAGGGGCGGCGAATCACGCGCTGACCGATCGTACATCGGTCGAACAGCATCCGGATGTGCAGGCGGCCGCCTCGAAAGTGCGTGCGGCCTGGCTCGCGTATGCGCGCGATACCTTGCCCGCGCCCGTGACGGGTTATGTGGCGCAGCGCCAGGTGCAGGTGGGCGAGCGCGTGTCGCCCGGCACGCCGCTCATGGCAATCGTGCCGCTCGACGGCGTGTGGGTGGACGCGAACTTCAAGGAAGTGCAGCTCAAGCACATGCGCATTGGCCAGCCGGTGACGCTCATTGCGGATGTCTATGGCTCGAGCGTGAAGTATCACGGTCGTATCGAAGGCTTTTCGGCGGGCACGGGCAGCGCCTTCGCGACGCTGCCGGCGCAGAACGCCACGGGCAACTGGATCAAGATCGTCCAGCGCCTGCCGGTGCGCATCGCGCTCGATCCTCGCGAACTCGCGGCGCGTCCGCTGCGCATCGGCCTTTCGATGACGGTGGATGCCGATACGCGCGACGAATCGGGCTCGCAGCTCGGCGCGGCGCAAAACACGCGCTATCGCACCGACGTCTTTGCACAGTACGACGCGCAAGCCGACGGCGAGATCGAAAAAATCATCAAGCAAAACGAAATGGCTGCACCGGCGACTGCGTCACAACCCTCGTCGCAACGTGTCGCTGCGCGCGATCACAAGGGCAACGCGGGCTAAGGAAGGCTGGCTGCCCGGCCAGGCGCTTGCGCATCCGCTGCAAGCGCTTTGGGCACCGCCTCGCGCAGGTAGTCCATGAACGTCTTGATCCCGGCCTACAAATGCAGGCGAATCTGCTCGGCAAAGGTCCGTATCACTTCTTCGTTACGTGAAAGAAACATCCATTGTCCGATTCGCGTCGAAACGAGCAGTCCCGCTTCTACCAGTACGGCAAGATGCGCGGATACGGTGGACTGCGAGAGCCCGCTGCGCGCCTGGATGGCGTGCGCGGGCACGCCGTGGCCCAGATCGACGTGGCCCTCTGGGAAGGCGTCGGCGGGGACCTTCAGCCACGCGAGGATGTCGCGCCGCAGTGGATTGGCGAGGGCCTTGTGAATCCGGTTCGCGTCTATCATGGCGTTCCTTGCGCTCTCGCGTGCTTCAATGCGGCTGCATCAACAACGTTCTGGCGATGGTTCCCGCCGCGCTTTCCCCAAGGTCTTCCCGCACGATCGACAGCGCCAGATGAATGCCGGCGCTTGCGCCGCCCGACGAATAGAGGTTGCCATCTTTCAGGCAGCCGGGATTGGACATGACGTGCACGCGTGGATGTTCCGCCGCGAGGCGGCGAGCGTCGCGCCAATGCGTGGTCAGCCAGCGACGGTCGGCAACGCCGGCGCGCGCCAGCAGGAACGCGCCATTGGAAATGCAGGCCAGCCTGCGCGTGGCGGGGCCGGCGTCGCCGAGCCACGTCACGAGCTCGCGATGCTCACTCGACGAACTCACCACGGGAGATCCGGGCACCACGACGACGTCGAACGGCGCGCGCGTTTCGAACAGGCATTCCGTGGTGCTCACCGCCGTGCCGTTGGAAGACAGTACCGGCCCAGGCGAGGTCCCGACGAGGTGTGGTTCATAGAACGCGCTGCCATACAGGCGATTCGCTGCATGAAACACATCCATCGGGCCGCTCGCTTCGAGCAGTTGAAAACCTGCGTAAAGCATCATCGCGACACGCATGCGCCGTTACCCCGTGAACGCCTGCTCGACCAGCGCGGATTGCCGCGCGACGTGCGCCGAATGGTAGCCCGGCGCGGTCGATGCACCGGCATCAGGACCGGCGTAGGCGAGCTTCGCGCCCGTTGGCAGGAGCCCGCGCAACTGCGGCTCAATGAAACTCCATGCGCCCTGGTTGCGCGACTCCTCCTGACACCAGACGACCTTCTTCAGGTTGGGATAGCGCGCGAGTTCGGCGGCCAACTGTTGTGCGGGAAACGGATACAGCTGTTCGACGCGGATGATCGGCGTGTCGGTCGCGTCCGCCCGGCGATGCTCGAGCAATTCGTAGTACACCTTGCCCGTGGCCACGATGACGCGCTCGACGCTGGATGCCCGCGACGCCTCGACCTGCGTATCTGGCAGAACTTCGCGGAAATCGCCCTCGCTCAACGCTTCGAACGTGCTGACCGCTTCAGGGTGCCGCAACAGCGACTTGGGTGTCATGACGACAAGCGGGCGACGATCGGCGGCGAGTGCCTGCCTGCGCAGCAAATGGAACAGCTGCGCGGGCGTGGTCGGCTGGGCGACGCGCATGTTGTCCTGCGCGCTCAACTGCAGATAGCGTTCGAGCCTCGCCGATGCATGCTCGGGGCCCGCGCCTTCCTGCCCGTGAGGAAGGAAGAGCGTCAGGCCGCTGCGTTGCCCCCACTTGGCGGCGGCCGCTGCGATGAACTGGTCGATTACCACCTGCGCGCCGTTTGCGAAGTCACCGAATTGCGCTTCCCAGATCACCAGCGCATCGCGGTTCACCGTCGTGTAACCGTATTCGAACGCGAGCACCGCTGCTTCGGAGAGGATGGAGTTCGTCACGCTGAAGCGGCCAGCTGCGTTGCCACTCGCATCAGCGAGATGATCGAGCGGAATATAAACGCCATCCGGCCGGGTCATGCGCGTTTGATCGTGCAGCACGGCGTGACGATGATTGAACGTCCCGCGCGCGCTATCCTGCCCGCTCAGTCGAACGCTGATCCCATCGGCGAGCAGCGAAGCGAAGGCCAGATGCTCGCCCATGCCCCAGTCGAGTGGCCGTTTCCCCGAGGCCATTTCCTGGCGGCCGGTGATCATCTTCTTGACGAGCGGGTGCAGCGCCAGGCCTTCGGGAACGGTCGAAATCTGCTGCGCGAGACTGCGCAGCGCTTTCGTCGACGGGGCGGGGTGGGCCGGGCTGGGCGCTTCCTCCCGTGAAGAGACGGCCTCCGAGCTGTCGGTTTCATTCGCACGCTTGAGCAGTTCACGCCGCTTGCCGACGTAGCCCTCTGCTTCTTCGGCTGTCAACACGCCTTGTTGAACCAGCTTCTGTGCGTAGCGCGTTCTCACGCCGGGATGACTTGCGATCGCGCGATACATTAGCGGCTGGGTGATGCCCGGCGTGTCCTGTTCCTGGTGCCCGAATTTGCGGAAGCACACGAGATCGATGACCACGCTGCGCTTGAACGCGGTGCGAAAGTCGAGGGCAAGGCGCACCGCCATCGCGACGGCTTCGGGGTCGTCGCCGTTCACGTGCAGGATAGGCGCCTCGATCATCTTCGCTACGTCCGTGGTGTAGAACGACGAACGCGTGTCGCGCGGATCGGAGGTCGTGAAGCCGATCTGATTGTTGACGACGATATGAACCGTGCCGCCCGTGCCGTGGCCGCGCGTATAAGAGAGGCTCAAGGTTTCCATCACGACACCCTGGCCGGACATCGCCGCGTCGCCGTGAATCTCGACCGGCAGAACCTCCACGCCGTCGGCGCTACCGAGGAGCTCGCCCTTGGCGCGCGCCATGCCTTGCACGACCGGGTTGACGATTTCCAGATGCGACGGATTGAACGCGAGCATCACTTCGACCGGCCCGTCAGGCGTATCGACCGTACTCGTAAAGCCCTTGTGATACTTCACGTCGCCCGCGGTAAGTCGTTCGGGATCCTTGCCATCGAACTCGTCGAACAGCGCGCGCAACGGCTTGCCGACGATATTCACCAGAACATTCAGGCGTCCGCGGTGCGCCATGCCCATCACCACCGCGCGCAGCTTTTTCGAAGCGCCGTAGCGGACGACTTCGTCGAGCATCGGAATCAGCGACTCCGCGCCCTCGAGCGAGAAGCGCGTTTGTCCGACGTAGCGTGCGTGCAGGTATTTCTCGAGGCCTTCCGCCGCGCTCAGTCGTTCCAGCAGTCGACGCTTTTCCGGGGCCTGCAGCGACGGTCTCGCTCGCGTGGATTCGAGTTGCATCTGCCACCAGCGCCGCTGCTCCGCGTCGGTCAGATGCATGAACTCGGCGCCGAGCGTTCCCGTGTAGGTTTGCTTCAGCGCCGCGACGAGTTCCTTCAGCGTGGCGTCGTCGTCGAACAGGAACGTGTCGGCAGTGCTGAAGGTCGTCGCCATGTCCGCGGCCGTCAGGCCGTAGTAAGCCGGGGTCAACTCGGCGTAGGCGCGTGGCGGCGTCCACATCAGCGGATCGAGATCGGCCGTGCGCGTGCCGATCATGCGGAACGCGGCGATCAGCGACTGTACCGCGACCTGCTTGCGTGCGAGGCCGAGACCGGCGTCATTCGCGAGGGTAGTGTCGGCATGAGCGATCGCGCGCGGCGGCCGCTTCGCCAGCTCGACAAAGCTGGAAATGACGGGGGCGTGCGGTTCGTCATCGCGATCGCTGCCGTCGATAGCGGGCGTTTCGCGCAGTGCATCGAACCACGCCCGCCATTCACCGGTGACCGCATCCGGGTCGGCCAGGTAAGTTTCATATTGCTCTTCGACGTAAGGGGCGTTGCCCCCGAAGAGGAAAGAGCTCTGACGTTCTTTCAACATGATCAATCTGCCTTTGGTCGGTGTGCGGTCCAACGTCGGGCGCAACACGTGGAATGATGGCGACAACGCCTTCCGGTCCGCCCGGGTTGTTTGCCCAGCCGCAGTCGTGAACACAGTCTAGTTATGCGGGGCAACGGGCGAAATACGCGCGTGGTGCCGCCGCCTGCCAACTAGTGGACGTTTTGGGCCACACGGCCGATTTGTTACACCGACGCAAAATACTTTTTCCGGGGGCAGACTGCATGCGCTAACGACGATGCGTTAAGCTGCGCCACGGTCCTGGTTGGGACACCACCTCTGAAGGTCACGGCATGAAAGTCGCCATTGTTGTATTCGATGGTGTGCAGGCGCTGGATGTTGCAGGCCCACTCGATGTATTCGCCGAGGCGAACACATTCCTTTCCGAGCATCAGCGCTACGAGGTGACGCTCGTCGGGCGCGAGGCGGGCGCCGTAACCTGTTCGAACGGCATGCAACTGGCGGTCTCGCGCGGCTATGCGGACAGCGACACGCAATGGGACCTGCTGCTCGTGGCCGGCGGCCCTCAGTTGCCCGACGTGCATCCGTCGAATGAGTTTCTGGCCTGGCTGCAAGGTCAGGCGCGCAGCGCGAGCCGTTTCGGTTCGGTGTGCAACGGCGCATTCGTGCTGGCGCATGCGGGGCTTCTCGATGGCAAGGAAGTGACGACCCACTGGTCGGATGCCGGGCGCCTGTCCAACGAATTCCCGCACGCCAACGTGCAGCCGGACCGCATTTTCGTGCGCGACGGGCGGCTGTTCACGTCGGCGGGCGTGACCGCGGGCATCGATCTGTGCCTCGCGCTGGTGGCGGAAGACTGGGGACACGAACTGGCGGTGCGGGTGGCGAAGCGGCTGGTGGTGTATATCCAGCGCGAAGGCGGTCAGTCTCAGTACAGCCCGTATATCGGCGCCGGCAAGGACGAGGACCCCATACTCAGCAAGGCGTATCGCTACGTGAGCGAACATATCACCGATACGCTTTCGATCGAGGCGCTGGCGAGTGCGGCTGCCGTGAGCCGGCGCACCTTGTCGCGCATCTTCGCCAAAAATGCCAAGGTCACGCCCTCCGTATTCGTCGAGCAGGTTCGCGTCGACACGGCGAGAAAGCTTCTGGAAGATACGGATGCGCCGCTCAAGACGGTCGCATTCAAATGCGGCTTTCATAGCGCCACCCATATGCGCACGACGTTTTCGCGGCGCCTGAACGTTACGCCAAAACAATATCGCCTGCGATTCCGCGGGGAGGCGAGTGCATAGCGACGATTCCCTGGCGGAGCTGGCAAACGCCAATGCCGCGCCATTCCTTCCCGATATCATCGAACCCGGTTTGTCGATCTTGTTTTGCGGAATCAATCCAGGCATGCGTGCGGCGGCCACCGGGCGCCACTTCGATGGCCGAGGGAACCGTTTCTGGCGAGTGCTCCATCGCGCCGGCTTTACGCCCGAAGAATTTCGTCCCGAGAACGACTGTGAGTTGCTGCGGCATGGCTTTGGTCTGACTACGGCGGTCTCGCGCGCAACGGCGCGCGCGGACGAGTTGTCGAGAGCGGAGATACAGGCTGCCGCGGCGCAATTCGAGTTGAAGGTTCAACACTACGCACCGCGATTTATCGCCTTTCTCGGCAAGATGGCGCTTGCCGAAATGTCCGGCAAGCGCGATATCCAGTGGGGTTTGCAATCCGGTAGCTTCGGCGGCGCGCGCGTGTGGGTTCTGCCGAACCCGAGCGGCTTGAATCGCGCATTCAGCCTCGACGCGCTCGTGGGCGCGTACCGCGAACTGCGTATTGCGGCTCAATTGTCATCAGTTGCCGAGTGAATGAACAAGCGGTTGTAGATATGGGGCATGCGCTTCGGAATGCCTCGTGGCGAGTTCGCGATTGCCTTGACATGGAACGCATTCGCCTTCGCTCGTCAATCCGCTCGCACATTGAAGATACGTGTTGTTGCGCAGCGTTTCGGTGACGAACTCCACGAAGGAGCGGATCTTTCCACTCGTCCCGCGCCGTTCGACATGAAGCAGGCTGACCGGCGTCGATTCGGGCTCGTAGGCCCGCAAAATCGGCACCAGATTTCCGGACGCGACTTCGCTTGCGGCCTGATAAGACAGCAACTGCGTGATACCCACGCCGTCTTCCGCGGCCGAAATGGCGGCGGGCGCCAGATTCACGATCAGGCGCGGCTGCAGCCGCACAGGAATCTTTGCGTTATTTTCGTAAAACGTCCACTCGAGCGGTTGGGAGACGCCGGTAAAGGAAACGCAATGGTGGCCGACCAGGTCTCGCGGATACATGGGCTCTCCATGCGCGGCGAGATAAGCGGGGGACGCAAAGGTCTGCCGCCGCACGGACCCCAGGCGCACCGCGAATGTCGACGAGTCTTCGAGATGACCAATCCGTATGGCGATATCCACGCCTTCTTCGAGCAGGCGCGTGGGACGATCGAGGTAAACAGCGTTCACGCTGACGTCGGGATAGCGCAGCGTGTAGGCGTTGACGAGCGGCGCGATGAAGCGCTGGCCGAGTTGCACCGGGGCTGTAATCGTGAGCGTGCCCACCGGGTTGGCGAGATCCGTGGCGATATGCGACTCAGCATCGCTGATGCCATCCAGCAGCTTGCGGCAGGCTTCAACGTAAGCGACACCCGCGTCCGTGGGCCGGACCGAGCGTGTCGTACGCGCGAGCAGCTGGGCGCCCAGGCGCGTTTCGAGCGAGTTGACCGCCCGCGAGACCGCCGCGCGCGATAAGCCGAATTTATCGGATGCGGCGCTGAAGCTGCCGCGTTCGACGATGGCTACAAACACCTCCATCTCACGCAATCTGTCCATCTTGACTTCCCAATCTGAATCTCTTGCAAACGGAAAACAACAGTAAAAACCGTTTGGCGTCTACCGTTGCCGGTTCGTTTTCAAACCTTCGTAAATCGTGTCTATCGCGATCAACGCGCGGCCTGAATGCCTACGCCGCGATTCTAAGCATCGTGTGCCGTCTGGTATCGCCGTACGACCTCAATTGGCCCAAAAGCGTGCAGAAATGACCCGCGCGTAATCAGACAGGTTTGCGTTGACGCAGCGCATACGCGCCGGGCAGATCACGACCGGACAGCCTGGCAAAATTCTCGTACTAGATGGCCCAAAATCAGACCAGGCGAGACTTTAAGAAATTGGGTTCATCTCTGACAATAAAGCCGTCAGTGAACAGCAACAATGCGCGGCGAAACCGGAGGTGTGGTCATCGCCTGGCGTGAGGATGCAGGACGCTGAATAGCCTCACAGTGAACTAGCCACATCAAACAGTACAGCTAACGAAACCCGGGAAGTTGCTGATCGCCATGACAACTGCGAACCCTTTGACGACTGGAACGGAAGCGGCAACGGCCCCACAGGCGCTGGAACCACGCGCTGTGCGCGAAGCCGCGGCGCCGGCGCAGCCCGCCCCCGCGCAGGTGGCGTTCACGGGGCGCATCGTGGTGGGCCTGCTCGGCATGTTGTTCGCTTCGTTGCTGGCCATCCTCAACGAACAGGTGACCGCTGCGGCGATGGCCGATATCCAGGGCGCGTTCCTTATCGGGCATGACGACGGGACGTGGCTCACCTCGCTCTTCGAAGCCGCCAACGTCGCGACGATGGTGTTCGCCCCCTGGTTCGGCATCACCTTTACGCTCAAGCGCTTCACGATCGGCGCCGTGCTCGCCACGATGTTCTTCGGATTGTTGTGCCCGTTCGCGCCGAATCTGGCGACGCTTTACGTCTTGCGTATCTTCCAGGGAATCGCGGGCGGCTGTCTGCCCCCCATGCTGATCATCGTGGCGCTGCGTTATCTGCCGCCTAAATTCAAGCTGTATGGGCTCGCCGGCTATGCGCTCACTGCGACCTTCGGGCCGGCGCTCGGCACACCGCTCGCCGCGTTGTGGACGGAGTTCACAAGCTGGCGCATGGCGTTCTGGCAAATCATTCCGCTCGGCGTGCTGTGCTGTATCGCGATACAGCAGGGGCTGCCCGCCGATCCGGTCAAGCTCGAGCGCTTTCGTGCCTTCAACTGGATAGGTTTGGTGACGGGCTTCCCCGCGTTTGCCATGCTCGTGACGGGGCTTTTGCAAGGCGACCGGCTCGACTGGTTCGAATCGGACTTTATCCGCGTGATGTTGGGCGGCGGCGCTCTGCTGCTCGCGGTCTTCCTCGTCAACGAGTGGTTTCAGCCCGTGCCCTTTTTCAAGCTCCAGTTACTCGAGCGCAGGAATTTCACGCACGGCCTCTCGACCTTGGTCGGCACCGTGATCCTGCTAGTGGGCGTCGCCGCTATACCCGGGCAGTTTCTCGCCAAAGTTCATGCGTACCGGCCGCTGCAGACGGCGCCGCTCTCGCTGTTGCTCGCCATTCCGCTGCTGATTACGCTCCCCCTGACGGCGGCTCTGTTGAATACGCGGCGCGCCGATCACCGCTGGGTGATCGCAATCGGTCTGTCGCTGATGTTCACGACCTGCGCACTCGGCAGCTTCATGACGTCCGAGTGGATTCGCGACAACTTCTACGTGCTGCAGGCGCTGCAGATCATCGCGCAGCCCATGGTGATCATGTCGATCCTCATGGGCGTCACGACGGGGTTGCCGCCAACGGAGGGCCCGTTCGCTTCGGCCATGTTCAATACGGTGAAGACGTTCGCCGCCGCCATCGCGACGGGGCTGATTGAGGGCGTAGGCACCGCGCGCGAACATTTCCATTCGAGCATGCTCGTCGACCAGCTGGGCAACCGCGCGCTGGTGACGGGCCCCGGCCTCGACACGTCTTACGCGCTGGGGCAACTCGCGCACCGTATTCACGAGCAGGCCGTCGTGCTGACTTCCGCCGATCTCTACCGGGTGATGGCGTGTGTTGCGCTCGTTTTGCTTCTTCTTGTTCCAGTGCTGCCGGTGCGGATTTATCCGCCGTGGAGCACTACGCCGCCCGCTTCGAAATGAGGTCCGCTTTCCATGTCATCGACTCAACCCACCCCCGCACCGTCCAGGTTGAAATGGCTTCGTATTGCAGCAGTCGTCGCCGTTGTCGGCGTCGCTGGCTGGGCCGGCGCGAAGCTCCTGTCTCACTCCAGCTCGGAATCCACGAACGACGCCTATGTCACCGCGGATTTCACGCTCGTCGCGCCGCGAGTCGCGGGGCAAATCATGGACGTACTGGTGAACGATAACGAGGACGTGAAGGCGGGGCAGCTGCTGGTGCGTATCGACGACCGCGACTATCGCGCCGCGCTGATGAGCGCCGAGGCCGAGGTGGCGGGCGCGAAGGCGTCGGTGGCGAACTTCGACGCGCAGATCGCGCGCCAGCCCTCGCTCGTCGATCAGGCGCGTGCCACGCTGCGCTCCGACGACGCGTCGATTGGCTTCGCGCGGGCCAACGCGGCGCGCTACCAGAATCTTTCGACGGCGGGGGCAGGGACCGCGCAGGAGCAGCAACAGGCTTCGAGCACGCTGGCCGAGCAGCTTGCGCAGCAGTCGCACGACCAGGCGGTGCTGACGGCCACCCAGCAGAATCTGGACGTCCTGCGCACCGAACGCGACAAGGCCGCTGGCGCGCTTCGACACGCCGAAGCGGTGCTCGAACAGGCGAAGCTCAACCTCTCCTATACGGAGGTCCGCGCGCCCGTTGACGGCAAGGTAGGACGCCGCTCGGCGCGGGTCGGCGCCTTCGTGACGCCCGGCGCCCCCGTGCTCGCAATCGTGCCGCTTTCGGATGCGTATGTCGTCGCCAACTTCCAGGAGAGCCAGATCACCAATATGCGGCCCGGCGAAAGCGTGCGCGTGACGGTCGACAGCGTTCCCGGCGTCGTGATCCATGGCCGCATCGACAGCCTGGCACCGGCGACTGGCGTGAGCTTCGCGCCGATCGCACCCGACAACGCCACGGGCAACTTTACGAAGGTGGTGCAGCGCGTGCCCGTGAAGATCACGATCGATCGCGGGCAGCCTGCTGCAGCGGCATTGAGCGTTGGACTCTCGGTGGAAGCCGAAGTGGCCGTTGGCCGGGGCGCAGAAGCGACGGCCGAGGGAGCGGAAAGGAAATGAACACGAGCCAATATTCTGTTCGCGCGATCCTTCTCCCGGTTCTCGCGTGTCTCGCAATGGCGGCTTGCACCGTCGGTCCCAACTTCGAACCGCCAAAGTCGCCAACGCCTGAGGTCTTCAACCGCACGCAGACGGCGCAGGCGCCGAGCAAAGCCGTGGAAGGCCAGTTCGGTCCGGAATGGTGGACGCTGTTCAACGATCCCGTATTGAACGGCCTGGAAAAGCAGCTCGCCGACGCAAACCTGGACGTGGCAGCCGCCTCCGCGCGCCTGCTGCAAAGCCGGGCCGAGCGCCGCGTAGCGGGCGCAGCCGAATATCCGACACTCGACGGCGCCGCATCGTACAACCGCGAACGCGGCAGTGAAAACGGCATTCTCTCGCTGCTTGGCGTGACGCCCACGCAGAGTCAGCCGCAGTCGGCCTCCGGCAGCGCGCCTCTTGGCGTGGCGGCCATGCCGGGCTCGAAGGGTTCGCCCGCCTATAACCTGTATCAGGTCGGCTTCGACGCGTCATGGGAGATCGATATCTGGGGCCGCGTGCGACGCAGCGTGGAAGCGGCGACGGCGCTTTCGGAAGCCTCTTATGAGGACCGGAACTCGGTCTTGCTGAGCGCACGCGCGGAGCTTGCGCGAGACTATATCGAACTGCGCGACACGCAGGAACTCCTGCAGATCGCGCATCAAAACCTGGACATCGCCAACGACGCGCTGAAGCTCACGCAGGTACGCGCGCATGAAGGCGTGACCACGGACCTCGATGTCTCGAACGCTTCGGCGCAGGTGGAGAATATCGAAAGCCTGATTCCCACGCTCGAATCGCACTCCGAAACGACGATCAATGCCATCGGCCTGCTGCTCGGCGAGGAACCGGGCGCGCTGCGTCAGACGCTCGCCGCAACGCAGGAGGTGCCCGTACTGCCGGCGCAGGTGCCGATCGGCTTTCCTTCCGAACTCGTGCAGCGCCGTCCGGATATCCGCAAGGCGGAAGCCGAACTGCACGCGGCGACGGCGTCGATTGGCGTGGCGAAGGCCGATTTTTATCCGCGCATCATGCTCAATGGCAGTGCGGGCTTTCAGAGTCTTCAGCTCTCGAGTCTGGCCAGTTGGGCGTCAGGGCAGTTCGTCGTTGGCCCTTCCATTACGTTTCCTATCTTCGAAGGCGGTCGCCTGAAAGGAACGCTCCAGTTGCGCGAGGCGCAACAGCAGGAGGCGGCGATTGCCTACAAGGCGACGGTGCTGCGCGCGTGGCAGGAGGTGGACGACGCGCTCGTCACCTACGACGCCGAACAGCGCCGCCGCGACCGGCTGGCCCAGGCCGTGACGATGAACGAGCGCGCGCTCTCGGTTGCGCGGGAGCGGTACAAGGCCGGGGCGCTCGACTATCTCGACGTCTTGAACGTGCAGAAGCAACTGCTCGAAGCACAAAGCAATCTCGAACAAAGCAGAGCCACGGCGGCCACGAATCTCATTACGCTTTGTAAAGCGCTGGGAGGGGGATGGGAATCGACATATGGCGGGTAAGCCATAGCCCGGATGCGCGCTTGTCATCCGGAACGCGCGCCGTTTAACGATAACAATGATTCGTATGTCCGGACACGACGACGTATGGGAATCGACAGCACGACGCCGGCCGGGGATTGCGCGCAAATTTTCCAGCGTGATCGGCTTCATCAACGTCGCGCTCACGGGCAGTCTTGCCGAGGCTTCACGCCAGCTGGGTGTTTCCTCGCCTTCGTTGAGCAAGAGCATTGCGCGGCTTGAGTCCCCAGTTGAATGTACGCTTGCTGGTGCTTCGTGGCGCGCCGTCTTTGCGAGTCGGGGCTCGTGGTCTGCGCCGCGCTGGCCTGTCTTGCGCAACACGGCGCGCCGCTTGCCATCGACGATCTGCTGCGGCACAGGCTGATCTTGCAGAGAAACGCAGATTCGGGCCGGACTGCTACCACCAAGCCCGACGGTCTCGGCATGGGGCTGCCCATCTGCCGCTCGATCGTGCAAAGCCACGGCGGGTGCCTGTGGGTGACGCCGAACGCCCCCGTTGGCGTCAGCTTCCATTTCACGCTTCCTGCACAAGGTAACGCTTCGCCCCCAGCGCGCATTTAGCGCCGCCTCGCGAAACCATTCGACCCTTCGGATCGCCGCGATTTCCGCCTTGTCGCGATGGCCGGAAACGCGCCGGGAATGTCCCCAAACCGTCGCAGCTAGTCCCTCGGCCGGGAGCCGTAAAACGTAGACTGTTCTCGTCGGCGGTCAATGACTGCCGGTCCTGGCGGGGAGTCATGGAGATGCCCGGCCACTCGACTTGACGCGCGCTGCGATGCGGACTCTCTTCGGTCCGCGCGCAGTGCCCAGATTCCCTAAAGGAAGGACGTATGAGCGAAGCAAACCAGGGCGCGGTGCGCCAACTGAAACATTTCATCGACGGTCAATACACCGCTGGCGTGAGCGGGCGATTCAACGACGTCTACGATCCCGCGCAGGGCCGCATTTCGGCGCGCGTGCCGGTTGCGAATACCAGTGAGGTTGCCGCCGCCGTCGCGGCCGCCAAAAGCGCGTTTGCGGCGTGGAGCGAAACCCCGCCGCTCAAGCGCGCGCGCCTGATGTTCAAGTTCAAGGAACTGCTAGAGGCGCATCTCGACGAAATCGCCGAACTCATTACGCGCGACCACGGCAAGCTGTTTTCGGACGCGAGGGGCGAAGTCATGCGCGGCATCGAAATCGTCGAATTCGCGTGCGGCATTCCGAACCTGCTCAAGACCGGTTTCACCGATCAAAGCAGCAGCGGCGTCGACAGCTGGAATTTGCGTCAGCCCGTGGGCGTGATTGCGGGCGTCACCCCGTTCAATTTCCCGGTGGTGGTGCCGTGCTGGATGTTCGTCATGGCCGCCGCGACCGGCAACACGTTCATCCTCAAGCCCTCGGAGCGCACGCCGTCGTCGTCGATCCGGCTGGCGGAACTCTTCATCGAGGCGGGCTTCCCCAAAGGCGTGTTCAACGTGGTGAACGGCGACAAGGGCACCGTCGACGCGCTGATCCAGCATCCCGATGTGGCCGCGATGTCCGTCGTCGCCTCCACGCCGGTGGCCGAATATATCTACGCAGAGGGCGCCAAACGCGGCAAGCGCGTGCAGGCGCTGGGCAGTGCAAAGAATCATCTCGTCGTCATGCCAGACGCGAATCTCGATCAGGCCGTCGATGCGCTGATCAACTCCGCATACGGCTCGGCGGGCGAGCGCTGCATGGCGACCTCGGTCGCGGTGGCGATAGGCAGCATCGGCGACGAACTGATCGAGCGTCTCGCGCCGCGCGTGCGCGCGCTGCGCATCGGCGCGGGCATGGAGCCCGATCTGGACATGGGGCCGCTCATCAGCGCCGCGCATCGCACCAAGGTGCTGGGTTACATCGATGCGGGCGTCGAGGCTGGCGCGAAGCTCGTCGTGGACGGGCGTGGCCATACCGTGGCGGGACACGAAGAGGGCTTCTTCCTGGGCGGCTCGCTTTTCGACGACGTGAAGCCGGATATGAAGATCTATCGCGAAGAGATTTTCGGGCCGGTGCTTTCGGTGGTTCGCGTGCCGGATCTGGCCAGTGCTATCGAGCTTGTCAACGCACACGAACTCGGCAATTGCGTCACGCTGTTCACGGCCGATGGCGCCGCGGCACGCACGTTTACGCGGCAGATTCAGATCGGCATGGTGGGCATCAACGTGCCGAGTCCGGTGCCGTCGGCGTGGCATTCGTTCGGGGGCTGGAAGCGCTCGCTGTTCGGCGATCATCACGCCTACGGCGAGGAAGCCGTGCGCTTCTACACGCGCTACAAGAGCGTGACGCAGCGCTGGCCCGGCAGCATCGACAAGGGCGCGGAGTTCGCCATGCCCGCTTCGAAGTAAGTCGGGCGCGGCGTGAAAACGCCGCGCGCGCTTGAAGATGGCCGGCGCGGTCATGGCCGGCTATCTCGCTTTGCAATTTGCGTAATCGATTTTTCGAAGCGAACGTTAGCTGGCCGTGATCTTCTGAACCCATTGGCTGCGCCAGGCGGGCGCTTCAAAGGGATCCGAAAAATATTGGGTCTCGTGAACGACCTTGCCGTCATGGAATTCCATGATGCTCACGGTGAAAGCGGATCGCCCCTGGTAAGCGATGATGTATTCGGTCACCCACAGATTGCCTTCGCCCTGCATTCGTCTGACTTCGAAACCGGACGGCTTGCCGGGATGATGGCCGCGCAGGGCCTGCAAATTCCTGCGCCCGAGAATGCGTTCGCCGGATTGAGGGTAGTCGCAGATGGCGTCGTCGGCGTAGATGTCGTGTTCGGCTTCGAGATCGCCGGCCGCCGACGCCTGCCAGTGCGCATTGAGCGCTTCACTTATGTTCGTGTGTCGCATGAAACACCTCCGGGACAAAGTACGGCAACACTTCGCTGTGCAACTCGTCGAGTACGTCGGCGTAAGGGCGCGGCGTGACTTTCGGATTCAGCGCGACGTGGCTCACGCCCGCTTCGCGTGCCGCTTCGAGAAAATGTCTGAGCGAACGGCTGCCGATAGCGAAGCCGCCCTTGATGGCGCGGAACGGGTAATCGGGCCGCGGATGCAGATAGAGGTACCCGCCAAAGGCAACCGGTTTGAAGGCTTCGCGGCCCATCGACCGGGCGACCTGGTCTTTCCAGCTGCGCACGAACGCGTCGAGCGCGGCGGGGCCGGGCACGAAGCCGAGGTAGCCGTCCATATGTGCCGCGATCCATTCGAGGCTCTGCTGTGCCCGGCCGACGGCAATGGCCGGGGTGCGTCCGTAAGGCGGCTTGGGCAACATGTCGAGCGTGCCGCCCGATTTACCGAAGCGTGGCGAGGAAAACACGGGAAAGGGCTGCTCGCTCACTGTTCGATACGTCTCGAACGCGTCGCGAAACCGCTCGCCACGCGTATCGAAGTCGATGCCGAAAACGGGATACTCGGAAGGTCTGTCTCCCGAGGACATCCCTAACAGAAGCCTTCCATTCGTCAACTGGTCGAGTGAATTCACCTGCTTGGCCAGCAAAAGCGGTTCGCGCATCGGCAAGACGATGCCTGTCGTGCCGAGCGCGATTTCCTTCGTCACTGCCGCGAGGCTGGCGATATACACCAGCGGCTCGAAGATCTGGCCCGCATCGCCATACGCAGGATCGTAGAACGGAATGTCGCGCATCCACAGCGCGGCCACGCCCATTGCTTTGGCGCGCTGAGCCATGGCGATGTGATCGCGCATGGTCGGAACCGGCGAGTCCGGATGCGTTTCGAGCGGCAGGATCAGTCCGACCGTGAGCGCGTCCTCGCGAAACACGCGGCGCCACGCGGGCTGCGCTGAAAGCGCATGCTCGGCGGGCGTGGAAGCCTTCATTGCGGTGATTGCTGACATATCCATTGCGTTTCGCCTTGCGCTTTCCCATTTGCGAACCAAGGTTACGCACGAACGGCGCTGATAAAAACCACCGGCGATGAACAACAGTTGATACTCGCGCTCAATAACGCGGGGAATTCAAACAGCGGACATGCGCGCCTTGAGGCGCGGCGACATGAAGTCGAGAAACGCGCGCAGCTTGAGCGGCAGCGGCGTTTGGCCGGCATGGACGAGATGGATCGGCATGGGCGCCAGCCCGAAGGTTTCCAGAACGAGCTGCAAGCGGCCTTCCTGCACGGCGTTCGCGACCTGATAAGAGAGAACCCGCGTCAAACCGGTCCCGAGCGTCGCGGCATCGATGGCCGATTCCGCCGTGTTTGTCACGAGCCGCGCGTGGATCGGCACGTTCTGCTCCGACTTTTCGCCGGCAAACGTCCACGTGCGCGACGCATTGATTCCCTCGAAACCGATGCACGCATGATCGGCGAGATCAGCCGGGTTTTGCGGCGTGCCGCGCTCGGCGAGATACGCGGGGCTCGCGCACACCACAGGGCGCGTTTCGCCGAGGCGTATCGCCACGAGACTGCTGTCCGGCAGCTGGCCGATGCGTACCGCAACGTCCACGTGGTCTTCGAGAAAATTGACGTTGCGATCGGTCAGCACGAGGCGGGCGTCGATCTCTGGATATTGCGCGAGAAAGGCCGCCATCACAGGGACCACATGCAGCCGCCCGAAGACCACGGGCGCCGTGGCCACGAGCGAGCCCTTCGGCGCCGCGTATTCGCCGGTCACGGCGCGTTCGATTTCGCCGATGTCCTCGAGAATGCGCCGGCACGACGCGACATAAGCCTCGCCGGCCTCGGTGAGCGAGAGGTGCCGTGTGGTGCGATGGAGCAGGCGGGTCTTCAGGTGCGCTTCGAGATCGCCGACCTTGCGGCTGACTGTCGCCAGCGGCTGGCCGAGTTGCCGGGCCGCGGCTGACAAACTGCCTGCATCGACGACTGCGACCAGGATGGACATCCCTTCGAGACGGTCCATGGTCTTCTCGATCACTGGAAGGGAGATCCCGATGTTAGCGGATTCTCTTCCGGCGCGAGCGCGCAGCGCCTTTGCGCGCGCGGCTCAGGCCGTCATGCGCTCTCGGCGTTGACGAGTTCGCCCGCAGTGCGCTCGCGCAGGCGCGGCGATGCGAAGTCGAGGAACGCGCGCAGCTTCAGCGGCAGGGGTGCTTGCCCCGCATGCACGAGATTGACGGGCAGCGGCGCGGCTTCAAATGTGTCGAGCACGACGCGAAGCTCGTTGGCCCGAACGGCGCGTGCAACCTGGTAGGACAGCACGCGTATCAAACCCACGCCGAGGACCGCGGCTTCGATGGCGGCGTCCGCCGTATTCACGGCAAGCCGCGAATGAACGGGCACGGACTGCTCTGACTTGCCGGAGCCGAAAGACCACGCCCGCAGCGACGCGAGCGCCTCGAAGGTAATGCATTGATGGCCTGCCAGGTCCGCGGGTTCGGCTGGCACGCCGTGCTTCGCGAGATAGGCGGGGCTGGCGCAAATGACGCGGCGCACCGTGCCCACGCGCGTTGCGATCAACGTGCTATCGGGCAACTCGCCAATGCGGACCGCGACGTCCGCGTGTTCATCCATCAGATGAACGACACGATCGGTCAGCAGGAGATTGATGTCGATCTCCGGATACTGCGCGAGGAATTCCGCCACCACCGGCACCACGTGCAAGCGGCCAAACGCAACGGGCGCGGTAACCACGAGTTCGCCTTTGGGCGCGGCGTATTCGCCCGTGGCTGCACGCTCGGCTTCGCCGATGTCTTCGAGAATGCGCCGGCAGGCGGCCACGTATGCGGCGCCGGCTTCCGTCAACGAAAGCTTGCGCGTCGTGCGGTGAAAGAGACGCGTCTTCAGGTGTGCTTCCAGTTCCCCAACCTTGCGGCTGACCGTGGCGAGCGGCATGTCGAGATGCCGCGCGGCAGCCGAGAGACTGCCCGCATCAGCGACCGAAACGAGGATGGCCATGGCTTCGAGGCGATTCATGGACCCTATCAAATAGTGGAAGGATGAATCTTGATCGTGAGGGATTCTCTTCGTAAATGCAAGCGCGTAACGTTCGACCTCAATCTGGATCGCGGCAATCCGCTGCAAAGACCGGAGAAATTCAACGAATAAGGAGGTTGTCGTGAGCGGCTTATCCAGCACCCCAGAAAGTGCAGCAACGCCCGCCGTCGCATCGCGCGGCAAGATCGTCATGATGGCGGTCGTCGCAGGCGCAGTGATCACAAACATCTACTGCACGCAGCCGATCCTGCCGCTGATCGCAGCGGGTCTGCGGGTCAACATCACAACGGTGGATCTCGTCGCAGCGGCGGCGCTGCTCGGCTTCTCGACCGGTCTCGCGTTGCTGCTGCCGCTTGGCGACCGCTTCGACCGGCGCAAGCTCGTGCTCACTCAAATCGCGCTCGCACTCGTTTTCGCGGCGACAGCGGCGGTGGCGCCCGGTATCTGGGCACTGATCGCGGCTTCGTTTGCGCTTGGCATCGTGAGTTGCGTGCCACAGCAGCTCGTGCCCTTCGCCGCCGTCATGTCGTTGCCGAGCGAGCGGGGGCGTAACGTCGGCACTGTCGTGAGCGGCATCATGGTCGGCATCCTCGTCGGCCGCACGATCGCGGGCGCAATTGGCGCGGCGTGGGGCTGGCGCGCGGTGTACGGCGTGGAAGCCGCGTTCATGGTGCCGGTCTTTATCGCCGCCGCTGCGTTGCTGCCGAAGGGCGTGCCCTCCACGAATCTTTCGTATGGACGTCTGCTTGCTTCGCTGTGGCCGCTCGTTCGCGACAATCGCCCGATTCGCGAATCGATGATCATCCAGGCGCTGCTGTGGGCCTGTTTCAACGCCTTCTGGGTCAATCTCGCGGCGCTGCTCAAGAGCGGGCCGTGGCACCTCGGCAGCGCGTGGGCGGGCGGCTTCGGCATCATCGGCGCGGCCGGCGCGTTCGCCGCATCGCTGGGTGGCAATGCCACCGACCGCGTGGGCTTTCGCAAGGTCATCGGCGCGAGCATCGTCATCGCGACGCTCGCCTACGTGCTTCTTTCCGGCGCGGCCACGTCGCTCACGCTGCTGATCGTGGGCGTGATCGTGCTCGATATCGGCGTGCAGTCCGGTCTCGTTTCTAACCAGACACGCGCTTTCTCAGTCGATCCGAAAGCACAAGGCCGAATCAACAGCCTCTATATGACGGCCACGTTTTTCGGCGGCGCAGTCGGTGCGACGGTCAGCGGCTGGCTCATGAGCCGCTTTGGCTGGTCGGGCATCGTCGCCTTCGGCGTTGTGCTCGGAATTGTGGCTTCCGCTATCCACTGGATCGGTGCGCCTCGCGGGTCCGCGGGCCGGATCCCATCAAACGCAGATTGATTCAAGGCATCGAGAATCTGCTTGCTGGAATCCGCCGCGGTTAGGGGCGATGCCAGCTTCAATACTGGAATTATCATGATTGGCATCGTGCGCGTCGCGCTGAAACGGCCTTATACATTTGTCGTTCTGGCCGTGTTTATCCTGATCGTCGGCGTTTTGTCGGCGTTTCGTACCCCTACGGATATTTTTCCTCCGATCAATATCCCGGTGATTAGCGTGGTATGGCAGTACACGGGGCTTTCGCCCGACCAGATGGAAGGTCGCGTGATGGCTCCGTATGAGCGGGTGTTGACGACCACCGTGAATGGCGTTCAGCACATCGAAGGCACGTCGCTTACCGGCTACGGCATCGTCAAAATCTTCTTTCAGCCTGGCACCAACATTGGTACCGCGAATGCGCAGGTGACCGCCATTTCGCAGGAGATTTTGAAGCAGCTGCCGCCCTCGGCGACGCCGCCGTTCATTATCAATTACAACGCTTCGACCGTTCCGATTATCCAGCTCGCGCTTTCGGGCAAAGGCCTCTCGGAACAGAATCTGGCGGACCTCGGAAAGAACCAGTTGCGGCCGATTCTCGCGACCGTGAACGGCGCTGCGATCCCGTTTCCGTTTGGCGGCAAGGACCGCCAGGTTCAGATCAACATCAAGCCGTCCGAACTCGAAGCGCGCTCCTTGTCGGCCGAGGACGTGCTCAATGCGTTGACGGCGCAGAACCTCGTGACGCCGGTCGGCACCGAAAAGATCGGCAACTACGAGTACACGCTGCAGCTGAACGACGCGCCGGAGACGATCGCGGCCATTGCGAACCTGCCGATCAAGTCCGCCAATGGCACCGTGGTGCACATGCACGATGTGGCTGACGTGACCGACGGCAGCCCGCCGCAGCCCAATATCGTTCACGTGGAAGGCAAGCGTTCGGTGCTGCTCACCGTGTTCAAGAACGGTTCGGCATCCACATTGTCGATCATCGGCGGCATTCGTCAGAAGGTTGCCGACGCGAAGGCCTCCTTGCCGGACGCGCTCCAGATCGACGCAATTGGCGACCAGTCGATCTTCGTGCGGTCTGCAATCAAGGGCGTGGCGCGCGAGGGCTTGATTGCCGCCTTGCTCACGAGCGTGATGATCCTGCTGTTCCTGGGTAGCTGGCGCTCGACGATCATTATCGCGACCTCGATTCCGCTCGCGATTCTCGGGTCGATTTCGGTGCTCTCGGTGCTCGGCGAAACGCTCAATATCATGACGCTCGGCGGGCTCGCGTTAGCGGTGGGGATTCTCGTGGACGACGCCACCGTGACCATCGAGAACATCAACTGGCACCTGGAGCAAGGCAAGGACGTCGAAAGCGCGATTCTCGACGGCGCGGCACAAATCGTGACACCCGCGTTCGTCTCGCTGCTTTGCATCTGCATCGTGTTCGTGCCGATGTTCTTCCTGAATGGCGTGGCGAGGTTCCTGTTCGTGCCGATGGCCGAGTCGGTGATCTTCGCGATGATTTCCTCGTTCATTCTCTCGCGCACGCTCGTGCCGACGATGGCGAAGTACCTGCCGAAGTCCCATGCGAATGAGCAGGGACATCACGAGTCTGCCGGCGTGTGGGCGCGCTTTCACCGCGGATTCGAGCAGCGCTTCGAACGCGTGCGTGCGAACTATGCCGCGATGCTCGAACGGGTGCTGGAACGTCGCCGCACGTTCGTGATTGGCTTCTTTGCATTCGTCGTGGCGTCGTTCGCGTTGATGCCGCTGCTCGGGCGCAACTTCTTCCCGGACGTCGATGCGGGCCAGATCCTGCTGCACGTGCGTGCGCCCGTGGGTAAGCGTGTGGAGCGAACCGCCGAGATCTTCGCCGAGGTGCAAGCGCAGGTGCGCGCGACGATCCCGCCGTCCGAACTGGGCACCGTGGTGGACAACATTGGACTTTCCACCAGCTCCATCAATACGGCCTACAACAACACGGGCACTATCGGCCCGCAGGACGGCGACATCCAGATCTCGCTGAAAGAAGGCCATGGGCCGACGGCCGCTTATGTGCGCAAGCTGCGCGAATCGCTGCCGCGCGCGTTCCCCGGCGTGACGTTCTCGTTCCCGCCCGCGGACATCGTGAGCCAGATCCTGAACTTCGGTTCGCCCGCACCGATCGACCTGCAGATTCGCGGCAACAATCTGCCGGCCGACTTCGCCTACGCGAACTCGTTACTGCGTCAGATCCGCCACGTGCCCGGCGTCGTCGATGCGCGCATCGAGCAATCGCAGGCCAATCCGCAATTCAACATCGATGTTGATCGCGACCGCGCATCGCTTCAGGGCCTCACCGAACGCGATGTGACCAACAGCCTCGTGGTGCACATGGCGGGTTCGAGCCAGATCGCCCCGACCTACTGGCTCAACGCGGCCAATGGCGTGGAGTATTCGATCGTGCTGCAGACGCCGCAATACAGCGTGGATTCGCTCTCGTCGCTCGTGAATCTGCCGGTGAGCGGCGGGGCCGAGGCCAACGATGGGCAAATTCTCGGCGGGGTCGCGAGCATTCACCGCACGGCCAGCAACGAAGTGGTGAGCAACTACAACGTGCAGCCGATGGTCGAGGTGTTCGCCACGACCCAGGGCCGCGATCTCGGCGCCGTCGCCGCCGACATTCGCCACATCGTCTCGGCCAATGCCAAGGAAGCACCCAAGGGGGCGAAGGTCGTTCTGCTTGGCCAGGCTCAGACGATGAACAACGCCTTCGGCGGGTTGTCGTTCGGGATTCTGGGCGCGGTTGTGCTGATTTACCTGCTCATCGTCGTCAATTTCCAGTCGTGGTCCGATCCGCTCGTGATCGTGGCGGCATTGCCTGGTGCGTTGGCCGGCATCGTCTGGATGTTGTTTGCGACGGATACCACGCTCTCGGTGCCCGCACTGACCGGCGCAATCATGTGCATGGGCGTGGCTACGGCCAATTCGATTCTGGTGGTGAGTTTCTGCCGCGAACGTCTGACCGAGCACGGCGACGCGTTCAAGGCTGCATTGGAAGCCGGTACGACCCGGTTTCGGCCGGTCCTCATGACGGCACTCTCGATGATCATCGGCATGGCGCCGATGGCATTAAGTCTTGGCGAGGGCGGAGAGCAAAACGCGCCGTTGGGCCGAGCGGTGATTGGCGGACTGCTGTTTGCCACTGCTGCAACGCTTTTTCTCGTGCCCGCTATTTTTTGCATGATCCACTCGCGTCGGGGTCGCACATCGACGGCCGCGCAGTTTACCGGAGATTCGATCCATGTCCTCTGAACCCACAACACGCGCCGCACTCGCGCAGCGTCAGCTTTCTTTAACAGGCATTGTCGGCGGTGCGCTCGCCGTCCTCATCGTGGCTGGTGGCGTCTCGCTTCGCATGAAGCATGAGCATCAACTCAAAGACTGGACCGAGGCGCAAGCCGTGCCGTCCGTGAATGTCGTCGTGCCCGCGCCGGAGGCGCCGGGCGGCGCGCTGGACCTGCCCGGCAGACTGGAGGCCTTCGAAAGCGCGTCCATCTATGCACGAGTGAGCGGATACCTGAAATCGTGGAGCGTCGACATCGGCACACCGGTGAAGGCAGGCCAGACGCTCGCCGAGATCGAAACGCCCGAACTCGATCAGCAGTTGATCCAGGCGAAGGCCGACCTCGCGAGCGCGCAAGCCGATGCCGCGCTCGCGAAAACGACCGCGGCACGCTGGCAAAGTCTTCTGGACTCCGATTCAGTATCGCGCCAGGAGGTCGATGACCGCACGCAGGACTACGTGGCGAAGCAGGCCCGCGTGGCGGCAGCGCAGGCCAATCTGGACCGGCTGGTCGCGACCAAGAGCTTCGCGCGGATCGTCGCCCCGTTCGACGGCGTGATCACTGCACGCAACACCGACGTTGGCGCATTGATCAATGCGGGCGGCGGTACGGGGCCGCAACTCTTCTCTGTATCGAGCGTGGACAAGCTGCGCGTGTACGTACGCGTGCCGCAGGAATACGTGCCGGCGGTCAAGCCCGGTGGAACTGGCACCTTCACCGTACCGGAGTATCCGGGCAAGACATTCACCGCCACGGTGGTGGGTCAGGCCGACTCGGTGAACGCCGCATCGGGCACGTCGCTCGTCCAGCTGATGGTCGATAACCCCGGTCATTTGCTGTTGCCGGGCGACTTCGTGAATCTGCATTTTTCGCTGCCGGCGCGCGCCAACGCACTGCGGGTGCCGGCGAGCGCGCTGATATTCGACAACCGGGGGCTGCGGCTGGCCACTGTCGATCGCAGCGACACCGTTCACTTCAAACCCGTTTCGATCGTGCAGGACCTCGGCAACGCGGTCGATATCGGCTCGGGGCTGGCGCAGAGCGACCGCGTGGTCGACGCGCCGCCCGATGGTCTTGTCGAAGGCGACCATGTTCAGGTGATCGCGCCCACGGCCAAAGGTGACAAGCATGACTAGGTATCTGAAACTCGCCACGCTGGTGAGTGCCGTGGTGCTCGCCGCGTGCTCGCTCGCGCCGCACTACGAGGTTCCGGAAACACCCGTGGCGGCGCAGTACCAGACCCAGGGACCATGGACCGTGGCCAGCCCCGCTGACCAGCTCGATCGCGCGGGATGGTGGAAGCTGTACAAGGAGCCGGAACTCGACGACCTCGAGCAACGGCTGATCGCGAATAACCCCGACCTGAGCGCGGCGCTGTTTCACTATGAGCAGTCGCAGGCGTACATCAGGCAGGTCAAGTCGCAGATGTACCCGCAGGTTTCCGCTGTGGGCAATGTCCAGCGCGACCGTGAGTCGGACTCGCGGCCGTTGCGCAGCCCGACTGGGCCGACCGATTACAACTCAGCCACGCTGGGTGTCGAAGTCGACTACGAAGTGGACCTTTGGGGACGCGTGCGCGATTCCGTCGCAGCAAGCAAGGACGAAGGGCAGGCGTCGAAGGCGGATCTCGCCTCGACGCAGTTGAGCCTCGAAATCGAGCTGGCCCGAAGCTATATCGACCTGCGGGGTCTCGATCAGCAGATTCAGCTGATCGAGGGGACCCAGGAGGCGTACCAGAAGGCGCTCGACCTGACCCGCAACCGGCATGGCGCGGGCATCGTGTCGGGTCTCGACGTGGCGCGCGCCAGCAACCAGTTGTCATCGGTCCAGTCCGAACTCACCCAGATCAAGGCAAGGCGCGCATTGCTCGAACACGCGGTGGCGGTGCTGGTCGGCGCTTCGCCTTCTGAGTTCCAGCTCGCACCGAGTACCGATTCGATCGCGTTGCCCGTGATTCCGGTCGGGGTGCCGTCGACGTTGTTGCAAAGGCGGCCTGACGTCGCCGCAGCCGAGCGGCGCATCGCGGCGGCCAATTCAAAAATTGGCGTGGCGCGCGCGGCGTATTTCCCGACGCTCACGCTCAGCGCGCAGGGCGGCGTGCAAAGCTCGGTGCTCGGCAATCTGCTCAGTCTTTCCAGTTCGTATTGGGCGATCGGACCGTCGCTGGCGGTGTATCTGCTGGACGGCGGCAAGCGCCACGCGCAGCTGGATTCGGCGAAGGAGGCCACGGCGGAGGCAGGGGCACGCTATCGCAGCGTGGTGCTGGCGTCGTTCCGGCAGGTGGAAGACAACCTCACGTTGCTCGACGATCTGGGCACCGCGACGAATCAGCAGCAGGACGCCGCCAATGCCGCCCAAACCGCGCTCAACCTGGCGCTCGCGCGCTATCAGCGCGGCGCGGTGAGCTACCTGGATGTGGTCGAGGCTCAATCGGCCGAGCTGGAATCGCAACGCAGTGTCATCGCGCTTCGCACGCGGCAACTGGATGCGAATGTCGACCTCATTCACGCGCTCGGCGGCGGCTGGACCACGGACGACCTGAAGGACCGGTTGAATTTCATACAACAAGGACAGCAACGTCATGAACCTGCTTGACATGATCGATTTCCCGAGCAATCTGCGCGATCTGGATGAGCGTGAGCTTCAGCGCCTCGTGGACGAGGTTCGGGAATTCGTGATCGAAAGTGTGTCGAGTACCGGCGGCCACCTGGCATCGAACCTCGGTGTGGTGGAGTTGTCGGTTGCCCTTCACTATGTATTCGA
Organism: Paraburkholderia nodosa; assembly: GCF_001718195.1. Taxonomy (GTDB): domain Bacteria; phylum Pseudomonadota; class Gammaproteobacteria; order Burkholderiales; family Burkholderiaceae; genus Paraburkholderia; species Paraburkholderia nodosa_A. Next base: position 276,305 of record NZ_MCNV01000010.1, read on the forward strand.
CACGCCGCAAGATCGCCTGGTGTGGGACGTGGGGCACCAATGCTACCCGCACAAGATCCTGACGGGCCGAAAAGCGGCCATGGCAAGCGTGCGGAAAGTGGGCGGGATGGCCGGTTTCCCCGCGCGCGAAGAGTCGCCTTACGACGCGTTCGGTGTCGGGCACGCCGGCACGTCGATTTCGGCGGCGGTCGGCATGGCCCTGGGCCTGCGCGGTCGGGACGCCCGCGTCGTTGCGGTGATCGGCGATGGCTCATTGTCCGCGGGGATGGCGTATGAAGCGCTGAATCACGCAGGGTCCTGCGAAACGCTGCCGCTGACGATCGTTCTGAATGACAACCGCATGTCGATTTCACCGGCGGTCGGCGGACTGAATGATCATCTCGAGGCGCTGGTTACGCGCTGGCGCGACGAAGCGAACGTCCCCATATCCACGCTATTCGAAACGCTAGGTCTGGACTACGTCGGTCCCATCGATGGCCACGATATGGCGAATCTACTCGCCACGCTGCGGGACGCGAAGACACGCAACCGGCCGCACGTCATCCACGTGGTGACGAAGAAAGGAAAAGGTTATCGACCTGCGGAACTGGAGCCCGTTGCGTACCACGGGCCGAGCCCGTTCAAACCCGATACCGGGTTGGTGCGCAAGAAGGGCGGCAAGCTGACCTATAGCCAGGTATTCGGTCAATGGTTGTGCGACGCGGCGGCAACGGATGAGCGCATCTTCGGCATCACGCCCGCGATGAGCGAAGGATCCTGCCTGACCGGATTCGAGCGTCGTTATCCGGATCGCTACATCGACGTGGGTATCGCAGAACAGCACGCCGTCACGCTGGCGGCCGGCCTCGCCGTTGAGGGAATGAGGCCCGTCGTCGCCATCTACTCGACGTTTCTTCAGCGCGGCTATGACCAGCTGATTCACGACGTCGCCCTGCAGAATCTGCCGGTTCTGTTCGCGCTCGACCGCGCGGGGATTGCCGGGGGCGACGGCGCCACGCATCTGGGTGCGTTCGACATCGCGGCCCTGCGTTGCGTGCCGAATATGGTGGTGATGACCCCGTCCGACGAAAAGGAATGCTATCGCATGCTGAACACCGGCCTTGCGTGGCCTGGACCGTGCGCCGTGCGATACCCGCGGGAGACAACGGGATCTGAAGTCATTGAGCAGACGAAAGAAACACTGCCGCTCGGAAGAGGCGTGGTTTGCCGCGTCTCCGGCAAGCGGGACAGCGCGCGGGTGGCGTTTCTCGCGTTCGGGCCCTTGCTCTCGGTCGCGATGGAAGTCGCAAGGGAGATCGATGCGACCGTGGTCGATATGCGCTTCGTCAAACCGCTCGATGAAGACTTGTTGCTGACGGTTGCCAACGAGCACGAGGTGATCGTGACGATCGAAGAAGGCACCGTGCTCGGCGGAGCGGGCGCCGCATGCGCCGAGCGGATCGCGGCGGAAGGGTGGGCCGTACGTATGCTGCGGCTCGGACTTCCCGACGCCTTTGTCCCGCACGGCGACCGTGCCGAACTGCTCCGTTTGAATGGTCTGGGAGTCGCAGGCGTGCGGGAAGCCGTCCTGGCGTTCACCGAAGCGGTAGACCTGCTCGACCCGGTTGAATGACTGCCCTGTGCCTCCGGTTTGGGTTACGCGATGTAAAGAGTGAATTGAGGCTGGCCTGGTTGGTGGCATGGGGCGTTGATCCTATAGTTATCGAGACTGGATATCCAGACAGAGAGGTGAAAAATGAAGTTCGCGATGAAAACTGAAATCCGCCCGGACGATCTTTCGACGATCGTCCATGCGATGAAGTCGGTGGACGCCGACGCGAAGGTCGATGTCGATGTTGGCGCGCAAACCGTGAGCGTCGATTCGTGGTTGATGCCCGAAGAGTTTCTGGTTGCGTTCTACGACGAGGACATGGATGTCGGCATTGCCGAGTGGTAGGAAACAGTCAGCCGTCAGCCACGGTGGCCCGGATGCGACGCATCCTGGCCCATAAACAGCCGTATTGCTGACGCGCGCCGCTTCAATCGTTGTCAGAATTCTTGGAACCCTTTCTCACAGTATTTCCAGGCGCACGTCAAAAGAGTGCCGGGTGGACTGTGCTTCATGCGGAGAACCCGCTGACGCTGTCGTCCACGAGCTGGTAGGGGACATACGCTGTTCTTGAGTCGGAAGGGAAATGATCCGTTGTGTTTGGCCGCTGACCGCATCAGCGCCCGTTTCCGTGCGAGCCTCGTATGTCCCAGAACCCGAATATTGCTCCAGAAAGCTCCCAGAAAGCGCCACTTCCCGGCGAACCGATGTCGGGCGCCGACATCATCTTGCGCGTACTTAGCGAACAGGGTGTCGATACCGTGTTCGGCTATAGCGGCGGCGCGATCCTGCCGACCTACGACGCCGTGTTCCGTTTCAACGAACTGCACGCCGACAAGCCCGAGCGTCAGATCAACCTCGTCGTACCCGCCAACGAACAGACCGCCGGCTTCATGGCCGCGGGATACGCGCGCGCGAGCGGAAAGGTCGGTGTGTTCATGGTGACGTCCGGTCCCGGCGCGATCAATGCGGTGACACCGATTGCCGATTGCAATGGCGACTCGGTCCCGGTGGTTCTCATCTGCGGGCAGGTGCCGCGTGCCGCGATTGGCAGCGACGCTTTCCAGGAAGCGCCGGTGTTCAACATCATGTCGGCGTGCGCCAAGCAGGTGTTTCTCGTTACCGACCCGGACAAGCTCGAACAAACGCTGCGCACGGCGTTCGAAGTCGCGCGCACCGGCCGTCCCGGGCCGGTTGTGGTGGATGTGCCCAAAGACATCCAGAACTGGACCGGCACCTGGCAGGGGCACGGCACGCTGGCGTTTCGCGGCTACTCCGACCGCCTTCGCAAGGTGGCGAAGGGAGCACGTCTCGAAGCGGGCAAGCGCGACGAATTCTTCGATCTGCTGGCGCAAAGCAAGCGCCCGCTGCTGTATGTGGGCGGGGGCGTCATTACCGCTGGCGCCACCGCGGAATTGCGCCTGTTCGCCGAGCGCTACCGCATTCCCGTGGTCAACACGTTGATGGGGCTCGGCACGATATCCGTGAAGCACGAATTGGGGCTCGGCATGCTGGGCATGCACGGCGCGGCTTGTGCGAACTACGCGGTGGAAGATTGCGACTTCCTGATTGCCGTGGGCGCGCGATTCGATGATCGGGTCGCGGGTGGCCGCCCCCATGCATTTGCACCGCGAGCACGGTATGTCGCGCACGTCGATATCGACGAAGCCGAAATCAACAAGGTGAAGCGCGCGCACTGGACTCATGTGGGCGACGCGAAAGACGCGTTGCTTTCGCTGATGCAACACGAAGCGCACGTGCAAGCGCCTTTGGCGTGGCTCGACCATATCAAGGAGCTGAAGCAGCGCTACGGCATGAATTATGACCGCGCGAGCCCGCTCGTTCAGCCGCAGTTCGTGGTGGAAAAGCTGAGCGAGATTACCGGCGGCCGGGCTATCGTCACCACGGGCGTGGGCCAGCACCAGATGTGGGCTGCGCAGTTTTTCGATTTCGTCGAGCCGCGCAGCTTTCTCACGTCGGGCAGCATGGGGACAATGGGCTTTGGCCTGCCCGCTGCAATCGGCGCCCAGATGGGACGCCCGGATGCCCTCGTGATCGACATCGACGGTGACGGCAGCATGCGCATGAATATCGGCGATCTGGAGACCGCGACCACGTATGGCGTGCCGGTCAAAGTGCTGCTGTTCAACAATGTCGGTGACGGGATGATCCGGCAGTGGCAACGTCTTTTCTACGACGGGCGCCTGTGCGTGAGCGACAAGTCGCTTCATCGAAAGGACTTTGTCATGGCCGCGCGTGCCGACGGGTTCGAATTCGCGCAGCGCGTCGAGGTCCTGAGCGAAGTCGAGGAAGCACTCCGGGCTTTCGTGGCGTTCGACGGTCCGGCTTTCCTCGAAGTCATGATCGATCAGGATGCCGATGTGTTTCCGATGGTTGGGCCCGGCATGAGCTATTCGGAGATGATCACCGGCCCGTTCATCCCGTCGAGGGATGGCGAGGAGTCGGGGGGCGCGCGTGCAGGTCATCAAGCGGCTTCTGACATGTTCTAGGCCAGCATGGCAACGCCACTCTGCTTGTGAAGAGCCTTTCGTCTTTCCGCCATGTAACAAAAGAAGTTCTGGCTACGGCGTTTATCGAGTGAGGCCAGAAACCTATAGTCACTCTGATGGCTGGGAGCGATGCGGGGCATGGGGTCCTGCGGGCCCCGCGTTGTCTCTTCACTTGAGCGAGCAAGAATGAAATTGATCTATGTTGGCGATCCGATGTGTTCGTGGTGCTATGGCTTTGGCAAAGAGCTGTCGGCGCTCGTCGCGCGCGTGCCGGACCTGAAACTGGAAATCGTGGTCGGCGGTATTCGCGCCGGGGCGACCGATGTTCTCGATGCGACCGGCAAGCGTTTCCGGTTGCAGCACTGGCAGCGCGTCGAAGCACTGAGCGGCTTGCCGTTCAACCGCGAAGCGTTCATGGCGCGTGAGGGGTTCGTCTACGATACCGAGCCGATTTGCCGTGCCGTTGTAGCGGCGCGCCGCTTCGCCAGTGGCGACGCCTTGCTTTCGGTGTTCCGTGCGCTTCAGAACGGCTTCTACGTGCAAGGGCTGGATACGACCGACGGTCGCGTGCTGAGCGATATCGCCGTGACCGCGCTGGATGCTGTAGGCGTTCAGGTAAGTGCCGACGCGTTCTACCAGGCGTGGGAAGCAGCGGAAACGCAGGAAGAAACGCAGCGCGATTTCGCCCGTGCGCGAGCGCTTGGCGTCGCGTCGTTCCCGACCTTGATGCTTGAAGAACAAGGCCGGACGTACGCCGTGCATTCGGGCTATGCGAGCGTCAACGTACTCGAAGAAAGGCTCAATGAGATCGAGGGGCCGCTTGCCTGATCGTTTTGATCCGGGTTGTTCGAAGCGAGGCTGCGCAAGCGATTGCGCAGCCCGCTTCGAATTGACGGACCGAGTCGGGAATCAATAAGGAGTGTGATGCAATGAACGACAGCAACGAAATCGTCGAACTCGTGCAGCGCTATTTCGATGCCACCTGGCGCGGCGATGTGGAACAGCTGAGAAAGGTGTTCGACGCGCGCGCGATCGTGGCGGGGGAGGTGAATGGCCAGCCCTACTACAAGACGATCGACGAGTATCTTGCGGGTGTGGCAATCAGGAAATCGCCGGCCGAATTGGGCGAACGGGTCGAAACAGAACTGCTGATGCTCGATGTCCAGCAGAACATCGCGACGGCGAAACTGCATGCGCGCATGCTGGGTTTCAATTACTACAATTATTTTTCGATCATGCGCCAGCGCGACAGATGGCTCGTCATCACGAAGACGCTGACTAACGTGCAATAAGCGGCCGCCACGCGCCCGCGCCCCGGCGAGCCATCGAGGCCGGGGCGCGGGCAATGCTCAACCGCTTAGTGACCTGCGCTCTGGCCGCCGTCCACGTGCAGGATCTCGCCGGTCACGAACGGTGCCGAGTCGAGATAGAGGATGGCGTTGACGATGTCGCTCATTTCGCCCATGTGACCGACCGGATGCATCGCGCCGAGCGCGGCGTGCGTTTCGGGAGCATGCATCGGCGACTTGATGATCCCAGGCGAAACCGCGTTGGCACGAATGCCCGCGCGCGCATATTCGATTGCGAGCGAGCGCGTCGCAGCGTTCAAACCACCCTTGGTGAGCGAGGCAAGAACGGACGGGACTTTGCTGTTCGCCTTGTCGGCAAGCGTGGTGGTGACGTTCACCACGTGGCCGCTGCCGTGCTTCTGCATCGCTTCAATCGCATATTGCGTGATGTGGAAGAAGCCGTTCAGGTTGACGTTCAGGATTGCGGCGTAGTCGTCGGCGGTGTACTGCGTGAAGGGCTTCGCAATGAAAATGCCCGCGTTGTTAACGAGCGTATCGACACGGCCGAAGTGCTCGATGGCGGCGTCCACCACGCGGCGAGCCGTGGCGGCGTCGCCGATGTCGCCGGCCACGGCGACATAGTCGGCCTCAGCGGCCGGCGTGATGGAGCGGGCCGTGGCGACCACGCGATGGCCCTGCGCGCGGAAGGCCTTGACGGTTTCGGCGCCGATGCCTTGCGATGCTCCGGTGACGATGACGACCCTGGAAGTGCTCATTGTGTGTCTCATAGTATGGGTAAGTCGGCCGGGTGGCCGTTCGAATCGATGGATCCGATGGAGAACCACTGTAGGCGTATCCGTTGCGAGTGCGAACACACACCATGGACAAAGAGTCTTGCGCCACGAGAACAAATCGCGGCGGGATGGCGGGGCTGCGCTCGTGGCGATCACTCAGGCAGCTGCCTCGGTCGTGTGGGACTGTTGGCGGTATTGCCGGGGAGTGAGCTTGAGGCGCCGCTGAAACACCATGCGCATGTGCGCGGCGTTATGAAAGCCACAGTCGAACGCGACGGTTTTCATCGGAACGTTGCGCTCCTCCAATAGCCGCTTTGCGGCACCCACACGAACCTGGTCCACGAATGCGGAAGGGGTCGTGTGGAGATACTTCGCGAAGATTCTCGACAGCGTGCGCCGGCTCACGTAGACCGCCTCGGCGAGCTGCTCTATCGAAAGCACATCGGAAAGATGGTCGTCGATATGGCGATGTACTTTTCCGATAATCGAACTTTCATCGCCTGGAGGCGCAACGTAAGGATGACGTTGGTAGGGCTCGCTTTGCAGCTTGGCGCCGAGACGTCTTGCCACCTGTTCGGCGAGCTTCTGGCCCCAGTCTTGCGCGACGAGCGCGAGGCCCAGATCGAGTCCGGCGGTCGTGCCGGCAGACGAAATCAGGCGTCCATCGCGAATCAGGTTCTTGTCAGGACGTATGCGGGCACGCGGGAATTCGCCGGCCATACGGCTCGCGTCGGTCCAGCGCGTGGCAATCTCCCTGCCATCGAGCAGACCGGCGCGCCCGAGCAGCCATGCGCCGTTGCAGACGCAGCCGTATCGCTTCGACTCGAGTGCGCGGCGCCGCAGCCAGTCCAGGAAATCCGGTCTCGGCCCGTCGTGCGTGGCGTGTGCGGAGCCTGTCACCAGCAGCACGTCGATGTTCGCGCGAAAGTCCCCATAGACCCACGGCACGCAAAGCTGCATCGCGTTCGAGCAGGCGACCGCGCCTGCGTGCTCGCCAACGAGGGGCACCTGATACTGGCGCGTCTCGCCGAGCAAACGGTTCGCTTCGCAGAACACGTCGAGCAGGCCTGCGATATCCATGGCCTGTACACCGTCAAGCACCACAATAGCGACTTTCATTTTGCACACCCAACCTGAGCAGTGATCCCGATAGCGCGATGGCCCACTGGAAAAAGGTTAGGCGTGCAGCGCCAGGCTGACCATTCTCCGAATGGCTGAAGCTGCATCTTGCCGGCATGTGGTCCCTCATACGCAGGGATGAGCCGCGTAGGTCCCAGGCGTGGTACGCGAAAAAGAGCGAGGCTGAAAAGTATGATTTATGTGGGTGCCTGCTTCAAAGGAAGTCATCGCCCACGGTGTGCAAGCGGTGGCGATAAGTCTTGCTATTGCTTACCATATGGCGAGCATCGGCACTTTTTCGCCATCACGAACTTTTCGAAGATCGAGCGATGAAACACGATAGCGTTGGGACGCGAAGTGAACAACTACCGGACTCGCTCGTGTACGTGATCGACGACGACGAGTCCATTCGTGGTGCGCTGACCAGTCTGCTCATGTCAGTGGGCATCGAGGTGCGGGCGTTCGAATCGGCTGACGAATTTCTCGCCGTGCAAATGCCGGACGTGCCGAGCTGCCTCATTCTCGACATCCGGTTACGCGGCGAGAGCGGCCTCACGCTTCAGCAGGAAGCCTTCAAGGAGAGCATTCGATTTCCCATCGTCTTCCTGACGGGACATGGCGATATCGGCATGACCGTCAAGGCGATGAAAGCGGGCGCTTTCGATTTCATGACGAAGCCATTCAAGGACCAGGATCTGCTCGACACGATCGCCGCCGCGCTCAAACGCGATGGCGAATTGCGGCGCCAGGCGAGGCTCGTCGCGGGTATTCGTCAAGCATACGATTCGCTCACGGCGCGCGAGCGCGAAGTCATCGGTCTGGTCTCGGAAGGTCTGTTGAACAAGCAGATCGCGGACCTGCTGTGCCTGAGCGAGGTCACGGTCAAGATCCATCGGGCCCAGGCCATGCACAAACTCAATGCGCGCTCCGTGGCCGAACTCATCAAGAAGTTGCAGCAGGTGCAGCCGGCTCCGCAGAGCGCCAGATAGGCATTTTGCATTCGCTGCGCCATGGCTGCCTGCGTCGGCGCACGGATCTCGCCCCGCTAATACGCACTGTCACAAGAATCATCCGATAGTGTGATTGCTGCCCCCTCGGCGCGCCTGTACTTTGCAGAAAGATTCTACCTTTCTGCCTCATTTCGATGGCCACCGGACCCCAGATAAAACCAGCGCGGCCGCCTGCGACGATCGGCATGGTGGACGACGATGAATCCGTCCGGATGGCGCTGTCCAGTTCGCTGCGTTCGGCAAGCTGGAACGTGATCGACTACGCATCCGCACACCATCTTCTGGACGATACGCGCCGCTCGACACTGAAACTCGTCGTCGCCGATATCCAGATGCCGGGCATGGACGGCTTTGCGCTGCTCGAGTCGATCAAGCGATGGAAGCGTCCCATCCCCGTCATTTTCGTGACGGCGTATGTGACCGAGGACGTGCGCGAGCGCGCAAAAAATAACGGCGCCGCCGGTTTTTTTTCGAAGCCCGTGGATGACGCAGGACTTCTCGCACGGATTAGTGAATTGCTGAAAAAGTGATGCGGCCGAACGCCTGAAATTCGGGCGCTGCCGGGCCTGGCGAAACGGCGGCTATGCCGGCCGCCCATGCAGGCCATCCGGATGTATTAGACGCGCACGCGGCTGCATAGGACATCACACCACATCGGACGATACCGTCGCGCGGCTTGCGCGCCTACGCTTTGAATCGTCGGGCAGGGCAAAACACTTGTGAGGTGCGAGATGGATCAGCTTTACATGTTGCGTGCATTCGTCGCCGCTGCGCGGTATCAGAGTTTCAGCAAGGCCGCCGAGTCATTGAATGTGACGACTGGGTCCGTGTCGAAAGCGATCGCAAAGCTCGAAGAATGCGTCCAGACGCGAGTCTTGCTCAGGACTACGCGGTCCGTTTCCTTGACGGACGCCGCGCAATCGTACTACCTGATTTGCTGCCGTCTGCTCGAAGAACTGGACGAAGCGAATCGGCGCATTGCGATGGAGCACGAGGTCAATGGCGGAAAGTTGCGGCTCGTCGTGCACCCCACACTGGTGAACGGCGCGTTTTCGCGGTTGATGCGGCGCTATCGCGCCATCGCTCCTCATGTGAGTCTGGTGGTTTCCGTTGAGGACCACGTCACGAATCTGTTCGACGGCCGTTTCGATATCGCCATTCTTCCGCCTCAGCTCGTCGAGCAGTCCACCGTGATTCGCCGCACGCTATTGCGCTCGCCACGCATTCTCGTAGCCGCGCCCGCGTATCTCGAGCAATACGGTGTGCCGGAATCCACTGCGGAGCTCCCCAACCATTTTCTGCTCGTCGATCCGGAAACGAGAAAGAAGAGTGCGGACTTCATCGAACTTCATGAGGGCGGCCGGAAAGTGAGTATTTCGCCCAATTCGTCGATGGAAGGCAACGACGTGCTGCTGCGCGCGGCAGCGCTCGACGGCACCGGCATTGCCACGCTGCCTGAAACCATGATTCGCGAAGATATCGATATGGGACATCTCGTGCACGTCCTGCCGGAATGTACGGCATCCGATAGCCGCGTTGAACTATGCCTTTTTTATGCTCACCGTGAACTGATCCCGGCACGGCTCAGAATGTTCGTCGACTTTTGCATCGAGTTCTTTCGGGCGCCTGCGAAGGCGGGTACCGATGACGTCATACGCATACCGCAATCGATGAAGCGAAGTGAAGCTCTCGCGATGATGTCGTGACGGCTTGCCGCGAGAGGCAAACGAATTCGTTCTACGCCGAAGAGGTAGCGATGTCTTACGTATTGCACAACTGGATATTCGTTGGCAGTACTGCTTATGACGAATACACCTTCGTTCCCTGGCTCAACAGGAATGTCTATCGCCGCACGGTGGATTTGAGCCGTGTTTGTCTGCTGTGAGCGTCCGCATGTTGTGCGCGAGCCGGATTCTCGATACTCCCATGGAATGGAAGGATCATTCCCGCGGTTGCAGGATTCTCTTGAGTAGTGAAAGTGATTAATCTGGCCAGGCTGTTTCCCCGGAGGCGTCGCCTCCATCACCTTGCTAGAGAGATTGAAATGAAATTGCTTACTGCTGTCCTCTTCGCCTGTTCGCTGTCGGCCAGCTTCGCTGTCCATGCCGAATCCGTCGCTCCCGCGCAGACGGATGCTCAACAAACGGCCCAGACCAATACGTCCCGGGCGAATACGTATCAGGCGCCGCAGCGTCCGGCCAAGACGCAGGCACGGGACGCCAAGACCTGTGTGGGCCCGGCGAGTTTCTGCAACCTGTTCTTTGGCAGTTAAGGTCGCTATGGGTTGGTGCCGCGCGCATCGATCGAGCGCGATTGTGCACACACATCGGGATGAACGAGCAGTTCGCCCAGTGTGCGGATCGCTTCATCGATGCGCGCCGACCAGGGATGCCCGTAATTGAGCCGTATGCAGTTTTCGAATGCGCGTGACGCGGAAAAGAGCGGGCCGGGCGCGACACTGATCCCGCGTTCGATCGCGAGACGATGGAGCGCCATGGCGTCGATGCGCTCGCGAAACGTGAGCCACAGAAAATAGCCGCCCTCGGGCCGCGTGTACTGTGTGCCTTCAGGCAGCCACCGGCGAATCGCCTCGATCATCGCATCGCGCTGCGTCTGCATGGCCAGCCGGATCTTCTTCAAATGACGCTCGTAGCCGCCATGCTCGAGGTAGTCGGCAATGCCGGCCTGGGCGGGAATGCTGGCCGAGATCGTCGTCATGAGCTTCAGGCGCTGCACGCGTTCCGCGAAGCGCCCAGCGCTCGCCCAGCCTACGCGATAACCCGGCGCCAGGTTCTTCGAGAACGAGCCGCAGTGCATGACGAGGCCACGCCGGTCGAACGCGATGGCCGGCGGCGGATAGTTCGGCGCGTAGTGCAACTCGCCGTACACATCGTCTTCGATGAGCGGGACTTCGTGCTTCGCGAGCAGCTCGACTAACGCTTCTTTCTTCGCCGCCGACAACGTGACGCCCGTGGGGTTCTGGAAATTCGTCATGAACCAGCAGGCACGGATGGGGTGCTTGTCCAGCGCTTGCGCCAGCGCGTCGAGGTCGAGCCCGGTGGCGGTATCCACGGGAATTTCGACTGCCCGCAGGCCGAGCCGTTCGATCGCCTGAAGCGCCGCGTAAAAGCCCGGTGATTCCACGGCGACGATATCGCCGGGCTGCGTGACCGCCATCAGGCAAAGATTGAGCGCTTCCAGCGCGCCGTTGGTGATGATGATGTCCTCGGCCGGCTGCGAGATGCCAACCCGCATGTAGCGCAGCGCAATTTGCCGCCGCAGGTTCTCGTTGCCGGGCGGCAGATCGACCACCGTGCTCCACGGGCTCACGCTGCGCGCGGCCTGGCCGAGCGATTTCGCCAACCGCGACAGCGGAAACAGCAATGGGGAAGGGAAGGCGGAGCCGAGCGGCACGATACCGGGGCGCTTGGCGGCGTCGAGCACCGAGAACACCAGCTCGCTGATATCGACGGTGGCGGACTCGCCTGTCGTTGCTCGCGAGTCCGTCTTGCTGGGCTTGGAGAGCGGCGCGACGTAGTAGCCCGAACGTTCTTCAGCGCGCACGAGGCCCCACTGCTCGAGCACGTAGTAGGCACGCGCGGCCGTGGACTGACTGACACCGTGCTGCGCAATGATTTGCCGCAGCGACGGCATGCGCGAGCCCGGCTTCAGGTTGCCGGAGCGAATCTCGGCGGCCATGCTTTGCGCGAGGCGTTCGTAGCGTGTCATGCGTGCCGGTTCTTCCAAAGAGGTCATGGGTGGACTCGTGCTTCGAGCGATTTTCTCATGGTGCGCACGACCGCGAATCCGATCTGCTACGGTCAATTATGCGTCGACTGCTTCTATACGCGCTTGCTGGGAGGGCGGATCATTGCGGCCAGTGCGCATCGCAGTCCGGGTCTGTTCTCCCGGGATGCGCCGGGATAACTGCGCGAGTGCCTGGATCATCACCTAAACCCGCAGAGCTTGCGGCTCTTTTTGCCTGTAGCGTGGCAAGCCTTTCGCCCCGGTGCGCGAGTACCGGGGCGTTTCTTTGGTGTGCCGAGCATGCACAACAGCTTGGGGGTGAAAGTCCCCTGTCCAGCCTGATGGGGCGAAGGACCAGTGAAACGCAAGGGCGTCGTCGCGAGGCGGGGTCTGAAGGAAGCGTGTAGCAAAGTCACGACCTGACGAACAGAAACCTGATATGAGGCCTACCCGGTCGGACGAGCGAGCCAATGATCGCGAAGTCCTCCACCATCAAAGGCTGGGGTGGTAAATCAGGCGGGTGTGTGGTGAAGGCGGTTGTGCTTACCTCGGGAGGCCTGCCCGGTGTCCTGGAATCAGGACTGCGAGAGCATTGGCCGACGATACGGGCCTCACTGCTCGAAGGCACCTACCAACCCCAGCCTGTGAGACGGGTCGAGATACCCAAGCCGGACGGAGGAGGCGTGCGCAAGCTCGGCATTCCTTCTGCGCTCGACCGGCTCGTTCAGCAGGCGGTGTTGCAGGTGCTGCAAAGGCAGTGGGACCCGACGTTCTCGGACTCCAGTTACGGATTTCGTCCGGGACGCTCGGCACATCAGGCCGTGGCGCGCGCGCAGGGCTACATCCAGGCGGGACACCGCTGGGTGGTCGACCTGGATTTGGCGCAGTTCTTTGACCGCGTGAACCACGATATCCTGATGAGCCGGGTGGCAAAGCGGGTGAGCGACAGGCGCGTCCTGAAGCTGATCCGCTCGTTCCTGACGGCAGGAGTGATGGAGCACGGGCTGGTTGGTGCAACGGACGAAGGCACGCCACAAGGCGGTCCCCTGTCGCCGCTGTTATCCAATCTGATGCTCGACGATCTTGACAAGCTGCTTGAGCAACGCGGACTGCGGTTCGTGAGGTACGCCGACGATTGTAACGTCTACGTACGCAGCGAACGCGCTGGCCAGCGCGTGATGATGGGCCTCAAAGCCTTCCTCACTGGCAAGCTCAAGCTGACGGTCAACGAAGCGAAAAGCGCGGTCGCGCCACCACACACGCGGAAGTTTCTGGGTTTTACCTTCTCGAACCGGGAACAGGCTAAACGGCGCATTGCACCCAAAGCACTGGCTCGCTTCAAGGAGAGGATCAGGGAACTGACACAGCGCACCCGAGGCGTCAGCGTCGACCAGATGATTGGTACGCTGAAGCGGTATCTCACGGGCTGGCGTGGCTACTTTGGTTTCTGCGAAACCCCAAGCGTGTTGAAGCGCCTCGATGAATGGATTCGTCGCCGAATCCGCTGCTTCTTCTGGAAGCAGTGGAAGCGTGGCCGGACCCGTTTCAAGGAACTGACTGCCCGCGGGGTTAGCCGTGATCTAGCCGCTCAGACCGTTGGATCGCCGCACAATGCGTGGCGGCTTAGTTGCAGCCCCGCGCTGAGTCTCGCACTGCCAAACCGGTATCTACGCTCTCTTGGACTTCCCTCCGTCGGTCCAGTCGGCTAACTGATCCGAGCCGCCGTGTACGGACCCGTACGCACGGTGGCGTGGGAGGGGTCGGGCCGCGAGGCCTGCCCCTATCCCGATTCG